>NZ_AP028878.1 GCF_036511935.1 Marinobacter nanhaiticus D15-8W | reverse complement strand
TCAACATTCTCATCGGCTATCGGTAATCTGCACTTTTTGTGGACGTCCAGCCTTGCTGGTCTTCGCTCGTTACGTTTGCAACACCCTCTGGATGATTACGAGTTGCTGTGGCTTTCTTCTTCTCGCGTTCGACGGACCGACCCTGATCGATTCCTATGTTATCCACTGGACAAAGCCAGCCCCTGGATACCTGCATAGAACAAGTAGCCGGAAGAGTGCGACACGCAGTGCGGAAAGCCTGAATAGCCGGTCATTCTACGCTCGGAAGACGGCCAACAAAAGCCCCAAAGCCGATTCCATAAACAGCCTGTTGATAACTTTATTTATATTTTTCAATAAATTATTGACTTACATACAGCCTTGTGTACAGAAATTCAATGAAAAATAGTTTTCCACAGGCCTCTGTGGTTACCCGCCCGGGAATCCTGTGAACAACCTGAGTTCGAATCCATGAACAACTTGCCTCTCACTCGAACCCGGACGTTATCCCCATTTCAATGACGGCTTTTCCCCAAGGCTCAAGGTCATTTACACCCAACTTTCTCAAACCTCTAAGGCACTGACTCACATATATAAAGTTATCTTTTCCACAGAATCATGGATGACTAACAGTAACAGTAACTGTCTTATATTCATTTAAAAGAAAAAAGACTTTCAGTAACTGTTATCGACTCCCATGTGTGAACGGAAAACAGCGACCGGCCTTGGCGTACCATCCCGAGTAGTAGATTCCACGATCCACCGGAACTTTCACCCAATGATCGCGTTTATCGATTGAATTCCGGGTCGGCTTTGTCTAAAATCCCGCTCCTATTTTGACTGTTCATTTTTTGACAGGTCTCCGGCTGGCGAGTGATTGCGCCCAGGCGCACGGGAGGCACTGGTCAGCAGACAGAATTCGTTTTCAATACATCCGAGTGTGAGATCGACATCATGAAAAGAACGTTTCAACCCAGCGTCCTGAAGCGTAAGCGCGTTCACGGTTTCCGTGCCCGCATGGCTACTGCCAACGGCCGTAAGGTCATTGCCCGTCGTCGTGCCAAGGGTCGTGCCCGCCTGTCAGCCTGATCGGGACTGACGGGTTCCAATGCCGGCTGGGACATTTACCAAACAGGACCGTTTGCTCAAGCCCCGTGATTACAGTGGGGTCTTTAGCCAAGTTACTGTTCGCGTTCCCCACCGGCATTTCCTGATCCTGGCGACCCCCAATGATCTGGGGCATGCCAGGATCGGCTTGATTTTCTCAAAGAAAAATCTGAGGCTTGCCGTCCAGCGCAACCGTATAAAGCGTATCGTGCGGGAAACCTTTCGCCAGCAGCATGATCTTCCCGCCTTGGATATCGTCGTCCTTGGCCGCCAAGGTCTCGCTGATCTGGAGAATCCGGCCATTCACCGAATTCTCAATGAGCTGTGGCAGCGCTTGCGGCGCAAGGCCCGTCAAGCGGATGATGCCTCCGGCTAACCCGAGGTACCGGATCTGATGATGCGACAGCTCGTACTGCTTCCCATCCGGTTTTACCGGTATGCCATCAGTCCCATGATGGCCAGTCACTGCCGTCACTACCCCACGTGTTCGTCCTACGCGATGGAAGCCATTGAAAGTCATGGTATCCTGCGCGGCGGTTACCTGACCCTGCGTCGACTGTTACGCTGTCACCCCTGGTCTGCCGGAGGTTATGATCCGGTACCGCCGAACTCCGGTCGGGAACATACGAATAACGAGCACCATAAGCACTGTTCTTCCCATTCAAACCAGCCGACACATTGAACCTATGGATATTCAAAGAACAATCCTCTGGATAGGCCTTGCCATTGTCAGTTACCTGATGGTGCTCGCCTGGAACGAAGATTATCACCAGGCCCCGCAGCAGCCGGTTGCGCAAACTGCAGAACAGGAAGGATCCGCCAACAATACCGCTCCTGAACTGAGCGCGCCCGATGCGGCCCGGGGCGGCGACAACGAATTCGCCACACCGGAAGACCAGGGCCAGACCCAGGTGGAAGGTTCGACGGTACAGGCTAGCGATAGCGGCAAGCAGATTACCGTTCGTACGGATGTACTCGAGTTGAATATCAACCTGGCTGGGGGCAACGTTACCCGAGCTTCCCTGCTTAAGTACCGGGAATCTCGAGACGACCCGGCACCACTTAAATTGCTCCAGAACAACCAGTTCCGCACCTACGTTCTGGAAAGCGGGATGATTGGCAGAGACGGTTTCGACGCTTCCCGCAATGGACCGATACCTACCTATCAGGCAAGCCAGGACAACTTTACCCTGGGAGAAAATGCCGACACGCTAACGGTTGACCTAACGTTCACCAGCGATAGCGGCGTTGAGGTCACCAAACGTTATACCCTGCAGCGCGACAGCTACGAAATCGACGTCCGCTACCTGATCGACAACCAGTCGGAATCCGCCTGGCAAGCCAACTTTGCCGGCAAGATCGTCCGTGATAGCAGCGGGGACCCGACCGCACAACAAAGCCTGGGTATCAAGGCATTTCTGGGCATGGTGCTGAGTACCAACGAAGATCCGTACCAGAAGTACGATTTCGAGGACCTGAGAGAGAATCCGATCAGTCGCACAGCTGAAGGTGGCTGGATAGCCTTCCTACAGCACTATTTCCTGAGTGCCTGGATTCCAGACGCCGACAGCCAGCACAAATACCAGACGGCACAGCGTAATAACCTCACAGTCATGGGCTTCGTCAGTGGAGCAACGACCGTCGAGCCAGGCCAACAGGCGGAAGTCGGGGCTCGTGCCTACGTGGGGCCAAAGATTATCGAACGGCTGGAAACCGTCGCACCGAACCTGGACCGCACGGTCGACTTCGGCTTCCTGTTCTTTATCGCCCTGCCCCTGTTCATTGTGCTGGACTGGTTCCATGATCTGGTGGGCAACTGGGGCGTAGCTATCATTCTGCTGACGGTCTCGGTCAAGCTGCTGTTCTTCAAGCTTTCCGCGACCAGCTATCGGTCCATGGCGCGTATGCGTGCCGTGGCGCCACAGCTGACTCGATTGCGTGAACTCTACGGTGATGACCGACAGCGGATGTCCCAGGAAATGATGGCGCTCTACAAACGGGAGAAGATCAATCCGTTGGGCGGCTGTTTACCTATCCTCGTACAGATGCCGGTGTTCATTTCGCTGTATTGGGTTCTTTTCGAGAGCGTGCAGCTCCGACATGCGCCCTTTGTCCTGTGGATACACGACCTGTCGGTGATGGACCCGTACTTCATCCTGCCGATCCTGATGGGTGCGAGTATGTTCATCCAGATGAGCCTGAACCCGACACCGCCGGATCCCATGCAAGCGAAGGTGATGAAACTGATGCCATTGATCTTCACCGTGTTCTTCCTCTGGTTCCCGGCGGGCCTGGTGCTCTACTGGCTGGTGAACAACGTGCTGTCCATTGCTCAGCAGTGGTACATCACACGCAAGATCGAGGCGGAAGGCATCGGTAAGAAGGCCTGACCTGGAGTTATCCACAGGACTTGGCAAACCGATTAACAGGGCTCCGCAAGGGGCCCTGTTTCGTTTAGCATGCACTTTGACTGTTTGACGCTGGCTCCAGGCCGCGCCGGGTAATCGACCTATGCACACCACCGACACCATTGCTGCCATTGCCACCGCACCCGGCCGGGCCGGTGTGGGGATTATTCGTCTGTCAGGCCCGGATGCCGGAATCATCGCCCAGCGTATCCTCGGGTTCGCTCCCAGACCCCGCTATGCCCACTACGGGCCATTTCGCGCCAGCGATGGATCGGTCATCGATGAGGGGCTGGGCCTGTATTTCCCAAACCCCCACTCGTTCACGGGTGAAGACGTGTTCGAGCTTCATGGTCACGGGGGGTCCGTGATCCTGGATCTGTTGCTGCGGGAAGTCTGTGAACAGGGAGCACGGCTGGCGCGGCCTGGCGAGTTCTCCGAGCGGGCCTTTCTCAATGACAAGGTGGACCTCACCCAGGCCGAAGCCATTGCCGACCTGATTGAGAGTAGTTCTGAACAGGCGGCCCGCTGCGCCATCCGGTCGTTGCAGGGTGCCTTCTCACAGCGTATCGAAACGTTGGTGGAATCACTTACCCACCTGCGTATCTATGTGGAGGCCGCGATCGACTTTCCCGAAGAGGAGATCGACTTCCTGGCGGATGGCAAGGTCGCCGGGGATCTGCAAACCATCATGGACGACCTGGCTACGATCCTGGCCGAAGCACAGCAAGGTACTATCCTGCGCGACGGCATGCGGGTCGTCATCGCGGGCCGCCCCAATGCCGGCAAATCCAGTCTGCTCAATGCGCTGGCCGGACGCGAAGCGGCAATCGTTACGGCGATAGAAGGCACGACCCGGGACGTGTTACGCGAACATATCCACATTGATGGAATGCCCTTGCATGTGATCGATACGGCCGGTTTGCGTGACAGCCCGGACGAAGTGGAACAGATCGGTATCGCCCGGGCCTGGGACGAAATCCGGCAGGCCGACCGCATCCTGTTGATGGTGGATGCCACCACAACCGGTGAAACCCGGCCCGAGGCGATCTGGCCTGATTTTATCCATCAGTTGCCGAACAATGCGCCGCTGACGGTGATCCGCAACAAGGTCGACCTGAGCGGCGAGGCCGCCGGCTACAGTGATGACGACGCTGCTCCGATCATTCGCATCGCTGCCAAGTCCGGCGAGGGACTCGATGTCCTGCGGGATCACCTGAAAGCCTGTATGGGATATGCGACCACCACCGAAGGTGGTTTCCTGGCCCGCCGCCGTCATCTGGTTGCCCTGGAAAAGGCCCGCGACTGCCTGGTTCAGGGGCAAGCCCAGTTGGAGGGGTATGGAGCAGGCGAACTCCTGGCCGAAGACCTGCGGATGGCCCAGGATGCTCTGGGGGAAATTACCGGTGCGATGACGCCGGACGATCTGCTCGGGAAGATATTCAGCAGTTTCTGCATCGGCAAGTAGCCTGATAGTGCCCCCAAAGCGCGCATGGGGGCACCAATACAAACCATGATTTCAACACGTTGCGCGATGAGATCATGGTTTCCGGGGGAAAACTCCAGTGTTGATGCGAGCTTACGCGAACCGATAAAACTGGCTTGGACTATGCAATCTCCCGGTGTCTGAAGTTGAGATGCACCCCCCGGAGATCCAAGTCATGGGCAAGGTTCCTGTTTTCTGCTCGTTGTTGCTGACCCTGTTGTTACCCGCTGCTGTCCAGGGCGCGGATAAGGAGAAGATCTACCTCTACACTGAAAATTTCCCGCCCTACAACATGAGCATCTCCGGCCGCGCCTTTGAGCATAGCGAGGACCGTATCGAGGGCCTGTGTACCGAGATGGTCAAGGCCATCTTGTCCCACACCGAGCTGGAGTACCGCATGAAGCTGCGGACCTGGGACTACGGCTACACCAAGGTGCTGGATAAGCCCAACCATGGCCTGTTCTGCACCACCTATACCGAGGATCGTGCGCCGTTATTCAAATGGGTCGGTCCGTTGACCCGCAACGAATGGACCATCTTCACGCCGCCCGGTAGCAAGCTGACGATCGACAGCCTCTCTGATATCAAGGGTATGACGATCGGTGGCTATCGAAATGACGTGAAGACGGTCTACATGCTCAAGCACGGTTATAAGGTATCGGCCCTCGATAGCGACGACCTGAACCCAAAGCGGTTGGCCCTGGGCCAGATCGACGTCTGGATCGGCGACCGGTTGGCAGGTCCCTACATGGCCTCACAGCAGGACGTCGATGGCCTGATACCGGCCTATTCCTTCAACAAGACCGAACTCTACCTGGCCATGAATCCCAAGACCTCCGACGCAGTCATTGAGGAATTGCTAGCGGGCCTTAAGGCCATCCACGACAATGGTATGTACGGCGCCATCGAGGAAAAGTACGGACTCTAGCCATCGTTAGGTGTATGAATTAACAGGTGAATAAAAATTTAGTACGTTGATTCATAGGCTTACATACGCCGCAGTTTTACAAAAACGAACAGGGAAGCAGACGCAATGCGGTCCGGCCTTAGGGTAGACTTTCGGACGATTTACCTTTCGTCCGGAGTCCTTCCGGACTGCGAAGAAAAAAGAAATCGTGGAGATTCCCTGCCATGCGCAAAGTGCTCGTTCTGGGGTTGCTCGCCCTGTCCCTGTTGCCGGCGACCGGTGTCCAGGCTGCCGAAAAGCTTTATTTCTACACTGAAAACTTCCCGCCCTACAACATGAGCGCCTCCGGCCGCGCTTTTGAGCACACGGGGGAGGATATCGATGGTCTATGCACGGAAATGGTCAAGGCGATCATGTCCCATACCGACCTGGAATACATCATCAAGCTGCGCAACTGGGACTACGGCTACAACCGCGTACTGGACAAGCCCAACCACGGTATCTTCTGCACTACGTACACCGAGGATCGTGCACCGCGATTCAAGTGGGTGGGCCCTCTGACCCGCAACCTGTGGACCGTCTTTGCCCCCCCGGGCAGCGATATCGAAATGGATGAGCTGGAAGACGCCAAGGGCATGACCATCGGGGGCTACCGTGGTGACGTCATGACCGAGTACCTGCTCAAGCGTGGCTACACGGTGTCCCAACTGGATAGTGACGACCTCAACCCCAAGCGTCTGGCTTTAGAGCAGATCGACCTGTGGATCGCTGATCGCCTGGCGGGTCCCTACTTCGCCTCCCAGCAGGATGTGGAAGGTCTGGTGCCGGTCTACTCGTTCAACAAGACCGAACTCTACCTGGCCATGAACCCGAATACCCCGGACGAGGTGATCGAGGAATTGAAGGAAGGCCTGGAAACCATTCGTGAAAACGGCATGTACGAAGCGATCGAGGACAAGTACGGTCTTTGATCGATAGCTAGAAGAAAAGCCGGTACTGGCGTCATCCAGTACCGGCTTTTTTGTGGTTCATCGCGCATTGGCGTGGCAGGGAGCCGGGTGTCCTTTGCACGCGTTTTAAGACCATGGACACCTTCGGCGCCTCAGAAGCTAAAGCATCTGCTACATGCTCGAGTTATCTGGAAAATGTAGCAGACGCTTCAGCTTCGGAGCAGTCCTCTGGCTGCCCATTCCCGGACTGCTCTGCACTACAAGAATTCTCGCTAAAGTGCGATGAACCTTTTTATGGGCTCCTGCACCAGCCTTTTATGTCAGGGCGGCCCTTTGGTGCGCTATCCGTTTTTCTGCCTGTGAATAGTGCATACCAAATTCACGGGAAGTTTCTCTATCTGCATACAAACCTCGCAATGACCCTTGCCTATACATGTAAATAACTAATTTATAAGTATTTATTGAGCTACTGAGAAGGCCGGAATTCGTCGCTGGCACATCAGGTGCATGCACATTCGCTAATTAAAATGCGAAGGAGCATGCAAAATGAAGCGCCGTGACTTTCTTGGAGGAGCCCTCAAGGGGGCAACCGCCCTGTCCCTTGGAGCCAGCGTCCTGCCACTGCTGAAATCCATGCCTGCCCAGGCGGCGACCTCGGATACCGCGGTGGTCGTCTTCGGCGGTACGGTCAACAGCCTGGATATCCACAGGAGCGGGACCAACCGTGACAGCTACCAGGTGGCCATCAACTGCTATGACCGTCTGGTTACCTTCGGCACCAAGACCCTCGACGATGGTTCCCTCTCATACGATTACGACAACGTAGAGCCGGAACTGGCCGAGTCCTGGGAAATAAGTGAAGACGGTACCGTCATGACCTTTACCCTGCGTGAAGGCGCCACCTTCTGGGACGGCAAGCCGGTCACCGCCCACGACGTGAAATGGTCGTTCGATAGGGCTGTTTCTCTCGGCGGCTTTCCAACCGTACAGATGAAGGCGGGCCGATTTACCAGTCCGGAACAGTTCGAGGCCGTGGACGACCGCACTTTCCGTATCACCCTGCCGTTCCCGTCGAAATTGTCATTGCCGGATCTGGCAACGCCTATTCCCATTGTCATCAATGCCACCGTCGCGAAAGAAGAAGCCACCGATGATGATCCCTGGGCAACGGATTACCTCCACCGCAATCCGGCCGGCTCGGGGGCCTTCAAGGTCAACCGCTGGGACCCGGGCCAGCAGCTGGTCTACGAACGTAATGAAGACTGGGCCAGCGGCCCCAAGCCAGGTTTCCAGCGGGTGATTGTGCGGGAGATACCGGCCCAGTCGACCCGCCGCGCATTGATCGAACGGGGTAATGTCGGCATCTCCCAGAATATCCCCAACAAGGATGCCAAGGAGCTGGCCGAAAAGTCCGGTGTGAAGGTCGTAAGTACGCCTATAGAGAACTGCATCTATTCCCTGTGCACCAACCTCAATTTCGAACCCTTCCAGGACAAGCGGGTCCGCCAGGCGGTGGCGTGGGCGATTCCCTACCAGGCGATCTTCGAGCAGGCGGCCTACAGCCAGGGTGTGCCCATGTGGGGCGGCATCGCCGGCGTGGATTCCATTGCCTGGCCCCAACCCTCGCCCTACGACTACAACCTGGAAAAGGCAAAAGAACTGTTGAGCCAGACCGACTACAAGGATGGCTTCGACGTACCGCTCTCCTTCAGCCTGTCCCATGCGGACTGGGCAGAACCTGCGGCGCTGCTGATTCAACAGGGACTTGGCAAGATCGGCATCCGGACCACCATCGAGAAGATCCCCGGCGCCAACTGGCGGACCATCGCCCTGGTGGAAAAGAAGCTGCCGCTGCATATGGAGAACTTCGGCGGCTGGCTCAACACGCCGGACTATTACTTCTTCTGGGCCTACATCAAAGGCAACCTGTTCAATTCCTACAACTACGGCGATCCGGAGATGGCCAAGTTGGTAGATGAAACACTGGACATGCCAATGGACGATCCCCGCTACGCGCCCAACGTGACACGGATGATCGAAATGGCGTTTGAGGATATTCCGCGGATACCCCTGTGGCAGCCGACCCTCAACGTGGCCATGAGCCCCGACATCCAGGGGTACGAATACTGGTTCCATCGCCAGATGGACGTGCGCCCCCTCAAGCCCGCCTGATTCGGCAAGGAGCCTGCTATGTCCCTGGCGATCAAGAGCCGCCGGGTTGGAATGCGCCTGCTACAGGCCATTCCAACCATTTTCGGCATCCTGGTGGTGTGCTTCCTGCTGACCCGGGCGCTCCCCGGAGATCCGGCGGCGTATTTCGCCGGACAGATGGCCGATGCCGAGTCCATCGAGGCGGTGCGCAAGAACCTGGGGCTGGATAAGCCCATGCCGATCCAGTTCGTGGCCTATGTCGGCGACCTGGCGCAGGGCGAGTTGGGGACGGCAATATCCACAGGCCAGAGCGTCACCTCGGAGCTGGCGACCCGATTGCCCGCCTCCCTCGAACTGACGCTCGGGGCCTTGCTGCTGGCGTTTGTCATTGCGGTACCCCTGGGCGTGATGGCCGCCACCCGGCCCAATAGCTGGATCGATCACCTGTGCCGTTTCCTGGTAACGGCCGGCGTGTCCCTGCCGATCTTCTTTACCGGCCTCGCCTTGATGTATGTCTTCTACTACCTGCTGGGCTGGGCGCCGGCGCCCATGGGGCGGCTGGATCTCCTGTATCTGCCGCCGGATCCGGTAACGGGCTTCTATACCATAGATGCCTTGATTGCCGGCGACTGGGAGGTCTTCCGCGCCGCGTTGGCACAGCTGGCGTTGCCCCTGATTACCCTGACGCTCTTTGTGCTCGCCCCCATCGCTCGCATGACCCGCGCTGCCATGCTGCAGACGCTGGGTAGCGAGTTCGTCCGCACCGCCCGCGCAGCCGGCCTGAGCGGGCACCGGGTCCTGATCACCTACGCCTTCCGCAATGCGCTTTTACCGGTAGTCACGACCCTTGGCATGGTGTTCTCGTTCCTCTTGGGTGCCAACGTGCTTGTGGAAAAAGTGTTTGCCTGGCCCGGTATCGGTTCCTTTGCGGTGGAGGCGCTGGTGGTCTCGGACTATGCGGCGGTCCAGGGATTTGTACTGTGTATGGCCTTGCTGTTCGTTGGCCTGAACCTGCTGATCGACGTCATCTACACACTGATCGACCCGCGGGTGGGCGAGGAGAGCTGAAATGACCGCGATAACCTCACCCAAAACGCCACCCGCAGCTGCGCGACCGCGGTCCGGATACTGGCAGCACCTGAAACACGTGATGGCAGACAATCCCGTGACAGGCCTGGCATTCGGGCTGTTCGCGCTATTCGTATTGATGTCGATCCTGGGGCCGGCGCTGGTGCCCTACGATCCGATAGTCACGGGTGTCGGGCCTGCGCTTCAGCCGCCGAGCGGCACCCACTGGTTTGGCACCGATCACCTGGGCCGGGATGTATTCTCCCGTGTGGTTGCAGCAACCCGACTCGATTTGCTCATTTCGGTCTCGGCGGTCGCCATCTCCTTCGTGATTGGCTCCGTGATGGGCGCCTTCGCCGGCTATTTCGGTGGCTGGACCGACCGGATCACCGGTCGCCTGGTGGATACCATCATGGCCTTCCCGCTGTTCGTGCTGGCCATGGGTATCGTCGCGGCGGCCGGCAACACGGTGGAAAACATCGTCTACGCCACGGCCATCATCAACCTGCCGTTCTATGCGCGCATGGCCCGGGCCGAAGTCAGTATTCGCCGCAATGTCGGTTTCGTGCAGGCGGCCCGGCTGTCCGGCAATTCCGAACTGCGGGTGCTGTTCGGCCACGTCTTCCCCAATACCCTCCCGCCGATGATGGTCCAGATCTCCCTCAACATGGGGTGGGCGATCCTCAATGCCGCCGGCCTGTCGTTTATCGGTCTGGGTGTTCAACCGCCGACGCCGGAGTGGGGCATCATGGTGGCCGAAGGCGCCAACTTCATCATTTCCGGCGAGTGGTGGCTGGCCCTTTTCCCGGGGTTGGCCCTGATGTTGGCGGTTTTCACCTTCAACCTGATCGGCGACGGCCTGCGGGATCTCGTCGATCCCCAGCGTCGCACTTGAGGAGACGGGATGAACGAGATATCGAAAGGTATACCGTTGCTGGATGTCCAGCACCTGAGCGTGGATTTCTCCACCCGCAACGGCATTGTCCGCGCGATCGATGACGTCTCCCTGCAGCTGGCCAAGGGCGAAACCCTGGGGATTGTCGGGGAGTCCGGATCCGGCAAGTCGGTGACCTCCTACGCGGTAATGCGCATCCTCGACCGGGCCGGCAGTATTGCCAATGGCCGGATCGTCTACGGCGGTATGGATATCCATAAGGCCCGGGAAAAGGACATGCGTGATTTACGTGGCCGGGAAATCTCGATGATTTTCCAGAATCCCCGGGCCGCGCTGAATCCGATCCGCAAGGTGGGTCAGCAAGTGGCCGATGTCCTGATCCAGCATAGCCAGGCCACCCGCAGCAATGCGGCGAAAAAGGCTGTGGATATGTTGCGGGCGGTAAAGATTCGCGATCCGGAAAAACGTTTCCACGCCTACCCGTTCGAGCTCTCCGGCGGGATGTGCCAGCGGGTGGTGATTGCGATTGCCCTGGCTTGCCGTCCGAGGTTGCTGATTGCCGACGAACCCACCACCGGCCTTGACGTCACCACCCAGAAAGCGGTGATGGATCTGATCGTGGAACTGACCCACGAGTACGATATGGCGACGATCCTTATCACCCACGACCTGGGGCTGGCAGCCGCCTACTGCGATCGGCTGGTGGTCATGGAAAAAGGCCAGGTGATTGAAACCAACGACTCCTCGGCACTTTTCCACAACCCACGCCAGCCTTATACCCGGCAATTGCTCAAAGCGACGCCCCACAAGGATTCGGCGGTGCGAGACCTCCTGTCTCCGGAGCTGCAGGCGAAGGCCATGCCGTTGCCTGAGTCCGGCGCGATCGGCGAGCCCTTGCTTGTGGTGCGCAACCTGAAGAAACAGTTCGGCAAGCCCGGCGCGGAGGAGGGTCACCTGGCAGTCAAGGGTCTCTCCTTTACCTTGCACCAGGGCGAAAGTCTGGGGCTGGTGGGTGAAAGCGGCTGCGGCAAGTCGACCACGTCGGCAATGATCATGCGCTTGCTGGATACCACGGCCGGGAGCATCGAATTCCTGGGCGAAGATATCAGCACGGTGTCCAGTGCGAAGTTTGCGGCGCACCCGTTGCGGGGCAAGTTGCAGATGGTGTTCCAGGATCCGACGGACAGCCTGAATCCGCGTTGGACAGCGGCACAGTCCATTGGCGATCCACTATCCCGGTTGGCGTCGGGTATGAAACGCGCCGGCCGGGAAACGCGAATCAACGAATTGGCCGAATTGGTGGGCTTGCCGACCCACTTGCTGGACCGGTTCCCCCATCAGCTCTCCGGTGGCCAGAAGGCACGGGTGGGAATTGCCCGCGCCATTGCACTGGAGCCACGGTTGCTGATCCTGGATGAACCCACCGCCGCCCTGGATGTGTCGGTTCAGGCGGTCGTGCTGAACCTGCTCGAAGACCTGAAACACCGGCTGGGCATGAGCTACCTGTTCATCAGCCACGATCTCAACGTGGTGCGGCTACTTTGCGACCGCATCATGGTGATGCAGAACGGCGAAATCGTCGAGGAAGGGGCGGCCAGACAACTGCTGGACGCGCCGACCACAGACTATACCCGGCAACTATTGGCGGCGATTCCCCATCCGCCAGAGACCGCAGAAGGACACGCGAGGCCATGAGTGGAGAACAAAGCGTGCGCAAGGGCACGGTGGTGGATTCGATTGTCCAGACCCTGGCGGACGATATCGTCAGTGGCCGACTGGTACCGGGTATAAAGCTCGATGCCCAGGGTATGGCGGAACGTTTTGGCGTTTCCCGTACCCCCATTCGCGAAACCTTCGGTCACCTGGCGGCCATGGGCCTGGTTACTCACCGCCCCAACCGCGGTGTCGTGGTGTCCACGCTGTCGCCCCAGGCATTGGGCGATCTCTACGAGGCCATGGCCGAACTGGAAGCGGCGCTGGCGCGTCTGGCCACATTGCGTATGAACAGCGAACAACGCGAGCGGCTGATGCAGATTCACCGGGAGTCGGTGCACCTGGTACGCGACGGCACCACCGACGAGTACGCGCGCTATAACCAGGATTTCCACAACCTGATTTTTGAGGCGGCCCAGAGTCCGCAACTGCAGGACCTGGCTCTCGCCACCCGCACCCGCCTGGCGCCGTTTCGTCGCGCCCAGTTCCGGCTGACCAACCGTATGAGCAAATCCTGGGAAGAGCACGATGCCATCGTCCAGGCCATTATGGCCGGCGATGCGGATGGGGTCGCCCGCTTGATGCGCCTGCACGTCCAAACGGTCAGCGCCATGACCGCCGAATTCGTCGCCGAGCACCGGGCGGCGGCGGACTACGAACCGTCGGTCAACGAGTAGGGTGATGACTTATCCACAGAAAGCTACATCTAAGGGCGGCGTCATCTGCACGCCCCACCGCCAGGCCAGCGAAGCAGGCCTGGCTATCCTCGACGCCGGCGGCACGGCGATCGACGCCACACTGGCGGCCAGCGCCGTATTGTCGGTGGTCTATCCCCATATGACTGGTCTCGGCGGCGACGCCATGTGGTTGCTGAGCGATGGCAGGCAGGTGGACGCGATTCTCGGTCTGGGCCAGGCCGGGCAACGATTGCCTGACGGGGAACAGATCACCGAGCGGGGCCCGGCCTCTGCAGCCACCACGGCGGGAGCGCTGCGCAGCTGGTCCCTGGCCCTGGATTGGAGCCGGCGGCAGTGGGGATCCAGGCTCGGCTGGTCCCATTTGCTGGAACAGGCCATCGGGTTGGCAGAAGAAGGTATGACGCTTTGTCCGTCCCAGGCCTTCTGGCAAGTCCAGCGACGGGACCTGATTGCCAGCATGCCGGATCTGAAAGCGTTCTGCTGTGACGCGCAGGGCGAGCTCTTGTCCGAAGGCACGACGATTCGCCAGCCTGAGCTGGCGGAAACCCTGCGCCAGCTGGCCCGGGCGGGCGTGGACGACTTCTATGACGGTGACCTGGCGCTGGCTTTGTCAGACGGCTTCCGATCGCTTGGAAATGGCCTGACCCAGGATGACCTGCGTCGTACCCGGGCCGAATTGTGTCGGCCGATCCAGATCCGCTATCGTCAGGGCACCCTTTACAACCTGCCGCCCCCGAGCCAGGGTCTGTATACCCTGCGTGCGCTGCACGCCCTGGACCGGGTCAATATCGGCGCCATGCCCAATCGGGGCGTTGATTATTACCATCACCTGGTCGAGGCAATCAAAGCCCAATTGAAGAATCGCAATCGGCAGTTGTGCGACCCCCGGCACTGTAAGACGGATTTCCTGGCCCAGTTATCCACAGCCCAGGCCGAGGCGGACGTACGCTGGCTTGACCCGGGTAGAGCAGCCGGCTGGAGGGAGCCCGCCCACCCGGCGGATACCGTCTGGTTTGCCGCAAGCGATCGTCACGGGCGCACGGCCTGCCTGATCCAGAGCCTGTTCCATGATTTCGGGTCCGGCTGTTTTATTGGCGATACCGGCGTGCTCTGGTTGAACAGGGCGGCGGGGTTCGATCCGGCCCCCCACCACCCCAACGCCTGGGCACCGGGCAAGCGGCCGGCCCATACCCTGAACCCGTCCTGCTACCTCGCGGACGATGGCCGGCAGTTCTATTTCGGGACCCAGGGTGGCGATGGCCAGCCCCAGACGCAGATGGTGCTGGCAACGCAACTTATCGACTACGAACAGACGATAGAAGCTGCCCTTTCAACGCCGCGGTTTCTGCTTGGCCGGAGCTTTTTTGGCAGTAGCGAGAATCTGAAGCTGGAAGCGCCCATTGGCGATGACGTAGCCTCTGGCCTCATCGCCCGCGGGCACGAACTTGAGTGGCTGCCGGAACTCAGTCCGTTCACTGGTCAGGCCGGCGCCATTGCCTTGAACATAGACGGTCAGCGCGAAGCCATGCATGATCCACGAGGCCAGGGCGTAAGCCTCGGTCAGACAACCCGCTAGACGAGAGAAAGACATGTTGGAAATGATCATTGCCTGTTCTGTACTGGGGATTGTGGCCGGCGTCCTGGCCGGGATGCTGGGAATCGGCGGTGGCGTGGTGATTGTCCCGGCGCTGGTGATCATCCTGACCAGTCAGGCTTTCCCCGCCGAGTTCGTCGTCATTTCCGCTGTAGCCACCTCCCTGTGCACGATCATTTTCACCTCCATCTCCGCCGCCCGGGCCCAGATCAAACGCAAGGCGGTCGACTGGACTATCTTCAAGCGCTGGGCCTTGCTGGTGGTGATCGGCAGTTTCGTCAGCGGCTTTATCGCCGGCCGGTTACCTCCGGTAGTGCTGGAGATGGGCATTGCCTGCTTCCTGCTCATCGTCTCGATCATCATGCTGAGTCGTTGGGTACCGAATCCGTCCCGGTCGATGCCCGGGCCAGTGGGCACATCGTTCCTTGGGCTGTTCAGCGGTACGCTGTCCGGATTGGCGGGGATCGGCGGTGGCAATGTGATGGTGCCGCTGATGGTGTTCTTCAACGTACCCATGCAACGGGCGGTGGCCACGTCGAGCGCCCTGGGGCTACCTCTGGCCCTCGTCGGTACGATCGGCTATGTGATTTCCGGGTGGGGAACGCAGATCACCGAATGGTCCCTGGGTTACGTCTATCTGCCGGCTGCGGCGCTGATTGCCGGCTTCACGGTGATCACGGCCCCCCTGGGTGTAGCCCTGAGCCACCGCATCCCCGCGCCAACGCTCAAACGGTGCTTTGGGGCCCTGCTGTTCCTGGTGGCCGCCCGAATGCTGGTCACCTCGTTCTGAGAAACAGGGTCCCGCATGGCGGGATCTATTCGGTCAGTGTATTCACCCGAGCCGGGCTGCCGATGTAAAGGGCTGTCGATCGCTGCTGCCGGGCGCCTGTGGCGCGGATGATGCTGTGGATGGATACCACGGCCGGCGAGTTCGGATTGGTAAACCGGGTCACAATGCCGGCGGGCACGGCGTCCCGTATGCGTTCCACTTCGGAGGATTCCCAGCTACTACCCAGGCAGGACTGCAGGAGTTCGCGGGTACGCTCGTGGCGCTGCTCGGCGACCTCCTGGTCCGGTGCCGCTACGGTACAGGCATAGGCGGTGTCCTGCTGGTTCCAGGCCCAGATTTCACACTGGCCCTCGATGAGCTGTTCCTTCGCCTGGTACACCGTCAGCAGGTTGGTATTGCGCGCCTTGCCGCGAAAGGCGGCGAAACCGTTGGGATAGTCGTCGATGACGGCCTGTAGGGTCTGGCACGGATCGTCGGTGCCGTGGGAAACCGTTTGCTGGCCAGCGCAGCCGGACAGGATCAGCCCGGCCAGGGTGGAAACGATGAGGGGCATCCGTTGCGTCATGGCTCACTCGCTGTGTTTGATGTCTTCTTCCAGGACAGCGGCCACGGCAACGGCAAAATGATGGGCGCCGTCCTCCACCGAACGTGGATTGACAGTATCAGAGTATAGCCGCCATACGGCCTCTTCGCTTTCTGCATCGAACAGCGTGGTCTCGAGCACGTAGGTTTTCCGGGTTTCGTAGTAGCCCGGCTGCACGGTGGTGCGCATGTAGGTATGGGCATGGGCCCCAACACCGGTCACGATGGGTTCCTGGATGACCTGCATGGATACGTAGTCGTCCTGATCCTCCTTGCGCACGAAACTGACCACCAGTACACCGTCAGCACCGATCTCCTCGGCTTGTTCGGCCACGGTTTCCCGTAGCGCATCCTTATCGTCCCAGGGCAGATCGCCGTCCTGGAAACGGAACACGCGGAAGTTCCGTTGTAGCAGCTCCTCGGCTAGAGCCTTTTCTATGGCATTGCGATAGACCATGTTACCGGTAGCTGCCAGTACCACGAGACTGTTATAGGTCTTGTCGGTCTCTTCGAGTACCTCCTTCTTCCTGATGGTCGTATTGGTCGTAGAGGTACAGGCACCGATCAGGCTGATGAGAAGTGCTGCGACTAAAAATCGAACGGACAGGCTGGTTGTTGTCATGACGATGTATCCCTACAGGTCGTGGCTGGCTCTTGTTGACGGCTCGGCACTACCGGTAAGGCTCAGTCATCGGTGGCCCAGATGCTTTCGCGTTATCCAATCGGATTGTTTTCGATCAGGCTGCTTCCAATCTGGCAGCAAACAGCTTGATTATGGCATCGAACCGTTGATCGGGCGTTGGTCGCAGGTCACAGTCTGGGTGGACGGCAGAAGGTGACCAACGCGGGCCACCTTCAGCTCCGGGCGGGCTTCAGCCGACCTTGGACAGATCACGATCACGCAACGGTTGCAGGGCTTCGGTATGGTTACGGTTGCCCAGGAAATCCGGTCGCGGCTTGTTGCCACAGAATGGCTGCTCGAGTGCGTTCTCCACGCTGTTGTAGACGAAGAACAGGTTGCTGCGGGGCCAGGGCGTCATATTCGCGTTGGAGCCGTGCAGGGTATTGCACTCGAAGATGATGAGCGAACCGGCTGGGCCGGTGGGGGCCTTGATGCCGTTCTGGCTGATCAGCGCATCGAGGTCCCTGTTACTGGGTACACCCAGTTCCTGCTTCTTGAGCGAGGATTGGTAATTGTCTTCCGGCGTGCGGCCGACGCAGGGCACGAAGGTCTTGTGGGAGCCGGGCACCAGCATCAGTGGGCCGTTGAACGGGGTGTTGTCGGTCAGGGCAATGGAGAAACTGACTGCCCGCATGCGCGGCATACCGTCCTCCGCGTGCCAGGTCTCGAAATCCGAGTGCCAGTCGAAGCCCTTGCCGTGGAAGCCCGGCTTGTAGTTGATGCGCGACTGGTGGATGTAGGCGTCACTGCCCAATAGCTGCTGCACCATATCCAGCAAGCGCGGATCACGGGTCAGGCGATCGAACCGTGCGGACAGTTCGTGGATGCCGAAGATGGAGCGTATTTCCTGCTTGCCGGGCTCGGTGATGGTGCCTTCGGACTGCAGGATACCGTCGTCCTCCTCGTAGGCGCGCAGGTCCTCACGGAAGCGGCGTACTGTAGTCTCATCGAGGAAGCTGTTGAACACCAGGAAGCCGTCGCGTTCGTACCGGGCCAGTTCGGTTTCACTGAGCGGGCCGTCCTTGCGGGCCGCACCTGTGCTGTGGACAACCGGATCGCGTCGGTCATAGCTGGATGTGGGACGTTCCAGCCGGGTGGGATAAAAGTCGTCAGATCGAGTATCCATTCGAACCTCCTACTTTTGAACTCGTTTTCTCTACTCGCGGTTGGTCTAATGATTTTCCAGGGTTCACCTCGTTGGCGAAAAATAGCGATAAGAGATTCGGGGTTAAGGATTGGTTTTTCAACCCCTGTCTTGCCCGACGCGAACCTCGCCACAAAAAGGTTTCATCGCGGATTGACGTAACGGGAGCTCGAAGTCCTCCTCACGATTTGTAAGACCATGGGCACCTACGGCGCCTCAGAAGCTGAAGCATCTGCTACATGCTTGAGTTACCCAGGAAATGTAGCCGACGCTCCAGCTTCGGAGCGGCCCGCCGGGCTGCCCATCCCGGGAATGCTTTCCGTTACACGGATTCCCGCTAAAGTGCGATGAAAAAGTCCCGGTCGTAACCGGGACTTGGAAGGGCATGGAGTTTTGGTTTAGCCGGTAAAGGCCATGTCCTGTGCATCCAGCTGCATCAGGTTGCGGGTGGGCGAAAGCATGCTGGTGGCATGGGCCTGGGCCCGTGGCAGCAGCCGGTCGAAGTAGAATTCGGCGGTGGCAATCTTGGCGCGGTAGAAGGCCTCGGATTCCGCGCCGCCGTTTTCCAGCTTGTCGTAGGCGACGACCGCCATGCGCGCCCACATGTAGGCCATGGTCACGTAGCCGCTGAACATCATGAAATCGTTGGCCGCAGCGCTGATGATGTCCCTGTCCTTACGGGCGGTCAGCATCAGGCGCACGGTGAGGACGTTCCACTGGGCAGCCAGTTTCAGCAATTCCCAGGCGAAGGGGCGGGCTTTCCTGTGGGTCACCTGGCGGCGCGCCCAGTTGGAAATCCGCAGGGTGAATTCGCGCACCGCACCGCCCTGGGTCGAAAGCATGACCTTGCGGCCCAGCAGGTCCAGCGCCTGGATGCCGGTGGTACCCTCGTACAGGGTGGCGATCTTGGTGTCGCGCACGATTTGCTCCATGCCATGCTCGCGGATATAGCCGTGGCCACCGAAGACCTGTACGCCAAGGTTGGCCGCCTCGTAGCCCATCTCGGTCAGGAAACCTTTGAGGATTGGGGTGAGGAAACCGAGTTTGTCGTCGTAGGCTTCAGCCTTCTTTTCATCGCCCTCAAGGTGACCTTCCACCATGTGGTCTGCCAGTCGCGCCGCGTCATAGAGCATGGCACGTCCGCCTTCGGCGAAGGCTTTCTGGGTCAGCAACATGCGGCGCACATCGGCATGGTGGATCAGGCTATCTGCCACCTGCTCCGGATCCTTCTTGCCGGACAGGGCGCGCATGGAGCGACGTTCCTTGGCGTATTCCAGTGCCCACTGATACGACAATTCCGCCGGTCCGACGCCCTGGATGGCGGTACCGATGCGGGCGGTGTTCATGAAGGTGAACATACAGTTCAGGCCTTCGTTCTCAGGACCGATCAAATGTCCGGTGGCATCGTCGAAGTTCATCACGCACGTCGCCGAGGCTTTGATGCCCATCTTCTTTTCCAGGCTGCCGCAGGTGACGCCGTTGCGCTGGCCGACACCGCCTTCGCCGTTCGGCAGGAACTTGGGCACGATGAACAGCGAGATGCCTTTGGTGCCTTTTGGTGCATCCGGTAGGCGAGCCAACACGATATGCACGATGTTCTCGGTGAGGTCGTGATCGCCGGAAGAGATGAATATCTTGGTGCCGGTGATCTTGTAGCTGCCGTCCGCCTGGGGTTCGGCCCGGGTCTTCACCTGGCCCAGGTCGGTGCCGCACTGGGGTTCGGTGAGGCACATGGTGCCGGCCCAGCGGCCTTCGGTGAGCGGGACCAGGTAGGTCTGGCGCTGTTCGTCACTGCCATGGAGCTGGATGGTGTTCATTGCGCCCAGCGACAGGCCAGGGTACATGCTGAATGGCCAATTGGCGGTACCCATCATCTCCTGTTTGAGCAGGCCCATGGAAGCGGGTAGCCCTTGGCCGCCGACCTCTTCCGGGGCGGACAGTCCCTGCCAGCCCCCCATCATGTATTGCTCGTAGGCTTCCTTATAGCCCTTGGGCGTGGACACATCGCCGTTTTCCAGCTTGCAGCCTTCCTCGTCCCCGCTTTGGTACAGCGGGCTGAGTACTTCCTCGCTGAAGCGGCCGCATTCGGTGAGGATAGCGTCGACGATATCCGGCGTGGCGTTCTCGCCGGATTTCAGCGAGGCGTAGTGCTTTGGATAGTCGAAGACCTCGTTGATGAGGAATTTCATGTCGCGCAGGGGCGCCTTGTAAGTGGGCATCGTGTCACCTATCCGTCCGGTACAACTCATTCGGTCAGGCCGGCATGTGCTCGGCCAGTGTTGCTGCACGTTTTACGACAATCGGTGAACCCTGCCATTGACGGAAAGCGCCAGGGCCCCTGTCGGATTAGCCAATTGGCTGAAATGACGGAGGCCGGGTACGGCTGGTCCGTGGTTCTGTCTGGCGCGTAAGACTGTTGCAACGCTACCCATTCATCATGGTGAAAATTATGCGAGCCTATTTGTGGAAAAGTTACTTGCGGAAACACGTTCGGGCTGGTGCGCCCGGCCTGTTAGGCGTAATTTTTGTATGTGGTTTGTTGGGCGGTTGCGTTGGGCCGGAGCTCAACGATTATGCGGGTCGTGAACCGACACTCGATCCACGCGACTTTTTCCAGGGTGAACTAACCGCCCGGGGTATCGTCAAAGACTACGCCGGCGAAGTGATCCGCACCTTCGATGCCGACATCTCGGCGAGCTGGAACGCGCAGGGCGTCGGCACCCTCGATGAAGTCTTCCGTTTTGATGACGGCGAGGTCCAGACCCGGGTCTGGACCCTGCAGCCTGTGGATAACGGTTATCGGGCGACCGCTGGCGATGTGGTCGAACCGGGTCTGATGCAGTCGCGGGGGAATACGATTCACATGAACTACGTCCTGCGGGTGCCCTACGGTGATGACACCCTCGATGTGCGTATGGATGACTGGATGTACGCAGTAACGCCCGACACGGTGATCAACGAAACCGGGATGAGCAAGTGGGGCGTAGCGGTGGGTGAGATCGTACTGGTTATCCAACGGTCATCGCCGGACGAATAATAAAACAATTGACGGAGCTGGGCGCTCCGGCTCGGGTCAATGGAGACAACAATGGGCAGGCAAATCCTGATTGCCTTTATCGTGCTTGTACTGGCGGCAGGCGGAGCTGGCTTCCTGTGGATGCAACAGGAGGCGGGAGCGACGGCGGAACAGCGGCAGCGTCCACCGGCGAACGTCAATGTGATCTATCCGCGCTTGGCGGAAGTGCAGGACGTGGTGGAAGCCGTCGGTACGTTGCAGGCCCGGGAAGATGTGATGATTACTGCCGAAGTCAGCGGCCGTATTGTGCGGCTCAACTTCGATGAGGGCCAGCCGGTGGAGAAAGGCCGGTTGTTGGTCCAGCTCGACGACCGTCAGGCCCGCGCCGATCTTCAGGTCGCCGAGGCCCAATTGCAGGATGCCCGCACCAAGTATGACCGTGCCTCGCGCCTGCAGTCCAACAACAGTATTTCCCAGTCCCAGGTGGACGAACTGCGCACCGCCCTGAGCGTCGCGGAGGCTCAGAAGGTTGCCGCCGAAACCCGACTGGACAACCATCGCGTCGAAGCGCCGTTCGCGGGTGTGGTCGGGCTGCGGGATGTGAGCGTCGGCACCTACCTCAACATCGGCGACAGCGTCACCACCCTCGACGCCATCGACCCAATGGAGCTGACGTTCTCCGTACCCGAACGTTACCTGGGCCAGATCGACCGCGGCCAGGTACTGCGTTCCAGCACGGCCGCGTATCCGGGGCAGAACTTCAGCGGCACGCTTTCGGAACTGGGCACACGGCTCAATTCGCTGAGCCGATCACTGCCGGTGAAGGCGGTCATCGACAATCCCGACCGCAAGCTTCGGCCGGGGCTTTTCATGGCGGTCTCGCTCACTTTGCAAAGCCGCCGTGCCCTGGTGATCCCGGAGCAGGCGGTCCTGACCCGCGGCGACAACCAGTACGTGTTCATTGCGGTGGACGGCGAGGCACGTCGGCAACCGCTGGAACTGGGTACCCGCGAGCCGGGCAAGGTGGAGGTGGTCAACGGCCTCAAGCCGGAGGATGCGGTGATCATCACCGGTCAGGACCGACTCAGCACCGGCGATGGCATCAGCGTACTTGAAAGCGATAGCGCCCTGATCGGCGGCGGTTGGCCGACCCGTCGCGAGGGTTGAGCATGGTGCTTTCCGATGTTTCCATTAAACGGCCCGTTTTCGCCACGGTCATCAGTCTGCTGATCCTCGTTTTTGGCTTGGCAGCCCTGCGCGGCCTGCCGGTCCGGGAGTACCCGGATATTGATCCGCCGGAAGTTTCGATCTCCACAGACTACACGGGCGCTGCCGCCGAAGTGGTGGATACGCAGATCACCCAGGTGATCGAGGGCGCCATCAGCGGTGTTGAAGGTATACGCTCTATCGAGTCCAGCACCGAGCAGGGCGAGTCCCGCACCTCCATCGAATTCAACACCTCCCGCGATATCGACGTGGCCGCCAACGATGTGCGTGATGCGGTCTCGCGTATCCTCAACGAGCTGCCGGAGGAAGCGGATCCGCCGGTGGTGCGCAAGGCCGATTCCGATGCCCGGCCGATGATGTGGGTCACCCTGCAGAGCGACGTCTGGGACAGCGCCCAACTCTCCGATTTCGCCGAGCGAGTTCTGGTGGATCGCCTGTCGGTACTCGATGGCGTGGCCGACGTGCAGATTGGCGGCGAACGGCGCTATGCCATCCGCGTCTGGCTCGATCGGGAGAAACTGGCCTCGCGCAACATCACCGTGGCGGAGGTGGAAGAGGCCCTGCGCGCCAACAACGTGGAGCTGCCGGCCGGGTCGATTGAATCCCGCACCCGGGATTTCACCGTCCGTGCTGAGGGGCGGTTATCGACTGTGGATGAGTTCCGTAACCTGGTGATCCGCCGGGATGGCAACGACCTGTTGCGTTTGGGTGAAGTGGCCAATGTGGTGATGGGCGTGGAGTCCGATACCAGCCGTTTGCGGGCCAACGGCCGCACCGCCATCGGGATGGGGGTGATCCGTCAGTCCAAGGCCAACACGGTGGCAGTCTCGGATCGGGTCCGGGCCGAGATGGCAAAGATCCGCGAAACCCTGCCGCCGGAAGTCACCATCCAGCAGAGCTATGACGAATCCATCTTTATCCGCGCGTCGATAAAGGAGGTGATGGTGACCCTGGGCATCGCCATTGCCCTCGTTATCCTGGTCATCTTCATTTTCCTACGCTCGTGGCGCGCCACCCTGATTCCGGCGGTGACAATTCCCGTGGCGGTCATCGGGGCCTTTATCGGCCTGGGCACCATGGGCTTCTCCATCAACGTACTGACACTGCTGGCGATTATTCTCGCTATCGGCCTGGTGGTTGACGATGCCATCGTCATGCTTGAGAACATCCAGCGCCGCATCGACGAAGGCGAGCCGCCCTTGTTGGCGTCCTTCTTCGGCGCCCGCCAGGTGGCCTTTGCGGTTATTGCGACCACGCTGACCCTGGTAGCGGTCTTCGTGCCTATTTCCTTTATGGGCGGCAACATCGGCCGACTGTTCGGTGAATTCGGCTTCACCCTGGCCAGCGCCGTGATTGTGTCAAGCCTGGTTGCGCTGACGCTGACACCGATGCTGTGTTCCAAGTGGCTCAAGCACAGTCCGGAAACGGTCGAGGGACACCGCCTGTGGGCCGCATCCGAGAAGGCGTTCGGCACCCTGAACAACGGCTATGAACGACTCCTGCGCTTCTCCTTGCGCCAGCCCGGCCTGCTGCTGGGTCTGGGATTGGCGGGCATCCTGCTGGCGGCGGTGATCTTCCCCTCGTTGCCCCAGGAACTGGCGCCCACGGAGGATCGCGGCATCATCATTATGCCGACGAAGGCGCCGCGGGGGTCGACGGTGGAATACACGGACCACCATGTGCAGAAGATCGAGGAACGGCTGATGCCCTACATCGAGGAAGGGGCCGCCGATCGTCTGCTGGCTATCGTCGGTTTCCGCGGCGAGGCGGACAATGCTTTCCTGATCATGGGCCTCACGCCCTGGGAAGACCGGGAGATCAAGCAGCAGGCGATCAGCGCCGAGCTGTTCCCGAAACTGGCGGAAGTGCCGGGGGTACGTTCGGTGGCGGTCAATCCGCCCGGTCTCGGTCAACGTGGATTCAACCAGCCGATCGAGTTCGTGATCGGTGGCCCGGACTACGACACCGTGCAGCGCTGGAGCGAGGAGATCCTCGAGCGGGCCAAGGAAAATCCCAACCTGCTCAACCTGGAAACCGACTTCGAACTGACCCGGCCGGAGCTGCGCGTCACCCTGGACCGTCAGCGGGCGGCGGATCTGGACGTGACCGTGGAGGATGTCGGGCTGACCCTGCAGACCATGCTGGCCTCGCGTCAGGTTACGACCTATCTGGACCGGGGCCGGGAATACGATGTGATCCTTCAGGCCGGTGATGCCGACCGCGCCACGCCCTCGGACCTGAGCAATATCTTCCTGCGCCCGCGTGAAGGTGGGGATTTGATTCCGTTGGGCGCCTTGGTGAACCTCCAGGAAATCGGTGCCAACCCGGATCTGCGCCGGATCGACCGGCTGCCGGCGGTGGTGATCAGCGGCTCGCTGGCGCCGGGCTACGATCTCGGCTCGGCCCTGGAATACATGAACCAACGGGCTGTGGATAACCTGCCACCGGAAGCCCGGGTGAGCTACAAGGGGCTGAGCCGGGAATTCGAGGAATCGTCGAATGCGATCTATGTGACCTTTATCCTGGCGTTCATCATCGTGTTCCTGGTGCTGGCGGCCCAGTTCGAGAGCTGGATCCATCCTCTGATCATCATGCTGTCAGTACCGCTGGCAATTACCGGGGCGCTGATGGCGTTGGCGTTATCGGGGATCAGTCTCAATATCTATAGCCAGATCGGGATCATCATGCTGCTGGGACTGATGGCAAAGAACGGCATCCTGATCGTGGAGTTCGCCAACCAGTTACGGGATGAGGGCTACAGCGTTCACGATGCCATCGTCAAAGGGGCCATCCTGCGTTTTCGTCCTGTACTTATGACGACAATTTCAACGATTTTCGGCGCCGTTCCGCTGGTCATCGCGACCGGTGCCGGCGCGGAGAGTCGGGCGGCGATTGGTGTCGTAGTCCTCGGGGGGCTGATTTTCGCGACTACACTGACGCTGTTCATCATTCCGGTGTTGTATAACCTGATTGCCCGGTTTGCCAAGTCCACCAATGCGGTTGAGAAGGCCCTGGACGAGCAGATCCACCAGAATGGTAGTTCCGGGGCGCTCGCTTCGGGGGCCCAGGCGCCTCGGAAAGATCAGGCCTAGGTATCGGGGAGTCAGAAGGGACCGTGTGGTTCGATTTCGCGGTTACGGATGGCCGTCCCTTCGACCAGCCCCCTGGTTAGCACTATCCGGGAGCTTCGTACTTCCGCGTCAAAGCGTATCCGGAATCACCAGTTGGCCATCGAATAACGCGTCCGGATGCAGGTCGACGCAGAACACCTTGGTGGCGCCTTGCACGTTCAGGCACACGGAAAGGGTAACCGTGCGCACCGCATCAGGCAGGGCCACGTAGGGGCGGCAGGCGTTGATCTTGTGCGGGCGGTCCATGGCCCGGCGGAAGTAATCCCGGTGCGCCCAGCAAGCGCCGCTGGACTGGTAAAGCGGGTTGAACTGGATGTCGCGATGGGCGCTGGTCTCGCTGGCCAGGCCGCCCAGCTGGATACCCTGCGCATCCAGCACGAAGCAGCGTTTGATGCCGGCAATCTGCAGTAACCCAGCGCAGGCATCTGCCAGGGAGGCTTCGGCAGCGACTCGATGACAGGCTTCCAGTACTTCGTAGCGGAGCAGGCGCAGGAAGCCTTCCTGATGGAGACCGTCCTGCAGGGAATGGCGCCGGTAGTTATCCAGGTGCTGGGCGAAATCCACCTCCGGCGCCGCGCGCGGTTTGCCCAAGGGTTCGGGGCGACCGAACAGGAACCCCTGCATCAGGTCGGCTTCGGTGGCCAGGGCGATACGCGCCTGCTCCGGCGTTTCGATACCCTCGATCAACACCAGGCTACCGCTCTCGCGAATCATGCTGACCAGGCCGTTGAGGAGCTGCCGGGCGCGGCTGTGAGCCTCCGCGTTCACCAGCAGGCTGCGGTCGATCTTGATGATCAGCGGCTCCAGCTGCCACACCCGCTCGAAATTGGAATCCCCCGTGCCGAAATCGTCGATAGCGATCTGGAAACCGCGATGACGGGCTTTGCGGACGAACTCAAGGAGTTCTGTCTTGTTTTCCGTAGTCGTTTCCACGACTTCCAGGACCACTTGGGCTGGGTGCAGGCCATGTTCGTTGCAAGCGGTTTGCAGGTGGTTGAGTGCCTGGTCCGGCTGGACACAGGTGGTCGGGCTTATGTTCAGGAACAGCCAGGTATTGGGGGCGTGCTGGGTAAAAGCCTGGATATGCGTGGCCTGCAGTTGCCGGTCCAACTGCTCGGTCAGTTGTAGTTGCTGGGCCTGTTCGAAGACCTCCAGGGGTGAAACCGGGTCGCCATCGAGCGACGCGCGCATCAAGGCCTCGTAACCCACAAGACGCTGGTGGGTGGGGCTGAAGATGGGCTGGAAGGCGGAGGCAAGACTGTAATCGCAGGTCGGATGTCTGCGGGAGCGGTCGAGCGCGGTTTTCAGCGAGGAGACGTACGACATAAACGGACTCGTCTGTGATCAAGGCACTATCGTCGTCAGGGCAACGGCCCTGGTGGTAGCGCGCCTGCAGCACTCCGGCCAGTTTGAGCTTTGGCATTCCCGCCAAAACTGTTCCAGAAAATTGTCCCAGCCCATTACTAATGCGAAGGACGTGCCATGCGACCATTTTTATGGCGCAACCCAATGTCAGTTGGCGTCAATAAACCATAGATCATATTTTATTCGAGTGGAATCACGGGAAGATGCTCTCGATTGGTGCGAGCGCGTCAAATGCGGGCGAACGGTTAGTGGCGCCTTTATGTCGCCGCTTGCGCGGGACGCGGGGTTGACGCAGACTTCTGCGCATCCTGTCCACGGATTTGCTTGCAGATATAGGATGGATATCTATGGCGGAGCACAGTCAGTTCCGGTTGTTGAGTGAACGACGGTTTCTGCCGTTCTTCCTGACCCAGTTTCTTGGCGCCTTCAACGATAATTTCTTCAAGAACGCCCTGCTGCTGATCGTGACCTACAGTATCGCCGGGGGAATGATGGGCTTATCCACCGATGTGGTGGTCAACCTGGCTGCAGGACTCTTCATCCTGCCCTTCGTGGTGTTTTCCGGTATCGCAGGGCAAATTGCGGACAAGTACGATAAGGCGCTGGTCATACGCCGGGTCAAGTTCGCCGAGATCCTGATCATGCTGGTCGCCGCTGTCGGGTTGTGGTTCGGCTGGTATCCGCTGCTACTGGTTTTGCTTTTCCTGATGGGTGCGCAGTCCACCTTCTTCGGGCCGGTAAAGTACGCCATCATGCCCCAGGTCCTGACCGACGACGAACTGGTAGGCGGCAACGCGCTGGTGGAGATGGGCACCTTCGTCGCCATCCTGCTGGGTACGCTGGCGGCCGGGGTGATTATGGGTTTCGGGAGCGCCACCAGAATTGCGGCCATCGGTGTGGTCCTGTTGGCGATTCTCGGTTATCTGTCGGCCCGGAAGGTTCCGTCTGTCGCGCCGGCTGACCCCCTATTGAAACTGCGGTTGCAACCCCTGCGCGAAACCTGGGGCCTGATCGCCATCGCGCGGGAAAAGCATTCGGTATTTCTCAGCATCCTCGCCATTTCCTGGTTCTGGTTCCTCGGCGCGGCTTACCTGACCCAGTTTCCCAATTTCGCCAAGGTGGATCTGCTGGGCGACGAATCCGTGGTCACGGTATTGCTGGCGGTATTTATCGTGGGCATCGCGGCTGGGTCGATGCTTTGCGAGCGACTGTCCGGCCACCGGGTGGAACTGGGCATCGTGCCCATCGGCTCACTTGGGCTGAGCCTGTTCGGCCTGGACCTGTATTTCAGCGTGCCGGAGGCGCCGGTGGAGACCAGTTGGTGGTCGATGCTGACCACCGCTTCGGGACTTCGCGTCCTGGCCGATCTGTTGGGCGTGGGCCTGTTCGGTGGCCTGTTTATCGTGCCGCTGTATGCGTTCGTCCAGCAGGAAGCTCACCCGGAGAAGCGGGCCCGGGTCATCGCGGCGCTCAACGTCATCAATGCGTTGTTCATGGTCCTGAGCGCGTTGGTCGGCGTGGTACTGCTGGGCTTTGTGGGGCTGACCATTCCCGGGTTCCTGTTGGTGCTGTCCATCGCCAACCTGGTGGTCGCGGCCTTCGTCTACCAGCAGGTGCCGGAATTCGCCCTGCGTTTCGTCATCTGGTGCCTGTCCCACACCATCTATCGGGTGCGTCACGAGGGGCTTGACCAGATTCCGGACGAGGGGCCGGCGTTGCTGGTCTGCAACCACGTGTCCTATATGGATGCGCTGGTGATCGCGGGCGCCGTCAAACGGCCGGTGCGGTTCGTGATGGACGACCGCATTTTCAACCTGCCCTTGCTGGGGGGATTCTTTCGTCTTGCCCGAACCATTCCCATTGCGCCCCAAAGCAAGAAACCCGAGGTCTACCAGGCCGCCATGGACAAGGTTGCCGGAGAACTGGCGGACGGAAATATCGTCTGCATTTTTCCTGAGGGCAAGCTGACGACCGACGGCGAAATCGACCAGTTCCGCCGCGGTATCGAAACCCTCGTCGAGCGCTCGCCGGTGCCGGTGGTACCCATGGCGTTGCAAGGTCTGTGGGGCAGCGTGTTCAGCCACAAGGGTGGCGCCGCCGGATCGCATCCGCCCAAGCGCTTCTGGTCGAAGATTGGCCTGGTCGCGGGCGCACCCTGGGCGCCGGAGCAGGTATCCGCCGAGGGATTGGAAGCGGAAGTGCGCCGGTTACGGGGCGATGCGGTCTGACCAGTCCGTGAAACTCCGGATGTTGTGGATAACTTTAGGGATAACCTTTGGGTTATTCGCCGTTAGCTAAATGTGAAATAAAATAAAACAGTAACTTAGGTCATTTTTTACGGTATTCGAAAGCTGACGTGGATGTGGATAACTTTCTTGAAAAGTTTTCTCAGAAGCGCCCGCCAAGCGCATGACGCACAAGTACTTTTTGTCAAATATGGAACATAAGGTCAGGTTTGTTATTTGGGCTGGTTAAAAAATGCGCACGCCCCCTGCAATTTTTTTGGTGTAAACGGTATACTTCGCACCCATTTTATCCCGTCACCTGAGGTGTTTTTGTGGAATTCCCGGATCGTTTCGATGTCATCGTAATCGGCGGCGGCCATGCCGGTACCGAAGCTGCCCTGGCAGCGGCGCGCATGGGGTCCCGCACGCTGTTGCTGACCCACAACATTGAGACCCTGGGTCAGATGTCCTGCAACCCGGCGATCGGTGGCATCGGTAAGAGTCACCTGGTGAAAGAAATCGACGCCCTGGGCGGTGCCATGGCCATGGCCACCGACCAGGCGGGTATCCAGTTCCGGGTTCTGAATTCACGCAAAGGTCCGGCGGTGCGGGCGACCCGTGCCCAGGCCGACCGCGTCCTCTACAAGGCAGCGATTCGCCACATCCTTGAAAACCAGCCCAACCTGACCATCTTCCAGCAGGCGGCAGACGACCTCGTCGTCGAGGGTGACCAAGTGCGTGGCGTCGTCACCCAGACCGGTATCCGCTTCAACGCCGAAACCGTGGTGCTGACCACCGGTACGTTCCTCGGTGGCGTTATCCACATGGGGCTGAAAAATCATGCAGGCGGTCGGGCGGGCGATCCCCCCGCGATCGCGCTGGCGCAGCGCCTGCGCGAACTGCCGTTTAACGTCGGCCGACTGAAGACCGGAACCCCTCCGCGCATCGACAGCCGTTCCGTGGATTTCTCTGTGATGCAGGAGCAGTGGGGTGACGACCCGACACCGGTGATGTCCTTCCTGGGTTCCCGTGAGCAGCATCCGGAGCAGGTGTGCTGTTATGTCACCCGCACCACCGAGGAAACCCACGACATCATTCGCAGTGGCTTTGACCGTTCGCCGATGTTCGCTGGCGACATTGAGGGCGTTGGCCCGCGCTACTGCCCGTCGATCGAGGACAAGGTGAATCGTTTCGCGGACAAGGATTCCCACCAGATCTTTGTCGAGCCGGAAGGCCTGACCACTAAGGAGCTATACCCGAACGGTATTTCCACAAGCTTGCCCTTCGATATCCAGCTCAAGGCAGTGCGTTCGATCCCGGGCTTCGAGAACGCGCATATTACGCGGCCCGGCTACGCAATCGAGTACGATTACCTGAACCCGCAGGACCTGCGTCACACGCTGGAAACCAAGTTTATCGCCGGCCTCTACTTTGCCGGCCAGATCAACGGCACCACGGGTTATGAAGAAGCCGGCGCCCAGGGTCTGCTGGCCGGTATCAACGCCGCGTTGCGGGCCCAGGAAAAAGAGGCCTGGTACCCGCGCCGGGATGAGGCCTACCTGGGTGTGCTGGTGGACGACCTGATCACCATGGGCACCTCAGAGCCCTATCGCATGTTTACCAGCCGCGCGGAGTATCGTTTGATCCTGCGCGAGGATAACGCCGACCTGCGCCTCACCGAGACCGGTCACAAGCTGGGTCTGGTAGACGAAAACCGCTGGGCGGCATTCAACGCGAAGCGGGAGGCCATTGGTGTCGAACGTCAGCGTCTGGACAAGACCCACGTGCATCCGAACACGCCAGAGGCTGAGCGGGCCAACCAGTACCTCCAGAAGCCGCTGCAGAAAGAACACACTCTGGCGGATCTCTTACGTCGCCCGGAAATTATTTACGCCCACATCGCCGATATCAGTGGCGAGCAGGCGGACGAAATCGTCGCCGGTCAGGTGGAGATCGAGGTGAAGTACGAGGGGTATATCTCCCGTCAGGAAGCCGAGATCGACCGCCTGCGCCGCAATGAGAACCTGCCACTGCCGGTCGATCTCGACTACGACGCCGTCGGCGGTCTGTCCAACGAGATCAAGCAGAAGCTCAAGGATGTGCGGCCGGAAACCGTAGCCCAGGCGTCGCGGATTCAGGGTGTGACACCGGCGGCGATCTCGCAGTTGCTGGTGCACCTGAAGAAACGTGACATGCTGCGCAAGCAGTCTGCATGAGTACGGCGGTCGATCCGGGTTGGCCGGCTCAGCTGGAAGCCGGCCTGCAGCGCCTCGGGATCGCACTCGATCCGGTCACCCAGGAAGGTCAGCTGGCCTTCCTAGGACTACTGCAGAAATGGAACAAAGCCTATAACCTGACGGCGGTACGCAATCCCTCGCAGATGGTGTCACGCCAGTTGCTCGACAGCCTGGCGGTCATGCCCTATATCAGTGCCGATGCCGTGCTGGACGTCGGTGCCGGCGGGGGGCTACCGGGTATACCGCTTGCCCTGGCGTTTCCGGAACGGAAGTTCACCCTGCTCGACAGCAATAGCAAGAAGACCCGCTTCCTGACCCAGTGTGTGCTTGAATTGGGACTGGATAATGTCGAGGTGATCCACGCCCGGGCCGAGGACTTCCATCCGGAGCAACCCTTCCGGCAGATCACCAGCCGCGCTTTCACTGCCCTGGAGAATCTGGTCAACTGGTGCGGACCGTTGCTCGCTCCTGACGGCCACTTTCTGGCCATGAAGGGCCAGTTCCCCCATGATGAGCTGGCGGCGCTGCCCGGGGCGTGGCAGTTGGCGGACAATATCGAGCTGACGGTTCCCGGTTGTGATGGGGCACGTCACTTGCTTATCATTGATCGCGTTCAGGCGACAGGAGGCTAACCATGGCGCGAGTCATCGCGGTGACCAACCAGAAAGGCGGTGTGGGCAAAACCACCACCTGCGTCAATCTGGCGGCCTCCCTGAGTGCGACCAAGCGGCGGGTTTTGCTGGTGGACATGGATCCCCAGGGCAATGCCACCATGGGCAGCGGCGTGGATAAGAACGCCCTGGCCTTGTCCGGTTACGATGTGCTCACCAAGCGTCAATCCACCGCAGACGTGATCGTGTTTGCCGAAGCCTCTGGCTACGACATCCTGCCGGCCAACGGCGACCTGACCGCGGCGGAAGTGGAGCTGATGAACGAGATCGGCCGCGAGCATCGCCTGCGTCTGCAGCTCAATAGCGTACGCGACCGCTATGACTATATCCTGGTGGATTGTCCGCCTTCGTTGAACTTATTGACGGTCAATGCCCTGTCCGCGGCGGATAGCGTCCTGATTCCGATGCAGTGCGAGTATTACGCACTGGAAGGTCTGGCTGCACTGATGAACACCGTGGAGCAGATCCAGGAAACTGTGAACCCGGAACTGGCACTGGAAGGCATCCTGCGCACCATGTACGACCCGCGCAACAGCCTGACGCTGGATGTGTCCGCCCAACTCAACGAGTATTTCGGCGACAAGGTGTACAAGGCGGTCATCCCGCGTAACGTACGTCTGGCCGAAGCCCCCAGTTACGGCGTGCCGGCCCTCAAATACGACCGGGCCTCCAAAGGGGCTATTGCCTACCTGGCCCTGGCCGGAGAAATGGTCCGACGCAACGGCCAGCAGCGTCAGGCGCAACCGGTCGCCGTTTAACGGGCTGCCGGCCATTCTTCAAGACATTTTGCTTTTTTCGATATGACTGACATACCTTCGATAACTCTGATAACAGAATGACGGATACGATGGCGGCGAAAAAACGTGGATTGGGTGAGCGCGGTCTGGGCGCACTACTGGCCGGCTCGAAGGTCAACCTGGATCGGGATGTCAGCGAGCACGATGGTGAGTTGCGGGAGATCCCGGTCGACCTGATCCAGCGCAGTCGCTACCAGCCGCGCCGGGACATGGACCAGGCAGCGCTGCAGGAGCTGGCGGATTCCATCCGCCAACAGGGCGTCATGCAGCCGGTAGTATTGCGGCCGCTGGGCGAAGGCCGATACGAGCTCATTGCCGGCGAACGCCGCTGGCGCGCCACCCAGTTGGCGGAACTCGATCGTATCCCCGCGATTATCCGCGATGTGCCGGACGAAGCGGCCATCGCCATGGCGCTGATCGAGAATATCCAGCGCGAGAACCTCAATCCAATCGAAGAAGCTTTCGCCTTGCAGCGCCTGCAGGATGAATTCGGCTTGACCCAGGCCCAGGTCGCCGAAGCGGTCGGTAAGTCCCGTACGACCATCACCAACCTGTTGCGCCTTATCGGTCTGGCCGAAGATGTGAGAACCATGCTTGAGCATGGCGACCTGGAAATGGGCCACGGCCGCGCCATGCTCACCCTACCTCCAGAGCAGCAGGCCCAGGTGGCCCGACAGGTGGTTTCAAGATCCCTTTCGGTACGCCAGACCGAAGCCTTGGTGCGCAAGATCCAGCAGGAAAGTCCATCTTCGAAAAAGTCCCGCAGGGGCGAAATCGATCCCAATATCCGGGCGTTGCAGGATGATTTGGCAGACCGGCTGGGGGCGAGGGTACAGATCGATCACGGTCAGCGGGGCAAGGGTAAGCTGGTGATCGAATACAGCTCACTGGATGAGCTGGATGGAATCCTGGGCCATATCAAGTAACGTCCATATCCCTTCCTGTTGGCACCAAGATCCCTGCAAAACACAACATGTTGTGCTTGTTTCGGTTTTCCACAACCACCGGTGCCATGTTGCCGTGCAAACCCCATTGCAGGTGCCCGTTAACAGGGCAGTTTTGTTGATTCGTACACCCTGAAAACATATAATCTCGGGCGCTTGTGCAGGTGGATCGGCAATCAATTCGGGTTCCGAATCCGGGTATTTGTGTGGGGCATCAATGGCGAAAGCTAGGCATCAGGGTATCCATCGCCCCCCCGTACTTCGGTGGCTCGCGTTCCAGACCGGCATCGTCATCCTTATTGGTCTGGCATTTTTGTTCAAAAGTACGGTTGCCAGTTACTCCGCTTTTCTGGGAGGCTTCATCTTCGTGCTTCCCAATGCATATTTCGCCCGCAAGGCATTCCGGCATGCCGGGGCGCGCTCCGCGAAGCAGATCGTCAGTTCTTTTTATCAGGGTGAGGCCGGCAAGCTCATCCTGTGCGCCGTCCTCTTCACGATGGCATTCAAATGGATTCAGCCGCTCGACGTAGCGGCACTTTTTTTAACATTTGCGATCATGCTGGTGACGAACTGGCTCACGCCCCTCCTTGCGAGCGGCGGACCGCAGCGAAGCTAACAGGACCTGAGAGAATACTATGGCAGGCACTGCATCAGAATACATCGTGCACCACCTTACCAACTTGACCTATGGCAAGTTGCCCGCCGGCTACGAGCGTGCCGATGGGACGGTTCTCCAAGAAGCAACCTGGACCCTGGCGCAAAACGGCGACGAAGCCTCCAGCATGGGATTCTGGGCTCTGCACGTGGATTCTCTGGGTTGGGCAGTGTTCCTCGGTATTGTGTTCCTGGCCCTTTTCCGGATGGCGGCCAAGCGTGCCACCACCGATGTGCCCGGCGGCCTGCAGAACTTCGTCGAGATCATGGTTGAGTTTGTCGATAACAGCGTCAAGGAAACCTTCCACGGCCGGAACAAGGTCATCGCGCCTCTCTCGCTGACCATTTTCTGCTGGGTTTTCCTGATGAACCTGATGGACCTGGTGCCGGTGGATTTCCTGCCGCAGCTCTTCCACGCCATGGGTGTCGAGTACATGAAGGTGGTTCCGACCACGGACGTCAACATTACCCTGGGTATGTCCCTGTCAGTGTTCGCCCTGATTATCTTCTACAGCATCAAGGTCAAGGGCGTGAGCGGTTTCGTCGGGGAACTGACACTGCACCCCTTCTCCTCTGACAACATATTCCTGAAGATCCTGCTGATCCCGGTCAACCTGCTGCTGGAGGGCGTAAGCCTGCTGGCCAAACCGGTTTCACTGGCGCTGCGTCTCTTCGGTAACCTCTACGCCGGCGAGCTGATCTTCATCCTGATCGCATTGCTGCCGCTGTGGGCACAGTGGACGCTGTCCGTGCCCTGGGCCATTTTCCACATCCTGATTATCACATTGCAGGCATTCATCTTCATGATGCTGACGATCGTGTACTTGAGCATGGCACACGAAGATAATCACTGATTTTAAAGCCCGAGCATTTGCAAAACCGGATCTGTAGTTGAAAAGCTGAACTTTTAAACCCTAAACCCTTAACTTGAAAACCTAACTGAAACTGGGAGTTATCATGGAAACTGTAGTTGGAATGACCGCGATTGCCGTTGCGCTGCTGATCGGCCTGGGTGCACTGGGTACTGCGATTGGTTTCGGTATCCTGGGTGGCAAGTTCCTGGAAGGCGCTGCGCGCCAGCCGGAAATGACCCCGATGCTGCAGGTCAAGATGTTCATCGTTGCTGGTCTGCTGGACGCCGTGACCATGATCGGTGTTGGTATCGCACTGTTCTTCACCTTCGCCAACCCGTTCGTCGCTCAGGTCGGTTAATGCATCGCCTCGCAAGAGGCGAGCCCGATTTGAACGTCCCTTATACGACAGGCGAGAGGTGAAGACGTGAACATTAATTTGACACTGATCGGTCAAGCCATCGCGTTCTTTATCTTTGTCGTCTTCTGCATGAAGTATGTCTGGCCGCCGATCATGACGGCCCTGCAGGAACGACAGAAGAAGATCGCTGATGGTCTCGCCGCCTCCGACCGTGCTGCACGTGACTTGGAACTGGCGCAGGAAAAAGCTGCCCAGGAACTGCGTGAAGCCAAGCAGGAGGCTGCGTCACTGATCGAGCAGGCAAACAAGCGTGCCAATCAGATTGTGGAAGCATCCAAAGATGATGCCCGCAAGGAAGGTCAGAAGCTGATTGAGCAGGCCAAGGCCGAAATTGAGCAGGAGCGTAATCAGGCCCGGGAAGCGCTGCGTGCGGAAATCGCTGCGATTGCGATTGCTGGCGCCGAGAAGATCCTGGAAACCTCTGTCGATGCCGATAAGCACAGCGAGATGCTGAACAAGTTGGCAGCGGAACTCTAAAAGAGGTTCATCATGGCAGAACTGACAACGCTAGCCCGGCCCTATGCGAAAGCAGCGTTTCAGACCGCTCGCGACCAGGACAAGCTGGTCGAGTGGGCTGATTCGTTGTCGTTTGCCGCACAGGCCGCGTCTGACAGCGACATGCGCACGGTTCTGGGTAGTCCGAACCTGACCGAGGCGCGCAAGGCTGAATTCTTGATTGATCTTTTCGACGGCTCTGTTTCCGAGCAGTTCAGGAATTTTGTATCCATCCTGTCCGAAGGCAAGCGCCTTGCGCTGTTGCCGGAAATCAACGACCTCTACAACGCCTACCGTGCTGACATCGAGCGCGTCGTGGATGTCGAGGTTACTGCGCCGTTCGAACTGACAGAAGAGCAGCAGCAGACGCTCAGCCAGGCACTGTCAAAGAAACTGGATCGCAAAGTGAGTCTTGCAACCAAGGTCGACCCCGCCCTGATTGGTGGTGTGGTGATCCGCGCTGGCGACATGGTTATCGACGCCTCGGTACGCGGAAAGATCGCCAAGCTGGTCGACGCGCTGGGCTCCTGATTTCAGCACAAGGTTTGAGGATAAAGGCATGCAGCAACTGAATCCATCCGAGATCAGTGACATCATCAAGAAGAGGATCGAGAAACTCGATATCTCTTCCGAAGCACGCAATGAAGGTACGATCCTGTCGGTTTCCGACGGTATCGTGCGTGTCCACGGTCTCGCCGACGTCATGTACGGTGAGATGATCGAATTCGACAACGGCATTTTCGGCATGGCGCTCAACCTTGAGCGCGATTCCGTCGGTGCGGTTGTCCTGGGTGACTACGAAGATCTGGAAGAAGGCGGCAAGGTCCGTTGTACCGGTCGCATCCTGGAAGTGCCTGTTGGCGAACAGCTACTGGGCCGCGTCGTCGACGCCCTGGGTAACCCGATCGACGGCAAGGGCGACCTGGGCACCGAGCAGACTGCACCGATTGAGAAAGTCGCGCCGGGCGTTATCGCGCGTCAGTCCGTTGACCAGCCGGTCCAGACCGGTCTGAAAGCGATCGACACCATGGTGCCGATCGGTCGCGGCCAGCGGGAGCTGATCATCGGCGACCGCCAGATCGGTAAGACCGCAGTGGCGATCGACGCGATCATCAACCAGAAAGAAAGTGGCATCAAGTGTATCTATGTCGCTGTCGGCCAGAAGCAGTCTTCCATCGCCGCCGTCGTGCGCAAGCTGGAAGAGCACGGCGCCATGGATCACACCATCGTGGTTGCCGCTGGTGCTGCTGACCCTGCCGCTATGCAGTTCCTGGCGCCATACTCCGGTACGTCAATGGGCGAATACTTCCGTGACCGCGGTGAAGACGCCCTGATCGTTTTTGACGACCTGTCCAAGCAGGCTGTGGCCTATCGCCAGATTTCCCTGCTGCTGCGTCGTCCGCCGGGTCGTGAAGCCTACCCGGGTGACGTTTTCTACCTGCACTCACGTCTGCTGGAACGTGCGTCACGCGTCAACGCCGACTATGTCGAGCAGATGACGAACGGTGAAGTCAAAGGCAAGACCGGTTCACTGACCGCGTTGCCATTGATCGAAACCCAGGCCGGTGACGTTTCGGCGTTCGTACCGACCAACGTGATCTCCATTACCGACGGTCAGATCTTCCTGGAAACCAACCTGTTCAACTCCGGTATCCGTCCGGCGATGAACGCGGGTGTATCCGTTTCCCGGGTGGGTGGTTCCGCCCAGACCAAGATCATGAAGAAGCTCGGTGGCGGTATCCGTCTGGCTCTGGCCCAGTACCGCGAACTGGCGGCCTTCGCCCAGTTTGCGTCTGACCTGGACGAGGCGACCCGTAAGCAGCTCGAGCATGGTCAGCGTGTGACCGAACTGATGAAACAGAACCAGTACAGCCCGATGTCCGTGGCTGAAATGGGTACGGTTCTGTATGCAGCAAACGAAGGTTTCCTCGACGACGTTGATGTCGACAAGGTGGTTGCATTCGAAGCCGCCCTGATGGACTGGATGCGCAGCGAACAGTCTGAGCTCCTGGCCAAGATCAACGAGAAGGGCGATTACAACGACGAGATCGCCGCGGACCTGAAAGCTGCAATCGAGAAATTCAAGACCACTCAGACCTGGTAAGCCACAGGCCCGCCCTCACCGGCGGGCCCTGTCAGTTTCAGGCTCGCGAGTGTCTAACTTGAAAAGGCAGTGAGTTATGGCCGTCGGAAAAGAAATACGTAACCAGATCTCCAGCATCAAGAGCACGCAGAAGATCACCTCTGCCATGGAAATGGTAGCGGCGAGTAAGATGCGCAAGGCTCAGGAACGCATGCAGGCGACCCGCCCTTATGCGGACAAGATGCGGCAGGTCATCGGGCACATTGCCAAGGCAAATGCCCAGTACACGCATCCGTTCATGGTCGAACGTGATGTCAAGCGTGTGGGCTATATCGTGGTGTCCTCGGATCGTGGCCTCTGTGGCGGCTTGAACATCAACCTGTTCAAGACCCTCGTCCGGGACATGCGGCAATGGAAGGAAAAGGGCGTGGAAGCCGATCTCTGTGCCATCGGCCAGAAGGGCGCCTCCTTTTTCCGCAACTATGGCGGTAATGTGGTCGCAGCACTGACCCAACTGGGCGATACGCCCAGCGCCGAACAGCTGATCGGCAACGTCAAGGTCATGCTCGATGCGTTCGAAGAAGGCAAGATCGATCGTCTCTACCTGGTGAGCAACGAATTCGTCAACACCATGACCCAGAGCCCGGAGATCGAGCAGCTTCTGCCATTGCCCGCAGATGCAGATGAAGACGTCAAAAAGAACCAGTGGGATTACATCTACGAGCCGGACGCCCGGCCGATTCTCGATGGTCTTCTGACACGTTACATCGAATCTCAGGTTTATCAGGGTGTGATGGAGAACCTGGCGTGTGAGCAGGCGGCGCGGATGATTGCCATGAAGAGCGCCACCGACAACGCCGGTAGCATCATCGACGACCTGCAGCTGGCCTACAACAAGGCCCGCCAGGCCGCGATCACCCAAGAGATTTCGGAAATCGTGAGCGGTGCAGCTTCGGTCTGATGACCTCACGATCCAACTGGTTTTAGTGACTATAAGATAACGAGGAACCGAGCATGAGTAGCGGACACATCGTTCAGATCATTGGCGCGGTTATCGACGTGGAATTCCCACGTGACTCCGTACCCAAAGTATATGACGCCCTGCTGCTTGAAGGTGGCGAGACGACTCTGGAAGTCCAGCAGCAGCTGGGTGACGGCATCGTCCGTACCATCGCCATGGGCAGTACTGAAGGCCTCAAGCGTGGCCTGAAAGCGGAAAACACCGGTAAGGCCATTTCCGTCCCGGTCGGTACCCAGACCCTGGGCCGCATCATGGACGTACTGGGCCGTCCCATCGACGAAGCCGGCGATATTGGCGAGGAAGAGCGTTGGGAAATCCACCGTAAGGCACCGGGTTACGCCGACCAGGCCGCTTCCGCGGACCTGCTGGAAACGGGCATCAAGGTTATCGACCTGATCTGTCCCTTCGCCAAGGGCGGTAAGGTCGGCCTGTTCGGGGGCGCGGGTGTTGGTAAGACCGTCAACATGATGGAGCTGATCAACAACATCGCCAAGGAGCACTCCGGTCTTTCCGTATTCGCCGGTGTTGGCGAGCGTACCCGTGAGGGTAACGACTTCTACTATGAAATGAAGGAGTCCAACGTTCTCGATAAGGTCGCGATGGTTTACGGCCAGATGAACGAGCCCCCCGGAAACCGTCTGCGTGTAGCGCTGACCGGCCTGACCATGGCGGAGAAGTTCCGTGACGAAGGTCGTGACGTTCTGCTGTTCGTCGACAACATCTACCGTTACACCCTGGCCGGTACCGAAGTATCTGCACTGCTGGGCCGTATGCCGTCTGCGGTAGGTTACCAGCCGACGCTGGCCGAAGAGATGGGCCAGCTTCAGGAGCGGATCACCTCGACCAAGACCGGTTCCATCACGTCCATCCAGGCGGTCTACGTACCGGCGGATGACTTGACCGACCCGTCTCCGGCCACCACCTTCTCGCACTTGGATGCGACCGTGGTACTGAGCCGTGATATCGCCTCCAAGGGTATCTACCCGGCAATCGATCCGCTGGACTCCACCTCTCGTCAGTTGGACCCACTGGTCATCGGCCAGGAGCACTATGAAGTGGCCCGTGGCGTGCAGACCAACCTGCAGCGCTTCAAGGAACTGAAGGACATCATCGCCATCCTGGGTATGGACGAACTGTCAGAAGAGGACAAGCTGACCGTTGCCCGCGCCCGTAAGATCGAGCGTTTCCTGTCCCAGCCGTTCCACGTTGCCGAAGTCTTCACCGGCGCGCCCGGCAAGTACGTGCCGCTGAAAGAGACGATCGCCAGCTTCAAGGGTATCCTGAACGGTGACTATGACGACATGCCTGAGCAGGCGTTCTACATGGTCGGTTCAATCGAGGAAGCCGTTGAGAAAGCGAAGGAAATGAAGGCCAAAGAGAAGTAAGGCCCTCATCTTCCTGACTGATCAAAGAGGCTAAAAATGGCTATGACCATACATTGTGATGTCGTCAGTGCTGAAAAGAAGATCTTCTCCGGGCTGGTCGAGATGTTGATCGCGGCGGGCTCCGAAGGGGACTTGGGTATTGCACCGGGACACACGCCACTGCTGACACAGCTCAAACCGGGTCCGGTTCGAGTGGTCAAGCAGGGTGGTGAAGAGGAAATCCTCTACGTGTCCGGTGGCTACCTGGAAGTTCAGCCCTCGGTTGTCACGCTGCTGGCCGACACCGCAATCCGCGCCAAAGACGTGGATGAGGCGGCGGCCCAGGAAGCCCAGCGCGAAGCCGAAAAAGCCCTGGCGAACAAGACCAGCGAGTTTGAGTACGGTCGTGCTGCTGCGGAATTGGCCGAAGCCGTCGCCAAGCTGAGAACCATCCAGCAGCTGCGGAAGTCACGCTAACGCCTGACGCATCGTACTGGTAGACTCAAAAGCCGTATCCCGAGGTAGCGACCCTTCCCGGTCTCGTTATTGAAGGATGCGGCTTTTTTTATTCTGGGCGCTTTTTCTCTGCGGGGAAGACGCTCAAGTAACACGGATCGACACGCATACTCCAAGGAATCCTGACTGCTATGACCCTTCCCCTTCACGTTGTTATCCTTGCCGCCGGCCAGGGCTCGCGCATGAAATCCAGTCTGCCCAAGGTTCTGCACAAGGTGGCCGGCAAACCCATGTTGCACCACGTCATCGACACCGCCCGCGCACTCGGTTCAGCCGGTATCCATGGGGTGATTGGTCATGGTGCCGATCAGGTGAAGGCTCAAACGCCGGCAGAGGATATCCATTGGGCCATGCAGTCCGAACAGTTGGGTACCGGGCATGCCGTTGCCCAGGCCCTGCCGAACCTGCCTGACGAGGCGCGGGTGTTGATCCTGTACGGCGACGTGCCACTGACACGGGCTGAAACCCTGAGACACCTGGCCGAACAGGTCAGCGAGGCGGCGATCGGTCTCCTCACCGTCGAGCTCGACAACCCGGATGGCTATGGCCGGATCGTGCGGGACGAGGGTGGCAACGTACAGTCGATCGTCGAGCAGAAGGATGCCTCCGGCGACCAGCTACGCATCCGGGAAGTCAATACCGGCATCCTGGGCGTCTCGGCCCGCCACCTCAAAGAATGGCTGCCCCAGCTCTCCAACAGTAATGCCCAGGGCGAATACTACCTGACTGATGTCATCGAGATGGCGGTTAAGGAAGATATCGCCGTCAAGGTGGCCCACCCGCAAACCGGGTTTGAAGTACAGGGCGTGAACAACCGCATCCAGTTGGCGGAGCTGGAACGCTGGTACCAGGCCGAAGAGGCCCGTCGCCTGATGACCGAAGGCGCCAGCCTGGCCGACCCCGCCCGTATCGATGTGCGTGGTAACCTGTCGATCGGTCAGGACATCGTCATCGACGTTAACGTGGTGTTCGAAGGCGAGGTGACTCTCGAGGACAATGTCGAGATCGGTCCTCACTGCTTCATTCGCAACGCCGTGCTGCGCCAGGGCGCCCGTATCGACGCCCATTCGATTATCGACGGTGCCGACGTTGGTCCTGGCGCCCAGGTTGGCCCGTTTGCCCGCTTGCGTCCGGGCACGGAACTGGCGAAGGACGCCAAGGTGGGGAACTTCGTCGAAACCAAGAAAGCCGTGGTGGGCGAGGGTAGCAAGATCAATCATCTCAGCTATGTCGGTGACGCCTTTCTGGGTCGTAATGTGAATGTGGGTGCAGGCACCATTACCTGCAATTATGATGGGGTCAACAAGCACCAGACCCGCCTGGGCGACAACGTGTTCGTCGGTTCCAACACCGCCCTCGTTGCACCGGTCTCTGTCGCCGATGGTGCGACTATCGGAGCCGGTTCGACGATTACGCGCGACGTTGAAACCGATGAACTCGCCGTAGCCCGCGGTCGCCAGCGCAACATCCAGGACTGGCAGCGTCCGCAGAAAAAGTAAGCGGCTCATCCGTCGTTAGCTGATGTAATACCAGGGTTTGGAAGAAACAGGGTTCAGCAAAAGACAAAGGTTCAGGATAAAAAATATGTGTGGAATTGTAGGTGCAGTATCGGAAAGGGATGTCCCGGCGATTCTTCTCGAAGGTCTACGGCGACTTGAGTATCGCGGCTACGATTCTGCTGGCATGGCGGTACTCAACCCGTCCGGCACCCTGGTCCGGGAACGGGAAGTGGGTAAGGTTGCCGCCTTGGCGGATGTTCTCGACAACACCCACTATCGCGGTGCGGTAGGCATCGCCCACACCCGGTGGGCCACCCATGGTGAGCCGGCCCAGCACAATGCCCACCCGCATATGTCCGGTGAGCGCCTCGCCATCGTCCACAACGGCATCATCGAAAACTATCAACCCCTACGAGACCGTCTGAAGGAAGAAGGTTTCAACTTCACCTCCCAGACCGATACCGAAGTGGTGGCGCATCTCATCGAATCCCATTTCCGCCAGAACGGCGATCTGCTCCACGCCGTCAAGGCCGCAATCGCCGAATTGCGCGGCGCCTTTGCCCTGGCCGTGCTGCACGCCGACGATCCGGAGCGCATTATCGTCAGCCGTGAAGGTAGTCCGTTGGTGGTGGGTGTGGGTATTGGCGAGAATTTCGCTGCGTCCGATCCCCTGGCCTTGTTGCCTGTCACCGACCGGTTCATTTACCTGGAAGAAGGCGATGTGGCGGAGATCCGTAAGGATACCGTCCGGGTTTGGGATCGCGATGGCCAGTCCATCGAACGGCCCACCCAACGTTACGAGCATGGCCACGACGCCGCCGACAAGGGCGAATACCGCCACTTCATGCTCAAGGAAATCTACGAGCAGCCCAAGGTGATCCAGGCCACCATGGAAGGCCGACTGACGGACAGCAAGGTTCTGGAACAGGCATTGGGCACAGAAGCTGAAAAGCTGTTGGGCGATATTCGCCATGTGCAGATCGTCGCCTGTGGCACCAGCTATCATGCGGGTATGGTGGCCCGCTACTGGATCGAGGAATTGGCGGGCGTGCCTTGCTCTGTGGAAGTGGCGTCGGAATACCGTTACCGTAGCCACGTGATCCAGCCGGACACCCTCTTCCTGACCATTTCCCAGTCGGGCGAAACCGCTGATTCCCTGGCCGCCCTGCGCCAGGCCAAGAAAGCCGGTTTCCGTGCCGCCCTCGCGGTGTGTAACGTGCCGGGCAGCTCGCTGGTGCGGGAGTCGGACCTCGTAGTGATGACCCAGGCAGGGCCGGAAATTGGTGTTGCGTCTACCAAGGCTTTCACTACCCAATTAACGGCGTTGCTGATCTTCACCTTGGCGCTGGCTCGTCACAATGGGATGGATGCGTCGAAAGAGGCGGAAATCGTACAGGCCCTGCGCCAATTGCCGCGTCAGGTTGAGCAGGTACTGGCGCTCGATGGCAAGATCGCCGACCTGAGCCGGGCCTTTATGGACAAGAACCACAGTCTGTTCCTGGGCCGTGGCGCCATGTTCCCAGTGGCGCTGGAAGGCGCACTCAAGCTCAAGGAAATCTCCTATATCCACGCCGAAGCCTATCCGGCAGGCGAACTCAAGCATGGTCCGCTGGCGCTGGTGGACAGCGAAATGCCCGTTGTCACCGTTGCGCCCAACAACATGTTGATGGAAAAGCTTAAGTCCAACCTGGAAGAGGTCCGAGCCCGTGGCGGTGAACTGTTCGTATTTGCCGACGGCGAAGCCGGTCTGACCGAGGAAGACGGCGTGCACGTCATGTCCATCCCCGAGGTGCATCCGATCACCGCGCCGGTCGTCTACACGGTGCCCCTGCAGTTGCTCTCTTACCATGTTGCGGTGCTGAAGGGCACCGATGTGGACCAGCCGCGGAACCTGGCCAAGAGTGTCACGGTCGAATAGTCGGCTGTAGCTGCAATCTCAGTTTGCTTCCACTTGGCCCGCCACTTGCTATGAAAACGTGTGAGTGGCGGGTTATGGTTTTTAAAGATCGGTGTTTCTGCTATCTTTCCCATGCGGGTAAAAAGTAAACACCATATCCGACGTACTAGCGGGAGAGACTGGTTCGCGCAGCGAATCGGCGCCGAAGGAGCAACTGCCCCGGAAACTCTCAGGCAAAAGGACCGCTAGCACGAGACACTTTCCGAAGAGCTGCCAACATCTGCGTCAGTTGGCACACCGAAGGAGCAAGCGGCCGCTGATATCAGACGGCGCGTGAATCTCTCAGGTTCAGTGACGGAAGGGGTGCTGTCTACAGTCGTGTAGAGAGGAAACCCCGACGCCCCTGGAGATGATCATGAAACGCATTGCTGTTGTCGGCGGTGGCATTACCGGCATCACAACCGCCTATACCCTCGCCAAGCGCGGCTTCGAGGTTACCCTTTTCGAGAAACACCGCTATGCGGCGATGGAGACCTCGTTCGCCAACGGTGGCCAGTTATCGGCCTCAAACGCCGAAGTTTGGAACAACTGGCAGACCATCATCAAAGGCCTGCGCTGGATGATGCGCAACGATGCGCCATTGTTGGTCAACCCCAAGCCAACCTGGCACAAAATGAGCTGGTTCGCCGAGTTCATGGCGGCCATTCCCCAATACGAAGCCAATACCACCGAAACCGCCCGCCTGGCCATCGCTGCGCGGGAGCACCTGTTCGAGTGGGCGAAGAACGAAGGAATCGATTTCGATCTCGAACGTCGCGGTATCCTGCATATCTACCGCAACAAGTCCGGGTTCGACCATGCGGCCAACGTCTCCAGATTGTTGGCCGCTGGCGGCCTGGAGCGCAGGGCTGTAACCCCGGATGAAATGCGCGCCATCGAACCCACCCTGGCGGGTACCTACTACGGTGGTTTCTTCACGGAGAGCGATTCCACCGGCGATATCCACAAGTTTACCCATGGACTGGCGACCGCCATCGAACGCCTGGGCGTCAATACCCTGTACGGCTATGATGTGAACGACGTAGGCGCCGACCAGAATGGTGCCTGGGTTACTGCCTCCGATGGTGAAAGCGAACAGCGCCACAGCTTCGATGGCATGGTGATCTGCGCTGGCGTTGGCAGCCGTCCGCTGGCAGCCAAACTGGGGGACCGGGTCAACATCTATCCGGTGAAGGGCTACTCGATCACCGTCCATCTGGATGATGAGTCGTCGCAGCAATCGGCCCCGACGGTCAGCCTGTTGGATGACGAGACCAAGATCGTGACCAGTCGCCTGGGCGGCGATCGCTTCAGGGTGGCCGGCACGGCGGAATTCAACGGCTACAATCGCGACATCCGGGCTGATCGTGTGCGCCCGCTGGTAAGCTGGGTGGAGCAGTGTTTCCCGGGTGTGAGCACGCGGCGCGTCGTGCCCTGGGCGGGTCTGCGACCGATGCTTCCGAATATGATGCCGCGCGTTGGCCCTGGCCGACTGCCAACGGTGTTCTACAACACGGGCCACGGCCACTTGGGTTGGACCCTGTCGGCGATTACTGCGGAAATGTTGGCTGACGCGGTGGAGAATCCAGCTTCAGCCCAAGCTATGGGCGCGGCCCACTAGTCGCGATCGACTCGAAGTCTAGCGGTGCGCTGCCGAAGTGGCGCGCCGCTTCCTGACCGGCTTGCGTTCTACGACGTTCTTCCCCTGCACTTGTAACCTCAACGTGCGCCACGCTTGACACAGCGAAGTGGGCGATCCCGCCATCTGGGTCACTTGCTCGCTCATGCTCACTCTCCACCACTCTTCATGTGCACGACCCGGATGTCGTGCACTGCTTGAAAGTTTTGCGTCACTCTAATCGCATGTACCGTTCCCGTGTCGTGCACGGGTCGTTGTGCTGACGACTGTTATCAAGAATGGTCGAGCTTAAGTCAAAAAACAAATGAAAATTATTATCATTTGACTGCAATCAAGATTTTTTGCCTATTTTGTCTGCTAACGGGCTACGTCGAAGGAGGTAAGTCCCTTTAGCCAAAGGCATTAATGACCTATGCCTTTGGGCGTAAGTTACGCAGTTGCAGTAACAAACCAGTAGGCCTTCTGCTATCATCCTGGCGGTTTGTTGGTCCGTGTATCGCACACGGCTTGACGCCGGGGACAACCCATGCCGTGCTCGCCCCAGTTGCCGCGGCCTTATTCGGCTTGAAGTTCCCTCCTTTTGCTTCCTACAAACAACTGACAATAAAGACGGGTACCATGCCAACGACTGTTTTTGGCGGCTTTACCGCAAACTTCCTGGGCAATGCGCCTGCCTGGTATAAACAGGCCATCCTCTTGTTTCTGGCGATCAATCCCCTGGTGCTGTGGTCCCTGGGGCCCGCGGTCGCCGGTTGGCTGCTGGTCGGCGAGTTCATCTTCACCCTGGCCATGGCGCTGAAATGCTACCCACTCCAACCTGGCGGACTGCTGGCCATTGAGGCGCTGCTGATCGGCATGACCTCAGCCGACGCCGTCTATCTGGAAGTACTGCATAACCTGCCGGTGATCATGCTGCTGATGTTCATGGTGGCCGGCATCTATTTCATGAAGGATCTGTTGCTGGTCACCTTTACCCAGATTCTTGTGGGCGTGCGTTCCAAATCGAAGCTGGCTCTGCTGTTCTCGCTGGCGGCGGCCTTCCTGTCCGCGTTCCTGGATGCGCTGACGGTGACGGCGGTGATCATCAGCGTGGCGGTGGGTTTCTATTCGGTATATCACAAGGTGGCGTCGGGCAAGGGTTACCATCACGACGACCACAACGCGCATTCAGATGACGGTGTGATCGAGTTGCATCGGGAAGACCTGGAAGAATTCCGCGCCTTCCTGCGCAGCCTGTTGATGCACGGGGCCGTGGGCACGGCCCTCGGTGGCGTGGCCACCATGGTGGGTGAACCGCAGAACCTGCTGATCGCCAAGGAAGTCGGTTGGGATTTCGCCACCTTCTTCCAGCGCATGGCGCCTGTCAGTTTGCCCGTCCTGGTGGCGGGACTGTTCACCTGTCTGCTGCTCGAGAAGCTGCGCTGGTTCGGTTATGGGGCGCGTCTGCCCAAGCCGGTGCGACAGGTACTGGAAGAGTTTGCCGCCAATGAGCGTTCCCGCCGTACGGCCTCCGACCGGGCTGCGCTATGGATCCAGGGCCTGGCGGCCATCGTCTTGGTGATCGGCCTGGCGTTTCACCTGGCGGAGGTGGGGCTGATCGGCCTGCTGGTGATCATCCTGATCACCTCCTTCACCGGCATCACCGACGAGCACCAGATTGGCAAAGCCTTCCAGGAAGCGCTGCCGTTTACGTCGTTGCTGGTGGTGTTCTTTGCCATCGTTGCGGTGATCCACGAGCAGCACCTGTTCACTCCGGTCATCAACTACGTGCTGAGTCTGCCCGAGTCCCAACAGCCGGGCATGTTCTTTATCGCCAACGGCCTGTTGTCGATGATCAGCGATAACGTCTTCGTGGCGACCGTCTACATCAGCGAAATCAAGCAAACGCTGGAGGCTGGCAGCATCTCCCAGGCTCATTTCGAGGAGCTGGCTGTGGCGATCAATACCGGCACCAACCTCCCGAGCGTCGCGACACCCAACGGCCAGGCGGCGTTCCTGTTCCTGCTCACATCCGCGATTGCGCCTTTGGTACGCCTGTCTTATGGGCGCATGGTGATCATGGCGTTCCCCTACACCTTGGTAATGGGCTCTGTGGGGCTGCTGTGCGTGATGTATCTGGTGTGACATATCCGCTGTGTGATCCTTTCCGTGCGCTGGTGGTGACGGCAACGGTCGATCAAGGCAAACTGTTGCCAAAGCAATGACAAGGCGCCTGGGCGCCGTAAGGAGGGAGTGATGTCCAACGTCGTAGCGTGTATTGACGGTTCACGATCGACAACAGCCGTTTGCGACTATGCAGCCTGGGCCTCTCTACGGTTGGATGCATCCCTGATGCTGTTCCATGTGCTGGACCAACTGCGGTACCCGACCGAACCGGACCTTGCGGGCAGCATTGGCTTGGGCAGCCGGGAGCACCTGTTGGAAGAACTGGCCGAACTGGACCAGAAGCGCAGCCGTATCGCCCTTGACCAGGGCCGGCACATGCTGGAAGCGGCCGCTGCCCGGGTCCGTGAGGACGGCGTGGAGACCATACAGCAGCGCCAGCGACACGGCGACCTGTCCGATAGCCTGCTGGATGTGGAGCCGGAGATCCGGCTGCTGGTGATGGGCCTGCACGGGGAGAGCAGCAGCGACAGGGACATCCATATCGGCAGCCAGTTGGAAACGGTCATTCGCACCCTGCATCGACCGATCCTGCTGGTTCCAGACGAGTTTGCCCCGCCACGCAATGCCATGCTCGCCTTCGATGGCAGCGATACCGTCAAGCGCGGGGTGGATCTGCTTTCCAATAGTCCGATTTTCCGGGACTTTTCCCTGCACCTGGTGATGGTGGGTACTGAATCAGAAGCCAACTGGTCGCAACTGCGCGAGGCCGAACAAAAGTTGACCGCAGCCGGTTGTGAAGTGCACCTGGCGATCCGCGCCGGCGACGTTGAAAAGACCCTGCATAGCTACCAGGAAGAGCAGGGGATCGACCTGCTGGTGATGGGCGCTTACGGCCACTCCCGGATTCGCCAGTTCCTGGTTGGCAGCACCACCACCAACATGCTGAAGACCAGCGGCAGCCCGCTGATCATTCTCCGATAGTTAGTCTTTACTTACTTGTCTGGCCAGCCACATATTGAACGCCAATGCCCCCGCGCTGACCGATCGATAGCTCAGTGTCGATATGCCGTGATGGATCTGTCGCACCCGCTGGCTCACTGGCCGGGTGACAGGAATTCGTGCCAAAACGTTGAACGTCTCGTCGGCGATCGATAGGTGGACCTGCTCTAGCCGGCCAGCGGTCGCCGCCGCTCCGGCACTGGCCAGGTCGGCCATCCCCAGCCACCAGTCACGATGCGTCAGTTCCTTTGGTGCCATCATTGCAGCCATTCCTCCAACTGAGCCAAGACCTGCGGATGATGAGCCAGCCGGATATGGTCTATGCCGGCAAACACCACTTCGCCATCCAGCGTCCAACCCGTCTGACCACGGCCGCAGGCACTGTCTTCATGAACCAGGGCATCGCCGACAAGCCGATTCACCAGATGCGCCCGCCGGCGTCCAATAAGGCCGCAAACAGCAAAATGCCGGACCTCCGGCAGCAACGGCGCCGTGTCGTCTTCCTCAAGTATGACCCCTTGATTCAGGTTGCGTATACCCACGCTGCGCAGGTTGACGAGATCCGCCGCCGCCCGTAGGTAATCCCGGGGCATCTGTTGCATCAATCCTGTAGTGCCCTGCGCCAGCCGGGCGAGCCAGGACCCGTCGTGAGGCGAACCGAGGTAGACGCAGCTATCCAGGTGATCGATCCAGGTGTGTGATGCATCTTGCCCGTAGTGGCAGGCACTGCGAATCAGCAGGCCGCCCATGCTGTGGCCCAGCAGGAAAAGGTTTTCCACTGGCACCGGCCAAGCGGCGACCAGTTGTTCGATCATTAGCGAGAAATCCCGGCCGTTCTGGTGGATGGCGCGGCCCGAGTTGTAACGCACGGTGAGTGCGGTCGCTCCCAGTCTTTCGCTGAGGGCCGTCGCGTAGTTGTAGCCGGGCCGGCCGGGAAAGTCCCAGATCGTCTCCATTTCGGTCAGGCCATGGACCAGGATGATCAGCGTGCGCTTGGGGTTGTCTATCGCCGGGGTGGCATCGAGATGAAGCGTTTGCCCGGCCTGCTGCATCTGCATGGTCACGGCCAGCGGGTTGCGCCGGGATTCCAGCCAATCGCCGAGAAAGCCGCTGACGATGGCCGAAGCCTGATGTTGCCAGTGGGCGAGTGGGGTATGCATGGTCGAATACCTGCTGGTTATTTACTATACAGTCTAGGTCGGGCCAGTCGAAGAGCCATTGGCTTTTCTGGCCGTGTATGGCGGCAGCCCAATCAATGGTGCGGTCCAGTTTGCGGGGTGGCTGGGGGCGTCTTCAAAACCGAATTTCGCTAGTCGTCGGAGCATAGACTGGGTTAACCTTGGCTGACGCTAAATGCAGACTGGATAGATGGAAGGCGATCCGGCGTAACCGGGGGAACAATGACAAAGGATTGTGTCGAAACCCGACGTCCAAAGGGGCGGTGGTATGGAGTCATTCTGCTTTGGGCAATCTTGCTGTGTACACCGATAGCCTGGGCCGAGCCGACTACGTTGCGCATCGGCTACGTGGAATTCCCGCCTTACGAGTACCAGGACGAACAGGGCAACGCGGCAGGTAGTTTTATCGAGCTTACGCGCCTGGTCGCCAAGGAGGCGGGATATCGGCCCGAATTTATCTATCTGCCGCCGAGCAGGCTGTACCTCTATCTCCGTGAAGGCCGCATCGATTTATGGCCCGGCCTGACCTATATCCCGCCGCTGCAGGGCCATGTGCTGACGAGCAAGTCCACGCCAATGCTGGTCGAACTCAGCGCATGGCACCTCAAGGAGACGGCGCCGGTGGCCCGGTTTGACGACTTGCGGGACAGCCGTCTCATCCTGATTTCGGGCTATACCTACGGTGGTTTGAGCACCTATCTGACCCGCCAGCCGGATATTCGGTTGAGTTACTCGTCCACCCACCAATCCGCCGTCGACATGCTGCGTCTCAAGCGTGGTGAATACCTGCTGGACTACCGCGAACCTGTAGAGGCGTTAGGCGCCACGCAGTCGATGGACGACCTCCGGCACTCCTTTATACGAGACTGTGTGACCGCCTGGCTGTTCTCAATGGAACAGGATAAGGCCGAGCAGTTCCGCGAGGACTTCGATAGGGCCTTCGCGCGCCTGCAAGCGCGCGGCGAGTTGCCGGTAACGCCAACGTCGAGTGAGACCGCTCTCTTGCCGGGCTTTCCGATGTTACCGCCCCATGATCTTTCGGCCAGGGACAATTTCGTGTTCTCCCCAGGTTCGAACGGGGAAGTTGTCGGCAGTGAATAGCCTTTCCCGCAACGTCAGGATTCATCCTCGGCTTCACCCTCTGCCTCACTGACGCGTATCAGCTCGATATCCCCGTACCAGGCGGTCGCCGCTTCGCCGGTATTGTCCGAGTCGGACATGATGCCGATACCGATAATACGCGGCGGTGGTTCGCCGAAGGCGGTGCGATAATCCGACACCAGATCCCGTTCCACCGTCACCCACTGGCCTACCTTCTCACTACCACTGGTAACCGCGATCATACGGGTTTTCTCGGTGTAGGGATTGGGCACCATCGCCCCCAACGGTAGGCGGTTGGCCCAGATGTAGTTGATCGCATTCCCTGGCAGTTCGTTGCCGTAAAGTATTTCCACCGCCTTGCGCTTGGCCCGCTCGAAAAAACCGGCTTTCTCCGGCTGAAAACCGAAGGCCACGTAGATTCGGGCGGGATAGTCATCGCCGCTCTTCTGCCGAGCGTCTCCCTTGTCGTAGACGGTACTGACCTTCCAGCGCCAGCGCATCAGCAGCTTCTCTCCCGGTTCGATGGAAATACGGGCAATACGGCCAGAGGCGCTGTTGTCGGTGTCCGCCTGTATGACCTGGGTCTCGTCTTCCGTGATCAGGGCGTAGTCGGTGTGACGGTCGATATTGGGGAAATCCAGTGCCGACCAGCCATCGTCGAGGCTTGCCATGCTGGAAAACGGTTTGATGATATCGGCGGCGCCGGCCGGATTCGCGGCAAGGCCAATCAAGAGTGTCAATAAGAGGATGGAGGGCTTCATGCCCATTGGGAGGCTCCGTGGAATAATGGTCTGTCTATTTTCAGGCTTTGTATTTGATACGTCCAATGAGGCGGTATTATCCAGTCAAACGCCCTCAGGAACGAAAAGCTCGCATGGTCAGGCTACCACGGCTGCGCCGGTACCGGAGTGTACTGTTTTCAAATCACTCGAAATGTTGCATGGAAGGCCGATTGGCGCCAGAGGATCGCGATCCACAAGGCATGGGTGTTGACCAGCAGCGCGAGCACCCACTCGAAGGCATCCTCGAAGCGTTCATGGAACGCGTGGGCGATGGCATCGAGCACCACCGAAAAGAGACCTACAGCCAGGGTGACCTGACACAGGCGCAGCAGGTAGTTGCCTTGCAGCGACCAGCGGGGAACCGATTGCAGGCCAGCGCTCAGCAGTAGCTGGGCAATATAGGTGAGGGCGAAATACAGCACCACGCCAATGCGGCGAATCAGTTGGAACTCATCACCTCGGTGACCCAGTGCCAGGGTGTAGCTGGCCAGGGCCAGGCAGGCTACCAGGCCTAGCCAGGGCAGCCAGGCTATGCCTTTGCCGCCGGCGCCCAACTGCCGCAGCCATAGGAGGTTCAGCCACCAGAAGAACATGCCAAGCAAGGCTGCAGGCAGCATGGTTCCCTTGAAGATAAAATAGGACACACCGTGCCGACCGGTGCGGCTAATGCTGGTACAGCTCTCCCAATAGGGCACACACCAATCCACGTGTCCCTCGATGGCGGACATAAAATAGGTGGTGTGGATGGTCACAAGGGGAATCAGCGCCGCTGCCAGGGCCATCCACCAAAGCGGAATCACCGTGTTATCGGTGGTATTCGGTTGCATACGATCCGGATCGACTGTTGCTGCCTGTGCCTAGTATAGAAAGCTTTGCGATAATGCGATGCAGCTTGATAGCGACGGCTTGGATCGGGAGGTATCACAGGGTACTCTGCTGGAGAGTCGGTCGTTCAGGGAAAGAAGGAACCGCGCGAGAGGGACATCCATGCGACAGGTTATAGCGCTTTTAATGCTTTACGCAGCGATTGTGCTGCAGGCCCACGGAGCGGACAACGGCACTCTAGAGCTGGGCCGCACATTGACGGAGCAGTTCTACAGCGGTCAGACGGATATCCTGTGGCAGCGTTTCAATACGCCCATGCGCGACGCGATGACCAGCAAGGAAAACCTTGCCGGCTTCCAGCGGCAGGTTATCAACCAGCTCGGTGCGGAAAGCGAGGTGTTGTCCGAGTCTGTTTCACCCGTTAACCCGTACCAGGTCTACCTGCGTTCGGCGACATTCGAGCGTGGGCGCGGCCCCGTCATCGTCCAGTGGACCGTGACTGACGACCAGAAGGTGGCGGGCTTCTTCATCCGCCCAGCCAGCACGGCGCCGAGCCCTTACCTGGACTACCAGACCCAAGCTTCCCTGCAGCTACCGTTCGAGGGCGAGTGGATGGCCCTCTGGGGCGGACGCGAGATTGCGTCCAATTACCACGCCCGGGCTATCGATCAGCGTTTCGCCTATGACTTCGTGAAAACCCGGAACGGTTCGTCGTTTCATGGCGAGGGTACGTCCAACACGGACTACTATTGCTTCGGCCAGCCCATCCTTGCACCGGCCGCCGGTTCGGTCGTGGCCGTAGAAAATGATGTAGCCGATAACCGTCCGGGCATCATGAATCCGCTACGGCCTATGGGAAACCACATCATCCTCGACCACGGCAATCAAGAATATTCATTCCTGGCCCACTTCAAGCAGGATAGCGTCGAGGTCAACCAGGGAGAGCAGGTGGCGGCCGGGGACGTGCTGGGGCTGTGTGGCAACAGCGGCAACTCAAGCGAGCCTCACCTCCACTACCATCTGCAGAACACGCCGGAACCGTTCGCCGGCGAGGGTCTGCCGGCACAGTTCAATGACTATCTGGCCAATGGCGAGCTGGTGGAGCGGGGTGAGCCGGTCAAGGGGCAACGTATCCAGCCGGAGTAGAACCTTTTTCCCCCTTCTAGCCTTGCTCTCTGAGCCGGGCGAGTTTGAACGCGAGGGACTTTTTCACGGTCGGCCATTCGTGTTCGAGGATCGAGAACACCACGGTGTCTCGATAAGCACCGTCCGGTTCGATCTTGTGGTTACGCAGTACGCCATCCTGCTTGGCCCCCAGGCGGGCGATGGCGCGGCGAGAGGCCTCATTATGCCAGTGGGTACGGAACTCCACGGCAATGGTCTCGAGGCTCTCGAAAGCATGGGCCAGCAGGAGCTGCTTACACTCGGTATTTACGGTGGTGCGCTGGAAACGCTTGGCGTACCAGGTGTAACCGATCTCCAGACGCCGGTGATCGGGGTCGGCGTTGCAGTAGCGGGTCGAGCCGATGATCTCTCCGCTCGGGTTATGTACGACAACGAACGGCAGGGCGACGCCCTGGGCCTTCTCGGCCAACGCCGTCTCGATATAGCGGTCTACCGTGTCGGCGGAAGGTGCGCCGGTAAACCACAATTCCCAGAGGCCGTCTGTCGCGGCTTTGACCAGGGGATCCCGGTGGTCCGGGGAAAGGGGGATCAGGCTGGCGGATTCCCCAACCAGTTTTACCTCGTCAAGCCACTTACTCATACAGGCACGTCCTTATTCGTGGGAAGATAGCAGGCTAAGGTGTTTCCGTGACGTCCATACAGCGCACTAGAGCTCACAAGTGTGGCTTGATTCCGCCGTTATCCACAAGCTGTGGCGGTATGGCTTCTTGCTGCGTTGTTCCAATAACGGCGGGTTCAGATACTGGGAGTATGGTGTGCGGCTCTATCTGCTTTTTCTGTTAATGGCGACAGCCACGGTCCTGAGCCCGGGACCTGGCGTGGTGATGACGCTATCCAATGCACTGCGCTCCGGGCGTCGGGGTACGGTAGGCGGTATTCTCGGTATTGCCGCTGGTGCCCTGGTGGTCGCGGTGATTTCCGCGACCAGCCTCGGAGTCCTACTCGCCACGTCGGCCAAAGCATTCACCGTACTCAAGTTCGTCGGCGCAGCCTACCTGGTCTATTTGGGTATCCGCCTATGGCGGTCGCCGGCGCTGAACCTGTCGCTTGAGACCGATCAATCGGCGGACCGTTTTGGCCGGCGGTTTATCGAAGGCATCACCATCCAGCTTACCAATCCCAAGGTGGTGCTATTCTTCCTGTCGATCTTTCCCCAGTTTATCGATCCCACAGCCGCATACGGCGTACAGTTCGCGTTGCTTTCACTGACCTACGCCGGCATCGTGGTGGTTGTGCACCTGGTCTATGCGCTGTTTGCCAAGCGCGCACGGCGCTGGCTGGTGTCGGAGCGGGGTGGCCGGATCATGAACCGTACGGCGGGTACAACCTTCCTCTTCTTCGGGGGCGTGCTGGCGACGGCTCATCGTTGAAAATTGCGGGTTCTGGGACATTCCCGTGAGGAGGACAGCCCCGCCGACGGCCCGATAGATAGCGGATATCCACAGTACCGAACAATCGTCTTCCGGCAACTTCTTTGGTACGCTGCAATCCGTTCCTGCCTCGAAGGATGCCGCTTTCCCTGCGGCGACCCACTTCATACGACCTTTCAGAGGGCGGCGCCAACGTTACCTTGCGCGCCTGCAGTCGTTTTTTTCATGATATCCGCGGCGTGCATCCACGTTCAGGACGGGTATCACAAGAGAGTTAATCTATGAGTTTTGCGTCTCTCGGCCTGTCCGAATCGCTCGTTCGTGCCACCAAGGAAAAGGGGTACGACACACCGTCACCGATCCAGCTTCAGGCTATCCCGGCCGTGTTATCCGGCAAGGACGTCATGGCAGCGGCCCAAACCGGTACTGGCAAGACAGCTGGGTTTACACTGCCCCTGCTGCAACGTCTTGCGGAATTGCCTCGCCGCGGCAAAGGCGTGCGTGCGCTAATCCTCGCGCCAACCCGTGAGCTGGCGGCACAGGTGGGTGAAAGTGTTGCCCTCTACGGCAAACATCAATCCGTTCGTTCCGCCGTGGTCTTCGGCGGCGTCAAGATCAACCCGCAGATCCGCGCCCTGCGCCAGGGCGTCGATGTGTTGATCGCGACCCCGGGCCGTTTGCTGGACCTCCATCAGCAGGGCATGGTCAACTTCAGCGGCCTGGATATGCTGGTTCTGGATGAAGCCGACCGCATGCTGGACATGGGCTTTATCCGCGACATCCGCAAGATCCTGGCCCTGTTGCCGAAGCAGCGCCAGAACCTGATGTTCTCCGCCACCTTCTCGCCGGAAATCCGGAAGCTCGCCGAGGGCCTGTTGGATAACCCCGTTTCGGTGGAAGTTGCGCCTCGCAATACCACGGCCGAGGCCATCAAGCAGACTATCCATCCGGTCGACCAGAACCGCAAGTCTGCCCTGTTGAGCCAACTCGTTGCCGATAACAACTGGCAGCAGGTGCTGGTCTTTACCCGCACCAAGCATGGTGCCAATCGCCTGAGCCAGAAACTGGAGAAGGACGGTATCACCGCCGCCGCGATCCACGGCAACAAGTCCCAGAATGCCCGGACCCGGGCCCTGGCCGACTTCAAAGGGGGTGACATTCGCGTGCTGGTGGCTACGGACATCGCTGCGCGTGGTCTGGATATCAAGCAATTGCCCCAGGTCGTAAACTTCGAACTGCCCAACGTGGCGGAAGATTATGTACACCGCATTGGCCGGACCGGTCGGGCTGGTGAGAGCGGCCACGCCGTATCGCTGGTCAGTGCCGACGAAGGCAAACTGCTGGCGGGTATCGAACGGCTCATCAAGAAAGAGCTGCCGCGGGAGGTGATTGCCGGGTTTGAACCCAGCGTGGAGATTAGCGCCAAGGCCAAGCCCGAACAAAACCGGGGCCGTGGTAATGGTGGTGGCGGTCGAAATGGCAACAACGGTCGTCGTCAGGGTCGTCCTGGTGGCAATGCCCAGAGTCGCGGACGCTCCCAGGGCGCACGCTCGTCGGGTAACCGCCAAGGTGGCCAGGCGCGCCGTCAGGACTGACGGGCAGCGATCACCAGACGTACAAAGGCCGGGATCATCCCGGCCTTTTTCGTTTGGGCTGCTCGCAAATGCTCAGAAGCGGTAGCTCACGCCCAGCATGTAGACCATCGGGTCGATGTCGACATCGACCTTGCCTGTCGCCACTTTATTGCCGGCCCCATCATAGGCCTTGATGGTCGCTTCGGTATCGATGTCGGCGTACCAGACCGCAGCGTTGACACCAATATGGTCGGTGACCATGAAATCAACGCCCAGTTCAGCCGCCAGGCCAACGCTGTCATCGAGATCGATATCAGTCGATGCGGCGCCCAGCGCATTGGTCAGGGTTGAGGTGGTGTCTTCGTCGAAAAAGACGGTGTAGTTCACCCCGATACCGGCATAGGGCTGGATCTTGCTGCCGCTTTCCAGCGGGAAGTATTGGAGCGTGATGGTTGGCGGTAGGTGCTTGGTTTCCGCCAGCTTTCCGGTTCCGGCCAGGGCGTCTCCCGCGCCGTTGATGTCGTGGGAAAAGGGTGTTGCGCCCAGGATACCGACACCCAGGTGATCAGCGAACATATAGGTCGCGGTGATCCCCAATTGGGTATCGGAATCCACGCCGACTTCCGCGCCATCCAGCCTTACGCCTTCGACACGGAGGTCACCGCTGGATTCCTGTGGATCGACCAGCACCGGACCGGCGCGCAGGACAAAGTCGCCAGGTTCGTAAGCGTGGGCCAAGGGGGCTGCCAGCAGGGTGGCTGCCAGGACTGAAAGGGATACTTTGCGGGACATCGCAATCTCCTTGCTCTGAAAGTTGGAATGTCTCTCAGGTTAAGGAGTGCGCGCTGTCTGTTCTTGATCTGGCGCAAGAACTGCGACGCGGCGGGGGCCGGGAACACCCATTCCTTGATACAGCTCAATAGTTGCGAAGGTGACGGGTTTAGCTGGCCTTCGTCTTCGGCGTCCTAGCTTCGAGGTCCGGCATGAAGACATCGCGGATCGTCAGCGGCTTGCCTTTGGCACTTTGCACCTGCATCTGCTGGATGGGCTGGCGGGTTTCACGGTCACGTAGATCCAGGGGACCCTGTTCCGGGGAGGGATTCCACTTATCTCCCCACTGGCGTAGGGCGATGACCACCGGGAACAGGTCCCGGCCTTTTTCTGTCAGGCGATACTCATGACGTGAGCCATGTTCGCCCACCTCAACTTTGCGCAAGACTTCGTTGTCCACCAGCTTTGCCAGGCGATCGCACAGGATATTGCGGGCGATGCCCAATTCCTGCTGGAAGTCGACGAAACGGCGGGTGCCGTACATCGCCTGCAGCACGATCAGCAGGGACCACCAGTCCCCAACTTCATTCAGGGCGCGGGCAACGGAGCAATTGGAGTCATCAAAACGTTTTCTGGCCATGATTTCGAGTCTACCGAATAGGGTTGCATTTTAAAACCAGATTAAATAGGGTTTCATTATGAAACCAAATTTGGCCAGCTAGGTTAGAAAGTATGAATAGCCTGGCGGCCGTCGATTCTTCAGGAGATTTGCTCTAATGTCCGTAAACTTGGGACCGCTTTTCGAACCTTTCGAAATCAATGACCTGACCCTGCGCAACCGCGTTGCCATGGCGCCGATGACCCGCAATTTCTCTCCGGGTAACGTACCGGGCGACAACGTGGTGGACTACTATCGCCGCCGGGCAGAGGGCGGCGTGGGCCTGCTGATCACCGAAGGCACTACGGTCAACCACCCGGCTGCCAATGGCTATGAAAACGTTCCGTTCTTCCACGGTGACGACGCGCTGGCGGGCTGGAAGAAGGTTGTGGATGCGGTCCATGAGGCTGGCGGTGCCATCTTCCCCCAGCTGTGGCATGTCGGATCGGTACGTCGTGAAGGTATGGAGCCGGATCCTTCCGTTCCCGGGTACAGCCCGTCTGGCCTCTATGCGCCGGGTAAGCCGAACGGCAGGGCGATGACTAAGGAGGATATCGCCGACGTCGTCAACGCCTTCGCCGACGCCGCGCAGGATGCCAAGGCATTAGGCTTCGATGGTGTCGAAATCCACGGTGCTCACGGTTACATCATCGACCAGTTCTTCTGGGAAGGTACCAACCAGCGGGACGACGAGTATGGCGGCAGCATGGCCAACCGCCAGCGTTTCGCCATCGAGATCATCGAAGCTGTGCGTCAACGCGTCGGTCCCGATTTCCCCATCATGCTGCGTTTCTCCCAGTGGAAGATGCAGGACTACGACGCCAAGCTGGCCAAGACACCGGAAGAGCTGGAGCAATTCCTCAAGCCGCTGGTCGAGGCGGGTGTGGATATCTTCCATGCCTCCACCCGCCGCTTCTGGGAGCCGGAATTCGAAGGGTCCAACCTCAACCTGGCCGGCTGGACCCAGAAACTCTCCGGCAAGCCCACCATGTCCGTCGGCAGCGTCGGCCTGACCGAAGACTTCATCAGCGGCACCTTCGCCAGCAAGAAAGAGGCCGTGGAGCAGTCCGGCATCGACGAACTGGTCGAGCGCATGAACAACCACGAGTTCGAACTGATCGCCGTCGGCCGCGCCCTGCTGCAGGATCCAGAGTGGCTGGTGAAGGTTAAGGAAGGCCGCATTGGTGACGTGGAGCCGTTTGCCAAGAAGTCATTGGCGAAGCTTTACTAAGCTTACGCGTCCGGCGAACGTGGGCACGTTGACTTGCCCGAGTTCGCCGGGCATGCTTGATTGCTGTTTCAGCAACCCTTTCCGATCGGACGGAATAAATCGCATGTTTTCCTGCCACCTGCCGATGACCATTGCCCTGCGCCTAGCGAGTGCCGCTGCGTGGGCCCGTTTGTCATGCGCTGGGGCTGGAGACCGCGACTGCTGAATCAGAGCCGAATCTCCCAAAGACCGCAGCGCTTCTCGCCCTGCGGTCTTTTTCGTTGGGGCGGTGGTCTTCTGTCTTTAGGGGATGTTTCCTAAGGAATTCACTGGAGAAGGAACCCCATGCACGTCCCCGCAGCCTACCTGATCGTGGTCCTCGTCTGGTCCACCACGCCGCTCGGCATCGTCTGGAGCGGAGCGACCGTCCATCCCATCATGGCCGCGTGGTCCCGCATGGCGATTGCCGCGGTGCTTGGCTGGTTGCTGCTGCGTGCCATGCGCATTCCCCTATCATGGCGCGGCCCTCAACTGCGTGCATACGGTTACGCGCTCCTCGGTGTGTACGGCGCGTTGAGCTTGAGCTATGTTGCGGCGCAGACGGTGCCGTCGGGACTGATTTCCGTGCTCTACGGGTTGTCGCCACTTCTTTCAGCCGTGCTTGCGCAATGGCTGTTGCGGGAGCCGCCGTTGCCGGTTTACCGCTGGATCGCCTGCTTCATTGCGTTGGCGGGTTTGGGGGCGATTTTCCTGGATGATGTGGCGATTGGACGAGAAATTATTCCAGGTGTTCTGCTGATCCTCGTTGCGGTTCTGTTGTTCAGCTACAGCGCGGTGATGGTCAAGAAAACCGCATCACCGGCACACCCGCTGGCGCAGACTGTCGGCACCCTGTTGCTGAGCCAGCCGTTTTTCGCGGTGACGTGGCTCGTACTGGATGGGACGCTGCCTTCCATCGATTGGTCCTCCACCTCCCCCTGGGCCATCCTGTATCTGGCAATCTTCGGTTCGTTGTTGGGGTTCGTCAGTTATTACCATGTGTTGCGGCACCTGTCGGCCAGCACGGTCGCTCTAGTGACGCTAATAACGCCCGTATTTGCCCTATATCTTGGGCAGTGGCTCAACGGTGAGGTTATTTCTGCCGCATTGGCCTTTGGGAGCGGGCTGATTCTTACGGGATTGGGGCTGTTTTTCTTTGGGCACCGGCTGTTTGCGCGTCCGGCGCGTCGTTCGCGGGGCGTTACGGGTCCGTAATCGAAAGCGTCAGGTGAACCGGTATGATGGATGCAAATCCAACCTGGGAGACGTTGTTATGCAAAGCATGAAATCGCTGTTGGGTGCCGGTGTTCTGACGGCTGCGGTACTGGCGGCAGGCTGCGCGACGGTGGGTAAGGACTTCCCGACCCATAATGTGGACGAGATCAGGATTGACCAGACCACCCGTGCCGAGATCCAGCGGATGTTTGGCGAACCCTGGCGCACGGGTATGGAAGACGGCAAGCGGACCTGGACCTACGGAAAATACCGCTGGTCGGCGTTCAGCGATGCCGAGACGACGGACCTGGTGGTGCGCTTCAACGAAGACGGCACTGTCGATTCCTACGTCTACAACACCACCGGCGAGTAAGGCTGGTGCCCCGCCGAGCGGGTCAGTGCTGACTGACCCGCTCGGCAATCTCCTCCGGAGAGAGCCTTTCCACCAATGCCCCCCGAAACTGGCGGTTGATGAACCGCTCGGTTTCCAGCTGGATCCGCTCCCGCTGATCCACCTTCTCGATGTAATCCATGGCCCGGAACAGGATATAGCGGATGGTCATGTGCGAAATTTCATGGATCGTTGCTTCATCCAGACCGCTGACCAGTTTGCGCTCAATGATATCTTCCGCCATTTCCCGCGCGCTGGCGTTCAACTGGACTTCCAGAGCACGGCGCAGGATGGGGGAAGGACCATGCAACTCACGCACGGCGACGGTCGTGGCGGCGGGATTGCTGAGAAAGTAGCTGTAGACGAAGGCCACCGTGTCATGGGAGGCCTGATCCGAGCTTTCCGCCATGCGGCGCAACTCCCGTACGCCCGTCTTCATTTCCTCGGCGATATAGCCCAGGACCTGCAGGCCGAACTCGTCCAGATTGCGAAAGTGCCGATAGAAGGTATTGGGATTCAGCCCCGCTTCCCGCGCCAGTTCTCTCAGACCCAATGATGTCAGACTACGGCTCTGGGTAATCAGGCGCAGGGCCGCCTGTACCAGCTTCAATTTGCCTCCGGTCATCACGCTCATCAGGACGCCTTCTTGTCTGTGCGGGCCAAAGGCCGCTGTATGGCTCAGCAAAAGTATACAGGTGTCTACTTTAAGGTGTATACATCCGTCTACCGACGTAGACAACTGTATACACGAATCGCCAAAACCAACAGCTCAGATAACAACAGGCCTCTACAAACGGAGGCCGCAACGAGGTGGATGGATATGAACAACAACACGCCTATCGCGATTATCGGCACCGGCTTTGCCGGGCTGGGCATGGCTATCAAGCTGAAGGAGGCCGGCTACGAAGACTTCGTGATCCTGGAGCAGGGCAACGAGGTGGGCGGTACCTGGCGCGATAACCACTACCCCGGGTGTGCCTGTGACGTTCAGTCCGCGCTCTACTCTTTCTCATTTGAGCAGAACCCGAACTGGTCGCGGATGTACGCCCAACAGTCGGAGATCCTCGACTACCTGCGTCACTGTGCCGAAAAATACGACTTGATGCGGCATATTCGCTTCAACACCCATCTCGCCGCTGCGCACTATGATGAGCAGCACAACCGTTGGAGCCTGAAGACGGCGGACAGCTCGGCGCTGTGGACCTATATGCAGGAGAAGAACCTCAAGCCCGGCGACGCCCTGGATATCGATGATCCCGAATTGCCCGAGTTTGAGACCATGGAGGCCAACGTGCTGGTGTCCGGGATGGGCGGTCTGAGTACGCCGTCGTATCCGGCCATCAAAGGCCTGGATACGTTCAAGGGCAAGATGTTCCATTCCCAGGATTGGGATCATAGCTATGACCTGCAAGGCAAGCGGGTCGCCGTAATCGGTACCGGCGCGAGTGCCATCCAGTTCGTACCGGAGCTGGCGAAGGAAGCGGCCCGGGTCGACCTGTACCAGCGCACACCGCCGTGGGTCATGCCCAAGCCGGACCGGGAAATGAAGGGCTGGGAGAAGGCGCTGTTCCGGCGGGTGCCGGCGGCCCAATCTGCGCTGCGTAATTCCATCTACTGGCAGTTGGAATCCCGCGTTCTGGCCTTGGCGCTGAATCCACGGCTGATGAAGGTGGCGGAACTTGAAGCCCGCCGCCATATCCGCAAGCAGATCCCCGATAAGACTCTGCGCAAAAAAGTCACGCCAGACTACACCATCGGCTGCAAGCGCATTCTGCTGTCCAACAACTACTATCCGGCCCTGGCGCAGGACCATGTGGACGTGCGCACCGACGGCATCCGGGAAGTGACGGCCAAGGGCGTTGTGGATAAGAACGGCGTGGAGCGGGAAGTGGACGTCATCGTCTTCGGCACCGGTTTCAAGGCCCAGGAGCCGATCGCGCCGCGGATGATCTTCGGCCGTAATGGACAGGATCTGCTCGACGCCTGGAAGCAGGGCGCCGAGGCCTACAAGGGCACCACCGTCCACGGCTTCCCCAATTTCTTCATGCTGGTCGGTCCCAACACGGGCCTCGGGCACAGTTCGATGGTCTACATGATCGAGTCCCAGATCCAGTACGTGATGGATGCCCTGGCTCAGATGAAACAGGAAGGCTGGGAAGCGGTCGAGGTCAAGGAACGGGCCCAGACCAAATACAACGCAATGCTCCAGTCCAAGTCCGGTGGCTCAGTGTGGGAGAGCGGCTGCAACAGTTGGTACGTGAACGAGCACGGCAAGAACACCGCGCTCTGGCCCAGCTTCACCTGGGCGTTCCGGCAGCAGACGAGCCGGTTCGATGCGCAGCAGTATCGGTGTGAGACATCGGCGACCTTGCGGGCGGTGGCCGGGGAGCCGGTGCCGGCTTGATGTGATTTTAGAGACGGATAGCGTCGAGCTATCGGAAAAGTGTAGCCGACGCTTCAGCTTCGGAGGGCCCGTCAGGGCCCAGGGCTATATCGGCGAGCCTACGGCTCGCTCGGAAGCTGAAGCATCCGCTACATGCTCGGGGTGATCGCTTCAACTCACGACACCAACGTCCCACCGTCCACCGCCAGGCACTGCCCGGTGATATGCCGTCCGGCTTCGGAGGCCAGCAACACCGCCGCCCCTTTCAGGTCTTCGTCGCCGCCAAACCGGTTCAGCGGAATACGCTCCAGCATGGTGTCGCCCTGGGCATCGAGCAGCCCCTGGGACATCTTGGAGGGGAAGAAGCCCGGGCACAGGGCGTTCACGTTGATGTTGTGATGACCCCATTCGGCAGCCAGTGCACGAGTGAAGTTCACGACGGCGCCCTTGCTGGTGTTGTAGGCGATGGTCTTCATGGCTTCCGGGTTGCCGGAAAGGCCGGCGATGGAGGCGATGTTGATCACCTTGCCGGTCTTGCGCGGGATAAAGCATTTCTTCGCCACCGTCTGGGTGAGGAAGAAAACGGCGTTGACGTTGAGGTTCATCACCTTCATCCAGCCTTCCGCCGGGTAGTCCTCGGCGGGCGCGCCCCAGGTGGCACCGGCGTTGTTGACCAGAATGTCGATCTCGCCGAGCCCTTCGGCGATCTTGTCCACAACTGCCGGGATGCCTTCCAGGTCCGACATGTCCGCGGCCAGGGTCATCACCTCGATACCCTGGTCTTTCAGGTGCTTTTCTGCCTCATCGAGCTCATGCTGCTTGCGGGCGGTGAGGGCCACCTTGGCGCCCATTTCCCCCAGGGCTTCGGCCATCTGCAGGCCCAGCCCACGGGAGCCGCCGGTGATCAGCGCGACTTTTCCGGTGAGATCGAGAAGTTGTTTTACGCTCATGCTGTCGTTCCTTGCCTTGTTTTTAGGCGCTCTTGAGCAGCCCATCGCTGACCTGTGCCAAATGGTGGTCGGTGTCGCCGAACAGCAGGTTGATCAGGGTCAGGCGCTTGAACAGGTGCGCAGCGAACATCTCTTCGGTCACACCCATACCACCATGTAACTGAACCGCTTGCTGGCCGACGTAACGCGCCGACTGGCCGACCAGTGTCTTGGCCATGGAAATCGCCTCACGTCGCTTGGCCCTGTCATCGGAATCCGCTTCGCTGGCCGCCAGGATGGCCATGGATTTGGCCTGTTCCGCGGCGATGAACATATCCGCCATGCGGTGCTGCAGCACCTGGAACTTGCCGATGGGTACGCCGAACTGCTTGCGGGTCTTGATGTACTCAAGCGTGGTCTCGTTCAACGCTTCCATCGCGCCGACCGCTTCCGCGCAGAGGGCGGCGATGCCCAGATCGACCATTTTCTCGATAGCCGGCGCGGCATCGCCGATTTCGCCGATCACTGCGCCGGCCTTGACCCGCACATTATCCAGGTGAACTTCGGCAGTACGGAGGCCGTCATGGGTTGCGAAGTCTTGTAGCGTAAGGCCTGGCGCCGTCCGATCCACGAGGAAGAGCGACAAACCCGCCGCGTCACCCACCTTACCGTCGGTCCGGGCCGAAACAATCAGTTGATCCGCCTGCGCCCCGTGAATGACGGCGGTCTTGCGGCCGCTGAGGAGAAAGCCGTCGCCGTCCTTCATCGCTGCGGTCTTTACGTGGGTGAGGTTGTAGCGGGCGCCCGGTTCGCTGTGAGCGAGAGCCAGGAAGTGCTCACCGGCGGCGATCTTCGGCAGGATCTCGGCCTTCTGTGCCTCGGAACCGGCATCACGGATCAGACCGCCGCCCAGCACGACCGTCGCGAGGTAGGGCTCGACCACCAGTGCCCGGCCGAAACAGTCCATCACCAGCATCGTATCGATCGCGTTGCCGCCCAGCCCGTCGTAGTCCTCGGGGAAGGTAAAGCCCAGCAGACCCATTTCGGCGAAAGCGTTCCAGGTCGTGCGATCCAGGCCCTCGCCGGATTCGATGATCTTCCCGCGCTTGTCGAAGCCATACTCGTTGGCCAGGAAGCGGCGCAGGGAATCCTGCAGCATCTGCTGCTCTTCGGTCAGGTTGAAGTTCATAACGCGCTCCTTACAGGCCCAGAACCATTTGGGCGATGATATTGCGCTGGATCTCGTTGGACCCGCCGAAGATCGACAACTTGCGCATGTTGAAGTAATCGCCGGCGGCCGGCGTGGCGTCGAGAGAGCCAACCCGCGCCCCGGCGTAGTCCAGTTCCAGGGCTTGCGGGATGTGGGCGATGGCGTCCTGACCGGTGGCTTCCATCAGCAGTTCGAACAGCCCCTGGCCGATCTCGGTGCCCTTGATCTTGAGGATCGACGCCTGCGGCCCGGGGCCTTTTTCGTTGGTCAGTACCCGCAACACTGTTAGTTCCAGCGCTCGCAACTCGGTATCCAACTGCGCCAGACGGTCTCGGAAGCGGGTGTTCTCGATCAGCGGGCGTTCGCCGTCGCGCTCTTCCCGGGCGACTTCCTTCAGCCGACGCATCAGCGCCTTCCACTGGCCGACGTTGGCCAGGCCGGTGCGCTCGTGGCCGAGCAGGAACTTGGCGTAGGTCCAGCCCTGATTTTCCTCGCCGACCCGGTTTTCCACCGGCACCTTGACATTGTCGAAGTAGACTTCGTTAATCTCGTGTTCACCGTCGAGCATGATGATTGGGCGCACGTCGATGCCCGGTGTGTTCATGTCGATCAACAGGAAGGAGATGCCCTGCTGGGGCTTGCCTTCACTGCTGGTGCGCACCAGGCAGAAGATCCAGTCCGCGTGCTGGCCCAGGGTGGTCCAGGTTTTCTGGCCGTTGACCACGTAGTGATCGCCCTCGAGCACGGCCTTGGTCTTCAGCGAGGCGAGATCGGAACCGGAGCCCGGCTCGGAATAACCCTGGCACCACCAGTCCTCGCCGCTGAGGATGCCCGGCAGGAAGCGCTCTTTCTGGGCCTCGTTGCCAAAGGTCATGATGACCGGTGCCACCATGCGTAGACCGAAGTCCAACTGACGCGGGGCGCCGGCCAGGGCACATTCCTCTTCGAAGATCAGTTGCTCGATCGGGCTCCAGCCCGGCCCGCCGTATTCCTTCGGCCAGGTGGATGCGCCCCAGCCTTGATCGAACAGGATCTTCTGCCAGCGCTGGGTCATGGCCTTGTCCGGCCGCAGGCGTTTCTTGACGCGCTGGCGGATGTCGTCGGGCAGGTTGTCCTGCAGGAACTGGCGTACTTCGGCGCGGAAGGCCTCCTGCTCGGGAGTGTAGTTCAGGTCCATGGCAAACCTCGTTGTGCGATGTAGATAGCCGGTCTAGCGATCATGCGGTTCTGTTGTAGCCGACGCTTCAGCTTCGGAGCAGGCGTCAGCCTGGCGAGGTCGATCCGGGGGACTGGCGTCCCCTCCGAAGCTAAAGCGTCGGCTACACAAGCGTTGAAGCTCGGCGTTAGCCTGCCAAATCAGGCCACTTCAAACAGGCCGGCGGCGCCCATACCGGTGCCGACACACATGGTGACCACCACGTATTTGGCGCCACGGCGCTTGCCTTCGATCAACGCATGGCCGGTCAGGCGCGAGCCGGTGGTGCCGTAGGGGTGACCCACCGCGATGGCGCCGCCGTTCACGTTCAGGCGATCCTGGGGAATGCCCAGCTTGTCGCGGCAGTAGAGCACCTGCACCGCGAAGGCTTCGTTCAGCTCCCACAGGTCGATATCGTCGACGCTCAGGCCGTGGCGCTTGAGCAACTTGGGTACGGCGAAAACAGGGCCGATGCCCATCTCGTCCGGCTCGCAGCCGGCGACCGCGAAGCCGCGGAAGATACCCAGCGGTTCGATATTGCGCTGTTCGGCCAGCTTGCCGTCCATCAGTACGCAAGCGGAGGCGCCATCGGAGAACTGGCTGGCGTTACCTGCCGTCACCACGCCACCCGGAACCGCAGAGCGGATCGTCTTCACACCCTCGAGGTTGGTATCCGGGCGAATGCCTTCGTCCTGGCTCACGGTGACTTCCTTGGTGCTCAGTTGGCCGGTGGCCTTGTCCGCCACGCCCATAGTGGTGGTAATCGGCACAATTTCGTCGTCGAACTTGCCTTCCTCTCGGGCCTTGGCGGCAAGCTGTTGGGAGCGCACACCATACTCGTCCATGTCTTCTTTCCGAATGCCGTAGCGCTGGGCCACGGTTTCGGCGGTCTGCAGCATGGACCAGTAGAGTTCCGGCTTGTGCTTGGCCAGCCAGGGTTCCATGAAGTAGTTCTGGTTGACGTTGGCCTGGACGGTGGAGATGGATTCCACGCCGCCAGCAACCATGACCGGCACCTTGTCCACAGCGATATGCTGGGCCGCCATGGCGATGGCCTGCAGGCCGGACGAGCAGAAACGGTTGATGGTGGCGCCGCCCACGGAGACGGGGAGCCCGGCGCGGATCGCGCCCATGCGCGCGACATCGTTGCCGGTGGAACCTTCGGGCAGGGCACAGCCCATCAGCACGTCTTCGATTTCGTTGGGGTCGACCTTCGAGCGCTCGACCGCGTGCTGGATGGCGTGCCCGGCGAGAGTCGCGCCGTGGGTCATGTTCAGCCCGCCGCGCCAGGACTTGGCCAGCGGGGTACGGGCGGTGGATACGATGACGACATCATTGGACATAACAATTCTCCTGTTGGCGGACCTGCCCGCAGGCAGCCCCGCTTATGTTCTGTGACCGGATACCCGAGTTATTTGGAACGCTCATCGAAACGCTTGCCCTCGCCGGCGCAGCGCGCCAGCAGCGGGGCCGGTTCCCAGAAGCCCGGTTGTGTATGCGTGTCGGTAAAGGCTTCCATGGCGCGGACCACGTTGGGCAGGCCCACTTCCTCGGCGTAGTGCATGGGGCCGCCCCGGAAGATCGGGAAGCCGTAACCGGTCAGGTACACCATGTCGATATCGGAGGCGCGCTGGGCGATGCCTTCGTCCAGCAGGCGCGCGCCCTCGTTGACCAGGGCATAGACGCAGCGCTCGACGATTTCCTGGTTGCTGATCTTGCGCGGGGTGATGCCCAGTTCGGCACGCACCTCATCGACCACCCTGTCTACTTCCGGATCATGCAGGGCGTTGCGGTTGCCCGGCTCGTAACGGTAGAAGCCGGCGCCGGTCTTCTGGCCGTAGCGGCCCATCTCGCACAGGCGGTCGGCCACGACCATCTTCGTCATATCCGGGTTTTCTGCGTACAGACGCTTGCGGATGGCCCAGCCGATGTCGCCGCCAGCCAGGTCCGCCATGCGCAGCGGGCCCATGGCAAAGCCGAACTTCTCGATGGCCTTGTCGATCTGCTGCACAGTGGCGCCTTCTTCCAGCATCAGGATGGCTTCACGCTGGTACTGGTTGATCATGCGGTTGCCGATAAAGCCGTCGCAGACACCGGAGACTACCGCGGTTTTCTTGATGGTCTTGGCCAGCTTCATGGCGGTGGCCAGCACGTCCTTGGCGGTCTTGTCGCCGCGCACCACTTCCAGCAGCTTCATGATGTTGGCCGGGCTGAAGAAGTGCAGGCCTATCACATCTTCCGGGCGCTTGGTGAAGCTGGCGATTTTGTTGACGTCCAGGGTGGAGGTGTTGGAAGCGAGAATCGCACCTGGCTTGCAGGTGGCGTCCAGCGATTCGAAAACGGACTGCTTGACGCCCATTTCCTCGAATACCGCCTCAATGACCAGATCGGCGTCTTTCAGGTCGTCATAGGACAGGCTGGGGGTGAGCAGGTCCATGCAGGCTTTCGCCTTGTCTTCGCTCATCTTGCCTTTCTTGACCCGCCCCTCGTAGACCTTCTGGATGGCGGCGACGCCACGGTCCAGGCCTTCCTGTTTCATCTCTACCAGGGTCACTGGGATGCCGGCGTTGAGGAAGTTGATGCTGATGCCGGTGCCCATGGTGCCGCCGCCGATCACGCCCACCTGCCTGATCTCACGGGTCGGGGTATCGCTGGGCACGTCCGCAATCTTGCTGGTCAGGCGCTCGGCGAAGAAGGCGTGGCGCAGGGCCTTGGATTCCGGGGTTTGCAGGAGAGTGGAGAAAGCGTCGCGCTCGACCTTCATGCCCTCGTCAAACGGCTTGGTGACGGCCGCCTGTACGGCATCGACACACTTCAGCGGTGCGGGGTAGTTCTTGGCCACGGCGCCCACCGTGTTGCGGGCGAACATGAAGAAGCCTTCTGGATTCTCGTGCTTCGCTTTCAGGTCGCGTACGCGCTTGAGGGGCAGGTTCTCGCTGACCACTTTTTTGGCATAGGCCAGTGCGCCGTCCAGCAGGTCACCGTCGACGATCTCGTCGAATAGCGGACTGCCCTGGAACTGCTTGGCTGGCAGCGCCGCGCCAGAGACGATCATGTTCAACGCATGCTCGACACCAATCACGCGCGGCAGACGCTGCGTACCGCCAGCGCCCGGAAGGATGCCCAGTTTCACTTCTGGCAGGGAGATCTGCGCATCCGGCTTGGCGACACGGTAGTGGCAGCCCAGCGCCAGTTCCAGACCGCCGCCCATGCAGGCGCCGCTGATGGCCGCAATGACCGGCTTCTTCGCGGTATCCAGGTAGTTGATCACGGTGGTAAGGATCGGCTCGGCCAGCATCTTGTCGGTGCCGAACTCGCTGATGTCGGCGCCGCCGGAGAAGGCCCGGTCGGACCCGATCAGCACGACCGCCTTGATCGCGTCGTCGCCTTCGGCGGTCTTGATGCCGTCGACAATGCCCTGGCGCAAGGCGAGGCCCAGGCCGTTGACCGGCGGATTATCCAGGCGGATGACGGCAATCTCGCCGTTCACGTCGTAGTGCGCGGTGCTCATTCGAGGTGCTCCTTGTTGGCACGCGGGGTGAAGCGAACTGCTGGCGCGACCCCGGCTATGGATCGAGGAATCGTGCTGGAGTGGTTTGAAAAAGACTCCATACACTGGTGTATTGTTTTTCCGTACACTAATGTATGTTGCGGAGGTGGTCAACGCTTTGACCGCATCATGTAGAATCCAGCGTCCACGTTTTAACATTGGTTCAATGACAGGATCAGCAACCAGCATGAATGAGGCGAAACCCCAGGCCAGGCGCCGCTCACGTACGTCCGACAAGGTGCAATTGACCCGGGATAACTGGTTGGACGCGGCCGCCGGGGAGATCGCTGCAGGCGGTTTCGGCCATCTCCGGGTGCTGACCCTGTCCAAGAAGTTGGGTGTCACCCGGGGCAGCTTCTACTGGCATTTTCGCGATCACGAAGATCTGGTGGTGAGCTTTCTCGATCGTTGGCGCGATCGTCGATTGCATGAACTACGGTATTGGAAACCCGAGGGCGAAAATACGGCGGAAGAACTGCGCCAGATCCTGGAACTGTTGCTGACGGATGCGGCGCGCAACGTGCGGCGCTTGCAGGTGGAGCTGGCGGTGCGGGATTTCGCCCGTCGAGACGCCTATGCAGCCAAGATCGTGGCCGAGGTGGACGAGGCGCGGATCAGCCAGAACTGCATCCTGTTCCAGCACATCAGCAAGGACCCGCAGCGGACCCGTGACCTGTCGCTACTGCTCTATGTGGCGACCATCGGTTCCCAGGTGGTCCTGACCGGCCGTAGCGACGATGACAATGCCATCGGCCGGATTGAGGATCTGATGGCGCGGGTGGTGATGGGCTTCAAGGAAGACCGCTGAGTATCCACCTTGGATGCGCTATTCCCCACCCGGTTCAGGTTTGGCCTCCGGACCGGCCAGCTCCCGCTGGGAACCGCCCGGCTCCCAGTCCCCGTCGACTGGGCCGATCAAACCGTAGCTTTCGTAACCTTCGATCACCTGCGTAAGCCTGGCGGGCGGATCTGACAGGTACTGATTGAACGCTTCGATAACCTCGGGGTGCTTCATGGAGGCCAGGTGGTAACGGCTGCGTTCGATGTTCATGAGCTCCGCCGCCGGGACCAATGTGCCCCTGGGGTCCATCTGCTCCAGGTGATATCGCGCTACCGGCAACGCCAGATTGATCATGTCCACCCGGCCTCGCAGGGCCATGCGTATGAGGTTTTCCGGCGTGCGCGCGGTTTCGACCCGAAGCCGCCCTGCATCGATGTCGCCGGCAAACTTCCAGGGGGTAAAGCCATGGATGGTGCCGAGCTCGCGCATTTGCCCGGGACGAAGATCCTGCTTCTCTTCGGGCACCAGGATGGCATCTTCGAAATAGACCAGGGGTTGCGAGTAGTGGATGCGTTTGCCGGCCTTGGCGATGTGGTTCCATTGCGGATGGGCGGGGAGGATGAAGTCGAGCTGGCCGCCAAGGAATTCGGCGGCGCCCCGCCGGATCGGACGCGGGCGGTAATCGAAGTGGATGCCTTGCTGCTGGGCGAAGGCATCCAACACATCCCGCAGGTAGCCGTCGTAGTCGCCACCGTCGGATGACGTGCGGTAGAGAGGATAGTAGTCGATATCCTGAACCGAGACGGTATAGACCGTTTGAGCCCGCAGGCCCGGACTCAACAGGATGAGCAGCCATAGGAAGAACCCGATGGCCAGCGCCTTGATGGCGATAGAAGGGTTCGGGAGAGTGGGCGAGGCGGTCTTGCGTGCAATCATTACTTCTCTTGGGGTTTGGCTCTATGGTCGGCGTGCTTGCCCACCAGGTCGATGACCATGACGTGATGGACGTATTCGCCAGACTCCATTTGGCTGGCGATTCCTGTCCTACTGTTCGGTAACCTGGCCGCTGGGATGATTGTGGTAGCGTTCAACGCTGAGAATGCAATTGAGGATGTACGGCTAATGAATCAACCCGTTCGACTATTGATGTTCGCGCCCGTCGGCGTTCAGGCTGGAAGCGCTCATCGCGATGGCCTGCCTCCGGGACTGCAAAAGAAAGTGGAGCGGGGTGAATCCCTGCCGCCCGGATGGGAAAAGAAACTCCATCGTGGCGATCGTTTCCCGGCCGACTATTACCGTTACGGAGTAATTGATCGGGTTGATGATCGATATGATCGTATTCGTCTTGAGGACAGAATTTACGTAGTGATTCGTAATACGCGGGAGATTGTGGATATTCTCCGGAACTGATTCTATTCCCGGACGGTAGAAGCCGGGCAAGCGCCCGGCTTCGTGGTCGTACCTCGGTGATCACGTTCAGCGCGTCACCTGCAGGTTGTCGATATACAGCCGCGTCGCCGGCTCCGGCCCTATTACGTGAAGGCGCAGTTGAGTGACCGGCCCATCCGGGTTGATGCTAAAGCTGGCCTCGATCCTCTGCCAGGCATGGGTAGCGATGGCTTGGCCGCCAAGCTGTTGCCAGTGGGCGCCAGCATCATCGACGTAGTAGGCCCAGAGTTGCGCGTTATCCGAGCTCAGTGCTGAATTGCGCAGGAACACATCCACGCTGGCCTGGTAGGTCTGGCCGGCGTCGAGCACGCCATGGACATCGAAACCGGGACCCGAATACCAGCTGTTGCGATTCGCCGACAGCAAGCCGTAGTTACCAGCCTGGGCGGTACGGGAATAGTAGAGCCCGGTGCCGAAGTAGGCGCCCCAGCCGGTGGCGCCGTTCTCAAAGCCTTCGTCCACCAGTAATGTGGGTTCCTCGGTTTCAGGCGCACCCACGTTGACCAGCTTAACCTCATCCACATAGAAATCGACGCCCGCCTCGGGGCCGTAGATCAGCAGCTGGGCATTATCCAACGAAGCATCGCCCTCCAGCGTGAAGGTCTGGTCGTAGGTGCTCAGTTCGCTGTTGCTGAATGACGCTTCCGGCAGGTACTGGTAGCGGGTGCCTTCGCTGTCGCTGAGCTGGATCGCGGCGCGGATGCTGTCCCGCTCGCTGCCGGAGGCGATACCCAGCTTTGCGGTCAGGCGGTATTGCTGGCCGCCTTCGACGACATCGGTAATATCCTGCGCCGGGCCGCCGTAGAACTGGGAGCGGTCGGTCACGCGCAGCACGTAGTCTCGTCCGCAGTCGGCGGTAAGGGCGCTTTGCTGCAGGGATGCGGCGTTGGCAAAGGCGTCCCAGGCGGACAGGCTGTTGAAGTCGCCTTCTTCCAGCAGGTTATCGTCCAGCTCCGGCTTGTTGCAGATGGGCAGGTCGCCGCCATCATCGCCGCCGCCGTCGTCGGGATTGACGGTAGGCACGAAACCGGCCACCTGGCTCGCCACCACCCGCAAATTGGCCACCGAATCCGCACCATCAGGCTGGTCGCGGTCGACGCCGCAGAGTTGGCCTTCGCACTTGCGCTGCTGTGGACTGGAGAACTGCTGCACCTGGTTGCGGGTACCGTAGGCCTGGGGGTAGGCCATGATGGTACTGAACAGACCGTTCACGCCGTGGCCCCGGGCCCAGGGGTAGATACCGCCTTCCGACTGCTGGACGTAGGAATGCCCCAGGCTCATGTTATGGCCCAGCTCATGGCTGAAGGTGCTATAGCCGCAATCGATGCCCACCAGGCTGAAGCCCAGGCTCGGTGCGTTGCTGTAGAACTCGCCGGTACCGGGCTGGCCCGGCGGTACGTAGGCGATGCCGCACACGTAGCCACCGCTGACCGGCTCGCGCAGGTTGAGCAGGGTCACCAGGTCGGCGCCATACTGCTGGCGCAATTGCGCCACGGTGCCGTTATTGCGGAAGGCTCCAAGGTTGTCGCCGTTGACGTAGGTGTAGGGCAGGTCGACATTCTCAGCGCCGACCAGACGCAGTTGCATGTCCACTTCACTGTTCTGGTACGCCTGGTTGGTGTACTCGATATACGAAGCAATTCGGGCATTGATATCGCTACCGTTGCTGGTCTGCGTGGCGTCGTCGATGTAGAGCACGAGAATGTCGACGGTTTCCGTCGCCTGCGCGCTCAGCGCCAGGCATGTCGCGCCTATACTTGCCAGCCAGGGTGTCATCCTTTTCATGGTTTTTCCTTCCTTGCGGTTCAGTTTGGTTTCAACAGGTACAGTCGTACCTTCGAACGCTGCCGTGGCGTTCGTCTTGTTGTCTTTATTCATTGATCAGCTCGATTCGGGTGTGGGCATCTCGATGCCGGGGACGCTAATGCTGTCGTCGCCGGGGTGGATACCTTCGGTGATATCACCCTCGTCGGTGAGGGTGGCGTTGCCGGTGCGGTTGTCGATGGTGGCGGAATAGGTGCCTTCGCGGGTGGCCACCACCACATAGGTGCTGGTCTGGCCGCGGGTGATGATCACATTGTCCTTGGGATGACCGTCGGTAACCGGACCTTTGAACACCTCCACGTTGTCGAGCTGGTTATGGGTAGAGGTGATCTTGGCGGTTACGGAACGGTTCAGTGCCGGAATCGGCAGAGTGACTTCCTGGCCTACGTGCATGGCATCCAGTAATTGGGGTGCTATGGAAATGCGGGTGGCCGGTATGCCGTTGACCTCGGTCGAGGGATCCTTCGTATCGACCTGCCAGAGTTCGGCGCGGGGCTGGCGAGGCGCGCGTTGGATCGGTTCTGGCAACGGCATGTTTGCGCTGCTGTTACCGCCGCTGCCGGCGGGCACGGGCGATGGGGTGGCGACCACCGGCCCCGGGCCGGGCGCTGATCCCGGCGCAGGCTTCATATTGCCAGGTGTTGGTGGCGGAGTCGACGCGGACTGACCCTTGGGCTGGGTTTGCGCCTGAGCCTCTGGAGAGGCTACTTCGCTTTGGGTCTGTGGGTAAATCAGCCAGGCCAGACCACCGGCTGTCGCCAGTAGCGTCATGATCATTAACTTAGTGTGTCGCATTTTACGTCCCTGTTCGACGAATTTCCCGGAAGTTCGGCACAATAGTGGTTGAACTTGGCCAATCGGGCCAGTGGCGAAAATTACTGAACGTTAATGGTTTTCAGAAGAGTGGGGGACAGCTTTCGGGAAAATTTTCCGATGCGCCAGCAGCATGCCCGGCACCGGATAGGTGAGAGCTTGAATTAAATGTCGTTAATTTCGAGTCAGTCGGCATCCCCAGCGCGTTTCGAAGTGTGACCGCTGTCACGCCATGCCCCGCCTATCACGTCTGACTAATGCGATAGGCGGAGGGCGTTATTCCGAAGCGCTTACGGAACGCGCGACTGAACTGGCTGGCATCGTTGAAACCGCAGTGCATGGCGATGGTGGTCACGGGCAAATCCGACTGGCGGAGTTCGTCCCTGGCGCGTGTCAGCCGCCGTTCTTGCAGGTACTGGTAGGGTGCGCAGCCGAAGCTGGCACGGAACAGGCGCGCAAAGTGATAGGGGCTGAGGTTGACCCAGCCGGCCAGCGTGGCCAGGTTGAGGGGCTGATCCAGCTGTGCTTCGATGCGCTCCTGTAGCAGCCGCCGATGTTTCGGGGCCAGGGTGCCGGCGACGGCAGGTGGCGGCCGGTCTATTGAGGCGTGGCGACTGACGATCTGGACCAGCAGCCAGTGGGTCAGATGATCTGCCGCCAGCGCTTGACCAGGCGCGTTCCAGTCGCCCATATCGATCAGCTTGCCCGCCTGGGCGATGATGTCGTCTTCCACCTGGTAGCGCTCGGCCAACTGGATATGGTCGGGCTCGCAATCCCAGGTCTGCTCGGCACAACGGCGCAGGTCCAGTTCGTTGAAATACAGGTGCACGAACTCGAAAGGACCGGCAATCTTCCACTGGGATTGGCTGCCGGCCGGAAACAGACAGACCGCGCCGGGGAAGCCCTGGCTCACCGCACGGCCGTTAACCTGTCGCGTCGTCTGTTCACCGCTGCGGGTGTAGATGCTCAGCGCATGGTGGCGCGGGCGTTCGTAACGGGCCTCGCCCAACTGGTTGTGCCAGAGGGCCAGGGCGCGGCCGCCATCCAGTTCCAGCACGCGCCGGGGCGCCGCTCCGGCCAGGCGCAGGGCGTCGACAATATCCCGGTTGTGTGGTGTCTGGGCGGTCTGGTGCACGGCTTTTCTCCAATCCAGCAGGAATCATCCAATGTCCCGCAAGATCTGACAAGCGTCAGGATGTGCCGGGGCGTATCCTGGCCTGCCTGATCCGGTATTTCAGAAGGAACATCGTTATGCCCATCGCCGCCCATTACGTCCTGACCGTGTTGATCTGGGGGCTGACCTGGACCGCTATCCGTCTGCAGGTGGAGGCGGCACCGGTGGATCTGTCCGTGTTCTACCGCTTTGTGCTTGCTGCGGCGACGGCGCTGTTGGTGCTGGCCGCCGTGCGGCGCCTGCCGAAGCTGACCCTGCGTCAACACGGGCTGCTGGTCCTCCAGGGCCTGACCCTCTACAGCATCAATTTCCTGTTGATCTACCGGGCGGCGGAATCCATGACATCCGGGTTGCTGGCGGTGGTATTTTCCCTGGCGGCACTGTTCAACGCCCTCAACGGCTGGCTGCTGATGCGCCTGGTGCCGAACCGGCGCATCTACCCGGCGGTGGCCCTGGGTGTCTCCGGCGTAGCCCTGCTGTTCTGGCACGATCTCAACCTGGGTAACGCCACACTCGCAGCTATCCTGTTTGCCCTCGGGGGTACCTACTGGTTCTCCCTGGGCAACCTGATCAGCCTGCGAGTGAGGGCGGCGGATATTCCGCTGCTGGCGGGCAATGCCTGGGCCATGTTCTACGGCGCAGTCGTGCTTGGGACCTGGTGCCTGAGCCAGGGTGTCGACTGGCATTTGCCGACCTCCCCGACCTTCTGGGGGGCGACCCTGTTCCTGGCGATCCCCGGCTCGACCATCGCCTTCTACAGCTACCTGACGGTCATCCGTGTCCTAGGCGCTGATCGCGCCGGCTACGCGACTGTGTTGTTCCCGGTGGTGGCGCTCACCGTGTCCACCTGGCTGGAAGGCTTCGAATGGACCGTGACCGCCATTTTCGGCGCGGTGCTCGCGTTACTAGGCAATTACGTGCTGTTTCGCAAGCCGCGCCATGCGCGAAACCCTGCACTGCACGGCCGGACCTAATCCGCGGCAAAAAAACGATTCATATGCCCTGCCACTTCCGCGGGCTTCTCCTCCTGCAGGAAATGGGCGGCATCCACCTCCTCGACCTGGACGCTCTCAAAGCAGTCTTCGATGTGATTGAGGTAGTCGGGAATGATTACCCGGTCCCGGTTGCCATAGATATATAAGCCCGGCATCGGCCACCGGTGATCGGCCATGCCGGCCCAGCGCTTGGCGTCCTCACGGAAGGTGCGGTAGTAGTTGGCGCCGCTCGCGGCGGTGCCCGGCAGGCTGTACATGCGCACGTACTCGTCGAAAGCATCCTGAGGGAAGCCATCCTTGCTCCAGGTGCGCAGGAAGTGACCCAGCCAGGCCGCCTCGTTGCCGGGGATCATGGCCTCGGGGAGGTCGGGCGTTTGCTGGAAATGCTGGTACCAGTAGGCGCTGCCACTGCCGGCGCGGACCTTTTCGATAACTTCCTTGTTGCCCTTGAGGTTGTTGATGATGGCGATGTTCATGATGACCAGCTTGTGCACGCGGTCGGGCACCGCCATTGCAATCTCCTGAGCCACGACCCCGCCCCAGTCATGCCCCACCAGGTAGAAATCGTCGATACCCAAGGCGTCGAGCATGGCGATGACGTCCAACGCCAGCTCCGCCTTGCGGTAGGGCGCGAGGCTTTCAGTTCGTTCGCTGTCGCCCAATCCGCGTAAGTCCGGGGCAATGATCCGCAGGCCACTATCCAGGTAGCCTGCCACCGCTTCCCAGCAATAGCTGCTCTCTGGCCAACCATGAACCATCACGACCGGGTAGCCCACCGAGTCGCCCCCTTCGCGCCAGGCGAAACGTCCGCGCGGGGTATCCAGGAATTTGGGTTGGCTGAGATTCATCCTGATCTCCTTGTGTGTTGTTCGTAGGGTGCGACCAGGCAGCTTCCCATAGCAACCAGCGGTTTGGCCAGGCGCTCGTCTCCTGATCGAACGATAACCTGTAGATCAGGTCATAGCCGCCTGGCAAAAAGGCTAGCGGAACTACGCATGGTGGGTCGTTTGCAACTAGGCTAGTGTCCCGTCTGGTTAATTCGTTGACCTACTGCGTGCCGCTGGCCGCTCTGGTCAAGGCGCCAGGCCGCAGGTGTGGTGGCTCCACATCAAGGACTGGCAACGCAGATCCAGAGCGGCCAGCGGCGCGCCCTTCGGGAGTGCCTGAACGCTTTGAGAACGGTGTTGCGCCAGCTCGATTTGGAACCACCAAACCTTCGCTGCCGCGCCTTGCACTCAAAGCGTTCAGACGCTCAGTAGGTCAGCGAATTAACCAGACGGGACACTCATCTCTGCGCCCGTTTCAGCGTACCGCCAATGCATTGATTTGCCGCAGGAGTATCATGCTGCATACCTTTTTTGCCACCTATCTGAGCAGTGCCATCCGCTTCCTGTTCCTGCTGGCGCCCTTCTTCGTGGTGACCATGTTCCTCGCCCTGACCCGCGGTGAGGATACTGCCCACAAGCACAAGGTCATCCAGCGTGCCTGTCTGTCGGCGCTGATCCTGGGGCTGGCGCTGTTTTTTGCCGGCCCCGTGCTGTTCAACGCTATCGGTATCACGTTGAACTCCTTTCGCATCGGTGCCGGTTCGTTGTTGTTCCTGACCGCAATCAGCCTGGTCAACAGTGGCACGCGCAACCACGCCACCAGCCTGCCCCAGGAAGATCGCGACGATATTGCGGTGGTTCCGTTGGCGATTCCCATCATCGTCGGCCCAGCCACCATCGGTGCCATCCTGGTCTACGGTGCTGAACTCAAGACCCTGCCGGAAATGGCCGGCGGCGTACTGGGGCTGATTACGGGGTTGCTGGCGCTGGCGACACTGCTCTATCTTTCCGGTTACCTGGAGCGGGCACTGGGCAAGACGGGGCTGAATATCATGTCCAAGATCAGCGGCCTGATTCTCTCGGCCATGGCGGCTGAGATCGTCATGTCGGGAATTGCCGGATTTATCAGCACTTCGGGGTTGGCGGCGGGATAATTGATGGTGGCGTTGCCTCGGGGGTGACGGTGTCCCGCCCTTCTGCGCTATGATCAGGAGTCCCCACTCAGCTGAGGGCGGATGGCCTATGGATCTCGACAATCCCGCTGCGATCCACCGCATGGTTCAGCTTTTCTATGCCAGCCTGCTGGATGATCCGGTGATGGAGCCGGTGTTCATGCAAGTGGCCGGTGTACACCTCGCCGAGCATCTGCCGATGATCGAAGGTTATTGGTGCAAGATGCTACTGGGCAAGGATACCTACCACCGCAATATGGTCTACCGTCACGAACGGGTGCACGACAAGTTTCCCCTGAGCCGGGAGCATTTCGAACTCTGGTTCGATCACTTCAATCATACGCTCGATCACTATTTCGAAGGCCCCTATACCGAGAAGGCCCGCAAACTGGCGCGGCGAATCCTGCGTAACCTCGCCCGCTGGCTGGCGGTAAGGGACGAGGAACTGGCCCAGGCCGTCAAGGACGTGGCTGATCAGCCTGCCAGACCAGGCTAGAGCGGTCAGGGTTCAGGCGGACAATCCGCATCCACCGGCGCCCAATGAGGCGGCTCGACGACACCCGGCATGTCGCCGGTGGAGGGTCGCGTGGCCCGGTAGATTTGGCCTTCATGGGTCACCCAGGCACCGACGCTGTAGGAATCCGAGAAGGTCCAGCTGGGAGCCGGCTTGCATTTGGTTTCCGAGGCCTTCACCTCACTCATGTCCTCAGACGCCTTGTCCGCCGGGAATAGCGGAACTGATTCGTCGCCGCGGCCGGACGTGTCGAGGCCAGGCTCGGTATCCATGGGCTCTTCCACTCGTGCGCAATCGGGAGGGGCATCCAACGCCTGCCAGGCGAACTCACCGCGACCTGGGCGGCGGCCTTCCTGCCATTCCCGCGCCACGTACCAGTTGTCGCCGTGGAAAACGATCTCACCGGCGTCGTAGTAGCGTCCCGGCAACCAGGCGTTGTCGTCCGGTGAGCAGGGTGTGCGCTGTGCCTGGGCTGTGGAGGTAAAGACGGTCAACAGGAGCAGTAGCAATAGTGCGGGGCGAAGCATTAGCGATGTCCGTTGGTCAATGGACGGGCGTTCCATGTGCCCGGTTCGAGGCTGCGTTGGCAGAAACGACAGACTGCCGGGGAATCGAGAGCGGATCAAGGCCCCATCATTGAACGCGAGTCCCTGTTACTGTTTTACATGCTGCCGGCTTCCCCTAATAGTAGTTTCAGGAGAGAGCAGGTATGCTGCCCGGCCCATCATCGGCGTGCCGATCCCGACACGCCCGCGGATATCGGAGGACGAGACATGCAAAACTGGCTGTTTCTGGCTGCTGCGATCTGCTTCGAAGTGGTGGCCACGTCCGCGCTCAAAGCCTCGGAGGGCTTCTCGAAATTCTGGCCGTCGGTACTTGTGGTCTGTGGTTACGCCCTGGCGTTCTATTTCCTGGCGCTGACATTGCGCACTATTCCCGTGGGTATCGCCTACGCTATCTGGGCCGGGGCTGGCGTGGCGTTGATTACTCTGATCGGTTGGCTGGTGTTCAACCAGACCCTGGACCTGGCGGCGATCATCGGCATCCTGTTCATCATTGCCGGGGTGATGATCCTCAACATCTTTTCCAAGGTATCGCCGCACTAGGCAAATACTGGCGGCGGTCCTAATCCTCCTGTAGCGCTTGCTCCGGTCCACGCGCCTCGGTGCCGATGTGATAGGCCGCAAAACCGGCCATGACCACTTGGTCGACCGCCATGCCGATGACCCGACCGTCCTGTTCAGCCTTGATAAGGTGCTGGGCGTTGGTGATGGGGTCGGTCACGACACCCAGTATTTCACCGGCGGCCACTTCCTGCCCCAGCTCTACATCGCTGACCAGAATGCCCCCATGGTTGGCGCGAATCCAGGTGGAGTTGTAGTAGACCGGCTCCGGTTTGCCCCAAACGAAGAGCCGCGACAGCATGCCCTGCTTCTCCAGCAGGCTATTTAGGCTGTTGACCCCGGCTTCGATCTGGTTTTCCTGGATGCGCAGCGATTCACCCGCCTCCATAGTAACGGTCACAACCCCGTGCTCGGTTGCGACGGTGCGCAACATGCCGGGGGAGCCCTCACTGTGGACCACTGCCATCTTGTCGAAACCTTCGGTCAGCCGAGCCACGTCTGTGTTGTGCATGTCCGCCCTGAGCTGGGGCAGGTTGCTGCGTTTGAGCGATCCGGTGTGGATATCCACCAGCATGTCGCAGTGCTTGATCACGTCGTTGAACAGGGAATAGGCGACGCGGGAGGCCAGGCTTCCCTGGGGGTCCCCGGGGAAGTTGCGGTTGAGGTCGCGCCGGTCCGGCAGGTAGCGTGAGCCGCGCTGGAAACCATGGACGTTGACGATGGGGACCCCGACGATGCGTCCGCTCAGTTCGTCCGCCTGTATGTCGTACATCACCCGGCGGATGATCTCGATGCCGTTGAGTTCGTCGCCGTGTACGGCGCCAGTCAGGCACAGGTTGGGCCCCGGTTGGGCGCCGTTGATCACCAGCACCGGTGTGGGCTGGTTGAGACCGGCCATGGAGGTATCGGGCGTCCACGACAGCCGGGTGGTGGTGCCGGGGCGTACCTCGGCACCGAGGATGACGAGCGGCTCGGCTTTAGGCGCCGGTTCAGGTGGCGCCTCGCCTTGAACCGTGCCTTCGGTTGTCGGCTCTGCTGATGTGGTCGGTGCCGGGGTTTGTTCTTCCTGATCGGTTTGCGGTGATTCGGGAGAGGTTGAAGGTGCCTGGGACTCAGGGGATGTCGTCGCCGTCTCTTCGGGGCTCTTAGGCGCGGGCGAAGCGCTGTCATCGGGCCCGGGTACCGTTTTCGCGGCTTCCTTCGTGGCATCGGCCGCCGGCGGTGTTGGCTGCGGCGGTGGCGTGACTTCCTTCAGGTCGACGTTGGGCGCTACCCGGGTAGCCTGTTCGGAAGACGCTTTATCCGGCGTGGGCTCTGCAGTGCCGCCTGCCGTGGTTTCGGGGCCAGTATTTTGAGCGCTCCCGTCGGCTGCCGGAATAGCCTGGCTCGCCTCGATATCCTCGACGCTTTCGTCTTCGGACAACTCCACCGGATGCGGTTGCGAATCCATGGGTTCTTCCCCATAGGCAGGGAAACACAGGAAAACCAAGGTAAACAGCGACATCCAGGGTGCGGGGCGGGGCGAGAGACAGCGATCACGCATTATGAAACAGGCTCTATACCGATGAGATGAATGACTCGCCCATTCTGCCTGTGGCGTTCCGGCGAGGCCATTAAGAAACCGTTGGGTTGCGATGGCGCCATGTCCGATAGATTAGGCTGCCGTAAACCAACAGATTAAATGTAGTTACACCGGCGCCCAAAAACATTTGGACGCCGCGGGTCAGCCCCGGCGGGTAGATCAGGGGCAGGAGATAGTGAGCAATGAAACCGCCCTCGTAGCCGGCGTCGCCTGCCATATGGCGGAGCTGGATCTCCAACGGCGTAAGCGGGCAAAGCCAGCCATTGAGCATCACCAACGCCGCCCAGGCGACCGCTGGCAGGTGCAGCCATAGGCACCAGCGGCGCCAGAAAACAGCCAGCCCGCCGAGCACGGCGAACAGGATAAACAGCAGGTGCAGGACCAGAACGGCGTCCGCTGCGATGCGCCAGAGCATAGGAAGACCACTACGTGGGAACTTAATCAAAGATTCCCTGGATGCCGGAACGAAAAAGGCCGGTCTAAGGGACCGGCCTTCCATCATGCCTCAGTAAGGCCTCAGACATGCAACCCATTAGCGTGTCTGGATGTTGCCTTCCTGATCGGAGATCACGATCTCCACCCGGCGGTTTTGCTGACGACCACTCGAAGTCTCGTTGCTCGCCACCGGATATTGCTCGCCAAAGCCCTGCAGCTCGACCCGCGAGGGTTCGATGCCTTCGAGCATCAGCGCATTACGTACGGCTTCGGCTCGACGCTCGGAAAGTTGCTGGTTGTAATCCTCTGCGCCGGTACTGTCGGTATAGCCTTCGACGCGGACGCGACGTTCAGGATACTCTTTCATGAACTCGGCCAAGCGTTCAACGGTACGCTGCCCAGAAGGCTTGAGTTCGGACTTGTTGAGATCGAAGAGTACGTCGCCGAGGGTAAGGACCATGCCGCGCTCGGTCTGCTTGGCCTGCAGCGCTTCCATTTCCTGGCGCAGCCGCTCGGCTTCGGACTGGGCCTGTTGCGCCTTCATGGTTTGCGCCTGCAGCCGCAGTTGCTCGCGCTGCTGTTCGGCATTGGTGATCTCCTCCTGCAAACGCGCACGCTCGCCCTGCTGGCTGGCGATTTCCACATGACGATTGGCCAGGTAGGCGGCGTGTTCGACCCGGACACTATCCGCGTCCTCCTCAAGTAATTCTTCGGCATGCCGGAGGGCTTGTTCCGCATCCCGCAGCTGCGTGGACCCTGCCCGCGCTACATAGGGATCATCCTCAATAGCCTGGTAGCCGGCCCGCGCATCCTCGACCTTGGGATTCGTCGGCGTTCCGGCACAGGCTGTCAAAAGGGCGGACAGGCCGAGTGCGGTACCTGACATCAATATCCGTTTAGTCATCGTAACCTCCTGTCCGCTTACTGTTGCTCGATCGAGTTGAGCTGCTGACGCAACTGTTCGATGCTCTGGTTTACTTCCTCTACGGCGTTACGGGCCTTTGCCGTTTCCGACCGGGCGCCGGCCAGCTGGGCATCGACCTGAGCCTGCTCGAGCATGCGCTCGGCTTCCTGGTAGTCTTCCTGGTCGATCAGTTGGCGGGCGTCGGCAACTTTATTCTGCGCACGGTTGAGGAGGACCGGTTCGAAATCACGGGCGTCCGCAGCTTCTGCCTGCCGGACAGACTCCTCAGCAGCGTTGAGATCCTGATGGGGCACCGTCCCCTTGCTGGCACAGGCGGCCATCAGGGTGGTCAGTCCGAATACGAGGGCGATTCGGCCTGCTTTATCGTACCTGATCATGCACCTTCTCCTTATGTGTGCGGTTGCTTCTCTTCCAGGTTTTATCATTCGTCGAAGAACCCGTGTCCCCGGGCCTTATTCATTCGGGGTCTACGTCTAAAAATAGCATCTGGGTTTGCTCCCTGTATGAAATGTGTGCAACCTGCCATGACAGGTCGTTGTGGACTATTCGTCGTTTGAGCCAGAAATAACTTTAATATCAGTACTTTGATTAACGATTTATTATTTACGAGATGGTCATTAAATTTACGCGATAGTGGCGCGATCTCGGTAAATAGAGGAGGCGGATATGTTTGAAATCACACGAAATGATGTGGCGATCCGCTGTGTCCAGGGAGACATTACCCGGCAGTCGGATCTGGATGTCGTCGTAAACGCGGCCAATGCGGAACTTCGAACCGGTGGTGGTGTGGCCGGCGCCATTCATCGGGCGGCCGGGCCGGAGCTGGACGAAGCCTGCCGGTCGCTGGCCCCGATTCGCCCAGGTGACGCAGTCATTACGGAGGGCTATGGCTTACCCAATGCCCGGATCATCCATTGCCTGGGACCGGTCTACGGCTCTGACGAACCGGCCAACCAACTCCTGGCCAATTGCTACCGGAATGCGGTGGAGCTGGCCGAGCAACAGGGGCTGGCGAGCATCGGTTTCCCAGCGCTGTCCACCGGTGCTTTCGGCTACCCGATGGAGGACGCTGCGGAGGTGGCTTTTGCCACCCTGTTGGCCATCGTGCCCAAGTTGGAGAACGTGCGACATATCCGTTTCGTGCTGTTCAGCGACGCGGATGCGGATCTACACGCCCAGGTGCTCAAGCGTATTGCCGGAGGTTGATCGTGGCTACGCGATCCACACCCAGTGATTTTCCTCACGCTGGGCGCGGCCGTCTTTCTCCAGTTTTAACAGGTGGGCCAGCAGCGAGCGGGCGGCGATGCGGTGCAGGGATGGGTCGGCATCGGCATAGGCTTCGGTGACCAGGTTCTCCAATATCGCCGGGCCCAGTTTCTGCAGCGCCGCGATGACCTTGCGCTCCCGCGAAAGCCGGTGAGTGACCAGATAGTCCACCACCATCTGCGGATAGCCCATCAGGAATCCGTGGCCGGGCGCAATCCAGTCGATCTCTTCCTCCAGCAGGCAATTGAGCGAGTCCAGGTAAGCCTTCATATCGCCGTCCGGCGGATTAATCACCACGGTAGAGCCCTGCATGATGTGGTCGCCGGAGAACAGCATGTGCTCGCCCTCATGCAGGAAGCAGAGGTGATTCGACGCATGCCCCGGGGTGTGGAGGATCTTCACTTGGGTTTGTTCCAGGGCGATGGTCTCTCCATTGACCGGGCGGTGATCTGGCGTAAAGGTCATGTCCTGCAGCCCGTCTTCCGGAGGCGCCAGGCCAATAGTCATGGCGCCGGTGGCTGCGCGCAGCGGACCGATTCCGGGGCTGTGGTCGCCGTGAGTGTGGGTCGCTAGGATATAGCGCAGGTGGCCTCCGGTTTTGTCGAGGATCCGCTGCAAGTGCTCGTCATGTTCTGGACCGGGGTCGATCACCAGGTGGCCGGCCGGATCCTCGATCAGGTAGGTGTTGGTGCCCGGTCCGGTCATGACACTGGGGTTGGGGACCGTCAGGCGCCAGACTCGCTCGGCCAGTTGGACCCATTCCCCCGGTTCGATCTCCGCGTTCGCCGTACCCCAACCGTGGGGATCGAGCTTGCGCGCTTCCTGGTAGGCCGGTTGACCCGGATTGAGCTGGACGATCTCTCCATTACGCCGGGCCGGCCAGGTTTCGGTGGGGAAACTTTGGGGCTTGGCACGAGCTGCGCTGCCTAGGGCCTCCGTCAGCGTGCCATAGCGTGCGAGGCGACGCAGCACCGTCAGGGTTGGCGCGCCAAACAGCCGCTCGCCGGCCCGGTGTTCTTCCAACGCCGCCTGGGGGCTGAGCCAGCAATGGTCGATGGTCTCTTCGCCGTCGTGGCGGGCGATCTGGCCGGACGGCGCCTCGGCGACGAAAAACCGCGTATCGAAACGGCGTGGCGGGCCGGGTGGGGTAATCCAGTGATCGATGTAGGCCAGGCGATCCAGCGGCAGGCGCAAGCGGTGCTCCCGGCAGAGCGCCAGCAGGTCCAGTTCGCCCCCGGTCAGACGTTCGCGGGCGTCGTTGAAGGCCGGGTGCTGCGCGCTTAACGGGTGACCATCGTGATCCTGGGCGAGCAGCAGACCGGCTTCCTCGAAGCATTCGCGGATGGCTGCGGTGAGGTACCCCAAGCCGCCAGCGTCGAGGTTGAGCATGGCGCTGGCGGAGGTATCGTCGTGGCCGTGCAGGTGGGGGAGCAGGTCGGCGTGCTGGTCGCCTTCGTCCACGGCCCCGCCGGGAAAAACGTAGAAGCCGGGCAGGAAAACGGCCTGATGGCTGCGCTGGAGCATCAGGACTTCGAAGCCGGTATTCGATTCGCGAAGCAGGGCAAGTGTGGAGGCAGGACGTGGTTGCATGGTTGTTGTCATCCGCACGATTTCTCCAGGTTCCTTAGCGCCCTACGATAACGTGTCGCCTGGACCATTGCGACTGCGTTCGCAAGTCGATCCGGGTACACTTGCGCCTCCCTGCAATGACGATAGAGCGACGTGTTATGGCCCGAATCAAGCTGTCCTTTCCGGACGATGTGTTTGTCTTTTCCACGGAAATGCCGGTGCGCATTACCGATATCAATGGCGCGAACCATCTCGGCAACGATGCGCTGATTTCCATGCTGTCCGAGGCCCGGGCCCAGTTGCTGGTGAAGTACGGTGTGCAGGAGACGGATCGCGATGGCGTTGGCATCATCGTCACGGATCTGGCGACCATGTATCAGTCCGAGTCCTTCTTTCCGGAAGTGCTACGTTTCGAGATCGGACTGACGGATTTCAACAAGTACGGCGGGGACTTCGTGTTCCGGGTAACCAAGGCGGATTCCGGGCAGCCGGTGGCTTTGGCTAAGTATGGGTTTGTTTTCTTCAACTATATCGAGAAGAAAGTGGTTCCGATGCCGGAGGCGTTTCGGGCCCGGTTTTCTTAATTAGTTTGATTGCTAGTCTTTGGGGTGGGAAGCGGACGGCCACCGTTGCTTACGTCGCCAAGGATGGCCCTCCATGGCGAACCGGGACGTCCGTGTCCCTACTCCAGCAACGATGTCCGTCCGCTTCCGGCAGGCCTCGAGGTGATCTCTTATAAAGCTGACTGGGTTTGTTGTAGCTTGGTCATACCTTGTCGATAGAACAGGTAGGCCTGCAAGCCGGCACACAGATTCCCGATCAATGCGCCAGTAAGGAGTCCGTTGATCCCCCCAATCTGCGCACCCAGCCACAGGAACGGCAGGAAGCAGAGGAACAGCCGCAGGATGGAAATCAGCAGCGCCCGCAGGGAAAGTCCCAACGCATTGCACACAGACACCATCAGCATGCAGACCCCCAGGCCGCTATAGCTCAGCGGCACCCTCACCAAATAGCTGTGCAGGATATCGGTGACGGCCTGATCCGACGTGAACAGTTCCGACACGAATCCGGACAGCGCCAGCCAGATCACACCGATGGCCAACTGCCAGATCACCACGAAACGCACGCCAATGCGGACCAATGCCTTGATTCGGCCGATATCTCCCGCGCCGAGCATGCGGCCGATCATGGGGGGCATGGACATGGTCAGTGCCAGTACCACGACGATGGAGAAGAACTCGAGTCTCGTGCCCAGCCCCCAGGCGCCGACGGCGGCGGTGCCGAAGCCTGCGACAAGCGCGGTGGCCAGGCTGGCGGCCAACGGCGGCATTAGTTGGCTAAGCATGGCAGGACCCATAATGCCGCTTAGCTGGCGGACGGCCCTCGCCAGGGCCAGTTGTGCCAGATCGAAGCGCAACCACCCACGCCGGATCAGCTTGGGATAGATCACCAGGCAGCCAGTGCCGAAGGCGGTGACGGTGGCTAAAGCGGCGCCAGGCAGGCCCCAGCCGAAGACGAAAATGTAGAGTGGGTCCAGTGCGATGTTGAGCAGGCTGGTGAAGACCATCATGTAGCCGGGAAGCTTGGTGTCGCCGTGGGAGCGGCTGACGGAGTAGCCGAAGTAGAGCATTGCGCCGAGCCAGGCGGCGCCCAGCCAGGGTACCCAGTAGGCGGAAATGAGAGGTAGCAGGACGTCGTCGGCCCCCAGCAGGTCCATGATCAGTCCCCGGCAGAACCAGAGGAGGGTAACGAGGGCCAGCACCAGCGTTCCGCCGATAAAGACCACCAGCCCGCCCAGTCGCTCGGCGCGGGTCACATCTTCAGCGCCCAGGGTGCGGGAGATAATGGCGGTAGTGGCGATGCCCAGGCCCACCTGGAGGCCGATGATCAACTGCTGCATGGGTACGGTGAAGCCCAGGGCGGCCAGGGGGTCGCGACCGAGCTGGCCGATAAAGATGCTGTCCGCCAACTGGAAACTCATCAGGGACAGCACGCCGAACAGCATGGGCCAGGTCATGGCCAGCAGTTGGCGGCTTAGGGGGCGTGAGTTATCAACCAGGGGTGTCACTGTCGGATGTACCGCGGTTATCGGGCAAATTCAGGCGGGCTGGTATGGGAAGGTCGGTCCGCCGGGAACGCCCCCGACGGACACTGTAAAACCGGATCAGGGGGCCAGCAGGATCAGAGCGCGGCCAGGGCTGCGTCGTAGTCCGGCTCTTCCTTAATCTCGTTGACCAGTTGGCTGTGGATCACCTTATTGTCCTCGTCCAGCACCACTACGGCGCGGGCACAAAGACCGCGCAGCGGGCCACTTTCGATAGCGACGCCGTAGTCCTTGCGGAAGCTGTCGTCACGGAAGGTGGACAGGGTAACCACATCCTTCAGACCTTCGGCGCCACAGAAGCGACCCGCTGCGAACGGCAGGTCTGCGGAGATAACCAGCACCACGGTGTTATCGAGGCTACCGGCCTTTTCGTTGAACTTGCGGGTGGATGCGGCGCATACACCGGTATCGACGCTGGGCACGATGTTCAGGATCTTACGCTTGCCGCTCCAGGCGGTGAGGGGCGTGTCTTCCAGGCCGATATTGGTCAGCGTGAAGTTGGGCGCGGTGTCGCCCTTGGCCGGGAAGGTGCCGTTTACGTCGATGGGATTGCCGTCGAGAGTGACTTTGCTCATGGTGTGCTCCTTGTCATATCAGTCGAGAGATCCAGAAGGATACCCTTGTGAGGCGTCGATTGGATGCTACGACTTTCGGGTAACCCGCTGACGGGAATTGGAGAAGTGTAGACGCACTTTGCCAAAAGTGTGGAGAAATGCCCAGACCGACGTACGGACACCGGCAGCGGTCAACCGTGGCTGGCGGCCGCTCCGAAACCGGGTGCCGTATGACGCGCAGTACGCAGCAGGTAGGCGATCCCTGCCGCCAGGGCACAGCTGGCGATGATCGTTGCCATCACCTGGCTGGTGCCATTGTGCAGGTGTCCCACTAGCACTCCGGCGCCCGCGGCGGATGCCATCTGGATAAAGCCGAACATCGCTGAGGCCGAGCCAGCCATGTGGGGGAAGGGTGCCAGTGCGCCAGCCATGGTTTGTGGCAGCACCATCCCTACGCCGATCATGAATACCGCCTGCGGCAGGATCACGGCGGCCTTGGTGAAGACCTCCGACCAAGCCAGTGTCGCCATCAGCAGCCCACCTACCACGCTCACCATCAAACCTACTCGTAACAGCTGGTCTGGAGTAAGCCGGCGTCCCATTCGCGCAGCCAGGAAACTGCCAGTCATGAAGCCGAAGACCATGACGGAAAAATAGGCGCCGAACGCAGTCGGGCTTATACCCAGGAAATCGATCAGTACGAAAGAAGCCCCGGAGAGAAAGGCGAACAGGCCAGAGAAGATCAACGCATTGATCAGCGCATAGCCCTGGAAGGAACGATCGCACAATACCGTCCAATAGTTGCGTGCGAGTGAAGCCGGACGCAAGCTTTGCCGGTAATGGGGTTTCAGCGGTTCGGGCAGGCCGAAAGCAATCACCGCGCTGACCACCAGCGCATAGCCGCCCAGGCTAAGAAAGATGGCGGGCCAGCCGAAGCCGGCCAGTAGGGCACCGCCCACGGTAGGCGCGATGGCCGGGGCAATTGCCATGATCGCGGCCAGGATCGCCATGATACGTCCCGCATCCTGCGGGTTGTGGATGTCACGCACTGCCGCCCGGCCCAGGACCGGTCCCGCCGAGCCGCCCAGAGCCTGCAGGAAACGACAGTACACCAGCGTTTCAATATTTTCCGCCAACGCACAACCCACACTGGCCAGAGCAAATAGCACCAAGCCGCCGAGCATGATCGGCTTACGGCCGAAAGGGTCCGCCAGGGGGCCGCAAACCAGTTGGGCCAGGGCGAAACCGATCATGTAGATGCTGAGGGTGAGCTGAACCTGGCCTGTGTCTGCGGCAAAGGCATCGCCCAGCTCCGGCAGGGCTGGCAGGTACATATCAGTCGCCAGCGGACCGAGCGCGACGGCAGCGGCCAATAGGGCGGTTGTGGACAGGCTGGCGAGTTGCAGCATGGCTGCGGGGCTCCAAACAGGCTTCAATTTCGGTCGGGGATTAAAACCGGTGCCCCCAGCATACGCAGGCCACGGAGCAAGATAACCGCCATGCCGTTCATTCGATCCATGAACAAATGTGATGAATCAGTCGATCTGACTGGCGACCTGCAGGAGTTGGTTGCGAATCCAACGGTGTGCCGGATCCTGTTGGTAGCGTTGGTGCCACAGCAGGTACAGGGTGAAGGGGCGATGCGGGAACGGCAGCGGCGCCTGGGCAAACTCGCGCATCATGCCCCGATGCAGTCGTGCCGGGGCACTGGCCAGCCAGGGCGAGCCGCGCAGGAAGGCCGGCATACCGGCGAAGTTGGATACGGTGACCGCCGCGTCACGCTGGATGCCCTGGGCAGCCAGATTGTCGTCCAGCCCAAGGCGCTCGCCGGTGGCGAAAACGATGGAAATGTGTCGGCTGGCGAGGTAGCTCGTCAGGTCGTTCGGGGCTTCGCGGCAGGTCGGGTCGTAGAACACCACCATGCGATCGTCCAGCAGGCGCTGTTGCATGATATCGCTGGCGGGGGGTGGATGCGGGGAGATAATCAGGTCGCACAGGTCCCGTCGCAAGCGGTCCGGGGTCGGAATGCCGGAGGGCACCACATGCAGGCGAATGCCCGGCGCCTCCTCGCGAAGGACGGCCGCCAGGCCCGGTAGAAGCAATTCCCGTTGGTAGTCATTGGCGGCGATGGTCAGTGTCATCGCTGTTTGTGCCGGTGAAAACGGCGGGCCCAGGGCGAGGCCACGCAGCTCGGTCAGGATCTGCCGCAGGTGTGGCCCGGTCTGGACGGCATAGCTGGTCGGGGTAATTCCGCGGCCCGCCTTGACGAACAGCGGGTCGCCCAAGGCCTGGCGTAGCCGGTCCAGGGTGTGGCTGACGGCAGACTGACTGACGCCCAGCTTGATCGCAGCGGCCGACACGCTGCCTTCGTCCAGCACCGCCAGGAAAACGGAGAGGGAGCGGATGTCGAGGTTGAATCTATCGATCGGGTTCATGAATCGCAGTGTAAGGCGATTCATCGGCGCCAGCCAGCGCGGCCTGCATGAACTGGGTGAGGGTATCGGCCACCACGTCGAAGTAGGGATTGTAGGTGAGACGGCTGGTAGGGACCTCCAGCGCGCCGGGATGCCAGGCACCGAACCAGAGGTCGTCCTCGGCCAGGGCTTCGCAGTCCTGCAGCGTCAGGCCGTTGGGTTCGAGACAGCGGTTGAGCGGGCCATTGATGCCGTAGAGCGGGTTATCCGGCGCGATATTGAGCGACATATGGGACAACTCCAGCACACGCGCCTCTGGCAGGTAGCTGTTCAGGGACCGGATGCGCGGATCGTTGAGCAGCTCCGGCAAGGTTTCACGGGTATCGCGAAACACTAACATGCGGCTGGCCGGGTGCTCGAAACGGAACTTGAACTGTTGAGCCAGGAAAGGCAGGTTGATGACAGAGTCCGCCTCGGTGGCCACCAGCATCAGGGGTAGGTCGATCTGTTCCCGCGCGGAAAGGATGGCCTGTACGCCGGCCCGTACATCCGCCACCTGGGCGGCGGCGTTGATCGCCAGGGATTCGTATTTCACCGGGTTCAGCTCCGGCTCTTCCTCCACGAAATCCCGGAACCAGGCGGCATAGGGGGCGAGCCAGAGGTAATCCCTCAGGCCGTTCAGTTCCCAGGCCGGTGCCACCGCCAGTAGCCCGGCCGGCGCCGGCTGATCAGGATCGAGTGCCCGCTCGGTCGCCAGCGCGCCACCCAGCGAGAATCCGCCGATAAAGGCATGATCGACGGTCTCCCGCAGGGCGGCGAAGTGGGCGTCCACCTGCGCCCGCCAGACGTCTGCCTCGGCATCGACCAGATCGCCGGGCCGGGTGCCGTGACCCTGCAGAAGCAGGGTCCGTACCCGCACGCAGCGGGCAGCGAGCGTATTCGCCAGGTCGCGAAACATATAGGGCGAATCGCTCAAGCCGTGGACCAGGAGTATCCCCACGGACTCGCTGTCAGCATTGCAGGTTGTCGCCGGCGGAATCTCGTACGGCATATTCCAGGCCACCTGGTCCTCGAGGGGAAAACCGTCGATGGCGACGCGGTATTGTTCCAGGTGGTTGCGCACTTGACGGGCATATTCGTCGAAATCGCCGACCGGTTGGGCCTGCAACTGTTGCGGTGCCGGCTCATAGCGCGACGATGACGCGGCGCAGCCGGAAAGCCAGAGGCCGGCCAGGATGATCAAGGTAAAACGAAGGAGTTTGGAGTCTGCAGCCACTGTTGTTAGAACGTCCTTTCGACCAGAATGGAGTGCACGGCACCTATACGCATGTTTTTATTGGTCCGGATGACCTACAGGGAGTTCCAATGAAAATCCATCTTGCTTTCGATGTCTACGGTACGCTCGTAGATCCGCAGGGAATGGTTGATCACCTCAGGGCCGACGCCGGTGAGCAGGCGGACCAGGTGAGTCAGCTGTGGCGCCAGAAGCAGCTGGAGTTCGCCTTTCGCCGGGGACTGATGCGAATGTACGAGGATTTCGGCATCTGCACCCGCCAGGCCTTGCGCTATGCGATGGCCAGTTACGGTTTCGATCTGGAGCCGGCGCGGGAAGAGGATCTGATGCAGGCTTACCTGTCACTACCGGCGTTCGCCGATGCCGGTCCTGCGCTGGCGAGTCTCAACGGCTATCACCCATGCTACGCCTTCTCCAATGGCAGCCACCCGGCACTGGAAAAGGTGCTCGGCCATAACCGGTTGCTGGAATACCTCGACGGCCTGGTCTCTGTCGACGACATCAAGAGCTTTAAGCCGGATCCGGCGGTCTACGCCCATGCCCGTCGAGCTACGGGCGCCATGGACGAGCCTCTTTGCCTGATTTCCAGCAACGGCTGGGATGTGATCGGTGCCCGCGCGTCGGGGCTCATGGCAATCTGGGTCCAGCGCGACCCGGTCACCGTGTTCGAGGATTGGGGCCTAGCCCCGACAGCCATTATCCGCAGTCTGCAGGAATTACCGGACACGCTGGCCCGCTTTGACTGAAGAGGCCGTTCGGTTCGCTGGCTATATTGATCCAGTCCGCCGTGCCACCGGGCATTTTGGCGAGCCACTTGTTATGATGTCGGCGGTTTCCCATTGCCCGGAGATGGACAAAAACAATGCTGAGTTTCCTGCCCGCGCCCGTTGTGGGCGTGATCGCATCGATCCTGCTTGCCCTCAATACCCTGTTCTGGTGCGTGCTGCTGTATATCCCCGCACTGCTGAAGCTGATTCCCATCAAGCCCTGGCAGGGCCTGTGTACCCGTCTGATCATCCAGATTTCGGAAGCCTGGGTGGCGTGTAACACCGGCTGGATGAAATTGACCCAGAAGACCCGCTGGGACGTGGAAGGCGCCGAAAAGTTGCGCCGTAAAGGGTGGTACCTAGTGCTCAGTAATCACCAGAGCTGGGTGGATATCTTTGCCATGCAGCGGGTGTTCAACCGTCGCGCCCCGTTCCTCAAGTTCTTCATCAAGAAGGAACTGATCTGGGTACCGGTGATCGGCCTCGCCTGGTGGGGGCTGGATTTCCCGTTCATGAAGCGCTACACCCGGGAGTACCTGATCAAGCATCCCGAGAAGCGCGGCCAGGATATGGAATCCACCCGCAAGGCTTGTGAGAAGTTCCGCTTTGCGCCAGTGTCCGTGATGAATTTCGTCGAGGGCACCCGCTATACCCCGATCAAACACACCAAGCAAAAATCGCCCTACAAGCACCTGCTCACCCCCAAGGCGGGTGGTGCCGCGTTTGTTCTGGATGCGATGGGCGATGCCATCGAGACCTTGGTGGATGTCACCATCGCCTATCCTGGCGGCTCGCCCAGTTTCTGGGATTTCCTCTGTGGCCGGGTACCCGAGGTGCGCATGCGCATCGACACCGTGCCGGTTCCGGCTCATCTCAAGGGCCGTAACTACACGGAAGAGGCGGAATACAGGAAGGAAATGAAGGCCTGGCTGGGCAGTATCTGGTCGGAGAAGGACGTCATGTTGGACGGGCTGATGACGGAGCGGTAGTCGAATGCTGGGTGAGCCGTGGCTATCATTTCCTGTAGTTACGTGCCTGGTTTGATGCGGTTCGCAGGCTCACCGTGAGGCTTGCCGAACCGCAGGGGCCACAGGCTTTTCCGATCGATACCTTTCTGTACCGTCAAACCTCGTCTGTCGCGGCGGGCTGTAGCAAGCCGCTCGCCGGCACATGCGCCAACAGCTCCTCCACCGGCTTGGGCCGACTGAACAGGAAGCCCTGGCCGAAATGGGCGCCCATACCCAATAGGCACCCCAGTTCCGGTTCCGTTTCGATACCCTCGGCCACCACGTCCAGGGACAGGCGTTCGCACAGGGTCAGGATCATCTCCAGGATAGCGCGCTTTTCGCCGTCGTGGTCCAGGCCCGAGACCAGGCTACGGTCAATCTTGAGCTGGTCTAACGGCAGGTTGCGGATGTAGGCCAATGACGAGTAGCCGGAACCAAAGTCGTCCAGGGCGATGGCGACGCCGTGCTTGCGCAACTTGTGGATCAGGTGGATGGCGACGTTGGGATCGGCCATCACTGCCGTTTCCGTCAGCTCGATCTTCAGTCGATGGGGCGGCACTTTTTCCCAGTGCAGGATTTGCAGGATCTGGTCCGCCAGACTCGGATCATGCAGCTGGGTAGGGGAGAGGTTCACGCTCAGGCTGAAATCATTGCCGTAGCGTTCCTGCAAACGCTCATCCCGTAGCAGTGGAAGCGACTGGCGCATCATCTGGTCGCTCATGGGGCGAATGAGCCCGGTACGCTCGGCGACGGGCACGAACACCGAAGGAGAAATCAGGCCCCGTTCGGGATGGTTGATGCGGGCCAGTACCTCGAAACCGGTAACCTCGCCGCGCTGCAGGTCCACCAGGGGTTGCAGGTACGTCTCCAACCAACCGCGACGTAAGGCCGAGCGGATCGTCTGTTCCATATCGAGCCGACCGTGGCGTTGGGCGCGCATGGTGTCTTCGAACAGTACGAAGCTGCCCGTGCCCTTGCTCCGGGATTCACCCAGCGCTGCCCGGGCGGCCTGGATCAGGCTGAGGGACGTGTCCGGTCCATCCTCCCGGGCGCGTGCCGCAGCGGCGACTGCCGAAAGCCATACCTGGCGTTCTCCAAGACTGAACGGGTCGTCCAGGGCATTCATGATCTGTTGGGCGCGCAGGCGTAGCTTGGGTTCGCTATCCAGAGGAACGACAAAGGCGAGGGTGTCGTCGGGCAGGCTGGCGATCATTTCATTGGGGGCCAGGGTGCGCTGCAGACGTTGGCGCAAGGCCATCTTGAGCTGACGGGTTTCGCGGGCGTCGAGGGTCTCGGCTACCAGGGTCCGATTGGGAATGCTAAGCAGGATCAATGACAGTATGGGAGGACCGGCGGTTTTCAGATGGCGATCGAGTTGTTCTTCAAGGTAGTCGGCATTGGCAAAGCCGGTATCAATATCGACATACTTCTGTTCGTGCAGGGCCTGATCCAGTAACGCCAACATGTGGTGGACCGAGTCCAGCAGGTGCTGCACATCAGGGTCCCGGGAATCGGAAGTAACGCCGACGCTGTCTCCGCGAGCCAGTCGCTCGCGAAGCTGGAGGGTCAGGGCATTTACACTCTGACGGAAATCGTTATCGATCTCCCTGGTCTCGCTTTCCCTTTCCCTGGTCCCACGTTCCGTGGACTCATTTTCCCTGGACACTGATACCACCCGTCACTGGTTGGTTCCGGTCGACGTCGCTTTCCGGGATGCACGCGGCGGCCGTCTCGGCCATCATTGAGATATCGTCCCTGACGCTGTTGTTAACCAAAGGCTCGTTAGGACTCGTTATTATCGCCTTGTTCAACGTCTTCGGGATGCTCGCGCCGGTAGGCCTCCCATTCTTCCCAATCATGCGGCGTTCCGGCGTGGGGGCGCTTGAGATGCCGGGCGTGGTCAAGCGCTTGACCACGCAGGCTATGGTCCTTCTCCTCCTCCTGGTCGAAACCATATTTCTTGAGGAACTCATCGGGACGCATCAATCACCCCCTTTCTGGCAGGATGTGCCGAACACACCAAGCCATCTCAGATAATTACATCTGAGACTATGACCCTCTGGAGACGGCTTTTCAAGCAGTGGCGTCTTTGGCCACTTCGTCTCCGGCGCTGGGTGCGTCCTCGACCAGGGTAAACAGGATCTGGCGCCGCTCCTTGTCCACCCCGGCGAGCGCCACGCGCACCGATTGATCCAGCAGGAAGGTGCGGTCGTTGGGGCCGCTGAGACTGAGCGTGACCGGATCGAAGCTGTACTTGCCTTCCATGTCCTTGGTGCTGACGAACCCTTCGATGCCATTGGTGTCCAGGCGAACATAGAAACCGGAGGAGGTGACACGGCTGATGGTGCCGGATTGGGCCTCTTTGCCGAGTTGCGGGGCATACTGGCATTTGAGCCACTGTTCCAGGCTGTTAGCCGCCTTGCGGGCATTGATCTGGGCGTCCTGCAGTTCGGCCAACTGCTGCTCGGTCAATGCCGATTCCTGTCCCTCCCACAGTGCTGCACGCAGCAACCGGTGGACCTGGAAATCCGCGTACTTGCGTAGCGGCGAGGTAAAGGTGGTGTAGGCGGGCAGTCCCATACCCTGGTGCGGCGCGGCACTGAAGGCGAGCTCTGCACGGGCCAACTGTCGGGTAACGATGGCCTTGACCGGTACGTCGGCATCCATCTCGCCGGTTTCCAGCATCACGCGACGGAAGCCTTCCGGTGTGGTCGGGTCCACGTCTGCCAGTTCGGGTGCGTGGCGCTTGAGCAGTTCGCGGATATTGTCGACGCGGTCGTCCCGCAGACCCGGATGGGTGATGAACAGGCCGGCTGGGCAGTTTTCCGCCAATGCACGGGCGGCGCAACGGTTGGCAGCGACCATGCACTCCTCTACCAGACGGTGGGCTTCGTTCTGCTCGGCGGGCTCGATCAGCCGTATCCGGCGGTTCTCGTCCAGGCGTAAGCGGAATTCCGGACGGTCGGTATTCAGTAAGGCGTTTTCTTCACGCCAGCGGCGCAGGGCACTGGCGGCCTGGTGCATCTGGTCCAGGCTGGCGACGATGTTATCCGGCAGGGCCTTGATTTCGTCATCGCTACGGCCGGCGATCACGCCGTCCACCAGGTCGTAGCTGAGCTTGCCATGGGAGCGGATGACCGCCTCCTGCAGGCTGAAATCTCCCAAGGAACCGTCGTTGTTGACCTGAATGTCGCAGACCACGGCCAGGCGTTGGGTATCCGGCACCAGGGAGCACAGCTGTGTGCTCACCGCCTCGTGCAGCATCGGCCGGGGCTCTCCGGGAAAGTAGATAGCCGTAGCGCGGTTGCGTGCTTCACGCTCCACCGGGCCGTTGACCTGGAGCAGGGCGGTAGGATCGGCAATCGCGACGGACAGGGTCCAGCCGGTGGCGTTGGGCACAGCACAGAGCGCGTCGTCCATATCCTGGGTGCTCGGGCTGTCGATGGTGACGAACGGTTCGGCGGTACGGTCGGCCCGTTTTTCTGCCTGGGCCTGGATCTGTTTTTCGCCCAGGGCGTCGAGTTCCTTGCGGGCTTCTTCCGGCCAATCCTCGTTGAGATCGAACTGGGCCAGGGTAAAGGCACGTTCGATGCCCGGCTGGTTGGGCTTGCCCAGCACACGGAGAACACTGGCCTGGCCCTTGCCGTCCTTGACCGGATGACGGCTGATACGGCAGTAGATAAAGTCACCCGGCTCGGCGCCCGCGCGCTCCTTGGGCGGAATGAACAGCCAGTGGTTCAGGCCCGGGGTTTCCGGCGCGACGAAATGGCCCTTGCCCCGTACCTGGTAGCGGCCGACGAAGGTCTTCAGCGGCGAGTCCAGCAGGCGATCCACTTCGGCATAGGTCTTGCCCTTCTCGCCTTCGTGCTCGATGACCTCGATACGGTCCCCCGGCAGCACCCGCTGCATCTGTTCCTGGGGCAAATAAAGGTCACGCCCGTCGTCGAGCGCGACGAAGCCGAAGCGTCCGCTAGTGGCCTTGACGGTACCGGGATAGACAACCTTGTTGGCTTCGATATCGGTTTTGAGCTGGCGCAACTGCGATAGGGCGTCGGCGTTTAGCATGCAATGAAACCTGGCTGGCGGGGTGGTAAAAAATGGACCGGCAGTATACCGGTTCTGGCTCGCTACGTCAGAGTTTGCCTCAATCTCCTGGCCCGATCCGCTACCAACCCAAGCCAAAGTGCGGGTCGGCCCAGAACATGAGGCCCACATAGAGTGCCACCATCAGGATGCTGCTGGCAAAGGACGTCAAGCTCCAATAGTAGGCTCCCCGCTCGTCGCGCCGGACGATACGGTAGACGGTGTAGCCGGCCAGTCCCAGGACGGCGGCGGAGAGTGCCAGCCAGACCATGTTGATCAGGTAGATAGTGTCGGTGTTCTCGTTGGTCAGGTCCCTGCTGACCGGATCATTCGGTACGTCGATCGAATAGCGGTGGAACGGCCAGAAGCGACCGCAACGCAGCACGACCCGTTCATCTTCCGGGGTGAGTTCGATACCCGCGGCCGGTAGCAGGTGGGAGCTGCATTCCTCATTCAGCCGTGCCCAGCGTGGGGGCGTCATCGAGTCATAGGATGCCTTTACGCCCAGTACGGCGGTGCCCTGGGTCTGGAACCAGGTGTACTCCAACAGGCTCAGGCTGTAGCTGAAGCTGCCGTAGAGGAAGAGTACAATCAGCATGAACTGCAGCACCCGGGGCCGGTTCTTGGTTTTCTCGAGCATGTCGTGTGTCCGAATCGGTCCGTGAATCCCTTTCAGCATCCCGAAGTCTGGCAGGCTGATCGAGATCGACCATACTTGCCCTAGTAGGGAAAACAGGGAGAGATTCGATGATAAAGCGTATTAGCCCACTCCTGATAGCCTTGGCCGGTCTGGCCGTGGCGGGATGTAATACCAGCGGCGGCTCACAGGAGCCTGTTGCCCAGAAATTGGGGGCTGGCCCAAAGGACCAGTTCGAATGCGCCGATCGTAATGGCAATGACTACATCGACAAGGCGGAACTGGTCTACCTGCGCGAATGCGGAATAGGCGAGGATCTGAAATGCGGTGACGTGCCGGAGGGTATGGAAACGCGGTCGGCAGGATCGAACTTCGAAGGTGGACGGCGGATGTTGGAGATCGTCGACGCCGATCGCGACGATCGCATCAGCAAGCTGGAGTTCCGTGCACACTGCAACAGTGCCGGCCGCGCTCAGTAACGGATCGCGGCCGGCACTACTCCGGCATTACTGCGGATAGTTGGCATAGGGCCGGCTCTGGCCGGCCTCGTTGAACAGCAGCACGGTGTAAGGATCCTTCCGATCACCCATTTCCATGCCCGGCGAGCCGATCGGCATGCCCGGAACAGCCAGGCCCTGTGCCTGTGGAGCCTCTGCGATCAGCCGGTGGATATCCTGGGCCGGCACATGCCCCTCGATCACGTAATCCCCCACGAAGGCGGTATGGCAGCTTGCCAGCTCGCGGGTCAGGCCGGCGTCTACCTTGATCTCGTTGATATTCGCAGTGTCGTGGACCGTCACATCGAACCCGTTTTCCTCCAGATGCCGTACCCAGTCGGTGCAGCAGCCACAGGTGGGCGACTTGTACACGGTAATGGCCTCGGCTGCATGGACCAGTGCTGGCGTGGCGACCAGGCTCGCCGCTGCCAGAAGGGACGCGCGCAGGAATTGTTTCGCCTTGGACATGGCTTTTCCTCAATGATGATGTTGATGGGTGTTGTTCTCGGCTTGGTCGGCTGGCCCGCTGAGCCAGAACCAGCCGACCACGAAGGCGGCGAGCAGTAGCCCGGCGCCGTTGATCAGAATGTCCATCATGTGGAGGTTCCCTCCGTGTTTGCAGCTGACCGGTCCGGCTTGAACAACCGTAGCCGGTTGGCGTTGGTGACGACAGTGACCGATGACAGGGACATGGCCGCGCCCGCCAGTATCGGGCTCATCAGGATGCCCCAGACCGGGTAGAGTATGCCGGCGGCGACCGGTACCCCGAGACTGTTGTAAACGAAAGCACCAAACAGGTTCTGGCGAATATTACGTACGGTCGCCTGGGAGATCGCGATCGCGTCGGTAACACCATTGAGTGAACTGCGCATGAGGGTAATCGATGCACTTTCGATGGCTACGTCCGTGCCGGCACCAATGGCGAAGCCGACATCCGCGGCGGCCAGGGCCGGTGCATCATTGATACCGTCGCCGACCATGGCCACATGCCGACCCTCACGACGCAACTGACTGACGATATTGGCCTTGTCTTCCGGCAGGACGTTGGCGTGCACCTCGTCGATTCCCGCCTCCCGGGCAATCGCCTGGGCGCTGGCCTCGACATCGCCGGTGAGCATCACCACGCGAATCCCCTGGGCCCTCATCGCGTTGACAGCATCCCGCGAATCCGGCTTGATGCGATCCGCAACACCGATTACACCCAGCGCCTGGGTATCCCGGGCCAGGAACAGCGGCGTACCCGCCTGGTTGGAGATGACTTCGGCTGCCCTGGCCAGTGCTTGCAGGTCGACACCCTCGGCCTCCAGCCAGCGGCGATTACCAAGGCGCAGGATGGCCCCATCCAGCTGCGCGCGGACGCCCATGCCGTTGAGCGCCTCGAAATCCTGTGTCGGTGCCCTTTCGAGCTGTTTTTCGTCGGCAGCGGCCAGTATCGCCTGTGCCAGAGGATGTTCCGAATGTTGCTCCAGGCTCGCTGCGAGTCGCAAGAGTTCGGCTTCGCCCACGCCTTCGGTAGGATCGATCCGCGTCACCTTGGGATGCCCTTCGGTAATCGTGCCGGTCTTGTCCAGAACCACCGTATCGATTTGACCGGCCAGTTGCAGGGCCTCTCCCTGACGGATCAGGATGCCATGTTCGGCCGCCTTGCCGACGCCCACCATGACTGACATCGGTGTGGCCAGGCCCAGTGCACATGGACAGGCGATGATCAGCACCGTCGTCGCCGCTACCATCATATGCACCGCCTGCGGTGCAGGCCCAAAGTTGTACCAGGCCAGTGCTGCGCCAATGGCAACCAGCAGAATGGTAGGGACGAAAATGGCGGAGATCTTGTCCGCCAGGCGGCCGATGGGTGGTTTCTCGCCCTGAGCTTTCTTCACCATCTTTATGATCTGGGCCAAAGCCGTTTCAGACCCGACACGGGTTGCTTCGCAGACCAGTGAGCCACTGGTGTTCAGTGTCCCTGCTGCGACCTCATCGCCCTGCGCTTTAGCCACCGGCATGGGCTCTCCGGTAAGCATACTTTCGTCGATGCGGCTCGCGCCATCGATCACCCGGGCGTCCACAGGTACTTTCTCTCCGGGACGGACCCGAAAGTGATCGCCGATCCTTACCTCTTCGACCGGAATGTCCTTCTCTTCTCCGTCACGGATCACGCGCGCGGTTTTGGCACGCAGATCGAGTAACCGGCGTATCGCCTGCGAAGTCCGGCCGCGGGCCCGCAGTTCAAGGGCCTGGCCGAGGTTGATCAGGCCGATGATCATGGCCGATGCTTCGAAGTAGACATGGCGGGCCGCCTGGGGCAGGAACTCGGGAAAGCCCACCACAACCATCGAATAGGCCCAGGCGGTGCCCGTGCCCAGGGCGATCAGGGTGTCCATATTGGCGTTGTGATGACGAAAGGCCTTCCAGGCGCCCGTGAAGTAATGTCCGCCAGCGAGCACTAGCACGGCCAGGGTCGCGGCGCCCACCAGCAGCCAGCCGATCTGGTTCGCCGGCGTCACGCTCATCGTACCACCGAGCAGACCCCAGGCCATCAGCGGTATACCCAGGCCCAGACCGACCCCCATTTTGATCAGGAGCGTGCGGTATTCCCGCGCATTAGCCTGCATACGCTCGTCGTCCGCCGCGTCACTGTCCTGGATTTCCGAAGCGCCATACCCAGCGCTCTCGATGGCTTTTACCAGGGCTTCAGCGGAAGCAGATCCGTAGGCTGTCGCCGTGAGGTCGGCGAGGTTCATACGCGCCGACTCGACACCGGGTACCCGGCGCATCGCACCTTCGATGGTGTTGACGCAGGAGGCACAGGTGGCGCCGGTGATCGCCAACTGGATTGACGGTTCGTCGGGACGTTCTGATAGGGCTGAGACCTCGTTCGTCGACATTGTCTCCGGTTGAGGTTTTGTCTCGCAGGAATCAGCATCTGGCGCATCGACGGGCATATCATCTGCCTCGGCGGGATAGCCCGCCTCGGTGATCAGTCGCGCGGCCGCGGGCCGGTCGACCGAGGCCGGTAAGGTGACGATCTGCTGCTCCAGATCGACCGTCACGTCGCCTGTATCGTCAACCAATGACGTCAGGGCCTGGCGTATCTTCTTGGCGCAGCCTTGGCACGATGCGCCGCTTATGACGATTCGCTGCCAAGACGGCTCCGCTTTTTCAGCTAGCGGTTGTGCTGGATAACCGGCTTCGGTAATCCGCTGTGCCGCCTCATCGGCGTCGACATCACCCGGTAGGGTGACCCTTTGCTCATCCAGATCCACCCGAACCTGTTGGGGGTCAGGGACAACCGGTTCCAATGCTTTCACGATTTTCTTCACGCAGCCCTGGCAGCTGGCACCGGAAATGGCTAACTGGAGGGGTTGGGTCTTGGCCATGTTCATGCGCGTCCTCCTGTCTTTGCCAATGCGGTATCGTCACAACAGTTTGTCTCGGAAGCTTCGTCCCACTTCTCGATCAAGCGGCAGATCGTATGTCCGTCAGGATTGCCGTCAGGCATGGTTTCCCATGCCGTCATGGCTTCCCGCATACGGTTGCGCAGGGCTTCGAGCTCCGCCAGGCGTTCCTCCACATCCTGCAGGCGACGGGCAAATATGTCGCGGACCATGGGGCAAGGCGAGTGATGATGGTCGGCTTCGCCGAGGATGGATTGGATCTCGCTGAGAGCGAAGCCCAACTGCCGGGCCTTACGGGCAAATTTCAGACGCTGCAGGTCGTCATCGCTGTACTGGTGATAGCCGTTTTCCGGATTGCGCGACGGATTTAGCAGGCCTTCCCGGGTGTAGTAGCGTACCGTTTCTGGGTTAACGCTGGCTGCGCGGGCAATTTCGCTGACCTTCATTGCATCGCTCCAAGCTCATAAGATTGAACTTAGTTTAAAACCTTTGAGCGGCTCAAAGGTCAAGCGTGAAGTGAGGGATCTTTTCAGCAAGAGTGGCGAGTGCGGGATACGAGATGCGACGTGAGGAGCAAAAGTTATGGGCACCTTGCGGCGCCTCAGAAGCTAAAGCATCTGCTACACGCTCGAGTATCAACAAAATGTAGCCGATGCTTTAGCTTCGGAGCAGCCCATAGGGCTGACCTTGGATGTTATTGCCGGGAACGCAGGAATGTTCCGCAATGACGGCACTGATCCGGTGCCTGCAGTTTGGCTTGCCAGCCAATACGGTGGTTGCAGGCGGGGCAGCGCAGCCGCAGTTGCAGTGCGACGATGGGCGCTACCAGCGCCACCAGCAGGATGCCGAGTGGTCCCCATTCGTGGCCGCTGGAAAGCCCCAACTGACTGCTGAAGACCAGCAGGATCACTAGGGTGATAAAGGCAAAGATAAAGTAACGGCGGTTCCAGTCTTCCCAGCGGCGCAGGCTCTGGTCCTGTTCCGGTGTGAGGTAATGGGGGTTGGGCAGGGTCATGGTGCTCCGCAAACCAGTGGACGATCAGACTATGTTAACGATGTTTACGTCATTGTGCCTGCGGCCGTTCAATGTGAATATCAAGTGGTTGTTCGGGGTTGGTGATGGGCTTACGGGGCCTGGTGGGACAGGTGGCCGAGGTCCACGCCCTTGGCGACCAATGTTTCCAATTCCTCGACCGGCAACGGCCGTCCGATGAGGTAGCCCTGGGCCAGATCACAACGGTGGGTGCGCAGGAAGTTGAGCTGGGCTTCGGTCTCGATGCCCTCGGCGGCCACCTGGATTCCCAGGTTATGGGCCAGGTTGATTACGGCGCGGGTGATAACGGCGTCGTCGTGGCGTTCCGTGACCCGGGTGATAAAGGACCGGTCGATCTTTAGCAGGTCCACCGGGAAGTCCCGCAAATAGGCCAGCGATGAGTAACCGGTACCGAAATCATCGATGGCCAGATGGACCCCGAGCTGGTTCAGGCGTTTGAGCTGGTCGAGGTTGTGCTCCAGGTTGTCGATGAATATTTCCTCGGTCAGCTCCACTTCCAGCTGCCCGGCGCTGACGTTGTTGCTGCGCAGGGCGGCTTCGATGTTCTCCACCAGGTCGTGGTCTTCCAGTTCCCGCCCGGATAGGTTGATGGCGATACGCAGGTGTTCCAGCGGCCCGCCCTGCCAAGCCGCCAACTGCCGGCAGGCCGCGAGCGCCACCCAGCGCCCGATATCGGTGATCCGCCCGCTTTCTTCCGCGAGGGGAATAAAGTCCGCCGGTGGCAACAGGCCCCGGGTTGGGTGCTGCCAGCGCACCAGGGCCTCGACGCTGCCGATCTGCTGGGTGGCGAGGTCCAGTTGGGGTTGGAAATGAAGCACCAGTTGGTCCTCGCTCAAGGCCCGGTTGAGGTCTTTGTCGAGCTCCAGGCGGCGCACTTCGCGATCCTGCATGCCTTCGGTGTAGAACTGGTAATTGTTGCGGCCGGCTTCCTTCGCCCGGTACAGGGCGACGTCGGCATTGCGCAGCAGGATGTCGGCATCCAGGCCGGATTGCGGGTAGATCGCTACGCCCATGGTGGCGGTGATGTGGTGTTCCTGTTCCTGCACGACGAAAGGTTCGACCAAGCACTGCTTGATCTGGCCCAGCAGGTAGATCACGTCGTCGATATCGTCGATGTGTTGCTGGCAGACCATGAATTCGTCACCGCTGGAGTAGGCTACCAGCACCCGCTCGCTGCTAAAGCGGTTGAGGCGCTCGGCCACCTTGATCAGCAGCTCGTCGCCAAAATGGTGTCCCAGGGTGTCGTTGAGGATCTGGAAGCGGTCCAAGTCGAGCATGATCAACGCCACCTGACGGAATTGACGGTCGGCGATCGCCAGGGTATGGGTCAGGTCCTCCATGAAGAAGCGGCGGTTGGCCAGTCCAGTCAGGCTGTCGGTCGATTCGATGCGGGCAAGGTCCTGTTGCACCGATTCTCGCTGGTAAATCTCTTCGTTCAACGCTACCTGGGCTTCGACAAGTGCCCGATTACGCCGCTGGATCAACTGGGCCAGCCAGACCAGTGCACTGATGAGGATACCCAGTACCAGTAGACTCAGCAGCGCAACCTGGGGCCAGGCCCCTTTGTGTTGGTCAACCCAGAGCTGGGTAGGCGTCAACCTCAGGGCCCAGTCCAGGCCGGGCACCTCAAGCGCTACAGTTTCCTGTATCTGATCGGCCACCGGATCTTCCGGCGTGACGTCGAACCGGCTCTGGCCCCCTTCGATGATCTCGACCCGAAAAAGATCGTGAACGCGGGGGGTGATCAGTGCTTCGACCAGACCCTCCATACGGAAGACGCCGGCGATATAGCCCAGACTTTCGTCGCCCCTAACGATGGGGGCATACATCACGATACCGCTGCCGCCCTGCTTGAGCTCGATAATGCCTGAGAAATCGACCTGCTCTGTTTGCGTGGCCCGTTGCAGGCTGACCAGGCGTTCGGGGTTAAAAGCAACATTGAAACCCTGCACATTCTCGTTCCCCGCCAGAGGGGTAACCCAGCGGATGCGGTAATTGCTGTCGACCCACTCGATGGCCTGGTAATGCTTGAAGTCCCGCAGATAGTTGTCGGCGTCGGCCTTCCATGTGGCCTCGGAGAGGTCCGGCGACGCCTCCCGGCGTTCGGCCATACGGCGCAGCGCCCGGACATGGCTCTGGAAGTCGCCCTGCAGTTCCCGCACCAGGGCATTCGCCTCCGCCTGCAGGGTCAACTGGATCTGGTGCCGTGACTGGGACTCGATGCCCTGCCAGAACACTGCGGTAAGTACGACGAACGCCAATAGCATTACAACAGGCAGCACGGGATGGAGAAGCGCCCGGGCAATCCCCGTTGTGTGGCTGGAAACGTCGTTCTGCATGCAGTTCCTGTTGATTTTTAAGCAGCCGTGCTGCGCGTGAGTATAGATTCTCGGCCAGTCACCGGAGAACTTCATTAAAGTTTACAAGTATTTGCAATTGAGCAGTGCAGGCTATGAGGCAGGTCTCAAGAAAGATAATAGTTTGTTATGTTTGGTGTGCGAAGCTATCTGCGGCTGGCTGCGAATGGCGAAGCGGTATAAGACATGGACCACCGTTGTGAGTTCCATACACGATCATATCAGCTCCAGCGTTCGTAGCAGGTAGATTCCCAGGCTCAGGCTCACTGGAGCAAACAGCGTGGTCAGGGCAATGATATTGGCAGCGAGCTGGTGATTGCCCCCCATGCTCCTGGCCATGACGTAGCTGACGGTGGCGGTCGGCGAGGCAAACATCGCGAACAGGGTGCCCAGCTGCAGGGCATCGAAGCCCAGGGGAATGGCGGACAGGGTAAAAAACAGCGGTAACAAGACGAGCTTGATGACGGTCGCTACGATCGCTGACGAAGATCCCAACCGCAGGGCGCTAAGGCTCAATGTGGCGCCGACGCAGAGCAGGGCCAGGGGCAGGGTCATCTGGCCGAAGTAGGCGGCACTGGTCAGAATCAGATCTGGCACAGGCACCTTGAAAGCCGCCAGTAACAGACCTAGCAGGATGCTGACGATCAACGGGTTGTGCAGCAGGTGACTGGTGATGTTGCGCCAGGAGGCGCCTCCCCGGCCGGATGCAGCTGTCAGCGCAAAGACCGACAGGACGTTGTACAGCAGTGTCATCCCGGCCAGCAGCACCGAACCGACGGCCAGACCGGTCTTGCCATAGAGACTGGCGCAGACGGCGATGCCGATGATCCCCAGGTTGCCACGAAACGCCCCCTGTACGAATACACCGCGGTCGGGGCCCGATCCGGGCCACCAGGCGCTAACGATCCACAGCAGGATAAAACTGACCATGGTGGCGGCCATACCGAAACCGACATGCTTTGGATCGACCCAGGTGGACAGGTCCAGGTCCACCAGGCTTGTGAGGATCAGTGCGGGTAAGGCCAGCCGGTACACCAGTCGGGAGCCGGTCTCGACGAACGTGTCGTCAATCCAATGGACTCGCCGAAGCAGCCAGCCGGCGGCCATCACCAGGAAAATCGGGGCTGTGACGGAGAGTGAAAAAAGCAGGTTGTCGAGGTAAGACAAGAGTGTCCCTTTCTGGGTAACGTGCTAATCAAACGAGCTTTTGCTTGCGGCCTCGGGACTGACAGGTTGGCAGACTGACCGAAATAGGCCTTCAGGGACGGCCGGTCAGTTGGCTGATGCGGTCCGCCAGCGTAATGCCGTAAGCGCCGTCGGGAAGGGACGTGGCGATGGCATAGGTTTCCCCGCTCTCGGTCACTGGTTCGTCCTTGAGATCGAGCAGCCGGGGCTCAGCTGGTGTTTTGTCCGCCCCTAGCAGGATCTCAACCCGAGGGCGTAGTTTAAAGGATGGATGGGTGGCAATCACTACGGCGACTTCGCCGGTGTTAAGTTCCACGAGGCTGCCGGGCGGATATATCCCGACCATACGGATAAAGGCCTCCACCATCTCCGGATCGAACTGTTTGCCCCGTTCCTGAAATAGGATACGCATAGCATCGGTGGTCGGCATACCGGCACGGTAGACACGATCACTGGTTATCGCGTCGAATACATCGACAATTGAAATCAGACGAGCGAAGCGACTGATCTGCCACTCTTCCAGTTTGCGCGGATAGCCCTTGCCGTCGATGCGTTCGTGGTGATCACGACACACGTTGGCGACGATTGGATCCAGGGTGTGATGAGACAGCAGCATCTCATACCCATATTCCGTATGGCGCCGCATCTCATCCATTTCATCTCGCGTCAGGGCGCCGGGCTTATTCAATATGGTGCCCGGAACACGCATTTTGCCGATGTCATGGAGCATCCCGCAAAGGCCTGCAGCCTCCAGATCCTGCTGAGGCATTCCCAGATAACGGGCAAAGGCGACTGCCAGGATAGCGACCCGAAGACAATGTTCTGCCGTGTAGGCATCTTCGTGCTTGATACGGTTCATCCAGAACATCGCATTGGGGTTGGCGCTGATGCTTTCGACACAGAGCTTTATGACAGGACGGGCTTCCGAAAGGTCGAGCTCACGTCCGGCTTCGATCTGGGACAGGATGTCCTGAACGAACAGCTGGCCGGTTCGAAAGGCCTCCTGGGCACGCGGTAGTTCCTCGTGGAGGGTGCGTGTCTCCGGCAGCGGTTGCTCACGTCGCTTGCGCCTAACCTCAATCTGATCAAGTAAGGGCTTGAGCAAACGCGACGTTGACTCCACAAGGACCCAATCGCAGTACTGGCGGAGTATACTTAACTGATTGGGTGTCTCGACGGTAAAGCCTTGAAAAAGAACAGGGACCTCAGTCCATGGGCGGTCCAGGCTGATGATGCGCATCCCCATTGCCACGAGATCGACGGGTAGGCGAGTCCTGACAAGGGTATCCACGTGCTTTTTATTATTTTGCGTTGTGTTCCGCAGATCTTTGGTCAGTCGTCGAAACGGCATAGGCGACAAGTCTTATGGGAGTAACACGGATTATGGCACGGGAAGGCTACGGCAGGGTGGCGTTTGACGAAATTTTAAACAGCCCCGCCCCGACTCGCTAACATGTCCGGGGCGGGGCTGTGCAAACGTTCCTACATGCCTACGCCGCCCACGTAGGCTGATGCGACCACGAAGATACCGGTAACCGCTGTAATTTTTGCAAATGAGACCAGCTGATCGACCATGCTGCACCTCCGATTGTGGCGCGCCGGTTCGATCGTGCTGATCGGTGGCCGGCGGAGTTGGATCGCGGTTCATTGGGCTGGGGCCTAAAACTACCCTTCGAATCTCTCGCAAGAATGAGTCCGTTTGATGAAAACCGGAAATGCCGGGCCAGGTTGAGTCAACAACTTCATACAGGGCTTCAGCGAGCCGGCGAGCAAAACGTAAAGAAAGGTGACGTTATGCCTCGCGCCTTCCCTGGAAATGGCGAGGCGTGGCAAGCCAGGTAACAATCTGACCTTTTAGGGCAGGTGCAGCAGGCCGCAAGCGGGCGAGAGAAGCCGCATCAGGCTGTAGCCAAAGGGACGCCCAGGCGGGGGATCTCCTGTTTCGGGCAGCGGTCCATAACAACCTTGAGTCCGGCGTCTTCTGCCCGTTGGGCGGCTTCTTCATCAATGACGCCGATTTGCATCCAGACCACACCCACACCCTTGCGGATGGCTTCGTCCACGATCGGGCCGACCCGACGGCTTGCTAGGAACAGGTCCGCCATGTCGATAGCATCGGGGATACTGGTAATGTTGGGGTAGACCGTCTCGCCTAACAGTTGGCCGCCCGCCAGTCGCGGATTGACGGGGATGACCCGATAGCCCCTGCCCTGCAGGAAGGCCATGACACTATGGCTGTCACGGTGCGGTTTTTCGCTGGCGCCCACCAGGGCAATGGTACGAACCGATTCAAGGATCTGGCGCAATTGGTCCGGACGGCTTTCGGGCATGGGTGGTCTCCAGGGTCTGTGCGTGGGGCGGAGTCTTCAGGCGGCTTCCCGGTGGGCTTGAAGGGTCACCGAGACGGATTCGGCATAGCGTAGCGCGTGAGGCTTGTCGATTTCTACCTGGGCCCACTGCACGGCAGCGTGATCCATGACGATCATCAACACTTCGTGGGTGAGCCGTTCGAGCAAGGCGAAGCGATTGCCATCCACATGGTGAATGATCTGTTTGGTGATCGTGCGATAGTTGAGGGCAGATTCGATCTCGTTGTTGTTGACCGCGGCGGTGGCATCGTAGCGCAGCTTGACGTTGATCAGTACATCCTGCTGGTTGTTGATCTCTTCTTCCTTGATGCCGATGTAGGCGCGCAGCAGTAGATCCTTGATACGGACGGTAGCCTGGTGATCGACTGTCGATGGGGTCATGGTTAATCCTCGGGAATCAATGCGGTAGTGGTCAGCGACGGCTGATAAGGGTCAGGAACTCGTTGCGGGTGGCCTGGGATTTGCGGAAGCTGCCGAGCATCACCGAGGTCTTCATGAGGGAGTTCTGTTTTTCGACACCGCGCATCATCATACACATGTGCTGGGCCTCAATGACCACGCCCACGCCTTCGGCGCCGGTGACGTTTTCCACCGCTTCGGCAATCTGGCGGGTCAGGTTTTCCTGGATTTGGAAGCGCCGCGCGTACATGTCCACGATGCGTGCCAGCTTGGACAGCCCCAATACCCGGCCCTGGGGGATGTAGGCGATATGGCACTTGCCGATGAAGGGCAGCAGGTGATGCTCGCAGAGACTGTAGAGTTCGATATCCTGCACCACCACCATCTCGTCCATATCCGATTCGAAGGTGGCATTATTGACGACGCTTTCCAGATCCTGGGCATAGCCCTGGGTCAGGAACTGCATGGCCTTTGCGGCCCGTCGGGGAGTGTCGAGCAGACCTTCTCGGCGGGTGTCTTCACCCAAGGCCTGCATGATGGTCTTGAAACTTTGCGCGATGGTGTCCGTCTTGTCCGTCATTCACCGGTTCTCTTGAGCTGCTGTCAGACTGCCTGAATCGGGTGGCCGGGTTCGTCCATCGATACAGGTACGTCGCCGCCGCTGCGGCGGATGAATACACAGCGGGCCACACATAGGCGTCGGCTATTAAAAAAGACTAAGCTATTTTCGACCCAAAGCCCAAATCTGGTCAGTGGCGGGAAGGCGACCGGCAAACCCCGTTGGCCTGCCGGCTTCAGCAGTGGGGCGTGGTCAGCGACGTTTTTCCGGCATCGCCTGGTGAATGGCGCTACTGATGGCATCGGCCTCGGCGGCCAGCACCCGGCAAAGGAGGCTGTCCTTGCGCTTGTCGGAGGCGCGTTGCAGTTGCTGCTGTTTCAGTCGATACAGTCGATCCAGGCGGCTATTTTCCTGGGTGTCCTGCTGAGACGGTTCGATAATGCGCATGATGTAACCTCGCACGCTTGACGCGTAGAAAGCGGTCCCTGTAACTAGGTTGTCATGGTGACACTGCTGTCCAGGTGACAAAAAAGGATCAAACCCTGACTACACGGGTACCAATGCAGTATCTGTACCATCGGGTTTGAGGACGTACAAAAATTAACCGGCCATGCTCGGCGCGCTGGGAACCGCGGGGGCCAGCCCTTGTCGTGAGTGTGATCGCTGACGCGCCTGCTGTTGCGCAGGGATCACAGTTGCTGCGGTTCTGAGGGTGTAAACTTTCCTTTACAGTTTTCCGGCGCGGTCGCCAAACAGGCCGTTGTCAGAGGTTCCCCAAACAAAAGTCATCAGACAGGCACGACGACGGACACAGGCTATGGAACGCGTGGTCTCACTCGATGTTCCCATGAAAGACGGCGTATCGGGAATTCCGGTAGATCGTTGGCAGCAGGGCGGCAAATGGTTCTCCTATGGCGAACACGCCATCTTCAGTCGCATGGAAGGCAAGGGCGAAGCGCTACTCCTATTGCACGGGTTCCCCACGGCTTCCTGGGACTGGAATCGTCTCTGGCGCCTGCTGATCCAGGATCACCGGGTGCTGGTGGCGGATATGCTGGGGTTCGGTTTTTCGGACAAGCCGGTGGACTACAGCTACAGCATTATCGACCAGGCGGACCTGCAGCAGGGCTGGCTGGAGGCGTTGGGCGCCGAACGTATTCACCTTCTGGCCCATGATTATGGCTGTAGCGTGGCGCAGGAACTCCTGGCACGGGAGCAGGAAGGAGCCCTACCGTTCGAGATCGCAAGCGTCTGTTTCCTCAACGGCGCGCTTTTCCCCGAGGTGCACCAGCCCATACTGATCCAGAAGCTGCTGGTCGGCCCGCTGGGTGGGTTGGTCAGCCGCGGTCTGACGCGCCGGGTCTTTGACTACAACTTCTCCAAGATCTTCGGGCCAAACAGCAAGCCGACAGCGGAGGAGCTGGACGATTTCTGGCAGTTGCTGGTGTACAACAACGGCCGTGGCATTCTGCACCAACTGATTCACTACATGGACGAACGGCGTTGCCACCGCAATCGCTGGGTGAGTGCACTGGTGGATGCCCCGCAGCCCATGCGACTGATTTCCGGTACCGCCGATCCGGTTTCCGGTATTGCCATGGCTGACCGCTATCGTCAGGTCATCCGGCAACCGGATGTGGTCGCTCTCGAAGGCGTTGGACACTATCCGCATTTCGAGGCACCCATGAAGGTGACCTCTGCGCTCAGGTCCTTCTGGGAACGGGTTTGAGGGGAGTCCCTAATTAGGTCGCCACCGGCGGCGTACCGGCTGCACCCGGCCGTAACTCGTCTCCTGCCAGGGATGAGTGATCCGAACCACGCAGGCTGACGACCCGGTTGCGGCCGTCTTCCTTGGCGGTGTAGAGCGCCTGGTCTGCCCGGTTGAGCCAGGTCGACCAGGTTTCCCCTTTGATCAGTTCGGTAATGCCTGCGCTGGCGGTGACGTGGATTTCGTTGTGGAACGGCGCAAGGCTAAGCGCGGTCAGCAGTTGGCGGGCCAGTTCCTCGGCCGATTTTTGTCGGGTTTCCGGCAGGACGACCATAAACTCTTCGCCCCCGATGCGGAACAAGTGATCCACATCCCTCAGGCGTTGTTGCAGACGCTTGGCCGCCTCGCGCAGCACCCTATCACCCGCCGCATGGCCCCAGCGGTCGTTGATCGTCTTGAAGTGATCCAGATCCACCAGGACAAGGCTGGCGACCCGCTCATAGCGTTCACGCATCTGGATCTGGGTATTCAGGATATCGGCCATCTGTGAGCGGTTGAGACACCCGGTCAGCGGATCGCTCGTCGCCAGTGACGTTAACTCGCCCTGCATCCGGCCGACCAGCCAGGCGAAAACCGCGACGACGACACCCGTCATGCCCAGCGAGAAGCTGATCCGCCAGAACTCGGGTTCGGGGAAGCGAAGGTAGGCGACGACGGATAGGGTCATGATAAACAGGGCGTTGAGTACCAAAGCTTCCCGCAATACCAGTAGGAAAAACATGCCGGCAATCGCCGGATACCCCCAGAACAGGCCGATATGGCCGTTGATATGGGTTGAGTAGAGGGTGCTGGCGATCGCGAACAGTGCGAAGAGGCGCCCCTTGAAAAGGTAGCGATCACGGAAACGAAGCACCAGGACCACAGCGATAAGGTTGACACAGAACAGGCCCAACAACGCGCTGAGTAGCGAGTTGCCCTGGTGCCATTGCACGAGGACCAGAGGCGCTACTGCCGCGAGCGACCAGAAATGGATGTAGTAGACAATTTGTCGCCGGTATCCGAGTGCCGTTTCGGTAGGGTTGGTTGAAGTCGACGTCAGGGAAAGCCGCTTGGTCACTCCGCGCTCCTGCAGGTGTAAAACATGGTCGCGCTGCCTTGCCCGACCGGTTGGCAAAAAGTCTAGCAGAGGTCCCGTTTTATGAAAGCGGGCTTTGGGCGAGGGTCTTGTTGATGTTCAAGCGGGAGGTGAGAACGCCAGGCCGCCTTCCACGAAGTCGACGAAATAGGTGAACAGGGTGCGGTCGTCGGGGCGGATATCGCCGAACGGCGTGTTCGAGAGCATGTCGATCTCCGCCGCTCCGTGTATCAGGCTGACGAAGGTGAAGGCCAAACGGACGCGCAACACGTCTCTCGGGATGTGCGGTAACACGCGGTGCAGTTGGGTCTCGATACGTTCGACATCCGGACGGAAGTGGGCATTCATCAGTTGCACGACGTCCGGCGTGTTGTCTGCGTGGAGGTGGGCCATGAAGCGCAGGGCAGCGGGGCCCCAATCCGGCGACAGGGTCAGGGACAGGTAGGGGGTCGTCATCGCCTTGACCACATCTCGTAACGAGGGCGCCGGATCCGCTTCCAACGACTGGAAACCGCTTTCGAACTGGGGCCGGGTAAAGTCGGTGATAAAGGTGACCACGGCTTCCAGCACACCCAACCGGCTGCCGAAATGGTAGTGGGCGGCAGCGGAATTACGGGTGCCGGATTCGGCGCTGATGGTGCGTAGGGAGACGCCGTCCAGGCCGTGTTCGGCGTAGAGTTCCAGCGCCGTGAGGATAATATTCTGTCGGGTCGCTTCGCCGTGGGTCGCGCGGGCCATGATCGGTGCTCGGAAAAATATCGGGGCAGTATAACCCAGCGGCTGCACCAGATCAGTCCCTGGCCGGCCGGGGCGATCTTGGTTAGACTCCCGCTCTACGCTCGCCGCCGTATAGGAACACGCCATGTCTTCATCCTCGCCGCAGGCTTCGGTGCTCACCATCCGGGCTGGACGCCGCGCCTATGACCGTATCCGTTCGGAAGGCCTTAACGCTGAAGATGTGCACGTCATTCCCGGTGCGGCAGGTGGGCCGAAAGCATTGGGTATCAGCGGCCTCGATAAGGCGATCTTTGGTGACTGGCTCCCCGCTAGCCCCCAGGTGCGTTCGTTGATTGGCGCCTCCATCGGCAGCTGGCGCTTTGCTGCCATTGCATCCGGTGACCCGCGCGAACAGTTGACGCGCCTTGCAGAACTCTACACGAGTCAGCGTTTTCCCAAGGGCGTCAGCATGGCAGAAGTCACCCGACGCAGCGTGGTGTTCCTGGAGGAGCTGCTCGGCGGCCGCGAGGAAGCGATCCTGAGCCATCCCCACTACCGCCTCAGCATCATGGTGGTGCGCAGCCTCGGCCTGTTGCAGCACGATACCCGGGGCCGGCTGGCATTGGGCCTGATGACGGCGATCAGCGCCAATATGGTGAGCCGCCGCCACTTGGGGCGATTCCTGGAGCGGGGCATCCTGCACGACCCGCGGGACAAGACGCCCCTGGGCGACCTGATTGACTTCCGCAGTCACCAGGTGCCGCTCAGTCGCGACAACCTGATGGCGGCACTGCTTGCCTCTGCGTCTATTCCCATGGTCATGTCGGGTGTGAAGAGTATCGCCGGCGCACCGGAAGGTCTCTACCGTGATGGAGGCCTGCTCGACTACCACCTGGACTTGCCTTACGAGCAGCCAGGCGTGGTGCTCTATCCCCACTTTACCGACCGCGTGATTCCCGGCTGGTTCGACAAAACCCTGCCTTGGCGCCGTGGCGATGCCACCCGCATGCAGGATGTGGTACTGATCGCGCCGTCGCGGGAATACCTGGCGAAGTTGCCGGACCGGAAACTGCCGGATCGAAAGGATTTCGAGCGCTATATCGGCAATGACGAGGGCCGGGAAGCGGCCTGGCGTCAGGCAGTGGCGGAAAGCGATCGCCTGGGCGACACATTCCTCGAACTGGTGGAAAACGGCCGGATTGCGGACATCGTCCAGCCGTTGTAAGCCCTAGACCGTTTCAAACAACAGTCACCCGGCGGGTACGGCGACTGATCGTTGCTCCGGCAATGCCCGGGTCAGGATCGCCGCGAGTACCACGAATGCCGTCGACACCCAAAGGCAGGCCGTTAGCCCATAAGCCTGGAAAACCCAGCCGGACAATACCGTGCCCAGCAGGCGTCCAGCCGCGTTGGACATATAGTAGAAGCCCACATCCAGCGACACCCCGTCGCCCCGGGCAAAGCTGACGATCAGGAAGCTGTGTAGGGAAGAGTTGACAGCGAAGAGTACGCCAAAGATCACCAGGCCGATGATCAGTACCGGCTGCGGAGCAACATCCAGCTCAAGGCCAATAGCGATCAGTGCCGGCACCACGGCCAGCAACGCCACCCAGCCTGCTGCTGCGGCGCGCCCGGGCGGCACCGACGGATCGCGTCCGGTGATTCGGGGCGCGAAGGTCTGTATGAAACCGTAGCCAATAACCCACAAGGCCAGGAAACCGCCCACCCGCCAGAAGTCCCAGCCAAACACGGTGTGAAGGTATACCGGCAACGCCACGACGAACCAGACGTCGCGAGCGCCAAACAGGAACAGTCGTGCTGCGGAGAGTACGTTGATCGCCCGACTCTTGGACAGGATATCGGTGAACTTGGGCTTGGCCTTGCTGCGACCCAGTTCCTGCTTGAGCAAGACCAGACTTGCCAGCCAGACCAGGCCCAGCGCTACTGCCATCGACATCACAGCGCCCTTGAATCCGGCGAACATGAGGAGCGCGCCGCCCAGGAAGAAGCCAACGCCTTTGAGCGTGTTCTTCGAACCCGTGAGCAGCGCCACCCATTTATAGAGCTTGTCTTGTTGGGCATCGGGCACCAACAGCTTGATACCGCTCTTGGCCGACATCTTGTTCAGGTCCTTGGCGATACCGGACAGCGCCTGGGCGGCCATCACCCAGGGTACCGTCAGCATGGCAGCCGGTACGGCCAGCATGCCCAGCGCTACAATCTGCAGGAAAAGACCGACGTTCATGGTGCGGTTGAGCCCCATGCGCGCGCCCAGGTAGCCACCGACGAGGTTGGTCAGCACCCCGAAGAACTCGTAGAAGATGAACAGAAGGGCGATTTCCAGCGGCGAGTAGCCCAACTCGTGGAAATGCAGTACCACCAGCATCCGCAGGGCGCCGTCGGTCAGCGTGAACGCCCAGTAGTTGCCGGTGATGACGAGGTATTGGCGTATCGCCGCCGACATCAGGCGAAGCCGACCATGCGTGCCAGTTCCACGGTACGGTTGGCGTAGCCCCACTCGTTGTCGTACCAGGCGTAGATCTTCACCTGGGTGCCGCTGATCACCCGAGTGGATAGGGCATCGACAATGGCCGAGCGTGGATCGGTGCGGTAATCGATGGACACCAACGGGCGTTCCTCGTAGCCCAGGATGTCCTTGAGCTCGCCCTCGGCGGCCTCCCGCAACAGGGTGTTGACCGTATCGCGATCGGTCGCCTGCTCCACCTCGAACACACAGTCGGTCAGCGAGGCGTTGGTGAGCGGGACCCGCACGGCTAGGCCATCCAGCCGACCCTTGAGCTCCGGAAAGATTTCGATAATGGCGGTTGCCGAGCCGGTACTGGTAGGAATCAGCGAGCTGCCACAGGCCCGCGCCCGACGCAGATCCTTGTGGGGCGCATCGAGGATGATCTGGCTATTGGTCAGGCTGTGGATGGTGGTGAGGGAGCCATGCTTGATACCCAGCTTTTCGTGGATCACCTTCACCACGGGTGCCAGGCAGTTGGTCGTACAGGATGCAGCCGTCACGATGAGGTCGGTGGTCGGATCGAACTGGTCGTCGTTCACGCCCATCACGATATTACGGGCGCCCGCTTCCTTCACCGGCGCTGTGACTACCACCCGCTTGACCCCCTGATCCAGGTAGGCCTTGAGTAGTTCGACCTTGCGCATTTTGCCGCTGGCCTCGATGACTAGGTCGCAGCCGGACCAGTCGGTTTCATCAATGGTTTTATTCTGGGTAACGCGAATCCGCTGGTCGCCGATCGCAATAGCGTCGCCGTCGGCCACAGCTTCGTGCTGCCAGGTTCCGTGAACACTGTCGAAATTCAGCAGGTGGGCGAGCGTGGCCGCATCGGCGCCCGGATCGTTTATTGCGACGAACTGCATGTCCGATGATTCGAAGGCCGCGCGAAGGGCGAGCCGACCAATGCGGCCGAAGCCGTTGATGCCGATGTTGAGTCTATTCATGACGTATCTCCCGGGTGGCAAGCCGCTCAGGCGGTTTGAGGGTAGGGGAACCAATGTCTGGTCCGGTTAGCGAAGCTCACGAGCGAGAGCATGACCGGTACTTCCACCAGGACTCCGACGACGGTGGCCAGCGCTGCGCCGGACGAAAGCCCGAACAGGCTGATGGCAACAGCGACGGCCAGTTCAAAGAAATTCGATGTGCCAATCAGCCCGGCTGGCGCGGCAACATTATGGGGCAGTTTCAACCAGCGAGCCGCGAAGTAAGCGACGAAGAAAATGCCGTAGCTCTGGATCAGTAGCGGCACGGCGATCAGGCCAATGGCCGACGGGTTGTCGAGGATACGATCAGCCTGTAAGCCAAACAGCAACGCGACCGTCGCCAAGAGGCCGAGAATGGTGGTCGGTTTGCTGTGGGCCAACCAGCGTTCCAGTTTCTGTTGCCCGGACTTCAAGAGGTGCCGTCGGGTCAGAACGCCGGCAATAAGCGGTAGTACCACATAGAGCGTCACAGACAATAGCAGTGTCTGCCAGGGAACGGTGATATCCGAGAGGCCGAGCAGGAAGGCGGCGATAGGCGCGAAGGCAAAGATCATGATCAGGTCGTTGATTGACACCTGGACCAACGTATAGCCCGCGTCACCCCGGGTCAGATGACTCCAGATGAAAACCATCGCGGTGCAGGGGGCAACGCCCAGCAGGATCATGCCGGCGATATACTCGGTCGCTGTCGCCGGATCCACCAGGTCGGCGAAGAACACGCGGAAGAACAGCCACCCCAGGGCTGCCATGGTAAAGGGCTTGACCAGCCAGTTGATGACCAGCGTCAGGATAAGCCCCTGGGGTTTACGGCCGATGTTGCGAATGGCGGTGAAATCCACCTGCACCATCATCGGGTAGATCATGGCCCAGATGAACACCGCAACCACCAGATTTACGTGGGCCCAGGCCAGGCGGGCAATACCTTCGAATAGTCCCGGCCAGTAGTGGCCTGCGACCAGTCCCGCAACGATCGCCAGGCCGACCCACACACTGAGATAGCGTTCGAATGCTCCCATCATGCGCAATCCGTTTGGGGTGGGCGGTTGGGCATGGTCGTCAGCCTCTCTTCCAGCGGTTTCACCAGACTCGGGTTGGCCGCGCCGGCCTCGCGGATGACGGCGACGATCCACTCCGGTAACGCGGGGTGGAGGCTGTAGTAGACCCATTGGCCTCGCCGTTCGTCCGACAGCAGCCGTAGTTCGCGGAGTTGGGAAAGCTGACGGCTGATGGTCGGCTGGGAGGCTTCCAGGGCCGTGGTCAGTTCGCAAACGCACAGCTCCTGATGGACCGCTATCAGCAGCACGATACCGAGCCGGTTCTCGTCGCCCAGCGCCTTGAATACGTCGGCGGGGGGATAGTGTCTGGAACCGCGCACGGTCTTGTCGTGCACCATCACGAACAGTTTGATGCGTTCGCTCAGGTCCTTCATCACCAAGGCGAACGTTGAGTGGCGGTTGACTGGAACCGGATCCGGGAAGTCCCAGGCGATGGTCTGCCCCACAGAAGGGATTGGCAGACACTCATGAGCGGATTTGTCGCAAAGGGTGATGACGTAGTCCCAGTGCTGGTCTTTGACCGAGTCCATGGATTTGCTGTGCAGTCCCTCGGCGTCTACGCCTGCTTCTTCCAGACACTGCAATGCCAAAGGGTGAGGCTGCGTTGGCTGGATACCGGCGCTGTAGGCCTCGAAGGTGTCCGGCGCGATATCCCGCAGTAAGGCTTCGGCCATCAGGGAGCGGGCGCTATTAGCGCTGCAGACAAAGAGAATCCGCCTCTTCTTCATCCATTTTCTCGCATATTCGTAAAAGTGAATATGATGTTATTGAAATATAATAAGGCCTTCAATGAATATTCAGTGACAGCCTCTCTATACTGTCTGTCTCAGTGGCTCCGTATAGCCGCATAGCCAGCCTGATAAGTGAGGTGAAGCATGACAGAAGCCATGCCCAGGATCGCCAGGACGACACCTTGTGCCATCATGGTCAAAAAGGGAAAGGACTACTTCTGGTGTCGCTGCGGCTTGAGTCAGGGACAGCCATTCTGCGATGGGTCCCACAAGGGCTCGTCGCTGGCGCCCCTCAAGTACACCGCCGAGCGCAACGAATGGGTTTGGTTTTGCGGCTGCAAGCAGACCCACACGCCACCACTTTGTGACGGCAGTCACAAGCACCTCGGCGACTGATCAGTCCGGCGGCGTGCTCTTTTCGAATGGTGCCGCCGTCTCTTCCGGCATTGCCGGTCGCGCATGGAGGGACAGCCGGAAGCCGGCGCAGCCAGTCAGGGTATCGATTACGGGTTTGATCCGGGCGGTTACCGGGACCGTCCGGTCGGCACCGTCGACCATCTGCAGATCGAGCCGGGTTACCTGGCGCTCCTGACGCGCCGCCGTGAGACTTTGTTCGAAGCGCGGTTGATCCTCGGCCACGACCAGATCTGCAAGCAACCGGTTTTCCAACTCGGCGGGAGGCACCCCCAGCAGGTCCACGGTCTGGGCGGAAATGAAACCGATGCGGCCCTGCTCGTCGAGTTCGGCAATACAGCCACCGGCGATCGCGACCAGGTCGCGACTACGCTGTTCACTGTCCTGGAGGGCCTGCTTGAGAGCCGTCTTCTCGATCCGTGCATTTTCCAGGACCTGTTCTTCCGCCTGCAGGGCCTGCTCCAGCCGCCACTGACCTTCGCGAGCTGCTTTTGTCCGCCGGCACAGCCAGAGAGTCAAAAGTGCAGTACCGAGAGTGCTGAGCAAACCGACCAACCAGATCACCTGCTGTGTACGCTCCCTGGGCTCGTCGGCAAAACCGGCATCAGGGATAGTGGTCAGGATCCACTCACGGTCGGCCAGACTGATGGCGGATCGCAGTGCCTGAGGGCGCAGGGGTTGTTGCAGTGGATCGGTGGCGAACAGGGGCGTTTTCAGGTGCTGGTCCAAGTCGAATACCGTAACCTGCAGGCCCGGATCGATACGATTGGGTAGAGCTTCTCGCAGTAGCTCATCGGGCGAGAAGGCAAGGCTGATCAGGGCCCGCTCGCCGTCAGATGAGCCGTCTTCGACGAGACGGAATAGCCGTACTGCACTCTGGCTGCTGCCGTTGCGCTGGATCTGGGTCTGTGCGGTGGCGGATACCTTGGCGTGTTGCAGGGCTGTGTCCATGGGTTGGCGCCAATGGGGGACAGACGGCGCAACCAGGCCAAGGCTGATCTTGTCGTCACCGCGCCCCGCAACCTGGGTGACTACTTGGTAATCCTGTTGGGTCCCTGCGGGGCGGGTATCGCCGCTGCTCTGCCATTCCCCAAAGCTGATGGGCTGCCCCCCGCTACGGGATAGTTGCTGCTCCATCGATGGCCGTTGATCATGGGTGACTCGTTCAATGCGATCGAGATTGATCACATCCGGCAGGCGGCGCAGGAGACTCTCGGCCTGGGCTTGGAACGCCTGCTGCGGCGCCCGGCTGGCGCTGAGGCTGCCTGCGATCAGGTCCAGGGCCTGGACGCGTGCCTGGATGGCCTGCTGGACGGTATCGGTGAAGTGTTGGTGGTAGCTTTCCAGCAGCGCCGCACGTTGGGCGGTCAGCCCTTTGCCTACCTGATGGTTGATGAGCGCGGTGCACAGCAAGCCGATAATCAGTACAAGCCCTGGCAGCCAGATGTGCAGGCTTCGTCCCTGAGGCTGGGTCATGGGCGGTCTCCATCGCCGAAATACGCGCGGCATCTCCCAGCTTAACCAGAGTTGCCGCAGATAGTGTTCACTCACAATATGACGTTACGTCAGGTGTATTCACTTTAGGTGTGCGCTGCCGGAAGCGTCCAGTGTCGTCAAAGGACCCTCTTACGCCACTTTCCTACCAGCGCCCTTAATGAAAATGACCTTCATTGCGAACGTCCCGTTCATTGAGGCGGAAGTGAACGGGAAGTTCCCAATGCAAGTCCTCTCCTTCCTGGCACCGCATGCGCGCCATGGTTGGGTATTGCTGGTGGCGAGCCAGGTGGGCTTCCGGAATTTTGCGGTAACCCTCCGCATGAGTCTGAATGACTCCGAAGGCCCTCAACCGCTACGTGGATGGCGAACCAGTCCGTAGACCAGCAGGAACATGAGGAAGGCAGAAACCACGATGGATGGCCCCGCGGGACTGTTGAGGAACCAGGACATGGACAGCCCGCCGCTGACGGCGATCATCCCGGTGATAACCGCCAGCACGACCATGTGTTCCGGGCTTGCAGCGAGGCGCCGGGCGGTGGCCGCAGGAATAATCAGCAGTGCGGTGATCAACAGCACGCCAACGATCTTCATGGCAACCGCGATCACCAGCGAAAACATGAGCATCAGTGCCAGACGCAGCCACTCCACCGGCAGTCCTTCCACCTTGGCCAGCTCCTCGTGGATAGTGCTCATCAGCAGGCCGCGCCAGAGCCAGAACAGCAGACCAAGGATGATCGCAGCGCCACCGTAGATCCAGGCAATGTCCATACGGCTCATAGCCAGCAGATCGCCGAACAGGTAGCCGGTCAGGTCCACTCGCACGTCCGGCATGAAACTGAGGGTTACCAGGCCAATGGCGAGCGCACTGTGGGCGAGGATGCCCAATAGCGTATCGGTAGCCAGGGCTCGGTTACGCGAGAGCATCACCAGCATCAATGCAAGCCCGACGCAGACCACCGCAATGCTGAGACTGAGCTGGATCTGGAAGAGTGTACCCAGCGCCACGCCGAGCAACGCGGAATGGGCCAGGGTATCGCCGAAGTAGGCCATCCGCCGCCAGACTACGAAACAGCCCAGCGGTCCGGCCACCAGGGCGACACCCAGTCCCCCTATCAGCGCCCGCCAGAAGAAGTCGCCGAGGATGGCATCAATGAGAGGCATGGTGTTCGCAATTCTCCCGGCTCTGCTCGTGATTCACCACGTCTCCGTGCAGGTCGTGCTGATGGTTGTGGTGATGGTGATAGACGGCCACGCTGTCGGCCACATGGCGGCCGAACAATTCGACGAAGGCGGGGTCATGGGAGACCTGTTCCGGATAGCCGCTACAGCAGACGTGCTGGTTGAGGCAAAGCACCTTGTCAGTGGCCGCCATCACCAGGTGAAGGTCATGGGAAATCATGATGACCCCGCAGTTGAGGCGCTCGCGCAGGGCCCGTATCAGGTCGTAGAGTGCCGCCTGTCCGTTAACATCCACCCCCTGGGCGGGCTCGTCAAGCACCAGCAGGTCCGGCCGGCGCACGAGGGCCCTCGCGATCAGCAGCCGCTGCATTTCGCCGCCGGAAAGGTGGTGTATGGAGGCGTCATACAAATGGCCGACGTTGGTTTGTTCGAGTGCCTTCCGACAGTCCGCAACGGAGGCCCGGGTCAGGCTGAGGAAGCGTTTTACCGTCAGCGGCAGCGTGGGCTGGAACTGGATATGCTGGGGAACATAGCCGATGGTCAGGCCCGGCGTTTTGTCGATCCGCCCGGTGCTGATCGGTTGCAGGCCGAGAATGGCCTTGATCAGCGTCGTCTTGCCCGCGCCATTGGGGCCGATCACGGTAACGATGTCCCCCCGGCTAACCGAAAAGCGCACGCGCTCAACGATGGTCTGGCCGCCCAGAATGACGCCGACGTCGTTGAGGGTCAGCAGGGTTTCAGCCACCGGTGGCCTCCGGCTTGTGTTGGGACTCCTGCTGGCAGGCCGGACACAGGCCGGCGATTTCCAGGGTGGTGTCCTCAACGGCAAAGCCTTCGTCACGGGACGCCCGTTCCACCGATTCGGCGATGTCCGGTGCGGATAGCTCCAGCACGTTGCGGCACTGCCGGCAGATCAGGAAAAAACCGGTGTGGCTGTGGCCGGCATGGGCACAGCCGACAAACGCGTTGAGCGAGGCGATGCGGTGCACCAGGCCGTGCTGTTGCAGGAAATCCAGCGCTCGATACACAGTAGGCGGTGCGGAATTATGGCCTTCCTGGGTCAAGACACCCAGAAGGTCGTAGGCGCCCAGTGGTCGGTGGGATTGCCAGATCAATTCCAGCACCCGCTCACGGGTCGGTGTGAGTCGAGCCTTGGCGGCAGCGCAAATACGATGGGCATCGGCCAGGGCCTGGTCGACGCAGGCGTCGTGATTGTGAGGACGATAGGGAAGCGGCGTCTGGGTCATGGTCTACCCCGGCTGACGAAATAATGAAACATTATAACATCGCGGGCGTCCGCGGGATAGCCGATGTTTCAGGCGAACGGTTGGGGCGAGGCGGCGACATCTGCCGACCTCGCGATTTCAGACAGGTTCAGGCGGCGGACTTCTGGGCCAGGGATTCCAGGTATTCGAGGTTGGGTATATAGGCGATGTGTCCGTCCACATCCACGACCATCAGGTCGGCGGGACCTGTCTCGCCTTCGGCTTCCTTGACCTGGTCATCGGTCAGCTTGGCCTGGCTGGGAATACCTTGCGTTACCATTGCCAGGAAGGGCATGCGCTGGTGGCTCTGGCTGATGGTGTTGAGCACGGCAATACGACCGCGCATGGCATCTGGCTGGTGCTGGTCACCACCGTTGGCAGCGTCGTAGGAAATCACCGGGAGTTTCAGGCCGCGCCAGTTGAGATAGCCCACCAGCCACTCCGGGCCGTTCTCCGCGGTTTCCGGCTCCGCGTAATCGACGATTTCGGCGATCGAGACGTTAGGCAGGAGGAGCTGGCGGTCCGTCACCGGAATCAGTACGCAGGGAAGGACTTGTGAATTATCAGCCATGGTATTGTCCTCAGGCGGAATCGCGTTGCTGTCTGCGCTTGAGCAGCCAGGATTCTTCAATGGTTTGTGTCAGTTTGCGCGCCAATTGCGTCGGATCGCCGACGAAGCTGGTGCAGCCGGTCGCCTTCACCGAATCCGGCATAGAGCTGTTGCCGCAGCTCTCGCTGTTCTGGACCCATATCCGGCTGCCATAAGCTTGCAGGATAGGTGCGGCAATTGCCCCATCGTTGCCCATGCCGGAAAACAGGATAGCATGGCAGCGCTCCCGGTAATGGTCGGACACGTTCAGCAGCACCTGATCGATGGATGGGCCGTAGGGACCGGGCCAGGGGCAGCTCTTCTGCTGCAGGCTGCCCGCAGCATCCAGGTACCATTCATTCTCCACCGGCAGCAGCACGACGTCGCCGTTGCGAACCCGCGCGCCTACTTCGGCGCGGCGCAGTGCATAGTGGGCATGGCGACCGAGTACCCGGGTGAGCACATCGGTAAAGTTGCCGTCGATGTGCTGGGCATAGATGAAGCCGATAGGCAGTCCTGGCGGCAGGCTATCCAGGAATGCCTTCACCGCTGCCGGGCCACCCAGGGAAGCGCCCAGTATCCACACTTCTTCCGCAGGCTCGCCTTCCTTGCCGGCCGGGATCCAGTGAGGTCGCTCGGGAGCCGTGACCGTCTGCGGCGGCTGGTCCAGTGCCTCGAGTGTCGTCTTGCCGTCCAGTTGTTCCAGCGCGCCCAGTTGCTGTTCCAGTTTATCGACCAGGCGCCGTTCCCAGCGGAAAAACTCCGTACTACCAGGAGTAGGTGCTTCGTCCAACCCAAACAGGATGGGGGCATCCGTGTTCTCAAGCAGAAAGTCGAACAATGTCGGGTGGTCCGCCTCGTCTTCCAGGGTCACTAGCCAGAGCTGGACATCCGGTATCGTCGGATAGGCCATCAGCCGGTCCGGGTCACCGGTAAATGCCGATGCGAGGCCGAACTTGCCGATGGCATCCTGCAACCGATGGCGCTGCAGTGGGCTATCGGAGACGATAGCCACACCCGGCAGCGACCCTTCGGTTGCCATTACTTCTGCCCGGTGAGCCGCTCAATCGTATCGAGCAGCTGGGTTTCCTGGAACGGCTTGCCCAGATATTCGTTGACACCGATGGCCAGCGCACGCTCACGGTGCTTCTGCCCGGTCCGCGAGGTGATCATGCAGATCGGCGTTTCGCGCAGGTTGTCGTCGTGGCGAATGAAGCTGGCCACTTCGAAACCGTCCATACGCGGCATCTCGATATCCAGCAGGATGATATCCGGGCGATGGTCCTGCAACTGTGCAACCGCATCGAGGCCGTCCTTCGCGGTCAGCACTTCCATACCGTTCCGCTCCAACAGGCGCGAAGTGACCTTCCGTACCGTAACCGAGTCGTCCACGACCATAACCACAGTGGCACGGCGCTCGCGCCGGGCCTGCTCCTGCGCCGCCTCGAGATCGGCGATGCGCTGGCGCTCGGAGAGAATATCGGAACGGATCATGGCCGGCAGGTCGAGAATCACAACCACGTTACCATCACCCAGGATGGTCGCACCGGATACACCCCGTACGGAGGTGAACTGCGGCCCCAGGGATTTAACCACGATTTCACGACTACCCATCAGGCTGTCCACCTGCAGCGCCATCGGTTGCTCGGCACCACGAACCAGGATAACCGGCAGCGGCAGGGCCTGACCCTGAAGCTTGGGATGATGCTCAGAATGCAGCAGGCTGCCCAGGTATTGCAGGCGGTATTGCTGGCCGGCGTACTCGTACATGGGCGCTTCCGGCTTGTAGTACTCCTCCAGCTCGTAGGTGCTGACCCGCACGATACCTTCGATGGTATTCAGCGGGATGGCGTAGAAATCCTCACCGGTGGAGACCATCAGTGCCCGGTTGACCGATACGGTGAACGGCAGGCGGACGGTAAACGTCGTGCCCTTGCCCAGCATCGAATCGATATCCAGACTGCCGCCGAGTTGCTTGATCTCGCTGGCGACGACGTCCATGCCCACACCACGGCCGGAAATCTGGGTGACCTTGGCGGCGGTGGAGAAGCCGGGTTGCAGGATGAACTGCAGGATTTCCCGGTCGGAAAGCTCCTCATCTGCGCGCAGCATGCCTTGTTTGATCGCCTTTTCGCGCACTGCCGACGTGCGGACACCCGCGCCGTCGTCAATCATCCGCAGCACCACTTCGCCGCCTTCGCGGGTCAGTGACAGGGTAATCTCGCCGGTTTCCGGCTTGCCCGCCTGGCGGCGTTCTTCCGGTGTTTCGATACCGTGGTCGAGGGCATTGCGCAGCATGTGCTCCAGAGGCGCAACCATACGCTCGAGCACGTTGCGGTCCATTTCACCTTCGGCATTGCGGACGTCGAACTCGACCTTCTTGCCCAGCTCGCCACTGATCTGGCGGACAATCCGACGCAGGCGCGGCACCATGGATGAGAACGGGTTCATCCGCGTCTTCATCAGGCCTTCCTGCAACTCGGTGTTGATCCGCGACTGTTGTACCAGCAGGGTTTCCGTATCCCGAGTCCGATCGGTCATGGTCTCGCGCAGGTCCGCAAGGTCAGAGGCCGACTCGCTCAATGCCCGGGAGAGCTGCTGGATCGACGAATAACGGTCCATCTCGAGCGGATCGAAGTCTTCGCCGTAATCCGGTCCATGCTCTTTCTCGGCACGGAACAGGATCTGTGCTTCGGTTTCGATGTCCATTCTGCGCAACTGTTCGCGCAGACGCTCGATCGTGGCCGCCATTTCGTCAAGGGTATGACTGAAATCGCTGGACTGCTGCTCCAGGCGGCTTCGGGTAATACTGGTTTCGCCCGCCAGGTTAACCAGCTCGTCCAGCAGCGGCGCAGAAACCCGGATGGTCTCCTGGGCGGCTGCCCGGGCGGCTTCGGCTTTGCGATTCCTGGCGGTGTCGGCCTTCTTCGGTGTCGGCTTGGGCTCGGGGGCCTTCGCAGCCGGAACCGCTTCCGACGGCTCCAACTTCGGCTCAGGCGCCGCCGGCACCTCGACGTTCGCCGCCTGCGAGTCGGTTTCGGCCGGCGGTGTGTCCATCTTCGGTAGTTCGACCGGACCGGAACCCGCTTCTTCGTAACGCTTACGAATCTCACCGACCATGTCGGTCAAGGTATCGTGATCCCGGGTAATGGCTTTCCATGCATCCGGACCGGGCTCGTTGCCACCCAGGTCGATCAGTCGCGTCTCGAATTCATGGGCCCGGTTACCCAGCTCTACCAGCTGTGCCAGACGCGCACCCCCCTTCAGGGTATGCAGGGCACGTTGCAGCTCCTGGTTGAAATGAGTGCTTGCCGGTTCCTTGCGCCAGTCTTCTAACAGGTTCTCGATCTGGTCGAGCAGTTCTCCGGCCTCTTCGAGGAAGATTTCCAGGACTTCCGGATCGACCGCTTCGGGCGCCTCTTCAGCTTGTGCCTCTGCCGGCTCAGCCTGTGGCTCGGCCGGAGCATGCTCGTCTTCCTCCCTCAAGGCTTCGACCAGAGAGGCGTCCGCCACTGGGGAGACACCATGTTCGATGTCCTTGAGCATGCGGCCCAGGTCAGCCGCGGCCTTCTCGCTCAGCCCAAGTGTAGAGGGGCTGCCTGCACGGCCGACGATAACCTCCTCCAGGCGTGCGTGCCATGCTTCGGCGAGGTCCGCAATGGGATCCACGTCCGCGAGGCGGGCGCCTCCCTTGAGCGTATGCAGTTCCTGCTGCAGCGCCGTGATACCACTGAGTGCTTCGGGCTCGTCCCGCCACTGCGCCAGGCATTCCTTAATGGCTTCGTGAATCTCAAGGCCTTCGTCAAGGAAGATGCCGATCAGGTCGTCGTCCCGCTCAAGGGGAGCGAGTTCTATGCTATCGCTGGCCTCGGTTGGTTCGACAGGCGGTTCGAAACCTCCAAACTCTGGTTCGGCTGCGCTGTCGGCTGCCTCCTCAGCGCTCTGCTCGCCGGCAAGGATACCTTCGACCTGGGCAATCAGTTCGTGTGCAGGGACGCAAGGCTTCTGGGCCGCAACCTGCTCCACCATTTGGGCCAGGCGGTCGTGGCAGGCAAAGAGAACGTCGTTCATTGCCGGTGTTGCGGCCAGTCGGCCTTCGGCTACGCGCTCGAACAGGTCCTCCAGCACATGGGTCAGATCGCCGATGGCATCGACGCCGGCCATCCGGGCACCGCCCTTGAGCGTATGGACGTCCCGCTGCAGTTCACCGGCCAATGCGGCATCGTTCGGGTTTTCGGTCCAGGCGTGCAGGGTGCTGGCAGTGGAGTTGATGAGGTCGTAGGCCTCCTCCAGGAAGATGCCTACCAACTCCGGATCCAGGTCGTTGTCTCCAGCCTCGTCTTCGGCTGTTTCGTCCGCATCCAGTTCCGCGGGCATGCCCTCTTCGATCTCGGCCTGGGGCTCTTCCTCGCCGGTTTCGTCGATTTCCAGCTCAGGCGTTTCCGGCGTCTCGTCGACGGACGCGTCCGCCAGATCGATGTCCTCGTTGATCTCGCCGACCGGCTCGTCCAGCAGGGCAGCGCGCAAGGCGGCCAGGACATCAGGTGCATCCGGACAATGACCGGATTCGGCGATCGAATCCACCAGGGTGGCGAGCTGGTCATGGGCACGCAGGGCAACCTGTGTGCGGGCCGGCGTTGCTTCCAGGCGGCCGTCGGCGATCAGTTCGAACAGGGTTTCCATTTCATGGGCGATATCCGCAACCGGCGCGATCTCCGCCATGCGGGCGCCGCCCTTGAGGGTATGCAGTTCCCGTTGCAGTTCCTTCACCAGCTCCGGCTGGTGGGGGTTGGCCTGCCATTGGTGAAGCTGCTCTCCGGAGGTATCGATGATCTCGCCGGCTTCTTCCAGGAAGATCTCAGCCAGTTCTGGATCCAGGTTCTGGATGCCGCTTCGGGGGCGTCGATTCCGGTTGCTGGACATCGTTGGATATTGCTTCGCCAGGCTCCGCTACGGCGGGTTCATCGCCGTCGTCGCCTTCGCTGTCCGAGACGTCGAAATGGCCGGTTTCGGAGATATAGCGCTCGAGCTCGTCCCCGGCATGGAATTCAGGCTCGTCCGCTGTAGTCTGCTCGGACTCGTCCAGTTCGATCTCGGGCAAGTCGTCAGTGAACTCGGAGTCATCGGCTGTCTCCGGGGTGTCACTTGCCGCAAATTCTTCCGTTAAATCGAAGGCTGTATGTTCGTCGAAGTCTTCGGTGGATTGGCTGGCATCACTGACCCCATAGCCATCCTGCTGGGGAAGGTTGCCACGGCCCGCGTGAGCGCTGATATAGGACTGGATTTCCTGGATCAGGTCCGGCGCGGGGCGAGGCTGCTGGTTGCTACTGATCGCATCCACCATGGCCGCCAGGCGATCATGGCTACGCAGCAGCAGGTCTTCCAGCTCTTCGCTAGTGTCCAAACGGTTATCGGTAAGGCCTTCGAACAGGGTTTCCAGCTCGTGAGAGAGGTCGCCGATCGGGCTGATATCCGCCAGGCGCGCACCACCCTTGAGGGTGTGCAGGTCACGCTGGAGGTGGCGGACGAGGTCCATGTTATGGGGCTGCTCGGTCCACTGCTGCAAACGTTCGCCGGTGCCCTCGATGAGGTCGGAAGCTTCCTCAAGGAAGATCTCCACCAATTCCGGATCCAGGTCGGTAGCGCTGCTGCCGGCCTCCGGGGGTTCCTCGGTTGCCGGGAACTTCGGGGGCTGCGGCAACTCGTCGGGTTCTTCGTCCTCGTCGAGTTTCGGCAGGTCCAGTTCGAGCTCCTCGTCCAGGCTGTGGTCGATTTCGTCGAGGTCGTGACTGAAGGCGTCATCAGCCTTGGCGCGGAACTGGTCCAGTTTCTCCTGCAGACGCGCGAGTAACTCGTTGTCGGGCTTGGTGGCGAGTCCGGCAGCGACCTGATCCATCATGTTGATCAGGGCTTCGTGACCAGCCCGGGCAACCTCGAAGAAGTCGCCGTCGGGCTGCACGTTCGCGTCGAAAATCGCTGCGTAGGTGCGCTCCAACAGATCCGCGAGGTGTGATACGTCGATCAGTCCGGCTACTTCGGCGCCGCGGGCCAGTTGGCGCAGTTCCAGTACCAGCTTGTCCAGTTGCTCGTTCTCGCCCGGCGCGGCAGCCCAGCTATCGAGAATGGCGTCCGCATCCAGCAGGATATCCAATCCCTCGTTGAGGAACAGCTGTATCAACTGCGGATCTGCTTCGGTAGTAGTTTCCTCGTCGTCGACCGTGCGGGAGGTCAGTGTACGCTCGGCAATCAGTTCGAGCCGCTCGAGGAACGCAGCGGTACCCGGCAGCGTCTGTTGCGGTGCGGTACGGAGCTGGGCCAGCCCGCTTTCGATAAAGCCACAGGCGTCTTCCAGCAGGATCAGTACATCGCGGTCGGCGCGGTGGTTTTCCGCCCGAGCCGTCTTGACGAATTTCTCCAGCGGCGAAATGATCTGGGCCAGCGGTTCGATACCCGCTGTATGAGCCGAACCCTTGAGGGTATGCAGGGCGCGGGAAAGACCGTCGGTATAAGCGGTAGTGTCCCGGCCTTCGGCCTCCGCCAGGAATGTCTTGAGGGCTTGCAGGTGGGTTTCGGTCTCGCTCTCGAAGATCTCCAGCAGGACCGGATCCACCAGGTGTTCGTCGGATTCGGTAATGGCCTCGCCGCGGCTATCTTCCTGGGATAACGGGGCCGGTTCTTCGGTCTGGATGGCCTCCTCCGCCAGGGAATCGGCCTGACTGTCCAGCGGCATTTCGCTGGCTTCGAGGATCTCGCCGTTGGCCAGGGCCTTGGCGCGGGATTCGTAGGGCGACGTGTCGATGCTGGCCGGACGGCGCGCCTCGAAATCATCGACCAGGTCCGGAAGGATCTGGACCACCTCATCCAGCAGCTTGGCCGCATCGTCGTTCATGAAGATACTGCCGTCGATGACGCGGTTGAGCATGTTCTCCACGGCCCAGGCCAGCTCGCCAACGACACTGGCTCCAACCATGCGGCCGCTACCCTTGAGCGTGTGGAAGGCGCGCCGTACTTCAGACAACGCAGTACGGTCATCGTACTGGCGTAGCAGCATCGGCAGGTATTCGCGGATGGTTTCCAGGACCTCGCCGGCTTCCTCGACAAAGATTTCGAGGATTTCGTCATCGATGAGGTCATCATCGATGGTATCGACAGCCTGCGCAGTGGTTTCCGGCGGCGCCGTATTATCGGTATCTTCCGCTATGGGCGCTTCAACTGCATCCGCATCCGCTTCGGGATCTTCGAGGACGAGAGAATCATCGGCATCGTCCATCGCATCGTCAGCCGCGGCTGGTTCCGGTTCCTGGCTGGTCTTGCGCGTGGTTGCCAGGGCTTCGGCCTGGGCTATCAGGTCAGCCACGTCGCCGTCGGTTTCGCCCTGACGGAACTCGGTGATCAGGCCGGGAATACGGGCGATGACCGTATTCACCAGCGAGAACAGTTCTTCCGTTGGCTTGATGGTCTGGTCGATGACCCGGTTCAGCAGGTTCTCAACGGACCAGGCCAGCTCACCAATACTGGTGGCGCCCACCAGGCGACCACTGCCCTTCAGGGTATGGAATGCTCGGCGAACCTCGGTTAGCGCCTCCCGGTCGTCGTGGTTCTGGTGGAGACGCGGATAGTATTCCTGAATGGTGGCGAGGACTTCCTCGGCTTCCTCGATAAAGATCTCTAGGATCTCATCGTCCACCAAGTCAGCGTCGGACGTCTTGGGTGCTTCGAATTCGGCTACCGGCGTAGCATCTTCGACCACTTCAGGCGCTTCGACGGTCCCACTGCGGTCCCACGTCGGCTCTTCTCCAACCGGGAAACCCAGGCTGCGAAGGCTGTCTTCCGCAATCTTGAGAACCGCTTCGTTGTCCTCTATGCCCTCGGCGAGACGCTCGAGGTAATACTCGATGCTGGTGACCGTATCCGCCAGGGTGTCCAGCTGTTTCCAGTCCGGAACGCGCTTGCCGTCGAGCAGCACATCCTGGATGTAGCGCTCAGCGGAAACCAGCATGGTCGATACCCGCTCTAGCGGGATCAGTTGCAGGCCGCCACGAATACTGTGCAGCAGGCCGGGAACGTGTTCGATTTCCCGTGGATCCCACTGGGCGGCGATAAAGTTGACGATCGCCGTCTTGACTTGTTCCAGGGAATTGCGCGATTCGCGCAGCAGGGCACTGTTGGCTTCGCTCAGTTCCTGGCCGCCATATTGGATGGCTTCCCCGGTATCTTCCTTCTGGGTCTGGCGTTCTTTCTCCAGGCCGGCCAGCGTGGCCTCGACGTAGAGTAGGGCGCCAGCGATATCCATCAGGCTGCCGTCGTCTGCTGGCGTATCGCTGGTGCTGAGGCGCTGAACGATCTCGATCTGCTCGGTGACGACACGGCGGGGGATACCCAGTCCCAGTACCGCCAGGGTATTGGCGACTTGCTGGAGACCGGGCAGGAGTTCTTCCAGTTCGTTGTTCTGGCGGAATTCCGCGCGTACGAACAGGTCCAGTTGATCCTTCAGGCGCGCCAGCTCCTCGTTGAGGGCACTGACGACGGAATGGATCGCCTCTCGGCCGGGGCCGGACACACGACTGCGGGCGTTGTCGACCGACTCTTCTGAAGGCAGTGCCTGATCCAGGTGATAGCGTTCGCGCAGGATGTCGACGCGCTCGGTGTTAAGCTCCCAGGCTCGGGCGACGTAATAGAGCAGGTGCTTGAACAGGGCTTCGGGCACCGGCTGTTGCAGGATGTCGATATGCTCGTCGATGAGGCGACGAAGTTCGGCGTCCAGATCGCTAAGCAGCGTCTTGACCGCAGAATTGACCGCATTGTCGCGGCTCTTGAGCGTGTCGACGAAGGCGCCGGCAGCCAACCAGAGTTCGCCGCGCGGGGTGCGGTGACACAGCTTGATGACCCGCTGGATAACCTTATCCAGATAGTCGAAATGGGCGTCCAGATCGGCTTCGCGAACCACGCCTGCCAGGGCGAACTGGAACATCTGGCGCAGTTTACGGATATGGCCGAGTACTTTGGGGTCCTGTAGCCGCTGGGACACCGACGGCACCGGGCGGAACTGTGCCGGCGACAGGTCGGGCTTGAACAGGGAGGTGTCCGAAAGCAGGGCTTCACCCCGGGCGGCCCGCAGGTCGTTCAGCAGCGGCAGCAGCACCATGGGAAAATCGTCACGGCTGCTGTCCAGGTGCTCCAGGTACTGGGGCAACTGGAGGATCGCTTCCATTAGGACTTCGACGGCTTCGTCGACACTGGCCACCGTCTCGTTGAGTACGGCCTGGGCCAGCTTTTCCATTTCCTCGGTCAGCAGGGCCGCGCCATAGAGCTCGACCATCTGCAGGGTGCCATGCACCTGATGGAGGTAGTTCAGGCAAAAACGCAGACGAGCAGTGTCGTCACGGTTCTCGACAAAGGCTTCCAGTGCCTGCTGCCCCTGTCTGAGGGTGTCCTGTATTTCGCCCCTGACCCAGTCCAGGGCGATACTGTCATGGTGATTGCCCATAACCACTCCGGTTATTCTTCGTCAGTCTGGCGGCGGATCCACGCCAGAACACTATCCGATGGCACCCGTTGCAGGGACGGGTGCTGCCAGTCCGTCAGCTCACCCTGGCCCAGCACAAGCAGGCCGCCGGGTGCGAGCCGTTCAGTCAGGCGTTTTACGATTTCCCTGCGCCGCCAGCGGCGGAAATAGATCAGCAGGTTCTGGCAGAAGATAATGTTCATGCCATGCATCGGTGCCTGACTGAGGTCCAGCACATTCAGTCGGGTAAAACAAACGCGTTGGCGGATGGCCGGGTCGATTTCCCATTGATTGCCGTCCACCTGGCGAAAATAGCGGTCCCGGACCGCCATATCGGTGCTCACCAGTTTGCGGGCACCGAAAACACCTCTTTGCGCTTTTTCCAGCGCCGGTTTGCTGATATCCGAGCCGGTAACGCCGAACAGCGGTTCCAGTTCGAGCTGCTGCATGGACTGATCCAGCAGCATGGCCAGGGTGTAGGGTTCCTCGCCGGTAGAGCAACCCACACTCCAGGCTTCCAGGGGATGCCGTTTCAGGTGTTCCCGTGGCCGGGTCATGACATAGTCGGAGACCAGCCGGAAGGCATCAGGATCACGAAAGAAGCGGGTTTCCTGGACGGTGAGCCGGTCCACCAGGACGGCCCACTCGACGATCGCGCCGGGGCCGTTGACCACTTTCTCGTAATAGGCCTGATAGGTCTCGCAACCGATTTCCCGCATCCGGATACCCAGATTGGTCTGAAGGAACGAACGTCGATCAGCCGTCAGGGTCATTCCGGTCCGGTCTTCCAGCAGCTGTTGCCACTGTCTGAACTGCGCCGCATCCATTTCGGGAAGCGGACGCAGAGTCCAGATGCCGGAGGCTATGTCGTTGCGCGTTTCGGTCATGATCATGATTCAGCCGCACATCCGGCGCTGCATCAGCTCGCTATCAGCCGCTATCAACTGACTACGGGAACGTCGCTGTCTTCTTCTTCCTCTTCCGGGATGTCCTCTTCCGGCAGGGTGAAGCCGGCAACGGAGGACCGCAGCTCTGCCGCCATTTCGGCAAGGTTACCGATAGACTTCGCGGTGGCGTTGGTACCGGAGGATGTCTGCGACGTGATCTCCTGGATAACGTTCATCGTGTTGGAGATGTGAGCCGCGGACGAGGCCTGCTGGCGCGCCGCGTTGGAGATATTCTGGATGAGTTCCGCGAGGTTCATCGATACGTTCTCGATTTCCTCAAGGGCAACACCCGCGTCCTGGGCCAGACGAGCACCACGGACCACCTCGGCGGTGGTGTGTTCCATGGAGATAACCGCCTCGTTGGTGTCAGACTGGATCGTCTTAACCAGGGCTTCGATCTGCTTGGTCGCAGCGGAGGAGCGCTCCGCCAGACGCTGAACTTCGTCCGCAACCACCGCGAAGCCTCGACCGGCGTCACCAGCCATGGACGCCTGGATAGCGGCGTTCAGGGACAGGATGTTGGTCTGGTCGGCGATGTCGTTGATCAGCGATACGATGTCACCGATTTCCTGCGAGGATTCACCCAGACGCTTGATCCGTTTGGAGGTTTCCTGGATCTGCTCACGGATGTTGTCCATGCCGCGGATGGTGTTCTGTACCACTTCCGCGCCTTTTTTCGCGATCGCAACGGACCGCTCCGCAACCGCGGAGGATTCAGCAGCGTTCGAGGAAACCTGGTCGATGGACACCGCCATCTCGTTCACCGCCGCGGAGGCGCCGGCGATTTCCTGGGCCTGGTGCTCGGACGCGTCGGCCAGGTGCATCGCAGTGGCCTGTGTTTCCTGGGCCGCTGAAGAAACCCGGACCGCCGTACCACGGATGGCCTGTACCAGTCCGCGCATCTGGTCGATCGCGTAGTTGATGGAGTCGGCGATTGCACCGGTGAAGTCCTCGGTTACCGTTGCCTCGGTGGTCAGGTCACCATCCGCCAGGTCAGCCAGTTCGTCCAGCAGTCGCAGGATCGCGTTCTGGTTCTGTTCGTTCTGTTCCTGGGTCTTGGCCAGACGGTCCTGGGACGCGCGGTAGATAGTCAGACCGATCAGTACAACCACGGCAGCGAGGCCAGCCAGGATGATGTAGGCCAGGATCGGGCTGATCAGGCGAGAATCCGCACGATCGCGGAAGTTTTCCGCCAGGGCAGAGGTCTCGTTCAGCAGCGCCTGGGAACTCTGGAAGATCTCGTTGGAAGCGCGGCGAACGGTAAACAGGTCGGGAGATGCTTCGAGGATCGCGTCGACGTTCTGGGAGACGAACTCGAACAGTTCGGCAACGGCTTCAAGACCGTAGATGGCATCCTCGTCCTGGACCCGGGAGATACCCATGGCGGGGTTGCCTTCCGTCTGACCTTCGAGAACACGACCAAACAGCGCAGCGTCACGGCCGAAACGGTCGGCGGCGATAACCGCGTCTTCGTCACCGGAGAGTACGTTGTTGACCGAGCGCACGATCCGCTCCGCCAGCAGCGACTGACGCTGGGCCAGTGCAATCTGTTCCGCCGGGGCGTCGTTATCCAGCAGGATCTGAACGATATCGTCGTATTCCACCTGTAGCTGCGGAATGGTTTCGTTCAGGGTGCGGGCAACCTCGTGCAGGCCAAGCACTGCTTCGCGGGTAGAGATAATGGTATCGGCACGCTCACGCACCGCGTTCCAGTTCTCCTGTACGCCGCTCTGGGCCGCGAGTTCACTCGGCGGCAGACCGGTTTCCGGGTGACCGTCGATAATATAGCCCCAGCGTGTGGCGAACTCGTCCCGGGTGCGCTGTAGCTGGTCGAAGGCTTCCGGCGTACCACCGGCCGCTTCCGAGGCGTTTTTCGCGATTTCCTGGGAAAGTACCCGCAGCTCACTGGCGTGGGCAATGTATTCCTGGTCGTTCTGGCTGTCACGGTTGATGATGAACAGCACCGCAACGAGCAGGACGGTCAGTACGATCAACGCACCGATCAGGGCACCAACGAGCTTGTTGGCGCCCTGACCCGCGTTGAATCTTCCGGCTCTTTTCTTCATTTTCTGGCTCCCGGCCTTGCGTCGGCAAGTTGGTCCTTACGGTCTGGTATTAAGTGGGCAGGCCCTGCCGTCCTGCTCACCACTGGGCTACATCCAGGAAGCGCTCGTCGTCCATCAGGGCGAAGGTCGAGAACACCTTCCAGATTTCCTCATTGCGTCGATAGCCTCCCTGAACGAAAGGCTGGACGATGTCTGGGGTTTCCGCGGGTTCTTCTATGAAGTTTTCCATCGCGAAATACTGCATGCCTGAGACGCTATCGACGACCAGGCCGCTGAACAGGTCTCCCCGTTCGATGACCAGCACACGGCGCTCCCGATGACTGCGGGAGGTGCGGCTAAGATCAAAAAAGTGTGCGAGATCAATCAGGGGCAGCAGACGGCCCCGTACATTGGCCGCGCCAAGCATGAAGGAACGAACCCCCGGTACATGGGTGTAGCGGGGGACGTGGAGGATTTCGACAACCTCGCCCATGGGAGCGACGTAGCGCTGGCCACCCAAGGTGAAACCAATGCCGTTCCACAGTTCGATGGCTTCCTGCTGAGCGGGCAGACCGGAGGCAAGGGATTTGCTACGCCGGGCGATATCCGTCAGTACGGCAAAGGGGGCAGCCTGGGCGGACATGCTTACTCCAATGGGACTCAGGCGATCAGACTGTTGATGGTCTTGATCAGCTCGTCTTCGTTAACCGGCTTGACCAGGTAGCCTTTGGCGCCCTGGCGGGTACCCCAGACCCGGTCGGTTTCCTGGTCCTTGGTGGTTACGATAACCACAGGGATGGAAGCCGTTTCCGGTGCGCGGGTCAGCTGGCGTGTGGCCTGGAAGCCATTCAGTCCCGGCATGACCACGTCCATCAGGACCAGGTCAGGGCTCTCGGCGCGGGCCTTGGCGACGCCATCGGCGCCGTTGTCGGCGGAGAGAACCTCATGCTGGTGCTTTTCCAGGATGCTGGAGATTTTCTTAACCTCGGTCGGGGAATCGTCGACAATCAGGATGCGGGCCATGATTTCCTCGGTAAATTCGTTGCATCAATAATCGGGATTATTGTTCCGCGGTGGGAACATATTGACGAATAGTGTTCAGCAGTTCGTCTTTGCTGAACGGTTTCGTCAGATACTGATCGGAGCCAACAATACGTCCCTTGGCCTTGTCGAAAAGACCGTCCTTGCTGGAGAGCATGATGACGGGCGTTTTCTTGAAAGTGGAATTGTTCTTGATGAGGGCGCAGGTTTGATAACCATCCAGCCGGGGCATCATGATATCGACAAAGACGATATCGGGCTGGGTGTCTGCGATCTTGGCGAGGGCGTCGAATCCATCCGTTGCGGTGATGACCTCACAGCCAACCTTTTTAAGAAGGGTTTCGGCGGTGCGACGAATCGTCTTACTATCGTCAATCACCATAATCTTCAGGTTTTCGAAGTTGTCATCCATTGTCCAACAGCCTTGCGCTCTACAGGATCGTTGTTGTTCAGCCCCGAGTCGAACCGCAATAATCTCAAAACGAGGTCGAATCGGCGGCCAGCCTTACTTCAGCCCGGCATGTGCTCCATGCCCAGAATAGGCGCCGTCCGACGGTTTTTGTGACCAGCGGGTAATTTGACGGGCCTTTTTAACACACATTCAAGGGGCGTTCTATAAAGCCAGAGTATTTATAGAATATAGGTCGCTTGAGAAAAAGCATAAGTTTGTGACCAAATGTACCCCCGCGTTGATATAACCGGGTTTTGCGTAAGAAATACCCTCTGGTTCAGGTAAGCATTAGCCCTTATAAAAGGGTGTAATAGGGGTGCATACACCCCATTGCTGCAATACCATCGGTAACCATTGCCCGGCCCAGCATAGCACCTGCGAAGCGCCCCGAGGGCCTGATCTACGCGCTCTGCTGACTGGTTCCCGTTTTGACGACGCGTGTGCTGCCCGGCTGGTTCACAGTCGGTCAGCGAACCAGCCGGACGGCACACTGTTTCTATTGCGAGGTGTAACACGTTATGACCATCAGACTCGGCATCGTCATGGACCCGATCCAGGACATCCATTTCAAGAAGGACACTTCGCTGGCTATGCTCTGGGCGGCCCAGAAACGTGGCTGGGAGCTGATCTACATGGAACAGCCAGACCTGTTCCTTGACGGCGGCGAGGCCCGCGCCCGGGTACGCGAACTGACGGTGCGCATGGACCCCGACGACTGGTACACCTTCGGCGATGAGTTCGAAGTCGCGTTAGGCGAGCTGGATGTCATCCTGATGCGCAAGGACCCGCCGGTGGACCGCGAGTTCATGATGGCCACCCATATCCTCGATTCGGCGGCCGACCAGGGCGCGTTGGTGGTCAACCCACCTGCGGCGCTGCGGGATTGCAACGAGAAGCTGTTTGCCACCCGTTTTATCGACTGCACGCCGCCGCTTGTGGTCACCCGCTCTTCCGATCGATTGCGGGAGTTCTATGCCCGCCACGGCGATGTCGTAATGAAGCCTGTGGACGGTATGGGCGGCAAATCGGTGTTCCGGGTCAAGGAGGGCGATTCCAACCTGGGTGTGATCATCGAGATCCTGACACAGGATGGCAACCACCAGATCATGGCGCAAAAGTTCCTGCCCGATATCAAGGACGGCGACAAACGTATCCTCCTGATCGATGGTGAGCCGATTCCCTATGCCCTGGCGCGAATACCATCCCAGGGCGAGAACCGGGGCAACCTGGCGGCCGGTGGTCGGGGCGAAGGCCGGCCGTTGACGGACCGCGACCGGGAAATCTGCGAGCGCATTGCCCCCACGCTCAAAGCCAAAGGCCTGATTTTTGTGGGTATCGATGTGATTGGCGACTACCTGACCGAAATCAACGTTACAAGTCCGACCTGCGTCAGGGAACTTGACCGGGAATTCGGGATCGATATCTCGTCCCAGCTTTTGGATGCCATCGAGGCCCGGCTCTAGGCAGTACGTCCTGTGCGACCCAATTGGGCCGCACAGGATAGACAAGCGGGCGTGAAGCCATCAAACTTGGGCCCTCATCGGAAGTCTTTCCAGGCGAAACCAGAACCGCGTGCGTCGGCACGCTTAGCAGTGGTTGATTAAGTGGCGAGCATGGCTGTCCAGGTCAGTGATTTTGATCGTTTTTCCTTTACCCTTTTTATGGCGCTGGCCCTGCATGCGGTCGTGGTGCTCGGGATCTCGTTTGCGCCGGACGATCCGGTGCCGGCCGCCGAAACCCTGGAAATCACCTTGTCCCAGTTCGACGACAAGGACGCCCCGGAGGAGGCCGATTTTCTCGCCGCGACCAATCAGAAAGGCAGCGGTACCGAGGAAGAGAAGCAGGATCTGACCACGACCCATCAGGCGCCCCTGCAAAACAGCCAGGTACAACCGGTGCAGCCTCAGCCTGTCACCCAGAAGACGGTAGAGCCGAAGCCGCAGGTGGCGACGGAAACGGTAACCACCACCGCCAAGTCCCGCCCTGCCGCGCAGCAGGAAGAGAAAGAAGAGCCGGTGGAGAAGGCGCCCGAGGCCGAGAAGAAGAGCCTGATGCAACGCAGTCTGGAAATCGCCAGCCTGGAGGCGCGCCTCGACCAGCAGCAGCGCGCGTACGCGAAGAAGCCGCGGATCATGCGGGTGACGGCTGCGTCCACGTTGAAATCGGAAAACGCCTGGTACGTGCAGAACTGGGTTAGCAAGGTGACCCGGGTCGGCAACCTGAACTACCCGCCGGAAGCACGCAGCTCCGGAATCTACGGCTCGCTACGGATGGTCGTCGTTCTGGAGAAGGACGGCAGTGTGAAGGACGTTGAGATCCTCAACTCATCCGGTAGCAAAGTGCTGGATGACGCTGCGATCCGGATCGTTCGTCTGTCGGCGCCCTTTGCACCTTTCCCGCCGGAAATGCGCGACCAGGCCGACCAGCTTGAGATTATCCGCACCTGGTCATTCCAGCGTCGCGGCCTGACGTCTGGTTGATCGCGTTCCTGGCTGTCGTCGTATCTTCACCATTCGATGCTTGCCAAGGCAGGCCACGCAACGAATACTGGTGTCCTGTCCCGTGAACAAACACTTGATCAGCGCTTTCGGCTTTTGCCGTTGCGCTGCAGCGACACTGATTCTATGACTGATTGTGAAGATTCACTCCGAAACCGCCTTCTGGTGGCTTCTCCCTATCTCCAGGACCCGGGTTTCCATGGGACCGTCATCTTTATGTGTGAACACAACAGCGAGGGTGCCATGGGGCTGGTGATCAACCGGCCGCTGGACATTACCGTCGGCGAGGTGCTCGAGCAGCTCGACCTGGATGGCGAGGAAATCAACGCGCCGGTCTACGCCGGTGGTCCGGTGCAGCCGGAGCGTGGCTTCGTCCTGCATCGGCCGTTTGGCGAATGGCAAAGTTCCATGGCGGTGACTGACCAGCTCACCATGACCACCTCCCGGGATATCCTCGAAGCTATCGGTTGCGGCGAGGGGCCATCCGAATTCCTTATGGCGCTGGGCTACTCCGGCTGGTCTGAGGGACAGCTGGAGGAAGAGTTGTCCGGTAGCAGCTGGCTGGTGTGCCCGGCCAACCACGACCTGCTGTTCCGGGTCAAAAGCGAAGACCGTTACGCCGAAGTGATCCGCATGATGGGCATCGACCTGAACCAGCTCTCCGATTCGGTGGGTCATGCCTGAGATTGGCCAGCGCCGGGTCATGGGGTTCGATTTCGGTACTCGTCGCATCGGCGTCGCCGTGGGCCAGGAACTGACCGGCACCGCCCAGCCCATTGCCATGCTCAAAGCCCGGGACGGCATACCCAACTGGGACGACATTGGGGCGTTGGTGGAGGAATGGCGTCCGCAACTATTCGTTGTTGGTCTTCCCCTCAACATGGATGGTACCGAGAGCGAAATGAGCCTGCGTGCCCGTAAATTCGGAAAGCGTCTGCATGGCCGCTACCACCACGAGGTGGTCATGGTCGACGAGCGCCTGAGCAGCTTCGAGGCCAAGGGGGAGGTGCTGGCCCGCGGCGGTTCCCGGGATTTCGGCATCCATGGTGTAGATGATCTCGCCGCGGTGGTGATCCTGGAAGGCTGGTTCGCCTCCGGCGCCTGATCGCCGGCAGTCCTGGCGCTGCTTTCCCCGGCGACCTCATGATAGACTAGCGCCGCTGTCTGGATGGGGGAAACCAATGACTGCACTGCTGAAGGTTGATGCACTGCTGGACGACCTGGAACAGGGTCTGCGCAGTGTTCTCCAGGCCCGCCAAATCGAACGCCCGGTTCTGATCGGTATCCGCACCGGCGGCGTCTGGCTGGCGGATATCCTGCACAAGCGCCTGGGCCTCGACGAGCCCTTCGGCGAACTCGACATCTCGTTCTACCGGGACGACTTCTCCCGTATCGGCCTGAATCCCAGGGTCCGGCCTTCCCATTTGCCATTCGAAACCGAAGACCGCCATATCGTGCTGGTGGACGATGTCATTATGAGTGGGCGCACCATCCGCGCCGCCATGAACGAAATCTTCGACTACGGCCGCCCGGCAGGCGTCATACTGGCGACGCTGATCGACCTGGGTTCGCGGGAATTGCCGATACAACCGGATGTAGTCGGCCAGCGGCTCAACCTGAAGGCTAACGAGAGGGTGAAGCTCAAGGGGCCGGATCCGCTCAGCGTGGAACTGCGCAACGCCGACGCCGAGCCAGAAGGAGCCTGAGGATGACCACAACCGACGCCTCCGCCCGCGCGCTGCAACTGAATGCCGAAGGCCAGCTGCGCCATTTCCTGACCATCGACGGCCTCGACCGTCCGCTACTCACCCAGATCCTCGACACCGCCGACTCCTTCATCGAAGTGGGCGAGCGCCGCATCAAGAAAGTCCCGCTGCTGCGTGGCCGCACCGTGGTGAACCTGTTCTTCGAATCCAGCACCCGTACCCGCAGCACCTTCGAACTGGCGGCCAAACGCCTGTCTGCTGATGTGCTCAACCTGGATATCAGCACCTCGGCTACCTCCAAGGGCGAATCCCTGTCGGACACCCTGCTAAACCTCGAGGCCATGGCCAGCGATATGTTCGTGGTTCGCCATTCCCGTAGTGGTGCGCCCCACTTTATCGCCCAGTCGGTGACCCCGGGCGTCGCGATTATCAACGCCGGCGACGGCCGTCACGCCCACCCGACCCAGGCAATGCTGGACATGCTCACCATTCGCCAGAAAAAGGAACGCTTCGAGGGGCTGAAGGTGGCCATCGTCGGCGATATCCTGCACTCCCGGGTCGCTCGCTCCCAGATTCGGGCGCTCAATACCCTGGGTGCCGAAGAGGTTCGGGTGATCGGTCCCAGCACGCTCTTGCCGCGGGATGTGGAGAGCCTGGGCTGTAGGGTCCATTACGATATGCCATCCGGTCTGAAGGATATCGACGTGATCATCATGCTGCGCCTCCAGCGTGAACGCATGGAAGGCGCCTTGTTGCCCAGTGAACGGGAGTTCTACAAGGTGTATGGGTTGAATACCGACAAGTTGGCCTACGCCAAACCGGATGCCATCGTGATGCATCCGGGCCCCATCAACCGGGGTGTGGAAATCGAATCGGCAGTGGCCGATGGGCCGCAGTCGGTTATCCTCAACCAGGTCACTAACGGCATCGCCATCCGCATGGCCGTCATGTCCATGGCGATGAGTGGTCAACGAGCGCAACAGGGGTTGGATGCGGAGGTGCGCGCATGAACCATCCGTCCCTGCGAATCGAGAATGGCCGGCTCATCGACCCGGCGACTGGCTTGGATGTGGTCCAGTCGCTGCTGATCCGTGACGGCAAGATTGCTGCGACCGGTGCCGAGGCGGATGCCGCCGGCGCCGATGCGGTGATAGATGCCAGTGGCGGACTGATCGTGCCCGGTTTTATCGACCTCTACTGCAACCTGCGAGAGCCGGGCAATGGCCAGAAAGGTTCCATTGCCAGCGAAACCCGGGCAGCGGTGCGCGGCGGATTCACCACCGTTTGCGCGGCACCGGACTCCTCGCCGATCAACGACTCCAGCGCGATTACCCACCTGATTCTCGATGTGGCCGAACGCGACGCACCGATTCGTGTGCTGCCGTTGGGTGCCGCCACCAAGGGGCTGTCGGGCGAATTGCTGAGCGACATGGTTGGCCTGTCCAACGCTGGCTGCGTCGCCTTGAGCAATGGTTCCGCACCTTTGGTCAATGCGCGGGTCCTGCGGCGCTGCATGGCCTACGCCAAGACCTTCAACATGACCTTGATGCTGCATCCGCAGAACCGGTCATTGGCCGCTGATGGCTTTGCTCACGACGGGTTGGTGACCGCACGGTTGGGGTTGCTGGGGATTCCCGAAGTGGCGGAGACCGCGTCGGTGATGGAGATGATCCTGCTGGCGGAGGAAACCGGTGTGCGCCTGCACCTGAGCCAGTTGTCCTGTGCCCGCAGCGTGGAGATGGTGTCCGATGCCCGTGCACGCGGCGTGCCGGTGACCGCGGATGTGGCGATGCATCACCTGGTGCTGACCGAGGAAGCCCTGGCGGGTTTTGACAGCCGTTTCCATGTGGAGCCGCCGCTGCGTTCGGAAGCCGATCGCAAGGGCCTGATCGAGGGCGTGCGCTCCGGTGCGATCAGCGCCATCGTCAGCCAGCACCAGCCCCATGACCCCGCAGCCAAGAACGCGCCGTTGGGGGATACCGAGCCGGGTCTGTCGAGTATCGAGAGTGTGCTTTCGATGGGATTGGTTCTGGTTGAAAACGGAGAGCTGGATCTGGGCTCGCTGGTGCGCGCTCTGACTACGGGGCCGGCAGAGGTATTGGGTCTGGCAGCGCCAGGGCTCGGCAAAGGACAGGTGGCCGACCTCGGCTGGATCGATCCCCAGGCGAATTGGACGCCCAAGACGGATTCACTGTTCTCCGCGGGCAAGCATGCGCCAATCCTGAACGAGACGCTCAAGGGGCTGGTCAATCAAGTCTGGCGAGCCGGCCAATCGGTCTATATCCGCCAGGATTGATCGATATCGCCTGATGCGCCTGTATCGGGCTGCTACACTGAACGAGATGGCATGACGCACCAGCCTGCGTCGGGCCGACATAACCGGTCAGTGTGGCGTGAGCCTGGCACACGTGCCTGACGTCGAATCAAGCAACGGAGACAAACATGGGATTTCTCTCGTTTATCGCCCTGCTGGCGATCATCTGGCTGCTGTGGACATTGTCCCGCAATACCTCGGATGCTCTCGATAAGCAGACCGCGCTGCATCACCAGATGGTGGCCCTGGAAAAGCGGCTGGAAAGCCTGGTCGAGCAATTGGCGGAAGAAAAGAAGGCAAACGGTCAGAAAGCCAAACCGGCCGCCCGCAACCGCCGCTCCAACACCGGGAAAAGCGGAACTGGTTCAAAGACTGGCTCGAAATCCTCGGCGGCGTCTGCGGAGTCCGAATCCAAGCCTGAGTAAAGGTGCCCCTGCGAATGCGGGCCTTCCCGCCAGACCCTTCCCCCTAGCATGCGCGAATGGCAGGAGTGCCTGAATGCCCGGGGCGCTGCTGCCAACGTAACCCCACTGGGGCCTTCCTATTCTGGTGCCGCATGGCATGACAAGAATAAGCAGGAGTGCTCCAGCATGTTTAGCAAACCCCTAGCGCAACGCCTGTCCGGCGTCGCGCTCTCCCTCAGTCTGGCGCTAACCGGCGCCGTCCAGGCGCAAACGGCTGCCCAGACCGACCAGGAACCGCAAGCGGACATCCTCAAGCGCAGCTTCTGTGTGTTCGATCCGGTCGGCGCCAATGGTCCGCTGTTCGCCATTACCAAGACCTTCAAACCCGTGGCCCTGCGCGAAGGCATCGAACTCGATCTGCGTGCCTACACCGACGAAAAGGTGGCTGCCGAGGACTTCAAGGCCGGCCAATGCGACGCCGTGCTGCTCACCGGTACCCGGGCGCGCGAGTTCAACAAGTTCACCGGTAGTCTTGAAGCGATGGGGGCCATTCCCGGCGAAGAGGAAATGCGCCTGCTGTTCAACACCCTGAGCCAGCCCAAGGCCAAGCCTTTCCTTACCAATGAGCGCTACGAGGTTGCCGGTATCTTCCCGGGCGGCGCGGTCTACCTGTTCACCCGTGATCGCAGTATCGACACCGTGGAGGAGTTACAGGGCAAGAAGATCGCCACCCTGGATTACGACACGGCGTCCCTGACCATGGTGCGCCATGTGGGCGCCTCGGTGGTGGGAGCCAACTCCGCCAACTTCGCCGGCAAGTTCAACAACGGTTCGGTGGATATCGCGTACGCCCCCGCGGTCGCCTATACGCCGTTAGAACTCTACAAGGGGGTTCGACCCAACGGTGGCGTCTTCAACTACGCCGTGGCCTATATGAATTTCCAGGTGATCCTGCATCGTGACCGTTTCCCGGAGAGTGCCGGCCAGATGGTGCGTGACGAGGCCGTCCGGCGCATCGAGGAGGCTTACCAGATTATCGCCCAGGCAGAGGCTGAAATCCCCGACGAGGCCTGGATGCACCCGCCACAGGAAGATGTCCAGGAATACAACCAGATGCTTCGGGAAGTGCGGCTTTCCCTGTTGGAAGAGGGAATCTACGACGAGCGCGCGATCCGGCTGATGAAAGCCATTCGTTGCCGGGTGGATGCGTCCCGCGCCGAGTGTGTCTCGGGCTGAGGCTATTGCGCATCAGGATGGGGAGGGGCGTCAGATTGAGCGAGCGTTGGCCAGGGGAAGTCAGCCGGCCACGAGAGTGGCCGGCCATCCGGAGATTACTTGGCGACAGCTTCTTTCAGCGCCTTGCCAGCCTTGAACCCGACCGTCTTGCTGGCGGGAATGTTCATGGTTGCGCCGGTCTGCGGATTGCGACCGGTGCGTGCCTCACGCTTGCGGACACTGAAGGTGCCAAAGCCGATCAGGGACACGTCCTGGCCCTTGGCGGTAGCAGCCTGGATCTGGTCGGTGAATGCGGTGATGACTTCGCTGGCTTTGTCCTTGGTCAGACCGGCCTGCTCTGCGACTGCACTGGCAAGTTCGGGTTTGCGCATGAATATCTCCTTCGTTATTGGAAAGACGGCGTCTTCGCATGTTCGCCGCCGACTACAACCGGGCAGAATGCCCGGCCTGGCGTCCTGCTGGGTTGATTCGCAGATTTACTGAACTCCGGAACGCTTTGAGAACAAGGCGCGGCAGCGAAGGTCAAGCAATCAATCAAACAGGACACGAAAGCCTCATCGGAGGTTCCTAACAGGTATAGCGTGTTCCGTGGCGGTGTCAAACAACTTAGTTAATTGCCAGTAAGGTTTAAAAGGGGCCGGCGATGCAGGTTGCGCAGTATGCGATAGCGGCTTTGAGGCACTCGTCTCACAAAAACGGCACTGACTTGAGGATAATCCCGAATCTGTAACATATCGTTACACAGGTTTTGTGCCTTGATGGCTCATTGGCGCTCCGGAAGTACATAAAACAAGAACGCAGAAGGTGGCAGGCTGTATGAAGAAAACAACGGATATTCCTCGCGCGCGCCGATGGCCCCGTTTCCGTATCTGGCTGGTGGCGCTAGCCGGCGGTTTTTCGCTCAGCGGCTGTGGTGTCGTGAATCATATGATCTACAAGACCACCGGTGATGTCATGCAGGGGTTCTCCAAGGAGCACACCGTGCCCTACCTGCTGCAGACCGGCGACCTGGCCATGGCCTGCGCCATGAGTGAATCGGTGCAGCCCCTGCTGATGTCGTTCGGCCGGGTGACCACCGACCCGGACCAACTGGCAGTGATGATGAGCCTCCAGGCCGGCGGCTGCGCCGAAGACCGGGGCCGCGAAGCGGAGCTGCAGAGCATCGCCGCCTTGCGCGCCCGTAATCCGGAAGAGGCTGAGGACGCCATTATCCGCCAGAAGCGCTATTACGCGTTGGCGGCCGAGCGCTACTTCAAGGGCTGGAGACATTTCAAGGCTTACTACGGCGACCCGGAAACCGAGGAATGTCCAGATTTCGATGAAGACCTGGACGAGTTCATCTACCTGGCCGGCCTGCTTTCCGGACTACAGGCGCTGAACGCCGAGATCCAGTCCACTGCACCCATCGGTGTTCCCAAGAACGTCGGCTCGGTGGCCGCCCGGGCAACAAGCTGCCTGGACAACGAAAAGTGGTGGGGCGCGCCCATGGGTCTACGGGCGACCGTCTGGGCGATGATCCCGGGCGCCCAGCCGGAAGGGGAGGATGCCTTTGAACGTCTGGACGCTTCAGACGCCCTGGGCGAGGCCGCTGGCGTGCGTATAAGTCATGTCTTTCATGTCATCGCCGCCTGGAACAAGGGTGATATGGAACGGGTGCGCGCGGTCATTCGCCGGCATGCGGAGGCGATCGAGAAGCGGCCGCCGGCGGACGGGTGGGTGTTGGTGGACCAGTTGGCCACCCACAACATTCTCGCCATCTCCGACAAGTTGTGGATGGAGAACACCGGTCACCGCACGCCGATGGGCGGTTTGGGTACCTTTTGGGACGATGAAGCACCTACCGGTGAAGTGATCGACCTGGACTCCCTGTTGTAACGCGGACCGACGCCATCGTTTCATGCGAGGAAGTCAGCAACCAACGGGGCGCTGAGCGTCGGAACCGCATAAATAACGATAAGAAACGGAGACACTCAACATGAAACATGGAAAGCGGAGCCTGGCCGCCCTGGCGCTGGCCTGGCTACTCAGTGCCGGGCTGGTGCACGCCGACACAGGCGAAATGATCAAACGGTCGTTCTGCGTGTTCGACCCGATCGGCTCCAATGGCCCCCTGTTCAACGTTATGAAATCCGCCCGACCGACGGCCATGGGCTGGGGTGTGGATCTGGAAATGCGGGCCTACACCGATGAGAAGATTGCGGCGGAGGAATTCAAGGCCGGCCAGTGCGATTCGGTCCTGCTGACCGGCACCCGCGCGCGGGAATTCAACAGTTTTACCGGCAGCATCGAAGCGCTGGGCGCGCTGACCAGTGAGCCCCAGATGCGAATCCTGCTCCAGACCCTGGCCCAGCCGTCGGCGGCATCCCTGCTCAAACGCGAGAACTACGAAGTGGCGGGTATCCTGCCGGCCGGTTCCATCTACCTGTTTATACGCGATCGCAAGGTCGACACAGTCGAAGAGCTCCAGGGCAAGAAGATCGCGACCCTGGACTATGACAACGCGGCTGTAACCATGGTCCGCCATGTGGGAGCGTCGGTGGTGGGCGCCAACTCGGCCAACTTCGCCGGCAAGTTCAACAACGGCAGCGTGGACCTGGCCTATGCACCGGCCGTCGCCTACACGCCGCTGGAGCTCTATAAGGGCGTGAATCCCGGTGGTGGCGTATTCGCTTACAAGCTGGCGCAAATGACCTTCCAGATCATCCACCATGCCGACCGTTTCCCGGAGGGGTATGGCGATAAGGTACGCGGCTATGCCTTCTCCCGTGTTGACGAAGCCTACGAACTGATCAAGGCAGCAGAAAAGGAGATTCCCCAGGCGAGCTGGATGCATCCCACCGAACAGCAGGTGCGGGAATACGACCAGATGCTGCGCGAGGTGCGCCTGGCCCTGCGTGAGGAAGGCACCTACGATGCGCGGGCATTGAAACTGATGCGGGCCATCCGTTGTAAGGACGATCCCACCCGGGCGGAGTGTGCCATTGCCGCGGAATGACGCGGTGAGCTTCCAATAACAACAATCGCGACAGGGCTCGAACGTGATGTCTGCCAGTGTATTGACCGAGAGGGGAAGGGTGGCCCGCCGTACCGGGCTTGAGTGGTTCTCTTCCTTTCCCGCCTGCATCCTGTTGCTGCTGGTCGTGATCTTCTCCACCAGCAGCGATATCCACAACCAGATGCTCCAGGCCGGCGAGCAAATGTGGAGCGGTTACTACAAGTTGCGGGTCGACCCGGTGGCGCCCAGCTGCAACCCAAACCGGGATATCGACGCAGAAGTCCAGCGTCAGGTGCTGGAGGCGCACCAGGCGCCGGCAGATCCCTTGATGAGCCTGTTGGGCGAACGAACGGTCAATCCAGCGGATATTCGCGCCGCCGTGGAAAACGCAATTGCATTGTGTCAGCAAAAACACGCGGAATTCGATAGCCTGCAGGGTCAGATCACGCCGGCGCTTGAAGTGTACCGGGCGGTCGAGGGCTTCGTGGCGGATGTTATCGCCCTCGGACTGACCTCCCAGCGCTACATCCTCGTGGTGTTAGTGATGTTGTGCGCCGCCACTGCCACCCTGACGCGTCACCATATCGCCATGCGGGCCATCGATACACGGCTCGACTACACCGTCTCCTATTTCCTGCAGACTGTCGCCAACGTCATGCTGCTTGGGTCGAGTGTGCTGTTCCGCCAGACCTCCCACGATGCCGGGGCGGACATCACCTTCGAGCGGGAGATCTTGCACGACCTGTGGATCGTCGGCTTCGCGGCATTGACGCTGGTCAGCCTTTATCGTCTGGTACGTCCGCCGGCAGATCTACAGGAAGGCGGCGACCTGATGAAGGCCGGTCTGGCGGTACCGCTCTACACCGTGATGTGCCTGATTTCCGGTACCTACTTTGCGCTGCTTGGGCACGCTTCCGGCATTGGTGTCTACCTGGACAAGATGATGGAGTTGTCCGACATGTTCCTCAATGTCGGCCTCTACGTCTGGGTCGGGATGATGCTCAAGCAGACCCGGCTGGCGCCCCTGGTGTTCAATGCGTTCCGGCCGTGGCGCATGCCGCCGGAGATGCTGGCGGTGGTCGCCGTGATCGTGGCGGCCGTTCCCACGGCGTACACCGGCGCTTCCGGGATCTTCGTCATTGCCGCAGGCGCTGTGATCTACAGCGAACTGCGCGCTGCCGGTGCCCGCAGACACTTGGCCCTTGCCGCGACGGCGATGTCGGGTTCGCTGGGTGTGGTCCTGCGCCCCTGTTTGCTCGTGGTCGTTATCGCCTACCTTAATCGGGAGGTGACGACGGATGTCCTGTTCGGCTGGGGCATCTGGGTATTCCTGCTGACTGCGGTGATGTTCCTGGTGGTCTCGCTGACCGTGAACCGTCAAAGCCGCTTCGAACTGGCGCCGGTCGCTGAAGCCCTGCCGGCGATGTTGCGAGCGCTGGTACCACTGATTCCCTATGTGCTGGTGGTTGCGGTGGTCGTATTGTTCTACCGCTGGGCACTGGACGTGGGTATGGACGAGTTTTCCGCCCCGCGCATCCTGCCGGTGATCATGCTCGCGATCCTGGTCTACGAACACCTGGCTTTTCGTAAACGCGGCCGGAAAGAAGCGGCGCCCAAACACCAGGGCATCGAGCGAAGCATCCGCGGCGCCACCAACGACACGACCTCGGAAATCGGGGCCTTACTCCTGTTGTTGGGGCTGTCGGTAAGCATTGGCGGCGTTATCGAACGAGCCGAGATTATGCAAATGTTCCCGCAGGCGTTCGGCAGTGCCTGGACCGCCATGCTGCTGATGGTGGTGGTGCTAGTAGTCCTGGGGATGATCATGGATGCCTTCGGCGCCGTTATCCTGGTTAGTGCGACCGTGGCGACGATTGCCTACGGCAGCGGTATAGACCCGATCCATTTCTGGATGACAACGTTGGTGGCGTTTGAACTGGGCTACCTGAGCCCGCCGGTGGCGTTGAATCACTTGCTGACCCGGCAGGTGGTGGGGGAGACCGAGGTGTCGGCGGCCCTGGCGGAGACCGGAACCTTCTACCAGCGGCACGAGCGTATCATCATGCCGTTGATCGTGATGGGGATTTCGTTGGTGTTGGTGGCGTTTGTGCCGTTGATGTTTTATGCGTGATGGCTATCTATGCCTGATGGGCTATCCGGGGGCTAAGATCCTGTGTAGCCGATGCTTCAGCTTCGGAGCGCCCATCGGGCGCCGATAATCGCTGGAGCCCCGAGCCCTTGGCAGGCTGGCGCCTGCTCCGAAGCTGAAGAGGGTGTTGCAAAACTACTGCGCTCGGCCATGCGGCGTTGGAAATCCGCTCGTGCGCGAGTCCGATCAAAATGCTCATTTACGACCAGTAAACTGCGCTTTTTCGCGAATTTCCGCCTTGCCTGGCCTTCGCTCGCTACGTTTTGCAACACCCTCTGAAGCATCGGCTATATGGGACGGGGGAAGCAAAAACAAGAAAGGCGCCTCGAAGGCGCCTTTCTCATTCTGGTATTCCAGATCCCTTAAAGCTTGGGACCCGCTGCCACGATGGACTCAGCGACATCGAACTTGCTGAAGTTATCGACGAACTGCTTGATCAGCGCCTGGGCCTTGGCGTCGTACTCCGCCGGGTCGCTCCAGGTATTGCGCGGGTTCAGCAGCTTGCTGTCCACATTCGGCACTTCGACCGGGACGTCCAGGTTCAGTTTGTCCAGGTGCTCGGTTTCCACATCGTCCAGCTTGCCATTCTGGATGGCGCTGATAATCGCACGGGTTGTGGGGATGCTAAAGCGCTCGCCCACACCGTAGGGACCGCCGGTCCAGCCGGTATTTACCAGGAACACCTTGCTGCCGAACTCCTCCATTCGCTTCATCAGCAGCTCGGCATAAACGCCGGCCGGGCGCGGGAAGAACGGAGCACCGAAACAGGTAGAAAAGGTGGACTTGAGCTTGGATGACGAGCCCATTTCCGTCGAACCTACCAGCGCGGTATAGCCACTCAGGAAGTGGTAGGCCGCCGATTCCTTATCGAGGATGGACACGGGCGGCAGGACACCGGTCATGTCGCAGGTCAGGAAGACGATCGCAGACGGCTCACCGGCACGATTCTCCAGGACCCGCTTCTCCACGTGCTCCAGCGGATAGGCGCAGCGGGAGTTTTCGGTCAGGGAGACGTCGGTGTAATCCGGCTCGCGGGTTTCGTCGTCGATAACCACGTTCTCGACGATGGCCCCGAAGCGGATAGCGTCCCAGATGATCGGCTCGTTCTTCTGGCTCAGGTCGATACACTTGGCATAGCAGCCGCCTTCGATGTTGAAAACGGTGCCCGGACCCCAGCCGTGCTCGTCGTCGCCGATCAGGTAGCGATCGGGATCGGCGGACAGCGTGGTTTTGCCGGTGCCGGAGAGGCCAAAGAACAGGCAGGTCTCGCCGTCGTCACCCACGTTGGCGGAGCAATGCATCGGTAGCACGTCTTTTTCCGGCAGCAGGAAGTTCTGTACCGAGAACATAGCCTTCTTCATCTCGCCGGCGTAGTGCATTCCAGCCAGCAGCACCTTGCGCTTGGCAAAGTTGATCATCACGCAGCCGTCGCTGTTGGTGCCGTCGCGCTCGGGATCGCACTGGAAGTTGGCGGCGTTGAGGATCTGCCATTCCTGCTTGTCGGCCGGGTTGAAGTTGTCCGGGCGGATAAACAGGTTGCGTCCGAACAAGTTCTGCCACGCGGTTTCGGTGGTCATGCGCACCGGCAGGTAGTGCTCCGGGTCGGAGCCCACATGCAGGTGGGAAACGAATTGGGTCTTATCCGCCATGTAGGCTTCGACGCGGTCCCACAGGGCGTCGAACTTGTCGGCGTCGAACGGGCGGTTGATCGGGCCCCAGTGAATAGCGTCGGAGGTGCTCGGCTCCTCGACGATAAACCGATCCATCGGGGAACGTCCGGTCCGTGCGCCGGTCTTGACGACCAGGGAGCCGTTGGATGCCAGACGGCCTTCGTTGCGTTCCAGCGCCAGTTCAACCAGCCGCGCAGAACTCAAATCAGTGTAAGCGTTACTCACTTCGACCTCGCCCTAGAGATGTATTCGAAATTGTTCGATTCGATGCCGGGGACGGGACTACCCAAGCCCGAAGCTGGCGGTTTCGTGAACAATCAGGCGCGCTATTATGCCAGAGAGCCCGGTAAAAAACGACTGCCCGGGAAGGCGCACGGTTGTGGGCTCTGCGGGCAATCTAGCGTACTATTTTTAAGCTCGGTTAATGCAGCGAATGGCCATGGAACAACTGGTCGATATCGTTGCGGTCAAAACGGTACTGGGCATGGCAGAACTGGCAATCCATTTCGATGGCCCCCTGCTCGTCCAGGATGCTGTAACACTCGTCCTGCCCGATCGATTCCAGCGCCGCCAGGGTGCGTTCCCGGGAGCAGCTGCACTGGAAACGGACGGGCTCGGGATCGAACAGCCGTACGTTTTCTTCATGGAACAGGCGGTGCAACACCGTCTCGCTTTCCAGTTCCAGCAGTTCGCCAGCTTTCAGGGTGCTGGCCAGGTGTCCCACGCGCTGCCAGAGGTCCTCGTCCAGCGACTTGTCTCCGGGAAGGCGCTGCAGCAGCAGACCAGCGGCCTGGTTACCGTCGGCGAACAGGAACAGCCGGGTCTCGATCTGCTCGGAACGTTCGAAATAATCCTCCAGGCATTCGCTCAGGTTATCATGCTCGCGCGGCACGACGCCCTGGTAGCGCTGCCCCTGTTCCGGCGTGATGGTGATCGCCATGCGGCCCGTGCCCAGGATATCGTCGAGACTCTCGCCAGTCGGCGTGGTATCGAAACGCGCGATACCACGAATCGCACGGTCATGACTACATTCTGCTAGCAAGGTCCGTACCGGGCCGTCGCCTTGAGCCTGGATGGACAGCGTGCCTTCGAACTTCAAGGTGCCGCTGAGCAGCACGCTGGCGGCAAGGGTTTCACCGAGCAAGTGCTGGATGCGGCCGGGATATTCGGTTTGTGCAACGATCTGCTGGAAACTGTCGGACAGGCGTACCCACTCGCCGCGGACTTGGCTGTCGTCGAACAGGAAACGTTGGAACTGGTCGTCCAATGCCATGAGCTGACCTCGTTAAGACGGGAAAAGGTGATAGTGGATCCGATCGAACGGGAACACGCGGACCTACAGTCCGTGTTGGTCGCGAAAACGCTGTAGGTCCCTGCGATCTTTCTTGGTTGGGCGCCGGGCTGGAGGCAATTGGGCAGCTTGCATGGTCTTGCGCTGCCAGGCTTCTTCCTCGCGTTTCTTCTGACTGTCCGGCGTCTCGTGGTAGAGCGTCTGGGCTTGAGGCGCACCCCGGCGACGATCACTGATGTCGTCGACGATGACTTCTTTTTCCTGGTGTCCTAGCCGTAACCGCAGGCGCGCACCAACCTCGACCGCTTTGCCCGGCTTGGTGCGCTGGCTGTTGTAATGAACCTTGCCGCCTTCGATGGCTTCCTTGGCAATGGTTCGGGTCTTGTAGAAACGTGCGGCCCAGAGCCACTTGTCTAGCCGCACCCGTTCGCTGGTTTCCGCTGAACTCATGGTGCTCCGGTTTCAGGGTTTGCTGTCATCACGTCAGGCGTGGTCAATCCTCTTCTCATTATAACCCGTTCAGGCTGATGTGGGGACGGGTTGAATCTGTTCGAGGATTTCGTCGAAATGATGGATGCCGAGGAAGTCAGCCAGTGCACTGCGCTCGGGCATCTGGCTGTCTGGTGCCAGGATGGCCAGCAGGTGGGCGATGCCGGCGCGACGCGCGCTCTCAAGTACCGGCAGGCTGTCGTCGACCATCAGTGTGCGGGTGGGATCATAGGGTTCGATACCTGCCAGGTCGGTCCAGAATTGGATATCTTCCTTGGGGCGACCGAAATCATGGGTGGATACCACGCGGTCGACATGGCGGTCGAGCCCGGTGCGCTCCAGCTTGAGTTCCAGCGGCTTGGGGTGACAGTTGGTGACGATCACGCAGCGACGTCCACTTTCCCGGATGGCGCCCAGGAATGACTCGGCGTGGGGGCGGTAGGCAATGCGGTCGGCTACTTCACGTTTGAGTGCGGTGATGTCCACATCCAGCCGGTCACTCCAGTAATCCACGCAATACCATTGCAACGAGCCTTTTTCCGACTCGATCATGGACACGATGGAGGTACGTGCCTCGCCGGGATCGACAGATTTGAGGGCGGCGTAACGGCGAGGGAGGTGGTCCAGCCAGAAGTGGCTGTCGAAGTGCAGGTCCAACAGTGTGCCGTCCATATCGAGGAACACTGTATCCAGCGCTGACCAGTCAATCATTTGCAGCAAATCCGGGGTCGCGAGTTCACTGCCAGAGTGCCCCAGTCAGCGCCGGGGAGCAATACGTCCTTGCCGTTAGATCAGTTCCTCAGGCAGGCGGCATTATTCCTGAGCGACGGCGTCCTGCTTGCGACCAGAGGTGGTGCAGCCGAGACAGCGCACGAACGTCGCCTTTGCCGGACCGACAACCAGGGTTTCGCCGGCTTCTGCCGCGTTGCCGCCCAGCAGGGAGAAGGGCAGGGACACCAAATAGACGGCACTGCCGACAACGGTTGTGGCAAGCAGTAGCGGGCGGGCAATGAGTGCATCGCCGGTCATCGCCAGTGCAGACGGCTCTTCTTCCAGGGTGTTGGCATGGCCGATGGACGCGAACGCCATCAGGCTCAGAGCGAACGTCATGGCGACAACGCGGGAAATCCGGGAAATCATGTCTATTCTCCTGATTTAGCAGACCATCCTGGCCGCGCCATCCCAGGCGCAGCAGGACTTCATAGTCGATTTTTTAACTATGAATGATATTTGCGCATTTTCAAACGCTTTTTTGTCGCATCGTGTATCTCGGCGGACGCAGCCGTTGTCGCTTTTGCAGTGACTATTTCTGGCACCTGGAGCAGTAGACGGTGGAGCGTTGGCCGAGGCGGATTTCCTTGAGGGGCATGCCACAGTTGCGACAGGGCTCGCCGCCACGACCGTAGACATTCAGTGATTGCGCAAAGTAGCCCGGTTTGCCGTCGCTGTTGACGAAATCCCGCAGCGTCGTGCCGCCCATCAGGATGGCGGCGGTGAGGATTTCCCGAATCGATTCCACCAGTCGAACCATCCGGGCTCGTCCCACCTTACCAGCATGGCGCTTTGGGTGGATGCCAGCCATGAACAGCGCTTCGTTGGCGTAAATGTTCCCAACACCGACCACGACGCGGCTATCCATGATGAAAGCCTTGATCGAAGTGGTCTTCCCCCGGGACAGGCGATAGAGCTCGTGACCGGTAAAGGCCAGAGGATCCAGCGGCTCAGGGCCCAGGTGGCTGATCAGGGGGTGGGATTCCGGTGCTTCGCTCCAAAGCCAGGCGCCGAAACGACGGGGGTCGTTGTAACGCAGTATCTGGCCATCGCCCAGCTCGAGTTCCACATGGTCGTGGGCCTGGCGTGGCGAGCCATCGGTCACGATACGCAGACTGCCGGACATGCCCAAATGGATCATTAGGGTGCCGGTCTCGAAGCGTACCAGCAGGTATTTCGCCCGCCGGTCCACTTCCAAGGGCGTTGCGCCGGTCAGGCGCGTGGCCAAGTCGTCGGGAATCGGCCAGCGCAGTCGCGGTTCATGAATGCGGACCGCGCGAATGGGCCGATTTTCCAGGAACGGGGCGACGCCGCGTCGGGTGGTTTCGACTTCGGGCAGTTCGGGCAAAGCGTGATCCTCGTGTTGTAGGCGGTGGGCACTTGCTGCATCGCCAATTGACTTGATTGGTAGATTCTCAGCATTCGCCAACCCACGCGCCCCATCGTCAGGCGATTGTGCGAAACCAGATCGACCCGTCAATTCAGGTGCGGCGCACTGCAATGGTGCCGCCCGGAAACCTTCTGAAATCGCATGGTTACAGGGCTGCGCATGTCGTCACACAAACTACATATAAACCGCGACTGGGTTGTTGTAGCTTACAACTGTACGCTAGAATTCGAAGTTCGGGCGCCCTCTTCAAAACCATAATCAAAGAGGCTCCGGGAACGTCAGGTTTTACATAAGCAACGTCAGGTTTTCTAGAACAAAAGCGGAAAGATCAGGGAATTTCTTTTCGCCCACGCCTTTCTCTGAGGGTTCTTTACTATGTGGTACAACGGTCTTCTGGACCTGTCGGTGTGGCAGCACGTGCTGGTCGCCCTGGGGCTTACGCACGTGACCATTGTGAGCGTCACGCTCTACCTGCATCGCCACTCCGCGCACAATTCGCTGGACCTGCATCCGGTCCTCAAGCATTTCTTCCGCTTCTGGTTGTGGCTGACCACTGCTCAGAACACCAAGGAGTGGACCGCTATCCATCGCAAGCACCACGCCATGTGCGAGACCGAAGAGGATCCGCACAGCCCGGTGGTGCGTGGCCTGAAAAAGGTCCTGACCGAGGGCGCCGAACTCTATCAGGAGGCGGCTACGCCTGAAACATTGGAGCGCTACGGCCAGCGTACGCCGGAGGACTGGATCGAACGCAAGGTCTACACCCCGTACAAGATGCTCGGTATTGCCCTGATGGCTGTGATCGATCTGGCCTTGTTCGGCGTTAACGGTATCTGGATCTGGGCGGTGCAGATGATGTGGATTCCGTTCTGGGCCGCCGGCGTGATCAACGGCATCGGCCACTACTTCGGTTACCGCAATTTCGAATGCGCCGACAATGCCCGCAACATCGTGCCCTGGGGCCTGATCGTCGGGGGGGAGGAGCTGCACAACAACCACCACACCTATCCCAATTCGTCCAAGCTCTCCCGTCGCTGGTACGAGCTGGATATCGGCTGGGGCTATATCCGTGCGTTCCAGCTGTTCCGTCTGGCCAAGCCGAAGGGCTATCGTCCGATCGCACACCAGGTACCGGGCAAGGCGAGTGTGGATGTGGAAACCGTGCAGGCGATTGCCAACAACCGTTTCGATATCATGCGCCAATATCGCAAGCGTGTATTGGAGCCGGTGCTGCGGCAGCAGAAGCAGGTCATGGAGGAGGACATCAAGCCGATGTACCGCCGTGCGCGCAAGCTGCTGTCCCGGGAGACTTCGCTGATCAAGCCCCACGACCAGCAACACCTGGAGTCGCTGCTGGAGCGTAACGCGGTACTGCGTCAGATCTACGACAAGAGCCATGAGCTGCAGGCCCTGTGGCGCCGCCGGGGCCTAAAGCCCCAGGATAAGCTGCATGCGCTGGTGGAGTGGTGCCGTGAGGCGGAGGAAAGTGGTATCCGTTACCTGGAAGATTTCGCCGCCCACCTGAAGTCCTACGCCCTGCGTCCGGCCTAGTAAACAAGCCGGCGCAGTAACCCCGTATTCGGTCAGGACCTTTGAAGTGCTGGCGGAATACGGGGTTTTTTTATGGTTCATCGCGGATTAGCGTGACGGGAGCCCGGAGCCCTCCGCACGAGTCGTAAGACCATGGGCACCTTCGGCGCCTCAGAAGCTGAAGCATCTGCTACATGCTCGAGTTAGCTGGAAAATGTAGCCGACGCTTCAGCTTCGGAGCAGCCCGCCGGGCTGCCCAGGCCCGGAATGCTTTGCGTTACGCGGATTCCCGCTAAAGTGCGACGAACCTTTTTATTGTCCGACCCGGTAGAGCCGGTAACAGACCTGCCCCGCAATTCTCTCCCGATGCAGCGACCAGTTTTCCGGAACGGCCACGCTGGCAAGCTCGCTCTCGTGTTCGATATACACCCAGCTGCCCTGCGTCACCCAGCCGTTTCCGGCGATCAGCGGGAGTAACCGGGTCAGCCAGTCCTGGCGGAAGGGCGGGTCCATCAACAGAATGTCGTAAGGTGTCTCGGCGGGGTGGGAGAGGAACGTTGTGACATCCTGGCAAATCACTTTGCCACCATCGGACTTTAACAGTCCCAGGTTAGCCTTCAAGGCGTCACAAAGTGCGCGTGTATGATCGACAAACTGGGTCTCCCGGGCGCCACGGGACAGGGCCTCCAGGCCGAGTACACCGCTTCCCGCGAATAGATCCAGGCAGCGCGCGCCGGGGAGGGCCGCCATTAGCCAGTTAAACAGGGTTTCCCTCACCCGGGAGGGTGTTGGCCGCACGCCGCCAACGGCGGGAAAAGTCAGGCGCCGGCTGCGCCAATCGCCGCCGATGATCCTCAGCTCCCCTGTCTCGATAGCAGGCGTTTTAGCACGTCGCTTGCCGGTGGCAGGGTTTGGCTTATGACGGGACTGCTTGCGGGTCATGATTTACCTGGATTCGAGAACGGTATTGTGGAGGATGCCGGCAGTGTACCCAAATCCAGCCGCGGTTTGGACGCCCAGCTTGGTTTGGGCTCCCGCCTTGGTTTGGACGACAGTGGCCCGGCCCGATAGAATACGCGCTCTTGAAGGACGCTTCCGGTTTTTACGCAACGGTACGCGAGGCCTGCTCCGGGCCGAAGTCCTGTGACCTCGTTTTTTCTCACCTCCTGACCAACGGAACTGCGAATAATGATGATGGCAGAGTGGATTATGATCGGGCTGCTGGCCCTGCTGGTTCTCGTATTTGTTGCGGAACTGGCTAACAAACGCCGCCAGCGGCCGCGCCCCGAATCGGTACCCCAGCGCGAGCCGAAACCCCAGCCCGGCGCCACCCCTGTCGAGACCGGCAAGAAGGAAGTGGCCGAGCCTGAAGCGGAGAAAGAGAAAGTCCCTCAAGCTCCGGCTCCTGAACCCGAAGCCGAACCTGCGCCTGAACCCAAAGCCGAGCCTGCACCCGCACCTGAACCGGAGCCTGAGCCGGAAGCGCCCCCGGTCAGCGTGTTCCAGCGCATCAAGAGCGGCCTGGGCAAGACTCGCGCAAACCTGAGTTCCGGGCTGGCAGATCTGTTCTCGACCGGCAAATCTGTGGACGAAGACCTGCTGGAAGAGATCGAAACCACCCTGCTGACCGCCGATGTCGGTATTACTGCAACCACCGAGATCATCGATGCCCTGACCGAAAAGCTCGAACGCAAGCAGCTGAAAGACGGGGCTGCAGTGCGTGAAGCCCTGAAGAACGAGTTGCGCGGCATTCTTTCCGAGAGCACGGCTCCGCTCAACATCGAGACGGACAAGAAGCCGTTTGTCATGCTGATGGTGGGCGTCAACGGTGTGGGCAAGACCACCACCATCGGCAAGCTGGCCCGCAAGTTCAAGGCAGAGGGCAAGTCGGTGATGCTGGCGGCCGGGGACACTTTCCGGGCGGCCGCAGTGGAGCAGCTTCAGGTCTGGGGCGAGCGCAACGACGTACCTGTGGTGGCGCAGCATACCGGCGCCGACAGTGCTTCGGTCATTTTCGACGCGGTGCAGTCTGCCCAGTCGCGGGGTGTGGATGTGGTCATCGCCGACACGGCCGGTCGCTTACAGAACAAGGACAACCTAATGAGCGAACTGGAGAAAGTGGTTCGGGTCATGAAGAAGCTGGATGAAACCGCCCCGCACGAAGTCATGCTGGTACTGGATGCCGGAACCGGTCAGAATGCCCTGAGCCAGGCGCAGGTGTTCCAGCAGGCGGTGGGTGTGACTGGCATAACCCTGACCAAGCTCGACGGTACAGCCAAGGGCGGTATCATCTTTGCGGTTGCCCGCCAGCTCAAGCTCCCGATTCGCTACATTGGTGTCGGCGAGCAGGCTGAGGATCTGCGTCCGTTCGAGGCTGAAGACTTCGTCGAGGCGCTCTTCGCTGAAGAATAGGCTCGCGGAGGTAAAGGCGCCCACGCCGGTTCGATTCTGAATAGCGGGTCGGCTGGAATGGCGCGCCGTATTAACCAGACAGGGTTTGAGCAGTTGATCGAGTTCGAGAAAGTCAGCAAGCGCTATGAAGGCGGCCATACGGCATTGCAGGGCGTCAGCTTCGAGATGTCCCGGGGCGAACTGGCTTTCCTGACCGGCCATTCAGGCGCGGGCAAGAGTACCCTGCTCAAGCTCATCATGGTGATGGAGCGTCCCAGTGCCGGCAACGTCATTGTCGGCGGCCAGCAACTCAATGCGCTTCCACGACGGCAGATTCCTTTTATTCGCCGCCATATCGGTGTGGTTTTCCAGAACCATCAACTGCTGTTCGATCGCACCGTCTTCGATAACGTCGCCATGCCCCTGGAAGTCACCGGAGTACCGCATCGCGAGATCGGCCGCCGTGTGCGTGCTGCGCTGGACAAGGTGGGCCTGCTCAGCAAGGAGAAGATGAATCCGATCCAGCTCTCCGGAGGCGAGCAGCAGCGGGTCGGCATCGCCCGGGCCGTGGTCAACAAGCCGCCACTACTCTTGGCGGACGAACCTACCGGTAACCTGGACCCGGCGCTGTCGGCGGACATCATGCACCTGTTCGAACAATTCAGTCAGGTTGGCGTGACCGTGCTGATTGCCAGTCACGACATCGCCCTGATCCGCCACCTGCGCCGCCGTGTCCTTACCCTGAGCAACGGCCAGATGACGACCGGCGACGCCATGCCCGGCGAAGAGGTGCTCTATGGCCACTGAACGCCCATCTCGGCGAGGTGCAGCCGCAGCCCGGTCACCGTGGCGGCAACTGCTGGAAAGCTACTTCCTGCATCATCGCAAGACCGCTCATGATAGCGCTCTCCGTCTTTGGCGTTCCCCTATTGCCAGTCTGATGACCTGGTTGGTGATGGGGATTGCGTTAGCTTTACCGGTTGGACTGCTGCTGCTTCTGTCCAGTCTCCAGGGGGTCAGTGCCGGCTGGGAAAGTACGGCGCGGGTGACGCTCTATATGGAGCAGGGCGCCAGTACGGAACAGTTGGATCGCCTGCGAGTCCAGGTAGCCAGCCGCAAGGACGTTACCGATGTGGCAGTCATCACCCGGGAAGAAGCCCTGGCCGAATTCCGCGCCTCATCAGGTCTGGCTGACGCCCTCGACTATCTGGATGAGAATCCGCTCCCGCACACACTGTTGCTCACTCCCAGTCCGGAGGTCCGCAATACACAGGGTATGCAGCGGCTTGTGGATTCACTGGAGTCGCTGGATTCCGTAGCGCGAGTACAGGTCGACCTGGGATGGCTGCAGCGACTGAACACAATTACCGATCTGCTGGGTCGTGGTGTCTGGGCCCTGGGCCTGTTGCTGGCGGCGGCGGTGATCCTGGTCATCGGCAACACCATCCGTCTGGCCATCGAAAACCGGCGGGATGAAATCCTGGTCGCCAAGCTGGTGGGCGGTACCGATACGTTTGTGCGCCGACCGTTTCTCTACACCGGTATCTGGTATGGCCTGGGTGGCGGGATTGTGGCGTTTCTCCTGCTGCAGGCGACCCTCTGGTGGATGAGCGGGCCTGTTGAGCGGCTGGCAAGTCTGTATCGCAGCCAGTTCGAGCTTACTGGCCTGTCATGGGATGGCACGCTCGCGCTCCTGATCATTGCGGTGGCCCTGGGTTGGTTGGGGGCCTGGTTGGCGGTCAAGCGGCATCTGGATGCAATAGAACCGAGCCAGATCGAAGCCAGCCGCTGATCCGGCGTTTCGGGTTCACCGTATGGCCAGGTCGGGCTGGCGGCGGTAGAAATAAATTAACACAGGTGTTCTCCTGAAGTTTGTCGCCCATGTAGTGTGTTTGGAGTGATGGGTTAAAGCCTTAATGGATTCGAAGCCTTGTATTTCAAGGCCTGATAAAAGGTTTGAGGGCGCAACTCAGGGAACTTTATGGCGGCTTGGCGGTCTTAGTACTGCCTGCTATATTAGTGGGTCGCCACGTTGCGGAGGAAAAGCATGGGTACGAGCTTACAATTGACAGATCGAATGGTTCCGGGTGCGAACCTCGAGGCCTATGTCCAGGCCGCGAGCAGCATCCCGATGCTGTCGGCCGCAGAGGAAAAGGAATTGGCGGAGCGTCTGCATCATGACAATGATCTTGAAGCCGCCCGTCGTCTGGTTCTTTCACATCTGCGGTTTGTTGTCCATATTGCCCGCAGTTATTCCGGCTATGGCTTGGCACAATCGGACCTGATCCAGGAAGGTAACGTTGGACTGATGAAGGCGGTCAAGCGTTTCAATCCGGATTACGGTGTGCGGCTGGTTTCGTTTGCCGTTCACTGGATCAAGGCAGAAATTCACGAGTTTATCCTGCGCAATTGGCGGATCGTCAAGGTTGCAACCACGAAGGCCCAGCGCAAGCTGTTCTTCAACCTGCGTAGCCAGAAGAAGCGTCTGGCCTGGTTGTCCCAGGATGAGCTGAAAGCCGTTGCTGAGGATCTGGGTGTCGAGCCTCGGGTCGTACGTGAAATGGAAGGCCGTCTGGCGTCCCAAGACACCGCATTCGATGGTCCGATGGATGATGATGACGACACTGCGTACCAGGCGCCAGCCTATTACCTGGAGGACCGCCGGAGCGATCCAGCCACCCAGTTGGAGCAGTCCGATTGGACGGAAGATTCCAACAGCCGTCTGCTGAATGCGCTGTCCAGTCTCGACGAGCGTAGCCAGGATATCCTGCGCGAGCGCTGGTTGACGGAGAGCAAGTCCACGCTGCATGAGCTGGCTGATAAGTACGGAGTCTCTGCTGAGCGGATTCGTCAGTTGGAGAAGAATGCGATGAAGAAGATTCGTCTGCACATGGGCGAACCTGAAGCGGCCTGATTGCTAACTTAACTTCAGCGTCTTACCTGAACGCCACGGCTCTTTGGAGCGGTGGCGTTTTTGTTTCAGGCCATAGCGTGTATTGGCATTTTTTCGTCGGCCCGATTGGGTATCATCGGGGTTTGACTCGGATTGGACCCTTGGTGATATGACGCAACCTCGCATCGCATTCCTCGGACTAGGGCTGATGGGCGCGCCCATGGTGGAGAACCTGCTCGCGGCCGGTTACCCCATGACCCTCTGGAACCGCACGCGTGCCAAATGTGAACCCTTCGCGGAACGGGCTGCTATTGCCGCTTCTCCGGCCGATGCGGCGCAAAGTGCCGATGTGTTGATCACCATGCTGGAAAACAGTCAGGTGGTGCATGACATCCTGGTGGAGCAAGGCGTCATCGATCACTTGCGCCCGGGAGCCGTCGTTATTGACATGAGTTCGGTGCAGCCATCGACCGCCCGCGATCATGCCGGGCGCTGTGGCGCCAAGTCCGTGGGTTACCTGGATGCGCCGGTCTCCGGCGGTACGGTCGGGGCGGCAGATGCCAATCTCAGTATCATGGTGGGTGGCAAGAGCGACCTGCTCGAGCAGGTGCGTCCAGTATTAGAGGCGCTCGGTCGGGTCACGCATATCGGTCCGGCCGGTGCGGGCCAACTGGCGAAGCTCGCCAACCAGGCAATCGTCGGCATCACCATCGGTGCCGTCTCCGAAGCCCTCCTACTGGCAGCTCAGGGGGGCGCCGATCCTGCAGCAGTGCGTGAAGCGCTGATGGGGGGCTTCGCAGGCAGCCGGATACTCGATCTCCATGGCCAGCGTATGATCGACCGCCGGTTCGAGCCCGGAGGACCCTCCCGCATCCAGCTCAAGGATATGCGCATGATCCTCGACGAGGCCCGGGCCGAGGGATTGACCTTGCCCTTGGCTCAGCGTGTCCACGACGAATACCTCAATCTCGTGGCTAACGGTCATGGCGAAACGGACCACAGCGGTCTGTTGCTGGCGCTGGAACATCTCAACGGCGTGCAGTTGACCCAGCCGGTTTTGCCCGCCCGGGCTAAATCGCGATTTGAGGAGTAGGCCGTGCCCAATTTCGCAGCGAACCTGTCATTACTCTATCCCGAGCTTCCCTTTCTTGAACGCTTTGTTGCTGCAGCCCGGGACGGGTTCCTCGGCGTGGAATACCTGTTTCCCTATTCCTGGCCGGCGCAGGAGTTACGCGACCGACTCGTCGACAATGGCCTGACCCAGGTTCTGTTCAACCTGCCGCCAGGAGACTGGGACGCGGGAGAACGGGGTATCGCCTGTCTGCCTGGCCGGACTGCCGAGTTCGAGGATGGGCTGGGCCAGGCGCTTGAGTACGCCCGGGTACTGGGGTGCCGCCAGATCAACTGTCTCGCAGGGTTGAGGCCTGAGAGTCTGACGGAGTCCGAAGCCCGGGATACGTTGGTGGAAAACCTTCGCCGCGCGGCTCGCAAGCTCGCTCCGGAGGGCATCACCTTGATGGTGGAAGCCATAAACACTCGGGTGGATATGCCCGGTTTCGTCCTGGATACCGCAGAGACAGCCCTGGCGGTTATCGATGCCACAGGCGAACCTAATATCCGTTTGCAGTATGATATCTATCACATGCAGATCATGTCCGGGGACCTGGTACGCAGTATCGAGCGGCACCTGGACCGCATCGGCCATATCCAGTTTGCAGACAACCCGGGGCGCCACGAGCCGGGAACCGGCGAGATCAATTTTGGTTCTATTTTCAGCGCGTTGGACAGGATGGGCTATAGTGGGTGGGTCAGTGCCGAGTATCATCCGTCGGTGGCTACACCGGAAACCCTCAGCTGGCTAAAGTCGGCAACAGCGAGTTAGTCAGAGGCTATGGCGATCAGTTTCGTGCAACGGCGATCCAATCGGCGCGGATTGCGTCGCCATGTGCTGACCGTCGCCAATTGCGACACCCTCTTACAAGATGTTAACTGGCTGTTTAAGGTGCTGATTCGTACTCTGTAGTCGTTCAATTCACGCATAGCGGGAGGCTGACCGGTGAGAGCGCTGGTAATTGAAGACGATCATGACGTAGCAACCTACCTCGTCAAGGGTCTGAAGGAGTCTGACTTCGTTGTGGATCACGCGGCGGACGGTAAGGATGGTCTGATGCTGGCAGCCAGCGAGGACTACGACATCATGATTGTCGACCGGATGTTGCCGGGCATGGACGGTCTGAACATCATCAAGACTGTACGCGCCACGGGCAACAGCGTACCGGTGCTGATCCTCAGTGCCTTGGGGGACGTGGACGACCGCGTCGAAGGCCTGCGGGGTGGTGGCGATGATTACCTCACGAAGCCGTTCTCCTTTACCGAATTGCTGGCCCGGATCGACGCCCTGGTGCGCCGCAACCGCCAGGCGCCGGAAACCGAGACCGTGCTGCGTGTAGCCGATCTGGAAATGGATCTGTTGGCTCGCACTGTCAAGCGCGCTGGCCAGAACATCGACGTGCAACCGCGTGAGTTCCGTCTTCTGGAATATCTCATGCGAAATGCCGGGCAGGTGGTGACGCGCACCATGCTGCTGGAAAAAGTCTGGGACTACCACTTCGATCCGCAAACCAACGTGATCGACGTGCACATCAGCCGCCTGCGTGCAAAGATCGACAAGGAATTCGAGACGCCGCTGCTGCAGACGGTTAGAGGCGCGGGATACATGTTGCGTGAAGATACTTAGTCAGCTAAAAACCTCCACCTTTCAGCTGGCCTTGCTCTACATGGTGGTGTTCGCCACCTCCGTGTTCCTATTGCTGGCTTTTATCTACTGGCGCACCGCCGGTTTCATGACCGAACAGACGGACGAAACCATTGAGGCGGAGATCGCCGGTCTGGCCGAGCAATACCGTGGGCGAGGCATCAACGGCCTGATCACGATCATCCGGGAGCGGGTCTCCCGGGATCCCAATGCCAAATCCCTCTACCTGCTGGCGACCGACGACTACCTCAAACTGGCCGGCAACCTGAGTACCTGGCCGGAAGAGGCTCAGGTTCAGAACGGCTGGATTAATTTCACCCTGGATGACAGTGTGGGCTGGAAGGGTTCCGAACGCTTGGCCCGGGCCCGGGTATTCGAGGTCCAGGGCGGTCTGCGCCTGTTGGTTGGGCGAGACGTCCAGGAGCTGACGACCCTTAAACGGCTGATCGAGCGGGCGATCAACTGGGGTATGGGTATTACGTTGGCCCTGGCACTATTGGGTGGCTTCATGATGAGCCGCAGTACGACCAAGCGTATCGAGGTGATCAACGCCATCTCCCGGCGTATCATGAATGGTCATCTGTCCCTTCGGATCCCCACCCGTGGCACCAGCGACGATTTCGATCAGCTCGCGGAAAACCTCAACCAGATGCTCGACCGCATCGTGTACCTGATGGAAGGCATCCGCCACGTTTCTGACAGCATCGCCCACGATCTGCGCACGCCCCTAACCCGGTTGCGTAACCAGCTGGAAAATACGTTGATGGCGGTGGATAACGACGAGGCCCGGGACCAGGCGGCCAAGGCCGTGGCCGAAGCGGACCAGCTGCTGGCCACCTTTAACGCCTTGCTGCGTATTGCTCGCCTGGAAACCCGGGGCAATGCCGCTGACAAGACCGAGATTTCCCTGGGCGAGCTGGTCGCCGATGCCTGCGAACTCTATGAAGCGGTGGCCGAAGACAAGGACCAGACCTTCGAGCAGGCCATCAGTCAGGATGTGAAGATCGAAGGTGACCGGGACCTGCTGTTCCAGATGGTGAGCAACCTGATCGACAACGCGATCAAGTACACGCCGGAGGCCGGTGACATTCGTGTGGCCGTCGAGACTGTTGAAGGGGAGGCTGTGCTTGAGGTCAGCGACAGTGGTATAGGTATTCCTGACAGCGAGAAGGACAATGTCTTCCAGCGCTTCTATCGGGTCGGCAAGAGCCGCTCGTTACCGGGCAACGGATTGGGTTTGAGTCTGGTCAGTGCGGTCACCGAAATTCACCAGGGACGAATCGAGTTAACGGACCGGCGACCAGGCGAGGAAAATCCGGGGCTGTCGGTCAAGGTGTACCTTCCTCTCTACCGGCCATTGAAGCGCAAAGTGCTACGCAGTCAACAAGGGCAGTTGCCGCCTGGCGAGTCGTCGGACAAGTCCGGCAGTGAAGAAGAATCGGGCAGCATGCGTCAGGTTTGATGCTGCCCGGGCCTGCGACGGTTCAGATGCGGACGATGCCGCGAATCCGTCCAGCGACGCCTTCAACGAAACGAATCTGGCTGCCATAGCGTGCCTGCAGGCTGTCCCATTCCCCTTCCAGGTGTTTCTGCTCGGCCATGGCCAAGGCAATCAGCGTGTGGCGGTTGACCTTGCTGGTTATGCCGTAGTGGTCCAGTTGGTAGCCCACGGCATCGAGACCGTTCAGGGCGACATCCAGCAGTTTCTTGGCGTTCATCCATAGCTCCTTTCTTACAAGCTGTTCTCGCAAGGAACAGATCTTACAAAGCGATACCGGACCGGCGGGGCTTGGCTGGCCGTTTGGGCAGCCCGTCGAGGGGCCCGGGACACGCTGGACGATTTGCGCTGACTTTATGGCGCCTTTCTAGAATGCTCAACCTAAAACGGCGTGCATAGGCGTACAAGGGGTGTATAGGCGCACAAGGAGTGACGATGGCACCTGAAAAAAGTGTAATTGCACGGCCACCCCGGTGTAAGGCCAGGTATGGAGAATGGAAATAGTCGAGTAAGGCAATAGCCGGTGTGGAATCCCTTCCGCATGGCTGTTGCTCCCTCCAGCACAGCGCTAGCCTTGACCCCGCCCACCAGCGGGGTTTTTTTATGCCTGCGGGTTTGGGAACGGAGGTTGTCCTTGCGGTTGCGTGAGACAATCTTTCGGCGCCAGAATCGCTATTTCGGCAAAGGACCTTACTGATGGCACAGAAACCGGCGGCCGGACGCGGCCGCGCCCGCTATATCACGCCGGAGGGCGAGCGTGCCCTGCGCGAGGAGCTGCGCTACCTGTGGAAGGAAAAGCGCCCAGAAGTCACCCAGGCGGTACGGGACGCAGCAGCGCTGGGCGATCGCTCCGAGAATGCGGAGTACATCTACGGCAAGAAGCAACTGCGGGAAATCGATCGCCGGGTTCGCTTCCTGACCAAGCGTCTGGATGAACTGACGGTGGTGGATCGGTTGCCGGATGATACCGGCCGCGTGTTCTTCGGCGCCTGGGTGACGTTGGAGGACGACGACGGCGAAACCCGCAACTACCGTCTGGTAGGACCTGATGAATTCGATTTGTCCAAGGGCTATCTCAGTATCGATGCGCCCCTGGCGCGGGCGCTGCTGGGCCGCCGCCTGGACGACGAGATCGAGTTCCGCGCACCCGATGGGTTGATGAACTACATCATCGTCGACATTCGCTATGAGGCGTCGCCGCTATAAGTTTTTCACCCGCTATAATTGCCCCCACGGTGCGTTGTCGCCACGGGAATTTGTCCGAAGAGGACAACCACCGAAGGCCAGGTGACCGGAGTCACAATTCTGGCGAATAGTTAAACCTGCCGCTTTAATTGGCGATAAACTGTTCAATAACCGTCGTTATGACGTCATTGATGACAGTCGCAAGCCCGGCGACGGTATCGTCGCGCAATAGCTCCAGGGATTCGGTCATGCTTTCCGTCCAGCACAATCGCCAGTCATTTTATCTCGCAGCGGTCCTGCTCGGTTGTGCCTGTAGTTCAGGCGCAAGTGCACAGAACGCTGCGGCTGAGGGTGAGGAGAAGGTATTCGATTACGAAGAGCGGTCGACCATGCACACCATTCCGTTTCAATCCCTGGATCAGGACGCCTTGTCCAATACGGTGATCGAAGGTGGTCTTGCGGCGCCTGCCGCCGGCGTGCCGGCACGGCCAGTCAGTCAGCCGGACGAAGACTATTTCCTCGACCCGCTCGCGCTACAGCCCCGGGACGATCGCACGGATCTTGGGCGCCACGAAATTCCGGTGGAAATCCGCTTCAGCAACCCGAAGAGTATTCCCGGGCAGACTTTCGGCAACAACTACGTGATCCGGCCGCCCGAGAATCGCACGTACGACACCCTGAATACCAACCTGCAGGATCGCTAGAATTTAGCCCGCGAGTGCAGCCTGTGGCATTTGCCCCAGCACTTCCTCGTAAAAGAAAGCGAGAGCCTGCTTGGCCTGGTTTAGCCGAGCGCGTGAAACGCGCATCCGTTGTTGCAGGTACCCCAGGAACAGCTGCTGCTCCTGATCGCCTAGATCTGTCGGGTCCTTCAGGTCGTGAAAAACCACGTAACGGGTAATCCAGTGCAGGTAGGTCTGCTCGGTACGCTGATTGAGTTTGTGAGATTGAATGGCGCGGTGCACGCGCGACATCAGGCCGGACTGACTTTGGTCCAGCGCTTCGGTCATGCTCATGATTACGTCTTAAATCCTGTGGGTTTCTTGTTATTAGAGTGCGGGTATTCTATGACAAACGTTTGAATGAGACACCCCTGATTTACAGATTGGAACAGGGAGCCAGGTTGGCGTAGGGGGAGGCTTGGGTTGAAGGAGCCTGACGGCCACATTTCCAAGCCGCCAGGCAGTAAGGGATGGCTTAACCCTGTTTCAGCGATTCCAGCTTGTCGATGTACTTCTGCATCGCGTCTTCGCTGGACATACCTTTCTTCTCTTCCCAGGCGTTATATTTGGCCCGGCCCACGACATCCAGCATGCCCGGCTTCTTGCCACTGACATCACCTTCGGTGGCCTGTTTGTAGAGCGCATAGAATTCAAGCTTGAGTTCGTTGGACGGCTTGAAGTCGCCCTCCGCTGTCTGAATGTAATTCACCGCTTCATCGAATTGGGTTTTCAGGTCGCTCATCGTTGGTCCTTATCTTTATGGGCCCTTGGCCTGCCATCATCTGGAGGGGAAATGCACCAGCGCCGCAATGTCCGGTGTTTTCCTTCCCGCTATTGAATAACGAGTATAACGACCCGCCGCCAGGGCGTCACAATCTGCAGGGGCCTAGTACGATTTCCATCCGGTACCGGATCGGCTACATTGGCGACGCGCGTCCGCAGAGACGCCTTTCAGACACCGGAGAACGAAAAAATGACAGCAAACAACCGGCTTCATGGCATCGTGAAGCGCATCAACCAGCTCCCGGGCTTTGCTCGCTCACGCACCCTCTCGCTGTTTTTTGGCAGGGCGGTCCCTTTCACCGGCACAGTTGGGATCAAGATCGAATCGCTTGACGAAAACCAGTGTGTCATCAGCCTGAGCAATAAGCGTCGGGTGCAGAATCACATTGGTGGTGTCCATGCGGTAGCCTCTCTGCTGCTGGCCGAATCCGCCACCGGCTTCCTGGTGGGCCTGAATGTCCCGGACGATAAGGTGCCGGTGATCAAGACTATGCGTGCCGATTACACCAAACGCGCCAAAGGGGATATGCGCGTGGTGGCTTCGGTAACGCCGGAACAGCAGCAGCGCATGAAGAATGATGAAAAAGGCGAGGCGCCGATCCAGGTCACCATCCACGATGCCGAGGATAAGGAGCCGATCACCATTGAGATGATTTGGGCCTGGACGCCGAAGCGGCGCTGACCATTTCGACTTTTGGCTTGTTCGGGCAACTACGTACATGTCGTCAAATTACTGATTCGGCGCGTATTTTAGTTTGCCCGCTGGCAATAAGTTGCCCAGTTTTCATATTTGTTTACAAAATCGGCGATTTTTTGCTTGAGGGGGGCGAGGCTCGTGTGTAGAGTTCGATCCGTACGGCGTACCGGGACGGTACGTGCAATGGATTGTACAACGTTAAATGGACTTAAGGAGTTCGCATGTCTAAGGAAGGCTCTGTTGCGCCTAAAGAGCGCATCAATATCAAGTATGTCCCCGCCACCGGTGATCAGCAGGCTGAGATGGAACTGCCGCTGAAGATGTTTGTCGTCGGCGATTTCAAGGGACAGCCTGAAGAAACCCCCCTCGAAGAACGCAAAAGCATCTCCGTTGACAAGAACAACTTTCAGTCCGTGATGAAAGAAGCGGGTCTGACGTTGTCCACAACGGTCCCCAACCGCCTCGAAGACGACGCTGACGACCTCCCGGTCAACCTTGAATTCAGCAAGCTCGACGATTTCTCGCCCGATAGCGTTGCACGCCAGGTGCCTGAACTGCGCAAGCTGATTGAACTGCGCGAAGCGCTGGTGGCCCTCAAAGGTCCGCTGGGCAACGTGCCGCAGTTCCGTTCCAAGCTGCAGGAACTGCTCGATAACGACGACGCGCGCGAGAAGTTGCTGGCCGAGCTGGATCTGGTTAGTGGCGAGGGCGAACCCTCAGCCGACTGAGGCTGACTTTCGTCACGAGCACTCCGAGGCGTTCCGGGTCTGATCTCTCCCAGGTTCACTGCACCTGAATGAAGACCGGGCCGCCTTTGCCGACGCTTGAATAACGCACTTTCGAAACACGTACTCATTGGATCACGTACTAAAGGGATGTGGTATGTCTGATACAGCCGTGCAGCAATCCGCTGCCACCGAATCCGTAGAAGAAGGCTCTCTGCTCGATCAGGTCATGGCCAACAGCCGGATGAAGCCGGCAGATGAAGGCTATGACGTGGCCCGTCGCGGTGTTGCGACATTTATTGCCAACCTGCTGAACAGCGATGAAAAGGGTCAGCCGGTCAACAAGGCCCTGGTCGACCAGATGGTGGTCGAGCTGGACCGCAAGATCAGCGCGCAGATGGATGAAATCCTGCACGCGCCCAAGCTGCAGGAGCTGGAATCCTCCTGGCGCGGCCTGAAACTGATGGTCGACCGCACCGATTTCCGCGAGAACATCAAGGTGGATATCCTGCACGCCACCAAGACCGAGCTGCTCGAGGACTTCGAGTTCGCACCGGACGTCACCCAGACCGGCTTCTACAAGCATATCTATGCGACCGGTTACGGTCAGTTCGGCGGTGAGCCGGTCGGCGCCGTCGTCGGGAACTACGCGTTTACGCCGTCCACCCCGGACATGAAGTTGCTGCAGTATGTCTCGTCCGTTGGCGCCATGGCCCACGCACCGTTCCTGTCCTCTGTAGCGCCGACCTTCTTTGGTGTCGACAGCTTCCAGGAACTGCCGGCGATCAAGGAATTGAGTGCCGTGTTCGAAGGTCCGCGTTACGCCAAGTGGCGCTCCCTGCGGGAATCCGAAGACGCCCGCTACCTGGGTCTGACTGCACCCCGATTCCTGCTGCGTACGCCGTATGATCCGGTCGAGAACCCGGTGCGCAGCTTCAACTACCGTGAAGATGTCAGCGGCGACCACGATCACTACCTGTGGGGCAACACCGCCTACCTGCTGGCCACCCGCCTGACCGACAGCTTCGCCAAGTACCGCTGGTGCCCGAACATCATCGGTCCCCAGAGCGGCGGCGCGGTGGAAGACCTGCCGGTTCACCTGTTCGAATCCTTCGGTCAGCTGGAAGCCAAGATCCCCACCGAAGTGCTGGTCACCGACCGTCGTGAGTACGAAATGGCGGATGAGGGCTTCATCGCCCTGACCATGCGCAAGGGCAGCGACAACGCTGCATTCTTCTCCGCCAACTCGGTGCAGAAGCCCAAGGTCTTCCCGAATACCAAGGAAGGCAAGGAAGCGGAAACCAACTACAAGCTGGGTACGCAACTGCCGTACATGTTCATCATTAACCGCCTGGCGCACTACATCAAAGTGCTGCAGCGCGAGCAGATCGGCTCTTGGAAGGAGCGCCAGGATCTGGAGCGTGAACTGAACGGCTGGATCAAGCAGTACGTGGCCGACCAGGAAAACCCGCCGGCAGAAGTACGCAGCCGCCGTCCGCTGCGGGCCGCCCAGGTCACGGTGTCCGAAGTGGAAGGCGATCCGGGCTGGTACCAGGTATCCCTGGCCGTACGTCCGCATTTCAAATACATGGGTGCCAACTTCGAGCTTTCGCTGGTCGGACGTCTCGACAAGGAGTAATGCGTGAGCTGGGACACCGGTGATCACGGTGTTCAGTCCACAGGGGGGAGCCTGTTCGAACGACTCGAGCAGGCGACCCGGCCCGCAGGGAACGCAATGGGCGATTCCACCCACGTGGTGGATTCCATCAAACGGCATCTGGTCAGGCTGCTCAATACCCATCCGGGTAACAGTGCCAGCGCACCGGCTCTCGGGCTGGTGGACTTCAACGATGCCACCCTCGGCACCCAGGACCTGAACATCCGGATCCGCAGCGCTATTCGGCAATGCATCGAGAACTACGAGCCCAGAGTCAAACGGGTCGATGTCGTTGCCATGCCCCAGGGGCCCGATCCCTTGCAGTTGCGTTTCCAGGTCACGGTCCACCTCCGTGTGAACTCCGTCGATGATCGAACCACCATCGACCTTCTGTTGGACGACAGGCGATATTATCGCGTGGTGTAACGTCGTGAAGTTAAACAGATTCTATCGAGACGAGCTGAATTTCCTGCGCCTGCAGGGGCGAGAGTTTGCCGAGGCCCACCCTCAGCTGACCCGCTTCCTGTCGGAACAGAGCACCGATCCGGACGTGGAGCGCCTGTTGGAAGGCTTCGCGTTCCTGACCGGCAAGCTGCGGGAAAAAGTCGAGGATGAATTCCCCGAGCTCACCCATTCGCTGCTGAATATGCTCTGGCCGAACTACCTGCGGCCGGTGCCAAGCGCGACCATCATGCGTTTCGATCCGCAGTTGCACGCGATCAGCGAGCGTCAGGTCATTCCGCGTCACACGGAAGTGCGCAGCGGTATGGTGGGTGACCGTCGCGGCCAGACCCAGTGCCGGTTCCGCACCTGTCGTGATATCGCCATGTATCCCATGACCCTGGCGGATGCCCATGCGGAGCATTCCCGGGAGGTTTCGGTGGTCGAGTTGACCCTGGCGCTGCACACGGACCAACCGTTGTCCGAGCTGGGCATGGACAGCCTGCGATTCCATCTGGGCGGTGATACCTTTACCGCACAGACCCTGTATCTCTGGCTGAACCATTGCCTGGCGGGCATCGAGCTTGAAGTGGGCGGAAGCGTCCAGCACCTGCCCAAGGATGCCTTGCATCAGGTCGGATTTGCGGCAGAGGATGCGCTTTTGCCGTATCCGAAGAATGCCTATTCCGGCTACCGCATCCTGCAGGAATATTTGAGCTTCCCGGAAGCGTTCCACTTCGTCGACCTGATGGGCCTGGATCGCCATTTGCCCAACGCCCAGGCCGACGAGATCACCCTGCGCTTCCGCTTCAACCGGACACTACCGCCGGATGCCAAGGTGCGCGACGAAAGCTTCCAGCTCTACTGTGCGCCGGCCATCAACCTCTTTACCCATGAGGCGGAGCCGATCGACCTCAATGGGCGCCAGACCGAATACCGTATGCAGCCCTCCAGCCGCCATGCGTCACACTACGAGATTTTCAGTGTGGACCAGGTGGAAGGTTGGCTGGATAACCCGCGCGGCCGCGAGCGCGGCGAGCCACGGATTTACAGCGCGTTCGAGAGTTTTCAGCACCAGATCGAGCGCGATCGCAACCGTACGGCGTTGTACTACCGGGTGCGGGTACGCGAGAGTGTAAGGGGTGATGGCTTCGATCACTTCATCTCCTTTGTGCGGGGCGACGAAAGTGCCTGTCTCAATCAGCACGAGGCGATCTCGCTGACCCTGACCTGCACCAATCGGCAACTGCCCAATCAGCTGGCGGTTGGCGATATCTGCCATGCCACCCAGAGTACACCGGCGTTTGCGTCTTTCCGCAACATCACGCGACCGACGCCCACGCTACGCCCAACATTGGATGGCAGCCTGCTCTGGACCCTGGTGTCTAACCTGTCGCTGAACTACCTGTCGTTGCTGGACGTGGATGCGTTGCGCTCGGTGCTGCGAGTCTATGACTTCCGCGCGCTGGTGGACCGCCAGGCAGAGCGGGTATCCCAGCAACGGCTGGCGGGCATCCAGGCGATCCAGACCAAGCCGGTGGATCGCATGTATCGTGGGCTGCCGGTGCGTGGCATCCAGTCCACGCTGACGCTGGATCAGCAGGCGTTCGCCTCTGAGGGCGACCTCTACCTGTTCGGCACCGTACTCAGCCAGTTCTTTGCACTTTACGCGAGCATCAATGCTTTTCACCTCTTGGACGTGGTGAATTCCGATAACCAGGAACGGTACACATGGACGTTACAGACCGGGCAACAGCCCCTGATGTAGCCGGCCTGCAGCCCGTTCTTGGGAATGCACGCCGCTACAGCTTCTTCCAACTGGTGGACCTGATCCACCGCCTGCACGGGGACGACCTCGAGCGGGCGACAGACGATGCGCCGCACTATGAGCGTATTCGCTTCTCGTCTACGGCCAGTCTCGGTTTTCCGGGCAGCGACGTGCTGTCAGCCGGCTTGCCGGAACACGAGTATGCGCCGTACCAGATGGAAGTGAGCTTCCTGGGTCTCCACGGCTCCCAGTCGCCGCTACCGGGCTACTACCTGGAAGACCTGGCCTGGGAATATGGTCAGGACGCCGGCATTCGCCGCTACTTCCTGGACTTCTTCAACCATCGGCTGGTGACCCTGTTCCATCGGGTCTGGCGCAAGTACCGCTATTACGTGCGCTTCCAGCCGGGGGCCAGCGATGCGTTCTCCGAGCACATCTTCTCGCTGGTCGGCCTGGGCGATAGAGATCTGCGCGGCGACACCCCGATCAACTGGTCGAAGATGCTGGCCTACGCAGGCCTGATGGCCGGACGCAGCCGATCGCCGGAAGTGGTCAGTGGCATCGTCGCGCATTGCTTCGATCTGCCGGATGTAGAAATCGAACCGTGGGTCCTCCGCAAAGTGGATATTCCTGCTGATCAGCAGACCCGTCTGGGCAAGGCCAACGGTCGATTGGGGCAGGAGACATTGCTCGGCTCGCGCATCCGTGACCGGAGCGGCAAGTTCATCCTGCGCCTGAAGAACCTGACCCGCGAGCGCTTTATGGACTTCCTGCCCAACGGTCAAGAGCACCAGAGCCTGGTCAAGCTGGTGGAGTTCACCATGCGCGAGCAACTGGCCTATGACCTGGAACTGGTTATACGCCCGGAAGATGTCGAGCCCATGCAGCTGGGTAAGGATGTTCGCCTGGGCTGGACCACCTTTGTAAACCCGACCCCGGGCGAGCCGCAGCAGGCCGTCCGCATTCAGATCCGGCGGTGACCCATGGACGCAACCCAGACAAAACTCAGGCTGACCATCAGTAACCCCCGGGAAGTCGGTGGCGGCGCGGATATCGCCTGCGAATTCGGCGTAAAGGGCGGTTCGATCGGTTCGGCGACCAGCGATACCTGGCGCCTTTCGCCCCATCGCACCGGCGTGGTATCCGGTCATGCCGAAATCCGCTGGATTGATGGACAGTTCTGCCTGATCGACCGCTCCGGCCGCACCTACATCAACAGCGCCAGCCTGCCGGTCGGCCGCGGACGCCGCGCGCGGCTGGTGGCCGGCGACAAGTTGCGCCTGGGCAAGTACGAAGTACAGGCGGATCTGGTCAAGGGGGCTGCGACGGCGATGGCTTCGATAGAAGGCGAAGCGGACGACCCTTCGTTGGTGAATACGCCGGAAGGATCGCTGTACCAGTACGACGGCGACCAGCCGCGTCAGTCCGATCCGCTGGACCACCTGGACCCCGCGCCCAGCGAACGGGAACAGCGTGACCCAATGGAAGGCTTCACTTACCAGGATCGTGAAACGGTCGCCGAAGAGAAGCGTCCGGAACTGTTGAACGACGACCCGGCCTGGCGCGGCAGCGTGCCGGAGACCAGCGACCCCTACATGGACGAGCGGGAACGGGCCCTACGCCTGCCCGTGATCAACGGAGGACAGCGGAACATGGATGAGGTCCGCACAGAGCATTCCCATCAGACTCACCATCGTCACGAAGACAGTGAACAAAGCCGCAAACACATCAGTGGTGCGCCCTTGCTGCGCGGTATGGACACCGACCTGCGCTTCAATGACAGCGACGACATGCGCCTGTTCCTTGAAGAAGCCGGCCAGACCCTGAATGCCACTATCCAGGGCCTGTTGGACTTACACCAGCACGAAGACAGTCGTCACCGTGCCCTGCGCACCCGTCTGCAGCCGATCGAGGACAATCCGCTGCGCCTGGGCCAGGACTACGAGAGCACGATGCAGACCCTGTTCGCCAGCGAACGTAGCCCGGTGCACCTGTCCGCGCCGGCCGCAGTCACCGAGAGCCTGGCGGGGCTGCGCGATCATCAGCAGGCGACACAGGCCGCTATCGGCGAGGCGCTCAACGCCATCCTGCACGCCTTCTCACCGGAAAACTTGCTGCGCCGGTTCCACGGATACCGTCGAGGTCTGCAAACCAACGAAAGCGAGCCGGCCTGGGCCTGGGAAATGTACAAGCACTATTACGAGGAACTCAGATCCAGCCGTCAGCGCGGGTTTGAGCGTCTGTTCGAGGAGGTCTTCGAGCAGGCCTACGATCATCATCTGAGACAGCTACAGAGGGAGTCGACGCTGTGAAAATGAGCAAATGGATTTTGCTGAGTGTTGTTATCGGCCTGGCCGGCTGCAGCACGCCCTATAAAGCCGTCACCAAGACCGCGAAGGTACTGTGGGATCCCGATATCCCGGTCGGTGAGCCGGAAGATCTGCCCAGCCGCGTGGACCTGACCATGCTGGCCGAGCCTGACGTGAACCCGAACGAGGCGATGCAGCCGACCCCGATCAATTTCCAGATCATTGAAATGGAAGACAGCTCCATGATCATGGCGGCGGATTTTGACCAGCTGCTGACCGATCTTGAGGATTCCCTGGGTAATAACTATATCGACCATTCCGATTACACGATGCTGCCCGGGCAGTTCAAGTTTATCGAGCCCTTCGAGATCGATTCGGACACGCGCTACATTGGGGTGATTGCCTTTTATGCCTACCCGAACCAGTCCCAGTGGAAGAAGGTGGTTAAGGTCGACCCCATCGGTGGGGACTATCATATCCTGGTCAACCTGCGTGACCGTGACGTGATCATGCAGAAGGCGGAAGACTGAGTTATGTCGGCACACAATCGCGTAGTGTGGAGTGACGGGCTGTTTATCAAGCCTCAGCACTTCCAACAGCAGCAACGTTACCTCGAGCATCAGATCAATGAGCGGGCGCTGGCGGTATCGGATTACCTCTATGGCTTCAGCGAACTTCAGCTCAACGATGAATACCTGAGCTTCGGCCGTATCGGCCTGGTGCGGGCCAATGGCCTGTTCCCCGATGGCACCCGGTTCAACCTGCCCGGCGAAGACGCCATGCCCGAGCCGCTGGAAATCACCGATGCCTCGGTAGCCAACCAGGTGGTTTACCTGGCCCTGCCGCTTGGCACCGACAGCCTGGCGGAGGTGGAATGGCCCGAGTCTGGTGTTTCCGCTCGCTTCAAGGCCCAGTCGTCAGAAGTCCGCGACCTGCATTCCATCGATGGCGACGCCCATGCCATCGACATTGCCAAGGTGAACCCGCGCCTGATGCTGGAGCGGGAAGATCGCAGCGCCTACGCTGCCCTGGCGATCGGCCGTATCCTCGAGAAACGCCCGGATGGCAGCCTGGTCATGGATCCGAGCTTCATGCCTACCATGCTGAGCGTCCGCGCCGCACCCAAGCTTCAGCGCTTCGTCGGCGAAATGGCGGGGTTGATGCGCGAACGGGCGAAGAATATCGCCGAGCGTGTCGGTTCGCCGAATCAGGGCGGCGTCGCCGACGTATCCGACTTCATGCTGCTGCAGATGCTCAATCGCGCCCATCCGCGTTTCATGCACCTGGCCCGCCTGCGCCAACTGCATCCGGAGCGTCTGTATGAAGCGCTGCTGGAACTTTGTGGCGAACTGGTGACGTTTACCGACGAGAACAGGTTGCCCCAGGAGCATGCGGCCTACGACCACGACCTGCCGGAAGACTCCTTCAGTCCGTTGATGCAGGTGCTGCGTCAGTCCCTGAGCACCGTGCTCGAACCGCGGGCCATGGCGATCCAGCTGCAGCAGCGCCAGTACGGTCTTACTGTGGCGCCGATCCAGGATACCCAACTGGTCGGCCAGGCGGAATTTATCCTGGCGGTGCGCGCGGATATGCCCACGGACGATCTGCGTAAGCAGTTCGTGCAGCAGTGCAAGGTGGCTTCTGTCGAGAAAATCCGCGATCTGATCAGCCTGCAGCTGCCGGGCATCCCCCTTATGCCGCTACCGGTCGCGCCGCGTCAGTTGCCGTATCACGCCGGCTTCACGTACTTCCAGCTCGATGCGCGCAGCCAGGCGTGGCAGATGTTGGAGAATGGCAGCGGCTTCGCATTCCACGTGGCTGGGGACTTCCCCGGTATCGAAATGCAGTTCTGGGCGATCAGGAGCTAGATCATGGACGATGCAAGCGTCATGGATGCGCCACAACAGGATACCTTCGGCAAGCTGCTATTCGACGAGCCGGCCGAGATGACGACCACCGCCGACGAAACCTTCCGTCTGCGGGGTTATGAGCACAACCGACTGGTAGACGCCGCCACTCCGCTGCTGGGGCTGGTGATTCGGGTGCGCCGGCTGGCGGACTTCAACCGGGTGCCGGAGCTCTACCAGCAAGTCGTCGATGAAGTCACCGACATCGACCGGGAACTCATCGAGCAGGGTTATGAGCGCCCCACGGTCGTGGCCTACCGCTACGTGCTCTGCGCGTTTATCGACGAGGCGGTGCTGGGTACGGATTGGGGTGCGCACAGTGTCTGGTCGCAACAGTCGTTGCTGTCGCGGTTCCATAACGAGACCTGGGGCGGCGAGAAAGTGTTCGCCATTCTTTCCCGCATGGAGCAGGAGCCCGATCGCTACCGGGACATGCTCGAGTTTATCTACCTGACCCTGTGTCTGGGCTTCGAAGGCCGCTACAAGGTGATGGAAAACGGCCGCGACGAGTACGAGCGCATCATCGCCGGCCTCTACCGCCAGATTGCCGACCTGCGGGATGGTGAGCCGCCGGAGCAGTTGGGCAACGCCCTAGAACATGTCACTCCGGCTCGCAATCGTTTCCGTAATGGGCTGCCACTGTGGGGCATCTTCGGATTGTTCGTGGGCGCGATGGCCACGGTCTATACCCTCTACAGCATTGCATTGGACGAGCGCATCAAGGACGTGCTCGGCGTGTTGGCGCAACTGCCGAAATAGGCGCCGCCGCTCAAATCAAAGGATAAGGAGATCACCATGCTTCGGGTTGAATTACCGGCGCTCATCGGACGCCTCAACGACATCTGCCGCGAGGGGCTGGAAGCCTCGGCGGCGCTGTGTATCGCACGCCAGGGCGCGGAAATCACGCCTGCACACCTGCTGTTCAAGCTGTTGGAAACGCCGTATTCCGACATTCGGCTCATGTTGGATCAGGCGGGAATCGACCACCTGAGCTTGCAGCCGATCGTTGGGCAAAGTCTGGAAGGTGGCCCGCAAACGGCGGAAGCCTACCCCTCTTTCTCGCCGTTGCTGATCGAACTGATCCAGGATGCCTGGCTGCTGGCGTCAACCGAGCTCGAGCATCAGCAACTGCGTTCCGGCGCCATCTTCCTGGCCCTGCTCATCAATGCCGACCGTTACCTGATGCCCCAAGTCAGCCGCGCGCTGGCGGGCCTGAACCGGGAGCACCTGAAGCGCCAGTTCGCCACAGTGACCCGCGGTTCCATCGAATGGCCGGTCGAAGCCAGTGAGCCGGGGCAGGGCGCCAAGGTCGCCGCTGCCGACGAATCGATGCTCAGCCGCTATGCCAGCGATTTTACCCAGCGGGCGCGGGACGAGGAGCTGGATCCGGTGCTGTGCCGTGACGTCGAGATCGACCAGATGATCGATATCCTCTGCCGTCGCCGCAAGAACAACCCGATTGTCGTCGGCGACGCGGGCGTGGGTAAAAGCGCGGTAGTCGAAGGCCTGGCCTTGCGAATCGTGGCCGGCGACGTACCGGATCGCCTGAAAGATGTCGCCCTATGGGCGCTGGATTTGGGCGCAATGCAGGCCGGTGCTTCGGTGAAAGGTGAGTTCGAGAAGCGTTTGAAAGGCGTGATCGAGGCGGTGAAGGATTCACCGACGCCGATCATCCTGTTCATCGACGAAGCTCACACCCTGATCGGTGCTGGCAATAGCGAAGGCGGTTCCGACGCCGCCAACCTGCTCAAGCCGGCCCTGGCGCGGGGAGAACTTTGCACCATCGCCGCCACCACCTGGCGCGAGTACAAGAAATACTTCGAGAAAGATCCGGCCCTGAGCCGTCGCTTCCAGCCGGTTGCGCTGGGTGAGCCGACCACCGAACAGGCGGTGCATATCCTGCGTGGCCTGCGCACGGTCTACGAAAAGGCGCACCAGGTACTGATCGATGACTCTGCGCTAAAATCAGCCGCCGAACTCTCCGCCCGCTACCTGGCCGGTCGCCAACTACCAGACAAGGCTATCGATGTGCTGGATACGGCCGCTGCGCGGGTCAGTCTCAACCTGAGCACGCCGCCGCGTCGCCTGAGCCATGTGCGTAGCGAGTTACATCAACTGCAGATGGAGCAGGACCTGCTCAACCGTCAGGCCCACCTGGGACAGTCCGCTGATCCGGAGCGTCGCGACTTGGTTCGCGATACGGTCGAATCCCTCCACTCCGAAGCCGAACAGTTGCAGGAGCGTTGGGAAGCCCAGCGTCAGCTCGTGTCTCAGCTCGTGGATGTACGTAAGCAATTACTAACGCCTGAGACCCCTGTTGAAGAGGGCGTGGAAGATACAGTCGAGCCCGTAGATTACGATGCCCTGCGGGACCAGGCCGCTGCACTGCAACAGGAACTGGACCAACTGCAAACTGACGAGCCACTGGTTCACGCCTTGGTCGATACCCGCCAGGTAGCGGAAGTCATCGCTGACTGGACCGGTATCCCCGTCAATCGCATGACAGCTGACGAACTGCAGAAAATCACCCACCTGCCAGAGCACCTGGAAGCTTATATCAAGGGCCAGGACCCGGCGATCAAGGCGCTGCACCAGCATCTGCTGACGGCACGTGCCGATCTGCGTCGTCCGGGACGGCCCATGGGTGCCTTCCTGCTGGTGGGTCCAAGCGGCGTGGGCAAGACCGAAACCGTGGTCCAATTGGCCGATCTGCTCTACGGCGGCCGCCAGTTCCTGACCACCATCAACATGTCCGAGTACCAGGAGAAGCACACGGTTTCTCGCCTGATCGGTTCACCGCCGGGCTATGTGGGCTTTGGCGAGGGAGGCATCCTTACCGAGGCCATTCGCCAGAAGCCCTATTCTGTCGTGCTGCTGGACGAAGTCGAAAAGGCGCATCCAGAGGTGCTCAACCTGTTCTACCAGGCGTTCGACAAGGGCGAACTGGCTGACGGCGAAGGCCGCTTGATCAACTGCCAGAACGTGGTCTTCTTCCTGACCTCCAACCTCGGCTACGAAACCATCGTGCAGCACGCCGAGCGTGAAGAGGGCGTGGATACCGAAGCCTTGGATAACGCGCTCTATCCAGTCCTGGCGGACTTCTTCAAGCCTGCCCTGCTCGCGCGTATGGAAGTGGTCCCTTACCTGCCGCTAGGCGAAGACACTCTCAACCGGATCGTCGGTGACAAGCTGGCGCGCCTGGCTGACCAGATTCGCGAGCGCTACCGCACCGACGTCGTGCTGGATGATGGCCTGGTGGAAGCAATCCGCAGCCGTGCCACCCGCAGCGAGAACGGAGCGCGCATGCTCGAATCGATCATCGAGGGTGAATTGCTACCGCCGGTGTCGCTGGCGTTGCTGGAAAAACTGGCGGCCCGGGAGGCCGTCACTGAAGTACGCCTGGGATTGGACGAAGGGCGTTTCACTGGAACGGTCAGCTAAAGACAGCCCGCTAAGGACTGTTAGCTAAGGACCGTCAGTCAAGGAAAATGGTTATGGGACGGATGCAGATGGAACTGCACACCGGAATTGAACTTGCAGTGGACCTGATTCGCCAGCCGGATCGGACAGCCCTATTGGCAAGCGCGACAGCCCACATGGAGCGGTTGTTCGGCATCACCCGTGGTTGGCTGCTGGAACTGGATGCCAGCGGTCGGGCGTTGATCTGCCCGCGGCTCGATGCAGCACTGCGTTTCGAGTGCGACGACTTCTCGCATCCGTTTTCCCATGTCTTGCGCGAGGCCCAGCCCCGCGCTTTGTCGTCCGCAAGCTGCGCGAGGCTGGACCATGCTGGCCTGACGGCGCTATTCGAAGCCAGCCGAGGTGCGGACTCCATCTGGATTCAGCCGCTGATGCAGGACGACAAACGCACCCTCGGCATCCTGGTGTTGTGTGGTCAGGATCCGGTCTGGGACGCGGTGATTGGTCAGCCGCTGTTCGAGGGCATGCTGGCAGTGCTGGTTCACCAGTGGGCCGCGCATCTGGAACGCGACGACCGGGTCTGGCAGCAGCGCCTGCTCAGCCGTTCTCTCAACTCGATGAAAGATACTGAAAGCGAACGCCAGAAGAATGCGTTGCTGGCCGAATCCCTGGTCGGTCCGTCCACGGCAATGGAGGATCTTCGTGGCCAGATCATCCGCGCCGCAGGCAGCCAGCTGTCTGTACTGGTGCAGGGCGAAACCGGGTGCGGCAAAGATCTCGTCGCCCGGGGCATTCATGAGTTTTCTGACCGCAAGGACGGCCCGTTCGTGGTGGTGAACTGTGCGGCCATCCCCGACAGCCTGCTCGAGAACGAGCTTTTTGGCCACACGAAAGGTGCTTTTTCCGGCGCCGATGCCGCTAAAGAGGGGCTGCTGGCCCAGGCCGATGGCGGCACGCTGTTCCTGGACGAAATCGGCGATATGCCGATGGCACTGCAGTCCAAGCTGCTGCGGGTGCTCGAAACCCGCCAGTTCCGCCCCTTGGGCGCACGGGAGGAAATGCACTCGAACTTTCGCCTGGTCGCGGCGACGCACCAGCCGCTACAGATCCGTATCCAGGACGGCGAGTTCCGGCGCGACCTGTTCTATCGATTGAGCCAGTTCCCCATTCGGGTCTTGCCCCTGCGGGATCGTCCGGAGGACTTGGAGCTTTTATGCCGGCATTTCATCCATGGCTTCCGTGAACGGGAAGGCAACGGCCCGCTCGGGATCAGCAGCCATGCGCTGGAATACCTCAAGCAATACGGCTTTCCGGGCAATGTGCGCGAACTGCGTAACGTCATCGAGTTTGCCTGCCTGCAAACGCCGGAGCACGAGGACATCCAGGTCGAAGATCTGCGACTCGACATGATGGCGACACAGGAAACAGCCGTGGCCGAACCCGAAGCAGGGTACATCCCTCAGCCCGGTGTACCTGCCATGCATGAGATCGACGACTTGCGTGCGGCATCCCAAGCATTCGAGGCCGCCATCATCAGTGCCCGCTTGCGCCAGTTCCGCGGCAATCGCGCCCAGGCCGCCGAGAGTCTGGGGCTGCCCAAGCGCACGCTGGCCCATAAGTGCCAGAAGTTCAATGTATCGGAGGCAGGATGAAGTCGATCAAGCAATACACGCTTTGGGCCGCGCTGATGGTCGGTTGTTCTGGCGTGGCCAGTGGGACCCCGGCGGACGACGCCTTCATGGCAGCCCAGGAGTGTACCCAGGAAACCGCGCGCCTGGAGCGCCTGGCCTGCTTCGACGCGGTCTTTGAAACGCCGGTGCATGCCGAGGCGGAAGCCCAGGCGGTGATGCCGGGCCGCCAGCCCAACGAATGGCTGGCCGCTTATGCCCAGGAAACCCGGCGTACGCCGGAAGATGGCGCACTACGTGGCCAGGGCGATGCCGGCGAGATGGTCACGCTTCCGGCCCTGGGAGCCGTGCCGCCGCGACCGCTGTTGACGGTGCGTTGCGACAACAACATCACCCATTTCGCGTTGATGCTCCCGAAGCCTACCTCCGCAGAACGGGTACGTATGACGCTCACTTCCGGCGCCACGCGCCAAGCCCAGATGTGGCGCGTGCGGGACGACGGTTTCGTGGTCAGTGGCGGCCGCGGGCTGCCCGCCATCGACACCATCAAGACGTTGATCAACGCATCGAGTCTCGCGCTGGCGGCGGGTGAATCGGCGGTCGACGGCCTGGTGTTTGACCTGGCAGGTTTGCGGGAAGCGCTGGGGCCTCTGCGTAAGCAGTGTGGCTGGTAAATCGGTAGTGATGGATAACGCAGGAAAAGCGTTCAGCAGGACGTCAGGACATGATGCAAGCGGTTGAAGAACATCCATACGTAGAGCAGGTCATCGCGCCCCTGGCGGGCGATGCAACTTGTGGTGAGGCCCTGGGGGAAGACGCGGCACTTGAGTTCCTCGAGAACGAGATTATGAAGATCGGCTCGCTCGCGCATACCGGTATCGACTGGGCCAAGGTCGAACGTGAATCCCTGCGGCTGCTGTCGGATCAGTCCAAGGATCTGAAAGTGCTGGGTTTCCTGTTGCTGGCCTTGCAGCGTGGGGGTAATGGCGAGCGCTTTGCCCTGTCCGTTCACCTGCTGTGCGAGGTCATGGAGAGCTGGTGGACAGAGGCATGGCCCTATCCCGGCGAGAAAGGTGCGCGTCCACGCCGGCTGATGTTTGGCCAGATGATGCAGCGTGCCGGGGCGGAAGTGGACAAGATCGCCTTCGATAGCGCGGTCGGTGATGGTCGAAGTTTCTGCCTGGCACGGCTGGATAAACTCGCTGAGTTGGCAGAGGCCCAGTCCATTCCGACGGACGGCGTGTTGGACCTCAAGCGCACTATCAAGAATATGCCGGAGGTCGGACAGGCCGCTGGCAACTCTGGATCAGCAAAGGCGGCGAGCAGCCCCAGCAACCAGCCGGCTCCCGCAGCTGAACCGGTGGCGTCGGCAACCACGTCATCATTGGGCAGCCTGACGCTCGATCCGAAGAATGAGCGAGGCACTCGCCAGAGCCTGCTGAAAGTCGCTGACCTTCTGACCGAGTTGTCACCGACATCGCCCCTGGGCTACCAGTTACGCCGCTACGCGATCTGGCAGGCTATCACCACGGCGCCGCCCGCCCGCGACGGCGTCCGTAGCGACCTGGCGGCAGTCAGCGCCGACCGCGTCTCCGAGTATCTGGACAGCCTGGCGCGTGGCGGTGATATGGCACTTTGGGGCCGCATCGAACAGAGCCTGGCTGTAAGTCCGTTTTGGCTCGAAGGTCACTACCTTAGCGCTCAGGCTGCCGAGGCGGTGGGGCAACCGAAATGCGCGGAAGCCATTCGTGTGGCGCTCAAGGAATTTATCGAACGTCTGCCGGCTCTGGCGGAGATGACGTTCTCCGACGGCACGCCTTTCCTGCCCAAGGCGGTTGGTGAGTGGATACTTACCAGTGGCGTGTCGGGAAGCAATGGCAGCGGATCGGATTGGGAAGCCGCTTATGAATCCGCGCAGGACGTGCTCAAACAGAAAGGCCTGGCTCCTGCCATGCAATTGCTGGAAGACGGTCTGGCGGACGCTCGTGAGCCCCGATCGCAATTCTACTGGCGGCTGATGAGTGCCGACCTGCTGCGTGACAGCGGCATGAAGACCCTGGCCCGCCAGCAGGTCGCGGATCTACGGGCACAAACCCAGGATATGAAACTGGAAGATTGGGAGCCCTCTTTGATGGCTCATCTGGAACGCCTGGGCTGATTTGTCCGGCACCAAAAATAGCATTAACAGGGTGGGGCAATGCGCTCCGTCACAGGGAAAGCAGGAAGTACAGGTATGGAAACCATCGCACGCAAGCTGCTCATGATCGGCAAGAAAGTCTGGCCGTTTATTCGTACCGGAGGGCCCATCGTCATTGCCCTCGGGTTTGGTCTATTGCTCGCCGCTACCTGGTGGCTGGGGCCGCAATGGGAATGGCGCGGCGAGCGTCCGTTGGCCAGTTGGCAAAGCCGCACACTGGTGACTCTTGGGCTGGTGCTGCTGATCGCGATGATCTGGGGTTGGATGTTGTCCCGTCGCCTCAAGAAAGTGGATAAGGCCCAGGCCGAAGCCAAGCGTGAGGAAGAAGACCCGATCCTGATCTATGAACGCCGCCAGACGCGCCTGCTCAACCGCAGCCTGGCTGCGTTGCGAGACAACATTCCCGGACGCAACCGCATCTACCGTCTGCCCTGGTATCTCGTCATGGGGCTAGAGGACGCGGGGAAAACCAGTTTGATCCAGCGCTCGGGCCAGACCTTTACCTTGTCCAACGTCACCCGTAACCGTCCGACCGAGCGCAACCCGCTGGGCTTCGAATGGTGGATTGGCGACGAGGCGGTGGTAATCGATCCGGACGGCGAATTGCTGAGCCAGGAAGCCGGTGCCGCCAACGGCGCCGCCCTGCAAGAGCGCCTGTGGAAGCACTTCGTCGGCTGGCTGGAGAAGAACCGCCCGCGGCGGCCGCTTAACGGCGTTATCCTGACCGTCGACCTGGCGCGTCTGAGTGCACTGGGCGAAGCCGAGCGCCGCGCCCAGGCCGTGCTGCTGCGCACCCGTCTGCGGGAGCTGATGGAACAGTTGGGTTCCCGCCTGCCGGTCTATGTCAGCTTTACCAAGCTGGACCTCCTGCACGGCTTCTCCGCCTTCTTCCGCAAACTCAACAAGGTCGAGCGCGAGCAGCCGCTGGGCTTTACCTTTGCCCTGGAATCCCTGCAGGATCCGGATCAGTGGCTGGAGCAGTTCGACACTGCCTATAGCGACCTGATCGAACAGGTAAACCGTCGCCTGCCACAGATCCTGTCCGAAACCCGGGACGCGGAAGAGCGGGCGGCGATCTATTCCTTCAGTCGCCAACTGGCAGGCCTGATGCCGGTCACCCAGCAGTTCCTGACCGAAATGCTGGCGGCGGATGCCTTCTCCACCCCCGCGCTGGTCCGCGGCGTTTACTTCACCTCCGTCTATCAGGAAGGTGTGCCGGAAGATGCCTTTGTCTCTGCCGCCGCCCGCCAGTATGGCCTTGCCGAGTCCATCCAGCCGGCGCAACGCGGCGGCCAGTCGGTGACCTATTTCAGCGAGCGCCTGTTCCCGGGCGTTATCTACCCCGAAGCGGGCCTGGCTGGCGACAACGTGCAGGTCACCCGTCGCCGTCATCGCACCGTTGCGGCAGCAGCGGTGGTTGCCATTGCAGCGGGCATCGGCATGACGGCAGGTTGGCAGCATTACTTTATCGAAAATGCGGAGGCGGCCCAGCAGGTTGAGAACCGCGTGCGCGGCTTCATCGACGACTGGCGTCCGATCGGCCATGAGCTGGACCCGTCGGGCCGTAGCCTGCTCGATCCGCTGGATCAGTTGCGTGATGCGACCCTGGCTTTTGGCGATTACCGAGAGACCTTTCCGCTGGTGGAGGACATGGGCCTCTACCAGGGTGACAAGGTTGGCCCTGAAATCGAGAAATCCTATCTCAATATGCTGGCTTACCAGTTCCTGCCGGCGCTCATGGTTGGCGTCATGGATGAGATGAACCAGTTGCCCGAAGAGAGCAGTGAGCGCATGGCGCACTTGCGTGTGTTGCGGATGCTCTACGATGCCAGCGGCCGGCGCCCTGATATCGTTGACGACTATATGGCCCACTACTGGCAGGACCAATACCCGGGGCAGCGCACCATACAGGAGCGTTTGCTCAAGCACCTGGACTACGCCATGGCCTATACCGACCTGGCAGACTGGCAGCAGCAGGGCGACCGGGCGGCCGACATGGCGCTGGCGCCTTTCCAGAGCAGTGTCCAGTGGGCCCAGCGCGAGCTTGGCCGTATGCCCACGCCTGACCGGGTGTATCGGGAGCTTAAGACCCACGCTAACCGCGACCTGACATCGCCGCTGCAACTGGACAGCACAGCAGGGCCGTCGTTTGACCTGGTCTTCACCCGCATCGATGCGGACGGACGCCCGGTTGAGGACCTCCCGACTGCCGGCGAGGATCCGCTGCGCATACCCCGGATGCTGACCGATAACGGCATGAAGAGCTATTTCGTGCGTGAGTCCGAGTCCGTCACCGATCTTGCGCTGGTGGATGCCTGGGTACTGGGCCGGCGCGATAACGTGGATTTCAGCCGCGCAGACGAAGAAGAACTGCAGGCGCAACTGCGCGACCAGTACGCAGACGACTATGCCCATACCTGGCGCCAGGCGTTGGCGCATCTGGATATCCACAGCTTCCGTGATTTCAATCACGGTGTACGCGTGCTGGAAAATCTTACCGGCGGCCACGAACCGCTCGTGCAGCTGCTGACCACGGTACGTGAGAATACACAGATCTACCCGCCGCAAGCCGAGCAGGACGAGGCCGCGCGTGAAGTTCTGGAGCGCTCGCCGTCCTTCCGCATGGCGCAGGACATCGAGCAACAGTTTGCCGGCCTCAACGCGTTGTTCCGTAAGGAAGGCGACGCGCCCTCCCAGGTGGATGAAATCCAGAACGTGATTCGTTCGCTGCACGATTACATGCGCGGCATCCAGGAATCTCCGGACTCTGGCAAAGCAGCGCTGGCTGCGGCCCGCGCTCGCCTGACCCTCGAGGGTGCGGACCCGATCTTTACCCTGCAGCGTATGGCCCGCAACCAGCCGGCGCCGTTGAACCGGATGCTGGAGAAACTGGCGAATGAAAGCTGGCGTGTGGTGCTAGACCAGGCCGTCGCCCAGCTCGAGCGCAAGTGGTATGACGAAGTCTACCAGCCGTTCCAGCAGAGCCTGGCGCGTAACTATCCCTTCAATACCGGGGCCGGCCGTGATGCGGCGCTGCAGGATTTCGAACGCTTCTTCGCACCTCAGGGCACGCTGGACAGTTTCTATCAGGAGAACCTCAAGCTGTTCCTCGAGGACCATCCCGAGCATGTCCTGGTCAGCAAGCGGGCAACGCTGGTACGTCGGGATGTCATGGCCGCCCTGGAGAAAGCCGATCAGATTCGCCAGGCCTTCTTCACCCGCAGTGGTGCGCTTGATGTGGAGTTTGCGCTGGAGCCGCTGAGCCTGTCGTCCAACAAGCGTCGCAGCGTGGTTAACGTGGACGGGCAGTTGGTGGAATTCAGCCACGGCCCGCGTCAGAGCATCCCGCTGATCTGGCCGAATACATTGCGCGACAGTGTCGAAAGCCAGGTCACGCTGGTACCGGCTGAGGTAAACCGCTCGCCGCGTAGTGAAACGGCTCGCGGACCCTGGGCCTTCTTCCGCCTGTTGGATCGCGCGGACATCACCGGGGTGAGCGGTAGCGCCATCGATGTGAAATTCAACCTGGATGGCGGCAGCGCCCGTTACCGGCTCCACGCGGCAGGCAACGTCAATCCGTTCACCCAGAAATTGCTGGCGGGTTACCAGGTTCCACGAAGCCTATACTGATCGTTGCAGAAAACCGTGGTAGGATCGCGCGGTGATCAGTATTTGGTCGTATGGTGTGCCCGGCTTGGCCGGGCCACACTGACCGCTTCATGGATGAAATCAGGCGCACGATGCGGGCAATGCCCCATCAACGCCAGACAGGGAGTAAGCGTCATGGGTAAGAAAGTGGTTTTGCTGGGCGACTTGGGAACCGACCACGAAGGTTTTCCGCCCACCCCCGTCATCGCTGCCAGCAGCACCGTCCTGATGGACGGCAAACCCGTAGCCCGCCAGGGCGATCCGCTGGCCATGCACTCCAAACCGAAACACTCGCCCCATCCGCGCGCCATTGCTGCCGGTAATCCCACCGTCCTCGTTGAAGGCAAGCCGATTGCCCTGACCGGTGATGCAGTGACCTGCGGTGGTGTCGTTATTGGTAGCGGTTCCGGCGTCGGCGGGTAAGCGCGTTTAAGAGCCAGCACTGATTTGCCCGGGCCAGGATGGTGCCGGGCGTGTAACAACAAGATTTCAAGGAAGAACCCCCATGTCCCAGCCCACCGGCCTGCAGTTTACGGCCCGCCTTGGCAGCTTGCCCGACGACACCTTCGCGGTGGTGGATTTCGAGCTGACCGAAGGCCTGTCCCGGCCCTTTGACCTGACACTCAATCTCGCCAGCACCTTTGCCGACCTGGCGGTGGCCGATGTGCTGGACCAGGGGGCGGAACTGGTGATCTGGCAGGATGGCCAGGCGATCCGCACCGTGCAGGGGGTGGTCAGCGCCTTCAGCCGGGGCGATACCGGGCACCGGCGCACCCGCTACTGGGTGCAAGTCAAACCCGCCCTGTGGCGGTTGGGCCTCATGCACAACAGCCGCATCTTCCAGCAGCAGACCCCGGAAACCCTCCTCGGCACCCTGCTGGACGAGCGGGGCCTGGTGGACAAGACCTTCGACCTCAAGCGCACACCGGCCGAACGGGAATACTGTGTCCAGCACCGGGAGACGGACCTGGCCTTCCTGCAGCGCCTGGCCGCCGAAGAGGGCTGGCACTACCGCTTCGATGCGGCCACCGCCGGTCAGCCGATCGTGATCGCCGATCACCACCGGGATGCCCCGGAACTGCCGCAGGCGAGCTACAACGCCACCGCCGGGGGCAGCCACAAGAGCCCCTGCGTGTTCAAGCTCCAGTACACCGAAACCGTCTCGGTGGCCGGGGTGGCGCTGAAGGACTATACCTTCAGGAACCCCGCCTATGCCCTGATGCACCAGGCCCAGGCCGCCGATATTGAAGAAAACCAACGCACCGACTACGAACACTACGACTACCCCGGCCGGTTCAAGGCCGATGCCGCCGGTCAGCCGTATACCGAGGCACGGCTGGACAGCCTCAGACGGGACGCCAGTGTCGGTCACGGGGCAAGCAACCGGGCGGACTTCACCGCCGGGTCCAGGTTCATCCTCGAGGGTCACACCAGCGACAGTCTCAACCGCGACTGGCTGCTGACGGAACTGACCCACACCGGCAAACAGCCCCAGGCGCTGGAAGAGGAAGGCGGCAGTGGGGCCACCACCTACAGCAACACCTTCCAGGCCATTCCCGGGGACAAGACCTGGCGCCCGAAACCGCCTAAGCGCTTGACCATGGACGGGCCGCAGATGGCGATCGTCACCGGTCCCGAGGGTGAAGAGATCCACTGCGATGCCCATGGACGCGTCAAGGTCCGTTTTCCCTGGGACCGCTACAGCCAGAACGACGAACACAGCAGTGCCTGGTTGCGGGTCTCCCAGGGCTGGGCCGGGGGCAGTTATGGCTTCATGGCCATTCCAAGAATTGGCCACGAAGTCATCGTCTCCTTCCTCGATGGCGATCCGGACCAGCCGATCATCACCGGGCGGACCTACCATGCCACCAATACCCCGCCCTATGCGCTGCCAGAGCACAAGACCAGAACCACCCTGAAGACCCAGACCCACAAGGGTGAAGGCTCCAACGAACTGCGCTTCGAGGACGAAGCGGAACAGGAACAGATCTACGTCCATGCCCAGAAGGACCTGGACCTGCTGACTGAAAACGACCGCACCGAGGTGGTCCGAAACAACAGCCACCTGACCGTCGACAATGACCGCTACAGCCACATCAAGGTCAATGATCACAGTACCGTCGAGGGGGAAAAGCGGGAGAAGGTTGGCCAGGATCACAGCTTCGACGTGACCGGCACGCTCCATATCAAAGCCGGCTCCGCCTGGCTGAGTGAATCCGGCCAGGAACTGCATATCAAGGCGGGTCAGAAAGCCGTTATCGAAGCCGGTACCGAAATCACGCTCAAAGCGGGTGGCAGCTTCGTCAAGATTGATCCCAGCGGCGTGGCACTGAGTGGCGCGGCGATTAATCTCAACGCCGGTGGTTCGGCGGGGAGTGGAACGGGGCAGGGGGTTAAGGGGCCGGCGGTGCCCAGGTTGGTTGAGAAGGCCGGAGTTGCTAGCGCTACGCCTGAAAAGCTACCTGAGGCCCCCCAAAGACCGATGGCTAAGCCAGACCAGATACGTGCTATTAAGAACGCAGCAAATCAGGGCAAAGGAATTTGTCAGGTCTGCTCACCGGAAAAACAAGGGACGGTCTGATGGGTAGTCTGGTTAATCTTCCCGGTAGCGGTAAGACATTCCTTCTTATTGATGGTGCGAAAGTAAATAACCTGCCCCAGGTTATTTACCATGAAATAGAAACACCTCATTGCGATGCCCTCTACAGGGAAACCGAACTTGCCGATCTGTTAGAAATCTCACCTTGGTTAGTTGAAACGGAAATGGAGAGTTCTCTGGCGCTCAAATGCTTCGAAGAGTGGATGCACAGGGGAGCCACTATCGTCATACGCGCTGACCGCGATTTTGAAGAAGTCATCAACCATTTGCGTGGATTGCTGACGGCCAAGTTGGGGTCCGGTGATGAGGTTGTTTTCCGCTTCTACGATCCTGAAATCGCTCGGCACCTATTGAGGCTGGATCCACGCGACGCAAAGCTGTTGATGGGCCCTTGTAGCCTATTTGCCATTCAAGATCGCCGCACAGGCGAGTGGGAACACTTCCACAACGACCAATCCATGAGCAAATTGGAGTCAGAGGTATTCACGATTCGTGAAGAACACCAAGTTGCCATGGAAAGAGCGGCGGGAAAAACAGCCCTCAGGAAGCTTGAGCTTCACGTTGCAAACTACTTTCCCCATTTACTTCAAAAAACTGGCATAGAAGAGCAGCAGTGGGAAGTAGTCTCGGCCCTAGTGAAGGCAGCGAAAGCCCGAGGGCTGTACAGTGCTCGCGATATCGCTCTTTATATCAATACCGTTGGCTGGCTTGGGCATCATGCATTCGAAGACATAGACGTGCAGAGCCTGTGGAATGAGAGCCCAGCGACACCAGGGAAGGCTATAGCGCGAATTGCGGAATTCGCCGAGAGGAAGTCAACGGAGGGACTTGCCCATGGGTAGTGCTAACAGTTCAGCGTTTTTACAGGGTGCTGATGACATCGACTCAGCAGCTCAAATGTGTCCGCTCTTGCTCAAAACGGTGGCGTTGTATCCGGTACGCTGGGCCGTCAGTCAGGAAGAAGTAGCGCTGCCCCCTCAGTTTCAACCGCCCAATATTGTGCTTGAAGCCACACATTACTGTGTAAGAAAACTAACGCCCGGTTGGGTGTATATGTTCTCCGAAGTTTTCGGAACTCTGCATGAGTACCGTGTCAACGAACAAGGTGAATTAACGGAAGTACAGCCCGGGTTCAACTCGGTTCTTCTTCCCGCCGTGGACGCACAAAGCGCTTTGCCCGCCATACACCACCCGGCGGAAGGAAAAGTGTTTCTTAAGTTCGTGCAACACCGATGGACTGCCCGCTTGCAGGAACTCGTACGAATGGACGTCGAAGTTCGCGAAGAGCACATGCAGTCGTTCGACTTGAACGGCCTCCCGGAAAGACGCCAAGGCGTCAATATCAGTGAAACCGAAGCGATCGGCGGCGTAGTTGAAGATTTTCGGACAGAAGCATTAGATTTCGAATGGAGTCTGACGACGTTAATACATGGAACCAGTGAATCGGATTTGCAGGGGCAGTGCAAAAAAGAAACTGAATTTTCTTACTTCGTTGCTCTCGATGACGAAATCGGTATCACATCAGATTTAAGTCAATTGCATTCTCTTTATGTCAACCTGATTACGAACTACGCCGCGGAGAACGCATACGCTTATACCACTTCCCAGATGGTAGACGGACTCATTGCCCGTGAGGCTGGCAAAAAGGAATCGCCTGCGGAGCAACAGGAAGTTGCCGAGGAACTTAAAGAACGCATTCGTTCAGCAGATAAAGATGCATTTGTTGAAAGCTATCACAAACAGATCGAAGAGTATGACCAGGCTCGCTCGTTGATATTCGATGATTGGAAGCGATGGATTGACTCTGACCAATTGGCCCGGAAGCTGGAGTTCAACGACTGTTACTGCGCGGAGGGGTTTGAGGCGGTTGAGCAGGAACTGGCCGACATATTGGATGGCTATGTCAGTGCGGATAAGGGTAAGGTTGACGCCGAAAACTGGTTAGCAGTTGACGATGGTGATTCGGGTACGGTTGGGAACATGTTAAAAACCGTACTGTTCCTCGCATCGGCCACCAACGGCATGACCGAAAAATTGAAAGCCCTGCCCGGCTTTGACTATGGCAGCCTGAAGATCGTGGATAGTATCTTCGATATGCCCGCCTATGTGCAGGTCAGCACCGCCACCGATACCCTAATGCTGGAATTCGCCGCTCCCGCCGCAAAGATGGGGACCTGGGCGAAAGATCCTCAAACCTGGCCGCAATGGAAAAAGTGGACCAAGGCCGTCCAGAAACGTTACAGCATTGATGTCCACCGACACGGAATAACACTGAATACCGCGGCGGATTTGCTCCAGGCCGTCCACCGGCAATCATTGGAGGGGGCGGGCCACAACCTGTCCGAACTCGCAATGACTCCTCTTGCCGCCGGACTGGCAGATGCTCGGATCAGGAGCTACCTGAACAGGGCACTGATTGAGGTATTTCATCTTACTCCGGACTTCAAGGACAACCCCTTTGGCTGGCTTCATACCCGGTTGGACCCAGTGGTTGAACGCATCAAGGAGAATAGGGGCAAGTTCATTGGGGCCGTGACCTTCTTTCACGCAATTAACTTGGCAAGCTTATTCTCTGGTTTGGATAAGACCCACCAGGACGTGATGATGGGTGATAGGACGACTATTGACCGTTGGGGAGGTGTTTTGTCGGGCCTGTGGAGCGTCGGCGAAGGTGTGGTTAATCTCAGTGGATTGTTGATCAAAGAGGAATATGCGAGAGCCTTGGGTGCAAATCTCTCGGCAGGTGGGGTCAAGGTCTCGGCAGTTTTTAATGGAATCAGGTTTGTTAGCAGAGTTGCAGATATTACAGCGAGCTTTGCGAGAGTCACCGTAAAGACCCTTCCCTACGTCGGTGTCTTGCTGTCAATAGGTCTGGAAGGCTGGACTGGCTACAAGGCTTTGAGAACTGGCCATTTCGCAATGGTGGCCCTGTCCGGGGTCCAGATCGGGCTGAGCATTGGCATCACTTATCTAGCCTCTTTGGCGCTGGCCGGCGCCGTTGCAGGGGCGGGCGTAGCCGTGGTGCTCGTAGTGGGCGCGGTTTTGGTCGCAATCTCGTTTGTCATCAGTATGGTGCAGCTATACATAGCCCGGTCTAGGATCGAGGATTTCCTTTCCCTGTCTTTCTGGGGTAACGCACCTACTATGCGTTACTGGGATGAGCAGTCCAGGCCATTGAACAAAGAGCTGCTGGACCAGAGCCGAACCGTTGTCTCACAGGATGAGGGTACAGATGTCAGGCGTTATTTCGAAGCGGAATTGGATGGATTCTACTACATGCTGTTCTCCCCCCGTGTAAAGGTAACTGAGTACATGCCCAAACATTGGGCTATTACCCAGCAGGGTGAGCAGCGAGTTCTGTCAGAATTCACGAGCCTCGTAGTGTATTTCCCTGGTTACATTGAAGGTACCTGCGTTGTCTCAATCAAGCTTTTCGAGGCTAATAGGAACTGGTTCACTGAGGATGAGTCAGCGGAGATCACCGATCTGTTTAATAGAACAAAAAAGGTAGAGGCCAGTGCCCATGGGGCAATTTACCGATTTACACACTATAACCACGGCAACTGGGAACAGCTTGAAATGCTGATCGAGTACGAGAAGGATGGCCGGAAAGTCACGGGTGAAAACGGGCTCCGAGTGATCTTGGATGGCAATGATGTAGAGGAACTGGGTGTCGATGAAAGACTCGCCTTTGAAGTGTAATTTTCCGGAAACGGATCTGGAACATCAGTTGGAAAAGAAGCTGTACCGAACCCACGGTGCGCGGCTTGCCAGCCCTCCGGCCCGGAAAGTGACGGGAGTGTCCGATTCGTCGAAAAAGATGGAGCACAGTTTTGCCTACATTGGTGAACGTTTCGTAGACGTTCGCACTGCCTTTATGTCTCTTCGCTCAGGTCTGCCGGCCATCATAAATCTGTTCATGATCATTGTTTTAGTATTGGGCTGGATTATTAGCCTGTTTTATTCAAAAGCACTGTTGGCGATGCTGATTGCTTTTGGGCCAGTCTGGTTAGCCGTCTATCTGTTCGAAATTTTTTTTCCCCTTACGCTGCCGGTCCGGATCGACCGAAAGGAAGGATTTGTTTACGTAGGGCACCGAGGGACGTTCTATCGGATTCCTTGGGATGAATTGGAAGTGACTTTTTCATACAACTGGCAATACCTGGGTTCCGGAGTTGTATGGGAACGACAGTATTATGCTCACCTTTTTATGCGAGAAAAGTATTACTTTTGCGGAAAACGTCCAAAGATGCCCCTGCAACGTAAAAAAATATCTTCCGGTTTTAAAGAATCGGGTATGTATCAGAAATGGAATTTTATAGTTAGATATTATAACGAAGGAATTATTAGAGAGGATTTCAATCACCTTGCATGGGTTAATTACGATTCCTATAAAGAGGATTTGAAGAAAAAATCACTGGGGGTCTCAGTTGTTGAGTGTTTAGGAGTGGTTTTATTTGTTCCTAGTATTATCTGGTGGAATTTTATGCCCTTTAAGTATAGATGGCCGAAGGAAATTGAAGCCATTTTTGGAAAGGCTAATTATTATTGATCCCGGGCCGAGTCCAGATATCAATTGGTGGATTCGGAAAGGAAAGACCATAAAAATTTATGAATTCCCTTGGAGTAGGCTCGAAGGCTAGATGGAAGGAAGCGTACCGCACCTTGCGCCAAGCGTTCATGCTCTAAATGCATCGACCGACGCGATTCGCCTTGCTCACCACATCCTACGGATGGGATGTCTAGCCTCGGTTTAATTCTAAATAGATACCACAAGGACTGTGAAATGCTCTCCCTGTTGTTCAGATGTTGGCGGCCTGTGCTTTGCGGCCTCGCTTTATTACTCTCTACCTCCCAGCTCCATGCCGAAAAACCCCAACTCACCCTGGCCCAAACCTACGAACAAGGCCCCGACCTCACCCACTACTGGGTCAGTGAAAAACTGGACGGCGTGCGTGCATATTGGAACGGCGAGCACCTGATCTCTCGTCAGGGCAACCGATTCCACGCGCCGACCTGGTTTACCGAAGACTTTCCTGAAGAACCGCTGGATGGGGAGTTGTGGATGGGCCGTGGCCGCTTTTCTGAAGTCTCGGGCGTGGTTCGCAAGCTGGAGCCGGTGGATGCGGAGTGGCGGCAGGTGCAGTACCGGATCTTTGATCTGCCAGCGAGTGAGGCACCTTTTTCGGAGCGTGTAGCGCACATGCAACGGTTGCTGGAGCCTTCGCCGTCGACCTACCTGAGTATGATTGAACAGCGTCGGGCGACCAGTCATGAAGCGCTCATGGCACGGCTGAACCAGGTGGTGGACGCCGGTGGTGAAGGACTGATGCTGCATCGGGGCGATGGTCTTTATCACGCCGGGCGGTCGGATGACCTGTTGAAGGTCAAGCGATACCAGGATGCTGAAGCGGTCGTCGTGGGTTATACCGCGGGGCAGGGTAAATATGAGGGCATGATGGGCGCACTGGTCGTGGAGTTGGACGATGGCAGGCAACTCAAGTTGGGAACCGGGTTTAGCGATGATGAGCGGGCGGCTCCGCCGGTCGTTGGTTCGACGGTAACTTATAAGTATTTTGGGCTGACATCGACCGGCTTGCCGCGGTTTGCGAGTTTTATGCGGGTGCGGGATGAGGAACCGGCTTCGGAGTAGGGGCAAACCGGTTTGATTCGGTTCGCGTTGCTCACCGGCATCCTGCCCTCGCGCGTGCGAGCTAAAGATCTTCGAGAGCCTTGAGCCACCGTTGCCCACGGCCGGAAGCGACGCCGTCGGCCCAGCGGGTGGTTTCAGGCAACCGATACTTCGTGACGCAGGCCATCACGTACTTTATCGATGTGGCCAGGCTGATCCTGTGTCCCGGAGAAATAAAGAGCGGTTTGACGCCTTCCCGTGTGCGAAGGACCGCGCCGATTTCTTCCTCTCTATCCATCAGCGGCGTCCATTCCCCCTTACCTTCCGGAACCTCGCCATGTCGGCCCGTGAGTCGGCTTTTGCCCACACCGATACTGGGCATTCCGGTAAGCAAACCGATATGGGTGGCGATACCCAAGCGCCTGGGGTGCGCGATGCCCATACCATCGCAAAGCAGTAGATCGGGCTGTATCTTGAGCTGATCCAGAGCTTTGAGGATTACCGGGCACTCCCGGAAGGACAGCAGGCCGGGCACGTAAGGAAAGGGTGTGGGCAGGCGCGCGATCGCATGATCCAGCGGTACCAGTTCGGGATAGGACAGCACAACGATCGCCGCGCGGGCCGTCTCCTTGTTTTCGAACCCCACATCGACTCCGGCGACGGTCTTTACGACCGGCAGGTCGTCGGTGGTAGAGACCTGGCTCGCCAGGGCCTGCTGCATGGCAATGGCTTCTCGGGGCGTCAGGTCAGCCCATTCCCGGGTCAAATCCGGCAGCATAGGTGCGTCCTTTCCTCTGAGATTTCGACTTAGGGTAGGCATCCCCGATCAAAACGCCAATGACCTGTGATGATATCAGCCTTCCGCCGTACCAACTTCTTGATAACGTAAAGCTAATGGTTCGTTAATGGCAGGCCGCTGTTTATTCGTACAAAGTATTGAGCTGCCGGAATGGGGATTGGAACAAGGTCTGAGCGAGGGAGCATTGGTACATGACTGGAACACAAAGGGTACGCCGATGGTGTTTGGAGGCTGCGTCTGTTGTCGCTTTGCTCGCCGTGGTTTCGCTGGCGTCCGCCAATGATGGAACGGCGTGTAACCGTCAGGTGAAGCCGGGCGAAAATATCGCATCGATACTCAATGGACTGCCTCAGGATGATTCCCACCAGACCGTCTGTTTCGACGCCGGGGAGTTCCGGTTGGACGGTATGCTCCATCTCGAACGCAGTAACGTCACCCTGCGTGGTGCTGGTCCAGCCGCCACGACCTTGAGGCTGCAGGAAGGCGTGTCGAGCCCGGTACTGGTCCTTGGCGACATCCACCATCAGGAACCGGATATGACGATCCGCAACGTGACGGTCGAGGACCTGGCTATCCGCGGTCGCGCCAACGCGGGCGAGGAATTCAGTGAGGAGCGTCCCTACCTGAGCAATAGTGCGCTTATTGTTCGTCGCGGCGAGAACATCGACATTACCGATCTTGATATTCGGGACTGCCGTAGTGCGTGCGTTCTGACCGAGTATCACAGTAGCGATGTGAGCATTGCCGATAACGTGATTGCCGGTGCCAAGTGGGATGGCATCTCTCTGAACCGTGCGGGCACGACGCGTATCGTTGGCAACATTATCCGCGATAACGTAGCAGCCGGAATTACCGTGGAGTATCTCGAGAACAGCGAAATCGCCAACAATGTGATCACGGATAACGGCTCCCATGGCCTCTACCTGGCAGATGCCGAACATAATCGCTTTGCTGACAACCGGATAAGCGGTAATGCCGAGGCCGGCGTCTATTTGACGTGTTCCATTCGCAGTCGTGATCCTGTGCTCTGCTGGGACAATAGCTTCAGCCGAGATAATGAGTTCATCAATAACAGGTTCGAGAAGAACCGGTTTGGCTACCAGGTTGCGGTCGATAAGGCTGCAAACTGCCTGAACGACGAAAACCCACCGAATATTTCCCGGAACGATTCGTTCCTGGCCAGCCCAAACCATGAGCCTGAATGGGAAACGTACGGCCGTTGCATCGCGTACGACGGCAGCCGCACGTTGCAACAGGTATCCTCGGGCGACTAAGCCAGTGTCCTGGACTGTCATCATGTTATCACTGGCTGCCGACCAGTATCGGCGCTAGTCTCCCTAACAGACTGTCCTAAATGAAGATTTTCACGACCTGAGGAAACAAGATGCCGGCTGACCGTTCGACCGCGACCACGCATCCGCAGGGCCAGCGCCGCGCCCTCTGGTCGTGGGCTTTGTATGACTGGGCGAACAGCGCCTTCTTCACCATCATCCTGACCTTCGTCTTCGCGCGCTATTTCAGCCAGTCTGTGGTCCAGGACGACGTCGCGGGTACGGAGGCTTGGGGCAATATCGTCGGTATCTCCGGTATTTTCATCGCGATACTGGCCCCTATCCTTGGTGCGATTGCCGACCAGGCGGGCCGGCTCAAGCCCTGGCTGATCAGTTTTACCCTGCTGTGTGTGGTTGCTTCGGGGATGCTCTGGTTCGTCACGCCAGAGCAGGAGCAGTTCTGGCCGGCCGCTTTCTGGGTCGGCGTGGGCATTCTCGGTGCGGAATTCGCCTTTATCTTTTACAACGCGATGTTGCCGGATCTGGCGCCGGTCCAACAACTTGGCCGCTGGTCCGGCTGGGGCTGGGGGCTGGGTTACGTTGGTGGGGTGCTCAGCCTCGTGGTGGCGTTGTTCGCATTTATTGAATCGGAGGGGGCCTGGCTGGGCCTGGACACCCAAACTGCAGAGCATGTGCGGGCCACTTTCGTGTTGGTGGCTATCTGGTATCTGTTGTTTGCCCTGCCGGTTTTCTTCTTCGCGCCGGATCGTGCCCGGGGCAATCTGCGGCCGGTACAGGCGATACGGGCAGGGCTGGCCCAGATCCGCGAATCCATTGCCAATGTGCGCCAGTACCGCCACATCCTGCGTTTCCTCATTGCCCGCATGCTCTATATCGACGGCTTGGCAACGATCTTCACCTTCGGCGGCGTCTATGCCGCAGGAACCTTCGGTATGGACCAGACCCAGGTCCTCCAGTTTGCTATCGCACTGAATATTACGGCGGGTCTGGGCGCCCTGGGTTTCGCCTGGGTCGACGACGCCCTGGGCGGCCGAAACACGATCATGGTGTCGCTGGTCGGGCTGGCTATCAGCGCGCTGGCTATCCTGGTGGTGGATAGTGTCGCCGCATTCTGGACCTGGGGCATGATCCTCGGCATCTTCGTGGGGCCGCTGCAGTCGGCCAGCCGCTCCTACCTGGCCCGGGTGGCTCCGGTGCATTTACAGACGCAGATGTTCGGTCTGTTCGCTTTCTCCGGTAAGGCCACCGCCTTTGCCGGTCCCTTACTGGTGGGTGCGGTCACCGGCCTGACCGGCAGTCAGCGCTGGGGTATGGCGACTATTCTCGTGTTCCTGGTGATCGGCTTCCTCATCATGCTCAGTGTCCCCGCTTCCACTGAAAAAGAATCGATGTCGACGGCGAAAGCGGTTTGAAACGGGCCGGTTTTGGTTTCATCCTGAGTGATAAGGACGGTTGTAAAACACGCTAAGGGCAGGATGCACCATGACTGAATCAACGCTACCGGATTTGCAGACCATCCAGGATGCCGAGGCACGCATCCGCCGACATCTGCCGGAAACACCGGCATTGACCGTGACCGACCTGGATACGTTGATAGAAGGCCGTCTCTGGCTGAAGCTGGAAAGTCTCCAGCGTACTGGTAGTTTCAAGGTGCGGGGCGCACTCAACTGGGTTCTCAGTGCTGATGAGGACGAGCTCCGCAATGGCCTGGTGACCGTATCCGCCGGCAATCATGCCCTGGCCCTCGCCTGGGCGGCGGCCCAACGCAAGACGCACCTGACCGTGGTGATGCCGGAAGGGTCCAGCCCGCTCAAGATCCAGCGCACCGAGGCCCTCGGCGCCGAGGTGATCGTCAGGGGCAAGATCCAGGAGGCTGTCGCCCATTGCCACAAGCTGCGTGACGAGCAGGGCCTGACATTGGTTCACCCTTACAACGATCCGCGGGTCATGGCCGGCCAGGGTACGGTTGGTCTGGAGCTGCTGCGCCAGTGCCCCGATATGAAACGCGTGATCTGTCCAATTGGCGGCGGTGGCTTGATCTCCGGTCTGGGCCTGGCGCTCAAGGCCGAGCGGCCCGACGTGGAGCTGATCGGGGCCGAGCCCGAGGGTGCAGCGACGATGCGCAATGCCTGGGATCAGAACGATGCCGATGCCGCCTTGGAGAAAGTCGACACCTGGGCTGCCAGTCTGGCCCCAGCGGTGGTGGGCAATCACACCTTTGCGGCCACGCGCCAGGTGGTGGACCACATTGTGACGGTGTCCGAAGCCGGCATCCGGCAAGCTACGCGGCACCTGCTCTCCGATGCCCACCTGTTTGTCGAACCCGGCGCCAGTGTCGGCCTGGCGGCCCTTCTGGAAAACAAGGCCGCTTTCACGCCTGAACAAACGGTTCTGGTCATCACCGGAGCCAACCTGGACCTCGATCAGGTCATGAGGTGCACAGCGTAAGGTTGGCGGTCGCCTATTTTTCCTTCCGCGCCATGCGGATAAAGCGCCGATGGATACGCCTTATACTGAGCCACACGGCCAGGAGGACGACGGGAATAGCGAGGCCCAGCGCCAGTGATTTATCGAAATGCAGCCCGCTATCGTAGGCAGAATCCAATCCGATTTTGAGCAATGCGATCAGGTAGTAGCTGATCGCAACTACCGACAACCCCTCCACTGTATGCTGCATCATCAACTGGATTTTGGAGCGCCGATCCATGGAACTCAGCAGTTCCTGGTTTTGGCTCTGGATGGCCAGTTCCACCCGGGTACGCATCATGTCGGACGCCCGATCCACTCGCCGTGACAGGTCCTCAAGACGATCGCCAACGGATTCGCAGGTCTTCACCGCGGGCGTCAGCCGGCGGGTCATGAACTCGGTGATTGTCAGGTGACCGCTCAACTCATCCTCGCGCAACTCCTCCAGGCGGGTCAGCACCAGTTGGTGATAGGCCCGGGTGGCGGAAAAGCGGAAGGTGGAATGGGCGCGGAAAGCCTCGATGCGGGCGGCGATGTCGGTGAGCCGGGCCAATATCCGGGGCTCGTCGATGTCGTGGTTGTCTGCCAGGGCCTGGGTAATGTCGGCCAGTTGCTGGTCCATGTCGGCGAGCTGGGGCGAAATTTCCCGGGCCAGGGGCAGGGCCAGCAACGACATCAGACGATAGGTCTCGATTTCCACGAGCCGCTGGGTCAAGCGGCCGAGCTGACTGTCCGACATTTGCCGGTTGAAGACCATGAAACGGCCGAAGCCGTCGCTGTGCAGACGAAAGCTACCCCATACCCGAGCGGCACCTTCCTGCGGACTGCTGCCCACCAAGCGTAGGCCTTCGAACCAGGGGCGTACCTGCTGCAGGTCCTCGTCGGGGCCATGTTCGACCTGTTTAAGATCCAGGTGGAAGGCGGCGACCACTTGCCCGGCGAGGTCTTCCAGCCACCCCTCCGGTAAGTGGCTGATGCCGGTTGCCTCAAATGGATCGGCTTCGGCGTCCCGCCGGTTGATAAACGTGTATGACGCAAACTCCATGTGCATTTCCCGGCGAATGCGGAGGGTACCGAAGTCCTTTTCGTAGCAACTGACCTCTCGCACTGGCGGCTCGAAGCCGAGCAGGCGATGCAGCTTTTGCAGGTGCCGGAACTGGGTGCGCCGCTGTTCGGGGGAGGTAAGCAGCGCGATATGAGTTACCCGTGCCGGGCAGGACAGCACCTGGAACGGACGTGAATGCAGTTCATGGTAGAGCTCGCCCCGCAGGGGATGGACGTCGAGTTTCTGCAACGACGGGTTCAAACGGTGGTCCTCGGTTGGCCTACTTCCATCCGCTCACGATAAGCGACGGCGGAACCCGGAGGAAGAAGACGAACGGGTTACGACCAAGGGACACTAAATATATTCCCACAGCCATTTAGAAACCTGTTCCTTATCCTTCTTCGATGTCAGGCGTTCGGTGTCCAGGGACATGGGCTGGATTTTCAATTCGTCGCGGTCCTCGTTGGTCCAGTCCAGGCTGAAGCTGCGCGCAGCACCAAATGGGTGGTCTTCTGGCCCGTAGATTGAAATCACCGTCAGTCGCAGGGTGAGGAACTCAACATCCCGATCCTGGGGCAAACCACTGCCAACGGACAGGTTGCCGGCGGCGGCGGCCCGATTGATCAACTGGCGGAAATTCTTGACCTCGATGCAACTCCCCCCGTGAAGGGGCCCCTGGCGGGTGCGGTCACCCAGACTTGAACGATTCTCTTCCTTGTCGAGCCCTTCGTCCGAATCGGTAGCGGGCGCATAGAAGACACCTTCGGACGTTTCCAGTTCGACCACCAGGCACTGGAGGAAGATGGGCTCCTTGCTCATGTTGCAGATCAGGCAGGGCGAGTCGAGATCGTCGCCACCTACGCCCTTGTTGATCAGAACGCGCGGTCGGGTATCCCGCTTGTAGTTAGAGTAGAGCAGTTGCGCGTAAAACAGCCAGATGAACAGCGTGCCCAGGCTGGTAAACACCTGGAGCGTACTGCTGTGTTGGCTTATCCATTCGAACATGGCGGATCTCCTTGTCCTTTTGGTTGTCCTTGGATCGCTCGCCGGTCAGGCGGATCGACCTGAAAAGTTAAGCAGCCTATGTGGATGTCCTATTGTCGGACGAAAACATAGGTTTAGCACCGTATCGGGGATTTCCTCTACCCGTGAATGATAGGCTATGCAATCCACACGCAGCAGGACGGGACCATGGGCCTCCTTTTCGAACAGATCGACAGCCAGCCTTCCGACATCGGCGAGATTACCTTGAGACGCCGGCGCATCCCGGCTCTGGGCGATCAGGATATCTACGAGGTCAAGCTGGGGGAGGAGTTCCTGATGTCCAGCCTGTTCGTCGAGGCCGAAGTGGCGCTGGCGGACCTGGCGTTGGACGAACTGTCTGGTGAGGCGCTGGATGTCGTTGTCGGTGGCCTCGGCCTTGGCTACACGGCCGAGGCGGCATTGAAAGACCCACGGGTGAACGAGCTGCTGGTCGTGGAAGCGCTGGATGCGGTTATTGGTTGGCACCGCCAGGAAAAGGTGCCGCTGGGGCAGGTGTTCAACCGGGACGAACGATGCCGTTTCATCCACGCCAGCTTCTTTGACCGGGCGGTCGACGCGGAGGGATTCGATCCGAATCGGCCCGGACAGCGCTTCCACGCGATCCTGTTGGATATCGACCACTCGCCCAGCGACCTGTTGAATGCCGCCAACGCCGATTTCTACCAGATGGACAGCCTGGTTCGGATGGCGCGTCAACTGCACGCGGGCGGGGTCTTCGCGGTCTGGTCCAACGAGCCGCCGGCAGAGGACTTCATGGCGACCTTGAGAGAAGTATTCGTCGATGTCGAGGCGCGGATCGTACGCTTCTTCAACCCATTCCAGAATGGCGAGTCGTCGAACACCGTTTACCTGGCACGAAAGTCAACATAGCGGTCTCTTAACGCCACTTGTCCAGGCAACCGCCGACGATCTTGTAGCGTCCCGTCTCTTCACCTTTATGCTCGTAGACCCACCACTGGCCATCCCGGACATCCGGTTCGCCGAGGATGTAGCGCACCTGCTTTGCGCTCATGCCCGCCTGGACCTGACGCCGTGCCCGGAAGGTGCGCAGCTGGGTCGACTGGATATAGCCCTGGTCGCAGCCCTTCGGTTCCCGGCGGCGTTCCCGTGATGCAGGCTGCCAGGTCTCGACGTCGGTCCCGGTATCCAGGCGGCCGCCAGTGACGACCGGATCGACCGTAACGATGCGGGCATTGTCGGCGCAGGCACGATCCGAGAACACCATCTGGCCGTTCGCCTGGCGACACTGGAAGATATCTGCTGATACAGCGGTACTGAAGCTCATTGCGACAATGAGCGTCATCTGAAGGCGCATCCTGCGTTCTCCTGCCCAATCCGTGGGCTTTTTGATGTGAAACGAGAAGATACCAGAAAGGGCCTGTGGATGCCCGCGACAGGCTACTTTTTATGGGTGGGGCTCTGGCGTGGCAGCATGACGTCGAACATCACGCCGGCCGGATTCAGGACATTGCGGGCATGAACCTGGCCGCGGTGATAGGCAGTAATCAGGCGCACGATCTGCAGGCCCTGGCCCAGATGACCTTCCTGTGGCCTTTCGCGCAGGGACACGAACGAATTGAAGATCTCGCTGGCCAGGTGTTCGGGCAGGGGCGGGCCGGCGTTGTAGACCTGGAGTCGCCAGTAGACGCCCTGATCCTCAAGCCGCACCTCGATCGCCTCACCCTTCGGTGTAAAGTCCCTGGCGTTATCGACGAGCTTATCCAGCAACTGGACGATCAACTCCGGCGACCCCGACATCATGCATCCGGCGCTGGGACCGACGTAGTGGATCTCGTGCTCCGGATCGAGGCTCTGATAGGCGGCCGTAGCCTGACCGGCAACATCTGCCAGATCGAAGATTTCTGGCTCCACCTGATCGAAACTCTTCTCCAGCCGCGCCGCTTCGCTCATACCCTGCAGGATCTGGCTCAGGCGATCCGTCGCCTGGAATGCGCGGGTGATGTAGGGCGATTCCGCCACGTCGGGCGTATCGTGCTTGAGATTTTCCAGGGACGAGCGCACGACGGCGACAGGCGTCTTCAATTCGTGGGACAGGCGGCGGGCGAAACTCTCCAGGTAGTCGGTATAGCCCTGCAGGTTGTCCACCAGATGACTGAACTGGCGCGAGAGTTCCCCCAGTTCGTCCTGGGCCGTGCTAGCCGGCATGCGCTGCACCAGCCGACCATCGCCGTCGAAGCTGGCGGCCACATTTCGCTGTAACCGGGCAATGCGCCATGACAGCCAACTGGCGTAGCCGAGCAGGATCAGCACCAGCAGGCCGACGAAGAATGCACTGCGAACGATCACCCGCCCCAGGGTATCCCCCGAGAGGGCCAGGATATCGTTCAGCGACTGTTCCATTACCAGCGTGACCGGGACCGTCCCGCGGCTTTTTACCGTCGTGCGCACGACCAGTGCCGATTCGTCATCGCCATGGCGGACCAGGCCTGTCTTGGGAATGGTATTCAGCGCATAGCGTGAAGCATCTTCCGGTAACGGCGTGGGGTCGGGCTGGAAGCGTCGCAGCACCGCCCGCAATCCGTTCAATGCAATTTGCTCGACGATCTGCCAGGGTCCGAGCTGATCGAAGTCGGTCTCGCTGGCCGCGATGGGCGTGGCGCCGTCTGCCAGGACCCAGCCGTTATCGTGTAGCACCAATGCCCGCTGTCCGGCTGCCAGTAGCGGCTGGAGCTCGGCCTCCAGCGCACTGATCGGGTGAATGAGATGGGGGAGGTGTTTGCTGCCGTCGTAGCCCATGCCACCCAAGACGCTGTAACCGCCCGACTTACCGGTGTCTGGATGCCAAACCTCGAAACCGACGGGCGCATTGAGCGCTGGTCGCGGCATGCGAAGTTCCACCTGGTAGCCCTGCCCCGTCGCCTGCCACACGCCGTTGACGCGGAAATCGCTGCTACCGCTTGTGCCCTTGGCTTGGGCTACTACCGGTCCCGGGGCCGGTGTGCGAATTTCTCGGGTATGGCGCTGGCCATCCAGGGTCAGGTAGAGACGCAGGTGAGCATGGGGCTCTTCTGGCCGGCCGGGATCGAAATAGCGTCCGGGCGGCTGGCGAACGCGAATCAGCAGGTAGAGGTTCTGGCGGTCGACGGCCGCCTGCCACTGCACCGGTTCGGTTGCGGTTACGGGGCTGGTATAGGCCGAATCGGTTTCTTCGCTCCACGTGGGCCAGTCGTCGCCGTAGCCGTCCAGGTAGAGCGGTCGGCTCAGGGCGTCGGCATAGAGGATACGCGTTGGTAATGGCTGGAGGGGCAGTTGGGCCTCGGGCTGGCGCCGGATGATTCCGGCCAGGCGTTCTGTCTGGCGCTCCAGCTGGCTGGCGGCCTGCTGCCGTAGCGCCTGATCCAGCTCCAGCACGAACTGGAGGCCCGCCCAGGGAATCAACAGCATCAACAGGCAGGCGATCAGCAATTGGCGCTTGAGGGTCAGGCGCGGCATGGAACTCCCGTTGATCCCATGCTCATGGTCGTAGAGAGCTCATCACTTACACCTCATGGGCATTCCAGCGGTAGCCGAAACCATAGGCGGTCTGCACGCCGTCGAAATCCGGATCGAGCTGCTGGAACTTGCGGCGGATGCGCTTGATATGGGAGGTGACGGTGTTGTCGTCGAGGACGGTATTGGCGGCATCCATCAGCTGGGTACGGTTGCGAACGTGGCCCGGGTGGAGCACCAGCGAGTGCAGCATCCAGAACTCGGTTACGGTGAGCTCCACCGCACGCTCGTTCCACTCGGCGGTCATGCGGTCCACATTCAGGCTCAAACGGCCCCGTCGGAGGACTTCGTCGCCTTGCTGACTACTCTGCGCCCAGGCATCGGTGCGTCGCAGTAACGCAGCGATGCGGGCGAAAAGATGATCCAGGCTCATGTCCTTGGTGACGTAGTCGTCGGCACCCAGCCGCAGACCGGTGACCGAATCGGCGTCACTGTCCCGGGCGGTGAGGAAGATGATGGGGAGCAGGGAAGAGCGCTGGCGCAAGGCCTGACACAGGTCGAAACCGCCCTCGATCTCATCGCCCAGCCCGACGTCGATAATCGCCAGGTCCGGTAAAGGACCTTTGAGGCCCTCCAGCGCGCTGGGGCGGTCGGCGTAGACAGACACCTGATAACCACGCCGCTCGAGGGCGTCGCGGTAATTCTCGCGTATGGCCGGTTCATCTTCGACGAGTACGATGTGGCGTTTCATTTTTACTATTCTTCCTGTGCCCTGACTAACGGCTTTGCGGTATTTAACCACGCCCGCCACTTGCCGCAAGTGCGCCGGGGCCTATTGCCACAATTCATCACGATTCGGCCCCGAATTGGCCAGCTTCGCACACGGCTTTGCCTTCCGTCACCGGTTCAATGGCTCGAACAACGCTATAGCCAGCCAAGGCGACGGAGGACGTGCTGTGCGGACATTGATTGCGACACGCTACCGTGAACACTCGATTAAAGCGAATTCGACAAGGCATTCAGCCTGGGTACGCTGGATGGAGGGCGTCAGCCTCTGGCTGGCGGTGGGGCTTTTCTTCGTGCTCCAGTCGGCTGCGGCCCGTGCCAGCGAGGAGCCGGGCACCGGTGAGCTTCGTCTGGTCGCGCCCGGTGGCCAGATCGAGTCGGCCCTGACCCTCAACACCGACTACCGTGTGCGGGTCAGCGGTATGCTGGCCGATACGCGTCTGCAGCAGACTTTCCGCAATGCCAGCGACGACTGGCGCGAAGGCACCTACGTATTCCCGTTGCCGGAGCGGGCCAGCGTCTACGCCCTGCAGCTGCGGATCGGCGAACGCGTCGTCGTCGGCGAGATCAGGACCCGCGAGCAGGCGAAGCAGACTTACGAGAAAGCGCGCAACGACGGCAAGCAGGCCGCCCATGTCGAGCAACAGCGGCCCAACCTGTTCACCACCCGCGTGGCCAATATCCCGCCCGGCGAGACCGTCACTGTGGAGCTCCGCTACCAGCAGGCCGTCACCTATCGCGATGGCGAATTCGAAATGCGGTTGCCGACCACCCTGACTCCTCGCTACATGCCCGGTCTGCCCGTCGACGACCGCGAACAGCCGCTGGCCTGGCGCCAGGGTTGGGCCGTACCGATGACCCAAGTGCCAGATGCCGATGAGATCAGCCCGTACACAGTCAATCCCAACGATGTGCCGGCCGGCAGCCATCAGGCGCGGGTGCAACTGACACTCAACGCGGGCCTGCCCATCGATCAGGTGGTCAGCCCCACGCACGCGGTGGCGCCAGTCTGGCAGGGGGGGCAGGTCCAGGTCACGCCGAAGGGCGGTAGTATCACCATGGACCGTGACTTGGTGGTGCGCTGGCTGCCCAAGCGCGAGGTGGCACCCTCGGCCGCAGTTTTCCACGAACAGTGGGAAGGCGAGGACTTCCTGCTGGCCATGCTGGTGCCCGGTATCGACAGTGGGCAGGCGTTGTCGCGGGAACTGATCCTGGTCGTGGATACCTCCGGCTCCATGGCCGGTGAATCCATCCGGCAGGCCCGTGAAGCCCTGCTGGCGGGTCTCGATACCCTCAAGGCGGGCGACCAGTTCAATATCATCCAGTTCAATAGTGTGACCTCGACCCTGTTCGATACCGCTCGCCCGGTCACGCCGGAGTACCTGCGGGCGGCCCGTCAGTATGCTGCCAACCTTCGCGCTGACGGTGGTACGGAAATGGCCCCGGCGCTGGACCGGGCGTTGCGGGTACGGCACGGCGACGAAGTCTCGCCCCAGGTGCGTCAGGTTCTGTTCATGACCGACGGTGCGGTGGGCAATGAGCGGGCGCTGTTCAGCCAGATCCGCGATCAGCTGGGGCAGTCCCGCCTGTTTACCGTGGGCATCGGTTCGGCGCCCAATATGCATTTCATGCGCGAAGCCGCCCGGTTCGGTCGGGGCACCTTCACGGCGGTGGGGAGCAGTGCGGAAGTGGCCAGTCAGTTGGGCGCCTTGCTAGATCGGATGGCGGCGCCAGTCCTGGCGGATGTAGAAGCCTCATGGTCGGGAGGGCCTGAAGCCTACCCGGAAAAGCCCGGAGACCTGTTCCAGGGCGAGCCGCTATTGCTCATCGGCCGTGGCCAGGACCCGCAAGGCGAACTAACGATACAGGGGCATCTGCCTGATGGCTCGCTCTGGCAACGCACACTGTCGCTGGACTCAGCGGCGCCCGGCCAGGGCCTGCATCGTTACTGGGCGCGCCAGAAGATCGACCAGATCACCGATCAGCGCATTCACGGCGTCGGCGAAGAACAGGTCAGAGCTGAAGTGACTCCCTTGGCTTTGAAGCATGGCCTGGTGACGCCCTACACCAGCTTCGTCGCCGTCGATCAGACCCCGGTACGCACCAATGAAGAGACGATGAAACCGGAATCCGTCCCTACGTTGCTACCGGCGGGCAGCACACCGGACATGCTGCGTTACCCCCAAACGGCGACGCCTTCCATGCTGTTGATTATCGTTGGGCTGTCGGGGCTATTACCGGCCATTGGTGTGTTCCTTGCACGCCGGAGGATCTTCGAATGATGCGGCTGCTGATGACGTTCACCCTGGCTTCAGCCATCACGCTCCTGGTCGGCCTGTGGATTCCCCTGAAGGCGAAACTGGCCCAGGAGTTACTCAACCTGGCCTGGGCCCAGAGTCAGGCCGAACACACCCAGACCCGCCCCTGGCCCTGGGCGGACACCTGGCCGGTTGGGCGCCTGCGTTTGCCAGGGGGCGATAAGCCGATGGTGATCCTTTCCGGCACCCATGGCGAAAGCCTGGCCTTCGGGCCGGGACACATGAGCGCATCGGCGCTGCCAGGGGAGGCGGGCACGGTGATCCTCGCTGGTCATCGCGACACCCACTTCAGCGTGCTGCAGGAGATCCGCACGGGCGACCGCCTCGAAGTCCAGGGCCTCGATGGCGACTGGCGTCCCTATGAGGTCATTCGCGAACGGGTCGTCGATGCTCGGCAGGAGCGGCTCGATTTCCGGGGGGACGGTGGCAGCCGATTGATACTGATTACCTGCTACCCGTTCAATGCCCTCGACCCCAATGGCCCCCTGCGTTATGTGGTTGAAGCGGAGAGCTTTGTTGCCGCGGAGCGGGTTGGCCCGTCCGGACAATTCGCTTCGCTTTAGGGTGTGTAAAGAATGATCTATTGCCGCTCCAGGGGGTATCGTTTGCATTGTTTGACAAATGCTCAATTCGAGCGCAAATTGGCGCAACAAAATGAATGGGAGTAGGTGTCATGTTCTTGCAAAAACGGCAGGGGGAAAGCCGACCGCTACCGCCCCGCTCGAGTCGCTATTTTGCAGTGGGACGGCGTTGGTATTTCACCACCCGCGAGAAAACCACATTGGGGCCGTTTTCGTCTTTCGAGCAGGCTGACCAATCCGCCAGGGCCTATATCCTGGATGCAGATGCTCACAAGCATGGGGCGGCCGTCAGCTATACCTACGGCGTGGTGCTGCACGACTATGAGACCTGCACGGCGGAACATTGCCAACAGTGCCAGGAGATGGCACGCGCCCTGTCCTGAGGCGGTATCTGCAGCGCTTGCTCCCCGGCGGTTCCAAATCCTGGCCCGGATCTATATCCTGTACGGCCCCTGGCGTACGCGTGTACGCTGAAGGTGTATGGGAGTGATTTTGATGCGGTATATTCGAGCGTTACTGGCCTGGGTATCGGTGCCCGTGATTTGTCTTCTGGGCCTGTTGCTGTGCCTGGCACGCCCCTTTAATCCCGAGAACACCCGTATCATCGGCTGGGCGGTTGCCCGGACCGGACGCTTCCTGCTGGGGCTCGAACGTCCATTGGAGGGCTACGAATACATGCCCACCGATCGCCCCACCGTGATCATCGCCAACCATCAGCACAACGATGATCTGTTCCTGATGGCCGACATGCTACCACCTCGTACGGTTGCTATCGGCAAGGCCTCCCTGCGCTGGATTCCCTTCTTCGGCCAGGTGTTCTGGCTGGGTGGCAACGTGCTGATCAATCGCAGCCGTTCAACCCGGGCAGTCGCCGTCATCCAGACCGCCGCCGCAGCCATGACCCGGGAGCGCAAGAGCCTGTGGATCTTCCCCGAAGGCACCCGGAGCCATGGCAAGGACCTGCAGCCCTTCAAGAAGGGAGCCTTCCACGCCGCGGTTGCTGCCGGGGTACCGGTCACCATGGTCTGCGCAGCGCCTTACCAATCCGAGACCGACGGGCCCCTGGGTCGCAGGCGACCGGTGCGCTTACGAGTGCTGCCACCTATCGAAACGGCGAACCTCACCCCTGACGACATTCCCGACCTCATGACGCGCTGCCACAATCAAATGAGGGAAGCTATCGGCGAGTTGAGCGAACCGCCAGCGGACTGACCTGGATCTCCAGTAAGACGCGTCCGAGTGCTTGACTTTACAGTGGAATTCCTTCGGTATTGCTATCGGGATGGCCGGATCCATGACCGGCCATCGGCAATGCATGGTAGCTCGTCTTTGGTAGCTCTTTTTTGGTAGCGCAAAGGAGGTGTAGCGATGAACCTGATTCTGTTCCTGATCATTGGTGGTGTAGCGGGATGGCTGGCCGGCCTGATCATGAAAGGGCGAGGCTTTGGCGTACTGGCCAATATCGGTATTGGTGTCGTCGGTTCTTTGTTGGGTGGTTTTATGTTCAGTCTGCTGGGGCTGTCATCCCACGGGACCATCGGTGCACTGGTAACGGCGACAGTGGGCGCCGTGGTCCTGTTGTGGGTTGTGGGTGTGATAAAGAAAAAGGCCTAGGGGCTGCTTGATTCCATCTGCAGCGCAAACGCCTCGCCGGCTTTACGAGAATCCTGGAGCTGTTTGATTCATGATCATTCCGGTAACTGCAGTCTTTGCTGCCGTCACGTCATTCCTGATGCTGTTCCTGGCCTGGCGGGTCACCACGTTCCGCCGCAAATACAAGACAGCGCTGGGGGATGACGGTCAGCGCGACTTCCAGGTGGCGATCCGTGCCCATGCCAACCTGGTGGAATATGCGCCGATTGCCTTGATCCTCATGGCGATCGGCGAATTGAACGGTGTCGCCGCCATGCACATCTATGGGGTGGGGATGCTGTTCATCATCGGACGTCTGCTACACGCCTGGGGGGTTATCCAGAGCCGTGGTGGTTACGCCCTTAGCCGGATGATCGGGGTGCTTTTCACCTGGCTTTCCATCCTGGTCATGGCGCTGCTGATGCTGGTTAACGTGGCGCGGGTTTCAATCTGAAACCCGCTTGCGCTCCAGGGTGTAATCGATAGTCGAACGAATCGGCTGGCCGTCCTGGTCCAGCATTTTCAGGTTGCCGCCCGGCAACCGCTGGAGTTGTTTCAGGGGCGTCTCGCCCTCTCCCTTCAGGCTGATCCTGCCCAGGTCCATGTTGTCTACGGGCGGTAGCAGAACCCATTCCCCTTCCCGAATTACGGGTTCATTGTCCCGTGCCAGGTAAGTCTGCTCCAGGCGGTAGGTATAAGGATCCTTGTAGAGCGCCAGCCGGGTCTCGATACCCGGGCAGTCGGCGCAGGGTAGTGTGCCCTCCCACACGCCGTAGGGTTCAAGGTCGCGATCACTCAGGGTACTCGCGCAGCCGGCCAACAGCACGGCGCTGAGCAGGGTGAGAAAACTCGCTGGGCGCATAGGGTCCATCTCCTTGGGCTTTTGTTCTTGCTGGAAGCGTATTCGGACCGTACAGAGAATCGCAGTATAGGGCGACAGGTGCAATCCGGCGTGCCTTGCGACACGCCGAATTGCGGGCGGGGTAACAGTAGGGGAAAAGCTGCGGATTACTGGACCTTGGCCATCTGCTCGCTCAGGTATTCCAGCTCCAGGCGGCGGTTGGCGGCGCTGTCCTCTTTGTTGGTCAGCGGCTTGCTGTTGCCCCAGCCGACCACTTCAATTCGCTTGGCATCGACACCTTCAGCCTTCAGCAATTTCGCCGCCGTGTTGGCGCGCAGGCGTGAGAGGAAGGCGTTGTACTCGTCGGTACCGTGACTGTCCGTATGACCATTGATACGTACCGTGACTTCCGGATGCGCCCGCAGGTATTCCGCGTGCTGCTTGAGGATGGCCTGATCTTCGTCGTTTAGACGGTGCTTGTCGAAACCGAAGTGGAACTTCATGCGGTGGGGCTTGCGTGGACTGTCGCCGGGATTGCCGCTCATAGTATCTACCTGCGTGCTGTTAGCTTGTGCCTGGGCCGCGCGGGCCATCAGTTCCGGGTTATCCAGGACTAACACAGTCATATCTTCATCCTCAGGCGCATTGGCGATGCGATCGTCCGTTTGGGGTTCACTATTATCGTCAGTGGCTTTCGCGGCAATTGGCGAATGGTCGACACTGGGCCGGGTTTCCATGGTCTTTTCGGGGGCTGTGGCGGTCAGATCGGTTTTTGCAGCATCCGTGCCACCGCTGGATGCGCAGCCGGTGAGCAGGCCCAGTACGACAGCGCCTGCGATCAGCCGCCATCGTCCCGCATCCGATTGAATGCCTTGACTGTTAAGGGGGTGTGACAGTGGTAACTTCATTGATCCATCTCCTGCGCTTTGCGCCGTTGAAATTTCCCGGGGAGCGCCGCTAACGCTGCGGCGGCGGTTCGCGTCTGGCTCAGGATCTATTTCAACGCGATAATCTGGCACCGCTGTGGTAAAAAGCAGACCGGATCGGATCAAATGTGATGAAATCGGGCAAAGGGCTTTGGCAGGCCCAGCGCTGGTGCGCCCGAGTGCATTTGCCCGGCAGTACCGTGAAATAATGGACGTAGTATGCTGATAATCCCCGTCGAACGCTCCGTAGACTGGCGGCGCCCGCCCTGGGCCACCCTCGGTCTGATGCTCGCCTGTCTGCTTGTCTTCCTGTTCTACCAGGGCGATGACGAGCGATTGACCCGCCTGGCGATCGAAAACTACCTGGAAGCCGACCTCGACCAGCTTGAAGCCCCAGCCTACGAGACCTACCTGCAACGCCAGATCAACCTGGAAGGCGAGACCGATCGTGCCGAATCGCTAAACGCCATGCGCGAAGCGATGGCGCAGGACGACCGTCTGTGGCTGGCGTTGCAACTTATTTCCGATCCCGGCTTCTACGATTATCTGCAGCAGAACCAGGACGTGCTCTGGGCTCCGGAACAGCGCCAGTACTGGCAGCAACACCGGACACCGATCCAGCAGGAGCTGATCAGCCGCATCTCCGCCTTCGCAGCGGGTCTGGTGCCGGCGCACCTGGAAGTCTCGGACCTGGTCTCCTACCAGTTCCTGCACGGCGGCTGGGGCCACCTGATCGGCAACATGGTCATCCTGTTCATGCTGGGCTTTACCGTCGAACGTGCGCTGGGTGGCGGCCGTTTCCTGATCGCCTACCTGCTGTGCGGCATGTTCTCGGGGCTGGTCTGGGCCGGCTTCAATTGGGGCGAGCCATTCCCACTGGTGGGCGCATCCGGCTCCATTTCGGGGCTGATGGGCATGTACGTGGCCATCTTTGGCATGCAGCGCATCCGATTCTTCTATTTCCTCGGCGTCTACTTCGATTACTTCAAGGCACCGGCGCTCGTCATGCTACCCGTCTGGCTTGTCAAGGAGGTCTACGATCACTTCTTCGCCGGCGCCACCGGGGTTGCCTATCTGGCTCACGCCGGTGGTCTGGCGGCTGGTGCCGGTATGGTCTGGTTGCTTGGAAAGAGTTGGCTGCAGGTGCAGGAGAGCTTCTTCGAGCCGGAAGACGACGAGGTAGATGAGCGTTTTCGGTCCGCCTATGCGCAGGCGATGTCACGCATCGGCGAGCTTGATTTCGAACAGGCCCGGCTGCAATTCGAAGCCTTGTGGCAACGTCACCCGGACCGGCCGATGCTGCTGGAGCACCTCTACCAGTTGGCAAAGTTGCGGCCGGACAGCGAAGCCTACCGTAATCGCGCCCGCGAGCTGATGCAGGTGACCATGGCTGGCCACCAGACCGAACGGATGCTGGAAATCTGGCAGGAATACCAAGGCAAGGGGCAGCCTCATCATCCGCTGTCGCCGGAAGATCATAACCGGGTGTTCTTTGCCAGCCTACGCAGTGGCGAGCTCAAGGTGGCGGAAAAGGTGTTCGAACGGCTACGCGCCTGTGGTAACGAGTTACTGACGCTGGAGGCTTGCCGGTTACTGGCGGAAGAATTCGAGAAGCGGGAAATGGGGCCCAAGGCGCGGCATTATCGGCAGTTGATGGATGCGCCGGCTGGGCCGTAGGAGGTTATGCGGGAGCATGTAGCGGATGCTTCAGCTTCCGAGCAGTCCACAGGCCTGCCGATAGACCCGGGGCCCTGGAGGGCCCTCCGAAGCTAAAGAGGGTATTGCAAAACTACTGCGCTCGACCATGCGGCGTTGGAAATCCGCTCGTGCGCGAGTCCGATCAAAATGCTCATTTACTACTAGTAAACTGCGCTTTTTCGCGAATTTCCGCCTTGCCTGGCCTTCGCTCGCTACGTTTTGCAACACCCTCTAAAGCGTCGGCTACATTAGAGACAAAACCTGCAATTGGGTCACGCCCTCAATTTCCGCGTCCTCTCACTCCGGCACCGAAAAACTCGCCGCCGGACCCCGCAACGGCTGCTGGTTCTGCGCCTGCTCGATGTAGGTGTCGATATTCTGGTGCAGCGGATGCTGGGCGCAGCGCTTCTTGATGAAATTCAGGAACGCCATGGCCTTTTCCCACTGTCCAAGTTGGGCCAGCGACTGGGCCACCAACAAATAGGCTGGCGCCAGGTGTTCGCTGTCCGGGAAGCGTTTATGGAAATCCTGTAGCAGCTTCAGCACGACGCGGTGTTCGCCCTGCATATTCAGGGTCCGTGCGCAGCTGACGGCCAAGGCCGGATCGTCCAGGCGAAAACCGGGTTCGAGTTTTTCCAGTAACTGGAGCATCTCCGTCAGTTCCCCGGCATCTCTCCGGTCAGCCAACCATTGCAGCAGGCGCGGATGACTCTTGTAGAGTTCGCTCTGATCGTCCATTGCCCGCAGCAGGCGATAAAGCTGCTCGAGTCGCTGGGGGTTGGTCGGCTCACGCTTCAGCGCACCCTTGATCAGCGTCAGCGCCCGCTCGTAGTTGCCGTCCTTCAGGTTCATGTCGATATCGGCATCGAGGCGACGAGTGCGGTCCGGCGCCGGCGGTGCTTCCTGATCCTGCAGGTCGCTGGCGAAGCCCAGTTCTTCCTGATACTGGAACAGCAGGTAACCCATCATGTGGAAGAAGATCAGCATGAAGGTACTGCCGATAAACCCGGATAGTGGCTGCGCCACCATCGGCGAAAAGTGGTTGAAGGCAAATTCCTGGATGGCGCCGCTGGCGAACATCAGCAACACCAGGTGACCGTAGAGCACGAAGTATGGCCAGCCAATGCGAGAGATTAGTGACATCAGGTTGGCCGGATTGACCGCCGCGCCCACCTGGTGCTCCATCGCCAGGATCATTACGCTGGCCGGCATCACCAGGATCACGAAGGCCAGGGCGGCCATCGCCAGCAGACCTCCACCGACCAAACCGGCGGACCAGACCAGTCCACCCATCAGCACGAACACCAGGAATTGCAGGATCACGATGTGGAACCCGGACCCCGTGAAAGCGGTGGCCAACGGTGGCGGCGACATGTGGCCTTCAGCGGTGTGGTTGATGACCGCGTAGGTGTATTTGAACAGAGCCAATACGAGCAGGAGGCTGACTACCAGGCCGATGAGGTCCGGGTTGAGCAGCAACGGCACAAAAGTGCAGATGCCGACCACCATCAGCGGATCGGTATGGAACGGGTAGCGGAAGAATGCCGGGATCCGGTTCCAGAAAGGCACGACCTCCGTTGCGGCGCCCAGGTAACGCATCGTCTGACCGCAATGGGGGCAAGCGCCCTGCCGCCTGCGTGTATCCGCATCGGGCATACAGGTGGTGCAGTAGTGCAATTGGCAATGGGTGCAGTGCCACTTGGCGGCAGTGCCGGGATGGTAATGACAGTGGTGTTTCACGACGAACCGCAGAATCAGTCTATGAGAGCGGTAATGATGGCAGATGGGGCGATTGGCGGCCAGCGCACAACGCACAGATCATGCGGCGAAGGCTCACCGCCAAGCACTGTAGAGTGCGACTGCGTTAGAATAAAGGGCTGACCCGCATAACCCTGCCTGCCGTATCCACGGTAGGCTAGAGTCGTTTTGAGATACCGGTGTTTGTCATCCGGATGCCGAACCGCCCTGGAGGACTTTTGACCCAGCAGCCCGAACTCCATTCCATCAGGACATCCGACAAACCCGCAGAGCAATACACCTGGCGGCAGATCCTCGCGTTTGCGTTGGAGCACAAGCCCCGGCTGGTGCGCGCCAATATCATCGCCATCCTGGCGACCTTGGTGAGCGTGCCCTTGCCGTTGTTGCTGCCGGTGCTGGTGGATGAGGTGCTGCTGGATGAGCCGGGCCCTGTGGTGCCGGTAATGAATTCGGTCCTTCCCGAAGCCTGGCAGGTGCCCGTGGCGTATATCGGGGTCATGGTCGTGGTCGCCTTCCTGATGCGTTTCATGGCGCTGGGCTTCAACGTCGCCCAATCACGTGAGTTTTCGGTGATTTCCAAAGATGTGGTCTTCCGTATCCGCGAGCGTCTGCTTGGGCGGCTGCAACGGATTGCCATGTCCGAATACGAAACTTTGGGTGCCGGCGCGGTGACCAGCCACTTCATCACCGATCTGGACACCATCGATCAGTTCTTGGGGACCACCATCAGCCGCTTCCTGGTGGCCAGCCTCACAGTGATTGGTACTGCCGGTGTCCTGCTGTGGGTGCACTGGCAACTGGGCTTGCTGATTCTGCTGCTGAACCCAGTGGTGATTTTCTGCACGATCCTGATCGGTAAGCGGGTGAAGGATCTCAAGCGCAAGGAAAACAAGGCGTACGAGGACTTCCAGGGCGACCTGACCGAGACGCTCGATGCCATTCACCAGCTCCGCGCCGCCAACCGGGAGAGCCACTACCTCAAGCATCTGGTCAACCGCGCCCGCGGGGTGCGTGATCATGCGGTGCAGTTCGAGTGGCGCAGCGACGCGGCCAATCGCGCCAGCTTCTCCCTGTTCCAGTTCGGTGTGGACAGTTTCCGGGCGGCGGCAATGGTGGCGGTGCTGCTCAGCGACCTGAGCATCGGCATGATGTTCGCCGTTTTCGGCTATTTGTGGTTCATGCTCACGCCGGTACAGGAAATGCTGAACATGCAGTACGCCTTCTATGCGGCGAATGCCGCCCTCGGGCGCATCAACCGGCTATTGCAGCTGAAAGAGGAGCCGCGCTATCCGGCACTGGAAAATCCCTTTCAGGATCGCCACACCGTCAGCCTCACCCTCAAGGATGTGCACTTTCGCTACGGCGAGGAAGATGTCCTGCGCGGCATCAACTTCCATGTGGATCCGGGCGAGAAGGTCGCGATCGTGGGCGCCAGTGGTGGCGGCAAGTCGACGCTGGTGCAGGTGATCCTCGGGATGTATACGCCCACCAGCGGCGAGATCCTGATCGACGATGTTCCGGTGCAGCGCATCGGCCTGGAGAGCCTACGCGAACATGTTGCCACCGTGCTGCAGCACCCGGCCCTGTTCAACGATACGGTACGCCAGAACCTGACCCTTGGCCGCGACCATAGCGAGGAGCGTCTTTGGGACGCGCTGAAGATTGCCCAGCTCGACCATACGGTCCGTGCGATGGAAAAAGGCCTCGACACCTTGATAGGCCGCCAGGGAGTACGTCTTTCCGGCGGTCAGCGCCAACGACTCGCCATCGCCCGCATGGTGCTGTCGGATCCCTCCGTGGTGATCCTCGACGAAGCCACCTCCGCACTGGATGCGGAAACCGAATACCAGCTGCACCAGGCGCTGGAATCCTTCCTCGAGCAGCGCACCACGCTGATCATCGCCCACCGGCTCAGCGCCGTGAAACAGGCCGACCGGGCCTATGTCTTCGAGGACGGCCAGATCATCGAAGAAGGGCACCACGACGAACTGATTGCCCGTCAGGGACTTTATGCCCAACTCTATGGGGATCGTCAGCATTAACATGGTTGGGGTGAGCCGGCCGTTCAGGCTGCTAGACTGGGGATAATGCGCCTAACCGGGGTAGTGCTCCTATCCGGTCCGGCATGATGTGGGTCAACCGGATGCACCACGGTGCCATTCACCAGCGCATGGGCTGAACTACCCGGCATGCGCCTTTGGGCTAGCGATGGTGAATACTGTTTGCCGACAGCATTCACGCAGGTTATTCAGAACATTCATGGCACCGTGGTTGAAGTCACTCCAATTGGTGCAATAGTAAGTATGGAATTCTACTTGCGGGTGGTCCGAAGCAATCTGAACTCATGATGAGAGAGTAAGGACTGGAACCTTTTGCCGTGTTTGGCGAACAAAACAGGATGATGCTGAATACTGCAGTTAGATCCAAAGGCTCCTGATTACGCCCTTTTAAATTTCGATACCGATAAGGAAAGGAGGCGTCACATGTCAAAAGAAGGTATCAGTAACGACAGTCTGAATACCCTGGCCAGCCTCGATGTGGCCGGCAACACCTTCCATTATTACAGCCTGCCGGAAGCGGGCAAGACGCTGGGCGATGTGTCCCGGCTGCCCTTCTCCCTGAAAGTGCTGCTCGAAAATCTGCTGCGCAACGAGGACGGAGAGACCGTCACCGAGGATCATCTCAAGGCCATGTACAAGTGGCTGGATGAGCGCAACTCGGATACCGAGATCCAGTACCGCCCGGCGCGGGTACTGATGCAGGACTTCACCGGGGTCCCGGCCGTGGTCGACCTGGCGGCCATGCGTGACGCCATGAACGCGGCGGGCAAGGACCCGGCGCGCATCAATCCCCTTTCCGCGGTAGACCTGGTAATCGACCACTCGGTCATGGTCGATCACTTCGCCGATGCCTCGGCGTTCAAGGACAACGTGGCCATCGAGATGGAGCGTAACGCCGAACGCTACGAATTCCTGCGTTGGGGCCAGCAGGCGTTCGACAACTTCCGTGTAGTGCCGCCGGGCACCGGTATCTGCCACCAGGTCAACCTGGAATACCTAGGCCAGACGGTCTGGACCAAGGAGCAGGACGGCAAGCACTACGCCTTCCCCGATACGCTCGTGGGCACCGATTCCCATACCACCATGATCAATGGTCTCGGCATCCTGGGTTGGGGTGTTGGTGGTATCGAGGCGGAAGCCGCGATGCTGGGTCAGCCGGTCTCCATGCTCATTCCCGAAGTGGTGGGCTTCAAGATTACCGGCAAGCTACGTGAAGGCATCACGGCGACCGACCTGGTGCTGACCGTGACCCAGATGCTGCGCGAGCGCGGCGTGGTGGGCAAGTTCGTGGAATTCTACGGCGATGGTTTGAAGGATATGCCGGTCGCCGATCGGGCCACCATTGCCAACATGGCCCCGGAATACGGTGCGACCTGCGGCTTCTTCCCGGTGGACGAACAGACCCTGAAGTACATGCAACTGACGGGGCGTGACGACAAGCAGATCGAATTGGTCGAAGCCTACGCCAAGGCACAGGGGCTGTGGCGTGAGCCCGGTCACGAGCCGGTCTACACGGATACACTGGAGCTGGATATGGGCGACGTCGAGGCTAGCCTGGCCGGCCCGAAACGTCCCCAGGACCGAGTGGCCCTCAAGAACATGAAGTCCTCGTTCGAACTGCTGATGCAGACTTCGGACAAGGACCCCGCGTCGGATACCGAGCGTGGCAAGATGCAATCCGAGGGCGGACAGATGCCGGTCGACCCGGGCGATGTGGAAGACAGCTTCGAGCACGCCTTGAGCCAGCACACCGAGTTCAATGGGGAGAAATTCCGTCTCGATCCGGGCGCCGTCGTGATCGCAGCCATCACGTCCTGCACCAATACGTCCAACCCCAGCGTGATGATGGCGGCCGGTCTTCTGGCCCGGAAAGCGCTGGAGAAGGGCCTGATGACCAAACCCTGGGTGAAGACCTCCCTGGCGCCGGGTTCGAAGGTGGTGACCGAGTACTTCGAAGCGGGCGGCTTCCAGGAAGATCTGGACAAGCTGGGTTTCAACCTGGTGGGTTACGGTTGCACCACCTGCATCGGTAACTCAGGTCCGTTGCCCGAGCCGATCGAAAAAGCCGTCGAAAACGGCGACCTGACAGTGGCGTCGGTCCTGTCCGGCAACCGAAACTTCGAAGGACGGGTGCATCCGCTGGTCAAGACCAACTGGCTGGCCTCGCCGCCGCTGGTTGTGGCCTATGCCCTGGCCGGGAACGTCCGCGTCGACCTGACCAAGGACCCCTTGGGCAAGGACAAGGACGGCAATCCGGTCTACCTGCAGGATATCTGGCCGAGCCAGGCGGAAATCGCCGAGGCGGTCGAGAAGGTCAAGACCGATATGTTCCGCAAGGAATACGCCGCCGTCTTCGACGGCGACGCCACTTGGCAATCGATCAAGGTGCCCGAGAGCAAGGTCTACGAGTGGTCCGACAAGTCCACCTACATCCAGCATCCGCCGTTCTTCGAGGGCATGGATACCGAGCCGGAGCCGGTGGAAGACGTCAAGGACGCCCGCGTCCTGGCACTTCTGGGCGATTCGGTGACCACGGACCATATCTCGCCGGCCGGTTCCATCAAGGCCGACAGCCCTGCCGGACGTTACCTGCAGGAGCATGGCGTGGAGCCGAAAGACTTCAACTCCTACGGCTCGCGCCGGGGTAACCACGAAGTCATGATGCGGGGCACCTTCGCCAACGTGCGGATCAAGAACGAAATGCTCGACGGTGTGGAAGGGGGGTATACCCGCCATGTGCCCTCGGGCGAAGAGATGGCAATCTACGACGCTGCAATGAAGTACCAGGAAGACGACACACCGCTGGTGGTCATTGCGGGCAAAGAGTATGGTACCGGCTCCAGTCGTGACTGGGCTGCCAAGGGTACGCGGCTGTTGGGCGTGAAGGCGGTGGTCGCAGAATCCTTCGAGCGGATCCACCGTTCAAACCTGATCGGTATGGGCGTGATGCCCCTGCAGTTCCCGGAAGGGGTGGACCGCAAGTCGCTGAAGCTGACGGGTGAGGAAACCATCAGCCTGTCCGGTATGGCCGGCGAACCCAAGCCCGGCCAGAAAGTCACCATGACAGTGGCCTACCCGGACGGCAAGGAAGAGACGGTCGAGCTGATCTCTCGCATCGATACGGTCAATGAAGCCAAGTACTTCATTAATGGCGGTATCCTGCATTATGTGCTGCGGGAGATGATCAAGGCGGCCTGATCGCCACGGTGAACCTGAAAGCCCCATACTGCCTGTACTGGCGGGATGGGGCTTTTTTTGTTGCTGTACTGTAATTGATCAGCCGTCCCGATGCGGATGGCGTTTGTGTACCATGAAACCGTCTATCTTCCCCATGATTTTCGCTCCCAGGCTTGTCGTTCCCAGAGAGGTGAATTGAAGTGAACGCTCCCGATGTCCATCTTCAGATCCAGGCATTGAGAGACAGCTTTGCCGAACGTGTACGGCTCGAGCTGATGGAACTGGATGACCTGTTGGCAACGCCGATGGTAGGTGTGGCAGGTTTGCAGCGTGCCCGGTCGGTACTACAGACGCTTCACAATATCGCCGGTGACTCGCGAACGTTGGGACTTTACCGCTTGCGGCAGGAGGCCCGGGTGCTGGAACAGGCGTTGCAGCCGGTCGTGGATGCCGGAAAGATCGGCGACGAAACATTCCGGGCGCAGCTCGGAAGCACCTTTGCCGAGCATGTTCGGGCGCTGGGTGGCCTGCTCGAAACCGATTTGCTCTCCCGCGTACCCAATTCCGTGCTTGAGGCCTATCACACGCCCAAAACGGTCTATCGCAGACCTCAGTCTGTTGAGCCGGAGCGCCTTGATCAACCGGAGCAACCTGAGCAAGAACCCGAAACGCCGCCCAGAGAGCGAGCTGAACCGGAAACGCTCGAAACAGACTTTAGCGAAGCAGGAACGGTCGATTCGGAGATGCTTGAGTCGGAAGCACCGGAAGCACCGGAAGCATCAGAACCCACCAGGCCTGAACCTGGAAATCCGGAGCCAGCAGAGACCGAGCCCGAAATCCTGAAGTATGACGTGTCGGACTATGATCTGGCGGCTGACCAGTTGGAAGCGGATCTTTCAGCGAATGACCTGGCGGACCATGACCAGGTAAGCCATGACTTCGCAAACCCGGACTTGCCAGATGTTGACCTGGCGGATTACGAATTACTGGCGCCCGGCATATGGGATACGGAAATGCAGGAGCTTCAGGAGCCTCAAGTATCGCCGAGCGATGAAGAATCCCGTGCGCCGGTCAGCGAGGAAAAACGGTCCCAGCCGACCATTCCGCTGGTTGAACCTTCCTGGGTGGTCTTGCTGGAGCCCGATGTTGAAACCGCGGAGCACCTGATGGCGGGTCTTCAGCGAAACGGCTATGAAGTGCTCTGGGTAACCGATATGAGTGGTCTGGAAGCGTTCGCCAACCAGGCGGGCACCGAGACGCCAGTTTCCGTCGTCGCAGATATTGTTTTTTCGCAGGCGCTGGCGGATGCACCGTTCATGCGGACGAACGCCTTCCTGCCAGTGATCTACCTGTCTGACGTGGATACCTTCCAACTGCGCTACAAATTGGCCAAGAGCCGTGCCGGCGGTTTTTTTGTACGCCCGATCGAGGTCCCGCAACTGGTTGAGCGTATCGAACGGCAGATGGCCGAAGTCGACGAGGTCCAGCACGGGCGCGTGTTGGTGATCGCAGACGAGCCGGAAGGGGCGGAGCACTGCCGGGCCGTGCTTGGGGCATCGGGTTTCCATGTCTCGGCGATCAACGACCCGGAGGAATGTTTCGCTGCGCTGGCGCAATTTCGGCCGGACCTCGTGGTCATGGATACCGATGCCGGACCCTACGCCGGCGAGATCCTGACGCGCACCCTCCGTCAGCAGCGGGAGTGGCAGGATCTACCCATTATTCAACTGGTTTCCAGCCAGACCCGCGACAATCGCCTGACGGCGCCATTGGACGGCCTCGACGAATTAGTGGCCAAGCCGGTGTCCGACCGCCAACTGGTCAATAGCGTGCGGGCGCAGTGCGCGCGAACCCGCCGCATGAATCGACTCCTTTCGCGGGACAGCCTGACCGGTGTGATGAACCATCAGTCGATCAAACAGGCGCTGAACGACGAATTGGCGCGAGTCCGCCGCAAAAGCCACAACGCCGTGGCGGCTCTTGTCGACCTCGATGACCTACAGGAGGTCAATGCCACCTATGGTCATCCCCAGGGCGATAGGGTCATACGTACGCTCGCCAACACGTTATCCCGACGACTGCGTCGTACGGATCGGGTAGGGCGCTATAACGGTCAGGAGTTTGTCGTGGTCCTGCCCGACTGCGATGAACTGGACGCCTGGAGTGTGCTAGACGATGTCCGCCGGCACTTCTCCAACCTGGTGTTCCGGTGCGATGGTGGCAGCTTCCGAGTCACGCTCAGTGTCGGTTTGGTGCAGCTGGGCGACTTCCCGTCGGCCGATGCCGTGCTGCTATCGGCGGACCGTGCGCTTCACAGCCGCAAGGCCGCAGGCAAGGACGGTGTTGCTGTCTTCAACTAGGGAGCCTCTGAATAACTCCAAATGGCCTGTGCGTGCTCTGAAGGCTGCATCCACAGCGTTATGGCTCTTGGCAAGGCCCGGTGGGCGCCTCCGGCCAGACGCCGGTTGGCTTGGCGAAACCGCCAGCATGTCTGAAGCAATCTAACGGTTCCTGTAGCCTCGTCTTGTCCACCCTTGCGATTCATGCCACGCTGATGACGCCGGAGACAGCACGGCTGTGCAGGATCCAGCAAATACGGAGTGGCCGGTTCTCGTCGGCGACTCCACACGACCGGGCTGGACGTTCCGGGTTAGTTGAATGATAAGGAGAGCAAGATGAAACGATTAATGGGTCGTTGGCTGGCCGGTCTGGGCCTCGCCATGATGGCGGTGCTGGCACAGGCTGATGCGCCTCTGACCGATGAGCGGCTGGAAAACCTGCTGGGTGCCATGGACGAACTGCAGCCGGTAATGGAACAGGTTGGCCAGCGACTGGCGACACTGCCGCCCGAGGAACAGCCGCCGCGTCTGGATCCCCGCGCAGAGGATTTTGATCCCGAAGCGATGGCCGAGGGCATGTCGGAAGCGCTGGATGAGGTCGATGCCTATGCCGACGTGCAGCGTGTGGCAGAGAATAACGGCTTCGATAGCGTGGAAGAGCTCCTCGAAGTGCAGGCCCGCGTCATGATGGGGTTTATGGCCGCCACCCAGGAAGCCATGATGAAAAATCCCAACGTTCCCGAGCAGGCCCGGGAGAAGATGAACCAGCAATTCGGTAACATTGCCGAAAAGGTGTCTGAAAACGACCGCGAAGTGCTGCAACGCAACCAGCAGAAGATCATGGAATTCATGCAGGCGCAGCAGCAGAAACAGATGCAGGCACCCGGTTCCAATTAATCGAGAATGGAGAGCCCATGTCCGCAGCCGTACCTCCGGATGACACGCGCGCCAAGTTGAACCTGGAAACCGCCTTGGTTCCCTGGTGCGACCTGCAGACCTTTTTCGCCCGTGGACAGGTGGTCTTCGTGAGCGACAAACTGGACCTGCTGGAGGTCGGCGAGGCCCTGGCTGCGGACGATAAGGCTCGCTTCGAGCAATGGATGGCCGATGGTCAGGTAGGCGAGGTTCCGCCCGAGCGGGCGCAGGCCTGGTATGACGCCGAAGCCGATCTCTGGGCCGTCGTCATTGCGCCCTGGGTGTTGGTGCAGGATCGAAATACCCGTAACTAGAGAGTTGGTTTCCCTAACTTGGGCAGGTGCAACCCTTGGCTTGAAGGTGTAACGTCCGAAGATGTAGTCGCCAGGTGCAACATTGATGAAGCTGCATTATTTCAGTGGTCGAAGTCCCCTCCGCGCGCTCGTGATGAAGCGCGACGAGCGGCGCATTGAGCTTCATGTGAAACCGGTCGGCGAGGAGGCCTGGGCCCTGGTTGCCCTCAGTGGACCGGACAACGGCCAGCCGGAACGCCATAAATGCCAGGGGCCGTACAAAAGTGCCTCCCAGGCCGAAGCCGCCTTGCGCGGTGTCGCAGGCTCCCTGCTGGCGCAGAGTTACGAACCGGCGCCCAAGGTGCACGCAGTTTGGACCGTCAGCGCCCAGCGCCATGCCCGCACCATTCGCCGCGGTCGCGACGCCAATGCCGGGGTCTACGTCTTTGACCCTGACCAGCACGAGCCGCTCTGGTAAACTACCGCTCCTCTTTTACACGGTAATAGTCTCAGCGACTGTCGCGGTCCACCGGCGCAGTCGACATATCATACTGTCACCCGTTCCACCGCTCACTGTTCCCCTAGGACCGTCATGCTTGCCAGCGCCCTCTTGATCCTTGTGCCGCTTTTCGTCGGCTTTGCCATCCACCTGCAAAACCGTCGAATGCTCACCTGGATCAACCACGGTGTGGAGGGAATGGTCTATCTCATCCTGGGTTTGCTGGGCATCAGCCTGGGGCAACTGGATGGCCTCGCTGAGCAGCTCAGCCGAATGACGGGGCAGGTGCTGCTCCTGGTGGGCGCGCTCCTGGTGGCCAATCTGTTTGGACTCTGGTTGTGGCATCGCTGGCAACCCATGAGGCTGGACGCCGACGATCAGCCGGAAGGCAGTCTCGGCTATCGCCGTCTGTTCCTGGGAGCCGTGCGACCCCTCGGCGCGGTGATTGCCGGCACGCTGCTGGGTTACGCGCTGCTGCCGGAGCTAATCTGGATTGAGGATCTGGCTAGCGCTGCGTTGATGCTGCTGCTGTTCCTGATCGGTCTGCAGCTGCGCAATGCCGGTCTTTCCCTACGCCGGCTCCTCATGAACCGACAGGGACTCGGCATTGCGCTGACCCTGGCCGGCACGTCGTTGTTGGCTGGCCTGGTGATTGCCCCGTTTTACGATCTGCCGCTGATGGACGTACTGGCGCTGGCCTCTGGCTTTGGTTGGTATTCCCTATCCGGCATCGTCGTGGGCGATGCGCTGGGCCCGGCCTGGGGCGGTGTGGCTTTCCTCAACGACGTGTTGCGCGAGATCATCGCCCTGGTAATCATCCCGCTGGTGATTGGCCAACGTCCGGCGGTGGCCATCGGCTACGGCGGCGCAACGGCCATGGATTTCACTCTACCGATCATCCGGCGCAGCGGCGGCCTGGCCTGTGTACCGGTGGCTATCGCGTCCGGCTTTGTCCTTTCGTTTATCTCGCCTGTTCTGATGGGGCTCTTCCTCGCGGGTTGAGCACGGTTTTCTCCGCATTATGTAGGTCGGGTTAGCAACGCGTAACCCAACAAATTTGCGGGTATCCCCGGATCCTTAGAGCTACTTTGACCTCAATGTCGGGTTACGCGTTGCTAGCCCGACCTACATCCATATCCCGCCTCTTTCTTCATATTTTCATTTGACCACTAATAGAAAGTTTTCGGTGCCTATATTGAGGTAATGCACTGTTCTGGAAGCGATTGCGCGAATTTGGCTGGTGCTGGCCGGAAGTCGAGGGCGCGTTCGATGTCTTGAGCCGGTTTGATATTTAGCCCTCAAATGATTAATCTGATCATATTGAATGATCGTTCAATATATTGAATATGTATTCAAAGCCTGTTCCCGAGGGTCGTATGGCAAGGGTGGATGTGGAATCGATCCGGCGTCAGCAATTGATTGACGCCACGCTGAAGGTCATCGAAGACAATGGTTTCCAGGGGGCGACCATTGGCAAGATTGCCCAGGCCTCCGGTATGTCCGTGGGGATCGTGAGTCATTATTTCGGCGGTAAGCAGGGTTTGCTGGAAGCGGCGATGCGCCACCTGTTGGCGACCCTGGGCGGCGACGTGCTCCGCAGTATGGAAGCGCGCCGAGATACCCCGCGTGATCGGTTGATGGCCATTGTCGATGCCAACTTCTCCAGCGTGCAGACCGACCCCCAATCAGCCAAGACCTGGCTGGCGTTCTGGACCCAGGCCATGCATAGCCCTGAGCTGATGCGCCTGCAGCGAGTCAATGAGCGGCGCCTGCTGTCCAACCTGCAGTACTACCTCAAGGCCCTGATACCCGCGGACCGGGTAAAGGGGATTGCTCAAACCATTGCCGCACTGATCGACGGTTTCTGGTTGCGCGCCGCCATGAGCGAAGGGCGCATCGAACCGGATGAGGCCATCGCGTTGTGTAAGACCTATATCGATCAGGCGATCCAGGCCAATAATGGAGTTCAACGATGACTCTTCCCGTATATCAATCCTTTATCGACGGTCGCTACCTGTCAAACCAGGACGGTGAAACTTTTGATGTCGTCAATCCGGCCACCGGCGCTGTGATCTACCAGGTGGAGCAGGCGGACGACTCGGTCATGGCCGCAGCGGTGCAAAGCGCCGAACGCGGTTTCCGTGAATGGGCCGCGCTGACCGGACTGGAGCGCAGCCGCATCCTCAATAAAGCGGCGCTGCTGCTGCGCGAACGCAATGACGAGCTGGCGGAAATCGAAGTGCTGGACACCGGTAAGCCCTGGCAGGAAGCCAGCGTCGTCGATGTCGTGACTGGCGCCGACGCGGTGGAGTATTTCGCCGGCCAGGCCTCCAGCATCGAGGGCATCAGCCAGCCCGTAGGGCCGGACTTCTTCTACACCCGCCGCGAGCCGCTGGGTGTCTGTGCCGGTATCGGCGCCTGGAACTACCCGCTGCAGATCGCCTGCTGGAAATCCGCGCCCGCCCTGGCCTGTGGCAACAGCATGATCTACAAGCCGTCGGAGGAAACGCCGTTGGGCGCGCTCAAGCTGGCGGAAATCTTTATCGAGGCCGGCGTTCCGGCGGGCGTCTTCAACGTCGTGCAGGGCGACTACCGTGTGGGCCAGATGCTGACGGGGCATCCGCGCATTGCCAAGGTGTCCTTCACCGGCGAGGCCCAGACGGGTCGTACGGTCATGGGTGACGCGTCGAAGACCCTCAAGTCCGTCACCATGGAGCTGGGCGGCAAGTCGCCGATGGTGATCTTCGATGACGCGGACATCGACCAGGCGGTATCCGGCGCCATGATGGGCAACTTCTACACCCAGGGCGAAGTCTGCACCAACGGCACCCGGGTGTTCGTCCAGCGCGGTGTGTACGACCAGTTCCTCGAGAAATTGGTCAACCGTACCGAGAACAACATTGTTGCCGGCGATCCCATGAATCCCGACACCAACCTTGGCGCACTGATCAGCGCCGACCACCGCGACAAAGTGATGCAGTACGTCGAAACCGGCGAACAGGAAGGTGCGCGCCTGGTGACGGGTGGCGTGGGTCTGCGTCCGGCGGGCGTCGAGAACGGCTACTTCGTCGCGCCCACGGTGTTCGCCGACTGTCGTGATGACATGACAATCGTGCGCGAGGAAATCTTCGGCCCGGTGATGGCGGTACTGCCGTTCGACGATGAGGACGAAGTGATCAAACGTGCCAACGATACCGAATACGGCCTCGCTGCCGGCGTCTTTACCCGTGACCTGTTGAAGGCCCACCGGGTCATCCATCGGCTCGAGGCTGGGATTTGCTGGATCAACAGCTGGGGCGCGTCGCCGGCGGAGATGCCGGTGGGTGGCTACAAGCTGTCCGGCTTGGGCCGGGAAAACGGCCGGGAGGCGATCGAGCATTACACCCAGACCAAGTCGGTCTATGTCGGGATGGTGCCCATCGAAGCGCCGTTCTGATTGATCAACAGGCACTGTTCTAACGGATTTCGCGTTCAGCACGCTGTTGAATAGCGAGCGGGTAAGCCGGGCCGGGGCCCTCTGAGGCCAGGGATGGCCTCAGCGGAGCGTACAGGGACGTATTCACAGCGCGTCCCGGCCCGGCTTACCCGCGAAGCCCGGCACCGTATCCAGATCTCGAACAGCAGGAGAGACTGTTTTGAAGTTTGATCGTGAGTTTGACTATGTGGTGGTAGGCACCGGCTCGGCCGGTTGCGTGCTGGCGAACCGGCTGACCGAAGACGGCCAGGATCAGATATTGGTATTGGAAGCCGGCCGCCGGGACGATACCTGGAAAATCCATATGCCCGCCGCCCTGATGTACAACCTCATGGACGACAAGTACAACTGGTACTACCACACCGAGCCGCAGAAGTTCATGGACAACCGTCGGCTCTACTGGCCGCGGGCGTGGAATATGTGCAGGATGGCAAGACGCTACGCGTTGCTGCACGCAAAGAGGTCATCGTCAGCAGCGGTGCCATCAACTCGCCTCAGCTGCTCATGCTCTCCGGTATCGGTCCAGCGGCGGATCTGGAGAAGCTCGGTATCGAGGTCAAGGCCGATCGCCCCGGCGTGGGCCAGAACTTGCAGGATCACCTGGAACTCTACGTCCAGCACGAATGCAAGGAGCCGGTCACGCTCTACAAGTACACCACCCAGCCGGGCAAGACGATTGCCGGCGTGAAGTGGTTCCTCAACCACGACTGGGGCGCTTGCCGCACCGCACACCTCGAAGCCGGCGGTTTTATCCGCACCGAGGCGGGCGTGCGTCATCCGGATATCCAGTTCCACTTCCTGCCATCCCAGGTATTGGACCACGGCCGCAAGGATGCCGAGTGCCACGGCTTCCAGGTCCATGTTGGTCCGATGCGGCCGACGAGTCGCGGCTACCTGAAACTGAAATCCGACAAGCCTGGCGACCACCCGATCATCGAACCCAACCTGCTCAGCACCGAGCGGGACCGCTGGGAAATGCGCGAGAGCGTTAAGCTGACCCGTGAGATCTTCGCCCAGAAGGCGTTCGATCCGTATCGGGGCAAGGAACTGCGGCCAGGAGAGGAGATGAACTCCGACGCGGCTATCGACGCCTTCGTCCGCCAGTACTCGGACAGCGCCTACCATCCGTCCTGCACCTGCAAGATGGGCAACGCCAACGATCCGATGGCGGTGGTGGACGAACAGGCCCGGGTCTACGGCGTGCAGAACCTGCGCGTGGTGGACGCGTCGATCATGCCCAGCGTGGTCAGCGGCAATCTAAACGGGCCGACCATCATGCTGGCGGAAAAGTGCGCGGACCATATCCGCGGACGGGAGCTGCTAAGCCCTACGCCGGTCGATGTCTGGGAGCATCCGGATTGGCAGAACAGCCAGAGGTAACCGCAGGCATTACGCCGGTAGCCGGTGTTGTAAGGGTAAAGATGATAAGCGTCGAAACAGGCGCGTTTGAACGACAACAATGATGTTTTTCCCATAACGCTTTTGCTGAGCGTTCGTTTACAGACGAAGCGATCTTTCACAAAAGAAACGGGGAGCGTCTGACAGACACTCGATGTGGCTTTCGGGTCGATGATTCCTTCTGACCCAGGCCGGGTGTTTCTCACAGGCTCCTCCAGCTGGAGAAAGGAGAAAACGATGAAGAAGTTCTTTTTGGCTCTTAATGGTCTGATGATAACGGGTGGTTTGATGTTAAGCGGTGCGGTATTGGCTGCTCCAAACCAGGAATGCAAGCCCGTACGTTTTGCCGATGTGGGCTGGACCGATATCACCGCAACTACCGCACTGACCTCCGAAGTACTGGAGGGCATGGGTTACCAGCCGGAAGCCAAGGTGTTGTCCGTGCCGGTCACCTACCGCTCCCTGAAGAATGACGATATCGACGTTTTCCTGGGCAACTGGATGCCCACGATGGAAGCCGATATCCGCCCGTACCTGGAAAGCGGCGAAGTCGAAGACGTCCGCACCAATCTCACCGGTGCGAAGTATACGCTGGCCGTCCCCCAGTATGTTTACGATGCCGGTGTTACCAGCTTTGAGGATATTGCCAAGAACGCCGATAAGTTCGATAACCGCATCTACGGTATCGAGCCGGGTAACGACGGCAACCGCCTGATCCAGGACATGATCGACCAGGACGCTTTCGGCCTGAGTGATTTCCGCGTGGTCGAATCCAGCGAAGCCGGCATGTTGTCCCAGGTGGGCCGCGCCGTGCGCCGTGACGAGTGGATTGTTTTCCTGGCGTGGGAACCGCATCCGATGAACGCCAACCACGACCTGGAATACCTGTCCGGTGGCGATGAGTTCTTCGGCCCGAACTTCGGTGGCGCCACCGTCCACACCAACGTCCGTGAAGGCTACCTGGACGAGTGCCCGAACGTGGGTCAACTGCTGGAGAACCTCGAATTCTCGCTGCAGATGGAGAACGAGGTTATGGGCGCCATCCTCAATGACGGCGAGGAGCCCCGCGACGCGGCCCACGCATGGCTCGCCAATAACCCGTCCGTTCTGGACAAGTGGCTCGAAGGCGTGACCACGATCGACGGCGAGCCTGCGCTGCCGGCGGTCAAGGCCAGCCTTAAGTAAGCCCGTCGTATCTGTGCGCCGGTCTCTGCGGGACCGGCGCCAGAATCCTTTCTGAACCTGAAAAGACACAACACCATGAGCTGGATAACCGAGCATCAATTGCCATTCGGCGACTTCATGGAAGAGGTTGTCAATTTTCTCATCGACAACGGTAGCGGGTTCTTCGATGCCATATCGGAAAACCTCGGTGGCCTGATCCACGGTCTCACCGACGGCCTGCTCTGGGTACCGCCAGGTGTGATGGTGGCGCTGTTCACTGTCGCCGCCCATCTGCGCCACCGTCGCTGGGGACTCACTGCTTTCACGTTGATCAGCTTCCTGCTGATCTGGAACCTGGGATACTGGGAAGACACCATGGCGACCCTGTCGCTGGTGCTCTACGCCACGGTCCTTTGTATTGTCATCGGGATACCGCTGGGGATTTATGCGGCGCATCACCAATGGCTGTACAAGGGTATCCAGCCGATCCTGGACCTAATGCAGACCATCCCGCCCTTCGTCTATCTGATTCCGACGCTGACCCTGTTTGGTCTCGGCGTCGTGCCGGGCGTTATTTCCACCGTGATCTTCGCGATTGCGGCGCCTGTGCGCCTGACCTACCTGGGTATTTCCCAGGTGCCCACCGAACTGGTGGAAGCGGGCAAGGCGTTCGGATGTACCGATCGCCAACTGTTGTTCAAGATCGAACTGCCCGCGGCCATGAGCTCCATCGGCGCGGGTATTACCCAGTGCATCATGCTGTCGCTGTCCATGGTGGTCATCGCCGCATTGGTCGGCGCCGATGGCCTGGGCGTACCGGTCGTACGTGCGCTGAACACGGTGGACATCGGTAAGGGCTTCGAGGCCGGTCTGGCTATCGTCCTGCTGGCGATCTGGATGGACCGTTTCTTCCGTCAGAAAAATCCCGGGGAGGCTTCCGCATGATTGAGCTGGAAAACGTCAATGTGGTGTTTGGTCGGCAACCCCGGCGAGCTCTGCCGATGATCGAGCAGGGCCTGGACCGCGAGGCCATCCGTGAAAAGACCGGCTTGGTGGTCGGTGTCCAGGGTGCCAACCTGTCCATCAAGAAAGGCGAAATCTGCGTCCTGATGGGCCTGTCCGGGTCGGGCAAGTCCAGCCTGTTGCGCTGTATCAACGGCCTGAACAACGTCACCAGCGGCGCCATTCGCATTGAACATGACGGCCAGTCGGTGGACTTCACCCAGGCCAGCGACAAGGTGCAGCGGGATATCCGCACCCGACGCGTGTCCATGGTGTTCCAGAGCTTCGCGCTGATGCCCTGGCTTACCGTCGAAGAGAACGTTGGGTTCGGACTGGAACTGCAGGGGCTCGGCAAGTCCGAGCGGCAGGAGAAGGTCCAGCGCCAACTGGAGCTGGTTGGGCTGCAGGATTGGGCCAAGTGTCGACCCGACGAGCTTTCCGGCGGCATGCGCCAGCGCGTGGGTCTGGCCCGCGCCCTGGCCACCGAGTCTGAAATCCTGTTGATGGACGAACCGTTCTCGGCGCTGGATCCGCTAATCCGCCACCAGTTGCAGGACGAGCTCCTGAGCCTGCAGGCGGAGCTGCAAAAGACCATTGTCTTCGTCAGCCACGATCTGGACGAGGCTCTCAAGTTGGGCTCTCACATAGCCATCATGAAGGACGGCCAGATTGTCCAGCACGGCAAGCCGGAATCTATCGTGCTCAAGCCGGAGAACGATTACGTCAAGAGCTTCGTGGCCAGTACCAATCCTTTGAACGTACTGGCGGCGCGCTCGCTGATGCTGCCGATCGACCAGGTGCCGGAAGACGCCGAGGGCAACCGCTGCCTCAACAAGCGCTACGATACCTGGCTGCATACACCGGAAAGCGCCGAGAAAGCGGTCGTTACCAGTCAGGGCCAGACCTACCAGACCCAACACTGGCAGGAAGGGCAGGCCATCGACAGTCTGGCAAAGCGGCCCACCTGTATCGCTCCGTCCACGCCCCTGCGTGATGCAGTGGAGATCCGCTACTTCACCGGCCACAGCCTGTTAGTGGAGGAAAACGGTGCGATTATCGGCGCCATCGGTGACCGGGAACTGTATCACGCCATGCTGGGTAAGCATCTGGACGATAGCTGAGCTGCTCGGGTCCAACGGTCCATGGCTGGAGCGTCGGCGTAAATCCCTCTAGGATGATGCCGACGCCTGCCACAGGATTCCAGGATGCTCGATACCCTGAATTTCCGTCACCTCTACTATTTTTGGGTCATCGCCCACGAGGGGTCGCTGGCTCAGGCCAGCGAACGCCTCGATCTGGCGCCCCAGACGCTTAGCGGCCAACTTGCCAGCCTGGAACAGGCGGTCGGTGGTCTGTTATTTCGACGGGAAAGCCGGCGCCTGTTCCTGACTGATCTCGGGCGCACGGTTCTGGGCTACGCCGATGAGATGTTTTCGGTTGCCGATGAATTGTGCCAGGTGGTCCAAAGTGCCCCTGAGGACCGGCCATTGAAGCTGGTGGTTGGCGTCTCTGCCTCTATCCACAAGCTGATTGCCTACCATCTGATTGAACCCGCCCTGACGTTGGATCGGGACGTGCAGCTTACATGTCGCACGGCGCGTATCGAGGACCTGCTGAGGGATCTCGCACGTCAGCAGCTGGATGTCCTGCTGACTGACCGTGTGCCGCTGACCGATGCCGGCGCACGCTGGCATCTTCACGAGCTGGGCCAGTCCGGTATCAGCCTGTTCGCGGCACCGGCATTGGCGCAGCGTCTGACGCCGGGCTATCCGGCCAGTCTCAATGGCCAGCCATTCCTGGCCAACGCCCTCGACGCGCCCTACCTGCACCAGCTGACCCGCTGGTTCAGTGAGCAGGGTGTGCGTCTCAAGGTGCGGGCGGAAATCGACGACAGCGCGCTGATCAAGGTATTCGGGCGGCAGGGACAGGGCGTATTCGCCGCGCCGACGCTCATCGCCGACGAAGTCTGCCGGCAGTATGAGGTGGCCTGTCTGGGGCATGTGGAGGGAGTGACCGACCACCTCTACGCCATCACCCGAACGCGACAAAGCACCCACCCGGCGGTGGAAGCCATCTGCCGCCAACGCATCACGGCGCGGCGTTAACCTTCGAATAAACCGAACGATAATGCTCAAATAATCTGTTTTATCCCGATCCATCCGCACCGATGATAGAGCTGTTACTCACGGTCAGAGGGCTGAACCATGAAGACTGTTCATAAGTATCGTCTTGATATATCGGGAGAACCGAAGGCATTGAACCTGCGCGAGGGTTATCGCGTCGTGCGGTGCGAATACCTGCTCGCGGAAAAGGCCGTGTACCTCTGGGTGGAAGTACCGCTGAATGTCGATATTCCGGTCCGGCAGCGCCAGTTCCGAGTGGTGTATTCCGGCGAGCCGGTGCCAGAGACCTATGAGCATGTGGACACGGCGCTGGACCCGTTCGGGCCCGAGGCCTATCACGTCTATGCACTGCCCGAACAGACAGGACACCAGCGCTACGTACCGGTAGATGCCGATTACATTCAGGCGCGTCCGTCTCCGGCACCGAGGCACCAAGCCGCCTGACAGAGCGATATCCAGCGAAGGGGCCTGAGGGCCCCTTTTTTTATGTCCCTAGTGGAAGGAAACGAGCCATGGCCGAATCGAGCACATCAGACAAAACGCCGAGCGAGTCAGAGAAGAGCGGATTGCGCAAGGGCTTCGACCCGCTTCTCCTGGACAAGCTGAACATGCTGATCCGGGGTGCATTGCGGGTACTGGCTCTGCTCATGGTTTTCGTGATCCTGATGGGCGTGGTGGACGTGGCCTGGACGCTTTACCAGAAGCTGGTTACACCGCCTCGGTATATCCTCACGATTTCGGACATGCTGGCCACTTTCGGAGCCTTCATGGCGGTACTGATCGCGATAGAGATCTTCGTCAATATCACCATCTACCTGAGGGATAATGTCTTCCACGTGAAAATTGTGATCGCGACCGCGCTCATGGCCATCTCGCGGAAGGTCATCATCCTCGACCTGGAAACGGTGGAGCCGGCCTACCTGTGGGGTATCGCGATGATCGTGATTGCCGTTGGCATCACCTACTGGATCGTCAGCCAGATCGGGGATGACGGGGCTGTCTCGCACTGAGCAAGGGAATTCAGGCCAGGAAGCGCCTGATGTCGATCTTGTAGGTCGCCGGATCGACGGCACGCACGATTCGATCCTGGGCATTGGGCTTGGTCAGGTCCAGGGTCTCCACCTTGATCGGCATACGGAATCGGGTGTGGTACATGATTCGGATGACCGGCAGGCGCTGGTCATCTTCGTTGCCCTCGATAACCACGCCAAGACGACCACTCTCCAACAACACCAATGAACCCACAGGGTAAATGCCGATGCACCGGATAAACTGGCGCACCAGTTCGGGATCGAGGTGGTCGCCGCTCCATTCCAGCAGCTTTTTCAGTCCCTGGGTCGGGGTCATGCCCACGTGGTAGACCCGGTTGGAGGTAATGGCATCGTAGACATCGGCAATAGCCACCATGCGACCGTAGACCGAAATGTCCTCGCCTTTCAGCCCGCAAGGATAGCCGCTGCCGTCCATGCGTTCGTGGTGCTGGGCGGCGGTGAGCAGGGTCAGCTCGCCAATGCCTTCCGTGCTGGCCAGGATGTCATGGGAGTGGACCGCGTGCTTTTTCATGACCGCGAACTCTTCCGGGGTCAGACGGCCGGGTTTATGCAGGATTTCGTCCGGGGTGAGGATCTTGCCGATATCGTGCAGCAGGGCACCGACCACCGTTTGGTGGAGCACATCCGGCGGGTGCGTCATGGCCTTACCAAAGATCGACATCAACACGCTCAGGTTGACTGAGTGCTCCAGCAGGTAATTGTCCTTTTCACGAATACGTCCCAGGCAGGCCATGGCGTTGGGATTGCGGAACACGGATTCCTGGATGTTGCCTGCCAGTTCGTGTACCGGCGCCAAGTCAATGGCTTTGCCCAGCTTCACGTCCTGCATCAGGTTACCGACGAGGCTCTGGGTTTCGCTATGGATGCGCCTGGCGATGATCATCTCTTCGTCGAGCGCCGCATGGGGAGCCAGGTGGGGGGCAAGCCCTCCCGCCTGCTGCAATAACGTTTCGTTCTGTTTGTCGACTTCGTGAACGGGTTCTCCGTCGATGCTATCCAAGCCCTTCGAGGGATCGATATAGATCTGGGTTACACCCAGGCGTTTGATCTTTTCGATGGTTTCGTCTGTGCGAACAATCCCCCGTCGCTTGTCATTGTTATGGGGGATCCAGTCGTTGTTCAGGTCGGTAACGTACATACCGACCTTGAGAGAACGGATAGGAATGCGCTTGATCATAGTGCACGCGGTGCCGGTTACAGATAACGAATCGTCCCGCCAAAAGCGTCATGTCGACGTGTCCCTTTGCTGTACGAAGTCTAGACGATTTCAGAGCAACCGCATGTGAAAACCGTGTGAAAAGATATCCGTTTCTTCGCACGACCGACCACAGCGGTTAGGCGGGGGCACCGTTCAAGTGATCAAAGAAGAGTTTCAGACTATTGGCGTAGGTCTGGGTGAGCACATGCTCTAGGGGCAGATCCTTGACCTCGGCGACCTTCTCGGCAACGAACGGGATGTAGAATGGCGCGTTTTCCCGACCACGGTAGGGCACCGGCGTCAGGAACGGGGAATCGGTTTCCAGCAAGAGTTGCTCGATAGGCGTCATGCGGATGATATCCCGCACGTTTTCCGCCTTGTTGAAGGTGGAGATGCCGTTGAAGCCCAGGCACCACCCTTGTTCCAGGGCGTAGCGCGCCAGTCCGGGGCCGGAGGTGAAGCTGTGGATCACGCCCCGGCGCTTGAGGGTAGCTTCGAATTCCCTGAGGATTTCTATAGTGTCCTCGTCCGCCTCGCGGCTGTGGATCACCACCGGACGATCGGTATCGCAGGCGATCTGCAGCTGGCGGCGGAACACCTCCCGCTGGATGTTGCGGTCGGCATTGTCATAGAAATAATCCAGCCCTATTTCGCCAACGGCCACCATCTTGTCACCACCGACGTGGGCGCGGATTTCTTGTTCGGCGGCGTCGGTGTAGGCCTCCGCATCGTGCGGGTGAACACCCTGGGTGCCGTAGACGAAGTCGGCCTGGCCGGTAAGATCGCGCACGGTGGCCAGGTTGTCCGGCGACACGGCAATGGTGACGATGCGCTCGATATTCACGCGCTGGGCCTCTGCGAGCGTTTCTTCCAATGGTCTATCCTTGAGATAGTCCAGGTGGCAGTGGGTCTCGATAATTGGCTGGTCGAATACCGGGATTTCGCGACGCTTCTTGCTCATGGTTCGTGTCTTGAATCGGGAAAAGAATGAAGTAGCTCGAAGTTTACCATTGCCGAACACCCAGACCCCAATCCGTGAAGTTACGGTCAATTTGCGGCGATCATCGGGAGGAACATGATCACTACACCTTTCAACGAGTCCTGGCTTTTCGATCCCGGGCGTCCGCGCATCGAGGATTATGCCCCGGACATGGAGGATACGAGTGCGCTACCGCATCTCGAGACCAGCCTGGAGCAGATCGGCGAGTACCAGCGCCGCCTATGGGCCAATCGCAAGCGCGCCGTGCTGCTGATGGTCCACGGCCTGGATGCCAGCGGCAAGGACAGTCTGATCCGCACTCTCGCCACCTATATGGACCCGGCTGGCTTTCATGCCTGGTCTTTCAGCCGGCCTCAGGGCGCGGAAGTACGGCACGACTTCCTCTGGCGCGTGGTGCCGTTGTTACCGGCTTATGGTGAGCTGGTGGCGTTCAATCGTAGTCACCATGAGGCCGTTATTGCTGAGCGGTTGTGGCCTGTCCATTCGAAGGCCCACTACGACTGGGAGGCCCGCTATAGCGCCATCCGCGCCTTCGAAACCCACCTGAGCCGGGAAGGCACCACGGTCATCAAGTGCTGGCTGCGAACGTCCGATGAAGAGCACCGCCGGCGATTGCTCAAGCGCCTGGACAAACCCCGCAAGCGCTGGAAGTTCGACCCGTCCGACGTCGAGGGCTGGCGTTTGCGCGACGAATACCAGGCCTATGCGGAGGAAGCTATCGCCGCCACGCACACCGACGATGGCCCCTGGCTGATGATCCCCGGCGATCGCAAGCCGGTGGCACGATCCATCATCGCCGCGGTGTTGGCGGAGCAGCTGCAGAAACTGGCGCCAGACTATCCGGCTGAGGACGAAGCAACCCTTAAGGCCTATCGCAAGCTGCTGGAATCCGGCGACTAGGCGGTCGGCGACTCGTTTTGGAGCAGATCAGAGAGGCTGTCTTAAAAACGCCACATACCGGTCATCTTTCCCACACTTCGACGTCATATTCCCTCGCCAGACTCGGTGATGCCCTGAAAAACCCACTCGTAATCCGAAAAATCCAGAACAACGCAAAGGGAAGGCATCATGAAAATGCGACATCTGGCGCTGGCGTCCGCCATTGCCGGCCTGTTGGCCGGACAGGCGCAGGCTGACCTGGTTATCAGCGAATACATCGAAGGCTCCAGCAACAACAAGGCGATCGAGCTGCTCAATACGGGTTCCGGGAGCGTCGACCTGACGGCCTGGGAACTGCAGGTCTATTTCAACGGCAGCAGCTCACCGGGCCTGACCCTGGACCTGCAGGGCAACGTTGCCCCGGGTGCCAATCATGTCTATGGCCACAGCTTGGCCGACCCTGCGATCCTGGCGGTTGCCGATCAGACGACCGGTGCGGGCATGTACAACGGTGACGATGCGGTCGTGTTGCTCAATGGCGGCGCTATCGTCGATAGCATCGGCCAGGTGGGCGTCGACCCGGGTAGTTACTGGGGCAACGACGATACCAGGACCCAGAACCAGACCTTGCGTCGTCGCACTGGCACGAGCCCCGATGCCGACCCGTTCAACGCGTTTGACCCGGCGGCGAATTACGACGCCTTCCCCCAGGACAGTTTCGACGACCTGGGGGCGGCCGGCGGTAACGACGACGGCGATCCCACGGATCCAGACCCGACCGCGCCGGATATGACCTGTGGCGCACCGGCGACCCTGATCTCGGCTATACAGGGCTCCGGCAACGTCAGCCCGATGGTCGATTCCAACGTAGTGGTTGAAGCCACGGTGTCCGCTTATGCTGCCGGCGACGATGGCCTGGGTGGGTTCTACATTCAGGAAGAAGCGGGCGATCAGGATGGCAACGCGGCTACATCCGAAGCGCTCTTCGTCTACGAGCCGGGTGCCGCGGCCAACGTAGGTGACCAGGTTCGCGTCGCCGGTACCGTGGTTGAATACAATGGTCTGACTGAGTTGACGTCGGTGAGTGCGCTGACCGTCTGCGGGTCCGGCCCAGCTATACAGCCTACCGTCATCAGCCTGCCCTGGACCGATGAAAGCGCACCGGAAGCCTGGGAAAATATGCTGGTTACCCTCGAACAGCCGCTCACGGTCACCGATAACTACGACCTGGGCCGCTACGGCAGTCTGACCCTGGGCAGCGGCCGTCATTTCATCCCCACCAACGTAGCTGCACCGGGTGCCGAAGCCCAACTGGTGGCGGAAATGAACGCCTTGGATAGCCTGATTCTCGACGACGGCTCCAACGCGCAAAATCCGGCCGTGGTGCCATATCCCGCCCCGCAACTGAGTGCGGTCAATACCGTTCGCGCCGGCGATGAGGTGCAGTATGTGGTGGGTGTTCTGGACTACCGGTTCGACGCCTGGCGCCTGCAGCCGACACAGCAACCGTCCTTCAACGCTGTCAACGAGCGTACCGATGCACCGGCACTCGATGCCCGCGGCAATCTGGTGGTGGCGTCTTTCAACGTACTCAACTTCTTCAATGGCGACGGCATGGGCGGCGGCTTCCCCACAGCACGGGGCGCCAATGATCCGAGTGAACTGCAGCGCCAGACCGACAAGCTGGTCAGCGCCATTCGCGCCCTGGATGCGGATATCGTTGGCCTGATGGAAATCGAGAACGACGGTTACGGTGACGAGAGTGCTGTAGCCGAGTTGGCGGATGCCCTGGGCGACGAGTGGGATTATGTCGATCCGGGCCTTGAGCAGTTGGGAGGCGACGCCATTGCCGTGGCCATCATCTACCGTAGCGACCGCGTAGAAACCGTAGGCGAGGCGGCCACGTTGACCGGGCCGAGCTTCCAGGACCTGAACCGTCAGCCCCTGGCCCAGACCTTCAGGCTGCTCGACAGCGAGGATGGCCTGACCGTCGTGGTCAACCACCTCAAGTCCAAGGGCTGCGGCGACGCCGACGGCGCCAATGCGGACCAGGGCGACGGGCAGGGTTGCTGGAACGCCGCCCGTACCCAGGCGGCCCGGGCGCTGTCGACCTGGCTGGCGAACGACGCCACCGGTTCCGGCGAAGAGGATGTCCTTATTATCGGCGACCTGAACGCCTATGCCATGGAAGACCCGATTTCAGCGCTTAAGTCATCGGGCTACGCCAACCTGGTGGATCGCTTCATCGGCGGTCAGGCATACTCCTACGTGTTCTATGGCGACGCCGGCTATCTCGATCATGCCCTGGCCAATAGCGCGCTGGCGGACAAGGTCATCGACACCACGATCTGGCATATCAATGCCGACGAACCGCGGATCCTGGACTACAACCTGGAGTACCAGACCCCGGAGCAGCAGGCCAGCTTGTACGCGCCGGATGCGTACCGCGCCTCCGATCATGATCCGGTGATCATCGCTTTGGAGATGGGCACGGCTCCTCCCAGTGCTTCACCGGACATCAACGGCGACGGCCGTATCGACGGCCGTGACCTGGCCCGCCTGACCCTGGCGCTGCTTTTCGGTCGCGGCGATGTGGAACGTTACGACATCGATGGCGACGGCAGGGTTAATGTGCGCGACCTTTTCGCGCTGCTGCAGGCGAAGCATGACGCCCGTCGTACTGTCTAGAACCTGGCTTGTTCAGGTTTCTAAAACGCCCGCAATCGCGGGCGTTTTTTTGGACTAGAGCGGATGCCGAAAACGCATGATTCGGCTGCCGTCTACCGGGTCGTCGATAATATCGGCCTGTACGCCGAAGGTGCGGCGCAGACGTTCGGTGGTAAGCACCTCCGACGGCGTTCCCAACGCTACCAGGCGCCCGCCTTCCATGGCGGCGAGCCGGTCGCAGTCCATAGCCTGGTTGAGGTCGTGCAGCGCGATCACTACCGTCATGGGCAACTGTCGGACCAGGGTCAGGATGGAGAGCTGATGGTGGACATCCAGGTGATTGGTGGGCTCGTCCAGCAGCAGGATTTTCGGTTGCTGGGCCAGGGCCCGGGCGATATGCACCCGTTGGCGTTCTCCGCCGGACAGGGTATGCCACAGCCGGTCGGCGAAGTGGAGCATGTCCACATCGGTCAGGGCCTGGGAGACGATCGATTCATCGCGATCCGACCACTGGCGTAGCGCGGACAGGAAGGGGGTGCGTCCCAACTCCACAGCCTGGCGCACGGTCAGTCGTTCGGTGGTTTCCGCCTGTTGCTCGACCAGGGCGATGGACTGGGCAATCTCGCGCTGGTGCATACCGATGAGCGATCGATCATTGAGCAGCACGCGGCCCTGCCTGGGTTTACGCAATCCGGCCAGCAACCTCAGCAGGGTGGTCTTGCCCGATCCGTTGGGGCCGATCAGGCCAAAGGTTTCCCCCGGTTCGATTGCCAGGCTGACGTCCGCCAGGAGTTTTCGGCCGTGGACGCTCCAATGCAGATGTTCGCCGACCAGTTTCATCGTGCCCCCGTACCGCGAATCAGGATCAGCGCGAAGGCCGGTGCGCCGATTAACGAGGTGATCACACCGATAGGCAGAACCTGACCGGGCACGAGGATACGCGAGAGGATGTCCGAGCCGATCAGGAACACCGCGCCCGCCAGGGCCGAGGCGGGTACCAGCCGGGCATGGCGGCTGCCGACGATAAAGCGCATGGCGTGGGGGATCACCAGTCCGACAAAGCCGATAGCACCTACCATCGACACCATGACGGCCGTGACCAGTGCCGTCGTCGCAATCAGGATGCCCCGGACCGGCCGCACCGCGATACCCAGGGACGCTGCGCTGTCGGCGCCAAAGGTGAACGCGTCCAGCGCGCGCATGTGCCATAGGCAGACCAGCAGGCCGCCCACAGCCGCTGGAACCGCAAGTACGACATCCTCCCAACGTACGCCGGAGAGATTCCCGAGCAGCCAGAACATAATGCCTCGTGCCTGCTCGGCATTGGCCGATTTGGCAATGATGAAGGCGGTCAGGGCATTGAACAGTTGCGAGCCGGCAATACCGGAGAGGATGATGGCCCCGGCCGCCTGCAGTCCCCGACCGCCACCTGCACCCCCGGTAGCGGCGTGGGCGAGCATGACCACCAGACCGAACGCCAGCGTCGCGCCGGCGAAGGCGCCCATCGACAGGGTGATCGCCCCGGCGCCGATGCCCGCCACCGTCACCGCAACGGCGCCCGTGGAAGCGCCGGCGGAAATACCCATCAGGAACGGCTCGGCCAGGGGGTTACGTAGCAGCGCCTGGAGTACCACGCCGGCGAGGGCCAGCCCGGCGCCGCAGGAGGCCGCCACGATGGCCCGACTGAGCCGGTAGCTCCAGACGATCCCCTCGTCGATACGATCCACCGGATACCCCGCACCCCAGAGCCGGTTGGCCAGCACCTTGAGCACGGTCTCGACGGGAATCCGCGTCTCGCCGATGGCCGTCCCCGCGATGAGGGCGCTAAGCAGCACCAGCGGCGTCAACCAGAGCCAGCGTAGCCTGGGGCTTGTCACGGCTTGCAGGACCAGCGCGGATTGCATCAGTCGAAGGACATCTCGCCAAGGGTCTCGGACAGTTCCTCAAGGCCGAAGATAGTACGCATGGTGGCGCTCATGGCGTGGGCGTCCATCTGCACGATACGGCCTTCCTGTACCGCGGTCATCTGGCTGGTCACTGGATCCTTGCGAAGGAACGCCAGCTTCTTCTCCACGTCGTCCGCTGGGAAGCGGCGGCGGTCCATACGAGCCACTACAATCACGTCCGGGTCCGCCTTGGCGATGGATTCCCAGCCAACGGTGGGCCATTCCTCGTTCGATTCGATCACGTTCTCGATGCCCAGCTTGTCCATCATGTAGCCTGGTGCGCCCAGGCGGCCGGCCACATAGGGATCGATTTCCAGATCGGCGGATGAGAACCAGAACACCGCTGACAGGTCGTCCGGAAGGTCGAGACTCTCGGCACGCTCGACAGCATCTGCTTCACGCGCCTTGAGGCTGTCGACCAGGTCTGCCCCGGCATTCTTTACATCATAGATGGCGGCCAGCTCGGTGATTCCCTTATAGATAGAGTCTGTAGAGAACGCGGTGACGCGGGTGCCGTCGCCGCCCGTGGAATTGTCCTTCGTGTCGCAGTCCGCCGGCATGATGTAGGTGGGAATACCCAGCTCGTGGAACTGGCCACGGGTCGCGACGCTACCAGTGGCGCCCACATGCCATTCATACTGCACGGCCACAAGGTCGGGCTTCTTGTTAACCACCGCTTCGAAGCTCGGGTCGTTGTCGGCGATCCGCTCGATGCCGGCATTGAGCGCCTTGAATTCGGGCAATGTCGGGTTGAACCATACGGAAGTACCGGAGACGGTCTCGCCTACGCCGAGGGAATAGATGATCTCGGTAGCGGACTGGCCTATCGTCACGGTGTTGTCCGGGGCGGCATCGAAGCTGACGTCTAGCCCGCAGTTCCTAATCGTCAGCGGGTAGTCTGTCGTCTCTGCTGCTACGAGTAAGGCGGGAAGTGCAGCTAGCGCAAATGCCAGCAAGCGTATGGGAGCCGTCGTGGGGGTATTTCCCACGGACTCCCGTTTGAATAACCGGGCCCGGGAGTGATGTTTATCACTGTGTCTGGAGCTGCAAAACATGGTTCAACCTCCTTGCATCGCTTCTGCGCGCGTCGACTATAAGTAAAATGTTATAACATAACAATAAGCGATCGCGACGGACGGAGAGAGGGTTCGGGAGGTTGTCTGCTGAACAGTACGGATGGGACTGTTTCCTTCCTTTCCCCGGGTCACCCCGCCCGGTGTCGTGAATGGGATTGTCGGCAGGTCTCCTGACTGACGGGTCGTCGCTCGCCCGGCCTTCCCGGGATAACATCCCAGTGGCGCGGAGGGCGTGGCTCACCGTCTACAGTTGCGGGGGCAGTTTCGGTTCGCAGCCAAGCTGCGGCGAATTCCCTATTAATTCCCGAAGGAAACCGACCGGGCGAGCATATACAGCTTCCCGGGATCGGGCAAGCTATGGGCTTAAGTGGCTCATTCACCGCAGCCGATGGCGACGTAACTGATGGTGGTATAGGTGTTTTCGTTGGGCGCCGGAGCCCCCACAATGGTCGCCATGGGACGTATGCCAGCCCATGTTCTAGACTGCAAAAAGACGCGGCTGCCTTTCCCGTTGTTCCGCGCCTGGAGGTTCCAGCTTTTATGATCGGTTTGATCCAGAGAGTCCTGATCGACCTCGTCCGTCAGCATGGTGGCGACGACGCGGTCTGTACCTTCCGTCTGCGAACGGAGTCCGCCGGTGACTGATTCGGAAAAGCGTCTGCGGCGAGAGATCAATGAGATCGCCGACCAGCTCTGCCAGGCGATCGACGGCCGTTTCGACTTCCAGGTCAATGCCGAATCTGACGACATGGATGTGCAGAAGCTGTCGGTGCTCGCGAACTTAGTACTCGAGTCCGTGCGGCGAAATATCGAGGAGCTGGAACAGGTCAAGACCGAGCTGGAAGAGCGGGTGGCGGAGCGGACGCGCCGTCTCGACCTGGTGATCGACGGTACCAATGACGGCGTCTGGGAATGGGATCCTGCGTCAGATCGACTCCAGGTGTCCCAACGCTGGCTTGATATGATTGGACGTTCGGCGCTGGAAAGGACATTGCGGCTGGATGACTGGCTGACGATGCTGTTTCCGCCGGATCGGGAGGGTTTCCGGCGCCAACTGGAAGACCACCTCGAGGGAAAGATCGATCGCTTCCGGGCGGAGTGCCGGGTATCCGATGGCGCGGGAGGCTATCGCTGGGTCGTCGCACGGGGGATCTGCGATCATGATCCGGAGACGGGCCATGTGCGTCTGGTCTCCGGCACCCAGGCGGATGTCACTCACCAACGTTTCGTGAACCCGGTGACCGGGTTGCCCAACGCGCGCTACCTCGAACTGGTCCTCAGTGAACGGCTGGAAGGGGCGCCGGTGGAGCCGATCAATCTGGTCGTTGTTTCCATGCCGAATGTAACCATGATCGGCGAGACCCTGAGCACTCACGAGACGTCATTGTTGTCACAGCAACTCCGTGAGCGGGTGGAAGCCTGCATTCATCCCGGGGAGCTGATGGCCAGTCTGGCGGATACCACACTCGCGATCCTGATCGACGCCCACGATCCCAAAGCGATTCACGCCCGCGCACGGGAAATCCAGAGTCAGTTCGACAGGATGTTCGAGATCGACGGCCGTAGCCTCTGGATCTCGGCGGTAGTGGGTGCCATTCCGGTTAACGAGACTGGCCTGGGTTCCGCCGAGGCCGTGCTTCAGGCGGCCCGAATGCTGATCCGCAAGGCACGCCAGCGCGGCAGTGGCAGTTATCTTGTCTACCAGCGGGAGATGCGGGAAGAAAACCTGAGCCGCCTGGAGACCGAGCAGCTATTGCGCAGCGCCTTGCGCGAGGGTTGGGTTGAGCCCTTCCTGCAACCGCTGGTGGACTTGCACCAAGGTTGCGTGACGGGTTTCGAGGTGCTCGCCAGGATACGTCACCCCCAACAGGGGCTGATATCCCCGGCCCTGTTTATTCCGGTGGCTGAGGAGACCGGCCTGATCCGCGAACTCAGCACACGCATTCTCGAGCTCACGATACCCCTGTTCCACGATCCGGGCCTGGTGGAGCGTTTCGGGCCTGACTTCACCTTGAGCATCAACCTGTCGCCGGTTCAACTGCATGATCCCAAGTTGGCCGTGGACCTGTTGCAGCGCCTGGAACAGGCCAACGTACCGCCGCAGCGCCTGAAGATCGAGTTGACCGAAACCGCGGTCATGGCCGATTCCCGGGTGGCGGTCAATCTCATGACGGAATTGCGTGAGCGGGGTGTCGCCGTGGCCCTGGACGACTTCGGGGCCGGCTATTCCTCGCTGGGCTATATTCGCAGCTTGCCCCTGGACCAGCTCAAAATCGACCGTTCACTCGTGTCCGGTGTGGATACTGATGGGGAGAAGCGGGTCATTCTTGAAATGATCATTACCCTTTGCGAACGGCTGGATCTGGTCGTGGTGGTGGAGGGCATCGAAAACGAACTGGAACTGAGTTGCCTGCTGGGTATGGGCGCCGTCGTCGGACAGGGCTTCCTGTTCAGCCGGCCGCTGCCTGTTGCGGAACTGTTGCAGAAGGTACCCCACCATGGGCTGCTGCAGGCTGCGCAATAGGCCTGGCCAGTGCGCCGCGGAGACTGGACAATATGCGCTGAATCCTCTGCCCGCTGAATGCCCTACCCGCAAGGAGCCCGCCATGGCTAGCCGTGTCGAAATCCATTACTGCACCCAGTGCCGTTGGCTGCTCCGCTCGGCCTGGATGGCGCAGGAGCTGTTGACCACCTTCGAGGACGAAATCGGCGAACTGACGTTGAGGCCGGGGACCGGCGGTATCTTCGAAGTCCACGCCGACGGCCGGCGGGTCTGGTCGCGCAAGGAGCAAGGGCGCTTTCCGGATATTACCGAGCTGAAACAGGTCGTGCGGGATGTGATTGCGCCGGATCGTAGCCTGGGCCATATCGACCGCGCCAGCCGCTCCGAAAATAGTGGTGGCAGGGAAAAGAAGGACCGGTCGGAGTAATCGCGACGTTGAAGACGACTGAATCCATGACCCAGCCCACTGATGGCTTCCTGCGCTGGAAGGCCTTGGACCAATGGCTCGCGGTCCACGGTGACATCTGGCGTCCGGCGCCGTTCGCCTCGCCGGAGCCCGCATGGGCCGCACGCTACCCCGAAATGGCCGATTTCCTGATGGCACTCGACGACGAGGCTGTCGCCCGATTCGAGTCGAACTCGATGGCACTGGTGAATGAACTGGCGCGCTGGCTACCTGACCTGGCTGTCCGTGATGATCTCGTGGACCTGCCGTCGTTGGGTGGCGAGCCACACCCGCTCCCTGAAACCAGAGCGGTGGATATGCCCGGGCGCAAACGGGAACAGGCGGGAGCTTTTGCCTCCGCCATCCGGCCACTGAAATACCCTGTGCTGGACTGGTGCTGTGGCAAGGGGCACCTGGCCCGCACGTTGGCACCGTTCGCCAGGTCGGCATTGGAAGGCTACGAGTGGAACCCCGAGCTGGTAGCGGATGGCAACGCGCTTGCTGAGCACTACGGTGATCCGGTAAGACTTCACACCCAGGATGTGCTCGACAAAGACTTGATCTGGCCCGTTCGGCGTCATGGTGTGGCATTGCATGCCTGCGGTGACCTGCATCGCCGGTTAATCGTCGGAGCGGCGCAGCGGCGCTGGCCACGGGTCAGTCTGTCGCCCTGTTGCTTTCATCTGACCGCAAGCACCGACTATCGGCCGCTCTCTTTGCAGGCGAAGGAGTGGAGTAGCAACGCGGGGCTATCCCGTCAGGATATCCGGCTGGCGGTGAGGGAGACGGTCACCGCACCCGCCCGGGTACGTCGGCAAACCGGGCTGAACCAGGTGTGGCGCCTGGGCTTCGATGGCTTGCAGCGCCAGGTTCGAGGCGTAAACGATTATCTGCCGGTGCCGCCGCATCCGCCGGCATTGAACCATCAAGGCTTTGAAGCTTTCTGTCGCTGGGCGGCGGCCAAGAAGCAGATTGAATTGCCCGCCGATTTGGATTTCAGTCGTTGGCTCGCTTTCGGCGAGCAACGCCAGCGGCAAGTCCGTCGTCATGAGCTGCTGCGCCATCTGTTCAGGCGCCCATTGGAAGTCTGGATGGTGCTGGACTATGTGCTCTATCTGGAGGAGCAGGGCTATGACGTTCGTCTGGGGACTTTCTGTGATCGTAAGCTGACACCGCGCAACCTGCTGCTCGATGCAATCGTGGCCAGCGACTGATCAGGGCTTGCGGTAAACCACATTTTCCACGCAGCCGTCCCGGAAGTAGACGTAGGTCAGTTCGTACATCATGCCGTAGTAATCGGTGGTGTAGACCCAGGTTTCCTGGGGGACGGGGTAGGTTTCCGGCGGACGACCGAAGGCTTTGATGACGTTTTCCCTGGTCATGCCTTTGACCACCTGTTCGCGAATGATGTAGCGGCGCAGGTCGGTGGAGGGAATGTAACGACAGGCACTGCTCTCGACAGGCGGTGTCGCGGTCCGGGATTGCTCGGGTTCGGATTCCTGCTGTTTCGGTAGGTCCGGGAGGTTACTATCGAAGCTACCGCCGATGCGGTTATCCGGGACGTTAATGCGTTCGGCAGTTTCTCCGCAGGGCGTATCTGAATAGCTGACACCGTCGGCTCCGGTACAGCGGAAGACGTCTGAACTTACCGAACGGTCTGCGCCAATCAGCATGCAGATACCGATAAGGATCAAGGCGGTACTGCGCATATCCACCTCCTCGCTTACGTACTCAGGCCTCTAAAAGAACGCCCGGCGCGAAGCCGGGCGTTGTTGGCTGGCTTGACCCACCCCGTTTTAGCGTTCGAGTTGAATGCGAGCCTCGACTCGGCGGTTGTCCGCGCGTCCGGCTTCGGTTGAGTTGTCAGCGACCGGCTCGCTTTCCCCATAGCCCATCGCACTGACCCGATCAGGATCCACGCCCAGCATGTCCGTCAGACGGTCAGCCACGGACTGGGCCCGGCGCTGCGATAGTTCCTGGTTATACGATGCAGGACCCACACTGTCGGTGTGACCGGCGACCTCGACGGTGGTTCCAGGATTCTCCTTGAGGAAGTCGGCGACACGGCGCAGCTCGCTATCGTACTTGTCACCGATGTCATCGCTATTGAACGGGAATTGTACCTCCAGCGTGAACGTCTGGACGCGCTCGGTAACACCTTCACAACCACGCTCATCGACTTCGACACCGGCCTGGGTTCCCGGGCACTGATCCTTACTGTTCACCACGCCGTCGTTGTCGCTGTCCAGCTCACAGCCGCGGCTGTTGACCTCAGCCCCGGACGGGGTGTTCGGACAGTCATCGCGGCTGTCGGCGACACCATCGTTATCGCTGTCGAGTTCGCAGCCATTGGCGTCCACCTGGGCGCCGGCTGACGTGTTCGGACACTGATCCCGCTCATCGTTGACGCCATCGTTGTCAGAATCCTGTGGCGCGGCGGGCTCGGGTTCACCGCCGCCAAAGCCGAAGGCGAAGCTGATGCCCACCGTCGCCAGGGTGTCGAAGTGCTCTTTGTCGAGACTGTAGTACTCGCGCACGTCGCCCCGGAGGGAAACGACATCACTGACGTTGTAGCGGATACCGCCGCCGAAATTCAGCCGGGTTTCGCCGTCGGTGCCACCGCCGATTTCGTCAAAGTCCGTGTGGCCGGCACCGGTGGCGACGTATGGGTTCCAGTCTTCGTCCGGGTCGGCGAAGTAGTAGAGGCCATCCAGGCGGTAGTCCTCGAAGTCGCTGTCGCCGGGTAAGTGTTGGCGATCAGCATCGCCCCGGGAGAAAACGCCCTCCACCGCCCAGCGGGGCAGGAACCGGTACTCCAGGCCCACGCCAAAAGTGGCGGTTTCACTGAGATCACAATCTTCATCGAACCACTGGAATCCCATGAAAGGATTGACGTATACCTTTTGTTCGTCCGCCAGGGCTGGCGTTGCTATGGCTGCTGCAAGCGTGGCGACAGCCAGTGAGCGGGGTAGGGTCATGTGAACCTCCTGTTCGTTTCATGTCGGTTTTTCTGCTTTCGGTTCTTGTTGTTCGGTTATGTAAGGGAAGAAGCCGTACTGCAGAGCCCAACCGGCTAAAGAGGTATCCGATAACACTTGAGATGTCGGAAGGATTAAGTGGTTTTCAGGCCCTCTCTAAGCAACCCATTACGTGCAATTTAAGTGATGAGATTCATGTTGCACAGGTTTGAGGGGGTTTATTGCAGGATTGAAATGTTTTCTTGGCTTTTGGGGACGGGGGCTGAAGCGGGTGGGAGCCGTCGCTTACGCCGTCTTGGATGGCCGTCCCTGGCCAGCCAAGACTACCGGGGACGTCCTTGTCCCCCGCTTCAGCGACAGCACCCACCCGCTTCGTTCGAGCTCTCGGCCGCCTCATTCATCAACGATCTGCTCAGTAGAGGATTTAAGACGCATCCGGCAGACGGAAGTAAAGATGGGCGCTCTTCTTGCTGAACGTCAGGGTTTCGCCGGTGTCGAAGCGGACATCGAAAGCCCCCTCCGATTCGTCGGTGACCTGACCGGGACCGAGGATCGCGTGAACCAGGCGGCTTTGGTGCCAAAGCGGTCCCCCCTGATCAGGTTCAGCGCTGGTTTCCGGAGCAATCAGTTTAACGCCGGCCCTGTCGGCGTAGCGTTGACTGATGGTTGTCAGCGGATGGTTGAGCGAGAGTTCGGAGCCGGGCTCCGGTTGGTCATCCAGTTGTTCGCCAAAGTGAGCGGAGACCGGAAAACACAGTTCATGCAGGAAGCGACTGCGGCCTTGGTCACCGTCCAGGTGAGGGGTACCGGTGTCGGGGCGGGTGATGAGGTGGAGCGCCTGTTTCGTGCGGGTGAGGGCGACGTAGAGCAGCCGACGCTCACTCTCGACCAGCGCCTTGATGTCGTCGGATTGCCGGGCGGTGTAGGGCAGGTATTTTTCCTGCAGGCCGGGAATGATCACCACTGGCCACTCCAGCCCCTTGGTGCGGTGCATCGTCGACAGCTGTATGCCACCACGACCCGGCTGGCGGGCCTGTTGGCGCAGGGTATCCAGGTGGGCCAGGGTTTCGCCGACACCCGCGTCAAGGCCGTCGATATAGGCCTGGAAACCGCGCACCGTCTCGATTCGCTCGTCGGCGGACTCGTGGGTCATAGCCAGGCTGCGGATGCCTTCGAACAGCTCGGTGTCATCGGCATAGCGCTCGATCAGGTCGCTGGCTGAGCCTGGGAAATTGTCCAGTTCCAGCAGGCAGCGGCCCAGTTTCTTGAGCTTGCGCGACGGCATCGGCCCGATGGCATCGAAATCCAGGTCAAGTAGTCTGGCGCCCCAATCCCGTTCGAAGCGGGCCAGAAACTGTGCCAGGTTCTGCAGTTCCGCTTCCTTGAGCCCCACGTGGGGAAATCGCAGCAGGCTGCGGGCGGTGTCCAGGCGGGCTTCTTCCGGCAATATCGGTAGTTGGCCGCCACAGACCCGTAACAGGTGGGTAATGGCTTCTACTTCGCGGGTGAACAGCGCGCCCTTATTGCTGTCGATGCGGTAGGGAATCTGCCGTGCCAGCAAGCGCAGTTCGATCGGCACGCTCTGACTCCAGACCCTGAACAGCACGGCGACCGATTCCAGCGGATCACCTCTATCGCGGAGGGCCTCCACCAGCCGTAGGACCACGTCGCTGTCCTGCCCGGACTCATGGAGTTCGACATGCGTGGCCGGTGTGGTCGGATGGGAATGGCAGAGGACATCCTTACGCCCGGTGTTGTGGCTGATGAGGTGGTTAGCCAACAGTGCCACCCGATGGCCGTAGCGGAAGGTGTAGCTCAGGGTCTGCTCCAGCGGGCTCTCGAACTCTTCACTGAAGCGGTTGAGGATGAATTCCGGCTGGGCACCGCGGAATTCATAGATGGTCTGGTCCGGATCACCTACCACCGTGACCCGCGCCCGTTCGCCGGCGATGTAGCGCAGCAGCAGGTGCTGGATCTCGTTGGTGTCCTGGTATTCGTCCACCATCACCAGGTCCATCTTGTTGGCCACCAGCCGTTGCAGCGGAGGGTTCTGGTGGATGGCCATCACCGGTTCATAGAGCATGTCGGCATAGCTGATGCGGGCGTTGCGCTTGCGCCATTGCTCGAAGCCGTGGAACAGGTCGATGAGGTAGCGGTGCTTGGCACCGTAGCCCATCTGCTCCCAGACGATGTCCACCGGGGAGAGGGTGGTCTTCACCATGTCGATGAAGTGGGATGCGGTTTCGACGTAGTCCTTCTTGCTGCGCTTGATTTCGTCCTGCAGGGACTCCGGCGCGAGCTGACGGGTCAGCAGCCAGACCTGGAAGTTGATTTCCTGGTCGCTGAGGATGTCGTCGACGAAATCCGGCAGGTAGCCCTCGCGCACGAAGCGTTTGTAGAGGCGAAAACCCATGGCGTGGTAGGTGCGGGTTTCCGGTAGCCCGAGGCCGGTGTCGCGCGCCACCGTTTGCAGTTTCTTTTGGAAATCGTCCCGGGCGCTGCGGTTGAACATCAGCACCAGCATGCGGTTGGGATCGTGCCCCTGTTCCAGCAGGTAGCGAATGCGCCAGGCCAGGGTGGTAGTCTTGCCACTGCCCGCAACGGCGGTGATCAGCGCATGCTCGTAGCCGGCGGTGATGATGGCGTGCTGTTCGTCGGTCAGGTGCGGGGGGAGGGCTGTCGGCATGGGCGCTATTCTGGCACGGTCGCCGGGTGTCATCCATAATGGATGCCTTCATTTCATGATCCGGAGATGCCTTGTGGCACAAGAGAAACCCGAATCCCTGAACGTACTCGGCGAAACGCTCGAAACCTGTGGCCTCGATCCCAAAACCGGCTTCTATCGCGACGGCTGTTGCAATGTTGGGCCCGATGACTACGGCGTCCATGCTGTCTGTGCCGTGGTTACCGACGAGTTCCTGGAATTCTCGAAGGCAAAGGGCAATGACCTGTCCACACCGCGGCCGGAGTTTGGCTTCGAAGGCCTGCGTGACGGCGATGCCTGGTGCCTGTGCGCCAGTCGCTGGCAGGAGGCCTTCGATGCCGGCAAGGCGCCCCGCGTGCGCTTGCGGGCGACCCATCAGGCGGCCCTGCTGCACTGCAATCTTGATGACCTGAAAAGCCGCAACGCCGATCTGAGCTAGATGGCGGAAACCTCTTTCCCAACATCCTGGCCCACGCCTGAGGCCCTGAAACGCTGGCAACAGGAGCTGCATCGTGCCGGCGAGCGTCGGCTGGTGCTCGTTGAGGCGGCGGCCGATCAGGGCCGTCGCTATGCCTCCGAAATCTTTGCCTCTCGCCCGGATGCTCGTCGGCTCTGGGTGGGGGAGCCGGACCTAAGCCCATCCGTAAAACCTCAGCGGGCGCCGGAATGGCTGGGCCGCGAACTGGATGTTGTGGTGTGGGACGGCTGGCGGGGTAATCCGCCGGACGGCATCGCCGCACTGCTTGGAACACTGGGTGCGGGCGGGCTTTTTGTCTGGTTGATGCCGCCGCTGGACGAATGGCCGGATTATCGCGATCCGGATTACCGGCGGACCGGTCTGGTCGATATCCCCGGGCACGCCTTTGCCCGGCGGCTGGCCGGCATCCTCCAGAATGATCCCCAGGTCGTGCGACTGGGATCGGACGGGCTGCGGGCTGGAACCCTGAAGTTGTCGGCTTCCGCGCCGGCGTTCACGCCGGGTGATACCGAGGATCAGCTGGCGGCCATCGATGCCATCTGCCGCACCGGACTGGGTCGGCGCCGTCGCCCACTGATCCTGCGCGCCGACCGGGGCCGCGGCAAGTCTACGGCTTTGGGGCGGGCAGCGGCTCAACTACTGCAGGATAAACGTGAGCGCATTGTGGTTACCGCGCCTTCCGCAGATGCTGTCGAACAGGTATTCACCGCGGCGCAGGCCGTATGGCCCGAGGCCGTTCGATCGGGGATGACGCTCGCTGATAACGACCATTCCCTGAAATTTGTTCCTCCAGATGTGCTGCTCCGGGAAAAACCGGAAGCGGGTCTGGTGTTGGTGGACGAGGCGGCGGGGCTGCCGTCGCCCATGCTGGAGTCGATCCTGACCGGCTGGCCGCGGGTGGTGTTTTCAACCACCGTCCACGGTTATGAGGGGAGCGGTCGCGGCTTTGACGTGCGCTTCCGGGAAGTGCTCGATCGAGTTACGCCACGTTGGCAGGGGTTGCACCTGCGGCAGCCTATCCGCTGGAGCGAGGGCGATCCGTTGGAACAGCTGACCAATCGCCTGTTCCTGCTGGATGCGGAAAGTACTTCGGACATCGACGCCAGCGCAGACGTCCGTCTTGAACACTGGCAACCTGCCGAAGCCAGTGAAGCGGAGCTATCGGAAGCCTTCGGTCTGCTGACCGATGCTCACTATCGCACTACGCCGGGGGACTTGCGCCAGTGGCTGGACGACCCAAATGCGGAAACCTGGCTGGCGCGGTCGGGCGGGGCTGTTGTCGGCGTGCTCTGGATCAGTCATGAAGGCGGTCTGCCAGCACCGTTGGCGGAGCAGGTGATGCGTGGCGAGCGTCGCATCCGCGGCCACCTCCTCGCCCAGGGCTTGGCCAGCCATGGCGGAATGGCGGAAGCAGCGAGTCTGTCTATTGCGCGGGTGGTGCGTATTGCGGTGCATCCGGACCTGCGCCGGCGTCGGGTGGGTCGCGAGCTCCTGGAGGCGGGCCGTGTGTGGGCGGTCGAGGCCGGCTGCGATCTGTTCGGTACCAGCTTCGGTGCCACGCCCGGGCTGCTCTCCTTTTGGCGTAACGCCGGTTTGAAGCCGCTCAGGCTGGGGCTTCATCAATCAGCCAGCAGTGGCGAGCACACGCTGCAGATGGCTGTTGGCTGTTCCGAGGCGGGTAGCCGGGTAGTGCATGTCCTCAAGCAGCGGTTTGCTGAACACTGGCCGCTGCTGCTTGCCGCCAATTTCCCGGACCTCGATCCTGACCTGGCTCTGGGTCTGACTGAAGATTGGTTGCGCCCGGAGCCCCTTGCACCGATGGATCATACGGAGCTCGCGGCTTTTGCAGACAGCCATCGGCTGTTCGAGCTTTCTCGGCTGCCATTGCAGAGGCTGAGTCGAATGGCGGGCGTGGCCCGCCTGATCAATGCCGTGCCTGATGGTCAGCTCTGGTGTCGCGCGGTACTGCAGGGATGGAGTTGGGCAGCGCTGCAATCCGCGGGGCTGTGTGTCGGACGACGGGATGGTGAAACCCGCTTGCGACGCCTGACCCGGAAAATTCTTGAAACAGTCGACATCTTCGGCGTTTGAGCGAATAGCGGCGTCATCTGTGATCCACTCGATTTAATCCTGGCGTGACCTTTGGGCAGAATGAGCGTTCACTGACTTCACGCCATTCGGAACCCACTTCATGCTCCTGCGTGCCGCTACCTGCCTACTTGTTTTCTCAGTCCTCTCCGCCTGCGTCAGTCCGCCGAAAAGTGCCAACATCGATACCGTGCGTAGCCAGGCGCAATCCACTCCCCTCTTGGATGCGGCTGCGGCGGGCAATATGGACCAAGTACAGGCGCTGGTGGAGGCCGACGCACCGATCAATACGGTAGCCGGGCAGGGCACGCCCCTGGTGGTTGCTGCGGCCCGGGGCCATGACCGCGTGGCCTGGTATCTTCTCAGCGAAGGCGCCGACCCCAACCTGGCGGCTCCGGATGGCCGTACACCGCTGATTGCTGCTTCTGCCGAAGGCAGTCAACGGCTGGTCAAGCTCCTGCTCTCTGCCGGGGCTCGAGTGAATATCAGTGGTGCCGGGGGCGAAACGCCGGTATCGGCCGCGGCGGAGGCGGGCAACCTTTCGGTGGTCAAGACGCTGCTGGCCGCTGGCGGTAACGTCAACATCGCGCCGGGGGGCGAATCCCTCTTGATGCGGGTGGTGCGCAACGGCGATCTGCTGATGGCCGAGGTATTGATTGCCGCCGGTGCCGATACGAATTTCCGGGCGCAGGATGGTACCACGGCCCTTTCGATCGCCCGTGAGAAGCGGCATCGGGATATTGAGATGTTGTTGGTGCAGGCGGGGGCAGGTCGATGAGGCCGCCGATCCAGGGCATGGGCGTCCTCCTGGCCCATACAGTAACTTGTGTAACCCATGCTCCCGGTTTGAGGTTGCCGGTTTGCACACATAAACTCCCTCTCCCCTCGCGGGAGAAGGCCGGGGAGAGGGGGTAGCGCCGTTAGGCGCTCATCGTCGCCGAGCCGACTTCGAGCGAGGCTCTCGCCTCGTCCCCCTATCTCCAAACCTCTCTACCGCGAGGGGAGAGGCTTAAATCCGCAAACTTTTGCGACACCCTCATCAGGTCCGGAGCAGTCCGCAGGGCTGCCCTACCGCTCAGAGTCCTCAAATTCGGTTTGCTCGTTGAAGTCGATAAACCTAGATTAGAGGTCTGCCAACGGATCGTCCGCCGGCATCCACGGCGGTATGAAGTGCATTTCCACGTGGGATTCGCCAACTTCTTCTACCGACGCAAACTGCCATTTGGGCGCATTATCCCTATCGATCAGCAGCGCCCGGATCCCTTCTCGCAGATCTGGTCCGGCACAGCAGCGCACGGCCATGACCAGTTCCATACGGAAGATCTCCTTCAGCGAGAGCTGGCGGGCCTTGCGCATCTGCTCCCACACCAGCCATGCGGTGGTCGGGCAGCCATTGCGGAGGTTATCGATCGCGCCTCGCCACCATGGATCGTCGTTGACCTCGTTGAGCAACTGATCCACCACCACCGGCAGGGATTCGCCACGGCATAGCGACGGGATGCGCTGTTCATGGGCGGCCAGGTTGCTCTCCGGCAGCGTTACGTCCTGCTCCTGGGCGAACTGGTTCAGAAGACGGTAAAGCCGGTTGTCGTCGCTGGCCACTTCTCCGGTCCAGCGGGTATCGATAATCCGGTCCAGCAACCCGTCGGGCTTTTCATCGGCGACCGCCAGGTCCGCCAGGCCAATGCGCATGCTGTCCGCCTGGTTGAGACGGGCGCCGGTCAGCCCCAGGAACAAGCCGATGCCTTCGGGCAAGCGATTGAGGAAATAGCCTGCGCCCACGTCCGGAAACAGCCCGATACTGATCTCCGGCATGGCTAACTGGATGGATGGTGTAACCAGCCGATAGCGGCTGCCGGCGAGCAGCCCCAGGCCGCCGCCCATCGTAGCGCCATGCGCCCAACACACGACCGGCTTGGGATAGGTGTGGAGGGTGTAATCGAGGCGGTATTCGGCGGAGAAATAATGGATCGCCTTGAGGTCGCCTTCTTCCCCGGTGATGGCCTGGTGCAGCTCGCGAATATCACCGCCGGCGCAGAATCCGCGATCGCCGCGGCCCCACAGCAGGATCAGGCAGATATCCGGGTCCTGGGCCCATTCGTCCAGGGCGGCCTGCATGCCGGTGATCATGTGCTCGGACAGGGCGTTGAGATTGCGGGGCGATTGGAGGGTAATCAGGCCGACCTTGCCTTCGCGGCAGGTCCGGGTTTCGGTGCGGATGGACATGAAGTTGATTTGGCTCCAGAACATTGCTGCAAAGCGACCAGCGGTGCGCTTTTCGGGGCGCGTGAACGCTTTGACGGCACGCGCTCAGTAGATCAGCGGATTAACCAGACGGGTCAATAGACTCGCATGGATACCGATGGCCGTCCATATAAGACAAACGTCGCAAGGCGACGCAAGACTTTCGGTATACGTCTGGACGAGGTTCCAGGGACGCATTTTTGACGTATGTTCCCTATGGTATAAGCAAGATAGTGGAATGGCCCACGAGTTTGGCCTCCGACAACAAAGCGAGAGAGACCATGAGGAAGACCACCATGAGAGCATTGAGCACTTTGGTACTGGCACTTGTAGCAAGCACGCCCCTGTCGGTTTCCGCCGAGGGCGATGTCGACGCCGGCAAACAGAAGTCTGCGGTCTGTGCCGCTTGTCACGGCCAGAATGGCGTGGCTCAGATTCCAACGTACCCCAACCTGGCGGGGCAGAACGAGCAGTACCTGGTCATGGCGATGAAAGCCTACAAGGGCGGGCAACGTCAGGGCGGCCAGGCTGCCATCATGCAAGGCCAGGCTGCGGCGCTGACGGATCAGGACATCGCCAACCTGGCTGCCTATTACGCCAGTCTGCCGGCCAAGGGCAAGTAGGGCCTGGCCCTACTTCAAGCGTCTTGTGAACCCTACTTCACCACCTCGGTGGGTTCGTTGACGATCCGGTAGCTGGGCTTGTAGGCGGCGCCTGGCAGCTTCATGCGATTTTGCTGGACGAATGCGGTCAGCAGGTCTTCCAGGGGGTTCAGCAGTACCGGGTCGCCGGCGATTTCGAAGGGGCCGTGCTCCTGCACCTGCTTGATACCCTGGGCCTTCACATTACCCGCGACGATGCCGCTGAATGCCTTGCGCAGGTTGGCGGCCACCAGGTGTGGTGCCTGGTTTCGGTGGAGCGCCAGGTTGCGCATGCTGGCATGGGTCGGCTCGAACGGCAGCTGGAACACCGGGTCGATCTTCAGCATCCAGTTGAAGTAATAGGCATCCTGGTTCGTGCGGCGGAACGCTTGCACTTCTTCCATGCCGTGTTTCATGGCCTGGGCCACTTTGACCGGATCATCGATGATGATCTGGTAGCGGGCGGTCGCTTCGTCCCCCAGGGCGTTGCGGATGAACTGGTCGATCATCTCGAAGTATTCCGCGTTCTCCGGCAGGCCGGTAAACACGATGGGGAAGGGTAGGTCGCGGTTCTCAGGGTGTAGCAGTACGCCAAGCAGATAGAGTATCTCCTCCGCAGTCCCGACACCGCCGGGGAAGACGATGATGCCGTGGCCGGTGCGAACGAAAGCCTCCAGGCGCTTCTCGATATCCGGCATGATCACCAGTTCGTTGACGATGGGGTTTGGGGCTTCGGCGCCGATGATGCCGGGCTCGGTGATGCCGATATAGCGACCGTTCTTGACCCGTTGCTTGGCGTGGCCGATGGTGGCGCCCTTCATCGGTCCTTTCATGGCGCCAGGGCCGCAGCCGGTGCAGATGCTCAGGCCGCGCAGGCCCAGTTCATGCCCCACTTCCTTGCTGTAGACATATTCCTCGCGGCTGATGGAATGGCCGCCCCAGCACACGACCAGATCCGGATGCCGGCCAGCCTGCATGACCCGCGCGTTGCGCAGGATGTGAAAGATCAGGTTGGTTACCGTTTCCGGATCGTCCCGCCTGAGACCTGGCGTTGTCGCCAGTACGGAATGGGCATAGATGATATCGCGCAGGACTGAAAACAGGTGTTCGCGGATACCTCGCAGCATCTGGCCATCGACGAACGCCTGGGCCGGCGCGTTGATCAACTCCAGTTTCAGGCCCCGGGGCTGGGGCACGAGTCGAATATCGAAGTCGGCGTGGATTTCCAGCAGGTCCTTACAGTCGTCGATGTCCGCGCCGATGTTCATCACCGCCAGGGCGCATTGGCGGAACAGGCTGTAAAGGCCGCCTTCGCTCTTGTCCTTGAGCCGGTTGACTTCGTGACTGGAGAGAATTTCCAGGCTGCCCTCGGGCGAGACCAGGGCGTTGACGGTTTCCTGCGTCATGGAGTGTTGGTTCCTGCTTTGGATTGGGTTTGTTGCGAGATTCATACTCTCGACACGCTGACGTATACCTTACGCATTTACTAGCCAGTGTAGCGGTTTTAGCGGCTGCTGATCAGTGACGGGTGTTGGCACCGTGGCCTTGTCCTTTTGCAACGCGTTTTTCAGCCGGATTTTTAAGTCAGGCTGTGAAGCGGTAGAATGCGTGCTTTCCCGTCAGCGTCCGATTACACCTTTACCATGAATTTCCTGATCCGTCCCAGTGCGGAAGTGGCTATCAAGAGCAAGCCCGTCCGCCGTCAGCAAATCCGTCAGCTTCGCCAGAACGTCAGCAAGATCCTGCGCCGCGTCAACCGTGACATCGTTGTCGAGGGCAGTTGGGACCGTGTCGACGTGCGCGTGCCCGACGATGTCGACAACGAAAGGTTGATTGCCCTGCTCAAGTGTATTCCCGGCATCAGCAATTTCCTGGAAGTACGCGACTATCCACTGACCGATCTGGACGATATTGCCGAGCGTGCCCTGGCGGTGTTCAAGCCGCACCTGGAGGGCAAGACCTTCGCCGTACGCGGACGACGAACCGGCGAGCACAGCTTCTCGTCGGCGGATCTTGAGCGCAAGGTGGGTGCCGTGCTCTTGTCCCAGACCGGCGCTACCGGGGTCAACCTCAAGCAACCGCACGAGCAGGTCCGTATCGAGGTGATCCATGACCGCTACCATTTAGTTGAACGTCGTTTCGAGGGGCTGGGTGGTTACCCGCTGGGCAGCGTCGAGTCGGCAGTAACGCTGATTTCCGGGGGTTACGACTCCTCTGTTGCCACCTACCTCACCATGCGCCGCGGTATCCGCACTCATTTCCTGTTCTTCAACCTGGGCGGCGCGGCCCATGAAGTGGGTGTCAAACAGGTCGCGCATCACCTGTGGGCCCGCTACGGCGCTTCGCATTCGGTGAAATTCATTTCCGTGCCTTTCGAGGGTGTGGTGGCAGAGATCATGCGCGCGGTGGACCATCGCCATATGGGCGTGATCCTCAAGCGCATGATGCTTAAGGCAGCTGCGCGCATTGCCGAGACCACGAGCGCTCGCGCCCTGGTCACCGGCGATGCGGTAGCCCAGGTCTCCAGCCAGACCCTGGCCAACCTCAATGTGGTTGACCGGGCGAGTGACGAGGTCGTGCTAAGGCCGCTGATCACCATGGACAAGGTGGAGATTATCCGTCTGGCGGGCGAGATTGGCACCGAGAGTTATGCCCGCAATATGCCTGAGTATTGTGGCGTGATTTCCCAGAAGCCGGTCACCCGCGCCAAACTCCACCGGGTGGAGGAGGAAGAGGCCAAGATGGACACGGCGGTGCTGGATCAAGCGGTCGAAGACCGTGTGGAAACACCGATCCAGAAGATCCTGGATACCATCACCACGCCGGAGGATGTGGAGTTGGTACAGACGCCGGCGGTGGGCGATGTGATCATCGATGTACGTCACCCCAGCGAAGAGGAGCGTGCGCCGCTACACCTGACCAACAACGAGATCCTGCATATTCCGTTCTACGAACTGAACCAGCGGGTCGGGGACTTGGCGCCGGATTGCCGTTACCTGCTCTATTGCGACCGGGGCACCATGAGCCGCATGCACGCAGGACATCTCAAGGCGGCGGGTCGCGAAAACATACTCGTCTACTCCCCCGCCTGATCGCGCCGGGAAGTTTCAGCGCCCTTTAATGCTCGCACATGGGGCAGTCCTGCGGACTGCTCCGAAGCTGAAGCGTCGGCTACATCCTCCGGGTAACTCGAGCATGTAGCAGAAGCTTCAGCTTCTGAGGCGCCAAAGGTGCCTTCAGTTTCGATGGCGCCTTCCGGCGCCATTCCATTCCGCTTAACCGCCGAGCAACTACCTAGTCGTCTAACCAGCCATCGCGAATGGAATCCTCCAAAGCCTTACGCTCGAAATGCTGCTCGATGGCGCGGCGCGCGGCCAGTTTGCGCTTGGCAGCGGCGCGTTCGCGATCGCGCGTTTCATCCCGCTGGAGATGGTCGAAGATGGAGAGAATTTCGGCCTGAACGGATTCAACCTGTTGCTCTGCCGGATGGGTATGGGCTGAAGATCGCACGTGTCACATCCTCCTTTGGAAAACTCAGGAGCCCAAGCACTTTCGCAGGCTCCCTGACCTCAATGCGCTGGGGGAGCTGCCCCCAGGACGAAAGCGTAATCCAAGTCTGTGACAGGACAGTGACCAGTGTATGGCGCTGTCCCGTTTGTGTGCCCGAAACCGGGCACGGACAAATCACGTTTGATCAAGCAAGCCTCATGCCGGTGAGGCGCGACCGTCATTCGAAAACAACAAACATATGCGCGATGCGCAACAGCGCCTGCCCGTGCCGCTGACTGTCTAGAGCGAGCGACCTTCCAGCCCGCTGAAGAACTGACGTACGTTCTGGGATAGCGCTTCCAGATCGTAACCGCCTTCCTGAACTACGAGGGTAGGCAGGTTTACGTCAGCGATGCGTTTGCCCAGGGTGCAAAAACCCTCGGACGAAACGGACACCTTGGCTTGCGGGTCATTCTTGTAGATGTCGAAACCCAGCGCCAACACCAGCGCATCCGGCTGGAACAGACGGATGGCCTTCACTGCTTCGTCCACCTTAGTGAAGAAATCCTCTTCGGATGAACCGTGCTGCATGGGCAGGTTGATGTTGTATCCGTAACCGCGACCTTCGCCGCGTTCGTTCTCGAAACCGCTCACGACCGGATAGAAGTTAGTGGTATCGCCATGGATCGAGATATAGAGCACATCGTCCCGGTCATAGAATATTTCCTGGATACCCTGGCCGTGGTGCATATCCGTATCCAGGATGACGATGCGCTCGAAGCGACGCTTGAGGGATTCGGCGGCGATGGCCGCGTTGTTGAGGTAGCAGAAGCCGCCGGCGGCGTCACGACGGGCGTGATGACCGGGGGGGCGGCATACGGCGTAGGCGGTGCGATCGCCGGCCATGAGTGCATCGGCGCCACCCAGGGCCGTCTGCGCCGACCAGTAGGCCGCATGCCAGGTGTTCTCGCCGATAGGACAGCTCCCATCGGCTTGATAGCGCGCGGCCTGGGCCAGCACACCTTGCAAGTGATTGGGTGAACGAACATAGATGTTGGACATGACTTCGTCGCCCCAGTCGTCTCCCATCGCGGTCCAGTCCCGATGGGCGGACTCCAGGAAACGCAGATAGCCCAGGTCATGCACCTTGGCGATTGCACCAGGCCCCTGGTCGGCTGGCTCGAGCACCGAAAAGTCCATCGAACGCAAACCTTCGAGCAACTCACCGGTACGTGCCGGAATCTCCTGGGGCTCGCGCATCTGGCCCCGGGTAAAGTAGGTTTTCGGGATGTGCAGATCCTGTGCAGGGTGGAAAAACGCTTTCATAGCAGGGCTCCGAAAGGTCTTGTCAAACCGTCAGTCGTTGGCGAATAAGCCGGGTGCATCCGGGACGTCCATCCTGCGAGTATAGGCACCCTTTCCTGCGAGGCTCAAGCGCCGACTGGTTACTGGCGGGGAGCCGTAACCTGTGTACTTGTCCATCGCCGGAACATCGGCCACTATGGTTCGGCAACTCTGATGAATGAAACAGGAGCCTACTGGACGTCCGTTTCTTCAGCCTGCCACGCTTGACGGCCGAGAGAGGGAATGGATATCCACGGGCTCGTGAGCCCAATCACAAGGAGCCGACATGATTCAGTCACCGTTACTGAAGCATTTTGATGGTTATATCGGAGGGCAGTGGGTCACGTCGTCCGGAGACACGTTCGATGTCTACAACCCGGCGACCGGTGAGGTGCTGGCCCAGGTCGCGTCGATGTCCGAAGACGATGTACAGCGCTCCATCAGCGAAGCCAAGAAGGCGCTCAAACTGACCGAGCCCTATGACCTGGAAACACGTCGCGAATGGCTTATCGGTATCCGCGATGCCCTGCTGGATAACAAGGAGGAGGTTGGTCGCATCCTGTGCCTGGAGCACGGCAAGCCGCTTAAGGAAGCACAGGGTGAAGTCGAATATGCGGCCGGTTTCTTCGACTATTGCGCCAAGAAGATCGATCACCTCAAATCCCACACTATTGAGGAAGAGCCCAAGAATTGCACCTGGACGGTGCATTATCGGCCGATCGGCGTGGCCGGTCTGATCACGCCCTGGAACTTCCCCATCGGCATGATCGCCAAGAAGCTATCCGCCTCGTTGGCAGGCGGCTGCCCGTCCGTGATCAAACCGGCCAGCGAAACGCCGCTGACCATGATCGCGTTGTTTTCCCTAATGCACGATGTGGTCAAGATGCCGCCGGGTATGGTGAGCCTGGTGATGGGCAAGTCCAGCATGATCGGCAAGGTCTTCTGCGAATCCCCGGACATGCCAATGCTCAGCTTCACGGGCTCTACCGAAGTTGGCCGCACGCTGATGGAAAACAGTACCGGCTGGGTGAAGAAGCTGGCCCTGGAATTGGGCGGCAATGCGCCGTTCATCGTCTTCGAGGACGCTGATCTGGAGTCGGCGGCGGATAACCTGATCGCCAACAAGTTCCGCGGCAGCGGTCAGACCTGTGTCTGCGCCAACCGTATCTACGTTCAGGAGAGCATCGTCGAGAGCTTCAGCGAAAAGGTCGCCGAGCGGGTGAACAAGATGACCGTAGGCGATGGTATGAAAGAGGGGGTCGACATCGGGCCGCTGATTAACAAGGCGGGGTTCGACAAGGTGCGCACGCATGTCGAGGACGCGCTGGAGAAGGGCGGCAAACTGGTCGCCGGCAAAGAGCCTTCAGCTCTCAGCGGCAACGACCTGTTCTATCCGCCGACCGTCGTCAGTGGCATCAATCGGAACATGCTGTGCACCCAGGAAGAGACCTTTGGCCCGCTGGTGCCCATGGTAACCTTCCGGGATGACGACGAGGTGATCGAGGCCGGTAACGACACCGAATTCGGTCTGGCCGCCTATGTCTTCACCGGCGACGAAGCCCGTGCCAGCCGAGTGATCAGCGGTCTGCGCTTCGGCCATGTTGGCTGGAACACCGGTACCGGTCCCACACCGGAAGCCCCGTTCGGCGGCATGAAAGCCTCCGGCGTCGGCCGCGAGGGTGGTATCGAAGGCCTGTTCGAGTTCGTCGAACCGCAGACGGTGCCGCGCGGAGATCGGCACTGACTGCGTTGCGCCTGATACCGAAAATCTGCACGTTCTCCCCAAGAAAGAGAAACGCCCGAGGTTTTGGCCTCGGGCGTTTTTCCGTCAATGCACAGTTCAGGGCTTAAGGATTACCTTGACGGAGTCATCGACCTGGGCAGCATCGATATAGCCGATGCTGCCTGGGGTAGAAGCCACAGAAGACTTCATCGCGGCTTCGGTCCCCACTTCCTGGGGCGGCTGCCCCTTACCGGTGAAGACCTGTTGTGACCAGAATGCTTTCAATTGCGCATTGGAGCGTCCAGTCACCGCTTCGTGAAAGGCATCACGCGTTGCGTTGCCTTCCGCAAGCTCGTAGGGAACTGCTCGCTGGCCACCGGGCAGCGCTTTACTTCGGTTCAGGAAAATGTCACGGACCTGATCCAGGGAGATAGTATCCGGGCCTGCCGGGTTACCGATGACTACCACTTCAGCCTGGGCCAATGAAGTTCCCAGCATCAGGGCGACAAGAAGAATACGGAAACGCTTCATGATGGCTCCTTAGAACGCTGAATCGATTTTGATGGTGTAGACGTTGGTGCTATCGATGTCTTCGGCAAATACACTTGCTGCATCCAAACCACCCGGCTCGTCGCCAAAGCCGCGGGCGTGGGTCCAGTCGAGCTTCAAGGCGACACCTGAAAGCACATCCCAACGCACACCGAGGCTGTACTCGTCACGTCGCCGGTCCAGAACGGCTGACAGGGGGCCAGCGCGTTCGTCGTCGTCCTTGGTTTCGATCCAGCCCACGGTGGCGTACGGCATGATGTTGTCGAACCGTCGACCGACGGTGAGGTAGGCGGAGTCGGTGTCATAGAACGGGCCATCGACGGCAATACGTGTCACTTCCGAGACGATCTGCCAGGTGCCATCGTCATAACCGAAACCCAAGCCATAGAAGTTGCCACGTTCTCCATCTGCAAGCGTATAGGTGTTCTGCCCGAAGAGCTGACCGAGCAGGCGGCTGTCAACGGAAACTTCGGCCGTTGCTGCAACGGCACGGACCTTCCATACGTAGTCCGTCCACTCGGTATTGATACCCACCGTGTTGCGGAATTCGACCTCATTACCACTTGTTGCGCTGGATTCATCGGTGAAGCCGGTGAACAACTGGGTGTTGATGGAAGAACCGCTCAGGTTATAGGTGTAGGTGGCGTCAGCGCCCACGTAACTGGTTACCGTGACTGGGCCGTATACAGCCTGTGGCGGGCGGGCCCAAGGCTGGGCGTAGCCCAACTCCAGGGAGTCCGAGTACATGAAGAACGGGATGCGCATCTTGCCGGCACGGAGTTGCAGTTCGTTCGTAGCCTGGTGGCTTAGATAGGCCCATTCCAGCTCGGTATCCCAGTCCTCCTCACCCCGGGAGACCAACTGCATGATCGCCTGGGTATCATCGGTCAGAGTGAAGGTGCCTTGCAGCGCCATCAGGCTGAGATCCTTGACTTCGGATTGCTCGCCAATGCCGGCGAAGCCTGCATCATTGTTCGCGGTGGCATAGCCGGTGCTGAAGAAGCCGTTGAAGCGTACGCGGTCGGCCGCCGCGGAAGTCAGCTGCTGTTGCAGTGACGAGACTTGCTGTTCCAATTGGTCCAGCCGCTCTGCGTCGGATTGGGCCAGGGCTGGGGCAGCGGCAACGCCCAGGACCAGAGGTGCGATTCTCAGTATTTTGCGTGTCATTGGTTTCTCCAGTTACGCGTGCGTGAGCCTCCCCCGGTCCCGGGGAAGGCGCAGATGTGTGAAAAGGTGATTTAGGCGCTGATCGATCTAGACTTTGAACTGGCCGGCTACTGTGCTCAGTCCGTCGCTGATCTGATGAATGTCGTTGCTGACATTGTCCAGTTCGCGGGTGCTGGCGCTGACCTGTTCAGCATTGTTGTGAATATCGGTAATGTGCTGGGTTACCGAGTTGAAGGTCGTGCTTTGCTCGTATGTTGCCGCGGCAATCTGCTCATTGATGCTGCTGATGGACTCTACGCTCTCCAGGATGCGTTTAAGCATTTCACCGGACTCGGTAGTTGCATCAACACCTTCATGGGCGCGCTGCACACTCTGCTGCATCGATTTAACCGCCGACCCTGAGGTATGGGTAAGATCGTTGATAACGGTGTGGATTTCCTCGGTGGCGCTGCGGGTTCGTACGGCGAGGCCCCTGACTTCATCGGCAACCACGGCAAAACCGCGGCCATGCTCGCCAGCCCGCGCGGCTTCAATAGCGGCATTGAGTGCCAACAGATTCGTTTGTTCTGCGACGGCCTGGATCGTATCGAGTAAGCCGCTCACCTTGTTTGAGAATTCCTCGAACCGGTTGACCAGACCAGCGGTTGCCTCGACATCGTCTGCCAGTGAACGGATCGTGTCGATGTTGGTGCTGACTGTTGCATAACCTTTCTGCGCGAAGCTTGCTGCGTCCTGGGTCTGGTCAGATGCATTGCTGGCAAAACCTGCAACTTCTTCGACACTTTTAACCAGTTCCGCAACCGCATGCCGGGCCGCTGAAATGGCTTCCGACTGATCCTGAATGCGCTCGAGGTTCTGGTTGCTGGCGACGGTCAGTTGCTGGGAAACCGAGTTGAGCCCGTCGACGTCGCGACTGATGGTGGCAAACGAACGGTGAAGTTTCTCGACGAATGCGTTGAAGTTGGTGACCACTTCTCGAAGTTCGTCCTTGCCGTCATATTCGAGGCGCGACGTCAGATCGCCTTCGCCAGAGGCCATGCTCTTCAGCGAGTTGATGATCTGGCCCAGGCTGCGGCTGATCGAGCGACCGATGACAAGGCTCAGGCCGATCAGCACGACGGTGGCGATAATCATAATGATGACGCTCAGGGTCGATGCTTCCTGCGAGGCGTCGAGGGTTTCGCTGATGGATCGGGTGAACCGATCTCGCGTCATGCTGCGCATTTCGGTCATGGCGGCCCGCAGACGCTCCAGCCGCTCTGCATTTGCAGCGGCTTCATCGCCGATACGGCTAAAGTCCGCCGTACCGTCGATAAAACTGGCAGCAATTCGCGTGGCATTGGAGTAGTAGGCTTCCACCTGTGCTGAGAGAGCTTCGGCTTCCTTCCTAATGGCAGGGTTGAGACGGCCGATTTCTTTCAGGTTATCGCGAATGGACTGATAGTCCGCCCGGGTTGCCTCCAGCTGGGTTTCGTCGCCAGTCGCGACGGCACTGTTTATCTGCAGCTCGATGAGCGACAACTGCCCGAGGTTGACGGTAGAAAGTTCGAGAGTCGGGTAGAGTTTCTGCTCTACTTCTCCCAGACGACCAGAATTCTCCCTTTCGGCCAAGATGGTCAGAGTTTCAGCAACCACGAAGGAGAGGATGGCAACAAAGACCATCAATGCCAGTTTGTGGGAGATTTTCAGGGACGAAAGCATCACAGATGACTCATGAAGGATGTGTTGCGAACCAAAGCGGTGCAATCCTACAGGGAGGCCGCGCAATATCTACTACGAAATGTGGCGAAAGGTATGAATCGCGTTTCATTTCACCAGAGTTGACAAATCGCGGTGCTTGAAGGCGTTTAAATTGAGCTCGACGATGTGGCCGAAGCCTGTCGTGAGATCGTTTGGTTCAAGAGTCCGGAATCGTGATACTCGATCAATGGTTGGGTCGCTTGCCTTGACCGGCTTGTTATAATCCCGTCTCCATTTCCCGCGAATGTATGGTTGTCCATGGACGTCTCCCCGATTATCGATTCCCTGAACGACGCCCAGCGTGAGGCGGTGACGGCGCAGAACGATCACCTGCTGGTGCTGGCCGGTGCCGGTTCGGGCAAGACCCGCGTGCTGGTGCACCGCATGGCGTGGCTCATGCAGGTGGACCAGGTGCCGGCCACTGGTCTCCTTGCCGTCACGTTTACCAACAAGGCCGCGCGGGAGATGCGCCACCGTATCGGGGAGTTGATGAACCTGCATGGCCATGGCATGTGGTTCGGTACCTTCCACAGCATTGCCCATCGCCTCTTGCGTGCTCACTACCAGGACGCCGGGCTGCCGGAGAACTTCCAGGTGCTGGATAGCGACGACCAGGTGCGGTTGATCAAGCGGGTCATGCGCGAACAGCAGATCGATGAGAGCCGCTGGCCGCCGAAACAGGTGCAGTGGTTCATCAATGGGCAGAAGGATGAGGGGCTGCGGGCGGACCATATCCAGGAGAACCCTGACGATCACTTCACCTCGGTGATGCTGAAGATCTATCGCCAGTACGAAAAGCAGTGTCAGCTTTCCGGCCTGGTGGATTTTGGCGAGCTGCTGTTGCGCTCCCATGAGCTCTGGCTACACCGGCCCGAGCTGCTGGCCCATTACCAGCGTCGCTTCCAGCACATCCTGGTGGATGAGTTCCAGGACACCAACACCATCCAGTACGCCTGGCTGCAGGTGCTGGCGGGTAACCGGGTGCCGTTGACCATCGTCGGGGACGACGACCAGTCCATCTACGGTTGGCGCGGCGCCAAGATCGAGAACATCCAGAAATTCCAGCAGGATTTTCCCAATGCCCGGATGGTGCGGCTGGAGCAGAATTATCGTTCCACCCAGACCATCCTCAAGGCGGCTAATGCGGTTATCGCCAACAACCAGGGTCGCCTGGGCAAGGAACTCTGGACCGATGGTGTCGAGGGCGAGCCGATCAGTCTCTACGCCGCCTTCAACGAGCAGGACGAAGCCAACTACATCGCCGATACCATCAGTGCCTGGGTCAATGACGGCAACCTGCGCAGCGAAGCAGCCATTCTTTATCGCTCCAATGCGCAATCCCGGGTCTTGGAAGAATCCTTGTTGCGCCAGGGTATTCCATATCGGGTCTATGGCGGGCTGCGTTTCTACGACCGTCAGGAAATCCGCAACGCCCTGGGGTATCTACGGCTGGTGCACTACCGGCACGACGATGCAGCCTTCGAACGCGTGGTTAATACGCCGCCCCGGGGTATCGGCGCCAAGAGCCTGGCGGATCTGCGGGAAATGGCCACCGGGCAGGGGATTTCCCTCTGGCAGGCGACCGAACGACTGCTTGAAGCCGGGGCCATGAAAGGTCGCGCCAAGACCGGTTTGCAGCAATTCGTTTCCATTATCGAAGGGTTGGCTGCCGACCAGGACGAACTGGATCTCAAGCAACTGACTCAACGCGCTATCCAGGACAGCGGCCTGCGCGACCACCACGCCAATGAAAAAGGCGAGAAGGCGCAGGCCCGGGTGGAAAACCTGGAAGAGCTTGTCAGCGCCATGGCGGATTTCGAGGTGGAAGACGGTATAGATCCGCTATCGGAATTTATCGCCCAGGCGGCGCTGGACGCGGGTGAATCCCAGGCGGACGACAACCAGGACAGCGTGCAGCTGATGACGCTGCACTCCGCCAAGGGCCTGGAGTTCCCGCTGGTTTTCCTGGCCGGTGTAGAGGAAGGGCTGTTCCCACACAGTATGTCCCTGGAGGAACCAGGACGCATGGAGGAGGAGCGGCGCCTGGCCTATGTCGGTATCACCCGGGCGATGAAGCGGTTGATACTGACCTACGCCGAGTCCCGTCGGCTGTATGGTCAGGAGAAGTTCCATGCCTTATCACGCTTCGTGCGTGAGATTCCTGGCGACTGCATCCAGGAAGTGCGGCTGCGCAATACGGTGACGCGACCGGCGATGGTTCAGCGGCCGAATGAGGGGCTGTTCGATTCCTCCCCGATGGAACAGGCCGGGCTGCAACTGGGCCAGCGGGTACGCCATCCCAAGTTCGGCGAGGGCGTGGTAATGAATTGCGAGGGTTCCGGCCACCATACCCGGGTCCAGGTCAACTTCGACGACGGGGCAAAATGGCTGGTTCTGGCCTATGCTCCTCTGGAGCAACTTTGATCAGCCGCGACTAGCGACAGGTTGGGATCAATGGCAAAGTTGCAATTCCTAACCTATGAAATAAAAAACTTTCATCGGTTCAGACTTTCGAATAAGAGCAAGATGAAAGAATATAAGTCACGCTAGGATCCCTTGATAGTCCCTTAGTATAGGTGTCAGCAGGATCTCCGGCGCCCTGGCTACGGCCGGGCCCGGAAGCAAACAACAATGATAAAGAAGGAGAAAACATGAAACGTCGCAACCTATTGGCGGCCCTCGTGGCCGGTGCGATGGGCCTCGGCCTGGCTGGATGCTCCCAGGAGCAGGAAAGCGCCTCGACTGAAACCGACGCCAACAACCAGGCCAACAGTGCCGAACAGGCAGCCGCTCCCGCCGAAGAAAAACAGACTTACAAGTGGAAGATGGTTACCACCTGGCCCAAGAATTTCCCGGGTCTGGGTACCGGCCCAGAGCGCTTGGCCGATAACGTTCGCGAAATGACCGATGGGCAGATCGATATCACTGTCTATGGCGCGGGCGACCTGGTGCCGGCTCTGGAAGTCTTCTCGGCGGTATCCCAGGGTACGGCTGAAATGGGCCATGGGGCCGGTTACTACTGGAAGGGCAAGATCCCGGCGGCCCAGTTTTTCTCCACGGTTCCTTTTGGTTTGACCGCGCAGGAGTACAACGGCTGGATTTTCCATGGTGGTGGCCTGGAACTCTACCGCGAGGCTTATGAACCGTTCGGCGTTATCCCCTGGCCCGGTGGCAACACCGGCGTGCAGATGGGTGGCTGGTTTAACAAGGAAATCAACAGCGTCGAGGACCTGAAGGGATTGAAGATGCGTATCCCGGGTATCGGCGGCGATGTGCTGGAAAAAGCCGGTGGCACACCGGTGAACATGCCGGGCGGTGAACTCTTCACCGCGCTGCAGACCGGTACCATCGATGCTACCGAGTGGGTCGGTCCGTATAACGATCTGGCCTTCGGTCTGCACCAGATTGCCGATTACTACTACTATCCGGGCTGGCACGAGCCGGGCACCGCGCTGGAGATGATCGTCAACGCCGATGCCTACAACAAGCTGCCCAAGCATTTGCAGGCCATTCTCGATGTCGCGATCCGAGAAATGAACGCCGATATGCTGGCGGAGTTCACCGCCCGTAACAACGAGGCACTGCGTGAACTGGTGGAAGAGAAGAACGTCGAATTACGGCGGTTCCCGGACGACGTTATCAACCGCCTGCGCGAAATGTCGGATGAAACGGTCAAGCAGTTGGCCGAGCAGGACGAGATGGCCGGCAAGGCCTACGAGTCCTACAAGTCCTTCCGTGACAAGGTGGTACCGTATACGGAAATCTCCGAGCAGACTTACGTGGAAATTCGTGAGCCTGAAGGCGAGGCGGCTCCGGCCCAGTAAATATGCGGTATAGCAAAAGCCCCGGCATGGCGACATGGCGGGGCTTTTTTGTAGCAGGTTTGTGGCAGGCAGGTCTGGTTCCTAACGCTGCTGCGGTACTTCCCGGATACGCCCGTGTTCGTCGATAGCAACGAATACGAACAAGGATTCGGTGACCTTGCGCATCCGTTCCTTGTCGCGGTCCAGGGTCCAGACCTCTACGTTGATCTTCATGGAGCTGCGGCCGATGTCCACCAGTTCGGTGTAGCAGGCCACCTGGGAACCGACCCGCAGCGGCGAGAGGAATTCCATACGGTCGATGGCGACCGTGGCGTTGCGGCCCTTGGAGATGCGTCCGGCGGTGGTCGCGGCCGCCATATCCATCTGCTTGACCAGCCAGCCGGCGAAGACATCGCCGTTGGCGTTGGTGTCCGAGGGCAGGGGTACTACCTGCAGGGCCAGCTGGCCCCGGGGGTTGGGTTTGTCGTCGTCCGTCAGGTTCATGGTTGTTTCGCCAATACTGTCTTTTTATTGAATGCTCTGTGCGAGGGGCCGTTTTACAGCGTGTCATGCGCTATGGCAGCTATCCATAGAGATAATCCGGTAGCCCGGTGGCCAGTTCTGGCCAGAAAGACAGCAACACCAGCATGAACAGCTGAATGATAATGAAAGGAATCACCCCGCGATAGATCTGTGAGGTACGAATCTCGGGCGGCGCGACCCCTCGCAGGTAGAACAGGGAGAAGCCGAACGGTGGCGTCAGGAAGGAGGTCTGCAGGTTCAGGGCAATCATGATGCCCAGCCAGACCGGGTCCAGGCCCATCTTCAGCAGCACCGGCGCGACGATCGGCACCACGACGAAGGTGATCTCGATGAAGTCCAGGATAAAACCGAGCAGGAAGATGACCACCATGACCACGATCATCGCTCCGACCACGCCACCGGGCATGCCCTCGAATAGGCCGTGGATCAGGTCGTCGCCACCGTAGCCGCGGAACACCAGCGAGAAGATCGCTGCCCCGATCAGGATCAGGAACACCATACAGGTGACCCGGGTGGTCTGCTGGCAGACGTCACGCAATACCCTGATACCCAGTTGACGGCGCAGACCGGCGAGAATCGTTGCGCCCAGGGCGCCGACACCCGCCGCTTCGGTAGGGGTGGCGATACCGGCAAGGATCGAACCAAGGACCGCAACGATCAGGATCAGCGGTGGCGTCAGGTCGTGCCACAGCCTTACTTCGCGCCGCTGCTCGTCGCCTTCGAGGCTGCCATGGGCCGGAGCGGCGGACGGTTTGATGAAGGCGACTGCTACGACGTAGATAATGTAGAGCAGCACCAGGATCAGCCCTGGAATCAGCGCACCGACAAACAGGTCGCCCACCGAAACCGTATCCGGACTGAAAATCCCCTGCATGCGCTGGGCCTGCTGGTAGGCGCTGGACATGACATCCCCCAGCAGGACCAGCGCGATCGAGGGCGGGATAATCTGACCCAGGGTGCCGGTGGCACAGATGGTCCCGGTAGCCAGTGATGGGCTATAGCCGCGCTTGAGCATGGTGGGCAGCGAGATCAGCCCCATGGTAACGACCGTGGCACCGACGATACCGGTACTTGCGGCAAGCAGCATGCCTACCAACGCGACAGAAACGCCCAGGCCACCGCGAAGCCCCTTGAATAGCTCTGCCATGCTTTCGAGCAGGTTTTCAGCGATTTTCGACTGCTGCAGCATGCAGCCCATAAAGATGAACAACGGCACGGCGATCAGGGTCTCGTTGGTCATCAGGCCATAAAGGCGGTTGGGCGTGGCCCCGAGAAAGCCGGCATCGAAGACGCCGAAGGCCATACCGCCCAATGCGAAGGCGAGGGCCGTGCCGGCCAGTGAGAAAGCCACGGGATAGCCTGCCATCAGGACCAGGCAGACGACCGCGAACATGATCAGGGGGAGAAACTCGACAACGACGTTCAAAGCTTTTCCTCCGAGGGAAGGGCGGCGGGTTCCTTGGGCAGTGCGCCACCCAGCACGGCAACGTTGCGCAACACTTCGGCAACGCCCTGGATAATCATAAGCACACACATAACCGGGATGAGCGTCTTGAGCAGGAACACCGCAGGAATTCCGCTGGTTTCCGGAGAGGTTTCGAAAATCCGCCAGGAGCGCATCACATAGTCCCAGCTCGTTACGAGGATAAAGATCACCACCGGCAGCAACAGGAACAGGGTGCCGAGCAGATCAACAAGTGCCTTACCCTTACCGGACATGCGTTGGTAGAGAATATCCACACGGACGTGTTCGTTATGTTTAAGGGTGTAGGCGCTGGCCAGCAGGAATACCGTCGCATGGGTGTAGATAACGGTTTCCTGCATAAAAATGGAGGCCTGGTCGAACACATACCGCATGACCACCACAGTAAACGTCAGCAAGACCATGGCGATATTGAGCCAGGCCAGGGTTCGGCCCGTGTTTTCGGTAAAGCGGTCGAGGATTCCGGTGAGCCGGACGAGGGGGGAATGCTGATCCATGATTTCTTATTTTGTTGGTTGGCAATAAAGGAACATGTTAGTGGCTGAGCCAGGCCCTGCAAGAAAAATGATGCAATTGCCGACGAATGGCTAAGTCTATCTGTTCACTCAATTTTACATTGGCACCTAGGTTAGCAGCCGCAAACCTGTCGTCGAAAATTGCATGCAACTCGCAACTTACCGCAGTTAAAAACGTTTTGCTTGGATTTGTAAAATCCCGGGTGTGTCATATAAGTGTCATAACGCCTGTCATCTAAGTGTAATAAATAGTGCTTAGGCTTCACACATCGGCTCACCACTGCCGGTTTCGCATACGGGCCCGACTGCCAAAAAAATCCGTTGCAGTCGGGGATTGCCCGTCAGATAAATCGCATTATGGAGGCTCAACGTGAAAAACCTGAAAGCAGCTGTCGCAAGCGTAGCGGTAGCCGGCGCCCTGGCCGCCGTATCCACCCCGACCCTGGCGCGCGACACCATCAACATCGTCGGTTCTTCCACTGTTTATCCGTTCGCGACGGTTGTGGCCGAGCGCTTTGGTCGTAACACTGATTTTCCGACTCCGAAGCTGGAATCCACCGGTTCCGGCGGCGGACTGAAGCTGTTCTGTGAAGGTGTTGGCACCGAGCATCCTGACATCACCAACGCATCTCGCCGTATGAAGCCGAGCGAGTTCGAGCGCTGCCAGAGCAACGGCGTTGAAGAGATCACCGAAGTCAAGATCGGTAGCGACGGCATCGTCATCGCCAGCTCCAACAAAGCTGAAAACCTGGACGTGACCCTCAAGCAGCTTTATATGGCACTGGCCAAAGAGGTTCCGGATCCGAAGGGCGGTGACAAACTGGTCGCCAACCCGTACAAGAACTGGAGTGACGTCGACTCCAGCCTGCCGAACAAGCCGATCCGTGTCATGGGCCCCCCGCCGACGTCCGGTACTCGCGACGCTTTCAACGAGCTGGTTATGGAAGGCGGCTGTGCCGAATTCCCGATGATCGAGGAAATGGAAGGCGACAAGAAGGACCAGGCGTGCATGAGCATGCGTGAAGACGGTGCCTTCATCGAAGCTGGCGAGAACGACAACCTTATCGTCCAGAAGCTGACCAGCGATACATCCTCCTACGGTATCTTTGGCTACAGCTTCCTGGAAGAGAATGCGGGTACCCTGCAGGCGGCAACGATCAATGGTAAAGAGCCGACCATGGAAAACATTTCCAGCGACGCTTACCCGATTGCGCGTTCACTGTGGTTCTATGTGAAGAAAGCCCACGTCGGTGTTGTACCGGGTATCCCAGAGTACGTAACCGAGTTCACCAGCGAGCAAACCTGGGGACCGAATGGCTACCTGGCAGATGTTGGCCTGATCCCGCTCGACGAGGCCTCACGCGAGCAGTGGGCCGAGCAAGCGCAAAATCTTAAGCCAATGACCGGTGACGAGCTGAAATAATACAGCTTCGGTCACTTAGGTGATTGAAAGTGCGGGGTCCTTTGGGCTCCGCACTTTTCGCGTCTCGAGGACGCATAACGTGAGCAGAAGTTGTAGTTCGAAAACGAATACTGGTTTTGAAACCGAGTTCTGTTCTGGTTTGAAGGTAAGGTCTGGCCAAGCTGTGACCTGTTTGGGGTGAAATTGTAGACTGTGCCCCGCCTGGACAGCTTCTCAGCACCAGAAAATAGACTCAAAGAGAGAAAACATGCAACCGGCCAATCTATTTCCGCTGCTTGTGGTTCTGGTGGGTATCGCGTTTGCACTGGGTTATGCCCGGTCCCGCGCGATCGCATCGCCGCTGGGCGGGATTCGTCACCTCAAGTCCCTGCCATTCTACTACGCGGCCCGCGCGGCCCTTTGGTGCGGCTTGCCCGCCCTGATTATCTTCGCTTTCTGGTTGGGTTTCGAAGATAAGGTGATTCAGACACTGGTTGTGGCCTCCTTGCCCGAGGACCTGAGGCCGGAATCGGCCGGCAGGGCGAGCCTTGTCCTCTCGCAAATCAGCAACGTGGCGTCTGGCGCGCTGAACCCTAAGTATGCGCCAGAGGGGATCGTTGAGGCTGCGAAGTTGCTCACCACACTACGCGAAGAAAGCAAGTTCATGATGACCATTCTGGTCGTTTGCGTAGCTGTTCTTGGCGCCTTTATAGCGTGGTTGCGGATTGCGCCGCACATCAATGCTCGCGAGAAGGTGGAATCCATGCTGCGCAAGATCTTCTTCATGTGCGCGGCTTTGGCGATCCTGACCACCATGGGCATCGTCTTTTCCGTCATTTTTGAGACGGTCCGCTTTTTCCAGAAGATCTCTTTCATTGAATTCTTCTTTGGTACTAACTGGAGCCCCCAGACCGCCATCCGTGCCGACCAGGTCGGCGCCGAAGGGGCTTTCGGTATGATCCCGCTGTTCGTGGGTACGCTGCTGATTTCCGGCATTGCCATGTTGGTGGCCGTACCCGTGGGACTGATGTCCGCTATCTACCTTTCGGAATATGCGTCCAAACGCATGCGCGGGATCGTCAAGCCACTGCTGGAAATGCTGGCCGGTGTTCCCACCGTGGTATACGGCTTTTTTGCAGCGTTGACGGTGGCGCCCTTTATCGCCGATGCCGCACACGCCATCGGGCTCGATGCCTCTACCGAGAGCGCCCTGGCTGCAGGTCTGGTCATGGGGATCATGATCATCCCGTTTGTGTCGTCGCTCTCTGACGACGTGATCAATGCGGTGCCCCAAACTATGCGTGACGGCTCCCTGGCTCTCGGCGCAACCCAGGCCGAGACCATGACTAAGGTAATCTTTCCGGCGGCACTGCCGGGCATCATGGGCGGTATCCTGCTAGCCGTTTCCAGGGCGATCGGCGAAACCATGATCGTCGTCATGGCAGCCGGTCTTGCCGCAAACCTGACGGCCAATCCGCTGGACGCGGTCACGACCGTCACGGTCCAGATCGTGACCCTTTTGACCGGCGACCAGGAATTCGACAGTGCCAAAACCCTGTCCGCCTTTGCCCTCGGCATGATGCTCTTCGTCGTCACCCTGGTGCTGAATATCGTTGCCCTTCACGTGGTTCGCAAATATCGGGAACAGTATGAGTAATTCACACGAACAGGCGGAGCTCGTCCGCAAATCGCTCAAGCGCCGGTATCGCAAGGAGCGGCGCTTCAGACTCTACGGCATTCTCGCAATAGCCTTGGCGATCTCGGCCCTGGTGATCCTGTTTGCCGATATTATCGGCAAGGGATATTCCGGCTTCATCAAGACAACGATGACCCTGGAGGTACGTCTGGATCCGGATACCATGGAAATCGAAGACCCCTCCGACCCGGAATCCCTGCGACGTGGGAACTATGGCAAACCGATTGTCGAAGCATTGAAACGGGCGGTGCCTAGCGCCGGCGAGGGCGACGAAAAGTCGTTGGGGCGCCTCATTAATCCGTATGCCTCCAACACCTTACGCGAGGCTGTTATCGATAGGCCGGAAATTCTGGGTTCGCCCCAGAAGATGACATTCCTGGCGAGCGATGACACCAGTGTCTACGTCAAGCATGCGGACGATCCCAATTACTCCATCAAGCTCTCCGACGAACAGCAGCGTTGGGTGGATGAGCTGGTCGAGGCTGGCGTTATCGAAGGGGCGTTCAACGACGTGTTCTTCTCCCACGGTGATAGCCGGGAACCCACAAGTGCCGGTGTTTTAGGAGCTATGGTGGGTTCTCTGCTGACGATGGCTGTCACCCTCGTGCTGTCATTTCCGATAGGCGTGGCTGCAGCCATTTATCTCGAAGAGTTTGCGCCCCAGAACAGGCTGACGGATTTTATCGAGGTCAACATCAACAACCTGGCGGCGGTACCATCCATTATCTTTGGTCTGTTGGGCCTGGCGGTATTCATCAACCTGTTCGGTCTGCCACGTTCGGTGCCGCTGGTGGGTGGTCTGGTGTTAACGCTGATGACCTTGCCAACGATCATCATTTCCAGTCGCGCGGCCATCAAGAGCGTACCGCCGTCGATCCGTGAGGCTGCCGAAGGCATTGGCGCCTCGAAAATGCAGGTCGTGCTCCATCACGTCCTGCCGCTGGCGATGCCCGGTATGTTAACCGGCTCGATCATCGGTATGGCCCAGGCGCTGGGGGAAACGGCGCCGCTGCTGTTGATCGGCATGGTCGCGTTTATCGTCGACGTACCCGACGGTTTCACCGACGCAGCGACTGTTTTGCCGGTACAGATTTTCCTTTGGGCAGGGAGCCCGGAACTCGCATTTATTGAACGGGCGTCCGCTGCCATCATGGTCCTGCTGACGTTCCTGATCGGTATGAACGCACTAGCCATCTGGATGCGCCGTCGCCTCGAGCGTCGGTGGTAACAGGAGATTTCCCATGAACACCATGAACCCCAGTCTCACAAACACCCTGGAGACACCTGAGGAAGAACAGGTTCCGCAGGCCGAGGCGACCTTTGACGATTCCAAGCTCGAGGGCAAGACAGTCGGTTCGCCGTTCGTATCCGATCCGAAATTCAGCCTGCGCAATGTTGAAGTCTTCTACGGCCAGAACCGGGCGATCAAGGGCATCAGCCTGGACATCGCCAAGAACGAGGTGATCTCCTTCATCGGTCCGTCCGGTTGCGGTAAGTCGACCTTCCTGCGTTGCCTCAACCGCATGAACGACAGCATCGATATCTGTCGCGTCAAAGGCGAACTGACACTGGATGGCAACGATATCTACGATCCCAAGCGCGATGTGGTGGAGCTGCGTGCCCGGGTAGGCATGGTTTTCCAGAAGCCGAACCCGTTTCCCAAGTCGATCTACGACAACGTGGCCTATGGCCCGCGTATCCATGGTCTGGCCAACCGGAAATCCGACCTCGACGATATCGTGGAGAAAAGCCTGCGTGGCGCCGGGCTGTGGAACGAAGTGAAGGACCGGCTCGATACCACGGGTACCGGCCTATCCGGTGGTCAGCAACAGCGCTTGTGTATCGCTCGTGCGATTGCCGTCAGCCCGGAAGTCGTATTGATGGACGAGCCGTGTTCGGCGCTCGACCCGATTGCGACAGCTCGAATCGAGGAGTTGATCTCGGAGCTGTCCGAGAGTTATACGATTATTATCGTAACCCACTCCATGCAACAGGCGGCCCGGGTGTCTCATCGCACGGCCTATTTCCACCTGGGTCATCTGGTCGAGGTCAACGAGACCAACAAGGTCTTTACCTCGCCCGAGCACGAGCTGACCGAATCCTATATCACCGGTCGTTTCGGTTAATGCCGACCGGAAACGGAGATTGAGTATGAAAAAGAAGGAAGATGTCTACGGCGACCACATTTCCCATCAGTTCAACGAGGATCTGGCGGGACTCAAGGAAGATTTCCTGCGCATGGGGGGTATGGTCGAGCAGCAGGTCGTCGATGCCATCGATGCCCTGATCGATGGTGATGGCCACCGAGCCGATGAGATCCGCGGCCGCGACAAGCAGGTGGACCGCCTGGAGCTGGAAATCGATGAGGAAGCTACCCGTATCATCGCCCGTCGTCAGCCGGCCGCCCGGGACCTGCGCCTGGTCATTTCCGTCATCAAGATGGTGTCGGATCTCGAGCGTATCGGTGACGAGGCGAAGAAAATCGCCAAGTTTGCCCTTAGCCTCTCTGAAGAAGGCAAGGCGCCCCGTGGCTACGTGGAGGTGCGTCATATCGGCAACCATGTAGGGCAGATGCTGCGCGATGCCCTGGATGCCTTTGCCCGCCTGGATTCAGAGCTGGCGCTGCGCATCATGAAGGAAGACAAGCGTGTCGACGAGGAATACCAGGCCGCCACCCGTACCCTGATTACCTTCATGATGGAAGATCCACGTAACATCTCGCGCTGCATGTCGATCATGTGGGTACTGCGCGCCCTGGAACGCATCGGCGATCATTCCTGCAACCTGGCCGAGCATGTGATTTTCATGGCCAAGGGCGAGGACGTGCGTCACACGCCCATGGAAGAGGCCGAGAAAGTCGTCGGCAACTGAACCCGTGCGGTCCCGTCACCAGGCGGGACCGCTTCTCCTTTCCCGCCGCTATCGCCTGTTTTAGCAGGCTCGCCTTTCCCATAGCGCTGCATTCTCAATAAATCGTCATCTTGTCCCGTGGCTTCGCGCTTGCTGCGACAGGTCCGGCATGGCATAACGAAGCCAACCTAACGGAGGAGCGAAAACCGCGATGCGAGTATCCCCCAAGACGAATTCGAGTTGCCTGATCCAGTTGCAGTCCCTGGGTGCGCTGCTGGTGTTCATGTTCGCGAGCCTGGCGCAGGCTCAGTCACAATCCAGCACACTCTCCGAGTCCGTGGTCCGTGTCTCGCCCCTGGGCGAGATCATCGCGCAGTATCCGGCGATGATGAGCCAGGGCATCCGTGAGGGCCTGAAACAGACCGGTCAGGTGGACCCGCTGATTGCCGATACCATTGGCGGTATTGTCGGTCGCGCCTTTAGCAGTGCGGACATTCGTCGTCAGGTGATCGTAGACCTTGACGAAGGTCTGAACGAATCGCAGTTACAGTCGGTGCTGGACTGGTACGAAACCCCGCTAGGTGAGCGCATCACCCAGGCCGAAGTGGCGGCATCCAGTCCGGCCGCCTGGCAGGAGATCGAGTCCAAGGCTTCGTCCCTGATGGAGAAGTACAAGGGTACCCAGCGGGCGGACCTGTTCGCCCATTTCGACCGCGTGTCCCGTGCCACCGAGAGCACCGTAGATACGGCGGTCGCGGTCCAGCTCGGTCTGGCGTCCGCCATGTCTGCCTTTAACAGCCAGGGGCCGACCTACGAGCAAATGAAGGCAGAGATCGAGAACCAGCGTTTCATGCTGCGAGGTGTGGTGGAGCAACAGGTGTACGCGGCTTACCTCTACACCTATGAGCAGTTCAGCATCCAGGAGTTGCAGCAGTATATCGACTTCCTGGAAACGGACGCCGGCTCGGACTACAACTGCGTGGTCACCAATAGTATCCAGCAGGCCATCCTGGAGCCGGTCGACAGCATCGGTTCGCAACTGGTGCGCTTGCTCAATCCGGGCGGTAGCAGGGCGCAGTAAACGTCGAGCCGCCCCCTCCAATCCGAAGTCCCACCCGGCGCCTCAGGCACGAATGGCGCCGGGCTATCAATACCGGGGCTGCTGACCAGCCATCAGAACCGGCTATCGAATTCAAGCGCAAGAGCCGGAGTGCGGGATCCCCACCGTCAGGTTAATTTGGCGTAGCATTGGTATGACTGAGGAGCTCGTGCCGTGATGACCCATGACGAGAAAACCTGGACCCTGAAAGACCCGCGCTGGGCTGCGTTGCAGACCCGCGATCCCGCGGCTGGCGACCGTTTTGTCTACGCCGTGCGCACCACCGGCATCTACTGCCGGCCAGATTGTCCATCCCGTCTGGCCAAGCCGGAGCATGTGGAATTTCATGATACGGCCGACGAGGCCGAGCAGGCCGGCTATCGCCCCTGCAAGCGCTGCCGCCCAAACGAGCCGCGTGCAGTGCCAGAGCGCACGCGGATCGTCATCGACCTGTGCCGCTACATCGAATGCGCCGAATCCTCGCCCAGCCTGGCTCAATTGGCCCGGCGCGCCGGCTGGAGCCCCTATCACCTGCAGCGCACCTTCAAGGCGGTGACCGGAGTCACGCCCAAGGGCTACGCAGAGGCCCACCGGACCCGTCGGGTACAGGACGGGCTGAAAGCAGGGGCAACGGTGACTGATACGCTGTATGACGCGGGATTTAACTCCAACGGCCGCTTCTACGACCAGTCCACTCGCATGCTGGGCATGACACCCAGCCAATATCGCGCGGGCGGTAGCGATACCGACATTCGCTTCGCCGTGGGTGAATGCGACCTGGGCGCTATCCTGGTGGCTCAGAGTGACAAGGGGGTTTGTGCGATCCTGATCGGCGACGATGCGGAAATCCTGGTCCAGGAACTACAGGACCAGTTCCCAGCCGCCAACCTCCTCGCTGGGGATGGTGGCTACGAAGACCTCGTTGCTCGGGTGGTGGGCTTTATCGAGGCGCCGCACACCGGTCTGGACCTGCCCCTGGATATCCGCGGCACGGCATTCCAGCGTCGGGTCTGGGAGGCGTTGCAGAAGATCCCGGCAGGGCAGACCTTGAGTTATAGTGAAGTGGCCCAACGCATCGGCTCGCCTCAGGCGGTGCGTGCGGTGGCCCGGGCCTGCGCTGCCAATCGGCTTGCGGTGGCCATTCCCTGTCACCGGGTGGTCCGTACCGATGGTGGTGTTTCAGGGTATCGTTGGGGGGTCGACCGCAAGCGTGCGCTGCTGCAACGTGAAGCCAACGATCGACCGATTCCTTCCATCTGACGGTCGTTATCATTGGTCACGACGTCACGCGTGACTATTAGGGGAGTATACCGTGCCGAAACCGGATCCGAACGCGCTGATCTGTAGTATCCCGCTGCCTGCCAATTTTCGCGCCGACGATGTCCTGGCCTTTCACCAGCGGGATACGGAGCAGATTGCCGAGCAGGTGACCGAGAGCCAACTGCACAAAGGTATCCTCTGGGACGGCAAGCCCGCCCGTTTAAGCATCGAGTTCCATGCGAACAAAGCCATCGCGTTCCTTGCTGAGGACGGGGGTACCCGCTCAGCCCAATCCTCTGAACTGGAGCAAATGGTCCGGCGCATGCTCGGCCTGACCCAGCCGGTGGAGTTATTCGAGCAAACCCTGCGCGATCATCCGCAGTTGGGACCGGTGATCGCGCGCAACGCCGGTCTGCGGGTACCCCAGACTGCTACGCCGTTCGAAGCCCTGTGTTGGGCGATTATCGGGCAGCAAATCAGCGTCGGTGCCGCAGTATCGATCCGGCGCCGTTTTATCCAGGCGGTCGGGCGCCAGCACAGCAGCGGGTTGTGGTGCTTTCCCGATGCCAGCGCAGTTGTCGACGTGGACCTGGAAATTTTGCGGGCCACGGGGCTGTCACGCACCAAGGCCGGAACCATCCTGGCCATTAGCGAACAGATCGAGCAACGATCATTGCCGCTGGACAGTTGGCTCCACGACACACCGGCCGAAACCATTGAAGAGCAGTTGCGCCAGGTTCGCGGTATCGGTCCCTGGACCATCAGCTACGCGCTGCTGCGTGGATTCGGCTGGATGGACGGTTCCCTGCATGGCGACGTGGCGGTCAGGCGTAACCTCCAGTCGCTGTTGGGGCGGGAGGAGAAGCTGACGGAGAAAGAGGCCCGGATCTGGCTGGAGGGCTTCTCCCCTTGGCGCGCGCTGGTCGCTGCTCATCTGTGGGCTCTTCAATCCGCGGGCGGTTACTGAAGCCTTGGTGTCCAGATAGCGCCCGTAGGTAAGACTTACGGCTTCCTCATAAATTTTACCGACGGTACGGTCTCTCTCCGCCTACCAGATTCCCTTTCGTGCACGCGCAAGCACGAAAAGAGCGCCGCCGAGGGAGGCTGCCGCCCGATGAGGGTGGTGTCGGCATATCACTTGCACTCTCTCGGATGTACTGCCTCATAAGGCGTACGAAAAGCGATTAAGTGCTACTGCCAGATCAGGCAGAGAATGGAATCGAGATAAAAGGAGAAGCACGATGATCAGGAAGTTGTTTGTTGTAATGACCGTTACCTCGGCACTCGCCGCCTCACCAGCGTTCGCAGGCGAGGGCAATCAAGCCCGGCACTCGGGTAATGCTGGCAATGCTGGCCAGAACCAGCAGATGGATCAGGCTGGTACCCAAAGCGGGCAAGGCAGGTCTTTTGACCAATTGGACCAGGATAATGATGGCCAGCTCAGCGAGTCCGAACTGAATGCTTACGGCGCCACGGCTGCCGGGCAGCAGACAAGTGCGAAGAACCGCGGTGAGCAGGCTATGCAACGTCTCGATGAAGATCGAAACGGCTCGGTGAGCCGGGAAGAGCTGCAGCAGGCTCAAGAGAGCCAAACCGGAGAAAGTAACTGGTAATTGCAGCTCATGCCAATGGGTCTCGCGCCTACCGGCGAGACCCTCCATTTTGAAGACGCGGTTCCTGCCGATCTCCCCTCTTATTGCTTGTCACTTTTTGAGCGCGACAGAAGATCAAATGTCGATTTCTTCCACCGCCGTTCGACTAACGAGTGAATACCGATAGTCGAAATGTTGCTGATGGGGAGAAATACCATGTCCTACGTTGATGGTTTTATAGTCGTTGTTCCCGCTGAAAAGAAGAACGCCTACATCGAGGTCGCCAAGCTCGCCGCCGGCATTTTCAAGGACCACGGCGCGCTCCAGGTCGTGGAATGCTGGGAGGACGACGTACCTGAAGGCAAAGTGACGTCCTTTCCCATGGCAGTCCAACGTCGGGAGGGGGAGAAGATCGTCTTCGCCTGGATCCTCTGGCCTTCCCGTAGTGCCCGGGATGAGGGGATGAAGAAGTCCATGGAGGACGACCGCATGCAGATGGATATGAGCCAGATGCCGTTCGATGGTAAACGGATGATCTTCGGCGGCTTTGAGATCGTCGTGGAAACGTAACCCGAACGGCCTATACGCCGGTGCCATTACGATTCCTCCATGTCTCGTTCGTCGATTTCGGTAAATTTTACCGGCGCCGCGGGCTGTGCTCTGCGGCGCCCGCATCGGGCAGTCGGTGCTACCACGTCAGCGATATGCCTAATCTGTGGTCTCCCGGGGATATAGCGTTCGCGGGATCGATTTGGCCGTTGCCCCACGTTCCGAATGGGCACTCCGGTTGTCCTTCACGCCTGCATTGCCGTCAGTACATCAAGCATCAGCATGCCGAACTGCTGCGCTATGCTAAGGGAAAGCGAACAGGAGACCGCTATGAAACGTTTATGGATGACGCTTGGCGTAACCGGTTCGATCATGGTGGCAATACCGCTATCGGCCCAGCAAACGAGTCCGGGTGGTGAGGACAGTGAGCCGATGGGTGAAGTAGGCGATTTGGAACGCCACAAGACATTCAAGCAGTTGGACCGCGACAATAACGGCTTGCTTGACCAGTCCGAACTGGATGCTTATGGGTCGCCAGCCGCAGGTGCAGCGCAGGACCGGGGTGAGAAGATCCTACGGGTGCTGGACGAGAACGATGACGGCAAGGTCGACATACGCGAATTACAGGAAGGTGGGGAAGCAGCCGGCAAGGACCAGAACTGGTGGTAGGCCTCAGCCGGAAGTGTTGCTTGCCTGAAGCACGTATCGCGGTACACCTACGACAAAAGTACGACAAAGGAGAGTCGACATGTTCAAAACGATCGCAACAGCGCTACTGATCACTGGGTTTTACGCGCCCATCGCTTGGTCACAGGACAGTTCGAGTCATCAGGTGGCCCAGGCGGACACCGCCCCCCTGCTATTGGCACAGAGCGACAATGCCTCGTCGCCGCGGGATAGCTTCCAGCATCTCGACAAGGACGGTGATGGCGAACTCAATGAGGACGAGTTGAGCGCCTTTGGCGCTCCCGCTGCAGGGTCCCAGGGTGGCGTCGAAGGAGAGGAGAGTGATCGCGGCATGCGAGTCCTCAACATGTATGACAATAACGGTGATGGCGTGGTGACGCCGGACGAATTCGATGATCCCCGGGAGGGCCAGCGTCAGTGGAAATGCACGGATTGCCCGACGGGCGTCGAAAAGCGTGAGAAAGTTCGGGAACAGACCGAAGGCTCTTAAAGTGGAGCGTGCATGCTTTGCTTTTCCTACGGTTCCAATATGTCCTTTCGCCGCCTCGCTGCCCGGGTTGAATCGGCCCGGTTTGTGGCTGTGGCGGCGTTACACGAGCACTCGTTACGATTTCACAAGGTAAGCCTCAAGGACCGTTCCGCCAAATGCGATGCAGTCCTGACCGGTGATGCCAATGACCGGGTATTCGGTGTCGTTTTCGAAATCTCGGCGGAGGATAAACGGAGACTGGACCGTATAGAAGGTCTGGGCTTTGGCTACCGTGAAAAACAGGCTGAAGTGGTCGCCGCCGACGGTGAGCGTTTCAGCGTCTGTCTTTACGTCGCACGCCATATTGATCCTTCCTGGAAACCCTACAGCTGGTATAAGCACCACGTGCTGGCCGGCGCGCGGGAAAACGGCCTGCCCGCCGACTACATTGCCTATATCGATGCCATCGAGTCGGTCCAGGACCGGAACAGGAAGCGCCGAGAACGGGAGTTGTCCATCTACCGGGAATGAGTGACCGGTCGTTGTTTTGACGGGTCACGACGATCGGGAGGACCCGTTTCCGCTGCTGGAGTAACGGAAGCTGATCGTATAGTGTTGAACCCGTTGGCGACATAGAGTGAATCACGGAGCGTGGCAATGGCCGATGACGAGCAGGCGATTCGACAATTGGTGCGGACCTGGATCGACGCGACCCGGGAGGGGGACATCGACGCCGTGCTGAGCCTGATGGCGGACGATGTGGTCTTCCTGGTCGCGGGCCAGCCGCCAATGGTTGGTAAGGAAACGTTCGCCAAGGCGGCTCGGGAACAATCCGAGGAAGGCTTGCCGGACTTCGATGGTACCAGCGAAATCGAAGAAATCCAGGTGATTGGCGATTGGGCCTACATGTGGACGACGCTCTCAGTCACTGTTACGCCGCCGGGCGATGCGCCCACCATGAAACGCGCTGGCAATACCCTGTCTGTACTGCGAAAAGAGAACGGTCGCTGGCTGCTGGCGCGGGATGCCAACATGTTGGTGCCGATCGAAGAAGACTAGACCAAAGTCACGCACGAGCGGATCCTGAACAGAAAAACGTGTACCAACGGGTAGGGGGGAACAGCTGATGAGTGATTCAAGGCAGGAGCGTGTAGGTCGTACCTTCCTGATTAGCGGCGCGTTTGGGCTGATCGCCGCGTTGGTCACCAACCTGGTCGCCGTGATGATCTTCCACAAGCCTTCCGCGGCCTTCTTCTCGCCAGACTGGTGGTCGCAATGGTTTCCTGCCTACTGTGTCTGGCCAACATTCCTCATTATCGGGTTTGCCCTTTCTTCCCGGCGAGATCCGCGAGCTGACAACCGGCGCTGAATGTCGAAAGCTCGGGCTTAGAACATGATGACATGGTTCCTCTAGGAGAGAGCATGACCCTGGAAACCTGGCTGGCCTTCGTCGCCGCATCAACCATACTCCTGGTGATCCCGGGACCAACCATACTTGCGGTGATCAGTTATGCCGTCAGTCATGGCGCACGGGCAACTCTTGCACTGGTCAGCGCGGTGGCGCTTGGTGACGCTACCGCAGTGTTCGCATCGATGGTGGGTCTGGGGGCACTGATGGCTGCCTCGGCCTTCTGGTTTACCGTGGTCAAGGTCATCGGCGGACTCTATCTGCTTTACCTCGGGGTCAAATTGCTGCGCTCGGGCGTCTCCCCGGTGACCGTTGCGGCGACATCGCAGCCAACCTCCCTCAGGCGGCTGTTCACCAGCACCTACGTGGTGACTGCTCTCAATCCCAAGGGCATCGTTTTCTTTATTGCCTTCCTGCCGCAGTTCGTTACCCCGGGGCCGGGTAGTACGGGGCAGCTCTGGCTGTTGGGGACCACATTCGTTGTATTGGGCGCCCTGAACGCGGCAGTCTACGCCCTTTTCGCGTCCTCGGCCCGGCGACTGCTCACCTCGGGCCGCGCCCAGCGGTGGTTCAATGTGACCGGCGGTTCGTTATTGACATCCGCTGGCATATGGGCCCTGTTGGCCCGTCGACCCGTATGATCTCGCGACATCTTTGCGGACTCGCGTAAGGCCCGAGTCGTTCCGCAGGCCAATGCCCAGTTGTTTCTGCGCGGCGTACTGTTCATCGCCGTCGCAGCGGTCGTCGGACCGCTCATTGTCCTGGTCGGCGCAAGACTGATCGGCGGCCTGCACAAGAGTCGCCTGCTGGCCCTGTGGATGGACCGCGGACTCGGTGCGCTCTTTATCACACTGGGCGTACGGTTGGCGATGAGTGAGCGGGGTTAGGCGCTGGCATAGAGTTGCCTATACCTTGAGAGCTTGCCCCGCCCACGATACGGGTCAGGCCTTTTCTTCATTCGCGATCGCTTTCATCTCCCGCCCGGTCTTCACCGACTTGTTCTCCGTCGACGTAGGGTTGCGGCGGGCATCGGCGCCTTCGTCGTCCATCTTGATCAGGAGCCACTGGGGTTTCTTCCCTTCGCGGAAACGCTTGAGCACATAGCCGCCATTTAACTTCTCGCCGTCCAGCCAGACTTCGATCAGCCCTTTCTCGAATGCCTGCTGCATGGTAGTGGACTTGTCACCTTCCTCACGCAGATTCCTATAGGTGCCTTGGTCCCAGACCATGACGGTGCCTCCGCCATATTCGCCTTCGGGGATAACACCCTCGAAATCAGCGTAGTCGAGGGGATGGTCTTCGACCTCGACCGCCAGACGTTTTTCCGATGGATCTAACGAAGGGCCCTTCGGCACGGCCCAGGATTTTAGGACACCGTCCATTTCCAGACGGAAGTCGTAATGGAGTTGGCTGGCGTCGTGTTTCTGGATCACGAACGTGTGTTTTCCGGACTTGCTGGCAGATTTCCCCTTGGGCTCGCCGGATTGCTTCACGTCGCGCTTGTCGCGGTATTCCTTGAGGTTGTCTCGGGCCATGTCATCACCTCCCTAGTGAAAGGCTCACAACCCCTATGATAAGGCTCTATATCGTGGGGAAAACCGTTGAAAAATTACCATCTGAAAAGGGAGGGGGTCAGTAGGGTGAGGTTATGAAAACAGGCGCAGGCTGGCTCCGATCCTTTCAGCCTGCGCCGTACTGCTCTTGCCGGTGACAGCCCCGCGGCTAGTGGCGGCTGTCACGCAGCGTGGTGTTTACCACCAGACTTCCGCCTGGGCACCGAAGGTCAGGCCGTCGCCTTCGTTATCGTCAAGTTCATTGGTGCCTCCTATCTCTTCGGCGTCATAGACGTCTTCGTCCCAGTTCGCATACGTAACGAACAGACGCAACTGCGGCCGGGCGAAGAATTGAGCGCCGGGTTGCCATTGTTGGGCAATGGTGATCTTTTGCAGGTCACGGTCGTCCTCACCGGACGCTTCTGGCGAGACCCGGTCAAAGCCCAGTTCGACAGCGGTGCTCATCAGCTCACTCCAGTAATAGGTCGGACGGACGCCCGCGGAGAGCCATCTGGCACCGGTATCATCGTCGAAGCTCGTGTCTTCATAGATACCTACGTAGAAGAGATCCAGGTTGTCGCTGAGTGGAACCAGGCCATGATCGATAACGCGGATCATGTCGCCATCGTGGAACGCGTTACTGTTAGGACGGCCCTGTCGGCTGGCGATCATCGAATCGGTGGCGTATTGGAACGTCAGTTTGTTGAGACCACCGAAGAACTCAGTTTGGTGGTGCTCAGTCGTGAACATGAAACCGTCTTGGTCGCTGAAGCCCGCGGCGTCCTGGGCGTCATTCAAGTTGGCTTGCCCATAGTCCACGCCGAATTCAAGCAGCCCACCCGGATTGACTGGGATGTCCGTCCATCGTACGTCGATGATATCGTTGGTGACGGTGGCTAGCGCGTCGTCGTCGATCTCAACGTCATCCCCTTCCTCATCGTTTGACGAGCGGGTCCAGGCCACATGCAGCAGACCAGTCCCTACATCAATATCTTCAAGCCCGGCGCCGGGACCGGAGACATCCCAGTAGTAGAAGTCGTTGATGTGCACGTCATGACGCTGATAAAAGCGCTTACCGATCCAAAGCGTGGACCCAGGTAGGGACTTGATAACGTTCTTGCCCTGGACATTGAATTGTCGGACGGCGATCTCATTATCTTCGTCACCGACTTCTTCATAATCGTTCTTCTGTTTGGTGACGTAGGCGATCATCGAATCCACGTAGAAGCTGGTGTCGCCTTCCTTGAACACCTCTTGGCCAAACTGGAGTTCTGCATAGGTTTCGCACTCGTTGCCGAGGCGATATTTGGCTCCAGCACCTTCAGCCTTGAAACAGGCCTGATCGCCACCCCCTGCAGTGGAGCCGATGCCGGATCGGAAGTAGCCTTTGAAATCGACCGCCAGTGTGGGCGTCGCGACGAGCATGGCTGCGACGGCGGCTGCGAGGTGTGTACGACGGGGAATAAACATCTTGTTGTTATCGCTCATGTTGTTCGTCCTGATTTTATTGTTGGTCAGACTTGGAGCGCCTCGGCATACCCGTACTCACCGATGGAATTCAACTACGTTGAGTCCCCGTTCAACGAGCCAATCCCGGGGCCGCTCCTCATTCTTTTACGGATCGCCTGGGGCGTACCCCGCAGGCGTACTTTTTTGCAAAAGTGGTAGTAAAACTACATACAAAATCGGTACAAATAAAGCGGTCTCGTTCAAAAAACATACTTAATTTGTAATTAAGACAACCATTTTGTCGGGCGCAGTGGGGTTGGAAACCGTTAAGCCCAGTCTTGACGGGGCCTGGCGACGAGTTCCACATAGTGGATTTATCGACCAGCTTGCTGGAAAAGTGGATCCCTTACGCATCCAGAAAGGACAACTATGCCGTTTCCGATCGACCAGAAACTCGTTATTGCGGTCTCCTCCAGCGCCCTTTTCGATCTGAGTGAATCGGACAGGGTGTTCCGTGAGCAGGGCTCCAAAGCCTATCGCCAGTACCAGGAATCGCATCTGAACGAACCCCTGGGCAAGGGCGTTGCCTTCCCCTTCGTGCGCCGGTTCCTGAGCATCAACGCTCGCTTCCCGGACGAACGCCCGGTTGAAGTCGTGCTCCTGTCCCGCAATTCCGCCATAACCGGCAAGCGGGTCTTCCGCTCCATCGATCACCATGGTCTGGATATCACCCGTGCCGCGTTCCTGGAGGGTAAGTCCCCGTATGCCTACATCCCCGCGTTCAATGCTTCGCTGTTCCTCTCGGCCAACGGTTCAGACGTGCTGGATGCCATCCGGTTCGGCTTTCCGGCCGGGAAGGTATTGCCTTCCGCCGTCGTGGACGACGAGGCGGACGCGGAGCTGCGCATCGCATTCGACTTTGATGGCGTGATTGCCGACGATGCCTCGGAGCGGATCTTTAAGGGTGGGGAGCTGGAAGCTTTTCACCGGCATGAGCGCGAGAAGTCCCATATTCCCCTGGACCCCGGACTATTGGCGAGCCTGTTTCGTAAACTGTCGTCGCTGCAGACGTTGGAGGACGAGGCGGAGGAAGCGAACCCGGACTACCGGCGCGTGCTTCGCACTGCGATCGTTACCGCGCGCAACGCGCCGGCACATGAGCGGGTTATCACGACGCTTGAGCATTGGGGCGTAAACGCCAACGAGACCTTCTTCCTGGGAGGGATGACCAAGGAACGCATCCTGACGGTGCTCAAGCCGCACATGTTCTTCGACGACCAATTGGGGCACCTGGAGTCTGCCGGCGGAGGCATACCTATGGTGCACATTCCCTTCGGCATCGCTAACGAGTCCGGTTGAGCGGCGCTTCGGCTAGCTGGCGCTATAATCCTCAGCAGGGCTCACATAAGGAGGTTTTGGACGTGGAACCACTGGATCGGATGGAAGGACAGTGCCTGTGCGGCGCTGTCAGCATACAGACGGGGCGCCGGGACCGGCTCGACGTCTGTCATTGTGGTATGTGCCGACGATGGGGCGGCGGGCCGATGTTGGCCGTACATTGCGGTAAGGATTCGCAGATCACCGGCCTGGAGCACGTCAAGGTCTATATCTCGTCGGACTGGGCGGAGCGAGGTTTCTGCGATACCTGCGGCACCCACCTGTTCTACAAACTCAAGGGTTCGGACGAGTACGTCTTTACCGCCGGGCTCTTCCAGCAAGGCGCGGACTTTGTCATGGGCAGCCAGATCTTTATCGATAAGAAACCCGAGTACTACACGTTTGCCGAGCAGACGCCGGTCATGACCGAGGCGGAGGTGTTCGAGAAGTATGGGCCGCCGTAATAGCCTATGAGATATGAAACGGGCCCGACGCTGATCGGGCCTTTTTACGTTTAGGCCTGTTTCATCTTATCGGTGTACGGCGGCCAGCCGAGGGGTTTGCCGGCCAGCAGGTGCAGGTGGATGTGGAATACAGATTGCCCGGCCTGCTCCCCGCAGTTCATCACCACCCGGTAGCCGGTTTCGTCGAAGCCCATTTCCTTTGCAAGGTCCCGTGCTACGGTGAACAGGTGACCCAGTAATTCCTTCTGGTCATCCTGGATATCGTTGATGGTGGCAATCTGTTGTTTCGGGATGATTAGCAGGTGGACCGGGGCCTGGGGATTGATGTCCTTGAATGCCAGGCTGATGTCGTCCTCGTAGACGACATCGGCGGGAATCTCGCGATTGATGATCTTGTCGAAGATGGTTTCGGCCATGTTTGGCTCCTTCAGGTGTGCTGTCGATTAAAATCCCTGATCGCTATTTCAACGTGCTTTCACTCAAGCGCCTTTCACTTAAGCGTCCTTCATTTAAGAAAGGCGGGCCGTGGTGCCCGGTCGACCAGTTGTTTGAGCAACGGCGGCAGCTGGTCGTCGATTCCCATGGCGTAGCGGGCCACCTGGTTCTTGGCAAACGGCAAATGATTGGCCAGGGCCAGTCCGGCATTGCGCGCCAGGTGCAATGGCGGGAGGCGGTTACTGAATGTGTAATAGAACAGGTCCATAGCCAGCGTCATGCGGCGGTTGGCCGGTCGACGCCGGGCTTCGTAGCGTTGCAGCCGTTCCGGCGCGGCCAGCGGCTGACCGGCACGACGGGCTTCCACCAGTTCCTCCTGCAATGCCTGGGCGTCCTGGAAGCCCAGGTTGACACCCTGACCTGCCAGCGGATTGATGGTATGGGCCGCATCCCCTACCAATACCACGCGGCCACTGGCATAGGTTTTCGCGTGTTGCCGGGCTAGCGGGAAACTGGCGCGGCCAGGAACCCGGTCTATCAAAGGCAGCTCGGCGGGAAATGCCTTCACCAGGGAGGCGATAAAATCCGCCTCGGACTGGTTCTTGAGTTCGCTGATCCGTGCTGGGTCGTCGTACCAGACCAGCGACGCCCAACTGAATTCACCATCCCGGTGTAGGGGAAGGAAGGCTCTCGGTCCGCTGGGATGGAAGGCCTGCCAGGTAATATCATGTGGCGTGCCGCGATAGCGCACGCTGGCCACCAGCGCCTGCTGGGCGTACTGGTCCCGGGTAACCCCGATGCCAGCAAGCTGGCGGATACGGGATTGGGCGCCGTCGGCACCGACCAGTAATTCAGCTGACAGGTGGCGGTCATCAGTTAGCGACACTGTGACAACGTTTTCAGCGGAGACCACATCGCGAATCTCGATGTCGGTGATTCGGGTGATGCCTTCGCATTCCCCGGCACGATCCCATAACGCGCGTTGGGTCACCCGATTCTCGACGATATGTCCGAGGTGTTCGCAACCCAGGTCGTGGGCTTCGAAGGTGGTGCGGGCCAGGTTGGGCGACACCAGCCGACTGAATGGGTGTGGCGTGGCGTCCCAGACGGAAAGCCGCCGATAGGGCGTGAGACGCATGGCACGCATGCCTGCCCAGGCGCCAAGACGCTCCAGGTAGCTCTCACTGCCAGCGCTAATGGCTGAGACCCGCAGATCCGGCTCGGCTGCGGGTTCGAAGACTGCCGGTGTTTCACGATCCAGCAGCGCTACAGATAGTCCGGCCCGGCCGAGTCCATTGGCCAGTGCGGCGCCCACCATGCCGGCGCCGACGATGATTACGTCGAAAGTTTGCGTCATATCCGCTTCCCGATTCGAATGGCCTCATATTAGAGCCCGTCACGAAGCGCCGCAAACTTGGTGCGAATACCCTACGAAACCTTACGGAGCCATGCGGGTCTGGGCGCGTCCGGTCGGCGGAAGCCCTGGCTGATCACCATCGGACTGGCCAGCTTAATAAAGTCGTCCGTCGAAATCCGGATCGACTCCTCATGGCTGCCGGATGCGAACACCAGCTGGTCCTGCTTGGTTAGCGCTTCGCAGCAATAGACGGTCATACCGTACAGGTTGCCAAAAGGTGGCATGGCCCCGACCTCGCAACTGGGGAAGCGATCCTTGAATTCTTCCTCGTCGGCGAGCTGGACAAAGTCCGTGTCGAGGATATGGGACAGACGGTCCCAACGGATGCGCCAGGTTGCGGGCATCACCAGCATGGCCATCTTGCCGTCGAGTTCGACGATGACGGTCTTGGCCACTTCGTCGCCACGAACCTGCGCATGATGGGCAAGCTCCTGGGCCGTAAAGGCAGGTGGATGGGAGAGGCAGTGGTAGGTCACGGCCTTCGCTTCGAGAAATTCCTTTAATTGCTGAACCGGCATTATCGACAACCTCCAACCAGCAACGACAGCACGCACTCCAGGAGTTGTTGAGAAGCTCCCGAAGCCACCTGTTTCACTGGCAAGCATAGACGAGGCTGTGCAGATCGCGAAAGTTGGAGAAATCGATTGAGACGGACGTCTTGATTAGAGAGGGTGGATTTGGGGCGTTTTACATACCCTGAAACAGCGAAGCCCGGCACTAACCGGGCTTCGCATGGAGCGGCTGACCGCTAGCCCGCGTTTCGGGTTTCCTGCGGGCTCTTGGTCTCGTACAGGTGCACATCCCGCTGCGGGAAGGGGATGGTGACGCCCTCTGCATCGAAGGCCTTCTTTACCTTCTCCTGCATATCCCAGATAAACGGCCACACGTCCGGCGTCTTGGTCCAGACGCGGCAGCTGATATCCACGGAGCTTTCGCCCAGGGAGCCGACGAAGATGTTCGGCGCAGGATCGGACATGGCCCGTTCATCTTCTTCCACCAGGCGCTTCAGGATCGCCTTGGCCTTATCGATGTCGTCGCCATAGCCGATGTTGAACACCATGTCTGCGCGGCGGTTCTCGTAGGCGTTCACGTTGATCATGCTGGAGTTCGAAAGTTCGCCGTTCGGGATAATGATACGGCGATTGTCGAACGTATTGATAATGGTATAGAGGATCTGAATTTCGGCGACACTGCCGAAGAAGCCTTGGGCCTCGATCACGTCGCCCACTCGAAAGGGTTTGAAGATGAGGATCAGTACGCCGCCGGCGAAGTTGGCCAGGCTGCCCTGCAGCGCCAGACCGATGGCGAGGCCGGCTGCACCGATGACCGCGATGAATGATGTGGTCGCGATACCGATCATCGAGGCCGCAGAGATCACCAGCAGAATCTTCAGGATGGCGCTAATCAAACCGCAAAGGAACTTGTTAAGCGTGGGGTCCTTCGCGCCCAGTTTCTTGTCCAGAACGTTTATAACCCGGTTGATCAGCCAGAGGCCGACCACGAGAGTGACGATCGCCAGCAGCACTTTCGGTGCATAGGCGATGACCATGCCATAGGCCATTTGCACCAGTTCAGCGACCTGTCCGTCGCCCTGAAAGAGGTTTTCCATGAGGACTCCTTGTTGCTTCTTTGTTTCCAATAATCACTTGTTGTAGAGAACCGTCTAAAGCTGGCGGCGGACAGCGCACACCCTGACGACCTGTGACGTGCTCCTGCGTCCGACTCCGACCTGGGCGCATCGGGTCTTTGCTTTCTAGCCGATAAACATTAAGGATATGCGCGGCTGGATCAAGTCACCACGACTGTCACATTGCGCCTCGTTATCCTTCTGTCTCGAACTCGATCCAATATCTGTAGAAAATCGCGTCGGTGGTGGATCATGTCGAACAAACGGTTCCGTGACGGTATACGTGTCAGCCCCGGCTTGGATGCGGCGTCTTAATTAAGATTGTGCAACGCGGTTGGCATCCGGTACTTGGGCTGCCGCCCAGTGCCGCAAGGCGGTGACGTCCCCCCGGGCAGCGATACGGCTAGCCTTCTGGCTCAACTGGTAGTCGTACATCGGGTCGTAGTAGTCCGTTAGCAACACCTCGATCCACTCGGCGTGTCGATCCGCGTTCCCGGTGCGCTGCTGTTCGTCGAGGGCCTCGGTCATGATCGCACGCAGGGTCTGGTGGCGCCCGCCCCCGAGGCGTTTACGGATGCGATCCAGGGCGCTCAGCAGGTGGTCACGGAAGTTGATCCAGCCGGCCGTCTCGCCGTCCCGGGAGAGGAAGGCGGCGAGCATGTCGGTCACGTAATCCTGGCGAATGATGTCGATACGTTCTTCGAGCGTGTTTTCCAGGATCAGCAACGGCGCTTCGGCCATGCGATCGCGCAGGTTGTGGGGCAGCGCGCAGCGGCCCACCAGGCGACTTTCATCTTCGAGGAACGCGGGTCCACCGATCTTGTGGTGAGCCTTGAGCAACGCCACGGCGATCCGGTTCTCGAAATCGATCTGGCTGGGCTGCGGGGTGAGCGTGCGACCGAAACTGGAGCCGCGGTGGTGGGCCATGCCCTCCAGGTCCACCGGGTTAGGGGTTTCCAGCAGCAACCTCGTCTTACCGGACCCGGTGCGGCCGCTGATGATGTAGATCGGCAGTTCTTTGAGAACCGCCTCCTGGCTGTCGATTAGGAAACGCCGGAGTGCCTTATAGCCGCCTTTGACCAACGGATAGTCGACACCGGCCTCGTGCATCCAGCGCTGGGTCAGTTGGGAACGAAGGCCGCCGCGGAAGCAGAACAGGTACCCCTGCGGATTGAGGCTGGCAAAGCGGACCCAGTCTTCGACGCGCCCGCGCTTGATATCGTCGCGCACCAACTGGTGGCCCAGTTCGATTGCTGCCTGTTGCCCTTTCTCCTTGTAGCAGATGCCGACCCGATGGCGCTCCTCATCGTTCATCAAAGGCGCGTTGATTGCGTTCGGGAAGGAGCCTTTCTGGAATTCCACCGGGGCGCGAACGTCCATCAGGGGGGCGTCATTGAGGAAGATGTCCAGGTAGTCTGTGGTGTCGGCTCGGGTCATACGGGTCAGGATCAACGTCGAATGGTTGGCCGCAGTATAACGGATGACCGCCGGTACTTCAGTCGGGGGTCGCCGCCAGATAGAATGCCCCATGCTCCAGACCGACGATACATCCAACCAGGCCCTCGACGAACGCATGCGACGCACCCTAAGCCGGGGCCGTGTGGCGCTGACACATCCCGCGGGCTGCCCCGCAGTACCGTTGTACCTGTTCGACCCGTTGGTGCTCGAAGGTCCGCTGACCCATGATGAGGCCCAGGCGGTGGTCGCCGAGCCGGCGTATTGGTCGTTCTGCTGGGCCAGCGGCCAGGTGCTCGCCCAATACATCCTCGACCACCCTGCGCTCGTCGCTGGCAAACGGGTGATCGATTTCGGCGCCGGTTCGGGGATCGTTGCCATCGCCGCAGCCAAAGCAGGTGCCCGTGAGGTGGTCGCTTGTGATATCGATCCTGACGCATTGGCAGCCGTTGCAGCCAATGCCCGGGTGAATGGAGTGGCGGTGAGCCTGTGCGACGACTGGACCACCCGCGGCGGCGACTTCGACCTGATTACGGCGGCCGACGTGCTGTACGATCCAGAGAACCGACCGCTGCTCGGCCATTTCAGGGAGGTAGCACCTCAGGTTCTGCTGGCAGATTCCCGGGTGCGGGATCTCGGCGACGCGCGGTATATATTGCAAACAGTTCGGGAAGGCCGAACCTGGCCCGACCTGCACGAATTCGAGGAGTTCAATCGCGTGCGAATTTATCTCGCCGGCGAAACGGCGGTGGGCCCGCAATAGACATCATTTTGAGGTAACGGCGGCGCAGCGGAAGCTGCCGTTCTTTTGACGGCGCACGGAAAAATACGCATAAAAAAAGGGCAACAAGTGTGTTGCCCTTTGTCGGAACGGGTATCGCATCCCTGTGCTTTCGACATCCTGTCGCTTTCTGATCCCTGGCCAGCTCCGTGGCGCCGGCATCCGAGCCGGCGATCCAAATAAATATCCCTTAAGCGTAAAATCCCTTTGCTCCTTGCTTCCCCTCACATCCTGTGAGGAACGACTCCCTGTGTCGTCCTTTCCTTGTCATCCTGACGAGATTCACTATACCAAGCTGCTAATGACTTTCGTGTGACAACTATCGCGCTTCAGCCTGGGCGAAAAACGAGCTCTATTTAAATTCCTTTACTTACATGAACATACGCGCCTCAAAAATTGCGATGTCAGCGACTCGCACAGTACGAATTCGCCATCTCGCACAATCCTGTAGGAAATATCTCACAATGTTGTTGGCGAATGTCCTAGGCGAAGTCCGCAAACGTCGTGTACATGGCGGAGCACGGCAAAAAAGAGATCATCTCGGGGGGCGTTTTGTCCCCAAGCGGGTCGGATAGGGCACCGGCCACGAATTTTCAGGCCGGCTGCTGTAGCTTTCTCAGGGTCAGCCACCAGATACCCAGGCCCAGGGCAATGCCGGCAGCATCGGCAACCAGGTCGAGCAGGGACGCGGAGCGGTAGGGGATCGGCGCCTGCACAATCTCGATCAGGGCGCCGAAGCCCAGGACGATCAGTGCGCTATGGATAACCGGCATGCGTGGCCACCCCAGGCGCGCCAACAGGATCAGCTCGATGAAGGCGATGGCGTGATTGGCCTTGTCCCAGGTGGATGTAGCCACCGGGTGTTCGAGCTTGCTGGTGGAGAGCCAGAGTATCAGGGCCATGGACGCGACAAGTGCGAAGCGCCAGGCGGACGTCCATTGGGTGAGGCGGCGTAGCAGGTCTGTCATGGTTTGCGGGGAGCCTTCCTTTGTCCTTTTTCGACTTATACCAAACCGAGTGACCAATCAGGTCGTTTCCGGGGGCATCCGAGGTATGGTCCGGTGGCCGGTCATGGTATGCTCTGCGCCCGAATTCTGCCAGCGGCCCGTCAGCGACGTCAGTCAGGCGTCTTCACGCGGCTCCTGCAGGCGTGCGCCAGGAAACCAGAGGATGCGGACATGCTTAAGGGCAATTTCTTTCATGGCCTGGGCTATCTTGGAGAAGGGTTCCGGTTGATCCGGCAACCGGGGCTGCGCCTGTTCGTGGTTATTCCCCTGGTCATCAACATCCTCCTGTTTGGCGTCCTGTTCTATTTCCTCGCCGAAGCCTTCAGCCTCCTGATCGCCACCGCCATGGGCTGGTTGCCGGACTGGCAGTGGTTGCAGGCCCTCGATTGGGTGTTCTGGATCCTCTATGGCGTGGTCATTCTCTTGATGCTGGCCTACGGTTTCGTGATCGTCGCCAACCTGATCGGCTCTCCCTTTTACGGCTACCTGTCCGAACTGACGGAGAAACACCTGACCGGCCAAGAGGTAGATACCGGCGGCGGGTGGGGCCAGATCCTCAAGGACATTCCCCGGGCCTTGCTGCGGGAAGTCCAGAAAATACTCTATTACCTACCTCGTGCCCTGCTGCTGCTGATCATCGGTCTGATCCCGGTAGTCAACCTGGTGGCTGCGGTACTATGGTTTCTGTTCAACAGTTGGATGATGGCCCTGCAATACGTGGATTATCCGGCGGACAACCACCGCGTCAGCTTTGGCGACCTGCGCCGTTCCCTGGGGGCAAAACGGCTGTCGGCTTTTGGTTTTGGTCTTCCTGTAGCCCTGGCGGCCATGGTGCCGGTGCTCAACCTTTTCGTGGTGCCGGCGGCGGTGTGCGGCGCCACGGCCTACTGGGTACGCGAGCGATCGTCCCAGGCGTGATCGTGGCGCGCCTCTCATCCGGTTTGTCCCGGTAACTCCCTTTCAAGTCTTAGCGTTCAAGGTGATTCGAAGCATGGAATTTGTCATTGGTCAGCGATGGGTCAGTCACAGCGATGCCAACCTCGGTTTGGGTATTGTGACTGACGTCTCCGGTCGGCGGGTTACGCTGGGATTTCCCGCAATCGATGAGGAACGCACCTACGCCACCGACAATGCGCCGCTCGCCCGTGTCCAGTATCAATTGGGCGATAAGATCGAGACCTACGATGGCGAGTCGCTTACCGTGCGCGCGGTGGAGGACATCGACGGGGTGCTGATGTACCACGCCGAAGATGAGAACGGGGAGCTGCAGCAGGTTTCCGAAGTGAAGCTGGGCAGTCACGTGCGTTTCACCGATCCACGCCAGCGCCTGTTTGCCGGCCGTTTTGATCGCAATGGCGCCTTCCGCCTGCGAATGGCAACCGTCGAGCATCAGGAACGACTGCGTCAGTCACCGGCGCGGGGGCTGATCGGTGCGCGCACCAGTCACCTACCGCACCAGATCTATATCGCCGGTGAGGTCGCCCGTCGTTACGCGCCGCGAGTGCTGCTGGCGGATGAAGTGGGGCTTGGTAAGACGATAGAGGCCGGGCTGATACTGCACTCGCAACTGCAGACCGGCCTGGCGCGCCGGGTGCTGATCGTGGTGCCGGACTCCCTGGTGCATCAATGGCTGGTGGAGATGCTGCGTCGCTTCAACTTGCGCTTCTCCATTATCGACGACAGCCATTACGAGCTTGATAACGCGGCCGACCAGATCCTGGCCATGCTCGGTGAGGAGATTGGGGGCGCGAGTGAAGAGAACCCCTTCGAGCAATCGCAGTTGGTCATCTGCAGCCTGGACTTCCTCAAGTCCAGCGACAAGGCCGGCAACGATGCGGTCAGCGCCGGCTGGGACCTGGTGGTGGTCGACGAGGCTCACCACCTGGAATGGTCGCCGGAAGCAGCCAGCCCGGAATACCAGGTCGTTGAGCGTCTTGCGGAACAGACCCGCGGCCTGTTGCTGCTGACAGCGACGCCGGAACAAATGGGCATAGCCGGTCACTTCGCTCGTCTGCGCTTGCTGGACCCGGCCCGTTACCATGACCTTGCGGCGTTCGAGCAGGAAGAAAGCCGCTACGCCGAGGTCAATACCCTGATGCAGCAGTTACAGGAGCAGGGCGGCAAGCCCGACAGCGCCCAACAGCAGCAGCTGCAAACCTGGTTAGGCGATGAGGTATCCGACTTGGTGGCCAGGGATGACAACGGCCACGCGCTGATCGATACCCTGCTGGATCGTCATGGCACCGGTCGGGTGCTATTCCGTAACACCCGTGCGGCGGTCCAGGGCTTTCCCGAACGGCGGGTGCAGCCGGCGCCATTGCCCTGCCCTCAACTCTACACGGAAGCGGGCGTGACGGCGGGCAGCGCCGGGTTGACGCCTGAAGTCGGAATGGATGAGGAAACCTGGCTGGCGGAAGATCCACGGGTGACCTGGCTGGAAAAGAAACTCTCCGCGCTGAAGCCCGCCAAGGTCGTGGTCATCTGTGCCAAGGCCGAGACCGCTACGGCACTCGAACATTACCTGCAGCTGCGTGCCGGTATTCGTAGCACCGCGTTCCACGAGGGTCTGAGCCTGCTGGAGCGCGACCGTGCCGCCGCTTATTTCACCGAAACCGAGCAGGGCGCCCAGGCGTTGATCTGCTCCGAGATCGGCAGTGAGGGGCGCAACTTCCAGTTTGCCCATCACCTGGTACTGTTCGACCTGCCGGCCAACCCGGATTTGCTGGAGCAGCGCATCGGCCGTCTCGATCGCATCGGTCAGGGCGACGTCATCGATATCCATGTGCCCTACCTTGAGAATACCGCGCAGTCGGTACTCTTCCGCTGGTATCACGAAGGGCTCGAAGCATTCGCCCAGAGCTGTGCGGTAGGTGTGGGCGTCAAGGCGGCGGTCGAGAGCGAACTGCAGAGTCGACTGGATAGTCCAACGGAATCTGCCGACGACCTTGTGGCGGCTACCCGCGCGCAGGCCCAGCAACTGCGGCAGCGCCTGCAGGAGGGGCGCGACGCGCTGATCGAAATGAACTCCTGCCGGCCGGAAGAGGCACGGGCGCTGATCGATGCGATCGAATCGGAGGAACAGTCCTCCGGCCTGGTGGACTACATGACCGAGGCCTTCGATATCTTTGGTGTCGAGACCGAAGGGCATACGGAGACCTCGGATGTCCTCAAACCGTCCGACCACATGCTGACCGGGCATTTCCCGGGGCTGTCCGAAGAGGGGCTGACCGTCACCTTCGACCGGCAACAGGCGCTGGAACGGGAAGATCTGGCCTTCCTCAGCTGGGAACACCCGATGGTGGCCGGGGTGATGGAGCTGATGACCGAGTCCGAGCTGGGCAACGCCGCCCTGGCCAGTCTCTCGGTCAAGGGGCTGCCGCCGGGCACTCTGCTGCTGGAAGCCCTATTTACATTGCATTGCCCCGCGCCTGACAGCCTGCAGTTGGCCCGCTGCCTGCCGCTGGCGCCTCTGCGCCTGCTGGTGGACGTCAACGGCAAGGACCTGTCCGCCGCATTGCCTCACGACCGACTGAACGAACTCTGTTCCAATATCCGCCGGCGTACGGCCCAGGCTGTCGTGCCACAGATCCGGGCCGAAGTGGAAACCATGATCGACCACGCAGAGGGCTTCGCCGCGGAACGGCTCGGTGAGCTACAGCAGCAGGCGGCCGAGCGGCTACGCGGTCTCATTCAGCCGGAAATCGACCGCCTCAAGGCCCTGCGTAAGGTCAATCCGGCGATCAGGAGCGAGGAAGTCGCGTTCTTTGAAAACCAGTTATCCGCTGGCGAGGATGTGATCGGCAAAGCCCGCATGGCGCTCAGCGGACTGAGGGTTATCGTGTCTTCTTAAAGGTTTTCTCACGAAAGACAGTAAGTTAGCCCAAAGACTTGTTGACAGATGGCGACTGTGTCACTGGTTTGAGACCATCCAATCAGGTAGTTTAAGCGTAACGGTTTGTTACCGCAGGGCCGGTAAAATCGAAAAAAATGATGGCCCGCTTACTTTCACACCACACGGAAGACAGAGAACGCCTATGACGACTTTGATCATTCTCTTGCTCGCAATTGCGGGCCTGTTGATAGTGTTGCGCCGGGAGGCTGGGGCCATGCCAGCCATCGGGGTGATGGCCGGTTTCGGTGTTGTATCCATGTTCTTCGGCTCCGGCTGGCTGGCGCTGGTCCTGTTTATCGGTGCTGCGCTGACCGCCATATGCGGCCTGCCGGGTATGCGTCGCTCCTGGTTGACGCCTCGGGTCTTCGACATGTTCAAGAAGGTGGCGCCCAAGGTGTCCGATACCGAGCGGGTCGCCCTGGACGCCGGTACCGTAGGCTGGGACGGTGAGATTTTCACTGGTCGCCCGGACTGGCACAAACTGCTGGTCAACCGCAACAACGGCCTGACGGACGAAGAACAGGCTTTCATCGACAACCAGTGCACCTGGGCCATTAGCCAGTGTAATTCGTGGGACGTTGCTGTCGAGCGCGCCGACCTGCCGCCCCAAGTCTGGGAATTTCTCAAGAAAGAAAAATTCTTCGGCATGATCATTCCGAAGGAATACGGCGGCCTGGGCTTCTCTGCCAAGGCCCAATCTGCAGTGCTCCAGCGGCTGGCCTCCAATGAGACCCTGATGGTGTCCGTGGGCGTTCCCAACTCGTTGGGGCCGGGTGAACTGCTGCTCAAGTACGGTACTGACGAACAGAAAAATCACTATTTGCCACGTCTGGCCGACGGCCGGGATATTCCCTGTTTTGGCCTGACCGGACCTCGCGCCGGTTCCGACGCCACCTCGCTCCCGGATACCGGTATCGTCTGCAAGGGCGAGTTCGAAGGTAAGGAAGTTCTGGGCCTGCGCCTGAACTTCGAGAAGCGCTGGATCACCCTGGCGCCGATTGCCACGGTTGTCGGTCTCGCCTTCCGCATGTTCGACCCGGATAACCTGCTGGGCGAGGAAAAAGACCTGGGCATCACCTGCGCCCTGATCCCGCGGGATACCAAGGGTATGGAGATCGGTCGTCGCCATTGTCCGATCGGTTCGCCGTTCATGAACGGTCCGATCAAGGGTAAGGACGTGTTTATCCCGCTGGACTACATCATCGGTGGTCCGGAAATGGCTGGTGAGGGCTGGCGTATGCTGGTCGAGTGCCTGTCCGTCGGTCGCTGCATCACCTTGCCCTCCGGTGCGGCTGGCGCGGCTGCGTCCGCTCTGGGTACCGCGGGCGGTTTCACTCGCGTGCGGCGTCAGTTCAATACACCCGTGGCCGAAATGGAAGGCGTTCAGGGACCGCTGGCGCGGATTGCCGGCCTGACGTACATCGCCCAGTCTTCGGTATACCAGACCGCCAACATGGTCGATAACGGCGAGAAACCAGCCGTACCGTCGGCCATACTCAAGTACCAGCTTACCGAGATGCAGCGCACCGCCTTGACCGACGCTATGGATGTCCATGGTGGCAAGACGGTTACCTTGGGGCCGCGCAACTACCTCGGTATCGGTTATAGCGGTTCAGCCGTGTCCATCACGGTCGAGGGTGCCAATATCATGACCCGGAGCCTGATGATCTTCGGTCAGGGCGCGATCCGGTGCCATCCCTACGTGCTCGAGGAGCTGGCTGCGAAGGACAAGGACGATATCGATGCGTTCGATACGGCTTTCTTCAACCACGCCGGCCTGATTTTCGGCAATGCCGCACGCGCCTTCACCCAGGCCTTGGGTATTGGCCACGCCGATGTTCCCTTCGACGCAGTGACTCGCCGCTATGCCCAGGCGGTGGCACGGTTCAGCGCAGCCTTCGGCCTGTGTTCCGACGCTGCCATGACCACGCTCGGTTCCCAGCTCAAGATGCGCGAGCTGATCTCCGCGCGTCTGGGCGACATGCTGGCCAATCTGTATATGGCGTCCATGGTGCTCAAGAATTGGAACGAGACCCAGCCGGTGGAGGGCGAGAAGGTGCTCGTGCAGTACAGTCTGCAATACCTGTTGCACCGCATCGAACATGCCCTGGATGAGCTGCTGCACAACCTGCCGAACCGGCCGGTCGCCTGGGCCTTGCGAGCCATCACCATGCCGCTGGGCCGCAAGTGGGATATGCCGCACGACGACGTCACCCGTGGCATCGCCAGGGCGATCAGTACCTCGACGCCACTGCGTGAGAAGCTCCTACGTCCGGTCTGGACGACTCACGCCGAAGACGGCGTCGCTAACCCGGTCGCCCAGTACAACGACCTGCTGGTGGACTACGAACGTGCCGAGAAGCTCTATCGTGCTGCTGGCAAGGCCTTTGCCAAGGGCGATTTGCCCATGGACGTGCTGCATCCGGAAGACCGGTTCGAAGCAGCCTACAAGGCCGGGATCTTCTCCGACGAAGATATCGAGTTCATGCGCGAATACGAGGCGAAGGTACTTGAGATGCTTACGGTCGACGATTTCCCGTTCGACGCTTTTGCCCAGCAGAAGGAAACGGTCATCCAGCACAACGCGGCATGATCGCAACCGACCCGGTCATTATTGCCCGGGTCTGGTAGACTCTGACCCGTTATGCTCCGGCATAGCGGGTTTTTTATGCCTGCTCCATTGGGTCAGCCTGGAGGGAAAGAAGTTGCCTGTGGCGTATTCCATTCTTGCGGTCAGTCTTGGGGCCGTTGTCGGCGCCAACCTGCGCTGGATGCTCAGTCTGTGGCTCAACACCGCCGGCCATGCCATTCCGATTGGCACATTGGTTGCCAACCTCTGCGGCGGCTGGCTGATTGGCTGGTTGATCAGCTACTTCAGCCAGGCGCCACACCTGGGGCCTGAATGGCGGCTGTTCGCCATTACCGGTTTATGCGGCGCGTTGACGACCTTCTCCACCTTTTCCATCGAGATGTATGGCGCGATCCAGGCTGGCAAATGGGTGGCCGCCTTCGGCGGAATCGCACTCCATGTCATAGGATCCTTGTCAATGACCGCCTTGGGGATATATTGTTTCCATACGTTACGTGGCTAAGCCCCCCGCCGATGCAGGGGGCCAAGTTTGCAGGAGAGCAGGCGGGTGGCTGTGTACGTGCGGAAACGGAAAGCGCTTGTGAACGCTGCAGTATGCTGCCGGAGCCCACGGATGGTGCTTGGGAGAGCATTCACAGGTGTTGAACCCACGTAAATGTACCTATCCCGTAAAATTTTGTTGGCAAAGGGCAACATCAGGGGTAGAGTGGGTGGCGTAGGAAAGGTTCAGCAAAGCGTTTCATAAATAAGACGGATCCCTCTGTAGTCAGGTAGTGCATCGTCCTGTTTTTGATAAAGCGAATTGCGTTTCCGAATACCGCCTTCGGGCATTTAATGATTTATTGAATACAGGAAAATAGAGTTATGTCTACAGAGACTGGCACCGTTAAGTTCTTCAATGAAACCAAGGGCTTCGGCTTTATCACCCGCGAAAACGGCCCGGACGTTTTCGTTCACTACAGCGCTATTCAGGGTTCTGGCTTCAAGACCCTGGCTGAAGGCCAGCAGGTCGAGTTCACTGTAACTCAAGGCCAGAAAGGTCCGCAGGCTGAGAACGTTAACCCGCTCTAAGCCAGTGACCGAATAGGCCGCGATCCTTCTGATCGCAGGCCATTCAAAGAAAGGCAGCCCGATCGGCTGCCTTTTTTATTGCCTGAAATATTGTCGTTTAATCGTCTCTCCGTGGCCGCGCTTTGTTGGTGCTTGATGGGGGAAACGCAACCGCTTCTGCACAAGTTCTTCGGCAATCACCCATATCGTCTTGCTTGACGTATGGCCCCCCAGCCTCTGTGATAGGGACTTAAAAGGAGGAGAGCGATATGCACATAGTGGTTATCGGTGCCGGCGTGGTCGGCGTTACGACGGCTTGGTCACTGCATAAACGGGGTCATCAGGTAACGGTGATCGAGCGCCTGGAAGGCGCCGGATTGGAAACCAGCAAGGGCAATGCCGGCCAACGGTCTTATGGGGTGGTCTCTCCCTGGGCTTCGGCTGCCATGGCGCGCAAGGCTCTAACTTACCTGATGGATCGCGACGGTCCCCTGAAGATGCGCATGCCTCCCTCTCTCGATACTCTGCGCTTTCTCGTTTCCACCTTGCGTTTTGCCTACGCCCCGGGTGTTTTCGGGCTGAACCGGCGCGCCATGCTTCGCCTGGGCATCCACAGCCGTGAAAGCTTCCTTGCGTTGGAGGATGAACTCAATCTTGTATTCGACGGCGACCACGCGGGCCTGATGCACCTGGCCAGCTCGCCCCATATGATGACCGAATATGTGGATACGGCCGAGGTACTCGATGAACTGGGTATCGAAAACCAGTTGCTGAGCCCGCAAGAGGTGCGCGAATACGAGCCCGGCATGCGCGGCAACGGACCGCTGCATGGCGGTCTGCGCTACGCGACTGATGGCACGGGCGACTGCCACCTATTCTCACGTAGCCTGGCCGAGGCCTGTGAAAAGGCAGGGATCGAATTTCGCTACAACACGCGGGTCAACCGCCTCGTGGCTGATCATCGCCGAGTTCACGGCGTCGAACTGGAGGGCAGCAACGGCATGCACGAACGTCTCGAGGCCGACGCCGTAGTGCTGTCTGCAGGCTTTGCCTCACCGTTACTGGCCAAAGAAGTCGGGTTACATCTGCCGATCTATCCGGTCAAGGGCTACTCCCTCACCGCGCCGCTACTGGATGCTGAAAAGGCGCCACGATCCACCATCCACGACGACAACTTCAAGGTGGTCTCCACGCGCCTGGGCGACCGGCTGCGAGCAACCGGTTTCGTGGAGTTGAGTGGTTTCGATCGCCAGATTCCCGAAACTCGGTTACAGACCATCCGCAAATCGGTGAATTCGCGCTTCCCGGGTGCCGCCGATCTATCGGCCGCCACGACTTGGACCGGTTTCCGCCCGATGACGCCGGATGGTCCGCCCATCATCGGTCGCGGCACGCGAGAGAATCTGTTCCTGAATACCGGGCACGGGACGTTCGGTTGGACGCTGTCCGCCGGCAGCGCAGAGTTGATTGCCCAGGTGATCGATGGCGAGACCCCGGCGCTGTCGCTGGATGCGTTCAGGCCGGGGCGGTTTGCGGAGTGAGGCCTCGGGCAACGGCCTGAGGCCAGGCAGCCCTGCGGGCTGCTCCGAAGCTGAAGCGTCGGCTACATTTACATCCGACTCAAGTGTGTAGCAGAAGCTTCAGCTCCTGAGACACCGAAAGGTGCCCACGCGCCTTGCAGGATCAACCAATCTTCAGCGCCGTCCGTTCAACATGCAGCTCGCATAGTAGGTGGTCGTTGCCGGCCAGTCCGAGAATACGCCGATCACGCCCACGTCACGGGCCAGCACATCGAGCACCGTGAACATATCGCCGTCGTTGTTAATCGCGTCAGTCACGGATTGGTAGTACCAGCCACCGCCGGTGGATAGTGGACCACTGCGTTCGAGGCTCCAGGCAATCATGTCCAGACCGGCGCGGCGGGCGTTCTCCGCGTAGTCAGACGGAACGATCTCGCCGCGGGGGCCCAGGGTCAGCATCTTCCAGATCGCCGGGGCGATGATGTTGACGCCCTGGCGCTTCAGCGAGCGCATGTACTCCAGCGAGCTGACATCCTGATCGTTGGGGCGTTCGTCCAGGAAGACCGCCTGGCGGCCATAGGCCGGGGTGTTCTTGATCCAGAACAGGACGTCGTCAAGCAGGAAGGACTGAGGCCATACATCCGATGGATCGATACCGGCTTCCTCATATTCGGCAATCAGCTGGCGCGCATAGTCCTCCTGGGTGTACTCGCCCTCATAGGGCATATCCACGACCGGGGTCTTCAGTTCCGGTGTGAATTTGACGCCCAGTTCCTGGAACAGCTCGATGCTTTCCTTGTGGGTCATCAGTGTGCCGCTGGTTTCGGTGGCGTACAGGTCGGTGCGCCAGTCAGCCGTACCCTGGACATACTCTTCCGGCGTCGTCGCCTGCGGATTGAAGGCGTCCATCTTGCCGCGCAATTGCTTGAACTCCGCCAACGTGATGTCACTGGTGCGGCACTCGGCCTGGGCTGGGGTGCCGGTGGCCGGATCGGCCGGCACGAACGGCTGGTTGCACTTGGCGTTCAGCTCGGGGATGGTGACGATATTGGTGGTGGTGTGCAGGTCGTTCTGGGCGTGACGGCAGACCAGTTCGCGATCCTTGGTGAAGGCAACATCACACTCGACGATGCCTGCGCCCATACGCGCAGCGGCAACGTAGGACTCGCGGGTGTGCTCGGGGAACTGCAATGGCGCGCCGCGATGGCCGATGGAGAATTCGGTGCGTTTGAGCGGCTTGCCTTCGCAGGACGCCAGCTTTCGCTTCAGGCGGCCATCATCCATATCATTGACCAGGTAGAACGGGCGTGGCCCCACCTGGATGGCGAAGGGGTTGCGGTCATGCTTGTGACGGTCGTGCCAGTCGCGATCGTCATGCCATCCACGGTCTTTACCATCGCGGTCCCGATTATCGTTGTTCAAGGATTCCGCAAAGAGGGGAGCGCTGCCAAAGCTGGCCACTATAAGCGTGAGGACCAGCCAACGAATTGACCCATATTTCATAGTAAGATCCTTTTACGTTCTGGTTGTTGGAAACTTCTTCGGGCGTTTCTTGAAGCGACTTCAGCCTGCCAATGATCCGTGACACCGCGGTGACGGTATGATGAAGCGTAGCGAATACAAGACGATCATGCTGCGGATACTGGTAAACAACGGTTGGACGGTGTGCGACGAGGTATGTGGTTTCATCCATGAAAGTATTGAAGTCGGTCTGGATCATTTTTTGGGCAATCGCCCTGACGCTCCTGCTTTTCCTGCCCATCGTCCTTGCTGCGTTGCTCGGCAGGCGCGGTGACGTCGCTTTCCACGGTACGCAGGTCTATGCCTGGATATTGCTGAAGGTGACGGGTATCCGCCTGACGGTGGTTGGGCTGGAGCACATCGAGCCGGGCCAGCGCTATATGATCCTGTCCAACCACGCCTCCTACCTGGATCCCCCGGCGCTGGTGCTGGCATTGGGTCTGCAATATCGCTGGGTGATCAAGAAGGAGCTGCGGCGGATTCCGCTGTTTGGCCTCGCCCTGGAAGCCTCACGCAACCTGTTTATCGACCGCTCCAAGGGCAGCGATGCGATGCGTAGCATCCGTGAAAACGTCGACCGGTTGCCGGACGGTACCGGCGTGCTGATTTTTCCCGAGGGGACCCGCAGTTGGGACGGACAACTGCTGCCCTTCAAGAAGGGCGGTTTCATCATTGCCAAGGACGGCGGTCTGCCGATCCTGCCGGTGACCATTCGCGGCTCCCACGACCGCCTGCCCAAGGGCAGCGGTGCGTTTACCTCGGGACGTATCGAAGTGGTGGTGCATCCACCGATTCCTACCGAGGACCTCACCATCGAGGAACTGATCGACGAAACGCGCGCCGAAATTGCCAGTGCCCTGCCGCTGAAGAGCCGCACGGCGTCAGTCCTTCAGTTCAGCGACCCTGCAGCATAAAGGTTTCGTACTCCAGCCGTTCGAACTTACGTGACAGCAGGAATAGCCCGGTGAGAGCGGATACCAACGTGGCGCCGGCGAATCCGTAACCGTAGAACGACGCCCCCAGCTGAAGCGTGATCAGCGTAAACACGATATTGCTGATGAAGAAAAGAAGGCACAGGGTGACGTTGATGCGCCGCGCGTCCAGGTAGAACAGCACGTTCTGGATCGCCAGCAGCAGGAGCTGCGTGCCCACCGCCACCAGGTCGATCTGGAACAGTGGCAGATAGAGTGGAGAGATGCCGATGGCCCGTAGGATGTCCTCGGCCCAGACGAACAGCAGGATGATCGTCAGCCCCTGCACCTTGAAGATCTCGTAGATACCATTTCGCGCGATCACCACCATCTCGTCGCGGAACCGGTTTATGCGTTCCAGGGTATCCCCCTCGCGTACTGCCGTGTAGAAGCGGTCATAGGCTTCGGCGAAATCCGCCTCCATCCGTACCAGGAACACGGCCATGCCCGGGATAATCGATAGGTAGGCGAGGAAGATCGGCAGGTCGTAGATGACCGACGCCCTCAGGCCGTCGATCACGCCCTGTGAGGTGTCCGGGTGGAACCAGAATATCAGCTTGTCTGCCCAGACCGCCGCGTTGAACAGCAGCCCGGTAAAGATCAGCGCCGGGAAGATCTGCTTGCGCTGCATGAAGTCGAAGCGAATAAAGCTGTTGCCCGGATACTGCCGGATAATCGTGTAGAAGAAGCTGAAAAACAGCAGGCTGTGGCCCAACAGGATACCGGTCAACAGGCCCTCTAACCCCCAGTCGGCCAGGCGCAGGGACGCGATGACCGCGGTGGTGTAGCCGAGGGCGAACAGGATCACGATGCGCCGGTAGGATTTCATACTCGACAGGAAGATGGTCACCAGCCACAGATTGCACAGCACCACAAAGTTGGCCAGCATCAACAGCCGGTAGAGCACCGAGGTATCCCAGAGCAGGAACGCAATGCCGACCCCGCCCACCAGTAGCGCCAGTACCGTTGCGACCCAGATCAAACCCATCAGGTTGGGCAGGATCAGACCATTCTCCCGGGCGTAGAGTTTGTCCGCCACCCAACGGGTGAAGACATGCTGGAAAATGCCCGACAGGATCAGCGAGAACGCCATCAGGTAGGTCACCGATACCAGGAATTGCACCACTTCCACATCGGATACCGCCAGAGTGAGGCTGAAGATACCGATCATCATTACGCCGAGCACCGACAGTACCCAGGGTCCAGAGCTGATGATACCGGCAAGGCCGTAGGCCTCGATCAGGTTGAGGAAGCTCTCGCGCCGCAGGATACGGCGAATCTCGAAACCGATACCGGCCATCAGTCCTCCAGCGCCTCGCGGTAGATGTCACGGTAGGCACCGAACATGCTGTCCAGGGTGTAGAAGGCCTCCACCCGGGCCAGCCCGGACTTCTGCGCGGCATACCAGATGTCCTCATCTTCAAGCAGACGGGTCGCCTCCCGGGCGGTGGCCTCAGGGTCGGCAATGGGGACGATCGCGCCGCTCGCCCCCAACGCGCGGTCCTCTTCGCTGGCGCCCTCCAGCAGTTCCCTGCAGGCGCCCACATCGGTGGCGAGGCAGGGAAGGCCGGCGGCGTGGGCCTCCAGGATGACCAGCGGTAGCGCCTCGGAAATCGACGTCAGCACCATCAGTCCCAGTTTGGGCAGGATGTCGTTGATGTTCTGGAAGCCGAGGAATTTCACCTTGTCCTTCAAGTCGAGACTTACCACCAGCTCCTTGCACTCGGTGACGTAGTCCACGTCCTCGTCCTCGGGGCCGACGATCCAGCCCTCGGCCTCCGGCATCTCGTCGCAGACCGTGCGCATGGCGCGGATAAAGGTCTTGATGTCCTTGATCGGCACCACCCGGCCCACCAGTCCCAGCACCCTGGGAATGTGGTCGGGGCGGGCTTCGCGCACCGCATGGAAACGGGCCGGATCGATACCGTTGGGAATGATGCTGGTGCGCTCCCGGGGGGCGCCATCCTGCCACTGGCGCTGCTGGTTGCCGCGGTAGAGTGCGACGATGGGATCGGCCTGCTGGTAGGTCAGCCGGCCCAACGCTTCGAAGAAGCGGATCCACATGCGGCGGATATAGCCGACCTCCTCGTTGAGCGTGCCGCTCACCTGGTCCGTGGGGTCATGGATCCACTGGGCCTGGGACAGGTCGATCTTGCGCTCCTTGGTATAGATACCGTGTTCCGACAAGGCAAAAGGGAGATTGCGCTGGTCGGCCGCGATGGCTCCGAGCAGGCCGGCATAGCCGGTGGAGATCGAGTGCAGCATGCGCACCCGCGGCATCTTGCGGGCAATCTCCGCGAGTTGGAACAGCGGCGCATGCATAATCCGCACGGACCAGAAGTAGTCCACGAACGACGGTTCGGTGCAGTAACGTCGGTAGTTGTCGTCGATCATCTCCCAACTGGGTTCGCTGAACAGGAAATCCTCACGGCTGATTCCACCGCGGCGGCCCAGGTCCGAGAACACCTGATGCAGGATCTCCGGCGCCACCGGCTCGCCGGACTTGAAACCCTCATGCAGCTCGTGCTGGGCGGTGAACGCGGCCCGGTTACCGCGGCGCGAGCGGGGCTGGCCGCGGGTATCGCTGTCCATCAGGTAATGGACTTCGAGGTGTTTGACGTTGTCCGGCAGGGTGTATTGCTGCTTGCCGTAGTGGCTACGTTCGCCGCCGAGGAATACCAGGGCGAAGGTGAACTCCGGCAGTCCGGTGATAATCTGGTGAACCCATGAGGAGACACCGCCGCGGATAAACGGATAGGTACCCTCGAGCAACAGCGCGATATCGGCGATGACGGGGTGCTCGGGTGACTTTTTCAGTTTCGGGCTCATCGTGTCCTCAAGTTCACAGCCAGGCTTCGACCAGCGACCGGATGCCGGGGTTTTGGGTGCTGGGCGAGCAAGCCGCCAGCTCGGTACGCACCTGCTCGAAGTTGCGCTCGTGGAATGCCACTTCCGCCAGGTATGGGCGGATCAAATCTTCCGGAGCGCCGTTCTCCAGTGCGGCTGTAAACGCATCACGGGCGGCGTCCATGTTGCCTAGCTCCAGCTCCACACGGCCCAGCAAGCGCCAGTCGTTATGCTGGGGGCGACGGGCAACCAGCCGCTGCAGCATGTCTTCGGCGTTCTTCAGGTAGTGGATACGCAGACCGCCCTGGGCCAGTCCGAGGTAGCCCATTTCCCACCAGATCTGGGCCAGGCGGCGTTGCAGGGGCATGGTCTGTTCTTCCGAAGCCTCGGTCAGGGACTGCTGGAGGCGATTGGCGCGGTGGGTCAACGTCTTTTCCTTCTGCTCCAGCATGGAGTAGGCCAGCAGGCGCACGTCATCCACCTTGTCCGTCAAGGCTTCGCGGAGAATTTCCACTGCGTCGCGGTCCTGCATCTGGCGGGTAGCCAGCAGGGCCTTCAGGCGTTTGTCGGGATCGCCTGCCTCGCGCAGGATCTGGCGCAGGCCGCCCTGGCTGTAGACCATCTGCAAGCCCATATCGATAGGCCGGTAGGGCAGTTCGGGGATGGCGATCTCCTGCCAGGGCACTTCCCGTTCCGACCGCGGCAGGTACAGCGCCAGCAGTACCCCAACGGCAACACCAATGCTGCCGATGAACGGAATCCCGAATTGCAGGCTGAACAGGAATAACGCCGCGCGCCGGGGCGAGTCGCGGTAACGCTTTGGCAACAGTCGCAACAGGACCAGCGAAAGCAGCGCGCAGGCGAGGGCATGGCCGGCGAGGTACGCCAGCAACTGTGCCTCGCCGGGCAGGGGCGACATCAGGCCCACGATGGCCGCTGTTTCCAGCGCTACAGCCTGTACAATCAGCCAGTTACCGCCCATGATCGAGCGCCTCCTGCAACCAGGTTTCGGCGGCCTGCTTTTGGGCAACCTGGAGAACCTGGAGCTCGCCTTCCGCGTCGTGCAGCGAGATGCCCAACTGTTCGCGGATACCATCTTCGAGGCGCTGGATGTAGCCGGCCCGACCCAGCTCGTCGGTAAGCGGCATCAACACGATGACCGTATGTCGGTCGTCGTCGTGGACCTCATGGATCAGGTCCAGTCCCCGACGGACACGTTTGATATGCTCAGCCACCTGCTGTGCGCGCAGTCCTGCCGGCATGTGCAGGGCGACTAGCGCTGCCGGCAGCTCGAAGTCTTCGGCGTCCCGGCCCACGCGGGCCAACTGGTGGCGCAGGTGCCGCAACTCCGGCGTGTCGGTCGGGGAGGTATCTTCCTGCTCGACCACCAGGTCCGCCATATGCCCCGCCAGGATCGCCAGGAACCGCAGGGTCTGTGGCTCGAAGCTGAAGAACGGCATCGCCTCGATGGCGCACAGGGCGTTGATGTGACCGTTGGCATCGATAAATGGGATTACCGCCAGGAATCGGGTATCCATGTCCGGCTGGCGCTGGCGGTATTCGCTCTGGATTGAAATAAGTTTGGCTTCGGCCAGGGCATGTTGGATCAATGGGTCGTTGCCGGGCAGCGGCTTGACGTTACCCACGGTCGCCAGGGGTTCGTTGCCCGCCTGGCCGTCAATAACCGGGAAGACCCCGGCAATCTGGATCTGACCGTAACGGGCCAGTAACTGCAGCATGGCGCTGGCCCGCCCTCGGGTGAGGCCGGCGGCGGTATCCTGCCCCAGCTCGCCGTAAAGGCGGCGCAGGGCCTCGCGCAGGCTGCGGGAACTGCCTGCCAGTTGTTGCTCCAGCCGATCATGGGAGACTTTCAGTAGGTAGTAGTTGCGGGTGAATTCTTCCAACCGCGCCTCGCGATAGTCGTTGGAAGCTTCGAGCTTGGCCCGCCGTCGTTCCCAGTAATCGCGGAATTCCCCCGCCAGCAGGCTGACCGCCAGGATGCCTACGGCCCAGATAAAGGGATAAGGCTCGCTGGTCGGCGCCAGGTAGCGCTGATAGACCCCCAGCCCAGCGACGATCAGGATCGAAGCCACCAGCGACAGGAAGAAGCCGTAACGCAGGCCCACCAGTAGCGGACCGAGGACGGGCCAGGGAAAGTTGCCACTGAGGTAGAAAGGGTCCTCCGGCCGGTTCCATGCGCCCAGGGCAAAGCAGATGCCGGTAATGACCAGCATCTCGAACCAGCGCAGGGTCTGGCCGACCTGGCGCGCGCGTTCGGCGGTATGCTCGAGACTATCCATGCGCGTCCGGTCTACTCCCCACCACTGACCAGCGGCATCGCGTCGGCCAGTTCATCGATCACCTTGTGGGCCGCCACGCTCAGGCTTTCCCGGCCCCAGCCGGTGCGCGCGGCGGTGCCGGACCAGACAATCCGCTGGTCGTCCGCGCTGCGGATTTCGAGGGTCACGCCCACAGCGGGCTCACCGTCCAGGCCGCTCTTGTAGCGCCATTCCTCCACGGTGCCGGAGACCAGGTAGTCGTTGTTGCCACTGCGGGCCTGGGTGATGGCCTCCTGACGCTGCTCGCTATTGTCGAACAGTAACGGGTCGCGCACCTGCGGCAGGTACAGGGTGACGTTGCCGCTGCCCTTGGCGCGCAGGATCGCTGCCAGCACGCTGGCTGCCTGTTCGCCAGCCTGGGGCGTTTGCGACAGGTTCACCAGTGGCACCACGGCGAAGGTGCTATCGTCGGGAATCGGGTTGCCCTCCTCGCTCTGCATGACGGCACAGCCGCTGAATAATGCCAGGGCCATGGCGGCGAGCAGCCAGGCGTGTCGAAATTGTCGTTTCATCGATGTCTCCTTAACGACCAGGGAAAATCGTGTAGGTCAGGTTCAGGTCCGCCCTGCCGCTGCCATCCAGACCTTCGGAGGTCCAGCGGCCGGACAGGGCCAGTTCGTCATCACCGAACAGCGTCCAGCCCACGCCAGCACCGATTCCGATTTCCGGTGTTTCCGTGGATAGCACATAACCGCCCCCGATTTCCAAGAAGGCCCGGGGCGAAGGTGCGGTACGGTATCGAGCGTGCGGCTCGCCGTGATTCCAGCGGGCAGCAATGCCGAGGCGCTCGTAGTCTTCGGTCAACAGGCTGGCAGGCTCCAGCGGCGTGTCCAGGTCGGCCTGGACACTGGCTGGCAACTGCGTGGTCAGGTCCAGGGATTGGCGTTGGTAGCCGGCGCTTAACGTGAAGGCCGGGTCTTCGCGCCACAGGGTGTAGCTGCTAGTCAGGCTGGCGCTGTGGCCGTCGCCGAGGTTATCGCCGTCTTCGCTGTGGTGGTGCAGGGCAGCCACCTCAGCGTACAGGCTCAGGCGTGACCATGGACTGTAGCTGGCCCCGAGGTACTCCCGATCGCGGCCGACCAGCCACCAGGATTCGGCGCTGTCCGGTGCGCGTTCGTTGCGGCCCAGCCCGAGACTGACCGACCAGCGATCCGCCGGTTGCCAGCGGGTCTCCAGTTGCCACGCCGTGTCGTAGCCATCTGGGCGGGCCAATTGTTCCGCGCCCACGGTTACGTCCAAACCGTTGCCGGGAATCGTGATTGCGACGCCCGCCTCGGTTGCGTGCTCGGGTTTCTGCAGCAAACGACCGGAGCCACTGGCATCCAGTGATCGGAGCTCACCCTCAAGTGTAAAATGTTCTACTGCGTAAAGACCGTTGGCGCTTGCACGATGCACGCGGAAATTGCCGAGGTCCTGCCAGTCGCTGCCCAATTGGATACTGCGGGGAAACTGCTGGTGGAGGTATACGGTATCTCTCAGTCGTTGTCGCGCGGCCTCCCCTGTCTGCGGTGATTCGAGTGTATCGAGCTGTCGGTTCAATCGCGTGGCCTGTTCCTCGCGGCTCTCCGGCGTTGCGTAGAGTGGGCTTGCATCCGTTAAGCCGGATCGCGCATACCAGGTTTCGGCCAGCAGCGCGTTGTCGTCGGTTTGCGCCTGGTTGCCGAGGGCGCGCCTTAGTTGTGCTGGATTGTCGGCATCCGCCGTAATGGGGCGAAGCAATAGCTGACGGGCCTGGCGGTCCAGGCCACGGCTGCGATAGACCGCCGCGCGGGTGTCCGGATTGCTGAAATCCTGTGGATCCAGCTCCGCCAGGAGCGCCATCGCAGCACTTGGGTTACCGGTTTGTTCGAGGATATTGGCGGTGGACCAGATCCAATCCGGCTCGTCCCGATGCCGGGGCAGGCCGCGCAGGAACCACTGGCGGGCTTGCCAGGCCTCACCCAGGGCGCTGTAACCATAGGCCAGTACCGGATAGGTTTCCGTGTCCGGCTCCTGGGACAGATGTGCCAGTAGGTGGGGAAGCGTGTCGCGGAATTGGTCTACATCGCTCATTTGTAGCCAGGCCCAACCGGTGAGCACATCGCGGTCCTCCGGCTGGAGCCGGTAGGCGCGACGATAGGCCTGGTTGGCTGCAATAATCTCGCCCTGCTGGTGATGGGCCAAGGCCCGCAGCATCCAATAGCGTGGTGACCGTTCTGTGGTTGGTTCTACCGCCAGCCACTGGTCCAGGGTATCTTCCAGCGCCGCCCAATTTTCCATGGCCGCCTGGTACTCGGCCCTATAGGCGAGGTAACGGGGCACGCCGGTTGTTTCATAGCGTAGCGTACTGAGGCGGCTGGCGGTCGCGAAATCCTCGAACACCACGGCCAGACTGAGCAATTGCTCCTGAAGTTCCGGCGAGGCGTTGTCCACATCCGCCATAAGGGCCTGGTAGTCAGCCCGAATCTGATCCACACGACCGAGATAGGTGCCTAAACGCAGGCGTAGGGCGCGCCGTTCGGCATCAATCGCGGGGTCCTCCGCATCGAAATCCAGCCGCTCAAAGGCCTGTTCCGGCCGTCGTGTGCGCCAGTAGAGGTTGGCCAGTTCCAGTTGCTGGCCGCCGCTCAAGCGTTCGCGGGCTTCGAGCACGTCTATGGCGCCCTGGAAATCACGGGTGTTGAGTAGCAGGTCCAGTTGCCGGGTCTGCAGTCGTTCCGAGTCGGGATGTTGCTGGAGGCCGCGTTCCAGGACTGCCAGGGCGTCGTCAGTGCGGCCATCCCGAATACGGGTATTGGCCAGGGTTTCATAATCCGCAGGGCTCAGCTGGCCGCGCTGTTCGGATAGGCGCAGCAGGGTTTCCGTCGCCTGGGTGTCGAACAGCGCTTGGGCCAGGGCGCGGGCACGCTCGAAAGCGAGCGCATCATCGGTTTCGCGGTAGAGCTCCAGCCAGACCGGCAGGGCCTCCTCCGGCCGGTTGTTCCATTCCAGTACCTGGGCGATGCGCTGGTGGTCCTCCCGGCTAAGCTGTCCGGGATGTCGCTGGAGTCGGCGAATCGTGGTCAACGCCTGGTCTACCCTATTGTTGGCAAGTTGTGAGGTCAGGAGTTCGCGCTGCAGTTTGAGATCGTCCGGGCGTTTTGCCGCCAGTCGCCCGAGCCAGCGGCGGCCGTCATCCGGTGCACCGGCGAATCGGGATAGACGGATGCCCTGTTCCAGCTCAGCCTCGGTCATCTCCTGGTCGGCGATGTACTTGCGGAAGGTGTCGAGGGCCTTGGCCGGATGACCGCTGGCCAGTTCCAGGCGCAAGACCTCATCCACCAGTTCACCGAGTTGTTTGTCGGAGGCAAGCGGAAGCTGCGCTTCAAGGGCCTCGGCTGCCTGGGCCGGCGCACCCTGGGCTTCGCGAAGGGTGGCCAACTGCCGGGCCAGGGCCAGCTTCTGGCGTGGCTGTTCGGCTTCGCCCTGCAACATCTGCAGGACATGGTCGGATTGTGTCGGACGCAGGGCATCCAGCAGGGGACCCAGCAGCGATATTTGGCGGTCGAAGCTGTAGGCCTGCCCAGGCACCTTGATGGCCTGGGCGAACAATGTACGCCGAGCCTCGTCCCGGGCTTCGTCAGAAGTGGCGGCGTGGACGCGTTGTTCCAGCAGCTTCAGGTACTCCTCCATGGCCAGTGAGGGAACGTCCTCCTGACCAAGCAGCGGCTCCAGGGCTTGCAAGGCCGCCTGCGGCTGGCTAGTGCGGCGAAGCATGCGGGCGAGGTTGATGCGCAACGCGGCATTGTCCGGATCGGCACGCACCAGCACGCGCAGGTAGGCAATGGAGAGGGCATCGGGATTCTCCAGATAGTTGATATCTTCAAAGGCTGCCTGACGCGGGAACAGGATGTACAGCGCCAGGCTCACCAGTACGCCAATGACCAGCAACGAGGGCAGGTTGAAGAACTTCTCCCGTTTGCGCGCCATAGCCTATCGACACTCCAGGACCATTGAGTCCACGCGTTGCGCTGCCAGCTCTACCTTCACCGAGCCCGTCTCGACCTTGAACCGAGGCTTCGGGCCAGCCAGCGAGCGACAGTTCGTAGTGCCGACCAGGGCGAACGCCACAGGCTGGTGCCCGGCAAACCCAAGTTCGATCCGCCAGCGCCCGTTTTCCAGGCGACGCGTCCAGCGGGTAATGACCGCATTGGCCTCGCGCAGGTAGGGGCCCTGGGGCGCTGTCCCGGTCAGGGCCAGCGCTGGCTGATCGCCGGCAAGGTGGACGAAACGTTTGCCGGCGGCATCGATGTAGCCGGCCACACCCTGGCTGTTCTCCAGGTCCGGATACTGGCTTTGTGGATCGACCCGCACGGTGTGGGGCTGGCCTACGCCGCGCCAGCTATAGCGTCCGGTACCGTCCTGCAGCAGCGCGGAACGATAGGCCGTGCGGCCACGTTGCGCGTACTCGCTCAGGTAGAGGGGGGTCGTGGGTTGGCTAACGGCGTAGTCGTAGACAGTTCGCAGGGCGTTGAGCGCCGCCGGTTTGGAGCCGGAATAGAAATGATAGTAGATGCTGATGGGTTTGAGCCGGCCACGCTCTTCCAGCAGCTTGAAGGTATCCACCACCGCGCGGAAACCGTAGTAGGGACCCTGCCAGAGATTGGTGTAGACGTTCTCGTTCATGACCGGCGCGTAGATCTGCAGCTCGTCTCCTACGGGCCGGGCGATAGGCCAGACGCCCGCCAGTTCCGAGTCGAAGGGCAGGGGATGGGTGTCGCCGCCATTGACGTTGGCCAGTCCCGCTTCCCGGACCTTGCGTAGGGCGGCTTCCGTAGGCAGGGCATCCCCGGACCAGAGGAACACCTCGACCGACTTGCCCGGCGGCATGAGTTTCCGATCGATATAACGCACCGAGCCGGCGATTTCCCTGTCCAGTACGGGCGTGTAGTCGGGCACACTCAAGGCGTAGCCGTACTCGGCGAAGACCGGCAGTTTCTTGCTGCTGTCTTCACCGATGATCTGCCAGAAGAAAGGATGACTGAAGGTGTGGGAGGCGCCTTCCACGTTGTCCAACCGGAAAATCTGCCGCGCCAGGTTTTCGGCCTCGGCGCTGGTCTTGGGATAGATACCTTCCGGTGAGGTTTCCGCTTCGATAACCGATACGGTGTGGGGCAGCGGATAGGGCTTGAGGATCTCGTCCATGACGACCTTTGCAGCCAGCGGCGCCCCGGCCATCTCGGCCCGGGACACGAAGCCGTCGCCGTCGATATGGGACGTCACGATACGGCGGCCGGACTCGGTAGTGACGTCGATGGCGGGAAACTCCTGGTGCGCCAACGCTTCGTCCAGGAACGCCATGGGGTTGAACAGCCAGTACTGCTGGTCGTCCGGGCCGGGCTCGAACAGGTAGGGCGCCAGTGCCACACCACCCGCGGCATGGGTATAGACCGGGTGAAAGCGATTTCCGCCGTTGTCGGTTACCGTCAGCCAGAAATTTCCTTGCTCAGGTTGCGGTAGCGCGGCTTCGGACGTTATCGGCAGGCGACGGCCTTCGAACTGGGTGACGGACGGGCGCATCTCGCTGGTGCTCAACGGCGGCGTTGGCACGGCCAGGGCGGGGGCCCGGGTGAGCGTCTGGCAGGCGCGGTCAGAAGGCAATAGGCCCATGACGACCACAGCCACGCCCTTATCCTGCTGCTGTGCCAGCCAGCGGCACAGTTTCGAGGCGCGGGCGCCGACTTCCCACCAGACCAGAAGGCCCGCATAGCGGTCGTTGACGGGTTCGTCAGGTAGAGGGTCATCCACGTGGCGATAGACCGGCACGTACCCGAGTTCCTCCAGCGGAACCGCCGCGTAGCGATGGGCGGAGCTCTGACTCATCAGACCCGGTGCATCGTGGAAGACGAGGATTTCGCGCTTGACCCGTGCCGGCTGGGTCGGGCCTAGTCGGGTCAGCTCCGGGTTACTGACGTAGGGAATAAAGCCGTCGGCCCGGAGCTGGCGGGCCACTGCCTCCGCCGTGTCTGCCCGTTCGACATAGTCAATGGCAATCAGGGGCTTGTCGGAATGTTGCTGGCGCCAGTGCTCGAGCTGCTGGTCGAGCCATTGGCGGTCCGTTTCCGGTACCTGGCGATAGCGCTTGCGGGCTGGATCGAAACCGGCGCGGTAGGACTCGAAGGCCAGAGCGTCGACAACCGAAAGGGTGCTCTCAGGGAGTTCGAACCCGCGGTTGATGACGATCCGCGCGTTAGGGTGGCGTTCGCGTATGGTCTGGATCAACTGTGCCTGTGCGGCGAGGAAGGCGTCCGGGTCCGTTCGCCCGGCTTCGGTCAACTGATAGCTGTCCAGAGTATCCAGGAAAACGCCTTGGAAGCCGGCGCCGAAGGCTGGCTCGATCAATCGATCCAGCAGAAAGCGGCGGATGTCCTCCCGGCGCAGATCCAGTACTCGGCTTTCCCAGGCCGGGTTTTCCGCCATCAGTCCTGCGCTCGGAGCGTCCCGGAAATACCGGTGACTGCGCGCAATTTCACCGATACTGACGTAGGCTAGGGTTTCGACGCCGGCATCGTGCAGCGTGGCCAGCCGCGATGCACTGACCTGTGGTGGCTGCAGGACCAGCCAGTCATAGGCCATCAGGGCGTTGACCGGCGCTTCGCTACCGTAATAGAAGCCGATATTTCGCAGTGCTCCGGCAGAGTGACTGGCGAAAAAAAGCAGCAATGTCAGGATGACCCAGTGAGGCGATCGATATCCCATCAGGCTTGTTGGACGCTTGGCGAATTGTAAGACTGGCGAACGACGAGGGCAGGAAATTTGACTGGCCCCGACTACTTTGGCTGTGGTTAACCAGAGCCAATACGGTACGGTTTACCAACCAGTTTAGATGCAATTTCAGAAACTTGGATGTCTAGAAAGGATACATGATCATGAAGCTGATTGGCTCCACGACTTCCCCCTATGTCCGTCGCATTCGTTTACTGCTTGGCGACGACGACTACGAATTCGTAAACCTGGACATCTACGGTAAGGATCGCGACGAACTGCGCCGCAGCAATCCCGCCCTGAAGATACCGATGATCCAGGACGGCGACCAGGATGTTTACGACTCCCGGGTGATTTCCCGCTATATCGCTAGCAAGCGGGGCGACGCGCCGCTGGATTGGGATCAGGAAAACCAGCTGACCCTGATCGACGCGGTCAATGATTCCTGTGTGACCCTGGTGCTGTCAAAGAAGTCGGGCATCGACGTGGATCAGGACATCACCTTCTATAACCTCCAGCGCGAGCGCATCATGATGTCCCTGCGTACCCTGGCGGCCATGGTGGACGGTGGCGAGTTCGCCGAGTGGGATTATCCCTCTATCTGCCTCTACAGCCTGGTGGATTGGCTGCAGTTCCGGGATGTGGTGGATTTTCCCGGCGTGGAGAGCCTGGTGCAGTTCAGGGATAGCAACAAGGATCGGCCAAAGGTGGCGGAGACGGATCCGCGGCAGTGATCGACAGTTACAGTTGTTACGGCGTCCAGAACCACGTCAGAGAGAAGTTGATGGATGTCGTCGCTGGAGGAGGGGCATGGACGCCCCGGACGTCCTGGCTGGCTAGAGGAGGCCAGCCAGGACAGCGGAAGCGATGATGTCCCTGCGCTTACCGCGTAAGGTGCCAGTCCTGTACTGGAACCCGCGTTGCTACTCTGCAAATATCGCCTCGTAGAACGCTTTCATGCTCTCCCAGGATTCCTTTGCAGCCTTTTCATCGTAGCCCAGTGGCATATTGAACCTCTCAGCCAGTTCATCGGCTTCGGGACTGGTAAATGAGTGCTTCACGCCGGGATAGCTGAAGAAATCCAGGTCTACTTCCGCCACCTGCATTTCCTTGACGAAGCCGGCAACCTGATCCGGAGGCACGAAGCTATCGGCGCCGCCGGTATGTACCTGAACTGCTGCTTTGATGCTACCTGGCTCGGCGGTGATGTCGCTGCCCAATGAGCCGTGGAAACTCACTACCCCGTCCAGGTCCAGCCCCAACCGGGCCATGTTCAGCACCACCCCACCGCCAAAGCAGTAACCCTGGGCTGCAATGTGGTTCCCATCGACGGTTTCGCGCGCCTTCAACAGATCCATGGCTTTGGTAAAACGGGCCCGGATCGCCCCTTCCTGCCCGGTGGCGGCCTGCATGAACTTCTTGGCGTCCTCGGGGTGTTCGGCGACTTTGCCGGCGCCATACATATCCAGGGCAAAGGCGGTGTAGCCGAGCCCAGCGAGGCGCTCCGCCTGTTTGCGTGCAAAGTCGTTGTGGCCCCACCACTCGTGGACGACGAGGATGCCTGGCCGCTCGCCCTCGAAGCTGTCGTCCCAGGCCATGTAGCCGGTAAACGGCTCGCCGTCGACGTCGTAGTTGATAGTTTCGGTCTTGAGCGCGGCTTGGGCCGCGCCGACGAGTAGCACGAACACTGCGGTCAAGGCGATCCGGAATGATTTGGTGCTCATCGATAACCCTCCATAGTCGTGTTTTTTGATCGGTTCTGACGTAAGAATCTTTCCCTCTATCAATACGACAGATCAAGACAAATCACCCATCTTTGGGGGTTCGCTATCCCGTGATAGCCCAGCTTGCAGTGATTTTACAGCCCGCCAGGCTGAAATCACGCTTATGAACTATGCTCAAAGTCAGGCCGTAACTCCGATTACGGGTAGCAAGGTATAGGTCGAAAGACACAACAAGAAAGGAGAACGCGATGCTTCTCAAACATGCCTTCGGTCTGTTCACCCATCCCGATGCCGAGTGGGCGGAAATCCGCCGAGAGCACGAGACGCCCTGGCACGTCTATGTGGCGTATGTGCTGATCCTGGCGGCCATCGGTCCGGTTTGTGCGTATATATCCACCACCTATTTCGGCTGGACGGTCGGCAGTGAACGACTTATCAAACTGTCGAATATCAGTGCGATCCAACTGAGCATTCTCACCTACATCGCTATCCTGGTGGGGGTATTTGCCCTGGGCTGGATGATCGACTGGATGGCCAGCACCTACGGCGCCAAGAGCGAGGTCGACAAGTCCAACGGGATCGCCCTGGCAGCCTACGCGGCGACGCCGCTGTTCCTCGCCGGTTTTGCACTGCTTTATCCGGTGCCCTGGTTCAACGCGCTGGTATTCCTGGCGGCAGCGGCCTACGCCGGCTATCTGGTGTACGACGGGCTGCCCATCGTCATGGGTATCCCCAAGGAACAGGCGATTGTCTATGCCGGTGCCGTCCTCACCGTGGCGCTGGTGATTTTGGTCACCACCCGGGTCGGTTCGGTGCTGATCTGGAACTACGGCTTCGCGCCCCAGTTCGTCGGTTAGGAAGGTTCAGGGGCAGCGGTTCTGCTGCCCCATTAGTCGTTGTCGACGTCCTGCCTCTCCGCTGACAACTTATCGCGGGTCATCCTGGCGATCTGGATTTCCTGCTCGGTGTAGTGCCCGACCATGCGCGCCAGCCCGTCCGCCAAGTCGTCGAAACTGATCGGCGGGTTGGGGTCGGTCAGGTGCCGCACCACCGCAAAGATACCGCCATGGATCATGATGTAGCTCATGGTCGGAATGCTACGGATCTGCAGGGTTTCCGGGTGATGCATCAGGTATTGGGTGACCAGTTCCGACAGGGTTTTCTGCAGCGGCTCCAGGTACATCTCGAAGTCCAGGGTCATGGCGTACTGGACGCAGTTCAGGTAGCGCCGATCGTTTTCCTGCAGGAATTGGCGGAAGTGATTGAGCAACTCCCTGACGGCATCGGCAATGGGCATCCGAACAAGCTCGGGGACCAGCGGCTGGATCATCGCCACCGTGTCGGCCACGAAACGTTCGGACATGACGCTGAAGATCGCTTCCTTGTTGTCGAAGTACTCGTACAGCGACCCCACGCCAACCCCTGCAATTTCAGCAATATGCCGCGTGGTCGTTGCCGCCGGTCCGCGCTCGGCCATGGCAATGAAACCGGCCTCGACGATGGCGTTGACGGTGGCCTTGGCCCGTTCCTGTTGGGGTTTTCTCGTCATATTTTTTCCGAATTGAATCCGAACAAGCATTCGCTTTAGCTTTTTATTAAGCCTCGGAGCGGTTCCGAGGCTCTTGATTACATTCAGCTTAGGTGTCTCATGTTCGGAAGTCGTTTGCCCCAGAAACCCGCAGGCGCTGTTTCTGCGGTCGTAACCGGTGCCGGCAGTGGAATCGGGCGTGCATTCGCCCTGGAAATTGCCCGTCGCGGTGGCGCGGTCCTGTGTTCGGATATCGATGAAACGTCAGCCCAGGCTACGGCGGACGAAATCACCGCATCCGGCGGCCGGGCCTGGGCCACGGCGTGTGATGTCAGCAAGCTGTCTGCCGTGCAGAAGCTCGCGACCCAGGCCGAATCGCTTCTACCTGAACCTGTCGATCTGGTGATCAACAATGCCGGTATCGGTGTCGGGGGCACGCCGGTGGGGGAGACGCCCATCACCGACTGGAAATGGACCCTGGGCATCAACCTCTGGGGCGTGATCCATGGTTGCCACGTGTTTGCCCCGCTGCTCAAAAAACAGGGTTACGGCGGGATCATCAACGTGGCCTCCACCGCCAGCTATTCGGCGGCGCCGCTCATGGGGCCCTACAACGTCAGCAAGGCGGGCGCCCTGGCCCTGAGCGAGACCCTGGCCGCCGAGTTGGCCGGTACCGGTGTGCACGTCACCGCCCTGTGCCCAACCCTGGTGAAAACCAACATCAACGCCAACGGCAGGATCGTCGGCAAATCCTCGAAACTCTTCGACCGCCTGATGGACCGCTTCGGCATGGCGCCGGAGAACGTTGTGCGCATGACTCTCGACGCCCACCAGCGCGGTGACCTGTATGTGATGCCGCAATTCGATGCACGCATGATCTGGCGCACCAAGCGTCTGTTTCCCCGCACCTACGCGCTGGGCACCGGAATGATCAATCGGTTCGCCGCCGCGCGTCTTCAATAAACGACCTGTCTTTACGACCTGTCTTGAATAAACAAATAGGAGGAATCGGCCATGGCTCAAATCGACCTCGACAAGATGCTTGCCAAGATCAAGGACAGCCAGTGGGCACTGGCGGATATCGACTGGGAAAAACCCGGGGCCGAACAGATTACGCCGGAGCAGTGGCCCAAGCTCAAGGCGTTCATGTCGGACCTGATGTGGATCGAACATGTCGGCGCCCGTGGCTTTGCCGCCATGGCCAGGAAAGCACCCAACGATACCCTTAAGGAGATCTACACTTATTTCCATGCCGAGGAGCAGCGTCACGCGAATGCGGAAATGGCCCTGATGCGCCGCTGGGGCATGCTCGACGGCGAAGAGCTGCCTGAGCCCAACATCAACCTGCGCCTGACCATCGAGTGGCTCGACCGTTACAGCGACGATATGCCGCTGGAAGTCCTCGGATCGGTGATCCCCATGCTGGAAATTGCCCTGGACGGGGCACTGCTCAAGTTCCTGCTGGACGAGGTGAATGATCCGCTCTGTCACGAGGTGTTCGAGAAGATCAACGCCGACGAGGCGCGGCATCTTGGGGTCGATTTCCACGTCATGGAAATGCTCGGCCACGGGCGGATACACCAGTTGGCAATCAAGACCGTGGGAACCGTGGCCAATCCCAAACTGATCCTTGGCGTGCTCGCCTATGCGCCCCTGCTGAACCGCATGCGCGACAATATCGTTGCCATGGGCCTGAAAGAGGAACGGCTGTACGAGGCCATGGGCAAGTACCGGCGCATCGGCGGCCGCACAAAGGAGGGGCGTCGCAACCCCTGGTACCAGATCATCAGCCAACACGGGCAGATGGTGGTCAATCGGGATCACATCTACCACAAGCCGGTGGACGCACTGGTGAAGCTGAGCAATTACATCCCGAAGCGAGCGCTGGGCCCCGTACCTACCTGGGTCAAGCAGCTGACCTGGCGCCCCACCGCCTGATCTGAAACATTTACCAAGGCTGAAGCTTGTCCGCCGTGTTACGCGCGGCGACGGCTTCGCCTGCCTGGAAATAACCTCGAGAGCGCATGATGAGTAAGGCAACCGCCCAAACCAAGAACTCCAAGGCTCCTGCTGGCGCAACGCAGCGTCGCAGGACAAGGCCGCACACTGTGTTGATCGTCGGGGCCGGCTTTGCCGGTCTAGGCGCTGCCCTGAGACTGCAGCAGGAAGGCATCCGCGACGTGGTGATCCTCGAACGGGCCGCGGATATCGGCGGAACCTGGCGGGACAATACCTATCCGGGGGCCGCCTGTGATATACCGTCCAACCTCTACTCGTTCTCTTTCGCACCGAACCCGGACTGGTCGCGCAGCTTCGCCGGTAGCCGGGAAATTCTGCGGTACATCCACCACCTTGCAGACAGCCACAAGCTGCGACAGAAGGTTCGCTTCAACCAGGATGTCAGCGAGCTGGTGTATCACGAGAAAGCCGGTGTGTGGACGGCGACCACACAGAGCGGCGAGTCCTATCAGGCCCATTCAGCGATTATGGCCCAGGGCCCGCTATCGAAATGCAGCTTTCCGGATATTCCCGGTATCGATAGCTTCAAGGGCCACAAGGTCCACAGTGCCCGCTGGGATCACGACTATGACTTTCGCGGCAAGCGGGTGGCGGTGATCGGTACTGGCGCCAGCGGCGTGCAGATCGTCCCCGAACTGGTCGGGCGGGTGGACAGGCTCAAGGTTTTCCAGCGCACACCGGGCTGGGTGCTGCCGCGGCCGGATTTCGCCACACCAGAGTGGAACAAGTTGTTGTTTCGCAAACTACCCGGCGCCCAGTCGGCCATGCGCCGCGCCCTTTACGTTACCCATGAATCCATGGCCCTGGGCATCATCTGGAATTCACCGCTGACCGGCGTGATGGAGCGGGTGGCCAAGGCCCACTTGAACCATCAGGTCAAGGATGCCTGGATGCGCCGTCAGCTTAAACCGGACTTCCGCATCGGCTGCAAACGGGTGCTGATGTCCAGCGACTACTATCCCGCGCTGCAACGGGATAACTGCGAGCTGATCACCTGGCCCATTGCGCGCATCAGCGAGGAGGGTATCCGCACCGCCGAAGGGATCGAGCATCAGTTCGACTGCATCGTGTTCGCCACCGGTTTCGACGTGTCCCACAGTGGTACACCGTTCAGGGTCGTGGGACGAAAGGGCCGGGAACTGGCGGAAGACTGGCGGTGTGGCGCCCATGCCTACAAGAGCATCAACGTTTCCGGCTATCCGAACCTGTTCATGACCTTCGGACCCAATTCCGGCCCGGGCCACAACTCGGCGTTGGTCTATATGGAATCGCAGATCGAGTACCTTGTGCGGGCGATCCGCTTGATAGAAGGGCAAAACCTCAAGAGCCTGGAGGTGCGCAAGGATGTGCAGAAACGGCACAATCGTGCGATCCAGAAGCGTCTGGCCAGGACCAACTGGAATTCCGGCTGCAAGAGCTGGTACCTCACCGAAGATGGTTTCAACGCCACCATGTTCCCGGGGTTTGCCACCCAGTATGCGCGCCAGATGAAAGGGCTAAACCTGAAAGACTACAGGATCGAGAGAGGTTCGGGCCGGCCCCAATAGTAGCCCTGCCCACAGAGGCCCGGGTAGCGTTGCAGCCAGTCGGCGACGGCCGCGGTCTCCACACCTTCCACCACGATGCGTAGGTCCAGCGCCTCGCCCAGTTCCACCGCGGTATGGAATATACGTTGGCGGATAGCGTCGGTGGGGATATCGGTCAGGAAACTGCGGTCGATCTTCAATTCGTCGAGGCTGAAGGAGGCCAGGGCGCTCAGGGAGGAATAGCCGGTGCCGAAATCGTCCAGGGCAATGCGGAAGCCTGCGCGGCTTAGCTTTTCCAGCATTTGCCGGGCCTGATCAGCGTTACGCATTACGGCGGTTTCGGTGATTTCCAGCATCACGTTATTGGGTGTCACGCCATAGCGGGACAGGATGGCCTGGGCTTCGCTATGAAAATCGCTGCGTGCCAGATCCCTGGCCGAAATGTTCACCGCCACCATAACCGGCCGTCCGGCCTTTTGCTCCAGCCTGGGCAAATCCTGCACCGCGCGCTCGATGGCCCAAAGAGTCACCCCGTGGATCGCGCCCACCTGCTCGGCGAACGGGATCCACTGATCGGGCCGGATGAGGCCATAGTCCGGGTGATTCCAGCGGATTAGCGCCTCGTAGGCGATCACCCGGTTGTCCCGCAGGCAGATCTTGGGCTGGTACGCCAGGTGAATGCCCCCGGTGCGCAGGGCGCGATCCAGATCCAGGATCAGGAAATGCTGCAGGTTCTGCTCTTCTTCCGAGCGCGGATCATAGACGTTGATGGTGGTGTCCGTGGCCAGCGAGGCAAAACCCGCCCGGGAAATCAGTTGCGAACCACTGCTGCCATGTTCAGGCGCATACGCCAAGCCAAGTCGGGACAGCCAACTGAAGGCGTAGTGGTCCTCACTGAAGGACTGCTCGAGCCACTGGCGGATGGCGTTCCAGGGAATGCTGCCGTTGTCCGTACGCAGGGCGATGACATGGTTTGCCGTATCTACAGTCCCCAACGGATGACCCTGGAACAGCACCAGTTGATCGGGGAACTGGCCCTCCAGGTAACGACAGAAGCGCGCGAGATAGACCCGTAGCAGGTTTTCCGCCTCCTGGTAACCCAGCGCGCGCTCGATCTCCCCATAGCGCTCCAGCCGCAGCAGGCCGACCACGAACGAATGCCCGGATTGGATTAGTCGGTCCAGTGCCTGCTCCATGATGGGACGGTTGGGGCGCCGGGTGATGCGATGAGACGCCATCAGTCGGTCGTAATCCTGTTCCAGGCGGGTGCGTAGGCGGCGTTCTTCGGCTACACGCTGGGTGGCGTTCATGCGTCGACGTCGTTCCTCCACCAATCGATAGCCCACCACAAGCGTCAGGAAGACCGCCGCGGACGCAGCGCCGATGTAGAAGCCGGAGGTAGTCACTGCGTTCACCGGCATCCAGCCGATGGTGCGCAGCATCGCCGTCGCGGCGCCGATGAACAGCATGACCAATGCGATGGCCAGGTAACGGGCTTCTGGATTTTCCCGAATATGAAGGATGGCGACGATAAGGACGAGCAGCAGCGCAGCGGTTGAGGCGACAAGCGTCGTTGCCTGTCCAATCCCCACTATGTGCAGGGGTGCCAGCACTGCCAGTAGCACTAGAGGGATTGAAGCGGCTCGAAAGGTCAACTGCGTTCGTCCGACCAGTCCCAGGAAGTGACGGGAAAAACCCAGCAACGCTACTGCGCTGAGCGGGATCATGGGTGTCAGCAGGTTATTTACCCCGGGCCAATGCGGCCAGAGTAGCCAGAGACCGAAGCCGTCCACGCACAGTTGGGTTAACAGGATGGTGGCCACCAGGCAGGTGAGCCAGGCGGCGGCCATGCTGCGTAGGGTCAGCAGCAGTGCCAGGTCAAACACCAAGGCAAACAGCAAGATGCCGTAGAGACCCGCCTTCCAGGCGATTTCCGTGCCTGCCTCGCTAAGCAACTGCTCGGGCCGGCTGACGGAGAACGGGAACAAGGTAGGGCCGGAATTGACCACCTCGAACAGGAAGGTGGTATAGGACGTCGGGGGCAGCACTACGGGCCAGATCAGCTCGGGCAGCTCCACCATGCGCTCACTGAAGGGAAAGCTGTCGCCCAGCACCGGCAGGCGATTGGTTTCTCCGGTTTCCAGGATGGCGACGGCGCGCACCTGGTCCAGCGATGGGGCCTGGATGCGTAGCAATAGAGACAGGGGATGAACCGATGGATTGCTGAGTTCCACCCGGAATGTAGCCGGGCCATCCAGGTAGCCCAGACCGGCGTGGGTCGTATCGAGCGGTTGCCAGTCACGGTTGTCGATCCAGCTCTGGTCCTTGAGGACCTGGTCCAGGCTGGCCGTGCGAAAGCGAATGTCCGACTGCAGGGTATCGACCCAGGCGTTGGAAACCAGGGGGGAGAGGGGTACGGGGTTGGCGGAGCCATAGGCCGGCGTCAGGTTGAGTCCCAGGCTGTACCCGCCGATGGCGAAGAACAGGGCCAGCGGCAACCAGACCCGGTAACGCAGACGCAGGACGCAACGGGGAAATTTACCCATGGCGGCCTCGCTGCGTCGATACCTGATTCCGTTCCGGCATGCTGGTCGTCCTGGTAGCCTATAGTCGGCAGTTAAAATGACGTCAGTGGTTACATTTCATTTACACGTGGAAATGTTATGTAACATATTGAATTCACGGATATTTTAGATTATTTGAAACTCTTTTGCATTTTGTTTGTGCGAAAGTTGTGCAATCCCTTGCATCGGCTGGCGACGTTGTAAGGGTCAGGATGCTAACCTGAAAGGTGGTCCTGAAATTACACCTCAACATTCAGAGAGCGCATCTTGAAACCCGTTGCCGAAGCCTGCCTGCGAAACCAACAGCCCATCGCCGAAGCCCTTGCCCCGTTACTCGAACAACCCGGCCACTGGCTTGAACTGGGCAGCGGGACCGGCCAGCATGGGGTCTTCCTGGCCCAGCGCCACCCGCACATCACCTGGCAATTGACGGATGTGGCCGAAGCCCAGCCGGGGCTGCGTGCTTGGCAAGAGGACGTCGGCCTGCCCAACCTGCCGCCGCCGCAGGAACTGGATGTCATGCAACACCGCCCGCCGGGCGAGCGTTACGACGGCGTGTTTACCGCCAACACCGTGCATTTTGTCGGCTGGCCGGTTGTTGAGGCCTTGCTGACCTGTGCGTCGAACGTGCTGGAAACCGGTGGATGGTTTGTCGTGTATGGACCATTCAATCGCGACGGCCAGTTTACCAGCGAGGGCAACGAAGCTTTGGATGCCTGGCTCAGGTCGCGGGATCCATCCAGTGGGATCAAGGATGACGCTGCGGTGATCGAGCTGGCTGCAAGCTACGGTTTGACCTTCGATAAGGATCAAGCGATGCCGGCCAACAACCGCATGCTGTTTTTTCGCAAGCAAGGAACTTGAGAGAACGCGGGATCCGCAACAGCAACGAGCCCAGATCAGCGTGAAACACAGACAAGCAAGGAACCTGAATAAGACAGTCGGGAGAGATCATGAGCGAAGACAAGCGCCGTCGCTATTCCAGCCCCGTGGTCGATGGCCTCGGGAAATCAGCCAGCCGCGCGATGCTGCGTGCCGTCGGCTTCACGGACGAGGATTTCAAGAAACCCCAGGTGGGTATCGCCTCCACCTGGAGCAACCTGACGCCCTGTAACATGCACATCAACGGCCTGGCCGAGGAAGCCAGCCGCGGTGCCGATGAGGCCGGTGGCAAGAGCCTGATTTTCAATACCATCACCGTATCCGATGGCATCGCCAACGGCACCGAAGGCATGAAATATTCCCTGGTCTCACGGGAAGTGATTGCCGACTCCATCGAAACCACCGCCGGCTGCGAGGGCTTTGACGGCCTGGTCGCCATCGGTGGTTGCGACAAGAACATGCCCGGCTGCCTGATCGGGCTGGCGCGACTGAACCGACCGGCGGTCTTCGTCTACGGCGGTACCATCCAACCCGGTGCGAACCATACTGACCTGATTTCCGTGTTCGAGGCGGTCGGTGCCCACGCCAAGGGCGACATGGACCTGATCGAAGTAAAACAGATCGAGGAAACTGCGGTGCCGGGGCCGGGATCCTGTGGCGGTATGTACACCGCCAACACCATGGCGTCCGCCATCGAGGCCATGGGCATGAGCCTGCCGGGCAGTTCGGCACAGAATGCGGTTTCCGACACCAAGCTGGCGGATTGCCGTGCGGCCGGTGCGGCAGTGCTGAACCTGCTGGAAAAGGACATCAAGCCCCGCGACATCATGACCCGCAAGGCCTTCGAGAACGCCATTACGGTGGTCATCGCCCTCGGTGGTTCCACCAACGCGGTGCTACATCTGATCGCCATGGCCAATACCGCTGGCGTCGAGCTGACCATCGATGACTTCACCGAAATAGGCAAAAGGGTCCCGGTGTTGGCGGACCTGCGGCCAAGCGGCCACTACATGATGTCGGAACTGGTAGCCATCGGCGGTATCCAGCCACTGATGAAGACGTTGGTGGAGGCGGGCCTGTTACACGGCGACTGCCTGACGGTCACCGGTCTGACCCTCGGCGAGAACCTCGCGGACGTGGCGCCCTATCCGGAAAGTCAGAAGATCGTCCATGCCCTCAAGGATCCCATCAAGAAAGACAGCCACCTGCGCATCCTGCGCGGCAACCTGGCGCCGGATGGGGCGGTGGCCAAGATCACCGGCAAGGAAGGCACCTACTTCACGGGTAAGGCGCGTGTTTTCCATTCCGAAGAGGAGGCTCAGGAACGCATCATGGACGGCACGGTGGTGGCTGGTGACGTTCTCGTCATCCGCTACGAAGGCCCAAAGGGCGGCCCTGGTATGCGAGAGATGCTCACGCCGACCTCCGCCATCATGGGGAAAGGGTTGGGCAAGGATGTGGCCCTGATTACCGACGGACGCTTCTCCGGCGGCAGCCACGGCTTCGTGGTTGGCCACATTACACCGGAAGCGGCCGAGGGCGGTCCCATTGCACTGGTTGAGACGGGCGACACGATCACCATTGACGCCGAGGCCAACACCATCAGCCTCGATGTATCCGACGATATCCTGAGCAGTCGCCGCGCGCGCTGGCAGCCCCCGAAACCGCGGTATACGCGCGGGGTCCTGGCCAAGTATGCACGTACGGTAAGCTCGGCCTCGAAAGGTGCCGTAACCGACGATTTCTAGCGTGAAGTCGAACGCGGTATCGTAGACTGCGGAAGCAGGGCAAGGCCTGGGTTGCCGGCCTTGTCCGCGTCAAATGATAGAGAACATGTAGAACTTATCGTTTCCAAATCCAGCGACTGAATGATCAAATATCGTTAGGATTGATCAATTTGACGCCAACTAGACGACTGGTCTATTATAAAAACCATGATAACCACAGCAACAAAGGCCCAGGCCAAGCCCGGCAATGAAACCCGAGCGCAGTTGATTCGCGTGGGCGGCGACATCATCGCCCATCGGGGTTTCAACAGCACCGGTATCAACGCGGTGCTGAAAGAGGCAGGCGTACCAAAGGGCTCGTTCTACTACTACTTCGCCAGCAAGGAGGATTTCGGGCTGGCGGTGATCGACGGCTTTGCTGCGGAATACAACGCCCAGCTCGACCGTACCCTGGGTAACCGCGCACTGCCCCCGCTGGAGCGGATACGCGAATACATGGATATGGGCATTGCTGACATGCAGTCCTGTGACTATTGCCGCGGTTGCCTGATCGGCAACCTGGGCCAGGAACTGGCGGGGCAGAACGAGAGTTTCCGCCTGCGGCTGGACAGCATCTTTTCCGACTGGCAGGTGCGCTTCGCGCAATGTCTCGAAGAGGCCCAGGAGCGAGGGGATATCGATGCCGGCGCCGACCCCCGGGCGCTCGCCCAGCTCCTGCAGATGGGATGGCAGGGGGCGACCCTGCGGGCAAAGGTTAGCAAGTCGGTTGAGCCGATGGCCCAGTTCGCAACCATGTATTTTGAGCAAATCCTGGGACGAGCGCCGGCCACATAGCAATAGGCGTCGATCCCCTGCAGGCGGTCCCGGGCAACCGGACCGCCAAAAAATGGCCTTGAAAACTAGTAGACCGGTCTAAATAGATTTGAATGTACCCATTTGCTTTGCGTGCCGAGGAGGTTCCGTATGAGCCAGCAACCGATCAACGTTACCGTCGACACTTTCGAGCAGGAAGTGCTCCAGTCCGACAAACCCGTCCTGGTGGATTTCTGGGCGGACTGGTGCGGCCCCTGCAAATCCATCGCACCACTGCTCGAAGATGTCGCAGACGATCAGTCCGACCGTCTGAAAGTGGCGAAAGTGGATGTGGATAACTACGGCGAACTGGCCGTTAAGTTCGGCATTCGCTCCATTCCCACGCTGATGATGTTCAAGGGTGGTGAACCGGTTGGCACCCAGATCGGTGCGGTAGGCGCCCGCGAATTGAATGGCTTTATCGAATCCCACGCTTGAGTTGCTCGTTGAGAGAGACCTATTGGCTGCCTTAGGGCGGCCTTTTTTGTGAATACGAATATCTTCCAAACCGTTCGCCACATTTGAAAGCCCGCCCAACAGCGACTTCAGGGCGTTAACTCCACCATTGCCTTCTCGCACGAACTTGCATGCTGGGGAGAATGGCCTGAAAAGCTGTCGTTGATTCGCTCGCAGCAGAGTACCCGTTGCGGGAAGTTAGCCTCAAACTGCTATAGTGCCGCTGGTTATTCGAACGGTGAGAGGGACAACGATGGGCTTTTTTGTGGCATTGCACACACTGGCAGCGGTGATCTGGGTAGGCGGCATGTTCTTCGCCTACATGGCCTTACGCCCCGCAGCGGGAGCGGTTCTGGAGCCGGCCCAGCGGGCGCCGCTATGGAGTCATACCCTGTCGATTTTCTTTCGCTGGGTCTGGGGTTCGATCATCGCTCTCTTGCTGACCGGATTCGGTATCCTGGGTATGTACTTCGACGGCTTGGGCTCGGCCGGCTGGCACGTTCACGCCATGTTGACGCTGGGCGTCGTCATGATGTTGCTGTTCGCCCATGTCTGGTTTGCGCCGTTCCGCCGCCTGAAGAAGGCGGTAGCCGACAACGATATCCCCGAAGCGGGCCGCAACATTGGTCAGATCCGTAAGTTCGTACTGATCAACCTGATCCTTGGTCTTATCGTGGTTGTAGTCGGCTCCGGCGGGCGCTACCTGGTGTTGATAAATATGTAAGTGGCGAGATCAGAGCGCCCCTTCGTCCTGCAGGCGCTGGTATAGACGCTCCGCCAGGCGCTGGTAGCCCTCGGCGTTGAAGTGGACCGAATCGGACTTCATGTTGGGATCGCGCAGTAGACTGGCGACCACGTCATCGTCAAAGGCCAGTTCGTAGCGTTCGGCCAGCTCGGCATAGAGCGGGGCAGTGTCCGAGAACAGCTTCTTCTCCGGCACGCCCACCAGCAGGACATCGATATCCCGCGACTGGGCCATTTCGACCATTCGCGCCAGGTTGTCCCGGGTGGCGGTGAGATCATGGTTGCGCAGGATGTCGTTGCCGCCTTCGAGCAGGATCATCAGGTCGGGTTGAGTGCGATCGAGGACGCTTGGCAGGCGCGCCAGGCCCTCGGCTGTGGTTTCTCCCGAGAGGCCTGCGTTGATTATCCGTACGCCTGACAGTCCAGCCAATACGGATGGGTAGCTCTCTTCCTCGGCCACGCCAACACCTTCGGTAAGGCTGTCGCCGAAGGCGAGTATGACACCGTCCTCGAATACCGGATCGAATCGGGGTTCGGTACAGGCGATCAGGAAAAGGCTTAAGAAGATCGGGATGATGCTATGCTTCATCGATAAGGTATCTCTTGCCGGTTACGCAACGGGGCTGAATTCTGCGGCTCATAAGTGTATAAAGCAGACCAATAAGCAAGTGCTTACTTGCGGCGCGTCAGTCACTGTTTTGTTGGGGTAGCTTCAGTATGCAATGGGGTCAGCGGATTCCGCTGTTTCTTTTCGTTATCTGTCTGTCCATTGGCGCCGGCCGAACCTGGGCCGCGCCGGACCCGGCCGGACTCAATCTTGCCTCGGTCAACGCGGCGGTGGCCTACCTCGACGGCGGCGACCCGATCTATGGCAAACACCTCGACCGCTCGGTTCCCATCGCTTCGGTGACCAAGCTAATGACCGCACTGGTGGTGATGGAAGCCGGCCAACCGCTCGATCAATGGCTGGAAGTCTACGAGCGTCATCGTGAAGCGGCGAATAACGCTTATTCGCGCATCCGCATCGGCTCCACCCTCAAGCGGGGTGACATGCTGCGCATCGCTTTGATGTCTTCGGAAAACCTGGCGGCGTATACGCTTGCCCGGCATTATCCGGGCGGTTTCGATGCCTTCGTCAATGCCATGAACGAGAAGGCCCGCGAGCTGGGTATGATCCAAAGCCGTTTCGTGGAACCGACCGGGCTCTCGCCCGATAATTATTCCTCCGCCGGCGATCTGGTAACGCTGGTACGCGCTGCGTTCGCCCATCCGGAACTGCGTGAATACAGCACCACCGGTTATTTCCGCGCACACTTCCGTCAGCCGCGCTACTCACTGTCATTCGGTAATACCAATGTGCTGGTGCATCGGGACAGCTGGGGCGTGGGCTTGAGCAAGACCGGCTATCTCACCGAGGCAGGGCGTTGCCTGGTTATGGTGACCGAGATCGAAGGTCGCGAGGTGGTTACCGTGCTGCTCGATTCATTCGGTACGCGTACCCCGCTTGGCGATGCCGGGCGCATCAAGCGCTGGCTTACGACCGGTGACGGCGGTTCCATTGCCAAAGCGGCCCGGGAATACGAAAATCGCCGCAACGCGTTCTATGCCGAGCGGGACGCCAGGAAAACCACCACCACTGCCGAGTTGACGCAGTAATTCGATAGTTCCGGAGATTGACTCATGGCTGAACGTTTCGTTGCAGAACAAGGGATTGAAAGCGGTATCCTGCTGCTGACCACCGGTGGAACGATCGATAAGATCTACTTCGACGCCAAGAGCGAATTCAGCATCGGCGACAGTGAGTTCCCGGCGATCGCCGAAGTGGCGCACATGCAGATCCCGTATCGGGTGCAAGGCGTCATGCGCAAGGACAGCCTCGACATGACGGATGAGGACCGGCTGGCCATCCGTGCGGCGGTGGAAGCGTCGAAGGAATCCCGGGTCCTGATTACCCATGGTACCGACACCATGGTAGATACCGCCCGCGTCCTGATGGACCTGGCCGACCGCACCATTGTCCTCACTGGTGCCATGCAGCCCTCCCGTATGCGTATCACCGACGCACCGTTCAACCTGGGCTTTGCCATTGGTGCGTTGATGAGTCTGCCGAAAGGCGTCTATATCGCCATGAGCGGCCAGATCCTCGATCCCCGCACAGCACGCAAGAATCGCGAGGCCGGGCGTTTCGAGGCGTCTTCTGATTAAAAAAGTATCAATTCCTGAAGCTATCGATCTCGGCCTGGGTTAGCTCACGGAACTCGCCCGGGGCCAGGTCGGGATCAAGCTCCACGCTTCCGATACGCTCCCTATGCAGCATCATGACACGGTTACCCACCGCAGCCAGCATGCGTTTGACCTGATGATAGCGCCCTTCTGATATTGTCAGCCGTATATGCTCACCATCGATGCGCTCCACTCGGGCGGGAGCGGTTGGTCTGGATTCGCTGCGAAGCTCAACGCCTGTTTCCAATTGCGCCAACCGTTCATCCGGGAGGGGCTCTGCAAGGCTGACTACGTAGGTTTTCGGGCAGTCGGCGCGAGGTGATGTCACGCGATGCGACCACTGTCCATCGGTCGACAGTAGCAGCAGTCCGGTGGTGTCCTTATCCAGTCGACCGGCGATGTGCAGGTTGCGACGCCAGTCCGGCGGAAGCAGTTCCAGGGCGGTAGGGTTCTCGTTGTCGGAGGTGGCGCTCACAACGCCTTCAGGTTTGTGCAGCATCAGGTAGCGCTCGCCGGGCAGGGTCACCGGTTCGTCATCGAGACAGACATGCTCGGTGCCCGACATCTGGGTGGCGGCCTTCTTGCAGATGTCGCCTTCCACACTCACCCGTGAAGCCAGGATCAGGCGGCGCGCCTCCTTGCGGGATACATTGGCACTGTTCGCAATAAAGAAATCGAGACGCACTAGCACTCTCCGGTCGAGGTTTGGGTATCCAGGCGGGCGAGGCACAGGACGGAGACATCGCCGGTTATCCTGCGCCATAGGGTGGACAGCATATCATCCTGAATCGACGGCCGTGGCGTGCGTTCACTTCGTAGTGGTTGCCACTCGCCGTTTTGCTGGCGGGCGAGCACAAAGGTAAAGGGGTGAGCGCCGGGCAATCCCAGGCGAATGTCTGTGGCGCGGAGTTCGTCGCTGGCGTTGTGGTAGGCAAGGAAGTCCCGGGTGAACCAGGCCAGTCGCTGGCCCTCCGGCAATTGGTGAGCGGCCCTGGCCAGGGTCTGGTCGCGATCGAACACTTCGACACGCGGCGCTTGGTCACCATCGAGAAAGCCTGTGACGATCTCCAGGCGCTCGTTCGGACCCAGCACCGTTACCCGCCAAAGCAACGTAGAAAAGGGCATTGGTTGGACCAGTTTAGGCGCCTCGTTAACGTTACGTTCAGCCAGGATGGGCTCGACCCGCTCCGCAACCATCTGCTGGGCGGCTACGCTCCAACCGATATAAGCGGTAGATAGAACGGCCGAAATGGCCAGCGGACGGAGGCGCGTGGGTCGCCAGAGAAAGACCAAAACCCCGATCAGCAACGGCAGCGTATAGGCCGGATCGATAATGAACAGGCTGCTGATGGCGACCGGCCCGCCAAATGGCCAGAAAATCTGGGTGCCATAGGTTGTGAAGACATCGAGCAGCGGATGGGTAACCAGGGCCAGGCCGGTGAACAGTTGCCAGCGAGTAAAGCTGATCTCCGGTCGCCATCGATGTAAGGCATACGCAAGTAGCACGGCCAGGGGGATCAGAACGAAAAGGGAGTGACTGAACCCCCGGTGCTGGGTGAAGTTGGCCACGGCGCTACCGTAATCGATCACCACATCCATGTCCGGCAGGGTGCCCAGCACGGCGCCGCCAATCAGGGCTGTGCGGCCGAGGCGTGAGCCCAGTACCAGGCCTCCAAGTGTGGCGCCGAGGGCGGCTTGGGTTATGGAATCCATACGTGTCGTGTTCCTGGTATATCGTGCTGCTACTACGCCTCGCTGTTCGTTTAGATACGAAGGACATGGCGAGAGGTTTTTCGGTTGTTGGAGGAATATGACCGCGCGGGGTTCGAGACACAATACGTGGGGCCGATCTTAAATGAAAAAGCCCCGCCTGCGCGGGGCTTATCGTATCCCGGGAAGGGTCAGGCTTTGCTGCGCCGGCGAACCAGTCCCATTCCCAGTAGGCCCATTCCCAGCAGGGCAACCGTGCCTGGCTCAGGTACGGAACGAACGTTGAGGCTTGCGATCAGGTTAATTGACGTCATTTCGTTTTCAGCGGTGTCAAGTTCATTCGCGTTGCCTTCGAAACCGAGGAGGCTTAGCGAATATATACTGTTGCCCAGCGTAAATTCTGAGCTTTCGACGGAGGTGTCGAATATAACCTTTACAATATCGTCTACCGGACCGTCATGCGTGGTATAGCTGCCCTTGTTGCCATATAACGCGGACAGAAAATAGCAGATAAAGTCCCAGTTACCACAGTGCTGTGTGACCGCTGCATTGTTCTCCGTTTCGTTATGGTCGAAAAGGAACGTGAAAGGGCCGGTGGCAACACTGCCGTCATCGTTTGAGAAACTGGCATAGATATCCAGTTCGACGCTGTCGATCGCCGAGTATTCCCCAATCGGATGGTTGCGATGGGTGAATTCCCCGAGAATGAAGGGTGAAGAATCGGTAATGCTCTGGGGCAGGCTTGAGTTGCCCACGAAGTCATAACCGCTCTGCTTTTGACCCGCCCCCCAACGGATCTGGTTGGTGCCCTCCCCACTAACGTACATGCCGCCGGAGGCATTGATCCACTGACCGCTTACCGAATCCAGATCGACTGGAAACGCTAAAGCACCTACCGAAAATATTGATGCTGCAACAGCGCTAACACATGATTTTATGATTTTCATTTTAGCTCCCTTGATTACATTCGGTTCATGTCGAGAATGAACGCGTAGCGCTAAGCTATTTCTATGCCACCGGGAAAAGATCTTATGGAACATGGAGTTAATGTGTTGCCTTGGGTATGTATGTATAAAAATCTGACACAAAGGGGCGAGAGAAAAAGTGCAGGTAGGTGCGCCAAGCCGCTTGTAACTATCTGGGCTTGGCCAAGATAAAGGAGGGTTTCGGATTACAATGGATTTCCAGATCTTGGGCTAACCTGATCTGGTACATGTTTGAAAGGGACTGCCGTGGTGGCGATGGCGTTAGGGCACACCCCGCTGCTGTAACACAGCACGCGCCATATACAGCGCCGCAATCACCCTCGCTTCGTTCATATCGTCACGCTGCACCAGCATCTCAAGTTCCGATAGCTTCCAGGTCAGCACTTCAAGCGGTTCAGGTTCGTCGCCAGGCAAACGTTCCTCGTAGAGGTCTTCAGCCAATGCAACATGGATACGGCTGCCCATATAGCCTGGGGATAGGGTCATATCCTTGAGGAGGGTCAGGTTGCGGGCACCGTAGCCGGCTTCTTCCTTGAGTTCGCGGTTAGCGGCCTCGCGCCAGTCCTCGCCGTGTTCGTAGGCGCCTTTGGGTAAGGTAAGCACGTAATCTTCCAGGCCGACACCATATTCGCGGATCAGCACCACGGTGTCGTCATCCAGCATCGGAACGCACATGACCGCGGCGATGGGCGGCGTGCGCAAGCGCTCGAATTCGCGCTCCTCGCCGTTGCTGAAGCGCAGGTGAACAGACTCGATGCCGAACAGGCGACTGCGAGCCACCAGGCGGGTGTTGAGGATTTCCGGCTTCTTTTCCATCACGTGTTACTCGCTTCGGCTTCCTTGAGCTTGATCTGCAGGGCTTCAAACAGGCCCGGGTCCGGATAGCCATCGGCAATGCGGTTCTGGTCTTTCTGGAAATCGCGGATGGCGCCACGGGTCGCCGGTCCCAGGATGCCGTCCGGTGTTCCACTTTCGTAGCCGCGTTGGTTCAGCGCGGATTGCAGGGCTTCGATATCTTCGCGGGACAGGCGGGGCAGATCCTCGGGCGGCGGATTCTGCAGACCACCCGCACCGGCAATGCGATCGGCGAGATGGCCCACCGCGATGGCGTAGAACTCGGAGCGATTCCACCCCATGATCACGTGGAAGTTGTGATAGACGAGGAAAGCCGGACCTTCGTGACCGGCCGGTACCAGCAGCGAAGCCTCGATGTCGGCGTTGGGCAGCTTGTTGCCGAAGGCATCCTTGATGTTGAGTTTGCGCCACTCCGATAGAGCCTGTTCGTTTTTCAGACCGGCGAGGCTGTAGTCGAAATTCTCAGGCAGCAGCACTTCTCGGCCCCAGCGGTAATCGCCGTTCCAGCCCAGGTTTTGCAGGAAATTGCCGGCGGACATCATGGCGTCCGGAATGCTGTGCCAGAGATCGCGCTTGCCGTCATTGTCGGCGTCGACGGCATAGCGCAGGAAGACAGAAGGCATGAACTGGACATGTCCCATGGCGCCGGCCCAGGAACCTTCCATCTGCTCCGGCGGAATGGCGCCCTCGTCGATGATGCGCAGGGCGGAGATCAGTTCGCCGGAAAAATAATCGCTGCGCCGCGGGTCGCAGGCCAGGGTGGCCAGGGCGCTGGGTACGGACATCTTGCCGAAATAACTGCCGAAGTTGGTTTCCAGACCCCAGAAAGCCACCAGGTAAGGCGCCGGGACGCCGGTTTCCCGGGTGACTTTGGCCAGCAGGTCCGCATGTTCGTCGAGAAGCTCCCGACCCTTCTCGATGCGGGCATCGTTGACCCGACGGTTCAGATAGTCGGCAAAGGTCGTGGTGAATTCGGGCTGGCGACGATCCAGTTCGATGACACGGTCAAGGAAGGTCACCTGATCCAGGACGTTCTGGGCAACCTCCGGCGTTACGCCTGCTTCCATGGCGCGGCCTTTGAGCTTGCCGATACATTGGCCGAATTCCGCCTGTGAAAGGGTTTGCGGGGTTTCCTGGGCGAGGGTGAAGGGCGAGACCAGACTGGCGGCGACGAGCCAGGGGCTCAAACGGCGAATGGCGGTAGTGCCTCTTTTCACGCTGCTTTTCCTCTTTTCACGTTATGTTCCTCGTGCAGAAGATCCCGGAGAACCGCATGGTAGCCTGTTTTTGGGGCGGGAAAACACCGCCGTTGGCGACAAGCGGTGACAATTTTTTAAGGAATAGACACAACACCTTAAGAGCGCTAACACAGGTCTGAGCTATAGTAGTGTTCAGAATTTGCTGAAAGGGCCGCAGTATGGCAACACTGAAGGCGCTGGTGGTCGATGACGCCAGCTTTGTGAGGGACCTGATCAAGCGCACCGTGCGCAATCGTTTCCCGGTGATCGAGATCACCGAAGCGCCCAATGGCAAGAAGGCCCAATTCCTGATGACCAAGACGTCGTTCGACCTTGTCTTGTGCGACTGGGAAATGCCGGAAATGTCTGGTCTCGAATTGCTGCGCTGGATGCGCCAGCAGGAGCGCTTGAAGAAGTGCCCGTTCATCATGATCACCAGCCGGGGAGATAAAACCCACGTCATCGAGGCGGTACAGGAAGGTGTTTCGGAGTACCTGGGTAAGCCGTTCAGTCCGGACGGCCTGAGCAAGAAGATCATCAAGGTCATGGGCCGCAAGCTGAATGCGGCCATGACGTCGTCCGGAAAATCCATGGACGGTCCGGCAGATGCGTTCAAGGAATCCGCTGCATTGCTGACCCAGCAACGCCCCGCCGCGGCCGACAAACCGGTGGAGAAGGACAGTGCTGCATCCCGCGTCAGGGCGGTTGCGGCGGTGCGCTTTGCCGATGCCACCCTGCGCAGCGTGGTCAAGGACATCACGCTGAACGAGATTCGCGTCATCGCCAAACGCGATCAGGATTTTCCCGGTATCCTGGATCAGGCAGTGGTGGATATCGAGGTGAGTGACGGCGAAGTGGCCCGGCTGAACGGCTATGTCCATCAGCTCCAGGCGGTGGACAAGCGCCAGGACACCGACTTCGTCAGTCTGGTCGTGCGCTTCGTCGATGAAGACCCCCAGAAGATGGAAGACCTCTCTCGCTTTATCGCCCGTTTTCGTGCCGGTTAGAGCATTGGCCACACCGGGGCGCTAGGCGGTTTCGATCGGCGCTTCCGTGATCCGCGAACGGGGGAAGTGGCAGATGAATTCGCTACCGTCCCCCGGATGGCTGTTAATCTCCAGCGTACCATCATGGTTTAGCAGCACGTGCTTGACGATGGCCAGACCGAGGCCGGTGCCGCCGGTCTGCTGGTGACGGCTGGGGTCGGCGCGGTAGAAACGTTCCGTCAGTCGCGGGATGTGGATCGGATCGATGCCGATACCGCTGTCTTTCACTGACATGTGAGCGCCTTCCCGGTCCGTGTACCACCTTACCCTGATATTGCCGCCGGCCGGCGTATACTTCACCGCATTGAAGATAATGTTGGAGAAGGCGCTGCGGAGTTGGTTCTCATCGCCGAACAGATGGTGCCGTTCGCCGATGTCCGTTTCGATCACATGCTGATTCTCGCCGCTTACGGCTCTGGCGTCGCTGCAGATCTGGCGGATCAGGGCACCGACATCCGTGACCCGGTCGTCGATGTGCTGCTCGCCGGTTTCGAGCTTGGCCAGCAGGATGAGGTCGGTGATCAGTGCCTCCATCCGCTCTGCCTGCTGGCTCATGGTGCCGATGGCGCGGCGCCATCGGGGCGGGGCATCGTCCATGTTATCCGATAGCGTTTCCAGGTAGCCGCTGATCACCGTCAGCGGTGTGCGCATTTCGTGGGACACGTTGGACACGAAATCCCGGCGCATCTGCTCGAGCTGGAACAGGCGAGTCACATCCTTGGCGACGATCAGCCGGTCGTCATCGCCGAACAGGCTGATCTGGATCTGCAGGTGAATGTGGGGCTTGGCCGGGGATTTCAGGTCCATTGGATCGCGGTAGTCCCTGGCATCGAAATAGGCCTTGAAGGCGGGACTGCGTATCAGGTTGTGAATCGGCTGACCGCGGTCGGTATCGCGGCGGAACCCCAGCAGGTATTCCGCCGACCAGTTCCACCATTCCATATTTCCCTCGGCGTCGGTCATGATGACGCCGTCCCGCATGGCATTGGTGGATTCCTGGACGCGGTTGATCCGCGTCTGTAGCAGGTCGCGCGAATGCTGATGCGCCTGATGCATCCGGTGCAGGCCATCGAAGATTTCCCCCCAGAGACCGATGCTGCCGGGAGCATCGTCATCATCATCGGGGTGCTGTAGCCAATGGTGAAGTCTACGCGCCTGGACCAGCGTCCAAACCAGGTAGACCGAGAGGCCGAGCGTCAAACCGACCAGGGGATAGCCGAACCAGAGGCCGACTAAAAAAAATCCGAGCAGGAGAGCAATAATCAGGCGCAGGTAACGCGACCAGCTGTGCTGCATGGAATCTTCCTTAAGGGTGCTGGAACGCGCCCCAGCACCGAATCAAACGTCAGAGTCTCCCATTACGCGACGCTTATTATAGGGGTTCAGGCTGCGCGCGTGGAGAAACGGTAGCCGGTACCCCGGACCGTCTGGATCAGGTGATCGTACTTCTCACCCAGCGCCTTACGCAGGCGGCGGATGTGGACGTCGACGGTACGCTCTTCCACATAGACATTGCCACCCCAGACTTGATCCAGAAGTTGCGCCCGGGTGTAGACCCGCTCCTGGTGCGTCATGAAGAACTGGAGCAGTTTATACTCCGTGGGACCCATGTCCACCGCGCCGGTTGGCGTCGTGACCCGGTGACTGGTGGGATCCAGGTGCAGGCCGTTTACTTCCACCGGGGTTTCAACCCCCGCAGGTGTGGTCCGCCGCAGTACCGCCTTGAGACGTGCAACGAGCTCCCGTGGGGAGAACGGCTTGGTGATGTAATCGTCGGCGCCGGACTCGAGGCCCTGCACCTTGTTGTCCTCTTCGACCTTTGCGGTCAGCATGATGATCGGGATTTCCGCCGTGGTTTCGTCTCTCTTCAGGCGGCGGGCCAGTTCGATGCCGCTGGTGCCGGGAAGCATCCAGTCCAGCAGGATCAGGTCCGGTTTCTTGTCCACGATCATGGCGTGCGCATCCAGCGCGTCGGCAGCCTCGAGGTAGTCGTAGTCCGCCATTTCCAGCGCTACGGCGATCATCTCGCGGATCGATGCTTCGTCATCGACTATGAGTACTGTTTTTCCCGTCATGACATCCCACCTTGTCATCACCAGCGATTCGGGTGCCCCGGTCGGATCCTGAAAGGCGTTGCAGGCTCAGGATGTCCACTAGGGCGCCGTAGTATTGCTGGGACATTACAACCTTCAATTGTTACAAGTATATGACAAGGATTCAGGTGGCCCGGAAACCTCCTTGGAGTGGGCTTCCTAGCGGACCAGCATGTCCAGGAACAAACCCAGGAATACGCTGGCGCCCGCCCATTGGTTATTAAGGAAGGCCTTGAAGCAGGCGTCACGCTGGCGGAAGCGAATCAGGTACTGCTGGTAGCCAAACAGCGAGGCCATACCCAGCAGCCCCAAGTAATAGAAAACACCCAGTTCCGCCTGGGGGCCCACCAAAACCAGGATCAGTACCGTCAGGACCTGCAGGATGCCAACGATAGCCTTGTCGGCTTCGCCGAAGAGAATGGCGGTGGATTTCACGCCGATCTTAAGGTCGTCGTCACGATCGACCATCGCATAGAGCGTGTCGTAGGCCACGGTCCAGAGCACGTTGGCCGTAAATAGTAGCCAGGCGATGCGCGTGACCTCGTTGGCCTCCGCCGCCCAGGCCATGGGGATCGCCCAGGAGAAGGCTGCGCCGAGAAAGAGTTGGGGCAGGTGGGTAAAGCGCTTCATGAATGGGTAGATGAACGCCAGTACCAGCCCGCCAAAGGACAGGTAGAGCGTCAGGGTATTGGTGAAGAACACCACCATCACGAACGAGAGCAGTGCCAGCACCAGGAACAGTATCACCGCTTCTGCTGCGCTAATCCGTCCGGTGGCGAGCGGACGCGCCCTGGTGCGCTTGACGTGGCCGTCCACCTTGCGGTCGGCGAAATCGTTAATCGCGCAGCCGGCGGCCCGCATCATGAAAACGCCCAGGGTAAAGATGATCACATTGGCCAGGCTTGGCATGCCGTCGCCTGCGGCGAGCCACAAGGCCCAGTATGTGGGCCAGAGCAGCAACAGGGTGCCGATGGGGCGGTCCAGCCGTAGCAGTTGCACGTAGGCGGTGAGTTTCGTCTGCAGCGATTCGGGCAGGAAATCGAGGGTCATGGGTGCTCGGCTCATCGGCTGAATGGCTAACTCGCTGGATTATAGCGACGGAACTGTGTCCGTTTGAAGCGGCCGGAAATTAGGGCGTGCGCGCCAATAAGTTCGGCAGGAAGTACTCGCCCACTAACAACGCATCCTTACCCCTAAAGAAACGGGAGCGTCGACCAATAGTCGGCTGACCTGGGGCGGTAGCGCGGGCGATGCCAATCTGGAAGGGCCCGCGGTGCCAGCGGCGCTGGCTGAACAGGAAGTGGCCCAGGGGACGGCGGCCCAGGTGGCGCAGGCGCCGGCCGTTGCCTTTTAGCGTATCCAGTGGAATGACGGTACGGGCCATCACCCAGGGCTGGCCGTCGCCGCACAGCTGGACTTCGCGGATCCAAGCCAGTTGGCGTGACGGGATACCAAGCGTAAGGGCTTCCTCTACGGAAGGGCGGGAATAGCCTTCCCGGAGGACGTCGACGTGGAAGCTTTCCATGCAACGCAGTTGCAACGCGCGGGTGAGGGAGCCTTCCAGCGTCAGCCAGTAGAGTTCATGAGTTAGCGGACGGCCCAGCATCAACCGGACGGCGGGCACGCCGGGGAGCCAGCGAGCCTCGGGAGCGCGGGGCAGGTCCATCGCCCCCTGGGTCAAGGCGGAAATGTCAGAGTCCCTTGACGGCATAGATGCCGGGGGCGTTGCGCCAGTACCCCTTGTAATCCATGCCGTAGCCGAACAGGAATCGGTCTTCCACGTCCAGGCCGGTGAAATCGGCCTTCAGGTCGGGACGGCATTTGCGGTCGTGCTGCTTGTCCACCAGAACGGCGGTCTGCACTTCGGCGGCGCCCTGGGCTTTGCAGTAGTCGGCAATGGCGTTGAGTGTGGTGCCCTCGTCGAGAATGTCGTCGACGATCAGGACGGTGCGCCCACGCATGTCCGCTTCCGGGCGCAGCTTCCATTCCAGGATGCCCCCGGTGGTTTCCTGCCGGTAACGGGTGGCGTGCAGGTATTCTGCCTGCAGCGGGAACTTAAGTTTCGGCAGCAACTGGCCCATCAGGATCAATCCCCCATTCATCACGCAGAACAGGAGGGGGTCGCGACCCTTGAGCTGATCGGTGATGGCGCTCGCCATCCGCTCGATGGCCTGCTGGACTTCCTGCTCGGTGCAGATGCAGTCGGCTTCGTCGAAAACCTTCTGGAGTTCGTCGTGGGACGTTGTCATGGGTGCAGATCCTGTTTCAGGGAGGCAAACCCGCAGGCGTGCTTCCAAAAGCCGGGCATTATACCGAAGCCGGGCCGGTCCGGGGAGGGGCTGGAGTAACGGTCGCGTCAATCCAGTATAGCCCCCTGGCGGTAGGGATTGGGCAACGGGCTGTCCCTGCCGGCATTGGTCATGGGGCGTACAAAGCGTATCATGACGGGCCCGATGTCTATCCGCGATTCGACCTCACTTGCATGTCGGATTGTAGAACAAATACTATTCCCGCCTTTAATGGGATCCTGGAGGAGAGTGATGAAGAAGTGGCAGTGTGTCGTCTGTGGCTTGATCTATGACGAGGCCGAAGGCTGGCCGGAAGACGGAATCGAGCCGGGCACCGCCTGGGAAGATGTGCCCGAGGACTGGGTCTGCCCGGACTGCGGCGTGGGTAAGGAAGATTTCGAGATGATCGAGATTGGCTAATCCCCCCGGCGGCGCGGGCCTTGTGACCAGGATCATGGGCCTGGTGCATGAATAGCATTTTGCATTAACCCCGTACACAGGAGAGCAGTGGCATGAGTCAGGATGCCCCCATCGTCATTATCGGCACCGGCCTTTCGGGCTATTCGCTGGTCCGGGAAATCCGCAAGCAGGACAAGGAGGTGCCTGTCCTGATGATCACTGCGGATGACGGGCATAGCTATTCGAAGCCCATGCTCTCCACCGGGTTTACCAAAGGCAAGAGCGCCGACGAGCTGGCCCAGGCGGACGCCGCCGGCATGACCGAGCAGCTCAACGTCGAATTGCGTACCCACACCACCGTGACCGGCATCGACCCCGAAGCCCATTGCGTATTGATCGGCGATGAGCGCCTGCGCTATAGCAAGCTGGTACTGGCTTGGGGCGCGGACGTGATCCGCATTCCGCTGGAGGGCGACGGCCAGGAGTTCGTCTATTCCATCAACGACCTGATGGACTACCGGGCGTTCCGAAAGGCCCTGGAGGGCCAGTCACGAGTGGCCATCATGGGCGCAGGGTTGATCGGTTGTGAGTTTGCCAACGACCTGCGCAACGGTGGTTATGAGGTGGATGTCATTGCGCCCTCCGACACCGCTATGCCGGGGCTGGTGCCGCCGGCCGCCGGTGACGCGGTGGTCGAGGCATTGACCGAGGAAGGGGTGCGCTTCCACCTGGACACCGTCGTCGACCGCATCGACCACGCCGGTGATGGCGTAAAACTGACCCTGGCCAATGGCGAAACGGTCGAGGCGGGCCGGGTTATCTCCGCCGTCGGTTTGCGCCCCCGTGTGGAGCTGGCGAGGAGCGCCGGGCTCGAGGTAGCTCGTGGCATCGTTGTCGATCGGACCCTCAAGACCAGCGCCGACGACATCTACGCCCTCGGTGACTGTGCCGAAGTGGACGGCCATGTGCTGCTCTACGTGTTGCCGCTGATGGCCTGCTCCCGGGCGCTGGCCAAGACGCTCACGGGAACGCCGACCGATGTGGCCTACGGCGTTATGCCGGTCATGGTGAAGACACCCTGCTGTCCCACCGCCGTTTGTCCGCCGCCGCCTAACGCCGAGGGTGAATGGCAGATCGAGCGCGACGGGCGCAATGTCCGGGCCTTGTTCAAGGATGCCCAAGGCAGCGTGCTCGGCTTTGCCGTCACCGGCGACTACGCGATGGAGAAGCAGGCGTTGTCCAAGGAAGTGCCGCCCATTCACGGATGACCGGCGGGTTCAAAAGCGATATTCGATACCGAATTCCACCCGGTAGTCCAACCCGCTCAAGGCATCAGGAAGATCGCCGAGGTCGCTTAGCGGCCTCGGGCTCTGAGACCTGTCTGTTTCATACTGCTGGGCTTCTGCAATGCGGGTAGCCTCTCGGTTGGGTTGGTAGGCATCGGCCCGTCCGGTGCCGAATTGCGGGTCGGTCCACTGCCACCCCCGGTCCGAATCTTCCTCATAATCTTCTGGCCACTCCGGTTGGGGAAGCACGACCGGATTGACGTCATCTCCAGACCTGGCGCATTCCGCCTGGGGCGGCGTCGGGTTGACCATCAAGCTGTCGCGCCGGGCATCATAGCGCCAGTCCAGCCCGCAGGCCTGGCACGGCAGTGCGCTCAGGCTTGCAAGCAGTGCCACCAGAATCGGTTTGTAGCAGAATGTCCGGAGATTCCCCGAGCGTTGTTGCCAGTTCATAGTGACAATATTGCCATTGCGTCGACCTGGCGGCTGGGGTAGAACAACCGGTTTTAATAGAGCAACAGGAGCAGGCATGCTTGAGGTCACACGCAAATTGGTCGAATTACTGGATCTGGCGCCCATCGGCGACGATCATTTCCAGGGCGAGAGCGAAGACCTTGGCTTTCCCGCCGTGTTCGGCGGCCAGGTGCTCGGCCAGGCGCTGATGGCGGCAAGCCGCACGGTCGAAGACCGGGCTGCGCATTCCCTGCACGCCTATTTTCTGCGGCCGGGCGACCATCGCCTGCCCATCGATTACGAAGTTCATCGTGTCCGCGATGGCGGCAGCTTTTCCGTACGCCGGGTCATCGCTCGCCAAGAGGGCAAGGAAATCCTGACCGGGTCCATGTCCTTCCAGGTCGAGGAATCCGGCTTCGAGCACCAGGACGTGATGCCGTCAGCACCGGATTTCAATACCTTGAAGTCCGAGCATACCCTCGCCCTGATGATGAAACAGTACATTCCCGAGCACATGCGCGAAAAATTTACGCGTGACCGTCCCATCGAGATTCGTCCGGTGGATCCGATGAATCCGCTCAAACCGGAACAGCGTGATCCCCACAAACAGGCCTGGTTCCGTGCCCAGGGCGACCTCCCGGACGACCCGGTACTGCACCGTTGCCTGCTGGCCTACTCGTCGGATTTCGGTTTCCTCGGGACGTCGCTCAATCCCCATGGCGTTACGTTCATGAACCGTGAGATGCAGGTGGCGAGCCTGGATCATGCTATCTGGTTCCACCGTGACTTCCGTATGGACGACTGGCTGCTATACGACACCGACAGTCCCAGCGCCTCCGCTGGCCGCGGCTTCAATCGCGGAAATATCTTCAATCGCGAGGGGGTGCTGGTCGCCTCCACCGCCCAGGAAGCCCTGATCCGCCGACGCGAGCCTAGCAGCAGCTAAAGGTTGAGCCTTCAACGGTACGTCGTTTGTTAGCCTGAGTCGGCGTTACCGCAGCCGGCTCAGGCGCGCCGCTTTTCCTGCATGACGTGGTTCGTCAGCCAGCGCATGAACTCATCCATCGGTTGCGGCGGCGTAAGTACGAAACCCTGGATCATGTCGCAGCCCATCTCCTCGAGCAATTGCAACGTTTCCCTGTCCTCTACACCTTCGGCGACCACCTTGTAGCCCAGGTCGTGGCACATGTTGATAGTGGTCTGCACAATGACCCGGTCCTCGGCCTGGAACGACAGGTCGACGATCAGTGAACGGTCGATCTTGATCTCGCTGGCCGGCAGCCGCTTGATGTAGGACAGCGACGAATAACCGGAGCCAAAATCGTCTATCGACAGTGGAATGCCGGCGAAATGCAGGGAGCGAAGGGCGCGCAGTGAATTGGCCGGATCCTGCATCATGGAGGTTTCGGTGACTTCCAGGATGATTTTGCCGGCGTGTTGGGGGTGGCCGGCCATCAGTCGCTGCACGAACAATGGGAACTCTTGCTCTCGCAGGTTATTGGGCGAAATGTTAACCGAAACACTCAGTTCTTCCTGGCCGGCTTCGATCAGTTCGTCGCGTGCTCTCAGGGCCTGCTGTAACACCCAGCGCGTGAGGGGCTTGATCAGGCCGGTCTGCTCTGCCACGGCGATGATTTCGTCGGCACCCACTGCCCGAGTGCGCCCGGGCCAGCGAATCAGCGCCTCGACCCCCACCACCCGTTCATCTGCCAGGTTGAGTTTGGGCTGGAAGAACAGTGCCAGTTCATCCAGGCGAATGGCCTCCCGGAGTTCCGAGGCCAGTGTCAGGCGATCTGCGCTGTAGGAGTCGTGTTCAGGTCGGTAGTAAGCCATTCCGCGATCGCGGGCGTCATCACTTTCCAGCGCGACATAGGCTTGCCGAATCAGTGTATTGGGATCGCTTGAGTGACTGGGATAGGTGGCCACGCCGGCCAGTGGATCCAACGGCAGCTGCATGCCCAGGTACTCCAGCGGTGACCGTAGCGACTCGAGACATTCCAGGATGCGTCGGGGCTGGCTCCGGGCTGTGTCGGCATCGATGACAAAACCGAAGGTACCGGATTCCAGCGAGGCTGCGTGATAACAACGTACATCGTTCTGTTCGATGGGGCGCACCCCCGGCAGGTTGCTACATACCTGGTTGAAACGCCTGGCGGCCAGTTCCAGCACCCGGTCGGCATTCTGGTGGCCGAGGGTCCTGGTGATAGCGGCGAGGTTGGTGAGCTGGATCACACCCACCGCATGGCGTCGATCCGGTTCGCGGATCAGCAGGTCCTGCAGGTGCAGCTCGAACGAGGTGCGATTGGGCAGCTTGGTCAACGGGTGATGGAGCGCCTGGTCCATCATCCGCAATTCCGCCTTGCGCCGGGCGGCGAGGGCGCGCAACTGAGACTCCCGGGCTTTCAATTTGTCCTGCCGCTCCTGGTAGAGCCGGGTCGCGAGCCCGATGGAGAGGAGGATGGCTTCCAGTGCCGAGCCGATCTCCATGCCGAATTCGGTGATGAAATTGGTCGGCACCCAGCCGTACTTATTGGCAGCTGTCAGTGCGCTGCCGACGGTCAATACACCCCAGGCGATAGTATATAGGATGGCCTGGCGGTTGCCGCGAGCCCACTCGACGGGGCCCAAAGCCGTCAGCAGTAAACAGCAGGGGATGGCCAGTGCCACCGACAGCCGCATGGAGGTGTTGTAGTCCAGCAGGAAGGTGCCCAGCACGGCCAGCAGGTTAACGATGACGGCAGCGCGAACGATACGGTCCCAGCCGCGGCTCCGGCTGCGCAGGTCGAGAAAGGCGCGGGCGAACAGCAACGAGAACAGCATGGCGATGGGCACCGACATCATCATCGACTGGTTCTGGAGCCATGGACTGTCCGGCCACAGCAGCGGATAGGTAATGCCGCGAAGGGAACCTAACAGGAACAGGTAGCCAAGGGTGGACAGCGCGTAGTAGAGGTAGGTGGCCTCGCGCATGGCCGCGAATACGAACAGGTTGAAGAAGACAACCGTGATCAGGATGCCGTAGTAGACGGCGTGGGCCTGATCCACCCGGGAAATGTGGTCGAAGAAGGCGTCCCGCTGCCAGATGCGAACCGGCACCTGCAGGGCACCGTTGGTCTGTACCCGCACCAGGAAGTGGTAGTCGCTACCGGGGGCGACGGTGTAGGGCAGCAGGAAGTGTGGATGCTGCATGGGCCGGGTGGACATAGGCAGCCGGTCACCCGTGGTGAGCTGCTTGACTGGTCGACCGTTCTCGAACAGGAAGATCTGCACCGAATCCAGCTGCGGGTAGCGGATTTCCAGCATCTGCTCCCGCACCCCGGATGGGGCGGGTACGTCGAACCGCAGCCACACAATGTCACGCACATAGCCGAAGTTGGGCACTTCGCCGGACAGGCTTTGCCAGCGCTCCAGTGCGTTGACCTCGACCGGGCCGGCGGAGTCGGTCTGGCCGTACGGAAAACGGATGTACTCGATGCGAGGCTCGATATACCCGTCTTCGACGAGGTCGGCCTGCACACTCGACATAGCCGTCAGCAATACGCCCAGCAGGACGAAAAACAGAACGGGTTGACGCACGGATCTGGATCTTTGTTGTGTTTATTTTGTGCGAGACTGGCAGCCTCACAAAGGCTGGCAGGCTCTGGGTCTTATGGCGTCCGCTCTGACGCGTTCTGTTTCAGTATGGTCAGAATTGATGAGGGGCTCAAGTTGAATGAAGGGGCGTTCACTTATTATTGCAATTGACCGGGCGAGCCTCTTGCCCGGTTCCCAGTGCTATTTCCGAGCACTCATTCCAAGCACTTATTCCAAGACTAGTCCCGATGCAGCGAGGCCGCCCACTCCCGGGCCCAGGGCAGTGCCACCTCTTCAGGGTTGACGGTTTCCAGGGCGTCGATGCGCAGGGTGTTGCCGACCTTTTGTCCGGCGATTTCGGCCAGGGCTTCTTCCATCAGGTCGCCCGCGCCGCAGAAGGTATCGCCGTAGGAGCTGTCGCCCAGCACGATAATGCCGAACGGGCGGCCCTGCTGTAGTGGCAGCTTGTCGCGGAGTTCCAGATAGAACGGTAGCAGGGTCTCGGGCAGCTCGCCCTGACCTGTGGTTGAGGTGCAGACCAGCAGTGCGTCGTCGTTGCCCGTGATGTCGTCCAGCGCGGGTTTTTCCGCGACCACGACCTGGTGGCCGTTCTGTTCCAGGTCCTTGCGGAGTTCACGGGCGGTGAGCAGGGCGCCGCCGAAGACGCTGCCGACCAGGATTCGGATTCGGGCCATGGATGCTTCTCTCGGTGAATGGGCTCTAAGGCCTCACGTTGTGCCGAATTGGTTGTCGAAAACGCCAACCGGAGGCTGTGTAACGGCGGGCTATAGTAGCCCGCCCGACTTCGGCGACTCAAGCTTGGGTCGTTCGCGGGCGGGATATCAACCCCATGCACGGTGGGGGCACTTCTTCAGGGCCAAGTAACTCGCATTTGTTCCGGTTGTATTTCAATTTCGTGACGAACTGCCTATAGTGGCGCCACCAAAGATTGAGCGACTGTGGTGATTCGTCATGGCCCAGAACGTGTCCTTCATGGATAGCGCCTTAACCAGTAAACGAACCGAGCGATTCCGGCTCGGCATCAGCCTCGTCTTCCTTGTAGTTGTCTGGCTCTTCGTCGGTCAACTTGGTGATGGATTACCCGGAAGTACGCTACTTATGGCCGCCGCTGTGATTGGCGGCTATATGGCCCTCAACATCGGCGCCAACGACGTGGCCAACAACGTCGGTCCGGCGGTGGGCTCCGGCGCCCTTACCCTGGGGGCCGCCATCGTGATTGCCGCGGTGTTCGAGGCTGGCGGCGCCTTGATTGCCGGTGGTGACGTGGTCTCCACTATCAAGAAAGGTATTATCAACCCCGCGAGCCTTACGGACGTCCAGGCCTTCGTTTGGCTAATGACGGCGGCCCTGCTGGCGGGCGCCTTATGGCTTAACCTGGCGACCTGGATGGGCGCGCCGGTATCGACGACGCATTCGATCGTCGGCGGTGTCCTCGGTGCCGGCATTGCTGCCGGGGGTTGGGGGATTGCAGACTGGGGTGTGATGGGCGCCATTGCGGCCAGCTGGGTGATTTCGCCGGTCCTGGGCGGGCTGATCGCTGCCTTCTTCCTCTACGTTATCAAGAAAACCGTACTCTACGAATCCAACATGATTGCCGCCGCACGCAAGGTGGTGCCATTGATCGTGGCGCTGATGGCGTGGGCGTTCGGCACCTACCTGATGCTCAAGGGCGTCAAGCATCTCATGAAGGTGGATTTTATGACGGCGGCGCTCGTGGGTGTTGCTGTTGCTGCCGCCGTATTCTTCCTTATGCGGACGCTTGTGGGGCGCAAGGCTGCGACCATGAGCAACGGTCAGGATGGGGTGAACGGCCTGTTCACCTGGCCGCTTATTTTCGCCGCTGCACTGCTCAGCTTTGCCCATGGCGCTAACGACGTCGCCAATGCCATCGGTCCGCTCGCCGCGATCAACGAGGCGCTTTCCAAAGGCGCTGTGGCCACTGCGGCTGCTATTCCGCTCTGGGTCATGATGGTCGGTGCCGTCGGCATCGCGTTGGGACTGACCCTTTTCGGGCCGCGGCTGATCAAGACGGTTGGCAGCGAGATTACCGAGCTCGACAAGACGCGGGCCTTCTGTGTCGCCTTGTCAGCAGCGATCACAGTCATCATCGCCTCACAGCTAGGGCTGCCTGTCAGCTCCACCCATATTGCCCTGGGCGGCGTATTCGGTGTGGGTTTCCTGCGCGAATACCTCAAACGCAGCTATGCCTCCCAACTTCACCGCATCGTTGAGAATCACGAGCCGGCGGAGCGTGAGCGGCTGGAAGCGTTCCTGGATAGCTTCCGCGACGCCAGCGTCGAAGAAATGGAAGCCATGCTGAAGCGGGCTAAAAAGAACAAGGTTGACGTGCCCCTGTCCAAGAAAGAGCGCAAGCGGCTGAAGAAGATCTACCAGGAAGAGCTGGTCAAGCGCTCACAACTGATCCGGATTGCGGCCGCGTGGATCATCACGGTGCCGGCATCGGCGCTGATGGCCGCGTTGCTGTTCTTTACCTTGCGTGGGCTGATGCTCTAGCCGTTCAGGTAGGGTGGCATTGCCGCTATTCCGTACTTGCCCTACGGCAAGGGCTTGGTTAGCTTATCGGGATACATCTGAGACTGGAGACACCGAATGAGCACAGCATCCGAAAGCCGTCAGGCGCGCATCATCGATGAGCTGCGTGTCTTCATCAAGAAGGTTTTGAGTGACCCGACGGTTGCGGTCAAGTGTGTGGAAATAGCCCGCCGCTACCGGGACGATCCCAATGCCAACCAGAAGATTGCCGAGGAAATCAGTGCCAATACCACGGTACGGATTCCGGAGCAGTGGAGCGAGGCAGACCGCATGTTCCTGGACATCCTGCGGGATGTGCTGGACGATGAGGCTGCGCTCTACTAAGTGCTTCGGCAACGCGAATGAATAAAAAACGGCGCCATGAATGGGCGCCGTTTTTTTTTGGAGGGGCCAGGGGAAATTTATGGTGCATCGCGCTTTAGCGGGAATCCGTGTAACGGACAGTATTCCGGGATGGCAGCCCGCCGGGCTGCTCCGAAGCTGAAGAGGGTGTTGCAAAACTACTGCGCTCGGCCATGCGGCGTTGGAAATCCGCTCGCGCGCGAGTCCGATCAAAATGCTCATTTACTACTAGTAAACTGCGCTTTTTCGCGAATTTCCGCCTTGCCTGACCTTCGCTCGCTACGTTTTGCAACACCCTCTGAAGCGTCGGCTGCATTTCCCAGGTAACACGAGCATGTAGCAGATACTTCAGCTTCTGAGGCGCCGAAGGTGTCCACAGTCTTGCGACACGTGCGGAGGACGCCCGGCTCCCTATCACGCTAACCCGCGATGAACCAAATTTATAGGGCCTCGCGGGTGTGGGTCAGCGGCGGGACCGACTGCGTCAGGTTCTCCAGCATTTCGATCTCGTCCTGCAGTTCACTTTCCTTTGCCAATTGAGTCTGCTCGTCGAGGATGTCGCGCAGGATTTCCGGCGTGGTCAGAGGGTTGGCCAGCACGACCCGGAACACCACGCAGGGGAAGTGATGATGTTTGGCGGGCTCAAGTCGGGTGCGCGAGACGAAGGCCTTACCATGCTCCCGCTGGGTTTTCTGGATGTACTTGGTGATGCGGTTCAGGGACGCATTGATGCGCTCCGACTGCAGCGTGTCGGCCCGCGACAGGGCGTCCTGGGTGGCCGCGGGGCAGTATCGATAGGTCAGGATATTCAGCTCGGGCCGCGTGACCAGCTCGAAATCCTCACGCCGGTCGATCATCTCGGCAAACAGCTTCGCCTTCTCGATACCCTGGTCGATCAACAGTTCATAACCTTCCCGCGCCAGGATCTTCAAGCCGGAATGAATCAGCATGGCCATGCCGGGGCGCGAGCCCTCCAGCGTGGTGCTGCCCAGGTCGCGGGAGCCCTTCCGGATGATGTACTGGGCGTGATGTTCGATGGCCCCCACCAGTTCCGGGTTGCGGAACACGACCAAGCCTGCCCCCATCGGTACGTAGAGCTGCTTGTGGGCATCGAAGGTCACCGAATCGGCCTGCTCGATACCTTTCAGTAATGGACCGTAGGTGCGGGAGAAGAGCGTCGGTCCGCCCCAGGCGGCATCCACATGGAAATGGGCGCCGAACTCACGTGCGATGTCCGCCATGGCATCCAGCGGGTCCACATTACCGGTCTCGGTGGTGCCGGCGATGCCGCAGATGGCGAGAATCTTGACCTTCTGTTTCTGCAGCTCCAGGCACTTGTCGCGCAGGGCGTCGGTCTGGATACGGTTTTCGTCGTCGGTATCGATAGGAATCAGCGCGTTGCGGCCCAGACCCAGTACGTCTGCAGCTTTCCGCAGGGAGTAATGCCCGCGACGGGATACCAGGATGGCTGCGCCTTCATAGCCGTAATAGCGCAGGGCTCTGAATAACCCTTCTTCGTGCAGCCCGCGGAAGCTGCCCTCGGCGGGAAATGCCTGGTTGCGCGCCACCCACAGGGCTGTCAGGTTGGCGATGGTTCCGCCCGAACACATCGCGCCCAGAGCGTAACGCGGGTCGTGCATCCACTTGCGGTAGTAGGCACTGTCCTCGTTGTACACCAGCCGGTGGATCATGCCGAGCACCTGACGCTCCAGCGGCGTGAACGCTTTGGAGGTCTCGGTCTTCACCAGGTTCTGGTTGAGGGCGATCATGATCTTGGACAGCGGCAGCATGAAGTACGGCAGCGCCGAGGTCATATGGCCGACGAAACTGGGAGACGCGGTGTGGACTGAGTTGGCAACCAGCTTGTCCAGCAGGAACTGGGTCTGCTCGGAGACGAAGATGGGTTTCTCGGGCACGGCAGATTCATTGAAGTCCCTAACGACTTCACCCAAATCCCGCTCGATGGCCACGATATGTTCCTGCAGGAACCCGGCCAGGTTGCGGGAGATGTCCTGATCGATCCGGCTCAGGGTGGAATCCGGCGCCTCTGGCACCGTGAACACTCTGTACATGGCCTCCAGGGAGGCGTGAGCGGTCTTTTTCTTACCGGTCATACGCGCCACACATCTTCTGGGAACCCTGGTTTCATGAGCGGTTCCTTAGTGGTTGATGCCATCCGGCCATCGTCCCAAGGCCGGATGCATCGGAATTCGGGGGCAAAGCCCTTCATACATACGCCAGTCTGACATATCTGCCAGCGACGTGCTTTCGCGTCCCTGAATGCGATGTTTCCCCGGTCGTGCTGGGTCGAGGCGGCACCTATCTGCAGCCCGCGCCGGGGAGATCAAGGCCGCGTAGTATAAGTTCTTGTCAAAAATGACACCAGAGAACGAAATGTCTCAAAGCATCTCTCTTTGGATATCGAGAATCGGCGCATCGATGCGCTGTTCGATGGCTTTCTCGACCTGGTCCAGGCGCTGCTGGATCAGCTGGGTCGAGGTGCCGAGGGCGGCAATCGACCAGGTGGCCCGATCCAGGGCCTCGATATCGCCGGTTTCGGCCACGGCCAGGTCAGGCTCCTTACCCCAGACAGCTTTTAGCGGTGCCATGGCCCGTCTTTTGGCCTTGATGTCCTCGCACCCGTAGAGCTGGAAGTGAAGGGTCATGACCCCCATATGCGGTGTAATGACGGGCTGATCGCCCGCCGCTTCGAGCAGCAGCCGACGCATGGCTTCAGACATAGAAAACTCCACATGGATAGTGAGCGGATGCAGGTTGCGTACAAGAGGAACCGGCAACCACTAGGCTGATAACTGCCCGGCGAGCGCCAGGCAGTCGAAACACTCGGTTTGCTGGACGCTTCAGTCTACTACAGGCGTGGCGCGTTCAATAATGCCGGCGGCATCGGTACCCGGGGGAAGGTTGCCGATGTTGAGTCCGCCGTGGCTTTCCAGTCGGCTGGCGCAGAAGGCGTCGGCAACCGCCGTTGGCGAATGACGAACCAGCAGCGATGCCTGTAGTGCGAGTGCCAGACGGTCGACCAGATTGCGGGCGCGGTACTGGATGTCCTCGGTGCGGGTGAAATCGTTCTGCAGTTGGGTCACGAACCGGTCAAGACGGGGGTCGGAGCCCCGTGCTTCGCCCACTTCGTCGAAGTAGGCTTGCAGGCTGTCCGGCGATTTTTGCAGGGCGCGTAGGGTATCCAGGCATTGCACATTGCCGGAACCCTCCCAGATGGCATTCACCGGTGATTCCCGCAGCAGACGGGGCATGATGCAGTCTTCCATGACGCCGCTGCCGCCGATACATTCCATGGCTTCGTAGGCGTGGTTTGGCGTGCGCTTGCAAATCCAGTACTTGCCTACTGGCGTCGCGAGGCGGGTGAACAGGCGCTCCTGTTGCTGGTCCTGGTTGTCCAGGGCGCGGGCAACACGCAACGTCATGGCCAGCGCGGCTTCGCTTTCCAGCGCCAGGTCCGCCAGCACATTCTGCATCAGCGGCTGCTGGTTCAGGCGGGCGCCAAAGGCTTCCCGGTGGCGGCAGTGGTGCAGGGCCTGGGCGGCGGCCTGACGCATGCCGGCTGAGCTACCGATCATGCAGTCGAAGCGGGTCATTGCGACCATCTCGATAATGGTCGGCACGCCGCGACCTTCGTCGCCCACCATCCATGCCAGGGCGCCTCGCAGCTCAGCCTCGGATGATGCGTTGGCGACGTTGCCCATCTTGTTCTTCAGGCGTTGGACTTGCCAAGGGTTCTTGCTGCCGTCCGGGCGCCAACGAGGCATCAGGAAGCAGGACAGACCGCCTGGGGCTTGGGCCAGCACCAGGAACGCATCGCACATGGGCGCAGACACGAACCATTTGTGGCCGACCAGTTCATAGGCCTCACCCGGGCCGCCCTTTCCGAGCGGATAAGCGCGGGTGCTGTTGGCGCGTACGTCAGAGCCGCCCTGTTTCTCGGTCATGGCCATGCCGATGGTAACCGCTGTTTTCTGGCTGTCCGGTACGTTGCGCGGGTCATAGGCGCGAGCCGTGATCTTCGGCGCCCAGATCTTTGCCAGTTCCGGCTGCTTCTGGATCGACGGCATGGCGGCGAAGGTCATGGTCACCGGGCAGCAGTGAGCCGCTTCCACCTGCGAGTGCATGTAGTACTTGGCCGCCCGGGCGACATGGGCGCCCTGTCCGGGGTCGGACCAGGGGCTGCTATGCAGACCATGGGTCAGGGCCATGTCCATCAACTGGTGATAGGCAGGATGGAACTTCACCAGGTCCTGGCGGTGACCAAAGCGGTCATGGGTATGGAACGCCGGCTTGTTTTCGTTAGCCAGGAAGCCCAGCTCGATAATATCGGCCCGCCCCGTCAATTCGCCGTAGGCCGTAAGCTCGCCCTGCGCCCATTCGGCACCCTCGCGGGCCGTGCCCTCGCGCAGGGCCTGGTCCTGTTCGAACAGGTTGTAGTTCTCCAGCACGGGTGGCTGGTTGAACACCTCATGGGTGGTGGCGAGGTAACGCTCTACCCCCTGGGAGGCGGTGTTGGATTGAGCGTCGTCCTGCTGGCCATCGTTCCGCGTCTGAAAGGACGGGTTTGCTGCGTTCATGACAGTTTTCTCCGTTGGCCGGTCACCCCCTGCAGACAGAAGTCGATGATCGGCTCGACCAGGGCTTTGATCTGCCTGTCGTCAAAGGCGTCGGGCCTGTCTTGTTGTGGTGTCTGTTGTGTCGGGGACAACGGGCCCACCAAACTTTCCGCAATTGCCCCGACCAGGCAGGTGGCGCTCAGGCGTGCATCCTGGGCCGGTAGCGAGCCTTCCCCGATACCTTCGCCAATAGCCTGCTCGAAATATTCGGCATAGGCTCGGCGGTAAGTCAGGCGCTCGCCTTCCACCTGCGGGTCCACCGGCTCGGCAATCAGCGCCCACGCCATCACCGGCCCATGCAGGGCGCGCTCGGCAAACTGGCGTAACGCCCGTTCCAGGCGCTCCGGGGCCGATCCATCGCCGGCAAGGGCCTCGCCCACCTTGTCCACCTCACGCTGGGTCGCGATGCGGAAGACTTCGGCAAACAGTTCTGCTTTCGACTCGAAATGCCGATAGACAGTTCCTGTGGCGACCCCGGCCATCTCGGCCACCTGATTGATCTGGGCATTGCGGAAACCGCCTTCAGCGACGCATTGGTGGGCGCAACTGAGAATACGTTGGCGCACTTCGGCTTTCCGTAGCCGCATTTTCTCCGTTTCGCGGTAGGCCATTCGTTCTCCTGTTAAGAAGTGAATCACTATTCATTTCTTGTGTCAATTTGCCGCCAGTCCATGTCGGGACCGGCCTTCCCTGCATTTTCAACACCCTGGCTTTGATGCGAACAAGCCGGTTACAAAAAGATACAAAAAGTTTCCAAAAAGTTCTTTTGCGTTAATGGTGTTTGCATCGAATCGGGATTATATAGTGCGCAAGGCACGGCAGTGACTGGCTCCCGACGCCGAGACTGGTTCGATTTTTCCCTTGAGGGACGCCGCCCATGGGCAGCGCCTCAATAAGAGCGAACCGCAGCCCTGTTTTCGCTGATGGAGGTTGGACCATGAGTGAATTCGACGAAAGCAACCTGGAAAGCTCTAGTAGTAGTTGGAGCTCTGACACAGAGGATACCCATAGCATTGCCGGCCGTGCCCGTGTGAGGGCAAAACTTGAGGCTGACATTGAAGCGTTCCTCAGTCAGGGTGGCCAGATTACAGAGCTGGATACGACGCTGCGCTCGGACGCACCCAGACGGGCAGAGCCTGGATTCAACAATCGCTCTGTCTGAAACCCCGCATCACGGCGCTCGGAATTGCACGTGGGTGCATCCAGCTGCGTGGTGCGTTGCAGGCCGGTAACGCGTTTTGTGCGGTGACCGGCCTCGCATATCCGCTGTGACTGCTAAGATGGTGCGAAGCCAGCTACAGGACCAGCGGTATCCATGCCTCCTATCCTTCGCTATCTTCTCGTTTTCGCTGCCATTATAGCTGTTATCTCCGGCGCTGCCTGGTTGCTGGATCCCGAGGTGCCCGCCGAGTCGCCGGTAGCCCCCGAGTCTTCAACTGCCAAGCTGCCAGCGAAGCGTTCTACACAGGCACCGTCTCAGCTTCTCGGCACGGTCGACAAGACCCGTCTGCCCGAGCAACTGCCGGGTTCGTTGCAAGGTACCCAAGCGCCGTCCGGATGGCTGAAGGTAGACCGGGACAATCGCCTGATGGTCACCCCGGCTCTGCGAGGAATGTTCGAGTACTACCTGGCAGCGTTGGGGGAGGAATCCCTGCCGCAACTGGTGGCTCGGATAGACCGGGCCCTCGAGGCGCTGCCGGAGCCCGCCCGCAGCGAAGCAAACGAACTACTGGGCCAATACCTGGACTACAAGCTGGCAGTGGGTGAGCTGGAAACGCGGGCCGGCGAGGCTGGGAGCTTGCAGAGCGCAGAGCAGCAACTTCAGGCCATCCGCGACCTGCGCCGCGAGTACCTGGGCGAAGTGGCTGCCGAGGCCTTCTTTGCGCGAGAGGAAGCGATCGACAGGTTCCAGGTACGCCGCAGGGAAATTATGGACAACCGGAGCTTGAGCGATGCCGAGCGTAAGGCCCAGTTGGCTGCCGCCGAGAGCGAGCTGCCGGAGTCCCTGCAAGAGGCCCGGGCCGAAAGCCGTAAATTCATGACCTACCAGGCACGCCTCGAAGCGTTGCAGGATGATCCCAATGCGACCGAAGCGGATATCAGCCGCCTGCGGGAATCGACATTCGGGGCAGAGATCGCCCAACGGCTGGAAGATGTGGAGCAGGCGCGGGAAGACTGGCAGCGCCGCTGGGCGGCGTATCGCTCTGACCTTGCAGCGCTTGAGAGCGCCGGGCTGGCGGAGCCCGAGCGCAAGGCAGAAGTTCAGCGCCTGCGCGACCAGTATTTCAGCGAGCAGGAGCAGGTTCGCGTCCAGGCGCTGGATTCCGTCAATTGAGGCTATAAACGACGGCTCACATATCTGCAGCTAGGCCCGGCGCCAAGCGTGAAACCGCTCAAGCCACCGCAGGGCACTCTCCGGCGCATGGGCCTTCTTCCAGTTGCCCGCCGCAAACTTGTTGGCTTCCGACAGGGTCGGATAGACGTGGATGGTGCCAAGGATCTTGTTCAGTCCGTAGCCATGTTTCATCGCACTGATGAATTCGGTAATCAACTCGCCCGCATGGTTGCCGACAACGGTGGCGCCAAGGATGCGATCTTTACCCGGCGGCGTCAGCACCTTCACGAAACCCTCGGTTTCGCCCTCGGCAATGGCGCGATCGAGTTCATCCAGCGAGTAGGTGGTGACTTCGAAAGCCACACCCTGTTCCTTCGCCTCCTGTTCGTTGAGTCCGACGCGCGCGACTTCTGGATCGGTAAATGTCGTCCAGGGAAGCACTCGATAATCCACCTTGAATGTCTTGAAGCTGCCGAACAGGCTGTTGACCGACGCATACCAGGCCTGATGGGCCGCGGCATGGGTGAACTGGTAGGGCCCCGCGACGTCGCCACAGGCATAGATGCCGGGAATCCGGGTCTGCAGCGTTTCATCCACCTGGAGCGTGCCATTGTCGTTGGTTTCGATACCCAACGCCTCCAGGCCAAGGCTCTCGGTATTAGCCTTGCGGCCTACGGCCAGCAGCAGGGTGTCGAACTCCACCTGTTTTTCCTCGCCATCCTGCTGGTAGATCAGGCGATAGCTATCGCCGTCCTTCTCAAAACGCTCTGCACGGGCGCCGGTCCGTAGATCGACTCCGTCGGCGACCAGGCTACCGGTCACCAGCTGCGCGGCATCGTCGTCTTCACGGGACAGGATGCGTGGCGCCTGGTCTATCTGCACCACGGGTACATCCAGTCGGGCGAAGGCCTGGGCCAGCTCGCAGCCGATCGGCCCGCCGCCGAGGATCAGCAGGTTTTTCGGTGCCTGGCGAAGTTCCCATACGGTGTCGGACGTGTAGTAGGGCACCAGGTCAATGCCCGGGATCGGCGGCACGAACGGCCGAGCGCCGGTGGCGATCACGATATTGCGGGTGGTCAGGGTTTTGCCGTCAACCTCCACTCGCCAAGGGTCCACGATGCGCGCTTCCCCGGTCACGCAGTCCACGCCAAGACTGGTGTAACGCTCGATGGAATCGTGGGGCTCGATGGTCTTGATGACCGACTGCACGCGCTCCATCACCGCGGGGAAGTCCACGTTTACCCCCAAGGTCTCAACACCGAATTGCCCGCCCCGTCGGGCGTCATGGGCAATGCGTGCGCTCTTGATCAGCGTCTTGCTGGGCACGCAGCCGGTATTCAGGCAGTCGCCGCCCATCTTGTGCTTCTCGATCAGGGTGACGCTCGCCTTGGTTGCTGCGGCGATATAGGCGGTGACCAATCCCGCGGACCCGGCACCGATAACGATCAGGTTGCGGTCGAATGCGTCGGGCCGACTATAGTTTTTCAGTAGGCGCCGACGTTTGATCAGGTTCATGATCGAGCGTGCGATAATCGGGAAAATCGCCAACAGCACGAAAGAGCCGATCAGTTGGGGTGAGAGGATACCGCCCAGACTGTCCACCTGGCCCAGCTGGGTGCCGGCGTTCACATAGACGATAGTGCCCGGGAGCATCCCGAGCTGGCTCACCCAATAGAACCGCAGCGTCTTCATGGGTGTCAGGCCCATGACCAGGTTGATCACGAAGAACGGGAAGAGGGGTACCAGCCGCAGTCCGAACAGATAGAAACTGCCATCCTGCTCCACACCCTTGTTCACGGTCCGCAGGGAGTCGCCGAAGCGTCGCTGGACCGTGTCCCGGAACAATACCCGTGAGGCAAGGAAGGCCAGCGTTGCGCCGATCGCGCTTGCAAAGGACACCAGCACGAGTCCGAAAAACAGCCCGAACAACGCGCCCCCAAGCACAGTCATTACCGCCGCTCCGGGTAGAGACAAGCCGGTGACCGCGACGTAGATCAGGAAGAAGATGATGCCGCTGATCCCAGGGTGCTGGTCCACCTCCTGCTGAAGGACGTCACGTTGCTCGACGATGTAATCGAGACTGAAGAAACGGCCCAGGTCGAAAGCGAAGAACAGGACGACCAGGAGGATAATGGCGACCAGGAGGATGACTTTCCGGGAAGCTTTCATGCGGGCGTTATTCCTTGCGCGGGTTGAGTGAGTAGTAAATCCGGGTGACGGCCGTGTTTCGGTCGTTCGTCACAGAGCTTCCGGTCCGTTATGGGACCTTTCGGCCTTAGCGTACTGACGTGGGCTGTGGGCAAAGGTTACAGTCCAGTTGTCACATTTCCATCCGGAAAACCGAAAATTGCCATCCGGATCGCCGGTTCCTGAGCGGTTGTTCATAGACTGTCACAATTCCCGGGTACGCTCGCTATAATGCGTTGAAACAGTGCGGGATACGACAGTGTTGCTTAACAGGATTCGTACCGTCTCCACTGTATCCCGCATTCTAAGGAGGTCTTGCTTTGTTTTCGTCGAGCCAACGTGTGTTCCCCGCTTCCCGTCCCCGCCGCAACCGGAAAGACGATTTCACCCGCCGCATGGTGCGCGAGAACCGCCTGACCACGGATAACCTGATCTACCCGGTGTTCGTTATCGAGGGGGAAAACGCGCGCGAGGCCGTGCCCTCGATGCCGGGCGTGGAGCGCCTGACCATCGATTTGCTGGTCGAGGAGGCTCGCGAACTGGTGCGCCTGGGTATTCCCGCCATCGCCCTGTTCCCTGTGACGCCGCCGGAAATCAAGAATCTGGACGGCTCCGCGGCCTGGGATCGTGATGGTCTGGCCCAGCGCGCCGTGAGAGCTATCAAACAGGCTTGCCCGGAACTGGGCGTGATTACCGACGTCGCATTGGATCCGTTCACTACCCACGGGCAGGACGGCATCATCGACGACGATGGCTATGTGCTCAACGACATTACCGTCGAGGCACTGGTTCGCCAGGCCCTGTCCCATGCCGATGCCGGCGCGGACATGGTGGCGCCGTCGGACATGATGGATGGCCGTGTCGGCGCCATCCGCGAGGCGCTCGAGGAGGCCGGTCACCACAATACCCGCATCCTGGCGTATTCCGCCAAATATGCCTCCAGCTATTACGGTCCCTTCCGCGATGCGGTGGGTTCGGCCGCTAACCTGGGTAAGGGCAACAAGGCGACCTACCAGATGGACCCGGGCAACAGCGACGAGGCCCTGCATGAGGTGGCCATCGACCTGGCTGAAGGCGCTGACATGGTGATGATCAAGCCCGGCATGCCGTACCTGGACATCGTTCACAGGGTCAAGCACGAACTCAAGGTGCCCACCTTTGTCTATCAGGTCAGTGGGGAGTACGCGATGCACATGGCTGCGGCCCAGAATGGCTGGCTGGACGGCGATGCCGTGATGATGGAAAGCCTGTTATGTCTGCGCCGGGCCGGTGCGGATGCCATCCTGACCTATTTTGCCAAGCGCGCCGCGCAAATCCTGGGTGGCGATCCCAGTTGAGCTGGCCCAACTGAGCGGGCGCCAAGACATCGAATCCAATAAAAGCGACAAACTATGACGACTGAAACGGAAGCCGCCACCGAAGCCCAACTGCCTATCGAGCAGCTGCCGGATATCAACGCCAGCGAGAATTACTTCAACCGCGAGCTGAGCCATCTGCAGTTCAACTACCGGGTGCTGCAGCAGGCGATGGACGAGACCCATCCGTTGATCAACCGGCTGATCTTCTGCTGCATCTTCAGTAGCAACATGGATGAGTTCTTCGAGATCCGCGTCGCCGGCCTGCGCCAGCAGATGAAGTACGGCCGCGAAAGCGTCGGGCCGGATGGCTTGCTACCGGAGCAGTTGCTCAATGAAATCAGCCGGGTCGCCCACGACTATATCTACGAACAGTACGACATCCTCAACAACGTGCTGATTCCGGCGATGGAAACGGAGAATATCCACTTCGTCCGCCGCCGCGACTGGACCGAGGCCCAGGCGGACTGGGTTCGCCGGTACTTCGAAGACGAGATCCTGCCGGTGGTCAATCCGATCGGTCTGGATCCCTCGCACCCGTTTCCACGTCTGGTCAACAAGAGCCTGAACTTTATCGTTGAGCTGGATGGCAAGGATGCGTTTGGGCGTGAAACCGGTATGGCCATCGTGCCGGCGCCGCGCTCCCTGCCGCGCCTGGTGCGCCTGCCGGACGATATCTGCAACGGCGGCGACAACCTGGTGTTCCTGTCATCGATGATCCACGCCCATGCAGACGAGCTGTTCCCGGGCATGGAGGTGAAGGGGTGCTACCAGTTCCGCCTGACCCGGAATGCCGACCTGGAGCTGGAAGACGATCTGGAAGACCTGGCCTCCGCCCTGCGCGGCGAGCTGTTGAGCCGCCGTTTCGGCGATGGCGTGCGGCTGGAAGTGGCTGACAATTGCCCACCGGACCTGATCGACTTCCTGCTGAAGGAATTCGGCCTCACCGAACGGGAACTGTACCGGGTGCACGGCCCGGTCAACCTGACGCGCCTGATGGCCGTCGGCGCCCTGGTGAACCGGCCGGACCTGATGTACAGCGGCTTCTCGCCAGCAGTACCCAAGCAGATCCGTAACAAGGAAATCATCTTCGATGCCATCCGTCAGCAGCCCATCCTGCTGCTGCACCCCTACGAGAGCTTCACGCCGGTCATCGACTTCCTGCGCCAGGCCGCCAAGGACCCGCAGGTACTGGCCATCCGCCAGACCCTGTACCGTACCGGCGCCGACTCGGAGATCGTCGAAGCCCTGATGGACGCCGCCCGGCGCGGCAAGGAAGTCACGGCGGTTATCGAGCTGCGCGCGCGCTTCGACGAAGCGGAAAACCTCGAGCTGGCCAGCCGTCTGCAGGAGGCCGGTGTGGTGGTGGTCTACGGCGTGGTGGGCTACAAGACCCACGCCAAGATGATCCTGATCGTGCGTCGCGAAGAAGGGCGGCTCAAGCGTTATGTCCACCTGGGGACGGGCAACTACCACGCCGGCAATGCGCGGCTCTATACCGACTACAGCCTGCTGTCCTGTGACGATGCCCTGGGCGACGACGTCAACAAGCTGTTCCAACAGCTCACAGGGATGGGCAAGGCACTCAAGATCAAGAAACTGTTCCATGCGCCCTTTACCCTACACAAGCGCCTGATCGAGCTGATAGACCGCGAGGCGTTGTTGGGTGAGCAGGGCCATATCATCATGAAGATCAACGCACTGACCGAGCCTGATGTGATCAAGGCGCTTTACCGGGCGTCCCGCGCCGGGGTTCGGGTGGAACTGATCATCCGCGGTATCTGTTGCCTGCGTCCCGGCGTACCCGGGCTATCGGAGAATATTCAGGTGCGATCGATTGTCGGACGCTTCCTGGAGCACACCCGGGTGTACTACTTCGGCCACGGCGGTAAGTTTGAGGTTTACTGCTCCAGTGCCGATGCCATGGTGCGCAACCTGCTTAACCGGGTGGAGGTGGCTTTTCCCGTGGAGGACCGCGAGTTGGCTGAACGCCTTCGCTCTGACCTGGAAACCTACCTGGCGGACAATTGCCAGAGTTGGGTGCTGCAGCCGGACGGCAGCTATATCCAGAACTCGCCAGCAGAAGGCGAAGACCGGCTGGCGTCCCAGTTGCTGCTGCTGGATCGGTTGACCAGCAAATAGCCGGATGCCGTTTCGATTCAGACAGGGGGTCTTTTTACTGGTGTTCTGGGGATGGGCGTCGCTGTGTGCGGCGCTCACCGTTACCGACGACACCGGCGTACAGGTCACCCTCGACCACCCGCCCCAGCGCATTGTGAGTCTTGCGCCCCATGCCACCGAGCTCCTGTTCTCCCTCGGGTTGGGTTCGCACGTGGTCGGCGTCAGCGAATACAGCGACTATCCACCACCTGCCCTCGATATCCCCCGGGTCGGTCGGCACAACAATTTCAACCTGGAAAAGATCCTCGCCCTTAAACCCGACCTGATCCTCGCATGGGCCAGCGGCAATGGACCCGATGTTATCAAGCGCCTCAGGGACTTCGGTTTTGTCGTCTTCGCGCTTGAGCCGGAGACACTGACGGCAGTGCCTGATGCGTTGGTCCGGTTGGGTCATTTGACGGGGAAGGAATTCATCGCGCGCAAGAAGGCCGCCGCCTACCGTAACCGGCTCGAACAAATAACCGAGCGCTATGCCGATCATGCTACCGTGAGGGTGTTCTATCAGGTCTGGGACGCCCCTTTGATGACGCTTGCCGGTGAGCAGTACGTCACTGATGCCATCGCCCGTTGCGGTGGGCAGAATATTTTCGCAGATATGCCCGGGAAGACCGCCACTGTGGGCGAAGAGGCGGTGCTGGCCCGGGCGCCCGAGTTGATACTCGCGGCCGGCGATAGTGGGAGCAAGTCGACTTTCAATCGATGGCGCGCCCTTGGCGGCATACCGGCAGTAGAGTACGATCAGCTCGTCCTGCTTCCGCCCGATCTCCTTGCCCGTCCAACCCTACGCCTGGTGGACGGCCTGCAGCATCTTTGCCAGGCGATCGAAGGGGCGCGCAGAGGCGGTGCAAGGGTTAACTCAGAGACTCCCTAATTCAGGAGAATGCAGTACATGAAAAAATGGATTTTGGCCGGTGCCGTGGTGCTGGTTGTCGTTGTTGCCGCGCCCTACGGTGTTGGTGTGCTGACGGAACAGTACTGGAGCCAGGCCACTCAGCAGCTCAATAGCGAGCAGCCATTCCTCCAGGTCGTCACCGAGGAATACGACCGTGGTTTCTTCGGGGGCGACATTGCCGGCGAGATCCGGGTGACGGACCCGGAGACGGGCGACACCTGGCCGATTGGGTTTGACGGTGAAGTCTCCCACGGCGTCCTTGGGAGCGAGGTCACATTGACTCCGGTTGTGGAGGACGACGAGGGCTTGCAGCGCCTGTTCCCTGAAGAGTCGCCGAAGCTCACGCTCAGTACCTGGCTTTGGGGTACCCTTGAGGCCGACCTGAATGTACCGGCGATCAATGTCGAGGACGACGACACCGGCGAAACCCTCAACGCGGCGGAAGCCTACGGTTGGGCGAAGATTAGCGACGCCGGCGATCACGTCGAGCTGCAACTGAACTGGCCGGGCGCCGTGGTACGCAGCGAAACGGTCAAGATGAGTTTCGACAACCTGCAGCTGGCACAGGAAGCGGACCGTATTTCCGGCAATCTCTGGTCCGGCGAGGGTGAAATGACCCTGGACAGCGCCGAGTTCTTGGAAACAGACCAGACCGCCGTCACCCTCGAAAACCTCAAGTTAACCGGGCAGACGACGCCCGACGACGACAGCACGCATTTGTCCTCCCACTCCGAGCTGACCCTCGACAACGTCAAGGTCAACGACGAGACCTACGGTCCCCATCGCATCGTTATGGATATTGGCAACCTGGACGTGGCGGCCTGGACGGAGTTCCAGGAAGTGGCGGCGGACATCCAGGCGATGAAGACGCAGATGGATCCGACGCTATCCGGGCAGGAAATGTACCAGCAGCAGATGATCATGATGCAGCGCTTCAGCCAGGCGGCCAAGAACGTCGCGGCGGCGGGGCTGACCATCGGTATGCCGGAGATCGACATGCAGGCGCCCAGTGGAGGGATCACCGGTCACTGGGAGCTGTCCCATCCGACCGTGCCTGAGAACGAACGGGCGCAAATGCCGCTGATCGTGCAGCAGCTCAGGGGTGAACTGGCGCTGGCGGTACCGGTGGCGTTGTTCGAAAGCCGCCCGGGCCTGGCGCAGGATATGGAAGGGCTGGTGCAGCAAGGCTTCCTGGTGCGGGATGGCGACGTCTACCGCATCGACGCCAAGCTGGCCGACATGACCCTGAAGGTGAACGAGCAGGCGTTTCCCGTTCCACCACTCATCTAATGGCTCCCGGCCCAGTCCTTAACGGGCTGAGTTAACCACAGCCTGGCCGATCCCTCGCGGATCGGCCGCAGCTGTGGTCTCTCCCGAAGCATGATCCCGCAGGATCAGTTGCATATTGCCGTACTCGCGACCCACGTTTTTCAGGCTATGGCCCATAGCCTCCAGCGCCGCCTGTTGCTCGGCGGTGAAGGTATCCGGTTCATGCTGGATCGCATCCGGCAGGTACTGGTGATGGAAGCGGGGGTCGGCTACCGTTTGTCCGGCGGATTTGCCGTTCATCACATCCAGCAGCCCCAAGTACACCATGGTAATGATCCGGCTGCCACCCGGGGTGCCGATGATGGCCATATGGTCGTCGGAGTCCATGATCGTGGGCGTCATACTCGATAGCGGCCGCTTGCCCGGTTCGACACTGTTGGCTTCGCCGCCGACCAGACCATAGGCGTTGGGTACGCCGGGTTTGATGGCGAAGTCGTCCATCTCGTTGTTCAGCAGTACCCCGGTTTGTTCCGACAGGAAGGCAGAGCCAAAGGGCAGGTTGATGCTCAGCGTCGCACTGACCTTCCGGCCCTGGGCGTCCAGTACAGACAGGTGCGTGGTATGGGTGCCGCCGCTCAGATCGCCCTCCAGACTTTGGCTGGTCGTAGCCTGGTCCGGTTCCACGGTGCTCATGCGTGTGGCCAAATACGCCGGATCGAGCAGGTGGTCGACCGGAATTTCGGTAAAGTCGGGATCGCCCAGGTGGATGGCGCGGTCACGGTAGGCGCGGCGCATGACTTCAGTAAGGTAGTGGGTGCGTGCCACTACGTCGTCTGCCGCCTTCTCGGGATAGATCTCGGTATAGGGCCGCTCGCGCATCATGCCGAACATCTGGGCTAGGGCTATGCCGCCGGAGGAGGGTGGTGGCGTGGTCCAGATGGTGGTGCCCTCGTAGTCGATGACCACCGGCTCTCGCTCTACCACGGTGTACGCCTCAAGATCCTCCAGTTGCCAGATGCCGCCGCCGGCCTGCACGTCTTCCACAATGTTGCGGGCCACCTCGCCGCCGTAGAAACCGTCCCAGCCTTCGTCAGCCAGTGTTTCCAGGGTATCTGCCAACGCTGGCTGGCGGATCAGGGCGCCTACAGCGGGGACGTTGCCATCGTCGAGAAAAGTCTGGCTCGTGGCTGGATAACGACGCATTACATCCAGGCGCCACTCGGCCCGCTCGCGATAGTGCTCGTCGACCCGGAATCCGTCGCGAGCCAGACGAATGGCGTCTTCCAGATTGGCGCGCAGCGGCCGCTCGGCGAAATGCTGGTTGATATGCACGAAGGCGCCGGGCTGGCCGGGAATACCTGCAGCAAGGGGGCCGTTGATAGAGAGCTTATCCGGATGGACTTCGCCGCTTTCGTCGAGATACATGGTTCGCGTGCTGGCGAGCGGTGCTTTTTCCCGCGCATCGACCAGGACAGTCGAATGATCCGGCTGTTGCAGGAGCCAGAAGCCGCCACCGCCCATACCGGCGCTGTAGGGTTCGACGACGGCTAACACCGCCGCGGTGGCGATGGCTGCGTCGAAAGCGTTGCCGCCTTCCTGGAGGGCTTTCAGGCCGGCCTGGGTCGCGAGGGGATGGGCGCTGGCAACGGCATGGACGCCGGTATCAGTAGACGGGGTCGCGGCACAGCCACCCAGAATAATCAGAATCGAAAGAATCAGGCTTATTCCGGGCGTCCGTGCCAGCATGTGATCAGCTCCCAGTTAAACGGTGGTATTTATCCATTAACTGAGCTTCGGTCTCTTTGTGTTCCGGGTCAAGTGGAATGCAGTCGACCGGGCATACCTGTTGGCACTGGGGCTCGTCGTAGTGACCCACGCACTCTGTGCACTTGTTGGGATCGATAATATAGATGTCGTCACCCGGCGAGATCGCCTCGTTCGGGCATTCCGGCTCACAGACGTCGCAGTTGATGCACTCGTCCGTAATCATCAAGGCCATGCAGCTAGTCCTCTGGGAGGAGATAAAAACGGGTATTCGGACCCCTGGACGAACAGGACAGCATCGTGCCGTCGGGGTTCCGCCATTCTAACGGATTTGCCTGACGACCGTCAGAGGCTGGTTGACCGCAAAAGTCCCTATATGCGGGGCCTTCCGGGGTTACAGGCCCCTGGTCCTAACGACTTCTAACTGTCGGCAGCCGTGAACTTCTTCTTCAGGGCTGCAGCCACGGGGGGCGGAACGAATTCGGTGATGTCCCCGCCCAGGGAGGCAATTTCCCGGATCAGGCTGGAGGAAATATAGGACAGGTGGTTGGCGGGCGTCAGGAAGATGCTTTCCACGCCCGGCGCCAGGCGACGGTTCATGTCGGCGAGCTGGAATTCATACTCGAAGTCGGATACGGCACGTAGGCCGCGGATCAGCGCATTGGCGCCCTGTTCCTGCACGAACTCGGCCAGCAGTTTGCTGAAGCCGACCACTTTGATGTTGGGCAGGTGACTGGCGGATTCCTCGATCAGCTGGACGCGCTCATCCAGGGTCAGCAGGGGATTCTTCTTGGTGCTGGCGGCGACCGCCACGATAACGTTGTCGAACAGGCGTGATGCCCGCGACATCAGGTCAAGGTGACCGTTGGTGACGGGATCGAAAGTGCCGGGATAGACGACGGAGTTCATTTTCTGCCCTCGCTGACGATGATGCAGCGCGATAGTAGCCTGTCTCTACAGGAGTATTCAAATCAGAAACACGAGGGTTCAAAGTTGTAGTCTTGCCCTTGCAGGTTTTTCCAGGGCGTCCCTGCCCCGGGGGAGAAGTCCTCTTCGCCTCAAAATCGATTCAACGGATAAACATCCGGTAGACCATTTTGTGGAACGGCGTCTTGTAGGGAGGATAGACGAACCGTCCACTGTTGACCTTCTGTCGTGCATAGATCCCCTTGGCATGGGAGAACGTCAAAAAGCCTTCCTTGCCGTGGTAATGGCCCATGCCGGAGGCGCCGATGCCGCCGAACGGCAGGTCATCCTGGGCGACGTGCATCAGCGTATCGTTGATACACATACCCCCCGAATGGGTGTTGTTGACCACGTAGTCCTGGGCGTCCTTATCGTAGCCGAAGTAATACAGTGCCAGGGGGCGTGGCCGGTCGTTGATGAAATCGATGGCTTCGTCCAGGTTGCCGTAGGTCACTATCGGCAGTATCGGGCCGAAGATCTCCTCCTGCATCACCAGCATGTCATCGTTGGGGTTGAGCACCAGATGCAGGGGCATCTTGCGGGTGCCGTCGTTAAGGTTCTCGGCGGCCGGGTTGATCTCGATGATTTTCGCGCCCTTGGCGCGTGCATCTTCCAGGATACGTTGCAGGCGATCGTACTGGCGTTCGTTGATGATGGCCGTGTAATCGTTATTGTCGCGCAGTGTCGGATACATCTCGGAAACCTTGCTGCGGAACTCGTCGACGAAGGTTTGCAAGCGGTCGACGGGGCATAACACGTAGTCCGGCGCTACGCAGGTTTGGCCCACGTTGACGGCCTTGCCGAAGGCCAGGCGTTCGGCGGCATCGCGCATGGGGACGTCAGAGGAAATGATGGCCGGTGACTTGCCGCCCAACTCCAGTGTGACCGGGGTCAGGTTCTCGGCGGCGGCCTTCATGACATGATGACCAACGGCGGTGGAACCGGTGAACAGCAGATGGTCGAAAGGCCGGCTGGAGAAGTCCGCTGCTACGTCCGCCTCGCCGGTTATCACGCTGACCAGGTCCTGGGGAAAGTTGTCTTCGATCAGTTCCTTGATCAGGGCGGAGAAGTGCGGAGTGAATTCGGTCATCTTGATCATCACCCGGTTGCCGGCGGCCAGGGCACCGGTCAGCGGCCCCATTGCAAGCAGCAGTGGATAGTTCCAGGGCACGATGATGCCGACCACGCCTACCGGCTGGTAGTGCACTCGGTTGCTGGCAGGCTGGAACAGCATGGACACGCCGCGTTTATCCGGCTTCATCCAGTCCCCCAGGTGTTTGAGGGTATGGTTGATGCCCTGGACGCTGGGCATCAGCTCGGCAATCTTGGTCTCGTCTGCGGAACGGCAGCTGAAATCCTTGTCGATGGCGTCGATCAGTTTGTCCTGATTCGCGAGCAGCATGCGTTTCAGGCGCTTGAGATTCTCCCGGCGCTCGGTGTAGGTGGGCGCCGGGTTGCGGCGGAACGCGCGCCGCTGTTCCTCGAAGATGCGCGACGTATGCTGGATTTGCTTCTTGCTCTCTGTCAGGTGAACCACGCTTGCAGACATGATGACTCTCCTAGCCTATAGCCCCGGATATCCCGTATGCATGCACTGCTGTCGATGCTGGCTGTTCCACGGGTCCTGTCCGTCGTGTTCGGGCAGGAAGGGGTGTCTGTTGGGTGATCAGGAGTGATCAAAAACTGTTCGATTTGTAATTTCAGCTATTATTAGAGTATATACTCTAGAGAGTCAAGGGCGCGGGCCGTGCAGCTCGGGCCAAGCGTTCCCGTTGAGAAGGCTGCCGAAGATCCGGCCTGGGGCGCTGGTTTTTCAGGCCCGGGAAGCGCCTGAGGACAACCAAATTTCCTACAACAAGCCTGCTTCATGAAAACACGCGACAAGATTCTGCTGTGCAGCCTGGAACTGTTCAACGAGCGGGGCGAACGCAACGTCACGACCAACCACATCGCAGCCCACCTGGGTATTTCGCCGGGGAACCTGTATTACCATTTCCGCAACAAGTCGGACATCATCTACGAGGTTTTCCAGGAGTACGAAAAGCTGGTGAGCTATTACCTGGAAATACCCGACGACCGGCCCCTGGGGCTGGACGATATGATGTTCTACCTGGAGTCGGTGTTCGACGGGCTCTGGAGCTACCGTTTCTTCCATCGTGACCTGGAGTTTCTGCTGGATAACGATGAACGCCTACGGGATGACTACCGCCGTTTCACGTCCCGCTGCCTGACGGCCATCAAACAGATTTTTTCGGGGCTGACCGAGGGCGGCCTGTTCCAGTACCAGCCGGATGAGCTCAAGGATGCCATGTCGCTCAATGTCTGGCTGGTGATTACCAACTGGATGGCGTTCCTTAAAACCGCACATGCCAGTCATCCCTACGACAGTATCACTCGCGACCAGCTCAAGCAGGGCATCTTCCAGGTACTGACTCTGGAAATGCCCTACCTCCAGGCGGGATACCGGGATGAGGTGATGGCAATCCGGGAGCGCTATAGGCCAGAATTGATCGGTTCGACGCCGGATTCGGTTTATGTCCCGGAGCGCCGTATGAGGCGTGACATTAAAAGCCGCATGAAATAGCGAGAATCACCTACCCAATGAAGGAACTTTTTGCAGATGTGAACGTCTTAACTAACGGACGCAGGCAGAACGGATTACTGGTTGCGTCTTCCTGAGCTTAACGGCTCAGGTTTTAGCTGAAAGCAAAACCCTGACGTTCTCCCGGCTCCTGCAAGCCGGGAGCTTTTTGTAAGGGGCTGCAGAATCCTTCAGCTCTGCATTGGACTCCCCGGAGGGCCGCTTTCCAGGCCCGCTTCGAGCCACCCTTCCAGCGCATCCCGCGCCTGCTCCAAACCCTGTTTTTTCAAGGCTGAAAACTGGATGAGATGCTCCAGGCAGCTCACGTCTTTCAGCGCCTGCCTGATCTTGGTCATGGCTTGCTTGGCCTGGCCTGATTTCAATTTGTCCGCCTTGGTGGCGAGGATCATCAGTGGCATCTGACTATGCTCGCACCACTCGATCATCATGCGGTCGAAGTCCTGAAGCGGATGACGAATGTCCATCACCAGCACCAATCCATGCAGGCATTCGCGCCGTGAAAGGTAGTCGTCCAGATGTTTCTGCCAGTCTTCCTGCATGTCCTTGGCGACCTTGGCATAGCCGTAACCGGGCAGGTCTACCAGCCGACAGCCGGGCCGGTTTAGTGAGAAGAAGTTGATCAGCCGCGTCCGGCCTGGCGTCTTGCTGGTGCGTGCCAGCTTGCTGTTTACCGTGATGGCATTGATGGCGCTGGATTTGCCGGCATTGGAGCGACCGGCAAAGGCTACTTCGCTGCCTTCATCCGGCGGACACTCCTTCACTTTTGAAGCGCTGACAAGGAAGCGCGCGCTGTTGAAGGCAATGGGTTTGGGTAGCGCGGATTCTGATTCGGGCAAATCGTGCACGATGGAGCTGTTCCTGTTGATTTTCCGCTGGTGGATCCGGGTAGGTATCAGAGTAAGGTTTGACAGGTCTGGGAAGCCTGCGTCTACTCCTGGCGCCACCCGGTTGCACCGTACCTTGATTCCGCGAGCGACGCACGCCAGAATTGCCGGGGAGTGGGGCAGCGCATCCCCGATAATTATGTATAATACCACACCAAATCAAAGGCGGGCGCCCACGACAAAGGCCCGCGGCAGCGTTAGCTGAAAAGAAAGACTTCTGATAAGAGAGAGCGGGGCGAGCATGAAGAAATTGATCGCAGGTGCAGTGTTGGGGTTTTGCCTGGCGACAACGGCGTATGGCGATGGGGATCCGGAAGCCGGTAAGGCTAACGCGACGGTTTGTGCCGGATGTCATGGCCAGGGGGGCGCCCAGCCGATCCAGCCTGTGTATCCGAAACTCTCCGGTCTCGGCGAAGCTTACCTGTTTACCCAGTTGCGCCATATCAAATCGGGGGACCGCCAGATTCCTGAAATGACCGGTCTGCTGGATAATATGTCCGAGCAGGATCTGCAGGATCTCGCTGCTTACTTTAATCAGCAGCAGATGCCTATCGGCCAGGCAAATCCAGAGTTGGTCGAGCAGGGCAAGGAGCTGTTTCGTGGCGGCAGCCTCGCCAAGGGCATTCCGGCCTGCTCCGGCTGTCATAACCCTCAGGGCATGGGCAATGAGCCGGCCGCCTTCCCCCGGTTGAGTGGCCAGCATGCGGATTACGTCGTCAAACAGCTCAAGGCCTATCGTGATGGGGAGCGCAGCACGGGTGCCATGAGTCAAATTATGATCGACATTGCCGCCAAGCTCTCCGACGACGAGATGGAAGCGGTTGCCAGTTACGTGTCTGGCCTTCACTGAGCTGGATCGCAAGACAGGAACCCTCGCCCATGGCGGGGGTTTTTTGTTTCTGTTGAAAAAGGGGTGGCGTTGCGTGGTCGAACCAGACTCGCAATAATGCCGCAACAGTCTTGGAAGGGCATGTGCGGTTTCGGGAATTTTCTGCCGGAGCCGGGGTCACAAGGCCTTGCGCTTTTGGTTTACGGGCGATAACGGTTTACCAACGGCTATCGTTTACCGAGAAAACGGATTACAGGAGTCAATAATGTCGAAGTTCTTGAAGGTCTGGGTGTGTGCTTTGATGATGTTGCCGTTGGCGATGGTAGCCCAGGCTGCCCAGTGGGAAGAAGGGACGCACTACGAAAAACTGGGCACGCCGTTGCCGACGGGCAATCCCGATAAAATCGAGGTCACTGAGGTTTTCTGGTATGGCTGCCCGCATTGCTATGATTTCAAGCCGCTGATCGAGGAATGGGAAAAGAATAAGGCGGATGATGTCGAGTTCATCCTGCTGCCCGCCGCTCTCGGCAGCTCCTGGGAAACCCATGCCCGTGCTTTCTACACCATGCAGGCCCTGGGTGTCCTGGACAAGACTCATTCCCCGATGTTCGATGCTCTCGCGCGGGACCGTAAGCCGCTCAACACACCCGAGCGCATCGCGGACTTCCTCACGGAGTACGGTGTCGATAAGGAAAAGTTCCTCAAGACCTTTGACAGTTTCGGCGTGAATGCGAAGATGCAACAGGCCCAGTCCAAAGTTCGGGCTGCGCGCATCACCGGCGTCCCGACTATTATTGTTGATGGGAAGTACAAGGTGAGTGCATCCATGGCCGGTAACCACGAGAATATGATTGAGGTTATCGACTATCTGGTTGAGAAGGAGCGGAGCGCCAAGTAAGCGTCTCCGAAGACCGGGTCGGCAGGGCATGTACGAGCGAATCCGCAAACAGCTCTCGGAAATGGTCAGCTCCCCGCAGCAGCAGGGGAGAATCAGGGGTGCGAACTCGGGGACGGAGCATGTTCCGGAGTTTGAGCCCCAGCGCCATATTCGGCTGCTGACCTATAACATCCAGGTCGGTATCAATACCTCGTCATACCACCATTACTTCACCCGCAGTTGGCAGCACGTGCTGCCTCACCGAAAGCGCATCGAGAATCTGGACAAGATTTCGGTGTTGCTGCGCAATTACGACGTTGTCGCCTTGCAGGAATGTGATGGCGGCAGTCTACGCAGTGGCTTCATCAACCAGGTGCAGTACCTGGCCGAGGCCAGCGGGATTCCCTATTGGTACCAGCAGCTCAATCGCAACCTGGGTCGTCTTGCGCAGCACAGCAACGGCCTGCTGAGCCGCTACCGGCCGCTCGATGTCACAGAGCACAAACTGCCCGCCCTGATTCCCGGCCGCGGGGCTATCGTTGCCCGCTATGGCGATCCCGAAGATCCTTTGGTGCTTGTGATGATGCACTTGTCGCTGAGCGCCCAGGCACAGAACCGGCAGCTCGGCTTTATCCGCGACCTCGTCAGCGAATACCAGCATGTGGTCCTGATGGGGGATATGAACAACCACGCCGAGCAGTTGCTAACCCGCACGCCGCTGAGTGAAACCGATCTGGTGCCCTTGCCGGACACCGCCCATAGTTTTCCCAGTTGGCGCCCGGAACGGGCGTTGGACCATATTCTCGTCAGCCCTTCCCTTGAGATTCGCAAGGCTGAGGTGGTCAATCACCCGGTTTCGGATCATCTGCCGATTGCAATGGATATCTCGTTGCCGTCGGGCTATGTGGAGAAGTTCTGAGGCGTATCTGGAGATGCTTCGCGGATTGGCGTGGTGCCAAATGTAGCGCCGAGGAGGTCGCTGAGACGCCATCGCTTTTAAGTGGCACCTTCGGCGCCTCAGAAGCTGAAGCTTCTGCTACATACTCGAGTCAGGCGCAAAATGTAGCCGACGCCTCAGAGGGTGTTGCAAAACGTAGCGAGCGAAGGTCAGGCAAGGCGGAAATTCGCGAAAAAGCGCAGTTTACTAGTAGTAAATGAGCATTTTGATCGGACTCGCGCACGAGCGGATTTCCAACGCCGCATGACCGAGCGCAGTAGTTTTGCAACACCCTCTTCAGCTTCGGAGCAGCCCGCAGGGCCGCCCTTCCTATCACTGAGTCTGGCAATCGAAATAGTCAGGCGCAAAAAAACCAGATACAAAAAAGCCGGCAACCACAAAGTGGTGCCGGCTTTTTTCGAAAGCAGACCAATTACTTGATCTTGGCTTCCTTGTAGGCAACATGCTTACGAACAACGGGATCGTACTTGCTGATCTCGATCTTCTCGGGCGTGTTACGCTTGTTCTTGTAGGTCGTGTAGAAGTGACCTGTACCTGCTGATGAAACCAATCTGATTTTCTCGCGCATGATAGCGGCTCCTTAAACTTTCTCGCCGCGGGCACGAAGGTCGGCCAGCACAGCGTCAATGCCTTTTTTGTCGATGATACGCATACCCTTGGTAGAAACGCGCAGTTTAACGAAGCGCTTTTCAGTTTCTACCCAGAAGCGGTGGTTCTGCAGGTTCGGCAGAAAACGACGCTTGGTGTGGTTCATCGCATGAGAAACGTTATTACCGGTGACCGGCCGCTTACCGGTAACCTGACAGACTCTGGACATGTTTGCCTCCGACCTGAGCTTTTAAGTCCTGAAATACGGAATTCTTTATTTCGCGCCTCTGGGTGCTCGCCAGACGCCGCCAGAAAGGGACGCTTTTATACCAGAATGACTCAGCCAACGCAAAAAATTGTTGGGAATTTGTCCAATTCTTCGGTCGATCCTTATATAAGGAAGGATAAAGCGCCGACGTAGGCGCCACATCCATCACATCAGACCCCGTTCGGCTAGCGAGGTCACCTCGCCGTGGCCCACTACCATATGATCCAGCACCCGGATATCCACCAGCTTGAGCGCTTCGGTGAGGCGCTGGGTCAGGCTGATATCCGCCTGACTGGGTTCGGCGACGCCCGAAGGGTGGTTGTGGGCGAAGATGACCGCGGCGGCATTATGTTCCAGGGCGTGGCGCACCACCTCCCGGGGGTAGACCGCTGCACCGTCGATGGTGCCGCGGAACAGTTCCTCGTAGCGAATGATGCGGTGACGGTTGTCCAGCAGCAAAGCCGCAAAGACCTCGTGTGGATAGTGCCCCAGTCGGCTGCTCAGGTAGCGTCGGGTGTCTTCCGGTGAACGGAGCGGGTCGCCCTGATTCAGCGGTTGGTCGAGGACGCGCTTGGCCATCTCCATCGCTGCCTGCAGTTGGGCGTACTTGGCGGTACCGAGTCCGTGTACCTTGCAGAAGCGTCGCGCCGAGGCGGTCATCAGTTCCCGCAGGCTGCCGAACTCCTCGATAAGATGGCGGGACAGCGCCATCACCGGTTGGCCGGCGGTGCCGGTGCGCAGGAAAATGGCGAGGAGTTCGGCATCGCTGAGGCTTTCGGCGCCATGCTTGAGCAGGCGTTCCCGGGGCCGTTCGTCCGTCGGCCAGGGGTGGGTGTGAGTCATTCCTTGTCCCTCCTTGGTATCTCGGATGGTGCGTCCTGCACCGGCGGGCAGCTTACCACAGGTCGCCCGGACTGTTGGTGGAAAGGCTGCAATGCTATCTTACAGGCCTTATCTATGATGGACGTTGCGATCGCCGCGTCCTGCCATACGCGTATGACGATGGAGCAACCATGGCGCAGAAAAACATTCTGCTGGGCGTGACCGGTGGCATCGCGGCCTACAAGAGCGCCGAACTGGTCCGTTTGCTGAAGAAGGCCGGACATCGGGTCCAGGTGGTCATGACCTCCGGGGCCGAAACCTTCATGACGGCCATGACCTTCCAGGCCCTGAGCGGCGAGCCGGTGCGGACCTCCCTGCTTGATCCCGAAGCCGAGGCGGGTATGGGGCATATCGAGCTGGCCCGCTGGGCGGATGTGATCATGGTGGCGCCGGCATCGGCGAACTTCATGGCCCGCCTGGCTAATGGCATGACGGATGACCTGCTCACCACGGTCTGTTGCGCCACGACAGCGCCGATTATCCTGGCGCCGGCCATGAACCAGGCCATGTGGGGCAATGCCCGCACCCAGCGTAACGCCCGCCTGTTGGAAGAAGACAGCCAGATCGAGCTGTGGGGCCCCGACGCCGGTGACCAGGCCTGCGGCGACGTGGGTCCCGGTCGCATGTTGGAAGCCCAAGCGCTGGCAGAGCGCCTTCTGGGGCGTCTCCAGGGCCCGCGCCTACTCGCAGGCAAGCGTGTGGTGATCACCGCGGGTCCGACGCGGGAGCCTATCGATCCGGTACGCTACATTTCCAATCATAGCTCGGGCAAGATGGGCTACGCCCTGGCCACGGCGGCCAAGGATGCCGGCGCCGAGGTGGTGCTGGTAAGCGGGCCGGTCAGCCTGGAGTCTCCCCGGGGTGTAGAGCGCTTGTCCGTGGTCACCGCCGAGGACATGCTCAAGGCGACCGAAGAGGCCGTTGGTCAGGGCTGCGATCTCTTTATAGCTACTGCTGCCGTCGCTGATTACCGTCCCGGCTCACTCGCCAGCGAGAAGATCAAGAAATCCGATGAGACCATGAACCTCTCCCTGGTGCGCAACCCCGACACCCTTGCCACGATTGCGTCACGTCCTGACAAACCATTTACCGTCGGTTTCGCCGCTGAAACCCAGGATGTCGAGCATTATGCCCGCGACAAGATGGCGCGTAAGAATCTCGACATGATCGTGGCGAATGATGTCTCCCAGCCTGGGCTGGGTTTTAACAGCGACCAGAACGCCGTGACCGTATTCTGGAAAACCGACAGCCGGACGTTCCCTCCTGCCGATAAGCGCGGACTGGCACGCGAACTGCTTAAACTGATCGCTGAACAGGCTTTCCCTGCTCCCTCATCCACTGACTGAATGACAGATTAAGGCGTACTGCATGACTCGACAGACCTTCCAGGTACGAATCCTCGATCCGCGGATCGGCCGTGAAATTCCCATGCCTACCTATGCTACCGAGGGTTCCGCTGGCCTGGACCTGCGGGCCTGCCTGGATGTGCCGCTCACCCTGAAGCCTGGCGATACTCAATTGCTCCGCACCGGTCTGTCGCTGCATATCGCCGATCCCAAACTGGCGGCGATGATCCTGCCGCGGTCCGGGCTCGGGCATAAGCATGGCATCGTGCTGGGTAACCTGGTGGGGCTGATCGATTCGGACTACCAGGGGGAGCTTATGGTGTCCTGCTGGAACCGGGGGCAGACTGCCTTCACCGTCGAGCCGGGGGAGCGAATCGCGCAGCTGGTGCTTGTGCCGGTAGTGCAGGCCGACTTCGAAATCGTTGATGCTTTCGATGCGAGCCTGCGGGGCGAAGGTGGATTTGGTTCGACGGGAAGCGCCTAATTCGATGGGGAGAGCCCAGGGAGTTGCGCAGACTCCCAAGTTTCCGGTGGCAATCTATACTGGCAAAAGTGCTCGATAAGAAGAACTGGATTCATGAAGTACGGAATTCAATAAGAATAGCGGGATATCTATGAAACTCGGCAAAAAGAAAGCGTCCGGCTCGGAGAAGCCTCAACCGGATGCCAAGGTAAAGAAGCAGCAGCGTGGCGAGACGAAGTCGAAGGGTAATGGCACCAAACTGAAAAGCCTGGCCGGTGTCGCCACGCAACAGGCGGTGGTTGTACTACTGGCGGGGCTGGCCGCTGCGGCTCTCCTTTATTACCTGGTGCTGATGCCGGCCCAGGCCCAGCGAGAGGCTGCGCGGGTTGCCCTGGTAGCTGATAGCGCCAAGGCCCGCCTGGAACAGCGGCTGACCCTGATTCGCGACGTGGTCGAGGGCTACAGCCGGCAGACGCACGTTCGCGACGCTATCGAAGAACCGACGAGTCGGGCACAATTGGTGACCGAGTTGGAAGCCATGTTGCCAGGCACACGCGCTGTGTTCGTGTTTCCCTATGGCCAGGTGGGGCGACAATCCGGACGTAACTTCGAACTGAGTTTCGTCAACCTCGATCTTGCCAAGAAAGCGGAGTCTGGCCGACAGCTGCACCCGGATGCCTTTCCCCGGGACAATGCCTGGTTCGTACAGTTTGCCGCGCCCGTGACCGACCCCGCCAGCCGGGCCGTGAAGGGCACCTTGCTGGTCGTGTTCGAACCGTCGGTGATTGCGCCTGCCTTGACCCTTGATGATACGGCCCTCGGCGGACGCCTGGCGCTGGTACAGACCGTCGCCAGCAGCAGCCAGACCGTGGTCGCATCCGGTTCCGGCAGCGGGGAGGCTGTAAACCGTAACCTGTCGGCGCCTAACTGGACCGTACAATACCAGCCCCAGCACTCCCTCGGGCCGCTGGTCAATCCCATCATGGCCTTGATTGTCGTGGTGATGCCAGCGCTGGTGGCGATGATCCTGGTGTGGATGCTCCTGAGCCGGGCACAGTCGGACCTGCGGCGCGACGTGGCCGGTCTGATTCAGTGGGCGCATAAGTCTTTTGCAGGAGAACGCCTGAAAACACCGGCCTACGCGTGGGATATGGTAGCGTCGATTGGCGAGGTTCTTCAGCGCCTGGCCCAGGCGGTGGAAAAACGAATTGCCAAGGCGGAAGACGCCACCAAGGCTGCGGCAAAGAGTGCCAAGCCGGCGGCGAAGGACAAGCGTGGGGCTCCGGCGGAGGAGCCGCTGTTCCAGGAAAACGATATGCTGGATATCGATATGCTGGACAGCGATGAGGATGTGCTCGGCTTTGGCAGCTCCGCTGGCGATGATTCCTTTGCCATGGTCGAAGAAGCGCCGCCGGCACCCTCGGTTTCTCCATCGATCTTCCGCGCCTATGACATTCGCGGCGTCGTGGGCGAGACCTTGACCGCCGAAGTGGTCCACGAAATCGGTCGGGCATTTGGTAGCGAGGCCCAAGGCAGGAATCTTACCGATATCTGTGTAGGTTACGACGGCCGCCACTCCAGTCCGGAGTTGGCCGATGCCCTGACTCGCGGCCTGATCAGCAGCGGATGCAACGTCATCAACGTCGGCGCGGTACCCACGCCGGTACTCTATTTCGCCACCCAGCATCTGGGCACCGGTTCCGGGGTCATGGTGACTGGCAGCCACAACCCGTCAAACTATAACGGGCTTAAAATGATGCTGGGCGAGGACACCCTGTCCGGCGACGCCATCCAGAAACTGCTGAGCCGCATCCAGACCGGCGACTTCACCCAGGGGCAGGGCGAATATTCCGAGCAGGATGTACGCCGGGCCTACCTGGATCGCATTATCGGTGACATTGCCGTAGCGGCACCGCTTAAGGTGGTTCTGGATGCGGGCAACGGCATCGCCGGCGAGCTTGCACCCATCCTGGTGGAAGAGCTGGGTTGCGAAGTGATCCCCTTGTTCTGCGAAGTGGACGGCAGCTTCCCCAACCATCACCCGGACCCGGGCAAACCGGAGAATCTGGCGCCGCTGATCGAGAAGGTAAAAGCAGAAAAAGCGGATATTGGCCTGGCCTTCGATGGCGACGGCGACCGCCTGGGCGTGGTCACCAACACCGGCAAGATCATCTGGCCCGATCGTCTGCTGATGCTGTTTGCCCGTGACGTGGTGTCCCGCAACCCTGGCTCCGACATTATCTATGATGTGAAGTGCAGCCGTCGTCTGGCCAATGTCGTTAACGAGGCGGGCGGCCGGCCGATCATGTGGAAGACCGGCCACTCGCTGATGAAAGCCAAGATGCGCGAAACCGGCGCGCTGCTGGCGGGCGAGATGTCCGGCCATATCTTCTTCAAGGAACGCTGGTACGGCTTCGACGACGGCCTGTATTCAGCCGCGCGTCTGCTGGAAATCCTGGGCATCGAGGATCGCGACAGTCAGGATGTATTTGCCGAGTTCCCGGAAGATATCAGCACGCCTGAACTGAATGTCGCGGTTACCGACGACAATAAGTTTGAGATCGTCGAAAAACTCAGTGCGCAGGGCGATTTTGGCGACGGCAACGTCACGACCATTGATGGCGTGCGGGTGGACTATCCTGATGGCTGGGGCCTGTGTCGTGCCTCTAACACGACGCCGGTTCTGGTGTTGCGCTTCGAGGCGGAATCCGAAGAAGCCCTGGAGCGAATCAAGGACGTTTTCCGGACTCAGCTCAGGCAGGTGGTGCCGGACATAGAACCCGGTTTCTGACAGTTGCTCCAGTGACCGTATCGGGGCCTTTCCGATCAGTGTAAATCCGTATCGGTTAAGGCCCGTTTGCAGCCCCGCGAACATTGCGTCCCGGTGGGGCTGCATTACAATGCGCCCAACGTGAACTCCTCTGTGCGGGCTGGGTATCCGGTCCACACATCTGATCTAGAAGGTTGATTTCCATGGCATTGGATCGTGAAACCGCTATGCAGGTGGCCTCAGTACTGAGCAAGGGCCTGCCTTACATCCAGCGTTTTACCGGCAAGACGGTGGTCGTGAAGTACGGCGGCAATGCCATGGAGAACGACGACCTCAAGAGCAGCTTTGCCCGGGACATGGTGCTGATGAAAACCGTCGGCCTGAACCCGATCGTCGTCCACGGCGGTGGTCCGCAGATCGGCGAGCTATTGGAGCGTCTGAATATCAACTCCCACTTCGTCAACGGTATGCGTGTCACCGATAGCGAAACCATGGACGTGGTGGAAATGGTGCTCGGCGGGCAGGTCAACAAGGAAATCGTCTCCTTGATCAACCATCATGGCGGCACGGCGATCGGCCTGACCGGTAAGGACGCGAACCTCATTCGCGCCCGCAAACTGGAAGTCGTCAACCGTTCACCGGAACTGACCCGGCCGGAGATCATCGATATCGGCCATGTGGGCGAAGTGGAAAGCGTCAATACCGAAGTGATCAACATGCTGACCCGCAGCAACGTGATCCCGGTGATCGCGCCGATCGGCGTCGGCAGGGATGGCGCGTCCTACAACATCAATGCCGATCTCGTGGCAGGCAAGGTGGCCGAGGCGCTGAATGCCGAGAAGCTGATCCTGCTGACCAACGTCTCCGGGCTGAAGAGCAAGGAAGGTAACGTGCTGACTGGCCTTAAGGCCAAGCGCGTTAACGAGTTGATCGAGGATGGCACCATTCACGGCGGCATGTTGCCCAAGATTCGCTGCGCCCTCAGTGCGGTGGAAAACGGCGTGCGGACGGCCCATATCATCGACGGTCGCGTGGCCCATGCTACCCTGCTGGAAATCTTCACCGACGAAGGTGTGGGTACGCTGATTTCCCGCGACTGAATTTCAGTCTCGCAGGATTGATCGAACGGCTGCTACGGCAGCCGTTTTTGCATCTGGTGCCGAGCCTGGGTCAGACGCTTCAATCCGACCAGCCGATCTGGGCAAACCGATCCGCGTAGCGGCTGATCCACTCCTTCGCCGCTTCTTCCTGTGAAAGCTGCCTTCGCTCCTTGCGCCACACATCCTGGCGGTACTGCTCGATCTGGCAGATCTGTTCCACCATCCGGACCTGGTACGCTTCGGCGGGCGTGTAGAAGGCAATGCCCAGCTCGTAGCCTTCCTCGCGGGCTTCACACCAGACGACCTGGCCCCGCACTTCCAGTGCGTTGGGGCAGCAGTTGATCATCAGCTTGACGTCGCTGCCGATCGGATAGGCCTGCTGTGCAGTAAAGGCGAGGCCACCGCGGCTGAGGTTACGCAGCTCGCCGGGGCAGGAAGGTTGTTGCGATTCAGGGCGGACCTCCAGCGGGATGTCGGCTGGATGTCGAATATAGGCACGTTCGTGATGAGCAATCATGCTGCCGCGCTCGTAGCCGTTGGATTTAGGGACACTGTTGGATTTAGGGACACCACAGGAGCTCCAAAATGCGAGCGTGTTGCCTCTCAGGACTGCTGCAACCTGCTAAAGTATAGGTGCTCGACATGGACGTAGGTAAGTGCAACCGATAACGTCTTGTTGAGAACGTTGTTTACCGAAAAACGTCACAGTGAGTACTAACTGCATAACGCCTGTCATTTGTCGTATCGAAACGCCGGGCCAGGACGGCACCGGACAAGATCCCAACAATAACAGGATGACCTCTTAACGGAGCAAAGAGTAGTCGGCATGAAAAAGCTGTTTTTGTCCCTGATCGGTTTCCTGCTGCTGGGTTACCTGGGCTTCAAGGGCGCCGCCTGGTACCAGGTGAATGCGGCCCTGGAAAAGGCACAGGAAGTAGTAGAGGGTGAGGGTGTCCTGAGTTGGGGCGGGATTGGCTCCAGCCTTTCGGGTCAGGTCTCGGTCTATGATCTCCAGTATCAGCATTTCTCCCTGACGCAGCCTGTGCGGGCCTCGCGTCTCACGTTCTCCACCAGCGCCCTCCCAGAGTTGCTCGATGCCCTGAGCGGTGGTGCGCTGCCGGGCGAGTGGCAGCTCGATGTGGAAAACCTGCGTATGGATCTGGCCACGCCGCTGATCCGCGACTGGGTGGCGCCGCAAAATTCGGCGGTTGAGGCAGGGCTGGTCAATATCCCTTGTGGTGATGGTCCCCTGGACCTGACGGGTCTGATGCAGATGGGCGTTACCCAAGTGGCGATGGATCTGCAGCTCGAACAGGCCGCCATGCTCGACGATACGGGCGGCCTGGGTCTTGATATCAACGCCGGTAAGCTCGGCAGCCTGGAATTGCGTGCTCCGGGCCTGCGCCTGACCAGTACGGGCGACGAGCAGGGTGAGCTTGCGGACTATGGTGGCCCAGTCGTGCTTTCGATGCGTGACGGTGGCTTTATGCGGCGGATAGCCGCATTCTGTGCCCGGGAATCCGGTGTTGAGATAGAGGACTGGGCTGCCCAGGCGACCAAGGGTTTCAGCGACCGTCTGGTCGCCCAGGGGTTGAGCCCCAGCGACCAGCTGCGGGCCCTGTACAAGGTGTGGCTGCGCGACGGCGGCGAACTCAAGGCAACCCTGGCCGCGGGCGATCCGCTTTTCGGTCTGCCCCAGCGCGACGTGCCAGGGGACGTGGGACCGCTGGATCCGGGCGTGGGCAGTTTCGATGTGTTCTACAACGGCGCCCGGGTCCAGGATCTGTTCGTGCGTTACCTGCCACGACCCGAGCCGGCGCCGGCCCTTGCCGGTACCGCGCCAGCGCCGACGACCGGGACCTCTGACGGCCTGGCCTATCGAAAAGCCGCTTCGGACCAGGCCGGGCGCTGGTTGGGCAAGGATGTCCGCATTGCCTTGAGTAGTGGTCGCGTGGTCGAGGGCCGACTCTCCGGCGTAACCGACCAGCGCCTGGAAGTCACGCGCATCGTGGATGGTGGCGAGGTGGCCTATCCACTGGCCAAATCAGCCATTACACTGTTTGAAGTGTGGCGTCGGTCCAACGATACGGGCGTCGAACCGCTGCCAGCACCGACGGTCGAACCTGAGCGGAGCCTGGCTCCGGAGGGCAGGCCGATCTCGCCAACGGATAGTGGTCCGGTGTTGGATAGCGCTCCCGAGGCGGATAGGGCTTCCGAAGAGCAGGATCGATTTGGCGATACCGGAATGGAAACCGAGGCACCTGGAACAGACGCGGTGTCGGAATCGGAGTTCCTGATGGAGCAGGCGCCAGACGAGCCCCGTCCATAGCTATTCGCCGGAGTATGTTCCGGATAGTGATCGTTGGCCGTTTACCGTGCGGCTAACGGTTTGCTCGTTCCACGAGCCGATGGCCCCACAAATTTGTCCCGAAGTCTTATCTGAGGCTTTTCCATGACGCAACAGAGCGCCGATACCCGCAGCACCCCCGACATTCGGGCGATGCTGGAGCGTTTGATCTCCCAACCGTCCATCAGCAGCGCGTCGCCGGAGTGGGACCACAGCAATGAAACCGTGGTGAATACCCTGGCCGAGTGGCTCGAGCCGATGGGGTTCGCTGTCGAGATCATGCCAGTGCCGGGCATGCCCGGCAAATTCAACCTGATTGCCACCCTCGGCAGCGGCCCTGGCGGGCTGGTCCTTTCCGGCCACACCGATACGGTGCCGTTCGACGACCAGCGCTGGCAGAGCGATCCCTTCAAGCTCACCGAACGGGACGATCGCTGGTATGGTCTGGGCACCTGCGATATGAAAGGCTTCTTCCCGCTCGCTATCGAAGCGGCGCGGGCCCACCTCGACAAGCCCTTCCAGCAACCCCTGATCATCCTTGCCACGGCGGATGAGGAAAGCTCCATGAATGGCGCGCGTGCGCTGGCGGAAGCCGGCCGCCCCAAGGGGCGCTATGCGGTAATTGGCGAACCCACGGGCCTCAAGCCGGTACGCATGCACAAGGGCATCATGATGGAGCGGCTGGTGTTCGAGGGACAGTCCGGTCATTCCTCCGACCCGTCCCTGGGTAGAAATGCGATGGAAGGCATGCATGCGGCGATCAGCGAACTGCTGAGCCTTCGCGAATACTGGCAGTCGAAGTATCACAATGACAATTTCCAGGTGCAGGTCCCGACGATGAACCTGGGCTGCATCCACGGCGGCGATAATCCAAACCGGATCTGCGCCAATTGCGAACTGCATTTCGACCTGCGTCCGCTGCCGGGTATGGACATGGAGGCACTGCGTCAGGCCATCCTCGACAAGGTCCAGCCGGTCGCCGAAAGCCGCGAGCTGGGTCTGCGGTTCGAGCCCCTGTTCGACGGCGTGCCGCCGTTCGAGACTGCCGCAGACTCGGAGCTGGTGAAGGTCTGCGAGCGCCTGACCGGCCATACTGGCCAGGCGGTGGCCTTTGCCACCGAAGCGCCCTGGCTGCAGAAGCTGGGCATGGAAACCCTGGTCATGGGGCCGGGCCATATCGACCAGGCGCACCAGCCGGACGAGTACCTGGACCTGTCCCAGGTAAAGCCGGCCGTGGACATCCTGAGCCGGTTGATCCAACATTTCTGTATCGAATCAAAGCCCTGAGAAAGCGAACCCAGCGTAAGCGAGCGCAGGGAAAAGCACCGAGACCGGCCAACCATCTTCAGCATGAGGAGACAACGCGTTTGAAATCGAATGACTGGCTGCACGGATTCCGCCATTCATCCCCGTACATCAATGCCCATCGCGGCCGAACCGTTGTCCTGACCTTGGGCGGGGAAGCGCTCGCCCACGAAAACCTGATCAATATCATCCATGACATCACGCTACTCAGCAGCCTGGGTGTGAAGCTCGTCGTGGCATTCGGGGCGCGGCCGCAGATCCAGCAGCGCTTTGACCAGGCCGGGTTGGATGCGCATTTTCATGAAGGCCTGCGCGTCACGCCCGAAGATCAGTTGCCGCTGGTCATCGAAGCCGTCGGCGCGTTGCGGGCCCACCTTGAAAGCCGTCTCTCCATGGGGTTGATCAATTCGCCCATGCACGGGGCCCGGATTCGGGTCAGCAGCGGCAATCTGGTGGCTGCACGCCCGGAGGGCGTGCTCAACGGTGTGGATTTCGGCTATACCGGTCGGGTGCGTCGCGTCGATGTGGAAGGTATCGAATCGCTTCTGAAGATGAATCACATCGTGTTGCTGCCACCGCTGGGTTACTCGCCCACCGGTGACGTGTTCAACCTGTCCTATGAAGATGTCGGTAGCCAGGTGGCCTCGGCGCTCAAGGCTGAGAAGCTGATCATCTTTACCGGCGAGGACGGTGTACTGGATGAGGACGGCCAACTGATCCGTGAGATGACCGTCCGCCAGGCAAGGGACCGCCTGGCCGACGCACCGCTGGAAAGCCACGCCGCCGACTTGCTGCGGGCGGCCTGCGAAGCCTGCGTGCGGGGTGTCCGACGTAGCCAGATCATCAGCTACATGCGCGACGGCGCCCTGCTCGAGGAACTGTTCACACGGGACGGGTCCGGTACCCTGGTCAGCGACGACAACTACGAGCAGATCCGCGGCGCGCGGGTCGAGGATATCGGCGGTATCCTGGAATTGATCCAGCCGTTGGAAGAGCAGGGCATCCTGGTGAGGCGTTCGCGGGAGCTGCTTGAAACCGAAGTGGACCGCTTCACGGTGGTGGAACGGGATGGCACGATCGTCGGGTGCGCAGCGCTCTACGAGTATCCCAGCGAGAAATCCGGCGAGTTGTCCTGTTTTGCCGTGGATCCGTCCTATCGTCGCGCCGGTCGGGGTGACGAGATCCTGGCCATGGTGGAACGTCTGGCGAGGGGCCGCGGACTGGAGAATTTGTTCGTGCTCACGACCCAGACTGAGCACTGGTTCCGCGAGCGCGGTTTCGAACCATCCACGGTACAGTCGCTGCCGGGGCCCAAGCTGGCCAGTTATAACACCCAGCGCAACTCAAAGGTCTTCGTTAAACGACTCGCCTAGCGCTTCGAGACGGCGCCGGCGCACGTCGGCCGGCGCCCGCGCAAGTTCCTTTACCTCGTCGTAGAAACGGGCAAAATCGCCATCGGTATCGGCCAGCATCTGGCGGAAGCCGGGAACATCGGCGTTGTACTGGCGGAAAAGGCCCAGCACCGCATTATTGATCTCGGCGATCACGCCGGATAGCGGTCCGGGCTGGCCCCAGGCCTCCTCCAACTGCGCATAGTCTGACTGTAGTTGGAGCAGGATGTCCGTCTTGCGTTCCCGAAGGACGCTAGCGTCCAATGCTGCCCGCTGGCCATACAGCTCGCTGAGACGATGGGCCGTCTGTTCGATCAGCTCAAGGGTGGCACCCCAGCGTTCAAGTCTCATCAGCGTCACTTGATACTTGTCGGGCTGATCGGTGAGTTCCAACCACAGCTTCAGCCCCTCGAGTTCCACCGCAGTGGCAAAGCTCTCGTTAAAACGAGTATCGTCGGCGACGTAGATCACTTTGTGCGCCAGTTCGTGGAGCATCAGCGCCACCATTTGCTCGTCTGGCAGGGTGGTGAATCCCGACTGCAGCGGGTCATCGAACCAGCCCAGTGTCGAGTAGGCGGTGACGCCACCGATAAAGGTGTCCATGTCTTCCCGGGCGTAGCACTCACGGGCCGCCCGGGCATCGTCCAGATGGAAGTAGCCGCGATAGGACTGGCAGCCGACGATGGGGTAGCACCAGGCCAGGGGTTCCAGGGAGAATTCCGGTGCAACCATGAGGTTATAGACTACGTAGGGTTGATCCAGGGCCACGAAGTCAGAGAAGGTATCGTCCACAGGTAGGGCAAGCTGTTCAGCGGCAAAGTCGCGCGCCTCCATGGCCAGCGTCAGCTTCTCGCGAAGCGCGTCGGGTGTCGTTGGATCAGCAAGTACGTCGTCGATCGGCTTTCTGTTCCAAAGCAGTGAAAGTTGTCCGTTGGCGGCCTGCTGGTAGTAATGCAGTGACTGACAACCGGTTAGACCAAAGATCAGTAGCAGTAATAGATAGATCTGGCTAAGCTGTCGCATGGAGTGCGTCCTGTCCGTAAAACGATTGACCGGCAGCGGCGAATTTGTAAAAGCTTGTCAACGGTCCGACAAGCTGGGTGCCAGCCACTATACTGGAGCGAATTAACCGAGCAGTACATTAGGTGTCGCGCCGATCATGGTCGCTGCCTGTCTCCAGATTCAATGCAAGCGAATGTTGCTGTGGCGATCGAGCAAGGTGCTATGAGTCGAATCGACAGACGCCTTGCCGATCATGGCTGCCAGGACGCCTTACGGATTTATCTTCCGAGTCAAGGGTATCGATGGAACGACGTGCCAGTCCTCGCCGACCGATAAAACTCGCTGCGCAGCTTCAACTGGGTCGAGACCAGCAGTGGCCGTGCCAGATTGCCGATTTCTGCGCGGAAGGGCTGTTTCTCCGTTTTTCCGGTGACACTGCCCGCCGCGTACGTCAGACCCTGTCCGAACAGCATCCCGAGGAGCTGGTGGTGCGCTTTCGGGGACCTGACGGCCACACGCAGCACGAGCTCTTCGTCCAGGTGGCGCGACTGATCGAAGGGGCCATGGGCGTGTCCTTTACCCGCGCCAATCCAGCGGCCCTCGACGCCATGCTGGCAGAATACGGTGCCAGCGCCCCCCAGGAACGTGCCCATCTAAAGCCGCCTACCGAGCGGGTCCAATTCGTGCTGCGCCAGTGCGCCAAAGCGGTGGTCCAGCACATAGAGCCGCTAATGGCCGAATGCCTGGCTGGTATGGTCGAAGCTTTGAAAACGTCGGCCCAGAAAGCCGGCTCCGACCAGGTGGCCAACGAAATGATCGATGCTTCGACGCAGATCAAGGCGCGCCAGCGTGCCATCTGGCATCAGATGAGTCTATTTTTGGAGTCACCGCTAAAGCCCGAACGCCAGGGCGCGCCAGGCAGCGAATTGTCGCTGGTGGACAAGAGCGAGTTCGAGGACTGGCTGACCCTCAAGGTGATGGTCACCAAGGCCGATACCCTTTACCGGGGCGAGTTGCTCCAGTTGCGGATGCGTTTGGACAAGTTAGGCGTCAGCAACGCGACTGGCCACCAGAATCCCTTGGGACCGGCGCTGGTCTGCGAGTCGTTCCATGGCAGCCTGCAGCATCTCAAGGCCAGCCGCGAGGTGGAGAAGGTCTGCCTCAAGGTGTTCGAGCAGTCGGTACTGCAGCAACTCGAACCACTCTATAAGGAACTCAACCAGATCCTGATCCGCCATGGCATCCTGCCGGACCTGGATCTGAGCCGCTACCTCAGCGATCGAGCCCCCCGGGGGGAAAGTTCCAAGCCAATGCCACCACCGGAGCCGCTGCAACCAACGGCTGCTGCGCCACAGCGCGAGGCTCAGCCCGGTTATACCGGTGTCAAATCAGGCCGGACGACGCCGGACAGCTTCCGCGGCTATTCCGAAAGTGCCCAGACCGCATTCGCCACCGTGCGCAACCTTTTGGCCACCCTGAGTGCCAGCCGGACAGAACGGGGCACCCTCAAACCGGTGGACTTTCCCGCCAATGCCCGGCCCCTCTCTGCCGGTGAATTCCAGCGGGAGCTCCAGTCGTTGCAGAGAGCCCAGGCTGAAACCACGGAAAGCGCCTCGCAGGAAGCCCTGCGCGACCGTGTAGTGGACAAGGTCAAGGCCGTAGGCGAGGTCGGACTCAACAACGCCCAACAGGAAGCGGTGGATGTCGTCGACGAATTCTTCCGCAGCGTAATCGATAGCCCGCGGCTCAACGATGTGGCTCGCCAACAGTTGCGTCGACTGGAAGTGCCGGTGCTCAAGGTGGTACTGCGCGATCGGGCATTTTTCGACGACCTTCGGAGCCCGGTCCGCGGTGTTATGAATCGTCTTGCGCTGTTGGGCGTCAAGGGCGGTCGCATCAACCCGGTGATCCAACGCCGCGTGGACGAAATGGTTCAGCGGGTAATGATCGAGTTCGAGCAGGACACCCGGGTTTTCGAGAGCGTCCAGGGCGAACTGGACAGTCTGATCGAGCGCCAGAATCTGGTGTACCGGCGCAACGTGGAGCGCGTCACCGCCGCGGCGGAGGGCGCCCAGAAAGTGGCCGATGCCAAGAAGGCTGTCGGCGACCTGCTGGACGAGCGCCTGGGCGGGCGGCGCGTGCCCCAGGCGGTTATCAGCCTGCTCAACGGCGGCTGGCGTGATCTGCTATCGTTGACGTGGATTCGCCAGGGTCCAGAGAGCCAGCTCTGGAAGGACTACCTTTCAGTCATCGATTCCCTGCTGGCCTACGGTGAGGACCCGGACGCCAGCGTTAACCTGCCCGAATTGCTGCGAGTGATCCAGGACGGGCTCGCTTCGATTTCCAGCAATCACATGCCTTCCGCCCCGATCCGGGACGAGCTCAAGGGCTTTTTGGTCAAGCGTGATCCCGCCAATACCGACTGGGTGGACGTGCCCCAGCCGGAGGCTCCGCCAAAACCACCTGCGGATACAGCCAGCGAACGTCAGAAGCGCAGCCTGCAACGCTGGATCGCCCGGGCGCAACGGCTACGGACCGGCGACTGGCTGCGTAACCAGGAAAACCCGAAAGAGCCTTACTACATGCGGTTGGTCTGGATCGCGCGGGAATTCAGCCGCTTCGTATTCGTCAACCACCAGGGCATGCGGGTGGTGGAGCAGGAGCTTGAGCCCCTGGCGCTCCAACTCCAGCAGGGTATCCTGACCCCGGATAACCAGTACGAGCGACCATTGGTGGACGAGAGCATCGACCGTATGGTGAAGCAAGTCTACGACCAGCTGTCCTGGGTCTCCACCCATGACGAGCTGACCGGCCTGCTGGCGCGTCGTGAGTTCGAGCGGGTGCTGGAGCAACACTTGACCCGGCTTGAAGAGGAAACGCTCAGCCTGGTCAAGATCGACCTGCGCCAGTTCCGTCTGCTGAAAGATACGGCAGGCCATAACGCCGGCGACGATACCCTGGCCCGCGTCGCCGAGTGCCTGCGCAAGCACATGGAGCCTGGGCGGCCGCTTTCACGTCTCGAAGGCAACGAGTTTGCCTTCCTGTGTGCGACCGAGGGCGCGGAACAGCGGGCCCAGGCGATTGTCCAGGCCATTGAGGCATTGGACCTGGATTTCGGCGGACGTCGATACTCCATCAGTGCCTGTGCCGGCATTGCGCCCGTCTTGCCGGCCCTGGTAACGGCCGACCGCTGGCTGCGGGCCGCGGACGAGGCCTGCAAGCGCGCCAAGAAGCTAGGTAATGGGCATGTTTCGACGCATATCCTCGACCCACGGATCCAGGCTCAGCAGGAGCAGGTTGCCGCCAAGGTTGCGAGCCTCGACGACCTGGATGAAGACCAGGTGCTGCTGCGCTGTCAGAAGATGATCCCGCTGCATCATGAGGCCCGAATGGGCACCCAGTATGAAATCCTGATCAGCATGTACGACGATGCCGGCCACCTGATTACCGCTGCCGAGTTCGTCCGTATGGCCGAACGTTACAACCGGATGCAGGCGGTGGACCGCTGGGTGGTGGGCCGCATGCTCGATGCCATGCGCGATACCACATCTGGCGCGAGCAAGCTGGGTGGTGTGTGCATTAACCTGTCCGGCTACTCCCTGAATGACGAGTCCCTGCTGGAATTCATCTACGAGAAGCTGAGTGAGAAGGATGCGCCTATCGAACGCCTCTGGTTCGAGATCACCGAGGCGGCGGCGATCCACAACCTGCAGGACGTCGCGGATTTCATGGCTGAGATGAAGGAATTGGGTTGTCGCTTCTGCCTGGGCAATTTCGGCAGTGGGCCGACCTCCTACGAATACATGCGCATGCTACCTGTGGACCTGATCAAGCTGGACGGCGCCTTCACCCGCCACGTCAACAAAAGCGAAGCCGACCGGGCGATGGTGCGCTCCATGGTCGACATGGCCCATTACACCAGCCGGGAAGTCATCGCCGGCCAGGTCGAAGACCGGCAAACCCTCGACACACTGCGTAGCCTGGGCGTGGACTATGCCCAGGGTTATGTGATCGAGAAGCCGCAACTGCTCAACAACATCGTGTTGAATCTCTGATTCCAAGCTGACAGATTCTCGCATCCCCGCTATGCTGCCCCCTTGCAGGTTTGATCGAGGCGAATTACCGGCGGTTGAAAGCCTCTGATATTTCAGGATTTTCCGATTATGTCCAAGCGCCACCCGATTATTGCGGTGACCGGTTCTTCCGGTGCCGGCACCACAACGACCGGTCGCATCTTCAACCAGATCTTTGCGAGCGAGCGTATCCATGCGGCGATGGTGAGCGGGGACAGCTTCCACCGCTACACCCGGGCGCAAATGGCTGTGCTCGCCGAAAAAGGCCGTTACGGACAACGCAACCATTTCGCCCTGGACGCCAACCATATCGATCGCCTCGAAGGCCTTTTCTACGACTACGGCATCAACGGCAGTGGCCAGTTCCGGGAATATGTCCACGAGGAAGACCTCGATCTTATCCGCGAGGGCTACGAGCCTGGTACCTTTACCCGTTGGGCACCGCTACCGGCGGATACCGGCTTGCTGTTCTATGAAGGGCTGCACGGTGGGGTGATCAGCGAACAGTACAATATTGCCCAGTACGTGGACCTGCTCATCGGCGTGGTTCCGATCGTCAACCTGGAATGGATGCAGAAGATCTACCGCGACACCAATGAGCGCGGCTATTCCCAGGAAGCGGTGGTCAAGACCATCATCAACCGCATGGACGACTACGTCACCGACATCGTCCCCCAGTTCGCCCACACTCACGTGAACTTCCAGCGCGTGCCCATGGTGGACACCTCCAATCCCTTCAACGTTCGGGAAGTGCCAACCGATGACGAGAGCCTGATCGTCATCCGCTTTCGGGAGCACCGGGATATCGATTTCCCGTACCTGCTGACCATGATCCCCGACAGCCACATGTCCCGGCACGACACGCTGGTAATTCCGGGGACCAAGCTGCCGCTGGCGATGGATCTGATCGTTCGCCCGATGGTGCTGGAGCTCATGGCCCATAAGCAGTTTGCGTAGCTTGTCTGCCGGTTTCCACGAGGCACATTTGGACTCGGAAATGTAGCCGACGCTTTAGCTTCGGAGTAGCCCGCAGGGCTACCCATAACATCCCGGGACCCTGACGGGTCCTCCGAAGCTAAAGAGGGTGTTGCAAAACTACTGCGCTCGACCATGCGGCGTTGGAAATCGACTCAAAATGCTCATTTACTATCTGTAAACTGCGCTTTTTCGCCGATTTCCGCCTTGCCTGGCCTTCGCTCGCTACGTTTTGCAACACCCTCTAAAGCGTCGGCTACATGGGTTGGTGGATCTGGCCTGCTCCCTGCCTTGGTTTGGGCTCAAGGCTAATACACCAACCGTATCAATATCTTCCGGTACCCGATGCCAATTGATGCGCATCGGCTTCGCCTCAGCACATCCTGCAAAGCCAAAAGTAAGCCGGTTTCCAAGAGGTAAGTTTGGGTACGGGAAATGTAGCCGACGCTTCAGCTTCGGAGTAGCCCGGAGGGCTACCGAAAATACCCGGGGACCCTGACGGGTCCTCCGAAGCTAAAGCGTCGGCTACATGGATTGGTGGAATTCGTCTGCTCTGCCTAATGTCGATAATCCAGCGCCCAAAACAAAAAAAGCGCACAGGCTCTCACCGGTGCGCAATGGGGTCACTCAAAACTCGGACGCAATCGTCCGTTCAGGCCGTCAAGCGCCCATCCCGGTAATCCTGCAGCGCCTGCTCGATTTCCTCGCGGCTGTTCATCACGAACGGGCCATACTGCACGATCGGTTCGCCGATGGGTTTGCCGGCAATGAGCAACACACGGGCCCCGGTGGGACCGGCGGAAACCATGACATGGTCGCCGTCGTCCAGAACGCTGGCGGCACTGCGCTCAAGCGGCTTCTGACGCACACTGGCGTCGCCGTCATACAAGTAAAGCAGGGCGTTGTGACCTTCCGGTACCGGCAGTTTGATGCGGGTTGCCGGCTCCAGCGCGATATCCGCATAAATCGGTTGGGTACTGCCACCCGTTACGGCACCGCGATGGGTTGTACCGTTCAATTCCAGTTCACCAGCGATTAGCTTGATAGAACCGCCGTCGATGGTGACCTCCGGAATGTCTTCCGGCTGGATATCCCGATAACCCGCATCCTTCATCTTTTCCGCCGCCGGCAGGTTCAGCCAGAGCTGGAAGCCGCGCATCATGCCTTCTTCCTGCTGAGGCATTTCCGAGTGAATGATGCCGCGCCCGGCGGTCATCCACTGCACGCCGCCGTTGCGCAGGTCCCCCCGGTTGCCCAGGTGATCCTCATGCAGCATGTGGCCTTCGATCATATAGGTGACGGTCTCGAAGCCCCGGTGCGGATGGGACGGAAAGCCGGCGATGTAGTCCGACGCCTGGGCGGACCCGAACTCATCCAGCATCAGGAAGGGATCGAGACGTACCGACGGTTGCTGGCCCAGCGTGCGCTTGATACGCACACCCGCACCATCGGATGTCTCTGCACCCGGGATCACCTGTTTGATGTTGCGTGCGGTCATATCGACCTCCTTCCCGTCTTGGGAAAAGACATGGACAAGATGACTGTCTGGTCAGGCAGTCAGGGTTTCAATGTTCTTACCGGCTTCCTCGAGTGAAGACGTCTTCTTATCCTCACCCATGTTCAGGCCTTCGGCATAGACAAAATGCACGTCCTTGAGGCCGATGAAGCCCAGGAAGGACCGGATATACGGTGTCTGCGAGTCGTTCGGGGTCCCCGCGTAAATACCGCCGCGAGCGGCGAGCACATAGACCGGACGATCCTCCAACAGACCTACCGGGCCGTTCTCGGTGTAGCGGAAGGTCACGCCTGCACGGGCGATATGGTCGAAGTAGGCCTTCAGCGCTGAGGGGATGCCGAAGTTGTACATCGGTACGCCCAACACGATTACGTCAGCGTTCTGGATCTCCTGGATCAGGGAATCTGAATAAGCGATCACGCGCTTTTGTTCATCGTCGCGTTCCTCAGAACTGGTCAGGAAGGCGCTGAAACGGGCGGCGTCCAGATGGGGAACTGGATCTGAGGCCAGATCACGGGTGACAACGTTAACGTCTCCGTGGGCCTGGTGAAGCTGGTCCAGCATGCGTTTGACCAGTTGGGATGACTGGCCGTCCTGTCCGAAAATGCTGGCGGTGATAACGAGGATGTTGGTCATGTTCAAAGCCTCCAGTGCTTGAATGAGCTGATGAGACTATTGAACTGCGGGAGGGGAAAAGATGAAAACGGAGAATTCTGGAAGGTTCGATCAGTTAATTTGAATAAGCAACGCCCCCGTGTCGGGGCGTTACTTCGAAGACCGGTTTACTCGACGTTGCGGGAGTAGAAGATCTCCAGCATTTCCCGTTGCAGACGCTCGGAAATGCCCTTGGCTTCAGCCGGGTCCAGATCACTGGCATTGACGCCGAAGACGTAGTTGTCGAGGTTGAAGTTCTTGAGCTTCATCTTCGTGTGGAACAGGTTTTCCTGATACACGTTGACGTCGATCATCTGGTACGCGTTCTGGGTATCTTCGCTCAGGTAGTTCTGGATCGAATTGATATCGTGGTCGATGTAGTGCTTCTTGCCGTCCACGTCGCGAGTGAAACCACGTACCCGGTAGTCTACCGTGACTACATCGGAATCGAAGCTGTGAATCAGGTAGTTCAACGCCTTAAGCGGCGAGATGAGGCCGCAGGTGGAGACGTCGATGTCCGCGCGGAAGGTGCTGATACCCTCGTAAGGATGGCTTTCCGGATACGTATGGACAGTGACGTGGCTCTTGTCCAGGTGAGCAACGATAGCGTCGGGTAGCGGGCCTGGTGACTCTTCGTTATCGGTGGACGGATCCCCGATCTCATGCTCGGCGATGAGCATGGTGACGGACGCGCCGTGCGGTTCGTAATCCTGGCGAGCGATGTTGAGAATGTTGGCACCGATGATCTTGACCACGTCGGACAGGATTTGGGTCAGGCGCTCGGCATTGTACATCTCGTCGATATAGTCGATGTACGCCTTGCGCTGTTCCTCGGTCCGCGCGTAACAAATGTCGTAGATATTAAAGCTCAACGACTTGGTCAGGTTATTGAAACCATGAAGCTCGAGTTTGGTTTCCATCACAGCCCCCCCGGTTAAGGAGATGAATGACAGCGGGCACAAAGCGCAACTTGTGCCGCCCAGGCCGCCACCGGTAACTGACCAGGATTGCTCACCTTTTGCGCAGACCGGCGGAGAGGGGGCGTATTATGCCTATCCACCTCAGCGTTGAATAGATAGCCCGCCCCGAATTTTGTAGCGGTTTCCCGCAGTCCAGACGCTGCCGAGGGCACGTCCTGGAAAAACTTAGCATAAATACACGTACATACTGCTCATGCCCGAGTTCACCGGGCTTATTCGGCCTCGCGGATTTCATAATCGTGGGTGATGTCCACACCGCCCTTTTCGAGCATGATCGACGCCGAGCAATACTTTTCCGCTGACAGGGCAACCGCACGTTTGACAAGATTTTCCTTCAGGTCGCGGCCGGTCACGATAAAGTGAAGGTGGATCTTGGTGAATACTGAAGGCACGGCATCGGCACGCTCGGCATCGAGTTCGCAACGACAGTCAGTCACATCCTGGCGGGACTTCTGCAGGATGCTCATGACGTCGAATGAGGAGCAGCCGCCGAGGCCCATGAGCACCATTTCCATCGGCCGGGGACCCTGGTCCTTGCCGCCGTGATCCGGTGGCCCGTCCAGTTGGACGCTGTGGCCGGAGCCGCTGGTGGCCTTGAAACTGGCATCGCCGGTCCAGTCGATGGTTGCTTTCATGGACGTCTCCTTTGTGCAAAGGCTGCATGCTACCACAAGGGGCTTTCAGGGGAACGTTCGCGCGCGGGAGTAGGCTGGGATTGGCGGGGCTTAACGCAAGTTGCGGAAAATCGGGACATTTGTTCTATACTCGAAAAGCATGGCCGCGGTTTCTCCTGATGCCGGGACCCGTACACGTCGGGTCAAGCCGTGTTGCCGGTGTCCAGGCTTCCTGATATAAGTGGCTCGCCACACGTGACAGAGTGGCCGACTGGCCGGATCGACGGAGTACTTCATTCCGATAGGGGGATCTGGGCAGCCGGTGCTCGGCGATTGAACCGCCGAGTCAGAAAAGTGTTATGCAAAAAAACGTTGAGCGGTATTCAACACTATAAAAAACAGCCCACACGGAAGCTGGGTGATTACAACAACACCGGGATTCGCCATTGAAGGAGGCACAACGAGTATTATGGCAACGATTCTCAGACCGGTTGAGCAAAAGACCAAGCACCTCGACTATTTCCTCTCACAGTGCCATCGTCGGCGCTATCCGGCCAAGAGCACCATCATCTACGCCGGCGATAAGAGTGACTCCCTGTTCTACATCGTCAAGGGTTCGGTCACTGTCATTATTGAAGACGACGACGGTCGCGAAATGATCATGGCCTACCTCAATGCCGGGGATTTCTTCGGCGAGATGGGGCTGTTCGACAACATGGATTCCCGCAGCGCCTGGGTCAAGGCCAAAACCGAGTGTGAAGTGGCGGAGATCAGCTACACCAAGTTCCGCGAGATCGCCCAGCAGGACCCGCGGGTGCTCTACTTCATTGGCGAGCAGATGGCCACGCGCCTGCGCCAGACCACCCGTAAGGTGGGCGACCTGGCGTTCCTCGACGTGACCGGCCGTGTCGCCCGCACCCTGCTGGACCTGTGCAAGGAGCCGGATGCAATGACCCATCCGGACGGCATGCAGATCAAGATCACCCGCCAGGAGATCGGCCGCATCGTGGGGTGCTCCCGCGAGATGGTCGGCCGGGTGCTCAAAACCCTGGAGGATCAGGGCCTGGTGCAGGTGAAAGGCAAGACCATGGTGGTTTACGGGACGCGGTGACAGGCGGCTTGCATCCAAACCAAAAAACGGGCTTCGGCCCGTTTTTTATTGCTCATCAGTATGTGACCGACGTCCGATTGATGCGCATCGGCTCCGCCTCAGCACATCCTACGCTATGGTCGGAGGTGCGCCGGTTGCCGCAAGACGCAGTTAGGCACGGGAAAATGTAGCCGACGCTTCAGCTTCGGAGTAGCCCGAAGGGCTACCAATAACTCTCCGGGACCCTGGCGGGTCCACCGAAGCTGAAGCGTCGGCTACATGGACGTTGCTAATGTCGGCCTCTCGAATATAACGGTAACTGGTGATCACCACATGAGCCGCCAGGACCCTGAGCCGCGTAGGATGTGGTGGGCATCGCGAACCACATCAATCCTTCAGGTATCTTCCAGCGCCAAATTGATGCGCATCGGCTTCGCCTCAGCACATCCTACGAACGCACAAATGTATGCCGGTTTGCGCGGGGTAAGTTTGGGCACGGGAAAATGTAGCCGACGCTTTAGCTTCGGAGTAGCCCGAAGGGCTACCGATAACCCTCCGGGACCCTGGCGGGTCCTCCGCAGCTAAAGCGTCGGCTACATGGACGTTGCCAATCTGGACCCTGCGAATTTATCTATAATGGGTAATCACCACATCCGCCGCCCGATCCCTGAGTGGTATCAGCTTTTGATAGCTTTCGGAGTTAAACCAGCGATCCAGTTCATTGGCATTGGCGAACTCGATAACCACGGCCCGATCGCGAGGATTCGTTCCCGCCAGGTCGCCTTGCTTCTCACCGCGAAAGAGTATGCGCGCATCGATCGATACCATGGACGCGGCCACGCCTTCCACGTACTGCTTCCACAGATCCTCGTCATGAACCTGTATTTGCCCGATCAGGTAAGCTGCCATACCACAAACCTCCGTCCCGATTATTGCGTCTGGACCTCGTCGTCCGTTGTGCGGTAGTGCCCGTCGAGCCAGGCGATGATCTCCTGCGCCACGGGGTGGGGATTCCCACCATAATGCCGGCGCAGTCGGCCTTCCCGTTCGCCCAGCCTATCGAGGCCGATATCCTGCAGCGCCATGATGTCGGCTTCCAGCAGCGTTGCCAGTTCTTCGCCCGCCACTTCCCGGGCCGCTTTGCGGAAGGCGGCCACATAGCTATAGCTGTCCTGCTGACGATAGCTGGCGGCGAGAGTGAGCGCCGGAATGCAGGTCAACGTCGGCTGCAGGGCAGGATTGATGGCATGCCCCGCCAGATATTCCCCAATGGTCGCATGCCGGCCGGTGAAGCCACGCAGGTGCAGGTGCTGGGACATACGGGGGCCGTCATTCACCGGATAGTTGTCCCACAGCAGGGGCTTGCGCTTGAGTTGCGCCGCAACATGCCTGAGATGTCCCGGCGAGATTTCTTTCGAGCAGACTTCCTCGCCGGTCCAGAAGATGTCCACGTCATCGGGCAGCGATTCGCCCAGGGTTTCCAGGTAGTCCGCTGGGCGCTGGCCGAATACCCGGTCGAGCACGGGATCGTCGGAATAGTAGGTTGGGCAAATGATCAGTCGGTCGGCGCCGGTGCGATGGCGAATCCAATCGATAATCTCAAGCTGGCGTTGGGCCAGGTCCGGTGTATCGCCGCTCATGTCGTCGAACAGGATCGCGAGATCGTCGATATCCAGGCTGTCGAGAAACGCCAGTTTTTCGGTCAGCGCCTGACGCGCCTTCTCGTCGAAGTTGCGATAGATCTCGAACGGGCTCAGCCCTACGCCGAAGCGCATGCCCTGGATCTTGCAATGCCGGGCGAAGCGGCGCAGGGCGTCGGCGGTTTCGGTGGGGTGTGGTTCATCCCAGCGTCGCCGCAGGAAGGGATCGGACTTGGGCGCATAGAGATAGAAGCTATAACCGTGATGGGCCAGCAACGAAACGAGGTGGGTCCTTGCCTCCCAACTCCAGGGCCGACCAAAGAAACCTTCAATAATACCGAGCGGGGTCTTCATGAAATGGGTCTGTTCCTGAGCTTGGTATACCTAATAGATTAGCGCGTACCTGCAGGATAGTGGATCAGGTTGTGGAATGTCGCCGGGTTGTCGCCGGTATTGCGGTACCCATGGGGCGCATCGGCGGAAAAACGGACTGCTTCGCCTGTGTCGAGCCTATGCCATCGACCCTCGATCTTCACTTCCATCCGACCTCGTGTCACCGTTACATGCTCGATCACGCCCGCCTCATGGGGCTCTGACAGGTGCTCAGTATGGGGCGGCAGTGTGAGCTCCATGAGCTCGAAGCCCAAGTGGCCATCAAAAGGAAACAGCGGGCGCACCTGCAGACGGTCATCCGGCAGGTCTGTGCCGATGGTGTTCCGCGCAAATAACGGCAGTTCCAGCGCCTGGGGTGGAGGCGTGATCAATCCGGAGAAGGCGGTGCTGAAGCCCGTGGCGATCTTCCAGAGGGTCGCCACCGTTGGGCTGGACTCGCCGCGCTCGATCTGCCCCAGCATCGCCTTGCTTACGCCCGTGGCTTCGGCGGCCCGGTCCAGGCTCCAGCCTCGCTGTTTGCGAAGTTGGCGCAGGGTCTGGGCGAGATGGGTGGTGATTTCCATGTGAGCGGGCGTCTTTTGGTGAACGGGGCTGGAAGCATTCTAGAACTTGTGCGCCATAACGCACAAATGCTAACGTTCCTGCGAATGTGCGTTATAGCGCACAAATACCCAAAGGACGATCCCGTGGCCATTCCCGATTCGATTAAAGACCTTTCGCTGTCACATGTGACCGCTGGCTTCGTGGCGGTTTTGGTGGGTTTCAGCAGTTCCGTGGTGATTATCCTCCAGGCGGCGGAGAGCGCGGGTGCCAACGCAGCGCAGGTCAGTTCGTGGATCTGGGCCTTGGGGTTGGGTATGGGGCTGACCAGTGCTGGCCTCTCGCTGTATTTCAAGGAGCCGGTATTGACCGCCTGGTCGACGCCAGGTGCGGCGCTGCTGGTAACCAGTCTGTCGGGATTCTCTCTGGAACAAGCAACCGCCGCTTTCATCTTTGCTGCGCTACTGACGATTGTCGTCGGCTGGACAGGCTGGTTCGAACGCATCCTCAAACATCTGCCCCAATCCCTCGCGGCAGCCATGCTCGCGGGCATCCTGTTCCAGTTCGGGCTCGATGCGTTCGTGGCTCTGGAGGGGAGCTTTCTGCTGGTGGGCCTGATGCTGGTGACCTATGTGATCAGCCGGCAACTGCTGCCTCGATACGCGATCCTGCTGGTGCTGGCTGTGGGAATGCTGGTTGCGGGACTGCAGGGGCGACTGCACTGGGACGGACTTGAGCTGGCGTTCGCGGAGCCGCAGTTCGTCTGGCCGGATTTCTCGCTACCGGTGCTGATCAGCGTCGGCGTACCGCTGTTCATCGTCACCATGACCTCCCAGAATGTTCCGGGCCTGGCTGTGCTGCGAGCCAACGGCTTCCGCACGCCGCTGTCGCCTGTATTGACAGTGACCGGTGTGGCCACCTTGCTCCTAGCGCCATTTGGTGGCTATGCCTTCAACCTTGCCGCAATCACCGCGGCCATCTGCATGGGCGAAGAGGCCGGGGAGAAAAAATCAGCCCGCTACCTGGCGGCCGTTTGCGCCGGTGTGGTCTATATCCTCGTAGGTTTGTTTGGCGCGACGGTCGTGGCGCTCTTTGCCGCGTTCCCGAAAGCGTTTGTCGTGGCCCTCGCCGGGCTGGCGTTGCTGGGTACTATCGGAAACAGCCTGCATGCCGCCCTGGACGATACCGAGGGGCGGGAAGCGGCACTGATTACCTTCCTCGTTACCGTGTCCGGAGTCACGCTGTGGGGCGTAGGGGCTGCTTTCTGGGGTCTGGTCGCCGGTTTACTGGTACGGCTTGTCATGAACCTCGGGTTACAGAAAACGGCCATTAAAAAATAGAACTGGCTAGCGCTCTATGTGTAAAATCGCTGCTCTTTTGAGCAGCATCGGCTGTTCCCGCAAATTCCTTGCGAATTCTTTTTTCAAGCAAGTCCTGCGTTAACAAAATCGAGGCACGGGTATGGGCAGAGCCTACCAAAACCGCAAAGATTCCATGGCCAAGACGGCCAACGCCAAAACCAAGGTCTACAGTAAGTACGGGCGTGAGATCTACGTCAGCGCCAAGCAGGGCGGTCCCGATCCGGATGGCAACCTGTCACTGCGCAGCCTGATCGACCGGGCCAAGAAAGACCAGGTGCCGACCCACGTGATCGAACGCGCGATTGAAAAGGCCAAGGGCGGCGGTGGCGAGGATTATTCCGCGGCGCGCTACGAGGGCTTCGGTCCCGGCAACTGCATGGTCATCGTCGACTGCCTGACCGACAACCCCAACCGTACCTTCGGTGATGTGCGCGTCTGCTTTACCAAGACCAAGAGCAAGATCGGCACCCCGGGTAGCGTCAGCCACATGTTTGATCACTGCGCCATCCTGGCCTTTGCCGGCGATGATGAAGAGGCTGTGCTTGAGGCGTTGATGGAATCCGATGTGGACGTGACCGACATCGAGAACGAAGAAGGCCGGATTACGGTGTTCGCCCCCAATACAGAATACGCCAAGGCCAAGCAGGCGCTGACCGAGGCCTTCGGCGACATCGATTTCGACGTGGACGAGATCCAGTTCCTGCCTCAGACCACCACGCCGGTCACCGGTGAAGACGTGGAGATGTTCGACAAGTTCCTGGACATGCTCAACGACCTCGACGACGTCCAGAACGTCTACCACAACGCCGAGGTCCAGTAAGTCCGAGCTGCCGTAAGCAAATCACCGGGCAAGCCTCTCCCGCTTGCCCGACTTCCTCCTCTCCTTGCCATTTGTCTTTGCGACGTCAAACTTCTCCGCTAAGCTCCTGAGAAAAAACGATGAGGGAGCACCGCAATGACCGTACTGATCCTGGGACTGATCATTTTCCTCGGCGTACATTCGCTGTCGATTTTCGCTGAGCCCTGGCGCGATCGCATGGTTACACGTTTGGGTGAGGGACCCTTCAAGGGCCTTTATTCATTGGTCGCGTTGGTTGGACTGGTGATGGTGATCTGGGGCTACGGTCTCGCGAGGCTGGAGCCCAGTGTGCTCTACACACCCCCCATGTGGTTGCGCCATTTGGCGATGGTGCTGCTGATCCCCGTATTCCCGTTGCTGTTTGCCACTTATTTGCCAGGCCGGATCCAGCGGGCGACGAAGCATCCGATGCTGATTGCCGTGAAACTGTGGGCGCTGGCTCATCTTCTGGCCAACGGCATGCTCGCCGATGTGTTGCTGTTTGGTGGTTTCCTGGTCTGGGCTGTCGCCGACCGGATATCGCTGAAACGGCGCGTGCCGCGCGACAAGCCAGAGCTGCCGCACAAGTCCATGAACGACATCGTCGCGATTGCGGGGGGACTGGTGGTTTACGCGTTATTCGTGGTGTGGCTACATCAGGCACTGATCGGGGTGGCGCCTGTGGCGATGTAAGAGGCCACCGACAGGGTTGGAGAAGGGGCCGCTGGCTAGGCTGCGCAGCGGCCGAACGCGCTCGAACGGTCAGACCTTGAACTGGCTGACGAGTGCCCGCAGCTGTTCACTGAGCTGGGCCAGCTCATGGCTCGCTTCGTTGGTTTGGGTTACACCCTCATCGCTGTGTTGGGCAGCCTCGACTATCCGAATGACGTTCTGGTTGATCTCCTCTGCAACCTGACTTTGCTGCTCTGCCGCAGTAGCGATCTGGGTGACCTGGTCGTGGATTTCATCCACCGAGCGTTCAATCGTATTCAGTGCGGTTGTCGCGTGGTCAATGCGCTCCACGGTGCCGTCAGACAAATCCTGTGACGCACGCATCGTTTCGACCGCACTGCGGGATTCTGCGATGAAGCCGTCAATCATCGTCCTGATTTGGCCGGCAGACTCACCGCTACGTCTTGCAAGCTGACGGACTTCATCGGCAACGACCGCAAATCCGCGACCGTGTTCGCCGGCTCGGGCGGCTTCGATCGCTGCGTTCAATGCAAGCAAATTGGTCTGGTCGGTCACTTCGTGAATGACATCGAGTACGGACTGAATCTCGTCACTACGGGCCGCCAACGCTTCGATGGCTTCGGCGCTTTTCACAATGTTTTCAGAGAGGTCGCGAACCGAACGCTGGGAGGCTGACATGGTCTGGCCGCCTTCTTTGGCCAACCTGTCTGCATCAGCGCCCGCGGACTGGACTTCATTGGCGTTCTTCGAAATCTGATGGATGGTGGCGGCCATTTCGTTGATGGCCGAGGCGATCTGGTCGGTTTCCGAACCCTGCACCTGCACCGAACGGCGCGTTTCTTCCGCAACACGGCTGAGCTCTTCGGCAGCCGATGCGACTTGGTGGGTGGTATCGCCGACGTCACGGATCGTTTTCTGGATTTTGGTGACAAAGGCGTTGAACCGTCGGCCCAGTTCAGCCAGTTCATCGTGGCCGTTGTCCGGCAGACGCTGGGTGAGGTCGCCTTCACCCTCGGCGATCTCCTGCATGGTGCGACTTACCGTTGCCAGTGGTTGGGTCACAGTACGACCGACCAATATCCCGAACACGATGGCAATGAGAACGACGATGCCGGTCACCGCGAGAATCGAGGCCAGTGCGGCATTAATATTTTTCGAAATCTGGGCTTCGGCCGCTGCGACCGTCTTATCGACACTGGTGACGTAAACACCGGTACCAATGACCCAGTTCCACTTGTCCAGGACCAGTGAATAGGAAATCTTGGGTTCGACTTCCCCTGTGGCGGGGTTCTTGCGCTCGTAAGCGTAGAAGCCGCCACCGTTACGGCCCGCGTCGAACAAGGCCTTGAGCAGGGCCTTTGTTTGCGGCGTACTGTCTTTCACATAGCCTTCGGCGCTGGGTTTAGGGCGGAAGGCGAGGTTATAGGAGTCATCCGTGTAGGCGAAGATATAGTTCTTGTCGCCGAACCCCATGGAGCGAATGGTATCGCGCACGCGGGTTTTGGCGTCCTGTTCGTCAAGCGAGGTACTGCTGTAGTCGGCATCGATCGCCGTGCGTGCGGCTTCGACGATGTGCTTGAGTCCGGTCTTGTGGGTCTCGATCAGATTTTCCCGCAGTCTCTGGATTTCAGCCTCGCCGTTGGTTTTCAATTGAATGGTAGTGATCCATGCCACCACGGCCGCCGTTAACAATACGGGAACCAGGATGGCGATGAGCAGGCGTGAACGGATACGCAATCGTTGAAAGAAACCCATGGCAGGACTCCGGTGTAAATTGAGCTTCTAAGAGCCCTGCCAGTATCCTGAAAAGAAGAAGTTTTTCCGTTCAGTTATGTAATTTAAGTTTGCAAAAGGAAATTAGGTTTCGCTTGGCGAAATAACACGGTTTTAGGTATCTATCTTGTGTTTCTTGGACGGATTCGGGCGACGGGCTTGAAGATCGGCTCCGTAGCTCTGCGGATTGCGAGCTACGCTGGATGCACCTTATCATGCGGGCTCAGACCATTGAGGAGCCCATTATGGCTAGAAAGAAGCGAACACCCACCCAACATAGTCAGGTCCAGCGCGATCTGCGCTCACCCCTTTACCGTATGCAGGTCGTCAAGGACAAAACCCGCTACAACCGCAAGCGCGACAAGACGGTCCGGTCCGAGGACTTTCGCAAGGCAGCCTGAAGGCTGTTTTACGAAAGTCCTCGACTAGGCGCCGGCCACGCAAACTCCGTGGCCACTTCTTCCGAACGAATCGGTCGAACGGTCCTAGCCGTGAGGATAGCCCAAACAGACCAGCCCAACGGGAAGATGTCCTCCCGGTAGCATGAGCGCTTCTGCAACGGCCCCGTCATCAAACGCCCCCGCCAGCACCGAACCCATTTCCAGCGCGCAGGCCTGGAGCTGGATATTCTGCGCTACTGCTCCCGCTTCGATGTAGGCGTACCGAGCGCCCCGTCCCAGCGGCGGTTGTTCGGCGAACGCCGCATCCATCCCATCGATATCCGCACTGACCGCAATCATTAGCGGCGCTTCGCCGAGCCAGGGCTGGTCTTCCAGCACGTATCCCTGCAAGGTGGAACGTAAGTCGCCCAATCCGGTGGGCGACAAACTGTGATTGCCCGGGTTGTAGCGATAGACGTCAATGGAGAGTTTGCTGACGTGGTGAGCGACGGCATGCAGCGTTAGGGGGTAGTGCTGCTTCGCCGAGGGCGCTGGGCGTTTGCGGGTCTGCGTATCGATACCCTGGCCCGCCCAAAGCAGCTGGGATAGGGCCTGAAGCGGAACGATACGCCGGTCGAACGCCCGGCAGCTGCGTCGGGAGGCCAGCGCGGTTTCCAGCGGTACCTGGCTGTCATGGGTAGGGTGGGGCAGTTTCAGGAAACGTTCCTTCGTATCCATCGTTCGATTCTCCGATCGCCACTCGTGTTAAACCTTACGGGCCAGACTCAGTGATCGGTTGGCTTGAGGGATTTGAGATAGACGTGCTGGGTCTTGCGGCGTTCGTAGCCCTGGGCCTCGTAAAAGGGGTGAGCCGCGTTGCGTTCGGTGTTCGAGCGGACCGCGATAAGATCGAGCCCCCGGCTGGCTGCCCATTTCTCCGCTGCCTTGAGCAGCGCGGCGCCCACGCCCTGGCGTGCACTCTGCTCGGTGACGATCAGCCCGACGATCTCGGCTTTCTCGCCGGATTCCAGCAGCAGACGTTTTTCCACCGCGATCCAGCCCAGTATCTTTTCATCCCCGGCATCCGCAACAGCGATGTAGCGGTCTGCGCGGCCCATCAACAGGTCCAGTCGTTCGTTGATGTCCACAGCGGTGGAACGGTAGCCCAGTTCAGTGGCCAAACGTGCGATCTGGGGGGCGTCGTGCAGCGAGGCTTTGCGGATGCGCATGGGAACACTCGTTGATTCAGGAATGAGGTCTTGATTTCATCCTGACCAATCTATGATCAATCGGCAAGCAGATAGTGGTTTCTGAAGCGCGCCAGACCCGAGGCGCTGAAGCGGACGATACGGGAATCCAGATCTTTTCGGGCCCAACCGCGGGACAGGATATCGTCCAGCAACCATTGACCGAGTGCGCCGGCCAGATGATGGCGGCGTTCGCTCCAGTCCAGACAAGCGCGACATATGGGCCGCCGATGTCGGTGCAGTTGATCGATATTGGCGCCCCTATCCCTGAAAAAAGTAGCCCCCTTTTCAGTCAGTACCGCGGTGCCATGCGCTTCAACCAGTAGTTTCTCCGAGTGCAGGGTATCGTATAGCGCAACGCTCCAGCGCCCGGCCAGGTGGTCATAGCAGATGCGCGCCTCCCGAAGCTGCGGGTCACTGGGTCCGGGGGTGATGCGCTGTGGCCCTGCACGAACAGACAGGTTGAGCAGGGATTCGAGGAGTTCCGCGACCGCTGGCCGGCTGATCTGGAAGTAGCGGTGGCGTCCCTGTTTGCGAACGTTGAGCAAGTGGCCCTCGACCAGTCTGGCCAGATGGCTGCTGGCGGTCTGCGCCGTGATATCGGCTTCCACGGCCAGCTCGCTCGCTGTCAGCGCCTGGCCGCCCATCAGGGCCATCATCATGCGGGCACGTGCCGGTTCGCCAACCAGCGCGGCGACGTCGGTGATATCCGGCTCCGGTGCCAGGGTGGGTTTCATCGTCATGCTGTTCATCATCTGGCTATCTATCTCACATCATCCCTCGTCACACTTCGGTCTCCGTCGAAGCATGCCTGGGATAAAGCCATAGACTGGCCCAGAAACCCCAGGGAGACAATGGCCATGGCTATAACCTGCTTTATCGAATACCGCCTCGATCCTTTCAAGCTGAACGACTTCCTCGCCTATGCCCAACGCTGGGGCGAGATCATTCCCGCCTGTGGAGGTGAGCTGGTGGGTTACTTCATGCCGTACGAGGGCACCAATAACATCGCCTATGGTCTGATCAGCTTTGCGTCGCTGGCCGCATATGAAGCCTATCGGGCTCGTTTGAAGACGGACGAGGCCGGTCGCGAGAATTTTCTCTTTGCCCAGGAGCAAATGTTCATTCTCGAGGAACGGCGTACCTTCCTGACACCCGTGCCCGGTACGCTGCACAAGCTGCCGGTCGGGTCCGATGTCCATCTGGAGGCGGGACAATGATTGCCGTCATCTTCGAACTGGAACCACGGGCAGGGTATGAGGACCGGTATTTCTCACTGGCAGCCGATCTGAAACCGGTGCTGGAAACCGTTGAGGGCTTTATCTCCGTCGAACGCTTCCAGAGTCTCAATGCACCTGGCCGCTACCTGTCGTTGTCGTTCTGGGAGGACGAAGCTGCCGTTCAGCGCTGGCGAAATCAGGAGGCGCACCGCGGCGCCCAACGGGCCGGCCGCGAGTCTATCTTCGCGCATTATCGGCTACGCGTAGCGCACGTGATGCGCGATTACGGTTTGACGGAGCGCGAACAGGCGCCGTCCGATAGCCGGAGCTTCCATGTCATGCCCTTTCATGCCATGAAGAGGCAGGCGAAGACCTGACGCCGCGTCGGGTTTCATCAATCTGTAGCAACGGGCCGCTAGAATGAAAGGTTGACGTCATCCGGGAGATCGGGAGAAAAGTGCAATGACAGAACTGCGGGACCTCACGCCTCACGCGGCCATTCCGTTGGAGCAATCGACCCGTGACCGTCGCCAGCGTCGGTTGTTGCGCGACTACCTGCCGGAAATGGTTTCCCTCGAGCGCATGCTGGCCGAAGCATCCGAGCGGGTACAGGCTCGGGTGATAGAGCGTGTCGCCCTGAAAGAGGTGACGTTGCCTCTTTACCGGGTGGACATCGGCAGCGAGGCGCCGGACGTGCCGGTCCTGCTACTGGTGGGTGGCGTCCATGGCCTTGAGCGTATCGGTGCCCAAGTCACCTTGGCGTGGCTGCAAAGCCTGCTCAATCGACTGACCTGGGATCGTGAGATGCAGGACCTGCTCTCGCGTATCCGCATCACCCTGCTGCCGATCCTCAATCCCGGTGGCATGTTCCTCAACCAGCGCAGTAATCCCAATGGTGTGGACCTCATGCGCAACGCGCCGATCGAGGCTCAAGGCGCCAGCACCTTCCTGCTCGGTGGGCAGCGGGTTTCGCGTCGTTTGCCCTGGTACACCGGCACGCCGGAGAAGGGGATGGAGCCGGAAAACGTCGCGCTTGAAGCGGTGATCCGTGAACTCTTGCCTGGCCGGCCGTTCAGTGTGGCGCTCGACTGCCACTCGGGATTCGGCTGGCAGGACCAGATTTGGTTTCCCTACGCCTACCGGCGCCGGCCCATGCGCCGCATCGCGTCGGTGATGGCGCTAAAGCTGCTTTGGGAGCAGGCTTACCCCAATCATACCTATGCCTTCGAGCCGCAATCCCGCCATTACCTGACCCACGGCGACCTCTGGGACTACTTCTACAAAGAGGTCAATCGCAAGGGTGAGGGCGCCTTTATCCCGCTGACGCTGGAGATGGGGTCCTGGCGCTGGATCCGCAAACGGCCGCGCCAGCTCCTGCGGTTGGAGGGGCTGTTCAACCCGATGGTCCCCCATCGTCATCAGCGGGTGCTACGCTCTCATCTGAGCTTTATCGACTTCCTGATGCGGGCGGCGGCCAATCATGAAAACTGGTTGCCAGCCAAGGCTCAGGAGCCCATGCTCAGGGAGGCGGCTATCATGCACTGGTATCGCGAACAGGGATGACGATAGGCCGTTGGTGGTCCCGGTGAATTGGAGCCGGGATGGAAGTGATGCTTTAAGGAACGCCGGATGCATTGGATCTTGTTGCGTGGCCTGACCCGCGAGCATGCGCATTGGGGTGTCTTGCCCGAACGCCTGCGCGATGCCTTTCCTCAACATAAGTTTCACGCTGTCGACCTGCCAGGTACGGGCACCCGCTTTCGGGAAACAAGTCCCTGGACCGTGCCGGCCATTCGCGAAGCGGTGCAAAAGCAGGTGGGCCACATCCCCGGTCCATTTGGTCTGATTGCCCTGTCCATGGGCGCGATGATTGCGGTGGACTGGGCTCAGCACGCCCGCTCCGGTGAAATCCAGCACCTCATCCTTATCAATACCAGCAGTGGATTCAACCGCCCCTGGCATCGCCTCAAGCCCAGGACCTGGCCCACCCTGCTGCGGCTGCTGACCCTGCGTGACCTGCGGGAGCGCGAAGCCCAGGTGGTGGCGCTCACATCGAATCGCCAACTCAATCCGGCGACGGTGCAACGCTGGTATAGCATCCAGGCCCAGCGCCCGGTTTCCGCTTCGAATGCAATGCGTCAACTCACGGCAGCCGCACGCTATCGGCCGATGAAGGAACGGCCCATGCCGGAGGCCTTGCTGTTGGCCAGCAAGGGCGACCGTATTGTCGACTGGCGCTGCAGCGAAGCGCTGGCAGAACGGTGGCAATGGACAATGCGCCTGCACCCCGACGCGGGCCATGACTTACCCCTGGACGACCCCGATTGGCTCATCGGAGAGATCACCCGTTATATCAACGGCACGCAAGTCGCCGCTTGACCGGGAACCGCCCGAGCGGCAAGCTCTGGTTTCTGAGCCTGCTAACGAACCCTTGTTCTGCAGAGTGATACGGAGTAGTAGGGCAAGGTCTGTAATAACAACAAACGACAGTTGCCAACAGGAGAGTCCATGAAGATCTACGAAACCAAGACTGCCCCGAATCCCCGTCGCGTACGCATGTTCCTGGCCGAGAAAGGACTGCTGGACGAGGTCGAGTTCGTCCAGATCGACCTGCAGAAAGGCGAGAACCTCACCCCCGAATACGCCGCCATGAACCCCATGAAGAAAGTTCCGGTGCTTCAGCTCGACGACGGCACTAGCATCGCCGAGACCATGGCCATCTGCCGCTATTTCGAGGAACTGCACCCGGATACGACACCGCTGCTGGGTGAAGACGCTATCGGCAAAGCCCACGTCGAGCAATGGCTGCGCTGGATCGAGTTCTATCTGTTCCTGCCCACGGGCATGTGCTTTCAGCACACCACCGGCTATTTCAAGGATCGCATGAATCCGATCAAGGAATGGGGTGAGGAGTGCGGCAAGAATGTCGAGAAGTTCTTCCACTTCCTGGACAAGCATCTGGCAGACCATGAATATATCTGCGGCGACACCTTCACCGCGGCGGATATCAACGCCTTCACCACGGTTGCCTTCAACAAGGTCAACGACATCCGTATCAAGCCGGAACAGACGCACTTGCAGGCCTGGTTTGACCGCATCAAAGCCCGCCCGTCCGCCCAGGTGTAAGGAGTTTCGGGATGATCGATGTTTATACCTCCCCCACGCCCAACGGGCATAAGGTAACGGTGGCGCTCGATGAAATGGGCGTCGAGTACAACCTCATTCCGGTGGACCTTTCCAAGGGCGAGCAGAAGACGCCGGACTTCCTCCGAATGAATCCCAATGGCCGCATCCCCGTCATCGTTGATCGCGACAACGACGACTTCGTGGTCTTCGAGTCCGGCGCCATCCTGATCTACCTGGGCGAGAAGTACGGCAAGCTCTACCCCAGCGATCCGAAAGTACGCTCCCGAGTGCTGCAATGGCTCATGTTCCAGATGGGCGGCGTTGGCCCCATGATGGGCCAGGCCAATGTCTTCTACCGCTACTTTCCGGAAAAGATCCAACCCGCCATCGACCGCTACCAGAACGAATGCCGCCGCCTGTTCGAAGTACTCGATTCACGGCTGGCCGAGTCCCCCTACCTCGCCTGCGACGAGTTCACCATCGCCGACATCGCCAACTGGACCTGGGTGAGAACCCATAAATGGTCGGGCGCTTCGGTGGAAGGATTGGTCCACCTGAACCGTTGGTTGGACGAGTTGGGGCAGCGGCCTGGCTGTCAGAGTGGGGTTGAGAAACCGAAGTTAGAGCGGGATAAGGAGAAGTTTATTCAGGGGGCGAGGACGATGGTGCAGCGTTAAGTTATTAATAGAAGCCTTCTAGGCTCGCAGTGGAAGTGTTGGTGACCGCTGCGAGCGTAGGAGATACGGTGGCGACTCTTCGTCATCATTTTTAGGCGTGTCTATTCTTCGAACCGCCCGCCTACATACTCTAACCAGCCCATGTTCTCTATCATTTTTAATGAAGGCATTTCCGTTTCAAAAGATTCTAAAAGGGTCAAAAAGCCTTTTCCTGCGTTCTCCGCCTCAGCTGGATCAAGCCACCCACGCTCGCATTCCTCGCAGTGAAGATAGAGTCTTAGGTTTGTTACGTCGTAGACGATTATCAACCGCCCTTGATGGCAAAATGAGCACTCTTTGAACCAATAGATAGTCATTGTTCAATGGGGTTCGCCGGCATTTAGCCAATTACTCTACCTGCACTATCAATGCTAGGAGCTCGATTCTGTCTCTTGGTTACTACTAAACCGATTAGTTCTTCAGTTACATCATCTGAATAGATTTTTGCCGAGTATTCGGACGCTTTGAAGGCGACAAATTTTACAAAGTCACCCGCTTCTGCGAGCTTTTCGCTACCCTGTTTGAAACCCCAGTTTTCGATGTTGGATTGCTCCACGGTTGTAAGCGTTCATTCCGCGACGTTCTGCCACCCCGCTGAGATTCGCTCTACAGTAACCTCACATTTCCCGATACGAGGTTACCCCCATGAGAAAGCACCGTACTCCAGAACAGTGGCAGACCCTGGTTGATCAGCAGCGCGCCAGCGGCTTGTCAGCACCGCAGTTTTGTAAACAGGAGAAGATCGGTTACGCCAGCTTCTGTAACTGGCGCAAGCGCCTGTCCGACCCGTCGACTGATGAGTCGTCAGGTCCCGGTGAAGCCGATTTTCTGGATCTCTCGTCGTTGATGGGCAACTCTCCATCCTCCGGCCCCGGCTGGAACATTGTGCTCAGCCTGGGCAACGGCGTGGAACTGCGGCTGAGCCAGAACGGATGATCGGGCTCGATAGTCAGGCCCGGATCTGGCTGTGCACTGAGCCCACCGATATGCGCAAATCGTTCCGGGGCCTGAGCGCCCTGGTCCGGAATCAGTTGAAGCACGACCCGCTCAGCGGCCAGTATTTCGTCTTCGTCAATCGCCGTAAAACTCAGATGAAGATGCTGTATTTTACGACCACTGGTTACTGCCTGTGGGCCAAACGCCTGGAGCAGGGACAGTTCCGGGTGCCTTTATCTGCCTCCGGTCAGCGAGCCCTGACGCTGACGGATCTGCAACTGCTGATCGATGGCATTGAGGTGCAGAAATACCGCCAGTTCAAGCGTTTTCGAGGGGTATAGAAGGCCGGGTTCCGGTATAATATCGGTCATGAATTCAACGGCTTCTGCTCCTTCTCCCAATGCATCGTCCTCCTCGGCTCTGGCCGAGGAGAATGCACTGCTGCGTGAGCAGGTCCAGACCCTTCAGCGCCAGCTGGACTGGTTCAAGAAGCAGCTGTTCGGCCCCAAATCCGAGAAGCAGGCATTTGACCTGCCGGGCCAGAACAGCCTGTTCCAGGAAGGCGATGCACCGGTTCCGGAGAACCCACCGGAAGAGAAAAAGCGCACGGTTAAAGCCTATCAGCGTGGTACCGGTAAGAAGCAGCGGGACGACGACTGCCTGAACGACACCGGCCTGCGCTTCACCGCCGATGTGCCGGTGGAGGTCATTGAACACCTGCCACCGGAACTGACCGGGCCGGAGGCTGACCAGTACGAAGTGATCGGCAGCAAGACCACCTACCGGCTGGCCCAGCGGGCCTCCAGCTATGTGGTGCTTAAGTGCGAACGCCCGGTGTTCCGGCGCAAGGGCACCGAGAAGCTCATCACGACACCGGCTCCGTTCAACGTGCTGGACAACAGCCTGGCCGATGTCAGCCTGCTGGCCGGGTTGCTGGTGGACAAATTCCAGTTCCATCTGCCGCTGTATCGCCAGCACCAGCGTATCCAACAGGCCGGTATCACCGTCAGTCGCAGCACTCTGACCAATCTGGTCAAGCGTGCCATCGACCTGCTGCGCCCCATTGTGGATGCCCAGACCGACAACGTACTGCGCAGTCGGGTACTGGCCATGGACGAAACGCCCATCAAGGCCGGTCATCAGGGCCGGGCCGGCCCGCAAAAGGGCAAGATGAAATCCGGCTGGTTCTGGCCGCTGTATGGCGATGCCGACGAGGTGGTGTTCACTTACTCTAACAGCCGTGGGCGTGCCCATATCGAAGAAGTACTCAGCGAATCGTTCAGCGGCACCCTGATCAGTGACGGCTACGCGGCCTATGCCCGTTATGCCGCCGCCCAGGAAAACGTCACCCATGCCCAATGCTGGGTGCACAGTCGCCGTTACTTTATCGAGGCGCAGAAGGATCATCCGGAGATAGTCACCGACGCGCTGCAACAGATCGCCACGGTGTACCGGAATGAAGAGGCCATCAAAACCCAGGGGCTGACTGGCGAGAAGAAACGCCAGTACCGGTTGGATCACTCGAAACCGGTGGTCAGCGACTTCTTCCAGTGGTGCCGGGATCAGTTGGCGCAAGGCGGCCTCGTGCCCAGCGATTCGCTGACCAAAGCCCTGAACTACGTGCTCAGCCGTGAAGCGAGCCTGACCGTGTTCCTGGAAGACCCGGATGTGCAGCCAGACACCAACCACCTGGAACGAGCACTACGCCCCATTCCAATGGGCAAGAAAAACTGGATGTTCTGCTGGACCGAACTGGGCGCGGAACACCTGGGCGTCATCCAGAGCCTGATCAGCACCTGCAAGCTGCACGATATTACCCCGTACACGTATCTGGTGGACGTGCTGCAACGTATCAGCCAGCACCCGGCCCGTGAAGTCAGCGACCTGACGCCCCGACTCTGGAAACCCCGGTTCGCCGACAATCCGCTACGGGCGCTGATCGACCCACGCCACCCTGACCGACAGAACAAACAGCCGGAGGCCAACGTCCGTGCGCATTGAGGACATGACCATCGACCAGTTGCTGGAACTGAACCAGACCATCTGCCAGCGAATTGATGAACTGCAAGAACAAGAAACCCTGCATGCCTTGAGTCAATTGCGGGTTGGCCTGAAAGTGACCTTCGAAGGCCGGGAAGGACCGGTGTTGGGGATCGTCACCAAAATCAATCGCAAGAGTGTGATCGTGCTGGGTGAGGATGGCAGGAAACAGTACAAGGTCTCGCCGGAGTTATTAAGGCCTCTCCGTGACGTGAAGTAGGTCAACTACGTCGTGGAATGAACGCTTACCCACGGTTTCACTATGGATATTGAGGTGCATGAGCTCTGTGCTGGTATCGACTCGAACTGGTTGCTCAATTACCCACTTATAATCCTTTGCTTCCACAAGGTCTTGAATTTTAGGTATTTTCTTCACGATTTGCAGTTCGGCGAGCAAAGATAAAATTTGCTCTTTGGTCATGATAATACGTTTCCGACCGAGGTTCGGCAGTGCGTGAAGAAAACCTCCATTCGATCAGGAAACCGTACCACTCGGGTTTCGCCTCCATTCATGCTCCAGGAAATTGACCCAATCGTTGAATAGGCTCCGAAAATCGGCGAGTGAAGTTATTTCGCTTCCTCCCTCGTTATCGCCTTCGAAGAAATCTAGTTCTACCATTTTATCTGGTCTAAAAGTTAAAACAGCATCGGTCCGTTCAACTTCCAATTCTTCTTTAAGCCCAACTTGCGTCCTTTTAATGGCCGATTCAAGCTCTTCTAGTCTGCGAGGCACGAATTCGAAAGATAAAAAATGACCAAATGCTTTGGCGTCGTCAACCACACATACAGGATAATTTGATTGGTTGACAAAGAATCGATAGTTCATGGATCTAATAGCCTTTACTCGAGTACGGGCCAAGCCGTACGTATTTCAAATGGACGGTTCGAGTCATCAGCGTAGCCCTCTATATTTAGTCCGGAAGAAGATTGGCCAACCCACTTTCCAGATGGCGGTGCCCCTGCCTGTTGATAAGCCTGCTGAATCTCGCTAACGATACGATCCTCGTTCCAATCATCTGGGAACATGGTTGATTTTCCCGAATTCCCTTTCGGGTTTAACTTTGGCACCCAATTTTGTGACTTTGGATCGAAAACTTCGACCCTAGCTTCATAAACGCCAGCGGGGTTTCGGGGGGTGAGTTCCTCTAAAATTCGTAGGTTAGGGTTCTTATAATGGCCACCTGTCGCGCTGGGCATTCGGGTTTTTAGTTTGGGAATCCATTTAGATGGATTGATTTCGCCACGTATGTGGTCGAGATCAACCCTTGGCAGTGGTGGCCGCTTTCCTCCAGGACAATTCCCCTTCTCACAAGCCAACCCCAAAGGATCCACCCACCCGGTCGGATTCGGCACGTACTGATAGTTGTTCAAACCACCCGCCAACCCAATGGGGTCCGGCGTTATAAACCGTCCCGTAGCCGGATTGTAGTACCGATGGCGGTTGTAGTGGAGGCCGGTTTCGGGGTCGTAGTACTGGCCCTGGAATCGTAGTGGATTCTGGACCTCGGCTATCTCTTTTTTGACCACGCTGCCATAGGCGCGGTAGGTGGCGGACCAGACGATGTGTCCGGTAGCGTCCGTCATTTCCTGGGGGGGTGCCCAGGTGGTCCAGATGGTAATAGTAGACGCGGCTGTTTTCTGCGCCATAGCCATCGGCCAGGGCAAGCGGGCGGAAGCTGTCCGGCTCGTAGAGGTAGGTGCGGTAGTCGTCGCCGCTTTCCTCGGCGATCAGGCGGTCGCCCTGCCAGATAAATTCGGTGCGTTGGTGGTCGTCTTCCTTGGCGATGCGTCGGCCAAAGGCATCGTAGGCGTAGCGGAAGCTGCGGCCGTCGGGGCGGATCACTTCCACCAGGCGGTGTTCGCAGTCGTAGCGATAGGTGGTGCGGCGCCGCAGGTCTAGACGAACGTCAGCGGCCGTTGTGGACGGAAGATAGGCTGCTTCGTTTGCTATGCAGGCTCTTCACTTTGGGTCACATAAGACTCAGCTGTATTTTATTAAGCACTTTCCGTTTCCCTTTAGTTGCAAAACAATAAGCTACTATATGGCTAATATCCCGATTGAGTAAGTGGATATAGATTGATCTGGGTGGTGTTGAAGTCGAAGTGCCATTTTTTTTGCCAGCTCAGGAAAATGTAGTGCTGCTTGCTCTAATGCTGTTGAAAGCACACTTTCACTCGCATCTGTTGAAGCAATATATAGGATGGTTTTTTTGAGTTTGTTATCGCTAGATATTTCGCAAAGCGCTGATAGGGCGGCTTCGCGGATTTCTTCATCTTCATTTGAAATCGTAGTCTTGGCGAGGGCGGCCAGAGCTTCATCGTTTTCTTCTCTTGCTGCTTTCAAGTTTTCGATAGCCGCTAATCGCGCATAGTGCTCCTCAAGGTATACTGGAACCACGTTCGCCTTTCCTTCTGATGGGGGCTCTATACCCAAAAGGATATTAATGTCGTTTTGAGTCGTCATTCAAAGTGTGCCCGTCGTAACAAATCGATTTGATGCTCGGTGGCATTGCCATTTCGCCAAGCGCGAGTGGCATCGCGAAATTCGCGCTCTGGGATCCAAAATTGCGTGCCATTGTCTCCCTGTGCCAGCTCGAAGACCTCTTTGCGCATTCGCCCATCAGGTGTTCCGGACAGCGTTTTAGTGACACGCCAGTTTGGTAACGTCCCCTCTGGTGCGTTGGGTGTGGGCTCATGCCATCGAACCTCGAAGCGATTTATCCTACCTTCAACTTCTTCAGTCCACTTGTAAGAGACTTGTCTGTAGCCCGCACTTTTCGCCACCGGTCCGTTTACAGTAGCGTTTTTAGGTATTTGAATGGGAGACTCATTCGCAAGTTCCCAAGGATTTTCTGGATTGTTTCCTTTACCAGGGCAACAGTTTGAGCCAGCAATCAACCCCAATGGATCCACCCACCCGGTCGGATTCGGCACATACTGGTAGTTGTTCAAACCACCCGCCAAGCCAATTGGATCAGGCGTTATAAACCGTCCCGTAGCCGGATTGTAGTACCGATGGCGGTTATAGTGGAGGCCGGTTTCGGGGTCGTAGTACTGGCCCTGGAATCTCAGCGGATTCTGGACCTGGGCGATTTCCTTTTTGACCACGCTGCCATAGGCGCGGTAGGTGGCGGACCAGACGATGTGTCCGGTAGCGTCCGTCATTTCCTGGGGAGTGCCCAGATGGTCCAGATGGTAATAGTAGACGCGGCTGTTTTCTGCACCATAGCCGTCCGCTAAGGCAAGCGGGCGGAAGCTGTCAGGCTCGTAAAGGTAGGTGCGATAGTCGTCGCCGCTTTCCTCCGCGATCAGGCGGTCGCCCTGCCAGATAAATTCGATGCGTTGGTGTTCGTCTTCCTTGGCGATGCGGCGGCCAAAGGCATCGTAGGCGTAGCGGAAGCTTCGGCCGTCGGGGCGGGTAACTTCCACCAGGCGGTGTTCGCAGTCGTAGCGGTAGGTGGTGACCAGTTTCTGGTCCTTGCCACGCCGCTCGGCGACCAGGTTACCGAAGTCGTCGTACTCGTAATGACAGTCACCATGCAGGGTCAGGCGGTTGCCCTGGACGTTGGCATTGATCGTGGGCGACGCGTTTTGCGCCTGCTCCAGCAGGTTGCCGGCGGGATCGTGGATCAGTTGTTCGTAGACGTCGCCCCGTACGCCCACCAGACGGTCACGCGGATCGTAGACGTATTCCCGTAGACCTTTGCGGCTGTCGTTGACGGACCTGAGGTTGCCTGTGGTGTCGTACTGGTAGTCGCGCTGGTAGAAGATGTCCTTGACGCGTTGCTGGTGCAGGCGATGCTGGGTAAGCCGCCCTTCGTCGTCGTAGACGTAGGCGCTCAGGAGATCGCCCTGGGTGCGCTCCAGCTCCTCGCCGGTTGCCGCCATGCGGTGGCGGGTCAGCGCGCTTCCGTTGAGATCGATGCCTGCCAGTAGGCCGGAAGCATCGCGTTGGTAGTCGATGCGCTGGCTGTCGGGCAGGGTCATGCCGTTAAGGCGATCAAACGCATCATAGTGATAGTGCAATGACGCCCAGCCTTGGTGCTCCGTGCGCAGCAAACCCTGCTCGTCATAGTGGAACGCGAGCGGCCAATGGCCATCGTCGACGGCGACCAACTGGCCATCACGGTTGTAGCGATACTGGACTTCACGACCATCCGGCAGAACCTTTTTGGTCAACTGGCCGACGACATCGCGTTCGTATTGGGTGACCTGAAGCGCGTCCTCGCCGGTGCCGTACTCGGTCTTCTCCAGCAGGCGACCGTTGAGGTCGTAGCTGTAGCCTGTACGCCGTCCATCGAAGGCGGTTTCCTCGCGAACCAGACCGTTCGGGTAGTAGTCGATGCGGTAGCTTTCGCCACGCTCGTTCTCGATCTGGGTCAGGAGGAAGCGGTGGTGATCGTAGCGGTACTTGAGCTCGCTGCCATCCGGATTGATGCGGCGGCTGAGCAGGTGCAGGTTGCGGTCGTACTCGTAGCGAGTTTCACGGCCCTGTTCGTCGGTGAAGCGGGTGACCTTGCCAAAACTGTTGTAGGCGTAGCGGCGCGAGCGATTGCCGGACAGACGTTCCTCGATCACCCGCCCCAGCGGATCGTGCACGTATTGGGTGATCGCACCCCGGGCGTCCTTGCGGGCGAGCAATCGGCCGAAGGCATCGTAGCGGTATTTCTCGATGGCGCCGGTGGGGGCGCGCTCTTCCAGCAACTGGCCCTTGTCGTTCCACTGCCAGGTATGGCGACGGCCGTCGGGCAGATCCGCCCGCGTGAGTTGGCCCTGCCTGTTGTAGCTGTAGGCTGTAACGCGGCCTTTGGGGTCGATTTCCCGGGCGAGGTCGCCGTGAGCGGTATAGGCAAAGGTCCAGACCTGGCCGCTGCGGTGAATCTCCGCAATGCGACCCTGACGGTAGGTGAAGAGAATGGGCTTTTCGTCAGGCCCCACTTTGCTGACCAGCCGGCCCGTCTCGTCGTAGCTGTAGGTTGTTTTGGCACCGAGGGGATCGACGCTGGTGACTAACCGGCCCTGGTCGTCATACTCGTTAATATGTTTGGCGCCGTCCGGATCGATCTTGGTCTGGAGCTGGGCGGCGCCGTCGTATTGCCAGTGTTCCTCGCTGCCATCGACATAGGTGATGGTGCAGGTGTGTTTCTCGTCGTCCCAGGCGAAGTGGGTGTCGGTTTCCGGGCTATCGCCCCACTGGCGGATACAGCGGCCTTGCGGCGCGGCTTCGTCCCAGGCCAGGTAGAAGCTATAGCCACTGGCCAGTGTGCGTTGGACCAGCATGTGGTTATCGAACGCATAGCGCTCGGTTTCACCGGCGGCATTGGTGGCTTCGACCAGATCACCGCCGTCGTAATTGTAGGTGTGGGCGGTTTGCAGTTGTTCCCAGGTGGGGCCGTTGTCGGTCAGCCGGCGGTGAAGAAGTGTGACTGCGACAAGACGATCGTCACGGTATTCGAAAGCCAGGGCCCGGTTAGCGTCGTTGACGAGACGATGCATACGCCCGTGCAGGTCGTAACCGAGATGCAGTTCGTTGCCATAGCGATCGCTGATGCGGACCAGCCGGCCTTCATTGCCGTGGCGTTCGAAATGGTAGCGAGGTTGTTTTTCACCAGCGCAGGTGACGATCTGAGTGCCGTCCCGCCAGGCGGCCATGCCGGACTGTGAATTGCGACCGAAAGGCGCGCTGTCGAGTGAAGGCAGACGCGTGTTCTTGCCCTCGTGGTCGTGCCAGGTGATGCCGTCTTCAGTAAAAGCCAGGCTGTGATTCAGGCTATGACGCCAGCCATAACCCATATCCAGTTGACGGTCACTGGAGCCAGAACGGTAGATCCGTCTGAATTCGAACGGTAGGGGGCCCTCCAGACGGGCATCCACCAGTTCCAGAATTTCCTCGCCGGTAACCGTGCTAACCGGATCGCCGCAGGTTTCTGTGGATGCATTGTCCTGGGTTGCGCGGCCCTGGTCAGTGGTGGAGGGTGACGGTTCGTCCGGCCCGTCGCTGCGGGCACGCTCGCTGACTGCTGCGCTGTCGTGTCGCTGGGCCTGCAGGGGTAACGCTTTTTCGTCGGCTCCCAAGGCGTTGTACGCCGGATGCTGGGTCTGCATGTCCGCGCCGCGTGCGGCCGAGGAAGGAGACAGGTTGCTTTCGCCTGCGGTCTGGATCCTTCGGTGATTGGTGCCGATATCGTCCATGTAATGCTGGAAGCCGTCGGATAGTTTCACCAGGAACGGCCCCAGGTCCACACCATCGTGAACGTCATCACCTGCCCGGCCGACGGCCTTGGCCACCGCCTTGGTGCCGATCCGGGCGCCGTACTTGGCGGCCAGTCCCGCGCCGCCGGTAATAATCAGACCCACGACCACATCGAACAGCACCTGGCCGAGGAGCTCACCGGCCATATCCGCAAGCTGGGTGGGCGACTGCATGCGGAAGTACTGCCGCAGCGTGTACATCACGATGAAAAGGAAGATTTCGTCGTTGGCCACCAGACAGGCTTTCAGGTAGGCGTCGTCCGCTTCCTTGAGTTTCTCCATCTGCTCGGCCATGTCTTCCGGCATGTCGGAGAAGTCGTAGTCCAGCAGCCCGCAGATGATGTCGTAGATGCGTTTGAGGTCGTCGAGGATGCCGGTGAAGCCATCGGCAAGTCCGCTGATGGCGCTGGCGTAGACGGCATCGTCGCGTCGATCGGCGGGCAGGGCGAGGTAGCTGTCCCATTGCTGGCTGGCCCCGTTGTTCCAGGCCTCGTCGAGAACACTGCAGCAGGATTCGATGAAGCCAACGTAGCTGGCGTAGAGTGCATCCATATCGGCTTTGGAGATATCCGGCGCCAGGATAACGCGGTATTCCTTGCCCGGCGTTACGGTCACTTCGGCCAGCCCGTTGGCATCGGTGATGCCGCTGGTCACGGTTTCCCAATCGTCACCAAGCCAGCCGCCCTTGTTTTCCTGCACCTCGAACGGCGTTTCAGGAATAGGCGTCTTTTTGATGTTCTCGTGGAAGTGGGCGATCTTGAGCTTGCGCAGTTCCTCACACGGGGCGACGGTAGATGAGACCACTTCGTCTTCGTCGGCTCCGCTGCTAGTGCTGGCGCCATTCACCTCGAGGACCTGTTCGTGGCCCAGGAATACGGACTTGAACCAGTCGTCCTTCCATTCGTCGTAGTTCTTGACGACCGCTTCCCTCAACTCGCGGGTGAGGGCAGTGATGTCCGGCTTGAACGTGTCTTCCTGGGTGGAAGCGCTTTGTCCCATCGTTGGCGCAATGGTCATGGGTGATCCTTACCTCAAATTGAACGCCCAGCGTCCTGCTGGAGGCGATACTGCAATGCGTGGAATGTGGTGGCATCGAGCTCGGTAACGGGTGTTGGCCCGATCAGTTTGCGCAGGTGGCGCTGAACTTTCTGCCGTGCAACCGGGGCCGGGTAGAAGCCGATCGGTGAAGGCTCCAGTTGGTGGAGGGCCGCTAGGGTGTTGTCGACCAGTTGGTCCCAGCAGACCGATGCCAGCGCGTCCTCAACGGAACGTGGCAGTGAGAACCACGGGAAAGGCTTCTCTTCGCTATCGATGGCTGGCCGGGGATTGGTTCGCAAGCTTTGGTCGGGAGCAATCCAACGTTCAATAGGGCCCAGCAGTCGCGCTTGCTGGTCTGAGTCCAGCGAGTCGTGGATTACGCCGAGAAAGCGGGCATCCCAATGACGAAAGAAGACGGTTTTGCCGTTGCTCAGTGTGATCTGTGTGAGGCTGCGCAAATGTGCGAACACGGTATCCATAGGTGCGCTGGAAACGGCCGCCCAGCCCCAGTCTGGAGCAGAAGTCTCGTCAATCCAATCCAGAAAGCCGCTCTCAGGTGATACGGCGGCGAGGTAGGGCATAACCTCCTGCCAGCCGGCGTAGGCTGTACCCATGTAAAGTGGTTGCGCGCTCAGCCCATCTCGGTCGAAGAAGTGACGTACGGGTTGGCTGTCGCTAGTGCCGCTCAGCACAAGGTAGATGTTTGGTGTTTGTGGACACTCATCGGCAGCTTGCTTGAGGCGTTGCCGAAATGAAGTCTGGTCAGACATCGCAGACGCCCTCACGGCATTTCACGCACTCCTCGCAGAAAGGCGCGGCAGATTTGAGGTTGTTCGCCTGGGGGCGGGTCAGTGGGACTTCCGCAAGCTGTGCCGGCTCGATGGCCTGGTGCAGGTTCTTTTCCATATCTTGTGGAAGGGCAGGCCCCAAGGCGCCTTGTCCTGAACCGCTGCCCGGCGCCCCGCCGGAATTGATCTTGAGTGTCGGGCCGGAAAGGGTCACGCCACTGGCGTCCAGTTTCAGGAAGCTGCCGCCTGCGGCAATGGTCAACTCGGCACCAGCGTCCAGCACCACTTTGGCACCGGCTTTGTAATGGGCTTCGCTACCCGCTTCGGTGAGGGTGGAGGTGGCGGATTTCTGATGCAGCGTGCCACCGACCGACAGGCTCATGTCCTTGCCCACCTTCTCTCGCTTCTCCCCATCCACGGTGCTGTGGTCGTTGGCCTTGATGTGGCTGTAGCGGTCATTGTCGACGGTCAGGTGGCTGTTGTTGCGGATGACCTCGGTGCGGTCGTTCTCGGTCAGCAGGTCCAGGTCCTTCTGGGCATGGACGTAGATCTGTTCCTGGTTGGCTTCGTCCTCGAAGCGCAGTTCGTTGGAACCTTCACCCTTGTGGGTCTGGGTCTTCAGGGTGGTCCGGGTCTTGTGCTCTGGCAGCGCATAGGGCGGCGTGTTGGTGGCATGGTAGGTCTGCCCGGTGATGATCGGCTGGTCCGGGTCGCCATCGAGGAAGGAGACGATGACTTCATGGCCGATTCTGGGGATGGCCATAAACCCGTAACTGCCCCCGGCCCAGCCCTGGGAGACCCTTAGCCAGGCACTGCTGTGTTCGTTATTTTCCGAGTAACGATCCCAGGGAAATCTTACTTTGACGCGTCCATGGGCATCGCAGTGGATCTCTTCACCCTCCGGCCCAGTGACGATCGCCATCTGCGGGCCGTCCATGGTCAGGCGCTTGGGCGGTTTCGGGCGCCAGGTCTTGTCCCCGGGAATGGCCTGGAAGGTGTTGCTGTAGGTGGTGGCGCCACTGCCCCCTTCCTCTTCCAACGCCTGGGGCTGTTTGCCGGTGTGGGTCAGTTCGGTCAGCAGCCAGTCGCGGTTGAGGCTGTCGCTGGTGTGGCCTTCAAGGATGAACCGGGCCCCGGCGGTGAAGTCCGCCCGGTTGCTTGCCCCGTGGCCGACACTGGCGTCCCGTCTGAGGCTGTCCAGCCGTGCCTCGGTATACGGCTGACCGGCGGCATCGGCCTTGAACCGGCCGGGGTAGTCGTAGTGTTCGTAGTCGGTGCGTTGGTTTTCTTCAATACCGGCGGCCTGGGCCTGGTGCATCAACGCATAGGCGGGGTTCCTGAAGGTGTAGTCCTTCAGCGCCACCCCGGCCACCGAGACGGTCTCGGTGTACTGGAGCTTGAACACGCAGGGGCTCTTATGGCTGCCCCCGGCGGTGGCGTTGTAGCTCGCCTGCGGCAGTTCCGGGGCATCCCGGTGGTGATCGGCGATCACGATGGGCTGACCGGCGGTGGCGGTATCAAAGCGGTAGTGCCAGCCCTCTTCGGCGGCCAGGCGCTGGAGGAAGGCCAGGTCCGTCTCCCGGTGCTGGACACAGTATTCCCGTTCGGCCGGTGTGCGCTTGAGGTCGAAAGTCTTGTCCACCAGGCCCCGCTCGTCCAGCAGGGTGCCGAGGATGGTCTCCGGGGTCTGCTGCTGGAAGATGCGGCTGTTGTGCATCAGGCCCAACCGCCACAGGGCCGGTTGGACCTGCACCCAGTAGCGGGTGCGCCGGTGGCCGGTATCGCCCCGGCTGAAGGCGCTGACCACCCCCTGCACGGTACGGATCGCCTGGCCGTCCTGCCAGATCACCAGTTCCGCCCCCTGGTCCAGCACATCGGCCACCGCCAGGTCGGCAAAGGTGCTGGCGAGGTTCAACTTCAAATCAAAGGGCCGGGACAGGCCTTCGGTCAGCTCGAAATCCACCACCGCGAAGGTGTCGTCGGGCAAACTGCCAAGGCGGGCCGTGAACTGCAGGCCGGTGGGCTGGGACATGGGGTCTCTCTTCCTTGAGTCGTCACTGCTTCCTGCCACGGGCATACCCTGCCCGCGGACGCGTCAGAGTCTAACCGCTCTGGGCCCGCAACGCTGTAGGCGATCTCGCAGGGCCACAGCGGTTATCTCTCACGACGGCAAAACGGCCAGCAAAGGCTGGCCGTTCTGGAACACGCGGTCCAGGCTTCCATCACGACAGAAGCCCTGAACCCAACGCGAAGCCTTAGGCTTCGACCGGCGAACGCCAGTCGTCAGAGCCGGAGGTACCGGCGACGCCGTGCTCCCAGGTGACCTTGCGGTACGCCACAGACACTTCCACCAGCTGGGTGAACTCGGCCTTGGCCGGGTCCTGGCAGTGGGGCATCTTGCAGTCGATGTTGATGATGGTGGCGTCTTCCAGGATGGTGGAGAAGAAGTGCTCCTGCTTGCCTTCAACGGAGGTGCGGTACCACTTCAGCTCGACCTTGGGCAGCATCTCGCCGGAGGCCAGGGCGTTGTACATCAGCGGGGTGGACTTGTTCAGGGCCGCGGTGAACTTGAACGGCTTGTGAACGCGCTGGCCGGACGGCTGACCGGATTGGGGGTCGGTCGGTACGGTAACGATGTGGCTGAATTCCTGCACCAGCATCTCGTCTTCGTGACCTTCGACGTAGATGTTACCGACGGAGTCGGCGGTGAAGGCGCCGGCGGTGATGTTGCCCTGGGTCTTGCCTTCGATACTGATATAACACGGCGTTGGCATAGTCTGCTCCTTGACGGAAAAATGAGGAGCCAAAAAGGGGCTCCGGTTGAGTCCATTCAGTGTGAGGACGCCAAAGAGAGAACAAGTCTTGTGCCAGGAATGGGAAAGGCAATAAAAACAGACGACTAGCTAAAAATCACACGTCGCCCTCCAAGCCCGCCAAGCAAACTCTTGCGCTGACTGAGCCAGATCTTGCTGGGTGGGCGAAATATTGCCTGCGACTTCCAGAGGAAAGTGAAAGGACGGAAAAGCAGACGAGTCAGACTGGATACTCGAGCGGGAAGCGAAGGCTGACCTTCGCCTGCGCCGCCCTGTAGGGCCGTCCCTGGCCCCCCAAGACGGATCGGGGCGTCCGTGCCCCTACTTCGGCGAAGGTCAGCCTCCGCTTCGTTTGGACTCGCGATATCGTGTCGCTAAGAGGTTGCGGCTGGGGTTTACGGTTTTAAAAGAAAAGCTCTTGCAGCTTTTCTCCCGGATCTGGTGCGCGCATGAACGATTCGCCTACCAGGAAGCCGTAGATACCCTGCTCGGTCATGGCCGTTACGTCGTCGCGGGTGAGGATGCCGCTTTCGGTGATGGTCAGGCGATCCTCGGGAATACGGCGATGGAGTTCGAAGGTGGTATCCAGGGACACCTCGAAGGTATGCAGGTCGCGGTTGTTGATGCCTACCAGCGGTGTTTCGAGGGTCAGGGCATCGTCCATCTCTTCGCCGTTGTGGACCTCCACCAAGACATCCAGTCCGATTTCTCCGGCGATGCCGGCCAGTTCCTGCATCTGGTCGCGGGTCAGGCAGGCGGCGATCAGCAGAATGCAGTCCGCCTCAATCATCTTGCTTTCGTAGATCTGGTAAGGCGCGACCATGAAGTCCTTCCGGATCACCGGCAGACCGCAGGCTTTGCGCGCTGCGGCAAGGTAGTCTTCGTGTCCCTGGAAGAAATCCTTGTCGGTGAGTACGGACAGACAAGCTGCGCCACCGGCCTCGTAACTTTCGGCGATCTCGGCCGGTTCGAACGGATCGCGCAGAACGCCCTTGCTGGGCGACGCTTTCTTCACTTCCGCGATCACCGCCGGGGACTGTTTCTCGATGCGCGTCCGCAGCGCATTGGCAAAGCCCCGTGCCGCCAGCGTATCCGTTGCCCGGGCGCGGACATCGGCCAATGGCTGGCGACGCTGGCGATAGTCGATTTCCTCCCACTTGCGTTCGACGATGCGGCGCAGGATGGTCGGGGTACGGTCGGGGCCGGAGCGGGTCATCGGTTTAATCCTATGGAATTCGGTTCAGGTGCTGTTCGTAAAATGTAGCCGATGCTTCAGAGGGCGTTGCAAAAGTACCCGTATCTCAAAATACCGGCATAAACTCCCTCTCCCCTCGCGGGAGAGGGCCGGGGAGAGGGGGATAGCGCCGTCAGGCGCTCATTGTTGCCAGAGCCGACTTCGAGCGAGGCTTTCGCCTCGTCCCCCTCTCTTCAAACCTCTCTCCCGCAAGGGGAGAGAGACTTAAAGGGTGCAAACTTTTGCAACACCCTCTGAAGCATCGGCTACATTTGCACATCGCGATTCAGAAACAGTGGGAGAAGTCGGCCAGCTCGGTCATCTTGCCCATGGCCAAACCGCTGCCGATGGCATCATGTGCCCGTTCAACGCCTTCGCCAATGGAGTTGGCGAGGCCCGCAACATAGATAGCTGCACCCGCATTCAGGGCAATCAGGTCCCGCGCCTTATCGACGTTCTCGGTATGCCCGCGACCCAGGGCGGCCTTGATCAGTTCCAGGGATTCCTCGGAGCTGTCGACGGTCAAGCCCACCAGGCTTTGGCTCTTGATGCCGAAATCTTCCGGTGCGATATCGTACTCGGTGATCTGCCCGTCTTTCAGTTCGGCCACGTGCGTCTTGTTGGCCAGACTGATTTCATCCAGCCCGTCCTTGGAATGCACCACCATGATGTGCTCGCTGCCCAGACGTTGTAGTACTTCCGCCATGGGGCGACACAGCCGCTCCGTGAACACACCGATCAGCTGGCGCTTAACGTCTGCCGGATTGGTCATCGGGCCAAGGATATTGAAGAGGGTGCGCATGCCCAGTTCCTTGCGTGGGCCGATGGCGTACTTCATGGCACCGTGATGGGACGGGGCGAACATGAAGCCGACGCCGATTTCCTCGATGCAGCGGGCAACCTGTTCCGGCGTCATGTTGAGGTTGATACCTGCTTGTTCGAGCAGGTCAGCGCTACCGCTCTTTGATGAGACAGAGCGATTGCCGTGCTTGGCGACCGCGCCGCCTGCGGCGGCCACGACGAAGGAGGCTGCGGAGGAGACGTTGAACAGGTTAGCGCCATCACCCCCAGTGCCTACGATATCCACCAGGTTGTCGGCCTTGACGGTCACGCCTGTGACCAGCTCGCGCATGACTTCCGTGGCGCCGGTGATCTCGTCGATGGTCTCGCTCTTCATGCGCAGGCCCATCAGCAGGGCGCCGATCTGGGCATCGGTGGCCTCGCCGTTCATCACCAGGCGCATGACCGCCTTCATCTCTTCCGTCGATAGGTCCAGGTTTTCGACGATACGGTTCAGTGCAGCTTTGATATCCATTGCAATCTCTCTATGTCCGTGATGCCTGATTCTGTTGAACAGGAATTAGGCAGCCTGATCCGGGGCGGAGGACGGCATGCGCAGGAAGTTGCGCAGCAGCTCGTGGCCCTGTTCGGTCATGATGGATTCCGGGTGGAACTGGACGCCTTCGATCGGCAACGTCTTGTGACGAACCCCCATGATTTCCTCGACAGAGCCGTCGCTGTTGCGGGTCCAGGCGGTGACTTCCAGGCAGTCCGGCAAGTGGTCCTTGTCGATCACCAGGCTATGGTAACGGGTGGCTTCCAGCGGATTGTTCAGTCCGCGGAACACGCCTTTATCGGCGTGGAACACCGGAGATGTCTTGCCGTGCATTACCTGGCCGGCGCGAATGACCTTGCCGCCGTAGACCTGACCAATGGCCTGGTGGCCCAGGCAGACGCCGAGAATGGGCAGGCGGCCGGCGAAATGGCGGATGGCTTCCATCGAAATGCCAGCTTCGTTAGGCGTGCACGGGCCGGGAGAGATGACCAGGCGTTCGGGGTTGAGCGCCTCGATCTGCTCGACGGTGATCTCGTCGTTGCGATTAACCTGAACATCGGCGCCCAGTTCGGCAAGGTACTGGACCACGTTGTAGGTAAACGAATCGTAGTTGTCGATCATCAGTAACATGGTGGTTCCCCTATCGATCAAACGCGTTCAGTGCCATGGCCACCGCGCGGAAAATCGCTCGGCCCTTGTTCATCGTCTCCTTCCACTCGAGACGGGGCACCGAGTCGGCGACGATGCCAGCGCCGGCCTGGATGTGCAGGGTGTCGTCCTTGATGACGGCCGTACGGATGGCGATCGCCGTATCCATATTACCGTTCCACGACAGGTAGCCGACAGCACCGCCGTAGACGCCGCGTTTGACCGGTTCGAGCTCGTCGATGATCTCCATGGCGCGGATTTTGGGCGCGCCACTCAAGGTGCCGGCGGGTAAGGTGGCGCGTAGGACATCGATACAGGAGGTGCCAGGCTTCAGGCGGCCGGTGACGTTGGAGACGATGTGCATGACGTGGGAGTAGCGCTCCACCGCCATCTTCTCAGTCAACCTTATAGTGCCAGTCTCGGAGACTCGGCCAGCGTCGTTGCGGCCCAGGTCGATCAGCATCAGGTGTTCGGCGATTTCCTTCGGGTCTGCGACCAGTTCCGCCTCCAACGCCCGGTCCTCGGCTTCGGTGGCGCCGCGTTTGCGGGTTCCGGCGATGGGGCGAACCGTGACCTGTTCGTCTTCTACGCGCGCGAGGATTTCCGGCGACGAGCCGACAATATGGAAATCCTCGAGATCGAGGAAATACATGTACGGCGACGGATTCAGCACCCGCAGCGAGCGGTACAGGTTCAGCGGCGGCGCGGCGAATGGAATCGACATGCGCTGTGAAATCACCGTCTGCATGACGTCGCCGTCGAGCACGTAGTTCTTGATGGTATCGACGGCCTCTTTGAACTTGTCTTCGGTAAAGCCGGAGACGAAATCGGTCTCGTCCACCTGGGTGCCGCGCAGGCCTTCCGGCGTGACCGGGGCATCGGCGGTCTGGCGGTGGAGCCGATCTTCCAACGCATCGAGGCGGCTTTCGGCATCGGCCAGGGCGTTATCATCCGCAGGATTGACGTGCACGATCAGGTGTAGCTTGCCGCGCAGGTTGTCGAACACCACCACCTCATCGGACACCATCAACAGGATATCCGGCGTGCCCAGCTTGTCCGGCGGGCAGGTGTTGGCCAGGCGCTTTTCGATAAAGCGCACGGTGTCATAGCCGAAATAGCCCACCAGACCGCCGTTGAACAGCGGCAGGTCCGGTAGATCCGGTGACTTGAAGCGCGCCTGGTATTCCTCGACGAAGTCCAGCGGATCACTACTGGTGTGGGTTTCGATGACGTCGCCGTCGCGGGTAAGGGTAATCTGGTCGCCCTGGACGCGCAGGATTTCGCGGCAGGGTAGGCCGATGATCGAGTAGCGGCCCCACTTCTCGCCGCCGGTGACGGATTCAAACAGGTAGGTGTAGGGGCCATTCGCCAGCTTGAGGTAGGTGCTCAGCGGCGTGTCCAGGTCGGCCAGTACTTCACGTTGGACAGGAATGCGGTTATAGCCGGCGTCAGTCAGCTCGGCGAACTGTTCGGGAGTCATGAATCGGTTTCCTGAAATCTGATCTGCTCAAGCCACACAGCGGTCCACACGGACGGGCACTGCAGGGCCGGTTTCAGGCAAGTGCAGAACGGGACGCACTCGCCGGGCTGTCAATCAGCCGGTGCGCCATCGCCACCATCGGGTTGCGCGTGAGGTCAGCACGCTACGCGCGTTTGCAGTCAGTTTCAGTCCCCGCACGAGGATACTCCGAGAAAGGTCGTTCAAATCAGCAATGAGGTTACAAAAGCTCCACGAGCGAATCAACCACAATATCGGCCCCGGCTTCATCGATGTTGCCGCCGTAGTTGTAGCCATAGCGTACGGCAACCACAGGTACACCTGCGCGTTGGGCGGCCTGGATGTCGTTGACCGAGTCGCCCACCATTAGCGTGCGGGCCATGTCTCCGCCCAATTCTTCGACGGCGTAATAGAGCTGTTCGGGGTCGGGTTTTTTGACGGGCAGGGTATCGCCACAGACGGAAATCCTGAACCAGTGCGCGAGTCCCATTTTTTCCAGCAGCGGGCCGGTAAAGGCCGTGGGTTTGTTGGTCACCACGCCGAGCCGCACGTTTTCTGCGGCTAGTGCGCGCAGGAAAGGTTCCACGCCGTCATAAACGGTGGCGAGTCGACCATTGAGATCGCCGTAGGTGTCGAAGAACAGGTCCAGGGCGTGCTTGAAGTCGCTCTCGCTAAACGGCTCCCCGGCTTCGTAATCGAATCCACCCGCGAGGGCACGTTTCACCAGGACCTGGGCGCCGTTGCCGACCCATTCCCGCACACGATCGATGCCGGCGGGCTGTTGGCCGATGGTCTCAAGCATGGCGTCGATGGCAGCCGCCAGGTCCGGCGCGCTGTCTACCAACGTGCCGTCCAGGTCGAAGAGTACGGTGCCAGGCCACTGGCCGTCGAATAGCTGCCTCATACCGAGCGGCTCAGCGCAATCTGTTCACGCAGGGCGGCGATGGTGGCGGCGTAATCTTCGGTATTGAAGATAGCCGATCCAGCGACGAAGGTGTCGGCGCCTGCAGCAGCGATTTCGCGGATGTTGTCGACTTTCACGCCGCCATCGATTTCCAGGCGGATCGTCCGTTTGCTGGCCTCGATGCGGCGGCGGGCTTCACGCAGCTTGTCGAGGGTGCCGGGGATGAATTTCTGACCGCCAAAGCCCGGGTTAACTGACATCAGCAGGATCATGTCGATGCGATCCATGACGTAGTCCAAATGGTGCAATGGCGTCGCCGGATTGAAGACCAGCCCCGCCTGGCAGCCGCCGTCCTTGATCAGTTGCAGGGAACGATCGATGTGCTCCGAGGCTTCCGGGTGGAAGGTAATGTAGGTGGCTCCCGCGTCGATGAACATGCGGATCAGGTCGTCCACCGGCTTGACCATCAGATGGACGTCGATCGGCGCGGTGACACCATGCTTGCGCAGGGCCTCGCATACCATGGGCCCGATGGTCAGGTTGGGCACATAGTGGTTGTCCATGACGTCGAAGTGGACGACATCGGCGCCCGCGGCCAGTACGTTGTCCACTTCCTCCCCCAGTCGGGCAAAATCGGCGGACAGGATCGAGGGCGCGATCAGGTCGGGCAACATGACGGGTTCTCTCTCATTAGGCTCGGTAGAGTCCGAAATCCTGCCGGCTGGGCAGGTTCGGGTTTCGATAATGGCCTGCTAGTCTAACAGTTTGGTCAACGATGTAAGAGGGTGGATGGTGCAGCGGATCAAGACGGCGGTGCGGGTTATCTGGATCATTTTGTCGATGGGAGCCGCCTCTGGCTTGGTCGCCCAGCCCAGTAACGTCTCGAACGCTTCAGGCGAAGCGTCCGACCAAAGCGCGCCGGATGGAGAAGCAGCCGCTGAATCGAAGGATCGCCCCTTTATCTCCACCGGGCTCAACAGTGAGGCGCTGGCAGCTCAGCGGCCTGAGCAGGCTGTTTGGCTGGACACAGGCAGCCATGGCCGCGCGCTCGGTCTGCTGGAGCGGGAGACGGTGGCGCCGGCCAAGGGTGCGGTGCTGATCCTGGCTGGTGAGGGGCAGAGCGCCGATGCCGAGCTGGCCGGTGCCTTGCGACAGCCGCTTGCGGCTGCAGGCTGGGCGACCATGTCCCTGGGGCTGGAATTGCCGCCTTATCCCATCGTTCGCGCGCGCAGTCTGCCGCCGGAATCCGACGCTCCCGAACCACCTGAGGAAGCGCCCGCCAGCGGTAACGACGACGATCCCGAAGAGCCCCCTGCCGACTCAGGGTCGATCATGATCGACGTAATGGATAAGGTCGATCTCGACCAGTTGCGGCAGGACTACCGTGAAAAGCTCGATACGCAGGTGGGTGAGGCGGTGTCCCATTTGCGCGGGCAAGGTTACCAGCGGGTGGCTTTGGTTGGGATCGGCCGGGGTGCGGCGCCGATGGCCCGGCTCGCCATGAACGGTATCGGCAAGGCTCAGGGCGAGCCCCAGGCGCTCATTTGGGTAGCACCTATTCTGGAGAGCGCGGCCCTGGAAACCCTGGGTGGAGCCGGAGCCGCCGACCTTCGTATCCTGGACCTGGAGTCCGGCCGCGTCTCCAATGCCCTGGCGGGCACGCGGCAATCGACATTGCGGCGTGCCGGGTTCCGTGGCTATGACCGGCAGCAGGTCGCCATGGCGCCGAGGCCTACGTCAATGGATGCCCGACAGGTCGCCAGCCGGATTTCCGCTTGGTTGCAGCGGCAGTTCTTCCCGGAGCCTTAGGGTTTCAGTTCGCTGCTGAGGTCAGGTGTCCTAGCTGGATCGCACTTTCTCCCGGCGCTTGATCAACTCCCAGGCCAACTGGTAGCGATGCAGGCGTTCCTTGGCCAGGGCATATTCCTTCTCGGAAAGACCGCTACCCAGTTTGTCCGGATGGCTTTCGGAGACCCGGCGCCGATAAGCCCGTTTCAGCTCGTCGAAGGGCGCACTTCGATCGACGCCGAGGAGCTTGCAGGCCTGCTCGTACGAGGTGGGTGCCGGTTTGAGCTCCGGCTGCGTGATCCAGACCTTCTGCGCATAGCTGTCGAGGATAATGTCCATCAGCTCCACGGGCAGACCGGTTCGGTCGATGGCATCTTCGCAGCGATAGCGCCGGTTCTTGCTGGGAGCGCCGTGAAGCTGCGCAGCGTGGCACAGGCAGAGCACGATCTGGATCGCGGGTCGAGGCACGGCGCGTTGGGTCATGCGCAGGCGCATTCCGCGACGACGTGAGATCGACTCGGCCTGCTTACCTTCGCGGAAGTGCTCGATGGCCAGACGGCGCTGGCGCTGAGACAGCCGCAGGGCCTTCATCAGGCTCTCAGCAAAGCGGATGTCGGTTTCGGTGACCCGACCTTCGGCCTTTGCAACGTAGCCGAGAAAGTAGAACAGGCTGCGCCTGCTCCACCCGGGTAGGCTCGTCCGCTCGAGCAGGGTAGCCGCCTGGTGGCCGCAGGCATTCAGTTCGCCCAGCAGCTCATAGAATACGCTCTCCAGGCGCGCCGGCATGGGAGTCGATGCGGCGGATGAGCTCATTGCTGTGCTCCTCTTCCTGAGACACCTTGCCCTGGGACGCCTGTTTCTGAGCTGCGTTCGGCCTGCGCCTGACCACTTGGCGACTGGCGCAGTTGCTGGTCCAACTGGGCCAGACGTTGCGGTGTGCCGATGTCTTCCCACTCCCCGCCATGATAGATCCCGGCGACGGTGTCCTTCGCCATGGCCTCGCGCAGGATCGGCGCCAGTTTGCGATGCCCCGGTTCCAGGTGTTCGAACAGGCTGCGGTGCAGCAGGCTGATACCGGTGAACGTTAGCCTGGGCTGGTCCTCGGCCCTTACCCGGTTGTGGCTGTCGAGGTGAAAGTCGCCTGCGGGGTGTTGTGCGGGATTGTCGGTCAGCACCAGTACGGCTTGGTCGTCGGTTGAAGGTTCCAGGCGAGCGAAATCGAAATCCGTCCAGATATCGCCGTTCACCACCAGGAACCAGTCACCCCCATCGACAAGCATGGGCAGGGCCTGGCGGATACCACCGGCGGTCTCCAGGGCTTCCGGTTCCGGAGAATAGCTAATGTTGACCCCATAGCGCCGACCATCGCCAAGGGCGCTTTGCAGTTTGTCGCCCAGCCAGGACGGATTGACCACCAGGTCGCGGAACCCGGCGCGTGCCAGTTTCTCGATCTGATGGACGATCAGCGGCTTGCCCCCGGCTTCGAGCAGGGGTTTGGGCGTTTCCAGGGTGAGCGGGCGCATACGCTCTCCCTTGCCGGCGGCGAGGATCATGGCCTTCACGTTCAGGATGCCTTCTTGTCCAGGGCCGGGATAATGCGGGCCTCGAGCCATTCGTTGAAATGCCGCAGGGCCGGCTGGCGTGCGCTGGCTTCGGCCAGGTAGCCAACGGTGCGCGGAATGTCCTCCAGATAGCGGCTCTTGCCGTCACGGATGGCCAGTCGGGCGAAGATGCCGGCCGCCTTGAGGTGGCGTTGCATGCCCATTAACTCGGTCCACTGGCGGAAGGTCTCCGCATCGGCTCGGTGGATGCCGGCATCCAGGGTCATCTGGCGGAAATTCTCGATCCAGCCGCTGATACGGGCTTCCGGCCAGCGGATATAGCAATCCTTGACCAGCGAAACCAGGTCGTAGGTCACCGGTCCGCGTACAGCATCCTGGAAGTCGATGATGCCGAGGTCGTCGTTCACCACCAGCAGGTTACGGGAATGGTAATCCCGGTGAACGGGCACCTCCGGCTGGGCCAGGGCGGCTTCCTTGAGCAGGGCGAAGGTGGTGTCCAGCAGGCAGTGCTCCTGGTCGCTGAGTGTCAGCCCCAACTGTTGCTCGACCAGCCAGTCACGGAACAGGGCCATCTCGCGGTCGAGAAGGGCGGCGTCGTAAGACGGTAGGGGATAGTCGTTGGGCTCGCTCGTCTGCTGGATGCCAGACAGGGCGTTCAACGCTTTGCCGTAGTAGCTGTCGACGTTGTCGTCGTTGAGTTCGCCCAGTAAAAGGGTATCGCCGAAATCATCCAGCAGAAGGAACCCCTGTTCCAGCTCCCGGGCATGAACGGCGGGCACGTTGACGCCTTCTTCACGCCAGTGTTCGGCAACGGCGATGAATGGACGTACGTCTTCCTTCTCCGGCGGCGCATCCATCACGATAAACGGCCGGCCATCGGGCCGGGTAACGCGGAAATAACGGCGGAAGCTGGCATCGCCTGAAACGGCGACCGGTTGAGCGCTTTCCAATCCCGGCTGCTGGGCGACCCAGGCCGTCAATGCTGCAAGTCTGCTATCCATGAAAGTTATCTGTATTGTGTCCTGGCTAGGCGGGCGGGGTGCTGGTCAGCTGATGTAAAGAAGATCCAGAGTCGGATGGCTTCCAGAATGTGTCGCCCCATTCACCGGAAAATATCAGAAGCCCGGTGTTGCGGCAAAAGGTCTACGGTGTAAAGCAGATGAGGGTGTTGTAACAAAACGTCCCCGACACCGTCGTAAGGCCTTGGTCGGGAAGGCGGCACTTCGATCAATAGCCGGGTTGCAAGCGCATTAACAAGGTCGGTCCGGGCGTGTAAACTACCGGCGGCCTCATCGTCAGAACGGGATTCCTCATTCGTGCCATTGCGATCTCCAATAAAAACCATCCGGACTGGAAGCAGTGGCCACTGGTGGGCCGGTGTGCTCGCCTCGACATTTTTCGCTCCGCTTACCAGCGCGCAAATGGCACCGACCGCTGCAGAAATAGATTGGCGCCCCCGGGACCAGCTGCCGGCTGAGCAGCAGGCTATGCTGCCCGCCTACTGTGACGGCGGCTACTTGCAACCGGATTTCAGCGACCGGCAATCGCCTCTCTTTGAAAGCGGCTCGGGTGGTAACACGCAGATGCCCATCGAGGCCAGCGGCCTCAATGCCCGCTATGAGGTGGACACCCAGCTAATCCTCGAAGGCGATGTTCGCCTGAGCCAGGGGACGTTCAGCGCGCAGGGCAGTCGCGCTCTCTACGACCAGGCCACAGGACAGATGTCCCTGAGCGGACCCATCGTCAGCCGTGGTCAGGGTTTCCTGTTGACCGGCGATTCGGCCGAGTACGATGCCAACACGGGCGAAATGGAAGTGAACACCGCAACCTTCCTGATCCACGCCGCCGAGATGCGTGGCCAGGCGGGTTACCTCTCCCGGCCCAGTGAGAACATCGTCAACATCGAAGACGGCCGTCTGACGACCTGCTCACCCGACAGCAACGCCTGGGCCATCGTTGCCGCCGATATCGAACTGGATCGGGCCGAAGGCTTCGGGACCGCGACCCACGTGCGGCTGGAGGTCCAGGATATCCCTGTCTTCTACTGGCCCTACGCCACCTTTCCGATCGACGATCGCCGCAAGACCGGCTTCCTCTACCCGTCGTTCGGTACATCGGATACCGGCAGTGGTCTTTTCATTTCCACGCCCTACTACCTGAATCTGGCGCCCAACTACGATGCCACTATCACGCCGCAATATATTCATGGGCGTGGGTTGTTCAACGAAGTCGAGGGGCGTCACCTCAGCGACTATGGCGAATCCGTATTGCAGCTGGGCTATATCAACGACGACCAGGCTTTTTCCGACGAATTTCCGGGCGAGGATGGTGAGCGCTGGGGGCTGGACTTTGCCAGTCGGGCGAACTTCGGCTACAACTGGACCGGCTATGCGGACTACTCGGTGGTGTCCGATGACGAGTACCTGAGCGACTTGAACCGCTCCCTGGACATCAACGAAGTCACACATCTACAGCGTCGGGGCGGGATCCGTTACGACAGCCGTCATCAATATTTCGAAGCCTATCTCAGTGGCTACCAGACGCTGAGCGATACGATTACCGATAGCCAGAAGCCCTATTCCCAACTGCCAGAGATCCTCTATGGCGCCGATTACGAATGGGGTGTGGTGGAAACGCTGGTGGAGTCCCAGTACACCTATTTCCATCGGGACAATACCGACCTCACTGGCCTGGAACGTGCCAACGGTCACCGTCTGCGGTTGGCTCCGGAGCTGGCACTCGATTTCCGTGCCATCTGGGGTTATTCCAGACCTTCGGTGACCATGGATTTTACCCAGTACCAGCTTGAGGACTACACGGTCCGCGAGGACGACACCTTCAGTCGTAGCATCCCCATCTATGAATGGGATAACGGTCTCTATTTCGACCGGCGTGATTCGATGTTCGGCATTCCCTACAACCAGACCCTCGAGCCGCGGCTCTACTACGTCTATTCGGAATTCGAGGACCAGAGCTATATCCCGGACTTCGATACCGCCCTGAAAGATTTCAGCTTCGACCAACTGTTCTCGCCCCAGCGCTTCAGTGGCGGTGACCGGATTTCCGACAACAACCGACTGACCGCAGCCGTCACCACCCGCTTCAACGATCTCAACACCGGTATCGAGCGGGCGCGCCTGAGTATCGGCCAGGTCTACTACTATGACGATCGCGAAGTGAGCCTGAACGGCCAGGGCGCCGACGACCGCAGCGACTCACCGCTGGCGGGCGAGGCCTCGTTCCGGCCGTTGGATACGATGGATATCCGCGTGTCCGGACTCTGGGACCCGCGTGACATGAAGACCGAGGAAGGGCGTAGCCAGTTGGTCTTCCATTCCGAGGACTACCGCTACCTGGCCACGCTCGGTCACACCTACGACCGGGATGATTTCGAGCAGATGGATATCGGCGCGGTTTTTCCTGTCTCAGACCACATCAGTCTGATCGGCCGCTGGCTTTACGACTCCCAGGCAGACCGGACCGCTGGCTCGCTGGCCGGTATCGAGTACACCGATTGCTGTTGGAGCCTGCAACTGGTCAGCCAGAACTACCTCACGGATGATCGCAAACTGGAGAATCGCATCCTGTTCCAGGTCCAGCTCAAGGGGCTGGGCGGCAGTGGCGGCTCCGGAGACCGTATTTCCGATGCGATCTACGGCTACGACGAACGTGAACAAAGACGATTCGGCCGGACCAATGTGCGTTACTGACGTCCGGCCCGCAATTCCTGAAATGAGGTATCTATGAAGGCATCCCTGCGCCTGTGCGCACGTGTCATGGCCCTGCTGATGTTTGCGGTGGCTGCCCAATACGCATTCGCAGAACGCAAGCCCCTGGACAGCGTGATCGCCATTGTCGACGACAGCGTGATCCTGGAGTCCGAGCTGGACAGCCGGGTACGTACCGTCAAGGCCCGACTCAATGCCCAGGGCACGCCGCTGCCGTCGGATCAGGTGCTGGAAGAACGTGTTCTGGACCAGTTGATCTCCGACGCCATCCAACTGCAGATGGCCGACAAGATGGGGATGCGGATCAGCGATAACGAGCTGAACGACACCATGCAGAACATTGCCAGTCGCAACGGCTATAACCTCGAGCAGTTCGAGCAGGCGCTGGCGAGCGAGGGCCTGTCCTACCGAGAGGCGCGGGAGCAGATTCGCCGGGAAATGCTGATCAGCCGGGTGCAGCAGCGCCGGGTCGACAACCGCGTGCGCATCACCGACCGGGAAGTACAGAACTTCCTCCAGGCCCAGGCCGGGCGTGAAGCCTCGAACGTGGAATACCAGTTGGGCCACATCCTGGTGTCCGTCGATGATTTCAACGACACCGACGAGGTCGAAGCGGCCCGCACCAAAGCGGAGAACCTGCGCCAGCGAATTCTCGATGGTTCCGATTTCCAGCAGGTGGCGGTCGCCGAGTCCGATGGTGCCAATGCCCTGGAAGGTGGTGTGCTCGGCTGGCGAACCGAGAACCAGTTGCCTTCACTGGTGGTCGACGTGGCCCCGGAACTGGAGGTTGGGGCACCGTCCGAAGTCCTCCGTAGCGGCAGCGGTTTCCACATTATTTCGGTACTGGACAAGCGTGGCGGCGACACCGGCAAGGTGATACAGCAGTCCAAGGTGCGCCATATCCTGATCCGGCCGACGGACGCCCGTCCGGATGCCGAGGCAGAAGCGCTGATCAACGACCTGGCCGATCGTCTCGAGAGCGGTGCCGATTTTGCACAACTGGCGCGGGAATATTCGGACGACAAGGTCTCCGGTTCCGACGGTGGCAACCTGGGCTGGGTCAGTCCCGGCGAGATGGTGCCGGCGTTCGAGCAGGCTATGCAGGAGGCGCAGGTGGGCGAAATCAAGGGCCCGTTCCGTTCCCGTTTCGGGTGGCACGTGCTGGAGGTGGAAGATCGCCGGCAGAAGGATATCGGCGACCAGTTAAAAGAGAACGAGGCGCGCCAGGTGCTCTACCGTCGCAAGTTCGAGGTTGAATTGCAGAACTGGCTGCGCGAAATTCGTGAAGAAGCCTATGTCGATATCAAGCTGGCCGGCATGGGTGATGAAGAAGATACTGAAAACGCCCAGGATGAAGACGAGGAGACCTCCGACGCATCATGACCCAACCGCTGACCCTGGCCCTGACCGTCGGTGAACCCGCTGGCATCGGACCCGATCTCTGTCTCCAACTGGCCGGACATGAGCGACCGGCGGGCATCGTTGTGGTGGCCGATATCGACCTGCTGGCCGAGCGCGCCCGACAACTGGGCCTGTCGGTCCGGCTGGTCGCCTGGTCGCCGGGCGATACGGCAGCGACGGCTGCAGGTGAACTGTCGGTACTCAAGGTCGACGGTATCAATAGCCGTATGGCGGGCCAACTGGATCCGGACAACAGCCGCTATGTGCTCGCCACGCTGGAAACCGCCGCTCGTGGCTGTCTCGACGGCACCTTTGACGGCATGGTCACGGCGCCGGTCCATAAGGGCGTGATCAACGAGGCCGGCATCGTCTTCAGTGGTCACACCGAATTCCTGCAGGCGCTTTGCGGTGTCGACCGGGTAGTGATGATGCTGGCGACCCAGGGTCTGCGCGTCGCGCTGGTCACCACCCACCTGCCGCTCAAGGACGTTTCCGCCGCGATTACCGAGACCCGGCTGATACAGGTTGCGCGCATCCTCAATAATGATTTGAAAGCCTTCTTTGGCATCGATGCGCCGCGCATCCTCGTGGCTGGTCTTAACCCGCACGCCGGAGAAGGGGGGCATCTCGGGATGGAGGAAATCGAGGTTATCGAGCCCGCGCTGGCGACGTTGCGCGACGAGGGTATGAACCTGACCGGCCCGCTGCCGGCAGATACGCTGTTTACGCCGCACCTGCTCGAAAAGGCTGATGCCGTGCTGGCGATGTACCACGACCAGGGCTTGCCGGTGCTCAAATACAAGGGTTTCGGCAACGCGGTGAACGTGACGCTCGGACTGCCGATCGTACGCACCTCAGTCGATCACGGCACGGCGCTGGACCTGGCGGGCAAGGGTACGGCGGATGCCGGCAGCCTGCACACGGCGATCGAAACCGCAATCCAGATGGCGCGCTGCCGCCGGGAAACGACTCATGGCTAAACCAGCCGGCCACCAGGCGCGCAAGCGCTTTGGCCAGAACTTCCTGCACGATCCGGGTGTGATCGAACGTATCGTTCGTGCGATCAATCCCAAGCCCGATGACGCGTTGGTGGAAATCGGCCCCGGGCTGGGTGCACTCACCGAAGAATTGCTGTCGGTAACGCCGTCGCTGCAGGTAATCGAGTTGGATCGCGACCTGATCCCGGTGTTGCGGACCAAGTTCTTCAACTATCCGGATTTTCGCATTCACGAAGCCGACGCCCTGCGCTTCGATTTTGCCGAACTGGCGGCCGAAAAGCCTCTGAGGATCGTCGGCAACCTGCCATACAACATCTCCACACCGCTGATCTTCCACCTGCTCGAGCAGGCTGGCGTGGTGCAGGACATGCATTTCATGCTGCAAAAGGAAGTGGTTCAGCGTTTGGCGGCTATGCCGGGTGACAACAACTACGGACGGCTCGGCATCATGGCGCAATACCATTGCCAGGTTCAGCCGTTGTTCGAGGTGGGGCCCGGGGCCTTCCGGCCGGCGCCCAAGGTGGATTCGGCGATTGTCCGTCTGGTGCCGCATAAGACGTTGCCGCACCCGGCAAGGGATCTCGGCATGCTGCAAGCAGTGGTGCGCACCGCCTTCAACGCCCGGCGCAAGACCTTGCGCAAGGCATTGGGTAGCCTGGTGAGTGTGTCGCAGTTGCGGGAACTGGGTATCGACGATGGCCTGCGCCCGGAAAACCTCACCCTGGAAGATTACGTCAGGATCGCCGACACTTTGGTTTCCCAAGATGGGAACGCTGTATCTTCAAACGGTACCGATGCGTCCCAAAGCGGGGCCGAACAGACTCAAGACAAGCACGGGGACCCATGACTGATTACGCCGTAGGCGACATCCAGGGTTGTTACGACCGCCTGCTGGATGTTCTGGAAAAAGTCGACTTTTCGCCCTCCCGCGACCGGCTATGGGTGGCGGGCGACCTGATCAACCGTGGTCCATCCTCACTGGCCACCTTGCGTTACATTGAAAGCCTGGGCGCCTCGGCCACTGTGGTACTGGGCAATCATGACCTGCATCTGCTGGCGGTAGTGCTGGGTGGTCACACGATCAAGCCCAAAGACACGCTGAACGACATCCTCGAAGCGGAAGATCGTCGCTACCTGATTGGCTGGCTGCGACAACAGCATCTTGCGGTCTACGACCCGACCCGTGACATCTTCATGAGTCATGCCGGCCTGCCGCATATCTGGAGTGTCGACGAAGCCATGTTGCACGGGAAGGATCTGGAAAACGTCCTGCAGGGCGATGACGCCGGCGCCTACTTTCAGCAGATGTACGGCAACGAACCGGCCGGCTGGGACCCGTCCCTCACGGGCATGGATCGTTGGCGGGTGATCACCAATTACTTCACCCGGATGCGCTTCATCGCCGAGGATGGCCGACTGGAGCTCGCCGCAAAAGAGTCCGCAGCCGGCGCCCCGGACGGCTTTGCACCCTGGTTCAGTTTCCCCCGGGACGATCAGGCCCGTGTGATCTTCGGCCACTGGGCGGCCCTGGAAGGTAAGACCGGTATTGACCGCTACATTGCGCTGGATACCGGCTGCGTCTGGGGTGGCGCCCTGACCCTGATGAACCTGGATACCGGAGAGCGCATTCACTGTGACTGCGCCTAGAACCCTCTTGCGCTGGGCCCTCGTGGCTGGCGCGTTGGCTGCACTTACCGGCGTCATGGCTGGCGCCTTCGGTGCCCATGGTCTGCGCCAGATCGTATCGCCCCGAGGGCTTGAAGTTTTCCAGACCGGCGTCACCTATCAGATATACCATGCGTTAGCGTTATTGGCTGTGGCGGTCCTCGCTGGCTTCGGGTTGGCCCGACGCTGGTTGATTGCCAGCGCCGTGCTCTTCGTCGTCGGCATCCTGTTGTTCAGCGGCAGCCTCTACGGACTGGTATTGATGGATCTCACGGTGCTTGGACCTGTCACACCCGTAGGCGGCCTGTGCTTTATGGCCGGTTGGGTTTGCCTGATTATTGCTGCATTCAAACGAATTCCGGAGAGTGGTTAGCGTGCACATCCAACTTAACGGCGAACGGCATGAGCTGCCCCCTGCAGCCACTGTCGCCACCCTGATCGAAGACCTTGGGCTTACCGGACGACGTCTTGCGGTCGAAGTCAACGAAGATATCGTGCCGCGCAGTCTGCACAGCGAGCACCAGCTAAATGACGGTGACCGCGTTGAGGTCGTCCACGCTATTGGGGGTGGTTGACCACCCTAGTTCCAAATCTTCACGGGTTATTGGAACGACGGCGCGTAAGATGCCTAGGCCCGGGCACCTTCGGCGCCTCAGAAGCTAAAGCATCTGCTACATGCCCGAGTTACCCGAAGAATATAGCCGACGCTTTAGAGGGTGTTGCAAAAGCTTGCGGTATTAAGCCTCTCTCCCCTGGCGGGAGAGAGGTTTGGAGAGAGGGGGACGAGGCGAAAGCCTCGCAGGAATCCGCATCTGACAAGGTTGAGCGCCTGACGGCGCTTCCCCCTCTCCCAGACCCTCTCCCGCGAGGGGAGAGGGAGTTTATGTGTGCAAACCGGCATTTTTGCAACACCCTCTTTAGCTTCGGAGCAGCCCGCAGGGCTGCCTATTTTGTATTCCATGCCATCGAATGATTGACCGGGCGGCCACTGTTGCCCGTTACAAGGATTGCGCCATGACTGAACCGAAACAGGACAAGCCGTTAATTATTGCCGGACGAACCTACCAGTCACGTTTATTGGTGGGCACGGGCAAGTACCGCGACCTGCAGCAAACCGGCGAGGCGATCGACGCCAGCGGCGCCGAGATCGTCACAGTAGCCGTGCGTCGGACCAATATCGGCCAGAATCCGGACGAGCCGAACCTGCTGGACGTCGTCTCGCCGGATCGCTACACCATCCTGCCTAACACCGCAGGCTGTTTTAACGCCAAGGATGCGGTACGCACCTGCAAATTAGCGCGGGAGCTGCTGGATGGCCACAACCTGGTCAAGCTGGAAGTGCTGGGGGAGGAGAAAACGCTCTACCCCAATATGCCCGAAACCCTGGATGCGGCGGAAACCCTCATCAACGACGGTTTCCAGGTGATGGTCTACACCAGTGACGATCCGCTGATGGCCAAACGCCTCGAGGAGATGGGCTGTATTGCGGTGATGCCCCTGGGCGCACCGATCGGGTCCGGCCTGGGTATCCAGAACCGCTACAATATCCGCATGATCGTCGAGAATGCCGAAGTGCCGATCCTGGTAGACGCCGGTGTGGGCACTGCCTCCGACGCCACCATCGCGATGGAGCTGGGCTGCGACGGGGTGTTGATGAATACCGCGATCGCCCAGGCCGGCGATCCGATCCGTATGGCGCGGGCCATGCGCCTGGCCATCGAATCCGGCCGCGAAGCCTGGCTGGCAGGCCGGATGCCGCGCAAGGCCTATGCCAGCGCTTCTTCGCCCATCGACGGGACGTTTTTCTAGCCTGCCAAGGGGCTCTCGTCGCCGGGCGGCCCCTTGTCCTGACCTCACAGAAATGCTGCCGGTGACCAGTTGAAGCCTATTGTCACCGGCCCATCCTGCCTTACTACCTGATTTATCCATTCGCTGACACTTGTGGGGCTCTGCAACACCCTTGCAAGTGTCTGAAACGAAATGGAACACACTTTTTCCCCAATATAGGGGAGACTATCCTCCCAGATAGGCTCGCTACCGCCGTGTAGTGAGTCCCCAAAGCCACGGTATAAGTGGACATAGAAGAACAGGCGGGCGTGATGGACGTGGTCACCATGGCAACGCGGTGGCCAAAGTAACGCGACCACCAAAGAACAGGGACAGCGCTGGTCCCCGAAGAGAAGAATCAAAAATCTTTCGGAGCTGGAATTACCGGAATGACAGACAAAACGCCGAGCCGCCGCGAGCGGATTCTGCATGCCCTGGCCGAAATGCTTGAGCAGGCACCTGATGCACGCATAACCACCGCGGCCCTGGCGCGCTCGGTGGGAGTGACCGAAGCCGCCCTCTATCGCCATTTCCCCAGCAAGAAGAAGATGTTCGAGGGGCTGATCGACTTCGTCGAGGAGGCGGTATTCAGCCGTTGCCAGCTTATCCTGCAGGATGAAGAGGACGCCCAGGCCCGGCTGCGCAAGCAGGCGCAACTCGTGCTGGTCTTTGCCCAGCGCAACCCCGGTCTTTGCCGGGTGCTTACCGGCGATGCCCTGGTAGGTGAAGACAAGGCTCTGCGCCAGCGCGTTTCCCACGTGTTTGAGCGTCTGGAAACCCAGGCCCGCCAGGTGATCAAGGAAGGCGAGATCCGCCAGGGATTGCGTCCCCGAACCAGCTCCTCGCGCACCGCAGAATGGTACATGAGCCTGATCGAAGGCCGTATCCAGCGTTTCACCCGATCGTCATTCCAGCATGCGCCGGACGCCCATTTCGACGAATTCTGGTCATCGCTTGCGCTTGGTATCTGGCGTACAGCAGAATAGCGCCCACAAAAAGAGATTCCATGAAACCGGAACCCGCGCCAGGACAGGGTGGGAATTTGCGTCTAGGCTTGTCTTAGGGGTTATCTGGTCAACCAATCGACCAGGCACCCAAAAGTACGCGTTTCGGCTTCAGGGACTCTGAATAAATGGGCAGACCGTTCTGTGCGGCGGAATTGTCCTTCAGGCGTGACCCAGTAGTCCGGGAAGTAGTCACCGTGTCCCTGTGCCCGAAAGCAGGACCGGTGCCGGTGAGATCGCGTGGTAGCGTAAATCAGGGAGTGATTCAGAGACTCCACTGCTCGGCGATATCAGGATGTCCTGCTACAAAACGGTTTGCTCCAGTCTGCTGGTGGCCCTGGCCAGTCTGTGCTTATCAACCCACGCCCTTGCGGAGCCCCCGACCGCAAGCACCTCGATCGTGCGAATTGCCACCGGTGATTGGCAGCCCTACGTCGATTCCTCCAAACCCGATTTCGGCCCCCTGGGGCATGTCATAAAGACGGTATTCGAGCGCGCCGGCTATAGCGTCGAGTTCAACGTCTATCCCTGGACCCGCAATGCGCAGTTCGTGGCTACCGGCGACCAGGACGCCATGATGCCGTACTACTGTTCAGAGGCCCGCTCCCTGCGATATCTCTGTAGTACGCCCATCGTCGATGGGGAGCAGGTGTTCTTCCATCGCCGGGGCCTGGACTTTTCCTGGGATGATATGACCGATCTCAAGCCCTTCACCATCGGCGCGACACTGGGCTATTTTTACGGCCAGTCGTTCGAGATGGCCGAGCAGTCCGGCAGGATCAGCGTCAAGCGTATTGCTGAGGATCGGGGCAATCTGAAACTGCTGATGCACGGCCGTATCGATCTCTACCCCCAGGACCGTGCGGTTGGCTACGGTATGGTGCGAGCGGTACTGCCTCGCAACCAGTGGCGTGAGATTACCCATCACCCGCGACCGCTGCACAGCAAGGCGCTTCATCTGCTGTTCAGCCGTGCCACCGGCCGGGGTGAAGAGTTGCTGCAGGTGTTCGATCGCGAACTGACCTCCATGCGGGAAAGCGGCGAGCTTGAGGAGTTGCTCCGTCCGATCTACGCCGACCAGCGCGCGGTGCGCGGCGAAGGTGGCGCCTCAGGCGCGATGGAGTAACTCGCGCAGTCGGTCGAACAGGGCCGGCGCACAGATCAGGATATCCTGACCCCAAAGGTCTTCCGGGTAGCCTTCCGGTACTGGGTTGAAATGCCCGCAACGGGCGCCGGCTTCCAGGGCAATCACCCGGGCCGCCGCAAAATCCCAGGGGCTGACACTCTCGTAGTACGCGTCCAGCCGGCCAGCGGCGACCCAGCAGATATCCAGCGCGGCCGAGCCGATCCTGCGTAAGTCGCGGCAAGTGTGGATCATCGCGTTGAGACGCCGCATCAGCGGTTCCAGCTTGTCCTTGGTATAGGGGAACCCGGTGGCGAACAGCGACTGGCGCAGGTCTTCCGCGCCGCTGTTCATAATGGGCTGGCCATTCAGCGTGGCCCCCTTACCGAGTATCCCTCGAAAGGTTTCCCCCGAAAATGGCGCATGCACGACACCCACCTGCACCCGGCCCTGGTCGGCGTACGCGATGGATACCGCCACTTGCGGATGGCCGTAGGCGTAATTCACCGTGCCGTCGATAGGGTCGATAATCCACAGCGGCGTATCCAGGTCCTCCGCCTGGCTGCGGTCCGGCGCCGCTTCCTCCGACAGTAGCCGATGCTCCGGGAACCTCTCGCGGATGGCCTTGGCGATATAGTCATCTGCCATGATGTCCGCATGGGTGACCAGTTCGGTCTGGTCCTTGTAATCCGTGCGCAGGGTATTTTCGTTGCGCTCGCGTACGATCAGTTCGCCGGCCTCTCGGGCCAGTTTCTCGGCAAAATCGGCAATTTCAGCGGCGGTGGCTCGGGGCACAGGCAATCCTTTGGAGGTTATGGTGGAGGGGGGTCGAATGAACAGCATGCCGGTTTGTCCGGCAATCCTCAACGCGGAAAGGCGGGCCCCGCAAGCGCGTGGGCCCGTCGGCTGGGCTAGAGGCTTTTCAGCCAATTCTCCAGTTTATCCATCGCGAGTTTCAGGCGGGGAGCGGCCTGGTCTATAAAGGCGTCGTCCAGCGGGCGATCGGCGAAGTCGCTGGCGGCCAGGGCAATGGCTTCGCCGCCATCGAAGTCGACGAAGGCCAGGCGGGCGCTGAGCTTGTCTGGGACGAAGCCGAAGTCACTTGCCGGCAGGATGGCGATGCCGGTGTCTTCCAGCAGCGCCCTGCACAGGGCCGGGCTGGTCTTGATGTCGCGTTTGGCGAGCGCTTCCTGGTAATCGCAGAAATCCGGGAACAGGTAGAAACCGCCCTGGGGGCGCTGGCTCCAGATGCTCATCGCTTCCAGTCGACGATGCAGGTATTCGCCCAGCACCTTGAGGACGCGGCGTGACTGGTGCAGATACTCATCGATATCTTCGCCCCCTTCGAAGGCCGTCACCGCAGCATGCTGGATCGGCGCACTGGTCGCCGTGAAGGTCTCGCTGGCGATGATGGCCATGGCGTCCTGCAGTGGGCGCAGCTCTTGCGGGAAGATGAAGCAGCCCAGCCGCCAGCCCCCGGCGCCGGCCCACTTGCTCAGGCCGGTGCTGATGATCGTTCCTTCCGGGTAGTAGCGGGCAATGGACTTATGCTGGCCCTCGAAGTGCACTTCACCGTAGATCTCGTCGGACAGCAGGATCAGGTTGTACTTGCGGGCCACGTTGGCGATGGCCAGCAGTTGATCGTCCGTATAGGTGCAGCCGGTTGGATTGGACGGGTAGTTCAGGATCAGGATGCGCGGACGGGTAGGGTCGTCGCGGCAAATGATGTCCAGTTCTTCGGCGGTAAGCTGCCAGTTGTTCTCCGCATGGGTCGGTAGCCAGTGTACCGAGCGTCCGATGATGCGAGCCTGGGGCGCGTAGGACACCCAGCTTGGGCGCGGGATCAGCAAGTCGCCGTAGTAGGCCAGTTGCAGGATGAACAACAGCTCCTTCGAGCCGGGACCGATCAGTACGTCTTCCCAGGTCGTGCGGGTACGCTGGGTACGATTCATATACGCGGAAATGGACTCGCGCAGCACCTTGAGCCCTTTGACCGGCAGGTAATCCTTCTGGTGGGCATGCTGCCGAAGGGCTTCGGTGACCCGCTCCGGAACCGGGAAGGGGGACTGGCCCAGGCCCAGCTTGATGATGTCTTGGCCTTCCTGGCGTAGCTGGTTGCTCAGTTCGTTGATACGGAGGGTGGCGGATGGCTGGATGCCGCGTACGTTCAGGTTAATCGCATAACGGTGGTCGGTTTGTATGTCCATGGCTCCGGTCTTTGTTGGATGGTTCCTGACGCCGCCCCGGCGAAATCGCGAGGCTGCGTCAGTCAGTATAGGAAATCGACCCTCGTGATTAAGCGGGCCACGGGTAGGTGATTGCCGAAGGCGTTGCCTGCCAGCCGGTGGCTCGCCTTTATATACTGCAGGTTATATCCCGCAGCTCCCTGTTGAAGACACGCTCGTTCTCACTGTAATCCACGGGCACGTGGACCAGGTGCACGCCGCCAGCATCCAGGGCGCTGGCCAGGGTCGGCGCAAGGTTCGCAGCAGAGGTCACGTCGTGCCCGGTCGCCCCATAGGACTCCGCATAACGCACGAAATCCGGGTTGCCATAGTCCAGGCCGAAGCTCTCGAAACCATCCAGGTTCTGTTTCCACTTGATCATCCCGTAGCCATTGTCGTTGATGATCACGACCACCAGATTCAACTTGAGGCGCACGGCCGTCTCCAGCTCCTGGCTATTCATCATGAAGCCGCCATCGCCACAGATCGCCATGATCTTCTGGTCCGGATAGAGCATGGCTGCGGCCATGGCGCTTGGTAGACCTGCGCCCATGGAGGCCAGGGCGTTGTCCAGGAGGACGGTGTTGTTGTCGTAGGCCTTGTAGTTGCGGGCGAACCAGATCTTGTACATGCCGTTATCCAGGGCGATGATCCCGTTCTCCGGCATGACCGAGCGCACATCCCCGACGATACGCTGTGGAATAATGGGAAAACGATCATCATCGACCCGCTCGGTGAGGTGCTTCTCGACCGCTTTCTTGACCCGCGAGAATTCGTCGAAGTCATGAACTTCGCAAGTTCCGCAGTGATCGGCCAGCCACTCCACGCTATTGGCGATGTCGCCCACCACTTCCAGTTGCGGGAAATACACCGGGTCGACGTCCGCCGGGCTGAAATTCACGTGAATGACCTGTTTGCCGCCAGGCTTCATGAAGAACGGGGGTTTTTCCACCACGTCGTGCCCAACGTTGACCACCAGGTCCGCGTGGTCGATGGCACAGTGCACAAAGTCGCCATCGGAGAGCGCTGCGCTGCCCAGGTAACGGGGATGGCGTTCATCCACCACGCCCTTGCCCATCTGCGTGGTAAAGAAGGGGATGCCGGTGGACTCGACGAAACGGATCAGTGCCTTGGAGATGCGCTTACGGTTCGCCCCTGCGCCGATCATGATCAGCGGATGCTTGGCCTCACGAATCAGTTGGCAGGCCTGCTCGAGGCTTTTGGTGCTGGCAGAGGGGCGACGGGCGTCGCTCGGTTTGAAGATGTGGGTATCCGCGTCCGCCATCTCGATGGCGATGTCCTCCGGTAGTTCCAGATGTACGGCACCCGGTCTTTCCTCGCTGGCTAGCCGCATCGCTTCGCGCAGTTTTGCCGGAATGGTATTGGCGTTGTTGATTTGCCGGGTGTACTTGGTCAGCGGGCGCATGAGATCGACGGTATCGATGATCTGGAACAGACCCTGCTTCGACGACTTGATCGGCTTCTGGCCCGAGATCATCAGCATCGGCATGGCCCCGAGCTGGGCATAGGCTGCTGCCGTCATCAGGTTGGTCGCTCCGGGGCCGAGCGTCGAGAGGCAAACGCCCACCTTACCGGTCAGCCGGCCGTAGGTGGCCGCCATAAAGCCGGAGGCTTGCTCGTGGCGATTGATGATCAGCGTGATACTCGATTTGCGGATGGACTCGAGTAGGTCCAGGTTTTCCTCGCCGGGTACGGCGAAAATGTATTCGACCCCTTCCTGTTCCAAAGCCTTGATGAACAGATCCGAACCCTTGATCGGTGCTTTGTCGCTCATGCGTGCTCCCTGTGTCGTCGTGTCACGTCGGGCAGGCGGGTGGCGGTGATCCGGGCCTGTCGTCGTCCGTTGCAGGCGGCGGGCCAGAATACCGGCGGTGATCGGCGTTCCCTAACTATGCTGCATCCTCAGCCTGTGGAGCAAGGGAGCCCGACGTTCTCTCTGGATCTACGCTGCGATGGGCCGAACGGACGCTTGAGACATCTGAAACACACGGCGTGTGCTGATCACATTTTGCGCGCCAGGTAATACGTAGCCCGATGATCGACGTGCCGCGACCTGACTGCTCTTAGAACGGGAGGCAGGAAGCGGAAATTCGTGTGGACAGGCACTAGTGCAGATTTGAGGGCGGCATCCGGTGCGCATCCAACTGGATATGCTCGATACGTTTGCCCAGCAGAATGGCCCGGCCGGTATAGCGCTCCTCACCGGTCGCGGTGAATTCAAACAGGAACCGGCGCCATACGCGCACGCGGCCCTCGGAATCACGCTTGAACCAGAGCCCCCGCAGATAGATGGCGTCGTCGAGCAGCAGCACGTCCATGGTCTTGCAGTATTGCTTGGCGGCCTGCAGCACCAGGTCCTTGATCTCCTTGGCGCGCCACCAGTACCAGGCGCCGAAGATAACCAGGAATAGCAGGAAGAGTTGGCCCAGCGTCACGATTCAGTCCCTGAACTGGCGGCTGGCACGGAACGGATGGGCCTCGTAGGTGCCCAAAATGCGCAGGTCCTCGGCGAAGAACTGAAGTTCCTCCAAGGCCAGTTGGAGGGGGCGCTGGTCCACATGGCCTTCGATATCCACATGGAACTGGCTGGCACTCAGGCTGCTCCCCAAAATGTAACTTTCTAGCTTTACCATGTTGACCCCGTTGGTGGCGAAGCCGCCCAGGGCCTTGTAGAGCGCGGCGGGAATGTTGCGCACGCGGAATACGATGGAGGTGATATAAGCCTGGTCAGCACGGAACTCCGGCAGGATCTCGGTGCCAGACAGGATGATGAAACGGGTGGTGTTACCCTTCACATCCTGGAACTGGTCGTCGAGGATCTCCAGCCCGTAGAGTTCGGCCGCCAGTCGCGAGGCGATGGCGCCGCGGGTTGGATCGGTGCCTTCACTCACCGCCAGGGCCGCGCCAGCGGTATCCAGCATGGCTTCCGCGTTAAGTCCCAGGGATTCGATGTGTCGGGCGCATTGAGCCAGGGCCTGGGGATGCGAGGCCACGGTCTTCAGGTCGTCGATGCGCGTGCCGGGCCGAGCCATCAGGCAATGGTCCACGGGTTCGAAATGTTCACCGACAAGGTGCAATTTGAGTTCCGGGATCAGCCGGTAGATTTCCTCGACCCGGCCCGCCGTGGAGTTCTCCAGGGGAATCATCGCCCGCGCCGCCATGCCGTTTTCCACCGCCCGCATGGCATCGATAAAGCTGGTGCAGGGTTGAACGGCGTGGTCGGGAAAGACCTTCTGGCAAGCCAGGTGGGAGTAGGCGCCTCGATGCCCCTGGAAGGCAATCGCAGCGTCGGCGGGAAGACTGTGACTCATATGAACGATCCTGGTCCGGGAAAGCCCGGCAAGCATAGCAAAGCCGAACGCACGCTGCAGACGTATTGCAGCGTCTACTCGTGGCATCATACTGCATTGATGTTATTACTGAACTGAAGTTGTTGCTGGAGATGATCGATCCATGCACTGGATCCTAGGAATTGGCCTCACCATTGCGCTGTTCTACGCCTTGCGTGCCTGGTCGCAGTTGCCCGAACCCAAGAAGAAGGCCTATCTGTTCCGTGGTCTGGCGGGTGGATTCCTGCTAATGATCCTGTTGCTCGTGCTGACCGGACGCATCCACATCCTCGTGGCCGCAGGCGCGGCCTTGTTACCGCTACTGCGGAAGCTACCGGCGCTGTTGCGCTACCTACCCCTGATCAACCGGCTTTACCGGGACTACAAAGGCCAGGGCCCGGGGCAACAGCGTCAGCAGGACGGGAGCGGTGCACAGGATGGTAACCGGCAGCACACCGGTTCCGGTGTGAGCCGGATGAGCCCGGAAGAGGCGCGCAACATCCTGGGTGTCAGTGCCCAGGCCAGCCGTGACGAGATCGTTGCCGCCCATCGCAGGCTCATGCAGAAGGTACATCCGGATCGTGGCGGCAACGACTTCCTGGCGGCCCAGATCAACGAGGCCAAAACCACGTTGTTGGGCAATCGTCGCCAGGGATAGCCAGGTCCCCTACATCACCTCGACCTTCACGTCGAAGCTCTGTGAGCGCTGACGGTTGCTGCCGATCTCGTAGGTGATGCCGGACTGGCTGCTGGCGTTCCGGGTCTCGGTAGCGCCCAGCGTGACCCATTCGCCCGGTTGCACGCGGCGAAGCGTCATCACAGCCTCCGTCTCGTAACCCGCGGGCATATTGTCCTGGGGTACGTTATCGAAAGCCATGATCTGTAATTCCACCTGTTGGTCGGAGATGACCTGCGGCGTGATCACGAAGCCGCCGCTGATATCCACCTGCTCCACGATCGCTGCCGGGTTCAGTCCGCCCTGGATGGCAATGGGCAGGGCCCGTACCTGACCGGACTTGATATGCGCGGACTGGCCGTCCTGCACCACCAGTGTCTGCAACTGGTTGCGTCGGGTGGTTGTTACCTTGCTTTCGCCCTGGATACTGACGGTGCCATTGTTGATCGATACGCCGCCGCCCTGGCGATTGACGGACCCGTTGCCGCCGCTGCGCACCGTGATCTGCAATTGTGCCGGGGCCACATCCATGGTGCCGATCAGTTCCTCGACCTCGGTCAGTATCCGGGGTTCGGCGCGCACTGTCAGGCGCTGGCCCTGGGTTGTAATCCTGAGTTCATCGTTCGGATAGAGCTGCTGTAGCTGGGCGGCAACATCCTGGGCCGGCCGCTGGCTCAGGGCAAAGGTGCGAACCTCGCTGGCGGCGAGCGCCACCTGGGCCATCAGGAGAAAAGCCAGGGTGAGCAAACCATGTGAGATCGCTCCGCTTTTGAGCCCTTTTCTGAACATCCATTCGTCTCCGGTGGTTGCAATGCAGTCTGACTGCGCTATGATCTGAGCATGAATATTTCACACGACGCCTGTCAATTTAACTCTGTAGCTGCTTCCAGCGTGCTGGTTCGCGGCGTTGCGTCTGTGTTTTCTTGGTGGTTTGCCTATGGCTTTTATTTTAGCCAGAGGTCGGGCCACGCGTAGACACCTTCACCAGATTCAGAAGGCGGCCCGGCGGAAACCCAGGCTGCCACCGGACTTGAAAAGCCCCGATCGGCAGCCAGCCATCGGGGCTTTTCGTTTTCTGAGATAAAAAAATCGGTACTGAAAAGAGTGAAAGGACACAACCATGAGTAGCGAAGCTCAACGGGACCAACAAAAGCTTCCATCCAGCCTCCGGCTCTCCGGCCTGAACGGTTGGCGATTTATCAGCGGCTGGCGTTATTGAGCGTCAGCCCCTGCGGTCACTTCGATTTCCTGTTTTCGAATTTTTGACTATCGCCATCACGTTTTCACATTTCCGGAGTACTCATGATGAACATGAACCTGACATCAGCAACAGATATCAACACCGACGAACGATCGACCGTCGTCTCGGAAAGCGCAGCCAGCACCGTCGTCAAACTGCCCACCCCGACGCAACTGCGCCAGGAACTTCCAATCAGCGCCGACCTTGCCCGCCAGATTGCCCAACACCGTGAAACCGTACGCCGCGTCCTGAACGGCACCGATCCGCGTATGCTGCTGGTGATCGGCCCCTGTTCCGTGCATGACGAGGTGGCGGCGCTGGAATACGGTGAACGCCTGGCCCGGCTGGCAGACGAGATCAGCGACCAGTGTGTTGTGGTCATGCGTGCCTACGTGGAAAAGCCGCGTACCACGGTGGGCTGGAAAGGACTGCTCTATGATCCGGAGCGCACCGGCGAAGGTGATCTGGCCCAGGGACTGGTCCGTTCCCGCCGGCTGATGTTGAACCTGGCGAAGCTGGGCCTGCCGATCGCCACCGAAGCGCTTAACCCGGTCGCCTTCAGCTACCTGGATGACTTGGTGAGCTGGACCGCCATCGGCGCCCGCACCACCGAATCACAGGTCCACCGGGAAATGGCCAGCGGCCTGGACATGCCGGTCGGCTTCAAGAACAGCACTGACGGCAGCGTCGGCATGGCCATCAACGCCATGAAATCCGCTGCCCACGGTCACCATCGTCTGGGTACCGATGCCGAAGGCTCGCCCGCGATGATCTGTACGCCAGGCAATGCGGACGTGCACCTGGTCCTTCGCGGCGGCCGTGGTATCACCAATTACGATCCCAAGAGTATTGCCGAGGCCACCAACGCTCTACGCTACGCGGGCATGAACGCTGCGGTCATGGTGGATTGCAGCCACGACAATGCCTGCAAACAGGCTGAGCGCCAATTGGATATTGCTCACCATGTGATGGCCCAGCGATGTGCGGGCAACGCGGATATCCGCGCGATCATGCTGGAGAGCTTCCTGGAAGAAGGGCGCCAGAACGATGGCGATGAGCTGGTCTACGGCCAGTCGATCACCGATCCGTGCCTGGGGTGGAAACAGACGGCGGTGTTGTTGCGCTCACTGGCGGCGACGGGGCGGAATCCTTAGTCATTACGGCGGATACGAGATGTGGTGTGTTGTTCCCGATGTGATGTAGCAGACGCTTCAGCTTCTGAGGCGCCAAAGGCGCCCGGTGCGTCCCGGAAAGGGGCAGGCCTCTGCGGCCTGCTCGGAAGCTAAAGAGGGTCTTGCAAAAGTAGCCGTATCTCGAAATTACGGCATAAACTCCCTCTCCCCTCGCGGGAGAGGGCCGGGGAGAGGGGGTAGCGCCGTCAGGTGCTCATCGTTGCCAAAGCCGACTTCTAGCGAGGCTTTGCCTCGTCCCCCTCTCTCCAAACCTCTCTCCCGCGAGGGGAGAGAGGCTTAAAGCCGCAAGTTTTTGCAACACCCTCTAAAGCGTCCGCTACATTTTGGGTGCAGCTCCGGCCTAAACCCTAAACCGCCCCACCGTCTCCGCCAATCGCTGCATCGCACTATCCAACGACCGAGCCACATCCGACGCCTGACCGACTGCCGCGCTGGCATGCTCGGCGGCCTCGCTGATATTCACCGCATTGCGGTTCACTTCGTCGGACACGGAGCTCTGCTCTTCGGCCATCGACGCGACTTCCGTGCTCATATCGAATAGCTGACCGGTAGCGGTATCGATGTTGCCCATGAGCGCATCGGATTCGGCAAAGCGCTGCTGGCCTTCCTGAGCCAGGGTCGAGGCGCTCTGGATGGCCGTGACCGCGCTCTTACTGCCTTTTTGCAGCGCCTCGATGTTATTACGGATTACTTCGGTGGATTCCTGGGTCCGGCTGGCCAGGCTGCGGACTTCGTCGGCGACAACCGCGAACCCGCGGCCACTCTCGCCGGCGCGGGCTGCCTCGATCGCGGCATTGAGCGCCAGCAGGTTGGTCTGTTCGGCGATGCCGGCGATCACGTCCAGCACGGTGCCGATCTCCTGACTCTTGCTATCCAGGTTATGGATGACTTCAGACGTGTCGGCCACTTTCTCCAGCAGGGCATTGAGCTGGGCGTTCACCTGCTGGGTGATCTCGCGGTTACGGCTCATGTCACCCTTGATGGTATCCACGTGACTATTCGAAAGCTGGATGCTTTCCGCCACCTGCTGGATCGAGGCGCCCATTTCCTGCATCGCGGAAGTCAGTTGTTCCAGCTCCGCGCGCTGACTGGAAGAGGAGCTGTCCGCATTGGACGCCGCCGTGTTCAGCTCCGTGACCCGGGAGCGGGTTTCGGCCACCGCACCATTCACTTCACGGATGGTGTCCTGCGTACGCCCGATAAAGCGGTTCAGGGCACGGGCCATATCCGTCATCTCATCCTTGCCCTGTTCCGGTACCCGGCGCGTGAGGTCACCTTCGCCATCGGCGACATTGGCGGCGGCCTCTTTGAGCAGGTTGAGGCGTCGAATCACCCGGGCGCCGATGAGCAGACCAATCACCAGGATCAGCACCAGCGCGCTGACGATAAGCACCGCCAATATGGTATTGATCAGGACCAGGGACTCTTCATGAGTCGTGTTGCGCAGGCGTTCGGTAGCCTGGGCAAACTCGGCGCTGACCGTTTCTAGGGCCGCTTCCAGCGGTTGGCTCATTTCCGACGAGGCCGAGCGGATCGCTTCTTCCGTCGCGCCGGTCGCGGATTGGGTCAATGCGGCAAAGCGGTCGGTCAGGGCCTGGGTTTCCTCGTTGATAGCGGCGTTGCTCACGCCCATCACCAGCTTGCCGATCTCCACATCCTGGGAAGTGACTGGCGCGGTGATCACCCGAGTCCCTTCGTCGTTCGGCGCGGCATCCAGGACGCTGCGCACCGAACTGCGGATCGGGCTGGCGTCGATAAGCCGCTGCACGTCGGGATCGGTGCGGTCCACATAACGGGTCAGCGGGTTGCCCTCGCGGTCAAGGTAGATGGCGAAGATCACGTTAGGATTTTCGTGGACCATCTCAACGAATCGGGTCAAGGTGGGAATGTCGTTATCCCAGATAGAGGGCGCGGCAATCTGGGCGAGGATCTGTGCCACGGTTTCGCTGGACTGCACCAGGGTGTCCTCGAAACGCTCCACCACTCGAGTCTGCTCTGATTTCAGTGCATCGGTCAGGGTTTGCCCCAATTCGGTCTGGACGTTTGACGCCATATCCGCCACCACGGTATCGATACTGGCGCGATTGTCGTCCAGGCGGTTGCTCACCACACGCTGGGTCTGGGACAGCTCATCGGTGATGGCTCCATCCAGGCTGCTGACACTCCATTGGGTGATGCCGGCAACCAGCGCTACCTGGGCAACAGCGGCCATGACAAGGGCGATAAAGATGGGCCGCGCGAGGCGGCTGTGAAGCGCATTCCTGAAGAATCCGAGCATCGATCGACAGCCTCTACTACTGACTTGATCAGAACCGCCGGCCTTAGGAGGGATTCCGGCCGGTCGAATGATTGCGAATGGCCATTGCGCGTATAGAGAGCACAATAATGCCGTATTGCGCCACTCCGTTGGCATCGACGTTCCCGGCGATCAGTACTAGATTTTAGCGTAGCTCATCGAGCCAAACAGGGCGTCGCCAGGAACCGGCAAGCAAACTCCGGTTTTGCTCCGGTACCTCTAATCAGCAGTTTCCGTGCCAGCAGCAGAGAGCATCAGGCGTCCGGCGAGAGCAATCAGTACGCCGCCCATCAGTCGGTCCAGCCAGTGGCCGAAACGGGCAAACGCTCGCCGCACCTGCGGCAGGGTGAAGAAGAGCGCCACCATCGCGAACCATCCGCCGGTGGCAACGGCCATGTAGACACCATAGAACACCTGCACGTCCACCGGCGTACCGGGGCTGATAACGACGGAGAAGAGTGACACGAAGAAGAGCGTCGCCTTGGGGTTGAGGGTGTTGGTCAAAAAGCCGAGCCTGAAGGCCTTGCCGGGCGTTTGCGCGGGGCCGTTGCTGGCGGCCACCTGAATGCCGCCCGGTTTGGCGCGCAGGCACTGGATTGCGATCCAGGTCAGGTAGAGGGCGCCCACCACTTTGAGAACGTTGAACAGCATGACCGATTGCTGGATCAACAGGCCGATACCGAGCAGCGAGTAGGTGACATGTACCAGAATGCCCAGCCCCACCCCAACGGAAGTCAGCATCGCATTGCGCCGGCTCTGGGTGATGGCTTGGCGCAGCACCACGGCAAAGTCCGGCCCTGGGCTGGCTACGGCGAGGAAATGGACAAGGGCAACGGTCAGGAATTCGGGCCAGTACTGGAGCATGAGGGGAGCCTTGGGCGGGGTTGAAAAGAGCCAGCATCGGGAAAAGGCGATATCGAGTCAAGCTACAGTTTTTGCCCTGGTTTGGTGCAAGTAATTTACTGTGCATCTTTTATGGCTTCATGGATTGGGAGTAGTTGCCGCGCGCAGGAGGTTGCATCGTTAAGTAGGTCGGCGAGGCTTGCGTCCCATCAAGTGCAAGGACGAAAAGGAAGGCATAATCTTTCACGTGACAATGATCGAAAGCTAACCGCATCGGATAGATGGAGAACGTCAGCATGGAAAAACGCAAAGTCGATGTCGCTGTAATCGGCACCGGTACGGCGGGCATGGTGGCCTACAAGGCCGCCCGCAAGCACACCGAAAACCTGGTGGTCATCGAGGGCGATCAGTATGGCACCACCTGTGCCCGGGTGGGCTGCATGCCGAGCAAGTTGCTGATTGCCGCCGCAGAAGCCGCACATAACGTGACTGGCGCGGACCTGTTCGGTATCCATGCCGAAGGTGTGAAGATTGACGGCAAGGCCGTTATGGAGCGCGTGCGCCGCGAGCGGGACCTATTCGTCGGTGGTGTGCTTGAAACCGTAGAGAGTTTTCCCCCAGAACATCGCCTGAAGGGCATGGCGCGTTTCATCGACGACCACCGACTGGTGGTGGGCGGCCAGGTCGAAATCGAGGCTCGCAGCTTCGTGATCGCCACCGGCTCGCGGTCGAATATTCCCGAATTCCTGCAGGCCGCCGGTGATCGGCTTCTGGTCAACGATACGGTGTTCGAACTCGAGGACCTGCCCGAGTCAGTGGCGGTATTCGGTCCCGGCATCATTGGTCTCGAGCTTGGTCAGGCCCTGAGCCGCCTGGGCGTGCGCATTCGCATGTTCGGGGTCAGCGGCAGCATCGGCGCGATCCGCGACGAAGCCCTTCGCGACTATGCGCAGGAGACGTTCAACCGGGAGTTTCCGTTGGATCCGTCGGCCAACGTCAGTGCTGTCGAACGCACAGCGAAGGGTGTCCGTGTGACGTTCGAGGACGAAATGAAGGGCGAAGTGAGCGAGGAGTTTGATTATCTGCTGGCGGCCACTGGACGACGCCCCAATGTGGATCGCCTGGACCTGCAAAATACCGGACTCGAGCTGGACGATCGAGGCGTGCCCATTTTCGATCACTACACCTTGCGTTGCAGCAAGAGCCATATCTTCATTGCCGGAGATGCCGATAACGAGGCCCCCGTGCTGCATGAAGCCACCGATGAGGGTCGCATAGCCGGGGATAACGCCGGGCGCTATCCGGATATGCGTGCCGGTCTGCGCCGGGTACCTCTGTCGATCGTTTTCACCGACCCGCAGATTGCTACCGTCGGGCTGACACTTGATCAGGTGCAGGAACGCTGTCGCGACAGCTATGCCACGGGTGAGCTGTCTTTCGAAGATCAGGGCCGGAGCCGAGTGATCGGTAAGGACCGTGGGATCTTGAAGGTTTACGGTGAGCATGGCAGTGGCCTGTTCCTCGGCGCCGAGATATTCGGCCCGGCAGCGGAGCACATCGGTCACCTGCTGGCCTGGGCAGCACAGAAGCACATGACGGTGAGTGAAATGCTGGACATGCCGTTCTACCATCCCGTCATCGAGGAAGGTGTGCGCTCAGCCCTGCGGGACCTCAACCGCAAACTCAATATTGGTCCGGAACTGGTCGATCGGTGCCTTGAGTGCGGTCCCGGCGCGTAATCCCGGGTATCAGGGACACTGGTCGGCGCTTGTCGGGATTACCAACGGATAGCCTTCCGGTAGCATCGTCACCCGGGCTGATAGGCCGTAGACCGCTTTCAGGATATCCGGTGTCAGCACGCTGGTGGGGGAGTCATCCGCGACAATCCGGCCGCCCTTCATCAGGACCAGCCGGTCGGCATACTGCGCCGCCAGGTTGAGGTCGTGCACAGCGACCAGTAAGCCATAGCCTGCCGATGCCAGCTGCCGCAATTGGCCGAATACCACTTGCTGGTGCGCCGGATCCAGGGCGGATGTGCATTCATCAAGCAGGAGCAGGCGAGGATCGGGCTGATCCCAGACCTGCGCCAGCACCCGCGCCAATTGGACACGTTGCTGCTCGCCGCCGGATAGCGTCGGCACCAGCCGCGTCTTCAGGTGCTCGATATCCAGTCGTTCAAGCAATGCATCGATCACCCGCCCGCGCTGCTCCGGTTTTTCCCGCGGACGGCCCAGCGCGATGACTTCTTCGACCGTCATGGGGAACTGCAGGTCGACCTTTTGCGGCATCACGGCCCGATGTCGGGCGATGGTGGACCGGCGCCACTGGCCGAGTGGCTGGTCGGCAAAGTGGATGCTATTGGCAGGCGCATGCAGCTCGCCGGCCAACGTTCGCACCAACGTGGATTTACCCGCACCGTTGGGGCCGAGCAGGGCCACCAGTTCGCCCGGATGCAGGCGTAGGTTAACGTCGGCAAGGATCGGGCGGCCCGAGAGGCGAATGTTAAGCTGATCGACCTTGAGCATGGGTTCCGAGGTCATGGCGCCAGGTTGTGAAGACAGATCGTTCATGAGTCACTCAGGCAAATCGATTACGCATCAACAGCATCAGGAAGAAAGGGCCACCCAACAGCGCCATCATCAGGCCGATGGGTAATTCCGCCGGAGCAACCACGACACGCGCCAGGCAGTCGGCCAGCACCAGCAAGGCGCCACCGCCCAGGGCGCAAGCCGGCAGCAACAGGCGATGTCCGGCACCGAAGATCTGTCGGAGCAAGTGAGGAATCACTAACCCGACAAAGCCTATCAGCCCTGTCACCGCGACTGCCGCGCCGACGCCCAGGGCCGCCAGGGCAATAGCGCCGCGCTTCACCCAGGCGGTCGAATACCCCATATGACCGGCCACTGGCTCTCCCAACAAGAAAGCATCAAGCGGGCGGGCCAGTAGCGGCGCGATGATCAGCGTGATGAGCATCCAGGGACCCGCCAGCCAGAGGTCTTCCCACCGGGCATGGGCCAGGCTGCCCATGGTCCAAAAGGTCAGGGAGCGCAGGGCGTTGTCATCCGCATAGAAGGTGAGCAGGCCCGTCCCGGCGCCGGCAATGGCGTTGATGGCGATACCGGCCAGCAGCAACAGCGCGACGCTGGTCTGGCCCTGACGGCTGGCGATGCGCCAGGCCAGCAACGTGGTGACGCTGCCGCCGATAAACGCCGCCAGGGGCAGGGACCAGCGACCGGCCAACGCCGTCCAACTCGCCAAACCACTGCCGCCCAATACAATGACCGCAACGGCAGCCAATGCGGCTCCGCTGGAAACACCGATCAAACCGGGATCGGCCAGGGGGTTACGGAACAGACCCTGCAGCAGCGCGCCGGACACCGCCAAAACGGCGCCCGTCAGTAGTCCCAACAGCAGCCGGGGCATGCGAATATCCCACAGCACCAGCTCCGCCGTTGGGTCATTCGGCGTGATGCCGGCCATCATCTTCAGCAGGTCTTCGATGGCTACGGGGTAGGCGCCGCTGGAGAGGGCCAACACAGCAGCGACCAGCAGGATGGCCAGCAACACCGCATAGCTGACCGGTGTCGGCATTCGCCGGACGTCCTCAGTGTGCATGGGCCGTATCGTTTGCCGCAGTGGATTCGGGCACGATAGCAGCGATGGTCTGCATGGCCTCGGGCAGGCGCGGACCAAAGCCTAGCAGAAGCATCGCGTTGGCGGTGACCCGATGGCCGTCCTCCCAGGCCTTGAGATGGATCAGGGCAGGCCAGTCCGCAGGCTGGAACTGGCCGGGCCGCGCCTCCGCGATGACAATGGCATCCGGATCGGCAACCAACAAGGCTTCACGGCTGGCGGGTTTGTAACCGCTCACGTCATCCAGTGCGTTGCGCAGACCCAGGGTCTCGAGCAGCGCGTCCGCGGCAGTTTCCTTGCCCGCAAGCATAACGCCATGGTCGCCGGCCGCAAGCAGGACCAGTACACGTGCGTCCGTCTTATTGGCCATAGACGTCTGGACCTTGTCGATAGCCGCCGCCATCCGGTTCGCCAGCTCATTGGCCTGGTCCTGCTGGTCGACCAAGTCACCCACGCGGCGAATGCGCTCCAGAGCGGCATCAACATCCCAGGCAACGGGCAGCTCGACTACGTCGACCCCGGCCTCGCCGAGGCCGTCCAGCGTTACATCCGGACCGGCTTCCTCCGTGGTGATCAGCCGGGTGGGCTTGAGCGAGAGTACGCCTTCCAACGGTAGGGCCCGCAGGTAGCCGATTTTGGGCAACCCGGCGATGACCTGCGGTGGATACTGGCTGGTGGTGTCCACACCGACCAGAAGGTCGGTAGCGTGCAGCGCAACAATGGTTTCCGTAATGGCGCCGTCGGCACTTACGATGCGGGGTTCGGCGGCCGCTTTGGCACCCGCCCACCCCAGTATGAGTATCGCGGCCAGGCCGATGATCTTCCTCAATTGCATACTAACGTGCTCTCCAGTGTCTGAACTTCCTGTTGCCATCGCTCGTCTTCCCGCTGGCCGGGTTTGCGCTCGCCAAACAGCGTCAGCACCAGCTCACCTTCGGCGTCGTAGCCTTCCACGGAGGTTACCACGCCATCGGTCGTCGGACGGCGCACGCGCCACCATTGGCTGATCGAACGGACGTTGGCGTGGAGGTTGAATCCCGGGTCGAGCACATTGACCCAGGGGCCGGTGGGCACGATCCTGGAAACCGGACCGGTGAAAATCTGCACGATACCCGGATTGCCGACGAACACCATAATCGGACACTGGCTGGCGCTGACCTGGCGCAGCAGCCGTTCGAGCACAGAATACCCGCTCTCGTCCGCAGCGTCTGCGTCCGGCGTGTCCAGGCGCAAGGCCTGGTCGGTACCGATCAATTCCAACGCAGTGAGGCGGTCCGTATTATGTCGCTTGAGCATGGCGTTGAAGTGGTGGGTATCCTTCAGGGCCAACCAGTCCCGCCGCAGGGCTTCGGCATCCACCGATTCGCGGTCCACCCGGTTCAGGGGAGGTCTTGGGGGTTCGAGGGACGGGGTCACGGGGGTTGCTTCCAGGAATCGGGTCAGCAGCGCCTGCCAGCCCGCGGTGTCGGTCCTGTCCGTTCGGTAGATCTTCTGCACCCCCTGGCCATGGGCGTCGAAGAACTGCAGGCTTTCCCGGTTACCCGAGCGTACCTGTTCCATTACCCGGAAACCGTGCGCCCAGTTGCGGAAGAACACCCGGACGTCAATCTGGCCGACGGCCAATCCCATCGCGCCGGAACTGGAGGTGCGGAATTCTGCGAAGACGCCGGTGACCTCATGTACCACCGACTCATTGCGGGCGAGGATCATCACTTCGCCCACCGTTTTCATCGTTTCCAGCATTGCCGGGAATTCAGGCTTGAGCGGCTGGACCTCACCGGGCTCCCGGCATAGCAGGAGTTCCAGTTCGCTAACGTTCAGTTCGCTGGCAGCCTGCCGGATGCGTAGACCTGGATTGTCGGCCCGGAGTGCAGCCCAGCGTTCGGCCAGGGGGTCCGGCATCGTTGCTTCGATTTGCATGTTCTCAGTCTCCGCGATCAGTTTGCCGGGGTCAGTTCGACGGTTTTCCAGCGAATTCGCGGGTAGCCGCTGGTTCCCGCGTCGTTGTAGTAGCCAATGACCTGAAGGCCGTAGATGGGTGAGGTATCGTCGGTGCTGTCGGTGTCGATCAGGTAGACGCGGTAGTTGGGCCAGAGTTTGTGTGTGCCCTGCAGGTTGTAGGCATACCAGGAACTGTCCACGAAGATGCCTCCAGTTGCGTCCGCATTGTATAACCGTGCGATTGACTCCCCGGCAGGCGTGAGGGTTGCACTGGTGTAGGTGTCGAGTTCAGCCCATTCGAAGGCTCCGAAGACGCCGCCATCACCGTTACCGGATGGGCCGCTGTTGCTGCGCAGGTAAAGGGTTCGGGCACCGTAGCCCAGCTTGAGGTCCCACGCTGTTGTGCTGCAGTCCGCCATTGCATTTGCATCAAAGTCAAAACAGAGTTCGCCGGAGCCACTCGGGAGCGTGCCCGTAAAGGTGGCCGATGTCGTGAACGTTGACTGGGCTGCTGGCTGGACGTCGAACTCAATCGTGTAAGTGTCCATATCGAAGGCCGTAACCTGCATTCGTGCATAGCTATCACCCTCACCTGAGCGCACCAGCCAGCCATTATTGCTATTCGCGGAGACGGTATGGGTGGCGAAATCATAGACGTACCAGTCGTCGGCGAATTGACTGGTCACCGCTTCGTCGGTCCAGTTTGAGGGTTGGGTCATCTCGGCCAGCAGATGTTCCAGCTCACTGTCAGCCGTCGCATTCAGGAAGACACTGGTGTTTGGGTTACCCTCGTCGTCATAGAAATCCGCCTGCTCCGCGCCGACAGCGCCAACCACATGCCCGAGGCCCGACGCGCCACTGTTCAACTGGATGCCCATGCGTAGAAACGCCAAGTGCCAATCCGTTGATGCCGCAGCTTCCTGGGGCGTCAGCGCCACCGTTTCGCCGGTGTCGAGATTCAGGTAAACGGGTGTGGAAGCATCGCTGGCATCGAGCTGCCGGGTGGTCACGCCGGCCTGCTGGTCATCGCCGCCCGAATTGCCGCCGTCGTCGGAGATGTCATTACTGCTGCTGCCTCCGCCACAACCTGCGAGCAGAAGGGCCGTAGCCGCCAGCGAAAGAATGGAACGTGAGTGGATCATGATGTCTTTCCTTTATGAGTGAAGGTTGTCTTGTTGTTGCACGTGGTCGGTTGGAAACTGTCTGGCGTCACAGCGGTTTGCCGAAGCCCAGGGTCACGCCGGCGTAGATGTAGCGTCCGGAGACTGGGCCGAAATCGCTGGCGTTATCGAAGTTGCGTTGTTTATCCGTGAGGTTGTTGACCCCGCCGAACAGACGCAGGCTGTCGCCGAGGTCCTGGTTCAGCTTCAGGTCGATCGTCGTGAAACCGGGGGATTCCAGATCGTTCTGGACGTCGACGAGCTCGTCGCTCTGGCTGCGAACACGGATCAGCCAGGCCAGGCCCGGTAAGGGTGTCAGGCCATCCAGCGAAAATGTGCCTTGGTGCTCGGGCCGTCGGGTGAGGGGCTCGCCGGTGTCGCGATCTTCGGCATCCAGGTAGGTGTAACCTGTAACCGGCAGAGAGCTTCCAGCCCGGGTGGAACTGCCAGCCCGCAGTCACCTCGAAACCCTGGGTCCGGGCACGTTCCACGTTGGTGTAGCGGTATACCTGCACGCTATCGGCCCGTTCCGCGGTCGCATCCCAATCCACCTCGGTCTGGATCAGTTGATCGATGTTATTGAGGTAGGCATTGACCTCGAACCAGGCGGTGTTCCGGTAGGACATACCCCAACCGAGCTGGTAACTGTCGGATTCTTCCGGTTCCAGGTCCGGATTGCCGTTGACGATGTAGCCCAGTTGGCTGTGGTCAAACAGGTAGTAGCGTTCCTTGAGGTTGGGCACGCGATACCCGACACCCCAGCCGCCCCGCAGGTACATGTTGACGTTGTCGCTTTCGAAGAGGTCATAGCGGGCATTGAGCTTGGGTGCGAAGTGATCGCCGAAATCGGAATCATGCTGGAAGCGCAGGCCAGGAACCCATTCCCATCGGGGGCCGGCAAACCAGGTATCCTGCAGCCAGAGTTCCTTGCTGTTCTGCGTGAATTCGCCCTCGTCAATCAGTTCAGATACGCCGTCCTTGTATTGTTCGAGGCTGGTGTGGCGAAGATCCGTACCCAACTGCAACTGATGATTGTCCAGCGGTTCGAATTGCGTCCAGCCAGACGCTTGGGAGCGGGTATGGGTCGCGTCCCGATTGTCGAAGCTCGCGTCGGCCGTGTACTTGTTGGTGTCGTCCTCGAGATTTTCATGCAGCAGGCTCCAGTGCCACTCGGGACCGCTCAAGGGGGTATGCTGGCCGACAAGGGCTCCGCGCCAGCGTTCGGCGAGCTCGTCCTTGGCAGCGTTGTCCGGGGCATTTCCTGGGCTTATGAGTAGATAGCGCGAGCGGGCATCTTCGCGAAAGTAGCTTACCTGGCCGTAAATGCGATGACCTTCGGCGGGCAGCCATTCCAGCCGGTTGGCGACGTAGGTTCGCTCCACGGCATCGCCGGGCTGCTCCCAGGTGTCCGGTTCGGGATCGATACCATCGGTTTCCTGCCGGGAAACCGACATCCGGTAGCGCAACTGTTCGCCGCCCAGATCGATGGTGGCCTGCCCATTGCGGCGGGCGAAGTCCCATTCCTCTCCGCTGGGGTTCTGGTCCCCATAAGTACCGCCATCGAGGATCACCTTGCCAGAAACCCCCTCGTCGATCGGCCGGGTGATGATGTTCACCACACCGCCCATGGCCGAACTGCCGTATTGGGCGGAAACAGCGCCTTTAACGATCTCGATGCGTTCGATGTCCAGGGTGTCGATTTGAGTGACGTCGACTGAGGAACCGGTGGTCGCAGTCAGGGGCAGGCCGTCGATCAGGATGCTGACGCGGTCCGCATTGAAGCCCTGCATCCAGACTTCATAGCCTGCCTTACCATGGATCTGCCGCAAGAGCACGCCGGGCGCGTAGTCCAACGCTTCCTTGATGGTATGGGCGTGCGTATTGCGGATCTCCTCTTCGGAAACAACCTCCGTGCGCACCGGCGTGTCGCTCACCTTGCGTGGTGTGCGGGTACCGGTCACGACCAGTTCGTCCAGGTAGAGGCTGCTGTCCGCGACCATTGGCGCCGACGCTTCGGCGGCAAGAACGGGGGACCCGGTGAACAACAGGCATAACAAGGCACTCCCCGCCGCCGGATGGTGCAGGCGATTCCCTCGGCACAACATGGCTTACTCCGTTATAAATAATACGAATGCAAACGATTATCATTAGAATTAATTAACGAGTCAATAAACCTGTCGTTGATCGGGACGTTTGCGGTGAACGCCGGCGAGCGTTCTCACAGGTAGGTGGGGCCGTAGGCCTTTGCAGCGAGATATAAAAAAGCCCGCTCGAAGGCGGGCAGCAGGGGAAAATTTCGGAGAAAGTGCTCAGGAATGGTCGGCCAGATTATGCCGCAGTGACCTTCGGCGTCTGCTCCACGGAGCTACCTTGGTTATGGTCCCCGGGGGTGCGACGACCTTGAGTCCGACGATTCCACAGCTTCTCGTGAAAGAAGTAGGCCACCGTATTGATCGCTGGCTCGACCATGGCGATCAGGCTGCCGATGATGATGTCGCCCGTCAGCAGATAGGCCACGGTGAAGGCGACAGTGAAGTGAGTACACGCGAAGGTGATCGTCTTGGTCAGCGAGTGATCGCCCTCCGCTCCGTGGTTATGGAAAAACAGCTTGAGTACACTCATGATCAACTCCGCTATGAACAACGTCCTGTGCTCAATTAAAACGAAACTGAGAATCATTGGTAAGTAAATTGAATTTCTTGTTTTAATAGCAGGCGACTATCAATTGGCCTTGATCTCGATCAAGGTCCTGTATCAGCTGAAATGTGAAATTTCAGTTATATAGCTTGAAAAGGCATAGCGCGACCCTATTGAAATAATACGGTCAATAAACTTTTTATCCGGCTGCGACGTAATAAGCTGTAAGCAAGCTCAAATCCAAACTGACTAGAAGGAGCTACCTGATGAGTACGAATCTGCTTGGTCTTGATACGGGAAAAACGGAACAGCTCGCCAACGACCTGAACGATCTGCTGTCCAACTACCAGATCTTCTATATGAACGTTCGTGGCTACCACTGGAACATCAAGGGCGACAACTTCTTCGAACTGCACGCCAAGTTCGAGGAGCTGTACGACGACCTGCTACTGAAGATCGACGAAGTGGCCGAGCGCATCCTGACCCTGGGCCATCGTCCGGCACACGCCTATAGCACCTACATCGAGCGTTCAGATGTTGAAGAGCGCAAGGACGTCAGTGATGGCAAGCAGGCGGTTGGCTTTATTGTGGAAAGCTTTGCCAAGCTGATCCGCAAGCAGCGCGATATCCTCAATACTGCCGGCGAAGCGGATGATGAGGGCACTGTCGCCCTGATGAGCGATTACATCTCCCAGCAAGAGAAGACAGTCTGGATGTATCGCTCCTATCTGGGCGAGTAACCCAGCTGCCTGAATAATGAGGCCGTCTGTTCGACCCCCGCACCTCGCGGGGGTTTTTGTTTTTGCTTTCCCTCGTCTTCCCGTATAGATCCGCGGGGTCCTGTCACGGAAACGTCATCGTCCTGACTTGCACCAGTCATGCAATTGTCATGTGTCGCGCATAGCGTCGGGTGGGATTTTCGTTTGCTTGCTCACTTCCCGGACGAGGCGTTTACGATGACGAATGAATGGATCACAAAAAAGAACCTGCTGGCTTGCGCAATCCTCGCGGCTACTTTGGGCCTGACAGCCTGTAGCGACGACGATGACGATGATGAGCCCTCCAATGGCAATGATGACCAGGTCACGCAGGTTTCCCTCGAACTGGAAGTAGCGGGTACCTACAATACCGGAATCTTCGATGGGGGAGCTGCAGAGATCGTTGCATACGATGCGGCCAATAAACGCCTGTTCGTCGTGAACTCCGCAGACGTCACCGTAGACGTACTGGATGCCAACGATCCCGCAATGCCCTCATTGCTCGATACCATCGACGCCTCCGCTGAGGGGGCCAGTGCCAATAGCGTAGCGGTCCATGAGGGGCTGGTTGCTGTCGCTATCGAGGCTGTCGTGAAACAGGATCCGGGCAAAGTCGTTTTCTACAACACGACAGACCTGAATAAGGTAGGAGAAGTCACTGTTGGCGCTTTGCCGGACATGCTCACCTTCACGCCTGACGGGTCGAAGATCCTTGTAGCCAACGAGGGCGAGCCGAGCGATGACTACGCCAACGATCCCGAGGGCTCTGTCAGTATTATCGACCTGACCAATGGGGTTGCTTCTGCCACGGTGGCTACCGCTGATTTCCGGGCTTATGACGGGAAGGAAGCCGAACTTCGTGAACAAGGTATCCGTATTTTTGGCCCTGGCGCATCGGCTTCACAGGACTTTGAGCCTGAGTACATCGCAGTAGCGCCCAACGGCGCGAAAGCCTGGGTGACCTTGCAGGAGAACAACGCGGTTGCGGAGGTTGACCTTGCGACCCAATCTATAAGTGCGGTTCTCCCGCTCGGATACAAGGACCACAGCGTGACGGGCAACGAGCTCGACCCCAGCAACCGGGATCTCAACGAGATCGATGACGATGGGGCCATCCGTATCGCCAACTGGCCGGTTCTGGGCATGTATCAGCCTGACTCGATCGCCAGTTATAGCGTAGGCGGGGCTGCCTATTACGTGACGGCCAATGAGGGGGATTCGCGCGACTACGGCGGATTCAGCGAAGAGGTCCGGATCAAGGATCTGACGTTGGCAGCGGGCGCCTTCGATGAGCTGCCGGATCTCCAGGAGGACCACCAACTGGGCCGGCTCAATACGAGCTGGACCATGGGCATCAGCAACAACTGTGACCCCTATTCCGCCGGCGCCGGAAACTACAAGGATGACGCGCTTGCCAACTGCGAGTTCGATACGCTTTATGCCTACGGTACGCGCTCGTTCTCCATCTGGGCGGAGGATGGCACCCTGGTTTACGACAGCGGCAGCGACTTCGAAACCATTACGGCGGAACAGCTACCGGAGTTTTTCAACGGCAATAACGACGAGAACAGCTTCGACAATCGCTCCGACGACAAGGGGCCTGAACCTGAAGGGCTGGCACTGGGCAAAATCAATGACCAGACCTTTGCGTTTATCGGCCTGGAGCGCGTTGGCGGCATCGTGGTGTACGACATCACGGACCCGCAATCTCCGAAGTTTGTACAGTACCTGAACAACCGTGATTTCTCTGTTTCGCAAACGGATCTCGAGGCTGGCATGGCAGGAGACCTGGGGCCGGAAGGACTGGTATTCATTCCTTCGGACAACAGCCCCACGGGTCAGCCTTTGTTGGCGGTCGGCAACGAAGTCAGCGGCACGACTACGCTCTATACGATCAACGTGAGTGAAGTTGCGGTGGAGTGATTGGGTGGCTGCTATAGCCTGAAAGGAGAAGAGGCCCCGCGGGGCCTCTTTATTATTTACCCCTCTCCCTAACCCTCTCCCGCAAGGGGAGAGGGGATTAACTTGAGTTCTCGACCTAAGCTCTCTTTCCAGACCCTTTCGCGAGGGAGGAGATTAACTCGAGTTCGGTCCATAAGCTCCCCTCGCCCCTTGCGGGAGAGGGGAGAGGGGGAGGCGGCAATTCCAAAGCTATTGCTAAACCGCCGCCTTAAAAACCGGCACATCCTGATGCAGGAACCACTTCTCAGTCACCACCTTCCGCGTAAACCAATGGGACCGCATTAGCCCACTGGCGACGGAGGTCTTTACCCACCCCGGTAACTGCCAGCCACCATTATCCGGCATGGCACGGCGACCAAAGCGGTCGGCGATGGCATCGCCATAGCGCTGGAGGCTCTGGGCACTCATATCCGGAGCGCGGCGGATGGTTTCGGCGGCCATCAGGGCGGATTCGATGGCCGGGCGAATGCCCTCGCCACTCTGGGTATAGGCCAGCCCCGCGGCGTCGCCGATCAGCAGGATACCGTCATCCACCAGCGGGCGTTCGGCGTGGGCATAGAGCAGGTAGGCGTGGCCCTTGAAGCGGCTGGGCAGGTCGGACGGGATGCGGCCCTGGGCCTTCATTTCATTGACGAAAGCTTCCAGGTGCTCGGTCAGCTTGTGGTTGTCTTCCCGTCCCAGGCCAATATTGAGGAAGTTCCCCTTGCGGAAGACCCACGCATAGCCTTTCAGGTCCTTGCAGAACCAGAGCTCCGGCTGCTCTCCCCGCGCGGCGCAGACTTTCTCCTGCTCTGGTGTCATCTCGAATTCCACTTCCTTGGCGGCGACGACGGTTTCATGCTTGCCGGGCCCGTCGCCCAATTCCCGGGCCACCGGGCAGAAATGACCGCCGGCGCCAACCAGCAGGGGCGCCTGCCAGCGGTCATTGATAATCCAGTTGCCTTCCTCGCGGACGATGGACTTCACCGCCGTCTTCATCTGTTTGTCGGCCGTCACGCGGTCCAGCAGGTAGGTGTCGAACTCGCACCGTCGGATACCGTAGCTCACCGGCTCGTCGCCATGATCATTGTCCACCGGCGGCTGGCCCATCATGCCGATACGGAATTCGGTGATCGGTTGCAACACGCGGGACTGGCGGTAGTCCTCCAGATCGATCCCGAGGCTATCGATAACCGCCGGAGTCACCCAGCCGGCACAGGTCTTGTCCCGCGGGAAGTCGGCCTTGTCGATCAGCAGGACCTGCTTGCCGTTGTTACGCAGGGCCCAGGCCAGGGTGGAGCCGGCCGGGCCGCCGCCGACGATAATGACGTCATAATGTTCCATGATCAGACGGACTCCGGTGCAGCCGGTGTTTCATACAGGTGCTTGCGGTTGCGCGGCACCTGGTTGTTCTCGCCGTGGGTCAGCACTACCTGGAACAGCTGCAGGGAGCTGGCCTTGAACGCAGCGATCGAGCCGGCCAGGTACATGCGCCAGGCGCGCGTGAAGTGCTCGTCGTACATTGTCGTCACTTCGTCCGCATGGGCCTCGAACCGTTCCTTCCAATGCTCCAGGGTGCGCGCGTAGTGCAGGCGCAGGTTCTCCACATCCAGCACCGAGAAACCGCCATCCTCGCATAGCCCCATGAACTCGCCGATGCTCGGGGGATAGGCGCCTGGGAAGATACGTTTCTCGATCCAGGCATTCATCTTCATGGGCCGGTTGCGACCGATACTGTGTAGCAGCGCCAAACCCTCCGGTTTGAGGGAGCGCTGGATTACCCCGCTCATATCGCCGTAATGGCTCTTGCCCACGTGTTCCAGCATACCCACGGATACGAAGGCATCATACTGGCCGCTGATGTTGCGGTAGTCGTCCTCGATATAGTCGATCAGGTGATCCAGTTCCTGGCGCTTGGCCTCTTCCCGGGCGTAGGCCAGCTGTTCCCTGGAAATGTTGTAGGCGTGTACCTTCACCCCGTAGTTCTTCGCCATGTAGCGGGCCAGACCACCCCAGCCGCAGCCGGCTTCCACCACGGTCTGGCCGGGCTTAAGTTGCAGCTTGCGGCACACGTGTTCAAGCTTGGCGAGCTGGGCCTGTTCGAGGGTCAGGTCCTCGCTCTCGTAGTAGGCACAGGTGTATTGCATCTGCGCCTTATCCAGCCAGAGGCGGTAAAAGGCGTTGCCCAGGTCGTAGTGGTGGTTGATGTTCTGCCGGGCTTCGCTGACGCCAGTGGACCGGGGCGCGTGATTGGCCCAGACTTTCTCCAGCCAGTAGGGCCATTCCTTACGGGCGCGGTTAAGTGAGCGGTAGAGCAGGGTGAGGAGTTCGGCCAGGTCTCCCTCGACTTGAAGGCGACCCGTACTGTAGAGATCGCCGAAGGCGAGGTTGGGATTGCCAAGGAGTTGGTAGAGGGCTTTCGGATCGGTCAGACCCAGAGTGAATCGGGGCGACGTCCCATCGAGCCGGATCAGCGTGTCATCCCAGAGTTCAAACTGCACAGGTGGGCCGCCGGCAAGCTTTAACAGTTTCTGCAGTAACTTGCGTTCCCAGATGTAGGGCGAACGGCGGGTCTCATACTGGGCAAGAGGAATGGAAAGGGCATTGCCCTGTCGTGAACCCGAGAGGGGTGTTTCTGCGGCCTCGTCCCGGGAACGGGTGTCCTGATAAGCCATAGTGCTCTCCCTGAACTCTAGAATCACTCAACCAGTCTAGTCACCATGCACTTTCACCATAAAGTGCAATCCTTAATCGTTAGTCAGTGTTAGTCACCTGGATCAAAAATGCACCTCTTAGTATATAAATTAGCCATTTAAAGTCACATCCCGGTGGTCGTTCTTGCAACTCTATCGTAATCATAGACAGTGCCAATAAACCCGATTTCACTGCTCAAGTAAGGGCTTACACACGCAGGAGGTAACATCATGTCTGGTTCTCTCAGAATTCTCTTTATCGCCGGAAGCACCCGCACCGGGTCCTTTAACGCCCAATTGGCGGAGCGCGCCGCCCACACCGCCGAGCAACGTGGCGACGTCACCGTTACCCTCATCAACCTCGCCGACTACGATATGCCCCTCTACAACGGCGACCTCGAAAAGGAAAAAGGCCTGCCCGAAGCGGCCAAAAAACTGAAGCAACAATTCCGCACCCACCACGGCTTCTGCCTGGCCTCCCCGGAATACAACAGCACCATCAGTCCGTTGCTGATTAACGCGCTCCACTGGATCAGTCGACCGGAAACCCAGGACGAACCTGGCCTCGTGGCGTTCAAAGGCAAAGTGGCTGGGCTGCTGGCGGCATCGCCGGGTGGCTTTGGCGGCATGCGTGGACTGGTGCCACTAAGGATGATGCTCGGGAATATTGGGGTGCATGTGATTCCGACGCAGCTGGCGGTGCCTCAGGCGAATAACGCATTTGATGAGAGCGGGGCATTTAAAGAAGAGAGCTGGCAGCAGCGGCTGGAGGTTTTGGTGGATGAGTTGGTGGCTACGGCTGAGGTTGTGGGGACGGCCGAGGGGTAGGTGCTGGAACTAGTGACATTGTTGTGAAGAAGGAAGGCTGTGTGGGGTGCTGCATGGCCTTTTCGTGGCGCTGCGTTCTTTATGTCGCAAACGTTGACGTGCTGAGGCTCTGGGGCTAGTTTGAAGCTAAATTTGGGAATGAGATATCGGTCGCCGGGGTATCGGTCTTGGGGGCTCATATACAACTGTTATGGTCTAAAGGAGTGGATTTGGAAAGCTTTAATATCTTCAATGTATTAGCAGGTATCGCTTCCATTATGGGAGCTGTAGCTGTCTATCAGTTCAAAATGTCTCAGAGCAAGAAAGCTAGGGCCGATCTTTTGGCTCAGCTGGATGAGTCAATTGCGCAGAATAAGAAGCACTCTGCTGGGGAGCTGTTTTATCTGCTACACAGATTGAGGATGAACTTTGAAGATATTGAAGCAATCTGTGGTGATAGTAGGAGTTCCAAGATTGTGTATGCACTAAGAAAAACGCCAGGAGTGGTAACTCACGTAGATGGGCGATTCAGATATAACGGTATCTTTGAGAAAGAATGGGTTCGGAAGGCCAACAAGGTTCTTATGAAAGCGCTTGCCTATGCCATGGCTGCGATTGCTCTTACCTCGATTATTTTGATGGGATTTCTGGAAGGCACACAGGCTTTGGCTCTTTTGATCGTCGTCGCGCCCCTGGCCGCTTTTTTCGGTATGCAGGTAAAAGATATCCAGCATGACAATATGGTAGAAGGCCTAGTGGGATCGGATGAACCATAACCAGTTGTTGTAGTTCGTTCCGGCCGGAGGCCTCCACCGGACGCCCCTAAACGAAAGTGTAAGAGCTCAATCACGGATTTGATGCATGAACGATAGAATCAATGAAGAAATACATCAGCCCGTGATTGTCAGCGGGTTGATTTCAGGTATGAGTATCGGGACGTGGCAGGAAGATTACCATCTCACCGGTCGAGACTATGAACATCTAAAGAATGGAAAGCCTGTCACTTTCAATTGGGCGAACTCGATTCTGTTAACCTCCATTGGTATAGGGCTGACTCTGCTCGGTAAATATATATCCCAGCAAACAAATCCATCGGTAGTAATCTATAAAGGAGAGTGGATAGGCCTTGGTGTTGGTATCGCCATTTCAATCATCTTATACGTTATTGGGCTCTGTTTGCCCGATGATAGAAAAAAGTTAATGAGAAAGCTCAAAGACCATTTCGATAACTCCCCCAAAATGCGTCAAATGATGAAGGAGGGAGAAAAATGATTACGCGAGAAAATTTGCCAAAAAGCTATGTCCCCTATGAGAGCCTTGTGATTTGTAGTAACACAATGAAAGGCGGCGGCCATATTGTCGCAGTTGGAGATGAATTGCCGTTGGTTATTGGCAGTGGAGAAAAGCCACAAATCTGGCTTCAAGCTATAAGGAATCCAGAAACCAAGGAATTTGTTTCCATAGTCGAAGCTTCAGTATCAAAGCACCCTGCAGTGGAGCTGCTTGAAAAGCACGGAAGTATAGAAATCACAATAGAAAACAAGATAGTGCTTGTGGTGCGACAGGAATCGCCAGAAAAAGGCGTGGTGACCCAGATGGATCTCAGGCCCATTGGGCTAAACCTATATGGAGATGAGTCAAGCCTGAAAGTTGGTGGGTCTAATTTTGCGAATAATACAATGTCTGGCGGCGGAGTTCTAATTGGCTTTGGTGGTTGAAAGCTCTAACAATCGCAGTCAGTCCGACGGCGTTTTCGTTCCGTTTGCGGCTCCACTACAAATCCGCGGTTGCTGCGGCCGTTATGTGTTTAAATAATGGATATAGTAGTTAGTACAATAAAGATAGTAGGGCTGATCGGCCTGCTACTGTGGTATGTGCTTTTCGCACCTAGCTGGATCCGCGAATGGTCAGAAAATGCCCTGCTATCCATTCAGACAGCTGTGTTTTGGTGTATTTACCAAAAACCGGGACGGATTTATTTTTAACGCTGTCTACCCCTCCGCAATACAAAGCTCCGACCCACAATGGGCCGGAGCCGCAGTGCTTAAACGCCAAGTTGCTTGACGATGGCTTTGCCAACGGCTTGAGCGCTGGTTGGGTTTTGGCCGGTGATCATCCGACCATCTTCAATAACGAACTCTTGCCAGGGCTTCACCTTGCTATATTGCGCAGCGTTACGGGCCAGCGACTCCTCGAGAAGGAAAGGAATGTCCTCAATAGTGCCGTAATCGATCTCTTCTTCCCGTGTAAATGCCGTCACTGTTTTTGTCGCCAGCAAAGGGTCGCCGGAGCTCAATACAATGGGGAGAAAGCCGGCTGGACCGTGACATACCGCACCCAGAATGCCGCCATTCTCGTAATGCGAGGCACTCAGCTGGGCGAACGCCTCATTCGTGGCTAAGTCTGATAGCAGCCCGAATCCGCCCGGGTAAAAGACGGCGTCGTAATCCTCGATATTGAGTTGCGACACTGGAATCGTGTTTTTGATGCGATTCTGGAACTCTTCATTACCCAGAATCAGATTGTTTATCTCATCGTCTTCGATATCTGTACCGTAGATCGGTGCCTTGCCACCTTTAATAGAGGCGATGTCGTAATCGACACCATGCTCCATAAATACATGGATGGCATGTGTCAGTTCGGGTGAATAGGTGCCATTGGCCTGATCGGTATCGCCCAGTGTGGCGTGGTTGGTTACGGGGATAAGTACCTTTTTCATGATCGCTCCTCTGTAGTCGCTGGTTCACGTCATTGACGATGGAGCTACTGTAGAGCGTTTCTTTAATGGTGATAATGCGCTATTTTCGGGAAACACTATTGCTGTTCAGCAACAATTGAGAGGTCGTGGGTGGATAGCTTTGAAGGCATCATCGAATTTATAGCTGTCGCTGAAAGTGGGGGATTTTCTACGGCGGCCAGGCAATTAGGGTGCAGCACGAGCCATGTCAGCCGGCAGGTGGCCCGCCTGGAAGAACGTTTGGGCTGTGCTTTACTGGCGCGCTCCACCCGACAGGTGAGTTTGACCGAGAATGGCACCGCTTATTATCAGCATGGCAAAGAGTTGATCATCGGTTTACAGCAGGCCAACGAGCAGGTGAGCCAGCAACAGTTTCGCTTGAATGGAACGTTGAGAGTTAGCGCCGCCGGTGGGTTTGCAGAGCACCATATCGCCCCAGCATTGATGACTTTCGCTAAGGATCATCCCGAACTGACCGTTGAGGTCGATTTCAACAGTCAGATGGCTAACTTTGTCGAAGACGGTATTGATTTCGCCATCCGCTATGGTGAATTGACGGATTCCAGCTTGGTTGCCCGTAAGTTGGTCAGCCGACCAATGATGGCTGTAGCAAGTCCAGAGTACCTGAAGCAATACGGGACCCCGAATCATCCGAGGCAACTGAAAAATCACAGCTGCATTATCTCCAATAACGACTACTGGCTTTTCAATGTTGATGGGGTTCAAGAGAGCCTCAAGGTCAGCGGACGATGGCGCAGCAACAACTCCAATGTGGTTGTTGACGCCTGTGAGCGAGGGCTTGGTGTAGCCTATATGCCTGGAAGTACCTTTAAAGATGCCGTTGAGCGGGGGCGCCTGGTTGCTGTCCTGGAGCCTTTTTGGAGCAAGGGGGCGAGCAGTTGGATCGTTTATCAGAACCGTAAATTCCTACCCTTGCGCGCGCGACAGGCAATCGATTACTTAATGGAGCACTTCGCCGATTGGGATGGTTAATCCGAGAAACCGGGACAGATCTATTTTTACTGCTTTACCTGGCGCTTCGCGGCAAGCGAAAGCCGGGTGTAAGTCGTGCCGATCTTGAGTATTAAGCGAGTTACTCAAAGGAACCTCTCTTGAAAAGACCACACCATCGTCTATCCATCATTCTTTTGATGACCTGCTCGCTCCTGGCCTGCACCGACGCCTTGCCCGAAAAGTCCACGTCAGAGAATGATCCGTTCGCTTCGTTGCCGAATAGCCCGCCTGCTGAAGGTAGATGCGGAGGTTGGCGTAGGAGCCTCGCCCAGGGGCGTCATGTTAGTGAAGTAGAAGCCTGCCTGCGCGAGAAAGCGCTGGCTGACCGGCCTCGGGCGATCGAAGAGGCCAAGGTCATGGCTGACTGGTCCGTTCTCGAGAAGGGTGACTCGGAACTCAAGGCCTTGATTATGGCTTTAGCGAAGTATCCGGAGCCTGGCAGTCTCGAACGCTATCTGGTGTCCCGGTCGCTGCTGCCCAATGAGCCCGATCAATACAACCGGCTGGACCGGGCGTTGACGGCGGCTGACTATCTGAGGGAAAGGGGCAACATCCACTGGTTCGATGTCGAAACGGGCATGTTCCCGAACTATCACGATGATCTGCTGGCAGATATTGCCGAGCTGAGCGACTTTGGTGAGGTTGCCTTTTCCGAGATTCCGCCATCGAATTTTGACGCGGATGAGGAGCCCTACCTGCTAAAGGCCTTGGTCGCCGGGAAGGCCTATCAGCAGGAAGCCGAGAACTACGGCGACTGGTATGACCTTGGCGCAGTACTGAAGCTGATGAACAGGATTGCGTTGGATCAGGATCTCGAAAGTCGCTTTGTGACCTTGGCTACCGGCGATCAGACAGCAATTGTCTGGGTGGTCGATGACCGGGAACTGACCCTGTTGGTTGATGAGGGCTTGGTGACGCTGGGGGCTGATGAGCTCGCGATGCAGAACGGAAAAGCTTTCGAGGCGGAAGTTCGGTCTTCATTCGCGCCGGAGAGCGCGTTGATCGAGTAAAGCTCGGGCAAGTTTTGCTGAGGGTATTTCACTGTGGGCAGGCAGTTATATAGGGGAAAGGCAGGACCTCGCCCTGACGTCCCACATTGTATGTAAATAGCCGGTTCACTCTATGTTGGCGGCCAAAAACGATGCGCTTCTTTTCAATACTAATTATATTGCTCGGGGTATCTTGTATGGCTTCTGCCGAAGGGACATGGTCGATTGGCCAGGCGAGAATTCAAGGCAATCCGGTCGTGTACAAATACACGAACGATCTTCCTGCTGCAGACATTCGACAAAAAATGCCTTGGCTTACCGTTGTGTCCTGGAAGTATGACGGCTCGACGAGGAATGGGATGCCGCCAACGAGTATTAATGACGCAATGATCAGGCTCGAAGACGGGCTCGAAACCATCGAAGGGCGTGAGAGCGATTATTTCGATGTCTACACGGCCACAGGTAACCATCTAAAAGAGTTCGTGTTTTATATCGCTGACCGGGAACGATTTATGGCTAGCTTCAACGATACGCTGCGTGGACATCCCGCTTACCCAATCGAAATAAACTTCTATGAAGATAAAGAATGGAGTGAGCTGATTAAGCTCCAGCGGAATTTTAGTACCGGCCGCTAAACATGGGGCACAGAGCCGCCCTTTGTTGAGGTCTCCGGGTTCATTCCTCAAACGCCAAAAAATAAAACATGAAGAAAAACTTTCACTGCACACTCGTCCTGTTCCTTCTCGTTTTGGGAGGTTGCTCTCCAACCACAGACTTCCCCGCAACTGTCTCAGGCTCGGAGCTAGAACAGCTTTTCCGTGATAAGGCTGTGGAGCTTCGTGATACACCTTTCGCGAATGGTGTGCGCTCATTTGGTCTCTTCTTTGAGCGCGAGGACGGCACCGTGCCCACGGAAAAAGGGCGCGTGCTTATATTTCAAGAGGATAACGACGCTTATGTGCTGGCCTATTACATGCCCGCTGGTGAAGATCAGTTTGAGCGCATCGACGAGCCGGTGAAAGTGACGGGCACACGCATACCTCGAGCCGGCAGTCCTAGAGGTTCAGCCAGCTGTCTGCGAGCGCCGCTGCTAGCGGGCTCTGGCGAATGGTATGGCTGTATTGAACGAGGACGTGTGGTTACAGGAATCGAGTGAGTTTGTTGGAAGGCGGCGCGACGAAGAAAGATGCATAGATCTCGCGTCTGTCCTCCGCTAAAAAGGAGCTGAACTACCCGCTATTCTGTCGGGCAGAAGGGACAGTCCAACCGACCTTGGCAAGGGCAGCCACCATGCGCATCGTAAGCATCTCAGACACACACAGTATGCATCGGCAGATCACAGACATACCTGAAGGTGATGTCCTGGTGCACGCCGGAGACTGCCTGGGGCGGGGCGCCCTGTCGGAGCTCGAAGACCTGAACGACTGGTTGGGGTCGATGCCGCACACCCACAAGTTGTTGATTGCAGGCAACCATGACTGGTGTTTCCAGACAGAACCGGAACTCGCAAGACAAGTGCTGACGAATGCCACGTACCTCGAGGGGGAGGGCATTACCCTGGAGGGTGTCAAGTTTTGGGGCAGCCCTTACACGCCGCGATTTCAGAACTGGGCGTTCCAATTGGATCGAGGGCCTGAACTCGAACGTCACTGGCAGCAAATTCCGGGCGACACCGACGTTCTGATTACCCATGGCCCGCCAGGGGGTGTCTTTGATGCCGTGATGGGTTACGGGGGCATCGAACGCGTAGGGTGTTTCGATCTGATCGAGCGAATCGAGCAGTTGTCTTTGAGAGCCCATATCTTTGGCCATATTCATGAGGGATACGGTTCGCAAACCCGGCCAAGGGATAATGTGTCCTTTGTGAACGCGAGTATTTGTGATGAGCGTTATCGACCCATCAACAGGCCGATAACTATCGATCTACCGTCTTAGTATCAAATCAGGGACTATCGATCATGTTCACCGCCGAATTCTTACTAACCTCGCTGATCGTTGTGCTGATTCCCGGTACAGGCGTCGTATTTACCGTATCCACTGGGTTGATGCATGGGCGTAAGGCCAGCTTCTATGCCTCGCTTGGTTGCACGCTTGGCATCGTGCCGCACCTGTTGGCCACCGTTCTCGGTCTAGCGGCGATCATGCATACGAGTGCGGTAGCGTTCCAGTTGCTCAAGTATGCGGGGGTTGCTTACCTGCTCTACCTGGCTGTGGCCACGTGGCGTGATCGGGGTGCTTTTTCCGTTCAAGAGATCAATCGCAAGGGCGGCGCCGTTTCGTTGGTGATCAAGGCCTTCCTGTTGAATATTCTCAATCCCAAGCTGACCATCTTTTTCCTGGCCTTCCTGCCGCAGTTCATTGCGCCCGGTGCCCAGTCTCCGATAGGCCAGTTGCTGGGCTTGAGTGGCATCTTCATGGCGATGACATTCGTAGTCTTCGTGATTTATGGACAGCTTGCCCATGCCTTTCGATCGGCTGTTATTGAGTCGCCTACTGTTCAGGGGTGGTTACGGCGTAGCTTTGCGGCTGCATTCGCGGGTCTCGGAGTGCAACTTGCGCTTTCGGAGCGGTGAGGCTTAAGGCGAGGAACACGGTGTCAGAGTAAATATCTGGTCGTCGAATTTATTGCGTTTATTTGGATATGGTAATTGATGAAACTGAATTTCAGGTGGTCTCGCTTAGAAGATATGTCGTCCCTCGAATTATTCGAAATCATTAAAGCTAGGGAAGCTGTTTTTGTGGTCGAGCAGCAGTGCGCTTACCAGGAAACGGATGATATGGATCTGCAGTCCTGGCATCTCTCTGCATCTGTCGATGGTCAGTTAGCCGCTTACGTACGAGTTGTCGATCCCGGCATTAAATACGAGCAGCCTTCAATTGGTCGGGTCATGACCGTTTCAAAATTCAGAAATTTAAGAATTGGTCGTTCGTTAATGGATGAGGCTATTCGTTTTACTGAAGAAAAATATCCCTCAACGGGTATAAAAATTGGGGCTCAGGTTTACCTGCGAAAATTTTATGAGTCGCTTGGTTTTGAGCCTGCAAGCGAATCGTACGACGAAGATGGCATTCCACATATTGATATGATCAGATCGGCTTCAAGTGCAGGTTAATGCCAGGAAAATTAAGGCAAAAAGGTGAGGCAGAAGGTGTAAGAGCAAATGCTTGGAGCAATTATTCTTAAACGGTAGATAAAGTCCACAAACGCGTGATTGCGAGCGTCGGACTGCTCGGCAAGTTTCATGGGGTATGGAGTGCTCAAAAATCACAACCTTCGCCTAGGCGCAACGCTGTGGCTCGCCGCAATGACCGGCGTTGAGGCTGTAGAAAAAGTCCCGGAATCGCCGCTCGTGCTTTGGTAGCATCGAGTCATCGCTGGCCGACAAGGACCGTCTTTCATGCCCCGCTTCAAGCACTACAACTACGACCAGGACGCGATGGTCGTTATCAACTACCAGGATCAGCTCCAGCCCGGCACCTTCGAACATGCGATCCACTACCTGATCGAACACAGGCTGGACCTATCGGTGTTTCACCCCAAGTACCGCAACGAAGACACCGGTCGGCTGGCCTACGATCCCGCCATCCTGCTGAAGATCATCCTGTTCGCCTACTCCAAGGGCATCACCTCCAGCCGCGAGATGCAGTGGTGCTGCGAGACCAACATCATCTTCAAGGCACTGTCCTGCGATACGGTGCCGCACTTCACCACACTGGCAAAGTTCGTCAGCGGCCATGCCGATGAGATCGAGGATTTGTTCGAGCAAGTGCTGCTGGTGTGTCACGAGCAGGGCCTGTTGGGCAACGAACTCTTTGCCATCGACGGTTGCAAGATGTCCTCCAACGCCAGCAAGGAGTGGTCCGGCACCTTCAAGGAGCTCGGCGAGAAGCGGGAGAAGCTGCGGCGCCTGATCCGCCACCACCTGCGTGAACACTACGCGCGGGACGAAGCGGAGACCGAAGCCGAACTGGACCGGGATATCCGCCGGGCCAAAACCATTCTCTCGCTGGATGAGGCCATGACCAAAGTGGACCGCTTCCTAAAGACGAACCGCCCACGGAGGGGCCGGGGGAAGCGGAACAAGGAAGTGAAGAGCAACCTGACCGATAAGGAGAGTGCCAAGATGACCACGGGCAAGGGCACGATCCAGGGCTACAATGGTGTCGCCACGGTGGATAAGAAACACCAGGTCATCATCGACGCCCAGGCCTTCGGCGAAGGCCAGGAGCATCACACGCTGCAACCGGTCCTGGAAACCGTCGAAGCTCGCTATAAGAAGCTGGGTATTGCCGACAGCATCTATCAACACGGTACGGTCATCACCGCCGATACCGGCTTCGCCAACGAAGCCAATATGCAGTACCTGCATGAGCGTCAGATCAACGGCTATATCCCGGACAACCAGTTCCGCAGCCGGGACCCGAAGTTCCAGCACCAGAAAGCCAAGTACGGCAAGCGCCATCAAGACCGACCGGCCACAGGGTGGAAGAAGACCATCCCCGCGAGCGAATTCCAGTTCGACCCGGTGGACCTCACCTGTATCTGTCCCGCCGGCGAATCCCTCCAATACCACGGAACCAAGGTCGATCAGAACGGCCAGCGCCGAACCTACTTCCAGGGCCGTTTACTGCAGTGCCGACACTGCCCGAAGAAGCACCGCTGCATGCAGAACCCGGAGGCGGCCAACGATCGGAAAGGCAAAGGAAGACAGGTCTCGTTCACCATCGAGACCCAGCGCCGACCGAACTACACCGACTGGATGAAGCACCGGGTGGATAGCCCCCAAGGCAAAGAAATTTACAGCCATCGAATGTCGGTGGTGGAGCCGGTGTTCGGCAATATCGGCACCACCAAACGGCTGAACCGCTTCAGTCTGCGGGGTAAACGGAAAGTGCAAGGCCAGTGGCAGCTTTACTGTCTGGTTCATAATATTGAGAAGTTGGCCAATTACGGGCAGTTGGCAGCCTGACCGAAGGGCAGGTGGGAGAGCCATGCTATAGCGCCGCTGAATGCGCTATAGCTGACTAAGCGGCAAAAAACTTGGAGTGCGCGGCTATTGTCGGAAATAAAACAACGCATCCGCCAATGGCGGGTAAACAAAAGAACAACTGAAACAGCGGGTGGAAACGACTCAGAATTGGGTTTTTCTACAGCCTCGTTGTTGTCCTCTCACTGACAGTTATTCCGAAGCTTCTGGCAACGGCGCCGCAATCCGTTCCGCTTGGCGTTGCGGTTGCTGCAAGCGTGGCACAGAGCGGTGCCCTGCTTGCGTTGGCTGTTTGGGTCGGCGTAGTGCTCTCGCGGCCTTTGGGGCTGGGGGCACCGGTTATTGAGGCGGCGCTGTCTGGCTCGGAAGCCTGGCCAGCTTTAAGGCGCCAGCTTGTTCCTGCGGGGATTGCGGGGGTCTTCGTTGGCGGCCTGCTTGTACTTTATGGGCGTGTAGCCCCTCCCGAGCTTCTCACGCTTGGTCAAACTATGGGTATCCCTGTTGCCGTGAAGCTACTCTACGGAGGCATTACGGAAGAAGTACTCATGCGCTGGGGGCTCATGACCGCGCTAGTCTGGCTGCCGTGGCGCTTCATCCAAAAGCGGGTTGGTCCTCCACGTACGTCCTGCGTCGTGGGTGCAATCGTTGTCGCCGCCCTTCTATTCGGTCTCCTGCACCTACCAGCCGCAGCGGCAATGGGTGCAAGTCTCAATCCTTCAGTCGTCGCCTATGTTATTGGCGGCAATACTGTCCCCGGAATCTTGTTCGGTGTCCTGTACTGGCGCTACGGGCTTGAGGCAGCAGTCATCGCCCATGCTCTTGGGCACGCCGTTAGCGTTCTGGTCGCGGTTTAACTCAGTCGTTAAGCACAAGGAAAGTTCATGCACGCGAATATAGCCCGCTACGGAATCATTCTGAACTCCGAAAATTTTGACGAATGCGTAGCGTTCTATCGGGATCTCTTCGGGTTGCGAGAGTTATTCAAGCGGGACGAGGATGGATTTAGACTCACCTGCCTTGAATACGGAGACGGCTACTTGATGATTGAGCAAGGAGGTAAAGCGAAGAGCGGCATCAAGTCACCTGAAGAGGGTAGCTTCAAGCTTCGTTTCAACGTTGAAGACATGGCGGAGGCCTTGGCAAAAATTAGGGCCTGGGGCATCGACGCTGTCATTACCAAGAATGCTTGGGGTAGAACTATCAATATCAGCGATCCCGACGGCAACCGAGTAGGTGTTAGAGATGAAGCCGGCTTTGCTCTGCAGATCAATGCTTAGCAATGTGGTCAACTGGACGGCAAATTCGCCGGTGCCCATTGCCATCGGCGTTGTGAGAGGCTGGCTACATGATCTTCAGAGCAAACGTTCAAATTTAATCAGCATCACGAATATTAGTGGCTTGTTTAGCCGGAAAGACTCTAGACGGTATCGAATTGCTCTAGCGGTGACGCTTGGGTGCTGAGCCAATCCATTATGCGTCGTGTCTGCCCGACTTGGTCTTGACGTCGTGGCGTCAGCAGTACGTAGTCCACGCCGGTCTGCGACATGCCTAAAGGCGCGATCAGTCGGCCAGCTTGGAGGTCATCGTACACCAACGGCAAAGGGCCAATGGCGGTACCCAGTTGGTCCAGGGCGGCCTGCAGGGTGAAATAGAAGTGGTCGAAGCTTTGCTCGCCGGCGGGGCAGTAGGGTTTATTGGCCGCTGTGCACCAATCGCTCCAAGCGGATGGACGGGTTCGGGTATGCAGCCAACGGGCCCGGCTCAGATCCTGGCCGAGTACGCCGTTCCAGCACTCCGGATGGCACACCGGTCCGGCCAGTTCCGGGCACAGCATTTCGATTGCTGCATCTTTAGGCGTCGCAAAGTCGAGTCGGCGGATAGCCAGATCGCAGCCGGTTGCGTCCAGGTCGATGGGGCCGCCGGCGGTACTTAGTTCTATCTGCAGCTCGGGGTGACTCTGCCGCAGACGACCCAGACGCGGCATCAGCCAGCGCATGGACAGCGACGGTTCACAGGAAATATGTAGCACTTGGTCGAGGCTGCCGTTTCCGCTGGTCTCTTCTACCGCGCGATCCAACTCGGCAAAGGCATTGCGCGTGGCCTCCATGAGCCGGTAACCGGCAGGCGTCAAGCTCACCCGTCTGGCGTGACGTACGAACAGTGTCGTACCGAGGTGTTCCTCCAACTGCGCTATGGCTCGGCTGATGGCGCCGTGGGTTAGGTGCAACTCCTCCGCTGCTCGTGTGAAGTTATTCAGACGCGCGGCGGCCTCGAAAGCGGGCAGACCGGGTAGAAGTCGGCGTCGGTCGCTCATCGGTGAGTTTGCCTCACAGTTCAGGTTAGAAAGTTTCGATTCTGCGCTATTCCCCGATCTCTCACAATGCTCCTTTTCAATATGAGGGGGGGAAGTCTGACATGTCATCTGTGTCGGTTGAGTTGGTTGCGGTTGCAACCGTTACCCTGCTCGCGGTTATGAGCCCGGGGCCGGATTTCGCTTTCGTAGTGCGCCAGTGTCTTACGCGCGGCCCTCGGGCTGGATATCTCGGTGCGGTGGGGATCGGGCTTGGAATCGCGGTGCACGTGAGTTACACCTTGCTGGGTTTCGGCTTGCTAATGGCACAGCACGCCTGGTTGGTGGAGGTGATTCGCTATTTGGGCGCAGCCTACCTTATCTGGCTGGGGATTGGCGCGCTCTTGCCTTCGTGCCAAAAGGCTAATTCCAGCCCCGCCGATCAGCCGCGACGGTCGAGTGACACCTGGTTGCTTTGGCAAGGCGTGCTTTGCAACGCTTTAAATCCCAAGGCGATGCTGTTTGTCGTCGCGCTTTTCAGCCAAGTGGTTTCGTCGAACACGGCGGTGTCAGTGCAGGTGGGATACGGGCTGTTCATTGCGCTGGCGCATGTCGCTTGGTTTTCGTTACTCAGCCGGCTGGTGGCGACCCAGGGAATGCAGCGTCGCTTAAAGTCATTCGGGCGTTTACTTGATAAGGTCGTCGGCGCCTGTCTTGTTGGTCTTGGGATACACATGGTCGCCAGCAATTGATTCGCTCGGAGAGCACATCGTAGCGCTCGGGCAACAGGCAAGACCTGAACCCGCACTAAGTGGGGATCTCGCGAGTACCTCTCAGCAAGCGAAAACGCACGTTTGAGGTCTCACGTCATATCGTGTGCTGATCGGTCTTTTCCTAGCGCGACCAGGCGGAGGGATTATTAAGGTAAAACGTTGGTGGGGATGCGGGTGTTTATCACTATGAAGCCATCTTTTGGTAAGCGGTGCCGGTAGCCCCCTTCGTCAGACATGTCCTGATGTCTCTTCTCAACGCGATGGCCCCAGTGGATAGGGGCCATCGTGCCCGTCGAACAATCAGGGGTTGAGTGTCGCGACAATCTTATTGTCGTCGTATTGCAATGACACGGCGTAGGCTCTTCCCTCGTTGTCCGTAGCAGCTGCGGTGCCGAATTCGCCTTCGACATGATCAGCAGCGATAACGGTGTAGCGGGTTTCACCGGACAGTCTCGGAACGGTCAGTTTCAGCGCGCCGCCATTGAGGAAGACGCTGCCTGCCGCCTGCACTTGTGCACCCCTGCCAAGATCCAGCGATAGCGTTCCCGCTTTCTGTACGTAGTCAGATACGGTCAGCGCGCCTTTTGAGCCCTTGTCCTCGATAGATACGTCGACGGTGCCTCCCTCCTGGTACAGGGTATGGTCACCGAAGGCCGTCGAAGAGCCAGCCACCAGGGTGCCACCGACCAGCAATGTTCCGCCGGTGTAGGTGTTGTCGCCCGTCAGGTGCAGTGTACCGGTGCCGTCCTTGCGTAAACGGCCCTTGCCGGAAATGTCGTTCCGCCAGTAATCGTTCGCGTTGAAGCCGTCGTTGTCGAGCCCATCCATATAGATGTCGACATCGCCGTCGAATGCACTATAGCCGTCGGCGGCGGCGACCAGATCAAGTCGTCCCCAGCCATGGGATTCAGAGATGACGGGATAATTCGATGCGATCTCGGTTGTCGCAAGGACGGCCCGGCGCTGTTGCCCGTCAAGATACGGGAAGCGGGACTTCAGCAATATTTCGGCACCCTTGGGGACTTCAGGCTCCCTGGCGGGTTCGTCGAGCTTGCTTAAGCCGTAGGTCAGGAATGCCCTGTAGCGTGCTTTCATCGCGTCGTGGGATTCGGCGTCGAAATCGCTTTGGGCCCACGCGTAGACGGAGTCGTAACCCGCCGCTTTAGCCTGCTCGGACAAGTAGGCCTCAGCTTGCGAAACGGCCGCGTCGGCGCCCTCACGATTTTCCGGGTCGTAGATCGCTGCTGCGGTTACGGCTTCAGCCATAATGCGCCCACCGATGACGTCCAGAGGGGAGTGCATGCCTGCGACGATCCGGTTGTGCCCAAGCTCTGCCGCCCGCGCAACCATCTCCGCGAATCGCTGCGGCATGGCATAGGCCATGCCCAGGCCCCGGTCATAAGCTTCAGTGGTATGGCCGCTGGGGAAGGCGCCATCCTTGGCTCGGCTGGAGACCCAAGTGCCGGTGCCATCGAAATCGCCTGAGTAGGTACCGTCGCCGTTGTCGGTGTAGGTGGCCCGGCGCACGCACTTGAGGCCGGTAATGGGCTCGACCAGGGGGTTGACGGGGTTTTCGTAGTACTTGGTTTGGGTGCTGCCGTCGGGGTTGTAGCAGGTATGTTCCTGCAGGTTGCTCTTGTCCTGTCCATTGAATGAGGCCACGGAGTAATCGTCGGCTTCGATACGCCAGGGGCGGGGAGACTGGAAGTGGTACTTGGGGGCTTCCGTGGATGCGCCGTAACCGGCGATGACGTGCAGCAGGGAGACCACGGCATCGAGGTCGTGACCCGTTTGGCCGTAGTTTGTTCCCCCTGAACCACCGTCGCTGATGGTGTTGATCAGCCGGCTCTCGTCCATGATCGAAAAGGAGGTCGAGGTGCCTGAGGCTGGGTCGTACATAATCTGGTTCACGTTGTCGCTGTCCCTCGACAACGTGGTGACCGCATTGGCGCCCTTACGGTAGGCGCTGGCCAGTGGCCCCAGGCCGGAAGTGATGCTGTAGCCTTTTTCCCGCTGGTCGTCCAGGTAGGCGAAGCGCTGGATATCCGCCTCGGCGCGGATGGTGTCTGGCGTATCCTGCCCCTGGCGGGTCAACGTTTTGACGTAATCGAAGTTTTCCTTCCAGATCTTCATGTCGAGGATTCGAGCGTTTTCGAAGGTGACCGTGCTCAGCACCTCATTGGTCTTTTTAGTGGCCCCGCCATTGACGCCGGTGTAGCTGAACGTGCCTTCCGAGCTATTGGCCTCCAGGTTCTCGGAGCCGTAGGTTGACCATGTGTCGTCCCCCAGTGTGTAGATCTTGTCGAACCCCTTCAGGATCTGAAGCATGGGGGCGTAGGTTGGACTGTAGGCGATGGCGTAATTGTTGTTATTCGTTTCGGCGAGGTAGCTATCTACAACGGCCTGTTCGCCCGCACCAAGCTGCGGTTCGCCGATCGATTGGCTGTAACCCAGGCCTTGCGGAAGGCTCGGTTCGGCGCTGGCGTCGTCATGGTGACTATCGCTGTTACAGGCTGACAATGACACCGCCAGGGCGATCACGGTGACGTTCCAGAGTTTCGCTTTACAGGGCAACATCTTCGTTCCTTTTTAAGAACGCTCAAAAGCGTGTCGGGATGGGCGGGGACTGGAGCCGATGCATAGCGAGTGGCTTTGACGTACCAGGCGAAGCCTTTGGTGGTCCGAAAGCGAGAACCGAGCGCTCCAATCTGGAGGCGAGCTTGCACGAGGAATATGACAACCGAGTTAAAAGAAAAAGTTATCTATAAACATATTTTGATAATTTAAAAGTATAACTATTTGGAAAGCGAAGTAGAAAGGCGTTCAAACAGCAGGGAGTGTCAGCGTAGGGTTTGGCCGGTCGTGATTGGAAGACGACTTGTAACGGCCGAAGGTCGATGGCCGCCTTGCAAAGGAGATCGAGCGAGATCGCCGCGCGCCGAAGGCCTTATCCCGATGACAGCGTGATGGTAAGCGTGTGCCTGTTATCCAGGTCCGCTTTCAGTGACAGGTCGAGGCTCAGGCAGGCTTCCCGTGTAATGGCGAGTCCGAGTCCATAGTGGTCGCGTTCGGAGCGCGATGCGCCTTTACGCCAGAACGGTTCGAAGAGTTGGGCCAGGTCCGCCTGCTCGAGGGACGGCGCCGGGTTGGTCAGCGTCAGGTCAAAGCTGGTCCCCGCAGGCCTCAGGCAAAGCGCGACACTCGAATACGGTGGCGCATGCGCCACTGCGTTGCCGATCAGGTTAGCCAGGATAATCGTGAGCAGCCCCTGGTCGGTCTCGGTCGTGATCTCTTCAGGTATCGTGGTGTCCAGTCGGAGACTGCGTTGTTCGGCGCGGGTGCGGAGGCTTTCGATGTGCTGTGCGACGAGCCTGTCCACTCTTACCGGTTTTCTTTCTGGCACGCTTTGCCCTGACTGGAAGCGGGCCAGCAGTAGCATGGCGTTGACCAGATCCGCCATGGAGTGGGATAGCTGGTTGGCCTGCTTAACGGCGTTGAGCAGGCGCTCGGCGCGCTGGGCGTCGATATCGTCCCACGTACTGTCCGGAAGTTGAGCCGCTCGAATGTACAGGGCGATATCTGTCGCGGTACGTAACTCGGCCAGGGGAGTCCTGAGTTCGTGGGCCACATCGGCGGTGAACCGGCGCTCCCGCTTCAAGTGCTGCTCCAGCCGATCCAGCAGGGCGTTCAGGGTCTCGACAACCGGTGAGATTTCCCGTGGCCAGGTTGCGGGCGGCGAAAGTTGTTCGCTACTGGTGCGTATCGCATCGACCTCGCCCGCCAATTGTCCCAGCGGCTGGATGCCTCGCCCAACCGTTGACCTGACCACCAGGAAGCACAAGGCAGGTAGCAAGCCGGCAATCGCCAGGCTCCAGCGCTGGAGCAGGCTCAGCGCGCTGTCCAGGGATTTGCGTTCGCGGACGACCAGCAGCTGTACTGCCGTCCTCTCCACCGAATCGTCTACGACAAGATCAGGCTGTTTCTCGACCCAGCCCCATTGGGCATCGATGCGTTGGAATACGGCTCGGGCGGGCGTTCCGTCCGGAAGGTTGAGGTTGTAGAAGTAGGGATCATGGCCGGGAGGTTTGGGCGGGTAGGAGAGCCGCTGGTTTACTTCCTCCAGCAGGGGGGACTGGTCGATGACCTTGTCTCCCGTTTCGTTCCACACCTGAAAGAGGCGAGTACCGCCGTGGTTATATTGGGTGGCGACGTCGAAATCCAGGTCAACGTAGAAGTCGCCATCCGGCCAGACCCGCGAGACGCTTGCGAGGCTCTGGAATTCCAGGCTCAGGTCCTGGTCGAACTGCTCGAGCAGGGCCTCCCGGGCAATCCAGTAGGTGGACCCGCAAAGCGCGAAGCCAAGCAGGCTGACCCCGAAGAAGGTGAGCCAGGTGGTTGTGGCGCGAATGGATTTCAATGGACGGCCTCTAAGCGAGTCGGTGGCACAGGCATATGGTCAACGGGTGTGGTCTCAGGATTGGCGGATCTGGTAGCCCCGGCCCCGCCGGGTGGTGATGAGTGACGGTCCTTCGTCATGATCGATGAGCTTGCGTAAGTTGGAGATAGCGGAGTCCACCACATTGCTCATCGGTTCAATACGCTCGTCGTAAATCTTCTGTTCGATTTCCTGGCGGGATACGATTCGGTGGCGGTTGAGCGCCAGGCACTCCAACAGCGCATATTCCCGGGGCGGCAAATTGATGGCACGTTCCCCCAGGTAAACCTGTTTCCTATGCAGGTCGATGCTGAGTTCGCCCAGTTGGAGCAGGTTGCTGGCCGTGCCGCCACGGCGACGTATCAAAGCCTCGATGCGGGCGAGTAGCTCGTCAAAGTCAAACGGTTTGGGTAGGTAGTCATCAGCGCCATTTCTCAGACCCTGAATGCGGTCGCTGGTCTCATCCCTTGCGCTGAGCATCAATACCAGTGTGTCGTTGCCGGAGGCTCGCAGGCGTTGTAACAGTTCGAAGCCGTTGAGCCCTGGCAACATGATATCGAGGATGATCAGGTCGTAGGGCTGGTTATCGGGCGAGCCTTCGGCCAGCCACAGGCCTTCCTTGCCGTCGGCGGTTGCGTCAACGACGTAGCCGCAGTCCGTGAGGCCTGTGACCAGGCTCTGGCGCAGGATATCGGCATCTTCAATAACAAGTAATCGCATGGTCTGTTTGTCCTAATCGCCAATCCAAGGCACGTCCCTGTGCCATGGCGTCATTGCTGTCTAGTTACTGCAGGCGAGGGCGCTCGTCCCGTCAAGATCGTAGCCCCGGCTCCAAAGCCCCGAGATGCCCGCATTCAGGAAGTAGGGGCAGGCGTTATTCAGGAACTCGGTGCGGGTGAGCTCGCCCTCCGAACCCTCTTCATAGTACTCCTGGTTGAACACGGCTTTGCCGGCGGCCAGGAAGGTATCTTCATAGAGTACGCACTCGTTGCCGTAGGCGTAGCATTGTTCGTTCACGGCGAAGTCGAAGTGTTCCGCCAGTGCATCCAATTGGTCGAGATCGTTCTTGAGCCCAACGCTCAATCCGCGGTCATGGGCGGCACCGGCTAGCCATGTGTTGTAGGCCAGTTGGTCGGCGGCGCTAATCAGCCCACGGGTTTCATCGTCATTCAGGTAGGCATCGACGTTATCGGGTTCAACGGCGTCGCAACCGGCGTCACGCGCCCGATCGAGTCGGGCGGCCATAATGGGCTTGATCGTCTGCTCCAATGCGCGGGCGTTGCTGATATCCAGCCAGGTTTCACCGGGCCACTGCTGCATGTCGCCGTCGGCGATGACGGAACCCTCGGCAAACTGCTCTGCGTCAGGCCGCCAATCCTCTAGGGTCCCCGCACTAAAATAGCAGATGACTTTCTTGCCGTTGTCTTTTAGTTGCCGGATCAGACTATCGGAACCACCCTCACTGCCTTCGAACAGATCGATATCGAAGGCGGTTACGTCCTGGTTGATGTCCAGGTTGTCGTAGTTCTGGAGCTGCCAGGCCCAGGTTGTACCAGGTGCCGGGAGCCAGCGACTGTCCTTTACCGGAACGGTTCCGATGTCCTCGGGTGTATCGGCTGGGCCTCCGGTTGCATCGTCCTGTGTTTTCGCCTCTGAATCGCAGGCGGATAGCCCCAGGGTAGTGACGACCACCAGGGCGCGTAGGACAGGCGAGAACGCCGGGTTTGGACGCAGCTTGGCGTCAGCGGCAACAAGGTTGGACATTCTTCTGGCCACGGTCTATCTCCAGCATGGCAAATGAGGAACCGCCATCCTATGCGGGCAAAGCTTACGGAAACATTATGCTCTGGAAGGTGGTGGCGGCGTTCTTACTTTGGTCCGAGCAAACTGGGTTGGGCGCCCGGTCTGGGACTTTGCAACAGCTGTGGGTGCGTTACCCTAGCGGTGGCGCAGCGACGGAAAAACCACGCTGTGAACATTCATACCTGATCCTGTGAGGTGACACTGGTGGAAATCGACGAGAACAAGATCGACGAAGCCGTGCTGGCTTTGTTGTACCTGACGTTGCATGACGATGCCCGGGCCTGGAAATCGTTCGACTGGGATGCCATGGGTCGGCTTCATGATAAAGGTTTTATTCATAATCCCGTCGGTAAGGCCAAGTCGGTACTGTTTACCGACGAAGGTCTCCAGGAGTCTGAGCGTCTGTTCCAGAAGCTGTTTGCCAAAGAGTCTTGATGAGGCGGGCGCGCTGATCGAGCGATAACTGCCGATGCGGGCACCGTAGCTTCGAATTGGGGAAACGTGTCTATTAAGCGGTGTGGGAATTCCAGGAAGGTGTGGGAGCAAATCAGGTCTTGGCTTTTGTCCGGCGCGAGCAGTCACCCAGCAGCCAAGACCCGAACACACTAGCTCATCTTCTTCGGATCCAACCGTCCCTCATACATCGGCAGCTCCAGCACCGGATCGTCCGCCCGGAACTGCGACCACATGCGGTTCAACCCGGCGGTGCCGAAAGTACGCACCCGCTCGACCTCTGAGAGATTCAGTACATCGGTGAGAATGCCAGCCGTCGCGCCGGGCATGGCAGTGCGCACGTGGCCTTCAGGATCGACGATGAGGCTTTGCCCCATCCCGGCTGGCTCCGCCATATTGGCGCTGACGACATAGACCTGGTTGAAGATCGAGGTCGCCCGCACCAGCACCTGCTCCTGCGTCCGGTCGCAGGTGGTGGTGGCAGCCTGGTTGATGATCACCTCGGCACCCATCCAGGCGAGCTGGCGGGATACTTCCGGGAACCAGATGTCGTAGCAGACCGCCAGGCCCACCCGCGCCACGCCGGGTACGTCGAAGACCACAAACTCGCTGCCCGGGCGGTATGGCTCGAATGGGCGCCAGGGGAAGCACTTGCGGTAAGCGGCCACTAACTCACCTTCCGGCGAGAACACCGGGGCGGTGTTGTAGAGATGGCCATCCTCTCCGCGTTCGCACACGGTGCCCGGTAGCAGCCAGATGCCCAGTTTCCTGGCGATGTACCCCAATCGCTGGATGCGCGGACCCGACATGGGTTCCGCTGCGGCCTCAAGCTGGGCGGTCCGTTCTTCCGGCGTGCCTTCGGCGCTGCACAGGTGCAGCTCCGGGTAGACCACCATCCGGGCCTGGCTGAAATCCGGGCCGAAATCGCTCAGATAGGTGGCGATCTCGTGCTCGAATCCATCCAACGCGGCGGCGTCTCCAGGCTGTCGGGCGGGGGCCTGGACCAGCAAAAGGGGCAGAAATCTGGACATGGTATTCCTCGTCAATCGTTAGACCGGCTCGGCCGCGCGGGTGTTGGTGTCGGTGTCGTCTTCACTGAAATCCACCTCCGGCGGCTGGCGTGTGAAGAAACGGGTCAGGTAGGCGAGGTGGGCCAGGCCGATGGCCAGCCAGATGAGGCCCAGCACGACGGCATGGATATCTAGCTTGGTCATGAGCCAGAGATTCACCGCCGCACCGATGGCCGGCACGACCACGGCTTTCAGTGCACTGTAGTCGGCCCGTGTCTGCGCGTTCCTGAAGTACATGACGATCACCGACACATTGACCATGGTGAAGGCGATAAACGCGCCGAAGTTGATGAACGATGCAGCGGACAACACATCGAGGAAGAGCGCCACTATACCAATCACGCCGGTAAGGACGATGCTGAAGACCGGTGTGTGGTAGCGGGGATGCAGCGAGCCGAACAGCCGGCGGGGCAGGACGGCATCACGGCCCATGGCGAACAGCAGTCTCGATGCACTGGCCTGCGCCGCAATACCGGAGGTGAACTGCGCCAGGACCATGCCGGCGAGGAAGATCGCGCCAAACAGGTCCGCGCCGATCATCGTCGCAATCTCGAAGGCGGCGGAGTCCGCATCGTTGAAGGTCGCGCCCGGATGCACGAGCTGTGTGGTATAGCCGACCAGCACATAGATGCCGCCGCCGATCAGGGCGGTCAGGATGATCGCCCGCGGAATATTGCGGCGGGGATTGATGGTCTCTTCGGTGAGTGTGGTCACGGCATCAAAACCGAGGAATGAATAGGCGGCAACGGCCGCGCCAGCCGCGATGGTGGTGAAACTGGATTCGGCATTGAAGAACGGCGTCAGGCTGAACAGGGCATCGGTACCGCCGTCGGCGAACACATGGCGCAGGGACAAGACCACGAAGAATACGATGACCAGCACCTGGAACACCATCAGCAGCGAGTTGACCTTGGCCGCCAACTTGATGCCATAGACATTAAGGATCGTGGTGATGCCGATAAAGCCCAGCAGGAAGGCCCAGCTTGGCACCTCCGGGAAGCGCGCGTTGAGGTAGGCCGCGCCGATCAGCCAGATCACCATGGGCAGGAAGAAGTAATCCAGCAGCACGCCCCAACCGACCATGAAGCCGACCTTCGAATCGATCGTCTTGCGCACGTAGGTGTAGGCCGAGCCCGAAACCGGGAAGGCACGGGACATGATGCCGTAGCTATAGGCCGTGAACAGCATGGCGATGGTGGTGATGATGTAGGCGGTGGGTACCGAACCGTTGGTCGTACTGGCCACCACGCCGAAGGTACCGAGGACGATCAGCGGCGTCATATACGCGAGGCCGAACAGCACAACGGCCCGTAACGATAAGGTTCTCTCCAGTTTTACTCTGTCTTCTGACATAACCCGTCTCCACAATAAATCGTGGCGCGCCACTGGACAGAAACCACGGCCCGGTCTTGCGCCCGTTATAGGGATGCCGTACCGGCAGGGTGGGTCCTGTCGAGAGCCACCAGCGGCACGCCTTTTCTCGTTATCGTTGACCGCAGGCCGTTTTATTGCCGGCCATGCGGCGACACAGCTAGACTGCAATACGTAGTAATCACAGTGTCTTTAAACGGTAACGAGACGACGTGGGGGCGCATATAACCCCAGTGTGGTATGTTTTTGCGAGCGGTACCCCGTGAAAGATAGCGATAACGACAGACTCCTGGCCCAGGCCATCCAATCCCTGGGAACGCCGGACTTCGCGCAGGCCTATGCGTCGCTGCTGCGAATCCATGCCGCCTTCGACAACCTCATCATCATTGCCTACAACGGCGAAAAGCGCCCCACCGTGCTGTATCGGGAATTCACCGACCCCATCGTCTACCAGCCGATGGACGACGAATACCTGGGCAGCGCCTACCTGCTGGACCCGTTCTACCACCAGCACCGCAAGGGCGATACGCACGGCATCATCCGCCTGCGGGACATCGCGCCCGACCACTTTCGCCGCACCCAGTACTATAAGACCTACTACAAGCAAACCACCCTGCTGGACGAGATTGCCGTGTTTGCCACGCTATCCGATGCCGTCACCATCACCACCTGCCTGGGCCGGGACCGCTCAAGCGGTGCTCCGTTCAGCAAGAAAGAGATCCAGACATTGCAGGGTCACGCCCGCGCCCTCAGCGTGTTGGCCGAGAAGAACTGGCAGGACTTCCAGCCCGAGGACAATCGCTCCCACGAACCGGCTCCGCTGGGTGATCGACTGAGGGAGGTGTTCAAGCGTCAGCATGACATCAAACTGAGTCCGCGGCAGGCTGAGGTGGCGCTGTTTATCCTGAGGGGACATTCATCCCTGTCGATCGGGCTGAACCTGGGCGTGAGCCCGCAAACCGTCAAAGTGTTCCGTCGTCAGCTGTATGCCAAGTGTGGGATTTCGTCCCAGGCCGAGTTGTTTTCGTTGCTGATGCCGCTGTTTGCGAGGCTGACGAACGAGGGGGAGTAACCGGGAAAAATGTGCGGCGGAATGCGTGTCGTGCCGTAGCGTCGAACTGCTCCAGGCGAGTTCTGAAGAGGGTAACGGTCAAAGCCGTGTGGAAAAGCGTGGCAATCCAAGCTGGGATTGCCACGCGCCTGATACGAGTTACTCTGCGGGAGAGAACTCGATGTCGTCACAGCTGTCGTAGCTGGCCACGAGCTGGTCGTTGAGCCAGATCGCCATCGCTTGTGCGGTACCGCTGGCGCTGGGGCCGTAGCGGAACTCGGCAACACCATCGCTCTCAAATCGCATGACCCCGTCGGTTGGACAAGTGAAGTCATCGTTTAGATAGGTGATTGGCGTCGGCGTTGATACTAGGACGTAGCCGCCGATAGCCGACCCAACCCAGCGACTTGAAACATCAACAGTGATGTCATACTCGTCGCCGTCCTGTTCACTCTTCTGGTCGACAAGGGCTACATACCGGTCGCCTAGTTGGAACTCAAAGGGCGCAATCCCGAGGACGACATGATAGCGGGCATCGGTGGCATCGGAGCTGTAGGACTCGTCCCGCTCAAACCGGCCTTTTAACGCGAAGGTTTCCCCGGTGTTCTTCACCTCGCCCGTAATGTCGTAGAGTTGATAGCCTACCCACGCGCGGTTGATGGCCTTCTCGTCTTTCAGGTTTTTGACTTCACGATAACTGCCACTGAACAGAAGCGGGCCATAACCTGCTACGTCAACAACGCAGTTGTCGAATGTAAAACTGTCATCGACGTTAGGCGTAGACGCGTTTTCAACCAGCGTCGTCGTGCCGCCTCCAGGGCATGCTCTGGTGTACGGGGCTTCGAAAATCGCATCGATTGCCTTGTCCTCAATGATGTCCATCACCTCAAAGGCTTCGTTCAGGTCGGTATTCAGTTGCGCGATGCTATCGATGTCGGTATCTGTCGAAATAGTCACGGTCTTGGACGCGTAGCCCTTGGTATCCAGGGAAAGCTTTGTACCCGGTGAGGTCTCCTCACCACCGCTATCGCTACTCCCGCTGCCTCCGCCGCCACAAGCAACCAACAACAACGTACCTGCAACGACGGCCCCTGAACGAAACAACCCTTTCATGTTTTTCTCCTGATGGGATCGGTTAAAGACCGACCGACTTCTTAACGGGGATATCCCCAGGAACAAGGCCCAAACAACCCCCTATGGAGGTGTAGAGCGAGCAACTTTTGAATCCAGACTGAACAATCTGTAGGACGGGCTTGAGGCGGGTAGTGGTGTTTCAGTTAACTGAGGGAAGTCCTTTCCCTGGCGTTATCCGTCATCCCTGACCGCTTGGTCGTGCAGATTACCGATCTGTAATGGTCGGCAACTTTATTCCAATTCCGATAATAAAAAAGACGCTTTGCGAACTATATCCGGCGGTTTAACGTTGTTTTTTGTAATGAGGTCAGGCCCAGCGATATTTCGTTGCCGGATAGCAGGGTCAGGAACTCTGTCAGGTGCATTCGCTCAACGGGTCGCGCGAATGCTTAGGCCCCTCTCCCAAAGACGCTAGGGGACGGTTGGTCCTTTTCGCCTTTACGGTTTGGGTATGGGCGAGGAGCCATCCAGATAGGCATGGATCGCGTCCAGCACGAGCGAAGGGTGCGTCATGTGGATACAGTGGCCCTGGGTGTCGAGCACGTTCAGGGTGCTGTGCGGCATTTGGGCATGCATATAGTGGCCGACGCTCTCGTTGGCCAGGGCATCGTCCTTGCTCTGCAGGATCAGCGCTGGCTTCTGGTTTTCTGCAAGCCGGTGTCGGTAATCGGAAAAGAAGGTCGCTTCGGCGAAGGTCCTGGCCACTAGCGGATCGGTGGAGCAGAAGCTGTCTGCCAGTTCGCCGATCAATTCGTCTGATGCGTCCATGCCCATCACAAGAGGCGCCAGGTAACTGGCCCAGCCGATGTAGTTCTTGTCCATGAGATCGATGAGTTCTTCCAGGTCCGAGCGTTCGAAACCGCCGTGATAGCCGGGCGGGTCGTTGAGGAAGCACGGCGACGGGCACACCATGATCTGACGGGCGAAATGTTCAGGCTCCGCGAGCGAGGCCAGTAGGCCGATGGTGCCACTGACGGAATGCCCGACGAAAGTGACGTCGGCGAGCTCAAGGACCTGGCAGATTTCGTTGACGTCCCGGGCATAACCTTCCAGCGTCCGGTAACGTGACTTCTTGAACGCCGATAGCTGTGATCGCCCGGAACCGACGTAATCGAACAGTACGAGGGTATAGCGGTCGCTGAGTCCACGGGTAATATCGCGCCACATTCGCTGGTCACAGCCAAACCCGTGGGCGAGCATCAATGTCTGGGGGCCGGACCCGATGATGTTGACGTAATTTCGGGTGACAAGCTGTTCTTTGGTCAGCAAGGTGAAGGGTCTCCGTGATGGTTTGTATCGGCATCCTGGCTGTCTGATATACCAAGCTTGTCCTGGAATGCATATCCGTACCAGGTGCGGATCCAGGGCTCGAGATCCATGGCCGGCATTGGGCGGGCGATGTAGTATCCCTGTCCCCACTCACAGCCCAGTGCAATGAGTTCAACGGCATGTTGGCGGGTTTCGACGCCTTCGGCGATCACGTTGCACTGGAAGGCCTGCGCAAGGCCAATCACGTCCTTGAGAATGGCCATGTCGCCCTCGTTCTTTGCCATATCCTTCACGAAGCTGCGATCGATCTTGAGAGTGTCGACAGACAGGTCCCGCAGATGCCCCAGCGTCGAATAGCCCGTGCCGAAGTCATCCAGGGACACCTTGATCCCCATCTGCTTACAGGCCAACAGCACGGAAGAGACGTGGTGAATATCCTCGATGGTGCTGGTTTCCAGTATTTCCAGCTCGAGGTGGTGCTTGAGTGCTGGTGGGAATGTCGAGAGTAGTTGTCCCAGGTTTCGGAGGAAATCAGGGTGCTGCAGATGGTAACCCGCGATATTGACGCTGATATCCAGTTCCAGGCCCTGCTGCAGCCATGCCTGGAGTTGCTTGAGCGCGGTGGCAAGGACCCATTCCCCCAGGCGGACGCCCACCGACGTGTCGTTGACGACGGGGAGAAAGGTGCCAGGGGCTAGCCGGCCACGGTCCGGGTGTAGCCATTGCAGGAGAGCTTCGGCACCCAGCATCTGGCCGGTCCGCATATTGACCTTGGGCTGGTAGAAGAGTTCGAACTGGTTTGCGTCGATGCCGGCCCGGATAGCAGCCAGTTCGTCATTGTGGTTACGCAGATGCCTTTCACGATCGACATTGAACAGGTGCATCTGGTTGCGGCCGCCGATCTTGGCCTGATACATCGCATGATCGGCCTGGCGGACCAACTGGTCCGGGGCCACCTCTTCCGCCTGGGGATAAAAGGTAACGCCAATGCTGGCGGAAATACCGACCGTTATAGCGTCGATCTCGAAGGGTTCGGCAAGCTTGGCGATGAGTCGAGTCAACAACGACTCGCTGGCGCGGTTTGTGAAATCGCCGTCCATAAGGAGAACGAACTCGTCACCGCCGAAGCGTGCTATCAGGTCGTCGCTGCGGAGGTTCTCGGACATCCGTCTGGCCACCTGGCGGAGGAGCTTGTCGCCCGTTGCATGACCGTAACGGTCGTTGACGTTCTTGAATCCGTCCAGGTCCAGGAAGGCCAGCGCGAATACTGCCTGCGAGGCTCTCCCGTTCTTGATTTTCTGGTCGAGATGGCGGGTCAGCGCGGCACGATTGGGCAACCCCGTCAGCTTGTCCGTGAACGACAGGGTTTGCAGCATGGCGACCTTTTCCTGCAACTGCTGCCGGGTCCGTGTGAGTTCCTGGAGCATGCTGTCCCGTTGGCTGGCGTCGGCGATGCTCCAGTAGATGGTATTTTCGGTCTTGGTGTCGAGTCGGGCGTTCACCACAACCGGTCGGTTGTCTCCGTCCGCCGTAACAAGGCCAAGCTGTATTTCGTCGCAGCGTCCCTCGCGCATCAGCAGTGGCAGCACGTAGCTTTCGTAGATGATCTGGGATGCTTTGCTTAACAGACTGAACAGATCTTTGCCGACAAGATTCGACGCGCGGTGGCCGTAGTACGCCTTAACATAGGCGTTAGCACACACAATCTTCCTTTCGAGGTTAGAGACCAGACAGCCCGCAGGAAAATCGTCGAGGGAGAAGGGTATCGGCCTGTTCATTGGGGCTCCGGACTTCACAACACGGATACCAGTTTCCAGAATGAAAGGAAATGGCAGGCGGCACCATTATGTCTATAAACACTGGGTCATGCGAGATTATCACTGTAAAGAATTATTCTGAATGTACCAATATACGCCGTGATGCGCGATTAACGCAGCTGGGCTACGACTCGGTTGGCCCGCGCAAGCCCAGCGACGAGACCCAGGCAGGCAAAGCTCACAACAGCGTAGTCTGGACCAAATTGCTCCAGGAGAAAGCCGAAGACGGGTGCTCCGACCGTCTGCCCGATAGCAATGGTCAGGAATGCGACCATCAGCCCTGTCGCCGGGCGATGGGGTAAGGCGGTCACGCCCCAGACCAGGTAGACGCCGGTCAACATGACGTAAGCCGCACCGAACAGCGCGCCTCCCCCAAGGGTTGTTACCGGTGTGGCGAAGCTGGCACCCGCCTCGAGGATGCCGGCCGCCATGGTCGCGAGGAAAACCCAATGCACCCGGTCGATTCCGAAGCGCGATACGAGTGCGCCCGCCCCGCCGCCAGTAATACCGGCGGCGCCGATGGCGACCCAGAGTGCGCCGATGCCTGTCGCTTCCCAACCCAGCCGTAAGGTGGCGAGCTTGCCCCCAAAGGACCAGAGCGCGGTGCTTGCAGCGCCCATAAGGAAGGCGGCGCCAATCAGGCGGGCGACGTTGCTGTCGATAGGCGGTATTACGCCTGCCGCTGCGCCCGATCGACCGGGTGCTGCAGGAATGCTGCGCGCGGCGGCGACAGCCAGACCCAGGGCGACGACCGCAAAGGCGACGAATGCCAGGCGCCACTGTCCACCAATGAGCAGTGCAATCGGTCCCGATAGCGCCACGCCGGCGCTGGTGCCTGCGTTGATGACGGTATTGGTGGCGTCCTGGCGGTCTCGCCGGACGGCAGCGGCAACGGCGACGGCCATGGGGGGCGAGGCAAGCCCGGTGCTCGATCCCGCAAGCATGACAGCCCCGGCGAGCGACAGCGCATCCGGTGCCAGTGCAATGCCGGCCATACCCGCTGCCGCAACCAGCGCCGCGCCCACCGAGACAGCCCGTGGGCCGACCCGTTCGGTGAGGTAGGCCGAGGCGACGATGGCGATGCAATAGCTGAGGAATGAACCCCCGGCAATCACGCCGGCAAGCGTCGACCCGAGTGCGAGATCCGAATCGATTTGCGGCAGGAACAGACCGAAGGCGAAGCGTGCGAAACCATAGCAGACCGCAATCAGGCCGAAGCCGACGGCGCCGAGCCGCAGGGCGGGACTCATCGTCGCGCCTGCTCGATGAGGATAGCTGCGGCCTCCCGCGCTGCTGTCACCGCTGAGGACCCCCGATAAACTGCGGCCGACGTTGCGCCTTCGAAGAGAACCAGGATCTGTTCGATCAGCGCCTCATCGGCGGCATGCCCAAGATCCAGGGCCAGGATGGCAGCGATACGCTCACGAAACATCGACTTGTGCGTCGTAAGGGCCGCCTTGATCTCAGGGGTGTCACCGCCGGTCTCGCCGTGGGCGCGCAGGAACAGGCAGCCCCGGGCGCCTTCAACCCGCACCCAATCTTCCAGTGCCACGAAGAGCCCGTCCACGCTCGGTACGTCGAGGCATTGCATGAAACGGCGATCACGCTCGGAGAGCACAGTCGCTATAAGCGCGGTCTTACTCCCGACGTGCTTGTATACCGTGCGGCTCGACAGGCCCGCTTCCCGCGTGAGCCGGTCCATCCCGGTGGCGGTGAAGCCGTGACGGTCGAACAGCCGCTCGGCAGCGCTGATGAGCTTTGTTCTGATATCCATGGTCGCGAGTGTAAAGTGATCGTTTTACATGGTCAATGCTCGAAAACTATACAGCCGCCACGTAAAAAGGGTTTGGGCATGGGTATCTTTCAACGTAATGTCTTCAGAGAAGCGGAGGAGAGAGCAGCGTGGATCCGTTCAGCGACGAGAAGGTCATCGATGCCTGGTCCAGGAATGCATCCCAGTGGACGGATGCTGTTCGTGGCCGGCATATAGAGAGCCGCGAGCGGGTCACCAATCGGGCGATCGTCGATGCGGTTCTGGGGTATTCACCGCAATCCGTCCTTGATGTCGGCTGCGGCGAGGGGTGGCTGGTCCGCGCCCTGTCAGAGCGCGTGAACACCGTGGTCGGGGTGGATGCCATTCCCAGCCTGATCGAACGCGCGCGGGCCGCCGGCGCGGGTGATTACCGGCAGGCCACATACGAAGAGATCGCCTTGGGGGCAGTCGATGGCACGTTTGACGTCGTCGTCTGCAACTTCTCCCTGATTGGCAGGACATCGGTTGAGCAGCTTTTCAGCGCGATACCCTCGCTGCTGTCTCCGCAGGGCGTCTTGATCGTCCAGACACTGCATCCAGCATCGTCCTGTGGCGATCTACCGTATCAGGACGGTTGGCGGGAAGGTTCGTGGGCGGGTTTTGGTGCAGGGTTTACCGACCCAGCGCCCTGGTACTTCAGGACGCTGGGCAGTTGGGTGGCCCTCTTCCGGGAAAGCAGGTTTCAGCTGTTCGACATGCGCGAACCGATCCACCCAACGACCTGCAAGCCTGCCTCGGTAATTTTCATTGCTGGGCTGGCGAGGACGTCCTTGCCTGGCTGACGCGCTACTCCTTGAGCCTGCCGAAGTAGAGTAGCCCCGATCCAATCCCCACAATCACCAGGGCCAGCATCACGCCGAACAGGGGCCAGGGCCCGAAGTTGTAGATAACGGGTAGCGCGATACCGGTAATCAAACCGCCACCGAAGAAAGGTTCGAATACCATCTGCTTGTAGCCGAACGCCTCGTAGGCCGGGGTCTTGTTGTCCGGATCGGCGATCTTCATCAGGATCAGGCCGGTAGCGGTCACACCCATGGACTGGCCGATGTCGCCGATACCGCGTTCGAACCAGTATCTCGGGATGACGCGCGGTGCAAGGAACAGGAACAGGCAGACGTTCCAGGCGATGCCCGCGACACCCAGCAGGATGAAAGGCATCAGGTTGGAGGCGATGACTGCCAGGGACAGGCTGGCGATTGCTGCGGCGATGAGGATATCGAGTGCGATGCCCTGTATCCGGACCATCGTCTGGCGATCCAGCAGATCGTTCCTGTCGATGCGTGTGAGCACTTGCTGAACGATTAGTCCGCCAATCATGGCCAAGGGGAAGAGTGGTACGGCGCCCAGCAATTCAATGCCGTCTTCGCCGGCACCCCAGGTGTGTTCCTCGATCCAGATCAACCCTTCGAGAATGCCGACGCCCACCAAAATCGCCATGGCGACGAACGCGAAATGCAGTGTCAGTGGTTCGATCGATTCCGAGCGTACGGTCATGCCGCCGGCAGACACAGGGCGTTCATCCTTGTGGATCAGGCCCCGCTGCTGGCTGTGGGGGATTTCGCCGACGTCTTTGTCCAGGACGGCGCTCTTGCCGTTACGCACCCCCCAGTTGATAAGGATGATGCCGCCGACAATGCCGGATATGACACCCACGGTCGCCATGCCGACGGCGAGGTCAGCCCCTTCGGGGAAGTCGAGGTCCGCGAACACCTCTTGCAGACCGGCGGCCGTCCCATGACCGCCCTCGAAACCGATCTCGATCAGTGCGCCGGCCATGAGCGGTAGACCGAAAACCGGTGCCAGGACCAGCGCGGCAATCAGGATACCGATGACGTACTGACCCGCGCCGAGTGTTACACCAAACGCGAGCTGGGGCCCCGCGAGGTTCCAGACGTGTTTCCATTTCGGTAGCGGGACCCCCAACAGTAAGGTGGCAAAGACCACGTTGATCAGTAGTCCCGGCAAGTCGCTCCAGATTTCGAGCATTGATTCGGGAATCGCGCCCTGGGCGAGGGGGGCTTCGGGGCCAACGGTCGTGCGCACCAGAAGGCCAAGGACGCCGGGACCGAGAATGAGCCCAATAGCGCCGGCAAGGATCGAGGCGGGGAGGAAGAGCTTCTGGGCGGGACGCCAGTTCATGCGTACCCATTTGCCGAGGAACAGCAGTACGGCAAGGATTAACAGGGCAAAACCAATCTGATCGGCGCTCATTGCCTGTCCTTTTTCGTTTTATCTGGATTCCGATTCCGCGGGCGAAAACGTAGGCGCTCGGGGTATCTCCTCTGGTGTGGTATCGGTGTTGCACTGTGCGAAGGGTCGATCGGCAATACCGCGACGGACTCATCCAGAGTCTGAACATGCCGTTAAACCCGTTACCCCCAACCTATATAAGAGCGGTTTGAAAAACTCAAGGAAGAACCGGATTCGTAAAGAAATGGCAATGTGTTCGTTTTTTCTGTTGTGTTCTGGGCGAGTCTTTAGCTCTGTTTATCGACAGTTCGCCTTCTTCTGCACTAGCCTCAGAGATGTAGGCCTCTCCCCAATTGAGGTTTCAGACTCCTTGCACCAAGTCGCTGTCTGGTGCCTACCCAGGTGACGGAACGATGGCTACGCAAGAACGCATGGAAACGCGGAATGAAGCGACCGACCGGGCCCTGTCTTCCTTTTGGGGCAGGGCGGCCCTTCGGGTCCAGGTACCGCTCATTGTATTCACTACGCTGCCAATGGCAGTGCCTGCCGCTGAATCGGGCGCCGTATCCCGGTCCGCGGGGCAGCAAATCGAGTCCGTAATCGAGACCTCCCTGATCCTGACCGATAAGGATGCCGTCAGTCTCGGCGCGTTGCAGTTCGATCCGGGATCTTTCGTGGGGCTGGACAGCGAGCAGTTCGGCTCATCGGAATCGGTGAACCGTCGGCGCAAGGTCAGGACGTTCGTGTTGCCCTGGCATTGGAAAACGGAGGAGGTCGAGCAGGGTTTCTCGAAGTACATTCGCGCCAGGCTGATGTACTTCCAGGCCGAGCAGGACGTTGTCTACCGGCCGCAAACACCACCGGAACAGTCCTCGAACGAGGCCAGTGATACCAGCAAGAGCCGTGTTTATGGCGGTTTTCTGGGTGGTGGCGTCAATTACAAATTCTCCGAGCACTGGAAAGCCTCATTCGGTGTCGGCGCGCATCTGGTGCGCTACCAGAACGATCACGACTACAACAGCATCTATTCCCAGGCTGCTGCAGCGGACGTGGACGGCCTCTTGTTCAACAGTAGCGTTACTGCACTGGTGGGTTCGGTCCGCACCGACCTGACTTACAAGAGCCAGGCGGAGTCGTTTCCCTGGCACGTGAGCAGCACCTACACCTACTACGCCGGCGATGCGGTGAGCTCGGGCCGCGCGGCAGACGAGGTTGAACCGGAGACCTGGAGCTGGGTTAACGCGGCATACATCCATGCGGACCTGCCGCAAATCTCGGATGTGGACAACCGGCTGCGCTTCTCCGCCAAGCGTATCGACGTGGGCGGTGAAGTCGCACGCACGTTGGCCACGGACAACTATTACGAGTTTGGCATTGGCTGGCTGTTCGATATGTCTGGCGGGTCGTCGTGGGTAGACAATATTGGCGCATCGGCGTCGGTCAATGTGGGCAGTGCGCTCAGCGGGGGGAGCGTGTCGATTCTGTATAACGAGGAGTGGTGACGGCGGCACGTCGAGGAATACCGTCCAATTCGGTACATCTCGTCTATGCTCTAGTTTCCGTTCCCACAGATCACGTCACAAGGAGACTCCCATGGCGCTGACTGAATCCCCCGGCTGCGACCTTGTGTTCTACACCCACCCCATGTCCCGCGGGCGAATCGTTCGCTGGATGCTGGAGGAAACCGGAGCGGATTATCGCCAGGTGCTGCTGGGCTACGACACTTCGATGAAAGAAAACGATTATCTGGCCATCAACCCGATGGGTAAGGTGCCGGCCATTACCCATAAAGGACACGTGGTGACCGAGTGCGCGGCAATTTGCGCCTACCTGGCCGATGTGTTTCCCGGGACGGGACTGGCGCCGGCATTGAACGAGCGCGCGGCCTATTATCGCTGGCTGTTCTTCGCCGCCGGTCCACTGGAGGCAGCCGTCGTTAACCAGACATTGAACGTGAGTATTAGCGAGGAACAGCAACGAATGGTCGGGTATGGCCACTACGATCTGGTGGTCGATACGCTCGCTACGGGCCTCTCCGGAACGCCCTATATTGCCGGCGACAGCTTTACCGCTGCGGACGTTTATGTGGGCGCCCACGTAATGTGGGGAATGCAGTTTGGTTCCCTTCCCAAGCGCCCCGAATTCGAAGCCTATGCGGCCCTGCTTGCCGATCGCCCGGCCTTGAAGGCGGCCCAGGCTATCGATGACCAGCTGGCGCAGACCGAAGAATGAGGGGCTGCGCTCTCCCTCTCGGATATACGTTGACGACAGCCCCTGGATAAATCAGTGAGGCGTTGAGTCGCCCATTTAACCACTACCGGCTTCGGGCGGCAGGGTCCAGAATGAAATACGCCCGCTTCGGTGCGGGTGTCTGGTGCTTCCAGGAGGACGCGGTTCCTGGGCTGTCGCGGTTCAATCCATGTTTATAGGGAGATAAGACATGAACGAACTTGTTCCGATTCCCCACCTTGTGGTTAACGATGGTGAAGCGGCCATCGCGTTCTACGCGTCGGCGTTTGGCGCCAAGCTGGAGGAAAAATACCCCGCCGAGGACGGTCGGCGGCTGATGCATGCCCACCTGAAATTCGGCACCAACGGCGACCTGTACCTGCATGATGAATTTCCGGAATATGGCGATTTCGGTGGTGCCAAGGCCCCGACGTTACTCGGGGGAGTGAGTTGTACCGTCCATTTGAACGTGCCTGACGCCGACGCCATCTGGAAGCAGGCGGTCGATGCCGGGGCCGAGATCATCATGCCGCTGGACAACCAGTTCTGGGGCGACCGCTACGGCCAATTAAAGGATCCCTTCGGGCACGTCTGGTCGATTGGCGGGCCGGTGACGGAGGAGTGACGGCCTGGCGAGTCAGCCCCTTTTAACGTACCTGTTGCTGCGCCTCCGCTGTGGAGGCGCAGGTCTTGCCACATTTGATCCATAATTCATCCCGATTCCATCCCCACTTCAGTCTGCCGTTGGGTTAACCTGCCGCTCCGATCCCGTCCGCTCATGGCCGAGACCTGCATTGGTTAAGGAGAAACCCAGCATGCAAACCCGACCGGCTCTCACTTTGGCGTCGTTTCTGGTCTTTCTTTTCGTGACCACCATGGCGGTGGCACAAACCGAGCTCTCCCGGGCTGAAGCCTTCACTCATGCCGTGGCCGACCTCGAATCAGCCAAGGGCGGCCGGCTTGGTGTGGCGGTGTGGGACACCGAGACCGGGGACCGCTTTGGCCATCGCGCCGACGAACGCTTCGCCATGACCAGTACCTTCAAGTGGGTGTTGGTGGCGGCTGTCCTGTCCCGTGTGGATGCAGGTGAAGAAACGCTGGATCGCCAGGTTCGGTATGACGACAGCGATATCCTCTCCTACGCGCCTATCGCCAAGCAGCACCTGCCGGAGGGCGAAATGACGGTTGCAGAGCTGAGCGATGCGGCCATTCGCTACAGTGACAACACCGCCGCGAATCTGCTGCTGGAAACCTTGGGTGGCCCTGAGGGCCTGACCGATTACATGCGAACATTGGGGGATGAGGTCTCCCGCCTGGACCGGTACGAGCCAGAGCTGAATGCCAACCTGCCCGGCGACGAGCGCGATACGACTACGCCGTCCGCAATGCTGAATGCCATGCAGGCGGCCCTGGTAGGTGATGCGTTGTCCCCGGCATCGAAGAAACGCTTGCACGACTGGCTGATCCGCAATACCACCGGCGACGCCAAGCTGCGTGCGGGACTTGATCCCGATTGGACGGTGGGCGACAAGACGGGTTCCGGAGCGCGGGGTGCGAGCAACGATGTGGCTATCGTCTGGCACTCGGACGGTGGGCCTATCCTGATTGCCGTGTACTACTCCGATTCTGCTCTATCCAACGAGGCCCAGAGTGCTGTCCATGCCGAAGTCGGACGGCTGGTAACCGCAACAGTGCGGCATGGAAATGACTGACGGAGCCTCGTGTCTGTCACAAATTGTTTCCCAAAACTCCAGGACTTTCGTACCAATCTGGTGCAGGGCGTGTTAGTTTGGCCTCGCGATTACCTGATAATGCAAACCGATTTCAATATCAAATGAGTGCTTGGCGACACATTTACAAAAGCATTTATTTCGTCTTTGAGCTCCGAGTGGGGTGCAGTCAGGATCCGCAGGGCTTTCGCAGGAACGGGGGCCTCGGCGTTTAGCGCCGTAAAGGAGGGATAAAAACAACAACGACGCTATGAGATGTTAGCGCATGGGTTCTATTCAAACGCTCGCCAAGGAAAAGAAGATCGTCGCCGAATTTTCCGGGAAGAGCGACGCCATCGCCCTGGGCCAGATGGCCTCCACTGTCGTTCCCTACCTTGCCGTTTGGTACCTGACGATCCAAAGCCTGTCGATATCCTATTGGCTCACCGCCGCCTGCGTTGCCGTGCTTTGCCTGTTCCTGCTGCGGGTGTTCGTGCTGATGCACGAGGCTGGGCACAATTCCCTGTTCGCTACCCGTAAATACAACCAGGTTGCGGGGTTCGTCCTTGGGGTGATCTGCGGCATGCCGCAATACGTTTGGTCCAAGAACCATGCGTTTCACCACGCCACGAATGGCAACTGGGACCAGTACCGTGGCCCGCTCGCAACCCTTTCCGTCGATGAATACAACGCCCTGTCGCCCAAGCAACAACGGATGTATCGGGCTACCCGCAACATCTTCGTGGCGCCGGTCGGCGGCTTTCTCTACCTGATCTTCAACCCCCGTTTCACCTGGATCAAAGGCAGCCTGATGCTGCTCAGCCATATCGTCAAAACCAAGTTGAAGCAGCCGACCACGCCGATCCGGACCATCGCCGGCAATTTCGAGTGCCGCTACTGGAAGACTTGGAAAGACTATCGTCACATGAGCGGCAACAATGTGGTGCTGCTGTCGATCTGGTTGATCATGTGCCTGGCGGTCGGCCAGGCCGCCTTCTTCACCATCTACCTGATCAGCCTGTCGCTGTCAGGCGCTGGCGGCATCATCCTGTTCACCGTGCAGCACAATTTCGAGGATGCCTGGGCGGCCGACGAGGCGCATTGGGACTACAACCGCGCCGCTGTGGACGGTACCAGTTTCCTGGTGGTGCCAAAGTGGCTGAACTGGTTTACCGCCAATATCGCCTACCATCACATCCACCACCTGTCCGCATCGATTCCCAACTACCGGCTGGCGGCCTGCCACGAGGCTTATAGCCACCTGTTCGAGGACGTGAGGCGCGTTTCCCTGAAAGATATCCCGGCCGCTCTGAAGAACAACCTGTGGGACGTCCGCAACCAGCGTATTACCTCCGTTGCCGCGGTCAGTGGTGTGGCGCAGCGCGGCATCGTCTCAGAGCCCTCCATCTAGGCGGACGTCGGTGTGGCATCAGGGAACCGACGCCAGCGGCCGAAACGCTGGAGCTTCTCCCGCATACGTTTCACATGACTGCCTTCCCAATAGGTTTGCTCACAGTAGGGGCAATGACAGAACACCTTTTGCCAGGCATAGGGCGGATGTTCACGGCCGGGCAGGTTGCCTGGTTCCAGTGGTGTATTGCAGCGTTTACAGCGTGAGAAGGGCGCGTGGTGCCAGTCCAGGTTGAGACGGCGGGTCAGTTCCCTGAGGTTGGCTTCCAGTCCATCGCTGGCAAGGTAGATAACGTGCTGTGGGGCGTCCCGGTGTTCGAGCAGTTCGCGGTCCCGGGTAATGAGCCACCGGTTCTCGGCGATGGCGGCGGCGAGGATATCCCGGTCCTGCGTGCCGCTGGCGGGTAAGGTGGTGTCATAACCGGCCACGCGCAGCCACTGGCCAAAGCCACGCAGCATCTCGTCGCAAAGGAATTTTGGCGTGTGCAGAGGGCATAGGGCGCCCTCTATCCACTCATTATGCGCTTGGGCCATGACAGGGTCAGCCGTTGCTGTAGACCGCATACTGGAGCCGGGAGCTCGTGCACCGGCTGTTACTTCTGACCCTAGCACAGTTCTCCGCACACGGCGGCGTTACATCCCGGCGTCGGTGCTCTCGAAGATCTTGTCCGCGGAGGCGGCGACAAAGCCTGAGTACAGATGACCGTCCGCCTTCGGATAGCGCAGGGCGAACTCATAGAAACAGCTCGGAATCGTTGCAGTCTGGTCACTGAAGCGGACTTCGACCTTGTCCGCCATGGTGGAGGACTGCTCCAGCAGTTCTTCCGGCGAGCCCTTGATCTCACCACCGGAACTGTTGAGGGTGTAGCCCTCGTCCTTCAGCAACTGGTTCACTTCTTCCAGCGTCTTGAAATTCTTTAGTTGGTTCACGCTGACAGTGAAATGGTTGGCGCGATAGCCCCAGGCTGCCATCCAGGCCGCGTATTCGCTTTCATCCAGTAATTTCTTGTAGGTGTCGTAGTCCACCTTCCAATGGGTACCGGAGTAGAGGAAGTTGTCGGCGGTGACCGCCTCCTCGCTGACCTGGTCCACCATCTCGTGAACGATCTTCTGCAGCTCCGGCGAAAATTTCTCGGTCAACAGTTCGGAAATAAAAACCTTCGGTGCGGTCGGATCTTCATGCTCGAAGTGCTTGGCGTAGAGCTTCTTGGCTTCGAAGTGGTATTCGCCGCCTTCTGTGTAGCCTAATTGGATGAAATGCTCGGCCAGCTTGCTCAGGCTGACCTTGTCGAGGTTGAAGGTGCGCAGGGCAATATGGTCGTTAACGATCTCGCTGCCCTGGGTGCCGCCGAGAATACGGTGGATCTCTTCGGCCTTGGGTGTCACCTCGCGGTAATTGTCCCAGAGGTTCTGGAAAAGGGTATCGCGATCAGAGTGCATACTTGAGCTCCTGTTGCTGACGGGGCTGCGGAACGGGTTGGGCGGCAGCGGACTCGGGCAGGCCGCTGGTCTTGGCGGTCGCCATCGGGATAAAGCGCGCGCTGGCGCCGTCGCGCAGGCCGAGGGATTCGGCTAACGATGAAGGTAGTTGTAGCAGACTGTGCTGGGCGAGGTAGGTTGCCTGATCTGTCACCGTAGCGCGAAAACCCTCCACCTCGGTGTTGGCCACCATGATCGCTTGCCCGGCACCGTCAGGCTTTGGCTTGAAGGCGGACGTGCCGTCCTTGATCACCTGCACCGTGCACTCGATGGAATCGGCGATGCTGCGGATCTGCTCCAGTTCGGCTTCCACGGTGGGGCCGGCATCAAACAGGTCCACGTAGCCCTTGTGGCGGAAACCTTCGGCCTCCAGCATGCGCAGGGCCGGGCGGGTTTTCTCGTGGACCTCACCGATCACGCCCTGGGCATCACCGCTCATAAGATGGGTATAGAGCGGGTACTTAGGCATCAGCTCGGCAATAAAGCCGTTGTTGCCGGCGCCAACCAGCTGGGTCACGGTGGCAAAATCCAGGTCGACAAAGTTGGTGCGCAGCCAGTCCCAGAACGGGGATACGCCGTCGTCACTGGAAACGCCGCGCATCTCGGCAATCACCGTGCTGGCAAAGCGCTGCGCGTTCTGCGCCATGAACAGGAAGCGCACCTTGGATAGCAGCTTGCCGGCGTTGGGCCGACGGAACTGCGGGCGCAGGAACAGTGTGCAGATCTCGCTGCAGCCAGTGTAGTGGTTACACATGTTGAGCACGTCCACCCGCTTGAACAGACCCAGCTCACGGGAGTGATGCACAACCTGACTCTTGTGGTAGTGGTAAAGCGGACTCGCCAGGCCCACGGAGGCCTCGATACCGGTGGTGCCGATCACCTCGCCGGTCTCCGGGTCTTCCAGGACGAACAGGTAGCCCTCGTCTCCGGGCTGTTCGGCGCGGCTGGCAAAGCTGTCGATTGAGTGCTGGATCTTGTTGACCAGGAATTCCCGGTCATCCACCAGTGAGGTAAAGCCCGGACCGGACTCCACGGCGATCGCCTGCAGGGCGGGCAGGTCCTTATGCGCAATCGGTCGAATGATCATGGCGCATCCTCTCTCTCGTGACATCTCTTACGTGACACTACAGCGGCGAACCGCAATTAGTCTTGGGTGCCGAACAGCTCGGCAATAGCCTTCTCGAATCGGGTCAGGCCTTCGTCGATGTCGTCGTTGGGGATGATCAGCGACGGCGTGAAGCGCACCACGTTCGGGCCGGCCACCAGGCAGAGCAGGCCCTGCCGGGTAGCGGCCTGGAGGATTTCCTTGGCGCGGCCGGCATGTTCGTCTTTCAGCTCGGCACCCACCAGCAGGCCCTTGCCGCGGATGTCCTTGAAGATCCCGTAGCGGGCGTTGATCGCGTTCAGGCCTTCGGCAAAATGCTGGTGACGCTGACGCACGCCGGCAAGCAGTTCGTCGTCGTTGACCGTATCGAATGCCGCTTCGCCGACAGCGCAGGCCATCGGGTTGCCGCCGTAGGTGGAACCATGGGTGCCCGGCGTGAAGTGCTTGGCGATTTCAGTGGTGGTCAGCATGGCGCCGATAGGGAAACCGCCGCCCAGGGCCTTGGCGCTGGTCAGGATGTCCGGTGTCACGCCGCTGTCCATGTAGGCATAGAGATGGCCGGTGCGGCCGACGCCGGTCTGGACTTCGTCGAAGATCAGCAGGGCATTGTGCTTGTTGCACAGGTCGCGTACGCCTTTAATGAACGCCGGGTCCGCATCGATAATTCCGCCTTCGCCCTGTAGGGGTTCCATGATCACCGCGCACGTGTTCTCTGAGATCAGGGCTTCGACACTGGCCAGGTCGTTGTAGATGGCGTGGTGGATCGCACCGGGCTTGGGGCCGAAACCATCGGAGTAGGCTTTCTGCCCGCCAACGGTCACGGCAAACAGGGTGCGGCCGTGGAAGCTGCGCTCGAAGGAGATGATTTCGTTCTTCTGTTCGCCATACTCGTTGAAGGCCCAGCGGCGCGCCAGCTTGAGGGCGGCTTCGTTGGCTTCGGTACCGGAGTTGGCGAAGTAGACGCGTTCGGCAAAGGTGGCGTCGGTCAGTTTCCTGGCCAGACGCAGGGCCGGCTCGTTGGTCATCACATTGGCCAGGTGCCAGACTTTTTGGCTCTGTTCCTGCACGGCCTTCACCAGAGCGGGATGGCAATGGCCCAGACAGTTCACGGCGATACCGCCGGCGAAGTCGATGTATTCGCGACCCTCTTGATCCCAGACCCGCGAACCTTCGCCGCGTACGGGTATGACCGCGGGCGGAGCATAGTTGGGGACCATGACTTCATCGAACAGGGCGCGTGTGACTTCCATACAAATGACCTTCTTTCAGAAATTTACGGACCGGCTTTCAGATGGTTAGGTATCAAAGCTCGACGGTCTTACACCTTTAATTGGGCCCATTATGCGGTTTGGTTATGTCAGATTGCAGTTTCGAAATGGCAGAAATAATGTCAAAATCTGGCGAAATGACGATTTAGACGGGCGATATGGTAACTCCACAGGACCAGAAGCTGCTTTTCCTGCTGCGCCGCAATGCCCGCACCAGTGTCTCTGACCTGGCCCGCGCCCTGGATCTTTCGCGTTCGACGGTCCAGAACCGCATTGCCCGCCTTGAGGCCAATGGGGTGATCAAAGGCTATTCGCTGGAAGTGGGCGGCGAATACACCGCGCAGCAGGTGGAAGCCCACGTATCGATCAAGGTGCACCAGAAGCTCACCGCCAAGACCAATACCGCGTTGGAACAGATCAGCCATGTGGCCCAGCTCTATTCGGTGAGTGGCGAGTACGATCTGCTTGCGATCGTGCAGGCCCAGTCGCTTGAAGAGTTGAGCGCAGTGCTGGATGAGATCGGTAACCTGGAGGGGGTGGAGCGCACCAACTCGGCGGTGGTGCTGGAGACCAAGTTCAAGCGCTGATGAGCGTTGTTTGTCGGGGCGCGGATTGCGTTCCTTGGGAGTAAAACCGTGATCACGAAACTGCCGCGCTGGGTTGAATCCGGGGCTTTCCTGCTGTCGTTCCTGGCCGGCAGCGTCAATGCCGTGGGGTTTCTCGGCTTCCAGCACCAGGCCATTTCCCACCTCTCCGGCACGGCCACGTTACTGGGGATCGAGCTGACGACGCTGAATGTCTCGTCTCTCCATCTGCTGGGTATCCTCGCGAGCTTCCTGCTCGGTGCCGCGCTCAGTGGCTGGCTGATCGAAAACACGGCATTGCGACTGGGGCGCCATTACAGCTTGGCGTTGGTGATCGAGGGTGGACTGCTCCTGGCCGCCATGGCGTCGCTTGGGAATAGCGGCATGGTGGGCCATTATCTCGCGTCCGCCGCCTGCGGGCTGCAGAATGCCATGGTGACCACGTACAGCGGTGCGATCGTGCGTACCACCCATGTCACCGGTATATTCACCGACCTGGGACTGATGCTGGGCGCCCGCCTGCGCGGTATACCGCTGGACCGTCGCAAGGCGATCCTGTTCCTGTTGATCATCTCCGGCTTCGTGATCGGCGGCACCGTCGGCGCCATGCTCTTCGAGCGCTTCCGTTTCGATGCCCTCCTGCTGCCGGCGACCATCGCGTTTGTCCTGGCGATCGGCTACGGGCTCTATTTGCGTCGGATTGCCCTGCCGGGTCAACGATAAGCCCATGACAGTGCAACAGGTGTCGATTAATCTGGCAAAGGAATCAACCGTTGCCGCAGGATCGCCATGGAAACCATCAGGAATTTTGTCCAGCTGACGGACCGGATCGGCACGGCCGGCCAACCGACGCCGGAGCAGTTTAGCCTCATCGCCGAAAACGGTTATTCCTGGGTGATCAACCTGGCGATGCCGGACCATGCCGACGCGCTGGTCAATGAAGGAGAGCTTGTTACTCGCGAGGGAATGGGCTACCTCCATATTCCCGTTCCCTTCAAATCACCGGCCCCAGTTCATGTGCGTCAATTCTGCCGGCTCCTGAAAAGCCTGCTCGATGAGGAGCCGCATCAGAAGGTCTTTGTGCACTGCATTATGAATTACCGGATTTCGGCCTTTATGTTCCACTACTTCACCAAGGTTGAAGGTCGCGATCCGGCGCTGTCGCGTTCGCCCATGTTTGAAAGCTGGACTCCCGATCCGGTCTGGTCTGATCTACTGGAGTGGGACGCGGACAAGATCGGTATGGCAAAAGCCCCGTCCGCGTCATGAGCGTAAACGCCGCTGCGCCCGGGCCGGAGGTCTACCTGTTCGACTGGGGCGACACCCTGATGGTCGATTACCCGGACGCCCCCGGGAAGATGTGCGACTGGCCCCGGGTCGAGGCTGTGTCCGGCGCTGTGGAGACCCTGCGTTGCCTTTCCCGGCACGCCCGGATCTACGTTGCGACCGGTGCCCAGGATTCTACGGAATCCGATATCTGGAAAGCGTTGGTGAGAGTGGTGCTCGATCCCTGGATCGCAGGCGTTTTCTGTCAGGCTAACCTTGGCGTGGCCAAGGGCGACCCACGTTTCCTGCAGTTAATTTTGCAAAAGTTGTCTGTTGCACCGAACCAAACCGTCATGGTTGGTGATAATCTGAGCAGAGACGTGATGCCTGCGCTGGCTTCAGGCATCACGCCGATATGGCTGCGTACAGGATCTTCAGACGCTTCTATCGAAAGCCCACTGAATAATGCCAGGGGCGACAAACTGCCTGCGGGCATACGCGTTATCCGGAACCTGTCAGAACTCCTTTGAATGCGTACTGTCAGGCGACTGCGACGGATCGCCAACACCGTTTACACCGAATGGTTGCTAACCTAACGATATCGTCGAAGCCGTTATTTGATCGGAAAGAGCCGCGAGAATGTTGTCTACCTGCTGTACCAGGCGTGGTTTGCTTGTCCTTTGCATTGTCTTCCTGATGCTGTTCGCCTCCTGGTCCTCGGCACAGACGCTGAATCTGGTGACCGAGGCCTGGCCGCCGCTGATCGTCGACACACCTCAACACGAACCCCAGGGACCGCTTTGGACTATTACCCGCTCGGTTGCGCAGCGCATGGGGGTCGACGTCTATGTACGCTTCGTCCCATGGAAACGGGCTCTGGACCAGGTGGCCCGTAGCCAGAAAGATGGAGTTATCGGTGCGGCGCGTACGCGGGGCCGTGAAAAGGTGATGCGTTTTTCGGAAGAGCCGCTGCTTTACAGCGAGACGGCGGTGTTCTCTCTCCGCAGGGCTCCCGTTCGTTTTGACGACGGTTTGTCCAGCCTGACGGGTAAACGGGTTGCGGTGTCGGCCGGGTATTCCTATAACCGAGAGGTCTGGTCGGCGCCTTATTTCGAACGCGTTGAAGTCAGGGATATCCAGTCAGGGCTGCAACTGGTCATGATGGGCCGAGTCGATGCTTTTCTGGTGAACCGGGATGTAGGCTGGTACGAAGCGCGTCAGTTGGGTATTGAGGACCAACTGGTTGCATCGGCCGGGGTCGTCAGTGGCGGTCCCGTCTACCTGGCATTCTCGCCCTCCGTATCCCCGGCGTTGATCGAGGACTTCGATCGGGCGCTGCGCGCCTTTCGCGACACCGAGGAGTACCGGCGTCTGATGCTCGACTTCAGCGCGCCGGTCGATCCTTCGGTTCCTTAGGCAGTCGGTCCCCTCGACAGTCTGCCACCACTCTGGTCAGGCCGCGCTCGCGGCTGCAATATCCTTCACCAGCTCGTCGATCCGCTCTGGCGTGCTGGACCAGGAGCAGACAAAACGCGCCGCGCCGCCGATAAAGGTATAGAAGTGCCATCCCCGGGCGCGCAGCTCGGTTTGCACCGCTTCAGGCAGGTCCACGAAGACGGCATTCGCCTGCCGCGGAAAGCACAGCTCGACGCCGTCCAGCTGTCGGATGCCCTCTTCCAGGCGGGCGGCGCAGGCATTGGCGTGCTGGGCGTTCTTCAGCCATGCATCGTTCTCCAACAGCCCGCACCAGGGGGCGGAGATGAAGCGCATCTTCGAGGCCAATTGTCCGGCCTGCTTGCAGCGCCATTCGAAATCCTCCGCCAGTTGGCGGTTGAAGAACAGGATGGCCTCGCCGACCGCCAGTCCGTTCTTGGTACCGGAGAAACACAGCACATCGACGCCGGCCTTCCAGGTAATCTCCGCTGGTGAGACGTCGAGCGCCGCCACCGCGTTGGCAAACCGGGCGCCATCCATATGGATGCGAAGGCCGTAGCGGTCGGCCACTTCGCGGATCGCCTTGAGTTCCTCCACGGTATAGAGCGTACCTACCTCGGTGGATTGGGTGAGGGTAATCACCCGCGGCTTGGGGTAATGGATGTCGGTACGCCTTGTAACCAGCCGCTCGATGCTTTCCGGGGTCAGCTTGCCGTTGGGGCCATCGCCAACCAGTAGCTTCGAGCCGTTGGAGGCGTATTCCGGGCCACCGCACTCGTCCGTCTCCACATGGGCCAGTTCGTGACAGATCACGCTGTGGAAGGACTGGCACATGGCCGCCAGGCTCAGGGAATTGGCAGCGGTGCCGTTGAAGACGAAGAACACCTCGCAGTCGGACTCGAAGGTCTCGCGCAGGCGATCCGCGGCCATTTGCGTCCAGGGATCCTCACCATAGGCGCTGGCATCCTGCGTGTTGGCGCGGGCCATGAAATCCCAGGCTTCCGGACAAATGCCGGCGTAGTTGTCGCTTGCGAACTGTTCATCGTGAGGCATGGTCGGTCTGTCCTTATGGCGTGCTATTCGGGCAGGTAGGGGCGGGTAAGGTTGCGCGAACCGGTATCGGTAACGAGCACGTTATCCTCGATCCGGATGCCGCCGCAGCCCTTGAGTTCATCGATCAGCGGCTTGTTCAGGTACTGGCTGTCGGCACCGTCGAGGATGGGCTGGAGCAGGGACGGGATAAAGTACAGCCCCGGCTCGATCGTCACCACCATGCCGGGCTCCAGGCGATGGGTCAGGCGCAGCGCCGGCGCCTTCTCCGGAGATGGGCGCGGCTTGCCGGCGACATCGTGCACCTGTACCCCCAGGAAGTGGCCCAGACCGTGGGGGAAGAAAGCACGGGTGATCTGCCGCTCCACCATGTCTTCTTCGGAAAGCTCTTTGACCAGGTCCGCCGCCCTGAGCAGGGCGGCGATACCCAGGTGAGTGCGGTAGTGCAGCTCGACATAATCCACGCCCGGGGCAACGGCATCGCACAGTCGCTGCTGCAGGGATTCGACGCCGTTGATGAGCGCCTGGAAGCGGTTCTCGCCCGGAGCAGCGGTGCTCCGAGTAATGTCCGAGCAGTAACCCCGGTAGCGGCAACCGGCATCGATCAGCAGGCTGCGGGCGCGGGCGGGTGAGGCGGTTTCGTAGTGTTGATAGTGCAGGATGCCGGCGTGGTCGTTCAGCCCGATTATGCTGTGATAGGGCGAATCCACCTCCCGTTGGGCAGTGGCCTGTTGATAGGCAAGGTTGATGCCGAACTCACTGGCACCGTTGAGGAAAGCCTCACGGGCAGCGCCATGGCCGCGTGCGGCCCTGGCGTTGGCCCGCTCGATACACTCGACTTCATAGTCCGACTTGCAGATCCGCAGGTGATCCAGCGCGGCCAGCAATGCCGGCGGGTTGGCCTGACCCTTGACGGCGTTGATCTGGGCCGGGTCGCCGATCACGGCCAGGCGTTCGGGATAGGCAATCTCCGGCGCGCCCGTTCCGGCCTGCCCCTCCACCTTGATCAGTTGGGTCCACGCCTCGGTGGGGATCTCGGCGGTGGCGTGCCAGAAGTCCACCGGTGTATGCAGCCACAGACGGACATGACCTTCGCGGTCCACCAACAGCCAGCTATGCTCGATACCAGTCAGGCCGGTCCAGTGCAGGAAATGGCCGTAGCCGTGATGGTGGTGGTACTGGTCGTCGGCATAGCGTACGGGAGCTGCACCGGAACTGATCAGCACCGCATCGTAGCCCTGCTGTTGCAGGATATCGGCGTACGCGTCTTGCAAGTGCTGGATGTGAGCCTTCTGCAGGTCGTCGAGTTGCGTGTCAGGCATATTGCTTTACCAGTTCATTCCATAGGTTCAGGGTGTCTTCCGTGCGCGGCTGGCGCAGTCGGATCAGACGGATGTCGACGTGCACGTCCCAGCGCTCGTCGCCGGCCCGCTGCAGCTGTCCGAAATGCTCGCTCTTTTCGCCCATCCGGTAAGGCAGCCAGCCCATGCCGAAACCCTGTTTGATTAGGGCCTTCACACTGGCGGAGTGTGTGTTTTCGTTCAGCGGCAGCAGATGTGCCTGGGGCTGGGTACGCCCGAGCTGCGCCAGGATGGCTGAGGCGAGGAATCCGCGTGGGTGATAGGCAATCACCGGCACCGGCTGCTCCAGCGAACCTGGCAAGGTAAAGCGCGGCGCGCCCGACTCCTGGCTGATACTGAACGGCGTTACCTGTTCGTCGGCCAGGGTCAGCCAGTCATAGCGTGATTTATCGAGCCGGTATTTCCAGGGCAGGTCGTCGTGCCAGTAGCAGAGCACCATGTCCACTTCGCCGTTATCCAGGGCATCGAGGAAATCCTCGCCAATCCAGTTGGTGGACTTGAGGTTGATCTCCAGGTGCTCCCGCAGCCCGGTCTGTTCCACCCACCCGGCAAAGAAGTGGGAGAACAGCCCCTGGGTGGAACCGACACTGATCCGCGTAGCCGCGTCGGCCTCCAGCGCCGTGATATGTTCCCGGGTATCGCGCACATCCCGGGTGATGCGCTCGCACATATCCAGGAAGACTTCCCCCGCCGGCGTTAGCGACAGAGGGAGCGTCTGGCGGTTGATCAGCGTGGCTCCCATCGTATCTTCCAGCAACTTGATGCGCCGGCTGAACGTGGGCTGGCTGACATGCTGCATTTCCGCCGCACGGGAGAAATGCCGCGTTTTGGCCAGTGCCATGAAGTCTTCTAACCAGCGTACTTCCATACTGCCGTCATGCCCCGCATTGGACGCGAATTAATAAAACCCGTCTGGCAGCATAGCGTAATCGGGGCACTTACAGACGTCCTTCTTCTACCGCGTGGCAGGCCACCTGTGCGCCGCCGTCGGTAGCAATCAACTGCGGTACTTCCTGTTTGCAACGGTCGTTGGCATAGGGGCAGCGACCGTGGAAGACACAGCCTGACGGCAGGTGCACCGGGGTCGACACCTCGCCATGCAGGCGAATGTGGTTGGGCCGGTCGTCCTCAAGTCTTGGAATCGCTGACAGCAGCGCCTGGGTGTACGGGTGGCGCGGTGTGTCGAACAGGGTCTTGGTGTCCGCCAGTTCGCAGACCGTACCCAGGTACATGACCGCCACGCGGGTACCGAAGTGCTCCACCACCGACAGGTCGTGGGTGATGAACAGGTAGGTGAGGCCGCGATCTTCCTGGGCATCCATCATCAGGTTGAGCACCTGCGCCTGAATGGAGACGTCGAGGGCCGAGATCGGCTCGTCGGCGACGATGAATTCCGGATCCACCGCCAGGGCGCGGGCAATCGCGATACGCTGACGCTGGCCGCCCGAGAATTCGTGGCCAAAGCGCGTGCCCCAGTCGGGATCGATACCCACGGAGTGCATGACCTCGTGCACCTTGTCGCGAATCTCCGTCTTCGACCAGTTAGGGTGGTGGAACTTGATCGGTTCCTCCAACGTCTGCTGGATGGTCATCCGCGGATTCAGGGATGCATAGGGATTCTGGAAAATCATCTGCATCTTCTGGCGGTAAGGCAGTACGGACTTGCCTTCCATATCGTCGATGCGCTGACCCCCGTAATGGATTTCGCCCTCGGATGGGGATAGCAGACCCATCACGGTACGTGCGACGGTGGACTTGCCACAGCCGGATTCGCCGACGACACAGAGGGCTTCGCCCTTCTGTACGTCCAGGTTGACGCCGTTGATGGCGTGGACGAATTCCTGGTGGCGTACGAAGCGACCGTTGCGGAAGCGCAACTGCTCCAGGAAGTTGCCGGACAGGTCAAAGCGCTTCTTCAGGTCCCGGATCTGGACCAGGGGTTGGGCCGTCATGATGTCATCTCCCGCTGTTGTTTCTCTTCCTCGATCAGCTTGCGTACTTCATGGCAGGCCACATCGACGTTGCCGGAGGTGACGTACTCCGGCATTTCCTGCTTGCACAGATCGGTTGCGAACTGGCAGCGGGGGTGGAAAGGACAGCCGGTGGGAATCTTGGCCAGAGACGGCATGGCCCCCGGGATCTGGAACAGGCGACGCCCCGGTTCGCCCATCTGCGGCAGGGCATTGATCAGACCCTGGGTGTAGGGATGCTGGGCATCGTTGATGATTTCCTTGGTCGGACCTTGTTCGATGATGCGTCCGGCATACATGACCAGCATGCGCTGGGTCACCTGGGAAACCACGCCCAGGTCGTGGGTGATCAGCATCAGGGCGACATTGCGTTGCTCGCACAGTTCGAGCAGCAGCGCCATGATTTCCGCCTGGATGGTGACGTCCAGGGCGGTGGTGGGTTCGTCGGCAATGATGATTTCCGGATCCAGCAGCAGGGCAATGGCGATGATTACCCGCTGGCGCATACCGCCGGACAGCTCATGCGGGTATTGATCGAGCCGCTTCTCCGGGGACGGAATCTGCACCTGCTTGAGCCGGTCCAGCGCGATATCCCGCGCCGCCTTGGTACTGATGCGTCGATGGGCCTTGATGGCCTCGACCATTTGGGTGCCGATGCTCAGTACCGGGTTCAGCGTCATCATCGGGTCCTGGAAGATCATGGCGATGCGGTTGCCGCGGATCTTGCGCAGCTCGCGGTCGCTCATGGCCGCCAGGTTCTTGCCTTCGAACAGGATCTCGCCGCCGGCGATATAACCGGGGCGGGCAATCAGGTTGAGGATGGAGAAGGCGGCCACGGATTTACCCGCACCGGATTCCCCCACCAGGCCGAGCCGCTCGCCCTTGTCCAGGGAGAAGCTGATCTTGCGCAGGGCCTGGAGATCGCCGCCACGCACGGCGAAGCGGACATCGAGGTTCTTGACTTCAAGCAGTGCCATGGCTTACCCCTTGTACAATCTCGGGTTCAATACATCACGTAGCCAGTCACCCAACAGGTTGATGACCAGCACCAGGACCACCAGCACAAGGCCGGGAATCATCGTGATCCACCAGGAACCGCTCTGGATGTAATCGAAGCCGGACTTGATCAGCGAACCCAGCGAGGGCTGGGTTTCCGGCATACCCAAACCGAGGAAGGAGAGGGCCGCCTCGGAGATGATTGCGTTGGCAATCTGCACCGTGCCGATAACGAAAATAGGCGACAGGGTATTGGGCAGGATATGGCGGAACATGATGCGCTTGGAGCGGAAGCCCATGACCTTCGCTGCGTCCACATATTCCTTCTTTTTCTCCGCCAGAACCGACGCCCGTACGGTACGGGCAATCTGGGGCCATTCCGCCACACCGATAATCAGGATCAGCATATAGATAGCGATCTCGCCAAACATCAGGTTGCCGAAACTGGCCTTGAACACGGCCCCCACGATGATCGCGACCATCAGGGTGGAGAACGACAGCTGTACGTCGGCGATACGCATCAGGATGGAATCCACCTTGCCGCCGAGGTACCCGGCCAGCAGACCGAACAGGATGCCCAGCGCCGCTTGCAGGATGACCGCGCCGAAGCCGATCAGTAGCGATACGCGGGTGCCGTAGAGAATGGTCGATAGCATGTCGCGCCCTTGGGAATCGGTACCCAGCGGGAATGAGGGGTCGGCGCCGTCGACCCAGATCGGCGGCAGTTCCGAGTTCATGATGTTGATGGTGGCCAGGTCGTACGGGTCATGCGGGGCCAGCAGCGGCGCAAAGAACGCCGCAAGGGCAATCAGCACGAAGACGATAAAGCTGGCGATGGCCACCTTGTCGCGTTTGAAGCTGTACCAGAGGAAGGATTCCCGGAAACGGCTCCAGCGGGATGCGTTTGCGGTCGCTGTGGTCATGCCTTCTTACCTGTTAGTTTGACTGTGGGGTTAACCAGTCCGTAGACCAGGTCAACCACCGTATTGGTGATCACGAAGATGAGGCCCACGATCATCAGGTAAGAGACGATCAGGGGGATGTCGCTGCGGGTGATGGCCTCGAGGAACATCAGGCCGACACCGGGCCATTGGAAAACGGTTTCCGTGAGGATGGTGTAGGCCACCATGATGCCCAGCTGCACCCCGCCGACCGTGATGACCGGCAGCATGGTGTTTTTCAGGGCGTGCAGGAAGTTGATACGACCCGGCGCAATACCTTTGGCCTGGGCGTAGCGGATGTAGTCGCTCTGCAGCACTTCCATCATTTCGGCGCGGATCAGGCGGATAAACAGCGGCAACATGATCGACGCCAGGGACACCGCCGGCAGCAACAGGTGCATCAGGCCATCCCAGGAGAAGAAATTGGAATGCCAGGTGCCGAACAGGTGGGTCAGCTCACCGCCGCGACCGTAGGAGGGCATGCCGCCCTCGGTGGAGAAGAGCTCGTTGAGCCATTGCCCCCAACCGGTATCGGACGGGAACCAGGTCACCGTTACGCCGATGGAGAACAGCTGTATCAGCACGATGGCCGTGAGGAACACGGGAATCGAGATGCCCACGGTACTCACACCCATAAAGAATTTGGACAGCCACGCCCGCGGCCGGATGGCGGCATAGACCCCGATCGGGACGGACAGCAAGCCGATGATCAGGCTGGCGGCGATGACCAGCTCAAGGGTGGCGGGCAGGTGCTCCAGGATGACATCCATGGTGGGTTCGCCATAGAAGTAGGAGTTGCCCAGATCGCCCTGGATGGCATTGCCGGCAAAGCGGACGTATTGCACCAGGAAAGGATCGTTCAGGCCCAGGTCCTCGCGGAGCTGTTCCCGTTCGGCCTCGGACACGGATTGCCCGACCATCTGTCGCAGCGGATCGCCCAGACCATCCTGGATGGCGAAGCTGATCACGCTGATCACGAACATTACCAGGATCGCCTGGCCTATCCGTTGAACCAAAAACGCTAACATGGGGTCACACCGAAAACTGGCTGGGAAGCGCCGGCAGAAGCCTCGGTTTCCCGGGTTTTATTGGTTTACTGCTTGCTCGCTTGGGCGAGCGGGTACAAAAAAGCCGGGTCCAATACCGTGTCGGACCCGGCTCTCACTTCAGGTCCCGTTATTCAATGACTAGGTCACCGAGGTAGGGGAAGTTCATCACGTTCAGGATCGGCTCGATCTGTACGTTCTTCTTGGAGGCCCAGGCCAGGTCCTGCCAGTGCAGCGGCACGAACGCGGCGTCTTCATACAAGCCTTTCTCGACCTTCTGCAGCATCTCGGTACGCTTGGCGACATCGGTCTCGACGTTGGCCTTCTCAACCAGCTTGTCCAGTTCCGGGTTGCAGTAGTTGCCTGAGTTGTACTGGCCGGCACCGGTTTCAGCGTTCGGGCACATGGTCAGGAACTCGTAGAAGTTGGCGGAGTCTTCGGTGTCCGCGTGCCAGCCGATCATCATCATGTCAGCGGCGCGATTGTCGAACTCAGGCCAGTACTGGGCCTTCGGCAGGGTCTTCAGGTCGACCTTGATGTTGATGCGAGCCAGCATGGCGGCAACCGCCTGGGCGATTTTGTCATCATTCACGTAACGGTTGTTCGGCGCCATCATGGTGATAGTGAAGCCATCTTCGTAACCGGCTTCCTTCATCAGTTCTTTAGCCTTCTCGATATCGAAACGCTTTTCCAGGCTATCCACATGGCCCTGGTAGCCTTCCGGCGACAGTTGGGCAGCCGGGGTGGCGAAGCCTTTCATGATCTTGGCGGCGATACCTTCCTGGTTGATGGCATAGGCGATGGCCTGACGCACGCGCTTGTCCTTGAACGCCTCCACCCGCTTCTGGTTCATCTGGAACACGATGATGCGGGTACCGCTCATGGTGACCAGGTTGGTCTTCGGATCGTTCTTGATCCGGTCCAGATCGGTGGGCGGTACCGGAGCGATAAAGTCCACGCCGCCGGAGAGCAGGGCGGATACGCGGGTATTGTTTTCCTTGATCGGGGTCAGGATGACATGGCCCACGTTACCCGGGGAATCCTGGTCCCAGTAGTCCTCGAATCGCTCGAATTCCACCTTGACGCCCTGCTGGCGGGAGGTGACCTTGAACGGCCCGGTGCCGGACTGGTTACGGGAGGCGAAGGTGTCTACCTGCTTGCTGATGGCGCTCTTGTCGTTACCATCCTTGTCGGTACCCGTGTAGAACGCCTTGTCCATCGGGAAAATGTAGGTAGCGGTGTTCAGGACCAGCGGGTAAGGCTCTTTGGTGACCAGGTCGAAAGTATGTTCGTCGATGATCTTGAGATCGCTGAACGGCTGGAAGATGGCCTTGTAGTCCTGGCTCTTCTTCAGGCGCTCGAAGGTGAACTTGACGTCTTCACTGGTCAGGGTGTTGCCGGAGTGGAATTTGACCCCTTCGCGCAGGTGAAAGCGCATGGTCTTGTCGTCGATACGTTCCCAGCTCTTGGCGAGGCGCGGTTCGAATTCCAGGTCCTTGGTCCAGCGGATCAGCGGATCGAAATTCATGTGCGACAGCTGAAGCATGCCGCCGGAGAGCTGCTCATGGATATCCAGGCTGATGGGGTCGGCATCGTAGGCCAGCTTGAGTTCTTTGTCGGCCTCGGCAGCGGACGCGAGGGGAGCGGCCCCCGCCAGTGCCACGCAGCTCATAAAGGCTGTGAGGAGTCGTTTCATAGGGTTGCGTATCCTGTCGCTGATGATTTATTCGAAATTCTTTTAATGCGATCTGCGGTAAGTACAGATTGCAGTGGTGTTAGAAAGTAGTGACTGATTGTTCACTGAGCAATCGAAAAAACGACATGTGGTTATTCGTGGTATGAATGAACTGAATCAGGTCAGATTGGTTTTTGTCGGACAGTAAGTAGAAAAGCTATTTAAAACAGCGGGGTGGAAGGCATGCGGAGAGGTCAAAAAGACGTCGGTGTTCCATCCTGATCCGGGGGCGCACCAGATCGGCTCGGGGCACTTCGTAATGTTTTCCGGGTTTTTCTTGCGAGATCCAGGGACGTTTTTCACTTTTTGCATCGCTTGAACGGCTCGTTTGCATTCAACGCGATCATGATCAAATGGGGGTGACGGGGATCAGACTCAACTGCTCGCCGGCCGGACGTGCAAAAAGGTCGGTACGTAACGGCTCAGCCTCGTGTAGGTTCAGGCCCAGCTTCCTGGCCTTGCGATTGAAGCGCTGGCGAATAAGGTCCGCATAGATGCCCTGACCCCGCATACGGTGGCCGAAGCGGTTGTCGTAGGCCTTGCCGCCGCGCATATCGCGGATGCGGTTCATCACATGGCGTGCCCGGTCCGGGAAGTGGCGTAGTAGCCAGTCTTCGAACAGTTCGTGAATCTCCCAGGGCAGGCGCAGCATGATCCAACTGGCACGCCGGGCACCGTTTTCCGCTGCCGCCTCCAGAATCGCTTCGATTTCAGCGTCATTAATAAAAGGAATCACGGGCCCGAGGATGATGCCGGTTGGAACGCCGGCGGCAGACAGCTCGCGGAGGATTTTCAGGCGTGTCGCCGGCGCGGCGGTGCGCGGTTCCATCTGGCGCTTCAGTTCATTATCCAGGGTGGTAAGACTTACGCGTACTGAACACAGGCCGTCTTCGGCGAGGCTGGCCAGCAGATCCAGGTCGCGCAGTATCAGCGCTCCTTTGGTGATGATTGACACCGGATGGTTGTATTCGCGCAGGACCTGTAGCAACTCCCTGGTCAGGCGGCGTTTCTTCTCCAGCGGCTGGTAGGCGTCGGTATTCACGCCCAGGGCGATGGGACTGGGCACGTAGTTGGGTTTGTCGAGGGCCTCACGCAGGCGCTGCGCGCCATTGGGTTTGGCGATCAGCTGGGTCTCGAAATCCAGGCCCGGCGACAGGTCCCAGTAGGCGTGGGTAGGGCGCGCAAAACAGTAGATGCAGCCATGCTCGCAGCCCCTGTAGGGGTTGATCGACTGGTCGAAAGGCACGTCTGGCGATTGGTTGGTACTGATGATCGAGCGCACCTGTTCATCAACCACATGGGTTGCGATCGAATCCGGGCATAGCATGTCGTCAGGATCGTGATACCAGCCGTCGTCAAGGTCCCGGTCGGACGTCAAGGGCTGATAACGGTTGTGGGGGTTATTCCCCGTGCCTCGCGTGCGCATAGCGTATACCTGGCTTGGGTGGGTCCAGATGCTTCGGATACTGTTTAAATATACAGTATTTGGGCAGAATACGCCGCACGGCAAGCCTTGGCAAGCTCAACGGGTGGCGGGAAAGCGTGGCAAATAAGAAAGGGTAAGTTGGAGAAAACCGGAATGAACAATGGGCGATATGTCGCGAACCTGATTAACCAGTGATCAATCAAACGGTTGTGTGAATGCAGGCGACATTCATGCAAAAAATATCGGGAATACACAATATAAATTTTAATTATGACTAGGCCGTTCGTAGAATACCCTCCATCGCCTGCCCGTAGCTGGGGGCTTTAATAGCTGCGTGCAGGACCTTTGGCTCACTCAATTAAAAACAGGATCGACCATGTCACAGTACAACCAAGACATCGAGGCCATCAAAGCCCTTAAGGAAAAGATGAAGGGCTGGGATGCGATCAACCCTGAGCACGCCGCTCGCATGCGCGCCCAGAACAAGTTCAAGACCGGTCTGGATATCGCCAAGTACAACGCGAAGATCATGCGCGAAGACATGGCGAACTATGACAAGGACACCTCGCAGTACACCCAGTCCCTGGGCTGCTGGCACGGCTTCATCGGTCAGCAGAAGCTGATCTCCATCAAGAAGCACTTTGGTTCCACCAAGCGTCGTTACCTGTACCTCTCCGGCTGGATGGTCGCTGCCCTGCGTTCCGAGTTCGGTCCGCTGCCTGACCAGTCCATGCACGAGAAGACGTCTGTCGCCAGCCTGATCGAAGAGCTGTATACCTTCCTGCGTCAGGCAGACGCATGGGAACTGAATCACCTGTTCCGTGGCCTGGAAGAAGCCAAGAACGCCGGCGATACCGCCAAGGCTGCCGATATCCAGGAGCAGATCGACAATCACGAAACGCACGTTGTGCCGATCATTGCCGATATCGATGCAGGCTTTGGTAACGCCGAAGCGACTTACCTGCTGTCCAAGAAGATGATCGAAGCCGGCGCCTGCTGTATCCAGATCGAGAACCAGGTTTCCGACGAGAAGCAGTGTGGCCACCAGGACGGCAAGGTGACCGTTCCCCATGCTGACTTCCTGTCCAAGATCAATGCCGTGCGTCTGGCGTTCCTCGAACTGGGTGTCGATGACGGCGTTATCGTTGCGCGCACCGACTCCCTGGGCGCAGGCCTTACCCAGAAGCTGGCCGTCACCAACGAGCCAGGTGACCTGGGCGACCAGTACAACAGCTTCCTGGATGGTGACTACATCGAGAAGCCGGAAGATATCAACAATGGCGACGTTGTGATCAAGTCCGACGGCAAGCTGATGAAGCCTAAGCGTCTGGCCTCAGGCCTGTTCCAGTTCCGTCCCGGCACCGGCGAAGACCGTGTTGTCCTGGACTGCATCACCAGCCTGCAGAACGGTGCTGACCTGCTGTGGATCGAAACCGAGAAGCCGCACGTGGGCCAGATCGCTTCTATGGTTAACCGCATCCGTGAAGTGGTGCCCGATGCCAAGCTGGTCTACAACAACAGCCCGTCCTTCAACTGGACCCTGAACTTCCGTCAGCAGGTATTCGACGCGTGGAAAGAGGAAGGCAAGGATGTGTCTGCGTACGACCGCGACGCACTGATGAGCGCCGAGTACGACGACACCGAGCTGGGCAAGCTGGCTGATGAGTGGACCCGTAACTTCCAGCGCGACGCATCGCGCGAAGCGGGTATCTTCCACCACCTGATCACCCTGCCGACGTACCACACTGCGGCCCTGTCCACCGACAACCTGGCCAAGGGCTACTTCGGCGACGAAGGCATGCTGGCCTACGTCGGCGGTGTGCAGCGTAAGGAAATCCGTCAGGGTATCGCCACCGTCAAGCACCAGGATATGGCGGGTTCCAACATCGGTGACGACCACAAGGAATTCTTTGCGGGCGATGCAGCCCTGAAGGCCGGTGGTAAAGACAACACCATGAATCAGTTCGGTTAATCGACCGATCTGGTTGCCGTCGACCGGGGCCTCGCTCCGGTTCGATGCCCTGAAAACCCCGCTTTCAAGCGGGGTTTTTTAATGCGCGATGTAGCTCTCCAGTTTTTTCTCCTGCCTGTAATGCCCTGTCAATGAGGGTTACAGGTCATTCATCAGCTAACCCGCTGAATCGAAGTCACTTTTCTTTTCGCTCCTGACGTCAGTTCCGAAACCTGTTTCAAGGTTGAAACAGGTCAATGTGACGTAGAGCACACAAAAGTCGAACGTCGCGTATCGAGTCCTGCTTTATCAAGGTATTGGCGGAATATAAAGCGATTGGCACGGGAATCGCTGAGGCTGTTCCCGCCGGTTTTCGTCAAGGGTTGACCGGCACCCACTGGAGGCGGCGAACGCGGCTCCAGCGACACTGCCAACTTTATAGAGGGAACGACATCATGAAATCACAAAAGAATCTGCTGGCACTGGCTATCGCAATGAGCTTGGGGCTGTCCGGGACGGCACTGGCACAACAGGGAGGTGACGGCGATCCGAACGTGAATGCTGACAATACGTCAAATGCCAATAACGGTTATTCCGGCAATACCGACTCTGGCAATGACAACTCCAATAACTCCGATAATTCGGACAACAGTGATAGTTCGGATAACAGCGCAACCGCTACGGATTCGTTCAAGATTGCGGATAGCGGGAACGACATGTCGGATAACTCCGACAACTCGGATAACTCTGACAGCTCCGACAATAGCACGAACGTAAACGACGCCTTCAAGATTGCCGACAGTGGCAACGATATGTCTGACAACTCAGATAATTCCGACAATTCCGACAGTTCCGACAACAGCACCAATCTTGACGTTGCCGATAGTGGCAACGATATGTCCGATAACTCGGACAACTCGGACAATTCGGACAACTCAGACAACTCCGACAGCTCCGACAACAGCACCAACGTTAACGATTCGTTCAAGATCGCTGACAGCGGGAACGATATGTCTGACAACTCAGATAACTCTGACAACTCCGACAACAGCACCACAACCACCACGCTGGAACTTGATGTCTTCCTGAACAATGCTGATCTGGACGGCACTGTCTCCGGTATCACAACCACCTACGGCGATGCCAATGCAGAGGGCGCTTACACCACGGCTTCTCATCACAACGAGATTTCCGGTGGTTCAGCTAACTTCACTGGCGTTGGCGCCTTCGCCCAGAACAATGGGACAGGTGCAGTTACCCAGGCTAACGTGAGCGTGATGTCCAACCTGAGCACCAATGGCGGCGGCAGCACTGGCACACGGTGATTGGGAGCCTGCCGCGTCTCTCCTGAGGCGCGGCTGCTTCCTGGGAGGAGCGGCCATGATTGGACGGCGTTACGCCCGGTGGACACTCTGGACCTGCTTGTTGGTTCTCTCTCGTTTAGCATCGGCTGAAAGCTCGGCAACGGCTCAAGACGTGCTTTTCGAAGATGCCTCGATACTTACGCCAGGCCAACTGGAAGAATCCAATGGGCGGCAAGGGGTTCCCTTTCAGTGGCAGGTTAACGACACGGAGCAGAATGCAATTGTGTCTGACAATGTGCTCAACGGCACGGTGGTCACCGGCAATAACACGATTTCCGACCATGCCTTCGAGAACATGAGTGGTGTCGCTACGGTTATCCAGAACACCGGGAACCACGTGGTTATACAGGACAGTACGCAAATCAACGTTCTGATCAATCAGTAACGGTGGGAGTCGGGCAATGGGTCTTAAGTTGACGGCATCGATGTTGTTGGCGCTGTTCGCCTGCGGGCCCATTGTCCAGGCCGGTACGGTGGTGCTACCCGGTTTTGGGGGCGACGTGCCGGTCAATGTAACCAGCTTCCAGGAACGCCGTTTCCTGACCGTAATACAACAGCAGTACGACTTTAGCTGTGGCTCGGCCGCAATCGCTTCGCTGCTGACCTATCACTATGACCACCCGGTATCCGAACAGACCGTGTTTTCATCGATGCTCGCCCTTGCCGATGAGGAGAAAGTTCGTCGCCAGGGTTTCTCGATGCTGGATATGAAACGCTACCTCGAAGATCAAGGGTTTGTGGCAGACGGTTTCCGCATGGCACTGGAACAGCTCCGAGAGGCTGTCCGAATCCCGCTGGTGGTATTACTGGATATGGACGGATTTCGTCACTTCGTGATCGTAAAAGGTATTTCGGACCGGGAAGTCCTGATTGGTGATCCTGCCCGCGGACTGAAGGTTTTTACCTATGCAGAGTTTATGGAGCGCTGGGACGGCATCGCTTTCGTTATCCGCAGTCATTTACCGGAAGGTCGGGCAAGGTTCAATCGTAACCGTGAGTGGGAGCAGGTGGCGCGGGCGCCCATCGATGAACAGTCAGTGGGCGAGCCTTCGGTGGGGGGCGCGACCCTTTTTGCACCTTTAGGCGTGGAGTGGTGACAATCATGAAAAACAACAGCCTTTCAGCAAGGCACCCGGTTGGCCGTCACGCGGCGACTTTACTCATCGTCCTTGGAGCCGCCTTAGCCAACCCCGTATGGAGCGCTGACTGGAGCAAAACGTCGCCGCGATTGGATGAGCCGGCACTGGATCAGCAGCGCGGTGGTTTTCGCCTGGGCCATATGGAAATCGAGATTGGTCTGGAACAGGTCGTCGCAATTGATGGTCAGATCGAAATTATCAATCGCCTGCTGATTCCGAACCTGAACCGGCCCTTGAGTGAAGGCCCTGTCGAGCAGCACATCGAGCGCGTCGAGGTCGCTCGCATAGTGACGGCTCCATCCACCGGTGGAACGCCGACCGTCACCACACCGGCGGACGTGGCTGGCGCCGTAATATCGGCGACCGAATTACGCAATGGCAGTTGGGTCACACGCATCCAGAATGACATGAACGAACGCGTCATCCAGAACATCCGTTCGCTGAACATCAAGCTCGACAACGTCGGACGGGCCGGACGTCTATCAGAGCGATTCGGCGATCAGTTCCTTCAATCGCCGAGTCGCTAGTTTCTACGTCCTCAATACCCGGCAGACGGGGGTCAGAAGGCCACGGGCAGCTTCAGGGTGAGTTCAGTCGTCGGCGCATTCTCGGTAACGCCCACGCTGACTGAGAGACTCAGGCTGGTATCCCGAGTCAGTTGTTGGGACAAGCCAAAAGCCAGCGAGCCAACCTGGATCCGGTCAAACTCGGCATTGTTCAGATCGTTATCGAATTCGACATCGGTCTTTGGAATAACGGAGTGGTCATAGCCCAGGCTGAAAGACGTGCGTTCATTAAAGGCAAAGCCCATTCCGAACCCAAAGCGCACGATGTTGCCAGGGTCGATGGTGCCCCCATTCTCGATACCTTCATCCTCCTCGATGGTGTAGGTGTAGCTGACATTGCCGAACAGGACCGCAGGGTCAGAGGGGTAAATAAAGGACAGTCCGGGTTCGACTCCCCAGTAGCCCGCCCCCGTAGGACGCTCGGCGAAGGCTACCCCAATCGGATTCCCTTCACTATCCACCAGTATCCGGCGATCCACGTCGTACGGCCCTTCTCCTGTTGGCGCCTTCACCCGCAGGGTGCCCAGAATGTAGGGCCAGCCGGCAAGGCCGTCATTGAACTGATAGCGGATGGTCGCCTCGACATCCCCGAGGCCCTCGCCGGACGACTCGGTCAGCGTGTCCACCGGAGTACCCTGGAAGGCCTGGCGCTCGCGCAGGTCTTCGTGGATATCCAGATAGGGAACACGCACCGTAGTCTCCAAACGACTGGTGATGCCGTACTTCATCGTTAGGGCGCCCACAAAGATATCCCGCTGTACTTCGGAAATGTTGATCAGCCCCACGAGCAAAGCGGGTACGACCGTGTAGCCCTCAATAGCCACCACGGTGGAGTTGCTGTTGGCGTAGGAAAACGCCGGTTCGATCACGAACCGACCCGGCCGGGTCACGATCCCCCGGTCAGTGGTGATCGAAGCGATCTCGCTGGCCTTCTCCTGGATACGCTCGGCCTCTTCCTCGTTCTCGGAGGCGGTTTCCTGACCGCCTGCGGAAAAGGAGGTTAGGCTTATACTTGTGAACGCAGAGAGCAGGGCAATACGTTTCATGACAGATCCGGAATTCATGACAGACCTCTTTTCCGCTTGAACGAGTGGGGATTGGATGCCGTGAGTGCCGGCTTGGTGCCGTGCTTCTCCATAAGTCGATACAGTGAAAGCCGCGAGATCTGCAGTAGCCGGGCGGCCGCAGACACATTGTGGTTGGAGAGGTTGAGGCAGTGAGTGATCGCTTCACGCTCGGCGCGCGCCCGGAAGCGTGCCAGGGAGAGGTGAGGCAGCGAGGCGCTGGCGGTCTCCGGTCCCGCTAGACCGAGGTCTCCGGGGCTGATCGTGTCGCCTTCCCCCAATACCATCGCCCTGCGCAAGCGGTTCTCCAATTCACGCAAGTTGCCCGGCCAGTAATGCAGCAACAGGCTGCGTAAGGCCTCTTCCCCCAAGCGTTTGCCGCGTTGGTTTACCGGACTGCCCGACGACGCGAGGATGGCTTCGGCCAGCAATGGCAAGTCCTCCAGACGATCGCGAAGAGGGGGTAATTGGACCTGGAGGCTGCCAAGGCGATAGTACATGTCAGAGCGGAATTCGCCGGTGTTCACCAGTTTTTCGAGGGGACGGGAACTGGTGGCAATAACCCGCACCTGCACTTTGCGTGGCCGGTGGCTGCCGAGGCGTTCGACCTGGCCTTCCTGCAAGAAGCGCAATAACGCTGATTGCTGCTCCGGGTGGAGCTCATCGATATCCCGAAAAACCAGGCTGCCCCCGTCCGCTTGCTCGACGCGGCCCGCCCGGGCGGTCAGGGCGTGGGTGAAAGCCCCTTTTTCGTGGCCGAATAACTCGCTCTGGGTCAGTGTAGGGGGCAGCGCCGCACAGTTGACGGTGATGAACGGCCCCTGACGAACTTCGGATTGATCGTGCAGGAAGCGGGCGGCGGCATTCTTGCCGGTACCACTCTCGCCGGTAATCAATACCGGGTCCAGTGTGTGGGCATAGCGTCGTAGCAGTTCTCGGGTACGGCGGATAGCCGGCGATGCGCCCTCGAGCGTTCGATGTTTAAACGGGTTCTGGCCCCCACCATTGCGCCGCACCTGGAGTTCCGCCATCCCCCAAAGGTGCCCCAGGGCATAATCCAGTCGCAGCTGGTCGTACGGCTCGGTATGGTAATCCGCACAGAAGTCGGTAACGATCTCTGCCAGGGCGCCGGTTTGTTCGGGTTTGGCGTCTAGCAGACCGATCCACTGGGTAGGCTGTAGGTGCCCCACCCAGGCTTCCAGGTAACGATAGAGTTCTACCTCGAACCGGGTCAGGTCGATGATGCCGACCCGCACCGGCGGTAGCGAGCTACGTCGTCGCCGGGGCGGATGAAGGATGTTGATGGGTATGATGGTCCATTTGGTGGCCAGATCGTTCCCGGGCGATACCAATGTGTTGCCGGGAGCAAGCCAGAGCAGATTCTTATTTGTCTGCATAGTTTGCTACCAATAGCGTTCTTTGTTGGCAAACGCGTCCACGTGCCTGTCGTGGCACGGGACTCTGTCGAAGAAAGCCCGGCGGCTGACGATTGATGGTGCCGTCGATGATCCGGACAGGGCTTTCGGGGAGACAGCGTTATCGCCTCAATCGCGAGAAATACAGGACAGCGGAGATTGGAGGGATGCTCCCTGAGTCGTCAGGCCCTTGTCATTTTGATTACCCCGTGGCCTAAAGGTGACTCCGCCGAATCCGGAGCATTTTTGATGCCATTTGCCGAAAATTCGCATTTACAACGAGTTGCGGATGTGTGGGTTTGGAATAAACCTATGTGTGTAAATCAAATTGACGTACTAAAACATGAACAACGCGCGTCTTGGCGCCGGCCACAGGCCAGGCTTGACCACTTTACGCTTTGCTAACATGATGATTTGCCGCCGTTAAACCTGCCACGACGCCGGTACCGAACACTGGGAGAAGGAATCTGCATGCTGCCGTTGTCACTGCTTGACCGTGTTAAGTACATCGTCGAACGCCAGTTCGTGAAGGGCGCGCTGTTCCAGTTGCTGGTGGTGGGTATCGGCATTGGCCTGATATCGCTGATCGGTGGCCTGCTGGTCTGGCCCGGGGCGGATTCCTTCCAGGATCTGGGAGACGCGGTGTGGTGGGCGTTCCTGCGCTTGACCGATCCCGGTTACCTGGGGGATGACGAGGGCGACTGGCGCAGGCTGGTGTCGACGATGTTGACGGTCACCGGCTACGTCGTGTTCATGGGTACCCTGGTGGCGATCCTCACCCGTTCCCTGATCGCCAAGATGACCGATCTGGAGCGGGGACTGACGCCGGTCACCCTGCGCAACCACGTGGTGGTGCTGGGCTGGACCAGCCGGACTGTGCCTATCCTGCAGGAATTGCTGGCATCTAGCGGTCGGGTCAAACGGTTCCTTGAACGTCATGCCACCAAGCGCCTCCGTCTGGTGGTCCTGTCCGACGAAGTGACCTCGGCCCAAACGCTGAGTCTGCGCAACGAACGGGATATCGGCCGGCGCGCACGCCAGATCGTATTGCGCTCCGGTACACCGCTTCAGCCGGAGGCGTTGCACCGCGTGGCCTGTCTGGACGCGGCCGCGGTGATTGTGCCTAGCTCGTCCCATGGGCCGGACAGCCTGGTGACCTCTGACGTGGGAACCGTCAAGGCGCTGCTGTCCATGACCTCCCAGGCCCAGTATCTGCACGCCAAGCTGCCGTATGTGGTGGCGGAGATCGAGGACATCCGCAAGCAGGCCGTTGTTGAGCGCGCCTACCCTGGCCCACTCGAAGTCATTGCCAGTGATGCCATGATCAGCCGTTTACTGGTCCAGACCCTGTTGCATCCTGGCCTTTCGGAGGTGCTGAACGAGTTGCTCACGGCTCGGTTCGGCAACGATATATTCGTGCGCTCCGGCGATATCGCCTCGGGTCAGACATTGGGGGAGTTTGCCCAGAACTGTCCAGACGCCGTTGTCCTGGGTTTACTTGAACGCGCTGGAAACGGCTGGAATGTGATGCTGAATGCGCCGTCCGATACTCGCATTACCGACGAGGATCGGATCATCGTCATGGCCCGTGACTATGACGATACCCACCCGATGGAGCCGGGTGAAACCAGGGGGCGGGCCCGTCTCGAACTTGTCGAGCGCCACGCCGGTAAAAGGCTGCCCGTCAGGCAGAGCGGTCCGCGGCACCGGGTGTTGATTTTGGGCTGGAACCGCCGTGTGCCCGCGCTACTGGCCGAGATGGCGCGCTACCCGAACCATACCTACGAGGTGGATCTGGTATCGATACTCCCGGTGGAGATGCGTGAAAATGAAATCGCCCGTTACCTGCCTGCGGAATCTGAAGTCAGCCATCGCCAGCTAATGGCTGACTTCGCGGTGGAAGAGGAGCTGCGCCGGGTGGATCCGGCCGGTTACGATGCGATATTCCTGCTCAGTAGCGACCGTCTCTCCACTGGCGAAGAGGCCGACGCCCGGACCATGATGGGCTATCTGCAGCTGCAGGAGGTGCTGGCCTCGGTGGAGGATCCGCCCCAGGTCGTGATGGAATTGAGCGACCCGGACAACGAAACCCTGCTGGTCACCAACCAGAACGAAACCCTGGTGAGCTCGATGATCCTCAGTCACATCCTGGCCCAGGTCGCCTTGCGGCGGGAGCTGCGGGTGGTGCTGGACGAGCTGTTCACGCCCGGTGGGGCTGAGATCATGATGCGCAGTCCGGATGAGTTCGAGCTGCCCGCTGGGGCGGATTTTGCGGCCTTCGAAAAGACGGCCGGCGCCCGCGGCGAAACAGCGCTGGGCGTATTCCGCGCGAAACAGGACGAGGATGGGCGTTGGCTGGAAATGAACCCGGGGCGCGACACCAGACTCAACCTGCAACCGGGGGACCAGTTGGTAGTCATGGGGACGGCCTGATGACAGGAGAGGAATAGGATGACGCCCGCAATCGAGCAGGCCCGCAAGGCGAAGGTTGCCTTTGAAATTCACGCGTACGAACATGATGCCAATGCCGAGAGTTACGGTGAGGAAGCGGCCAATAAGCTTGGCCTGGCGCCGGAGCGGGTCTTCAAGACCCTGGTGGTGCAGCTCGACGGCCAGGCACTGGCCGTGGGTATCGTGCCCGTTACGGGCAAGCTGAACCTGAAACAGCTGGCCAAGGCTGCCGGCGCAAAGAAAGCGGCGATGGCGGATGCCAGGGACGTGGAGCGCTCGACCGGTTACGTTTTGGGCGGCGTGAGTCCACTGGGGCAGAAGAAGCGCCTGCGTACGGTGATCGATGCCTCCGCGCAGGACTTCGATATCGTCTACGTCAGTGCCGGCCGGCGCGGGCTCGAGATCGAGCTGGCGGCGTCGGATCTGGCGCAGCTGACCGGCGGCATCTTTGCGCCCATTTCCCAGGATTGATCGGCCCCGGGCAGATTGGACGAATTGACGGAGGAGCCATGCGAATCGGCGCGTTGGCATCGGAAACCGGCTTTACCCAGGAAACCATCCGCTATTACGAGCGTATCGGGCTCATTCCCTCACCCCAGCGCAGCGATTCCAACTACCGGGATTACGGTCCCTCCTACGTTGATCGATTACGCTTCATCGCGAACTGCCGTTCGCTCGATATGACGCTGGAGGAAGTGCGCCACCTGCTGGATCTGCGAGAAAACCCGGAGGCCCGCTGCGGCGAGGCCAACCAGTTGCTGGCGGAACATCTCGAACATGTACGCCAGCGCATCAACGAACTCAACCAGTTAGCCAATCAGTTGGAGCTCATCCAGGACCAGTGCCACGAAGAGCAGGCGGCCCGGGATTGCGGCATACTCAATGAGCTGGACCGCATGGAGGCGGCAACCGACGACAGCGATAACCACGTGCCAGGTAGTCATGGTCACCGCCCGGGTTAGCCAGGTAGTCCTTGTTAACGGGCACTAGCTCTCCGTCGGGACGCCCCTGAGTGGCAGGCTCAGTTTCTGCTGTACATGGCCGGCCAGGGCAACACCGGTCTCGTTCATGGTCAGGTAGGCGTTATCGGCCCCGGCCTCCAGGATTTGCGGCACTTCATCCACATGTAGCGTGTGGGAAGCGATAAAGCCTTTGAAGCCGCGTTCCCGCAGCTTGCGAGCGGCAATCTTCTTACCCTCGATGTCATGCAGGCACAGGATCACGGCCTCCAGGTGCGGCATGTTCAGGGTCTGCCAGAAGTTGAAGTCCTCCGCGTCGGCGAAGAACACATGGCGACCTGCCTCGCGGTGGCCTTTCAGGCGTGCCGGGTCGGAATCCAGACCCATCAGGTGAGGCTCGGTATCCCGGAGCTCGTCATAGGCGGCGGTGCCGGTACGGCCCATGCCGATGATCAGTACCCGCGTGCTGCCCAGGGAAATGGGCTGTTCGTCCGGGTGGCGCTTGCTGCTTTCCAACGGGTCTATGTAGCGGCTCATGCGGGCGTAGAGCGGGTGTGCCAGACGGTTGATAGGCGCGGAAAGGATAAACGACAGCGCGACCGTCAGGGCCAGGGGCACCAGCCATTGGGGCAGTGCCACGCTTGCCAGGATCAGGCCGAATTCGCTGTAGTTGGTCAGTAGCAGGCTGGACAGGAAACTGCTGCGGGAGCGCAGTCGGAAAGCCAGCAGCAGGAAGAAGAATAGCAGGCCCTTGAGCGGCAGTAGGCAAGCGGCGACGACTGCGAACAATAGCGCGTGGTCGTCCGGCAGACCATTCATGCCGATCTGCAGGAAAAAGCCCACCAGGAAGACCTCCTTCACACTCCAGAGGGAGTTGGACAGTTCCACCGCCCGGGGATGCTTGGCAAGAAGTGCACCCACCAACAGGGCGCCCAGTTCCGAGCTCAGTCCGACCATCTCGAAGCCGATACCACCAACCGCCAGGGCCAGCATCAGACCCAGCAATACCAACAGTTCGTCATGACCGGTGGCGTCCATCAGTCGGAACAACAACGGGCGCAACAAGGGAAGGGCGAACACCAGCAGCGCATAGATGGACGGCGTATGGCCGGCCGTCAGGCTCATCACGACCAGTGCAATCAGGTCCTGGACGATGAGGATGCCGATGGCCACCCGACCGTGAAAGGCGCGCAGCTCCTGTTTCGATTCCAGTACTTTGGCGGCCAGCACTGTACTCGAGAAGGATAGGGCGATGGCGAGCATCAGTGCTTCCATACCGCCCAGGCCGAGGAACAGGTAGAGGCCGGGTACGAACACCAGGCAGGTAATGGCAAAGTGCGCGAGGCCGCCGCCGATGACTTCGGGTCGGAAAATCGAACGGAACTTCAGCTTCAGGCCGACTGTAAAGAGCAGTAACAGGACGCCCAGGTGAGCCAGGTGATCGAGCATTTCGCTGCTCTCGGCTGGCAGGCCGAACTGACTGGCGAGGCTGTTGAGCACAAAGCCGGCGATCAGGTAGCCAACCAGCGGGGGTAAGCCGGCGGAACGGGCGAGCAGGCCAAGGGTGAAGGCAAAGAAAATCCAGATGGCTTCAGTCATGAGGTCGTATAACTGTCCACTAATGCGATATTTGTTCTGGGAATGGGAAGGTTGATTGTTGCAAGTTCCCGCACACGTTGCCAATGCGTGGGATCAATAATCGATGGATCATCGGATCGGGGATGGCTTGCGCAAGGTGATACCGTACTTCTCGGCCAGGGCCATCAACTCACCAGAATCTCTTAGCAACCGCAGGCCATCATTCAGATCCTTCGCATACTGTCGGGCGTTCGTTAATGCCGGCGAGAAGGCTATGTAGATGGGCTCGCGGTAGGCGACACCGGCTTTGCGTAACGCCCTCACCGGTTGCTGGGACTGAAGGAAGTAGGCCATGACGGCTTCCTCCTCTACGAAGGCGTCGATGCGGTTAATCTCCAGCATGTCCAGGAATCGGCCAAGGACATTCTGGCCATTGAGGATCAACAGCCGTTTACGGTCGCTGCGGTTTGGGAGAATGTAGCGGATATTCAGGTCGCCGTAGGAATAGTCGTCGATCACGCCAAGCTTGATCGAGCCCAGGGACGCGTCAGTGTCGTAAGTCCAGGTACTCTGTGGCAGCGTGAAAAAGGTATGGCGGGCCATCGCCAGGGGGCGCTGGGGAAAGACGAAGTCAGGTACTTCCTGGGTGCCGGCGCCGAGCAGGCCTCCGTACTTGCCATTGCGTACGTCGTTGATGGCGCGGCTCCAGGGAAGTGTCACGTAGATTACACGATGGCCGGCCTTGCCCAGGGCCTTCTCTGCCACTTCGACAAGATAGCCGGGGGACTCGCTGCTGGGTTCGCAGTTGAACGGGCACCAGTAGTCCGCGACAAGGGTGATCGTGTCTGCCTTGAGCGGTTGCAGGAACAGGAACAGCAGAAGGCTGATGTTTGCTGAACGAATAGCTGCAGTGATCCTGTTCAATGGCGTTTTTTCCGGCAATGTACGGGCGTCGGGCGCGGCCCGCGGCGTGGACAGCGCGGCTGTTCAGAGGCGCTTCAAGTATATGCAGTAATTACCCGGTTACCTAGTCATTGCACACGCTGGCGCTTCCCTTGTGGCCGGCTTCGCTATTTAATCTATTCGCGCTTTGATGCTGGACCATCGTCTTGTACGCGACAGCGTGATGCCCGGTAGCTTTAGAGCCGGATCAGGGATTCGAAGTCGGTGGTGAGGACTCGATCCAGTCGACGACCAGGCTGGCAGTCTTTGCCGGTACTTCGATCATGGGCGCATGGCCCACGTTCTCGAGCAGTACCTTGCGGGCGCGAGGTATGCGTTCGGCAAATACGTCGGCGTTACGATAGTTGATCACCCGATCCTCCTTGCCCCAGATCACCAGTACCGGCGCCGTAATCGAGGCCAGGGCATTGCGGAATGCCGGTTGATAACCGGAGTCGCGAATCTGCAGGAAGATGTGTTCGTTGATAGCTTTGCGGGACAGGGCCTCTTCTTCCATCACGCTATACATCGGCCACGGGACGAAGGGTTTCTGTTCCAGGGCAAAGTCCACCAGACGTTCGAAATCGCCGGGTTTGCTGACAATGAGCGGGTTGTCGCCGTCCAGTACCCGTGAGACCAGTTCGCTGTCGTACTCGAAGATACCTGCCGGGTCGAGCAGGGTCGCGGTGATGATACGGTCGGGATAGGTCGCCGCATAGAGGGCGGTGATGGCGCCTCCCATCGAGTTGCCCACCATATGCACTCGTTCCAGTACCAGTGCGTCGAGGATCGCACGCACATAACCTACTTGGGCGTCGATGGAGTAGTCGCGTTCGAGGTCCCGGTTGCTCTCGCCGTGGCCGGGCAGATCAATCGCGTAGACGTTATACGACTCGGTGAGATAGCCGGCCATCCGCAGCCAGTTCTCCTTGTTGGCGGCGAAGCCATGCAGTAACACCAGGGTATCGCCGTCCCGGGGCGTCTGGTTATGCAGGTAGGCGATGGTTCGCCCATCCACATCGACAGTCGCCTCGACCAGGCCGGCGGCGTTGCGCTCGTGAGCGATGGCGGCTTCGTAGAAATCCTGCCGGGAACAGCCCGATAGCAGCATGACGATCGCGAGCATCGCTGTACTGAAACCTGTCAGACGACGATACGAACCCTGCATGGCGCGGAACATCCTTTCCAGTCAACGAACCTGTCAGTGAACCAGGCAACCAAAAAGGCCCGGTGGGTGACCGGGCCTTATGAAATTACTGCTTATCCTGCTCGCGAGCAATGGCTCGATGGGCGATGTCCTTGCGGTAGAAAGCGCCGTCCCAGTCGATCTGGCCGGCCAGTCTGTAAGCCCGCTGTTGGGCTTCGGTCACCGTGCCGCCCAGTGCGGTGGCACATAGCACCCGGCCGCCGCTCGTCACCACGTCGTCACCGTTGAGCTTAGTGCCGGCGTGGAAGACTTTCTCGCCTTCCACTTCGTCCTGCGGCAGGCCACTGATGACCTTGCCCTTCTCGTAGCTGCCAGGATAACCGCCGGCGGCCAGCACGATGCCGACAGATGCCCGCGAATCCCACTCGGATTTGCAGGTGTCCAGTTTGCCATCTATAGCCGCATCGCAGAGCGCCGTAAGATCGGACTGCATACGCAGCATGATCGGCTGCGTTTCCGGATCGCCGAAGCGACAGTTGAATTCGATGACCTTGGGTGCGCCCTGTGGATCGATCATCAGACCCGCATAGAGGAAGCCTGTGTAGGGGTGACCTTCTTTGGCCATGCCTTCAACGGTCGGGTAGATCACTTCGTCCATGATGCGCTGGTAGACCTCGTCGGTCACCACCGGTGCCGGGGAATAGGCACCCATACCGCCGGTGTTGGGGCCTGTGTCACCATCGCCCACGCGTTTGTGGTCCTGGCTGGTCGCCATGGGCAACACATTCTTGCCGTCCACCATCACGATAAAGCTGGCTTCCTCACCTTCCAGGAATTCTTCGATGACCACGCGACTGCCCGCATCGCCGAATGCGTTGCCAGCGAGCATGTCGCGGATGGCCTCTTCGGCCTCTTGCAAGGTCATGGCGACGATCACGCCCTTTCCGGCGGCCAGGCCGTCGGCCTTGACCACGATCGGTGCGCCCTGTTCACGCACGTAATCCAGGGCTTCGTCCACATTTGTGAAGTTGGCATAGGCGGCGGTCGGAATTGCCTGGCGCGCCAGGAAATCCTTGGTGAACGCCTTCGACCCCTCCAACTGGGCCGCACCCTTATCCGGGCCAAAGACACGCAAACCGCGCTCACGGAACAGGTCGACCACACCGGCCACCAGCGGTGCCTCGGGGCCCACGATGGTTAGGCCGACATTGTTGGCCGCGGCGAAATCAGCCAGCTTGTCCAGTTCCATGACATCGATGTTGACGTTTTCCAGGCGAGGCTCCCGAGCGGTGCCCGCGTTGCCCGGTGCTACGAACACGCGATCCGCGTTGGGGGATTGGGCGGCTTTCCAGGCCAGGGCGTGCTCGCGCCCGCCGGAACCAATGACGAGAATGTTCATGGCTGTATTCCTTCTTGTCGGATTATGCCTTCGGCTAATCCGACCTGCGGTTCAAGTCCGAGGCGTTTTAAGTCGGATTAGCCGAAGGCGTAATCCGACACGGTGCCTGCTTCTAACAACAGTGGAGGTCTTGTTCCGATCAATGGCGGAAGTGGCGCATACCGGTGAAGACCATGGCAATACCATGTTCATTGGCCGCGTCGATCACTTCCTGATCGCGCATGGAGCCACCCGGCTGGATCACGGCCTTGATACCGGCCTTGGCGGCTGCGTCGATACCGTCCCGGAACGGGAAAAAGGCGTCAGATGCCATGACTGAACCAGCTACTTCCAGACTCTCGTCGGCGGCCTTGATGCCCGCGATCTTGGCGCTGTAGACACGGCTCATCTGACCCGCGCCGATGCCAATGGTGCGCCCCGCCTTGGCGTAGACGATCGCATTGGACTTGACGTACTTGGCCACTTCCCAGGCGAACAGGAGGTCGTTGAGCTCCTCCTCGCTGGGCTGACGCTCGGTGACCACCTTAACGTCGTCCATGGATACCATGCCCAGGTCCCGGTCCTGTACCAGCAGGCCGCCGGTGACGCGCTTGTAGTCCATCGCCTTCTCGCGTTCGCCGGCAAACTCGCCACAGGCCAGTAGGCGCACGTTCTTCTTGGCGGCAACGATATCCACCGCCTCTGGCGCAACGGACGGGGCTATGATGACTTCCACGAACTGGCGGTCGATGATCGCCTTGGCGGTTTCAGCATCCAGTTCCCGGTTAAAGGCGATAATGCCACCAAAGGCCGAGGTGGGATCGGTGGCGAACGCCAGGTCGTACGCTTGACGGATATCGGCGCCGATAGCCACGCCGCAGGGGTTGGCATGCTTGACGATCACGCAGGCCGGGTCGGCGAAGGGTTTGACGCACTCCAGCGCGGCATCGGTGTCGGCCACGTTGTTGTAGGACAGTTCCTTGCCCTGTAACTGCCTGGCCGTCGCGACAGAGGCTTCGCCGGGGTTGCGCTCGGTATAGAAAGCAGCGCGCTGGTGCGGATTCTCGCCGTAACGCATGTCCTGCACTTTCACGAACTGGGCATTGAAGGTGCGGGGGAAGTCGGCGTTGTCGTTATCGGCCGTGCGCCCGCCCAGATAGTTGGCGATGGCGCCGTCGTAGCCGGCGGTATGCTCGAAGGCCTTGACTGCCAGATCGAAACGGATGGCGTAGCTCAGTTTGCCATCCTCGCCGTCCAGCTCGGTCAGCACCCGGTCGTAGTCCGAGGCGTTGACCACGATCGCCACGTCATCATGGTTCTTGGCCGCGGCGCGCACCATCGTCGGTCCGCCGATGTCGATATTCTCTATCGCCGTAGGCAGGTCGCAATCCGGCTTGGCCACTGCGTCCTCGAAGGGGTAGAGGTTGACCACCACCATGTCGATGGGCTTGATGCCGTGTTCGTCCATGACGGCATCGTCGGTGCCGCGACGGCCGAGGATGCCACCGTGGATCTTCGGGTGTAGGGTCTTGACGCGACCGGCCATCATTTCCGGGAAGCCGGTGTGATCGGACACTTCGGTGACGGCGATGCCGTTATCCTTGAGCAGGCGAAAGGTGCCGCCGGTGGAGAGGATTTCAACATTGCGGCCGCTCAGGGCACGGGCGAATTCAACAATGCCGGTCTTGTCGGAGACACTGATCAGTGCGCGACGAATCGGGATGGGAGCCTGGTTTGCCATGGTTTCCGAGGTTTCTGCTGGGCTAAACGAAATGAGGGCCGCGCGGTTGTTACCGGAGGCCCTCGTCGAATCGGGTTCTGCGATTATAGCAGACCGTATTGCTTCAGCTTCTTGCGCAGGGTGCCGCGATTGAGCCCCAGCATGGTGGAAGCCTTGGTCTGGTTGTTACGGGTGTAACGCATGACCTGCTCCAGCAGAGGCGCTTCCACTTCGCTCAGGACGAGCTGGTAGACGTCGGTCACGGGGGCGCCGTCGAGTTGTTCAAAGTAGTTCTTCAGCGCCACTTCCACGCTGTCGCGCAGGGTAACGGTGCTGCCGTTCTGCCCCGGGGCTTGCAGGCTCTGGTTGCCTTCACCTTTGGGGTTGAGTTGGTTGTCGTTGGCCAGTGTCTCAGCGGTCATGCTGCGAATACCTCTCCATTTCGTAAGCCTGAAAAGTACTGTTCGATGCTGTCGAGTTGCGCCTGCGCCTCTTCAATTTGATTGAAGCGGCGGCGAAACTGTTTGTCCTCGTCGTGGGTCTGGAGATACCACCCCACGTGTTTGCGGGCGATGCGCGCGCCCATGGGCTCGCCATAGAACCCGTGAAGTGCGATCAGATGTTCCCGCAGCAGGGCCTCGACCTCGTCCAGGGTCGGTGCAGCCATGCGTGTGCCCGTGCGCAGGAAATATTCGATCTCCCGGAAAATCCAGGGGCTGCCCTGTGCGGCGCGGCCGATCAGCAGGCCGTCGGCGCCGGTGTGCTGGAGCACATGCCGTGCCTTCTCCGGCGAATCGACATCGCCATTGGCAAATACCGGGATTTCGACACTCTCCTTCACTGCAGCGATGGTGTCGTATTCCGCTTCACCCTTGTAGGCATCGGCCCGGGTCCGTCCGTGAATGGCCAGTGCCTTGATGCCCGCGTCCTGAGCCATCCGCGCAATAAGTGGCGCATTCCGATGCTCGCGGTCCCAGCCGGTCCGCATCTTCAGGGTGACCGGGACGTCCACAGCGTCGACCACGGCATGCAGGATGTCCCGCACGAGTGGTTCGTCCTTCATCAACGCCGAGCCGGCGGCCTTGTTGCAGACTTTCTTGGCCGGGCACCCCATGTTGATATCGATGATCTGGGCGCCGTTCTCCACATTCAGCCGGGCGGCGTTGGCCAGCATATCGGCATCACCGCCGGCGATCTGCACCGAGCGGGGTTCCGGCTCGCCGTCGTGATCCAGCCGCAAGCGTGACTTGCGCGTGTGCCACAGCCGGCTGTCGGCAATAACCATCTCGGAGACCGCCAGACCGGCGCCCAGGCGCCGGCATAGAAGGCGAAAGGGGCGGTCCGTCACACCGGCCATCGGCGCCACGATCAACGAGTTGGGTAGTGTGTAGGGACCGATCTTCGCTTCAGGTAACATCTGCTCACACCTCGGTAACCTGGTTAAATCTCAACCAGTTCTCAAGGGGCGACAATGATACCCCCGACCCACCCATGATTGAAGGGGTAATGTCGTGAAAAAATTGATTATTTTTCGCTCTATCTGGTTGACTTTTCAGCGGTGAGGTGTAGGGCGTGTTGACGTTTCGTATGCACCCTGTTGAGCCTTGAGGGCCAATAAATGGCGCTCTGCAAGGGTGCTACGAAACGTTCATGGGCCCACGCGCCGCCGGGGCAACTATTTGCCCCGGGCGAGGAAGGTGAGATTGTAGTTGACCGCGTCCCGGCCTGGGTCGCGGATCGAGATGGAAATGTGGATCGGCGTCTGGCTAGGCATGCTTTCCATTTGCTGGGCGTCACCGGAGAGGTATTCGTCGGGCTCGAACACGCTCTGGGCCACAACGTCACCATTGAGATTGGAGAACGTCAGTCCGATGTTGGGGAACGGTTGCTCGAAACCGGCCTGGTTCGTAATCACCGCGTCCACGATCAGCGTATCCCGCGTCTGCGGGTCGGTACGCACGACCAACTTCTGGCTCTGGATATGGTCGATCGCCACCAACGGGGGCAGTTCGCAGCCGAGGATATCGCAACCCTGCTCATAGTAGGGGCGCAACTCCGGAATGCTGGACAGCCGGTCGATCTGGAAATAGACCACCTGGGAAATCAATCCACCCAGCAGTGCGAGAATGATCAGTGTCCACAGTGTCTTGCGGACCCAGGAGCGCCGTTCACCATCGACAGCGATTGGCTCGTAGCGCAGGTTGTCGTACGGTGTGGCGCCACCCACGCGCCGAGTGGCCGCCAGCGGTTCGTCCGGCTCCTCATGATGCGTCGGTGTCGCGCTTAAGGTGTCGTCAGGTGTGTCCTGATCGGTCAGTTCGAATCGGGGGGCTTCCTCGGTCGCCCTGGATCGAGACGGAGGCGTCGGAGGTTCAGGCTCGGGTTCCGGGCGGTAGGCGGGTTTCTCCGGTACCTTGGGTTTTTCTTCCGGCCTGGCTTTTTGCGGTTCGGGTGTTGGCCTTTGCGGCTCAGTTTTGGGTGCTTGGGCCGCAGCGCTACGCTTGCGGGACAGACGTTCGTCTTCGTCGAGCATGGCTTCGGCCCAGCTTTCGTCAACGTCCGACGAGATCTCGTCATCATCGTCGTCGAAACCACCTTTCTTGGTTTCGTCGAAATTGAGGAAGCTGTCGCTGAGTTCGTCTTCGCTGAAGGAGGTCTTAGTGCCTGCGTAGTTGCCTTCGGCCGCGTCCTCTTCGGGGTCGTCCTCGAAGATGAACTCTTCTTCGACCTGGAAGCGGCCGCCGCCGGACTCGGAAGATTGGGCTGTGTCGGCTTTGGCCGGCGGCGTACCAGCGGGCGCATCGGGCTCGCTGTGTTCCAGCGCGTTGAAGACCTGCATGCAGTTGCCGCAGCGCACCTTGCCGCGCGCGATACCGAGCTGCTCTTCGGTCACCCGGAACCGGGTCTCACAATGGGGGCAACGTGTCAGCGTACTGCTCTGGCTCATCCTCTGTTCCTGTCGGGTAACGGCTCAGATTCCCTGGATTATCGCTGTTAAAGTGCACACTTGAAGCATAATACGTGAGCACGGTATGAGGTCCACAGTGTAGACCGTCACCGTGTCGGCGTCATCTGTTGCGACGCTGTCCTGTGAGGCGAATCCAGTCCTCGCGCTGCACCGGTTCGTCCATGATGAACCAGGGCTCGTACGCCTCCATCACGTCGCGTGCCTGGGACGACAGGATGCCGGACAGCACGATGGCACCGCCGTCACGGACACGGCTGGCCAGTTTGGGTGCGAGGTCCATCAGTGGCTGCGCCAGGATATTGGCCAGCATGACGTCGGCTTCGGTGGTCGGCTCCTGTTCCGGCAGATAGAGATCGAGCCTGTCGTCGTCGACTTCGTTGCGCCGGGCATTGTCCCGGCTGGCTTCCAGTGCCTGCGGGTCGGTATCCACGCCGATGACATGCCGGGCGCCCAACAGTAATGCGGCGAGACCGAGAATGCCGGAACCGCAGCCGTAGTCGATCACCTGGCTGTTGGTAACGTCCTGCCCGTCGAGCCATTCAAGACAGAGGGCCGTCGTCGGGTGGGTGCCAGTGCCGAAGGCCAGCCCCGGGTCGAGCAACAGGTTGGCCGCGTTGGGATCGGGTGCATCGTGCCAACTGGGAACGATCCAGAGGCGATCGCCAAAGGAGAGGGGCTTGAAGTCGTCCATCCAGGCCCGTTCCCAGTCCTTGTCCTCGAGCAGTTCGACATCGATCTCGCCGAGTTCCTGCTGGGTCTGCTGGTGGTAGGCGTCGGCGATCATCGCCTGGATGGCTTCGATGCCGGTGTCGGCATTGAACAGGCCGGTAACCCTGGTCTGTCCCCACAGAGGGGTGCTCCCAGGGTCCGGCTCGTAGAGCGGCTGGTCGGCCGCATCCTCCATGGTGACGGCATCGGCGCCGGCTTCCATCAGGATATCTTCCAGTAATTCCGCGTATTCCGGGTCCGTCGGCACGCGCATCTGGATCCAACGCATAGTCTAGTGCTCCGTCAGTGTGAGATCTCGAATCGAGGTGAGTTCTGAATCGGTTTGGATACTGGAACCGGTTTGAACTCTGGAATAGGAACGATCCGGAACTTCAGCGAGCCCGTCGAGCGCCCTGCGGTAGGACCCGCAGGGCTCTGAAGCCGCTATCATCACGTTGACGGAGCACCTAGTCCCTGATCAGCTTCTCAAGATAGTGGATGGTAAACTCCACATTCTTGAAGCCGCCGTCAAGGATCAATCGCCGATGCAGGGGCTGGTTGGTCTTGATGCCTTCCACTACCAGCTCGTCCAGCGCGTTCTTCATGCGCTTACGGGCGGTTTCCCGGTCCTCGCCGAAAGTGATCAGCTTGCCTACCAGGGAGTCGTAGTAGGGCGGCACGGTGTAGCCGCTGTACATGTGGGAATCGACACGTACGCCGTTGCCGCCGGGAGCGTGGTAGTGCTTCACCTGGCCGGGGCTGGGAACGAAGGTCTTGGGGTCCTCGGCGTTGATCCGGCATTCGATGGCGTGACCAGCCACGCGGATCTCATCCTGACTGAAGGTAAGCGGCAGGCCGCTGGCAACCCGGAGTTGCTCCTTGACAATATCCACACCGGTGACCATTTCCGATACCGGGTGTTCCACCTGGACCCGCGTATTCATCTCGATGAAGTAGAAGTTGCCGTCCTGATACAGGAACTCGAAGGTACCGGCTCCCACGTAGCCGATTTCCTTACAGGCATCGACGCAGGCTTTCAGGGCCTGTTCGCGTGCGGCCGGGTCGATGTTCGGCGCCGGGGCTTCTTCGATAACCTTCTGGTGACGTCGCTGCATGGAGCAGTCGCGGTCGCCCAGATGGATCACGTTGCCGTGGGTGTCGGCCAGTACCTGGACTTCCACGTGACGCGGGCGTTCCAGGTACTTCTCCAGGTAACAAGTCTCGTCACCAAAGGCGTTACGTGCTTCGGACTGGGTGATCTGGATGCTCTTGAGCAGAGATGCTTCGGAGTGCACCACCTGCATGCCGCGGCCACCGCCGCCGGACGCTGCCTTGATGATCACCGGGTAGCCGATCTTGCGGGCGACGGCGAGGGTGTGCTCGTCATCATCGGTGATCGGGCCGTCGGAGCCGGGGACCGTGGGCACGCCGGCCTTGACCATCGCGTTGATGGCGGAGACCTTGTTGCCCATCAGGCGGATGGTCTCGGCGCGTGGACCGATGAAACGGAACCCGCTCTTCTCCACCTGTTCGGCGAAATCGGCGTTCTCTGCGAGGAAGCCGTAGCCGGGGTGGATGCCCACGGCGTCGGTGACTTCCGCGGCGCTGATGATGGCGGGAATGTTGAGGTAACTTTCACTCGCGCTATTGGGTCCGATACAGACGGACTCGTCGGCGAGACGGACGTGCATCAGGTCGCGGTCGACCTGGGAGTGCACGGCAACGGTGCGGATGCCCAGCTCCTTACAGGCGCGCAGGATGCGAAGCGCAATCTCGCCCCGGTTGGCTATCAGGACTTTTTCGATCATGGCCATGGGTCAGTCGTCTTCGATCAGGCGATTACAAAGAGGGGCTGGTCAAACTCAACCGGTTGCCCGTTTTCCACGAGGATATCGACGATGGTACCGCTCTTGTCGGCCTCGATCTGGTTCATCATCTTCATCGCTTCGACGATGCAGATCACGTCGCCTGCGGCAACGGTCTGACCGACTTCGACGAAGGATTTGGCGGTCGGCGACGGTGCGCGATAGAAGGTGCCGACCATGGGGGAGCGAACTTCGTGTCCCGCGGGCTTGGTTTCGGCCGGGGCATCACCTGCCGGCTCGGAAGCCTGCTGTTGCGGTGCCTGCGGCGCTGGCGCCGGAGCCGCGTACTGGGCTGGCATCATCTGGGCGTATTCCGCCTGGCCGCGGCGACGGGTGATGCGCACTGTATCCTCGCCTTCGCGGATTTCCAGTTCTTCCACGTCGGACTCTTCAATCAGTTCGATCAGTTTCTTTACTTTGCGAATATCCATGGTTGGTTCTCTTCAAGAATGTTGTTTCTTTCCAAAAACGTTTTTTCTTTTCAAGAAAATTGTTCTTGCCGAAGTTAAGTCGAGCGTTCGCTGCTTCTAGCCAGTCAGTCGTTTCATCGCGGCTTGTAGTGCCAGGTCATACCCCTGGCTGCCGAGACCGCAGATCACGCCATCCGCTACATCCGAAAAGTAGGAATGGTGGCGAAAGGGTTCGCGGGCGTGCACATTGGACAGGTGCACTTCGATAAAGGGGATCTCCGAAGCTAGCAGGGCATCGCGCAATGCGACGCTGGTATGCGTGAAGGCCGCCGGATTGATAAGGACATAGTCCACCCCTTCCTGCCGTGCCTCATGGACACGATCGATCAGTTCGTACTCTGCATTCGACTGCAGATGCAGGAGATGATGGCCCGCCGAGCTGGCCTGCTGGTGCAGGCGCTCGTTGATATCATTCAGGGTCTCGTGGCCGTAGACGTCAGGCTCCCGAACGCCAAGCATGTTCAGGTTGGGGCCGTGCAGCACGAGAATTGTGGCCATGGAGAAAACCTTGTTATCCGGTTGTTTTTGGAAGGATCGCCGAATATAGCGACATTTTCCAATCATGATGACCAGTGTAGACCATGTCTTCAACACATTTTGACAATCCGGCGGGCCGGTCTCGCCGAGTCTGGGGTCATTGTTAACAAGGTGGGAAATCACGTCCATAAGACGTTGGTTTCATAGCGGCTAGTCTAAGAGCGCCAGAAAAAGCCGGGAAACGGCGCGTAAAGGTGCTGAAAAATTTGGAAAACCGGTGAACGAAAGGCGGGGCTGGCAAGCCAATGGCCACACAAAAGAGGTGGGTGCGATTGCTCGCCCCCACCTTCTATATATAACTGTGCTGAAATCGCCGGATCGGCGCCCGGGCAACGGGTCAGCCGGCCGCCGAAACCACGTTGTTGCGACCGAGTCGCTTGGCCTCGTACAGGGCGCGGTCGGCACGCTCGCAAAGAGCCTGGGCGTTCTCGCCATTCCAGGCGGCAACGCCGCAGCTGAAAGTCACGTTGAACTCCTGGGCGCCGGCGGGCTGAAGCAGCTCGGCAAAGCGCTCACGGATCTCGTTGATCACGTTCTTGGCGTCGCTCTCGCGGGTGCCGGGCAGTATCAGGGCAAACTCCTCGCCCCCGTAGCGACCGATGTGGTCGGTCTTGCGAAGACGCTGTTTGAGGAACATGGACAGGCTGCGCAGTACCCGGTCCCCGATCGGGTGGCCGTAGGTGTCGTTGATCTTCTTGAAGTGGTCGATATCCAGCATGGCGAAGCACAGCGGCTGGTCTCTTTGCCGGGCCTTGACGATCTCCTGGTCCAGCAGGTGCAGCGTATGGGTGTGGTTGAACAGGCCCGTCAGGCTGTCACGGATCATCAAGGCCAGTAGCGACCGTGCACGACGACCCCGGTTGTGGATGGTGGCGATCAGGTGCTTCGGATCGATCGGCTTGGTCAGGAAATCGTCGCCGCCCAGACTCATGGCATGGAGCTGCTTGGAAACGTCGTCCTCGGCCGACAGGTAGATGATGGGCACGCTGTGCAGCCGGTCCTGCTGGCGAATTACCCGGGCGATCTCCATACCGGTGCAGCCGGGCATGTACATGTCCAACACGATAATCTCAGGAGAGAATTCGTCCAGCGCCCGGATGATCTGCATGGGTTCGGTGATGATATGGGCTTTCATGCCCGCACGGGTCAGTACGTTCTCCATGAACTTGGCCTGGGCACGGGAGTCGTCCAACACCAGTACGCGGTAAGGCTCCACGGTATTGCCATGGGTATAGGTTTCGATCTTCTCGATAAGCTGGCCCGGATCCACCGATGGGTAGAAGAATTCCTCGCCGCCGGAGCGCGAGGCCCGCAGTCGGGTTTCGATGCTACCGTCTTCGTCGCTCATGAAGACGATGGGGATGGGCGTGTCGTGACGCTCCTGGAGGGCTTCCACGGTGGCGATGCCGGATAGGGGCGAGCCGCCAAAATTAACGTCCATCAGGATGGTTTCCGGCTTGTGCCGGCTGCAGGCATCCATGAGGCTCTCAGCGTCTTCGAAGGCCGCGGCGCGGAAGCCGAAGAATTCCAGTTGCTTGATCAACCGGTGGGCCATTTCCATCTCGCACAGGGCGACGTAGACAGGTGTTCTCAAGTAGGTGCGCGGCGCTTCTTCCAGATCCTGATCAGTACGGCGCAGGGTGCACTGGCTGAGCTTGTCCATGGCGTTCTGCAGGTCGTCCTGCACGTCGCTGGCAAGCGGACTCTCCGGCGCCCAGCGCTTTAGGATCTCCAGCAGGCGTTCGCCGGCGGCGGCATGCTTTTCCATCTCGAAACGCTGGGCATAGCGCACCAGTTTCTCGGTGGCACTGGAGAGATCGCGGTGCAATATTTCAGCCTGGTCGGCGGATTCCCTGGCTTTCTGCCAGGTGTCGAGAACAACGCGTGCCTGGGTGGTGACCCGTCGGGCAAAATGCTGTTTCAGCTTTTCCTTCTGATTGTCTTCAGTCATTTATTCTCTGGCCTGTCACTTCCGTCCGAAATCGCGGGTGCCCGCCGGCAGTATTTCCCGGACAGTGTTATTTTTTCTTGCCTGTCGGCTTGTTGCCCCAACTGGACCTTTTTGCCCAAACTGGAAATCGAGCCCTAAAAGGCTCGCGAAGACGCTCCGTAGCTTTGTGATTGTAGAGGCATCATCAGGTTACGGAAGAGTCTATAGTGTTTTATGTTGTCGGCGTACGTCACTCTATGTAAATGTTTGTCATATCCGGACGCTGGTGCGTCGCGCAAGGGCGCTGGAAGCCTTGATGGCGGCTGACTTTCGAGGCCAGCGCGTCTTCCGTTTTACCCATCCATGCAAAGGATCGGCCAGGGATGCAGAGAAAACGTCGTGGGATCGTTTCGCTGCGGCTATTGTTGCTGCTGTTCACCGGGAGCCTGATCCTGCTCCTGCTGGTCGTCAGTCTGCTGGCGGGGATGGTGGGGTTCCGCGGCTATATCGTCGAGCAGCTCGCCGGCCATGCCAATGATGGTGCGGTGGCGGTGGGGTTGTCCCTGTCCAACGCCATCGATGGCCGCGACCCGGTCGCGTCCTCCTCGCTGATCGACGCCACGTTCGACAGCGGCCGCTACCTCTCCGTCCGCTACAACAATGTGGCCCAGGAATTCGTGATCGAACGCCAGGATGAAGCCCAGACCTATGGTGTGCCCTCATGGTTTGTCGACATGATGCATCTGCCGCTGGAGGAGTTTCGTGCCCAGGCATCGGTGATGCGTGGCTGGCAATTCCTGGGCACGGTTGAGGTCACCAGCCACCCGGGTGCGGGTTATCTCGATCTCTGGCGCATGGCCCGTCGGCTGGCCTTGGGCACGCTGGTTATCGGTGGCGGCGCCCTGTTGATGCTCTACCTGATCCTGCGGCGCACTCTCCGCCCGCTGATTGGCCTGGAGCGTCAGGCCGAAGCGATTCGCCGGCGCGATTTCCGCTTCAAGGCGCCGGACGCCGGTACGCGGGAGCTGGCGCGCGTTACCTCGGCGATGAACCAGATGGCTAACGACCTGGGCGCTCTGTTTGAAGGGCAGGCCAAGCTGATCGCCCACTTGCGGCAAATGAATAATGAAGATCGACTCACTGGCGTGGCCAGCCGTTCGGCGTTCGACCAACGACTGAGGGTAGCGGTGGAAACCCAGGAATCCCGCCGCCAGGGGGTGTTGGTCATGATGCAGTTGGCCGGGTTCGGTGAGTTCAATAACCTGCACGGTCGATCCAAGGCGGACGACATATTACAAACTGTGGCAAAGCGGCTGAAGGCGTTCGAAAGGATGCATCCCGGCTCCTTTACAGGGCGTCGTGCGGGGGCCGAGTTTGCCTTGTTTCTGCCTGGTGCGGCGATTGTCGATGCCCGTTTCTGGATGCAGTCGCTGGTGACCGAATTGGATGGCATCTACTCGGACCGGGCCGTTGGAATGGACGTGGCGGTGCATGCCGGTCTGGCTGTGGCCACTGAGCTTAGTACTGTGGAGCGCCTGTTCGAGGCCTGCGACGAGGCCCTGCGGCAAGCCCAGGTGTCGCATGAAAGTGGTTGCAAGGTGTTCGATGCCGCCCAGTCTACGCAGCACGGTGTTGAACTCTGGCGGCAACACCTGCAGACGGCGTTGGATAACGAGGCGGTCAAGTTGCTGTTCCAGCCTCTGTTTCGCACATCCGATCACCAGGTACATTATTATCAGGTGCTATCGCGCCTGGATATCGATGGTGAATGGGTGGCGGCCGGTGTCTTCGTGCCCATGGCCGAGCGTTTCCAAATGATGGCGCAGCTGGACCTATTGGTGGTTACGCGGATTTTGGCCGTACTGCAACAGCACCCGGAAGCGGAGTTTGGCATTACCCTCGGCACTTCTTCGCTTGCCGACGAGACATTCCGTAACCGGCTCAATGAAATTCTGACCGGGGGCATGGGTCTCAGGAAGCGTTTGTGGATCTGTCTCGAAGAAGATGCGGTGCACCATCACCGTAAAGAGGTCGGTCTTTGCGTGCGCATGTTGCGGCGTCTGGGGGTTCGTGTTCTGGTCGACCATTTTGGTGTCGGCGGTGTGCCATTCAGCTATCTACGCAATCTACCTTTCCAGGCCCTGCGTATGGACCCTAGCTTCATCCACAATATCGACACCCATCCAGACAATCGCTTCTATCTGGAGTCGATAGTGCCTATTGCCCACAGTCGGGGGGTCGAGGTTTTTGTGGCCGGGGTGGAAACCGCCGCGGAATGGCATGTGGTCGCCGAGGCGGGAGTCGATGGCGGGACCGGCTATCACCTGGCCCGTCCGGATGAAAACTTGCCCTGACCCCGGGCCTCGCCTCACGCGGTGCCAATTGCGGTCGTCCCGACAATCCGGCAAGGTAATGGCCGGTGGCGTGACCCTGACCGGGCAGCATGGGTCGGAGAATGGGTAATCTTGATATCACGTGAGTTTCCGATATGACACAAACTAAGGTGCGAGGCTATGTGGAATAGAACCAAACTGTTTTTCCGGGGACGGGGGGAAGATATCCGGGGCGGTATGGTCGCCAAGATCGTTATTGCCTTGCTGGTCATCTACCTGGTTGTGGTCGCGATTCTCGGTATTTACTGGAGCAGCGAACCGGATACGTTCTCGGTCAAGGAACAGTCGCGTGAGGTTGCGCGCAACCTGGATCGGGAGATGGTGCCAGGCTTTACCACCACCGCCACCCTGATCCATATGGTCGAAACGCTGTTGAACAAGCCGGGCGGGTACATCACCAACGATATAACACCCCCAGGCGTATGGATGGATAACATGCCTCGTTGGGAGTACGGCGTTCTGGTGCAGGTCAGGGATATGACGCGGGCGTTGCGCAAGGATATCAGCCGTTCCCAAAGCCAGTCAGCGGAGGATCCGGACCTGACCGTTGCCGAACCGCAAATGCATTTCGACAATAGCAGTTGGGCGCTTCCTTCGACAGAAACCGAATATCGCAGGGGCGTTGAAGCGCTCAAGCGCTACCTGGCGCGCCTATCCGATCCGCAACAGCCCAGGGCCCAGTTTTACGCCCGGGCGGACAATCTCAACAACTGGTTGGCGGACCTGGAAACCCGGCTGGGTAGTTTGTCCCGTCGCCTGAGCGAGAGTGTGGGGAAGCAGAGTGTTGCCGAAGGCTTGGCAGAACTGCCGGAGGGCGAAACCGCCGAAGGGTACAAGTCCGTGCAAACACCCTGGACACAGATTGACGATGTCTTCTACGAAGCTCGCGGCACATCGTGGGCGCTGCTGCATATCTTCCGTGCCATCGAGGTGGATTTCCGCGATGTGCTGGTTGATAAGAATGCGTTGGTCAGCGTCCGTCAGGTCATCGTCGAGTTGGAAGGCTCGCAGCAGTCCATGTGGAGTCCGGTCGTGCTGAATGGCAGCGGTTTCGGTGTGCTCGCCAATCATTCGCTGACCATGGCGTCCTATCTGGCGCGGGCGAATTCCGCCATTACGGATTTGCGGGAGCTGTTGAGCCAGGGCTGAGTTTGGCCGGCTCCGGAATACGGCTATTAAGTTGATTGGCTGCAGGTTGGGTGAACCCGACCTGCAGCCACAAAAAAGGCAGCGCCCTCAGGTCGCTGCCTTTTTGTTTCGCGCCGGCGTTTACCCGCCGAAAGTGTTTACTTTTTATAAGCCGCAACGGCAGCTTCAACAGCCTTGCGTGCAGCGGCCGCGTCGGCCCAGTGCTCGACCTTGACCCATTTGCCTTCTTCCAGATCCTTATAGTTCTCGAAGAAGTGCTGAATTTGATCACGCAGCAGTGCGGGCAGATCATGCACGTCCTGGATGTCCTTGTACTGTGCGCAGACTTTTTCGTGGGGTACGGCTACAAGCTTGGCGTCGCCGCCCGCCTCGTCTTCCATGTTCAGCACGCCAACCGGACGGCAGCGGATCACACAGCCGGGCATGATCGGGTAGGGGGTCACCACCAGCACGTCCAGCGGGTCGCCATCATCGGCCAGTGTGTTGGGGATGAAACCGTAGTTGGCCGGATAGAACATCGGTGTTGCCATGAAACGGTCAACAACAACCGCTCCCATGTCCTTGTCCACTTCGTACTTGATAGGCGACGCGGCGTTGGCCGGGATTTCAATCAGGACGTTGATGTCCTCGGGGGGATTTTTTCCGGGAGGAATGTTGTCGATGTTCATGAAGCGTCCTTCTTGGTCGTTGGATGAGGTTGTGTGGCTAGTGGGGCCGGATTATACCCGTCGTTCCGCAGCGGATGAAATATACCTTGGCCGCAAGACGGCCCCGCGAACCGTCGTATGACAGTACGGTCATGAAGCCAACACAGCGGATTCAGTGTGCTAGAGTGGAATTGTCTGTCCCCGTGCAATCAGCCGGCTTGTTGTAGGGCCCGGTTTTGCAGGATCCCCGGGGTTGGTAGTCGGACCAGACGTACGGTTTCGACAAAGGAGTTATCGGGCGCTGGATGCTGGAGTTTCCCGATTCGCCTTTCGGCCGTACTCTTCTCAGTCTGTTTTGAATGCCAGGCATGTTCCAGAGAAAGGAGGCACACCATGGAAGCGAAGAACACCCAGGACGATTACAGACACGTAAAAGAAGACCTTCAGTTGCTGCGCGAAGACCTTGCCAAGCTGAGCAAGGCAGTAGCCGATGGCCAACGGAGTAACATCAGCAGCCTGCGCGATGAAATCCGCAAAGAGAGCCGCGAGGCGCTCAAAAACGCCCGCGAGCGCGGCGACGAGGCCCTCAATCGTGCCCGTGACGCCGGTAACAAGGCGTTCCACGACGTGGAGCACAAGATCGAGGAAAGACCATTCCTCAGCGTTGTGATCATGTTCCTGATCGGTCTGGTGATCGGCAAGCTGCTTGATCGCTAGGCATGTTTTCCTCCCAGGATATTAAAGCGCTTCTGCGCAAGGCCCTGGCCGCCGCGATTGCGGCGGTACTGGGTTTCGTCCTGCTCAGCGCGCTCCTGATCGGCGGCTTCGTGATGTTGCTGGAAGCCGCTACGCTCGCCCTCGCCCCCTGGGTTGGGGACGCTGGAGCTTACGGTATAACCGGCGGCTTCTGTCTTCTGCTGCTGGGAATATTCTTCTTCCGTATGTTTCACGGTCCGGCGAGTAAGTCCAAATCGTCGTCCGAAGGGGATAAAGAGGAAGGTCCCTCACCGCTCAACGCCTTTAGCAAATTAATCACCAAGCATCCGTGGGAAGCGGTGTTGGTTGCCTTTGCCCTGGGTATCACCGAGCAAAGTGACCCGAGAATGCGTCAAATGTTGATCCAGAGCGGATTGGCCTTTCTGAAGGTTGGCAACGCGATGGATGACGGCGAGTCCGATGGGGAGTCGGGCATGTCACAGGCTTCGAACGACGAATCCGCTGACGCGGCCCCGCCTTCCTAGAAGGAGGCCCAGCTTGGCTCGGCGAAACCCGTTCCGGCAGGATTCAGCCCATGGAGCAGGGAAGTCGAAGATCGATGCCAGCCTCGGAGCAGCAGTCCACAAGCACCTACAGTGGGCCGTTACAGGCCCATCTGCTTGCCGATCATTTCCTTCATGATTTCCGTCGTCCCGCCGCCAATAGAGAGCAGTTTGCCGTCCCGGTGCAGCCGTTCGACCGTCGCTTCGCGCATGTAACCCATGCCGCCGTGCAGCTGGATGGCCTCACGGGTGACCTTTTCGCAGACCTCCGCGGCGAAGTTCTTGGCCATCGCCACCTGTTTGACCGGATTCTTGCCCGCCTGCATAAGCGCCGCACAGCGATAGGTGTATTCCCGCGCAATATCCACCTGGGTGGCCATATCCACCAGTTTGTGGCGGGTAACCTGGAAGCCGGACAGGGAGCGACCGAAGGCCTCACGGCTACGGCAGTAGGTGATCGCGGCCTCGAGTGCGATTTCCGCGGTCATGTAGCCCATAATCGCCAGCATCAGGCGCTCGGCCAGGAAGTTGGTCATGATGGCAACGAAGCCGGCGTTTTCGGCGCCAATGAGCCGATCTGCCGGGACCCGGCAGTCCTCGAAGAAAAGCTCGGCGGTGTCGCTGGCCCACCAGCCCATTTTTTTCAACTTTCGCCCGCGGACGAAACCGGGCGTATCGCGGTCGACCAGCAGCAGGCTGATGCCGTTGTGTCCGGCCTCGCCGGTACGCACAGCCACTGTGTAGTGATCGGCCCGGTGCCCGCTGGTAATAAAGGTCTTGCTGCCATTGACGACGAAATGGTCGCCATCGCGAACGGCATGGGTTTTCAGGTTGGCGACGTCGGAGCCACCGCCCGGTTCGGAGATGGCCAAGGCCATGACTTTCTCGCCCTGCAAGACAGGCGGCACGATCTGCTCGCGAATTTCCGGCCTGGCCCAGCGCACAACCGGGGGAAGAGCGATGTCCAGCGACCCGATGCCGGCGACGAAACCGCCGGACGTGGAGCGCATCAGTTCTTCGCTGATCACGACCTTCAGGAAGATATCTCCTTCGCTGTGGCCGCCCAGCGACTCAGGGTACCCGGCGCCGAGCAGTCCCGCCTTCCCGGCAAGCGGGTAGATCTCCCGGGGGAACTCGCCCGCTTCCTCCCATTCTTCAATATGGGGCAGTACGTGGGTGCTGATGAACTTGCCGGCCGTCTGGCGGACTTGGGCATGGGTTTCGGTGAAGTAGTCGGTCAGCATATAGCCCCTGTTCCTTTGCGGAATTATTGTTGAGGGATCTGAGTGTGGCCGAACAATTATCACCAAGCAAGCGCTTGGTTCGTGACCTGATTTGGATCAAGTCGTTTCTGGCCGGGGTCAGGGGCGATGTATAGAGTGTTTGCGCTGCTCTGCGCCTCGAAAAGGCTGGCCCTTTCGTAAAGAAACGGACCACTGGATGCGTTAGAGTAGTAAAGATCCCCGGCCGTCGATGGCTCTGGAAGTAGAGAAAGCCGCTGCAGGGCTTGCTGCTTTCTTCGACGCCGGGGCGGGCATCCTGCCCAAGGGCTCTGCATGCTGTTTCCGGCAGCTGCCGGAGAGGGTATGTGGTCTGGCCCCAATAAAACAACTTCCTGACGGATGACAGGGAGCACCACAGATGACGATAAAGAAAGTGCTCATCGCCAATCGCGGTGAGATTGCGGTCCGGATAGCACGCGCCTGCCAGGAACTGGGCGTCAAGGCCGTGGCGATCTATTCCGAAGCCGACCGTTATTCCCTTCATGTAAAGAAAGCGGATGAAGCGCACTGTATCAGTGAGGATCCGCTGACGGGTTATCTCAACCCCCATCACATCGTAAACCTCGCGGTGGAAACAGGCTGCGATGCACTGCATCCAGGCTATGGTTTCCTGTCCGAGAACGCCACGCTGGCCGCGGTCTGCAAGGAGCGGGGCATTCGCTTCATCGGTCCTTCTGCGGAGGTGATCGAGTCTATGGGTGACAAGACCCATGCGCGCCAGACGGCGGTCAACGCGGGCGTGCCTGTCACACCGGGCTCGGAAGGCAACCTTGAAGACGTCGAGGATGCGGTCAAGCAGGCCGAATCCATCGGCTACCCGGTGATGCTCAAGGCCACCTCCGGTGGCGGCGGGCGTGGCATCCGGCGCTGCGATGACGAGGAGAGCCTGCGGCAGAACTACAAGCGGGTGATTTCCGAGGCCAGCAAGGCATTCGGCAGTGCCGACGTCTTCCTGGAGAAGTGCATCGTCAATCCGCGTCATATCGAGGTGCAGGTGCTGGCGGACAGCTTCGGCAACGCCATCCACCTGTACGAGCGGGACTGCTCGATCCAGCGTCGCAACCAGAAGTTGATCGAGCTGGCGCCGTCTCCCCAGCTGAGCGATGAGCAACGGGAGTACATCGGCGACCTGGCGGTCCGGGTGGCGAAGGAGACCGGTTACGAGAATGCCGGCACCGTTGAGTTCCTGCTTGACGATAAGGACGATTTCTACTTCATGGAGATGAACACCCGGGTCCAGGTGGAGCACACCATCTCCGAGCAGATTACCGGCGTCGACATCGTCAAGGAACAGATCCGTATCGCTGGTGGCGCGAAACTGCGTTTCGCCCAGGAAGATATCAGCTATCGGGGCTATGCCGCGCAGTTCCGTATCAACGCTGAGGATCCCAAGAACAACTTCCTGCCGAGCTTCGGCCAGATCACCCGGTATTACTCGCCGGGCGGGCCTGGTGTGCGGACGGACGCCGCGATCTACACCGGCTACGAAATCCCGCCGTACTACGATTCCATGTGCGCCAAGCTGATCGTCTCGGCCATGGATTGGGATGAGTTGCTCGAGCGTTCCCAGCGTGCCCTCAAGGACATGGGGATCTATGGCATCAAGACCACTATCCCCTACTATCTCGAAATCCTCAGCCATCCGGAATTCAGGGCTGCTTCGTTCAATACCGGGTTCGTCGAAGGCCACCCGGAGTTGATCAACTACAGCATCAAGAAGCGTCCGGAATCGTTTGCCGCTGCCATAGCCGCCGCGATTGCCGCCCAGGCCGGAATCTGATGGGAGTCACTGTATGACCAAACGTAAAATCGAAATCACTGATGTCATTCTCCGGGACGCCCACCAGTCCCTGATTGCTACCCGCATGCGTACCGAGGACATGCTGCCGGCCTGTGACAAGCTGGACAAAGCCGGTTACTGGTCCCTGGAATGCTGGGGTGGCGCCACTTTCGATGCTTGTGTGCGCTTCCTCAAGGAAGATCCGTGGGAGCGTCTGCGTCAACTGCGCAAGGCGCTGCCGAACACCCGTCTTCAGATGCTGCTGCGCGGCCAGAACCTGCTCGGCTATCGCCACTATGCCGATGATGTGGTGGAAGCTTTCTGTCAGAAAGCGGCGGACAACGGTATCGACGTGTTCCGTATCTTCGATGCGCTGAACGACGTACGTAACCTGGAGACCAGCATCAAGGCGGTGAAGAAGGCAGGCAAGCACGCCCAGGGCACCCTGTGCTATACCGTTAGCCCGGTTCATGGGACCGATATGTTCCTGAAGCAGGCGAAAGAAATGGCCGATATGGGGGTCGATAGCATCGCCATCAAGGATATGGCTGGCCTGCTGACGCCGACCGCGACCCATGACCTGGTCAGCGCCCTGAAGAAAGAGCTGTCGCTGCCGGTATTCCTGCACTCACACTACACCTCCGGCATGGCCACTATGTGTCAGTGGGCGGCGCTCGATGCGGGTGTCGACCATATCGATACGGCCCTGTCCGCCTTTGCCGGCGGTACCAGTCATCCACCCACCGAATCTGTCGTTGCAGCGTTACGTGACGAAGGCTACCAGGTGGACCTGGATCTGGAATTGCTGGACGATTTGACCAACCACTTCCGCGAAGTGCGCAAGAAGTATCACCAGTTCGAGAGTGAGTACAACGGTGTCGATACCGCGGTTCTGCTCTCCCAGGTACCGGGTGGCATGATGTCCAACCTGGCCAACCAGCTCAAGGAGCAGGGCGCCCTGGACAAGATCCGCGATGTCTTCGCCGAGATCCCGCGGGTCCGTGAAGACCTGGGCTACCCGCCGCTGGTCACGCCGACCTCGCAGATCGTGGGCACCCAGGCGGTGATCAACGTACTTTCCGGCAAGCGCTACGAAAACATCACCAACGAGGTGAAGAAGTATCTGCAAGGCTGGTATGGCGCCGCGCCGGGCGAGGTCAACACGGATCTGCAGAAACGCGCGGTCGGCAACGAGGAGCTCATCGACGAGCGCCCGGCCAACCTGCTCAAGCGCGAATTCCACACGCTCAAGGACCAGATTGGCGACCTCGCCGAATCCGAAGAGGACGTACTGACCTTCGCCATGTTCCCGGACCAGGCACGTCAGTTCCTGGAGCAGCGGAAGGAAGGTACGCTCAAACCCGAGCCTCTGGAGCCGAAGCCGACCGCCGGCAGCACCGGTGCGATCTCAACCGAGTTCAAGGTGACGGTCCACGGCGAAACGTTCGATATCCATGTTACCGGCGTCAGCCCGAAGGGCGAAGACGAGCGCCGCTTCTACATGACCGTCGACGGCGTTCCCGAAGAGATCAGTATGGAGTCGACCGGCGACTATGACCGCGACGGCGGTGGTGGTAGTTCCAAGCGCGGTAAAGCCTCCAAGGAAGGCCACGTCACCACCAGTATGCCGGGCAACATCGTCGATGTGCTCGTCAATGAGGGCGATTCGGTCGAAGCCGGCAAGCCGGTCCTGATCATCGAAGCGATGAAGATGGAAACCGAGGTAAAAGCCCCGATTTCCGGCAAGGTGATTGAGGTTTGCATCAACAAGGGCGACCGCGTCACCCCCTCCGAGGTGCTGATGGAAATCGAGCCGGCCTGATTGGTTCGCTCACGAAAAAGCCCGGTCGTTGACCGGGCTTTTTTGTTATTGCTGCTTGGGCCTGAACACGTTTCCGTCTTGCAGGAGCATGTAGCGGATGCTTCAGCTTCCGAGCAGGCCGCAAGGCCTGCCGATAGACCCATGGGGTCCTGGCGGACCCTCCGAAGGTAAAGCGTCGGCTACACGCTCACGATAGCTTGGTTCAAGAAGCCATCGATTTCAGGCCGGCAGGAGCATGTAGCGGATGCTTCAGCTTCCGAGCAGGCCGGAGGCCTGCCGATAGACCCATGGGGTCCTGGCGGACCCTCCGAAGCTAAAGCGTCGGCTACATGCCCACGATAGTCCGATTCGAGTCGGCTTACCGCTTCAGGGCCTCAACCCCATTTGCCGTTCCCAGCAGCAAAATATCTGCCGGCCGCTGCGCAAACAGGCCATTGGTGACGACGCCGACAATCTGGTTCAGCTTGGATTCCAGGTCGATCGGGTTGTCGATGGATAGGTTATGCACATCGATGATGATGTTGCCGTTGTCCGTTTTCACGCCTTCGCGGTAAACCGGGTCGCCGCCCAGTTTGACGATCTCGCGACCCACATGGCTGCGTGCCATGGGTATGACTTCCACCGGTAGCGGGAAGGCGCCCAGGACACCGACTTTCTTGGACTCATCGGCAATGCAGATGAAAGTCTTGGCTACCGCGGCAACGATTTTTTCCCGGGTCAGCGCGGCGCCGCCGCCCTTGATCAGTTCCAGATGCTCGTTGGTCTCGTCGGCGCCGTCGATGTAGAACTCAAGGTTGGACACCGCGTTGAGGTCATAGACCGGGATGCCATGCTGCTTCAGACGTTCGGCGGTGGCTTCGGAGCTGGCCACGGCGCCGTCGAACTCGGTCTTCATGCTGGCCAGCAGGTCGATGAAGAAATTGGCGGTGCTGCCGGTGCCGACGCCGATCACGCTGTCCGTGTCCAGTTGCGGGCGAATGGTATCGATAGCGGCCTGGGCAACGGCCTGTTTGAGTTCGTCCTGGGTCATAGCGTCCTCGGGGATATCTGCGTGCGTGTGAAAAGACGGGTTGCCAGTATACCGGGCCGAAGCCGCGCCATACAGAAGAAGCACGGATCGAGCCTGGTAAACGGAATGAGTGGACGCAGAGCCCGCAAACTACTTAGACTTGAGGGTTTTCGCACGCCGAAACCTGCAGCACGATAACTCAAATTCGGAATTTTCAAACCCAGAAGGGAAACGCTCCATGCCACAGCGCTACATCAAGAAAATACTCGATGCCCGAGTCTACGATGTGGCGATCGAATCGCCGCTGACTCATGCCCGTAACCTGTCCAAGCGGTTCAATAACCACATTATTCTCAAGCGGGAGGACCTGCAGCCGGTTTTCTCGTTCAAGTGCCGTGGTGCTTACAACGCGATTTCCCATCTGACCGAAGAGCAGAAGAACAAGGGCGTGATCTGCGCCTCGGCCGGCAATCACGCCCAGGGTGTGGCGCTGGCGGCCCAGGAACTGGGCATCAAGGCGGTGATCGTCATGCCCCAGACTACGCCCGAGATCAAGGTCAAGTCAGTGCGCGACCGGGGCGCCAGGGTCGTGCTCAAGGGCGATGCCTTCGATGAAGCCGCGACACATGCCAAGGAGCTGATGGAAAAACAGGGGCTGACCTACATTCCCCCCTATGACCATCCCGATGTCATCGCCGGGCAGGGCACTGTGGCGATGGAGTTGCTTTGGCAATTCACAAAGCCACTGCATGCAGTCTTTATACCGGTCGGCGGCGGTGGCCTGATTGCCGGCATGGCGGCCTACATCAAGTATCTGCGCCCGGAAACCCGTGTCATCGGTGTCGAGCCGGAAGATTCCAATTGCCTGCAGGCGGCGCTGGAAGCCGGCGAGCGCGTCGTGCTCGACGAGGTCGGCATCTTCGCCGACGGTGTGGCGGTAAAACAGATCGGCGAAAACACCTGGGACGTCTGCAAGGAATGTGTGGACGAAGTCGTAACGGTCAGCACCGATGAAATCTGTGCCGCGATCAAGGATGTTTTCGACGATACCCGTTCCATCTGCGAGCCCGCGGGTGCGCTGGCGGTGGCGGGCATAAAGAAGTATATCCAGCGGGAGGAAGTGGTCGGCCAGAACCTGGCGGGCATTCTCAGCGGCGCCAATATGAACTTCGATCGCCTACGCTATATTTCCGAGCGCACCGAAATCGGCGAGCAGCGTGAAGCGATCCTGGCGGTGACGATTCCCGAACGCCCGGGCAGTTTCAAGTCATTCATCAACGCGCTGCACAAGCGCAACATCACCGAGTTCAACTACCGCTTCTCCGATGGTGACGAGGCCCGGATCTTCGTAGGCATCCAGATCCAGTCCGGCGGGCTGGGCCGGGATGAACTGGTGCAGGACCTGCGCGATGGTGGCTACCCGGTGATCGACCTGACCGACAGCGACATCGCCAAGCAGCATATCCGCCATATGGTGGGTGGCCATGCGCCGAGCATCCATAACGAGAAGGTCTTCCAGTTCGAGTTTCCGGAGCGCCCGGGCGCGTTGCTGAAGTTCCTTATGTCACTCGGTACCCGCTGGAACATTTCCATGTTCCATTACCGCAACCATGGTGCTGCTTATAGCCGGGTACTTATGGGTGCGCAGGTCGAAGAGCACGAGATCGGCGCCTTCACCCAGATGCTCGACAAGGTGGGCTTCCGTTACGAAGACATGACGGATAACGAGGCTTATCGCCTGTTCCTGGGTAATGGCAACGGTAAGTAGTCGCGCCCCTATCATCGAACGTAATCGTAAGTAATCACTTCCACCTCCGCCCTCGCAAACAGCGAGCGGAGGCGATTTGCTATACGGAAAAGCACAAGCTGAAACCTTCGTTTTCCCCCCGTAGCAAAAATGAACCCCCTGTAATCGACTTAAAATTGTATTACGGGGGTTAGCTGTTATTATTTACGTCAATTCTGTGAATAAAAAATAACCATCTGATTGTGAGCGGAATTTGTGACTTGTATTCATGACGTACCTGTCACGTGAGCGCGTCACATGAAAGAGGGTCAATCGCGCCAGTAGTTTGCGTAAGCACAGAAAACAATAGGCGACATCGAAGTCGCCCGCATTGGGGGATGCAATAAAATGGAACGAAAGCCTGACGTCATACGGGCGCTCGTTTTTCTTTTTGCTATGGGTCTTGCGGTGACCGGATTTACCTCGCTCCAGGCATCCGAACCGCGGTCCAAAGCCACAGCAGAGGTCATCGACTCGCCGTTGATGCCCATGCTGGAAGAATAATCGACGTGTAGAAAACAGAACGGGCTGTATCGCAAGATCCAGCCCGTTTTTTGTTGGTATCCGTCGCCCGTTTACTTGTCGATAGCATCTAGCGCATCCAGCCGGACGTACGCTGCCGACCGTGGCGCCGGTTTGCCAAACGGTAGCGACCAAAAAATACGGCTCTCGGCTGTGTCCGCTCTATAACACCTCTGGGTTTGCAGGCGAGATGTCGGGCGGGGGTGATCACCGCATCCATGGGTACGTCCCAACTCGCCATTGGCAGGCTTTCAACCTGCTGGACCTCATGGGCCAGCCCGATCAGTGCCGGTGGTCGTTGCGGCGCCAGGCGTTTGAACGCAAACGTCCGGTCGTAGAATCCACCGCCCATCCCAAGACGCCCGCCCTGGCGATCGAATCCAACCAACGGCATCAGTACTGCATCCAGGGCCCAAGGCGGCCGTTTCGGGCCATTGCGGTCAGCGGGTTCAGAGATACCAAATCGGTTGGGGCGTAGTTTGGTGTCCACGTCGAAGCGGTAGAACCAGAGCTGATTGCCAAGGATGGGGTGCAACACCGGCAGATAGACGTGTAAGTCCCTCCGGCGGGCTTCCGCGATAAACGCACGAGGGTCGATTTCACCATCGTTTGGCAGGTACAGGCCAACGTGTCGCGCCCGGGAATGGCCGAAATGGAGGATAAGCTGGCGGGTCAGGGCTCGTGCGGCAATGCGCTGCTCTGACGGCGACAGGGCTCTGCGGCGGCGTCTCAGTTCACGTCTGAGGGACTTACGGTCGGCTCTGGCCGGAAGCGGCGGCGCGATGGACTTCACGTTCGGTCGGGTCCGCTGGCTGTCTGGAATTGGAAAGGTAAGGAAAGCTTCCCGGGATGCCGTTATCGGATGTGGCCCTTGAACCCAACAGTTCAAGGTGGTGGCCGCTGTGACATATTAGGCTTTCCCCTCAGTGGGGGACATGCTCACAATGCCCTGAAGTAGCCACCTAGGTATTGCGCATCGGCTCGAGGACGTATCCGACCAGCGAACAACCCAGGAAGTAGGAGCATTATACGGGCTTAACCGGGGCTGGATGCAAACCCCTTTTCGGGAATCCACGAGATTGTTTTTTTCAATGAGCCAACGGCTGCACGCATAGCCTGGGAAGTTGCTCCTTGCAGAAGCTTGCCAGCCAGGCCAGAAGTTTAGCCGCTGTTCTGCTGGTCCCCCAATGCCTCGTCCAAGCGGCTGTCCATGCGTTTAAGGATATTGGTGGCATCGTCGGACATGTGGCTTTGCTGAAGCAGGTCGTGCGTGATGTTCAGTGCCGCCATTACGGCGATGCGCTCGGTGCCGAAGACCTTGCCGCTGGCGCGGATTTCGCGCATCTTGGTGTCCAGGTGCTGGGCAGCCTGGATAAGTGCCTGGCGGGCGTCGTAGGGGCAGGCTACCAGGTAGTCCTTGTCGAGAATGTTGACTTCGACCGTGGTCGGTTTTTCCGGCATCAGTGTTGCTCCAGTGCTCTGAGGCGGCCAATCATCGCTTCGATCTTGTTACGGGCGAGGTCGTTCTTCTGCATGAGCTGGGCGCGCTCGCGATTCCAGTCATCCTGCAATTGCCGCAAGGCGGTATTGTCCTGCTCCAGCTTCTGACAACGAGCGATGAGGCGATCCACCTTCTCGGCGAGGGCCTGCAGTTCAGACTGATCCATGGCTTTCTACATCCCGGCGAATAGTGTCTGGATTCACTGCTGGAGTCTGCCTTGGAACCGGCCGAACGGCCTTTACGTAGCGGGGGCAAACACCAATAATCCGTAACTTACCCGACCAACTATAAATGCGGCCTCAAGAGTGGTCAATTTGTCCACCTTGCGGTCCGTTCACATTCTTGAATCTTTGTGGGTAGATGCTCAGCCCGTCGCCGACAATCCCTCGTTCAAACTGCCCCGATAAGCCCGCCAGGCAGGTGCCACGGAAACCATCAGGGCGGCCACCGGTACGGCGGCCAATAGCCCCCATTCCTGACCATCCGGCCAGCGCAGGCTGAGGGCAATGCCGTAGTGGGACAGTAGCCATGGCGCCAGCGCAGTCAGCAGAAGCGCACCCAATACGAGCGCCAGTATGCAGGCCACCAGGGACAGCAGCACACATTCCACCGCATATAGCCCGGCGATCAATCCGGGCGACGCGCCAACGGCCCGGAGAATCGCAACCTCCCTGCGTCGCTGGCTCTGGATCGCCAACAGCACGGCAATCAGTCCCACCAGGCTGGTGATCACCACAAAGCCGCTAAGGATCAGCAACACCCGTTCGAACTGGCCCATCATGCGCCAGAGTTCGCTCAGCGCGACACCGGGAAGGATGGCGCTCAGTGGCTCCAGGCCGGATTCGTTGATATCCCGCTGGACCTGGAAAGTAAGCACCTTGCGGCCGATGCCGGCATAGGCGGCGGTAATGGCACCCGGCGTCAGGTCGAGTTCGCGCACCGCCTCGGGTGACGGGGTGCGTCCGGGAATCGGTACGCCGGCCTGCCAGCCCACATGGATCGCCTCCATGCCCGCCAGGCTAATATAGACGGCGCGGTCCACCGGGGTGCCGGTTGGCGCCAGGATGCCCGAAACCCTGAATGGCATATCGTCGTGCTTCATAAAGCTGACGCTGCCCGTGCCGTGTGCGAGGGTGATGCGGTCGCCCAGCCCCTGCTCAAGTTCCCGGGCCACATCCGCGCCCAGCACCACATCGAAGAGGTCGTCGAACCAGTCACCCTGGGCAAGAGCGACGGCCTGATCCCGCCCGTAGCGGAAATGGTCGGGAAACGCTTCCGACGTCCCCACCACGCGATAGCCCTGATAGCTGTCTCCCAGGGAAATCGGCACCAGCCAGTCGATTCGTTTGTCGTCAGCCAGCGCCTGGTAAGTGCTCCAGCGGATGTTGTTGGTGGCATCGCCGATGTGGAATACGGTGTAGAGCAACAGGTTCAGCTGGCCCGCGCGGGCGCCGATGATCAGGTCGGTGCCGCTGATGGTGCGGGTGAAGGTGTCCTTCACTTCGGTACGCAGGTACTGCACGCCGAGCAGCAGCGTGACGCTCAGGGTGAGTGTCAGCGTGACCAGGCTGAGCACGCCGCGCCGGTGCCAAATGCTGGCCAGGGCAAGGCCGAGGAATCGCGAGAGACTCATGCAGTGGTCTCCGTTCTTACGGTTTCACCAAGATCCAGCGTGCGGTCGAAGGCATCGGCCAAACTGGCATCGTGGCTTACGAATACCAATGCCGCCCCGCTGGCCCGGCATTGGCTTATCAGCAACTGCAGGAAACGGTCCCGATTATCCGCGTCCAGTGCGGATGTGGGTTCGTCGGCCAATACCAGTATGGGCCGACCGATCAGGGCGCGGGCACAGGCGACCCGCTGCTGCTGGCCAACGCTAAGGCGGGTTACGGGGCGCTGCCAGAGGTCTTCGGTCACATCGAGGGCGGCCAGCAAGTGACGGGCTTCCGTCTCTGGGGACGGTGTCGCCCGGCCGGCCCGGGGTTTCGAGAGCCGGCAAGGCAGGGTGACGTTATCGATCACACTAAGGTAAGGCACCAGGTTGAACTGCTGGAAGATGACCCCGAGCCGATCGGCCCGCAGACGATCACGCGCGCGACGGCTCAGTCCGGTCAGGGCCGTATCCTGTAAGCGCAACTCGCCGCGCTCGGGCAGGCTCAGGCCGGCCAGCATCGACAGCAGGGTGCTCTTGCCGCTGCCGCTGGGGCCGCGCAGGAATAGATGCTCGTTGGCGTGGAGCCGGAGATCGGGGAAATGCAGGCAATGGTCGGCACCAGGCCATTGGAAGGCCAGATCCCGTGCCTGGACGATGATTGGATCTTGACTGGCAGTCATGGCAATGAAAGCGTCACCTTGTGGTCGTGTGCTGGCGGTGTATGATCGGCCCAGTTCGATTAGCGAGGATTCTACCCATGTTTCGTGTCTCCAGGGCCCTTTTCATATTGTGCTGCCTCATCTTCAGCCTGCCGCTCGCGGCGGAGGAAGAGTGGTACGAGGTGGACTGGCTGGAACTCATGCCGGCAGAGGACCTCGCCCTGCTGGAGAATCTTCCTGAGATCGAGCACCAGGGTAGCGGCCCGGCCACCTTGCCGGACGAAATTCTGACCGGCAGGACCGTGCCCGAGTTCGATGACCGTAAAGTGCGTATTCCCGGTTTTGTCGTACCGCTCAAGGTAGGCGACGACCAGCGTATCTACGAATTCTTCCTGGTGCCGTATTTCGGCGCCTGTATCCACGTGCCGCCACCGCCCCCCAACCAGATCATTCACGTTACCTACAAACCCGGGTTCCAGGTGGACGTGCTCTACAACCCGTTCTGGGTGAACGGCACGCTACGGATCGAAGAGACAGAGAACGAGGTGGGCGCCTCCTCGTATTCCCTCGACGCCCAGGCGGTCGAGCCCTACGAGCAGTAGGGCGCGCAATCACTCAAAGGAAAAGCGGGTCTGGTCGCCGCTCAGGGTAGTGGCGCCCTGGCCTTGATCGGTCACCCATTCCACATCCAGGCGATCCAGAGATTCGAAGCGTTCGAACATCGGCGTGCTAACCTCGACGGCCAGCGGCGACTCGTTACAGGCCAGGCGCTGGCTGACTTCAAATTCCGCATGCTCGCCTTCATGCTCTCCGTGCTCGTGCTCGTGCTCGTGCTCGTGCTCGTGCTCGTGCTCGTGCTCGTGCTCGTGCTCGTTGGCCTCGTCATGATGATGTTCGTCATGTTCTTCATGCTCGTGATCATCATGCTCATCGCTATGTTCGTCGAGTGTGTGGCTGGCGCTGGCTTCCGCAAGCGTACAGCCGGCCGCGGAGAGCAGAGGCGTGGATTCCAGCCACTGCATCGTTTCGTCCACCCGGGCCGCTTGGGCGTCGTTCTGGGGGGCGTGTTCGAAACCGACCAGATTGTAGGCGGGCGATTCGAGGATCAGGTCGATGGACTGACCTTCGATGGCGGCCTGAAGGCGCGCCTGGCCATGGACGTGAGCGCCCAGGCCTTCGGCAGCCTGAGCCGTGATTGTCAGGGATAACAATGGCAGGACCAGGGCGGTTCGGAACGGATGCATAACAATCTCTCGATAGTGGCTTGTTACGTTATAACATATTCCACATTAAACGGGTGCGTCAACGGCCACTGTCGATGTGTTTGAGCTGTCCGAGTGCTACGATAGGGGCCTTCAAATGCATTCAACGATAGCGGATCAATGACTGACCACGTATCCCAAGCACCGGCCCTTGACGACTTCGAAACCTGGGCCAATTTCTTTGCCAGCTACAAAGCCTTCAGTCACCCGGCGGAACTGCACGGCGGCCTGTGTGGTCGTCTTGCGGCGGGTGGCCGTTTGAGTAAGCAGGAATGGCGCATCCTGGCCTGTGAGCAGATGGGTATTGCGCCAGAAGCGACCGAAGGCGCCGACGAACTGACGACCTTTCTCGATACCGCCTACGACGTCACGCTGGCGGCACTCCAATCCTCCGACATGAGTTTTCGCCCCTTGCTGCCGGACGACGAGTACACCCTCGAACAGCGCCTGCAGTCGTTGTCCGCCTGGGTTCGCGGCTTCCTGGAAGGCATGGCGGTGATGGCCAGTCGCGAACTGGGCGAGGCCACCGGCGAAGTGCGCGAGGTGGTGGAAGACATGGTGGCCATCAGTCAGGTGGCCCAGGGCGAGGACGACAGCGAAGAATCCGAGCAGCAGTTCAATGAGATCATGGAATACGTCCGTGTCGGCGCGCTGACCGTATTCACCGAATTCAACCCGCCCGCCCCGCCGGCGGAGACGACTCTTCATTGAAGCATAGCAACAGGCCACTAAAACGTAGCAACAGGTCACTGAAACGCAGCAACAGGCTTTCGACAGACTAACCGGAGTTCCCAGCATGCTGATGCCGATTAAAGAATTTGCGTCACGCCGCAAGGCCCTGAGCGAGCACATGGCAGACAACAGTATCGCGATCGTGCCCGCGGCGCCTGAACGGGTACGCAACCGGGACGTGCTGCATCCCTACCGTCAGGACAGCGATTTCTACTATCTGACCGGTTTTGACGAACCCGAGGCCGTATTGGTCCTCATCCCCGGGCGGGAACACGGTGAATCGGTGCTGTTCTGCAAGGAGCGCAACCCCGAGAAAGAACTCTGGGACGGCTTCCTGACCGGCCCGGAAGGCGCCATCGAGACGTTTGGTTTTGACGATGCGTTTCCGATCTCCGATATCGACGACATCCTCCCGGGTATGATCGAAGGCCGTAGCCGCGTTTACTACCCGCTCGGCAAGGACAAGGCGTTCGACAGCCAGGTAATGGAATGGGTCAAGACGATCCGCAGCAAGGTGCGCACCGGCGCCCACCCGCCGGGCGAGTTCGTCGCCCTGGAACACAGCCTGCACGACCTGCGTCTCTACAAGAGTGCGGCGGAAATCAAGGTGATGGCCAAGGCCGGTGAGATCAGTGTCGAAGCCCATCGCCGCGCCATGAAACGGGCGAAGCAGGGCGGTTTCGAATATAACCTCGAGGCGGAGTTGATCCACACGTTCATGTCCCATGGGGCCCGGTCCACGGCTTATCCATCCATCGTGGGTAGCGGGACGAACGGCTGCATCCTGCACTACATCGAGAACAGCGCGCCACTCAAGGATGGCGACCTTGTCCTGATCGATGCCGGCTGCGAACTGGAGAACTACGCCTCTGATATTACCCGCACCTTCCCCATCAACGGCCGTTTCAGCGATCCGCAGAAAGCCCTCTACGAAGTTGTGCTGGCCGCCCAGTATGCGGCCATTGATGCAGTCAAACCCGGCAATCACTGGAATCATCCGCACGAGGCCGCACTCAGGGTGTTGACCCAGGGCCTGCTGGACCTCGGGCTACTGCAGGGCAGCCTTGACGACGCGCTGGAACAGGAAGCCTACAAACCCTTTTTCATGCACCGTACCGGCCATTGGCTGGGGCTGGACGTGCACGATGTGGGCGACTACCGGGTCGGCGACGCCTGGCGGGTACTGGAACCGGGCATGGTGCTGACGGTCGAGCCCGGCCTCTATATCGCCCCGGATAATACCAGCGTGGACGAGAAGTGGCGTGGTATCGGCATTCGCATCGAGGATGATGTGGTGGTCACCAAGGACGGCTGCCGCAACCTGACGGAAGGGGCGCCCAAGACCATCGCAGAGATCGAAGCCTACATGGCGGACGCCTGAACGGAGGTCCAGCCTGATGGAGAATGCAGCCTTCGATACGGATATCCTGATTGCGGGTGGTGGCCTTGCGGGCGCGACCCTGGCGTTGGCGCTGGCCCGTAAACTGCCGCAGCTCAGGGTGACGGTGGTTGAAGCTTTTCCGCTTGCGCCTGATGCGCGGCCGGAGGATTACCAACCCAGCTATGACGCCCGCTCTACGGCACTTGCCTGGGGTTCACGATTGGTCTACGAGGACTTGGGACTTTGGGGTGAGCTGGCTCGTCACGCGGCACCAATCAAGCATATCCATGTTTCCGACCGCGGGCGTTTCGGCGCTACCCGGCTGGCGGCGGAAGAGCATGACCAGGAAGCGCTCGGCTACGTGGTGGACAACCGCTGGCTGGGTCTGAGCCTGATGAAGGCGCTAGCCGACCTGTCCCAGATCGAGTGGCAGGCCCCGGCGAAGGTGGTCGACGTTACGCCGGCGACTGAAGGTGTCTCCGTATGTCTGGATAAGGACGGCGAGGCACTGGAACTGACCGCCCAATGCCTGGTGATCGCTGACGGCGGCCGCTCGGGCCTGCGTGAGAAACTCGGTTTCCGGATTGAGCATACCGATTACGCCCAGCACGCCCTGATCGCCAACGTTTCCACATCCAATCCTCACCAGTTTACCGCCTACGAACGTTTTACGGATGCCGGACCCATGGCGCTGCTGCCTCGCGGCAATCCGCGTCGGTCTGGGCAGGACGCGGCCCTGGTCTGGACGCTGGCTCCGGAGGCCCTCGAGGACATCCTGGCACTCACTGACGAGCAGCGCTGTGAGCGCCTACAGCAGCGATTCGGCTGGCGCCTCGGGCGCTTTACCCGGATTGGCGAATGCAGCCACTACCCGCTGACCCTGACCACGGTCCAGGAATCGGTCCGTCCCGGTATCGTGCTCGTAGGGAATGCCGCGCATACGCTGCACCCGGTCGCCGGGCAGGGTTTCAACCTCGCCTTGCGTGGGCTGGTGGCGTTGGTCGAGCAGTTCGAACGGGCAGTCCGTGAGCGTCTACCGCTGGGACGGATCGACGTGCTGAATGCCTACCAGGACCGGCACCGCCAGGACTGGCAGGACACTGTGCGTTTCTCGGACTCGCTGATCCATATATTCGGTGCCCGGGTACCGGCGCTGGCTGCCGCGCGTGATGTCGGTCTCGTAGGGCTGGACTTGGTGCCGGGCGCTCGCAAATGGTTCGCCAAGCGTGCAATGGGACTGGGCCGCCGAACCGTTTCTCAGGAGGATCCGCGTCGATGAGTGATCCGCAAACCTTCGACATTGTCGTTATTGGCGGAGGAATGACCGGCGCGGCTGCGGCGCTGGGTTTGTCGCAGCAGGGCTGGAACGTTGCTCTCGTTGAAAGTGCGTCGCGGGAGGCGGTGCAGGAAACGTTGCAGCCAGCCTCGGCCATCCATGATTTCGAACCCCGGGTCAGCGCGCTCTCCATCGCCAGTCAGAAATTGTTGGATGGACTGGGCGTCTGGTCAGGAGTCGCGGCCCAACGGCATTGCGCATACGGCCATATGGCCGTTTGGGATGCCGATGGCACCGGGCGTATCCGTTTCGACGCGGCAGAGATGGCGGTACCGGCGCTTGGCGTGATCGTCGAAAACAGGATCCTGGTCAAGGCGTTGATGGACAAGGTGGTCGCCAGCGGCACCACACTTTTCGACGGCGTAACGGTATCCGGTTGGCGGGATTTGGACGGCTGGAAGGCGAGCACGCTCGACGACGGGCAAGTCCTGCAGGCGCCTCTGGTGGTGGCCGCCGATGGCGCCAACTCGCGAGTACGCCAATGGGCGGGCTTGCCTACGCGGGAATGGGATTACGATCAGCAGGGCATCGTCTGCACCGTCGAGACCGCGAAACCCCACGGCTATACCGCCTGGCAGCGTTTTTCGCCCACCGGACCCCTGGCGTTCCTGCCGTTGCTGAACGAGGAGGGCGACACCCGGTTTTGTTCCATCGTCTGGTCCCAGGACACCGCCGAGGCCCGGCGCCTGATGGCACTCGATGACGATGTATTTACCCACGAACTGGAGCAGGCCATCGAACGGCAACTGGGTGCGATTACGGGTATCTCCAAACGTTTTTCGTTTCCTCTGCGCCAACGCCATGCCAAGGACTATGTTCGCCCCGGCGTGGCATTGATCGGCGATGCAGCGCATACCATCCACCCGCTGGCCGGACAGGGTGTCAACCTGGGCTATGGCGATGTGCGGGTCTTGCTTGAGGAACTTGAACGCCTGCGCGCGTCTGGCTTCGCTCCAAACGAGCCTGCGACGCTGGCGCGGTACCAGCGTCGGCGTAAAGGGGAAAACCTGGCTATGATGGCGGCGATGGAAGGCTTCAAGCAGTTATTTGCGCGGGACGAGTTGCCCCTACGTTGGGTGCGCAACGCCGGCATGCGTTGGTTGGATGGCGCCGGTCCGTTGAAGAACCGGTTGGCGGCGCAGGCAATGGGGTTGGATTGATGGCGTTGTCATTCGTTCCGGATCCAAGTGCCTCAAAAGGGCAGCCCTGCGGGCTGCTCCGAAGCTGAAGCGTCGGCTACATTTCCCAGGCAACTCGAGCATGTAGCAGATGCTTTAGCTTCTGAGGCGCCGCAAGGTGCCCGTCTTTTAAACCTTGAAAACCGTGCCACCGCAAAGCTGCGTATCCCAACAATGCCTTCCAGGAAGTTCCCGCCTGAACCTGATCGCCGCCTCAATTCGCCCTAATACAAACACCCATCATAAAGCCGACTCACCAACACCGGCACCGCAGTTTCCACCCGTAGAATGCGTGACCCCAGATGAACCGCTTCTGCGCCCGCCGCGATGATCTTGTCCACCTCATAGGGGATAAAACCACCCTCCGGCCCAATGCAGAGCGTGGCGGGCTCGGACAAATGCGTAGGGCAGGCGTCAGGAGTGCCCGGATGGGCGATCAGGCCGCGTCGGCCCTTGATCAATCCGGGGAGTTCATCCTCGACAAACGGCTTGAACAGCTTGCGGATGTGAACGTCGGGCATCTGCGTGTCGCAGGCCTGTTCCAGGCCGAGGGCCAGGTTTTCCCGCAATTGCTCGTCCTGTAGCCAGGGCGTCTGCCAGAAGCTCTTTTCCACCTTGTAGGCGTTGATCAGCCAGATGTCCTTTACGCCGAGTGCGGCACAGGTCTGGATCACGCGGCGGAACATCTTAGGCCGGGGCATGGCCAGCACCAAGGTCAACGGGAGGGGGTTGGGCGGCTGCGTGTCCAGACGGACGGAGAGTTCGGCGTCCCGGTCGTCAAGCCGAAGGACCGTGCCGACACCCATCAGGCCGTTAACCTTACCGACCGGTACCTGATCGCCTTCGCTCACCTTGAGCACCGTTTCCAGGTGTTGGCGCCGACGACCCCTTAGCACCACGCGGTCGTCAGCGACGAAGTCCTCGTCGAACAGCAGCCCCAGGTTCATGCGTCGGCTTCGGTGTCATCCGCCGTTTGGCGATAGGCCATGCGGCCAAACAGGATGCCGAGCTCGAACAGAATCCACATCGGCACGGCCAACAGGGTCTGGGAGATAATGTCCGGCGGGGTCAGGAGCATGCCGATGATAAAGCAGCCAACCACTACATAGGGACGCTTCGCTGCCAGATCCGCTGGCGTCGTTATGCCGGCCAGGATCATCAGGATGACGGCAATGGGAATCTCGAAGGCCACACCAAAGGCGAAGAACATCTTCAGCACGAAGGTCAGGTAGCTATTGATATCCGGCATCTCAGAGATGCCTTCCGGTCCGATGGTGGTGAAGAAGCCGAACACCAGTGGGAACACGACGAAATAGGCAAACACGGCGCCCAGGTAGAACAGCACGACCGAGGAAAACAGCAGTGGGAAAGCCAGCTTCTTCTCGTGCTTGTAAAGCCCCGGCGCGATAAAGCTCCAGATCTGGAACAGGATATAGGGAATGGCTGCGAAAACCGAGAGCGTCAGCGCCAGCTTGAGCGGCGCGAAGAACGGTGAAGTGACGTCGGTGGCGATCATCATCTGACCTTCCGGCAGCAGGTCCCGCAGGGGCTGGGACAGCCAGAGATAAAGGTCGTTGGCAAACGGGTAGATCGCTGCGAAACAGATCAGGACCGCCAGGACGACCTTCAGCAGCCGGTTGCGTAACTCCAGCAGGTGATCGATCAGGGACATCTCTTCCTGGGGTTCCTCAGGATTGGGACTGTCGTTGGCCGGGCGGGCGTTTTCCAGTTTTTCCTTGTCTGCGGCGGTCACGGATTCTCCTGCGGAGCGGGACGTCATTTGCGATCTTCCGGGACAGGTTTCTCGGGCTCCGACCGGGTCGGTTCGGCGTCAGAATCCAGTTTGGGTCGTTGGTCCGGTTCGGAGGGCAGTTCGGGCTCCCGCGCAGCATCGGCCGAGCGCATAGGTGGCACGATGCCTGCCTGCTTCGGCGTTTCCTGGTGAGAGGAGGACGTCTTTGCGGACGTGCGAGACTCATTGTCGTCCACGACAAGATGCTCGTACTTACGGGCCTGATCGAGTCCCTCGCGGATGTTCCGCTGTACGCCTTCCAAGTCGATGCCGCCTTCCTTGCGCAATTTCTCTTTGAGTTCTTCTGCCTTGATCTGACGGTCCAGTTCGGTGGTGAACTGGCTGACCAGGCGACGGCTGCGACCGATCCAGCGTTCGGCGGTGCGCGCCGCGCCCGGAAGCCGTTCCGGCCCCAGGACCAGCAGCGCGATCACACCGCAGATCAGCAGCTCAAGAAAGCCAATGTCGAACATAGAGACTGGGCTCAGCTACGTGATTTTTCGTCCGAATGCTCGGTGCTGGTGGACTCGTAGACGTTGCCTTCGCGCTTCTGCTCGATGGTTTCGTTCCGATCTTTGGCTGCTTCGTCTTCGTCATTCATGGATTTCTTGAAGCCGCGAATCGCACCGCCCAGGTCGGTGCCGATGTTACGCAGTTTCTTGGTTCCGAAAAGCAGCACGACGATGCCAAGAACGATTAGAAGTTGCCAGATACTGATACCCATTCAGGGTTCCTCATTCACGTTGAAACTGTGGTTTAAAATCTGGTTATCGCCCCGCGCGGCCCACTTTCAGTCGCCGGTGCAAATAGTGTACGCCAGTTGGCCGGGGTACCCTAACCTCCGACTGTTACGAAGGTGTTGCATACCAGCAAGGCGCAGACTGAACGAACAGCGCCGTAGTTTTGCAGCATGTTCATTACGGTTTTATGACTGCGACTTTCGTGCCGCTTTTTCTTCCAGCCCAGACAGGTCGAATCGCCGCGCCAGCTCCCGGAGCACGTCATCCGGCCCCAGTCCCATATGGGACAGGGCGACCAGGCTGTGGAACCAGAGATCCGCGGTTTCGTAAACGAGTTCGTCAGCATTGCCCGTTTGTTGTGCATCCTTGGCGGCGAGCAACATTTCGGTGCATTCCTCGCCGACTTTTTCCAGGATCTTGTTCAGGCCCTTGTGATGCAGGCTGGCAACATAGGAGCTGTCCGGATCAGCAGCCTTGCGGGCCTCAAGGACGTCGGTCAGGGCGCCGAGTACATCGCGGGTGTCGATCGCCTTGCTCATGACTGGCTGTCTCCCTCACTACCGTTCGTTCTACCGCTACCGTAAATGGCGTCCGGGTCTTTCAATACCGGTTCCACACTCACCCATTCGCCATTTTCCAGGCGACTGTAGAAGCAACTGCGACGTCCAGTATGACAGGCGATGCCGCCCAGTTGTTCCACCTTGAGCAGGATCACGTCCGCGTCGCAGTCGATGCGGATTTCCGAGACCTGCTGGACATGGCCGGAGGACTCGCCCTTGCGCCAGAGCTTGCCCCGGGACCGGGACCAGTAGATGGCCCGCTGCTCATTTGCGGTCAATTCGAGGGCTTCGCGGTTCATCCAGGCCATCATCAGGATATCGCCGGTTGAGGCATCCTGCGCGATGGCCGGTACCAGGCCCTGATCGTCCCAGCGTACGGCGTCTAGCCAATTACCATTGGTTGTCGATGTAGTCTCTTGCATGTCTATCCAAGGTTATCGTGAGATTCTGGAGCGGCGGCCGACGAGCAGCCAGCCTGCCACGGCGATCAACGCCCAGCCGGGGAGTGGGACGGCTTCTAGCGACGCCCAACTGGTCGGCTGGGTGACCATCCAGGCGCCAAAAAGACAGGCGATGCCGGCTGCAATACGGCGCATACCTCGCCGATGTTCGAGTTCCGCCCGCTGCATGGCCCGTATTGTAGCGTGATCCGTGTTCTGGGTACGATCCAGGTCACGAATTCGCAGGAGCGCGTCATGCACCAGTTGCGGCATCTCCGGCGACTGCTCGAGCCAGGCGGGCAAATGCTCGCGCAGGGATTTAAGCATGCCGGGCGGGCCAATTCGGTGGCGCATCCATGATTCCAGGAAAGGCTGGGCGGTGCTCCACAGGTCCAGGTCCGGATAGAGCTGGCGGCCCAGGCCTTCCACGTTCAACAGGGTTTTTTGCAGCAGCACCAGTTGCGGCTGTACTTCCATCTCGAAGCGGCGGGCCGTCTGGAATAAGCGCAGCAGGAAGTGACCGAAGGAAATCTCTTTCAACGGACGTTCGAAGATCGGCTCGCAGACGGTGCGGATGGCCGCCTCGAATTCATTGACCCGGGTATGGGCAGGTACCCAACCGGATTGGATATGCAGTTCGGCGACCTGGCGGTAGTTACGACGGAAGAACGCCAGCAGGTTGCGCGCGAGGTAGCTTTGATCCTCCGGCGCGAGGGTGCCGACAATGCCGAAATCGATCGCAATATAGCGTGGGTCCTGCGGGTTCGATGCATCGACAAAGATGTTGCCCGGATGCATATCGGCGTGGAAGAAACTGTCACGGAAGACCTGGGTGAAGAATATCTCCACACCTTTTTCCGCCAGGACCTTCATATTAACGCCCGCTGCGTTCAATGCTTCGGTATCGGCGACCGGAATGCCCTGGATGCGCTCCATCACCAGCACCTGCTGGCTGGTGTAATCCCAGAATACGTCCGGGATGTAGATCAGCGTCGAGCCTTCGAAGTTGCGGCGCAACTGACTGGCGTTGGCCGCCTCGCGCTGCATGTCCAGCTCGTCGTAGATGGTTTGTTCATAGTCACGTACCACTTCGACTGGCCGCAGGCGACGTCCCTCGGACCAATAGCGCTCCAGCAACCTGGCCATGACCAGCATCAGGGCGATGTCCTGACGGATCACCCGCTCGATATCCGGCCGGATCACCTTGACCACCACTGCCTGGCCGCCATGCAGGGTGGCGGCGTGCACCTGGGCGACGGAAGCCGACGCCATGGGGTTGCTGTCGAAGGTCTTGAACAGTTTAGCGACGGGCTGTCCCAACGAGCTTTCGACGATACCGCGAGCCTTTTCGCCGGGGAACGGTGGAACCCGATCCTGAAGCTGCTGCAGCGCCAGGGCCATGTCATCGGGGAGAAGATCCCGACGAGTGGAGAGGATCTGGCCGAACTTCACGAAGATCGGTCCCAGTTCCTCCAGGGCCAGTCGCAGGCGTTCACCGCGAGGCTTGTCGGAAACCGGGAAGAAATGCCAGGGCGCGAACAGCAATACGAAGCGTACGGGCCAAGGCAGGTCGGTCAGGGGTAGAAATTCATCGAGTCGGTACTTGCTGAATACCCAGCCAATGCGAAAAAGACGTTGAATGCGGGTCACGACGGCTCCGACGGTTGCGATGGATCGGCTTCGAGCCGGCTTTTCAGACGTTCGATGCGGGCTTCGAGGCGGTCGGTTTGCAGGCTGAGCCGATCGATATCCTCGAAGGTGGCTGACAGTTCGTTGCGGCCGGGCAGGGCGCCGGTCTCCTCGTGGATATACTCTTCCAGACTGGCGTTGAGCGAGGCAAACGCCTGGCGCTGCCAGCTCAGGGCGCCGCGAACTCGCTGGCCGATAAAGTGTGCCGGCACATCGCCGGTATAACGGGCCAGCGCGGCTTCCCAATCCGGCTTGAGCTGATTGATCGCCCGTTGCAGGGCATGGGCTCGCCCTACGTCGCCGTTCACATTGAGTCGCCCATCGCCGAAGACACGATCATCGCCCTGGGCCAGCGCCGCGAAAGCCAGGGGGCGGCCAGTTACGGTCAAGGTCGGCTCTTCCGGGGTGGTGCTGCCGACCCGTACCTGTTCACCGATCGCCTGCAGTGAAAGGTGCAGCTTCACGCCGTCGAAGGCGAACAGCACAGGCTGATCCAGCGCTTTCAACAGTGCCACGCGTCCGACCGGGTCCAGGGCGAGAGCCCGGTTCAGCGCCTGCTCTACCACCTGGGTAACGGCGGCCTGCAGGGTAGGGCCGGGGAACATCAGGGCTTGACCCCCGCGTGCAGGGCGACGATCCCACCGGTCATGTTGTGGTAGCGGGTATTGACGAAGCCGGCCGCGTCCATCATGCCTTTGAGGGTGTCCTGGTCCGGATGCATCCGGATGGATTCCGCGAGGTACTGATAGCTGTTGCCGTCTCCGGCGACCAGTTGCCCCATCAGCGGCAGGGCATTGAACGAATACAGGTCGTAAGCCTTGCTGAGCAGTGGGTTGGCGGGCTTGGAGAACTCCAGTACCAGCAGCTTGCCACCGGGCTTGAGCACCCGGCACATGTCACGCAGTGCCCGGTCCTTGTCAGTCACGTTCCGCAGACCGAAGGCGATGCTGACCGCATTGAAGCTGTTGTCCGGGAAAGGCAGATGTTCGGCATCCGCCTGGACGTACTCGATATTGCCCACATACCCGCGGTCGGTCAGGCGACTGCGGCCGACCTGCAGCATGGAGGCGTTGATATCGGCGAGAACCACCTGACCGTCACGGCCCACCAGGTCGGAGAATTTCATCGTCAGGTCGCCAGTGCCGCCGGCGATATCCAGCACCCTGTGGCCCGGCCGCACACCGCTCAGCTCGATAGTGAATCGCTTCCAGAGCCGGTGGATGCCCATGGACATGAGGTCGTTCATCATGTCGTACTTACCGGCCACGGAGTGGAAGACCTCGGCCACCTGGCTGGCTTTCTCCTGCTTCTTCACCTGGCGATAGCCGAAGTGGGTGGTGTCCTCTGGAGCGCCGGTAGCTTGCGGGGCGGTGTTGGAGGTCTGCGGGTCAGTCATGCGCGGTGTCCTGTCCGGAAGTAAAGGAACGGCCCACTGCCGTTCCGGGCCAATCCTGTATTCTAACGGTCAGACCACAGGCTACAAGCAGCATGTGTCGCAAGGGCGGGTTAACCCAGTTGCTTGCGCCGGCAGGGTAAACGCTTAAACTCTGGGGAAATGGCGGATGCCACTGGCATCCAGACGTTCCAAGGTCGCGACTGGAGAGCACTTAAGCGTCTCGACCGAAAAGCCACTACCATTCAACCGTTATCCTGGGGTATCCATGTCCACAATTGATATCAGCCGTAGCCACGCCCTTGATCATGACCATGCGCGAGAGGCCGCAGAGACCCTGGCCAAGGACCTCTCAGAACAGTTCGACGTGGATTACACCTGGGATGGCGACACCCTGCGCTTCAAGCGCAGCGGCGTGAAAGGCCACATGGACGTATTGCCAGCGGAACTGAAGGTTCACCTGGAACTGGGCCTGATGCTTCGCCCGTTCAAGTCACGTTTCGAATCGGAAATCCATTCCCAACTGGATAAACTGACAGGCACAGCCTGACTCCAGAGTTTTCTTCCCCCATCCCTCATAGCGATTCCAGGCTTCAGGCGATGCTTGAGGCCTGGGGCAGACTCGCCAGCGACGGGATCCATTCCTTGCTATCCAGCGTGATGAAGTGACTGAGGGCCTGGGTTTCGATGATGCGCATGGTGGTCGGGCTCTGACGGGCGCTGTCTAGCATGCTGGTGCGGTCGAGGATGCGATCCACTTGTGGGATAAGGAAGGTCCCGTGCCGGATATTTTCGTAGATATCCACGTTCGTGCGCTCGGTCCACGCCATGATGTTCTCGATATTACGCACAATGGTCAGGTGGTCCCGTGTGGCGGAGAACAGGTGGCTTAGCAACTGTTTCTTGCGTGGGTTCATCTTGCCGAAAAAGGTCTGGCCGTAAGCCGATGACGGCGCGCTGTTGATGATTCGGATTAGCCAGGGCCACATGCCGTGGCTCACCGGTTCCAGCAAGGTAGTCACCAGGGCGTGGAGCTTGGCCTGGGGCAGCACCGGCGCTTCCAGGATGATCTCCACGTTTTCGTAGAGTTCGGGACGCTGGCGCACGGCTTCCAGAATGACCGCACCTCCGCGGGAGTGCCCGTGAACCCGCACGCTGTCGGTGCTGGGCAGATTGGCCAATGCCTGGTTGAGAATGCAGGCGTCATACTCGATGGTGGCTTCGAGGTGCTTTATGGGCACCTCCCAGTCCGCGCTCTCCAGGGTCACGCCGTTGACCGGGATATGGTAGTTGCTGCAGGTGAGCAGGATCAGCTCAGTGGTTGGTGATTCGTAGGCCTGGGTGAAGTAGCAATGATTTTCCAGAAAACCATGCACTCCGATGACGGTCTGTGCCGCTTCGCCGCTGTGATTGCGCACGGAGACCGCGCCCTTACCGACCCGGTAGACCCGCCCGGAAAACATCTCCGAATAGACGCTGTCGATCGGCTTTATCAGCTTGCGTACGTGACTTGCTTTCATTGGTGGCCTCCCGAATCCGGGTTTGCTTACTTTTTGTTCTACGGAAACCTTCCGTGTTTGCAAACTCCCTATGTTTATTCCTGTTTTTTAATCCTATTGAACCCGACCTTTATTGGCGCAGATTGCACCGGCATCGCTAAGTTTCGGTCACTTCATTTCATTCTATGCGAAATCAGCGACTTATCCGGAGTTTACGACCAAAGTATGAAACGGACTTTGGCCCGTAAAGCCTATTTCAGGCAGCGAGGTTACCGTTTCGAGTATAGGGATTGGCGCTTAACAGGGTGTAATTTTTTGTGATTGTTCCGGGCCTTACTCTGGCCTTTGTGTAAGTGGAGTGGGTGGTGCATGTCTGGCACAATGCTGGGCTGTCATCGGATTGCCACACACCGATCATCCGCTGTCTGTCCCACGCTCAGCGGCCACGGATAACGAGAATACCTGTAGGGAAGTCGGACTTGAGCCACGCGGAATCCAGCTTACTGTCACCGGTCGACGCCGCCTGGCTTTCCATGGAGTCCCCCGCCAATCCCATGACGATTACCGTCATGCTCCGGGTCGATGGTTTGACCGCGCCGGTGTTCAAACAGTTCCTGGAGAACCACTGGCTCCGGATCGAGCGTTTCCGCTGCCGGCCTGTGCACAAGGGTACGGCCTGGTGGTGGGAGGAAGATGAACTCTTCCGCTTGCGACACCATTTCAAAGTCGTGCCGGAGATATTCGATGAGGGCCAGTTGCAGGACTGGCTGTCAGCCCGCCTGAACCAGCCGCTGCCGGATTACCGTCCACGTTGGTGCTTCTGGCTGCTACCCCAGGCCCGGGGTGGGGCTGCGCTGCTTCTTCGATTGCACCATTGCTATGCCGACGGTCTGTCGCTGATCGACCTGTTCAACGCGCTGACGACCACGGCGCCGGATGCGATGCCCGCGCAAACGATTGGCTCCGCCAAGGCCGCCGATGCCTCACGCTGGAGGGATGCCGGCTGGCAGTGGCTACAGTCACAGGTTAAGCTGGCTGACACGGGAACCCTGGACGATGTCGACACCGACCGGCCGGACAACCCGCTCGACGCGCGACGCAAGCAGTTGGAACGGGCGGCCTGGTCCGGCCTGCGCCTGGTCAACGAGCTCAGCGAGTATGTCCTCGAGCCGGAGGATACGGCGACCCGTTTCAAACCAGGGCTGCTGGGCCGGCGCACCTGCCGCTGGTCGGCGCCGGTGCCGCTGGCGGCCTTTCGCGATATCGCCCAAAACACCAACTGCAAGATCAACGACGTCCTGCTTGCCTGTGTCGCCCAGGCCTTGCGCAAGCAGCTGGAACAGGACGACCTCGACCTGGAAGAGGTGATGCTGCACGCTGCTGTGCCGGTGGACATTCGCGCTCTGCTACCGGACTCGGTGCGCCCGCGTCCGGGTGAATTAGGCAACCTGTTCGGCACTGTGTTCGTGCCCTTACCGGTCGATGCCCAGAGTCCGCTGGAGAGCCTGTACCGGGTTAAGCACGAGACCCGCCGCCTGAAACGGTCCTGGCAGCCAGGTATTTCCTGGGGACTGATGTGCTCGGCCGGGCTGCTGCCCAAAGGCTGGCAACAGCCCATCGCCGATCTCTTCTGCCGCAAGGCCAGCGCTGTCGTGTCCAACGTGCGTGGTACGCCGGAAACCCGTTACCTGGCCGGTTGCCGGGTGCGCGAGCAGATGTTCTGGGTACCCCAGTCCGGCGATATTGGACTGGGGCTGAGTATCGTCAGTTACAACAATCAGGTGCAGTTCGGCGTCGTTGCCGACGAGGCCGTCATGCCTGATCCCCAACCCTTTCTCGACGACTGCATCGGCGCCTTGCAAGGGTGGCAATAGCACCAACGGCCGGTGCAGTCGTAGTGCCAAAGTGTGGCGCCTGTCGCTAGTTCCAATTAACCCCCAAATCAGCTCCCTTGGCGCATAGGCCGCCATCCGGCGTTCGCCGACGATGGTTGCGGGCACATGTCCTGTGCGCCCGGAGGCACCGACGTGCCTCTTCTTCTAACAAGAATTTTGGGGGCAACCATGAACAAAAAACATCTTCTCGCGCTGGCGATCGCTGGCGGCATGTCCACGCAAACCCAAGCGGCAATTGAAGTCTATAACGAGGACGGTACACAGTTCTCTGTCGACGGCTATTTCAACGCGTTCTACGTAAACCGCGACGACAAGCTCAGCGACGTGCGCCAGTCCCGGGTCAAGATGGGCTTCCTCCCCAACACCATCGGCTTCAACTTCAGCAAGGAGATGGGGGAGCTGACCCTGGGTGGCCGTTCCTCCTTCTGGACCACCATCAACGACAGCCTGGATTCGCCCACCGATACCTCCATCGATGTGCGGCAGTTCTACGCCACCGTCGACGGCAGCTTTGGTCAGGTATTGATCGGTAAGGACTTTGGACTGTATTCCCGCAACAACATCTTCCTCGACGAGATCCTGATGGGCTTCGGCTCGCCAGGTGCGCCGGGTGGTGTTTCCTTCGGCAATATTCGCACCGGTTATGCCTACCCCACGCCATCGGCGCAGATCACTTATCGCTCGCCGGACCTGGGTGGCCTGAAGATCGCTGCTGGCGTTTTAGACCCTGCAACCACCTCCGGCGCTGACGGCTACGAAGAAGCACCGCGTTTCGAATCAGAGATTACCTACGCCATGAGTCTTGGCGAGGTCGACCTGACCACCTGGGTAAACGGTCGTTATCAAAGCTCGGAAAGCGATACGACTAACACGACCGTCGATTCCACGGCAGTGGGGTATGGCATGAAGGCCTCTGTAGCCGGCCTGACACTGGCTGCATCCGGCTATACCGCCGATGGCGATGCGCCGGTACTGATCACCAACCAGGCGGTAGCTCTGGAAGAGGAGAGCGAGGATGGCTACCTGTTGCAGGGCGCCTATACGCTCGGTGCTACCAAGCTGGTGCTTTCCTACGGTGAAACCGATTCCGACGTAGGTGACTTCGAAACCGAAAACACCACCATTGGCCTGTTCCATGACGTCAACAGCAACCTCAAGGTGGTGGCGGAATACAACATGTTCGAGCAGACCACCAAGTCCACCGGCGCCGACGCCGCCGATGCGGACACTATCGCCGTGGGTGCGATCGTCCTGTTCTGAAAGGGCGGCAGGCGACCGGCGTCGGGCCCGGTTGCCTACTACCAAAGTGCCGGTTTTCCGGTCTGATCCTCATAGCCCGTTCTTTCAGCTTTGTGTTTAAGGTTTTGAATCAATGGCCTATGTCCGTTTTCGTGGCGCGGCCAGGAGCACTGAAGTTGAATTGGACCGCTGGATGAAGCGCGTAGAATCGGAGTGGAGAATTTCCGGACGCGAGCCTTCTACCATGCTGCCTGTGACTTCTGTTGCTCCGGTTCGGATTGCCAGTTCCGACGCGCGAGACCCCCAACTGGCAGCAACCAGTCTGGCCAGCCAGCTCCACCATGCTGATCTCGCCTGTGTCCTGTTCTTCTGCTCCGCCGAATACGATCTGGCCCGGTTAGGTATCGCCCTTGAACACGTCTTCCCCGCCGTTCCGCTGACTGGCTGCACCTCCGCTGGCGAAATTACCCCGTTGGGCTACGGTCGCGGATGCATTACGGCAATTGGCTTCGACCGCCGCTATTTTTCCGTGGATTGCGCCCTGATTGGCGAGCTGGAGCAATTCAGTCTGCAGGACGCCCAGGGCCTCGTCGACAACCTGCTGGCCACGTTCCGGGAAGCGTCGCTGGCGCCGGTCAAAGGGCATACTTTCGCCATAACGTTGCTGGACGGGCTGTCCAGTCGTGAAGAACTGGTACTTGCCACGCTGAATGCGGCGTTGGGCAGCATTCCGCACTTCGGTGGTTCTGCCGGCGACGATGAGCGCCTGGCTAACACGCACGTCTATTTTCAAGGGCGATTTCACAATCGTGCGGCGATCGTGCTGATGATCAATACCTCCCTTGCTTTCCGGGTTTTCTCCACGCATCACATGCTGGCGGGCGAGGACAAGTTGGTGGTGACCCGTGCCAGCAGCGAGTCGCGCACGGTCTACGAACTCAATGCGGAGCCTGCGGCCGTCGCCTACGCCCGCGCCGCAGGCGTGACCGTGGCGGAACTGGATCGCAGGGTCTTCGCCCTGCGGCCGATGGCCGTGCGCATCGGTGACCAGTACTTCGTGCGTTCGGTCCAACGGGTCAACGACGACGGCAGCCTGACGTTCTACTGTGCCGTGGAGACCGGCATCGTCCTGACCGCCATGCGGCCGGGCCCCTTACTGGCCAACCTTAAGCAGCAGCTGGAGAACGCCGAACAGGAGGTTGGCCCGCCCCTGCTGACCATTGGTTGCGACTGTTTTTTACGACGCCTGGAAGCTGAATTTTCCGGATTTGTCGAAGAGGCGTCGGATTTCCTCGTCGACCACCGGGTGATCGGTTTCAACACCTACGGCGAGCAGTTCGATGGCATGCATATCAACCAGACATTCACAGGAGTGGTCATTGGTCAGCCCGCTCACGATCAAGACTGAGGCGGATGCGCGGGATCAGCGCATCGCCGAGCTGGAAGCCGAGAATGCCCGCCTGCGGACCATCCGCGACGCTTTGATTACCCGCGTCGAGTCCAGCGGCGCCCATAAGCCCGAGCCCTATGCCGCCTTCGAACACTCAGTGGTGCTCGCTGAGCAGGTGCGCGAACGAACCGAAGCGCTCAACCTCGCCATGTCCGAACTCAAGTCCAGCAATCGCGCGTTGATTACCGCCCGCGAAGAGGCGGAAATGGCCAGCCAGCGGTTGATCGACGCCATCGAGAGCATCGGTGACGGGTTCGTGCTGTTCGACCATTGTCATCGGTTAGTTCTGACCAATAGCCGTTTTCGCAGCTACTGGAGCAAGAATGGTGACCTGATCCGACCAGGTGTAGCGATTGCAGATATGAAACGGCTGGCGGTCGAGACCGGCCTGGTGCTGGAAGAGCATCGGGACCGCCAGGCCGGCGGGGTCGTTTACCTGCTTTCCAATGGCCGCTGGGTCCAGGTCAGCGAAAGGCCGACTCGTGAAGGCGGACTGGTGATCCTTTACTCCGATATCACCGATTTGAAGAACACCGAGGACGAACGCCGCGAACGGGCGCTGGCCGAAAAGTCACAGCTGCTGCAATCCGCCGTGGATAACCTGTCCCAGGGTGTGGTGCTGGTCAATGACCGGGGCGCTCCGGAAATCTGGAATGATCGCTTTATCGAGCTGACCGGACTTTCTCCGCATCAGGTCTCGACGGAAACCTCGTTCGAGCGGCTGATGGCCTTATCGGAGACCCCGTTGCTGACGCCCGATAGTCTGTCAAATGCCCTGGAGCATCGTCGGCAGGATGGCCGGGTACTGGAAATCCGTACGCATCCCATGGCTGACGGCCGCTACGTCAACACCTATACGGATATCACCGAACGCTATCGCTATGCAGAGACCCTGCGCGAGAGCGAGCGCTGGATTCGGGTGGTGACCGATCACGTACCGGCCCTGATTGCCTACGTCGGTGCTGATCTGACTGTGCAGTTCTGCAATAAGGTCTACGAGGCCTGGTACAGCGCCGGCAACCAGTCACTGTTGGGGCGCCGCCTGGAAGAGGTTCATAACCCGGAGCTCTATGCACGCCTGTTGCCCCACGTTAGGGATGCGCTGGCGGGGCACAGCGTGACCTTCGAATTCGAAGAGACCAACGCCCGTGGCCAGCAGCGCTATATGCTGCGTTCATACGTGCCCAACCAGGGCCAGGATGGGCAGGTTATGGGTTTCTTCGTGCTGATCCGGGATATTACCGATCGTCGTCGTACCGCACTTGCCCTGCAACAGGCCTATGACAATCTTGAGCAACGCGTCAAGGAACGCACCGCTGCGCTCACCGGGCTGAACAGCAAGCTGCGCCAGGAAATCAGCGAACGCGCGTTGATCGAGGCACGCCTGCGGGACGCCAAGATGGACGCGGAACGGGCCAACCTGTCCAAGACCAAGTTCCTCGCAGCAGTGAGTCACGACCTGTTGCAGCCGCTCAATGCCGCCCGCCTGTTTACCAGCGCATTGATGGAACAATCCTTCGGGCCACGGGCAGAGGGGCTGGTGCGTTCGGTCAGCACCTCACTGGACGATGTGGAAAACCTGCTCGGCACGTTGGTGGACATCTCAAAGCTGGATGCCGGTGTGATCCAACCTGACATCAGTGCCTTCGATCTGCGGGACCTGCTCAACAACATCGCACGGGAATTCCGCCAGATGGCAATAGGCGAAGGTATCGATCTGCGTTTCGTACCGTCGTCGGCAGTGGTGAAGTCCGATTCGCAGCTCCTGGCCCGTATCCTGCGCAATTTCCTCACCAACGCTATCCGCTACACCAGGTCGGGTTCCATTTTACTGGGCTGTCGACGCCGAAAGGGCGGCATTGAACTGCAGGTGTGGGATACGGGGCCGGGTATCCCGGCGGACAAGCTCACGGAAATTTTCCAGGAATTCAAGCGTATCCGCCCAGCGGGCGCGCCCCAGGATAAAGGGCTCGGTTTGGGTCTGGCGATCGTCGACAATATCGCCCGCATGCTTGGTCACCGGATTACGGTGAAATCGGTGGAAGGCCGAGGGTCGATGTTCTCAGTGATTGTTCCGCTTGGGCAGCTAACCGTCGATCAGTACCAACCCGAAGTGCAGGGTTTCGTAGCGCCCCAGCCCCTGGACGGCAGCCGGATCTGGGTGATCGACAACGATCGGACTATCTGCGACGGCATGCGTACGCTTTTGGAAGGGTGGGGATGTGAGGTGGTCACCGCCGTTTCCCTCGACGATCTGGAGCACCAGGTCGACCTTGCGGCAACGCCGGTGGATGTGATCCTGGCGGACTACCATTTGGACAATGACGAGAATGGCGTGGATGCGGTCGCTGGTATTCACATCCAGCGGGACGATACGGTGCCGGTGGTGATGATTACCGCCAACTACACCAACGAACTCAAGCAGCATATCCGTGATCTGGGGTACCAACTGATCAACAAACCGGTGAAGCCGCTGAAGCTACGCAGTGTGCTGCACCATTTGTTATTGGCGGGTTGAGTCGGTAGGGCGGGACGGCACCTTCGGTATCGGCTTTCCAGCACCCTCAACGTTTCAGGTATTGGTTAAAGTCGATATCGCTCGCCGACAATATCGCCTGTACCCGGTTATGAACCCCCAGCTTTCGCAGGATGGCCGATACATGTGCCTTTACGGTGGTTTCGGCGATATTCAGGTTATAGGCGATCTGTTTGTTCGACTCACCCTTGGACATCCGCTCGAGTACCAGTAGCTGCCGCCGGGTCAGCGAGTTCAGCAGTTCCGGGGAGATATTGTTGTCGTCCTGGCGATGGCGGCGGGAACTCTCCTTGCCGGTGCGGATGATGTCCGAGGGCAGGTAGACGTTGCCGGCCAGGATCTGTTCGATGGCCTGGGTCATCTGGGCGCGGGGTGACGACTTGGTGATAAACCCCACCGCGCCATAGGTAATCGCCTGAAGGACAACTTGCTTGTCCTCTTCGGCGGAGACGATCACCACCGGGATGGTTGGCGCTTCGTTGCGCAGGGTAATCAAACCGTTCAGCCCATTCATGCCAGGCATATTCAGGTCCAGCAGGATCAGGTCGAAATCGTCATGCGCCTGGGTCAGGGCCAGGGCGGTGTCCAAATCCTCCGTTTCGACCACTTCACTGCCCGGGAACCCGGCTTCGACAACGCTGGTAATGGCTTCGCGGAACAGGGGGTGGTCATCGGCAATCAGGATCTTGTACGCAGGTTCCATGCAGTCGGATACTCGTTGGTTATCGCTCTGGCAAGATGGCTTTCCCATCGTTTCAGGATAGTCCATTTCGGCGACATCTTTCTCAGTCAACATCGATGGATAGGTCATCATCCTGTCCTCATGAATGCTTGGGATCGACGGGCTCTACCGTGCGCGTGGGGAGACCGGCGGCCACCCAGCTATCGATGCCGTCCCTGTACCAGTAGACGTTGTTGTAGCCCGCTTCGGTGATGCGTTTGGCGGCGTTCCAGGACAACCAGCAATCGGATTTGCAGAAGACCACCACCGGCTGCTCAGGATCGTTTGCGGTCAGGCGGGCCAGGTTGTCCATCAAGTAGTCGTGCCAAAGGGTGTCCAGACTCCCCTTGCCTGTGTTCGGCAGCCAATACGCCTGGGGAATCGTGTGATGAGGATCGTCCTGCAGGAAACGGTCGTGGCGGTATTCGACATTGATCACGTCGATCAGCACCAGGTCGGGGTTCTGCTCCAATAGCGACTGCAGCGTTTCTGTGTCGACGGTTCGGGCGCCAGGCGCCGAAGCCGGCGTGGGACTGCGGTACCGGTCCTGGCGGAAGCCTTCACTCGTAAAGAGGGTATCTTCGGCGTTGGGAGCCTGCCTGGCGGGCTCTGGTGTCGTCTCCGCCATCGCCGGAAAGGCGAAGGTGACCAGCAGCGCCAGGTTCAGTAGGGGCCTGAACATGGCTATACCTCTTGTTATTGTGTCTTTCCTATTACACGCGATCAGCGCTAGGCAATGAATGCGACCATCGCACCAAAAAACAGGCACTAAAGTAGTATTTTGCGGTTTCGTGGAAATAGAAAAGGGAAGCGAAAAAGGGAAAAGGCAGCCAAGCGCCCTGACCGGCGTTGAGGTCGGCCAGGGGAGCAGTTACAACCATTAGGAGGCGGTACTCTTTATTTCTTCCGCCACTCCCCATCAACCTTCACATACTGCCCTGCCGGTGTCTTATCGATCGCTTTCTTGCCGGCTACGGATTCGACCTTGGTCACGGCGATACCATGTTTATCGGCGATACGGGCATATTCGTCCCGGCGCGCTTCGTTGATGGCGTCGACGATTTCCTGGGCCTGGCCCTGGTTCTTTACCACGCCGAGGTAGCCCGTTGCGGTCTCACCCACAAGACCCTGGCTCTTGGCGGTATCGAGTTGGCTCTTGGCCTGGTCCAGGCTCATGGCCAGCGCAGGCAGGCTGAGGCAGAGGGCCAGTAGCAGGGCGCTGAGTCGTGCAAATACAGTCATGTCATAGTCTCCCGGATAACGATCAGAACAGGCCTTCTTCTTCGAACAACGCTTCCACGTCCTTATCCACCTTGACGTAGATCTCGTGCTGGATCTTGACGTTCAGGTTGACCGTGATGGGCTCTTTCGGCGCGGCCATCTGCACGGTAGGCGTACAGGCGGTGCCGAACACCACGACCAGCAACGCGGCCAGTGAGAGCCGCCATCGCCCGATGGAAAAGCGTCCCGGTAAGGAACTCGCCATAAACTTACACTCCTGTCAGCGGCAGCCGTGATTGGCCGCCTCGTGTTATTGCTGTGTCCGTTTTACTCGATCCCGCGCTCGATTTCGAGGTCGGGCGCGTTGCCGGACTGTTGCTGCTCAATCAGCTTCTTGACCCGTTCGGTGACCACATCGTTCACCCGGCCGCTCAGTTGCAGGCTGGTCAGCAGGGCGGGGATATCCTCCTCCAGGTTGACGTTGAGCACAATCGGCTGGCCATCGCGCACGTCGGGGTTATTGCCCTCAATGTGCAGGTCCAGGTTCAGCGTGCCGTCCCGGGCGTAGTCGATGGTGCTGTCTAGCACCGAATAGTGAAAATTCTTCACCGCCTCGACGACGATCTGCATCGCCGCGTTATCCTGGGCGAGGCCGGCCAGGCGTTCGCCGGGTAAGCGCAGGCGGCCGCCGGGCTTCTCGGCGGCGAGGATGCCCTTTTCCATATGCACGCCATCCGGACCTATCCAGACGGGAATCTCGCCATTGAGTATGCCGGTGCCGGACAGATCCTCTGCCGGATAGAGTTCCATCAGACGTGATAGCTGCAGGCGGTGGACCTGCAGTGGAACCCGGATTGGCACATCCGCTAGGTCCCAGCGCTGGGATGTCAGGTGCACTTCGCCGCCGAGGAGTTCCGCCTCCGCTGTGTCGAGTGCCAGTGTGCCCCTTGCCGGGCGATCCAGCGGTGCATCGTAGTTTGCTTCCGCGGTAACCGGCCCGATAGGAATGCCGGGGTTGAGCTGGGCAACGCGAAGATCGACGGTATGTGCCCTGAGCTGGTTTTGGTCGATATTCAACACGACCTCGCCGTCGATACCCGTCAGCGCCATACGGTTGAAGGTCACGCCGAGCGCGTCGGCATCCAGTGTGGTATCCAACGCCATCGGGCCCCCATCGGGTAAGCTAAGTCTTGCTGAAGCTTCGATAGCCCCGTCGTCGACCGACAGGGTTTTCGGCCAGGTGGTGAGCGTTTCTGCCCAAGCGCTGCCGGCCTGTTTGCCATCGATGCGCGCATCCGCCTCCAGCGTCAGGGTGTCGCCGAACGGATAGCGTAGTGTGACGTCGGCATTTGCGCCGGCGTCACTTTCGATGCGGCCGTTGAGTGCCAAACGTTTCAGATCGACAGCGATGTCGCCGTCAAAGCCGAAGGCTTGGGGTTTGAGTTGCGGGTGCTCCAGGCGCTGCGCTTTCAATTCCACAGGACCTCGGAACCACAGGCTATCGAGGCGGGCCTCTTGGAGATCGTAGGTTGCTTGCAACGGTATGTTGGCGAGATTGGCCTGAAGCGCAGACATCGACAGCGGTGTAGCTGAGTCTGGTGCATCGATCTGTCCGATCCGCAAAACGGAGCCCTGGGCCAGTTTGAGGTCGAGTGACTGGGGATCCACTTGCCCCGTCGCGGTGATATCGAAAGCGGGTTGTTCGAGACCCCAGTCAGCAACGGTATAGCGCGGCAGGCTTCCGCGTATTCGTGTCTTCCCCAGTCGGGCCAGCCAGGGCGCTTCGGTCGCCAGTGCCAGATGGCCGTCGATATCCATGCTGGCATTGCCGCGGATCTGCGCCTTGAGGGCCAGTGGCAGCAGGGGGCGCCCGGTATTGGCTAACGATTCCGCCGGCTGGATTTGCAAGGCTAGACGCTTGGGGCGAAGTGGCTCCGGTACGCTGTAGATCCAGTTTGCCGGCTCGGTGAGCTGCATATCCGTCCGGGCGGTTTGAGCTCGCCATTTTCCCGCTTCTGCACTGAGTTCGAGTCCGAGCTGACCTTGCAACGTGCCCACACCAGGCAACGGCCAGGGCTGTGGTAGTCGGGCCTCGGCCGACAAGGAGCCGGTAGCCTGTTGCAGAAAATTCGAGTCCACCGGCCATTGTAGTTGCCATTGGGCGCTAACCTCGCCGTCGTCCGGGCTTGGGGGAAGGTCCTCCACCGGGAGCGCCTGCCATTGCCGCAGCCATTCCAGAATCCACTCGTTCCGGGGCAGGTGCGGAACGTCGATCGACCCGTTCCATCGGGTTACGTCCGAGTTGCCTCCGGGTGCGAAGTCCGTCTTGAGCGATAGCGTCTCGCGGTCGTCGACCAAGACACTGCCGTTGACGGTTAGTTTTTCGTTGGTGGCGCCGCTCACCTCGACATCGGTCAGGACGCGGTGCTCCTGATGGTGGAGTATCAATTGAGCCTGGGCGGGCAATAGATTGTCCTGCCGCGAAGCCGTCATCGAGCCTTTTAGCGGACAGCGGCCGGTCAGGCACGGCAACGTGATTTCGAAGTGGTCGACCGTGAGCTGGCGTGGTAGCCACGTCGGCGATTCCCTGGGGATCACCGACGTCGGGGCGGCGGAGTCAGTCGTGGTGTCAGGTGCGGCCTGGGTCTGCACATCAAGCTGCAACTGCTCCAATGCCATTGCGGTCACCTGCGGGACCAGCCCGTTCCAGGTCCACTGCAAATGGAGCTGCCGGCCCTCGGCGTGGATCTGCCGGGCGCTACCGGCTTGCCTTACAGTAAACGTATCGACGGAAAGCGAGGACAACGACAGGTCCAGGCCCTGCCAATCCAGTTGCTGGATATGGTTTGCCTGCAGGAAATCGTACCAGGCCTGTCGTGCCCAGAAGCCTGCGGCCAGGACGACGGCGACCAATATGAGGACAAGCCAGAACCCAATGCGACGCCGTGTCATGGCGCTCCCTGTGCTAACTTCAAAGCGTATCGTGCGGTCAGTCTGACAGCATAAAGGAATGAATATACAGGGGTTTGAGGCAGGTGTTGATGTCGGAAGTTTCAGGTGCGCAGCCCGGGAGCGGGGCCCGGGCTGCATTCTGACTCAGTAGGCCGCGTCTTCCACGTAGAAGTTGTCGGCGTTCTCTTCGGTGATCAGCTCGGCATCCAGCACGATGCGGGCCGGGACGTGGTGGTACATGTCACCCAGGTTCTTGCCGCGTACGCCGGTGTTGGCCAGTGCCATGGCGGAGGCCACCATGTTCGGCGGATAGGTGACCGTGGCTTTCACCACCGCATGGTCGTCCTTGATCATGCCGATCACATCCTTGGAACCGCCACCGCCGACAACCAGTTTGATATCGTCCCGGCCGGCTTCCTCGATCGCCTGCATGACAGCCTTGAGCACATCATCGTCGCCCGCCCAAACCGCATCCACGTCACGGTGCTTGCGCAGCAGGTTTTCCATCACCCGCAGGGCTTTCTGCGGCGACCAGTCCGACGGTTGGGAATCGAGGATCTTGATATCCGGATACTGGTCCATGACCTCGTTGAAAGCGTTCACCCGCTGGCTGTTGATGGGGATCGGCATACCTTCGATGACGATTACATTGCCGCTTTCATCCATCTGTTCGGCCATGAACTTGGCGGCCTCGCGACCCATGCCCGCGTTATCGCCGGCGATGAAGACGTCCTGCGCCGGGGACTCCAGTTCGCGGTCGACGACCACGGTGTAGATGCCGTTCTCGTAGGCCTCGGAGATCACCTGCTGCAGCGTGGCCGGGTTATGGGGCAGGATCACCAACGCATCCATCTGCTTGACCATCAGGTCCTCCACATCCGCCACCTGTTTGGTGCCGGAGTTGGCGGCCACTACGAAGAACTCGGTGTCCGGGTACTTCTTGTGCAGGTCGTCGGCGGCCTTCTGGGCCCACCACAGCAGGCCGGCGGTCCAGCCGTGGTCGGCGGCCGGTACGCTGACACCGATGCGGTAATCCGCCTGGCTGGCAGCGAACGGGGCCAACACCAGTGCCCCGACGAGCAGGGTGCCCTTGATCAGTCGTTTGAGTCCCATAGTGAAGATCCTTTCTGTCTTGTTGTTGTAGACCGACACCAATGTGTCGGGGCGATCAAATGGCTTTCGCCACGGTTTTCGGTTGCCGTTTGTTTTACTACCCGCTAGTGGTTTTGCTTGTACTGCATCAGTACCGCTACCAGGATCACGCCGCCTTTCACCAGACCTTGCAGGTAGGGCGATATCCCCAGCATGTTGAGCATGTTGTTGATCACGCCCAGGATCAGCGCGCCCATCACCGTGCCCCAAATCGAGCCGCGGCCGCCGGACAGCGCGGTGCCGCCGATGACCACCGCCGCGATCGCATCGAGTTCGTAGAACACCCCCGCGTCGCTGGGGCTGATCGAGTTCAGGCGCGATGCCAGCATGATCGATGAGATACCCACGCAGGCCCCTGCAATAACGAACGTGATGAGGATGATGCGCTGCACCCGGATACCGGAATAGCGCGCCACCTGGGCATTGGAGCCGACGGCGCACAGGTGCCGCCCGAAGGGCGTGTGGGCCAGCAGGATATGGGCCAGCACCGCGATGATGAGGAAGGTCCAGACCGGGATTGGCAGTCCCAGCGCATAGCCGCCACCGATTTCCGGGAACAGTGAGTTGGTTGAGACCATCTCCCCTGCGTCAGAGAAGTACAGCGCCAGTGAGCGGTAGATCGACATCGTGGCCAGCGTTGCGATAAACGGCGTGATTTTGCCCCAGGTCACCAGTGCGCCGTTCAGCAGGCCGAACAGCGCGCCGGCGAGCACGGCCATGGCCAGGCCAATAATGACCCCCTGTACCGGGTCGGCGAACTGGTTGACGGTGTAAATCAGTACCACGCCCACCAGGGCGACCATGGAGCCCACCGACAGGTCGATCCCGGCGGCGATAATCACGAAGGTGACCCCGATGGCGATGATGCCGGTGTAGGACACCTGGCGGGTAATGTTGGTCAGGTTGCGCAGGTCGAGGAAGTACTCACTCGCAAGGGACGAAATCACCAGCAACACGATCAGCGCAACCAGTGGCGCCAGGATGCTGAAATCGAGCCCGCTGTTACGGAGGCGGTCGGAGAGCCGGGCGCCGGCAAGTCTGGCCTGGTTCATGGGGTTATTCCTTGTTGTTCTGTCGTTCCGGCGACGGTTTCCCGGGCACCGGCGGCGTAAAGCATGATGTCTTCTTCGTTGATCTGGTCGCCGGTCAGGCGCGCGGCGATACGCCCTTCACGCACCACCAGCACCGGGTCGCACAGGCCAATGATTTCCTCCAGTTCCGAGGAGATCACGATCACTGCCTTGCCCTGTTCGGCCAGGCCACGGATCAGGAAATAGATCTCGCGCTTGGTGTTGACGTCGATGCCGCGGGTGGGCTCGTCCAGGATCAGGATGTCCGGGTCGATATCCAGCAGTTTGGCCAGGTAAACCTTCTGCTGGTTACCGCCACTGAGCAGGCCGACATGGGTCTCCAGGCTGGCGGCCTTGATGGCCAGTTTCGACTGGAAATCCTGGGCCTGCCGGCGTTCCCTGGAGCGGCTGATCAGGCCCGAGGTGTACTTGCGCAGACTCAGCAGTGTGATGTTCTCGGTGAGGCTGAAGTTCATCACCAGGCCCTTGCCCTGCCGATCCTCCGACAGGTAGGCCATGCCCGCCGCATGGGCATCGTTGGGTGAACGAATATCCGGCTCGCGGCCGTTGATGACGAGCTTGTCCCGGGTATGGCGGCGCAGGCCCATCAAGGCCTCGGCGATTTCCGTGCGGCCCGAACCCACAAGGCCTGACAAACCCAGGACCTGGCCGTGATGTAGCTTCAGGTTAACGTCGTGAACCAGTCCGGGAATATTGAGGTTCTTCAGCTCCAGGGCGATGGAGGTGGGATGGTCCTGTTTCTCCGGGAAGGTCTGGGACAGTTCCCGCCCGACCATCTTGCGGGCCATGTCGTCCTCGGTGACGTCGGCCACGTCGCACAGCTCCACCTGCTCGCCATCCCGCAGGATCATTAGGTGCTGGCAGAGGTTCTTCACTTCCTTGAGCTTGTGGGAGATGAACAGGACGGCGACGCCGCGTTCCTGCATGGCGCGAACCACATCGAACAGCACCGTGACTTCGCGGTCAGTGAGCACGGTGGTGGGCTCGTCCAGGATCACCACCCGGGCGTCGTTCACCAGCACGCGGGCCACTTCCACCATCTGCTTTTCGGCGACGCTGAGCTCGCTGATGGTGGCGTTAGGATTGAGGCGAACCTTGAGGGACTCCAGCACCTTGACGGTTTCGGCGCGCATGGCGTTCTTGTCCAGCAGGCCCCTGCGACGCCGTTCCTGACCCAGGAAGACGTTTTCGTAGACCTTGAGTGTCGGCACCAGGTTGAATTCCTGAGGGATCATGGCGATGCCCTTGTGCCGGGACAGTATCGGATCCAGTTGATTGAAGGTTTCGCCCCCGATCTCGATAGTCCCGCTGGTAGGGGTGTACACGCCGCTGATGAGCTTGAGCAGGGTGGACTTGCCTGCGCCGTTCTCGCCCAGGATGCCCAGTACCTCCCCGGGCTGGATGTCCAGGGTAATGTTCCTGAGCACGCTGACCGCGCCGAAGGATTTGCACAGGTCCCGGGTGCGGATAATCGGGTCAGTCATCGCTGGTCCCCCGATGTTCGCTCCTTGCCGACCGGTGGCGGCAGGGTCGCCCAGGCCCCGTCCGCCTGGTTGGAGCGCAGGACCGCACTGATAAAATGCAGGCCGTCGACGCCGGTGTTGGCGTCCGGCAGCCAGTCGGCAGGCGCACCGTTCAGCTGATCCGCCAGGGCCTGATAAAGGTTGGCGAAGGCTTCGATATAGCCCTCGGGATGGCCGCCGGGAATACGTACACCGCGATTGATGTCGTCGCCCAGCCAGTCGTCGCGGCGGGTGATGCGCTGGCGTGGCGCGTTGAGCGGGGCAAACCAGAGTTCGTTGGGACTTTCCTGAGCCCATTCCAGCGAGGCACGCCCACCCACCACCCGAATCCGCAAGCCGTTCTCGAAACCGGGGGCGCACTGGCTGACCCATAGCATTCCCTTGGCGCCGGAGGTATAGCGCAGCATCGCATGGACGTTGTCGTCGAGCTGGCGGCCTTCGACCATGCTGCTCAAGTCCGCGCTGACCGCATCCAACGTCAGCCCGGAAATAAACGCCGACAGCTGGTAGGCGTGGGTGCCGATATCGCCCAGGCAGCCGGCTGCGCCGGCACGCTTGGGGTCGAGCCGCCAGTCCGCCTGCTTGTTGTCCGGTCCTGGCGCTTCCGCAAGCCATTCCTGCACGTATTCCACGTTGACCATGCGCAATCGGCCTAGGTCGCCGCGTTTGACCATGGCCCGGGCCTGTTGCACCAGCGGGTAGCCGACGTACGGATGCGTCAGGAGGAGGTGGCGCTGTTTCTGTTGCGCCAGTCCGGCGAGGGTCTCCGCTTCGTCGGCGGTGAGGGTCATCGGCTTCTCGCAGATGACATGCAGACCGGCCTCGAGACAGGCCTTTGCCGCGTCGAAGTGCAGGTGATTGGGCGTGACGATCGCCACCGCCTGCACGCCATCATCGCGACCCGACTCGCCGGCAATCAGTTCTGAAACATCGTCATAGCAGCGTGACGGATCGATTCTCAGTTCACTGGCCGAGGCGCGATTGACGTCCGGCCGGGCACTGAAAACGCCGGCGATCAGTTCGTAGCGATCGTCGAGCCGGGCGGCCATGCGATGTACGCCGCCGATAAAGGCGCCCTGGCCACCGCCAATCATCCCCAGCCGAATACGGTTTGTGCTTGTCATGATCACCCGCCTTTAGCCTTTCAGACCCAGCAGCCGACGGTTACCGGCGTCGTCGACGCCAGCATCGGCGAAGTCATCGAAGGCGCGGTCGGTGACGCGGATAATGTGCTCATCGACGAAGCGGGCGCCTTCGGCCGCACCCTGCTCGGGATGCTTCAACGCGCACTCCCACTCGATCACCGCCCAGCCGTCGAAGTCGTACTGGGCCAGCCGGGAGAAGATGCCCTTGAAATCCACCTGGCCGTCGCCGAGGGAACGGAAGCGGCCGGCGCGCTCGATCCAGGATTCGTAACCGCCGTAAACGCCCTGCAGGGCGGTCGGGTTAAATTCCGCGTCCTTGACGTGGAACATGCGGATGCGGTCGCGGAAGTGGTCGAGGAAGGCCAGGTAGTCCAGTTGCTGCAGCAGGAAGTGAGACGGATCGAACAGGATGCAGCAACGCGGATGATGGTTCGTCGCCTTGAGGAAGCGCTCGAAGGTGGCGCCGTCGTGCAGGTCCTCACCCGGGTGGATCTCGTAGCAGAGGTCGATGCCGGCTTCCTCGTACACATCGAGGATCGGCAGCCAGCGTTTGGCCAGTTCTTCGAACCCAGCCTCAACCAGCCCCGCCGGGCGCTGTGGCCAGGGATAAAGGAAAGGCCAAAGCAAGGCGCCCGAGAAGGTGGCAACCGCCTTGAGCCCGAGATTCCTGCTCGCCTGGGCGGCCAGCTTGACCTGGTCCACGGCCCAGGCCTGGCGGGCGTCCGGGTTACCATGCAGGTGGGTCGGCGCAAACCCGTCGAACAGGGAATCGTAGACCGGATGCACGGCAACCAGCTGGCCCTGCAGATGAGTGGAAAGTTCGGTGATGACCAGACCGTGTTCGCCCAATGTGTCCTGGATCGATCGACAGTACGCCAGGTCCTCGGCGGCCTGCTTGAGGTCGAACAGGCGCTCGTCCCAGGTGGGAATCTGGACGCCCTTGAAACCCAGGTTGGCGGCCCATTCGGCAAGGGTCGGCAATGAATCGAAAGGCGCTTCATCGCTGACGTACTGTGCCAGGAAGAGTCCTGGCCCCTGTATGGTTTTCATGAACATTGGCCTTATTGTTGTTTTGTGCATCTTGTTTTGTAATCGATTACATTGAAGCAGGGCAAAATTTGATCGTCAACCCTCTTTCATTAGAACTTTTAGTCCGAATTTCTGGAATAAATAGGGCATATTGGAATCACGCGCTACGTGTAGTGGTTAAGTCATGTAATCGATTGCATTAAGTTGGATGGCCTGCTACATAGCATAGGTTGGAAGCGGAGAGCTGGGGTTGAAAACGGAAAGTTGGGGCTGAAAACGGAGAGCCGGGGCTCGTGAAGACTGTGGTAACATCGCGCCATTCGCACAAGAAAAGCCATTCCATGCCGACGATCAAAGACGTTGCCAGGGCGGCGAATTGCTCGACTGCCACGGTGTCCCGCGCACTCGCCAATCCCGAGAAAGTCTCCGACGCGACCCGCCAGCGAGTCGCGCAGGCGGTAGCCGAAGTGGGCTACTCGCTGAACGCCGCCGCCCGGAACCTGCGTCGCAGCGAATCGCGCACCATCGTCGTGATCCTTCCCGACATTGCCAATCCGTTCTTCTCCGAGGTGATCAGCGGCCTGGAATCGGTGGCCCACCAGGCGGGCTACCAGGTGCTGTTGGGGGATGCCGGGCACAACCCTGAACGCGTTAAGTCCTACTTCAACCTGGTGCCTTCGAACCAGGCTGACGGGATTATCCTGCTCACCACGGAAGTGCCCAAGGCCCTGGTGAAGGAGCGTCAGGCGGATTCGGGATTTCCATTGGTCGTGGCCTGCGAATATTTCGATAACCTATCCCTGCCCACAATTCATATCGACAACGAACAGGCGGCCAATCGGGCGACTGAATATCTGGTTTCGTTGGGACACCGGGCCATCGCGACGCTATCCGGTCCGGGAGGCAATCCGATCTGCAAGGATCGACTGGCTGGCTACCGTCGCGGATTGGCAGACGCCGGGATCGAAACCCGGCCTGAATGGATCCTCGAAGGCGACTTCAGTTTTCATTCCGGCTACGAACAGGGCCGTATCCTGCTCCAGGGGGGCAGCCAGCGGCCGACAGCGATTTTCTGCCAGAATGATGAGATGGCGATTGGCGTGCTCAAGGCGGCGCGGGACCTCGAGATCAGGGTACCTGAGCAGTTGTCCGTGGTCGGCTTTGACGATATCGGCTTCAGTCAATACTGCGAGCCGGAGCTGACCACCGTACACCAGCCCCGCCAGGCCATTGGCCGTACCGCCATGAAGCTGTTGCTGGATATCCTCAAGGACCGCAACGTCCCGTTCGATCAGACGCTGAAGACGCAGTTGATCGTCAGGGGTAGCACGGGGCGCGCTCCCGGCGCCTGATACGAGTGCGAGTAGAGGAAAGCGTCATCAGCCTTATCAAGGCCGCCAGTTCCCGCTGTCTACCCTGATTTTTGCCCCAGTTCTTACGTTACTCGTCAACGACCGGTTGGGTGTCGTTTGCGGTTTCCTCGATCAAGCGCCCGGCACCACCGGCATCCAGTGGCGTCGACAGGTGGAAACCCTGAACGAAGTTATGGCCGGCATCATTCAGCAGTGCCAGTTGCTGTTGGGTCTCGACGCCTTCGATGACGGTCTTGTAGCCAATCTCGTCGAGCATGCGGATGATGGCGCGCATGCGCTTGAGCTTGTCCGGATCCTTCTCGATATCCTGGATCATGCTACGGTCCAGCTTGATCTGGCGGATTGACGCGAAGTCCGTAATGTAGCCGAAGTTGGAATAGCCGTTGCCGAAGTCATCGATGGCGATGGTGGTGTTCATGTCATGCAGCGACTGCAGGCCGGTCACCAGTTCTTCGGACCGGTTGATCAGCGCATTCTCGGTGATCTCAAAGGTCAAGCGGGGACGGTTCAGGTTATTGTCGAGTTCGGCCAGCAGGGCGCTGATCTGGGAGTGATTCAGCAGCGTGCTGCTCGAGGGATCGATGTTGATCGCATACTGCAGTTTTTCCGCCGCGGGGCACTGGTGGACCCAGTCAGCGTACTGTTTGAGGAACTCGTTGAAGACCCAGGTATCCAAATCCCGGCCAAAACCCGCCGAGCGTGCCAGGGGCAGGAATTCGTCCGGCTGGAGCGAGCCGAAATTCGGGTGCTCCCAGCGGATAAGCGCCTCGAATCCGTAGAGTCGATTGCCATCGGAGGCATCGAAGATCGGCTGGTAGACCAGGTACAGTCCGATGTCCTCGCCATCGATCAGCCCCTTGCGCAGCTCACCCTCAATCTGCATCTGCTGCCACAGTTCGTTGCTGCGGCCGGGTTCAACGAAGGCCACCTGGGCCTTGCCGCTTTGCTTGGCGCGGTACATCGCCATGTCGGCATTACGCAATAGCGTTTCCGGGATATAGCCGTCGGTCGGGTAGAGCGCTACGCCAATGCTGACGGACAGCAGCAGGTCGCCATCTTCGGTCCGGTACGGATGGGAAATGGCGTCGATGATGCGCTGGGAGAAATGTTGGGCATCGGTGACATCCTCGACACCATCGAGAATCAGCACGAACTCGTCACCGCTCATGCGGGCGAAGGTATCGTTCTCCCGAGTCATTTCCCGCACGGTTTCGGTGAAGTGCAGCAGCACTTCGTCGCCGATCTTGTGGCCCAGGGTATCGTTGATACGCTTGAAGTTGTCCACGTCCATGAACAGCAGGGCGAAGGTCTTGTCGGCGCGCTCGGCCCGCGCAATGGCTTCCTTCAGGCGGGTGTTGAACAGCCTGCGGTTAGGCAGTCCGGTCAACTGGTCGTAGGTGGCCAGCTTCTGCAACTGGCGCTCCTTCTGTTTCAGCAGGCTGACGTCGGTGGCCTGCAATACATACTGGTCGCCGAGGATATCCTTGCCATTGACCCGGCTGACGGAGATCAGCAGCGAGAGATCCTTATCGTCGGTAGCGCCTTCGACTTCGCCTTGCCAATGCCCGGTTTCCTCGACCTTCTTCCAGATGGCATCGAAGTCGCCGCGCTTGCTCAGTACGCTGAAGTCGGCTTTTTCAGGCTTTCCGTCAGGTCCGATGTATTGTTTCGGGATATTGAACAGCGCGCAGGCCGCCGGGTTGGCATACTGAATCTTCTGGTCTTCGTCCATCACCAGGATACTTTCCTGGGTCTGCTCGAACACGGAGCGAGCAAAGGCGCTTTCCCTCTGGGTTTCCAGGATGTCCGTGAGATCGGTCTGGATGCCCACGAAGTGGGTCAGGGTGCCGTTCTCGAAAATGGGCGAAATGCTCAGGTTGTTGTAGAACCGCGTGCCATCCTTGCGGTAATTCATGATCTGGCAGTTGTGCGGCTGGCCTTCCTTTAACGCCTTGCGCAAGGTGGCCCGGGTTGTCTCATCGGTTTCCTCGCCCTGGAGGAAACGGCAGTTGCGGCCGAAGACCTCTTCCTTGGAATACCCGGTGATTCGGGTGAAGGCCTTGTTGGTGTAGAGGATCGGCATCGAAGGCTTGATGGCGTCAACGATGACGATACCCTGTTGTGCTGCCTCAAGTGCCTTGCCCTGGACATTGGCCTGGGACACGCTCTTGTCCAGCCGGCGGTAGGTGTCCAGTAACTCGGTGTTGTTCCAGAAAACGATCACCGCACCCTTCTGGACGCCATCGGCGTCCTTGCAGGGTGTGCAGCTCATCCAATAGGACTTTTCCCCAGCAATCTGACGGTTGATCTCGCTATCGGTATTGCGCGCTTCCTCGACGATACTGACCAGGTTGGGCAGATCCGGGTTGCCGGAAAGACTGTTCAGCCGCTGCCCGCCCAGCGAGGTTTCGTACTTGAAAATTTCCTTGCAGGCGGCGTTGTGGTGGAGGATCTGGTATTGGTCGTCCACCATCAGTAATGGATGGGGGAGGCTGTTCTGCAGGTTGGTGAGGTCGTTGTTCAGCGAGGCGATTTCGTCGGTCTTGACCTCCATTTCCTGGTTGACTGTCAGCAATTCCTCGTTGGTGCTCTGCAGCTCCTCGTTTGAGGTTTCCAGCTCTTCGTTGGTGCTCTGCAGTTCCTCGTTGGAAGATTGCAGTTCCTCGTTGACCGACTGCAACTCCTCGTTTGAAGTCTCCAGTTCTTCGATCAGGGTTTGCAGGTGCTCGCGGTTGACCGCGAGTTCGTGCTGGAGTTGCGCGACCTGTTCGTTGGATTCGTCCTGGCCGTTATTCCTGGTTTCCGTGCGTTCGAACAGCTCGAAGCGCACAAAATAGAGCTTCTCCTTGGTCTGGTCCGGTGGCACCGGAATGACTTCGAAGATCACCGAACTGTGGTCGGTATGCACTGGGTTTGAGCGGGTCAGGCCCGGATTCTTGCGCGCCTTGAAGATCAGGCTCTTGAGCTCGAACTGGAATTCCGGCGCGATCAGGTTCTGGATGTTCAGGCTCGGTTTGCCCGCTTTCACCTGGGAAATGGCGCTGATATCGCCATAGATGAAGCGGATATCCAGCAGGTCGTCGATGACGAACCCGGTATTGACCAGGTAGTCGTTGACCGAAGATTTGACGCGATCATCCAGGGACCTGGGCTGCTCGGGCTCTTCCGCGGGTGGCGGTTCGGTCTTGCGCGCGGCGAAGTCCACGCGCCCGAACTCCCGGAGCACCTTCTGGCTGGATACATCCTTGCGACGAAACAGCTTTACCGTGCCGTCCACCACGTCGAAGATCTTGCTGGTGGGCAGGGATTCGGATTTACCCAGGAACAGCGTGCCCCCGGGTTTAAGCGCATAGTGGAAGGTGCCCAGAACCCGTTGCTGGAGGCGTGTGCCGAAATAGATCATGACGTTGCGGCAGGCGATCATGTCCATGTTCAGGAACGGGGGATCGGCGCTGAGGTTGTGGCGCGCGAAGATCACCATTTCACGGATGGACTTGTTTACCAGGCAGCCGTCGCTGATGGGCTGGAAGTACTTGCGGCGTACCTCCTGTGGCAGGCTGTTCAGGCTCACGTCTTCGTAGAAGCCCTTACGCGCGATATCCAGGGCACGGTTATCGATGTCCGTGGCGAAGATCTGGATCTTGTAGTGCGCGCAGTCGCTACCCAGGATCTGGTCCAGCAGGATGGCCAGGCTATAGGCTTCCTCGCCGGTCGCACAACCGGCCACCCAGAAACGGATCTCGTCGCCCTTGTTCTTGGTTTCCAGGACGCGCTGGATGTAGGGCTTAAGGCTGTCGTAGATGTCCTGGTCGCGAAAGAACCCGGTGACCGAGATCAGCAGATCCTGATAGAGCAAGGCAAGCTCTTCCGGATGATCGTCCAGGTAGCTGCGGTATTCGGCGATGGTCGACGTGTTGGTGGCGACTATACGCCGCAGGATACGGCGGTTTACCGTGCTGGGTTTGTATTCGCCGAAATTGACGCCGTATTCGCTGCGCAGCAGATTATAGATGTCCGCCGCGCTGGCGTCGGCCAGATGAGCTGGTGAGGTTTGGCTTGGGGCATCGTTTTGACGCGCTAGGCGCTCCAGTTCGGCACCGATTTCCTCCAGCTTGAGAATGCGGTCGGCCGCACCGGTTTCTATCGCGGCGGTAGGCATGCCACCGTACTTCGCGGTTTCCGGCTCCTGCACCAATACAAAGCCGTCGCGGGCCTTGATCTCGCGACAGCCCCGGGCGCCGTCGGACCCGGTGCCGGAAAGGACGACGCCGATTCCGCGATTGCCGTACTCCTCGGCGATCGAGACGAAAAGCGCGTTGGCCGAGGGCTTGGGCACGCCGTGGGAATGGGTTTCCTCAAGCAGCAGGCAGTCGTCGGCGATTACAGCGTTGTGGCCAGGCGGGATAACCAGGATCTGGCCGGCTTCAAGACGTTGGCCGTGCTCCGCGTTTTCCACCGGCACTGATGAGTTCCGGGATAACAGTGTGGCGAGCAGACTCTCATGGTCCGGAGCCAGGTGCTGGGCGATGATGATTGTCAGCGCTTCGACATTTCGCAGTCCTTTAAGGACGCCAACCAGCGCCTCCAAGCCACCTGCTGAGGCCGCCACACCAACTACCATAGGCTCCATAGTCACAACTTCCCCATATGAATAACTTTGCGCAGCCTTATCCGGAGCACGAAAGCTCTGGAAGCTAGCGGAAAGGCTCGAGACCTGCAATTACACATGACATGCCTGAGTGGATTGTAATTTGTCGTTTAAGTTGACAGTTGTCTGGCCAAGCCGGATGTTCCTATGGGATTAGTCTTCAACAGACGGCACGGCAGCTGGTTTGTAGCGGAGGGCCGCACATTGGCCATATTCCGGCGCCTGGCCGATTTCGCACTCTGGAAATTGAATATTTAATAACCGGTGCCTGCTTGCCGGACTTCGCTTCAATCAACTGTTCAGGCGTTCTCGATACGCGCAGGAGTCTCGAGCCGATGACATACGGATCCACCTTTCGCTGGGGCATCATTGCGCCCGGCCGTATTGCGCACAACTTCGCCGAGGCACTCGGCGTGGTCGAAGGTGCACGGCTGTATGCCGTGGCCAGCCGCAACCTCGCGCGAGGCGAGGAGTTCGCCCATAAACATCACGCTAGCGGGGAGCCGCCCAGGGTTTATGGGGGCTATTTCGAACTCATCAATGATCCGGGCGTGGATGCGATCTATATCGCCAACCCGCACCGTTTTCATGCCGATTGCATCCGCCATTGTCTGGAGGCAGGGAAAGCCGTGCTGTGCGAAAAGCCGTTGACCGTCAATGCTGCCCAGGCAGAGGCTCTGTTCCGATTGGCGAAGGAACGCAACGTCTTCCTGATGGAGGCGCTATGGACCCGTTTCCTGCCGGCTTGGCAGCAGGCACGGCAGTGGATCGATGACGGCGCTATTGGCCGGATCCATTCGATCAGTGCCGACTTCTGCTTCAGGGTGCCGTTCCAGCGGGACGATCGACTTTGGGATATCGAGCAGGCCGGCGGGGTGCTGCTCGATATGGGCGTTTATCCGCTGAACCTGTCCAACTTCATCTTCGGTCGCGGTCCCGATCGCATCCAGTCGAGCGTGCTCAAGGGCGAAACGGAAGTGGACGTGTGTACTGCAGCCCTGCTGGACTATGGCGCCGGGGTTAGTACCTTCACCTGCAGCTTCCTGGCCCGTCGTGAGAACATCTTCCAGATCGAGGGTGCTGGCGGTGTCATTCAGATGGAAAAGCACTACTGAGGCGCGACCACGGCCACATTGAAACCTGTCGAGGGGGAAGAGCAGGTATTCGAGCGACCACACAGGGCGAATGGCTTTGAGTACCAGATCGAAGCCTCTATGGATGATATCCGGGCGGGGCGAATCGAGAATCGTGTGATGCCCTGGTCGGAGACCTTGGCCACGCTACGGGTCATCGACCAGATCCTGGCTGACGGCGGGGTGGTTTATCCGTTTTTGTGAGTGCTGGCTGTTTCCGCGTCGTCCTTGGCAAGGCTCCGAAACTGCCGGGAGCCTTGCCTGGCTTCTTTCTGGGGCTTGAACCGTTTAAAAGTTGAAGCCAATACCCGCGCTGTACGCCCAGGCGCCGTCGTCGAAATTGTCTTCGGCATCACTGGCGCTGTCGAAGAACACCTGATATTCGATTTGCGCCGTGATAAAGGTCTTGGGTTTGACGTAGTACTTCACGCCCCCTTCAGGACCTGCAAAGAACGTCTCGTCAGTATCGTCACCGTAGATCCCGCCAATGTTGGCGCCCACAAACGGTTGCCATTGGCCATTGTCGAAGTGGTAGTCGGCAAACACGCGAGTGGCACCACTCCAACTTGAGCCTGCCTCAGTGTCGGAGAAACCGGCGCTTTGGCGCAGGCCCAGCAACACGTTTTCCGTGTAGAACTGGCCGAGGTCAAAACTGATCGCCGCGGTGTTGTTGTCGAAATCCGTGTCGCTTGAACCGGAGCCGGTCAGCGTGAAGAGTCTGTCACCCTGTGCGGGATCGGCGGACACCAGGGCCGGCGCCAGGGACAGGCAAAGTGCTGCGAATGAAGTTTTCCATTGCATGGTAGCGTCTCCTACAGAACCGGCGGACTGGTCCTACCAAGTGCCACCGGAACGGTGAGTCCTTTCCTCCCGCCACCGGCCTTCAACCGGATGCGGGGGCCTTTCTGACTGCTACTGCGTTTCAACGGCTACTACTCACTGAGCGTAAGACAGCGTTCAGGGAAAATTAATTTCGTCGCCTAACTTGTAATGCGCGGCCTCACAGAAGCGAGAGCTGTACTTCGCGGTAAGTTGCAGGTAAGGGGGCAAGGGTGTCGCGTTTCAGAGGGGTGAGACTACCTGGTCGTATCCTGCGAGCCCGTGGGAGGTTGTTTATGCATGTTGATGAATGACGGGGAAATATTCTTGTCGCTTTAAACCGTTCTCCTGCAGGTATGTCGGCTTTTTCGTCGGTTAATATCGGGTTAGATCACTGTCCGTGAACCTGGCGTGGCCTAACTGTCATCTTTTGTTGGCGTTGTGGTGCTGACCGATCGGCTGGTTGAACCTTAAGCAAAATTAATCTTAGCGCACAGGTTTTTGCTCCCCATCGCGAGTTTTGCTCCTTTCTGCGGCAGTTTGTCGTCCCTCCTCCATCAACCAGTCGACAAATTCCAGGACCAGCGGATCCACCACCTGACTGGAGGGAAAGACGATCTGGTAGCCGTTGCTCGAACGCACCGGCTCGTCGACCAGGGAGGTGAGGGCGCCGCTCTCCAGCAACGGTTCGACGAACGGCGACCAGCCGATAGCCACACCCTGGCCGGATAGCGCTGCCTGCAACAGCAGCGTGTAGTTATTGAAGATCAGCTCGGGCTCCCGTGGCGACGCGGCAATGCCCAGGGTGGCAAACAGTTCGGGCCAATCGAACCAATGGGCATCGTAATCTGCCTCCAACTGCAGCAGGGGCAGTTGGGCGATCTGATGGATGCGGGTGAAGGCACCGTAGCGTTCCAGCAGGGCGGGGCTGCAAACGGGGATCACCGCTTCCTGGAACAGCTGCCGCGTCGGCGCAGCCATGTCATAGCCGTTACCGAACAGCAGGGCGATATCCACGTCCGCCTGGTCGGGCGTGACCGGCTGCTGACCGGTCACCAGGCGGACATCCACGTTGGGATGCGCGGCGCGAAACCGCCGTAACCGAGGCAGCATCCAGTAAGTACCCAGGGCGTAGTCGGTGGCGACGTTGATGACCTCGTTGCGGGATTGGTGGCGTGCACGGTTATAGCCGTCGGTCAATTGGTCCAGCCCGTCCGCGACGGAACGATAGAAGCTTTGTCCGGCGCGGGTCAGGCGCACGCCTCGGTGGATACGGTGGAATAATTGGCTACCCAGGTCTGCTTCCAACCGTTTGATGTGCTGACTGACCGCGGATTGAGTGCTGCCCAGCTCCCGTGCAGCGGCGGTGAACGAGTGCAGTCGGGCTGCTGCCTCGAAGGCTTGCAGCATAGGCAGGGGTGGAAGTTCTACAGTGGCCATTAGTTCAGCTAATGCAACATATAAGTGGATGCTCAGTTTACAGTCATGTGATAGCCGCGCAACATGGGTGGGTTCGAATGAAGCCTATTAACAGGCTTGATAGCAATGCACCCGCCTAAAGATTGGTCTCACTTATGTCTGCTGGCTTTCCCAACTTTCCCGACGCTCCCAACATCCTCTTCATCATGGCTGACCAGATGGCCGCGCCGGTCCTTCCGTTCTACGGAGACTCCCCCGTCAAGGCGCCGCATCTGCAGTCTTTGGCGGATACCGGCGTGGTCTTCGATTCGGCGTACTGCAATAGCCCGCTGTGCGCACCGTCGCGATTCGTGCTGATGACCGGGCGCCTGCCTTCCGAGATCGGCGCCTATGACAATGCAGCCGAGTTGCGTGCAGACGTGCCGACCTATGCCCATTACTTGCGGGATCTCGGCTATCGCACGGCGCTGTCGGGCAAGATGCACTTTTGCGGCCCGGACCAGCTCCATGGCTTCGAGGACCGCCTGACCAGCGACATCTACCCGGCGGATTTTGGCTGGGCCGTGAACTGGGACGAGCCTGAGAAACGGCCCACCTGGTACCACGACATGTCCTCGGTTACCCAGGCCGGGCCCTGCGTACGCACCAACCAGCTGGATTTCGACGACGAGGTGGTCTTCCATGCCCAACGCTACCTCTATGATCATGCGCGCGGCACCGATACCCGGCCGTTCTGCCTGACCGTATCCATGACGCATCCCCACGATCCCTACGCGATTCCGGCGGAGTACTGGGAACGCTACCGCGACGAGGACATCGAACTGCCCTCGGTCACCCTGGACGAGAATCAGCGCGATCCTCATTCCAGACGTTTGCGTGCGGCCTATCAGGCGGACACCACTGACATCAGTGAGCAACAGGTTCGCAATGCGCGCCGGGCATACTATGGCGCCATCAGCTATGTCGACGACCAGGTTGGCCGGTTGCTGAAGACCCTTAAGGACACAGGGCTGGATAAAAACACCATCGTCGTCTTCTCCGGCGATCACGGCGACATGCTGGGTGAGCGCGATCTCTGGTACAAGATGAGCTGGTTCGAATGGTCCGCGCGGGTCCCAATGATCGTCAGCGCCCCGGATCGTTTCAAACCGGGCCGGGTGAAAGAGAGTGTGTCCACCCTCGACCTGCTGCCAACCTTGGTGGAAATGGGGGCAGGGGCAGGTCGTACCCATGAAAACTACGCCACGCCCCTTGAGGGGCGCAGCCTGATGTCACACCTGATGGGCAATGGGGGCCATAACGAAGTCATCGGCGAGTACATGGGCGAGGGTACGGTGACACCGGTGATGATGATCCGGCGCGGCGACTACAAGTACGTATACTGTCCGGCAGATCCTGATCAGCTCTACAACCTCGCGCAGGACCCGCAGGAGCTGGACAACCTGGCGGAACAGGAAAGTCATGCCATTATGCTCAAGGAGTTCCAGGCCGAGGCTGCCCAGCGCTGGGACATGGACCTCATCCACCAGGACGTCCTGGAAAGTCAGCGCCGCCGCCGGCTGGTGTCCAGCGCCCTGTCGAAAGGACGCATTACGCCCTGGGATCACCAACCCTGGGTGGACGCCAGTACCCAATACATGAGAAACACCCTGGACCTGGGCGATCTTGAACGTCGGGCCCGTTTCCCGCAGGTGACGGATTAGTCATTACGCATACCAATACGAGAAAAAAGGAGAGACTCACATGCAGCATCGAATGCGCGCGCTAAAACAGGTGGCGTTGGCGGTAAGCCTGGTCACGGGCGTGGCCAGCGCACAGGCCGCCGTACCGGAAGAATGCCAGACGGTACGCTTTAGTGATCCGGGCTGGACCGATATCAATGTCACCAACGCCATTACCACCACCCTGCTCGAAGGGCTGGGGTATGACACCAGCATCGATCTGCTGTCGGTCCCCATCGGTTTCCGCTCCCTGCAGAACAACGATATCGATGTCTTCATGGGCAACTGGATGCCGGCGCAGCAGAAATTCGCCGACCAGTACGAGGGCGGCTACGAGCGTATCCGGGCCAACCTGGAAGGCGCAAAGTTCACCCTGGCCGTGCCGCAGTATGTGAACGACGCGGGTGTCTCCAGCTTCGCGGACCTCGACAAGCACGCGGAGAAGTTCGACAAGCGCATCTATGGCATTGAACCGGGCGCGCCGGCCAACAACCTGATCCAGAAGATGATCGATGCCGACGACTTCGGCCTGGGTGACTGGAAGCTGATCGAGTCCAGCGAGCAGGGCATGCTCAGTCAAGTCAACCGTGCGGCGCGTCGCGACGAATTCGTCGTCTTCCTGGCCTGGGAACCCCACCCGATGAACCTGCAGCAGGATCTGGCTTACCTTTCCGGCGGTGATGAGTATTTCGGTCCGAATTACGGCGGCGCCACGGTCTACACGCTGACCCGCAACGGCTACACCGAAACCTGCCCCAACGTTGGCGAACTGCTGGAGAACCTGGAGTTCACCCTCGACATGGAAAGCGAGATCATGGGCGCGATCCTGAACGGTGGCGAAGATGCCGACGAAGCGGCCCAGCAATGGCTCAAACAGCATCCGGGGATGCTGGAAGAGTGGCTGGCTGACGTCGAAACCGTCAATGGCGAGCCAGGCCTACCTGCTGTGAAGGATGAGCTGGGACTTTAACCGGCCATGCGGGGCGCGTGCGCACGGCATACGCCCCCGAACTTTCATCATTACGATCCTCAAACGCGGTAGTTCGCCAACTGAGCCTGTAGCCGCTCGGCCAGGCCAATCAATTCCTGGCTGGCCCCACGGGTCTGGTCTGCCTGGGCGGATGTCTCCTGGGCGTTGGCGTGGATGCGGTCGAGTGTGGTGTTGATCTCATCGGACACCTGACTCTGCTCTTCGGCCGCGCTGGCGATGTCCGTGTTCCGCTCAGAGATTCGGCTGACTGCGTCGCGCACCTGGTTGATAGCGTCGCCGGATTCCTTGGCCTTGGCCGAGACCGATTGGGACAGAGCCTGGTTGGACTCCATCTGGCGAGAGGTGTCCTTTGAGCCTTTCTGCAGCCGCTCGATCTGTGCGCGGATATCGTCGATAGAGTTCTGGGTGCGAGTGGCCAGCATACGCACCTCATCGGAAACCACTGCGAATCCACGGCCATGTTCGCCCGCCCGTGCGGCCTCAATGGCGGCATTCAGGGCCAGCAGGTTAGTCTGTTCCGCGATGCCGTGAATGACATCCAGCACCCCGCTGATCGCTTCGCTGTGTGCGTCGAGCTCTGAGACCGATTTGGCGCAGTCGGCAATACTCTCCGCCTGCTGCTCGATCATCTCGATCGTTTCGTGTAGTAGTGAATGCCCGGAACGAGCCTGGGTTTCTGCGCTCTTGGCTGCCTCCTCAGCGACGGATGCACTTTCTGCCACGTTCTGTGCCGTCAGTGACATCTCATGCATCGAGGCAGCCACATGCTCGGTATCCCGGGTCTGCTGGCTGATGGACTTACTGGAGCGCTCGGCCACGCCGACCAACTCGTGGGCCGAATTCAGCAACTCCCGGGAGGATTCGCCCACCTCGCGAATCGTTGCCTGGACTTTCGCCAGGAGCTTGTCAAAGCCGTTGGCCATTTGGCCAAACTCGTCCCGGCTGCTGGAATTGAAACGCACCGTCAGATCACCCTCACCGTCGGCGATGTCATTTACCGCGGCGATCATGCGGCTCATGGGCTTGGTGATAACCGCCTTAACCAACGCCGCCACTGCAAGGATGATCAACAGGCCAACACCGGCGATCATCAGCGCCGTCTTCACCGAGGCCGAGGTGATCATGGCCGTCAACTCGTCATCAGAGTAAGCCGTCACGACTTTGTAGCCCCAGGGTTTGAAGGGAGTTTCGAAAGTCACCCATGACCCGTCATTGCTGGCCAGGGCAGCCTCCACCGCTTCCTGGGACTGGTTCGATGAGTGCATCCGGATACGGCCCCTGTTGTCCACCAACGCGGTGAACCCGTTCTCGAAGACCTGAGCTTTGGCGATCTCTTCGGCCAACACGGACATGTCAGCGGAATAGCCGACGTACCAGATGCCGACCACCTTGCCGGCGGCGTCCTGCATGGGCGCATAGCCGGTCAGATAAGGGTTGCCAAGGATATCCACCTGACCGTAGAACGCAGTGCGGTCGCTGATTGCCTGGAAGGCGGCACCGTCCGGATTGAGGATCGTACCGGTTGCGCGCTTGCCTTCCTTCTTCACATTGGTGGATACCCTCACGTAATCCTTGCCGTCGTAGACAAACAGGGTGGCGGTGCCGCCCATGTCGGCCGTCAGTGCATCCACGAGCCCGTAGCGGTTTGACTGGGATTCCTCGCCCAGAAGCAGGTCCGGCACGGACCGTTCACCAACCTGGGTCCTGCTACCGAGCCCGGGTGTCCCGACTTCGGTGCCCCGCTTGATCAGGACCTTCATGCTGCTGCGTACCCGCTCGGACATGATTGAATCGGTCACCGACAACAGGCGGATCACCCGTTCGCTCGCACTTTGGGCCTTGGCTTCCGCATCATTTGTCAGGGCATGGTCCTGGGATACGATGGTAAAGCTGGCGCCAATCACGACGAGAAGCGAGATCATCAGTGTGACGGCAAGTAGGAACTTCTTGTTCACAGACATGGATGGGCAACTCCGGTACCAGAGTTAATCGGGAGTGCTGCCTATAGAGCAGTGCATATTCTGATTAACGGCCAGAGGAGTAGTAACTAAAGTTAAGTAGTGTGTCGGAGATATACGGGTTTGTAGTCGAAAACCTGACCAAACAGGGCGGGCGTTCATCAACCTACCTGTTGAGACTGGGCGTGTGCTTGCCGGTCCAGCCCGAGTTCCTGCCGATAGAGCATATTGCCCAGACTCAGCACCACGGTTTCGACTTCGACATCGGGCGGTTTTCCTGCGCTTTCCCGGTCCAGCATCACGCGTAGCAGGTCCATGAGGCTGACCAACAGGTCCACCACACCAAAGTCGTCGGGCGGCGAAGCCATCTGTTGCCGCACGCAGGTCTTGGCGTCCTGAACAATGACCGCCTGATGCCAGTTCAGCCCGACTATGGCGATCGTCATCGCGCTATCGAAGCGTCGCTGCCGCTCCAGGCGCAGCGCTTCCATGCAGGTTTCCTCAGCGCGTTCCCCACCCATTTGGGTTCGGACGATGCCCGCCAGCCGGAAATCCACGTTGCCTTGCTGCCGACGTTTCTCGAATTCGCTCTTCAGGCATTGTCGCGCCCGGGGCAGGAACTTGTTGATCGCCCTGCGCCGCGCCCGGACCAGATCGTCGCCAGCGGCTTCGTTGATCAGCAACTGCATGAGACGTATGCAGTGGACCAGTTCTCCCCAGATGGCCGGGTCGACCTGGAGTGGGTCGTCCGGAAGTAATTGAGCGATGGATTTGACTTCGAAGTAGAGAGAGGTGATGTCCCGCTCACCCAGGTCGGAGCGAGCGATAACCTGCTTCAACCCCAGGCGTCCGATGTCGTTCAGCAGGCTGGGGATCAGCTGGAGGATGTAATGCTGCGCGCCACGTGAAAGTGCTGCCATTGCGTCTCCTCGGCTCCAGCGCGTCCTGGTTAGATACGGACGACTGTCTTTTTAACCTAGCACGTTTTTGACGAATGGGCCTGGTGCAAATCGCGGGTTATGTAAGCCAATGTCTCTTTTGTTCGACTTCGTATTGTTTTGTTTTTGCACTCAAGTTGTCGATATTTTGGCCGATATAATCCATGTGTTTCGCGTGTCCCCTTTGGGTTTGAAAACGGCGTTAAGGCTCGAACAATGATGAAAAACTGGTCTCTCCGCTCCAAGCTTCTATTGACCTCCATGCTCTGTCTCGTAGTGCTCACGACTGCCATGTTATGGCTCAGCCTCTCAAGTCTGCGGAGCAATATCGACGAGACGCTGGACCGGGATGTCGATCTCTTTGCCACGGCTTTCGCGACCAATGTCAGCAATTGGATGGAAGACCGTCGCAATTCCCTCAAACAGGTCGCCCAAGTGATTCCGCAGAATCCTGACATCGAGCCTTACAAGTTCCTCGATCTGGTGAACCAGGGACTGGCTTTCTCCATCGTCTACTACGGCACCGAAGAAGGCGAGATGCTCCGGAGCGATCCCACCATAACCGTCGAAGGGTATGACCCGCGGGTAAGGAGCTGGTACAAAGGCGCGATGGCCAACCAGGGGAGTTTCCTGACTACGCCATTCACTTCGAAAAGTACCGGTGACTACGTGGTCACTCTTGCCGAGCCCGTGCGTCGGAATGGAGATATTATCGGCGTCGTCGGGGGTAACCTTACCCTGGATACGCTTACGCAGAACGTCAATGAACTCGATGTCCCGGGAGACGGCTACGCGGTCCTGATCGATAAGAGTGATCAGCTCGTCGCACACCCTGATCCCGATTGGCAGCGTAAGCCGGGCTCTGAATTCTCCGAACTGTTCGAGCTCCAGACACTGGAGAAACTGGTGGCGGAGGATGAGCTGCATCAGGCGAAAATCAATGGCGAAGACAGTTTGCTCTTTGCCGTCGACATCCCGGGTACGAACTGGGTGCTGGTATTGATCATGGACGAGGCCACATTGATGGCGCCCGTACGGGATCAACTGTTTATCCAGTTGGGCGCTGCGACTGTGGTCGTGATTGTGGCGATCGTCATTCTCCTGATGCTGTTCAAGGTTCTGTTCCGTGGGCTGGAGGGTATTACCCGTAGTCTCGACGAAATTGCCAGCGGCGACGGCGACCTGACCAAGCGCCTGGCAGTGGATAGTCGCGACGAAATCGGTCAGCTGGCGGGTAGTTTCAACCGCTTCGTCGAGCAGCTGCATGGCATTATCTCGCGTCTGAGCAAGGCCTCGGGAGAGTTGATGGAGCAGGCCGACCAATCCGCATCGTCGGCCAATGCGCAGCACGATCGTGTCCAGCGTCATAAGAGCGAAATCGATAAGGTGGCCACGGCCGTGACCGAGATGGCATCTGCGACCCAGGAGATCGCATCCAATGCGGAACTGACTGCCGATTCCGCCCAGCAGACCGTTACCCTGAGCGACTCGGGGCGTGCGCAGGTGGAGCAGAGCCGCCACTCTATCGAAAACCTTGCGCGGGAAGTCGGTGATGCCAGCGATATCATCTCTGAGCTGAGTCAGCATGCCCAGAATATCAACTCCATCCTGTCCACTATTACCGGTATTGCGGAGCAGACCAACCTTCTGGCGCTTAACGCTGCCATCGAAGCGGCCCGGGCTGGGGAGCACGGACGCGGGTTTGCGGTGGTGGCCGATGAGGTCCGTGTTCTTTCCCGCCGTACCCACGAATCGACGAAAGAAATAGAGAATATGATCGAGGCACTCCAAAGCGCTACCGGTCGAGCCGTAACGTCGATGGAAAAAGGCGCGAAGATAGCGTCCCAAAGCGTTACGGATGCCGAAGAGGCGAGTCGCAGCCTGGTCCAGATTTCGGATGCGATCACTCACATCAACGATATGGCGGCCCAGATTGCCGCCGCGGCGGAAGAGCAGGCGTCCGTGACGGTGGAAATCAATCGAAACACCGAGACCATTCGCGAAGTTGGCGATGAAATGGCGGCAGAGAGCGAGGTCGCAAGCCGGGCCGCCAATCGTCTGCGGGACGTGGGTGGTCGAGTACACGCGGACGTCGGGCGCTTCAGACTCTAATGCGCTTCAATAGTGTGGCAGGGACGCCGCATTATGCCTGCTTGATCTATAGGTCAGTCTTGTCATAAAAATAAAAGATAAAGTACACACTTCAGTCACCCTCCAGACACTTGGCCTCTCTAACGTGATGCTCTCGTTCGTTCATTAAGGAGCAGTAGCATCATGAGTATCGGTAAACGATCCGGGTGGTGTTCTATCTGGATGGTCCTCTGTTTGACCTTTCTTCTCGCTGCCTGTGGCAGCGATAGCGATTCAGACCCGGATGAGGCCGCGCCGCCCGAGAATCCAGGCGAGGATGCCGGCAATGTCTTGCCCACCTTTACACTGGCAATTGTGCCGGATACGCAAAAGTACGCTCGTTACTCGCCAGAACGCTATACCGTGCAGACGCAATGGATAGCTGACCACTACAAAGAGCAGAACATCAAGTTTACCGTTCACCTGGGCGATGTCGTCGATCGCGCCGGAGAACCCAACGAATGGGTGGCTGCCCGCCAGGCGATGGAAATCCTCGAAGCCAGTGCTGAAACGCCATACAGCGTCCTCGCAGGTAATCATGACGTATTGAATAGCGGTCAGGCCGACGATGAGCGGGATCTTTCCAGTGAACCCTTTCTCCAGCATTTCCCGGCCTCTTTGCAGGCGGGAAACTTTACAACGTTCAGGGGCGCCGATAGCACCGGCTTCAACAGCTACCATATTTTCCAGACTGAAGGGCAGGCGTACCTCGTACTCGCCCTGGACTGGCGTGTGTCCGAGCAAACGGTGAACTGGGCGCAGTCGGTACTGGATGCGCATCCGGAACTACCGGTAATACTGACGACCCACCAACTGCTGAATATCGCCGGTGATGGCGAGACGGCGATTTTTACTGAACACGGTGCCATGCTGTGGGAGCAGCTTATTCGGTCCAACGACCAGATCTTTCTCACGTTTAACGGCCATCACCACGGCGAGGCCATGATGGTGGCGAAGAATGATTACGGTCGCGACGTGGTCATGGTCGTGGTGGACTACCAGTCAGGATTCTGGGGCGGCAATGGCATGTTGCAGCTCGTCGATTTCGACTACGCAAACGACGAACTCGACTTCCGCTCGTTCTCACCCTGGGTTGCCGCTATTCCTGAAGACCAGCGCCAACCCCAGGATGAGCTATCCCGCTGGGTGTTCAGTGTGCCACTGGACTTCAGTGCCCGTTTCAAAAGCTTTAACGAAGCGGCTACCGGTGATGCCCCGGGTAATATCGAAGGTACCGAGGCGTACTGGATCCTGGATGATGCACACCGCATTACGAGCACATCGGGCGAAGTCCGCTTCCTTGACGCTTCGGGCAAGGGCAACGACCTGACGCTTGTGCCGCACAACTCACCTGTTGGTGACCGGTCTGCCTTCTTCCGGATCGGCAGCGAAGCGCCGCCTTTCGGTTACGCCAAAGGTGCTTCAACCTTCCTGGGAAATAACGATATCGGGGGCTATTACCTGACAACGGATGCGCCCGGACTTATCTTTGAAACCAGCGATTCCGGCAATCCCGGCTACCTGCCCCAATACACCATTGAAGCGATCGTAAGATTGCCTGGAGACTGGACCCCCGCCGAGAACCAGTGGTCCGGTATCCTGAACCATCGTCCCCAGATTACCCAGGTATGTAATTACCATTCGGTGAGTTGCGCCGGTAGTGATGCTGCGTTGGGACTGAACGTTTCGTCGCTGAAGGAGTTCCAGTGGGTTAGCACCTCCCAGAATGGCAAAGGGGAGGACAACTGGTCATGGGAAGTCGCCAGTAGCTATTGGTACCACATTGCCCTGGTCAATGACGGAGAACGGGTGCAAATGTATGTGGATGGTTCTCTGGTTATGCGTACCGGTGTTGATGAGCAGCACGGGCTCCTGGTCGAGCCGGGTCAGCCCTGGTCGATTGGTATCAACAGCTGGGAGGGAAACCCGGGGAACCTGTTCGCTGGCGATATCGCGGAGATTCGGATAAATAACAGGGTACTGGAACCCGGCGAGTGGCTTTACAACCACTAACAGGCTCCGCTTGATCCAGGCCTTTTCTCCGGCCGCAAATCAGAGCACCCGCATTCGCCTACGAGGCGATGCGGGTGTCTTCGTGCGCGCTATGCCCTAACCACAGGCTTCACCCAGGCGTTCGAGCTCCCTCCTGAACGTAGGCAGCTGGATCGCATGACTCTTGTTCTCTGCTTCGAAACGCAAGGTCTTGCCCGCCCATGAGGGATGTTTTTCGATCACGGTTTCGTAAGTTCTGCTCATGCGTCCAATAGAGGGTTTTCCGCACAGACAGTTTGCAAGCTCAAGCCCGTCCTGCCGGCAGGCTGAGGCGTCTTCCATTACGGCGTCGAGACTGTTGGAGAGCTTCACGGCGTCCGGAATGTCCGCCGAAGGTATATCCAGGAACTGGGCCTCACCGTAGCTCAATGTCGAAGCGGCGAACAACGTGCCGAAAGCAATCGTCTTCATCCGTGTATTCATGACGTGGTCTCCTTGAGTGCTTCCGGAATGACTTACTTGATCCCCCAGATCCTCGCCACCGCGCCGTCACTGCCCAGCCAGCCGATCACGCCGCAAACCACACTGACGGCAAGGAAAAACAGGATCGGGATCAGAGCCCCCACGGAGCCGACCAGCAGGGCAAAGAACAGTGACGCCGCTGACAGCGTGAAGAACAGCGCGCCCATAGCCAGCAGTATCTTGCGATGGGAGGGGCGATAACCTTGAGGGATTTCCCCGGAATCGAAGAAATCGAGCAGGGGACGAAACAGTTTTCGGCAGAAATCTTTCATCGGACCGTCATTTGGAGAGTTTTATCTAATGTCGGGGAAATGAACGGACGAATCAAGCGGGCATGGCCTTGCCGGCCTTGCCGATAAGGTCCACGACGACTTGTGCGGATCGCACCGCCGATTCGAGTAAAGGCACGCCCTCGTAGGCCCAGGAGCCGCAGAAGAACACCTTGCGATCCGGCTGGCGATGCCATTGCTGGAGCTTGTCGTGTACCTGGGCGGTGCCCGCATGGACGACGGCTCGTTGTAGCGGGACCCGCGCCAGTACTTTATCGGCTTTTGGTTCGTAAAGGGGATTCCAGGTCTGGAAGACCGGAGCCTGATGCGCCATGGTCGGTTCCACTGCATTCACCCATACGGTGAACATCGGCTTTTCCAGTGCCCGGTCCATCTGGAAATTGAGTGCCGTCCAGTCGGTACGGCTCGCCGGCATGAAGCGTTTGTCGCGATGCACCCACAGTTCGCCGGAGGCGAAATGGATATCGCTCAGCACCCGTCGCTCTTCCGCAAACCGGGTGGCGTCCAGGTACTCCAGCGCGTTGGCCTGGGTTGCGAGGATGGCCCGGTCGAACAGTCCTCCGTCGCCTCGTGCATTGTGGACCCGAACGCCCCCATCCATTTCCCGAACTTCGGTAACCGGACTGCCGGCCTTGAGCGTAAGATCTTTCGCCAGTTGTTCAACCAGGGCTGATGTCCCGCCCTTGAGGCGATAGAGGTCGGCCTGGTTGAGAATACCTCCGAGCATGGGTAGGAGCTGGGCTGCGGGCCAGGCCAGCAGATGGTCTTCATCGCAGGTGCAGATGGTGGTCAGCACGGGCAGCATCAGGCCGCGCCAGAACAGCGGATCGAGTCGGTGCTGCTTCAGCGCATCCCTCAGGGTGAGCCCGTTATCCGCATCCTGCATTTTCCGGGTGAGCCGGCTCAATTGAAACAGCCCCCGGGTGAGTCGCAGGGCGCGACCGTTGAGGTAGCGCACAGAGCCCACGGAAGGCCAATCGAGAACCGGCAGCCGGCCGCTGCGAAACCAGGTCGTCCCATCGAGCCAACTGCAGGATGTCCGCGTGCTGACCCGGAAGGTCTCGACGCCGACGCTATCGGCCAAAGAGAGCATGGCCGGCCAGAAATCCGGGCTCATCACCCGTAGCGGCACATCGACGATGCCGCCATCGACCGTCATGGAGTGGGCGTCCATGCCGTGGCCGTCCTCGGCCTCGAAGACCGTTACCTCATGGCCATTCTGCCGGCAACCGTAGGCGGCCGCCAAGCCTGCCATACCGCTACCGATTACTGCGATAGTCTGTTTGCCACTGGAAGAGAGTGCCATCCCGGATCCTTGCCTGGCATGCTGAGGCTAAGCATCGCATCGACGGGAAGACCCTGTCCTTATCATAGGCGTAAGCGGTGACTGATCTAGAGTGCGGCCGCCGTACCGTCGCTACGCGGATCGGCAGCGCCTTCGATAATACCGTTGGCGCGGCGGACCAATGCGCCCGCGTGGCCCATGGTGTCGCTGAAGGCCTCTTCCAGCTCCTCGACCTCATGCCCGGCCTTGCGGAGTTTGTCCACGAGTTCGCGAGGAAAGCGGTTTTCCAGTTTCAATGTCGTGCTGGTATCGCCCCAGGTGCGGCCCAGAAGCCAGCGTGGTGCGGTGACGGCCTGTTGCAGCGGCTGGTTGTACAAACCGTAGCGGCTGAAGATCATAGCCTGCGTCTGGGGCTGACCCTCGCCACCCATGGTGCCGTAGCTCATGGTGCGGCCGTCATCGAACAGGGCAAGCGCCGGGTTCAGGGTATGGAAGGGCTTGCGGCCGGGTTCCAGGGCTTGCAGGGCGGTTGGTTCGAGCGAGAAGCTGATACCGCGGTTTTGCCAGTTGACGCCGGTATCCTTCAGGACCACGCCAGAGCCGAATTCCCAATAGATACTCTGGATAAAGCTCACGGCCCGTCCTTCACCGTCGATACACCCCATCCAGATGGTGTCGCCGGGGCTGGCGGGGTCGGGCCAGGGCTGAGCGTTAACGGTGTCTATGTTGCCAGCCATTGCGGCAAGCGCCGCGTCCGTGAGGAAGTTCTGCGGAGATTCCGGCACACGGTCCGGGTCGGTGACGACGCGGTCACGCACGCGGAAAGCCTGCTTGGTGGATTCAACGAGACCATGAACGAAGTCGAAGTCTTCGGATGCCTCGACGCCCAGTTTTTCGAACACACCAAGAATAATTAGCGAAGCCAGGCCTTGGGTGGGCGGTGGCAGGTTATAGATCTTCACACCGGGGAGCTGGACCTGCAGTGGCTGCACCAGCATGGCGCGATGCTCGTTGAGATCGGCCGCCGTAATCGGACTGCCCAGGCGCGCCAATTCCTCCCCCATGGCCCGGGCGAGTTCCCCCCGGTAGAAGTCATCGAGTCCTGCCCGGGCCAATTGCTCCAGGGTGTTTGCCAGGGCACCCTGCCGTAGCAAGGTGCCGGGTTGGGGTACCTCGCCGGCGGGCATAAAGACATCGGCGAAGCCTGGCACAGACTCGAGCTGGTCCCGTTTTGAATGGGTAAGGTTTGCCTGGCTTTCCGTGACGACGATGCCCTCCCGGGCGTGGGCGGTCGCCGGTTCGAGCAATCTCGCCAGAGGAAGGGAATGACCCCAGGCCCGGGCGACGTCCAGGGCCTGTTGCCACCCGCTGACGGTTCCCGCGCAGGTCAGGGCAGCCATGGGGCCGCGGCTGGGGATATGTTTGTGCCCAGAGTAGAAGTCGAGAGTCGCCGCTTTGGCGGCGCGCCCGCACGCGTCGATGGCAACCGGCGCCTTGCCGGGTTCATGGATTAACCAGAATCCGTCACCGCCGATGGAGTTCATGTGAGGATATACGGTGGCGATGGTTGCAGCGGCTGCTACCATTGCCTCCACTGCGTTTCCCCCTTCTCGGAGGATATCCCGTCCAGCCTGGGCCGCCAGGTGATGTGGCGCGACCATCATGCCTTTCGCGGAATAGACGGTTTTCAGCATGGATATAGTCTCCTGGAAAGTACCGGCGACTACGGCTAACTCAATAGCCCGTAGAACATCCGTAGCGATGTGAACATGAGGAACAGGGCAAAGAGTTGGCGTAGGCGGGTAGGATTGATCGCGTGAGCCATCTGCGCGCCTCGCGGGGCCATCAGGATGGTTGCCGGAACGATCAGAGCCAGGCCGACCAGGTTGACATAACCCAGTGACAGCGGGGGGCGGCCACCCTCACCCAAGCCGTTGAACATGAATGCGGCCGCACCCGGCAGGCTTATCACCAGGCCCAATGCCGCGCCGGTACCAACCGCCGTGCGCATGGGTGTATTGAAGGCGCTGAGTATTGGAACACTCAGTGTTCCGCCACCAATGCCCATCAGGGTGGAAATACCACCGATAAAGACGCCGATGATCCCGGTGCCGGTTTTACCGGGTAGCCCCTCCCGCAGGCTGAAACCATCTTTCCTGAACGCCATGTTGAGAGCGACAAGGAATGCCACCGTTGCAAATACCGCAGTCAGCGCGGTACCGGTCGCGTAAAGGCTGATGATGGAGCCGAGCACCACGCCTGTGATAACACCCGGAATGAGTTTCTCCAGCAAGCCGGCATCAAGGCTGCCCCGCTTATGGTGGGAGCGTGCGGACATGATCGAGGTGGGAATAATGGTCGCCAGCGATGTACCCACGGCGACATGCATGCGCACGGCCTCGTCGATACCCAGCAACGTGAAGAGATGGTAGAGCACGGGAACGATGACGATCCCACCGCCCACACCCAGTAAACCCGCCATAAGGCCGGCGATGATGCCGGTCACCATCAGCGAGAGGGCGAGCCCCAGTAGCCATCCGGCGGAGTAGTCAGCAAATAGTTCCATATGGTGAAATCCCTTTCAGGTGTTACCAGCCAATGGTGTCCGGCAGCCAGGTGACCAGCGCAGGGAACTGGAACAGCACCACCAGCGCCAGGGCCTGGAGTAGGACGAAAGGTATGGCACCGAGGTAGATATCTTTAGTCGTAATTCCCGGCGGCGCTACACCTTTAAGGAAGAACAGGGCCCAGCCAAACGGCGGCGTCAGGAACGACATCTGCAGGTTCATGGCGACCATGATGGCGAGCCACACCATATCGGTGCCGTAGTTCATGAAAACCGGCAGGAACATGGGCAGTGCGATATAGGAGATTTCGATCCACTCCAGGAAGAAACCCAGCACGAAAAGCAGGGCCATCAGGAATAGGATGGCGCCGAACTCGCCTCCGGGCAGCATCTCGAACAGGGTATGCACCATCTGCTCGCCCCCAAGTCCGCGAAACGAAAGCGAGAACGGCTGGGCGCACAACAGAATGAAGAAAACCATGGCGGTGATCACGAGCGTGCCGTGCAAGGTTTCCTTCATCAGGGGCCAGTTCAGTCGACGGGTTGCCAGCGCAATGATAAGCGCGCCCAGGGCACCCATTGAGGCTGCTTCGGTTGGGGCTGCGATGCCGCCAACGATCGACCCCAGTACGGCGATCACCAGCATGAGTGGCGGGAAGACATCGGCAGCCAGCTTCTTGGCCAGGGTCGTGCCGTCGATATCATCTCTTTCGCTGGCGGGAATGGCGGGCACTGTTTCTGGTTTGATCACGCCCAGGACAAGCAGGTAGGCCATATAGATCAAGGCGAGCACCAGGCCTGGAATGAAGGCAGCCGCGAACAGCGCTCCCACCGATTCGCCAACGATATCGGATAGCAGGATCAACACCAGACTGGGTGGAATGATCTGCCCCAGGGTGCCGGACGAGCAAATCACGCCGCAGGACACGCTGTTCGAATAGCCCCTGCGCATCAGGGCGGGCAGCGTAAGCAGGCCAACGGTCACCACAGTGGCGCCAACGATGCCCGTCGATGCCCCCATCAGCACGCCAACGAGGATAATCGCCAGGCCCATGCCGCCGTTAAGTCCGCCCATCGCCTTGCCGATGGTTTCCAGCATGTTCTCGGCGACTTTGGACTTCTCCAGCATCACGCCCATAAAGACGAATAGCGGAATGGCGAGCAGGGTGTAATTGGTAACCACGCCATAGAGGCGGGCCGGCATCAGGCTGAAAAGGGTTGTGCCAAAACCCAGGTAGCCGGCGACGAAACCTGAAACGGCCAGGGAAATGGCCACGGGAATACCGATCAGCATCAGTCCCAGGAAACCGGCGATCATGCCCAGGACGATCCATTCATGCGCAATCATGCAGAGGTCTCAGTCGATAGCTTGTTTTCGGGGGCGAGGTCGGTCGCCGGGTCGTGGATCCGTGCAATGGCCCGCAGCGAATCCGCAATCCCCTGAATAACCAGCAACAGGAAGCCCAAGGGAATAAACGCCTTCAACAGGTAGCGCATCGGCAGGCCGCCCGGGTCGGGCGAGCCTTCGTTGAGGTTGTAGGCCTGGTTCACGTAGGCCAACGAAAGCCAGGCGATGATAGCGCCAACGGCGACGGTCAGGAGCGCGGCGATGAGGTCGGAGGCGGCGCACAGGCGCGCTGGAAAGCGTTCATAGAGGAAGTCGATGCGCACGTCAGCCCGATGCTTCATGGAATAGGACAGGCCCAGCAACGCGATGGGCGAGACCAGGTGCCATTCCAGTTCCTGCAATGCTACCGGCCCAATGGAGAACAGGTAGCGCAGGATGACGTTGGTGGCGACCAGCAACACCAGGGCCAGGATGCACAGGCGAGCCAGGCCCCCAAGGGATTCGACCAGCCATTCCAGGCGGTGTACCACAGACTTCATGGTGGCCACCGTCACAGGTTGAGCAGCGGCTTTTCGCTTAGGGCCGCCCAGGACGCATGTTTCTTCTTGAAGGTCATATAGGAGTCGTAGACCTTCTTCATTTGCGGGTCGGCGTTGGCCATGGATGCCAGGGTGTCGTCGGTGACTTCCTTAAGGCGCGAGACGATCGGTTCCGGCAGCGGTTGCGCGATGACGCCCTCATTCTCCACCAGGTCCTTCAGGGCATCTGCGTTGTTCGCTTCCGACCATGAGAGGCTTTCCAGCACCGACGCTTGCGCGGCCATCTGGATCATCATCTGCAGATCCTTGGGTAGGCTGTCCCAGACCTCCTTGTTGATGAGCAGTTCGGTGACGTTGGTGGGCTCGTGCCAACCGGTGGTGTAGTAATACTTGGCGGCGTTGTGCAGTCCCAGTCGGCGATCCTGGAACGGTCCGACGAACTCGGCGGCATCAATGACGCCACGCTCAAGGGCGGGGAAAATCTCACCCCCCGGAAGCAGGCGCACGGAAACGCCCAGTTCGCTGTAGACCTTGCCGGCGAGACCGGGAATACGCATCTTCAGGCCGTCGAGGTCCTTCACGCTTTCAATCGGTTCGCGGAACCAGCCGGTCATCTGCACACCGGTGTTGCCCATGGGAAATGCAATCAGTCCGTGGGGCTCATACAGTTCGTGCCAGAGCTTCAGACCGTCGCCCTGGTAGAGCCAGGCCATCATGCCCTGGGTATTCATGCCGAATGGTACGGTCGTGAAGAACTGCGCCGCAGGGATATTGCCGGCCCAAAAATAGGCGTTGGCGGCGTTCATCTCGACGGTGCCCTGGGCAACGGCATTGAAACCCTCAAGCGCCGGAATGAGCTCGCCTGCAGCGAAGTGGGAGATATTCAACCGCCCGCCGGACATCGCCTTCACCTTGTTGCAGAAGTCCGTCGGACTACCCGGCCCCTGAACATAGAATGGCGAGCCCGGTGGGTAGGCATTGGTCATCTTGAAGTTGAAGCTTTTGGATTCCTGGGCCCGAACCAGGGCCGGTGCGGCCAGCGTAGCGCCAGCGGTGGTCGAAGCCAGTGCAGCCCCCAGAAACTTACGTCGATTCATGCTCATAGCAAAGACTCCTGTAGCAGGTTGCCCGACGGTGAATGATGACCGCCATGTGTAAGGGACCCTGAGCAGGCTCTGTGCCAAGCTTGAGATGTGCCATAAGAAACTGTTTTATAATGGTATTTCTGCGGTTTGTGGAGGGGCGGCAGGAATGCGTCTGTGTCTTCAAAAGAGGCACAAATTGGAAAGGATAAGGTTCACATATGGCGTTTAGGAAGGCCGATTGCATCCAGTTGTAAGCATTTGCCTTTGCATTCGGCACGACGATTTACATTCGTTAGTAAATCGACCTTTTCCGCGTCGTTTGTTTACTGTGCACTGCAACGGCGCTCTTGCCCTTGGTTGGAGCGGGTTTGAGCGCAGAAAGAGTTCACGCTAGAGACGGGCGCCGCCCCGGCGGTGTTTGACGCGTTTTAGCAATGCCGTGGATTCCACCGAAAGAATCTCCGGACGGGAGAACAGGTAGGCGTTGGCGAAGGCATTGAAGGTATCGTAGCTGTCCGTGAGGGTGTGGATATGCAGGCTCTTCAAGTCCGTCATGATGTAGAGGCTCACCACCTCGGGCCGGGCTGCAAGATCCTCCGCAATAGCGTCAATGGCCTGTGGCGCAACCTTGAGGTCTATAAAGGTGGAGATGACCTTGCCCAGCTTCTCGGGGTTGACCACCGCGGTGAACTGTTCGATCACGCCGGCATCCACCAACGCCTGGACACGGGTGCGGGCATACGCCCGGGACACATTGAGCTGGCGCGCAATGTCAGCGAATGACGTCCTGCCATCCTTGATCAGGATATTGAGTAGTGCAGTATCCAGTTTGTTCATAGGGCTTTCCTGCAATGAAATGACGATCGGTCGCTAGCAAGTTGCGTGCAATAAGCGATCCCTTCCACGATGACCTGGAGCAGCGAAGCGGATCGTCCGTTTTCAAGCTGCTTTGTTATGCTGTTTGCTTCGCAAAATCGCAGTTCAGTCATTTCACTTGGCTGGCTACCCAACCACGGACCGGAGAAACCCCATGACCCAGCAACCAGTAACCACCCAGTGGATCGACATCACCAGCGACGACGGACAGACCTATAAGGGCTATCTCGCCCTGCCACCAGCCGGTAAAGGCCCGGGGATCGTGCTGATCCAGGAGATATTCGGCGTGAACCGCCATATCCGCGCCGTGGCTGAACAGTACGCGATGGACGGGTACGTGGTGCTGGCGCCGGATGTGTTTTGGCGCCAGGAACCGGGCGTTGAGCTGACCTATGAAGGCGCCGATATGGACAAGGCCCGAAGCTTAGTAGGGGAGATCGATTTCGCAGAGGCCATAAAGGACCTGGCAATGACCACTTCAGCCCTGCGTCAGCGGCCGGAATGCGAGGGCGACGTGGCAGCTGTCGGTTATTGCATGGGCGGCATCCTGGCATACCTGGCTGCTGTGCGAGCGGGGGTTGATCGTGCCGCCAGTTTCTACCCCGGTGGTATCGCAAAGCATCTGGATAAGGCGGGCGAATTGAAAGTGCCCGTCCAGTTCCACTTCGGCGGCAACGACTCCCACATCACTGACGAGCAGGTGGAGCAGGTGCGTCAGGCTTTCGGCGACCGTAACGATGTGGAGATCAACGTCTACGACGCCGCCGAACACGGCTTCAACTGCTGGGCGCGCGGATCCTACCAGCGGCATGCCGCGGCGTTGTCCCACGGTCGGGTTTTACAGTTTCTCGAACGTTAATCCGGCCAATCCGCAAACGATAGGCGGCTTCGGAGAAGCCTCCTATCGGGATGCTCCCAAACACCGAAGCACCTCATAACAGGCCCCCATGGTGTGATAGTCCGTCTTGCCGGCGGGGCTTTTCTCATCGGAGTACTGTTGATTGTTGCGGGTGAGGATGCGGTACCAGGCGCCGTATTTATGGTCGACGAAATGGGTCCAGGCGTAGTCCCAGATGCGGTTGTACCAGTTCCAGTATTCTGATTCGCCGGTCGCCTTTGCGAGTAGGGCGGCTGCAGCGAAGGTTTCGGCCTGGACCCAGAAGTACTTGTCGCCATCGCAGATACTGCCGTCCGGCGCGAAGCCATAGACGATACCGCCGTGCTCGTCATCCCAGGCGACAGACAGGGCGCGATCGAACAGGTCCCGAGCACGCTCGATCATCCAGGGCTCCGGACGGTGGCGATGCAGGATCAGCAACAGTTTGGTCCATTCGGTCTGGTGCCCGGGCTGGAATCCCCAGGGGCGGAACAGATGGCGCGGGTTGTCGCGGTTGTAGTTCCAGTCGATCTGCCAAAGCTCGTCGTAGTGTTCCCATATCAGGCCGTCGCCCTGGGCCGCCTGCCTTTGGCAGATGTTTTGGGCTAGCATGTAGGCGCGGTCGAGGAACTTCGAATCGCCGGTGGCTTCGTACGCGGCGAGCATGGCTTCACAGGTGTGCATGTTCGCGTTCTGGCCGCGGTAGGGTGACAGGGCCGACCAGTCGGGGCTCGCCTCGTCCGCATAAAGACCGTGCTCCGGCAGCCAGAAGCGTTTTTCCATAAGGTTAAAGGCTTTATCGATACCGTCGCGGGCCTCGTCGATGCCGCACTCGAAGGCCGTCGCATAGGCCAGCAGCACAAAGGCCATGCCGTAGCAGTGGCGCGTGCTGTCCTCGGGGTGGTGTTGGTCCAATGTCCAGGCGTAGCCCTGCTGATCGGCTTCCCAATGTACGTCGGCCAGATAGGCGAGGCCGTGGCGGGCCAGGTTCAGGTAATCGGGACGGTCGAAGAAGTGGCCTGCCTTGGCGTAGTTGAAGACGAAACGGGTGGAACTGACCAGGTGGCGGTGGTGGTCATTGTAAATGTCGCCATCATTTCGGAAGTACTGGAAAAAACCTCCGCTAGGATCTTTGCAGCGTCCGTCATAGAACCCAAGGATGTCCTTGATGTGTTGCGTCAGGAATTCCGGGTTCTGAAAATCGGGAGAGGTTGTCATAGGGGCACCGTCCAAGTCTGGGCTTCTTGTGCTTTTGGCTGAACATCATAGAGGATCGCGCGGGCGGATTCAGTGCGCTCATGGTATGACGTGGTTCCCCATCAGGCATAAGACAGACATAAAAAAGCCAGGCAAGGGCCTGGCATAAGGCAGATATAGAGCTCTCTACTCTTCCCTGTAAATTCGGGGCCCTGTTAACCAGGGGTGTCATGAACCGGAATAAAAAGGCTGGCCCGGAGGGCGGGCCAGCAAGACAGGCTCATAAAACACTTCGTCAGGATGTACCCCCCAACGCCTGAAACAGATCAACCCAGGTTAGTTTTTTGTCTTTTCTTACCGAGATTTAAAGAAGAGGCGAGGCGGGCAATAAAAAAAGCTGGCGATGTAAGCCAGCTGAATTAAGGGGTAATTATCGATACAACACGGTACAGATTAGCAGGGGGATTATTAATCGCCCTTAACATGAGTAAGTCTTCGCTTTTCCTTGGCTGACCGCTTCAGGGGGCGGGCCGCTGTGTCAGGATGCGATATCGGCCTGCCCCGTGCTCTCGTTCTCCGGTAACGGTCGACGCTTCCAGTAGCCCGCCAGTAGTGAGCCCGACACGTTGTGCCAGATGGAGAACAGGGCCCCTGGCAATGCAGTGGTCGCTGTAAAGAACTGGTTCGCCAGCGCGACAGCCAGGCCGGAGTTCTGCATGCCCACCTCAATGGCGATGGTCCGCGCCACTCGCTGGCTAAAGCCCAATAATCGCCCGATCCAGTAACCGCCCGCCAGGCCGATCATGTTGTGGAGCACCACGGCAACGATCACCAGAGGCCCCAGGGTGGCCAGGCGATCGGCATTCAGGGCCACCACGATCGCAATGATGAAAACGATGGCCGCCATAGCCAGTGTCGCCAGTGCCGGTTCGATTTGCTTGATTTGCCTGCCGAGGAAGTGGTGTATCACTACCCCTGCCGCAATCGGACCGATTACCAGTTGGGCAATCGTCATGAACATGCCCATGACCGGCACGTCGACGGTCTGGCCGACAAGCAATTGGGCCAGCAAGGGGGTGGCTGCAACGGAAATCACCGTCGAGGTGAGCGTCATCGAAACCGATAGTGCAACGTGACCGTTGGCGAGCCAGGTAATCACGTTGGATGCCGTACCGCCAGCAGTTGCGCCGACCAGTACCATACCGATGGTCAGTTCCGGCGATAGCTTCAGGAACCAGGCGACGAACAGCGCCGCCAACGGCATTACGGTAAATTGCAGGATCACGCCCACGCCCACCGGTAGCGGTGCCCGCAAGACGCCCATAAAGTCATGACGCGACAGGGTCAGACCCATGGCGAACATGATGATCATCAGCAACAGCTTGATCAGGGAGGCGTAGCCGGTGAACCAGGCTGGTTGCCAGGCCGCGATGGCCGCAAACAGGATAGCCCAGACTGGAAACAGTCGGTTGATGTTTTCGAAGGCTGGCATGAAGAGTCCCAAAAGATCGTGTTGATATTGAGCGGCCTGTGGGGGCCTGTTTCTTATGGGCCTATAGCCTACGCCAAATAACTGGGGAGGTCTCGCCGTGCGCTTGGTCTGCCTCATCCGCGGAAAGATTTCGTCAAATGCATCCTATGTTTGGGTGTTTGCAACGACGAACGCGTATGGTGTCGTGATCTGCACTCAAACGAGACAGGTCCTATGGATCAATCGATAGTTGTTCACGTCACCGAGCATGATGACGTGTTTTTCCTCGAAGGCAGGGAGCAGGCTGCAACACTGCTGGATATCGGCGGTACGCCCTACGCGGTGAACGACCGGGGCGAGCGGGTCCAGCTGGAGAAACGCGACGGTCGCATCGTCGTGATTCGGCATGAGACTCTCCGGGCCGCAGCCGAAGGCCTGGGTTAGTTGCCGGCGCGGGCCGGTTACTTCATCCGCAGATCATCGTTCGATACCTGCTGCCGCAGGGGCAGGGTCATCCCGTCTACATCCAGCCGGGCCCGGAATGCGTTGTGCCGGTCTTCCAGGTAGCCGCGGTCATGGAGCCGTTGCATGATGCCGGTGACCTTGGGCACCAGCGGCGCGTGTTTGCTGTGCAGGTAGTGATAGACGGGGATCATCTTTAGCGGCTGCGCCACAATCCGCACGTCATCATAATTGTTCGACTGCACGTAGAAGGCACCCCCCAACTCCGAGGCGATAGCCACATCGATCCTGCGGCGGGCAAGCATGGCCATCAATTGTTCCGTCGTATTCACCAGCGTCGTTTCCACCTGACCGGATGTTTCAAGACCGAAGTCGATACCCCTGAGCTGACCGATCTGTAAAGGCGGATCGAGTCCCTTTGCCAGTCTGGGCAGCTTCTCAAGGGTGGAGAAGGCCACGAGTTTGATATGCGTCAAAGGCACTGGTATGCGGATGGCTTGCGGAGCTTGAAGGCTGAAGCCGTCAACACGCCCCAGGGTGCCATCAATCATCCCCTCCTGGTAAAGGGCGACTTCCCGGGGTGGTGGTGTTTCCAACACATCGATCGTTATGCCCAATTGCCGGTAAATGTCTTCCATCAGCGGTGCGCCCACCTGGTTCAGTGGATTCGCGGGAATGGCGGCCAGCCTGAGGCGATTGGGACGGTCGTAGGCCCAGGCGGACGCAGAAGCAAGCGCAGTGAGGATGAACAGGATACGGATCAGGCAAGGTATAACCGGTGCGGTCATGGCACCTCCAGCTGTCGGTGAGTATACCTTCCGTGGAGAGCGTTCTATAAAGGTTAGTACGGTGCGCCGCCAAAAACAGCACACTATTTCAGAATAGTGACAGCGGATTCTGGTGGGCTTTGACATCGCCTGCAGAACGATTTGAAGAAGATCGGTATCGTTTACGAGAACCGATTGCTTGAACGAAACGAGCTGTCTGAACGAAAGGAGCGTTCCAATGAACCAGGAACCACGTACCGTACTCATTACCGGCGGAGCCCAGGGTATCGGCAAGGGGATCGCCGCCTATCTGCTGCATAAAGGCTGGCGGGTGGTTATCTGCGATCTGGACGCCCGGGCGGGCCAGCGTTGCCTGGAAGAACTTGAGCCGACCCATCGTCTCCTTTTTATCGAGGCTGACGTGGCCGTCGAAGACGAGGTGAAGGCCGCCATCCGCCAGGCGACAGAATGGTCGGGGCAACTTGATGCCCTGGTTAATAATGCCGGTATCGCGGACCCCGAGACCGGGCCAATTGAAGAGCTTGACCTCGCCGATTGGCAGCGCCGGCTGGATGTCAATCTCACCGGGCCTTTCCTGATGAGTAAGCACGCCGTACCGCACTTGCGCAAGACCCGGGGCAGTATCGTCAATATGGCTTCATCCCGCGCTATCCAGTCCGAACCCAACACCGAGGCCTACGCTGCGACCAAGGGCGGCATCGTGGCGCTAACCCACGCGCTCGCTATCAGTCTCGGGCCGGAGATCCGGGTCAACGCCATCAGCCCCGGCTGGATAGACGTGCGCGCCTGGCAGGTCGATGCCCCAGCCGAAGTCGAGCCACTGTCCGAAACCGATCACAACCAGCACCCCGCAGGACGCGTTGGCCAACCGGAGGATATTGCTTCAATGGTGGCCTATTTGATCTCGCCGGAGGCGGGGTTCATGACCGGGCAGAATGTGGTGATCGATGGTGGAATGACGCGGAAGATGATTTACGAGGAGTGACCCGCTCAAAGGACGTGTTGCAAAAGTGAACGGTGTGTGCGTCGGTTTATTTGCCGTATCGCTTTTTAGCTCATATTTAAATCTAGAAATATCAAAGATTTGAGGTTGTGGTACTTCCTTTGCTTGTAGCGTGCCCCGGTTCGTCGGGATAGGCGGCCGGAGACGTAATATCCAAGTAAGGGAGAAGAAGATGAAGAACACGGAAAGCGCTGTGCTGAAGTTTGCGCGATTCGCCATGGCTGGCAGCATCCTGGCTGGTGTGGGTACGGCCCACGGGGCACTGGTGACGATTCCTCAATCGGCACTGAACAGTTCGCCAGGGGTATACACGGCGGGTGGCTATTACACGAACGATCTTGGACCCAATATCGTCACAACTGGCGGCGGAAACGGGGCAAATGTAGGCGCCGCCGATGGTCGAAACGACGATGGTTTCATGGCCCTGGATCTTGGTTTCGATGTCACTTTCTTTGGGACAACTTACTCCAGCCTGTATATCAACAATAACGGCAACGTCAGTTTTGGTGCAGGGATTTCCGAGTACGAGCCCGAGGGCCCTACTGGCGCGGTTGCGCCGGTTATCTCGCCGTTCTTTGGTGACGTGGATACCCGCTCCTCTGAAGGTGTCGTTCATTACAACTTGAGCGACAGCCAGCTGGTTGTGACCTGGGATCAGGTGGGCTGGTACGACAATCAAGCGGACCCCACAAACAGCTTCCAGCTCGTACTGCGCGGCGACGACTATGGCGTCCCGACGGGCGAGGGCAGTATTGGCTTCTTCTATCAGATGATGGGGTGGGAAGAAACCGAGATGACGACTATGGCCGCCGCAGGGTTTGGGGACGGCCAAGGTAACGGTCAGGTGATTGAAGGTTCGCTGTTCACTGAGTTGAACAACGCGCTGGAAGAAACCTACCTCTGGTTTGACGCCAATCTAGAGCCGGTGCCGCCAACGCAAAGCGTTCCAGAGCCGGGTACGTTTGGTCTGATGGCGTTGGGCGTTGCTGCGTTCGGGTTGATGCGTCGTCGTAAGGTCAGCTGAGACTCACGATAGGGCTTGAGGCTTCCGCTTTGTCCAGAAGGGCGACGCTTCAAGCTGAATCGAAAAAGCCGGAGGATCACCTCCGGCTTTTTTTGTGCAATCCGTCTGGGTGGATGGGGAATCAGCCCAGCTTGAACTGCGTTACCAGCCGATCCAGAGTCTGCGACAGCTGCTGCAGCTGCCCGCTGGATTCGGTAAGCTGATCTGCGATCTCTGCCGTTTCCACGGTGAGCTGGTTGATGTCGTGGATGTTCTGGTTGATCTCGCCCACTACCGCAGACTGTTCTTCCGTCGCCGTGGCCACCTGCACGTTCATATCGCTGATCTGCCCGATATGCGATGTAATCTGCTGCAGGGCCCGGTTGGCTTCGTCGGTCTGACTGACCACTGCCTTACTCTGTTCCTGGCCCTGCTGAATTGCGGATACCGTCCGTGCCGACTGCTCCTGGAGCGTATCGATCATCTTCTGGATCTCATCGGTCGAGCTTGCTGAACGGCTGGCCAGGTTACGAACTTCGTCCGCCACCACTGCAAAGCCGCGACCCTGCTCCCCAGCACGGGCGGCCTCGATAGCCGCGTTGAGTGCCAGCAGGTTGGTCTGCTCGGAAATGCCGCGAATGGTATCGAGGATGCTACCGATGGAGTTCGTCTGCTCCGCCAGGGACGTGACGTCATGGCTGACCTTGTCGATTTCCTGCGACAGGGTGGCGACACCCTGGCGGGCACGATCGACCAGTTCTGCGCCCTGGTGCGACTGGGCATCAGCTTCCTTGGCGGCGACAGCCGCCTCGGAGGCATTACCGGCAATGCTTTCCACGGTCGATCCCATCTCATTGATCGCTGTAGCGATCTGTGTGGAGCGGTCCTGCTCGTGGATACAGTTGCGGTGGGTGGACTCGGCCTTGCTGGCGACAGCGTTGGCGGTCGCGGCCAATTGGCGTGAGTTCTCGGCCACAGCTTCGATCGCCGAGCGAATCTTGCCCACAAACTGGTTGAAGTTGGTGGCGATGTCGCTGAGTTCGTCGCGACCGCTCATTTCAAGCGATGCGCCGAGGTCGAGAGTATCGCTGGCAGTGCTGATATGTCGCTGGAGCCGGTCCACCCGGCGACTGAGCCGGCGCAGGAATAGAAGCGCCAGGATAACCGACGCAGCCAGGGCAATCACGATCAGGACAATCATCTCACTGCGGCTGCTCTGGTAGTTCACCTTGCTGGCTTCGTGGCTGGCTATGCCCTGGGCCAGCAAACGGTCGAGCAACACATTAACGGACTTGCGCATCTCGCCGTAGCTGGCGGCGTATTCGTTCTGGTAGATGCGATAGGCCGTATCCATGTCGTCGCTCTCCATAGCCTTCAGCATCGGCTGCAACTGCGTGCGCTTCACCTCGGCAAAGGTGTCGATCAGATCCTGCATCTGGGCACGGATCTCCGGATTGACCTGGGCGTCAAGCGCGTCCTGCAACGCCGCATCCATTTCCGGAATATCCTCGGAGCGGGTTTCCTTTATGCGCGTGGTTACGCCTTTCTTGTCCTGCAGCTGAGGTACGGCCTGCAGCAGGATCATATCGATACCCACCCGCATGCGTGGAATACGGGAGTTTACTTCGGCCAGGGCCCGCAGCGGGGCGCTGGTATTCTCTGCCAGGCGCTCGGTCTGGTCCTGCATGCCGGACAAACCGCTCAGTCCCGCCCAACTGACAAGCAGCAGTACCAGGCAGGGCAGTGCGACAACGGCAACGAATTGGGTTTTCAGGGTCATCTTGTCGAAGATCAACGTTCGCTTCCTCGATAAAGCCGTCCGGAATGGCCGTCCGGCGAACAGATAAGGGACGTTCCCGGTCACGCCGAGAACGATGGCTGTCATGTGAAGAGAGGTATCTGGGTGGCAGTGAAGGAAGCACGGGTTATGACCCTGCCACCCCGCCTGTTATACCTGAGGAAGGTCAGGACTATTGTTAGGAATAAGCTAACGCGTTGTTGGAAAGGAATATGTAGGGGAATTGTTAAATTGTCTTTTGTTTCATTAATGACACTGGCCAAGCTTGGCCGTGTACCAGCGCACCGGCGGAACCGGTCCTCCGTCCCACAAAACAACGAGGATGTCCGGCAAGGAACTATAAGATTTCGACCCCATTAGCGTGGCTGACTGACGTCACTTGGCAACGTTCATGAGCTCTTCCCGCCGTTCCGCCCACTTAAGGAGCGAGTCCAGCGCTGGGCATAGTGCCTGCCCCCACTCCGTAAGACGATACTCCACTTTGGGCGGCACCTGCGGGTACACCTTCCTTGAAACAATGCCGTCGGACTCGAGTTTCCGTAGCTGTTGAGCCAGCATTTTCTGGGAAATTCCAGGGATCAGCTTTTCAAAATCAGAGAAACGCTGGATCTTTCCATCAAACAGATGGAACAGAATGACAAGTTTCCAGCGCCCTTCCAGCAAACCAAGGACTTCCTGGACGCCAACCGCTGCGGTCGCCGGCGTGTAAATCTTTCCCATAAGTAAGTACCTTACTTTTTCGTGCGTTCTTGTCAAAAAGTGAGGATAGGCAGAATATTTCTCTCAGGCAACATGAGCGGAGGAATGAGCCATGACGATACAGCTACCTGAACCCATCGAGAATTATCGCGTCATCAGTAATAGTGAAGACTATTCGCTTTTGCATCAGTGCTTTACCCAGAGTGCCGTGGTGCGCGACGAAGGCCGCCAGTACAGCGGGCTATCCGCTATTCAAGGCTGGTTGGAGGAAGCCAAAAAGAAGTACGAATACAGCATTGACCCTGTCAGTCTCTCCAAAGATGGGGCGTCCGTTAAGGTCGTCTTTAAAGCGACAGGCAACTTCCCTGGAAGTCCGGCGTACCTCGAAAACAGTTTCGAACTTCTCGACGACAGAATCCAATCACTGACAATCAGGGGATAGGTATGGACCTTGAACTGGAAGGCCGACGGGTTCTGGTGACTGCCGGAACCAAAGGCATTGGCGCTGCCATTGTGAAACTTTTCCGTGAACTTGGCGCTGATGTGATGACGACGGCTCGCTCCCGGCCGGATCAAGAGCCCGAAGACAGGTTCGTAACCGCTGACCTGTCAACGGCAGAAGGCTGCGAGGCGCTGGTGCATGCGGTACGGGACCGCTTCCAGGGGCTCGACATCCTCATTCACGCTCTCGGAGGATCGACGGCGCCAAGCGGCGGTTTTAGTGCTCTGGACGAGGAGGTCTGGCGCAGTGAGTTGGACCTCAATCTTCTTTCGGCGGTTCGTTTGGATCGAGCGCTCGTTCCGCTAATGGCCGATCAGGGGGCGGGCGTCGTCATCCACATTACCTCGATTCAGAATCGACTTCCTTTGCCCGAGTCAACGACAGCTTATGCGGCGGCCAAAGCGGCACTCTCGACCTACAGCAAGAGCCTTTCCAAGGAGGTTGCTCCCAAAGGCATCCGGGTCATACGGGTGTCGCCGGGTTGGACCGAAACGGAGTCTGCCGTTGCTCTCGCCGACCGGATAGCCGAACAGGCAGGTACTGACTATGAAGGTGGGAAACAGATCATTATGGACTCGCTCGGCGGTATTCCCATCGGGCGCCCGTCCAAGCCGGTCGAAGTCGCCAACCTGGTCGCCTTTCTGGCATCGCCCAAGGCAGCATCCATCACGGGCGCTGAATATCTGATTGACGGTGGCACAGTTCCCGTCAGCTGATTCAGCCACATGAAACCTGAGAATGGGGCGACCTGAAATGAACCGAGCGCTACTCAACGTTCAATGTTCTTCCCTGCTTCATCAAGCAGGAAGGGGCCATTCGCCTGCATCGGAGTACATCGCATCACGAAGCTCCCGAATGCGCCTGTTCAGCTCGGCCAGGTCGGCCGGTGACTTCCCTGAGGCTTCAAGTAGCTTATCGCCGAGACACCCTGCCATGGAACGGAGTTCCCGGCCCTGGTCTGTCAGGGCAACAACGACTTGTCGCTCATTGAGAGGATTGCGTTTCCGTCGCAGATGTCCGGCTGTTTCGAGCCGCTTTAACAGCGGGGTAAGCGTGCTGGACTCGAGCGCCAGCTTCTCGGCGATCCCGCTCACTGTTTGGCCGTCCTCCTGCCATAGCACATTGAGGACCAGGTACTGCGGATAGGTGACACCCAGCTCATCAAGCAGTGGCTTGTAGATTCGTTGAATCGCCATGTTTGCTGAATAGATCGAATAGCAAAGTTGATCGCCTAATGGCGGCGGGGCGTTATCGGTCTTCTTGGGCACGATGGATCCTTCATTCTCTAAATAGATACTTCGCAAACTAATATTGCGATAAAAATTATCGCTTGACAAGTCTAGATAGGCGGCCATAGCATTGATTATCGCGATAACTGTTATCGCGATATAACCGAGGGAGAAACGATGAAAGTAAAAAGTCTTTTGGTAGTGATGATGGCTGCTTCGAGTTTGGGGAGCGTGGCTTCGGCATACGCCACCGATCGGATTTCCGAGGATCAGGCCGTACGTAACGTCGTGTTGGTGCACGGCGCCTTTGCCGACGGTTCAGGCTGGCGCGGGGTGTACGACGAGCTGACCGGACGTGGGTATCAGGTCTCCGTCGTTCAAAACCCGCTGACCTCACTCGCCGACGATGTCGACGCGACGAAGAGAGTGCTTGATCGTCAGGCGGGCCCAACGCTACTCGTCGGTCATTCATACGGTGGAACCGTCATTACCGAAGCGGGCGCCGACCCGAAGGTCGCGGGCCTGGTCTACGTCTCTGCGTTGGCGCCTGACGCCGGTGAGTCTACCGGCTCGCAGTTTGCCGATATCCCGCCACCGCCTGAGTTCGTCATCGAGACACAGGAGGACGGTTTCGGGTTCGTCAATTATGAGAAGTTCAAGATCGGGTTTGCCGGCGATACCGCGGACGCGGACGCGGCATTCCTGCGCGATTCCCAGGTGCCCATCAATATGTCGATCTTCGATTTGCCGGTGAGCCACGCGGCATGGAAAGACAAGCCGAGCTGGGCTGTCATCGCCAAGCAGGACAATGCAATCGATCCGGAACTGCTTCGTCATACAGCCAAGCGTATCGGTGCGGAGATCGAGGAAGTGGATGGGAGCCACGTGGTCTTCCTGACTCAGCCGAAGGCCGTGGCGGACGCAATCGATCGGGCTGCTCAACAGCTTCGTGCCGAGTAGTGCAGCCACCCCGAGGGATCGCCAAACGGGAGGGCCTTTGCTAAAAGCGCCCTCCTTTTTTTGAGGTTAGACCTGCGTAGAGACATACGAATGAACTCGCTCTCTGGAAAGGCAATTCACCTACCGGTACAAAACGTTTCAAGCGGCGCTAAAACGCGCAAACTCGGGTCCAGTTACGACTTTATCGTCTGCGGTGCTGGTCCCACAGGCTGCGTGGTCGCAGCCCGGCTTGCGGAGGCGCATGGCGCTCAAGTATTGCTTATCGAGGCCGGCGGAGACGACTCGCACCCGACTATCACGGATCCGGCCCAGTGGCCTCTGAATCTGGGTAGTGAGCGCGACTGGGCTTTCGAGAGTGAGCCTAACCCGCACCTCAATGGACGGCGTCTCCCATTGAATATGGGCAAGACGCTTGGCGGTGGTTCAAGCATCAATGTCATGGTCTGGGCTCGCGGGCATAAAACGGACTGGAACCATTTTGCGGCGGAGTCCGGCGATCCCGCCTGGGGTTACGAGTCTGTCCTTGGCTATTATCGTCGGATAGAAGATTGGTACGGGGCGCCGGATAGCGGGCGTCGGGGGCGCGGTGGTCCCGTCTATGTAGCACCTCCGGCAGCACCCCAACCTCTTGCGAGCGCTACGATCGCTGCGGCCAGTGCCCTGGGCATTCCACATTATGAGAGTCCCAATGGCGAAATGATGGAAGGGGCGGGTGGTGTCGCGCTGACCGATCTGCGTATCCGCGACGGTAAACGGGAATCGGTTTATCGGTCCTACGTCTATCCACGTCTGCATCAGGAAAACCTGACCGTACTGACCAACGCACTCGTTAGCAGGCTTCTTTTTAATGGCACCAAGGCCACTGGCGTAGAGGTCATGATCGACGGCCAACTGCATAAACTGACGGCGCGCTGTGAGGTCGTACTGTCACTTGGCGCCGTCAATACGCCGAAGGTTCTCATGCAGTCGGGCATTGGCCCCCAGTCCGAGCTCAGGGCTCATGGCATAGACGTGCTCCAGCACCTCCCGGGTGTGGGGCAGAACCACCAGGACCACATAGCCTTCGGCTGCACCTGGGAATACCTGAGTCCGCAAGGCGTCAATGCAGGAGGCTGCGAATCGACCCTTTACTGGAAAAGCAGGAGCGGTCTGGACGCGCCGGATCTCTTGCATTGCCAGCTGGAGTTCGCAGTACCCTCCCCCGCAGAAGTCGGTATCGAGCCGCCGGCGCACGGGTGGACCATGTTTGCCGGTCTTGCCCGTCCATACAGTCGTGGTCGTTTGCGGTTATCCGGCCCGGGTCCGCTTGACGTCGTCAAGATCGAACCAAACTTCCTGAGCGCACCTGAGGATATGGCTGCGGCAAGGGCGACTGTCGAGCTAAGTCGCGAGGTGGGTAACCATGCGGCCTTCGACGGGTTGATCAAACGAGAAGTTGTGCCGCAAAAACGCGATGCCCGCGCAATGGACGCCTTTATCAGAAATTCAGCCGTCACTTTTTGGCATCAATCGTGTACCGCCAAGATGGGGCGCGATTCCATGTCGGTGGTGGATAGTCAGCTGCGGGTCTATGGCATCGAGAACCTGCGCATAGCGGACGCTTCCGTTTTCCCCCGCATCCCCGTCGGCAATCTTATGGCGCCCTGTGTCGTCGTCGGTGAACGTGCAGCAGACCTGTTGCTCGCGAGACAAAGACCAGCCTCCCTGACCAGGCAGCAGTAGCGACCTTTCCTGCTTTGCCTGCCCAGCCATTCTCTTCACCTCCTGAAGAGTAATCGTGCTGTCAGTTGGACGGAGGATGATGTTCCGACTGACAGCGACACCGGGAGGGGCCAAGCCTCAGTTCAAGTCTTTTTCAGCAACCAACTTCAGGATCGAAGCCAAAATGAAAATTCTCATCGTCGGGGGAGGTATCGCAGGACTCTCCCTGGCCATTGCATTGGAGCAACGGGGGTATCAGGCAGATATCGTCGAGAAATATTCCGCTCATTCGGTGTCTGGTACGGGGCTCTTCCTGCCCGGTAACGCCACGCGGGCGATAGCGCAGCTTGGCTTGCTCGACGATACGCTTGATATCGCGGTGCCCATAAAGAGCCAGCAAATTCTCGATAGCTCTGGCAAACAGCTCTCTATCACCCACACCGAGCCGTTCTGGGGGCCGTGTGGCCCTTGCCTGTCACTTCCGCGCCGCGCGCTATATAAAATCCTGCTCGGCGCGGTCCGTCACACATCGCCGAAATTCCTGACAGAGGTGCAGGCGATCAGGCAGTTTCAAAAGCGATGCGAAGTTGATTTCTCTGATGGAAGGTCAGGTATATACGACCTGGTTGTGGGAGCCGATGGTATCAACTCCGCTGTGAGACAAATGGTATTTCCTGAGGTGGCGCCGGCATACGTCGGTAATGTGTGTTGGCGTTTTATTGCGCCGACCCTACCCGGAATAGAGGGATGGACCGTCATGCTGGGGAACGGACGTACGTTGCTGGCGATTCCTGTCAGCGATACCGAAACGTACGTCTATGCCGACCGGGCTCTGAACCACCATGAGGCGGCGAATGGAAGTATGCAGATGGGTTCGCTATTCGGTGAATTCTCTGATCCTTTATCGCCGCTCGTTGAGAATCTATCCGCTGAGACACAGATTCATTTCGGCCGTATCGAAGAGATATCCATGCCGCAGTGGCGTTGTGGCCGCGTCATACTCATCGGAGACGCTGCCCACGCGTGCTCACCGAGCATGGCGCAAGGCGCAGGGTTAGCCATGGAGGATGCGCTCGTACTCGCCGATAGCATCGCTACCAGACCGAATTTGGCTGCGGCGCTGGCCAGTTATACCGATAGGCGGAGGCCCCGGGTTGAATGGGTGCAGAAACAATGCAAGGCACGAGACAAAATGCGTTCCATGCCACGTATGGCGCGCAGCAGCATCCTGAAGTTGTTTGGTAATGCGCTCTACGAAAGGAGTTACACACCGCTATTAGCTGAGATATGAGGCGCAGGCTCTAACGCGATAATTGTGGGTGCTTGTCGAGCGGCAGGAAAGACCACGCCGCTTTTTTTCTGGTGCCGCCTGGCATCAATATCACAATATCCAGGCGGTCGAGTTCATAGAGTGATAATCGTTGTAATGCATGAAGTCCGAATCACAGCTCAGCGCTGACTTGTACGTTGCTACCTGTAAAGGTAGCGGTCACCGTCATGCCATTGGTGAAGTACGTTGCGTGACTACTGCTGATGATTCGCCCATCCGGATACACCGCAGAAAATCGCATACCCGCCTCATCGTTTACCCTGAAAGTCAGGTCTTCGCCTGGGGGGAGGCGGCCAAGAACCTTGGTGTTTTCCCGCCAGGATGCGCTGGCTTCTATTGTCGCGTCAGATTGGTTGATGACGGTAAATGTCGGCGTTGCCAGGTACCGTTCAGCGACAAACAGACCTATGCCGGCACCGACTAACATTACCCCAAAGAAGCCAAGAACCAGGCGTTTAAGCATGGAAACCTACTGATGCCGTGGTGAAATTCGAGCCCAGGCCGAACGTGGGCGACTGATCCGAATTATTGTCGATTTTATAGGTCGGTGCAGCTTGTTTCTCAATTCACCAGTCAACGTGCCCGTATATTTGATCAGGGCCATCAAACTGCTCATAAGACATCCTCGCACCACCCCGGTCCCCCTGGGTAAAAGCGTGTTTGCACGAGTGGCGGCTAGGGTAAATCCTGAGCACTTTCCCGCGCCTGGGGGCTATGCTTCGAATGGCGGTTTCGCAGCAGCGATGCGCACACCGTACAGACTGCACCTGTGCTGACGACGATCATTGGCCCAGCCGGATAATGTTACGCGGTTTCGACGGCGCTTTTCGGCGCCTCGCCGGACCAGATCTCCATCAGACGACAGGTCACCAGGTCACCGGTAACATTGATAGCCGTGCGTGACATATCGAGTATGCGATCCACTCCCATAATCAGGGCAATGCCGCCGGCGGGAATACCTACGCTCTCAAGGACCATTGCGAGTATTACGATGCCCACGCCCGGTGTTGCCGGCGAACCTATGGAGGAGCCAACAGCCATCGCAACCACCAGAGCCATGCTGGCAAATCCGAGCTCCACTCCATAAACCTGCGCAAGGAACGCAGTTGCGACAGCCTGGTAGAGTGCGGTGCCATTCATGTTGATGGTCGCCCCAAGCGGAATTACGAACTGGGATATCGAGGGCCGGACATCCAGCTTGGTTTCCGCCGTGCGAATCGACAGCGGCATAACTGCCGCTGAGCTTGAGGTGGAAAACGCCAGAAGCAGAACATCGCGCACCTTTTTCAGAAACGGCCAGGGTCGCAGGCCGCCCACGAGGCTCAGCATGAAAAGATAGATCCCCAGCATCATCACCAGCCCAAGCAGGACGGTTATGACATAGGCTGCCATGCCGGCCAGGGCACTGAAGCCAACGGTCGTCGTGAGCTGCGCCATGAGCCCAAACACCGCATAGGGCGCAAGACGCATCGCCCACTTAACGACCGTCATGCAAATCTGCTGCAGGGAATCCAGTAGGTCGAGCATCGGGCGGGCCTGGGTAGGCGCCATCGTCACCAGCGCGATGCCGATAATGATTGAGAAAATGACCACCTGCAGCATCTGGCCCTGCACCATGGCGCCAAGCGGGTTGCCCGGCAGCAGACCAAGCAGAGCCTGGGGAAGCTCGCTCATGCCGGGCAGGGATGTGGTGTCCGGAGCGGGCTGGCTTTGTTCGCCGATATCGATGAGTCCAGCCATCATCTGGCCAGGTTTGATGACGCCTCCGATCCATAAGCCAATGGATGCTGCAATAGCCGTCGTTACTACGAAAAAAGCAGTAACCCGGAGCCCCAGTGTCCGTAGCTGCTCGAGATTCTCGCTGGCGGCGAGACCGCGCACGACTGACGCAACAACCAGGGGGATGACTATCATCTGGATCGTGGCCAGGAAAAGCTTGCCGGGAAAAGCGAGCCAGTTACCCAGCATCACCCCCGTTTCCCGTTCGACGATTCCGACGGAGGGACCCAGTAAGGCGCCGGTCACCAAGCCGGCGAACATGCCAATCAGTACCTTCAGCCAAAGGCGCTCCCGAACGAGACCAGTCAGATAGATACTGAGATAGCGTAATGGTCGGGGCCGTAACGCGGGTTCGTTTTGATTGTCGAATTCCATGGCTTTCCAGCATCCTTGAGGCCGCAATGAAAGCATAGCGTGTCGAAGTCCGAGATCTCAGGGGGCGAGATCAAGTTTTTGGCTTATTGCACGTTCGGGACCAGAATGGCGGTCCTACCGGGAACGCCGTCCGTTACGATTTCGTCGAGAGCGCCATCGTCAGTTCACTGGTGTCAGCACTGGAAGCCTGCACGCAGTTTCGCCCAGCTGCTTTCGCCGCGTACAGGTTCGCATCAGCGATCTCCAGCAGATTCTGCTCGATGTGAGAATGCCGCGGTGAATGGGCGACGAGGCCAACGCTGACGGTAATACTGACGGCCTGATCGTCGTAGCGTAGTGATAGATTCTCAACCTGGCTGCGAATGTTCTCGGCCACATTGAGTCCGCCTTTCAAGTCGACTTCGGGCAGCAGGACGACGAATTCTTCCCCGCCGTAGCGCGCGACCACGTCGGTTGGCCTGTTGGCACATTGGCCCAGGGTTCTGGCAACTGCCTTTAGGCACTCGTCGCCGAAGCCGTGGCCGTAGGTGTCGTTTACAGCCTTGAAATGATCAGCGTCAATCAGCAGCAGGCATAGCGAACCCCCGTTGCGTACGGCGCGCTGACACTCAAGGGTGAATTGCTCGTCGAAATAACGGCGGTTATAGACGCCGGTGAGACCGTCCGAGATGCTTAGCCGCTTTAGCTTCTGGTTGGCATCTTCCAGTTCTTCGGTCCGGGCCTGGACCATGGATTCCAATTCCTCGTTCAGTCGTTGTTGTGCCAGCAGCATTTGGCTTTGGGCGCGCAGACGTTGGCGTTTTTCCTGGTTGAGACGATCGGCGAAACCCAGCGAGAGCAGCACGACTTCCAGGCACGAACCAATTTCGACCGCATGACGTGTCAGCAAGCTCGGTTGTACAAAACCTGCCGACTCAAGAATGAACAGGCCAAGGAAGAGCAGGTACACGAACCAGGCGGCCGCAAAGATACGCGCCGCCCTAATGCCCTTGAGCGAGTATTTGATCCCCAGGTGGAAGCCTAGTAATACCGCCACGCCGGAGAAAAAGAGTCCGGTGTGGACGACCAGTGCATAGGGCAGAAAAAGGCCGGCAAGCATGATCAGTGGATAGACCACTATCAACCCGTTGACCACGCGATTGTCGAAGGTTGAGCCTGCTTTGGGCAGATCCAGGAAGCGGCGGGCGAAAAGCACCGCCGCCATCGGCATCAGCCCGGTCGCAAAAATGACCGAATAGGCGTTAAGCGACGGGATCTCGGGCCAGAGAAAGCGGAAGGCCATACCCTTCATAACCGACAGCATGAAGACCACGCTCACCAGGTAGGCGAGGTAGTAGAGATAGGCGCGGTCGCGCACCACCAGGTAGATGATCAGGTTGTACAGGAACATCACCGCCATCACGCCAAAGAAGGCCGCCGAGGCCATCATCTCGTGCTTGTCTTCCCGGTCGAAGGCCTCTCTTGTCAGCAGGTCCAGTGGAATGATGATGGCACCCGTGGTCTCGATGCCGATGTAGAGATCGACGGTGTCGACGCCGAGGGAGTCCAGCGGGAACAGGAAGACGGTTTCGGGCAGGGGGCGATCCGCGAAGCGCCGCGCGTCACCCACGGCTGTTTGCCTCAGGACGCTGTCATCTGCAACCCAGGCCAGGCGAATCCGGTCGTGGTGGGGCAGGTTCAGTCGAAGCAGCGCACTGTCACCGATCGGTTCAATGCCAGACAGGCGGATGCGGAACCAGAAGGCGTCAGGCTGGTAGCCATAGTTACGGTTGCCGTGGGTAGGCGTCCAGGCATCGTCACCGAGGTTGATGACATCGGCAAGGGGCGTTCCTGCGGGCAACCGGGTGAACTGCAGGTGAGTATTGAGAGGGATCTTACCGGCCGAGTGAAGCGCGGACACCTCCTGCACCGGTATGGATTGAGCCAGGCTGCAAACGCTGGCCAGATAGAGGCAGAGGCCAATAAGAAGCCATCGCCGCATTGCTGTTCCCCCTGAACTCGAACCCCGACTGCTGTCGTCTGGGCGGGGGTTAGCGCAATGCCGGACAGGCGGGAAGCGGCCCCCAGCCACCACATTCCTTGGACGCGCCAGACTTTATCACAAAAGGTTAAAAAGTATTCATAATCGCTGCGGGGCTGGGGTTTGGATTGCGGTTAATACGTACTCGCAGAGTACGATCTAACCGGTCCTCACACCCAGGCGATCGAGATAGACATGCAGCTCGGCCTCGGTCAGGTTCACGTACTCCACTACGCGCCCATAGAGCATGACAGTCGGCACCGACCGGCCATTCAATTCCTTCTGGGTCTCGTTGAGCACGTGCAGGATGATCCGCTCGGTGCGGGTCAGTCCGTCGCGTACGTCAGGGATGTTCTCGAGGGTGTCGCGCTGGTCCATGTCGGTACCTAATGAGAGGTGCGGGGAAAAGTATGGGCGAGCAGCGTCTAGCCGACAAATACCTTGTCCACAAATCCAGTGGATAACTTTGTGAGCAACCCAATGATAGGTGGGTGAAAGCCGCTTGAGACGGGCGTTCCGGGAAAGTGCGTTGCAAATAACCAGTGCGAAATTTGCTCTGGTCGAAGCCTGCGCAATCGGGGTTTGTCAAGCGGTAGTCGGTGCCGTTGGCGATGGGTCGCCAACGGCCGTTTTAGACGACTATCCACCGACCACGAGCTATCCTCCAACCGTCGGTTATTCACCAAACATGAGCGCACGATGGGCCGCCACGCCAGCCATTACGCCGGAGGCAGAAGCAAAGGTCGCATTGTGCATCTTGTTGGAGATATCCCCGGCCGCGAAAATACCGGTTACGCTGGTGCGCTTGAAGTCATCCACTTTCACCGCCGGTCCCATCGGTCCTTCTTCGAGTTCACAACCCAGCTGCTCCGCCAACATGCTGGCCATACGGGCTTTGGGGCCGATGTAGAGACCTTCCAATTCGACGATGCGGCCATCGGCCAACCGCACGCCTGTAATCGACGACGCCTCGCCGAGGATCTCGACGATCGCGGAATTTTCGACAGCGACACCGCGCTGGACAAGCAGGGCAACCTGCTCCTCATCAGGCATGAATTCACCCTGGGTGAAGTACGTGGTCGGACCCCAGTCCGGAATAATCGCGGCCTGGTGCGTCGAAAGCGGGCCGGTGGCCATGACGCCCAGTTTGCGGTTACGCAGCTCGAAGCCATGGCAGTAGGGGCAGTGGATCACCGTCTTGCCCCAGCGCTCGTTCACGCCGGGGATTTTCGGCAACTCATCGCGCAGGCCCGTAGCCAATATCAGCTTTGTAGCGGTGTAGGCCTCGCCCGTTTCGAGGGTAACGGAGAAACCATCGCCGTCCTGGCCGGCGCTGATCGCTCGACCGCCCACAACCCGAGCCGTGGGGTAGCTCGCCAGTTGTTCGGCGGCCCGCCGCCGGATTTCCCCCGGCGATAGTCCGTCCAGGCAAAAGAAGCCATGGGAGGCCTCGGCGAACCGGTTCCTTGGTTCACCGGCGTCGATCACGATAACTTCCCGTTGGCCTCGCGCCAGCTGCATGGCAGCCGAAAACCCGGCAAAGCTCCCGCCCACAATAATTACATCCGCGCCCATGTTCATGCCCCCCATTTGCCGTTTAGGTAACTTCAATTGTTACTTAATAGGTGTGACAGGCGCAACACATGAAACATTAAAAGTTACGTGATAGCATCAGAGCAGCCCCGATGAACGGATGTACTTTGCCCAAGCGTCCTGAGAGAACCCATGAGAAAAGACAGTCGCCTATCCCGTGTCCTTCACGTCCTGATCCACATGGATCAACTGGACGGCCCCGCCACCTCCGACACCATCGCCGGCATGCTCAACACCAATCCGGTGGTCGTACGCCGCACCATGGCGCTACTGCGGGAGCAGGGATACGTTACATCGGTAAAGGGTCACGGTGGAGGTTGGTCCCTGGCCAAGCCGCTGGCGGACATCACGCTTTACGATATCCACAAAGCGCTAGGGGATAGTTCTGTTTTCACCATCGGCCTGACGGACGAGCACTCCAACTGCGCCATCGAGGCAGCCGTCAACACGGCTATAGACGATGTGCTCGAAGAGGCGGAAGCCCTATTGTTGGCGCGTTTCAAGGCCGTGACGCTGGACCGCCTGCAGTACAAATCGCGACGAGCATAAGCGTGACCGGTCAGGGCGAGACGTTGTCCACACAATCGGTGGATAACTCTGTGAGAAACGTCATGATAGGTGGCGCAAAGCCTTACCGGGTGGGGGATCCGGCTTTCTGGCCGGCTAATAACCAGAGCATCTTTTAACCGTACAAAACCTGCCCGAAACGTCTAAAACATGATCGCCGGCGGCGTTGTGTGCCTCGGATTACTGGCCTGTGCTCTCCGTCTCGATACGCTCCATTCCGGTACTTTCCGCCTCGGCGGCGTCCGTTGCCTGCATCTCGCTCATCAGCCATTCCTTGAACGCCTTCATTCCAGCCGTTAAAGGACGGTGCTTCTGATAGACGAGGTAGAACGCCTTGTGGGTATCGAGCCGGATATCGAACGGTACGATAAGCTGCCCGGTGTTGATTTCCCGGGACGTTAGGGTGCGGTCGGCCAGGGCGACGCCCAGATTCTCTTGCGCGGCCGCCGTCGCCAGTTGGCCGCTGGAGATCTGCAGGCTGCCCTTGGGCACGATGAACTCGACGCCCGCCTGTTGTAGCCAGTTTTCCCATTCCCACTTGCGTTTGCTGACGTAGATCAGCGTGTGGTGTTTCAGGTCTTCCGGTTTTTCCAGGGGGCGGTTGCTCTCGAACAACTTCGGGCTGCATACCGGCACCAGCATCACCTTGCGCAGGAAGTGCACCTCGATATCGTCCCACTCGCCATTGCCGTAGTAGACCGCCATATCCGTACTGGTGCGGTTGAAGTCCAGCAGGCCCATGGACGCATTGATCTGCAGTTCGATCTCCGGATAGAGCTCGCGGAAGCGCGACATGCGTGGCATCAGCCAACGGGTCAGGAAGTTCGGCGCCACGCTGATCTGCACCACATTGGGCTCGTGGCTAGCGGTCAGGCGTTGGGTGGCCATCTCGATCTCGTCCAGTGCGTGCTTGACCGAGGCAAGGTATTGCTCGCCGGCCGGGGTCAGTTCCACTTTCCGCTTGGTGCGGCTGAACAGTGAAACTCCCAAATATTCCTCAAGCGTTTTTACTTGGTGACTGACCGCTGACGCAGTCACGAAAAGTTCCTCTGCGGCAGCCGCAAAGCTACTGTTTCTGGCGGATGATTCGAAAACCCGAAGGGCATTCAGTGGTGGCAGTCGACGCATAGTGGTTTCTACTAAGCATGAAATATTTTCAGCATTCTGCTTAGAAATGATCGCTTTTTCAACAGTCGCTAGGTCCCTAACATTAGCACCGTAGACATGAAGATTTCCCAGACGAGGACACACACCATGACTGACCAAAACCTGAAATTGGACGCATACGGCAACGTCGACATCGACTACTACCTTAAACTGGCCCGTGCACAACGCGCAGAATACGTCGCTCAACTGGGCGCCGCATTCGCCGCTAAAGTAAAGGCCCTGTTCCGCGTAGCGCCGACCAAGCTGTCCCCCAGTCACTGATTAGAGACTGAATGAGTACAGCATTGCCTCGTGTGGAGATTGGTTGGCGAGGCCTCAAAGCCCCGTCAGCCCATCTGCTCCGCACGGCAAGTTCCACTCCCCCGACCTGCGACCGGCTGAACACGCCCGGCCCAGGGTTCAAGCGTTCCCCGCCTTTCTACAGTATCGATAACCTTCTATTGGCAGGCCACCACGGCCCGCAGCATCACGAAGCAGAAGGTTGTTTCCCAAGCCCTTTTTACCGCCGCAAAAATCGACTAATCTGATTGGCGTCTCCAGTCCGCAAAGGCTGTTCCGTTCGTTATGGGCAGCATCTGTGCCGGGATAGCTCAGTAGGTAGAGCAGGGCATTCGTAATGCTCAGGTCGCAGGTTCGACTCCTGTTCCCGGCACCACTTCTCTTTTCAGTGGTTCGTCCTGCTATTTACCTGGCAGCGTGGGAGTTCGGGGAGAGCAAGTTGCTACGTATAGCTCAGATTAGCCAACTGGAGCATCAGCCTGGGGCCTATCCTGGCCGGGGTTGGGAACTGCTGGCTGCATTTCGTAATCGCTCATATAGAACGTCCTGCGATCCAGCAGGTCCCCATTGGGCGCGTATTGGAAATAGCCAAAAACGACGTCCGTGCCTTCCGCCAGTAACCACGTATCGTAGATTCCCGCCACGGCATCGTTCGCTTCCCTGACTTCATACATCTGTTTCTGAAAGCAGCTTGCACAATTGTCGCTGCGGAGTTTTTCGAGCTCAACGATTCTCTGGGTCGGTTTGAGGTTAAGCTTCTGTCGCAGATAGGAAGCCAGTGGTTTCATGACTTTCCTCCTTTTGGTTCCGAAGGTCGGGGACAAGGATTTGACGGTTGCGGACCCGAAAAGTTTTACGTGCCCGCTTGGGAACCGATCGCCCGTTCCGCACAACAAATGGCTTGACCCTGTAGTAGCTACAAGCTTGATCATGGTCCGTAAATAGACCATTGAGAGGAACAGCCGTTGGATAGCTGCTGCGAAAACAAAGCTGGCGAACTGGCTCAATTGCGCGCCAAGCAGGGGCGCGTACTTTACATCGTACTTGGCATCAATGCCGTGATGTTCCTGTTCGAGTTCATCAGCGGCTGGATGGCGAACTCGACGGCATTGCTGGGCGACTCGCTCGATATGTTTGGCGATGCGTCGGTGTATGCGCTGACGTTGTATACCCTCCATCGCAGTGCCCGCGCCCGGGCCGGCGCCGCCTTGGCGAAGGGCGCGTTCATGTTGCTGTTTGGCTTGGTGGTTATCGGCGATGCCGTGCGCAAGAGCCTGCTGGGCGTAGTGCCCGAGGCCAACTGGATGGGGGCGGTCGGCCTGATTGCGCTGGCGGCCAATACGGTGTGCTTCATCTTTCTCTACAGCCATCGTAGCGATGACCTGAATATGCGCTCGACGTGGTTGTGCTCCCGCAATGATCTGGTTGCTAACTCCAGCGTCATCGTTGCCGCGGTGCTCGTGGCGGTCACCGGTACGCTCTGGCCGGACGTCATCGTGGGCCTGGCAATCGCCGGATTGTTCCTGCACTCCGCCTGGCAGGTGCTGACCGAAGCCTGGGCGCAGTGGCGCCATCCGGAGATTGAGGCCGCGCAAATGTCGCCGGAGGTTGCCGGCTCGGCCGTCAATGTAGTGCCAGACTCCTGTTGTGGTCCGGCAGAAACCAAGTCTAACGATGGCTGTTGTGATGACGGAGAGAAGACAGCAACTGACGGTTGCTGTGGCGATACGGCCAAACCCGACGACAGCTGCTGCGATTCGGGCTCCAAGGACACGGGCTTCCAGGGAGAGCGCAAACATGCGTAAGGCGCTGAAGCAGGCCTATCGGCGGGAGCTATCCCTGGCCCGGAAGGCTGAAGCGGTGGCGGATTTTCCGCAGGCGTTCTCTCACTTGGAGCGTGCCCACATCCTCAGCCAGCGTTTCGCCCTGGCCCACGCGGCAACCCACCTGCGTATGCTCTGGCTGGGTTTCCGCACCGACGATAGCAGGGAAGTGCTTGGCCAACTGACGCGGGCCTTTGCCGCCCTGCTGTTCTCCCGCATTTGGGTCCCGCCGGGCAATACCGGACGTGCCAGCGTCAGTGCCTTTGCGTCCATGCCGATCCCGCAGGACCTGGCTGAAGTGCTGGCCGACGCCTGAACGTCTGACACTGATGTTGGCTCAGGACTGACAGGAAAGCCGGCCTGGTTCATCATGGAAGAACGCATCCTCAACAGGGAACATTGTTATGCCTCTCATTGGATGGATATTCCTCATCGTCACTATCGTCCTGGTGGTCGGCGGTCTCATGATCCTGCGCGACAACGCCCGCGACATGCCCATCTCCGAAGACAAGATGAAGCGCATTCGTGAGCGTAAGAAGGAACAGGAGGCCAAGGATAAGGAAGAGGAGTGGTGAGTTCGCTGTCGGGCGATTTTGCGATTTACCCAATTTGGGTATAAAGTTGCCCAAATTGGGTAGCAATCATGGCCTTGGTATGAACGCACCGCAACTCTCCCAACGCACGAGTTTGGCTGACGCTCTATTTGCGGGCACGCGCCAGAAAGTGCTTCGCATACTCTTCCTGCATCCTGAGGAGACATTTTCCATAGCGGAGCTTATTGAGCAGGCGGGTGCTGGCTCCGGTGCAGTGCAGCGGGAAATTAGCCGTCTGGTGGACAGTGGTTTGGTTGCCGTAACCATGGATCGGCGGCAGAAAAGATATACCGCCAATCAAAAGGCGCCTGTCTATCCGGAGTTGGCTTCACTCGTCGCGAAAACGCTCGGTCCGGTGCAGCAGGTCGAGAGGGCATTGGATCCCATCGAGGATCAACTGGTGTTGGCGTTGATCTATGGTTCTGTAGCCCGTAACTCGGATCATGCGGACAGCGATATCGACCTGATGATAGTCTCGGATAGCTTGACCCTGGAAGACGTGTTCAACGTTCTTGAGCCGGTCGAGGCCAGCCTGATGCGCACGATCAATCCGACACTCTACAAGTGCGACGAATTTGAAAGGCGCCGGGCTGAGGACAACCCATTTCTAAGGAAAGTATTGGGTGGGCAGTACATTTTATTGAAGGGAATCATCGATGAACAAACAGGCATTGGACAACCTGGTCAAAATTCACAAACTCCACACTGAACCAAGGGATTCTGCTGAAGTAGACGGATTGATTCGTTCAGGGACCGTAAGATTGAAAGATGCGGCGCTGGAAACGTTAAGTATCGAGAGCCGGTTTGATTTGGCTTACAACGCCGCCCACGCGTTGTCGCTTGCCGCACTACGACAACTTGGCTACCGGTCCGATAATCGCTATCTCGTGTTCCAGTGTTTACAGCACACGCTCGAATTAGCCCCTGCAAAGTGGCGAGTTATTGATCAGGCTCATCGCAAACGAAATCTGGCTGAGTACGAGGGCATTGTCGATGTGGACGAAGCCTCGGTTGAGAGTCTTTTGCGAATAGCTGAGGAGATTAGGCTGGCGGTTCTGGATCTAACTGGCCATGACGAATAACTAGAATACCCAATTTGGGTAATAATATGCCCAAATTGGGTAAGGCGCTTCTCTGGCCCGCCCGGGCTTCTGTCCTCTGAGGAAACTATGTACATCGAAACCGAGCAGCAGTTGCGGGAGATCTACGGGTTCCCGAAAGAAAAGGCGGTGCAGAAGCAGATCGGCGCGCTGGAGAAGCACAGTATCAATTTCATCAAACACGCGCCCTTTTTGGTTATTGCCACCTATGACGAGCGCGAGGCGATGGATTGTTCACCTCGTGGCGGGGAGCCCGGCTTTGTGCAGGTGGTGGACGACAACACCCTCCTTATTCCGGACGCGGCCGGCAACAAGCGTCTCGACAGTCTGGGGAATATCCTCAAGACCGGGAATATCGGCTGCATCTTCATGATCCCCGGTATCAACGAAACCCTGCGGATTAACGGCAAGGCGCGAATTTCCGTTGCCGACGATCGCCTTGAGCGGTTTCCTGAAGTGGACGGGCCGGGCTACCCGGCGAAGGCCTGCATCGAAATCACCGTGAAGGAAGTTTTCCTGCACTGCTCCCGGGCGTTCCTGAAGTCGAAGCTGTGGGACAGCGAATCGCAGGTTGACCGGGCGCTGTTTCCGAGCATGCTGGAGATGATCAATGATCAGCTGGCGGAAAGGGCTGAAGTTAGTAGTTAAAGGCTGACCGGTATTTACCGGAAAGGGTAAGCAGGAAAAGGGAGAGCAGGGAGATGCAGAACAGCCTGGAAGGAAAGGTTGCCGCCATAACCGGAAGTGCCTCCGGCATCGGGTTGGCGAGTGCCGAGGCGATGGTGGCTGCCGGCGCACGGGTGGTGCTGGTTGACCGCGACGAAGCGGCATTAACCGCCCTGGCTGAACAACATGGCGATGCGGTCGTTCCACTGGTCGTGGATCTGCTCGACCCCCAGCAGTGTGCAACGCTGATGCCTCAGGTCCTCGATGCGGTAGGCCGGCTGGATATCTTCCATGCTAACGCGGGGCTTTATATCGGTGGGGATCTGGTAGACGCCGACACCAGTGCCATCGATCGCATGATGAATCTCAACGTCAACGTGGTGATGAAGAACGTACACGACGTGTTGCCGCACATGATCGAGCGCGGCACCGGTGACATCATGGTCACCAGCTCCCTGGCGGCGCACTATCCCACGCCTTGGGAGCCGGTTTACGCATCCTCCAAGTGGGCGATCAACTGTTTCGTCCAGACCGTGAGGCGCCAAGTGTTCAAACACGGCATTCGTGTGGGTTCGGTATCGCCGGGGCCGGTTATCAGCGCGTTACTCGATGACTGGCCGGCGGAGAAACTGGCGGAGGCCAAGGCTGCCGGCAGTCTGATCGAAGCCAGCGAAGTGGCGGATGCTGTTCTCTACATGTTGACCCGGCCCCGGCACGTGAATATCCGGGATATGGTCATCATGCCTACCCATTTTGATCTTTAGGCGTCTGCGCGGTGCGACGTTCTACCGCGCAAGCGCCTGGTTTCCTGTAGATACCGTCCAGCGACATCAACGCCCCTGGGCGCCCCGGCGTAGCCAGTCATGCACGAAAGCGAGCTTACGGCGGGCCACATCCGATAGGACAAAGGGGTAGAGGTCGGAAAGCCCCATGGATCGGTTGACGTGATTGACCCCGATGGCTACTGCTGTAGCGATATGAATCAGTCGGTCTGCGTCCGTTTCAGAATACGGATCCCAGTTTGGCCCCGGCAAGTCCGGCAATGACAGACCAGCGCCTACGAAGCTATCCGTGATATCGGTCAGATGTAATAGATGGGCGGCGGTTTCGGCCCAGTCCTCGTGGGGGTGTGCGGAAGCGTAGGTCGTCAGGAAACGATCCATCCAATCCGCTGGGGGCCCCTGGTTGTAGTGCCGCTGAAGGGCCTGGCCGTAATCTTCGCGCTCATCGCCGAACATGGCGCGGAAGGCGTCGAGAAAGTCCTCACGCAAACTTAGCCGCCACCAGAGCATATGTGAGATCTCATGACGCATGTGCCCGATCATGGTCCGGTACGGCTCCTGCAGTTCTTCGCGCCGGGTCGTACGTACGACGGGATCGGCCTCGGCCACGCTAATCGTGACTACTCCGTCTGCGTGCCCCATATAGACCGGTGTACGGCCTTCGGCCAGCATCCGGAAAACGGGACGCACGCCCGGATCCTCCGGACGGAACCAGTTCCAGCGACCGAGATTGTCGAGAACCCAGCGCTTGGCTGCCTCCGTTAGTGCCCAGTTGGGTATAGCGTTTTCGATGGAGGGGTCTGGCGCCAGTGTCGTCATGGCACAGGACCGGCAAAAGGCACCTTGTTCCGGTGCAATCCAGTTGCAGCCAATAACCTCCCGATTGATGCAGAAGGGCGGCATGGGTAGAAATGACCTTGCCTGGGGATCATAGGCTACCGGGGTCCCCTCGGCGGTGGCGAGGTTGTCGAACCAGAGTGAGCCGGGGCCCACTGGATTAGTGAAGACGCGCATGGGAGTAGGCCTTCCGTGGTGAGCTGAGAGCCAGTATATGAACGGCTGGTCTCGCCCGTCGAATTAAAACGTGTCCACTCGCATGTTAAGGCGGGCTACGCATTCCTGGTCCCTATCCTAGATCCTGAGCGTGGGCCTTGAAATGGGCATCCAGCCGTTCGACCTCGGCGTCGAATTCCTCGATGCCGTCCAGTTCACTGCTCTCCAGCCGGTGCTGCGCAGTCGGTAGTCGGACCTCGAACTCGACGCCGCTGATATCCAGGGGCTCGAAGCTGAGACTGCAGGCGTTCCGTTTGGGCTGATAGGTGAAGCGCCAGCGCGGTCGTTCCGGCTGGCCCGGGTCGAAGAACTGTTGCTTGCCCCGGCTCTCGATGCCGTCCACCCGCTGGGTTCGCTCGCGGCTATCGCCGCCGGTGGTGGTGACTTCCAGGCTGACCAGGGGAGCGGCAAAGGTCCATTCCAGGCTTCTGTCCCACTCAGCACCTGGCAGCCGGCATTGGGGCTTGTCGTCCTGCAGTTCGACATCTACTCGCTCGGTGATGATTTCGCCGTTCTCCAGTTGAATCCGCACGGTGTACTGGGTTTCGGGCGTGGAAATATTGCGCACCGCTATCTGGCCTTCGTAGCCCTTCACGATCTCATTGACGAAGTACAGGCCCAGGCCGCGGCCATGGTGCTCCTGCACCCGGCGGGTGGAAAACCCGAGTTGGAACAGGTTCTGGCGATCCTCGTCCCGCAGGTGCGGCCCTCGGTTATAGACCCGCAGGCAGGCATGGCCTTGCTGCTCATAGAGCGTCAGCGCCACCGGCGCGAACGGGCTGCTGTAGCCGCGTTTGCGGGAGAAGAACTGCGCATTCTTCAGCAGGTTCTCCAGCAGCAGCACCAGGTGATTCTCGTTGCCAAGCAACTCGTGCACCGGGTCCAGGTCGACAAACCACTGATTGTCCGCGTGCCGGTAGTCGCCCTCTTCTTCCAGGGCCGGCAAGGGTTCCGGCGAGACCTGGGCCAGTGCCCGCAGGGCGGCCCGCTGGGGTGGGTAGGCGACGGCGTAGGGGTTGCCGTTGGTTTCGTTGCTGAGCACTTGCTGGTAGTAGTGTTCCTCGCACTCGCACAGCAGGTTGCCGATATGCAGGGCGAGATTGTCTGCGGTAGAGAGATCGAGCAGGTCCCACAGGTAACGCATGGACGCGAGGGCGGCTTCCATGCTTTCACGGTCGAGCATCGATTCCTCCGCTTGCGCGGCGCGCTCGGCCTGCTGCAGGGCGGTTTGCACCTTGTCGAAGCTGATCACGCCGTTGTGGCGCACTTCCGCGGCGATACTCTTGAAGTGCAGGAACTTCTCGTCGTATTCGATGTAGTCGAGCAGTTTGTCGCTGATGAAGCGCTTGAGTTTATCGGCGTGACCGGAATAGGTGTGGGCCTTACGCTGGAGCTGCTTCTTGCTGTCCCAAATCTCCCGCACGCGATTGCGCAGGCGCTGCACGTCCTCGCGCTGACGGGTCAGTTGACGCCGGTAACGGCGCAGATCTATGAAGGCCAGCACCGCCACCCAGATCAGAACAGCGCCATTGATGGCCGGGTGGAACCATTCCTCGGGTATCCGGTAGAAACCCTGGAGCAATGGATCGACCTGAAGGGTCAGGAACGCGAGTCCAATCATCCCGCCCATAATGGCCAGCCAGGGGAAGGTAATGGTCTGCACACCGTCCTCGGGGTAGTCCATCGCGTCTTCGCGGTCTGCGGTGACCGCCGTTTCGGTGGTTTTTGTTACGGTGACTGTCATGATCTGATCCGTCTACTGCTGATCGGTTTTCAGCCGATCGACTTCCAAAAATAGGCACCTTCGTCGCCAAAAGTGACGATGCCCTGTCCCTGTTTGCATAGCGTCATGAATTGCCCGTCCCCGCCCGTGGCCTGTTCGATGGAGAGACGTAGGGTCCGGATATGCTGGCGGTAGTTGGCGTAGGAGAAGCGCTCCAGGTCGGCATCCAGCCTCTCCGCGATCTGTGCTGTGCTGAGTGGCCGGGGCGATGCCTCCAGCAGGTAGCGCAGGATCTTGCGCGGGGTCGGCGGCAGCGGGCGCCTCGCGTTGCTGGGGTTCATCAGCTTGCGGCCCTGCCAGTAGGCTTCCCACGTGGTGGTATCCAGGGTCAGTTCGCCGCTACGCAGCACGTCGCTGGCTTGTCTCTGGCCATTTTGACTCAGGCTGTTCTGGCGCAGGCGCGACTTGATGCGCCAGCACAGTACCGACTCGATATTGCGCTGGTGCTTGGCGATGAAATCCTGCGCACCGGTCATTTCAAAGGCTTCCTGTTCGATGATCGTGCCGCTGTGTTCGGACAGGTAGATCACCGGCAGGTCCGGCCATTTGCGCTGAAGGGCGCGGGAGACGGAAAAGCCCGCCGCGTCGTTGCCGTTCATGTTGGCATCGAGCAGGGCGATATCGGGAGGCGTGTGGGTATCTGCCAGGCGGATATGCTGGCATGCCGCTTCGGCGAACTGGAATACCTGCACCTGCGTCGGACGCTCGTCGAACTCGGTGGCTTCCAGTACCGGCTTGAACTTCTCGATCCAGTGAGACTGGTCTTCAACCCATAGGATGGTGGCCATGCGCTGCCCTCGTCGTTCCCTGTCGAGGCTCCTCTCTCTTATTCCGCTTTTTTTGCAAGGACTGTCACCTGAAAACTACAGCGAGCATACCAAGCCGGACGCGGCAGCTCTTCGCAGAGCTACATAAAGCTACAAAAATCCTGGAACCGGCCATTTCTACTCACAGATTTTTCACCGGGCTTTCCGAGCATGGGGTCGTCCAATCACGGAAGAACATAACGAGGTGTATCCCATGTTCAATGAAATGCTCACCATCTGGTCTGATTCGCCGGCCCTTTCGCTGGCGGTCTGGCTGGCTATCGCCATCGTGCTGCTCTATGCCGGCCGTCCCCATGCCCACCAACTGCTGCGCAGCACCGGTCGCGCGGTCTACACCAGCCTGCGGCTGGCCAGTGTCAGCCTGCATCGGCTGGAAGCGCGGGTCATCGCCCGTAACCACGATGTACTGCTGGCCGCCGGCAGGGAAGCCGCCGAGAAAACCATCGAGCGCGAGTTCAATCGCGTCAACGCCATCGTCGAGCGCGACCTGAGCCAGTACCCGGTACTGCATCGCCGACTTACCGACACGCTGGAAAAGATCCAGCAGGACTACCACGACGCTATCGACAACGCCCCTATGCCGCCGGCGTGGCAGGACGTGCTCGATACCCTGTCCACCCTGCCGCGTTCGGGTGATCCTGCGGTGGCCAGCATCCTCGAGAACATCTGCGAAGTGGTGGAGGATTCCCACGAGCAGACCCTCAGGGCCTACCAGGAGAGCACCAACGAACGCCACGGTATCCTCAAGGGGATGCAGCCGGATTGGCGCACGCTGACCAACACCATGAAGAGCGTCAGCCAGACGATCACCGGGCTGGAAGACCGGGCGCGCAAGATCGACAACCAGATGGCCGACTACGAGAGCATCCGCAAGGCCGAAGACAAGGCTGTCAACGCGCTGACCTCGTCATCGCTGACCCAGTTCTTTATCGCCAGCCTGGTGCTCGCCATTGCCGTTTTCGGTGGCATCATCAACTTCCACCTGATCTCCATGCCGATGGCGGAGATGGTGGGCGGTGCCAGCTACATCGGTTCGGTGCGCACCTCGGATGTGGCCGCGCTGGTGATCATCCTGGTGGAAATCGCGATGGGGCTGTTCCTGCTGGAATGCCTGCAGATCACGCGGCTGTTCCCGGTGATTTCGAGCCTGGACGACCGGGTACGCAAGCGTATGGCCATCGTGGCCCTGACGATCCTGGTGATTTTCGCCGGTATCGAGTCGTCCCTGGCCTACATGCGCGACCTGCTGGCTCTGGATGCCGAAGCGTTGCAGCAGACCCTGGCCGGCGCACAGCCCGGTGAGCCGAAATTCCGTTGGGTGCCTTCCATCGGGCAGATGCTGCTGGGCTTCATCCTGCCGTTCGCGTTGGCCTTCGTCGGCATCCCGCTGGAGTCGTTCGTGCACTCGCTGCGCACTGTATCCGGTCTGCTGGCGCTGGGCGTGCTGCGTACGCTGCGCGTGGCCCTGCGGATGATCGGCGGTGTCACCAATCACCTGAGCAAGGTCCTGGTCAACCTGTACGACGTGTTCATCATGGTGCCGCTGAGTATCGAACGCTTGGTCATGGCTCGCCGGGACTCCCCCACCACAAACGTCCGTGCCACAGAGGCCCAGTCAAAGGTGAGTGCCGAAAGTCCGGATTATGGAGATGGGACGCTTGAAACCCGAACCACAAAAACGCCGCGCAAGACCCGCCGCAGTAAAAAAGCGGATGAGGATACGTTTGCGGATGACCTGACACTGAACCCCGGGGAGGCCTGAGCCATGAGTGCCAAAAAGTGTACCGTTGCAATGCGCCTGGTGTCGGTGCTGATGTTGAGCCTTTCCCTGGTCGGTTGCGGGCAGGCCGCCGACCACAGCCGGGCCGCCTTCGTGCTGATCGATATCTCCCGGGACTACGCGCCGGAGTTGGAGAAGGCCCAGCGCCTGAGCCACTACCTGCTGACCCAGTTGGATAGTGGCGACTCCCTGGCGATCGCCTTTATCGACAACAGCAGCTTCACCGAGCGCAATGTGATCGCGCAGGAAACCTTCGACTATCGCTCCAGCGTGGCGAATCGCCAGAAGCGGGAATTCCAGGCCAAGGTGGTGTCCTTTATCGAGAAGTTCCACCAGCCCAGCTACCACAGCGACATTACCGGAGGCGTGCTGTTGGCGACCGACTACCTGCGTGGCATCGACGCCAGGGACAAGCAGCTGTTCATCCTCTCCGACCTGCACGAGGACTTGCCGCCGCAGCTCAAGCGCGATATGGCCATGAACCTGAAGGATGTGGAAGTGGTAGCCGTCAACGTCAAGCGCCAGCTCAGCGACAACAATAACCCCGCGGCCTATTACGACCGCCTGGAGACCTGGAAGGCCCAGGTGGAGCAGGGCGGTGGTCACTGGAAGCTGGTCAACGACATGGCCCAATTGGAGCGCACCATTGCCGTCAGGTGAGTCCGCATGCGTTCACGTCTTCAGGCATACACAGAGCGACCATATGCATGCCGGCACGACTTGAGGAAATTACGGACCCGGTTGGGGCCGGCATCTAAACACAGTTGTATGCGGAGAAGCGCGTCTTCGGGTTTACTGGCGCGCTTCTTCCAACATCAAGGTTTCTGCGGTAACTCGCATGTCGCCTGCAGTAATTCGGATGGGGCCTGCAGCAAATGGGATGTGGAAAGGAAGACCACGGCTATGGGAAAGGGAATGACGAAAATATTGCTCGACTACGGCGTACTCAAGCTTATCGCGGAATGTCCCTGTACGAGTTCACCGCGGTACAGCGTGCATCTCGAAGGCGAGGGCTCGCTGCTATCCACCCGCGATTACACCATCGCATACGACTATTTCTACATGGTCGCGGGGCCGCTGACCCAGGAGAGGGATCGCTCATAGGTCTGGACGGGAAGGGAATGGGTTGGTGCGAAGCTGTAGGTACTCGCTAACGTCCGCCAAAGCGCCAGCCAAACTCGACCCGCCAGATCCCGAAATCCGGGTCGGATCCCAGACCGCTGCCGGTCATTTCATAGTGATCGACGCCGCCCTGGATGTAGTACTGGCGATCCAGGTCGTAGCGCACGCCCAGGCCGCCGCCGTAGGAGAATCGTGTGTCATCGTAGGTGTTGTAGAACTCCGAACAGACATAGCCCCACCACGGATCCCACCAGCACACGCCGGCTGGCACATCATTGGTGACGATATTCGAGTCGATATAGGTCCAGCCCAGACCGGCCCGAACGTAAGGTGTCAGCGGCCCCTGCAGGAAGTTCCAGGCGCCGTAGAGTTGACCGTTGAAGACGTCCATTTCGGCATCGATCTTCTGCCGCATGCCGCCATCCACGCCGATAGTCGCGGTGTAGTCCGGACTCAGGAACGAGAGCTCGGCGCCCAGCTTCAAGTGTTCGTTGACGTTGTAGCCACCGTCGAAACCCAGGCCGATGGAAGAGTCGATGTTCAGTCGTGAACCGTTCTTGCCCTTGCTCGATTCATGGAAGTTGCCAAGCAGGTGGACCGACATATCCCACGAGTGGGCTCGATCTGCCAGAACCGATAACGGGAAAAGCAGTCCCGTGACAACAAACAGTCTTGTAAGCCTGAAAAGCATCCTCTCGTGGACGAATGCCCTGAGCTTCTGGAATTCCACAACGCCTCCTGTCGATCATGCGGTTATCGCTCGATCCTATTCTTATATCTCGATCTTTTTTATATAGAGAGACATCGCTGGTCCTTGAGCCGAAGAGACGCAGCCTCTCTGAAAGCTGGCAAGTCCTGGTCGCTCGAAATCCTTGGCCACTCACAAGGTGTTGACAGCTTTAAAGTCTGTAAAAGCTAAAAGTCTTCCCTTCGTACCTCATTTTCCCCCTGTTCAATCGCCAATATCCCTTAAACAGATGCGCCTCTGCACTTGCATTACTCTGGCCCATCGGGGCCTTCCACGGACAGGCTGATGGCTGCGGTTTTCTGGATGACCACCTCCTGACCGACCTGGTCCTGGTTTAATTCGACATCGTCACGCACCGGGACTTCCCGGCTGGTGCCGTCCGGGAAGAGCAGGATAGCCGTGTGACTCTCAAGGTCGACGCCAGTCACCACCGCAGTCATTTCGATGACTCCGGCGGCAAAGCCCTCGGGTTTCTGACCCTCCATCGCACGTGCCGAAACCGCGCTGACCCCGTCGTCGGGAAGGTCTTCGAGCGGGCGAAGATAAACCACAGTCTCCTCGGTGTAGACCAAGGTAACGCGGTCCCCACGGTCGATTTCATCGAAGTTGATGGCTTCGGGGCCGACATTGATGGCGACTTCCCCGCCTTCGTCGTCTTCGAGCGTAACCGAGCGGGTGTCGTAGTCGATGCTCTTGACTGTGGCGTCAATACGGGCGGTGCGGATAACCACACCGCCGGGAACGCCTTCCATGGTGGATTCCGCTTCCGAGACGTCCGCCCTCAAGGGTTTTGGCGGTTCTTCGGGTTGCTGTGTTGTGCAAGCTGTCGACAGGCTGGTGATGACTACAGCGGCCAAGAGTGTGCGGATAAGGCTTCTAGCGGTCAGCACCGGTCTGGAAGCGAACACGGGAGACAAGCGATCGGTCGTCATGGGGCTGGATCCCTCTGGCCGGGTTGTGTGGTTTACGTCCTTGATCTGCTGACAGGCAAAACGACCACACACAACCGGTTCTGGGACGCCAGCGTTTGATTATAGGCTACTCCGAAATGACCTGATGCGGAACATGCCGGAAGCTCAGGGCGAGACTGATGACTCAGCCATCGATAATTTTGAGCATGACGAACCGTGCGCATGCCATGGCAGGACAGGCCAAGTGGTGGGTGGATTGCCGCCTACCAAAGCCGGGCGCTGGCCTTCGCTGGCCGAAAGGATGCTGTTGCGCCACGCCAGGCGCGGGCTCCGTGTTTTGTGTGTGATGGGTGAAAGTCGATACTGATAATGGCGTGGATGGGTGGAAATCTACCCCTTGGCCTGTAAAGTTCCGTATTTTCTGTTACTTAGCGCATTGTTTGGGTAAGTTGGCTTTTCCCGCAGTCTTATGTACCCCGGTTTTAAGGCGGCTTGGCAACGTTGGCCTTTGTCTTGCAAACCCGCTCCTTTGCTGTCCGCCGTCCAGTGACAGCAAGCCTCAAGGAGCACGTGGATGAAACTGCAGTTCAAGACGATCTTCCTATCCATTTTCGTAGGTGTATTGCCCGTGGCTGTTTCGGCCAGTCCTGAACCCCTGGTCTTTTCCCATGTGGTTAGCCCCGACACGCCCAAGGGCAAGATGGCGACCATGTTCAAAACCCTGGTCGAACGCACTCTCGGCGATAAATACACGATCGTGATTCGGCCGAATGCCGAGATGATGGACGATGATGACGCTATTGATGCGGTTGCCCGCGGTAAGATCCATTTTGCCGTTCCTTCGGTATCCAAGTTTCAGGGTTATACGGACAAGCTGAAGATCTACGACCTGCCGTTCCTGTTCCCGGATCACGAGGCTATTGAGCGCTTCCAACAGGGTTCTGCCGGTCAATCGCTTCTGACGAGCATGGATGCAAAAGGTATCCGTGGCATCGGCTACCTCTACAACGGCATGAAGCAGCTGACCGCCAACAAACCCTTTCACGAGCCGGCAGACCTTGCCGGCCTGAGCTTCCGTATCATGGACTCGGACGTGCTCGAGCAGCAGTTCCGTACCATCGATGCCATCCCCCTGCCGATGGCATTTGCGGACGTCTACCAAGGGCTTGCCACCGGCCTGATCCAGGGGCAGGAGAACACCTGGTCCAACATCTACTCGCAGAAGTTCTATGAGCACCAGCCCTACATCATGGAGTCCAACCATGGCGTCCTCGACTATATGGTGATCACCAACGCCCGTTTCTGGGGTAACCTCAGCGAAGAGGACCTCAGGCATTTCGAATACGCACTGCAAATGGCGCTGGAGTACGGCAACTCCGTGTCAAAGGCGAAAGCCATGAACGACCGTGACGAGATCCGCCGCATGAGGGACATCGAACTGTTCAAGCCCACCCCGAGTGAGCTGAGGGTCTGGCAGGATGCAATGAAACCGGTGTGGGAAGCCTACGAGGACGAGATCGGAAAGGACCTGATCGACGCGGCGCTCGCAGCAGGTCAGACCGAGACCTGAACATCGCGCACGGAGGCTGGATCTGATCGTCGACCCAGCTTCCGTGCCCCGTTACAATCGCATGTGTTGAACGCCCCCGGCGGGTGCCCTCTACATACCCTCGGTGACGTCGTGGAACGCCCGGTCCAGGCGCTCGATCACAATGTCGACCTGTTGCTCGGTAATGGTCAGCGCCGGGCTGAAATTCAGGATGTTGTTGAATCCGGTCAGGCTACGATTGGTGCGACCGATCAATAACCCGTGTTCCTTGCACTTGGCGGCGATAGCCATGGATATCCTTTCGTCCACAGGTTGTTTGCTCTGGCGATCGGTCACCAGTTCGATACCCAGGAACAGGCCCTTGCCGCGCACGTCCCCGATCAGTGCATAACGGTCAGCGAGTTCCCGGAAACCGGCGAGCAGTCGTTCACCCTGACGGGCGCTGTTTTTGACCAGTCCCTCGCGCTCAATGATGTTCAGGTTGGCGAGTGCTGCCGCCTGGGAGGCCAGACATCCGCCGAAGGTAGAGATATCGCGGAAATAGCCGAGCGTATCGCCTTCCGCCTCCTGCAACATCTCGTAGACGCGTTCGGTGGTGACCGTGCAGGAAATCGCGGCATAACCGGAAGCGACGCCCTTGGCCATGGTGACGATATCCGGCACGACATCGTAGTGCTGGTAGCCAAACCAGGCCCCTGTCCGCCCCAGTCCGCAAACCACTTCATCCATGATTAGCAGGAGGTCGTAGCGGTCGCAGATCTCGCGAACCTGCCGCAGGTAGCTCGACGGAGGCGGGATAATGCCTCCACCCGCGGTAATGGGTTCGATGATGACCGCGCCGACGGTATCGGGACCTTCCTGCAGGATCACCTCTTCCATCGCTGCGGCAGCCCGTAGGCCGTAGTCCTCGACATCACCGAACTGGCTGCGGTACTCGCAACAGTGGGGAAACTCCACGAACCCGGGCATGAACGGGCCAAATTGTTCGCGGCGCTCTGCCTGACCGCTGGCGCTTAGCGTCGCGAGTGTGGTGCCGTGGTAATCCCGGTCACGGTAGAGAATCTTGTGTTTCTTACCATCATGGAATTTGTGGGCGATCTGACGCACCATCTTGAACGCTTTCTCGTTAGCCTCGGAGCCGGAGCTGGAGTAATACACGCGGCTCATGCCCGGCATCTTGCCGAGAAGTTTTTCCGCAAAGGCGGCCGCCGGTTTACTGGCCATCGACCCGGCGAAATAGTTGAGGTCCATGAGCTGCTGGTAGACCGCATCCGCGATTTCCTTGCGGCCGTAACCGACATTAGTCACCCACACGCCCCCGGCGGAGGCATCCAGGTACTCCTTACCGTCGCTGTCCCAGAGCGTCAGGCCTTCCCCGCGCACGAACATGGGAACGCCGGCCGATGCGGCCTGCCCGGTCGTCAGGTGATGCCATACGTGGGTTCGGTCCCAGGTTCTCAGCGTGTCGATATCCTGTTCGAACGTATTCATCGGTCCGCTCCTCAATCGGGGGTGTTGTCGCGATGGACGGAAAAGGGAGACCACGCCTGGGAAACGGGCATGATCTCCATCTGGTTGACGTTCAGGTGAGCCGGCAAGTTGGCAACCCAAAAGATCGTTTCAGCGATGTCTTCGGGTTGTATGGGGTCGGCGCCCTGATAGAGCTGATCGTAGGCGGCGCGGTCGCCGCCGGTGCGCACCAGGGTGAATTCGCTTTCGGAGAGGCCGGGAGCCAGGTTGGTCACACGCACGCCCGTGCCCTTGAGATCGCAACGCAGGGCATATGAAAACTGTTCGACGAAGGCTTTCGTTCCACAATAGACGTTCCCGCCGGGATAGGGCCAGTGGCCAGCGATGGAGCCGAGGTTGATGATGCTGCTACCGCGGCCCTGGGCGATCAGGGTGGGGAGCAGGGCGTGGGTCACTCGCGTAAGACCGCTGATGTTGGTATCGATCATACGTTGCCACTGTTCGGGATCGCTATCCTGGGCGGGCGCCGTCCCGAGCGCCAACCCGGCGTTATTGATTAATACGCTAACGGCCCGGAAAGCCTCGGGCAAGTGCGCGATGCACTCGGTTACGGCCTGGGCGTCCGTCACGTCGAGAACGCGCGTCAGCACCGGGCACTTGCCGGCCAGTCGGCGTTCCAGTTCGTCGAGACGTTCCCGGCGCCGGCCGGTCAGTACCAGCGCCCACCCGGCTTCGGCAAAACGCTCCGCAGTGGCCCGGCCAAAGCCGGACGTTGCGCCGGTTATAAAGGCAATGGTCATAACAGGACTCCTCTATGCAGTCGGTTCGAGGTGGGCCACAACAGATGTCTGGCTAGTCGGCCAGCATCCACAGCTCCTTCATAAGCAGCCACGCGGCCATGGCAATGAGTAATGGCGATACGAGTTTGCGAAATGAGGCCGGAGGGAAACGGCGAAAACACCATTGGCCCAATGCCGCTCCCCCCAAAGCGAGTGGCCAGAGGAAGAGGGCGAGCCCGATAATATTCGCGGACAACGCCCCGACGCCGGTATAGCCTGTCAGCGCGACCATGCTCGCAGCAATGAAGAAGAGAATAGCAGTGGCGCGGGCTACCTGTGCATCCAGGGTCGTTTGCGCGAGATACGCCATCAGCGGAGGCCCTCCTGCGGACGCCATACTCATCGCTAGACCTGAAACACCGCCGGCCGGTACGGCAAACCTCAGATCGTGGGCCCGCTTATCGGCAGGCGTTTGATGCGATCTGGCAGGTTTGATCAGCGTGGCCAGCGCGCCCGCCAGGCAAACGAAGGCGACCAGCAAACGAGCGGGCCCGTCCGGTAGCACGTGCATCACCAGTACGCCGATGACGGAGGCGACCAGCATGGCCGGTAGCAGGCGCCGGAGGATCGCATGGTCGGCATGTTGCCAGGCGTGTCGCAGCAGGCCGAGGGCCCCCAGGATATCCAGCATCAGTACCGTCGGTACGACCTGCACTGGCGGGAGGAACCATAGCAGGCCGAGCGCCATGGTCATGGCGAAGCCGAACCCTGTATAGCCGCGCAATGCGCCCGCCACAAAGGCGATGGCCGCACCGAAAAGCCAGTATGGAGGGATGGGCATCGTGTGCTCCGCCTGTTGTGGGCCTGACGCCCCTGCATGAAGGGCTCGTTTCAGGAGGTCTGTTTCAGGGAGACTATAGAGGCAAAGGCGAAGCGGTTTTTAGGGCCAGTTATTCAGCAACCGTGTGACATCTGGCTAGTCAGCGCTGTGCATCACTGAGGCCAAGCGTTCAATACCTGGAACGATATGGCCACGCTCGATGGCGTTGAATCCCAGTCGGAAGAAGTGACGGGGTGGCGCCGTATCCTGGAAATGCTGGAACCCGGGTTCGATGAGGACGCCGCGCTGGGCGGCCATCCAGGCCAGTTGCTGGGTATCGGTTCCGGCCGGCATTTCCAGCCAGAATGCGCTGGCCCGGTCTGCACTATGGCAGCGACTTTGCGGAAGGTAGGTGTTGATGGCGGCGAGCAGCGTTTCTCGACGGCGGTCTGTATCCTCGACATGGCTGCGCAGGTAGGTTTCGTAATAGCCCTGGGCGATCAATTGGGCCATCTGGTGCTGGAGATTCGCCGGCGGGTGCCGGTACATCAGTCGGCGCAAGGCTCGCAGTTCTTCGATCAGTTCTGCGTCCGCGACGAGATAGCCCATGCGCAGCCCCGGCGAGAGCACCTTTGAAAAGCTGCCAAGATAAATGACACGGGTGCCCGCGCGACTCGCCTTCAACGCCGGTAGCGCTTCGTGATCGTTATGCAGTTCCGCATCATAGTCATCTTCGATAATGACCTGGTCATGGGCAACGGCTTGGGCCATGAGCGCGTCGCGACGGCCACGACTCATGGTTATTCCCGTTGGAACCTGATGGCTGGGCATGACATAGAGGTAGTCGCACTGCGTCGATGCCCGGGTCAGCTCGATACCCTGGCTATCCACATTATGGGGGACGAGCGAGCCGCCGAAGAACTGGAAGACGTTGACGGCTTCACGGTAACCCGGGTTCTCCAGGCCGACCCGTGTGCCGGCTTTGAACAGAAGCTGTGCCAACAGGAAAAGCGCATTCTGTGATCCCAGGGTCACGAGGATCTCATCCGGCTGGGCCAGGATGCCGCGTCTGGGTAGCAGTCGTTTGCGGATCTGCTCGATAAGCAATGCATCATCCTGGTCAATACGGTCGCGCAGCCAGTCGCGATCTCGTTTGCCTTCCAGTCGTCGCCGTGAAATCTCGCGCCAGGCCGCAATGGGGAAGTCGTCTGTTCCCGGCTGGCCGTAGATGAACGGATAAGGGTAGTCCGTCCAGTTGCTGGGTTTGAGTACGCCCTGGTACTTGCTCGGATGCCGGGCCAGTCGGCTGCGCCATGATGGTGCAGGATCGGTCGTCCTGGCTCCGATGTTTTGCCACGCCGGTGCCGCCCTATCCACTGCTTTGTCGACCAGCGGTGAGCCTTCCTTCCGGTAGTCGGCATGCAGGTAGTAGCCACTGCGAGGCCGGCTGACCAGGAAGCCGTCGTCCACCAGCTTTTCATACACGATGGCAACGGTGTTGCGGGAAATGCCGAGCCGGCGGGACAGCTTCCTGCAACTGGGCAGAGGTGCATCCGTTGGCAGACTGCCCACGCGGATGGCTTCCAGCAAGCCCTCGCGCAACTGCTCCTGAAGGCCACGCTCCGAGCTATCCTGCAAGGCAAAGCAGAGAGTGGTCATACGTTTGCTCCCTCCTATTCCAAGACAACATCCAACCTTGACCCTGAGTTCATAAACTCGAGCACAAAACATGCCACGGCGTCTGTCACACGGTGGATCCGGAACTGGCTCTAAGCGGACGCCGCAAAAGCCCATAGGGTGAAATCGAACGGCTGTTTCGGAGCGGCCTTTTCACGATCTGGAACGACTGTGTGATCTGGTACGACGCCTTCGAGACCCCCTGTCGAGGTCTCGCACTGATTGAACGTCTTGGGAGAACAAAATGAAGCACTACCACACGTCGGCATGGCGCTTGCTAAACGTTAACCAGGCCAAGCGAATTCTGTTAGCGGCCCTGGGCAGTCTCGCCCTGGGGCTGAGTACGGGGCTGCAGGCGGGAGATCTGCCGGAGGTCAAGGAACGCGGCTATATGATCGTCGCGACCGAGGACAACTATGCACCCTTCAATTTCATGCGCGGTAGCGAGCCCGATGGCTTCATGAAGGACATGATTGCGGAGCTGAAAGACTATTCCGACTTCGAGGTTCGTCAGGAAATCCTGCCGTGGACCGGCCTGCTCGCGGCGGTCGCGAGCGGTCAGTACGATGCGGCCATTACCGGTGCCTCAGTCTCTGACGAACGTTTGCGCGTGTTCAACTATGCGCCTCCCTTCGCCTCGGCCCAGCATTTCTATATCAAACGTGCGGGTGATGACCGTATCAAGAGCGTGGCCGACCTGGACGGCATGACGGTGGGTGTGCAGGCGGGCAGCGTCCTGCTCTCAAGGCTCCCCGAACTGGAGGCCATGCTGGAAGAGACCGGTGGAGAGCTGGGCGAGGTAGTGCAATACGAGGCCTATCCGGAAATCTACGCAGATTTGGCTAACGGGCGTCTGGACTACGCAATCAATTCGGCCGTTCCGGTCAATGACCTCATCAAGGAGCGGGGAGACGTTTTCGAGGCGGGTCAGGCCGTCTCCGGCCCTGGATTTGTCGGCTGGCCGGTTCCAAAGGCCAATGCCGAACTGCTCGCCTATTTGACGGATTTCCTGAACCACATGCGTGAAACCGGGCGTCTCGCCGAGTTGCAGGAAAAATGGTTCGGGCAGGCCTTCGACGATCTGCCGAAGGTGCCGATTACCAGCGTTGACGAATTTCACCAGATGGCCGGCATGTAAGTTGTCGCAGACAGACAGGGTGCAGGGGGAGACAGGGACCGATGGATTCAACCGCATGGGCGATGTTGCTGGAAGGCGCCTGGGTGACCCTCTGGATTTCGGGCGTTTCCATCGCCCTGGGGGTAACCCTGGGGCTCATCATCGCGCTCGTGCGTTCGGCCCGTATTCCCTTCGTTCATCAGTTGCTCGGGCTTTACATCAGTATTGCCCGGGCAACGCCCCTGGTGACCCTGGTGCTTTTCATCTTTCTTACGGCGCCGACGTTGGGTCTCAATATGGATCGATCCATCGCCGGTATCATCGCCCTGACCCTGAATACCACGGCGTTCAATGCAGAAATCTGGCGCTCGGCCTTCAACAATTTTTCCAACGAACAGCGGGAGGCGGCCCTGGCCGTCGGTATGACGCCCTGGGTGTATTTCCGGCGTATCATGCTTCCCCAGATCGTGATTACCAGCCTGCCGAGCCTGGTCAACGAGATGTCGTTCCTGATCAAGGGGAGCCCCGCCATCGCCGTGATTGGGGTGGTCGACCTGACGCGGGTCACCAATCGCATCTCGGCTGTAACCTACGAACCCCTGCCGCCCATCCTCGTCGCCGGCGCGCTCTACATGGTGATTATCGGCTTCCTGGTGTGGTTTCAGCGCGTGGCCGAGCGCAAAGCCAACCGGTTGGCTGTCTGATGGAGTCTGTGGATGAGTGAATGGGACATCCTTTGGGACTCGCGCGATGTCTTCGTGGACGGGTTCTTCAATACCCTGATCCTTTTCGGTGTTTCCGCGGGACTCGGTTTCCTGCTGGGTTGCGTCATCGTGTATTGCCTCGAGTGGGCGAAGGCGCCCCTGCGGATACCGTTGCGCATCTTCATCGATGGCATGCGCCTGTTGCCGTTCCTGATCCTGGCCTACCTGTTCTATTACGGTCTCCCCTCGCTGGGGCTTCGCCTGAGTTCCTGGCAGGCCGGCGTCAGCGCCCTGGTGCTCTACCACGGCGCCTACTTTGCCGAGATCCTGCGCGGAACCCGCATCACCCTGCCGCCGGGGCAGGTGGAAGCCGCCGTGGCACAAGGCTTCTCGATGCCCACCATGTTCCTGCGACTGATCCTGCCCCAGTTGGTGATGAAGTCTCGGGGTGTGCTGGGTAACCAACTGATCATCCTGCTCAAGGACACCGCTTTCCTTGTGATTATCACGGTGCGGGAATTGACGGCGGCGGCCAATGGTTTGTCCGGTACCTATTTCATCCCCATGGAAGCGTTCATCGTCGCCATCGGCTTCTACTGGCTGATCAGCATTGCGTTGGAACAGGCGGTGAACTTGATGGGCCGTACCAGCGAAAAACGAGGATTCAAGAATGCCTGAAGTACCTGAAGTCAGTATCAAGCGACTGTCGAAACAGTTCGATGGCATCGAAGTACTTCGCGATGTCGACCTGGAGGTGCAGCGTGGTGAAGTGGTCAGCATCCTGGGATCGTCCGGCTCCGGGAAATCCACGTTATTACGCTGTATCAATTGGCTGGAGCAGCCCGACCGGGGAGAAATTCGCATTGCCGGTGAACGTATCGGCTTTAACGGCGAAACCGGAAAGCCGGCCACCCAGCGGGAGCTGGCCAAGGTGCGCTCGCAGTTGGGCATGGTGTTCCAGAGTTTCAATCTCTGGCCCCACCTGAACGTCCTGCATAACGTCACCGAGGCCCTTGTCTACGTCAAGGGCATGAAAAAGGCGGAGGCCGAAGTCGTTGCCGATGAGTTGTTGGCCAAGGTAGGCATGGCCGAAAAGCGACTGAACTACCCCTACACACTGTCCGGTGGTCAAAAGCAGCGTGTCGCAATTGCCCGGGCCCTGGCGATGCAACCGCGCGTTATGCTGTTCGACGAGCCCACCTCGGCGCTGGATCCGGAACTGGTCGGGGAGGTGCTTGCGGTGATTCGCGACCTGTCACAGGAGGGCTACACGATGATCATCGTGACCCACGAGATGGAGTTCGCCCGCAACGTCTCCGATCAGGTCGTATTCCTGGAGAAAGGCAAGATCATCGAGAAATCCGCACCGGATGAATTCTTTGTCTCGCCCAGTACGCAGCGGGTTCGGCAGTTCCTGGAACTCGAAGAAAAGGTCTGATCCAGAGCCCGTCATTCCAGATGTGGTGAGACCTCCCCACCGATACCAGATTCAATCTCGAGGATGTACCGAACGTCCTCCAGTTCAGTACCGCCAATCTCGAACGTGCCACGGCTTTCTGGGTCAGGTACGAAACCCGTGCCGGTATAGAAGCGGATCGCTCGTTCGTTGCCTGCAATGACCCAGAGGCTCACAGAAGCGTATCCGGCAGCTCGGATTTGCTTCAGTGCGGCAAGCCAAAGGCAACGACCGACGCCCGATGACCACGAGGATGGTTTGACATAGATGGACCAGATTTCGGCGCGGTCGCTGGGGGCGCCGGTGTCGCGCGACGGACCGAACGCTACGAAGCCGACGATGTGTTCCGCATCGCGGGCCACCAACAGGCGACCCGGATAACGCGTAACGAACTCTCGCCAGGTTGCCGCGCGCTTCTCGGTGGAGAGCGTGGCAAGGTAGTCAGCGGGAAGAAAGTCCCTATAGGCCACCTGCCAGGATTCGACATGCACCTTGGCGATGGCGAGGCAGTCTTCCAGCGTCGCGGGTTCAACTTGCATGCTCATGCTCCACTGATTCAGGGCATCGTGCCAGTTTAGGCCTCTTCCGCTGCGCTCGACAGATCGGGATAACTTCCGGGAGTCTGTCAGTTCGGGCTCGAGAACCGTGACCGGTAATCGTTCGGCACCACCGACAGGTACTTGCGGAAGGTGCGACGGAACTGGTCATCCGACGAAAAGCCGCAGCGGAAGGCAATGCTCTTGAGAGGCAGGTCCGTATCCTGCAGCAGACGGCGTGCCTTATCGAGTCGGGCGCGTTCGACGAATTCCATGGGCGACCTCCCCGTTTCCTTCTGGAACAGGCGCGTCAGGTGACGAATGCTCAGGGACGCCTGATCGGCCATCTCACCCAGTGTAAAAGGCGTCTCCAGGTTATCCATGGCCCACCCCTGAATGCGCCTGACCGCGGAGCTTTCCGGCATCTGGCTGGCCAGGTCCGCGCTGAACTGGGACTGGCCACCCGGCCGCTTAAGGAAGATAACCAGGTCCCGGGCCACTTCCAGGGCCAGCTTATGCCCACAATCCCGCTCCACGAAGGCCAGTGACAGGTCGATGGCGGCACTGACGCCCGCCGATGTCCACAGGTTGTCCTGCTGGATAAAGATCGCGTCCACATCCACGTCGATGGCAGGATATCGGTGCTCAAGCCGGTCCGACATGCGCCAGTGCGTGGTGGCACGACGGCCATTCAGTAAACCTGTTTCAGCAAGAAAAAAGGTACCGGTACAGAGTGTGGCAAAGCGCCGGATCGATGGCGCGCTGGCCTGAACCCAGTCAATCACGCCCTGGGCGTTTGCCATGGACGTTTCGATATCGTGGGCGCCGGCGACGAGGGCAGTATCCGGTAGATCGTCCGGGTCCAGTTGCTGCGTCGGTTGCAGCGCAATGACGGTGTCCGAGGTGACAGGGGCGAGCTCGGACGCCGCAATCCGGATATCGTAGAAGGCGGACTCGCCCTGTTCTTCCAGGTGTTTGTTGGCGTAGGTAAACACCGTCAGCGGACCAACCGCTTCGAGGGACTTGAAACCGGGGTAGATGACGAGATCGACGCGGTGTTGGCCGGCGGGCATAGGGGTTCTCTCGTTGGGCCAAATGGCGCATTGTGTCGATGGGCGGCGGAGCGGTGTCCATATCTGCGGGTTATCTGTCCCTGATCCTGAGCAGATAGGCGAGCAACCGCCAGGCGCGTGGCCTATCCTAATCGAATTCAACGAACATCGAAATCGAGGAGAACCCAGAGATGAAATCCCGTGCAGCCGTAGCTTTCGGCCCCAACAAGCCGCTGGAAATTGTTGAAGTGGATGTCGAACCACCCAAGGCGGGGGAAGTCTTGGTGCGCATCGTCGCCACGGGCGTCTGTCATACCGACGCCTACACCCTGTCCGGGGCGGATCCGGAAGGCCTGTTCCCGACAATCCTGGGTCATGAAGGTGGCGGTATCGTCGAGGCCGTCGGTGAGGGCGTCACGTCAGTAGAAGTGGGCGACCATGTGATTCCGCTTTATACCGCCGAATGCGGCGAGTGCAAGTTCTGTATGTCCGGCAAGACCAACCTGTGCGGTGCCGTCCGTGCGACCCAGGGCAAGGGTGTCATGCCTGACGGCACCTCACGCTTCAGCTATAACGGCGAGCCCCTCTACCACTACATGGGCACCTCCACTTTCTCCGAATACACCGTATTGCCGGAAGTCTCGCTGGCAAAGATCCCCAAGGAAGCGCCGCTGGACAAGGTCTGCCTGCTGGGCTGTGGCGTCACTACCGGTATCGGTGCGGTGCTCAATACCGCCAAAGTGGAAGAGGGAGCCACCGTTGCGATCTTCGGCCTGGGTGGTATCGGCTTGGCGGCCATCATTGGTGCGACTATGGCAAAGGCCAGACGCATCATCGCAGTCGACATCAACCCGTCCAAGTTCAAGATTGCCGAAGAGCTGGGCGCGACGGACTTCGTCAATCCCAACGACTACGATAAGCCGATCCAGGAGGTCATCATCGAAATGACCGACGGCGGTGTGGACTATTCCTTCGAATGCGTCGGTAACGTCAAGCTGATGCGCTCGGCGCTTGAATGTGCCCACAAGGGCTGGGGCGAATCGATCATCATTGGTGTGGCCGGTGCCGGTGAGGAAATCAGTACCCGTCCGTTCCAGTTGGTCACTGGCCGCGTCTGGAAGGGCTCAGCCTTTGGCGGCGTGAAGGGACGCACCGAACTGCCGAGCTACGTCGAAAAGGCGGAAAAGGGCGAGATCCCGCTGGACGTGTTCATTACCCATAACCTCAAGCTGGATGAGATCAACGAAGCATTCGACCTGATGCATGAAGGCAAGAGCATCCGGACGGTGATCCACTACTGATCCAGCTCGCCGGGGCTACCACGACGGCCCCGGCGTTTCACTCCCCTCGCTCGTCCACTTTGCTAAGGGCAGAATCCTTGTGCATGGCAATGTGGTCCGTCTTGTCGCTCTTGATCTCGTATTGCGGCTCTTCCTTGCTGGCACGTCGATTATGTCCCTTGTACTCGGTATCGCGAGTATGCACCCGGATGATCCTGCCGCTCACGTAACCCACTTCTGAATTCCAGGTAACGTGGTCTCCGACCTTGAAGCGATGGGCCATGGAATGCCTCCTTTAACCGGTGTTCTTTTCCCTTTCGTTAACAGCCACCATAGTGCAGCTTAAGGGTGTTATGAAGTACCGGCGCGGATCGAGCCATCGTCGACCGCAGTTCCGAGTGCCCCGTATAAGGGCCTACATTCGATCGAAAGATTATCCGGTAAGGAGGGATCCTCATGGTTAAACATATGCTTGTCGCCGGTGCCAGCGGCGTAACCGGCCGTGGTACGACCGAGGCGATGGAAGCGGCAGGATGGGATGTAACGACACTGTCCCGCTCTGACCAGGGGCCGGGCAAAGGCCGCCATATATCTGGCGACCTGCTGGACAAGAGTAGTCTCAAAAGGCACGGGAGCAGCCTGGGCAAGATAAGTCACGTCTGCTATGCAGCGCTGAAACCGAACGATGATGCGGCGCTCGAAGCGGATGAGAATGCCGCCATGTTCGAGAATCTGGTCAATACCCTTATCGACGTCGGCGCGCCGCTGGAGCGGGTAATCTTTCTCCAGGGTGCGAAGGTTTATGGCGCGCACCTGGGCGTCTACAAGACGCCGGCTCGGGAGGACGATAGTCGCCATTTCCCGCCCAATCTCTATTTTCGCCATGAGGATTTCGCCAAGACTCTACCTGAGAAGGGCATCCGTTGGACCGCCTTGCGACCGGATATCGTTTTGGGCCACTCATTGGGCTCGGCTATGAATCTTGGGAACCTGATCGGCCTCTATGGTTCTTTATGCCGCGAAATGGGTGTCGCGTTCCAGTTTCCCGGACCGGCAGAGGCCTACGAGGTACTCGTCAACGCATGTGATGCGGAGGTCGTGGGTGATGCGGTGAGATGGGCGGCAGAGGACGGAAAAGATGGCGCCTACAACATAACCAACGGCGACCAGTTCCGCTGGAAACATCTCTGGCCCAGGCTGGCCGAGTGGTTCGGACTCGATGCTGGCGAACCCCAGCCTATCAACCTGCAAACCCGGTTGAACCAGCATGCCAAGACTGTCTGGCGTAACTTGGCAGAACGCGAAAAGCTCGCCGTAGCGGATATCGATCAGATTGCCCAGGGTGGCTTCGGCGATTTCATCTTTAACGTCGAGAGAGACGCCGTGCTCGATCTGACCAAAGCTCGGCAGGCCGGTTTTCAGGCGATGTGCCGGCGTACGGAGGAAAGCCTGATCCAGCACCTGAACAGCATGGTAGAGCGGGGGCTCATCCCGCGGCCGTGACCCCATGGCGGGCGACGCCCCCTGGATAGGCTTCCGGGGGCGTCGAAGGCTTCACCTGCCAATCACTTCAGGAACAGGTACCAATATGCGAGTAGCAGATTAACGCCGCCAAAGAACAGGATGCCGATCCATCCGAGGACTTTCATGCCGGTTCCCAGCCGATATTTCGCCGGTACCGTATCCAACCCCATCAGTCGATAATTCAGCCAGGCAAAGATAAACGCACTGACAAATGCCGAGACCATGGCGAATTCAAGCATGGCCAACAGCGCACCCTTGAAGAACATCACGATCAGGGCCGCAACCGCCGCCATGACAACCATCAGCGGATAGGTGAAGTGAGCGCCATGCCCGGTCGGGCCGCTACCTGTTGGTTGACCGAACTGTACGAAGCATTCGCTCAAGGCCCGGCTATAGCCATCGAGCACGGTGACGGTCGTGGAGAACATGCAGAGGAACGCCACGACAGCGATCAGCCACCGACTCCATTCGCCGATCACGCCCGCGTAGACATCGACGAACTGATGCGCAAAGCCAATGCCCGAACTGGAAAGCTCGATACCGCTGCCATGCAGTACCAGCGCACCCAGGCCCATGAAGGCGAGCGCAAGCAGCGTGGAAGTGATGTAACCGACATTGAAGTCGATCAGCGAGTCGCGGTACTGCAATTCGTCGCCCAGTACCTTCTTTTTCTGCCTCAGCCACACACTGTTCCACGACGACAATTCGATCGGCGCAGGCATCCAGCCCATCAGCGCAACGAGGAAACCCAGTGCCGCCAGGTTCCAGGGGCTTGGCGAGATGAATTCAGGCGGAGCCACGCCGCCTTCGTCCAACGCGATCACCAGGGCTGCGACGGTGCACACCGACAGCGCGGCAATGATCCACTTGGTTACCCGGTCCAGAGTCTTGTAGTGGCCGGAAATCAGGAAGACCAGTGAACCTGCCAGCACGATCATCGTAAGTTGGGTCACGTTCAGCCGATCCCCGAGGAACAGGCCGAGGATGCTGCCGCAGAGCATGGAAACGCCAGCCGTACTGACTACCGAGGCGAAAATATTCAATGCCGTGAATAGGTAGAGGTAGCCGCGGCCGATGCGATCGTAACCCTGGATCAGCGTCTCATCCGCGGCCATGGTGTAGCGCGCACCGATCTGGAAGAACGGGTACTTCAGCAGATTGACCAGGAGCACCAAGCCCGCAAGTTGCCAGCCGTAGTGTGCTCCCGCCTGGGTCGACGCGACCAGGTGGGAGCCGCCGATGGCTGCGGCAGCCCCGAGAATGCCCGGCCCCAGAATATTGAAGTAATGGCGTATTGCGCCAATGCCGGACGGGATGACCGAGGTTTCAGCGGGGTGTGGCATGGGGACTCCTTGGAGCGCGGACGGGAAAAGTCGCAGACAGGCCCACCCAACATGCTCGTTAGGCAGCTATCTAAAAAGAGGCGCCAATTCTAACCGATATGGATGCTGGGGCAATCGGGCAACGTGCTTTCGAACCCGTACAATGTGCGGACTGGCTGAGAGGCGAGCGCGTTAGGGCCGATACGGCGCGTGATGGGGCATCACTTAGTGAATCGGGCTGTCCGGCGCCTCGTCGGAAAAGTAATCCTCCATCCAGCTAAACAGCGTTGCGACGTTTACGTCGGCCATGGCCATGCGCTGGAAATCCAGGCCAATGTCCTCATCGATGGTGGAGAACTGATACAGCAATACGCCGGGATCCTCATCGTGCAATACCAGCACGATGCGCCGCCGCGTACGCAGGCAGTCGATGGTCATGGCATCGGCCGGAATACCGATATCGCGCATGCCGCGCCGCACGCCGACCACCGGATTGATGTGCTGATGGACCTGTTGGATGCGTGTATGGGCTTCGCTGGCCAGGTCGGAGAGTTTCTTGAGCGGATCTTCGGACATGATGGCTCCCGGATGACGATGCGGTGCAGGGTAACACGATAGCAGCGCGTACTTGCCGAATCTTCCCGATCCATGCGTTAACCTACGCCCCTACTGCACTTTCTCCAGGTTCTGGACAATGCCGGAGGTGTCGACCTTCATCCTGGAAGGGCTGAACTCCAGAATTTTCACCCCGAAATCGCCCATATACAGCACGTCGTTGTCCAGCCGGAACCTATCCGGAGAAAAGGCATGACCACCGCTAACCACGGTCACCTGGCTTTCTTCGAACACCCAGAGGTCTTCGCCCAGGTCACCCATCTCTTCCGAAAGCCCGTAGTCGTCGATGATCCGCCACTTGCCTTGGAGCTGGTCTGCCGTGGGACCGGCGGCATGAACGGTTGATGCAAGTGCTGTTGCCAAGAGGAGGGGAAGTAATGTCTTCTTTGCCATCTTCGAAAACGCCTAAAGCCTGTCCGGGCCGCTATTGCTTACTCCGCAGAGGCAGAAATACTTCGACGATGATATGAGGTGATCGCGCGGCTTCAACATCCCCCTCCGCCACAGGTTAGCGATCCGCAGAGTACGGGTCCGCTGCCAGGATATAGGCGCGCAGATCGGCTCTGTTTTCGTGGTTCTGGAGCCACTCGCGAACGTCCCGGGCCCGGCGGTAGTCGTCTCCACCGAATTTTTCGCGATAGATCTCCTGGAATGTTTCCTTGGCGCTTTGCGAGCGAATGGACTTCTGCCAGTGATCGGTAAAGATCTTGTTAAGAGAGCCGGCGAGGTTGGCCAGCTTGAGGTAGGTCCACTCGCCCTTGTCCATCCAGATACCGCCGACCTGGGGGCTATAGTCCAGCTTATGGTCGCTATCGTGCGACACGTGGTATTTCTGCATGATCGAGCCGGTTTGCGGGCAGATAAGCGCGTGCTTGGTATCTTCGATCTCGAAGTCCGCATGCTCGGCAATCGTGAACTCCGGGTTGCGCTCCTTCCAGGCTACGTAGTCCTCAACCAGCAGCCAATCACCCCCACACCTATTACAGGCATGGGACCGCAATTGCGGTTCCAGGAAAGCAGGCGTTAATTCGCCTTGTTTGCAGCTGGTGCATTGCATGGAAAGTTCCTTTTTATGCAGTTGGCCGTCAGTAAACGTTCTGGCGAGTTGCTTGATTGTTTTATCTGTCAGCGTATTGCCCCATGGGCTACTCTCTTCAAATGCTATATCAATGTGGCGGCGGGCTTCCGATATTACCTGTAAATATTTGTTATAGGTCGTTCAATAATAAGGTAAATCAATGGTTGGCGTGAGCTGGGCGGTAGTAGAAATACTTAATACCTTTGTCTAAAAAGTCTTAGAAATCTAAAGGTTAGGTCATTGTGCCTTTCAAAGAATTTTTCGTTTTCTCTACAAAACATTGCACTGTTTAGCTTTCAAAACTATATGGCAGAAGGTAAGTTCCCTCCATTGCCCTCTTTCGGCCTGACTGGAGGGTCGAGGGAGTGGAAGTGCTTTACGGTTCAGGATAAGCCAAACAACCAAATGTCAGGCCCGGCTTTGGAGTATAAGGCCTGTGAACCGTATTCTTAATGCACTGTCACTCAGGACGAAAATCGTCGGCACTGCCGTCCTCATCCTTCTGATTTTCTCCATCAGTTCTGGTTACACCATCTATTCCATGGTGAGCATCGGTAAAGAGCTGACTCTGGTATCAGAGAAAGACTTGCCGCTCACCCAGGTCATTTCGGAAATAACCGTACACCAGCTCGAGCAGACTATTGCTTACGAGACTGCCTTCCGTCAGGCCTATTCGGACGGGGCTAAAAGCCCTGCAGTGGCCCGCTCCATCAGCAAATTCCGCAAGCTGTCCGCCGCCGTTGACGACGAACTCAAGCATGCTCACGAGATTGCCGTGAATGTCGACGGCATATCGGATAAACGCCTCATTGAAGAGTTTGGGCGCATCGACGCGGCGATAAAAGACATTGCCGCCGACCACAAATCGTTCGAGGCAGAGGTCGAACAGGCTTTCAGCACATTAGCTACGAACGGAATTGCAGCAGCTGAATCCCAATTGGCGACCATCGATGCCCACGCCGAAGAACTGGATCATGCTCTGGAATCGTTGCAGCGGGAGATCATGAGCTTCACCCAGCGCAGCGCCGCTGTCGCCACGAGTCATGAAAAGAAAGCTCTCACGACAATCATCGTGCTGGTTATCGTGAGCGCGGTTATCGGTCTGTTGGTAAGCTGGGTGGTGGCAAGCGCCATCATCAAGGGCATCAGGAAAGCCATTGTGACCGCCTCCGGAGACCTTACCCAAGAAATCTCGATTGATAGCCAGGACGAAGTCGGCGAACTCCTGGAAGCTATGAATGGTATGCGTCAAAAGCTGATGGCGATGATCAACCAGATTTCCAACGTTACGGCACAACTGGCTACCGCGTCTGAAGAAATGTCGGTGATCACCGAGCAGACTGCCCGGACAATCGACGAACAAGGCAACGAAACGGGGCAGCTATCAGCGGCTGTTCATGAAATGTCGGCTACCGCCCAGGAGATTGCACGCAATATCAGCGATACAGCGAATGCCGTTGCCGAGGCAAACCAGCATGCTCATGAAGGGCGTACGACGGTTGAGAAAAGCATCGACGAAATCTCCCACCTGGCCGACGATATCGAGGCATCTGCGCAGGCTATCAAGCGTCTGGAAGAAACGAGCGCCACCATTGGCACCGTGCTCCAGGTTATCCAGTCTATTGCCGAGCAAACCAACCTGCTGGCGCTGAATGCGGCGATTGAAGCTGCGAGGGCTGGAGAGCATGGCCGGGGGTTTGCCGTCGTCGCTGATGAGGTTCGTGCGTTGGCCTCCCGCACGCAAACGTCGACCCAGGAAATCGACGAAATGATCGGCCAACTGAAGTCAGTCTCCCACGATGCTGTGACCTCGATGGAAAGTAACCGTAAGCAAGTCGGAAAAACCGTGGACTTCGCTGCCGGTGCCGGCAACAAGCTCGCCACCATAACTCAGGTCATGACCTCAATTAACGATATGGCGACGCAGATTGCCAGCGCGTCGGAGCAGCAGGTGGGTGTTACGGAAGAACTCAACTCCAACATCGTCCGGCTCAACACCATGACCGAGCAGACCGCCCAGGGCGCCGAAGAAACGGCAACAGCCGGCCAGGACCTGACGCGGATGGCAAACGAGCTTCAGAGTATCGTGGTTCAATTCCGGGTTTAACGGATTTTTCCTGGACATGGACACCGAGAATTAAGCGGGCAATCAAACGCCAACGACAATAGTACTCTCGTAGCCTTCGGACGGCCCGCCAGACAGCGCAAGTAGCTGTCCGGCAATGCCGTCCCTGAACAGCCAGTCCTGGCCATTTGTCGTCTCGCGAGCGTTCTGGCTGCCCCGATAATGGCTACTAGAGGCATAGACGCGATTGTTCGCGTCATCGTCGAACGCAAACTGGGTTGTTCGGCGTGTTGTCCTGAAGCTGTCGTCACTGTAGACCCGGGCATGGAAGTGAGTTGCCCGGCCGGGGTAGCGCCCCGGGTAGATCGTGGTGAATCTGGCCTGGCCGCTGGCGTCGGTGACCTGCACGCCGCGGAGAAAGGTATGGCTGGTTTGATCGTCCTGGCCCATTCCGGAATAGGCCGAGTAGTTGCCTTCGGCGTTGCAGTGCCAGAGATAGACCGCAGCGCCTACGACCGGTGCGCAGTTGTTGGCGACATCGACCACGATCATCTTGAGGGTAAACGGCACGCCAGGCTGCACATTGCTGCCATCCAGGTTTGATCGGATATCGCTGCGGAAGACGGCGGGGTCGTCAAGCACATTGGGCCCGTTGGAACCGTCGGCTTCGAATGGACCCCCGGTTTCGCTGTTGATGAGCGAGCACGACCCAGGGCTTGCCGGTGAACTGGACTGGGCATGGCTGGCCCGGCCAGGAAGAAAGGCCGTAGCGCCGGCGGCAGCCAGATAAGCCAAGGCCTTTCGGCGTGAAACCGAAGGCCGAAGTTGTTCAGTCGGGTTGAGATCAGCCCGGCTCGTTGGGCGAGAGCTGGCCATACGCGTTGTCCTTCAAAGTTCTTTAGGAACTCTCCGCCAGTTCGAAGACATGAGTAAACGCTTCACCGCTGGCCGTATCCAGTAAGACACCACCTTCTCTTCGATCATCCATTTGCACCAACAGTTCCCCTTCGCTGCTCCAGGCAGCCGATTGCCCTGCACAGACGAAATCGTCGCAAGGGCCCAAAGCGTTGGATAAGACAACCGGCATCCCATGTTCCTTTGGTATTTGCGGGTAGTGGCTCATGGCGCGAGTCATTAATTCAGCGTCCTTGGCGACACTGGCGAGGTAAATGGTTGCGCCGAGTATGGCCGCCTGGATGGCATGCTCCGGCTGCATGGATTCGTAGCAGATCGCCGGGGCCAACCGCTCTGGACCGTGCGATAACAACAGTTGTGCCTCGCCAGCAACGAAGTAGGGCCATTCATCCCTGTGTAGCCATTGTTTGGCATAGCGCCTGACCGCTTGCTTTGGGGTGAACCAGAGCATGCCGATCTGTATCGCGTTGTCGGCCTTAAGAGGCAGACCAATGCCAATTATCATCGATAGGCGACCGCTGGCATTCTGGAACGCCGCAAGACGAGGATCGTCGACGGCCATCGCCAGTTGCTCGGCGAGTCGAGGTTCGAAGCCGGTCAGGGACAGTTCCGGAAAGAAGACGAGATCGGCCCCTTTATCGTGGGCTCCCTCAATAAACTGCAGATGTCGGGCAACGTTGGCCTGGATATCACCCGTTACGGGACGGAGCTGGGCGGCAAATAGTTTCATTGATTGAGGGCCACCATGGGCGGTATTGGCAAACGGTTGGCAGATACGAACGAGGTTTAGCCCAACCTTCTAACGCCGAGATTACGGCGAAATCGCTTTGAAATAAAAGAACCAACGGGGGATCGACTGACCTACCACGGCCCCACCAGATAACCCAGTTTCTCCGGTAACCAGAGCGCAATACCCGGCACGAGCATCACCAGCAGCAGGCTGGCGGCCATGGCGGCAATGAATACCAGTGTCCAGCCGACCGTATGCTCCAGGCGGATATTGGCGATTCGCGTAGTGACCATCAGGTTGACCGCCACCGGGGGCGTGAACTGGCCGATGGCGATATTCATGGCCAGCAGGATGCCGAACCAGATCGGGTTCCAGCCAAAATGGTTCATCAGCGGTAGCACGATCGGGATCAGGATCAGGTAGATGGAGATGGCATCCAGTAGCATGCCGGCAATCAAAACCAGGACCATGACCAGTCCCAACAGTACCCAGCCGTTTTCGGAGAGCGACAGTAATGCGTCTGCCAGATGCTGGAAGGTGCCCAGTGTGGTGCCCGCCCAGGCAAAGATACCGGCCAGTGCGATGATGAACATAACCACACCGGAGGTGACGGCCGCTTCGCTCATCAGGCTCCAGAGGTTGCGGATGCTGAGGTTACGGTAGAGGACGCAGCCGACGATCACACCATAAGCAACGGCAACCACTGCAGCTTCGGTTGGGGTGAACAGGCCCGAGCGTAGTCCCCCCAGGATAATCACGGGTGCGAATAGCGCCGGAATGGCCGCCTTGAAGCTGGGCCAGAACGGTGGTCGCTCGACGGTTTCCGGATCTTCCCAGCGGTACTTCTTAGCGAAGTAAAGCGCTGGCGCCAGCAGGGAAACACCCGCGAGAATGCCGGGGAACAGTCCCGCGGCGAACAGGGCCCGCAGATCCACGCCAGGGACGACGATGGAGTAGAGGATCAGGGCAATGGACGGCGGAATCAGGATGGCCGTGGAGGACGATGCGGCGATTAGCGATGCCGAAAATGGCTTGGGATAACCGGCCTTGTGCATGCTTGGTAGCATCACCATCGCGACGGCGGCGGCATCTGCGGGTCCGGACCCGCTCATCCCACCCATAATCAGGCATACCAATACCGCAACGACCGTCAAACCACCGTGGCGGGGGCCGATAATCGCCTGGGCAAAACGGACCAGGCTGGCGGCAACACCGGCGCGCTCGAAGATCAGGCCCGTCAGGATGAACAGGGGGATCGCAATCAGCGGGTACTTGGCCACGCTGTTGTAGGTGTTGGTGCCGAAGGTGCCCAGCATGGCCGGCGGCAGTCCCGCTACGATACCCACCAGTCCGCCCAGACCCAGGGCAATCGCCACCGGCATGCCGAGCAGCAGCGCCAGCAGGAAGCTGACGATCATCAGCACGTCAGGACTCATGGATTACCTCCGGGTCGTCCTTGCCGCGCAGGCGATCGATAAGGTTTTGCGTCATTCGGATGATGATGGCGAGGGCGAGGATGGGCAGCCAGACCACGTAGATCCAGTTCGGGAATCCGAGACCCGGCGACAGCGATTCCCATTGGTATTCCTGCAGGGCGAAGGTGCTCCCGTACCAGGCCATGGTGCCCAGGACGATGACGCCTGCCAGCCATTGCAGTACGAAAACCACCTTTTGCGCCCACGTCGGCAGATGATGCTCGATCAGTTCAATGCGGATGTGCTGGTTATGGCGCGCAGCCACCGCGGCTCCGGCAAACGTGAGCAGCACCAGGCAAAACACCGAAAACTCCTCGGTAAAGGCAAAAGAGGCATCGGTCGCATAACGCACGATCACATTGCCCAGACTGATCAGGCAGATAGCGAGCAGGGCTATCGTGGCCAGCCATGAATCAGGCCGGAACTTAGGGGGACGGGGCGGCATGGGACCTCCGGGTCAGAAAGGACGCCCGCCGGGAAGAGCGGGTGCCCGGGCAACTCGCTTTTTATTGGGCGCGGTTGGCGACCGCGTCCTGTGCCTGCTTGACCAGATCCTCGCCGATGCGTGGGGCCCATTGGTCGTAGACAGACTGGGTGGCTTCTTTGAAGGCGGCGCGTTGTTCGTCCGTCAGTTCGGTCACTTCGACACCGCGGTCCTTGATGGCCGCGAGGGTATCTTCGATTTCACTGCGGGATTTCTCGATCTCCCACTGACCGGCGTCGATGGCAGCCTGCTTGAGCAGTGCCTGATCTTCGGGGTTGAACTGATCCCAGACACGATTGCTGATGGCGAATACCAATGGGTCAGCCATGTAGTGCCAGCGGGTCAGGTACTTCTGGCCGACCTGGTCGATACGCGCCACATCGAAGACTGACAATGGATTTTCCTGGCCATCGACAGCGCCGGTAGTCAACGCCGGCTTGGCGTCAGCCCAGCTCATCTGGGTCGGGTTGGCGCCCAGTGCCGTAAAGGTGTCCTGAAACAGCGGCGAACCCACAACGCGGATTTTCAGGCCATCCAGGTCGGCCGGTTCGTCGATGGTCTGCTTGGAATTGGAGAGCTCGCGGAAGCCGTTCTCGCCCCATGCCAGAGGCGTCACACCACGCTTCTTGATAGCTGCAAAAACGGCCTCGCCGGCCTCACCCTGGGTGATGGCATCAATAGCTGCATAGTCCGGCATCAGGAAGGGCAGGGAGAACAGGTTCAGTTCGGGCACCTGCGGCGACCAGTTGATGGTAGACCCCACCGCCATATCGATCAGCCCGGAACGCATGGCCGAAAATTCCTTGGTCTGGTCGCCCGAGACCAGTTGGGAGTTACTGTAGATCTTCATGTTGATGCGCCCGTCGGAGCGCTCTTTTACCAGCTCCACCCATTTATCTGCGGCCTGGCCCCAGGGGAAGGCTGACGGCAGAACGGTGGAGACGGTGTACTCATCCTTATACTGGGCGTGGGAGACAGCGCTGAACAGCAGGGAAGCCGCAGCGGCGAGAAGAGTGCAACGTTTCAACATGGTGTTTTCCTTTTTATTGGAAGTAGACGGACCGCCACGCGTTATTGGAATTGGAAGGCCCATTTGCGGCGATCGGATGCGTCCCGAAAGGCGATTATAGGAACGGGCCCTTCATGACGCAAAAGAGGAAAAAACTAACCTGTTCTTATGTCATTAAAACGGGAGCGGCGAAATGAAGGCTCTAGATCGTTATGGTGAGCAAGGCGATGTACGTTAATGCACCTGCTCGTTCCCATCCAAACTAATACCCATCATCACCAACTGATCGGCCAACTGTTCATCACCGGTCGCACACCACTGCCGATACAGTGCCAGCACATCCTCGACATGGTTGCTGCCCCTCCGGGCGCAGGCCTGTGAAATCAGGTCGAGAAAGGACGAAAAGCGCTCAGCCAGTTCCGCAAAGACGTGGCGATGGCTGGCGGCATTGTCGGCGAGGTAATCGTAGGCGCCTCCGCCCATGCCAACAAAGTAGTCCTGCTGGAAGCCCTTGCGGGCGTATAGTTCGGGGAAGAGTGCACCGATAAACAGGGCTTGGTCGCCCAGTTGCCGGAGAATCAGGCAGCGCTCGTGGTCGGCGGAGGCTTCGTGCGCGTCCTTATAGAGCAGCGCCAGCGGACGCAATCTCAATTGGCCCTCCTCATAGCTGAACAACTGGCGGCTGTCTCCCAGCCGGGCGAGGGTGGCTCCCACGTACCACAGCGTGTCTTCTTCCGGCCGCGGTTCCAATGCGTCCGCGCAGCCGTCGAGGCGTTCCCGGAAGTAATCGCCCAATGTGCGCTCAAAGGTCTGACCCGCTCGTTCCCACATGCCGACACCTCCTACCGGTTGACTTACTTTGAATATAAAACAGCCAAGGGCCAATTCAAGGCATAAACGATGATGCGTTTATAAAAAAATATTCAAAAAAATGACGGTCACGCCCTCTTGAAAGCGTCAGAACAGTACCTATTTTCGCGATCAGTGGACGGCATCATTGCCGGTCCCTGCAACGTTGTTTTCAGTGTATTGGATTTATTCAGGAGGACATCTCAATGCAGATCAAACCGCTCTATGACCGGGTGGTTGTTCGTCGACTGGAAGCGGAAACCACCACCAAAGGCGGTATCGTCATTCCCGACAAATCCGCCGAAAAGCCCACCCAGGGCGAGGTGTTGGCGATTGGTGGCGGCGCGTTGCAGGACAACGGAGAACAGCGTCCGTTGACTGTGAAAGTGGGGGATCGCGTGCTGTTTGGCCAGTACGCCGGCACCGAAATCAAACTGGACGGCGAGACCTATCTGGTCGTTCGTGAAAACGACATTCTTGCTGTGATCGAAGAAGAGCAGGCTGAGGAGAAAGCAGCATGAGCGCAAAAGAAATCACCTTTTCCCAGAGTGCCCGTAACCGCATGCTGGCGGGCGTGAATACTCTGGCGGATGCTGTGAAGGTCACCATGGGCCCTAAAGGCCGTAACGTGATCATCGACAAGAGCTTTGGCGCGCCCCGGGTCACCAAGGATGGCGTGTCCGTCGCGAAGGAAATCCAGCTCAAGGACAAATTCGAGAACATGGGCGCCCAGATGGTGAAGGAAGTGGCGTCGAAAACCGCTGACCTCGCCGGTGATGGCACCACTACCGCGACCGTGCTGGCACAGGCCATCGTGCGCGAAGGTCATAAGGCTGTCGCTGCCGGCATGAACCCGATGGACCTCAAGCGCGGTATCGACCTGGCGGCCAGCGCTGCCGTGGACGAGCTGAAGAAACTCTCCAAACCCTGCGAGGACAACAAGTCCATCGGTCAGGTCGCTACCGTCTCTGCGAACTGGGATACCAACATCGGTGACATCCTGGCCGAGGCCATGGACAAGGTCGGCCGCGACGGCGTGATCACCGTCGAAGAGGGCAAATCCCTCGAAAACGAACTGGACGTCGTCGAAGGCATGCAGTTCGACCGCGGCTACCTCTCACCGTACTTCATCACCAATCAGGAGAAGATGCAGGTCGAGCTGGATAGCCCGTACGTCCTGCTGTTCGACAAGAAGATCAGCAACATCCGTGACCTGCTGCCGGTTCTTGAAGCGGTCGCCAAAGCGGGCAAGCCCCTGATGCTGATTGCAGAAGACATCGAAGGCGAAGCCCTGGCCACGCTGGTGGTGAACAACCTGCGCGGCATCCTCAAGGCCGCTGCCGTCAAGGCGCCGGGCTTCGGTGACCGTCGCAAGGCGATGCTCCAGGATATCGCCGTGTTGACCGGTGGTGAGGTGATTTCCGAAGAACTCGGTCTGTCCCTGGACAAGGCCAGCCTGGATCAGCTCGGCTCCGCCAAGCGTGTGGTCATCACCAAGGAAAATACCATTATCGTGGGCGGCGCCGGCGATAAGGCCGACATCGATGCCCGCGTGGCCCAGATCCGCAAGGAAATCGACGCCTCCAAGTCTGACTACGACCGCGAGAAATTGCAGGAGCGGGTCGCCAAGCTCTCCGGCGGGGTTGCCGTGATCAAGGTCGGTGCCGCCACCGAACTGGAAATGAAGGAGAAGAAGGACCTGGTAGACGATGCGCTGCACGCAACCCGCGCAGCCGTCGAAGAGGGCATTGTACCGGGCGGAGGTATTGCCCTGGTCCGTGCTGCCGATGCGGTTCGCAAGGCCGAGCTCAATGCGGTCAATGATGACCAGAAAGCCGGTATCCGCATCGCCCTGCGCGCAATGGAGGAACCCTTCCGCCAGATCGTCGCTAACGCGGGCGTCGAACCCAGCGTGGTGTTGGACAAGGTCCGCAGCGACGACAGTGCGAGCCACGGCTATAACGCCCAGACCGAGGCATACGGCGACATGATCGCCATGGGTATCATCGACCCGGCCAAGGTCGCCCGCACCGCGCTGCAGAACGCCGCGTCTGTCGCCAGCTTGATGCTCACGACGGAAGCTATGGTGAGTGACGCACCGGAGGAGAAGAAAGGCGCTGCGCCGGCTATGCCGGATTATGACTTCTGATCAGGTGAGTCTTTATCGTGATTTGAGGGGGCCGTAAAGCCCCCTTTTTTCAGTTTATATAGAAATGCTTATACCTAGACTGAGTTGTACGCCCACGCTCTTCGGCAATCCCCAACTGTCCCCCCGAATACCCCTCCAATACCATACCGCGCTATCCATCCAGTTATTCAAAATGAGCGGAGCAAGTTCATGAAAGTGAAAATCGGGCTGTTGGCCAGTCTGCTGGTTGTCGCAAGCAGTGCTATGGCTACCGAGGAGCTTAGGATCTATACCGAGCAGTACCCTCCCTACAACATGACAACGAGCGGTCAGCCGTTTGCTCATTCTGAAGACGATATTACCGGCCTTTGCACCGATATCCTGAAGGCTGTGCTGGCCAATAGCGGGCTGGAATACAGCATCAAACTCCGCGACCTCGCCTATGGACTCAACCGTACCGAGCAGCATCCGAACCACGGCATCTACTGCGTATCCAAGACCGACGACCGGGAGCCGTTTTTTAACTGGGTGGGTCCGCTGGCGAGCATCAAGTGGTCGCTGTTCGCAAAGCCGGATTCTTCGATCGAACTTGATGACCTAGACGACGCCCGTGACTACCGGATCGGTGGTTACAAAGGCGACGTCATGACGAACTACCTGATCGACCAGGGCTTCGAGGTCGAGGCGATCAGCAACAACGGCCTTAACGCCCGTCGTCTGGTCGAGGACCAGATCGATCTATGGGTCACCGACGGGCTGGCGGGGCCCTACCTCGCCGCCGATGCGTCCGATGTCACGGGTCTTGAGCGTGTCCTGGTTTTCCGTGAGACGCCGATGTACCTGGCCGTCCATAAGGAAACCGATCCGGATATCCTGCGTGCGCTGAATGAGAGCTACCAGGAGCTGGTGAAGTCTGGCGAGAAAGAGACCATTTCCCGTTCCTACGGCTTCTAAGCGATAGGTGACACCGCCCCGGGACCAGCACACGCCGGTGAGTTGGCCCGGGATCCACGGCCGTGCACCCAGTCTTACTTCCGTCCTTATCTGTGCAGGAAGTAAACATTTATCTCGATTTTTTGATATTCCGCGTTATCCTTGGCATCGATCGCGTTTGCCCGGAAACGCGATATTGTTGTGGCGGGCGTTAAGGAAACGAACGCTGAAAACGGTAGTACACAAAAGGATGCTTGTGTGAAAAAACGATCTTCTCTCCTGCCTGCGTCATTCGTTGCCGCTGCCCTGGCGGGCTGTGCAGCGCCCCAAGTCGAAGACCATACCCCTCTCGCTGAAACCAGCGTCGTGAAAGCCAAATATGTGATCGCCGGCTATATCCTGCCCGACGGGCAGGGTGAGCAGGTTACCTACACCCGGCCGGATCGCAGGACCATCATCGAAGACATCGAGTATGACTCCTGGTTTACGAGCCAATTCCTTGGCAGTACCCATACCGGAGCCATTGCGCGCTTGGACAGGAACCTGCAATGGCTTGTCGACTATGACCGTGAAAGCTACCGCGAATGCCCCCTCTCCGGTTGCGCCAACAAGAGCGTTTGGGAGCTGCTGGGAGAAGGGAATGCACCGGACGATGAAGCGAGCGATGACGAGGTTTACGACCCTTCCGGCGGGGAAAGCTGCCAGTTGGTGACCTCGGACTTCAGCTTTGGGGTGGAGCCCAAAAACGTGCAGCGTACGATTAACGGCTTTGCGGCCGAGCAGTACATTGCGACGTGGAAGCTCACTTCCGAGGACGAAGATGGGAATCAGGATAAACATCTCCTGACGATGGACTTCTGGATGAGTCAGGCCGACAGCGAAATGAAGGCTGTATGGGACATCAACGGCCAGTTCCAGGAGAACTACCTCAATGCAGTATCTGATCGGAGCAACCCGCTGGCCCGCTATTTTGGCGATAACATCTATAAGGCCGTTGCGATGGTTTCCGGCGATATCGAAAAGCAGGAGCTGGACGACGACTCCGAAGTCGTCAGGTCTCTGAAGGCGATTCCGGGTTACCCGGTTTCCATCAAGCTCGAATGGTACGCCGACAGCCAGACCTGCCCCGAGCAACAGAAGAAAGAAAGCAACAGTATGGCGGGTTTTGACGTCAAGGATCCTCTTGGCTCGCTAGGCAACATGGCTGGTGATTTCATGAAGGATAAGGCAGGGGAAGAGATCGAAAATCGCCTCAAGCATGATAAGGACAAACCTGTCTTTTCTTATATCTACGATGTGACCAGCGCAACCGTACAGATGGAGCGGGGCAGCCGTTTCGATGTTCCGCAAGGTTTCGACCTGGAAGACCGTCGCTAGTGCGTTAAGAACAGGCCGGCGCTTCGCCGCTGGCCTGTGTTACGACAAGATGAGCTCAAAGGTGCGATTCAGCCAGGAGGTCGTTCCCGTGGTAAGCGAATCTCAAGGTGGCGGTGGTCAGGGCACACTCGATACGGCTACCCGATACAGCCTGATCCTGATAGCCCTGGTTCAGGGGTGGCTCCTTTACTTCCTGCATCTCAGTCTGGACAACGAGCTTTGGCCATCCACGGACAGGCCCTGGCTACTCTCGATCTACAGTGTCGTGGTGGGTGTGCCAGCCTTTCTCTATCTTGGGATGGAGCGTTTCAGGGATTGGCGGAACGTCATTGGCGTTGGGGCTCTTTCATTGGCGCTATCTGGCCTGGGCTCGCATCTGGGATGGCTGCTGGATACGCCAGGTGGCGGCAGCTCCGAAATTTTCGAGTTCGGTTGTAGCTTCCTTTTCAGTGTTGGCACCTCGCTGTTTATCCTGGCGTTTTACTTCCGCAGTTGGTCTGCCAACGACCGGCTGAAAATTCGTTACAGCCAACTCATGGAATATTCCTGGCAGCACGCGCTGACCATCGGCATGGTGGGGCTGTTTGTCGGGGTCTTCTGGCTGTTGCTTTTCCTTTGGGCACAGTTGTTCGATGTTATCGGCATCGAGTATTTCTCGCAGCTGTTCTCGGAGCCCATGTTTATCTACCCGGTTACCGCGCTGGTGGGCAGTTTGGGGCTTCTACTCGTGCGGGAGCGTATTCGGCTTATCGCAACGACCCGCGCTGTCTGCGAAGCGCTGATCAAGGCCCTGCTGCCTCTTGCGGTGTTGATAACGGTCCTTTTCCTTGCAGCGCTCCCGGTAACGGGGATGCAGGCGATATGGGCAACGGGCAAGTCGGCCTTCCTGATGATGACCCTGACGCTGATCGTTCTGTTCTTCTTCAATGCGGTACTGTCTGACGACGCTGAAAGGCCTGCCTATCCGAACTGGCTGCGGGGGTGGGTCGTATTCGGCGTCCTGTTGCTGCCGATCAACACGGGGCTCGCGGCCTGGGCGCTGGGCCTCCGTATCGAGCAGTACGGTTTGACCGTTGACCGGTTATGGGCATGCGCGCTGCTGCTCCTTATCGGCGCATTCACTTTCAGCTACGCGCTGGTGATCTTGTGGCGTCGGCTGAATGCGCTGCCCGCCATACGTCTCGCCAATGAATGGCTGGCACTTGTCGTGGTCGCGGTCCTTTTAATGGTCAATACGCCTCTGGCCGACTTTCGCGGTTGGGCGGCGGCGAACCAGGTTGACCGACTTCTGACCGGTGCTGAAGCGCCGGAGGATTTTGACTTGCGCTATCTCAGGTTCGAGCTTGGCGCCTATGGTATGGAAGCGCTTGAAAGCCTCAAGCAATCCGACTTCGTTGCAAATCGCCCCGTTCTGGCAACGCGTATCGAGGCGGTATTGAAGCAAGAGCATCGTTGGCAGGAGACCCCCACGGTCGATGCCGGTGATCTGGCAGCTGTGCGATCTGCTATTGATGTCCTTCCCGATGGCGCCAACGTGCCGGATGCGATCTTGCGGAGATTTGTCGATGATACGTCCCGCTGCCTGACTGCGGAGGCTGGGTGTGCACTGGTTCAAGTGGATGACGGCCAGTGGTGGGGGCTCTCTCATCAAAGTGAAACCTATCTTTCAGGCCGGGTCTATGAACTGAACGAAGACGCGTGGGATGAGATAGGAACCGTCTCCAACAATGGTTGTGCTACCGGCGTTATCGAGCGCAGTGCGATGGCTCAACTACGGCCGGTCGTTGGCGCTCGGTTCGTCTATTCGGATGGAGCCTGTTTCTACCAGATCAAGCCGAACGTGAGCTATCTGGAAGGTTTAGCGCGCTAGGGTAAAAGGGTTTGATTTATATCTCGCCGCACGCTAATAAATTGGGCAGAAAGGGATTGGACAGATGCCAATCTTGCCGAGTATTTATGCACGTCGCAGACGTTTGCAAGCTCGAACTGCTCAAGCTATGGCGTTTAGCTCGCTCCTTAACGTTCTCACGTAAGCTCCGCTTTCAACCACGCCCGCGGCGACATCCCTGATTGCGCCTTGAACGCCCGCGAGAGTGATGACTCACTACCATAACCGGCCTCTTCGGCAATAAGCCTGATCGGCTGCCCCTGCCTTAACCATTTCTGCACCAGCCCGATACGCCACCGTTGCAGGTAGCTCGCAGGCGGTTCGCCGACGGTGTGGTGGAACGTATTCGAAAAGACGCTGCGGGACATGCCGGCGGTTGCGGCAAGGTCTTCCACTCGCCAGTTTTTCTCCGGTGACTCGTGCATGGCTACGATGGCGCGCCTCAATTGGGGGTGCGACAGCCCGGCCAACAAACCGACCTGTGTGCTGCCTTCTTCCATCATGTGCCGGACAAGCTGGATCAGCACGACCTCGAACAGCCGGTTGAGCACGGCCTGGCGGCCACAGTTGCAGGCTTCCGCCTCGGCAAACAGGAGGTTCAGCACGGGGAGGCTGTCTGGCAGTTCGGCGAGCGGAATGCAGACGGCGGAGGGCAGCGCGTTGGCAAGGGGAGCTGCCGCGCCACCTTCGAAGGCAATGTGTGCGCATACGAACTCGGCGCCGCGTTCGCTGTCAGTCACGAACCGGTGCGCCATAGGGCGAGGGTAGAACAGCAAACTCGGTTCCTGGATATCGAATGCCAGCGTTTGCCGGTGCCAGACTTCTACGCTGCCTGCCTTGATCAGGTGCAATTGGCCATAGGGCTCTTCACCGCTTAGCGAATTGATGCCGCACAAGGGGCCCAACTGGAATGTGCGGGCACTCACCGAGAAATGATTGAGCAGGGCTTGGAGACGGTCGACCATATCGATACGATTTGTCAAAAATAAGAGACTAAATGTAGCAAATGGTATTTTAGCTTGGAAGATAATTTTTCTCGCCATCAGGCAAAACCATCGACTGCTTGAACGAGAGGAATCCGACATGAGCACATCCAACCGCGCCATCGCTGCCGCCCTGTTAACGGCCTTGCTGCCTGTCGCCACGGAGCTGGCTGCCGAGCCGGCGATCGAACGCACGGAGAGCACCATCACCACCCAGGACGGCGTCGAGCTCTACTACAAGGACTGGGGGCCGAGAGATGGAGACGTAGTGGTGTTCAGCCACGGCTGGCCGCTGAACTCCGACAGCTGGGAATCCCAGATGCAATTCCTGGCCGATAACGGCTATCGCACGATCGCGCATGATCGCCGCGGCCACGGGCGTTCCAGTCAGCCCTGGAACGGCAACGATATGGATCATTATGCTGACGATCTGGCGGCGGTGATCGATACGCTGGACGTTAAGGATGTCACCCTAGTGGGCTTCTCGACCGGTGGCGGTGAGGTTGCCCGCTACATCGGTCGCCATGGCACTGACCGGGTGAAGAAGGCCGCCCTGGTGAGCGCGGTTCCCCCGCTCATGCTTAAAACCGAAGATAACCCGGGTGGACTCCCGATCGAAGTCTTCGACGGGCTGCGTGAAGCGTCTCTGGAAAATCGCTCGCAGCTGTACCTCGATATCGCTTCCGGCCCGTTCTTCGGTTTTAACCGTCCAGAGGCGGAGCCATCCCAGGGCCTGATCCAGTCCTTCTGGCGCCAGGGCATGATGGCGGGTGCCAAGAACACCTACGACTCGATCGAGGCGTTCTCCGCGACCGACTTCCGCGACGACCTGGCCAGGTTCGACGTGCCGACGCTGGTGATTCACGGCGATGACGACCAGATCGTGCCTATCGATGCTGCAGGCAAGGCCTCGGCGGAGTTGATCGATGACGCCGAACTGATTGTTTACGAAGGCGCGCCCCATGGACTTGCCGATACCCATAAGGATCGTCTGAACCAGGATCTGCTGAACTTCCTGCGCAAGGAATGAGCGAGAGAGCGCCAGAAGCGGCCGTGGAAACACGGCCGCTTTTTTGGGCGTGCAGGTCCCTTTTAGCAGGAAGAGCGCCTTAGCTAGAACAGCGCCGCTTGCGTTTGGCTCACTCAAAAACTAATATGCCAATCGTATATGAATCATATATGGAGCATATCAATGGGCATCGTCAAGATCTCCGACCAAATGCACGAGAATCTTCGCGTCGCCAGCGGCGCCCTATGCCGTTCGATCAATGCCCAGGCCGAGCACTGGATGCGTATCGGTATGCTGGCTGAGTTGTACCCGGATATGAATCACCGGGACCTTTGCCGGATGCTGGTCAGGGCCGAGCAGAATGGCGGGCTTGAGCTGTCAGCCTTGCTGGATCATGGACGCCTTGACGCTATCGCTGCTGGAGAATGACTGTGAGTTCGAGGATTGTTATCCATACGCCCGAGGACATCGAAAAGTCCCGCGTGGCGGCCCAACTGGCCGCCGAAGTCCTGGCCATGATTACGCCTTACGTGCAGCCAGGCGTAACGACGAATGAGCTGGACCGGATCTGCCACGACTACATCGTGAACGTGCAGAAGGCGATCCCCGGCAACGTGGGCTACCAGGGCTTTCCCAAGACGGTATGCACTTCGGTCAACCATGTGGTGTGTCATGGGATTCCATCGGATAAGCGCCTGAAGGCGGGCGATATCATCAATATCGATATCGCCGTTGTTCGGGATGGCTGGTACGGCGACACCAGCCGGATGTATTTCGTCGGCGAACCCAAGCCCCACGTTCGCCGGCTTGTCGACGTGACGTATGACGCCATGTGCGCGGGAATCCGGGCTGTGCGACCGGGCGCGACTCTGGGTGATGTCGGGCACGCGATACAGGCCGTGGCGGAAGCCGCTAAATTCAGCGTCGTGCGCGAGTTCTGCGGCCACGGTATCGGCAAGGTCTATCATGACGAGCCGCAGGTCCTGCATTACGGCACGCCGGGTAACGGCCTGGTCCTCAAACCGGGCATGATCTTCACCATAGAGCCCATGGTTAACGCCGGGCGTCGTCATGTGCGCATGTTGCGCGATGAGTGGACGGTGGTGACGCGGGATCGCTCATTGTCGGCACAATGGGAGCACATGGTGGCGGTGACCGAGAGCGGTTTTGATGTGCTGTCCCAATGGCCGGATAAGCCGGATCAGAGCCTGGTAGCAGCCTGAATAGCCGGCAACTGAGGAAAGAAAGCTGAAGAGATGCCTCTCCAGCTTGTAGTAGTGCCATACCTGATGGCGTGGCGGGTGTTGAGTCCGGCGGTCGTCACTCGCTGCGTACCGGATTGTTCTCCACAACCTGCCGATAGGCCGCAAGATCGAGAAAGGCCTCGGCCCGGGTGACGACGTCGTCCTCCATCCGGAATATCCAGACGAACTGGTTTTCGTAGCGGCCCCCCGAGGTCGTGATGGCGCTGCCGTCGAAACGCACGATCACGGTGTCGCCTTCCGCCCAGATGGCGAGAACCTCGGGCTTGACCGGTGTCCGCAGGCGGGAGACGAGCGGTCGCGCCGCCTGCTCCACGAACGTTTCGCGATCAGTGTAGGTGCCGGCGACCGGATCGGAGCCGTGGATCGTCCAGACAATATCGTCGGCCAGCAGTTGGTCGAACACGCTCTCGCCCGCGGCCCATGCCTCGAATGCGCGGCGGACGGTCTCCCGGTTGCGTTCGGCTTCCGTCGTGGCGCTTAGGGTATCCGCCCCCTGTTGAGACAGCGCCGTGGACGCGACAAACAGCGGCAGCAGGATCAAGGCGGCCCGGAAGAGTTTCCCCGCGCGCCGAGAGAGTGTGGATATGAGGTTCATTGGTCAACCTCCTGGCGATACATCACCATGCCGCCGTGATAGAGCACATCGTCGACGAACTCGCCATCGGCGGTAAAACCGGTATCGTCCCAGTACTGGATTGTATTGCCGTCAACTTCATACCGACCGGTATAGGCGTTTTCCCGATCGCCACGCGCTTCGGCATAGCGGCCGTCGGTTTTCAGCTGTTGTCGGATGCGTCCGTCCCCGGTGACCCATAGGCCGATATAAGGATTGTCCTGCATTTGGTTGTCTCCCGATTGTCTCTGTTCCTCGAGCGCGGCGTTTGTCTCGCTATTGGCGACCATTAACTCCTCGCCCGGTTCATCAAACTCTGTCTCTGCCTGGGCCAAAAGTGGACCGGCTGTGGTGGCGCAAAGGACAGCGACCGCTATTGGGTGATATGGCATGGTTCTATCCCCCTAAATGTTGCGTCGCCCCCTAATAGGGCGACCTGGTCGGACGGATGGTGATCTCGCTGGTGTCCACATCCTCGGGCGCCTCGATAATCTGGCGTACGGCACGGGCAATGGCCTCCGGCTGCAGCTTGATGCGACGGAATGCCTCCATTGCCTCGGCGGCAGTCGGGTCGGTGATGGTATCCGCAAGTTCTGAATCGACGACGCCCGGGTTAACGCAGGTCACGCGGATAACGTTGCTCTCCTGCCTCATTCCGTCCGAGATCGCCCGAACCGCGAATTTCGTTGCGCAGTAGACGGCGGCTGTCGGGGATACGGCCAGCGCGCCGATAGACGCAATATTGATGATCTGGCCGGAACCCTGCTTCTCCATCTGTGGCTGGACACCGGCGATGCCCCAAAGCACGCCCTTGATATTCACATCGACCATGCGCTCCCACTCGTCGTACTTGCCGGCGGCAAGAGGTGAAAGCGGCATCACCCCGGCGTTGTTGATCAGGACGTCGATGCGACCCCATTGGTCCAGCGCCGTCTGTGCGAATCGCGCCATGGCCATGCGGTCAGTGACATCCAGTTGCTGGACCTCGACCGTTCCACCGGCTTTACGAATGTCGGCTGCAAGCGCTTCGAGGCGATCCAGCCGTCGTGCGCCCAACAGTAGTCGCGCTCCGGCTGCTCCAAGCTCCTTTGCCATTGCGGCGCCAATACCACTGCTCGCCCCTGTGATTAGGATGACTTTCTCTGCAATATTCATCGTCTGTCTCCTCTGGTTTATGGAGCGACTTCTTGGGAAACGTACCTGGGCCGCTCCGACAGGAAACACGATAAGCGCTCGATTTGTTCAGGAGAACATGCCAATCTCTTGACTCTATGGTTAGCGAAATTTGCCAATAGCTATGGATCTCAATCTCCTCACGTTGTTCACTGCGGTGGCAGAATGCGGGAATTTCCGTGCTGCTGCGGACCGGCTGGGCGTAACGCGCTCTGCCGTCAGCCAGGGTGTCCAGCGGCTCGAAGAAACGCTGGAACAGCCGCTATTTCGACGCACCACGCGCAGCGTGCGTCTGACCGAAGAAGGGGAGCGGCTGTTGCAGGCCGTCTCGAACCCGCTCGCCGAGATCAATGCAGCGCTGGAGTCTGCGCAGAGCGCAACCGGCGCGCCCCATGGACTGCTGCGGGTAACCGCAACATCGATTGCCGAGCGATTTCTCTCAGGGCCGCTTATTACCTCGTTCGTCGAGGCGTACCCCGGGATTACGTTCGATGTGACGGTGAATGACGAGGAATTCGATATCGTCGCGGCCGGCTACGACGCGGGTGTGAGGTTGGGGGAGGTGATCGAGCGGGATATGGTCGCGGTACCGCTAACCGGGGAGCAGCGCCAGGTGGCGGTCGCCACGCCAGGCTACCTGGAGCGCCACGGCGTTCCCCGGCGTCCGCGAGACCTGGCGGAGCACCGCTGCATCGGCTGGCGCCCGGCCTTCGATACGGCTCCCTACCGCTGGGAATTCGAACGTGATGGTCGCGCCTTCGATATGGCTGTCGAACCGCAGGTGACCACCAACGACATGCTTGTCATGCTCCGCACATCGCTGGCCGGCGGCGGTATCACTTTCGGTATCGAGGAAACGTTCCAGCCCTACATCGAACGGGGTGAGCTCGTTACATTACTCGACGACTGGCTGCCGCCGTTCACCGGCTTCTACCTTTATTTCCCAAGCCGCCGCTCCGTGACGCCGAAGCTAAGGGCGCTGATTGAACATGTTCGTAAGTATCGGGATATAGGGCCCCAGGCGTAGCTGGCTATTAACGTCCAGGGCCTCAAGGCGGGTACGGAGGCGGGGGGCAACGGCCTCGCTGGCTGTCTTCGACAAGCTCTGTGATATGGGACATCGCGTCTTCCATTAGGTCACTGTCCCGGGTCAGGAAAGCTGGCTGCCCCTGGCTATTGAACGCAAGCACAGCACTCGAGTGAGTGACATCGTAGTTGCCGTTTTTGTCTGGTTCGCCGCAGCTGTAGGAAACGCGGTAGCGCATCACGCGATCGCTGCAAGGCTTGGCCGGAAGCGCGGTTGGCAATGAGGTACGCAGGCATTCCGCCGTTACCGATTCCTACCCAATCCAATACAGGCAAACCGACAAGGTCACTACCGAGCCCATGGTCGACCAGAGCACGGTCTGGGCAACAACGGCGGCTTCGCGACGGTAGAACTCAGCCAGCATGAAGGGACCGGTGCCCGTAGGTAGCGCGCTCAGCAGCAGCGCAGCCTTCGCCCAAAGCGGCGGGAGCACGAAGACGTAGCTGGCCAGAACCCAGACCAGAAGCGGATGGATGATCAGCTTGATGCCCACCAGCGCAGCGGCAGCGCTGCCGTTTTTTTGCCGTTCTCGTTGCGCCAGGAATGCGCCGAGGGAAACCAGAGCGCAGGGGGTGGTTGCTGCGCCCAGCAGATCGAGGAAGCGGCCTGCCGCTTCGGGGAGTTCCGCCCCCGACGCTGCCCAGCAGCCACCCAGGATGGGCGACACCACGAGCGGGTTCTTGGCGAGCGCGACCAATACCTTGCGGATCGCGTGATAGGCCGATCGTTCGTTTTGCAGACCAACCTCCACAAACACGATGGCGACGGAGAACAGCAGGCACACGACAATCAGCGTCGCGATCAGGGCGGGTTCCAGACCATCGTCGCCCAGGACCAATACGCAGAGGGGAATGCCGATATAGCCAGTGTTTGCATAGGCGGCACTCAGGCCGTCGATACTGGCATCCGCGAGGCGCCGTTGTCGAAACCACCGATAGCCCAGGGTCAACGCATAGACCGCCATGGTGCCGATGCTCACGACCGCAATGAAGCCGGGGCGCCAGATTTCCTCCAGGGAGGCCGTCGCCGTTGCGCTGAACAGCAGGGCGGGGAGGCATAGCCAGACCACAAAGCGATTGAGTTCCGAGGCAGCGGTTTCGCCCAGGCGCCCCGTCCTGCGACAGATGTAGCCAGCCAATATCAGACCGAAAATCGGCAACAACACATTGATGACCGCGGCCATTGGCGCCCCTATCAGACCGGTGAGCAAAGCAGCCTAGCGTAAGCAGTGGCGACCGATGCCGTCTAATGCTATATGATTGCTCTATCAATACCTTTAGCGCATAAATAATGGATCTACGTCACCTTCGCAGTTTCCTGGTCCTCGCTGAAACGCTGAATTTCAGCCGTGCGGCCGAACGCCTCAACATGACCCAACCGCCCCTGAGCCGGCAAATCGCCGCGCTGGAAAAGCGCTTGGGCACGCCCCTGTTTTGGCGGCATTCCCGTTCTGTGGTCCTGACCCCTGCCGGTGAACAGTTCCGCAACGATATCAGCCGACTATTTGCTGATCTCGATCGCGCGGTCAAGTCTGCCAGGGCTGCTGCGGAGGGCGAGCGGGGCGAATTGACGGTCGCCTTTACGATGTACGCGGCCTGGAACGTACTGCCGGAGATGGTCGCTCGTTTTTCGGACAGCTTTCCCGAGGTCGCGTTGTCACTGAACGAGACGCTTCCTCGGGACCTCCACGACGCGCTCATCCAGGGCGTCGCCGACGTCGGGATCAGTTTTCCCCTGCGGTTCGATCACACGCTGCGATATCACCCGTTGTTCCAGGAGCCCCTTTGCGCGGTTTTGCCACAAACGCATCGACTTGCAAACAGCGCGGTTGTTTCCGTTGGCGAACTCGCCGCGGATGGCTTCATCACCTTCCCCAGCGCCACGGCACCGGCCCTGCATGAGGCTGTCATGGCCTGCTGTCGAAAGTACGATTTCGAACCGACCATCAAGGTGGAGGCGCATCTCCAGCAAACCATCGTCAACCTCGTGGCCAAGGGGTTGGGCGTTGCACTGGTGCCCGACTCGATGAGACGGATGCAACTGGAAGGTGCAGCATTTCTGCCGTTAGAGGATTCGCCGTTGGTGGAGCAGGGGGTGTACTGGAATGAAAACAATCCCAATCCGTGTCTGATGCGTTTTATTGAGGACGCGATCCAGGCCGGCCTTGCTGACAGGTAGGCCCGGTCTATGCGAACACATCGGCGATAGCGGATCGTCACGCCGCCAGGACGACCTTGCAGATTGCTTCTATATGCCGCTCATCAGTACCGCAGCACCCGCCAAACACGTTGAGGTTGGGCAACAGTTGGCGTACCTCGCCGTATTGCCGAGCCAACGTTTCCGGATGACCTTCGTCCAGCTCGGTAGCCTCATCCAGTTCGGCGTGGCTCTTGGTGGATGCGTTGGCACGCAGGCCATGGATCCGGTTGCGCCAGGCACCGCCGGATTCGAGGGTCGCCATGAAATGCGTCGGGTGGGCGCAGTTGATCATGTAATACACGGGCGCTGCGTTCGTGGCAGCGTCCACCTGTTCGATCGCCTCACCCAGTGACTGGCCACTGGGTAGCTTTCCGTCTGTCTCGACGGTAAACGACAGCGCCACTGGCATGCCCACGGCCCTCGCCGCCTGGGCGATACCAATTGCTTCATCGGTATAGGTCATGGTTATCGCCGTCACCAAATCCGTCCCGGCGTCGCGAAAGGTCGTCACCTGCGGCGCGTGGTAGTGCTTGGCCTCGCCTGCAGTCATGAACGTGTCGGGGTTGTAGCCATCGCCCCGTGGACCGACGCACCCACTGATAACGATCGGCGTATGTCGGGTCTCGAAGGACTGCCGGATACCGTAGAGCAGGGCGACGGCCTGACTGTTGGCATTCGCTAGGGCTTTGGCGGAATAGCCAAGCTTGTCGCCCCAGTCCGAACTGGCTCGCCAGGTCGCACTCTCCAGAACGCAGCCGACGCCATATTGCTTGGCGAGTGAGGCATAAGTCTGGAAATACCGGCGCAGGGCCTTCTTGCCTAGCTGGGTCTGAAGCAGGTCAAACGCGGCGAAATAAGGCAGATCCAGCCCGTCGTGGAAAATCAGCGTGGTTTCGATGCCGCCATCGGTCAGGAAGATGTCCCCCGAAAGCTGGGGTAAGGCATTGAGGTACTTGGCCATTGTGATCCCCGCCTCTGTCAGAGAGTGGGTTGTGGCTGGAGCGGCGAGGGCGCCCCCATTGCAGGGGGCAATGCACGCGTCAGGTGCCGCTGAGCCGTCAAGTCACTTCTGAGAGTATTGGCGAGTTACGTGGAGGGGTGAAAGAACTTGAATGTTTAAACGCGCGCCAGGTCATCGTTATACGTTCTTATGGACGTTGGGGTGGCCGAACTCACTCCGTGACTCGCCGCACGGTAACACCGTCCCCGTCATGGGAGGCATGAAGCGCATGGTAGTTTGCTATCGACGGGTAGGGTGACTTCAACGGCTGGCGGTGCAGTGCGGAAACAACGACGAGGCTGGCACCCGCGGCTACGCCCGCATCGATGCCGGCTGGCGCGTCCTCGAATACCAGGCAATTGCTGGCGTTGACCTGGAGCCGCTCAGCCGCATGCAGGTAGCCATCCGGTGCCGGCTTGCTGCGCTCGGCATCTTCGGCGGTCACCATAACGCCAGGCAGCGGCAAGCCTGCAGCAGCCATACGCGCCTCTGCCAGTGCACGCGGTGCCGATGTCACCACCGCCCAGCGATTGGGAGGCAGGCGCTCCAGGAACGCCGCGGCACCTGCGATGGCTTCGACATCCTGTACATTCTCGATTTCGGCGCGGGTGATGCGTTCCGCTTCCACCTTTGGGTCGATGCCCGGCAGCGCCAGCCGCCGAATGGTTTCAACCGCCTGGATGCCGTGGATCGTCGGTAGGAACGTATCCACGTCGAGCCCCCTCTCTCTCGCCCACATCGCCCAGACCCGCTCCGCCGATGCGATGGAACTCAGGATCGTACCGTCCATGTCGAAGAGAAGTGCGGCATAGCGCCTTGGGGGAAAGTTCGTGTCTTCCATAGGGTCAGAGCTGTCCTTCGATGGGTGGCCGTTGAAGATCGCAGCGCACCGTAGAAAAGGCAAGCCGTGGTTCTGTAGGCGTTATATGGAAACCACGAGGATTAGCCTTCCGATAGCTTGTAATCCTGGTGGATTTTTCTAAGGGCGGGGACGCCCGGGAATAGATAACCGGGCCTGCTGCGTGGCTGCCCGGCAGTCGCTGGGGGTGATGCCGAATTCCCGGCGAAAGGCCGTCGTAAAGTTCGAGGCGCTGGTATAGCCAGCCAACTCGGCAGCAATCTCGACGCTGACCCGTTCACGGACGAGGGCCTCCCGTGCTACCCCAAGCGCATGGCGGCGCAGGTAGTGCCCCAACGCTTCGCCGCACTGATCGCGAAACCGCCTTTGCAGATTGCTCAGGCTCATGCCCAGCTGCCGTGCCAATTCCGCCTGGGTCGACTTCCGAGCCTGTCCGCTGTCGATCAATGCCATCAGCTTTGCCAGCCTGGGATCCAGCCTTCGCCTGGAGGCTGCCGGTTCATCGATCGCCGACTGCTCAATGGCCTGGGTATGTTTGAGCGCCTCGCTCGCCAGCGTCAGCGCGAAGCCACTCAGGTGCAAGTGGTACAGGGGGGCGGAACGGTCCGTCGGCGAAGGGGAAAACAGACCCTGCGCAGTGGAGAGCAGGGTGTCTGAAGGCGTCCAATGGATGAGGCGGGGCGTTCCGCGATGGCCGGGCTCCAGCAACCGCCCGAGGCCACGTTGAGCCAGCCACTGGGGTGTAAGGGAGAGGGTTATCGTGCGCTCGTGGCCGTCGATCCTTCCCTGCCTGACGAAGCGGTCCGGCGTGGGCAGGATGCTGACGAGTCCGACGCTACTACCGCTCGGCCCCAGTTCAGCGTCCTGTCTGCCGTACTTAACCCGCGCATGGCCCGAAACCACCAGCGCGATCTTGACCCCCGCCGGCAACTCTGCGCGCGTTGTCAGGCCAAAGTGGTCGTGGATGTCCGCCAAACGCAGGTGCATGCCCGGCTCCAGTTCCGTGACCCGCATGTAACCCGTGAGCAGGGAAGTCTGCGGAGGGCGTGTCGCCAGTTCAAGATGGTGATGGTTAACCAGGGGCACTGAAATCGTGCGCAGTTCATGGGCGTCTATACCGTGTGTACCTAGGAATCCCGTCACATCTCCTCCCGGCGTCTACGTCTCCCGATCCAAGTCATGGGATCTGGGGTGTTCGCAAAGCTATTCGCCGCATTTGCAAAGGTCGCGTTCATGGTGGGCTGTCATAATCTGCCGCCTCAACAGCAATTGTAACGCATTCTCATTCGCAATAGTCGCGCCGAAGCCGTGCGCGAATGAACCGATGCATGGATAACGGAGTGCACTATGTCCACCCAACCCCGCGAGACCCGGCCCATCCAACCAGTTGCGCCCCAGGGCTGGCGCCTTTCCCGCCTCGCCGCCGGAGTGGCGGTGACCCTTTTCGGTATGGGGCAGAATGCCCTGGCGCAATCGACGGAAACACCGACCCGGCTTGATGTCATTACCGTGGAGGGCAACCGGTTCTACGAGATGGAGTCGTCGGAACAGGCGGGCGGTTATGGCATCGATGCAGCGACAGTCGGTACCAAGGCACCGGCCAGCCTGCGGGACATTCCGCAATCGGTGAGCGTGGTTACCCGTGAGGCCATCGAGGACCAGGGTCTGAGCACACTGGACGAGTTGGGACGTCGCACGCCCGGTATGCGTGTGCTGACCAACGACAGCGGACGTTCGTCGATCTATGCCCGGGGTTACGAGTACGACGAATTCAACATCGATGGGTTGCCAGCGCCGATGTCCAGCATCAGTGGCTCGGTGCCCTCGCTGGCGGCGTTCGACCGGGTGGAAATCATGCGTGGCCCCTCGGGGCTGTTCAACAGCACCAGCGAGATGGGCGGTATCGTAAACCTGGTGCGCAAACGCCCCACGGACGAGTTCCAGGCGCATGTACAGGGCAGCGTGGGCACCGAGGACCAGCTGGGTACCCAGGTGGACGTGGCCGGACCTTTGAACGAATCCGGCAGCGTGCGTGGTCGGGTCGTGGCCGACTATACCGAACATGCCAGCTTCGTGGACTACAACGACAACGAGCAGGGCGATGTTTACGCGGCGCTGGATATCGATATCGGTGATGCGACCACCCTCGGTCTGGGCTTCCTTCACAACAGCAGGGACATCGTCGTTAACAACGGCCAGCCAGTGGGTAGTGACGGCGAATTACTCTACGGTTCGGTATCGGAATTCTACGGCGCGAAGTGGAACGACTTCGATAGCCGTTCGAACGACTGGATTGCTGAGTTGAAGCACAGTTTTAGCGGCGGTGGTTACGGTCGACTTGCGGCGCGCTATTCCGATCGTGAGGCTGATTTCAACTACGCTTTCGGCGGCAGCGCCCTCGATAACGACCAGACGCTCAATGTGGCGGGGATCGGGAGCCAGATCGACCAACAGGCGCTGGCGGTGGACGCCAGTTACAGCAAGCCTTTCGAAGTCTTCGGCAACGTGAGTGAATTTGTCGTGGGTGCCGACTACAAGCGTTATGAAACCGACAACGAATCCGGGCGCTCCAGGGGCCTGACCTCCGATCGCGTTACCCTTGAGGAGCTGAACGACCTGGCCTTCGTCGATGTGCTCGCAACCGCACGTGCCAGCGGTCGGGGTTACTCTTATACCGAGTCCCGGCTCGAGGAGACCGGCCTCTACGCAAAACTGACGTTGCGACCGATGGCCGCATTGGCGTTGATCGCCGGTGGCAGGGTGAGTCATTACGACGCCGAGGAGACCAACAAAGTCGCCGACAACAGCCAGGATCGCGACGACAATGCCTTTACACCTTATGCCGGACTGGTGTTTGACCTTGATGCCCATCACTCGCTTTACGCTAGCTACTCGCAGGTCTTCAAGCCCCAGGCCAGCACCGATGCAGACGGCGATCTGCTGAAACCCCGCGAAGGGGAGCAGTACGAAGCCGGTATCAAAGGTAGCTACTTCGGTGGCGACCTGAACGCCCGTGTCAGCGCCTTCCGGCTCTATGACGAGAACCGCGCGGCAACGCCCGAGAGTGCCGGCGCGAGCTATTCGGTGCCGCTCGGCAAGATGCGGATACAGGGGGGCGAGTTCGAGGTCACCGGCAGCCTGACCGACCAGTGGGACCTGATTGCCGGCTATACCTATCTTGATACCGAGGTCGAGGAAGCCTCTACAGCGCGTGACGATGGTATCTTCCTGCTCATGCCGAGAAACCAGGTCAAGGTCTGGACGCAATATGGCTTTGCCGGCGGCATACTGAATGGGCTCCGTGTAGGGGGTGGCGTGACGGCGATGAGCAATTTCTCGTCCAGCAGCGATGTTGAGGCACCTGGCTATGCCGTAGTCGATGCCATGGTAGGTTACGACTTCAACGATCACCTGAGTGCGCAGCTCAATCTCAACAACATCCTGGACCGCACTTACTACAACCGGGTCGGCGGTGTGAATACGTTCAACATAGTGGGCGCGCCCGCCAACGCCGTAGCCACCTTGCGCTACGACTTCTGATGCCCGGTTGCCTGTTGAATCGGCAGTACGCGTGCCGGCGCCTCGATCTTTCGGGGCGCCCGTCTTCTCTTCTCAAGGCGCTGCACGGAGTTGTGGCGCTCGTCCTGATGGGTTTCCTACCAACCATGGCCTACTGCACACCGCCGGGTGACGTCAGCCTGCCGGACACTCAATCCTTCACGTTGGCGTCGCCGGAAACCGGCCACGATTACCTGATCCAGGTTGCGCTGCCGGAAGCTCCACCGCCGGCTGGCGGCTATCCGGTCGTCTACCTGCTGGATGGCAATGCGTACCTGCCGCTGGTGAAGGTGGCGCGGGATACCTTGACCCGTAAGGGCCCCCGGGGCCCTGGCAGCCCGCTGATGATTGTCGCTATCGGATATCCAGGTGCAGCGCGTTTCGACTTCGATCAACGGGCGCTGGATTACACGCCGCCGCACGCTGCGCGGAACAAGTCTGAAGACGTACACGGGGGTGCCGACCGCTTCCTGGCGTTTATCAACACCCGGCTCAAGCCGGAAATCGCCCGGCGTTTCGAGGTGAATCCAGATCGCGAAGCCCTGTTCGGTCACTCCTTCGGCGGGCTTTTCGCCGTGCATGTCTTGCTGACGGCGCCTGCTAGCTTCAACCGTTATATCGCCATCAGCCCTTCGCTGTGGTGGTATGGCGATAGCCCGGTGGGAGCCATAGAGGATCTACAGCGGACGCGGCCTGATCACGACGAGAGCGCCGCGCCTTATGTCCTCCTGGGTGCAGGCGGCCTGGAGCAGACGCCGGACCCGTCTGAGCGTGGTACGCCAAAAGCGCGTCAGATACGGGCCCGGGCGGTCATCGATAACGTAGGTGCGTTTGCGGATTGGCTGGAAGGCCGTCACCCAACATGGTCAGTGCAGACCACTTTATTTCCCGGGGAGGGGCACGGCAGTGTCATGTGGCCAGCAACCCGACGCGCCATCGAGTTCCTCCACGGGCAAGCGGGTAACAAGGGGCACTGAGCCGTGCCCTCGGGACGGAACATCAGATATTCGCGAGCTCGTCCTGCAGGTCATTTTTCAGGTCCGCTGCCGGCGTGATCCACAGGGTGTCGTCGGTGCCGGGAAAGACGCCGACCTCCAGCCCGTCTTTCTGCAGGCCCGGCACCCATTTCTTGAAGAACTCCGGTAGCGAAAGGTTTCTGGGTGTCAGCCCGTCCGCGCCTTCTGCGTACTTCGCGGCAAACGCCGCACTTGGCCAAACGGGCAGATACGCGATGCCATCGTCTTCCGAAACGATCTTGAGGAAGTGATTATCCTGGTTGACCAGAATCCAGATCTCCCGCTCTTCGAGCACGTTATCCAGGAAATAGTCGAAGCGCTCTTCGCCATCCAGTTCGAGGATGGTTTCCAGTGGTTCGCTGCTCATAGAAATACTCGCTGATAGGGTGCAAAGGCCAAGTGTCGATGGACGAAAAACGACTATAGCACGGTGTGGCACATTGCGTTCCATCGGTATGCCTAAGGGGCCAAAAGGATGAACGACAGGCGGGCAGGGGAGGCAGTTCGCGTGCAGTGCTGCGCGCAAACCTGACGAACAGGTTATCGGAAATTAACGCGCCTGCGCCGGCAAGCGGGTTATAAGTGTAGTAAGCCCTATGACGTTGCCAACTGCAGGAACGCGTATGCCCAGAGCCCTTTCCCCCGAAGATAACCTGCTCATCGCGGCCCTTCCCCAGGATGTCCGGGGTCGCCTGATCCCCAATCTGGAACGGGTTGACCTGCCACTGGGTAAGGTTTTGCACGAAGCCGGTGACACCGAGTACTACGCCTACTTTCCCGTCGATTGCCTCGTTTCCCTGCTCTGCCTTGTAGACAATGGCGCTTCCACGGAAATAGCGGTCGTAGGAAGGGACGGTATCGTTGGTGTTGCGGTATTCTTGGGGGGCGAAAGCATGCCCAACCGGGCGATTGTCCAAAGCGGGGGCGCTGCATTTCGGCTGCCAAGCCGTCAGCTCAAGACGGAGTTCAACCGTTACGGCGATTTTTCGCAATTGATGCTCAGATATACCCAGGCGTTGATGACGCAGATTGCGCAGACCGCCATATGCAACCGCCACCACACCATTGATCAACGGCTGTGCCGCCGTCTGTTGCTCGCCCTGGATCGCCTGGGCGGTAATGAATTGATCATGACGCAGGAACGGATCGCCAGCATACTCGGTGTGCGACGGGAAAGTGTGACGGAAGCCGCTGGTAAGCTGGACAAGCTAGGCGTCATTCTCTACAAGCGAGGTCACATTCGAGTGCTGGACCGCAATGAACTCGAGCGCCGGAGTTGCGAATGCTATGCCGTCGTCAGGAAAGAGTGCGAAAGGTTGCTTCCTGGGGCTGGTATCAGGGCAAGGCGATTGCCTGAAGCCATCACAAGCCTTTAGAAACTTGCGATGGCTTCATATGGATTACTCAAGCACCCTTTGATTCTTTGCGCTTGATTCTCCCAATCCTTTAGCGGGACGAGTCCTCAAACTCCTTGATCTGCTGCTCGGCCTCTTCCCGACCGATGCCATAGCTCTCCTGGAGTTGCCCTGCAAGCTTCTCGCGCTTGCCATCGATGACATCGAGCTGGTCGTCGGTGAGCTTGCCCCAGCGAGTTTTGACATCACCTTTCATCTGCTTCCAGTTGCCTTCGATTTTGTCCCAGTTCATAGCGTCCATCCTTTGGTTGCGTTTGGAGGTGGTTCAGTTCTATCGGGCCAATCTCGCCCCCTTGTCTGGCACACCGAGGCGAGGGTGGCCGGCGAGTGAACCGGCTCTCCTTGCTCATTACGAGGTTTGGAGGTGTGCAATTCCATAATCGGATGTAGTGCTCCCCGCGCTCTGTGCGGTGGGACACCAAAGAGGTTACGTTATTTCAATCCATATGATGGCTTTTGCATGCCCCGAATCCATTTAGGGTTGAGGTGGCCATGAGTTATCGGATTTGCCTGCTAGGCTTATTCATACTGTCAGGAATGCGCTCTTCCCCCGCGTCTGCCTGGAGCTTATCCGTAATCATCGAAAGGCTGGTTCGGTTTAGAGAGTCCCCACTATTCCACAATTTTAACGAAAAGGACCCGTAGCCCATGCGCCAAACGGAGGAACCTGAGCACACCCATGTCGATAGCGACATGAATACCGACTACCAGATTGGTCAGGACAATATCGTAGGCAAACTCGGCCCTTTCGGTTTCGACATCCACAACCGGGTCTTCGCCATTTCGGCACTGGCTTCCATTATCTTTATCGTACTTACCCTGGTTTTTCCCGAGCAGGCGGGCAGCATCTTCCAATCCGTCGTCAACTTCTCCACGGGCACCCTCGATTGGTACTTCATGATCGTGGTGGACTTCTTCATCCTGTTCTCGCTATGGCTTGTCGTATCACCCTACGGCTCGGTCAGGCTGGGTGGGGCGGATGCCCGACCGGAATACAGCTACCTCTCCTGGTTCGCCATGCTGTTCACTGCCGGTATCGGTATCGGATTGCTCTTCTTCAGCGTGCTGGAGCCGGTCTATCACGCCAACGTTTCCTTGCCACTGAGTGTGTTGCCGCCCTTTGGCGAGGATGGCGCGTTGAATCCAGATGCCATTCCCGAAGCCAGCGCCCTGGGGTTGGCGGGTACCTTCCTGCATTGGGGTATCCACGGCTGGGCGGTCTATGTGGTTATGGCTTTGGCGTTGGCATTGTTTACCTACAACAAGGGTTTGCCGTTCTCCATCCGCTCGGTTTTCTTCCCGGTCTTTGGTGACGCTGTCTGGGGCTGGCGGGGCGATATCATCGACATCCTTGCCGTGTTCTCCACGCTGTTCGGGCTGGCCACCGCCCTCGGGCTCGGCGCCCAGCAGGCGAATGCGGGCATGAACTTCGTCTTCGATCTGGCGGTCAACACCACGACGCAGGTCATCGTAATTGTGCTGGTGACGGCTGTGGCGCTGGTTTCGGTTTGGCGCGGGCTCGATGGTGGCCTGAAAAAGCTCGCCGAAATGAACATGATCCTCGCGATGTTGTTCTTCTTCTTTGTCCTCTTCGCCGGGCCCACCCTCGTTGGTCTGGACGGGTTTTGGACCGGTCTGGTGACCTATGTGAAAGAGCTGATTCCGCTGTCCGCTCCATTCGGTCGTGAGGACGATGCCTACCGCCAGAGCTGGACCATCTTCTACTGGGCCTGGTGGGTCAGTTGGGCCCCGTTCGTGGGCATGTTTATTGCCCGGGTGTCCCGTGGGCGCACGGTCAGGGAATTCGTGCTTTGCGTGCTGCTGATTCCCAGCCTGTTCATCTTTATCTGGATGGGTGTCTTTGGCGGCATCGCGCTGGATCAGCTCTATGCCGACCCCGAGAGCAGTTTGGTGAAGGATTATGTCATCGATAACTACCGGCCGGAACTGTCGGTGTTCGGTATGCTGAACGAACTACCGTTGGCAGACGTGACATCGGTGCTGGCCATCATCCTGGCCTTGATCTTCTTCGTGACGTCATCCGATTCGGGGTCCCTGGTCATCGATACCATCACCGCTGGCGGCAAGGTCGATGCGCCCCGGCCACAGCGGATGTTCTGGGCGACTGTCGAAGGCCTGGTCGCAATCGTGCTGCTTATTGGTGGTGGGCTATCGGCACTCCAGGCGGGGGTTACAGCCACCGCTATTCCATTCTCCATCGTGATGCTGGTGATGTGCTACACGATTACGAAGGCGCTGAAGGGGGAGCTGAGGCGAATACGAGGCTGATGGTGCCAGTGAAGAGCGTAGATCAGGCCTCGCAATAGTGCGGCGACCTGATCCTTTGGTGCATCGATCAGTTATCGAGTGACAGTGCGGACATATCCATTACATAACGATGGGCGATGTCGCCTTTCGCCATAACCGCAAAGGCGTCGTTGATCTGATCCGGACGGATAGTTTCACAGATTGGATGAATGTTATGTTCGGCGCAGAAGTCCAGCACTTCCTGCGTCTCCTTGATGCCGCCAATCAGTGAACCCGCAACACGGCGGCGTCCCATGATCAGAGGGGCCGATATAAATTCATTCATAGGGCCGACCTGGCCTACGATAACCAACGTGCCATTCACATCGAGAAGCGGAGCATAGACCGTTACATCGTGCTTCACCGGAACAGTATCGATGATCAGGTCCAGGGAAGACGCTGCCTTGGCCATGGCGTCTTCATCGGTTGAGGCGAGAATGCCCTGAGCGCCGATGGCCTTGGCCTCCTCTTCCTTCTTGCTTGAGCGGCTCAGTACGGTCACATCCGCGCCCATAGCCACGGCCAGCTTGACCGCCATATGCCCCAAGCCGCCCAGGCCAATAACGCCTACCCGGCTGCCTTTACCGACATTCCAGGTGCGTAGGGGGGAGAAGGTGGTAATACCTGCACACAGGATCGGAGCAGCCTTCGACAGGTCCAGCGCTTCAGGAACCCGCAGAACGAACTCCTCACGTACCACGATATGCTTGGAGTAGCCGCCCTGGGTCGTCTCGCCGTCGATACGATCCGGCGCACCGTAGGTCGGTGTCATGCCATGCCTGCAATATTGCTCTTCATGGTGATGGCACTGATCGCATTCCTGGCAGCTGTCGACCATACAGCCAACACCGACGTGATCGCCCGGCTTGTATTGTGTAACGTCCGGGCCGACCTCCAATACCCGACCGATAATTTCATGGCCGGGCACTAGCGGGTAAGGCTGCGGGCCCCAATCACCATTTACCGTGTGCAAATCGGAATGACAGACACCGCTGAACAGAATTTCAATGGATACATCATTTGCCCGTAAGGCACGACGCTCGAAATGATAGGGAACCATCTTGGCATCGGAGGAATACGCTGCATAACCAACCGTTTTCATCGAAACTCCTTTGATAATGGATCGACTAGGAACATTGTGAAAAAACCTTGGCAATGTCTTGCTAGCACTGTTGATATTATAGGCGTATGGCGCGCTGGCGGGCGGGCACGTTCCTACGCCTTATTTGTTCGTTTCTCCGAAATTTCGGTGGTTTGGTTAACATCCCTAACCGGATTGAGCTGGCATCTCAGTCCCGGCCACCTCGTTCTCCGTTGCAGTACTGGTGATGTGCTACAAGACTGTGAAGGGATACAAGGTGAGGCGATACGACTGCGGCGGTGACGCTAATGCGCAGCCGTTGCGTGCTGCCGCTCATCGCCTCGGGCGGGTCGGGCGCTGGAGGAGGAATAATCATGATATTCATCCGCACCACCATCGTCGGCGGGTTTGTTTTTCTGTTGCCGTTGGTGGTCATTATTGTTGTGCTGGGAAAGGCCTATGGGATCATGCTGCACATGGCCAAGCCTCTTGGCCGTCTGCTACCCGTCGACTCTGTGGCGGGCATCGCCGTCGCTGAGATCCTGGCATTGCTGGCGGTCCTTATCGTTTGTTTCATTGCGGGGTTGGCGGCACGCAGCAAGCTGGCCAGGCGTGCCTATCGAAGGATAGACAGCGGTCTGCTGGCCATCCCCGGCTATGCATTCGTCAAGGGATTCGCCGATCACCTGCAGATGGAGGAGGACCAAACCCACAGCCTGCAGCCGGTATTGGTGCAATTCGACGACAACGCCCAGCTTGGGTTCGAGATCGAACGGCTCGAAGGTGGCGACGTGGTGGTTTATCTACCGGGTGCGCCGGACCCCTGGTCGGGCTCGGTGGGCTATTTTGCCGAGGGTCGTATTCGTCCCCTGGCGATGACGGTACCGCAGGCAGTGGGTCATATTCGCCGGTTGGGGCGAGGCAGCGATCTTGTAGCGAAGGCGTTGAGGGAAGCGAAGATTTGAAGGAAGAAAAGCCAGCAGGTCAGGTCAGAGCTTTCTTGGTTTTATGGGCGTTGCCTGAACTACTGGTGGTCAAGCTGAGTAATAAACGGATAGTGAGAGGTGGATCAGCGCTGTCGTCCGTAAGTTGTTTTACAGCGGTTACAGTGACTTATCGGTTGTTGGAGGCTTCGCTATCGTCGACTTGTGCTGCCTCGTCTTCAAGCGAAAGAATGCCCAGCGTGTCGGCCTGTGCAGGCAAGAACAGGCCAAACTGGGAAACAACGAAAAAGATAGGTAATACAGCTTTTCGCAAAGTCATGCTCATTTCTCCTGAAGGTTGCACTATGAAACGGCCGTATCCGCCGTCATCGTATATGCCGTGAACGCCCGCAAAGGCGCACTGGGCGGTACGTAGTGTCTCACAGGAGCAATTGTTTCCTGTAACAGAATCCTCCGGGGTTCTTGCACGATCCTCCAGACGGACGCCGTTGGCGAACGGATGGAACGATGAAGCCGTGTTAGTGATCGCCTGACGGCCGTCTTGCATAGCTGACGGTCAGGATTTCCCAGATGTGGCCGTCGGGTTCGTTCCAGTAAACGTTGCGTCCCCCATGCTGGGTGTTGACCTTCATATCCGCCCGGCCATTCGGGGTGCTTCTGTAGTCGATGCCCTGGGCGGTAATCCTGCCCAGAATGTCGTCGAATTCCTGCTCGCTGACGCGAAAGCAATAGTGCAGTACCGGATAGGAACCATCGGCTTCGTCGAAGTCGAGCGTCAGGCCCTCGTTGACGTAAACCGGTGAAAACGGACCGATGTTTCCCGAGGCTTCCCAGGGCACATCCAGAAGGTAAGCGAGCAACTCGGCGGCAGCCTCTCGATTTCGAACGGGGATGATGGTGTGATCGAGTTCGATGGTCATGGTGGGTACCCTCCCTCACGCAAGGGATGACACCTGGCGTTGACGCCGGTGCGTCTATCTGTGGACCTGGTCCTGCGGTTTGCCAAGGCAGTAGGCTGGGGCAAATCGCGGGACCAGTCCCGCGGCCTTCCGAGCGGAATTACGTTAATTATCGCCGAAAACCACGTGTTGGCCTATCCATCGGTGGATACGGTGAGGGCCTCCCAGGCGTCGATTTCCCGCGCCATTTCGGAAAGCCGATTCCGCACCAACCCGAGTGCGTCACTACCGAGCAGCAAATGTGTCGGCGGTGCATCGGATTCGATGATGTCCAACATGGCCTTTGCGGCCTTGGCTGGATTGCCGAGCTGCTTTCCGCTTTTTTCCTGGCGCGCCCGGCGGACCGGCTCGAATAGTTCGTCATAATCGGAGATCTGCCGGGGAGACCGGCGCATCGACCGGCCCGCCCAATCCGTGCGGAACGAGCCCGGGGCCACAGCAGTCACCCGTATGTTGAAGGGGGCCAACTCCTTACTGAGGGTGTCGGATATCCCTTCCAGTGCGAATTTACTGCCACAGTAATAGGCGATGCCGGGCATCGTAATGAAGCCACCCATCGAGGTTATGTTGATGATGTGTCCGGAGCGGCGTTCCCGGAAGAACGGTAACAGCACCTGGATCATTTCAACCGCCCCAAAGACGTTCACTTCGAATTGCCGGCGCATTTCCTCAGTGGGTGATTCTTCCAGAATGCCTTCATGGCCATAGCCCGCGTTATTGACTAACACATCGATCGGGCCGAGCGTCTTTTCGATATCCCTGACCACCTTCGCGATGGCTGGCGTGTCTGTCAGGTCGAGCTGCCTCGCATGGGCGTTGCCGGATTCGTGGGCCTCGAACGCCGTCGCCGTACTCGCCTGCCGTACCGTACCGATGACGCGGTGTCCGGCGGCCAGGGCCGCTTCAGCCAACGCCTGACCGAATCCGCTACTGACACCGGTGATGAGGATCGTCCTGGTCCGGTTCATATCTGTAGCCTCTATCTGGATGGTCGATTGTCCCTATGGGGGAGAGAAAACCATCGTAGGGAGCATCGATCCCGAACCGAACGCGAGATTTTCTGAATTTATTGCCTATTACTATGAGTCGGGGTTACCTGTAGTGGTGGAACGTGCAAAATGAGCGCATAAAGTTATCAGGGGTGCGCATCAATGAGCATCGATTCCGTCGATATCGAACAACGCGGGCAGCGTATGGTGTCCCTGCTGGCGCAGATGGCCCCGCGCGAGGGATATAACCTCACCGCGTTACCGGACGTGCGATTCCTGCGTTCGAATCGCCCATTGAACAAAACGCCGGTGTTATACGATCCCGGCATCGTCATCGTGTGCCAGGGCCGTAAACGGGGTTATTGGGGCAGCGAAACCTACATCTACGACGCCCAGCACTACCTCGCCGTCTCCATTCCGGTTCCCTTCACGATGGAGACAGAAGCCAGCGAGACAAAACCCTTGCTGGCTATCTACCTCCATCTGGACATACCGATGGCGGCCGAATTGCTGCTCGAACTTCAGGAGCAGGACATACCCGCACCGACAGCCCCCTGCGGGATGGTGTCTTCGGTGATGGAGCCGGCCTTGGGTGCGACTGTAGAGCGTTTCCTCGATATCATGGCCGCCCCCGACGACAGTCGGATTCTCGGGCCGGCAATGGTGCGTGAAATCTATTACCGGGTGCTGACCGGGGCGCAGGGTGGCGCGATGAGGGCGGCACTGGACATGGAGGGCAATTTCGGCCGCATCTCGCGCTCCATTCGCCGTATCCACTTGGATTATGCGAAGGCGCTCGACGTGAGCCAGTTAGCGGGGGAAGCCAGCATGAGCGTGCCAAGCTTTCATGCGCATTTCAGGCAGGTGACCCAGACGTCGCCGATGCAGTACGTGAAGGCCGTCCGTTTGCACCAAGCCAGACTCCTGATGTTCCGGAACAGCATGACGGCCGCCGCTGCATCGCTACATGTAGGCTACGAGAGCACGTCACAGTTCAGCCGGGAGTTCCGGCGCCTTTTCGGACGTTCGCCCCGGGAGGAAGTCGCCTGGATGCGTTCGTCGTTCGAATTGCCGCCGCCCGCATCACCGTCGATCTTCGTGTCGTCTCATTAAAAACCGTATCGTCTGCAAAAACGCTATACGGGCTCCAACCCGCGTGGTTGGAGCCGTATGGAACATCAGTTCTTCTTCGGAGCCCGGTACCCGCCCTGGCGCTCCAGCATCCAGCCTGGATATTCGGCCGGCAGGCGGCTCACTTCATCCAAAGCTGTCAGTTCGTCGCCGGAGAACTGAACCTGTGCCGCAAGGATATTATCCCGTAGCTGGTCTACCCGCTTGGCGCCCACGATGACACTGGTAACGGCGTTCTGGTGCAGTAGCCAGGCGAGGGCGGTTTGAGCCACGCTCACGGGCTGTCCGTCGATTTCCTTGCCTGCGGCGATCTCCCTCATGACAGCGATGATCTTGCTGCCGCGTTGCCGGTCTACCGGTGGGAAATCAAACTTGGCGCGCCGGTTTTCTTCGGACACGTCCGGTCCTTCGTACTTGCCGGAGAGGTAGCCGCCGGCCAGAGGGCTCCATACCATCAGGCCGATGTTTTCGGACGCCAGCATGGGGATAACCTCTCGCTCCAGGTCCCGGCCCACGAGGGTGTAGTACGCCTGCAACGACAGAATCGGGCACAGCTGCCGGGCCCGGGCGATACCCGCCGCCTTCATCACTTGCCAGGCGGCCCAGTTCGATAGCCCGACATAGCGAACATGGCCATGATCCACCAGGGTGTTCAGTGCCTCGAGGGTTTCCTCGATGGGCGTGGCCGGGTCAAAACCGTGGATCTGATAGAGGTCGATGTAGTCGGTCTGCAAGCGCTGCAGGCTGGCCTTGCACGCGTTCATGATATGGCCGCGGGAAGCGCCGCGGCTGTTGGGCCCTTCACCCATCGGGCCCAGCACCTTGGTGGCCAGCACGATATCTTCGCGACGGACGCCCAGGTTTTTTAGCGACTGGCCGACGATGCGCTCGCTGGCGCCGCCCCCGTATACGTTTGCGGTATCGAAGAAGTTGATGCCGGCGGCCAGGGCGGTTTGCATCAGCTCATCGGCCTGCTCTTGCTGCAGTTGTCCGATCAGCCCCCACATGTCGTCACCGCCGCCGAAAGTCATGGTGCCAAGGCACAACTCCGATACGAACAGACCCGAGTTGCCCAGCGTCCGGAGACGGAGGGGAGTGTCAGTCGCGGGTTGGGTTATGTTGGGCGTTGTCATAGTCGATCACCTCGTCGTCGTGGAAGCGCCTGCCGGAACAGGACGGTGAGTTCATGCTACGGTGAAGCCGGTCGGATCGGGCTGGCGGAAACTGTCATAGTCTTGCCTGATCCTATCAGGCTGGGGTCGGATCGGATGAAGCGCTGCGTCGGACGGCCTATGATTCGTCCAGAACAGGAGGCTTCCATGACTATCCAGCCCAACATCGTTCCGGTGCAACCGGGCCCCCCATCACTGAACTTGCTGCGTGATCTTGTCGAGCGGCAATGGCTCACCTACGGCCCGGAAACCGGTATCGACGGTTTGCGCCTGACCCGGGCGCCGGAGCCCAGCGGCACCATCCGTGCCCTCTACCAGACCTCGTTTTGTGTTGTGTTGCAGGGGGCGAAAGTCAGTGCGATTGGTGATTCGACCTTTCACTATCGTCGGGGCGAGTGTTTGTTCGCGTCCGTCAATGTGCCGGTAAACTCCCGTATTGTGGAAGCCTCCCCTGATCAGCCGTACCTGGCGTTGAGCCTGTCGATCGATCCGGCAATGATTTCCGAGCTATTGCTGGCGCATCCGGAGGTAACATACCGGGGCCCCAAACCAGCGGCACTGGTCACAGCCGGGGTGCCGGACGACATGTACGATCCTGTCATTCGCCTGCTCCGGTTGCTCGACCAGCCGCAAGATCGTGATGTGCTGGAACCGCTCGTCCGCCGGGAGATCTGCTGGCGTTTATTACGCTCGCCTCTGGGGCCGCCATTGCAGGAAGTTGGCCTCAAAGACAGCGAAACCGCCCGGATTGGCCGGGTCACCGCCTGGATACAGGCAAATTACCAGCAGCCCTTCAGGGTGGCTGACCTGGCGGGAATGGCGAGCATGAGTCCCGCCTCCTTCCATCGCCATTTCAAGACCATCACCCAACTCACGCCGGTGCAGTTCCAGAAGCTGGTGCGATTGCAGGAAGCCCGGAGGCTGTTGCTGAGCGAGCAGGAAGTGGCCAGTGTCGGCTACCAGGTCGGTTATGAAAGCGCATCCCAGTTCAGTCGCGACTACCACAGACTGTTTGGCGCACCGCCGGGTAGGGATAAGGCTGTATTGCGATCAAGTGTGGCGATCGAGAGCGGCGTTTGAGACGCACTAATTATGACTCAGCCTGTGCTCATTCGCCTTTCTGTCATCGACTGGATTTAGCTCGAATCGTCCTTGCGTCCGCGATAGAACCCTCGATGTAAGCCGCGCTTACTGCATTGTGATCGTATCCGAACGGAAAAGGATGCGGCCTTGACCCGGGCAAATTCCATATCCTGTGTTTCCCCTCTGATCTCTACAGCGGTGATAGCGTATACACCGATTCAGAGGAGGGATCCCTATGAGCAAAGACGATGACGTGGTGCAGAGCAACAAACCGGCAGGCGGCTGGGGATCGCTGAAAGGCATCGCCAGCATTTCCGTGGAGGCTTCGGCCTCGCCCACAGCCTTGGATACGCTCCGGCGGATGAACAAGCCAGGCGGCTTCATGTGCAACTCATGCGCCTGGCCAAAGCCCAAGAACTACAGTGCTTTCGAGTTCTGCGAGAACGGTGCCAAGGCGGTGCTGTGGGAGTTGACGACGGACCGGTGCACGCCTGAGTTTTGGGATAGGCACACAGTGCACGGGCTGCGTTCCTGGACGGATCACGAGCTGGAAAAGACCGGGCGCCTGACCCATCCGCTGCGCTACAACGCGGAGCACGATCGTTATGAGGCGGTGGGCTGGGCTGACGCATTTAACGATATCGCGACGGAGCTGAATGCGCTCGAGCCTGAAAGCGCCGTGTTCTACTCCTCCGGCCACGCGGGCCTTGAGGCCTCTTATCTCTACGCGTTGATGGCGCGCCTCTACGGCAACAACAATCTCCCCCAAAGTTCGAATATGTGCCATGAAACCACGTCGGTAGGCCTGAAAAAGGTCATCGGGTCGCCAGTGGGCACGATTGTCTGGGAGGACCTCGAAGAGGCCGACGCGTTTTTCTTCTTTGGCCAGAATCCCGGTACCAACAGTCCCCGTTTCCTCCATCCGCTGAAAGACGCCAAAAAGCGCGGCGCCAGCATCGTGACGTTCAATCCGATCATCGAGCAGGGGCTGGTGGCCTTTGTCGATCCTCAAAGTGCGCGCGATATGGCAACCGGGCGCGAGACCAAAATTTCCGACCAGTACCACCAGTTGAGTTCCGGTGGCGATGTGGCTGCCATCATGGGGATCTGTAAACACGTCATCGAAGCCGATCAGGCCGCCCAGCGAAACGGCGAAGAGCGGATCATCGACGTTGCATTTATTGAAAAGCATACCCAGGGATTCGATCGCTTTCTCGCATCCGTCGAGGCGGCGGCATGGGAGGATATCGAAGCCGGTAGTGGCCTGACCAGGGTTGCCCTGAAAGAGGCCGCCGATACCTATATGGCGGCAGAGCGGGTTATCGGCGTCTACGGCATGGGGCTGACCCAGCATACCCATGGCTCCGTCAATATTGGCCTGCTCGTGAACCTGCTGATGCTGCGAGGCAACATAGGGCGGCCGGGTGCCGGCGTGTGCCCGGTCCGGGGTCATTCCAACGTCCAGGGCCAGCGTACGGTGGGTATTGCCGAGAAAGCCGATCTTGTTCCCATGGACAAGCTTCGTGAACTGTTTGACTTCGATCCACCGACCGAGGACGGCGTCAACATCGTTGAAATGGTCGAGGGCTTACTCGCCGGTACGGTGAAGGCCAGCATCTGTCTGGGCGGCAACCTCTTGCGAGCCGTGCCGGACCAGCATCGCATGGAAGACACCTGGACTCGCCAGAACCTCACCGTGATGATTTCCACCAAGCTCAACCGGAGCCACCTCTACCCCGGCAAGAACGCCTACATCCTACCCTGCCTGGGGCGCGCGGAAGTCGATGAACAGGCGACCGGGCCGCAGGCCATATCCACGGAAGACAGCTTCTCGATGATCAGTGGATCGACCGGCCGTCGATCACCGGCCTCGGAGCACCTTAAAAGCGAACTCGCTATCGTCGCAGGTATCGCAAAGGCGCTGTTGCCGCCTAACCCGAAGGTAAAGTGGGATGAATGGACGGCGGACTATTCGCAGGTCCGCGACCTGATCGAGCAGACCTATCCCGATGACTTCCGGGACTTCAACCAGCGCCTGTTCGAACCGGGTGGTTTCTATCGCGGCATTGGCGCCCATGAACGTATCTGGAATACGCCGGAAAAGCACGCCCTGTTCACCACGCCGGAAAAACTGACGTCCCTGGGATTTGACCCGGGCCCCGGGCGCTACAGCCTGCTGACGATGCGTTCCAACGATCAGTTCAATACCACCGTCTATGGCTATTCGGATCGCTTTCATGGCATTGAAGGTACGCGGGATGTGCTGTTGATGCATCCGGACGATATCGAACGGGCAGGGTTTGAAAAAGGCGATGTCGTCCAGCTGATCACGGACCTGGACGACGGCGTGGACAGACGCCTGGGTGGCCTTGTTGTCACCCCCTACCGGATACCGCCGGGGACGGTTGCCTCGTACTATCCCGAGTGCAACGTGCTGGTGCCGGTCACGCATCACGACGAACTCTCGAAAACGCCGGGTTCGAAATCGGTGCCGGTGCGTATTGAGCGTGAGCGTGCTTGAGGTTTTGCGCGGCTGCCCCCAAAGCCGGGCCGGGCATACCCGGCCCACCCCATACCGGCCAAACATCTTGAATGCGCTGTTTAGGGGTTAACAAGGTAAACTCCAGATTTTCGTGGAGCTGACAGGGACTTGTGCGACTGCTCAGCCACATCATACCTCCAAGGAAAATCCCCTGATGCGAATGGGTCAACTCGCCGGTGAAATGCAGTTCTACCTTAACCGGTTTGGCGAAAAACTCTGGGTGAAACCGCTGGCGGCCTGCGTGCTGTCGATCTTTGGCGCCTTGCTGGCCCGGGCGGCCAATGAAACCGGTTTAGACCAGTATGTGCCCGACATTACGGCTGAATCGGTCGAAACACTGTTATCGATCATGGCGTCCAGCATGATGGTGATCGCCACCCTGGCCGTAGGTTCCATGGTCGCGGCGTACTCTTCCGCCAGTAACACCGCTTCGCCTCGTGCGTTCCCGTTGGTATTGGCCGACGACATTTCCCAGTTTGCCTTGTCCGCTTTTATCGGCACGTTCATCTACAGCCTGGTCGGGTTGGTCGCGGCCAAGAACAGTTATTTCGACGCGGGCGGGCGTTTTGTCCTGTTCTCCCTGACCGTACTGGTGTTCTGTATCGTTATCCTGACGTTCGTGACCTGGATCGACCGGATTGCAAGGTTGGGGCGGCTCGAGATGATCATCGGCAAGGTCGCTCGGGCAACCGGTACGGCGCTGGATGGCAGGAAGGCCAAGCCCCATATGGGCGGCATGCCTGCCCATTCGGTGAAGGACGGGCGAGCGATATACACGCGCCGTGTGGGCTACTTGCAGCATATCGATATCCACGGCCTTCAGCGATTGGCCGAGGATATGGATGGGCATATTACGGTCGCTGCAATGCCGGGGATGTGCATCGCTCCCGACACACCCCTCGCGTACGTCCAGGGTGGCTCTGGTGGCCAGGGTGCGTGGAATGCCGATGACGTGATTGCCAAGTTCCAGATCGGTAAGACCCGAACCTTTGACGAGGACCCCAGGTATGGTTTCGTGGTGTTGTCGCAGATTGCCTGTCGTGCGCTATCACCGGCGGTCAATGACCCCGGCACGGCAATCGATGTCCTTACGCACAGCCTGGACCTTTTGAATCGTTTGCAGGAACCCGTTAGCGGGGAAAAGGCTGTCGAAGCAGAGTGCACGCGGGTCATGGTCCCGGCCCTGGACGTCAACGATCTGTTTGATGATGCTTTCACGGCGATCGGCCGGGATGGCGCTGGCTCGATCGAAGTGGCGACCCATTTTCAGAAGGTCCTGTGCTCGTTGCGGGCTACCGGTGACGCTGCCACCCGGACCGCTGCGGCCCACCACGCCAGGCGTGCGTTGGCGTTGAGCGATAATGAAGCTGCCCTCTTGCCGGAAGATCGTGAACGACTGCGGGCGATTTGCGAGCGTGATGATGGTTGAGGTCTGGGTGGGATTGCCGGAAGGCTTCAGTCGGTTCGGGACAGAACCGCTTCGACGCCATATATCCTCTTGAGCGGCCAGCTCAAGGGACCGTCCTCCGGATTCATCGAGCCTCGTGGATCAGTCGACGTTCAACTTTTTCAGACGCTGCTCCGCGAGCTTCACCGTTTTCATCCTTTCCGGCCGTTTCATCGATGTCCACTGTCTTATCTCGTCCTTGGTGCGCCCGCAGCCCACACAAAGACCGCCTTTGAGTTGGCAGATCGACACACACGGATTTTCTACCTTCTTCGCCATTCAATGTGTCGCCCGACGTCTATGCAGCCGGGCTTCCCAATTACCGCCGTGGGACCGCTGACAAGCTTCTTCGCTGTCCAGGTCGACGTGGCGGGATATGTCATCAATAACCACGCCGGCATCGGCCAACGCTCGTGCGGTGAGAGCGTCGATCGTTTGTCGGGCTTCGCTCTCAAGCGCGCTGAGCATGTCGGCGTGGGTATCGAACACCCACGTGACCACCAGGCTTTCGGGAAAAGATTGATAATCGACCGTGTGCGTCAGCCAGCAAAAACCGGGCAGTGCGGGTTTCGCTTCCTCACAGGCCCACGTTAGCGAAGCAACCAGCTCTCGTTCCATCCTGCGGCGTTCGCGTTTGGCAACCATAACTCTCCTGAACACGTTAAATCGAAATGGGGGCCATCCGGCCGTCCCTGATGGTCGAGGGCCACAGAAGCTTATACTCCCTCAATGAAGAGGCTGTTATAACATAACATTGCAGGGCTAGCCTAAACCGGATCCGCGAGGCAGCGCATATTGATCGAAAACCGGCAGGCGACTCAATAACCGCGGTGACGATCGACCAGGCCCCGAGGCCCTTCACCGCGGGCTATCCGCCTGATATTACCGGCAATCTGGTCGGCAGCTTCGTCAATTCGTGTCGCTGCGGCGATATGGGGTGTCAGGCGGACTTTTGGGTGGCGCCAGAACGGATGGCTTTCAGGGAGCGGCTCCGTTGCGGCCACATCGAGGAAAGCGCCTCGGATATGACCCGTATCCAAAGCATGGAGCAAATCGGCTTCGTCGATGATCGATCCGCGTGCCGCATTGATGATGGCGGCCCCTTCCGGTAGACGGGAAAGTGTGGCGCTATCCAGCATTCGAGTCGTTTCAGCGGTGTTGGGCAGCAGGCACATCAGGATGTCGACCTCACCCAGGAACGCTTCCAGTGTGTCATGGCCGGCATAGGTCGAAACGCCGTCGATGGACTTTGAGGAACGGCTCCAGCCCGAAACGTCAAAACCCACGTCAGCCAGGGCACTGGCGACGGCAGCGCCCAGCGCGCCAAGTCCCATGACACCTACACGACAATGGGCGATCCGACTGACATCGTGGGGCGCCCATTCGCCCCGGGCCTGTTGGGCACTGTAGATATCGAAGTCCCGCATGAAATGGAGGGCGGCATAAAGATGGTACTGCACCATTTGCTCGGCCATCCCGGCATCCTCAAGACGGATGATCGGTACGTTATCCGGCAGGTTACGAGCCGCCAGGAGATGCTCCACGCCAGCGCCCAGCGAGAAAATCGCTTGAAGATTGGGTAGCGTTTCGACAAGGCCCTCAGGCTGTTTCCAGAGCAGGGCGTAATCGATGGTCTCCGGCGCATAGTCTTCGTCGGCGGTAACGATAGTCGCGCCAGGCAGGCGTTCAGCCAGGGCATCTCGCCAACGGGGTTCCGAGCCCTGGGCAGCGATAAGAATGTTGGGCGCGGCTGTCTGGCTTGGCATGGGCGATCCTGAGTCGGTTAAGACGGGTCGATAAAACAGGGGCGTCGAAAATCAAGATGTGGCGAAGGATTAACCGTAATTGAACCTGATGCCTGAGAACACCTCAACAAATAACGCCCCGACAGATGGGGCGTGATTGCTCTAACTAATTTGCTGCCTAGCTTATTAAGCTTTCGTGTGCTCATCCAGGAACGCACGAATCGCCGGAACGATCACATCGCCATGGGTTTCCAGTGCGAAATGCCCTGTGTCGTAGAAGCGAATGTCCGCCTCCGGAATATCCCGCTTCCAGGCTTCCGCACCCGGTGGTAGGAAGAATGGATCGTGTTCGCCCCACACGGCGAGCAGCGGTGGTTGATGTTCGCGGAAATAGGCCTGGAATTCAGGGTATCTCTCCACATTCGAGGCGTAGTTCAACAGCAGGTCGAGTTGGATATCCGCCATGCCGGGCTTTGAAATCTGGGCCCCTTCCAACATATAAGCGTCCGGAGCAACCATACTTGTATCGCTCACACCCTCCACGTACTGCCACTTGATGGACTCCGGCGTTGGAAAGTTGCTAAGGGCATCCCGGTTCTCCTGCGACGGGTCGTTCCAATACTTCCTGATCGGGTCCCAGCCACTTGAAAGGCCTTCTTCGTAGGCGTTGCCGTTCTGCGAAATGATGGCCGTTACTTTTTCAGGATGATCCATCGCCAGTCGCCAGCCAACAGGTGCACCGTAGTCGTGGACGCCAATCGCGTAGCGGTCGAGCTTCAGCTGCTCGGTGAATTGATCAATCGTTTTCGTGAGGTTTGCGAAGGTGTACTCATACTGGCCACGCTCCGGTGCCTCCGTAAAGCCAAATGCAGGCAGATCGGGCGCCACCACATGATAACGGTCCGCTAGCCCTTCAATAACATCGCGCCACATATAGGACGAGGCCGCGAACCCGTGTAGCAGCAAAACAGTCGGTGCTGTCGGCTCACCGGCTTCGCGATAGAAGATGTTTACGTCGCCCACTTTTTCATAGCGATAGTGGACTTTTACCGCGGTATCCCTGGAGGTATTCAGATTTGCAGCTGTCATGGGTCATCTCCTAAGTAACCTTTAAAGAGTGTTTTTGAAGGTTATCCATAATGAGAGTAACCTGTCAACATTGCTATTAGGGGTTACTAAGATGTCCTCAGGAATCACACCACCGTTTGTCGCGAGCAATCTCGCGCTCGATTTCATCAACACGCAGTTTGGCGTCGGGGCCGAGCGGAAAGAGTGCCTGGATGGTGACAGCAGTGTTGTCGCCTGGCTCCGTGAGGCTGGCGTATTGACGGAAGATCTCGAGAGCTTGCCGTCAGGCCTGGTCGGACTCGCGCGGGAACTACGTGAAAATATGAGAGCTCTGGTCAACGCCGCAAAGGAGGGTCAACCGGCAGACCCGGCTGTCGTCAACCAGGTGCTGGAGCGTGGAGCTCCCATCGAAAAACTTGTATGGGATCCGACGGCTTCTGTGTTCAGAAGGGAAGAGCACAGGTGCAACCAGGAGGCTGAGAGTTTGTTGCAGCCTGTGGCTCGGGCGTTGGTCCGGTTGCTGACCGAGGAAGATCTGGAGCTCGTGAGACAATGCGAAGCTTCGGATTGCGTCCTGCTGTTCCATGATCAAACGAAGTCACACCGCCGTCGCTGGTGCAGCATGGCTTCGTGCGGTAACCGAATGAAGGCGGCGGCGCATCGGGCGAGAAAGAATGCTAAATAGCGCATTCGATGGTTGCCTGCTCCCCCGCAGCTGAGCACGGGCACCTAGCGACTTTTTCAGGGCGAACGCGGCGATTGATTAATTCCCGCCCCTGGCCTTAAATCCAAATGTTCCCTTCTTATCAATCATCGGATGCCGGTCCTCCACCGGCCAGGGATGGTGGTCATGGATAATGTTCTGATCGGTGCAGCAGACGGCCAGCAGCAATATTTGCTGGGGACCATGGCCAATCGCCATGGTTTGGTGGCGGGTGCCACCGGGACCGGCAAGACCGTGACCCTGCAAGTACTCGCAGAGGGTTTCTCCCGGCTGGGCGTTCCGGTGTTCAGCGCGGATATCAAAGGCGACCTGAGCGGTATTTCGGCGCCGGGCAGCCACAACAAGCATGTGGATAAACGGATAGAGGCCATTGGCATTAAGGATTGGGCGCCCTCCGGCTGTCCCACACGGCTGTGGGATATCTTCGGCAAGACTGGCCAAACTGTGCGAACCACAGTGGCCGACCTGGGTCCCGCGCTATTGGCCAACCTGCTGGAATTGAACGACACCCAGAGCGGCATCCTGCAACTGGCGTTCGACTATGCAGAGAAAGAGGACCTGCCCCTGCTGGACCTCAAGGACCTGGAAGCACTCCTCAACTGGATACTGGCCAACCGGAAGACGCTTGAAGCGGACTACGGCAGTCTTTCTGTCCAGAGTCTGGGCGCGATCATGCGGCGGGTGCTGGTGCTCAAGGGCGACGGTGGAGAAACGTTCTTTGGCGAACCAGCGCTGGATATCGATGACCTGATCGCGACAGATCAGGGGCAGGGCGTCATCAACCTGCTCGATGGCCACCAGCTGATGATGCAGCCGCGGGTCTATACCACCTTCCTGCTGTGGCTATTGGCCGAACTGTTCGAGCAACTGCCGGAGCGGGGCGACCAGCCCCTGCCGTTGCTTGTCTTCTTCTTCGATGAAGCTCACCTGTTGTTCGATAAGGCCCCGCCAGCCCTGTTGGAAAAGTTGGAACAGACGGTCCGCCTGATTCGCTCCAAAGGCGTGGGTATCTACTTCGTCACCCAGTCGCCATCGGATGTGCCCGACAGCGTTCTGGGCCAATTGGGTAACCGCGTCCAGCACGCATTGCGCGCCTACACGCCCAGCGACCAGAAGGCCGTCAAGGCGGCGGCCCAGACCTTCCGTCCCAATCCAGGACTGGATACCGAGCAGGTTATTACGGAACTGGGGCTGGGTGAGGCGCTGGTGTCGACGTTGGATGATCAGGGCGTGCCGTCGGTTGTGGTAAAAACGTTGATCGCCCCTCCCCGTAGCCAGATTGGCCCGGTGGATGACGGGGCGCTCGCAATCATGCGGCAGGCTTCGCCACTGGCTGCCAAGTACGCGAAATCGATCGATCGGGACAGCGCACACGAGCGCTTGCAGGCCCGTCGAAAGGCGCAGCAACAGGTCGAGTCAACGAGGACCGAACCGGAAAAGGAAGCCAGCCTCAAGCGCAGTCGCCGCCAGACCCCGACCGAGGCGTTTACCAAGAGTTTCCTGCGAAGCCTGGCAACCCAGATCAGTCGCATACTGGCCCAACTGATCAAGCAGATGATGAGGACCAAGCGGTGACTTCCGCTCGGGTCTGGAGACAATCCGTCCCGGCTTCCTTTGCCCCTTTGACGCGTTCCCTGAAACTCAGGATAAGCGCCAACGCAAGGGGTGTTCATGCTTCAAGACGCCATCATCATCCCAATCGTCCCAGGTGCTAAACGGGATAGGGGATTCGCCCGGCAAATTGGCGAGCCGTGAGGCCCAGGTTTCTTTCATGGATACGAGCCTCGCCCGAAACGCCGCCGCATCCTGGTACTGGATACCACCGCCCTGAATGCCATAGTGTACCTGGGGAGGGAGAACGTCATACCCAACGTAATACAGCGAAGAATGGATAGGCCACAGCCATTCGACCATGTTGCCCGCGCGGCCAAAGGGCATGAACGCCTGCTCGGGCGATCCTGCCGTGACTGAGCAGATCGCCCGTTTGCCCCGGAAATGGCCGCGATCATAGCGCATGCTGCCGGAATAGAGCCCGCCGTAGACAAGCACACGGTCGAACCATCCTTTCAGGATAGCCGGCTGCGAGTGCCACCATAGCGGGAACTGGAAAATCACCAGGTCCGCCCATTCCAGGCGCGCGATTTCCCGCTTCACATCGCGCGGCAACGTACCTTGTTCGTAGTTCGCACGCTGGACGGTCAACGGCGCGAAAGAGTCGTCGATCAAGCCATCTGGATAGTTTGAGGCTCGTTCGACGGGATCGAAGCCTTCCCCATAAAGATCATCCACTTCTACTGCGTGGCCGGCCCCTTCCAGCGTCGCTTTCGCCACCTCTACCAGTGCTCCGTTGAATGAGTTGCGCTCGGGGTGGGCGAGGACGATGAGGATATTCATAAGCAGTCCCTGTTAGATCCGTTTGCCAACAGCCTATGTTGTTCGTGGAGCAACAGGTATTCCCAGAAACTGATAAATGCCTTTGCAGGAACGAACAGCCGAGACTGGACCGTCAGTCGCGTTGGTGTTGCGTTTCCACTAGGGCGAGTTAATGGGGCGGAATTTTAGCCCCCGCCAGACGCCCCTCCTGTGCCCGTATGGTCTCGGTCAGGAAATCCATAAGGGCATGGATCCTGACGACGCCTCGCAGGTCGGGGTGCATCAGGAACCACAAACCATACTCCAGCTCGGGAATCGGGTCCGTCAGCTGGACAACCTCCGCGTCGCCATCGGCGAGATAACACGGCAGCACTGCCAGCCCCATCCCGGAGCGAACGGCGCTCAATATGCTGACCAGCGTATCGACGCGATAGATACAGGCGGCTTTCAACGCATTCCTGTCCATCCATTGGTCCAGTGCTGAATCCGTCAGTCGGGGGCCGGCCCCGATCCAGGGTAGGCCGGCATAGGCATCGATAGCCTCCCCAGGGGACAGGTCGAAGTCCCGGTGCCCATATACCGCCTGGCCAATGGTTGTCAGCGGCCGGCCGATCAGGTTTTCCGGTGGCCGATTGGATGGACGGATGGCGACATCGGCCTCCCGCCGTGTCAGGTTGAATAGCTGATTGGAAACGGCAACATCCAACAGGATACCGGGGTACCTGGCCCGGAACTGCGTGAACAAGGGCGCCAACAGGCCCATGAGCAGGGAATCCGTTGTCGTGGTCCAGATTTCCCCGCTGGGTTCCAGGTCGCGGCCTGCAACCTTACGCTCGGCGGCCAGGGCTGCCTCATCCATGACCTTGGCCGTTTCGGCCAGCTCTTCACCGGCGATAGTGGGTCGGTAGCCGGTACGACTCCGGTCAAACAGCGTAACGCCCAGGCGCTGTTCGACATCGCCCAGGCGGCGGAAAACGGTCGCGTGGCTGACGCCCAGCGCGCGTGCAGCGCCTGACAGAGAGCCAGTAGAGGCAATCGCCAGGACTAACTCGAAGTCGTTCCAGGCCAGGTGATTACGCGCTTTCTGTGTCGTGGGCACAGGTTGCTTCCGATTTTTGGTTGTTCGATTTTGCAAAGTTAGCACTCGTGCTTTTGGAATGTGTTGCAGTTTAGAACAACGTTAGCATCGTACCGAGTCCACAAGATAACCAACGCGTCTGCCACGCGGTGGAGGAGGTCGGAAGAAGATGATTTCAGGTGAAGCACAGTACTTTCGCAGTGCCTACCCACTGCTACCCCGCGAGCAGGTCAGGGTTGGGCATGGATATAGCGAAGCCCCGCTCAAGGCAAGCATTCCTGCCAGGTACCGGGACGGACAGGGGGGCATTGATTTGGAACAGGTGAAGCGGGACCAGCGTCGCGCGCGGAGCGATGTAATACGCACTGTGATAGGGCGGCTGAGCCGGTTAGGGGGCTCGCGGGGATAATCGACCGGGGCGGAATGCTTCCAGGTACGTCCAAAACCATTCTGTCCGGCTTTTCCCTGCTATATCGACATGCTAAGCAGGCCTTAAAGTCTCTTCCCCATGATGCTCAGGCTGTATTCATTGCCGTCCATTTCGGCGATATCGGGCAGTCGTCCCCACTCCTCGAAACCGATCGACTGCAGCAGTCGAATGCTGGCTTCGTTGTGCGAGAACACGTAACCCACCAAAGACTTGATCCCGAGTTCAGGGGCCTGTTTCAGGGCTTCCCCGAGTAATTTCGCGCCCAGTCGGCGACGCTGGTATTCCGGTGCGACATAGATGCTCAGTTCCGCTGTATGTCGGTAGGCAGGCCGTCCGTAGAAATCCTCGAAGCTGACCCAGGCCGCGACGTGACCGGCCTCTTCCCAGACCCAGAGCGGCCGCCGGTGCGCCCGGTGCTGTCGAAACCAGTCATGGCGCGCATCGGGCGTGACCGGCTCTGTATCCGCTGTGGAGCGCCTGGAAGGAATAGCCGCGTTGTAAATCTCCACGATCCTCGCCAAATCGCTTTCCGAAGCATGCCTGATCGACATGACCGCACTCCTTTCTCGTCACAGTATTTTCCGGGTGCCTACCTGTTGGTCTTTACGCACGCTAGGCTGATGCTTTCATAGCGGACAGTGGCGCATGCGGCTCCACGCGATTGCGTCCTCCGGCCTTGGCACTGTAGAGCTGCCGGTCCGCCTCGCCGAAAAGATTATCCAGCGTCTCGTCCTTCTTTCTTGAGGCAACGCCGAAGCAGACCGTCATCGTTATCTCATGGTGACCAGCCACCATCGGCGTAGAGGCAATTTTCGTGCGCAGTCTTTCGGCGAAGAAAACAGCCTCATCAATGGTGGTTTCCGGCAGCAACAACACGATTTCCTCGCCACCCCAACGCGCGACGATGTCACCATCCCGTACGTTGTCCATCAGCAGGCGGGCAAGGTGAACCAGGGCCCGGTCGCCCGTCTGGTGGCCATAGCGATCGTTGACGGCCTTGAAGTGGTCGATGTCGATAAGCACCAGGCTCATTGGACGCTGCTTGCGCACCGCGACGTGAAGCAGTTTATTCCCCACTTCAAGGAACGAGCGTCGGTTGTGGAGGTTGGTCAACGCATCGTGGGAGGACAGGTATTGGGCGTCGATGCGCTCGGTTTCGATGGCTTTCAGTTTCTTGCCCAGGATGAGGGCCAGCAGCACAGCCTCGATAACCACGCCAAACTCGGCGGCGTGGTAACCCTGATGGGTATAGGGAATAGCGCCCCAAACCGTCAGCGCGGTGGCCAACACGCCAATCATGCTGGCCAGAACCGCCGCAAGGTAGGTGTTGGCATTCGCGATGTGTTTGCGACTGAGTACCCCCAGCACAATCATCACCAGCGTCGTAAGTGACAGATACCCAAAGGCAAAGGTCGCGGCGTACAGCTGATTCCGGGCAATGATCAAGGGCACGATGACGACAAGGCCGACGGCCATATAGGCGAGCACAGCGCGTCTTACCCTTGGCAGGTTCTCCTTGACTGAAAGGAATGCCAGCGCGAACGAGAGCCCGCAAATGCCGTGCAGCACCATGAGTAGCAGTGTGAGATAGTTCTGGATCTGGGGGCTTTCCGGATAAAGCCAGTAAGAGCCATAGCCCACGTAGCCCGTGTTAAGCATGATAAAGCTACCGATATAGATGGAATAGGCCAGCGCGCTCAGTAGCTTGAAGGTCCGGTAAAGCAGCAGGTTATAGGCAATGAGCGTGAGCAGGATTCCGTAGAGCAACCCGTAGGCCATCTGGGTCAGCATATAGTGTGTGCGTGACTCGGCAGCGGACAGGAGCGCGATCGGCAGCGTCATGGGATCGAATGTTTGCCCGCGGATGTAGATCGCGCTTTGCCCGGGAGGAACGTCTACATCGAAAACGAGGCCAACGGCTGGAAGGAGATGCCTATCCCGGGGCTTTGCATCGCCTGCCTGCCAGTGGTGCAACAGGCCACCGCTGGTGACCTGGTAAACATCGACCTGATCGATCCACGTTTCGGCAGCAGTCAGTCGTCGTCGAAGCGTGACATCCGTCGGGTTATCGAGGCCGAGCCGCACCCATACCGGTTTGGAGCCAATACCAAAGGTCAGGAAGCTGTGTGCGGCTGACTGTGCGTTGCCACTTTCAAATCGTTTTCGTGCGGCCTCCAGGGATAAGGGCGTGTCCTGGGCCTCATGCAGGAAGCCGATTTCGGAAACCAATTGGGAGGCGACGACCGGACTCTGCGGACGTTCGGATGACAAAGCGGATTGCGCGATTAGAACGATGACAGCAATACAAAGAACTCGACAGAAGGTCATTTCCTGCAACCCGAGATAAGTCAATTGCCGCCATCAGAATGCAAGCACACCGATTCGGTGAGCAACAGTGCGGGTCGAAGAGTAAGCAAACTAGCTATAGCTCAAATGTTACGGAAATTTTAGTTCACTGAAAGACCTGACTTGGCGAAATTTTTCAATATATCTTTTTGTATACTATTGAGGTTGCGATCCAGCTGGCGCGCGTCATACCGGCGACGGGAAGCGCGTGCCCAGCAAGCGCTCGTCAGAACAATGCTCACTGAGCTTCCCAGCGAGTCGCGTTATTCTCTTTCTCCGGGCAACAGGAATGGAGGCGCAAACGCTTTGTCCATCACTCACTATTTCGACGGTTACCACGATATCCGGATCTCCGCCGGCCAACCGATACTGCACCAGGGTGATGAGTGCCTGAACTACTTCCTCCTGAAGTCCGGATCGGTGCGCCTGTTCACGCGCTCGCCCAGCGGGCGCGAAGTGACCCTCTACCACGTGCAGGCGAACAACATCTGTGTGTTGACCACGAGCTGCCTGCTAGGCGACCGGCGATTTCCCGCCGAGGCCGTGGCGGAAACCGACCTCATCGTGCGGCTGATGCCCAAGGCCCGTTTCGACGACCTTATGGAGACGGCCCCCGCGTTCCGCAACAGCGTGTTCCAGAGCTTCGCCAAACGCATGGACAATCTGATCCGGACGATCGAGAAACTGGCGCTCGAACCGATCGATGTACGCATTGCCAAGTACCTCCTGTCTTTCGGCAGCGACCGGGTACGAACCACCCACCAGTTGATGGCTGCCGAAGTGGGTACGGCTCGCGAGGTGGTCACCCGACACATCAAAAAACTGTCCGCTCGCGGCTTTATCGAGTCGCAGCGGGGCGCTATCCGTATTATTGATGCGAGCGCCCTGGAAAAACTGACCTGAATCAATACATTCGCGGGTTTCGCAAACCACGGTGACTTAGTTACAGACCGCCCGCCCCCGCCCCTCCAGACTGGTTCCATTACAACGGAACGGAAGGGCAATCCCATGGTTAGAAACGAGGGCAGGATCGATCGAGTCCTGCGTGTTCTGGTTGGACTGGTGCTGTTGAGTCTTACCCTGATCGGCCCACAGAGCCTGTGGGGCCTGGTCGGTCTGGTGCCGCTGATTACCGGGCTGGTGGGCTATTGCCCGCTCTATCGGGTGCTGGGTCTGAATACCTGTCCGATGGGCAATCGGTAGGGGGCTCCATGTACTGGAACTGGAAGGTCAGTGGACTGGCACTTGCCGGCACGTTCTTGCTGGCGGTGGTACTGGTCAAACCAATCGGGGTGTCCACCCAATTCGTCATCCTTGATGGGTGGGTGGGGGCCTGGATCAATCCAGAGCTGGTTGTGGAAGACGCCACGGCATCGAGTGGCTATACCAGCTCTAACGCCTACCTGGACAAATCCGGCGGTAAATATGCCAGTGAAGTGGCTAACCTGCTCAACTACAGTTTTATCTTTGTTCTCTCCATGTTGGTGGGTGGTTTTCTCGGGCGTCGCATGCAGCGCCAGGCCAGGGAGCCGATCCCGCCCTTTCACGAGGCCCGGTTCGGACAGACGCGGGGCCTGCGTCTGAGTCTGGCGTTCGGCGGTGGCTTCCTGGTGCTCTGGGGCGCCCGGCTCGCCGGTGGTTGCACCAGCGGCCACATGATGAGCGGCATGATGCAGACAGCCATCAGTGGCTATCTGTTTGCCTTGGCCGCCTTCGCCTTTGCCGTACCTACGGCATTGTTGCTCTATCGTGATGGAGGAAGTGCATCGTGAGCCTGATCTTAGCTATTTTCCTGGGCCTGCTGTTCGGTTTTGTCCTGCAGCGGATCGGTGCTGCCGATCCGCAGAAAATCGTCGGCATGCTCACGCTCACCGACATGCACCTGGCAAAAGCGATACTGCTCGGCATTGGCGTCTCGTCAGCGTTATTGTTTGCTGGTCTGTGGCTGGGTGTGATCGATGGCGGCCATCTCTCCATCAAAAGCATGTATGTCGGCGTGCCCGTTGGCGGTGCGTTGCTGGGTATCGGCTGGGCCATAGCGGGCTACTGTCCCGGGACGGGCGTAGTCGCAGCCGGCGCCGGGCGGCTGGACGCAGTGTTCTTCGTACTTGGTGGCCTGGTAGGCGCTGGCGTCTACATGGTGGGGTTCGGGGCGATAGAGCAAAGCGTATTGTTCCAGGCCCTGTTCGGCGGCAAGGCGTCCCTGGCCAGCGCCGATAGCCGACAATGGCTCGCCATCCTGATCGGCTTTGGCTTTATCGCCCTCTCGGCTGCTCTTGGAATGAGATTGCGGCCTGTCGGCAAACGCGAGTCGACGGAATCTGCGGGCCTGCCCGGTCATTAATCGGTTTATATCGCTTTCAGGAACCGGGTCTTGTGTTTTCTGTCGAGCTTCGAAAAGCCGAGACCTGCGCCTCTTTGATTGGTCTCCCTTTGGCTTACCATTTCCCTTTTATGAGTCAGGTTTGTGAAAAAAACGGAACCGGTTTGTGGTTGAAGATAAGCATCTATGGGGAAATCGATCGATGAGTGATTTATTGGAGTTCGGGAAGACGATACTGAAGAACCAGCCTTTCAGCGCGTTGCTCGGCACCGAGCTGGATGTGTTCGAACCTGGCAACGCCGTTCTGACGCTCCAGGTGAGGGAAGAGTTAAAACAGCAACACGGATTTGTCCATGGTGGCGTCGTCAGTTACCTCGCCGACAATGCACTGACCTATGCTGGCGGCTCGGTCTTGGGCGATTCGGTGACGTCCGAATACAAGATCAATTACCTCCGACCGGCGATTGGCGAGAAGCTTGTGGCAAGAGCCACTGTCCTGTCATCGGGCAAAAACCAGGCGGTCTGCCAGTGCAGCGTTTTCGTGTTGGGAGAGGGTGGCGAACGCACTGTCGCCGTTGCCCAAGGTACGATCAATAAAGTCGAACCAAAATCCGGGAGTTGACGGCCGGGGCGTGACTGGCTTCGCGTTAATCAGAACTGACCTGATCTGAAGAACACGTAGTCAGCCTCCGATACCCGTCACCCCTGGCCGTTGATATGTCCGTGCTGTGCCAACTCGTCCAGTATCCCGACACATTTCTCCCTCAGGCGGTCTCGGAGCAGACGCATGGCTGGGGTGATCGATTGGCGGCTGGGGCAGATCAACCAGAGTTCCGTCATGCGCGTCCTGTATTCCGGCATCACGCTGATAACCCGTCCGGCCAGCAGGTCCTCTGAAATGTCGAGACATGATTTGACCGCGATGCCCAAACCCGCAACGCACCAGCGGCGCACCAGGTCGCCGTCGTTGGACGAGCGGTTGCCCCGCATCCTGACCTTGAAGTGCTGGTCGCCGTGGGTGAACGTCCACACATCGTGAGGGATATTCTGGAGCTGATAGAAAAGCCCGTTGTGAGCGCCCAGATCATGCGGATGCCTGGGTGTGCCGTGTTGGTCCAGGTAGGCTTGCGTCGCGCATAGTACCCCGTAGACATCGCAGATCTTGAACCCGAACAGGTTCGCATCGTCCGGTGAGCCATAACGCAGCGCCATATCCACTGAATCCCGATAGAAGTCGATATTGCTGTCGCTAATATTCACGCGCAGGCTGAGGTCGGGGTGCTCCGCCATGATCTCGTCCAGCCAGGGCATGACCCGATTCCGACCCAGGTCGGACGAGACCGACAGGCGCAGCTCGCCCTCCACAGCCTCATGATCGTCGCGGATATTCTGACGTGCCTGCTCCAGCATCTGGAGCGCCTGCTCGCACTGCGGCAGAAACTTTTCCCCCGCGCCAGACAGACGAAGCTGTCGCGTCGAACGCACGAAAAGCTCGATGCCCAGCGCTTTTTCCACCCGCTTGACGGCTGCGCTGGCGGTGGATGTCTGCATGTCCAGGCTGGTGGCCGCTGCCGTGATGCCGCGGAACTCCGCTACCTTGAGTACAACCTGCAAGTCTTCGAGGGTCATATTGTCCAATATTTTTTGAAAATGTTTCGATGATTAGGCTGTTTTTGGAAGTCTAATCCACCGCCACACTGACAGCCATCGATTCCATGAACGTCCACGACCCAACAGGAGGTCTTCCGATGAAAGCGATTGGCTATACCCGCGCACTTCCCATTACCGAAACCGAAGCGCTGATGGACATTGAATTGCCCCAGCCGGTAGCCGAAGGCCGGGATTTGCTGGTTAAGGTGAGTGCAATTGCCGTTAACCCGGTGGATTGCAAGATCCGCAAGAAAGCACCCGCTGAAGACGGGCAGTACAAGGTTATCGGCTGGGATGCCGTTGGCGAGGTTGTCGCCACCGGACCCGAAGTGACCGGGTTCAAACCGGGCGACAAGGTGTATTACGCCGGCGACGTGACCCGCCCGGGCTGTAATGCTGAGTACCAGCTCGTTGATGAGCGTATTGTCGGCCACAAGCCGAAGAGCCTCTCGGATGCCGACGCCGCAGCCCTGCCGCTGACCACCATTACCGCCTGGGAGCTGTTGTTCGAACACCTGGAACTGGCTCAACAGGCACCCGGTTCTTCGTCAACGTCGGGCGAGGTTCTCCTGGTCGTGGGTGCGGCCGGCGGCGTGGGATCGATCCTGATCCAGCTTGCCAAGACCCTGACCGGCGCGACGGTCATTGCCACCGCGTCGCGTGAGGCGTCCCGCAATTGGGTACAGGAACTGGGGGCGGATCACGTCGTGGACCACAGTCAGCCCCTTAAACCGCAGATCGACGCCCTCGTCGAGGCCGGCACGATCGACGCTGTGACCCACGTGGCCAGCCTCAACGCCACCGACACGTACTTTGAAAACTATGTCGATATCGTGGTCCCGTTCGGTCGGATCGCCTTTATCGATGATCCCGCTTCCGTGGACATCATGAAGGTGAAGCCCAAGAGCCTGTCGGTGCATATCGAATTCATGTTTGCCCGTTCGATGCACCAGGCTCGCGACATGCAGGCCCAGCACGAATTGCTGGAGCGGGTGGCGGAACTGGTTGATCAGGGCTTTATCCGTACGACCGCGGGCAAGCACCTCGGCACCATTAATGCGGATAACCTCAAGAAGGCACACGCGGAAATCGAGTCAGGGCGCACGGTAGGTAAGATCGTGCTCGAGGGATTCTAGGCGGCGGTCCTGTGGGATATTCGAGGCACCCAGGGTAGGGTGTATACATTAGGAACTGCCGTGGTTGCCTCTTCGTCTATGCAAGTCCAAGCGGTCCCGACCGAAAAGGCTGAGGCCGCTTGGTGTATTTGTTGGCGCCAAACGGAGCCCTCGTCTATGCGTTAAGGGTTGCCGATTGCGGGCTGACAATAATTAATGCAATCTGCTCCCGTAGTTAGCCGTCTCGGCACTGACGGCCCTAAGGTTCAGCGCAAATGGCCGCTGGCTAAGCGGCCCCTGAAATGGGAAGGGTGCCCACGCCCGCGTGATTGGAACCCTTTGCCCCAGAAGGGATAGTGCGGTTACTGCTTGGACTATACGCTCTGGCGGGCGCCATGGGGTACGTTTGCCGCACGCCGAACCTCCCAGCATAAGGTGCCCGATATGAGTAACTCCGAGGCCTTGCGTCACCCGGTGACCCAGCGCCTGCTGTCCGATAGACGGCCGCACGTGCTATTCAAGCCCACGCCGAAGAACCAACAACTCATCGCCCGCCTGTCGCAACTGCAACAGCCATTCAAGCCTACGCCGTGGTTGTCCAACACCCATGCGCAGTTGGTCTTCCATGGCCTGCGAAAGACATGGCGGAAATCAGATGTCCTGTACGACCGCATCGATCGATTGACGATGGCCGATGGTGGCATCACCGCGCTGTATTGGAGTGGCTATGCCACGCCTGCCGTCACGCCCACGATTGTGGTGATGCATACGCTCACTGGCAGCCCCGAAAGCATGGCGGAATTGGTCGCTGATCTGCGCGCCGCAACCGGTTGGCGGGTAGTGCTTTGCCTGCGCCGCGGTCATGGGAATCTGCAGCTTGCCACACCGCGCTTCAATATATTGGGCTCGACGGACGACTTGCGTGAGCAGCTGCAGGTCATTCGTGAGCACCTCCCGGAATCGCCGCTCTACGGCGTCGGCTCATCGGCCGGGTCAGGACTGATCACCCGCTACCTGGGGGAGGAGGGCGGCGATGCCGTATTCCGTGCGGCCTTCGCCTATTGCCCAGGCTATGATACCGATAAAGCCTTCGATCTCGCCCATCCCTTCTATAGCCGCATGATGGGCAAAAAACTGGTCAAGAAATTCGTCCTGCCGAACCTTGATGTGATCGGCCACCTTTCCACCATACAGCAGCTGCAGGGCGTCGAAAGCCTGGCCGATTTCTACCGGCTGGGTTATGAGCTTGCCGGGCATGCCAGTTATGCGGATTACGACGACGCCAGCAACCCGATGCGGCTTTTCGAGCGGATTGAAACGCCATTTATGGTGCTAAACGCCGAGGACGATCCGGTCTGCCAGATCGACAATCTCGCGCCCTATCGGGCAAAAATGGGCGACATGCCGAACCTGATCCTGGTTACGACGGCCGACGGCAGTCACTGCGCCTACTACGAAGGGTGGAGGGCGCGTTCGTGGTCAGCGAAGCTGATGGCGGATTATTTCGCGCAAGTGCATGCTGAAGCATAGCGAGAAACGCACTGAGGCGAGCTATCGGAGACCCCGACCATCGGATTTGCATCGTTTCAGATAAATGCAATCTGCCCCCACACCTCAGGCGGCTATCAGACCGTACTTTCCACTTCCCAGTGAATGGGCACTTCCGCAATCGCGGCGCTGGGCGGTAGCTCCAGTATCAGCCTGACGACCCGCGCGACCTCCTCGGGGCGGGTAATATGGTCGCCATCCAGTCCGCCTTCGATGGCCATATCGGTCGCGACCGGGCCCGGGCAGATGGCCGTGGCACGTACTCGCGTATCGGCACTGCAGTGGCGCAGGCCATGAACAAATGCCTGGGCGGCGAACTTGCTCATGGCGTAGAGCCCGGAAGCCGCGGATTTGACGCGCTTGCCGGACAGCGACGTGATTGTAACCACCTTGCCCTGGGGCGCTTCGATGAGGTACGGCCAGGCGTGCTGGGTCAGCAGCATCGGCGCCTTGGCGTTCACCGCCATGATGCGATCGAATTCATCACCGCCGGCTTCGAGCACGGACGAACGACTGAGAATGCCCGCGTTATTGACCACGGCATCGATCCGGCCAAAGGCAGAGATAGTTGATTCGACCCAGGCGCGGCCGCTGTCGTCATCCAGTGCGTCGTAGTGAAAGACACGGCAGTGATCGTCATCGGGCGGCGAAGCGGGAGCCGTGCGACAACCGAGGCTGATCCGCCAGCCAGCAGCGTGCAATGTTTCAGCGAAGACGGCGCCCATACCGCGGTTTGCGCCACTGATCATAACGACGGGTGCATTCGTATCCATGCAGGTCTCCGGCTAGGTAAGGAATCTCCCATCGTGGACCAGCGGTGATCGCTCGGCAAGAACGGGATAACAGGTGCGCCCTAACTCCGACGGATACTCTTGGCGTGTGCCCACGCGAGGTTTTCATAGGATTCGGTTGGCGGAAACGTCTCAAAACAAGGTAACGCCGGCGTGCTCACCCCAGGCCGTTTCGAAAACCCTCATCATTTCTCAGAGATCCGCTCGCTATCTGCGATAGAACGCGTTAGCTGTGCATGAATGGCCTGCAGATCGGCAATGCGTCTCTCCACCTCCGCCAACCGCTCATGCTGTACTGCAATGGTTTCCGGGCAGAACGTCGCGCCCTCCTTGAGGCGCATGCACTCAGGAAAAGTGGCGATTTGCTCCAGATTGAACCCGTTGTCCAGCAGCCTGCGAATTTGACGAACCTGGGTGACTGCTATCTCAGGGAATACACGGTAGCCGTTGTCTGTCCGCGACGAACTTAACAGACCGCGAGCATCGTAGTGGCGGATTGATCGGATGCTTGCACCCGTCTCCCTGGCGAGCCGACCGATTCTCATAGGTAACTTGTCCACTTTCTTCCTCTGTCCAAGCGTTTTACCGGTTGACCCTGACATCAATGTCACAGTTTACGCTGGCTCCCTTCATTCACCTAGAGGAGTCGTTGATGTCGATTTTTCCAAGCTACCGTTCGCTACAAACCTTTCTGTTAGCCGCCTTGATGGTGGTGGTTCCCATGATGTCCAACGCCGACACCCGAAATTATGAGGTGACTTCCAGTGATGGTGTCTCTATCGCCGTCCAGGAATCGGGCGCTCACGACGGCCCGGCTATCGTTTTTATCCACGGCTACCTGGGGAGCCATCTCAATTGGTTGCCCCAGGTCGAGAGTCCGCTCCTGCAAAAGTATCGGCTGATCACCTACGACCTGCGGGGCCATGGCCTCTCGGGAAAGCCGAGCAATGGCGAAGCCTATCGGGACGGCCGCCGTTGGGCCGACGATCTTGCGCGGGTCATCGCTGCCAGTGACGTCCACGACGCTATTCTCGTCGGTTGGTCCTTGGGTGGTGCAGTGATTTCCAATTACCTTGATTTCTATGGCGACGGCGATATCGGCGGGGCGATCTATGTGGACGGTGTCGTTGAGCTCAAGCCGGACCAGATCGCTGCGCATCCGGACATATACCGGGATCTGGTTTCACCGGACCTGGAGACTCATTTGCAGACGGTTCGTGACTTCCTACGCCTGTGTTTCCACCAACAGCCGGACGACGAAACCTTCCAGCTACTGTTCGCCAACGCTGCGCTGGCTTCGTGGGTCATGCAAGAGAACGTTCAATCCATAAGTGTTCCTTTGGCGGGGTTGGGCAAAGCGACGAAACCGATCCTCATGCTCTACGGCAAAAAGGATGCGCTCGTGAAGGTCAGCGAGACGATCGAGCGCGCAAAGGCGATCAATCCCGAAGTGGGCACGCTGCTTTATGACAACTCGGGGCATGCCCCTTTCATTGAAGAGGCTGAGCGGTTCAACCGGGATTTGGCCGAATTTGTGGAGGGTGCCCTGCAGTAGAGCCTCGTTCTTGCCGACCACAAGCTTTCCTTTACCCCGTTTGTGGTCGGTTCATCATGCCGGGCATGGCCATAAGAGGGCCAGGCTTCGGAATGCGGCCCAAAGGCGTTTCACTGAACACGGGATACCGTGGGCTGGCGGGTTCTACATTTTCTTCGAGGGGCAGCTGGAAAACCAGGTGGGCGCGGCAGCCATAAGGATCCACCGCTGAATCGACGTAGCCGTAGTCGTCGGGCACGCTCTGTCCCGGGCGGGCGACGAGGAAATGCCCTGTAATGGCATGGTCGGGGTCGATCGGCGACTGTTCCAGCCATAGATAAATGCCGCTGGCGCCCACCAGGTATTCGCACCACACAACGCGAAAGTCCGGCATGAGTGTCAGTTCGGTGGGCCGCTGTCCAAACGAGATCAAATGCTTTTGAGTTGTTTTCATCTGCATGGCCTCTTGGTTGTGATAGCCCCATCTTCAGGGTTCGAGAGGACAAAGAGAATCAAGGTTTTTGGAGTTTATCGTTCGCTTTTCCCGAGGTGTCAGAGACACTCGCGGGCGGAACGGTTGAAAGCGAAACTCAGCAACCAGCGGCTACCCTGTTCAATCCGCGAGACCTCGTGCTGGTGCAGATCCGGTCGAAACAGAATCAGCCGGTTGGCCAGATTGAACAGGTTCTTGTCACAGATAAATTCGCCACCGACTTTGGGTTTTACCAGAACGCAGTTGAGCTTATATAGGCAGCCTTCCGACACCATGTCCAGATGGCGCCGCACACGATGACCCTCGGGGTAGCGAACGAGGTAGATATTCAGCCGTTTCGACTGCAAGAGGATGCGGGTTTTCACTTTCACTGTCATTCAGCTGATCGTCTCACAGCAAAAAATAAATCGGAACTGAACTAACCCGAAAAGTGCTGCTCCGAAAAGTCCTAGCCCCGGAAATTGCGCGAACCCCTAAAAAGCGCGGACGATTCCTTGAGCGACCTTGGCTGATCAAAATTAATTCGATCTGACCCTCAAGGCTCTCAACAGGCTCTCAACAATCAAAAGGTCGTCAACAAGTAGTAAGTCAGACAGCCTCCCAGAACGCCCATAAAGAGTCCGCCAATACTTAAATAGGCGAGGATAGCTGTGACGCCTAGCGCCGCCGTTGTAGCCAACAGCGAGATCTGCGCTTCCTGTAAAAAAATATAGGTAATGAAGTTCAGGAAAACAGCAGAAGGAAGGATGGTTTCCATCCATTTCACGAGGCTTTCGGGAAACTGGAAGTCATAGACGACCGGAAGTACCCGGACCAGTAGGCTCGTAAAGAAAAGGGCCGCAATGGCGCCAATTATACCTTCATTCATGCTTTTTCCATTTGTCCAATACGACGGCGGTCACGGCGACGCTTGGAATCCAGAAATAGGTGGGGCCTAAAAGCCAGTAAAAGGTGGCCGCCAATAAGAAGCAGGTAACCACCATCGCCGACTTCGCATGATAAATATCGGTTATTCGCACCTTTATTTGAGAGACCGAAAGGTACACGAGCACAACGCTTGCCGGGAATCCCAGGTGTATATCGGTACTTAGCCAAGCGCTGGGAATGGCTTTAGCAACCAGGGCGCCTATCACACCCGCTATTATCCAGAATGAGAATATGGTGAGCCGGATGATGAAGGTGTCTTTGGCGGTATCATCGTTTCTCTCGGTTGCGTACGCTTCATCACCAAGCATGTGTGAAGCAAACATTCTTGGGAAAATCGTCTTCGGCAACCTTCTTGTTGTCGTGAACGCAATTGGAAAGTAACGACTATTTATAGACGCGCAGATAACCAGCATTGTCAGGAAGCTGGCATTGACCTCTGCCAAAGGCAGCAACGCGAACTGGCCGCTACCTGTGAAGCCCAGGAATCCGGCGGCCAGAATTTCGAGCATGCTCCAGTCTGCCCGGTGCGCCAGCACACCGAAAAGCATGCTCACAGGGATAATCGCTATAGCAGACGGGAGAACCCTGAGGAAAGGCCGCCTGATAGACGACACCTTTCCTCGTTCTTGATCTGCCGCTATTTCAAAAGCTGGAGAGTCGCTCATAGGTCAGGCCAGGGACGCCCGTTCATGGGCAGGTCCGTATGCCCGGTTGTGCCAGCGGTTGATTTCGATCACCCATATATCCCGGTAACCCATATCGCCTTCCTCGGGCTCGATGTTCGTTGCGTAGTGGATGTAACGTTCGTCATCAATCAGGATGGCCTGGTTTTCAGCCAAGGTGGTCCGGAATAGAATTTCCCGGGTTTTTGGATCGATAACCTGGGTCTCTCCTCCGCGAACGTTGTGCCGCTTTGCTACGGCGATAACGCTGAACTCATGGCCATCTCTATGGGGGCCCTCCGGTACCGTAATGCCCTTGTAGTCCTTGTTCGCGATGACCCGGATCTGGTTGACGTTGATCTGGAACATGTCATCAAGCTGAACGGGCAACTGATCCAATACCGCTGCAATCAGCGGTGTTGGATCGCCGATAATCTGTTCGCGATGCCTGGGTACGCCACCGGCCTCAGCCAGCCTTATATAGTCGGCAGATTGCACATACTTTCTCGGTGGGAGCGTGGCGAAAAACCACTCGCCTTCTTCCCAATAGCCGATGTATTGGGTCAAGCGGATCTCCCGGAGCCTGCCCGGGCTGTGTGTGTCTCGTGGCATATAGTCGAATGAATTCAAGAGGCTCTGGGGCATTTCGGGCATATCGATCACGCAGTATCCGTTGTCCAGGTAGTCCTTGTTGGCACTGCTTTCGAAGGAGATTCGTTCGGCGCTAGCGTTCATATCGTTATCCTTCATGTGGTGGGGTCGAGATCAAAAGTGGCCACTTCGTATGGCTGTATCGCTTCGATGTGCTTTCGGGTGATGCCTCGGTAGAAATCACAGGCCGATTCTTCTACCGCCTCTACTGAACCGAACTTCTTTTCAAGAGGACCCAGGCAAAGTCCACCGCAGAACCCTTCAATTTCACAGCCGTTGCAGAACGCTGGATTCTCCCTTCGTAACTTCGCATGTTCCAGGTAGGGTTCTTCGTTGAGGATTTTGGTTTCGTCGCGGATGTCTCCCAGCAAGGTCGAACCTGCCTTACAGGAGAAGACGGACCCGTTGGGCTCGATGCTGAACTGAGCCCCCTTGGCAGAGCAGTTTTTGAACCCGCGGTGACTGACCGTGTCGAAGCCCAGCATGACCTGGAATATCTGGTGCCAATAGCCCGTCAAAACCACGCCTTTCTCACGACCGTACTGCACGACCTGCCATAGTCGATCGACGATATTTCCAGCACCGTACTCGGAATAAAACGTGGGATCGAAGTCCACGACGACGCCAATTTCCTTGGCGCCAACCTCAACGGCCAAATCGACTATTCCCTCGTTAAAGTCGTCCCATGTGGCTGACGTCAGCGCCGCATTAAGGGCAACCCTATTGTTGTGTTGCTGGAGTTTTCTTAGTCCTTTCATGACGACTGGCATGCTGTCATCGCCATTTTTAAGCGGGCGGCTAGGGCTATTCGGCGAGTCCACGCTGACGCAGACGGCTACTTCGTAGTAGCCGAAAGTCTTGGCGACCTCATCGGTGATCAAGGAACCATTGGTTACCGTCGAGTAGTGGATGACCATGTCGTCCTTTTCACCGCGGCCGAAATGCTCCAAAACCGCATTGATGGTGCGCCAGTTCAGCAAGGGTTCACCCCCAAAAAACTGGATCATGACCTCGCGGACACCTTCCGAACGCGCAACTTTTAAAGCCGATCTCACGTAAGCAATACCGTCTTCCGGTTTCATTGAACGATTCTGGGGGCTGTACTGGTGTTCGAATCGCTCTTTGGAGGCATACATCGAGTCTTCGATGTTTACCTTGATACTGTCCTTCGCGATGATTCGAGACTCTTCGACCTTATTGAACTCGTCCTCAACCGACATCTCTTTGCCCTGGACGCCTTCAAAGCAGTACGTGCAGCCAAAGTTGCAGGCGTTGGCCAAAACGAGCTGGATGATATTTACTTTTTTCTCTATTTCCGGCGTTGAGCGCTGTACTCCTGGCGTCGGGCTTTCTACCAATACGCGCCTCGCAATAAATTGCTGGATCAGCTCTTCTTTTCGATCTTTAGCCTGGCCCTGCAAAACAGAGTCCGGCACATCCCTATCCTGCTTGAAGGTTTGCAGAACCTCTTGGCCAGCATCATCCAGGAAGAACAGGCCACCCAAAAGGCGGTGGTAGGTTGCTGTTCGCGTCCCAACCCGCTGTTGGATAATGTCTTTCGATAAAGTGAACGTTCTTTTTTCTACCGCACCTATCACAAAGCAGCCCTCGTTCTTTCGGTGTATCAACGGCCACCCTTTTGGGGTGGCCGGGCAAGCTACTTGGTCAAACGAGTGGCTAACTGCACACCTTCCAGACCGAGTGTGCCGCCAACGGTCCCGCCGACTGTACCGCCCACGGTTCCACCGACCGTGCCGCCAACAGTCCCGCCAACAGTGCCACCAACGGTCCCTCCGACAGTTCCGCCAACGGTTCCAGCAACCGGCTTGATTTTGCTGTCAACTTTCATAACACGTCCTTATAGAGTGCTTTTGAGTAGGGAGCCTTCGCCTCATTGAAAAGACAGAAAGCCTCGTCATGACTCTTCTAGATTCAACCGGGTGAGCAACAATACACTCGGGCTCTTTTCCGGAGTCCCGAGTCATTTTATTGATGGAGGCAGAAGGGGGTCTTGTATGATCGTGCAGGTTTGGGGCTAGTTGCGAAGCATGAGATCCACCCACTTTCCGGGGGGCAGCCCATAAGCTTTAGAGAAATGGCGCGTCATGTGACTCTGATCGGTAAACCCGCAGGCGGCGGCGACGTCCGCCAACGTCATTCCCGCATTGATCAAATTCTTGGCTCTATCCAGGCGCCGGAGGGTCAGATAGCGATAGGGACTTGTTCCAAACAAGGCACGGAAGTCCCGGGAGAGACTCCAGCGATCTGTTTCGGAGATTTGTTCCAGACGATCCATGGTAACCACCTCGTTTGAGGCGTCCAGCAAGAACTGTCGAGCGGTTTCGGCGGCTTTGTAGTTGAGTTTTTTACGTTGTTTCTTGTTCCCGGCTACATCGTTGAGAGCCTGCGCGATATCGAAGATGCCATCATCCTCTTCCAGGCTGTCCAACTGACACTCAAGGTTGGTCAGCATATTGGATATAGCGGAGACGATGCGCTGATCGGAGGATATTCCACCCGGGATAAACGGTAGCGGCTTGCCACCCAGTATTTGCTGAATGAGCTCTGGTGGAATGTAGAGGATCTTGTAGTGAAATCCCTCGTCAGTGCCGGCTTCTCCGTCGTGCAATTCATCTGGATGTATGATGACCGCATTGCCCGGCATGCTATGACGCATGGATTTCTGGTAGCTAAAACTATGCACACCATGGAGGGTAATTCCCAGGGCGTACGTGTCATGTCTGTGGGGCGAAAACCCATAACCGGAAAAGAAAGCCTCCATTCTTTCAGTCTTTGTGGTTGGGTATGAAACCTTGGTCCAGTCCTTCTTGTACTTCATTTGATCGTTCCGGTTTCAAATCAAATCCGTAGCTTCTTCGTTTCCAGAAGAAGGTTTAACGTCCCACGTTGCGTTATAAGACGTGCCTTCCTCTGTCTGGCTATCGCATAGACCTAGAATAACTCTGCCTGTGACCGGATCAACGTTAATGTGTTCCGAGTTCTTGATTCTCTGCTGGCCGTTTCAAAATAGCTCTCGCCGCTCAGCAACTGCCCCCGACAAGTCAATCCGGTAAATGGACGTAAAAACTTGCAGCGGGCTCATGCACCAGGGATGCCGCATCTTCTCCTGTATGTTGCTTTAGGTGCCGCTCGACGAGGGCGTACCCAAGGCTATAGCCGGCCCAACGTGGGAGAGGGCCTTGGCCAAAGAACCATTCCCCGTGCCGGTAGGCGTGCTCGGACCACCGTTCTTTCGCCCGCATTGCACAATCGATCAGTTCGTTCCCGCTTAAGGCCGATTCCCATGGTTCAGGCGCTGAGCCATAGAGAAGTCTGCAAAAATGGCCCGCCAATCCCTCGGATACCAAGGCCTCACCTAAGGTTTGCCCGTATCCCGGACCTCGCCAGCGCATTACATGGTGGAGTTCATGTGCCACCATGCGTTCGAACGGTTCGCCCATGTTGCTATCGAAGTTAGCGTTACCGGGGTCGAGCGTGAGCTGCATCATGGTGCCCGTTGGCGCATATCCCACGAAGCCCATGCAATCGATGACCTGCCCAGGCCAGACCTGGACTACCACATCCAGGCTAATTGGAGCCAATACCTGCTCCGCGCGATAACGCGCTTCCGATATGGCTTCACTTACGCGTTCGGTCCAGCCATCCAGCTGCCCACAGGCGTTCGCGTAATGCACCACCCACTGCGGCATATGGGTTCCTGTTCTAGGGATAGAGGGATCCATGGTTTTTTCTCTCGCTCCTGCCGGTGATACTTCCAGGCAGCGGCTTAGCCCGCCACCGGACTAATATACACGCCTCGGTCGGTTCCCTGCGTCTACCCGAACTTGTGCACTTCGACTAGAGGTGTGAAAACTAGTTCGATCTGACCCGGTTTTTCATGCTCCCGCATAGGACTACGCACGCTTGGAAAGCCAAGCTCGGAAAGTGCGATAACTTTGCTAACAGAAACAGGGCCAAGTTTGTCGACAGCCTTGATGCCGGCTGGCTAATGGGGCCCGGTTTTCTGTGCTTAGCGCAGCGACGAGGCTGGCGCTAGTGCCTGCGGGGTAGGGGATTGGCGGCTGCGGACTGGTCAACATAAAATAACAGGGTCAGGTCTTGCCTTTTGCTATCTGAACATAAAATAACAGGGTCAGGTCTTGCCTTTTGCTATCTGTGTGGCAGGGGCAAAACGCAAGACCTGACCCCGGGCTTCGCAAGACCTGACCCCGGGCTTCGCGTTTTTAACCCGCGTCAGCCATCATAATCGCATCCTCGCCGGCGGGAATCTCAAGCTGTGACGATGGGTCGGTTGCCGCAAGCCAGACCGCTTCGGCGACGTTGGTGGCATAAGTCACCGGTCCCGAGGCTTCCCTCATGCCGGCGAGTGTATGCTGTGCGAAGTCCGCGTAGGCTTCATGATCCATTCCCGCGAAATGCGCATTGGCACCAAACTGCGTCTCTGGCGACCGACCCGGCAATACCAGGTGCGTCCGTATGCCGAACGGCGCAAGCTCCACCGCCATTGATCGTGTGAGGGCATTTACGGCCGCCTTGCTCGCACTGTACACCGAGACCAACGGCAACGCTGCCAGCGTGACGCTCGAGCTGATATTGATGATGACACCGGCTCGGCGTTCGCGGAACTGAGGCAGTACGGCCTGTGTCATCGCGATGGTTCCAAACGTGTTGGTCTCGAAGAGCGCACGTGACTGCTCCAGTGAGGTGAGCTCGAAGGGACAGGCTGCGCCGATGCCCGCATTGTTGACGAGAATGTCGATAGGGCCTGCCATTTCCAGAGCCCGGCGAATGCTGCTCGGGTCCGTAACGTCGAGAGCCATGACCCGCAGGTGATCGGATTGGGGCAGTACGTCCTCTCGCGGGACCCGCATAGTGGCGATGACCTTCCAGTTGTGGCGGAGGAAGTGACGGGCGATTGCCAGACCGAAGCCGGAGGAGCAGCCGGTGATCATTACTGTTTTCATTAGGGGACCTTGTGTCGTATGTGAGTGAGCCAACACAATAGGCGTCCTGGGCCGTACTAACGACATCTAAAAGTCCGCATTTCTTTAGCAGGAGTCCGGTTATGATCGATCCGCTTGCGGAAGTGGTCTCGCTGCTCAGACCCAACGCTCGCTTTTCCAAGGTGGTCTCCGGTGCTGGCCAGTGGCGCATAAAGCGGTCGGACCACGGGCGGCCGTTCTACTGCATCGTATTGGACGGCGGGGCCCATTTCTCGGTGAACGGGCACGAGCCTCTTGAGCTCCAGCCCGGCGATTTCGTGCTGGTGCCTGCAGCGGATCGTATCGACATGTCCAGCCTTGAATCGCCACTCCAGGACATCGAAATGCAGCCCATTGCGGTCGGTGACGGCGAATTCAGGGTTGGACTCCAGGACGCTCCGCCTGACTTGCGGATGGTGGTGGGGCACTGCGATTTCGAATCACCGGATGTGGCCTTACTGGTCTCGCTGTTACCCAAGTTTATCCATATCCGTGGCGAGCACAGGCTGGGCATGCTGGTGAAGTTGGTTGGAGATGAGTCCCGTGCACAACGGCCGGCACGGGAAGAGGTCCTCTCCCGATTGTTGGAGGTGCTGCTGATCGAAGCCCTGCGATGTACGACGGGCACCTCGGCGTCACCCGGTCTTGTCCTTGGGCTTGCCGATATCCGCATTGCCAACGCCATTCGCGCCATACATGAACGACCAGCCTATGCCTGGACTGTTGCGGAGCTTTCACAGGAAGCAGCCTTGTCCCGTTCGGCATTCTTTGAGAGGTTCGTTCGCACCGTCGGCCTCTCGCCAATGGCCTACCTGCTAGCATGGAGAATGGCTCTGGCTAAGCAGCTCTTGAAACAGAGCCAAATTCGCATAGCCGATGTGGCTGAACACGTTGGCTATAGTTCGGCCAGCACCTTCAGTGTCGCCTTCTCGCGCCATGTGGGCATGCCGCCAAGTGAATACGCACTAACGGAAGGCGGGGAACACGCCGCTGTTACTGAACCGCTTGGGTAGCGAGTGGATTCGCGCATAAGGCGTTTGTGCGCTACCTACTTTTTCACGGTGGGGCTGCGTAGATCGTTTGATGCGCGGAGGAAACGGAATTAATGTGCACGTGCTCTGACCCATTTAAGACCCTTTTAACCCCTAAACGGCCAAAGAGTAACGCATGGCAGAGTTTACTGGCTCCAAAGCTATTGTTCTTGCTTGTCTCACAGGCATCCTCTACTTCATCGGCGCCTGGGTCGGTGTCACACAAACCATCACGCCTGACGGCATCGCCATTATCTGGCCCCCCAATGCCGTCCTGTTAACGGCTCTGCTGATCACCCCCCGGAGGGAATGGTGGTTAATAGCCGTCGCCGTAATCGTTGCCGAATGCGTTGCGGATGTACCGGCCTTCCCTCTGTGGGCCGCCGTAGGGTTTGCCTTTACCAACCTGTTCGAGGCTGTGCTTGCGGCCTTTTTGATCCGCAGGTTCGCCGGTGAGGGCTTCAGTTTTCAGACGGTGCGACAGTTGTCGGTGTTTTTGGTGTCTGCGCCGCTAGTCGCATCGGCATTTGCGGCCATCATTGGCGCGGGGATTTACGTGGCGCTGGGGCGTACGGACAACTCTTTCTTCGCCCTTTGGCGGCTTTGGTGGTTCGGGGATGCTCTTGGCTTGCTTTTACTGACACCGTTGCTGCTTTCCGTGTGGCATAGCCTGAAGGGCAATTGGCGTATCGATCGGGCCAGATCCGGGGAGCTGGCGTTGGTGTGGGGCGGACTGGTCTTTACTTGTCTCTATGCCTTCAACAGCACTTCCCTGGGGGACCTCCAGTTCCATCTAACCCCGATTATCGTGCTCCCTTTCGCCATATGGATAGCCACTCGCTTTGCTACGCTGGCGACCGCCGGCACAATCGCAATCATTGCCGGGATGGCGATTGTCTATCTCGTTCGTGGCGCCCACCCTTATGCACAGGCGTCACCTCAATACGCTGTCTGGTTGACCCAGGAATACTTGGCGGTGCTCAGCACCGTTTCGATCGGGCTTTCGGTCCTCACGCAGGAGCTGAGGCGCCAGCGAAATTCCCTGCTTCTGCAGGAGCGGGCAATGCTCGCCAGTAACGACGCAATCAGTATCGCGGATATGACATCTCGCGACATGCCGCTGTCCTGGGTAAATCCGAGATTCGAAGAGCTGTTTGGCTACCGGAAAGAGGAGGTTCTTGGCCGAAATTGCCGTTTTCTCCAGGGTGGGCACCGGGATGAGGCCGCGCTCGAAACCGTCAGGTGGGCGCTGAGAGAGAGAACCGCCTGTAGAGTGCAGCTCCAGAACTATACGAAAAGCGGGCAGCCAATATGGATTGAGCTCAGCTTGGCACCGGTTCACGACGTTACCGGACAGGTCACGCATTATATTGGTATTCAGCATGACCTGACCGACCAGCGGGAAACTGAGCAACGCCTGCGGGAAGCTACGAACGCGCTGCAGCAGCAGAATGTACAGCTGGAAGAAAAAGTGGAGCAGCGCACAAGATCCGTTGAGGCGTCCAATGCAGCCTTGTGTGCCGCTAACCAGAGACTTCAGACAATGGCCTATACAGATGTGCTGACAGGCATCGCCAACCGTCGTCATTTTTACGACCTTGGGGAGCGGGAGCTGCACAGGCTGAAGCTGGATGGTCGCACCGCTGTCCTGATTTCGCTGGATCTGGACCACTTCAAGAGCATCAACGATAGCTATGGCCATGAGGCGGGGGATGAAGTGCTCCGTCAGATCGTTAAGCCGGTACTGGAAAACATGCGACCGGGCGACCTTTTCGGACGCGTTGGTGGGGAAGAGTTCCTTATATTGCTTGCAGACGTCAGCGAGAGCGAGGCTAAGTCTATCGCCGGCCGTATCCGTGCCCAGATTGCGGCAACGCCGATCGACTATGGCGGCTTGGTGCTTCACGTTACGGCGAGTTTCGGTATCGCCAAGTGGGACCAGGATTGCAGCCTCGATGCTCTGGTTCGCCGGGCGGACCTGGCGCTATACGCCGCCAAGCATGCCGGTCGGAATCGAGTCCAGACTTGATGCTACAACGATTCGATCTGACCCCGAAAACCGAGGAAGGCGAGTCGGAATTAAATCAATCAGAGCCCAAGACTCGCTCAATATTCCTCAGTCTGCATTCCCCACGAGGCCTGCCTCATCTAACGCCCTGCCGATGGCCTGGTAGGCCTTTTCCGCTTCCGACAACGCGGCGTAATTTCTCGCACAGGCGGCGACTATAACTGCTTCATCGGGCTGCTGGGAATTGAGGAGGCCGATATCACAGGAGCGAGCTACCTGGGTCCCGGTTTTGTGGGCAAAAGGGGCGCCTGAGGGCAATCCGCCTGCAATACGGCGGTCGCCAGTTGTGATTTCGGAGAGATAACCCAGTAGCCGGTCTGTGTGAGCCTCATTTAAAAGTTCACCCTGAACCAATTCTTCCAGTAAGGTCCCGAAGACTTCGAGATTGCCCGAGTTGATCCCCCGCTGGTAATAGCGTTCGAAGGCTTCGCGCACGCTACCGGCATGCGCTTCGCTGACGGAAATGTCGAGTTTTTCCAGCAGCATATCGTAACGCGCCTTGTAGGTATGGGCGGTTTTCAGATCAATAAAATCCCTATTACTCAGCCTTGAAACGCTGGGGTGAACTTCGCTGTAAGCGTCATAGCGCACCTGGAGAATGGTCGTAATCGGCCCCAGGCCTGCAGGGACCAGGCGTGCAACCTCTTCATTGAACGATTCCTCGCCAAGGAAACGGATCAACATATCCGTTGCGGTGCTGTCGCTGTCGACAATCGATCGTCTGTTGAGCTCTTCCAGACTGTAACGGGCACCGGGGTCGACCCACAGCAGGTCCCCCGTACCGTCGACATAATCAGAGGCCCGTAGCGTGAGCTTCTGCTCGAGATCCAGGTCCTCGTCCTCGGCGCGTTGCATCAATACGATGGCAAGGGGGACTTTGATGGTAGACGCCAGATACCAGTCCTGGTCGGCGTTGTGGGCAATCTCCCGACCGTTACCCAGATGTCGGATGTATACCCCTAGATCGCCAGAGAATGTCTGGTCGATGCGTTCGATCTCTTTTTGCAGAACCGGGCGCCAGTCATCGGTCTGGGCCACGGCCCCTGAGGTGAAAACCAGGAGAGCCAGCAGCGCCATACCGGTACGCGGGAAGATAGATCGCAGGTTCATGGGCCTCCCTGTTTGCATGGCTTGAGAATCCTGATGTTTATGATGCTGCTTGCTGGTTCAACCGGGTGTCAATGGAAGGACGGTTACAACATGGTAGCTATCTGGCCATCGTCGGTTAAAACAGCTAGACAGGGTATCGGGGTATAACGGTTAAGCACGGACAGAAAACCAATCGCGGGGAGCAGCGGGAATGGCGAGCGAAAGTGGACGTATTGACAGTCTGGACGCCCTTCGAGGGTTTGCCATCTTCGGGATCCTTCTCATCAACATCCAGGTATTTTCGGGTTGGGGGTTTGTCGCCTCCGAAACAAGGCAGGCGTTAGCCTGGTCAGAATGGGACGAACCCATAGCCACCTGGCTGGACATCTTGGTGCGCGCCAAGTTCTACAGCCTGTTCTCCCTGCTTTTCGGCTACAGCTTCATGATGCTGGCCGAGCGCGTGCAGCATGGGCCCGTCCGCTACCACTTGAAGCGCATGCTGGGGCTGCTGGTTATTGGCACAGCGCACTCCCTGCTATTTTCGCCGTGGGACATCCTCATGCTGTATGGGGCGATGGGGTTCTTCCTCGGCGCCTTTCTGAGCGTTCGGGCGTCCATACTGGCTGCCTGCGGTGTTGCCCTTTTGATGATAACGGGTGTGGCGCTCTGGTTTGCCCCTCGATTGGGACTAGCGGATCTGGGAGGCAGTCTGTCACTGCGCCTCCTGCAGGAGAATGTTCCTGCCTTGAGTGGGGGGAGCTACCCGGAGGTGGTCGAAGCCAATGCCTATCTGAGTGTCAGCGTGTTCCTGGACCGCATTGAACATCTGCGGCCCCTGCGGGTAATGGCCATGTTCTTATTCGGGGCTGCCGCTGCCCGCCTACACTTGGCTGAGCGCGATTCGGGCCACGTCCGGCTATTGGTTGCGGTGGCACTGGCGGGGCTGGTGTTGGGCACCGCGCTGGCCATGGCGGAGGTAAAGCTGACGGAGGATACCCTGACGAGTGAGATGGTCAAGCTTGTCGGGGAGGTAGGCGCGCCGCCAATGCTCGCCATGGGCTACGGGGCGATTCTTTTGCTGTGGTGGCGGGGGAACGGGCTATTGACCCGGGCAGTTCGCTCGGCCCTCGCCCCGACCGGCCGCATGGCTCTCACCAACTATATCCTGCAGTCGGCCATTTGCATCTGCGTGTTCTATGGCATGTGGGGCGATCGTTTCGCCTCCCTTTCCCTCGCCGCACTGATGCTGTTTTCCGGGATGTTCTTCGTCGGCCAGATGATATTCAGCGCTGTCTGGCTCCGGATATTCACCCAGGGGCCGCTGGAATGGCTCTGGCGCTGGCAGATAAAACGCAAACGTCCAAGGTTGCTTAGATAGATGAGGTGGTTGGCCCTGGAGTCTGCGGGGTAGGGGGGCTTGGCGGCTGCGGGCTGGTCAAAATTAATTCGATCTGACTCCTGCCCCTTGAATTCTCAATAGAATACTCTCAGTAGAGTTACTCCGCCTACCGGGACGAAAGCGATCTGGCTGTTTCGTCCCGGTTTACCCCTTTGAACTGAAGCAGGGTTTTTAACTCACTGATTATAGATTTATTTCTCCTCCCTCCTTTAACCAAGCCACCCCAACGAATCGATAACCCACCCAATGAACAAAGCGCCGATGAGTCCCAACGTCAGGTAGAGTGCAAAGACGACAGGTCTCACCAGGCTCCAGACTGCTATCGCAGCATAGAAGCTGATCGCCGCGCCGGAGATCAGAAACGCCATGGCTGCGCCGGGAGACAATCCGGCGTCGATGAACCCGCGGAGGAGCGGCAGCGCGGCGTAGCTCTCGATGTAGAGCGGCCCACCGACGGCAACCGCTAGAGGTACGGCCCAACGGCTGTCTGTTCCCAGCAGTGTCGCAAGCCCGGAGCCTTCCAATTGGCTTCTTAGTAGCGCCTCGATAATCAGGGCAAGGGTAAGCCATCGACTCACCAGCCAGAATGTATCCAGCGCCTCATCGAACCAACGGGTAGGTGAAGACGCTTGGCAACCGGGCCCGCTAACGGGCGATATCGTGGTGCTGCGGAGCCATCGGGTATGCGGGAAACGATTCTCGACGCATAGCGCAACAACGCCCGCGACTACTCCTAACAGGAGTGCGGCGAACAATTTCGCCACTGCAAAGCCCCACCCCAATATACCGGCGGTCAGAACGATCATCCCGGGATCGCTGATGGGCGATGATAGCCAGAAGGCCATGGCAACCCCCAAAGGAAGGCCTTGCCGCAGAAGGGCTGCAACAATGGGGGCTACGGCAATCCCGCAAACAGGTGTAATGGCGCCGATAACACTCGCGACGATGATGCCTCGCATCGGCCCTTGATCCAGCAGGGCGTTGATCTTACCGACCAACCGACCGGACGCCGCCCAGCCCGCCAGCAAGGACACGAAGAGTATCAGTGGAAGAAGCTTGATTAGCTCACTGCCGACGGCCCAGGCGAAACCCGCATCCGCCCGTGGCCAGAAAGACCCGATGAGTAGTAACAGGGCTGAGAGCAGCCAGACCCCCGACAGCCGCATGGCTCCTCCTCACGATGACTTTCGGATGGCGTCAGGATGAGGGTAGAGTGAGGATAAGAAAAACGAATTTATCTTATTCGGCGTATCAGGATATCTGATGAAAACGAACTTGCGAGGTGACTGGCTGGTGACCTTCGTTGCGGTCGTGGAGGCCGGCAGCTTCACCCTGGCGGCGCAACGCCTGCATAGAACCCAGTCAGCAGTGAGTATGCAAATCCAGCAACTCGAAACGGCGGCCAATCACCAGCTTCTGATCAGGGATCGGACGGGTGTGGTGCCGACCGCGGCTGGCGAACAGCTCCTGCGGCATGCTCGTAAGGTCAGCGAGGCCATGAGCGATGCGGCGCATGTGTTCGATAACGCTGATGTTGCCGCGGGTATCCTGCGTGTTGGTATTCCGGAAGAATACGCCGGCACCGCATTGCCGAAACTCCTCAGCCAGTTTCAGCGGCGCCAGCCGAGGGTTCAGCTACAAGTGACCTGTGCCAGCAGCGATCAACTGGCCAGGGGGCTCAAGGCCAACACGTTGGACCTGGGCGTCCTCGTTGAAGATCGTGGGTATAGGGAAGGGAAGCCGCTGCTCTATGATCCGACGCTTTGGGTCATGTCAGGCACGTTCGAATTGCCAGCCGATGGCGAGCTGCCTTTGGTGCTATTCGACCAGCAGTGTTGGTGGCGCCAGTGGGCCTTGGATCGGGTCCAGGAAACAGGTGCCCCGTGGCGTATTGCCTATACCAGTGGCAGCATTTTTGGCGTGGCTGCTGCTATCAGCGCCGGGCTGGGTATCGGCGTCTTGGGGCAGAGCACACTGCCGGGGAATGCGGTTGTTGTTCCGGCAGGCACAGGTCTCCCTACATTACCGGGATCACACCTTATTCTGCATGTCGTCAATCCGGAGGCTCCGGGTGCAAGCGAAATGGCTGATCGAATCGAAGAACATTTCAAATAGGCCCGGAAGATATTCTTACTCAGGCTTCTTTAACTTTTAATGTGCTCTGCCTCGTTTTATCTAACGCACTCCGCTCTGACCGGCTGGTTGGGTCGGCGGACCCACACGGAATCTGCGTTACACTGCACCCTTTCACCCTCCGTTCCCATCCAGCCACCCCAAGGATTCTATGACGCCCGACCACCACGACCTCTGGTTCCTGCCGCTCGGCGGCACCGGCGAAATCGGAATGAACCTCAACCTCTACGGCCACGATGGCCAGTGGCTGATGGTGGATTGCGGGGTGACCTTTCCCCGACCCGGCCGGGTGGTAGCGGACGGCACGGTACACCAGCGCGGCGAACCGCCGGTGCAGATGGCTGATCCCGCCTTTATCGCCGACCGCCGGGACCAGCTCGAGGGCCTGATCATCACCCACGCCCATGAGGACCACGTGGGCGCGGTGCCCTACCTGTGGCCGCTGTTGCAGTGCCCCGTCTACACCAGCCGCTTCACCGCCGAGATCCTGCGCCGTAAGCTGGCGGAGTTTGACCTGCTACACCGGGTGCCGATCCATGTGGTGGACGTGGAAGAGCGCCGCTCCATCGGCCCGTTCCAGGTGGAGTGGCTGGCCCTGACCCATTCCATCCCCGACCCCAACGCCCTGATGATCCGCACCCCGGCCGGCAACATCTTCCACAGCGGCGACTGGAAGCTGGACGACGAGCCCCTGGTGGGCCATGGCTACGCGCCGGGTACGTTCAAGGCGCTGGCAAAGGAGGGCGTGGCGGCTATGGTCTGCGACTCCACCAACGCCACTGTCGCCGGCCATTCCACCTCCGAATCTGCTCTGGAAAAAGGCCTGCTGGCCGCAACAAAGGACGCACCGGGCCGCGTTATCGTCGCCTGCTTCGGCAGTAACATCGCCCGCCTGCACACCCTCGCCAACGTCGCCCGGGCAACCGACCGCTACATGGGCCTGCTGGGTCGCTCCCTGGTCAACATGAGCGGCGCCGCCAAAGCCGCGGGCGTCTGGAACGCAGAGGACCACCTGATCAACCCGTCCCACCTGGGTTATCTCCCCCGGGAGGAAGTGCTGGCCGTCGCCACCGGCAGCCAGGGCGAACCCCGTACCGCCCTGCGCCGCATGGCCATGGGCACGCACCCCGACGTGGAGCTGGAACCCGGCGACCGCGTCATCTTCAGCGCCCGCGCCATACCCGGCAACGAAGAGGCCATCGACGCCCTGATCGTCAACCTCAAAGAGCTGGGCGTCGAAGTGATCACCGCCGAAGACGCCGACCTCCCCATCCACGCCTCCGGTCACCCGGCCCAGGATGAATTGCGAGCCATGTACCAGTGGGTGCAACCGGACGTGGCAATTCCGGTTCACGGCGAGGCGGAACACATGGAAGTCCATGCCAGCCTGGCGCGGGCCTGCGGCGTGCCCAAATCACTGCTGGGGCGGAATGGGGATCTGTATATGATCCGGCCTGTGCCGGGGATGCGGCGGCAAGTGGCTGAGGTTGGAAGGCTTGGATGGGAAAGAGGGGAGTTGGTGAGGGTGGTTTGAGTAAGCAGGTGATCGCCGGAATGGTGAAGCTCACGTTCCACTCGACTATCTTATTGTGGCGCACTTGCTGACCCTGATCGCGTATGAGGTCCTGCCAGAGTTGGGGAAAACTGGCTTTAGTTGTTGCTGTTTCGCCGGAAAGCTGCATGTTCTTCGGCGTAGGGTTAGTTCAATCTGCCCCTTTTTTCGCCCCTGGTATGCCTGTCCTTGATAACTTCCTGGTCAGCGTTTTGTTATACTATCCATAACAAAGCGCGGAGTAAGACCATGCAACCCCTACAACGCCTTGAGAGATGGCTCATCTCCTCCCAGTCAGAATCCGGCGGCCGGCTTTATCCTGCTGCTGCTTTCCGCTCGTTGTTTCCAGATCTGAGCCAGGGGGCGTACCGTGCACTACTCCACCGCGCCGAGCGGCGAGGACTGCTTGAAAGGGTATGCCAGGGTATCTACCAGTATCCCGGAGCCCCGGATCAAAGTGGCCTTATCCTTTTCCACGCTGCGGCCCTATTGCGTGCCCGGCATTTCAATTACATCAGCTTGGAGACGGTACTGAGCGAAGCGGGCCTCATCTCCCAGATGCCGATGTCCTGGATTACCGTGGTAAGCACCGGGCGATCGGCCAAAGTGAACTGCGGCCGGTATGGCACGATAGAGTTCATCCATACGGAGCGTCGTATGTCCGATGTGGTAGAGCACCTCCACTATGATTCCGCTCACCATCTCTACAGGGCGGATAATGAGTTGGCCCTGGACGACATGCACCGATTTAACCGCTCAACCCTCGACCTGGTACAGGATACAACCGATGGCAGTGTTTGACGCTCTGGTAGACGAAGCGCTCCGCAATCAGCAGGAGTTGAGGGCCCTACGCGCCGTAGTGGAGAAGGAAATCCTGCACCACGATATTCTCCGAGAGCTGAGCCAGGCTGATATGTTGCAGCAACTGACCTTTATTGGTGGTACCTGTCTGCGAGCCTGCTATGGCTCAAACCGACTGAGCGAAGATCTCGACTTCACCGGAGGGGCGGACTTTTCCAAGGCTGACCTGGACAAGCTCAAGGAGACCCTTGAAAGCCGTCTGCAAGAGAAGTATGAAGTACCCATTACCGTGACCGAACCCAAGGCTGAAAAGCAAGGCAACGTGGATACCTGGAAGCTCAAGGTGAACACGGCGCCGGACCGCCGGAACATGCCAGCTCAGAAAATTCACCTGGATATCTGCTCGGTGCCCAGCTACCAAGTCGAACCTCGAACGCTCCGGAACCACTATGGCATCAATCTTGGTACCGAATCCCTGATCATCAACACCCAAAGTCGTCAGGAAATCTTCGCCGATAAACTGGTGGCTTTTGCCATGCGGCCAGGGCGGCTGAAGTATCGTGACCTCTGGGATATTGCGTGGCTGACGCAAGGGGGCATTGAACCGGCGTATGAACTGATTAGGGCAAAGCTGGGCGACCACGGTGAAGATCCGCAGGCGTTCCTTCAACTGGCGGACGAACGCCTGCGCCTACTGGCTGAGGACGAGCAACAGAAAAGCGGGTTCCAGTTCGAAATGTCGCGGTTCATCCCGCCCGAACGCCTTCAAAGAACCATTCAGCAGGAGGGGTTCTGGCTCTACCTGGTCAACACCGTGACGGAAAAGGTACGCCAGGCGCAGGAGCAAGTAGAGGAAGGCCAATCTGCTGGCGCAGGTCCAGAGTTTCCGATGTAGGACGCCCCCTGTACCCCCTGGAAAGTAAGTCTGTCCCGGTCTCTTCTAGTGTCTGCGGGGTAGGAGGATTGGCGGCTGCGGCCCGGTCAAAATTAATTCAATCTGACCCCGGGCAGGAACTTGGGCCCCGGGAACTTGATGCGATTTACTTACGATTTTCTGGACGATCATCAACAAAATAGCAACTGAAGCAATGCGCGAAAAACGGCACATTCAGTGGCTACCGCTCCTCGCCTGGGGGCTTTGATCGTATTGTCGGAATCATAATAATGATAGTTGATACCAGGATTTTAAGTTTTGTTAAAAATGCGGTCCTGATTGTGGGGTCGTTCCTTGCTCTAACGAAAGCTTTTTCAGAAGAAAGTTATATTTATCGGCCGGCGCATGGCGAAACATGCTATGAGATAAAAGAGCACAAGATCGAGTGTGGCCGGTTCAATGCTTCCAGTATTATCTTGTCAAAGAAATATGGCGTTATTGCCAATGGGGCAGATGTCAGGGCGTCGTTTAGCGCTGGAACTCACCCTGGGGATTATCCTTTTCTTAGGCGGCTGGCGATAAGATTAGGCTATGTGGACTTTGTGGATTTAGATTCATACACCAATAAAACGGCCTTCTTATGGGAAGAGTATGATCTCGATTTTAAAAACAAAATAATAGATCGATATAGCATGATCGCAAATACGCCAGAAATGAAGCGTAATCTGTCAGAATATTTACGTGCATGCATTGATTACTGGGTTGACCCGAATGCTACATATAATGAGCGAAGCGAGGATCCGACGTTAGCAGAAGTTGCCGCATTATGTGTGGCGGATAGTGGCGTGTTGTGAATACCAGAAAATCTGGTAATCAGGATGGATAGGTCGAGAATGCACAGGTTCAGGTTTTGCCTCTTGCTATCTGTATGGCAGGGGCAAAACGCAAGACCTGACCCCGGGCTTGTGCACGAAAGCTTAGTGCAGGATGGAGGCGATATGATCTATGCGCTCGTATTATTGCTGCTTTTAAGAGCGGTGGATTTTCCAATATTTCGCGTCTCTACTTTTTTTGAGAAATGAGCAATGCACAGGATTGGATCTTTTCTTTGCCACGGAAGTATAGTGATGGAAAAAGGCGAGATCTGACACCAGATTTACTTCAGTCTGATCAAGATTAATGTACTCTCACCCCATTAGCTCTCAAAGTTATTGTAAAAACGCATGCACGCTGAATGTAAAAATAATAATGATTAATACCTCAAATAATATCAGATTCAGGAAGCTTCCAGATTTATCGTAAACAAAATAACCATAAGCGATCATGCTACCGCCCCAAAAATAAAAGAATACCAATTGGGTCAGGAAGCTAACGATAAAGCTTGGGACAATGTCGGGAAGCAATATATGGGAAACCAATGAGGCTACAAAAGCAACGGCAAAGCAGCCTTGAGAGACAAGCCAGTACTTTACTATCTGCTCTGATGGAGTTTTCATTCGGTTCTGTTCAGGTTTATTTTGTCTAGTGAATGGGCTATGGAGCGCGGCTGATAAAAAATGCTTCAACCTGATCCGTTTAATTCTGACCCAAGGTGAGATTGACGGGCCTAAAAATAAATCTGTCCCGGTTTTTCCGCGAAAGTTGAAAAATCTTTTTTGTAACTTCTCCTGGCTTAGACCCTTCAGCAATTAAATCTAAAACATCAGATTCATTCATCTCAGAGTTGCACCCGATAAATGAATAAAGAACATTCTCAGATTCTGGCGCAATATCCCTCAATTCGTAACCGATATCCCTGAGAAGATCCGATGCGTACGCCGACAGCCCTTTTTCAATATCAGACTCGGATATAATTTCATGATTTAAGTTAATAGCAAAGCTTTTGCAGTGATTGATCAAGTTTAACAAGAACCGCGGCCTCATTAACGATCTATCGATGAAGTACTGAGATGACTCTTCGCCTTTATAGTGACTTACGATTATCTTCAGCCAAGCTTCGACGAATTCAGTGTCCTCATCCAATCCATTAGCAATAATCCGCAATCTAACCAATTCTCTAAGCAGATCAGGATCTGTCCAATCCAACAGAACGCTTGCTTCTTTCCCTCGATCGGCCGTTTCTTTTACAAGAAGTTCATACACATCATTTCTCAAGAAAACTGCTGTTTTTATATCAAGCTCTTTTTTTCCAAATACCCTTTGAATTTTTCTTGTCGCATCAATTAAAGCCCGGATTATTAATAGATCATTATGCTCCAAACCCGACGTAGGCCATCCGTTATCGATATTGTCAAACAAAAGCCACAGTGTGCCTTTGTGCTCCATGTAACTTAGCAATTCTTTACGCAAAGCCTTTACATCATGCTTGTAAAGTAATTGCGTAAGATCAGAGGAGGAAAGGCTGACCTTTTCTTTTCCAGAGTGAATGGACTCATACTCAGAATACACCTTTTCCATAAGCTGCGACATGCGCTCAGAAAAATCACCATCTGAATCATAGTCATCCACATTATATAAATTTGCCAAAGCTCTATAACCATCATAAAGCAGATGGTCATGAATATGCCTTTTCTTATCTTTTTCCAGTATTTTGTAGCAAATCTCAAGAAGTAAGACGTACTCCCAGAAGGCTGTTATTGTATGCAGATAGGTTCCTTCTTCTAGAAACTTGAGAATTCTTTCTTTGAATTTTATTAATTTATAGCCGTCGGGCTTTAAATCTAAAACTATATTCTTGCTTCGGTTTCTATCTCTCTCAATATCTCTTATTTGCAGAAAAATCGCTGATTTTCCCGAACCCTTTCGTCCAATAACAAGATGAGCTTCCCCTCGCAATGCTTTAAGATATTGATCTGTCTCTAGATAATATGCGTTCAAATCCCGCATTTCGTTTTCGGCTGACGATGATCCTAAATTTAATTTCTTAAGAAAGGATCGTTCAGGTAGCTTTTTCTCTTCCGCTTTCTCTTGAAACGCTCTGGCGACATCGCTAGCAAAGTCAGCAATATGATCATTAACATCATCCGGATGGTAAGTTACGTTAACAAAATCCCTGTAGTCTAGGGGTACAGGTTCATCGCCATTTTGTAGTATTCGAAATGCCTTGCCCATACCCTCAGATAATCCTGCGATAAACGCGGCGCGCATATTATGAATAGCGTGTCCAGATGAGGTTTTTGATAAGAGGGGAACAACGATTCCGTAGGAAGACGAAACTTGATTAATCGCATCATACGCCGAAAGGCGTGGCTGTTCATTTGGATCAAAATTTCGGAAAATATAACCAGACTTTTTTATTCGAGAGACTATTCGCCCAGACCAATCGGTTTTATATGGCGTTTCTAGCAGGTAAACGGGTGCTTGCCGGTTGACTCGTGATGAAATCTCTAAGGGCGCTTTTTTCGAGGCTTCCAAGATAAAAGACTTCAGTTCCTGTGAGTTCTGATACTCTCTATAACCAAGAGTATCGAATATGCCAACTTTATCAGCCATTAACTCTTGGTTTTCGATACTTTTATTCTTGGTCAGCAAGACTCTCTTTGATTTTCCAATCGCATAGCCAATTTCATAAGTCACATTGAAGTTTAGCTTCGTTATATCTGCGATCAGGAAATCAGCTTCGTCAATCCCATTTAAGACTTCAGTTGAAATAAAATGACCAATTATGTCCAGTTGAACCCATGTATTGACGTGAACGTCTGACTGAGATCGATTGTACTCATCAACCGCTTTTTCGATACATTGCCCTATCTCATTTGGCTGTGATGGGTACGCATAAAATCCAGTCAATTCACTCATCTCCACTTTTCCTTATTCTGTAACGTCCACAGGCTTGGCTTGCATAGACGCTTGAAGCATGCGCGACCATGGAATGGAGCCGAAGGCGCAGTGTAATGGGCGTCGCCGTGCCTGCACTTGTTAATTTCTCTAGCAGAACTGAGGCGTAGCTCGAGAACAACCGCCATCGCTTGCGCCGCCACTAAACAAAAGACTAATAGCGCCCGCAATTAGAACAGTTACAAACGCGTATTGAGCCGCCTTGATTGCAACACCGCCGACTGTTGGTACAGCTTCGTCCTCTTTCAGCCCTTTATCCCGTGAGCCAAAAAGTATGACGAACCAGATCACATAGATAATCCCAAACCCAGGAATTGGATAGCTTGAAATCAAAATCACTGAAATCGGCACTACAAAGAGAGCTGCTATACCGATCAGGAAGCTCCACTCTTTCCATATGATCGCAGACCATAGTAGGTAAATGAGCCCCAGACCGAACACTATTTGTACAATATCCAGAAGCATCACTATCGGTACGGACCTCTTTAAAAAATTAACGCCGCCAGCATGCGCGGCTACGGAATGGAGGCGAAGCCGCAATATAGTAGACGTCGCCGTGACTGGCATTGTTAAGGATTCTTGCCGAATATCTTTGAGTACCAAGGCGGACGCTGTTGTTCCTTCTTATCAGTTTGAGTTTTGAAACCTTTTAGCCAGTCCTCATACTTTTCTTCAGCCGGGAATAGTCCTGCATCTTCGGAGCCGCTGAAATCTATGCGATAAACCTTAGGTGCCTCACCTTTGTACCGCTCCAAAAGCCTAGCCCTAATGCACTCTCCGTATTCCTGAAGGTCACGGCATAGTAACTTGCTGAAGAAAATCACATCGTCAGCGTAAAGCACAATTCCGTTCAGTGAATCTACAAATTCAGTACTCACAGAACCATCACTTAACGGATAGCCGAAGTAAAAATTTGCCTTCTCTTCTTCTGAAAACTGTTCTTGGTCTCGTACTCTCAAAATTGCCGCATCCCTGACCTCAATTGCTGCTTGCAGCGATGTCATAGCCCCATCAATGCTGGCTGCGGCAGCTATTGGCCGCCCGTTAATGTTGAGCGTCTCGTAGACTTCTCGGTTCAAAACTTCAAGCGGGGTTTTGGGCACGTATACTCTGCGGAGATCCACCACAAATTCAAAAACGTGTCCACGATTGGGGTTGGCTCGCACAGCCTTTAATTCTTCAGATTTCTCAGAAAACTGTTGATACATTCCAACAATTTGCTGTTTCTTGAGACCGAGAAAGGCATTGCAGATTAAATACGAGGCCATTATGGCCGAATTTGTGGCTCGTAATTGCTCCAAGTACGCTTCTCTTTCTTTAGCTTTTTCCGCAATCCTATGGGCTGCGGTTGCACCCGCAAAGGCTCCTGCCAACGCGCCAATCAAGGATGAAAAAAATTGAGAATTCGCAAGCGCGGCGAGCCTTTCCCATCTCAACAGTGATAAGAACGACTCAAAAACTTCCATGAGAAACTCCTTCCCTTAACAGCCAATTATACGAACGCGTTCTGATAACACCCGTCCGTATAATTCCAAGATAATTTGCAAGTAGCTCAAGTTTTCCATTAGAAAATCAAATGTTTATAGCTGCGCTCCAAAGCTCACCACGAAATTATACGCCCGCCTCCAATCCGGCGCAGGGGCGTATAACTCCGCAATCGGATATCTATACCCATTATTTGTCAGACATATACGCCAAACGGCATGGATTCTTGCGAACGCATTCGTATAACTCGGCCCTACACTCAACAAGATGAGAAGTTACGACTTCGTCCTCAGGAAGGAGAGAAAAAACAGAAAAGACCGCCACCCATCCCTCCATGAACAGCCCCAGAAGCCCAAGCAAGCTCCCAGCTACCTGCCGCCCGCAGCGTCAGATAATCAGCGCTCCCAAAAGAATAGACGACCCACCAAACCCTGCATGACGTCAATCAGAAAATTCCGTAAAACGATGTAAAAAATCAGCCCGCCTTCACCCCAATAATCCTCGTCCTCTGAGGCCGAAACCCCACCGAAGCCCCAATCGCCAGCACCCCCGTCACCCCCACCAAAACCCCAAACGCCACCGGGCTCCACTCGAGATAAAGCGCAAACCGAATCGCCTCAACAGCATGGGTAAACGGATTCACCTGGCAGATCCAATACAGCACCGGACTGGCATCCTGCATCTTCCATAGCGGATACAGCGCCGAGGAGAGGAAGAACATCGGAAAGATCACGAAGTTCATCACCCCGGCGAAGTTCTCCAGTTGCTTGATCCAGGTGGCGATGATGAGGCCGAGGGCGCCGAGCATGAGGGCGGTGAGGAGCAGGGCGGGGAAGACGGCGAGGTAGCCCATCGGCGGGGGCTCGACGTCGAAGAACCAGGCGATGAGCAGGAACACATACACCTGGGCGACGGACACCACGCCCATGGCGAGCAGTTTGGTGACCAGCAGGAAGGGGCGGGGCAGAGGGCTCATGAGCAGCACGCGCATGCTGCCCAGTTCCCGGTCGTAGACCATGGACAGTGCACCCTGCATAGAGTTGAACAGGGTGATCATGCCGCACAGGCCGGGGGCGATGTAGGTTTCGTAGGTGATGTAGGTGTCGTAGGGCGGGATGATGGACACGCCCAGTACGGCGCGGAAGCCGGCGGCGAAGACCACCAGCCAGAGCAGCGGGCGCACCAGGGCGCTGGCGAAGCGGGTGCGTTGCTGCCAGAAGCGCAGCCATTCGCGGATCTGGATGCCGACGAAGCAGTGCCAGTAGTGGGCCGGTCGCATATCAGTCTGCCCTCATGTTTGGCTGGCGGTATCCGCCCGGTGTTGGCTTTCGCCCGTGAGGGCCTGGAACGTATCCGCCAGGGTGGGCTGGCCCTGGGCCTGGCAGATGGCGTCGCCGTGGCCGTCGGCGAGGAGCTGGCCTTCGTGCAGGATGAGGATGCGGTCCTGCGGTTCCACTTCCTCGATCAGGTGGGTGGCCCAGAGCACGGTCAGGCCGTCGTCGGCGCACAGGCGGCGGACATGGGCGTTGAGGGCCTTGCGGCTGGGGACATCCAGGCCGACGGTGGGTTCGTCGAGTAACAGCAGGCTGGGGTGGTGCAGCAGGGCGCGGGCGATTTCCACCCGTCGGCGGTGGCCGCCGTTGAGCTGGCGCACGCTGTCGTTGGCCCGTTCGGTGAGGTCGAAGCGGGCCAGTTCGGCGTCGCAGCGTTGGCGGGCGGCTTTCCGGGCCATGCCGTGCAGGGCGGCGTGGTACATCAGGTTCTGACGCACGGTCAGGTCCAGGTCCAGGGCGTTCTGCTGGAACACCACGCCGATTTCCTGCATCGCGGCGGCGGGCTGTTCACGCAGGGAACGGCCCCGCAACTTGATATCGCCGGATTGCAGTGCAAGCAGCCGGGTGATGAGGCCGAACAGGGTGGACTTGCCCGCGCCGTTGGGCCCGAGCATGGCGTGGAAGGCGCCGGGGGTCAGGTCGAAACTGACCTCCCGGAGCACGGGCCGCCGCCCGTACTGGAAACTGACGCGATCGACTTCGATGGTCATGCTTCTGGGGATTTGGCCTCAGGCGTGACGACCACCCCCCAGGGGTAGCGGCCCACCTTGATGGATTTGATGACCACGAGGTCGTCCACATCGATGACGGAGACATCGCCGGTCACGCCATTGGTGGTCAGCAGCAGGGACTCATCCGCGCTGAAGTCCAGTTGCCACACGCGGCCACCCACCAGCAGGTAGTCCAGCACTTCATAGGTCTGGGCGTCCACCACCGCCACATGGTTGGCCGGGCCGAGGGCGACGAAGGCGTACTTGCCGTCCGAGGTGAGCTTGATGCCCACCGGCTGCACCTTGTCCGGGTGCACGCCGTTGATCTCGAAGGTCAGCGTCTTGAGGATCTTGCGGTCGTCCACGTTGACGATGGTGACGGTGCCGCCGATCTCGGAGGAGGCCCAGGCGATCTTGCTGTCCTTTGTGAACTCCACATGGCGCGGGCGCTGGTCGACCACGGTGTTGTCCACCAGTTCGAGGGTCTCGGTATCGATCCAGTGCAGCATGTTGGTGGTCTCGCTGGTGTTGACCGCCCACTTGCCGTCGGGGCTCACCGCCATGCCTTCGGGTTCCAGGCCCACGTCGATCTGGCCCAGTACCTCCTTGGTCTTTACATCGACGATGGTGACGATGGCGTCGTCCTCGTTGGCAATATAAAGATGGCGGTTATTGGGGTGCAGCGCAAACTGCTCCGGGTCTTCGCCGGAGGGTAGGGTGTCGACGATCCGGCGAGTGGCCAGGTCGAGCACCTGCACGGTGTCGTCGTCACTGGCGCAAATGTATAGCAGCGTATTGTCCTTCGACATCAGGATGCCCCGCGGGCGCTGGCCGACGTCGATGGTGTTCACCACCTCCAGGCTGTTCATGTCGATCACCGACAGGGTGTTGTCCTTCTCGTTGGAGACGTAGGCCAGGTCGGCGAAGGCGGGAGCCAGTAACGTGAAGGTCAGGCCGAGGGCCAGGCTGAGCGCGTGCAGGGGGTTGTTCATTGTGTTCACCTTGTTATCGGGTGCTTGTTGTCGGGTTAACCGTTGATGCGGCACTGGCTTTCCGCCGCGTCGAAGCCGAGGGTGTCCAGTTCCGTCGTTGGGTGAAGGAAGCCGTCCTGGGGGGATTGCGACACCAGAGCGCGCGGATGCACCAGGGGAATGGGCTGGCGCAGTTGCCCGTTCCAGCGGCGATAGTCGAGTTTGCGGCCCTTGAAGCCGGCGAGCTGGAAGTTGTCCGAGAAGATATAGTCGCGCAGGGTGACGTGATCGACCTGGCTGGTGCGGATGACGGCCTCGCCGATACTGCGTACCGCGGCCCAGGCGGCATAGTCGTCGCTGTTCATGGGCCGGTCGGCGAGTTCTTCGAAACGGCTTTGCAATTGTGCGGCGCCCCAGCTTTCCACCACGCGATGCCAGGCGACGGGCATCATGCCCTGGGTGCCGACCACCGGGCGCGGCAACCAGGTATTGAAGGGCACGTACTCGCCGAAATCCCCGCGCTCGTCGGCCACCACCACCGCATCGTAATCGTCGCCCTGGGTGAAGCGCGGCAACTCGCTGGAGGCGGTGCGGCGCAGGTCGCCATCGAAGGTCCAGGGCTTGTCCTCCACGATCTTTACGCCAAAGCGTTTGACCGAACGGCGGAAGGACTCGGCCCAGGCCTTGTCGCCCTCGGTACTGCCGGTAATCAGGAAGATCTCGCGCCATTGGCGTTTGGCCAGCCACTGGGCCAGGGCGTCGGTGAGCATCGCGCGGCTGGGGGCGGTGTGCAGGAGCTGGGCCTGGCAGTCGGTGGTGCGCAAGTGGTTGTCCGGCGCGCCGGCGTTGAAGACCAGGGTGTCAGGGCCGGCGGCGTCCGTCAGCTCGCGCAGCAGGTCCGCCGGCACGTTCAGCACCAACAGCTCGATACCGGCGTCGCGCATGCGTTTGAGTTCGGCTCTTGCGGCATCGGGAGACTCCGCCATGACTGCGTCGAGATGGTAGGTCTGCTTGAGAAAGCGGCCGGTGGTGTTGTTGTCCTCGATGCCCAGTTCCGCGCCGCGCAATCCGGCGTCTTCCGGTTCCGGCAGGATGTTGGAAAGGACTGGCCCTGGGTCGGGTTTCCACTGGATGTAGCCGATGCGCACGTCCAGGCTCTCAGCGGCCGGGGCGGCGATCAGGACGGTTTGCAGGATCAGGAAAGCGGCGATCCGTAAGGGTGTGCGCATGCGAATTCTCCGGCGCGTTATCGTTGTTTTCCTCCAGAGTAGAGTTCGCCTGCGTGGCCTGAAATATTCAGAAAGTACCAATCGACCGGTACGAAAGAACTAATTTCCCGCCGCTGGTCGCGCCTGCCGGGCGACGCCACTGTCAGCCTACTACCAAGGAACTAGTCCGAAGGCCCCAAAGTGGCATTCGGGCACCCCTGCCTGCTCCATACACTGGAGAAAAGTGCCGGTCACCCAATCACAATTTTTCGCCGGCACGCTGAGAGAGACAGGGGTTACACGTTATGGCATCTCGATCTTCACTGAAGGCATTCATCGCCGCGGGTCTGCTGGCCGGCTCCACGTTCGTCCTGGGCCATGGCGATGTCACGCCACAGCCTGTGGACACCGGCAAACTGCCGGATCTGGGCACGGAGCCCTTGGTGGAAAACCCGTTCCGCGAAGGTAACGAGTACGGCAATCTCAATGCCGAGGCGGTCGAGGTGGGCAAGGCCGGTTATGCCGGCAACTGCGCCGTGTGCCATGGCATCGAGGCTATGTCCGGTGGCCTGACACCGGATTTGCGCGAGCTGTCCGAGTGGGACGACGAGTACTTTATCGGCCGGGTGCTGAACGGCACCGAGCGTGGCATGCCGTCGTTCAAGCAGAACCTGGACCAGAACGCGATCTGGGCGATCAAGACCTATGTCGAGTCGGTTCCCAAGCCGGAGTGAAGGCGGGTGTTCGTGTTCGGCCGTCGGGGTGTTTCTGACAGGAGGGGCCAGGCATGCAATTGATTCGATGGGCGGTAGCTGTGCTGCTGACAGGCGTTGGCTTCGCGGCCTGGGCCGAATCGCCGCTGGACCGCCCACCCGAGCGAACCTATGACATCGTCATCGAGTCCGGCTACCTGCGGGTCGGGGTGTATGAGAACTTCCCGCCGTATTCCTTCATGAAGGACGGCGAGCCGGCCGGCGTGGATGTGGCGCTGGGCCGGAAGATTGCGGAAGGGCTTGGGGTGGACTTCCAGGTGCACTGGATCACGCCTGACGAAACCCTCGAGGACGACCTGCGCAACAATGTCTGGAAAGGTCACTACCTGGCCAAGCGCCGCATCGCCGATGTGATGATGCGCGTGCCTTACGACAAGGCCTATGCCTACATGCAGGACTCCACCGGCGAGATCATCAACGAGCAGGTGGTGATGTTCGGCCCCTACCAGGAGGAAGCCTGGCAGATCGCCTACGACCCTAACGACATCGACGACGTGCCCACCATCGCTGTATTCCAGTACAACCCTATTGGGGTGGAAATCGACAGCATGCCGGATTTCTACCTGTCCTCCACGTTCCAGGGGCGCCTGCGTGATAACACCCACCATTACCGCAACATCGGCGCGGCGTTCGACGGCATGGTGGCTAATGAGGTGGCGGCGATCATGGGGATGCGCGCGGAGGTGGACTACCTGCTGGCGACGGATCCCGACAAGCGTTTCCGGCTGGCCGGTAATGGCTTTCCGGGCATGGTGAAGCAGAGCTGGGATGTGGGCATGGCGGTCAAGCACACACACCGGCAGTTGGGCTATGCCATCGAGGCTATCGTCGACGGGCTGGTGCGTTCCGGCGGGATGGAAGCGATCTACGCGGAGTATGGGCTGCGTTACGACCGTCCGGCGTTCTATGACGCCATCCTGACGAGCCAGGAGGCGCCGGCGGCCCAGTAATCGTCCTATCCCGATAATAACAATGAGGAGACCGGCGTATGAACATGCGGCTGTGGATACTGCCGGGGCTGCTGGTGGCACCCCTGGCTTTGGCGTTCCCGAAAGACCCCTACGCCTCGCCCATGTGGGACTACAACCTCGAACGCTACCTGGGCGAGAAGGCCGAGGTGGTACTGGACGATCGCATCGACCTGCAGGTGCCGCCGTTTGCCGAGGACTCCGCCCAGGTGCCGCTGACGGTGGATCTCTCCGACTTTGACGAGCCGGTCAGGAAGGTGATGACCTGGGTCGACCTCAACCCGATTCCCCATTTGTTCACCTACGAACCCACTACCCGCGTGAGCGTGGTGTCGCTCAATTTCCGTGTGCAACAGGCAACGACGGTGCGGGCTGCGGTGCAGGACGCTAACGGTACATGGCATATCGGCAGCGCCCACGTGGATGCGGCGGGCGGGGGGTGTACCGCGCCGAGTCTGGCGTCGGCCAATCCGGATTGGGAAGACACCTTTGGCCAGATCAAGGGCGCGGCCTTCTCGCCGGCCAACCCGTCTCGGTTGAAGGTGTTCGTCCGCCACCCGATGGATTCGGGGATGGTGGGGAATATTCCCGCCTTCCACATCGAACAGCTGGAGCTGCGCGCCCGCGACGGCGAGGGTGAAGCGGTGCACAAGCTGTTGACCATGACGCTGTCCGAGTCCGCCGCTGAGAACCCCATGTTCGTGTTCGAGCTGCCCGAGGCGCCGCCGCAGTATGAAGTCTGGATGCGGGACAACAACGGCAACCAGTTCCTGCGGCATGTGGGGGAGGCGCTATGAGCCGGTTTGTCGTAGTGCTCGTCGCGCTCGTCTGGTTACCGATCATCCAGGCGGATTTGCGATACCAGCTCGAACTGGTAGAGATCGCGCCCAATACCTGGATGGTAGAGGGCAAGACCGAGAACTTCTCCACCAAGAACGGCGGCAATATCGTCAACACGGCATTTATCGTGACCGATGCCGGGGTGGTGGTGATCGATACCGGGCCGTCGCTGCGTTATGGCGATGCCTTGCATGATGCGATTCGTGGGATCACCGACCAGCCGGTGACGCTGGTGATGTTGACCCACCACCATCCGGATCATGTCTTCGGCAGCCAGGCCTTCCCGGAACAGGCGCTGGCGGCGCTGCCGGAAACCCGCGCGATGCTTGAAGCCAGTGGTGATGATTTCGCCGAGAACATGTACCGCATGGTGGGTGACTGGATGCGCGGGACCGAGGTCCGGCTGCCCACTCGGGAGCTGCAGCCCGGCCCGCTGACGGTGGGTGATCACGAATTCCAGCTTTACCGTTTCACCGGTCACACCGGGGCGGATCTGGTGGTGCTCGACAAGACCACGGGCACGTTGTTCGCCTCGGATATGGTGTTCTTCGACCGGGCGCTGACCACGCCCCAGAGTCTGGGGTTGGACGTCTGGAAAGAGGAGTTGGCGGTGTTGTCGGAGATCGAATTCGAGCGCCTGGTACCCGGGCACGGGCCGCTGGTGACCGACGGCCAGGCGTTTGCGCAGATGCGCGATTACATGACCTGGCTGGAGACGTTGTTCACCGAAAGCGCCGCGCAGGGGCTGACGCTGAACGAAGTGATGAACGCGCCGATTCCAGAGCGCTTCGCGGGTGTGGCCGAGGCGCGGTATGAGTTGATCCGGACCACGACGCACCTATATCCGCGATATGAGCGGGCGGCGTTGAGTATGTTGCCGGTGGAGTAGGGCGCGGGATGAGGTGGGTCGATGCGGTTTGCGATGTCCGCCATAGGCTGACTCACGTTGTTTTAAATGTAGCCGACGCTTTAGCTTCGGAGCCGACCGAAGGGCGGCCGAGATCCGCATCCAACAATTGGGGGCCTGGCGGCCCCTCCGAAGCTAAAGCGTCGGCTACATTCCCAGCCAACTCGAGCATGTAGCAGAAGCTTTAGCTTCTGAGGCGCCGGAGGCGCCCGTAATCCGGCACGCAGTCTCTCAACCGCGCCCACCAGGCAGCCCTGGGGGCTGCTCCGAAGCTAAAGCGTCGGCTACATTTCCCAGACAACTCGAGCATGTAGCAGAAGCTTCAGCTTCTGAGGCGCCGGAGGTGCCCATAATCCCGGACGCAATCTCTCATCCACACCCGCCAGGCAGCCCCGCGGGGGCTGCTCCGAAGCTGAAGCGACGGCTACATTCCCAGCCAACTCGAGCGTGTAGCAGAAGCTTCAGCTTCTGAGGCGCCGGAGGCGCCCCCAATCCCGGACGCAATCTCCCCCTCTAACCAACCAGGTCTTACTACCAAGTGATGAGATAACCAGCACTCGGGGTCAATTGTTGCTCTTGTCGCCAGATCCAAGAATGGCAGGAGAGGCGGGAAATCTTCCCGGTTCGCCGCTGAAACCGATAACAAGAGATTGGAGAGCGCAACCATGAGTACAAGGTTCGGTAAACAGTTTGCGGCCAGCGCCCTGGCCCTGGCTGTTTCGTTAAGCGCCCATGCGGTCACTGATGAGGACATTCTGGCTGATCAGGACACGGTGGACGACGTCGTCACTTACGGTATGGGCGTGCAGGGGCAGCGATTCAGCCCGATGAATGACCTGAACGTCGACAACGTGAAGCAGTTGCAGCCCGTCTGGGCTTTCTCGTTCGGGGGTGAAAAGCAGCGCGGCCAGGAGTCCCAGCCGCTGGTGAAGGACGGCGTGATGTACGTGACCGCCTCCTACTCCCGGGTATACGCCATCGACGCCCATACCGGCGAGGAGATCTGGCAATACGATGCACGCCTGCCGGACGGCATCATGCCCTGCTGTGACGTGATCAACCGGGGCGTGGCCATCTACGGGGACAACGTATTCTTCGGCACCCTGGACGCCAAGCTGGTCGCCCTGGACAAGAACACGGGCAAGGTGCAATGGATCAAGAAAGTAGCGGACTATCAGGAAGGCTATGCGATCACCGCCGCGCCGATCGTGGTGAAGGGGAAGCTGATTACCGGCGTCTCCGGGGGTGAGTTTGGTGTTGTCGGCAAGGTCGAGGCCTACGATCCGAACACCGGCGAGATCCTCTGGACCCGGCCGACCGTCGAAGGCCACATGGGTTACGTCTACGAGGATGGCAAGAAAGTCGAGAACGGCATCTCCGGCGGCGAAGCTGGCAAGACCTGGCCCGGCGATATGTGGAAGAACGGCGGCGCGGCGACCTGGCTGGGCGGAACTTACGATCCGGAGACCGACAGCCTGTTCTTCGGTACCGGCAACCCGGCGCCCTGGAACTCCCACCTGCGCCCCGGCGATAACCTCTTCTCGTCTTCACGCCTGGCGATCGATCCGGACGACGGCAGCATCAAGTGGCACTTCCAGACCACGCCCCACGACGGCTGGGATTACGACGGCGTCAACGAACTGATCTCCTTCGACCTCAAGGAAAACGGCAAGACGGTGAAAGCTGCCGCCACCGCCGACCGGAACGGCTTTATGTACGTTCTGAACCGCGAGGACGGTAAGTTCATCCGCGGTTTCCCGTTCGTGAACAAGATCACCTGGGCCGAAGGCCTGGACGAGAATGGCCGCCCGATCTTCGCGGAGAACGGACGCCCCGGTAACCCCGCGGAGATGGACGGCAAAAAGGGGGAAGTCGTGGTCGCCCAACCGGCGTTCCTCGGCGGCAAGAACTGGATGCCGATGGCCTATAACCCGGATACCGAACTGTTCTATGTACCGTCCAACGAGTGGTCCATGGATATCTGGAACGAGCCTGTCTCCTACAAGAAGGGCGCAGCCTTCCTCGGTGCGGGCTTCACCATCAAGCCGGCCCACGACGATTACATCGGCGTGCTGCGGGCCATGGACCCGAAGACCGGTAAGGAAGTCTGGCGCTATGAGAATACCGCGCCGCTGTGGGGTGGTGTCATGACCACCGCCGGCAACCTGGTGTTCACCGGTACGCCGGAAGGCTACCTGAAGGCGTTCGACGCCAAGACGGGTAAGGAGCTGTACAAGTTCAACACCGGTACCGGCATCGTTGGCACCCCGATCACCTGGAAGATGGGCGGCGAGCAGTATGTCTCCATCACCACCGGCTGGGGCGGCGCAGTTCCGCTTTGGGGTGGCGAAGTGGCCAAGGTGGTGAAGGACTTCAACCAGGGCGGTACGGTCTGGACCTTCAAGCTACCGGGCGAGAGTGTGGCGGCCCGGTAAGCGGCCTAAGCACGAGATGTCATGAGAAGGGTCGCGGTGCGGCCCTTTTCTTATTTGTATTCCGCGCGGATTTGGCCTACTACCAAATGACGAGATGGACGCGCCGAAGGGACCATTTTGTCGGCTGGGGGTGCTGGCTAGAGTAAAACTGTCAACGCCGTCACCGCGCCTGTCGCAGGTCGGGAACTGTTCCCGCTCACTGGTTTCAAACCCCAAGCGCGTCGATAACGCGGTTCAACAATAAAGAGGACATGGTCATGATCTACGCACAACCTGGCAAGGAAGGTTCCGTCGTCTCCTTCAAACCCCGCTATGAAAACTACATCGGCGGCGAATGGGTCGCGCCGGTGAAAGGACAGTATTTCGAGAACATCACCCCGGTGACCGGTGATGTGATCTGTGAAATTCCGCGCTCCACCGCGGAAGACATCGACGTCGCCCTGGATGCCGCCCATAAGGCTGCGCCGGCCTGGGGCAAGACCTCTGCCACCGAACGCTCCAACATCCTGCTGAAGATTGCCGATCGCATCGAGCAGAACATTGAAATGCTGGCCGTGGCTGAAACCTGGGACAACGGTAAGGCGGTCCGCGAGACCCTGAATGCCGATATCCCGCTGGCGGTGGATCACTTCCGCTACTTCGCCGGCTGTATCCGCGCCCAGGAAGGTCATCTGGGCGAGATCGATGGCAACACCATCGCCTATCACTTCCACGAGCCGCTGGGCGTTGTCGGTCAGATCATTCCCTGGAACTTCCCGATCCTGATGGCGGCGTGGAAGCTGGCGCCGTGCCTGGCGGCCGGCAACTGCACCGTACTCAAGCCAGCGGAGCAGACCCCGGCGTCCATCCTGCTGTTGATGGATCTGGTGGGCGACCTGCTGCCCCCGGGCGTGGTCAACATCGTCAACGGCTATGGCAGCGAAGCCGGCCAGGCCCTGGCCTCCAGCAAGCGGATCGCCAAGATCGCCTTCACCGGCTCCACCCCGGTCGGCTCGCACATCATGAAGTGCGCCGCCGAGAACATTATCCCGTCCACCGTCGAGCTGGGCGGCAAGTCGCCGAACATCTACTTCTCCGACATCATGCAGGCGGAGCCGGAGTTCATCGACAAGTGCGTCGAGGGCGTGGTGCTGGCGTTCTTCAACCAGGGTGAGGTCTGTACCTGCCCGTCCCGCGCGCTGGTGCAGGCGGACATCTACGACGAGTTCATGGCCAAGGTGGTCGAGCGCACCAAGAGCATCAAACGCGGCAATCCGCTGGATACCGACGTGCAGGTGGGTGCCCAGGCGAGCAAGGAACAGTTCGACAAGATCATGTCGTACCTGGAAATCGGCAAGCAGGAAGGTGCTGAAGTGCTGACCGGCGGCGGGCGCGAGGAACTGGACGTCGAGTTCAACAACGGCTTCTACATCCAGCCGACCCTGTTCAAGGGCGACAACAAGATGCGCGTGTTCCAGGAAGAAATCTTCGGCCCGGTGGTGGGTGTGACCACCTTTAAGGACGAAGAGGAAGCCCTGGCCATCGCCAACGACACCGAGTTCGGTCTCGGCGCCGGCGTGTGGACCCGCGACACCAACCGCCAGTACCGCATGGGCCGTGGCATCGAAGCCGGCCGTGTGTGGATGAACTGCTACCACGCCTACCCGGCGGGTGCGGCGTTCGGTGGCTACAAGAAGTCCGGTGTCGGCCGTGAAACCCACAAGATGGCGCTGGAGCACTACCAGCGGACCAAGAACATGCTTATCAGCTACGACACCAATCCGCTGGGCTTCTTCTGAGTCCGGACGGAAAGGAAACGAACGAGACGCTGACTTGAAAGGACTGGCTGAGAAGTCAGTAGACGAGGCGAGTAGCGACACAGGGATGTGTGACACCATCCGGGCCGCATGAGTCGGCGGCCCAGACACAGGTTGCGTCTGTGTCCTCCTGCCATTTTTCGCGGCCCCGTTTGGGGCCGCTTTTTTGTGCGTGTAGGAAAGTGCTGTAGCCGAAGGTATCCCGGAAAATGTAGCCGATGCTTCAGCTTTGGAGCAGGCGCCAGCCTGTCGGTATGCCTCGGGACTTGAGGGTGATCAGGGGCACCTGACGGCGCCTCCGAAGCTGAAGCGTCGGCTACATGCTCGAGTTGACGGCTGACTGTGCATCTCTCTGCCGGCCTTTGTGGCGCCTATGGGCCGCTTTTTATGGGTATAGGAAAGTGCCGTAGCCGAAGGTATTCCGGAAAATGTAGCCGATGCTTCAGCTTCGGAGCAGGCGCCAGCCTGCCGGCACGCCTCGGAACTTGAGGGGATCAGGGCACCTGACGGCGCCTCCGAAGCTGAAGCGTCGGCTACATGGGCGTGCCAATGTCCTCGGCCGCTACGATTCCTGATACTTTGCGTACATGTTTCTTGCCCGTTTGAGGTGCTGGTACATCGTTTCCCGGGCGGCGTCGCTGTCGCGGGCGAAGATCGCTTCGAGCACGCGGGTGTGCTCGTCTTCGACGCGGGTCAGGTATTTGTCGGTTGCGGACGTGTTGATTTCGATGCTCATCAGCTTGGCGCGCGGGATCACGCTGTGGCTGAGTTGCTCATAGAGTGACTTGAAGAAGGGGTTGTGGGTCGCTGCTGCGATGGCGCAGTGAAACTCGTAGTCTTCGGTGCGGGCCTGGGAGTGTTCCGAGCGGGCACGTATGAAGGCGTCGTGCTTTTCCTGCAGGATGCGCCGGTCATTGTCGTCATGGCGCAGGGCCGCCAGTTCGGCTGCCGCCGGCTCCAGGTTCAGGCGTAGTTCGAGCACATGCAGGATGTCCTCGACCGTGGTCGGGTTGATCTGGTTGGCGGGCATGGCCTCCAGCGCGGTATTGCGCAGTACGGTGGTGCCCACCCCCTGGCGGGTCTCCACCAGCCCCAACGACTTGAGGTGTGTCATGGCCTCACGGATGACGGTCCGGCTGACCCCGAAGGACTCGCTCAGACGATTCTCCGTGGGCAGCTTTTCGCCGACCGCAATGCCGCCGTTGCCGATCAGCGTCTCCAGCTGGTCCGCCACGTGTAGGGAGAGGCTGCCTGCCCGTTGCACCCGTTGTACGTTCAGTGTCCTCAGGTCATCCATTGCGTCACGCTTGTCTGCCATATCGGGTTCCATTGCACATCGGGTTTAAAAACGGCCCGGCGGCGCTTCGATCCTGATCAATCGAGGCTTCCGGTCGTCCTGGGTTGCATCGCCTCACGCCGCCTCCTTGAGTTTGACCAGTTCCTCGTAGAGTTCCTTCGGAATCGACACGCCTTCGGCCTGGCTGCGCGCCCTGGCTCTATGCCGACGCTGCGAGGGCAGCCGGGCACCTTGGGCCATTACGCCTTCGAACAACACCTCGGCCTGTTGCAGATGCCTGCCGGCATCGGCGCCAAGAAAGGCCTGCGGATCCAGCGCCAGGATAAATTCCCCATGCTGCGGCTTACCGTCGCCGCTGGCATTCGCCGGCTGCGTCTGGTGACCCATGCGGTCGCCGATCAGCGGGCCGGCAAGCAGTTCGATCATGAGCGAGAGGGCCGTGCCCTTATGACCCCCGAAGGGTAGCAGCGCCCCGGCCAGTGCCGCCGTCGGGTCGGTTGTCGGTTGGCCGGCATCGTCCAGAGCCCAGCCTTCGGCGAGCGAATTCCCGGCCCGGCGATGCAGTTCGATCTCGCCACGGGCGACGGCACTGGTGGCAAAATCGAACACAAACGGCAGGCCATCGGGCCTTGGCCAGGCGAAGGCGATGGGGTTGGTGCCTAGTAACGGCGAATGTCCCCCGGCCGGTGCGACATAGGCGTGGCTCGGTGTCATCGCCAGCGCCACCAGCCCTTGTTCGGCCAGGGCCTCGACTTCGGGCCACAGCGCCGAGAACTGAAAGGCATTGTTTATGGCCAGTACCGCCACGCCGTTGGCGCAGGCCTTCTCGGTCAGCGGTTGGCGTCCCTTTTCGAACGCCAGCAGCGAGTTACCGCCGCGAGCATCGACATTCACCACGCCGGGCGCCTGGTCCCTCACTTCCGGGACAGATTGGGGATCGACACCGCCAAAACGCACGGTACGCACACAATCCAGCAAGCGATACAGCCCATGTGAATGACATTCGTCACGCTGGGCGGCGACCACGCTACGGGTAATCGCCGCGGCGTGGTCGGCTGAAAAACCATGATGTTCGAGAACGTCGATGCCCAGCTGCCACGCCTCATCAAGCGACAGCCGTGTGTGTTCGGTCATGAATGCCTCCCGCTGAGTTGTGTGACGTCTCAATCGTCGTCGGGGTGCCCCGCCGCGACGAACTTGCCACCCTGGTAGACGACCTCCGGTGCCTCGGGATCGATCGTGCCGGCCTCCGCTTCGATCTCGTCACGCCAGGGTTCGGAGCTGTCCTGCGGCACCCAGCCGAGGAACGCCGATTTGCTGTTGTCCCACCACAACTCGGTGTTGGCCGAGGCGCCGTAGATCACGGTGTAACCGAGCTTGGGGGCGACGAAGGCGCGCTTCATCAGGCGCATGAAGTCCTCCACGCTCAGCCAGGTGGCCATCATCCGTGTGTCCTTCGGCTTGGGGAAACAGGAGCCGATACGCACGCTCAGGGTCTCCATGCCGAACTTGTCGTGATACAGGCTCGCCAGGTCCTCGCCGAAGCACTTGGAGACGCCATACAGCGAGTCGGGGCGGCGCGGCACTTCGGTGTCGATGCGGGTGGTGCGCGGGTAGTAGCCGATGGTGTGGTTGGAGCTGGCGAATACGATGCGCGGCTTGCCCAGGTAGCGGGCCGCTTCATACAGATTGTAGGCGCCGATGATGTTGGCCTGGAGGATGGCGTTCCAGGGTTGTTCCACCGACACGCCGCCCAAGTGGATGATGCCGTCGCAGTCCTTGACCAGCTCACGGACGGCCTGGGCGTCGCCGAGGTCGCAGGGCACGAGTTCCTCATGTCCGGCCGCCTGGCCGAGATCGGCAATATCCGACAAGCGGACCTGTTCTGCCAGGTTCTGCAGGTGTGGACGGATCGCCGTCCCCACGCCACCGGCTGCGCCGGTCACCAATAAACGTTTGAGCATGTCTGTCTCCTTACAGTGATGGTCAGCGTGCGCCGCAGACTGTTATTCGTAAATTTGGTTATTCACAAATTTTGTTATCCACGGACGTTGTTGTTGCACGGATGAAGGGCGTTTATGCCTTGACGGCTCCGAAGCCGTAGAGCTTCGCCGGGTTGTCGACCAGGATCTTCTGGCGCTGCTCCGGGGTTGCCCAGTCGAGCAGCACGTCGAGCTGTGCGGTGTCGCTGGGGTAGTCGTCCCGGGAAACGCCCACGTGGGGCCAGTTGGTGCCCCAGATGATGCGTTCGGGCGCATGGGCGATAACGCGCTTGGCAATCGCTCCGACGTCGGCGTAGTGGGGGCCGCCGGTCTGGCTGGCTTCGTAGCCGGCGCAGATCTTGAACCAGGCGTTGCCGCGATCCATCAACCGCAAGATCTCGTCGACCCGGGCATCGTCCGCCGCTACCGGCGGCATGAACTTACCGATGTGGTCGATGATGTACTCGCCTTCGATACGCTTCAGGTTGTCGAGGTACTCGTTCAGTTTGACGCCGTTGAATTGCACCATCAGGTGCCAGCCCAAGGGGCGGATGCGCTTCTCGACCGCGAGCATGTCGTCGTTGGTGACCGCGCCGAACGGCAGGTTCATGATCCGCGCCCCGCGCACGCCCTTGTCGTGCCAGACCTTCAGGTCACTGTCCGTTGTGTCCGGCGTTACTGCCGCCACGCCGCGGGCGGCGTCGGGGCCCAACTGGTCAAGCGCCACGAGCAGGGCGCTGTTGTCACGCTGGTAGGCGTTGGGTTGGGTGACCACGACACGGTCGAGCGACAGCCATTGTTGGAGCTTGCGGTAATCCTCGACCGTGGCCAGCTCGGGAATTTTGGGTCCGCCGGGCTGGGCCTCATAGCCCGGCAGGTACAGGTGAATGTGGCAGTCGGTGGCTCCGGCCGGCGTCTTGAGTCTGGGCGGCTGGCCATCGAGCGGACGGGTGTTGGCTGGAATCTCTGACACGCTTATGCCTCCTTCAAAGCGAATTGGCGCAGGGCATCGCGGTTGATCTCGATGCCCAGGCCGGGACCGTCCGGGATCTGCACCACGCCCTGGTTATGTTCGATGGGCGTTTGCACGACAGCCTGACGGAATGGATTCTTGGTGCGATCGAATTCCATGATCGGCTCGATGGGCTTGCGTCGCGGCGGGTTGGGCGGAAGTGCCGCCATGACCTGAAGACTGGCCGCGAGGCAGACCGCCGTGCCCCACACATGCGGCACCAGCCGCACCCCGAACATCGCAGCCATGTCGATGACCCGACGCATTTCCGAGAACCCGCCCACACCGCAGACATCGGGCTGGACGATATCCACCGCGCGGGTCGAGAGCGGTTCGAGCATGGCGTAGCGGCCGTGCCAGTTCTCGCCACTGGCTACCGGGATGGGCTGGCCATCGCGGACAGCGCGGTAGGTGGAAAGCTGTTCGGGCAGGACCGGCTCCTCGAACCAGTCGATGTTGTAGCGCTCGGCGCGTTTGCCCACCTCGAGCGCTTCCAGCAGGTCGTAGCCGTGATTGGCGTCGATCATCAGGCGCCGTTCGGGGCCGATAGCCTCGCGCGCGGCGGCGATCGAGCGCAGGTCTTCCTCCACGTCGAAGCCGATCTTGATCTTGACGCCGTGAAAGCCCTCGCGGGCATAACCGGCCACTTCGTCGGCGACGTCCTGGACCCGGTCGACGCCCTCGCGGCGAAACGAGCCTGTAGCGTACGCCCGGACGCTTTCGCGAAAACGTCCGCCCAACAGTTCGCTCACCGGCGCGTCATAGTACTTACCCTTGATGTCCCACAACGCGATATCGAGGCCGCTGAGGGCAGTGACGGTCAGTCCGCGCTGGCCCTGGTCGCGCAGGCGGTTGTAGAGGTCGAGCCAGAGTTTTTCGGTTTCCAGCGGATTGCGGCCGATCAGTGCGGCGGCGTAGGTATCGACGACTACCGCGTTGGCTTTCGCCGGGCCCAGGCACTCGCCCCAGCCTGTCGTGCCGTCGTCGCAGACCACTTCTACCAGGCAGTGCTGGCGCCTCTCGAAGCGCATCGACGCGCTTTCGAAGGCCTGCTCGAGTTGATAGTCGAGAATATGCGTGTGTATGCGTTCGATCTTCATGTCTGTTAGCCCATGAACGAATAGAGGAAACTCACTGCTCGAGGAAGCCGGGCAGCGTCAGCGAGATTGCCGGCACGTAGGTCACCAGCATCAGCACCGCGAACAGCGCCAGGTAGAACGGCCAGATGGTGCGTACCGCCTGCTCGATCTTGATCTTGCCGATCACGCTGCCGACGAACAGGCAGGCCCCGACCGGCGGTGTGCACAGGCCCAGCCCCAGATTCATCATCATGATGATGCCGAACTGGATCGGATCCATGCCGAACTGCGCCGCCACCGGCAGGAAGATTGGGGTACAGATCAGGATCAGCGCCGCCATGTCCATGATCATGCCCAGGGCCAGCAGTAACAGGTTGAGCATCAACAGGATGACGATGGGATTGTCGGAAATGCCCAGCAGCGCATCGGTCAGCAGTTCCGGCACGCTGTACAGCGCCAGCAGGTAGGAGAAGGCTGACGCGCAACCCACCAGGATCATCACCAGCGAGGTGGTCCGCACTGCCTGGTAGACGGCGCGCTTGAACGGCTCCCAACGTAATTCGCGGTAGACCAGTCCGGTCACGACGATGGCATAGATGGCGCCGAAGGCACCGGATTCGGTGACCGTCAGGACGCCCGAGAGTACCCCGCCGACGATGATCACCGCGGTCATCAAGCCCGGTAGCGCCGCCGCGAAGCTGATGATCAGCGCCGACCAGCCGGGGAAGGTTTCGCCTTTATAGCCCCGCTTCACCGCCACCACGTAGGCCGCTACGGCCAGTGCCAGGCACATCAGGATGCCCGGCACGATGCCGGCGATGAACAGTTGGGTGATCGAGATACCGCCCCCGGCCGCCACGGCATAGAGAATCATGTTGTGGCTGGGTGGAATCACGACGCCGGCGATGGAGGAAGTCACGGTTACGTTGACGGAGTAGTCGGCGTCGTAGCCTTTTTCCTTCATCACCGGGATGAGGATCGAACCCAGTGCCGAGGTATCGGCAACCGCTGAACCCGAGATACCCCCGAACAGCATGGACGAGCTGACGTTGACCATGCCCAGCCCTCCGCGCACGCGGCCGACTGCTGCCGAGGCCAGACGCACCAGGCGCCTGGAAATACCGCCATGCAGCATCAGTTCGCCGGCAAAAATGAAGAAGGGGATGGCCAGCAGCGAAAACACCGAAATGCCGGAAAGGATGCGCTGGAAGCCTACGAATAGCGGCAGGCCCTCGTAGAGGAATGTCCCGACCGCAGCCAGTCCGACCGCAAAGGCCACCGGCGCACCGACGACGAGGCCTAAAAAGAAGATCCCGAACAGTATGAGCAGTCCCATGGCATCAAACCTCCCTTGTCTTGAGCAGGCGCTGAACGATGTTCACGCATGAGAACAGGACCATCAGCACACCGCAGATCACCAGGAGCGCCGCGCGCCAGCTTTCGGAAAAGCCGATCATGGGGATGGGGCGGTTCAGGTTCTCCATCACCAGGTAGCCACCCTGCCACGCCATGAAGACCCCAAAGCAGGCGACGAATAGATCGGAAAGGTGGCGCATGACGGTACGCGGGAGTCGCGGCATACCTTCGCGGATGAAGTCGATGCTCAGGTGACTGTTATTGCGAACCCCGGCGGCCGCGCCGAGACAGGTGATATAGACGACGATCACCAGGGACGATTGCTCGACCCAGGTCGGCGTGTCGTTAAGGACATAACGGCCGAATACCAGCCAGCCGAAGGTGATGATCAGGAAAACCATCAGTACGCCTGCCACGATGATGCAAAGATGGGCGATACCATCCAGCGTTCTATCGAGCAGCGACTGGGGCCCGGTTTCGGACACCGGCGCCTGCGCAACCTGGTCATCGAGTTGATCGGAGTAGGAGCTCACGGTAGCTGATCCTCTCAAGAGCACCCCGGGCCATGCCGATCCGGGCGCGCTCATCGATTGACAAGGTTATTGAGCGGCCTGGATGTCCGTCACGAACGACTCCAGTTCAGGATGCTGCTTGACGAAGTCGTCGTAGATCGGCTGCATCTTTTCCTGGAAGGCCGCCTTGTCATTCACGTCGTTGATCTTTGCGCCGGCGTCGAGCACGGTCTGCTTGCTTTTCTGGACGCGTTCTTCCCAGAGTTGGCGCTGCGTCTCAGCGGCATTTTCGGCGGCTGTGCGAACGGCCTTCTGGTCTTCCTCACTGAGTTCTTCCCAGCTGGACTTGGCGATACACAGGCACTCCGGCAGGATCAGGTGCTCGGTCAGGGAGTAGTATTTGGCGACTTCGTAGTGGCCGCTGGTCTCATAGGACGGGTAGTTGTTCTCCGCACCATCGATGACGCCGGTCTTCAGCGATTGGTAGACTTCGCCGTAGGACATGGGCGTCGCATTGCCGCCCAGGTTGTCGATCATCTCCACGTACAGGTCGTTGTTCATCACCCGCACCTTGATGCCCTGGACATCAGCGGGTGTCTTGACCGGATGGTCGGTGTTGTAAAGGCTGCGCGCGCCGGAACCGAACCAGGACAATGCGATAAGGCCTTCCTCTGCCAGGGCATCGGCAAAGCGGTCGCCGATCTCGCCGTCCATGATCGTGTACATGTCATCGACGCTGTTGAAGATGAAGGGCAGCGACAATACGTTGGTGGCCGGGACGATCGGTCCCATCGGGCCCATGTTGAAGTTGGCGAAGTCCAGGGCGCCGCTGCGGGTCTGTTCGATGGCGTCCGGCTGATCCCCAAGTACCGCATTGTGATAGACCTTGGGCTCGACACGGCCGTCGGTCTTCTCGGCCACTTCCTCTGCGAAGCTTTCCAGGGCTTCGCTATTGGGGTACCCCGGCGGGTGAATGTTCCAACCACGCCATTGGTCAGCCTGGACCGGCAGGGCGGCGGCGGTCAGTGCGCCCGCCATCGCAGTGATTTTCAGACAACCGGTGACAGAAAAGCGCTTTCTTGTTTGCATGATATGGCTCCCGTTGAGTCTCTTGTGTTGTGTTTGTAGGTGGCAGTATCAATCAGTCTCTCGGGTTGGAACGCAACGATCTCTCAAGGGCCGACCGATGCGTTCTGGCTCGGTTGCTCAAGCCGGCGAAGCGCCAAGACCTCCATTTCTCGGTTTGCGAATGACCATGAAGTAGAAGAAAACACCGGTCAGTATGATAAAGAACAGACTGTCCGGGCTTGTCAGGAAAATCAGTGGATTACCATCGTTTATCGATAGCGAACGACGGCAGTACTCCTCCAGGCTGGGGCCGAGCACGAAGCCGAGCAGTAGGCAGACGGTGGGATACTTCTGCTTGCGCAGGAAATAGGCCAGCACACCGAATACAAGCGCCAGTCCCATCTGGAAAGTAGAGTAGGTGGCGACGTAGCTGCCCACGAGGGCGACCACGGCAATGCTCGAATAGAGCACGTCCCGGCGAATCGATACGATCTTCAGGAAGTACGGTCCGAGCAGATAGAGCGTCAGCGGGATCAGGATCAAAGCGCTGATGAATAGCGAGGCGAACATCGGCGCAATCATGTCGAGTTGCTGGGTCATGAACTGTGGGCCGGGCTGGAGGCCGTTGATGATGAGTACGCCGAGCACGATGGCGGTCGTTGGATCGCCGGGGATGCCAAACGTCAGCATCGGAACGAATGCACCGCCACACATGGAGTTGTTGGCGCACTCAGCGGCCGCAATGCCTTCCGGGTGGCCTTTGCCATAGCGCTCTGGCGTCTTCGAGGAGCGCATCGATTCTGCGTAGGATACGAAGGCTGCCATCGAGCCTCCGGCCCCGGGCAAAATACCGACCGAGTAGCCGATAAGCGCGCTTTTCAGGTAACGCAGGATGCCGATCTCGCGAACTTCGGAAAGCGGCGGGATGAAGTCGCGCCTCTTCACCCTGGCGCCTTGCACCTCGCTGGGATCCACAGTTCGAGTACTTCGGCTGTCGGCCTGGATCAGCAACTCACTAATGGCGAAGGTGCCAATGATCAGCGGCATCATGTCGATGCCCTGGATCAGCACGCTGGTTTCAAACGTGAAACGAGCTATGGGCTGCACCACGTCAATGCCGATCGTGGCGACCATAACCCCCAAGAGCGTGGCAATCATGCCTTTGGTGACCGATCCACGCTGGGAAATAATGATGACAATGAGTGCAAAGGCGATCAGTGAAAATTTGCCCGGGGTGCGTATCAACAGGGCAACGTCCGCGGCCAAAGGAGATATGATCATCAACAGCAGGGCACCTACTGCACCGCCGATCATCGATCCCAACGCAGCGTGACCGAGTGCCTTGGCACCTTCGCCACGTTGCTGCATCGGATAGCCTTCCATGGCGGTCATCATGGAAGAAGGCGCTCCCGGAATATTGATGGTTGTCGCCGTAATACTGCCGCTGCACATACCGGCCATGAAAATGCTGGCGCAGGCAACCAGGGCCGTGGTGACATCGAGACTGTAAGTGAGAGGTAGCAATAGGGCGATTGCGAGGACCGAAGTGAGCCCTGGAACCGCTCCAAAGAAAGTACCGATCAGGAATCCGCCCACCATATATAGCAGGGTTTCTGGATTAGCGAGGGCCGCAAAGCCGCCGAGCAGCCCATAAATCGAGTCCATCATCATTGGCTCCAAAACGTGGGCAGGCGTACCTGGAAGAAGACTTCAAATAACAGATATCCGGCGGCGGTTATAAGAAGGGTGGCAACCAATTTCATTAGCCAATTTTTCTTTATACTGCCGCTAAATAAGCCGTGTAACAGCAGCACATAAAAGAACGTAGAAACAAAATAGCCAATTAAATCAAAAGCCAATAAATACCCGGTTGTTAACAGGACAACGCCAATCGCCCCAAGCGAAATGCCTGCGTATCTTTTGCTTGTCCGGGATGCCTCAGCTGTTGCCTCCTCATCGCTACCGTTGCTAGATATACGGCCCAGCGCTTGAACCATCGCGCATACAAGGGCGATTAACATGACGACCGACGTTAGTATCGGAAAGAACGACTCGGTCATGTTGCCATCTTTCATAGGCGGGCCGAGCTGGATCGCGGAAATCAGGTAGACAACCGTGATGATGGCCAGCACTGCCGGCACATAAAACTCGCCGTCTAAAGCAAAGCGTTTGGTAGACATATGAAAACCCGTTTGAGAAGCGTTGCGCCATACGGCTTTTAATGGCGCAATCGCAATGACCACGTGAACGCGGCTAACGCTTTATTTTTTCAGCACGCCTTTTTCGACCAGAGCATCCATGGTTCCGAAAAGCCGCTGTTGGGTGTCATTCGCCCACTGCGTCACTTCGTCGGTACCTAGCCAGGCCGGCGTGACGCCGATCTGCTTCAGCCACTGCTGGAACTCGTCGCTCTCGTAGGCTTTGTGGTAGGTCGTTTCCAGCTTCTCGATGATGTCGTCCGGTGTACGTGCCGGGGCAACCATGACGATAAAGCTGCCCATTTGCAGATCGAGGCCGGTATCGGTGTCGGTCACTGGCGGGACGTCGGGGAAGCCTTCGTTCTGGGTGTCGGAGAACTCCACCAGGCCGCGGGCCTGGCCGGACTCAATCAGCGGTGCCAGGTCACCAAGACTGGTAACGACGGCGTCGACTTCACCATTGAGCAGAGCTTCCTTTTGTGAAGCTGCGCTGTTGTCGTAGGAGACGATCTTGAACTTGGCGCCCGTCTGTTCCTGGAGCTGTAGCAGTGTGAGGTGCGTCCTGGCCCCCATGTTCTGGATACCGATACGGATACTGTTGGGCTTTTCCTTTGCGGCGGCGATCAGGTCGCCCAGGGTTTGATAGGGGGCGCTTTCCGAGACGGTGATGGCGTCGGCTTCACGGGTGATGCGAGCGATCATGCGCATTTTTTCCATATTGAAACCTGGCAGCATGCCCTTCCACGGAATCGTTATGATGCTGTCATAGGTGATGGCTGCAATGGTTTGCCCGTCCGGACGGGCTTTCATGAGTTGGAGCAGGCCCGTCGCCGTCATGCCACCTTCAACGTTTTCCACATACATCGAGACTGGCAGGGACTCCTCGGCAATATTCGAGATTTTGCGCACGATCGCGTCGGTACCCCCGCCCGCGGCCGCTGGAACGATGAGGCGGACGTCGCGACTGGGGAAGTCGGCGTAAGCGACGTTGGCCGCGAGCGTGGCCACGCAAAAGAGTGTCAGGATTGTTTTTTTGAAATTCATTGTTCGCCTCTTACGAGTTGGTTATTTGTTTTTGGCCGTGTTGGAAGCGTTTTTATAACCGCCTTTTTATTTAAAGACTTTTGATTCTCAGGGACGTTTGATTTGACTGACTGAATCAGCACCCGGACCTGGCGCTGGCGTCTCTCACATCAAAGAGCCTGGGTTTTGCCGATAAGCACCTTGAGTTGTTCTACCTCGCCGGTAGTGGGCATCTGGAGCGGCGCCCTTACCGCACCCGCCGGGTGTCCGATCAGCTCGGCCCCCGCTTTGATAAGGCTGACCGCATAGCCCTTTCGGGTGTCACGCAGGTTGACGAAGGGAATGAAGAACTCGTTGGTTATCGCTTTAACGGTCTCGCTATCGCCGGCGCGTAGCGCTCGATAGAACTTGACCGCCGTCTCCGGTATGAAGTTGAAAACCGCTGAGGAGTAAGTGTTGACGCCGATCGACAGATACGCTTCGGCAAAGATTTCCGCAGTGGGGACACCGCCGATATAGGTCAGGCGGTCGCCGACCGTCTTGACGATCTTGTTGAGTAGCTGGATATCGCCCTTGCCATCCTTCAGGCCAATCAGGTTAGGGCAGGCGTCGGCGAGTTGCTCCACGGCTCCGGCTTCAAGTACGCCGTTGCCGCGGTTGTAGTAGATCACGCTGATCGATGTCGAGTCGCAGATCTGCCGGGCATAGTCCACCAGGCCGTCCTGGGGACAATCGGTCAGGTAGGGTGGCATCAGCAGGATGCCGTCTGCTCCGGCTTCTTCGGCAGCCTTGGCGAAGGCCTGCCCGGCCCGCACGCTCAGGCCGGCGCTGGCGATCACCGGCACCTTGCCGCCGACAGTCTCCACAGCGACTGAAACAACCTCGCGATACTCGTCGAGGGTCAGGTTGAAGAATTCGCCGGTTCCACCGGCCACGAATACGGCAGAGATGTCGTGACTGATGAACCATTCGAGGCGCCGACGATAGCTCTGGCTATCGAAGCTGCCGTTGGCGTCGAAGTCGGTAACCGGAAAGGACAGCAGGCCATCGCCGACGGCTTTGATTACGTCGCTTTGAGTAAAGTTCACTGGTCATCCTTGTTCAGTTTCTTGTTTTTCAAGGCTTCCACGGCATCGCTAACACGATATACATAGAAGTCAGGTCATATGCTGTATGTTGTCATACATCATACTAAGTCAGGGTAGGAGCTGGTCGCAAAATGTGCAACTCAGACAAAGGTCGAATACGGGTGGAGCTTGATTCCCTTGCAGACGGTGGCCGTTGGATCGCTCGGTTCTAGCGTATTTTTGGGGTGGAGGTGGCCTCGGGTTAGCGATGCGGTTCGCTTTGCTCACCAGCATCCTACGCGGGAATCTCAATGCCCAGAGCGTAGGATGCCGGTGAGGCTTGCCGAGCGGCATCAGTCTTGTTGCGCGAATGGCATCCCTTTGCGGAACCGCGAATCGTCACCGTTAATTGACCTGGGTTGTGTCTACCCGCATCGCCAAGACGTATATTCGGGTTAGTCTGGGAGTTACCGGTGAGGTACCGAACCGGTGAACTAATCCCGTCGTAATGCCACTAAGGAGGGTGGAACAGGAACGAAATTTGTTCCAAAGTACCATATGGATACCGTTTGGCTCCCTCTAGTATCAAAGTGTGGTTTCCATTCACCGATGCAAGACAAGAGGTAAGGGTTATGTGGACCAAGCCAGCCTACGAAGATATGCGGATCGGCTTCGAAGTCACCATGTACTTCGCCAACCGCTGAGTTGTACGTGACGGCCGGCATCTTGCCGGCCGTTGACTTTGAGAGCCTCTGAATGGGACCCGATAGCGTTGTTCTGGTCCTATCCAGAGGCTTTTTCAGGAGAACCCCATGCAGATTCATGTCCTCGGCTCGGCAGCCGGCGGGGGCTTCCCACAGTGGAACTGCAACTGTCGCAACTGCGACGGCTTGCGTAAGGGTACGCTGAACGCGACGCCCCGAACCCAATCCTCGATCGCCATCAGCGAAGATGGCGAGCGTTGGATCATTTGTAACGCATCACCGGATATCCGCGCCCAGCTGGCGGACTTCGCCCCGCTGCAACCGGCCCGCCACGTGCGCGACACTGGCATTGAGGCGGTCCTGCTGATGGACAGCCAGATCGACCATACCACCGGACTGCTGACCCTGCGCGAGGGCTGTCCACTCGATGTCTGGTGCACGGCACAGGTGCACGAGGACCTGTCCACCGGCTTTCCGCTGTTCCCCATGCTCAAGCACTGGAATGGCGGGCTGAACTGGAAGGAAATACCGGCAGCGGACAGTGAATCGTTCTGGATTCCCGCCGCGCCGTCCCTGAAGCTGACCGCGATTCCGCTGCATTCCAACGCGCCGCCTTATTCCCCGCGCCGGGGTAAGACCATCCCAGGCGACAACGTTGGCCTGTTTATCGAAGATACCCGCACCGGCACCCGTGTGCTCTACGCACCGGGGCTCGGGCAGCCAGACGACCGGCTGAAGGCCTGGATGCGCAATGCGGATGTGCTGCTGGTGGATGGCACCGTCTGGGAGGACGACGAGATGCAGCGCCAGGAAGTGGGCACCAAGACCGGTCAGGAGATGGGGCACCTCGCGCAATATGGCCCGGGGGGCATGATCGAATTGCTCGATACGATGCCGGCCAGCCGCAAGGTCCTGATCCACATCAACAATACCAACCCGATCCTCGACGAGGATTCGATGGAGCGTGCCGTCCTCAAGATCCACAACATCGAAGTGGCCTACGACGGTATGCACCTGGATTTGGGTGGAGGTGACGAATGAACGCGCCGAACCCGGCCCTTGACCGCGCTTCCTTCGAACAGGCACTACGGGACAAGGGGCGCTACTATCACATCCATCATCCCTACCATAAGGCGATGTATGCCGGGGAATGCACCCGCGAGCAGATCCAGGGCTGGGTGGCCAATCGCTACTACTACCAGGTCAATATTCCCCGCAAGGACGCGGCCATCATGGCCAACTGTCCTGATGCGGCAGTGCGCCGTCTCTGGCTGCAGCGGGTGCTGGACCACGATGGCGACGGTACAGAACCCGGCGGTATCGAAGCCTGGCTGAGCCTGGCCGAGGCCGTGGGTCTGAGCCGGGACGAGGTGATCGACCAGCGTCACGTGCTGCCCGGCGTGCGATTTGCTGTGGACGCCTATTACAACTTTGCCCGCCGGGCGAGTTGGCAGGAGGCGGCCTGCTCGTCCCTGACAGAGCTGTTCGCCCCGGAGATCCACCAATCCCGGCTGGACAGCTGGCCGCAGCACTACCCCTGGATCGAGGAATCCGGCTATAGCTACTTCCGCAAGCGCCTGGGCGAGGCCCGACGTGATGTGGAGCATGGCCTGACGATCACCCTGGATCACTTCACCACGCCGGAGCAACAGCAACGGGCGCTGGACATTTTGCAATTCAAGTTGGATATTTTATGGACAATCCTCGACGCCCTGACGATGGCCTATATGCACCGGACGCCGCCGTATCACACGGTGACCGATCAACAGGTCTGGCATCGGGGGCTCGGCCAATGATGAGCCGCATCCCGCGCCTGCGTCCCGGTTTTCGCTACCAGTGGGAGCCGGCGCAGGAAGCCCATGTGCTGCTGTATCCGGAAGGGATGGTGAAGCTGAACGCGAGCGCCGCGGCGATCCTCGGCGAGGTGGACGGTGAGACCACTGTGGGCCAGATCATCCGCAACCTGGAAGCCCGTTTCACCGAAGCCGGTGATCTTACGGACGACATTTGCCAGTTCCTGGAGGAAGCCCGTGACCAGCATTGGATCAGCCTCGAATAAGGCCCAACCGGGACCGCCCCTCTGGCTGCTGGCGGAACTGACATACCGTTGTCCGCTGCAGTGTCCCTATTGTTCGAACCCCCTCGACTTTGCCAATACCGATCAGGAGCTCGACACCGAGGCCTGGATCAATGTCCTGCGGCAGGCGCGTGAAATGGGCGCGGCCCAGTTGGGCTTTTCCGGCGGTGAGCCGCTGGTACGTCCGGATATGCCGGAGTTGATCGCCGAGGCTCGCGGCCTGGGCTACTACACCAACCTGATTACGTCGGGCATCGGCCTCACCGAAACCAAAGTCGAGCAGTTCCGAGAGGCGGGGCTGGATCATATCCAGGTCAGTTTCCAGGCATCCGATCCCGAGCTGAACAATGCGGTGGCCGGGTCGCGCAAGGCGTTCGAGAAAAAACTGGCAATGACCCGCGCAGTGCGGGAAGCCGGTTATCCGATGGTGCTTAACTTCGTTATCCACCGGCACAACATCCACCAGATGGACGACATCATCCGTTTGTGCGAGGAATTGGGGGCGGACTACGTGGAACTGGCCACCTGCCAGTACTACGGCTGGGCGTTCAAGAACCGTGAAGGGCTGATGCCGTCCAAGGCGCAGCTCGACACCGCCGAGGACCGGGTTCAGGCCCACCGCCGGCGCCTGCACGAAGCGGGGTCGGCCATGAAGCTGATCTTCGTGACGCCGGATTACTATGAGGAGCGCCCCAAGGCCTGTATGAACGGCTGGGGCAGCATCTTCCTCACCGTCGCGCCGGATGGCACGGCCCTGCCGTGCCACAGTGCGCGTATGTTGCCGATCGAATTTCCCAACGTCCGCAATCAGTCCCTGAAGTCCATCTGGTACGACAGTCCGGGATTCAATCACTACCGGGGCGATGCCTGGATGCCTGAGCCCTGTCGTTCCTGTGATGAGAAGGACAAGGATTTTGGTGGCTGCCGCTGTCAGGCATACCTGCTCACCGGCAACGCCGACAACGCCGATCCGATATGCAGCAAGTCCGACCATCACGATCGCGTCCTGGCAGCCCGTCGTGCGGCAGATCATGCCACTGCATCGTTGGCCGATCTGACTTACCGCAATGCCAGGAACTCGCGCGTGATCGCCAAGGCCTGATATGGCCGAGCCTATCGCCCCCACCCAGCCCCTGACCCCGGAAGAGGCCATTGCGGCCCACGCCCAGCGCGGCAACCTCCGGGCTGCGGATGGCCAGCTGCTATGGCTGGAAACCGAGCCCGCTACGGGTAACAACCAGTTGATCCGTTACTGCAACGGCGATACCCAGGCGCTGACGTCACCGGACGTCAGCGTGCGCAGTCAGGTCAACGGCTACGGCGGAGGCGCGTTTTGTACCCTCGGTGCGGATGTCTTCTTCGTCGACGGCACCGACCAGCACATTTATGTCCTGAACCTGGATAACGGCACCCAGCGCCAGCTCACACAGCGGGAGGAAGTCCGCTTCGGCGCGCTGGTGGCCGATCCGGTGCGTGACCGGATCCTCGCGATCTGCGAGCACCTGGACGAGGGCTATGGCGTGGGGCAGACGCTGGTGTCGATCGATGCCGAGAGTGGGGAGGAGCTGGAACTGGCCGGTGCCCGCCGCGGAGCCGTCAACCTCGGGTGTCCGACGCTGTCCTCCGACGGCCAGTGGTTGGCCTGGGTCGAATGGGAACTGCCCGCCATGCCCTGGGAAAGAACCCGGCTGCGCCGCGCAGTGGTGGACGATTGGGGTGATATCAGCGCCACGGAGGACTGCTCGACCCCGGCCCCCGCGGCGATCCAGCAACCACGCTACGTGGGCGATCAGCTCTATGCCTTGTCAGACCATGCCGGCTGGTGGCAGCCCTACCGGGTGGATGATTTCGGGCGCTGGATCGCCCAGTCACGCGATAATGCCGACTACGCCAACGCGCCCTGGCAGCTGGACGAGATCCACTATGCCTGGCTGGATTGTGAATACTGGGTGCGGGTGTGCTACTACCGTGGGCTGGCATCGCTGGTGATCATGGATGAAGGCGGGAGGCTCTCGCGCAAGCTGGCGGGAGATTACACCGGCTTCCGTTCGGTTCAGGTGATGGACCGCAAAATCTACGTGATCGCCCGGCGCACCGAGAGCCTCGACAGCATCCTGCAGATCGACCCGGATACCGGCACCCATCGGGTGTTGGCCGGTGGCGAGAGGACCGAGGCCTGTCTGCGCATGGCACCGCCGGAACCCTTTACCTTTACCGCCCGGGATAACCAGTCTGTCCATGGCTACCTGTACCGGCCAGAGAGCGCCCGGACGCTGCCCCCGGTCATCGTGCGAGTCCATGGTGGGCCTACCTCGGCGGCGTACCCGGTGTTCGATCCGCAGGTGGCCTTCTGGACCTCCAATGGATTTGCGGTGGCGGACGTAAATTACCGGGGCAGCACAGGGTACGGCCGGATCTTTCGCATGTCCCTGCAGGGGCAATGGGGGAAATTCGACTGGGAGGATGTCTGCGATTCGGTGCGCTGCCTGACGGATGAACGGCTCGTGGATGGGAAACGCGCATTCGTGATGGGACGCAGCGCTGGCGGCTTTACGGTGCTCAACGCGCTGATCAACAGTGATGTGTTCCTCGCCGGGGCCAGTCTGTTCGGGGTCAGCGACCCTGAATCCCTGCGGCACATGACCCATCGTTTCGAATCGGGCTACCTCGACTGGCTGCTGGGCGACCCCGATGCGGAACTGGAAACCTGGCAACAGCGCACCCCGCTATTCTGGGCGGACCGGATTACCTGCCCGGTGATCTTCTTCCAGGGAGGGCAGGATGCGGTGGTGGTGCCGGAGCAGACCGACAGCATGGCCCATGTGCTCGAGCGATGCGGCGTGCCGGTGGAGGTGGTGCGCTTTCCGGAGGAAGGCCATGGTTTTCGCCGGTCGGAGAACCAGGCTGCCGTGCTGCGGGATACCCTGCGTTTCTTCCGGGAACGCCTGGCCTGACCACGTACCTCAACGCCAGGCGATTGCAAACTAACGTCATCGTTGCGGCATCGGTCTACCTGATTCGCTAAAATAGCGCCATGTCCCCGAGTCTGCTGTCCGTGGGGCCAACACCACAATAATAACGAGATGACCATGGCTCACGACGTTACCAACCTGCGAAAGTTCGTCTCCCCGGAAATCGTCTTTGGCGCCGGTTCGCGCAAGGCGGTGACCAACTTCGCCAGCAACTTCGGGGCGCGCAAGGTCCTGCTGGTGTCCGACCCCGGCGTACAGGCTGCCGGCTGGGTGGCGGAAATCGAGACCCTGCTGCTCGAGGCCGGCCTGCAATACACCACGTTTACAGGCGTATCGGCGAATCCGCGGGTCGAGGAGGTGATGCAGGGCGCGGAACTCTACAAGTCCTCGAACTGCGATGTGATCGTGGCCATCGGCGGCGGCAGCCCGATGGATTGCGCCAAGGGTATCGGCATCGTCAGCGCACACGGGCGCAACATCCTGGAATTCGAGGGTGTGGACACGATTACGATTCCCTCGCCGCCGCTGATCCTGATCCCCACGACGGCGGGCACCTCGGCGGACGTCTCCCAGTTCGCAATCATTTCCGACCCCAATCGTCGCTTCAAATTCTCGATCATTTCAAAGGCGGTGGTGCCGGATGTCTCGCTGATCGATCCCGAAGTCACCCAGACCATGGATACCTACCTCACGGCGTGTACCGGTGTCGATGCCATGGTGCATGCGATCGAGGCGTTCGTCTCCACCGGCAGCGGCCCATTGACCGATGCCCATGCGCTGGAAGCTGTCAGGCTGATCAATACCCACCTGGAGCCGCTGATCGCCAACCCCAACGACGCCAACCTTCGCGAGCAGATCATGCTGGGCTCCATGCAGGCGGGGCTGGCGTTCTCCAATGCGATCCTGGGGGCGGTGCATGCCATGTCCCACAGTCTGGGCGGGTTCCTGGATCTGCCCCATGGGCTGTGCAACGCGATGCTGCTGGACCATGTGGTGGCCTATAACTACAGCGCTTGCGAAGACCGCTTCAAACGTATCGCCGAAACCATGGGTATCGACACACGGGGCATGAGCACATCGACGGTGCGGGCACGCCTGCTGGGACGAATCGGGGAACTCAAGCGCAACGTGGGGCTGGAACAGAAACTGGGGGAACTGGGCGTGCGGACCTCGGACATTCCGTCCCTGTCCGGGTTTGCGATGCAGGACCCCTGCATCCTCACCAACCCGCGCAAATCGTCCCTACGGGATGTTGAAGTGGTTTATGAAGAAGCCCTGTAAAGCTGCCGCAGGCGAACCCCGCCATGACTGATCAAACCAATGGCGATTACAACGTCGAGGACCTGCTCGGGCTGGGCAGCCACTCCGTCCGCAAGAACTATTACCCGGCACTGCTGGAGCGGCTTGCAGACATTGAGGCGGAGAAGAACCGCTACAAGTGGCTGTTCGACAACGCCCTGCACGGTATCTTCCAGGCGGACCTGCGAGGCGGGCTACTCTCCTGCAATCCGGCGATGGCTGGAATCTGCGGCTATGCGTCGGCGGACGCGTTGACCGACGCCATCATCCGGCTGCGCGAGCAGCTGTTCTGCAGCGTGAAGGACTTTGACGACATCCGGTTGCGCCTGTTGTCCGAAGGGCGGGTCCAGGCCCGGGAGACTCGTTTGATTCGACAGGGTGGAGGGGCGGTCGATGTGGCCATCACCTTGCTGCGCCGGCCGGATCTGGGGCCGGAGGTGGTCGAGGCCTTCGTGGCCGACATTACCGAACGTAAGCAGGCGCGGGAGCGGTTGGAGCGCATCAACGTCGAGCTGGAAGCCCGGGTCAACGAGCGTACCCGGGAATTGCGTAAAGCCAACGATGGCCTGCGGCGAGAGATCGGCGAGCGGGAGAAGATCGAGGCGGAGCTGGTGATCGCCATGCGCGCCGCGGAAGAGGCCAATCGCAGTAAGGACAAGTATCTCGCCGCGGCCAGTCACGACCTGCTGCAGCCGTTGAATGCGGCGCGGTTGCTGGTGTCCACCCTGCAGGACCGCGCACTCCCCCCGGATGAACATCACTTGATCGACCGGGTCCACCGTGCGCTCGAAGGCGCAGAGGATCTGCTGGCGGACTTGCTGGATATCTCCAAGCTCGACCAGCAGGCGATCCAGCCGGATTTCACCTACGTGGCTGTCGATGAGTTGATCCAGGGGCTGGCGGGGGAGTTCGAACCGGTGGCGGAGCACGCCGGCCTCAGGCTAAAAGTGCGTTCCCGGGGCGGCCAGGTGCGCACGGACGTCCGCATGATGACGCGCATCCTGCGCAACCTGCTGGCCAATGCGTTCCGCTATACCCGTGAAGGCGGGGTGTTCCTCAACGTGCGTGTGCGCGAAGGCCTGCTGCACCTGGAAGTCTGGGATAGCGGCGTCGGCATTCCCGATGACCGACTCGAGGATATCTTCCGTGAGTTCCACCAGCTCGCCGCACCCCATACTGGCGGGCGTAAGGGTGTGGGCCTGGGTCTGGCTATCGTCGACCGCATGGTACGCATGCTGGGGCACCGGATCGAGGTCAAGTCCCGGCCCGGTGTCGGCTCACGATTTTCCATCGTCCTGCCTTTGGAACAGCCGCGCCAGATGGCCAGCCCTTCGCCCGCCCGCTTTCCTGCGATGGATGCCCATGCGCTGGATGGCCGTCAGGTGCTGGTGATCGACAACGAGCCGGATATCCTGGTCAGCATGCGCGCGTTACTCGAGCAGTGGGGGTGCGAGGTGATGACCGCGGAGGGCGCGGACGAGGCGCTGGCCGAGGTGAAAGCGAGCGGCCAGTTGCCGGAAGCTATCCTCGCGGACTATCACCTGAATGACGGCCGAACAGGGTGCGAGGTCATCTACGGTCTGCGCCGGTCGCTGGGTGAGGACATTCCTGCCGCAATCATTACCGCCGATCGCAGCGATGCCTGTCGGCGTTTTCTGAAGACTCAGTATTTTCCCGTACTCAATAAGCCGGTGAAGCCGAACCGGTTGCGAGCGTTGTTGACGAGTTTATTGGGGACGGCGGTTTCCTGAGGGTGCTGTTCTTCGGGGATGAGCCGCGCGAACCGCTTGATGTGGGCGCTCGCCAAGGCCTTGGAAGACCGAAAGCGGCCCCACTTCTCCCAAGCAAACTTCCGGCCTGACGAGACCACCCAGCCCCGTCTACACTGGATGGAAACGGATCGGTCCCACCGGGTCGTTCCTGATCTGCACATCCACAACCCAAGGGGGCTGCATCCATGCAAGCCAATGAGAATGCACTGACCAACCACGAGGTGACGGTCTGTCTGAGCGGCGGGGCCGTGCTGGGCCCGTTCAATGCCACCTGGAACAAGGATTCCGGGGGCGATGTGCGTGAACTGGTCAAGGAGTACGATGCCTATCTCCAGGGCGAGTCGCAGAAGCGCTTCAAGTTCTTCCTCCACGACACCTACACCAACACGGTTCACACCCTGATCCTGAACTTTTCGCAGGTGACGGGGATCTGTGATCATGTAAGACTCAAACAGCACTCGGACTAAGCCTTGGTGTGCGTGGAAGATTCGATCCGCCCGCGCGCGACGGCTATCGGTATCGGGACTGATCCACCTCAGTATCCCGCTCGTTAGTTTGAGACAGGTCGGGTTAGGGCCAGGTTTAGTCGAGCTAGCTATTGGTTCCTGCGTCCGGGCTTGGATGCATTTCCATCTATCGGTTTTGGGCGAGAGCACCCAGGCCGGCGGCGCTTCAAGGATAGGAGGTTGAGATGAGTGATTATCGGGTCGAGAAGGACAGTCTGGGCGAAGTGAAAGTACCGGAAAACGCTCTCTGGGGCGCCCAGACCCAGCGCGCCGTCGACAATTTCCCGGTCAGCGGGCTCCCCATGCCGTCGGCGTTTATCGACGCGGTGGTCCAGATCAAACGGGCGGCGGCCCTGGCAAATTCAAAGCTGGGTTTGCTGGAAGACGGGCATCGCGATGCCATCATCAAGGCTTGCGACGACTTGCTCTGGGGCGAGCACCGCGACCAGTTCCCCATCGACATCTACCAGACCGGCTCCGGTACCAGTACCAATATGAACGTGAACGAGGTGATTGCCAGTATCGCCCGGTCCAATGGAGTTGAGGTCAATCCCAACGATCACGTCAACATGAGTCAAAGCTCCAACGATGTGATCCCTACAGCCATCCACGTCAGCGCGGTAAGCCTGATCCAGACCGATTTGCTGCCAGCGTTATCCCACCTCCAGGGCACCATCTACGAACGGGAAGGCGAGCTGGCAGAGATCGTGAAGACCGGCCGTACCCACCTGATGGACGCCATGCCGGTAACAGTTGGCCAGGAATTGCAGACGTGGCGCGAACAACTGGCGGCGATGGAGAAGCGGATCGAATGGGCCAGCGAGCAGCTACTGGCGATCCCCCAGGGCGGCACGGCGGTGGGAACGGGTGTAAACGCCCACTCGCACTTTGCCGACCGCTTTGTCACGGCGCTCAATGACAAGACCGGCTTTTTCTTCAAATCCATGGATCACAAGTTCGTGGGTCAGAGTGCGATCGATGGCCCGGTGAGTCTATCGGGGCAGTTGCGCGGTGTAGCCGTAATCCTGATGAAGATCGCCAACGACCTGCGCTGGATGAACAGCGGCCCGATCCACGGCCTGGCGGAGATTAGCCTGCCGGCTCTGCAGCCGGGCAGTTCGATCATGCCGGGCAAGGTGAACCCGGTCATCCCCGAATCCACGGCCATGGTGGCGGCCCAGGTGATGGGGTTGGACAGCGCCGTGGCCATTGCCGGTCAATCCGGCAACTTCCAGCTCAACGTGATGCTGCCGCTGGTGGGCGCCAATCTGGTGGAAATGATCAGCCTGTTGAGCAACAGCAGCCGCGTACTGGCGGACAAGGCGATCGCCGGATTCACCGTTAACGCCCAGCACCTCTCCGATGCGGTGGACAAGAACCCGGTGTTGGTCACCGCCCTGAATCCTGAGATTGGCTACAGCCGTGCCGCGGAGATTGCCAAGGAAGCCTACGCCAGCGGTCGATCGATCATCGACGTGGCGGAGGAGCGGACGGATCTATCCCGCGCCCAACTGGAGAAGATCCTTGATCCACTCAAGCTAACCCGGGGAGGCCTGGAAAGCTGAGCAGATCGCCGTGCTGATCCTCGAGCTCCTAGTCCTGTTACTCGCGGCCCATGGTTCGCCCGTGCTGGGCCGGGTGCTCTTGGGGCATCGTGGCAATAAACCGGTGGATGGCGGTCGCATCTGGCGAGATGGGGAGCGATTGCTAGGTGACAGCAAAACGTGGCGTGGTCTGATCGTTGGTGTGGCGGCGACCGCGTTATGTAGCGCATTGATGGGCATGGGCGCCTTGTTCGGCGCCCTTTTTGGTGCGCTCGGCTTACTGGGAGACCTGATCAGCAGCTTCATCAAGCGTCGCCGACATATGCGTTCCAGCGCTCGGGCCACGGGCCTCGACCAGTTGCCGGAAGCATTCCTGCCGGTGCTTTTCGGAGCCTTCTGGATTGGCTACGGGTGGGTTGTGGTCGTGGTGACCGTAGTGTCGTTCATGATCGCGAATATCGTGCTTTCGCCGTTGCTATACCGGTTGGGGATTCGGCGGCAGCCGCACTGAGTTTCCGCGGAATGCCTTGGGCACCTTCGGCGCCTCAGAAGCTGAAGCATCTGCTACATGCTCGAGTTGAATTGGGAAATGTAGCCGACGCTTTAGCTTCGGGGCAGCCTGCAAGGCTGCAGTGGTTGGGCTTGAGATTGAGGCCTGCTCCCGGAGGTTAGGGCACCTTCGGCGCCTCAGAAGCTGAAGCTTCTGCTACATGCTCGAGTTGACTGGGGAATGTAGCCGGCGCTTTAGCTTCGGGGCAGCCTGCAAGGCTGCAGTGGTTAGGCTTGAGGTTGAGGCCTGCTCCCGGAGGTTAGGGCACCTTCGGCGCCTCAGAAGCTGAAGCTTCTGCTACACGCTCGAGTTGACTGGGAAAATGTAGCCGACGCTTTAGCTTCGGAGCAGCCTGGAAGGCTGCTGATGGCGACTCCCTGGCAGCGTCGGAGCACCTAAGTCGGCCCGCGCGTCAACGTATGCATATTTACCTCGGGCGGGCAGTTCAGCCGCGCCTGAACCACCGACGTCCCCGCGCCGCAAGAGGTGTAGCCCTGCATATCCATATGCTGCCAGGGCCCTTTGCCGACGAAGCGCGGACAATCGGCATCCAGCAGGATGGGAATGCCACCCGGCAGGCAGATCTGACCGCCGTGGGTGTGGCCGCAAAGGAAAATGTCGTAACCGGTATGGGCCGCCTGGAGATAGAGCTCCGGCGTATGGCTCAATAGTACCGACGGATGGCCGGGCTCGATCCCTTCAGCCGCCCGCTGCAGGTTGTGGACCTTGTAGAAATGCCCATCATCGACACCAGCCACGTAAAGCTTCGTGCCGTTGTGATTGATTGCAGTGTTCTCGTTGACCAGCACCTTATAGCCCATATCCTCCAGACCGGGCAGCATACGAATGCTGTCGTGGTTGCCCAACACTGCGAGCGGCGTTCCCGTGATCACGTTCCGAAGGCGGCGCATGCCTTCGAGGCTGGCCTCGATCGGGCCCCAGGTGAGCTTGCGGTAATCGCCAGTGAGCACGCACAGGTCATAGTCCAGCGTGGCCACGTGATCGATGATGGCATTCAGCGCCTCCGGATCCATATCCACGTGGAGGTCGGTCAGGTGCAGGATGCGAAACCCCTCCAGCTCTTCCGGCAGGTTCTGGAGGATGAATCGGTGAGGTACGGTGCGGATACGGCGGGCGTTGTTCCGCGCCCGTCCAAGCAGCCCCATCATGCGTAGACCGCCGCGGATGATTCCGTGAATCGAATGCCATTTTTCGATATGGCAGAAGTGGCCTTCTCGATCGATCAGGCGGCCTTCGAATTCGCGCTCGATGCCCAGTCGCTGACGCGCGTGAATGGGCCCCAGTCTCAGGGACAGGCGGTATTCGAGGAGTTCGTCGTCATGTTGCGGTTCAGGGGCTACCTGCGTCATCCTCCGCTCCTTGCTTTGACTCCGGTGGCTACCGGAACCGTGACGTCGAAAAGTATCCGCTCAAGTATGAGCCTGTGCCGCGCAGCAGTAAATGTGGATGCTTGGCGTCGGCAAATTGATCCATGTGGAAGCCGTATTGGTAAATCAGGGTCATTAGGGCGAAAATGAGCGACCCGCGAGACATTAACACGTCTCATGACGGTCTGTTCACAGTCTTGAAATTCATGGTTTTCGGGTTCATTTGAGAATTCTGCAGATATCAAACCTGGAATCCAACGCAAAGGCGGCAACCCTGAAAGCCTACTCATAGTGGAGGTAGCATGAGCCAGTCCTGCGATATACCCGGCATGAATGTGCCCCGCAGCCGTTTTCCGGCACCGGACAACGACCTCGACGTACCGGCCGATGCCGGTGAACAGCGGGTCGTTTTGGGCGGCGGCTGCTTCTGGTGCACCGAGGCCGTCTACCTGGCCGTTGATGGCGTCGGTTCAGTGACGTCCGGTTACGCCGGCGGTTCGGCGGACACCGCCAATTACGAGGCCGTCTGCAGCGGAACCACCGGCCATGCCGAGGTGATCGAGGTGCGTTACGACCCGACCAAGGCCAGCTTCGGCGAACTACTGCGTATCTTCTTCTCGGTTGCCCACGATCCGACCCAGCTCAACCGGCAGGGCAACGACCGCGGCACCCAGTACCGCTCGGCGATCTTCTACGAGAACGAGCAGCAGCGTCAGGTGGCGGAAGCCTATATCCAGAAACTGAACGAATCCGGGGTCTTCGGCGACCCGGTGGTGACCACCCTGGAACCGCTGGATGCCTTCTATCCGGCTGAGGAATACCACCAGAACTTTGCGGCGCGCAATCCACATCAGCCTTATGTGATGGCGGTTGCGGCACCCAAGATGGAGAAACTGCGGGACAGTTTCGGCGACCGGCTGAAACCCGAATTCAACGACGACCAGGCATGAGCCCGGGTCCGTCATCGACAGATTTGCTTGAGGAGAGTCAGCAATGTCCACATCTGAAGCGGGTTACGATCTGACCCCGCTATCCAAGGCGGAAATCGACAAACGGGCCGCCGGCCTGAGCGAAGAGGAGCGTCGCATCCTTTTGGATCACGGCACCGAGCAGCCGTTCTGCGGCACGCTGCTGGATAACAAACAGAGCGGTGTCTACCACTGCCGGTTGTGTGAACTGCCGCTGTTCAGTTCCGAGCATAAGTTCGATTCCGGCACCGGTTGGCCGAGTTTCTTCTCGCCCTTCGATCCGGACCATATCCGCTACCTGGAAGACAACAGTATGGGGATGGCCCGCACCGAGATCCGCTGCCCCCGTTGTGACAGTCATCTGGGCCATGTCTTTCCGGATGGTCCGCCGCCCACTGGCCAGCGTTACTGTCTGAACTCCGTTGCGATGGTGTTCGAGCCAAACGCAGCTTGAGTATTGTCAGGGGGGCGTCAGATCTTTTCCGATTCGATAATCGTCAGGCCGGCGTCCCCCTGGCTGGCCTGTAGCAGGCAACTGGCGATGCGCCTTGCCGTCACCGGCCGATAGCGCGCCGGGATGAGCGGGCGCATCAAGCGGCCGGCAAAGAGACTCACCTGCTCGGCCAGGCGGCTTTCCTCACGCTGGGCGTCGATCAGTGAAGGGCGCACCAGCACCAGCCGCTCGAACCCCAACTGCTTCAATGATTCTTCGAGGTCTCCCTTGGTGCGCAAGTAGAAATTCCGGCTCTTCGGGTTGGCGCCCAGGGAGGAATTCAGCACCATCGCCGATGTGCCCTGGGACTTAGCAAGGTTGGCGCACGACAGGACCAGGTCGTGATCGATGCCGCGGAAGGCTGCACGGGTCTTGGCCTTGCCAATCGTCGTGCCCAGGCAGCTGATGAGGGCATCGGCATGCCACCAGTCCGCATCGGGCAGGCCCTTATCGAAGTCGATTATCGGGTTATGCAGTTTGTCTTGGGGGCTCAAGGCCTGCCGGGTGGGGGCGGTGATCCGCGTCACCGCCGGATCGGCCAGCGCCAGGTCCAGCACCTCGCGTCCTACGGCGCCTGTGGCGCCCAGCAGTAACAATTCCATATGTGCCTCCGCTGACATGCTTTCCGGACAGTATGCCGCGCTATATAGCGTGATGCGAAGCAAGTCGAGCGATATTCGTTGTCACAATTCTGTCACGCCGCCGGATTAACCTGTCGCTACATCGTGGTAGATACGACTGCATTGTGGCTACTCGCCAATCGCCCACAGGACGTGAACGCGCACCAGGGAAGGTGCTTTTTTCAGTTGGCTTCGCCTGGCGACGCTTGTCCTGCCTTTTTGCTGCACGTTCGAGGTTATTCTGACTAGAGGCTATTTCGACCCTTCAGGTGACTTTATTGACGTTGCCAGAGGCTTTGCCGTCAGAGTGGGCCACGGCCTCGACTTGTCCGTTCGTCAAACTCTCTCGAGGTATGAATCCCTCCAGGCCAATCAAGGTAAGCGCGCCAGCGCATAGAGCGTACGCTGGGCTGGCGCCATATCGGAAGGCCGTAGGCGCTATATGTGCCAGGGCGCTCTCTAGATGAACAGCCCCAGCACGTAAACTCCTGCGTAGCCCACGGTATAGGCCACCAGCAACCAGAGGCTGTAGCGCAGATAGCTGGCGAAGGTGAGGCCGGGGATCTTGCTCATGGCGACGATTCCGGCGGCTGAACCGATGACCAGCAAGGAGCCGCCTACACCCACCGCATAGGTCAATCCCAGCCACTCGCCTGGCGACATCTCTATGCCGGCTTTGAGAAGCGCTGCGGTCAGCGGAACGTTGTCGATGATCGCCGAGAACATCCCCATTAGGTAGTTGGCGACTAGTGGCGGCAGGACTTCGTAAATGGCAACGAAACTGCCAAGGGCCTGGATTTCCTTCAACATACCGACAATCAGCAGAATTCCGAGGAAGAACAGCAGGGTCTCGAACTCGATTGTGCGGATGTATTCGAGGATCGGGTCCAGGTCGGAATCGTGACTATAGAACCGGGAAATCAGGAACATCACCGACAGGCCGAACAGGAACATCAATACCGGCGGGACCTGGAACAGCACGTTGCAGACGATGGTGGACACAATGGTGAGCAGGAACAGGCCGGCAATGGCGATATCCACACCGCGCACTTCGTTGCGGTCGTGCACCAGCTCGACTTCGCCCTGCATGCCGCGGGACAGCAGCAGTGCCAACAGGAATACGCCGCACGCCGCGGGAACGGACAGGGCCAACAGGGTGAGGATTTCCACCTTGTCCGCCAGGAAGATCATCAGGGTGGTAACGTCGCCGGTGATCAGCGCGACCCCGCCGGAGTTTACGGCAAACACCACCAGCGTAATGAACCTGATCTGTTTTTTCCGGTCCAGATGTAAAGACAGTATCAGTGCGCAGGAGACCAGGGTGGCTGTGATATTGTCCGCCAGGGATGAGAAAATGAAACAGAACAGCCCGGTCAGCAGGAGCAGGTGGTTCTCCTTGATGCGCTTGGGCATGATCAGGTAGATCAGGTTCTCGATCATGCCCTTCTTGTTCAGGTAGGCGACGAAGGTCATCGCGGCGACCAGGAACAGCCAGAGGCCGGCAATTTCGGAAATACTCTCCGCCAGGCCCCGGGAGACGGCTTCGGTTTCAGTCGATGATCCGCTGGAGATGAACAGCAGTAACCAGGACAGGGTGCCGAAGAAGAGGGTGACCTTCGCCTTGTTGATATGGGTCACTTCCTCGAAGATAACGCCCAGCAAGGCCAGTACGGCAAAACTGATCAGGACAACATCCAACCAATGCATAAGGGACAAACCACTCAAAGGCTGTTACGAATAGGAAACGGGAGGCAGAAAAACAGCCAAGAAGTGTACTCTCGCACCTGTATTGGGGCTACAGGATTCATTGCCTCGATCACGCGAATGCCGTACCGGTTGCTCTAGATAATTTCATATTGCGTCAAAAAACCGGATAATCGGGCCCCAGCCGAGGAATCCCTGGATAAGTCCCATAATCATCGCGGTTTATCGACAGACGCGGTAATCGAATTGCAATTGGGGCGGGGATTCCCTGAACTCCGTTTTGATCACCGGATTTAAGGTAACAAGCCAATGACTGCAAGACAGGCAGATGTCGTGCTGGTCGGCGGTGGCGTCATGAGCGCCACCCTCGGCATGATGTTCAGGCAGCTTGATCCGTCGCTGGACATCGTCATGGTAGAGCGTCTCGATCACGTGGCCCATGAGAGCACAGACGGTTGGAACAATGCGGGTACCGGCCATGCCGGCTACTGTGAGCTGAACTACACCCCGGAAACCGAAGACGGCAGCATTCAGATCGACCGGGCCCTGAATATCAACGCGGCGTTTGAGATTTCGCTGCAATTCTGGTCCTACCTGGTCGAGCAGGGCATCCTGCCGGAGCCGACCAAGTTCATCAACCCCACGCCACATCAGAGCTTCGTCTGGGGCGACGACAACGTCGCGTACCTGCGCAAGCGCCATGAACTGCTGAGCAAGCATCACCTGTTCAAGGAAATGCGCTTCACGGATGAGCCTGAGACGCTTAAGGAGTGGATGCCGCTGATCATGCAGAACCGTGATCCCATGCAGGCGGTTGCGGCAACGCGCGTGGACCACGGTTCCGATGTGGATTTCGGTGCGCTGACGCGCAACATGGTCAAATGGCTGGACACCCAGCCCAACTTCGATCTGTTGCTGAGCCATTCCGTGAAGCGCCTGGCCAAGCGTGACAATGGTCGCTGGAAAGTGCGCCTGCGTGACGAGAGTACCGGCGAAACCAAGAAGATCGAGGCGGGTTTCGTGTTTATCGGTGCCGGTGGCGCTGCTCTGCCGCTGCTGCAGAAGTCTGAGATCGACGAGGCCCGAGGCTATGGCGGGTTCCCGGTCAGCGGCCAATGGCTGGTATGCCAGAACCCGGAAGTCATCAAGAAGCACTACTCCAAGGTTTATGGCAAGGCGCCGATCGGCGCGCCGCCGATGTCCGTACCCCACCTGGATACGCGCATCATTAACGGCGAGCCGGCCCTGCTGTTCGGTCCCTTCGCCGGCTTTACCACCAAGTTCCTCAAGCAGGGGTCCATCATGGACCTGTTTTCCTCGGTGAAGGGTGGCAACATCGTCCCCATGATGCAGGTGGGCAAGAGCAACATGGACCTGACCCGCTACCTGATCAAGGAAGCGTTCCAGTCCCATGAGGATCGTATGGAGGCCCTGCGCAACTTCTTCACCGATGCCAAAGCTGAAAACTGGCATCTGCGAGAAGCGGGCCAGCGGGTCCAGATCATCAAGAAATCCGCTGATGGTCGCGGCAAGCTGGAGTTCGGCACCGAGATCGTAGCGGCCAAGGATGGTTCCCTGGCGGCGCTGCTGGGCGCATCGCCGGGGGCCTCTACCGCCGTCGGTGCGATGATCAATGTCATCGAGCGCTGCTTCCCCGAGCGCATCAAGTCGCAGGAGTGGCAGGCGCGCATGCGCGAGCTGGTGCCGTCTTACGGACAGTCCCTGGTCGAAGATGCCGAGCTGCTCAACCAGGTTCGCTCCCGGACCCTGTCCACACTCCAGCTCGACAAGCTGCGCCCCCGCGAGGCGTAGTTGCTGCTGCAGCCCGTTGCACGAATCGTGTTGCGGGCTGTTTACGTTTCGTCTCCCAGCGATATCCTTCCCGGTTCGAGCACGACAATACGTGATGGTCTGTCGCGTTAGTCGCCACGCCCCCTTGCTACGCCCCTTTTAACCAAATGATGGAGGTTGTTGGTTAATCCCTGTTCAGCGCACCTTGACCGTGGACATCCAGATTCATCGGGTGATCACATTCGAGGAATCCTGCGGTTGGATGCTCCCAAAAAAATACAAGAAAGGTCTCAAGAGGAGGCCTACAAGGAGCTAACAATGAAAGCACTGAAACAGGGGCTGCCGCTGGCGGCTGCCTCCCTCCTACTGCTCGGCCCGGCTTCCCAGGCCCAGGCGGGCGCCTTCGTACATCTGTTCGAGTGGTCCTGGAATGATGTGGCCGAAGAATGCGAAAACTTCCTGGGCCCTAAGGGTTTCAGCGCGGTCCAGGTCTCGCCGCCCCAGGAGCATATCCAGGGGAGCCAGTGGTGGACCCGTTACCAGCCGGTCAGCTATCAGCTAGTCAGCCGCAGCGGCAACGCTGCCGACTTCGCCAACATGGTGTCTCGCTGTAATGCGGTGGGCGTTGATGTCTACGCCGATGCGGTGATCAATCATATGGCAGCCGGTTCCGGGACTGGTACGGCGGGCTCCGGCTACGACGCCGGCAGTCGCGCTTATCCTATCTACAGCGGCCAGGATTTTCACGGTGCCTGCGATATCAACAGTGGCGACTATGCGGGTGATGCCTGGCGGGTACGCAACTGCCAACTGGTCGGACTGCCAGACCTGAATACCGCCGACAACTACGTTCAGCAAACCATCGCCGACTACATCAACAACATGGTCAACCTGGGGGTGAAAGGCATACGCGTCGATGCTGCGAAGCACATGTCCCCGGGGGACATCGCCGGCATTCTCGGTCGCTTGAACGGAAACTTGTATACCTTCCAGGAGGTGATCGACCTGGGCGGCGAGGCGGTCAGCGCGTCGGAATACACTGGCCAGGCGGATGTCACCGAATTCCGTTACAGCGCTTCGATCGGCGACGTGTTCAAGAACCAGCAACTGAGCTACCTGAACAACTTCGGCGAAGGTTGGGGCTTCATGGGTGGAGACAGTGCCGTGGTGTTTACGGACAACCACGATAACCAGCGTGGCCACGGTGCCGGCGGCAGCAACGTGTTGACCTACAAGGACGGGGCTCTCTACAACCTGGCCAATGTCTTCATGCTGGCGTGGCCCTATGGTTATCCCAAGGTCATGTCCAGCTACGCCTTCTCCGGCGGCGATCAGGGTCCGCCTTCTACGCCGGTCTACCAGGGCGGCGAAGCCCAGTGTGGTGGCGCCTGGATCTGCGAACACCGCTGGTCCGCCATTGCCAATATGGTCGCTTTCCGCAACGAGACCGAAGGCACCGGCGTCACCCACTGGTGGGACAATGGCAACGACCAGATAGCCTTTGGGCGCGGCGACCGCGGGTTCGTGGTGATCAACCGGGAAGGTAATGCGCTGAATCGCAACTTCACCACCAGCCTGCCGGACGGCAGATACGAGAATGTGGCCGGTGACGGTTCATGTGCCACCGTGTCTGGCGGCCAGGTAAGCCTCAACGTACCCGCCATGGACGCGGCTGCGCTGCACGTCGGTGCGCCCTGCGATGGCAGCGGCGGTGACGGAGGCACGGGTGAAGATCCCGCCAGGCAGGTCACGGTGAACTTCGAATGTCAGAACGGCACTACGGTGATGGGGCAGAGCGTCTACGTGACCGGCAGTCTTGGCGAACTGGGCAACTGGGACCCCGCCTCGGCGATCCTGCTATCTGCCGACAGCTATCCGACCTGGACCGGTTCGGTCGAAGTCCCGCCGCAGACGGGAATCGAATGGAAGTGCCTTAAGCGGAGTGAGAGCGATCCCAGCCAGCAGCAGGTCTGGCAGGGCGGCGGGAACAATACGCTGGCCGGGCAGAGCGCAGGTAGCACCGTGACGGCTACGGCCAGTTTTTGAAGACCTTTGTGAATTCTACGACCCATTTGAGTGGGTCGTCGGATTTGCGGGTGCGACGCAACCGGGGCAGCCCTGTGGGCTGCTCCGAAGCTGAAGCGTCAGCTACATTTTCCAGCTAACTCGAGCATGTAGCAGAAGCTTCAGCTTCTGAGGCGCCGAAGGTGCCCGCAGTTGGTGACGGAAGCCCGTTACTGGCAACCCAGGCAGCCCTGAGGGATGCTCCGAAGCTGAAGCGTTGGCTACATTTTTCAGCCAACTCGAGCATGTAGCAGAAGCTTCAGCTTCTGAGGCGCCGAAGGTGCCGGCAGTTGGTGACGGAAGCCCGCAGTTACTGGAAACCCAGGCAGCCCTGTGGGCTGCTTCGAAGCTGAAGCGTTGGCTATATTTTTCAGCCAACTCGAGCATGTAGCAGAAGCTTCAGCTTCTGAGGCGCCGCAGGTGCCCTTAAAAGCTGCCGGTCCCGGTGCCTCGCCGTCGTAATTACCTCCATATCCTTCCGACCAACAGCAATAAAAAAGGGGCCCGCGATGGGCCCCTTTCTCGTTTAGTGGATCTTGTGCGTTCAGCGGATCTAGCTGGAAGGTTCCGGCTCCGCCGCATGGGCCTTGGCCCCTTCGTCCTTGTCGGCGTTGTGATCCTTCGCCAGCAGGACATAGAACGCCGGCAACACGAACAGCGTGAATAGCGTGCCGATGCCCAGACCTGTGGCGATCGTCAGGCCGATGGCGAAGCGGCTCTGCGCGCCCGGGCCAACCGCCATCAGCAGCGGCACCATGGCGACGATCAGCGCCAGGGAGGTCATGATGATCGGCCGCAGGCGAATCGCCGCCGCTTCGATCACCGCTTCCAGCTTATTCAGCCCCTTCTCGTGCTGGAGCTGGTTGGCGAACTCCACGATCAGGATCCCGTTCTTCGATACCACGCCGATCAGGGTGATCAGCCCCACCTGGGTGTAGATGTTCATCGTTGCCATGCCGGTCACGATAAACGCCATGGCACCCGCCACGGACATGGGCACGGATACCAGGATGATGAACGGGTCTCGCCAGCTCTCGAACTGAGCTGCCAGCACCAGGTAGATCACCAGCAGCGACAGGAAGAAGGTAACGGCCAACGCGCTGCCTTGCTGCATGAACTGGCGGGAATCCCCCTTGAAGTCATAGGTGAAGCCCTGCGGGAAGACTTCGTCTGCCACTTGGGTGACGGAGTTGATCGCCTGGCCCATAGGTACGATGGGAATGCCCTCGATGGTCAGCGAGTTCTGTTGGTTGAACTGGGTCCGCTGGGACGGCTCGACGCCCTCCTTGAAGCTGATCACGCTGGATAGCGGCACCAACTCGCCGGAGTCGGCGCGGATGTAGTACTCGTTGAGTGCATCCACATCGGCGCGGGCATAGCGCTCCACCTGTGGAATAACCTGGTAGGAACGGCCTTCCATGTTGAAGCGGTTGATATAGCCACCGCCGAGCATGCTCGACATTGCCTGACCCACATCCTGCATCGACAGCCCAAGGTCAGCGACCCGATCGCGATCCACCTTGATGGTGGTGATCGGGCGATCGATCTCGATCGACTTGCGCACGAACATGAAGTTGCCGCTCTGCATCGCCTTGCCGAGGATTTCGTCGGCTACGCTATCGAGCTGGTCGTAGCTGGCGCCGGTGGTGATAACGAACTGGAACGGCAGGCCGCCGCTCGAGCCGGGCAGGGCCGGGAGCGGAAACACCGCGGTCTGCAGCCCGACGATTCCGGCCAATGCGCCCTGCAATTGTGGCTGGACCTCGAATTGGGATACCTCGCGCTCGCTCCAGGGCTCCATCTTGAAACCGCCGAAGACCGCATTTGGACTTGTAATGCCCAGCAGCATGAAGGTCTCATCGTAGCCTGGCAGTTCTTCCATCATCTGCTGCATTTCTGCACCGTACTTCTGCAGGTAATCCAGTGTTGCCGTTTGTGGTGCAGTGCCCTGGAACAGCAGGATACCCTGGTCCTCGGTCGGCGCCAGTTCGTTCTGGCTCAGCTTGACCATGCCGTAGATGGAGACGAGTACGACCAAGGCAAAGAAGATGGTGACCGACTTGGTCTCCAGCGAGGACGACAATGCCCGGCTATAGCCGTTGGCCAGGCCGTTGAAGAAGTTCTCGACCTTGGTTTCGAACTTCGTTGGCTGCCCATGAGGCTTCAGCACCTTGCCCGACAACATAGGCGACAGGGTCAAGGCAACGATACCCGAAATGACGACCGTACCGGCCAGTGTGAAGGCGAACTCAGTGAACAGCGAACCCACCAGACCGCCCATGAAGCCTATGGGGGCGTAAACCGCAACGAGCGTGGTGGTCATGGCAATGATCGGCGTAGCCATCTCCCGCGCACCATTGATTGCGGCATCGAACTTGGGCTCGCCGGCCTCGATGTGGCGGTGAACGTTTTCCACAACGATGATCGCGTCATCCACCACCAGGCCGATGGCGAGAACCATGGACAGTAGCGTCATCAGGTTCAGCGAGTAGCCCAGCATCAGCATGATGAAGGCGCCGCCGATAATCGACAACGGTACGGCCACTGACGGTACGACGGCCGCGCGCAGTGAGCCCAGGCAGAGGAAGACCACGACGAGGACGATAACGATGGCTTCCCAAAGGGTCTGGACCACCTCATTGATCGAATCCTCGATGAACTCAGATGCGTCGTAAGGCAATTCCACGCTCAGTTCCGAGGGCAACTGGGCTTCGATCTGGGGCAACTCGTTCTTCACCAGTTCCGCCACGGTCAGCGGATTGGCGCCCGGTGAGAGCTCGATGGCGACATAGGTGGACGGTTGGCCCTTATACAGCGCCAGGTTTTCGTAGCTTTCTGAACCCAATTCCACCCGCGCGATATCCCGCAGGCGTATCAGCGAACCCTCGTATTCCTTGATAACCAGATCCTGGAATTGCTCCAGGCTGCCGACATCAGTATCGCTGGTCAGGCTGATCTGGACCAACTCGCCCTTCGTGTTACCCACGGCGGCCTGGTAGTTGTTGTTCAGCAAAACCTGGATGACTTCCGAAGAGGTCATATCCACCGCCGACAGACGCTCCGGATCCAGCCATACCCGCAGGGCAAAGGTGCGGCCCAGCAGCTCGGCCTTGCCGACACCGGAAAGGGCCTGGAGTTTGGGCTGGACCACCCGGGTCAGGTAATCGGTAATTTGCGGAACCGGCATGGTCTCGCTATAGAAGGCGATATACATCAGCGCCGTGCTGTCACCGGTGGTGGAGGTGATAACCGGGTCCTGGGCGTCCTCCGGCAGCACGTTGCGCTGACTGGCCACCTTGGCCTGGATCTCTGCCAGGGCGGCGTTGGCGTCGTAGTTCAGCTCCATATGCGCTTCGATGGTCGAAGTGCCCTGGGAACTGGTAGAGGTCAGGTAGTCGATACCACTGGCCTCGGCGATTGCCTGTTGCAAAGGCGTGGTAATAAAGCCCTTGATAAGGTCTGAGCTTGCGCCGGGATAGGCCGTCGTCACGGTGACGGTCGTGCTTTCGAGCTGCGGGTATTCGCGCACTTCCATGTCCATGGCGGCGCGGACACCCAGCAGCAGGATCAGCAGACTGACAACCGTCGACAGGACCGGACGGTGTACGAATATGTCCGTGAAACGCATTAGTTGCTGGCCTCCCCGCCACTGGATTCACCCGACTGTTGCTGGTCCGGTGAGCCGTTCTTGTTACCCTCGGACTTGATCTCCACAGGCTGTCCGGAACGCAGGCGCAGCAGACCTGTGGCGACGACTTGCTCGCCAGCTTCGAGGTTATTGGTAACCTCCACGCGGCCTGAGCGGGTGCCACCCGTTTCGACGCTGCGGCGCTCGGTGACGAGCTGGCCGTCGTCTTTCTCCTTCAGTACGTAGACGAAATCACCGTAGGTGTTAAAGGAAATCGCAGTACGCGGCAGGGTGACCACATCGCGCTCCTGCGGCCGCACGGTCTGGATCGTTGCGAACATTCCCGGGCGTAGTGCTTGCTCAGGGTTTTTTAACGTGGCGCGGATGCGCACGGTGCGCGTCTGTGGATTCACCGAGCTGTTGATGGCGCTCACTTTTCCGCGAAACTCTTCATCGGGCAGCGCTGCCACAGTGGCAACGACGTCGTGGCCCACGTCGACGTTGATCAGTTCCTTTTCGGAAATGGTGTAGTCGACATAGATCGGGTCGAGCATGTTGATTTCTACAATCGGCGTACCGACCGCCAGGTACTGGCCCTGGTCGACAAGTCTCAAACCAAGTGTGCCGTCGAACGGCGCCTTGATGATCTTCTTCTGGAGCTGCGCTTCAGCCTCATTCACCCGCGCCCGGGCCGCTTCCATATTGGCCTTGGCCTCATCGTATTGGGCTTGGGATACGGCCCGCTTGGGCAGGAGGTCGGATGTGCGGTTAAACTGCTGCACAGCCAGCTGCGCCTCGGCACGCTGCGTACGTAGTGCCGCTTCGTCGGTGGAGGTGTCCATCCTCAACAGGATGTCGCCCTTCTCGACACGGTCGCCGGAGTCGAAACCGACCGATTCCACAACGCCGGCCACTTCGTTAGCGACTTCGACACCGTTGATGGCCGTGATGCTACCGACTGCCTTGATGGCCTGTATCCAGGAGGTACGCTGGGCGGTCGTTGCTTCGATAACGGCCGGAGGCTGGGGCTGAGACATCTGCTCCTGCATTTTTCCGAACCTGTAAAAGGTGTAACCGAAAATGCCGCCGAGAACGACCACCAGTACAACGATGACAATGGCAAAGCGGGACGCGGTGCGCATGAGGGATTCCCTGTGTTTTTCTTCACTTGATGACGTATAAGCGCCAGAGTATAGCGGAAAGATTAGGCTGCTATACACCGTCGGAGGCTGTCTGGAAACGTGCGATACGTCCTGCTCTTAAGGCAGGATTTGTCCAAACTCACATCTATAGCTTTTCGATTCATTAACGTGGATACGCATAAACCCCTAGTTTGGCTGCTCTTATGAGGGGCGGGGCCGTAATCCAGGCTAATTGATGACCGTTTAAAGATGATGACCTTCGCAACGATCTCGCTTTGCGAGGACTATCTGCTGCACGGGCGGCGACCATATCACACATTCCAGTTATCAAAACGACCGGTTTAATTTCACAATAATTGACAAATTTAAGGGCCACCGACCTTTCTCCGTCGTAGCTACCCGGGCATGTCCATTCGATGGAGGAACAACAAAATGAACCATGCATTGCCGCTCTTTCTCGTCAGTCTGGCCTTCCTGGCGCTGACCGGTTGTGATGATGACGACGACTCCCCTGAAACCAGCGAACTGGTGGTGCTCCATACTTCAGCTGACGCACCGAATGTCAACGTGGTGGCGGGGAGCGATACCTTGTTTAGCGATGTGCCGTTCAAGAGCGGTGGCGAGGTCGAGCTTGAGACCGGAACCTACGCCGTTGCTGTCGACGCGCGACTACCCGGTGACCAAACCCAGACGGTTATTGGTCCTGCGGACATTATGATTGCCGATGACATTCGCTACTACGCGGCGGCTGTCGGCACCGTCGCCGGCGGCGGCCCCGAACTGTTGCTGGTGGAACAGCCAGAAAGCGATCTTGCCAGCGGCCAGGTCCGCGTCCGGGTGGCCCATCTGGCAGCGGACGCACCCGCCGTGGATGTCTATGTGACGGCGCCTGGGGCGGATCTGGTTTCTGCATCACCGATTGGTTCCTTCAGCTTCAGGGAAACACTCGATGCGGTGGATGTTCCCGCCGGCGACTACCAGATTCGTGTGACTGCCGAGGGTGGCAGTACGCCGGTATTCGACAGTGGCACTATTCAGCTTGCCGCCGACAAGTCGCTGTTTATCGGCGCTGTGGACAATACCAATTTTGGCGACTCGCCCATCAGTCTGATTGTCGAAGACGACGGCGTGGTCACTGAGATCGTCGACGCGGATGCCGGTGCTGGCATCCGTGCAGTGCACAACTCTTACGACGCACCGAATGTCGATATCTATGTCGACGGTGTCGCTGCCACCACTGACCTGGCCTTTCCCAATGCCTTCCCGGGTTCCGGGAATGATCCTGCCCTGGACTATGCATCGCTGCCAGCCGGCACTACAACAGTAGGCGTCACCGCCACAGGCAGTCCGACGGTCGTTGCCGATGCGGAACTCGATCTCGTGAACGGAAATGCATACACGGTACTGGCGTCGAATGCCGTGACAGCGCTGGAATTGCTGCCCTTCGAGGATGACAACCGCGACGTTGCCACTGCGGCAAAACTGCGGGTTATCCACGGTGCGTCCCAGGCGCCTGATGTCGACGTCTACGCCGTCGCCCAGGGTAATGCCTGCCCGGGTAATGCCGATCCGGTACTTACGGATGTGCCCTACAAGGCGAGTTCCGGATATCTGGAAGTGGAGGCTGGGGACTATACCCTGTGTGTGACTGTCGCCGGCACCGGTACGGTTGCCATCGGCCCGTTGGATGTCACTTTGGCCGCGGGCAGTGTCTACACCGTGGTCGCACGTGAGGTGGACGACGATGCCTCGCAGTTCACCGTTACCACATTGGATGAATTCTAGAGCGGGACGGAGTCACAGCGTGGCAGGGAGCGGTCCGGGATGCCGGGCCCGCTCCTTTCTTGGAGATCAAACTGTATATGGCAATCAAACCGCGATGGGAAAGATCCCCTGCGGTGGTGGTGGACCCTCTGGATCCTGGGGTGACGCTTCACGCTTGAGGTAATCGAGGATTGCATCCCGCAGGATGCCGCCCTGTAGTCCCTGGTTCCCGAAGAGCCGGTTGAACTCGAACAGGTAAGGGTGGTTGCCAACCATGGCGACGTCGAAACCGGCGTGATCCACACCCAGTTCACGCGCTACGCGCAGTGCCAGTTCGGTGGCCGCTTCAGGAATCTCGCCATACACGACGCGACCGCCGCGGGCCACGTTATTGTAGAAGCCCTGATCGGCCTGGTGACGCCAGTATGCAGTGACCACCCGATCGCCGACGATCACGATACGCAGGTCCCGGTCGATCGGCAGGTATTCCTGAGCATAGAGTACATCGGTGCACTCGCAATAACGCAGCCAGTCCCCCCGGTTCTCGATCAGCCACACGCCCTCGCCCATACTGGCACGTGGTAGCTTGGCGACGAAGGGCAGGGGCATGGCATCCCAGATCTTCTCCCGTTCCTGCGGTCCGTTGGCGTCGATCAGGGTGAAGGGCGTATTGCCGGGCACCAGCATCTGGAAGGCACGGGTCATCTCGACCTTGTTATGGCCGATCTGGTAACTGGCCAAACTCGGGAATACGCGGCACTTCAGGCCATGGACGAGGGCGTTGAGCTGCCAGTATTCCGGGAAAAGTACCCAGTCGGCACTGCGTAGCAGGTCTTTCTCGGCAAACATCTGCTCAGGCTTGAGGACGCGGGTGTCCGGGAAGCTGAGCGTACGAAAGATATCAAAGGAAATGAACATTGCAGGTACTTCTGGACCGCTGAATTGCGCGCATTTTAGCCAGTTTTGCCTGGCCGGCAAGCAAATTATTCGGCGGCTGGCCGGTTTTCGGCTGGGTGACGTATGCTGCTTGTCTGGACAGCATTCGGCCGGCCGCCTGCGTCGTCAGTCCAACTGAATTGGCTCGGGCTATTTGTACCGACACTACGGGCGTGGCAATACCCCTCACTACGCCGTTCACTTAACAACAAGTCGTTCAGTTAACAACAAAAGGAGCATTCCCATGATTGGATACGTCACCCTCGGCGTCAGCAATATGGACCGGGCGAAGTCTTTCTACAGCGACCTGCTGGGAGATATCGGAGCCAAGGTGCTAATGGACATGGGGAGGATCGCGTTCATCGGCAAGCGTATGAGTGAACCTATGTTGGCGGTGTGCACTCCGTACAACGAACAGCCCCATGAGCCCGGTAATGGCACTATGGTGGCGATCCACCCAGGGTCCAAGGAGGGGGTGGATGCCTGCTACAAGAAGGCGATCACTCTGGGCGCAACGTGCGAGGGTGAGCCCGGTCAACGCATTCCCGACCGGTTCTACGGCGCCTACATCCGTGACCTCGATGGCAACAAGGTGGCTTTCTTCCACTTTGGTTGATGGTTTGCCCCGCGTTGATGCCTTTAATCAGGGGCTCCCGGAAGTTACATCGCCTTTAGCTGATCCGGTATGCGGGGCAGCAGGTCAGTGACGCCGATGTCGACGCCCAGCTGGTTGAATAGGGCAGAAGCCTGGCCGCGATGATGGGTCTGGTGGTTGAACAGGTGCATCAGCAGGGGGCCGAAGGGTTTGGTAAACGGCATGCCCTTACTGTTGCGGTAATGTAGCGGAACGTCGTAATCCTGCTCGTCCGTTTCTTCGATGAAGCGGATGAGCAGAGCGTCCATGTTCTTGCGGCTTTCGTGCAATAACGTAAATTCGTCGAACAGCAGACGGCCGAGTGATTCCGGGTGCGGGAAGTCGGACAGGTTCTTCAGGGTGGCAAAGGCCGACGGGTGGGATTCGAAGCGCCGCAGCCAGACAATGTCGGCCACCAGGATGTGGTTCAGCGTACTTTCTATCGAGCCGAAGAATGCTCCCATATCCTGGCGCCGGGTCTCCGGGACCAGCTTGGACGCATGGGTGTAGAGCTCAATATTCATCCAGGCGTTGTAGTCCGCCATCAGGGCGAACTGCTGCTTCAGCGACATGATGCCACCCTCCTTGAATTAAACTTGAACTGGTTTGTGACGCTTCCCCATCTACTATTTCCGGCATGATAAAGCCTAAAATCCCGTTGGCCATACATGTTCAAGGGGGCTCGACCGTCACGCGCGACCGTACTGGAACGAATGAGTACTAGATCGAGTTAGCGCTAAGTCCAGATAGCGCTAATCGAATGCTACTATCTATGCAAATATTGCGAGCTATGCAGATATTGCAAGCTATGCAGATATTGCGAGGGTATTGATGAAAGCAGCAAATTGTCTTGTGCATATCGCAACGCTGGCGTGTGTCGTCTTGGCTACGTCGGCCGCGCTTGCCCAGGAATCTCCTCACCATGGGATCCAGGTCGACCATCCATGGGCCCGACCCACGCCACCGGTAAAACCGATCAACGGCGCCGCTTATTTCACGATCAAAAACCACGGCGACAAGTCGGTTGTGCTCGAAGGGGTCAGTACGCCCGTTACCGGTATGGCCAGTATCCATCGGACCCGCGAAGAGGCCGGCACCATGCGTATGGATGCGGTCGAAGGTGGCTTGGAAATTCCGGCAGGCGGGACCGTCCGGTTCGAACCCAATGGCTACCACGTCATGCTGATGGGGCTTGATGAGCCCCTGAAGGAGGGCGAGTCTTTTTCGCTGACGCTGGAATTCGTCCATCGAGACGATATCGAATTAGATGTCCAGATCGAACATGGCCCCTCCAGTGCGCCCGGGGGCGAAATGTCCGGGCATCATCGTTAGGTGATCTTTTCGTCCATTCCGAAGCCGGCTCCGTATTGTTTGGCGCGTCGCTACACGGGGCCTTTGGCTCCGTTTATTGAGCCATTCGACGCAAAGTCACTCCGACGTTGCCGGTCCGCGAGGCCGGTCTTTTTCGTGTAGTACCGTACGGCACCTGATGCGCTTCCCTGACTGTGTCACGAAACTGTCATTCCGCATTGGCTAGACTGTCCCCGTGACATCTGGAGATACGTGTCAGACTTCTGTTATCACAATGGGAAACTTCCGGCCGGCCTTTGACCGGCCATTTTTTTGCGCGATTCCATTGGGATGCTTTGCCTCAAGCCTTCCAATTGTTTTGGGGATGTGAACATTGCAGCGTTTCGCGGAAGTTTTCCGTGCCTTCCTCCTCCTGGGCCTGACATCATTTGGTGGGCCTATCGCCCATCTGGGCTACTTCCGCGCCGAATTCGTGGAACGTCGCCGCTGGCTGAGCGATGAGGCCTATGGCGACCTTGTGGCGCTATGCCAGTTCCTGCCGGGGCCGGCGAGTAGCCAAGTAGGCTTTGCATTGGGGCTCCTGCGCGGCGGCTATGCAGGCGCTGTTGCCGCTTGGCTGGCATTCACGTTGCCTTCGGCGATCCTGCTGGCTTTATTCGCCGCGATCAGCTTTGAGCTGGACAATCCCTTTGGGCAGGGTGTCCTTTCCGGTCTGAAGATTGTTGCCGTGGCGATTGTTGCCCAGGCCTTATGGGGCATGGCACGCAACCTCTGCCCGGACAGGCCCCGAGCTACGATAGCCACGCTGGCGGTACTGGTCGTCGTCGCTGTGGGCGGCCCTGGTGGGCAGGTCCTTGCAATCGTCGTTGGGGCGCTGGCGGGGTTCTGGTTCTGTCAGGATAGTGCCCCGCCGACCTCGCGGGACCTCGGGATGCGGCTAAGCCGCAACGCGGGTCTCGTTGCGTTGCTGCTGTTCTTTGCGTTGCTTTTAGGCCTGCCAATCATCGCTGCGATCGATGCAGTCCATGCGGTGACGTTGATCGATGTGTTCTACCGGGCGGGTGCCCTGGTTTTCGGTGGCGGCCATGTCGTCCTGCCGCTGTTGGAATCGGAAGTTGTGCGTTCCGGATGGATGAGCGCCGACGATTTCCTCGCGGGGTATGGCGCTGCCCAGGCTATTCCCGGTCCGTTGTTTACCTTCTCAGCATACCTGGGTGCGTTGCTGGGTGGCGTGCCCGGAGCAGCACTCGCATTGGTGGCCATCTTCCTGCCGGGCTTCCTGCTGCTGGTCGGCGTCATGCCTTTCTGGCAACAGTTGCGGCAAAACACCTGGGCACCGGCATTGATGCGCGGTACCAACGCTGCGGTCGTGGGCATTCTCGGTGCAGCGTTTTATGACCCGGTTTGGACATCAGCGATCATTGGTCCCGAGGCTTTCGTCCTCGCCCTGGTTTGTTTTGTCCTCCTCACGGTGTGGAAGGTAGCGCCTTGGCGGGTGGTGGTCGTATCGGCGTTGGGCGGCCTGTTGATGGGGCCGTTGTGAGTGGATCCTTATTTTGCAGTCCCAAAGTTGAAAAAATATGACAGTAGACAGGGAGGTTGCCGGGCTCAAAAAGTTTAATTGTTGAGCTATGGGAAATGGTTTATCGTCGCAAATCGATCAACGTTTGAGCAGAAAAACTCACGCGTTAAAAGGAGGCGATCATGATTGAGCAGCAACTCAAGAGAAGCATCCGCATCCCCGAAGGCCATCACCTGGTCCACGTCGACACCGAGTCCGATCCCGAGCGGGCCACCACCTATGACACCGAAAACTTCCAGCTCGTCGATGGCGAGGGCAATCTCGTTGCTCGTTTTAACGCCTGGGCGATGGAGGATAGCTTCTTCGGTTATTTCGAGTACGACGCTGATGGCGAACTGATCGACCGCAAGACCGTGGGCTTCTTCAGCGAAGCGCAATAGATCTTGCTGGTGCGGTACAGTTTTCCGGACGACGTCAGATTTGGTTCCCTGTACAAGCCAGGTCGGGCGAGCCGTGGCTAAATTTTTGATTTCCAAGGAGCTGGGTTTCCATACTCAGATTGACTGCCCGCATTGTAATCAACTGTAAAGCCCGTGGGCTTCTGTGTAACAGGATGTCGAGCTGCTGAGGGCGTGCCGGTCGGCATATCGATTTCCAGTGTGAACACTCCCTTACACGTCAGCTCCCACATTCGGCAATACGTCAAAATCCCTAGCCGATTATCGCCTGACGAATGAGCTCGTTGCAGGGCAAAAAGGCGGTCGATCTTTTGCGGCTTTATGTTGCGGTAAGTAGCTTTATGGCGAAATGTGAAATTCGGAAAACAATTGAATTTCAAAAGTCTACACACAGTCAGGGGGAGTGATGGCAAACTGCTAGCCTGTCAGGTCATTGATAGGGGAGCGTAGTATGCCTGCAACAGTGGTGAAGGAAATCAGCGGCTACAGGCTGATGAAGATTTCAGACGTCCGCGATAACGGGCAAGTTACACGCCAATATCACATCGTGGTCGAGCCGAACGGCGACCTCTTCCAGGTAGGTTTGACATATGCCCAGGGTCTGGCGCTGCTGGAAGTGATTACGGCTGGAATCGAGGAGGAGCTTCAGGCCCAAGGGGAGCAGGTTACCGAAGCCCCCAGTAGTGAAGACGCTTTCGCCCAGTGTGTGAATTTCTGACCGGGTGAGCTGATCCCGTTTTCTAAAGGCCGCCGATTCAGCGGCTTTTTTTGTGCCCGCGGCCTCCACCAGAGGCGACGAATAGTAGAGGGCTGAACATAAAAAAGCCCCTGAAAATCAGGGGCTTTTTAGGGAGTCTTGGTGGAGACGGCGTCATACTTATAAAGCTTCTAAGGCATTGATAGATAAAATATTAAAATTTCTTGATTTGTCTGTTACCCGCTTTGTTACCCACAAATACACATTGTGCTTTGTTTGCAAACACGTTGATCAATTTAATATGCATTTGCTATCTAATAGGTTCCTACTGGTCTCGGCAGCCAAGGCGTCGGCACCTCTTTAATTTCTTCCTCCGAAAACCAGCCGCTGTCCTTGATGCGTTTAATAGCCGCTTTGGTGTCTGAAGACCAGAGTACAAGAGCCAAGCTTTCTTGAGCTCGACTGCAAGTCACATATAAAAGCCTTAGGGTTCGATCAATCGATGTCTCTTCCTCATTTTCAATGTTTTCCAGGTCCGACTTTGACAGTTTTACGGCACCAAAGAGCCTATCGTAGGCAAATAGATTACCACCAGCCTCTAAATCATCCATGATGATCATTACATTTGGAAACTCGGAGCCTTTGACAACCTGATGTGTTGCTAAATTGGATTTCCCATGCAGATAGTTATGGTATCTGCTTAGTTCGGCCCACCTAACATCGAATAGTGCACGCCATCCCCTTTGTCTTCTTTCTTCTTTGGATTCTTTAGGACTTGCGGTTGTCGGTATGTCTTCGTTATCGCGGAACGCGTGGCGTAGTCGATCATCAACCTCGAAAAGATGGCTGCGTATCACCGGTGCTAATATTTCTTTTACAGTCGAGTCAGGATTGGACGAGACTTCGATAATTTCTTTTGCGGCTTCGTGAAATTCTTTGAGTTTATTCAGGAAATCTCGATCTGCTTTCGCAAGGTTTTCTAGGCGATTGTATCTGTTTAATAACTCGATTATAGCAAAGTCGTCTATCTCACCTTGACTGTTCTTGCATGCCGCGAGGGCGGGCAGTTCTCTTAGAAGTATTTGGACTGCAGCCGGGCCGGTATTCTCTATGTTTCCTTGGGGCCTGGTAGCTTCTTTATCGATGAGGCTCAATGCGTTATAGGCATCTAAAAAATCTCCTCGACGTGCTGCTAACTTGTGCTCAAGAGCTAGGAGCTGATAGCCATGTTGATGGTCTAGCCAACAAGAATCTCCAGAGGCTGACGACATGTCTTTTGCGCAGCTTCGCTCCATCCGTATTTTATCTTCGGCATTGATGTTCGTATCACAAACATAAATCCTGACAGTGCCCTCAGATTTTTCGGAACGCGCTTTTTGCAAAATTCCAGTTTTTGGCTGAGTTCGACCCATGATGTCAGCCTGCCAAATGTTGTTGACCAAACTAACAATTCGTTGTTGACTCCGATGATTCATCTGGAGACTTGGTGTTGCCCATCCCCCGGGCACAAGTGACGGTAGGTCTTTATGTCCGTCCAGGTAAATTCTCTGTCTATGGTCCCCAATAAGTCCCAGCGCTATCGCAGCAGAATCATCTCGGTTCAACTCCATCAACGCGCCAAGCACTCTTTTCATCGTATCTTGGGACTCGTCGATGAGAATGATTGGGTGTTTGTCCGCTAGCACTTGTCGTAACGTTGGCCGTTCGCTAAGCAGCCAAGCTGTTACCGACAGCACCTGGTCATGTTGAAGTGCGCCATCGCCATATGTATTCCGATCTGGGTTGTAAATAAAGCGAGGTATCGACTCGAGAGCCTGTGCTTTTTTTTCTAGTTCGCTGATAGTTTCATTATCTTTAGGAGTAGGCCCCCTTCTTCTTGCCTGTGTAAACACCCCCTAAAATCGGTGCATGCGTAATTAGAGTTCTCCGGCCTACAATGAGGCAAACGGAGAGCAGCATGAAGAAATCACGGTACAGCGAGTCCCAGATCGTCAAGATCCTGAAGGAGGTCGAGGGCGGTCGCCTGGTCAAGGAAGTCTGTCGGGAGTACGGCATCTCCGACGCGACCTACTACAACTGGAAAGCCAAGTACGGTGGCATGGAAGCTTCTGACGTGAAGCGCCTCAAAGAGCTTGAAGAGGAAAACCGCCGGCTCAAGCAGATGTACGCCGAGTTGAGCCTGGATCACAAACTGTTGAAGGATGTGATCGAAAAAAAGCTGTAAAGCCAGCCGTTCGACGAGAACTGGTGGATTACCTCAAGCAGGCTCACGGCATCAGCGTTCGCAGAGCCTGCCGAATCGCTGGCATCAGTGACTCTGTGTATCGGTACCAGCCCGATACCGCCCGTGATGAGCCGGTGATTGCAGCGCTTCAGAGCGCCACTGAACGCTACCCTGCCTACGGCTTCAGCAAGCTGTTCAAGGTGCTGCGTCGATGGGGGCATGCCTGGAATCACAAGCGGGTCTATCGACTGTACCGCGCGCTCAACCTGAACAAGCGACGACGAGGTAAGAAGCGGCTTCCAACCCGAAATCCCGAACCGCTGGCCGTCCCCAGCACAGCGAATCACTGCTGGTCCATGGATTTCATGAGCGACAGTCTGTTCTGTGGTCGCCGGTTCCGAACGTTCAATGTGGTGGATGACTTCAACCGGGAGATCCTTGCCATCGAGATTGACCTGAACCTGCCAGCACCGAGGGTCATCCGGGTCCTGGAGCGCATCATCGCCTGGCGAGGTTACCCGGCCAGACTACGTATGGATAACGGCCCGGAGTTCATCTCCATCGCCTTGGCAGACTGGGCAGAAAAGCACGCTATCGCGTTGGAATTTATCAAGCCCGGTAAGCCGACCCAGAACTCCTACGTGGAGCGCTTCAACCGCACTTACCGGGACGAGATCCTGAATATGTATGTCTTCCGGAATCTCACCGAAGTCCGGCAGCGGACCGAGTCGTGGATGGCCGAATACAACGATGAACGTCCCCACGATTCACTGGAAGACCTGACGCCATGGGAATATCTGGCGAGACACCAACAGACGGAAAACTCTAATCAGCGGTGCAACTAAAAGCGGGATGTTTACACCTGAGCTTTCTGTCTCGCTTTATCCAGAGCAGATTGATTAAGTGCCAGCAATGAGTCTTTTATATCCTCATCGAACCCCGCGATTAAATCCCAACAAAAACCATGGATCGTCGAGACCTTAGTGAGGGTGTTATCGCCTAATCGCCCATTGATTACAGCGGCTGCATTTCGCGTATAGGTTATTACTCGAATCGATTGACCGCGAGCAAAGAGTTGGGCTGCGAATCGAGACCCGGTTTCATGTTTCTCAATGCCCGTCAATCGGCGCAGAACTTCTACTAGTGTGCGCGTTTTGCCTGATCCAGCTCCGGCAAACAAGAAAAAACTTCGAGGAGGGTTTGAGGTAAGGTAATCGCATATTTCGTTAACTACCTTGGAGTCGCGATCATTGTCATCGGCTGGAACCAAATTCATGACTAACCCCCACCTTTTTTAGGATCTAACTCTCGTTGGAGCCAACCAAGAGCGTCAGAAATATAGGAAGGGCATGTTAAGGGCTCTCCAATACTGAGTTTTTCAAAAATAGTTGAGGCGAAGTCGCCTTTCTTGAAAGAGCCATGAAGCATTTCGTGAAGTGCTTCGTTTAGCTCATTCGGACCTTCGCACTCACGCGCTACTTCGCAGGCCTTCCCGAGCGGGCCGGTTTCGTCCATCTGCCGTTTGAACCAGTCTAAGTTTGACAGAATGAACGAATCTTCGAATGAGCTGGGCCACGGTCCGTTACTGAATATTGGCAATTGCCAGGCGAATCGCACTCTGGTTCCATTTTCGCTAACCCATGTTAGATCCTCACCTGAAAGTGCGCCAAAATCATCTAAGCAGATTTTTCTTGGGTGCCACTTCGTGAGTGTGTCGTTTCCGCATTCAAGATTTTTTGGAGAACGAATGACCGTGGCCTTTCGGACGGTTCTGTTTGCCTTTGACTTCGTAACTTCAACTGGGTCGATATCTGTGATTATGACAGTGGGTATGCCAAGCCTTTCCACAAGGGGTTTCAATCTATGGGCGTGGCTTCCCCCGATATCTAGAAATGAAAGGTATCGTCGACTCAGTTCTTCAAATTCTCCATCGATGAAAAAAGGAACTAGCATTCGTTCAGCCGTGCCCTCCACAAAAATTGCAGCGTCTGCGAATAATAAATCTGTATGCTGTACATGGAAGTATCTTTCTGCAAAAGCTAGTGTCTTAAAATCATCACCGAAGACATCTGCTAAGTTGATGACCTCAGAGTAAGGCATGGATTCAGGACTTTCCGAAGAAGCCCTTCTTACATATCGAAGGCGCGTAAAAGAGTCGGAGTGCGCCAGATGACTTGCGTGGGTGCTTAGTATCAACTGATTCGCCAGATGAGCATGATTGGAATCTGACGGTGTTATTAGTTCTAGGGCTTTTTTGGGGAAGATTCGTTGAACTTGTACGTGAAGATGGGCTTCAGGTTCCTCTAGGAGTACAAGGTGCACCGCCGCTGGTGCTCCTTCTGAGGGGTTGAGGCGAGTTTCTCGAAAGGACACTAATTGATAACTAAGTGATTGTAGGTTCTGATAACCCAGACCAATTGTGTGCTCCGGGAAATAAGTGTTGCCCTCTTGACCATCCATTCTGTACTGAACAGCAGTGTTGTGGTTGAGCAAATCTGAAGTGTGAATGCGAGTCCGAAAATCGATTTGCTGAGGGTCGTGCAGTCCTGGATAGCCAAGCTTTTCGACATCCTTTATCGTTGGAGCAAGCGCAGCACGTATTTGTGTGTCCAAGTCATTTTGCGCATTAGTGACTGCTTTAATGAGGTCGGGATGATGGCCAGGGGTAGGGGTGTCGCTGTTTAAATTTTGCCGAGCGAATTTTAGTACTTGGCTGGAAAACAGACCAATTCGGTGTGGATCTGAACCAGGACGGCCATCTGCCTCTTCTTGCCCCAACCCACGTTGTGCCGGAACAAAATCCACCCGCAATAATGGCTTTAGAGCGTAAGCGTTCATTCCGCGACGTTCTGCCACCCCGCTGAGATTCGCTCTACAGTAACCTCACATTTCCCGATACGAGGTTACCCCCATGAGAAAGCACCGTACTCCAGAACAGTGGCAGACCCTGGTTGATCAGCAGCGCGCCAGCGGCTTGTCAGCACCGCAGTTTTGTAAACAGGAGAAGATCGGTTACGCCAGCTTCTGTAACTGGCGCAAGCGCCTGTCCGACCCGTCGACTGATGAGTCGTCAGGTCCCGGTGAAGCCGATTTTCTGGATCTCTCGTCGTTGATGGGCAACTCTCCATCCTCCGGCCCCGGCTGGAACATTGTGCTCAGCCTGGGCAACGGCGTGGAACTGCGGCTGAGCCAGAACGGATGATCGGGCTCGATAGTCAGGCCCGGATCTGGCTGTGCACTGAGCCCACCGATATGCGCAAATCGTTCCGGGGCCTGAGCGCCCTGGTCCGGAATCAGTTGAAGCACGACCCGCTCAGCGGCCAGTATTTCGTCTTCGTCAATCGCCGTAAAACTCAGATGAAGATGCTGTATTTTACGACCACTGGTTACTGCCTGTGGGCCAAACGCCTGGAGCAGGGACAGTTCCGGGTGCCTTTATCTGCCTCCGGTCAGCGAGCCCTGACGCTGACGGATCTGCAACTGCTGATCGATGGCATTGAGGTGCAGAAATACCGCCAGTTCAAGCGTTTTCGAGGGGTATAGAAGGCCGGGTTCCGGTATAATATCGGTCATGAATTCAACGGCTTCTGCTCCTTCTCCCAATGCATCGTCCTCCTCGGCTCTGGCCGAGGAGAATGCACTGCTGCGTGAGCAGGTCCAGACCCTTCAGCGCCAGCTGGACTGGTTCAAGAAGCAGCTGTTCGGCCCCAAATCCGAGAAGCAGGCATTTGACCTGCCGGGCCAGAACAGCCTGTTCCAGGAAGGCGATGCACCGGTTCCGGAGAACCCACCGGAAGAGAAAAAGCGCACGGTTAAAGCCTATCAGCGTGGTACCGGTAAGAAGCAGCGGGACGACGACTGCCTGAACGACACCGGCCTGCGCTTCACCGCCGATGTGCCGGTGGAGGTCATTGAACACCTGCCACCGGAACTGACCGGGCCGGAGGCTGACCAGTACGAAGTGATCGGCAGCAAGACCACCTACCGGCTGGCCCAGCGGGCCTCCAGCTATGTGGTGCTTAAGTGCGAACGCCCGGTGTTCCGGCGCAAGGGCACCGAGAAGCTCATCACGACACCGGCTCCGTTCAACGTGCTGGACAACAGCCTGGCCGATGTCAGCCTGCTGGCCGGGTTGCTGGTGGACAAATTCCAGTTCCATCTGCCGCTGTATCGCCAGCACCAGCGTATCCAACAGGCCGGTATCACCGTCAGTCGCAGCACTCTGACCAATCTGGTCAAGCGTGCCATCGACCTGCTGCGCCCCATTGTGGATGCCCAGACCGACAACGTACTGCGCAGTCGGGTACTGGCCATGGACGAAACGCCCATCAAGGCCGGTCATCAGGGCCGGGCCGGCCCGCAAAAGGGCAAGATGAAATCCGGCTGGTTCTGGCCGCTGTATGGCGATGCCGACGAGGTGGTGTTCACTTACTCTAACAGCCGTGGGCGTGCCCATATCGAAGAAGTACTCAGCGAATCGTTCAGCGGCACCCTGATCAGTGACGGCTACGCGGCCTATGCCCGTTATGCCGCCGCCCAGGAAAACGTCACCCATGCCCAATGCTGGGTGCACAGTCGCCGTTACTTTATCGAGGCGCAGAAGGATCATCCGGAGATAGTCACCGACGCGCTGCAACAGATCGCCACGGTGTACCGGAATGAAGAGGCCATCAAAACCCAGGGGCTGACTGGCGAGAAGAAACGCCAGTACCGGTTGGATCACTCGAAACCGGTGGTCAGCGACTTCTTCCAGTGGTGCCGGGATCAGTTGGCGCAAGGCGGCCTCGTGCCCAGCGATTCGCTGACCAAAGCCCTGAACTACGTGCTCAGCCGTGAAGCGAGCCTGACCGTGTTCCTGGAAGACCCGGATGTGCAGCCAGACACCAACCACCTGGAACGAGCACTACGCCCCATTCCAATGGGCAAGAAAAACTGGATGTTCTGCTGGACCGAACTGGGCGCGGAACACCTGGGCGTCATCCAGAGCCTGATCAGCACCTGCAAGCTGCACGATATTACCCCGTACACGTATCTGGTGGACGTGCTGCAACGTATCAGCCAGCACCCGGCCCGTGAAGTCAGCGACCTGACGCCCCGACTCTGGAAACCCCGGTTCGCCGACAATCCGCTACGGGCGCTGATCGACCCACGCCACCCTGACCGACAGAACAAACAGCCGGAGGCCAACGTCCGTGCGCATTGAGGACATGACCATCGACCAGTTGCTGGAACTGAACCAGACCATCTGCCAGCGAATTGATGAACTGCAAGAACAAGAAACCCTGCATGCCTTGAGTCAATTGCGGGTTGGCCTGAAAGTGACCTTCGAAGGCCGGGAAGGACCGGTGTTGGGGATCGTCACCAAAATCAATCGCAAGAGTGTGATCGTGCTGGGTGAGGATGGCAGGAAACAGTACAAGGTCTCGCCGGAGTTATTAAGGCCTCTCCGTGACGTGAAGTAGGTCAACTACGTCGTGGAATGAACGCTTACTTTAGAGCTGAGCGATCAAGAGCTTGTGCAGTGGTCGGTAGTGCCTGAGGGCTCTCTGGCGGGTCATTTTGCAAAGGGCCCTTTTTAGGGTCGAGTTTGTATACGGAAAAGTGGCTCAGGTCTTTTGGGTATCTAAGCCAATAATCCAGCAGATCTATGGGCCAGGCTTTATTGGGCACATCTTGGTCTTTTACTGGCCGCTTAGCTTCACGGAAGCGCCATGCAATTTTTTGAAGATCATCCACCGTGGATGCGGGCTCCAGCCTGATGCGCACGCCGATGGGGCCCCCCGACCATTTAAGAGAAGGAAGAAAATGGTAAACAATGTGGAAGGCGCCGACCTGTACATCAAACCACAGGTCAAGTGTTGGCATGCAGTCGAGGAGCATTTGGAGCTGCTCATTCCAATCTGTCGAGTCAGAATTGTCTGAAGAAGGCGGTTCCTCAAGCTTCTCCCATTTTTCTCCAAGCTCCCGTAGTTTCGACCACTGATCTACACTAAGATCAAACGCACCAAAGCCGGTATTGTCTCCAAGAAACTTTCGAATAGCCGATAGAATAGAAGTTTTACCGCTATTATTTGCTCCTACAAAAATTGTAGTTCTCTCGTCTATCGTGGCTCGAATTTTTTTGAGACGCCGAAAGTGCTGAATCTCGATACACGCGAGGCGAACACGTGGGGGCGCGGGTTGCTTGTCTTTTTCGGTTGCCATTTTCGAGTTCCTTTCGTTGTTTTATTTTGCTGCCGCTGCATAAGCTTCATATTCGAAAGAGTGCGGGAGTGATCTACATGAGTTCGAGTAGAGTCTTCGGATAAACACAGAAAGCCCTCTTTGCCAGTGTCGTAATGCCATGTGTGGTTAGTTTCACTAGCGCTCAACCAAGCCTACTCATTCTTATAGTTAATGTTTAGGGGGTACACAGAACAAATCAATAGGAACCGCTATTGATTCCGCCATTACGGTATCCTGAAAAAAATTTCAAACCTATATCACCTCTGTGAACCAGGGCACTGATTGTGCCTCCCCTCCCAATTCACAGAGGTAATCCCAATGTCTGAAAAATGCCCCAACTGCCTATCTGTCCGGATCGGCAAGAACAACTACGGCAAGAAAACCGCTGGCGTGGTCGGTGCGTCTGCCGGTACCTATGGCGGTTTTGCCGCTGCAACAGCTGGTGCTAAGGCCGGTGCCGCCCTGGGAATTGTCGGCGGTCCGATAGGCGCGACTGTCGGTGGTATTGGCGGTGCTGTTATCGGTGCGTTGCTTGGCGGCGCAACCGGTGCTTCCGCTGGTGTAATCCTGGGCGACGTCCTCGATGAGCGTGTGCTCGACAACTACCGCTGCCTTGATTGCGGCTATTCCTTCAGTGTCGACTCTGACTCCCCAGACGACATCCGCTAATTCCCTTCGCGCATTTCAAAGGAGAACAACCATGGCTCATCTCATCGAGCAAATGGCCTACGTTGGCCAAACCCCCTGGCATGGTCTGGGGAATGAGCTGACTTCCAATCAACCCCTGGAGGTCTGGGCAAAGCAGGCTGGTCTGGACTGGCAGATCCAGGAAAGCCCGGTTCGCTACGTAACTAATTCCGGTGGCGCCCTTGGCGAGAATCTGTCATATCCGGATTCCAAGGTGCTTTACCGCTCGGATACGAGAGCACCGCTGTCGGTCGTCGGTAATCGCTTCAAAGTGGTCCAGCCCGAGGAGATCCTGGAGTTCTATCGGGATCTGACCGAAGTGTCTGGTTTTGAGCTGGAAACAGCCGGTGTCCTTAAAGGTGGCCGCAAGATGTGGGCTCTGGCCCGCACCGGCCAGTCGGGCATGCTCAAGGGCAACGATCAATCCAATGCCTACGTGCTGTTGGCCACCGCTTGCGACGGAACGATGGCTACGACTGCCCAGTTCACCAGCATCCGTGTGGTGTGCAACAACACCCTCGCGGTCGCCCTAAAAGGCTCCACTGCTAACGCCGTCAAGGTGAAGCACAACACGGCCTTCGATGCTGACCTGGTGAAGAAACAACTGGGCATCTCGGTATCCGCCTGGGATGACTTTATGTACCGCCTGAAGACTCTGAGTGAGCGAAAGGTGAAGACCACAGAGGCCAGGAACTACTTCCTGAAGGTATTCACCGATGACTCCGGAAGTGGTGTTGGCAAAACCAACGAGCGGTCTATGGCCAAAGCACTGTCCCTCTATGAAGGCGAGGGCATGGGGGCCACGTTGGCGTCATCGGATGGCACTGCCTACGGGTTGCTGAATGCAGTGACGGAATTCATTGATCACCAACGCCGCGCGAAAACCGTGGACCATCGACTGGATTCCGCCTGGTTCGGAACCGGTGCCGCTGTTAAGAACCGTGCATTAGAGCAGGCCATGTCACTTGTGGACTGAGCCAACCATAACAATCTCAAAACCGCCATAAAGCCCGCCGGAGCCTGATGCTCTGGCGGGCTTTTTTATGTCTGGAGGAAAACACCATGAGAATCAGTGCAAACACAATTCAGAAACAACGACCGGCATTGCGCCTGGTCTCCACCAAGGGCCTCAGCCGGGATGAATGGCTGAAAGTGCGCAAGCAGGGCATTGGCAGTAGTGATGCCGCTGCAGCCGTCGGCATGAACCCTTACCAGTCCCAACTCGAACTATGGATGGTGAAAACTGGCAGAGATGCTGGCCTACCCAAACCGGATTCGGACGATCCCGCTTCTCCGGTCTACTGGGGCCATATCCTGGAACCGATTGTAGCTGAGCAGTACAGCCAACAGACCGGCCGAAAGGTGCGCAGGGTGAATGCAGTATTGCAGCATCCAGATCCGGAGAAACACTGGATGTTGGCCAACCTGGATTACTCGGTGGTAGCTGATGACGACGTGCAGATCCTAGAGTGCAAAACAGCAGGGGAGTTCGGGTCACGTCTCTGGAAAGAGGGTGTGCCGGACTATATCCAGTGCCAGGTGCAGCACCAGTTGGCTGTCACCGGCAAACAGGCGGCGGACGTGTGCGTTCTGCTGTGTGGCCAGGAGTTGAAGATCTATCGCATTGAACGGAATGAAGAGCTCATCGACGCGCTGTACGTGTTGGAGCGCCAGTTCTGGGACTTCGTAGAAACGGACACACCACCACTGGTCGATGGAACCGATTCTGCTGAATGTGCCTTGCGCCACCTGTACCCAGTGGACAGAGGGGAGACCCTGGACTTCAGCCAAAGCAAGGAGTTGTCGGATGCGTTCGATGAGCTACTGGCAATCCGCAAGGAAATGGAAGCCCTCAGCTCTACCGAATCCCACCTGAAACAGCGAATCGAGAGCCAGATGGGCGAAGCCTCAAAGGCAACCTTTCCAAGTGGCAGCGTGAGTTGGAAACGCAGCAAGGATTCCGTTGGTCTCAACGTGAAACAGCTGCTGAAGGATCAGCCAGAGCTTCTGGAGCAGTACCCACTCACAAAGCCGGGAAGTCGGCGATTCCTCATCCAAGCATAAAAACCCCATTGGCCACGCGGGTGTGAAGAGTGCCCCGTGGTCCTTTTTCGAAGGAGAGTCATCATGATTAAAGGTTTAGCCATCACGCCTCCCGTGTTGGGGCGTATCAGCATCGGCCGGGTTGTTGAAAAGAATGGCATCCGGCTACCGCAGAAAGACGATCAATTTACCATCACCTCCCAGATCCAGGAGAAGGACACCGGGTGGGTCTTGCATCCGTTAGACGCGGAGTTAAGAAAAGAAGCTACAAACGGAAAATTGCGGACCATCCCGGTTCGCATGTTGTTCAACGAAGCGGACCTCAACCTGCGGGCTGAATACACCATGTTCGACCGCAAAAGCGGGCGGCCTATGTGTGTAGGCAATGGCGACACCTGTAAGCGTCTGACGCAGTCAGGAGTGCAGTCTTTGTCATGCCCGGGGCCAACACTCTGCGAGTTCGGCAAAGGTGGCCTGTGCAAGCCCTATGGCCGCCTGAACGTCAAGGTCGGTGACGACGATGATCTCGGCACCTTCATCTTCCGCACGACCGGTTACAACAGCATCCGGACCCTTACGGCCAGGCTGAGCTACTACCAGGCAGTCTCTGGTGGTCTATTGGCGTACATGCCGTTGGAATTGAAACTGAGAGGGAAAAGCACGACACAGAGCCATCGAGCGCCGATCTACTATGTGGATCTGGTGGTCAAGGAGGGGTTGTCACTGCAGGAAGCTGTGGCTGAAGCACGGGAAAGGTCGAGGCAGTTGAAAGAGGAGGGGGTTGACCAGACTGCGTTGGATGCGGCTGCAGCGAAGGGGTTCGGTAATGCGCTGTTTGAATACGATGAGGATGAGTTGGGCCAGGTGGTTGAAGAGTTTTATCCCTCAACAAGGGGTGAATGTTTGTCTGGCAATACCTCAATCGCTTTGAAGCTTAGAGAAGACCTGAGTCCCGCTAAGTCAGTCTCTGTGTAGCATGTGCCGGATGGCCAGGAATTGGCCATCCGGCAGGATTTAGCGTATACCCATTTTTTGGCAAAGCGTTGGCTTGGCAGCAGTGCACATCGTGGTTAAGCTTTCTTGAGAAATAGCTGTTGTCGAACACGCTACGCTGGCGCTCTGGTGCGTCGCACATCCAAGTTGATATGCGGCACAGCACAAATGTCTGTTTTCGAGAAAAAACGAACACGAATTTAAGTAAGCTGATCCCAGACTTCCGCAGTTGCAGATTTTAGACGGCATTGTGGCAGTGGCAGCCAGTTTAGAATAATTGAGTGATTTAGGACTAACTCGTGAGTGAAAAAAATAAATTAAAAAAATCAGTTGAAATATTTTCAAAAGACCTTGAAGAGGTATTTGAGAATCGGAAGTTTGTTGTCTTTCTTTGTGGGCCTACTTTAGACATTGCTGATAAGAATAATGCAGCTGCTTTGAGAAAGCGCCTAAAAGAAGAGTTAGAGGCAGAAGACTTTGATGTGGTTTTGGGTGAAGATGATGGCCTTGAGGCGTTACGTAAAAAGTTTTCAGGCATGGCCCACGAGAATGAGCTCCAATTTATTCAGGCACACGGAAATGCCGTCGTTTTAATTGCATCTAGTGTTGGGTCTTTTTGTGAGTTGGGGTTGTTTTCGCATCAGCATGTACATGCAAATGCTAGGAAGACTGACTTCATATTGATAATGGATGAAAAATTTAAAGACGATGTTTCTTATATGAATGAGGGTCCAGCAAAAGCGATTAATACTTTTGGAAAACTTATGCATTGTGACTTTTCAGATTTTGATACGTCAGCATTGATTGATCGATTAAAAACTAGGCGCCATGTGTGGTTTACAAGCGGTACTGGAGCCTTCACGTGAGCATCCAGTTCAATGATCAGTTGCTTTTATGGGGGCTGGGTGTATTACAGCCAGCGGCGCCTCAAGAGGTCTTGTCATTTTTAAAATTGGTATACCCAACCGTAGAGCAATGGCCCGATGAATTATATCTGAATGATCGTTTTTTTCATTGGGAGGAGTTGGGATATATTGTTGTTTTAAATAAGAAATATTCGATGTATTCGCTAACTGCATTGGCGAATATGCGGATGGACGTAAAGCTTCGAAGGCAGAGAGATAAGGCCAGGATTAGCTTGTTACGTGCGGCGTACGATGCTAACGTAAGTAGGCCGGGTGTAATGGATCAAGATTTGGATGGCGCTTCGCCATCTTCAGAAATTAGTTCAACATTACAAGAGGGCTCGCGACCAGTAGGTTCTGGTTCGAAGCCTTCGCGGACGGAGCCGACTCGTCTTCGAACCAGAACCTACTGGTCGCGGGTCTCAGAGCAACTTAGTGTTCAGGTTGGCCTTGATTTCCATTCACCCGGCATTCCTTCCTTCCAATATCGCTATTGTTCCTTCCCAACGTTAAAAGCAGTGCATCAAGCAAGTTTGGGTGAGTCCTCTGAAAACGATATGTCGATTAGCGAACTTGGTTTGGCGATTGGAGTATCCCCTCGTTTACTTACCTCATTCCTTCATAAGCCTGAAAATCACTATAGACATTTCAGTTTACCGAAGAAGGGCGGAGGTGAGCGTGATATTGCTGCTCCCAGATTTTTTCTTAAAACGATTCAGTATTGGATTAAGTCGTATGTTCTATGCCACTTGAAAGTTCACAATACATGTCATGCCTATACAAGTGGTAAATCAATCAATACAAATGCAAAGCCGCACGTTGGTAAGGCTTATGTGGCGAACGTAGATATCGAAAACTTTTTTGGCAACATAACCAAAGAGCATGTTTTTAGAATTCTTGAAAAGAATGGTGTCGGTCGTAAATTGGCAACAGCAGTATCAGGTATTGTCACCCTCAATAGAGTTGTTCCGCAGGGAGCGCCCACTAGTCCTGTTATTTCTAATGCCGTTCTATACGAATTTGATAAGGCGATGTCTAAAATTTCTGTGGATAAGGGTTTGGATTACAGTCGATATGCTGATGATATTACTTTTAGTGGTGAATCAAGGTCTGATATAGAATATATTGTCTCTAAATGTCGAGAGTTATTGTCGGCTGAAGGCTTTAACCTTAAGGATAAAAAAAGCCGTGTAGCTAGCAAATATGCTAGTCAGCGTGTAACCGGGTTAGTGGTCAATGAGAAAGTTCAGCCGCCAAGAGAGTATCGCCGAAAGCTTCGTGCTATTTTCAATAATGCTTTGATAAATCCACAAGAGTATGTGGATAGACTAGATGAGCTCTATGGTTATTTTGGTTACCTATCATCCTTTGACGGTGCAAGAAACGCCAGGCAGATTCGTAAAGACAGGATTGCGATCTATAGAGTTTCGAGGCTTGCTCGAATAAAAAAATCTAAAGATGAATAAGAGTTTTTGGTTGTTATACTATCGGTGCTGATTTCTGCTATATGAGGGTATTGGATAGAATTTAATAGTGAAAAGATCTTTGCGACAGTTTGATTAGTTAAATGTCCGCCATTGGACGGACGCGCACAATAGCGGATAGTAGCTGAATGCAAGGGTGATACAGCAATCGCATGTTGGTAGGCTGGCTTTCCTATCGCCTGAAACCAGCCAAAAATGTGGGTGTTGCGGTTGTAGAAAAATCTCAAGATTCCCATCCCGGCTTGGCAGGGTCAGACAAATGGACAAGGGGTTGTTGGCATGCTTCTTTTAAACACTAAGACCGCAGCGAGAACACTGTGTATGGTTTTAATTATCTACCAGTAACAGCGCCAGTTGGTTGTTGTCGTTCAGATTCAGGATTTACTCGACCCCTTCCACCTCTATCCCATTCTTAGCCAACCAGTCCTTCCTCCGCTCGTAATCCGGCATAACCCTCTCCACCCGCTTCCAAAACTGAGGAGTATGATGTGGTTCGTGCAGGTGCGTCAGCTCATGCACCACCACATACTCCACGATTTCACGCGGTAACAGGATCGTCTTCCAGTTGAAGTAAAGGCGGTTACCCCTGCCGCAGGAACCCCAGCGATAACCCAGGTCCTGAATTTTCACGCCAGCTGGTTCAACGCCCATGCGTGCAGCCAGGGCCTGAACTTTTTCGTTCAGGTAAATCTGTGCTTTGTTGCTATACCAGTGGATGAAGTGCCGTTTCGCCTCGGTTTGTAGATCTCTTCGCAGGCAGAACCGCCCAGCTATTAGTTTGAGGGGCGTTTGCTGATCATCCACCAGCTTTAGCCGGTAGCTTCGGCCTAGGTACAGGAAGCCCTCGCCATTCACATATTCTTTGCGGGGCTGGGGCTTAAGTAGCTCTGCTTTCTCGGCCAGTTTCTGGTAGATCCAGAATTTTTTTTCCTGAACAAAGTCTCTGAGCAGGTCCTCTTCAATGCCTTTAGGCGCGGCAAGCACCAGCTCGCCCTCACGATCGACGATGATCTCCAGTGTTTTGCGCCGGTTGCTTTGGCGCACCTCGAAGGTCAGGTCATCCACCTGCAGTTCTGTCACGGGTTCACCAGCTTGCTGTGGTTCGCTTTGGCCAGATCAATCAATTTGTCCAGCAGTGCATCCAGTTGATTGACTGGGAAAAGGTCCAGCTCGAACAACTCTTCAAACAGTCGGCCTCGTAGGCGCTCCTGGTCTGGCAGGTGGGAAGGCTTCCAGAAGTCCGGGATGCGCAGTTCTTCTGTGATTATCTGAACCGTGGATACGGTGGCTTGCTCCAGGTTCTCCTGCTCATCCGAGGTAAGTGCTTCGTCGCTATCCTGCTTGATCTCGGCCATCACTCTCAGGAAGGGGAGGTGGTTCGGTGGAAGGGCTGAGGGTGTCTCGTCATCCGTTGTTTCATCTTCCTGCAATTGCCTGATCAAGGCTGATAGTGCATCTACCTGCTCCTGCCAGAGCCCGTCCATCTGCTCCAGGATGTCCTTCAGGCGTTCACTGAGCTTGGTGTATTTCACTGGGTCTTCGTCCAGGTGCTTTCTGACATGGGAGCGAACTGCGTGCTCCATCTCGGACGCCTTGGCCCGGTCACTGACCTGCCGATTTATATGCTGGTCAAAGTCAGTGTCAGTCAATTGCACCGGCGGTATCTTCGGGTTGATGCCCAGCGAGATCATGTAGTCGTCAATCAGTTTGCGGACCTTACTGCCAACGTCTTTGCCCAATTCCGGGCTGTCTTTGTATCGGTTTCGAGCCAGTGCGTGAATATGGGCCAGTTGCTTGGCGTCATTCACGAATTCCAGTGCTTCCGGGCGGGGCAGGACGTCATCCAGTGTTCGGCTAAACTCTTTTAGCTTAACGATGAACTCTGCTCGCAGCCGTTCGTCACCTAGCGCTGTAACGGCTTCCTCCGTATCCGTTAGGCTATCGATGCCCTGTTTTCTCAGCACATCCACAACCCGAAGGTGGCGATCCCGTAGCAGCGGAATTTCGTCTTTCAGGCTCTGGAGTGCGCCCTCAATATCTTCATCGCTATAGGCAGCCAGAGCTTCTTTGAGGTGGTTTGCAACTCCATAGTAATCCACCACAATCCCGCAGCGTTTCCCGAACCCTGTGCGGTTTACTCGGGCAACGGCTTGCAGCAATTCTGCTTCACGAATCGGGCGGTCGAGATACATCACACCTGCAATGGGTGCGTCAAAACCAGTTAGCAGCATGGACTTCACGATCAGGAAGCTGAGTGGGTCGGCTTTCTCCGGATCTTTGTGAAAAAGGGGCTTTTTGAATCGTTTGATGTTCTGCTCAATTGCGGACCGGTCACTCCACTGTGCCCAGCCGCTGTCATCGTTGTTACTGCTGCTGAATACCACAGCAAACTCCAATTGCTGTAGTAACTCGCGATATTGCCAAGCCTTGATGGCTGCTTTGATTCTGGGTGGCCGGGAAATCAGTTCGGTCTCACCGATGTTCTTGTCTTCCGGAGGTAGCGCCATAGCCTCCTCAAGCAGCTTCGTCCGGGACTGTTTAAGCGCTTCAAGGTAGCGTATGGCGGCTCTTCGGCTATAGGCTACCAGCTGGGCTTTGAAACCATTGGGCAGGATGTTGGTGACGTAGTGACGCAGGATGTCCGCTGCCTTTTCCTCGATCAGGCGGGGTGCCTCAAAAATCTGGCCCTTGGTGGCGTATTTCTTTTTTATGAGTTCCAGTTCGTCCTTGGTGCGTTCCTTGAACAGGTCCTCGAATAGGTCATCCAGGTTGGCACCCTCTTTCACTGCACCCTCTGCCGTTCGCCCCTCGTAAAGAATTGGTACAGTGGCACCATCGTTCTCCGCTTCCTTTATGGTGTAGCGGTCGATGTAGTCGCCGAAGATCTCACTGGTCTGTTTTTTCTTGCCCATGATAATTGGGGTGCCCGTAAACCCGATTCGGGCAGCATTAGGTACCGCCTGCAAAAGGTTCGCATGCAGGTCCCCGGCCTGGGTGCGGTGAGCTTCGTCGATCATCACCAGAATGTCCGGGCTTTCATTGATCAGACCAAGGGGGCGAGAGGGAATGGGTTTCGCCGGTTTGCGCTCGGGGTTGTCTGCAGCATCCCGTCGATCAGTTTCCAGGCCGCGTGGGGGCTTGGGTGAAGGATAAGCAGGAGAGGCCGATTCATGTTCCCGGTATTTCTGGATGGTCCCAAAAATAAGCCCGGGTCCTGGCTGTCCCAGCAACAACTTGAGTTTGCCCGTGTTGCTGGCGACTTTGACGGTCTCGCCCGTGAGCTCCGCAGTATCCGACAGCTGATCCTGCAGATCCTTCCGATCTGTTATCACGACGACTTTGAAACGGCGAAGCTCCGGATCGGTTCTGAGCTTGAGCACCAGGAATACCATGGTCAGGCTTTTGCCGCTGCCCTGGGTGTGCCCGATGATTCCGCCACGGCGGTCGTGTTCGCCGTCTTCGGCTCGGGTTTTACCGGTTTTCAGGCGCTGAACGGCTCGTGTGACCGCCCGATACTGCTGATACCGGCACACCAGCTTGATGGTCTGGCCGCCCATGGTCATAAAGAGTGTGAAGTGGCGGACAATATCCAACAGGTTGGCGGGAGGCAGCATGCCCGCAATCAATCGCTGCTGTGACGAAAGCGATTGGACTCCTAGAGCGTCTGTAACGTCCGCTTCGGATCGTGGCGCCACGGTTTTCCAGTTCAGGTAATGGTTAAACCCGGCACCAATGGTTCCCACCCGGGCATCATCGAAGTTGGAGGCCACCATAAACTGGTTAGTAGAGAACAGGGCAGGGGCACCTTCATGTTGCTCAACCTCAAGATCCAGATGGCGCTGATCGTAGTATCGGCGTAGCTGATCCACGGCGTCCGAAAGGCCCTCAGGAACAGTGCGGCTTTTGCACTCGATGACCACCAGAGGAATGCCGTTCACGAACAGAACAAGATCGGGAATGACGTGACCTTTCCAGCCGTCATGGCCCGGTGGGCATTTTACCTTGAACTGATTCACCACGGTGAAGGTATTGTTCTCAGGGTTGGTCCAGTCGATAAAGTGGATGGTTTGCCCCCTGCCACCATCCCAACCTGACAATCCCTCTACTGTGATGCCGCCATGGAGCAGTCCGGTTGTCAGTTTGTTGGCTTCCATTACTTTGCTGGCGGGAAGTCGGGTAATGGCGGAGACGGCCTGATCGAGCCGCCTTTCGTCTAGCCAGGGTTTGCCATTTCGGGTGTTGATCGCCAGTAGCCGGTCACGAAGCAACGGCTCCATGATGACCTGGGCGAAGGTTTCACGATGGGTGACGGATGGGGAATCCAGGGAGCCCTCGATGTAATCCCAGCCCTCTTGCTCCAGTTGTTGAATAAAGGGGAGCTCAACTTCGGTGAATTCCGGGCCAGGCATTACTGCTCCTGCGTGTCAGTCCATTAACGTTGGATTAATTCAACCATTGTAGGGCAGTTTGGCCTGGGTCGCATTTTTCCCGGGCGGTCCGATACTTGGCGGAGTAATACCGCCCCCATTATTCCGGCCGCCGCTGATAACTTACGGATCTCCTGCTATGATTCGCGCTATGGACAAGATCAAGGGTGTTAACCCGTCTCGAATTCTTTGGTGCTGTGATGACCTGGGTGTTTCTGTTGAGGAACTGGCCCAAGAGACAGGTATTGCCTTAGCTACCCTTGAAAAGGCACTTGAGGGAAAAGAAGCCCTTTCTGTGAAACAGTTGCAGAAGCTAGCTATACACTTCAATCGGGGTTTGCTGTTTTTCCTCGAGGAAGGTCCTGTCAGCGAGGGGCGTGTTCATTCCGTACAGTTCCGGACGCTGAATAACCAGAAGCCTCAACTGAGCCGCCGTTTCCGTACGTTGGTTGAACGAACCGAGCGGCAGCGCCTGACTTACTTGAGCCTCCGCGAAGATTTGGGGGAGCCAGTTGAGCCAGGATGGTATCCGGAAGACTTAGCTATGAATGCTCCGCAACCGGAGCAGGCAGCGCAGTTAGCCCGCACCTGGCTCGGGCTCCAGCCGGGGCAGAGTTTTGCCGATATGCGCGCAGCTGTGGAGGCCAAGAACATCTTGGTCTTCCTGAGTAATGGCTACGCTGGGCAATGGCAGATTCCCAAGGAAAGTCCCATCCGGGGGTTTTCTCTGTATTTCGACAGCTTTCCAGTCATCTTCATCAAGAAGCAGCAATCCGAAGGTGCCCAAGCCTTCACCATGATGCATGAACTGGGTCATTTGCTGCTGCACCGCGAGAGCTTTGTCGACGACGAGGACGATTTCCATAGCCACAGCGCCAACGAAGTCGCAGCAAATTGGTTCGCAGGTAACCTACTTGTGCCTGAAAGGTTTCTGGAGAAGCTGGACCTAAAGAGCTTCCCAGGCGACGACGTAACGGCCTATGACCGATTCCTGGAAGATGATGCTCGGCGCTGGTGTGTCAGCCCGGAAGTCATTTTGCGCAGGATGATGGACTCTGGCTTGCTCCCACAGGAAGATTACCAGGCTTACCGCAGGTGGAAGCAATCCCTGCCTGTGATTGAGCGACAGAGCAGCGGCGGTTCCCGCTACCGCTTCAAGGAGCCGGTGAGAGTTTTTGGGAAAAGCTATGTAGGCACTGTGCTGGACGCTCTGCATGAGCAGCGCATCACCCTGGCCCGGGCCAGCTCCTACCTGGATAACCTGAAAATTGCGGATCTGCGTCAGTTGGAAGATACGCATGCCGCTATTTGACGCGTCGTCGATTATTCATGCCTGGGACAACTACCCACCGGAGTTGTTTCCGCCTTTGTGGGACTGGTTGGGGCAAGAAATCGCAGACGGAAATCTCGCCATCCCGGGTGTTGCACTGGAGGAAGTTGGAAAGAAGGCTCCGGAATGTGCTGCATGGCTGAAAGGCAACGACATAACGGTGTTCCCCTTGACCTCCGAAGTGCTGGTGGAATCGTTGCGGATAAAGCATTTGCTTGGCATCGAGGAGGACCAGTATCACACCAAGGGTGTTGGTGAGAACGACATCTTCATCATTGCCACTGCGAGCGTTAATGGCTTGACGCTCATATCTGACGAAGGGCGCCAGTTTGGTAAGCCCGATATCCTCGCCAAGTACAAGATCCCAGCGGTCTGTGAGCTGGGGGATGTAGGGGTAACTTGTATCAACTTCCTGCAGCTTATCCGTAACAGCGGCGCTGTGTTTAAGAGTTAGCGCAGTTGATGATGAATGCCCAAGATGGCGGCCCAACGCTATAAGGGCTCAAAGACCATTATCCGGGTGCCAGCAAGGCCAGCAAGCGCATATTCAATTCGTGGTTTGACCAGTTCCCACTCCAGCCCGCCAAGGCCGCACCCAAGTGGTGGTATTGCAACGGATGGGATCTGTCTCTCGGCAAGCACTTTTCTGAGATCTGCCAGCCCCTGGCTTATCCATTCCAGCTTCGATGGATCGCGCCAGTGCTGCTTGGTTGGAAAGTTGATAATCCAGCGCGGCCCAAGCAGCGTTTGTTGCTCGGTTATAAACATCTGGCCAGTCCTGACATGGCCTGATTGGCAGGCTTGCGCATAGGCACGGAAATTTTCCGGGAATGTGTTTTTGAATGCCAAGGCAAGCCCCTTGCCCATGACACCCTGAGTATTAACCGGATTCACCAGTGACTCTACGTCGGCCTCCAGCAGATTTCCTCGGCAATACTCAATCATGAACTGCATCTCAAAGTAGGTGCCATTTGCAGATCAGGCGGCTTTTGACGGCTTCTTATTCCAAACCAAGCTCCACTGAAAGCCCGATAGCTGGACCTTGTCGAAGATGGTCATACTGAACCCTTGAGTAGGGAAGCGACGCGCGTGCGGCCGGTAAGCAGGTCATCCATAAGTCCGGACTTCTGAGCCCGCAGCTTCGCCAAACTCGCACTTTCCGATTCTAAGCGGCTGGAGCTACGTTGAAGTATGCTCAGGATACGAGCCTGCTCTTCAATATCCGGAACCGCTATTCTCAGACTCCTTGCGTCTTTTAGTGTGACTTTGGGTCTGGTCACCCCTGCAGTGATTCCTCGTACTTGAGACTTTACTGCTTCCGAGTTTACACAGTGGTGAGCCCACTCAGGTGCCACGTCGGACTTCAAGCGAAGGCGCACAATGTCTGCTGTGATTATCCCTGCCGGTTCACGTTTTGGGTATACAGCAGAAATGCAAGGCGGTAAGCCCATTTTTGTCAGAAGTAAATCATCGGCTGTTACTTCGTGAGCTGAAAGGGCCTGCGCTTTTCTTGGGCTGACGAACACTTGGCTCACGCGATCGTATTGTGCACCTGCGATGTCCCTCACGAAAACTACAGGCACCCCCTCACTTTGGTAATCAGAGGCTACCAGATCGCTACCGAATGGGCCGATTACTGATGAAATTGAGGAATCTCCAAGAGTTGAAATATCCCACTCCTTCGGTGTCAACCCCAAAACCGACTCCTTATAAAGCTCCGGCGCCTGTTCCGGCGTGGGGCGAAGCTCGCCGTTCTGGTCGATGCCTCGGGTGAGTAAATCGTGGAGCAGGCCTTCCTTGATTTTTTCCAGCTTGGCGATCACGGTCTCGGTTTTCTGGATTTGGGTGTCCAGGGTATCGAGGACCTCAGTAATTACTGCTTGTTCAGCAAGCGAGGGGACATCGATCCGAAATGACAATAGCTCTCTGGGGCCATACCTTTTGTGGCTGTTTGTTGATCCGATTGCTACGCGATCAAGCCTATTGGCAAATTGTTTGTGACTAAAGAAATGACGCCAAAACGACAGATGAATCGAATTTTTCGTCGGTTCCAGGCAAACGAATTCTGTCGAGGCACAATGGTTTTGATCCTCTGGGATATTTGCTACGGCTGACACGCGTGGTTTTCTCGGGTTCAATTTAGAGACCAGAACGCAAGGAACCTTCAGTGTTGTTTTATTGCTCTCAATAAAGGCGCCTGGCTCGACCACAGGGCCCCCACACTCATCCCAAGCTGGAAGGCTGTGGTGATAAAAAAGGCTTTTGGGGAATGTGTTTGGCAGAATACCTGCGGTGTTGATTCGAAATATGTCACCAATTGCCTGCTCGCTCCAATCCAAATCAGGCATATCCTAACCCCTTCAAGAACCCTTGGAGCTCTCTGGCTGCGGCATTTCGCTCCGTCTCAATATCTACCAGCGTCACCCAGTACTTGTCCCACCAGGTCTCAAAAGCAGCAATCACTCCCTGCCTCTGTTGCCGAATGTAGGTATCCAGTATTCCTAGAATGTCGTTATGCAAAATCGTCAGCATTAGTTCAGCGGCACTGGCTTCATCCAGTGCATCCACCGCTTCATTCAGCTGCGCCTCAAAGCTGGCCTGCTTGGCTTTCAAGGTCTTAGTGGCCTTGGTGCGCTCGGCCTTCCAGGTTTTGATATCTGCCTCGGTGGGCGCGTCTTCATCCGGCTCGGCATCATCGTCTTCCTCTGGCTGGGCGGTGGCGGTTTTGATGCGGGCATCCAATTCAGCTTTGCGGCCCTGCAGGTCTTCCAGTTCGGCCACATAATCCGTCAGCAGAAAGGTCACCAGTTTGTGGTCCAGGGGGTTGGATTTGTTTTGGTCGTCTTCCAGCAAAGTGATGATGCTGGTGCGCCAGGCGTCCACCACACCTAGCACGCCACGGGCCTGAAGGGTGCGGAATTCATTTTTGTTCTGGTCCCAGAAACCGGCAATGATGCCGCGCACGGCGAATCTGTCCAGCATGCCAATGGGGTCAAGGGCGTCAGTGAAGGTGCCAATCAGTTCTTCCCGCAGGGCGCTTAGTTGCTGGCCGTTGCCGGAGAGCTGGGCAATGTGGGTGCCCCGCTGCTGCCACCAGCTTTCGAAAGTATCCTTGAGCCGGGCTTCTTTGTGCCGGATACCTTCGTTTTGTTCGATAGCCGGTTTAATGCTGCCCTTGTCGGTGAGGTTTTCCCGGAAATCCACGTAATCCTCTTCGCCCTTCTTGGTCACGAGCAGATCCATGGGGTCCAGGCCCTGGCCATCAAACAGCGATTGTTTGGCCTGAACCTCTTTCAGGGGAATGCCCCCCACCAAGTGTGCCCGAACATCCTGGGGTTCCGGTGGCGGGGCGTTGTCCGCATAGCGGCGGATATTCAGGTTGTAATCGTTTTCCCGCAATTCATCCAGGCTGACAATGCTCGAAAAGCTGTCAGCCTCGGCAAAGGCCTCGTAAGTGCTGACGATTTTTTCGATGTGCTCTGGAAGCAGGTGGTTCTGGGCGCGGCCTTCGTAGTATTCCCTGTCGGCGTTGATGAACAGTACCTTGCCTTTGCGTTCCGGTGCTTTGGCGCCTTTGTTGCGTAGCACCAGGATGCAGGCCGGAATGCCTGTACCGTAGAACAGGTTGGGTGCCAGGCCGATTATGGCTTCCACCAGGTCGTTCTCTAGCAGTCCGGCACGGATGCGTTTTTCATCACCACCTCGGAATAGCACACCGTGGGGCATAACGGTGGCCAGCATACCGTCGGACTTCAGGCTGGCGACCATATGTTGCAGGAACATTAGGTCGGCTTTCTTGGCGCCTTCCGGTACCTGGCCATACTGGAATCGTTCCGGGAACTGTGTGCTCGGCGAGAAACCGATGGAGAAGGGCGGATTGGTGAGAATGCGGTCGAAATGCATCAGCTCGCCGCCTTCAACGTGCTGGGGGTCCGTCAGGGTGTCGTCATTGAGTAGGCTGGCATTCGAAATGCCATGAAGAAGCATGTTCATCTTGGCGATGGCCCAGACGGAGCCGGAGGCCTCCTGCCCGAACAGGGATAGGCGTTTGGGGTCGCCGCCCTGTTCCTCGAGATATTCCTTCGCAAGTATTAGCATTCCGCCCGAACCACAGCAGGGATCGTATACGCTTTGGTCTTCTTGTGGATTGGCTAGTCGGACCATCATCCGGACTACAGAGCGAGGTGTGTAGAACTCGCCACCTTTTTTGCCTGCGGAATCCGCGAAATCGCTAATCAAATATTCATAAGCTGCACCCAGCAAGTCCGGGAACTCGAAGTCCTCAGTGCGAAGGCGATACTGACTGAAGTGGACGATCAGATCCCGCAGTTTCTTGTCCGGAAGGGTGGAGGAACCCACCTTGCGGGTGAAGTCGATATGCTCCAATACGCCCGCCAGGCTGGCGTTGTGTTCCTCAAGCCCAGCCAACGCTTTGTTCAGATAGTTGCCCACGCCGTGGTGGGCGTCGTTCATCAGGAAGTCCCAGCGGGACTGTTTGGGCACGTAGAACGTCGACTTGAACCAGTTTTCGTTGTCAACGATGGCTTCTGCCTCAATTTGGCCCTTGCCTTTGGCCAGCTGGTTCGCGACCACCTCCTGGTAGCGCTGCTCGAAGACATCGGAGCAGCGTTTCAGGAACAGCATGCCGAAGATGTACTCCTTGAATTCAGAGGCGTCCATCTTGCCCCGCAGAATGTCGGCAGCTTTGAACAGGTGGCGTTCGAGTTGTTCGAGCGTTAATGCCATGGGTACTTCCGTTTGGTGTTGCTGGAAAACGCTATTCGACAAGGACGACAGGGAGCGTCGGAGGGTGTCGCGAATGTCACGTTTGGTCGGGGTGATATTGCCCGCTCAGGTTGAGATGATCAACTGCTCAGGCTGTCGAAGAATAAAGCATAGCCTTCCAGCGGCGTTTGTCTTCATTTGGCTATGTGCCATGGCAGCAGCTCAAGGCCACGATTGCCGCTGGTGGACTCAGGCAAATCTTCGCCAATCCTGGAAACCGAGTACGCCTGCTCATAGCGAAGATCATCAGCCTGCGAAATGCTGAGGGGCCGGAATGGCGTCCCTTCAGGTCCATACATGGCCACTGTCTTCACACCCTTCAATTGCCCAACGATCTTCAGGAAGGTTTGTCTATTCGAGTGGGGATAGTGACTTTCGATCATCCGTGAGACCTTGTTTTGCAGGATATCCCGCTCTCGTGTTGTCGCTGTGGGGATAATGAACGAATGCGGGCCGGGCCAGCTATCGGGATTCGCAGGCTGGACCCAGTCCCGTTGAACTCGTTGAATCAGCCGTCCTTGGCTTTGTGCGTTGAGAAGATCTCGCGAGACGCTCACTAGACATGTGAATGTTGGTGTGATCTGGAGCTCCCGGCCCGCTCCCTGATTTATCTCGACGTTCAGCAGCCGGAGCGCGGTTCTGACATTTTGCCGCCAGAACGATTGGCTACTGGCGATAGATAAGTATTCTGTCAGCGTCCCGAGTTGATTTTGAAAGTCTGAAGCAACGCATGGCACGCCTGGTAATATGATGGCAATCCAGTGAGGAGCGCGTCTGGGGTCGCTTTGCGAAGCAGGCATGGATTCCCTGTCAATCACCGATCGGAGTGCCGAGGCCCAGTTTCGAGCACGCCTTCGTTGGCAATCGGGACAGAATCGGTGATGACAGGCCAGCAGATGTGAATTGGTCACGACCCGTTCGAACGGGTAGCTTTTCATTCTTTGCCCGCACTCGCGAATCATTCTCGCCTGGTAGTCCGTGCCTTCATTTCCCTGAAAATACGCCGCGACTTCCGCAGCCGTTGGCGGTTGGTTCGGTTTGTTTTTCATGGGGATTACTCTTGTAGGTCAAACGGGGAGGCGCGAGGGGCTGAGAGTGAAAGTCGGCGGTCGATTCAGTTGCCACGCGTCCTGCTTGTGCCGAAGTTGTGGCTATTCAACCCAAAACGTTTGGTAGGGAGCTTTGCAAAGTAACTGATTCGATAGAATAGTTCGCTGTAATCTCCGCCTCTTCGAATCCGGTAGATAGGACTGGAAGAATCATCCCTGCCAGGAATGCTCACAAGCCCATCAGCGAGGCCTTGTTCGAGCCCAAGAGCACTATGCCAAGCGTTATCAATCATGCTGTAGAGGCTATTAGATTGAGGGTTATACTCGCCGAGGCCCCTAAAGGTCTGTTTATTTAAAAGCAGCACACAATGGTAGTGAGGCTTGCCTTCTTCGCCAAACTCTCGGACCCAGATATAATGCACGACTGTAGAGTGGAATCGGCTACCGCCCCTTTCTGTCTTACATTTCCTTGCTTTGATTCTTGCTTTCAATGAATCGATAAAGCGGCTGAAGATGGGTCTTCCTGATTGCCTCATCCAGTCAAACTGCATCGGAAGTCTTAACTCAACCCTGACAGCCATTATGGAACTGTGTTCATTTAATGCTGCCTGAATGGTTTCATCAATTCGTTGGAGATAGTTGTAAATATACGGGCCTCTTTGCCAAATGATTGGCATTCCATTGTAATCACGCCCGTAGTATATGCACAGGTTCGGATCTTGGTGATGCCTTTCAAGATATGGGACATTAAACATGATGATATCCTTAAAGCTTGATCAATGGGCACAGCAATGCCTAGATTACTTGCTCCAAATATAGAGGTATCTATTCATTGGTAATGTAACTGTTATATTGATAATCTTATTGTTACTTGACTAAGTAGACACTGATAAATAAATATTATTATTAACCTACATCCGGTTTGCCGATATATCCAGAATTTCGGGTTCAGCTTGCTCAGGCGAGCATTAGACTTTCAGAGCAGTGTTACTCTGCATAAATATCAAGTTAATTTTGGTAAGCGCTTATTTTCCGAGGGGATCGGTTAAGCAAATGAATTGCGGTTCATCGGGTGGTTTTTAATATCGCGGTTTTCAATTCTTTCAGTAATCCACTGGTGTACCTCGGCGTCAACCCAGCCTACCGATCGGCCACCAAGAGGGATAGGTTTTGGGAAAGTGCCCGCATCAACGTATTTATAAATAGTCGAACGGGCCAGGCCGGTCTTTTCGATAACGTCCTTAAGTCTTAGTACTTTCATTTTGTCCTCCAAAGCGTATGAGTTCAGAGGATCTGGCGAGCGTGTAAACAATAATAGATGCCAGTGTATCTATGGAGAGAAAATCTAAATATAGGCCTCCTGTTATATAAGCTATTGCAGTGGAAGCCGGCCTTTGTGGCCTGCTCGATTTTATAGCCTGGGGCGCTAATCGGTAATCGTTTACCTAGCCGTGTGTTCAATTCAGGCAGCAAAATTATGGGCGTGGCTGGGTTAGCGAGTGAGAGTAGGCAGACAACGGCCTCGCCAATTCGAGACGATTTCAGGGCCTTATCCGGCCTATTCTCGGGGCTAAGCCCAAAAAAAATTAATGAATTTCAAAAAAGATGTCTTAGACGTCGTCAATGTCGTCAGAGGTTTGAGTGGTCTCAATGACTCGGATCTCCCAAACAACGTTCGATCCTTGCTTTCCTAATGATTTGCAAAAGACACCTTCTTTCTTAAGTTTAGGGGCAATCTTTTTTAGTTCGGCACCAAATCTCCGCATACTTTTCGGCCATTCATCATGATCTTCAGCTGGAAGGCTTTTTATAAGCTCTTTGTACCAGTGCTTTAGTGGCTCTTTTATTTTAATTTCTGGATTTTCTGCCGCCCATGAAAGTAATGATCTAGCTACTACTGATTCGTCGATAATGTTGTCTATTATTTCTTCGTTTAAGGATTTTGAGGTGTCTATAAACATATCTACATCAATATCGAAATAGTTGCAGACTCCTGCGCCCGTTGATGTAAATGTATCGAAATATGTGTGACCGCCGATTTCATGCGATGCAAGGATAGAGCTTTTAAGTGTATCAGCAGCAATTTTGGCTAGTTCTAATAGCGCGTGTGGTTGATTTTCTAGAAATTGCTCCTTTATAAACCGAAAACTTTTTCCTTCTTCCAGAATTGGTAAATCAATCGATATGCTTTTTTTCGCTAGAAGTGGATGTGAAAGCATTGTAGATGTACTTACAACAATTACTGGATTTCTGTAATTGAAGGTCCAGGAATAACCTGAATTGCCGTGATTAACTTGACTCTGAATACCGCTTGTTAGTAGCTCAAAAATTCGCTTCTGTGTTGACTCCGGAAGATCGTCTGCATTATCAATTGCAATGATGTGATTGGCTTGCGAAATACTGAGGAGTTCCTTGGATGATTCCGGTACTCCATTTAACGGCTTTTCCGATGGATCTATAAGGCTTTTTATAATCCATGCGGCAGTGCTTTTTCCAGAAGTCTCTTCGCCAGTTATTTCCAGCGCGATCTGATCTCTTTCCGGAAACAGCGTGCAAACCATCCAAGTTATCACTGTACTGTAGCAATGCTCTGGAATATTGGTGAGGCTTAGTAAATGATTTAAACACGGAGATTTATGTGACAGCCATTCCGTGGTTTTGGGATCACCATTCCTCGCTGGATACCTGGCATGTGAGGGGCGATTCCAGTTAGTTATAAAGTCGATGGAGGAAAGGTTTGGCGGCCTGAAGAAGTCAACATCTATCGGGGGCAGGTCCTGTGGAGCCAGGCGGATTGTTGAGGCACCTTCTTCTGAGTACTGGATATAATTGGCGCCATCACCGAAATCTAAGAAATAAGCGTGCTGTCCTGAGCCAACTCTAAGGCTTATCTGGCTCGGAGTTGCGCCAGCTTCAGACTTAAGAATGCGCTTTGCGGTTTGAATTGCTGAATTGCTGAGGACAATGTTTTTATTGCGCAGCGCTAGGTCTGTAACCGTATTAAAAATCGCTTCCTCGTCAATAAAGAAGACCTTTCTCGATCCAGGATTAACGAGGTAAACATTTCCACTTTTGTGAAGACGCTTTTGCATAAAGGAGAGCGTGATGTCGACAATCGCCTTCACCTGATCGCTCTTCGTTGGGGATGTTAGCTTAGGGGCGTGAACTAGTGGCGCATTGTTGTTTGGATTCGCTGGGTTGCTCATCTTGTTTCTGGCTCACGATGTTGATTAAGGGGTGGAGTCAGGCGGGTGCCTGAGATTGTCTAGGTAATCTGCCCAAGCTTGCATCATTGATGTGCGATCATCCAGAAACTGTGTGCGGTTGTAGGCCCTGCCATGCATATCGGCAACCCGATGTCCTAGTTGCATCTCAATGAGGTGTACTGAGTACTTGAGCTCCTCCTGCAGCAGAGTTCGCGCCATAGCCCGGAAGCCGTGGGCCGTCATCTTGCCTCCGTACCCCATCCGATCCAATGCGGCTTTGATCGCCACGTTACTCATGGGGCGTTTCGCATCCCGGGCATTGGGGAATACATACCGGCTCCGGTGCTTGGTAACTGGTTCTACTTCCTTAAGGATGGCAACTGCCTGATGCGACAGGGGAACAATCAAGGGCGCGCCGTTCTTTGTGGTGGGTAGCTCCCACTGAGCCCTGTCGAAATCGATCTGCTCCCAAAGCATCTGTCTGGTGTCACCCGGGCGCGTAAACACCAGCGGCGAGAGCCTCAAGGCGGCTGACGTTGCAAAGTGGCCTTGATAGGTGTGGATGTCTTTGAGCAGTTGTGACACTTCATCGGGGCGAACCAGCGCGTGTTGGTGCTTCACCTGTGTGTTGGGTAAATAACCGGTCAGGTCGCGGGTGACGTCGGAGTCGACTCTCGATGTTGCAACTGCATACCGGAATACCAGGCTGATAAGGGTTTTGACCCTGTGGGCGGTCTCTGTGTTGCCTTTTTTGACAATGCCATCCAGGACCTGCAGGACATCTGCGGGCTGAATGGAGCGGATAGGGCGCCTGGCCAACAGAGGAAAAGTGTAGATTTCCAGTCTTCTCCAGTTCCGGACTGCGTGCGCCTCCGTTACTTCAACGGAGTGCTTCTGCTTGTACCAGTCTTCACAGAGCGTGCGAAAGGTATTCTCGCCGTCTGATACTCGCTGTGTAGACGCCCGCTGTCGGTGAGCGCTGGGGTCGGTGTTCTGCTGGAGTAATGCCCTGGCTTCATCGCGAGCTCGGCGAGCATCGGCGAGAGACACTTGTGGGTAACTGCCCAGCGATAGAGTCTTCTCGTTACCCGCAAAACGATACCTTAGCCACCAATATTTGGACTCGCCTTTGATGATCAGTGTCAGGCCGCCACCGTCTGCCAGCTTCCGTATCTTCTCGGAACCTTTGGCATTTTTCACTTCGTTAGCGGAGAGCTTATTAAGTTGGCGGGCCATGATTGTCCGTTTTGTGGGTAACGACTTCTGAAAAAGTGCTGTTACCCACAATGTTACCCACAAGTGAGCGTGGATGCCAATGGATCAACATGGATGTAGCAGGCATAAAAAAGCCCCGTTTCCGGGGCTTTAGGGCGTTTCAGTGGATCTCGCTGGACCTCCTGAAACTCTTGGTTGGTGGAGACGGCGGGAATCGAACCCGCGTCCGCCAGTACTCTGCCTTGAGATCTACATGCTTAGTTTCCTTCTATTGATTTAACCTCAAGCGGCCCGAAGGTCAGGGCGCAAGAGGCGAGCTCTTTATATCTTAGCTATCAGCCAGTGAGCTCTGACTGATAGAGCATCCTATAAGCGATGACGTCCTGGGATGTTGCTACTGGGTTATAGGCGCCCCAGCCAGGACGACCGGCAGCTTACGCTGCCAGTGCGTAGTTTTCGTCGTTTGCGACTATTTTAAAGCAGCTTTGGATTTACGAGATTCGCTGCCATCTCGACATGCACCCAAGGGTTCGCAACCGGCGTCGAAGCCATGTCGTCCCCCTTTGCATGAAAGTATATGGGGCCGAAGCTGGCGACTTCAAGGCTTAAATTGCAGACTGGCTCCGTATTTGCCCTTAGTTTTGGTTGTTTGGCCTATAACGATGCGGCGGCGCGGCGACGTTCTACCTGGGGATAGGTGCCGGGTTTGCCGGCAGCGCTTTGCAGGTCGGCAAAGCTCTGGGAGAAGGCGTCCATCACCCGAGCTGGGTCTACTGCCAGGTTCTTGTCGACAATGATGCCGAACTGCACGGTATCGGCGTAGCTGAAGATGCTAAGTCCGATACCGATACCGCCGGTCTGGGGCACCCAGAACATGGGTTGTGAGAGCCTGGCGCCCGCCAGGTACACGTGTTTGCGCGGACCGGGCACATTGGTCAGTACGGCTGACGCCTTGCGGCTGAGCAAGTTCAGTGCACGGCGTTCGAGAATGTCCGGCCCCTTGCCGAACAAGTCCAGCAGGCTATAGGTGACCTGTGCCTGCCAGGAGCGCTTCAGGCGGTTCATGTGGTCCTGCACTTGGCGAAAGCGCATGCGCGGACATGCCACGTCCACCGGAAGCGGTACCAGGACAAGGCCGAACTGGTTGCCCAGGGTTTCCACTGGTTGGCGTAAAGGCCGCAGGTTGAAGGGCACAGCCACACGGATACCGCAGTCCGGTGGTGTTTCGTTCTGGTCGATCAGGTACTGGTGAATGGCGCCGGTGGCCGCGGTCATCAATACATCATTGACGGTGCCCTTGAGCGCCCTGGCGGTATCCTTGACCTCTTTTAACGGCAATGGATCGGCCCATGCCACCCGCTTGCGACCAGTCAGCGAGCCTCGCAGTAACGTCGGCGGATCCGAGGGTGCGAGTGCGAGCTTGGCGCATTCCATTCCGATCTGGCCGCTGGTGCGCAGGAACTTGAATGCATAGGTTGGTTTTTCCTGGACGCTCTTGCGGAAATGCCAGAGCTGCTCGAGTCCAGTGGCAGCGCTGTGGCGCAGTTCCCTGGCGGCGCGGCGCAGCCGTTCCCAGCGCGTTTCTTTGTGGTATTCGACACGGGGGACGGAGTGCAGGTGGCGGCCAGGTGCTTCGTCAGTCAGGGCCATGAGCACGCGAACGAGCGAAATGCCGTCGGCGATGCAATGGTGAATGCGTACGATGAGCGCGCAGCCGTCCTGGTAGTTGTCGACATAGTGAATCTGCCAGAGCGGGCGGTAGGGGTTGAGCGGCGAGCTATTGAGGTCGCTGGCCATGTTCTGCAGTGCGTCCTGGTCCGCCTTCCCTGGCAGCGCGATGACCTGGATGTGATTGTCGAGATCGAAGGAGGGATCGTCCTGCCAGTAGGTGCGATCACCGATTTGGGTTACGGTTTGCCGAAACCGGCGAAAATGCAGGAAGCGTTCCTCCAGTACGTGGCGCAGGCGTACGAGCGAAATAGGCTCGTCGAACACCAGCACAACGCCGATCATCATGGGACTTTCAGGGGATTCCATCCGTAACCAGGATCGGTCAACGGAGGTCATTGGTGTTCTTGAGCGTGTCATAAGCCCTCTCTTCTTCCGTGGTTGAGAGGGTGAGCTGTCGAGTTGGACTTCAGGCTCAGGCTCAGGACATGTTCCCACCCGGAGCGCACCAGTATAGTTCCAGTGTGTGGACGTTAAAAGTGATTGCGGATGCGACGGAATGTGGGATTTCCAGGGGCCTCGCACAAGGCATTCGACAGCGGATCAGCCCTGGTTGACTTCTCGCAGGATACGCTGCTTCTGGCGGTTCCAGTCGCGTTCTTTTTCGGTCTGACGCTTGTCGTACTGCTTCTTCCCTTTAACCAGCGCGATCTCGCACTTGACCTTGTTCTTCTTCCAGTAGAGAGCCAGGGGTACGCACGTGTGGCCCTGCTGCTGGGTGGAGCCGATCAGCTTGCTGATTTCCTTGGCGTGCAGCAGTAGTTTACGGGTCCGTGTCGGGTCGGCGATGACGTGGGTAGAGGCTGCTACCAGCGGCGTAACGTGCGCACCGAGCAGGAAGGCTTCGCCGTCCTTGAGCAGGACATAGGCGTCCACCAGCTGGCACTTGCCCGCACGCAGGGATTTGACCTCCCAGCCCAGCAGGGCGAGGCCCGCCTCGAAGCGTTCCTCGATGTGGTACTCGTGTTTGGCTTTCTTGTTCAGCGCTATAGTGCTGCTGCTTGTGCCTGGTTTCTTCTTGCTCATGAATGCCTGGTCTATGGATTGGAAATGCGTCGGCTGACGGGTGTCCGTCCGGCGAAACGCAGCATTGTAGCCCAGTTCCGGGAATCGGGTCACGGGTGTGTCCCCGTGCGCCCCGTTAAAGGGTTGCCTGTGCGGCCTTCAATGGGTTATTGCGGCGACAGGTTTCGGATACAATGCCGCTGAGTAAATTGCCCTGAAAAAAACCGGCGGCAGAAGACCGTGCGGTACATTGGATGGGCGTGGTAATGGACTCCCCGGAGCCTCGGGACGAACACGAGGAAGCCGCAGCAACTGCAGCGCTCGCGACGTTTTTTTTGCTGCGTCCTCGTACGGATTCGTGCCCGCAGAGAGGCTGGCAACCGCAAGAACGGAATACTGCTGGTGCCTGCTCCAGGTTGTGCCCTGAAGGTCATTGCGCACGAATTATTCAGAGGCTCCTGAATGCTTGGACGTTATCAAACCCCGGTCGGCGGCTGGACGCATCGCACGACCTATTTCTGGGCCACTACCGGCGCCACTGTCGGGTTGAGTAATCTCTGGACCTTCCCCCATCTGGCCGGTCAGAACGGCGGCGGCGTCTTTATCCTGTTCTATCTGGCCTGCCTGCTCATTCTTACTTTGCCGTTGATGCTGACCGAATCGATCATTGGCCGCGGCGCCCGCCATGGTGCAGTCCTGGCCACTGATGAACTTGCTCGCGAAGCAGGGCAGCCTACGCGTTGGATCTGGGCCGGTCGGCTCAGTGTGCTGGCGGGTTTCCTGGTGCTTTCCTTTTACGCGGTGATCGGTGGTATTTGCCTGGCCTATGTGTTCTATGCCGCGTACGGCAAACTCGATGGCGCCTCCCCGGAGCAGTTGGCCGGCCTGTTAACGGCCCTGGTGCAACAGCCCGAGAACTATCGCTCGTTCATGGGCTGGCACGTTTTCTTTCTCGCGCTGGTGCTGGTGACGTCGATGCAGGGCGTTCGCTATGGTTTGGAGCGTGCCCTGCGCTTCGTGATGCCGACCTTCATCCTGCTGCTCGTGGCATTGTTCGCCTTTGGGGTCAGGAATGGGAACGTGCAGGGCGCGGTAAACTTTATGCTGGAGATGCGCCCGGAGGAGGTGACTTTCGACAGTGTACGGATGGCTCTCACCCATGCCTTCTATACCCTATCGTTGGGCACCGGTGTGTTGATTGTCTTCGGTGCCTATTCCGCCCCGACAACACCGTTGAAACGTTCGGTGCTCGCCGTGGCGCTGATGGATACGCTGATCGCGATCCTGGCCGGGCTGGTGATCTATACCTTCGTTTTCGCGAACCTGCCGGCCGGCGCTGACCCGATGCAGGGGTTCAGCCTGGTTTTCCTCGCCCTGCCGGAGAGCCTGGCCACGTTGCCCGGTGGTCAGTTCGTCACGACGGCTTTCTTCGTCACCATCGTGCTGGCAGCCTGGAGTTCCTCCATAGCGCTGTTGGAACCTGCTGTCGGTTGGTTGCAGGAGCGCGTCGTTTCCCCCCGGGGCTGGAGTGTCCTGCTGGTTGGCGCCGCGGCCTGGTTGTTGGGGCTGGTGAGCCTGCTCTCTTTCAATGCCTGGTCGGATATCAGCGTGCTGGGTGGTACGCCTTACCGTTGGATCGAAATGGTGACCAGCACGTTCCTGATTCCTATCGTCAGTGTGCTGCTGGCCTTCTTCGTCGGTTGGGCCTTGCCGGACGAACTCGCCTACCGACTATTGGGGCGCGGTCCGGGCTTTGTGAGGCATACCTGGCATTGGGTGATCCGTCTGCTGCTTCCGGCCGTTATCCTGTATATCGGCATCCACTATGCGATACAGTCCGGCGCATCGCTGTGCAGCGACGGTGGTGGCCCGTTCTGGTGTCACCCGCCGCAAGCGGGCGAGGATCTGCCGCACAAGGATGTCCCAAAGCTGGCACCTGAAGCTGATCCCGCGCCCGAAATCGAAGTTCCCCAAGGGGCGCCTGGTCCGGGGCAGTCTGACAACTCAGCCTCGGAGGAGCTTAGCCCGGAACAGGTAGTTCCCGGACCGGAAGAATCGGGTTCTTCCCGTCAGGCCAATCCGGGCGAGGTCGAGCACGATGGCGACCCATCCGGGGACGATATGCTTTATCATAGCGTCTGATTTTGCCGGCGTACCGGCTGTCCCATTTCCCAATTTGCAGGTTGCACTTACTTCCGCATGGCCCACGTCATCGAAAAGTCAGCTTTGGTCTGGCACTCCGCAGAGCAAATGTACGATCTGGTCAACGACATCAAGCGATACCCGGATTTCCTCCCCTGGTGTGCGGGTACGGAAATTCACGAGGAAAGCGACTTGCAGATCGTTGCGTCCATCGACGTAGCCAAGTCCGGGGTGCGTCATCGACTAACAACCCGCAACCGCCTCAACGCGCCTACCGAAATTCAGATGGCCCTGGTAGACGGACCGTTCAGCGATCTGGGCGGGGCCTGGGAGTTCCTGCCGTTGGATGAGGGAGCCTGCAAGGTGATCCTCAGGCTCCATTTCGAGTTCTCCGGGTCGCTGGCCCGCATGACTTTCGGTCGGGTATTCAGTCATGCGGCGAACACCATGGTCGATGCCTTCTGCCAGCGTGCCCATGTGGTATACGGAGGGAGGGCATGACGGCCTGGATTCGCGTGGAAGTGGCTTACGCGACGCCGGAGAAGCAGGAAATCCGCAGTCTCGAGGTGCCCGAGGGAACTTCCGCATTTGACGCGATACTCAAGTCAGATATCTGCAATGTCTTTCCGGAGATAGACCCGGAAGCGTCGGATATGGGTATTTTCGGCAAGGTGATCAAGACACCGAAAAGTCATGAACTGCGGGAAGGGGATCGAGTGGAGATTTATCGGCCGCTGAAGATTGATCCGAAGCAGGCCCGGTTGAACCGGGCGCGAAAAAAGCCCTGATGGGATTGTGTTCGCCCTTGATCCCGCAAGGTATGCCTCAGTACGCGGGCGTGTCCTCTAGCAGTTGCGCTTCGTAGTGTGAATAGCTATCGGCGTCATAGTAAACGATGACGCGCTGTTCCTTTATTTCGCCGCCGGCTTTTTGATAAGTGTAAACATAGTACTCGCGAGAGTCGTCGACCGGATTGAGCATGATCGGCGTGCCGAGAATGGCGTGGACCTGGTTTCGGGGCATGCCTTCCTCGAGCTGAGCCAGTGATTCGTCGTCGACGATATTGCCTTGCTGGACGTTGATCTTATATACACCGGGAAAGACGCATCCGGCCAGGAGGGAAATGGCCAGGAAGGCAACGGAGAGTAGGGCAGCGAGCTTTTGCATCAGGGGGTGAAATCCTCTATCTTGGAATGCTTGCCCGACGGCGATCCAATTCTTGGCGCGCCGTCGCTGCGCTGGCTATCATAACGGAACCAGACAGTTCACCAAAGAGCGAAAAAGCAGCATGTCATCCGAAAACGCTGAACTACGCAAGGTCGGTCTCAAGGTAACCCTGCCCAGGGTTAAAATTTTCAACATCCTTGAGAACTCTCAAGAGCATCATCTGAGCGCAGAAGATGTGTACAAGAAACTTCTCGAAGCCGGTGATGATGTGGGCCTGGCCACTGTCTATCGCGTGCTGACCCAGTTCGAGGCCGCGGGTCTCGTATTGCGCCACAATTTCGAGGGCGGCCATGCCGTATTCGAAATGGCGCGGGACGATCATCATGACCACATGGTCTGCACCGAGACCGGAGAGGTGGTCGAGTTCGTCGATGAGGTTATCGAGGAGCGTCAGCGCAAGATTGCCGAAGAGCATGGCTACGAGATTGTCGATCACAGCCTGATCCTCTACGTGAGGCCGATGAAGAAGCGCTGAGTGTCCGCTCGCTGATTTTGGAATGCCCATGGAGCCCTGAGGCTCTATGGGCATTTTACGTTTCAATTCCCGTAAATGCTTGCCTTCAGTCGTCGCCCTATCGGGCGCCCCTCTGCTTTGCGGGTCCGCCGCCGTTCAACGTCGACACCAATAGTGTGCTTTCTGTAGGCATGTTGCGCGCATCTCGCGAAATGCGGATTGCTTGCTGAGCGGCCGTCAAAAACAAAAAAAGAGGCAGGAAAAACCTGCCTCAGAAAACGCTCGGGGTTGAGCGTGGGGGAAATGTATGGTTCCAGCGGTATGAGCTGCCGCCACAGCAATCAATGGTGGGTTGCCTGCCCCTTCTGGAACATTTCCTGGGCATGGGCCAGGGTCTGCTCCGTCATATCCACGCCGCCCAGCATCCGGGCAACTTCGCGTATACGGCCATCGTCGTTGAGAGTTTCGATGCGCGAGAAGGTGGCATCCTGTTCGCTGAACTTGCTGACGAACAGGTGCTGGTGTGCCTGTGCGGCGACCTGCGGTAAATGCGTTACGCAGAGCACCTGGCCATTCTGGCCAAGCTGTCGGAGGAGTCGACCAACCACTTCGGCCGTGCCGCCGCCGATACCCACGTCCACCTCGTCGAAAACCAGGGTGGGGATGGTCGAGGTTTGTGCCACAACCACCTGGATAGCCAGGCTGATACGTGACAACTCACCACCGGAGGCGACCTTGCTTAGTGAACGGGCAGGTTGACCCGGGTTCGCGCTGATCAGGAACTCGATTTCCTCATTGCCCAGCGGTGCCGGATCGGCTTTCTCCTGGCGGGCGAGGCGGGTTACGAATTGCACCGACGGCATGCTCAGTTCGGCCAACTCCTCGGCGATACGGCCGTCGAGTTCGACGGCGGCCTTCTCCCTTTTGGCGGTTAGCGCGTCTGCCTTGGTTTGCCAGTCACCGCGCAAGGCTTCCACATCCGCTTCCAGTTTTTCCAGGCTGCCTTCACCGCCATCCAATTCATCCAGTTCGGATTGTAGTTGGGCGTGCAGCTCGCCCAACGTTTCGGGGGCGACGCGGTGTTTGCGGGCCAGTTCATAGAGGGTGCTCAGGCGGGTTTCCACTTCTTCCAGCCGGGCCGGATCCGCTTCGTAGTCTTCCACGAAATGACGCAGGTTGTTCCCGGCCTCGTTGAGCTGGATTTGCGCTTCGTTAAGCATTTGTAGGGTGTCAGCCAGCTGCGGAAGCTCTACCGGCAGTTGCTCCAATTGTTGTAGAGCCTGCTGCACCAGTTGGGCAGCGCTGGGTTCGTCCTCGCTGCATAGCAACGATGCCTGATGGCAGTTGCGCAGCACTGCTTCGGCATGGCCCAGCTGGGCCTGTTCGTTTTCAAGCTCGGCGAGTTCGTTTTCGCCCAGGGCCAGGCGATCCAGCTCTTCTACCTGATAGCGCAGCAACTGCAGGCGCGCATCATTCTCGTCTTTGTTGGATTGCAACTCGTTCAGTCGCTGGCGGGTCTTATGCCAATGCTTCCAGGCGGCGCGCGTTTCTTCGGCCAGCTTCTCGGCGCCGGCGAATTCATCCAGTAGTTTTCGATGCGTGTCTTTCTGCAAGAGCGATTGATGCTGGTGCTGACTATGGATGTCCATCAGCATGCCGCCCAGTTCGCGCAGGTCGGTCAGCGGGCAGGGCTGGCCGTTGATGTAGGCCCGGGAGCGACCGTCCTTGCTGATCACGCGGCGCAGGATGCAGTCGTTTTCGTCGTCGAGATCGTGCGCTTCCAGCCATTGGCTGGCTTCCGGAATCCGGCTGACATCGAAGCTGGCGGTTATATCAGCGCGCTTGGCGCCATGGCGGACGGCGCCCGCATCAGCTCGGCCACCAAGAACCAGCCCCAAGGCATCAAGAACAATGGATTTGCCGGCACCGGTCTCCCCGGTCAGGGTCGTCATGCCCTGGCGGAATTGCAGTTCGACGCGCTCGGCAATGGCGTAGTTGGCGACGATCAGTTGATTCAGCATGGTGGACTCCGGTTTTCCTGGCTTCCGTTGTTCAAGGTTGCATTAACAAGTCGGTATGAGTAATCGACTGTTCAGATATACAGTAGCTGTGAATATATACAGTGATTTTCCTGTGTGCAAGGTTTTCCTCTGCAGGAAAACCGGGATATGCGCACAGTAATCGAATGGCAACGGTTGAAAGCCTGGCCGATGGTCCCCATATCGCTGGCAAGCTATTGGACGAGGGCGGTTTCGCCCGTCAGAGATGATTGATCAGGAGTGACTGATGAGCGCAGAAGACACCCGCAAAGACCATCCCGAGGACGATTTGAAGGCGGTTCCCGAGGACGCGCTGGATCCGGCTCGTAGTGGGCGCAGCTCCGGCGAGCAGAAGGCGAAGGCAGAGGCCGACGAGGCTGGCTCCGATCAGGAGCGTTCGGAACAGGCTGGCGCCGATCAGGAAAAAGCCGAGCGGCCGGAAGGCAGCGGGCAGGGCCAGGAGATGAGCGAGCTGGAAGCGCTTCAAGCTCAAGTGGCGGAGCAGAAGGAGCTCGTCCTGCGCACCCAGGCGGAAATGCAAAACGTACGTCGCCGGGCGGAAATCGATGTCGAAAAGGCGCGCAAGTTCGCCCTGGAGAAATTCGTCAAGGAGCTCCTGCCGGTGGCGGACAGCCTGGAGAAGGCGGTTGAGAGCACCGAGGGCAAGGCCTCGTCCGATGAAGTCGTCGCCTCGATCCGGGAAGGTGCGGAGATGACTCTCAGTCTGTTCATGAACAGTCTCGAGAAGTTCAACGTGAAGCCGGTCTATCCTGTGGGCGAGCCGTTCGACCCGCAGCTTCACGAAGCGATGTCGATGGTGCCGGCGCCGGATGCGGAGCCGAACAGTGTCGTTGCATGCATCCAGAAGGGCTACACCCTCAACGAGCGCCTGGTGCGCCCGGCCATGGTTGTGGTTGCCCGTCCGGACGACACCGCAAAAATTGACGAACAGGCTTGAAAACGAACGGACCGAGCCAATATAGGCTGTAAACGGTAAGCAAACCGAGCCAAACCAAGAATTTATTTGCAAGCGAAGCAGATCAGCAGCTAAAGGAACTGGAGTCATTCAATGAGCAAGATTATTGGTATCGACCTGGGGACCACCAACTCGTGTGTAGCCATCATGGATGGCGACAAGGTCAAGGTGATTGAGAACGCGGAAGGCGATCGCACTACGCCGTCCATCATTGCGTACACCGAAGAGGGTGAAACGCTGGTCGGTCAATCTGCCAAGCGTCAGGCGGTGACCAACCCGAACAATACCCTTTATGCCATCAAGCGTCTGATTGGTCGTCGCTTCGAAGATAGCGTCGTGCAGAAAGACATCAAGATGGTGCCTTACAAGATCACTAACGCGGACAACGGCGACGCCTGGGTTGAAGTAAAAGGCAAGAAGATGGCGCCGCCGCAAGTCTCTGCGGAAGTGCTGAAGAAGATGAAGAAGACCGCCGAAGACTATCTCGGCGAAAAGGTGACCGAAGCGGTCATCACCGTTCCGGCCTATTTCAACGACAGCCAGCGTCAGGCGACGAAGGACGCCGGCAAGATTGCCGGTCTCGAGGTGAAGCGCATCATCAACGAGCCGACGGCTGCGGCCCTGGCCTATGGCCTGGACAAGAAGAGCGGTGACCGCAAGGTAGCCGTTTATGACCTGGGTGGCGGTACCTTCGATATCTCGATCATCGAGATTGCCGACGTTGACGGTGAGCATCAGTTTGAAGTGCTGGCCACCAACGGCGACACCTTCCTCGGTGGTGAAGACTTCGACATGAAGATCATCGAGTACCTGGCGGACCAGTTCAAGAAAGACAGCGGTATCGACCTGCGCGGCGATTCCCTGGCGATGCAACGCCTGAAGGAAGCTGCCGAGAAGGCGAAGATCGAGCTGTCCAGCAGCCAGCAGACTGATGTGAACCTGCCGTACATCACGGCGGACCAGAGTGGTCCGAAGCACATGAACGTCAAGCTGACCCGCGCCAAGCTGGAAGCGCTGGTTGAAGACCTGGTCGACCGCAGTCTTGAGCCGTGCAAGATCGCGCTGGCAGATTCCGGTGTCGACAGCAGCGAAATCGACGAGGTTATCCTGGTCGGTGGTCAGACCCGTATGCCGCAGGTCCAGGAAAAGGTTAAGAACTTCTTCGGTAAGGAAGCGCGTAAGGACGTGAACCCGGACGAAGCGGTTGCCATGGGTGCGGCGATTCAGGCGGCGGTCCTGTCAGGCGATGTGAAAGACGTGCTTCTGCTGGACGTCACTCCGCTGACCCTGGGTATCGAAACCATGGGCGGCGTGTCCACGGCGCTGATCGAGAAGAACACGACGATTCCGACCAAGAAGTCGCAGACCTTCTCGACCGCCGATGACAACCAGACTGCGGTAACCATCCATGTGGTCCAGGGTGAGCGTAAGCAAGCAAGCCAAAACAAGTCCCTGGGTCGCTTCGACCTGGCGGATATCCCGCCGGCGCCGCGTGGTGTACCTCAGATCGAGGTCACCTTCGATATCGACGCCAACGGTATCCTGAATGTGTCTGCGAAGGACAAGGCAACCGGTAAGGAGCAGTCCATCGTGATCAAGGCCTCGTCCGGTCTGAACGAGGACGAGATCGAGAAGATGGTCGCGGACGCCGAGGCCAATGCCGAGGACGATCGCAAGTTCGAGGAGCTGGTCCAGGCACGTAACCAGGGCGATGGTATGGTTCACGCCGTGCGCAAGACCCTATCCGAGGCCGGCGACAAGGTGTCGGAGCAGGAGAAGGAGTCCATCGAAGCCTCCATCAGCGAGCTAGAAGAAGCGCTGAAAGGCGACGATAAGGACGACATCGAAGCGAAGACCCAGAAGCTGACCGAAGCGTCTTCCGAGCTGGCGCAGAAGATGTACGCCGATCAGGCCGAGCAGGCGGGAGCCCAGGCTGAAGGCGAAGAAAGCGCCAAGTCCAGCAGCGACGACGCTGTCGATGCTGAGTTCGAAGAAGTGAAAGACGAAGACAAGCGGTAAGCGCGAGGTCTTCTTGAAAGTACGCAAAACGCGGGGAGCCAGCTTCCCGCGTTTTGCGCGTTTGATGGAATCATAAATTGCGGCCGCCGAAGCGGGCGGGCGCGGTTGTAAAGCTGTCACAAGGCTCCTCTGCAAGTGGAGCCTGAAATGGGTATCAGAACATGGCCAAACGCGACTATTACGAGGTTCTCGGCGTCTCGCAGGACGCGGATGAGAAAGAAATAAAGCGCGCGTATCGCAAGCTCGCGATGAAGTATCACCCGGACCGTAATCCGGATGACAAGGAAGCTGAAAACAAGTTCAAGGAAGCCAGTGAAGCCTACGAGATCCTGGCTGACGCGAGCAAGCGCAGCGCCTATGACCAGTTCGGCCATGCCGGCGTGGACGGTCAGGCCGGCGCGGGTGGCTTCGGCGGAGGCGGTGCCAGCTTCTCTGATATCTTCGGCGACGTTTTTGGCGATATTTTTGGTGGTGGCCGTGGTCGTAGCAACCGCGGTGCCGACCTGCGTTACACTCTCGAGCTGGACCTTGAAGAAGCGGTCAAGGGCACGACGGTGCAGATCAAGGTGCCCGGCCATGTCGAGTGTGACCTCTGCCATGGTTCCGGCGCCGAAAAGGGTAGCAAGGCGGAAACGTGCGGAACCTGTGCCGGTATGGGGCAGGTCCGTATGCAGCAGGGTTTCTTTGCCGTGCAGCAGACCTGCCCGACCTGTCGTGGTTCTGGCAAGGTCATCAAGAACCCCTGCAAGAAGTGTCATGGCGCGGGCCGTGTCGAGCAGCCCAAGACGCTCTCTGTCAAAGTGCCGCCCGGTGTCGATACCGGCGACCGCATTCGTCTGTCTGGTGAAGGCGAAATGGGAATGGATGGCGGCCCGGCTGGGGACCTGTATGTCCAGGTTGCAGTTAAAGAGCACTCCATCTTTACCCGCGATGGCCGTAACCTGTACTGCGAAGTGCCGATCAGCATCGTTGATGCGACGCTGGGCGGGGAGCTCGAGGTGCCGACGCTGGATGGTCGCGTCAAGCTGAAGATTCCGGCGGAAACCCAGACCGGCAAGCTGTTCCGATTACGGAACAAGGGGGTCACGCCAGTGCGCGGCGGTCCATCCGGCGATCTGCTGTGCAGGGTTATCGTAGAGACGCCGGTGAACCTGACCAAGCGGCAGAAAGAGTTGCTGGAAGAATTCCAGAAGACGCTCGATGGTCAGAATGGCAACAACCATGCGCCCCGTAAGACCTCCTGGTTCGAAGGTGTGAAAAGCTTCTTTGACGAGATGAAGTTCTGAGGTCTGTCAGCGGTGGCCGGCGGCAATGTGGTCGTGTGGCATGTCATTGCGGTATCGGGACGGCAACCAAGTCAGAACAGTAATTTAAAAGGGTCACCAGAAGGATGGTCACCATGAAAATAGCGATCATGGGCGCTGCCGGGCGTATGGGCAAAGTATTGATCGAGGCTGTATCTGAGGCCGACGGTCTTGAGTTGGGGGCGGCGATTGTCGAGCCTGGCAGCAGTCTGGTCGGGGTCGATGCCGGCGAAATGAGCGGTGTCGGCAAGTCCGGTGTCCTTATGATCGACGGCTTGGAAAAGGCCAAGGGCGATTTCGATGTGTTGGTCGATTTCACCTTCCCGGATCTGACCCTGAAGAACGCCCGGTTTTGTAGGGAGCACGGCAAGAGAATGGTGGTCGGCACCACTGGCATGAACGAGGCCGAAAAAAATGAGTTAAGCCAGGCTGCCGAAGATGTCCCCATCATGTTCGCACCCAACATGAGTGTGGGCGTAAATGTGGTTCTGAACCTGTTGCGTACCGCTGCCCAGGCGTTGGGCGATGATTATGATGTCGAGATCATCGAGGCCCATCATCGGCATAAGAAGGACTCGCCCTCCGGCACAGCGGTGCGCATGGGTGAAGTGGTGGCTGGCGCGCTGGGACGCAACCTGCAGGAATGCGCCGTTTATGGCCGTGAGGGTTTTGTCGGTGAGCGCTCCCGCACCGAGATTGGTTTTGAGACGATTCGGGGCGGCGATGTGGTGGGTGATCATACCGTCCTGTTTGCCGGTATCGGCGAACGCGTGGAAATCACGCACAAGGCGAGCAGTCGTATGACGTTTGCCAAGGGTGCCATGCGTGCAGCACTCTGGCTTGCGGACAAGCCGGCAGGTCTCTACGACATGCAGGACGTGTTGAATCTCAAGCAGGAGAGCTGAGTTCTCGGGGGTAGCACGTATGCCGCCACTTCGGCGGCTTTTGTCGTGGACAGAATAGGTCGAATTTTTTACAATAAGGCGGTTTAACTGCACCAAGCGTAGTTTGAAAATGACTTAGTGTTCGAAGCTAAGTATCAAAAAAGCGGGACGGAGTAACAATCTCCCTCTCGCTTTTTTGCGACCTGAATTTGCGCTTAGGGAACCTCTGATTCAGTCTGCGATAATTCCGGCTCACCCTGGAAGTTGGGATTGAGGCTTGCAGAAAGGTCAATAGACTGAATCAGAGGTTCCATCCTGTTCGTGACGTTGGGGTTACCTGTTCCCGTGGGTCAATGACCGTGGGGGCAGGAGAGGCCCGATTCGGAACTAACGATACGCCACTCGATGAGGATACAAGCCTTGAGTACACCCGCAATCCTTGCACTCGCAGACGGTAGCCTGTTCAAAGGGGTCGCCATCGGCGCCGACGGCGAAACCAGTGGCGAGGTCGTGTTCAATACCGCGATGACCGGCTACCAGGAAATCCTGACCGACCCATCCTATGCCCGCCAGATCGTCACGCTGACCTATCCCCATATCGGCAACACCGGTGTCAATGAAGAGGACGTCGAGTCCGATCGTATCCAGGCCGCCGGTCTGATTATCCGCGATCTGCCTTTGCTGGCCAGCAGCTGGCGTCAGTCGCGGCCGCTGGATGTCTACCTGCGTGATAACAACGTGGTGGGAATTGCCGATATCGATACCCGACGTCTCACCCGTATCCTGCGGGATAAAGGCTCCCAGAACGGCGCCATCGTAGCGGGCGCGGATGCGACCGAAGAGCGGGCGCTGGAGCTGGCGCGGGCCTTCCCGGGGCTCAAGGGAATGGACCTGGCCAGGGAGACCGGTAGCCAGACCAGCTACAAATGGAGCCAGACTGCGTGGTCCCTGGCGGAAGGTTACGGCGAGCAGGCGGCGCCCAAGTATCGCGTTGTCGCCTACGACTACGGCATCAAGTTCAACATCCTGCGCATGCTGGCCTCCCGTGGCTGCGACATCACCGTTGTGCCGCCGCAGACCCCGGCCTCTGAGGTGCTGGCGATGAATCCGGATGGGGTTTTCCTGTCCAATGGTCCGGGCGATCCGGAGCCTTGTGACTATGCCATCAAGGCCATCGGCGAAATCCTCGAGACCGACGTGCCGGTGTTCGGCATCTGTCTCGGTCACCAGTTGCTGGCGCTCGCCAGTGGCGCCAAGACCCATAAGATGGGGCACGGGCACCACGGCGCCAACCACCCGGTGCAGGATCTTGAAGACGGCACGGTAATGATCACCAGCCAGAACCATGGTTTCGCGGTGGATGAGTCCAGCCTGCCAGAAAACCTGATCGCCACCCACAAATCCCTGTTTGACGGCACTCTCCAGGGGGTCCGCCGGAAAGACCGACCGGCATTCAGCTTCCAGGGCCATCCGGAAGCCAGTCCGGGTCCTCACGACGTGGCGCCGCTGTTCGATACCTTTATCCGCCTGATGGATGAAGGGGCAGCCTCGAAGACGGCCTGAGGGCCCAGGACCGCCGCGCCGACGCGGCACGCGCTGAAGACTGATTTAAGCTGCTGACAGGTTTACGACGAAATGCCAAAACGTACTGATATCAAGAGTATCCTGATCCTGGGCGCCGGCCCCATCGTGATCGGGCAGGCGTGTGAATTCGACTACTCCGGGGCCCAGGCCTGCAAGGCGCTGCGTGAAGAGGGTTATCGGGTGATCCTGGTGAACTCCAATCCGGCGACGATCATGACCGATCCGGCCATGGCCGATGCCACGTATATCGAGCCGATCACCTGGAAAACGGTCTCCAAGATCATCGAAAAGGAGCGTCCCGATGCGCTTCTGCCGACCATGGGCGGCCAGACGGCCCTGAACTGCGCCCTGGATCTGGAAAAGCACGGTGTTCTGAATGAGTTCGGCGTGGAAATGATCGGTGCCAACGCCGACACGATCGACAAGGCCGAAGACCGTGATCGCTTCGACAAAGCGATGAAGGCCATCGGCCTCGAGACACCGCGCGCCTCCATGGCCCACTCAATGGAAGAGGCACTGCAAGTACTCGACAGCATCGGTTTCCCCTGCATCATTCGTCCTTCCTTCACCATGGGCGGTTCCGGCGGCGGTATTGCCTATAACCGCGAAGAGTTCGAGGAAATCTGCGAGCGCGGTCTGGACCTGTCACCGACCAACGAATTGCTGATCGATGAATCGCTGATCGGCTGGAAGGAATACGAGATGGAAGTGGTCCGCGACAAGGCGGACAACTGCATCATCGTTTGTGCCATTGAGAACTTCGACGCCATGGGCGTCCATACCGGCGATTCCATCACCGTCGCGCCGGCGCAGACGCTGACCGACAAGGAATACCAGATCATGCGGAACGCCTCCCTGGCGGTCCTGCGTGAGATTGGCGTGGAAACCGGCGGCTCCAACGTGCAGTTCGGTATTCATCCGGAAACCGGCCGCATGGTCGTCATCGAGATGAACCCGCGGGTCTCCCGCTCCTCGGCACTGGCCTCCAAGGCGACCGGCTTCCCGATTGCCAAGGTCGCGGCCAAGCTGGCTGTTGGCTATACGCTGGATGAGCTGCGCAACGACATCACCGGCGGCATTACGCCGGCGTCGTTCGAGCCGAGCATCGACTACGTCGTTACCAAGATTCCCCGGTTTACCTTCGAGAAATTCCCGCAGGCGGACGCGCGCCTGACCACCCAGATGAAGTCCGTGGGTGAGGTCATGGCAATCGGTCGTACCTTCCAGGAGTCCATGCAGAAGGCCCTGCGCGGCCTGGAAGTAGGCTCCGAAGGCTTCGAAGAGATGGTTGACGTCAATACCCAGGACGGCCGCGAAACGCTGATCCAGGAGATGAACGTGCCGGGCGCCAGCCGCATCTGGTATATCGGCGACGCCTTCCGGGCGGGTATGACCGTGGACGAAGTCTATCGTCATACCCATGTCGATCCCTGGTACCTGGTGCAGATCGAGGACCTGATCAAGGAAGAGGCTGCGCTCAAGACCGCCGGCAAGACGGACATCGATCACGCGACCCTGTTCCGTCTCAAGCGTAAGGGCTTCTCCGATGCGCGCCTGGCCAAGCTGCTGAGTATCTCCGAAGCGAGCTTGCGCAAGCATCGTCATGACCTGGATATCCGGCCGGTCTACAAGCGCGTCGATACCTGTGCCGCGGAGTTCGCATCCGATACGGCCTACATGTATTCCACCTACGAGGAAGAGTGTGAGGCGGACGTTTCCGATCGCGACAAGATCGTCGTGATCGGTGGTGGCCCCAACCGGATCGGGCAGGGCATCGAGTTCGATTACTGCTGCGTCCACGCTGCCCTCGCCATGCGCGAGGACGGTTACGAGACCATCATGATCAACTGCAACCCGGAGACGGTATCGACGGACTACGACACGTCCGACCGCCTCTACTTCGAGCCGATTACCCTCGAAGACGTGCTTGAGATCGTGAATATCGAAAAGCCCAAGGGCGTGATCGTCCAGTTCGGCGGCCAGACGCCGCTGAAGTTGGCGCGCGGCCTTGAGGCGGCGGGTGTGCCCATTATCGGAACGACGCCGGATGCGATCGATCGTGCCGAAGACCGTGAGCGCTTCCAGCAGATGATCAACCGCCTGAACCTGCGCCAGCCGGACAATGCAACTGTTCGCAGTCACGAAGAGGGCGTGATGGCGGCGCGGGAAATCGGCTATCCGCTGGTTGTACGCCCATCCTACGTATTGGGTGGCCGGGCGATGGAAATCGTCTATGACGAGGTGGAGCTGGTGCGCTACATGCGTAACGCTGTCCTGGTCTCCAACGATAGCCCGGTATTGCTCGATCACTTCCTCAATGCCGCTATTGAGGTGGATATCGATGCGGTCAGCGACGGCAAGGACGTGGTGATCGGCGGTATCATGCAGCATATCGAGCAGGCTGGCGTGCACTCTGGCGACTCTGCCTGCTCGTTGCCGCCCTACACCTTGCCCAAGGCGGTTCAGGACGAGATGCGCGAGACCGTGCGCCGCATGGCGATCGAGCTGGAAGTGGTTGGTCTGATGAATGTCCAGCTTGCCTGGCAGGACGATACCATCTACGTGATCGAGGTGAATCCGCGGGCATCGCGGACCGTGCCTTTCGTATCCAAGGCGATCGGTGTTTCCCTCGCGAAGGTGGCAGCGCGCTGCATGGCGGGGCGTTCCCTCGCGGAACAGAACTTCACGGATGAGGTGGTGCCGAAGTATTATGCGGTGAAGGAGTCCGTCTTCCCGTTTAACAAGTTCCCTGCCGTCGATCCCATCCTTGGACCAGAAATGAAGTCTACAGGGGAGGTTATGGGGCTTGGGGACAGCTTCGATGAGGCCTTCGCCAAAGCCGCGCTGGCGTCCGGCGAACGATTGCCGGAAAAAGGCACCGCCTTCATCTCCGTGCGGGATGTGGACAAGGGTGGCGCTATCAAGGTGGCGCACGACCTGATTGATGCCGGATTCCGTGTGGTGGCTACCACCGGTACTGCGCAGGCATTGCGTGAAGCGGGCATCGACGTTGAGCGGGTCAACAAGGTGCGCGAGGGTCGCCCGCATATTGTGGATGCCATCAAGAACGGCCAGATCCAGCTGATTATCAACACGACAGAAGGGCGCAAGGCGATTTCCGACTCGGCCCAGATTCGCCAGTCCGCCTTGCAGCATAAAGTGACATACACCACCACGCTGGCCGGTGGCGAAGCCTTTTGTCGTGCCATTAAATTTGGACCGGAGCGGACCGTGCGCCGGCTCCAGGACTTACACGCAGGAATTTGAACGCTATGAACAATCGAGTGCCGATGACAATCAACGGCGAGGCGCGTCTGCGCGAGGAGCTGAAGAAGCTCAAGAGCGAAGACCGTCCCCGGGTTATCGAGGCCATTGCGGAAGCCCGCGAACATGGCGACCTGAAAGAGAATGCGGAATATCACGCAGCGCGTGAACAGCAGAGCTTCATCGAAGGCCGGATTCAGGAAATCGAGGGCAAACTGTCTGCCGCCCAGATCATCGATGTGACCAAGATGGAAAACACGGGCAAGGTGATCTTTGGTGTGACGGTCAAGCTGATCAATGTCGATACCGATGAGCAGGTTAGCTACCAGATTTGCGGTGAGGACGAGGCGGATGTGAAGGCGGGCAAGTTGTCCGTCACGTCGCCCATTGCCCGGGCCCTGATCGGCAAAAGCGAAGGCGATGTCGTGGCCGTACGTGTACCGTCGGGGACGGTCGAGTACGAAATCGAGGCTGTCGAACACCTCTGACGTCTCCGCCAAACGCAAGAAAGCCGGCGGAAGCCGGCTTTCTTGTTTATGGGCGCCTTAAAACTTTGCTCGGGACTGGAGCTTCAGTTTTTGTGGCGCTGCAGGTTGGACAGTTTGGGGTTAGGTTCTTTAGCGCGGCGCAGGATGATGGCTACCTTGCCGATCATTTGTACCAGCTCTGCGCCGGATTCCGCACACAGCGCTTCGATGGCTTCGCGGCGTTCTTCGCGATCCGGACTGGCAACCTTGACCTTGATGAGTTCATGGTCGTTCAGGGCTCGGTCCAGTTCCTGCTGCAGGCCTTCGCTCAGGCCTTTGTCGCCGATGATGACGACCGGCTTGAGATGGTGGGCAATAGCGCGGTACTCCCGGCGCTGTTCCGGCGACAGGCTCATAATTCAGTCTCTTTATGGATGCAATTTAAAATTCTCGGGCGGCAGGGCACGGGGCTATCCCGTATAATCTGCAGCTAATCCGTATTATCGGCGAATTGTAGCAGTTGCCCGGCGCCCGTTGAATTGCAGTCAGTACGTATCATCAGGCAGCGCCGGTGCATGATTCGCACGGTTCGCGCAGCGTTGCTACTCCCGGGGAGGAAAATTTTGGCGCGCTCCAAGTCCAGTAAACGCTGGTTGAAAGAACATTTCGACGATGAGTATGTCAAACGTTCCCAGGTTGAGGGTTATCGTTCCAGGGCCAGCTACAAACTGATCGAGCTGGATGACAAGGATCGCTTCTTCCGGGCTGGTCAGACGGTGGTCGATCTGGGCGCCGCGCCAGGCGGCTGGTCCCAAGTGGCCATGGATCGCGTCGGGCACAAGGGTCGGGTAGTCGCGAGCGATATCCTGGATATGAACCCGATCGCCGGTGTGGACTTCGTTCAGGGGGATTTTACCGAGCAGTCTGTACTCGATGCCTTGCTTGAGGTGCTCGGGGATGAGCGTGCCGACGTTGTAATCTCCGATATGGCCCCCAATATGAGTGGTATGCCGGCGGTCGATATCCCGAAGGCTATGGACCTGGTGGAGTTGGCCCTGGATATGGCCAAGCAGGTCCTGAAACCGGAAGGCGTGTTCGTCGCCAAGGTGTTTCAGGGCGAGGGTTTTGATGCCCTTTTGCAGGATATGAAGATGAATTTTCGTTCAGTGGCGAGCCGTAAGCCAGGGGCGTCCCGCTCCAGGTCCCGGGAAGTTTACCAAGTTTGCCGGGGCTTTAAGGGCGAACAGGCGTGAAAGTCGGAAGTTGACGCCAAGGCTGGCAAGTCGCTGACTGCGTATCAACCACACTGCTCCATTGCTAGTGGTCGAGCGTACAATTGATGTAAGGTTGGTAAAAAAGGGGATGTTCCGGTGGAGTCCGGGCACCTTCTTCGGGGTGGCGCCGGGCGTGTGACCCTTACATTCACAGGTGATGATCCTTGAACGATATGGCTAAAAATCTGGTTCTCTGGCTGATCATAGCAGCCGTCTTGCTGATGGTTTTTCAAAACTTCTCGCCGACGACGACGGGGCAGCAAGTTAATTATTCCCAGTTTGTGCAAATGGTGCAGCAGGGGCAAATCAAGCAGGTCACGATCGATGGGCTTGAAATTCAGGGGGTGCGTGAAGACAACACCCGTTTCGAGACCATCCGTCCGCAGGTACCGGACAACAAGCTGATGGATGATCTGCTGGCCAACAACGTTGAAATCGTTGGTAAGGAGCCGGATCGCCAGAGTATCTGGACCCAGCTGCTGGTGGCCTCGTTCCCGATCCTGATCATCATCGCGCTCTTCGTTTTCTTCATGCGACAGATGCAGGGCGGCGGTGGCGGCAAAGGCCCCATGTCGTTCGGCAAGAGCAAGGCTCGCCTGATGAGCGAGGATCAAATCAAGACAACGTTCTCCGACGTTGCCGGTGTTGATGAGGCGAAGGAGGACGTGAAGGAGCTGGTGGACTTCCTGCGGGATCCGAGCAAGTTCCAGCGCCTGGGCGGTCGCATTCCGCGCGGGGTGTTGATGGTCGGTCCTCCGGGTACCGGTAAGACGCTCCTTGCCAAGGCGATTGCCGGCGAAGCGAAAGTGCCGTTCTTCTCCATCTCCGGTTCCGATTTTGTGGAAATGTTCGTGGGTGTGGGTGCGTCCCGTGTCCGCGACATGTTTGAGCAAGCCAAGAAGCAGAGTCCTTGCATCATCTTTATCGACGAGATCGATGCGGTAGGTCGCCATCGTGGTGCCGGCCTGGGTGGTGGTCACGACGAGCGTGAGCAGACCCTGAACCAGTTGCTGGTTGAAATGGACGGCTTTGAAGGTAATGAAGGCGTTATCGTTATCGCCGCGACGAACCGTCCGGATGTTTTGGATCCTGCGTTGCTCCGTCCCGGTCGCTTTGACCGTCAGGTCGTGGTCAACCTGCCGGACATTATCGGTCGTGAGCAGATCCTGAAGGTCCATCTCAAGAAAGTGCCCTTGGCCGACGGGGTGGATCCCAAGCTGGTTGCCCGCGGAACCCCGGGTTTCTCCGGCGCGGACCTGGCCAACCTGGTGAACGAGGCGGCCCTGTTTGCGGCGCGCCGTAACCAGCGACTGGTGTCCATGGAAGAGCTTGAGCTCGCCAAGGACAAGATCATGATGGGCGCTGAGCGCAAGTCCATGGTCATGAACGAGAAAGAGAAGCTCAATACCGCGTACCACGAATCCGGTCACGCCATCATTGGGCGTCTCGTCCCGGAGCATGATCCGGTGTACAAGGTCAGTATCATTCCCCGTGGGCGGGCGTTGGGTGTCACCATGTTCCTGCCCGAGGAAGATAAGTACAGCCACTCCAAGCGCTACCTGATCAGTTCTATTTGTAGCCTGTTTGGTGGCCGTATTGCTGAAGAGTTGACTCTTGGCTTTGAGGGTGTCACGACCGGTGCATCCAACGATATCGAGCGTGCTACCAGTATTGCGCGTAACATGGTGACCCGTTGGGGGCTTTCCGAAAAGCTGGGTCCTCTGCAGTACGATACCGATAGCGAGGAACCCTTCCTGGGTCGCTCTGCCGGGCAGAGTCATACGGTCTACTCGCCTGAAACGGCACAGCGTATCGACGAGGAAGTGCGTTCGATCATCGACGACTGCTATGAAACCGCACGTCGCCTACTGGTGGAAAATCGTGACAAGCTTGAGATGATGGCCGACGCGCTGATGCGCTACGAAACCATCGACCGTTACCAGATCGATGACATTATGGCAGGCAAGACACCGCGTCCGCCTCAAGGCTGGAACGGCCCAAGTGCGGGCGGCAACGCACCCAGCGATGAGCCGGAGTCGGCACCGCGGCCTGCGGGCGATTCTGACGGTGGTCGTCGTCCTGGCGAAGGTATCGGCGGTCCTGCCGGCGAGCACTAACGGTTTGGCATTCGCTTGAAAGCCTGACGCGTAACCTGATTCATCAGGTAAGACGCCGTCCTACGGGACGGCGTTTTTGTTTGGGAAAGCGACGTCTCGTAGCTTTTAAACACGGATCGGGGGTAGACGAAGTGAAGATGAATTTTGCCGGCCGTTTGATCGATCTGTCTCGGCCCCAGGTCATGGGGGTTCTGAATGTGACGCCGGACTCCTTTTCCGATGGAGGGCGATTCAATCGCCTCGATACGGCGCTGGCTCAGGCCGAAAGGATGGTTCGTGAGGGCGCGAGCTTTATCGATGTGGGCGGGGAGTCGACGCGGCCAGGCGCGGCGGATGTGTCCGTGCAGGAAGAGCTCGATCGCGTATGTCCGGTCGTGGAGGCGATCCATCAGCGACTCGACGTCGCCATTTCCGTCGATACCGGTACGCCGGAAGTCATTGCCCAAAGTGCGACCCTTGGAGCCGGCCTGATCAACGATATTCGCGCGCTCCAGCGCCAGGGGGCTCTGGAGGCTGCGGCGGCGGCAGCAATTCCGATCTGCGTAATGCACATGCAGGGCGAGCCGGGGACGATGCAGCAGGATCCACATTACGACAACGTGAATGCTGAGGTAACGGCATTCCTGATGGATCGTGTGGCTGCGGCCAAGGATGCCGGGATCGCCGAAGATAGGCTGATCCTCGATCCTGGCTTCGGTTTCGGCAAGAACCTGGAGCACAACCTGCTGCTTCTGGAAGCGCTTGAGCAGTTGGGTGCTTTGGGTTATCCCTTGCTGGTAGGGATGTCGCGCAAGTCGATGTTGGGGCAGATTACCGGGCGCGATGTTTCCGAGCGGTTGCCCGCAAGCCTGGCAGTCGCGACAATAGCGGCAATGAAAGGTGCCGCGATAATTCGGGTACATGATGTAAGGGAAACCGTAGATGCCATTAAGGTGGTATCTGCACTGAAGGATGCCAATAAATGAGTGAACGCAAGTATTTCGGGACAGATGGTATTCGTGGGCGTGTGGGTTCTGCTCCAATTACACCGGATTTCATGCTCAAGCTTGGCTGGGCTGCGGGCCAGGTGTTCAAGCGTGACGGGCAGCGCAACCGGGTGATCATCGGCAAGGATACCCGTCTGTCAGGCTACATGTTCGAATCGGCTCTCGAAGCAGGGTTGTCAGCTGCGGGTGTGGACGTGTCGTTGCTCGGCCCCATGCCGACACCGGCGATAGCCTACCTGACCCGTACGTTCCGGGCCTCGGCCGGAATCGTTATCAGTGCATCCCACAACCCGCACTATGACAACGGCATCAAGTTCTTTTCGCCCCAGGGAACGAAGTTGAACGACGAGGTGGAGGCGGAAATCGAGTCCTGGCTTGAGCGGGATATCGAGGTCTGTGCTCCGGGCGAGCTGGGTAAGGCATCGCGCGTCGACGACGCACCGGGCCGCTACGTGGAGTTCTGCAAGAGTACCGTGCCTAACCACTTTACGCTTGAAGGCATGCGTATAGTGCTGGATTGCGCCCATGGCGCTACCTACCATGTCGCCCCCAAGGTGTTCCGCGAACTGGGGGCAAAGATCAGTGTGCTGGGTGCGTCTCCGGATGGTCTCAACATCAACCTGAATGTGGGGTCCACGCACCTGGACGCATTGCGGAACAAGGTCCTTGAAGACAAGGTGGATCTGGGGATTGCCTTTGACGGCGACGGCGACCGGGTGCTTATGATCGACAGCGATGGGTCGGTGGTCGACGGCGATGAGCTGATGTTCATCATTGCGGCCCAGCGCGAAGTCGAAGGGCGTTTGAAGGGGGGTGTCGTGGGTACCCTAATGACCAACCTTGGGGTCGAGTTGGCTTTGCAGGAGAAAAAAATTCCGTTCGAGCGAGCCAAGGTCGGTGACCGTTACGTTATGGAGCGTCTTGTGGCCAATGGCTGGCAGCTCGGCGGTGAGGGTTCCGGTCATCTGGTGGTGCGTGACTGCACTTCGACCGGAGACGGCATTATCTCAGCGTTGCAAGTGCTACTGGCGGCCTGGGCATCGGGTCGCTCGGTGAGCGAGCTGCGCCGTGAAATGACTCGCTTGCCCCAGGTATTGATCAACGTGCGCGTGGATGAGCGTTTCGATCCGCTGTCGCGTCCGGATATCGCCGAGGCTGTCGCTGTGGCAGAGAAGGAAATGGGTGCCACCGGCAGGGTGCTGCTGCGTGCCTCTGGCACCGAGCCACTGATCCGTGTCATGACCGAAGGCCAGGATGAGGCCGAAATGCGCCGTTGGGCGGAAAAGCTTGCTGAGGTGGTGAAGAGCTCACCGACAGGCTGAGGCGTGCTCAGGGCGGCGGCCATTTGGCTGGTTGTGTTGAGCAATCGAATGCCGCGCCCTGATCAGGTTGTGTCTGTCTGCGGACTACTGTATAGTTCGCCCTCCCTTGAATAGAGGGCTGCTGATGCGACGTAAGATTGTAGCTGCCAACTGGAAGATGAATGGATCGAACGACTTGGCTAAGGCCTTGATCGGAGAGGTTGGTAAAGGGCTGGCGACGCTTGATAATGGTGTGGAGGTTGTTATTATTCCTCCCGCGCTTTACGTCTCACGGGTGCGGCAGCTGGCCGGAAGTGAGGCTGGTGTTGGGGTGCAGGATATTGCGCCTTGGAGCCAGGGCGCCTACACCGGCGAAATCTCGGCTGCTATGGCTGCTGATGTGGGTTGTCAGTTTGCGATCGTTGGTCATTCCGAGCGTCGTGAATTGTTTGGCGAAACCGACGCGGTAATTGCTGATAAGGTGAGTCAGGGGCTTGCTGCAGAGCTGGATCTGATTCTATGTGTCGGCGAAACGCTTGCGCAGCGAGAGGCAGGACTGGCCGTCGATGTTGTCAGCGCCCAGTTGAAGGAAGCCTTGAAGTCGGTTTCCGGTAGTGGCTGGAAGCATATCGTTATTGCCTATGAGCCCGTCTGGGCTATAGGGACAGGCAAAACGGCAACGGCAGAAGACGCCCAAGCGGTACATCAGGCCATGCGCCGCGTGTTGGCGGATATGGGCGCTCCGGCGCAAGAGGTAAGTCTGCTATACGGCGGCAGTGTTAAGCCGGATAACGCGGCTGAGTTGTTCGCCCAGCCGGATATCGATGGCGGACTGATCGGCGGTGCTTCGTTGAAAGCATCTGATTTCCTCGCCATCTGCGAGGCGGTTTAAGAGAGTTTGTTATGGATTGGATGGAAACACTGGTTGTCGTTGCGCACGTCGTGATTGCGGTGGCGCTGGTGGGTCTCGTTCTGATTCAGCAGGGCAAAGGCGCGGATGCCGGTGCGGCATTCGGTGGTGGAGCATCCCAAACGGTGTTTGGTAGTCAGGGTAGCGGCAGCTTCCTGACGCGTGTGACCACCTTCCTTGCGGTTCTGTTTTTTGTCACAAGTTTTACCTTGGCGGTTTTTGCCAAGCAGCGCGCGGAAGTGGCCGGCGAAGCCGGTATTCCAACCGTTCAGCAGGAAAACGCTCCTGCTGAAGAGTCAACTCCAGCGCTGGAGCAGGAAACGCCGGCAGAGTCTTCTTCCAATGGGGAAGGCGCTGCGAACGAAGATTCTGAGGCTGGGAATGGTAATGCGCTTCCCGAGCTTGAGTAAGGTTGTTGCCGAAGTGGTGGAACTGGTAGACACGCTATCTTGAGGGGGTAGTGGCGTAAGCCGTGCCGGTTCGAGTCCGGCCTTCGGCACCATTATTGAAACGGCTTGGAATACCAAGCCGTTTTTTTTGGTCAGTCCTTGACCAGTCTTGTCGCCGTCCTTATACTCCGGCGATTATTGCGGTGGGTATCGGTCAAGGCCGGGCCCACTCAGACAGGCCAGGTGTCTGTCGGCAGGGGATTCGCAGTTCGGGTTTCCTGGCACGTAACGACTTCAGAAGGCCCCGCTCAACCAGGGGCCTTTTGGTTCAGGGGCCTGGCGCAAGGGCCCGATTGCATGAAAAAGGGCTGAAATACAGGCCCTTTTTTTGTTTGTGCAGAATCTATCGTTCAAACAGGACTTGCGGTTTTGTTTGTGCGGAATCTAGGGGAGCGTCTTGCATAACGCCCCAAAGCATTGGAGACGGCAATAATTTGTCAGCCAAGGTAAAGCAACTCGAAAACATCCTGATGCCGGTTATCGAAGGCATGGGTTTTGACTGCTGGGGGATTGAATTTCATGCCCAGGGCCACAAGTCCATTCTTCGGGTCTATATCGAAGATACCGAGAACGGTATCAGTGTTGAGGACTGCGAGTCCGTTAGTCGGCAGATTAGTGGTGTGCTCGATGTAGAGGATCCAATCCAGAGCGAGTACACGCTTGAAGTATCATCCCCCGGCATGGATCGGCCCCTGTTTCGTCTCGATCAATACCAGGCCTGGGCCGGCCATCGGGTTCGTATCCGCCTGCGCATGGCATTTGAAGGGCGCCGGAAGTTCGAGGGCCTCCTTAAGGGCATCGAGGGAAGTGACGTCATCGTTATCGTGGATGACCATGAGTACCTGCTTCCCATCGACAGTATCGAAAAAGCCAATATAGTTCCGGTTTTCAAGTAACACGTTTGACTGCAAGTCTAAGGGTTAAGGGCAGGGCAATCTGATGAGTAAAGAGATCTTGCTGGTAGTTGAAGCCGTCTCAAATGAGAAGGGCGTGGAAAAAGAGGTCATTTTCGAGGCCATCGAACTTGCCCTGGCTACAGCAGCCAAGAAGCGTTACGAGGAAGAGGAGGCGGATATCCGCGTCCAGATCGATCGCAAGACCGGCGACTATGAAACCTTCCGGCGCTGGCTAGTGGTCGATAACGAAGCGGTACCGGCTCTGGGAACCGAGCTTACTATGCAGGAGGCGGAAGAAATCGATACCAGTCTCCAGCCGGGCGATGTCCATGAAGAGAAGGTCGAATCCGTATCCTTCGGCCGCATCGGCGCCCAGGCCGCAAAACAGATTATCTTCCAGAAAGTTCGTGAAGCCGAGCGTACGAAGATCGTCGACAGCTACCGTGACCGTGTCGGTGAATTAATCTCCGGTACCGTCAAGAAGGTGACCCGGGACAACGTTATTGTTGATCTGGGCTCGAACGCAGAAGCGCTTTTGCCCCGTGACCAACTGATCCCGCGTGAAACCTTCCGCATGGGCGACCGCGTCCGGGCGTTGCTGCTGGAAATCCGCACCGATCACCGTGGGCCTCAACTGATCCTGAGTCGTACCAATCCGGCCATGCTGATCGAGCTGTTCCGCATCGAAGTGCCAGAAATTGCTGAAGAGCTGATAGAGATCCGCGGTGCGGCCCGTGATCCAGGTTCCCGCGCCAAGATCGCGGTGAAGACCAACGATCGTCGGATCGATCCGGTCGGTGCCTGTGTCGGTATGCGTGGTTCGCGGGTCCAGGCAGTATCCAACGAGCTGGGTGGCGAGCGTGTCGATATCGTGCTCTGGGATGATAACCCGGCGCAGTTGGTCATCAACGCCATGGCCCCGGCAGAAGTGGCATCCATCGTGATGGATGAGGATCGCCAGACCATGGAAGTGGCTGTCGCCGAAGACAACCTGGCTCAGGCCATTGGTCGTAACGGCCAGAATGTCCGCCTGGCCAGCGACCTGACGGGTTGGACGTTGAACGTGATGACCGAGGAAGAAGCCGGCGAGCGCCAGGAACAGGAGTACAACCGCCTGCTGACTCACTTCACGGAGAATCTTGATGTCGATGAGGAGTTGGCCGGTGTCCTGATCGAGGAGGGTTTTACCTCCCTGGAGGAAGTGGCCTACGTCCCGATGGACGAGATGCTGGCCATTGAAGGATTCGACGAAGAGACGGTGACGGAGTTGCGCCGTCGTGCAAAGGATCGTCTGCTGAACCAGGCTCTGGCCAGCGAGGAAGCTCTCGAAGGCAACGAGCCCGCGCAGGACCTGCTTGAAATGGACGGGATGGATCGTTCCCTGGCCTTCAAACTGGCCGGCATGGGTGTACGCACCATGGACGACCTGGCGGAGCAGTCCGTCGACGATCTGATGCAAATTGAAGATATGGATGAAGAGCGCGCGGGCCAGTTGATCATGACCGCACGTGCGCCCTGGTTCCAGGACCAGGAATAATCGGGAGAGGAGGACCAGATGGCAGAAGTAACTGTAAAACAGCTGGCCGATGATGTAGGCGCTCCCGTGGACCGCTTGCTTCGCCAGATCGTAGAGGCTGGCCTGAAAGCCCGTTCTGAGAATGATGCCGTCAGCAGCGATGAAAAGCAGCAATTGCTGGCGTTCCTGCGCAAGAACCACGGCGAATCCGATGGCGAACCGCGCAAGATCACGCTCAAGCGCAAGACCACGACGACCTTGAAGGCGGGCAGCGGTGCCGGCCGATCGAAGACGGTCAACGTGGAAGTCCGCAAGAAGCGGACCTACATCAAACGGACAGAAACGCCGCAGTCAGAGCCGGAAGAAACCCCGGTAGTCGAAGAGGCTGCGCCGGAAGAACCGGTAGAGGCGGCAGTAGCTCAGCCTACGGCGCCGGAAGAGAAAGTGCCCGCGCCTGAAGAGGCCAAAGCCGAGCCGGCACCGGCTGAAGAGCCTGCGCCTGAGCCGGAACAGCCTGCGGCGGAAGCGCCGGCAGACGATGAAGAGCCGGAATTGGCAGCGGAAGACATGCCGATTCCGCCGGCCGAAGACGACAAGTCCAAGGATCGCAAGCCCAAGAAGAAAAAGGAAAAGGTTCGCGAACGTTCGGATGAGATCGAGGATGGCAAGCCGAAGAAGAAGTCGGCCGGCCACCGTGGTCCGCGTAACCGCCCGGTTGAGCCGGTGGCCCTCTCCGAAGATGAAGAGGAAACCACCTTGCGCAAACCGCTGCGGGCCAAAAAGAAACCCAAGCAGCAGAAGAGACACGCTTTCGAAAGGCCGACTAAGCCTATGGTGCGCGAAGTAGAGATTCCGGAAACCATCACCGTGGGCGATCTGGCCCAGCGGATGGCGGTCAAGGCCGCCGACGTTATCAAGACGCTGATGGGTATGGGCGTTATGACAACGATCAACCAGCCGCTGGATCAGGAAACCGCCGTGCTGGTGACCGAGGAATTGGGCCACAAGCCCAAGACGACCAGTGAAGATGCGTTTGAGGAGGAGGTGCTCAGCGGGATTTCCTTCGAGGGCGATAAGGTCAAGCGTGCACCGGTCATCAGTGTGATGGGTCACGTTGACCACGGTAAGACGTCGCTGCTGGACTATATCCGCCGTACCAAGGTGGCAGCCGGTGAGTCCGGTGGTATTACCCAGCATATCGGCGCTTACCATGTCGAGACCGACCACGGCATGATCACCTTCCTGGATACCCCGGGTCACGCCGCCTTCACGGCGATGCGTGCGCGAGGTGCTCAAAGTACCGATATCGTTATCCTGGTCGTGGCTGCCGACGATGGTGTTATGCCGCAGACCAAGGAAGCGGTAGATCATGCTCGCTCCGCTGGCGTTCCGCTGGTCGTGGCCATCAACAAGATGGACAAGGAAGGCGCGGATCCCGATCGCATCAAGAACGAGCTATCGGGCATGGACGTGATCCCGGAAGACTGGGGTGGCGACGTGCAATTCGTGCCGGTTTCCGCACACTCGGGTCAGGGTATCGAAGATCTGCTTGAGGCCGTGTTGCTGCAGTCCGAGATTCTCGAACTCGAGGCGGTCCCGACCGCGCCGGGCGCCGGTGTTGTAGTCGAGTCCAGTCTTGAGAAGGGGCGTGGTTCGGTTGCGACGATTCTGGTCCAGAACGGCACCGTTCGTCAGGGCGATATGATCGTGGCCGGGGCCTACTTCGGTAAGGTGCGCGCGATGATGAGCGAGACAGGCGATCAAGTGAAAGAGGCTGGTCCTTCGATCCCGGTCGAGGTCCTGGGCTTGAACGGCACGCCTGACGCCGGTGACGAGTTCTTCGTTGTCGCCGACGAACGTAAGGCGAAAGAGCTGGCAGAGTTCCGCCAGGGGCGTGAACGCGAACAGCGCCTTCAGCGCCAGCAGGCCGCCAAGCTTGAGAACCTGTTCGAGAATATGGGCAAGGACGAGGTCAAGACCCTCAACGTTGTCCTCAAGACCGACGTGCGTGGTTCCCTGGAGGCGATTACCAAGGCGCTGCAGGATATCGGCAACGAGGAAGTGCAGGTCAAGATCGTGTCGTCCGGTGTGGGCGGTATCGCGGAAACCGACGTCAGCCTGGCTGTCGCTACCGGCTCCGTCATCTTCGGCTTCAACGTCCGTGCTGATGCCTCGGCCAAGCGTCTGGTGGAGCAGGAAGGTGTCGATCTGCGCTACTACAGCATCATCTACAACATGATTGATGATGTGCGTGCAGCCCTTACCGGCATGCTGGCTCCGGAATTCCGCGAGGACATCGTCGGTATTGCCGATGTGCGCGATACCTTCCGCTCGCCGAAGTTCGGCCAGGTCGCCGGCTGTATGGTGACCGAAGGTACTGTGTACCGGAACAAGCCAATTCGCGTCCTGCGCGACAACGTCGTTATCTTCGAAGGCGAGCTTGAGTCCCTGCGTCGTTTCAAAGACGACGTGCAGGAGGTCAAGAAAGGCATCGAGTGTGGTATCGGCGTCAAGGGCTACGACGTCAAGGTCGGCGATCAGATCGAGGTCTTTGACCGGGTCCGGGTCGAGCGCCAGCTCGAAGGCTGATTCGCTCGACGTTAGAGCCAGCCTGTTATGACACGCGCCCCGATTTTCGGGGCGCCGTGCATTCAGCCGCCAGATAAATATTTGTTGATCCAGGAAGGTCGTCCGCGCCTCGCGCGGCGCTTCTCTACAGACAGGGCGCAAACATGCCAAAGGAATTCAGCCGTATAGACCGGGTCGCCGACCAGATCCAGAAGGAATTGGCGTTGCTGGTACAGCGGGAGATCAAGGATCCCCGTCTAGGCATGGTGACCATCAATGCCGTTAAGGTAAGCCGCGACTTGGGCTATGCCGATGTCTACATCTCTCTGCTGACGACCGAAGAGCTCACCGAGGATGACGAACGCGTACGCGATTCACTGAAGGTACTGCGTAACGCCGCCGGCTTCTTGCGTAGCCAGCTTGGTCGCGCCATGAAGTTGCGTGTGGTGCCCCAGCTGCGTTTCCACTTCGACACCCTGGGCGGCAAGAGCCGCCACATCGACAGCCTGATCGACCAGGCGATGGGCAAGAAACCCGCAGTTGGGCCCGACAACGAAGGAGGCAGCAATGAGCACGACAGCCGGGAGGGCGAGGATTGAGTCGCCGGCGCCGGGGTCGTGATGTTAGCGGCATCCTGATCATCGACAAGCCCCAAGGCGTAACATCGAATGGGGTCCTGCAGCAGGTCAAACGCCTCTATGGCGCGGCCAAGGCCGGTCATACCGGTAGTCTCGATCCCCTCGCAACCGGGGTTCTGCCCCTGTGCTTCGGCGAGGCCACCAAGTTTTCCCAGTTGATGCTCGATAGCGACAAGTCCTATGTGGCCGAAGGCAAGCTTGGTGTCGTTACCGATAGCGGCGACAGTGATGGCCAGATTGTGGCCGAGCGAGCTGTACCGGCGGATCTGGCCAGAGGCAGGCTTGAGGCCGTGCTCGCGCAATTTCGCGGCGATATCGAGCAAGTGCCGTCGATGTACTCGGCGCTCAAGCACAAGGGGCGGCCGTTGTATGAGTATGCCCGCGAAGGCGTTGAAATCGAGCGCCCTGCGCGTCCGGTCACCATCCACGCGCTGGAGCTTATAGGTTTTGAGGCGGACCGTTTCCGAATCGCTGTGACCTGCAGCAAAGGGACGTATATCCGGTCCCTTGTCGAGGATATCGGCGAGGCGTTGGGTTGCGGGGCGCACGTGACGGCGCTGCGCCGTACCCGAGCAGCCGGTTTCGGTCTGGACCGGGCACGCGGCGTGGCTGAACTCGAGGCAATGCGGGAGCGTGGCGAGTCACTAGACCCGCTGCTGGTCCCGGTGGAGACCGCGCTTGCGGAATTTCCGAAATTAATGCTCGAGGAAGGGCAGATTGTATCGATATTGAACGGACAACCCGTTAAAATAGCGGGTCATCCACCAGGATGGGTTCGTCTCTATGGAGGCGAGCGCTTTCTCGGACTGGGTGAGCAGTTACCCGACGGCCAGGTCGCACCCCGGCGTCTGGTAAAGCAGGGCTGAAACCGCTTGGTGTATGAACGAAACACCGGGCAGTTTGGCCCATAGCCGGGCTGTAGAGATGCGCGGTTCGGCTGAACGACATGGCATCGCAACTATTGAGGTGAGTTATGGCACTGACTGCCACAGAGAAATCACAGATCGTTAAGGATTTTCAGCAGGGCGACGGCGATACCGGTTCCCCCGAGGTTCAGGTTGCTCTTCTGAGCGCCAACATCGACAAGCTGCAGAATCACTTCAAGACCAACAAGCAGGATCACCATTCCCGCCGTGGTCTGATTCGGATGGTTAACCAGCGTCGTAAGCTGCTGGACTATCTGAAGAAGAAAAACGCGGATCGTTATCTCGACCTGATCCAGCGTCTCGGTCTGCGTCGTTGATCGTCTGATCGCGACAATCTCTGCACCGGCGAGGCATTGCTGCAAGTTACTGATCCGGTCTGGATCAACTCTGGTGGTAATGTCGTCGGTGCTGTCCGGAGAGCTCACGCTCTCCTGGCAGTTCTCTCGCCTGCTGTACTGCCCAGCAGTGGAGTCCGGACCCGACTCGAAATACTGAGGGGTCTTTGGAAAGAAGCCGACACTGCCGACCTTGATCCCGTCGATTCGGCGGTTCTCAATGTGCGACAGTCCCGCCGGCGAAAACTAGGCACCGTACGTGGAATTGGCATGAGTTGCATCAGGAGCTGCGTCCGACACCCCGGTCGGTGATGAAAGCCCGAACAATAGCAGGTTGTTGAAAGCCGTGTGTCCGCCCAGCGGAACGATTTTCAACAGCCTGTTAGCTTTCAGTCCGGTAAGTCCCGCACTCCGTTCCTCTTCATGCCGCCGAACCGAATGGCGTTGCCACTCGGCCCACTCATTTGTGAATACACGTAGTGCACCGACGTTGTTGTAGATACGCAGGCGCACATACGCGGTCGCAAACACGCGAAAACGAGTAAGGAGTTACCGTGAATCCGGTAAAGAAATCATTTGAACTCGGCGGTAAGACCGTCACTTTGGAAACGGGCCGTATTGCCCGTCAAGCCACTGGTTCCGTTCTGGTCACCATTGACGACATATCCGTGCTGGGTACCGTTGTTGCAGCAAAGGAAGCCAAACCGGGCCAGCCGTTCTTCCCGCTGACCGTCAACTACTTTGAGAAGACCTACGCCGTGGGACGTATCCCCGGTGGGTTCTTCAAGCGTGAGGGTCGTCCTTCCGAAAAGGAAACCCTGACATCGCGTCTGATCGACCGTCCTATTCGTCCCCTGTTTCCGAAAGGCTTCATGAATGAAGTCCAGGTCGTTTGTACGGTCATGTCCTCCAGTAAGACTCAGGATCCGGATATCGCTGGCATGCTTGCGGCGTCTGCAGCGTTGGCCTTGTCCGGTGTGCCGTTCGACGGCCCGGTCGGCGCGTCCCGCGTTGGCTTCACCGAGGAAGACGGCTATTTCCTGAACCCAACCTTCGAGCAGCTGGAGAACTCGAAGCTGGACATGGTGGTTGCCGGTACTGAAGACGCCGTGCTGATGGTTGAGTCCGAAGCACAGGGACTTACTGAAGACCAAATGCTGGGCGGCGTCCTGTTTGCTCACCAGGAAATGCAGACTGCCATCGCTGCCATTCGTGAACTCGCCGCCGAAGCCGGTCAGCCACGCTGGGACTGGCAGGCAGAACCGGAAAATACGGCCCTCGCCGACGCCCTGAAAGCCGAGTTTATGAATGCCGTGACCGAAGCTTACGGCATCCGCGACAAGATGGAGCGTTACGGTCGTCTGAGCGAAATCCGCAACCAGGCCGTCGAGAAGCTGGCCGGTGAAGAGGAAGGTCAGCCTTCCGGGGAAGAAGTAAAGAGCTACTTCGGCAAGCTGGAGAAGGCGATCGTTCGCCGCCAGGTTATCGAAGGCAAGCCGCGTATCGACGGTCGGGATAACAAGACTGTCCGTCCGATAGAAATCGAAGTGGGCGTCCTGCCGAGCACCCATGGTTCCGCACTGTTCACCCGCGGTGAAACCCAGGCGATCGTCACTACGACGTTGGGGACTGCCCGTGATATGCAGATCATCGATGCGCTGGAAGGTGAGAAGAAGGACCCGTTCCTGTTCCACTACAACTTCCCTCCGTACAGCGTTGGCGAAACCGGTCGTGTCGGTGCGCCGGGTCGTCGTGAAATCGGTCACGGTCGTCTGGCGAAGCGCGGTGTTGCAGCCGTCATGCCGACAATCGAAGAATTCCCGTACACCATCCGTGCCGTTTCCGAGATTACAGAGTCCAACGGATCCAGTTCCATGGCGTCGGTCTGTGGTTCCAGCCTTGCCCTTATGGATGCGGGTGTACCCATCAAGGCGCCAGTCGCCGGTATTGCCATGGGTCTGGTGAAGGAAGGTGAACAGTTTGCCGTTCTGACCGATATCCTGGGTGACGAGGATCACTTGGGCGACATGGACTTCAAGGTGGCCGGGACCGCAGCGGGTATCACTGCGTTGCAGATGGACATCAAGATCAACGGTATCACCGAAGAGATCATGGAGATCGCCCTGGAGCAAGCACACCATGCGCGCCAGCATATCCTGGGTGAAATGGCCAAGGTCATCTCCGAGCCGCGCTCCAGCCTGTCCGATCGTGCGCCGAGCATCACCACCATGAAGATCCATCCGGACAAGATCCGCGACGTGATCGGCAAGGGTGGCTCGGTTATCCGTGCGATCTGCGACGACACCGGCGCATCCATTGACCTGGACGATGATGGCAACGTGAAGATCTACGCCGACAACCAGGCGTCCGCCCAGGCTGCGCAGAAGCGCGTTATGGAAATCACCGCTGAAATTGAGGTGGGTGCAATCTACCAGGGCAAGGTCGAGCGCATCGTCGACTTCGGTGCATTCGTCAACATCCTGCCGGGCAAGGACGGTCTGGTTCACATCTCCCAGATCGCCGAGCGTCGCATCGAGAACGTTACTGACGAGCTCAGCGAAGGCCAGGAAGTGCTGGTCAAGGTGCTGGATGTGGACAACCGTGGTCGTGTGAAATTGTCCATGAAGGAAGTGAAGGAAGGCGAGCAGCCGACCGACTTCGGCGCCTGATCCAGGCCCGATGTGAAGAAGCCGCCTCTTGAGGCGGCTTTTTTGTGTCCGCTGTTCGGAGCTGGAATGGTTTGTTGTTCCCAGGCAGCCCTGTGGACTGCTCCGAAGCTAAAGCGTCGGCTAGATTTTGCGGGTAACTTGAGCGTGTAGCAGAAGCTTCAGCTTCTGAGGCGCCGCAGGCGCCCTGCCTGATCCTTGAGCTCCGGCACGCCAGCCTGGACATTTGTAGAAGCCTGCAACCTCAGGCAGCCCTGTGGGCTGCTCCGAAGCTGAAGCGTCGGCTACATTTTACGGGTAACTCGGTCGTGTAGCAGAAGCTTCAGCTTCTGAGGCGCCGCAGGTGCCCTGCCTATATGGGAGATTCGGGCAAAGTTGGCAGCGCATACCCTAGCGGCGTTCGTTCGCGTCCCGCAGGAACTCCAACGTCGCCTGTCGATAGGCGGGAATAACAAACGTCCCGGCATGGGGCGTATCCGTCTGCAGGAAGCGTTTAGGTTCCTTTGCGGCATCGAATAGGGCCTGGCCGTGGTGGTAGGGGATGATGCCATCACGCACGCTATGGATGATCATGACCGGCACCGGACTGATTCCGGCAATATGATCGGTCCCCTCGTAGTTATCCGGAATGGTGCAGCTCAGGGGGATCTGGAATAACCAGGTGAGCCAGAAACTGTCCAGTTTCTCCCGCGCGATATCCCGGAAACCAGCAAAGCTGCTATCGAGGATCACCCCGATAAGCGGCGGCTGTTCGTTTCGCTGGACCCATTCGCTGGCCAGCATAATGGAGAGTCCGCCACCCAGGCTTTGGCCCAGGAGGAAGAACGGGGTCTCGTTAGCCTTGGCGTCTACCAGCCAACGCAGACCGATTTCCGAGTCATGCAATGCGCCCTCGATGTCCGGAGCCCCGGTGGATTTACCGTAGCCGCGGTAGTCGATCATGAACACGTTGTAGCCTTCCTTGGGTAACCAGGCGACGTTCAACAGGTGGCTGCTGATATTCTGGGCATTACCGTGCAGGAAGTAGACGGTGCCTTCGGCCTCTTCGGTCGCCGCCGGTATCCACCAGCCGTGCAGCCGCTCGCCGTCAGCTGTATCGAGGTAGATATCCTCATACTCGAGTTCCAACCGGTCAGGTGTGATGTACACGGTGTTGTCTGGATAGAAGAACAGGCTGGAGCACCCGCCCAGCGAGAGGAGTCCGGCCAAGAGGATGAGTCTCAGAAGTAGGCGTTGAGTCCAATCTGCCATGCGGTTTCATACCTGTCGAAGTGGTGTTGTCGTTCCCAGCCAGCGGTAAGACCGAAATCCCTCGCCAAGTGCCAGTTCAGTTCGGCATAGGCTATGTCCTCGCGATCGTTGCCTCCCACGAGCCACGCCTTGGTCTTGAGTCCCCCCATCACGCTGACCCGTTGGCCCTGGTAAAGCCAGCCGATATCCGCCCCGGGCGCCATGTCGTAGCCTTTGGCCAAATCATTGTCGATTTCCAGGTCTGCGGTTCCCAGGGCAAAGATCTGGCTTTGCGACGACGTAGACCAGCCAAAGCCGGCCCCGCCGTCGAGGTACGGTGTGAACACCCGCTTACCGGATTCGATTTCCGTGCGTCGTCCGCCAAAGCCCACCTGCCAGGATAGCGGTGAAAAGAACCGATCACGGACTGACAGCGAGCGGATCTCTACCCCGACCAGTTCCTCTACCTGGAACTCATTGTTGTCGGTGTAGAGCCGGGTATCCAGCCTCAGGAACTGGAGTTGGGCGCCCTGGCGATAGCCCTCGGGTGGATCGAGCACATCGTGGTAGGCCGGTCGCAGGGTCAACTGGGCATAATTGCGATCACCCTGGCGCCCACCCAGCAAACTCGCTCGAAATGTTGCGTGGCCCTGGTCGTCGCGTACGGCGGGCTCCGCGGGCTGTTGGAGTGGGCTGGCCTCGTCAATCTGGCTACGGGCGCGGAGCAGGTCATAGGAGAGGGGGGCTGCCTGATCCCGGGGCCAGCCTTCCTCCTGCGCCTGGTAGCGAACGTATTCATAGGTGGCGTCAAGTACTTGCGCCCGAGCCTCAGGTGGGAGCGACTCAATAGCGTCAGACTCGACACTGCGCTCACCGTAAGCGAGGTTTGCGGCGAGGTCTCGCTCCTCCTGCGACAACTGATCGATGTAATGCTCCACCACCGTCGCTGACGACGGTCGGTAGTTCACCGAAGCCACCAAGTCATGGTCAACCACCCAGCGTACCGTATCCGACGGGATGGCGTGAGTGCTTACTTCGTCCAGAAGGTTGGTGCCAGGGCGGGAAACATCGATCAAGGCCAGCAGGCGATAAGCGCAGTTCTCGTCGAAGAAGTAGTAGTCGAAATTCTTCTCCCGAATCTCCCAGGCGTGCGCCAGCAGCATGTCGGTTTCAGCTGGGGTGAGGTTGAGCTGGTACTCCCACAGGTCCCTGTTCTCGATATCGGAGTAGAGTCGGATCTTTTCGTAGTAGGGCTGAATGGTGGTGATGCCGGGATAGCCACCAAAAATTCCCCGGTAGGCGAACATGATTTCGCTGTCGTGGGCGGCGGCGTCGGCAGCATAGGATATCGTGCTCGCCAGCAGCAGATCGGCTTTCTCGTCTGTTTGTGGAGGATCCAGTCGCAGGAATGTATGGCCGAACATTGATGAGGGGCTGTTCAGGTATGAGGCGGCAAAGACGAGCGTGACGGTCTCGGTATTCAGGGTATCCCGCCATTCCTGAAAGGTCGGGCAGGAAATCTCGGCTTCCGGCAGTTCAAGCTGTTCGCGTAGCCAATGGTCCCGGGCCGGGAAGCGGCATCGGGCATGGCTGTCGCCCTTTCCCGGCTTGCGGATGGCTTCCAGGGTTGCGACAAGCTCGGCATGAGGGGAGGTCTTGCCTTCGGGGCTGATAAAGAAATCGGGATCGTCGGCCTGGGAGGTGTAGCCCGAACCCAGGGTATCCGGCCGGTAGTGGCCCAGCGTCAGCCATGCCGGGTCATGGGCCAACTCCCGGAGCCTGTTGTCTATCGGTACCTGTTCTGCCAATGCCTGTGATGTCAGCGCGAATGCCAGTAAAGCGGAGAAAAAACGGGGCACGCGCCCCGACGGTCGATGTCGGTGCATGGGTACTCGGGTCGATCAGGGTAGGAGAGGCCGAAGCCGGTCGAAGCACCATCCGTGGTGCGTGCATCATCCCTGATTGTCGCGATTTAGGCGACGTACTTGCTGAAGCTCTGGTGAGATTCCAGCAGCGCAACGATAGCGGAAACCGCCTCGTCGGATGTTGTGTCGGAAGACGGGAAGATGGTTGCAAAGTTGTCCTGCAGGAGCTTGCGGAACTCCGCACGGTCTCCCTGCTCAACGTTCAGCAACACGGCAAGAGTGTCCAGGTTTTCACCTTCACCACGGGACATGTCACGGGCGACCTTGTCGATGTTGCTGTCCATGTACATGGCCATGGATTGCACTGACTCATTGGTGTCACAGCCCAAGGTACCGGTCGTCATACCGAAGGTCTGGTTACCGAATGTGCCGTTGGTTGTCGCTGCCAGGACGTGTGGCGCGATACCGGACTGGCCCTTCCAGATCATGGCGCCGACACCGCAACCTGGTTGTGCAAAGGCAAGACTGGAAGCGCCCAGAAGCATGGCACCTGCGATCAGTTTTTTCATTATCCAACTCCTTGTCGTGTTTTTCATCGATGTAAAAACGTGACTAACGGCCCTGACGTTTTGATCGCGCAGGCATTTCTGTTCGCTGCGGATGCCTGACCGTTCCAACGAGTATAGAACAGAAATCGTTTCATGCGATGATCCGAAAGGCTCAATTTACTGATTGTATGGACAAAAAAATGAACACGGTGATCACATATATTCTTTTATGGAATATTAAAAATAATTTTATAATCTATTTGTAATAAAAAATTCACTGTTTTATAGTCGCGTCCGCCAAGATGGCCCATTTTAGATTTAGGGAGAATGTTGTGAAAAAAGCACTGATTGCATCCAGCCTCGTGCTGGCAGGCGCGCTCACCGGTTGTAGTTCCATGAACGTTAGCTCCACGCCCGTACCGCTCGCCGGCACCGTGGAGACCGATATCAAGGCCGATATCGAAGTGGGTGAGAAGATCACCGGCTCATCGTCTGCAACCAAGGTCCTTTTCTTCACGATCGGCGGTGAGACCGAGTATGCCGACGGCGTAGCTTACGGCGACGCGGGTGGCAGCTCGCCGCTGGCGGCCCTGGACAGTGTTGCGCCGGTCAAGGCGGCCGCAGCCTACAACGCAATCCAGTCCTCCGGCGCGGATGTGATCGTGGCACCGCGCTACACGGTCAAGAAGAAAGACTACTTCGTATACGGCACCATCGACGTGACCGTGGAAGGGTATAAAGGCACGATCAAGAGCGTTAAGTAAGACGCCGGGCTGGTAGCCGAAGCTGTCTTTCGAACCAGCCGCCCCGAAATAAAAAAAGCCGGGCAGAGCGCCCGGCTTTTTTGTGCCTGTCGAGTTGGCTTTAGCCGCCCAGGTAGGCCTTCTGTACATCTTCGTTGGCGAGCAGGTTCTCACCGGAATCTTCCAGACGGATACGCCCGGTCTCAAGCACATAACCGCGGTCAGCCAGCTTCAGCGCCTGCTTGGCGTTCTGTTCCACCAGGAAGACGGTTATACCTTCGTCCCGCAGGGTGCTGATGATGTCGAAGATCTGTCTGATGATGATCGGGGCGAGCCCGAGGGACGGTTCATCAAGGATGATCATCTTGGGCTTGGTCATCAGTGCGCGGCCGATGGCCAGCATTTGCTGCTCACCACCGGACATGGTGCCGGCCCGTTGGTTCTTGCGCTCCTGTAGGCGCGGGAACAGCTCGAACACGTGGGCCTGACTCTTACGGATTTCGCCCTTGGTATTGAAGAAACCGCCCATGTGAAGGTTTTCCTCGACCGTCAGGCCCGGAAAGACCCGGCGTCCCTCCGGCACGATGGCAATACCTGAGCGCATGATCTCCGCAGTCGGCTTGTGGGTGATGTCCTCTCCCTCGAACAACACGCGTCCGGAGCTGGCCTGCGGGTCACCGCAGACGGTCATCAGCAGCGTAGTCTTGCCGGCGCCATTGGCGCCTATCAGGGAGACGATCTCACCCTTCTGGACTTCAACCGAGACGCCGTGCAGCGCCTCGATCTTGCCGTAGTGGGTATGGATGTTTTCTAGTACCAGCATGGTTGCTCCCCTTACTCCTCGCCCAGGTAGGCCTTGATGACGTCATCGTTCTGCCGGATTTCCTCCGGCGTACCACTGGCCAGTGGGCGGCCCTGGTTGATGACGTTGATCCTGTCGGAGATCCCCATAACCAGGCTCATATCGTGCTCGATCAACACCACGGAGACGCAGTAGTCCTCCTTGAGGCTGATGATCAGTTCGTTGAGCTCGCGGGTCTCGTTCGGGTTCAGGCCAGCTGCCGGCTCGTCCAGCATCAGCAGCTCGGGTTCGGTCACCATGCAGCGAGCGATTTCCAGTCGGCGTTGCTGGCCATAGGCCAGATTCCCGGCGTCACGGTTGGCCAGTTCCAGCAGGCCGACACGCTCCAGCCAGTAGGCCGCGCGCTCAAGGGATTTCTCTTCCCGCTTGCGGTAGTCCGGGGTCTTGAGCAACCCTGCGAACAGGTTCGTGTTCAGGTGACGGTGCTGGGCCACCAGCAGGTTTTCCACCACGGTCATCTTGTTGAACAGGCGCACGTGCTGGAAGGTGCGGACCAGGCCCAGCCGGGAAATCTTGTAGTCCGGCTTGCCCTGGATTTCCTGTCCGCGGAACAGGATCTTGCCACCGGAGGGGCGATAGAATCCGCTCAGACAGTTGAACACGGTCGTCTTGCCGGCCCCGTTGGGGCCGATGATGGAAACGATTTCCCGCTCCTGGACGTCCAGCGAGACCTGGTCCACAGCCAGCAGGCCGCCAAATCGCATGGACAGATTGCGTACTTCAAGCATGCTCCGTCACTCCTGCTGTTTGAGTTTGATGTGGACGCGGCTCATGGGCAGCAGGCCCTGCGGACGCCAGATCATCATCAGCACCATGGCGGCGCCGAAGATCAGCATGCGGTATTCCGAGAACTCACGTGCCAGTTCGGGCAGGATCGTCACCGCAATGGCGGCTAGGATGACGCCGAGCTGCGAACCCATACCGCCCAATACCACGATCGCCAGGATGATGGCGGACTCGAGGAAGACGAAGGATTCCGGGCTGATAAAACCTTGCTTGGACGCAAAGACAGTACCGGCGAAACCGGCGAAGAAGGCGCCGATGGTGAATGCCGAAAGCTTCACGCCGGTCCGGCTCAGGCCCAGCGACCGCGCGGCGATTTCGTCCTCACGAAGCGCTTCCCAGGAACGGCCCACCGGCATGCGGACCAGGCGGCGAATGACCACCAGGGTGAACAGTGCCAGCAGCAACGTGATGAGGTAGAGGAAGATCACCTTGTCCGTACTGTCGTAGGCCAGTCCGAAGACTTCATGGAACGAGGTGTTGCCCTCTTCCTTAACCCGGCGCCCAAACTCCATGCCGAACAGGGTCGGCTCCGGGATGCCACCGATACCGTTGGGACCACCGGTGAGCCACGTCAGGTTGTTCAGCAGGATGCGGATGATTTCGCCAAAGCCCAGAGTCACGATGGCCAGGTAATCGCCCCGTAACCGCAGTACCGGGAAGCCCAGGACAAAGCCGAAGAGTGCTGCCAGCACCGCGCCGATCGGCAGGGCGAACCAGAAGGAAACACCGAAGTACTGGGACAGCAGGGCAAAGGTATAGGCGCCTACCGCGTAGAAGGCGACGTAGCCCAGGTCGAGCAGGCCCGCGAAGCCCACCACCACATTAAGGCCGAGGGCCAGGATGATGTAGATCAGCACCAGCGTCGCGAGGTCGACTGCTCCGCGAGACCCCATGAAAGGCCATATCAGGGCACCAATCACGATCACGAAGATGGCGATTTTCTCGACCAGTTGACGCTTGGCCTCCGGCATCGGCGTGCGATTGGCCAGCGGGTTGATAGCTTTGAGCGTGCCCAGGCCACCCATCACGGCGGGACGGAAAAGCTGGAACAGGAATACAACCAGCACGGCCAGGGCGATGCCGATGTAGGTGGATGTCTCTCCGCCTTCCAGTTGGATGTCGATGCCCTGGGCTACCAGGTCAAGACCCAGGATGGGATAGGAAATAATCAGCGTGATGAATGCGCAGAACAGCGCATGTCGGAAATTCTGTGCAACCATCAGATCTTCTCCACTTCCGGTTTGCCGAGAAGGCCGGTGGGCCGGAACAGGAGGATGAGGATCAGCAGCCCGAAGGACACCACATCTTTGTACTCGCTGCTCAAGTAGCCAGCGGTGAAGCTTTCAGCAACGCCAAGAACAAGTCCGCCCAGCATGGCGCCCGGGATACTGCCGATGCCGCCCAATACGGCCGCAGTAAATGCCTTGAGGCCGGCAATGAAACCGAACAGCGGGTCGATGGAGCCGTAGTACATGCCCAGCAACAGGCCAGCGACCGCGGCAAGGGCTGCGCCGATGACAAAAGTGGCGGCGATGATGCGATCAGTGTCGATACCCAGCAGGCTGGACATCTTGCGGTCCTGGGAAACGGCACGGCAGGCGCGGCCAATACGGGAACGGGAGATAAACAGGGACAGGGCGGTCATGCAGATCAGCGTGGTCACAAAAATTGTAATCTGCATGTACGACAATGACGTCTGGAATCCATCCTCAGAGCCGCCCAGGGAGATGCCACCTTCGATCAGCAGCGGGAAGCCGATATTGCGCGAACCCTGTGCCAGGTGAACATAGTTCTGCAGGAAGATGGACATGCCGATGGCGGAAATCAGCGGAATCAGCCGGTGCTGTCCGCGAACGGGACGGTAGGCGACACGCTCAACGGCCCAGCCCATGGAGCTGGACACGATTATCGCGCAGATCAAGGCCACAAGCAGGACCAGCGGGAGCCAGGCGGGGCTCATCACGGCCAGGCCGGTGATCACGATCAGCGAGACATAGGCGCCGATCATGTAGATTTCACCGTGGGCAAAGTTGATCATGCCGATAATGCCGTAGACCATCGTGTAGCCGATGGCGATCAGGGCATAAGCGCTTCCTACCGTCAGCCCATTGATGAGCTGCTGGAGAAAGTACAGTACGTCGTGCATTGTTGTGGAACTCCGATATAGAAAAACCCTGTTTGCATCAACACGGATAGAAAGCTGCTTGTGGCGCAGTGCTCAAACGCTTACTTCCATGAAATGCAACCAGGGTTCCAAAAAAACACCTTCCCCTTATGAGGGAAGGTGTTGGCTGAGAGCCCGGGCGATAGGCCACGACTCTCGCATCCATTACCGATTTTTAACGGCGCTTAGTTTACCGGAGTTTTGCTGCCATCTGAATGCCATTCGTACACAACGAACTCGAATGACTCGAGGTCGCCGGCTTCGTCATATTCCACGGTGCCGATCGGGGTTTCGAAGGAGCCTTCACGCAGCGCCGCAGCGACGTCGAACGGGTCCTTGGAGTCTGCCTTCTCGATGCCGTCGGCAATGAGCTGGACCGCAGCGTAGGAGGTCAGTACGAACGGGCCGGAGGGATCTTCGCCTTTCTCTTCGAAGGCCTGTACCAGCTCCTGGTTCTCGGCTTTCTGGTCGAAGCTCGGCGGCAGGGTGACCAGCAGGCCTTCAGAGGCGTCGCCGGCAATAGTGTTGATGTCCTTGTTACCCACGCCTTCAGGACCCATGAACTGGGCGTCGAGACCCGCCTGGTCGGCCTGGCGCAGGATCAGACCCAGCTCCGGGTGGTAGCCGCCGTAGTAGACGAAGTCCACGTTGGCCTGCTTCAGCTTGGTCACCAGGGAAGAGAAGTCTTTCTGACCGGCGGTGATACCTTCGTACATCACCACGTTGATGTCTTTGTCTTCCAAAGTGGACTTAACGGCGCTGGCGATACCTTCACCGTACTGCTGCTTGTCGTGAATGACGGCGACGCGCTCGGGCTTCTGGCTGGCAATGTAGTTGCCGGCGACCGGCCCCTGCATGCTATCCAGGCCGATGGTGCGGAAGACCAGCTCATAGCCGCGTTCGGTGATAGCCGGGCTGGTGGAGGCTGGAGTCACCATCAGGATGCCTTCGTCCTCGTAGATATCGGATGCCGGCTGGGTGGAGCTGGAGCACAGGTGACCAACGACGAAGCGAACGCCCTCGTTGACCATATTGTTGGCGACAGTGACGGCCTGCTTCGGATCACAGACGTCGTCCTGCTCGACAGCGACCAGCTGCTCGCCCATGACGCCGCCGTTTTCGTTGATCTGTTCGATCGCCATGCGGGCACCGGAGAACTGCATGTCACCGTACTGGGCCACGGCGCCGGTCATCGGACCGGCGATACCGATCTTGATTTCGGCGTTCGCGGCACCTGCCGCCATAACCGCCAGGGAAGCGCCGACCCCGACAACAAGCTTGTTCAGTTTGGTTTTCATTTTGGTGTGTCCTGCCTTGAATATCTCTGAGAACTTTCTTGGTGTTTTTTGCAGTCACGAGGGGCGACCCTTGCGTGACGATGCAACAAACAAACACCACCCGTTCTTCGTTGTCAAGAAACGACTCAAGAAGATGCGGCTGAAACGTCCAGCATCCTCTCAAGTCGCGATGTTCGAGAAACAGGCAGGGTTCGTGCCAGTATCAGGTTGATGGCGGTGTGAGGTCGACGTCGTCAATCTCGTCAGGGCTGACCAGTTGCTTGAACTGCTCGAAATCCCGCAGGCGGTCGAAGCTTGGATCCACTGACGCGTCGTCGCGGTAGGCTTCGGACATCTCGATGGCGCTGGCGAGAGACTTGATAGCGTCTTCCCAGCGGCCGATCTCGGCATAGGCGCAAGCCAGTTGGTAATGCGCGTGACCGTTGTCCGGCGCCAACTTGAGAGCGCGCAGGCATAGGCTGATGGCCCACAGCGGTTCGTTCAGTTCCAGTACGGCATCGGCCTTGTAGCTCAACGCTTCCACGTCATCCGGACGCAGGTCGAGGATCTGGTCGTAGACGGAAATCTTGTTCTGTTGGGATGTTTCCTGACTGGCCTTGAGCCAGAGGGAGTGCACTTCATTGGTGCGCTCGATCTCTTCCTGGTTCCGGTTGATGATGTCAGATTTCTGCTGCAGTTGCTCCTCGATGAACTTGAGGCGCTTTTCGTATTCCACCACCAGTTCATTCACGCGTTTCTCGGCCACACTGTGCAACTGGTTGCGCATATCGCGGATGGAGTTCCAGCCAATCACGACCAGGATCGAGGTGGCGCCCGCAATCAGGTAGAAGAAGTAGGTCACCGTGTCGGTGGCGTAGGACATGGTCTTGTCCGCCACCGTGAGCTCCTTGTCTACCACCTTTTCGATGAGTTCGGCGCGAGTGTTCTGCATTTCACTGCGCAGGCTCTTGACCTCGTCCAGCAGGTAGCGTTCGACGAATGGGTTGTAAAGCGGTTCGTCCAGGCTCTCCACCCGTTCGCGTACATCTTCGGCATCGGCGCCATCTGGCGCTGCAGCTTCCGGGCCCTCAACCACCGTTTGGGCGTTGGCCAGGGGTAGAGCGGCGAGCGTCAATAGCAGGGCGGTTACGCTGGCTCGGATGGCCTGGCCAGGTTTAATCACTGTGAGAGATGGGCAGATTTGGGGGAACCATCCTCTGAATGTCGTCATGGCAATCCTGCGGTTGTCTTAAAGCACAAACGTGTTTGGGCGCATGAATGTATTTTGAAGCATAAACGTTCAATGGGGCGCCAGCGCAGTCCTTTGAAGGCGCGTTGGGCGCAAGACTCCAGCATAGTGCCTCAGCCGACGGTATGAGGCAAAGGCCTGTTAAAGCTTCTGATTAGACTTTAAGCGAATAAATAGTTAGAGTTATAAATAATGTTTCGTGACCCCGCCTGCATACCCGGGGCGATCTGCGCTGAAGTATAGTGCTGAAAAGACTGGCAACCTCCATGCCGGCCTTTCCCCAAGCGTCTTACGGGTCAAACAGGGTAGTAATATTTGACGAGAAAGTTTTGTACTCAAAAAAGATGGGGCTTTATAATCGCGAACTTGCCGATCCGGCAGAGTGGAATACAGTCATGAATAATTATGAGCAGGTGCTTGTCGCTCTCAGGCGTGTCATTCGCGCGACTGATCTTCATTCGAAGCGACTCAGTAAAAATGCCGGACTTACGGCGCCGCAATTGTTGATCATGCGCACCATTCGCGACCTGGGCCAAGTCACGATCGGCACCATTGCCGACAAGGTGAGCTTGAGTCAGGCGACGGTGACCACGATCCTTGACCGCCTTGAGCATCGCAAGCTGGTTTATCGAGTACGCAGTACCTCGGACAAGCGCAAGGTTCACGCCCACCTTACCGAAGAAGGTGCCGACCTCCTGGCGTCGGCCCCGCAGCCGCTGCAGGAAGAGTTCATCCAGAAGTTCCAGAACCTTCATGAGTGGGAGCAGAGCATGATCGTCGCCGCGCTGCAGCGGGTTGCGAACATGATGGATGCCGACGAAATCGACGCCTCGCCGCTGCTCGATGTCGGGCCCGTCAACCGTGAGGACGGCTGGAAGGCCCAGAAGAAACGTCAGTCAGGTTGATCCTTCCTCCGACATTAGTCGATTAGCAATCCTACTAATTTCGCACTTTCCCTATATTGCCGGCCCGGTTTTTCGTGTCTATTGCGCGAAATCGCCTGGGCTGCGCGATCACAATCAACGCATTCCAGAGTCTATATTTTGTAGTAAAGGTTCGAAGGATTCGGCCGATACGACGACAAATAATTGATGAGCTGCTGCTATGCGTAAAAATCTCCCCGTCACCCAGCGCGAAGTCAGGATGGCAGATGGTGGTCGTCTGATCACCACTACCAACCTCAAGGGCGTTATCACCTATTGCAACGATGAGTTCGTGGCGATCAGTGGTTTTGACCGTGAGGAACTGATCGGCCAGGCCCATAACATCATTCGCCATCCGGATATGCCACCTTCGGTGTTCAAACATATGTGGGACACGCTAAAGGCTGGCAAAGCATGGATGGGCGTGGTCAAGAATCGCTGTAAGAACGGCGACCACTATTGGGTCAGCGCCTACGTCACGCCGGTACACGAGAACGGCCAGATGGTCGGTTACGAGTCGGTGCGTACCGCTCCGACCCGTGATCAGGTTGGTCGGGCGGAGAAGCTCTACAAACAGCTTAACGGCGGCAAGAGTAGCGTTGTCCAGCTGGCCAACCTGCGTAATGTATTCTTGGTTGCGCTGCCGCTGGCGCTGTCATTGATCGCTAGCGTTGCCGCCATCCTGTGGGCATCGCCAGCAGTGGCTATTGGCGTTGTCGTGGCTGGACATATCGTCGCTGGTCTGACGCTGCGAGGGATGATCGACGGCCAGATGAAGCAGTTGGTGAGTTTGCGGGACGATGCCTTCACCGATCCCTTGATCGCGATGACCTATACCGACCAGCGCGGGCGTTTCGGCCAGTTGGCTATGCTGCTGATTAGCGAGCAGGCACGCCTGCGCACTGCCCTGGCGCGTATCGAGGATCAGGCCCATATCCTGGCGGGCCATGCCAAGACCAGTCACGATGCCATCAGCGAAGGGGCGAGTTATATCGCCAAGCAGCGTGCCGAGACTGACCAGACCGCGTCGGCGATCAACGAAATGACAGCCTCGATCCATGAGGTGGCTGAAAACGTCGGGCGTAACGCCAAGGAAGCGGAAGCCGCCAACGATCATGCCGCCCAAGGTTCCAAGCTCTCCCGGGAAGCGCTGAAGTCGATCGAGACCCTGGTCGAGCGCGTGCACGAGGTCGGCAATGCCGTCGAGGCCCTGGGTCAGTCTACCGAGAGCATTGGCGAGGCCGCCAACCTGATCTCGGATATCGCCGACCAGACGAACCTGTTGGCATTGAATGCGGCGATCGAGGCCGCTCGTGCCGGTGAACAGGGACGCGGCTTTGCCGTGGTTGCGGATGAAGTGAGGTCGCTGGCAGCCCGGACCCGGGATTCCACCAGTCGTATCCACAACGTTGTTGAGGATTTTCGCAAGCAGGTTGGATCAGCGGTCAACGCCGCTCGCGAAGGCGAGATCGTGGCAGGCTCCGGGTTGGACAAGGTGCGCGAGGCCGAGCGTACCCTGAGCGAGATCGTCGAGTCCATCAGCCGTATTACCGACCGTTTCCTGCAGATGTCGGCGGCGGTGGAGCAACAGAGTCAGGTTTCCGAAGAGATCAACCGCCAGGTGGTCAACATCGCTGAACTGGCAGACAGTAGTACTGACAGGGCTGACAAGGCGGATAAGGTCAGTAACGAGCTTAAGCAGTTCTCCCGAGGTCTGCATGACTTGGTCGCCCGTTTCATCGGCAAGCGGTAGTTTTGCGGAGATTGCCCGTACGTAATCGGCGTGCGGGCAAAAATGCGAGCATAAAAAAAGGCGCCACAAACGTGGCGCCTAATGGGCTCTTCTCAGATGACAGGAATTCGACGCGATTGCGATGAATCCAATGATTAGAAGTGTAAGGATCGCTCGGTATTCCAGCCATAGTGGATTGCGCGTACGGGTTTCCCCCGACCCTGCAGCCCTGTGATTGCAAGGGCTACAGGGGTTGTCGTAAAAATACTACACGCCGCTCAGTGTACACTCGCACCGGCCCGGGTCTTGTGGCCAAAGCAGACCGTGTAGACGTCGGAGAAATGTTTGGCGAAATGCACCTCGATCCCCTCCTTCAAGTAGGCCGGTAGTTCTTCGTAGTCCCCCCGGTTGGCTTCCGGCAGGACCAGCGTGCTGATCTTCTGGCGCCGTGCGGCGATCACCTTCTCGCGAATACCTCCGACAGGCAGCACCTGACCGGTCAACGTGAGTTCGCCGGTCATCGCAATGCCGGACTGCGGCGCTTCACCGCGGGCAATCGAGAGCAGCGCGGTGGCCATGGTGACGCCTGCACTGGGCCCGTCCTTTGGCGTCGCCCCCTCGGGTACGTGCAGGTGCACGAAGGACTTGTCGAAGAATGTCGGGTCGCCCTTGTAGCGTTTCAGGTTGGACGAAACATAGCTGTAGGCGATTTCCGCCGACTCACGCATCACGTCGCCCAACTGGCCAGTGAGCTTGAATCCCCGTTGGCTGGCGTGGATGCGTGACGCTTCAATGCTCAACGTGGCACCGCCCATGGCGGTCCAGGCCAGGCCGGTAACCACGCCGACGCCTTTGAGGGACTTCTCTTTCTTGAAGAAAGGCTGGCCGAGATAGTCAGGCAGATCGCTGACCCCCACCTTGACCGGCTTGTCCGGATCATCGAGCAGCTTGACGATGCCCTTGCGCACAATCTTGTGCAGCGTTTTCTCCAGGTTGCGAACACCGGATTCCCGGGCGTAACCCTCGATCACCTGCCGCACGGCCGCATCGGTGATATTGAGCTGCTTCTTGAGCAGGCCGGCGCGTTTGAGCAATCGCGGTAGCAGGTGATGCTTGGCAATGGCCAGCTTTTCCTCGGTGATGTAGCCGGAGAGTCGAATTACGTCCATGCGGTCGAGCAACGGCCGCGGGATAGTATCGAGGACGTTGGCGGTGCAAATGAACAGCACCTTCGACAAATCCATGCGGACATCCAAGTAATGATCGAGGAAGTCGCGGTTCTGTTCCGGGTCTAGGGTTTCCAGCAGGGCTGAGGCGGGATCGCCCTGAAACGAGGCGCCAACCTTGTCGATTTCGTCCAGCATGATTACTGGATTCGACACTTGGGAGTCCTTCAGTGCCTGCACCAACTTGCCGGGCATGGCGCCAATATAGGTACGGCGGTGGCCCTTGATTTCCGCTTCGTCGCGCATGCCGCCGAGGCTGAAACGGTAGAACTTGCGGCCCAACGCGTCGGCCACGGAGCGGCCAATGGACGTCTTGCCAACGCCGGGCGGGCCAACCAGCAGGATGATCGAACCGGAGACCTCGCCCCGGTAGGCACCTTCCGCCAGGAACTCGACAATGCGATCCTTGACGTCCTCCAGGCCATCGTGGTCCCGATCCAATACCTGGCGAGCAGCGCCGAGGTCGAAGTGGTCCTCGGAGTACCTGCCCCAGGGCACGTTGGTCAGCCAGTCCAGGTAATTTCGGGTGACGCCGTATTCCGGAGACCCCTGTTCCAGTACGGAGAGCTTCTGAACTTCATCGTCGAAGCGCTGCTGGACGTGCTCGGGCGGCTCAAGTTCTTCCATGCGGGTTTTGAACCGCTCCACGTCCGCGGTCTTGTCGTCCTTCGACATGCCCAACTCACGCTGGATGACCTTGAGTTGCTCGCGCAGGAAGAACTCCCGCTGGTGCTTCTGCACCTTGGTATTCACTTCGTCGTTGATTTCGGCCTGCAGGCGGGCGACTTCCTGCTCCTTGCGCATCAGCAGCAGGACCTTCTCCATGCGGCGCAGTAGCGGCACGGTGTTGAGCACATCCTGCAGCTCCGGTCCCTTGGCACTGGTCATGGAGGCGCCAAAGTCAGCGAGTGGCGAGCTGTCGTCCGGCCCAAAGCGGGACAGGTACTGTTTCACCTCTTCGCCGTAAAGCGGGTTGGTGCGCAACAAATCCTTGATGGCGCTGATAATGGCCAGGGTGTAGGCCTTGAGCTCGTCGGCTTCTTCCTCAGGTTCCTGCGGATAGCTGACTTCCACCAGGTAGGGAGGCTTGCGACGCAACCACTGGACAATACGGAAACGCTGCAGGCCCTGCGCGATGAACTGGATCTTGCCGCTCTCGCGCTGGGTCTGGTGGACCCTTACCGCGCAGCCCATAATCTCCAGGTCGTCGCTTTCGGGAACACTCATCTCTTCGTCCGAGTCGACAAAGCAGAGCCCGAGAATGTGATGGTCGGTTTCACCGACCCGCTTGAGCGTTTCCTGCCAGGGATCCTGGTTCACCACGACCGGCTGAACCTGGGCCGGAAAGAACGGGCGGTTTTGTACCGGCAAAACGTACATGCGTTTCGGCATGGATTGCTGGGGAAGTGCCAGGCTTTGCCGGTTCTCGTCCTTGCCGATGTATTCCATGGTTTCATCGTCGTCGTGGCGTGAGTCTGTCATTGTCACTCTGCATCCTTTTACGAAGTGAACCGATATCATCCGTATGTGACGGCGTGGCCTGGAATTTCAAGCGCAGGTGCGAAACTTGAATTTGACGCCGTTGACTCCATAGTAGACGTTCGTTAAGAGCCTTCGGATTCCATTCGTTCCCGATAACAGACAAGGTTTGCGCCATGAGTGAGACGTCCTACATCTTCGATGCCACCCTCGAGAACTTCCAGGAAAAGGTCTTGCAGGCCTCCATGCAGGCACCGGTGCTGGTGGATGTCTGGGCCGACTGGTGCGAGCCCTGCAAGCAGTTGATGCCGGTGCTGGAACGCCTCGCCAACGAGTACAAGGGGGCTTTTACCCTGGCCAAGGTCAACGCTGACCAGCAGCAGGAGCTCACCGGTCACCTGGGCGTACGGAGTCTGCCCACCGTACTTTTAATACAGAACGGCCAGGCGGTGGATGGCTTCAACGGTGCGTTGCCAGAAGGCGAAGTACGCAAAGTGCTGGATAAATACGTCGAGCCTCCCGAAGAAAACCCGCACGACAAGGCCAACCGTTTGTGGGAGGAAGGGGACCTGGATGGCGCGTTGGCTATCCTGACGACCCTTAATCAGCAGGACCCGAATGACACCGCGGTGCTGATCGACCTGGCCCAGATCAAGGCGGAACTGGGTGATGCGGAAACTGCGCAACAGATCCTCGACAGCCTGGCGCCTGAAGACAAACTTCAGCCCCACGCACGCCAATTGATCGCCCGCCTGAAGTTCATGGAGCAGGCTGGTCAACTGCCGCCGGTCGCTGAGTTGGAGAAGCGTCTGAAGGCCGACCCAAAGGATTGCGAGGCACTGCACCAATTGGCGATCCAGCACGTATTGAAGGAGAACAATGCCGAGGCGATGGAGTTGTTGATTCGCCTGATGCAGGTGGACGCCAATTACAAGGACGGCGTGGCCAAGACCACCCTGGTGGAGCTCTTCGACAAACTGGGCAACAACAATCCGGATGTACGCACCTACCGCCGCAAGCTGTATACCCTCATGCATTAACGACCTGATCGGCAGGACAGCAGCATCATGACGATGCTTAAGCTCCCGCCGCAGCCCGAGGCCTGTGAGCTTTGTCGACGCCCGGTGGCGAAGCTCACACGGCACCACCTGATTCCCCGCCGCTTACACAGCAAGAAACGCTTCCAGAAGCTGTTTACCCGCGAAGACATGATTACCCGCACCCTGTGGGTATGCCGTCCCTGCCACAACGCGATTCATGCGGCCTGCTCGGAGTATGAGTTGGGCATGACCTTCAATACCCGCGAGAAATTGTTGGAGATTGATGAGCTTCGGGCGTTCGTGGACTGGCTGAAGGACAAGCCGGAGGGGTTCATACCTAAACGTCAGCGACGAGGGTAAGGCTCGACGGTTGCCGCAAGAATGTAGCCGATGCTTTAGCTTCGGAGGGCACGCCAGTGCCCCAGTACCCGTATAGCACGCATGTCGCGACCGGGCGCCATAGGCGCCTCCGAAGCTAAAGCGTCCGCTACATTAGCTCCTGCGTCGGTTGAGGTGATGAGTCAATCGGCCAAAGAAAAGCCGGGCACGCGGCCCGGCTTTTGATCTTGCGGCGAACGCCTTAGCCGTTACCTTGGCGCATCTCCTCGTACTCATCCTCAAAGAAGAATTTCTCTTCCCCGAACGCCGGTTCCAGCTCATGCAGCCAGGTGGCGGTATCGCTGTACTTGGCAAAGAACGGACGTTGTACCCAGTCTGGGTTGCGGCCCTGGAGGAAGCGCAGGACGAAGACTTTCTCGCCCTTGATTTCGGTGATGCCCTGGACCTCCACCTTGCCCGGCCCCGCGCTCATCGATGGCCCGCGAGCAGTACGACCGAGGCCGGAGACCTGCTTCATGGCTTCGCGATAGATCTCGTAAGCTTCGGCCAGTGGCAGCTCGAAGTAGTTCTTCGCGCCGGTGTCCCGCTCGACGAACATGTAGTAGGGAATGATCCCAAGCTTGACTTGCTTCTTCCACATCTTCGACCAGGCTTCGGCGTCGTCGTTAACGTGTTTGATCAGCGGGCCCTGGGCGCGGATCTCGGCGCCGGTGGCGCGGATGCGGCGAATGGCTTCCTCGGCGATGTCGGTAGTGATTTCCTGCCAGTGGTTGTAGTGCGCCATGATCGCTACGTGCTTGCCGCCTTCGACCAGGCGCGCGAACAGGTCGATCAGCTCGTCGGCGTCCTTATCGGTGACGAAGCGGTACGGCCAGAAGGTGAGTGCCTTGGTGCCGATACGGATGGTCTGGATATGATCGAACTCCGGCTCCAGCAGCGGTTCCAGGTACTGCACCAGGTTCTTGGTCTTCATGACCATGGGGTCGCCGCCGGTAACCAGCAGATCGGTAACCTCGGTGTGCTCGTGCAGGTAACCGTGGAGCTTTTCCGCGTCGGTGCTGGCCATCTTCAGGTCCTTGTCACCGACGAACTGCGCCCAGCGGAAACAAAAGGTGCAGTAGGAATGACAGGTCTGCCCCTGGGACGGGAAGAACAGCACGGTCTCGCGATACTTGTGCTGGACGCCGTCGAGTACTTCGCCATCGAGCGTGGGCATGTTCATCTGCATCTGGCCGGCGGGATGCGGGTTCAGCTCCTCGCGAATCTCCTTGGCCACCGCCTGGATTTCCTTTTTGTCGGCGCCGCTGCGGTGCATCGCTGCCATGCGTTCGTAATGCTCGGGCTTAAGCATTTGGCGCTGGGGAAACACCAGTTGGTAGATCGGATCGTTGGGGACCTTGTTCCAGTCGATCAGTTCGTTGATGACGTATTCGTTGACCCGGAAAGGCAGAACGCTGGAGACGACCTTCATCTCGAACAGTGTATCTTCCGGCAGGGACTGGATGGCTTCGATCTTGTCGAGCTGGCGGTCGGTGAAGACCTGGAAGCGGCGTTCTTCAAATTCCACGGTGGGAATGCGATTGGAGAAATGCTCCGGGACGTTAACGATGGAATTCATGGGCCTCCCTCTTATCGATGCTTCGTCTTTTCTCTGTGCAAGTACCTTCTTTTTGGCACCGACGACGTTTTTTCTCAGGCAAAAGAGGGCGCCACGCTACCTTGTTGCGCGCTACGTGAATTCCTTCTGCATCACCCTCCTTAACCCCGGTACAAATCGGGAAGCGGAGTATAACGGAATAGGGATTTATTTTCAGGTCTAATTAAATGTCTCAGGAATATCGCGGGACAACATAGGTTTACCGCCCTTATTTCCTGAAATTTCAACATAATGGATCGCGTGGAGTGGTTTTGATGAGCCGGAAAACCAGAGAATTACCAATGGTTTATTTAGAACGGTAAGAAAATTCGGTTGAAAGGCTGTGATCTGTCCTTCCGGACGACCAATGACAACAACAAAAATGAAATTTGTTCATTTGCCTGTTTTGCAGAGATAGACGACCAATTCCCGCGGGCCGTGGGCACCATAGGCCAGGGTCTGCTGGATGTCGGCGGTCTTGGACGGTCCCGAGATAAAGATCAGGTTGGTCGGCATCTTGCCGGGGCCATACTGGGCGAGGGCGTCCCGCAGGGTCGCAACCAGGGTCGCCTCATCCAGGACCACGATGTGAACCGGCGGCACCAGGGACAAGGTGCGTGGCACTTGCGGGCTGCTTTCGACGACCAGGGTGCCGGTCTCGGTAATACCGCCCCGAGCCTGGCTCAGGGCAGCCTGGGCTTCGTCGAACAGGGCCGTTTTCTGACGCTCCCAGTTATTGAAGAGGGTGGTTTGAGGTCTGGAAGCATGGTTCTGCCAGATTCGTCCTGCTTCGTCCTGGCCGATCCACCATTGGGTCCAGCCGCGCTCGCCGGCGAGTCTGGCAAGGTGGTCTGGCCATTCCGCACTCGTGGTGCGGAATACTTCGGCATGGGCCGTTTCCAGCGCGGCAATCATCGTATCGATGTCCACCGGCGTTTCGACTTCCGCTGCACGGACGCTGACCTCGTAGGGCATCGCCGGCGAGGCGGCGCGTCCGTGGCGGAGGCGGGCGAGAATGCGTTCCCTGCTGTTCATTGTTGATCTCCGGGAGAATCGCCTCGCCGGGCCATCATCTCGCGGAAACTCTGTTCGGCGGGCTCGAGCGGGGCGCGGTGGCGGGTCCAGGCCTGGGGCAGGGGCGGTAGCAGGCGGCGGCCCCGCGTGGCGAAACGGGTTGTGAGGCTGTATAGCCACGGCGTTCGGTGAATCAGACTCCAGGCTTTCCAGATCAGTGCTTCGCCGGCTTTACGCTGGCGGCCATGGCCTTTGACGGGGCTGCCGGCCTCATGGGTCACCCCTTCGTGGCGCAGGCGGCGGATCAGGTCCGGCAGTGGGATACGTACCGGGCAGGCTTCGCCGCAGGCGCCGTTGAGGCTGCACGCCTGGGTCAGCTTGCCGGCACGGTCCAGACCGAACAGTTGCGGCATGACCACCTGGCCGATAGGGCCCGGATAGACGGTACCGTAGGCATGGCCGCCCAGGCGCTCGTAGACAGGGCAGTGGTTCATGCAGGCACCGCAGCGGATGCAGCGTAGGGTTTCGCGTAGCTGGCGGTCGGCATAGATACGGCTGCGGCCATTATCCAGAAGGACCAGGTGAACCTGGCGCGGGCCGTCGATTTCGTTGTCCTTGCGTGGTCCACTGATCAGGTTGAAGTAAGTGGTGATCGCCTGGCCGGTTGCAGAACGGGTAAGTAGTCGCAGCAGGTCGGGCAAGTCGGCAAGGCGCTCGATCACCTTTTCGATGCCCATAACGGCAATATGCATCTCCGGCACCGTCGTCGACATACGACCATTGCCTTCGTTTTCCACCAGGCACAGGGTACCGGTTTCCGCCACCGCGAAGTTGACGCCTGATATCCCCACGTCGGCTTCCGCGAATGCCCGTCGCAGCACCCGGCGGCCCGTGCCGATCAGTTCATCCACATCCTCGGTATAGGGTGTTTCGGGAATCTGCTCGTGGAACTGGCGGGCGATGCTGGCTTTGTTACGATGAATCGCCGGCATGATGATATGGGAGGGTGTTTCCTTTGCCTGCTGGACGATGTATTCGCCCATATCGGATTCCAGGCAGGTAAAGCCGGCCGCTTCGAAGGCGGTGTTCAGGCCGATTTCCTCGGTGGCCATGGATTTGCCCTTGACGATGCGCTTGCCGTCGATGGATCGCACCAGATCGGTAATCAGCGTGTTCGCTTCCTCGGCAGTGTCGGCCCAATGCACCTGGATACCATTGCGCAGACAATTTTTTTCCAGTTGTTCAAGCAGGTCAGGTAGTCGGGCGAGGGCCCGGTCGCGTATGGCAGCACCTCGGTCGCGTAGAGCTTCGAGCGCATCCAGATCCGGAAACTGGGAGCGGCGCTTGTCGCGCAGGAAATGCATGGCGCCGTGGAAGCTTTCGCGTAATTCCTCGTTGCCCAAGGCGTCGTGTACCCGCACATCGAAATCATGGTCGGGGTGGGTGCTGAAACCACTCATAGGGCGTCGCCTCCCGTGCGTTGCCAGAGAAATTCCGCCAGGTGCTCGGCGTCCAGATCCCGGGCCTGTTTTCGCAGCATGCCGTCGATGTTCATCAGGCAGCCGCAGTCGCTGCTGAGCAACTGGTCGGCGCCGGTCGCCTCGATAGCCTCGCATTTGTCTGCCGCCATGGCTGCCGAGATATCCGACATCTTGACGGCGAATGTGCCACCGAAACCGCAACAGGCTTCGGCATTCTCCGGTTCGCAGACTTCCACGTTCTTCAGCTGGCCCAGCAACGCCAGGCCGTCTTCCCGGATACCCATTTCCCGGCGTGCGGAGCAGGAGGTATGCATGACGATTTTCGTGGGTTCGCCCTTGTCTTCGAGACGGATCTTCAACACTCGGTTGAGGAACTCATGCAGCTCATAGGTGCGGGTCGCCAGGCCCCGTGCGGCATCGGCCAGGGGGTCGTCCGCGAGCAGGCTGGGGTAGTGGTGGCGCAGCATGCCGGCACAGGAACCGGACGGCACGATAACGGGTATTGGGTCGCTGAAGCGCTCTACCACCTGCCGAGCCACGTCACGGGCCTGTTCGTCGTAGCCGGAGTTATAAGGCGGCTGGCCGCAGCACGTTTGCTCCGGCGGAAAATCGACGAAGAGACCTTCACGCTCCAGCAACCGTACAGCGGCCATACCGGCTCTGGGGTGGAAGACATCGACCAGGCAGGTGCCGAAAAGGTAGACGCGTTTGATCTCGGCGGTATTCATCAGCGTGCGGATCTCTCATCGTGTTCTTATGGCTATAAAGATTAGTGTGAAGTCTCGTCAAAATCGAACCCGCTCGCCGTTAGAAAATAGTCGCAGGCTTTGGGGCGGGTGCCGGGACGATCAACAATTGATCGGGGTCGCTTAGAAATTGGTCGCAGATGACTTGAGAGTGTCACCAGAACCTTCCATTCTGGTGATCTTTACTTTCGAGTTATTCGGTAACCGGGCTCTGGCACTCGGCCGCATGGATACTCGCTGTAGCGGTAGACATCTATCGGTACGTTGATACACGTATTTCTGTGGTCGCCTAAAGCAAGTTATTGATCCTGTTCTATGCTTTAGGGGGCTAGGGTCCTTTTAACAGCATCGATGTTCTTGCATGACACCGGCGACTCGGGTTATCGGTAAAGGCAGGACTTACTCGAAGGCGCTTCGAGTCACTTTAGAACGATCCGGTTATTTCCGCTGTCCCGGTTCTGGCATTGCTGCTTCCCCTTTGTATGGCTACAGCTCTGGCGTAGGGCGGTCGTCATTCCGGCTTCATACGAAAGCCATTAGCTCCACAGGGTGGATGCAGCATCCACGCAATGCTGCGCCAAGGCTTTGCCGCAATCAGGAGCGCCCACTCAGGTGCACCCACTGACCAAGCGCATCAACTGACACCTTTAGGAGGGTCGGATGTACCAGGACGAAGATCCTATCGAAACCCAGGAATGGATGGAGGCTCTGGATTCCCTGATCGAGAACGAGGGTATAGAGCGCGCCAAGTTCATCATGGAGCGTCTTTCCGAACGCGCCAGCCGAGACGGCACCGAACTTCCCTATTCGATTACCACGCCCTTTCGCAACAGCATTCCCGTTACGCAGGAAGCACGGATGCCGGGCGATCTTTTCATGGAGCGGCGCATCCGCTCGTTGATTCGCTGGAATGCCCTGGCGATGGTCTTGCGGGCGAACAAGCGCCCGGGCGAGCTGGGCGGTCACGTTTCCTCGTTCTCGTCTGCGGCTACGCTTTATGACGTCGGGTTCAATTACTTCTTCAATGCGGGTAACGATAAGCAGGAAGCCGATTCGGTCTACTTCCAGGGGCATTCATCTCCAGGCATCTATGCCCGCTCCTACCTGGAAGGCCGGTTCGACGAGGAACACCTTGATAAGTACCGCGAGGAAGTTGACGGCAACGGTCTGTCCTCCTATCCGCACCCCTGGTTGATGCCGGATTACTGGCAGTTTCCGACCGTGTCCATGGGGCTAGGGCCAATCCAGGCGATCTACCAGGCGCACGTCATGAAGTACCTGCATAGCCGTGAGCTGGTCGACATGGGTGACCGCCACGTCTGGTGTTTCATTGGCGACGGCGAATGTGACGAGCCCGAGACCCTGGGCGCCATATCCATGGCCGGCCGCGAAAAGCTGGATAACCTGATCTTCGTCATCAACTGTAACCTCCAGCGGCTCGATGGCCCGGTGCGTGGCAACGGAAAGATCATCCAGGAAATGGAAGGTGTGTTCCGTGGCGCCAACTGGAACGTCCTCAAAGTGGTTTGGGGGCGTATGTGGGATCCGCTTTTTGAACGCGATACCGATGGCATCATGCAGCGCGCCATGGATGAAACCTGCGACGGCGAACTGCAGAACTACAAGAGCAACGGTCCGGCCTATACCCGCAAGCACTTCTTCGGAAAGTATCCCGAGTTGGCTCGCATGGTCGAAGACATGTCCGATGAGGAGATTGGTCAACTCAACCGGGGAGGGCACGATCCTTACAAGGTCTACGCGGCCTATCACAACGCGGTCCACCACAAAGGCAAGCCGACAGTCATTCTCGCGCACACCATCAAGGGTTATGGCTTCGGTGCTGCTGGTGAAGCGCAGAACACGGCTCACTCTCTGAAGAAGATGGATATCGAGGGCCTGAAGGCCTTTCGTGATCGTTTCGGTATTCCGCTTAAAGACGACGAGCTGGAAGACGTCCCTTACTATCGGCCGGCACCGGACAGCCCCGAGATGGTCTACATGAAGAAGCGCCGACAGGAACTTGGGGGCTTCTACCCGAAACGCCGTAAGGACAGTCAGCCGCTCCAGATTCCAAAGGTGGATATCTTCAGTAATCTGCTCGAAGGTTCCGGCGACCGCGAAATCTCCACCACCATGGCGTTCGTGCGCCTGCTCACCTCGCTGACCAAGGACAAGCGCATCGGCAAGCGGGTCGTACCGATCGTGCCCGATGAAGCGCGCACCTTCGGTATGGAAGGTATGTTCCGACAGCTCGGGATCTATACCTCGGAGGGGCAGAAATACACGCCCCAGGATCGCGACCAGATCATGTACTACAAGGAGGACAAGAAGGGCCAGATCCTGGAGGAAGGTATTACCGAGGATGGCTCGATGGCGGCCTGGATGGCCTGCGGTACCTCCTACAGCACCAATGATTTTCCGCTGATACCGTTCTATAGCTTCTACTCCATGTTCGGTTTCCAGCGGGTTGGAGACCTCGCCTGGGCGTCAGGGGATATCCAGGCCCGCGGCTTCCTGATGGGCGGCACTTCCGGACGTACTACGCTCAATGGCGAGGGACTTCAGCACCAGGATGGCCATAGCCATATCCTGGCCCAGACCATTCCTTCCTGCGTGTCGTACGATCCAAGTTATGCCTACGAGCTGGCTGTGATCGTCCATGACGGCATGAAGCGGATGTACGAAGACAATGAAAACGTTTTCTACTACATCACGCTCCTGAACGAGAATTACCAGCAGCCTGCCATGCCCAAGGGCGTGGAGGAAGGCATCATCAAGGGGATGTATAAGCTGGAGTCGGTCGAGACGAAGGGGCGCAAGAAGACGCCTCGCGTCCAGTTGCTCGGCTGCGGAGCAATCCTGAACGAGGTGCGCGCGGCGGCCCAGCTACTCAAGGATGACTTCAGTGTAGCCAGCGACGTATGGAGCGTTACCAGCTTCAACGAGCTGGCCCGCGACGGCCAGCATGTCGATCGCTGGAATAGGCTGCATCCGGACGATAAGGCGAAAAAATCCTACATCACCGAATGCCTTGAGAAGCAAAAAGGCCCGGTGGTTGCTTCTACTGATTACATGAAGCTTTATGCGGACCAGGTGCGTCGCTGGATTCCGACCGAATACGAAGTGCTCGGTACCGATGGTTATGGTCGCAGCGATACCCGTGAGCGGTTGCGCAGCTTCTTTGAAGTGGATCGCTATCATGTCGCGGCTGCCGCATTGATGGCTTTGGCACGGGAAGGGGACATCAAACAGGACCAGGTGCTTGAGGCGATGCGCAAGTACGGTATCGACCGAAACAAACCCAACCCGCTGAAGGTTTAAGGAGACCGCCATGAGCGAACAGGAAATCAAGGTTCCCGATCTCGGCGGTGCGGATGAAGTTGAGATCATCGAAATTACCGTCAGCGAGGGTGATACCGTTGAAGAAGAGGATTCCATCCTGACGGTGGAATCCGACAAGGCTTCCGTCGACCTGCCGTCGCCGGCTTCGGGCAAGATTACCAAGATCAGCGTCAAGGTGGGCGATACGCTCAAGGAAGGTGATGTGGTCGGTATGATCGAGACCGATGACGCGGATGACGAGGACAACGCTGACGACGAGGATGAGAAGCCCGCCAGGGACGAGGACGAAGACCAGGAAGAGGATAAAGACGAGGATCAGGATAAAGAGGAGAAGCCCAAGAAATCGGCGGAGAAATCCGGCGGCGGCTCCCGCAAGGAAACCGTCAAGGTGCCGAGCATGGATGGCGCCGAGGACGTTCCAGTTATCGAAATCAACGTCCAGGCCGGTGATGAAGTTGCCGAGGAAGACCCGCTGGTGACCGTCGAGTCGGACAAGGCGACGTTCGAGATCCCATCACCTTACGCGGGCAAGGTCGAGAAGGTCCTGGTCAAGGAAGGCGACAAGCTGTCCGAAGGCGACGACCTGCTGGAAATGACCATCGTCGGGGGTGGTGACGACGAGGCAGGCGAAGAGACCAAGGAAGAACCGAAGAAAGAAACCGAGTCCAAATCCGAGCCGAAAAAGGAAGCGCCGAAGAAGAAATCCGGCGGTGGAACCCGCAAGGAGACCGTCAAGGTGCCGAATATGGACGGTGCCGAAGACGTGCCGGTGCTCGAGATCAACGTCAAGGACGGAGACGAGGTTGCCGAGGAAGATCCGCTGGTGACCGTCGAGTCGGACAAGGCGACGTTTGAGATTCCCTCGCCCTTCGCGGGCAAGGTAACCAAGGTCCTGGTCAAGGAAGGCGACAAGCTCTCCGAGGGCGACGATCTGCTTGAGTTGACCATCACCGAAGACGGTGGCGAAGAGGAAGCGGAAACAGATACAGAAACGGAGACAGAAGAGACCACGGAGGAATCTTCGAAAGACAAAGACGGCGAGCGCGAGTCGAAGCCTAAGTCTGAAGAGAAGGGCAAGTCGGAGGAGTCCGAGCCCGTGCCTCGCACCGGTGGCGGAAAGGTCCATGCGGGCCCGGCCGTGCGCAAGCTCGCGCGGGAATATGGCGTCGATATGGGGCGGATCAAGGGCAGCGGCCCGAAAGACCGCATTCTCAAGGACGATATCCAGGCCTACGTGAAGGGCGAACTGCAGAAGACGCAGGAAGGCGGCGTCAGCGCGGCCAGCGGCGCCGGTATTCCCGGCGTGAAGCTGCCCGACTTCAGCCAGTTTGGCGAGGTCGAGCGCGAAAGCATGTCGCGCATCCAGGTGGCGACCGCCAACAATATGCAGCGCAACTGGCTCAATGTGCCCCACGTGACCCAGCATGACGATGCTGATATCACCGATATGGACGCCTTCCGCAAGGACCTTAAGGCCGAAGGCGAGAAGCGGGGCGTGAAGATGACGCCGCTGGCGTTCGTGCTCAAGGCCTGTGCCCACGCCTTGGCGGAGCTGCCTCAGTTCAACGTCTCGCTGGATATGGAGCGCAAGGAGCTGGTGCGCAAGAAATACATCCATATCGGCATTGCCGTGGATACGCCAAATGGCCTGATGGTGCCGGTGATCCGGGACGTGGACAAGAAAGGTCTTTGGGAGCTGGCAGCAGAAGCTGCCGAGCTGGCGGGCAAGGCCCGTGACAAGAAGCTCAAGCCTAACGAAATGCAGGGCGGATGCTTTTCTATCACCAGTCTGGGCGGTATCGGCGGTACGGCATTCACGCCCATCGTGAGCACGCCGGAAGTGGCGATCCTGGGGCTATCCAAGGCGTCCATGAAGCCGGTGTGGGATGGCAAGGCCTTCCAGCCACGGCTGATGATGCCGCTTTCCCTGTCCTACGACCATCGTGCGGTAAACGGTGCCGATGCGGCGCGGTTTACGACGTTGCTTAGTGATCTGCTGGGGGATGTGCGGCGGTTGCTGCTCTGACGATGCCCACTCGTGTAGGTCGGGTTAGCCTTGGCGTAACCCGACATCGAACTCGACGCGTTCTCGTAAGAGGGGAATAGCGGGGAGGGGTGTCGGGTTACGCTACGCTTTTACGCCGTTGGGTGAACCCGACCTACTTTCCTGTGGAAAATGTAGGTGATCGGGGCGCCTGCGGCGCCTCAGAAGCTAAAGCATCTGCTACATACTCGAGCAGGCTTTAAATGAAGCCGACGCTTCAGCTTCGGAGCAGCCTGAAGGGCTGTCGGCGGTTTTTTGCGACCGGTCCGGGTCTGAACTACTCATCCAAAAACGCCCGTAGCTCCCACTGCATATCCTCCTCCAGATGGCAGGTCACGAACTTGCCTTCCTTCTCGACCCGAATCAATCCAGCGTTCACCAGTTCCTTGATGTGGTGGGAGACCGTCGGCGCGCCCACCTTCAGTGAGTTGATGAAATCCACCAGCTTGCAGCCGCTATCCGTCATTTCACTGACCCGAGCCTGTTTGATCTGTTGGTAGATGCGTAAGCGGTTAGGGTTGGACAGGGCCTTGAAGGCACGGGCGAGGCGTTCGGATTGTGATGTGGTGCTGGGCATGGAGGCGTTCTCGTGGAGGTGCTTTCGGTCGGCTGATGGACTCATACTATTACAGTTCGATAAGTATCGAAATGTTTAATGATGTGATGTTTATCGAAATACCAACGGGGAAGCAGATTTCACGTTATCGCGGGTCGCTGCATGAGACCGCGTTTTCGCGCAGGGGAGTAAGGAAAGCACCGGGACCGGTGCGGATCGGCCCCGGCGGTGGAATCAGTTTGCGAAAAACATCCAGTCGAGATAGTCGTGTAACTCTTCCATCACCTGGCGTTCGTGGGGCTGGGTGATTTCAAACAGGATGCGATTGCTATTAGCACGTTTCATATGGCTTAACCTCCTTGAAGGTTCGAATGTCCGGGCATCCGCCCTGAACCTTTTACAGCATGAGTTGTGCCATCTGGGTGATGGCCCGAAAAAGTCATCGCATATCAAAAGTGTGGGGTATGGGCCCGGGCCATTTCAAGCCGTCTGCATGCGCCGGATTGGTGGATTTGGCAAGATGAGTGCACCCATGTCGTGCGCTGTGGAGAAAATAAAAAGCCCCGGCGGACCGGGGCTTTTGGGTTCATCTCTTTCGAGTAACGATCAGAAGTTGTACTGGCCGGCAAACAGGATGCGGCTGGCATCGCCGTCGTCGCCGTCGACCTCGTCCACCATGAAGTAGCCGTATTCAACGCCGAGCGTGACGTTTTCTGTCGGATCCCAGAGGTAGTTGATCATGGCGTTGCTGTTGGTTTCATGTTTATTTGCCACCGCTGCTGCGCCCAGATCGTCCTCTGCATCATCCCAGTCGTTGGTGACCCAGCCAATACCGGCGTTGACAGAGCCGGGGCCAACCTGGACGCCAAGGCCGATCGTACCGCCGTAACCGCTAATGGTCTCGAGGTCACCACCGTTCAGGTAGGCATCTTCGGCCCCGAAGTTTTCACCGGAGCGATACAGGTAGGCGTTTGCGCCATCGCTGTAGGTGATAGCGCCCTGGAGCGTCACGGTGCTGCTGAGGTCGAAGCGGGCCGCACCAAAGACCGCATAGCCCATGGCGCTATCGTCTTCCGTTCCAGTGTCGTATTCGATCTGGTGTAGAAGGGCCGCCGCTGATAAAGACAAGGCTCCGGATTTTTCTTCGAAGCGGGCGGTCAGTGTCGGCAGGCTTTGTTTGACGCCAACGCGGTCGTCTTCGACAGGGTTTGCGTCGAGAATACTCTTGTTGCCGTCCTCCAGCGAGAACGAGAGCGGCCCGGTGGTATAACGTGCCTGTGCTACCCGACCCTGCAGACCGGCGTTGCCCGCCAGGGCATCGAAGTCGAGGACCGAGGTATTGCCCACGAAACTATTGAAGTTCGACCAGGTCTGACCTAGCAAGACCCCTTTATACTCGCCGTAGCCATGACGTAAACGCAGATCCCCGCCGCCGTTGCCGCGGAAGTCGCCTTCAACAACGATCTTTGCGCCTTGCTCGGTTTCGACCTTCATGCCAATGCGGGTCTGTACCGCATCGGCATCGAAGTGACCGGTGACTTCGTTGTCTTCGTCATCCCCTGTGTTAACTTCACCAAAGGAGCCTGCTTGTGTGGATATGCCAATATCTTCATCGATGTCGTAAACGGCATTGAGGCGTGCGTAGCCGTAGAGTTCGGCATCGATAGTCCCAGGATTCAATTCAAAAGCGCCTGCCTGACTCGCTACCCCCAGAATCATGGCAGAGGTTGTTGCCCGAACTGCAATTGTTATTTTGGTGCGGTTCATCGAAGTGTTCTCCATGCATTTATTGTTGTGTTGCGTCCTCAATCAAAGTAGTTACGGTTTGGTGACAATTCAAATCGATTGGTCAGTTATTATACGAATGTCTAAGATGGCGTCAGACCGGGGCTCGTGGCGTTAATGAGTGCTTACGAGCGTCGGTCCGACGACCGGTCTGTTATGGCCCACGGAGCGTAGATGTCCAGCATGAATGACCTGCTCCCTTTCCTCGATTCCTGCACCTTGGCGTTTCTCGATCTGGAAACCACGGGCGGCAATGCAGCCCATGACCGGATTACCGAAGTGGGTATCCGCTTCTGGCGTGACGGGGAGGTCGTCGACGAATGGCAGACGCTGCTCAATCCGGAAACGCGCATATCGCCCTTTATCGAGCAATTGACCGGTATCAGCAATCAGATGGTGGCGGACGCGCCGCTGTTCGAGGATATCGCCGATACCCTGAGGGCGAAGCTCAAGGGCTGCGTGTTCGTCGCTCACAATGCCCGCTTTGACTATGGCTTCGTGAAGTCGGAGTTCCGTCGCCTGGGGCAGGCGTTCTCGGCGCGGGTGCTGTGTACGGTCAAGCTTTCGCGCAAGCTTTACCCCGCCTATCGGCGTCACAACATGGACGCCTTGATCGCCCGGCATGGGCTGCCGGTGGTCCAAAGGCATCGGGCCATGGGCGATGTCGAGGCCATGCACGCCTTCTTCGAGACGGCTATGGGCGACCATGGCGCCGGCATGGTCGAATACGCTGCCCGTGAACTGCTGAAACGGCCCAGCGTGCCGTCCCATCTGCCCACGGATGTACTCGACACCCTGCCACAGTGCCCCGGCGTCTACCGCTTTTATGGCGAAAACGACGTGCTGCTCTATGTGGGCAAGAGTACCAACATCCTCCAGCGGGTCGCCTCCCACTTTTCGGGGGATCACAATTCCCATCGTGGCATCCGTATGTCCCAGAGTCTCCGACGGGTAGAGTGGACGGAAACCGCGGGCGAACTGGGTGCGCTGCTATTGGAGCTGAAGCAGATCAAGACGCTCAGCCCGATCTACAACCGCCGTCAAAGGGCCGCCAAGAACCTGGTGAGTATCGAACTGACGCCGAACGCAGACGGCTACCTGCAGGCCCGCCTGGTGCGTGAAATCGAGCCCCATCGACTGGGCGATTACTACGGCCTGTTCCGCAGCATCCGCGATGCCGAACGAGCGCTGAAGGGTATCGCTGCCAAGAACGAACTGTGTAACCAGTTGCTTGGTCTCGAGCCGGAAAACGATGGGCCTTGCTTCCAGCGCAGTTTGGGACGCTGCAAGGGCGCGTGCGATGGCGGCGAGGATGTGACTCGCTACAACCTGCGTACCCAGATCGCCTTCCACACCCTGCGTCTGAAAACCTGGCCCTGGAAGGGGCCTATCGGCGTGATCGAACGCAACCCCAAACGTGAGCGGACGGATATCCTGGTGATCTACAACTGGATGCATGTCGCCACCCTCCACGATGAAGATGAGCTTAGCGACATCTCACTGCGCGGGCAGAGTGTCACCTTCGACGTCGATTCCTATAAACTGGTGGTCAAGGCGCTGCATCAGCGGGACGGCCATGAGCGCCGTATCGTCGAGCTGCCAGCGCTAAGCACGCCGGACGTGTTGATGCCCGAAGGCAGTGCGTAGCAATAGGTTTTTTGGAAACGTAGGGTAATCAGTCTTTTTTGGCAGCCGGGATTGTTCGGGGGATGAATTGACGCTAAATGTGGGATTGCTGCTGTTGCCAGGCGCGTCAGCGTTGACCTACGCCGCCGCGGTGGAACCCCTGCAAGCCTGCAACCGTCTGCTGGGTGAGAGCAGTTTCGCCATTCGTCACCTGGGCCCCGGCGCGGCATTCAGTTCCGGTCTGGCCCTACCTGAGACCTCGCGCGCCGAAGCTACCGAAAGTTTCGATTGGCTGCTTGCCGTCGGCAGTCACGTGCCCATCCGCGGGCTACCGGATGACCTGCTTGCGAACCTCGCCGAACACTATGCATCAATCCCCGTTTTGGGTGGGCTGGCGAGCGGTTCTCTGGTGCTGGCGGATGCCGGGTTACTCGATGGTTATCGGGCGACACTACACGGCCTGCCTGCAGCGGAACTGCGCCGGCGATATGCCGGTGTGCGCCTGGCCGATGACGTATTCTGCGTCGACCGTAACCGGCTCACCTGCCGGGGCGCGACCGCCGCGCAGGATTTGATGATCTGGACCATCGGACGTGAGCTTGGTCGCGATGTGGCCGAAGCCCTGGCGCAATGGTTCGTCCGCGAGCGGGTCGGCGAGCCCGAGTTGGGGGCAGCCACGGAACTGGATCAGCCCACCCGCGCCGAACAGCCAGCGCTGGCGGAAGCCGTGGACCTGATGTTCGCCAATATCGAAGAACCCTTATCCGGTGACGACATCGCCGGTCATGTGAATCTCTCCCGACGCCAGCTCGAGCGGCTGTTCCGCAAATACCTCGACACCGTCCCGTCCCGCTATTACCTCAAGATTCGCCTGGACAAGGCCCGGGAGCTGGTGCGTAACAGCAGCCTCAGCCTCACCGAAATCGCCATGGCCTGCGGCTTTTCCTCCGGGGCGCATTTCAGTACCACCTACCGTAATGCGTTTGGCCTGACGCCGTCTGAAGACCGGGAAGTTTGATCCTTTCTTTAGCATCCTCGTAGTCTTGGTCTGTCGGGTTAGCAAAGCGTAACCCGACAGACCCTTCCTCAACTCTCCAAGTTTTGATAACACGTCGAATGCGGTCGAAGCCCCCGGCATAGGTCGCATTCCTGTAACGCCCGGGTCGCAAACATGAAAGCGACGCCGCCTTGACCTGTCTAGACTGCGGTCAGCGTATGCCATTACAACGAGAGGATGCTATGACTACACCCGCCATTACCCGTGCCATGTTCGATGACGTGATGGTTCCCAACTATGCCCCGGGCAAGATCATCCCGGTGCGCGGCCAGGGTTCGCGCGTTTGGGACCAGGAAGGCAAGGAGTATGTCGACCTGGCTGGCGGGATAGCGGTGACTTCTCTGGGGCATGCCCATCCGGGCCTGCTGGGTGCGTTGACCTCCCAGGCGGAGAAGATCTGGCACCTGTCCAACGTGATGACCAACGAACCGGCAATCCATCTGGCCAGGACCCTGTGCGACCTGACCTTCGCCGAGCGGGTATTCTTCGCCAACTCCGGCGGTGAAGCCAATGAGGCCGCTTTCAAGCTGGCCCGTCGTCATGCCTGGACGCATTTCGGTCCGGAAAAGCACGAAATCATCGCCTTCAGGAACAGCTTCCACGGCCGTACCCTGTTTACCGTTTCCGTGGGCGGTCAGCCCAAATACCTTGAGGGCTTCGAGCCGGCGCCCCAGGGTATCCATCATGCCGATTTCAACGACCTGGCCAGTGTCGAAAAGCTGATCTCTGACAAGACCTGCGCCATCGTCGTCGAGCCGATCCAGGGCGAGGGTGGCATCATGCCGGCGGCGCCGGGTTTCCTCGAAGGGCTGCGTGAACTGTGCGACAAGCACAATGCGCTGCTGGTATTCGATGAAGTCCAGACTGGCGTCGGTCGTACCGGACACTTCTACGCCTACCAGAAATACGGCGTGACCCCGGACATTCTCTCCACCGCGAAATCCCTGGGCGGCGGCTTCCCGGTCGGTGCCATGCTGACCACCGCCAAGATCGCCGAAAGCCTGGGCGTGGGCACCCATGGCAGCACCTATGGCGGAAATCCGCTGGCCTGCGCCGTAGCCCAGCGTGTGGTCGATATCGTCAGCCAGCCAGATGTGCTCAAGGGTGTCGAAGCCCGTTCGACGCGTCTGCGTCAGGGTATGGAAGCCATCGGCGAGAAGTACGGTGTATTCGACCAGGTGCGTGGTGCCGGCTTGCTGCTCGGCGGTGTGCTATCCGAAAAATGGCAGGGCAAGGCCAAGGATTTCCTGAATGCGGGGCTGGACGAAGGCGTTATGGTCCTGATCGCAGGTCCCAACGTCGTGCGCCTTGCGCCCTCCCTGATTATTCCTGAGTCCGATATAGAAGAAGCCATGGTGCGTTTCGAACGCGCCGTCGCCAAGGTGGCCGGCTAGGCCACAGATGTCGGGGCCGGCCATAGAAGTCGGTCCCAGGCGAGCCCCTGTTTTTGCCAATAGGGGCTCGTTCCGCTTACCGCTTCTTTTGAACGTTGCTTCTTATGAACAACAGGAGTACAGGAACCATGTGGATAGTCCGTCCTGCACGCCACGAGGACCTGGCAGGCATCGAGAAACTGGCTACGGGCCACGGCGCCCGCGTGTCCACCTTGCCTCAGTCCAGGGACAAGCTGAGCGAGAAGATCGATCACTCCCTGCGCTCACTGGCAGGTGACCCGGCACTGCTGGAACGCGAGCGTTTCCTGTTCGTGCTGGAGGACGGCGAGACCGGTCGGATCCATGGCACCGCAGGTATCGATGCCAGGGCGGGTAATGGTCAGCCGTTCTACAACTACCGTCGCGATGAGTTGGTCCATGCCTCCCACGAGCTGGATGTCTCCAAGCGCGTAGCAGTGCTCTATCCGACTCACGAGCTGACAGGCAACACCTTGCTGTGCTCGTTCACTATCGATTCCGAATTGCGCGACAGCGAAGCTTTCGAACTATTATCTCGCGCTCGCCTGCTGTTTATCGATCGGCACCGGGAACGTTTCGCCAACGACCTGGTGGTGGAAATTCAGGGCGTACAGACCGAGGAGGGCGATGCGCCTTTCTGGGACAGTCTGGGGCGCCACTTCTTCCACATGGATTTTGCCACAGCCGACTACTACTCCGGCGTGAAGAGCAAGACGTTCATTGCCGAGCTGATGCCGCCGAATCCGATCTACGTCACCTTGTTGTCGGAAGCGGCCCAGGCTGCCATCAGTCAGCCCCACGAGGCGGCGGAGCGCACCTGCCAACTGCTCGAGCGCGAAGGTTTCCGCATGGGCAAACATATCGACATCTTCGACGGCGGTCCGGTGCTCGAAGCCCGCACAGACGCCCTGAATACCATGACCAGCCGCCGCATCAAGACCGTACGCCGGGGTGAAGGCAGCCGGGGCGTGCGCTACCTGGTGGCCAACGGCGAGAGCGAGGCTTTCCGCTGCACCCTGACCAACGTCAGCGACGGCCTGGGCGACGTGGTCAGGTTGAATACATCCGTTGCCGATGCGCTCCAGGTGAGCGACGGCGATGATCTGGTCCTGGTCGCGCTTTAAGGGGGAATGAAGATGCTGGTAATTCGACCCATCAATCAGGGCGATCTGGAAGACCTGCACGGTATGGCCGAGCGCGCGGGCAAGGGCCTGACGTCACTGCCGCCCAATCGCGATATCCTGACCCGCAAGATCGCGCGCTCCGAGGATACCTTCAACGAGCGCTGCGAACCGGAAGCTGGCATGTACCTGTTTGCCCTCGAAGACATGGCCACGGGCAAGTGCGTCGGTATCAGCGGTATCGAGGCCCGGGTTGGCCTGGACGAGGTCTGGTACAACTATCGCCTCAGTACCACTGTCAATGCTTCGCGGGAGCTGGGCGTTCATGTGCGCACGCCCACGCTGCACCTGACCAATGACATGACCGATACCAGCGAGATCTGCTCACTGCTGCTGTCGGACACCCATCGCCAGGGGGGCAACGGCCTGTTGCTGTCCCGCTGCCGCTTCCTGTTCATGGCGGATTTTCGCGAGCTCTTCTCGGAGAAGGTATTCGCCGAGATGCGCGGCTTTTCCGACGAAAACGGACGCAGCCCGCTATGGGACGCGCTGGGGCGCCGCTTCTTCGACATGGACTTCAGCGAGGCGGATTTCCTCTCCGGCATGGGCAACAAATCGTTCATTGCCGAGCTAATGCCGAAATACCCGATTTACCTGCCCCTGTTGCCGCCTGCCGCGCGGGAGGTGGTCAGCCAGGTTCACGAAAACACCAAGCCTGCGCTGCGGATGCTTCAGGCGGAAGGGTTCAACTTTAACGGCCTGGTGGACATTTTCGACGCCGGCCCCGTCGTCGAAGCGTTTATCCATAACGTCCGCACAGTGCGGGAAAGCTTCAAGCGCCATGTGCTGGTGACCCGGCAGTCGGTGGATCTCGACGTCCCTGCTGAACAGCGCGTCATGGTCTCCAACCGATCGTTCCGCGACTTCCGCGTGACCACCTTGCCGATCAAATGCGTCAAGCCGGATACCGTGAGCATGCCCGCCGAAGTAGCGGATGCGTTGCAGGTATCCTCGGGGGATATGGTGCGCCTCTCGCCGTTGAAAGACGCCGCCAGTACCCGTACGGCCCAGTAAACTTTTAAGGAGTGACCGATGAGTATCGAATTAAACGGAGAATTGCTGATCCAGGGAAAATGGTTGACTGGACATGGTCCTGAGATGGAGTCCATCCAGCCGGTAACCGGCGAAACCGTCTGGCAGGGTAACAGCGCCGACGTCGAGGACGTGGATGCTGCCGTTCGTGCAGCCCGTGCCGCTTTTCCGGAGTGGCGCCGCAAGTCGTTCGAGGAACGCCTGGCTATCGTAGAGGCGTTCGGTAAGGAGCTGGAAGCGCACAAGGAAGAGCTGGCCCATACCATCGGCGAAGAAACCGGCAAGCCGCTATGGGAGTCACGCACCGAAGTGGCTGCGATGATCGGCAAGATCGGTATCTCCAAGAAAGCCTACGAGAATCGTACTGGTTATTCCGAGTCCGAAGTGGCCGGCGGCCACGCTGTTCTGCGTCATCGCCCTCATGGTGTCGTTGGCGTTTTTGGTCCCTACAACTTCCCGGGCCACCTTCCCAACGGCCATATCGTGCCGGCCCTGCTGGCGGGTAACACCGTTATCTTCAAACCCAGCGAGATCGCACCGGCGGTGGCTGAATTCACCGTCCGCCTATGGCTCAAGGCAGGGCTGCCGGACTCGGTCATCAGCCTGGTCCAGGGCGAGAAGGAGACCGGTATCGCGTTGGCGGGTCACCCGGGTATCGATGGTCTGTTCTTCACCGGCAGCTCCAATGTCGGTCACCTGCTGCACCAGCAGTTCGGTGGCCAGCCGGAAAAGATCCTGGCGCTGGAAATGGGTGGCAACAACCCGCTGATCGTACAGGATATTTCCGATGTCGACGGTGCCGTGCATCACGCTATCCAGTCTGCTTTTCTGTCAGCCGGCCAGCGTTGCACCTGTGCGCGCCGCTTGCTGGTGCGCAAGGGCAAGGAAGGGGACCAGTTCATCGAACGTCTCGTCGAGGTGGCGAAGAGCATCCAGGTGGGACGTTTCGATGCCGATCCCCAACCGTTTATGGGTTCGCTGGTGTCGGCTGCCGCGGCGCAGCGGCTGGTGGACGCCCAGGCCAGTCTGCTGGAGAAAGGTGGTAAGTCACTGTTGGAACTGCGCCGGGTGGATGACGGCCCGGCCATGTTGACCCCGGGTATTATCGATATCACCGATGCCGATGAGGTAGAAGACGAGGAATTCTTCGGTCCTCTGCTGAGCGTGATCCGCTACGACGACTTCGACGAGGCTCTGGAGATTGCCAACGACACCCGCTACGGCCTGTCCGCCGGCATCCTGACTGATGACCGCAAACTCTACGAGCGGCTGACCGAGGAAGTCCGTGCCGGCATCGTCAACTGGAACCGGCCACTCACCGGCGCCAGCAGTGCCGCACCATTCGGTGGTGTGGGGGCCAGTGGCAACCATCGTCCGAGTGCCTATTATGCTGCGGACTACTGTGCGTGGCCGATGGCGTCGCTCGAATCCGACAAGAGTACGATGCCTGAGAGCCTGGCGCCTGGCTTGAGTTTCGAATAAAGAAAAGACCGGTCTAAGGCAACGGGCCACGATGCTTGATGTAGTCGACGCTTTAGCTTCGGAGGGGGCCCAAGCCCCCCGATGGTTTTCGGCAGGCTTATGCCTGCTCCGAAACTGAAGAGGGTGTTGTAAAAGCTTGCGGCTTTAAGCCTCTCTCCCCTGGCGGGAGAGAGGTTTGGAGAGTGGGGGACGAGGCGAAAGCCTCGCTTGAAGTCGGCTCTGGCAACGATGAGCGCCTGACGGCGCTACCCCCTCTCCCCGGCCCTCTCCCGCGAGGGGAGAGGGAGTTTATGCCGGTATTTTTGAGATACGGCTACTTTTGCAACACCCTCTGAAGCGTCGGCTACACGAACGGCACACTCTCCGTTCGAGTCGGAGCACGACAGATTTAACAAGACGATTTCCTGCGAGGTTTGCATGTCTCAACACGCCACTGAAGCCAATTTCGACGGTCTGGTCGGACCGACCCATAACTATGCGGGTCTGTCCTGGGGCAACGTGGCCTCAAAGTCCAATGTCAGCGCGGTGTCCAATCCCAAGGAAGCAGCGCTCCAAGGCTTGAAGAAGATGAAGACACTGGCGGACCGGGGCTTCGTCCAGGGCATCCTTCCTCCTCATGAACGGCCGCATATTCCGACCCTTCGCAAGCTCGGTTTCAGCGGCAGTGATGCGGATGTGTTGGCGGCCGCGGCCAAGAGCAATCCGGTGTTGCTGGCGGCAGTGGCTTCGGCCTCCACCATGTGGACTGCCAATGCCGCGACGGTATCGCCGAGTGCCGACACGCGTGATCACCGCGTGCATTTCACGCCGGCTAACCTGGGTGCCAAGTTCCATCGCTCTATCGAGCACGAGGTGACCGGCCGGGCGCTCGCCTCCATCTTCACCGATGAAGCCTACTTCGCCCATCACAAGGCACTACCTTCGGTCAGTCATTTCGGTGACGAGGGCGCGGCTAACCATACGCGGCTGTGCAGCGCCTACGGGGAATCCGGTGTGGAGCTATTCGTCTATGGCCAGACCGCATTCGACGAAGCGGCCCCGGCGCCCAAGCGCTTCCCGGCCCGGCAGACGCTCGAGGCGTCCCAGGCCATTGCCCGCCTGCATGGCCTGACCGATGGCCATACGGTATTTGCCCAACAGAACCCGAACGCCATCGATGCCGGTGTTTTCCACAATGATGTGATCGCGGTAGGCAACGGCAATGTGCTGTTCTACCACGACCAGGCGTTCCTGGAAGAGGAGCGGGTGCTATCGGAGATTCGCAGCAAACTCAAGGACACTGACCTCCAGCCGGTTCGCGTCAGTTCCGACGAGGTGCCCATCGCCGACGCGGTAAGCTCCTACCTGTTCAACAGCCAGCTACTGACCCAGAAGGACGGTTCCATGCTGCTGGCGGTGCCCGGGGAGTGCCGGGAGATCGATTCCGTCAGCCGTTACCTCGATAAGCTGGTGGCCCAGGGCGGTCCGATCAGTGCGGTGGAAGTCTTCGATGTGAAGCAGTCCATGCGCAACGGCGGCGGCCCGGCCTGCCTGCGCCTGCGGGTCGTGCTCACTGAAGAGGAACTCGGGGCCATGCACGACGGCGTGCTGATCAACGATGCCCTCTACGAACGTCTGACCACCTGGGTAGAAGGCCATTATCGGGACGAGCTGACCCAGGCGGACCTGGCGGACCCGATGTTGCTGGATGAATGCCGGCATGCGCTGGATGAACTGACCGGGATTCTGGGATTGGGGTCGATTTACGATTTTCAGCGGTAGAAGGCGCTGGGAGATGTAAGGGGCACCTTTGGTGCGGCTCGAAGGGTTGCGCCGTTGTCAGTTCGGTACTGGGCACCTTCGGCGCCTCAGAAGCTGAAGCTTCTACTACACGCTCGAGTTAGCCGCGAAATGTAGCCGACGCTTCAGCTTCGGAGCAGCTTGGAGGGCTGCCCTGCCTAAGGCTAGGGTGCCCGGCGGGCGTCGACTTCAGTCGTGCGGTCAAGCTCTGATCGACCGCACCAGCATCTCCATCGTGTGCTTGATCAGCGCATCGCTGGGATACTTCGCCAGTGGTCCATCCTCGCCCATTTCCTGCTGACACATCATGATCACGCCGTGCAGGGCGCCGCGCAGGTAAAGGGCCGTCTGGAACGGATCCGTCACCTGCTCGGTGCTAATGCTGCCGTCTCTTAGTCCAGCGTCCAACGCTTCCACCATCAGCTGCATGCTCTCCAGCTCACAACCAATCATGACCTTTGCTTCCTGGTCGTCTGCATCCTGCATGGCGGTGGTGGCCTTGGTCAGGGCTTCGAAATAGTCAGGCTCTTCCTCCCAGAAGCGGTAATAGGATTCGCCGATAGCCATAATCTTCTGCAGGCCCGTTTCCTCGGAGTCCAGAGCCGCCCGGAAGCGCTCCCGTAACCGCTCGGCAGCGCGCAGCATGATGCCTCGCTGGATCGCCGCCTTGTCCTTGAAATAGACGTAGAGCAGGGCGCGACTGAGGCTGGCGGTTCGGGCGATCTCGTCCATCGATGTGCGGTCGTAACCTTTCTCCCGGAACATCTTCTCTGCGGCATCCAGGATGTCATCCTGACGCTGCTGCTTTTCCCGCTCCCGCCGTTTTTGCAGGTCACTCATAGATCTTGGCCCTTTCGCTACGAGCGGCGTACCGCTTGGGGTGAAACCTTCGGTGATTCGTTTCGCGCTCTCTCGATACGCAACGCACAAGCACGTAACTCTATGCATAAACGAATCGTTGACAAAGTGTCAAAGAATGACATCATGTCTAAAAATCATCCGGTAAATGGCGCCGGAACACAAGCCCGATCAGGTCGGACTCGGTATTCGTTGCTCCACGCCAATGCTCGCTAGCAGGTGACATCATGCCCCTCATCACGCTCATAAACCCGTCGTCTCGCGCCCTCGTGCCCCTCGTTCTCTCCCTCACGGCTGGCATGCTACTGGCTGGCTGTGCCGAATCCGTTAGTGCGCCGAGCGATCCGGCGCGCGCTATCACTGTGCGTACCGCGCCGGTGGCGAGCGCTGAGTCCGTCGCCGAACCCCTGCGCTTTGCCGGTATCGTCCAGGCACGCCAGCGGGCGACTCTGACATTCCAGGTGAGCGGCACCCTGCGCGAGCGCCCGGTGGAGCTCGGCGAGCAGGTGGAACCGGAACAGGTTCTTGCGAGGCTCTATAACCCGGGGCTGGAACCGGCTCGGGATTCCGCCGAGGCGCGTCTTCGGGAGTTGCAGACCCAGCTTGACCAGGCCCGTCGGGAGTCGGACCGGTCCCGCAAATTGTTCGAACGCGGTGTGGTGTCCAAACAGACACTGGAGCAACTGGAGTCCCGCCGGGACAGTCTCGAGGCCGGTTTGGCTACGGCACGTGCGGCACTGGCTGAAGCCCGACATATGGTTGACGAGAGCACCCTGAAGGCACCGTTTGCCGGTAGGGTGGAAGCCCTCCTGGTGGAGGCAGATGAGTTCGTCAATGCCGGGCAACCGGTCGTGCGGATCTCATCGCCCGAGGGCCGGGAAGTGGAAGTGCGGGTGCCGGCCTACCTGCTGGATCAGGTCCAGCTGGGGCAGTCGTTGCCGATCTGGTCCGTACAGGAGCGTCGCCAGACGCCGGTGACGGGGGCCATTATCGAGATCGCACAGCCCAGCGCGGTACGAGGCGAACTCCACGCGGTGCTGGTCAGTCTGCCCGACGGCACGCTCGAAGCCGGTGTGCCGGTGGAAGTGGGCATCGCACCGCCATCGGAATCCATGACCACGGTGCCGCTGCTGTCGGTAATCCGCTCTGCTACGGGCACCAGCGTCTTTCGTGTCGTTGAGGATGGCGATCGTCCCACCGCTGAACGGGTCAACGTCTTCGTCGAGCGGATCGCCGGTGAGCAGGCGATTATCGGCGAGGGCGAGCTCAAACCCGGCGACCAGGTCGTCTATGCCGGTATGACGCGGGTGACACAGGGCGATGCCGTGGAGATCCTGCCGTGACCGCCCGACTGCTGCGTTGCCAGCGCCTGCTGGGCATGGTGGTCACCATGCTCTGTCTGTTGGGGATTGCGGCCTACAGCACCATGCCTCGGCAGGAAGATCCCTCCTTTCCGTATCGGGCCGGCCTGCTGACAGCCAGTTATCCGGGCGCCAACGCCGATGCCGTGGAGCGCTTGGTGATGCGCCCGTTGGCGGATGAGCTACGTCAGGTGGAGGAAGTGGATTTCGCTTCGGGCACGGCCCGTACCGGCGTCGCGGTGGTCAACATTCGCCTCAACGACGACATCTACGATACCGATGCCGCCTGGGACAGGGTGCGTCAGGCTATGGAGCGCGCCCGTCTCGAATTTCCCGATGGGGTAGGGCAAATGGCCCTGGAGGACCGGCTGATTGATATTCCCGCCATCGTGCTGGCAGTCGGTGGTTCGCCGTCGGTAACCGAACTCTCCGAACAGGCGGAACGGCTCAAGAATAACCTGCTGGATATACCCGGTGTCTCCCGTGTCGAGCTGGAAGGGGACGTGGACGAGCAGATTACCCTGGCCCTGGACGACGCGGCTCTCTATCGCCTGGGCATTTCTCCCTCCCGCGTGCTCGACACGCTGGCGCAACGCAACCAGGTCATCCCCGGTGGCTTCCTGGTGGTGGATGGTCAGCGCCTGTCGGTGCTGCCTAACAGTGAATTCGCCGATATCGATGCCATCCGCGCCACGCCAATCGAACTGCCCGACGGCTCCCAGGTGCCGCTGGCAGCCGCCGCCGATATCTGGCGTGGACCGGTAGAGCCGCGTCAGCCGGAAACCTGGTATGACGGCGAGCGAGTGGTGTTGCTGTCACTGATCATGGAGGAGGGCACCACCGACGCCATCCGTTTCGGCGAACGGGTGCGTGAACGGCTAGAGCAGATTCGGGGAGACTTCGCGCCCTATACGGTTAAGGAGATGTTCTTTCAGCCGGACAAAGTCGAGGACCGGTTAGACAGCCTGGCCTGGAGCCTGGTGCTGTCGGTGGCGATCATCATTGCGGTGGTCTTCACCGGTATGGGCATACGCATGGGGATTTTGGTGGCCACCATACTGCCGATGGTGGCGCTGATCAGTATCGGGTTGTACGACTTGGGTGGTGGCGTGCTGCATCAGATCGCGGTGATCGGGATGGTTATCTCCCTGGGCATCCTGATCGATAACGCCATCGTGATTGTCGAGAATATCCAGAGCCTGCTGGACCAAGGCGTCCGCCGGCTGGATGCGCTCAAGCAGTCGGTGCGGGAGCTGGCGGGTCCATTGGGGGCATCCACAGGGACCACGCTTGCGGCCTTCGCGCCCCTGCTTCTGTCCAAGGGCGGTACGGCGGATTTTACCCGGGGTATCCCGGTGATGATCATGCTGACCTTGTCGATCAGCTACCTGCTGGCGATTTCTGCGGTACCGCTGCTGGCCAGCCGGTTCCTGAAGCCTCGCAAGCAGGTCCGGTCGGATCGGCTGGGCGGGTTGGCCCGGTTCCTTGGTGGGCTGGTCTCGAAGGTACCCGGATTGCTGGTACTTGGCGGGGTGGTGATGGTTGTCGCCAGTGTCGCGCTGACGCCGCTTCTCAAGCAGCAGTTTTTCCCCAATGCGGATCGGCCCCAGGTGATCGTCGAGCTGTTTATGCCCGAGGGCACAGACCAGACCCGTACCGGCAGTATCGCAGCCGAACTGGAGACCGCTATTCGCAGCCGGCCGGAGACGGTGGATGTCCACCGCTTCGTCGGCTTTACCGGCCCCAGTTTCTACTACAACCTGCAACGCGCGCCCCAGGCGCCGAACCGAGGGCGCATTGTCGTCAACACGCAGACGTTGGAACAGACCACCGGCCTGGTGCATTGGATTCGCGACTACGCAGCCCAGGCCATGCCCGAACTGGACCTGACGGTCGGTATCCTCGGCCAGGGCCCGCCCCGTGCAGCACCTGTGGAAGTGCGCCTCTATCACCCCGACGATACGGTGCGTGCCGAGGCGATCGAACAGGTCTTCGCCGGACTGCGCCAGGCCCCGGGCACCGTCGACGTGCGTCATGACCTGGATCCGGGGATTCCGAGTGTGCGGATCAATGTGGACGATGCCACCGCGGCCCGTTATGGCATCACTCGTGCCGATGTGGCGCGGAGTCTTTACGGCCAGAGTTTCGGCATTGTCGCCGAGCAATTCCGTCGCGAAGACGATCCCATTCCGCTGGTGCTGCGATCGCGGGACGGCACCCAGCTTTCCCTGTCGCGGTTGCTATCCATCAACATATACACCGACCGTGGCGATGCCGTGCCGCTGTCTGCAGTTGCCACTGTGGAAACCACCTGGGAGCCCGCAGCACGCTACCTGCGTAAGGGGGTGAGGGTGAATACAGTGACATCCAACCTGGAGACCGGCTACAGCTTCAGCCAGGCTCTGGATGGACTTCAGGCGTACCTGGTCCAGCACCCGTTGCCGCCGGGCACCCGGCTGGAATACGGCGGCGACGCCGAAGGCTCCAACGACGCCAACAATGCCCTGCTGACCACGGCGCCCATCGGTGTGCTGTTGCTGCTTTTCTTCCTGTTGCTGCAGTTCAATTCGTTCAAGCGGGTAGGGATTATCCTGCTGACGGTGCCGCTGGCGACCGTGGGGATATTTCCCGGTCTGGTGCTGTCCGGTTCGCCGTTTGGTTTCCAGTCCCTGCTGGGTGTCATCGCGCTGGTGGGGATTGTAGTGAATAACGCGATCGTCCTGCTGGACGTGATGGATCGCAAACTGGAAGACGGTGAGTCGGTTCGCGATGCGGTGCGGCTGGCGGTGGAGCAGCGTACCCGACCGATCCTATTGACCACCGGTACGACTGTGGCCGGCTTGTTGCCGCTGGCGTTCTCCAGTTCGACGCTTTGGCCGCCGATGGCCTGGGCGATCATCTCGGGGCTGCTGGCTTCGACGGTGCTGACCTTGTTGGTGGTACCGTCGCTTTGCATCAAGGTGATTCGGGGGCGGGTGCCGGATATGGCAAACGCGCCGGCATAGGGCACCTTGCGGCGCCTCAGAAGCTGAAGCGTCTGCTACATGCTCGAGTCCAAGTCGAAATGTAGCCGATGCTTCAGAGGGTGTTGCAAAAGTGCCTGTGCTCCATGAGTACCGGCATAAACGCCCTCTCCCCTCGCGGGAGAGGGTCGGGGATGTGCAAACCGGCAACATAGGTAACACCTCAAGCCGGGAACATGGGTTACACAAGTTACGGTATGGGCAAGGAGGACGCGCCCATGCCCTGGAAAGAGACTTGTGTAATGGATCTGAAGATGCAGTTGATCGCGGCCTGGCTGCAGGGCGGGCACGGTGTAAGCGATCTGGCCCGCAGCTACGGCATTAGCCGCAAGACGGCTTACAAGTGGATCAGGCGCTACCAGGAGGAAGGTGCCGGTGGGCTGCAGGAGCGCTCCCGAGCGCCGCACTATTGCCCACATGCAGTGGCGGAGGACGTGGCTGAACAGATTGTGGCGATCAAGAAAGTCCATCCCAGCTTTGGCCCCAAGAAGGTTCTGGACCGCTTGCGTGAGCTAGAACCGGCGATGGCATTGCCGGCAGACAGCACGGCCGGTGAGATACTCAAAGCTGCGGGTCTGGTCAAGAAACGGCGCTACAAGCGGCCGTACCCGGCCGACCCGCAACCGTTTGAACTGGGTGATCGCACTAATGCGCTGTGGAGTGTGGACTACAAGGGGCAGTACCGGACGGCCGGTGGGCGCTGGTGTTATCCGCTCACGGTAACCGACAATGCCAGCCGTTATGTCTTGGGCTGTCATGGCGTGAGCGCAACAGACTACGTCCAGGCGAAGCCGATTATGGAATGGGTTTTCCATGAGTACGGTCTGCCGGAGGGGATCTTGTCCGACAACGGGGCGCCCTTCGCCAGTCGCTCAGCAGGAGGTCTGACGCGACTGTCGAAATGGTGGGTCGAGCTGGGCATTGGGGTGCATCGTAGCAAGCCGGGAACGCCCACACAGAATGCCCGTCACGAGCGCATGCACGGTTCACTGAATCGAGCAGTGGGTGGACGGATGCGCGGGACAAGCTTGATGCAGCAACAGACCACGCTGCAGGCATTCCGTGAGGAGTTTAACGAACAACGCAGCCATGAGGCGCTGGGCAGGCAAACACCGGCCAGCGTGTATCAGCCCTCAAGGCGTCGGTACTCGCCCGTGCTGCGCCCGATTGAATATAACGTGGACCAGGCGGTTCGCAACGTTCGTCACAACGGCGAAATCAAGTGGCAGGGCCATCTGATCTACATCAGCGGGCTGTTAGCCAGACATCGCGTAGGCCTGCAAGAGGTGGAGAATGACCGGGTCGAGGTGCGATACAGCACCCATCTGCTCGGTCATATTAACCTCAAAACCGCGCGATTGGAGCCCGCATGCGAGTGGCATGCGGGGGAATAGGTGTAACCCATGTTGCCGGTTCAAAGTGTTACCTATGTTCCGGTTGCACAGGAGAGGGGGGAGCGCCGTCAGGCGCTCATCGTTGCCAGAGCTGACTTCTAGCGAGGCTTTGCCTCGGCCACTCTATCCAAACCTCCGCTTCGCGCCCCAGCCCGCCGCCAGGGGAGAGAGGCTTAATACCGCAAGCTTTTGCAGCACCCTCTTCAATTTCGGAGCAGTCCACAGGACTGCCCGTAAAGATTCAGGAGCACTATGGATGCGTAGGTCGGGTTAGCCTTGGCGTAACCCGACATCGGAGTGTCGCCGAGGGGAGAGGTGGCGGTACTTGGGAAAGGTGTCGGGTTACGCTTTGCTTTTACGCCCTTGGGTGAAACCGCCCTACATTTATTGCTGCTTCTCTCTGACTAACAGACCCACCCGCTGGCCCACCGGGACGTTCCGGTTCGGAAAGATGATCGCCTCGGGGCTGTCGCCGACACGATAGATCGTTTCATCATCTTCCCAGATCACCGTGCCCGGCTCGTAAGCCGTGAAGTTGGCCACGTCATCCGGTACGTGGAACTGGAAGCTGTCACCGGTGTTGAGGATTTCGTGGACGACTTCGAATACGGCCAGTTCCTTCGTTCGATCGGGCTTTGGGGTCGGCTCGCCTTTGAACAGGCGACGCAGGGCTGTCTCGATACCGGTGAAGCGGCTCAGGTCGTTCTGGCCGAACGGCCGTACCTTGCCCAGTTCGATGGTGAAGCTTTCGGCCCCAAGATGACTGGACGAGAAGGACGAGAAGGTGGTGCCGCTCTTGTGCTGCAACAGTAACGTCGGAACGTCCGCTTCCAGCAGGAAATCGCATTGGCGTTGCGGCACGGCCCGGCCTTCCACGAAGGGATAGAGCGCGAATTTCTCCCGATGTGAGGGGCGAATGGCGGTATGCAGATCGTAGTGGACCAGGGAGCCGGCATTGTCCGCGAACTCATGGCATACGGCTTCAAGCCGCGCTGCGCGATCAGCCTCTGGCGTGCCCACATAGGGCGTTTTGGCGTGCGCGCCGCTGAACAGGCGGTTCATGTTGAACTCGACGAAGCGGTCGCCTTTCACCATCGAAGCCGGGTTGCCGAGGATCAGCAACGTCCGCTTGCCTAGCATCCATTCCCCGTCCAGCAGTTCGTTGAGCAGCCCATTGACCACTTCGATGGGGGCCGTCTCGTTGCCATGCACGCCGGCAGAGACGATCAGGCGTTCGCCATCGCTATTGACGGGGATCAGTTCGAGGATACCGGTATCCAGCCGCTCGATTCGGGCGCCATCGGCCAGTGTCAGGGAAACCGGCGATGCGGGCCGGTCATGGAAAGCGAGTGTATGGGCGAGCCAATCGGGCTCGCCATCGAACAGGGCGTCACGTGCAGACATATCAATTTGCCGGCTTGAGGTGCCGGAGCATGCGTTTCTCCAGGCGGCGGAAGATGAATACGATGGCGAAGGTCAGGGCCATGTAGATCAGCGCTACCATGATGAAGGCGTCGAACGGTGCATAGAAGCGCGAGTAGATATTTCGCGCCGCGCCCGTCAGGTCGACGATAGTCACCACGCTGGCAATGGCACTGGCGTGGAGCATGAAGATCACCTCGTTGGAGTAGGCCTGCAGGGCACGCCGTGCGGCACTGGGCAGGACGATCCGCCTTACCCGCATCAGCCACGACATACCATAGGCCTTGGCGGCCTCGATTTCACCATAGGGTGTTGCCATGATCGCGCCGCGGATGATTTCGGTGGTGTAGGCCGTGGTGTTGAGTACGAACGCCAGCAATGCCGGATAGAAAGGCTGCTTGAAGATTTCCCACCAGAAGGTGTCCTGGATGCCTTCGATCTGCGCAACACCGTAGTAGATGATGTAGAGCTGGATCAGCAGCGGCGTGCCGCGAAACAGGTAGGTGTAGAGCCATACCGGGCCGTTGATGAACGGGTTGCGCACCGTGCGCATCAGCGCCAGCGGAACCGACAGCACCAGACCGATGATCAGCGACAGGAAGACCAACTGAACCGTGGTCACCAGGCCATCCCAGTAATGCAGCATGGTGGTAGCGGTGAAGATGTCGTTCTGGTTCAGCCATTCGGCAATAAATTCAGGCATGAGCTCAGTCCCCCCTCGCAACACCGACACTGACTCGGGCATTGAGCCATTTGATAAACAGTTCCGAAACCGCCGTCAGGATCAGGTAAACGGCTGCCACCGGAATGAAGAACTTGAACGGCTCGTGCTCGGCCTTACTGGCCTGCTCGGCAATCCGAACCATGTCGGTCAGACCGATAATGGACACCAGGGCTGTGGTCTTGAGCAGCACCTGCCAGTTGTTGCCGATACCGGGCAGGGCATGACGCAGCATCTGCGGAAACATGATGCGCCGGAAGGTGTGCCAACGGGTGAAACCGTAGGCCTTGCCGGCTTCGATCTGGCCGGAATCCACCGCCATGAAGGCGCCACGAAAGGTCTCAGTCATGTAGGCGCCGAAGATCAGGCCAATGGTCAGGACACCGGCAATAAAGGGATCGAACTGGAAAAACCAGTCGACCTCGAATTCGTAGTAGAGGTAGTCGGAAAGCATGTTCACCAGGACCTGGCCGCCATAGTAGAACAGCAGCATCATGACCAGGTCGGGCACGCCGCGAATCACGGTCGTGTAAAAGGTCGCGCCGGCATAGAGCCCGCGGTTCCCCGAAAGCTTCGACGAGGCGCCAATCAAACCGAGTATCAAGGCGAGCGCCAGTGACGCCAGCGCGAGTTCAACGGTAACCAGGGCGCCTTTCAGCAATGAAGGGCCGTAGCCGTGCAGATCGAGCATGGATAGGTCCGAGTCAGGGACGGGCCGCCGGACTGGCCGGCGGCCACGTCAGGTTTACATCTTGATGTCGTAGCTGAAGTACTTGTTCATGATTTCGTCGTAGGTGCCGTCGTTCTTCAGTGTGTCCAGCGCCTCATTGATCTGTTTGGCCAGGTCCTCGTCACGCTTGCGCATGGCAACGGCAACGCCTTCGCCCAGCTTCACCGGCTCGCCAATTTCGTGGAAGCCTTCCCGGCCTTCCAGTACCTGCTCGCCTACCGGGTAATCAACGAAGATCATGTCCAGGCGCTCGCCTTCCAGGTCCAGGACCATGTCGTCGGCGGTGGTGTAACGCTTGATGTCGACCACGTCGCTCATGTTCTCGGTGACGTAGTTGTCCATGGTGGTGCCGCGCTGCACGCCAACCACCTTGCCCTGCATGGCATCGGTGTCGGTCGGATCGGTCGTTTCGCCGGTCTTGGCGAACCAGGCGCCGGGAGTGATGTAGTACGGCTCAGAGAACAATACCTTCGCCGCGCGCTCTTCCGTGATGGACATGGAAGACATGATGGCGTCGAACTTACGCGCCAGCAGGCCCGGGATCATGCCGTCCCATGCCTGGATAACGAAGTCGCACTGGGCGTCCATTTCCTTACACATGGCTTCGGCCAGTTCCACTTCGAAACCGGTCAGCTCGCCGTCCGGGGTCTTGTATTCGAACGGCTCGTAGGGCACGTCGAACGCGATGCGGATGTTCTTCCACTCTTTTGCCTGGACCGTGCCGGCTACGAGAGCCAGGGCACAGCTTGCTGCAACAATCAGCTTTTTCATGAGTCGCTTCTCCATTGTTTTGCCGTTTGGCTTTTTTATCAGCGGTGCGGACACCGCCTTATCTCTGAACTGCGTTTGACAGGACCATGGTGGCGCCCGTCTCGGACGGATCAGAAAATGGTCAGAAGTTGGGGGCCAGGAACTGCTTCATGCGTTCCGAATCCGGATTGTCGAAAACTTTCTCCGGGGTGCCCTGTTCTTCAATCCGCCCCTGATGCAAGAACAGGACCTGGGACGATACATCCCGCGCGAAGGCCATCTCGTGGGTCACCACGATCATGGTGCGGCCTTCCTCGGCCAGGCTTTGCATGACGCGGAGGACCTCGCCGACGAGTTCCGGATCCAGGGCGGAGGTGGGCTCGTCGAACAGCATCACCTCCGGCTCCATGGCCAGGGCCCGGGCGATCGCGGCACGCTGCTGCTGACCGCCGGACATCTGGGCCGGATAGTAGTCCTTGCGTTCATAGATACCCACCTTCTGGAGGTAGGCTTCTGCGCGCTCGATGGCTTGCTTCTTGGGCACCTTCAGCACGTGCATCGGGGCTTCGATAATGTTTTCCAGCACCGTCATGTGGGACCAGAGGTTGAAGCCCTGGAATACCATGGACAGCTTGGCACGGATAAGCTCCACCTGTTTGGTGTCCGCCGGGATGCGCACGCCCTTGCGGTTCTGCTTGAACCGAATTGGGTCACCGTGGACGATGACCTCCCCGGAAGTGGGCGTTTCCAAAAGGTTGATACAGCGTAGGAAAGTACTCTTGCCGGAACCGGAGCTGCCGATCAGCGACACCACATCGCCTTTGCGTGTTTCCAGGGAAATTCCCTTGAGAACTTCATTTTCGTTGAAGGTTTTGTGGATGTCTTTACAGATCAAGGGCGCGTTTTCCGCCATGGATGACTCCTGGTCCTGTACTGAAACAGTCGGTATCTAGATAAAGATAGACGCATTCGAGCGGCTACACTAACCCCCTGAATCACGAACTCCGCGTGATTGGTAAGGTCAGTGCATCCGTTGCAATTGGATAGGGGAGAATCTACTCGTCGAGGACTTTCGCGAGGACGAGCTTCGCCACGGGGGATTGTCCGATGAGCGCTGCAGGTTGCAGGCGCGGACGCATCGCCGCAGGAATTGTTGATGGGTCTGTCACTATCTGAAGGCTTTGCATTCTGCTTTTTCCTGCCGAGTCAGCCGGGATCGCCGGCATCGGCATTGCCTTTCTCTTTTGTGGACCGTGTCCCGCAATGTCCTGATCGCGCGTCTATTCGCGTTAGGTCGCGTTTCCGTCATGTTGCATATATACGGACGCGGAAATTGCGTATGGAACGTGGCTCGATGGCATGAAGTTTTACGGACTGTTGGGATAAAAATCAATAGGCGGATCACTTGGCGCCGACCGACCAAGTCTGTAATCTCTCCGCTTGCGAGTGAAAAAACGGCGTGGCAATAAGCGGTTACAGTAGGCTGTCGTATAACCGCGCGAACCGATGGGTGTCACAAAAAGATACCGTTTTAATCTCCCTTACGGCCTGATTCTGCTAGGTTTTATCGTCTGCTGGCTTATAGGCCCCGCCCCAGGAAGGGCCGGTGGGTGCAGTACAGCAGAAACCGGGAGCGCCGGAGCCGACGAGCACGATGAGTCCAGCGTCCTGCGCCCCGGAACAGATGCGGGCCTGCATAATAACAAGACAGGAATGCGTTAAATGGCTGTTACGCAAGACAACGTGATGCTTGAGCGCGGTCTGCTACGGGTGGTTGCCCGACCGTGCGAAGAAGTTCCGTCCCCCACTGACCTGACCTACGACGTGGAGATCGTCGGCCAGGAAGTGCTCCAGACGTTCCCCTCCTTTGATGAGGCCCGCCAGTTCGTCGATATGGTCGCTCCTGCCCAGGGTGCCTAGAGCCACGATGAATGGATTGCTCATTCGCTCCTGAGAATGCCCAAAACCCGCTGGGCATGTTCCGCCGCTTCGATACCGAGTTGCGTCAGGTAACCGCCGTCGATCTGGGTGGTCAGCCCTTTACGATGGAGGCGTTCGGCGGCGGCCACGGCGTCGGGTGTCGCGGAATGCTGATGCACCTTGATGCCTTCCTGGATCGAATGCAGGTTGAACAGGGCGAGCAGGTTGAGTTCGGCGACCAGATCGGGGGTGAAGGGCATATTGGCGTTATCCTGTGTTGGCGATGTTTTTTGTTGGCTATGTTTCTGTGTGGCCTCAACACAGTTGTATACGACGTGGTGGAATCTGCAAAGGTCGGAAATTCAGTTATGTCGTAAGAAACTTCTGTCTTGGAAAACACCGCCATGCAAACCCGCGATCCAAAAGTCGGTGTGAATTGTGTCGCGAGAAGGATGGGCGCAAGGTAGAAGTAGAAACTGGCGTTGTTCGTACAAACCCATAACTCAATGATAGAACCATCGGAGGGAGCTCGATGCTCGAACGCAATCCACAAATTCAGGGCCGTCGTTTTGCCCAAGGGCTGGGGCTTTGCCTGCTGGCCGTTGTCCTTGGCGGCTGCAGTTCCATGTATTACAACGCCATGGAAAAGCTGGGCTTTGAGAAGCGCGACATCCTGGTCGATCGGGTCGAGGAGGCTCGGGATGCCCAGGGTGAGGCCCAGGAGACCTTTCGCTCGGCACTGGAACGCTTCCAGAGCGTCGTCGGCTCCCCGAATACCGAATTACAGGAGAAGTACGATCAGATCAGCGGCGCTTACGAGGACAGCGAAGAGGTGGCCCAGGATGTACGCGAGCGCATCGAAGCGGTGGAAGACGTTTCAGAAGCCCTCTTCGAGGAATGGGAAGATGAACTGGGCCGTTACGAAAGCGCTTCGTTGCGCCGCAACAGCGAGCAGCAGCTGGAGGAAACCCGGCAGCAGTACAACCAGCTCATCGCCCGCATGCATGACGCCGAGGAGCGTATGGATCCGGTGCTGCAGGCTTTCGAGGACCAGGTGCTCTATCTCAAGCACAACCTCAATGCCCAGGCGATCGGTTCGCTGGAGAACGAGCTGGGCCGTATCCGGCAGGATGTGGACGCCCTGATCCAGGACATGGAAGCCTCCATCGCCGAGTCCGAGGCGTTTATCCAGCGCTTCCAGAACGGGCAGTAGCCCGTCGGAGCCGTCTGTTGCGGGAATGCTGTTATCAGGCAGATTCTGGAATCGTTTGGCTTTCCCGCAGGCTCTTGTAGGCGTCCAGGTCGAAGAACGATACATGGACGATATGCTTGGTGGGGATCACGATGCGGAAGTCGGACAGCGGCGCCATGGCGGAACCTTCCTCGAGCAACCCTTTCTCGTGATAGTGATGGTAATAGTTGCGCAGCAGCTTGAGCTCCAGGTCGTCGTCCGAACGGTAGCCGCTCAGGGTGGGGATGATGGAGATCGAATCCAGCAGTGCCGCTTCGGTATGCACATGGGTGACCAGGCCGATGTAGCACTTGCGCGTGTCCAATGTCAGAGAGACCCACTGGCCGGAACGCAGGGCATCCAGGAAGATGCCTTCCAGCTCGTCCCCGACACACGCCTTGCGCAACTTCCTAAGGCGCACCGCGGGGTTCTTCGTGCGAATCTTGCTCCAGCCGCCGAACAGGCCCGCCAGGGCGAAGGCGAGCAGGGCGATCAACAATTCGCGCGGTGTCAGCTGCTGGTTGGTGTAGTCGCCGATATTGGCATTCAGGGTGCCGATGGTGGTATCGAACCGGGGCAGGGCGCGGGAAGGCAGGTCGAAACCATCGATAACCAGGACAATCAGCGTAGCCAGGATAACGAACGCGAAACCGTAGAAGGCCACGGAGAAATAGCTTTCCCAGCCGGAAGAACGTTTCTGCTGATAGCGGGCGGGTAAGTGGAGGGACGTGAAGATGAAACCACAGACGAGCACGAACGCGACATAGAGGACGCCCATGCGTGTTCAGGCAGTTTTGCGATCAGGTTCGAAGTCTTTGAGGCTTTGGAGCTGGGCGCGGATTGAGCGGACCACTTCTTCGTTGTCGAAGTTGAGCTTGGCGTTGCCGTCCTTGTCCACGCGATAGCGACTTTCCGAGTCTTTCCCGGAAGTGTCTTTTCCTTTTTTCCAGAACCCGGAGTTCCAGAACCTGAAGAGTTTCTGGGCCATAGGTCTCGTCTCCTCGCTACTCAGTGGAGAATACAAAAAAGCCCTTCGGCTTGTCCATTTCCGTGTTGCCGTTTCGACGCCATCACCCGTCCTTCGGCGTAGCATGGAATGGGCCACGAGTGTGGACATTACAAAATGGTAGGGTTTAAGCGCCTTGCTTTAATGCATTCGGCATTCTGCCAGACCAACGGTGATCAGGGCTCGCCGGGGGTGCTTTCCCCAAGCGAAAAAAGCGTTCGTATTCGCACCATTAAAAGGCCGACAGGCTGGCCAAGATTAACTTGAAGCTCCACGGCGGAAGCGCTTTCTTTATAGGGCATCGTTCGAGTCCGTCAGGGAGGAAGCTTATGGCTAACCGGTATTTCGTAGACAAGATTCCCCATCCCAACGGCAGCCATGAAGTCCATGTGGAAGGCTGCAGCCTCCTGCCCGAACCCGGTGAATGTCGTTCCCTCGGCTATCATGATCGGCCCGAGACGGCATTGAGACCGGCACGCACTCTATTCAGTCGCGCGCACCTGTGTGCGTATTGCGCGGGTGACTGGCAATTCAGCCTGGTGGCGCAGGGCGACAGAGTTGAGCCACGGGCCTGACTAACCCGGTCCGGCAACACGGGCGCCAAGAGCCCGGCGCTGCAAGATCAATTGATGCAAGAAAGACTGACTGAAAACGATCAAGTAAGGACACGGCCGTCCCCGTCAATGCCGGCTTGGATGCCAGGCAGCCGCGACACCTGCCCAGTGGTGTGACTTGTCAGGGAGAGTCCTGACACCAACCTGCCCCAAGCCGTTTCCTCAACACCGATTATTTCTCCGATATCGCAGTAACATCTAAGAGCCTGAAAGGCCGGTCAGATCAACCGGCATCCTTTGGGGTCACCATCGCCAGCGACTCTTCAGGGGCCCTCTCGTACTTGACCAGGTAATCGCTCCTGAATCCGCTGTATTCCGCCAGGGCGGGCCAGTCCAGAACGGTGACGTTGCCTGAGGTTACCGCGACCAGGCCTTGCTGGCGCAACCGTTTCATAACACGGTTGACGTGCACTGCTGAGAGGCCGAGTGCGCGGCCGAGGTCCGCCTGAGTAAGCGGAACATGCAGTGGCACCTGCTCGTCGGCCCGCACATTGGTCGCCCGGAACACGAGTTCGCAAAGTAGGCTGGCGATCCGTTCTTCCGCAGGCTTCGCGGTAATATTGACCAGCAGCTCCCGGTCGATCGCTTCGCCGGTGAGCTTGACCAGTGAAAAGGCTTTGGTGAGGTTCGGATTACCCGCCAGTACTTCCTTGAAATCCTTTGCCGGGATACGGGCCGTCTTCAGCGGCGTCAGGGCCTTCACCGCGAAATCCGACTTGGGGGTCAGGGAGCTGTTGATTTCGGTCGTGTCTCCGGGCAGCAGGAATCCGATGATACAGATCTGCCCGTCTTCCAGGAGAATGTCCTGGGACGCCCAGCCTTCCTCGATAATGTGGATCTCTTCGTGGTGGGAGCCGCGCATGATGACCTCAGCCCCTTTGCGGAACTCTTCCTTGCGCACGACGAGTTGTTGGAGCTGGTGGGTTTCAACGGGAGTCAGGGAAACATGTTTATTGAGTTTACGCAGGAGTGGTGCAAGCGATGCATCAAACTTGGAAAAATCGCCCACGTCTGTATTCATGGCCTGTCCTTAGTCCGGTGGATATCGGAATGCAGTGGTTATGGAAGTCGATTGCTAATAATAGGGATTGCGCGGACCCGTGAGCACTTCGTGAAGGTTGCATCGAGCCGCTTCCCGATATTTATGTACACATAACTCGCGAAATTAGGGACTTACGGCAATAACATAGGTTAATGGCGGTAATATTTGCCCCTATTTGGTGCGAATGTGGATAGAGCCAGTCTAGTCCAGTTCGACGGGGTAGGTTTAGCCAAGTTCAGCTAACGTTTAACGTCGATGACTAAACCAGCTTCATTCGTCGCGGCGATCGAACTGGCCACGCAACCTGCTGGAGAGACCTTCCTTGGACGACGGCTGCTTTACAGGGTCGGTCTTTTCGTACCCGGAAAATGCGGCCAGTTTCTCCCAGTTGCTCAGGCGTATGCCGCCCTGTTGATGGGTGTCCACCAGGCCTTCCTTGCGCAACTTCTGCAAGACGCGATTGACATGCACCGGGGACAATCCGGTTGCGGACGCAATGTCGATCTGGGATAGCGGAACCGTCAGCGAGTTCTTGCCGTCCGGGTCGGACTGCTCGGCCCTGTGGATCAGGTCGCATAGCAGTTGCCCGATCCGCTGTTCCGCTGGCATGGCGCCGAGGTTGATCATCTGGGAGCGACTGATGAACTCGTTAGTCAGCCGGATCAGGCTGAACCCTTGGGCGAGCCGTGGATTGGATGTCTTCAGTTCGTTGAAGGATTGGGTGTCCACACGCACGACGGTGAGGTCGGTTACCGCCTCGATCGCGTGGTCGAAGGTATAGCCCATCGCGCTTGTCAGGCCCGTGCAATCGCCAGGCAGAAGGTAGCCGATGGTAAAGGCCGTGCCGTCCTTAAGCAGCTTTTTTCGGCAAGCCCATCCTTTCTGCACGAAGTGGAGATCGTTCAGGGTCTGCCCCTGCGAGACGAGTTCCTGGCCGCGTTTGAGGGTTCTGACCTCCAGGGCAAGGCTGTAGAGCTCTTCTGCATCCTCGTGGGTGACGAAGGTGCATTTTTGTAGCTTGGCGACGAGTGGGCCAAGCGGCGTTTTCAGTGGATCAGGGCGCGTGTTCATCTTCTAGCCGTCTCGAACGAAACAATCTGCCGAATACTCAGGGTCAAATCGGGTACAGATGAAAGCGTTCAGAGCGTTCTTCGCTGCTATTCGCGCTCGGCCGCCCGCTTGGCAAACCGAAATCGAGCGCCGTCCAAGCTGCTGCTCTAGCCGTTTCTCCTACGCCAATGGATGTGGCCGAGGAAAGACTCAGCCCGCTTATTGTTTAAATTTTATGTCCAAATTTCAGTTTAGGAAAGTTCGACTATACAAGTTTTGGTCAAAAAATGGGCGATTTTTGTTCTTTTTTGCGACAAAAAGCGATCATCGCAGAGTCGTCTTGTCGCTACCCCTAAGTATGTTAAGACGCTTTGAAGAAAGAGCCGAGAATCGCTATGAGGTGCCTGGAGAGAACATTGAGTGAAATCAAGGTCTGGTTGTCCGGCTTGGGAATAATAGAGAAGCCGGTATGAGATTGGGCGAGCAACCCATCTCCAACCTATTGCGTGGAGGCGGCCATGATAGAGCAACACCTCAGAGATAGTATCCATATCCCTCGCGGCTTCGATCTCGTTTCGATCGAGGCTGATATAGACCCTGAGCACATCACATCGTGTGAGACAGAGCGGTTCGAACTACGAGACCCCGAAGGTTATCGAGTGCGCTCATATAGCGCCTGGATGATGGACGACTCATTTTTCGGTTACTTCGAGTATGACGCCGACGGCGTGTTGCTGGACAGGAAAACGATGGGCTTCTATGCCGCAACCAGTTGAAGCTGGATGTCTGGTTGACGCACGCAAGTCGCGTCAGCATGTTCCACTGAAAACCTGTTCGGCGCCTCGTTCCACGGTTTGCGCCTAAGCGGAGTAGCTCTATCGTCTAGCCAGGTTATCCGCATAACCTGGCGTTTTTAGTCTCCTGGGCCAGCCCCATTTCGCCACAATTCCTCCCGAAAGCCGCCAAGATCCATCCCGTCATTACGCAGTAGCCTTAAGCAACCGAAAGGACAACCAGCAAAGGCAGGCCAACGATGTCGACGGAAAAACTTACAAGACAGTGGATGGAATTATGCGACCAGGCGAACCAGGCCGAAGCGCGCTACGCGTTCGAGCGAACGTTGCAGAACTTGCGACTACTTCGGCGAATACAGAAACAGCGGGATGAGATTGGGCGACGGTTGAGGTCGCCGAGGCTGGGCGGTTGACGCTCCCGCCCTGCGGCCTCGGTTATCTCAACTGACGGTGGGGCGACTGGGGCCCGTGGGCAAAGGTTGCCGGGGTGAAGCCGCAGTAATCAGGGAGATAGACAGCCCGCCCATCTGCTCGGAGGCGTAGCGAAGCAGGGCATAGATAAACAGCGCGATCCCCAGCATTTCCAGCAATTCTTCAGCGGTGGAAGCCAGGTCGTAAGACAAGGACGCTCTCGATGTGGCTTCGGCAATGGATGCGCCCACCATTTCCATACCAATAGCGCCGGCGACAAAGATGCTGCCGGAAACCACGAATAGCAGCGCAATGTGCCGGGGGAGACGCAGCAGGAACCGGGCATAGACCCCCAACAGGACCAGCCCAAGCAGCCCGTAAGGAATGACCCATGCATAATGGAGATAGCCACCGACATCGAGCGTTTCCCTGACTGGCACGGTCAGTCGCTCGTGTATTGAAGTGAACTCGTCCACCGCAAGGAACAGGAAAACGACAGCCAGTCCGGCCCAGTGATGCCAGGGCTGCCGGCGCCGGTGCGCGCCACGGGTGAGCAGGGCCAGCAGGCCAGCGCTCAAGAGCAGGGCGAAGGATGAATAGAAGGTAGGTACGTTGCGCTCGGCACTGATATCGAACAACGGCACCAGCCCATATACCGTTCCATGGTTAAGCGCATGCTCGAAAAACATCCCCACCACGTGGGCAAAGAGAAGAAAACCAATCACTGCCAGAAGCAGCTTGAGAACAGAGCTGGCTGAAATTTCCACGAGGCGTCCCTGAATATTGTTCGTTGTGGTTGAAACATTCCTGTCATCGTTTCTTCACACTACAGAAAAGCTACATGTTGTGTAAAGTTTTGTAACAAGTGGTGGCAGGTTAGATTTGAATGCTGGGGGGATTGGCTGGAGGAATGTGGTTGGTTAGAAACGTAAGAAATCCACTATATTATGTCGCTTTTTTGGGGCATGTTGTCGTAGGCGGAATAGGTGGCAGGCAGCGGAGCTGCATTACGGGAGGCCATTAAAAGGGCCGGTATTGATCTTCTCTGCGGCCAACTCACTCATGTTTGCCGACTTAATTTCGCTAGTCACTTTGGTGAGGAGGGGGCCATTTCTCACGCTTCAGAAGAAATTGGGGCAGTCGGATATCAAACTTACTATGCGGTATGCTCATCTTTCGACAGGACGCTTTGCGGATGGTGTCGAAGCGCCCATTATCAATGTCTAATCCACAGCACGGAAGTCTGAATGAAGGATCTAGATCAGCATAAGAAAATTGCCGTACTGATCGATGCAGATAACGCCCAGCTCTCTAAGCTTCCGCTTATCCTTGAAGAGCTGTCTTCCCACGGTCACGTTGTCACCAAGCGTGCATATGGCGACTGGTCCGTCGATTCGTTAAAGAACTGGAAGACGGCATTGAATGAGCTGGCGATCCAGCCAGTCCAGCAATTTGCATACACCAGGGGTAAGAATGCGACCGACGCCTCGATGATTATTGACGCAATGGATCTTCTTTACTCCAAGAAATTTGATGCATTTGCTCTCATTTCTAGCGATAGCGATTTCACCAAGCTGGCCTCTCGCCTTCGCGAAGATGAGATCTACGTCTTCGGTTTTGGTGAACACAAAACGCCGACGTCGTTCAGGAATGCCTGTGATGATTTTCTTCTGACAGAGAATCTTGCAGTTGACGAGTTTGAGGAGGCGCCCGCAAGGCCCAGTTCAGCCAAACCGGAAAAGGCCGTCAAGTCGCCAAAACAACAAGATGAGCTTCCTGAGATCGTGAGGTTGCTGAGGCGTGCCTACGACCATGCCCAAGATGACCAGGGATGGGCGCACTTGAGTGCAGCAGCTTCTTTCTTAAAGCGGGCAAAGTCTGATTTTGATCCCAGAACCTATGGGGCTAAAAAGTTTTCGGATTTGTTCTCGACTTTGGGCGACTATTTCGAGTTACGGAGACACACTGCGACCGATGGCATTATGGCTTATCGGCCAATTAGAGAGGGAAAGAAATAAAGGTGGACACTTCGTTGACACCAGAAACAACAAAGCCCGCACGAGGCGGGCTAAGTTATTGAATTCGTGGTGCCCGGAGGCGGAATCGAACCACCGACACGGGGATTTTCAATCCCCTGCTCTACCGACTGAGCTATCCGGGCTTTGCTTCTACACCTTGTAAGGTGCATCGGCAACGGGGCGCTATTAAACCGGTTTGGCCGGTTTGAGTCAAGGCTGTTTGGGAGAAAATTTCCCGGTTTACGGTGCCTTGCTCAATGCTTGAACAATCCAGGTTTGGTTAGCGTTTCTCCGGTGGCACAAACCCTTCCGCCTGATCAAACGGCTCGTTATCCAGAAACTTCTCCATCTGCGCCTTGAGGTACTTGCGGGCAAACGGGTCCATCATGTTCAGGTGTTTTTCGTTGATCAGCATGGTCTGTTGGTTCTGCCATTCCTGCCAAGCCTGTTTAGACACGGTTTCGTAGAGTTCCTGGCCTTTGGGGCCGGGCATGGGGGGCATGTCGAGGCCTTCCAGTTCTTTCTGGTATTTGCGACAGAATACGGTGCGGCTCATGGGCGCTCCTATGCTGGTTCTACGATTCGCAGATGGTAACAGAATCAGATGAGCGAGGGTTGCTCGGGCCTGGTCAGCAGCTTGCGGATCGGGCTGGGGACGCCGAGGGAGGGGGCGTCGGCTCTCGGGTGCCAGGCCAGGTTGTCATCGTCCATGACGCTGGATGTGCCGGCGTGGCGCAGGCGTACCGGGTGGATGTGCAGGTGGTAGTGGCTGAAGGTGTGGCGGAAGCCACTTAACGGCTGGGCGTCTTCACAGGCGATGCCCAGTTGGCGCTCGGCGATTTCCGGGAGTTCGTCCAGGGTGATCGCAGTGTCCATCTCCGGAAGGCTCCAGAGGCCACCCCAGATCCCGCTCGGTGGACGGCGTTCCATCAATAGGTTGCCTTCATCATCTTCAATCATCAGCAGCCAGGTTTCCTTCTCCGGCAAGGCCTTCTTCGGCTTGGGCTCGGGGAGGGCGGCGGTGAGGCCTTCGGCATGAGCTGTGCAGTTATTCGAGAGCGGGCAGTGGCCGCAGTCCGGTTTACGGCGGGTGCAGACCAGTGCGCCCAGGTCCATGATGGCCTGGGTGTAGTCGCGTACCCGGGCGTCCGGGGTGTGGCGTTCGGCATGGTCCCAGAGTTCGTTGAGCACGGCGGTCTTGCCGGGCCAGCCGTGCACGGCGTGGTAGCGTGCAAGGACGCGTTTGACGTTGCCGTCGAGGATGGCGGCGCGGATGCCCCGGGCCTGGGCCAGGATCGCGGCGGCGGTCGAACGGCCGATGCCGGGCAGGGCTTCCAACTCGTCCTGGGTGTCCGGGAATTCGCCGCCGTGGTCGTTCGTCACCGCCTTGGCTGCCTTTTGCAGATTGCGGGCGCGGGCGTAGTAGCCCAGGCCGGACCAGTGCTGGAGCACGTCGTCCACTGGCGCTTCCGCCAGGCTCTTCACATCCGGGAAGCGGGCCATAAAGGCCTGGTAGTAGGGGATGACGGTGGCGACCTGGGTCTGCTGCAGCATGATCTCGGACACCCACACGCGGTAGGGTGTCCGGTCCTGATGCCAGGGCAGTTCCTTGCGCCCGTGCTGGTCGTACCACTCGAGCAACCGGCTGGCGACGCTGTACGTCATTGATTGAACAGCCCCTTGAGCGCGTCCTTGATCTTGCCGGAGCTCTCCTTGTCGAGTTTTTCTTCGAGCTTCTCGCCCAACTTGTCGTCGATGGCTCTGTTCAATTCTTTCTTCGCCTTTTCGGAAGCGGCATTGGCGGCCATCGTCTTGAGGGTGTCGCGGAAGCGCGAACCGTCGAACGAGCAGAGTTTGGCCGGCTCGCCAGTGAGATCGCCGCGGCATTCTACAGGAATGACCGCACCTTTGACGTACTCAGTCACGCGGCAGGCTTCGTCCCGATGGATCTCACCAACAATGCGCAGGCCCAACTCGTAATCCAGTTCATTGCTGGCCGTGTTGACCGTGCCGTTCCCTTCCAGGCGCATGCCCGCCAGGGCGGCGGTGAGGTCGGTATTGTTGATGGTATTGCCGTCGATCTTGAGTACGCCGTGCATATCGTTGAACGGCGTGGAGTCGCTCCAGTCGGTGGCGGTCAGGTTCTCCTGGTTCGCCAGTGCGATGCCCTGGCAGGCCATGCGAGTCAGGTTCATCTTGTTGAAGCTACCTTTCTCCAGGTTGAAGCGGACTTCGCCCTGGGCATTGGATTTGAGCGCGGACATGCGATTGCCCTGGGTAGTGATGTCCGCCGTCAGGTTGGCGCCGCCGGCCAGCATGGTCATGTCCGCCAGGTCGGTCAGCAAGGACAGGGTCTGGATGTTATTGGCGCGCTCGGAGATTTTCCACGTGGGGTTATCCTTACGTGCATCCAGGGTAGCGGTAACGTTGAAGTCGCCTTCATAGAGGTTGCCGCCGAACTGCTCGACTTTCACCAGGCCGTTGTTTGCGGTGATCTTCGATTTGATGTCGGTGATCGTCAGGTTGCTGACCACCAGTTCGCCCAGCCCGAAATTGATGTCGAGGGCCAGGTCGCGCAGGGTTTCAAGCGGGAGCAGTTCGCCTTCCGACTCGGCTGCGTTCGAGGCTGTGGCGGTTCCGCCCTCGGATTCGCCGGCACTGTCCGCCGCCGGTTCTGTGGCCTGTTCGCCTTCGGCCTTAGGCGGCAGGTAACGGTCGACGTTGAGCTCGTTGCCCTGCAGGTTGAGGCTGATGGCGGTGTTCTCCAGGCCCAGGCCGAAGCGGCCGGTAAATGTGGTGTCGTCCAGTGACAGGTTCATGTTGTTCAAGGCGACCTGGCCAGGCTCACCGCCGATCTCCGTCGAAAAGGAGGCGCTTTGCAGCACGTTTTCGTCACTGGTGACGATATCGGCCTGGCCCATGGCTTTAAGTAGTTCGCGCGGCGAGAATTCCGCCACGTTCAGTTGGCCGGCCAGCTTGGGTTCGCTAAAGCCCTGGACCTCCAGATTGGTGGTCAGTTCGACATTGGCAAAGCTGGCCACGATGTCGGAGAGACTGGCCGTCTCGGCTTCCAGGTTGGCGGTGATGTTGCCGCCCAGGCCGGCGTTGACGGTCTGACCGCCAAAGGGTTCGCCGGTCATATCGAAGCTGCTGTCGAGATCCTGGATCTGGAACTGGTTGAGGGCTTCGTTGGCGGTCATCTGCGCGCTGAGTTGTGCGCTAACGGCGAACTCTGGCTGGTTGGTGGCGAAGCGGAAGCTGGCCTGCAGCGGGAAGGTCTGGCCCAGGGCGATCTCGGTGGCGGACACGCTGACGTCTTCGATGGTCACCGATTGCCCCGTGGCTTCATCGGTATAGTGCAGCGCTGCGTTGGTGATGCTGATTTCCTCCACCTCGAACTGCAGCGGCTCGCTCTCGCCGGTCTCTTCAGTCGTCGCAGTTTCCCGTGCGGGCTCCTGCGGTTGTTGCTCGGCGGGCGCCTGGCTGGGCTCGCCTTCGGGCATGATGCGCTCCCAGTTGCCCTGGCCCTGGGCGTTCTTGACCAGGTTGGCGTCGAGGCCGTCCAGGGTGAACTGATCCACCGCCGGTGACATGGTGATCAGCGACCAGAAGTCGACTTCCGCGACGAGCTGGTTCAGCTTGACGAACGGCTTGTCCTCCAGGCGCGCTTCGACATTGTTCAGTTCAAGACCGATGGGGATGAAAGACCAACTGATATCGCCTTCGAGAATCAGGTCGAGGTTGGTCTTGTCTTCGACCACTTTCTCGATCTGGGGCTTGTAGTTATTCGGATCGATCACCAACGTGGCGATGACGATGGCCGCAGCCACAAGCAGAATAACGGCAGCGACGGCGATCAGCAGGTAACGGAGCGCTTTCATAGCTGTTTCCTTACAACGGTGTTGAAAACGTTTGTAGTGACGAAAATGGGTATTGTGTCGAGCATCATTGGGCCGGGAGGCTCCCCATTAAACCCGGTATTTTTCAAAAGCCTACGTCTAGCATACGACAGGGGATGCGTTCAGCCCACCCGATACAGATCATACCGGGTCAACCTTGCATAATGTTCATTTGGGGTCCAATACCGGTAAACTTCGGGTTTGCGATGAACAATACACAATAAACGTTGAGCGGAGATGACGCGTCATCATTCTGCGAGACGGTATCCATGGGCCGGGACACGTGTTCGGCCACGATAATAAAGACAAGGTGACAGAGAGGAGTTTCCGGTGGCCATTACAATTGCCATTGAACTGAACCGTGAAATCGATATTCCCGGTGGCTACGACGAAGTGTTCGACCTGCTGGCAGATGTTCCCAAGTCCGCAAGCTATTTCCCCAAGGTCGACAAGCTGGTGGACCTGGGCGACAACGTCTATCGCTGGGAGATGGAAAAGATCGGCGTGGACAAGCATTCCATCCAGTCCGTTTATGCCAGCAAGTACTTCTCCGACAAGGATGCCGGCAAGATCACCTGGGAGCCGGTAAAAGGCGAGGGCAACGGCGTGGTGCGTGGCTCCTGGACACTGACGTCCAAGGGTGACGACGTAACCCATGCCAGCTTCCAGACGACCGCCGAGCTGACCCTGCCGCTGCCGAGCCTGCTCAAGCTGGCGATCAGTCCGGTCGTGAAGCACGAATTCAACGGGTTGGTGGACACCTACATGAATAACCTCAAGAAGGCCTTCTGAGGCTTCGTATCAATCGTGGCGATAGCGTCAATGCTGCGCCAATGACGGTGAGAATGGCGGCGTAAAGCGGTATACTCTGCGCTGTCTATTTTCCGGCACTTTTTAGTGGAGTCCCCATGGCCGAGCGCAAGGCACGGGTAGAGCGCAATACCCTTGAAACCCAGATTACGGTGTCCATCAACCTGGATGGCACCGGCAAGTCCAACTTCGATACCGGTGTGCCGTTCCTGGAGCACATGATGGACCAGATCGCCCGCCACGGCCTGGTGGATCTGGATATCGTATCCAAGGGGGATTTGCATATCGACGATCACCACACGGTGGAAGATATCGGTATTACCCTGGGCCAGGCGTTCGTGAAGGCTGTGGGCGACAAGAAGGGCATTCGTCGCTACGGTCACGCCTACGTACCGCTGGACGAGGCGCTGTCACGGGTGGTGATCGATCTATCGGGTCGTCCGGGTCTGAGCATGGACGTCCCCTATACCCGCGCCAGCGTCGGCGGTTTCGATGTGGATCTGTTCGAGGAGTTCTTTCACGGCTTCGTCAATCATTCCATGGTGACCCTGCATATCGATAACCTGAAGGGCAAGAACACCCATCACCAGATCGAGACGGTGTTCAAGGCCTTCGGCCGTGCGCTGCGTATGGCGGTTGAGTTCGACGACCGCATGGAAGGCATTATTGCCTCGACCAAAGGTTCGCTTTGATAAACGCCAGTAGTTTTAGCAACGAGTCGCGCTAACACAGAGCCAGAACCTGTTCAGTTATTCTCGGTCGGATGACGTATTCCCATCCGGCCGATCCTTTCCGGAGTTGTCCTGACTATGAAGTCCGTCGCCATTATCGATTACGGTATGGGTAACCTTCATTCGGCCAGCAAGGCGGTCGAGCACGTGGCGCCGGACATGCGTGTCCACGTCACCGACAAGGAATCCATCATCCGCGAGGCCGATCGCGTGATCTTACCGGGCGTGGGTGCGATCCGCGACTGCATGGCGGAAATCCGCAAGCAGGGTGTTGATACGCTGGTGCGCGATCTGGTGGCTGAAGGCCGCCCGCTGCTGGGCATCTGCGTTGGCATGCAGGCGCTGATGGCCCGCAGTGAAGAGAACGACGGCGTGGACGGCATTGCCCTGTTTCCTTCGGAAGTGCGTTTCTTCGGCAACGACTTGAAGGACGAGCAGGGGGGGCGTCTGAAGGTGCCGCATATGGGGTGGAACGAGGTCTGGCAGACCCAGGATCACCCGCTCTGGCACGACATCGCCGATGGCGAACGTTTCTACTTCGTCCACAGCTATTACGCCGAAGCCGAGGGCAATCCCGATATTGCCGGGCGTGCGCATTATGGCGTGGACCTGGCTGCGGCCGTGGCCCGCAACAACGTCTTCGCCACGCAATTCCACCCGGAAAAGAGCCACCGTGCCGGCCTGCAGTTGCTGAAAAACTTCGTACAATGGTCGGGTCAGTAAGCGCTGACCTGCACAACCAGACTGGATTGAAACGCCCATGCTGATTATCCCCGCCATCGATCTTAAAGACGGAAAATGCGTTCGCCTGCGCCAGGGCCGGATGGATGACTCCACCGTTTTCTCCGACAACCCGGTAGACGTGGCCGCCCGCTGGGTCGACGCCGGCGCCCGCCGCCTTCACCTGGTCGACCTGAACGGTGCCTTCGCCGGTGAGCCGGTGAACGGCGAGATCGTCAATGCCATCGCCAGGCGCTTCCCGGATCTGCCGATCCAGATCGGTGGAGGTATCCGTTCCGCTGAAACCATCGATGCCTACCTGAAGGCTGGGGTTCAGTGGGTGATCATTGGTACCAAGGCGGTGAAAGAGCCCGAGTTCGTGACCGACATGTGTCGTCAGTTCCCAGGACATATCATTGTTGGTTTGGATGCGAAGGACGGCCGTGTTGCGACCGACGGTTGGGCGGAAGTGTCCGAAGTCATGGCAACCGACCTGGCCAAACAATTCGCCAACGACGGCGTGGACAGCATCGTCTACACCGACATCAGCCGCGATGGCATGATGCAGGGCGTCAACGTCGAACAGACCGCCCACCTCGCGGAATCCTGTGGCATCCCGGTGATTGCGTCAGGCGGCGTGACCGATATGGATGATATCAAGCGCCTGTCCGCCGAAGCCCAGCGGGGCATCCTCGGTGCCATCACCGGGCGCGCCATCTACGAAGGCACGCTGGATGTCGCCGAAGCCCAGGCATGGTGTGACCAGCAGCAGGAGCAATAGCCATGGCACTGGCGAAGCGCATTATTCCCTGCCTCGATGTGGACAAGGGCCGGGTAGTGAAAGGCGTTAACTTCGTGGATATCCGTGACGCCGGCGACCCGGTGGAAGTGGCCCGCAAGTATAACGAGCAGGGCGCCGACGAGATCACCTTCCTCGATATCACCGCCAGTCATGAAAGCCGCGATACTACGTACGAAACCGTCGAGCGGATGGCCAGCCAGGTCTTCATCCCGCTGACCGTTGGTGGCGGTGTGCGTACCGTCGAGGACATCCGCAAGCTGCTCAACGCTGGCGCGGACAAGGTGAGTATCAACACCGCCGCCGTCTTCAATCCGGAGTTCGTACGCGAGGCTGCCGAGCGGTTTGGCCGTCAGTGCATCGTGGTAGCCATCGATGCCAAGCGCGTGAGCGAAGAGGGCGATGCGCCGCGTTGGGAAATCTTCACCCATGGCGGCCGGAAGCCGACCGGGCTGGAGGCCGTTGAGTGGGCCAAGAAAATGGTGGACCTGGGGGCTGGTGAATTACTGCTAACCAGTATGGACCGTGATGGCACCAAGATCGGCTTCGATTTGGGCCTGACCCGCGCCGTGAGCGACGCGGTAAGCGTGCCGGTGATCGCTTCAGGTGGTGTTGGCGAACTTCAGCATTTGGCGGATGGCGTTAGCGAGGGTGGCGCCGATGCGGTGCTTGCCGCCTCGATCTTCCACTTCGGCCAGCACACCATTCCCGAAGCGAAGCAGTTTATGCGCGAGCAGGGGATTGAGGTTCGGCTTTAGGGCCGGCTATCCGTTGGGGGGCACCTTCGGCGCCTCAGAAGCTGAAGCTTCTGCTACATACTCGAGTTGGCTGCTAAATGTAGCCGACGCTTTAGCTTCGGAGCAGCCCTCAGGGCTGCCCTGACGAGGTCAGACCCGACTGGCTGAGGATCAGCTCGTTTGCAAAAAGTCGAGCGGTTGCGGCATCCTATTTTTTCAGTCTACTCCCCGCCAACCTTCCGCTTCGCCAACGGCGCCACGACCGGCCGTTTGATATCCACAAACATCGGTGCGTTGTTATGGCGCATGGCCCACAGGCCGCTGACGGTGGCGACGGCGATGCCTTGCTCGTCCAACTGGGGCAGGTGCTTTTCCAGGTAATCCACGGTGACCTTGTGTGGGTGACCAATGCCGATGGCCGTGCCGTTGCGCCTGGCGGTTTCGATCAATAGCTTGAACTGGCGGTCGACGAATTCTTCGGTTTGTAGATGGTCGAGAAATACGTCGCGGGTCAGGTTGGGCACCCGGTGGGCTTCGGCGCTATCTGCGGCGACCGTGGCGGCGATGGTGCGGCTGTCGACGAAATACAGCGGATACTGCACCAACTCCGTCATGATCCAGTCCATGTTGCTGCGCTTCTGCGTCAGCAGGCTGCCCATGTGGTTGTTCACGCCCTGGACGTACGGGATGGATTGCAATGCGCGGCGTAGGGTGACGGTCGTGGCGTGCTCGTCCATCTCCGGCTTGAGGCCACCGGGGCCGAGGTCGTAGTGGTGGGTGTTCGCCATGGGGGCGTGGAGCATGATTTCCTTGCCCCGGCCATGGGCTTCTTCCGCCAGGGCGCGGGTATAGCGCCGGTAGGGTAGGAACGCCAGCGTCAGCGGCTGGTCCAGTTTGATCAGTCGTTCGCCCTGAACCGGGTCATGGCCCATGTCGTCGATAATGATGGCAATGGTGGGCGGCGGCTGTTCGCCCTTGCTAGCCACCTGTGCGTTTGCCGGCCCTGCGGCAACCAGACCGACAGCCAGGGCGGCAAGCACTCCCCGGATTTGACGCCCCAGACTCACTCCGATCTGGCCTCGTTCTGCTTCAGGATATGCAGGCCTTTCAGCAGGTTGAGGCCGGTGCGCAACTGGTAGTCCTGGGCCACAAGGCGGTCCCGGGGTGCTTTTTCGCCTTCCTCGGTGGTCACTTCGGGGTTTTGATTGTCTTCGGAACCACCGCTGCCGGCAGCATCGCCGTCAGAACCGCTGTCTTCGGTCGTTTCCGGCATTGATTCCTCGAGTTCGCCGTTTTCCAGGTGGCCGCTCAGATCTGCCTCGGTGAAGAAAGGCTGGTTGTCCACCTCGGTCAGGCGCCCCTGTTTGACGACGATGTCCGGATGGATGCCCTTGGCCTGGATGGACCGGCCGTTGGGTGTGTAATAGCGGGCGGTGGTCAGCTTGATGGCATGGGTCTCGTCCAGCGGCACGACCGTCTGTACCGAGCCCTTACCGAAGGATTCGGTGCCCATGACCACGGCTCGCTTCTGGTCCTGCAGGGCGCCGGCAAGGATTTCGGAGGCAGAGGCTGAACCGCCGTTGATCAGCACGACGATCGGTGCGCCGTTGCTTTCATCCCCGGGCTGGGCGCTGAAGCGCAGCTTGGAGCTCTGTATGCGGCCATCGGTATAGACGATCAGGCCTTCGTTGAGCACGGCATCCGCAGCTTCAACCGCTGCCTGTAGCACGCCACCGGGATTGTTGCGCAGGTCGATGATAAGCCCGTTGAGGGTGTCGCCGTATTTTTCTTCCAGCTTGTTGATGGCATTGACGAACTCGCGGCCGGTTTCGGCCTGGAACTGGGTCACCCTCAGGTAGCCGTAGCCGGGTTCGAGCATCCGGGATTTGACGCTGGTGACCTTGATGACGTCCCGCTCCACCGAGATTTCGATAGGGGCGGAGCCTTCGTCGCGGACGATGGTCAGGGTAATGGGCGTACCCGGTTTGCCGCGCATCAGGCTGACGGCTTCTTCCAGGGTCATGCCTTTGACCGGCTTGTCACCGAGCTTGATGATCATGTCGCCGGCCTGCACGCCGGCTTTCTGGGCCGGTGTGTCGTCGATCGGGGCGATCACCCGGACGAAGCCGTCTTCCATACCCACTTCGATGCCCAGGCCGCCGAATTCACCGCTGGTGCTTTCTTCCAGCTCTTCATAGGCTTGAGGTTCCAGGTAGGCGGAATGCGGATCGAGGCCGGAGAGCATGCCCTTGATGGCATTCTCCAGTAGGGTGCGGTCGTCGACTTCCTCGACGTAAGCCTCGCGTATGCGACCGAAGACCTCGGTGAACTTGCGCAGATCCTCAAGCGGCAACTGCTTTTCCGGGTCCGGCAGGCGTACGGTAACCTCCTGGCCATCGGCGGTACCCTTCAGCAGGGTTTCACCGGTTTCAGGGTCGGTGTCCGCCAGGCTGGCGGCGGGCCAAGCCAGAAGACATGTGGCGCATAGGAGGGCAGTGGAGGCGGTACGTCTGGCCAGTTTCATGCAGTTTTCCTGTACTCGCGGTGCTTGTCGACAGAGCGTCCTTCTCTAGTCTGACACTCTTTTTTTAACGCGTTTTTAAATTCTTTTCTCTACGAACGCTGTAAACGCCTGCGTTTTACCGCTTTCCTTACATCAGCGCTCGAGCTGCTTCGACACGTCAGTGATTGAAGCGTGTTTGCTTAGGGGGCAAGCCATTTTTCCGGATTCTGCGGCTTGCCATCATGCCGAATCTCGAAATATAGCTGAGAACGGGCGTCCCTGTTGCTCTCGCCTGCAATCGCTATGGCTTCCCCCGCGCTCACCCAGTCGCCAGGGCTCTTCAGCAGGCTCGAGTTTAGACCATAAAGACTCATGTAGCCGTTGCCGTGATCGATGATGGTCATTAGGCCGAAGCCGCGCAGCCAGTTGGCGAAGACCACCCGACCGTAGTGGACTGCCTTGACCTCGGCATCGCGCTCGGTCGCAATCAACAGGCCATGATGGCGCAGTCGGCCCTGGTGGAGGCTTTCTCCGAAACCGGTAATCACCTTACCACGGGTTGGCCACGGGAGTTTAGCGCGCAATGTAGCGAAAGGTTGTGATTCTTTTGGCGTAGGTATCTCAGCTATCGCCGCTTCCACTTCCTTGAGGAGCTTCTCCAGTCGCTCGCGGTTGGTGACCAGGTCCTCGCGTTGGGATTTTTTCTGGGAAATGTCCGATTCCAGCAGCGCCAGGGTTCGTTCGCGTTCCTTGCTCTGCTGCTCCAGTTCCGTCTGGCGGTCAGCCAGGGTGGCTTCGGTTTTCTTCAGTTCCACCTGGGCGGCCGTGGTTTCCTGGCGAGTCGCCTTGAGCTCGTCGAGGGTTCGATTGAACGCCTCCAGCTCTGCCAGCGTGTGCTGGCTAAGGTATTCGTGGTAGGTCATGACCCGCGCCAGTTTCTGCGGATCGATCTCGTTGAGCAGTACTTTCAGCGCGGGTGCATCCCCGGCCATCCAGGCCGCACGGATCTGGGCCTCCAGTGCGTTGCGTTTGGCATTGAGTTCCTGCTCCAGTTCCCTCTCACGCCGGCGCAGCTTATCGAGGGCCTGCTCCTGGTTGGCTGCCTTGCGCTGCAGTTCACGGCGGTCTTTCTTGAGTTGGCTGATCTGGCGTTCGGTGCGGGTCAGGGTCTGTTCAAGGTCGCTGCGATCTTTCTGGGCGTCGGCCAGCCAGTCGTCGATTTCGGCGATCTCTTCCTTTAACGCGCGGATCTTGGCGGGAGAAACCGAATCGGCGTCCTGCGCCTGGGCGGGAGCTGCCAGAAGATAAAGGAGGGACGACAGCAAAAGGCCGATACGCAGTGCGCGTACCAGCCTTTGCTTGCGGGTTCGGGGGCGGCACTGCCGGATAGCCGCATGGATCACGCTATATCGCCTTAGCCCGCGTTGATGGTTAAGCCAGTTCGACCAGAGTGTGGCCGGTCATTTCCCTGGGCTGGTCCAGATGCATCAGGGTCAGCAGGGAGGGGGCGACATCACTCAGCGCACCGTCGTCCTTGAGCTTGACCGAGCCCTTGCCCAGGTAAACCAGAGGCACCGGGCCGGTGGTGTGGGCGGTATGCACCTGACCCGACTCCGGGTCGGTCATCTGTTCGCAGTTACCGTGGTCGGCTGTGACCAGGGCCTGGCCATCCACGTCGTCCAGGGCCGCAGAGATCTTCGCCAGGCACTGGTCGATACATTCTGCGGCCTTTATGGCGGCCTCGTAGCTACCGGTGTGGCCGACCATGTCGCCGTTAGCATAGTTGCAGATGACCAGGTCGTACTTGCCGCTGCGGATGGCTTCGCACAGCTTGTCAGTGACTTCCGGTGCGCTCATTTCCGGCTGCAGGTCATAGGTGGCGACGTTGGGTGATGGTACCAGGATACGGTCTTCGCCTTCGTATGGCTCCTCGCGACCGCCGCTGAAGAAGAAGGTGACGTGGGCGTACTTCTCGGTCTCGGCGATCCGCAGCTGGGTCTTGCCCAGGTTAGCCATGTACTCACCCAGGCTGTTCACCAGTTGCTCGGGCGGGTAGGCGCAGGAGGTCTTGATGTCGGCCGAGTACTCGGTGAGCATCACGAAGTCTGCAAGGGCCGGGCGCTTGGTGCGCTTGAAGCCATCGAAGTCGTCTTCGACGAAGCAGCGCGTCATCTCACGGGCACGGTCGGCGCGGAAGTTCATGAAGATGACGCTGTCGCCGTCGTTGATCCTGGCGTCCGGCTCACCGCTCCCCTGAATGCGGGTGGCCTTGACGAACTCGTCGTTCTCGCCGCGCTCGTAGGCGGCATGCAGCGCTTCCACCGGGTTGTCGGAGACGAACTCCGCATCACCAGTGGTCAGCAGGTTGTAGGCGGATTCGACACGGTCCCAGCGGTTGTCCCGATCCATGGCGAAGTAGCGGCCGACGATGGAGGCGACGCGGCCCACGCCCAATTCGCGTAGCTTGGCTTCGGCCTTCTTCAGGGAGGGTTCGGCGCTGCGCGGCGGCATATCGCGGCCATCGAGGAAGGCGTGGATATAGACAGCCTTGGCGCCGCGGGCCTTGGCCATCTCAGCGGCCGCCAGTACGTGATCCTCATGACAGTGGACGCCGCCCGGCGACAGCAGACCCAGCAGGTGAACCGCCTTGTCGTTGGCGATGGCCTTGTCGATGGCCTCGCATAGAACCTTGTTATCGCTGAAGGTGCCTTCCTGAATATCTTTATCAATCCGGGTGAGGCTTTGGTAGACGATGCGTCCCGCGCCCAGGTTCATGTGACCCACCTCGGAATTGCCCATCTGGCCCTTGGGCAGGCCGACGAACATGCCGGAGGTGTTGATCAGCGTCTTCGGCTGCTCCTGCCAGATCTTGTCCCAGAACGGGGTGTTGGCATTGCTGATGGCATTGTCTTCAGATGGGTCACGGTGGCCCCAGCCGTCGAGAATAATCAGTGCAGTCGTCTTGCGCGTCGCAGTCATCGTTCAGTCCGAATTGATTTGGGAACGTCTGACACCGGTCCGAATGCCTCGCTGTGCCGGGGCTCGAACCGCCCGGGAGAGCGGCAGGATCGCCAGGACCGCGTCAGAGGCTCCATAGAAATGGGAGTCCATGAGTCTACCTGTTTTCCACTTTACAGGCTATGGACCGCGCCTTCTGTCGCTGGCAGCGGGTGTGTATAATCGCGCATCCAAAGAACGTCTGATCAAGTCTGTTGATGAGCGCCTCGAGACGGGCCGGGTCGTCAACAGACTTAATCGGGGGTTCCCAATCGTCCGCAGGCTGCACGCAGGTTGTCCAATGGAAAGAGCGTTAGAGTTTATCGTCAATCATTACATTCTGGTCTCGATCTTCGCGGTGCTGCTCATCGCTCTGATCCTGCTCGAGACCCGGCGCGGCGGCAAGAAAGTGACCCCGCAGTCCGCCATCACCCTGATCAACCGCGATGAGGCCATCGTGGTGGATATCCGGGACCGCAAGGATTTCGCCGAAGGTCATATCGTCGGTTCCATCCACATTCCCCTCAGCGCCCTCAAGGACCGTCATGGGGAATTGAAGAAGCACAAGGACAAGCAGATCATCGTCGCCGACAAGATGGGCCAGCATGCGGCAGCCGCCGTGAAGCAGCTCAACGCCGATGGCTACGAGAACGTGGTGCGCCTGTCCGGCGGGATTGCAGAGTGGAAGGGCAGCAACCTGCCGCTCAAGAAGAAGTGACCGATAGCGGCAGTCGCCGGACCAGCGATGTCTGGTTGAATTTGCCGCCCAGTTGGCGCACTGTTTCACATCGATAGAATCAGGCAGCGGGTATAGTGGCGAGCGCACAGCATCACTTGCCCAGCAGAGATAATAACGGGAACAGCGCATGGCGCTGGACTCTCATAGAATAGAACCGGAAGGATTGAAAATGGCTGAGAATCAGCAGGCCGCAGGCGGCGAGAACGCAAGCCAGCCCCAGTTTGCGCTGCAGCGCATCTATATCAAGGACCTGTCTTTCGAGTCCCCGAACTCGCCTACGGTGTTCCAGGAGCAGTGGAAGCCCCAGGTCAACCTGGACCTGAATACCTCCCACAATAAGGTCAGCGACAACCAGTACGAAGTGGTCCTGTCCATGACCATCACCGCCAAGATCGAAGAGAAGGTGGCTTACATCGTCGAGATCCAGCAGGCCGGCGTATTCATGGTCAAGGGCATCGAGGGTGCACAACTGGGCCAGATGCTCGGTGCCTACTGCCCGACGATCCTGTTCCCTTATGCCCGCGAGTCCATCGACACTATCGTTAACAAGGGTAGCTTCCCGGGTTTGATGCTGGCGCCGGTGAACTTCGACGCCATTTACGCCCAGGCGCTGAAGCGTCAGCAGGACGAAGCGGCCGGCAACGCCGCCGAAGAAAACCAGACGCACTAAGCCGACAGGCGTGCGATTGCGGACCGGCGCTGGATGCCGGTTCGCGTTCCCTCCCCATTCTCACGCCGCTCGACTGGGCTACCCCAAACAGCCATGTTCCATATCGTCCTGCATGAGCCCCAGATTGCGCCGAATACCGGCAATATAATCCGGCTAGCCGCCAATACCGGTTTCCGGTTGCACCTGATCGAACCGCTGGGTTTTGATTTCGAAGAAAGGAAGTTAAGACGGGCCGGGCTGGACTATCACGACCTGGCGAACGTCAGCCGTTATCCGGATTTCGAAGCGTTCCTTGCACAACATCCGGATCGACGGATCTTTGCCCTGACTACCAAGGCGGCAACGTCGTACAGCGACGTGCGATTCGAGGCTGGGGACATGTTGCTATTCGGAAGTGAGACGGCAGGTTTGCCGCCGGAGATAAGAGAAGGGGCCGCCGTGACCCAGGCCTTGCGCCTACCGATGTGCAATACCTCGCGGAGCCTGAACCTGTCCAACGCTGTTGCCGTGGTCTGCTATGAAGCCTGGCGCCAGCATGGGTTCGAGGGCGGCATCTAGGCCGCCCTCTCCTCCGTGTTTCCTAGTTTGACAGGCCGCTGAGGAGGCGGTCCGCACTTTCGCGGGCGTCGCCGAACAGCATGTGGGTGTTCTCCTTGAAGAACAGCGGGTTCTCAACACCCGAGTAACCTGCGGCCATACCACGCTTCATGACGACAACCTGGCGCGCCTTCCAGACTTCCAGTACCGGCATGCCTGCAATCGGGCTGCCTGGATCTTCCGCCGCGCTGGGGTTGACCGTATCGTTGGCGCCGATGACCAGTACCACGTCGGTTTCCGGGAAATCCTCGTTGATTTCGTCCATTTCCAGCACGATGTCGTACGGCACGTGAGCTTCGGCCAGCAACACGTTCATGTGGCCGGGCAGGCGACCGGCCACCGGATGGATGGCGAAACGCACGTTCACCCCCCGCTTGCGCAGGCGCTGGGTGATTTCGCTGATGGCGTTCTGCGCCTGGGCGACGGCCATGCCGTAACCGGGCGCAATAATCACCGAGTCGGCATTGCGCAACTCTTCGCACACATCGTCGATCGTCATTTCCTGGACGGTCTGATCACCGTCGGCGGCTGCAGAGCTCGAGCTGGTCTGCCCGAAACCGCCCAGAATGACGCTGATGAACGAGCGGTTCATGGCCTTGCACATGATGTAGCTCAAAATTGCGCCGCTACTACCCACCAGGGCGCCAACGACGATCAGCAAGTCATTGCCGAGCATGAAGCCGATGGCTGCGGCGGCCCACCCGGAATAGCTGTTGAGCATGGACACCACGACCGGCATATCGGCGCCGCCGATCGCCATGATCAGATGGACGCCGAGGACCGCGGCAAGGGCCGTCATCAGCACCAGCGCAATGAGGCCGAAGGCCATGCTCTCGGTCATGAGGAACCAGGCGCCCAATCCAACGCACAGGGCGATGATGCCCAGGTTCATCAGGTGGCGACCGGGCAGCGTCAGAGCCTTGCTGTCGATGCGGCCGTCGAGCTTGCCGCAGGCGACCAGCGAGCCGGTGAAGGTGACCGCACCGACAAAGATACCGATGAAGACTTCCACCAGCTTGATGGTGTGCTCAGCGGCAGTCGTCTCGACCAACGGCTCAACATAGCCGGCGAAGCCGACCAGCACGGCAGCCATCCCCACAAAGCTGTGGAGCAGGGCCACCAGTTGCGGCATCTGGGTCATCTCGACGCGGTTGGCGATAACGATGCCGATGGCTCCGCCGATGAGGATCGCCACGACGGTCGCTATCCAGCCCTGATCGAACGAGCCGGCAAGGGTCGCCAAGATGGCGATCAGGATGCCGATGACGCCGTAGACGTTCCCGCGTCGTGCGGTTTCCTGATGACTCAGGCCGCCGAGACTGAGGATGAAGAGAATGCTGGCCACCACGTAGGCCACGGTGATGATTCCTTGTGACATGGTCGCCCTCCTTACCTATGGAACATCTTGAGCATGCGGTAAGTGACCCGGAAGCCACCGCCGATGTTGATACTGGCGATCAGGACCGCGATAAAGGCAAGGATGCCGATCACCACGTTCTGTGCCTGCGCCAGGTGCAGGATCGCGCCTATGACGATGATCCCGCTGATCGCGTTGGTGACGCTCATCAACGGTGTGTGCAGCGATGCGGTCACGTTCCAGATAACCTGCCATCCAATGAAGCAGGAGAGCACGAATACCGTGAAATGCGAGAGGAATGTCTCGGGGGCGTAGGCGCCTACGCCGTACAGCGCGGCAATGGTGACGACCAGCAACGCGCCTTTCCAGAACGACTTCGCAAAGCTGCCCTGAGGCGCCTGCTCTGCGGAAGGTTCGGGTTTGGCCTTGGGTTGGGCCGGCTTGGGCGTCGGCTGTTCCGGCTGGGGTGGCGGCCAGGTGACACTGCCGTCGTAGGCGACGGTCACACCGCGGATGACCGTGTCATCCATGTTGACCTTGATCTCGCCATCCTTCTCCGGCGTCAGCTCGGTGAGCAGGTGGTAGAGGTTAGTGGAGTACAGGTCGCTGGAGACGCTCGCCATACGGCTCACCAGGTCGGTGTAGCCGACAATACTGACGTGATTGTCGACCACGACCTCGTCCGGCTGGGAGAGTTCGCAGTTACCACCCTGTTCCGCAGCGAGGTCGACCACCACGCTGCCGGGTTTCATGCTGCGTACCATCTCGGCGCTGATCAGGCGCGGCGCCGGCTTGCCGGGAATCAGCGCGGTGGTGATGATGATATCCACCTCTTTGGCCTGTTCGGCAAATAGCGCCATTTCCGCTTCGATGAACTCCTTGCTCATCTGCTTGGCGTAACCGCCACCGCCGCTGGCGTCTTCCTCGAAGTCCAGCTCGAGGAATTCGGCGCCCATACTCTCGACCTGTTCCTTGACCTCGGGCCGAGTGTCGAAGGCGCGCACGATGGCACCCATGCCTCGCGCGGTACCGATGGCAGCAAGCCCTGCCACGCCGGCACCGATGATCAGGACCTTGGCCGGTTGTACCTTGCCCGCAGCCGTCACCTGCCCGGTGAAGAAACGGCCGAAGTGCTCGGCGGCTTCCACCACGGCCCGGTATCCGGCGATGTTGCCCATAGCGCTGAGTGCGTCCATCTTCTGGGCACGGCTGATCCTCGGTAATGCATCGATGGAGAAGGCCGTGATATTGCGCTTCGCCAGGTCTTCGATCAGTTCAGGATTCTGGGCCGGCCACAGGAAGCTGAGGATGCGCGCGTTGTCCGGCAGAAGGCTGGCTTCATCGATATCCGGGTCGCTGTGGTGTTCAGGGGGGCGGACCTTGAGTATGAACTCGGCCTCGCGCCAAAGGGTATCGGGTGAGTCGACGATGTCGGCACCCGCTTCGCGGTAAGCGTCATCATCGTATCGGGCGGCCAGGCCAGCGCCGGATTCGACGCAGACCGTGTGGCCCAGTTTGATCAGTTTGCCAACCGAGGTCGGCGTTGCGGCAACCCTTTTCTCATTGGGGTGCCGCTCTTTAGGGATGCTCAGTTTCATCTGGAGCCCTCCAAATTGATCCCGTGTTTAGCGTTATCTTTGGTTTTATTGCCTGTGGTTATCTTTTTTATGGCTTGGTTTTGGCTTTTTTGCCCGTAAAAAAGGTCGGAAGCCTATCGCTCCCGACCCGAAAGCTTCGATTATCTCTCAACAGCGAGCGCAACCCCCATGCCGCCGCCGATGCACAGTGTCGCCAAGCCCTTCTTGGCATGACGGCGCTGCATTTCATGGAGCAGTGTAACCAGCACGCGGCAGCCCGATGCGCCGATCGGATGGCCCAGGGCGATGGCGCCGCCGTTGACGTTTACCTTGCCCGTGTCCCAGCCCAGCTTGCGATTGACGGAAATGGCCTGCGCCGCAAAGGCTTCGTTGGCCTCGATTAGATCCAGTTCGTCGGCACTCCAGCCGGCCCGCTCCAGGCAGCGCTGGGTCGCAGGAATCGGGCCTGTGCCCATGACGCTGGGGTCAACCCCTGCGCTGGCGTGGGCGCGAATGGTGGCAAGTGGTGTCAGGCCCAGTTCCTGTGCTTTCTCAGCAGAGCAGACGATTACCGCGGCGGCGCCGTCGTTCAGGGATGACGCGTTGCCTGCAGTTACGGTGCCGTCCGGCTTGAAGGCGGGACGCAGCTTGGCAAGGCCATCGCCGGTTACGCCATCGCGGGGGCCTTCGTCACGGTCGATCGTGATAGGGTCGCCCTTACGCTGGGGAATGGTGATCGGCACGATCTGGCTGTCGAAATAGCCGGCTTTCTGGGCGGCTACCGCTTTTTGTTGGGAGGCCGCCGCGAAATAGTCCTGCTCTTCGCGGGAAATATCGAATTCGGCGACGATGTTCTCTGCGGTCATACCCATGTGGTAGCCGTTGAAGGCATCCCATAGGCCGTCGTGGACCATGGTGTCGATCATCTTCCAGTCGCCCATGCGCTGGCCGTTACGGCTATTAGGCAGCACATGGGGCGCCTGGCTCATGCTTTCCTGGCCGCCGGCGATAATCAGCTCAGCGTCGCCGCAGCGGATCGATTGCAGGGCCATATGGACAGCCTTGAGGCCGGAGCCGCAGACCTTGTTGATGGTCATCGCGGGAACGCCGGTAGGCAGGCCGGCGTTGATGGACGCCTGGCGAGCCGGGTTTTGCCCGCAGCCCGCGGTGAGGACCTGGCCGAGAATGACCTCGTCCACCTGTTCGCCGGTAACGCCTGTTTCGTCCAGCAGGGCCTTGATGACGGCTGTACCGAGCTGATCGGCGCTGAGGCTGGCCAGCCCGCCTCCGAAGGTGCCGATCGCAGTGCGACGGGCAGCGGCAATCACGACGTCACGCATAGTGATTTCTCCCTATTTTGAGTTGGCGCACATTCAGGTAGTGGCGCATTGTATATGAAATGGCTCTATTTCGCGGGGGGCACGGTATAAAGGGCCGAACATTTTACATGTTCAGGCTGCGTCCGCCGTCTACCGGCAGGATATGGCCCGTGATATAGGGGGCGTCGCAAACCAGGTAGGCAATGGCCCCAGCGATGTCTTCGGCCGAGCCCACGCGTTTGAGGGAGGTGGCCGCCAGAATCCGGTCCCGGCGGCTGTTTTCCATGGCGTTCTCGTCTTCGGGCCAGAGAATGGCGCCGGGTGATACTCCGTTGACCCGCACGTCTGGCCCCAAGTCCTTGGCCCATGAACGGGTCAGCATCGCCAGGCCGGCCTTGCTGGCGCAGTAGATCGGGTGCCCTTCCAAGGGGCGCTCGGCATAGATGTCGATCAGGTTGATAATCGAGCCGCGTCTCGCCCGGAGGCTGTCGAGACAGGCCTGACCCAGCAGAAAAGGGGCCCGCAGGTTGGTGTCCATTATCTGCGCCCAGTCGTCTGCGCTCGCGTCGGCTGTAGGCGTGGGGTAGAACACCGAGGCGTTGTTGATCAGGGTGTCCAGGCGGCCCCAGTAGTCGCACGCCTGCTGACCCAGCTTCCGGATGCTGTCGGCGTCGGCGAGATCGGCCTGGAGTATGGCGGCAGATTCGGGGCGATCCTGGTTCAGTTCGTCCGCCAGGGTCTGTGCCTGACCCTGACGGGAGCGATAGTGGATCAGGACGCGGAAACCACGCAGGTGCAGGCGGCGGGCCGTGGCGGCGCCCAATCGGTGGGCGGCCCCGGTAATCAGGGCCACGGGGGCGAGGTCAGTCATGGTGGTTTCCTGTCTTGTTCTGCTTGAGGACTGTCGCTATACGCTGGTGCCGGGTGCGTCGGATCGCTTCCCCAAGGGCCTTACCCGTATGCCCTTCGGCCATCAGTGCCTGCGGATCGACGGCGCGGGCGGCCTCCAGTGCCTGTTTGATGCTGTGGCTGTCTAGCTCACGCAGGGTGGCCTGTCCCAGTGCGCCGATGGCGATCAACAGGTCGTCGAAGCGTTCGGGGCGGCGCCAGGCATCGCAGCGATCCAGCACCGCAAGCAGCAAATCAGGGTCCTCGGTTGCCGGTCCCAGCAGGTCGTCGGCGGAGGTTGCCACAAGGATCGCCATCGCCTGGCAGTCGTTGGGCGCGCGCAGGGACTGGGACAAATCCTCCACTGCGAGCGGTGTATCCAGTCCGCCTAACAGGGCGGCATAGCGCACGGCGGTGTGGCTGCTCAGTTGAACGGCCAGCATCAAGGCCCGGAGCGGCGCCGGGTTAGCGTTGCTGGTCAGGGCGTTGGCTAATGGCGGAATCAGCCGGGATAGTGCGTCGCAGTCCTGCATTACGCGGAAATAGACATCCGGACGATGTTCATGCAGGGCGCGCTGGGTCTCCTGCCAGATGCGTTCCGGGACCAGGTGCTCTACTTCACCGGATCTCACCATCTCGCGCATGAGCTCGTTCGTTTCCGGCGCCACGCGGAAGCCCAGTGGCTCCAGGCGGGCGGCGAAGCGAGCAACACGAAGGATGCGCAACGGGTCCTCGGAAAATGCGGGGGAGACATGGCGGAGCAGCTTGCGCTCCAGGTCATGTTGGCCGCCGAAGGGGTCGATGATCGTGCCGTCCTCCGCCTGGGCCATGGCATTGATGGTCAGATCCCGGCGGCGAAGGTCGTCCTCCAGGGTGACATCCGGAGCGCTGTGGACTTCAAAGCCGTGGTAACCATGGCCTTTCTTGCGCTCGGTGCGGGCCAGGGCGTATTCCTCCTGGGTTTCGGGATGGAGGAACACGGGGAAATCGGCGCCGACCTGGCGGAAGCCCTTGGCCAGCATTTCATCGGGCGTGGCGCCGACGACCACCCAGTCACGATCCTTGACGGCTCGACCGAGCAGGGCGTCACGGACGGCACCGCCGACGAGATAGGTCTGCATAATCCTGATCCGAAGTTCATTGATTTAGGGGATTATCGGGATCAGGGGGAGGGGAGGCAAATCGAGCTCGAGCATGTCTTCGATAGAAGACTGATTTGCAGGGTGGCTGAAGCCAAGGGCAGTCATCGCCTACGCCGAATTGGATGACCTTCCCTGTTTAGCCATTTCAGATCGGGACATCCCTGTCCCTTTCTTCGGCGATGATCGCCATTCGCTTCGATCTCAGCTCTCGTGTGGCGCTTTTCTAGCTGAGATTAAAAGGCCGCTCCAAGCTCGATAGCGCCACCCACTTCCGCATCGCTAACCAGACCGGAGATCTCAAGGTGTGCGCCGAATGGTGACAGACCGACACCGAAAGTGAGTTGGGTCTTCTCCTCGACACCGTCGTTGTCGTCGTTGCTGGACAGGTTCTGGCGAATACCGCCGCGCAGCTGTACGGCACGCAGTACATCGAACTCGGCACCCAGGGCGGCCCACTGGGTATCGTCTTCGTAACCGAAGGCCTTGTTTTCGGTCAGGTCCAGTTCGGCGGTGATCACGTGCATGTCGCCCGTGTGGGCAATACCCGCGGTGACTTTCGGGTCCAGTTCAAACGTGCGGCCGGATTTGGAGTCGAGCTCCATGGGAATGACGTTGCGGACGGCTAGCCCGGCAGTCCAACTCTGCGTTTCCCCGAAACTATAGGCGGCGCCGAGGTCAGCGTTGAAGCCGCTCTTGTCGGTTTCGTTCTCGTCGGCGTCGAAATCGTCGTCCTCGAAGTCACTCACGTTCTGGGTGTACTCGAAAGTGCGCAGTTCGACGTATTTGGGCGAGATGCCCACCGACAAGGTGTTCTCGTTGCTCAGTTCGAATGCCTTGGCCAGGCTGATACCTACTTCGGCATAGGCGGCGGCGATGACGGTCCCGTCGGAGGTGAGCTGATTTCCGATGTCGTCGACCAATGCTGCCTGGACGGGATCGTTTTCGATGGTGTCGAGCAGGGCGAGGTCGCTATCCGAAACATTGCCGCGCGCCGTCGCGCGCACACTGCCGTCGGCAAAAACACCCACGGAAATCGAATCGGTCGGGATCGCAAGGCTCAGGCCGACACCGATATCCGCGCGCATGGTATCGCGATTGAGTTCAGCCAGTTGGTCTTCCAGTACACCTGCTGAGGCCTGGACGCCGCTGGTGTCGTTGTTGGAAGCCTGTTGGTCAATGCGATCAATGGTGTCCTGGATATCGTCGATCTGGTCGACCACTTCCTCTTCATCGGCCAGGCGTGCGTTGACCGATGGCAGGATCAGACCGAAATCGTCGGCCCAGCCGTGGTGTTTCATGGCCATCATGGCCGGGTTGGCGGTGCTTGCGGACGCCGGATGGGCCGTTGCTACGCCGGTGCCTCCCATGGCGAACGAGCGGGCGGTGGTGAAACTTTGCGGTCCAGCTGTCACGTTGCTGGCTGCAGCCACCAGGCCAATGGCCAGGACAAGGCGGGATTTCATCATCGAATACATTCTCCGGTTGTTCTATTGCTGTCGAGTCCTCCAGTTGTGGAGGGCGCGCGGGTCGGCGCTTGGCCGGTAACAAGGCGCTAACCGGACTATAGTTCAGGCTAGTGTTCGTTACTGTTTGCGACCGGTTACGGCGCGTGGCCGAAATGTAGCGCTACTGTGTGCATGCGCGGGAATGCGGAGGAGAATATTTGCCGGTTTTTTGACTTGAGAGGCGGGTTATCTGGTGGGTTTTCTTTCTAAACAAGGCATTAGCCGTTCTGGCGCGATTCTTTCATGGTGAGCGGCAAACGAGCGAATCCGCCGGAGAATCTACATGAAGCGTTTTGCCATTACACTGTGCCTGCTCGCCGCGGGGCTGGCCGGCTGTGCCAGTCAGTCTGCGCAACAGTCGCAGATCGATCCCGAACGGCTCGAGCCGATCATCGTCCGGGCCAGCGGCTTTGGTACCTATGAGAATGTCACCCGTGACCGCCTGGATACCCGCAAGCGCTTGCTGGCTCGCCGTGCGTCCAAGCTGGATGCCTATCGAGCGCTGGCGGAGCGGGTCTACGGTACGGTCGTCTATGGCAGTTCGACGGTGAATGACTTCGTACTGCAGAGCGACAACTTCCGCACCTACGTGGACAGCTATATCCGTGGCGCCAAGGTGGTTGCAGTAAACGAGCACAGCGACGGTGTCGTCGAGTCGGTCATGGAGTTGAAGCTGGAGCCGCGTTTCCGTGCCTGCGTAGCCATGTCCGACGACCGCGAGGTGCGTGAGCGTTGTCCGATTCCCATGCCCACGGGTAACGACAGCAGCGGCGACCTGCGCAGTGAGAACGTCGATTCGCTCTACTATCTGGAGTGAGGGCGCTGAGTAACAGTGCCCGAGCAAACGCCCTTGAGTAACCGGTAACCGAATGTCCGCTATGAAATCAATGCGTCTGGCCCTGGTGGCCGCTCTCCTGCTGACCAGCGCGACGGCCTCCGCTGCCTGGGTTCAAGGCACCGGTATCGCGATGATCGATAACGGTAATGTCGAAGCGGCACGGGCCGAAGCGCGTAATGCGGCGTTGCGCGACGCAGCGTTGCAGTACGAAGCCCATGTAGCCAGCCAGGACACGATGGAGAATGGCGTACTCACCGATTCCCGATTGACGGTGGCGTCTCAAGCGCGAGCACGCCGGGTCAGGGTTATCGAGGAGCATCGTAGCGGAAATCTGCTCCGCCTGACGCTCGAGGCTGATATGTCCGCCAGCCAGCAGTGCGAGGCTCGGGACGCCGCCCGTTTGAGCAAGCGCGTGGCTGTTACCGGTTTCCCTATCCTCGATACCGACCATACCCGCATGGGGCGAGTCAGCGACGCCGGTGAAGTGCTGCCGCAGAAGTTGCAGGTGGAACTGAGCGAGGCGGGTGGTCTGGACATCCTCAATGCCACCCAGGTGCAGATGTTTCCGGATCTGCTCAATGCGCCGACCCAACAGCGTTTTGACAATAGCCTGACCAACGTGATCCAGGTGGCGCGGGAACTGGACGTCCAGTTTGTGGTGACCGGGGTGATTCGCGATATGCGCATGTCCGATCCGGAAGCCTGGGGCACCTCCATTCTTGACCGCATGCAGCGAGGCCTGGGAATGGCCAACCAGGAGCGGCAATTCGTCGCCGACCTGATGGTGTACGACGGATTCAGCGGTTCGCCGGTCTATCAGAAGCGTTTCGTGACCAGTGCCAAATGGGACACGGATATGACTGAGAAAACCGGCTTCGGCTCCAGTGCGTTCGACCGTACCGAATACGGCAAGGCAGTAGCGCGTACGGTTGAAGAGATGAGCCGTGCGGTGAGCCGTGCGCTCGCCTGCCAGCCGTTCATGACCCGTATTACCCGGGTTGAAGGACAGCAGGTGTATCTGGCCTCCGGGGCCACCTCAGGCCTGCGGCCGGGGGACGAGTTGCAGCTCTATCGTAGCTATCGCTTCTTCGATTCGCTGGACGCTACGCCAGAGTTGCGTGATGCGGACATCAGCATGACCGTGAATCATGTCTATCCGGATTTCAGTAGCGGGCTGATGCCCCAGGTCGGCGGGATCAATAATCTGCAGCGGGATGATATTGCGATTATTTGGTGAGCTTCGGGAGCCCGATAGGTAGAGAAACGTAGGTCGGGTTAGCAAAGCGTAATCCGACAAAACTCTCTCCTATTCCCGAAGATTCGGGGCCCTTACAAGCTCGATGTCGGGCTACGCCAAGGCTAAACCGACCTACATAGGGCAAGTAGTTCTTACGCTGCTTCCTTTGCCGCGATATCCCGGATCTTGCCCATCATCGCCCGCAGCCCGTTGCCTCGCGTCGGCGAGATATGGCGGAACAGGTCCAGCTTCTCGAACAGCTCATCCACGTCCACACTCAGAAGTTCCCGTGGTTCCTTGCCGTTCAGTGCAATCAGGATAATGGCAGCGAGGCCCCGAACGATCATGGCGTCGCTTTCGATCAGCAGGAACAGGCGGCCGCTGTCGGGATCCAGGTAGTGGATCAGCCATACCTGGCTCTGGCAGCCGTGGACGTAGTTCTCCTCGACCTTCTCCTCTTCCGGAAATGCCGGCAGTTGCTTGCCCAGGTCGATAATATAGGCGTAGCGCTCTTCCCAGTCGTCCAGGAACTCAAAGGCTTCGTGCACGTCATCCAGCGTGACGCCCTGGCCGAGGGGATTGTCGAGGAATTGTTGGGCTGCAGCAGTCATAACGATTCGGATCTGATTTTCGTAGTGTGTAGTGAACGTAGCATGTGGTGAACGCAAGTGAACCGCATCAGATCGGCTCACGCAAGCCTTCGGGAAATAGCGGCTTATAGTATCCCCAGCTCAAGCTTCGCCTCGTCGGACAACATATCGTTGTTCCAGGGCGGGTCGAAGGTCAGTTCCACCATCACCTTGTCCACGTTGGGCACGTGTTCGACCTTACGCTTCACATCATCGGTGATCACCGGGCCCATGCCGCAGCCGGCGGCGGTCAGCGTCATCTTGATGTAGACCTGGTTGCCTTCCGGCGTGTCGTTACTGACCTTGCATTCGTAGATCAGCCCCAACTCGACCACGTTTACCGGAATCTCCGGGTCGTAGCAGCTACGCATGGCTTCCCACACCTGGTTCTCATTGATGGTGCCATCTTCCGGTGTCTCGTAGCTGCTTTGGGGCGGCTCCTTGCCCAGGGCGTCGGCATCATGGCCTTCGATCCGGGCGAGGTTGCCGTTGACTGCAACGGTGAAGGTGCCGCCCAGCGACTGGGTAATGGTCACGAAAGTGTCCGACGGGATCATGATCTCGGTCCCGGAAGGCACCAGTCGTGCTTCTACTTCGCGCTTGGTCAGGACAACTTCGCGTTCAGCCATGGCTCGGGTTCGCCTCGTGTTTCAATGACTCAGGAGATGGAGAAGCTTTCGCCGCAGCCGCACTCGGCGGTGGCGTTGGGGTTGCGGAAATGGAACATGGAGTTCAGGCCTTCGCGGATGAAGTCGATCTCCGTGCCGTTGACCAGCGGCAGGTGCTGGCGTTCCACGTACACGTCCACGTTGTCTACCGTGAACACTGCGTCGTCCTCGCCCTGCTCGGTGACCCACTCGGTCTCGTACATGAAGCCGGAGCAGCCGCTCTTGCGGATGGCCAGCCGGATGCCCCGGGCATCCGGCTTCTTGGCGAGCTGCTTGCGCACATGCGCCACAGCCGCGGGTGTCATGGTGACTCCGACCGTTGGGGTAAAGGTTTCAGCGGTCATCATTCGCCTCCAGTCAGTCAACAGCGAGCAATAAGTCGGTCAGGGAGTGGTCTATTCAGCAAACAGCCGCTGGATCTTGTGCAGCGCCGCGAACAGCTGCTCCACTTCATCCAGCGTATTGTAAAACGCAAACGAGGCCCTTGCGGTGCCCGGCACGCTGAAGAAATCCATCAGCGGCATGGCGCAGTGGTGGCCGGTGCGGATTGCGATACCCTGCTGATCGAGCAGCGTCCCTATATCACTGGGGTGCAAACCATCGATTTTAAAGGACAGCACCGGCACTTTGTGCGCGGCAGTGCCGATAAGGCTCATGCCCGGCACGGTCTCGACCAGCTCGTTGGCCCGCTGCAGTAGGGCCTGCTCGGCGGTTTCCATGGCCGTGCGACCCAGGCCTTCGACATAATCGATGGCTGCGCCCAGCCCGACGGCTTCGGCGATCGGCGGGGTGCCGGCCTCGAACTTGTAGGGCAGGGTGTTCCAGGTGGTCTTCTCGAAGGTCACCCGTTCGATCATCTCGCCACCGCCCATAAACGGAGGCATTTCTTCCAGCAGCGACTCGCGGCCGTAGAGTACGCCGATACCGGTGGGGCCGAACAGCTTGTGCCCGGAGAACGCATAGAAATCGCAATCCAGCGCCTGCATGTCCGGGCGGTAATGCGGCACGGCCTGGGCGCCGTCGATCACCGTGACCAGGCCCTTCGCTTTGGCCTTGGCGATCAGGTCCTTGATCGGATTGACGGTACCCAGAACGTTGGATACGTGGGTGATTGCCAGCACCTTGGCCTTGTCGGTCAGCAGGCTCTCGAACACCTCCATATCCAGTTCACCCTGGGGAGTCACCTGGATGGGTTTCACGGTCGCCCCGGTGCGCTCGGCCACCATCTGCCAGGGCACGATGTTGGCATGGTGCTCCATCATGCTGACCAGGATCTCGTCGCCCGGCCCCAGACGTGGCGCCAGACCGTTGGCGACAGTATTGATCGCCTCGGTGGTGCCGCGGGTCCAGACGATCTCCCGGGTGCTGCGGGCATTGATGAAGTTGCGGACGGTCTCGCGGGCGCCTTCGAACGCCGCCGTGGCCCGGTCACCCAGGGTGTGGGCACCGCGGTGAACATTGGAGTGGCATTCGCGGAAGTAGCGTTCCATGGCATCCAGCACGGCCACCGGCTTCTGCGCCGACGCACCGTTGTCCAGATACACCAGGGGCTTACCGTTCACTGTCTGGGACAGAATCGGGAAGTCCTTGCGAATGGCGTTTACATCCAAAGTCTGCTTGGCTGCCGCAAGATCCGTCATCGTCATCAGGCTCCTTCGAACGTCTGTTCGATAAACCGGTTGAGTCGTGCCTGAACGGTCTCCCGTACCGCTTCGACCGGGATCTGCTCGATCAGTTCGTTGATAAAGGCCATGCTCAACAGGGTGTTGGCCTCGCGCCGGGCGATACCGCGGGATACCAGGTAGAACAGGGCGGTTTCGTCCAGTTGGCCGACGGTTGCACCGTGGGCACACTTGACGTCGTCCGCGTAGATTTCCAGCTCCGGCTTGGTGTCGATTTCAGCGCCGGTGGAGAGCAACAGGTTCTTGTTGCTCATGTTGGCGTTCGATTTCTGCGCATCCTTATGGATATGGATGCGGCCATTGAAGACGGCGTGGGACTCGTCGGCGGCGATGTTGCGATAGGTTTCCTCGCTGTCGCAGTGCGGTGCCACGTGTTCAATGGTGGTGTGGTTGTCGTAATGCTGCTTGCCCTGGGTGACGACCACGCCATTCAGGCGACAGTTGGCGCCGGATTCCTCCAGGCGCACCTGCAAATCGTGACGGCGCAACGGACCACCGAAGCCGACGCAGTGGCTGTCCAGCCGGGCGTTACCGAGCAGGCGCGCACCGGTAGCGCCAATGTGGTAAGTGTTCTCGCCTTCGAGCGACAGACGCACGCTGGTAATGTTGGCACCGTCGGCGAGGCTGAATTCGGTAACGGCATCCACCAGGGCCTGTTGCTCGCCGGTAGAAATATATTCTTCCACCAGGGTCATCTTGCTGTTGGTGGCCGCATCAACATAGATACGTGGGTACACGGAGCCGCTCGATTCAGCGTCGGTTTGGCAGATCACGAACAGTGGCCGATCCAGAACCGCGTTCTTTTCCAGGCGAATGTACAGGCCATCCTCGAAGCGCGCGGTGTTCAGGCGTGCCATCTGCACGGCGTTATTGTCCAGCGTATTGTCCAGGCGCTCTGCCAGTTGCTGCGCTGTGGTGTCATCCAGATCGGCGAAGCTGGTGATGCTGACGCCATCCACCGCCGGGAAGTCGCTGGCCTCCGGTACGACGACGCCGTTGTTGAGCACTACGTGGTAACCATCAACGGCCAGGGCGGGACCGGACTTGCGGCCCGCCGGTAGGGATGCCGCCAGTTCGTCCGTCAGCTTCAGGTAGCGGCTGGAGTACTTCCAGTTTTCGGTTTTGCGCGTCGGCAGTGGCATCTCCGCCAGTGCGCTACCGCGCTGCGCCCGAAGCGTACGTAACGGTTCGGGCAGCTTGCTGCCCGCCGACTCCAGGAAGGCGTCGGAGAGGGTCGGTGCTGCTTTCATCATAACCACCCCCTTAGCTCGCCTCGGCTTCGTCGGTGTCTTTGATGCCGAGCCAGCCGTAGCCATGCGCTTCCAGTTCCAGCGCCAGTTCACGGCCGCCGGACTTCACGATGCGGCCGCCAGCCAGTACGTGCACGTAATCCGGCACGATGTGGTCCAGCAGACGCTGGTAGTGGGTGACCATCAGTACGGCGCGTTCTGGCGAGCGCAGGGCGTTAACACCGTCCGCCACGACCTTCAGGGCATCGATATCGAGGCCGGAATCGGTCTCGTCGAGGATCGCCAGACGCGGTTCCAGCAGCAAGGCCTGAAGGATCTCGTTGCGCTTCTTCTCGCCGCCGGAGAAACCTTCGTTGACACCGCGCTTGAGGAAATCGGGGTCCAGGTCGACCTTCTTCGAAGTGGTCTTGGCCAGCTTCATGAAATCGACCGCACTGAGTTCGTCCTGACCGCGATGGGTGCGCAGTGCGTTGACGGCGGTACGCAGGAACTGCAGGTTGCTGACACCCGGAATTTCCACCGGATACTGGAACGCCAGGAAGATGCCTTCGCGGGCCCGCTCCTCGGTTTCCAGTTCGAGCAGGTCCTTGCCGTCCAGCTGGATTTCGCCTTCGGTGACTTCGAAGGCTTCATTCCCGGCCAGTACGGCAGACAGGGTGCTCTTGCCCGACCCGTTGGGCCCCATGATGGCGTGAACTTCGCCGGGCTTGATCTCCAGGTCGATCCCCTTGAGGATTTCCTTGCCTTCGACGGAGGCGTGCAGGTTACGGATGCTCAGCATGGATTGCGTTCTCTCTCGTCTTGATTCTGTATGCGTTTAAACCGTGTGCGCCACTGGGGTCTAGCCGACCGAGCCTTCGAGGCTGACTTCCAGCAATTTGCCGGCTTCCACCGCGAACTCCATCGGCAGCTCCTTGAACACTTCCTTGCAGAAGCCGTTTACGATCATGGAGACCGCCTGTTCCGGGTCGATGCCACGCTGGCGGCAGAGGAACATCTGCTCGTCGCTGACCTTGGAGGTGGTGGCCTCGTGCTCGACGATGGCGCCCTTGTTCTTGCTCTCGATGTACGGGAACGTATGGGCGGCACACTGGTCGCCGATCAGCAGGGAGTCGCACTGGGTAAAGTTGCGCGCGCCCTCGGCGCCGGGTCCGAAACGCACCAGCCCGCGATAGGCGTTGCTGGAACGGCCGGCGGAGATACCCTTGGAGATGATCGTGCTGGAGGTGTTCTTGCCCAGGTGGATCATCTTGGTGCCGGTATCGGCCTGCTGGTAGTTGTTGGTGAGTGCGACGGAATAGAACTCACCGACGCTGTTTTCACCGCGCAGGACGCAGCTCGGGTACTTCCAGGTTACGGCGGAGCCGGTTTCGACCTGGGTCCAGGAGATCTTGGAGTTCTTGCCGATGCAGGCGCCGCGCTTGGTAACGAAGTTGAAGATACCGCCCTTGCCGTGCTCGTCACCGGGATACCAGTTCTGCACGGTGGAGTACTTGATCTGGGCGTCGCCCAGCGCAACCAGCTCGACGACTGCTGCATGCAGCTGGTTCTCGTCGCGCATGGGGGCGGTGCAGCCTTCCAGGTAGCTAACGTAGCTGCCTTCGTCGGCAATGATCAGGGTGCGCTCGAACTGACCGGTGTTGGCCGCATTAATGCGGAAGTAGGTGGACAGCTCCAGCGGACAGCGTACGCCCGGCGGGATGTAGACAAAGGACCCGTCTGAGAAGACCGCGGAGTTGAGCGCGGCGAAGAAGTTGTCGCCGTGGGGCACCACGCTGCCCAGGTATTTCTCGACCAGTTCAGGATACTTCTGCACCGCCTCGGAAATCGGGCAGAAGATGACGCCGGCCTCAGCCAGTTGTTCCTTGAACGTCGTCGCCACGGAAACCGAGTCGAAGACCGCATCGACCGCAACGCCGGCAAGCTTTTCGCGCTCGTGCAACGGGATGCCCAGTTTTTCGTAGGTGCGCAGCAGTTCCGGATCGACTTCGTCCAGGCTCTGCGGCATGTCTTCTTTCTTCTTCGGCGCCGAATAATAGGAAATGCTCTGGAAATCCACCCGCGGGTAGTTGACGTGAGCCCAGTCCGGCTCCTCCATTTCCAGCCAGCGACGGTAGGCCTTCAGGCGCCAATCAAGCATGAACTGTGGTTCCTGCTTGATTCCAGACAGGCGCCGAATGACGTCTTCATCCAGGCCTGGCTCAAACGTATCCGCTTCGATTTCGGTTACGAACCCGTGTTCGTATTCCCGTTTGATCAGCTCGTTCACCTGCTTGTCGGTGTTCGCCATGATCGTCGCTCCGTCTCTCTCAAGTGCAGGTCGTTCATGTGCGAGCCATGGAGGCTCTGTTCATCTCTCTGGTCAGGGCGGAAACGGCCCGTCCAAAACATTCAGCCCAGTGTTGTGTCAGGCGTTACGAGTGGTTCCGTATTCTGGTTCCGGCTCCATCAAGCGCCCTTTGCTTCTTATGGGTGGGTCTTCTGGGGGAGGATTGTACAATATCAGAGTAAAATAGTCAGGTATTAAATGGTCGCAAAAAGCGATGGTTCGGACGGGCAGGTGGGTGGCCGGTACCGCTCGCCCGGGGTCAAGGGACCACCCCTGAAAGCCGCGTAGTATAACGTAGTTTGCCGGGATTGGTTACTCGACAACTTATAGTGATGACCTATGGCTGCGGGATTACTAATAAAGCGAATAGAGTGATTCAATGTCGGTGGTGTAGCTGATGCCGACCAGTTTCCAGCCGTCAGTGGCCTGGTAGAAGGTGAATTGCCACGCCATAGCGGCTTCAGCAAATTTTTGCAGCCAGGTTTCCCGGTAGAAGTGATCGTCGATGGCCTCACGTTTGACCCGGGCGATGTCCAGGGTTTTCCCGGCACGGTCGAATACCTTCTTGAAGTAGGTGTCGGCTTCCTTCGCAGATGCATCGAAAGGCTCCTGGGATACGCCAAGATAGGGCGCCAGGCTGCCATAAGCCTCGGTCACCTTGCCGTTCGCGACCTGCTGCATGAAGCCACGGGTCTTGGGCTCAACACTATCCGGGGCGGGGAGGGTGTCGGCGTGAGACGGGTGCGAGGCGAGGCAAAGGGCGATCAGGCACAGACTGGTGAGTAGGTAACGCATCGGCGGCATTTGGAATTCCCGGCATGGAGGATGGCTGTAGCGTCTGGATGCTCTATGCTATGCAACCTTCACGCAACGCGCTGTGATCCATTGCTGCTTCTCCAAGGTTGTATTGTCCCATGGCCATCGTTCTTTCGCTGTTCGTCAAGCTGCTGCCGTTGTATGTAACGGTAGCCCTCGGGTGGGTTGCCGGGCGTTACCTGGAGGCCAGCGGGCGGCATATCGCGGGGATCATGCTCTACATCGTGACGCCCTCAGTGATCTTCTCCGGCGTGATGGCCGCGCCGCTATCGACGGAAGTGCTGCTGATGCCGGCGATCGTCTTCGGTTTCTGTACCGGCATCAGCCTGCTGCACCTGTGGTTTGGCAAGCGGGTGCTGAGTGATGGCACCGCCAGCATTATTCCGCTGGCGGTAGGCACCGGGAATACGGGGTACTTCGGGATTCCGGTCGCGCTCCTGCTGTTCGGCGAGAAAGGGTTGGCGCTTTATATCGTCTGCATGCTGGGCACGACGCTGTTCGAGAATTCGGTGGGCTACTACCTGGCCGGTCGCGGCCGCTACAGTGCGCGGGATTGCCTCAAGCGCGTCGCCCGCCTGCCTTCCGTCTACGCGTTTTTTCTTGGCGTCATCCTCAACCTGAGTGACTTCTCCATTCCCGACGTCTTCATGCCGCTGTTCGACAACCTGCGCGGTGCCTACAGCATCCTGGGGATGATGATCGTGGGGATGAGCATCCTCAACTTCCGCGGCCTGGTCGGCAACGTACGTTTCACGGCCATCGCTTTCTTCGGCAAGTTCGTGGTCTGGCCGGTAATGGCGCTCCTGTTCTGGTGGATCGACAGCCAGTTCCTGCATTTCTACAGCGATGCGGTCTATCGTGCGATCTTCCTCGTGTCCATCACACCGATTGCCGCCAACACCGTAGTGATTGCCACCTTGTTGGATGCGTCGCCGCGACAGGCCGCTGGCACCACGTTGCTTTCCACGCTGTTTGCGCTGGCCTATATCCCGGTGATGGTGGCGATCTTTCTCCGTTAGTCGAACAGCGACAGTTGGGACGAGTCGGCCGGCTTTTCCTCCCTGACTTTGGGCCGATTCTGCTGCGGTCCGTTGCGGCTGCCGTGGCGTTCCAGCACCCGCTCGGTCTCTTCCTTCGAAACACGGGCATTACGGAACTCGCTGATCGCCTTCCGCGCGCTGCGGGCGGCGGTTTCGTGGTCGCAGATGGGCGCGATATAGTCCTCGCCGCCGTAGAGTTGGTGCTGGCGAGCATTCATCAGCCAGGGGGTATGGATGAACTCGTCAGGTACGCCGGCCAATTCGGGAATCCACTGGCGAATGAACCTTCCCTCCGGGTCCAACTTCCGTGACTGCAATTCCGGATTGTAGATCCGTAGTGCGTTAATGCCCGTCAGGCCACCCTGCATCTGCACCTGGGGGTAGTGGATGCCAGGCTCGAAGTCGGTGAACAGGCGCGCGAGATGCAGGGCAGGTTCTCGCCAGTGCAGCCAGAGCTGGTAGCTGGCGATAGCCATGAGCATCGCGCGCATGCGGAAGTTGATCCACCCAGTGTGGTACAGCGCCCGCATGCTGGCGTCGACCAGCGGCCAGCCGGTTTGGCCTTCGGTCCAGCGGTCCAGTCGTTCCCGGTCATTGGGCCCGGACTTGAGTCCTTCCAGTTCCCGGTGGATGGCGCGGAATTCCAGCTCGGGCTCATCTTCCAGCTTCTGGATGAAGTGACAGTGCCAGTGCAGTCGTGAGCGGAACGCAGTCAGACTGCGCTGGCGCCGCGGCAGGCTGGAGCGATGCTCGCTATTGGCCTTGGCGGCCTGGTAGATCCGTCGCAGGCTGACGGTGCCGTAAGCGATGTGCGGGCTTAGCCGCGAACAACCGTCGAACGCGGAATTCGGGCTGGAAATGTTGTACTGGTAGCCCAGGCAACGGCGGGCCAGGAACGAGTCCAACAATTTCTCGCCAGCGCGCATACCGCCGGGTTGGCGGCCGGGGCAGTGGCCCGGATGGGCAGGCGTAGGCGCCTCGATGACGTTGGGTGGTCCTGCGAGTTTGGGATGCGCTTTGATGGCTTCTGGTTCCGGAATAACGTTATCGCGCATGACCTCGCGCCAGGCCTTGTCCCAGATCTCCCTGTCGCGCAGTCGCCGCACGACCCCGAACGTGGACCACTCCTGAAATGCCACGCCCGCCTGTGCGCACCAGTCGATGACACGCCGGTCCCGCTGGAAGGTCCAGTCATTGCCGGTTTCCTGGTGGGCGACGATGCGTTCGAACCCTGTTTGCTCGTGCAACTGCTTCAGTACCGCTACCACATCACCACTGCGCACGATCAACGGCGCTCCGAGCCTGGCCAGTCGTTGACCCAGTTCGTCCAGGCTCTCCGCAATAAATGCCCATTGCCGTTCGCTGGTGTCAGGCTGTCGCCAGTAATCGCTTTCGACCACGTAGAGTGGAATGACCGGCTTCCCACAGCCTGCCGCATTGAATAGAGGCGCGTGGTCGACCGTGCGCAGGTCGCGCTTGAACCAGACAACGGTGGTCATGGTCGAGTGGTGTCCTCCCGCTGGCATGGGCGATGGCGCCGACAGCGCTCGCTACAGTAGCGCACCTGCGCCCAGTCACGTGCCCATTTCCGCCGCCAGGTGAAAGGGCGATTACAGGTCGCGCAGATCTTGGTCGGTAGGTGAGGTTTGCGATGCATGATAGTCCAGAACGGGTATTCGCTGAGTAGTTTACGTCCGGCTGTCCCGGGCGGATCGAGAGTGCCGGTAAAGTTTTGCTGGCGAGGAACTAACCCTATCCACATTGGACTATGCTGTCAGGATTCTTGGGATGATAGGGATCGATCAATGCGTGTACTCGCGTTGCTGGCGGTATTACTGTTATTGCCGTCCGCCGCTCAGGCCGCCTTTCGCTGTGGTACCGGGCTGGTGGATGTTGGCGACTGGCCGGTAGAGGTGAAGGAGCGCTGTGGCGAGCCCGACTATGTCGCCATCTATCCGGAAGCGGCCTTGCCGGGTATCGGTATCGTGCAAACAGTCGAGCACTGGTATTACAACCCTGGCCCCAGCAGTTTCATTCGCCGCCTGGTGTTCCGCAATGGGCGTCTCCAAAGCCAGGACAGCCTCGGCTATGGCTTCCTCCCCGGAGCCGCGGGTAACTGCAATCCACGAGTGCTCAACGACGGCATGAGTGAGTTCGAGGTGATTAAACGCTGTGGAGAACCACTGTCGAAGCGTATTACCTGGGTAGTGCCCGATGAATATTCCCGATACGCCGAACGTCGGGGTGTGCTGCAGGGTATCTACCCGGTAGAGGAATGGATGTACGAGTTCGGCAGCAACCAGTTCCGCCGTATCGTCACTTTCCGTGACGGCCGTATCACCGAGGTGGAATCGGCAGGTAAGCCGCAGTGAAACGGACGACGTTTTCGGTAACCTGATTCAACACAAACCTTTCAGCTTAAACGGTAAAGGAGGCTCGCCATTGCGGACCCGTGATGACCGACTGGCTGTACCCGCCGCCATGCTCTTCGACTGGCATGGAACCCTGGTAGATACCCATGACGCGATGTTCAGTGCCATGGAGGAGATGCTGCCACAACTGGAAGAACTCGGGCTGGTCGAACACTTGCTGCCCGAGGAGGCCTGCAACAATGCCGATGACGCCCGCCTGGTGCGTTACATCCGCATCTTCCGGCGACTGCATCCGCGCATCCTGGCAGAGCGTCGGGTGTCGCGCACCGATATCTTCAACGCTATATTCGGCGATAACCGAGAAGCGAAGTCCATCGCCCACCACGCCTACAATCAGTGCTACCGCAAGTATTTCGGCCGCGTGAAACCCTTCCAGGAAGGTGTCTATGACTACCTGCGTGCCTGCCGCGATCTCGGGATCAAGCTGGTGGTCGCCACCAACCGCAACCGCGAGTTCCTCGACACCGAGCTGAAAACCCTGGAAGACGGACGCTGGCGCGAGCTGTTCGATGCCACCGTCTGCGCTGACGACGTTACCCACTACAAGCCTGACCCGGAAGTGTTGGTCAGTGGTGCGGAAAAGGTGGGCCTAAAGCCGGGAGCGGACATCTGGTACGTGGGGGACGGCTACACCGATATGGTCACGGCCAACAACGCGGGCGTGACCCCGATCTTCTACAACGGCGCCCACTGGGAACCGCAGCGTATCCAGGGCTGGTTCCGCAAGCAGGACCGGCCGGCGCTGATTATCGAGAGCTTCGAGCAACTCATGGACGAGCTGGCGGCCTTCCCGGAAGGGACCTTCCAACGCCCCGTCGATGAAGTTCGCCCGCAGGCCTTTCCCGCACCGGCACCGCCCGAGCCGCGGCAGGAAGCCGACTGGCACCCCGCATTGGCCAAACTCATCCGCCCGGAAGTCATCCTGTTCGACTGGCATGCAACGCTGGTGGACACCCTCGATGCCATGTACCACGCCGTGGACGACATGCTGCCGGAATTCCGCGAGCTGGGCCTGATGGAGCGTATGCTCGAGCCTGAAGACAGCAAGACGCCGGAAGATGCCAAGTTGGTGGACTACGTCAGGCAATTCTCCCAACTACACCCGAAGGTGAGGGCGGATCGCAAGATTTCTCGCACCGATATCTTCGAGGTGCTGTTTGGTGACGACCAGGACGCCAAGGCTATCGCCCACCAGGCGTTCAATCGTCACTACCGCAACCACTATGGCAACGTCTCGGCGTTCGAGCCGCGGGTGAGCCAGATGCTGGATGGTTTGCGCCGGCTTGGCATCCAGGTCGGCGTCATCACCAACCGAGACCGCGAGTTCTTCGAGCACGAACTGGCGGCGGTGGAAGGCACCGGTTGGCAGCACCTGTTCGATACCGAGGTCTGCGGCGACGACACGCCCCTGCGCAAACCCCATCCCGATCAGCTCATTTTCGCCGCTGAGAACCTCAACTACCCGGTCGGACCCAGCGTCTGGTATGTAGGCGACAGCACCACCGACATCATCGCCGCCAAACGCGCCGGCATGACCGGTGTCTTCTTCAACGGCGCCTTGTGGGATCTGCCCTGGCTGCAGAACATCTTTCCCGGCACCCATCGTCATCCACACAAACCGGATGTCGTGGTGAATGATTTCTCGGAGTTCTGGGCGCTCGTCCTGGCTTGTGAAGTCGGTCCGCCGTAACTGTAGGTTGAGGGAAGGCTGTTCAAAGCTATGAACGAAGGGGAGGGATGACTGCGCCGAAGGAGGGACAGGGATGTCCCGGGCGTCATGGCTGGCCAGGGACGGCCATCCAGGACAGCGTAGGCGCAGTCATCCCTCCCCTTCAGTCCCGCCAAGAGGATATGCCCACCTTCCGTTAGGTCAAAACGGTCTACCTATCTGCGTTGATCTGACAGATTGTCACGTCTAATTTTTGATCAGGAGCCTGCCGTTTCTGACGACGTGCACTCCTGCATCCTGTGTCTCCCAGTGGTATTCAGGGATCGCCCTTGAACAAGAACAACCAAAGGAGGGGTGACTGTGAAACACAGTGCCACAACGAAGATAACGGCCTTCCTCGCAGGCCTGCTGCTCTCCGGTTCCGCCCTGGCGGAGCTGGGTGATTACGGCTTCTGGCGCACCTTGGGCAATTTGGTGTCGCCGCCGGGAGCGGACAATCCGGTCACATCGGATCAACGTCAGGGTAACTATCCGCTGCTGTCGAACCCGTCCGGCTTCAACGACGGCTTCTCACCGGGCAACTACTATGCCTGGCAGACCATACCGCTGGCCCCGGAAACCGGCGCGGTATGCGGCAACGGATCGGAGTACAAGTTCTTCATCAACCGGGTACCCAATACCAGCAACACCATCATCTACCTGGAAGGTGGCGGCGCCTGCTGGGATTACGAGAGCTGTACCGGCCAGACCGGCATTCGTGGAGCCCGGAATCCCGATGGCATTCCCGACGACTACATGAGCCTGTTGAACCCCGGCGCCAGTCTGGTCAGCCCCTTCGTCGTGCGCTTGCATCCCTGGACCCGGGTAAAGACCCAGGACTGGAATATGGTCTATATCCCATACTGCACCGGCGATATCTACTCCGGCGACAAGGTCGCGATATACGAGGATCCGGACGGTGAAGAGGAATCGCTGATCTGGCACCACAATGGCATGCGCAACATGCGCGCCGTCGTCGCCTGGCTCAAGGACAACCTCCAGCGCCCGGCGCAGATGCTGACGACAGGCTGCAGCGCTGGCGGTGTTGGCGGATTGACCAACTATCACCCGACCCGGCGCGATATGGAGCCGACCCGCGGGTTCCTGATCGACGACTCCGGGCCGGTATTCAATGCCCCGATCGGGGCCTCGCCGGAGCAGTACCCTTCTGTATTGCTGCAAACCTTCATCCGGGAAGCCTGGGGGCTGGATCGCCCGTCCGGCCCGCTCGATTATATCGCCTCCGGCCTGCCAGGCCTGTCGCTCAACGATCTGGGCACGCTCTACGCCGCGCTGTCGATGGCGCTGCCGAACGATCGCATGGGTCAGACCCATTTCTGGCAGGACCTGAACTTCTCCGCCTATTCCTACGAACGTTTCTACGACGAAATCGCCAATGCGCCTTCAGAGACTATCAAGGAAGCGGAGCTGCACGAGCGCTGGTACATAGATACCCAGCGCCTGCAGCAGAGCCTGGCGCAGTTGGACAACTTCGGCTACTACATGCCCTGGTTCCGGGATGTGAACGAGAGTCACTGCACTTCGATCATTGAGTTCGCCAATTCCGATATCCAGGAAGCGGGACTGGAACTGGATGACTTCGTGGCCAACGTCCTCGATGGGAGCGGGGCGGTAATGCAGGCCTCCGAAACCGACCAGTTGGCGGACTACAACAAGCCTTTCAATCTGCTCTACTGGACGTTGGATCAGTTGCTGTAACAGCGGCTAGGAAAAACGTCAGGGAGAAGCCGGGCGGCGTCAGTCCATGCCGTCGTTCCCGGCGGCTTCGATGCGGGCTTCCATCAGCTTCTGGCGCAGGTATTCGTTGCGATCCACATCGCCCGGGATGCGCTCCATCGCCATGACCTCATCGACGATGGCTTTCTCCTGCGCCTTGTAGGCATCGAACTCCGGCCTGGGCTGTGCCTCCCATTCGGCCTTGCGGGCTTCAGACTGTGTCTTATAGTCGTCGATCAAGTCCGTCATGGCCTGCTTTTGTACGGACTCGTCGCCGACGGTGGTCTTGATCAAGGCCAGTTGCAACATCAGGCTCTCCATGGCACTGACCTCGTCCGCCTCCTCGTATTTTTCAAGCTCTGCCTTCAGTGCCTGGGCCTGCTGCTCAAGCTGTTCTTCGCTAAGCTGATCGGCCTGGTCGAAGAAACTGCGCACATCCGCCTGGAAATCCAGCCGCCGTCCGAAGGCGAGGGTGCGGGGATCGTCGAGCATGGCCTGTTGTGCTTCAGTTATCTGGTCCGGAAGCGCGCCATTGCCTTCGGGCTTGTCGCCCTGGACCGTGCCGGAGACGGCGGATTGCCCTTGGTCCGGGGCGTCTTCCGGAATGTCCGGCGGCGCCTGCTGGAAGAGGATAAGGCCCAGGCCAACGCCCGCAAGCGCACAGAGCAGTATCGTGACGTGGATTGGCCGCATTTTCATGATGGATCACCCAGACGGCGCATTAGTGGAGCCCTGACAGCGCTTTTTCGATATCGAGTCCGATAGCGACGACGCCGATAAGTTCACCGCTGCGGTCATCGAAAATGCTCTTCGAGGCAATGACCTGAAAGTGCCTTGATGACGCATCGAAACGCACAGGACTGAGGAACAGCCCTTTGTCCACATTGGCCACCACTTCCCGGAACTTGGATTCGTCGCCCTGCCAGAAATCGCTGGTCAGTCGGCTCATCGCGACCAGGGCCCCCTGATGGTCTATCAGCATCAGCTCGGTGATACGCCCATTATGGCTGGCCTGCCAGTGCTCCAGCGCAAGTGATGTGGGGTTGGCGGTGATGGCCAACGCTTCGTCGGTAGGGTTCTTCACCGAGGCTTGTTGCCAGAGCTGATCGATCATCAGGATTTCTGCCAGGGTATAGTCATTCCTGGCACTGCGCAGGGCAGCCTCCAGGTTGACCTGTTGCTGTAAGTTGGCGAACAGTGCCCGCGCCTGTTTCAGGACCTCGCCGGCTTCCTTCTCATCCAGTTGGAAACCAGAGGTGACGCAATCATCGAGCCGGGCATTGAGCCGGGCCAGAAAGTCTGGATGGACGTTGACGAAATTGTTGCCGAGATAGAGGCCCAGTGGCGCAAACCGGATAAACTGCGCATCCAGCCCCGGTGCGGGCTGGAAGGCTTCCTGCTGCTCGAGGTAGGCCTCCATCACCCGGCTATCCACTACAAGCCCGTCGATACGCTGGCGGTCGATCAGCGCCACCAGCTGTTCCAGGGTCGCCACCTGCATGGTGACGTCGTAGCCTCGCCGCTCAAGCCACATGGCTTCGTTGCTGCCGGCTATGGCGCCCAGTCGGAGGCCGTCCAGGGATTCAACCGGTTGTTCCGAATACAGGTACCATTTTTCCAATGCCAGCGGCGCGCTGATCACTGCATGCTTGTTGAGCTCTGCCGAAGGTGCAATGCCCAGGTAACCGTCGATCACGCCTTTTTGCAGGGAATGGCTAGCCCGGCGTTGCGGGACCATCTGGATATGCGGGCGCCATGGGGTTTCGCTCAAGGCGCATCGCAGCGCATCGACTGTCGATCCCCGAATCTCACCATCCGCTCCGTACTGGTAGGGCGGGGCCGGTGAAGCAAAAAGCTGGAGTGGCTGTTCGGCAGCGACCGAAGAGCCAAAGGCAAGCAGGTACAGTGTGAAGAAGGTGCGTGTTACTACACGCATAACTCTCCCTAGTGCCTGTCCGTAGTGCACGGCCAAGACCATCATTCTTGTTATGAAAAGTGTAGCAGCTATTGGTAGATCCCGCGTTGAAGAGGTTGTCTGGATGGGCCACTGTTTCCCAAGGTTCCGTGAACTACAGTTCCTAGATTTACAGCTCCTCCACATGCTCCAGCAGCCACTCGGCCCTGGTCAGAAGGGCTTCGCGCCGATCCGGCTTCTGGCGATCCCAATTGCGGTACATCATACCCATGCGGGGATTACCCTCAAAGGCCTTGCGATGACGGTCGATGAAGTGCCAGTAAAGCGCGTTGAACGGGCAGGCATCCTCCTCAGTGGCCTTGGCCACGTTGTACTTGCACTGGCTGCAGTAGTCGGACATGCGCTGGATATACTTGCCGCTGGCGGCGTAGGGTTTGGACCCCAGGTAACCGCCATCCGCGTGCATTACCATGCCCAGGGTGTTGGGCAGTTCGACCCAGTCGTAGGCGTCGGCATAGACCGCCAGGTACCAGTCGCAGATGTCCTCCGGTTTTACGCCGGCCAACAGGGCAAAGTTGCCCGTGACCATCAGCCGCTGGATATGGTGGGCGTAGCCGTTGCGGCGGGTGGCATCGATAGCCTGGTGCATGCAGCGCATGTCGGTCTCACCGGTCCAGTAGAACCAGGGGAGTTTACGCGTGTTGCCGAGCCGGTTTTCCCTGGCATAGTCGGGCATCAGCAACCAGTAGATGCCGCGCACGAATTCGCGCCAGCCGATAATCTGGCGGACAAAGCCTTCCACCGCATTGAGCGGCGCCTGGCCGGAATAATAGTGCTGCGCGGCCGCCTCGCATACGCCGAGCGGGTTTAGCAGACCGCAATTGATATAAGGCGAGAGGATGGAGTGAAATAGCCAGTCTTCGTCGTCGGACATGGCATCCTGGAAGTCACCGAAACAGGGCAAGGCGAAATCCAGGAAATGGGCCAGGGCTTCCTCGGCGTCTTCGGGTGTCACTGCGAAGTGGAAATCATCCGTGGTGCCAAAGTGATCCTTGAATTCCTTGTCCACCAGTTCGATGACTTCTTGGGTAATCCTGTCCGGCTCCACCCGGAAAGGCGCGGGCGCAGGCGGTTTGCCGGTCCACTTGCGCCGGTTGTCGGCATCGAAATTCCAGTGGTCGCCCTCGGGGCCGCCGTCCGGCGTCATCAGCAGGCCGGTCTTCTTTCGCATCTCGCGGTAGAAGAACTCCATTCTTAGTTGCTTGCGACCCTCGGCCCAGCGCGCAAACTCGTCCTTGGTCGCGATAAAGCGATCGTCGAGGCGGATCTCCACCGGGAGTTCCAGCGACTTTTCCCACTTGCGGATATCCGCATCGAGTCGCCATTCCCCACATTCGGTAGTGACGAGCCTGTCGGGACTGAACTTTTTCACCTGCGCCTGAACCACATCGAATAGCGAGTTGTGGCGGCTTTTTGGTGAGTAACGGTAGTACTGGACCTGCCAACCTTCGTTTTCCAGGCGCTGGGCGAAATGCCGCATGGCGCTGAACAGCAGCACGATCTTCTTCTTGTGGTGGTTGGTGTAGCTGGCCTCATCCCGAACCTCTGCCATGACGATTCTGTCCCGCTTCGGATCCGCGTCCTTGAGCGCGCTGATGTCGGTGGTGAGCTGATCGCCGAGGATCAGGATGAGGTTGCGCATGATGTTCTCCCTGGGATGTCTGCCGGAATTACGCGCCAAGCCGTTTTCCGGTTCATGACTGACCCAGATCAATGCGTACTTCGCATCGACCGATAGACTGCCCTTGAACGTTCTTTCCGGTACCTGATATGTCCATCCAGCTTGCCCAGCAGCTCACGTTGTCCCATCGTACGGCCCAGCCGGCTGCCCTCTGGGATGACGATTTGATTCGTCGCTACGATCTCAGCGGCCCCCGATACACCTCTTATCCGACCGCCGTGGAATTTACCGATCGATTCACCGCTCGTGATACGGCCCGCGCCGCCGCTGCCAGTGGCAAACTGGGTGGCCCGTTGTCGCTGTATACCCACGTGCCTTTCTGCGCCCGGCTCTGCTACTACTGTGCCTGCAACAAGGTGGTTACCCGCAAGCGCGAGTTTGCATCGCCTTACGTAGAGCGCCTGCTGAAGGAGGCGCAAATGCACGCAGACCTCTACGGTTCGGATCGGTTGGTAAAGCAGCTGCATTGGGGCGGTGGCACGCCGACCTTCCTGCCGAAGGAAGACATGAGTCGGCTGATGGAAGGTTATCGGCAAATCTTCAATCTCGATGGGAGTGGCGACCGGGATTTCAGTATCGAGATCGATCCCCGCGAGCTCACCGGCGATACCCTTTTGCACCTGCATTTGCTGGGGTTCAACCGGATCAGTCTGGGTGTGCAGGACTTCAATCCGCAGGTACAGAAAGCGGTCAATCGCATCCAGCCCAAACGCATGGTGCAGGACGTGCTGGATGAGGCGAGGGCGCTGGGCTTCCGCTCCATCAACATGGACCTGATATACGGCCTGCCGTACCAGACGCCGGCGACCTTTGCCGAAACGCTCGACGAGGTGATTGCGCTACGGCCCGACCGCCTGTCCGTATTCAGCTATGCGCACCTGCCCGAACGCTTCTACCCGCAAACCCGTATCAAGGACGAGACCCTGCCGTCGCCTGCGGACAAGCTGACCATCCTCCACCAGACCATCGACCGGCTGTTGGACGCCGGCTACCAGTACATCGGCATGGACCATTTCGCCCTGCCGGACGACCCTTTGGCGATTGCTCAGCAGGAGGGGCGGCTGCACCGCAATTTCCAGGGTTACACCACCCATGGCGACTGCGATCTGGTGGCCCTGGGCGTTTCGGCGATCGGGCAGACCCGTGATGCCTATTTCCAGAATTCGCATGACCTGGCCACCTGGGAAAAGCATATTGATGCGGGCGAGCTGGCGACGATCCGTGGTGTTGAGTTGTCCGAAGATGACCAGATCCGGCGCTGGGTTATCGGTCAGCTGATTTGCCAGTTCCAACTCGATTACGATGCTTTCGAGGCCCACTGGAATCGGCCGTTCGGCCTTTACTTCGCGGAGGAGTTGCATCGCCTGCGGCGGATGGTTGTGGACGGACTGATTCGTGAGGATGAGGATGGGCTGGCTGTCGAGCCCGCAGGGCGGTTGCTGATCCGGGCGATCTGCCAGGTGTTCGATGCCTATCGCACGGGTGGGGCGGGAAGCAGGTTTTCACGGATTATTTGAAGCCGATCCAGTGCAAGACACCGTCGCCCAAGGCGGACGTTGAGGATTTATGTAGCGGATGCTTCAGCTTCCGGGGCAGGCCGTAGGGCTGCTGATCGATGGGGCCCTGGCGGGCCCTCTGAAGCGTCGGCTACACATTGACGTGTCCTCCTGACGGGCTGTGCCAATCCGTGCGGTTCGGATTTCGCCTCATCAGTATGCTGCGTTAAAAAAGTACGCTGGGGCTTGGATCGCAAGAAGGGGGCCGAAGCCCCCTGAATCGTTAGTTCCCTCGGGCCGTTACGCCACCTGAGCCGGGAGCCGCGCCCGCACCCGGTCTGGCAAAGAGAATTGCCCAATCCGCTTCAACACCGTCCAATATTGGCGCCCGAAACTCCCGGTGTTGTATTTCAACCCGTACTTGTGACAGATCGCCTCCACCCGCGGCGCAATCTCGCGATAGCGGTGGGCCGGCATGTCCGGGAACACGTGGTGTTCGATCTGGTGGCTCAGGTGGCCGCTCAGGATATGGACCCACTTGCTGCCGGTGAAATTGCTGGAGCCGGTCAACTGGCGCAGGTACCACTGGCCACGGGATTCGTTCTCGATGGACGCCTCGCTGAAGGTCTCCGCATCTTCGGTGAAATGGCCGCAGAAGATCACCGTGGATGACCACAGGTTGCGGATCAGGTTGGCGCTCACGTTACCCGCCAACACGACCGGGAAGACCGGAAAGGTCAGCAGTGGGAAGAACACATAATCCTTGAAGGCCTGACGCCCACCCTTACGGAAGAAATCCTTCAGGAATGCCTTCTTGTCGGAAAGCTTGATCTCTCGACGGCGAATGCGTTCGCTTTCCAGTTCGTGCAAGCCTACACCCCATTGGAAGAACACCGACAGCATCAGGTAGTTGGCGAACTGGAACAGGTGCAGCGGGTTCCACTTCACATCATCGCTCAGTCGCAGGACCGCATAGCCGTAGTCCCGATCCTTGCCGATGACGTTAGTGTAGGTGTGATGCTCGTAATTGTGGGTGCGGCGCCAGGAGTCCCCGGTGCACACGGTATCCCATTCGTAGGTCTGGGAATGGAGCGACGGATCGTTCATCCAGTCGTATTGCCCGTGCATCACGTTGTGGCCGATTTCCATGTTCTCGATGATCTTGGCGATACCCAGCGAGGCGACCGCGGCGGCGAAAACCGGCGGAATGAAGCCGAAGGGCATCATTACCCGGCCGCCGATTTCGAGGGTGCGGTGCAGGCGAATGATACGGCGGATGTACTTCGCATCCCGCTCGCCCACGTCCGCCATCACCTCGTCGCGGATGGCATCGAGGTCTTTCGCAAGTTCATTCAGTTGCTGTTCGTTCAGTTGCGGTTTCATGATTCGACTCCTTCGGTCGGCGTTCCGGCCGATCGTTCGAATAGGATTCAGCGCTGCATATCGATTAGAGATCAGAGGTCCACGGTGACCGGCCCCTGGGGCACGGAAATGCAGAGCTGGATGGTTTCCTCGCCCGGGCCGGAGGGCTTGCCGGTGAGGCGATTGACGACGGTGCCCGACGTCTTGCGGCAGCTGCACTGGTGACAGATGCCCATGCGGCAGCCGTAAGCCGGCTTAAGCTCGGCGGCCTCGGCGATTTCCAGCAGTGGCGCATCACCCCCGGACTCAACACTCTTGCTGCTTTTGCCGAAGGTGACTTCGCCGCCCAGCGGGGTATCCGCAGCGACTGCAGACGGCGCGCTGAAGAAGGTGCTCTGGATCTGGCTTTCCCGGATACCGAATTGGCTCAGCAGGTTGCCAGCCAGGTCCATCAGTCCCTTGGGCCCGCACAGGTAGACCTGGCGAGCACGAATCCCTGGCACTGCATCCAGGTGACGATCGTTCAGCAAGGCGCCGTCGCCGTCTTCCTCCGTCTTGAAGATCTTCAGGGTCAGGGCTGGCCAGCGCGCTGCCAGGGCATAGAGCGTCTCGGCACCAATCACGTCCGCCTGGGAACGCACGTAGTAGAGCAGCGTCACTGGAGCGCGAAAATCACGGTTCGCCAGGGTTGCCAGGTGACTCAGCACCGGTGTGATGCCACTGCCGCCGGCGATGTACAGCAGCGGTATCTCCGCCTCCGGAAGGTCGAATTCGCCAAATGCCTCGCTGACACCCACGATTTCGCCGCCGCGCAGGTTGTCGTGCATCCAGTTGGTGATGCGTCCGCCCGGCAGGCGCTTGATAGTCAGCGTGATACTGCCGTCGCGCTCCCACTGGCGCGGCGAGCTGGCAATGGTGAACGTCCGGTGGTGGCGGACGCCATTGGCTTCCACGATGATGTTGACGTGCTGGCCTGCTTCGAAGCCTTGCCAGCGGGGTGACGGGCGGAGGTGGAAGCTGCGGGTATCACGCGCCTCATCCACGACGTCCTGCAGGCGCGCTGGGACATAGCCACGGACCCACATGGGGTTGAGGGCCGCCAGCAGCGGATCGAAGAAAGCGCCCGGGTCTTCCCGGTTGAAAAGTTGTTTGCCCAGCCAGCGCAATGGTGCACGGGTGTTCATGGTCGACAGCATGGTTCGCCTCCTCATCTGTCGTTTTCACTCTGGTGTGTACGAGTGTTCACATTCTGTGTACGAATGTACACAGGGGGGGGAGATCTGTCAAACAATGGCGTTTTCAACAAAAGCTAAGTTTCAAGCTTTTGAAATAAATAGTTTTTTAGTTGATAAGGCTATGCTTGCTTGCGTCCTTAATCTTTTCCAGGGCCGTGGTTGGCCTGATTTGACTGCCCAGATTTCCGCCAGCTCTGCGTTTTGTGTACACTTGTTGTCCTTTGCGGCGGCCAGGTAGGTAAACCCGATCACCATGACGCAACGACAACGGCGTAAACCCGGCGAAACCCGGGACAAACTGCTGGAAGCGACCCTGACCCTGGTCGGTAAGGGGCGGCATTTTGCCAGCCTGGGGATCCGTGAGGTTGCGCGGCAGGCCGAGGTGGTACCGACCTCCTTCTATCGCCACTTCCGCAACATGGACGACCTGGGGCTCCAGTTGGTGGACCAGTTGGGACTGGTACTGCGCCGCATGATGCGCGAGGCCCGGGGGAATGTGCTGCATGCGGACAAGCTGATCGACGAATCGGTGGCCATTTTTATCAGCCACGTGGAAGCGAATCGCAGTTTCTTCTTTTTCATGGCCCAGGGGCTGGCGGGCGAGAGCCGGGCGGTGCAGGACGGCATCCGCAGCGAGATGCGTTTCTTCGCCAGCGAACTGGCCAACGACCTGCGCCGAATGCGCCTGGTCGATCACCTCAGCGACAGCGACCTGGAGCTGACCTGTGACCTGGTCGTACGCACCGTCGCTTTCACCCTGACCGACTTGCTTGGCGTCTCGCCGGACGATGACTACCAGATCGCCCAGATCCGTGAGCGCACTGCCCGTTTTCTCCAACTCATATTTGTGGGTGCCGCCCACTGGAACAGCCGTACACAGCAAGGACCCGGGCCGGGGAAAAGACAGGCATGAAGCATTGGCATCGATTCCTGGGAACCCTCATCGCGCTGGTGACGGCTGCGGCCTGGATGCTGTTCTACCAACCGGAGGCAGGCGACGATCAGGAACAGCAGATGGCCAGCTTCTCCAAGCTGATCGACGGCGTATCCCGGGATTGGCACCTGGAGGCCCTGAACAACCTGATGCTGCCGCCCATGCAGGATGCCGACCGTTACCGGCCGCTGCTCGTCGAAGCGAGCGAGCTGGGGCGCTTTATCGGTTGTGAACGACTCCAGTTAGGTCAGTTCGCCGAAGACAGCCTGGACCAGCCGCCGTTGGATCGACTGGAGACGGACACGGTCTATCAGGGCAATGGGCGTTGTGCTTTCGAGCACGGTGAGGCGTATGTACTGCTGGGGTATGTGCGGGAGCAAGATCAGCCGAAGCTGGTTTTGCTGGTGGTTGAGGATATCCGCTTATTCGACGGCGGTACGTGAAGTTTTTGGCTGGTGGCTAGACAGTTGTCTGGTGGAAAGGTCGGCAGCCCTGCGGGCTGCTCCGAAGCTGAAGCGTCGGCTACATTCCCAGTCAACTCGAGTATGTAGCAGAAGCTTCAGCTTCTGAGGCGCCAAAGGTGCCCTCTTTCCTGATAGGCCACATCTAATCTTTCACGCCACTGTATCTGTTGTTCGCTCTCTGCGAAGTCTCGCCTTACTTGGCAGAAGCCCCTCGTTTTGATCGGGCAGTCCCAGACTTCGATGCCTTTCTTGCTCCCGGCTTCTTCGACAACAGAATCAGCTCCAGCTCATCCAGCGCTTCACCGGTATACACCGCCAACCGCTGCATGCTGGGCAGCGTATCCCGGCAGCCGGTGTAGCCGAAATTCAGTGATCCGGCATAGCTGAGACACGTGATGTTCAGCGCGCCGCCGTGGGCGATCAGGGAGACGGGGTACATCGCCTCAAGCTTCGCTCCTTCGTAATACAACGGCTTCTCCGGCCCCGGCACATTGGAGATGGTGACGTTGAAGGCCGGCCGCATGCGCCCGCCCAATCCCGTCATCAACTGCAGGATGTAGGGGGACATCATCAGCATGGTGTACTGGTTCAGGGCACTGCGCGGCAGACTTTGCAGGTGTTCCTTGGCGCTGCAGGTGGAGGCCCTGATGGCGTCGAGCCGTTCCAGCGGTCCGGCCTCGTTGGTGGCCAGGCTGGCGATCATGAAGCTGATCGCCGTGCCGGTGCCGTGATCGTCCGCCGGGCGGATGTTGACCGGGATTCCGGCGGTCAGCGATGTGTCCGGCAGTTGGCCCTGTTCCAGCAGGAAGCGCCGCAGCGCTGTGCCGCACAGGTAGAGCACGATGTCGTTGAGCGAGGCATCTGCGTATTTGGCCAGTTGTTTGAGCCGCTCCAGTGGATAGTGCTGGGTGGCGAAGCGACGCTGACCGGTGACGCGGCCATTCAGCATCGACCGTGGTCCAACGAACGGCGCCGTGAGGTGATCCTCTTCATGCCGGGCGGAATGAACCAGGCGGGTCAGGGCGCTAACCAGCTTCGGGGTGCTGTCTACCTGGATCTTCAAGGCATGCAGCGCCTCGTTGAATGCCCAGTTCAGGGTGGCCGCATTTTCGCCGCTGGCCTTGCGTCCGCGCACCGGTTTCACTGACCAGGGCGCCATCATGTTGGTTTCGTCGGGATTGGTCGACAGGATGCGCTGCATCAAGCGTACACCGCTGATGCCGTCGATCATGGAGTGGTGCATCTTGGTGTAGAGGCCGAACCGGTTGTTCTCCAGCCCCTCGATGATGTGGCACTCCCACAGCGGCCGCGAAAAATCCAGCGGATGGGAGTGCAGACGGGAAACCAGCACGCCGAGCTCCCGCTCGCTGCCTGGGCGCGGCAGGGCGGAGTGGCGCACGTGGTAGTCCAGGTCGATGTCTTTATCCACCTTCCAGGCGGGCGCCAGCAGCCGCCCCAGGAAGCCGGCATTCGCCAGCTTGTAGTTCCAGGGGGGCGCCACGTCGCAGTCGACTTTCATGCGCGCAACCATATCCCGCAGGAAGGTATCCGGTGCATTCGGTGGGAGGGAGAATATCTGCAGGGTACCCACGTGCATGGGCGTATCTTCCGACTCCACGGCAAGCCAGGAGGCGTCCAGTGTGCTCAGGCGTTTCATAGCGTCCTACTGGGCAAGTTATGTGCACTTGCGTCGTTATTATGTGTTTCGCGCGAGTATAACCAAGCGGGACGAGAAGCACAGTTGCTTGATTGACGGAATGGGGTATCGAAGGGCAAAAAAAAGCCCGGTGACAATGTATCCGACCATCTAGGGTGGGAATGGCCAGTAGTCACCGGGCACCAGGTTGGAGACGCAACAGACTAAAAGACGGTGAGTCGAGACATGCCCTGTGCGGAGGGTGTGTCTCTGGAGCAGCGGTCCGTCCCCTGCGTTGAGGACCCTGGAATCCATGGTCGCTCCACCATCGATTCCCCACCACTGAACTCCGTCTCTCATGATTAACCGTAGTACGCGCGAGCCGGTGTGGCACGTTAAAATCCGGTAAATGACGGAGGTGTAAGGCGGCGGTAATTGCTAGGGCACCAGTTAGGGGGTCTTGCCCGGCTGAACATTAAGGAAGGCAGGTGTAAGCACGGATTGAGAGGTAGAATGGGAACCGTGTGTATCGGTCCCCATCTGCATGGGACGGTCAGGCCTCTTCGCTCATCGCCTTCTTGTAGAGCGACTTGCGCGGCTTGGCCAGCACCCTTCGCAGCATCGGTTCGAAATAAGACAAAGGCAGGGTTTCCGCCTCCGGATCGAAGGCCGGAGAGTCATACTTGCTGACGAACTCCAGGGTGCGTTTGTAGTAGGGATGGTCCTTGAAGTTCTCCCGCATGTTCGGGTCCAGGCCCAGGTAATGGAAGAAGTAGTACCCCTGGAAGATGGCATGGTGCTTGACCATCCAGTGGTTCTCCTCGCTGACGAAGGGTTCCAGCAGGACCGCGGCGACATCCGCGTGATTGTAGGTCCCCAGGGTGTCACCAATATCGTGCAATAGGGCGCACACTACGTACTCTTCGTCCTTTCCGTCCCGATGGGCCAGTGTCGCGGTCTGAAGGCAATGGGTCATACGGTCCACCTTGAACCCGCCGAAGTCGCCCTCCAGCAGTTTCAGGTGATCCATGATCCGATCGGGCAGGGACTTGGCGAAATCCCCGAATGAGGCGGCGATGGTATGCCAGTCTTCGGCGGTGCCGTCCTTCATATGGGTGAACTGGGCGCGGGTCTGGTTTTCGCTACTCATGTTCTATCCCCCAATTATTCGCGGAAACTTGGATCGATACGGTCGAGCTTGCGCAACAGGCCCGGCCACGCCAGGTTGCCGCCCATACCCTTGGTGACCTGGGCGGCCTGCTGCTTGATGGTGTCGACGATGCCGCCCGGAATCGGCGTCAGCTCGCGGTTACCGGCCAGGGCACCGATCTGGATTTCGCAGGCCCGTTGCAGGATAAACATGCCCAGGAACGCGTCCGCGATGGAGCTTCCGACGGTCAGCAGGCCATGATTGCGTAGGATCATGAAGTTCGACTCGCCGAGGTCCGCCTGCAACCGGGCTTTCTCGTCTTCGCGCAGGGCGACGCCCTCGTAATCGTGATAAGCCAGGTTGGACAGCGGAAACAGGCTCTGTTGTGACAGCGGTAGCAGGCCGTCCTTCTGCGCCGATACCGCAACCCCTGCAGTCGTATGCGTGTGCATCACGCACGCCGCGTCCTCGCGCACCGCATGGATGGCACTGTGGATGGTGAAACCGGCGGGATTGATGTCGTAGTCGTCCGGATCCAGCTTGTTGGCTTCCTGGTCCACACGCACCAGGCTCGAAGCAGTGATTTCCTCGAACATCATGCCGTAGGGGTTGATCAGGAAGTGGTGCTCATCGCCGGGAATGCGGGCGGAGATATGGGTGAAGATCAGGTCGTCCCAGCCATGCAGGGCGATCAGGCGATAGGCGGCTGCGAGGTCCACCCGCAGTTGCCATTCCTCGGCGCTGACTTTTTCCTTCTTCGACGGCAGGGTCGGCGGATAGGGATTCACGGCTGTATTCATGGTTCACCTCTCATCGGGTGTATTGTCGTTGTTTTGCGAATACATCCAGTCTAGAACCGGGACAGGTGCGAATACTGTCAATTGGTTTACACTTGCCCGATGATCGACACCCGCGCCGTTATCCGACAATGCCCCATCTTCGCCGGCTTTCCCGATGCCGCCATCGACGAAGCGGCCAGCCATGCCCGCATCCGCCACTTCGACCCGGACGAGGTCATCTACGACAAGGGCACGTTGCAATCCAGCATCTGCGTCATCGCAGAAGGAACGGTGCGGATCAGCTCGGTCAACGCCGAGGGTAGGGAGGCGGTCCTGATCATCTTCGACCACGGCACCTGGTTCGGCGACACCGTATTCTCCCCTCGGACGCCGCGCGTCTATGGAGCCCGGGCACACGAAGCCGCAACGATTGTCGACCTGCCAGGGGAATACTTCCGCACCCTGATGCAGCGCTATCCGGAGAGTTACCCGGTGGTGTTGGACCTGGTGAGCCAGCGTTTGTGGGCGGCGATGTCGATGATCGAGGACGACGCCCTGCGCGGCACCCAGACCCGGGTGGGACGGCGCCTGCTTTTCTTGGCCCAGATGCACAGCGGCGGCCACATCCGTTCCGAATCGGTGACCTTTCGCCTGACCCGGGAGCACATCGCCAACATGATGGGCATGACTCGCCAGGGCGTGCACAAGGTCCTCAAGAATTTCGAAGCCGAGGGCCATATCGCCTTCAGTTACGGCCGGGTGACGGTGAATGATCCGGTGGCTTTGGAGCAGTATTTACTCACGCTCGACTGATCGAACGTGCCCCCGCCCTTTGTCGTCGACGCCCACCATATCCATGCGCAACTTCCGGAGTGCTGAACGGTTGAGCTTCGTCTAGTCTTGGCGCCATCAACTGATTGGCTGGAGGTCCGACGATGAGTGAATCTGCCCTGCGCATGGGGCGTCTGGAGTGGACGCTGCTGATCCTGCTGTCCGTCCTTTGGGGCGGTTCCTTCTTCTTTGTCGGCGTGGCCGTCCATGAATTGCCGCCGTTCACGATCGTGGCGCTTCGGGTGGGGCTGGCGGCACTGACACTGTTCGTGGTCATACGGCTGATAGGACTGCGCATGCCGTATGCGCCGCGAATCTGGCTGGCGTTCTTCGGCATGGGGTTCATCAACAACATGGTGCCGTTCAGCCTGATTGTCTGGGGACAGACGCACATAGCTAGCGGTTTGGCCTCGATTCTCAACGCGGCAACGCCCCTGTTCACCCTGGTCGTCGCGCATCTCTTTACGGCGGACGAGAGGATGACTCCGGCCCGCGTGGCCGGTCTGGCGGTGGGCTTTGCCGGTGTAATCTTTATTATCGGGCCGGACGCGCTATCCGGTATCGGCCAGGATGTGGCGGCGCAATGTGCAATTCTAGGTGCTGGGCTGGCTTACGCCTTCAGTGGTGTCTTCGGGCGGCGTTTCCGGCGCATGAACATCCCGCCGATGGTAACGGCCACAGGGCAAGTCACGGCGTCCACCGTGCTGATCGTTCCGGTTGCCCTAATGGTGGAGCAACCCTGGCAGCTATCGGCGCCCGGCGCCGGAACCTGGGCGTCCGTGTTTGCGCTGGCGATCCTGTCGACTGCTCTGGCCTACATTATCTACTTCCGTATCCTGGCTGTTGCCGGGGCGACTAACCTGCTGCTGGTTACCTTCCTGATTCCCGTAAGTGCGATTCTGCTCGGCGTGGCATTCCTCCACGAAATGCTTGAGCCGAAGCACTTTGCGGGCATGGCGCTGATTGGACTGGGATTAATGTTGGTGGATGGGCGGCCGCTGCGTCTGCTAACGCGAACGAAGGTGCCATCCAGCTGAAGTTTGGCCGTTCAAGAAATCTGTCTATCCAGAAGCTTGGCTATTCAAGGTAATACTCGACCGTCGACACCACCCGCACGGTTTTCACCGGCTGCTGCTCTTCGGTAATCCCAGGCGCCTGGTCCCTGGGCAGGATCTGGAACACACCCTGGTTGGCACGACGCAGGCCACCCAGGTCGGTTTTCGCATCCCGGGCGAACTGCTGCGCCGCCTCACGTGCTGCTGCGGTGGCCTCGGCAATCATCTCGGGCTTGATCTCGTTGAGATTATCGAACAGGTAGGTGGGACCGCTGGGCCCGTAGTCGCTGGACAGCACCACACCGGAATCCACCAGGTCGCTCACCGCCTGGGCGGCCTGTTGCACCTTGTCGATGGCGGTGGAGCGTACCATCAGCGTCTGGTTGATAATGAAGCGTTTACCGCCGCTGTTGCTTTGGTAGGGATTGGCCTGGGTGTCGGTGACGTCCAGCCGCTGCAATTCCACCGCGTCGGTATTGATGGCCTGTAACTCCAGGAAGCCGATGATGGTCTCACGACTCTTGCGCGCCTGCTCCTGGGCTTCCGGCAGGGTGTCGCCGGTGGCGATGAATCTAATGGGCCAGAGGGCCAGGTTGGCCTGCACCTCACGCTCGGCTACGCCTTTCACGGTGACGAAGCGGTCGCCGGTCTTGATGTCGCGGAGGCCCTGAGCGGAAATGAAGGCAGCCAGTATGAGAGAAATCGAGAGGATAACGCTGGCAGTGATTTTCAATGTGCTAACCTCAAAGAAGAGTTCTTGCCTCGCCATTCATACACAAAACATCCAACGGTGGCTACCGAAGAGATCAGGGTGCGGCATGACGCGATCCATCATGGTCAGCGTACCGTAAGCAAGTGGGAAACGGCCTTTTTGCCTGTGGCCGATTGTCGAGTCTTATGATGTGAGGAGCTGTTGATTGTCAGAACTATTGGATACGGAGCCGACGCTCCTGATCATTGATGACGACCCGGATACCATTCAGATCCTGAGTTCGATTCTCGCTGACCAGGGCCGGATCCTGTTTGCAACGAGCGGCGAGCAGGGCCTGCGTATGGCTGAAAACTATTGTCCGGATGTCATTCTGCTGGACCAGAATATGCCCGGGCAGAACGGATATGAAACCTGTCTGCAACTCAAGCAGAACCCGGCGACGCAAGAGGCGTCTATCGTATTCGTGACCGCCCAGAGCGAAGTTGGCGACGAGTTAAGGGCATTCGAGGCGGGGGCGCAGGATTTCATAAGCAAGCCATTCAGCCCGGTGGTGGTAAACGCGAGGATTCGCAATCAACTGACCATCAAGAGGCAGTCGGATGTCCTGAAGCAGCTGGCTGATCTTGATGGTTTGACCGGTGTATTCAATCGCCGGTACTTCAATCGATTGGGCGAAGTGGAAGTGCGTCGTCACTATCGCCAGGGGTTCTCCCTCGCCATTGCATTGGTGGATGTCGACCACTTCAAGGCCTTCAACGATCTGCATGGCCATGTTGCAGGTGACGATACCCTTAGGGATATCGCCCAAGTTCTCAACGGTGCCGTTCGTCGTCCGGGAGAGTTTGTCGCACGGTATGGGGGAGAAGAGTTCGCGATTGTGCTGCCATACACCACATATGAGCAGGTTAGCCGGGTGGGGGAATGGCTGTGTTCCAACATGCGATCACGGGCCATCCAGCACGGTGGATCGCCTGTCTCAGACGTTGTGACGGTTAGCGTAGGACTGGCGGCGGGTACGCCAGGTCGTGACACGACGCTTACGCATTACGTCCAGCAAGCGGACACCGCCCTGTACAACGTCAAGCAGGGCGGCAGGAATGGGTTCGAGTGCGTGAGTGTTTGATTGCTCGTCGTCGAGCGCAACGCTGGGTGGACTAAGCGATGGTCGAACACGATGCCGGGCTTAACAACGACGGATCGACAGCGTCCGGCCTGCTTTACGGTCTTGTTCTTTTTGTTGTCTACGTCGCCGCTGGCTACCTGAGCCTGAGGCTCGCATTTGCTACCACTAACGTTTCTCCCGTGTGGCCGCCGACCGGGATAGCCGTCGCTGCCCTTCTGCTTGGTGGTTTGCGACTGTGGCCGGCGGTTGCCCTGGGCGCCTTTACGGTCAATCTGCTCAGTTTCCCGGGCAACGGCGAAGGGTACGTCACCGTGCTGGCCTCTATGGCGATCGCCGTTGGCAATACGCTGGAAGCGGTGGTGGCTGCCTATCTTACCAACCGTTTTGCCCGTGGCTCAGCGTTGTTCGATCAACTTGTCAACGTCTTCCGATTCGTTCTCAGCGCTGGCCTTGCCTGCGTGATCAGTGCCACGATAGGTGCACTGACGTTGCTCGTGGCCGGCTTCGTGTCGACCGGCTCGGTAGCTGGAGCGTGGCTGACCTGGTGGCTCGGTGATCTCGTTGGGCTGCTGATCCTGGTTCCGCTTTTCGTTTCTCTCCTCAGGCTGGACGAAGAGGACACCGCGCCTGACTGGGCCATGGCCAGCCTTCTGGTCATCTTCACCGCCCTCATCAGCGTCCTGGTCTTCTTGCCGGAGATCGGGTCTCGCGACGTTAAGCAATGGTTTCTTTTCCTGTATGTACCTTGCCTCGCAGTTTCCGCATACCGATTTGGCGTCCGGGGCGTTTCCTTGCTGACGACCGCGATTGCGGCGCTTTCGATCATGGCTACGCTCGATGGTAAAGGCCCCTTTGTTTTTGGGACGTCTCACGCATCGCTCATTGCATTGGATTGCTTTCTCCTGCTCTGGATCCTGACGGGCATCGTGTTGGCCACCGATCTTCGCGAGCGTGCCAGGACCTATGAGCAAAATCTCAAGGGTTTCTCGATACCCTGGGCCGTGCTGATGTTCGGGTTAATCGTAACAGCGGCGGCATGGCGCCTGACCATGGCGAATACTGAGCGCGAGGCGGACGAGCGATTCCGCTCTACTGCATCGTCGATAGAAACCCGGATTTCCGATCGTATGCGGGACTACCAACAGGTATTGCGCGGCGCCGCTGGCCTCTTCTATGGATCGAGTACGGTGACGGCGCGGGATTGGCAGCGCTATGTCGGTGGGTTGCAGCTGGAGGAGGGATACCCCGGGATACAGGGCGTCGGCTACGCGGAGTACTTGGTTGGAACGCGTCAGGTCAGGTCATTTGAGGACTTTGTGCGGTGGCAGGGGTTTCCCGATTTTACCGTTCATCCCGAGGGTCCGAGGTTGATCTATACGCCGGTGACCTACCTTGAACCGTTCGATTGGCGCAACCAGCGGGCCCACGGCTACGACATGTTTTCAGAGCCTAACCGTCGCTGGGCGCTTGTTCGCGCTCGGGATAGCGGCAGGGCATCGATTACCAGGAAGATCGTTCTGGTGCAGGAGACCGACGTGGGCGTACAGGCGGGCTTTCTCATGTACTTGCCCGTATACCATGGCGACGAGTTGCCAGAAAGCCTGGAACAGCGCAGGGAGCGGATCAAGGGCTACACGTATAGCCCCTTTCGCATGAATGACCTTGTCCAGGGGATCCTTGGCGAACAATTTCCATTAGTGGGCGTGGAAATTTTCGACAATACCCAGGCTGACGAACAACATTTACTTTATCGAAGCCATTCTGAGTTTGAAGTGACGGACAGATCCGGTGAGATTTATGCGTCGACTTCGGCGGTTCGGATTGCAGATCATACCTGGACTATCGGTGTCTATGGACTGCCCGCCTTCGTCCGGTCGATTGACTATCAAAAGGCGCAGATTGTCCTGATCAGTGGCATCCTGATTAGCCTTCTGCTTTTCGCGTTCGTGCGGGCCCTCACCGTCACCCGTTCGAAGGCCCTTTTACTCGCCAATGAAATGACAGTAGCGCTACGCGCGTCCGAGGGTAAGTTCGCCACGCTGGCCGAAAGCGCCAAGGAAGCCATCTTCATTGTTTCCAGCGATGGCGTTGTCCACTCCTGGAACCGTTCGGCATCGATCATATTCGGTTATTCGCGGCAGGATATGATCGGTCGGCTCTGAACTGTGCTGGTGCCCACCGAACAGGCCCACGACAAGATGAATGAGCTCCGTGGACTGGCGAGGCGTTCGAACGAGGATTTGTCTGAACGGACTCTTCACATCGAGTGTGTGCGTCGTGACGGCGACCGTTTTCCGGCCGAGTTCTCGCTGTCCAAGTGGACGTCTGGCGACGACACCTATTTCGGCGTCATCTTGAGGGACGTCACGGAAAACAGGCTTGCCGAACAACGGCTGGATGATGCTCGCCGGGAAGCGGAGGCCGCCAGTAAAGCCAAGACCGAGTTCGTCGCGAATATGAGTCATGAGATCAGGACGCCGATGAACGCGATGCTCGGAATGACCCAGATTCTTGCGAAGACACCATTGACCAACGACCAGCAGCGTTATGTCGGCATGGTCCAGACCGCCGGGCGCTCGTTATTGGCTATCCTCAACGACATTCTCGATTTTTCCAAGATTGAAGCGGGAAAGATGACGATCAATCGTGAGTCTTTCAGTCTCGACGACCTTGTCGCCAGTCTTGCTTCGATAATGAGCCTTGATGCGTCCGACAAGAAACTGGAATTGGCGATAGGTGTAGAGCCCGACGTGCCAAGAGGCTTGATCGGCGACGAATTGCGTATCCGCCAGGTACTTATCAATCTGATAAACAACGCAATCAAGTTTACCGAACGCGGGGGCGTATCGTTACTGATTCGTCTCGTGGAAGGGAATGCGGCGGACGTGACCGTCGAGTTCATCGTCCGCGACACGGGCATCGGTATGACGGAAGCTCAACTGGGCAACCTGTTCGAAGAGTTTACCCAGGCCGATAGCTCCATGACACGCCGCTTTGGCGGAACCGGACTGGGACTGGCCATTACCCGAAAACTGGTTTATCTGATGGGCGGCATGATCGACGTGTCCAGTCGTATTGGTGAGGGCAGCGAGTTCACTGTGAGTTTGCCGTTGGGCATAGCACCCTTCAGGACAGATTTGGCAGTGTCGCCGACGATCAATCAACTCAGTGTCTTGCTGGTCGACGACAACCCTATATCGATGGACTACCTCGCGAAAACATTGCGCACCTGGAACTGGAAGGTGGATGCACAGCTTTCTTCGAAGGAGCTCCTCGATAATCTTGAACGCCGTAGTCAGGACGCGAACTACGACATTTTCCTGATTGATTGGATAATGCCTGAGGTAGACGGGCTGGATATAGCGCGCTATCTGCGCAGCCACGCCAAGTTCAGCGAGGCCGTCATCATCTTGATGCTGGATGCCTATGCCCGCGAAAAGGTAGCCGATCCAGAGGCAACCGAGCTGGCGGATGCCGTCCTGTTAAAACCGGTGACCAGTTCAGACCTTTACGATCGCGTTCTCGAGTTGGTGGTCAGTCGCAATGGGCAGCGACTATCCTCCGGGGTATCAACGACCCGGGGCCAAGAGAGTCTTAAGGGCGCGCGCCTGCTGCTGGTCGAAGACAACAAGCTCAACCAGATGGTTGCAACAGGATTCCTCGAGTCTGCGGGGGCCGAGGTGTACGTCGTCGCCGATGGGCAGCTTGCGGTGGATAAGTTGCGGTCGTCTCCTGACGGTTACGATCTCGTCTTGATGGACGTGCAGATGCCCGTACTGGATGGCATTTCCGCCACGCGAATAATTCGTGGGCAACTTCAGATTGACGTTCCGATCCTGGCTATGTCCGCCGGTGTCCTGGATACAGAACGCCAAACCTGTCTGCGTGCCGGCATGAATGGGTTCATCGGTAAGCCTGTCGATGAGAGTGAGCTTATACATCTGGTCCGCGCCCACCTCCGCCATGACCGTCAGCGGGATCGAGTATACGCGTCGGCAGCCGAGCCAGAGAGAAACCCGAACCAAGCCCGGTTTTCGACACCATCTGATTTGAGCCGCGATCACCTCGAATCGCTTCTGGATGCGAGTCCTGAAAGCCGGGCAGCCCTCCTCAGTGTGTTTGGCTCTATGGTGGATAAAGGCAGTGCGCCTCTCGACGAGGCTTACAGAGCCTGGAAAGAAGGCGACAACGAAACGGCCGCAGCCGCGCTGCATACATTGCGTGGCGCTGTCGGTACCCTGGGAGGCCGTCGGTTTGCCGATATCGCCCTGCACCTTGAGAAGAGCCTCCATACTGACGGCGACAATACGCTGGAGCCCTTATGGGCGCACGCCCGCTCTGAACACGAAGGGGTTCTGCACGCGGTACGGAAATGGCTGGATCAGCTAGAGCACGCCGGTGAGATGCCGCCGGAAAAACCACCCGTAGCCATCACAGCTGAAGAACTCGGCGAATTGCATGAACTGCTCGCCCAGCACAACCTGCGGGCGCAGACCCTGTTCTTGAGCTACAGGGCATCGCTTGCCACCGTCCTCTCGGCGGAGACCATGGCCGAAGTGGATGATGCCATGCAACGATTGGACTACGATTGGGTAGCCTCTGTGATAACGGAACTACAAGGAGTGTCATGAAAACCATCGGCCTGCTGGGCGGAATGAGCTGGGAATCCACCGTGAGCTACTACCGGGCGCTGAACGAGGGCGTCAAGCGGGCGCTGGGAGGGCTGCATTCAGCACGTATCGTGTTGAACAGCGTGGACTTCGCCGAGATAGAGACGCTGCAAAAATCCGGTGATTGGCCGGCGACGGCGAATATCCTGTCCAGAGCGGCGCAGTCCGTCGAATCGGCCGGTGCCGATTTCCTCCTCATCGGCACCAACACCATGCACAAGGTGGCGCCGGAGATCCAGGCGGCCATCTCTATCCCCCTGCTGCATATCGCCGACGCCACGGCAGAGAAGCTCAAGGCTGACGGCGTGCGTCACGTGGGCCTGCTGGGTACCCGCTACACCATGGAACAGGATTTCTACAAGGGGCGCATGCGCGACCTCTACGAGATGGATGTGCTGGTGCCGTCGGAGGACGAACAGGCCGTCATCCATCAGATTATCTTCGAGGAGCTTTGCCTGGGCATCATCCGTGACGAGTCACGCCAGCGTTACCTGGCGATTATGGACCGACTGCACGAGCGTGGGGCCGAGGCGATCATCCTGGGATGCACGGAAATCGCGCTTCTCGTCGAGCCGGAGCACACTTCGATTCCTCTCTACGATACAACCCGGATCCATGCGGAGGAGGCCGTCAGGCTTGCTCTGATGGAGCTCTAGCTCCGCATGGAGCAACAAAGTGGATACCGGGGCCCCACGAGCAGGGGCCTGGGACCCACTCCATTAAGACCGGGCTTTCTCACCCCATGCGTTCGGCAATCCGCTTTTCCAGTTCCTCCTGATCCGCGGCAAAGCGTCGGATGCCTTCTGCCAGCTTGTCGTTAGCCATCGCGTCCTGATTGTGACCCCAGCGGAAGTCGGCCTCCGTGACGGGCGCCAGTTGTTCGCTTGCCTCACCGATATCGCTGATCCGCTTCTCCACACCGCCGTCGCTGGCGTCCAGTTCCTCCAGCAGGGCGGGAGAAATCGTCAGTCTGTTGCAGCCAGCGAGTGCGAGGATCTGGCCGGTATTGCGGAAGCTCGCGCCCATCACGACGGTGTCGTAGGCATAGGTGCTGGCGATACTGCAAACGGTGCGAACGAACTGCACACCGGGGTCATCCTCGGGCCCGTAGTCCTTGCCGGTATTGGCTTTGTACCAGTCGGTCACCCGGCCCACGAACGGCGACATCAGGTGCACGCCCGCGTCGAAGCAGGCGCGGGCCTGGGCTTCGCTGAAGAGCAGGGTGAGGTTGCACTGGATGCCTTCTTTCTCCAGTTGTTCGGCTGCGCGGATGCCTTCCCAGGTCGACGCCAGCTTGATCAGCACACGCTCGGCGCCGATGCCGCGCTGTTCGTAGAGGGAAATCAGGTCATGGGCCTTGCGGATGCTGGCCTCGGTATCGAAGGACAGCCTGGCAGCCACTTCGGTGGAGACCCGCCCCGGGATCAGTCCGGCAATCTCGCTACCGATGGCCACGGAGAGGCGATCCACGGCCTGCTCGACGCGGGCGTCGGAGTCGTCGACCTCGCGTTTCACTTCCGCCAGGGTCTCGTCGATCAGGCTTTGGTGACTCGGGAGATCGAAGGCCTTGAGAATCAGTGAAGGATTGGTCGTGGCGTCGTGGGGTTGGTAGCGGCGGATGGCGTTGACGTCGCCGGTATCCGCCACCACCAGTGAATGGCTTTTGAGGGCATCGAGCTGTGTCATTGTTACTGTCCTGTCGTCGATGGATGGCGGCGTCGCTCCGGGCCACGAGGCTCAATGGGTGACGCCGTGACGTTTCTCAAGTGCCGTGCGGTAGCGGCGATAGACTTCCTGATAGGTATCGTGGATTTCCGGGTCGGGCTGGGTGCGTGTGTCCTGGTCCAGGCTGACCAGTCGCTCGCAGATGCTGGCCAGCGTCGTGCGGCCGCCCCGGGCATGCTCGTCGCACCAGGCCGCCTGGATGGCTGCTCCCAGGGCAGCGGCTTCGTTAATGTGCGGGCAGATCACCTCCACGCCCAGTACGTCCGCGACGATCTGTCGCCAAACCGGGCTTCGCGCCCCGCCGCCGATCAGGCGGATCTGGCTGGCATCCCTGGCCAGATCGCCCAGAAGCTCCAGCCCGTAACGTAAGCCAAACGTAGCGCTCTCGACCACAGCCCGGCACAGGTTGGCCTGGGTCGCGTTAAGGCTGGTGAGGCCCAAAAAGCTGGCCGTGGCGTGGGGCAGGTTGGGCACGCGCTCGCCGTTGAAGAAGGGGAGGATGGTGATGCCCTCCGCACCGGCTGGGGCGTCGGCAACTTTCCCGCTGAAAGCATCCAGTTCCAGGCCGAACAGGTTGCGAACCAGGGTGGTCGCGGACGTCACGTTCATGGTGCAGGCCAGGGGCAGCCAGCCATCGCTACTGGCGCAGAAGTTGGCTACGGTGGCATTGTCGCTCAGCACCGGTTCACTGGAGAACGCGTAAACGGTGCCGGACGTGCCCAGGCTGACAGTCACCAGGCCAGGCTGGATATTGCCCGTCCCGATAGCGCCCATCATATTGTCGCCGCCGCCACTGGAAACCAGGACGTCCTCTGAAAGCCCTAGCTGCTGCGCCATGGCGGATGTGATTTTTCCGGCGGGCTCGTGGGATTCGATCAGTCGCGGCAGAACCTTCCCGGGATCCAGTTCCGGCGCGATCGTGGCGAAGACATCCTGTCGCCATTGCCGGGTACGCGTGTCGAAGTAGCCTGTGCCCGACGCGTCGCCAGCCTCGGCGACTTTTTCACCGGTCAGACGAAAGTTCAGGTAGTCATGGGGCAACAGTATGCTGTCGATACGTCGGTAGGCCTCGGGATGTGTCGCTCTTAGCCAAGCCAGTTTGGACGCGGTATAGCCGGTCTGCAGCACCAGGCCGAGCTTGTCCAGGCACCCGGCCTCCCCGCCGAGACGATCCACCAGGGCGGCGTTTTCTACCGCGGTCTCGGTGTCGCACCAGAGCTTGGCGGGATGCACTGGCTTACCGTCTGCATCCAGGGCGACCAGGCCATGCTGCTGGCCGGAAATGCCGATGGCCCGGATGGTCCGGCTTTCGATGCCAGCGTTCGCCAGCGCTTCGGCAAAGGCGCCGAAGAAGGCGTCCATCCAATCTTCCGGGTCCTGCTCGCGGCGACCGTTTCCGCCCTCCACCAATTGATGGGGCCGACTGGCCTCGCCCAGGATGCGGGCATTGTCCAGGTCGACCACCACCACCTTGGTACTCTGGGTTCCGCAGTCTACACCGATGTACATGGGTTGCTCCTTGACCCTTTCTGATATGGGAGCTCCAAGGATAGACATCTCTCCACCCCGCGTCGTCCTCAGTCGTTGACCAGAGCGTCCACCGTCGCCCGGGCGCCGTCGGTATGCAGGCGGTTCAGGGCGTCCAGGTAGGCATTGCGGAAGCGCTCGTTGTCCACCAGGTCGCCGAACAGCTCGCGGTTCTCGATAAAGGCCGTCGGGTTATTCTGGTTCTCGGCTGCGATGGCCATCAGGCTGTCCTTGAGGGGGTCGACCACGGCGATGGCCTCGCCGGCTTCGTCCTTGCCTTCCACGTAGCGTGCCCAACTGGCGACCACGGCCGCTGCACGGTGCATCTCGCCGCCGGATTGCAGTTGATGCCGGATCACGGGTAGCAGCCACTTGGGTATCCGGTCGGAACTCTCGGCGCAGAGCCGGGCCAGGGTGTCCTTGATTTCCGGGTTGGCGAAACGCTCGATCAGCGTACGGCGATAATCCGCCAGGTCGACTCCGGGCACCTCCGCCAGGGTCGGCGTACCTTCGTTTTCCATATAGGCCAGCAGGAAATCGACGAATAGCGCATCCTGGCAAACTTCATGGGCGTAGCGGTAGCCGCTCAGGTAACCGAAATAACACAGGGCCTGATGACTGGCGTTGAGCAGGCGCAGTTTCATCAACTCGTAGGGTTCCACATCCTCGACAACCTGTACGCCGGCGGCTTCAAACGGTGGCCGGCCATCGACGAAGCGGTCTTCCAACACCCACTGTGTGAACGGCTCGCAGACCACCGGCCAGCGGTCGTCGATACCGAAGCGTTCGTTGAGATCCTTGATATCCGAGGAGGTGGTGACCGGGGTAATCCTGTCCACCATGGAGTTGGGGAAAGCGACGTTCTGGTCCACCCATTCGCCAAGTTCGGCGTCCCTCTGCCGCGCAAAGGCGACGAACATCTTGTGGGCCACTTCGCCGTTACCCTGGATGTTGTCGCAGGACATGATGGTAAAGGGCGGTATCCCGCGCTGACGACGCCGGTTCAATGCTTCGGTGATGAGGCCGAAGGCGGTGCGGGACTTCTCCGGGTGTTCTAGGTCGTAGCGTACGTCCGTATTGGCGAAGTTGAATTCGCCGGTTACCGGATGGAAGTTGTAGCCGCCCTCGGTCACCGTCAGCGATACGATCCGGATCGCCGGGTCGGCCATGCGCTCGATGACCGTATTGGGGGCGTCCGGTGCGAACAGGTAGCCGACCAGGCTGCCGATGACGCGTGCGTCGTACTGGCCGTCAGGGTGCTTGACCACCAGCGTGTAGAGATAGTCCTGGGCGGCGAGGGCCGCGTGCATGCGGCGGTCGTTGGGCATCACGCCGACGCCGACGATACCCCAGTCCAACGCCTTGCCCTGGCTCATCAGGTCGTCCAGGTACATGGCCTGGTGGGCACGGTGGAAGCCGCCCACGCCAAAATGGACGATGCCGGCGGTTACCTTACTGCGATCGTAACCCGGGGTGGCGACGCGGCTGTCCAGGCGGTCCAGGTTGGTGGTGCTCAGGTTAATCATGAGGATGCTCCTCGGGCAAAGGTCGAGTGAACGTGTATTCCGGGTAACAGGCCCTAGTGATCGGCAGTGGCGGTCCAGTAGCGATCCGGGGTTATCGAATTCGCCTTGATCAGCTGGGCGTTCAGCATGTCCTTTCGATGGGTGCGTTCCATGGCTCCATCCGGGTCCTGGCCCATATCCAGCCAGCGCTGGAACAGGCGTCGCTCCAATGTCCTGTCCGGCACATCGAGGAACACCTTGAAGTCGAACAGGGCGTGCAAGGCGGTCCAGGGTGCCTGATCGAGCAGCAGGTAGTTCCCTTCGACGATCACGATCCGGTGTTCGGGCAGGATGAGTCGGCCGCCGGCCCGGGCGAGATCCAGGGGACGATCGAAAACCGGTACTGCGACGGGACGATCACCCTGACGGATACGTTCCAGGTCCTGGATCAAGCCGTCGGCATCGAAGGTTTCCGGTGCGCCCTTGATAAACAGGTGACCGCGAGGTTCGAGTACGGCATTGTCGTAGTGGTAGCCGTCCATGGGCACTACGGCGGCAATGCCGGGCTTATCGAGGTTGAGCGACTGGCATAGCCGTTCGGACAGCGTCGACTTGCCGGCTGCCGGCGGACCGGCTAGCGCTACCATGAAGCGAGCCCGGTTGTTGGCTGCTTCAAGGATGTGCCGTGTCAGCTCGTAGAGTTCCGGTGTCATGACCCCGCGTGCCTCGTCCTGCGTGTCCGCTCCCGGCGCCAACGCTCCACCAGCGATTGCAGGCCATGCATGCCGGACAGGATTTCCCAGGCGCCGGCTTCCCGCAGTTGCTGGTCGTGGCCGCCCTCGATGTGACTGGCGCCGATAAAGCCGATCACCGTCATTCCGGCACCCTTGGCGGCGGTGACGCCGGAAACGCTGTCCTCCACCACCAGGCAATCCTCCGGCCGGCGCCCCATTTCCTTCGCCGCCAGCAGGTAGACCGCCGGGTCGGGCTTGGGCAGGCTGGCTTGCTCGGCGGTGAATAATGGGTATTTGCCGAGCCAGGCATCCAGCCCAGTGGTTCTCAGGGAGTTGAGTACCCGGCTGCGTCGGGAATTGGATACGATGGCCAGCGGCATGTTCAGCTTCGCCACCGCTTCGGCCACGCCTTCAATGGGCTTTAGCTCCTTGGCCAGCCTGGCGTCGATGGCATCGTCGACCAACGGCAGGGCGTCTTCCGGTAGCGAATGGGCGCTGAGCTGCTCCAGGTGGATCAGGATGTTCTCGGTGGTCATGCCCAGGGCGTGGCGCAGCACGGTGTCGGACTGCAGGTCCGGAAGCCAGTCCCGTAGCTGCGCGATCAGTGTTGCCTCGGCGATCACTTCGCTGTCCACCAGCACGCCGTCACAGTCGAAGATCAGGGTTTCCATCTGAACCTCACTTGTCGGTGGAGTCAGCCGGCGCCCGGTTGGACCGGCGGTCCACATCGGACAGCGGGTGCCGCTGGAGGCTGGGTAGCGCCAGGCCGCCGCCGTCGAACAGGTGGGCTCGGAAGGGTTCGAAACCGAAACGGACGGTCTCGCCGACCTTATGGCCGATATCGCCGTCAGTCACGATCGTGACCAGGTACTGATCCATCTGCACATAGAGCGAGGTGGCGCCGCCGAGGCGTTCGATCACCTGGATCTTGCCCGCCATGGGGCCCTGGTCGTCCAGGTTCAGGTGTTCCGGGCGAATACCCAGTTCCAGCGAAGCGCCGGTGTTCAGGCCGTTGCCGTCCACGGGTACGCGGCAGCTTTCACCACCGGGCAGGATGACGCTGACACCTTCGTCGCTGGTGTCCTGGTAGCCAACGTCGAGGAAATTCATGGTGGGCGACCCGATAAAGCCCGCGACGAACCGGTTGCGCGGATGGTGATACAGCTCCATGGGCGAGCCCACCTGTTCCACCACGCCTTTCTGCAGCACGACGATCTTGTCCGCCATGGTCATGGCTTCGATCTGGTCGTGGGTGACGTAGATCATCGTGGCGTCCAGCTCTTCATGCAGGCGCGCCAGCTCGATGCGCATCTGCACCCTCAGGGCAGCGTCGAGGTTGGAGAGCGGCTCGTCGAACAGGAAGATGCTGGGGTTGCGCACGATGGCGCGGCCGATGGCCACCCGCTGGCGCTGCCCGCCGGAAAGGGCCTTGGGCTTGCGGTCCAGCAGCTCCTCCAATTGCAGGATGCGGGCAGCCGCGAGCACCTTCTCCTTGCGTTCGGACTTGGACACGCCCGCCAGTCGAAGGCTGAAGCCCATGTTGTCCTCGACCGTCATGTGCGGGTACAGCGCGTAGCTCTGGAACACCATGGCCAGGCCGCGTTCGGCGGGACCGATCTCGTTCATGCGCTTGCCGTCGATCAGGATATCCCCGTCGGTCGCGTTCTCAAGCCCGGCGATCATCCGCAGCAGGGTCGACTTGCCGCAGCCTGAGGGGCCGACGAAGACCACGAATTCCTTGTCCTGGACATCCAGGTCCACACCCTTGATCACATGGGTATCGCCGAATTCCTTGATGATGTTTTTCAGTTGAAGCGTTGCCATGTTCAAACCTGTCTTGTTTTAAGCCTTGGGTTGGCGGCGGCTACTTGACGGCACCGAAGGTGAGGCCGCGTACCATCTGTTTCTGTGTCAGCCAGCCGAACACCAGGATGGGCGCTATGGCCATGGTGGAAGCGGCTGAAAGCTTGGCCCAGAACAGTCCCTCCGGGCTGGAGAAGGACGCGATATAGGTCGTCAACGGTGCCGCCGAGGATGTGGTCAGGTTGAGGCTCCAGAAAGCCTCGTTCCAGCTCAGGATCACCGACAGCAGGCCGGTGGACGCGATACCCGGCAGCGTCAGTGGCAGCAAGAGGTGGAATACCTCCTGGAAAGTGCTGGCACCGTCCATGCGCCCGGCTTCGAGGATGTCCTTGGGCAGATCCTTGAAGAAGGTGTAGAGCATCCACACCACGATCGGCAGGTTCATCAGCGTATAGACGATCACCAGCCCCAGGGTGGTATCCAGCAGCCCGGTATCCCGGAACAGCAGGTAGATGGGCACCAGTACGCCTACCGGCGGCAGCATCTTCGTGGACAGCATCCATAACAGCGTGCCCTTGGTGCGCTTGGTAGGCAGGAACGACATGGAATAGGCCGACGGAATGGCGATCAGCAGCGCCAGGAGCGTCGAGCCGAAGGACACGATGACGCTGTTCCAGGCGAACTTGAAGTAATCCGCGCGCTGCTGCACCTCGACGTAATTCTCCACAGTGGGCGAGAAAATCAGCGTCGGGTCCGATACGGCTTCGACCTCCGTCTTGAAGCCGGTGATCACCATCCAGAAGATGGGAAAGAAAATCACGAAGGCGACGAACCAGGCGAGCAGGCCGATACAGAAGCGTTTGATGGTGGCGTTATTCATGCGGTCTGCACCTCACTCTTCCAGGTTCTTCGCCACCATCCGCACCAGGAAGATGGCCACGATGTTGGCGAGAATAATGGCGACAACGCCCCCGGCGGAGGCCATGCCCACGTCGAAGTCCAGCAGCGCCTGGATATAGATCAGGTAGGCGAGATTGGTGGTTGCCAGTCCCGGACCACCCGAGGTGGTGACGAAAATCTCGGCGAAGATGGTGAGGAGGAAAATCATCTCGATCATGACCACCACACTGATGGCACGTTTCAGGTGTGGCAGGGTGATAAAGAAGAAGATCGAGAGCGGGCCAGCGCCGTCCATCCGTGCAGCTTCCACCTGGTCTTCGTCCAGCGACTGCATGGCGGTCAGCAGGATCAGGAGGGCGAACGGGAGCCACTCCCAGGAGACGATCATGATGATCGACGTTAGCGGCAGGGACGAGAACCAGTCCACCGGCTGCATGCCGAAAAGCTGCGCCAGCCAGGCCAGAACGCCGTTGGCCGGGTGCATCATCATGTTCTTCCAGACCAGCGCGCTCACTGTGGGCATAACGAAGAACGGCGAGATGACCAGTACCCGGGCGATACCGCGTCCAAAGAATTCCTGCTGGAAGAGGACCGCCAGCAGCGTACCGCCGACCACCGTGATCACCAGTATCCAGCCGACCATCAGCAGCGTCGTACCCATCGCGGACCAGAGCGCGGGGTCGGTAAACAGGTATTCGTAGTTTTCCAGACCGGCGAATCCGGTCATGCCCGGCATGAGCAGGTTATAGCGCTGGAGCGAGAACCAGACAGTCATGCCCAGTGGCACTACCATCCATAACAGCAGCAGCGTGACGGCGGGGGCCTGCAGCATCAGCGGCCGCAATCCGCCGACGGTGCGACCGGCGGCTCGAGGTTTAGTCATGGTCGTTTCCGGCATCGAGGGTTGGGGCCGACGTCACGCCGGCCTTGTCTCAGGAGCGAGCGGCGGGAGGAAGCTCAGCGCCTCCCGCCGGGACCGGCTACTTGATGTAGCCTGCCCTTTCCATGGTGCGCTGGGTAGCGCGTTGGGAGTTGCTCAGGGCCTGGTCCACAGACATCTCGCCGGTAAGCGCGGCGGCGATCATCTGGCCAACCTGGGTGCCGATGGACTGGAACTCCGGAATACCTACGATCTGGACCCCGGTGTAGGGCGACGGCTTGAGGGTGGAGTCGGTCGGATCCGCATCCCGGATGGCGTCAAGCACGAAGTCGGCGAAAGGTGCGGCTTCCTGGTACTTCTCGTTGGTGTAGGTGGACTCGCGGGTGCCTGGCGGTACGCTGGTCCAGCCTACTTTCTCGCCGACCATCTCGACGTAGTCCTGTGATGTGGCCCAGGTAATGAATTCCTTGGCAGCGTCTTTCGAGTTGGATGAAGCCGGGATGGCCAGGGCCCAGGACCAAAGCCAATGGGACCCTTTCGGGGTTTCGGCGACCGGAGCCGGTGCGAAGCCCAGTTTGTCGGCCACATTGGACTCGCTCGGGTTATAGAGCTTGCCGGCAGCAGACGTGGCATCTACCCACATGCCGCATTTGCCCTGGGAGAACAGGGCCAGGTTCTCGTTGAAACCGTTCGAACTGGCTCCGGGAGGGCCGTAGTTGTTGAGCAGGTCAACATAGAAATTGATGGCCTCGTTCCACGATTCGGAGTCGATCTCCGGCTCCCAGTCCATGTTGAACCAGCGCCCGCCATAGGTATTCACGAGGGTTGTGACGAAGGCCATGTTCTCGCCCCAGCCAGGCTTGCCGCGCAGGCAGATGCCAGCGATGCCCTTGTCCGGGTCGTTGATCTTCCCGGCCCATTCGCGCACCTCTTTCCAGGTTGGCTGGTCGGTCATCTCGATGCCGGCCTGCTCGAACAGGTCGGTGCGGTAGTACATCATCGAGCTTTCGCCATAGAACGGCAGGGCATAGGGTTTGCCGTCATGACTCAGCCCATCCATCACCGGCTTGAGCAGATCTTTCTGGTTGTAACTCTCGGGCAGGTTTTCCAGTGGTGCCAGCCATTCCCGTTCTGCCCAGATAGGGGCTTCGTAGGTGCCGATGGTCATGACGTCGAACTGGCCGCCGTTGGTGGCGATATCCGTTGTCAGGCGCTGGCGCAGGACGTTTTCCTCCAGCACGACCCATTCCAGGTCGATATCCGGATGCGCTTCCTCGAAGGCGCTCGAGAGGCGTTGCATGATGACCATGTCGTTGTTGTTCACGGTCGCCACGGTCAGGGTTTCGGCTTGTACGGCAGAGGCACCGAGAACGGTACCGAAGGCCGCGACGCCGGCGAGGGGCAATGCGTAAGCGAGCTTCATGGCTTGCTCCTTTTGTGGGAGGTATTGGTGTTGTTGTCCGAAGCCGTGTTCGTTGTTTTGAACAATTGAATCTACGATCGAACAAATGATCAGTCAAGGGCGAAAAAAATACAAGTGGCCGAAGCCACCCTGTAATGTCCGCCGTGGCCGCATCATATCAGGCCACCGGTTTCCACCACGTAGCGTGCCGCCGTTTCGTCGGTAATCAGTCCCTTGAGCCAGCCCCCCCGTAGCGCTGCGAGGATCGCCGGGCCTTTTTCCCGTCCGCCGGCCATGGCCACCAGTAACTGGTTGTCGAAACTCTCCAGTGGCAGGCTGGTGATGCGCCGGGTGATGGAGCAGTCGATCACCTCGCCTGCCTGGTTCATCGGCCAACCCAGCAGTTCGCCGACCGCGCTGTTGGTCAGCAGTTCGTCCAGCTCCGCTTCGTTGATGAAATGGTCCTGGAACAGGGTCGCCTGGCGGTCTATGCGACCAACGCCGATAAACGCCGCCTCTGAGTCCTTGGCGACTTCGGCAATGGCGCGGAACAGCCGTTGGCTCAGCAGGGCATTGCGTTCCTCGACGGAACCGGCGACCACCGGTGCCGGCAGCAGGAAACGTTCGCTGGCGGTCTTGTCGGCCAGGGCGGTGACGCCGTCGTAGCGGTTTGAAGAACCGTCCCGGGCCACGTTGCCCACCAGGGATACGAACCGGTGTTGGGGGCGGTCCATACGGCTGACGGCTTCCACCGTCGCACGTACCGTCCGGCCGGAACCCAGGGAAAGGGTTAGCGGTTCGGGCCGTTCCAGGTAGCGCGTGATACGGTCGCTGCCGGCCACGGCGATGTAGTGGGCACCGCTGTTCTCGGCCTCCGGCTCGGCAGGCACGACATCGCAGAATTCCAGCCCGAAATGGTCCCGGATGGCCTGGGACAGGATCATGCAGTTGGAAATAGGATGGTCGATGTGCACCTTCACCAACCCTTCCTGGCGGGCGAGGGCGAGCAGGCGTTGCACGCCGGGCCGGGAGACACCGAGCTGGGCGGCGATCTCGTCCTGGGTCCGGCCGCCCACGTAGGATAGCCATGCGGCGCGGGCAGCCTGGTCGAGTTTGAGTTCGAATTTATCCATGGAGGCTCTCGTGAAAATAAAAACACATGGCGACAATGACGCTTGCGAGCTAGCGCTTGATAGCCAGGGAGCCACTGATCATCGCAAGGGGATCGTCATTTCACAATAACGCCCTGCGCCGTCGATGGCGGGCGCCAATTACCATAATGGCGCTGCCTGGTGGAAATCCACAACGGCTGGCGGTCCGTCAAATCCCCCTTTTTCGGTGCAAACCTGTACAATGCTCGCCTTTTGCGCCGGCGTCCCGCCGCGCCTTTTTGCGATAGGTTCGTGTCTTGATCTCCACCGCCAATATCACCATGCAGTTCGGGGCCAAGCCCCTGTTCGAGAATGTTTCCGTCAAGTTCGGCAATGGCAACCGCTACGGTTTGATCGGCGCCAATGGCTGCGGCAAATCCACCTTTATGAAGATCCTGGGTGGCGACCTCGAGCCCTCGGTCGGGCAGGTCATGCTAGAGCCCAATACCCGCCTGGGCAAGCTGCGCCAGGACCAGTTCGCCTACGAGAACTGCTCGGTAATGGATACCGTGATCATGGGGCACGAAGAACTGTGGCACGTGAAGGCGGAGCGGGATCGCATCTATTCCCTGGCTGAAATGAGCGAGGAAGACGGCATGGCCGTGGCGGACCTGGAAGTCCAGTTTGCTGAAATGGACGGCTACACTGCTGAGTCCCGTGCTGGCGAGCTGTTGCTGGGCCTGGATATTCCCATCGAGCAGCATAACGGACCGATGAGCGCGCTGGCACCGGGCTGGAAACTGCGCGTACTGCTCGCCCAGGCCTTGTTCTCCGATCCGGATGTACTGTTGCTGGACGAGCCCACCAATCACCTGGATATCAACACCATCCGCTGGCTGGAAAGCGTACTGGTCGCACGTAACAGCACCATGATCATTATCTCGCATGACCGCCACTTCCTGAACAGCGTCTGCACGCATATGGCGGACCTGGACTACGGCGAGCTGCGTCTGTTCCCCGGTAACTACGACGAGTACATGACCGCCGCCACCCAGGCGCGCGAGCGGATGCTGGCGGACAACGCCAAGAAGAAGGCGCAGATTGCCGAGTTGCAGCAGTTCGTCAGCCGCTTCTCCGCCAACGCCTCCAAGGCCAAGCAGGCCACCTCGCGGGCACGTCAGATCGACAAGATCCAGTTGGAGGAGGTGAAGCCGTCCAGCCGGGTGAGCCCGTTTATCCGTTTCGAACAGGAGAAGAAGCTACACCGCCAGGCGGTCACGCTGAAGGACCTGTCGAAAGGCTTTGATGGCACACCGCTGTTTTCAGGTCTGGATCTGCAGATTGAAGCCGGCGAGCGCGTGGCCATTATCGGTCCCAACGGTATCGGTAAGACCACGCTGCTCCAGTGCCTGGCGGGCAACCTGACGCCGGAGAAGGGCGAGGTGAAATGGACCGACAGTGCCCAGGTCGGCTATTTCGCCCAGGACCACACGGCCGACTTCGCCGAAGATATCAATCTCACCGAGTGGATGGCCCAGTGGACCACCGGCGGCGACCAGTTGGTGCGCGGTACGCTTGGACGCATGCTGTTTTCGGGCGACGATATCGGCAAGTCGGTAAAGGTGATTTCCGGGGGTGAACAGGGGCGTATGCTGTTCGGCAAGCTGATCCTGCAGCGGCCCAACGTGCTGCTGATGGACGAACCGACAAACCACCTCGACATGGAATCCATCGAAGCCCTGAACCTGGCGCTTGAAAACTATCCCGGCACGCTGATCTTCGTCAGCCATGACCGGGAGTTCGTCTCGTCGCTGGCTACGCGGATCGTCGAGTTGAGTGCCGACGGCGTGACCGACTTCAGCGGTACCTACGACGATTACCTGCGCAGCCAGGGTATTTACTGATCCTTTTGCCATGCGGTCCTGCCATGGGGCCGCACGGGCATCCTCATTCCAGCGAGACCTGCTCCGCCACTTCCTCACGCAGTGACTTCTTCAGGATCTTGCCCACGCCGTTGCGAGGCAATGCCTCCAGGAAAACCACCGAGCGCGGTGTCTTGTAATTTGCGAGCCGCTCCTGGCAGAAATCCAGGATGCCCGCCTCATCGACCACAGCGTCTGGTTTGCGGACAATGACCGCAACCACTTCTTCCCCCATGCGATCGGATGGCACGCCGATAACCGCAACTTCTGCGACGTCAGGGTGTTGGAGAATCAGATCTTCGAGGTCCCGCGGGTAGATATTGAAACCGCCTCGCAGAATCAGGTCCTTCTTGCGGTCGACGATATACAGGTAGCCTTCCTCGTCGAGTTTGGCCATGTCGCCGGTGTGTAGCCAGCCATCTTTCAGCGCGGCAAGGGTAGCCTCTTCGTTGCGGTAGTAGCCGGGTGTAATGTTCTCGCCCCGCACCAGCAGTTCGCCGATATCGCCCGTGGCTAGCGGGTCGCCATCGGGGCCGGCGATCCGGATCTCGACACCGGGCAGGGGGCGGCCCACCGAACCGGGCTTGATGGTTTCGCCGCGGCGATGGGCGGACACCGCCGGGGCCGCCTCCGACAGACCATAGCCCTCGTAGATATCCGCGTTGAAGCGCTTGCGGAAGGCCTCGATCAGGGTGACCGGACAGGGTGCGGAACCGGAACCGACCGACTCCAATGACGATAGGTCGTAGTCCGCCGTCGCCGGATCCGTGATCAGGGCGTAGAGCATGGCGGGTACCGCGCTGAACCGTTTGATCCGATGCTCCTGGATCGCCAGGCAGACCGCTCGCACTTCGAACTTGGGTAGCACAACCACCGAACTGCCGCGCATGAACAACGTGTTGGCCATGGTAAAGCCGTAGATATGTGCCAGGGGCAGCACGCCAAGCGTCGTGCCGGGCTCCTCGTCTTCGCCCTCTTCCTCCTCCGCCAGAGTTACGGCTGCTGCCGCATTGCTGTAGAGATTACGATGGGTGAGCATCACGCCCTTGGGCTGGCCGGTGGTGCCCGAAGTGTAGAGAATGACCGCGAGGTCGTCGGGCTTGGGCGTTATGCCTGGTTTGTCCGGCGTTGCGGCCACCATGGCGCTTTGCAGGTCTTCGACGGGAACCTTGTCGAACGCGGCGGGGTGATCCTCCAAACCCGAAACCAGGAGCAGCGGCGGCTGGTCCATCTCCTGAGCCGCCTCGACAACATTGCCCAGCAGCAACTGGCTGGTGATCACCGCGCTTGCCTCGGATGCCCGGGCGATAAAGCCTATTTCCCGCGGGTGCAGTACGAACATCACTGGCAGCACGATGGCCCCGGCGCGCATGATCGCCTGGTAGGCGATAAATACCTCGGGACAGTTGGGCATGCACACCATCACCCGGTCGCCCGCTCCGATGCCGCGTTGCTTGAGGGCTGCGGCCAGCCGGTTGGCGGCGTCCAGCAGGTCGCGGTTGCTCAACGCCTTGTCGCGATAAAACAGGAAAGGGTACTCGCCGAATTGCTCGACGTTATTCTCCAGTAGATCGGTCAGGATCATGGTCTGTCTCCTTGCCGTGCTGCGGCTGTTTTTTTGTTGTTGATGAGACGTTACATCATATTGTTTCAGTTGCACATCGGTTCTGCTGCCTGGCAGGGTCGACAGACCGCCGGCCCCGGTGCGGTTCCAGGCTGAGCGCCAGAACGGTAACAACGCGGTCAGATGACCAAATCGTAACGCAATGCGAAAGCCGTGTGGCTGTCCCATCTGGTACCAAACCCGATGATCGGCGGCTCTGATAGATTTGAAAGAGCGGAAGCCGCTGTGCTAAATCAGAATCAAGGGACTACATTCATCAGTTCACTTCCGGGTGACGGAGTGGGGAGGACTCTCATGCCGCTGCCACGTTTCTCGCAAAGATCTGCGGTTCGAACTTCGTTGATGTCTGCATTACCGTTCGTCGGTTTCCTGGCTTGGGGGCCCGCACAGGCGCTGAACCTCGAAGCCCAGAGTATGGACATCGAAATGCACAAGGTCAGCGCCGATGGCGTTGGCGAGTCGATCGGAACGATTACCGTCCGCGATCATGAAGAGGGCGTTCTTTTCGAACCCGATCTGGAAGGTCTGGATACGGGGCTGCATGGTTTTCACCTGCACCAGAACCCCGACTGCAAACCTGCCGAAAAGGATGGCGAAATGACCGCTGCCGCCAGTGCCGGTGGTCACCTGAATCCCTCAAATGGCGAGCATCATGGCCCATTCGAAGAGGGTCATCTGGGGGATTTGCCAACGCTTTACTTCGATGACTCCGGCAAAGCCACCCTGCCGGTACTGGCGCCGCGCCTGGAATACTCGGACCTCGACGGTCGAGCACTGGTGATCCACGCCGGTGGGGACAACTACGCCAGCGAACCTGAGCCGCTGGGTGGCGGTGGCGCCCGGGTCGCTTGTGGTGTGATCGACAACGGGGACGATTAACGGCCTAGCGTCAGGACTGACCTAATTTTTTAACAGGGAGGACATCATGGCCGATGCCAAACACACCGCGTTAACGCTAATGCTGGCCGTCTCGTCGGCGGCTTCAGCGGAACAGACGCCCTCGAACGAGACGGCCGAGATTACCGGCAACGAAAAACGCATAGAAATTCGGGAAGCGACCCTGAGCGAAGACGAAGAAACAATGGGCACCATCCGGGTCATCGGAATGGCTGACGGTATATTGTTCAAACCCAGTATCAAGGGTTTGGAGCCCGGCATGCATGGCTTTCATGTGCATGAGAATGCGAGTTGCGACGAGGATCGCAGCGTCGAGGACTATGATGCCCAGCCTGAGCCCGTGGCCGCTGGCGACGCCGGTTCGCATCTGGACCCCGGGTTTAAGGAAAACCATGGTGGACCCTACGGCGACGGGCATTTGGGAGATTTGCCCAATCTCTTCGTCAACGAAAAGGGGGTTGCCGAACACCCGGTATTCGCGCCGCGTTTGCGCATGCGCGATCTGGAAAACCGGTCACTGGTGATCCACGCCAACCCGGACAACTATAGTGACGAGCCGGAGCCCAATGGCGGCAGTGGCCCGCGGGTAGCCTGTGGTGTCATTTTGAGCACGACCGGCAGTTAAGACCTATCGGCAGGTCGGATAGACACTTAGACAGGGGATTGATGAAAAGACTGTGTTAGGTAGAGCCAAGGAATACCTTGCCCGTTTCGGCCTGTTCGCTGTGGTCGTCGCCTTGACCGCAACGGGCGTGGCAGCTGCGTTCGCAGGCTCTGCCTGGGCATGGTCCCTGGTTATCCTGGCGCCGTTGGCCCTGCTCGGCACCTGGAACCTGTTCCAGGCCAAACATACCTTGATGCGCAACTACCCCATCCTGGCCCACGGGCGCTGGATCTCCGAGGAGTTGCGCCCCTTCTTGCGCCAGTACATCGTCGAGGGCAACCTCACCGGGCGTCCATTCAATCGTCACCAGCGCTCAATCGTCTATGAGCGAGCCAAGAATACGGTGGATTCCCAGCCATTTGGGTCTGACCTCGATTTCTATGGTGATGAATACGAGCTGACCACCCATTCCATGGCTGCCAAGACTCTGGACGGCACGAAATTCCGGACCAGAATTGGCAATGGCCAGTGCAAGCAGCCCTACGACGCGTCGCTGCTGAACGTATCGGCCATGAGCTTCGGGTCACTCAGCGGGAAAGCCATTCGTGCTTTGAATAAGGGTGCGGAGATGGGCGGGTTTTATCACGACACCGGCGAGGGTGGGCTCAGCGAGCATCATCGTGCCTATAACGGCGACCTGGTCTGGGAATTGGGCACCGGCTACTTCGGCTGCCGCGACAGGAACGGGCGCTTCGACCCCGGTCTTTTCCGGGAAACTGCCCAGAGCGACCAGGTCAAGATGGTTGAAATCAAGCTCAGCCAGGGGGCCAAGCCCGGCCATGGCGGCGTTTTGCCCGGCGCGAAGGTCACACCCGAAATCGCCAGGGCACGGCAGATAGAGGTGGGCAAGGAGTGCGTCTCGCCGGGCTCACACCCGGAATTCGATACGCCGGTCGGGTTGATGGAGTTCGTCGCTCGCTTGCGGGACCTGTCGGATGGCAAGCCGGTCGGCCTCAAGCTCTGTGTTGGACACCCGTGGGAATTGTTAGCCGTGTGCAAAGCCAGTCTGGAGACCGGGATCCGCCCGGATTTCATCGTGGTCGACGGTGCGGAAGGTGGCACCGGCGCCGCGCCGGAAGAATTCTCGGATAATGTGGGTCTGCCATTACGGGACGGTCTGATCATGGTGCGCAATGCCCTGGTGGGCACCGGCTTGCGGGAAGATATCTCGATCGGTGCCAGTGGCAAGGTGTTCAGTGCCTTCTCCATGGCCAACAACCTGGCGCTGGGCGCGGACTGGTGCAATGCCGCGCGTGCCTTCATGTTTTCCCTGGGCTGTGTGATGACGAAGCGTTGTCATACGGATACCTGTCCGACTGGCGTTGCCACACAGAATCCCAGTCGCCAGCGCGGCCTGGTGATCGATGACAAGGCCGAGCGGGTCTACCACTTCCAGCACAATACCCTCAAGCGTTTGGGGGAACTGGTGGGGGCTGCAGGGCTTGATCATCCCAATGAATTGCGGCCCCACCATCTCTATCATCGGCAGGGCCCCAATGCGCTGACTACCATGGATCGCATTCACCACTTTCTCGAACCCAATGCCCTGATCGACGAACCCGAGTCCACACCCTATGCGGAATGGTGGGCCGCCGCCTCGCCGGATACGTTCAAGGCCTTGCGCGAGACCGGGCCGAGCCATCACCGGGTGATTGCCCGGGGTTAGGTCAGAGCGTACCTCCAGCCTCGATCTGGTACCCCAGGTCGATCACTTTGTCTGTGACAGGCCTGCCGTCTAGACGGGCCAAGAGCTCCTCTGCGGCTCGCTTGCCGAGGGCTTCGCGGGGAGTAATCACGCTGGCCAGCCGGGGTGTCATGGCCTGGCCCACATCGTGGCCGTGGAAACCGACGATGGCCATATCCTGCGGTACCGCCAGGCCCCGCCGCTGGCACTCGAAGTAGGCCCCGATCGCGACATCGTCGTTGGTACAGAAGATGCCATCGGTGTGCGGATTCTGTTCGAGGATCTGGGTCATTAACGTGGCGCCGACCGAAAATGACGAACGCTGCTCGCTGCGAAGGGTGACCGGTTTAAGTCCGTTTTCTTCCATGGCCCGGGTATAGCCTTCCTGGCGCTGCAGGGTCCGGGCATCCAGTCGCACGGCGAGATAGACCACGTGCTTGCGACCGCGGCGAATCATCTCGCTCACCATGTCGTAGGCGGCCTTGACGTTGTTGAAGCCGACCGCCTGCTGGAAGGGCGGTAGATGGGTGTCCATCAGTTCTACGGTCGGAATGCCCGCCGTTTCAAGCATGCGCAGGGTGCGCGGCGTGTGCTGGCTATCCGAAAGGATTACGCCATCCACGTTGTAGGAGAGCAGGGAAGCGAGGCTGCGTTCCTCCACTTCGGGGCTGTAGCCATAGTGGGTGAGCATCAGGTGATAGCCGGCGGGTTCGGTTACCGTTTCGACGCCCTTGATGACATCCGCAAAGACCTGGTTGGTCAGTGAGGGCAGCAGGATGCCGATGGCGCGGCTGGTGGCCTTGGACAGGATATCCGGTGCCCGGTTGGGGATGTAGCCCAGTTCTTCTGCCACCGCGAAAATGCGTTTGCGCATCTTCTCCGATACGTTGTCGCCACCGCGCAGGCAGCGGCTAACAGTCATCTTGGTGGCACCGACCTGGTCGGCGATGTCCTGTAGTGTGGGTCTGCGTTTTTTTGGCATTGTTGTAATTAGATTCCTTACGTTTACAGCGCTGCCTATGGTAAGCCATGGCTTATGGGGTGAAAGTGACCTCTTGTGACTCCTGCTTCGTCGCTAGTCTGTTTTTCTCGAGTCTGAAGCGGATGGATACCATCGCTTCCGCTGCTCATGGATCGCCTTCCCTGGCGAGCCATGACGACCGGGGCGTCCATGCCCCTCCTCCAGCGATGGTATCCATACGCTTCCGTCTGACTGAGTGCTGGCCTCGTTAAGACTACTGATCCAGATCGTCTTGCGGCTTAATGCTCAGCGCCGCAATACATTGCTTCAAAACCGCTTCGGGCGTTGCCGAGATATCGATGATGTAAGCCTCGTTTGCGTCCGGTTCTTCTAGGGAAAGGAACTGGCTCTCCAACATATCCTGCCCGGTGAAGTAGTGGTCCTGCCGCTGGGCGTGTCGTGACCAGATGGTCTCGAAGTCCCCCTTGAGGTAGAGGAACTTCAGCGACGGATCGCCGGTCCGCAGTTGGTCCCGGTAGGTTTTCTTCAACGCGGAGCAGGCGAGTACCAGGCCGGCTTCCCGGCGGATCAGGTCCGCCAGGTCCGTCAGCCAGTCGCGCCGATCCTCGTCGGTCAGCGGTATGCCGTTGGCCATTTTCTGCACGTTGGATTCGCTGTGATAGTCGTCGGCGTCGAAGAACTGCACGTCGAGCAGGTCGCCCAGACGCTCGCCAACCAGACTCTTGCCGCTGCCGGAGACGCCCATCACCACAATCTTGCGTACTGTCATATCACTGCCACCATAGCGCCAGTTGCGGGAAGGCGATCAGCAGGGCCAGTGCCACGATCTGCAGACAGATGAACGGCAGCAGTGACCGGAAGATCTCTCCCAGGGAAATATCGGGCGGCGTGACCGTCTTGAGGTAGAAGGCCGCGGGGCCGAAGGGCGGTGACAGGAAGGACACCTGCATATTCATGCAGAACACCACGCCGAACCAGATCGGGCTGTAGCCGAGTTCCGTCACGATCGGCACGAAAATCGGCATGGTCAGTAGCGCCACGCCCACCCAGTCGAGGAACATGCCCAGCACCAGCAGGATCAGCATCATGAACAGGATGGTCATCAGGCCATCGCCGCCGCTGACGGTGAACACCATCTCCCGTACGAAATCGATGCCGCCCATCAGGTTGTAGACGCCGACCAGTGCGGTGGCGCCGATACCGATCCAGATGATCATGCCGCACACGCGCAGGGTGCTGATGGTGGCTTTGCGCACCATCGGCAGGTTCAGCTCGCCGCGGATCGCGGTGGAGATCGCGATCCCCAGTACGCCCAAGGCGGAGGCTTCGGTGACCGAGGCAATACCGCCGTAGATGCTGCCGAGAACCACCACGACAGAGAGGATGGGGAAGAACAGCGCCTTGAAGAAGTTCGGCGCCGGGTGTTCCGGCTCGTCGCTGTCGGAGGGTACCGGTGCCATCTCCGGCTTGAGCCAGACCCGGACCAGCACATAGCCCATATAGAGCAATGCGAGGATCAGGGCCGGCAGGAAAGCGCCTTTGAACAGCTCGCCGATAGAGACGTTGGCGGTCAGGCCGTAGATGATCAGTACGATACTCGGAGGCAGCATGGTGCCCAGCGCACCGCCGGCACAGGTGGTGCCGATTGCCAGTTTCCGGTCATAGCCCAGGCGCAACATTTGCGGCAGGGCGAGAATACCGAGCAGCACCGTCTCGCCGCCGATAACGCCTGACATGGATGCCAGGATAATGGCGACGATCAGGGTCTGGATCGCAACGCCGCCACGTAGCTTGCGGCCGATACGGGCCATGGCGTCGAAGAGATCCTTGGCGATACCCGAGTGATCGAGTAACGAGGCCATCAATACGAACATGGGCACAGCGAGGAAGACGTAACTGCCGATGAAGCTATAGAGCCGGCTACTGACGATGGCGAGGGCGTCCGGCCCAAACCAGCCGAGTGCAAAGAACAGGGCGACCAGGCCAGTGGCGAAAGCCAGCTGCATGCCGGTCAACAACAGCAGGATCAGCAGCACCAGCATAAGCAGGCTGCCGTAACCGATACCGAGGGAGGCGAGTTCAAACATCAGGCATCTCCTCCACGGGCGACACGGCGCAAGTCACGGATCAGGTGCAGGATGAACTGGAGGGTCAGGGTGATGACCGCCACCAGGATGATGACCTTGAGTAGCGCCGGGAATGGCGGGTTCCAGGCCGAACCGGAGGTCTCCAGGCGCCACGCCCCCCAGGGCGCACGAACCGCATCCTTGGCCATGAACCAGCTGCCGTAGAGCAGCATGCTGCAGAAGGCCAGGCCCAGCAGCTGGTGCAGGACATCCAGCCAGCGGCGCACTTTCGGCGGCGCTGCATCGTAGAGCAGCACCACTCGTACATGGCGGTTGGTGGCGAAAGCATAGATTCCGCCCAGCACGAACAGCGTGGCCCCGGCGAAGGTGACCGTTTCATGCACCCACAGGGTGGGCGAGTCGAAGACATAGCGACGGACGATCTCGTAGGCGGAGACGAGGACGATCAGGGCAAACACCAGGCTCAGCTTCTTGCCGAGCCAGACGATGGCGCGGTCGAGCCAGGTGGACCCGATATCCTCGTTGTCCTCGGGCAACAGGTCCGTCTGGTCCTGTTTGGCAGCGTGATCAGACATAGGGAGACTCCAGACCCGTGGTCATGAGGGCGTCATGACGCACAGGTCGCTGGCAAATGTCAGTAAAGGATTGAACGGCCCGAGGGACCGTTTACAGAAGACCCTGGGATTCCAGGTAGCTCGTCACCGATTTGTAGACTTTCTCGGCGTTGGGCGACTGCTCGGCGTACTGCTTCCATTGGTCGCGGGCGATAGAACGGAACTTGCGACGCTCCTCGGAAGACCAGTCGTGGATGGTGATGTCCGGATCGTTACGCGCTTCCTTCACCGCCTTTTGGTCGGCCATGGCCAACTGGGTGCTGATGTCCTGCGCGAAGTCGCGGGCGGATACGGTCATGATCGCCTGGATGTCCTCAGGCAGCTCGTTCCACTCCTTCAGATTCATGGCGATTTCCAGCAACGGCAGGGAGTGGAAGCCGGGATAGACCGGATTCGGAGCAATTTCATTCAAGCCCGCTTCCTGGTTGGTGGAGAACACGGTGTAGTCGGCCGCATCGATCACGCCCTTGCTCAGGGCGGTGTAGACCTCTGAGCCCGGCAGGTTGACCGGTGAGGCGCCGGCGGCGGCGAAGACGGACTGCACCAGGCCTTCCGGAGCGCGCAGTTTCAGGCCCTTCAGGTCCTCAACGCCGTCCAGCGGCTTCTTGGAGACAAAGGATTCCAGGCCGGTTGCTGCGCCACCGATGAATTTCACGCCGTACGGCTTGTAGAGCTCGTTCATCAGCTCATAGCCGCCGCCATAGTAGATGTAGTCGATCAGTTGGTCCGGGCTGGACCAGGCGCCGACGGTGTTGCCGATCAGTCCGAAGGCGGGATCCTGACCGGAGAAGTAACCAGTGACGGACACGTGACCGTCGAGAACACCCATCTTCATGGCGCCGAGGGTTTCGGTATGGGCCACGACGCTGCCCACCGGAAGGATCTCAATATCGACCCGGCCACCGGTCATGGTCTCGACGCGGTCAGCCCATTCCTGCTGAATGGCAAAGTTCTTTACGCCGGATGGGTCGGAAGACTGGAACTTGAAGGTGTAATCCGTGGCGACGGCGTTGATGGCGAAGGTTGCCGAAAGGACACCGGCAGCCAGGTGCTTGAGCGAGGGCATAGACTTTCTCCTGCTGGGTTTTTGTTTTTTACGGTAAATGTTACCGGTAACATTTGCGGAGTCTATTGCATGATTTTTGTGCATGCAAGGGGCACGGATGATCGTAATGTCGTTCTTTGGGGCAGGGCGAGCGGTTCGTCGATCGGCAAGTGGTTGAATAGCAGGGGCTCCTCCGGCTACCAGACAGAAGCCGGAGGAGCGTTGAATCAGGCGGATGCCCGACTCACCCTGCTCGAGTAGCGAGCCATCAGGATCACATCGAGCACAAGGAAGGCTGCCAGGCTAACCCCCATCACCGGCAACGCCCAGCCAAGTGCAGCGGTTATCGCCACGATGGTCAGTCTGGCTGGTAGCGGCGCGCGCAGCCAGTGAGTGGTCAGGCGCTTCGCCTTCGCCGCTGAAGAGGCGCGCGGCAACGGCCGGCGTGTCCACCACATCCGGTAGCCCCAGACGATCATCGTGCAGAGTCCGAGGGCCAGGGCCAGCATGACCAGTTGGTTGGGCCAGCCGAATAGCGTCCCCATATGCGCATCGATACCCCAGCGGGTGAGTTTGGCGGCGATGGGGAAATCGACGAAATTGGCCTGGTCCACCACCTCAAAGGTATTCGGATCCACGGCCACTGAATCCACCTGCGTCGGCCAGCCCCGATCGATCTCACGCACCTTCCAGGCCCGTTGCGGGTCGCGATTCGCCTGGATCTCGAGCATACCCGCGTCGATACCGGCCTGGCGGGCCGCAGCCAGTACGCCATCGAACACGGTATCCGATCGACTGCCTGCCGGAGCGTCCGGTGTCGTTTCCAGCTGGGTATTCACGCCGGGTGTTCCCCAATCCAAAGCCGCGCGAAGATCGGCGATATTGCCGCCGGCCCACTTCGACCAGGTCAGGCCGGTCGCGGAGAGGAACAGGAAACCAAGCAGCAGTGTCAGTCCGAGAATCGCGTGCCGTTGGCGACGCTTACCGAACGGTGTGGAATCGGCGGATTTCAGTGCCGGCGACTGCTTACGTTTGCGGTGGCCGATGAACCAGAGGGTGAAACCGCCCAGTGCTGCGATCCATAGCCATGAGGCGGCGAGTTCGCTGTAAAGACGACCAAACTCACCCAGGTGCAGGCTGCGGTGCAGATGGTCGATCCAGCTTCTCAGGGGCAGGGCGCCGCTGGTGCCGTAGACAGCCAGGTTGCCTGTGATGTCGAGAGTCACGGGATCGACGAAGATCGCCCGATTTTCGTACCGTTCCAGCGCCGGGTCGGCGAACATGATGCGGGATGTCTTGCCCAGCGCAGGCGACGGTCGAACGGCCGCCAGTTTGAGTTCGGGTACCACTTCTCTGGCAGCGGCAATTTGCGCTGCCAGGGGCTGGGGTGTGCCTTCGGTTGTGGCGTTCAGGGACGGGGCATAGACGAGATCCTCGATCTGGGGAGAGATCGCATAGAGTCCGCCGGACAGCGCCGCAATGAAGATGAACGGACCTATCAACAGACCGATATAGAAATGCAGGCGCAGCAGCAAGGGATAGAACCAGCTCGCGCTTTCGCGCTTGCCGGATAAAGCTCGGGTATTGCTCACCTGTGTGGTGAACACGGAGTCGTTTGGCATGGAACACCTGTCTGATCAGAATGACCCGCAGTCAGTCAGGCCTGCGTACCGCCGGTGTTAACCGTGCACGCACGCGCAGGCCGTCGATGCTGCGGTTGGAGAGGGGTTGCGTGATGTTCGATTCAGACGGTGGTCGAGGGTGGCGCCCGTACCTGAGCGATGCTGTAGGGACGAAAGGTGTAGCTGGCTTGCTGGAGGGCAAGCGGTCGTTGCGGCGACCAGAACGGTGGCTCGATGAGCTGCGGCGCGGCCGGCTCCAACGCCGAAGCGTGGGTCAGGAGGACGCAGTATCCACATTCCGCGTGGTGTGCAGGTATGTCGCCAGCGTGCTGGTGGGCGGCATCGGGCGCGGTCGACGACTCCTCGCCATGAAGCATGGCCGGAGCGTGATGATTGAAACCGGGCAGCGATTTGGAGGCCGTCTGTGCTTCCAGCAGGGCCTGGCCATTGGAGTAGAGCGGCCCCACGAAAATCAGCAGCATGGAGAGCAGCGCCAGCCAGGCGGCGTGACGCATGCGTTGTCGCGTGACGCCCAGAGCTGGTTGGCGGGGCGGCTGAATGCGCGCGCGGGTCAAAACACGGATGTCCCTAGTGATGAGCGCCCTGGGCGGCGTGGACCTTCAGGGACTCGGCTTCGACAAAAATCCGCTTGGCTTGAGGATAGGACGCCTTGATCCGGTGGTCCAGGTCGGCGATCACTCGTTCCAGTTCGGCTACGGAGTTCTGGGGCGTGAATTTTACGCTGAGGTTGACCAGTATGAAATCCGGGCCCATGTGCATGGTCAATAGTTCGTTAACCTCGTCGACTTGAGGTGTTTCTGTGGCGATTTTACGGATACCGGCAATAACCGTTTTGTTGGCAGCTTCCCCGATAAGCAGGCCCTTTGTCTCATAGGCCAGCCAGATTGCAGTACCGCCCAGGATCAGGCCGATGATCACCGACGCCAGTCCGTCCAGCCAGAACATGCCCGTGGTATGCGCCAGGTAGATCCCGCCCATGGCGACCAGGAGGCCCAGCATGGCCGCAGAGTCTTCGAACAGCACAACGAACATCGTTGGGTCCTTGCCTCGCTGGACCGCTTCGATATAGCCCCACTTGCCCTTGGCCCGGGAAAATTCAGTGAACGCGAAGAACCATGCTGCCCCTTCGAACAGGATACCCAGGCCCAACACGATATAGTTGATTGTCGGATCTTCTATCGGGGTTGGGTGCAGGATGTGCCGCACACCCTCGTAAATTGAAACACCTGAACCCACGGCAAAAATCAGGATCGCGACCACGAAACTCCAGAAATAGACCTCCTTGCCATGCCCGAACGGAAAACGCTTGTCCGCCGGCCGGGCAGCACGCTTCATACCGTAGAGCAGGAGCACCTGGTTGCCGGTATCCACCAGTGAGTGAATACCTTCGGAGAACATCGCCGAGCTGCCGGTGATCACCGCCGCAACGAACTTGGTACAGGCAATCATGAAGTTGCCCGCCAGGGCAGCGTAGATCACTTTCTTACTGGAACCTGCCATGGTTTGGGGAGCGTCCTTTTTTGGGTGAGGTGGAGTCAGGTGAAGGCTAGCACATTGCTTGCGTTCAGGCGCTAGGCTCTCTCCGGCTCCCTGAACTGCAACTCCGCCAAACGCGCATAAAGCGCATCTTTCCTGATCAATTCGTGATGCGGTCCGATACCATGCAACTGACCCCTGTCCAGTACGGCAATCCGGTCGGCGTGCTTGATGGTGGCGAGGCGATGGGCAATGACCAGGGTGGTGCGGTTGGCCATGAGTTTCGGTAGCGCCTGCTGGATCAGGTGTTCACTTTGCGCATCGAGGGCGCTGGTGGCTTCGTCCAGTAACAGGATGGGCGCATCCATGATCAGTGCGCGGGCGATGGCGATGCGCTGTTGCTGGCCGCCGGAGAGTCCCAGGCCGCTGTCGCCGAGCCGGGTTTGGTAGCCGTTCGGCAGGTCGCAGATAAAATCGTGTGCATAGGCCACTTTGGCGGCGGTTTCCACCTCTGTCTGAGTGGCTTCGGGACGGCCGTAGCGAATGTTGTCGGAGACGGTGCCGTAAAATAGCGAGGGCGTTTGGGAGACCAGGGCATAACAGCGCCGCAGGTCCTTGGGATCGAGCAGGTCGATGGGTTGGCCGTCGATCAGTATCCGCCCGCCTTTGGGATCGAAGAAGCGCAGCAGCAGGTCGAATAGGGTGGATTTGCCCGCCCCGGATGGCCCTACCAGGGCGAGGGTTTCGCCGGCGCGAATATTCAGGTCGATACCGTCGATGACATCGACCTCGGGCCGGCCCGGATAGGCAAAGCGCAGGTTCTCGATATCGATCCGGCCTTCGACCTGCTCCGGTAACCGGGCAGCGCCGGACGCCGGCGGTGTGATCTCGTTTTCAGTTTGCAGTAGCTCTACGATCCGCGCCGCGGCACCGGCCGCACGCTGCAATTCGCCGATGACCTCACTCAGCGCGCCCACCGACATCCCCACGATCAGGCTGTAGAACAGGAAGGCGGCCAACTCACCGCCTGAGATGTTGCCCGCCAGCACATCCCGGCCGCCGACCCAAAGCATGATGCCCACCGCGCCCAGTATCAGCAGGATCACGATGGCAATCAGCCAGGCCCGCTGGGTCACACGCTGTTTGGCTACATCGAAGGCATGCTCCGCCACATCCGCGAAGCGTGCCTTGTCCTGTGCCTGGTGATTATAGGCCTGCACGATCTTGATCTGACCCAGGATCTCGCCCACGTAGCTGCCTACGTCGGCAATACGGTCCTGGCTCTGGCGCGACAGGCTGCGTACGCGCCGACCGAAGATCAGGATCGGTGCCACCACGAGGGGGACACCAAGCATGACGATAGAGGTGAGCTTCGGGTTGGTAATGAACAACAGGATGATGCCGCCTACCAGCATGAACAGGTTGCGCAGGGCGACGGAAATGGTGGAGCCGATCACCGCCTGTAACACCGTGGTATCGGCGGTCAGGCGAGACTGGATTTCCAGCCCACGGTTGGTCTCGAAGAAGCCCGGATGCAGCTCCACCAGATGGTTGAACACCTGCTTGCGGATATCGGCGACGACCCGTTCGCCGATCCAGGAGACCAAATAGAAACGGACGAATGTACCCATGGCCAAACAGACGATCAGCCCGAAGAAGATCAGCACCGATCGATTCAGCAGGTCTGCCGACCCGGTAACGAACCCCTGGTCCACCAACAAGCGGATACCTTGGCCCAGCGATAGCGTTATCCCGGCTGTGAATACCAGCGCAACGAACGCACCGGCGACCGCTTTGCGGTAGGGCGCGACGAAATCGACTGCAAGTTTGAGGGCTTTCCTACGGTCTGAAGCCATGGTTGCTCTTGTCAGGTTTGTGATCGAGGCTCACCAGATTACACGCATTCCGGCCCGGATGAGGAAGGTTTCAGTCAGCCCTGGCTTGCCGTGCGTTTGTTCGAGCGGAAAAGTAATAGCAACGGAATCGATGCCAGGGTGATCCAGGCCATCAGCCTGAAGTCGTTCAGGTAGCCAATGGTTGCTGCCTGCTCAGTGACCATCTGGTTGAGCATGGCCAATCCGGTGGTGCTTTGCTTTTCGATGCCGCCCGGTAGCGAGAATGCGTCGAAGGCCGGTCGAAAAGGATTGATGAACTCGCCCAGGGTGGCGTGGTTGATCTGGGTATTGCGGGCAACCAGAGTCACCATGATCGATATACCGATAGAGCTACCGATATTTCGCATGAGACTGAACATGGCGGTCGCCTCGGTTCTGTAGTGTGGCGCAAGCGTCGCAAAGGTGATCGTGCTCAGCGGCACGAAGACGAAACCCAGCCCCATCCCCTGAACGATGCCGGTCATACCGACGGTGAACGACGATACCTGGGTATTGAAGTTGGCCATCTCGAACAGGCTGATTGTCAGCAGGATCAGGCCGGTCAATATAAGCAGGCGAACATCGACCCGGTTTACCAGACGACCCACCAGCATCATGGCCACCATACTGCCCAACCCCCGCGGTGCCAGGACAAGCCCCGTCGTGATGACCGGATAGCTCATCAGGTTCTGCAGGAAAGGCGGCAGCAGTGCAAGGGTCGCCAGCAGGATAATACCGACCATGAAGATGAACATCAGGCCGATCGCCAGGTTGCGGTCACGGAACAGGCCTGGCTCGAGGAATGGCTCCCGGTGGGTATGCATGTGCACGAGGAACATCAGCAACGCCGTACCGGCGATCAAGGCTTCGATCTGGATTTCCAGCGACGAGAACCAGTCCAGGCTCTGCCCCCTATCCAGAAGGAGTTGCAGGGCACCGATGGCTAACCCCAGCAGGGCAAAGCCGAACAGATCGAAGCGGCGTTTTTCCTTCTCGGTCTCGGGCACGAAGAAGAGGATGCCCAGCAACGACAGGATGCCGAACGGCAGGTTGATGAAGAACACCCAGCGCCAGTTGATCATCTCGGTCAGGTAACCGCCCAGGGTCGGCCCGAGGATGGGACCGACCATAACGCCGACACCCCACATGGCCATGGCCGACCCGTGTTGCTCCTTGGGATAGGTGTCCAGCAACACCGCCTGGGAGAGTGGCACCAGTCCAGCCCCAAAGACGCCCTGCAGCAGGCGGAACAGCACCATTTCCTCAAGGTTGGCGGCGATACCACAGAGTAAGGAGGCGATGGTGAAACCGGTGACCGAAAGCAGGAACAGCCGTTTACGGCCGAGCTTGGCGGAAAGAAAACCCGTCAGCGGCGTGGCGATGGCGGCAGCCACGATGTAGGAGGTCAGCACCCAGGAGATCTGTTCCTCGGTCGCCGACATACTGCCTTTCATGTTGGGCAGGGCCACGTTGGCGATGGTGGTGTCCAGCGCCTGCATGATGGTGGCGAGCATGATGGATACGGTGATCCAGCCTCGCTTGGAGCTGCTTGAGCCTGACTCCGGGGCCGTTGCGACAGTACTGCTCATCAGGGTTGGTCGGCGGCGTGAGCTTCAGCCACCAGCCCCCTCAGCCAGACTACAAGCGGAAAGTCGTTGTGGGGGTAGCCGGTGTCGACGGTCACTTCGGTACTCATGCCCGCCCGTAGCGCCGCCTCGGAAGACGGTTCATCGAGGCGGATGCGCACCGGGATGCGCTGGACCACCTTGACCCAGTTACCGGAGGCGTTCTGGGCTGGAAGCACCGAAAACTCGGAACCGGTGGCCTGGGCTATGCTTTCCACATGGCCAGCGAATTCACGGTCGGGGTAAGTGTCGACTTCCACCGTCACCGCTTGCCCCGGGTGCATCCGCGTCAGTTCGGTTTCCTTGAAATTGGCTTCGATCCACAGGTCGCGATTGCCTACCAGGTTCATGACCGGTGAACCTGCACTGGCGTAGGTTCCCGGATCGGGTGTTTTGGAGGCAATGCCGGCAAACGGCGCACGGATTCGTGTGTGTTCCAGGTCCAGGCGGGCCGAGGCCATGCTGGCCTGGGCTGCCTGGTAATCGGGGTGTTGTTCCAGTGGCAGGTCGACCTTGCCGCCCAAGCTGGCGGCGATGCGCTTGAGGTCCCGGTCGGTGGTGTCCCGCTGGCGCCGGGCCGTCGCCAGGTCGTGGCGGTATTTTTCCAGTTCGGACTGGGAGGTCAGGTTGCGCTTGGCCAGGGTCTGCTGACGGGCGAATTCACGCTGGCTGTAACTCACGTTCTCCTCCGCCAAAGCCAGCTCCTCCTGACGCGTGGCGTAGCTGGCCTTGAGTGTCCGGATACTGTTTGCGGCCTGGTTGAGTTGCGCTTCGGCGCGTTCGACAGCGATCCGGTAGGGCGATGGGTCGATCTGCAGCAGCAGTTCGCCACGACTGACGGGTTGGTTTTCTTCGACCAGAACCTGGTCGATACGGCCGCTCACATCCGGCGCAATGTTCACCAGGGGCGCGTGAATATAGGCATTCTCGGTGGCGATGTAGCGACCGCTGAAGACGGTATAGAGGCCGGCAACGATAACGACCACCAGGGGGATTCCAATGAGGAGCGCCCTGCGCACCAGCCGACGGCGACCGGAGATCGGTGAGGGTGACGGGTCCTGTGGGGCTGAGTTCATGGAAGGTGTCTCCGGAAACGATAGCGAGCCAGATGGCTGCCGAGAGGCGCTCTGGTATCTTTGTAAGGTTATTTATGAGTAGTTTACTAATTAATTGGGCGAAAGCGGAATAGGGGATTGTGCTCTGGGTTAATCGTGGTCTCGATGAACGGGCCAGCGTTAACGCTGGCCCGGATCAAGGTAACTGTGGATAGCCGCGAAATCCTCTCGCCCCTTCCCGGCGGCGCTCGCGCTGCCGAACAGGGCCTTGGCCGCGTTGGCCAGGTAGAGTGGGTGGCCCTTTTCGTAGGCCGTCTGATCCAGCAGTTGCAGATCCTTATACATCAATTCGAGCGGGAACTGGGCCTCGAACTCCCCATTGCGGATCAGCTCGGCCTTGCCGCGCAGGAAAGGTGCGCTGACCGGAAGGCCAGGGAGGGTGTCCATCAACATCTCCCGGTCGAAGCCGAGTTTTTCCCCCAATAGCGCGGTTTCGGAGAAGACCACCATGGACTGCGCCAGCATGGCGTTCACCAGCATCTTGAATGCGGTGCCCTGGCCATGACCGCCCACATGCAGGATCTTGCTGCCCATATGCTCGAGCAGGGGTTTGACCCGGTCCAGATCCTTTTGATTGCCGCCTATCAGGAAACTCAGGGTGCCATCCTCGGCGGGCTGGCGGGTACCGGCCACAGGGCCGTCCATGAAGTGGACACCTGCGGTGCCGGCTTCGGCCGCGGATTGACGGGAGAATGACGGGTTTACGGTGGAGCAGTCCACCCACAGGCTGTTTTCGGCCATGGCCTTGAGAAAACCGCCCTCACCGAAAGCCAGGGTTTCCACGACCTCCGGCGAGGCCAGCATGGAGAAGACGACGTCAGCGCCACTGACCGCATCGACCGGAGAATCGGCGACCTGGGCGCCAGCTTCGCCGAGTATGCGCGCTGGCTCGGGCGACCTATTCCAGACAGTGAGATCGACATGGGGGAGCAGATTGCGGGCCATGCGCTGGCCCATGATGCCGAGACCGATAAAGGTAACCTTCATGGGATCCTCCTTGGCGTGCGGATTGCCCCTGGGTACCGCCGCGTGTCCTCGGGGTACGAGAACTTACAGGGGATTGGCCATCATACGCCCGGATTGAACGACAGATCGATCATTTGGTTCGTGGACTTGAGGTGGGTCAAGCGTCTGGTCGGGACTCAACCAGGCGCCTTTCAGCGTTTGCGTGTAAGGCGCTCCAGTTCGCCGACGATCCCCCGGCGGAAGGTGAGCACGCACACCACGAAGATCACCCCCAGGATCACCTGTACCCAGGAGCCGAACGAGCCCAGTTCGTGGCTCAGTGAGCCAACCAATAGGGCGCCGACCACCGGGCCGAACACGGTGCCGAGTCCACCCACCAGGGTCATCAGGATGACTTCGCCGGAGGTTTGCCAGTGGGCACTAGTCAGGGCCGCGAACTGGAAGACGACGGCCTTTGTCGCTCCTGCCAGACCTGCCATCGTGGCGGAAATCACGAAGGCCTGGAGCTTGAACCGGTCCACGTCGTAACCCAGCGACAGGGCCCGGGCTTCGTTCTCCCGGATGGCTTGCAGCACCTCGCCGAAGGGCGAGTGGATCGTACGGTGGATGATGCAGAAGCCGACCAGGAAAATGGCGAAGACGAAGTAGTACATCGTCAGCGAATTATTGAGGTCGATAAAACCCAGCAGGTTGCCACGGGGGATACCCTGCAACCCGTTTTCTCCACCCGTGAAGGGCAATTGCAATGCCATAAAGTAGATAATCTGCGCCAACGCCAGTGTGATCATGGCGAAGTAGATACCCTGGCGCCGGATGGCCAGGTAGCCGAAGATCGCGCCCAAAACCATGGCAAAAGCGGCGCCGGTGAGAATGCCCAGCAGCGGCGAGAACCCCCAGACTTTGATGACATGGCCGGCGATATAGGCCGCGCCGCCGAAGAAGGCCGCATGGCCGAAAGAAAGCAGGCCGACATAGCCCAGCAGCAGGTTGAACGCGCAGGCGAACAGCGCGAAGCAGAGCAAGTCCATGACGAATACGGGGTAGGCGAAGAAGGGGGCCGTCAGGCCGGCCACCAGCATGATGATCCAGAGGGCGCGATTGATCATGACAGGCTCACTTCTCCTTGCCAAAAAGGCCGGCGGGCCGGAACAGCAGCACCAGGACCATGAGGAAGAAAATGACGGTGCTGGCCGCAGGTGGGTAAATCACCTTCGTTAGCCCCTCCACCATGCCCAGCACCAGGCCGGTGACGATGGCGCCCATAATCGAGCCCATGCCACCGATCACCACCACCGCGAACACCACGATAATCAGGTCGGCACCCATCAGCGGGCTGACAGAATAGATCGGTGCCGCCAGAACACCGGCAAGACCGGCCAGGGCGCAGCCGAAACCGAAGGTCAGGGTAATCATCAGCGGCACGTTGAGGCCGAAAGCCTGGGTCAGGCTGGGGTTCTCCACGCCGGCACGCAGCCGCGAGCCCAGACGGGTATGCTCGATTACATACCAGGTGGCGAAGCAGACCACCAGCGAGAAGATGATGGCGAACAGCCTGTAGGTGGGGAAATACATGAAGCCAAGGTTGACCACGCCGGCCAGGATTTCCGGCTGGCCCGGGTAGGGCGTACCGGAGACGTTGAAATAGTTCGAGAACAGGCCCTGGAGGATCAGCGTGATGCCGAAGGTCAGCAGGAGCCCGTAGATGTGGTCAAGCTCGTAGAGCCGTTTGAGCATCGTGCGTTCCAGGATAATGCCCAATAGCCCGACCAGCGCCGGCGCCACGATAAGCGAGGCCCAGAAGCCGATCTGCAGGCTGATGCCGAACCATTGATCCAACAGGGTGTAGCCGATCAGGGCAATGAACGCACCCAGCATATACATCGCCCCGTGGGCGAAATTGATGATGTTGAGCAGCCCGAATATCACCGCCAGCCCGAGACTCAGCATGGCGTAGAACACACCCACGTTGAGCCCCAGCAATGCCTGGGCCATGATCACCTGGATCGACACACCGGGTTCTCCTTCAGGAACAGGAAGCGGGGCGGCCGCAAGACCGCCCCTCAGGTTAGATTACTTATTGACCAGCGGACACTGGGTTTCCGACAGCGGGATGTAGGCATCTTCCGCCGGGATGGTCGAAACCACCCGCAGCAGGTCCCAATCATCGCCGGACTCGTCGGGCTTCTTGACTTCCACCAGGTACATGTCGTGCAGCATCAGACCGTTGGCGAGGATCTCGCCGTCCTTGACGAACATGTCGTTCAGCTTCATCTCGCCCAGTTGCTTGCGTACGGCATCGGAGTCGTCAGTACCTACCTCTTCGATGGCCTTGAGGTAGTTGGTGACGGCGGAATAGACGCCGGCCTGAACCATGGTGGGCATGGCGCCGTGACGATCATAGAACCGCTGTGACCACTCCTGCTTTTCCTCGTCCTGGTTCCAGACGAAGGCCGTGGTGAACTGGAGGCCTTGGGCAATATCCAGTCCCATGCTCTTCACGTCGGTGATGAAGACCAGCATCCCCGCCAGCTTCTGGCCGCTCTGCACGATGCGGAACTGGTTGGCCTGCTTGATGGCATTCACCGTATCCTGTCCGGCGTTGGCCAGGCCGATGACGTCGGCGCCGGACGATTGCGCCTGCAACAGATACGAGGAGAAGTCGGTCGTGCCCAGCGGTGCATTGACGTTGCCGACCACTTCACCGTCCAGCTCTTTCACCACATCCGCCGTGTTCTGTTGCAGCGAATGACCGAACGCGTAGTCCGCAGTGATGAAGAACCAGGACTCGCCGCCGTTCTTGACCATGGCGGTCGCGGTGCCCACCGGCAGCGCGTGGGTATCGTAGACGTAGTGGATGCCGTAGGGCGTACACTGTTCCTCGGTCAATGCCGTGGTGCCCGCCCCGGTATTCATGGTGATCACTTTCTTGTCAGAGGCCAGGCCCTGTACCGCCAGCGCCACCGAGGAGTTGTCCAGCGCGGTGATCATGTCCACCTGGTCGGCGTCGATCCACTCCCGCGCGGTGCTGGCGCCGATATCCGGCTTGTTCTGGTGGTCGGCGGAGACGATCTCGATGGGCTTGTCCATGATCTTGCCGCCGAAGTCCTCCACCGCCATCTGGGCGGCGACCACGGCGCCGGGACCTTCAAGCGCCTTATAGACCCCGGACATATCACTGAGAACGCCGATTCGGACCTTGTCATCGGACAGGCCCTCCTGGGCGCTTAGCGGCCCGGTTACCAATGCGAGGCCTATAGCCGTCACCAATCCTTTCACGAGATTACGTTGGTTGGACGTTTTTTCCGGGGTGAGACTGGTAGTGGTCGTGAACTTGGCATTTTTACTGAACATAGTCCTTGCCCTCGTCGCTTTTCTTGTTTGTTTTCGAGTGCTGGCCAGTCCCGTATGGAGGACGGTTGCGTCCCTTCGTTCAGACACTCGTTCCGTCAAACACCTGTTTCGTCAAACACCGGTTTCATCAAACACTCAGGTGCCTGTTCAACTGCTCCCGTTTTTCTTCCAGTACCTCTGCGTCGATCTGCTCGACCACCCGGCCGTGCTCGATCACGTAATGCCGGTCCGCCAGGGGCGCGGCAAAATGGAAATTCTGTTCCACCAGTACGATGGTGAAACCCTGCTCCCGCAGTTGGCGGATCACCTTGTCCAGGGAGCGCAGGATGACTGGCGCCAGGCCCTCGGTGATCTCGTCCAGCAGCAACAGCTTGGCACCGGTACGCAGGATGCGGGCGATGGCCAGCATCTGCTGTTCGCCGCCGGAGAGTTTCGAGCCCTGGCTTGCGCGGCGCTCTTTCAGGTTGGGGAACATGCCGTAGATTTCGTCGACGGACAGGCCGCCCTCCGCCAGTGTCGGCGGTAAGGCCAGGTTCTCGTCCACGTTCAGACTGGCAAAGATGCCGCGCTCCTCCGGGCAGTAACCCAGGCGCCCCACATGGGCGATACGGTGTGTGGGCAGCTTGATCGTCTCCTGGTCATGCAACTTGATCGAGCCTTCGCGCTTGCCGACCAGTCCGAGAATGGCCTTGAGTGTAGTGGTACGACCCGAGCCGTTGCGCCCGAGCAGGGTGATCACCTCGCCTTCATGCACCGTCAGGTTCATGCCGTGCAGGATGTGGGACTCGCCGTACCAGGCATGAAGGTTCTCGATCTTCAGCATCTCGGCCCGATCATCAGTCGGCATGGGCGGTCCCCATATAGGCTTCCATCACCTGCGGGTTGGTCGAGACGGCTTCGTAATCGCCCTCGGCCACGATTTCGCCACGATTGAGGACGGTGATCCGGTCCGCCAGGGAAGACACCACATTGAGGTTATGCTCCACCATCACAATGGTGCGGCCTTTAACCACACGGCCGATCAGATCGGTAACGGTACCCACGTCTTCCGCGCTCATGCCTTGGGTCGGTTCGTCCAGCAGCATCAGCTTGGGTTCAAGTGCGATGGTGGTGGCGATTTCCAGGGCCCGTTTGCGGCCATACGCCAACTCCACCGCTTTAGTCTCCGCAAACTCTTTCAGGCCAACCTCCTGCAACAGGGCATCGGCTTTATCATTGAGCTGGTCCAGCATCTTGATGGGCCGCCAGAACTGGTAGGAGACCCCCAACTGGCGTTGCAGCGCGATGCGCACATTCTCGCGGGCGCTGAGATGGGGGAATACGGCGGAAATCTGGAACGAGCGGATCACGCCGCGTTGGGCAATATCCGCAGGGCGCCGGTGGGTGATGTCATGGCCATCGAAGTGGATCGTGCCGGCACTGGGGGTCAGGAACTTGGTCAGCAGGTTGAAAAAGGTCGTCTTGCCGGCGCCATTGGGGCCGATCAGGGCATGAATCGTGCCTTCGTTGACCTTGAGGTTGATATCCTTTACAGCGGTGAACCCCTTGAAGTCCTTGGTCAGACCTCGGGTTTCCAGGATACACCGGCTCGCCTTGGCTGCGTCACTCACGGGTTGCGATTCCATGTCTGACCCCGGGCCGATCGAAGCGCCCAGGTTGTTCTTGTTATTGGAGAAATAGGCGAGGGGCAGCCATCAATATCCTTGCCCTCGCGTTATTTGAGTTAAGACGGTGAAGCGCTTTGCTGTCAAGGTAGCCGGTTTAGCCCTGTGCAAGACCCGCCTCTATCCAACAGCCAAAATAGCGGACATTTTTGTTGCCGGGCATCTGGTACGCGGTCTGCGGGGCGGGTATCGTCATCAGAGAAGCGGGCTTATCCGGAGGGCGGATTGAGTGACGACGATCGTAGGTATTTTTGTCTTCGATGATGTAGAGGTCCTGGATTTTGCCGGACCCTATGAGGTCTTTACCACGGCCTCCCGTGTGCACCGGAAACGTCAACCGGTGGGGCCGGAACCCTTCTCCGTAATGACCATTTCCCAACATGAGGGACTGGTGACGACCCGCGCCGGGTTGCGGATCCAGGCTGACCATACCCTTGCCGAACATCCGGACATCGACCTGCTGATCGTCCCGGGTGGCGTGGTTGCCGAAGAACTGGAAAAGCCCCCCGTGATCCGCTGGATCGAGCAATGCGGCGAGGATATCCCCTTGGTGGCGTCGGTCTGTACCGGCGCCTTCCTGTTGGCCGCAGCTGGCCTGCTGAACGGTCGCACGGCCACGACCCACTGGGAGGATATTGAAGACCTGCGCCACAATTTCCCTGCGATCAAGGTCCTGCCAGGCCGGCGCTGGATCGACCAGGGTAACGTGGTCACCTCCGGCGGAATCTCTGCGGGCATCGATATGAGCCTGCATCTGGTGGAGCGTCTCGCCAACCGGGAATTGGCCGTCAAGACCGCACGACAGATGGAATTCGACTGGACTGAAAATGGCTGAAGCATTACCCCTGATCGCCGAAACCCCGGAGCCGCCCTACTATGCGGTCATCTTTACTTCCCTGAGGACCGAAGGCGACCATGGCTACGGCGCCATGGCTCAACGTATGGTGGAGCTGGCTTCTGAGCAACCAGGCTTCCTCGGCGTAGAGTCGGCACGTGAGGACGTGGGTATCACGGTGTCCTATTGGCGAGACCTGGACTCCATCCGCAGCTGGAAACAGCATGCGCAACATCTCGTCGCCCAACGTCGCGGCCAGGATGTCTGGTATTCCGAGTACTCGGTGCGGATCGCGCGGGTTGAACGCGCCTACGGCATGGTTTGAATCGATCAACGACTCCGGAGCTGTTTTATGGCGTACTGGCTGGTCAAGAGTGAACCCGACGAATGCGGCATCGACGACTTTGCCCGGGCGCCGGATGAACCCATTGCCTGGGATGGCGTGCGAAACTACCAGGCCCGTAATTTCCTGGCGGAGATGGACGAGGGCGATCGCGTCTTCATGTACCATTCCAGCTGCAAGCTGATCGGCATCGCGGGTGTTATCCGTGTTGTGCGGGCCGCCTATCCGGATCCCACGCAGTTTGACGAACAGTCCCCCTATTTCGATGCCAAGAGCTCGCCGGAAAAGCCGCGGTGGAAGGCGGTGGATATGGTCTTCGAGCGCAAGTTCGACGATGTGATCCCGTTACAGCGGTTAAAGGAAGAATCGGCACTGGCCGATCTGCCGCTGGTAAAGAAAGGCGCCCGGCTGTCGGTAATGCCGGTTACCGAAAGCCAGTGGAATCACATTCTCTCTATGGTCGGCTCGTAGTATCACATGCCAAGTTAAACCGCCGCCTGATGGAAATGCTTGTAACGGCTGCCTTCCGGCGCCCGACCGATATCGATCCCTGCCTGCAGCAGTTCCTCTTTCAGTTCCTGTCGGAAGAGGTGGTAATCCACTTCCGTCGAATGCCGCCCGCCCTTTTCGAACCGCAAGTGCGGGTGGCTGATCTCGTCCATGATCACCCCGTGCATGTCCGCCGGTCGCTGCCAGTGCCCAAGGATCTCCTGGCAAGCCAGTTTGGCCTGATAGTCCGCTAAGGGCCAGATACAGCCCAGAGGCTGAAATAGGCCAATGAAATACAGGTTGTCGTACTCTGCATGCATCATCTTGTGGTAGAGCGGCACACGCTCGGCCCGGCTGAAATCGATAAAGGACTGCTCGAAGAACGGGAAGGAAATCCAGAAGCCGGTGCAGGCGACGATGGTGTCGAACGCCTCCTTGCGCCCGTCCACGAATTCCACGGTATTGCCGTCGAACGACTTTATGGCCGGGCGCGGCTTGATCCGGCCGTGGCGGATAAAGTCCAGCAGGTCCGAATTGATCGTCGGGTGATGGCTCAGGACAGGCGTTTTTGGTTTGGGCAAACCGTACTTCTTCTCGTAATCTCCCTGCAGCAGTTTCAGTAGCCCGGTGAATATCCATTGCCGGACCCGTGCGGGAATCCAGGGGTTCTTGGCCCCGAGCACATCCGAAGGCATGCCGAACATGAACTTGGGCAGGAACCACTGTGGGCTGCGCATGCTCAGGCAGACCGTGTCCGCCAGGCGCGCGGTTTCCACGGCCACGTCGCAGGCGGAATTGCCTGCCCCGATCACCAGCACCCGCTTGCCGCGCCAGCTATCGTCCACGCCCTTGAAGTCGTGGGAGTGCATGAAGGTGCCATCGAAGTGGCCCGGGTAGTCGGGATACTTTGGATTCCAGTGATGGCCGTTGCAGACCATCAGGTGGCTGAACATCTGCTGTTGGGCCTGCCCATTCGCATCGGTGGTGGTGACTTCCCAGGCACCGCCGGTTGTGCGGGCAACCTTGTCGACGTTGGTGCGGAATTGAATATGCTCCTTTACGCCAAAATGCGCGGCGTAGCTGTCGAAGTAGGCTTGGAGCTGGCGGTGATTGGGGTAGTCCGGGTAATCCGGCGGCATGGGAAAGTCTTCGTATTCGGACCAGACCTTCGAGCTGATGATGTGGGTGTTTTCGTAGACGCTGGAATGGCCGGTGGCGGCATTGAAGACCCAATTGCCGCCGATCCTGTCGTTCTTCTCGAACACCGTGACCGGCAGGCCCGCTTCAAGGCAGTTCTTGGCAGCAGTGATGCCACTGGGACCGGCGCCAATCACGCAGACGTGTGTGGATAGGGTCATCGGGGCGTCCTTCTAATTTTGTTGTTTTGTCGGACAGTGTAGCTGAAAAGGGGAAACTTCAGGGCGTGATAATGTATGGCCGGTCTAGACAGCGATGCGGTTCGCTTTGCTCACCACATCCTGCGCAATGTAGTGAGTCGAGCTGTGCCCGCGTAGGGTGCTGGTGAGGCAAAGCCGAACCGCACCACCTTTACGACAACAACCCCGGAAAAACGGCCCGCACGAGATCAATCATCCCCGGCAACAACACCGCCGTGGCAAACGCAGACAACGCCATCGCGAGTCCTGAGAAGGCCCCCATCATCGGGCTCACCTGGAATGCCCGCGCAGTTCCAATTCCATGCGCGGACACACCCATAGCGATGCCTTTCACACCGTCATCGTCGATCCGCAACCATTCGAACAGCTTCGTGCCGAGCAGGGCGCCGATAATACCGGTCACGACCACCAGCACCGCCGTCAGCGAGGGCAGGCCGCCGATTTCCTCGGAAATGCCCATGGCCACCGGCGCCGTAACGGATTTGGGCGCCAGGGAGAGGATGGTTTCCGGCGATGCACCGAAGACCCAGGCGATGGCCATCGAACTTAACGCCCCGACAAGCACGCCTGCAACCAGAGCTACCAACACCGGAATCCACACCGCACGTAACCGGGGCAGTTGCTCGTAAAGCGGCACCGCCAACGCCACCGTCGCCGGCCCCAGCAGGAAGTGGATAAACTGCCCGCCCTCGAAATACTCTTCGTAGCTGGTATCGGTCAGCAGCAGGAAGACGATCAGCATGCCGATCGTGGTAATGACCGGATTGAGCAGCGGGTTATTGCCGGCCCAGACGTATAGCCGATGGGCGACGCCATAGGTCAGCAACGTCACCGTCAGCCCCAGCAACGGGGAGGTATGTAGGTACACCCAGATCTGGGCCAGGTCGGTCTCAACCATCGTCGCGGCTCCGCTTGGCCATCAATCGCTGCACGCCCACCATGGTCAACGCGGTCACGACCATGGTGACCACGGTGCTGAGCACCAGCGCCATGGCAATAGGCAGCCACTCGTTCATGATGCGGCTGAAATACACCATCATGCCTACACCCGCCGGGACGAACAGCAGTGATAGACGGCCAAGCAGTGCGCCGGTAGCGCTGTCGAGCGCTTTACCTGCACCGCCGCGGATCACCAGGGTGATGAACAGCAGGATCATGCCCAGAACGGGACCTGGAATGGTCAGGCCAAACAGGCGCACGGTGACTTCGCCCACCAGTTGGTAGACCAGCAGAATGGTGATGCCGTTGAGAAAGTGCATGGTCCTCCCAATACAGATCGAACGGGATAAGTTGGTGGCTCCGGGGATCCGGATATGAAAGCACCGCAGCCCGGCAAAGTCACGCCACCGCATTGGCTGAGCGGCCTCAACGTCGGACGGTGTCGGGTTCCAGGAGGGGTAGAGAGACTGTTACAAACTGGATAGGCCGCCATAAAAAAGCCCGCACATGGCGGGCTTGGGGCGGGGCCGGACCAGGTCAGTCGTCGTGGTCGACCTTCAGAACGGCCATGTCGGCCAGCTGAAAGGTGATTTCCAGTTCGCGGCCGCTATCGTCTTCGCCTTCGATCTTCAGGCGATCATTGCCGCGAAGGTCGATTTCCTCGATCCGGACCATGCCTTTTTCCTGTGCGGCTTTTGCGGCCTCGCGGATTTGGGATTGGGTCAGGCCAGTGGCGTTGTCGGCGTGTCGTTCACGCTGCTCGTGCAAGATACGGCCATCGTCGGCATACTCCACGTCAGCGATCCAGTTGTCCTTGAGCTGGCCCTTGATCTCGAACTCCTGGTTATCGTCGAATTCGATTTCGTGATAATGGGTAAAGCCGTATTCGCTTCCGGCCTTGAGTGCATCGTCCAACTTGCTGGTCGGCGCAGCGGCGTAGGTGGCCGGTACGATCAGTGCAGCGGTAACGGTTGCCAGCGTCAGTTGTTTCAGGTTCATGGTTCGCTCCTTCGTTTTTGCCTGTTTTAACGGTTTACGACACATCGGGCGTCGTCCAGGGCCGCAGGAACGCGGTTCACCTTTGCCCGATATGTTTTCCGTTGTACCGAAGTCCGCCTGACGCCAGGCTGAGCGTTTCGTTCATGTACCGTTCATATGCCATTTGCGAAGCTAGTGAGATGAAAATCAGACTGATGTTGCAACAACTGGTCACGATGGTCCTCGCAACGCTCCTCATACTCGGGAGCGTCTCTATCTGCGCCGCCGATGACGACGACTGGCGTAACCTGCACCGGGAAGTCCAGGCCGGCCGTATCAAGTCGCTGCCCTCCGTGTTGGGCGAGCTGGAAAAGAAATATATTGGCCAGGTCGTCGAGGTCGAGTTCGAGCGCGAGGACGGTGTGCCGGTCTACGAGATCGAGATGATGGGGCCGGATGGCCAGATCGTGGAATTTGAAGTGGATGCGGCCAGCGGCGAGCTGATTGGCATCGAGGGAAGAAACATCAAGGGAATGGAGCGCCAATGAAGGTTCTTCTGGTTGAGGACGACCAGAGTCTGGCAGAGGCCCTTGCCAGCGCCCTGAGGGATTCAGGACTGTTGGTGGAGCCGGTCGGCACCGGTGGTGAGGCGGATTTCCTGCTCAAGACCGAACGCTATGACGTGGTCATATTGGATTTAGGCTTGCCGGATGGCAACGGTACTCATTGGCTGTCCCGCTGGCGGGATGAGCAGATCGATCTCCCGGTGCTGGTGCTGACCGCCCGCGAGCGTTGGTCGGACAAGGCCGCCGGCTTTGCGGCGGGCGCTGACGACTACGTCACCAAACCGTTTGAAACCGCGGAGGTGCTCTTTCGCCTCCGGGCTCTGGTGCGCCGTAGTTACGGTCACGCCCATCCGGTCCTCAATCTCGGTGACCTGTCGTATGACACGCACGGCGGTCAGGTCACGCTCGCCGGGCTGCCGGTGTCGTTGACCGCCCAGGAAACCCGGCTGCTGGGTTATCTCATGCATGCTGCACCGCGCATCGTTAGCCGGACGGAACTATCCGAGCACGTCTATGACCGGGACCAGGAGCCGGATTCGAACGTCATTGACGTGCAGATCGGCCGCTTGCGTCGCAAACTCGGGCGCGATCGTATCGAGACGGTTCGCGGCCAGGGCTATCGAATCCTGGATGCGGGCGGCGCCTGATGCCGGCAGCGATAGGTCGCTTGTCCGTCAACGCGCGGCTGCTGATTGCCGCACTGGTCCTCGTCGGACTGATTCTGCCTCTGGCCGGGATCCTGCTGAGCTACAACTTCAAGCAATCGGTCTCCTCCGCCTTCGATGAGCGGCTTCGCTCGCTTCTGAACGTCGTCATTGCGGGCATTGAATACGATCCGAACAGCCGTTCGTTGCACATGGTGCGCAGTCTGGGAGATCCACAGTTTGAGCGGGTCTTTTCCGGTTGGTACTGGCAGGCGTCAGACGGTGGCGAACTGAGCCTGACCTCACGTTCCCTATGGGACCAACGGTTGGCGGTATCCGGTGAGCCCGGTCTGCACTTGAGCAATCAACCCGGCCCCCTTGGCGAACCGCTACGCGTGATCGAACGCGACGTCAAACTCTCCAACCTGCAGTCCACCTTGCACCTGAGCGTCGCTGCCAGTCGGGAGGAGCTGGATGCAGAGGTCGATCGTTTTAGCCGGTTGCTCTGGCTCTCGCTGGCGGGTCTTGGTGTGCTGTTGCTGGCGGGACTGGCCATCCAGATCCGTTGGGGGCTGTCGCCCCTGCGGCGCATCCACGGCAACCTGCGAGAGGTGGAAAACGGTCAGAGCCAGCGGCTCGATACCGATTTTCCCAGTGAATTAAAAGCGCTGGCCGAAGCGATCAACCTCGTGCTTGAGCGCGACGAGCAACTGATCGAACGCGGACGAGCTGCGGCCGGCAACCTGGCCCATGCACTCAAGACGCCGGTGACGGTACTCAAGACCCACTGCGAACGTTTGCCCGAGGCACAGGCCCGCCCACTCCTGAACGAACTTCAGCGCCTCGACGACGCAGTCCGACATCACCTGGCCCGAGCCGCGGCTGCCGGAGCTACGCCCTTGACGCGCACGACAGACGTTGCGGACGCATTGGGCACCGTCGTGACCGGGATCGGGCGTATGGCTGAACGCCGTGATCTGGTACTGCAGTCTCAACCTTTGCCCGATGCCAAGGTACGGATGGATGCCCAGGACCTGCAGGAAATCGTGGGCAACCTGTTGGAGAACGCAGTCAAGTGGGCCAGCACGACCGTCGTGTTTGACTGTGAGATCGCCGCGGACCGGCTTTTGCTGAGAGTTGCTGACGATGGTGACGGCTTGACCGAAGCGCAACGCGTCGAAGCACTCGAACGGGGCCGGATGCTGGACGAACGGCGCTCGGGGTCTGGGCTCGGTTTGGCTATCGTATCGGAACTGGTGGGGCTGTATGGTGGCGAGTTTGAATTGGGGCGCGCGGAGCAGGGCGGATTACTCGCGCTAGTCTCCCTGCCCGTGGCCCAGGGTGCGCCCTGAGCCCGGACAGGACGTCCTTTCCAGCTTCAGTCCTCGTCATCCAGCGATCGCGGTGGACAATGGAATTCCTCCACCATGGTGCCGTCTTCCACGCTTTCCAGGTGCACATCGAAGCCCCACAGACGATGCACGTGGCGCAGGACCTCTCCGGTGCTGTCGCCCAGCGGAATGCTGTCCGACGGTACATGCCGCAGGGTCAGTGACCGGTCGCCGCGGATATCCACGTTCCAGACCTGGATATTGGGTTCGCGGTAACTGAGGTTGTACTGGCGCGCCAGCTTTTCCCGTAGCGAGCGATAACCCATCTCGTTGTGGATCGCGGTAATGCGGTAGACGTCCTCGTCCTCGTTATCGGAAATGGCGAACAGCTTGAGGTCACGCATGACCTTGGGCGAGAGGAATTGCTGGATAAAGCTCTCGTCCTTGAAGTTGCGCATGGCAAAGTGGAGGGTTTCCACCCAGTCGGTGCCAACCAGGTCCGGGAACCATTCCCGGTCCTCATCCGTCGGGTTCTCGCAAATCCGACGCAGGTCGGTATAGATCGAGAAACCCAGCGTGTACGGATTGATGCCCGAGTACCAGGGGCTGTCGAACGGCGGCTGGTAGATCACCGCAGTGTGGCTTTGCAGGAACTCCAGCATGAAGCCGTCGGTCACCAGGCCTTTTTCGTACATCCGGTGCAGTAGGGTGTAGTGCCAGAAACTGGCCCATCCTTCGTTCATTACCTGGGTCTGGCGCTGCGGGTAGAAGTACTGGGCGATCTTGCGCACGATGCGGATGATCTCGCGCTGCCAGGTTTCCAGCAGGGGGGCATTCTTCTCAATGAAGTAGAGCAGGTTTTCCTGGGGCTCGGAAGGGTAACGCGCGCGCCGTTTCTGCGGATCTTCGTCTTCGCCGCCCAGCTTGGGAATCGTGCGCCAGAGATCATTGAGCTGACGCTGCAGGTACTCCTCCCGCTCCTTCTGGCGCCGCTGTTCCTCAGCCGCTGAAATCGGGGACGGCCGCTTGTAGCGGTCGACACCGAAGTTCATCAGCGCATGGCAGGAGTCGAGGATTTCCTCTACCGCTTCCAGCCCATGGCGCTCTTCGCATTCGGCCACATAATTACGCGCGAAGATCAGGTAATCGATGATCGCGCTGGCATCCGTCCAGGTGCGGAACAGGTAATTGCCCTTGAAGAAGGAATTGTGCCCGTAGGACGCGTGCGCGATGACCAGCGCCTGCATCGGCAGGGTATTCTCCTCCATCAGGTAGGCGATACAGGGATCGGAATTGATCACGATCTCGTACGCCAGTCCCATCTGGCCGCGTTTGTAGCCCTTCGATGTGTTGAGGAACTGCTTGCCGAAGGACCAGTGGTTATAGCCCACCGGCATGCCCACGGAGCTGTAGGCATCCATCATCTGTTCGGCGCTGATCACCTCGATCTGGTTGGGGTAGGTGTCCAGGCCGAACTCCTCGGCACACTTCTCGATTTCCTCCTGGTAGCGTTTAACCAGTTCAAAGGTCCACTCCGACGTGGTGGAAATCGGTTCGTTCTTGACGGGCGGTTTGTCGACAGTACCGGTCATGCCGCTTTCCTCTCGAACAACTGGCGGAATACCGGGTAGATGTCACCGGGGTCCGCGATCTGTTGCATGGCGAAGCTGTGCGGATCTTTCTCCATGATCTTCTCGTACTCGTACCAGAGCATCTGGTGATCCTGCGGCGTGATCTCCACATAAGCGTAGTACTGCACAAGAGGGAGGATCTGGTCCGCGAGGATCTTGCTGCAGATGGGCGAGTCGTCGTTCCAGTTATCACCGTCCGACGCCTGGGCGGCGTAGATGTTCCACTCGGACGGCGAGTAGCGCGCATCGATGATCTGCTTCATCAGCTTGAGCGCACTGGACACGATGGTGCCCCCGGTCTCCCGCGAATAGAAGAACTCTTCCTCGTCCACTTCCTTGGCGCTGGTGTGGTGGCGGATAAATACCACCTCGATGCGCTTGTAGTTCTTCTTCAGGAACAGGTACAGCAGGATAAAGAAACGCTTGGCGATATCCTTGTGGACCTGTGTCATGGAGCCCGAGACGTCCATCAGACAGAACATCACCGCGCTGGTGGCGGGCTTCGGTTTCTTGATGTGCTGGCGGTAGCGCAGGTCGATCTCGTCGATCCAGGGGATGCGGCGGAGGTTGCCTTTCAGGCGCTTGATCTCGGCTTCCAGGGCATCGATCTGGTCCTGGGGGCTGAACGCGGGATCAGGCTCTGTTGGCTTGGCCTTCAGCTCGGCCAGCTGGGCTTCCAGCTCACGCAGCTTCTTCTTGCGGGCACCCCCCAGGCCGAGACGGCGGGCATGGGCGCCGCGCAGGGAGCGGACCACGTCGAGCTTTGCAGGGATACCCTGGGAAGAGAAGCCAGCGCGCTCGTACTTGAATGCTTCGGTATCCTTGAGTTTCTTGCGGGCGAGGTTGGGCAGCTCCAGGTCGTCGAACAGGAAATCGAGGAATTCGTCCTGGGTGATCTGGAAGGCAAACTCATCCATCCCCTCGCCATCGGGACTGGCCTGCCCCTGACCCTGGCCGCCACCGCCGCCCTGGGGTTTGGGTAAGGTATCTCCGGTGACGAATTCCTTGTTGCCCGGGTGCACCATCTCGCGATTGCCGCCCCGGCCATGATGGAAGATCGGCTCCTCAATATCCCGCGAGGGGATGCTGACGTTCTCGCCCCGCTCGATATCGGTGATCGAGCGCCGCTGTACGGCCTCGGCCACTGCTTTCTTGATGTGATGACGATAGCGCCGCAGGAAGCGTTCGCGGTTGACGGCGCTCTTGTTCTTGCCGTTGAGTCGGCGGTCGACGATATGGGTCATCCCCATAACACTCTCCAGCTTTTGGGTGGAAGGCACCCCTGGATACATGAATTGCTGCGTTGCGCGGTGCTCGCGCGCTCACCTACCGGGTAGGTATGCCTCGCGCGCTGTGCTCCGTGCGCCTTGCACTCCATGCATCCAGGTGCGCCCCCTGCCTCGAGTCAGTTTCAAGGAGCCTCGCTGAGTCTCTTCTTGACTCCTAACCTGGTTAAGGGCCGCTGTTGCGTGTCTTCAGGCAGCCAGCGGCCGCTCTGTTACTGGGACTTCCTTACCCGCAGGTACCATTCGGCGAGCAGGCGGACCTGCTTCTCGGTGTATCCGCGTTCGACCATCCTTTCGACGAACTGTTTGTGTTTCTTCTGGTCTTCCTGCGACGCCTTCGGGTTGAAGGAGATGACCGGGAGCAGGTCCTCGGTGTTGGAGAACATCTTCTTCTCGATCACCGCGCGCAGTTTTTCGTAGCTGAGCCAGGATGGATTCTGGCCCTGGTTGTTGGCTCGGGCCCGCAGGACGAAGTTGACCACTTCGTTGCGGAAATCTTTCGGGTTGCTGATGCCCGCTGGTTTCTCGATCTTCTCCAGCTCGTCGTTGATGGCGGAGCGGTTGAGGATCTCGCCGGTTTCCGGGTCGCGGTATTCCTGGTCCTGGATCCAGAAGTCGGCGTAAGTCACGTAGCGGTCGAACAGGTTCTGGCCGTACTCGCTGTAGCTTTCCAGGTACGCTGTCTGGATCTCCTTGCCGATGAACTCGACATAGTGCGGGGCCAGGTATTCCTTGATGAACCGCAGGTAGCGTTCCTGCACTTCGTTGGGGAACTGTTCCTGCTCGATCTGCTTTTCCAGTACATAAAGCAGGTGCACCGGGTTGGCCGCGATCTCGGTCGTGTCGAAGTTGAATACCTTGGACAGGATCTTGAAGGCGAAACGGGTGGACAGGCCGTCCATGCCCTCGTTCACGCCGGCGGAATCGCGGTACTCCTGGATCGACTTGGCCTTGGGATCGGTGTCCTTGATGTTCTGGCCGTCGTAGACCTTCATCTTGGAATAAATGCTCGAGTTCTCAGGCTCCTTGAGTCGCGAGAGCACCGTGAACTGTGACAGCATGCTGAGGGTGTCCGGTGCGCAGGGCGCTCCGGCCAGCGAACTTTCCCGCAGCAGCTTCTTGTAGATCTCGACCTCCTCGTGGAGGCGCAAGCAGTAAGGCACCTTGACGATATAGACGCGGTCGAGGAACGCTTCGTTGTGCTTGTTGTTCCGGAAGGTCTGCCATTCGGACTCGTTGGAGTGGGCGAGAATCACGCCGTCGAACGGGACCGAACCCATCCCTTCGGTGGTGTTGTAGTTGCCTTCCTGGGTCGCGGTCAGCAACGGATGCAGCACCTTGATCGGCGCCTTGAACATCTCGACGAATTCCATCAGCCCCTGGTTGGCCTTGCTCAGACCGCCGGAGAAGCTGTAGGCATCCGGGTCGTCCTGGGAAAATTCCTCCAACATGCGGATGTTGACCTTGCCCACCAGGGCAGAGATGTCCTGGTTATTGTCGTCGCCGGGCTCGGTCTTGGAGACCCCCACCTGGTCCAACACCGATGGGTAGCGTTTGACCACGCGGAACTGACTGATATCACCCCCGTATTCATGCAGCCGCTTTACCGCCCAGGGCGACATGATCGGCTTGAGATAACGTGTGGGGATGCCGAACTCCTCTTCAAGGATCGGGCCGTCCTCCTTGGGATCGAACAGACCCAGCGGCGACTCGTTCACCGGCGATCCCTTGATCGCGTAGAACGGCACTTTTTGCATCAGTTGCTTGAGTTTTTCCGCCAGGGAAGACTTACCGCCGCCGACCGGACCGAGCAGGTAGAGGATCTGTTTCTTCTCTTCCAGGCCCTGGGCCGCGTGCTTGAAGAAGGAGACGATATTCTCCACGGCCTCTTCCATACCGTAGAACTCGGAGAACTCGGGGTAGCGTTTGATGACTTTGTTGGAAAAGATGCGTGAAAGGCGCGGATCGCGGGAGGTGTCTATCTTCTCTGGCTCGCCGATAGCCAGCAACATTCTTTCAGCTGCGGTAGCGTAAGCGGATGGATCTCTTTTGCAGATCTCCAGGTATTCCTCAAGGGAAAATTCCTCCTCCTGAGTAGATTCATACCGATCCTTGAAGTGCTGCAGAATGCTCATATAAGCCCCTCGCTCGCATAATTATCGCCAAAAACTACACTTAAAAATTCTCCGATCTAGATCGCAGAGTCGCCTCGCACCGGCGTCCCAGGTTGATGGATGAGTAAATGGAAAGTGGGAATGTCTGAACCCGAATCCGCCGGTGGTCACATTCCGGTCAGACCGCCTTGGGTTTCGATCAAGGCTAATTTCAGCTTAGTTCAGTCTCAAAAACTTGGACAGTTACAAAGCGTATTTGTTTCGAGTTCATTTCGTTTCTAAGAATATTTGGAGACAGTTTTCCAGCGGTTTTCTGTTTCCAAATATCCCTCGGGGGAGGAGCAGTGACACACGCCGGTAACCTCACGTGGCGTTTTGCGTCGAGCTGCTCTTTTCGAGCTTATCACCTGTCTTGCTAACCCGATAGTAGGGTAGACGACTGGCATTTCCTACCTGCGTGAATGGCACTTTTGATCATAGCGCGCGCTTGCGGACGCGGGCACGATAAGGCCCATCCAATCCGTTTATACCCGTTGTGCGCTTGACCTATGGTTAGCCAATTGGCCACCGAATAACAATGAAATAAAGGTTACGATCCAAACCGACCGAGAGGAGACGAGATGGAATTCCGCGAAGCCATGGCCCGGCGGCACAGCGTGCGCGATTTTGCCGACCGGCCGGTGGAGGATGAGGTGTTGCGATCAATACTCGATGTGGCGGTAACGGCGCCCAGCTGGTCCAACACCCAGCCGTATCAGTTGGCCATTGCACAAGGCGCAGTTCTGGAGGATTTACGAGCGGAACTGCCCCGGCGATTCGATCGGGCTGCCGCGCTCCAGCGCGCGCCGATGCTGACCAAGGCCAGGGCCTGGCTCTCCCGTGACGGACTGCCCGACGGCGATTTCAAACCGGTACTGAAGTATCCCCGTGATCTCCAGCCCCGCCGTGTGGCCACAGGCCGTGGTCTATACGAGCTGCTCGGCATTGGTCGCCACGACTATCAGGCCCGGCATCAACAGATGGCGGAAAACTTCCGCTTCTTCGGGGCGCCGGTGGCGATCTTCGTTTTCGTCCATGAAGGTTTGGGTGTGTACAGTGTATTGGATGCGGGCGTGTTCCTGCAGAGCCTGATGCTGGCGGCCACCGATGCCGGATTGGGAAGTTGTGCCCAGGGGGCCCTGGCGTTGTGGCGTTCGCCCCTGGACCAGCATTTCGACATCCCTGAGCGTTACAAGCTGCTGTTTGGTATCTCCATCGGCTATCCTTCCAATCACCGGGTAAACCAGTTCCAGCCGGACAAGCTGGGTGTGGATAAGCTCTTGATTCCAACACGTCCCGCCTGATGGTTCTTACCCGCGCCAGGACGGCATTGCCTGAGATGAATTCGGCCTTGCCTTCGCATGTGCGTCCAATAGACTGATAGAACGTAACGCGATTAGCACTTCGAGCGTTTCGATAACCTCAAGCAAAAATGCGTCAACGACCAAGAGGAATGGCCGTGTCCCTTATTTCCCACTTTCGCCGCGCCGCGGCACTGACCGTTATGCTGATCACCGGGCCGGCAATGGCTGCTGACCCGGTAGTGGTCTCTTCCAAGATCGATACCGAAGGCGCTGTGTTGGGCCAGATGATCATCCAGAGCCTGGAAAATGCGGGCATCCCCGCCGAAAACCGGCTCCAGCTCGGCGCTACCAATATCATCCGCAACGCCATCAAGGCCGGCGAGATCGATCTTTATCCGGAATACACCGGCAATGCGGCGTTTTTCCATGACCAGGCCGACCGGGATATCTGGAAGGATGCAGACAAGGCCTACGAGGAGGCCGCCAAGCTGGACAAGGAAGCGCACAACATCATCTGGCTGAAGCCGGCCGATGCCAACAACACCTGGGCCATGGCCGTACGCGGTGATCTTGCGAAAGAGCACGATCTCAAGACCCTCGAAGACCTGGCGCAGTACATCAATGAAGGTGGCGACTTCAAGTTCGCGGCCAGTGCCGAATTCGTCGAATCCGAGAGTGCGTTGCCCGCCTTCCAGGAGGCTTATGGCTTCAAGCTTGGCTCCGACCAGCTGCTGATCCTCTCCGGCGGCAACACGGCTGCAACCCTGCGCGCGGCGGCGCTGAACAACAACGACGTCAACGGTGCCATGACGTACGGAACGGATGGTGGACTCAACGCCCTCGACCTCAAGGTGATGGAAGACACCAAGGGCGTGCAGCCGGTCTACCAGCCCGCGCCGATCATTCGGGCCGAAGTGCTCGAAACCTATCCGAAGATCCCCGAGATACTCGCTCCCATCTTCGAATCTCTCGACCTGGAGACGCTCCAGCGTCTGAATGGCCTGGTGGCCGTTCAAGGCGTACCGGTTGAGAAAGTTGCCCGGGACTATCTGGATTCATTGCCCCAGGACTGAGGATTTGCCCTCTATCAAGCTGTTCTCGAGCCGGCTCCTGCCGAATCGTGTGATTCCAGCGCTAGGGCTACTGGCCCTGGTGCTGGTCTGGATCCTCGACTTCGGCACGATCCAGCCCAATCGCATCGTGCCGGGCACCGGCCATGGTCTCCTGTCGGCCGTCGGGTGGTGGGGTGCTGCCGTGGTTTCGCTGGTGCTGGTGGTGACCGTACTGCTCTCCATCATGCCGTTGCGCATTCGCTTTATCCTGTTGCTGGGCGTTGTTGCGCTCTCTCTGGCGATGCTGCCGGCACTGCTGGATGTGTTTGCGACCCGCCATTTGCCCGAAGGCTCGCCTTACGCCCGCTCGTCCGTGGGGCCAGGCTTCTGGAGCCTCCTCTTCTTCCTGTCGTTGATGCTGATCGAGATTCTCGGGCGCCTCAGGACGCGACGGGGTATACAGTTATTACTGCTCCTGCTGATCGCGGGGAGCTGGCTGACCCTGTTGATGAGCGATGGTCTGGAAAGCCTGTCGCTGGTGCGCGAGTTCAATGCCCGGCCGGACAAGTTCGCGCAGGCCCTGTGGACGCATCTGGCCCTGGCCTTTGGTGCCGTGGCGATCAGTGCCTGTCTGGCCTTCGCGCTGGCCCTGAAGATGATCCGCAGTGCTGCCTGGCAACGCCCGATCCTGGGCATCGTGAGTTTTCTGCAGACCATTCCCAGCCTGGCTGTCTTTGGCCTGCTGATCGCGCCGCTAAGTGCGTTATCGGCGGCTTTCCCGCTGCTGCAGGAGATGGGGATTCGCGGGATCGGCTGGGCGCCGGCGATGCTGGCACTGATCGCCTACAGCTTGCTGCCCATGGTGCGTAACACCTTCGTCGCGCTGAGTGAGGTACCGGAGTCGCTTGTGGACGCCGGTCGCGGCATGGGCATGACTGAGCGGCAACTATTCTTCCAGGTCAAGTTGCCGCTGGCGCTACCGGTGATTATCGAGGGGGTGCGCATCACCACGATCCAGGCGATCGGATTGACGGCCGTGGCGGCGCTGATCGGTGCCGGCGGTTTTGGCGGCTTCATCTTCCAGGGGTTGGGGCAGGCGGCCATGGACCTGGTGTTGCTCGGTGCATTACCCACGATCGCGTTGGCCCTGGTGGCCGACGCCCTGTTTTCCATGCTGGCCACCGCCCTCAAGCCGACACCGGCTACCGCCTGAGAAAAGGGAGGCCCCATGGCACGGCATTCATTGAAACAAGCCAACAATCGTTGAAATAAGCTAACCATCGTTGAAACAGGAAAGGAACTGTCCGGATGATCGAACTGAAGAATGTCACACGGCGTTTTGGCGATATCGTCGCCGTGGACAGGATCGACCTGACCATCGAAACCGGCGAAGTCTGTGTGCTGGTGGGCAGTTCCGGCTGCGGCAAGTCCACGACATTGCGCATGATCAACCGCCTGTTGCCCCACAGCGCCGGCGAGATCCTGGTGGATGGTGAAGATATTACCGGCATGGACCCGCAGAAGCTGCGTCTCAATATGGGCTATGTTATCCAGGGCACCGGCCTGTTTCCCCACTGGACCGTCGCGCGCAATATCGCACTGGTTCCGCAATTGTTGAAGTGGCCAAAGGAACGCATCGACGAGCGGGTCAACGAACTGCTGGCCCTGCTGGAACTGGACCCGGCCACGTACGGCAACAAGTACCCCCAGCAGCTCTCCGGCGGCCAAGCCCAGCGCGTTGGTGTGGCCCGCGCGTTGGCCGCGGACCCCAATATCCTGCTGATGGACGAGCCCTTTGGCGCGCTGGATGCGATCACCCGTGAAAACCTGCAACTGGAGATGCTGCGTATCCAGAAACAGGTGCGCAAGACGACGGTTTTCGTGACCCACGACATCGACGAAGCCCTGAAGCTGGCCACTCGCATTGCCGTCATGGACCAGGGCCGGATCATCCAGCACGACACCCCCGAGAATATCCTGCGCCGCCCGGCATCCGACTTCGTCGAAAACCTGGTTGGTAAACAGGATCGCGGCCTCAAACTCATGGGGTTGCGCCCGGTCCGCGAGCTCATGACACCCCACGCCCGGCCGAGACTCTCCGAACCCGGCGCCGATGGCCTCAAGGAAGACGACAGTATCCGCCTGGCCCTTTCAGTCATGCTCTGGCAGGACCTGCCTCAGGTATCGGTGTTCAATAGTGACGGCGAAGAAACAGGCATCATCACCCGTGAGCGCATTATCGAGGGAGGCGCCTGATGCGCACCTGGTTGCCTCCGCTTCTGCTGGCCGTACTGCTGATCGGCTTGAGCGCCGCGATGCCGGCGCTGGAACCTTTCTTCCGCTGGGTTCAGCCCGACAAGCAGAGCGTCATCTACGACCGCGAGAGCTTCCTGTTCCTGCTACAGAACCACCTCGTACTGGTGCTGATCTCCGCCACCATTGGCACGATCGCAGCGGTGGCCGGCGGCATCTTTGCCACCCGCCCCTCGGGCCGGGATTTCCTGCCCCTGGTCAGCCAGATCGCGTCCATTGGCCAGACCTTTCCGCCCGTGGCTGTGCTCGCCCTGGCGGTACCGGTGCTCGGCTTCGGCGAAGCGCCGATCCTCGTTGCCCTGATCCTCTATGGCTTGCTCCCCATCCTGCGCAACACCCTGGCGGGCCTGGAAGGCATCAATGCCGCCGTACGCGAGGCGGCACGTGGTATGGGGATGTCGCCCATGCAGGTGCTCTTCCAGGTGGAACTGCCGCTGGCGGGGCGGGTAATCCTCGCGGGCATCCGGACCTCCGTAACGATCAACATTGCTACCGCCGCCATTGGCTCGACGATCGGGGCGCGGACGTTGGGCGATCCGGTGATTTCGGGGTTGGTTAATGGGAATACGGCTTATGTCCTGCAAGGCGCCATACTCATCGGCTTACTGGCATTGACGACCGATAGTCTGTTTGAGGCGCTGGAACGGACGTGGGATCGGCGGTTTTCGCCGCAGGTTGTGGCATGAACCTCCGCCTGCTGCGGGCTTCAGATGCGGAACAACTGCTTGAATTCGAGCTGGAAAACCGCGACTGGTTTGAGCAGAGCATAAGTCCAAGGCCAGAGGTGTTCTACAGCGAGAAAGGTGTTCAAGCACACATAGCGGATTTCCTCGCTGAATACGAGCTGAATCGTCGGCTCCCTTTCCTGTTAACTTCAAATTCAGACAACATCCTTGGGCGAATCAATCTATCCGCGATTGATTTGGATAAGGGCTACGCATCCCTTGGATATCGTGTTGGACAGCAGTTTGTCGGCCAAGGCTTAGCCAAAACGGCAGTCCGTGATGCCCTTCAAATTGCCAGTAGCTTTGGTATCAGCAGGCTGACCGCGGTGGTGACGGAGTTGAACGAGGCTTCCAAAAAGGTGCTGCACTATAATGGTTTCGAAGCGGTGGGGTGGTTGAAGCAGTATGCAGTTGTTAATGGCCAGCCGTTGGACTGTGTTGAATATCGTTGGTGTCGACCTTCAGAAGACTACGTTCCATGATGGCGCTTTGCTCATCGTGCACGAAGAAGTTTCGAAACCCCCTCAACCTCCCATATCCATCAGATTCCTGCCCCGTTTACCCATAATTCCAAGTACAGGAAGACCAGCGTATTCAGCGCGACGCGCTGAGTGGCAACGCTTGCGTTGTTCTGTAATACAAGATGGGAAAGAAAGTTTTCCACCTCTACAGTTCCCATCTCGCTGGGGTGTATACGGCCATGGAACCGAATGAACCTTTTGATCCAGAACACATAGGTCTGTTCGGTCTTGTAGGCGAGGCCGCGTAGCCGAATGAAGGTGCGGAGCTGGTCGAGAAAACGCGTCGGTCGTGCGGGGACCGGGGTGGGGATATCCATATCCAAAAACATCTGATGATACTGTTTATATATACAGTATTCCGGTGGCGACAGATGTCAAGGTCCTGTGTAGAGCGGAGTTATACGAACGCGTTCGCAAAACTCGGGAAATTCCGTGAAAGAGTGGCGTAACCATTTGATACGTTTGGAAAGTGGACATACCCGGTGTGGAGTTATACGTTTTAGATTGACGGGCCGTGAGGGCACAGGAGGGACGTATAACTCCGGCTGCGTATCGGTTGGGCGCTATTAAAGCTTTGTTTTTAAAGGTTAAGTTGGTTGCTTCTGAGGGCGTTTTCTTTGGAGTTATACGAATGGGTGTTATACGAACGCGTTCGTATAATTGGCTGTTAAATATCGACGATCGTTTGGTTTTCAATTGACTTCACCGAAATAAGTACAGGAACTGCGATGGGGTTTTTCTTCCGCAAGAAAAAGGGGGCCAAGCTCGAATATCCAGCCAGCCTGATAGAAGAGGCAAAAAAGCAGCCTAATGGTTGGGTTTATGAAATAGATGCCAGATATGATCCTGATGGCCTCGTGCCTCCAGAAGGGATAAAGGGAGGCTGGAAGGTAGATGAACATGGCGAATTAACAGGAGAGTATAAGGCTAACCCGAGGTATAGATCTGAAAATATTTAACAATTGGCTGTTGGCGGACGCACCTGCGCTGGCGCTCCGGCACGCCGCAAAGCCAGGGCGTTGAGGCTGTAGAAAAAGTCCCGGAATCGCCGCTCGTGCTTTGGTAGCATCGAGTCATCGCTGGCCGACAAGGACCGTCTTTCATGCCCCGCTTCAAGCACTACAACTACGACCAGGACGCGATGGTCGTTATCAACTACCAGGATCAGCTCCAGCCCGGCACCTTCGAACATGCGATCCACTACCTGATCGAACACAGGCTGGACCTATCGGTGTTTCACCCCAAGTACCGCAACGAAGACACCGGTCGGCTGGCCTACGATCCCGCCATCCTGCTGAAGATCATCCTGTTCGCCTACTCCAAGGGCATCACCTCCAGCCGCGAGATGCAGTGGTGCTGCGAGACCAACATCATCTTCAAGGCACTGTCCTGCGATACGGTGCCGCACTTCACCACACTGGCAAAGTTCGTCAGCGGCCATGCCGATGAGATCGAGGATTTGTTCGAGCAAGTGCTGCTGGTGTGTCACGAGCAGGGCCTGTTGGGCAACGAACTCTTTGCCATCGACGGTTGCAAGATGTCCTCCAACGCCAGCAAGGAGTGGTCCGGCACCTTCAAGGAGCTCGGCGAGAAGCGGGAGAAGCTGCGGCGCCTGATCCGCCACCACCTGCGTGAACACTACGCGCGGGACGAAGCGGAGACCGAAGCCGAACTGGACCGGGATATCCGCCGGGCCAAAACCATTCTCTCGCTGGATGAGGCCATGACCAAAGTGGACCGCTTCCTAAAGACGAACCGCCCACGGAGGGGCCGGGGGAAGCGGAACAAGGAAGTGAAGAGCAACCTGACCGATAAGGAGAGTGCCAAGATGACCACGGGCAAGGGCACGATCCAGGGCTACAATGGTGTCGCCACGGTGGATAAGAAACACCAGGTCATCATCGACGCCCAGGCCTTCGGCGAAGGCCAGGAGCATCACACGCTGCAACCGGTCCTGGAAACCGTCGAAGCTCGCTATAAGAAGCTGGGTATTGCCGACAGCATCTATCAACACGGTACGGTCATCACCGCCGATACCGGCTTCGCCAACGAAGCCAATATGCAGTACCTGCATGAGCGTCAGATCAACGGCTATATCCCGGACAACCAGTTCCGCAGCCGGGACCCGAAGTTCCAGCACCAGAAAGCCAAGTACGGCAAGCGCCATCAAGACCGACCGGCCACAGGGTGGAAGAAGACCATCCCCGCGAGCGAATTCCAGTTCGACCCGGTGGACCTCACCTGTATCTGTCCCGCCGGCGAATCCCTCCAATACCACGGAACCAAGGTCGATCAGAACGGCCAGCGCCGAACCTACTTCCAGGGCCGTTTACTGCAGTGCCGACACTGCCCGAAGAAGCACCGCTGCATGCAGAACCCGGAGGCGGCCAACGATCGGAAAGGCAAAGGAAGACAGGTCTCGTTCACCATCGAGACCCAGCGCCGACCGAACTACACCGACTGGATGAAGCACCGGGTGGATAGCCCCCAAGGCAAAGAAATTTACAGCCATCGAATGTCGGTGGTGGAGCCGGTGTTCGGCAATATCGGCACCACCAAACGGCTGAACCGCTTCAGTCTGCGGGGTAAACGGAAAGTGCAAGGCCAGTGGCAGCTTTACTGTCTGGTTCATAATATTGAGAAGTTGGCCAATTACGGGCAGTTGGCAGCCTGACCGAAGGGCAGGTGGGAGAGCCATGCTATAGCGCCGCTGAATGCGCTATAGCTGACTAAGCGGCAAAAAACTTGGAGTGCGCGGCTATTGTCGGAAATAAAACAACGCATCCGCCAATGGCGGGTAAACAAAAGAACAACTGAAACAGCGGGTGGAAACGACTCAGAATTGGGTTTTTCTACAGCCTCGTTAGCTGAAGGTGAAAGCGCATGGATGCAAGACATAGTTTGATAGAGGCGTACTTCAAGCATCTCGAATCGAAGCTTGAGACGATCCGAGCTATATCGGAGATCTCAGAAGAGGAAGCTTTGATGCTGTGTTGTTGCCACCTCGAAGCTCTTGGAGCAAGGCAATATCAAGAAGTGGAGTACACCGATCCGCCACGAAAAGCGATACCGAACTATTCAAAGTCTGCTGCTTTCACAAAAGTCTTAGCTGAGCATAGCGGATATGGCTTTTGGGATAAAATTCACCCGATTGGCTTGCTTTCTTACCTTCCCAAATTGTTCGACCCTGACATGCAGGACTACACGATTGCATTGAGCGAAATAGGGTATGAATTGAGAGAAGAGGGTTTTGTGATCGAGGCTGTTTCACACCTTTTTCGCAACTCGAAACAAAGAGAGTGGTTTGAAAATCATTGCCACAAAGGAAGTCTCGGCAACATTGCGTATTCGAAGGTAAGGAGTGAGATTGTCCACAACATTACGCACCAACCAATTTCCTTCGATGCCAAGTGGCAGGGAGAAAGGCTTCCAGACATTGATTATGGCTTGATGGTTGATTGCTTGGAGAATGTGATTTCGAGCTTAAAAGCTATCTCTCTCGAGACAAGAAGGTTCTGGTGGGAGCAATGAACGCTGGCCATCTGGACTCAGCTAACCAATGCGTCAACGGGACCGGTTTTCCGCTGCCGCTCCAAACCGGCCCGTTACGCTGGCGTTAGATTTACAATTATTCAGCATCCAACTTTCATAGCGTTAGGAATATAGAGGAATGTATTTTGCTATATCAATACCACTATAAAAACAAAACATTTACTTTTTCAGATGGGCCTAGTCCACAATTGGAAAACATATTTACTGTCATTGTCGGAAAAAATGGAACTGGCAAAAGCAGACTACTGAAGTCAATAATCGAAGAGTTTGTCGGCAGAAGCAATAGAGGTGGTATTTATACAAACAGGAAAGACCTGCTAAGTGAAAGATCTGGACGATTAACAGCATATTCAGAGCCAACAAAAATTATTGCGGTATCTACTAGTCCCTTTGATAAGTTCCCAATAGATCTGCACGACAACATTCATGATGACTATAGTTACCTTGGTCTTAGAAGCCTCAGAGCTACCGATTTAGGAATGGCTTATATGGCAAAAATATTCCTATCTCTAATAACTTCTGCCCAAGAGGACATCAGTAGACCTGAAAGGATTTGTGACGTTTTGGAGTATCTAGGTTATTCGCCAATTCTTACTGCTAGGTATCACTTCGACATACCTATAATTAAGGTTAGAGAATTATTTAACTCGAACAACCCAGTTGGGCATTTTATAGATGAATTCCTTGCTGACAATGAAAGATCAAATCCTATAAGGAGGAGTAGATTTCGATCGTTCTATTCTGACAACAATGAGTTGTCTATTGAAAAAATTGAGCGTTTTTTAGATATATATAAAAGGTTGGATTTTTCAATTAACAAGCCAAGGCTTGAAGTTGTTCTTATGAGAGACGGAGTGTTTTTATCAGCAGACTCTATAACCATTCAGGATGACCTTGTTTTCCTCATAGAGAGTGGCTTGGCAAGATTGAGAAATATCAACCTAGAAAAGAGTAAAAGTCATGAGGCTTTTAGAATAGGCGATGCAAGCTCTGGCGAACAAAGTGTTGTAATGAGTATTCTAGGTATTGCGAGCCAAATAACTGATGGTGCTTTAATATGTATTGACGAGCCAGAAGTATGCCTGCACCCAGAGTGGCAAGAAAAATATATTGAGCTTTTAATTAATACATTTAGAGATTACAAACAGTGTCATTTTATAATCGCAACTCACTCACCTTTAATTGTTTCAAAATTGGAAGATGAAAATTGTTACCTAATGAAGATGGAGGATGGAGAGCTAGTTCATGGCTCTCTAGTCAATAATCAATCAGTCGATTTTCAACTAGCAAATACTTTTAAAACCCCTGGGTACAAAAATGAATACCTTAGTCGGGAGCTAATTTCAATGCTGTCGTCTTTTGGTGAAAGTGGCGAGTTAGATCCTGATATTATTAAAAACATCAAAAAAATACTTCTCCTTAAAGATATGCTAAATGACTCAGATCCTGTTAAGAAACTTATGGATATGGCGGAAGAAGTTATGGGGGAAGTTTCTTGATGACTGGGCGTTTAGTAAAATATTCTGATGATATTAAAGCAAAGATTGATGCCTATAATTCGTTAGAACCTATGGAAAAGAAAGGAAGCTACTGGGATAAAACTGATGATAGTGAGTTGACAAAAGCTAAAAAACATATCAAAGATCACTATATTTTGACTCAAGACTATACTTGCCCTTATTGTCGTCAACGCAATGAAGTCGATCATAATGCTGTTTGGGATACTGAGCACATTATTCCAAAGGATCAGTATCCGCAATTTATGTTTTCCCCATTAAATCTGTGCGTTGCATGCAAGGATTGCAATCAATCAAAAACAAATAAAAACGTATTGAAAAACCCTACAAGGAAGACTCTACCCACAAAAAGCGAAGACTATATATTTGTCCACCCGAATCTGGATGAATACAAAAATCACATAAAGATTTTAAAATCTTCCCTTTTTTTTATACCCCTAGACTCCAAGGGAAAAGAAACCATTGAGATCTGCGGGCTTCTTAGATTTCTATATAGATTCACTGACTATGGGAATATTTCATTAGAAGTAAAGAATAAAATTGGACTTCTGCATAAAGAACTGATGGATGCTAAAACGGGTATTGAGGAGCACTTCATTCTGTCTTGTATTGAAGATGTAGTGCTGCGCGGCAAGGAAATTGCCAAAACTAGCCACCTCGAGGCAATGAGTTCATGAAATTCACAGCTAACAATAAGTAAATAGGACACCCACCTCAAAATGAACCCAAGATTCGGCAGACTCACGCAACTGCCCTAATCAATACCGTCGATGCTACCTAAATGGGTTTGATCAGACAGGAAATTATTAGCGAATCGCGTTCTGCTGTAGGGCAAACCCGGCAATACGACATTTCGGACAATAGAGGACTGCTGCCACTCAAGGAGGGCAGAGGGGGATTCGGGTGGTGGTATGGTTTAGGTGGGCTATCCCAACAGTACTTGGCAACTACCCAGGCCAACGGTTCGTCGGTAACCCAGCTGCTGGCAGGCCGTCTTTAGACTGAAAGCGGTACCAACCAATCCTTTGAAGCGGCTCTCAAAACGCCGACTCATGTAGAGCCAATGCTGAGGATCGATGGCGAGACGTTGGAGTATGGGCGGCAACGCGTCGAAAAGTAAATAGGACACCCTCCTTAGTTGAGTAAATAGGACACCCACCTCAACTGATTAAATAGGACACCCACCTCAAAATGAACCCAAGATTCGGCAGACTCACGCAACTGCCCTAATCAATCCCGTCGATGCTACCTAAATGGGTTTGATCAGACAGGAAATTACTAGCGAATCGCGTTCTGCTGTAGGGCAAACCCGGCAATACGACATTTCGGACAATAGAGGGCTGCTGCCACTCAAGGAGGGCAGGGGTGATTCGGTGGTGGTATGGTTTAGGTGGGCTATCCCAACAGTACTTGGCAATTACCCAGGCCAACGGTTCGTCGGTAACCCAGCTGTTGGCAGGCAGCTTTCAAGCTGAATACTGTACCGACCAAACCTTTGAAGCGGCTCTCAAAACTCCGACTCATGTAGAGCCAATGCTGAGGATCGATGGCGAGACGTTGGAGTATGGGCGGCAACGCGTCGGGAATGTGGCCTTTCTTGTCGTCCCTCAGCTGACGGCCGGTCCAGTCCACCAGTTCCAGGTAGTCCTCCAAACGGAAGGGTAACCCTGCCGGCATGCCATTTCGCGGATTACCCGCAAACGGAAAGAGGCCGAAGGGCTGGGAGTGGGCTTCACGAAGGTGTTGCCGTACCCGGGCCCTGACCGAGGTGAACACGCTGGCCTCCGGCGTTTTTGCGATGCCCGCACGCACGGGGTTCAGATCGACGTATGCCAGGCAGGCGGCCAGGGCCTGCTCATCCAGCAACGCCTGGGACTTAAAGCGACCCTCCCAGAATCGGCCGGTACAGCCATCCTCCAGGTTGGCACGCCGGGCGATGTCCTCGTTCAGACAACGCATAAACCAGCTGATGTCCTGCAGTCGGGCCCGCCAGGTCTCGGCCTGTTCTTCCAGTTTGCGTTGTTCGATGTCCCGCAACGGCTCGCCCCGCAGGTAGCGTTGGCTGAAGAGCGTGCCTTTGAACAACTGATGCCAGCGCTCGACGGTCGTTCTCAAAGACCACTGTTCGGCTTCGGCCTGGTTGATATGCAGCACCACGTGGACATGGTTGCTCATCACGGCGTAGGCGCAGATATCCAGGGCAAAGACGGTAGCGAGCTTGAGTAGGCGGTTTTCAATCCAGGCCCTGCGATGGGAGAAATCCTGACCTGTTACATGATCCCGGCCACAGAGAAAGGCGCGGCGGACACAGCGGCTGACGCAGTGATAATAGGGGGTCGCTTCGACGGCGACCTGGGCTTTCCTTGCCCGGGGCATTGGCAGTTCCTTCTTTCGATTACTGTATGGATGAACAGTATCAGAAGATGGCGAGTGCAGCTATGGTTTCGGTGGGTGTCCACACTGGAGACTCTGGAGAGCGCACACTGGAGAGGGAGTCCCTGGAGAGGTGACACTGGTGATGCCCTCTGGGAAGCTGAATAAGACATGGATTGTGCAAGGAGCAGAGCGCGTGAAAGGTGAGATAAATGACGACAATGCAGAACGGATTGGCCGGCCATTCATCGAGAGCATAATAGAAGCTCATGCCGACGCAGATTACGACCGATTGGTTGAGCTCGTACCCGATGTGAACGGGAAACTAACCGAGGTGGAGTTCGCTGAGGCGGCGGTCGGTCTGGAGCCTTTGGGTGATGTCGTCTCCATCGAGTACCTCGCCCAATTCGAGAAGGTCAAAGAGCACCTCGTGCTCTGGCGAGTGAAATATGAACTGGCGGAGGAGGATGTGCTTTGGCACCTCTATCTGTCCGGGGAAGGTGACGATATTAAGGTAGTCGGCCTGTTTTTCGATCTATAGGGTGCAGAAGAATAGGAGAGCCTCGGGCCCCTTGGCGACGCGGGATGAGGGCGAGAACACTGTGCCGGAGTGGGACAATCCGTAGGAAGAGGCCCTGTGGTGATAGCAAATGGATTTGGAAGCCCGTTTGCGTATATCGCGGCTGGGCGACTACGGGATTACGTGGCTGGGTGTCTTCTCAAGGACGCTTCACCCGATGCGCCGCTTGAGTTCTGCAGGTGATGAACTAGAGTAACCAATAGGGCCCTGCGGCATAGGCCACCAGGGCCCGGGTGGTTGTAGGATCAACTCCGGACCGCCGCTGATTCCTTCGTTAGAGCATGTCTCATGCAATAGCGGCTCTTGCCGTCAGGGAATCCTCCGAATGCTCGGTCGCGTGCCGAAAGGAGGGTTGTCGTCATGAGTGAAGGCACCAAGATCAACACGAGCCTTGTGGTTGTGGCGGTGCTCCTGTTTGCTGCGTTTTTTACCTACATGATGCTCAGCAGTTCCGGCCCGGGCCTGTTCAAGGTGGAGACCAAGGGCGGCAATTCCATCGTTCTTGATTTCAGTGGCCGGGAGTACGAGCTATCCAAACTCCTCGATGATGTGATGGCGGACCAGGCTCAGGCCGACATCGTGCGGGCCATGCTCAGGGAACGCTACGGTCTCTATAGCATCGACAGCACCGAGTTCGTGGACTACCTGCGTCGGTTGTCGCCCCAGGACGAGCTTTCCAAAGAGATCATAGGCCTGCTGGTTGATGGCGCAGGCCCGTTCGACCACCAGTTTCACACCTATCGGAACATCCACAGTCTCAGCGCTGCCCTGGAAATTATCGAGCTCGATCATGATTCTCCGGCCGCGGTGCGTCTGCGGGAAGCCTCCAACAGGCAGGAAGGGATCTTCCAGCAGGAAGGGATACCCGTGCGTGTCACCCGGGTGCCCGCCTCGCAGATTTCAGACAGCGATGCGGCGGTCTGTTCATCGCGCAAACACCGGTTCATTGGTCACGATCTGCTGCTCACCAGTGGTGAGCAGTCTCCGAGGATGGTGTCGGTATATGCAGAGAAGCCCTTCCACTGCACATTGCCGGCCGATGAAACCGCCAAGGACGTCGTCATGATCAATACCAACACGGCTGAGAGACTGTATGGCAGCGCGGCGGGCGATCAGCTCCAGCGAGCACTGCTGTACATTGTGCCGTTGGGTTATCAGGTCAAAACGGTGATGAACGAGGAGGCGTTCGTTTCCATGGCTATTCCTGCCGAGGAAGGTGAACGGTGAGGGGCCTTATCATGTTGGCGTGCCTGTTCTTCGCGGCCGAAACCCTCGCGGACTGCACCTATAACGGCCGCTCATACCCCACGGGCACAGTGATAGGTCCGCTCGTCTGTCAACCGGATGGCACCTGGCAGAAGCGGTGATGGATATCGCGGTTGCCCCCGTACACGCCCATGCATGCGAGTGTCCTGAATAGGTTGTTTGGGTGTCATCAAGAGGACGGGCGATCGATATGGTCTTGGCCGAATCCCTCGATGAATCCGCCGGTATAGCGGATTTCAAGGCGCTTCAGGGCGTCTGGCGCTCCCGTGGCTATGGCAAGGTGTTGCTCATCGAGCCGGATGAATACACCCTTTTCGAAGAAACCGCGATCAGCTGCCAGGAGACATTCACCGGCAGTCTCGACGAGTTGGCGCTCTACTATGACGATTTGCGCGTGTCGCCCGGCGAGCAGACGTTCAGCGCGCACCGGGTCACCGGGGTGGCTCGCATCCATTTTCGTCGACTCAAGGCGCTGCCTCCGACTGCGGCTGCCACCCGGATGCATGAGGCCCGGGATCCGGTCTTCAATTTCGAGGTTTTCTGGCGGACGTTCGACGAACACTACGCCCTGTTCGACCTCAAGGGCGTGGATTGGCACGAGAGCTATCAGCGCTTTCGTCCGAAGGTCCACCGTCGTAGTTCACGGGAAGCCCTGTTTTCCAACCTGGCGGCGATGTTGCGGCCGCTCAGGGACGGCCATATTCGCCTACATTCGCCCTGGGGGCACTTCAGTGCCGGTGCTCTCCCTTCGCTGTATAACCGGCTGGAACGGGAACTGGAAGCCTCCAGCGATGGGCGGGAACTGGCCACCTACCTGGACGACCTGAAAGCCTGGCTGCGGGAAGTAATCCACGAAGAATACCTGATGAAAGGCGTCGAGCACGGGGCGGCCAGGTTGATGGAGTGGGGGCGTCTGGGCCCGTCCACGGGCTATCTCAATATCCGCGCCATGGCCGGCCTGTGCGGGCGTATCGGTCACCCGGCCGATGACATCAGGGTCACGGACCGGGTGATGCAGCAGGTGCTGGCGGATCTGGGTGGGCTACCCAACCTGGTGGTGGATATCCGAACCAATGGCGGCGGCTACGACGGTGTCGCCCTGCGCATCGCCGCTTACCTGCTCGATCGCAAGCGTCTGGCCTTCAGCAAGTATGCCCGCAAGGTCACTGGCTTTACCGGCAAGCAACCGGTCTATGTCGACCCAGCGGGCTCCGGCAGCTATCGCGGTAACCTCTATCTGCTGACCAGTGAACTCACCGCCAGTGCTGCTGAAATCTTCGTGCTGTCACTGTTGCAGCGCCCAGGTCTGACCCTCATCGGTGACCCGACCCACGGTATCCTCTCCGACACGCTGGAGCGCCACCTGCCCAACGGCTGGCACTTCACCCTCTCCAACGAGGTTTATGAAGCGTTCGACGGCCAGGTCTACGAAGATACGGGCATTCCCCCGCACATACGCCTGCCGTTCCTGGGGCGCAGGGGGCGGGAAGACGGCAAGGACCCTATGCTGGAGCGAGTCCTGAAGGAGGTATCCGCCTGAGACACCGCATCGCTTCTTTGAGACTTCCCCTTTAAGCCCTTGCCTACCTGCAGTCCTCAAGCCGGTGAGGCGACTGCACCGATCACCGCTTTCACCACGTCAGGATTCCATAACATCCGGTGATGCCCCAGGCCCCGGGTATGGAGCACATGGCCGCCCGGCCAGGCGAGATGCACCTCGTGGCTTTGGGCCGGCGGTACGTCGCGGTCGTCGCTGTCGATGACGACCAAACCACGCTGGGTGAGTTGCCCGGCGAGTCGAACCAGCGACAGCTCCGACCAAACGTCGGTGCCGAAGCGCTCCTCGATCAGGCGCTTGTGAACCTGCAGTACGTTGGCAGGAAGCTTCAGGCGCCTGCCCAGCCCATGGACAACGGTTTGCAGGTCGGAGGGCGGGGCCAGCATCACCAGGTTCCTGACGTCCAGACCGCGACTGATCGCACGTGCTGCCGCAACGCTACCCATGGAATGGGCGATGATGCCGTGAACCGGTCCATGGTTCACGCCGACTCGCTTCACCACTTCGGCGATCTCGTAGAGGTTCGTGCTCGAGCCCTGGGCCCGGCCGTGTGCAGGCGCATCGAATAGCACAGCCCGGAACCCCGCTTTCACCAGTGGTTCAATGTAGGCGCCGAACTGGATGCCAGCGCCGGACCAACCGTGAACCATGAGAATCGTCGGGCCTTCTCCCCAGCTGTAGATCGGCAGGATGTTGGTGCCGTGATGAAGCTGCGTATGGCTGTCGGCAACATCCAGCAGGCTCTCGTAACGGTAAGGCATCGGCAGCCGGCCCGGTTTGAAGAACTGGCGGTTGACCAGGCGTCCTGCGCCTTCCGGCGAAAGGCGTGCGTACCAATCCATGCCCAGGCGCATGAGTGTTTGCCTGAGATCGGGACGGCCCGGCGACCTTTGGGTTTGATCAGTAACGTTATCCGGCAGCGTTTTCACGTGGATGGTCATGATGGCCTCCTGCAGATCGAGGGTTCGATGGCGATGGATGACGCTGTCAGGTTAGGGCTTGCTGGTACCTGGCTGGAGTGTCATATTTGACATATAAGGTGCGAAAAAGGTCAGGTTGCCATGATTAGCGTCGCAATTATTGCCCAGCCGTACTGCCATGCCAGCGGTGTCCATGGTGTGATGGATTTCTTCGCGACGGCGAATTACTGCGGTCGTAAATCGTCCGGCGAGCCGCTATTCGACTGCCAGATCGTGACCGCGGACGATCGGCCCGTCCGCGGTTATAGCGGTGCGCTGGTCACACCTACTGCGGACAGGGAAGCCTTGAAGCCAGACCTGATCGTGGTTGGATCGGCTCTGGAAGCGGTGGTCGTGGATCACTACGTACAGCATTCACTCGATCAGGCGCGGCCGCTGTTTGGTTGGTTACAGTCTGCGGCGGCCCGGGGCGTGACGCTGGCGAGCGTATGCACCGGCAGCTTCGTGCTGGCGGAAGCCGGGTTGCTGGATGGTCTGGCGGCGACCACCCATTGGCGAGCGGCGGCACTGTTCCGTCAGCGTTACCCCGCCGTACGGCTGGAGGTGGACCAGTTGCTGGTCGATAACGGCCAGGTGATCTGCGCCGGCGGCGCCACGGCTTTTTCGGACCTGTGTCTCTACCTGGTGGAGCGGCTCGCATCACCGGCCATCGCCCTGGCCTGCAGCAAATTACTGGTCCTGGATAACCGGCGCCTCGAACAGACGCCCTATATGAGCCTATACGGGCATAAGACCCATCAGGACAAGGCAATCCATAAGGCCCAGGCATGGATGGAGGAGCACTATGCCGATGTTGTCGTGATCGATGCGGTTGCTGGAATAGCCGGGCTGGGGACGCGCACCTTCAAGCGGCGTTTCCGGGAGGCTACCGGCGAGTCGCCAATCCACTACCTGCAGCAACTGCGCGTCGAAGCTGCCAAACACCTGCTTGAATCCAGCATCGAGCAGACGGCTCAGATCATCTGGCGGGTGGGTTACGAGGACGCCTCGTCCTTCCGCCGCCTGTTCAAACGCACCGTCGGATGCACCATGGAGCAGTACCGCAAGCGTTTCAGTTATGTGGTGCCCGTGGCATCGGCGGGTAGCGGACGCATGACGGCGCAGGCATAGGTAGCAGCAACGGCATCCATTGGCGACTTGCTCCACATTAACATGCGCCGTTATAAACGCTTGCTACCGGTGGTAGCCTTGAAAGGCATTCTCCAAAAAGTCCTGGGCCTGGGTTTCCTCTTGCTGGTCTCGCTTCTACATTTAAACCGCCGCTTGAACCAAGTCGTATTACTTGAGGCCGGGCACATGGCGGAGCGAATATGGGCCCGGGACACTCACCCCACGCACTGAATGGACAGGAGGTCCCCTTGGCAACCCGCACAAAGCCTATCGGGCCGGTGCTGCTGCTCGTCGCATCGCTGCTCGGCATAGGTATATCGCTTTACTACTATCTCACGCCCCTCACTGGAGTAAACGGCACATTTGGTGCTCTCCTGGTCGTTGTTTCCACGTTACTTATGGCTCTTGCCGGTTTGTTACTACTGCCGTTGCGTCGCGGCTTCCTCGCTGGCCTGTTCAGGGTACTGGCTTTGTTGGCGGGTATCGGAACGCTTGCCGCCGCCTGGTTCCTTCACGAATTCTGGCTGATGGCCGCGATGGTTGTTGCACTGCTCGGCGTAATTGTTGATTTTGGTTCGGGAAAGGGAGGTTCCAGATGATAAGAACGACTGCACGCCTGTTTATGCTGGCTGCGCTCTGCCTTCCCTTAGCTGGGCACAGCCAGGAGGCGGCCGATAACGGCTCGGGTTCAGAGCCGGCGCAATCGAAGGAAGGTCAGCCGCAACCCGGGGCAACCTCGCTGGTGCCTTCCGGGCCCGTCTGGGACGGTTTTCACGGTCAACTGAATGCGCAGAAGTATTCGCCGCTGACGCAAATCAACGCTGAAAATGCGGGTCAGTTGGAACTGGCCTGGGAATATCACACCGGCGATGTGTCCGACGGGAGCGGCGACTTGCCACCGACCGTTTGGTCGGCAACGCCCATCTACGCCAACGAAACCCTCTATATTGGTACGCCGTTCTACCGCATCATCGCGCTGGATCCGGCCACGGGCGAGGAGAAGTGGACGTTCAATACCAACTCCACGCTGAAGGCGTTGACCCAGCCTGCGCTGAAGAGTCGCGGCGTGGCCTATTGGGAGGCTGACAATCCGACGGAGGGCGAGCCGTGCCAGAAGATCGTCTATCTGGGAACCATGGATGCCCGCCTCTTCGCCGTGGATGCCGACACCGGCAAGCTGTGTCAGGACTTCGCCAATGGCGGGGTGCTGGATGTCAATCGGTGGAACGACACCAACGACCGTTGGCCGCTCTCTCTGCTACAACCGCCAGCCGTCACGGGGGACCACCTCATTCTCGGTTGGGCGGGCATGGACTGGGCCTATGCCGAGGCGCCTCCAGGCTCGGTATTCTCCATCAACGCCCGTACCGGAGAACTGGAATGGACACTTAACCTCATCCCTGAAGACATTCGCCAGCGCACCGGCACAGCAAACGTGTGGACGGCGATGTCTGTGGATGAAGAGCTCGGGTTGGTCTATCTGCCCGTGTCCTCGCCATCACCCAACTACTGGGGCGGCAACCGGACGGAAGAAATTCCTCTGGCCACATCGACAACCGCTGTGGATATCGAAACCGGCGAGGTGGTCTGGTCGCGCCAGTGGGTTCACCACGATATCTGGGACTACGACATCAACTCGGCGCCGACCCTGATGGATATCACCGTCGACGGCGAAACCATTCCGGCCCTCATGCAAGCCACGAAGATGGGATTCCTGTTCGTGGTCAACCGCGAGACCGGGGAAGATGTCTGGCCCATCGAGGAGCGACCGGTACCCGCAGGTAATGTGGAGGGCGAGGTCTATGCCGACACCCAGCCGTTCCCGACCAAACCGGCGCCGCTGCTGGACCAATCCGAGAAGCCCGAGGTCTGGTGGGCTGCCGATGCCGTCGGTTTCGGCGAATGTTCCCGCCTGTTCGATAAACTCCACTATGAAGGGATGTATTCACCGCCGACGACGGACGGTGAGGGTGTCCTGGCTTATCCGGACAGCGCCGGGGGTGTCCAGTGGGGTGGGGTGGCTTTCGATCCGCAAAGCCAGTCGGCCATCGTCAACACCTCGCACATCACACAGTACATCAAGCTCTGGCCCCGCGAGGAATACCAGAAGCTCGCCGGCGGCTCAGGTAACGAGCAGGGCTTCTATCCCCAGGAGGGGGCGCCTTTCGGTATGTCTCTCAACAACGCCGTCAACTGGCTGGGCATGCCTTGCTGGGAGCCGCCATATGGCGAACTGGTATCGATCGATATGCACACCGGTGACGTGAACTGGCGCCGTCCGGTCGGGGCCTCGCAGAAGTTCGGCTTCTACATGCCGGAAAGCATGGGGTCGCCCACTATTGGCGGGCCGGCTGTGACGGCTGGCGGTGTGATCTTCATTGGTGCATCGATGGATGCCAAGGTCCGGGCCTATTCAATGGAAACCGGTGACGAGCTCTGGTCGGATATCGTCGAGGCGCCGGTGGTGGCCAATCCTGCAGTCTACGAACACGATGGTCGACAGTACGTCGCGTTCATCGCGGGCGGCAATACCATTATCAAACCGGAAGTGGGCGACCAGATCGCCGTATACGCGTTGCCGGAGTAAAAAGAATGGCGGGGCGTCCCTCGGCGCCCCGTCTCTCTGGTCTTGTCACTCTGGTCTCGCCACTCCGGTCTCGTCACTCGGAAATCGAGCTCTCAGGGTTTCACGATTTGTCCTTCACCCATTTATCGCCATCCTTGTGATACTTCTCTTTCACCGCCGCCCAGGCGACTTTGTGGGCGGTCTCTTCGCGGCTTTCGTTGCCGCGCCGGTCTTTCGGATTACTGTATTCGTCCCATGCAGAATTGAACGCATTCATGTAGATCTCCTGCGCGCCAGAGGGGAGCTTGTCGCGAACAGAATCCGGGAGGTCGGACTTGCTATCGTAGGGCATGGTTCAGTCCTCCGTTTCAGGGAAACCTTGAAGGTGGTGCGAAAAACCGGAAGACCCCGGATACGTCGAAGCCTTCCCGATAACCACGATACCGTGTTCCTGATTTCGTTGGATTAACCTGGATTTGTCGTGCCTAAGAGCCACGGGAGCGACGAGTTAACCTGATGGCAATTACTTTTCCGGCGACTCTATGTAAGATTGGGTAACCTCTACCGACTGCGAGGGAACCGTCGGTTCTATGGCGCCTTTTCCTGATAACGCCTATGTCGCCAGTCTAGTCAGTTACCGGCCAAGTACCTTGAACCGTCGCTGGGCGGCAGGCATAGCGGTACTCCTCCTGGCTCTATTCTTCGTCACGCTCTTCTATAACGATATCCAGTTCCCGGCGTTGCCTCAGTTTCTGCTGATGCATGCCACTACGGTCTTCATTCTTGAGACGCTCACGGCGCTTATTCTCATCAGCCAGTTCCACCTGACCGGGAAACCCTATTTGCTGGTCCTGGCCAGCGGTTACCTGACGGCCGGCGCCTTCGCCATCCTGCAGCCGCTTGTTTTTCCAGGAGTATTCGCCGGCGTGGAGCTGTTCGACACCGGGTTGAATGCTGCGCTCTGGATTTGGGTTTTCTGGCATTTTGCCTTCCCGCTCTACGTCCTGTCGGCGGTCGTTGTCAGCCAGAATGCCGGTTGGAAAATTCAGCGTCCCTGGCGCGCGACCATTTTCGTGTTGCTGATGACCGTGATGCTGGTCGCTATTGGCTTCTATTTGGCTGTTTTCGACGAAGAAGGCTTGCCAGTCATCATGCGGGACGCGTTCAACTTCTCCAATGTCTGGGATGCCGGTGTCGCGCAGGCGCTCATTGCCACTCATGTTACGGCGCTCCTGGGACTGTTCGTGTTGACCCGGTTACGAACCATCGTGTTCCTGTGGTTGGCGATTGCAATGCTTGCGTCCACGCTGGATACCCTGGGCAACATGCTGGTCACCGAGCGCTACACCCTGGGCTGGTTTTCGGCACGGCTGAGCTCTTTTGTGGCTTCGGCGGCCGTGCTTGGGTCCTTAATGGCAGAGCTGCACCTGCTCTATAAGGTGGGTTGGCTGGAAAAGAGCCGAATGCAGTTCCATGCCGAAATGGATGCGCTGACGCGGCTTCCCAACCGGCGGGCGTTCGACAGTTACTTCCTGGAAGAGGCAAAACGAAGCGACCGCAGCCAGACGCCGCTGGCCCTGGCGCTGGTCGACATTGACCATTTCAAACGCGTGAATGACCGGTACGGGCATGCTACGGGCGACATCGTGTTGCAGCACGTCGCTTCGATATTGCGGCGGCACCTGAATCGCCCCAGCGACTTTGTCGCACGCTGGGGTGGCGAGGAATTTGCCATCCTGATGAGCGGCAACTCGCTGGAAGGCGCCAACTACGTGCTTGAGCGTCTGCGCCATGATATCGAACGCAGTGCGTGCGAGACGGCGAAAGGCGCTGTTTCGCTAACGGTCAGTGTTGGACTGGCGAAGGCAGTCATTCACGATGATGGCGATATCGATAACCTGATGGAACATGCCGACCAGGCGCTTTACCAGGCGAAGCACTCGGGGCGGAACCGGATCTGCCTCTCGACACTGGAAACGGCGGCTTGATGTCAGGTTCCGTTAGCCTGCTGACGGGCTTTGAATCAACCTGCGTTTGTATCACCCTGTCTTCACGTATCCAGACTGACATAAAGCCGATAAAAGTAATGGGGAGGCCATGAAGTATATCTTCGAAGTCCAGATCAAAGACGGATATACCGCCGAGGACTATGCCGACGCCTGGGTCCGGGCCAGCCGGCTGATCCAGCAGGCCCCCGGCGCCCGGGGTACGGAGCTGCACCGCAAGATCGGCGATCCCACCAGGCTGATCGCCATCGCCCACTGGGACTCCAAGGCCAGTCGGGATGCAATGGAGGATCAACACAACCCCGAGGTGGCCGAGATTATCAAGAGTGCTGCACCGTTCTGTGAAATTCGCGCCCTCGGCGAGTTCGACGAGCCGGAATGGGTCGTGCTGCCGGGCAGCTAGGGAGCCTCTGAATAACTTCGAATCGCCTCTGCGTGTTCTGAAGGCTGTAGCCGCAAGGCCTGGCTCGCCGGGAATGGCCGTAGCCCTTGCCAAGAGCCCAAACGACGCGGATGCACCCTTCAGAGCACGCCCTACGGGGCCATCAGAGCGATCCACAGGCTGCGTTGCGGTTTTTTGAAAGGCAACCAGCCTTCCTGCAAAACCGCGCCTTGCCAGTGAACCGCTCTGAAGGCCAGAGGTGATCCGGAGTTATTCAGAGGCTCCCCAGTCCGTCGCTTCCTGGCTGTACCAGGCGGCATAGGGCGTATTCTTTACCAGGAACTGGTTGTAATCAGGCGCTCCGTCCGTCCACCAGACGGCGCCGCGCTCACCCAGCGCGACCTTGGCCTCATTGACCTCCGTCCTGGCCTGGATGAGTTGCCGGTCGTCCCCCTTCTTCTGCGCCTGATGCACGGCGCGTCTGGCTGACATCAACTGCCGGGTCAACTGCACGCGCTCGTGCTCCGGCAGGTTCGGGTTCGAGGCACGCCATAGGCGGCCTTTGACGACGATGTAACGCCCGTCGGGTGTTTTCAATGGGTGCATCGATCTGCGTTCCTTCCTGCGTTCTCCTTCAATACCTGTTAGACCGTGCAGCGTCTCTTAGATCACCACCAACCCTGTGGAATCCTCGACCAAAGGTTGGGCTGGGTTGGTTTGCAGCTGTCGTTAGTTCCGTTAGTTTAGTCAGGTTACCCATGGTTTTACGCCAATTACCCACGGAGGACATGTCATGATCTTGCGGATCTGGCATGGCTGGACGACGCCGGAGAACGCCGACGTCTACGAGTCGCTGCTGAAGACAACCGTGTTCCCAAGGATCGAGGCCAAAAATGTCGAGGGTTTCCGTCGTATCCGGTTGCTGCGTTCGGATCAGGAGGGAGCGGAGACGGAATTCATCACCATCATGGAATTCGATTCCCTGGAAGCGGTGAAGCGGTTTGCCGGCGAGGACTACCGTCAGTCCTACGTGCCGGAGGAAGCGCAAAAAGTGCTGGTACGCTATGACGCGCACTCGCAACACTACGAAGTCACCGAAGATCGCCATTACGACTGAGCCGCACCGGAGTGTTATGACCCGTCCGGAAAGACCGCCCGCAGAGCGTAACATTACAATCCGACAGGAAATTCTTGCCGTCCTGGAAGAGGTCGAGTCCAACGCCAGCGACCTGTCTAAGAGCGTGCGCCTGACGGAGAAAGAGATCTACGCGCACCTGGACGAACTCTGCAAGTCCGGCCGTGTGGAAACCATTCCGGCGGCCTGCAACAGCTGCGGATATCGCTTCGAGGATCGGCGTAAGGCACGCAAACCTGGCAAGTGCCCGCGGTGCAAGTCGACCCGGATTGATCCCCCGCGATTCCGGCGGAAATCCTGAACCTGGCCCTTTAAATTTCGTTCAGGTTCTTCCGTTTTTTGTTGTCTCTCGTCAGTAGGGGCTACAGTATGAGTAAAGGGATCATGCATATTCGGCGGGAGGCCAACCTATGGAAATCAAGACATTTGAAGACCTTATCGATTGGGCTCGGCAGCTCCACGCGCACCTGTCTCGCTCGCTGAAAGACTCGGCAGAGGCCAACACCAATGAGCGGGCCAGCGCATTGCTGGGCTACCTGTCCGAGCACGAATCGGAGCTGGAACGTATTACGGCGGAATTCGAGAAGCAGGCCGACCCGAAGGTGCTGCAAACGCGCCTGTACGATTTCTATAACCATCAGCCCTTCGATTCCCATCGCAAGAGCGACACCCATTACGCGCAGCTCGGCTTCGACGAGATCGCGCGGGAAATCTTCAATTTTCACGATGAATTGATGGAGCTCTACCGCTCGCTGCTGCGCAAGGCTGAACTGCGTGACGCGTCCGACCTTGTGGAGGAATTGCTGGAAATGGAGGAGAACGAATCCATGCGCCTGGCACGTCAGGTCCGCAGCATGGACGACGTTTGATCGGCGTTTTTCCCGGCCCGCACCGATTCCTGTGGTGCGGCTGGCCCTGTGATCTGAATCCGTCTACTGGCGGTACGCTTTAGACATTGAGCTTTGCAGGGTTGGCTTGCAGAATAAACACCCTTGCAACCGCAGGTTTTTACAGGGGATTCAATGTCGCTTCGCCGTCACTACGGGAAATACGTGCGTTCGCTCCGGAAGGGGCTCCATATCCTGGCGGCGCCGGTAAAAGGCGACAATGGCCGGGGCGGCCTGTTTATCCAGGCGTACCGGGGATTCGGGTCCAACAACCGGCTGTTCCTCATGGGGCGGGTTTTCCGTCAGCCTGGCTTCGGCGCGAGCCTGAGAGAGGACATGCTGCGGCGGGACATCATTGATCTGATCCGCCGGCTCTGGCGCAAGCCGATCGTCGGTGCCCAGGTACGGGTGCGCTACAAGGATGCCGATACCATCGTGCGGACGGACCGCCACGGCTTCTTTCGGGTTCACATGGACCTGTCCACCATGCCTTCGGATGTGATCTGGCACTCCATGGAACTCTCGCTGGTTCATCCCGCCGACGACCGAGCGACGACTACCGGCGAATTCTTTACTCCCACGTCCCGTGCGCGCTATGGGGTAATCAGCGATATCGACGACACGGTGGTGTACACCGGTGTAGCCAATACGACGAAAATGATGTGGCGACTGTTTGCCCAAGGGGCCGAGAGCCGAGTGGTTTTCCCGGGCGTTTCGGCGCTATATCAGGCCCTCTACAACGGTGACACTGGCTCGCAGGGTAATCCGCTGTTCTATGTATCCCGTGCGCCCTGGAGCATCTACCAGGTGCTGGTCGAGTTCTTCCGCATGCACCGTATCCCCAATGGACCGATCCTGATCCTCAGGGAGTGGGGCATGAAGCGTGGCAGTGTGCTGCCACGGCGGGCCAAGGACCACAAGCTGGATGCCATTCGGCAGATCCTGGCACTCTACGATGATTTGCCCTTTATCCTGATCGGCGATTCCGGTCAGCGTGATCCGGAAGTCTACACACGCGTCCTGCGTGAACACCCAGGGCGCATCACTGGCATCTATATTCGCGATGTCAGCAACGATCCCCGCCGGGAAGCAGCCATCGCCGAGTTAGCGCGGGAGGTCAAGGAGGCTGGCAGCGACCTGATGCTGGCATCTGATACCGTGGCCATGGCCGAGCATGCGGTGGATCAGGGATTGATCCCGATGGATGCGCTTGAAGAGGTGCGCCGCAGCCATGATGACGAAGAGGCTGAATAGTGCGCAGAACCTGATGGTCCGTCGTGACTATTCCTTTCTTTATCATTGGTACCGGCTTGCCCAAGTGCCATCAGCCTGTGTAAAACTGTTCGTATACCGTCACGACGCTACTTGCTGAACAGTCAGCTTCGTACGAAAGGCAATCACAGGAGCGCAAGGCTATGGACGCCACGATTGCAGCCCCGGAGCCTGCGGACATTGAGCAACTGGTTCAAGCCCTCGACAAGGCTGTCGATGGCGAGGTCCGCTTCGAGATAGGCAGTCGTGCGCTCTACGCCACCGATGCCTCCAATTACCGCCAGGTGCCCATCGGCGTCGTTATCCCCCAACACGAAAAGGACATTGAGCGGGCCGTTGCCGTGGCCCGCGAGTTTGATGTGCCGATCCTGATGCGCGGTGCCGGCACCAGCCTCGCCGGCCAGACGTGCAACGCCGCTGTCGTCCTCGACACCTCCAAGTACATGAACCAGGTTCTCGATGTGGATCCGGACCGCCGCACTGCGGTTATCCAGCCCGGCGTGGTTTGCGACGTGCTGCGGGATGCGGCTGAGGCGCACGGGCTGACTTTCGGTCCAGATCCCTCGACCCACACCCAGTGCACGCTGGGCGGGATGATCGGTAACAACTCCTGCGGTGCCCATTCGGTGATGGCCGGGAAGACCGACGACAATATCGAGTCGCTGGATATCCTCACCTATGACGGGGTGCGCATGACGGTCGGCCCTACATCGGAACAGGAACTGGAAGCCATCATCCAGGCCGGTGGGCGCAAGGGCGAGATATACGCTGGTCTGCGCAACCTGCGGGATCGTTACGCCGAGCACGTACGTCAGGGTTTCCCTGATATCCGGCGCCGGGTGTCCGGCTACAACCTCGATGCGCTGCTGCCGGAGAACGGCTTCAACGTGGCCCGTGCCCTGGTCGGCAGCGAAGGCACCTGTGCCATTACCCTGTCGGCCCGAACGAAGCTGGTGGACAGCCCGCCGCATCGCGTGTTGGTCGTTCTCGGCTACGAGGATATCTGTCGGGCCGGCGACGAAGCGCCTGCGGTCCTGGCAACCGGCCCTTTATCGGTAGAAGGCCTGGACGAAAGAATCGTCGAGGACATGCGCAAGAAAGGCTGGGGGCTGGAGGCGCTTGACGGATTGCCGGAAGGCAACGGCTGGATCCTGTCCGAGTTTGGCGGCGAGACGGTCGAGGAAGCCACCGATGCCGCGCAGAAGGCTATAGACAGCCAACAGGGCCGCTGCGTCGATAGTCGGCTATACACCGATCCCAAGGAGGCCAATCGGGTCTGGTCGGTACGAAAGAGCGGTTCAGCCGCGACCAACGCACTGCCCGGCGAGGACGAGAGTTACCCGGGCTGGGAAGACGCGGCTGTCGATCCGGCACGAGTCGGGGATTACCTGCGGGACTTCCGCAAGCTGTTGGATGACTACGGCTACCGCTCCTCGCTCTACGGCCACTTTGGTGACGGCTGTATCCATGGCCGCATGACCTTCGATCTCTCGAGTCGCGAAGGCGTCGCCAAGTGGCGGCGGTTTTTGGATGAGGCTGCAGATCTGGTGGTCGCATATGGCGGCTCGCTGTCAGGCGAACATGGCGATGGGCAGGCGAGGGCGGAGCTCTGGCCCAAGATGTTCGGCCCGGAATTGATGGAGGCGTTCCGGCGCTTCAAGGAAATCTGGGACCCGAGGGGGCGGCTCAATCCCCACAAACTGATTGATCCCTACCGCATCGACGAGCACCTGCGCACCGGGCCGGACCATGATCCGCTCGATCCTCAGCCGCTGCACTTCAGCTTCCGTAAGGACCAAGGCAGCTTTTCCCAGGCGGCGCACCGTTGTGTCGGGGTCGGAAAGTGCCGAAGTTACGCCAGCGGCACCATGTGCCCGAGTTACCGGGGTACGATGGAGGAGAAGCACTCGACCCGTGGCCGGGCGCGGCTGCTGTTCGAGATGCTCCAGGGCGATACGCTTGAGGGCGTGTGGAACAACAATGCCGTCCATGAAGCGCTCGACCTGTGCCTGGCCTGCAAGGCCTGCAGCCAGGAATGCCCGGTGCAGGTGGACATGGCCACCTACAAGGCTGAGTTCATGGCCCACTATTACGAGCATCACCGTCGCCCGCGCCAGGCGTGGACCCTGGGTATGATTCACGAGTGGGCCCGCCTCGCCGGGCGCGCGCCGAAACTCTTCAATGGCCTGACGAAATTGCCCGGCACCGCCGGCCTGGCACGAGGCTTGACCGGTATGACACCCGAGCGGGACTTGCCGCAGTTTTCCAGTCAACCCTTTACCCGCAGCTACCGCTCGGAACCCCCGAAAGATAACCGGCCGGCCGTAGTGCTCTGGCCGGATACCTTCAACAACTTCCTGCACTCGGACAGTCTGCGGGCCGCCGCCCGGGTGCTCGATCGCTTGGGCTTTGAGGTGCAATTGCCGGGCCGCCCAGTATGTTGCGGGCGGCCGCTCTACGACTACGGCATGCTGGAACGGGCCCGTTGGCGTTTGCGCCAGGTACTGGAAACCCTTGCACCGGCCATCGAAGCGGGTATTCCTGTGGTCGGGCTGGAACCCTCCTGCATGAGCACGTTCCGCGATGAGTTGCTGAACTTTTTCCCGCAGGATGAACGTGCCCTACGGCTGGCGCAGAACAGCTGGTTGCTACCGGATTTTCTCGTACACCAGGACGGGCTGGACCTGCCGCATCTCAAGGGTACGGCCTGGGTTCATGGCCATTGCCACCAGAAATCCGGATCCGGAATGGCGGGCACGCAAAGTCTGCTGGAGCAAATGGGCCTTGAAGCGCAACTGCCAGACAACGGCTGCTGCGGTATGGCCGGGGCGTTCGGCTTCGATGGGGAGAAGTACCCGGTATCGATGCGGATCGCCGAGTCGGCGATGCTGCCGTCACTGCGGGACGTGGCCAGCGACACCTATGTAATCTCCGATGGTTTCAGCTGCCGCGAGCAGATTCGCCACGGCAGCGGACGCACAGCACTGCATACCGCGCAGCTGCTGGATCGGGCATTTGGCGATTAGCGCACTAATCCTTACGGGTCAGCTTGAATACGCTCTCCACACCTTCCGTCAGGCCCCGCCGCTTGGCGAACGGGTGGTCCTTTTCCAGCGGGTTGGTCAGTACGTGTTCGATCTCGAAATCCTCCCCGAATAACTGGTGGACCTCCTCGTCGGCGACGTTGAACGGCGGCCCTTTGATCGCGCCCTCTTCGTAGTCCAGCGTGATTAACAGGATCCGCGCCTGGTCGGGCAGGACGGCGGTCAGGTGTTCGGCATAGTCCCGGCGCATCTTTGGGGGCAGGGCAATCAGCGCAGCGCGGTCATAGACCAGCCGGACATGCTCGACGTCGTCCGGCACCAGCTGGAAGAAGTCCCCGCACCACAGCTGCAGTTCGTCGTGGATATAGCGGATGAAGGGCTGGGCAGGTTGTACCAGGGCCTTGGTTTCAGCTTCCTCGAAGAAGTCCTTGCAGGCGATGGGGCTGAGCTCGATGCCCAGCACTGGATGCCCGCGGTCGTACAGCCACCACATGTCCTTGGCCTTGCCACATAGCGGGACGAGGACGGTTTCAGTACCGGTCTGGACCATCTCCGGCCAGTGGTCGTGAAGGTAGCGGTTGACCGTGCCCTCGTGAAAGCCAATTTCCTGATGCTTCCAGCGGGCGTGCCAGAATTCGTGTTCCATCGTCTGGACTCCTTTGCACGTCTTTTACTGCATTATGGACATAGCCGTGTTCGAGTGTAAGCGTCGCTACTGATTTAACATCCCTCGCTCATGTCATTCCCGTCACTGGGATACGGCGTCATTCAAGGTGTAAGCTACTGGAATTACTAACGCTTGCTGCAAAGGATGCCAAGATGAAAGCCGTATTCCTCGATGCCTCTACGCTGGGACATGACGTTGACCTCCAACCGATTCACGCCGCTGTCGACGAGCTGGTCCTTCACGACCGCACCAACGCCGATCAGGTCCAGGAGCGCATCGCCGGTTTCGATACGGTGATCACCAACAAGGTAGTGTTGGGCAAGGAGCATTTCGAGGCCAACCCTGACATCAAGTGCGTCGTGGTTACCGCCACCGGCACCAACAACATCGACCTGGAAGCGGCCAAAGAGACGGGTATTCGCGTCGTTAACGCTATACGCTACGGACGTGCTTCGGTGTCGCAGCACACCATGATGCTGATCCTGGCGCTGGCAACCCGCGTCATCGACTATCATCAGGACGTCAGCGCCGGTTGCTGGGAACAGAGCTCCCAGTTCTGCCTGATGGATCACCCCATCATGGAGCTGGAGGGTAAAACGCTGGGCATCGTCGGTTACGGCGACCTGGGGCAGGGACTGGCGCATCTGGCCAAGGCCTTCGGGATGAAAATTCTGATCGCCGCGCGTCCCGGGCAGGAAACAGGCGAGGTGGATGGTTACCCGCGAATCCCGTTGGATGACCTTCTTCCGCAGGTCGATGTGCTGTCCCTGCACTGCCTGCTTACCCCGGAAACCCGCAACCTCATCGACGCCGACGCTTTGTCGAAAATGCAGAAGCACGCCTTGCTGATCAATACCAGCCGCGGTGGCCTCGTCGACGAGAAAGCCCTGGCCGATGCCCTGCGCAAGGGTCGTATTGGCGGAGCTGGCTTCGACGTGCTCACCGAGGAACCTCCAGCCAACGGCAACGTGCTGCTTTCCTCCGATATCCCCAACCTGATTGTGACGCCCCATTGTGCCTGGGCCAGCAAGGAAGCGCGGCAACGCATGGTGCAACTGACGGCGCACAATCTCGAAGGCTTGAAGAATGGAACTCTAGAGCGTTGGGTGGTGTAAGTCGTCCTTTCACCGCTCTCCTCTACGCCCTTCCGCTCCACCTCAGGAAAATGCATCGGGCATGACGCGCCCCTGGTCCCCGCCGCCATAGACTGAATCTCGGCGCACTCCCGGTGCGCCCACTCGACACAATAACAATAAGGGCATGCCCGAAGCACCGCTTCGGCTTGTCTGTGGCGACTGTCTCTCGGGCTCCAGGCTCCAGCCCACCGCTGAGGTCCGTGCGCTTTCGGTGAGACGGCGCCGGTGACACGGTGGAGTCAACAATGCGGATTACCCAAACCTTCCCAGCGTTCTTTTTCGCTCTCTTTCTCATTCTTCCGGTCGGGCAGGCATTCGCCTTCGAAGCCGGTACGTTGCACATCTGGATCAATCACGACAAGGGGTTCAATGGCCTGGCCGAGGTTGGCCGGCGGTTCGAAGCAGACACCGGTACGCCGGTGGTCGTGGAGACACCAGAAAGCCTGACGACCTGGTTCGACCACTCCGGCTACACCAGCCAGGCCCCGGATATCATCATCTGGCCTCACGATCGTTTCGGGTCCTGGATCAACGAAGGCCTGCTTGAACCGGTCAAACCCTCAGCATCGGTGAAAGAAGCGCTTGCTCCCTTCGCCTGGCATGCGGTGACGGTCGGCGACAAGGTCTACGGCTATCCCATCGCAACTGAAGTCGTCAGCCTGATCTACAACCGCGATCTGGTCAGCGCACCGCCGGCCACCATGGAGGAGGTATTGGCCCTTGATCGTAAGCTGCGCAAGAACGGCAAGCATGCGCTGACCTGGGACTACAAGAATGTCTATTTTTCCTGGCCCATCCTGGCCGGAGCAGGCGGCTACAGCTTCGGCAAGACGGGCGGTGTTTACGACCTCACGGACGTGGGTGTGGCCAAGGGCGGCTCGGTGGAAGCCGTGGCCTCCATCCGCCGGATGCTTGAGGAGGATGCGCTGGCTGAAGGCGCCGATTACGGCAGCATGATGAAAGCCTTCAAGGCCGGAGACGTCGCGATGATCATCAATGGGCCCTGGGCCTGGAGTGAGCTGCGCGAGGCGGGCATCAACATTGGTATTGCCGATGTACCGGCACTCGATCCCGGGCATCCGGGAAAGCCGTTCGTGGGTGTCCTGGCGGCGGGCATCAGCTCGGCGACACCGAATAAGGCGATGGCGAAGCGCTTCCTTGAAGACTACCTGCTGACCAAAGACGGCCTGAAGAGTGTTAACGACGACAAGCCACTGGGCGCCGTGGCCCATCTGGGATTGGTCCGGGACCTCAGTAACGATCCCTTTATCGAACACACCTTCCACTCTGCGAGTGAAGGGGAAATGATGCCCAATATTCCGGAAATGAAGCGTTTCTGGGATCTCATGACCCATCGTTTCGTGGACATGCTCAGCGGCCAAAGCGCGATTCGCCCGACCCTGGACGAAGCCGCCGACCGTCTGCGGCGACTCGATGAGATGCGTGGTTGGACCCGTCGCCATTATTTGCCCTGACAGTCGACCCGATTCCCATGTCTTTCACACCGCCATTTTCACGGAGGGGCGTCACGATGTCCTCTAACAAGAAGTTGTCCAGCCGCGGTCTGTCCCTGACGATCCGGACGAAGGTTATCCTGCTCTTTGCGATCCTCACGGCCGTTGCGGTGGGCGCGTCGAGTCTGGTGATTCATCGTATCGATACGATTGGCGACAGCGTCGATCGCCAGCAGGCCAGCATAGCGGGTCAGCTCGAGGCGACACGGCGCCAGGCCGAGTTGATCCGCGAACAGCGACGGCTTGCCGAGTTCGCCCAGGGTGTCAACGACGCCCAGCGCCAGCTCGACAGCTTGCAGTACTGGTACTCCCATGCCGCCCTGAATGCCGATCCGGAATCGCTTGAGAAGGCCCAGGGTGCGTTCGACGCCTTCAGCGGCGCACTGGCACGACTGGTCGAAGAGAATCCCGACCTGGCCGAGCCGGTAGCCGAGATGCATAAGTCGTTGGACGAGTACCGCATGCTGGCGGAAAAGATGTTCACCTTCTTCGAGGATTCCATGATGTTGATGGGCCGCTCGATGGGTGAGGCGTCCCGGGAACGTGCCGTGCAGTTGGGCGCGAGACTTGATGCTATTCGTCAGGATTACCGGCAGCAGGAGCAGGTGCTGGGGGATGGTGTGCTCGAAGCTGGGGATGCGGTAGAGGCTGCAGGCGCAGACGTCGCCGAGTCGGTCACGGCGATCCGTGGCGACATCCGACAGGCCACCCGAGTCAGCTTGGGGATGATGGCCGTTATCGCGGTGCTGGCGGTGATCCTTGGTGCGGTTTTCCTGCGTTCCGTACTCGGTCCGATCCGGATGCTGGGCAAGCGTATCGAACAGATCCATGCCAATAGTGATTTAACCGCCTCGCTGGACTACCAGCGTGATGACGAACTGCAGGTTATCACCCGCGCGTTCGACAGTATGCTGTGCCGGTTCCGTGAACTGATCCATCGCCTTGGCGATTCCACCCGGGAACTGGGGCAGGTCGCGATCCAGGGTAAGCAGGGGAGCCAGCAACTGGCGGGGCAGGTCGGTCAGCAACAGGAGGAGACAGGGCTGGTTGCGACAGCCACCACCCAGATGACGGCGTCGGCAACCGGCATCCAGGCCAGCACCGAAGATGCCGCGCGCCTGGCCGATGAGGTCAGCCGCCTGACCCGGGAAGGTGGTGCCGCGGCGAGCGAGTCGGTGAAGGCCATGGATGCCCTGACCGGTAGGATCAATACCGCTAGCGGCGTTATCCACCAGTTGGCCGAGCGCAGCGACAGTATCGGAACGGTGCTGGACGTGATTCGCGGTATCGCCGAGCAGACCAACCTGTTGGCGCTTAACGCAGCCATCGAAGCGGCCAGGGCGGGAGAGTCAGGTCGAGGGTTTGCGGTGGTGGCGGATGAGGTCCGGGGTTTGGCCAGTCGCACTGGGGATTCCACCGTGGAAATCCAGAACCTGGTGGAGAACCTTCAGACCGATGCGCGTCGTGCGGTCGAGGAAATTCGCCAGAGCATGGAGGAAAGCCGTCACACTGTGGATTGCATCCGCCATTGCAGTAGCAGCCTGGAAAGTATCGAAACCAAGGCCAGCCGCATGCAGGAGCTGAACCAGCAGGTGGCCCAGGCGACCGCGGAACAGGGCGACGCGATCCAGAGTATCGACCGCAACCTCGCCAACCTGACCCAGCAGATCGACCAGATCAATCGCCATGCGTCCGATACCGGTTCACGTACGGATCGGCTGGCGAGCATGGGAGATGAATTGCAGGCGGCGGTATCGCAGTTCCGGTACTAGGCGTTCTGACCGGCAGCCCTGCGGGCTGCTCCGAAGCTGAAGCGTCGGCTACATTCTCCAGTCAACTCGAGCGTGTAGCAGATGCTTTAGCTTCTGAGTGCGCCAAAGGCGCGCCCAACGTACCCGCTGGCAAGTATGGGGGATGAACTGCGAGAGGCCGTTTAGGTAAACGTCGTTCTGATAGGCAGCCCTGCGGGCTACTCCGAAGCTGAAGCGTCGGCTACATTTTCCAGTCAACTCGAGCGTGTAGCAGATGCTTTAGCTTCTGAGGGTGCCAAAGGCGCCCCAACGTATCCGCTGACGAGTATGGGGGATGAATAGTGAGAGGCGGTCTAGGTAATCGTCGTTCTGATTGGTTACCCTGCGGGCTGCTCCGAAGCTGAGGCGTCGGCTACATTCTCCAGTCAACCCGAGCGTGTAGCAGATGCTTTAGCTTCTGAGGGCGCCAAAGGCGCCCCGGCGATCGGGAATCCCCGGGGCTTCCTGAAAACCGGTCAAATCAGGTGCGGCTAGTCACTTCCAGCAGGTGATACCCAAACTGGGTCTTGATCGGACCCTGCACCACGTTCACATCACCGTTGAACACGGCTTTGTCGAACTCCGGTACCATCTGGCCAGGGCCAAACGAACCCAGGTCGCCGCCGTTGCGGCCGGACGGGCAGGTGGAGTGCTCGCGGGCCACCTCGCCGAAGTCCTTGCCATCGGCAATTTGCTGCTTGAGCTCTTCACACTTCGCTTCGCTATCTACCAGGATGTGGCGTGCGGTTGCTTGTGCCATTGTCATGTCCTCATTCTTGATCATCGTCGTTGGTTGAGCGGGAAATGCTGCCCGCGTGGCGGTAACATGGCAAGCGTTTTTACTTTCCAGTGAACTCACCCTAACACTGAAGGTCTTGGTGCATAACACATTGTGCTGACATGATGATGTCCCATTCCCGAATCATGGATCGAGACTTGAGTTTGGATGCAGTGCGTCGATCAAGCCGGTACGGCGTTGCGCTCATGGCAGCGATGGCTCTCGCCGGTTGTTCCGTTTTCCAGCAACGGGACCAGATGGCCCAGTTCAATACCGCCTATACACAGGGCAACTATGCCATTGCGGCCAGCGCCATGCAGTTCGACCAGAAGGGCGATGACAAGGGCGGCAACCACGTGCTCGAGCTGCTGCATCAGGGCGAGGCCTATCGGCTCGAAGGGGAATTCCATGATTCGATTGCGGCTTTCGACAAGGCCGAAGCCGGTATGAAGTATCTGGATACAGAAGGCTTTGCCTCGTCTGCAACCGAAAACGTGATGTCAGTGCTGGTGAACGAGTCCACCCGCGACTACCGGGCGCTGATGTCCGAGGCGATCATGGTCAACACCTACAAAGGCCTCTCGTTCCTGGCGGAGGGCAACAGCGAATATGCTCGTGTGGAGTTCAATCGCGCCGACGACCGCACGCGCCGGGCTGTGGACTTCTTCTCGGAAGAGATTGCCGAGCAGCGGCGGGCCTTGCAGAACGATCCTCAGAATGCCCGAATGGTGCAGCGTAGTGTCCAGAGCGAAGGTATGCGCTCGGTGCTGGAAGCGCATTACGGCGATCCGTCCGGCTGGAGCGTCTACCCCAACTACATCGTGCCGGCGAGCACCTATCTGCACGGTCTCTACTTCCTGGCCAGCGGCGAGGGCGGTTCCGATATCGAACGGGCCTCCACGTCCCTCAGCCGGGTGGCGGATATGGTACCCGGCAATACCGTGGCGAAAGCCGATGCGCAATTGGCCGCCGACCTGGCTTCCGGTCGACAATCCCGCTCTGATCTTCCGCCCATGGTCTGGGTGCTGTACGAGAACGGCCTCGGACCGGTGCTGGAAGAGATCCGCTTCGACGTCCCACTGTTCATTTCCCATGGCGATCGAGCGTCGGTTATCTTCACCAGTATTGCCCTGCCGCGCTATCGGGAACGATCGGCTGTCGCCGGGAGTCTAACGGCGCAATCCGGTTCGACTGAGACAGCAAGAACGCAAAACCTGGCCCAGATGGGCAAGGTCATCAGCACGGAAATGCAGGCACGCTTTCCCAGTGTGCTGACCCGGGCGATCTCCGGTGCAGTGGTGAAGGGTATGATCCAGCACCAGGCGACTGAATCCCTGGGCGTGGCGGGCCAGCTTGGCTCGATTATCTACACCCTGGCGACCACCCAAGCCGACCTGCGGGGCTGGCAGGCCTTACCCGATCATTGGGAAATAGCCCGGCTGGGGCGCCCAGCGGACGGGGAGGTGATCCTGGGCGACACGGCACGCGGAACGCTGGGAACGGTGGATGTTCCGGATCAACCTTTTACCCTGATCTATGTGAAACGGCCTACCGCCCAGGCACCGGCTACGGTAATGTTGCTGGACCTGGAGGGACGGCGGTCCGGCCAATGCTATACCCTCGCCTCAGGTGAGGATGAGCGCCGGCCGTGTACGGTACAGGATGCGCTATAGGAGAGCTTATTATGCGTAAGAGGATTTTCATGCTGACACTGGCGCTGGCGAGCACGCTGATTGCCGCCTGCGCCCCGGTCCAGCCCAAGCGGGACTACGTGCCCCGGGACGACCTCAAGGTCGACCCCGAGATCCGCCAGTTCCTGGTGGTGGAAGATCTGCTTTCCCAGCGAATCAAGCTCGCTGACGACAGTACACTGCTGCGTATCCAGTTCTCGGTCCAGGCCTACCAGGATACCGAGATGGAATGGGCGGTGACCTGGTTCGACGACGACGGCATGGTCGTGCCCGGTGTCGGCGAGGGTTACCGGACAGCGCGTGTGTTGCAGAACCAGACCCGTTTCTTTACCGCAACGGCACCCCACGAACGTGCCGTAAGTTACCAGCTGCATTTGCGTGAGGATCGTGAACCATGAAGAAGCTGATCGTCATAACCGCCGTATCGTTGCTGTTGACGGCCTGCGCCACACCGACTCGCTACGTCGATCCCGCCGCGGATACGGGCCCTGTCACCATGACGCTGGACTACCGGGATTTCGAGCGTGCCGCTGATGTCGCCGTCCAGGACCTCCTTTCCAGCGGCGCCGTAGCCAACCCGTCGGGCGATCGCTACGTCATGGTGGTCAGCCGCGTGGTCAACGACACCATGCAGCGCATCGACACCGACCAACTCACCAAGAAAATCCGCGTGTCCCTGCTGCGCTCCGGCAAGGTGGTCACGACCACTGCCGTCGGCGTCGATGGCGCCGAAGACCAGATGAACGAACAGATCCGCGAGCTGCGTAACAACGAGGAATTCGACCAGTCCGGCGTGCAGCAGAAAGGCACCCTGCAGGCGCCGGACCTGAGCCTTTCAGGCAAGATCATCCAGCGCAATCACAAGGTCGAGGACGAGCAGCAGGTGGAGTATTACTTCCAGCTTACGCTGACGGACCTGCAGAGTGGGTTGGCGGTCTGGGAGAACGAGACCCCGATTATCAAGCGCGGTTCGAACGACGCCGTTGCTTGGTAATCGGGCCGCCTGTTACTTGAGACTGAACCCCTGCTGCGGCACGTGAATGTTGACCGTGCCAACGCGGGGGTGTTCGTGCGCGACGACCCAGCTCTCGCCGTCGTCGGCGACCAACGTTCCTTTCACCGGGATGCGGCCATAATCGTCAGGCGCAATCCGAACCGTCTGACCGATGGCGTCGTTGGCCCTGGACGAGGGTAATGGTCGGGGTAAGCGGGCATGGGCGATTTCCAGGGCCTCTTCCGCGCTGATCTGCTCGACAGTGCCGTGACCAAAACGCCTGATACGGTCCATCCATGCGCGTACTCTCGGCGCATTGCCAAGCACATCCTTTTCCGCGACATCGCAGACGAACCAGAGCCCGTGATATGTGGAGAAGTCGGCGATGCAGGGGCGGTCGCCAAACAGGAAGTCTTGGTCAAGTCGTCTTTCCAGATCTGATACGTGCTCGGCGACACGAGCTTTGGCCTGCTTCGGGCTCATGGATTTGACCCGGGATTTTTTGGCCATCTCGATCCGGTCTTTCAGGAACTTATAGGCATCGATAAGCGAGGTATTGCGGATCAGCTTGATTAGCAGGCCGCCTCCGCCGGAAGCTACGATGCAGGCCAGGAAAATTTCGAGGTCGACCTGCCGGACAAAGTCCTGCACCTCCTGCGAATTATTCTCCAGTGCCAGCTCGGGCTTGCCGGTCATGCGGGCGATTTCCCGGCTGATGGTGCGGGTATCGCAGAAGATGTCGGCACCGATCTGGGCGACCGGGATCTTGCGATAACCGTCGGCCAGCGGTACCAGGTTGGGGCGCGGCGGCATCTCGCGTACCGTGACCGCTCTCCAGCTCTGGCCTGTATAACCCAGCATGGCGCGGATTTTCTCGGAAAACGGGGACATGGCGTACTGGTGCAGGATCAGCTCGGACATGGACTACTCGTCAGCCAGAAAAAAATGAACGCATGACCATACACGGAGTCAGGCCGCTAATCACCCGTATTTGATGACTTCGCAACTTTTCGAACAAAAAAGCAGCAGTATGGCCTGTCTATCCATGACGTTTGCGTTAAGTCATGTGCGGTTGGATTCGGCGTGGGGCCCCGGCAAGCAGACTGTTATAGTGACCGCTCATGTACATTCCCAGAAAGGAGTCAGACCATGTATATCGCCATGAACCGGTTCCGGATCGCGCCGGGCAAGGAAGAAGACTTTATCGAGATCTGGCGCAATCGGGAGACCCACCTGAATGAGGTGCCCGGCTTCAAGAGCTTCAACCTGCTGCAGGGGCCAAGTTACGACGACCACACGCTGTTCTCTTCCCACAGTGTCTGGGAATCCGAGGAGGCGTTCGTGAACTGGACCAAGTCCGAAGCCTTCCGTAAGGCTCACGCCAATGCCAAGCCGGCCAAGGACATCTACCTGGGGCCGCCGCAATTCGAGGGCTTCCAGAAGGTTCTCTGACTACCTCAAGAGGCCTCGTCGGTCCTGATACTTTCGGGACCGCGGGGCGGTTGCCGTTTCTCTTCGCTATTCCGGCTCTCGAAAGCCTCCCGGACCTGCTCCTGATCCAGGTTGATCGCCCGAATGGGGTAGGGAATGGTGATACCTTCCTCGGCGAAGCGTTTGTGCAGCAGCTTCATGAACGCCGACTTCACCCAGAAACGATTGAAGTACTCCTTCGCGCGCAACATGACGGTAAAGTTGATGCTGGAGTTGTCGAAGGTGTGGAATAGCACGAAGGTGTTGTACTCAGGCACACCCCACTCATGAGTGCGCAGCACTTCCCGGGCGACTTCCAGTGCCACCCGCTCCACGTGGTCGAGGTCCGAGTCATAGTGAACACCCACCTCGACCGGCACCGAGAGCTCCTTCTGTGGATAGTAGTAATTGATGATTTTCGACTGCGACAGCGCGCTATTGGGCATGATGACCATGTTGTTCGGCAGCATGCGTATCCAGGTAGAGCGCCAGCCGATCTTCTCGACAAAGCCTTGTTCGCCGGAATCCAGTTCGATGAAATCGCCCACCCGGATGGGTTTGTCCATCACCAGCTGGACGCCCGAAAAGAAGTTCTCCAGCGTCGGCTGCAAGGCCAGTGCGACCGCGAGGGACGTAATACCCAGGGAAGCGATGATCGGTGTAATGGAAATACCCAACGTGCCCAGCAGTACCAGCAAACCGAGGCCCCAGATAATACCCCTGGAAACTCCCTTCAGGATCGTGCGGCTGCTGCGTAGCGCTTCCGAGTGCTCAGAATACTGGGTGATGGCACCAGCACAGAGACGGTCGACGAAAACCACCACGGCAGCGATGACGAGGATGTATTCAGCGATTCCGGAATAGGTCGCCAGGTAGGGCAGCGCCAATTCGTAGTGCACACTCAGGGTCTTGAGCAGGATCAGGCTGAACAGCAGTATCAGGAAAGTGAGGGGCCAGGGCAGGGCGCTAATGAACAGGGAGTCGAACTGGTAACGACTCCGGTCGGTCAATCGAAGCAAGCGCCCCAGGATGAGGCGCTTGGCAACCAGCATCACCACCAGTGCACCAAACGTGATACCCAGAACGGTGAACCAGGGGTTCAGCACTGCATCGGCCAGCGGAGTCTCGTCCATTGGCATGCCTCGTAAGGTCAGGAGTTACCTGGATCGAAGCAAGTTCCATTCCCTGGCGCTGGCAGATTGAGCCGGAGAAAGGCCGCCCGCCCGGCTGGGGGACCGGCGGACGGCAAGGAGGGACAGCCCGGTACGGATGTGGGTGGGACCGGGCTGCCGCGTGGCGGGTCAGGCGTTGCTTTTGGCGCGGCGGGCGACGAGGGCAAGACCCCCGGCCAGCATCAGGGCCAGGGTGGAGGGTTCGGGCACGGCTGCGGCGGTCACGACGTCCATGGTGTACTGGAACGAACCCGGCAGGTCGAGGCCCTCTGCACCGCCGACAGCGATGGTGAAGAATCCGGCAGATCCGAGGAACAGGTTGGACAGCATGCTGTTGCCGCCCGGAACGGCCTCTGTACCACCGATATAGGTCAGGGAGCCGTCGGTGAAGTCGCCGCTGTTGCTGAAGAACATCGTGGCAAATTCGTCCGCGACCTGGCCCATGAAGACGCTGATGCCGAACGCGATGTCCGACTCGATGGAGATGGACAATGTTGTCGGTTCGCTAACTTCGAAGGTCCAGAAGTCGACGTTGTTGCTTGAGAAGGTGTCTTCCGTCAGCCACGCATTGCTGCTGTCGACGGTGTCGGTGACCTGACCGTCAACAGGCAGTTCCATGATGCCGGCATTGGCAGCGAAAGGCATGAGGACGAGTAGCGCCAGGCCCGCAGATTGAATCAGTGAACGCATTTCCATATCTCCTTGTTTCGTCATTATGAGGTCGAATGCCGGTCTGCCGAGGTGACCGCATCCAGGATCGTTAAGGCGTCGGTTTTTGTTAGTTGGGGTGCCCACGTCCCTGTGGGCGGCCGTGAACAGTAGGTGTGCTTAGAGCGCACCTTTCTCCCATGGTCCGGTGATCGCGAAGGTGACTCCCGGCGACTGGATGTTCACGAACAGCCAGCGGCCATAGAAGGTGGCGCCGCACCATTCCACGCCGGTGAAGCTTCTGCGAGAGGAGCCATCCATGGATGGCCCCACTTCGTCCCAGAAGAACTCACGGGCGCCCGGGAACGCGGCGTCGATGGTGCTCAGGTCACCCTGGTCCAGTGCGATGCGGTTTTCCGCGAAGGGGAAGGTGATGCCTGCTTGGGTCAGACCGACCAGACGCTTGGGATTGGAGCCCCCGTCCTCGCACATCAGGATGGAGCCACGGGGACTGATGGCGATATTGTCCGGGCCGTCGACTTGGCTGTCGGAGGTGGATTCGAACAGCAGGGTGCAGGTTTCCTTGCGCGGGTCGTAGACGAAGATCTGGCCCAGGCTGGCTGCACCACCGGATGTGGATACGAAGTAGATCTTGCCGTCGTCGTACCAGCAGCCCTCGCCGCGTTCGACGATGGCCGCATCGGTCGCCTGGTCGAAGCAGGACTGGCTCATCGCATCCGGATCACCGATTTCCTGCCAGGTGACGTCCCAGGTGGTGCCGGCAGTAAGGCCGCCGCGCAGGTCAAGGCGGGTAGTGTTGTCCAGCACCATGGCGTAGAGCTTGCCGCCGGATTTCAGGTCACCCCATTTGCCTTCCGGAACGAATTTATAGAAGGCGGAAGAGCCCGCATCTTCAGTCTCGTAGACGATGCCGGTGGCCGGATCGACAGCCACCGCTTCATGGGAGAAACGGCCCATCTCGCGGATCGCTTCGCCATCTGAGAAACCGAAGGCCGGCACTTCGAAGACGTAGCCATGGTTGTAGCCCTGGTGGCCGTTGTTCCACGGATGGAACGTTTCTTCGCAGGACAGCCAGGTGCCCCACGGCGTGGCGCCGCCAGCACAGTTGCGGATGGTGCCGCCCAGGCTGTTGTAGGACGACAGGAACTTGCCTTCCATAATGTCGAACATCAGGTTAGTGGTGCCGCCGTACTGGGCCGGGTTGTAGACACCACGATTGCCACGCGGCAGGCACGGGGCACCTTCGCCTTCGGAGTTTTCGTGGTTGCGCACCAGGGCGATGATGTTGTTCTTGGCGGCCACGACAGCCATGCCGTCGTGGTCGGTCGGGGTGGGCAGCCCGTCGGTCTGGATCATGCCGGTCCAGCCGTAGGTCGTATATTCGAAGCCTTCCGGCAGGGCGAGCAGTTCCAGGCCGGTTGCCTTGTCGGCCTTGAGTGACAGCGGGCCATAGTTATCGGTGTAAGGGAGGCTGGCCGCGTTGGCCTGGCTTGCCATAGCCGCAAAGGCGGTGCTGGCTGCAACGGCCGAACTGCCTTTCATGAAGTCACGACGGTTGAAGACCGGCTGGATTTCCTTATCGCCCTCGAATTCAGGCTTGAACAGGTGAGTCATCAGGAAGCTCCTTGCTTTTGGGGTTCTTTGAGGTTGTAGACTCATCTCCCGGTCTGCCGCCGGGTACGTCCTTTGAGCCGTCCCAACACCTTGCAAGGGTCCTGTGACACTCGGAGGTAAGGGTTTTTACGGTTGGGTGAATATTTCGTGATAATCCCGACAACACACTAAACCTGACTGGCCGCCGCCCGCTCCACCGATTCTTCGTCCGACCGCGTCCAGCGAATCAGCAGGATCGACAGCTCGTACAACAGCACGATCGGCAGCCCCAGGGCGATCTGCGATATCAGGTCCGGTGGCGTGATCAGGGCTGCGACCAGGAAGGTCACGACAATCGCGTGGCGCCGATGCTTGCGTAGCGATTCGGCGGTTACGAGACCGCCCTTGGCCATCACCAGCAGCAATACCGGCAATTCGAAACTCAGCCCGAACGCCAGGATCAGCTTGATCACCAATCCCAGGTATTCACTCACCCGTGCTTCCAGTTCCACGCTGATGCCCTGTTCCACGTTAGGTCGTTCGAAGCTGATAAAGAAGTCCCACGCCAGCGGCATCACCACGTAGAACGCCAGCGACGCGCCCATCACGAACAGCACCGGTGTCATGATAAACAGCGGAGAAAGTGCCTTCTGCTCGCGCTGGTACAGCCCCGGAGCAATGAACTTCCAGACCTGGATCAACGCCAGTGGCAGGGTCACGAACATGGCCATGAAGAAGGACAGCTTGAGGTAGGTGAAGAAGGCCTCGTGCAGCCCGGTGTAGATCATGCGCCGGCCGCTTTCCGCGCCGAAGATCTGCAGCAGCGGCTGCTGCAGGAAGCTGTAGATGTGTTCCGCGAAGAGATAGGAGATCCCGAACACGACAGCAAAGAACGCCAGGCAGTAGAGCAGTCGCGTACGGAGTTCCAGCAGGTGGGTCAACAACGGGGCCTTGGAGAGATCCAGATCGTCATGGCTCATGGCGGGTTACCGCTTGTCTGTCGGCGTTGGGTTGGCGCTGCTGCCTGCCTCGATCTGCGCCTGCCGTTCGGCTTCCGCCTGGCGGGCGGCCTCGGCATCGCGCCGGGCCTGCTCGATTGCCTCGCGGCGGCGTTGATGGTCTTCTGCGGTCAGGCTGCCTGGCCGAAAATCCGCCGGCAGGTTGCGCAGGTCTTCGGGGATCAGGTTGCGCCAGTTCTCGTGCTCAGGGCCCTTGCCCGAGGCAATATCCACCTCGCGCTCAAGCTGGTGCATGCTGCCGACCACATCGCTGTAGAGGCGACGCCCCTTACTCAGCAGGCGTCCACCGGCGCGAAAGAGTTGCGGCATATCCTTGGGACCGATCACGATCAACGCCAAGGCACCGCAGAACAGGAGTTCTACCCAGCTCAGGTCAAACATGGCCGAAGCCTCACTCGATCAGGATGTGGTGCGGCTTTGCGCAGCAGGCTCGGCCGTATCGGTGACTTCAGGTTTCAGGGTGCGGGCTTCATCTTTTTCCGGCTCGTCACGCATGCCGGTCTTGAAGCTCTTGATGCCTTGCGCCAGATCCGACATCAGGGCGGGAATCTTGCCGCGGCCGAACAGGAGCAGGAACAGGATAACCACGAGAACGATTTGCCAGACACTCAGTCCCATGTGAACTCCCTCTCTCATCAATGGCTCACGACGTCCTGGCTGCGAGCTCGTTTGTAGATTCTTTGGTTGAGGGATACGGTCGCACTGGAATGTGTCGACGGTGTGAACAAACGGTGAAGATATGCGGGCATTACCTGTAACCGCCCAAGCTAAGGAACGTAGCGGCCCATGGCCCGGGCTGAGTCTGTACCCTCTGCATCGAGGCCCGTCTTGACGCCAAGGCGGTTGGCTTCCGGCTGGTTCTGGCTGGCCTTGAGCTTGCCCTCCAGGCGCTGGATGGTGATGTCGAGGCCGACGATGGCGCCGATCATTTTCTCGATATAGTCCGCAGGGGCATCGGCGACCGTCCAGGCATCGGCCCGGCGGTGTTCGTTCTGATGAGTCAGGTTTTCCAGATGCTGGCGCAACCAGACAGGATCCTCGATTGCCGAGGCGCGGCCGTGGGCATGGACGACCTGGTAGTTCCAGGTGGGCACGGCCTTGCCGGTTTCCTTCTTGGTGGCGTACCAGCTAGGGGAGATATAGGCGTCGGGCCCCTGGAAGATCACCAGCACATCCGGCGCGTTGCCGATCTGTTGCCACACCGGATTGCCGCGGGCCACATGGCATTGTAGGCGGCCCTTGTCGTCGAGAAAGAACGGCATGTGGTTAGCCTGGGGCACGCCTTTTTCCACCGTGACCAGGGTGCCGAAGCCGGGGTCGCGAATCAGCTGCTGCATGGCATTGGTGTCGGACTGGGCGAAGTGCTTGGGAATGTACATGGGTGACTCCTGGACTCGCTTCCTCTCGCGCCCGGCTAGGCGAGCTTGCTCCTGAACATGAAAAACACCGCGCCGACCAGGCACAGGCCTGCCCAGAGGTAGTCCAGCTTCAGCGGCTCTTTCATGTACAGCACCGAGAAGGGGACGAACACCGACAGGGTGATCACCTCCTGCAGCACCTTGAGCTGACCGAGGCTCAGGGTAGTGTACCCGATCCGGTTGGCGGGCACCTGGAACAGGTACTCCAGTAGCGCAATACCCCAACTCACGAGCGCGGCGATAATCCAGGGCTTGTTGTTGAGTTCCTTGAGGTGGGCATACCAGGCGAACGTCATGAATACGTTGCTGCAGAGCAACAACAGGATGGCAGTTAATGCAGCTGGCATAGAATTACCCGAAGACGAAACGGAAATGAGAAACTGCGCCCGGCGTTTAGATGCACGGGCGAAGTGTTGATTCTAGGGCGTTTCGTCAGGGCTGGACATGCTTATCTATGATGCGGGGCAAGCTTCGTCGAAGCTCTGGGTGATGACGGCATTCTGGTCGCCTGGCGCCGGATAGGCCTGCTTGAAGGTAAAGGCGTCCGGGGAGGGACCGTACTTACGCAGGTAACGCAGACGGGCATCAGCCTCGAGCAACGTGGGCAGGTGCCCTGCCGGAATCCACCACAACACCATGTGCGACTCGCGCATCTTTTCGAACCACTCTTTCTTGCGTCGCAGCACCTCAGTATGTGCCGTGCGGTAGACATAGTGATGCAGGGAATCCACGTCCTCCCAGACCGACATGTTGGCGATCACCTCGGGGCCGAAGTAGTCGATGCTGGTGGCGTCACCCTCTTCCGTCTGCAGGCGCCAGATAAAGCCGGGCGCACTGTCGGCCAGGGCGTTGATGCGGTCCAGGTTGTCCACGAAGTCAGTGAGTTGAGGTGAGTCGATCGGGGCGGAAAGGTGGGCGATGTTGAGTTGGGCGAGATGGAAAGACGACATGCGGGCTCCTCCTTGAGAGCGTGAGGCTCCATTTATAGTAGGCGCTTTTGGTGACGAATCAACCGAACCCGGTCCGGTTGATTCGCCCGGGTAATGGCGTTATTGGACGCTCGCCGTGCTCTCCGGTTCCAGGGGCGCACCCGCCAATGACCGGTAGAGATTGACCATGGACAGGACCGTGGAGGTACGGCTCCTCTCAAGCGCGTTTTCCGTATCCAGTAATTCCTGCTCCGCATCCAATACTTCGAAGTAACCGATGTAGCCGCGTTCATACCGGGTGCGGGCCAGTTCGGCGGCGTTACGAGCCGCTTGTGACGCCTCCTTCAGGAGCGCCGTACGGTCCTGGAAGCGGTGGTAGCGCACGAGCAGGTTTTCCGTTTCTTCCAGCGCTTCGAGTATGACCTGCTCATACTGCGCCAGTGCGGCACTGGCTTCGGCATCCCGGGCGTCGATACGGGCACGGACACGGCCAAAGTTGAGGAAGGTCCAGTCGATACCCAGCGCAACACGACGTGACTCCGAGGAGCTCGTGAACAGGTCGCTGCTGTCGAGCGCGACGGAACCGATCAGGGCATCCAGGCTAAAGCGGGGAAAGCGCATCGATGAGACTCCCCGGTGCCTGTCCGGTCAGCACAGCGATCCGGTGCATGCGGGTGCGTATCTCCGCCTGCAGTTCCGGGATGGCCGCCCGGGTACTCTCCAGTTGCGAACGCGCACGCATGACATCGAAGTTGGTGCTGCGCCCCGCTTCCAGGCGGGCCTCCACGATACCCAGGGAATCCCGCTGAATCTGGACATTCTGCTGGGCAACGTCCAGTTGTTGTTGCAGACCGCGCAACTCGAAGTAACTGCTGGCCACCTGACCCACCAGGGCGACCTGCAGTGCATCGAGTTCAGCGCCCGCAGCTTCGAACCGGGCGGCCTGGGCCTCAGACGCGCGACGCAGGCGGCCGAAAAGGTCCAGCTCCCAACTGGCATTCGCATTGACCTCGTACAGTTCAATGTCGTCGTCGCCGTCTATTGAGGAACGCTCGGCGGCGGCCAGGTGTTGCGAGGCCGCCGATGCGCTGGCGCCAACGGTGGGCAACTGCTCACGGCGACTACCCCGGAGCAGGGCATCGGCCCGCTCGTAGCGCGCGACGGCCACTTTCAGATCCTGGTTGGCAGAGAGGACCTGATCTATGAGGTCCGCCAGGATCGGATCATCGAAACCGCTCCAGAACCGGGCCTCCTGGGCCCGGTCGAAAGGAAGCCCGCTATGGACTTCCGTGAACTGGTCCGGCGCATCGACGGCCGGGTGCTCGTAATCCGGACCTACGGCACAGCCCGCCAGCAGGACAACGGCGAGCAGTAGACTGACTCTATGCATGGCTTTCTCCAGCAGATTCTTCCAACCGGGGCTGAGCGGATACCGACTTTCCGCGCTGCACCAGCGTGCGGAGGGCGACGTAGAACACCGGTGTCAGCAAAAGGCCGAACAGGGTGACGCCAATCATCCCGGTGAAGACGGTAATGCCCATGGCGTTACGTACTTCGCTGCCAGCGCCGGACGCCAGCACCAGAGGTACGACACCGGCGATGAAGGCGACGGAGGTCATGATGATCGGGCGCAAACGCAGCCGGCAGGCTTCGAGAGCGGCGCGGACGGTATCCATGCCTTCCATTTCCTTCTCCCGCGCAAATTCCACGATCAGGATCGCGTTCTTGCAGGCCAATCCCATCAGCACGACAAGTCCGACCTGGACGAACACGTTGTTGTCACCGCCAGTGAGCCAGACGCCGAACAGCGCAGCGAGCAGACACATCGGCACGATCAGGATGACCGCCAGCGGCAGTACCCAGCTTTCATACAGGGCGGCAAGCACCAGGAAGACCAGTAGCAGTGCCAGCGGGAACACGATCATCGCGGCATTGCCTTGGGTAATCTGCTGGTAGCTCAGGTCCGTCCACTGGATGTCCATGCCCCGGGGCAGCACTTGCTCGGCGACGCGGGCCACCGCGTCCAACGCCTCTCCGGAGGACAACACGGTCGGATCGGACTGGCCTACCAGGTCCGCCGCCGGGTAGCCGTTGTAACGGATAACCGGGTCCGGGCCGAAGCTGCGCTTGAGCCGGACCATGGTGCTCAACGGCACCATCTCGCCCTGGTCGTTGCTGACGAACAGGTGTTCGAGGTCATTCACGTCATCCCGGTAGGGCGCATCCGCCTGGGCAACCACCCGATAGGTGCGGCCGAACAGGTTGAAGTCGTTGATGTAGAGCGAACCGAAATAGAACTGCAGGGTGCCGAACAGGTCGTCCAGTCGAACGCCCTGGGCTTTGGCCTGGCGGCGATCCACTTCCGCGTCAAGTTGTGGAACATTGGCCTGGTAAGAGCTGAACGGATAGCTCAGCCCCGGCTCCTGGCTCAGCGCGCCCGCCAACTGGTTGGTGGCGTTCTGCAGGACGCCATAGCCGGCACCCGCGCGATCCTGCACGTACATCGAGTAGCCCGAGCCCGCGCCCAGACCGAAGATCGGCGGCGGCATGAAGGTCACTGCAAAGCCTTCCTTGATGCCGGCCAGTTTGCCGTTGATCTCTCCGGCGATTTCCAGGGCGGTTTTTTCCCGCACGTCGAAGTCGTCGAACAGGATGAACACGGTGCCGATGTTCGGCGTATTGGTGCCCTGCAGGGCGTTGAAGCCAACGAAAGCGGCGGCGTGTGAGACACCTTCGGTGCCCAGCGCCACCTCGCTGACCTTACGTGCAACCTCTTCCGTGCGATCCAGGGACGCACCTTCCGGCAGGCGGATGCTGCCCACCAGGTAGGTCTTGTCCTGGGTCGGGATAAAGCCGCCCGGTACCTGGTTGAACATGTACACCGTGCCGCCCAGCAATAGCACATAGATGCCAAACACCAGTCCGCGGGTACGGAGACTGCGGTGCACGAAGCCCTGGTAGCGCTCGGCGTTACGGTTGAAGAAACGGTTGAACGGACGGAACAGCCAGCCAAACAGCTTGTCGATAACGCGTGCAGGCAGGTCTGGTTTGGCGTCATGGGGCTTCAATAGCGCAGCTGCCAGCGCCGGCGACAGGGTCAGCGAGTTGATGGCCGAGATCACCGTGGCGATGGCGATGGATACCGCGAACTGGCGATAGAACTGGCCGGTAATGCCGTCCAGGAACGCCATGGGTACGAACACCGCGCAGAGTACCAGGCTGATGGCCACGATCGGTCCGCTGACCTCGCGCATCGCCTGGTGGGCCGCCTTGAGCGGCGCAAGGCCTTCCTCGATATTGCGCTCGACGTTTTCCACGACCACGATGGCGTCATCCACCACGATCCCGATTGCGAGCACCATGCCGAACAGGGTCAGGGTATTGATGGAGAATCCCAGCAGCGACAGGATCGCGAAGGTTCCGACGATGGAGACCGGCACCGCGAGCAGCGGGATCAGTGACGCGCGCCAGGTCTGCAGGAACAGGATGACCACGAGTACCACCAATGCCACCGCTTCCAGCAGCGTGGTGATCACGGCCTTGATCGAGGTGCTGACGAAAACCGTGGGGTCGTAGGCCACTTCCCATTCCAGCCCTTCCGGGAAGTTGTCGTCCAGTTCGGCCATTTTCGCGCGAACGGCGGCGGAGACCTCCAGCGCGTTCGAGCCCGGTGACTGGAAGATCGGCAGCGCTACCGCCTGCTTCCCGTTAAGCAGGGCACGCAGGGAGTCTTCCGAGGAGGCCAGTTCGGCGCGGCCGATGTCCCGCAGCCGGACGACGCGTCCGTCCTGGCCGGTCTTGATGACGATGTTCTCGAATTCCTCGGCGCTTTCCAGGCGGCCTTGCGCATTGATGGAAATCAGGAAGTCGTTGGCTTCCGGCATCGGCTGGGCGCCGATCTGACCGGCGGAGACCTGGATGTTCTGTTCGCGGATGGCATTGGCCACATCACCCGCCGTCAGACCATAGGACGCTGCACGCTGCGGATCGACCCACAGACGCATGGCATAGTCGCCGGCGCCGAACAGGCCGGCCTGGCCCACGCCGGGTATACGCGCCAATTCGTCGCGGATATGCAGTACGCCGTAGTTGCGAATGTAGGTGGCGTCGAAGGTGTTGTCCGGCGACAGCAAGTGCACCGCCATCATCAGGTTGGGCGACTGCTTCTGCGTCGTCACACCCTGGCGCCGTACGTCTTCTGGCAGGCGGGGCAGGGCTTGGGTGACGCGGTTCTGGACCTGCACCTGGGCACGGTCCGGATCGGTACCCAGCTTGAACGTTACGGTCAGCGCCAGGGTGCCGTCACTGCCGGCCACGGATTTCATGTAGATCATGTCTTCCACGCCGTTGATGGATTCCTCCAACGGAGTGGCGACGGTTTCAGAGATGGTTTTCGGGTTGGCGCCCGGGTAACGGGCAGTGACCTGAACGCTGGGCGGCACCACCTCCGGGTATTCGCTGACCGGCAAACCGGGAATGCTGATCAGCCCCACCACGAAGATGATGATGGACAGGACCGAGGCGAAGATCGGCCTGTCGACGAAGAATTTCGAGAAGTTCATGACATAACTCTCCCGGGGCGCGGTCCCGGGGACCGCGCCAGATAGGATTTAATCAATTTGGAATGCTTGGGGACTGCCTGTTGCCTGGTGACGCGCTAGTGCGTGCTGGCGACCTGGGGTTGTTCGCGTTCGCTGGGGCGCATGGCGACCAGTTCCGGCGCGACCTGCATGCCAGGCATCAGGATCTTCTGCAAACCGTTGACCACGATGCGGTCGTCGGCCTTGAGGCCCTCGTGAACCACGAGCAGGCCGTTGGACCGCTCACCGGGTTCGATATAGCGGCGATTGACCTTATTGTCGTCCTCCAACACGTAGACGTATCGACGGTCCTGGTCAGTGAGCACCGCTTGCTGGTCTACCAGTAGTGCCTGGTCCAGTTCGGCCACCGGCATCTGAACCCGGGCGAACTGGCCCGGGCGAATGATGCCTTCAGGGTTCGCCATGACCGCGCGGTACTGCAGGGTGCCGGTGCTGGCGTCCAACTGGTTGTCCACAAAATCCACCAGGGCTTCATGGCCGAAGCCATCCTCACCGGCGAGGCTGACCTTCACTGACGGTAGCTGGTCGTCACCCAGACGGTTCAAGGCTTCGGTGGCGGTCTGCTCGTCGCTTTCGAAATAGACGTAGACCGGATCCACCGAAACCACGCGAGTCAGCAGGGTCTGGTCGCTCGAGGCGAGGTTGCCCCGGGTGACGAAGGCCCGGCTCACGCGGCCGTTTATCGGTGAACGGATCTCGGTGTATTCCAGGTTTAGCTCGGCGCTGTCCAGCGCGGCTTCAGCGGCCAATACGGCAGACTGCGCGGTGGCCATCGCCGATTCACGCTGGTCGTATTCCTCCTGGGAAATCGCCCGGCTATCCAGTAACTGCTTGGCGCGGCGGGCCTCGCTCCGGGCCAGAGCATACTGGCTGCGGGCGCGGCTGAGCTCGGCTTTGGCCGCGTTCGCCGCCGCCTGGTAGGGCCGGGCGTCGATCTGGAATAGCAGGTCACCCTGCTTCACCAGCTCACCTTCCTCGAAGGCCACCTTGTCGATGTAGCCGCTGACCCGCGGGCGCAGCTCCACGGATTCCGGTGCGACAACGCGACCGGTAAAGCCATCCCAGAGGGTCACCGGCTCAGGTTTGACCCGAGCGACATCGACCGCTGGCGGTGGCGGCGGAGCCGCTGCCTCCTCGCTGTGGACATCGCAGCCTGCCAGACCAACGACCAGCAGCATTGAAAGGACCAGGGATAGATAGGGTGTTCGGGTTCTCACAAGCGCGTGTTTTTTCAGAAACAAGTCCATGAATCGCGTTCTCCTCGCGAGCGGTTAATCGAATCGTCGTGGTTGGCACTGGGAGTCCATGCAGGGGGGTGCTGCACGGTCGCACAGACGAAAGTCTCCACGCCTGCCCCTGGATGCATGAGCCAATCAGGCGGTGGGTATGGTGTGGATGATTTCCGTCGAAGACGTGAGGCTAATGTAAGGGCGCGTGCCTGATCTGCGGTAACCGGTTTCTGCGAAGAGATTGCCCATTTCTCCACAAGTTCGAAGTTTTGGTTGGCGCGCGCACTTGGCTGTTCGGCCCAGGACTGCGTAGCTCCGCCTTGGAACGTCGTTTGGAAGGAAAAAACGATAACGCCATAAAACGCTGAACAATATTGCACAGGTGTGACAGTGAGGCGTGTTAGAGACGTTTCGCCGGATAATCTCAAAAGGTGGGTTCAATGTGGTGCATGGCGGTTGCGGGATTAAAAAGAGCACTGAATAAATGCACAACCGTTGATGATTTGCCCGTTCCTGTCACGTGCTTGCCTATTCCTGCTAAATTTAATAAGCCAGCGCTGACGGTTTTTTGTCCATGCGTATACTGGAGTCCGTTTTGTCGGCCGCAAAGGCAGGAGAGAGACCGTGCTTGTGAGAGACCTCAGCTTCGATATGTACGACCGGGCAACACCAGACAAGAGTCTGGAAGCCGTCCGCCTGCGGCTGGCCCAGACCCTGCAGCGTTGGTCCGAAGACCAGAAAATCCAGGGCACGGCGGTGCCAGGCCTGGAAATCTTCCGTTCCGACTCGCCCACCAGCTGTGTGTCCGGTGTATACGACCCGTCCCTGATCTTCGTCGTACAGGGCCATAAGACAGTGAACTTTGGCGACCGTGAGTTGATGTATGGTCCGCTTTCCTATCTGGTGTCGTCGGTTCATATTCCGGTGATGGGGCGCATCGTGACAGCATCGCCAGACATGCCTTACCTGGCCATGAAGATCACGGTCGACCCTCAGGAAGTCAGTAACCTGGTGCTGGAGATGGGTAGCCAGCTCAAGTTCGACCCGGAGGCGGAAGCCTGTCCGGAAAGTGCCTGCGGCCTCTGCCTGGCGCAGATGGACAAGGGTATGCTGGATGCGGTCAGTCGTCTGACGAGTCTGCTTGAGACCCCTGACGATATCTCGATACTGGCGCCGTTGGCCCGGCGCGAGATCATCTACCGCGCCCTGATAGGCGAGATGGGCCCGCGCATGCGCAAGTTTGCCGTGGCGGATTCATCAGTCCATCGGGTTTCCCGGGTGATTGCGGTACTCAAGGATCGTTACACGGAAAGTCTGCGGGTGAAGGACCTGGCGGAAGAAGTGAACATGAGCGAGTCCGCCTTGTTCCACACATTCAAGCAAGTGACCCGCATGTCGCCGCTGCAGTTCCAGAAGAAGTTGCGGCTACTCGAGGCAAGGCGTTTGATGCTGGCGGAGGGGCTTGAGGCGGCTACCGCCAGTTACCGGGTGGGCTATGAGAGCCCGTCCCACTTCAGCCGCGAGTACAGCCGCTTGTTCGGCGCACCGCCCCGGGCCGACGTGGTTAAGTTGCGAGGGGAGCAGCGGGTGTCGGCGCCGGCGTAGGGAGAGCACCGGTTTTGTAGTTGCGTAGGTCGGGTTAGCAGAGCGTAACCCGACCTACAACGGCTTTGCCGGTTTTAATGTTGCCAACCCTGCCCGCGTAATCTCGCCATCCACTTGTTTTTTGCCATCAAACCGGCGACGTCTCGATCCGGTCCTCGGCAATTTCCCGGAACGCCTTTACCAGCGTATGAGGCTCCTGGGCACCGGAGATCAGGTAGCGCTGGTTAACGATAAAGGCGGGCACTGCGGTAACGCCGGCTTGCTGGTAGCGTTCCTCGTCGGCCCGGACGGCGACCGCGTAATCATCGGAATCCAGCACATGCTGGGCGGCGTCGCCCTCCAGTCCAATCGCCTCGACGCATTGCCTCAGCACCGCATCGTCCGAAACATTCTCCGCACGGCCGAAATAGGCTTCGAACAGGGCCAGCTTGAGTTCGGTCTGGCGGTTCTGGGTTTTCGCCCACTTCAGCAGGCGGTGGGCATCGAAGGTGTTGCGCGCATAGCGTTCCTGCAGCTTGCCGAAGTTGAGCCCGAGGCCATGGGCGATGTCCATCATCTGGGCCTGGGTCGACTCCATTTCGGCGGCGCTACGGCCATACTTGCGGCTGAGATGCTCCAGGATAGGCTCGCCGGCCAGCGGCATATCCGGGTTGAGCTCGAACGCATGCCAGTCGAGGGTAAAGCTGAATTCGTCGTTGACCTCTTCCATCGCCTGCTTCAGGCGCGCATAACCAATAGCGCACCACGGACAGGCAACATCGGAGACGATGTCTATCCGCAAGGTTTTCATGGTGATACTCCCGCTTTGAAGTTCATAGACTTCAGTGCATTAGCATACCGCGAAGTTTGGGCGTGATCATCTTTTAATCAAAGGGACAATTGTTCGCAATCCGTTGGTTCGTTTCATTGTCTGTCCGGATCCAGCAGTCTGGGGCCTGAGCCTTCATCTCCCAGGTTATCCGAGGGATTGCGTAGTTTGCAGGCGTCCATGGAAAGGCAGCCACAGCCAATACATTCGCCCAGGTGATCACGCAGGCGGGTTAGCTTTGCGATACGGTCATCCAGTTCTGTCTGCCAGCGGGCAGAGAGTCGTTGCCAGTCCTCGGCGGTGACCGTGCGTTCCTTGGGCAGCGTAGCGAGGGCGTCGGCGATTTTTGCAAGGGGTATCCCCAGCCGCTGCGCCACCTTGATTACCGCGATCCGGCGCAGCACGTCCCGGTGAAAGCGCCGCTGGTTGCCGTTGCTGCGCCAGCTGCTGATCAACCCCTTCTGCTCATAGAAATGGATGGCTGAGACGGCGACGCCGCTGCGCCGGCTGACTTCGCCCACCGTGAGCGGGTTCTGGATATTGCTGGCGTCTATGTTCGCCATGGTTTTCTCCGATGATGGTTTTGTTTGACCTCAACTTTACTTGAGGTTTTAAGCTTCCTTCCAGCTTCAGGCACCAACACAAACGAAGGTAGGAGGATGTTATGGGAGAGCGCACACGTATCGGCGTGATCATGGGCAGCGTGCGGGAAGGGCGACTTTGCGACCGGGTGACTGCCTGGGTGGTTCGGTCGCTGCAGGGTATGGAACAACTCTCCGTACAGGTCATAGATCCCGTGCAGTTCGGTATCGGTGGCGGACGACCCAAGGGGGTGTTCGCCAAGGACCTGTCGAAGCAGCTGGCCGGGATGGACGGCTTCATCGTGATCACCCCGGAGTACAACCACAGTTTTCCGGCCGCGCTCAAGGAACTGATCGATTCGGCTTACGACGAGTGGCAGACCAAGCCGGTGGGGTTTGTCAGCTACGGCGGAATATCCGGCGGTATACGGGCGGTCGAGCAACTGCGCCAGGTCTTCGCCGAACTCCATACCGTGACTCTGAGGGATTCTGTAGCGCTGCCGGATATCTGGAGCCGGTTCGACGACAGCGGCGAGTTGATCGATGCGGGGCGCACCGACTCGTCGCTAAGGAAAATGGTCCAGCGTTTGCGTTGGTGGGCCGCCGCGACACGCAGCGCGCGAAGCGTTGCGCCTTACGACGAGGCAGTGTGAGTCGGGCGTGTCACAGATGGGCGATCTATAGCGTCATTGAGGTTCAAGCCAAGGAGGAGAAATGACTCAAGATATTCTGTACCGCGTGGTTTCGGCCAGGGAGTGGAGTGACGCGCAACGAACCGGCCGTATTCGCCGCTGCAGGAACGACCGCCGGGCGGGTCGTATCCACCTCAATACGCGGGCGGCGGTGGAAACCGTAGCCGCCCGCTATTTTACCCCCGAGGAACTGCCTCTAGCCGTCGCCCTCGATACCCGTCACTTTGCGGAGGATATTGAGTGGCTGGCGCCGACCGACGAGCATCCGTGGTATTACCCGATGCTGGACCGACCTCATCTTCAGCTGGAGTGGATCACGGCGCTATATCCGCTGGAGGCTTGCAGACGCCAGCAAGGGCGGCGTTACGTCCTGGGTCCGGAGGCCTTGGTATGGGCGTTGTAACGAGGATGGGCGGCAGGCCGGCGATCTGCTCCGCCGGCTGCCAAGTCACCTCAGACGCTGCGACCGTCGAAATGATTGATTTGCAGACTGCCCAGGTCGAGGTCGGGAATGCAGCGGGCGTTGATCGCAGCGACCTCGTTGCCGCGGGGATCCTCTCCAAATCCCACAGGCGCGCAGCCGCAAGTCGGACAGAAGTTATGCTGGATCTTGTGGGTGTTGAAGGTGTAGCTGCTCATGTTGTTTTCCGGTGTCTTCAGCTTGACTGCCTCCCGGGGTACGAACCAGAGCAGGTAGCCGCGCCGACTGCAGATTGAGCAGTTGCAGGCCATCAGGCTGTCGATGTCACCTTCCACTTCGTAAGCTATATTGCCGCAGTGACAACTCCCTTCGTATCGCATGTTGCCTCCCTCGCCGAGCTTTCTTGGATTTGCCGAGATTTTTTGGTTTTGATAGGACAGAGCTGGACTCCACAACATAGACCCGTTTGCAGGTGCTGGCCACTGGCCGTCGGAGCACACAGTAATGTGATTGACAGCCGCTTGCCGTATTTTCTCCCTATAATGAGCGCTTTGCTTTGGCGGCACGTATCTAGTCTGGCTGTTCGTTCGATTCCCCGCGTCTCGGAAGGCTGATGAATTAACGACACCGTGCTCTATGCCCCGATCCGCCCCGTACCTCGGTCGATAGCGACCACCGTATTTGAAAAGGATGTCCGATGCCCCAAGTCGACCGACGTCGTCGATCCACACAGGTTGCCGTGCTGGTTCTCCTCAGTGGCCTGATCTATGCCTGTAGCCAGATTCCGACCTACGACAATCCCCAGCCGCTGGTTGCCATCAACCAGACCTATAGCTATCAGGAGGATATCCGGCCCATCTTCGAATCCAAGTGCATCGCCTGCCATGGCTGCTACGACGCGCCCTGCCAACTCAAACTCACCAGTGCCGAGGGTGTCGAACGTGGCGCCTCGCCATTACCGGTCTACGACGGGAGCCGGCTGGAGGACATGATGCCCACGCGGTTGGGCGTCGATGCGCTCAACGCGACCGATTGGCGAGGGAAGGGCTTCTTCTCCGTGCTGCATGGGGAAGCTGCTGGCGCTCTGGATGCGCGGGATACGGCGGTACTGTTCAAAATGATCGAACTGGGGCGTGGGCATCCGCTGCCCGCCAACAGCCGGGTGCCGGAGGACGTCAGGTTAGGTATTGGCCGTGCCCAGAGCTGTCCAACGCTTTCCGGCTTCGCCGATTATGCGGAGGCCAACCCCCATGGCGGGATGCCCTTCGCAACCACCGGGCTGACAGACCAGGAATATCAAACGCTGAGCACCTGGATTGCAGAGGGCGCGGTAACCGAACCCGCGCCGTATGCCCCCAGAGCCGCGGAAAGGGCTGCCGTCGAGCGGTGGGAATCCTTCTTCAACCAGTCCGGACTGCGGGAGCAGCTGGTCGCCCGTTACCTGTTCGAGCACCTGTTTGCGGCGCACCTTCATTTTCCCGATGTCGACGGTAGCCACTTCTACGAACTGGTGCGGTCCTGGACGCCTCCGGGCGAACGCATCTTGCCGGTCGCCACGGTGCGCCCGAACGACGACCCCGAAGGCCAGTTCTATTACCGATTGCAGCCCATCACCCGCACCATCGTCGAGAAGACGCACATCACCTATGCCCTTGGCGATGCACGCATGGAGCGCTACCAGTCATTGTTCCTGGAGTCCGACTGGAAAGTCAGCGAACGGCCGGGCTACGGCTATGACGAACGCTCCAACCCATTCGAGGTTTTTGCCGCGATTCCAGCAAGAGCCCGCTACCAGTTCATGCTGGACAACGCCGAATACTTCGTCCGTAACTTTATCCGTGGCCCGGTGTGCCGTGGTCAGATTGCCACTGATGTCATCCGCGACCAGTTCTGGACGGTGTTCGAGGATCCGGACCAGGAGGCCTATGTCAACGATGCTGCCTACCGCGACGAGGTCACGCCGCTGCTCGGTCTGCCCGGTCAGGACAGCGATATTCTCGCCCTCGGGCCGGAGTGGTTCGACTACAAGGGCAAGCGTAACGACTACCTCAAGCTGCGTCAGAGCCATTACGCGAAGCGAAAAACCGATGGCGCCACGGTGGACGAAATCTGGGATGGCGACGGCTGGAACCGGGACGCACTGCTGACAATCTTCCGCCACCACGACAGTGCGTCGGTGCGTCGCGGGCTCCATGGCCAGGTGCCGCGGACCATCTGGGTGATGGATTACCCGCTGCTTGAACGCACCTATTACGAGCTGGTGGTGAACTTCAATGTCTTCGGCAGCGTCTCGCACCAGGCTCAGACCCGACTTTACTTCGACCTGATCCGCAACGGTGCCGAGCACAATTTCCTGCGTTATGTGCCGGCCGACGCGCGCCAGGCCATCTACGACCACTGGTACCAGGGTTCGGGCAAGATCAAGGACGCCATTAGCTATACCGATCTCGATACCGACACTTCAGTGGCGATGGACTACGAGTCGGTGGACGATCGCCAGGACGAGTCGGTCGTTATGCATCGCTTTGCGACGTTGCTGATGGAGCGGGCGGATAAGGTGGTCGGTCCGCCAGACACCCTGAATCGATGCGGTGGTGCGACCTGTGACCGTCCGGGGTTGAGCGATAGCCAGCGCCAGGCCGAAGCGCTCCTGCGCCCACTGACCCGTGAAACCGGTGCCACGCTCCCCGCGATTACCCGTCTGCCTGAAGTGACCTTCCTGCGAGTGACGGACGGTGATGAGCGCTGGGTCTATACGCTGGTTCACAACCGCGCCCATTCCAACGTCGCTTTCATGTTCGGCGAGGACAGCCGCTTGCTGCGGGACGAAGACACGGTGACGGTGCTCAATGGCACGCTGGGCAGCTATCCCAACTTCAGTTTTGACGTGCCGCTGGCGGAACTCGACCCGTTCGTCTCGGCATTCCGGGCCATCGATACCCAGGATGACTTGCATGCCTTGGCGGCTCGTTGGGGAATTCGCCGGACGCACCCTGAGTTCTGGACACTGATGGCCGATTTCCAGGCCTATGTACGGGAAACGGAACCTACCGAAGCGGGTGTTTTTGACGTGAACCGCTACGAAAACCTCTGAGCGACCCACGGGCCTGCGTGGCAGGCCCTTCCTGTTTTCTCCTGCAACATTGACCCCAATCAAGGGTGCTATCTGCGGACCGCGTATCGTGACATAACGACGTTATAGTTGCGTTTGGCAATCACCCTACGGTCAGGATGGTTGGCGGCCGATTCACTGTTTGGAGGACAGGTCATGAATACGATGAGGGCAGCTGTATTTGTGGAACCGGGACGGATCGAACTGCAGGAGAAGCCGATCCCGGAAATCGGACCGACGGATGCGTTGTTGAAGGTCACCACGACCACCATCTGCGGTACCGATGTGCACATCCTGAAGGGCGAGTATCCGGTAGCGGCCGGCCTCACCGTGGGCCACGAGCCGGTCGGCATCATCGAGGCGCTCGGGGAGGCCGTAACCGGGTATGAGGTGGGGCAGCGGGTTATCGCCGGGGCGATCACACCCTGCGGCCAGTGCCACCCCTGCCTGGGCGGCGACAAGAGTCAGTGCGGCGGCAAGGTCATGGGTGGCTGGCAGATGGGCAACACGATCGATGGCTGTCAGGCCGAATACGTGCGCATTCCCAATGCCATGGCCAACCTGACGCTGGTGCCCGAGGGGCTCAGCGACGAACAGGTCCTGATGTGTCCGGATATCATGAGTACCGGCTTCGGCGGCGCCGAGAGTGGTCATATCCGTATCGGCGATACGGTAGCCATCTTCGCCCAGGGCCCGATAGGCCTCTGTGCTACCGCCGGTGCCAAGCTGATGGGCGCGACCCGCATCATCGTCGTCGACGGTGTCGATGAGCGGCTGGAGGTGTCCCGCAAGCTGGGCGCGGATCACGTGATCAACTTCCGCCGCGACGATCCGCAAGAAAGCATCATGGCCTTGACCGAGGGGCGAGGTGTGGACGTGGCCATTGAGGCGCTGGGCACCCAAGAGACTTTTGAGTCCTGTTTGCGGGTACTGCGGCCGGGCGGAACCCTCTCCAGCCTGGGCGTCTATTCCGGCAAGCTGACCATGCCGCTGGAAGCGATCGCTGCCGGATTGGGCGACCACAAGATCGTCACGACCCTATGCCCGGGCGGCAAGGAGCGGATGCGGCGCCTGATGGCGGTCATCGACTCCGGTCGCGTAGACCTCACGGCCATGGTGACCCATCGCTTCAAGCTTGACGATATCGTCGAGGCCTACGATCTCTTTTCCCATCAACGGGATGGGGTGCTCAAGGTGGCAATTACGCCTTGAGTGGGAAACGCAGGGAAGGCCGGCGCGTATGACGCCGGCCTTCATCAGGCGATCTGCAATAGCCGTAGCAGCTGGGGTTTCTGCCGATCCGGAAGAACGTCAGCCAACGTGTACTGGTCGAGGGTCTCCAGGAAGGCCATCAATGCTTCCGCCAGGATGTTCTTCAACCCGCACACCGGTGTGATGCAACACTTGTTCTTCGACGAGAAACATTCCACCAGGTTCAGGTCCTGCTCGGTCTCCCGTACCAGTACACCGATGTTGATGTCATCCGGCCTGCGATGCAGGCGCAGGCCGCCATTCTTGCCCCGGATGCTTTCGATATAGCCTTTCAGCGTCAATTGATGGACCACCTTCATCAGATGGTTCTTGGAGATATCGTAGCTATCGGCGATTTCCTGGATGGTGGCCAGGCGATCCTGTTGGAGGGCGAGATAGATCAATACCCGAAGGGAATAGTCAGTATATCGGGTGATGTGCATGCAATAACTCCAGCAAAAACAACGACCAGCTCAGCGAGAAGGCCGGGTGAACAGGAAGACCAGCAGGCCGCAGAAGAATACGGCCAATCCTGCCAGCAGCCATATCGAGGCGCCGGAAGCGAACAGCATACCCCAACTCAACAGCAGCATCGCGCAGGCCAGCCACTTGGCCCGCATAGGTACGGCGCGACGCGTCTTCCAGTTCTCTATGATTGGACCGAAAGTACGGTGGTTGTGCAGCCAGCGATGAAATTCCGGCGAGCTGCGCCCAGCCGACCAGGCAGCCAGCAGCACGAAGGGCGTGGTGGGAAGCAGCGGCAGCACGATGCCGGCAATCGCCAGGCCCAGGCTGGTGTAGGCAAGAATACGGTATCCGATCAAACCGGGGCTCATGAGTCCTATTGGGTCGCCTTGCATGGATACCTCCAGTCTAACGGTAATTAGTGCACGGGTCTGCCCAGGGCTTTCAGGGAAATCAGCCGCAGGATGTAGGACAACTTGACCAGCGTGGCGAAGAGTAGTGTGCCGATATGGGCCGCGATCTGTGCCGACATGCTCAGATGTTCGGCAAAGGGATAGGTCACTAATACTGTCGAGATCAGCGCGAGGACGGCCACCAGTAAGGCCGTATTGGCAAACCCGAGTACCTTTTCCATAAACCTCTCCAGAAACATTCTTTTAAAATACATTTTAAATATAGGTTTGCCGTGATGGCTTTGCAAGTCCCGCCGCTGGGTGAATACACCTATGCTGGATCGCTGCTACCCCATAGGGTGTATGGCGCTATAAGCACGTTTCCAGCAAGCTTCTGTGAAGCGTTCACAGTGCTGACGAAATAAAATTCATGTCCTGTATTTACTTTTACAATTTTAAAGATGTAATTTAAATAAATGTTTGTGGTCGAGAGGCGATCGCGGAAAGCGGCGGATCCTGACCGTGACAGGTTTTGAGAGCGACAGAAGGAGTAAGACCGTGAACCTGCAAGAACAAACCGTTGGGCAGCTTGCCCGGGATATCCCCGGGGCTACAGCCCTGTTTCACAAGCTAAAGCTCGACTTTTGCTGCGGAGGCAACAAGCCCCTGGCCGAGGCGGCGGCCAAGCGCGGGCTGGATATTGCTGAGTTGGTTGGCGCGCTGGAGGGGCTCAATCCCGACCCAATGGACCATCAACAGACCGGGCAGCTCGATAACCCGGAACTGATCGAACACATCCTGACCCGCTATCACGACGTGCATCGGCAGCAATTGCCGGAACTGATTCGTCTGGCGCAGCGGGTGGAGCGTGTGCACGGTGGTCATCCTGCCTGCCCCGCTGGTCTGGGAGCCCATCTGGAACATATGCAGCAGGAGCTGGAAGATCACATGGCCAAGGAGGAGCAGATCCTGTTCCCGATGATCGCCCGGGGTATGGCCGGGATGGCAACCGCACCCGTGATGGTGATGCGCCAGGACCACGATGATCACGGCGACGCCCTCGACACCGTTCTTGCCCTGACCGGTGAGTTGACACTGCCTGACGGCGCCTGCAATACCTGGCGCGCCCTATATGCAGGTCTGGAAACCATACGCCAGGACCTGATGGAGCACATTCACCTGGAGAACAATGTTCTCTTCCACCGTATCGATGGCAGGCTCGGGGGTATGCGCAATGACTAGCTATCGCAGACTCTGGTTTATCCTGATTGCCGTTCTGGCGGTGACCTTCGCCATGCTTGGCTATTTCGGCGCGGAGGTTTACCGCTCGGCGCCGCCCATTCCAGACCGTGTGGTCAGCACGTCCGGCGAACAGCTGATGACCGAGGACAGCATCCTCGACGGCCAAACGGCCTGGCAGTCCGTTGGCGGTATGCAGCTGGGCTCGATCTGGGGGCACGGTGCCTACCAGGCGCCGGATTGGACCGCAGACTGGCTGCACCGGGAGCTGGTCACCTGGCTCGAACTGGCGGCACAGGATACCTATGGCGCACCCTACGACAGCCTGACCGGTTCGGAGCAGAATGCCCTGCAATATGAACTGAAAGAGGCTTACCGCACCAATACCTACGATGCCGCCACCGACACGCTCACGCTGTCCGAGCGTCGTGTGGCCGCGATTCGCGACACCGCCGATTACTACAGCCGCTTATTCAGCGCCGATCCGGAACTGCGGTCCACCCGCGAAAACTACGCCATGAAGGAGAACACCCTTCCCAGCGCAGAACGGCGCGAGCTCATGACCCAGTTCTTCTTCTGGACGGCTTGGGCCGCTGCCACTGAGCGCCCCGGCGGCGACGCGACCTACACCAACAACTGGCCCCACGAACCGCTGATCGATAACGTGCCGACGGGTGAGAACATCATGTGGTCAGTCATCAGTGTGGTGCTGCTGATCGCTGGCGTCGGTGGATTGGTGTGGGCGTGGGCTTTCCTGCGCGGCAAGGAGGAAGAGGAGCCGGATGCACCGGTGAAGGATCCACTGACTACGTTTGTACTGACCCCCTCGCAGAAAGCGCTGGGCAAGTACCTGTTCCTGGTGGTTGCCTTGTTCGGGTTCCAGGTATTGCTTGGCGGGTTTACCGCGCACTACACGGTCGAGGGACAGGGCTTCTACGGCATCAACGTCTCTGAGTGGTTTCCATACTCACTGGTGCGCACATGGCACATCCAGGCGGCCCTGTTCTGGATCGCGACCGGTTTCCTGGCTGCGGGCCTGTTCCTTGCGCCCATCATCAACGGCGGCAAGGATCCGAAATTGCAGAAACTTGGCGTCGACGTGCTTTTCTGGGCGCTGGTGGTTGTCGTGGTCGGCTCCTTTGTCGGTAACTATCTGGCCATCGCCCAGATCATGCCGGCAGAGTGGAACTTCTGGCTGGGGCATCAGGGCTACGAGTTCGTGGACCTTGGCCGTCTCTGGCAGATCGGCAAATTCACCGGTATTGCTTTCTGGTTGGTGCTAATGCTCCGCGGCATCGTTCCGGCACTGAGAAAGCCCGGCGACAAGCACCTGCTGGCGCTGCTGACGGCCTCGGTAGTGGCAATCGGTCTGTTCTATGGTGCTGGTTTCTTCTACGGCGAACGTACACCGCTGTCCATCATGGAGTACTGGCGCTGGTGGATCGTCCACCTGTGGGTGGAAGGTTTCTTCGAAGTGTTTGCGACCACCGCACTGGCCTTCATATTCTGCAGCATGGGCCTCGTATCCCGCACCGTCGCGACGGCGGCGAGCCTGGCATCGGCGTCTTTGTTCATGCTGGGCGGCGTACCGGGTACCTTCCACCATCTCTACTTCGCGGGAACCACCACGCCGGTAATGGCGGTCGGGGCAACCTTCAGCGCGCTGGAAGTGGTACCGCTGGTGGTGCTGGGCTACGAAGCCTGGGAAAACTGGCGCCTGAAGTTCCGTGCGCCGTGGATGGAGAACGTGCGCTGGCCGCTGATGTTTTTCGTCGCGGTGGCCTTCTGGAACATGCTGGGTGCCGGGGTGTTCGGCTTCATGATCAACCCGCCGATCGCCTTGTATTACATCCAGGGTCTCAATACTACACCGACCCATGCCCATGCGGCGCTGTTCGGAGTTTACGGCTTCCTTGCCCTGGGCTTTACGCTGCTGATCCTGCGCTATATCCGTCCGGGTATCCGTTTCGACGAGCGACTGATGAAAGTGGGCTTCTGGTGGCTTAACGGCGGACTGGTACTGATGCTGTTCACCAGCCTGTTGCCGGTCGGGCTGATCCAGTTCGCAGCCAGCGCGGACCAGGGGCTCTGGTATGCCCGAAGCGAAGGCTTCATGCAAAGCGAGATCCTGCAGACCCTGCGCTGGGTCAGGACCTTTGGCGATGTAGTCTTTATCGTCGGTGCTGCAGCGGTTGGCTGGCAGGTGGTCAAGGGGTTGTGGGGCGATTCCGCGCAGCCGGTCCTGCCCGAAACGGAGTCTGCGGCTGTCGCCAAATAGTTTGGACATCATACCGTCCGTTTGCCGGGAGCCACTGCTCCCGGTTTTTTTGGAGGCGCGCGCACCTACCAATGAACCGCCGGGTTACCCCGAGGGAGGTATCGGTCACCGGCGGTATCACTGCAACAATAAGGCTATTCCCACTTTGCCTGCTCACACTTTGATTGCCGACTGACTATGAACCATTCCATTACTGTTCGCCTGTTTGCCCAGTTGCGGGAACTGTCCGGTATCGAAACGCTGGACTACGATGTTCCCGCCGAAGGCCTTGCCCTTTCGGACATTCTCGTCGACCTGCGCACGCGGCCCTCGCTGGCCGTATCCCTTGAGGGGGTCCGGCTGATGACGGCCGTAAACCAGACCATGGTGCGCGAAGGCCACCACGTTGTGCCGGGGGACGAGCTGGCGCTTTTCCCGCCGGTAACCGGTGGGTAAGGGGAGTCCATGTCCGCTAAGACAATTGAGCCTCTAAGGGACCGTTTCGGCCGAACCATCAACTACGTGCGCCTGTCGGTCACAGACCGTTGTGACTTCCGCTGTGTGTACTGCATGGCAGAGGATATGACGTTCCTGCCGCGGCAGCAGGTCCTGACCCTGGAGGAAATCGCGCGGCTGGCCCGGACCTTCCAGAGTCTGGGCACGGAGAAAATCCGCCTGACCGGGGGCGAACCCCTGGTACGCAAGGACATCCTTGAGCTGGTCGGTGAGATCGGAGGCCTCGGCCTGCGCGACTTCGCTATGACCACGAATGGCAACCAGTTGCCCAAGCTGGCTGAGCCGTTACGCAAGGCAGGCTTGCATCGGCTGAATATCAGCCTGGACACCCTGGACCACGAACGCTTCCATCAGATCACCCGAACCGGTCAACTCACGCGCGTGCTGGCAGGCATTGACGCCGCCCGCGAGGCGGGATTTCGTGGTATCAAGCTCAATGCCGTGATCATGAAGGGGCGTAACGACGACGAGATCCTTGACCTCGTGGAATTTGCCCGTCGCAAGCAGGTGGATATCAGTTTTATCGAGGAAATGCCCCTGGGTGACATTACCGAGCATGACCGGGGCGAGAGTCTGTGCAGTAGCGACGAGGTGCGTTCCCGGATTGCCCGCTACCACGAGCTTTTCCCAACCACCGATGACAGCGGTGGTCCTGCCCGCTATTTCCGCATGAAGGACAGCCCGGTACGTATCGGCTTCATTTCGCCGCACTCCCATAATTTCTGTGCCACCTGCAACCGCGTGCGCGTCACCGTCGAAGGGCGCTTGCTACTCTGCCTGGGCAACGAGCACTCAGTGGACCTGCGGCGCGTGCTGAGAGGGTATCCCCAAGGTGATGGCAAGTTGCGGGAGACGATTGTGAAAGCGATGGAACTCAAGCCGGAGCGGCACCACTTCAGTAATGAAGGGGATGTCCAGATTCTGCGGTTCATGAATATGACGGGTGGGTGAGATGCGTGTGGTGTGGCTATGTCAGGCAGCCTGGCGGCTGCTCCGAAGCTAAAGCGTCGGCTACATTTGCCAGATAACTCGAGTGTGTAGCAGAAGCTTTAGCTTCTGAGGCGCCAGAGGTGCCTAAGTAACGAAGGACTGAAGATGAAGTACCGCTGAGCCTGGTCGTTGGTATCCGGCAGCCTGGCGGCTGCTCCGAAGCTGAAGCGTCGGCTACATTCACCAAGTAACTCGAGCGTGTAGCAGAAGCTTCAGCTTCTGAGGCGCCGGAGGTGCCTAAGTAACGAAGGACTGAAGATGAAGTACCGCTGAGCCTGGTCGTTGGTATCCAGCAGCCTGACGGCTGCTCCGAAGCTAAAGCGTCGGCTACATTTGCCAGATAACTCGAGCGTGTAGCAGAAGCCTCAGCTTCTGAGGCGCCGAAGGCGCCTGACCGCCGGCAGGCTCCGTTCAGCCGATTGCTAATAGCTCCCCACCCCGCGAGAACGCCAGGTAATTCCCCACATTTCCCAACCGAATCGTCTCCACCATCATGGTCAGCGGTTGCTGGGCCTCATCGGTGGTCGGCGCCTGGCCGCCGCGGCCGGACATCGCTGCAACGAAGACCACATCCCAGTCCTGACCGGTGGCTCGGGATTCCTCCACCAGCGATTCAAACTGACGAACCTCCTGCAGTGGCTTGTCGACGCAAATGATCGGGCTCAGGGCTCCCCCTTCGCCACGGCCAAACCGGCTTTGTTCCTCTGGCGAGGCGTCTTCGGGCAATTCGGCCCGGCAGAATACGAACAGGAAGCGCTGAGGCTCGGATTGGGTATCGGCGGCCTCGATCAGGTCGCGGTAGCTTTCAATCATTGATCGTTCTCTCATTGGTAACTCGGCTGGCGTCTTCGCTCAGGCTGCCGGTCAGGACCAACTGGCAGACCTCATCGACGGCGTCTTCGCCATAGCTCTGGCCGTAATGTTTCTTGAAGCCGTACTCGTAAAGTCGAATATGGCGCTCTGGCTGTACCCCGACGTTCTCGAGACAGGCGTTGGCACAGTGCAGGGGGCAGCCATCGATGACGGTGATCGCCCGGCCCGAACGGGCCGTCTTCACCAGTGGCTTGACCGTACCGCCAACGCCTGAGATGCAGGACATTTCGAAATCACCGGCGTGATCGAGGCGCACCGCAGCGTCGTTAGCCAGTTGGGCGACATCGGAGCAGCCCGAGCAGGCGTAGATCAGTGGTCGGTTCCTGCGGGGTTCGCTTGCGGTAGGCATCGGTCCTCCCGAAATCTGCGTGTACTTACTGGCTGAGCTGCATCAGGCGTTGGGCGTCCGGAATAACCAGCCGACTTCCACTGACACGCAGCAGGCCATTGCTCTTGAGTTCGTTGAGTTGGCGCGAAAAGGTCTCCGGCTGCATGGCCAGGCGCGAAGCAATGAGACACTTGGGCAGCGGCAGTTCAATCTCGCCATCCTGTTCCGCGCCATCCGGGAGCAGATCCAGCAGGTAGCGGATCAGGCGCTCCCGGGCGCTCTGTACGGTCATGATCTCCAGGTCGTGGAAGCGTGAGACTGCCCGGGCGGCGTAGTGGGCCAGGGCAGTTTCGGCGTAATCCGGACGGGCCTTGATCAGTGCCCGGTAGGCCTGGATCGGAATGCTTAGCACCACGCTACGCTTGAGGGATTCGGCGTAGCAGGCGTAACGGGCCGGATCCGCGTAGATCATTACTTCGGCGAAGCAGTCGCCCGCACCCAGGCTATCGAGGGTCCGCTCGAAACCGGAATAGTCGAGCCGATACAGGCGCAGCCGACCAGATACCACGAAGTAGAAATGCTGGGCATCGGTGTCCTGGCGATAGAGCAACTGGTGGTGCTGCAGATCGATGCGACGGATACGCAAGACGAGATCGTCAAAATCGCCGTTGCTCAACTGCCTGAAAAGCGGGTGCCCGCGAAGGGCGTCCAGGGCGTCATCGGCATCGTTGACGGCCAGGGCCTCGGCACGCAGGGCAATCTCAGCGGTAGAACTGGTCACGGTGGACAAAGCCATAAAGTGCGCCCTCCATAATCGTCTGATGCGGGGGAATAATCAGGTAGCCGTCGGCGCGACTGGCAACCGACAGCACGCCGGAACTCTGTGATCCGGCGAGGACCGCACGTGGTTCACCGGATCTCATATCCAGCACGACACGCAAGTATTCCTGTCGCGGGTTGGTCCTGGTCTGGTTGAAGCCGGCGGGTATCGGCGTGGGAATAACTGGTTGCACGCGGGCACCCATCAGGCGGCGAATGTAATCGCTTGCCAGCACTTCGAAGGTCACCAGCGCTGCCATGGGGTTCCCTGGCAGGCCAAGGAACGGGGTTTCACCAATCTGGCCGAAGGCAAAGGGCTTACCGGGTTTCATGGCGATCCCCCAGATCTTGAGTGATCCGAGCGCCTGCACAGCCGGACGCACATGGTCCTCGTCACCGACGGAGACGCCACCGGTGGTAATGACCAGGTCGTGGTCTGCCGCTGCCCGGGCCAGGCCGTCCCGGGTGGCGTCGAAGCTGTCTTCAACCACGTCGACCTGCGTCACTCGGCACCCCAGGCGTTCAAGGGCAGCCCGCAGGGTAAAGGCGTTGCTGTTGTAGATCTGGCCGGGTGCCAGTGCCTGGCCGGGCGCCACCAGCTCGTTACCTGTAGTGAGCACGGCCACGCGCAGCTGCGCGTAAACCTCTACCGCCTCAATCCCCTGGCTCGCCAGCAGGCCAATCTCGGCGGCCTCAAGTCGGGTTCCGGCTTCCAGCAAGGCTTCGCCGATATGAATATCTTCCCCGGCACGGCGGATGTTCTGCCCACGTACCGGCGTGATGTGCAGTTGGATATGTTGGTCGCCAAGAACCGTCACCTGCTCCTGCGGAATGACGGCATCGACGCCGGCGGGGATGGGTGCGCCGGTAAAGATCCGGACCGCCGTCCCTTCGACGAGTGGCAAGGGTACGGTGCCGGCTGGCACGCGCTGGGATACCGCGAGGGTGCGATGCTCCGGCAAATCGGCCAGGCTCACACCGTAGCCGTCCATCGCGCTGTTGTCGTGTGGAGGAACGGTCTGCACCGCATGGAGGTCTGTGGCCAGGATTCTGCCCTGGCAGTCTTCCAGCCTGCGTTGCTCGCGGCCGACCCTGATCCTGGCGATCTCGCTCAGCGTTGCCTGGGCCGTGGCTACGGGCAGCAGCGCCTTGGCTTTCTGGCTGTAATTGCCCGGACGTTCCAGGTCGCAGATGCACTCGGTCATCACGCAGCTCCGGAAAGAGAGCGGGAGGTACACGGGGTGCGCGGCTGACGGCGTAGCTGGTCGACGAAATTGCACGGCCGGTGGCGGATGTCCAACTGCGGGCCGATGATTTCGTCCCATGCCAGGGCACAGGCACGCGGCGCGCCGGGCATCGCGCAAATCAGGGTATGGTTGGCCAGGCCGGCCACGGCGCGGGACTGGATTGTCGAGGTGCCGATGCTCGCAAATGAGAGGTGGCGGAACAGTTCGCCATAGCCTTCGACGGTCTTGTCGAATAGAGGCAGCAGGGCCTCGGGCGTGCTGTCACGGCTTGAAAAACCGGTGCCGCCGGTGACCAGGACGACCGGTACATCGTGGTTGGCAATCCATTGTGAAACCACCGCCCGGATTTCGTAGATGTCGTCCCTGACCAGCAGTCGTTCGCTCAGGTTATGGCCGGCATCGGTGAGCCGCTGCTGCAGTGTGTCGCCGGACTGGTCGTTGTCCAGGGAACGGGTATCGGACACTGTCAGGACAGCGATATCGAGCGGCTGGAAAGGGGCGTCGGCTGAGGCGTGGGCCATCGTTGAATCCTCCCGGAAATTCAGGTTTTTACTGGATTCAATGGTAATGGTGGCAGCTTGTTGGATCGCTCCCCCAGAGGGGGTAGATCGGTGGTTGTGAAGGGGTATTACCGATATCGATCAAGGAGAGTTGGGCGTTTGTGGAATACGTGCGAGCGTATTCCGCGTGCTTCTCGCCCCGTTGCGTTAACGCAGCCGACGGATAGAAGCGAGTAGCCCTCCTTGCCGGAGGAAGGGCAGGGATGGCCCTTTATAGCGGCGAAGGCATGGAGGAGTACTCGCTTCCAGCACGAGGTGACAGTCTTGGTAGGTCTTTGGAGCTGGGAGTCTGCTAACCCCGAACATACGGGCTACTGCATCAGCGGCGAATCCGGTAGCTCCAGATCCACACCTTCCACACCAAACTCCAGAGCCAAAACCTGCACGTACTGGCGCAACCAGCGCCGGGTGACTTTCTCCAGCAGGTACTGGCGAATGGTCGGCTTGGCCTGATCGAATCCCAGAGGCTGGCCCTCCATGCGCCGGTCGACGCGCACGATATGGTAGCCGTAGCGGCTCTCCACCAGCTGCGGGTGCAGTCCTTCCGGCAGACGCCATACCACACGTTCGAATTCGTCCACCGTCTGACCCTTGGCGATCTGGCCCAGTTGTCCGCCCTGTTTGCGGGACTCGCATGCCGAGTAAGCATGAGCCAATTGGGCAAAGTCCGCCTGGCCATCCGCGAGCTTGGCGATCAGCAGTTTGCCGGTATCTTCCTGTTCAGTACGAGCGATGACATCGTCCGGCGCCGCTGCCAGCAGGATATGACTGACCGCCAATAAGGTCGGTGTGCGGAACTGGTCCGGGTTGGCCTCGAAGAAGCGCCGGCAGTTGGCTTCATCCGGTTCGGGCACGTCGATAGCCTCGTCGATGACGGCTGCGATGCGGGCTTCCTCATCCAGTTCGTCGCTGATGCCAAAGGTATCGGCCTTGCGCAGCAGCAGTTCACGGATGACCAGGCTGCGGGCGGCTTCGTGCCATGCATCCTCGAGTTTCTCGGCTGTGTGGTATTGCATCTCGGCGGCGATTTGATCTTCATCGATCTGCTGGATACCCACACGTACCGGCGGGAAGCGGCGTTCTTTCGGGTTGGAGACGTCGACGGTTTCGATCATCTGCATGGAAAACTCCAGGCGGGAGCACGGGCTCCCGCGTTTAACGATAGACAGGGACGGCTTCTAGACCCGGCGGCGAACCACCTGGTAGCGGCGGCCGACATACTCCAGCGGCAGGCTGAACATATGCACCAGACGGGTGAACGGGAACAGCACAAAGATCGTCAGCCCCAGGAAGATATGGGTCTTGTAGATCCAGTGGACCCCGGCGAGATACTCCGCCGCGCCGCCCTGGAAGGTCATGATCGATTGCGCCCAGGAGGAGAACAGCAGCATGGTGCTCCCATCCAGGTGGCCCAGGGTCGGCAGGATCGTCAGCAGGCCCAACGCAACCTGTACCAGCAGGATGACAATGATCAGCAGGTCGGCAAAGCTACCGGTCGCACGTACCCGCGGTTGGGTCAGCCGGCGATAGGTGAGCATGGCGGCGCCAATCAGGCAGGCGATACCGGCGATGCCACCAACCGTGATCGCCATCACCTGCTTGGTGCCGGGGCTCATGAACGGTTCATAGACCCAGTGCGGTGTTAGCAAGCCCACCAGGTGACCGAAGAAGATCACCAGGATACCGACGTGGAACAGGTTGCTGGCCAGGCGCATCTTGCCGCGCCCCAGCATCTGGCTGGAACCGGCCTTCCAGGTGAACTGGCCCATGTCGTAGCGCACCCAACTGCCGATGACGAACACCGTCAGGGCAACGTACGGGTAGATCCCGAAGAGCAGTGTATTCAAGTAGTCCATGGTTGTTCTCCTGTGCCTCAGGCGCCGCCAATCTGCTGTTTCATGGCGTCCTGCATCAGTTCGTCACTGAGGTGGACGCGTTGGACCTGGTCAAGCTCGTGCCGGCGCTGGCCGACGAAGCCGCTGTTGCCGCATGACTCCCCCTGGTCGTCGAGGAACTTGACCATTTCCTCTTCCCATACCTTGTCCAGGGCCTCCGGCGTATCGTCCCGCTCCTCGGCGGCGACGACCGTGGCCAGTTCCTGGCGGTCGGGTGCCTGTCCGGCCAGCGTCAGCAGGGCCTCGAAGGGCAACTGATAAATGCTTTCCCGCTGGTGCAGGCGCTCGGCCAACAGACCCAGGATGTGGTGGATGTCCTCCAGCCAGGTCCGGATTTCCTGCCACTCGCGGGTGGAAAGGTACTCCAGGAACAGCGGCAGGTGGTCGGGCAATTCCCGCACGTCCAGCTCAAGGCCGGCCTCGGCGTAGTGGTTCATCAGGTCCACCATCGCCTGGCCACGATCCCGGGATTCGCCGTGCACGTGCTCGAACAGCAGCAGCGAGAGGGAGCGACCGCGTTCGAACAGGGACACGTAGTTTTCCTGCAGGTCCATCAGGTTGCCGACACAGAGCCGCTCGACGCAGGTCAGCAGGGCATGTTTCTGGCTAGATGGCAGGCGGTCGTCCGCCAGCACCGCAGCTACCAGGTCGTCCTTGGCCGCCTGCAGTTCCGCCGTGGGGTATTCCAGCAGGCGGGCGATTACACGTAGGGTTTGCATGGTGATCTCCTCAGTCCTGCAATTGTTTCGGGTCGACCTGCTTCACGGTGCTGAGCTTCTGCACCATGCTGGTGGTCTGCTTGCGGCCACCGAACAGGCTGAATTCGCTGTCGCCGCCAGTGCAGCCGTCGCCGAAGCTGAAGCCGCAGCCACCACGCTCGGGGAAGGCTTCTTTCGCCAGTTCCATGTGTGTGGTCGGGATGACGAAGCGGTCCTCGTAGTTGGCGATGGCCAGGTAGCGGTACATCTCTTCGGCCTGGGCCTTGCTGAGACCGACTTCTTCCAGGGGTGACAGGTCCTCGACACCGTCTACGGTTTCAGCCCGCTTGTAGTAGCGCATCGCCAGAATCCGCTTGAGCGCCCGTAGCACCGGCTTCTCGTCGCCGGCGGTGAGCAGGTTGGCCAGGTACTTGACCGGGATGCGCAGGCTCTCGATCTTGGGCAGCACGCCTTCGAACTCGATCTTGCCCGCCTCGGCGGCGGACTGGATCGGGCTCAGGGGCGGCACATACCAGACCATCGGCAGGGTGCGGTATTCCGGGTGCAGCGGCAGGGCCAGCTTCCAGTCCACCGCCATCTTGTAGACCGGGGATTCCTGGGCGGCCTTGATCACGCTATCGGCAACGCCAGCCTTGCGGGCCTGTTCGATCACCTGGGGATCGAACGGATCGAGGAATATCTCCAGTTGCTTCTCGTACAGGTCCTGTTCGCCCGGCGCGCTGGCGACCTCTTCGATACGGTCGGCGTCGTAGAGCAATACACCGAGGTAGCGGATGCGGCCGACACAGGTTTCCGAACACACGGTGGGCAGGCCCACTTCAATGCGCGGGTAGCAGAAGATACACTTCTCGGATTTGCCGGTCTTCCAGTTGAAGTAGATCTTCTTGTACGGGCAGCCGGACACGCACATCCGCCAGCCGCGGCACTTGTCCTGGTCGATCAGCACGATGCCATCTTCCTCGCGCTTGTAGATCGCGCCGCTGGGGCAAGAGGCCACGCACGCCGGGTTGAGGCAGTGTTCGCACAGGCGCGGCAGGTACATCATGAAGGTGCTTTCGAACTGGCCGTAGATATCCGCCTGGATCTGGTCGAAGTTCTTGTCCTTGCGTCGCTTGGCGAACTCGGTCCCCAGGATTTCCTCCCAGTTGGGACCCCATTCGACCTTCTTCATGCGCTTGCCGGAGATCGCCGACTTGGGCCGGGCGATCGGCTGGTGCTTGCTGTCACCGGCGGTGTGCAGGTGCTGGTAGTCGAAGTCGAACGGCTCGTAGTAGTCCTCGATTTCCGGCAGGTCCGGGTTGGCGAAGATGTTCGCCAGTACCCGAAAGCGACCGCCGATACGCGGGCGGATCTTGCCGTTGCTGTCACGAAGCCAGCCGCCTTTCCACTTGTCCTGGTTCTCCCACTCCTTGGGGTAGCCGATGCCGGGCTTGGTCTCGACGTTATTGAACCAGGCGTATTCCATGCCTTCGCGACTGGTCCAGACGTTCTTGCAGGTGACCGAGCAGGTGTGGCAACCGATGCACTTGTCCAGGTTGAGCACCATGCCTACTTGGGATCTGATTTTCATTTGGCGGCCTCCTGTACTTCGTCCTGGCCTTCGCCGTCGAGCCAGTCGACGTTCTTCATCTTGCGCACCACGACAAACTCGTCCCGGTTGGAACCGACCGTGCCGTAGTAGTTGAACCCGTATGAATACTGCGCGTAGCCGCCGATCATGTGGGTCGGTTTCGGGCACACGCGGGTGACCGAATTATGAATGCCGCCGCGGGTGCCGGTGATTTCCGAACCGGGGATGCTCACCAGGCGCTCCTGGGCGTGGTACATCATCACCAGGCCGGGCATGACCCGTTGACTCACCACCGCACGGGCCGTAATGGCGCCGTTGAGGTTGAACAATTCGATCCAGTCGTTGTCCTCGATACCCAGTTCGCGGGCGTCGTCTTCGCTCATCCACACGATCGGCCCACCGCGGGAGAGGGTCTGCATCAGCAGGTTTTCGCTGTAGGTGCTGTGAATGCCCCACTTCTGGTGCGGGGTGATCCAGTTCAGCGCCTTCTCCCTGAAGCCGTTGGGCTTGACGCCTAGCATCGGGCCGGAAGCCTTGGTGTCGATCGGCGGCCGGTAGACCAGCAGGCTCTCGCCGAACGCACGCATCCACTCATGATCCTGGTAGAACTGCTGGCGGCCGGTCAGGGTGCGCCAGGGGATCAGCTCGTGGACGTTGGTGTAGCCGGCGTTGTAGGACACATGCTCATCCTCGAGCCCCGACCAGGTCGGGCTGGAGATGATCTTGCGCGGCTGGGCCACCACATCGCGGAAGCGGATCTTCTCCTCCTCCTTGTTGGTTGCGAGGTGGGTGTGGTCCAGACCGGTAATGTCGGACAGCGCCTGCCAGGCCTTTACCGCGACCTGACCATTGGTTTCCGGAGCCAGGGTGAGGATCACCTCTGCCGCGTCGATCGCGCTTTCGATCTTCGGCTGGCCGGCGTTGGGGCCCTCGATGTGCTGGTAGTTCAACTGGCGCAAGAAGTTGACTTCCTTCTCGGTGTTCCAGCTGATGCCCTTGCCGCCATTGCCGATCTTTTCCATCAGCGGGCCGAGGGAAGTGAAACGGGCATAGGTATTGGGATAATCGCGCTTTACGGTGATGAAGTTGGGCGCGGTCTTACCCGGAATCAGCTCGCACTCGCCCTTCTTCCAGTCCTTCACCTCGAACGGCTGGCCCAGCTCTGCCGGTGCGTCGTGCTGCAGCGGCAGGGTGACCACGTCCTTCTCAACGCCCAGATGTCCGACCGCCGCCTTGGAGAAGGCGCGGGCGATGCCCTTGTAGATCTCCCAGTCACTGCGCGCTTCCCAGGCGGGATCGGTCGCCGCCGTCAGCGGGTGGATGAACGGGTGCATGTCGGACGTGTTCAGGTCGTCCTTCTCGTACCAGGTGGCGGTGGGTAGAACGACGTCCGAATACAGGCAGGTGGTGGACATGCGGAAGTCCAGGGTCACCAGCAGGTCGAGCTTGCCCTCGCGGGCCTCGTCATGCCATTTCACTTCCTGCGGCTTGACGCCACCGGTCTCGCCCAGGTCCTTGCCCTGCAGGCCGTTCTTGGTGCCCAGCAGGTACTTGAGCATGTATTCGTGGCCCTTGCCGGAGGAACCCAGCAGGTTAGAGCGCCAGATAAACATGTTGCGCGGATGGTTGGCCGGCGCCTCCGGGTCTTCGCTGGCAAATGCCAGGGAGCCGTCCTTCAGGGACTGGGTCACGTAGTCGGCCACGTCGAGGCCTGCCTTTTCAGCTTCCGCGGCTATGGTTAGCGGGTTGCGGTTGAGCTGGGGGGCGGAGGGCAGCCAGCCCATGCGCTCGGCCCGCACGTTATAGTCGATCAGGCTGCCGGTGAACTTCGACTTGTCTGCCAGCGGCGAGAGGATCTCGTCCACGCCCAGCTTCTCGTAACGCCACTGGCCGGAGTGGGCGTAGAAGAAGGAGGTACCGTTCATGTGGCGTGGCGGGCGCTGCCAGTCCAGGCCGAACGCCAGCGGCTGCCATCCGGTCTGCGGACGCAGTTTTTCCTGGCCGACATAGTGGGCCCAGCCACCGCCACTCTGACCGACACAGCCACAGAGGATCAGCATGTTGATCAGGCTGCGGTAGTTCATGTCCATGTGGTACCAGTGGTTCATACCGGCACCGACGATGATCATGGAACGACCGCGGGTCTTGTTGGCATTGTCGGCGAATTCGCGGGCGATGCGGATCACCTTGTCCCGCGGGACGCCGGTGATGGTTTCCTGCCAGGCGGGGGTGTAGGGGGCATTGTCATCATAGGTGGTGGCGCCATCGTCTTCGCCCAGACCCCGGTCGATGCCGTAATTGGCGATCATCAGGTCATAGACCGTTACCGCCAGCGCCTCCTGACCGTTAGCCAGGATGATCTTCCGCGCACCCAGGCTATGGGTCAGGGTGTCGCGCAGTTCCACGTGCTTGAAGTGCTCGTGCTGGATGCCGCCGAAGTAGGGGAAGGCGACTTTGACCACCTCGTCATGGGCGTCCTTGAGGGACAGGCGCAGTGTTACGTCGGCCTGTTCGCTGCCGGCGTTCTGCTTCAGGTTCCACTTGCCTTTCTCGCCCCAGCGGTAGCCGATCGAGCCGTTCGGCGCGGTCAGGCTGTCATCGTTTTCATTGACGGCGATGGTTTTCCACTCGGGGTTGTTGCTCTCGCCCAGGCCGTCTACCAGGTCGCTGGCGCGCAGGAACCGGCCCGGCACGAAGCGGCCGTCCTCGCGGGGTTCCAGCATGACCAGGTGCGGCATATCGGTGTAGCGGCGCACGTAGTCGGTGAAGTAGGGACTGGGGTTGTCGACGTGGAATTCCTTCAGGATGACATGACCCATGGCCAGGCCCAGGGCTGCATCAGTGCCCTGCTTGGGGTTGATCCATTCATCGGAGAGTTTGGCCACCTCGGCGTAGTCCGGCGTGATGGCCACGGTCTTGGTGCCCTTGTAGCGCACCTCGGTGAAGAAGTGGGCATCCGGGGTCCGGGTCTGGGGGACGTTCGAGCCCCAGGCGATGATGTAGCCGCTGTTGTACCAGTCGGCGGACTCGGGCACGTCCGTCTGCTCGCCCCAGGTCTGCGGCGAGGCCGGCGGAAGGTCACAGTACCAGTCGTAGAAGCTCAGGCAGACGCCACCGATCATGGAGAGATAGCGCGCGCCGGAGGCGTAGGACACCATGGACATGGCTGGAATCGGCGAGAAGCCGATCACGCGGTCGGGGCCATAGGTCTTGGCGGTGTACACATTGGCTGCGCCGATCAGCTCATTGAGCTCTTCCCAGCTGGAGCGGACGAAGCCCCCCATGCCACGGCGGGTCTTGTATTCGGCGGTCTTGGCCGGGTCCTCGACGATGGAGGTCCAGGCCTCCACCGGATCGCTGCGTTTGGCCTTGGCCTCACGCCAGAGCTTGAGCAGGTGCTTGCGGGCCAGGGGGTACTTCAGGCGGTTGGCGCTGTACATGTACCAGGAATAGCTGGCGCCGCGCGGGCAGCCGCGGGGCTCGTGGTTGGGCAGGTCCGGACGGGTGCGGGGGTAGTCGGTCTGCTGGGTTTCCCAGGTGACCAGGCCGTTCTTGACGTAGATTTTCCAGCTGCACGAGCCGGTGCAGTTCACGCCGTGGGTGGAGCGGACCACCTTGTCGTATTGCCAGCGGCCGCGGTAGCCGTCTTCGGCATCGCGGTTGACGGCATGAGTCTCACCATGGCCATTGGCGAAGGGCTCACGCTTCTTCTTGAAGTAACTCAGTTTGTCGATCAAATGACTCATGGTCTCTCTCCGAGATCGTTATTGCACGACGCTCATTGTGAACAGGAAAAACCATGGAATCTGCGTGGTTACCCCGACATAGCCGGGGTCTACCCCCAAGGTGATAGGGGCTTCTCTCCCTTAAGCAAACGGCGGCGAATATACCTGCGGGAGTGGAGGGTGAGCGCCCATAGACTCACAGCGGAAAAGCCGAAAAGAAGCATGAACGCGGCACTACGAATGCCGATCCAGTGATTGGCCATGGCGAACAGGAGCGGCAGCAGGAAACCGGCCAGGCAACCGGACAGCAACATCAGTCCTGCACAGAAGGCGGTTCGTTCCGGCTGTAGCTCGACCAGCAGACGCAGCAAACTGCCAAGGGCAATGCCGAGCGTGACGCCCAGTAGACCGATCAGACCGATTTCAACCGCTAGCGGCAGGGCAATCTGGAGGTGGATCAATCCGCGACTGCCTTCCACCGCCAGCGACATGGTGGGGTAGGACAGCAGAAGACCGGGAATGAGACTGGCCATGAGCGCCCGGCGCAGTACCGGCACGGCGCCACACCGGTCAGCCAGCCAACCTCCCAGCACTTGGCACAGCGCTGCAGGCGCTATGAAGCCGGTTGCCAGGCGGGCGCCATGATTCAGCGGCAAATCGAAACTGGCGCTGATGAAGTCTGGCAGCCATAGGGCGAGGGCCAGGATGCCGCCCCCCGTCACGGCAAACAACAGGCACAGCAGGAGCACGTCGGCGTTATAGAGCAATCCTATATTGCCAGGCTTGCGGTTAGGGCCGTGATAATTCGTTGGCCTCGTATCGGGCTCGGTCAGCAGCGCGTAAAGTGCCGTCACAACCACCAGCAGGACCAGGTAGGCCATTGGCGCCGCGCGCCAGCTATAGGCTTCGTGAACGACCGATACCAGGTAATAGTTGAAACCGGCGCCGAGCATGCCGACGGTGAAGAGGCTGAGAGCCAGTCCCCGGTGGCGGGGCGGAGCACGATTGGATAGAAACTGGAGGCCCGAGCTGAAGGTGCCGCCGGCGAGCCCCAGCCCACAGGCCACCAAAAAATAGCTCCACAGGCTTTCGACCCAGCTCAACAGGGCCATAATAGGTATCAGACCGGCCAGACAGCCCAGCATGACACTACGGGCACCGAAACGCTGTGCGAGAATCCCGGCGGGAACGGCAATCACGCCTCCGGAAAGAATGGGAAGGGCCAGCAACAGCCCGAACTGGATATCTGTCAGTCCCAACTGGGTACGGACATGGACACCAATAACGGCGAACAGGGTCCAGCAGCCAAATGCCACGAAAAATCCGGCAAAGGCGGGGGGCAGAATCGTTGCCAGGGACAGCAGACTGTCCTGTCGTAGTTCCGTGGTTTGCATGGCGCTGTGCCCCAGGCTCGGGCCTGTGGCATCCACTGTAGGTTGACACAAAAAGTATCTGCCTAGTTTTCGTGGCCAGGGTGGTTGAGCGCAAAGGGTTTTACGGGGGACCGCCTCCTTGGGTATCCCTCTATCCAGTTGGAGGTAGTAGGGTATTCCCCCGAAGCCTGCTGGAATTGTTTTGCTACTCGGTTTCTGCAGGGTGCAGACATCGGTCCATCAATTGTTATGATGAGCACCAACATGGATTCCAACTGAAGGTTATGGCTTCCAGGACTTCTCTAGTACACCGGATAACCGTGGTCGTCGGGGCCATCACGCTGATCGCCCTGACGAATATGCTGGTCTCGTTGACCATTTCCACCAGCATCCAGGGCAGTGCCACGGCCATCAACGTCGCCGGCTCGCTGCGTTTGCACAGCTTCGGGCTGCTGTCCGATATGTATGAAATCAGCCGGGCGCAGACCGCCTATACCGAGGCGGAGCGCCTGAAGGTGATCGAGCAGTTCGGCGATCGGCTGCGTTCTCCGGACCTGACGCGCACCCTGCCAGAGGACTCCGCCCATCCCCTGCGTCAGCAGTACCAGCTGATCCTCGATCACTGGGCTAACGACATCCGACCCGCCCTGGCGTTGCCCCCTGACCAAGCCCTGAACCAGGGACTGCGAAGTCAGATCGAGCAGTTCGTCGCGCAGATCAACCGTCTGGTCACCCTGTTGGAGGAGCGCGCCGAGGCGCGCGTTCAGGTCATGAACATCGTGCAGATGGTCAGCCTCGTGCTGTCGGTGCTGATCATCCTGTTCCTTTTCGTCGACATCAAACGTCGGGTACTCGATCCGCTCGGACGGCTGGTGGATATCGCTGGCGCCGTAGCGCGTAAGGATTTCTCGCAACGCGCCCATCTGGGCGGGGCCGACGAGCTGTCCCGGCTGGGGCAGGCCTTCGACCAGATGACCAGTCAGCTCAGCCTCAGTTACGAGCAACTGGAATCGGAGACCCAGCAGAAGACCGCGGAACTCGAGCGCAGCAACGCTGCCCTGGAGTTGCTGCACCGTACCAGCCGCAATCTGTTTGCCAGTCATGACCTCTGTAATGGCGCGATCCCCATGTTGCAGGAGCTGGAGCAGCTGCTGGGCGTGGGGCCGATCCTTCTGTTCCTGCATGACAAGAACACGCCCCAGCCGGTCCAGGCAGTCGTGACCGCTACCCGGGAACGCCCGTTCTATTGTCGGGATCATGATTGCAACGCCTGCCTGGTCGCGCCGGAGCAGTACGACGCGCTCCCTTCCGAGGACAACGACGGGCGGCGCCTGCTGTTGCCAATCCGGACCAGCAACCAGTTGCTGGGTACGCTCGAGGTTTGGTACCCGGCAAACGAACACCTGCCGGAATCCTCACGGCGGCTGCTGGAAACCCTGTGCGACCAATTGGCCACAGCCATCTTCCTCGAACGGCAGATTACGGAAGAACAGCAACTGACCCTGGCCGAGGAGCGAGCGGTCATCGCCCGCGAACTGCATGACTCCCTCGCCCAGTCACTGACCTACCTGAAGATGCAGGTGGCTCGCCTGAGCCGGCTTGAAGTGGCGGGAGAGCAGAGCGCGTTCCATGCCGAAATCCTGAATGAGCTGAGTACCGGCCTCAACAGCGCCTACCGCCAGCTGCGGGAACTGCTGACCACGTTCCGGCTTAAACTCGACACGCCGGATCTGGCAACCGCAGTGCGGCAGACCGTGGGTGAGTTTGCCGAAAGACTCGGCACGCCGGTAGAACTGGAATACGAACTACCTGCCCGGATTCTTTCTCCCAATGAGGAGATCCATATCCTGCAGATTATCCGTGAGGCGCTGGCCAATGCGGTGAAGCATGCCCAGGCCACCGAAGTGATCGTCCGTGTGGACTTTCGCTCGCCCCAGGTACGGGTCGCAATTCTCGACAATGGTGTGGGTATGCCCGGTGGCGACCAGCCGCTACAACACTATGGCATGATCATCATGCAGGATCGGGCCCGCACCTTGGGCGGCAAGCTGACGGTGGGTAACCGGGCGACGGGCGGCGTGGAGATTATGTTGAGTTTCGTGCCCAAGAGCCGCCATGTGATATCCAGCGAGGTCTCGGCGGGTTGACCCCCACGCAAGAACAGACTATCGAACCACCAGGAATCAGGAGCGCCTATGGCTGATACGCCGGCAAGTATCCTTTTGATCGATGACCATCCGCTGTTGCGGCAGGGCATCAAGCAGTTGATCGACATGGAACCGGATATGGCGGTGGCCGGTGAGGCCAGCAATGCCATGGACGGCGTGCAGAAGGCGATCGACATCGAACCGGACCTGATCCTGCTGGATCTCAACATGCCGGAGATGAATGGCATCGAGGCCCTGAAGAAGCTGCGGGAAGAAAATATCAGTTCCCGTATCGTCATCTTTACCGTGTCCGACAGTGAAGATGATGTGGTCGAAGCCCTGCGTGCCGGTGCCGATGGCTATCTGCTCAAGGACATGGAGCCGCTGGACATGATTGACCAGTTGAAGCAGGCCGCCCTGGGCAAGATGGTGATCAGCGACAAACTCACCACGTTACTGGCCCAGGCCTTGCGTTCGCAGAAGCCTCAGCCAGAAGCAAAACCGGACTACGCAAGTCTGACGCCACGGGAACGTGACATCCTCAAGCTGATCGCCGACGGCCTGTCGAACAAGATGATCGGCCGCCGGCTCGATATCAGCGACGGTACCGTGAAGGTCCACGTCAAGCACCTGCTGAAAAAACTCAACCTGCGTTCGCGGGTGGAAGTGGCTGTGTGGGCCGTAGAGGAGGGGCTGCGGTAAGGAAAACAGCGCCCAGGCTGCGATAAATCAAGTTATTGCGAGATGCTTCGCGCTAAGCTTTCTCCGTGTTGCAAGAACCCGACGTGTAAAACGGAGTATCTTCATGCCCCAGCCCGAGGCCGTCGTTCGCAGTTACCTTCCGCTATTGAGGCAGGCTGCCGGCGTCGCCAGCAGCCTGCTACCTTCACCGCTCCCGCTATTGGGCGCCGTCGATCGGCAGGTCCCGTTACCTTTCAAGCAAGCTATTGCGGAGCTTCCGCTCAACCGACTGTTCGGTAAGGCCATCGCCGACGGCGAATTCGAACCGTTCGAAGGCCGGGTTATCCGGTTGGAAGTGAATGGGGGCGGGCCCGGTGTCAGCCTGGGTTTCTGGCAGTCGCGCCTGCGTGTCGTCGAGGGGCCGGGCGAAGCCACCATTCGCGGATCGATTGCCGCGTTCCGGCAACTGGCCCAAAGGCAGCAGGACCCGGATCAGCTGTTCTTCCAGCGTCGACTCATTATTGAAGGCGACACGGAGTTGGGGCTGGGCTTGCGGAACCTGCTCGACAGCCTGGAGTGGTCGTTGGTGCCTGCCTTCTGGACCCGGCTCCAGGCTGTTCGTCGACGTCAGTTGCCGACCTGATCCATGCCGGGCGCGCCGTACCAGTAGCCGTTGCAGGGCGGCGCTTCCACCAATTCCAGCGGATCGCGTAGGGGCATGACCCCGCGGCGCACCAGATCGAACCGTTTCACCACGTCCTCCATGCCTTTGCGCTCCGGGCTCAGTCGGGCCACGCTCACGCCCATGTCGGTCATGTCCGGGAGGTGGCGCATCAGGTCATAGCGTGCACCGGAAAGGGTAGAGGTACCGTTGATGCGAAACAGTGGCTGCGCTTCCTGCGACGTCAGTTCAAGGCCTTCCGGATGCTCGAGGCAGCGAAAGCTGCAATTGTCTTTTGGCAGATTGTAGTGGCGGGCCGTAAAACATCGCGAGGACCAGGCCAGTGGCAGGAACCCCCAACTGAAGACTTCCACTGGTGCGCTCAACTCCGTCTGGCGGATTTCGCCCTGCATGTCGTCCAGCGTGGCCTTCGATAACTCGACGGGCAGGTTCCAGCGTTTGAGACCGTTCTCCACCAGCAGTCGAAGGGTCGAGGTATTGTAGATGTTCATGGCCGGGCCGGTGATGAAGGGCAGGCCGGCTTCTATGGCCAGTTGCAGTGCGCTCTGGTCATTGGCTTCGACGGTGAACTCGCCCTGCTCGCAGAATCGGCGCAGGCGGCGAAGATCTGCCTCGGACTCCACCAGGGTCAGTGTCGACAGCACGACCTCCTTACCGCAGGCCTTCAGGTCCCGGGCCAACGCCAGCCAGTCGTCCGGCTTCAGTTCCCGGCGCCGGGAACAGACGGCCTCGCCGAGGTAGATAATGTCCACGGGCCATTCGGCCGCCTCGGCGTAGAAGTCGAAGACCGCCTGGCGCGACCAGAACCACAGGATCGGCCCCAGGGAAAGTTTCATCACAGCTCCTGTTTCGGTGTTTATTTCCACTTGCGGTGGTAGGCGCCCAGGGTGGTCAGGCCACCCTCGGAAAGTCCGGCCAGCGTATGCTGCCAGTTCGGTTTGACACTGTAGTCTGCCGGAGCCTTCGCGAGGCTATCCAGCGCCCCCCGCCACGTGCGGGCGACCTCGGCGATGTAAGCCGGGCTGCGTTGACGGCCCTCGATCTTCACCGCCTGGATGCCCAGGGCCTGCAGTTCCGGCAGCAGGTCGAGCGTGTTCAGGCTGACCGGCTCCTCGATGGCGTGGTAAGTGTCGCCCTCGACATTGAAACGGCCCTTGCACAGGGTCGGGTAGCCGGCCGGTTCGTCTTTGTGGTAGCGGTCGATCAACACGTCATTGAGGCGGGATTCCAGGCCGCCGTCCGGGGTTTCCTGCCAGCGCACCGCTTTGGCCGGTGAGCAGGCGCCGCGGGTGTTGGGCGATTCATCGGTGATGTATGACGAGAGATAACAGCGACCCTCGGCCATGATACACAGGCTGCCGAAGCCAAAGACTTCAAGCTCGACCGGGCTGTGGCGAGCCACGTTGCGGACCTGGTCCAGTGACAGGACACGGGGGAGCACCGCACGACGGATGCCGAACTGCTGCTTGTAAAAACGCAGGGCCTCGTAGCTGGTCGCAGATCCCTGGACCGAGAGATGTCTTGGCAGGTCGGGATACCGGTTGGCGGCATAGTCCAGCAGTCCCATATCAGCGAGGATCAACGCATCTACGCCCAGCGCCGCAGCACGATCGACGGCTGCGGTCCACTGCGACCAGCCCGACGGCTGGGGAAACGTATTGATGGCACAGAAGACGCGGCGACCCTGCCTATGGGCGTAATCGATACCTTCCGCTGCGCGGGTTTCGTTAAAGTTGAGGCCGGCAAACTGCCGCGCATTGGTACTGTCCCGAAAACCGAGATAAACGGCGTCGGCACCGTTGTCGATGGCCTTCTTAAGCGCGGGCAAGCTGCCGGCGGGGCAGACGAGTTCCATGCCTTACTCCATCCGGGGGAAGGGACCTGGCAAGCCTTGGGGGCTGCCAACATCTTCTTGCGGCTATGGCTTGGGTGTGCCCCAACCGCAGGGGCTGGGGCCAGAGGGCAATTACTTCAGCCCCAGGACCCACTCGGCCAGCTTCAGAGCTTCCTCTTCAGTAACCGCATTAGGCGGCATTGGGATCTGGCCCCAGTTGCCGGATGTGCCGTTCTTGATGTGATCGGCCAGGCGCTGCTTGGTGGCGTCGTCGTCCGGGTACTTTGCGGCAACCTCGTTAAGGGCCGGTCCGACCAGCTTCTGGTCGACGCGGTGACAGGCGACACAGGGCTTACTGCTAAACAGGGCCTGACCGTCATCCGCTGCGAATACCGGTACGGCGGGTGCGGCGAGCAGGACAGTGAATGCGACTGACAGTGGATACTTCATCATTTCTCTCTCGACTGTGTATGTCTTTGTTTGTCGGCCGGAAACTCAGGCCGCCTCGTGTTTAAGCATGGTGTCAAAACCGGCTCGGGCCTCGCGGAACCGGTCTTTGGGAAAGTGGATCGATATGCCTTCCAGCGCGGCCAGCAGCATTTCCAGGTGCGCGTCCCAGCCGGCGCAGGACAGGGCCACGTTGCCATCGTCAGGCAGATCGAGTGACAGGATCAGGTGCGTGCCGACGTGGGTCTGCTTCAACTCCCAGCGAATGGGGCGTTCAGGGTCGGTCCCTGCGCTCCAGGAATAGGCCAGTAGTTCCGGCGGTCTAATAGCATGGACCTGACAATCGATGGCGCTGCCGCTCAGTCCGAAATCCAGTTTCACCACACCGCCCCGGCGTTGCTCGACATAGCCGGCAGCGAGCCATTGCGGCAGGTGCACGGAGTCGGTGAGCATGGTCCAGACCTGCTCTATGTCGTGGTCAATATTCCGCTCCAGGCGGGCGACCACACGATTTCCCTTTCGCCTGATCTCTCCCCAACACATGGCTTCATCCGGCATGGTGTCCTCCGGTATCAAGGATTTAGTAGCAGATTAAGGTGGAACCGGGACCACCGCCTTGATGAGCGTCAATTGGAAGGCTTGTTGGCGACTTTCGGTCAAGGAACGTCAACAGTGGGTCAATGGGATCGGGGTGAGCTTTGGTTACTGTGGGAGGCCTCATTAACTGGTGAGCCGATCCCGTTGGTCGGCCTGAATCTGAGGTGTTGCATGATCGAAGCCCATCAATTTGACCGCCCGGCCCTGGAGACCTGTGGTCACGGCCGGCTATTTCCCGGTGCGGTTCGTCTGCCGGTTGACTACATGCTGATGTTCGACCGCATTGTTCATATCGATGCCCATGACGGGGCTTTCGGTCAGGGCAGTGTCGAAGCCGAGTTGGATATCCACCCCGATCTCTGGTTCTTCCAGTGTCATTTTATCGATGATCCGGTCATGCCCGGCTGCCTGGGGCTGGACGCACTCTGGCAACTGGTTGGTTTCTTCCTGGGTTGGAGCGGTGACGAGGGTAAGGGGCGTGCCCTGGGCGCCGGTGAGGTTCGTTTCTTTGGCCAGGTGCTGCCTCATAACAAGCGGGTGAGCTACCGGCTGGATATCAAACGGGTCATTCGACGAAAACTGACCATGGCTATTGCGGACGGCAGCGTGTCTGTGGACGGCCGGGAAATCTATACCGCCCGCGACCTGCGGGTCGGGCTTTTCACCGATACCGATGGGTTCTAGGAGGTCAGTATGAGACGGGTTGTCGTGACAGGCATGGGAATCGTGTCGAGCCTCGGCTACAACCAGGAGCAGGTTCTGGAGTCCCTGAAAACGGTAAAGCCGGGCATCGGCTTTAGTGAACAGGCGCGGGATGCGGGGCTGCGTAGCCAGGTGTGTGGGCAGATCAAGCTGGATCTGGCTGAGTTGATTGACCGCCGGCACCTGCGCTTCATGTGTCCCGCTGCCGGTTATACCTACCTGGCCATGGCGGAAGCTGTCGAGCAGGCGCAACTGGAACGATCTTCCATCCAGGATGAAATGACCGGTGTGGTCATGGGCACCGGCGGCGCATCGACGGTGGAGCTGATGGATGCGATCGACACGCACCGTGATCGCGGCCTGCGCCGGGTGGGGCCCTATCGCGTGCCGCGCACCATGGGGAGTTCGATCAATGCATCGCTGGCGACGGCGTTCGGGATTACTGGCGTCAACTATGGGATTACGTCAGCCTGCGCCACGAGTGCACATTGTATCGGCCACGCGCGGGACCTCATCGCCATGGGGCGTCAGGACGTCATGTTCGCTGGCGGTGGAGAGGATATCCACTGGAGCCTGAGCCTGTTGTTCGACGCCATGGGTGCGCTGTCGACACGCTATAACGACATGCCGGGGCGTGCTTCGCGCACCTATGATGCGGAACGCGATGGCTTCGTTATTTCCGGGGGTGGCGGTGTACTGGTGCTTGAAGCGTTAGAGCACGCCCAGGCACGTGGTGCACCGATCCTGGCGGAAGTCGTTGGATTCGGGGCTACTTCGGATGGCGCCGATATGGTGGCGCCGTCAGGGCGCGGTGCTGTGCGCTGTATGCAGCAGGCCCTTGCCGGCATTGACGATCCGGTAGCCTATATCAATACGCACGGCACCAGCACACCCGCCGGCGATATCATCGAACTCGAAGCCATTCGTGCGGTCTTCGGCCCGGAGATGCCCCTGCTGGCCTCAACCAAGCCGCTCAGTGGCCACGCATTGGGGGCTGCGGGCGTGCACGAGGCCATCTACAGCCTGCTTATGCAACAGCAGGGCTTTGTTACGCCATCGGCGAACATAGAAACCCTAGACTCACGGGCCGAAGGGTACCCCCTGGTCAGGGCGCTCGTCGAGGATCAGGCGTTGCCGTTGGTCATGAGCAATAGTTTCGGGTTTGGGGGCACGAATGCCTCGTTGGTCTTCAGGCGATGGCCTGCCTGAAGGCGCCCGGTGACTGACCCATCCAGCGTTTGAACGCGCGGCAGAATGCGCTGGGTTCGGAAAAGCCCAGCCTTTCCGCCACCTCAACCAGTGGGCGATCGAGGTCCTTCAGCAGGGTGACGGCCTCCTCGCGTCGCACATCGTCGAGCAGACGGCCAAACGTCAGGTTTTCCAGTCTGAGTTTCTTGTAAAGCGTATGCCGACTCATATGTAGCCTCGCGGCGACAGTGTCGACACGCACCGGCCCCTGGGCCAGTTCCTCGGCAATCAAGGGGCGAACCTTGAAGCTGAAAGCCATCGACGGCAGCACCCGGGTCTGGATCAGTTGCCAGAGACGCTGCAATTGGGAGGGAGACAATGCGGTGGACGGATGGTCCAACTGCTCAGGGGACGTCTCGGTATAGCGTGCAAGCAGGTTTGCACTGATACCCGCGGATTGGAGGTAGGTAATCATAGCCGTTACCAGGTTGGCGAAGGCGTCCGTGGTCATGCTGTTCTTCCCCGGGAGGGTGTACCCAACTGACTGCATCTGTATTTCAGCGTACATATGTTAGCTGAAAATATCCGGGTGAACCTTGAGTCTGGTCAAGTCGCCTGTCGTCGAGTCTCGGCACAATGCCGGCCCTGAACTCCATGCCGACATTGAATTCACAGATTCTGGATATGACGATGACGATCCCCGAACTACTGGCGCCTGCCGGTACGCTCGATCACCTGGAAACCGCTTTTGCCTATGGCGCCGATGCCGTCTATGCCGGTCAGCCCCGGTATTCGCTAAGGGTGCGCAACAACAGTTTCAAGGACCCGTCGGCGCTGGCCGAGGGAATGGAGCGCGCCCGGGCGCTGGGTCGGGCATTCTACCTGGTCTCCAACATCGCGCCGCATAACAGCAAGGTGCGCACCTATCTGAATGACCTGGAACCCATTGTCGAACAGGGACCGGATGCTTTGATCATGTCGGACCCGGGGTTGATCATGCTGGTGCGCGAGCATTGGCCGGATCAGCCGATACACCTCTCCGTCCAGGCCAATGCCGTCAACTGGGCCACGGTGGAGTTCTGGCGCCGGCAGGGCATACAGCGTGTCATCCTGTCCCGTGAACTGGCCCTGGATGAGGTTCGCGAGATCCGCGAGCGGGTGCCGGACATGGAGCTGGAGGTGTTTGTCCATGGTGCACTTTGCATGGCCTATTCCGGGCGCTGTCTGCTCTCCGGCTATATGAACCATCGTGACGCCAATCAGGGCGCCTGTACCAATGCCTGCCGCTGGAACTACCGTGCGGTTGACCACACGCACGATCACAGTGACGATTTGGTGGCTTCGAGTGCCGTGCAAACCGTCGAGCCCCGTGAGCTGTTGCTGGAAGAGCCTAATCGGCCCGGTAGTTTCATTCCGGCCTATGAGGACGAGCACGGCACGTACATCATGAACTCGCGGGACCTGCGTGCGGTTCAGCACGTCGGTGAACTGGTCCGCATGGGCGTACATTCGCTCAAGATCGAAGGCCGAACCAAGAGTACCTACTATGTTGCCCGCACCACGCAGGTCTACCGCCGGGCTATCGATAGCGCCGTGGCGGGGCAGCCATTCGATATGGCGTTGATGGATGAGTTGGAAGCCCTTTCAAATCGGGGCTACACGGAGGGGTTCCTGCGCCGTCACCTGCCACAGGACTACCAGAATTACGAACGGGGCACTTCGGATCTGGGTTCACAACAGTTGGTTGGCGCAGTCGTCGAGGCTTCGGATCACTGGCTCACCATTGACGTGAAGAATCGCTTCGCGCCCCATCAGCCGCTTGAGCTCATCACGCCGGCAGGCAGCCTGAGATTCGACGCTGCAACCATCGAGTCCTCCACTGGCCAAACCATGGAATACGCCCCCGGTAGCGGCTACCGCGTGCGCATTCCCCGACCCCAGGGCATCCGCGGAAGCCTGGAGCACAGCTTCCTGACCCGCTGGCTCAAATGATCCGCGAGAATCGTTGGTTGGGGTCAGCTTGGCGATAGCGGTCGAATACCTGACAGATCGCGCGGATCAGCAGGCGGCCCTTCGGCATAACCTTAAGGACGCCCCCTGAATCCGTGAGCAGGCCGTCATCGAGCATGGGCTGTAACCGCTGGTACTCCGGGGCAAAGTAGGTGTCGAAATCCTCGCCCCACGTCTCCCGGAGCAGCGCACGGTCCAGTTCGAACTGACAGATCAGGCGGTTGATCGTCCAGCGTCGGAGACGATCGTCGCGACTGAGCCGGACGCCCCTGTGGGTCGCCAACTGGCCGGCGTCGATACTGGCTTCATAGGCCGGCAGGTCGTGCAGATTCTGGAAGTAGGCGTGTTCCGTCTGGCCGATGGCGGAAACGCCGAGAGAGACCAGGTCGCAGTCGCCATGGGTGGTGTAGCCCTGGAAATTGCGATGCAGCCGGCCGTCGCGCTGGGCCACGGCCAGGCTGTCGTTCGGCTTGGCGAAATGATCCATGCCGATGTAGACGTAGCCCGCCTGCAGCAGGCGGTTGATGGTGTTCTGCAGGATGGTCAGTTTTTGCGCCGGTGAGGGCAGCGTGTCCGCCTGGATCCGGGTCTGTGGATAGAAGCGTGCCGGCAGGTGCGCATAGCTGAAGATCGACAGGCGGTCCGGCGACATCTCGATGACATGTTCCAGTGTCTCGGCGAAGGACTCCGGTGTCTGGTAGGGCAGGCCGTAGATCAGGTCCAGGTTGATGGAGTTGAATCCCAATTGCCGGGCTTCAGTCAATACAGCTTCTGTCATGGCCCGGGGCTGGATACGATTGACCGCTTTCTGTACCTGGGGGTTGAGATCCTGCACGCCCAGGCTGATCCGGTTGAAACCCAGATACCACAGTGCCCCGAGGGTGTGTTCGCCGACCTCCCGTGGATCGATCTCGATACTGTAGTCGCGGGCCTCGTCCCACTGCAGGTTGAACAGCTCGAGATAGCCATCCATCAACCGCTGCATCACATCGTCGGGCAGGAATGTGGGTGTACCGCCGCCCCAATGCAGCTGACGCACGGGGCGATGGGGGCCGAATAGCCGGGCCTGGAGACGCGCTTCCTTCAGCAATCGGTCAACATAAGGGAGTGCCTTGTCACGCTTCTTTGTGATCACCTTGTTACAGGCGCAGTAGTAGCAAAGATGCGCACAGAACGGCAGGTGAGTGTACAAGGATAGTGGGCGGCCGCTGGATTGGCTGGCCTCGGCATTAGCCACGAAGTCGCTCGGCCCGTACGTATCGGTAAACTCCACAGCCGTCGGATAGGAGGTGTATCGCGGCCCCGTCAGATCATAGCGATGGATCAGCGCTTCGTCCCAGAATTCGGAAGCGTTTGACGGCGTGTTGGCTGAGCGCTGCTGGAGACGTTGTTGCGAAGTCATGATGCATTCGCCGGGCAATGGATGAGGTTGCAATAGTAGCAACGCGCGCTTTTGCGGCCTCTTCCCCGGAGGCTATAGGCTATCTACCTCTTTGGAGGTGGGTGATGCTATGAATGCTTTGTCTATCAGTAGCTTAAAAGATAATTTGCTTGGGTCCGAGCGATGGATCGATGGGTGGAAACGTCGGGTTACTCCCAATGAACTGGCTGCGCCGACTGGCTACCCAAAGAGGAGTAGTGCCTTCGCAACTTTATGATATAAAAGCATTTAATCTGCCCTTCCTGTACGGCTGAATGCCTGCTTTCTGACAGGGCCGAGCGAGGCCCTTGTGAGCTTGAGAAATATCAATTCCCGCACCCTGGGCCCTCACTAGAGTTGCCGTAACCCTCTGAATGCCATTTTGGAGATTTATATGGCGACAACGGCAGCTCCCGCCCGAGGGGACCAGAATCGGGCCCTCGGGATCTCAACTTTCGCGTTTACACTGTGTTTTGCGGTGTGGACGATTTTTTCCATCATCGGTCTTAAGCTGAAGCAGGATTTCGGGCTGTCCGAAACCCAGCTTGGCCTGTTGATGGCCACCCCTATCCTGACCGGCTCCATCAGCCGTCTGTTTCTGGGGATCTGGGCCGACCGTTTCGGTGGCCGCAAGGTCTTCTCGCTGGTGATGCTGGCGACGTCCGCTTGCGTGTATCTGCTGACGTTTGCCAATAGCTATCCGATGCTGCTGGTGGCTGCCCTCGGTGTGGGGCTGGCGGGTGGTTCCTTTATCGTCGGTGTGACCTACACCGCCGCCTGGTTCGAACCCTCCAGACAAGGCACCGCCCTGGGTATCTTCGGTGCGGGCAACGTCGGTGCCGCCCTGACCAATTTCGGCGCACCGTTCCTATTGCTGGCGTTGGGCTGGCAGGGAACCGCCCAGGTTTACGCGACGGTCCTGGCCATCATGGGTGTAGTGTTCTTCGTCATTGCGAAGGAGGATCCACTCGCTGCCGAACGTCAGGGCCGTCGCAGCGAGAGTTTCATGCAGCAAATGGCGCCGCTGGCCGAAGTCCGTGTCTGGCGCTTCTCGCTGTACTACTTCTTCGTATTTGGCGCCTTCGTGGCACTCGCGTTGTGGCTGCCACACTACCTGATCGAGGTCTATGGCCTGGACATCGCCACCGCCGGTGTCATCGCCGCGCTCTATACCGTTCCGGCTTCCCTTTTCCGGATCCTCGGTGGCTGGTTGTCCGACCGCTACGGCGCCCGCCGGGTCATGTACTGGACATTGATTGCCTCGGTGATCTGCACCTTCCTGCTGAGCTACCCGCCGACCGATTACACGGTCGAGGGTGTGAAAGGCGATATCGCCTTCAGTCTGGCGATGAGCCTGCCAGCCTTCATTCTGCTGACCTTCGTGCTGGGCTTCTTCATGTCCCTGGGCAAAGCCGCCGTGTTCAAGCACATCCCGGTCTATTACCCCCGGCATGTGGGTGCGGTCGGCGGTGTCGTCGGCATGATCGGTGGTTTGGGCGGCTTCCTGATGCCGCTGACCTTCGGCATGCTCAACGATGTCATCGGCATCTGGCAAAGCTGTTTCATGCTGCTGTTCGTTATCGTGACCGCAGCGCTGGTGTGGATGCACTATGCCATCCGTTCCGCCGAGCGCGTGGAGTGGAGCCAGAAGGAAGAGAAGACTGACCTGCCCGAGTTGGCTACGCCGTCCATGTTCGTGCTGGACGACTGGCGCCCGGAGGATCCGGAATTCTGGGAAGCCAAGGGCAAGGGCATTGCCCGGCGTAACCTGTGGATCTCGATTCCCAACCTGTTCCTGGCCTTCGCGGTATGGACCATCTGGAGCATCCTGGTGGTGAAGATGCCTAAGCTGGGCTTTGACTACAGCTCCAACCAGTTGTTCTGGCTCGCGGCCTTGCCGGCGTTGTCCGGCGCAACCCTGCGCATCTTCTACAGTTTCATGGTGCCCATCTTCGGCGGCCGCCGCTGGACAGCTATCTCTACCGCCTCGTTGCTGCTGCCGTGCATCTGGATCGGCTTCGCTATCCAGGATACCAGTACGCCGTACCTGGTGATGCTGGTGCTGGCACTGCTTTGTGGCTTCGGTGGTGGTAACTTCGCCTCCAGTATGGCCAATATCAGCTTCTTCTATCCGCAGTCCCAGAAGGGCGCAGCCCTTGGCCTGAATGCCGGCCTGGGCAACCTGGGCGTGTCCGGTATGCAGTTGTTGGCGCCGCTGGTGATCGCCAGTAGCGTATTCGGTAACTGGGCGGGGGATGGCCTGACCATTGTCACCGGTCCCAATCAGGGCGAGATGCTATGGTTGCAGAATGCGGCCTTTATCTGGGCGCCGCTAATCGTCGTCGGCGCCATCGCCGCCTGGTTCGGTATGAACGATATTGCCGATGCCAAATCCAGCTTCCGCGACCAGGCAGTCATCTTCCGTCGCGCCGACAACTGGCGCATGTGCTGGCTCTACCTGGGGATGTTCGGCAGCTTCATCGGCTTTGCCGCCGGCTTCCCGCTGCTGTCAGGCATGCAGTTCCCGCAGGTCGACCCGGTGAAGTTCGCTTTCCTGGGGCCATTGGTCGGCGCGTTGTCCCGACCGGTGGGCGGTATCCTGGCGGACAAGCTGGGTGGAGCTCGCGTAACCTTCTGGACGTTCGCAGTGATGATCCTGGGCATTATGGGTGTGCTTTACTTCCTGCCCGGCGATAACGGGGCGGGCAATTTCTGGGGCTTCTTCTTGATGTTCCTGGTGCTTTTCGCGGCCTCAGGCATCGGCAACGGCTCGACTTTCCGTATGGTCCCCATCATCTTCCGCGACCTGCTGATGAAGGAAATCGGCGGCCAGGACAAGACGCGTGCCGAAAAGGCCGCGAACAAGGAGTCTGCGGCGGTGCTGGGATTCATCTCCGCATTTGCCGCCTACGGCGGGTTCTTTATCCCCAAATCCTACGGTACCTCGATCGACCTGACTGGCGGGGTGGCGCCGGCGCTGATCGGCTTCATCGTGTTCTATGCCAGCTGCATGGTGCTGACCTGGTGGTACTACTCAAGACGCAATGCGCCGTTCCCGTGCTAGTCCCACGGCAGTGATGCATTAACCCGTTAATCCGCCCGTGCTGAACGATTCGCACGGGCGGAGCCTTGGCGCTCCTCCGGGCGCCTTTTTTTTATGGGAGGAGGGATGCGGAGTCGGTCAGAACATCGGCTTGTTCAGCGCCAGCCAGAAGATCAGGGCAAGCTGGAACAGCGCGAGCGTGGCCGCGGTGATGCGTGTGGAACGGCCATATCGTGGCTTGATGGCGTAACGTCCTGCGACGATATAACCCAAGAGAAGAATCACCTTGCCAGTCAGCCAGTGGTGGACGAAAGGCATCCAACCGGTGACGACCAGCAGGCCGATGGCGGCTGCCAGCAGTAGGGTGTCATTCAGGTGGGGTAGCCATTTGAGTGGCGTCGATCGCCAGCCTGGCCGGCCGCCGGCATCCAACGCAAGACGTAGGATAAAAAGAACGGCTGTCAGGCCGGCGGTGGTGATATGGATGTGTTTTAGCAGTGGATACCATTGCATGGAGGGGCCCTTCGGTCCGAACAGTCTTCATTTTCAGCGGGACCATGATGCCTCCGTCCCGAGTAATACTCAAAAAGATTTATTTAAAATGAATCTTAAAAGTCTTAACCTGATGCTGTAGCCATTTCGTGGAGTGCGATGCCATGCAAACCGACAGTGTTGCCATCGATCGACCGGCCATCGGGCAGCTCTTCAGCTATCCCTTCCGTATCTTCTTCCTGTCGTTGGCGCTACTCGGGGTGTTTGCCGTCCCTCTCTGGATCGGCGTGGCTTCCGGGGAGCTGCGTTTGCCGTTGGCCATGCCGGGCTTGTTCTGGCATCAACACGAGATGCTGTTCGGTTTTCTATCTGCCGCCATTGCCGGTTTCCTGCTGACTGCGGTTTGCGTCTGGACCAGTACGGAGCGCACCCACGGCGCGTCCCTCTTCGGCCTCTGGCTGGTCTGGCTCGGTGGACGCCTGCTTCTGGCTGGCGGCGCAGAGGTGCCAGCGATTTTGGTTCACGCGGTCAACCTGGCTTTCATGCCGCTGGTGATGTTCGACGCTGGTTGGCGTATCTGGCGAGCACGCCAACGTCGGCAACTGATGATCCTGGTGGTATTGGGACTGCTCTGGGGGATGCAGCTCGGCTTTGTTCTATCGTTCAACCCGTTGTTCATCTCCGGTGGGTTGGTGATGGCTATGGCGCTCTCGGGCATCATCGGCGGTCGGATTACGCCGGCGTTTTCCTCAGGCTGGCTGCGCCAGCAGGGGCTTGATGGGTCAGCCGTCAAGGTCTTTCCAAGGCTGGACATGCTCCAGTTAGCGAGCATGGTGGCCCTGCTGGCGCTCCTGCTGGCAGGCAGACACTGGGGTAGTGGACTGGCGGCTCTGGTGGCTGCTGCCTTGATGTTGTCGCGCCTTATCGGCTGGAAGGGCTGGCGGGTAGCGCGAAATCCGCTGCTGTGGATTCTTCACCTCTCGCTACTCTGGATCCCCGTGGCCCTGGTGTTGCTGGCGGGGCACCAGCTGCTCGACTGGCCGGGCAGCGCGTGGGCCCATGCCGCGGGACTGGGTGTCATCGGCAGCCTGGTGTTAGGTGTTATCGCGCGGGTTTCCCTTGGGCATACAGGGAGGGCGCTGGTTCTCCCCACTGGCATGGTGGCGGCGTTTCTTGCTATCCAGGCTGCGGCGCTGGTGCGGGTGGTGACTGCTTTCGGCGGTATTGAGTGGGCCCTGGGCGTGCGGATCAGTGGTGGTCTCTGGGTTCTGGCGTTTGCCCTGTTCCTGGTGTTCTACGCGGGGATCCTTGCCCGCCCCCGGGCCGATGGACGCGAAGGTTGAGGGTAATAGCCCCTGGGCTGGTTTCAATACCGCGGCATAAACCGTGAATTTTTCGATAGTTGCAACATGGGCCATTTCTGACTCGGCAGGAAATGCGCCATACTGGCAATCGGTGACGCGGCACAGGACGTATCGTCCTCCACCGGTAAGCCCTAAAGGGTAATCGCCAACCCAGACCGAGAGCGTTTTTGTGAGCCTAAGCCCAATCAAGGAACGTGTTGAGGCCTTGGAACAATGGATCCTGGCCAATCCGAACCCCCCCAGGAAAATGCCCTGGATTGCCCTCTATAGGGCCGGACGGGTCATCTACGCGGTGGCCCGGGATGTGATTAACGGCCAGCTCACGCTGCATGCCATGAGCCTGGTCTACACAACCCTCCTCAGTATCGTGCCGCTGCTGGCATTGAGCTTCTCGGTGCTCAAGGCCATGGATGTGCACCAGCGTATCCAGCCTTTCCTGTACCAGTTCTTCGAGCCCATGGGTCCCCAGGGGATCGATATGGCGAACAAGATTCTCGAGTTCGTCGATAACATCAAGGTGGGCGTGCTGGGTTCGGTAGGCCTTGCGTTGCTGATCTACACCGTCATTTCGCTGGTGCAGAAGATCGAGTTTGCCTTCAATACCATCTGGCGGGTGCCGCAGATGCGCTCGCTCACGCAGCGGTTCAGCAACTACGTTAGCGTTATCATGATCGGCCCACTGATGATGGTGTTGGCGGTCGGGATCACGGCGACCATTTTCTCCTCGACGGTCGTCCAGACGCTGATCGCGATAGAGCCCCTGGGCACCGTGGTGCTGTTCCTGAGCCGCTTCACTCCCTTCTTCATCGTCGTATTGGCGTTCACGTTCATGTACGTGTTCATGCCCAACACCAAGGTTGGATTCAAGTACGCGCTGATCGGCGGGGTCATTGCCGGGGTGTCCTGGCAGGCGCTCAGTATGCTTTTTGCGTCCTTCGTCGCAGGATCGGCCCGGTATGAGGCAATCTATTCCAGTTTCGCCATCGGCATCATCCTGTTGATCTGGCTCTACCTGAACTGGCTGGTGCTGTTGGTCGGTTCCAGCCTTGTGTTCTACATCCAGAATCCCCGGGCGATTTCCAAGCGTCGTGAGGTGAGGGTATCTCCCGAGCTGCAGGAGCAGGTGGCGCTGGTGATGATGTGGATGGTGTGCAAGCCCTTCAGTGAGGGCAAGGCGACGCCCCAGCAGGAACAGCTTGAGGAGGAGATGGGTATTCCCGCCGAAGTGTCGCGCAAGATCAGTGACAAGCTGATTCGCGGCGGGCTGCTCATGCTGGCTGGGCCTGAAGGGGACGGCCTCGTGCCGGCCCGTGCGCTGGATTTGATCAGCATCGAGGAGATCCTCGCGGTTATCCGTACCGACGAGGAGCGCCTGGTGCGGCGCCTGCCCAAGGTGTTGCCGGACGACCTTTCACCGCTCCCCAACTGCAGCGACACGAGAACCATGGCAGAGCTGCTCAAACCGCGCCGGGACTGATTCAGCGGGGTTTGGGCGCTGCGCCGTTCCGCAACATATTGACCAGGGCATTGCGGATCGTCTGGAACTGGTCCGGATCCATCTGCAGCGCTGCGACCAGTTGGTCCTCGGGCAGGTTGCGTTGTTGGGCGTGACGCAGCACCTCCCGTGTCCCCAGGATGATGCCGTCGTTCAGCGGGGTGTGCTCGCTTTGCGGCGCCGGTCGTTCCGCGGTCAGCAGGTAGGCGTGATAGCGCGGCGGCAGCTCCCACTTGGTGGCGACGATCTGCGCCGTCGCCCAGTCACAGCTGCGCAGGGCCGACCGCATGACTGCCGGCTCCATCGCCACGCCCGGGCATTCGGATTTGTATAGACGGGCGACTTCCCGCCGGATCGTAATGTAGGCCAGCGAGGGCAGTAGCCCTACCAGGAAGAAGGCATTGCCGTCGCCCCCGCGGGCATCGGCAATAAGTTCTGCGGAGCGTGCGCAGGCCAGCCCCCACCGCCATACCCGTTGCGCGAACAAGGCTTCCTGGCTGCTGCGGGCAGTCATCATCGGGCGCACTACTGCCGCCGAGGCCACGCTGCGTACACCGTTGATCCCGAGCAGGAAGATGGCATGTTCGACAGACTCGATATGCTGCTCGCCGGGCAGGAAGAACGGGCTGTTGGCCATATGCAGCAACTGGTCGGTCAGCGCCGGGTCCGAGAGGATGATTTCCGAGAGTTCCTTACGGCTGACGTTGTCGTTGGAGAGCGCGCGCATGAGCATGGGAAGTACCGCAGGCTGGCGCGGTAGCTCCGCCAAGCCGTTATCGATAACGCGCTGTTGCAGCGCCTCGAGAATGACTGGCGCGTGGGCCGTGTCCCGCTCGACCTGGGCCGGGCTGGCGTCGAGCAGCCAGCAGAACAGATGGTTTTCCAACTGCCTCAGGGCGGCGTGGGTTTCTTCCTCGTCATCGATATTCGGATTGGCGGGATTCAGCAGCCCGGATTCGCGACGTGTCACCGCCTGTTTTTCTGGTGCTTTCGGTTTCAGCCAACTGAACAGGCGCCACATCCGTTCGGCCCTCAGAAAGTCGTGTCCATTAAAATAGCACCACTGGGGCGCAATGCTTGGTGTTGTTGGTTAGGAGTTTACGACAGGGCTTGAGATCTCAAGAAGAGGGCTGCGGATGATTTTACGTCTTTCTACAGTGTGGTCCGGAACTGGCGTTTTCTCCCGACTGGCATTACCAGCCCGGGCGTCCAGTTCAGAACAGCTGTTGGCCGAAGACAAATACGAATTGCGCAACACCGGCGGCAAAGCCCAATGCCGCCCCGACCAGGATCAGCTTGATCTCGTCCTCCTGGAAGCAGGGGCGCAGCAGGTCCTGGAATTCCGCGGATGACAGCGCAATCATCCGCTCCACCATGATTTTCTCCACGGCCTCGGCACGGTCCTTCTCGAACACGGGGTTGTTGAATGACGTGGAGGAGATCTCCAGCGCCTTTTCACCCACCTTGTTCTTCAACGTGGCGAAGCCGGTGGGGCCGAAAGCCACTTGCGTGAGGGCCTTGCCCATACCCGCGGTTTCGTCCACCAGCGGCTTGATGTGCTTCTTCACCATGTTCCTGGCACGCTCGCCGTTGGGGCCATTGAGGATGGCGTTGATAATGTTGCCCACGGTCAGAATCTCGTGGGTGACGATATGGCAGAAGGATTCGGCCACCTCTCGTTGGCGCTTGAGGAACAGCCCCTGCAGCTTGAATGGCCCGATCTTGCGCGGCTCCAGCGGCCGGAAGATAACGTTGAGGGCGATCCAGTTGGTCGCCCAACCCACCAGCAGACCGAAGAACGGCAGCACCCACCAGGCCTGGTAGAAATACCACACGCCCATTTGTACCAGGCCGAACAGGAACCCGAAGTAGAAACCGGAATTGACGATAAACCGGAATTCCTTATCGCCGCATTCCAGGAAGATCTGGTTGAGCAGTCTCTTATCGGCTGCCAGGCGATCGATCACCATGCCCTTGATATCGAGCAGGCCCTCGATATTCTCCGATAGGTCATCCACGAGATTGTCCACGAGCTGCGGCGTAGACTTGCGCACGCGCTCATAGACCATGTTGCGGGCCGACGAAGGGAGGTTTTCCCAAAAGGTCGGGTACTCCTTCAACATCAATTCGTCGACGTACTCCTCGGTGCGTGGCTCGACATTGTGGATGACATATTCGGCGAGCACATGGGGGTCGATCTGGTCGAAGATTTCCTGCACCGTGCCAATCTTGGCGATGGTGGCATCCACGCTCTTGGCGGCCATCTTGCGCGCTTTGGACGGGATAATGCCCTGCCAGCCCCAGATCGGGCGGATACCGACGAACTCCAGCGGGTAGAACGTCATCTTTATAGCCAGCCAGTTGGTCACCCAGCCAATGACGGCGGCAACGACCGGGATGCTGAGGTATTGCCAGAATTCAACGTTGTGCAGCAGCTCGCTCATGGATGTGACTACTCGTTCAGGCAGCTTTCGCCAGGCTGTGGGAGGCCGGATCGGATCCACGCATCATCTTTGCCGCCCACTGCGCTGTCAATGACAGTGGCGCGGCGCGGGAAAGTCAGCAGGATCATAGTCAGGGTGCCGACGCTCAGCCTTGCTGTTCGGAGATCTTTGCGCGATTGTCCCTCGCCCGTTGCAGGCGGTTCGAAGCGCCCTCGATCAGCGATAGCAATACCGGTACCACCAGCAGGATCAGGAAGGTACCCACCGCCAGGCCGAAGGCGATGCTCACCGCCATGGGAATCAGGAACTGGGCTTGCAGGGAGGTCTCGAACAAGAGAGGCAGCAGCCCGCTGATGGTGGTCAGTGACGTCAGCAGCACTGCACGCAGACGCTGGCAGGCCGCCTCCACCAGCGCTTCACGCACGGGCATGCCGCCGGCCCGGAGTTCCTTGTAGAAGGTCACCAGGATGATCGAGTCGTTGATCACGATGCCGGACAGGCCGAACATACCGAACAGAGACAGGATGGTCAGGTCGATGCCGAGCAATAAATGGCCCAGGATGGCGCCGCACAGGCCGAAGGGAATAGCGATCATCACCGCCAGGGGCCAGGTATAGGCGCCGAAGACCCACGCCAGGATGATGTAGATCAGTGCCAGGCCAATCAAGGCTCCCGCCATCATGTCCTGGCCCGTCTCCCGTTGCTCTTCCGCCTTGCCTTCGAAGCGGGTGTTCACGCCGTACGTGCTCTCCAGTTCGTCGATGGCATCCTGCTGCAGATCGGCAATCACCTGGTTGGCGTTGGTCACGGTCGGGTCCACATCGGCGGTAACGTGGACCCCCAGCTGACCATCGGTATGACGCAACAATGCCAGGCCACGGCGGGATTCCAGGTTGATGACGTTGGCGAGTGGTGTGGTGTCTCCCGTCGGCGTGACGATGGGGAGCGTGTCCAGCGTACGCTGCAGGTTGCGTTCGGCCTCCGGCAGCATGATCCGCACCTCCACCTCGTCGTGGGCGTCATAGAAGACCTGCAACAGCTGACCATCCAACGCAGCCCGCATCTGACGACCAACATCATCGATGGTCAGACCGAGGGATTGCGCCAGGGGAGTCAGGGTGAAGATATACTGCTGCTTGCCGTAGGGCAGGTCGTCAAGAATATCGGTGACGCCTTCGTAATTGCGCAGGTCTTCTTTCAGGGATTCGGCGGCATCCTTCAGCGTCGCGGCATCGGCCCCGGAAATGAACACGTCGAGCGGTTTGCCCGGTGGGCCGCCTTGGGGGCTGGTAATCGATAGTTGCTCTACACCCGCCAGTTGCGGCAAGGCCTTGCGCCAGGCGGCGATAAATTCGGGGTTGCGCACGCTGCGGGCATCCGGTGTGACCAGCTCCACGGTCACCATGGCGTACTGTTCGCCGCGTTCGATGGAGACGCCACCGTCGAATGACCCGCGATTAAGTTGCAGCACGGCCACTTTCACGAGGTCGCGCTCGTCCTTCAACTGACTGTTCGTCTCCCAGAGAATGTCTTCCATTAAGCGCCCGTAGGATTTTACGTCCGAAGGCGGTGTGCCGGCCGCGAATTTAACGCTGGCAACAATGCGTGATGACTCCGGGGTGGGAAAGAAGGTGAAACGGACATGTCCGGAAACGACGATGGCCAGGCTGATCAACAGCGCACATCCCGTAGCCACGATGACCGTGCCCCGGTTGCTCAGGCTCCACTCTGCCATGGGCCGGAAATAATTGTCGCGGAAGCGATTGAATCCCCGGTCCAGCTTCTTGCGCAATGGGCCTTCCTCCCGATGGTGGTGCTTGTGGAACGAGGACCGCAGGTGCCCGGGGAGGATCAGGAAGCTCTCGATCAGCGACGCGATGATCACGCAGATCACCACGAAGGGAATATCCCGCAAAATCTGACCGATGATCCCGCTCACCAGCATCAGCGGCAGGAAGGCGGCAATGGTTGTCAGCGACGAACTCATGACCGGCACCAACATCCGTCGCGCACCGCCCTCGGCAGCCTGCAGCGATCGCTCTCCGCGCTGGTAGTGGGTCATGGCGTCTTCCGCCACGACGATAGCGTCGTCGACGATAATCCCCAAAGCCATGATCAGCGCGAACAGACTGACCATGTTGATGCTGCCGCCGTTCATCCAGAGGATCGCCAACGTACCCATGAACGAGATAGGGATACCCGCCGCTACCCAGAAGGCAATGCGGCCGTTGAGGAAGATAAACAGGATGCCGACGACCAGGATCAGTCCGCCGATGCCGTTCTTCAGCAGCAGGTTGATACGGTCGACGATCAGCTCATACTGCTCGTCGAACACGATGAGCTGGATATCCTGGGGCAGCGACGGGCGCGTATCCCCCAGCCATTGCTGCATGATCCCTGCAGAATTCAGGGCGTCGCTGGTTTCCGCCCGCTGAAGTTGCATGAGCACGGCGGGTTGGCCCTGATAAAAGACTTCGACCGCATCGTCCTTGGGGCGCAGGGTGATCTCTGCCACATCGCCCAGGGTCAGGCGTCGTCCATCCGCCGTGGTCATGATGGCCATGTTGGCGAACTGGCTAGCGGTGCGCCCCTTTTCCAGGCTGCGGATTTCACGGGCGGATTCCTCATCGCCCACAGTGCCGGCGGGTATGTCCTGGCTCTGCCCAACGATACGCTGGCCCAGTTGAGGCAGCGACATTCCCAGGTCAGCGATGTTTTCGCTGTCCACCTCGATGGCAATTTCCCGATCGGGTAGCCCTGTCAGCTCGACCTTCGCGACCCCGCGGTTGAGCAGTTCGTCCTCGAAGCGGTAGGCCATGGGACGCAGGGCTTCAAGGCGGGCGGGGCCGGTGAGGATGACCGTGGCGATCGGTTCGTTGCGGATATACTTGCTGATTTCCGGGCGTTCGGCATCGCTGGGCAGGTTGCGCACCAGGCCGACATGCTCGTTCACCTGGTCCAGGGCGATGCCCATGTCCGTGCCTTCCTCGTACTCGATTACGATGTTGCCGTAGCCGAGGGTAGAGGTGGAGCGCATCTCCTTCACGTTATCAAGATTGCGCAGCTCCTGTTCCAACGGCGTAGTGATGGAACGGGCCACGTCCTCGGCGCTGGCGCCGGGCCAGACCACGGTGACCGTAATGAAGTCGGTGGCGAAGTTGGGCAGGAACTGGCGGTTCAGGCCGCTCAGGGCATAGATGCCCGCCAGCAGCATGATCAGCATCAGCAGGTTGGCGGCGACCTTGTGTTGGGCGAAACGGCCGAGGATGTCGTTACGGTGTTGGCCGGGATCTTCAGCCATGGTCGGCTCCCGGATTCATCACGGTGACCTTGAGGCCGCTGATGGCGTTGGGTAGCTGAGTGGTGAGAATACGATCGCCGGTCTTGAGTTGTTTGGAACGCACGAGCAGGCTCTGACGACCGTCGCCAAAGCGATCACCGACGACCGTCACATCGACCGACTCGAGCCTGCCTTCGGAGATACGGTATAGCGTGTGCTCGTCGTACAATGACGAGACCGGTACGGAAAACAGGTTGGACTGCGGCGGCAGTTCCAGGGTCAGGTCCAGCGTGCGGTTCAGGGCGGCGGACGGTGTTTCGTCGGCAAACCGGAACAAGCCATCCACACCGCCGGCCCCCGGATTGACCTGGCCGGAAAGTCGGGCCAGCAGGAGTTCGTAGGGATCGCCCGTGATCGATGTGGTCGCGGTCAGGCTGGCCTTGTCAGCCAGGGCTTGCTGGACCACACCCACGCGCTGCATGGGGATCTGGGCGCGTACTTCCAGGTTGTCGGTGGCATAGAGGCTTGCCAGGACCTCACCGGGACGTACCCGCTCACCGGGGCTGACCTGAATGTCAGTGACCACGCCAGCAAAGGGCGCCCGGATTGAAGTGCGTTCCAGGTCGAGCTTGGCTTGCTCGAGTAGGGCCTTAGCCCGAGCCAGACGGGCCTCAAGGGATTGCAGCCGGCTTTCGTGATTGGCGACCGCCAGCTCCCGGTTCACCAGTGAAATTTCCGCGGACTGCAGGGCCTGTTGAGCCTGGTCGATACGGGCACGGCTGTTGAGGTTGGAAGCTTCCAGGCGGTTTTCACGATCCAGCGCGCGCTGTGAAATAGCGACCAGCGCCTTTTCGCGCTCCAGTAGGCGTTGGTCAGCCTTGAATTGGTTCTGTTCCTGCTTGATCTGGCTCTGCAGTTCGTTCACATCGGCCTGGCGCTGCGCCCGCAGCAGTTCCACTTCGGTGTCTTCCAGTTCGATGATGATATCGCCCTGGTCGACCGCCTGGCCTTCGAGCACCGGTAGGGCTTCGACATTAGCCGTAACGGCGGCGCTCAGGGTGGACTGGTAGGGAGTCTCGATACGGCCCAGCAAACGTAGTTGCGGCGAGCGTGCGGCGGATTCGATCACCGAGGTCTGGACAGGCCAGGCCTTTTCTTCGGCCGTGGCTTCGGGAGGTGCAGGCTTGAGCCTGAACAGCGCCACCACGACCGCAATCGCGATAACAATAAGGACGAGGGGCAGCAGGCGGCGCCTGGCCCAAAAACGGTTGGTTTTTCGCACGACCGAAACTCTCTGGAACAGTTATCGTTGTAGTGGTGCGGCAATATCGGGTGCACACCGTATCGTCTTGCTTGGAACTATCGTGCTTTCCCGATCACCCGGTAGCCCTGCGGGCTACTCAGAAGCTAAAGCATCTGCTACACGCTCGAGGGTTCCGAAAAATGTAGCCGACGCTTCAGAGGGTGTTGCAAAACTACTGCGCTCGGCCATGCGGCGTTGGAAATTCGCTCAAAATGCTCATTTACTACCAGTAAACTGCGCTTTTTCGCGAATTTCCGCCTTGCCTAGCCTTCGCTCGCTACGTTTTGCAACACCCTCTTCAGCTTCGGAGGCGCCGACAGGCGCCCCTGTCTGTTAAGGCTCAGGATGCGTTATGTGCGGTACCTTTATCCACAAAGAACCTAATCCTTCTGCCCGTCGCCCCACAACCAATGGCAAATGGCCAAAGCCGCTACCGGCGCCGTTTCGGTTCGAAGCACTCGCGGCCCTAGCGCTGCGGGCAGGAAACCGGCCGCCTCCGCCGCCTGGATCTCTTCATCGCTTAGCCCACCTTCCGGCCCAACCAGCAGCGCCAACGTTTGGGGCCTGTCCAGCCCGGCAAGAGACTGCGGGGTACGGTGATGTAGCACCAGTCTAAGATCTTCGTTACCGGTTACCGCGAACCAGTCTGCAAGCGTAGCGACCGGTTCGATATCGGGCACCCGAGCGCGTCCGCATTGTTCGGCGGCACTGATGGCCACCTGTTGCCAGTGACGCAGTCGCTTGTCCTCGCGGTCGCCCTTCAGCTTCACCTCGCAACGCTCGCTTACCAGCGGCGTGATGCGGGCCACGCCCATTTCCACACTCTTCTGGATCGCGTAATCCATGCGATCTCCCCGGGACAATACCTGGCCCAGGTGAACCTGCAATGGCGATTCGCTGGTATTGGGTACAGGTTCGCCGATGCGAGCCTTCACCTGCTTCTTGCCGACGTCGGTCAGGATTGCAGGATAGTCGTGCCCGTCACCGTTGAACAGTTCGACGTGCTGCCCGGTTTGCATGCGCAATACCCGGCCCACGTGGTTGGCTGCCTGCTCGTCCAGTTGGACTTCGCTACCAGCGGCCAGGGCTACCGGTGAATAGATCCGTGGGATGCGCATCAGTCCCTGACCGCGATTTCGATGCCTTCAGTGGCCACCTGGGCCAGATGCTTGATCTGCTCCTCGGTAATCACATAAGGCGGCATGAAGTAGACCACATTACCCAGGGGACGCAGCAGTGCCTGGCGGGTCAACGAATGTCGATAGACCTTGATGCCACGGCGCTCCTGCCAGGGGAAGGGCGTTTTTGTGGTCCTGTCCTTGACCATTTCGATCGCCAGGGTCATGCCGTGCTGGCGGATATCGCCGACATTTGGGTGATCCGCAAGGTGCGCGACGGAGTCGGTCATGCACTGGGCCAGACGCCTGTTATTTTCAATGACGTTGTCGTCGCGGAATATATCCAGCGTCGCCAGCGCTACGGCACAACCGATCGGGTTGCCGGTGTAGCTGTGGGAATGCAGGAAGGCGCGCATGGTTTCGTAATCGTCGTAGAAGGCGTCATAGACCGTGTCGGTGGTGAGCACCACGGATAGCGGCAGGTAGCCTGCGGTCAGGCCCTTGGATAAACACATGAAATCGGGCGAGATGCCGGCCTGTTCGCAGGCGAACATCGTACCCGTGCGGCCGAAGCCGACCGCGATCTCGTCGGCGATCAGGTGGACGCCGTACTTGTCACAGGCTTCACGCAGCTTCTTGTGGTAGATCGCATGGTGCATGCGCATGTTGCCGGCACACTGGATCAGCGGTTCCACCACCACGGCGCAGATCTCGTCGTGACGCTCGGCGAGGATCTTCTCCATGCCTTCGAACTGGCGCAGGGCATAGTCTTCCCAGCTTTCACCGGCTTCGCGATTGAACGCGTCTGGGGAGGGCGCGGTGATGACTTCCATCAGCAGCGGCTCGTAGGTGTCCTTATAGAGGGACACGTCGCCCAGTGCCAGGGCGCCTAGCGTTTCCCCGTGGTAGCTATTGCCCAGGTTGACGAAGTTCTTCTTGCCCGGCTTACCCATGTTGCGCCAGTAGTGGTAACTCATCTTGAGCGCGGCTTCGATGGCGGAGGAGCCGTTGTCCGCATAGAAGCACTTGTTCAATCCCTCCGGCGTAACCTCGATCAGCCGTTCGGACAGGTTGACGACGGGTTCGTGGCTGAAGCCGGCGAGGATAACGTGCTCAAGCTGTTCGGTCTGTTCGCGGATCGCGGCGTTGATACGCGGGTTGGCGTGACCGAACAGGTTGACCCACCAGGAGCTGACCGCGTCGATATAGCGATTCTCTTCGAAGTCTTCCAGCCACACCCCTTCGCCGCGCTTGATAGGAATCAGCGGCAGGGTTTCGTGGTCTTTCATCTGGGTGCATGGGTGCCAGACGGATTTCAGGTCGCGTTTGACCAGGTCAGCGTTGCGCATGGGGTTCTCCTCTCGGGCCGCGAGGGTTCGGGCGTCGCCATTTTTATTGGGGCGTTTGGCGACGGAGCGGCCAAAAATACAGGCGACAATGATACTGGTCCCAGTGCCTGGAGTGCCAGTCAGCGGGCCCTGACTTTTTTGCCTCGCGGCTCGGGAGGCGCGGCCAATGCCCGTCGTCGCTTTGGTGGACGATCATGGCGGACATGATTAGACCGGAGACACAGCATGAAGTTTGATGTGGTGCACCCCTACGACGCCAGTCTCGATAGGGTGCTGGGAGCCTTTCTCGACGAGCGGCATATTCAGGAAAAGAATGACCGGCTGGGTCATCGTAATGTCCAGGTGAAAGAGCTCAAGCGGGACGATACGGCGGCGAAGTTGGTCGTGGAGCGGGAAATGACCTCGTCGGTGAAAGTCCCCGCAACGCTGTCCAGCTTCCATCGGGAATGGAACTCGGTACGGCAGGAAGAGCATTGGTTCCGCAAGGACGATTCGGAGTGGCATTGCGAATTTCGTGTGAGAATCGAAGGCGTGCCCGCGAAGATTCAGGGCAACATGCAGCTTAAGTCCGCCGGGGCCGCGTGCACGAATCATGTGACGCTGGATGTGCGGTGCGAGATTCCCTTGTTAGGGAAGAAGATCGCGCAGTTTCTGGTGGATGATTCACGGTACAAGATGGAGCAGGAATACGACGCGACGCGCGGGTTGCTGTGAGTTTCGGATACGTCATCACATGTGGGTTTGATCGGCAGCCCTGCGGGCTGCTCCGAAGCTGAAGCGTCGGCTACATTCCCAGTTAACTCGAGCATGTAGCAGATGCTTCAGCTTCTGAGGCGTCGCAGGTGCCTGTCATTCGCCCACAACCGCTTGCGTCCATTTATCCGAAGGCCAATTCGCCTCGAAATGCGCTCGACAAACGTACCTGAGTCTCCAACAAAAAAGGGGAGCCGAAGCTCCCCTTCCGTTCTTCCTACAACCCTCAATGCTTCAACACCCTCGACAGGAACGACTGCGTCCGTTCGTTCTGCGGATTATCGAACACATCGGCCGGCTTGCCTTCCTCGACGATCTGGCCGCCGTGGATGTAGATCACCCGGTCGGCCACTTCCCGGGCGAAGCCCATTTCGTGGGTCACGACCATCATGGTCATCCCTTCCTTGGCCAGTTCCCGCATGACGTCCAGTACTTCGCCGATCATCTCCGGGTCCAGGGCTGACGTAGGTTCGTCGAACAACATCAGCCGTGGCTCCATGGCCAGGGCCCGGGCAATAGCGACCCGCTGCTGTTGGCCGCCGGAGAGCTGAGACGGGTATTTCTCCGCCTGGTTGGCAATGCCGACCCGGTCGAGCAGCTTCATGGCGATGTTGGCCGCTTCGGCCTTGTCCGTACTCTTGACCTTTCGTGGCGCCAGCATGACGTTCTCCTTCACCGTCAGGTGGGGGAACAGGTTGAACTGCTGGAACACCATGCCCACTTCCTTGCGGATCTCGGTCAGGGCTTTCTGGTTGCCGCCTTTGGGTTCGAGTTTCTGGTTGTCGACGCTGAGCTCGCCGGACTCATACTCTTCTAGCCCGTTCACGCAACGGATCAGCGTGGATTTGCCAGAGCCGCTGGCGCCGATCACAACGACCACTTCACCGGCGTCGACGGAGAGGTCGATGTCCTTGAGGACATGGTGATCGCCGAAATACTTGTTCAGGCGCTGCATGCGCACGATCTTGTCCATGGTCTGCCTCCGTCAGGTCGATGCCAGTCCGCGCCGCTCCACCAGGCGCAGCAGGAACGACAGGGTCAGGGTGATGGCCAGGTACATGAGGGCCACCATGAAGTACACCTCGAACGCCGTGAACGTGGTGGCGATGTAGATCTGGCCCTGCCGGACCAGTTCGCCCACGCCAATGACGGAAAACAGTGAGGTGTCCTTGATGCTGACGATCGCCTGGTTGCCCAGGGGCGGGATCATGCGACGAAGGGCCTGGGGCCAGATCACGGACCAGAAGGTTTGTGAGCGTGACAGGCCCAGGGACAGGCCGGCTTCGCTCTGGCCTTTGTCGATGGACTGCACGCCACCGCGCACGACCTCGGAGATATAGGCGCCGGAGTTGAGGGCGATGGCCGCGATGCCGGCGGTCAGCGCGTTGATCGGGCCGCCGACGATATCCGGCAGACCGTAAAAGATAAACAGGACCTGCACCAGGATCGGCGTACCGCGGAAGACCTCGATATAGGCCGTGGCGGGCCAGCGCAGGAGACGCGAGCGGCTGATGCTCAACAGGCCCATCACGATACCGATCACGAAACCGATAAACAGGCCACCGAAGGAAATCAGCAGGGTGTAGGGAATACCTTTAAGCAGGTAGGGGACGGACTGGATCGCCGCGCCCCAGTCAAACTGGAAGCCGGATTCCACGTGTCAGTTCTCCAATGAGATAACGACTGGATAACCAAAATGGCGCAGGGAGCCTGAAGACTCCCTGCGCCATCGAACAAGGATTTACTGGTCTTCCGGCATCTTGCCGAACCACTTCTCGTAGATTTCCTTGTAGGTACCGTCTTCCTTCATTGCGGCGAGGGCTTCGTTTACGTCCTCAACCCACTTGCTGCCACTTTTCAGGGCGATACCATACTGCTGGCCTTCGTACAGCGGGCCAACGGTTTCCACCCGGCCTTCACCCTTGGTGCGGGCGAAGTAGCCAACGTTCGGGGCATCGTAGAATACGGCGTCGACACTGCCGGACATCAGGGCCATGTACATGTCGGCGCTGCCCGGATACGGGGTAACGCCTTCATCGTCTTCGATGTTCTTGGTCAGGTAGTCGTAGCTCGTGGAGCCGATCTTGGTACCGATTTTCTTGCCTTCCAGGTCGTCAAATTCCTTGATGTCTTCATTGTCGGCGCGGACCAGCAGGCGCAGACCGGAATCGTAGTAGGGGTCGGAGAAGTCGACGATCTTCTCGCGCTCTTCGGTAATGGTGATGCCGGCCAGGGCGATATCTACGTTGCCGGTTTGCAGGGCCGGGATAATGCCGTTGAAGTCCATGGTGTTGAGGTTGTAGTCGAAGCCGGCGCGCTCGGCGACTTCGGCGAGGATGTCCATGTCGAAGCCGACCATCTTGCCGGTTTCCTGGTCCATCATTTCAAACGGGACGAAGCTGGGGTCGGTGACGGCCCGCAGGGTCTCTGCGCTGGCCACTGTGGTGCCCACGGTAAGGGCGAGCGTTGCGCTCAGGGTCTTCAGCCATTTGCTGCTCATATAACCTCCTGGTTTATTTTTTTGGACGTCCGATTCTTTGCTTGTGGCAATGACATTATGGTTGCAGTTCAGGGCGATGCCATAACCGGACTATTTTAGACCATGGCCGGAAACAGGCCCCGAAGTCAATTTTGACTACTTGGCGGGAGGTCTAATTGACCTGCTCGAAAGGGCGGAAAAAAGATTAGACGAGACAGTGATTTATGATTTAACTCGACTTCGAAGCAAGGGGTGATCGTCGCTCTCGCCAAGCTGGATGGGCGTCCCTGCCCATTGTCCCGCGACGATCACCGTTTGCTTCGGCGTAGCTCGGTTGCCGATCGTGGATAGATTACTTCAGAAAGCGATCTTGTCCCGATTGGCCAGGCCCAGGTTGTTCCAGATGTTGAGGCTGGCGTTGGCCTGGTTGAGCGTATAGAAGTGCAGCCCCGGTGCGCCAGCTTCGAGCAGCTTCTCGCACATGCGGGTGATCATCTCCTCGCCGAACTTGCGGATGCTCTCGCTGTCGTCGCCATAGGCGTCGAGCTGCTTGCGGATCCAACGGGGAATTTCGGCGCCGCACATGTCGGAGAAGCGCACCAGGCTTGAGTAGTTCACGATCGGCATGATGCCTGGAACCACCGGGATGGTGATGCCCATCGTCTCCAGCCGGTCGATGAAATAGAAGTAGCTGTCGGCGTTGAAGAAGTACTGGGTAATGGCGCTGTTGGCGCCGGCTTCGATTTTGCGCGCGAAGTTCTTCAGGTCTTCCTCGGCCGTGCGGGCCTGGGGGTGGAATTCCGGGTAGGCCGCCACTTCGATATTGAAGGTATCGCCGGAATGCTCACGAATGAAGCTTACCAGTTCGTTGGCATAGCGCAGTTCGCCCGCAGAACCCATGCCTGAGGGCAGGTCCCCGCGCAGGGCGACGATGCGGTTGATGCCATTTTCCTTATACAGGTCCAGCAGTTCGGCGATGCTTTCGCGGGTACCACCGACGCAGGATAGGTGCGGGGCAGTGGAGATGCCCTGCTCGTGCAGGCTCAGTACCGTATCGATGGTGCGGTCTCGGGTTGAGCCGCCAGCGCCGAAGGTGACCGAGAAGAAGTCCGGGTTCACTGCCGCCAGTTTGTCACGCACGCCCTGGAGCTTTTCCTTGCCCTGATCTGTCTTGGGTGGGAAGAACTCAAAGCTGAAACGACGCTTGAATTGTTTCTGGGTTTCCATGGTCTGGCTCTGTTGCTATCGGCGCCCGCAACGCGAACGCCGTACGTCATGGATCGGTCGCGGGGATCGTCCGCGACCGGTTCACTACTGAACGAATCAGTACTTGTAGCTGTCCGGCTTGTAAGGGCCTTCTACCGCCACGCCGATGTACTTGGCCTGTTCCGGGGTCAGCTTGGTGATGGTGCCACCGAAGCCTTCCACCATCGCCCGGGCCACTTCCTCGTCCAGGTGTTTGGGCAGGACGTGGACGTAGACGCCTTTCTCGCGGGCATCTGCCGGCAGGTCGGCGAAGCGGCGCTCGAACAAGTGCATCTGCGCCAGTACCTGGTTGGCGAAGGAGCCATCCATGATCCGCGACGGATGCCCGGTGGCGTTGCCCAGGTTTACCAAGCGGCCTTCGGACAGCAGGAGGAGGTAGTCGCCTGCGGTCTTGTCGCGGTGGATCAGGTGGACCTGCGGCTTGATCTCTTCCCATTCCCAATGCTTGCGCATGTAGGCGGTGTCGATCTCGTTGTCGAAGTGGCCGATGTTGCAGACGAGGGCGCCGGCTTTCAGGGCCTTCAGCATATTGGAATCGCAGACGTTGACGTTACCGGTGGTGGTGACCAGTAGGTCGATATGGCCCAGCAGATCCTTGTCGACGCCTGATTCCGTGCCGGTATTCACGCCATTGACGTATGGAGAGACGACTTCGTATCCGTCCATGCAGGCCTGCATCGCACAGATCGGGTCGGCTTCGGTCACCTTCACGATCATGCCCTCCTGACGCAGGGATGCGGCGGAGCCCTTACCCACGTCTCCGTAGCCGATGACCAGTGCCTTCTTGCCGGACATCAGGTGGTCGGTAGCGCGCTTGATCGCATCGTTGAGGCTGTGACGACAACCGTACTTGTTGTCGTTCTTGGACTTGGTGATCGAATCGTTGACGTTGATCGCCGGCACCTTCAAGGTGCCTTCACGCATCATCTCCTGCAGACGGTGGACACCCGTGGTGGTTTCCTCGGTGATGCCGTGACACTTGTTCAGGATCTCCGGGAACTTGTCGTGGAGCAGGGCGGTGAGGTCGCCGCCGTCGTCCAGCACCATGTTCGGTTCCCAGCCTTCCACGTCGGCGCCAACCGTGCGCTCTAGACACCACTCGTATTCGTCTTCGGTTTCACCCTTCCAGGCGAAGACAGGAATGCCCTTGGAAGCGATGGCCGCAGCGGCGTGGTCCTGGGTGGAGAAGATATTACAGGAGGACCAGCGTACGTCCGCGCCGAGCTCGATCAGGGTCTCGATCAGCACCGCGGTCTGGATCGTCATGTGGATGCAGCCCATGATGTTCGCGCCTTTCAAAGGCTGCTCGCCCTTGTACTTATTGCGCAGGGCCATCAGTGCCGGCATTTCGCTCTCGGCGATCATGATCTCCTTACGGCCCCAGTCCGCCAGGGAAATATCGCGGACCTTGAAGTCTTCGTTGGTATTCAGTTGTTCAGCCGGTGTGCTCATGTTCTGTGCTCCTGGATCTGTTGGTTGCCGCAATTGGCAGCAACTTGAGAATTCGATATCTAAGCTCCCCTCTCCCGCCAGGGGCGAGGGGCTTAAAACAGCCTCTGGATCAGGCTCCTGCTGCATCCTTCAGCGCGGCAGCCTTGTCGGTCTTCTCCCACGGGAACGCGGTGAAGGACTCGTTACCGACGGTCATCTCGAACGGCTCGCGGCCGAAGTGGCCATAGGCTGCGGTCGCGCGGTACATCGGGTGCAGCAGGTCGAGCATTCGGGTAATGGCGTAGGGGCGCAGGTCGAAGTTCTGGCGCACCAGGGCGATGATCTTGTCGTCGGCGATCTTGCCGGTGCCAAAGGTGTTGATGGAGATAGAGGTCGGTTCGGCGACGCCAATGGCGTAGGACACCTGGATCTCGCACTTGTCCGCCAGGCCGGCGGCGACGATGTTCTTGGCGACATAACGGCCGGCGTAGGCCGCGGAACGGTCCACCTTGGACGGGTCCTTGCCGGAGAAGGCGCCGCCGCCGTGACGGGCCATGCCGCCGTAGGTGTCGACGATGATCTTGCGGCCGGTCAGACCACAGTCACCCACCGGTCCCCCGATAACGAACTTGCCGGTCGGGTTGATGTGGAACTTGGTGTCCTTGGTCAGCAATTCCGCCGGGATCACATGCTTGACGATCAGCTCCATGACCGCCTCTTTCAGGTCGGCCTGGCTGACGCTGGGATCATGCTGGGTAGACAGGACCACAGCGTCGATACCCGACACGCGGCCGTTCTCGTAACGGCAGGTGACCTGGCTCTTGGCATCCGGGCGTAGCCACGGCAGCAGGCCGTTCTTGCGGGCTTCGGCCTGGCGCTCCACCAGACGGTGGGCGTAGCAGATGGGGGCCGGCATCAGTACGTCGGTTTCGTTGCTGGCATAGCCGAACATGAGGCCTTGGTCACCAGCGCCCTGGTCTTCCGGCTTCTGGCGGTCGACGCCCTGGGCGATGTCCACGGACTGTTTGCCGATGATGTTGATGATGCCACAGGTATCGCCGTCGAAACCCACGTCGGAAGAGGTATAGCCGATATCCTTGATCACCGAGCGGACCAGGTCTTCCAGGTCGACCCACGCCGACGTCGTGACCTCACCGCCAACGATCGCCACGCCGGTCTTGACCAGGGTCTCGCAGGCGACGCGGGCGTTGGGGTCTTCAGTCAGGATAGCGTCGAGGACGGCATCGGAGATCTGATCCGCCAGTTTGTCCGGATGGCCTTCGGAAACAGACTCGGACGTAAAAATGCTGTAGTCAGACATGTGTTGGCATTCCTTTTTTTCTGATACGACAAAAATGTTCAGGCGACGAATGGCAGCGTCGCGCCCGGTTAATGATTCAGCGTTGGCTGTGGGTTTGTTTGCACGTTCGTACGGGTGTTGGAAAGTTTCCAGAATTCCCTCACCTGGATCTGGAAACCATTACGTAAACCGATAAAAAGCGTCTCACCGATGGCAAGGCCCGCATCCTGGGCCCAGGCCGACAGCTCTTCCGGCTCGAAGCCAAGCCACAGGTCGCCGCAGTTGGCCTTGACCCAATTCTGGTCGTGACTGCACAGGTCACTGATCACCAGCAAACCGTCATCTTCGAGCAGGGCGGCGGCATCCACAAAAATATCTGCCGGGCTGGGCACGTGGTGCATCACCATGTTCGCCACGATCAGGTCGAACTGTTCATTTCGGGCCAGCACGGCATCCGTTTCGCCGGCGACCAGCTCGACATTGCCCAGGCCTTCGTCCTCGCAGCGACTTTGCGCGCGGGCCAGCATATCGTCCGAGTTGTCCACCGCGACGACCCGCTGGGCCAGTCGGGACAGGGTAGGCAGGAAGGCACCTTCGCCTGGACCGATTTCAAGTGCGTGTTCAAACTGTCCGTCGACGCGCGAGCGGATCAGTTGGGCCGTGGGCTCCGCATAGCGCTCGAACTCGGCGATTAATTCCTGGTGCTCGCGGAATTCGTCCACATACCGGGCAAAGAAGGCGCGGGACTGCTCCGAACGCTGGCGGCGGATGGCGTCGATGGCCGATGCCCGGTGCGGTTGGAGTGGCGTCTGGTCGATCGTCGCGAACAATTGCTGGATGGCCAGACTCTCCAGCGAATCCTCAGCAGGTTGCAGTGGGCGGCGGTAGAAGATTGCGTTGCCTTCCCGCTGCGGCTCCACCAATCCTGCCTTGCTCAGCACCTTCAGGTGATGGCTCATGCCTGACTGGCGCATCTCGAAGATCTGGCTCAGCTCCAGCACGCCGAATGTTTCCCGCTGCAGGACGCGCAGGATTTCCAGCCGCAACGGATCGCCGCTCGCCTTGTAGACGGCAGCCAGCGAGTCCAGTGCGCTGGACGGAACGGAGACTTCGGCCAGGTTGCTCATAAAGGCGAAGTGTAGGGAGCTGAAGTAAGGGGGTCAATAACAATATCAAAAAATTTTGATATAGGTTTGGAGTAATGTTTTGACCGGCTTTGACAAAGCCCGGTTTTGCAAGGTTCGAGCAGTCGAAAGTCGCTGAAGTAAAAGGGCTTATTTTTAAGGCCGCAGGCTTGGCTTGTCCGTTGTTGGGGAATTTCCCGCGTTCAGCTCGCCAGGCATTTGCCCATCACCTCCCTAATCGGCGAAAATATGCGCCTTCTTGATTCCTGACCGTGTTGGCGGACCGGTCGTGCGGTTCGTTTGCCCAATATTTCAAGCCGTTGCACATCCTTGGAGATTACTGATGCCCTCCCGTAAAGATCTAGCCAATGCCATTCGCGCGCTCAGCATGGATGCGGTCCAGAAGGCCAACTCCGGTCACCCGGGCGCACCGATGGGCATGGCGGACATCGCCGAAGTGCTCTGGAACGACTACCTGAGCCACAACCCGGCGGACCCCAAGTGGCCCAACCGGGATCGTTTCATCCTGTCCAACGGCCACGGCTCCATGCTGCAGTACTCGCTGCTGCACCTGAGCGGCTACGACGTCTCCCTGGATGACATCAAGAATTTCCGTCAACTGCACAGCAAGACCCCGGGCCACCCGGAATACGGCTACACCCCCGGCATAGAAACCACCACCGGCCCGCTGGGGCAGGGCATCGCCAACGCGGTGGGTTTCGCCATTGCCGAAAAGGCCCTGGGCGCGCAGTTCAATCGCGACGGTCACAACATTGTCGACCACTATACCTACGCATTCCTGGGGGACGGCTGCCTGATGGAAGGCATCTCACACGAAGTCTGCTCCCTGGCCGGCACCCTGGGCCTGGGCAAGCTGATCTTCTTCTACGACGACAACGGTATCTCCATCGACGGTGAAGTGGACGGCTGGTTCACCGACGACACCCCCAAGCGTTTCGAGTCTTACGGCTGGCAGGTCATCCCAGACGTAGACGGCCACAGCGCGGAGGAAGTGCGCCGCGCTATCGAATTCGGTCGAGCCAACACAGATCAGCCCACCCTGATCTGCTGCAAGACCATCATCGGCTTCGGTGCCCCCAACAAGCAGGGCACCGAGAGCTGCCACGGCTCCGCCCTGGGCGAGGCTGAAATCATTGCCGCCCGCGAGAACCTGGGCTGGAACTATGGCGACTTCGAAGTGCCGGACGATATCTACGCCGCCTGGAACGCCCGCGAAAAAGGTGCCGCCGCGCAGAAAACCTGGAACGAAGCATTCGCCGCCTACAAGAGCGCCCACCCGGAACTGGCGGCTGAGCTGGAACGCCGTATGAAGGGCGACCTGCCGGCCAACTTCGCCGAGAAGGCCGATGCCTACATCCGTGAATGCCAGGAAAAAGGCGAGACCGTCGCCAGTCGCAAGGCCTCCCAGAACACCCTGAACGCCTACGGCCCGATGCTGCCGGAACTGCTCGGCGGCTCCGCCGACCTGGCCGGCTCCAACCTGACCATCTGGGATGGCAGCAAGGGCATCAACAAGGACGACGCCAGCGGCAACTACCTCTACTACGGTGTCCGCGAATTTGGCATGGCGGCAATCATGAACGGTATCGCCCTGCACGGCGGCTTCGTGCCCTATGGCGCCACCTTCCTGATCTTCATGGAGTACTGCCGCAATGCCGTGCGTATGGCGGCGCTGATGAAGCAGCGTTCCATCTTCGTGTTCACGCACGACTCTATCGGTCTGGGCGAGGACGGCCCCACGCACCAGCCTATCGAGCAACTCACCGCCCTGCGCAGCACGCCAAACATGCACGTCTGGCGTCCCGCCGATGCGGTGGAATCCGCTATCGCCTGGAAAAGTGCGCTGGAGCGTACCGACGGCCCGAGCGCGCTGGTCTTCTCCCGCCAGGGGCTGCCGCACCAGGATCGTGATGACGAGCAGCTTGCGGACGCAGCCAAAGGCGCGTACATCCTCTCCGACGACAGCGGCCGGCCGGACCTGATCCTGATTGCCACCGGTTCCGAAGTGTCCCTGGCCCAGGAGTCCGCCAACACGTTGCGGGAACAGGGCCATAAGGTTCGTGTCGTTTCCATGCCTTCTGCGGAAGTCTTCGACGAGCAGGACGCCAAGTACAAGCAGCAGGTGCTGCCGCTGGATGTGACCAACAGGGTTGCCATCGAAGCCGGCTACGCGGACTACTGGTACAAGTACGTGGGTCTGGACGGCCGTATCGTCGGTATGACCAGCTTCGGTGAATCCGCGCCGGCGGGCGAGCTGTTCAAGTACTTCGGCTTTACCGTCGACAATGTCGTTTCCGTCGCGCAGGAACTGCTCGATAATTAAGGCTGACGAACTAATAAAGACCGACCATGGGCCGTCGCGCGCGCGGCGGCCTTTCCTTCTCTTAGGGGAGATCGCTCCACTTCATGGCATATCGTCTGGCAATTAATGGCTATGGCCGTATCGGCCAGTGTGTCCTGCGTGCACTCTATGAGAACGGCTATCGGGATTCCCTGCAGGTTGTGGCGATTAACGAGTTGTCTGATCTGGAAACCATTGCCCACCTGACCCGCTACGACTCTACCCATGGCCGCTTCCGTGGTGACGTGGAAACGAGTACCACCGGTATGGTGGTCAACGGGGACGAAATCCAGGTGCTGCGTTCGAGCCAGCCGGGAGATCTACCCTGGGCCGATATGCAAGTGGATCTGGTACTGGAATGTACCGGCGCCTTCAGTGATCGGGATACCGCGCAGGAACACCTTCGGGCCGGTGCTGGCCGGGTGCTCTTTTCCCAACCGGCCGAACCGGATGTGGATCGCACCATCGTTTTCGGTATCAACGAGGGCGACCTGGCGGCGGAGGACCGCATCGTCTCCAATGCGTCGTGCACCACCAACTGTGTGGTGCCGGTGATCCAGGCGCTGGACAACGCGCTGGGGGTGGAGCAGGGCGCCATCACTACCATCCATGCGGCGATGAACGACCAGCCGGTGATCGACGCCTACCACCACCATGACCTGCGCCGCACCCGTAGCGCGCTGCACAACATCGTTCCGGTGGACACCGGATTGGCGCGCGGCATCGAGCGTCTGCTGCCCAATATGAAAGATCGCTTCAGCGCGGTGGCCATGCGCGTGCCTACCCTTAACGTGTCTGCCATCGACATGACCGTTAATGTGTCGAAGGCCACCGACGTGGCGACGGTGAATAGCATCATCCGCGAGTGCGCCAAAGGATCGCTCAAGGGCATCGTTGGCTACACCGACGAGCCGCTGGCGAGCGCTGATTTCAACCATGACCCGCGCTCGGTCATTGTCGATGGTGGCCAGACACGGGTCAGTGGTGGCCGGATGGTAAAGGTACTGTGCTGGTTTGATAACGAATGGGGCTTTGCCAACCGCATGCTCGACGTCAGTGGCAGTTGGCTGTCCCGCTTTGTCGAATCTCATTGAATACATGTTTTCAACAACGTCCCGACTTTTTGCAACGCTTATAACGACTTGAAAAAAGGAAAGTTTCATGACCATCAAGAAGATGACTGAACTGGATCTGGCGGGCAAGCGCGTCCTGATCCGTGAGGATCTGAACGTACCGGTCAAGGACGGCAAAGTCACCAGCGATGCCCGTATCCGCGCCTCCCTGCCGACCATCAAGGCGGCCCGGGACGCCGGCGCCAAGGTGATGCTGATGTCCCACCTGGGCCGCCCCGAAGAAGGTGTGTTCGACGAAGCGTCGTCCATGAAGCCGGTAGCCGACCACTTGGGCGAAGTGCTGGGTCAGCCGGTGCGCCTGATCAAGGATTACCTGGACGGCGTCGACGTGGCCGACGGCGAAGTGGTCCTGTTCGAGAACGTCCGCTTCAACAAGGGCGAGAAAAAGGATGACGAGGACCTGTCCCGCAAGTATGCGGCCTTGTGCGATCTCTACGTGATGGATGCCTTCGGCACCGCCCACCGCGCCCAGGCCTCGACGCACGGCGTGGCTAAATTTGCACCGGAAGCCTGCGCTGGACCGCTGCTGGCGGCCGAGCTGGAGGCGCTGAGCCAGGCGCTGGACAATCCCGCGAAGCCGGTGGTGGCCATCGTCGGTGGTTCCAAGGTGTCGACCAAACTGGATGTCCTCAATGCCCTGGAAGAGGTCTGTGACCAGATCATCGTCGGCGGCGGCATCGCCAATACCTTCCTAGCGGCGGCCGGCCACCCGGTGGGCAAGTCCTTGTGCGAACATGACCTGATCGATACCGCCAAGGATATTGCCTCCCGTGTCGAGATTCCCCTGCCGGTTGATGTTGTCGTGGCCCCTGAGTTCGATGAGAATGCCACCGCGACCACCAAGAATATCTCCGATGTCACCGACGACGACATGATCCTCGACGTCGGCCCGGAAACTGCAGGTCAGTTTGCGGAGCTGCTCAAGAACGCGAAGACCATTCTCTGGAATGGCCCGGTGGGCGTTTTCGAATTCGACCAGTTCGGCAACGGCACCAAGGCCCTGGCCGATGCCATTGCACAGAGTGATGCCTTCTCCCTCGCCGGCGGCGGCGATACCGTTGCTGCCGTGGACAAGTACGGCGTGAGTGAGAAGATCTCGTATATCTCGACGGGTGGCGGTGCCTTCCTCGAGTTTGTTGAAGGCAAGACCCTGCCTGCGGTCGCGGTACTGGAAGAGCGCGGCGAGTAAGACTGTATATCCGACTTGTATTACTAAGGAGACGACCCGATGGCCCTTATCTCAATGCGCCAGCTGCTGGACCACGCCGCAGAGCATGGTTACGGCGTTCCCGCATATAACGTCAACAACCTGGAACAGATGCGTGCGATCATGGAAGCCGCCGACAAGACCGATTCCCCGGTTATCGTCCAGGCCTCTGCGGGTGCGCGTAAATACGCCGGTGCACCATTCCTGCGCCATCTAATCCTGGCTGCGGTTGAAGAATTTCCGCACATTCCTGTAGTCATGCACCAGGACCACGGCACCAGCCCGTCCGTGTGCCAGCGCTCCATCCAGTTGGGTTTCAGCTCCGTCATGATGGACGGCTCCCTGGGTGAAGACGGCAAGACACCGACCGATTATGAGTACAACGTCGATGTCACCCGTCGTACCGTGGAAATGGCCCACGCCTGTGGCGTTTCCGTCGAAGGTGAGCTGGGTTGCCTGGGCTCCCTGGAAACCGGCCAGGCCGGCGAAGAAGATGGCATCGGCGCGGAAGGCACACTGGACCATAGCCAAATGCTGACCGACCCGGAAGAGGCCGCCGACTTCGTCAAGAAGACCCAGGTCGACGCCCTGGCTATCGCCATCGGCACCAGTCACGGCGCCTACAAGTTCACCCGTCCGCCGACCGGCGACATTTTGGCCATCGAACAGATCAAGAAGATCCACGCCCGCATCCCGGACACCCATCTGGTCATGCACGGCTCCAGCTCCGTTCCCCAGGACTGGCTGGAAATCATCAACCAGTACGGTGGTGAGATCCCGGAAACCTACGGCGTGCCGGTCGAGGAAATCGTTGAAGGTATCAAGCACGGCGTGCGTAAGGTCAACATCGATACCGACCTGCGTCTGGCGTCCACCGGTGCGATCCGTCGCTTCCTGGCCCAGAACCCCGCCGAGTTCGATCCGCGCAAATACCTGAAGGAATCGGTCAAGGCCATGAGCGAGATCTGTATGGCGCGCTACGAAGCCTTCGGTACGGCCGGCAACGCCAGCAAGATCAAGCCGATCAGCCTCGAGCGGATGTTCGAGCGTTACGCCGCGGGCGAACTGGATCCGAAAGTGAAGTAAATAGCAGTACTGAGCCCTCAGGGACCATTCCTGGGGGCTCCCTCCCTTCCCAGGAAATTACCCTGCCGCTCGTTGTTTCGCCAGATCAGCTTTTGACGTTGAGCTTTTCCAACGACTGCAATAGGTCGGTATAGCTTGCAAACCGCTTCAGGTAAGCCGGTGAAAGCCGCTGAAGTTCGCCCAGCGCCCGACTGACGAGCCTGTGCGCGTTCATTGGTCCGGCGTTTGCGGGAGACTGTTCGATAGCGGAGCGGATTCGACGTTCCAGCACCCTTTCGTCCTCAAGGGCGCGGGCTCGCATGGCAGCCTTGAGCGGTCGCGGTGAACCCGAAGGCGCTATCGCTCCGTCGGCGTTGCCTTCATCGTTCGCGAGCAGTTCAACCAGGGGTGAGGTTTTCCGGACCGCTGGCTTGGACAACAGGCTATCAAGCAGCGCGGTCAGTTCCGACAAGGGCGTCGACTTCGCTGATGGGTGTTCGTCCGGCTTATTACCGCTGATCTGCGGCTGTTTCGTATCGTAGTCAGCCAGACCCTGCCGCAACTTGTCCCAATGGCGTCCCTGCTGAAGCCCCCGCTCGCTGAGCCGCCGCTCTAGCGCGTCCAGATAACGGAATCGAACGGGATCGACAGCGTCGGCGCCATCGAGCCGCAATTGGTCGAGCCGCTCCCGGGGCGATGCCTGAGGTAAGGATTCAGTCGTCATTGGCGGTTTGGGGAGCTTCAGATTCGGTCAGTTCAGGACGCGGTACAGTGCTGATTTCAACACGCCGGTTGCGGGCGCGGGACTCTGCATCGTCGTTGGGAACGACCGGGTGCTGGGCACCGAAGGCTGCCGCAAAGACGCGATCCTTCGGCAGACCTTTATCGATCAGCGCGCGAGTCACGGTCAGGGCGCGCTGTGCCGAAAGTCCCCAATTGTCGCCATAACGATTTCCGGTATGAATGGGCAGATCGTCGGTGAACCCGCTTACCATCAGCAGTTCGTTATGGTGTTCAAGGTAGGTTTCGAGCGGCTCAACCAGCGTCTGGAGCACCTCTTCGCCTTCTGCCTGGAGCTGGTCCGAGTTCAACTCGAACAGCACGTTTCCACTGATGCCGATACGCCCGTCCCGGAAGGTGACAAGCCCCCTCGTCAGCGGATCCTGTAGCGCCTGCTCAAGCGCGACACGCTTTTGCTCTTCCGCCACACGGCGCTCCTTTTCTTCGGCCAGGGACTGACTGAGTTCCAGTTGCACGCCAATAACCCAGACCAGAACCAGCACGAGTATGCCGACGAGCGCGGCCATCAGATCTGAGAAGATCGCCCAGACCGGCGTCGACTGCTGTTCGCTGTCGTGAAGCTCTTCCATCAGTTGGCCTTGCTGTTTCCAGGCTGTTCGGATTGCAGCGCGGCCACGGCATCGATGACGTCTTTCTGGGAGCTGACACTCAGGTCGATGACTTCCCGGGCTTGGGCAACATAGTAGGCGAGCTGCTCGTCATGGCGTGTACTGGCACTCTCCAGGGCCTTCTGGATGTTGGTCAGGCTTTCCTGAAGCTGGGCGTTGGACTGGCTGAAGCGTTCCACCGCGGTCTGGAATGCCTCGCTGAGGGCACCGACTTCCTGGCCACTTCCAGAGACGTCCTCGGCCAGTTTCGCCAGTTGCTCGCCCTGTTCCTGGATAAGGGTGTTGAAGCGGTCGCTGATGCCATCCAGGGTTTCGCCGGCTCCGGCGACGAGGGTATCGATCGCCTGGCGTTGGTCTTCGGCCTGGGTACGCTGGGTTTCGAGCAGACGATCCAGCTGCTGCAGGAGGCGTTGCCGTTCCTCCAGCAACTCGTTTTCCCGCTCGCTATTGCGGATGCTCTCGGTCTGCAGTTGCCGGATAACTTCCGCCGCAGCCTTGGGTGTCTCGGATGCCGTTTCGATGAGTCGAGTCATCGGCGCCTCGAGCGCTGTCCCCAGTTCGGTGAGATGTTTGGCGGCGCGGGCTTCAAGTGATTCCAGGCGATCGTTGGCAGCTTCAATGCGATCAGCTTCCTGATCGCGGAGAGAGGATAGCTGTTCTCTGATGGTGTTCGTCAGGCTTTCGATGCCTGACGTTTGGTTGCTGACCAGTATGTCCGCGTTCGACTCAAAACGTGCCTGGTAATTTGTCAGCGTCTGGCCCAGATCCTTCAGCAGCGTTTCGCTGGCGGTCTGTTGGCGTTCGAGTCCCGTCTGCCATTGATCCGTCTGATGCTCGCAGGCTTTTTGAAGCTGTTCGCCGGCAGCTTCGAGTTGCTTCTGGAACCGGTCCTGTTGGGCCTGTTGTTGCGTCTGCATGTCGGTAAGCCACTGCTGGACCAGCGCCAGCGTCTCCTTTCGGCTCTCTTCGCCGCTTTGCTCGATGGCACGCTGATGTTCGGCGCTTGTCCGTTGCTGTATTTCCAGATTCTGCTGCCAGCGCTCGCCGGCCTCGGCAGTGGTTGCCTGGAAGGTCTCAGCCAGGTTGGTGAGCGTCTCTTTCGACGCCGTAGTCCAATCTTTTTGCACCTTCTCGGTATCAGTCCTCAGTCGCTCCATGGCGTTATCGACAATGGGCTCAATCCGCTCTGCGGCGAGCCGCGAACTGGAATCCAGGGCGTCTTTCAGGGAGTGCGCCACGGTGTCCGCCAACGCTTTGTATTGATCACCCACGGCATCATGGAATGACTGCTGGTTGCGTGTGAGGTTCTGTTCCAACCGTTCCCCGAGGTGTTCCATCCTCTGCAGCAAGGTCGTCATGGTGGAGGTCAGTTCCGGTAGCGCCTTCGCCTGGGACTGCAGGGCGCTGAACGCCTCGTGACGCTGGTAGTCCGCGGAAAGGTGATACAGCTTCTGGTGGAGTTTACGGTCCAGCTTGCGGGAAGCTTGCAGGCGGTCCCGCCGGCTCAGGGTAGAAGCCAGACCCAGCATGGCGGAGGTGGCGATGCCCGCGATCGACGTGCCGAACGCCAGGCTCAGCCCGGCAATGGGCGCTGCAAGGGCGCTCCGGATTGCGCTGAGCTCGGTGCTCCCGTCGAGGGCGGATGCGGCGCCACCGAGGGTGACGATCATGCCGGCAAAGGTGCCCAGCAGGCCCAGCATAACCAGCAGACCGGTGAGATAGGGTGTCAGTTGCGGACCGGGGAGAGCCGCATCGTGGCCTTCCAGGCGGCGTTGTACCGCAAACTGGATGGGTTCGGGCAGCCCTTCCAGCCAGCGTTCCAGTTGATCCTCACCGGTGGGCGTCTGGTCCAGGCGTTCTGAGAGCCGGGCCGTCGTGCTACGGAATCCGATCAATTCGTAGAAGCCAAGGGCGAAGACCAGGGCAATCAGGCCCGTAAAGGCCAGGGCCAGACGATCCGAGCCGACAAAGCCTGCGCCGATCCACGCCGCGACAGCGGCGCCGATCGCGAAGGCGAGGATAAAGAAGAGTTTACTCATGGGTTTGACTAATCTCGTTGTGGAAAGCCTCCAACAGACCCAGCACCGGCTCCAGCCGAACATCCAGTTCGGCGAGTAGAAGGTTCTGCGTATCCTCGCAGTAACGGCGGAGCCAATCGTCGGGTTCGGAACCCGGATCGGCTGCTTGGGTAGAGGCGGATTCGAGGGCCTGGAAACGCTGTTCCAGCACCGTGGAAACTCGGGAAAAACATTGGACGGTATAGCCGGCCATGGTGTGATCGAACACGGCATCCACCTCTGCGAGCCGGGCCAGGTCCTGTCCCTGATCTTTCAGGGTACTCCGGACCTTGTCCCTGAATTGTCGGGTTGTGGCGGCTATCTTGCGCTGGGTCGTCAGCAAGGCCTGAGAATAAGGTTCTGCCGTCAACTGACCCTCGATGTCGATATCGGTCCCATACCCGCGAATCCGCCTGACCAAAAGCCGCTGGATACTCGCGAGTTCCTGCACAAGACGTTCCAGGGCCGCTCTCTGGGGTGTAGCGGGCTGGGGTGTAGCGGGTTGCCGGATGCGATAGGCGAGTGCGGCGTCCAGCTTCATCGTGTCCCCGAGCCCAAACAGGCGACTCAACCGCTCCCCGAAACACGGCAGCACATCTTTGCGCGCTGGCGCGCCAGCGGCAGTCAGCAACTGCGTCAATCTGGCCGAGGACGCCCCTGGATTGGCAGAAATACCTTGGCTCATGGTGGGTGATTCGTCTGGGAAATGGTCGCGAAGAATGCCCGACAATCGGGGCGGCCCTAGTTTACGGACCTACCCCGGCCAACGCCAGCGTACGAAAGTTACCTTTGGCCTCCCCCGGCGAGCAGCGTGACTTTCCGCTCAATCTTTGACCCGCGTCAAGCCATACCTCTATGCGCATAAGCCCTGATCGGTCGATACTTGTATTTCGCTGATTCGGAACAATTATTAATCAACAATCCGAATGCGAAGACTCATCTGGAGGGTGCGAATCCATCATGGAATTCAAGGACTACTATGCGACATTGGGCGTCAAAGAGGACGCGTCGCCCGATGAGATCAAGAAGGCCTACCGCAAGCTCGCCCGTAAGTATCATCCGGATGTGAGCAAGGAAGAGGACGCCGACACGAAGTTCAAGGACGTCGGCGAAGCCTACGAGGTGCTCAAGGATCCGGAAAAGCGGGCCGAGTACGATCAACTGCGTAAATACGGGGCCGGTCGTAGTGGTGATTTCGAGCCCCCGCCCGGTTGGGAGAGTGCGTCACGCTTTGGCGGGGGCGGGTACACCGAGGCTGATGCGGCGCACTTCAGCGACTTTTTCGAATCCATCTTCGGTGGCGGCCATCGGGGTGGTTTCGGTGGCTTCCGGCAGAACATGCGGATGCGCGGTGAAGATGTGCATGCCCGTTTGGCCCTGTTCCTCGAAGAAGCCTACAGCGGCTGTGAGAAACAGGTGCAGTTCGAGGTCACCGAGACCAACGAGCAGGGTGCATCGCATCGTCGGGTGAAGACGCTGAACGTCAAGATTCCCGCAGGGATGACCCAGGGTCAGCATATCCGTCTGAAAGGGCAAGGCTCGCCAGGCTTTGGCGGCGGCGAGCCGGGTGACCTGTTTATCGAGGTGGATCTGGCGCCGCATCCCACATTCACCGTGGAGGGTCGGGATGTTGTCATGACGCTGCCGGTCACGCCCTGGGAAGCGGCTCTCGGCGCCGAAGTCACGGTGCCCACGCTGGGTAGCAGGCTTAAGGTGAAGGTGCCGAAGGGCGCCACCGGTGGCCAGAAGTTACGACTCAAGGGTAAAGGTCTGCCCGGGAAAAAGCCTGGGGACCAGATTGTGGTGCTGCAGATTGCCCTGCCACACAAACACAATGAGAAAAGCGAAGCCCTCTACAGGCAACTGGCCGAAGCGGAGAAGGGATTCAACCCCCGCGCTCATCTGAAGGTATAAGACGATGTCGAACGTGAAGACCGAGACAAGCTATCAGGTGGAAGTGCTCGACCAGGGCACGCGCTTTACCCTGCGGGAAGTGTGCGAGCGAAGCGATGTTCATGCGGAATTCGTGGTCAAGCTGGTGAGCTACGGTGTGATTGCGCCAATCGAGGAAGGTCCTGCCAGCAGTTGGTGTTTCGATGCGGTGGCTCTTGGTCGGCTGCGTAAGGCACAGCGACTGCAGCGCGACCTGAAGATCAATCTGCCTGGCCTGGCCATGTCACTGGAGCTGCTGGACGATGTCCACGAGCTGCGCCGGGAAGTGGCGCGCCTCAACCAGCAGCTACATGACTTCATGGATGATTGAACTCAATGGGCCCGGGGAGGGGCCCATTACTCAATCTCAGTCCCGAAATGGCGATGCGTTCAATCGCGCAATCGCCTGTTGGTACTCGTCACACAACCGGTCCACCAGCGTCTTCACCGGCACAATGTCGTGAATGGCGCTCACGCCCTGGCCGGCAGACCAGACGGTCTTCCATGCCTTGGCCTCGTCATCCACTGGTTTAAGTTTCTTGCCATAATCGATGGCGCCGGGCTGGTTCAGGCGGTCCATGGGGTAGCCGGCTGCTTCCAGGCTCTGACGCATGAAGTTGGCGGGAATGCCTGAAACCGCTGGCGTATGGATAATGTCCCCGGACACGGCCTCCAGAATCATGCTTTGGTAGTCGGTGCCCGCCCGCGACTCTTCGGTGTTGATAAAACGCGTCCCCATATAGCCGAGATCGGCCCCCATGGCCTGCAGCGCCAGCAAATCCTCGCCGGCGGAGAGACAGCCTGCGAGGACGATGGCGCCGTCGAACACCTCACGGATTTCCTTAATCAGCACGAAGGGGTTGATGGTGCCCGCATGCCCGCCGGCACCCGCAGCAACCGCAATAATGCCGTCCACACCCGCTTCCGCGGCCTTGCGAGCGTGCTTCTGGTTGGTCACGTCATGGAATACCAGACCGCCATAGCTGTGCACTGCTTCCACGACATGGCTGGCGGCGCCAAGTGAGGTAATCACGATCGGCACCTGATGTTTTACGCAGAGTTCCAGGTCCGCCTGCCAGCGGGGATTGGTCTTGTGTACGATCAGGTTCACCGCATAGGGTGTCGCTGCGCGGCCGGGCTCGCCCTTACGGATTGCATCGACGCCACTGTTCATCTCGATCAGCCACTGCTCGAAACCCTCGCTGGTACGTTGGTTCAGGGCTGGGAAGCTGCCGACAATACCGTTGCGACAGCAAGCAAGGGCCAACTCCGGTCCGGAAATCAGGAACATCGGTGCGGCTATCAACGGCAGGGAAAGACAGTGTTCCAGTTGGGCTGGTACGGCCACGGACGAGTCCTCTTGTTATGGTTCTGGCGTTATGGATCTGGTGCGATGTGATGCAGCCGACACGTTACCGAATGCGGCCTAGGGCGTCTATTGCAGCTCGCCGCGGGTAGTGTAAGCTGGCGGGCATTATTGATACCGGTCATTTCAGGAGAGACCCATGGGCGAAGCAAAGCGTCGCAAGGCAAGCGGTCAGGACACGCCGCGGAAAACGTCGGGCAGCGGCGGCAAGTGGATGATCATCGGTGGTATCGTCGTTCTGATGTTGCTGGTCATGGTTGTCTGGTGGGTAACGCTGCCCCCGGAATCGACATCCGACGCGCTGCCGGACGTCCAGGCGGATGCTGAGCCTTTCCCGGCGACGTATGACTCTGTCGCGGTGTCGATCGGTGATCCGGATGCGCCAGTCGTGGTGCGCGAGTTCGCGGACTACCAATGTCCTGCCTGTGCCCGTTTCGCGCCCGCCTCCAAACGCCTGCGTGAGGAATATGTGGACAGTGGCCAGGTTCGCCTGGTGTTCTACGATCTACCCCTGACCCAGCACGAGTGGGCCCGGGAAGCGGCCCTGGCTGCCCGCTGCGCGGCGGATCAGGACGCCTTCTGGCCGATGCATGATCGTCTGTTCGATAACCAGGGCGAATGGAGCAGTTCCTCTGATCCGGTGGGTACCTTCGCTCGCTATGCCGATGAGCTCGGGTTGGACAGTCAGCGCCTCAGGCGTTGTGTCGACACCGAACTGCACCGAGAGGTCATCAGCCAGAGTGTCGGTGTCGCCCAGCAGCTGCGTGTGGCCAGCACACCCACCGTTTATGTCGACAATATTCGCCTAACGCGCCCGGGTTGGGCCCAAATGCAGGCCGTAATCGAGCGGGAGCTGGCTGAGCAGCAGTAAGTCTTTTGGTTCCCAATAGTGCATTCATCAACCGCACCCATCTATTAGATGCTCTCGCCCTCAAATGCCCGCAATTGCGGGCATGATCCACTTCTTGTTCTCAAAACGTTTCACAGAGTTTTGCATCGCTCGCTAGTGATGGTGTGTCGTGTTCTCTAACATAAGCCTCTGCCAAACGGCTTGTGTCGTGGGTGACCAAGGACAATTAAACGATTAAAAGAAAGGACAACACATGAAGTTACGTGTATTGGGTGCGATGGCGTGTGCACTGATGGCGGGTCATGCAATGGCTGAGGAAGGTTTTCCCAAGGGCTACGCAGGGATAGGCTATCTGCTGGCGGAGTATGAAGAAGAGGGCATCGACGACAGCTTTGATGTTGGCGCTCTGTACGGCCAGGCCGGTGTCAACGTGAACCCGTATGTAGCCGGTGAACTTCGCCTGGGCGTAGGGGTGGGGGACGACACCACTGAAGTTTATGGCGCGTCCGTCGATGTCGAGCTCAAGACGCTCGCGGGCCTCTATGGCAAGGTTGGCCTGCCGAACCAGACACCAATCTATCCGTACGTCGTGGCCGGTATCTCCCACATTGAGATTGAAGCTTCGGCGTCTTCTGGTTACCGAAGTGCGACATTCTCCGATTCGGGCAGCGACGAGTCCTACGGTATCGGTGCAAACCTTGACCTCGCCGACCGTTTCGCCGTTAACGTCGAATACATGCAGTACTACGACAAGGAGGGTGTGGAAATTGCCGGCCTGTCGATTGGCGGCCAATTGAAGTTCTGATTCAGCCTGGCGGCTGATCCCGGACACCGGTGCCCCTGCATCGGTGTCTTCCGAAGCCCCCTTCTTTCCTGCATACGCATTGGTTAAAATCCGCCTCGTTCCGGTATTCACCGGTATCTCAGGGCCTGTTAACGGCCCCTAAAGACCATGCTCCGGATTTACGATCCGGCCCGCAGGAGAAGATAGATGAACGATGTTGTTGTGTGCGCGTTGTACAAGTTCACTGCGCTCGATGATTATGAGCGCTTGCGTGAACCGCTGTTGGCGCTAATGGACGAAAAGGGTGTGCGCGGTACCTTGCTGCTGGCCCACGAAGGCATCAACGGGACCGTCGCCGGTTCACGCGAGGGTATCGATGCTATCAAGGCCTGGTTGGCGGCGGATACCCGTTTCGACGGTGTGGACTTCAAGGAATCCCTAGTGGATATCCAGCCGTTCAAACGTACCAAGGTCAAGCTCAAGAAAGAGATCGTGACCATGGGCGTGGATACCGTCGACCCGCGCCGCACCGTTGGTACCTACGTCGATCCCAGCGACTGGAACAGCCTGATTTCTGATCCAGAGGTCCTGCTGGTCGATACCCGTAATCAGTACGAGGTAGAGGTCGGCACCTTCCGCAATGCTGTCAATCCCGCCACCGAGACGTTCCGCGAATTTCCCGAATACGTGGAAAAACATCTGGATCCCTCGCGCCATCGTAAGGTTGCGATGTTCTGTACGGGCGGTATCCGCTGTGAGAAATCCACGGCCTTCCTCAAGGAAAAGGGCTTCGACGAGGTCTATCACCTCAAAGGCGGCATCCTTAAGTATCTCGAGGACGTACCCCAGGAAGAGAGCCTCTGGGAAGGCGAGTGTTTTGTGTTCGATGACCGGGTCACGGTCAATCACAAACTGGAGCGCGGCGGTTACGACCAGTGTCACGCCTGTCGCCGTCCCATCACCGAGGCGGATAAGCAGCGAGCCGAATATGAGCAGGGCGTGAGTTGTCACCAGTGCATCGACGAACTGACGCCGGAGCAGAAGGCCCGGTTTGCCGAGCGTGAGAAGCAGATTCGCTTGGCCGAAGCCCGGGGCGAGACGCACGTCGGAGGCGAAGCGGCTGAGGTCATTGCTCAGCGCAAGCGTGCCAAGCGCGAAGCTCGCGCAAGGCTGTCCGAGAAGAGCCGCCTGGGCGAACGTCACTAGGTGTTGACCGGCCCTCGCGACGTCGCTAGAGGAGCCGCTAGCGATCTGCTTAAACTTGCTGCCTGTCTGTTATAACGACCTTTTTTGTTATGCACTGATCGTGTTGTATGGGCACGGTCGGTGCACGGGGAACCTTTGATTACGTCTATTGGCGATTCTGGAAGCCTTGGGTGCCTTTCTGGCAAGGCGCGAATCGCCGATGGTGGTTCCATGAAGTAATAGGTCTAAGGAGTAGGCATGCGAGTAAGGAAAACGATAGTTCTGGCCTCCACGTTGGTGCCGTCGCTTCTGGCAGCGCCCCTGGCCATGGCGCAGGATGAGGGCGATGCCTGGGAAGGTGAGGGCGAGCTGGGCTTGCTGATTACCAAGGGCAACACCGAGGAGACCAACTTCAACGTTCGACTGGCCGTGAAGCACGAAGTCGAGAAATGGCGCAACACGGCTGCCGTTCGGTCGCTGTATTCGGAAGGGGAAGATCCCGACACCGGGGAGCAAGAGACCACCGCCGAGAAGTACCAGGGGGAAGCGGAGACCAACTATAAGTTCGACGAGCGACAGTTCTGGTTCCTGCGTGGTGCCTACGAGGACGATCGTTTCTCTGCCTACGACTTCCAGTCGTCGGCGACCACCGGTTACGGTCAGCGGGTCTGGCAGGACGGGGAACGTTCCTTCCTTGACCTCAAGGCGGGTGCCGGTTACCGCTATAATAAGCTCGAAGAACCCGATAACGGTGACGATGTGGAAGATGGCGCGGTGGCGCGTTTTGCGGGCACTTTCAACTACGCGCTGTCGCCCAATAGCCTCTTTATTCAGGAGCTTGGTACGGAAGTGGGTATTGAGGACAGCAATACCATTTCCGAATCGCTGACGGCTATCCAGGCCGACGTGATCGGTAATCTTTCCATGAAGGTCGCCTACCGCGTCAAACACAATTCCAGCGCCCCGGCAGGCAGTGAAAGCACCGATACTGAAACGTCGCTGACCGTTCTCTATGGTTTCTAGGAAGCGTTCCCGGCGCCAGGGATGGCGTTTCACACGCGGTTACGTAGCCCCAAATCTTCCGGGTAGGGATTGAGGTAGTCCTGTCGCGCCAGGTAGTCTACAGGTTCACGGCGTTGCGCCATCCGGAGCAACGTCATCGGAACCACCAGAGGCACTTCCTCGCGTTGGTAGGCATCGATTTGCTCGCTAATGACCTGCCGATCGGACGGTGACAGGGCGTTTCGCAGGAACCCCATCATGTGCTGCATCACGTTGGCGTGTGCACCGCGGCGTATCTTCTTGCCCATGGCGTCCATGAACAATTGGATGTAACGCTCGGCCACAGCCTCCACCGCTTCTGATTTCTGGTCCGCAATCAGGCGTCCCAGAATACGGTAGGTCTTCTCGCAATGGGCCATAAGCTGAAACTTGTGGCGGGTGTGGAACGCCACCAGCCCCGCACGGGTCGGGCCCTCTTCCATCGTTCGCATCCAGTCGTCGTAGGCGTAGACCCGCTCGATGAAGTTTTCCCGCAGGTGGGCATCGTTCAGCCGGCCCTCTTCCTCCACCGGCATCAGCGGGTAGGCCTGCATCAGTGCCTCAGCGAAAAGCCCGCGACCTTCCCGGTGGATTACCCGACCTTTCTCGTTGTGGACCTTGATGCGCTCCATGCCACAGCTGGGTGATTTTGCCATCAGGATGTAGCCACGAAGATCCGCCAGTTGCGGCAGTCTGGAATCGATCCAGTTGCGCATGGCGTCCGTGTGGTCGGTCATGCCTTTCGACTCCGTCAGTCGCAGACCATTGTCCAGCTCACGAAGGTGAATGGTTGGCCTGGGCACGCCCAGGCCGGCTTCCAGTTCCGGGCAGATGGAACGGAAGTCGAAATAGCGTGAGAGCACGCCGGTGCAGAAACGTGAATGTTTATGGCCGCCGTCATGACGGACGGGGTTGCCCAGGAGGCAGGCACTGATGCCGACAGGAATATTGCCCATGGCGGATGTCTCCATTGAGCCGTGGATACGTCCTACCCTATACGCTTTTAGCGTGAAATCCGATTAACCGGCTTCAGGTTGGGGAGCCGTCTTGCCATAGCGTTTGTGGTAGCCGGCCAGGATCATGCCGTAGATACCTTCTACATCCCTGGCAAAGTTGTCGATGGAGTAGCCTTTTGCAAATTCGAGGGCGTTGTCGGCAAGTTGCCGATGCAGGGCTTCATCATCCATCAGCCGGAGCACCGCCTCGCTCCAGCGTTCACGGTTTCCCGGGGTCTTGAAGCCGTTGTACTCCTCACGAACGACATCATCGATACCGGACGATCGCACTGCAACGACCGGCAGGTGGGCCGCCATGGCTTCCAGGATCACCATGCCCTGGGTTTCCGAGACCGAGGCATAGAGGAAGGTATCGCCAAGCTGGTAATAGAGCGCCATATCGTCGGGTGGGATGGACCCCAGCAAGACGAAAATGTCGCGAAGCCCTTTTTCGTCGATCTTCCGTTGCAGGCGTTCGCGCTCATGCCCATCGCCGATCATCAGGAAGCGGAAGGGTTTGCGCGCCCGGGCCTTGATGAGTTCCATGGCTTCAACCATAAAATCGATGTTCTTCTCGGTAGATAGACGCGAAACGCTGATGAAGACATGCTCATCGGGGCTGATGTCGAGCTTCCGGCGCAGTGCTTCCACCTGTTCTTCCGTCACTTGCTGGAAGGCGTCAAACTCGATACCGGTAGGCTGCACGAAGGCCATGGTCTTCACCCCAATCATCCGCAGGTATTCCTCCGCCGAGTAGGTGGGCACAATAACCCCATCGCACTTGTTGGCGAAGCGCTTGATAAGGGCATGGGATATCAGGTTGCGGAAAATCCGTCCCGGCAGGGGAACGAAATGGGCATAGTGCTCGAGCCGGGTGTGGTAGGTATACACAGCGGGCACCTTGAGCCGCCGGGCCATCCACAGCCCCAGCGAACCCAGCCAGATCGGATGGTGGAGATGAATGATGTCGGGACGGAATGCCCGCACTGCTTGGCGTATCCGGGCCAGGAAGATATTCGCCAGTCGGAATTCCCGCTCTGCGCCCATGCTCACGAGTGAAGGCACCCGCAGCACGTTGGTCTCCTCCGTGGGCTGGTCCCGGTAGCTGGGCGCGACCACCATGACCTCATGATTGCGTGCATTCAGCCCGCGACGCAATCGCTCGATCGATAGCGGTACGCCGCCGATAAAGGGCAGATAGTTATTGGTAAACATACCCACCTTCAGGGAGCGCTCCCGCCAGGGCGTGGGGTCCAGGTCGAAATCCGGATAATAGTCCTTGTCGACGAAGATCGCCGAGTAGAGCTTGATGATGATCAGGCCCAGTACGCAGACGAGCAGGATGAAGTTGATGTAGCCCACGTAGAACAGTGAGTGGATGAAAAACCAGAAACTCTCAAGTTGCTTGAATACGGGATGTTGGCCGATATCCAGGCGCTTGAGGGTCGTCTCGATGCCGTCTTCACGCACATCCACGCGTACGAAATGGTAGAAACTGGTTTCGTTGTTCAGTACCAGTCCGCCGGCACCGCCAGTCGTGATATACAGCGTCGGCCCATGGCGTTGCTCGGAGAACAGCGGCAGGTTGGCCGAGAATACGGCATCCACCTTGTACTGGCGGAACATCTTGACCAGCGCATCGCGAAACTCTGGGTTGTTCAGGTACTCGTCCTCGTTGTCGAACAGGGTCTCCTTATGGATCTTCTGCAGTGGGTCACCAATAAAGACGAATCGGTGTGCGCTGTCATCCTGACTTAGCAGATCGCTGAGCCATCGAAGCTGCCAGCGATATGGGGTTTTGCCGGTGGCATCCAGAAAGGCGAAGACGCTGTTGCCTGTTCGAAACGAGTAGAAGTAGGGGCCGAAGTGCTCGTAGAAACGGAAGCTGCCGAAATTGCTGAATTCGTTGTCGCCGAAGGTCAGCAGGTAGGGCACGTTGAGCTGGTTGAGGGTGCGGTAGATCGCCCGGTACTTGTCTTCCCCGCCGCTGGACACCGCGTTGCCGGCGGAGATCACGAAATCCAGGTCGGCACTGTTGAGCATGGGCACGATCTTGCGCTCGAATACCCCGACGGAATTATTGATATTGCCCACGACAGCGAAACTGAATTCGCTGGTGTTATCCAGGTTGGCGTGTAGCCGGTCGATCTGCTCGGTGTGGACCGCCTCGTAGTCAGGCTCGAAGAAATCCAGGTAGATCTTGTAGCCCACCAGCAGGATGATGACCAGCAGGCAGAGATAGAACAGCAACTTCAGCGGCTTACGTCGGATCATCACGGGTCCCTGTGACTGACGGCCGGGATCCGGTCCTGGTCCGGCGTCGGCCTGAGGACAGCTCCACCTGCATCAGTATCAGTCCAATGATCATGCCCAGGTAAATGGTCAGGAAACGCCAGGCCAGTGTGACAAGTACCAGATGGCCGGGTGTCAGCAGGCCGCGGAAGAAGGTGCCGAACACGCCTTCTGAAATGCCGGAAGCCCCGGGCGTTGGGGCAAAGTACATCACAAAAGTCGTCACGAACAGAAGACCCAGTGTGGTGAGATAGTCCACCTCGTACCCAAGCGTCACCATGATCAGCGCGGGAAAGCTGAACAGGCTCACCAGGAAAACAAAGGTGAAGAGAACCGAAAGTAATACGAACCGTCGGGGGCCATGGACGTAGATCGAAAAGCTACGGGAAAAACGGGTCATTTCCCGCATCATATGGAATTGCCAGCGTTTGTGGCGTCGGGCGCTGATCAGGTGGAAGCGGCGTAGGGTGCTAAACAGTCGCGTCAGTATCAGAATCAGCCAGCGGGTGCGCAGCAAGACGACGGCGAAGAAACCCAGGTAGAGCACTATAAACAGGGCCAGGAGTCCGGCAATCCGGTCGAGAATCGCCATGCCCTGCAAAGCATCGAGCCAGAGTAGGCACGCTGGCGTCACGGTAAATATGAAGGCGATGGCCAGCACGGTCCGGATGGTGGTTGCCGCGGTTGCCGTGCCCAGACGAACTCCATGCCGGCGCAGATACCAGATCTGAGCCACGCCCCCGCCCGTGGCCATGGGTGTCACGTTGGAAAAGAAGATGTTGATAAAGACCAGCCGGAAAATGTGCCTGAAGGGTAGGCAGTGTCCCAGGGCTCTTAGGGTGTAATGCAGCCGCAGGCCGTCGGCCGCATAATAGACAAGCAGTAGCACTACTGCCGCGACGAGGAACCAGGGGTTGAGCAGGCGGTCGTCGAAATGGAAGTTGCGACCGGCGAATTGGGTGTAGATTGTCCAGGTGCCGGCACCAGTAAAGAGCAGGAACAGGGCAATAAAGCCCACAAGGCGCCATCCGGACATGCCGGGTTGCTGTTGTCTCGACGTGGTATCACCGGCCATGGGGGCTCTCGTTCAGGTTGCTGCGGCAGTGTACTGTGAACTCAGGGGGCCTTGGCAAGTGAACGTCCTGCCAGAACGCAGGTGATGCCGAGTCGGGGGCGTTACCAAATCGTCAGGTATTGTGGCGTTTCCCTTGCATGACTTCCGCCGTACGAGACGAACCATGCGCGGTGGGAGATCGCCGCATACAAGGACAACCCACGCCCCAGGGCGATACGCAGGGAGAGAAGGCTCATGGCACGGCTGGTCATTTTTACCGACCTGGACGGCACATTGCTGGATCACCACACCTATTCCGCTGAGCCGGCCCGGCCGGTTTGGGAGGCAGCCCTCGAAGCTGGCGTCCCGGTTATCTTCAATACCAGCAAAACTCGTGTAGAAGTTGAACAGTTGCAGGAAAGGCTGGATATCCACCAACCTTTTATCGTCGAAAACGGCGCTGCAGTATGGTTCCCTCCGGATACTGGCTTGCCCCTGCCACCGGATGCGCGACCCCATGGCAATTACTACTGCAAGGCGTTGTCGGTGCCACGGGTGGATATCCTGGAGCAACTCTATGCCTTGCGCCAGCGCTACACCTTTCGTGGACTGTCGGAGATGGGTCTGGCGGAGCTGATGGAGCGCACCGGACTGGAGCGTCGACAGGCACAGCTGGCCTCGCAAAGGGAATTCAGCGAACCCCTGGTGTGGCAGGACTCTGAGGATGCACTAAATCAGTGCGCTACGGAGCTGGCGGGGCACAATCTGCGCCTGGTTCGTGGAGGGCGCTTCCATCATGTCCTTGGCGCCTGTGACAAGGGGCAGGCCATGAGCTGGCTGCTTGCGGTCTATCAGAACGCCTTTGAGGGCGCCATCACCTCAGTGGCATTGGGGGATAGCGAGAATGACGTGGATATGTTGTCCGCGTCGGATATCCCGGTTCTGGTGCGCTCGCCGGTCCATGCACCACCGGTGGTCCCGGATCGGCCCGATGTGTGCATTACATCGTCTTATGGCCCCGAAGGCTGGGCGGAAGCGGTTTCTTCCATCCTGAGCCAGAACGGAATAACAGCGCCCTGACAAAAACACTTGTCGATACACCGGGCGCCTCCAAAAAAGGAATACGCTATGGGTGATTTCTACCAGAACGGCATTGTGACCACGTTGCATAACCTGTCACGTCGCCCCCTTGAGGATCTTGAAGCTGAGCTCGTAAGCTTCTCCAAATCAAGGCCCATGGCCCTGATCCTGCCGTGTCTTTACTCGGAGCTGGAAACCGAGGCAATGCCGAATATCCTCGAGCATCTCAAGAAGGTGCCGTACCTGAGCGAGATTGTAATCGGCCTGGACCGGGCCAATGAGGCCCAGTACCACCATGCCCTGGAATTCTTCTCTGCGCTGCCGCAGCGTCACCGGGTACTCTGGAACGACGGCCCGCGCCTACGCAGTATCGACCGCGAATTAAAAGGTGAGGAGCTGGCGCCTACCGAGCCCGGCAAAGGTCGCAATGTCTGGTTCTGCATGGGCTATGTACTGGCTTCAGGCCGTGCGGAGTCGATCGCACTGCATGACTGCGACATCGTCACCTATGATCGGGAGCTACTGGCCCGGCTGATCTACCCGGTGGCCAATCCCAACTTCAACTATGAGTTCTGCAAGGGCTTCTATGCGCGGGTCGCTGACAACAAGTTGAACGGCCGGGTTAGTCGACTGCTGGTAACGCCCTTGTTGCGGGCTCTCAAGCGGGTACTGGGCAACCTCGACTACCTGGATTATCTGGATAGTTACCGTTATCCGCTCTCCGGCGAATTCTCCTTCCGTAAGGACGTGATGACCGACCTGCGCATTCCCAGCGACTGGGGGCTGGAAATCGGGGTGCTCAGCGAGATGAAGCGCAACTACAGCACCAACCGCCTGTGCCAGGTGGATATCGCCGACTGCTACGATCACAAGCACCAGAACCTGTCCCCGGACGACGACAGCGGCGGCCTGTCCAAGATGTCCATCGATATCGCCAAGGCCATTTTTCGCAAACTGGCCACGAACGGTATCGTCTTTAACCACGAAGCCTTCCGCACCATTAAGGCGACCTATTTCCGCATCGCCCTGGACTTTGTGGAGACGTATCGCAACGATGCTGAAATCAACGGGCTGAAGTTCGATGTTCATCAGGAAGAGCAGGCGGTGGAACTGTTTGCCCGCAATATCATGAAGGCGGGTGTCTATTTCCTGGAGAACCCTATGGAGGCGCCGTTCATTTCCTCGTGGAACCGCGTTGCCAGTGCATTCCCCGGCGTAATGCAACGATTGCACGACGCGGTGGAAGACGATCTGCGGGACCACGGCGGCCCTGCACAAGACAAGCTATAGGACGGACGACCGACACGAGCTGTAGAGGGAAACCACCTTATGACTGACCCTGAGGGACTACCATCGTTGGAGCAGCGTGTGAAGGCGCATCTGCAGTGCCTGTATCCCCATGAGGATATTCAGGCGCTGGCGGATCAGTGCCTGGAACGCTTCGGCCTGGCGCCGGATACGCCAACGCCGTCGCCCCACCGCAACAACTGGAGCGCCGGTACCGCCATGCTGATTACCTACGGCGACTCAGTTCGACGGGAGGGCGAGGCGCCATTGCACACGCTCACCGCGTTCTGCAAGGCCCACTTCTCCGGCATGATCTCGACGGTCCACGTGCTGCCGTTCTTTCCCTATAGCTCCGACGACGGTTTTGCCGTCATGGACTATACCACCGTGAACCCGTCGCTCGGTCAATGGGAGGACCTTACCGAACTGTCCCGCGCGTTCATGGTGATGACCGACCTGGTGATCAACCATTGCTCCAGCCGCAGTCTCTGGTTCGAGAACTTCAAGGCGGGCCGGGAGCCGGGGCGGCGCTACTTTGTCGAGGTGTCGCCAGATGAGGACGTAAGTGCGGTCGTACGCCCACGGACATCGCCGTTGCTACGTGCAGTGGAAACCGTGGAAGGTGAAAAGCACGTCTGGTGTACCTTCAGTCACGACCAAGTGGACCTGGACTTTTCCAACCCCGATGTCCTGCTGGAGTTCATCGGCATCGTCAAACTCTACATGGATCGGGGCATGCGCTGGTTCCGGCTGGATGCCGTCGCTTTCCTTTGGAAAATCCTGGGCACGCCAAGCATCAACCTGCCTGAAACCCACGAAATCATCCGACTGTTCCGGCTGCTTATCGAACACCGTGACCCGGAAGCCGTCGTTATCACCGAGACCAACATCCCCAATCGGGAGAACCTGACTTACTTCGGCAACGCCAACGAAGCCCATATGATCTACAACTTCTCGTTGCCGCCGTTGTTGTTGCACGCCATGATCAGCGGCAATGCCCAACACCTCAAAGACTGGCTGATGACCATGCCGCCAGCCCAGCAGGGCACCGCATACCTGAACTTCATTGCGTCCCATGACGGCATTGGCCTGCGTCCGGTGGAAGGGCTCCTGACGGACGAGGAACTGGATCGCATGACGACCACCCTGGCCGGTTCCGGCGCGCGGATTACCAGCCGCACCGGCCCTACTGGCGAAGTTCGGCCATACGAGATCAACATCAGTTTGTGGAATGCGATGGCGCGTACTGAAACGTCCGGCGATAATGATGGCTTGCAGTTTGCCCGCTTTATCTGTGCCCACGCGGTGATGATGGCGCTGGAAGGCGTGCCGGCGTTCTATATTCATAGCCTGCTCGCCACGGAGAACGACGAGGCTCGGGTCGAGCATACGGGCGTCAATCGCTCCATCAACCGACATGTGTGGAACGCCGATCAGCTCGACGACCTGCTGGAGGCCGATACCCATCATCGGGACGTCTTTACCGCCCTGCGTCGTTTGCTGGCCATCCGCACCAGGCAGTCGGCCTTTCATCCCAACGCCACACAGTACACCCTGCACTTGGGCGATGGCCTATTCGCGTTCTGGCGCCAGAGCATTGATCGTCGACAGAGCGTTTTCGCCATCCATAACATCAGCGGTCAGGAGCAGGTGTTCAACCTGTCGGAGCTGAACCTGATCCTGACGGACGAATGGACGGATCTGGTAAGCGGAAGGACCTTCGAGGACCGAATGAAACCAGTCACATTGAAGCCTTATGAATTTATCTGGTTGAGCAACCGACGGTAGGGAAATGTGGCTCGGGGATGGCGGTGAGTGTAGCCGACGCTTCAGCTTCGGAGCAGTCCGACGGCCTGCCGGATCAAACCCGGGGGCCTTTACGCCCCCTCCGAAGATAAATCTTCGGCTACATTTTGCGCATGTCCAGGTCGGAGGTCATGCTACGGCTTAGTGTCCATACACCATCATATTGGTGTTACTGATTACAAAGTCCTCAAACTGCACGGTACCAATACTGGTACCACCCACCTTGAACACCGGCATATCTATGTCGGCACGGAACTCAACGTCGTGGATCGATAGCCCTTCCTTGCCAGAGTCGGCACTGGTGCCATTGGAGAGCTTCGCCGTGGCGCTCGCCATACCGAAATGGCCCAAGGTGTCGTCGCCCCAGCGGTTGTGAATTGCCAGTCCTTCGATACCGACGCCGGCAAAACTAAACAGCAGGATCACGTTACCCACGTCCCAGTCCAGTGAGCCTCCGCTAATCTCGAAGTGGGTGTCGAATTGCAGCTCGGAGGCGGAGACGACGTTGCCGTTGGCCAGCGTTCGTGTGGCTTCGCCGGCGTTACGTACCACGATATCGGTCGGGCCCAGATAACCCTCAAGCTGGATATTCGAAAACATAGTCGCGCTGTCTTCGGGGCCTTCGGCACGAACCTCACCGATCGCGAGGCGGAAATCCACCGCTTGCAGATAATCCTGCATGGACGTGGGATCGCCGGCGTCTGTCGGGCCGATATGGATGACGGCGTCGCCGCTGTTGAATTGCTTGCCAAAACTGCCGCCGACGGCGTATTTGTCCAAGGCGTCGGCTACATCGGGATTGGAGCCCGATATCAGCCCGGCATTGGCGCGCCGGGCGATTTCGGAGAAGCCGTGTTCCAGCACCTCTCCGTCCCCGGCCACGTCGACAGTGACTTTCATGTTATCCAGGGCGGTGCCGTCCGGGTCGGACAGGCTGAGGTCGTAGACGCTGACCGAGCCTTCGTCGATATACGAGAAGCGGTCCAGGTCGATGCGTGTTTCCAGCTCGATGGTCACGCCCGCCTGACCTATCACCTGGCTGAGGCTCTGGTCGTCGAGGGCCTGGATTTCTGCCGATGCCAGCGTTGGTGCAAGCAGCAACGGCAGGCAGAGGGCTCTGCGCTGCAGTCCGGTCTTCATGATGTCAGTCCTTGGTCGCGGCGGCTGGTGCCTAAAGCCAGCGCGCCCCGTTATCTTGTTGTTATAGCAGCCGACTGGCCGCGGGTTCCGTGTTGTTATGGATCCGGTTCGGACTGCGGATACGAAGCGGATTACATACCGTTACAGTAATCTTTGGTCCTGCCAAGGTCTGTGAACGGAATCACGTCAGCGCGGTCGGGTTGGCCTGGATCAGTATTTGGCGAGGATGGCCTCAAGCTCGCCGGAATCGCGCAGGGTTTGTAGGGTCTTGTCGAAGTCGTGGATGTAGTCTGCCCAGTGGGGTGCAAACATGAAGCGGTAGTCGAATTCCCCCACGACAAGCGGTTGGGCGACGAACTGGCTGGACCAGCCGTGGGACTTGATCAGCCAGCGGCCGGTCCGAAGGTCGCTGACCAGTCCATCGAAACGTTCGGCGCTGTGCAGGCGCTGGAACATGGAACGCTGGGAATTGACGTTCAGGCGGGTGATGGTGCCGGCCTCGAAGTAGGGTTTCAGTGCAGGATAACTGTAACCGAGGTGGGTAAGCAGTGTTTTACCCTTCAGATCGTCGAAATCGTCAATTACCAGTGAGCTGTCAGTCCGGGTAAAGATGACGTCCTGTACCTTGACGAGCGTATCGGTGAACAGGAACTTTTCAGGCTGATGGGACCATTCGCGGGCACGCATGCTGACATCGAGGTGCCCGGCCAGAAGGAAATCTTCGACACGCTTGGTCGGAATTTCACGTGCTTCCAGTTTCAGGTCGTGGGCATTGGCGAGGGCGTGGAGGATATCCCACATGATGCCTGAAACCTCGCCATCCTTATCGACAATTGTGTAGGGCGGATAGCCACCGGTGGCAATGTTAAATCGCAGCACAGGTGGTCGATTTTCCTGCTTAGTCGTGGCTTCCTGGGCATGAAGATAGGCAGGAAACAGCGTCATAATCCCCAGAGAGAGCGTCAACAACAGCAGAATGTAGCGCTGGATCATGAGGGTGAGAATCCCGTTCTGAAGTTGTGGATGTATGGATTACTATATCAGAGCAACGTCTGAAATCACCCGAACCCGGCGACATGCTGGCGAGTGCTATTGGTGATGAACCAGGCAAGCCCAACTTCGACGAAGTAGGTGAGGGCGTGCCAGATAGGCATCCGGGAAAGGCGTGCGGGCGTACCCATGATAACTGCGGCATGTGCCGGGCTTATGCCAGGCCTCCAGCAGCGGTAGAGGGAGGGCGAACATGGTTTCCCTAAACGGCGTTATGCGTCTGCAGGCGTGCCTGGCACGATTGTCCATGCGAGTAGTGTCCGCGGGGCTACTGTCTGTCGCACTTGCTGGAGCGCTCGCGCTGTGCCTGAGTACTGAGCCTGTCCAAGCTAATGACGAAGTGGCCGACATGCAGGAGGTTATTAGCGAGCAGCTCGATGCCTTTGCCCAGGACGATGACGTGCGAGCATTCAGCTACGCCTCGCCGTCCATTCAACGCGGTTTCTCCAGCGCCGAGGCCTTCGGTAACATGGTGCGCAAGCAGTATCCGGCGGTTTATGAAGCCACCACGGTGCGTTTTCGCGAGCAGGTTCCCCACCCTGGCTTCGTCGTCCAGCGGGTGCTCCTTGTCGGACCCGAGGGCCGTTACTGGGAAGCCTACTACCGGATGGAGCGGCAGGATGGCGAGTGGCGTATTGCAGGTGTCGTGCTAAAACGCAGTGAACTGGGAATTTGATATCACTCCGACTCGGCGCTGGATACGGTTACATCACGCGCGAGCGCTTGTAATATCAATGATTTCTGGTGATCGGCGAAGCCTTCGATTTGCCGTTCCGCCGCTTCGGGGTCGCGGGCCAGCACAGCCTGGGTCAGCCGCGAGAAGAACATGCCCGTCCTATCAAGGTCCTGCCGGTAACGATCCGCACAGAAATAGTAGGTTCGGCTCACCGCCGGTTTGAAGTTGGTCAGCGCTTCGGTGAGGTAGGGATTCGCTACCACTGCACAGCAGGCATCCATAACATCAAAGCTGGCCTGCACCACCGCTGAAATATTGGGAGCGTCTGCGTTCAGGCGCGAGGTCGCCTTGTGGATCACATCCATCAGCCGTTCCCGGTCCTTCTCCTGCCAACGCTCGCATAACCGACGCGCCAACATGATAAGCAGGTGCATGTAGACATCATAGAGTTCCGCCGCGTGATCGGCATCCAGCAGGCTTGCCGTTGCCCCTTTGCGCGGGGTGATGTCAACCAGGTGCCACCGCTCCAGTGTATAGAAGGCTTCCTTTACCGACGCTCGGCTCACCTCAAGTTCTACGGCTATGGTCGCTTCCTGCAAACGCTCGCCGGGCTTGATATCGCCCGTCATCAGGCGATCGGCGAGGTAGTTGGCGATTTGCTCCGCCAGGGTATTGGGCGCCTGAAACTCCATGCTGTCCTTCCAAGTTGAGCTGTGGATAAGCGGATGGCGCTCCCTTGAATGCAAGGGCCGGGGCGCTGGGTAGACCCAAAAAAAGGCGGGCCTAATGGGCGCTTCATCATAGCACAGCGGCCCCGGGGAGGGCGGCCATTCAGGTTGGGGCGCCGTGAGCCGATTTGTGGCTGTCTTCTGATATCAAGTTTGACGACTGTTGTATTGTAGGACACTATAGCAAGCAGAAGGTCGTGTAGGCCGCTGTATGCGGTCGCCGTGAAGCCAACATCGACTGAACATAGAACAAAAACGTCATCCTAAAAGCGAGGTTCGTATGGACTCACAGCAGGTTACCCTGGAGACATCGTCGTCCCGTCGTCGGCTGCTCTTGCGCCTGAAGAAGTACAGTTTCCTGATCGCCATGTTGCCCCTGGCCCTCCCAATGCTGCTGCTCGGCGCCGGTAAGGCGACCGGCTGGGTCGACCTTTTTGCCTGGGGCGTACCGGTGGTGGTGTTCGGTCTCATTCCTCTACTCGACTGGATGCTCGGCCAGGATGCCCTGAACCCGGACGAGCAGACCGATGTGCCCCATATGAACAATGAGCTGTTCTACCGCATCATGACCCTTGGTTGGGTGGTGGCGTTTGCCTGGGTGCTGGTATGGGGTATGCAAGTACTCACCAGTGGCACCTTCACGGCATTTGGGGCCCTGGGCTGGATCGTGTCGATCGGTATTGTCGGTGGGCTGGGCATCAACGTCGCCCACGAACTGATCCACAAGGACGGTCGACTCGAACCGTGGGCCGGCGGATTGTTACTATCGCTGGTGTGTTACGGAGGCTTCAAGGTCGAACATCTGCGTGGCCACCATGTGCATGTGTCCACTCCGGAAGATGCGTCCTCCTCTCGCTACGACCAGTCGCTGTACAACTTTCTGCCGCAGGCATACGTTCGCAACTTCCTTAACGCCTGGCGATTGGAAGCGGTACGTCTGAAGCGCAAAGGTCATGCTCCGCTGACTTGGCGTAACGAATTGATGTGGTGGTACGGCCTCTCGTTTCTGGCGCTGGTAGCCTTTATGCTTGCTTTCGGGTGGCTAGGCGCCGTTTATTTCCTGGGGCAGAGCTTCATCGCCTTCACCCTCCTCGAGATCGTCAACTACCTGGAGCATTACGGTCTGCATCGCCGCAAACTGGAGAGTGGCCGGTACGAACGAACCACGCCAGAGCACAGCTGGAATTCCAACTACTTCCTGACCAATGTTTTCCTGTTCCACCTGCAGCGCCATAGTGACCACCATGCATATGCGAAGCGCCGCTATCAGGTCCTGCGTCATCATCAGGTTGCGCCACAATTGCCCGCTGGATACGCAGCGATGGTGGTCTTGGCATTATTTCCGCCTTTGTGGAAGAGGGTGATGAATCCGCGGGTAGAAGCGTATTACAAGGGGGAAGAGCATCAGCTTGGTTAAGGTGTCGCCGATGCATGCCTCGATCAGATGCAGTGGCTGAACGCTATATCTGCTTTGCCCGTTGCGTCAGTAGCGGGCTCTTCACTTGTGTGTGGTGATCGGGAAACGAGGGCGCCCCAAGGGAGGGCCGCCCTTTCCTTCATCTGCAATCCGGGAAAGCCGTCTCAGGCTTGGCAGTCCTCTTCTACGATCTTCTGGAACTCGTCTTTCTTCTGCTGGATTTCTTCCGGTGTCAGGTAGCGTTGCTCGCCATTCTCGGTCACCTTGATCCGCGCATGGGTGCTGATCGTTTTAAGGTTGTCCTGTGCGATCTCGCAGTTTTTCTGGCGCTGCTTGGCAACGGCTTCTTCCTGCCTCGTCATGTCTTCTTTCTCGGCCTGCTCGGCAGCCGCTTTATCCATGGCTTCAACACGCTCCTGCGGAGTGGCGCGCTGCTCGGCATTGGCGCTCTCGCTCGTGCCTGAACGGACATTGACGGTTTCGGTTTGCTGACCGGTCGGCTGACGATCACCGAAATGCGTCACACCGTTTTCGTCGGTCCACTTATACACTGAGCTGGCCTGTGCGGAGAGTGTCGAGGCTGATAGCAGGATACTCAGCAGAATTCCAAATTTTTTCATGCGGATACAACCTGTTTCCATATGCGTTTGGCGATGGCATTCCATGCCAAATCGTTTTACCTGGTCCAGAGCCAATTCTGCCATGGCCGAAATCAATGTGCTTAAGATGAGTCAAAAACTGTGAATTGGCCAGTCCTTAGCTGTCGGTTTTATGTAACGGAGTTTGGACAGGGAAGGCCCAATGGCGCGCCTCGGCGAGCTGTTGGTATTGACAGGGCGTTTCCCGCTGTCACAATTGGCGATTGCCTGAAAACAGGGGTAAATACGGCAGGCAATCCCGTGCAAGTATCCCCATTGATTACCACACTGAACGTCTCGCGCATTCTGCGCGGTCTGGGTTGCGATAGCTTGCTGTAGCAAGAACTTCGCAGTCCATCAACTGGCCGACCTCCGGCACCCTCAGGAGGCTCGGTTGGCCAAGAGACAACCTCTGCGTCCCATGGTGTGGCGGAATGTCCGGTCCGGCTTTCACAAGAAGCTCTGCACCGGAACCCCAGGCAACCGGCGAAAGCCGGCACATTCACTCTATAAAGAGGGTAGAGAAAGTGGAGTTATTGTCTGGCGCAGACATGCTGATCCGTTCCCTGCAGGATGAAGGGATCGAGTACATCTACGGTTATCCGGGTGGCGCAGCACTGCATATCTATGACGCCCTGTTCAGACAGGACAAGGTCAAGCATATCCTGGTCCGCCACGAACAGGCTGCCGTGCATATGGCCGATGGCTATGCGAGAGCCTCGGGCAAACCGGGGACCGTACTGGTGACATCCGGCCCGGGTGCCACCAACACCATTACGGGCATTGCCACAGCTTTTATGGATTCCATCCCGATGGTGGTCCTGTGCGGTCAGGTGGCATCAAGCCTGATTGGTGAGGACGCCTTCCAGGAAACCGACATGATCGGTGTTTCCCGCCCGGTGGTGAAGCACAACATGACGGTGCGTCATCCTTCTGAAATTCCCGAGATCGTTCGCAAGGCCTATTTTATTGCATCAACCGGTCGCCCCGGTCCGGTGGTGGTCGATATTCCCAAGGATATGACCACGCCCAACGAGCGTTATGAGTATAGCTACCCCAAGAAGGTGAAGCTGCGCTCATATAACCCAGCGATGCGTGGTCATGCCGGTCAGATCCGTAAGGCGGCTGAAATGCTGTTGGCGGCGAAGCGGCCGATCATCTATGCCGGCGGTGGCGTCGTGTTGGGTAAGGCTTCCGAGCAGCTTACCGATCTGGCTCACCTGCTGGGATTCCCCGTCACCAATACGTTGATGGGTATCGGGGGCTTTCCTGCTGGCGACAAGCAGTCCCTGGGCTGGTTGGGCATGCACGGGACCTACGAGTCCAACATGGCCATGCATCATTCCGATCTGATCCTGGCCGTCGGTGCCCGTTTTGATGATCGTGTCACCAATGCGACCGAGAAGTTCTGTCCCGGCGCGCGGATCGTCCATATCGATATCGACCCGGCATCCATTTCCAAGACCGTCGAAGCCGACGTACCCATCGTTGGGCCAGTCGATGCCGTACTGAAGGAAATGATTGCGCTGGTCAAGGAAAGCAAGGAAAAGCCCGATGCCGAAGCGCTAAAGGCCTGGTGGAAGCAGATCGACGAGTGGCGCGCCTTCCACGGCATGCGTTACGAAAAGAGCGACAAGTACATCAAGCCGCAGGAAGTGATCGAGGCGCTGCACCGGCTTACCAATGGCGAGGCATTCGTTACTACCGATGTCGGGCAGCACCAGATGTTCGCGGCGCAATACTATAAGTTCAACAAGCCCAACCGCTGGATCAACTCCGGTGGTCTGGGCACCATGGGCTTTGGTTTACCGGCGGCCATGGGTGTCAAGCTGAGCTACCCTGACGACGACGTCATCTGCGTCACCGGTGAGGGCAGTATCCAGATGAACATCCAGGAGCTGAGCACCTGCAAGCAGTACAACCTGCCGGTCAAGATCGTGAACCTCAACAATCAGGCACTGGGCATGGTGAAGCAGTGGCAGGACATGAACTACGAGTCCCGCCATTCGCAGTCCTATATGGAATCCCTGCCGGACTTCATCAAGCTGGCCGAGGCCTATGGGCATGTGGGCATCAAGATCGACCGCAAGGAGGATCTCGAAACCAAGCTCGAAGAGGCCTTTGCGATGAAGGACAAGCTGGTGTTCCTGGACATCTACGTTGATCCACACGAGCACGTCTACCCGATGCAGGTGGCCCGCGGCTCTATGAAGGATATGTGGCTCAGTAAAACGGAGAGGGTCTGATCACCATGCGTCGCATCATTTCTGTATTGCTTGAGAACGAGCCCGGTGCGCTGTCTCGTGTGGTTGGGCTGTTTTCCCAGCGTAACTACAACATCGAGACCCTGACCGTCGCACCCACCGAAGACGAGACGCTCTCTCGCCTGACTGTCACCACGACCGGTTCAGATCGCGTCATCGAACAGATCACCAAACAGCTCAACAAGCTGATCGAGGTGGTCAAGCTGGTGGACCTCACCGAGGGTGCGCATATCGAACGCGAGCTGATGCTGATCAAACTCAAGGCGAGCGGATCCCAGCGTGCTGAGATCAAGCGTACGGTCGATATCTTCCGGGGTCAGATCGTCGATGTCACCAGCACGGTTTATACCGTGCAGCTGGCGGGCGATAGCGACAAGCTTGATGCCTTCATTCAGGCGGTCGGTACGACTGGCGTGCTCGAGGTGGTTCGCTCCGGGGTGTCCGGCATTGCGCGCGGCGAGAAAGTTCTCAGTATCTGAGCAGGAAAAGCTCTCGGTATCTGATTGAAATCATTCATTGAATCTCGGCCGCGAAGGGCCGGATAAGTAACAGGGGAAAGTTATGCAGGTTTATTACGATAAAGATTGTGACCTCTCCATCGTCCAGGGCATGAAGGTGGCGATCGTCGGTTATGGCTCACAAGGTCACGCGCATGCCAACAACCTGAAAGAATCTGGTGTCGATGTTATCGTTGCGCTTCGCGAGGGCTCTTCTTCTGCTGCCAAGGCAGAGGGTGCAGGTCTTGTCGTCAAGAGTGTTGCCGAAGCTTCCAAGGAAGCGGATATCGTCATGGTGTTGGCACCGGACGAGAACCAGAAGGCTATCTATGAAAGCGAGATTGAGCCGAACCTGAAGAAAGGCGGTGTGCTTGCCTTTGCTCACGGCTTCAACGTTCATTATAACCAGATCGTTGCCCGTGCTGACCTCGACGTCATCATGGTGGCGCCGAAGGCACCAGGCCATACGGTTCGTACTGAGTTTGCCCGCGGCGGCGGTATTCCGGACCTGATAGCAATCCATCAGGATGCGTCCGGCAACGCCAAGAACATCGCCCTCTCTTATGCCAGCGCTATCGGTGGCGGCCGTACCGGTATCATCGAAACCTCCTTCAAGGATGAAACCGAGACTGATCTGTTCGGCGAGCAGGCAGTTCTGTGTGGCGGCGCGGTTGAGTTGGTCAAGGCCGGTTTCGAGACTCTGACCGAAGCGGGCTACGCGCCTGAGATGGCGTACTTTGAGTGTCTGCATGAGCTCAAGTTGATCGTCGACCTGATGTATGAAGGTGGTATCGCCAACATGAACTACTCCATCTCCAACAATGCGGAGTACGGCGAGTACGTTACCGGTCCGGAAGTCATCAACGAGCAATCCCGCGAAGCGATGCGCAACGCACTGAAGCGTATCCAGAGTGGTGAGTATGCCAAGATGTTTATTCAGGAAGGTAACACCAACTACCCGTCCATGACCGCGCGTCGTCGCTTGAATGCGGCGCACGACATCGAGACAGTTGGTGAAAAGCTGCGTTCCATGATGCCGTGGATCTCGGCGAACAAAATTGTGGACAAGGAAAAGAACTAATCTTCGGATGCGTTCTTCAAGACGCGGCCTCCGGGCCGCGTTTTTGCGTTTATAGGTGACTGTTTCGTAACCAGTGTTGGCGGCCGGCTTGACGGATGTGTCCCCTTAATCGTCTATAATGCCCGTTGTATGTTTTTCAGGAATCGAGCCGAATGAGTAAGACTAACCGAACTGACGATAACTCGGTATCTGCAGAAGAAGCGCTTCGCGAAGGTGAGGTGGTCGAAGAAGAGGTCGTCGAGGGCGCACGCGTTCGCAGGAAGGGGATCTACCTCTTGCCCAACCTGCTGACGACAGCCTCACTCTTTTCCGGCTTTTTTGCCATGGTCTCCGCTGCGAACGGTATGTTCGAGAACGCAGCCATCGCGATATTCGTATCCATGGTGCTTGATGGTCTCGACGGGCGCGTTGCGCGGATGACCAACACCCAGAGCAAGTTCGGCGAGGAATACGATAGTCTGGCCGACATGGTAGCGTTCGGGGTGGCGCCGGGACTGGTTGCCTTTTTCTGGTCGCTGAACAGCTTTGGCCAGTTTGGGTGGGCGATTACCTTCATCTATGTCGCCGGCGCTGCGTTACGCCTCGCTCGTTTCAACACGCAGATTGGCTCAGTCGACAAAAAATATTTCGTGGGTTTGCCCAGCCCGTCTGCGGCTGCAGTGGTGGCTGGTCTGGTCTGGTGCTTCCAGGGCGTGGAGCCCGAGTTCTGGCTCAAGGCGATGACGGTCTTGGTGGTCGGAGGCGCGGGCGTGCTGATGGTCAGTAACATTCTATACCGCAGTTTCAAGGATCTCGACTTGAAAGGGCGCGTTCCGTTTGCGGCCATCCTGGTGGTGGTTCTCGTCTTTGTCGTGGTCACGTTGGACCCGGGAACGGTGCTTTTTGCTGGTTTCCTGGTTTATGGCCTTTCTGGCCCTGCTCGCGCCCTTTTTCGCAAGGTGCGTAGGCCGCGTCCTCAGGCTGCAGAAGGTGCTGACACCAACAAAGATTAATGCCTGGTAGGGCGTTGCCCCGGATGCCGGGGCGACGCTACTTTTGCCCTTCCCCGTTTCTTCTTTTCAGGGTTGAAACTCAAGTCGCCGTCATCACATACATATAAGGCCTTCTTGGTTGTTTGTTGATCGACTTGGTCGTGTTTTTGGTTATCTTCTAAACGACTCGTTTCGGAAAACCGAGACATTCGATAAAAAGTTTGAGAAAGGGGTTTACAGGTCCGGTGGGGTCTGTAGAATGCGCATCTCTTTCGAGGGGCACGCCACTGAGGCGGGCCGGGAGTCGAAAGGCAACCGTTTGTTTTCTTTGAAGTATTTGAGTTCAGGTTCTTCAAAATAACGGTTGACAAGGCGGCGGTTCAGCGTAAAATGCGCGCCACCTTGATGAGGTAAAGCCGGGAGGTTTTCGGCGGTTTCGGAAGTCGCGAAACGCGGAAAAATAAACGGTTGACAAGGTGGCGGTTCGCTGTAGAATACGCGGCCTTGATCGGGCAACGGCCCAGCTCTTTAAAAAGTTGACCAAGTAATTCGTGTGGGCGCTGGCTGAGGTATTTCGGCAACGAAATATCGAGACAGTGACTCGTCGAAATTGAGTTTTGTCTTGAGCATGATTTGGGATTTTCGGATCCCGTATGATTTAAACTGAAGAGTTTGATCATGGCTCAGATTGAACGCTGGCGGCAGGCTTAACACATGCAAGTCGAGCGGTAACAGGGGGAGCTTGCTCCCCGCTGACGAGCGGCGGACGGGTGAGTAATGCATAGGAAACTGCCCAGTAGTGGGGGATAGCCCGGGGAAACCCGGATTAATACCGCATACGTCCTTCGGGAGAAAGCAGGGGCTCTTCGGACCTTGCGCTATTGGATGTGCCTATGTCGGATTAGCTAGTTGGTGGGGTAAGAGCCTACCAAGGCGACGATCCGTAGCTGGTCTGAGAGGATGATCAGCCACATCGGGACTGAGACACGGCCCGAACTCCTACGGGAGGCAGCAGTGGGGAATATTGGACAATGGGGGCAACCCTGATCCAGCCATGCCGCGTGTGTGAAGAAGGCTTTCGGGTTGTAAAGCACTTTCAGTGAGGAGGAAAAGTGGGTCCCTAATACGGGCTCGCCTTGACGTTACTCACAGAAGAAGCACCGGCTAACTCCGTGCCAGCAGCCGCGGTAATACGGAGGGTGCAAGCGTTAATCGGAATTACTGGGCGTAAAGCGCGCGTAGGTGGTTTGATAAGCGAGATGTGAAAGCCCCGGGCTTAACCTGGGAACGGCATTTCGAACTGTCAGGCTAGAGTATGGTAGAGGGTAGTGGAATTTCCTGTGTAGCGGTGAAATGCGTAGATATAGGAAGGAACACCAGTGGCGAAGGCGGCTACCTGGACCAATACTGACACTGAGGTGCGAAAGCGTGGGGAGCAAACAGGATTAGATACCCTGGTAGTCCACGCCGTAAACGATGTCGACTAGCCGTTGGGACTCTTGAAGTCTTAGTGGCGCAGTTAACGCACTAAGTCGACCGCCTGGGGAGTACGGCCGCAAGGTTAAAACTCAAATGAATTGACGGGGGCCCGCACAAGCGGTGGAGCATGTGGTTTAATTCGACGCAACGCGAAGAACCTTACCTGGCCTTGACATGTTGGGAACCTTCCAGAGATGGAAGGGTGCCTTCGGGAACCCAAACACAGGTGCTGCATGGCCGTCGTCAGCTCGTGTCGTGAGATGTTGGGTTAAGTCCCGTAACGAGCGCAACCCCTATCCCTAGTTGCCAGCACATGATGGTGGGAACTCTAGGGAGACTGCCGGTGACAAACCGGAGGAAGGTGGGGATGACGTCAGGTCATCATGGCCCTTACGGCCAGGGCTACACACGTGCTACAATGGCGCGCACAGAGGGCTGCGAACCCGCGAGGGCAAGCTAATCTCTTAAAACGCGTCGTAGTCCGGATCGCAGTCTGCAACTCGACTGCGTGAAGTCGGAATCGCTAGTAATCGCGAATCAGAATGTCGCGGTGAATACGTTCCCGGGCCTTGTACACACCGCCCGTCACACCATGGGAGTGGATTGCACCAGAAGTGGTTAGTCTAACCTTCGGGAGGACGATCACCACGGTGTGGTTCATGACTGGGGTGAAGTCGTAACAAGGTAGCCGTAGGGGAACCTGCGGCTGGATCACCTCCTTAAACGAAGCCGAACGCTTCGGTCAGAGCCCACACGAATTACTTGGTCAATGGATAAGAGAGCATAAGGGTCTAATGCAGACCCGATGTCGGTTTGGTTAAGCTTTGAGGGTATCTCAGGGTTTAGCGCCGGATTCGGATCAGCTGGCAAGGCGTGGGCTGAGTGAAGAAGGGAGCGTACACGCGTACGTGACCGACTGAGCGAAGACCACAACGCAGACCAGGTGAGCCGAAGACAAGCAAAACCGGGTCTGTAGCTCAGGTGGTTAGAGCGCACCCCTGATAAGGGTGAGGTCGGTGGTTCAAGTCCACCCAGACCCACCAGAATTTCGTGATGCGGCGTTATCGAAGTACTTGCATAGCAGGCTATGCGGCGCACTTTGATGCCTTGCCTCACAAAATTCTTGGCAGCTTTACTGGGGCCATAGCTCAGCTGGGAGAGCGCCTGCCTTGCACGCAGGAGGTCGGCAGTTCGATCCTGCCTGGCTCCACCAACTTTACGAAGACCTGGCTTCGGTCAGTGTGCAGAAACAAGCGTTTCGGATTGATGACAATCGGAAGCCCTTCTTTCTGATCACTGGGTCAGACATGCTCTTTAACAATGCGGACAAGATTGCAAGCCGGATGGATCATCTCTTTATCTCCGAGATGGCCCATCCAATGATAGCGATTTCAAGCGTTATCCGGTGTTAATCGTTGGGTTGCTTAATCTTGGATCAACCGCTGGCAGGACAAAAGGCTGCCGGCAGGTTTAATCGAGGCTGAAGGCGTCAGGCAAGGCGCAGGCTGAGTGAAGGAAGGCGCATACACACGTATGTAACTGACTGAACGAAGACTGCAGCGCGGCATGACGGTTTCAGACGAAGATTAAACAGTTGGTTTGGGGTTATATAGTCAAGCAACTAAGCGCATACGGTGGATGCCTTGGCAGTCAGAGGCGATGAAAGACGTGGAAGCCTGCGATAAGGCTCGGGGAGCTGGCAAACAAGCTGTGATCCGGGCATCTCTGAATGGGGAAACCCACCTGGTTTCGGCCAGGTACTGTGCACTGAATTCATAGGTGTACAGGGCGAACCGGGGGAACTGAAACATCTAAGTACCCCGAGGAAAAGAAATCAACCGAGATTCCCTCAGTAGCGGCGAGCGAACGGGGACTAGCCCTTAAGCTAGACAACTGGTAGGAGAAGGCTCTGGAAAGTGCCGCCATAGTGGGTGATAGCCCCGTATCCGAAACCTGAGTTTAGTGAAATCGAGTAGGTCGGCGCACGAGAAACGTTGACTGAATATGGGGGGACCATCCTCCAAGGCTAAATACTCCTGACTGACCGATAGTGAACCAGTACCGTGAGGGAAAGGCGAAAAGAACCCCTGTGAGGGGAGTGAAATAGATCCTGAAACCGTATGCGTACAAGCAGTCGGAGCACCTTCGGGTGTGACGGCGTACCTTTTGTATAATGGGTCAGCGACTTATGTTCAGTGGCGAGGTTAACCATCTAGGGGAGCCGTAGGGAAACCGAGTCTGAATAGGGCGATTTAGTCGGTGGACATAGACCCGAAACCGGGCGATCTATCCATGAGCAGGTTGAAGGTGCGGTAACACGCACTGGAGGACCGAACCCACTGTCGTTGAAAAGCCAGGGGATGACTTGTGGATCGGAGTGAAAGGCTAATCAAGCCCGGAGATAGCTGGTTCTCCCCGAAAGCTATTTAGGTAGCGCCTCGGACGAATGCCACTGGGGGTAGAGCACTGTTTCGGCTAGGGGGTCATCCCGACTTACCAAACCGATGCAAACTCCGAATACCAGTGAGTACTATCCGGGAGACACACGGCGGGTGCTAACGTCCGTCGTGAAAAGGGAAACAACCCAGACCGCCAGCTAAGGTCCCTAAATACCAGTTAAGTGGGAAACGATGTGGGAAGGCGAAGACAGCTAGGAGGTTGGCTTAGAAGCAGCCACCCTTTAATGAAAGCGTAATAGCTCACTAGTCGAGTCGGCCTGCGCGGAAGATGTAACGGGGCTCAAACTGGTTACCGAAGCTGCGGCTGCATACATTGTATGCGGGGTAGGGGAGCGTTCTGTAAGCCTGTGAAGGTGGATCGAGAGGTCTGCTGGAGGTATCAGAAGTGCGAATGCTGACATGAGTAACGATAATGCGGGTGAAAAACCCGCACGCCGGAAGACCAAGGGTTCCTGCGCAACGCTAATCGGCGCAGGGTGAGTCGGCCCCTAAGGCGAGACCGAAAGGTGTAGTCGATGGGAAACGGGTTAATATTCCCGTACCTCGCGTGACTGCGATGGAGAGACGGAGAAGGCTAGGTAAGCCGGGCGACGGTTGTCCCGGTTTAAAGGTGTAGGCAGAGGGCTTAGGCAAATCCGGGCCCTTAATGCTGAGACCTGATGACGACCGCCCATTGGGCGGGAAGTTACTGATGCCCTGCTTCCAGGAAAATCTTCTAAGCTTCAGGTCACGGGAGACCGTACCCCAAACCGACACAGGTGGTCAGGTAGAGAATACCAAGGCGCTTGAGAGAACTCGGGTAAAGGAACTAGGCAAAATGGTGCCGTAACTTCGGGAGAAGGCACGCCGGTGTGTAGGTGAAGCCCCTTGCGGGTGGAGCCGAAGCCGGTCGAAGATACCAGGCCCCTGCGACTGTTTATTAAAAACACAGCACTCTGCAAACACGAAAGTGGACGTATAGGGTGTGACGCCTGCCCGGTGCCGGAAGGTTAATTGATGGGGTTAGCATTCGTGCGAAGCTCTTGATCGAAGCCCCGGTAAACGGCGGCCGTAACTATAACGGTCCTAAGGTAGCGAAATTCCTTGTCGGGTAAGTTCCGACCTGCACGAATGGCGTAACGATGGGGGCGCTGTCTCTACCCGAGACTCAGTGAAATTGAAATCGCCGTGAAGATGCGGTGTATCCGCGGCTAGACGGAAAGACCCCGTGAACCTTTACTATAGCTTCACAGTGAACTTTGAGCATGCTTGTGTAGGATAGCTGGGAGGCTTTGAAGCGGTGACGCCAGTCATCGTGGAGCCAACCTTGAAATACCAGCCTGGCCTGTTTGAGGTTCTAACTTGGTCCCCTGATCGGGGATGAGGACACTGTGTGGTGGGTAGTTTGACTGGGGCGGTCTCCTCCCAAAGAGTAACGGAGGAGCACAAAGGTGGGCTAAGTACGGTCGGACATCGTACGGTTAGTGTAATGGCACAAGCCCGCTTGACTGCGAGACGGACAGGTCGAGCAGGTGCGAAAGCAGGTCATAGTGATCCGGTGGTTCTGTATGGAAGGGCCATCGCTCAACGGATAAAAGGTACTCCGGGGATAACAGGCTGATACCGCCCAAGAGTTCACATCGACGGCGGTGTTTGGCACCTCGATGTCGGCTCATCACATCCTGGGGCTGAAGCCGGTCCCAAGGGTATGGCTGTTCGCCATTTAAAGTGGTACGCGAGCTGGGTTTAGAACGTCGTGAGACAGTTCGGTCCCTATCTGCCGTGGACGTTGGAGATTTGAGGAAAGCTGCTCCTAGTACGAGAGGACCGGAGTGGACGAACCTCTGGTGTTCGGGTTGTCACGCCAGTGGCATTGCCCGGTAGCTATGTTCGGACAGGATAACCGCTGAAGGCATCTAAGCGGGAAGCCCCTTCCAAGATGAGATCTCCCTGGCCCCTCGAGGGCCCTGAAGAGCCGTTCAAGACCAGGACGTTGATAGGTCGGGTGTGTAAGCGCTGCGAGGCGTTGAGCTAACCGATACTAATTGCTCGTGCGGCTTGACTATATAACACCCAAGCCAACTGCGGATAACGCAGGAAATCGCTTCAGCTGAGCTTCGGCTCGCGCAATCTTGTCCCACCCAGTGGTCAACCTTTTTGCCTGACGACCATAGCGGTCCGGAACCACCTGATCCCATCCCGAACTCAGCAGTGAAACGGACCAGCGCCGATGGTAGTGTGGCTTCTGCCCATGCGAGAGTAGGTCATCGTCAGGCTCCCAATCCAAAACCCCAGTACGGCAACGTGCTGGGGTTTTTTATTGCCTGCAAGAAAGGACGACCTACGGCTATCCGCACCGACGCCGCCAGGCCGAGCGACCACGGCTCGCTCAGGTAAGGACGCCCGAAGCGTCTCGCTTCGGGCCGGGGGCGTCGTCTGCAGTCCAAAGGGCTGCCAGTACCAGGCACCTCCGAATCGAACAGCCTATATGACCGGTCCGTGGTCAAGCAGCCAGCCCCATAAACAACCCCCGCCCCAATGCAGTATACTCTGCCCTGAAATCACAGATACCCTGATATCTCAGGCCACCAGAAACCCGGATCCTCATGACCACAGAAGCGGAACGCCAGTTTTACCTCTCCCAGATGGGCGTCCATCTCTGGTATGCACGAGATCCGTTACCCGGTGCCGCCCCATCGCCGGACTTTGATTTCTCCGAGCCGGAATCAGAACAGCCTGAGCCTGCCCCGGAGGTTGTAAGAAGCGCGCCAACTGTGAAGCGCTCGGCTGAAGATAGGGCTGCGGCTCAGGGGAATGTGCGGGACCTATTGAAAAGTATTGGAGGGCAGTCTTCGCCGAAGGAGCTCGAGCCTTCATTGGAGGAGAAGTCCGAGCCGGTGCCAGAATCGAAGCCGGTCGAGCCGTCACTGCAACCGCAAATTCGAAATGAAGCCGAAGCGGCGGTCGACGACCGTCTGGCAGTGCTTGATGGTGCGAGGCTGGACTTGGGCTTTTGGGTTTCTGATCGTCACTGTCTGGTGAGTTCTCTTTCAACGGATATTAGCGAAGAACTCCAGGCACAACTGGCGACCAACATCCTGAGGGCTATTGGCGCAGGTGTCAGCGACCAGAGGCGCTTGGTATGGCCGATCTTCAACAATCCGGCGGTCATGAAGAATGCCCGCAAGGATCTGGGTTATTTGCTGAATCGTATCGACGAAGACTTATTAGGAGACCGTGTATTTGTCGCGCTCGGTCCTCTGGCTGAAACAGAACAACAGCATCAAGCCCTGGTTTCCTGGCTCGCCGACAAACCCGTATGCGGCGAGCACGGGCTGGCCGCACTAGCAGCAGACCCGCGGAATAAGAAGTACCTTTGGGATCTACTGAAAGAGCAGCTTCTTGGAGGGCAATAATGCCTCGCGGTCGACCCTACGTCGATATCGGCCAGCTTTCCCGGAACATTCGCCCGCTTGAGATGAGCGACCTGGACCACGTTCTTGAGATAGAGCGTGGGGGCTATTCCCACCCTTGGAGCGAAAGGGTTTTCCGCGATTGCTTCAGGCCCGACTATCGACTTTGGGCGCATACTGAAATCGGTGAACTTCAGGCTTATGCCGTTGTGGCTCATCTTTTTGACGAGGCACACTTGCTCAATTTCTGTGTTGGTCGTGCACATCGGAATTCCGGCGTCGGTCGACAGTTGCTTCGTTTTCTGGTTAGAGCCGCTTTCCATGAAGGAATGGTGCGCTTGATTCTCGAGGTGCGGCGTTCCAACGAGCCGGCGATAGCGCTCTACGAATCTGAAGGTTTCCAAATGATTGGCGAGCGTCCGGGCTACTACCCGGGTGTGCAGCAGCGGGAAGATGCGCTGGTTTTTGCCCTGGACTCAATGAAGGAGCATTGACGTGGGGCTGACGCCTGATCTGATTGGTGCAGGCTGGCTGTGGTCGATGAACGTCCTGTTGATAGTCGCAATAGGTCTGGCTATCTGGCAGGCCGACTGGGCGCAGCTAGTTGTCGAGAGGGCTCTCCAGCACAGTCTGTTTGCAACCATCATCCTACTAACGCTGGTTTGGCAGATTCGTGCCGGCCTGTCGCCGGGTTTAACGATCCATATCTTGGGTATTACCGCCGTTACCCTGATGCTTGGCTGGGCCTTTGCCATCCTCGCCGGCCTGATTGCCTTATTGTTTACCAGTATTTTGGGTGACGAGTCTCTGGCGATGTTTGGAATTAACGGCATCGTCACCGTTTCTATCCCGGCATTCGTCAGCTACGGCATTATGCTGTGGGAGCGCAGCAGGGGCTTCCATAACTTCTTCGCTTACCTCTTTTTCTGTGGTTTTTTCGGGGCTGCTATCGCAGTGGCTTCGGCAGGCATGACGATGGTGATGGTGCTATGGATTGCCGGTGTCTATGGTTGGGATACCTTGTTGCATGAGTATGTTCGTTACCTGCCATTAATCATGCTACCGGAAGCCTTCATCAACGGCACGGTAATATCCGGCCTGATGGTGTTCCACCCTCAGCGTCTGCTGACTCTGGATGAGAGTCGGTATCTGTAAGTGGGAACCAGAATCTGTGATTGCACGAAGAATGTCAGGGGTCGCATCGCTAAGGGGTTCGCGTCGACGACCGTCAGAATTTATAATAGCGCGCTTTCCATTCCATTTGCGTCAAATCAGGCTGTTTACACTATGACCACGCTTTCTGCGGAAATCGAAAAGCGTCGGACGTTTGCGATCATTTCGCACCCGGACGCCGGTAAAACCACCATCACAGAAAAGGTCCTGCTGTTCGGCAAGGCCCTGCAGAAAGCCGGCACCGTCAAGGGTAAGAAATCGGGGCAGCACGCGAAATCGGACTGGATGGAGATGGAAAAGGAGCGGGGCATTTCGGTGACGACGTCCGTCATGCAGTTCCCGTATTCCGACAAACTGGTCAACTTGCTGGACACGCCGGGCCATGAGGACTTCTCCGAAGATACCTATCGTACGCTGACCGCGGTTGACGCGTGCCTGATGGTGATCGATAGCGCAAAGGGTGTCGAGGAGCGAACCATCAAGCTGATGGAGGTGACGCGTCTACGCGACACGCCGATCCTGACCTTCATGAACAAGCTGGATCGGGACACTCGCGATCCGATCGAATTGATGGACGAAGTTGAGGATATTCTGAAAATCGCGTGTGCGCCGGTCACTTGGCCAATCGGCATGGGCAAGAATTTCAAGGGTGTTTATCACCTTTTGCGCGATGAGGTAGTGCTTTATCAATCCGGTCAGGGACATACCATCCAGGAACGACGGGTCATCAGTGGTCTCGAAAATCCTGAGCTGGATCAGGCGATCGGTGCCTATGCGCAGGACCTGCGGGATGAGATCGAGCTGGTAAAAGGGGCGTCCCACGAGTTCGACCTGCATGCATTCCTCAGTGGCGAGTTAACTCCTGTGTTCTTTGGCACAGCGCTCGGTAACTTCGGCGTAGACCACATGCTCGATGGTCTGGTGGAGTGGGCGCCCTCGCCCCAACCGCGGGCGACGGATACGCGAGAGGTTGTGCCGACGGAAGAGGGTTTCTCTGGGTTCGTCTTCAAGATCCAGGCGAATATGGACCCCCAGCACCGGGACCGCGTGGCTTTCCTGCGTATAGTCTCCGGCAAGTACAGCCAGGGTATGAAGACTCGCCACGTGCGTATCGGTAAAGATGTCCGTGTGGCCGATGCCTTGACATTCATGGCGGGTGATCGAGAGCAGGCCGAGGAGGCCTTCGCCGGCGACATTATCGGCTTGCACAACCACGGCACCATACAGTTGGGCGATACCTTTACTGCTGGCGAGGATATGAAATTCACCGGTATCCCCAACTTTGCGCCCGAACTGTTTCGTCGTATCCGCCTGAAGGATCCGCTTAAGGCCAAGCAGTTGCAGAAGGGGTTGGTGCAATTGTCAGAGGAGGGGGCTGTCCAGGTATTCCGCCCCATGAAGAACAACGACCTGATCGTGGGAGCGGTTGGGGTGTTGCAGTTCGACGTTGTAGTCAGTCGGCTGAAAAGTGAATACAAGGTCGATGCGGTATACGAACCCATCAACGTTGCAACGGCCCGTTGGGTAACCTGTGACGATGAGAAGAAGCTGGACGAGTTCGAGCGCAAGGCCTACGACAACCTGGCCTTGGATGGCAGCGACCGGCTAACCTACATCGCCCCCACCATGGTCAATCTACAACTGGCTCAGGAGCGCTACCCGGACGTTCGCTTCAACAAGACACGGGAGCACTGACCGTCGCCGGAGGACACTCATGCTGGTCGATGCCCATTGCCATCTGGACTATCCGGAATTCGCTGATGACCGTGACCGTATTGTCGAGTCATGTCGGGAGCAGGGTATCGAACGTATTGTGATCCCCGGAGTGCGCGCGGCCACTTGGTCCCGGGTTGCCCAGACGGTAGCCGGAAACCCGGCGTTGTACTATTGCCTGGGGACCCACCCCTGGTATGTCGACGAGCACGAGGATGGGGATCTGGAGCGGCTTCGAGAGCGTCTGGTCGATAGATCCAGCCAGTGTGTGGCCATAGGCGAGTGCGGGTTGGATCGGCTCCATGGTGAGCTTGATCGCCAGATGCCCTGGTTCGAGGCGCAGGTGGATCTCGCCAAATCGCTGAAGATGCCGCTCGTGGTACATTCGGTACGGACGAACGACGAGGTGGGGGCCGTTCTCCGCAAGAAGGCCTTTGACGAGAGGGTGCTGATTCACGGTTTCTCCGGGAGTCCCGAGCAGGCCAGAGCGCTGGTCGATACAGGCTGCCTTTTGGGTATAGGGGGTGTTATTACCTATGCTCGCGCCCGTAAGACCCGCCGCGCCGTTACTGAAGTTCCGCTCGAGTGTCTGGTTCTGGAAACCGATGCGCCGGACATGCCGCCTGAGGGCGTCGCAAAGGGCGAAAACACGCCGTTGAACATCCTCGCTGTGTTTAAGGCGTTATGTGACATTCGTCCCGAGCCTGAGGCGAGGATCGCCGAGCAATTGCTGGCGAATGTAAATCGACTTTACGGCTGGTAGGTGACCAAAATCTGCACAAGCAGGGCTTGGCATGGATGTGCTGTTGCTATATACTTCGCGCCCTGGCTTTTCAAGGCGATGTAATCATCTCAGCCCCGAATGATGCAACGCCACCCAAATATTAGGTCGAAGGTCTCCACTGAACGCTATGCGTTGGGTAGTGGTGGCCTCTAACGTTCGTTTTAAGCGTTACAAGGCGGAATCAATGAAGACTCTGAGTGCGAAACCAGAAAGCGTAAAGCGTGACTGGTACGTTGTGGACGCAGCCGGCAAGACGCTGGGTCGTCTGTCAACTGAAATCGCCCTTCGTCTGCGGGGCAAGCACAAGCCTGAATACACCCCTCATGTCGACACGGGTGATTATATTGTCGTGGTCAACGCGGACAAGGTTCGCGTGACCGGCAAGAAGGCTTTTGCGAAAAAATACTATCACCACACCGGTTTCCCGGGTGGTATTCGTGAGATCAACTTCGAGAAGTTGATCGACAAGGCGCCTGAACAGGTTATTGGGCACTCCGTTAAGGGTATGCTGCCGAAGGGCCCGCTGGGTCGTGCCATGTTCAAGAAGCTGAAAGTCTATGCCGGTGCTGAGCATCCGCACGCAGCCCAGCAGCCCAAAGAACTCGACATTTAACGGAAGGCGAATATGTCTGTAGCACAAAATTACGGTACTGGTCGCCGCAAAACTTCTACGGCGCGCGTATTTATCAAGCCGGGTAGCGGTAACATCACCATTAACAATCGTACGATCGAGCAGTTCTTTGGTCGTGAGACCCTGCAGATGATCGTTCGTCAGCCGCTGGTTCTGACCGAGTCCCAGGAGCGTTTCGATATCAAGATCACCGTTGAAGGCGGTGGTACCAGCGGTCAGGCTGGCGCGATTCGCCACGGTCTGACGCGTGCCCTGATGGATTACGATGAGACCCTGCGTCCGGCGCTACGTCGTGCCGGTTACGTTACCCGTGATGCACGGGGCGTCGAGCGTAAGAAAGTGGGTCTGCGGAAAGCGCGTAAGCGTCCTCAGTACTCCAAGCGTTAATTCGAGGTCTCTCGAATGCGCTCAAAAGCCCGGTTTTTACCGGGCTTTTTTGTGTCTGAATGAAAAGCGTTCCCAATACGCTGCGGGGAGCGTGGGGCCGCCGTATAGCGCGGCTCTCCGACTTGTAAGGATATGGTAATTTATTTACCATTTGCCCGACCAATTTTAAGGGTGATGAAGACCTTTTCGATGTGTGGCGTGACTTTGTGCGTTGCCTCGCATCGCCTGATGGAGAAAACCATAATGAATAATGGCGACGTGAGCCAAAGCCGACGCCGATTTTTGATCGGTGCCACCTCCGTGGTGGGGGGAGTCGGCGCTATTGGTGCGGCCGTGCCCTTCGTAGCATCTTGGAATCCTAGTGCAAAAGCTGAAGCAGCCGGTGCGCCGGTCTCGGTTAATATCGACAAGATTGAGCCGGGCCAGCAAATAACGGTCGAATGGCGGGGTAAGCCTGTCTGGATTGTGCGGCGTACTGACGAAATGCTCCAGAACATCGAAAAGTTGAACGATCGGGTCAAGGATCCGCAGTCCGAGACGACCACTCAGCAGCCGGAATACGTTGAGGGTATCTATCGTTCACTTAAGCCCGAAATCGCGGTGCTTGTCGGTATATGTACTCATTTGGGTTGTGTGCCGAGCTATCGTCCTGAAGTCGCCCCCGCGGACCTTGGTCAGGACTGGCTGGGCGGCTTTTTCTGCCCATGTCACGGCTCCCATTACGATCTCGCCGGTCGCGTCTACCAGAGTCAACCAGCTCCACTGAATCTGGAAGTGCCGCCCTATCGCTATGACTCCGACGCTACATTAACGGTCGGTCTTGATCCGGAGGCCGCGTAATGCAAAAGCTCATTCAGTGGATTGATGATCGCCTGCCGATCGTAGATGCCTATAACAAGCATCTGGGCAAGTATTACGCGCCCAAGAACTTCAACGTCTGGTATTTCTTCGGTTCCCTGGCGTTGCTGGTGCTGGTCAACCAATTGGTGACCGGTATTTGGTTGACCATGAGTTACAACCCATCGGCGGAAGGCGCCTTCGCTTCCGTCGAGTACATCATGCGTGACGTCCAGTGGGGTTGGTTGCTGCGATATCTACACTCGACCGGCGCATCGGCATTCTTTGTGGTGGTCTATCTCCACATGTTCCGCGGCCTCATGTATGGCTCCTACCAGAAGCCGCGTGAGCTGATCTGGATCTTCGGGATGCTGATCTACCTGGTGCTCATGGCGGAAGCGTTCATGGGCTACCTGCTTCCTTGGGGGCAAATGTCCTACTGGGGCGCTCAGGTCATCGTTAACCTGTTTGGTGCGATCCCTGTCATCGGCGACGACCTGTCTCTCTGGATTCGCGGTGACTACCTGATCTCAGGCATCACGCTGAACCGCTTCTTCGCACTGCACGTTATCGCTTTGCCGATCGTGTTGTTGGGTCTGGTTGTGCTTCACATCCTGGCGCTTCACGAAGTGGGGTCGAACAATCCTGATGGCATCGATATCAAGAAGAACAAGGACGAAAACGGTATCCCGAAAGATGGTATTCCGTTCCACCCGTATTATTCTGTGCATGACCTGGTTGGTGTGGCTGTCTTCCTGTTTGTGTTCTGTATCGTTGTCTTCTTCTTCCCAGAGATGGGGGGGCTGTTCCTTGAAAAGCCGAATTTCGAACCGGCTAACGCTCTCAAGACGCCTGAACATATTGCGCCCGTTTGGTATTTCACCCCTTTCTACGCCATGTTGCGTGCTGTGACCGTCGATCTGTTCGGGCTCCCGGCCAAATTCTGGGGTGTGGTTGTCATGGGGGCCGCGATTGCCATCCTTTTCGTGCTGCCCTGGCTGGATCGGAGCCCGGTGCGCTCGATCCGGTATAAGGGCATGCTGAGCAAGATCGCTTTGGCTCTGTTTGTCATCAGTTTCGTCATCTTGGGCTATCTGGGTATCGTGCCGGCGACGGCAGGACGCACGTTGTTGGCCCAAGTCCTGACAACGCTCTATTTCCTTTACTTCATCCTGATGCCGTTCTATACGCGGATGGAGAAAACAAAACCAGTTCCGGAAAGGGTGACAGGCTGATGAGAAAACTGATTGTTGGTCTTTTCATGTTGTGCCTGCCAGCTTTGGGGCTGGCCGCAGGCGGTGCCGGCGTTCCTCTCGATCACATGGAGCCGGATCATAGTAACGAGGCTTCGCTTCAGCGGGGCGCGGCCATGTTTACGAACTATTGTATGGGATGCCATTCCATGGAGTACGCGCGCTACAAGCGCGTCGCCGAGGATTTGGACATCCCTGAAGAGCTTTATGAAGAAAACCTCATCTTCACGGGTGCCAAAATTGGTGAGCTGATGAAGATCGGTATGAATAAGGAAGAGGCTCAAGCCTGGTTTGGCAATCCGCCACCTGACCTGACTCTGGAAGCCCGTTTGCGTGGGGAGAGCTGGATATACTCCTACCTCCGTGGCTTCTACAAGGATGAGTCCCGCCCATTGGGGGTTAACAATGTGGTCTTCTCCAACGTCGGCATGCCTCACGTATTGGTTGGAATGCAGGGGCTTTGTGCCGTCGAGCCGCACATCGGGCACGGAGCGAGCGTTGATCCGCTCAGCGGTAACGTGGTCAACGGCTCTGTCTGTCCTGAGTGGGCTAGTGAAGGTTCAATGACGCCAGCGGAATTCGACACGGCGATGTACGACCTGACGAACTTCCTGTCGTACATGGGCGATCCGGTCAAGCTCGAGCGGGAGCGCCTGGGTATCTTTGTCCTGATCTTTATCGCGATTTTCTTCGTCTTCGCCTACTTGCTTAATCGCGAGTACTGGAAAGACGTACACTAAAGAATCAGGTATAATCCTGCCCTGCGAAGTGTCCAGTGGGTGAGGTATCTCGTTCACTGGGCGCTTGCGTTCTGTCTTTTCATCTCTCTGTCTGTGTAATCGTGGAGTAGCTCTATGGGCGTTGTGACCAAGCGGTCATCAATGACGTTTTTTTCCGATCCGGCCAGCCATTACAGCCATCGGGTGCGTATTGTTCTTGCCGAGAAGGGTGTTACGGTCGACGTGGTTGACGTGGATCCTGACAATCCGCCGGAGGAGCTCTCCGACCTGAATCCATATAACGCGCTACCGACCCTGGTTGATCGCGATCTGGTGCTCTACGAGCCGAACATCATGATGGAGTATCTGGACGAGCGCTTCCCGCATCCGCCGCTGCTCCCGGTCTATCCGGTTGCTCGTGCCAACAGTCGTCTGATGATTCATCGCATTCAGAAAGACTGGTGTGGCCTTGTCGACCAGATCCTGGCGCAGCCCAACGCAAAAGCGTCGGATGCAGCCCGCAAGGAGCTTCGCGAAAGCCTGCTGGCAACGGCGCCGCTGTTCGGCGAAATGCCGTACTTCCTGTCCGAAGAGTTCACTATCGTCGATTGCTGTATCGGCCCGATCCTCTGGCGTCTTCCAGCCTTGGGCATCGAATTGTCGGAGAAACAGGCTAAGCCTCTCGTGAAGTACATGGAGCGCCTGTTCCAGCGAGAGGGCTTCAAGGCAAGCCTGTCGGATATCGAAGAAGATATTCGCAGCTGATTAACGGCCGACAACTCGAGTTCAAGCGGGAGACTCTATGTCAGACAAGGCATTCAGGATGACATCAAGCCGGCCCTACCTTGTTCGGGCATTTAACGAGTGGATTCTCGATAACAACTGCACCCCGTACATTTTGGTGGATGCAGGTGTTCAGGGTGTGCAGGTGCCCGCCGAGCATGTGGCGAATGGCCAGATTGTGCTGAACATCAGTCCCAGTGCTGTAAAAGGCTTGATGATCGGTAACAGCGCGCTTGAGTTCAGTGCGCGGTTTGGCGGGGTGCCGATGCAGGTTTCGGTACCGTTGATTGCCGTCCTTGCGATATATGCGCGTGAGAATGGTGAAGGGATGGTGTTTGGTAGCGAGCCGGGTACACCTGATCCTGACGGCACCGATCCCGACGCGGGGACTGGCCAACCACCGGAACGTCCCTCCGGAAAGCCGAGCCTCAAAGTCGTCAAGTGAACGATAGCGTCTAACTGGCCCGCGTTCGCGTAGATTATCGCTCCAAAAATGACTGCTTACACAACAAAGCCGACCATGAGTCGGCTTTGTTGTTTCTGATGCGGCGGATTTAGCGCTAGCCTCCAAATATTTTCTGGTCGATAAGCGCGCAGAGGCCATTCATAACCAGCATGAATACGCTGGTTGCCTGGTGAGGTGGCAGGTTATGCAGGGCGATTTCGTGATCATCTGGATGCAGCAGGGAGGTTACGTCGGTTTTTTCCTTGGCGCTGACCACCACCACTTTCATGCCGCGGTCATGGGCAGCCTGGATGGCTTGGATAAGGTTCGCCTTGTGGCCGTCATCTACCAGCACGAATAGTGTATCGCCCTCCTTGCCTAGCGCTCTTACCTGACGTGAAAAAGTCTCATTGAATCGGTTGTCGCGACATACGGCTGAAAAGGTTGTGGCGTCGGCCCCGAGGTTCAAGGCGGGTAGCGCCGGACGATCCTGGTCAAACCGATTCAGTAGGCTGGTGCAAAAATACTGGGTGAGACAATTGGCACTGCCGTTCGCGCAGAGCAGGATTTTGGCGTCGGACAGCAGCGAGTGTACGAGTGTGTCCGCGGCGGCGGCAATGGCCGGGCCAAGCTCTGCAGCTGTATGAGCTGCATTTTCCATATGTTCGGCGAACATGGAGTTGATCAGGAATTCAGGATTCGGGTCAGTCATGTTGAGGCATCGAATGCATTTTTAATCCATTGTGCGCGATAACGTCGGAATCTCCCAGGCGTTATGGCGATTACATCGAAACGGCAAGGAGCCTGCCAGTGGCGTTGCCGCTGCAGATAGTTGGCGGCGGCGTGGATCAGGCGCTGTTGTTTGCGTGCTGTTACCGATTCCATCGGGTTTTCCAGGCTGCCTGAGCCGCGATACCGAACTTCGATAAAGACCAATGTATCCCCGTCCCAAGCGACAATATCGATCTCGCCGCCTCGACAGTAGAAATTTCTCTGCACGATTCGCAGTCCCTTGGCGCTTAGGTAGCGTGCAGCCGCTTCTTCGGCTTCATCTCCCTGCTTGCGCCTGCCTTCCCTGGCTTCGGCCATGGTTCGCTTCCGTTACTCGATGGGTGTCAGTGTTCCGCTGTCTTCGTTCCTGGGTGTCTCTTCCGGGGTCACGGCCGGTTCCAGCTTCATGGGCTTGCCCTGTTGGAAAATAGCCCACTGCTGATCGCGGCTCACCACGCCGGCGGGGGTCATGGTAAGCGTGCCGGTGAGGCCTTCGATATCGCTGCCACGCACTTGTGATAGCAGTTGAAGTTTGGAGGACAGAGCGTAAGCGTCCATTCCCATGGCGAACAAGCGACCGTAGCGCTGGGTGGCCTCAGGGAGTGCGGCGCTGGCGCGCTGCCGAGCCGGTAACTCGGGGTTCAGTATCCAGGGAATGTCGGTGAAGCGTACATTCTCGAGGTCGCTGTCGCGCGAAGGGTCCTGGGTGCCTGTATAGATGGTCGATGGGGCATACACTGGCAGGTTGCCGCCAAAGTAAAAGGCGAACAGGGGATTGAACTGGCGACCTATCGTAGGTGAAGCGATCAGTACGATTGCGTCGATGTCCTGTCGACGGCGAGGCTCAAACTCCACGTTCAAGCCAATGGTTTCCTCTACGGTAATGGCGCGCTGTCGGCTGGCGTCAATGTCGAACAATGTGGCAACGGTTTTGCGTAGGTTTTCTTCGCGATCATAGCGCACTACATTGAGGATCTTGCCGCCGATGTCGTTCATGCGCGTGATCAACGCCCGCTCGACCCGATCGCCCCAGTCGCCCCATGGGATGAGTGCCACGGCCTGGGGGCGGTCATCCGCCACCAGTCGTTCGGCGATCTGGCGAGCCTCGTCCTCCGCTGACAGGCCGTACTGGTAGAGTTGTGCGGGTGTCTTGCTGGCGTCATCCAGATAGTTCAGCGCCAATAACGGCGTATCCAGGGGCGCCTGGTCCGCAATGGCGTTGAGTGCCTTCTTCTCCAAGGGGCCTACGATGAGGTCGGGGGACGTCTGGATGATTTCCCGGTAGAGAGCGGGAAAGTCCTGGTTATGAGTATCGTAGACATCGACGCGAAGCTTCTCTTCGCCGCCGCGGTTTTCGTCGCTGTAATAGGCCGCGAAATAGCCATCGCGAATAGCCCGGCCGACATCTGCCAGCGGTCCGCTCAGAGGCAGTGCCAAGGCAACGTGCTCCGGGCGTTCTTCGGATAGCGTGACGATTAGTCGCAATTCGCTGGGCAGCGGGTTGGCCGCGGGGTGATCCTGCCAGTTGCGCTGCCATGCGCGGACCGCCGTGCCCTGGGAATCCAGGCTGAGTCCGGGCTGACGCAGGGAGAGGGCGAGTTCGAGCCAGCCTTGCTGTTCGTAGCCGATCGCGGTCGACGCCGCCTGGTTCAGCCTGGTGGTCGGGGTTCGTTTGAGAAGTTGCCAGATCCTATCGTTTTCCGAGACTGTAACGTCGCCGTCTTGCGGTGCGGATGCGATCAGGGTTTGTGCCGCCGAGAGATGATCACCCGCCAGTTCGAAGGTTTCCACCTGCAGGTCGATGGCGCGTGCTTGTCTATCCTGCGGATAGTTGGAAAATTGATCGAGGGGGAGGTCTTTGATAAAGGATGCGGCCCAATTCCGGTCGTCCAGCGCAACAATGCTGGCCATGGCGAGTAGACGGTATTGGTGAAGCGTATCGCCCGCTGCATTCTGTTTCAGCGCATCGTTTTGCAGGATGGTTCGTGCATCGCGATGTCGATCGGCGTTTTGGTAGCGGGAAGCCGTGCTGAGAAGGCCTCTCAGGGCGGTATCGGAGTAGCCCGCTGATTCGGCGATGGCCAGGGCCCCTTCCGGCGTATCCGCCTGATCCGGTTGGATGCCCATGGGAGTACAGCCGGCCATCAATATAAGAAAGACCAGAAAAAACGCAGGGCGAGTGCGAAATAAAGCTCTTATCGTCATGCAATGCTCACATTTAAGGCGAATGTACGGGGCCTGTTGGTGTTTCGCAGGTTGCGGGGATGTTCCCGCTTGTGGCCTCTCCGGAACATGGGCATCATGCCTGGAATCGACAAGAGGCGAGTTTACCAGTTCGCCCACGATTTCTCATGACGTAGCTGTCATTGTGTTATTGCTTGCCCGACAACTGGAGCGATCCCATGTCCTTACCCGGCGCCGCCACTGAATCTGGTGTGCTCTATATCGTAGCTACGCCGATTGGCAACCTGGGAGACATCAGCCAGCGAGCGGCAGATGTCCTGGGCGGGGTGGATTGCATTGCTGCCGAGGATACCCGGCACAGTCAGCGCCTGCTTCAGGCCCTTGGTATCCAGAAGCCGTTGCTGGCGCTGCATGAACATAACGAGCGCGAGCGTTGCGGCCAGGTCATCGACCGCCTCAAGAGTGGCGAATCGATTGCGCTGGTGTCCGATGCAGGAACGCCGCTGATCTCCGACCCGGGGTTTGTTCTAGTCCGGGCTGCCCGGGCTGAAGGGTTGAGAGTAACGCCCGTGCCAGGGCCCTCGGCCATCATCACCGCGCTGAGCGCTGCCGGATTGCCGACACACCGGTTCACCTTTGAGGGCTTTCTGCCCACCAAGAGAAAAGCCCGGGCCGATGCCCTGGCCGCTCTCAAGAAAGAAACCCGTACCTTGGTATTTTATGAAGCGCCGCACCGCGTCCGTGAGACGATGGCTGAAATCTCGGCAGTCATGGGTGGTGACCGTGAGGTCGTCCTGGCACGTGAGCTTACCAAAACCTTCGAAACCTTTTACAGCGGCACTGCCTCAGAGGTGGAGGTGTTGTTGGGGACCGACGATTACGCCGAGCGGGGCGAGTATGTCGTGATGGTTGCCGGTGCCCAGGCGGAGACCGACGAGGCCGCCGTAGTGGATGCAGACCGTTTGCTCGAAGTTCTATTGGCCGAGCTGCCGGTCAAGGTCTCTGCGAAGATGGCCTCAGAAGTGACCGGTCTTTCCCGTAACGAGCTCTATCAGCGCGCGCTGGCGCTTAAGTCAAACAGCGATAGGTAAACCTCCCGACCACCTTTTCCTTGCGCCACGCCGGGTGCCAGCGTATCTTCTCGCGTGAGCTCGCCGGGCAGTCGCCGCTCTAGGTTCTTGTGACCTGGAGGGGAGGAAAGTCCGGGCTCCATAGGGCAAGGTGCCAGGTAATGCCTGGGCGGCGTGAGCCGACGGAAAGTGCAGCAGAAAGGAAACCGCCTAAGCACCTTCGGGTGCCGGTAAGGTTGAAAAGGTGCGGTAAGAGCGCACCGCGTGACTGGCAACAGTTCACGGCGATGGTAAACCCCACCTGGAGCAAGACCAAATAGGAGTCCGATGGCGTGGCCCGCGCTGGACTCGGGTAGGTTGCTTGAGGCCTGTGGTGACGCAGGTCCTAGATGAATGACTGCTCTCGACAGAACCCGGCTTACAGGCGAGCTCTTTTTTCCTTCCTTTATACCCCTCTGTGTGATCCGAGTAGCCCGCTACTGGGTTTCGTTATAGCTAAAAATTCTTATTTCTAAGGTTTTTTGTATAAAAACCGTCTCAGCTGATTGATTTTTCGAAGGTTATTTGTCAAGTCTTTTGGCTTCTGTTGTTTTATCTCCTCTAACTCCTTGTCATCGCTGAAAGTTTTTACAAGCCAGGCGCCTTTGGCGGCGCTTGCATTGTATTTTGCGTGTTTCTATAGTGTGCAGGAGTGGGAAAAAGTGGAAAGATGTGGTTTTTTGTGGTTTTCGGGGGTTGAGAGTGGGAAAATCGCCACCTCCCAATCCGGGTTAATCGGCAACACGCCGTAAGACGGGCCGCTGGCCAGCGATAGATATGAGCAACTTTCTCGGCAGTCATGCCATCAACATGGATGCGAAGGGACGCATAGCGATCCCGGCCCGCGTTCGCGAGGACCTCACCGAGGCTTGCGGCGGCCGCATCGTGCTGACGGCCAATGCCGACAACGCCGACGAGGAACGTTGCCTGTTGGTCTATCCGGAGCCCGAGTGGGAAGCCCTTAGGCCGAAAATCGAAAACCTGCCTAACAGGAGCAAGGCTGTGCGGCGCCTGCAGCGGCTGGTGCTGGGTAATGCGGCGCCGATGGAGTTGGATTCGGCGGGCCGTATTCTTATTCCGCCCACGCTGCGCCGTCATGCGCGGCTGGAAAAGAAGCTGATGTTGGTCGGTCAGGGCAGGAAGCTGGAGCTCTGGGACGAAGAGCGCTGGTTCGCATGGATCGACGAATCCGATGACGACACCGAAATTCCGCCGGAAATGGAGTCTCTGTCCCTATGACGGCGCAAAAAGGGAGTAAGCCGGCGCATCTGTCGGTGCTCCTTGAGGAAGCTGTCGAAGCGATGGTGGCCGATGCATCGGGACGCTACGTCGACGGCACTTTCGGGCGTGGTGGTCACAGTCGTCAGGTATTGGCGCGCTTGGGCGAGCACGGCGAACTTATCGGTATCGATAAGGATCCGGAAGCTATTTCCGTTGGCGAGCAGTTGGCCTCAGAAGATCGGCGCTTCCATATCTGTCACGGTTCTTTTGCCGAACTGGATCGGTTCGTCGCGGACGCGGGCTGGGGCGGTATCAGCGGCATGTTGATGGATCTGGGTGTGTCCTCCCCCCAGCTCGATGACGCGACGCGCGGCTTTAGTTTTATGCGTAATGGCCCGTTGGACATGCGGATGAACCCGCAACAGGCCCCCAGTGCGGCCGAATGGCTGAATACGGCCAAGGAAAAGGATATTGCAGACGTGATCTGGCGGTACGGCGAGGAGCGCTTCTCTCGACGCATCGCACGTGCTGTTGTCGAACGTCGTGTCGAAGAGCCTCTGGCTACCACCCGCGAACTGGCGGAGTTGGTGTCGGCAGCAGTGCCCAGGAAAGAAAAGCACAAACACCCGGCGACACGGACCTTCCAGGCCGTGAGGATGTTCATCAACCGGGAGTTGGATGACCTGGAGGCCGGGCTTAAGTTGGCGGCGCATCTGCTGGAACCCGGCGGCCGCCTGGTGGTGATCAGCTTCCATTCGCTGGAAGACAGGATGGTTAAGCGATTTATGCGGGACTTGGCGCGGGGCCCACAGTTGCCCAGGGGGTTGCCGGTAACGGCGGATCAGGCCGAGTCGGACTTTCGCCTGATCGGCAAGGCGATCAAGGCAGAAACGGATGAAGTGACCGATAACGTGCGCGCTCGCAGTGCGGTGATGCGCATTCTGGAGCGTCGGTCGAGGACGAGTGGGGTTTAAAGATGGCGGCAGTCACGATCGAACGTCCGGCGGTGCAGACGCGGAAGAAATTGCACCCGGAAACGATGAAAGCAGGCGTCAACACCGCGCTAAGGTTGTCACGCCGCATATTTGCAGGGCTCTGGCAACGCCATGTGCTTATCTCCGCGGGTCTGGCGAGCCTGTTGGTCATGTCCTCGGTTGGGGTCGTGTACAGCGCCCACCTCAACCGAGTGCTCTTCAACGACCTGGCTCAGTTGCAAGGGCAGCGCGACGCCTACCAGCGCGAGTGGAGCCAACTGCTGCTGGAACAGAGCGCGTTGAGCGCACATAGCCGCGTGGAGAGTCGCGCGTCGCAGAACCTGGACATGATCGTTCCTGGCCGGCAGGACATCGTACTGGTGCCGGCGACACCGTAAAACGACTGTAGATAACAATTCATTTTAAAGCAGGCGCTTATTTGGCGCGCGAACTTACGTTGAACGTGAATCCAAGGTGAAGTTGTGAGGGAAAGGGTCTGATTATGCCCGAGCAGAAGTCGGCATCCAGCATGTTCGAAAGACTGAAGGCGTTGCTTTCAGCTTGGCGCCATGCGTCCGTGCTCGGCCTTTTCCTCGCTGTTATGGTGGTATTGGCCTGGCGTCTGGTGGACCTGCACGTGGTCGACCAGGATTTCCTGCGCAAACAGGGCGACGTGCGTACTGTCCGTACCGAAACCGTCGACGCCCATCGGGGTATGATCACCGACCGTCACGGCGAGCCCCTGGCGATCAGTACGCCCGTAGAGACCATCTGGGCGAATCCCAGCGAGATGGACCCCAGCGACCCGCGAATTGCGCCGTTGACCCGCATGCTGGGTATCAGCGAGGGCGGCTTGCGGGCTCGCCTGGAGCGCTACGCAGGCCGCGAATTCATCTATGTCAGCCGCAAAATCCAGCCAGACCTGGCCCGTCAGGTGATGGATCTGGATATCCCCGGTATTTACAGTCGTCGCGAATATCGTCGCTACTACCCCGCGGGCGAGGTTACTGCCCATGTCGTGGGCTTTACGAATATCGATGAACGAGGTCAGGAAGGCATTGAGCTGGCTTATAACGACTGGCTGAGTGGCGAGCGCGGCAGCAAGCGCGTTCTTAAAGACCGCCGCGGCCACGTTATCAAGGATCTTAGTCTCGTGAAGGACGCGCGACCGGGGCAGGATGTATCGCTCAGCCTCGATCTTCGCCTGCAATACCTGGCCTATCGGGAACTGAAGGCGGTCGTCCGCGCCCACAATGCCAAAGGCGGCACCATGGTCATGCTGGACGTGGATACGGGCGAAGTATTGGCCATGGTGAATCAGGGCTCGTACAACCCCAACGATCGGAGTCAGCTCGACCCCGGCAATCTGAGGAACAAGGCGATAACGGACCTTTTCGAACCCGGGTCCACAATAAAACCGATCACAGCAGCGGCGGCGCTGGAATCGGGGAAGTTCACGCCAGAAACCCGGGTCGATACGTCGCCCGGTTTTCTGCGTTTTGGACGTTACACGATTCGCGACACCAGTAATCATAAGATCCTGAACCTGAGCGGCATCATTTCCAAGTCCAGCAACGTCGGCATGGCGAAGGTTGCCGCCGAACTGGGCGGCGATATGGTTCGGGACATGTTCTTTCGGGTCGGTCTGGGGCAGGCTACGGGTATCGGCTTTCCCGGTGAGGCGGTGGGCGTGCTTCCGGCAAACCCACGCTGGCGTCCGGTCGAGGTCGCGGCACTGTCCTACGGCTATGGTCTGAGCGTTAACGCCTTGCAACTGGCCCAAGCCTATATGGTGCTGGCCAATGGCGGCGTCCGTTACCCGTTGAGCCTGATGAAGCGGTCCGAGCCGCCTCAGGGCGAGCGTATCTTGTCCGAGCAGGTAACGGCTGAAGTGCGCCAGATGCTCAAGGCGGTAATCGAGGAAGGCACGGGCAAGCGGGCGCAGGTTGGTATCTACGAAGCTGGAGGCAAGACCGGTACCGTGCACCTGGTAGGTGCCAGTGGTTATGAGGATAGCAAGTACAAGGCCCTGTTTGCCGGCATGGCGCCCGTCGATAACCCCCGCATCGTCTGCGTGGTAGCCGTGGATGCCCCGCAGGGTGGAGAATACTATGGAGGCGAAGTCGCAGCCCCGGTGTTTGCCCGGGTGATGGGCGACGCGCTCCGTTTGCTTAATGTCCGCCCCGAGCTTGGTACGGACGGTGAACTGGCTTCCAAGCCCGACCACGCTTCTGGGGGGAGGGGGTAAGCCATGTGTATGTCATCCCTGAGCGTATTGCTGAACAATATCGTCGATGTGCCTTCCGTATTCGACGTTGCTCTCCATGGTTTGACCACCGATAGCCGTGAGGTCAAGCCGGGCGATGTTTTCGTGGCTGTCAGCGGGGCACGTACATCTGCAGACCACTACATCGAAGACGCTATTGCCGCGGGAGCGGTGGTCATCCTGCTGGAAACCGTTGAGGCCCAGGGATGCTACGAGCAGCATGGCGCCCTGATCGTCAGCGTACCCGAACTCAAGCGAAAGCTGGGTGTGATTGCCGACCGTTTTTACCGCTCGCCGTCCAGCGAAATGGACGTGATTGGCGTGACAGGTACGAACGGCAAGACGTCCGTTACCCATTACCTGAGCCAGTTGCTGTCGTTCGCCGGCCATACCTGCGGCGTCATCGGTACGCTTGGTTACGGCGTCGGTGGCCAGATGACGGCGTCGACGCACACCACGCCGGATGTGGTGCGGATCAACCGTGCGCTGCGTCGAATCCGGGTTTCCGGAGGTAAGGCCGTGGCGATGGAAGTGTCCTCCCATGCCCTGGATCAGGGGCGGGTCGATGACATCTCTATCCGCGGCGCGATTTTCACCAATCTTACCCGGGACCACCTGGACTACCACGGCACCATGGATGCCTATGGCGAGGCTAAGAAGTTATTGTTCCGCCGTGATGGGCTGGAATTTGCGGTTATCAACTTCGATGATCCGTTCGGCCGTCAGCTCTATGACCAACTGGAGGGCGAGTGCGACCGCATCCGCTACAGCCTTCATGAGCCGCAGACAGAACTCTGGTTGAAGAGCCTGCGTACCCACGCCGACGGGTTCGATGCCCAGTTCGACGGTAAGTGGGGGCTGATTGACGTTTCTGCCCCGCTGATGGGCAGCTTCAACATCAGCAACCTGCTGGCGGCCATGGCTGCCGCGCTGCAGTTGGGGGTGTCGATCGATGACGTCCAGGCTGGAGCCCGTCGGCTTATACCGCCCCCGGGGCGTCTGGAACGATTCGCAGGGGCCTCCGGTGTGAGCGTCGTGGTGGATTATGCCCACACCCCGGACGCACTGAGTAATGCCCTGGAAGCGCTGAAACCTCATGTCGAAGGGCGGCTTTGGTGTGTCTTTGGCTGCGGCGGCGACCGGGATTCGGGAAAGCGTCCCGAGATGGCCACCATTGCGGAGAAGCTTGCCGATCGGGTTGTGGTTACCGATGACAATCCGCGGAGCGAGGAACCGGGCGCTATTGTCGATCAGATCATGACCGGTTTTTCCCGGCCGGAGGTCGCCCAAGTCGTCCACGACCGTGAAGCCGCTATTCGTCAGGCTGTTTTCGAAGCGGCACCGGGGGACGTGGTCCTGGTGGCGGGCAAGGGTCATGAAACGTACCAGGAAATTCGTGGCGAGCGTTTTGATTTCAGCGATGCCGGCGTAGTGCGCCAAGCGCTGGTTGACAGGGAGGGTGAGCGATGATGCAGCCATTTACCCTGCGCGACGCCGCGGAAATGACCGGTGCCGCGCCCATGGCGTCGGCCTTGACCTACACCGGTGTCTCTACCGATACGCGCACGATCCAGCCCGGCGATCTCTTTGTCGCGTTACGGGGCGAACAGTTCGATGGCAATGCGTATGTGCAACAGGCCATCGACGCCGGAGCCGTCGCCGCGGTGGTGGATGAGATCCAGGATGGTGTCGCAGCGCCACAGCTCAAGGTGGAAGATACCCTGAAAGCATTGGGCTGCCTGGCGCTCGGCAATCGGTTGGCGAGTCCGGCCCGTTGTGTAGGCGTGACGGGTAGCAGTGGAAAGACCACCGTCAAAGAGATGTTGGCTGCCATCCTGCGACAGGAAGGGGACACACTGGCGACCCGGGGCAACCTCAACAACCATATTGGCGTGCCACTGACCCTGTTCTGCCTGGAGCCCGCGCACCGCTACGCGATAATTGAAATGGGGGCCAGCGGGGTGGGCGAGATTGCCTATACCGTCAACCTGGCACGACCTGAGGTTGCCGTCCTCACCAATGCCGGAGAAGCGCATCTCGAAGGGTTCGGCAGTTACGAAAATATTGTCGAGGCCAAAGGGGAAATCATTGATGGCGTCGCGAGCGACGGGGTGGTGGTCCTCAACGGCGATGATCCAGCCTGTCCGGTCTGGCGGGCCCGGGCTGGGCAGCGTCGCGTTCTGACCGTTAGTGCCGACGCCGCGGGTGATGCTGATTATCACTATCGTAATGTTCGCTCAGAAAATGGCCAGACGGTATTCGATGCTGTCGGGCCAACCGGCTGGAGCCAACAGATTCGCCTGAACCTGCCTGGCAAGCACAACCTGCTTAACGCCCTGATGGCCATTGCCGCAACCCGTGCCCTGGGTGCGCGCGACGAATCGATCGTCGAGGGGCTGGATGAATTAAAACCCGTTAAAGGTCGGCTGGAGAAGATTGCGTTACAGTCCGGCGTCAATATCGTCGACGATAGCTACAACGCCAATCCGACATCCATGAAGGCCGCCTTGCAACACTTGGCGGAGCAGGGTGGAACCGGCGCTGCCGTACTGGGGCGCATGGCCGAGCTTGGGCCGGATGCCGAGCGCCTGCATGAAGAGATTGGCCATCTGGCCGCCCGCTTGGGCATCGCCCACCTGCTGGTCGTGGGTCCTGGTACGGAAGGCTACGTCCGGGGCTTCGGGGCCGGCGCGCAACAATTCGCATCTCATGAAGCAGCCGCGGACTGGCTGTTGGCGCACAGCACGCCGCCGATGACGATTATGGTCAAGGGTTCCCGTAGTTCTGCCATGGATCTCGTGGTCAGAGCATTGATTGATAAGGTGAATAACTGATGTTGCTCTGGCTTGCAGACCTCCTGTCACAGTATTTCGATGAGTTGACGGTATTTCGCTACCTCACCCTGCGCGGCATTCTCGGCGTGCTCACCGCGCTGGTTATCTCGTTGATTATCGGTCCCTATATGATCCGTAAGCTGGGGCAGTACCAGATTGGCCAGGCCGTGCGCGACGATGGGCCGCAGACTCACCTGAGCAAGGCGGGCACGCCGACCATGGGTGGCTCGCTGATCCTGGTGGCAATCGCCGTCAGCACGTTGCTCTGGGCGGATCTAACTAACCGCTACGTTTGGATCACCCTGCTGGTCACCCTGTTCTTCGGCGCCATCGGCTGGGTCGACGACTACCGCAAGGTGGTTGAACGTAATCCCCGAGGGCTGCCTGCGCGCTGGAAGTACTTTTGGCAGTCGGTGATCGGTGCCGGCGCGGCTGTCGCACTGTTCTATTCCTCCAGCCTGCCGCAGGAGACATCCCTATTCCTGCCGTTCTTCAAGAACGTCAGTCTGGAGATGGGGCCAATCATTTTTATCCTGCTGTCCTACTTCGTCATTGTGGGTAGTAGCAATGCGGTGAACCTGACCGATGGGCTGGACGGCCTGGCGATCATGCCCACCGTGATGGTGGCTGCCGCGCTGGCGATCTTCTGTTATCTCTCGGGCCACGCCCAGTTCGCTGAGTATCTGTTGATCCCGCACCTGCCGGGCAGCGGCGAGCTGATAGTGTTCTGCGGCGCGTTGGTTGGCGCAGGCCTGGGTTTTCTCTGGTTCAACACCTATCCCGCCCAGGTCTTTATGGGCGATGTGGGCGCGCTAGCGCTGGGCGCGGCGTTGGGGGTGGTTGCCGTTATCGTCAGGCAGGAGATCGTGCTGTTTATCATGGGCGGTGTATTCGTGATGGAAACCATATCGGTGATCCTGCAGGTGGCCTCGTTCCGCCTGACCGGACGCCGGATTTTCCGCATGGCACCCCTGCATCATCATTTTGAATTGAAAGGCTGGCCCGAGCCGCGCGTGATCGTGCGGTTCTGGGTCGTAACCGTGGTGCTGGTCCTCGTTGGGCTGGCGTCGCTGAAGATCCGTTGAGGCGGTTGGGATACTGATGAGCGTCATTACGTCAGATCGTCGCACACTGGTAGTCGGGCTCGGTAAGACCGGGCTCTCCTGCGTGCGCTACCTGCAAAAGCAGGGGCGGTCTGTTGCCGTGGCCGATTCACGCGCAAACCCGCCCGGGCTGGACGAATTGCGCGCGCAGTTTCCTGATGTGGCGGTACAGTGCGGCGAATTTAATGCGGATTATTTTGCCGGCTTCAACGAGTTGGTCGTCAGCCCCGGCATCAGCATCGAAACGCCGGCGATTGCCCATGCAAGGGAGCAGGGTGCCTGGATACGCGGCGATATCGACCTGTTCAGCCAGGCCGCCAACGCACCGATCGTGGCCATCACCGGTTCCAACGGCAAGACCACCGTTACGACGCTGGTTGGCGAAATGGCCAAAGCCGCCGACGTTCGGGTTGCGGTGGGTGGCAATATCGGCACACCTGCGCTGGACCTGCTTGATGAGAGCATCGAACTCTATGTGCTGGAGCTCTCCAGCTTTCAGCTGGAAACGACCGAAGCGCTGGGTGCGGAGGCGGCAACCATCCTCAATGTCACTGATGATCATATGGATCGCTATCCCACGAAGATGTCGTACTTCCAGGCCAAGCAGCGCATCTATAACGGCTGCAGGAAAGCGGTGATCAATCTCGACGACGCCCTGAGCCAGCCCATGGCCCGGGACAACCTGAGCTTCCGCTGTTATGGCCAGCACCGGATAAATCCCGGTACGTTCAGCCTTCGTGAGGATGGGGGGCAGCTGTGGATCACCTATGGTTTCGACAACCTGATTCGCACAGATGAGCTCAAGCTGATCGGTCTCCACAACCTGCTCAATATCATGGCTGCACTGGCCCTGGGAGACTGTGTGGGTCTGCCCATGAACACCATGCTCGATGTCGCCCGTCGCTTCGAGGGCTTGCCGCACCGGTGTCAGTTCGTACGTACCGTGAATGGCGTTGAATACATCGACGATTCCAAGGGCACGAACGTGGGTGCCACGGTCGCAGCCCTGGATAGTCTCAAACCGACCGTCGGTCAACTCGTGTTGATCGCGGGTGGCGACGGTAAAGGCGCGGACTTTGCACCGTTGCGGGATGTCGTGCGCCGTACCTGTCGCCATGTGGTGGTGTTTGGTAAGGACGCCGCCCGCCTGGAAGAGACCCTGACAGACCAGGTCGTGGTATCGCGTGTAAAGGATCTGCCGGCGGCAGTTGAAACTGCGGCTCGCGAGGCTCATGCCGGTGACCGGGTTCTGCTGTCGCCAGCTTGTGCCAGCCTGGACATGTTTACCAACTACGAAGCCCGCGGCGCGGCTTTCGTCGAGCAGGTGGAGGCGTTGTCATGAGCTTCTCCCTGCATTTGACGTCTGCGCCTGAACAGCGTGGTATCCCGCCACTGTCATTGTTGATCTTCAGCTCGGTCACGCTGCTGCTGGTCGGTGTCGTCATGATTGGGTCCGCGTCTATGGATACCGCGGCACTGAACATGAATAGCGCCTACTACTATATGGCCCGACAACTTGTTTACGCCTTGCTGGGTATTGGCGTTGCACTGATGGTGGCCAACGTACCCCTGAGCTGGTGGGAGCGCAGTGGCTGGTTGTTGCTGGGGGTGGGGCTCCTGATTCTGGCGTTGGTGCTGACGCCGCTGGGCCGTACTGTCAACGGCTCCACTCGTTGGATCCCCCTGGGGCTGTTTAACGTCCAGGTTTCCGAGGTGGCCAAGATCTGCCTGATTGCTTACCTCGCTGGCTATGTGGTACGTCGTCGGGACGAGTTGGTGAACACATGGCTGGGCTTCCTGAAGCCGGTCATCGTGTTGGCCTTTGCCTCGGTGCTGTTGGTTATCGAGCCCGACTTCGGCGCAACGGTTGTCCTTATGGCTTCGGCCCTGGGCATGATTTTCCTGAGTGGTGTGCGGCTGAGCCGTTTCCTGCCTCTGATCGCGGTCTGCGTGGCAATGGGGGCGGCGCTTGTGGTGTTCCAGCCTTACCGGCTAAAGCGGGTGGTGTCCTACCTCGATCCGTGGCAGGACCAGTTCGATACCGGCTACCAGCTCACACAGTCTTTGATCGCGTTTGGTCGCGGCGAATGGACGGGTGTGGGACTCGGTAATTCGATCCAGAAGCTGTTCTACCTGCCGGAAGCCCATACCGACTTCATCTTCGCCATTATCGCTGAGGAGTTCGGTTTGATCGGATCGCTGGCGGTACTGGTCCTGTTTGGTCTGCTGGTTTGGGTGGGGCTGGTCATCTCCCGGCGCGCCGAAGAGGCGAAGATGCCGTTTGCCTCCTGCTTCGGCTATGGCCTGACCCTGCTTATTGGTTTGCAGGCGGTCATCAATATGGCGGTTAACACCGGCCTCCTGCCGACTAAGGGGCTGACCCTGCCGTTGGTAAGTTATGGCGGCAGCAGCCTGCTGGCCACCTGTGTCTGCATCGGCGTTTTGGCTCGTATCGAAATGGAGCGCCTTGATCGGCTCGAACAGGCCGACCGTGACAAAGGCAACGGGCGCAAACCGAAAGGAGGCGCGCGGTATGACGACTAAGCGCTTCCTTATTATGGCTGGCGGCACCGGTGGTCACGTCTTTCCGGCCCTGGCGACAGCCCGTAGGTTGCAGGAGTGCGGCCACGAGGTCTTCTGGCTGGGGTCCCGCGGTGGCATGGAAGAACGGCTGATCGGCGAAACAGATATCCCGCTGTCGACGATCTCCGTGTCCGGCCTGCGGGGCAAGGGACAGTTGGCATTGCTCATGGCGCCGTTCCGCTTGGCACGGGCGCTCAAGCAAGCGCTGGAAGTCGTCCGCGAGATCCGGCCGCACTGTGTCATTGGAATGGGCGGGTTTGTGACTGGCCCTGGTGGAGTTGCCGCCTGGATGACGCGGACACCCCTGCTGGTGCACGAACAAAATGCCATTGCCGGGATGACCAACCGGATCCTGGCGAAGTTTGCCAAAACGGTTATGGAAGCGTTTCCGGGCAGTTTCGGAAGCCGGGTGGTGACCCGCTATACCGGTAATCCGGTGCGCAGTGACCTGGCGGACATCGACGAACCGCAACAGCGTATGGTCGGTCGCGAGGGTCCTGTGCGCCTGCTGGTGCTCGGTGGAAGCCTTGGTGCCCAGGCGATCAATACCGTGCTGCCAAAGGCGCTGGCCTTGCTGCCGGAAGAACAGCGGCCCACCGTACGCCACCAGTGCGGAACACGGAATCTGGAAAACACCGAAGACTATTACCGGGAAGCCGGTGTGCAGGCGGAGCTGGAACCGTTCATCAAGGATATGGCCGCGGCCTATAGTTGGGCCGACGTGGTGCTCTGCCGGGCCGGCGCATTGACGATTGCGGAACTCTGTGCGGTGGGGCTGGGCGCGATCCTGGTACCGTTCCCGCATGCGGTGGATGATCACCAAACATTGAATGGACAGCAGATGGTCAAGGCCGGCGCTGCCATTCTCATCCCTCAGAACAAACTGACTGAAGAGGTGCTGGCCGAGGCGCTGAGCACATTGACCAGTGATCGCGACAAGGTTGTGGCGCTGGCCGATGCGGCTCGTTCGCTGGCCCGTACCGATGCTACGGAGCGAGTTGTGAATTATTGTCTGGAGGCGGCGCATGGGTGAAACAACGAATCCGCCGTTGGTATTTCAGGTGCCTGAGATGCGCCGGATCCGCCGGATCCATTTTGTCGGCATCGGTGGCGCCGGCATGTGCGGTATTGCCGAAGTGCTGCATAACCAGGGTTACGAGGTCTCCGGGTCCGACATCAAACAGGGTGCTGTGACTGATCGCCTCGAAGGTCTTGGCGTGCAGATCTTTATCGGGCATCGCGAAGAGAACAGTGCCGATGCGGATGTTGTGGTCGTTTCCACTGCGGTGAAATCGGAGAATCCGGAAGTGGCCGCGGCCCGTGAGCGCCGGGTACCGATCGTGCCGCGTGCGGAAATGCTGGCGGAGATCATGCGCTACCGCCACGGTATAGCCGTCGCCGGCACTCATGGCAAGACCACCACGACCAGCCTGATCGCGTCCGTGTTGGGCGAGGCAGGTCTGGATCCCACGTTCGTTATCGGTGGCCGGCTTAACAGCGCCGGAACCAATGCCCAGTTGGGCGGCTCGCGCTACCTGGTGGCCGAGGCGGATGAGAGCGATGCCTCCTTCCTGCACCTGACACCGGTGATCTCGGTGGTGACCAACATCGAAGCGGATCACATGCACACCTATGGTGGCGATTTGGAGCGGTTGAAGCAGACCTTCGTCGACTTCCTGCACAACCTGCCGTTTTACGGCGTCGCCGTGATGTGCAGCGACGACGACTATGTGCGTGAGATAACACCACGGATTTCCCGGGCGATCATCACCTATGGCATCGACGATCCCGAAGCGGACTATCGTGCGGTGGATATCCAATCTGATGGGCTGCGAACCCACTTCACCGTCAAACGGCCGGGTGATCGCGCCGACCTCAAGGTCTCCCTGCGCATGCCGGGCCGCCATAATGTGCTCAACGCGCTGGCGGCAATCGCCGTTGCCACCGATGAAGGCGTGGACGATGACGCCATTACACGTGGGCTGGCCGGCTTTGCCGGTGTGGGGCGTCGCTTCCAGGTCTACGGCGATTATCCGATTGATAAGGGCACTGTGACCCTGGTCGACGATTACGGTCATCACCCGACGGAAGTGGGCGCGGTGATCCGCGCAGCCCGGGAAGCCTGGCCTGAGCGTCGGCTGGTGATGCTCTACCAGCCGCATCGCTACAGCCGTACGCGGGACCTCTACGAGGATTTCGTCAAGGTCCTGTCCGATGTGGATGCGCTGCTGCTCATGGATGTCTACGCGGCGGGCGAGCCGGCGATTCCCGGCGCTGATGGTCGCGCCTTGTGTCGCAGTATCCGTCAGCGCGGGGATGTCGAACCGATCTTTGTCGAGGACGAGAGCGAAGTCGAACACCTGCTGACGACCACGCTGCGCGATGGCGACGTGCTGTTTACCCAGGGTGCGGGTGACATCGGTGGTCTGGCGGCACGGCTCGCAGCCTCGGGTCTCAAATCCGGAGGTGCGTCATGACAGTCACGAACTACCGTGCAGAGCCGGACATGATCCGGGCCTTCGGACGCGTTGCGGTCCTGATGGGCGGCGATTCGGCCGAGCGCGCAGTCTCTCTCAAAAGTGGCGAGGCGGTACTCAACGCGCTGATAGCCGCGGGTGTGGATGCCCATGGTGTGGACGTCCAGGGCAGCCTGCTATCTGTCGTCGAGAATCACGAGTTTGATCGGGCATTCATCGCATTGCATGGTCGTGGCGGGGAAGACGGCACGATCCAGGCGATCCTGTCCGAAGCCGATATTCCTTACACCGGCAGCGAGGTGCTGGCGTCGGCGCTGGCGATGGACAAGTTGCGCACCAAGTACGTCTTTGAGGGACGCGGTCTGCCGACGCCGAAGTTCCGCACCATGGCAGCTGCCGACGATGCCGATGAGATCCTGGCGGCCATGCGCACGCCCCTGAGCGTCAAGCCGTCCCGGGAAGGTTCCAGTATCGGAATCCGCAAGGTCAATACCCGGGACGAACTCGTCGAAGCCTACCAGGTGGCCAGCCAGCACGATCCAATCGTGCTGGTGGAGGAATGGATCGAAGGGCCGGAGTTCACCGTGAGCCTGCTCCAGGGGCATGCGTTGCCGGCGATCGGTCTTAGTACAGATCACGTCTTCTACGACTACGACGCCAAGTACCTGAGCAACGACACCAAGTACCGGGTCCCATGCGGCCTGGCACCTGACGATGAGCTGCGGCTGCAGGAGTTGGCGCTGGAGGCCTTCCGGGCCGTGGGGTGCCGCACGTGGGGACGTGTCGACATCATGCAGGACGCCAATGGCGAATTCTGGCTGCTGGAAGTGAATACCGTGCCGGGAATGACTGACCACAGCCTGGTGCCGATGGCGGCCCGAGCCGCCGGTCTGAGTTTCGAGGAACTGGTCGTCCGTATCCTCGCCGACACTCTGGAGAGCGCTCATGCTTGACCTGATGCACCTGCGCATGCGCCAGCCGCCGGAACCCCCGCGGCGCCGCGGCGCCACGACCGCAGGACCGGAGCGGACGCCATTCAACCCGCTACGTGTCGTCCTGGGGTGGCTGGCTGGTCTGCCGTGGCTGCAGTTGTCATTGGGTGCCGGTGTGCTGATCCTGGCTGGATTGGTGCCCTGGGCGACGGGCGCGGCGCTGAACGCGCTGGATCGGCAGATTGCCGATGTCGAAATCAAAGGCGAATTCAACGGATTGAATCGAGACAAGCTGGACGCAGATCTGCGCAGTCTGATCGGCCGCAGCTTCTTTGCAACGGACCTCGAAGACGTCAAGCGCCTGGTGGAGCGTGAGCCGTGGGTCGAGTCGGCTGCCGTGCGCCGGGTCTGGCCCGACCGCCTGGCGGTGGAAATCCGCGAGGAGCGTCCTCTGGCTTACTGGAACGATCGCCAGGTTATTGGCCGCTCCGGACACGTCTTCGAGCCGGTCAACCCGGAAGCCGCAGGCGCCTTGCCGCGGCTTGCCGGGCCTAATGACCGGGTGGAAGAGGTACTGGTGCTGGCCCGCTCCATGGCTAACGAGTTGCACGAACAGGGCATCGGCTTTGCCGGGCTAGCCCTTGAAAAGCGCGGAGCCTGGACGCTACGCATGGGTAATGGCATCGAAGTGGCGTTGGGTCGGGATCAGGTGGAAAGCCGGTTCGAGCGATTCCTGACCGTTTACCAACAGCGCCTGGCCGCGCGAGCGGACGAAGTGGAACTCATCGACGCGCGGTATACCAACGGCGTGGCGGTGCGCTGGAAGACGCTTGAGAAAGCGCCTGAGAAAAATTCATAGACCATTCATCTGGTGAAGCACATGTCAGGGGTTGAAACGGAAAACATGATTGTCGGCCTGGATATTGGCACCTCGAAAGTGGTGGCCATTGTCGGCAAGCGCAAACTGGACGGCACCATCGAGATTGTCGGCATCGGCTCGCACCCGTCACGGGGGCTCAAGCGCGGTGTCGTGGTGAACATCGAGACCACGGTGCATGCCATCCAGCGCGCAGTGGAGGAAGCGGAGCTGATGGCCGGCTGCCGCATCCATTCCGTGTATGCCGGCATTGCCGGCAGCCATATCCGCAGCCTCAACTCCCACGGCATCGTGGCCATTCGTGACCGGGAGGTCACGCAGGCGGACATCGACCGGGTGATTGATGCTGCCCAGGCGGTAGCGATCCCGGCTGACCAGAAAGTGCTGCACATCCTGCCGCAGGAATTCGTCATCGATAATCAGGAGGGCATAAAGGAGCCCCTGGGCATGTCCGGGGTGCGGCTGGAAGCCAAGGTGCATCTGGTGACCTGCGCCGTGAACGCCGCACAGAACATCGAGAAGTGCGTGCGCCGCTGCGGGTTGGAAGTGGATGACGTCATTCTCGAGCAGTTGGCTTCAAGCTATGCGGTGCTGACCGAGGATGAGAAGGAGTTGGGCGTCTGTGTCGTCGATATCGGTGGCGGAACGACCGACATCGCGGTGTTCACCGGTGGTGCCATCCGGCATACGGCGGTCATTCCCATTGCCGGCGACCAGGTCACCAACGATATTGCCATGGCGCTGCGCACACCCACGCAGAATGCCGAGGAAATCAAGATCAAGTATGCCTGCGCGTTGACTCAACTGGCGGGCGCTGACGAGACCATCAAGGTCCCCAGTGTCGGTGAGCGCGCGCCGCGCGACCTGTCCCGCCAGGCCTTGGCGGAGGTGGTTGAGCCTCGCTACGAGGAGCTCTTTACCCTGGTGCAGACTGAGTTGCGCCGCTCGGGATTCGAGGATCTTATCCCCGCGGGCGTAGTGATCACCGGTGGTTCGTCCACGATGGAAGGCGTCGTGGAGCTGGCCGAGGAGATCTTCCATATGCCGGTGCGGCTGGCTTCGCCGCAGTCCGTGTCCGGCATGAAAGACGTAGTCAACAATCCGATCTATGCCACAGGGGTCGGGTTGCTGATTTACGGGTTCCGCCAGATGGATCTTGGTAAGGGACCTGTGCTCCGCAGTGAGGATGCCCCTTCGCTGTTCGAGCGCATGAAGAACTGGTTCACAGGCAATTTCTGAGAACCGGTAAAACTGCGGCACCGCCGGCCTTGCCGGTAAAACGAAGGTATCTCGAAAAAATATCGACCACCAAAAGGTCGGAATCTATTACGAAGGAGTAGGGGAAATGTTCGAACTTGTTGATAACGTGCAACAAAATGCCGTAATAAAAGTTATAGGTGTTGGCGGCGGTGGCGGTAACGCCGTGCGTCACATGCTGACCAGCGACATCGAAGGTGTGGATTTCATCTGCGCCAATACAGATGCCCAGGCGTTGACCGATATGGGGGCCAAGCAGGTCATCCAGCTCGGTGGCAACATTACCAAGGGGCTGGGTGCGGGTGCTAACCCGGAAGTCGGTCGCCAGGCGGCGCTGGAAGATCGTGATCGCATCGCCGAGGCCCTACAGGGTGCGGATATGGTATTCATTACGGCCGGCATGGGCGGCGGTACCGGTACTGGTGCAGCGCCGATCGTGGCCGAAGTGGCGCGTGAGTTGGGCATCCTGACCGTTGCCGTGGTTACCAAGCCGTTTAATTTTGAAGGTGGCAAGCGAATGTCTGTCGCCGAATCCGGTCTGAAGGATTTGGAAGACAGCGTCGACTCGCTGATTACGATTCCTAACGAAAAACTGCTTGCAGTGATGGGTAAGAAGACTAGTCTTCTTGACGCTTTCGCTGCCGCTAACGACGTATTGCTGGGCGCGGTTCAGGGTATTGCCGACCTGATCACCCGCAACGGCATGATCAACGTCGACTTTGCCGATGTGAAAACCGTGATGTCCGAAATGGGCATGGCGATGATGGGCACCGCCCGCGCTACCGGCGAGAACCGTGCGCGCGAGGCCGCCGAGGCCGCAGTTCGCAGTCCGCTGCTGGAAGATATTAACCTGCAGGGCGCGAAGGGTATCCTGGTCAACATTACAGCCGGCATGGATCTCAACCTGGGCGAATTCTCCGAGGTTGGCGACATTGTTCGCGAATTTGCATCCGATTCGGCCACCGTGGTCGTAGGCACTGTTATCGATCCGGAAATGACCGACGAACTGAAGGTCACGGTTGTGGCCACCGGCCTGGGCGGCGAGCGCGAAAAGCCGACCAAGGTGGTGGACAACACACGGACGCTGGATGGCAAGACAGATTATCACCAGTTGGATCGCCCGGCGGTCCTGCGTCGTCGCGCTGTTGCCAATGGCAACGTGGCCATTGACCAGGAGCGTGATGGTGACGAGCAGAGTGTCGATTATCTCGATATTCCCGCATTCCTGCGTCGTCAGGCAGATTGATAAGCTGTCTCAATAGGGATTCGGGATAAGATAGAAATAAACTAGGAAGGCGAAAGCCGTAACCCTTCGGGAATTACCGATTGGTTAAATGGTGTTCAGTGCTACTTTCTGGTAAGCTTCGTGCAGTTTTTTGCCCGAATGATATCTAACTTTTGTGACGGATTTTTGTACGATGATCAAGCAACGTACGCTCAAAAACACCATCCGTGCGACCGGGGTCGGTTTGCACTCGGGTGAGAAAGTCTATCTGACGCTCAAGCCTGCGCCGGTCGAGACAGGGATAGTGTTTCGTCGAACCGATCTGGATCCGGTCGTCGAGATCAAGGCGTGCGCTGAGAACGTCGGCGAAACCATGCTGTCCACGACACTGGTCAAGAACGGTGTCCGTGTAGCAACCATCGAACACCTGCTGTCGGCCATGGCTGGTTTGGGTATCGATAACTGCTACGTCGAACTGAGCGCGGCTGAAGTTCCCATCATGGACGGTAGTGCTGGTCCTTTCGTTTTCCTCCTGCAATCGGCGGGCATTGCCGAGCAGGATGCGCCCAAACGGTTCATTCGTATCAAGCGCGAAGTTACTGTCGAGGAAGACGACAAGAAGGCCACCTTCCTGCCGTTCGAGGGATTCAAGGTGAGCTTTGGTATCGATTTTGACCACCCGGTCTTCAAGGGCCGTGCGCAGAACGCGACGGTCGACTTCTCTTCAACTTCATTCGTGAAGGAAGTCAGTCGTGCGCGCACCTTTGGATTCATGCGGGATATCGAGAAGTTGCGCTCCATGAATCTGGCGCTGGGCGGCAGTGTAGACAATGCCATCGTCGTTGATGATTACAAAATCCTGAACGAAGACGGTCTGCGCTATGACGATGAATTCGTCAAGCACAAGGTGCTGGACGCCATCGGCGACCTGTACCTGCTGGGCAATAGCCTGATCGGCGAGTTCCGCGGGCTGAAGTCGGGCCATGACCTGAACAACAAGCTGCTGCGCAAACTGCGGGCTGAAGAGGATGCATGGGAAGTCGTGACCTTTGAGGATGAGGCCACGGCACCCATTTCGTACCTCAAGCCCGTTCTGGCATCTCAGGCCTGAGAGAGGATGCTCAGTTCCTGACGTGACGGGACAGTTTTTCGAGAACTTCGCGTAAACCTTCGTCCTTCGTGTGCCCGGCTTCCTGCTTCAGGAGTCGGGCATTTTCGTTACTGAGTGGTTCCTTCTTTACAGCTGGTTTTTCCTTGGGCCTGGGGGGAGCGACCTTGACCTTCAGCCGCCAGGCATACTGGAAGTCCGGCGCCTTTCTCAATTGTTCGAGTATCTCTCGCTGTCGCATACGGACTTGACTGGCCACAACGCTGCCATCGGCCGAGATCGCAAGATCGCCATTGTGGTAGCTCAGGAATCGGCAGTGAGCCCGAAGATTCTCCGGTACTGCGGCGAGCACAGTCTTCTCGGCCCTGCGGTGGATTTCCGCATTGGCCAATAGCCGGCGCAGGTTGGGCTCGAGCCGCGAGTCGGTGGGTTCCAGGGTCAGGTTAGTCTTTCGTTTCATGCTTTTGTCCGCGACATGTGGTCTATAGTCGCTATGTTCACCAAGAGGATATAGCTCGACGGTACCGGTTACGATTGGTTACCATTTGGCACGGTTTGTGGATGTCGCCTACATTACACTTGTTTTACCTTTTCGGATCGGTGCCTGTCCAGCTCGAGTGATTCGACGGTCGGCGTCGATTAAAGCCGTATCAACTATTGGTGAGGCAACGATCGATTCATTCGTAATGGGTCTATCAGGTGGTCACGTTGTGAAAAGCGCAGGGCGATGAAGTCCATTGTACGCCCTCTACTCCTGCAATCGGCAATGGATCTTGCCCGGCGGGCCGGTCGTGATAAGTGGTTTTTCGCCTGGATGTTCGAAAAGCTTCTTCGTAAGTGAATGCAGACTATGAACATTATCTTTGTCAGCAAGAGCGCGGGGCAATCTCGCTCGTTTCGCCTCAACCTGCCGTTGGTGGTGAGCCTATTGCTGGTTCTCGCGGGCATCGTCGCTGGCGCCGGCTGGGCGGGTTACCGTCTTGGTGTCGTGGAGCCGGAGCCGCTGGCTTATGGTGCGACGTCCTCGCTGGTCAACAGCTGGGAGGCGCGTTTGCTGGAGCAGGAATCGCGCGTGCGTGACCTGCGGCAAACCACCGGTCAGCAGGTGGATGCGTTGACATTACGCCTGGGGCAGATGCAGGGGCGCCTGTTACGTCTGGATGCCTTGGGGCAGCGACTGGTGGAGTCGGCGCGCCTGGATAACGGCGAGTTCGATTTTGACCAGACGCCGGCTGTCGGTGGTCCCGAGCAAGGCACGATGGGCGAATCCTTTACCACGCCTGAGCTGACCGCGATGATCGATCAGCTCGAGGAGCGCATAAGCAATCGCGAGCAGCAACTGCGCCTGCTGGATCAACTGATTTCCCGGGCCCGCCTGGAGGACGAGCGTTTCGTAGCCGGTCGCCCGATTACCTGGGGCTGGCTGTCTTCTCGCTATGGGTATCGCTCTGATCCATTCACCGGCAAGCGTACCTGGCACGATGGCGTCGACCTGGCCGGCAAAGAGGGGAGCGACATTATTGCCGTCGCCGCCGGGGTCGTCACCTTCGCTGGTGACCGCTACGGTTATGGAAACCTGGTGGAAATCGACCACGGCGACGGTTTGGTGACCCGGTATGGCCACTGTAAAACGGTCAAGGTTTCGGTTGGAGACGTCGTCCAGAAGGGGCAGGTCGTTGCACTGATGGGAAGTACGGGGCGCTCGACCGGACCACACGTCCATTTTGAGGTCCGCCGCAACGGTAAGAGTCAGAACCCGGAGGACTACATCCAGCGTGCCAGCCGCTGACTGTCCGGCAAAATAAAGCCACTTCGGGTCTCCCAAAGTGGCTTTTTTGTGTCAGGATAGCCCGCCGGTAACGTTCGCGATGTGGTGCAATACGCCATGGCAAGGCCGTGCCTTTCGCCCTCAAAAGAAATAAGGTTAGAATGCCGTCTCGGCAAGGCATGTCCGGGATGGCTCCCCATGTCCCATCGTGCCTTTCGCAGTAGCCGTCCTGCGGAGTGGATGGTTAGGCTCCCCAAGTATGCAGGCGTCCATGGCCGGACCGGGCCATGAGGTGCATTTCGTTAATTAAAGAAGCAGTGGTCTATGTTCACGAACCTCGCAACGAAAATATTCGGCAGTAAGAATGCTCGCGAAATCAAGCGCATGCGCAAGACGGTTTCGCGCATCAATGAGTTGGAGGAGGCGTTCGGCGGGCTGTCGGACAGCGAGCTTCAGGGCAAGACGGCGGAGTTCCGCCGTCGGCTGGATGAGGGTGAGCATCTGGATCAGCTGCTACCGGAAGCTTTCGCGACGGTACGGGAAGCCGCCAGGCGGGTGCTGGGCATGCGCCACTTCGATGTCCAACTGATTGGTGGCATCACCCTGCACGAAGGCCACATCGCGGAGATGAAGACCGGTGAGGGTAAGACCCTGGTGGCTACCGCGTCCGTTTATCTCAACGCCTTGCCGGGCGAAGGTGTCCACGTCGTAACCGTGAACGACTACCTGGCCAGTCGGGATGCCGAGTGGATGGGGCAGGTCTACCGGTTCCTGGGTATGCAGGTCGGCGTCATCATGTCTGGCCAGGATGGTCAGTCCAAGCGCGATGCCTATGCCGCGGACATCACTTACGGTACCAACAACGAATTCGGCTTCGACTATCTGCGCGATAACATGGCTTTCAGCACGGCGGACAAAGTCCAGCGCGGGCTGAACTATGCCATCGTCGACGAAGTAGACTCCATCCTGATCGACGAAGCCCGAACCCCGCTGATTATTTCCGGCGCCGCCGAAGATAGCTCGAAGCTCTATCAGGCCGTCAATACCCTGGTGCCGAATCTGGAAAAAGGTGAAGTTCTAGAAGAAGGCGAGCCGACTGGCGATTTCACCGTTGACGAGAAAAGCCGTCAGGTGGAATTGACAGAAGGTGGTCACGAAAAGGTAGAACAACTGTTGATCGACAAGGGGCTACTGGAGGAGGGCGACAGCCTGTACTCCGCTACCAACCTCAGTCTGCTGCACCACGTGCATTCGGCCCTGCGTGCTCATCACCTGTTCCAGCGGGACGTGGACTATATCGTCCAGGGTGGTCAGGTGGTCATCGTCGATGAACACACCGGACGTACCATGCCCGGTCGGCGCTGGAGCGAGGGCTTGCACCAGGCCATCGAGGCGAAGGAAGGCGTCAAGATTCAGGCGGAAAGCCAGACGCTGGCGTCCACCACCTTCCAGAACTATTTCCGTCTCTACAACAAGCTGGCCGGGATGACCGGGACGGCCGATACCGAAGCCTTCGAATTCCGTCAGATTTACGGCCTGGACGTGGTGGTGATCCCGCCCAATCGGCCGATCCAGCGTATCGACTACAACGACTTGGTGTATCTCACCCAGGAAGAGAAATTCCAGGCCATAATTGACGAAATCAAGGATGTGACCAGCGAGGGCCGTCCGGTACTGGTGGGTACGGGCTCTATCGAGGCCTCCGAGCTGCTGTCCATGCTGCTACGTAAGGCGAAAATCGACCATAACGTGTTGAACGCGAAGCAGCACGAGAGGGAAGCGCACATCATCGCACAGGCTGGTCGGCCTGGGGCGGTTACCATCGCCACCAACATGGCGGGCCGGGGTACCGATATCGTGCTCGGCGGTAATTGGGAAGAAGAAGTTGCCCAGCTTGAGGATGCGACCGAAGAGCAGGTCGCCCGGATCAAGGCAGAATGGACCGAAACCCATAACAAGGTGCTGGAAGCCGGCGGTTTGCATATCATCGGCACCGAACGTCACGAGTCCCGCCGGATCGACAACCAGCTTCGTGGCCGCGCGGGCCGCCAGGGCGATCCGGGGTCATCCCGCTTCTTCCTGTCGCTGGAAGATAACCTGATGCGTATCTTCGCCCCGGATCGGGTGAAGAACATTATGCAGGCGATGGGCATGAAGAAGGGTGAGGCCATCGAACATCGTATGGTCACTAATGCCATCGAAAAGTCCCAGCGCAAGGTCGAAGGCCGAAACTTCGACATGCGTAAGACGCTTCTCGAGTACGATGACGTTGCCAATGACCAGCGTACGGTGATCTACGAGCAGCGTAATGAAATCATGTCGTCCAACGACATCAGTGAGCTGGTGGACACCGTACGAGCGGACGTGGTCGATACGGTAATCAGCGAGTACATCCCGCCCCAGAGCATGTCCGAGCAATGGGATGTCGCCGGCCTTGAAGCGCAGCTGCAATCGGAAATGGCCATCGAGCTACCGATACAGACCTGGTTGGACGAAGATAACAAACTGTACGAAGAGCGGCTGCGTAAGCGAATCCTTGAGGAGATCGTCAAGACCTATAAAGAAAAAGAGGAAATCGCCGGCGCCGAGCCCATGCGTAACTTCGAGAAGCAGGTCTTCCTCCAGGTGTTGGATACCCTCTGGAAAGAGCACTTGTCGAACATGGATCATCTGCGTCGCGGTATCCATCTTCGCGGCTACGCTCAGAAGAACCCGAAGCAGGAATACAAGCGCGAGGCGTTTGCCCTGTTCGAGAACATGCTCGATGCCATGAAGCGGGATGTCACCCGGATCCTTTGTCACGTGCGAGTCCAGAGCCAAGACGAGATGGCGGAAGTCGAGCGCAAGCGTCGTGAAGAGCTGGAGCGCCAGATGGCAGCAGCCAAGCTGCGTCACGAGCAGACCAGCGCAACTGCAGAAAATGCGGGCGAGGCCGGTGAGAACCCGCGGGCTGGTTCCGAGACGCCGCAGCCTGAAACTTACGTGCGCAACGAGCGCAAGGTTGGCCGTAACGAACCCTGCCCTTGCGGTTCCGGCAAGAAGTATAAACAGTGTCATGGCCGCATGGCCTGATAGACGCGTTTGAATGACTCGCCTTTGTTGGCGGGCTGATTGACAGTAACGTCCGCTGTATCGGAACTGCCAAAGGGTGGACCGGAATAGCGGGCGTTTTTTGCATTTGAGGAGAGTGAAATGGCGGTTGGATTAGGTCCCTTGCCGGAATTTTATCCAGTGGCAGGTTTGCGTCTCGGTATCGCACGGGCCGGCATCAAGAAGCCAGGGCGTCGTGATCTCGTTTTGTTGGCGCTGGAGGAGGGCGCTCGAGTTGCGGGCATCTTTACGCGGAACCAGTTTTGCGCGGCTCCGGTTCTCGTTACCCGGGATCACTTGTCCAAGGCGTCTCCGCGCTTCCTGATGATCAATACAGGCAATGCCAATGCCGGCAATGGCGAAAAAGGTATGGTCGATGCTCAGGCCTGCTGTTCCGCTTTGGCGGAATTGGCTGGTATCCAGCCGGAGCAAATACTGCCGTTCTCCACCGGTGTTATCGGCGAGCCGCTTCCGGTCGAGAAAATCCGCAGCGGTCTGCCCGAGGCACTGGATAACCTGTCCGAGGTCAATTGGACCGAAGCGGCCCAGGGCATCATGACCACCGATACCCTCCCCAAGGGCGCAACGCGCATGCTGGACCTGGAGGGCCATGCCATCCATATTTCCGGCATCAGCAAGGGCGCCGGTATGATCCGGCCGAACATGGCCACTATGCTCGGTTTTATTGCCACTGACGCCGCCATTGAGCCCGGCTTGTTGCAAGAGCTGGTCTCCGAGTTGGGCGAGAAGTCCTTCAACCGCATCACGATCGATGGCGATACTTCCACCAATGATGCCTGCATGCTGATCGCGACCGGCAAGAGCGAAGCACCGCAAATCACCCGGGATAGCGGCCACCTGCCGGCGTTCCGCGATGCCCTGCGGGAAATCTTCATGACCCTGGCCCATGCGATCGTGCGTGACGGCGAAGGCGCCACAAAGTTTATCGGTATCCGTGTCGAACAAGCGGGTAATACCCAGGAAGCCCTCGACGTTGCCTATACCATTGCACATTCACCGTTGGTGAAAACGGCCCTGTTCGCGTCCGACCCCAATTGGGGGCGCATCCTCGCGGCAGTCGGACGCGCCGGAGTACCCGATCTTGATCTGACGGCTATCGAGATTGATCTTGGCGATGTCGCCTTGGTACGCAATGGCGGGCGCGCAGCGGACTATACCGAGGCTCGCGGGCAGGGAGTGATGAACCAGTCCGATATCACGATCCGGGTCGCCCTCGGCCGCGGCGAGATCGCGGAAACGGTGTGGACCTGCGACCTGTCCCACGATTACGTGACCATCAACGCCGAATACCGGACCTGACGATGAAGGAAGTACACGTCGCCGTCGGCGTGGTGCGCCGCGGTCGCGACGTCCTGATTGCACGCCGCCCGGATCATGCCCACCAGGGCGGCCTGCTTGAGTTCCCTGGGGGTAAGGTGGAGCCTGGCGAGAGCGTTCAGCATGCCCTGGCTCGCGAACTTCAGGAGGAAGTGGGCATTCACATCAATCCCCGTTTACTGCAGCCCGTGATCGGCATTCGACACGACTATGGGGATAAGCGGGTATTTCTCGATGTCTGGTCAACCGACAGTTACGAGGGCGTGCCGCATGGTCGTGAGGGACAGCCGGTGCAATGGCTCGATATCTCCGCGCTAAGCGATGGAGATTTTCCGGCCGCTAATCGGCCAATCATTCGCGCCCTGAAGTTACCCGGCACCTATCCGATCAGCGGTGGCGACGGGCTGGACGAACAGACGCTCTTTGAAGTCGTTTGCGACCGCCTGGGGCGTTTACGTCCTGAATGGTTCCTGTTACGGGCGCCATGGCTTGATGACGCAGCTTATGAGGCCCTGGCACATCGCATTACAGTCTGGTGCAATCCAAGGGAGATTCAGGTGATCCTCCATGGCGACCCCGCGTTGCTCGAACAGGTGCCGGCGTCGGGCGTACACTTACCGTGGCGAATCGCCCAAACGCTTAAACGGCGGCCGTTGGCCAACACTGCCTGGTTGGGCGTATCCTGTCATAGCGCGGACGAACTGGCCCATGCCGCCCGGCTGGGTGCGGATTTCGCGACCCTGGGGCCGGTTATGGCGACTGCCAGTCACCCCGGCGCTGCGACCTTGGGTTGGGTCGCTTTCGGCGATAGCGTGGCGGGTGCCACCCTTCCCGTTTACGCCTTGGGCGGACTTCGCTGGGGCGAAAGCCGGATCGCCCGTGAGGCGGGCGGTCAGGGCGTGGCGGCCATCGGCGCGTGGTGGAATGAAGTTCCGGAACATCAAGGAGAAACCGTTGAGTGAGCTGACACATCTCGATGAATCCGGCGCGGCGCGCATGGTGGATGTCACGGACAAGGCCGCGACCAGCCGTGAAGCACGTGCCGAGGCCTTTATTCGCATGTTGCCGGAAACCGTGGACATGATCGTCGAAGGGGAGCACCCGAAGGGCGATGTGCTGGCCGTGGCACGGGTGGCGGGTATTATGGCGGCCAAAAAAACCCACGAATTGATCCCCCTGTGCCACGCCCTTAACCTCACATCTGTTAAGGTGGAACTGACACCGAACACCGAGGTCCCAACCGGCGTTCATGTCGAGGTCACCTGCCGCCTCTCCGGTCAGACGGGTGTGGAGATGGAAGCGCTGACCGCGGCCAATATTGCGGCACTGACGCTGTATGACATGTGCAAGGCGGTCGATCGGGGCATGGAAATCGAGGGCGTGCGTCTGCTCGAGAAGAAGGGCGGGCGTTCAGGTCATTGGCAACGGACTTGAGAGGAATGGAAGCATGACGGCAGCATTAGTCGACAATTTCGGGCGGGAGGTCACCTACGTCCGTATCTCCGTCACTGACCGCTGCGACTTCCGTTGTGTCTACTGCATGTCGGAGGACATGACCTTCCTGCCAAAATCTGAAATCCTTTCTCTCGAAGAAATTGAGGTCATCGCCCGAAACCTTGTCGCCTGCGGGGTGAGCAAGATTCGTCTTACCGGTGGCGAGCCCTTGGTGCGCCCCGGGGTGGTGGGCTTGGCTGAACGCCTTAGACAGTTACCGGGCCTGAAGGAACTCTGCATGACCACCAACGGTGGCCGGTTGGAAGAGTTCGCTGGCCCCTTGAAAGCGGCCGGCGTCGACCGACTGAATATCAGTCTCGACAGCCTTGACCCCGTGAAATTCCGTGAGTTGACGCGGATTGGCAAGCTGGAGCGGGTGCTGGCGGGTATCGATGCTGCCCAGGCCGCCGGCTTTGAACACACCAAGCTCAATGCTGTGGTGATGAAGGGCCGCAATGCCGAAGAAGTCGTCCCGTTGGTACGCTTCGCCCTGGATAAAGGGCTGGATATCAGCTTTATCGAGGAAATGCCGCTCGGCGTGATTACCGAGCACGACCGGGCCGAGGCGTTCTGCTCTAGCGAAGAGATTCGCGATGAACTGTCTACTGTTTTCGACCTCGAGCCGATCGACGACGATACCGGTGGTCCCTCGCGCTATTGGCGGGTACCCGGTTCAGACAACCGGATCGGCTTTATCTCGCCCCACAGCCATAACTTCTGCGGCGACTGCAACCGGGTGCGGCTGACGACTGAAGGTCGGCTGCTGCTTTGCCTGGGTAATGAGCACTCCATGGACTTGCGCGAGGTCATCCGTTCCCGTCCCGGCGATGACCTGGCGGTCCAGAAGGCCCTGCATGCCGCTATGCAGCTTAAGCCCGAACGCCACTACTTTTCCCACGACACGGAACCCCAGATCCTGCGTTTCATGAACGCCACCGGTGGCTGAACTGGGCCCTCAAGACGCATGGAATAGGGTACGCCCGCAACGTCCATTCTGCTAAAATGCGCCGCCTGTTAATTCGAGTGAGGTAACGCCGTGGCTGTTCGCTATGTCCAGAGCTGCCGGCTCCCGACGCCTTTCGGTGTCTTCGACATGCATGGATTCGAGGAACCGGATACCGGCAAGGAGCATATCGCCCTGACCCTGGGGTCTCTGGAGGGCGATGAGCCCGTACTGGCCCGCACCCATTCCGAATGTCTCACCGGCGATGCCCTCTACAGTATGCGCTGTGACTGTGGTTACCAGCTCGAAGAAGCCCTGCGCAGCATCGCACGGGAAGGTCGTGGCATTCTTATGTATCTGCGTCAGGAAGGCCGCGGCATTGGACTGCTCAACAAGATCCGCGCCTATCACCTGCAGGATCAGGGCGCTGACACGGTGGAAGCCAACGAACAGCTCGGCTTCGCGGCAGACCTGCGCGATTACACCATGTGCAAGGATATGCTCGACCACCTTGGCATCGGGCGTCTGAAGCTCATGACGAACAACCCACGCAAGGTGAACGCGCTACGTGGGCTCGGCATCGACGTGGTCGAGCGGGTTGCCCTGCACGTAGGTCGAAATCCCCATAACGAGAATTACCTGGCCACCAAGCAAAGCAAGCTTGGGCATTGGTTGGAGACTCATCAGGATGATGAGGCGTGAGGGTTAGATAGGGTCTGTCCGGGTAACGTAGCGACGTAGCTCGGGTTAGCAAAGCGTAACCCGACAAGGTGGTCTCGGCTGGCGAATGAGTGTCAGCTTTGTAGAGGTTTGTCGGGTTACGCTTTGCTTTTACGCCCTTGGGTGAACCCGACCTACGCTTGGGGTTAAAGCTTCGCGGCTTACTTGACCGCCCGCAATGCCTGCAGATCACTAATCTGCGCCAGGCGCGCTTCGATGGTTGCCTGGATGCCCGCGGGATCCAGCCCACACTCCGCCAGGAGCTCTCCATGCTTGCCGTGATCGACGAACCGGTCGGGCAAGCCGATATGCAGCAATGATGCCGCAATACCTTCAGCGTTGAGGAATTCCGAAACCGCACTGCCGGCACCGCCGGCCACTGCATTCTCTTCCAGCGTGACGATCACATCATGCTGTTCTACCAGTGTCTCGATCAGGTCCGTATCCAAGGGCTTGACGAAGCGCATATCGGCGACGGTGGCGTCGAGGGCCTCTGCGGCCGGCATGGCCGATGCGAGCAGGGTGCCGAAGTTGAGGATCGCAATTCGCTTGCCCTCACGAACCACGCGACCTTTGCCGATCGGCAGGGTCTTCAGTTCCTTATCGGTTTCGGCGCCGGGGCCCGTGCCCCGGGGATAGCGCACGGCAGCCGGGCCTTCATGGCTTAAGCCGGTTTGCAATAGCAGCCGCGTTTCGTTCTCGTCCGAAGGCGCCATCACGATCATGTTGGGGATGCAGCGCAGATAGGTGAGGTCGAAGGAGCCGGCGTGCGTCGGCCCGTCCTCACCTACCAGGCCCGCGCGGTCGATGGCGAAGAGTACGTCGAGGTCTTGGATGGCGACATCGTGGATTAGCTGATCATAGGCCCGCTGCAGGAACGTGGAGTAGATAGCCACCACGGGTTTGACGCCATCGCAGGCCAGCCCGGCCGCAAGGGTCACGGCATGCTGTTCGGCGATCGCCACGTCATAGTAGCGATCGGGAAAACGCTGGCTGAACTGGACCAGATCTGAACCTTCGCACATGGCGGGAGTGATGCCCACGATACGCTCGTCCTGCTCGGCGGCATCGCACAGCCATTGGCCGAAAACGTTGGCGTACTTCAGCTTTTTGGGCGCCGGCTTGGTATCGGCCGGTGTTACCGGGGGCTTGGGCTCGATCTTGTTAATGGCGTGGTAGCCGATCGGGTCGGCCTCCGCCGGCGCGAAGCCCTTGCCCTTCTTCGTCACGATATGGAGGAACTGCGGGCCTTCCAGCTCGCGCAGGTTCTGTAGGGTATCCACCAGTAGCGGCAGGTCGTGGCCGTCGATCGGGCCGATGTAGTTGAAACCCAGTTCCTCGAACAGGGTGCCGCCGGAGATCAATCCCTTGAAGTGCTCCTCCGTCTTGCGTGCAATGGCCATCAGGTGCGGCGCGCCCTGAAGGACCTTCTTGCTGCCGTCGCGAACCTGGTTGTAGGTGCGGCTGGCCAGCAACTTGGCAAAGTAGTTCGACAGGCCACCCACATTCTGGGAGATGGACATGTCGTTGTCGTTGAGGATGACCAACATGTTGGCGCGCAGGTGGCCCGCATGGTTGAGCGCCTCAAAGGCCATTCCGGCGGTCATGGCACCATCGCCAATGACGGCAATTGACTTACGGTTCGACTGCTGCATCTTCGCTGCGACCGCCATACCCAGTGCTGCACTGATAGAGGTGCTGGAATGGCCTACACCGAAGGTGTCGTAATCGCTCTCGCCACGCTTGGGAAAACCGGCCAGGCCTTCCTTCTTGCGGACGGTGCCCATGCGCGCGCGGCGTCCGGTGAGGATCTTGTGTGGGTAGGCCTGATGGCCCACATCCCAGACCAGCCGGTCATCAGGCGTATTGAAGACGTAGTGAAGCGCGACGGTAAGTTCCAGTACGCCCAGTCCTGCGCCGAAGTGGCCACCGGACTGGCCTACACTCCAGAGCAGGAACGCGCGGAGTTCCCCAGCCAGTTGGGACAACTGATCTTCGTCCAGCTCGCGCAGCTGTTCGGGTGTGTCGACCCGATCCAGTAACGGCGTGTTGGGCTGGCGCGAAGGAATCTCCTTGAATATGGTCGTATCGTGCATCCGCTCTGATCTTCTGGCTCAATGTCTGGCAATTATACGGGTGATAGACCCTGGTTTCATATTTCCGTCCTGTGAGACGGCGGGATCTATAAGAAAGGGCCCGCTACAACCCGTTAGGATGACCACTTCATCAATGTGTGCGGGTTACCACAAAATCGGCGATCTGGCGTAGCGGATCGGCGCCGCTGCTGAAAATCGTCAGCGCCGTAACAGCCTCTTCCTGCAAGCATCGAAGATGGGCGCGGGCCCCGTCAATACCCAGGCAGGCTGGATAGGTCGGTTTGTTCCGCGCAGCATCCGAGCCTTGAGGCTTGCCGATGGTAGCCGTGGCGCCTTCCACATCCAGCAGGTCGTCCTGGACCTGGAATGCCAGGCCCAGTGCCCGGGAATAGATCTGCAGGGCCTCGAGCGTAGCACCATCAGCCCTTTCCGAGGCCAGAGCGCCGAGTCTCACGCTGGCCTCGATGAGTGCGCCGGTCTTGCAGCGGTGCATGTGTTGTAGCTCTTCCAACTGCAAAGTTCGACCAACGGCACCGAGGTCGATGGCCTGGCCGCCCACCATGCCGGAGCGACCACTGGCTCGGCTCAGGGTCTTAAGCATACGCACCCGGGTTTCGGCACCGAACTCGCCGCGGTCGCCCAAAACTTCGAAAGCGAGACTCTGGAGGGCGTCGCCGGCCAATATGGCTGTAGCCTCGTCGAAAGCGATATGGACCGTCGGTTTGCCGCGCCGCAGGGCGTCGTCGTCCATAGCGGGCAGGTCATCATGGATCAGTGAGTAGGCGTGGATCAGCTCCACTGCACAACCCGGTACCAAGGCCTTGTCTGCATCGCTGCCAGCGGCCACGGCGGCGGCCATCGCCAGTACTGGACGGATGCGTTTGCCTCCGCCGAGCACGGCATAGCGCATGGCATCCTGCAACCGGGCCTGTGCAGGCTGCGTTTCGCCCAGCCAGTTGTCCAGTGTGGACTCGATGGCCTCGCGCCAAGGCGTAAACGGATTGTCTGGGGTCTGCGGGGTGTCGCTCATTGGCCCTCGTCGTCCACGTTGAACGGACGGGTTTCCAGAGTGTCGTCGTCGACCTTGACTAGCTGCTCGACCCGCTGCTCCGCCTGGCGCAGGGCTTGCTGGCATTCGCGAGTCAGGCGCACACCGCGTTCGAAGGCAGCGAGGGATTTCTCCAGGGGCAGGTCGCCTTGCTCCAGGTCGCGGACCAGGGCCTCGAGTTCGTTCAGGGATTTTTCGAAGTCGGCAATAGTGACGCCGGTCTCGTCAGTCATGACGGGCTTTCTCCGCGGGAATGTGGTGGACGCTCGATACAATCGACTCGATCAGAGGTTCCGTATTTCGGGCGGAGTATACCAGAGCTGGTGAGGTTTGCGTTTTCTCTGGCGGCCACACCGGGCTATGCTTAAGAGGAAATTCCGGAGAGTGTATTCTGGCGTCAGATAGTGCGGGTAGCTAAGGAACCTCTGATTAAGTCTATACGCGATTCTGCAAGTCTTGAGCGTCTTTCTGCTGTTGTTTATCAATACAGGCGCGAATCGCCGGTAATGGCCGAAGCCCTTGCCAGGATTCGCAACGCCGTCCGGAAAGACGCTCAAGGCTTGCCTGAAGGGGCTCTCCCTGAAAGCGGGACTCCGCGTTGCGCCTTCTTGGAAGACAGCCAGCCTTCGTGGCGAAGCCGCGCCTTGATTCCGGCTTTCAGAGAGAGCCAGACTCGCATATAGACTTAACCAGAGGTTCCCTAAAAAGACACAGACAACAGGGCGGGCATCGAGATGTGGCAGGGTGAAGAACGCAGGCGTTTCTATCGGGTCGACGACAAGGTGGCGTTGCGCTACGTGAGGCTCTCGGACCGGGCATCGCTATCCGCCGAGCTGGCGGATATCTCCTTACGCACGCGGCAGGTGGACCTGGATCTCGCCCTGGACCAGGCTCTAGCGAAGCTGGCTGAGACAGCGCCGGAAACCCGCGAAGTCATCGATCTGCTCAATCGCAAACTGGATCTGGTCCTTGAGGCGCTGGGCGAGGAGGTCCAGGGCCTGGAGTGTGGCAGCCTGGTCACCCGCGAGATCAACCTGAGCGTCGGGGGCCTGTCCTTTAGGGCAGAGGAAGAGATGGTGGACCAGGAGTCTCTACTGGTGGACCTGCTGTTCTACCCGGAACGTCGAACTATTCGCGCTCTGGCCCGTGTCGTGGGCGTTGTACCCGAACAGGGCGGTTACCGGGTCCATCTGGACTTTGACCGGATCACCGATACCGATCGCGAGCTGCTGATGAGTCACATCATGCGGTTGCAGAGTTCGAAATTGCGCGAACGCGATACCGCTGCCCGGGATCATTCCTGAAGCCGGTTCCAACTGAAACTCACCCGCTCACCGGTGGCGCCCTCCCGCAGCCAAGCCTGTTCGGTTACGTTGACCCGGCCGTCACCATGTACCGAGACGATGGTGGTGGCACGCGTGCCGTAAGTGTCGCTGCGGATAAACGGGGATGACAGGAATCGTTCGGTTTCCAGGCCGACGCCGGTATCCGGCAGGTACGTGTCGGGCGCCGGTGAGGTGTCCATCAGCGCCTGGGTCAGCGATTCGTGAAGCTCTTCCGCTGGTGCTTCGTGCATCAACTGCGTCAGGGTCTTGCGCAGGCGTACCAGCTTGGGCCATGGACTCTGCAACAAGTGATTGCTGAGGCCATAAGTTCCACGATGCAGCCCGCGGCCGGGGTGGCTGTCGCGATTACTGTAATACCAGCCGTCGGCAGATGTCGCCCAAACAAGGTTGTAGCCAGCGAACTGATGCTGAGATTCACCGAGCCGGCGTTCGAGTTCGGCCTGCTCTGCCGTCAACGCCCAAAGCGGCAGTTGGCCTCGCGACCAGGCACCTTTTCCCGGCTGGCCATCGCGGAAGTTGGTGACGGCCGCGACATTGCCTGAACGGGTGACCGCCAGCCATGTTCCCCCGGATTGCTTATCCTGGCCGGCAAGGATATCGGGTGACGGCCACCAATGCATGGCACGGGTAGGGCGATCGTAGAATTCGTCGCGATTCGCGGCCACTACAAGCGGCAAGTCCGGGTGTTGGTCGATCGCAAAAAGAATCAGGCACATAAGATTGGTACTATCCCAGGCAAAGGTTCCGGCCCAGGTGTTGAGTGATCCCAGGCTACCCACTGTGTATCATACGGGCCTGGATTCTGGCCATTAAGGAAAGACCCGGCATGGGCCTGGTAATGTTATTTGTGGTGTACATGGCGCTGGGCGCCCTTGCGGGTACACTTGCCGGGCTTTTCGGCATCGGCGGTGGCCTTGTGATCGTGCCGGTGCTCATCTTCAGTTTTAGCATGCAGGGCGTCAGCGGTGATGTTGCCGCCCACCTGGCTGTCGGCACATCCTTGGCGACCATCGTTTTTACCTCGATCAGTTCCATCCGTTCCCACCACCGGCATGGCGCCGTTCTGTGGCCGATCTTCCGCCCAATGATGCTGGGGATCGTGGCGGGCGCGATCTTTGGTGCCTATACCGCCGCTTTGCTGCCGGGTGCAGTATTGCAGGTCATTATCGGGATTTTTGTCATCGTCGTGGCCGGCATCATGTTGTTCAATATCAAGCCGGCCCCGGGTCGTAGCGTGCCGCGTAGCCCGGGGCTGGTTGCTGCGGGTAGTGGTATCGGTTGGGCATCGGCCATCTTTGGTATCGGTGGCGGCACCTTAACCGTGCCGTTCCTGAGTTGGTGTAATGTGCGTATGCAGCAGGCGGTAGGAACGTCCGCCGCGTGTGGGTTGCCCATAGCCGCTGCCGGTGCGGTGGCCAATATTTTTACCGGTCGGGGGGAGATTGGCCTGCCTGAGTACAGTGTGGGCTTTATCTACCTGCCGGCCCTGGGCGGCATCGTCCTGACCAGCGTGATCTTTGCACGTATCGGCGCGGGTCTGGCACATCGGCTTGACGCTGTGCTGCTGAAGCGCATTTTCGCACTGTTCCTGCTGGTTGTGGGTATCCGCTTCCTGATCTGATTTTTCTCCATATTGAAGATAGCGAGGTCTCATGCTGCGTCACCCACAATTCGATCCGGTCGCGTTCTCACTCGGGCCGCTCAAGGTTCATTGGTACGGCCTGACCTACCTGGTGGGCTTTGTCGTTGGCTGGTGGTTGGGGCGGATAAGGGCGCGCAAGCCCTGGTCGCCGATCAACGAGGAGCAGATGGGCGACCTGCTGTTCTATATCGCGTTGGGCGTAGTGCTGGGTGGCCGCTTTGGCTACGTTGTCTTCTACAACTTCGAGACGTTCCTGGCTGACCCGCTTTGGCTACTCCGCGTTTGGGAAGGTGGTATGTCCTTCCACGGCGGGCTGATTGGCGTGTTGCTAGCGATGTGGTGGTTCGGCCGCAAGGTGAATCGGCACTTCTTCCAGATCGCTGATTTTGTGGCGCCGTTGGTACCGGTGGGGCTGGGCGCCGGTCGTATCGGCAACTTCATTAACGGCGAGCTCTGGGGGCGGCCCACCGATGTATCCTGGGGCATGGTTTTTCCCCAGGCGCCGGACCTGTTGCCGCGTCACCCGTCGCAGCTCTACCAGTTTGCGATGGAAGGCGTATTGCTGTTCATCGCCCTGTGGTGGTTCTCGTCCAAGCCGCGTCCGCGCATGGCGGTTTCCGGCCTGTTCCTGGTGCTGTATGGTTGCTTCCGCATTGTTGCGGAGTTCTATCGCCAGCCGGACGCCCAGTTGGGTTACCTGGCATGGGGCTGGGTCACTATGGGGCAGCTTCTGTCTCTGCCTATGGTGGTCGCGGGATTGATATTGATGGTGTTTGCCTACGGGGCAGAGAGGAGTAAGGCGTCATGAAAGCCTATCTGGATTTGATGCGCGATGTGGTGGATAACGGTATCGACAAGGGCGACCGCACCGGTGTCGGTACACGCTCGGTGTTCGGGCGCCAGATGCGTTTCGACCTGGGTAAAGGTTTCCCGCTGGTAACAACCAAGAAAGTGCACCTGCGCAGCATCATTTATGAATTGCTATGGTTCCTGAACGGATCCACCGATAACAACTGGCTGCGCGAGCGCAAGGTCAGCATCTGGAACGAGTGGGCGCTTGAGAATGGTGACCTGGGGCCGATCTACGGCAAGCAGTGGCGCAGTTGGCAGTGCCCGAACGGCGATGTGGTGGACCAGATTGCCGAAGTCGTGCGCCAGATCCAGACCAAGCCGAACTCCCGCAGGCTGATTGTATCGGCCTGGAATCCAGCGGAATTACCGGACGAAACCATCAGTCCACAGGAAAATGTCGAGCAGGGCCGCATGGCGCTGGCGCCGTGTCACTGCCTGTTCCAGTTCTACGTGGCTAACGGCAAGTTATCCTGCCAGCTATACCAGCGCAGTGCCGACCTGTTCCTAGGGGTGCCTTTCAATATCGCCTCCTATAGCCTGTTGACCCATATGATCGCCCAACAGTGCGACTTGGATGTGGGTGAGTTCGTCCACACCTTCGGCGATTGTCACCTCTACCAGAACCACTTGACCGATGACATCGTCTTCGAACAACTCAAGCGCGAGCCGCGCCCGCTGCCCCGGCTGCATATCCGCCGCAAGCCGGACAGTCTGTTCGAGTACGAGCTGGAGGATTTCGAATTCGAGGGTTACGATCCCATGCCGGTAATCAAAGCACCGATTGCGGTTTGAGGCCGGCCGAGCAAGGAGAATAGCGATGCGCAAAGCACTGATCGTCGCCATGGCGCAAAACCGGGTCATCGGCCGTAACAATGCATTGCCCTGGTACCTGCCGGGTGACCTGCGCTACTTCAAGCAGGCAACGATGGGAAAGCCAATCCTGATGGGCCGCAAGACGTTCGAATCCATTGGCCGGCCGTTACCCGGTCGCCTGAATGTGGTCATTACCCGTGACCCCGACTGGGAGGCGCCCACCGGTGTCGTTGCCGAACAGTCTTTGGAGGCGGCTTACCGCCGTGCGGAAGCCCAGGCTGAGCTGGAAGGCGGTGACGAGATCATGATTATCGGTGGCGGGCAGATCTATGCTGACGCACTGCCGGATATCGATCGCATGTATGTGACCCAAGTACATGCGGATGTGGAAGGGGATGCCTGGTTCCCGGAAGTGGACTGGGACCAGTGGGAAGAGCTCGGACGGGAGGATTTCTCCGCGTCCGAGAACAATCCATACGACTACAGCTTCGTGGTCTATCAGCGCCGCTCGGCAGTCTAACGGCGTGGCGCCTTGGATTTGGGTTTACCCCCGGGTCCGGGTCGGCCACGGCCACCATCGCCTTTCTTGAACCCGCCTCCATTCTTCTTGAAGCCCGGCTTGGGACCGCGACGGTCACCCTTGTGCGGCGGCCGCTTGTTGCGGCTGGCGGGCGACGGCACCGGCAATTCGGTCGGCATCTCCAGCGGCATAGCGCCAGGCTGCGCCGACTCCAGCCAGCAGGCCAGAGCACCGGCAATCATCGCCGGGTCCATATCATTGCGCTCGGCGATGGTATCCAACAGGGCCATCGCCTTGTCCAGCCGACCGTCTTCGCTGAAGCCCAACAATTGGGCCTCGAACTGTTGCTCCCGCAGCTTCTGCAGGTCAGCGGGTGGCGGCAGGCGGTAATCGGACATAGGGGAGTTGGTCGCGCGTTCCAGTGTGCGCAGCCAACTGCGCTCCCGCGGGGTCACCAGCAGGATGGCCTTGCCCTCTCGACCGGCACGACCAGTGCGGCCGACGCGGTGGATGTAGGCTTCGCTGTCGTAGGGCACGTCATAGTTGATGACGTGGGTAATTCGGGGCACGTCCAGTCCGCGTGCTGCCACGTCGGTTGCGACCAGCACGTCAAGCTTGCCGCGACGCAAATCTTCCACTGCCTGTTCCCGCTGCTTCTGGTTGATGTCGCCATTAAGGGCGGCCACCGCGTGGCCTCGCGCCATCAACTTCTCGGCTAGCAGGGTAGTTTCGGCTTTGGTACGCACGAAGATGATGGTCGCGTCCACAGGCTCGACTTCCAGGATGCGCGTCAGCGCATCCAGTTTGCGCTCGGCAAAGACTGGCAGCACGAACTGCGCAATACGCGAAACCGTACGGGTCTGGCTCTCGATCTTCACTTCCTCGGCGTTGGCGAGGTAAGTCTGAGCCACCTTGCGGATCGGTGCCGGCATCGTGGCCGAGAACAGAGCGCGCTGACAGTTCTCCGGGGTCTTGCCCAGGATGGCTTCGATGTCGTCGATAAAGCCCATCCGCAGCATCTCGTCCGCTTCATCCAGCACCACCGATTTGAGCTGGTCCAGCTTCAGGGTGCCGCGGCGCAGGTGGTCGAGCAGGCGACCCGGCGTACCCACGATAACCTGGGCACCACGCTGCAGGGCTTTCAACTGCGGGCGGAAATCCTGGCCGCCATAAATGGGCAGAACCTGGAAGTTGCGGAAGCGGCTGGCGTAGGTAGTAAAGGCTTCAGCCACCTGGATGGCCAACTCCCGGGTGGGAGCCAGCACCAGGATCTGCGGTGCATGAAGATCGGGATCGATACTGCTCAGCAATGGCAGCGCAAAAGCCGCTGTCTTGCCGGTGCCTGTCTGGGCCATGCCCAACAGGTTGCGGCCGGCGAGCAGGATGGGGATTGCCTGGGCCTGGATCGGAGAGGGGGTTTCATAGCCCACGGCTGAAACGGCCTCGAGGACCACCGGATGGAGGCCTAGCTCGGCAAAAGTCTGTGTTTGCATGAAGAAACTCGGAATTCGGGGAGATGTAAGCAGGCGCTCCCGGAATCTTGCTCTTCTACGTCGACAGAGGGGGAGCGTACGAACCTGCATTATAGAGGTTTAGAAACCGATAGGATACGCAGTATATTGTCCGGTTGGTAGGTAGATATACTCGATTGTCGTGATTTTCGGGCAGATGGGGCAGCTCATCCGGGCTCGGAATCTTTCCGGCCTGCCCGGGCTGTTCCTGGTCAGGCATTAGCTTTTCAGATGGATATAACCATGCGTTTCGATGAACTACTGGCTGGTGCGGGCGCATCGAGCCTGGTCATTCCCGGTAGCTGGGGGCAGGGTCGGGCCACTTTTGGCGGATTGGTCGCGGCGTTGGCCTTCCAGAAGATGCAGGCCGTCGTGCAGGCGGGGCGACCGCTCAGGGCGTTGCAGGTTGCTTTTGTGGGCCCGGTTTCGGTGGACGAGCCGCTGTCGTTCGAGGTCGAGCTATTGCGGGAGGGCCGCGCTGCGAGCCAGGTTGAGGGGCGCATCAAACAGGCTGGTGAAACCCGTCTCGTGGCCCTGGGCAGTTTCGGCGGCGACCGGGAATCCCAGGTTCAGGTCACGCCACAGCCGGCACCTGAGGTGCCCACACCGGATGCCTGCCGCGCGCTTGACTATATTCAGGGTGTCACGCCTGAGTTTACGCAGCACATCGAGATGCGCTGGGCATTCGGCAATCTTCCGTTTGCTGGTAGAGCTGATCGGGAAATGGGCGGCTGGATGCGCTTCCGGGAACCCGGTAGCGAGATGACCGATGCTCATATTATCGCTCTGGTCGACGCCTGGCCGCCGGCGGTGCTACAACATGTGAAGCGGCCGGTACCGGCCAGTTCCATGAGCTGGTCCCTGGAAATCGTCCATCCGCGCCCGCAAATGAAGGCGGACGAACCGTTGCTATACCGCGCAGAGATCGACCAGGCCGGCTCAGGCTATGGTCACACCCACGCCACCATCTGGAACCGCGAGGGCGAGTTGGTAGCCCTGAGCCGGCAAACCGTAACGGTCTTCGGCTAAGAAGACCCGAACATGCGGGGTGACTACTGACTAATGGCGACAGGCGTCGATAATGATCCGCGCAAAGTCCTCGGGCGCGTCCTCCTGCAGGAAGTGGCCTCCACGCAATGTGGTGTGTGGCTGACCCTGGGCGCCAGGAATTCGCCGCTGCATGTAACGGTCGCCGCCGCGGGTGACGGGATCACCGTTGCTGAAGCAGGTAACGAACGGTTTCGTCCACTTCTCAAGCGCAACCCAGGCAGCACGGTTGGCCTCGCTGGCCGGATCGTCCGGACGGATCGGCACCAGGCGCGGGAAAGCCCTGGCGCCCGCTTTGTGCTCGCTTGAAGGGAAGGGGGCATCATAGGCTGCGCATTCGGCGTCTGTAAGGGTGCGCGCCGTGCCGATCTGCACAATTCGGCTGATCGGGAACCAGGGGCTGTAAACCGCAAACCCCCGCCATAGATGGAACACCGTTGGTACTTTCTCGTCGCCGGTAGGAAGCATGCCATTGCCGACAATGATGCGGCTGAACCGTTCCGGGTGTTCAGCCGCCATTCTCAAGCCCAGCAGCGAACCCCAGTCCTGGCAGACTAGCGTAATGTTCTCCAGTCCCAGTTCGTCGATCCAGGCCTTGAGCCAGTCCATGTGTGACTGGTAGCTGTAGTCCTCGATGGACGCCGGCTTATCGGACTTGCCGAAGCCGACGAGGTCTGGAGCCAGGACCCGGAAGCCCGCTTCGACCACGGGCGGGATCATGTGACGGTACAGGTAGCTCCAGGACGGTTCGCCGTGGAGCATGAGCACTGGCTCGGCCTCAGGTGATCCTTCGTCCACGTAATGCATGCGAAGACCAGGTGCGACTTCGAGGTAATGCGGTTCAAAGGGAAAATCGGGCAACTGCGCGAAGCGCTGTTCCTCGGTCCGAAGAATACGCATCCTGTCCAAGGTCCTTTCTATCAGCTAATCGTGAGTTCACTGGGATGGTGTCCCCGCCGGGGCTCAATAGAAGGATAGCGCAGAATAATCTGGAAGGGTGAGGACTCGCATCCCCGGGGCAGGCCCGGTATTAACCGGCAGCCTGCTGTTCTTTTTCGAGTTGCTCGAGCTTTCTCATGGCATCGTCAAGGCAGTTGACTGCACCACAATCGTCTGCAGAGCATAGGCCGATGGTGTGGCAGGCCATGTCATGACGGTTCTCTCCGTCGTTCCGGAAGATCCGGGCCTTGGGAATGGTTGAGCTGCAATGTCCGCACAGGAATGTTGGAATGACGCGGTTATCAGCCAACTGAGCGTTATAGCGTTCCTGGATACTCATAATGACTCCTCTTATCGTTAGAAAGGCGCGTTCTCCTTAACAGCGCCCATCTTTCTAACCTAAGGCCATTCTGTTTCATTTCCAAGTCATGACAGGCTCTACATTACGCAGATTACGGCGGACGGATCAGCTATCAGGCGCCAGACCGTTGATTTTGCGGATGATCGTGACAAAAATTTCACGCCCGGTTGGAATAAGTTCATCTGGGAAATCGTAGTCAGGGTTGTGCAGTTGCGGGTGGATGTTGCCCGCGCCCAGGCCCAGCATCGCCCCCTCGGCATAGAGCGTGAAAACCCCGAAGTCCTCGGACCAGCGAAATCCTTCGGGCATGCGATGGCAGGGAACGCCGATATCGCGACACGCATCGGTGACAGCACGGTAGCCGGTCTCCGTATTGACGCTGGCCAGGAAATCGTCTTCCCAGTCGAAGGCGACTTCAAGGCCGGCTTGCTCTGCCGCTTCACGAGCCAGGGCGCAGGCTCTGTCAGACAGGGACGTCATAGCTTCATTGGTTTCGCTGCGCAGGGTTGCCATCAGCTCCGCCTCGCCAGGCGCAGTACCAAAGGCCTTCTCGCCCATACGCGCGTGGACCAATGTGACCCAGGTGGACTCGTCGAATGCCTTTGGCAGGTCTGGCAGGCGTGCCATCAGTTCCGCCAGGGCGGGCGCCGGGCTCACGCCGTCCTCAGGATGGGCGGCGTGCGACGTCTTACCGGTCAAGCGAATGATCATTCCACGGGACGCGCAGTTAAACGGGCCAGGTCGCGTAAACACTTCTCCCAGCGGCAAGCCGGGTACATTATGCAAGGCGAAGGCATAGTCCGGTTTGTACGGGGCAAACGTCGGGTCGTTGAACATTCGCCGTGCGCCCTGGCCGTCTTCCTCGGCGGGCTGGAATAGCAGGATCACCCGGCCTTTGTTCGGTCGCTGGTGGCCGAGTATCTGCGCTACGCCGATAACGATCGCCATGTGGCCGTCGTGTCCGCAGGCATGGGCGCAACCATCGACGGTCGAACGATAGATTCTGTCTCCGGATTCACGGATCGGTAGCGCATCAAGTTCGCAGCGGATCAGGGTGGTCGGGCCGTTCTCCGAGCCCTCGAACACCGCAAGCAGCCCAGCGCCGCCGACGCCGGTGACGATCTCGTCTGGCTGCAGCGATTCAAGGAGATGGCGGACGCGTTCGGCAGTCTTGTATTCCGCGCCGGACAGCTCGGGATAGCGGTGCAGATCCTGACGGATGCGGGTGAGGTCGCTGAGGTCGTTCATGATTTTGGCTTTTGGTCTTAGCTTTCGGGAGGTGTAGGGCGCCGGTTGGAGCGTTTATCGTCCCAGTCCAGCGCGCGCGGATCGTACCAGTCCATTTCTCCCAGGACTTTTTCGTGGGTGGTGGGGGAGAGTGTAGGCCATAGACTCTGGAAGTCGTCCAGTCCTTCCTCGCGACGTCGGGCCTGTTTGCTACGCAGCTTGGCGATAATGGCGGGCAGGCGTAGAGCTTCACCCAACTGGCCAGGGCGAATCACCTCCTGACCCATGACTTTCTTGCGATGGGTGCGCTGGGCCAGGGTTTTCTGCAGGGCTTCAGCGGCCTCGATGGCCGTTTCTACGGAAAATTCGATACTATCCAAGGTTTATTCCAGAGATCCGGGTGCCCGTATTCCGTTTCCACGTTCGGATATGGATGGGAATACGCATAGGTCGTTTCAACGGGATCCCGTTGAATCAGGCTGCAACAGGTCACAATCTACTATAGCCTTACCTCGTGCATGCTTGCCATGGTCCGTATTACTTATGATCAGGATATTCAGTTATGTATGACGCTTTAGAGCGGCGCTCCTTCCTTGCGATGTTGCTGGTGGTTTCACTGGCGTTCCTGTTCCTGATCAAACCCTTCACGGGGCCGATTTTCTGGGCCGTGGCCATCGCCCTGATTTTCAATCCGGTGCAGAACTGGCTATTGCGGCGGATGCCGGGACGCTACAACCTGGCGGCGCTGCTGACTCTGCTGCTGTGTCTGTTCATCGTCATAATCCCGATCATGTTGCTGATTTCTTCACTGATTGCCGAAGGTGTGAACCTCTACCAGAAGGTGCAATCCGGCGAGATCAGTCCGGGTCAGTATATCGACCAGATCACCCAGTCGTTTCCCGCCATTCAATCGTTTTTGGACCGGTTCAACATCGATTTCGAGCGCATTCGGGAGGGCGCGGTTGCCACGTTCGTGGGCGGCAGCAAGTTGCTGGCTCGGCAGGCTTTGGGCATCGGGCAGAACACCTTCCAGTTTTTCCTGGCCTTCTCGTTGATGATCTACCTGGCCTTCTTTCTTCTTCGTGATGGTTCAAAGCTGGTGGATCTGCTGATTCGGGCTCTGCCGCTTGGGGACGAGCGCGAGCGTCTGCTGTTCGCCAAATTTGCCGAGGTAACCCGCGCTACCGTTAAGGGAAATCTGGTTGTGGCTGCGGTGCAGGGCGCGCTGGGAGGTCTGATCTTCTGGATACTGGGTATTGCCGGGGCGTTACTCTGGGGCGTGGTGATGGCGATCGCTTCCCTGGTTCCGGCCGTTGGGGCCGCTCTGGTTTGGGTCCCTGCAGCCCTCTATCTCGCCGCTGTCGGTGAATATGTACCTGCCGCGGTCCTGACGGCCTTTGGTGTACTGGTCATCGGGTTAGCCGACAACCTGTTACGTCCAATTCTTGTGGGGCGTGATACCAAGCTACCGGATTACATTGTTTTACTGTCGACCCTGGGCGGAATTGTAATGTTTGGTATCAACGGCTTCGTGATGGGGCCGCTGGTCGCTGCATTGTTCGTCGCCTTCTGGGGTATTTTTATCAGGGAATTCAACGAACCTGCGCGCGTGGCCCTGGGCGAGACTACGGCAACTCGTGAGGAACAGCCTCCCGGCTGATCCTTATGGCGTTATGGGGTAGCATTGGGTCTGGCTCAACGGGCGTCATGAAACCGTCTGAAAACGCAGAAGCCGGAGTAAAGCGCCGGTGGCATTTTTACATGTTTTCGTGCTATGTCCCGATTGGCCGTGGATCAGATCTCTCAGGAGCACAATATGAATAAAATAATCCCGAGCAAGAGGTGGGTCGCCACAGGCGCGCTGGCTGTATTGGTGAGCGTAGGCGGCAATGCCTACGCGGCTAACGAGGTCCTGGCGTTGCAGAACGCGCTCTACGGTGCCGGTTACGACATCGACAACGCGAACGGCCAGATGGGGCCTTCCACCCGTTCTGCCCTGGAAGCTTTCCAGAAGGATCACGCCGGACTGAAACCCACCGGCCAACTGGACGATGCCACCAAGGAAGCGCTGGGTATGGTGTCGGTCAAGGTAGCCGCAGCCCCTGCGCAGAGCAGTAAGCCAGCTGCACCGGCAGCGTCCACCGCGCAGGCCAAGGCAGAGCCGAAGCCAGCGGAAACCGAGTCGGAAGACGGGGTTGAAGAAGAGGACGATGGTTCCTGGCTCTTCTTCTGACGCCCGCCTGATGTCCCCTGTGCCGGGTGTCCTGGTCAGCGCCTGCCTGCTGGGTGAGGCGGTGCGTTATGACGGGGGGCATCTTCTCTCCACCCATCCCCTTTTCAAGCATTGGCAGGCGGAAGGCCGTATCGTAGCGGTTTGTCCCGAAGTGGCCGGCGGACTCCCCATTCCCCGTGCTCCAGCGGAGACCCGTGGCGGCGATGGCCATGCTGTCTGGGCCGGTTCAGCGCATGTTATTACCCGTGATGGGGAAAATGTCACGGACGCTTTTCTGGCGGGGGCCGAGCATGCCCTAAGGCTGGCACGGCGCAGGAACTGCCGGATGGCAGTATTGGCGGCCAAGAGCCCCAGTTGCGGCAACCGTGAAATCTACGATGGGTCTTTCGGTGGCCAGTTGGTGGCTGGGCAGGGTACGGCGGCTGCGCATCTCGAAGCCGCCGGTATTCGTGTGTTCAACCAGTATGAGCTGGAAGCAGCGGACCGGTATCTGCGCTCTCTGACCTGAACGCAGACCGGTGAAACGGCGTGTTCCGGATCAGTCCAGTTTTTCCAGATCTCGAACGCCGCCCTTGTCCGCGCTGGTGGCCAGCAGGGCATAGGCCTTAAGGGCTGCCGACACCTTACGCGGGCGTGCTTCCGCCGGTTTCCAGCCGGCTTCGTCCCGGGCCTTGCGTCGGGCATCGAGCTTTTCCGCGTCCAATTGAACGTTGATGCTGCGCTCCGGGATATCGATGACGATGACGTCGCCGTTCTCGATCAGGCCGATGGCGCCGCCACCCGCCGCTTCCGGGGAAACGTGGCCAATGGACAGCCCCGAGGTGCCGCCGGAGAAACGACCGTCCGTCAGCAGCGCGCAGCTCTTGCCCAGTCCTTTCGACTTCAGGTAGCTGGTGGGGTAGAGCATTTCCTGCATGCCCGGGCCGCCCTTCGGGCCCTCATAGCGGATAATCACAACCTCGCCGGGCTGTACTTCATCATTCAAAATGCCGGCAACCGCCGTGTCCTGACTTTCGAATACGCGGGCACGACCCTCGAACACGTAAATGCTCTCATCCACACCAGCGGTTTTAACGACACAGCCGTCGAGGGCGATGTTGCCGTAGAGGACCGCAAGGCCACCTTCCTGCGAGTAGGCGTGTTCCAGTGATCGAATACAGCCGTTCTCTCGATCACCGTCCAGCGACGGCCAGCGCGTGCTCTGGCTGAAGGCCTGTTGGGTGGGAATGCCAGCAGGACCGGCCTTGAAGAACTCGACAACGTCTGGCGAGGGCTGGCGCATGATGTCCCACTGGTCCAGGGCGTCTGCCAGAGTCTTGCTGTGGACTGTCGGTACGTCGGTGTTGAGCAGCCCGGCCCGGTCCAGCTCCCCCAGAATGCCCATGACGCCACCTGCGCGGTGCACGTCTTCCATGTGGTACTTGGGTGAATTGGGCGCCACCTTCGACAGTTGCGGTACCTTGCGCGAGAGTAGATCGATTTCATTGAGGGTGAACGGAACCTGGCCTTCCTGGGCAGCGGCGAGCAGGTGGAGGATGGTGTTGGTCGAGCCGCCCATGGCGATGTCCAGCGTCATGGCATTCTCGAAAGCGGCTGTGGATGCGATGCTCAGGGGCAGCACGCTGGCGTCATCCTGCTCGTAGTAGCGGCGCGTGTTCTCAACAATCTGACGGCCGGCCTTGAGGAACAGCTGTTCCCGGTCGGCATGGGTGGCCAGCATGGAACCATTACCCGGCAGTGACAGGCCGATGGCTTCGGTCAGGCAGTTCATGGAATTGGCAGTAAACATGCCGGAACAGGAACCGCAGGTGGGGCAGGCACTGCGTTCGTATTCTTCTACCTGCTCGTCGCTGGCGTTGGGATCGGCCGCAATGACCATGGCATCAACCAGGTCGAGTTTGTGCTCGGAGAGCTTGGTCTTGCCGGCCTCCATCGGTCCGCCGGAGACGAAGATGGTGGGAATGTTCAGGCGCATGGCCGCCATCAACATGCCAGGGGTAATCTTGTCGCAGTTGGAAATACACACCAGCGCGTCGGCACAGTGGGCATTGACCATGTATTCGACTGAATCGGCGATGATTTCCCGCGATGGCAGGGAATAGAGCATGCCGTCGTGCCCCATGGCGATGCCGTCGTCGACGGCGATCGTATTGAATTCCTTGGCCACACCGCCCGCCGCCTCGATTTCCCGACAGACCAACTGACCCAGGTCTTTCAGGTGTACGTGACCGGGTACGAACTGGGTGAAGGAGTTGGCGACGGCGATGATCGGCTTGTTGAAGTCGTCGTTCTTCATCCCGGTGGCGCGCCAGAGTGCACGCGCACCGGCCATATTGCGACCGGCGGTCGACGTCTTGGAACGGTACTGGGGCATGTCGGTCTCTCGTCAGCAATGCTTAGGGACCGAAGAGAATACCAGAACTCGCGCCCGGCGGTTACCGGTCCGTTTGTAGCGTATCGGGCGCGCGTCACAAGAAGTACTGGCTGATCTGGTTACAATTGTTCACAATGTAATCCGTATGCGGTCGCGCCATATCCGCTTGACCAGGGAGTTATATGATGTCTGCCCGGGAACAACTGCCGATTCGGCGCTTGCGAGAGTTCCAGCCCCTTGACCGATTGACCGACGAGCAGCTCATCCTGCTGGCATCACGGGCGGAGACGCGCAAACACGGGCCAGGCCAACGGGTCATCGAACGTGGCGCCAGAGATGGGTTGGAGTATTTCCTCCTGGACGGAGAGGTGGAGCTGGAAGCCGTCGATGGACGCACCTCGACGATTCGCGCCGGCAGCGACAAGGCTCGCCATCCCCTTGCACGACTACAGCCGCGTATGTATACCGTCACAGCCGTTATCGCAACGGAGGTGCTGATCGTCGCCCAGGACATATTCAACCAGTTGCTGCGTTCGGCTCCGGTAGTGGCGGAAGGCGTGGAGGCGGCCGAGGCTGGTGAGGAAGTCGGTAGCGAGGCGCACAACCTGCTGATGGCGTTCTACGCAGATCTGCGCTGCAACAAGCTGGCGTTACCCAGCGTGCCGGATGTGGCCTGGAAGGTCCGGCGGGCGACCGAGCGCGAAGATTCTACGGCGGACGGGATCGCCAACGTTATCTCGGTGGATCCATCCATCTCGGCTAAACTGGTAAGGGCATGCAATAGTCCACTCTATCGTGGGTTCAGCGATGTTCGCACTGTTCGGGACTCGGTCGTCCGGCTGGGCACACGCACCACACGGCAGTTGGTGACCGTGTTTTCCATGCGTGAGGTATTCAAGACCCAGCGCACCGAGTTGCAGGCGGCGATGGAGCGTTTGTGGAAGCATGCACGGGAAGTTGCCGCCCTGTGCTGGGTGTTGGCGGATGCGGCGACCAACCTGGACCCTGAGGAGGCGCTGCTGGCAGGTCTGCTACATGATTTGGGGGCTATCCCCGTCATCGTCCATGCTGAGCATCACGTGGATATCTTCGCCGACCGCCAGTTGCTCGATCGCGTGGTCGACGAGCTCAAGTCGGATATCGGCGCCGCACTGCTGGAACGCTGGGAGTTTCCGCAGAGTTTTGTTATCGCTGCAAGGCATGCAGAGGACTGGAGTTATCAACCGCCCCAGGACGAGCCGCAGCTCGTGGATGTTGTCATCCTGGCCCAGTTGCATGCGATGATTCGTGACAGGCAGGGCGATAATGCCTTGCCCAGGTTCGAATCTGTGCCCGCTTATAGCCGGCTGGGCGAGCTGGAGCTGAGCGCATCGCGCAGTTTGGATATCCTCAATCAGGCGCAGGAGCGTATCGATGAGGTCCAGAAACTGCTCTCCATTCATTAGAACGCAGAATTTACATGCACGTACCTCTTTTTCCGCTGAACTCGATCGTGCTGCCCAAGGGACGGATTCCCCTGCAGTTGTTCGAGCCCCGTTACATCGATATGCTCACCCGTTGTCTCAAAGAAGACCGTGGCTTTGTCATCGTACTGCTTCGTGAGGGGTTGGAGACCAACAGCATGGCCGCGTTCTACGACATTGGCACCTATGTGCGGATCGTCGACTTCCAGCAGTTGGAGAGTGGTCTGCTCGGTATCACCGCGGAAGGCGATTACAAGGTAACGGTGGTCAAGACCTGGCAGGCGCCCGATGGACTGAACATGGGCGATGTCGAGCCGCTGTTGATGGAGGAGGACCTACCGGTGCCGAACCGGTTGAACGAGCTGTCTGTGGTATTGAAAGCGCTGTTGCGGCACCCGGTGGTCAGCGACCTGAATATGTCCGTCGACTTCGACAATGCAAGGGATGTGGGCTGGCGCCTGACCGAACTCCTTCCCCTGGACAAGCAGGAGAAACAGCGCCTGGTCGAGCTGCAGGACCCGCTGGAGAGACTTGATCGTCTCCACGTGCTGCTTGAGGCGCTCGAGTAAAGCGTACTCAAAAGGGCGCTCTTGGGCAGGTGCGCCCGGATAGATAGTGTTTGAATAGATACCTTGAACTGGATACTTGCGAACAACCCCCAGCCGAGGCTAACCGCCTACTATCGCGTAGCGCGCCATGCCGTAAGGAAAGGCCAGTTGGATATAGCCGGCCGTCGTCAGGGCAGCGGATAGCAGCATGCCGTTGCTCAGCCTATCCCGTATCAACCGATGCCGGTCGTAGCGACTGTAGCTCACCCGCGTCAGGCCACACACGGACAAACCTAGTAGCAGGCCTCCAACCACGTCGCTGAACCAGTGAACGCCCAGGTAGAGTCGGCTAGCGGCAATCAGCAGGATGGGTAGTCCGGCGATGGCGTAGATCTTCCAACGCTGGTGCGGCGGCCACTCGTGAGCGACGAAGCTTGCCGCCAGGCCGATGATTACAGTGATGCCGCTTGTGTGGCCGCTGGGAAAGGCGAAGGACGACGGCGGCACGCTCACCATTTCGGGACGGGGAATCGCAAAGCCTGCCTTCATCAATGAGGTCACTACGGAGACTGTAATGCCTGCCGCAACAATATGTAGGGCGGCAGCGCCCATGCCTCGGGCCAGGAAAAACAGGACGCCGATAACGGTCACCAGCGTCAGGAGCATGGGGTCACCGACGAGGGTCAGTCCAACGGCGACTGGATCGATCAGCGGGGAGCGCAGGGTGGCGAAGAAGGTTGCGGTGCCTTGGTCCAGGTCATCGAGCAGGTGAGTTTCCATGGACATCAGTGCCCAAACTACGAACAGGGCAGCGCTGGCGACCGTCAGCGTGATTGAGGCTAGTGGGAACTCAGAGCCCTGCGGTCGCTCGCTGGAGAGAGTCTGCCAGAGTCTTCGTCCGAAGTCGCTGCGCGTAACCGTAGCCTCGATGTATCGGTAGAGGCTGCTGTCACCGCCCAGCCCCCAGTGCACGCGAAAGAACACCAGGTAGACCAGAGCCAGTACGGCGAGGCTTAGCCCTAATACTGGATAGAAGTGAGGCGGCAACTGGATATCCAGCGCCATGGCGCTGCCCACCAGGTACCCCGGCAGCACATAGACCGGCGCCCAGCCGACGGCGGAAAGGATGTTGAAAGTAAAGAAGCGCTGTGCCGGCATTTGGAAGGCGCCGGCGATCAACGGAAGTACTGGCCGGATTGGGCCCACGAAGCGACCGATCACGACGCTCTTGCCGCCGTGGCGATGGAAGAAACGTTCACCGCGGGCCACCAGGCGAGGATAGCGGGTGAAGGGCCAAAGGGTGTCGAGCCGCCCCTGGAATAACCGGCCCAGCCAGAAGCTGAGGCCGTCACCGGCGATGGCACCGAGCCCCGACCAGACCAGTGCCTCGAAAAGGGGCATGTCGATCTGCCCGGCGAGGGTCGCTGCTGCGAACATCATGGCGACCCCTGGAACGATAACGCCGGCGATCGCCAGTGATTCCAGCAGGGCTATGCCGAATAATGCAGCCGTGAGCCAGCCCGGATTCTCGCCCAACCACTGAATCGCAGTATGGAGCCAGTCCATCATGCGGCGCGTGTAGTACCGTCGATAAACCAGGCGCGGTCGGTGCCGCGGCGTTGGGCTTCGGCGACGGCTGCAACGGCTCTGTCACGCAGGTGGTGGCTGGTGGTATCGCCGCTGTACCACGTGGTGCAACCCAGGGTGGCTGTGAGCCGGCCTACCACCAGCCATTGGGACTCGCCCAAAGTACGTCTGACCCGTTCAGCGATAACCCGTACCCCCTCTTCCGGCGTGAACGGCAGGATCAGGAAGAAGTCGCCATCGCCCAGTGCATACAGGGTGTCGCCGGCCCGGATTACGCCAAACAGGGTCTGGGTGACCTCGTGCATCGTGTTGGCGATCGGGGTCTTACCATGCAGTTCGATGGCCTCGTCCAGGTGGTCGATATGCAGTTGCACCACGGATAGCGGGTTGCCCGTGGCCTGGGCCCGGCTGATTTCCTTCTGCAGGTTTTCGTCGAGGAAGCGGGCATTGTGTGCACCGGTCATCGGGTCGGTGATCGCCAGGTCTTCGGCAGACTGGGCCATATGGGAATATTGCCAGCTGTAGAAAGCGGCCGCGCCGAACAGCAGCAACAGGCCGCTGATGGAAACGATCGCCTGGGTTAGCGGTAGGACGAGCGCTAGCCATAAGGACACGGTCAGGATCAGTGCCAGTGACAGGCCAACGGCGATCCGCAGGGGCAGGATCAGGAAATTCAGCAGGATCAGCGCCAGGGTCCAGTGCGACACGTCGGTTTCCGGCGTCGCGAAGACCGCAATCAGTGCAATCAGGTTCATCGCCGTCAGCAGCAAGGCGTGGCCGGGCGCCCGCAGTTGCTGACGTCGCATCAGGATGGTGTAGACGAGGCCGGCCAGACCGCAAACGCCCAAAGTGATGGCCAGGTAGAACAAGCTGTAGAACCCGTAGCGCAGGTTCTGGGTGGCGAGGGCCGCCATAAAAAGTACGGTCAGCCCGTAGGCGACGCTGTGGGTCAGGGTCCGCAGTCGGGTCTCAGTCATGGGGATCCGCCTCCGACTGTTGCTCCGTGGCATCGGCACCGGACCAGGCGCTGAAGGATTGCGTCCGGTTACCACCTTGTTGTTGGGCTCGCTGCAGCGCGCGTGCGGCCGCTCGTTGCAGGCTCTCGGCATCATCGCCGATATTGAGTCCTGCGACACCAGCGCTGACGGTCATATCCATTTCATGGGACTCAAGCAGGTTACGCAGCCCTTTGCGGACCACTTCCGCCTTGCGTGTGGCTTCGGCGGTATTGGTGCCCGGCAGGATGGCCAGGAACTGGAGATCGGCAACCCGGTAGTAGCTGTCGAAATCCCGTAGCTGGGAATGCAGATAGCGGCCGATGCGGGGGAGGATAGCGTGAATGTCGTCCTCGGGCAGGGCGTCGCCGCGGTGGATATCCAGGCCGATCAACAGCACCGCCATCTCAATACCTTCACGCTCGCTGCGCTGGATTTCCTTATGCAGGTCGGCGGAAAGGTAGTCTCGGCTGGCAGCCTGTGTGAGCTCATCGGTGCGCCTTAGCGGCGCCAGTTGGCGGGTTTTGTACTCGCGCAGGAACACGAAGATCCCTGAAAGCAGCACCGCCAACAGCGCGCAGGCGACGAATTGGTGGCGGTCGGGGCCCAGGCTCGCGTCCAGTCCGGCCGCGATCACCAGTGCCAGGTAGGGGAGGATCAGTATGCCCGCCCAGGGTAGGGGCCACAGGGCGAAGGCGCTCAAGGGAAAAATGTAGCTCCATTGGGCCAGGCCCGGCGCGTGAGTCAGGATGGCTGGTGCCAGGGCGACGAGGAACAACAGGTTTAGCAGGCGTGCCGCGATAATCAGGGACGAGTTGCCGGTCGCGATCTCGGCCCGGTAGCGAGCCCATATCATACCGGCACACACCACGGCTGTTACGGCGGCGGTAAATGCGCCGCGCCAGGCGCTGAAGGCGGCGATGATCAGTAACCCGACGGTCGCGATCCGGGCAAAGCGGCTGAAAAGAAAAGTCTCCGCCACACTTGGCATTCGATGTCTCCATGACGACATTTTCCACTGCGTGCCGAAACCGCCGTTGAAATCCGGCACAGGATAGGGAGAAATGTTTGAGGTTCCCGAGGGAGCGCCTGAACGACTCCTTGCGCGCCTTAAATAGATGCGCCTGCCCGCGTATAATACCTGTAAGGCGAACTGACTGAAATCCGCCGCACCGGGAACCCGGGAAAAAGTTTGGTTGTTGCAACAGGTTGTGACAGCGCCGACTTTTCCAGGTGCCTTTTATGGGTGGGTCGTCGTTGATTTATCGCTCTCCACGGTTTCCCCGGTTTCACCATGTGGCGTATGCTTCGCAGTTCCCTGCCGCGTATAACCGGATAACGGCAGCTACAGATAAGACAGGATCTCTCGATGGATATTTCGGTATACATGGCGGGCGTCGGTCAGCAGGCCCGTGTTGCGGCAGCGGCCGTTGCCCGCTCCAGCACCGCGGTACGCAACGGTGCGTTGCTGGCGATGGCAGATGCCCTGGACGCCGCCCGCGATGCGTTGAAACAGGCGAATCTCAAGGATCTGGACAACGCCCGGGCTAATGGTCTGGAGTCTGCGATGCTGGATCGCCTTGAGCTGACGCCAACTCGTATTGACGCCATGATCGAGGGCTTGCGTCAGGTTGCGTCTCTGCCGGATCCCATTGGCGAGATAACCGATATGAGCTATCGGCCTTCCGGTATCCAGGTGGGTAAGATGCGGGTTCCGCTCGGCGTGATCGGCATTATCTACGAGTCCCGTCCCAATGTGACCGTTGAGGCAGCGAGCCTGTGCCTGAAATCCGGCAACGCCACCATCCTGCGGGGCGGCTCGGAATCACTGAATTCCAACCAGGCTATTGCGCAATGTATTGCCGAGGGGCTTACCAAGGCTGGGTTGCCGGAAGATACCGTCCAGGTCATAAAGACCAGCGACCGTGAGGCGGTAGGCAAGCTGATTACCATGCCGGACTACGTTGACGTCATTGTGCCGCGGGGTGGTAAAGGGTTGATCGAGCGCATCAGCCGGGATGCGAAGGTGCCCGTGATCAAGCACCTGGACGGGGTTTGTCATGTCTATATCGACAGCCATGCCGACCCGGAGAAAGCCTTGAATATTGCGGTCAACGCCAAGACCCAGCGCTACGGGACCTGCAACACGATGGAAACCCTGCTGGTCGATAGCGAGATTGCTGCCGACATATTGCCGCTGCTCGCCAATGCCTTCGAACACAAGGGGGTTGAGCTGCGCGGCTGCGAGCTCACCCGGGACATATTGCCCAGTGTCGCCAAGGCGACCGAGGATGACTGGTATGCTGAATACCTCGGACCGATCCTGGCCGTGCGGGTGGTGGAAGGGTTGGATGAGGCGATCGCCCATATCAACACCTACAGCTCCCAGCACACCGACGCCATCGTGACGGAAAACTACACTCGGGCGCGTCGCTTCCTGACGGAAGTGGATTCCAGCTCGGTGATGGTCAACGCCTCCACCCGCTTTGCGGATGGGTTCGAGTATGGCCTGGGCGCAGAGATCGGCATCTCGACGGATAAACTGCACGCGCGGGGGCCGGTGGGTCTTGAGGGACTGACTTCGCAGAAATACGTGGTCTTCGGCGACGGCCATATCCGGACCTGAATGCGGCTTCCTTCTATCTAGAGTTGTTTATGAAAGTAATCCTCGGTGGCACGTTCGATCCCATCCATAACGCTCACCTGCGCACAGCGGTCGAATTGAGGGAACTCCTCGATGTCGAAACGGTCACCCTGGTGCCGAGTCATATCCCACCGCACCGGGACGAGCCGGGCGCGACGCCGGAACAGCGATTGCACATGCTGCATGTTGCGGTGGAAGGGGAGTCGGGGTTGCAGGTCGATGAGCGAGAACTGGCTCGAAACACTCCATCCTACACCGTGGATACCCTGGCGGAACTGCGCGATGAATTGGGCGAGAGTGTGCCGCTGGCCATGGTCGTTGGTACCGATAGCTTCGCGTACATTGATCGCTGGCATCGGTGGAAGCAGTTGCTGGCCTTGGCCCACATTATCGTTGTGCAGCGCCCGGGTCATGACATTCCTGAAACGGGCGTGGCGGGGCAACTACTTGCTGAGAATTCTGGAACCACTGCGAACACGCTAAAGCAGTTGCCGGCGGGCAAGGTCTGGCCGGTCACGTTACCCTTGCTGGATATCGCCGCCACGACGATCCGCGACCATATCCGTAAGGGGCGGTCGCCACGCTATCTGGTGCCCGATAGCGTCCTTTCCCTGATCCGCGAAACCGGACTCTACCGCAACTGATTCGTGAAACCTCCTGTGGAACTGGTTGAAACGTGACCTGTCCCAGGTTTTTGGTGATACAATTCCCGCTTCATCGTCACTGGTCTGACAGGGGCAAACAGCCGCTCCCCGAATGGATGCGGCATTCCAGGTGGAAACACCGTCATACAGGGTAATTATGCAGGCTGAACAACTGAGAGATACGGTCATCAATGCACTTGAGGAGGTGAAGGCGCAGGACATCAGCGTAATTGATGTCAAGGACAGAACCAGCGTCACGGATTACATGGTCATAGCCTCGGGCACATCCAACCGCCATGTCCGCTCCCTGGCTGATTCTGTGATTACCGAAGCCAAGTCGAAAGGCGTGCGCACGGCGAATGTCGAAGGCGGCGAAGTCAGCGACTGGCTGCTGGTTGACCTGGGCGATGTGGTCGTCCACGTGATGATGCCGGCAACCCGCGAATTCTATGATCTTGAACGGCTCTGGCGTGATGCGCCGGACCTCGGCGCGGCCGGTAGCGAGTAGACATGCGCCTAAAGCTGGTCTGCGTAGGCCAGAAAATGCCAGGATGGGTCAGTGATGGTTACCAGGAATACGCCCGGCGTTTCCCGCCCGATATGCCCCTGGAATTGGTCGAGACGGTCCTGGCCCCGCGCACTAAGAACCCGGATATTCCCCGGTTGATCCAGAAAGAAGGCGAGGCCCAATTGGCGGCTCTGGCCAGAACCGATCGTGTGATCGCCCTAGAAGTCGAGGGTAAGTCCTGGTCCACCGAGAAGCTGGCATCCCAGTTGGAGAGCTGGCAAATGGACGGTCGCGACGTGGCCTTCCTGGTCGGGGGGCCTGATGGCCTGGCGCCCGAGTGCCGGGCGAGGGCCGATCAGCTCTGGTCACTCTCGTCGCTGACCCTGCCGCATCCGCTGGTGCGCATCTTGCTCGCCGAGCAGTTGTACCGGGCCTGGTCCATCACCCGCAACCATCCATATCACCGCGCATAGGAAATTCGAATGCCCTGGGGGGAATTCAAGGATACCGCCGCCGAGCGCCGCCTGTTCCAGCGTCGTGCGCTCGTGGCTTTGGTGGTGGTGTTGGCCCTGATCGGTGTATTGGTTGCTCGATTATACTATCTGCAGATCCTCAACCACACCAACTTCACCACCCTGTCCGAGAAGAACCGGGTTCAGGTTCAGCCGATTGCCCCACCACGTGGACTGATCTACGACCGTAACGATGTCCTACTGGCGGAGAACCGACCGGTGTTCAGCGTAACTATCGTACCGGAGCGGGTGCCAGACATGGACGCCACCCTGGCTCGGTTGCAGCAGATCCTGGATATTCCCGAAGAGGACATGGAGCGTTTCAACCGTCGGTTGGACGAGTACCGGCGTCCGTTTTCCTCCGTCCCCCTGAGCTACGACCTCACCGAACAGGAAATCGCCCGCATGGCGGTCCACCGCCACGACCTGCCCGGCGTGGAGGTCGATGCGGAACTGGTGCGCTACTATCCCTATGCCGAACTGACCGCTCACGCACTGGGCTATGTCGGTCGTATCAACCGGGATGAGCTGCGCAATCTCGACCCTATCGATTATGCCGGTACCAACTATATCGGTAAGTCTGGTGTAGAGCGTTTCTATGAGGATGCACTCCACGGCGAGGTGGGGTATCAGCATGTTGAAACCAACGCCCGTGGTCGGACCCTGCGTGTCCTCGAGAAGGAAAACCCGGTTCCCGGCGACGACCTGAAATTGCAGCTGGATATCCGACTGCAGAAGGTAGCTTTCGATCTGCTTGAGGGCCGCCGCGGTGCTATTGTGGCCATCGAGCCGAAGACCGGTGGCATCCTGGCCCTTGCAAGCGTGCCCGGATTCGATGCCAACCAGTTTGTCACCGGCATCAGCGTGGAAAATTACCGGGAACTGAGTGAGTCGCCGGATAAGCCGCTGTTCAACCGCGCACTGCGCGGGCAATACCCACCGGGCTCCACCATTAAACCCATGCTGGCAGTAGCGGGTCTGGACAGTGACGCCACTACCCGTGACCGCACGATCTGGGACCCGGGTTACTACCAGATCAACGACTCTGGTCGGCGTTACCGGGACTGGAAACGCTGGGGGCATGGGTGGGTTGACCTGCACGACTCGGTCGCCGAGTCCTGTGATGTCTACTTCTACGATCTGGGCCTGCGCATGGGGGTGGATGTCATGCACGAGTACCTGGATCAGTTCGGTTTTGGCAAGGATGCGTCACTGGATGTCAGCGGCGCCCTGCCAGGTCTGTTGCCGTCCGCACCCTGGAAGCGGGCTGTACACAGCCAGCCCTGGTATCCGGGGGATTCGGTCAACATGAGTATTGGCCAGGGGTTCGTGCTCGCCACGCCGTTGCAATTGGCCACGGCTACTGCGGTATTGGCTAATCACGGAGTTTGGCATGAACCGCGAATGCTTAGAGAAGTGGTTGGCCCTGAAGCAACCGACGAGGTCTTGCCCGATGAGAGCCACCAGGATCTGGCGCTCAAGCGCGAAGCTGATTGGGACTATGTCATTGACTCTATGGAAGCGGTGGTTCACGGGCCGAACGGAACGGCTCGCGCGGTGGGTAAGGACGCACCCTATCGTTTTGCCGGCAAGACCGGTACGGCCCAGGTGTTCAGCCTGGCCGAGGATGAAGAATACGATGCCGACGAAATTCGCGAGCGCCTGAGGGATCACGCCCTGTTTGTCGGTTTTGCCCCTGCTGAGGAGCCTCAGATCGCGGTGGCGGTGATCGTGGAAAACGGCGGTAGCGGCAGTGGCACGGCAGCGCCCGTGGCGCGGGCGATGTTCGACGCCTGGCTGCTTGAACTGAACCAGGACAATGACGAACCCGTGGTCGCCGGGAACGCGGGTGCCGATAGGGCAGGTTCCGATAAATCAGTGGAGGCCGGCGGTACCGATGGCTAGTCGTGATTTCATTCGCCAGATGCCGGGGCAGACAATCGGTGCGCCGCGTGGTTTGCTGTCTTCGATCCATCTGGACCCGATTCTTTTGATTCTTCTGCTGGTCCTCCTGGTCGCCGGGCTGTTCGTGCTTTACAGCGGCGGTGACAGTAGCATGGCGGTGGTCGAGTCCCAGTGCGCGCGTATCGGTGTGGCGCTGGTAGTAATGGTCGTGTTTGCCCAGCTTGATCCCGCGGTCTATCGACGCTGGGCGCCCTGGCTTTACGGGTTGGGGTTGATTGCCCTGATTGCGGTGCTGATGGTTGGCGTCGGCGCCAAAGGGGCGCAACGTTGGCTGAGTTTGCCTGGATTGCCGCGTTTCCAGCCCTCCGAGTTTATGAAGCTGGCGGTGCCCATCATGACCGCCTGGTACCTGTCTCGGCATTTCCTGCCGCCCAAACTCTCGCGGGTTGCCATTGCCCTCGCGATTACGATCCTGCCCATGGTGCTGATTATCCGCCAGCCGGATCTGGGGACAGCCCTATTGGTTGGCCTGGCTGGCCTCTTCGTGATTTTCTTTGCGGGAATGAGCTGGAAGCTCATCGGCGCTTTTGTCGGGATGGTGGCGGTTGCAGCGCCGGCCATGTGGTTCTTCGTCATGCATGACTACCAGAAGCAGCGGGTACTGACCCTGCTGGATCCCGAGAGCGACCCGCTCGGCGCCGGCTGGAACATTATCCAATCGAAAACGGCCATAGGCTCGGGTGGTCTCAGTGGCAAGGGCTGGCTGCAGGGCACCCAATCCCATCTCGACTTCCTGCCCGAGAGCCACACTGACTTTATCGTGGCTGTCTTGGCAGAGGAGTTCGGGTTTATCGGTGTGGCCGCCCTAATCACCCTTTACCTGCTGATTATTGCCCGATGTCTCTACATCGCGGTCTACGCCCAGGACTCCTTCGGTCGCCTGGTGGCTGGGGCCTTGACCATGACTTTCTTTATCTACGTGTTCGTCAACATCGGTATGGTCAGTGGCATCCTGCCCATCGTCGGGGTTCCGCTGCCATTGGTAAGCTACGGGGGCACCTCGATCGTCACGCTGATGGCGGGATTCGGCATCATGATGTCGATCCATACGCACAGACGAATGATCTCCGCCTGACGGGAGTTGGGGGAGCCGGGTGTTACCTTTTGTTCATGACCGCTAAGGGCGGTAGCTGTGCAAATAAGCAGCATGATAATCTTTCGCGCCGTAGAACCGTGCTTTCCGAGTTGTTTGTGCTCCAGAGGGGCACAATGCATTGCGCCATCGGCCTGACACAAGCAAGAAGAATACTCAGGGGTAGACCATGTCGCTGCGGTTGACCGCATTCCGCTGCCTGCTTTTCCTTCCAGTAATCGTTGTCCTGACTGTGCACACTGCATCGGTCCGGGCGAATTATGTGGAAACCGCTGAAGGAAAGGCCTTTATCAACGACTTGGTCTCCAGTCACGCCTTCGACCGGGAAACGCTGGAACAATGGCTGGCGACTGCAACCCAACAGCCTTCGATCCTGGAGGCTATCAGTCGGCCGGCAGAGAAACGGTTGACCTGGTACGAATACAGAAATATTTTCATCAAACCTTCGCGGATTAACAGCGGTCGTGCTTTCCTGCGGGAGTATGCCGATACCTTCGCCCGTGCAGAACAGGCTTTCGGTGTTTCCCGCTACATTGTTGCTGCCATCATTGGGGTCGAGACCCAGTACGGCCAGTATGCTGGCCGCTATCGGGTGATCGACGCGCTCTCCACGCTGGCCTTCGACTATCCGCCGCGTAGTCGTTTCTTTCGTAAACAGCTGAGCGAGTATTTCCTGATGGTTCGGGAACAGGATCTGGATCCCACGGTCCTAATGGGCTCGTATGCGGGTGCGATGGGCTATGGCCAGTTTATTCCCAGCAGTTACCGGCATTATGCCGTCGATTTCGACGATGATGGGCATGCCGATATTATCGAAAATCCGGTGGATGCGATCGGTAGTGTAGCCAATTACTTTGCCCGCCATGGCTGGCAGAGCGGAGCACCGATTGCCGAGCAGATTGACTCGGCTGGGTTGGATCCCGGGCTTTATACGGAGGGGCTAAAGCCCACCTTGACCCTTGGGGATTATCGCAACGCGGGTATCGAGCCCAAAGCCGATCTCGACGACACCTCGCCGGCACGCTTGATTAAGCTGGAAGCTGAGCGAGGTCATCAGGATTGGCTGACATACCCAAACTTTTATGTGATCACCCGCTACAATCACAGTCATCTCTATGCCATGGCGGTACTGGAGTTATCGCGCGCCCTGGCCGAAGAGGGTGCAGCTGTGGGCGGGCAGAGTTGAAGATGTGGTTTGACAGGCGGACAGCGTAGATGAGAACAAGTACAACGCAGCCCATACTTTGCTCCGGGATACTGGTTCTGTTGGCATTCCTGGCCGGTTGCGCCTCGTCGCCACAGCCGTCCTCGTCGTCTCGCTACAGCATCAGCCAGGATCGGGCGCCGTCCGGCGATTTCGATGCAAGTGACCTGGAAGACGCGGTGCCCCGCCATGAGCCGTATAGCCGAGGTGGTAACAAGTCGCCCTATACGGTGTGGGGCAAGCAGTACACGGTGCTGGCGGACGCTTCGAGCTTCGTCCAGCGCGGCACGGCCAGTTGGTACGGGGAGAAATTCCACGGGCACAAGACATCGAACGGCGAGATTTTCGACATGTACCAGATGACCGCCGCCCACAAGAATCTGCCGTTGCCCAGCTATGTGCGGGTTACCAACCTCGACAATGGGCGCCAGGCGATCGTCCGGGTCAATGACCGGGGGCCGTTCCACGGCGACCGCATTATTGACTTGTCCTATGCCGCGGCCAAGAAACTGGGCTATCAGGGCCGAGGTACCGCGCGCGTCGAGATTGCAGCGATAACTGTGTTCCCGGATGGTAGTATGCAGGTCGCTGGCGAAGGCAAGGGCAAAACAGTGCCTGCACCGGCGCCGGCCAGCCCCACGTCGTCGGGCGAACAGGGGATCTTTGTGCAGGTCGCGTCGTTCAGCCAGCCTGAATCCGCCCAGCAGTTATCCCAGAGGCTGCGCAATGTGACCGATTCGCCGGTGAGGGTATTTGCGGCCGGGCAGTATCACCGGGTACAGGTCGGGCCTTTTGCCCAGCGGGGCGTGGCGGAAGAACAAAGCAGAATGATCGAGCAGGTGGGGCTGGGGCGCCCCATATTGGTGACCGATCCCTTATAGCTCCGACAGCCGGATAAAATCCGACGACTGAACCGTGGCGCCGCTCGCCGGTGCCCCCAACTGATGTAACAACTGAACGGATCCATGGCTAACAAGACGGTTTTCCAGACATTTCTCTACGTAGTGACCTTCACATTCGCACTGGTGGCGACGGCTGCTGCACAATCCCAGCAGGTCCTGATTCCCTCGCCGCCCCAGATTGCGGCGAGCTCCTACATCCTCATGGACGCGGAGAGTGGTCGCATCATCGTCGAGGGCAACAGCCATGAGCGTCTGCCACCGGCAAGTCTGACCAAGATGATGACCGCCTATATCGTCGAGCGCGAGCTGGATGAAGGGCGCATTGCACTGGAAGATCAGGTGCCTGTCAGCGTAAATGCGTGGCAAACCGGCGGCTCGCGCATGTTCGTCAAGGAGGGTACACAGGTACCCGTGGAGCAACTGCTCAAGGGTGTGATCATCCAGTCCGGCAACGATGCCAGCGTGGCGTTGGCTGAATTCATCGCCGGTAGTGAAGGTGCCTTCGCCGATATCATGAACCAGCAGGCTCAGATCTTGGGCATGCAGGATTCCCATTTCATCAATGCCACGGGACTGCCTTCCGAGACGCATTATTCCTCCGCTTACGACCTGGCATTGTTGGCGAAGGCGATCATCAACGACTACCCGGAAAACTACCCGATCTACGAACAGAAATACTTCACCTATAACGATATCCGTCAACCCAACCGCAACAGCCTGCTGTGGCGCGACCCGTCCGTCGACGGCTTGAAGACCGGTCACACCGAAGAAGCTGGCTACTGTCTGGTGGCCTCCGCCGAGCGCGAGGGCATGCGCCTGATCGCCACAGTGATGGGTACTAACAGCGAAAATGCCCGGGCGCAGGAAGTACAGAAGCTGCTCAATTACGGCTTCCGTTATTTCGAGACCCATTCGCTGTTCTCTGCCGGCGAAGTCCTTAATGAGGCCCAGGTCTGGGGCGGAAAGGCCGAAAAGGTCCAGATGGGCGTGGCTGACGATGCCGTCGTAACCATTCCCCGTGGTAGCAAGGGTTCGCTGGAATCGGTGATGGATATCGACTCGGTTATCCAGGCGCCGGTGCAGGCCGGTCAGGAGCTGGGACAGGTCCGCGTTATGCTGAATGGCGAAGAGATCGTCAACCGGCCGGTGGTTGCGTTGGAAGAGGTGCCTGAAGGTGGCTTCTTCAAGCGTATCTGGGATGCCATCAAGCTGTTCTTCGTCCAGCTGTTCAACTGATGCCGGGGATAAAAGCCGTGCTGATGTATGCGACGGCGAGGAGAGTGTTATGAGTGAACCGCAACCGCCGAAAATCGAGTTTCCCTGCGATTATGTCATCAAGGTGATTGGCAACGCGGCGCCTGATTTCCAGGAGTTCGTCGTGGAAGTCGTCGAACGCCACGCGCCGGGCATCACCGAAGCGGACGTGACCCTCAATGAAAGCCGCCAGGGGCGTTTCACCTCGGTGCAGGTGAAGATCGTTGCTACTGGTGAACCGCAACTGAAGGCCCTGTTCGAAGAGCTCAAGGCCAGCGGTCGGGTGCATATGGTCCTCTAAGGTGCGTACCGTTAGCGATATGGAGCAGCAGATCCTGCCCGTAACCATCCGCCATCTTGGGCTCCAACCCTACCTGGAAACCTGGGAGGCGATGAAGACGTTTACGGCCAGCCGTGGGCCCGACACGCCGGATGAGCTCTGGTGCCTCGAGCATCCCCGGGTCTATACCCAGGGGCAGGCCGGCAAGGCGGAGCATATCCTGGCGCCGGGCGATATTCCCGTTGTTCAGGTGGATCGCGGCGGCCAGGTGACCTATCACGGTCCAGGGCAGTTGGTGATCTACCTCTTGGTCGACTTACACCGTGCCCATTTCGGGGTGCGCCATCTGGTGTCGGCCATTGAGGATTCAATCGTCGAGATGCTCGGAGATCTGGATATCGAAGCGGCACCCCGGCCAGATGCACCGGGCGTTTATACCCAAGGGACCAAGATCGCGTCATTGGGGCTGCGTATCCGGCGTGGTTGTTCGTTTCACGGCCTGGCCCTGAATGTAGATATGGATCTGGAGCCCTTCCGTCGCATAAATCCATGCGGGTTGGCAGGCATGGCCATGTCCCAGGTCGTGGATTACGCGCCCCACGCGACTATGCAGGGAGTGCAGGATGCGTTAGTCGAAATCCTGGCCCGTCGCCTGAACCTCAAAATAGCTGACACGGAAACTACGTTACCGGAAAACGGCGTTCATGCGCTCTCGCCACCGGTTGCTTAGATACTTTAGCGAGCTTTCTTCGTCCAATCGCTTTTCGCCGGGTATTTTTGGCCGAGAGTGTGTCGAATGGTTAGGCGCTATCCTGTTCGGGTACTTCGCCGCTGCAAACTCGGTTCCTTCCTGTGGCCTTGGCCGTATAGAGTGCTTCGTCAGCCCGCTGTAACAGATGGTTGGTCGATTCGGCGCCATGAATGGTGGCGACGCCAGCGCTGATGCTGGTGCGAATCGGCAAGCCCTCGAAGGCCAGTGTCTGGGCCGCAATGGTCTGGCGGATGCGGTTGGCCATCGTCACGGCTTCGGATACCTGGGTTTCCGGCAGGACCGCCAGGAATTCCTCACCGCCCCAGCGCGACACCATGTCCACCCTTCGGCAGCCGTCCTTGAGCTTGTTGGCTACCATCACGATCAACTGATCACCGGCCTGGTGGCCATAGTTATCGTTCACGCCCTTGAATACATCGATGTCCATCAGGATGACAGAGAATGGCTTGCGGTTTCGCAGGTAGCGTTCGTATTCGGTCTCCAGCCGCGCCAGACCCTCCCGGCGATTGGACAGGCCGGTCATGGCGTCGTGCTTGGCAGCGTACTCATATTCCCTGGCCAGCGTGAGCAGCCGGGCCTGGCTACGACGTCGGCTAAGGTCGAGGATGTAACAGGAGATCATCTCGAACGCCAAGACCGTGATCATGACCAGTCGGAAGCTGTCGCTGTAGGGTGTTTCCACCAGATAGTCGCCAGCGGGGGAGAAAAGGCCGATCAGCGTAACGATGCCGAATGCGCAGGCGAGTACGCCAACACGGAGCGTGCTGATATAGAAGATGATCGGTGGATACGCGAATAGCCAGATGATGGCCGAGCCATCCTCAACAGCGGAAATCGCCAGATAGATGAACAGGCCGGTGATCAGGACGATGAACGTACGTCGCTGTAGAGTTTCGTGGCGTAGCATCATATAGACCAGGGCGTTGAGCAGCAGGAGCGCGGCGCAGGTCAGCAGTATGCTCGGCACCAGGGTGTCGTCCCGACCGGCGGCACGGTAGGCGAAGAACAGCAGCAGTGGCTGGGCGCCGATGCTGAGCCAATTGATCAGCGTGGGAACTGGAATCTCACCCGTGACCCGTTGACGCACTGGGGGCTCGGGCCAAAAAGACTTGGATGACTTGGGCATCGTTGTTAGCGTTGTAGTGGTCGTGCGTACGAGGCGTCGCACCATCTAGTTGTTGTCATACGTTATCGTTTATGTCCGATCCCGAATGTTTAACTGAGCATAGCCGGGTTTGCCCGTGCGCTCTGTTTTAAAACGTAAACATGACGCCTTAAACGCCCTATAGTGCGTTGTGTAGAGTGCTAACCTCAGGCGCTTTGTCTATTCCTTAACCACTACAAGACAAAGCCGATCGGAATCCATTGGCTCCGGAAACGGCAGACGGGCGGCAGGTGAGTGATCAAGCCCGGCCATGGCTCACGTATACTTGGTAACCATGTGGCCCCGTCGCCGGATCGATGGCCGCCTGGATCGCAGCCTCTCCACCGCTGGAGACGCTACGCCATTCACCAGCTTTTTGGGTCCTTTGATGACTTCCAAGAAACCCCGTTCCTCCGTCGCCCGTATCAAGACTGGTAGCTTCGAACGTCGGCTCAGCCTGACCCGGGCCGGCCTGTTTGCCGGCTCCCGTATGGCGACGCATATGGCCACCAACTGGTTTGGCAGCAAAGAGCGTCGCGAAGCCAGACACAGCAAGATGCTATCCAGCCAGGCAGAATTCCTCGTGGAAGAGCTCGGCAAGCTCAAGGGAAGCGTGGTGAAGATTGGCCAGGTCATGGCGCTCTATGGCGAGCATTTCCTGCCGGAAGAGGTGACCGAGGCCCTGCATACGCTTGAGGATCAAGGCACCTCGCTGGCCTGGCCTTCGGTCCAGAAAGTGCTCGAGCGCGAACTCGGTGCGGAACGTCTGGCGCAGCTCGATGTCGATGCCGAACCGATCGGTGCCGCTTCCCTCGGGCAGGTGCATCGCGCGGTGCGCAAATCCGACGGTCTGGAACTGGTGCTGAAGATCCAGTATCCCGGAGTGGACGAGGCGGTGGACAGCGACCTCAACGCGGTTGCGCAAATCCTGGCGATGGCCCGCCTGGTGTCCTTCGGGCCGGAGTTCAAGGATTGGCTCGAAGAGGTCCGAACCATGATGCACCGCGAGGTGGATTACGCGCTTGAAGCGAGGACCACAGAGCATTTTCGCCAGATGCTGGAAGGGGATGACCGTTATGTGGTGCCCCGGGTGTTGGAGGAATACACAACCCATCATGTGATCGCCTCCACCTACGAATCAGGCTGGCCGGTCAGCTCAGAGAAGGTGGCGGAGTTATCTCTAGAGCGCCGTAGCGCCCTTGGGCGGGCAGCGCTGGAGCTGTTTTTCAAGGAACTTTTCGAATGGGGGGAAATTCAGACCGACCCCAATTTCGGCAACTACCGTATCCGTATTGCCGAAGATACCGATGGCGATACCGATAAGATCGTGTTGCTGGATTTCGGCGCTGTGCAAAGCTATTCCGACGAATTCCTCGACCCGGTGCGGTCGATGATCAAGGCTTCCTACGAGCGGGATCTGGAGCGTGTGATCGAAGGTGGCATCAAGCTGCACTTCATGAGTACCGACTGGCCGGATGACATTCTGAAGCGGTTTGGCGAGGTGTGTATGTCGGTGCTCGAACCCTTGGCGCCGGCCAACGGGGAGTGGCCGGATTATGCAGTGAACGAGCAGGGTCAATATCGCTGGAAACAGAGTGACCTGCCATCCCGGGTGGCACGGCAGGCCGCACGTTCGGCCATCAGTCGCTACTTCCGGATACCGCCAAAGGAATTCGTCTTCCTCAATCGCAAACTGATAGGGGTCTATACCTTCATTGCTGTGCTGCGTTCCGAATTCAACGGCGAGGACCTGCTACGTGCCTACCTCTACGGCGAGTCCACTGATGAGGAAACCCGTCCGGCCGGATGAGCCGGGTCACGTGGCTTCGATCACCACCCAGAGGACGGCGGCATAGCGAATCCCCTTGCCAATGGCAACCAACGCGATGAAGTTGAGCCAGGGCACGCGCATGATGCCGCCGATCAGCGTCAACGCATCGCCGCCGACCGGCAGCCATGCCATCAGTAGCGACCACTGACCAAAGCGGTTGAAACGTTCTTGCGCAGCGTTCAACTGCTTTTCGCTGACCGGGAACCATCGCTTGTGGCGAAAGCGTTCCACCTGCCGACCTATCACACCATTCACCACCGAGCCCAGCGTGTTGCCGGCGGTAGCGCAGGCCCAGAGGGCAAGCGCGGAATACCCCTGGGTGACCAGCCCCCCAAGGAGCACCTCCGAGTAAGCCGGTAGCAATGTCGCTGCCGCAAGAGCCGTAAAAAACAGGGACACGTAGGCCAAATCATCTCCAATTCAATTACACAGTGTAGTGGTCTGTCCGGCGACATCGCTCTATGGTTAGCGCCAATCTCCGGAGGTTGCTTTTTTGTAAAGAAATCCCCGGAGAAGCCGATAGATATTGTGTCAGCCCCTGGAAACCGGGAACCAGGCTGGCGAACGGGTTACTTGCACGTGCGGCAGGACCTGTCGATGTAACGGTCTTGTCCGGTCTACAGGGCAAGGCTTCCAAACGATCGATCCGGGATCTCCATGAAAAAACTCTCGCTGAAACTGAAACTCTACGCCCTGGTCATTGCCCTGCTGCTCTTGATGGGGCTGAGCATGATTATCACGGCCCAGATTTCACTGTCCCGGATGGAGGCGCGTATTACGGACGATACCGGTGCTCTGGTTCAGGATATCGTGGTTGAGCGCTTACGCGCCACGGCTGGCCAGTACGGGGAACTGGTCGCGAGCATTTTCAACCGGGCTTACAAGATTCCGGACACCTTCCGTGAGGTGATCCGCCGCAACGTCGAAGGTTCGGATTCCGCCCGCATGAGTCGGCGCGACCTGATGGAAACCGCTGGCGAGATCCTCAAGGGGCAGCCGGAACTCAGTTCCATCTACGCGCAGTTCGAACCCGATGCCTATGACGGCCAGGACCGTTACTTTACCGGTGGCGTGGAAGATCATAGCAGCGATGAAGGCACGTTGGAGATTTACTATTACCGCGATTCTCAGGGCGAGATCCAGTTCAACCGTACCCCAGACCCCTCGGTGAAATATCTCGAAGGACGCAATGAGTTCGGTATTCGTGAGGCCGAGTGGTACCTCTGTTCCAAGGAGCAACTCAAACCCTGCACCATGGAACCCTACAACTACGAGATAAGTGAGGGGTACACGGAGCTGATGACCAGCCTGGTCATGCCGATTACCAAGAATGGCGAGTTTGCCGGTGTGGTGGGTACGGATATCAATCTCTCCACTATCCAGAAGACGCTCAAGCAGGTGAGTCAGAGCCTCTATTCCGGTGCGGGCCGCGTTACCCTGATCAGCGATATCGGTTTGATTGCGGGGTCCAGTCACTACATCGATCACCTTGGCCGCCCGCTGGCGGAAGCACTTCCGGGACGCGCGGGCGATTACCGTGCGATGGCTCGGGACGATGCGGAAGATGTGTTCGACAACGGTGAGGACATTGCCGTTGCCTATCCGATCCACATCGACGCCTCGAACACCCTTTGGTCGATGATCATCGAATTGCCTCGCCAGGTTGCCCTCGCTGACCTCAGGCAGGTCAATACCCTATTGTCTGAACAGGTCAGCGCCACAGCGGCTCGCCAGATGACAGCCGGCGTAGTGGTTTCCATCGTATCCCTGGTCTTGCTGGTGCTGCTGGTACGTTCGGTCACCCGTCCGCTGGACCAGATCCGCGACCGTATGGCCAACCTGGCCAGTGCCGAGGGGGACCTGACCCAAGAGCTCACCATCGATACTCACGCCGAACTGATCGCGCTGGCCGAGGGTTTCAACGCCTTCCTGGCCAAGTTGCGCAACATGATCAACGACCTCAAGTCGATCAATCGGGAGGTCAGTGAACAGTCTGAGGATGTACGCCGGATCGCGGGGGAAACCGAGCAGAACACCAGCCGGCAACATAGCGAGATCGACAGCGTGGTTACGGCCATGAACGAGATGTCCGCCGCGGCCGGCGAGGTTGCGACGTTTGCCGCCGATGCCGCGGGTAATGCGCGGGAAGCGAGCGAGGGTGTCGAGAACACGCAAGGCACGCTGACCACCGCGGTCAACGGTGTGCAGGCGTTGGCAAGCGACATGGAAGAAGCCAGCAGCGCGATCGGTCACGTGGCCCAGCGTAGCGATGACATTAACCGCATCCTTGAGGTTATCCGCGGAATCGCCGAACAGACCAACCTGCTGGCACTGAATGCCGCTATTGAGGCAGCGCGGGCCGGTGAACAGGGCCGCGGTTTCGCCGTGGTGGCGGACGAAGTGCGTACGCTGGCATCAAAGACCCGGGAATCCACCGACGAGATCAGTCAGATGATCGAGGGCCTGCAGCAGGAGGTGAACCAGACGGTCACCGTAATCCAGGGCGGTGTCGAGCGTGCCACCACGGCGGTCGATACGACCCGAGAAGCCGATCAGTCACTGGCGGATGTAGTACGCCGGATCGCCACCATCGTCGAGCACGTAACCCAGGTGGCCACCGCCGCCGAAGAGCAGAGCTCGGTCAGTGAAGAAATTAATCGCAACCTGACCAACATAGGTGACGCGGCCAGTGATCTACGTGAACTGGCTGAACGTGTGCGGGGACGTGGAGAGACTCTGGGTAACCAGGTCGTTTCCCTGGAAGATCAGCTCAATCGGTTGCGGACCTGATTCGGGCAGCGAGTTCGGCTACATATGCCGGCCCTATAGCAGTGATTCATTGCATTTAATGTCATTGCAGGCCGATGTCTGGCATCGTGGGACTACATTTATCGATGCGCTGGTATTCGAACCTTTTTTAGGGGAGCTCTATGGAACGCGTAACAATCTACGGTCGTATGAGTTGTGGTTTTTGTGTACGCGCGAAACTACTCTGTGAGCAGAAAAATCTGGACCATAAATTTGTCGATATGATTGGTGAAGGCATCAGTAAGGCGGATCTGGCGAGAACGTTGGGTAAGCCCGTCATGACGGTGCCCCAGATTGTGGTGGGCGATGCGTATATTGGTGGTTATACCGAATTTGCTCGATTTATCGAAGAGCGCTCTTCAGGGACGCTGGGTCGAGCCGCACCGAATTGACAGGGTCGCAGGTCGAGCGAAACCTCGCAGATAAAGAAGGCGCCTCGATGAGGCGCCTTCTTTCATTCCGGACGATCGTTTTCTATCGAGGCGGGATCAGATATCAAAGCTGGTCTTGAGCTTCTTCTCCGCCAGCACGCCCTGGATCTTCGCCACCTTGGGTAGCCCGTTCTCGAACGGCGGGAAGCTCTCGCCGTGAATCAGTGGTTCCAGGTAATCTCGGCAGTCCTGGGTGATGCCGAAGCCATCGTCGGTGATGAAGTGGATCGGCATTTTCTTTTCCTGGTTGGCCACGTCGCTGAGGTTGGCCTCTCCGATATGCCAGCGGTACGGGCGGGACTGCTCACGTACGATGGTCGGCATCAGTGCCTGCTTGCCTGCGATCGCCATTTCCACAGCGGCCTTGCCGACAGCGTAGGCCTGCTCTACATCCGTAGCCGAACCGATGTGCCGCGCGGCGCGCTGCAGGTAATCGGCCACCGCCCAATGATACTTGTAGCCCAGGGCCTGTTTGGTCATGTTGGCCAGCGCCGGTGCAACACCGCCGAGCTGGGTGTGGCCGAAGGCATCCTTGCTGCCGGCATCCGCCAGGAAGCGGCCGTCTTCATACTGGGCGCCTTCGGACGCCACCACGACGCAGTAGCCATAGTTCTCGACGCAATGTTCGACCCGCTTGAGGAAGGCATCGCGGTCGAACGGGATTTCCGGGAACAGGATAACGTGCGGCGGCTCGCCTTCGCCCTGGCCGGCCAAACCGCCGGAGGCGGCGATCCAACCCGCATGGCGACCCATCACTTCGAGGATGAATACCTTGGTGGATGACTCGCACATGGACTTGATGTCCAGGCTGGCTTCCAGGGTGGACGTTGCAATGTATTTCGCGACCGAGCCGAAGCCGGGGCAGCAGTCGGTAAAGGGCAGGTCGTTATCGACGGTCTTGGGAACGCCGATGCAGGTAATCGGGTAGCCCATGCGATCGGCCAATTGGGAGACCTTGAAGGCGGTATCCTGGGAGTCGCCACCGCCGTTGTAGAAGAAGTAGCCGATGTTATGGGCCTGGAAAACTTCGATCAGACGCTCGTATTCACGCTTGTTTTCGGTGAAGTTTTTCAGTTTGTAGCGACAGGAACCGAATGCTCCACCAGGCGTGTGCATTAGCGCCGCGATGGTTTCTTCACTTTCCTCGTTGGTATCGATCAATTCTTCCCTGAGAGCCCCAATGATGCCATTCCGGCCGGCGTACACAGTGCCGATCGCCTCGGGATGCTTGCGGGCGGTCTGGATGACACCGCAGGCACTGGCGTTGATGACGGCGGTCACCCCGCCGGACTGGGCATAAAAAGCGTTCTTGATGGCCATCGTTCCTGGCGCCTCCTGCTGGTTGGTCACGTCGCGCGAATCATACGTGAATCGTGGGTCGTTTTCATGAAAGACTCGTCAGGACCGGCGATCAGGCCGTTCATCGCTACCGGTGGATACGCAGCTTGACGCCGCCGCGCGGATGCTGGAGTCTTTCCCTTTTCTTCTTCACGGTCTGACTGAAAGAATAGGGCCTGGCGCCACCTCAGGACCAGCCAGTCCGACATCAAGTCTCGGGAACAGTATGCACATTCACATCCTAGGTATCTGCGGCACGTTCATGGGTAGCCTCGCCGTATTGGCGAGGGAGGCGGGGCATAAGGTCACCGGCTCCGACCAGGGCGTGTATCCCCCGATGAGTACGCAGCTCGAAGCCCAGGGCATTGGGCTCATGGAAGGCTACTCTGCCGATAACCTCAAGCCCGAGCCGGACCTGGTGCTGATCGGCAATGCCATGTCCCGGGGCAACCCGGAGGTGGAAGCGGTGCTCAATCGCGGTATCGACTATATGTCCGGCCCTGAATGGCTGACCCGGGAAGTGCTGCGCAAGCGGTGGGTACTTGCGGTGGCCGGCACCCACGGCAAGACAACCACCACATCCATGCTGTTATGGATTCTCGAGCAGGCAGGCTTCGATCCGGGCTATCTGGTCGGTGGCGTGCCGAAGGACTTCAGTGTCTCCGCGCGACTGGGTAGCAGCGACTTCTTCGTGATCGAGGCGGACGAATACGACAGCGCCTTCTTCGACAAACGCTCCAAGTTTGTGCACTACCGCCCACGTACGCTCATCCTGAACAACCTGGAATTCGATCATGCGGACATCTTCGAGAATGTCGAGGCCATCGAGCGCCAGTTCCACCATCTGGTGCGTACGGTGCCGTCCGGGGGGCTGATCGTCCGGCCCGCGCTGGACAAACATCTGGATAACGCTCTGGCCATGGGTTGTTGGAGCAGCCTGCAAACCACCTCAGTGGCCAGTGAGGCGGACACGGTGAACTGGCGTGCCGAATTGCTGGCGGAGGATGGCAGCCAGTTCGTGGTGGTCCATCACGAGCAGCCAGTGGGCTCCGTCCGCTGGACCATGACCGGGATGCACAACGTGCGCAACGCCCTGGCCGCTATCGCTGCCGCTCGTCATGTGGGTGTGACACCAGACCACGCCATCGCGGCACTGTCCCGGTTTTCAGGCGTCAAACGGCGCATGGAGTTGCTGGCGGATGTCCGGGGGATTAAGGTCTATGACGATTTTGCCCACCATCCCACGGCTATTGCCACCACGCTGGACGGCCTGCGCAAGAACGTTGGGGACGACCCTATCATTGCGCTGATCGAGCCGCGTTCAAACACCATGCAGCAGGGCGTCCACCGCGCCACCTTGCTGCCCAGCAGCGAACAGGCCGATCGCGTGATCTGGGCTAACCTGAACGATATGGCCTGGCTGAAAGAACTGGTTCCGGCGGACGATCCCAAACACAGTACAGGCACGTCGGTAGACGCACTGATTGACCGGGTGCTCGAATCGCTGCCGATACCCTGCCATATCGTGATCATGAGTAATGGCGGCTTTGGTGGCATCCACGGCAAGTTGGTCGAGAAACTGGAGCGTCACCTTGGCTGAATCGAGCACACAACGCCCGACCGTTAACCTGGCCCTGACCGGTGCCTCCGGGGCGCAGTACGGGTTGCGCCTATTGCAATGCCTACTGGCCGCCGGGTGTCGCGTGCATTTCATGATCAGCAAGGCCGCCCAGGTTGTGGTGGCTACGGAAACCGAACTGCGTCTGCCGGGCAGCCCTGAATCCATGCAGGCCTACCTGGCGGAAACCTACGGTGCCGATCCGGACCAGCTACTGGTCTTCGGCCGCGAGGACTGGTTTGCGCCGCCCGCATCGGGATCCGGTAGCCGGGCGCCCCTGGTGATTTGCCCGTGTAGCACGGGGACCCTGTCTGCGCTGGCGACCGGAGCAAGCAACAACCTGATCGAGCGGGCAGGGGACGTGGCCCTGAAGGAGCGCCACAAGCTGATCCTGGTACCGCGGGAGGCGCCATACTCCGAAGTCCACCTGGACAATATGCTTCGGCTGACCCGCATGGGCGCGACCATCATGCCGGCCAGTCCCGGCTTCTATCATCGCCCTCAATCCATCGAGGATCTGGTGGATTTTGTGGTGGCCCGTATCCTCGATCACCTGGACTTGCCGCAGGACCTTATGCCGCGATGGGGCCAGGATAGGATCGATCGCAAGCTGGGAAATGCTGGATCCCGGTCAGATGCGGCTAATGCCTCGGAGCAATGAACAGCCCTAGAGCTAATAAACCGGAAAGCCGTTCAGGAAGTTACCCACCTATGAGTATCGATTGGCAAACTACCCCGGCCGCCATCTGGCGCCGCCATCGCAACGCACTCCGTCCCGTGACGACGATCGACCCGGTCAGGCTCGATCAGTTGCTGAACGTCGAGCGCCAGAAAGAGAAACTGGTGGCGAACACCGAGCGGTTCCTGCGCGGCGAGCCGGCCAACAACGTGCTGCTCTGGGGCGCCCGTGGCACGGGTAAGTCCTCACTGATCAAGGCTATTCTCAACACCTATTTCGAGCAGGGCCTGCGCGTCGTCGAGGTGGACCGCGATGACCTGTTATTCCTGCCGGAAATCGTCGACGACCTGCGGGACCTGGACTATCGCTTCGTCATCTTCTCAGACGATCTGTCGTTCGAGCGGGGCGAGGGCACCTACAAGGCGCTGAAGAGTGTGATGGAAGGCTCCATCGAGAGTCCGCCGGAGAATATCAAAGTCTACGCCACGTCCAACCGCCGCCATCTGATGCCGGAATACATGAAGGACAACCAGGCGGCGCAGGTGGTTGACGGCGAACTGCACCCGGGGGAGGCAATTGAGGAGCAAGTCTCCCTCTCTGACCGCTTCGGCCTCTGGTTATCGTTCTACCCGTTCAACCAGGATGAATACCTGGAGCTGGTGGATGCGCTGTTTCCAAAAGTTCGCGACCGGGAAGAGTTGCATAAGGCGGCGATCCGGTTTGCCCTGGGCAAGGGTGGCCGTAGCGGTCGGGCAGCCCAGCATTTCTACAATACCTTTTCCGGTCAGTTCGAGGAGAACTGATCGCGTCGCTTCTATGGGCTCCGTCCGGAGCCCGGTCGTTTTGGTCAACCTGATTGATGCTTTTCACCATTGAGCGCTCGAGGCCTGCAGTCGAGACTTGGTCGACAACATCAAGACCACCACAGAGGTTGACCATGATCCCACGCACGCTATTCGACGCGGACCTGGAAGGTTTCCGCGACTCGGTCCGTAAATTCCTTGAGCAGGAAGCCGTTCCGCACCATGCCCAATGGGAAAAGGACGGTCAGGTCAGCCGGGAAATCTGGCAGAAGGCCGGGGAGCTAGGCTTCCTGTGTCCATGCCTGCCGGAAGAATACGGCGGTGTCGGTGCAGATTTCCGATACAGCGCGGTGATTATGGAAGAGATCGTGAAGGCATCGGCCTCAGGGCTCGGATGGGCGTTGCATTCCGATATCGTCGCACCCTATATCCTTAATTACGGCACCGAAGAACAGAAGAAGAAATACCTGCCCAAACTGGTCACGGGCGAAATGATCGGGGCGATCGCCATGACCGAACCGGGCGCCGGGTCCGACTTGCAGGGTGTGAAGACCAGCGCCATCAAGCACGACGACCACTACCTCTTGAATGGTTCCAAGACGTTCATCACCAACGGCCAGATGGCAGACCTGGTGATCGTCGTCGCCAAGACCGATCCGAAGGAGGGCGCCAAGGGTACCAGTCTGCTGCTGGTGGAAACCGCCTGGGACGGCTTTGAGCGTGGCCAGAACCTGGAGAAGGTGGGCCTGAAGGCACAGGATACATCGGAGCTGTTCTTCCAGGATGTGAAGGTGCCGCTAGAGAACCTGCTGGGTAGTGGCGAAGGCCAGGGCTTCATGCAACTGATGCAGGAACTACCGGCCGAACGGCTGCAGGTGGCCCTCACTGCAGTGGCCGCTGCCGAAGCCGCCTGGGAGTGGACTCGCAGCTACGTGAAGGAGCGCAAGGCATTCGGAAAACCAATCCTCGGCTTCCAGAATACCCGCTTCAAGATGGCGGAAATGAAGGCGGATATCACGGCTGCCCGGGTCTTCGTCGACCGCTGTCTGGAATTGCACCTGGAGAAGAAGCTGGATGTGCCCACGGCAGCCATGCTCAAGCAATGGACCACGGACCTGCAGTGTCGGGTCATGGATGAATGCGTGCAGTTGCACGGGGGCTACGGCTATATGTGGGAGTACCCGGTTGCCCGCGCCTGGGCGGATTCCCGGGTCCAGAGGATCTATGCCGGCACCAATGAGATTATGAAGGAGATCGTTGCCCGTACAATCTGATTGCGGTATCGCTTCCCCGGCAGCCCGTTCGAGGCTGCCGGATTCCGTTTCCTGATCCCGTTACTCAAGTTTACAAATTGCCAAGCGTATCAAGGATAGGCGGCGGCGCTTCGCTTAAAGTGGGTTCCCCGACAACCAGATAATAAGGATAACGGTTGCCACATGACTCGCCCCACGCTATTCGCCGTATGTTCATTGTCGCTCCTGCTCACCGCCTGCGGTGACGGCGAACAGAAGGATAGCCCGGTGGACGGCCGCGACACGGATGGGCTTTACGAGCCATCGGTAGAGAATTACAGCGGTCGGGTGATCGACGGGTACCTGCGCAATGCCCGGGTCTGGCTCGACCTGGATGGCGATTACCAGTATGACGCTGCAGACGTGGAGGTCGTTGTCGGGGTCAATCCCGAACGCACCATCACGCTGGCTGACGGGGAGCCGACGGCCATGAGTGGCGACGGCGGGCGCTTCTCCCTCGATCTTTCCTCGTTTGAGGTCAACCCGACCCTGGCGGCGGATCTCGATCCCACCGATTACCCTCTGGTCGCAATTGTGATTCCCGGTGTAACTGAGGAAGAAACCCACGATGGCTACGTTACTCTGGAGCACGCATACCAGATGTCGGCACCGCCAGGGGAACAGTACGTTACACCCTTGGCTACGATGGTGGACGCACGCCGGGTGTTGGGGATCGGTGCAGTGAATGTATCCTCCGGCCTGGGCGAGATGCTGGGTAATATCAATGTCCTGGGCGATTACATCCGGGCGGGCGATGAGAAGGCTCATGCCTATGCCCGGGCATTGGCGCGCTTCCTGGCCGACCAGTTTCCGGATGAGTTCGAGAATACGGTGGTAGCAAACGAGGGTAAGGTGGGTGTTTTCTCCAGCGAAGCCAGCCGTATCCTGCGACTGAGCCTTAGCGGTCATGTGGGCATGGTGCTCGGCACCGTCGATGCAGCTCTTGGCCCTGGCGGACGTTACGAGAATATCGATATCGGCAGTCTCGACATTCCCCAGGTGCCGCTGGACCTGGAAAACCCCATCCTCTTGCATAAGGTGCTTGTCCGGGCGTCGGTGGATGGCAGCCCCGTTTCGTTGAATACCCTCGACAGCAATCAAAGTAATGTGGCGGAGTTGACTTACCACTACAGCGAGGCTGGTATCCTTCAGTCGATCGAGGCCAATGGCTGTATGAATCCTTCTTTGTTGGAGATCGCTCGGCTGGCCAACGTAGGTGGCAAGGTAAGAGACTTGAATGTCCAGGGGCTGGAAGGATTCTATCTTCGGCACGGCGACAGTCGGGCGCAATATGTGCCTGACGACCCCGAGTCCGTGGACGAGAAACTGACATTCAACTGGGCCGAGCAGAAAGCGGAATTCCGCACGACAACCGGTTGCCACGACCTGGCGCCTTCGTCGGAAATGCCGGTGGAGCCCCAGGTTACCTACAGTTGGACCTATGGCGCTGATGGGCAGGTGCAGGCTATCGGTTCAAGTGGAGGTGGCAGCCTCTCGCCGAGCTACGATACGCGTTCCCGCGATCCAATCTTTTCCTATGAAACGGAAAATCTCGGGGGTCAGGAGCTCATCCTGCAGGAGCAGCCAGATGAATGTGTCGGCGACATCACCGCTGAAAATATGGAAAAGTTCCGCGTCGTGTCGGCCCAGCAGGATTACGTATTTAGCCGCGACCGGGGCGCGATGAATGATCCGCCGGTACCTTCGGATGGCGCGGTCAATCTCACGCTGGATTGGGATACGAGGGACAATGTCACGCGACTGCTGAGGCGTGTCCTCTACGATCACGTGTTATCGACCGGTTCACTTCTGCAATGGGACTATCTACCCGTTACCAGTGAGGCATTTTCCGACGAGGCGCAGCCGAATCTCGTAATGCAGGCCCGCCTCGCGTTATACGACACCGATGACGCCTGGAGCTGCGGTGATGTCCGGGGGACGATTGCGGCTTCGAACCTGTTGGCGGATCTGAGCTATCAGTACATACGGCTATCCGATTATATTGCCGAGAATCAGGATCATGACGAGTAAGGGCGGTGCAGAAAAATTTCAGAGAAAGTGTTTGACAGCGCAAAATACAATGATTAAAGTACGCGCCACTGGTGAGGGGTAACCCGAAATCAGCAGCAGAAAGCCCTTGAAATCATGAGTCTGCATTGACTCGAGTGTGATGGTTAGGGCTTTTGCGAGTCATCTGCCGAGGTGGCGAAATTGGTAGACGCGCTAGCTTCAGGTGCTAGTGGGAGCAATCCCGTGGAGGTTCAAGTCCTCTCCTCGGCACCACTTCTTCCCCCAGGAAGTGGTCATCTAAATCCCGCGTAATCTTTGTTTCCTCCCGTGTGTTAGGTATCTCCGGATTTGCGGGGTTATACTTCAACCACATTCAACCGCAGCCACCCTGTTGTTTTTACCTGTTTTCTGGCTGCCGGACCAAGGCAATTTCTATTAATGGTTTCCAAGAAGAAGACGAATAATGACCCTCACGCCAAACGTGAGGCAGAAAAGTACGAAAATCCTATCCAGAGCCGCGAATTCATCCTGGCGCACCTGCGTCAGCGTGGAGCGCCGGCCACCCACGAAACCCTGTGTACCGAACTCGGGCAAACGTCTGCGGAAGGCATCGAGGCCCTGCGTCGCCGTCTGATCGCGATGTGTCGGGACGGGCAGATGATCTGTAACCGTCGGGGCGCCTACCTGCCCATCGATGAAGCGGATCTGATTACCGGCCGTGTCATGGGTCATCGGGACGGTTTTGGTTTCCTGGTGCCGGACGACGGCAGCAGTGACCTGTTTCTCAGTGCCCGCGAGATGCGTCAGGTGATCCATGGCGATCGTGTGGCGGCACGGGTCGACCAGGTGGACGACCGGGGTCGCCGTGAAGGGCGCATCGTCGAGGTGATCGAGCGCAAGACGCTTCAGATCGTCGGCCGGTTGTTCCGCGAGAGCGGTATTTCATTTGTGGTGCCGGAGAATCCGCGTATCAGCCAGGAAGTGCTGGTCGCCGAGGAGGATTGCGGCGACGCGTGGCATGGCCAGTATGTTGTAGTCGATGTTCTTCGCCATCCGACGGTACGTACGAAGCCTACAGGCCGGGTCGTCGAGGTTCTGGGTGACCACATGGCGCCCGGTATGGAGATCGCGGTCGCCATCCGATCCTACGATATTCCCCATGCCTGGCCGCCCTCCGTCGGCGAGCAGGCAGCGGCCATTCCCGAGACGGTCAGCGAACCGGACAAGGCGCATCGTGTCGACCTGCGGGATCTGCCGCTGGTGACTATCGATGGGGAAGATGCGCGGGACTTCGATGACGCGGTCTTCTGTGAGCGTCGTCCCCGAGGTGGTTTCCGTCTGGTGGTGGCGATAGCGGACGTTTCCCACTATGTGCGTCCAGGTTCGCCGCTGGATGAGCATGCCCAGGAGCGTGGTAACTCGGTTTATTTTCCTGATCACGTAGTGCCCATGCTGCCGGAGAAGCTGTCCAATGGCCTGTGCTCCCTGAATCCCGAAGTGGATCGGTTGTGCCTGGTCAGCGATATGACCATCTCGGCCAACGGGCGCATCAGTAGCTATACATTCTACCAGGCGGTGATGCATTCCAAGGCGCGACTGACCTACAACAAGGTTAGCGACATGCTGGAGCGTCCGGAGTCGGACGTGGGGCAGGAATTGCGAGCACGTTACAATCCGGTGGTTCCCTACCTCGAGGATCTCTACGCCCTTTACAAGGTGCTGCGCGAAGCGCGTACCGAGCGGGGCGCCATTGACTTCGAGACCACCGAAACCCGCGTTATCTTCGATGCATCGCGTAAGATCGAGGAGATCGTTCCGGTCAAACGCAACGACGCCCATAAAATCATCGAGGAGTGCATGCTGTGCGCCAACGTAGCGACGGCGCGTTTCCTCAAGCGTCACGGCATACCGGCGCTCTATCGGGTGCACGATGGGCCTTCGGAAGAGCGGCTCTCAGCGCTGCGTCTGTTCCTGGGCGAGCTTGGACTGCAGCTTGGCGGCGGCGATAAGCCGACATCCGCCGATTTCCAGAACCTGCTCGAATCCATCCGTGAGCGCCCGGATGCGGATGTCATCCAGATGGTGATGCTGCGAACGTTGAGTCAAGCGGTCTACAGTCCCGACGAGAGCGGTCACTTTGGACTCGGTTTTGCCAGCTATACCCATTTCACTTCACCCATCCGCCGTTATCCGGACCTGATCGTCCACCGTGCGATCAAGTCGGTGATCCATGGCAGTGAGGACGACAAGACTGTCGTGCAGCCGGACAAGCGCGATCGCGAGCTGGCGGAGTATCCCTACGACCATGCCCGCATGGTGCAGCTTGGCGAACACTGCTCGATGACCGAGCGCCGCGCCGATGATGCCACGAGGGATGTAATGGCCTGGCTCAAGTGCGAGTACCTGCAGGAGCATGTGGGCGAGGAATTCGACGGCATCATTGCCTCGGTCGTGCCCTTTGGCTTCTTCGTCGAGCTGGCTGGTATCTATATCGAGGGTCTGGTGCACGTTTCCACGCTGAGTGGCGACTACTTCCATCATGATGCGGCCAAGCATCGACTGGTGGGTGAGCGTACCGCGATCAGTTTCCGGCTGGGTGACGCCGTCCGCGTACAAGTGGTCCGCGTCGGTCTGGAGGATCGCAAGATCGACCTGGAGCTGATCAGTCAGCCCCGTCGACGCAAGGCGGACCGGGATGCGCTGCCGGAGAAGGGCGAGCGAGGCAAGCGGCGCGACGACCGTGGGTCCCGATCGCGTAATGGCGCCAGCGAGAAGCGAGGCAAAGGCGGCAAGAGAGGCGGAAGCAGTAAGAAAGGCAAAGACGGCAAGCCGATGTCCGCCAAGGAAGCCCTCGCTCAGGAGGCTGCACGGGAAGCGCGCAAGAAGTCGACCGGGAAATCCTCCGCTGGAAAGTCCGGCGGTAAATCCGGCAAGGCAGGGGCTGGCCGCCAGTCTGCCGGTGGTGGCAAGCCGAAATCGCGTAAGGGTCGATAAGTGTCGCAGGAATTTGTCTTTGGCTGGCACGCCGTGGATGCGGTGCTCCAGCGTGAGCCGGGTCGTTTGCAGCAGGTCTGGATCCAGACCGGGCGTGAAGACAAGCGGGTCCGTTCTATTACCGAAAACCTCGATCGCCTGGGCGTCAAGTGGCAGGTGGTCCATCGCAAGGAGCTGGATGCCCGGGTCGCTGGTGTGCACCAGGGGATTGTTGCGCAGGTCGCGCCAAGTCGTGAGTGGCAGGAAAACGACCTGCTGGAAGCGATCGCGGGTTGGGATGCGCCGTTCCTGCTGATCCTGGATGGCGTTACCGATCCCCATAACCTGGGAGCCTGCCTGCGTAGTGCTGATGCGGCCGGCGTGCAGGCGGTGATTGTGCCCAAGGATAAATCGGCTTCGCTAAATCCCACTGTGCGTAAAGTCGCCTGCGGTGCAGCCGAGTCCGTGCCGCTGGTGCGGGTGACCAATCTGGCGCGTTTCATGCGCGCACTCCAGGACGCGGGCGTCTGGGTGATCGGAACGGCCGGCGAAGCTGATGCGACGCTCTATCAGGCCGATTTCCGTGGGCCGGTGGCGCTGGTGATGGGCGCTGAAGGTAAAGGGATGCGCCGATTGACGCGGGAGCACTGCGACGCACTCATCAATATTCCCATGCGTGGGCAGGTGGATAGTCTCAACGTATCGGTCGCTACCGGCGTCTGTCTCTACGAGGCGTTGCGACAGCGATCACAATAGTCCTTCATCTCGAAACTTTTCGCATTCAATACCTCCGCCCCTTGCATTGAGCCTGGGCCTTGCCTAAAATACGCCACCCCTTGAATTGGGGGTGGTTTTCTATTGCCTGACACATTGGTCAGCGCCGGCAAAAACCAGCAACGAAAATGGTACCTGGTACCAACTCCTTGCTTCTTGCGGGCCCCCGTCCTGTCGGAAGCTGCTTAAACCGTAGGGAGAACTCATGCGTCACTACGAAATCGTATTTATGGTACACCCCGATCAGAGCGAGCAGGTGCCCGCGATGATCGAGCGTTACAGCAACAGCATCACCGAATCCGGTGGCGCTGTTCACCGTCTTGAAGACTGGGGCCGTCGTCACCTGGCGTACCCGATCAACAAGATCCACAAGGCTCACTACGTGCTGATGAACGTTGAATGTTCCCAGCCCGTGCTCGACGAGCTGACCCACAACTTCCGCTTCAACGATGCGATCATCCGCGACCTGGTTATCCGTCGCGATGATGCCGACACCGCGCCGTCTCCGATGAAAGCATCAGAGAATCGCGAAGAGCGCCGCTCTGGTGGTGATGATCGTCCGCGTCGTTCTTCGGAGTCCAGCGAGCGTCGTCAGACCGCTGGCGCCGAGGAAGAAGAGTAATTTACCAACGGTTGTTGAGGAGTTAACACATGGCTCGTTTTTTCAGACGTCGTAAATTCTGCCGCTTCACGGCAGAAGGTGTTAAAGAGATCGATTACAAGGATCTGGACACCCTGAAAGGCTACATCACTGAAACTGGCAAGATCGTGCCCAGCCGTATTACCGGCACCAAGGCACGTTATCAGCGTCAGCTGGCTACCGCGGTCAAGCGCGCACGCTATCTGGCCCTGCTGCCGTATACCGATAGCCACGACAATTAAGTAACACAAGGACTCGGGACCATGCGTGCATTAGCGCAATTTGCGATGCGCGGTCCCCTGCAGGCAAGTGGGGTAGCAGCGGTTACGACTGCGGTTCCCCTTCTTTTCTGGATTGGAGCGGCCGTTGTCGGCCTGGTCATTTTGCGACTGGGCCTCTCCCAGGGGCTTAATGTCGGGCTCTGGGCGCTGCTTCCGGCTCTGGGATGGAGCTGGTTCGGCAACGATCCGACGGCGCTGTTCGTTTTGGTCCAGGTTGTAGTGATGGTCGCCGTTTTGCGCGCCACCACTTCTTGGGAAAAAACACTGCTGACGGGAAGCGGTCTGGCATTGGTTACCGGTGTGTTACTGCCGGTGTTCTTCCCCCAGCTGCTCAAGGATCTGGTCGATACCGCGGTTGCTTTCTATCAGCAGTACAACCCGGATGTGGCCAGTGAGCTGGGCGGACGACTGGAAAGTGTCGTCGGTCGGGTGATGACGGCGAGCATGGCAGGGACCTACCTGATCATTGCTGTGGCCGTTGCCCTGCTGGCCCGCAACTGGCAAGCGAAGCTGTACAACCCGGGCGGGTTCCGGGCTGAGTTTCATGCGTTGCGGCTGAGTCGTCCTGTGGCGGTACTCTGTGTGGCGGCCATGTTCATCGCGCCGGTATTGGACCTGAATCCGGTCCTGGTGAGTTGGGCGGCTGGTCTCCCGCTGCTGATTGCAGGTCTGGGGATGATCCACGGTATCGTTGGCGCCCGGAAGATGAGTGTCCAGTGGTTGGTACTGTTTTACATCGCCCTGGTGCTCCTGAGCCCGAGTCTGATGTTGTTGTTACTGATATTGGCGTTTGTGGATAGCTGGCTGGATTTCAGGGGAAGAATCAAACCCTCTGGGCCGGCAGAATAAAGTACGCGATAAAGTACGAAGAGGTTAACGAGATGGAAGTTATTCTGCTCGAGAAAGTCGCAAACCTGGGCTCCCTGGGAGACAAGGTCAAAGTAAAAGCGGGTTACGGTCGTAACTTCCTGCTGCCGTTCGGCAAAGCAGTTCCGGCGACCGAAACCAACGTCAAGGAATTCGAAGCGCGTCGCGCCGAACTGGAAAAGGCAGCCGCCGACAAACTGTCTGCAGCCCAGACCCGCGCCGAAGCCCTTGAGGGTGCGTCCTTCACCATCACTTCCAAAGCAGGTGACGAAGGCAAGCTGTTCGGTTCTATCGGTGTTCGCGACATTGCTGACGCGATCAGCACCGGCGGCACCGAAGTCGAGAAGAGCGAAGTGCGTATGCCGGAAGGCCCGATCCGCGCGGTCGGCGAGTACGATATCGAGCTCCAGCTGCACACTGACGTTGTAACGACCGTTAAGGTTACTGTCGTCGCAGAATAAGTCGTTGAGCCGGCCGACGTCTTGACCAAGGACGCGGCTGGAAACGAACGATTCGTGATACGGCTGTGCCAAAAGGCCCGGCGGACCCTTTGTGTCTGCCGGGCCTTTTTTGTCCTGTTACAGTTGGTTTCTTCTTTTAGCGCTGGCTTGTCGATACTCTCGCCGCCGGTTATCTTTAGGGACTTCCCATAGATCGCGGTGAGCTGGTCGACCTCCATCCTGTCATTCTGAATACGCGGTATCATGGCCAATCCCATCACTAAACAAGCCATTTCAGACGCCGATACGTCCCGTATCAAGGTGCCTCCACACTCCATAGAAGCCGAGCAGGCCGTCCTTGGCGGGCTGATGCTCGACAACAGTAAATGGGATGCAGTGTCAGAGGTTATTTCCGCCGGCGATTTCTATCGCCAGGATCATCGCCTGATCTTTGGCGCGATCGAACGCCTCGCCGGGGAAGGGGAGCCGCTCGACGTGGTTACCCTGAGCGAGTTCCTGGAGCGGGCCGGGGATATGGAGGATGCCGGCGGCTTGCAATACCTGGCTGAGATGGCGGAGAAGACGCCGGGCGCCTCGAATATCAAGGCCTACGCCACCATCGTGCGGGAACGGTCGGTCCTGCGGCAGCTGATTTCGGTTTCCGGCGATATCGCCGATTCTGCATTCAACCCCAAGGGCCGTACCAGTGACGAGTTGCTGGACGAGGCCGAGCGCAACGTCTTCCAGATCGCCGAATCGCGGACCAAGGAAGGCTCGGGTCCGCAGGCGATCAACCCGATCCTGACCAAGGCCTTGGGGCGCATCGAGGAGCTGTTCGAATCCGGCGATGCCATCACCGGTATCACAACCGGCTTCAAGGATCTGGACGAATGGACGTCCGGTATGCAGCCGTCGGATCTGATCATCATCGCGGGACGTCCCTCCATGGGTAAGACCACGTTCTCCATGAACGTGGTGGAAAACGCCTTGCTGGGCAGCAATAAACCCGCCCTGGTGTTCAGTATGGAGATGCCCGCCGACTCCATCGTTATGCGTATGCTGTCGTCCCTGGGGCGTATCGACCAGACCCGCATGCGTAGCGGCCGCCTCGAAGAGGATGACTGGCCGAGATTGACATCGGCCGTCAGTTTGCTCAAAGACAAGCCGCTCTATATCGATGACACCCCGGGCCTGAGTCCGACCGAAATGCGCTCGCGAGCACGCCGCGTGGCTCGCGAGAACAACGGCGAGATCGGCCTGATCATGGTGGATTACCTTCAGTTGATGCGGGTGCCGGGCAATACCGAGGGCCGGACTGCGGAGATTTCTGAGATTTCACGCTCACTCAAGGCCCTGGCCAAGGAGCTGCAGTGCCCCGTGGTGGCACTGTCACAGCTCAACCGAAGTCTGGAGCAGCGGCCCAACAAGCGGCCGGTTAACTCGGACCTGCGTGAATCCGGTGCGATCGAGCAGGACGCCGACGTGATCATGTTCATATACCGGGATGAGGTCTACCACGAAGACACGCCGGACAAGGGTATCGCCGAGATCATCATCGGTAAGCAGCGGAACGGTCCTATTGGTACCGTCAGGCTGGCCTTCCTCGGCAAGTACACCAAGTTCGAAGATCTGGCGCACGGCGATTATGGCGGTGATTACTGATGGGGCGCCAGACCCGCGCACGCGTTGACCTTGATGCGCTGCGCCACAACTATCGTTTGGCTTGTCGCCATGCCGGTCAAGCCGAGGCGATGGCCGTGGTTAAGGCCGATGGCTACGGCCATGGTCTGGAAGCGGTTGCCCGTGCTTTGCAGGGCGAGACGCGGCGCTATGCAGTCGCCTGTCTGGAGGAAGCTGAACGCCTGCGCGAGGCGGGTCTGAGCCAGCCGGTTGTGTTGCTCCAGGGGTTTCACGAGGCTGCGGATATCGCGACCTGCGTGAGCCTGCGACTGGAGCCCGTTATCCACAGTGAACACCAGCTGGCTGCCATCGAACAGGCCCTCCTGGCCGGGCCGATCAGCGTCTGGCTAAAAGTAAATACGGGGATGAATCGTCTTGGGTTCTTGCCCCCCGAAGTCGATGCCCTGGTCAGTCGCATTCTGCGTCTTCAAGGGGTAACGCTGCTGGGCATGGTGACCCACTATGCCTGTGCCGATGATCGTGATGAAGAGATGACCGCCCAGCAGAATGCTGTCTTCGCTGAACTCGCCCGGCGCTATCCGGACCTGCTGTTCAGTGCCGCGAATTCTGCCGGCCACTTCCGTGAATCCTCACCCCGTTTCGATTGGACGCGTCCGGGCATCATGCTCTACGGTGCCACGCCGATGATCGCCGAATCTGCCGCCGAGCTTGGGCTGCGTTCAGTTATGACCCTGGAATCCCAGCTGACTGCCGTACGAACCCTGCAGCCGGGTGAAACCGTCGGCTATGGCGCCAGCTGGCGGGCCGAGCGTCCCACGCCCATGGGCATCGTCAGCATCGGTTATGGCGATGGCTATCCGCGACACGCGCCTACCGGCACACCCATCTGGATCGGTAACGCCCGGGTGGCCACCCTGGGGCGGGTTTCCATGGATATGCTGGCGGTGGACCTGACAGCCGCGCCATATGCCAAGCCGGGGGACCCTGTGGAGCTGTGGGGCGCCAATCTTCCCGTGGATGAAGTCGCACGATACGCTGGAACCATTGGCTACGAGCTACTGACAGGCGTAACCGCGCGGGTGCCGCGGGTCTACTCCGAGTGAAGCGGTAACGGCGCAAGAAAAGGGTGCCCCCGCGCCCCGGTATCAGCCGTTGCCTTCCGGTTCGAAGATAATGTCCTCGATGAAGTCCAGGATCGCCGCCAGGCTTTTATCGTCCAGCTTCTTGAGTACCTTGTGGATGACCATCTTGCTGCCCTTGAGCATGCTGCCAATGCCCATTCTTGCCATGCCCATCAGCATGCTGCTGGCCTGTAGGCGGCGCAATGGCTCGAGGAAGAAGAAGTCCAGGCCATGCTCCGTTAGCTCGATGATCAGCGCGTAGAGCTCATCGATGGCCTGCTTGTCGGCCTTGCCGCGACTGCGGAGCTCTTCCACGGTCAGTAAGGCTTTGTTTCTGAGGGCGTCGGGGATGGGGGCTACGATGTGGCTTTGTTGTTTCAGCATGCGAGGTCCTGTTTCGGTTTTCCGGATTGAACAGCCTGGAACGACCATGTTCTTATGTACGATAGTGCTGTTTCGATTGAAAGCGATGGCTTATTCTATTCGGGACTGAAACCGGACCATTGGCTGTAATCTTCCGTCCCGCCTGTCAGCAAAGTGAGTTTTGCAGGGGTCACCGCTTGCGCGGCACGACTGATGTTGACCGTATCGAAGGCTTCCCCCGGGTAGCCCCCTAATTCCCCAATAGGCCGTGGTTGCTAGCGGTATTGGCCCACTGAAGCGTAATGGAGTGATTTTTCCGGCGTGAACGTTCTGGTTGTACATGATTATGGCCCCTTGGGCCGTCTGGTCCTGGAGACTTTGAGAGAAACGTCCCTGCCCATCCGCCCGCTGCTGATCAGCAAGCCGGAAGGCGTGGATTTTTCCGCTCTGGAAGACTGGATCCCTGAAGATACCGATCTGATCGTCAACGCCCTCTGGCACAGCGACCCGGAAGAGGCGGAGCGAGACCCTGAGGCGATCCGCCAATGGGCTTTCTCGATCCCCATGGCCTTGGCGGAATACGCCCGTGGCAAGAATATGGCCCTGCTCCAGCTCTCCACCTGCTATGTCTTCGACGGCCGCAAACAGAGCGCCTACATCACATCCAACCCAGGTCACCCGTTCAGTCAGCTCGGCAACTGGCAGTGGGAATGCGAGCAGGCGCTACGCACTGTGTTGCCGCGCCATCTGATCCTGCGTACCGGGTGGAGCCTGGAACGCTTTATCCGCAAGATTTCTGCGTCGGCCAAGGGTGCCACGCAACTGGAGCTCTCAAGCCGTCACCGCGGCCAGCCTGTGGCCCTGAAGGACCTGGCTCGGGTAATCCGCGCACTGGTGTTGCAGATCGATTGTGGTGCCGAAGTCTGGGGCACTTACCAATATGCCGGTGCGGAGGAGATCAGTCAGTACGAGTTGGGCCAGGCCATAGTCGATGCGCTGCCGGAGCTGGAGGATGTCCATGTCGTCGACGAGGTGCCGGAGTGGGCTCGATTGGAGCCGGAAAACACGACGCTTGGATGCACCAAGGTTCGCAATACCTTCGGTGTCAAGCAGCTCCCGTGGCGCACACGGCTTAAGGAAGAGGCTCAATTAATTTCGCAGGCGACTTCTGGCACAACGGCGGACCGTAAGGTACTCAGCTAGGCCTGTTTTCCCGGCTCATGACTTTTCGGCACTCAAACCGGCTTTTCACCGCACAAACAAAAAGGGCGGCAACTGGCCGCCCCTGATCGTTCAGGTCCCATCCCCCGACTAGCCTTTCTGGCACTGTCCTTGGTGGCTGATCGACTGTAGTGCGGGTATGTCCTTGAGAGTCACCTCGCGACCATGGGACTCCAGAAGTCCCTGCCGCTGGAAACGGGTCATAACCCGGCTGACGGTTTCCACGGCCAATCCCAGGTAGTTGGCGATATCGTGCCGCGGCATGGGCAGGATGAGTTGGGTTGCCGACAGGCGTCGGCGACTGAAGCGACTCGATAGCGACAGCAGCAGAGTGGCAATGCGTTCTTCCGCAGAATTCTTGCTCAGCAGGATCGACAGGTTCTGGCTGTTCTTGATCTCCTGGCTCATCAACTGGAAGAAATGGTGCTGCAGCGAGGGCAGGCGCTGGGAAAGTTCTTCCATCTTGGCGAACGGAATCTCGCAGAAGCTGCTGCGTTCGAGGGTCTTGGCCGAACAGGAATAGCCGTCCGGCCCCATGCTGTCCAGGCCGATGATTTCACCGGGCAGGTAAAAGCCGGTGATCTGCTCTTCGCCGTTGTCGGAGATAATGTAGGTCTTTACTGCGCCGCTTCGGACCGCAAAGCAGGAACGGAAGGGATCGTGCTGGCGAAAGACATGCTTGCCACGGTCGATTGCCCGACCTTGCTGTACGATATCTTCCAGGCGATCAATTTCGTTATCGCTGACGGCCAAAGGCAGGCAGAGATTACTGAGGCTGCACTGCTGGCAACTTGATTTCAGCGCTGAAACGCGCAGGGTGGAGATGCGTTCGCCCATGGGTATGACCTTCCCCCGTTCCATAACTCACGATACCTCACCTTAAAGGCGACAGGCCGCTTTGCCAACTCATCGCATTGACCTGAGTGCAACTGATCGAGGAGGGTGCGGCGCCAAAGTCCGTATTGTAACGGGCTTTGGCGCCTTAGGGCATAGTTAGCTGTCAACGCGCTGGAAGATCAGCGAAGCGTTGGTGCCGCCGAAGCCGAAGCTGTTCGACATGACTCGATCCAGATGGGCTGACTTTGCCTCGGGACCGACAATCGGCATATGCGCAATTTCCGCATCCGGTGAATGATAATTTGCGGTGCCGCTGATATAGCCCCCCTTGAGCATAAGTAGCGAGTAGATTGCCTCGTGCACCCCCGCGGCGCCCAGTGAATGACCAGACAGTGACTTGGTGGACGATATGGCGGGGATATGCTCGCCAAACACGGTACGTACCGCTTTCATCTCGGCCACGTCGCCAACCGGCGTACTGGTACCATGGGCGTTGATATAGTCGATCTTGCCCTCGACGGTAGACATCGCCTGGTTCATGCAGCGTTGTGCACCTTCGCCGGAAGGGGCAACCATGTCATAACCGTCGCTGGTCGCGCCGTAGCCGACAAGTTCCGCGATGATCGGTGCCCCGCGCTTGATGGCGTGCTCCATCTCCTCGACAACAACCATGCCACCACCGCCGGCGATTACGAAGCCGTCACGACCGCTGTCGAACGGTCGGGATGCAGTTTCCGGCTTGTCGTTGTACTTGGTGGACAGGGCGCCCATGGCGTCGAACAGCATGGTCAGCGTCCAATCCTCTTCCTCGCCACCGCCGGCAAAGACGATATCCTGCTTGCCCGCCTGGATCTGCTCCATGGCGTGGCCGATACAATGAGCGCTGGTCGCGCACGCGGACGACATGGAGTAGTTCACGCCGCGGATCTTGAATGACGTCGCCAGACAAGCGGAGACGGTGCTGGTCATGATGCGTGGCACCATGTAGGGGCCGATCCTCTTCACACCACGCTCGCGCATGATGTCTACCGCTTCCACCTGGCTCGCACAGGACGCGCCGCCGGAGCCGGCAATCAGGCCGGTGCGGTCATTGGAGACCAGGCTGTCGTCCAGCTTGGCTGAAGTGATCGCCTCCTGCATGGCCAGGTAGCTGTACATCGCAGACTGGCCCATGAAGCGGCGTGATTTGCGATCGATGTCCGAAGTGTCCACGTCCACCGATCCCGAGACCTGGCTGCGAAAGCCCTTGTCCCGGTAGATTTCGTTGAAGCGAATACCTGAACGGCCTGACTTCAGGCTTTCGTTGACTTCGTCTACGTTGTTACCGAGGCAGGAAACAATGCCCATACCGGTAATCACCACACGTCTCATCGCAGTCTCCATTTGTGACGCGGTATTTAGGGAAACTTCCCCAGTCATCTTAGCGCCATTCTAGGCCCATAGGGTGCTGTGAAGGAATGTGACCTTTGTCGAGGCGGCCTTCGGAGGTCGACGACTAATAAACCTTTGCCTCCAGAATTGGGTGCGGTCTGGTATTTCGGTGATTACGACTGATAGCCTCTGAGAGATTTACAGGGAGGGATACCATGGCTTCGAACCGCATCCTGCAGGATTTGCTGGCCCAGGCTGGGCTGCCTGACGTCTCGGACGGTCACGACACGGGCGGCGGCAGTTTCGGCGGCACCTCGCGTTTGACCCTGACGGACGGCCGGGAGGTTTTCCTGAAAACCCAGCGTGATGCGCCCGCCGGTTTTTTCCAGGCCGAAGCGCTCGGCTTGCAGGCACTGGCTGAGACAAACGCGATCCATGTGCCGGAAGTCCTGGCAGTCAGTGACTCGGGTTTGCTGATGGAATGGCTGTCGGGTTCCCCCGCCAGCGACTATGCCGAGCGCCTGGGCGAGCAACTCGCTACGTTACACCGGCACACATCGGATGCCTTCGGCTTCGAGATGGATAATTTTTGCGGCCTCACCCCCCAGCCCAATCCCCGCATGGCCGATGGCTTCGCGTTCTTTGCCGAAGCCCGGCTGGAGCACCAGGCCCGACTCGCCCAGCAGGGTGGTTTGTTGCAGTCACGTGATATCAAATGCATCGAGGCGATTGCCAGCCGTCTGCAGGATTGGATTCCCGAGCAGCCCGCCAGCCTGATTCATGGTGATCTCTGGAGCGGAAACGTCCATTGCGGGCCCAGCGGCGAGCCGGTGCTGATCGACCCCGCCGCCCACTACGGCTGGGCGGAAGCCGACCTGGCGATGACGACGTTGTTTGGCCGTCAGGCGCCGGCGTTCTACCAGGCCTATGCCGAAGCGGCAGATCTCGATCCTGATTGGGAAGAGCGCATCCCGCTGTATAACCTGTACCACCTGCTCAACCACCTTAACCTGTTTGGTGGTGGCTACCTGTCCTCGGTACGTGCAGTGCTGGATCGGTTTGGCTGATCAGTCGACCGCCTTGAGCGGAATCAGGTTGTCGTCTGAGGTTTCGGGAACCACAGGCATGGCCAGGCCCAGGTTGTTCTTCTCGAATACCCGGTCGGCACGGTAGCTGGAACGCACCATGGGGCCGGACGGCACCTCCATGAAGCCTTTCTCCAGGCCGATGTCGCGATAGCGGTTGAATTCTTCCGGAGTGACGTAGCGTTCTACCGGCAAGTGATTCGGGGTGGGGCGCAGGTACTGGCCGAGGGTCAGGATATCCACGCCGACAGCCCTCAAGTCGTCCATAGTTTGCAGGATTTCCTCGTCGGTCTCTCCCAGGCCGAGCATGATGCTGGTCTTGGTGAGCACATCAGGGAGGTGTTTCTTTGCGTGTTCCAGTACCTTCAGGGTCTTCTCGTAGCCAGCGCGCGGATCGCGTACGTAGTGGGTCAGGCGCTCCACGGTTTCCACGTTCTGGGCGAACACGTCCAGACCAGAATCCACCACCTTCTCGATAGCGTCGTGCACGCCGTCGAAATCCGGCGTCAGGGCTTCGACCGCTACGTGGGGCGTGCGGGTCTTGATAGCGCTGACGCACGCGGCGTAGTGAGCGGCGCCGCCGTCATCCAGGTCATCCCGGTCGACCGACGTCAGCACGATGTAGCGTAGGCCCATAAGCTCGACCGATTTTGCCGTGTTCTCGGGCTCCTCATGGTCGAGCCAGCCTTTTGGGTTGCCTGTGTCGACTGCACAGAACTTGCACGCCCGGGTACAGACCGAACCCATGACCATGATGGTGGCCGTCCCGTTGTTCCAGCACTCGCCGATATTGGGGCAGTGGGACTCCTGGCAGACCGTGCTCAGTCGGTGCTCGTTGACGTTGCGGCGCACGGCGTCGAAGCGTTCACCGCCGGGCATGCGTGCTCTCAACCAGCTGGGCTTGCGGTTGATCGGGGTGGTCGAGGCCTTCGACGATCGTTTGACACCGTCCTTGATGGCGGAGAATCCCTGTTCGCTGCGGTATTTCGAGCCACTGGTAATGCGGTTGCCGGCGCCATCAGTCATGGAGAAAGCTGCTCACTGCGGTTTGGGGAAATGGGCCTTTTAGATTAATGAACGCGCCGGAGCCTTACAAGCGGCATACGCCGAATGTCCCATGTGGTGGGTAGGTAATAGCCGAGAGCCGGCCGACGTGTCAGACCGGCATGACCCAGGGCGACATGCCGTCGCGAACAACCGTGCGCAGCCCTTCCATGCCGCGTCCAATGGCACCGGTTTCGTCGTTCTGGGTAGTCACCATATAGGACGGATAGGGGAAAGCGGGCGCGTTGGGCACGCGATAAAGGCGTTCGTCTTCCAGCAGGCCGCGGATCGCCCGTTCGCGGAAGTAGCCGGCGCCGCCTGCTGAGAGGATGTAGCTCAGCCCCAGCGGCCCCATGCCGACGAAGATGCCGGAACGCTTAAGGGAGGGGAAGGTCTTGTCATGCTGTGCAGAAAACTCCGGGCCCCAGTCCACATAGACGTAATGCTCGTTCTCTGCCGTGGCGCCGGACGGATCGGTAGTGACCATGACCAGCCGTTCTTCCTCGAGCATCTCCACCGCCAGCCCCGGGTGGTACATCGGTGAGTAGACCACGGCGATGTCCAGCACCCCGCGCTCGACCTTGCCGATCAGCGTGTTGGCCTCGCCCACTTCGGTACGCAGGGCGATCTCAGGGCAATGCTGGCGCATCCAGACCAGCCAGTTGAGCAGCAGCGGGTTCCACAGACTCAACTCGCCGCCGACCGATAGCACATGCTGGTGTTCGGTGGAGACGTTCACATCGTGCCTGGCCCGTTCCCACACTTGCAGAATCGACATGGCCGAGGGCATGAACCGGTCGCCCTGCGGGGTGAGCGTGGCACCGTGGCGACCGCGTTCGAACAGGGCCTGCCCCAGCTGGGTCTCCAGCGATCGGATGCGGGCGGTGACGGTGGTCTGGGATATATTCAGCCGATCGGCAGCTTTAACGAAGCTGCCCGTCTCGGCGACGACAAGGAACGTCTTTGCGAGCTCGGTATCCATTTCAATTAATTTTTTTGATTAATGTATGCAATATAAATCAGTTTTTGTGAGTGAAGGCAAGTGCAATAATAGCGAGCTAACGATTCAGGGAACCTCTGATTAATGCCTTGGACCTTCGGGCCAGAAGATATCCATGGCCTTAATCAAAGGTTCCTTCCAGTTAGGGTGGAGTTATGTAAATGGGCAAACGCAATGATGTTCTCGTTTCATCTGCCTCGCAGGTTCTTAACCAGCCGTCCTCGTCACCTTGTCTAGCCAACGAAATTCCCGAAGCTTACGCCTGGACCTCCCAGGACTCCGGCGACGGGAGGGCGCGGGCGCTTCGCAACAGCCTTGCCAGGGTGTTGGGTTGGGGTATTCCCGACAAGCTTTCCCGTTCCCGGCGGCAACTTCTCGATGAGATGGCAGCCCTGTTCGAGCACCGGTCCTACGGCGCCGAGGTTAACCTCGAGACCCGCAACCGGACTTGGCAGCGTATCTACCTGGTGGAGTATGGCGTCGCGCGGCTCTACCGGAAGAACGATGAAGGGCGGGTCAGCATCCACCATTTCTTCGACGAAGGCAGCGCCATTTGGCCGGTCTTCGCCCGGACACGCTCGGAGCGTAACACCCTTTGCCTTACGACCGTAACGCCATGCACCGTCTGGGAAGCTGATTTCCGGCCGTTCCGCGAGCTGATCAAGCAGGATGGCGATGGCGCGTGGGCTCACTTCGCCCTGGCATTGATGGAAGAATTGGCTGAGCGGTCCACCATGCGTGAGTTCGAGCGCCAGACCCTTAGCGCCGAGGAGCGTTATCAGGTCATGGTGCGCGACTATCCGGAGCTGGTGGAGCGGGTACCGGATTACCAGCTCGCCGCCTGGCTTGGTGTGGCCACGGCCACCTATTCCCGACTCAAGAACGGTCGTAGCCGTCGCCACTGACTCAGGCTGAGAGCGCGTCTCTCACGTCGGATGCTGGTATCCCCGAGCCCGCTAACAAAACGGCGGGCCGGTCTTCTGTCGCCACCTGATACATCGTTGTTCCCAAAGCTTTGTGTCCGTTGACTCCTTATACGCCTATCACGCCTTCACTCAAGCGATAGCAAATACCCTGCCCGCCGAAAAGCGATGACGCTTTTGGACGCGTCCATGTCGCATCCGAGAGTGCAGCCTATCCCAAACACCTTCAGATTGAATCTGGCTGGCCTTTTTGCGCGTGCTCCTTAAAGCCGCGTAAGCCCATTAAAGTCCAATTGCCCCAGAGCAGGTGAAGGACATGGCAAAACTTCCTGAAAGTGCAGACGTCATTATCGTAGGACAAGGCGGTATCGTGGGGGCCTCGGTCGCCCACCACCTGATCGAGAATGGATGGACCAATATTGTCGGGTTGGAGAAATCCGCCATCCCGACGGACATCGGCTCCACCTCCCACGCCTCGGATTTCTGCTTCACCACCTCCCACGACAAGCTCAATATCTTCACGACCCGCTACAGCCAGGCGTTCTATGCCCGCCGGGGCAACTACCTGAGGAAGGGCGGCATGGAAGTGGCGCGCGTGGATGATGACGAGTGGATGGAAGAGCTCAAGCGCAAGGTGGGCTCCGGCAAGGCCTTTGGTACCAACGTCAGCCTGATTACGCCTTCCCAGGCCAAGGAGTTGTTCCCGTTACTGGACGAGAGCCAGATTCAGGGCGCCATGTGGGACCCGGAAGCCGGACTTGTGGTGCCGCGTTCACAGAAAGTCGCCGGCGATCTGGTGGATGAGGCTGTCGCCAGCGGGCATCTGCAGGCTTTTGCCAATACCCCTGCCAGGCGTATCGATGTGCGCGACGGTCGGGTTTGCGGTGTTGAAACCGACCGGGGCTATATCCGGGCCAAATATGTGGTGCTCACCATGGGGATATGGGGCCCGCTGATGGCCCGGACTGCGGGAGCGCCCCTGCCGCTGATGCCGGTCGAGCATCCCCTGCTGTTCTTCGGACCCTATGAAGCGCTCAAGGGCACCGGTGAGGACATGGTCTGGCCGCTGTTCCGCGACCAGCGCAACTCGGCCTATGTACGCGATACCGGCGATCCGACTACCACCGAAGGCGGTCACGTGGAATGGGGCTACTACGAGCCTGATAATCCACGTCTGGTTTATCCGTGGGACATCGCGGAGCCGGAGAACGCCCGTTTGTCTCCCTCCATGCGCGACCTAAGCCTGGAACAGGTGATGAGTGCCTATGAAAAAGCTATCGACATCACGCCGGTGCTCGGCGAACTGGGCTGGGAGGAAAAACGCTCATTCAATGGACTACTGTCAGTAACGCCCGACGGCGGCTCGATGATTGGTGAAACACCCGAGGTCCGGAACCTCTGGTTCTGTGAGGCGGTCTGGGTGAAGGACGGCCCGGGTGCCGGCAAGCTGGCGGCAGATTGGATGACCAAAGGCCAGGCGCCGATGGATCCCCATAGCGTCGATATTGCCCGGCACTATCCGTTGCAAAAGACCCCGGAATACGTCTACAGCCGCTGCTACGAGACCGCCAAGAAGATCTACACCCCAGCGGTGCATCCACGGGAGCCCTACGTTTCCAGTCGACAGATGCGAACCAGCCCGTTCTATCCGCGGGAGGTGGAACTGGGCGGCTATTTTATGGAGGCAGCAGGCTGGGAGCGTGCCCACGGCTACCAGGCCAACGAGGAAAAGTTATTGGCCAAGTACCGTGACCGTATCCCCGAGCGCCGGAACGAGTGGGACGCCCGTCACTTCTGGGCGGTATCCAATGCGGAACAGCTGGAGATGAGTGAAAGCGTGGGCATGATTAACCTGTCCCACTTCGCCATTTTCGATATCTCCGGGCCGGACGCGGAAGACCTGCTGGAGTACCTGTCCGTTGCCAAGGTGGGCGGTTCGACGCCGGTCGGTAAAGGCGTTTACACACACTTCCTCGATGCTCAGGGCGGCATTCATTCCGACCTGACCATTATCCGCACCGCAGGTGATGCCTACCGGGTCATCTGCGGCGGCGATACCGGACATCGGGATCTGGTCTGGATCAGGCGCATGGCTGAGGATAAAGGCTTCGGGCAGATCCATATCCAGGATATGACCGACCACATGGCCACGCTTGGGTTGTGGGGCCCAAAAGCACACGAAACCCTGGCCCAATTCGTCGAGGATCCGGCCTGCCTTGCGCCGGAAAACTTCCCCTTTGCCACCGCGCAGACTATCTGGGTGAGGGGCATTCCGGTGTGGGCGTTCCGTATCTCCTACGTCGGCGAGCAGGGCTGGGAGCTGCACGTGCCGTTCAGTTACGGCCTGCGGCTATGGGATATGCTGTACGAGGCCGGCGTCACCCCTGTGGGCATCGAAACCTACGCCAACACTCGGCGCCTGGAAAAGAGCCTGCGCCTGCAGAATGTGGACCTGGAGACCGACTACAACCTCTACGAAGCTGGCCTGGCGCGTCCCAAGGTGAAGGAGGCGGATTTCCATGGCAAGGACGCCTATCTGGAACAGCGCCAGCGTGATCACCAGGTGGCTTACCTGTGCACCATGACCATGCTGGATAACGTGGATGCAAAAGGCGTGGCCCGCTATCCGGTCGGCCAATGGCCAATCCTCGATCCGGCCACCGGCGAGGTGTTGATTGACAGCGAAGGTCGCCGGTCCTATTGCACCAGCGTGGTTTACGGGCCATCGGTGGGCAAGATTATCCTGTTGGGTTATATACCCCATGAATTCGCAGAAGAGGGCAGGAAGCTGACGCTGGAGTATTTCCATGAGCCGTTTCCGATCCGGATCGAAGCGGTGGGTTGTCGGGCGCTCTACGACCCGGAGAATGAGCGTATGAAATCCTAGCTTGGTTTTTGCTCGATGCGGTTCGGCAGGCCTCGCCAGCATCCTACGTTTGGTTATGGTTTCAAGGTCCCGCGTAGGATGCTGGTGAACAGCGTGAATCGCATCGATCCATATCGCTCTATTGCGTCATCAAGCGCCCAGGCCTATCGTCAACAAAGGCCCCGGACAATCCCGGCCAACAGGATGCGATCATCCTGAAGGGGTAACCGCATGACTGGCTCCAGCGACGATCACTCAGGCGGCTCCGGTCTCCCGCCTTACCGGATCGGCTTCCTGCTGATCGAAAACTTCACGCTGATGGCGCTGGCCAGCGCTATCGAACCCCTACGCATGGCCAATCAACTGGCCGGTAATGAACTCTACACCTGGCAGTTGCTCTCCGCCGACGGCCGGATGATCAGCGCCAGCGACGGTATCACCCTCAAGCCCGACAGCCCCATGGCTGAATCCGGACCACTGGATATGGTTATCGTCGTTGCCGGCATCGATGTTACCCAGAGCTTTTCCAACCGTGAGACCGCTTGGCTACGTACCTTCGCGCGTAAACGGGTGGTGCTCGGTGCCGTGTGTACCGGACCCTACGTGCTGGCAAGCGCAGGTTTGCTCGACGGCTACAGTTGTAGCGCCCATTGGGAGTGCCTGACCGCCCTCCAGGAAGGATTTCCCAGGGTTCAATGCAACAACCGGTTATATACCCTGGATCGTGATCGAATGACCTGTACCGGCGGTGAAGTGCCCCTGCACATGATGCTCAGCATGCTCACCCGACGCCATGGCCAGGAACTGGCGGACGCCATTTCCGATATGTTCGTGTGTGATCGCGTGCGCGAGGATTCCGAACAGCAGCCGGTGCCGCTACGCAAGCAGATTGCCGTGGCCCAACCCAAGCTGGCGGAGGTGGCGCAACTGATGGAAGCCAATATCGAGGAGCCCATCGAATTGAGGGAGCTCGCGCAACTGGCGGGCATCTCGCGCCGGCAACTGGAGCGCATCTTCCTCAAGCACCTGGGCTGTACGCCATCGCGCTATTACCTGAAGCTACGCCTGGATCGGGCCCGGAGGCTGCTTAAGCAGACTTCGTGCTCCATCGTCGAGATCGCCTCCATGTGCGGCTTCATCTCCGCAACCCATTTCAGCCGCTGCTACCGCAAGTACATGGGGACCGCGCCCAAAGTGGCTCGATCGAGTGGCCGCGGCACCATGCAGGCTGGACGGACAGAACCCTTTCCGCTGTCGCCGTCCTCCGAAGCCTTGCGCCGTGCCCAGGTCGAGCCGACCTATGGTGTATTCACCTACAGACCGGTGCCGAAGGGCCCGAATCGGGACAACGGCACCGCCTGAGCACTACACGAGACCGTAGACATCGCCCTCAGGGCTTAGACCCATATCCAGTGCCGCAGGGTGCCGAGGCAGACCGGGCATGGTCATGATATCTCCGCAAATGACGACCACGAATCCCGCGCCGGCTGAAAGTCTTGCCTCCCGCACGGGCAGGGCATGCCCCGAAGGCGCTCCGCGCAGTTTGGGGTTGGCGGAGAAGCTGTACTGGGTCTTGGCGATGCACACCGGAAGATGGCCGAAGCCGAGTTGCTCATATTCTTCGAGCTGCTGTTTGGCTTCCGGCGAATAGTCCACGCGCTCAGCATCGTAGAGGCGGGTGGCGATGGTCTCGATCTTGTCGGTCAGCGATGCGTCGTCAGGATAAAGCAACTGGACGTCCGGTTTGCCCAGAGCCATCTGGTCCAGCACCGCCTGGGCTAATTCGGTCGCACCGGCACCGCCCAGGGCCCAATGTTCGGCAGGCACCGCCTGCACGTCGTATTCATGGCAGATGGCCTGGATTTCGGCGATCTCGTCTTCGCTGTCGGTGGGGAAGCGGTTGATCGACACGACCGGTGTCAGCCCGAACTGCCGCAGGTTGCGGATATGGCGTTCCAGATTTACCGCTCCCTCCCGCAATGCCACAAGATCCGGTGTGGCCAACCGGCTCTTGGGGACGCCGCCCTGCATCTTCAGCGCCCGCACCGTACAGACCAGCACCGCTGCGTCCGGGCGCAGCCCGCTATGACGGCACTTGATATCGATGAACTTCTCGGCGCCAAGATCGGCGCCAAAGCCTGCCTCGGTCACCACGACATCGTTCAGGCTCAACGCCGAACGGGTGGCCATCACCGAATTGCAGCCGTGGGCGATATTGGCGAAGGGGCCTCCATGGATGAATACCGGGTTGTGTTCCAGGCTCTGCACGAGGTTGGGTTGCAGGGCATCCTTCAGCAGGATGCTCATTGCGCCCTCGGCGCTCAGGTCACTGACCGTGACCGGAGAATGGTCCCGACGGCGCCCGACGACAATCCGCCCCAGGCGCTGCTTCAGGTCGTTGATGTTTTCCGCCATGCAGAGGATGGCCATGAGCTCTGACGCAACCGTGATGTCAAAGCCGGTCTCCCGGGGTAGGCCATTGGCGGCACCGCCCAGGCCGACGATGGTGTTGCGCAGGGCCCGGTCGTTAAGATCCATGACGCGCCGCCAGGTAACATAGCGCGGGTCCAGGCCGGATTCGCTGCCCCAGTGGATATGGTTGTCGAGGATCGACGCCAGCAGGTTGTGGGCGGCGGTAATGGCATGGAAATCCCCATTGAAGTGCAGGTTGATGTCTTCCATCGGAATGACCTGCGCCCGGCCTCCGCCGGCTGCGCCGCCCTTCATGCCGAAGCAGGGGCCAAGCGATGGCTCCCGGAGGCACACCGAGGATTTCAAACCCAGTTGGTTGAAACCGTCGTTCAGTCCCACGCTGGTGGTGGTCTTGCCCTCGCCAGCGGGCGTAGGAGTTATCGCGGTAACCAGCACCAGCTTGCCATAGCTCGACGGATCCTTAAGCTGGAAATGGCTCATGTTCAGCTTGGCCTTGTAGTGGCCGAAAGGAATCAGGCTGTCCGCCGGCAGCCCGAAACGCTGCTGGGCCAGCAGCAGGATCGATTGGGGCTGTACCGCCCGGGCGATCTCGATATCCGGCGTGCCGGGGGGCGGCAGTTCTGCTGGCAGCGGCGCCATCTGTTGCTGTTCGTGGTAGTGCAGGCTCACGGCAAACGCCCTCCTTGCCAGGGACGGAAAAATGGGATCGAAAGGTCAGCCACCGGAGGGCGAGGCCGCCAGGGAAGGTGGGTCGTCACCCTGCTGTTCATACAGCCACCTGGCCGATCGTTTCAGCCCGCCGAACGGAAAGATGTGGATGCCCCGTAACAGCGCGTCGGGATGCTCCACCCGATAGCCGGCCAGGGAGCGCACCAGACCGTCCGGCGTCCAGGCGCGCAGCAGTCGTGCCGTATTCGGTCGGCGGCGCATGGCCCGGGCGGAGAAGCCGACGCCGCATTGGGCGGCATATGCGATCAGTGTGCGCAGCTTGGTGGGTCCGGCGAGGCCGAAGTAGACGGGCAGCGGCGCGATCTCACAGTGGGTGGCTTCAAGCCAGTCGATAAACACGTTGGCCTCGAAGGCAAACTGGGTGGTAATCCACATCGAGGTGCCGGTGGCGGCCGCATATTCCCGTTTGATGCGCAGGGCACGAATCAGTTCGTCCCGGTCGGCGAAGGGATGGCCGTCAGGATGCCCGGCGACACCCAACGCGAACGCCGGGTAGTCCTTGAGAATCCCTGTAGCCAGCAGATCCAGCGTATCCCGGAACGGCCCGTCCGGCTCCCGGCGGTCGCCGGCGATCAGCATCAGGTGGCGCACGTCCAATGCCGCCAGACTTTCCAGCCAGTCGGAAGCCTGGCCGTGGCTTTCGATGGCCCGCGCGGGAAAGTGGGGCACGGGTACCAGACCCTCGGCCAACAGCTGACGGCATGCGTCGATGGTTTCCGAATACTGCGCATTGGGCAGGAAGGGCACGTAGACGAACGTGCCCGCCGGAATCCATCCGAGCTGATCGTTTTCCGCCAGGATCTGACGGGGCGAGGCCTCGATCGATGCGGATCGGGCCAGCACTTTCACCATCACGTCGCAGGCGGATTCCCGATCGGGATCAGTCTGCTTTTCATGGACAAGCTCCATCACTGCGCCCTCTCAACAGTCGGTCTTCGCAATCCGAGGATTGGCTCAGCCATTGCACTCGATCAATCGGCGAAATCGATCCCCTTGGCTCGTGCACGTTCGCGGGCATTGGGATTGACCGAGGGCCGGAAGGGCACTTCCACCACTTCTGCATCCACCTCCGTGGAGCCATCTGGTGCGGCATACTCCGGCGGGAGCCTGACTACCAGCCGGGTGCCGATATCCCGTAGTTCGAAAGGCACGTAGGCCAACGCGATATTGGTTTCCAGTTCCGGTGAGTACCAGGGTGAGGTGACGTAGCCCACCGGTTCTTCGCCGGCCTGGCGACTGATTAGCCAGAAATCGTTGGCGTAATCGGTTACGTTGGCGCCGCCGAAACGCAGCCCAACCATGACTTGTCGAAACGGTGGATTGCCCGCCTCGAGCTGGTTGCGGACTTCATTGAGGCGCCGCTTGCCGATGTAGTCGGCTTCCTTGTTGCGCGGTACCTGATATGCCAGGTTGCATTGGAAGGGGAGGGTTTCCTGGTCGATGTCCTGGCCCCAGGAAAGGATGCCTGCGGCGATCCGCCGATGGTGGGCTGGCGCGATAACCCTCAGGTTGTGACGCTCGCCGGCGTTGAGCACGGTGTACCAGAGGTCCTCGGCATGCTGGGTCGCATTGCGGAGGTAAATCTCATAACCCTTCTCACCGGTGAAGCCGGTCTGGGAAACGATCACGTCGTGACCCGCCACCTGGCCAGCCATCAGGCCGTAGTAGGGAATATCCCGCACCGCTTCGCCGAACAGGTCGACCATCAATGCCTCGGACTTGGGTCCCTGGATCTGTACCGGTGCCACGTCGATCTCGGCGATCGAGACATCGAATCCCTTGCCGACGTTCACGCCCCGTAGCCACAGTTCCAGGTCGCTGTCCGAGAGCGAGAACCAGAACTCGTCCTCGGCGATCCGCAGCAGCACCGGATCGTTGAGAATGCCGCCTTCCTCATTACAGAGGATGACGTACTTGCCGCGCATCGGTTTGATCTTTGTCGCGTCGCGGGTGATGACGTAATTGACGAAGGCCTCCGCATCCGGTCCCTTCACCTGGATCTGCCGTTCAACCGCGACATTCCACATGGTCACGTCGTTGACCAGCGACTCATACTCCACCATGGCGCCGCCTTCTTCCGGATGCACATAGCCGCGCGGGTGGTACATCCGATTGTAGACCGTGGCTCGCCAGCAGCCGGCTTCTACCGACAGGTGCCAGTAGGGGGACTTGCGCACGCGGGTGGAAATCAGCATCTCCACCGGCGTGGGGCCGGACTGCCGGAGGTTTATCGGCACCCGGCGGTCGGACTGGTCGACGCTCAAGGTGTGACGTGCTGCGCCGGCGCGTTGTTGCGGGTAATCCAGCCGGGCTTGCTCAAAGTTAATCGCCATCTCCGCCTCCTGGGGTGTTGCGGGTTTCGATGGCCTTAATGTGATCCTGTTTAGAGTAAGCAGCGCGAACAGAGGCGACACGGAAAAGTCCAAAAGCGTCAGCTGGGAGCGGGGCCCGCTATAGACCGCCTTGAGAGGTCTGGAATGTGCCCGGCCTGTAGCAAAGCTTATGAGTCGATAACACAAGTTTTTACAGTTGGGGCCTCCTTCATGTGTATCGATCAGTGCTACATTCTGGCCAAAAAATGACCCAGGAAATCAAGCCGTGCCTCGCGAAGAAAGCGTTGTCTCCGCAACAGTGAACGATGTGCTTCCCTACGTGTTCGAACATATGGATGTAGCGGTGGTCGTCGCCGATGCCGAATATCGCATTGCGATGGTGAACAACGCCGCCTGTGAGATGTTCGGATACGCGCGGGAGGAACTGTTGGGGCAGAAAGCCCGGATCCTCTGCGCCGATGCCCGGGGCTCTTCCCTCTACCGTCGGGCTTCCGATAGCGCCAGAACCAATCCCCCCGGGAACGTAACGGTCACCCGCTACCGTCGGAAGAGCGGCGAGCGGTTCGACGGCGAAACCCGTGGTGGAGCATTGGACGGCGGGAGTGGCCAGGTCGTCGCGCTGATCCGTGACGTATCTGAGCGTATCGCCCTGGAGCGGGTGCTCAATCGCCTGTATGCGTTGATGCTCTGTCGCAACCTGAGTTTCGAGGAGAGGGTGGACGCTATCCTGCGTATGGGCTGCGACTATTTCGGCTTACCCGTCGGGATCTTCAGTCGGATCGTCGGCGCAGTTTATGAAGTAAGGCAGGTCGTTCATCCGGAAGAGGCCATAGCGCGTGGCACCAAGTTGGATTTCAGCGATACCTATTGCAGCCACGTCTATAAGGAGGGCGATGTCGGCGCCTTCCATCACGTCGGCCAGTCGGAGCTGAAAACCCATCCGTGCTATCGCAACCTCAAGCTTGAGGCCTATCTCGGCGCGACTATCTTTGTCGATGGCCGGCGTTACGGCACCCTCAATTTTTCCAGTAGCCAACCGGCAAATCCGTTTTCAGCCCAGGACAGGGAGCTGATCCGCCTGTTCGCCGACTGGATCGGCTACGAGTTAGCACATTTCAACGACCTCGAATCGGTCGCACGTACCGATCCGCTGACCGGCCTGTTCAACCGCCGTTACGCTGAGAGCCGGCTGGAGGCTGAGCTGCAGCGGATTCGGCAGTTCAATCTGCCCCTGGCTGTGGCCCTCGTTGCCGTGGATAACGTCAAGGCCATGAATACTGACTTCGGCCATAAGGCGGGTGACAACGCCCTCAAGCTATTCGCCCATAAGGCGCGCCTGCTGGGCCGGTTGACCGACGTGATTGGACGTTGGGGAGGCGGAACGTTTTTGATCATCCTTCCGGTGACCGACGAGGAGGGGGCCTTGAAAATGCTCGGGCGTCTGGCAAAGGGAGTGGGCAGCACAGGGTCCGGTGTTGAGGAAGGCCCGGTTGAACTCACCCTGAGTATCGGTCTGGGATTGGCCCAGCCCGTGGACGATAAATATAGCCTGGTCCAGCGGGTGGAAGAGGCTTTGTACCGTGCGAAAGCTTCGGGTGGGGACTGTATCCGCATGGGTTACTAGCCGCGTGACACAGGTCATCGAAAAATCCGACATTTAACGCGACAAGGTTAAAATTAGTTCATACACTGGTAGGTAAGCTTTCCTTCCAGGTGACTCCCATGCCTAACGCCATCTCTCGCCAGATTCGTGCCCAGGACTTCCTTGCACTCACCGATCAGGAGCTGCGTACCAAGTATCCGGATAACGAAGAAATTCGCCTGTGCCTCGAGCACATTGACCGTGCCCGGATGTTGATCAAGTCGCCTGAAGACGAACGTGAGCAAACCATCAACGACCTCAAGCGGCGCCTGGCACTGAATCTTGCCCAAGGGCTGCCTCCGGTCTTCCCACCGGAACTGCTGGCGCCGAGCAGACAGTCTGTAGCGGACTAGAAAGGACGTGGCGGACCGAGTGTTCGCGAGACTGGGCCTTCCCGAGGTGTAAGCTATGGCGTCTTGTGCGAACAGCGGTCTCCGGTTGTTACCCGCCGACACGTTCTAGGGTCTGGATACTGAGTCTCCAGACTCACTCGGCCGACGCTTTAAGTGCGGCAGCAAGCGCTTTTTCCAGAGTCGCTGCAACATGCCGATCCAGGACGCTTTTCGATAGCGGCGTTTTTCTTCCTCGGTTGCTTCCTCACCAGCCAGACGGCGTTTGTATTTGAGCAGGTGAGCCATATCTGCGCGTCGCAACGGCGAAAGAAGGAATCGCCCGGGACCGCGACCGCGAAGGGCGCCTGCGAAGTCGATCAGCACCACCCGATCCTGGCCGAGAATGATGTTGTTCCCCCGGACATCGTTGTGCGTAATCGATAGCTTGTGAAGCGACTGCATCGCAGCAACGAGCTGGGAAAAACACAGGGGGCTCCCCGAACCCATATATTCGCTCAGAAGCTCACCGGGAACGTACTCCAGCATAAGCACCAGCTTGCCCATGACGCCGATGAGTCGAGGAGAGTGGGGCCAGTCACTCAAATACTCGAGCATCCGTGCCTCCCGGCGCACCAGGAACTGTGCGGGCCATGACAGCCAACTACCCCTGAACTTCTGATAGTCCTTGCAGATAACCGGCTTGCCGTCATGCAAGGCGATGAAGACATCCGCCTTCAGAAAGCCCTCGCCAGTTTGCAGGGAGAGGCGTTTGAGCGGGGCATCGGCCAGGCAAGAACAGTCTGGGTGTGACAGCATGAAAGGTTCCTTATTTTGGCCAATATGATTAGGAACCTATTCTTCATTCCCCGATGCGCCCATACGGGGAATCCGTAGTTCACGACCTGGGTCAAGTGCTGTGGATCGAGGGCGTATTGTAAACGTTCACTCGCGTGCTTCGACGAGCTAACCGGATTGAAGCGCACCCTACCGGTTTGTCCTTCACTGCCCCCGCCTAGGCAATCCGTCGGCAGGCCTACGCCAATACCGGGCGCGATAAATGCATAAATTTTGGCCAGACAAGAGCAAGATCGCGGTTAGCTAGAGCGTTATAGGCGCATGGAGAGCACAAGTGTCATTAATCCTGACGTTTGTCATACCGTTGATATCCCCAAAGGCCTCGAAAGATTGGCAATGTGTCCTCGACCGGCTGGACGAAACCGCCCGATCGATAGAAAACATCGCCAACGAATGTCAGGCGATTCGGGCGATCGTCGTTGCAACACAGGACGCGGTTCTAAGACCGTTGCCAACCTGCTTCGACATCGTACGGACTGACTTGCCGCCTCCTGCCGTATCAGTTTTCCGTGGAGAATGTGACGAACGTGTTCGGAAGGACGCCCTGTTTTGGGACAAGGGCTACAAAACCGCCCTCGGCATGATCCACGCAAAGCAGCGGGGATCGACGTTCGTAATGGGTGTCGATGCCGATGATCTGTTGTCCAAGAGAATCCTTGATCTGGTGCGTGACGATACCGATGCCTTCGGCTGGTACATCTCCAAAGGCTGGATCCTCCCGCTGAACTCGAAATGGGGGATCCTGCTCCAGGACTTCCACAACTGGTGTGGAACCTACGCCATCGTCAGGACGGACATCTTGCCCCTGCACGACAGCGTCGAAGAGATGCACCCTGAGATTGTTAAGTCCCTATTCGGGAACCATCGGGAGCTGATCCCTTACCTTGAGCACCAGAAGAGACCACTCAAGCCCATCGATTTCCATGCGGCGGTCTACCGTGTCGATAACCCCAGCGGTAACTTTGGCCGACGCAATTTGAGATCGAGCTTCTTTCGCAAAGAGAAGTTGCTCAACGAGCCGCGAAGCTTTTTCAGATGGCTATTGAAGCTACGATATTTCGGCGAAAAAGAACGCTCTCTCTTCCTCGGCAGCGAGCGGGCTCAGGAAGCGCCCGAGATCGGTCTGGTCGACCAGCCAAGGTAGCCCTATGCCGTCGCAGTGCCTGTTCTCATCGGCTTGGGGTACATAATGTCAAGCATTCAAAAACAGGGGCGAGTGTTTTGCCTGGACTCGCCCCGCCTCCACATGCTTTCAAGGGTCATTTGTACCCGCGTTCACAGCGGTGCGGCTACTCGCCTCCCGAACATCCTCGTCAGGAAACACCGAATCATAGACCCACGTAAACACAAACGCGTAAACGAGATAGAACACCACAAACGCGACATCCATCACCAACGCTTCGACGAACCCGACGCCGAGCCACCAAGCCACGACCGGCAGGAAAGCAAGCATCAGCCCCAACTCAAAACAGAACGCATGAACCACGCGCAGGCCCCAGGTTTTCCTGGTGGTGCCGCGCCAGCGTTTCAGACCGTGGTCGAAGAGCAGGTTGTAGAGGTAGTTCCAGCCGGTTGCCATGGACGCGCCGATAACACCGAGCACACTAGTGTCTTCGACTGGGAGATGGAAGGCCAGGGAAGCCAAGGGGATAACCAGGATAAGGCCAATAAGTTCGAAGCTGACAGCCTGCCGGATTCGATCACGCCGAGTGCGCATGATGTTTCTCCGTTAAGGCGGGTCGTCCCGCATTCTAAAGCCCGGGGTGGGCGAGGTCGTCCTCTTTAGTTGAAGAGATATTGTCTACACAGCGGTAAGCGCCGGGCATCCGCAGTTTTACCGCGTAACGCTCCTCATGGCCTGTTCTGGCTCATGTGCAGTAGGCAGGGAGGGGAGAATTAACCCAGTAAATCGGAAGCGTTGTCTCTCGGGTTGCCGTGATGCTGGGTCATATAACGGCTGTCATAGGAACAGAGCTTGGCCAACTGCTTCCAATCGAGGATCCGAACGCGGCCGCCCACCAGATCGATCAGTCCCGCTTCCCGTAAGCGTTTGAATGTCCGATTGACATGGACCGACGAGAGGCCCAGCGCCTGCGCCAATTCCGTCTGCGTGAGCGGGATGTCGAACACACTCTCGTCGTCGGGGCGGACATTGCCAGCGCGTAGGCTGAGTTCGCACAGCAGGTGCGCAATTTTCTGGTCCGCAGGCTTGGCGGCCAGGTTCATGAGCAATTCCCTGGTTCTGCTTTCTGCAGAAAGCCGTACGAGGGTGAAGGCTCTACTGAGGGTAGGATTGCTGTGGAGTACCGCCTTGAACTCATCTGCTGATAGCTGGATGGCCTGAACGGCCGTGAGGCACTTTATGGTGACGTCAGACGAGGCATTCAGGGAACTGTTTATTTCTGTCGTATCGCCGGCAACGAGAAAACCAATGATGCAGTTAGTCCCAGCCTCAGTTGCCATTTCCTGAGAGACGACACCTTCGGAAATGACGTAGATGTTCCGCGTGTGCGTTCCGCGCTGGATGATCGCTTCGCCTCGTTTGAAATGTGCGCGCTTGCGTATCAGCTGTTGAAGTTCGTGGACGTCGTTAGCGGACAGTTCAGCGTGGAAGCTGAGCTTTCTCAGGAGCGGTGTTAGATCGGGGTCAGGCTCGAAGAAATTCGTAACGCTGCTCATCAGTAGGCCCTCAGCTAAAGGTTGATGTAGAAGCTAGAAATCAGATACGGCGTACGTTGTGCTGACTTTTGCAACTTTTCATCAGCCCATACTGACCTACGACACGACTGGAGGTCGGCACGGCTATTTGTCAGGTAACTCAACAGCCTATGGGTTTTTAATATAGCGTATTGGCGATAGGTATTGGGGATCCTGTTTATAGACTTTGACTATTGTGGGCGCAGGGGCGCTTAAGAAGGTGAGGCGATGCCCGCTTTGGCGGGCATCGAGGAGAGAGTATCTAAAGCGGCAGCCTCTGGCGACGGCGAGCAACCGATAAACCAGCAATGCCCATTCCGAACAATGCAAGAGTGCCGGGCTCGGGAACACTTGCACTACTTACGAAGGTCTTGAAGTAGTAGTCGCTCTGAGCGTTTAGCTGCAAAAGCCCGTTGGAAATAAATCCACTTGTACCACCTGCGTAGGTACCTTCGGCCTCGCCTTGCAGGAAGTACATAGGCGACCCGAGTGTTGCTGGGGTGGAGATCACGAAGCTAAGGAAGTCTCCGGCGTCTACCAAAAATGCATCAGTGCTCAGATCGAACATAAAGAACTCGCCGACGACGTGTGGGCCGGGTTGAACTGTCGTGGAGGCGACGGCTGGGTCAGCAATATTGCCACCCGCGAAAACGGATAAAGTGACACCGCTCGTAGGCTCGCCCAAAAATCCGAAACGTAGGGCAATGGAAGACAGGGTTCCTCTTTTTCCTGCTGTAAACGACTGGTAAAGCGCATTTTCGCCTTCGGAAGTTTGTCCGAAGAGACTTACAAGCGTTGGATCGTTCGCTGGTTCGTAGGATTGGTCAAGAACCGGCGCCGCGAAGGTGGTGGAAAAAAAAAGTAACGCTAAAGCTGGGAGCAACATCCTTATATTCATGCCTTAAACTCCAAGGTTGGCTTAATGTCCGTTTAAGCTGATATCGCCGAACATGGGCGACACCATGAAGAGAGTTTACAGGGGATTAGATGTCAGTTCTCTGAATAGGTCTGCATTTTGGGTGTATAACGTGAGCAGCAAATAGGTTTGTCTACTCGGGTTCGTGCCGTCCACTTGCTTGGTCAACGCTATTCGAAGGTTGCCGCTTGATTGAAAGTCTCAGTTCCTCGATGGTCACAGCGACAGTTTCGTCGCTACGGCGTTTTCGCGATTCACGTACAAGACCAAAATCGTCTATTCGATCTATGAGTTCGCGAATGATGGGTTTGAGTAGCTGCATGGGGTTGTTAGTCCTGTATATCGCTGCGATCTCCTACGTCGATGTGAGAGGTCGACCCTTTAAAGGAATCTTGTCCTTAGTAGACTAGCTGTGCTCAGCATCGAACGGAATCTCTAAGGCCGGCATGGATGCCAGGCTGAAGCGACACCTGCCCAGTGGTGTGACTTGTCAGGGAGAGATCCGACACCGCGTTTTCACTGTATAGTATTTGTGCAACACCCTGGCTTGTGCTCTATACTAACTAGCCGCTGGTCAATTGATCAGAAGGAGATGTGAGGACAATAGGATGAAATGGCGAGAATTTTTTAATTTTGGAAGCGATTCAGATTCCGTCTCTCGAAGAGGCGAGACAAAGCTGACCGCAGAACACTTCGAGTGGACAGGGCCGTCTGTTCGTGTTTCCGATGGTGAGGCTCTGCTCAATAGTGATCAGATGAAGCGTGACCTTGAAGCCGCCAAGAAATTGAGTAAGGCGAACGAGAAGCTCGCGCACAGTTAAAGAGAACCGCTACAACGGCTAGAGGCCAGGGACGGAGCCGCGCCATGGTTTTTGCTCTGATTGTCGCGTTGGTGGCTCTTACGGGTTATATCTACTGCCACTCGCAAGAGAATGAGAGAAAGAAGCTGGCTTGGCACGCAAAGCAAGGCGGCTTGTATTACCGTTATGCGGCAGCAGGTCTCCTTTTTTCTGTACTCGGTTATCTGATCTTTTTCACGATTTATAAGTACGCACCGCAATTCGTCGGCACTATCGCCCACTTTCTGCTCCAGCCCTTTTATGACGCCCTTCCTGAGAACCACTCTGCAATTGATCTGATGCTGGGTACTGCTCTCACAAGCATCGGTGTAAGCTACGTGTTCGGCAAGCTTGGCTCAATGCGTGCTGCGAAGCATAAGAACAAGCTGGTTTATAAAGAAATCCGAAAGACGGAAGACTCGTTCAGTCATCTGTTGCTCGTTGCAATCGAGAATCGGCTGACGGTGCTCGTGAACCTCGATGACAATGATGTATACGTAGGCTATCCGTTGGAGTTCTATACACCTTACATAGAGCATAGCTGGATACAGATTCTTCCGGTAATGTCGGGCTATCGTGATCGATACACGAAAGAGCTGAACTTGACCGAAGACTATCAAGGTCGGCGACACGAATACGTTAAGAACAAGCTTCATGAGCTAAAGGAAAAAGGCTCTTGCGCTCGCCTGGATGACTTCTCGTTAACGATTAAGATGGATCGTATACAATCGATAACGCTATTCCATATTCCTGCCTATGTGGAAAGGATTATGGGCAAGAATAGTGGTGACCGTGAAAGAGTTTGATTCTCTGAGAAATTTTGAGCTTATGTGACATTTGCAGTTATAGGAGGTGGCGAGTAAGAACTAGGGAGAAAGAAAATGAAGCGCATATTAACTCTAGCAGTTGCCATGCTTTTCGCGTCTGTGAGCAATGTTGATAGGAGTTGGGCTGTCGTCGCGACAATACCAACGACGGGGATAGCCGCGACGTCAGTAGTTGTTGGTGCGGCTGCAACGACGGAAGGTTCTCTGGAAGAAACGCGATCTAAGTGGAATCGTAAGTTCCTAACGTTTGGGGGGCTGCTGCTAGCGACCGTTGATCCTGATCCCGCAACCTATCTCAGTGGAACCAGTGTGATTCACTACCCCGAGGAGCTCTTGGAATTTCAACAGCTCACGTGGTTTGGCCCGTTCTCTGATATGTCAACTGGAGAAATGGGGCCAACGCCAACGTCTGGAGCGGTCCAAGGCTCAGGCTTCACTGACGATGTTCAGGTCTTCGTACCGCAAGGTCCCAACCCAGACCTTTCGATTACTAGTAGCGTTAGCGGAGACGGCGTGCTGACCGTCTCATGGAACGCAGACCCTGGAATCATTGCGGATAGCGAGTCAGCCAATATTTTTGCTGCGGTATTTAGTAGCATTTCCGAGGAAGATCTGTTCTTCGAGGTTATGGAGGCTGGAAATCCGCTCGCAAACTTTAGCCAAGACACATCGGCTCAATCACTTACTTGTATTCCCCCAGGTGATGAGGAGCCCCGAGGATGCGGTTATCCAGATGAACCTATAACGTTTGGTGTTACTCAAGTTCCGGAACCATCAACGATCTTCTTATTCGGGCTATCTTTGACAGGCTTAGCCTTTACCCTGGTAGGAAAGAGACGCTCTGCCGTTAGTCAAGTCGTATGAATGTACGGTCAAGCGGTGTCCTGGCTCACTAATGCCTTCATTCGCAAGGGGCATATAAGGCAGCAAGTCTCGTTGGCGGCTGGTAGCGTTCAGCCGCCTGTAGTTGACTCCGTCATACAATCCTTCACCTCGTTTTACATTTTCCCACCCCCCAGCCAGTTTCGAGTATGACTACTATCAGGTCATATCTCTCTGTCCGGTCAAAGGAGCTGACTGTGAGTTTCTGGAAAATGGTCTTCGCAGTCTTCGTCGGCAACATGCTGACGGTCATCACCCTTCTGGTTCTGTCTCTTCTATTTATGGTCGCGCTCGGGAACACCCTTGAGAGCATGTTCAAAGACCCGAATTTTCAATCCCGCATCCAGCAGGATCTCCGCGATTCCGGTGTTGCAGAAGATATGAAGGAAGTGATCACCCAGCCACTGAAGCAGCTCAACGCTGATCTGGAGAAGCAGAACCGGGAGCTGGCCCGCGCCCGTGCCAAACGCGCGGAGCACGCTAAGCTGGTGAATAGCGCCAAAGAAATGTGCGAGTACTGGGCCGCGGAATTTCGTAAAGACGGGACCGAAGAGAGTGAAGCTTACATGGATAATGCGTGTATGCGCTGGCGTAAATTGTTGAACTCGGCGCCATAAAAAAAATCTGCACTGGTTTTCACTTATTTCTTGATCAAATTTTGATCGACTTCTATAACTAAGATGCTTGGGTCGTGAACATTGACGCGCTTATCGAAGGGGGCGCGAGGGGTGTCCGCGGCGGCAGACCGGTTCTGTCTTTGTGTTGAGGAACTCGACATGACCAAGCGAAAGAGGTCCTACAAGGTAGGACGTGATGCTGGTACCGGGCGGTTTATACCGCTGTCAGTGGCGCGGCGTCGAAAAAAAACGGCGGTCGTTGAAACTGTCACGCGTTGATGGTGACTGCGTTTTCAGGGGCTTCGGCCCCTGTTTTTGTGCTTATTGTAGTAGCGGTTATTAAGTGTATCTGTAGGCATTTTTCAAGACCATCCAATAACCTGCCCTATTCTCAAAGAAATTAGGAAAAAAGGGGCTAACTATGTACGACTATTTAGGGGTCCTTGTTTCTGCCGTTATTGCAATTTTGCTTTTTTTAGGAGACAACCTATCTTGGGCTGGTAGGTGGTACTTGTTTTCTATTTTCTCGTTACTTCTAGTTAGTACAGTTGTAAGTTTTGCTGTCATAACTGAAAGTAAAGAGAGCGAAAGTCGGTTAGAATATAATGTGAAAAATATCAAAGAGCGAGTGGTCGAGCTGCAGTTGGATGTAAAAGGAGGAAATATTAGTCTAGAAGAAATAGCGCAACAGTTAGCGACTATCGCGGGAGATCTGAATGCTAGTAATAAAGCAGTAGACAGCAAGGAATACTCTACGTCTCAAATTGGGGGTCAGTCGCTTGAATATAGATCTGATAGTGAACTCTCGAGAATGACTGACCAATCTAAACCGAAGCGGATTAGTCACGAAGAGTTTGCACACCAGTCATCTGATGTTCGAGATTCAAAGACAAGTCGTATACCGAGTACCAAGTTTAAGACGAGTAGAACATCTGAGCCGCAACATTCTCCAGTAGTGCAGGAACCTCGTCAATCGAACACTGCTAGTTTGGTTCCAGAGTCTGAAGTTTCAACTTTGCTTGCACCATTGGGTCAAAGTCCTGTACCCAAACCTCCGGATGCTATTACGGTACAGTAATTACGGATTTATTTTGGCTCTCAACTTAAAGTGTTAAATTTAAATATAACCAATATTTGTATTTTAATTCGGCATGTTGCAGAGAGAATGATGCATGCGTGACAGTGCGTGTACGCGATCGCGCAAATTATTGAGCACGGGGCTTTAAAAACAAAGCAGTCCCGGATTTAAGTAATCCTTATCGTCACAAACAACATTTTTTGTATTTTTTCCCACTGCCACAAGGGCAAGGTGAGTTTCGTCCGATCTTCTTGGCTCTCGTGTACATGGTTGAGAAACTAGGTCCATCTCTGTATTTTATTTTTTGCGGCTTTGCCATGTTTTCTGTTGCTTTGTCCATCTCGTCCGAGCGAGTCCATGGTTCATTCAACCTCAGTCCGAATCTTATTTTTAAGGTTCTAGGGTTAAGGCAGATGCCGAACCAGTCATCGGATCTCTCACTATATTTTCTCAACTCACAGTGTTGAACTAGATGTCGTCTGGCATCTTCGCTATTTCTCAGGTTGCAATGTATAGTTAACCCTCCAAAATTATCATATCCTGCGAGTGTGAAGTCGTGATTTTTATTGTCGGATAAGCTCCGCCTAGATAACTCCCCGACTGCTCTATTTATTATACCTACAGTTTTTCCATCAAGCTCTAGTAGCTGAAATCCAAGTGCTATAACAGCCGGATTCTCTATATGGTTTATTTCGTCTATCAAGTTTTCAAAATACGTGCCTTGATAAACTGTTAAGATACCGGCTGGTGTTTTGTCTCCTTCGATACCTTCGTATCTAGCAAGCATAGCGACGTCTAGATCAGCCGTAATATCTTCCTGAAGATAAACTAGATCATATTCTTTATTAAACCAAAGGTTATTTTGTAGATGATATGACAATATCGGAAGCTCGCTAGCTGTGGTGATAAGATCCGAATAGTCAACTCTACGTTTTATATAGCTTAACAAGTAGAGCGGTGAATTAAGCATTTCACACATCACGTCTAGCAGAAAGACATCCATAATAAAAGGAGGCTTTATTGTTTTGGTCCTTTTGGATGTTAAGAACTCTCTCGCTTGTGCTGTCAGGGCTGGGTAGTGTTCAGAAGTAATGCAAATTGGATATATCTCTTTTGGCTCTCTTGCCAATATGATTCGCTTTCCGTCTTTAGAGTATGCCTTGACACTTTGATCCGTAAGCTTTTCAGCGCAATCGAAAGCTTGGTCATAGGCTTTTGCACTGAATTTTTAAAGTCCGAATTAAGTGCGTTGTCGTTTCCTTTTCTTGCAGCGATCGTTAATTTTTTAGATTTTGCCTGTACAACGATAAGTCGATCACCATATGTGGCAAGAACATCTACTTCACCAACTATATCTTTTCCTTTCTTCAATATCACGTTGGTGTTTACTCGATTTGTCCTTGAGCCAAATACCTCCGTAAGCCTGGCTGTTGTAAAGTCTTCAGTAAAGTCCCCTCTATTTTTCATTGCGGTTTCAAAATACTGACTATCGCTTTGAAACCAAAAGAAAGGCGATTCATAAAGAGACTCGCACAAGCTATAAAGCTGAAAAAGACAAAAAGTTTCGTCGTCGAGTTTAATTATTGGTGCTACGTTTGTTGGATTGAAATCGTCTAGCGCGTTAAAATTTTTTATTTTTTCCGTTGTCGAAAATGAGGATAGAAAGCAGTCGACTACTTTCTTCTCGATAGCAGATTCGTTTGATAGTTCGTCGCTAGTGAAGCAATATGCGGGAAGTATTTTCCATTCGTCGGGTGGCTTTGATTTGAATGATTTTACTATCTGTGGCATTTTTTTATTTATTATTTTTTTGATCGAGTCTATTAATTCGGCCGCCTCTGAAGCTGTGAATCCTTTATGTAATTTAAGCCACGCAGAATCTTTTTTATATTTTTGCTTGGAGAAATTCGTATACTGAAATAAAAATGCAGACTCTCCGGCATATAAAATTGCCTCTCTCATATGCCGTGCGTTGTCGTTAGAAAGGTTGTTTATTAGCGTTTCTTCTTCAACTTCTTTAAGTGGTGATGCTAGCATCGAGTGGTGAAGTTCTAAAAGAAGTTGATCAGTTTTTGCTATATATTCATCGATTTTTCTGGCTCAAAGTGCTCCGAACTAAATTCATTTTTGCACATCAATCCAATTAACGTGGAAATTTCGGTTCTTATTAATCTTTCCTGTGAAAAAAAATGACTTAGATGGTCGCCGGTAAGTTTGTCGCTATATCTAATTGTATTGTCTCTAAAGCAAATCGCTGCGATGGCATGGATGTAGCCGGGAGAGGCGCAAAGCTCTGATAATTCAAGAAAAATATCTTTTTCAAGTCGCGCATTATCGGGCATGATTGCTCCTTCGCTGTTTTTGGTTATTGTTGAACTAACTTAGCCTACTCGGAGCATATTTATTTTTTATATGCTTAAACATAACGAAGTTTTATGACTCGCCTTGCCGATTCTGGAACCACCTTTCCAAAACCTGTTTAGTGACTGCTATCCCTCGGCGTGACTGTCTAACTTTGAGTGGACCTCATCGTATTCAGGGCTGGTTTGCCCAATCTCTGATGCGATCTTTCCTGAAGCAATCCACAGGGCGTATTGAGGATAGAGCTCGATTACCGCCTCTATCTCTTCTGTCTTTAGTTCCCGCTCGGGCTTGTTTCATATATTGACCATGATAGACGACGAACTTGCCCAAAGCATCAGAGACCTGAACTGGGCCCCCTTTAATGGAATGGCATGCCGGGTTCAGGTTGCTGCGAATTTCAAGCGGGCAATTTATATGTCGGCGTTTTAGGGAGTAGGGCGCCTAGAGAAATGCGTTAGGGGAGTTAGCGTAGGGTCAACATTGCCGCTAAAAGGGGCAGGCCTGGCGCGCTCCTTCATACACGGCGAGCAACAATCAGCTCGAGTTTTCGAGACGGGCGGATTACTCGGGCCTTGGCCCTCGCCCTTCGGGCCGTCGTCGCTACGCTCCGACGTTCCTTCGCATGCGTTGCATGCTCGGTCGACCCGCCTTCGGCGGTTCGCTTCCGTCCCTAGTACGGAGTTTTAGGTAATAAAAAAGGCCCATGCTTGTGCATGAGCCTTTTCTATTACAAATACTGGTAGCAAGGGGCGGAATCGAACCGCCGACCCCAGCATTATGAGTGCTGTGCTCTAACCAGCTGAGCTACCTTGCCATCTCGTCTGGAACGTAGCGCTCCCAACGAGGCGCGTATTCTCTGGATTTTGGCGGAAGCTGTCAACCCCCTCTGAATAACGGAAACATCCTCTTCTTCCGTCTCGCCGGTGTCACGAACTTGACTACAGATTGTAAAATAAATTTAAATGATAATAATTATCATTCGTTGAAAATAAACAAAGGTACCCGGGAGTGTTGGTTTGCAGGTCGGGCGTCGGTCTCAGCGCCGCTCTTTGCTGCAAATGGACTTCCCGGCGTCCTCAACAACCCACGGATGGTTGATTATGGGTTCATATCGGCAAGAACTGGCATATCGAACGGCAAGCCCGGTTGCACTGCGGGCAGTCGAGAATTCAGATCTTCATGCACAACGTCATCGGCTCTTGGCGGCCTATCGGCAACACGAACGGCCGCTGATCGACTCGGCCCAGGCCCTCATGGGCTGCCGCACGCGGGCGGAAGACGTGGTGCAGGATGCGTTCCTCAAACTTTGGGAGCAGGGCACGGGACAGGGCGTTCGCGACGAGGGGAAGTTCCTGTTCCGTGTGGTGCGTAATCTGGCGATCGATCGTCTGCGTCGGTTGGCCCTCGAGAAGCGTCATAGTGCCTGCGATACGATGATGGAGCAGGAACCCGCGCCGCCTTCGGCCTCGCCGGAGCAGCGGTTGATCGGTGCCGACGCGTTGCAGCATGTGCTGTCGGCGTTGGCGGAATTGCCGGCGCGCATGCAGAAAGCACTGGTGCTTAGCCGCGTCGAAGGGCATACCCAGCGGGATGTGGCGCGCGAGTTGGGCGTGTCGCCGACGCTGGTGAACTTCATGCTGCGCGACACGCTGGCGCACTGCCAATCCAAACTGAATGCCGGCCACACGGCCTGAGGCTCGAACAGGGACGTCCGCAATGCGATTGATCCGTTTAATCTTCAGCCACAACCCTGGCGCGCTGTCATTTTCGCTTTTCTTGAGCCTGCTCAGTGCGCTCCTGAGCGTCGGCGTGATCGCCTTTATCAACCAGCGCATGGTGTCCGCCACTGGCGAGATCGACGGATTGCTCTGGCAGTTCGGGGCACTGTTGGTCGCGCTTTTGGTGCTGGCCGCCTGGGCACAGATCGCGCTGACCGCCCTTGGCCACCGCTTCGTCTACAGCATGCGTCGTGGCCTGGTGAAGCGGGTGCTGGATACCAGCATCGAGCGTCTGGAGGCCATCGGCGGGGCTAATATCCTCGCCAGTCTGTCCAGCGATATCCGCAATATCACCCTGGCGTTCGTTAACCTGCCACAGCTTATTTATGGCCTCGGACTTAGCGTGGCCGCGTTTGTCTATCTGGCTGTGCTGTCATTGCCGTTGTTCGGCATGACCTTGCTGTGGATGGGCGTCACCGTGGGCGTCGGCTGGCTGCTGGTGACCCGGCTCAGCCATCACCTGCAACAATTGCGGGAATCCGAGGACCGCATTTACCAGGATTACGAAGCGGCGATCGAGGGGCGAAAGGAGCTTACCCTGAACCGCGACCGGGCGCGGCGCTACTACGACGAGGAATTCGACCAGAGCGCCGAAACATACCGCAACCATGTGACGCTGGCGGACCGGTTTCACAGCATCGCCAGTAATTGGGCCAATATTATGGTGCTGGGCACGATCGGGCTGGTTTACTACCTCGCGAATGGTTTGGGTTGGGCCAGCACGGCTATCGCCTCAACCTACGCGCTCACGATCCTCTTCCTGCGAACGCCGTTGGTGTCTGCGGTGGCCTCACTGCCGGCACTGATGTCGGCAAAGGTGTCACTGAAAAAACTGGATACGTTGGCCTTGGCTGAGTATCAGCCGGGTTTTGAGCAACCCCAGCATAACCCTAACGGCAAGTGGCAGACGCTTGAGCTTGAAGGCGTGGAGTATGGCTATCCGGGCCAGGAGGACGAGCGCGGTTTCGGCGTGGGGCCGGTGGACATGACGTTGCGTCGCGGTGAAGTGGTCTTCCTTGTCGGTGGTAACGGTAGCGGTAAGTCCACCCTGGCGCGGTTGTTGTCGGGGCTGTATCTGCCCCAGTCCGGTCGCGTGTTGCTCGATGGCGAATCCATGGAAGGAGAGCGCTGGGTCAGTTATCGCCGACTGTTCGCCTCGGTGTTCACCGATTTTTACCTCTTCGACCAACTGATCACCGAGGATGGCGCGGACGCGCAGCAACAAGAAGTGGAGTACTGGCTCGATCGCCTCCACATGCTGGAAAAGGCCCAGATCGACAAGGGGCGGATCAAGGACACCCGGCTGTCACAGGGCCAGCGAAAGCGACTGGCGCTTTTGCTCGCTTTGCTGGAGCAGCGGGACATCCTGCTACTGGACGAATGGGCGGCTGACCAGGACCCGCTGTTCCGGCGCCTGTTCTACCGAGAATTGCTGCCGATGATGAAAGCCAAGGGCAAGACGGTGTTCGCGATCACGCACGACGACCATTATTTCGACCAGGCCGATCGCCTGTTGAAGATGGATGGCGGGCGTTTGATGGAATTGACCGGCGAGCAGCGCAGGCAGGCAAGTCATGATGCGTTGCGGGCAGTGAGTCATGCCGATTAGTTTTGCACGTGGATGATTTGGAGGCGGTAGGAGGCGGGCGCCTGCGGCGCCTCAGAAGCTGAAGCTTCTGCTACACACTCGAGTTATACGTAAAATGTAGCCGACGCTTCAGCTTCGGAGCAGCCCGCAGGGCTGCCATCATGCAGCTCAATGACCAAGTCTCATTTGGCGGGAGGAATATTCACCAAAGCCCAAATCGAAGCGAATGGCCGCCGTCGCTGAAGCAGGGGACAAGGATGTCCCCGAGCGCCATGGCGGGCCACGGATGGCCCTCCAGGGCGCCGAAAGCGGCGGTGGTCATTCGCTTCAGGCGGCGGTGGTCATTCGCTTCAGCCCCAACCCGCCTCCCCGAAAAAATCACCAAACCTTCACAAAACCCCTTAAACACCTGCATCCCCAATACGTCTGTAAATGAGAATTGTTTGCTTTGCGGCCGGCGCCTCGGTTTTGAGGTTTAACAAAAGTGGCGGCATAGCGAGGGACCCTCAAACAGATGATGACCACGGGAGAAAGGTGATGAGCCACATCCATGACTATGTTGGCGTCGGGTTCGGCCCGTCGAATCTGGCCCTGGCGATAGCCACCCAGGAGTTTGCCCAGGGCGTGCGGTCGCCCGATGTGTGCTTTCTGGAGCGCAAGCCTGCGTTCGCCTGGCATGAAGGTATGCTGATCGATGGCTCCACTATGCAGATCTCATTTCTGAAGGATCTGGCCACCCTGCGTAATCCCCAGAGTCGCTTCACCTTCATCAACTACCTGATGGAGCAGGGCCGGCTGGAGGATTTCATCAACATCCAGACCTTTTTCCCCACCCGAGAGGAATACAACGACTACCTGAGCTGGGCGGCATCCAAGTTCGAGGACCAAGTGCATTACGGTCAGAGCGTCCAGTCCGTGGAGCCGTTGATCGAGGGCGGCAAGCTGACGGGAATGGAAGTACTGTCCCGCGACAAGAATGGCGAAATCCAGCGCCGCCGCGCCCGTAACCTTGTGCTTGGGATGGGAGGTGAGCCCCAGGTGCCGCAGGCATTTGAGGGCATCAACGATCCACGCATCCTGCATTCGTCCCAGTATCGCGGTCGTATTGAAACGTTGTTGGCGGATAGCGGGCGAAGAGCCCGGGTTGCGGTAGTCGGCGGCGGCCAGAGCGCTGCGGAGATCTTTGAAGATATCACCAACCGCTTCCCTCACGTTGATGCATCCATGATCCTGCGTGGCACCGCGCTCAAGCCTTCCGACGATAGTCCCTTCGTCAACGAAATTTTCAACCCGTCCTTCATCGATCAGATATTTCAGCAGCCCGAAGCCCGTCGCCACGAACTGCTGACTGAGTTCCGCAACACCAACTACGCAGTCGTGGATCTGGAACTGATCGAACGCATCTACCAGATGTTCTACCTGCAGAAACTCCGCCGCGAAGAGCGCCACCAGATGCTGCCTCGTCGCGAAGTCGCGAGAGTCGAGACGGGCGAGGGTGGCCTCCACCTGACCCTGCGCGACCTGGCGGACGACAGCCACAGCGAGCAGGGCTTCGACGCCGTGGTCCTCGCCACCGGTTATCGCCGGGACCAGCACCACGAGTTGCTGGCTGGGTTGGGCGACCACCTGGAAAGCTTCACCCCGGACCGCAACTACCGCCTGCGCCTGCGTAACAGCGAATCGCGCATCTACCTGCAGGGCTGTTGTGAAGTCAGCCATGGCCTGAGCGACACGCTGCTATCGGTCCTGGCGGTGCGTTCCCAGGAGATCCTCGAATCGATCTTCCTGGGCCGATCCGTCGAGCCGCAGGTGCGCACCGAGCGCGAAACCCGGCTGACATCCGCGCTGTAACGCTTTCCCCACATTGGACTTGGGGCGTCGCTCGACGGCGCCGGATTGCGCTTTTTTGACCTTTGCTGGCAGGTGAGACCATGAGCTTTGACCCGCACTCCTTCCGGAATTTTGCCGATGTACTGTCCTTCCATGCCGAGGAGCGCCCCGATGCGGCGGTAATCCGTCATATCGTGCAGGACAACGAGTCGCCCGACATCACCACCTACGGCGTTCTGCATCGACAGGCCCGGGCGCTGGCGGGCTACCTTCAATCCCACCTGGGGCCGGTCGCGGGTGAGCGTTGTTTGCTGATGCTGCCCAGCGGGCCCGACTTTGCGGCGGCGTTTTTTAGTTGCTTCCAGGCTGGCGCGATCGCCGTACCTGCATTCCCGCCGGAAAATAACCGTCAGGCCTACCTGGACCGGCTGGCGGGGATCATTCGTGATGCCAAGCCCAAAGCAGTATTTGGGCTGGTGGCGGACCTGGATCGCTACCAGCAGCAGCTCCAGTCACTACTACCAAAAGAGGGCCAGTTGATTGCGGTAGATCGGGTGCCCCTGGACTATCGGGAGGCATTGCAGCCCCACCGCATCGATCAGAACGACCTGGCTTTCCTGCAATACACCTCCGGCTCGACCTCGGCTCCCAAAGGGGTGATGGTCTCTCACGCCAATCTGATGGCCAATGAGCGCGCCATGGCCAAGGGGTTCGGCGCGAGCCAAGACGATGTCTGGGTCAACTGGCTGCCGCTGTTCCACGATATGGGACTGATGGCCGGTCTGCTGTTGCCAATCCTGCACGGCCACAGCGTGAACCTGATGACACCGAAGTTCTTCCTGGCGCGACCGGCGCGGTGGCTGGAGGCGATCAGCCAGAACCGGGGCACCTTCTCTGGCGGCCCGGATTTCGCCTACCGCCTGTGCGCCGAGCGCATCCGTGATGAGGACATCGAGACGCTGGATCTGTCCCATTGGCGGATGGCGTTCACCGGCTCGGAGCCGATTCGTCCGCAAACGCTCGCACGGTTTGCCGAGCGCTTCGCTCCGGCTGGATTCCGGGAGCGGGCCTTGGCGCCGAGCTACGGCCTGGCCGAAGCGACCCTGTTTGTCTGCTCCCACGCCTTCAACGGCGAACTGCGGGAATACCGCTTCGATCACGAGCAGATGGCTGCCGGCCCCGCACTGGAAGCGGCGAAGAGTAGCAAACTGGTGGGCTGCGGCTGGGCGGACGAGGATCACGCCATTCGTGTGGTCGACACCCAGGATGGCCGCGTGCTCGGCGCGGGCGAAGTGGGCGAAATCTGGGTCGCGGGGCCGAGCGTGGCTCAGGGCTACTGGCAGAACCCGGAAGCGTCGGCGGCCACGTTTGTCGAGGCCGACGGCCAGCGTTGGGTGCGCACAGGCGACCTGGGGATTGCATGCGGCAACGATCTGTTTATCGCCGGCCGACAGAAGGACATGATCATCCTCAACGGTCAGAACCTCTATCCGCAGGACATCGAGAGCGTCCTTGAGCGGGAGGTGGAACTGTTGCGCCAGGGTCGGGTCGCTGCGTTCGCGACCGAGAAGGATGGCGTAGAAGGCATTGGGCTGGCGCTGGAGATCAGCCGAAGCGTTCGCAAGATGATCAAGCCGCGGAAGATCTGCGAGACCATCGCGGAAACGCTTACCGAAACCCTGCAAGTCGCGCCGCAGCTGATCCTTCTGCTGGAGCCCGGCACTTTACCCCGCACCACCAGCGGCAAACTGCAACGTTCCGCCTGCCGGGTTGGCTGGCAGCGCAAGCAGTTGGCCGTCTTTGCCGCCTGGCAACAGGGGCGAATGCTGGAGAATGACGACGAGCAGGAAGCGGGCGCAGCTGACGACTTGCTTCCGGAGGTGGTCGCTGCCTGGCAGGACATCCTCGAGCAGGACACGCTGGATGGCGAGTCCCATTTCTTCTCGCTGGGTGGCGATTCAGTAGCGCTGGTGCAAGTCGTGTCCCGGTTGAGCACGGAGCTGGGCATCGATCTCGACCCCGGCGCCTTGTTCGAAGGCCCCCGCCTGGCGGCGTTCTCTGAGTGGGTCGCGCAGCAGAAGCAGGCAGGCTCGGGGCGTGGCGCTATCCAGCCGCGTCCGGCCGATGCTGCGCCATTGCAGTCCTATGCCCAGCAGCGCCTATGGTTCCTCGACAAGCTCGAAGGCCGTTCGACAGCCTATCACCTGGCCGGTGAATGGCAGTTCAAAGGCGAACTTGATCGGGCTGCACTGCAACGCAGTCTCGATAAGCTGGCGGCCCGGCACGAGAATTTGCGCACAGTGTTTGCCGAAGATGCCGAGCAGCGTGCGATCCAGTGGGTTCTGGCCCCCCAGCCGGTTCCGCTTCATGTCCATAGCCTGATGGCCGCCGACGACCCCGAAGCCGCGCTGGCCGCGCTCAATCGCTTGCTGGTCGGTCAGGCCATGAACCTCGAAACCGGGCCGCTCTGGCAGGTGCACCTGGCCCAGGTTGGCGAGGACGACCACCGGCTCCTGCTGATCATCCATCACATTATCGCCGACGGCTGGTCGGCCCAGATCCTGGTGAAGGAGTTTGCCGAACTCTATGCGGCGCAGGTTGAGGACAGGGAAGCCAGCTTGTCCGCACTGCCGGTTCAATACACCGATTTCGCCTACTGGCAGCGCGAGAGGCTGGCCTCCGGCGAAGGCGAGCGCCAGCTCAATTGGTGGAAACAGCACCTGGGGGACGATCAGCCGGTGCTGGAACTGCCGGCAGACCGACCTCGGCCTAAGGTGCAAAGCCATCGCGGCGCGCGTGTCGGCTTCCAGTTCCCGGCTGAGCTGAGCGACCGGCTGCGGGCATTGGCCCGGGAGCAGTGCGTCACCCTGTTCATGCTGATGCTGGCACTCTACAAGACCCAGCTCTACCGCTATTCCGGTCAGCGCGATATTCGGGTCGGTGTGCCGGTGGCCGGGCGCGGGCGGCCAGAGACGGAGGGGCTGGTCGGCCTGTTCGTCAACACCCTGGTGATGCGCAGCCAACCCAGCGCCAGCATGCGTTTCACCGAATTCCTGGAAACCGTGAAGCTCACCACCCAGGGCGCGCAGGCGCATGCGGACCTGCCGTTCGAACAGCTGGTGGACGCGCTGCAGCCGGAGCGTAACCTTCGACACAACCCGCTGTGCCAGGTGAAGTTCACCCAGCAATTCTCGTTGCCGGAAAACATCGAATTGCCGGGCCTGAATCTCACCATGCGTCAGCGTGAAGACGACACCGCGCATTTCGACCTGGGCTTCGATATTACCGATCGGCCGCACGGCATCGAAGGCGTGCTGACCTACGCGTGCGACCTGTTCGACGAGGCCCGGGTTTGTGGCTTTGCCGAGGACCTGGTCAACCTCGCCGGGCAAATTACATCAAATCCCGCGTGCGCTTTAGGTGAGCTCGAGTTACTGGCCGTGCCCTCGGCTCTGGAAGGTCCACAGGTGATCTTTCCTGTGAAGGACTTGGTGTCGCTCTGGAACGGTCACATCGATGCCAGCGCCCAGCGCCAGGCGTTGCACTACGAGGATCAGGCCTACGACTACGCCTGGCTTGAAGCCGAATCCAACCGGCTCGCCCGCGCGCTGAAAAAACGGGGCGTCACCGCGGATGCGTCAGTCGGCCTCTGCCTGGACCGTTCCCCCGAGTTTGTTGTCAGCGGGTTGGCGGTGTTGAAAGTGGGCGGCGCGTTCGTACCGCTCGATCCAAAATGGCCCGAAGATCGGCAGGCATTCGTGTTGCGTGACTGTGGAGCGCAGTGGCTGCTGGGACACGAGAGCGTATCTGGTTTTGAAGGCACCGTGATCGACTTCTCTCCGGGTGCGGAGTGGCGCACCGAGCCCGACGCCCGGCTCGACTCTGTTACCGATCCGGCCCAGGCGGCCTACATAATCTACACCTCTGGCACCAGCGGCACACCCAAGGGAGTGGTAATCAGCCACGGTGCCATCGCGAATTACGTTCAAGGTGTATTACGCACGATCAAACCGTCCGAGAGCGCCAGCATGGCGATGGTGTCCACGGTTGCGGCGGATCTGGGGCACACGACCTTGTTTGGCGCCCTGTGCAGTGGCCGCACGCTCCATCTTCTGAGCGCCGACCGAGTGATGGATGCCGAAGCGTTCGCCAGCTACATGGCGGAGCATCGGGTCGACATCCTCAAGATTGTCCCGACTCATCTGAGCGGCCTGTTGCAGGCAGCCGACCCGGCCCGTGTTCTGCCACGGGAAGCGCTGATCCTGGGCGGCGAAGCCTTGCCAACGACGTTGGTTCGACAGGTTCGTGAATTGCGTCCCGATTGCCGGGTGTTCAACCATTACGGCCCGTCCGAATCTACCGTGGGCGTGCTGACCACGGAGGCGGGCGACGCGTCCGGTATCACCGTGCCGTTGGGCGCACCGCTGCCCAATATTCGGGCCCAGGTGCTGAACGAAGAGCGTCTGCCGTTGCCTCAAGGGGCTACCGGCGAACTCTACCTCGGCGGCGCCGGTTTGGCCCGCGGCTACCTGGGACAGCCGGAACAAACCGCTGCGGCCTTTATCGCCGATCCACTTCGGCCTGGCGAGCGGCTCTATGCGACCGGCGATTGCGTCAAGTTGTTGGCCGACGGTCGATTCGATTTCCTCGGCCGCAAAGATGACCAGGTAAAAATCCGTGGTTACCGGGTCTCTCTCGGCGAGATCGCCCAGTGCATCCGCGGATTCGACGGCGTCAGCGATGCGCACGTGCAGTTAGACGAAAACGGACAGATCCTGGCCTATCCGCTGGCATCGGCGCTGGATATTCAGGCGCTGCGCGCTGCCCTGGAAATGCAGCTGCCGGACTATATGATCCCGGCCCATATCCTGCCTGTGACAGAATTCCCCCTGACCGCAAACGGCAAGCTCGACCGTAAGGCCCTGCCACAACCGGAGCGTCAGGGTGAGGACTTCGCCGCACCGCTCGAAGGCGTGGAAACCATCCTGGCCGAACTCTGGCAGGCGCTGCTGCACGTGGAACGGGTTGGCCGCCACGATAACTTTTTCAGCCTCGGCGGCGATTCGATCATCAGCCTCCAGGTGATCGCGCGGGCGCGTAAGCAGGGCGTAAAGCTCACGCCCAAGCAGCTGTTCGAGAAGCAGACCATCGCCGAACTGGCGCAAGTCGCCGAGGTCCAGCAGGCCGCTGGAACCGAACCCAAAGCTAACACCGAAGCCGCTGAGGCGTTCGCACTGACACCGGTCCAGCAGCGTTTCTTCACACAAGCGATCGACAACCGCAACCAGTGGAACCAGGCGGTCCGCTTGAGTGTCCGCACCCCGCTCGAAGCCGGGCCGTTGCGCCAGGCACTGGCTGCGGTGGCCCAGGCCCATCCGGCCTTGCGGCTGCGTTTTGATGCCGATAAACGCACACAGACCTATGTCGGTGAAGAAACAGCCGACCTGCTCTGGACCGTGGAAGCCGGGGATGAGTCGGCGTTGCTGGCCACCTTCAACGATGCGCAGCGCAGTCTCGATCTGACCGGTGGGCCGCTAATGCGCTGTGTGTTGGCCACAAGGCCAGGTGATCGGCAGACGCTGATGCTGGCCGCCCATCACCTGGCGGTGGATGGCGTGTCCTGGCGCGTGCTGCTGGAAGACCTGCAAGTGGCCTACGAACAGGCGGCCGCCAGCAAGCCGATCACGCTTGAAGGGGAAGCCGCTCCGCTTCACGACTGGACGAACTACCTGCACCAGACGTTGGCGGATGGGCGACTGGACGACGAGCTGGGCTATTGGCAGGCGTTTTCCGGCGAAGATGCAGCGCTACCTTGCGACTACCCCGAAGGCAGCTCGCGCGTCGCTGACGGCGAGCGACTGCGTATGTCCCTGGATGCGGACCAGACCCGGCGCTTGCTCAATGACGCGCCCGCCGCCTTTCGAACGCAGATCAATGACCTCCTGCTGACCGCGCTGGCCCAGGCGCTGGGCCAGTGGACCGGGCGGGTGCGCAACGTGATCACCCTCGAAGGTCATGGGCGGAACACCCTCGGTGACGGCCCGGACGTCAGCCGCACTGTGGGCTGGTTCACCACGCTTTTTCCGGTGGCCCTTGAGACTGCCGACGACGCGATTGCCACGCTCAAGCACACCAAGGAAATGCTGCGCCAGGTGCCTGGCGAGGGGCTCGGCTACGGTGTGCTAAAGGAACTGGGCGGCGCCCAGCTGCCGGAATTGACCGGCGCCGGGCTCACCTTCAACTACCTGGGTCGGTTTGATGCGGATGCGGACACGCCGTTCGTGCTCAAAGACGGACCGGTAGGCGACATGCGTCACGTCTCCGGACCCTTGGCCAATGCGCTGGTGGTCGACGGCCAGGTCCGCAACGGCCAGTTGCAGTTGGACTGGACCTACAGCCGGGCCCGATTCAGCAAAACCCGGGTGGCCAGGCTGGTTGAACTCTACCACGATGCGCTCGCAGCGCTGATAGACCAGTGCGTGACTCATGCTGGCGGTCTGACTCCCGCCGATGTGCCGCTGGCCGATCTGGATCAGTCGCAACTGGACGCCCTGGAAAATCCCGCCAATATCGAGGATATCCTGCCCCTGGCGCCGATGCAGGAAGGCATCCTGCTGCACAGCCTGTTGGAGCAGGGCAGCGGCATCTATCTCATGCAGGACCAGTATGACGTGCGCAGCGAGGTGGATTTCGACGCCTTCAAGGCAGCCTGGTACGCCGTGGTCCAGCGCCATCCGATGCTCAGGACCGCCTTCCATGGGCTGGATGGCGGTACCCAGCACCAGATCGTCTATCGTGATGTGCCGTCGCCCGCACAACTGATCGACCTCAGCCATCTTGACCGGACGAGTGCCGAAGCGGAACTGGACGATCTGCTGGTTCGGGAGCGCCGTGAAGGATTCGATTTCTCCCGGCCGCCACTGCTGCGCCTGCGCCTTGTGCGCTTCGGCGACGCGGACTACCGCATTGTCCAGAGTCACCACCACGCCTTGATCGACGCCTGGTGCCGGGGGCTCATGCTGGCGGAATTCTTCGACAACTACCGTACCCTGGTCGCGGGTCGCCAGCCGGTGGTGACGCCGGCCCGTCCCTATCGCGACTTTATCGCCTGGCTGCACCGCCAGGACGCGGAACAGGCCCGCGGCTTCTGGCGCGGCAACCTGAGCGGCTTTACCGACATCACGCCGCTGCCGTACCAGCATACCGCCGCGGGTGAGTCTTCGATCCAGGCTGTTTCTCTAGCACTAACGGCTGATGAGACGGCACAACTGGGTGAGCGGGCCCGAAGCGAGAAGCTGACGGTCAACACCTTTATGCAGGCGGCCTGGGCGCTGTTGCTGATGCGCCACAGCGGGCTCGACGACGTCCTGTTTGGTGTCACGGTGGCCGGCCGCCCGGCGGAGTTGGAGGGCATTGAGGACACCCTGGGCCTGTTCATCAACACCCTGCCTTTACGCATCCACGCTGAAAATCCGGCGCAGTCCGGTTTGGACTTCCTGCACGCCTTACAGTCGGCCAATGCCGCCATGCGCCAGCACGAGCACCTTTCCCTGGCAGAGGTGCAGAACCTGGCGGATACACCTCGCGGTGACGCACTGTTCGATAGCCTGTTCGTGTTCGAGAACGTGCCTATGGGACCAGAGGTCCAGCAAGCGGCCGAGGCATACGGCATCAAGCCTCGGGCCAACCGGACCCACACCAATTATCCTCTGACGGTGGTGATCCTGCCGGGGGAGACCTATCAGGTGCAGTTCAGCTATGACCAGCGCTTTTTCCGGGGGCGGGACATGCAACGGCTGTTGGCGCAATACCATCAGGTTCTGCGTCAGTTGATGGATGCGCCGGAGCAGCCGTTGTCGCGCATCGAGCTGGTATCCGACGACGAGCGTGGCGAGTTGTTCAAGCTGGGCCGGGGCCCTCTCGAGCCAGACTGGACGAGCCTGAGCTGGCTCGAACGCTTTGAAGCCTGGGCGCTGGCCGATCCGGGAAGGGAAGTGGCTCGCTGCCAGGGCGAATGTCTCAGCTACACGAACCTGAACCGGCGCGCCAATCGCATCGGCCACGGTCTGATAGAAGCCGGTGTGCAGCCGGATCAGGTGGTGGCGATCTACTCGCCGCGCAATCTGGACTTGCTGACGATGATCGTCGGCGCCTTCAAGGCGGGCGGGGCCTACCTGGCCTTGGATGAGCGCCACCCGCCGGCACGCAGCGGCCGCATGCTGCAGAGCAGTCAGGCACCGGTGCTTGTGACGCCGCGGACCTGTCTGGATCAGGTCGAGGCCATACTGGCTGAAACCGAAGCCAATCCGCAGGTCATTACGCTCGAGACATTGCTGGCGGTCGACAGCGACCGTAATCCGGGCCTCTATCCGAGCATGGATCAGTTGGCCTACGTGATCTACACCTCCGGCTCCACGGGCGAGCCTAAGGGCGTGATGGTCAACCAGCAGGGCATGCTCAACAACCAGTTGTCCAAGGTGCCGTACCTGGAACTGGGTGAGGGGGATGTGATCGCCCAGACCGCCGCCACCGGGTTCGACATCTCCGTCTGGCAGTTCCTGACTGCGCCGCTGTTCGGCGGACGTCTAGAAATCATCCCCGACGAGATCACCCACGATCCCCAGCGACTGGTGCAAACCGTGGCCGAAAGCGGCGTCACCTTACTGGAGAGCGTGCCGGCGGTGATCGAGGGTATCCTCGCGGTGCCGGAACATCGTCTCAACCTGCGCTGGCTGCTGCCCACCGGGGAAGCGCTCGGCCGCGAGCTGGCTCATCGCTGGTTCGAACGTTATCCGCGTATTCCTTTGGTCAATGCCTATGGTCCTGCTGAATGCGCCGACGATGTGGCGCTGCATACGCTGATCGGGGTTGCGGATACGCGCGCGGCGATTCCGATCGGCAAGCCCACGGATAACAACCGCCTGTATGTGCTCGATAGCTATCTGGATCCGGCACCGCGTGGCGTGACGGGTGAACTCTATATCGGCGGTACCGGTGTCGGCCGGGGCTATGCCGGCAAACCTGGGCTCACGGCGGAGCGCTTCGTGCCCGATCCCTTCGGCCATCCCGGTGAGCGCCTGTACCGCACCGGTGACCTGGCGCGCTGGAACGAGAACGACGTGCTGGAGTATGCCGGCCGCGCGGACTTCCAGGTGAAGATTCGCGGCCAGCGCATCGAGCTCGGCGAGATCGAATCCTGTCTGCTGGCCTTTAACGGCATCCGGCAAGCGGTCGTTGCGGCGCAGGATACGCCGCATGGTCCCCAATTGGTCGCCTATCTGGTGCCGGAAGATGGTCTCCACCTGGAAACCGAAAGCCTGCGGGATCGCCTGGCCAACGAGCTGCCGGCGGTCATGGTGCCGACCCACCTGATGGTGCTCGACCGGCTGCCGTTGAACGTCAACGGCAAGCTGGACCGCAAGGCACTTCCGCAGCCGGAACTGGAGGCGCGTCGCTACGAGGCCCCAGAGGGCGAGCTGGAACAAACCCTGGCCGACCTCTGGAAAGACCTGCTGCAGGTCGAGCGGGTGGGCCGCCACGACCACTTCTTCGAGCTGGGCGGCCACTCCCTGCTGGCCACACGTCTGTTGTCCCGCATCCGCGAACGCCTAAACGTCAATGTACCCCTCGCAGAAGCCTTCGAGGCGACCACAGTGGCCAGCATGGCAGAGGTGATCGAACGCGTACGCGGTCAAAGCCTGGACCAGGATCGTCTGGACAACCTCGATGCATTGATGAGCGAACTTGAGGAGATCGAATAATGCAGGACAATGCGATGGCCCTGTCACGCCGCTTCCTGGGGCTGAGCGCCGACAAGCGTCGGGTCTTCCTGCGCAAACTGCAGGCGCAGGGGCTGACGCTGTCAGCCCTGCCGATTCCCTCGGGTGTGGCAGGGGAGGTCAGCCCCGCCTCTTTCGCCCAGCAACGGTTGTGGTTCATCGATCAACTGGAACCCGGCAACCCGGCTTACCACCTGCCTGGCGCCATCCGCCTCACCGGTACGCTTGACCACGCCGCCTTGCGCTCGGCCTTCGATACCCTGGCCCGTCGCCATGAGAGCCTGCGTACGACGTTTCGGGCGAATGATGATGGCGAGCCGCAGCAGATCATCAATCCGGTAGCCCCGGTGGAATTCCTGCAGTTGAGCGCTGATAGCGAAGCCGCGTTCCAGGCCCGCGCAACTGAGGTGGCGCGACAGTCGTTTGACCTGGCCAAGGGGCCGCTCTGGCGGGTGGTTCTGGTGCGGATGGCGGACGACGATCATCGCCTGGTGCTGTGCCTGCATCACATCATCGCCGACGGCTGGTCGATCCAGGTCATGCTGATGGAGTTTGCCCAATGCTATCGTGCAGCCCTGGCTGGTGACGTGTCCGACCTGCCGCCATTGCCGCTGCAATATGCCGATGTCGCCTTGTGGCAGCGCCGGGCCCTGGAAGCGGGTGCCGGGGAAGCCGACCTTGAATACTGGACGCAGCAACTGGGCGACGAGCCGCCGGTACTCGAATTACCCACAGACCGACCCCGGCCGGCGCAGCAGTCGTTCCGGGGTGGGCGGTACCACTTTGCCCTGGGTGACGGGCTGTCTGAATCCCTGAATACCCTGGCCCTTAGCCAGGGAACCACGTTCTTCACCGTCATGCTCGCGGCCTACAAAGTGCTGCTGCATCGTCTGAGTGGTCAATCCGACCTGAGTGTGGGCGTGCCCATAGCCGGCCGCGAACGGACCGAACTGGAAGGGCTGATCGGTTTCTTCGTCAACACCCAGATCCTGCGCAGTGCCCTGGACGGTAGCGAAGCGTTTACGGTAGTGCTTGCCCGCGAGCGCGCCGTAGCGCAGCAGGCACAGGCGCATCAGGCCCTGCCGTTCGAACATCTGGTCGACCACCTGCAACCCGAGCGCAGCCTGAGTCATAACCCGCTGTTCCAGGTGCTCTACAACCACCAGCAGCGTGACGGCGAGCGTTTCGAACTGGTCCCTGGTCTGACCGCGGAATTGCTGCCGCAGGATACCGGGGCTGCCCAATTCGACCTGGCGTTGCATACCTGGGCTTTTCCGGGCGGCCGGGTCGGCGGTAACTGGAACTACGCCACGGATCTCTATGACGAAGCGTCCGTAGCCCATCTTCACCAGCGATTCGAGCGCTTGTTGCAGCAAATCGTGGACGCGCCGGACGCGGCTATCGGCGATTATGATCTATTGGATGCCTATGACCGCATGCGTTTGGTGGACTGGAATGCCACGGATGAGGATTTCGGTCAGCCGCAGCCGGCGCATCGTCTATTCGAGCATCAGGCCGAAACGCACCCGGATCGCGAAGCCCTGGTCTTCGGCGACCAGCGCCTGAGCTATGCCGAACTGGACCAAGCCGCCAACCAACTGGCGCATGCCTTGATCGGGCAGGGCGTGGACGGCAACAGTCTGGTCGGCGTGGCCGCCGAGCGTTCGATAGCGATGGTGGTCGCGCTCTACGCCATCCAGAAGGCGGGCGCTGCCTATGTGCCTATCGATCCGGATTACCCCGAAGCCCGTCAGCAGCAGGTGTTGGCGGATGCCGGTGTCGATCTGTTGCTGACTCATGATGCAGTGATCGACCGGTTGCCTGAGTTGAGTGGTTTGGCGGTACTAAATTTGGACCAACTCGATCTGGCCGAACAGCCCACGACTGCGCCGACTGTTAAGATCCATCCGGAGCAGCGGGCTTACGTCATCTACACCTCCGGCTCTACCGGTAAGCCGAAGGGCGTGGCGAATACCCATGCGGCGTTGTACAACCGGTTGCAGTGGATGCAGGCGGCTTACGAATTGGGCGAGGGCGATACGGTCCTGCAGAAGACGCCCTACAGCTTTGATGTCTCCGTCTGGGAATTTTTCTGGCCGTTTATGGTGGGCGCACGTTTGGTGGTAGCTCAACCGGGTGATCACAAAGACCCGACCAAACTCGTTGACCTGATCCAGCGCGAAGCGGTCACCACGCTGCACTTCGTACCCTCTATGCTGTCCGCCTTCCTGATGCAGGACGACCTCACCGGCTGCGAGAGTCTGCGCCGGATCGTCTGCAGCGGTGAAGCGCTCCCCAAGGACCTGCAGGACGAAGCAATCCGCCGTCTGCCGCAAGCCCATCTGTACAACCTCTATGGCCCCACCGAAGCGGCCATCGACGTGACCCACTGGACCTGTGGCCAGGATGAGCGCACCACCGTCCCGATTGGTCAACCCATCGCCAACCTGCAGATCCATATCCTCGACGAGCGTCTGAATCCACAACCCGTCGGTGTGCCGGGGGAACTCTATATCGGCGGCGCGGGCTTGGCCCAGGGCTACCATGGCCGGCCGGACCTGACGGCGGAGCGCTTCGTGCCCAGTCCGTTTGCCACAGGTGAACGGCTCTACCGCAGCGGCGACCTGGCACGGTGGTGTGTCGACGGCACGCTAGAATACCTGGGTCGGCTGGATCACCAGATCAAGCTGCGAGGACTGCGGATCGAACTGGGCGAAATCGAAGCCGCCCTGCGCGAGGCGGCGCGGGTGACCGACGCGGTGGTGATCGCCCGTAACGAGCAACTGGTCGGCTATGTACTGGGCACCGGCATCGACCACGACGCCATTAAAGCTGAACTCAAGCGCCACCTGCCGGACTACATGGTGCCGGCGAACATCGTGGCCCTGGACCACTTCCCGCTGTCGGCCAACGGCAAGCTGGACCGCAAGGCCCTGCCAGATCCGGAGATCGACACGGCCGCATACGCCGCTCCGCAGGGCGAGATGGAACAGGCTCTGGCCGCATTGTGGCAAGAGGTGCTGGGCGTTGAAAAGGTAGGTCGCGACGCCAATTTCTTCGCTCTGGGCGGTGATTCGATCCTCAGCCTGCGCATTATTGCGAAGGCCAAAACCCGCGGTGTCGCGCTCACGCCACGGGACCTGTTCGAGCGCCAGACCGTCGCCGAACTGGCGCAAGTTGCCCAAGCCATCGAAACCAAAACGGTTCACGTCATCGACCTCGACCGTGCCTTCCCGCTCTCGCCAATCCAGCAATGGTTCTTTGATCAGGCAATGCCGCATCCTTCGCACTGGAACCAGTCGCTGCTGCTGAAGCCGCAAACGCCGTTGCAGCCGGACGCAATGGCGAGGGCACTGAACGCACTGCTCAATCATCATGATGCGCTGCGCCTGTCCTTTAATCTGGATGGCGAAAATAGGCTGCAGCGTTATCGCCCCGATGTTTCCGAGCATGCTGTGCTTTGGGTACGGAACAGCGATGAAGCGGGTTTGGAGGCCGTTTGCAACGAGGCCCAGGCGAGCCTCGATATTGCCGACGGTCCGCTGCTCCGTGCAGTACTGATCCGATTGGGCAACGGTGAAGAGCGACTGCTGTTGGCGATCCATCACCTGGCTGTTGACGGCGTGTCCTGGCGAATGCTGCTGGACGATTTGATGCGCGCCTACCAACAGGCCTCGGACGGTGAAACACCCGAACTGGGCGACAAATCCACTGGGTTCCAGACCTGGGCCGACAAGCTTAATGACGAACGCTTTGATGGCGAGCAAAGCTACTGGTCCGCCATTCCGCAACCTCAGCCCCTACCGGGGACGCACACTGACGGCGCAAACACCGTCGCGCATCGGTCCGAGCAGCGGTTCCAACTCGACAGCGAGCGCACCCGGCAATTGCTGGAGCAGTCGCCGGCGGCGTTCCGCACCCAGATCAACGACCTGTTACTGACCGCACTGGGCCAGGCATTGCGTCAGTGGACCGGTCAGTCCTCACCGGTCATTGCCCTTGAAGGTCATGGCCGCGAAGACCTTTTCGACGGCGTCGATCTATCCCGGACGGTGGGCTGGTTTACGAGCCTTTATCCGGTCCAGCTGCCGTGTGGCGACGATCTGGTTTCCAATCTCAAAGCCACCAAGGAAGCGCTGCGCGCTGTACCCCACGGTGGGATTGGTTATGGCGTATTGCGCTATCTTAAAGACGCACGGGACTTGCCTGATCTATCTCCTGCGGTCCTCTTCAATTATCTCGGTCAGGTCGGCGGCGAGGCTGATGCAGGCATGACCCTGGCCAGCGAATCGCCTGGCATCACACGTGCCCCGAATGCCCCGCTAGGTTTCGAACTGTCGCTGGATGGACAGGTGCGGGATGGCCAGCTGGAGTTGGTCTGCAGCTATAGCGCCGAGCGCCATGCGTCTGACGCCATTGAAACGTTGATGGCCTATTTCCAGGACGCCCTGGATGCAATGCTCGCAGTGTGCCGGGAGCAATCGGGACTGACGCCATCCGATGTTCCCCTGGTCGCGCTTGATCAGACTGCATTGGATGTGCTTCCCCTCGAACCGGGAGCCATCGACGACATCCTGCCGCTGACGCCTATGCAGCAGGGGCTTTTGTTCCATAGCGAGTTAGGCGGTTCGACGGATCTCTATGTCAATCAGGTGTCGGTCACGATCGACGACCTGCCGCTGGATGCCTTTAAGCAGGCCTGGACGGATGCGGTGAGCCGTCATCCCATCCTGCGGGCCGCCTTCATTCACGCGCCGGGCACCCAGGTGCCGCTGCAAGTTATCCATCGCTCAGCAACGTTGGCGATCCGGGAGCTGGATGGACGGGATGATGCTTCGGTGGATCTGGACGCCCTTTGCGAACAGGAAAAGGCCACGCCGTTCGATCTTGCCCAGCCGCCGTTGATGCGGCTGGTGCTGGTGCGGCTGGACGAGCGGCGTTGGCATATGGTGTGGACGCTGCATCACATCCTGCTCGACGGTTGGAGCAGTGCCGCGCTAATAAGCGAAGTCATGGCGCAGACGCTGGGCGACCGGCCGCAGACAGCGGCCCGGTATCGCGATTACTTCCAGTGGCTGGCTGGCCGGGATACGGCGCGGACTGAGTCCTTCTGGCGTCGTCAGTTGGAGACGGTCAGCGAGCCCACCCGTTTGGTGCCCTTGTTGGCCGACGCCGGCAAGACAGGCGAAGGCGATGCCAGCGGCGAGATCGTCATGGCGCTGGATCACCAGCGTTTGGGAGACTTTGCCCGAGAGCAGCAGGTTACGCTGAATACACTGATCCAGGCCTCTTGGACATTGCTGCTGCAGCGCTACACCGGTCAGCGCCAAGTGGCTTTCGGCGCCACCGTTGCCGGCCGTCCGGCGGACGTGCCGGGGATGGACCGGCAGCTGGGGCTGTTCATCAATACGCTGCCCGTGGTGCAGGCGCCCGCACCCGAGCAACGGGTCGGCGACTGGCTGGCTGAACTGCAGGCCCACAATCTGTCCCTGCGCGAGCACGAACATACGCCGCTCTATCAGATCCAGCAACTGGCGGGGCAGGCCGGCCGGGAATTATTCGATACCTTGCTGGTGTTCGAGAACTTCCCTGTAGATGAAGCGCTTCGAGGTAACGACGCTGAAGAAAGCAACGGAAGCCGTCTGCGTTTCAGTGACCTGCAGATCAGCGAACGGACGCATTATCCACTTAGTCTTGCGGTCGAGGCCGGCCTGGTGCTGCATCTTCATTACCAGAAATCGCAGGTTTCGGACTGCCGAGCACAGGCGCTCTCCGAGCATTTGCAGCAGTTGCTGACCGCTATGGTCCAGCATGCGCAGCAATCCATCGGCGATCTGCCGTTATTGACTGACGCCGAGCAGAAAGTCTGGGATAGCTGGAACCGGCCCGACCATTCGCCGGTTGATCCACGCCCCATCTGCGCCCTGATCGCCGACCAGGCGGTGGAACGCCCGGAAGCCATCGCGGTGGTGCACGGCGAGAATCGCCTGACCTTCGCAGACTTTGATGCCCGCGCCAACCGCCTGGCCCACTGGCTGATCGGGCAGGGCATTGGCGCAGAGAGCCGCGTTGGTGTGGCCCTGGAACGGGGTGTCGACATGCTGGTGGCGCTCTATGCGGTTCACAAGACCGGCGCCGCCTACGTGCCGCTGGATCCGGACTATCCCGCCGAGCGGGTGCGCTACATGCTGGAGGATTCCGGCGCCGCCCTGCTGCTGACCCATGACGCTGCCCTGGATCGGCTGCCGGTGGTGGACGATGTCGAGACGGTGAACCTGGATCACCTGAAGGTCGATGATCAGCCGTCGACCGTGCCGAATGCCTTTATCCACCCGGAACAGCTGGCCTACCTGATCTACACTTCCGGCTCCACTGGTAAACCCAAAGGCGTGGCCGTACCCCACGGCGCGATGTCCATGCACTGCCAGACCATTGGCGAGCGTTATGGCCTGACACCGGAGGACCGGGAACTGCACTTCCTCTCCATCAGCTTTGATGGTGCCCACGAGCGCTGGCTGACGGCGCTCAGTCACGGGTCCCGCATCGTATTGCGGGACCAGGCCCTGTGGAGTGTGCAGGAAACCTACGACTGCCTGATCGAGGAAGGCATCACCGTCGCCGCCTTCCCGCCCAGCTACCTGCGCCAGTTGGCCGAATGGGCGGAACTCAAGGGCCAGCCACCGGGCGTGCGTATCTACTGCTTCGCCGGCGAAGCCTTCAGCCGTCAGATGATGCACCACGCCATCGAACACCTGAAACCGGACTGGGTGATCAACGGCTATGGCCCGACCGAAACCGTGGTGACCCCCACGCTCTGGCGGGTCCCGGCAGAGACCGCAGACTTCGACAGCCCCTATGCGCCCATCGGCGATCTGGTGGGCGACCGCCAGGGCTATGTGCTCGACGGCGACCTCAACCTGTTGCCCCCGAATGTGGCGGGGGAACTCTACCTGGGTGGCGCCCTGGCTCGCGGTTATCTGGACCGTCCGGGAACCACCGCCGAGCGCTTCGTACCCAATCCGTTCCGTTCGGGCGAGCGGCTCTACCGCACCGGCGACCGGGTGAAGCTGAACCCGGACGGTCAGTTGGAATACCTGGGCCGGATGGACCAGCAGGTGAAGCTGCGGGGCTTCCGGATCGAGATCGGGGAAGTGGAAGCGGCCTTGAAAGCCTGTGCGGGGGTGAAAGATACCCTGGCCGTCGTCAAGGACACGCCGGCCGGCCAGCGCCTGGTGGGTTACGTGTCCGGTGAGGAACTGGATGAGCACGCCATCAAGGCCCGGCTCAAGGAACAGTTGCCGGAGTATATGGTGCCATCCCATATCGTGACGCTGGCGCGGCTGCCGCAACTGCCCAATGGGAAGCTGGATCGCAATGCGTTACCTGAACCGGCGGTGGGGCAAACCGATTACGAGGCCCCGGCAACGGCCAGCGAGCATCGCCTTGCCGCCATCTGGCAGGACTTGCTGCATCGCGAAAGGATCGGTCGCTACGATCATTTCTTCGAGTTGGGTGGCCACTCGCTGCTGGCCACGCAACTGGTGTCTCGCATCCGTCATGAGCAAGGTGTCGAGCTGCCGCTAAAGGCGATCTTTGAAGCGCCCCAATTGGCCGACCTTGCGACATGGCTGGATGATCTGGACGGTCAAGCCGATCGTCATGGCATTTGTCGCTTGGGATTGGAACAGGCCCCGCAGTCCTTCGCGCAGCAACGTCTCTGGTTCCTGGACCAGTTGGAGCCGGCATCGACGGCCTACAACCTGCCGGGTGCACTGCGGTTGACCGGTGACCTCGACGAGCAGGCGCTCAAGCAGGCCTTCGATGGGCTGATGGCCCGTCATGAAGTGCTTCGCACCCGGCTTCTGGCACCTAGCGACGGCGCTGATGTTCCGCGTCAGATCGTCGACCCGCCGAAGCCGGTCACCCTCGAACGCGTGGATCTGCGCAAGTCTGCCGATAGCGAGGCCGCTTTCCGCGCCCATGCCCTTGAGTTCATGGCAAGGCCCTTCCGCTTGGCGGACGAGCCCTTGTGGCGGGTTGGCCTGGTGATGCTGGGTGATCGTGAATGGCGCTTGCTGCTTTGCATGCATCACGGCATTTCTGATGGCTGGTCCGTGTCAGTCCTGCTGAGGGACTTTGCGGCGCTCTATCAGGCTGCGTGCCAAGGGCATGCGCCAGGGCTGGACCCGTTGCCCATCCAGTATGCGGACTTTGCGGTCTGGCAGCGGGAATGGCTGGCCGGCGGTGAGGGCGAGCGCCAGTTGGATTATTGGCGACGGCAACTGGGGGATGACCATCCAGTGCTGGAATTGCCCATGGACCGCCCGCGCCCGGCGCGGCAGAGTTTCCGGGGAACCCGGCATCCTTTTACTTTCGACAGCCCCTTGGCCGAACAGCTGCGCGAGCTTGCTGCAGCTCATGACGCAACCCCTTTTATGGTATTGCTTGCCGCGTACAGCGTGCTGTTGCATCGGCTGAGCGGTCAGGATGATGTGCGGGTCGGCGTACCAGTGGCGGGTCGTAACCGTCAGGAAACCGAGGATCTGATCGGCTTCTTCGTCAATACCCAGGTGCTGCGTTGCCAGGCGGAACCGACGATGACCTTTAAACAGGTGCTCGATGCAGTCCGCAATACGGCCATTGATGCCCAGGCCCATCAGGACCTGCCGTTTGAGCAACTGGTCGAAGCGCTTCAGCCGGAACGGAGTCTCAGCCACAACCCGCTGTTCCAGGTCGCTTACGACCATCAGCGTCGTGACCATACCGGCCTCGCCGACTTGCCGGGGCTGGATGTGGACATGCTGGAGCTCAATGACGGCAATACCCAGTTCGATCTGGCGCTGAATACCGTCGAAGACGCCGATGGCGAGCTGTCCGGCAACTGGAATTACGCCACGGACTTGTTCGATGCCGCCACTATTGAGCATCTGCATGAGCGGTTCGAGCAATTGCTGGCACAAATCGTCATGGCGCCTGAGCAGGTTATTGGCGATTACGACTTGCTGGATGCCGACGACCGCACACAGTTGGCTGACTGGAATACCACCGCCGTGGACTACGGCTCGCCGCAGTCGATACACCGGTTGTTCGAACACCAGGCCGAAACGCATCCGGACCGCGAAGCCCTGGTCTTCGGCGACCAGCGCCTGAGCTATGCCGAACTGGACCAGGCGGCCAACCGCCTGGCGCATGCCTTGATCGGTCACGGCGTTGGCAGCAACGGCCTGGTCGGTGTTGCGTTCGAGCGCTCGATTGAGATGGTGGTTGCGCTCTATGCTATCCAGAAAGCGGGCGCCGCCTATGTGCCTATCGATCCCGATCATCCTGAAGCCCGTCAGCAGCAAGTACTGGCGGATGCCGGTGTCGAATTGCTACTGACTCACAATCCGGTGATTGGTCGATTGCCTGAATTGGGCGATTTAGCGGTGCTGAATCTGGACCAGCTCGATCTGTCTGGTCAGCCAATTTCCGCGCCAACTGTTGAGATCCATCCCGAACAGCGGGCCTACGTCATCTACACCTCCGGCTCTACCGGTAAGCCGAAGGGCGTGGCCAATACCCATGCGGCGCTGTACAACCGGTTGCAGTGGATGCAGGCGGCCTACGCCTTGGGCGAAGATGATGTCGTGCTGCAGAAGACCCCCTACAGCTTCGATGTGTCGGTCTGGGAATTCTTCTGGCCGTTGATGGTGGGCGCACGCTTGGTGGTGGCTCAACCGGGTGATCACAAAGACCCGACCAAACTCGTCGACCTGATCCAGCGTGAAGCGGTCACCGCGCTGCACTTCGTACCCTCGATGCTGTCCGCCTTCCTGATGCAGGACGAGCTCACCGGCTGTGAAAGCTTGCGCCGGATCGTCTGCAGCGGCGAAGCCCTGCCCAAGGACCTGCAGGACGAAGCGCTGCGTCGCTTGCCGCAAGCCAAGCTCTACAATCTGTACGGCCCCACCGAGGCGGCCATCGACGTCACCCACTGGACCTGTGGCACGGACGAGCGCACCACCGTCCCGATCGGTCGACCCATTGCCAACCTGCAAATCCATATCCTGGATGAACGGCTGAACCCGCAACCCATCGGCGTGCCGGGCGAGCTCTTTATCGGTGGTGCCGGGCTCGCGCAGGGCTACCACGGCCGACCGGACCTGACGGCGGAGCGCTTCGTGCCCAATCCGTTTGCCAGAGGTGAACGCCTCTACCGCAGCGGCGACCTGGCGAGGTGGTGTGTTGATGGCACCCTGGAATACCTGGGGCGGCTGGATCACCAGATCAAGCTGCGTGGACTGCGGATCGAACTGGGCGAGATCGAAGCCGCCCTGCGCGACGCGGCGCAGGTGACCGACGCGGTGGTGATCGCCCGCAACGAGCAACTGGTCGGCTATGTACTGGGCACTGACATCGACCAAGACGCCGTCAAAGCCGAACTCAGGCGGCGCCTGCCGGACTACATGGTGCCGGCGCACATCGTGGCCCTGGACCGCTTCCCACTGTCGGCCAATGGCAAGCTGGATCGTAAGGCCCTGCCAGATCCGGAGATCGACACGGCCGCATACGCCGCTCCGCAGGGCGAGATGGAACAGGCTCTGGCCGCATTGTGGCAAGAGGTGTTAGGCGTCGAGCGGGTAGGGCGGAACGATAACTTCTTCAGCCTTGGCGGGCATTCACTGCTGGGCGTAAATCTGGTTCATCGCATCCAGAAAACCCTGAATCGCACGCTGCCGCTAAGTGCGCTGTTTGAATCAGCATCCCTGGCCGAACTGGCGTCTACATTGGCGACTGAACCTGAAAACCAGACAACAGCTTTGCAGCCCTACAACCGGGGACAGCTTGCCCCGCAATCCTTCGCCCAGCAGCGCCTGTGGTTCCTGGCGCAACTGGAGCCCGAGAGCAGCGCCTATCATCTGCCGGGTGGCCTGCACATGCAGGGGAATTTGGACGAGCATGCGCTGATGGCGGCGTTCGAGCAGCTCGCGCAGCGCCATGAATCCTTGCGCACCTGCTTCCGCCACGGCGATGACGGCGTTCCCCAGCAGTGGGTGCTGGCCGCCTCAGCGGTGCGGATAGAGCGCCACGACTTGAGCGATGATGACGAGGCTGAGAGCGCTTTTGACGCGCTGTTCCGCGAATTCAGCCGCCGTCCCTTCGATCTGGAAAACGCGCCGCCCTGGCGTGTGGCGTTGGTGCAGATGAATGCATCCAACTGGCGGCTGTTGCTGTGCATGCACCACATCATCTCCGATGGCTGGTCGATGCAATTGCTACTGGAAGAACTGGTCGGGTTCTATCGCCTTGCCTCGCTGGATGAACCTAATCCGTTGGAACCCTTGCCGGTCCAGTACGCGGATTATGCCCTTTGGCAGCGGGAACACCTGACCGGCGCAGAACTGGATCGTCAGCTGGCGTGGTGGGAAGGGCAACTGGGCGAAGATCACCCCACTCTGGACCTGCCGACCGATCGGCCACGGCCGGCCCAACGGGATGGGCGCGGCGCGCGCCATGCCTTTACCCTGCCGCCAGTGCTGGTCGAGCAGTTGCGCAAAGCGTCCAGCGAACAGCAGGCGTCGCTATTTATGGTGATTCTGGCGGGGTTAGAGGCCTTGTTGTATCGCCTGAGCGGCCAGCGTGACCTGAGGGTAGGCATCCCGGTATTTGGCCGCCATCAGCCAGGTACCGAAGGGCTGATTGGGTTCTTCGTCAACACCTTGGTGTTGCGTGCCGAGATCGAGCCCGGTGATCGGGTGAGCGACCTGATCGCCCAGGTACGCGAACGCATGCACGGTGCCCAGGCCCATGCGGATCTGCCGTTCGAACGGCTGGTGGAAGCCCTGCAGCCCGAGCGCAGCCTGAGCCATAACCCGTTGTTCCAGGTGAGTTACAACCATCAGGTTTTCGACGAGCAGCCCTTGTTGACGATGGATGCACTGAGCTGTGAACCACTGGCTTGCCCTGCGGAGAACGCGCATTTCGATCTGGTGCTCGGCACCCAAGAATATTCGGATGGCCGGATCGAAGGCTACCTGGATTTCGCCACGGATATCTTCGATGCTGCCACGGTGGAGCGCATGGCTGAGCAGTTGCAGGCGATGTTGGATGTGATCAGTCGCGAGCCTGATTCGCACCTGGGCGAACTGCCCTTGCTCACCCCGGACGAGGAGGCGGTTTGGGCACGTTGGAACCGGCCCGAGCATTCACCGATCGATCCACGGCCCATCTGCGCCCTGATCGCCGACCAGGCGGTTGAACGCCCCGAGGCCATCGCGGTGGTGCACGGCGAGAATCGCCTGACCTTCGCAGACTTCGATGCCCGCGCCAACCGCCTGGCCCACTGGCTGATCGGGCAAGGCATTGGCGCGGAAAGCCGGGTTGGCGTAGCCCTGGAGCGGGGCGTTGAGATGCTGGTGGCGCTCTATGCGGTCCATAAGACCGGCGCGGCTTATGTGCCGCTGGATCCGGACTATCCCGCCGAGCGGGTACGGTACATGCTGGAGGACTCCGGCGCCGCCCTGCTGCTCACCCACGACGCTGCGCTGGATCGACTGCCTGCGGTGGGTGGCGTGGAAACGGTCAACCTGGATCACCTGAATCTTGATGATCAGCCCTCGACCGTGCCGGATGCCTTTATCCACCCCGAACAGCTGGCCTACCTGATCTACACCTCCGGCTCCACCGGCAAGCCCAAGGGTGTGGCGGTGCCCCATGGCGCGATGTCCATGCACTGCCAGACCATTGGCGAACGCTATGGTTTGACGCCGGACGACCGGGAACTGCACTTCCTCTCCATCAGCTTCGATGGCGCCCACGAACGCTGGCTCACGGCACTCAGTCACGGCGCCCGCATCGTATTGCGGGACCAGGCGCTGTGGAGCGTGCAGCAAACCTACGACTGCCTGATCGAGGAGGGCATCACCGTCGCCGCCTTCCCACCCAGCTACCTGCGCCAGTTGGCGGAATGGGCGGAGCTTAAGGGCCAACCGCCGGGCGTACGCATCTACTGCTTCGCTGGCGAAGCCTTCAGCCGTCAGATGATGCATCACGCCATCGAACACCTGAAACCGGACTGGGTGATCAACGGCTATGGCCCGACCGAAACCGTAGTGACCCCCACGCTATGGCGGGTCCCGGCAGAGACCGCGGACTTCGACAGCCCTTACGCACCCATTGGGGATCTGGTCGGTGATCGTCAGGGCTACGTACTCGACAGCGACCTCAACCTGTTGCCCCCGAATGTAGCGGGGGAACTCTACCTGGGCGGCGCCCTGGCGCGTGGTTACCTGGATCGACCGGGAACCACCGCCGAGCGCTTCGTGCCGAACCCCTTCAGTCCGGGCGAGCGACTCTACCGCACCGGTGACCGGGTGAAGCTGAACCCGGACGGCCAACTGGAATACCTCGGACGGATGGATCAGCAGGTAAAGCTGCGGGGCTTCCGGATCGAGATCGGGGAAGTGGAAGCGGCCCTGAAAGCTTGTCCGGGGGTGAAAGACACCCTGGCCGTCGTCAAGGACACACCCGCCGGCCAGCGACTGGTGGGTTATGTCTCGGGCGAGGAACTGGACGAACACAGCATCAAGGCCCGGCTCAAGGACCAGTTGCCGGAGTATATGGTGCCATCCCATATCGTGACGCTTGAGCGGCTGCCGCAACTGCCCAACGGCAAACTGGACCGCCACGCTTTGCCGGAGCCCGCGAGTACAACACGCCAGCGCGAAACGCCCAAAGGAGAACGCGAAACCCTGCTGGCCGAGCTGTGGCGGAACGTACTTGGCGTGGACGAGGTCAACCGCGGCGATAGCTTCTTCGAACTCGGGGGCGATTCGATCCAGTCGCTGGGGTTGATCACCCGTCTGCGACAGTCTGGCTGGCAATTGACGCCGAAGACGGTATTTCTCAAGCCTATATTGTCTGAGATGGCGGCTGCGCTGGCGCTCGTGGCAGAAGAGGTTGGCGGTGCTATCGAAAAAGCGCACGGCACATTGCCGCTGACGCCGATCCAGGCGCATTTTTTCGAGCAGCCCATGCGCGATCCTTCGCATTGGAACCAGTCGCTGCTGTTGGAGGTGAAGCGGCCTCTGGAAGAGGGGCATTTGCGTCGGGCAGTGGAGGCGTTGATTGCGCATCACGACAGTCTGCGACTGGGTTTCCGGCGAGTTGATGGCAACTGGCAGTCGTTCTATCGCGAGCAGGAATCGGCTGCGAGACTGCTCCAGGTGATCACGTTGGAAAGCTCCAAGGAGGTGACTGTGGCGTGCGATGCCATACAGCGCGGTTTCGACCTGGAGCAGGGACCCCTGGCCGGCCTGTTGCTGGTCAATCTGCCCAACAACGAGCAGCGTCTGCTGTTGAGCTTCCATCACCTGATCGTCGATGGCGTGTCCTGGCGCATTCTGCTGGAAGATCTCACCCGAGCCTACCAGCGGGTCGAATCCGGTTTAACGTCGGACTTGGGGCCCGCTAGCGCCAGCTATCAGCAGTGGGCGCACCATCTGGCCGATGCTTCGGACTCAGGCCAGTGGGATTCTGAGCTGGATTACTGGGCCCGCTTGGGCGAGGGCGCCGAAGCTTGGCCAGTCGATAATCCGGATGGCCGGAATGCCACTATCGACGCCACCCACTGTGAGTGGCGCCTCCCGGCCGGTCAGACGCGCCGCCTGCTAAGGGAAACCCTGGCGGCTCGTAATGTCGGTATCGACGATTTGCTATTGGCTGCCCTGGCCGAAGGGCTGCGGGCCTGGGGCGGCCTGAGGGAACCGCTGATTGCCGTCGAGGGTCATGGCCGCGAGCCGCTGGATGAGACGCTGGACCTCAGTCGCACGCTGGGCTGGTTTACGAGTCTCTATCCGTTGCGCGTCCATTCCGCTGGTGATCTCGAAACAACCCTTGATGCCATTCGCACCATACGTGCCGAGGTCCCTGGAAAAGGGGTTGGCTTCGGGGCCCTGCGCTATCTCGCCATGCCCGAAGTGCGTTCACGCATTGGGGAAGTACCGGAGCCCTTGCTTGCCTTCAACTATCTGGGGCAATTCGACCAGGACCTGGCCGACGGCCGCTTTCAGGCGGCTGAGGAATCGCCGGGCGATCTGGTCGATCCCTGGACGCCGCTGGCTCGTGAGCTTGAAATCAACGGCCAGGTGCAGGACGGCCAACTCACCCTGAATTGCCGCTTCAGCAGTCAGCGTTATCGGTCGCGAACGGTCCAGCGACTGCTGGATCACGTCGGCATGGCGCTCGAACGCCTGATCGAGCAGACCGATGTCCGGCACGCTCCCTCCGCGTCGCGCCCGAAGCCGGCGATGCCTATGGATGGCAGCCAGCTCAATTCGTTGCTGCGACTGGGTGGTTCTCGTGCTGCGAATCCGACGCTGTTCTGTCCGCATCCCGTCAGCGGCACCGTCGTGGGTTACTACCCGCTTGCGGGCCGCTTGGCGGCGGACTGGAATGTGTGGGGGCTACAGAACCGCCAGATCCTCGATGGCCGCTGGCGAGATGTCTCCCTTGCGGCGATGGCGCGGGACTATGTTCGCGCGCTTCTGGAGAAACAAGGCAGCGGTCCCTATTACCTGCTTGGCTGGTCCATGGGTGGTGCTTTGGCGCTGGAGATGGCGACGCTGCTTGAGCGGCTGGGCAAGCACGTCGCGTTCGTCGGCCTGATCGATGGATACGTTCCCGGGGCGGGGCAGGCAAGGGCTGATGTGGAGGATTCGCCCTCGCCGGAAGGTGTCAGCGAGGATCAGTGGCAACAACTACTGGCTCTGGAGCGCCACATGCGTCAACTGGCGCGCAACCACCGCGACATTCGTCCGCTTAGAGCGCCGGTCCACGCCTGGTGGGCGTCGCAATCACCGGAAAACAACGCGAATGCGGAAGCTTTGCTGGAGGCGGCCATCGAGCGTCCGCTGGCGTCCTCTGCATGGCTAGATGCGGATCACCTGAGCATCGTGCGGGATCAGACCTTTATCGATCAGTTGGAGGAGGTTTTGCATCTACTGGCGGTACGTTCGACACCGTTGGATGAGCTCCAGGGTGCGGAGTGATCGCTGTCGTTTGAGTGTGGTGGGGAGCGCACGAATCGGCGTTTGCCACTCTGGCATGCGAGGGAGCGAAGGCTGCTTGTATGTGCTTCCTTCGCGGCATCCTTCGGAATTGGCTTCGTTGTATTCATGAATGAGAATTCATATCATTTACATTGGTATTAAAATTCATTAAGGTGTGGTCGTTTTTGGGGGCAGCGTTCGGGGAACGCTCATTGAAATAAAACACAGACGGATGTCAGTCATGAATCAAATGGACAAGCGCCTTACGACCTTCCGCCGCAGCTTGCTGGCCGCGATGGTCGCCGCAGCACCGGCCTACACGGTGGCTCAGGACAACAACGCGGATACCACGGAACTGGACGAGATCACCGTTACCGCCGACAAGGAAAACCCCCTGGGCCCGGACGAAGGTTACAAAGCCGAGCGCAGCCTGACCGCTACAAAAACCGACACACCTTTATCTGAAACCCCGCGCTCAGTGTCTGTTGTGACCCGTGAGCAAATCGAAGATCAGGGCGCGCAGACCCTGAGCGACATCCTCGACTACGTGCCTGGCATCTCCACCGCCAACTACCCGGCAGGCGATGCGCTAGCCGGGGACATCTTCTATATCCGCGGTATGAACCAGCGTGACTACGGCTATGGCACCTACCGCGACGGCCTGCGTATGCAGCCGAACGCCTACAGCACATCCGCCGAGCCCTATGGTCTGGAACGGGTTGAAGTGTTCAAGGGGCCGACCTCCGTCCTCTACGGCGAGAACGTTCCAGGTGGTCTGGTCAACCTGGTGAGCAAGCGCCCGACGGACGAGCCGCAGGCGGAGGTCAACCTGAGCTACGGTACGCACGACCGTAAGCAAGTTTCGACTGATGTTTCCGGTGCCCTGGTCGACGATGGAAGTGTCCGTGGTCGTTTGGTTTTTCTGGGACGCCAGTCTGACACCCAGACCGATAGCGTACCCGACGATCGCGTTTATATCGCGCCTTCTATATCCATCGATCTTACTGACAGAGATACGCTCACGCTCCTGACTCAGTACCAGAAGGACGAGACAGAGATTCAGCTTGGCCTGCCGGCGGCCGGTACCTTGCTGGACCATCCCAATGGCCAACTGGATACCGATACCAACCTTGGACATCCGGATTGGGATACCTTCGACCGGGAATTTTGGTCGCTGGGTTATGAGTATGAGCACCTGTTCAATGAGGAATGGGCGTTCCGTCAGAACGCGCGTTATGTGCGGTCGTTGGTTGATCGGCAGGAAACCTGGTGGACCTTCCCGCCTCCTTTGCCTGTAGTGCCCGGATTGTTGCCCAATGGCGCGGCAGGCGATGGATATGATGATTTCGTACTGGCGTATGGCCGTGATCGGCACAACGATTCGAAAGTTTTCTCCATTGATAACCAAATCGTTGGCAATATTAACTCTGGCCGGTTCGAAAATACCGTATTGGTAGGGGCCAGCTTCGACAAAGTCTCGTTCGAACAAACGCAATATATTGGCCAGCCACCGAACACCACAACACTGGCTCTTAACGATTACCAAATTATCGGTATCTTCGACCCGCAATGGATGGCTGAACCTCAGACTTTCGTCCTGGCTTCCAAAGATGAGCTGAAGCAGGACCTGGCTGGTGGCTATGCTCAGCTCCAGACCAAGGTGGGAGGATTGATTGCTCTGGTTGGTGGTCGCTATGACTGGGCAAAGAGCGAGATAAATGATCGGTCACCAGCCAATAATGATAGTGATCGCTCCGACAGCGAATTTACGTGGCAGACTGGCCTCATGTACCAGTTCGATTTTGGTCTCTCTCCCTACGTAAGCTATGCGACGACCTTCGTCCCGGTTCAACAGATTTCCAACGATGCGGGCGATACGTTTGAGCCTATCACCGGCGATCAAATCGAAGTAGGGGTGAAATACGAGCCGATCGGCTGGAATACGTCGATCACAGTAGCGGCATACGATCTGACCAAGGAAGACGATGTCGTCTACGATGAGCGGGAGACAGTCGAGGACTATCGTCAGGTTGGCGAGACCGAGTCGAGGGGCGTTGAGGTTGAGGTCAAGAGCGACATTACAGAGAGCTTCAATCTTACTGTGTCTTATAGCTATACCGACGCAGAGATCACGGAAGACTGGCCGGGATCCCGGTTCGAAGACGAGCAGATCACCGGTGTACCCCGCCATCAGGCATCGTTGTGGGCTAACTACAGGTTCATGGGCGGTGCCCTGAATGGCCTGCAAGCTGGTTTGGGCGCGCGATACCTAGGCAGCTCGTACGCGTATCCGCCAAAGGATTTGGCCTACGGCAAGCTTAAAACCGACGATGAAACTCTAATCGATGCGGCCCTGGCTTATGCTCTTACCGACAATTGGAGCGCCAGGGTCAACGTGAAGAACCTGTTCGACAAGGAGTACATCGCCCAGTGTAACAACGCAGGGCGTTGCTACTACGGTTCCGAGCGGACGGTTCAGGGCACGGTGTCCTACAACTGGTAAGTCTTTCTCAAAGTATTGTTGCGTTTGGGGGCGGTTCGCCGCCTCCGTTTTCTTGAGTACTTATAACCTCCGAACTTTTCGTTCCGAGGTTTTTTTGTCGTTTGTAGCCACAAGGAAGATTGAGTGAACAGGACATTGGCGGTCGGCTGGACTTCCGAACACACGTCCTCATCGAACACAGCCAGGGGAGCCTGGGCCGGACTCGCGCTGCTGGCAGTACTGATGCTTTGGCAGGGTTTTTTGCGTTATCCCGGGATGGACTTCCAGGCGCTATGGGCGCCGTGGCAAGTGAATCCGACCCTGGATGGCTTGCTGCTTTGGTGGTCCCAATTGCCCCGCGTCGTGGCCGGGCTGGTGGTTGGTGGCTGCCTTGGGCTGGCCGGGGCCCTGATGCAGTTGATCACCCGTAACCCGCTGGTGTCGCCGGATCTGTTGGGTATTACGGCGGGCGCCCAACTTGGCGTTATCCTGGCGTTCCTCCTGCCGGCGAGCCTGGGATTACCTGTCATATTCCTGGGCGGTGTCACTGCCGCGATGCTCACCTTTGCGCTAGCCGGAGGAAGCCGAACCACGCCCCCGAGGCTTGTTTTGGCCGGGGTTGCGATGGCGCAAGCGTTCTATGCACTGATTACGCTGTTCCTTACGTTGAACCAGCAGGCCGCCATGGTGGTTTCCCTCTGGGACACCGGCTCCCTTAGCCAGATGGGCTGGGGTGCGCTGAAGCCTGCGTTCTGGCTGGTTCCGCCGCTGTTGTTGCTGGTTATTCTGCTGCGCCGCCCCATCAATATGGCGCTGTTGGGCGAGGCGCAGATGCGCACGCTGGGCCTGTCGCCGCGTATGTTGAAAGCGGTGGTGATTCTGGTTGGCACGGTGCTCACGGCTCTGGCCATTCATCTGGCCGGTCCGCTGGGATTTATTGGTCTCGTGGCTCCTAATTTCGTGCGCTATGGGCTGGGCGTTCGCTGGCCAACACGCTTGCTGCCGCTGGCCGCGCTCTGGGGTGCGGTACTGACCCTGGCGGCTGACGTCCTGGTTACCTCGCTGAAGGACTGGCTGGATCTGCCCCTGGGCACCCTGTCTGCCATTATCGGCGCACTGGCCGTGCTTATCCTGCTGCGATTCACCCACAGCCGCGGTGTGGTTGGGCAGCCCGACACGATGGCTGGCGAACCCACCGGCGTGCGTCTACCGTTGTGGCCGACGGTGTTGGTGTTCGGTGCCGGGCTGGCTTGGATACTCTGGAATGGCACCCTGGGCGGGCCAGCACCGATTTCCCTCGCAGCTTTGGATGCCAGGGAGAATTGGGCCTGGACGCTCGTCGATCTACGCTTGCCACGCTTGTTGGTGGACGCTTGCGGTGGCGCCATGTTCGCCACAAGTGGGCTGATCTTGCAGGCGGTCACCCGCAATCCGTTGGCCAGTCCCAGTGTGCTCGGCGTGAGCCAGATGGCGGCGCTGGCGGTCCTGGCGGGACTCGTTATTGCGCCCGACATGCTCGCCGCCTGGCGGCTGCCGTTCGCCTGGGGTGGGGCGGCCCTGGCCTTGTTCCTGATTATTGGGCTCAACCTGCGTCATGGGCTGGAACCGCTGCGGCTGATCCTCACCGGGTTTGCCCTGACCGGTCTGGCCATGGGGGTAACCAGCCTGCTGATTGCCTACTACAGCCAGAACGTCACCCTGGCTTTGATCTGGATGGCCGGCAGCAGTTACGCCAGTACCTGGTACGATGTCTGGAGCCTGGCACCCTGGCTCGGAATCGGGCTGTTCCTCGCTGGGTTGACCGTTCGCTGGATGGATCTCCTGGCGCTGGGGGATGGTGTTGCGGACAGCCTGGGTCTGGCCTCGACCCGCAAGCGCCTTTGGCTGCTGGTACTGGCGAGCCTGATGATCGCAGCAAGTGTCAGCGTGCTTGGTCCGGTGGCCTTTATCGGCCTGCTGGTACCCCACGCCGTACGGCTCTTGGGTTTTCACGGTTACCGGAATCGGCTGATCGTGACACCGTTGATGGGGGCTTTGCTGCTGGTCGTCGCCGATGTCCTTGGCCAACGGGTGCTGGCACCGCTGGATATTCCGCTCGGCATCATGACGGCGGCGATTGGCGCACCGCTATTCCTGTTGTTGCTCAGCCGCACATACTTGCGCAAAGGATGAAGCCATGAGGTTATGGATTCTGGTCCTGCTGATCGTCGTTACTATTGGTGTGCAGGCGAACGGCGATATTGTGGCCTACCAGTCGGGCGACTTGCCCCAAGCGCCCAAACGCGTTGTCAGCCTCGACGATCTTTCCACTGAATTGCTGGTTTCCCTGGGTATCGAGCCGGTCGGCGTTGGCAACCTGGAAGGTTATCGCCGTTGGGTGAAATTGGGGAGCGACCACCTGGCGAAGAGCGAGCCCCTGGGCTCGGCCCAGCAACCGAACCTGGAGCGCCTGGTTCAACTCAAGCCGGACCTGATCGTCGGTATCTCCAGCCTGCATTCGGCCCTCTTCGAACGGCTCGATGCACTGGCACCGACGGTACTCTACGACGTGTCCATGGCGCCGTCTTCCCGGGATGCCGTCACCGCTGGTGAGCAGATGCTTACTCACCTTGCGCGGCTGACAGGGCGTGAGCCGGAAGGCCGGAAAGTGCTGGATGAGATGCATGATGCGCTGGCGAATGCGCGAGCGGTGGCAGAACAGGCGGGCATCAGCCGGGAACCTCTGGCCGTGCTTTATCCGCTAACCCAGCAGGGCCTGTTTATCGTCTCTAATGAGCAGACGCTTGTGGTCAGTCTGGCCAATCGATTGGGTGGTCGAAACCCCTGGCCTTTGAACGAATCCCATAGCCTGCACCAGCGTATCGAGGTGAACGAAGTTGCACATCAGTCGGACCTGAACCTGCTGTTTATCGGCGGTTTCGAAGGTGCGCCTTTCTTCGAGAGTACGCTCTGGCAGGCGTTGCCGGTTGCACGGCATGGCGCCTATGGCTTCCTCGAAACGCCTTATTGGTCGTTTGGCGGCCCCTGGTCGGCAACGGTGATTGTCGGGCAGATGGCGGAGGCTTTAAACGCGATGGGTAAAGCTCCCTGAATTTTGGTATCTCGCGAGTTAGCGTGACAGGAGGGCAGGAGTCGTCACATGAGTCGTGAGACCATGGGCACCTTCGGCGCCTCAGAAGCTAAAGCATCTGCTACATGCTCGAGTTACCTGGGGAATGTAGCCGACGCTTCAGCTTCGGTGCAGCCCGCCGGGCTGCCCATTCCCGGAAGACTTCCGGTTATACGAATTTCCGCCAAAGCTCGTTAAGCTTAAATTTTTTATGGGCTCGTCCGTCTTTACTGATGAAACAGACCACGGGCCAAAAGGTCCGCGAATTCCATCGGTCAGGCGAGGTGCACAATGAGTTTTGATAACGACAAGACCGTCTTCCAGGTTGTCATCAATCACGAGGAACAGTATTCCATCTGGCCGGACTACAAGGCGATTCCGGAAGGCTGGAAAGCGGTAGGCGTGAGCGGCGACAAGGCAACCTGTCTGGCGCATATCGAGGATGTCTGGACGGATATGCGTCCCAAGAGCTTGCGTGACGCCATGGCCGGGGCGTGAAGCCATGGATTCGGTAATCGGCAAGCCTGAAGCTGCCTCCCTTTCCATAGAAGAAGGCTTGCCGCTGCGAGTCAGCCCGACGGCATCCGGCGTCAGTCTACAGAGCGCTTTTGCTGCGGTTCGCAAACTGGTGGATCAGCGACTGGAGACGGACGGCGCCATTCTTTTCAGCGGCTTTGAGGACCCCGGTGTTGAGGGTTTCCAGTCCTTTGCCGCGTTCTTCGGGCATCCGCTACTCAGCTACGAGTTCGGCTCGACACCCCGCAGTCGGGTGACCGGTGGCGGCGTTTACACCTCCACCGAGTACCCGGCCCATCGCTCGATCCCCTTGCATAACGAACAGGCCTACACCACGGAATGGCCTATGCGTATCTGGTTCTACTGTGCCCATGCCGCGCAGGAAGGCGGCGAGACGCCGATCGCCAACAGCCGCGAAGTCTACCGACGTATCGACCCTGCATTGCGCCAGCGGCTCGCCGACCGCGGTCTGCGCTATGTGCGCAACTACGGTAACGGGCTGGATGTGGACTGGCAGCAGGTATTCAACACCGACGATAAGGCCGAGGTCGAAGCCTACTGTCGCAAGAAACATATCGACCTGCAGTGGAAGGATGACGGCAGCTTGCGAACCTCGCAGTTATGCCAGGCCGTTGCCGTGCATCCTCGAACCGGGGACGCGGTCTGGTTCAACCAGGCACACCTATTCCACGTGTCGGCGTTGGATCCGGAAATGCAGGAGGTGCTATTGGGGACGGTCGGGGAAGAGGATCTGCCGCGCAACGTTTACTACGGCGATGGCTCGCCACTGGAGACGGCGGCACTCGATGAAATTCGCGGCGTGCTGGACGAATGCCGCATCTGCTTCCCCTGGCAGACCGGTGACGTGCTGATGCTGGACAACATGCTCACGGCCCATGCGCGCCAACCGTTCAAGGGGCCTCGCAAGGTTGTCGTTGCCATGGCGGAAGGCCATGCGCTGAACGCCAACAAGCTGAACGCCAACAAATAGTGACAGCGCTGGACAACGAAACGATAAACGGGTGCCCCATGCTGCAATCCTTGAATACCAACGTGCTTCCGCTGCCTGACGGGCAAACGCTCAGAGCGACCCGTTCAGACGATCGGGTGACTGTGGCGCTGGAGAGCCAGCCGCTGATGCAGTTCCGTCTCTCGACGACGGAGCTGGGCCTGGCAGTATCAGTACTGGAGTACGATGCTTCAGACCAGCGCCAGGCGGTATGGGCGGCCTGCTACTGGCTTTTCGCCAATCATCCGGAGTGCTCGAAGCTCGTCTGGGAAGGACTTGAGGCAGCGCCCGAGCTCTTGCGCAGCGGCCTTGTTGCACCTTCAAGTGCGGCGGATGACACCTTGCAAAGTTCCCGCACCCAATTCTGGCAGGCGGCCGGCCCTTGGGTCCGTACGGAGAGCAGCGCGGGCTATCCCCAGGTGATTGTCATGAATAACGGTGTGCGCTTCCCCCAGCGGCCACCCAAGCCCATCGGAGAAGTCTATCGTCGTTACGATGCCCGTCTCGGCAGCTGGATATCCTTGCGTACCCTTGATGTCGACGCAGATCTGGAACGCTTCAACCGTTGGCAAAATATGCCGAGGGTGGAAGAGTTCTGGGAAGAGGGCGGTAGCCTTGAGGAACACCGGACGCACCTGCAGGCGTTGGCTGCCGATCCGCATTGTCTGCAATTGATTGGTTGCTTCGATGACGAACCTTTCGGGTTCTTTGATACCTACTGGGCGCGGGAGGACCGGATCGGGCCCTATTACGAATCCGATCACTACGATCGCGGAATCCATATGCTGGTGGGTGAAGACCATCACCGCGGACCGCACAAGGTCGCCAGTTGGCTGCCGGCGCTGGTCCACTACCTGTTCCTGGACGAGCCGCGTACCCGGACCATCGTCTCGGAGCCTCGGTCTGACAACGATCGAATGATCAACCACCTCCAGCGTGTCGGCTTCCATCGGCAGAAGGATTTCGACTTTCCCCACAAACGCGCTGCCATGATGGCGCTCACACGTGAATGCTTCTTCGATCGCTGCACGATATGCTGAGGCCGAAAAGCCATTTCCGTGGATAAACCTCTAAACCGATGATTTCTGCCCTAGCACCCCTGTTTGTCGGCGACTTCGCTCACTACCGTGATGTCCTTGTTCTTGAGAATGATCCGCGCCCGTCATTCCCTGCGAGAGATCTTACTGAACCTGACGTCGTTGTATGGCTGCTGGAGCAATACGAACACGACGTGTCGAATGTCGACCGGCGGGCTCTCGTGTCCCAGTGGTCGCGCACCTATTTCCTCAAGCTGACGGTACCGACAGTGGCGGCTAACCTGGTCCTCAATCGGCAGTTGCCGGTAGGGCTGGATACGATGGAGATCGTTCTGGACGACGAGGGGCTGCCGGCAGCGTTCAAGATTCCGGATGAGGGTCAGGTCTGGAGTAAACCGCCGGCCGGACCTTTCGAGCGATTTGGTGCGCTGCTGGACGGCAACTTCTCTCCCTTCATCGAGTCGATGCATCGCCAGGTGAAAGTGTCGCGCAAGGTGCTGTGGAGCAACGCGGCCAATTACTTTGAGTGGCTGATTTCAGCAATGGCGCACTTGTCGGTCCCCGAGCCGATGCTGAAGGACGGTAGGGCGCTGATCGATACCGAACGTCGTACGGACGGCTCGCGCAATCCGATGTATGCACCGGTGCGTTACGTTGAGCGGGCAACGGGACCGTCGCCGTTACGGCAACGTCGGCATTGCTGTATACGCTATCTCTTGCCGGATCTGGATCTTTGCGAGAACTGCCCGCATATCGATAATCCGCCGAAAGGCGCAGGAGTAGCGGGTGCCCAAAGGTAACCGTCGGAGATAACCTTCCATCGATAGAATGATGCGGTTCACGTTGTTCACCGGCATCCTACGCGGGAACCCTTGATACCGGGAAACGTAGGATGCTGGTAAGGCTTGCCGAACCGCATCAACCGTTCGCCTACCCTTTAGTAAACCACCGCAATCCGATCCCCCTCGGTGTTCGGGTGGGGCATGACCGACATCGGGATGCCGTAGATGGCCTGCAGGGTATCGCTGCTCATCAGTTCGTCGGGACTCCCCTGGACCAGCAGTTTCCCGCTATGAAGGGCGATCAGGTGATCGCAGTAGCGGGCGGCCATATTGATGTCGTGGAGGACCACCACCACGCCGATATTCAACTGGTTGCAAAGTTTGCGGACCAGGGAGAGCACTTCCACCTGGTGGGCAATGTCCAGGGCGGAGGTGGGTTCGTCCAGTAGCAGGTAGCGCGCGTCCTGGGCCAGCAGCATGGCCAGCCAGACCCGCTGGCGTTCGCCGCCGGAGAGTTCGTCCACACGACGGTCGGCGAACTGTTCTGTGTCCGTCAGCGCCATGGCTTTTTCGACCTGGGTCCGGTCCTCGCTGGAGAAGCGGCCCAGTGCCCCGTGCCACGGGTAGCGGCCAAAGCGAACCAGGTCGATGCCGGTCAGGCCTTCGGCGGACGGCAGTTGCTGCGGCAGGTAGGCAATCTGGCGGGCCAGGGCCCGGTCCTTCCAATCCTTCAGGGGCTTGTTTTCCAGCGTGATCTTGCCGTCGCTGACGGTGAGCTGACGTGCAAGTAGCTTGATCAGCGTGGATTTGCCGGAGCCGTTATGGCCAATCAACCCGACCATGCGGCCGTGATCGATGTGCAGGTTCAGCGGATGCAGGAGGGTTTTGCCCGGAATCCGGTAGGTGACGGCATCCAGTTTGAACATTGGGATCCCAGTTTACGGCTCAAGTGGAGGCATGATGGTATGGCAAACGCTAATGGTTATCAATCGTCAGAGGATTAGATTGGGCGTTTGCCAACTTAAGCTTCGACTGCAACGAGACTGAGAACGCGTCCATTCCTGTTAGTGAAATGCGCGTCCAGCTCGCGGTCGGAGCACCAGTCAGTTGACAGATCAGTCAGCAGGCGAAGACGGGAAGATCCATCCGGATTTGTATCTACCAACTCGGCGTGCTCGAAGTAGAAGCGTTGGCGGGTGAGAGGATACAGGGCCTTGAAAAGGCTTTCCTTGAGGGAGAAGGCCAAGGTGAGGAATTCGCCGGGCGTGTTCGCCATCTGGCCGGCGAAGCGATCCTGTTCGTTTGCCGTCAGGATCTGATGGGCGAGTTTCAGGGCACGTGCGTCTGGCATGATCTGTTCCACATCCAGTCCCAGCCCGGCGTAGTGTGTCCTGCGCCCGACCACGGCCGCGGCCCAGCCGTGGCTGTGGGTAATCGAGCCAACGCAATCCCTTGGCCAAAGTGGAGCGCGATCTTCGCCGGTGCCGGGGCAGGCGGTGATTCCCAAAGACCGAAATAAGGCTTCGCGCGCGCAGAGGCGACCAGCGAGGTATTCAGTCTTGCGTTTGGCAACCGCGCGCTGGACGGAAGGTGGGGCGTCAATACCGCAGCGCAGGAAATCGCCGTCCTGCAGGGCTGTAGTGTCGAAGTTGAGGGCAATCAGCTGTAAGTCAGGCAGCGGCTGACGCCAGGGCCAGCTGTCGTCCAGCGCGCTGCAGCAGAGCGGCAGGGAGGTCATGTTCGACGTCCCCGGTGTGATTTATACGTTGAAGCGGAAGTGAATCACATCGCCGTCCTGAACGATGTAATCCTTGCCTTCCAGACGCCAGCGGCCAGCGTCTTTTGCGCCCTGTTCGCCGTTATGGGCGACGAAATCATCGTAGCTCACCACTTCAGCGCGGATGAAGCCCTTCTCGAAATCCGTGTGGATCACGCCTGCTGCCTGGGGGGCCGTGGCGCCGATCCGAACCGTCCAGGCGCGCACTTCCTTTACGCCGGCGGTAAAGTAGGTCTGCAGGCCCAGCAGTTTGTAGCCGGCGCGAATCACACGATCCAGCCCTGGCTCTTCCATGCCCATTTCTTCCAGGAAGATGGATTTCTCATCGTCTTCCAGTTCGGCGATTTCGGCTTCGAGCTTATTGCAGATGGGTACGACTACGGCATTCTCTTGTGCTGCAATTTCGCGCACCTTATCGAGGTGTGGGTTGTTCTCGAAGCCGTCCTCGTTGACGTTTGCGATGTACATGGTGGGCTTGACGGTCAGCAGGCACAGTTCGCGAATCAGCGCCATCTTCTCCGCATCCAGGTCCATGCTGCGTACCGGCTTGCCTTCGTTCAGTACCGGCAGCAGGGTCTGGAAGACTTCAAGCTGGGCCTTAGCGGTCTTGTCGCCACTCTTGGCGACACGTTCGACCCGTTTGATACCTTTTTCCACGGTGTCCAGGTCGGCCAGTGCCAGCTCGGTGTTGATCACCTCAATGTCGGATGCCGGGTCGACCTTGTTGGCAACGTGGATCACGTTGTCGTCTTCAAAGCAGCGCACCACCTGGGCAATGGCGTCGGTCTGGCGAATATTGGCCAGGAACTGGTTGCCCAGACCTTCACCCTTGGACGCGCCTGCCACAAGGCCAGCGATGTCCACGAATTCCATGGTGGTGGGAATAACTTTCTGCGGCTTTACGATCTCGGCCAGCTTGTTCAGGCGCGGGTCCGGCATGCCCACGACGCCCGCATTGGGCTCGATGGTGCAGAAGGGGAAGTTCTCAGCCCCGATACCGGCTTTGGTCAGCGCGTTGAACAGGGTGGATTTGCCGACGTTGGGAAGGCCGACGATGCCGCAGTTGAAACCCATGTAAAGCCTCTGCTGGATGCGAAAATTTGAAGCGGGAATTATACCGATGTGGCGCTATGGGTGCGAGGATCGAGGTGCAGGGAACCAGGACACGGCGCGAGGGTCAGGCTTCCGGGCGCACGCTGTGCAACGCATTCATCGCCCGGGGCAGTTCGCCGTTCAGGGCGTCGGGCAATACGCGCATGATCTCCGCGCTGATGTTATCCAGATGCGTGGTGTCCGCCTTGGTCAGGCGACTGAGTACATAGCCGGTGACCTGACGACTGTCGCCGGGATGGCCGATGCCAATGCGTAGGCGATGGAAGTCGTTGGTGCCCAGGTGGGCAATAATGTCCCGTAGACCGTTATGCCCACCATGACCACCGCCGCGTTTGAGCTTGGCCGTGCCAGGTGGCAGGTCGAGCTCGTCGTGAGCGACCAGGATCTGTTCGGGTTTGATCTTGAAGAAATCCGCGAGCGCTTTAACGGACTGGCCGCTGCGGTTCATGAACGTGGAGGGGTTCAACAGGTGCAGGTCGAAACCCTGCCATTGAACGCGGGCATAGAGCCCGAGGTATTTCTTTTCAGGTCGCAGGCTCTGACCCGCATCGCGGGCCAGGGCCTCGACAAACAGGGCGCCGGCGTTGTGGCGGGTGTTCTCGTAATCCGAACCAGGATTACCCAGCCCCACCACCATGACGATTGACTGTGCCATGTGCCGTCGTCCCTAGAGAGAGGATTACTCCTTCTCTTCGCCTTCTTCACCTTCAGCATCTTCGGCTTCGTCAGCCTTGGTGCCCTTCGGCAGGTGAACGGATACAACCGCCTGGTCGTAGTCCTCGCCCTGCAGCAACGCGGCAACCTTCACGCCTTTCGGCAGCTTGAGGTCGCTCAGGTGCAGGGTCTGGTCCATCTCGATGTCCATCATGTCGACTTCGATAAACTCAGGCAGGTCCTGCGGCAGACAGATAACTTCCACTTCGTTCAGCTGGTGGTTAACGGCACCACCCTGCAGTTTGATAGCGGGCGCAGCGGCTTCGTTAAGGAAGTGCAGCGGAACGTTGACGTGGATTTCGTGATCCTTATCGACGCGCTGGAAGTCGGCGTGGGTCAGGATCGGCTTGTACGGGTGACGTTGCAGATCCTTCAGGATGACGCTTTCTTTCTTGCCATCGACGTCCAGGGTCAGGATGTGAGAGAAGAACGCTTCGTTTTCCAGCGCCTTCTTCAGATCGTTGTGCCACAGGGAGATGGACTGCGCGTCCTTGTCGCCGCCGTAGACGACTGCCGGGATCTTACGTTCTTCGCGACGCAGGCGGCGGCTCGCACCTTTCCCCTGGTCGTCACGAAGGAATGCTTCGAGAACAAAATCTTGGGCCATGGTAATTACCTCAATAAACACCGGCACTGGCTCGCGACCAAGTTACAGCGCGGTGGTTTCAAATGTCCCGGAAATCAGCAACCGTAGAGGCACCGTTTTTCCCGGGTGTTAAACAAACGCGGAGCCATTGAGGGCTCCGCGTCTATTATTTCTTTTCGAAATTAAGGGCTTATTCAAACATTGCGCTGATCGATTCCTCGTTGCTGACGCGACGGATCGATTCGGCGAGGAGCCCTTCCATTCCGAGGGGGCGGATTCTATCACAGTTAGCGGCTTTGTCACCCAGGGGGATGGTGTCGCAGACGACCAGCTCATCCAGTTGCGAGGCGTTGATGTTCTCAATCGCCGGGCCGGACAGTACAGGGTGGGTGATGTAAGCCACAACGCGGGATGCGCCATGTTCTTTCAGGGCATTGGCCGCCTTGCACAGCGTGCCGGCCGTATCCACGATGTCATCTACGAGGATACAGGTCTTGTCGGTGACATCACCGATGATATGCATGACCTGGGAAACGTTAGCTTTCGGACGACGTTTATCGATGATGGCCAGGTCGGCATCGTTCAGGCGCTTGGCGACAGCTCGGGCGCGCACGACGCCGCCTACGTCAGGGGAGACCACGACGAAGTTTTCGAAACGCTGGCGTTCGATGTCGTCGAGCAGGACCGGCGTGGCGTAGATGTTGTCCACCGGGATGTCGAAGAAACCCTGGATCTGATCCGCATGTAGGTCGACGGTGAGTACGCGGTCGATACCGATGCTGGTGATCATGTCCGCTACGACCTTGGCGCTGATGGATACCCGGGTGGAGCGCACGCGGCGATCCTGGCGGGCATAGCCGTAATAAGGTATGACTGCGGTGATACGCGTGGCAGAAGCGCGCCGCAGGGCGTCGGCCATCACGATCAGTTCCATCAGGTTGTCGTTGGTTGGGTAGCAAGTGGGCTGGATGATGAAGACATCGTGGCCGCGGACATTCTCGTTGATTTCAACGGTGGTTTCACCATCGCTGAATCTGCCGACAGTTGCCTCGCCCAAGGGGATATGCAGTTTCTGGGCAATCTTTTGGGCAAGTTCCGGGTGGGCATTACCGGCAAAAATCATCAATTTGGACACGACGGAGTCCTTCTCAGTTTCAGCGTTGTGTTCAGAAGAAGCGGGAGAAAGGTGGCTGGGGTGGCAGGATTCGAACCTGCGCATGACGGGATCAAAACCCGTTGCCTTACCACTTGGCGACACCCCAGTATCGTGCTTTTTCGGCATCATTCCAGCTCTGTCAGCTTTGTGTGAAGCGGTGAACGATTCACCCCTCTTGTGACGAACCCGTTGATGCCGGAGGGTTTGCTTGCCCAAACTTCAAGGGCCTTGGATTCTGTTGGGAAACGTCCAAATATGCAAGCCCCGGTTCCGGTTAATCTTGCAGGTCCGAATTGTGAAAGCCATTCCTGGCTCTTTCTAACCTCCGGATACAGTTTAAGGACTATATCCTCGCAGTCATTTCGGTACCTCGAGGCGTCTCCCTCAAAAGCGGGCGCTATTGTGATTCTCGGGGTATCCCTTGTCAACCCTTCCTGTGAAAAAATAAGTCCGGTGTTTATATCGCAGTCAGGTTTGAGCACAACGAACCAGTCTTCGGGGGGGTGGACGGGCGTCAGGACCTCGCCCACGCCTTCGGCAAAAGCCGCAAAGCCGCGCACGAAGACGGGCACGTCTGCCCCGAGTTGAAGGCCCAGTTCAGCAAGCCGATCGATCGACAGATGTAATTGCCACAGGTGATTCAGTCCGAGCAGTGCGGTGGCGGCGTCGGAGCTGCCTCCGCCAACGCCGCCGCCCATGGGGAGCCGCTTGGTCAGCGTAATACGGACACTCCGCAGCGGCTGGTCGGTCTCCTGCTGGAGCAGGCGAGCGGCGCGGACAATCAGGTTGGCTTCGTTCGGTACGTCGGGCAGCGCCGGTTCGAGGATGATCTCGCCGGTGCCTTCCATCGGTTCGAAAGTCAGGTCGTCCCCATGCTCAAGGAACTGGAACAGGGTCTGTAACTCGTGATAGCCGTCCGAGCGCCGGCCGGTAATGTGCAGGAACAGGTTGAGCTTGGCCGGTGCCGGCAAGGTAAAGATCACGGCTGGGTCCCGGTTTCCTGCCATTGGGTGACGACCATGCGAATGCGCCGCTCGCCCTTGAGTGCAGTTATTCGGGCGGGCAATTCAGGGTAGCCGTCAATGAAATCCTTACGGCGGTCGAAACGAATATCCCAACCCTGTTGGCGGATGGAGGCCAGGTTGCCCTGATCATCGAATAGTAGCTCAAAGTCGCCCTCGGGCGCGGGTAGGCCACGTATCCACCAGGCCAGACTGTCTACCGGAAACTGCCAACCGGTGGCGGCCTCGATCAGCGCTTGGGGGTCCGAGGAACGGTAGGTTTCGCCGTCAGGCATCGTCAGGGTCAAATAACCCGGCATGCCCTGAAGTTCGGTGCGTCCCATCCCGAGGAAGGCTGAGGAGAGCAGTAGATGGTACTGCTCGTTCATCTGCCGCCATTGGTTGATCACCGCCGAACCGCTGTCGTCGGGCTGACGGATGGCCAGCTTGCCCTGCAGTTCCCAGTGGGTGAATTCTGAGAGCGCCTGGACACGTTCGGCCCAATCTGCCGGCGGCTGATTGGTCAGGCCTTCGGGCAGCGGTTCGCGCGGCACGCTGGCACAGGCTGCCAGGCTCAGCGCGATCGCCAGTACGAAGCCATGTTTGACGGTGCGATGGATTCCTGCGATCAAAGGTCCTGCTCCACGCCCAGGCGTTCCAGGGTGGCAGGGATGATCGTATCGTCCGGATGCTCGTCCAGGGCACGGCGCCAGACGACGCGGGCCTGATCCTCCTCGCCGTTCACGTACAGGGCTTCACCGTAGTGTGCCGCAACTTCCGGGTCCGGAAAGGCGTCGTAGGCCTGGCGTAAATAGTCCAGGGCCTGCGCCATGTTACCCAGCTTATAGTGAACCCAGCCAACGCTGTCGAGGATGGCAGGGTTTTGTGGGTCCAGGTCCAGGGCGCGCTCCAGTAACTCGCGCGCCTCCTGCAGGCGATCCGTGTTCTCCGTCAGGATATAGCCCAGGGCATTAAGCGCCACGGCATTGTCCGGTTGGGCTTCCACGATCTGCCGCAAATCGGCTTCTGCCTCTGCAATGCGATCCATCTCGTCGAACAGCATGGCCCGGGTATAGCGGATGCGGGCGTTCTCTGGATACTCCTGCAGGGCTTCGGTTGCGGCGCCTAGCGCATCGGCCTTCTGATCCAGATCGAGCAGGGTATTCACTTCGATCAGCCAGAGGTTTTCGGCCAGGTCCGGGTTCTGCTGGCGCAGGGTGCGCAAGTCCGCCAATGCGCCTTCCAGATCCCCGGTAGTACCGCGCAGATAGGTGGCGCGTGACAGGGAGGGCAGGAAATGCGCGCCTTCGGTAACCTGGCTGTAGTGTTCGATCGCTTCCTTGGGTTGCCCGGCTTCATCGTCCAGGCGACCCAGGTAATAGTGAGCCTCGTCGAGGTGATGGCCTTCTTCCACCAATTGGGTCAGGTTTTCCTCGGCAGCGTCCGCGTTACCGTTTTCCAGGGCAACCAGGGCGTAGGACAACTGCAGTCCCGGCACATCCGGGAAACGTTCCATCAGGGACTGGAACTGATCCTCCGCGGCCTGCATCTGCTCTTCTTCGATCAGCATGCGGCCATAGAGGGTGCCCAGCTTGCGGTTGTCAGGGAAGCGGCGGGACTGGTAACGCAGGTAGTCCAGGGCTTCCTGCTGCTGGCCCATCTGGTACAGCAAGTCACCGCGTAGGATGATGGCCGGCTGGAAGGGCGCCTGTTCGGACTCATCCAGTAGGGGTTCGATCTGTTCGAGGGCTGCTTGCGGGTCGCCGCCGGCCTTGAGCAGCAGGGCGATGCCATAGCGGATTTCGCGGTTATCGGGGTGGCGTTCAGCCAGGTCGCGGTAGAGCTTGAGCAGCTGTTGCTGATCCTCAGCCGGCAAGCGCGCTGAAAGAGCGGCCAGGTCATCGAAGTCGGCGTCCTCGCCTTGGGCCAGGATCTGCTCCATATGGTAGAGCGCCAGATCGAAATCCTTCTGCCTGACGTATTGGATGGCCGCGATCCGGTGGGCCTCAAGGTTGTTGGGTTCTACCTCAAGCCAGAGGTTGGCCAGCTGGAGCTGGGCATTGTCGCCGTTGAGGGACTGGGCAATGCGCATAGCCCGCTTGATAACGCCGATATCCCGCGACGATTTGGCGGCCTCGACGTAGTTGACCAGGGTCACGTCGTAGCGGCCGCGCTGAGCGGCGACCTCGGCAGCCAGCAGGCTGTAGAGGGTTTCCTGGTCGAAGTCGGCGTAGTTGATGGATTCTTCCGCAGGCGGTTGTGGCGCTTGCTGGGTAGTCGGTTCGGCGGACTCGGTCGCTTCTTCAGAATCTGATCCGGTGAGGTGGGCACAGCCCACAAGCCCCAGTCCCAACAGAACAGTGACAGCAGAAAAAACTGGTTTCATGATGCGTCCAATGGCGATTGGCTTGGGGAGCCTGGCGTCGGGTCCATAACGGTTCGGGCCCGTAAAAAGTGAAGTCCTGTTCATTCACGCCTACATTAAGGATGAAAGCCAGGGCAGGCTCCAATGTGCGCGGAACTATAATGGCACAAGGTTAAAGCCTTGCCCAATGACCGTTTGCTCATGGCCCTCCGCAAATTGCCCATGGCTGTCAGGCAGTTGCGCTTGGCCTATGCCAATGTCCTGGAGTCCGGGAATTTCCGCGTATAGCCTGGATTGCCGATAATACGGATAGTTCCCGGGTGGCATGGGGGCCGGCCCCTCGCTAAAATGTCGAACCAGGCTTTGTCCGATTCCGGCCGGCTATCTTCTATTATTGGACATAGTTAGGGTCGATCATGCCGTTTCTTGACCTGGGTTTCCGTCGATCCACGACGTTTCAGGCATAGTTTTAAATACGGCTTTGACACAGTTTCTCAGACGCAGGTAGCAATCCGGATTCATGGCATTACTCACGTTAGGCATCAATCATCGCACCGCGCCGCTTGAGCTGCGCGAACGCGTTGCGTTCACCCCCGAACACCTGGGTGAAGCCTTTTCCGCGTTGAAGGTCGCGGCCGGTGTCAAGGAAGCCGCCATCCTGTCTACCTGCAACCGCACCGAACTCTATCTCGCCGCGGAAGATGAATGCTCTGAAACCGTGTTGCGCTGGTTGGCAGGCTTCCACGACCTGGACCTGGCGGAGATCACCGAGTCCTTCTATACCCACGTTAACGAAGATGCCGTGCGTCATATGATGCGGGTAGCGGCGGGGCTGGATTCCATGGTTTTGGGTGAGCCCCAGATTCTGGGTCAGCTCAAGGAAGCCTACGCCATTGCCCGTTCCCATGGCGCCAGCGGCTCCCTGCTTTCACGGTTGTTCGAACAGAGTTTCTCCGTCGCCAAGCGGGTCCGCACGGAAACCGCGATCGGTGAGAACCCGGTTTCCGTGGCCTATGCCGCGGTCAGTATGGCTCGCCACATCTTCGCCGACCTCCGCCGCAACAAGGCACTGCTGATTGGCGCCGGCCGCACCATCGAGTTGGTTGCCCGTCACCTCCGTGATGCGGGTGTGCCGGATATCATCGTTGCCAACCGGACTTTGGAGCGCGCGGAGTCGCTGGCACGGGATTACGGCGGCCATGGCATCCTGCTGTCCGATATTCCTGAAAACCTGGCGGGCGTGGATATCGTGATCGCATCCACCGCCAGCCAGTTGCCCGTGCTGGGCAAGGGGGCTGTCGAAAGGGCGCTGAAGAAACGTAAGCACCGCCCCTATTTCATGGTGGATATTGCCGTACCGCGGGATATCGAGCCGGAAGTTGCACAGTTGGACGACGTCTATCTCTATACCGTGGACGACCTGCGAACCGTTATCGAAGAAAACATTCGCTCTCGGGAGGGGGCTGCTCGCGAGGCCGAACGCCTTATCGAGTCAGGGGCAGAGGATTTCCTCTACCAACTACGTGCGTTGGACGCGGTGTCCACGCTCAAGCAATACCGCCATCATGCCGAGCAGCTGCGCGACCAGGAAGTGGAGCGCGCATTGAGGGCGCTGCGCAATGGCGGGGATCCTGAAACACTGTTGCGTAGCCTGGGGCGCGGCTTGACCAACAAGTTGTTGCACGAGCCATCGGTGCAGGTGCGCAAGGCGACAGCCGAAGGCCGCACCGAGGTGACCCATTGGCTGCGGGAACTCCATCAGTTGACACCGGCGGAGTCGTCGAAACCAGCACCGGTTAACGATCCGAAGCGAATGAACACTATCGATGCCGATCACGAAGCATCGGGCTCACGCTATCATGATCCTCAGTATCATGATTCCTAGCGTCATCAATTATCGTTACAACACCTGAATACGCTGCCTAATTTCGGCTTGCGGTCCCCAGGGCGGGACCGGAGCTGCTGACCTGGACACTGCATGAAACCTTCGATTCAGAACAAGCTCGATCGGCTTAACGACCGCTTCGATGAAGTCAACGCGCTACTCAGCGACCAGTCGGTGATCGCCGAACAGGAGCGCTTCCGCGCGTTGTCCAAGGAATTCTCCGAAATTGAGCCAATCGTCCAGTGCTATCGGTCGTACCTGAAGACGGGGGAGGACATCGCCGAAGCCGAGGAGTTGATGCGCGACGGCGATGCCGATATGCGGGCCATGGCTGAAGATGAGCTGTATGCGGCCAGGGACCGTCAGGCCGGCCTGGATGAAGAACTACAGCACCTGATGATGCCCAAAGACCCGGATGACGATAAGAATGCTTTCCTGGAAGTCCGGGCCGGCACCGGTGGTGACGAGGCGGCGCTGTTTGCCGGCGACCTGTTCCGCATGTACAGCCGTTTCGCGGAGGCGCGCGGCTGGAGGGTCGAAGTGATCAGTGAGAGTCCTGGTGAGCACGGTGGCTATAAGGAAATCATTTCCCGTGTGAGCGGGGACCACGTCTACGGTGCCCTGAAGTTCGAATCCGGTGCCCACCGGGTCCAGCGTGTACCCGAAACCGAATCCCAGGGGCGCATCCATACCTCGGCCTGTACCGTGGCCGTACTGCCGGAGGCGGACGAGTCCGAGGCCATCGAGATCAGCAAGGCCGATCTCCGGGTTGATACCTTTCGCGCGTCGGGTGCCGGTGGCCAGCACGTCAACAAAACCGATTCCGCAATCCGTCTGACCCACCTTCCGACGGGCATTGTGGTGGAGTGCCAGGACGAACGCTCTCAGCACAAGAACCGAGCCAAAGCCATGAGTCTGCTGATGGCCAAGCTACAAAGTGCCGAGACCGAGCGACAGCAGCAATCCGAGGCGGCCCAGCGCAAGAGTCTGGTCGGGAGTGGCGACCGCTCAGAGCGTATCCGCACCTATAATTTCCCCCAGGGACGGGTGACCGACCACCGTATCAACCTCACGCTCTATAAACTGGATGAAGTGATCGCCGGCGACCTGTCATCGGTGATCGGACCGTTGCAGCAGGAACGTCAGGCCGAGCTACTGGCCAGCCAGGCGGATGAATAAGGTCGAGCTCACAGTCGCTGAATTACTGGTTGATGCCGCCGGCCGGATTGGCGGCGACAGCCCGCGACTCGATGCCGAGCTTTTGCTTTCGGCGGTCCTCGATCGCAGCGCCACCTGGTTCAGGACCTGGCCCGAGCGTGTTGTTGCGACCGATGATATCGTCGCGTTCGAGCGTCTCGTCCAGCAGCGTGTGGCCGGCCATCCGATCGCCCATCTGCTGGGGCACCAGGGTTTCTGGAGCCTTTCCCTCAATGTCAGCCAACATACCCTGATTCCGCGACCGGATACTGAATGTCTGGTTGAAGCAGCGCTCGAGCTTCCGCTTCCGCAAGATGCCCGTGTGCTGGACCTGGGTACAGGCACTGGAGCAATCGCGCTTGCTTTGGCCAGCGAGCGGGGCGGCTGGACAATCATGGCCACCGACGCGGTGGACGACGCTGTGACCCTGGCGCGCGATAATGCGCGGCATCTGGGACTTCCGGTGAAAGTCGAAAAGAGTCACTGGTTTCGGGATTTGACCCCGGAACGCTTTGATCTCATCGTGAGTAATCCGCCTTATATTGCTGCAAATGACCGGCATTTGGGCGAGGGTGACGTTCGTTTCGAACCGTCGTCGGCCCTGGTCTCCGGCGCCGATGGGCTGGATGCGATTCGGGAGATTACGACCCAGGCGCCTGACTGGCTCGTCCCGGGCGCGTGGCTGATGCTCGAGCATGGCTTCGACCAGGGTAAGGCCGTTCGTGCTCTGTTCGACAAGTCCGGATTCGATACCGTGGAAACGCGCCGGGACTATGGCGGCAATGACCGGTTCACGGTGGGTCGATGGCAAGCGGATAGTGATCCGGCAACAACAGAACGGGCGGGGGAGAAATGATGCTGAATGACGACGAACTGATGCGCTACAGCCGCCAGTTGCTCCTGCCGCAACTCGACGTGCAGGGCCAGCTCCGGCTCAAGGGAAGCCAGGTGCTTATCGTGGGCGCTGGTGGCCTGGGGTGCCCGGTGGCGCTCTATCTGGGCGGCGCCGGTGTCGGAAAGTTGGTCATCGCAGATGACGATACCGTTGAGCTGCCGAATCTCCAGCGTCAGGTGGCCTTTCGTCACACCGATCTCGGCCGGGCCAAGGCGGAGTGTCTGGCTGAGCAGGTTCGCGCTACCAACCCAGAGATCGAAGTTGATGCCCTGACCTGCCGGCTGGCCGGTGAGGCCATGATCGAGCAGGTGCGCGGCGCCGACGTGGTGGTTGACTGCACCGATAACTTCACCACCCGGTTCGCCATCAATCGTGCCTGCGTTGGTGCCGGTGTTCCGCTCGTCTCCGGCGCAGCTATCCGCGGCGAGGGGCAGGTCAGCGTGTTCGATAGCCGTCAATCGGATACGCCTTGCTATCAGTGCCTCTATCCCGAAACCGGCGATGAAGCCCTCAGTTGCTCCGAAGCAGGCGTTATCGGACCGTTAGTCGGCCTGATTGGTGCCTGTCAGGCCATGGAAACCATCAAGGTGATGACCGGTGTCGGCGAGCCCCTGACCGGGCGCTTGTTGCTGCTGGATGCCTGGCGCATGGACTGGCGCGAGATGAAACTGGCTCGCGATCCGGCATGTCCGATATGTAGTGGTTAGTCGGCGCCTCAAAAGCGGAAGCCTCCGCCACATATTCAGGTCGACTGGAGTGTGTAGCCGACGCTTTAGAGGGTGTTGCAAAACGTAGCGAGCGAAGGCCAGGCAAGGCGGAAATTCGCGAAAAAACGCAGTTTACTGGTAGTAAATGAGCAATTTGAGCGGATTTCCAACGCCGCATGGCCGAGCGCAGTAGTTTTGCAACACTCTCTTTAGCTTCGGAGCAGCCTGTAAGGCTGGCTCGCGCAAGAACCCCCAACGTTGTTGACTAGGCTTCTATTTCCCAATAACACGTTTTTCCCGGTAACGCGCTGCCGTTATTTTTTCAGGGCCTGAAACCGGGCGATGGCATCCTTACGACTTTCCTTGAGGTCGACGATGGGGCGAACGTAACCCTTAGGCACGGTGCCGCCGGCGGATGGATTGTGGATACGTTTATTGTCCAGGTCCCGCAGTTCGGGCAGGTAGCGGCGAATGAAGTCCCCGCGTGGGTCGAAGCGCTCACTCTGCGTCATCGGGTTAAATACCCGGAAGTAGGGCGCTGCATCGGTGCCGGTGGATGCGCTCCACTGCCAGCCGCCGTTGTTGGAGGCGAGGAAGCCATCCACCAGGTTCTGCATGAAGTAGGCTTCACCCAGCCGCCAGTCGAGGAACAGGTTCTTCGACAGGAACATCGCGGTCACCATCCGCAGTCGATTGTGCATCCAGCCGGTCTCGTTGAGCTGGCGCATGGCAGCATCCACCAGTGGCACCCCGGTACGTCCTTCCTTCCAGGCCTCCAATACATTCTCAGGGTCGTTCCAGGTGAGCTCCTCCGTCTCCGGTTTGAAGGCCCGGTGCATGCTGACTCGCGGATAGTGATAGAGGATGTTGACGTAGAAATCACGCCAGCAGATTTCGTTGAGCCAGGTGCGGATGCCCTTGGAGCTGGGTTGGGACTTTAGCGCTTCCCGCCCAGCTTGCACGCATTGGCGGCCGGACAGGATGCCACTGGCCAGATACGGCGAGAGCAGGCTCGTCCCATTGAGCGACGGGAAATCGCGCTCGTCCTTGTAGTGGTTCGCGCGCTCATCGAGAAATTCCTGTAGCGCATCATGTGCGGCATCTTCACCGCTCTTGACCAATGGGGGCGGCGCCTTGCGGAAGTTCGAAGGCGTTTGGGGGCGTTCTGGCGCCTTGATTTTTGGACCCTGGGGTTTGGGGATTGCCAGGCTCTGGGGATTGGCTTTCTCGACCCAGTCCCACCAACTGCGTGAAAACGGTGTGAACACCGAATAGGGCTGGTCCTGCTGGGTGAGGATTGTGCCGACGGGCGCGACGGTCTGGTCCCGGTATTTGTGCAGTGCGATGTCCAGCTTCTGCAGACGCTGGTGCGCCGTCTTGTCCCGGCGTCTTTCGTTGACCGCATACTCCTCGTTGATATGGACCGTAGTGACGCTGCGTTCCTTTGTCAGCTTTTCCAGAGCGTCCAGGCTTTCGCTGAAGCGCTTCGCCTGCAGGATATGCAGGGGAATGCCGAGTCCCGCAAGCTGTCGCCCGAGGTCTTCAACGTGGTCGAGGATGAGGTTGACCCGTGCGGGCGACCAGTCATGCTCCTGCCATTGGTCCGGCGTCAGGATGAAACACGCTTCGACCTTATCATCCTCATTGCAGGCGGCCACCAGGGCCGGGTTGTCGGCGACGCGGAGGTCGTTGCGGAACCAGACCAGTTGCGGCATGAGTCGTCCTTGTAGCGTTGAAGGGTTAACTTGTCGTTTATTCGCGGCAAGTGGTCCTTTGGATTATAGTTAAATGAAATTATTAGTTTTTATCGTGCGCGTTATGCGGATTAGTGCTTACTTGAGTCCTTCTGGAATCCAGTCTACATAGTGCGCCTTGTCGTATCGTTGGCGGTCAGTCGCCGCCAGTCTCTTTTTTCCATTCAAAACAGGCGATAACAGGGAGTCATGGAGCAAGTCCAGGACGATTACGGCCGTTGGTATCATCCTTATCACCTCGAATCCGGCCAAACGCAAAAACATGAGCTGAGCGAGACCCGCTTCTGGGTCACGTTGCTGGATAACGAATGGCAGGTCCGTTGGGAGCGCGATTCCGGGGAGACGGACTGGACCGAATGGCGCCAGTCGATCAGCCACGTTCTGCCGGTGGGGGAGGTCAAGACCCACCGGTTCGTGCGTCCCGATGACGGCAACCAAATCATCTTCATGCCGGCCCTGGCTGACCGGCCCACCATGATCCGCCCTTACCAGCCACTGACGATTCCGGCGGGGCGAGAATGTACGATCTATGTGGCGACGCTGGTGTGGCTACGCATCCTGGTGGGCAGGACCCAGACCCAGTTGCTGGAAATGCCGCTGGCGGAGCCGTCACTGACCTGGGTCGGGCGCTCCACCATGGATGGTGACTTGTGCTATACCGCGCCCACATTCGCGCGACTGGTGCTGGACGCCGTACCCAAGCGTCCATGGCGCGTTATCACACCCGTGAATATCCGCAACCGCCGACCGGAGCCGTTACTGTTGGAGCGCTTTAGTTTGCCGACACCGTTGTTGCCACTGTATCGGAATGACCGTCGTCAACTCTGGACGCCCAAGGTCACCGTGATTTGCGAAACGGACATCGCCGAAGCGCGCCTGAAGGTATCAAGCAAGATGCCTGTCGAGGCGGGCGAGTGTGAGATGCTGGCCGCCCCGCGAACCCGTAGCGAACGGGGGGTATTGATCAAGACCCTGGACCGCATTTTCGGTTAGAACCCTGACAGGAGTAGCTTAGCGTGGAGATCTGGCAGTCGCTGGTTGGCGAACTGACATCGATAAACTGGGGCGCCTGGATTCGCGTTGCGGTGCTGCTGGTGGTCGGCTTCGTGCTGGCAACCCTGGCGGCCCGCAGTACCACCGGCTTCCTGCGCAGCCGCTCGTCGCGCCATGTGACGGCGATGTTCCGGCGCGTGGTGTTCTATGCGGTGTTCGTGATCTTTATCGTCGCCGCCTTGCGGGAAGCTGGATTTGCGCCGGATGTGTTGCTCGGGGCTGCGGGTATCCTTACGGTCGCCATTGGTTTCGCGTCCCAGACTTCAGCCTCCAATATGATCAGCGGACTCTTCCTGTTGGTGGAGAAGCCGTTCGAGATCGGCAACTTCATCGAAGTGGAAGGCACGATCGGTGAGGTCATCGGCATCGACATGCTGAGCGTAAAGCTGCGTACGGCCGATAACCTCTACGTGCGCATTCCCAACGAGACCATCATCAAGACCCGCGTGATCAATCGTTCGCGTTTTCCCATTCGTCGCCTGGACCTGACCATCGGCATCGCCTATAGGGAAAACGTGCGTCGCGTGGAGGGACTGCTGCTGGAGCTCGCCCGAAGCAACAGTCATTGCCTGGAGGAGCCCAGACCCTTTGTACAGATGACGGCCTTTGGCCCGTCGTCCGTGGACCTGCAGTTTTCCTATTGGGTTCCAGCCGATAAGGTATTGGAAGGCCGTAGCGAAATGATGGAAGACATCAAGGCGACATTTGATCGGGAGAACATCGAGATCCCGTTCCCGCATACCAGCGTCTATGCCGGTAGCCAGTCGGCACCGTTCCAGATAGAGCTGGTTAGTGGGAAGGGAGCCAAACAGGACGTGACCCATGACGAAAAATGACACCGCGGCTTCGGCCAGCAAGAACCTGGTTGCCCTGGGGTGGCGTGAATGGCTGGGATTGCCGGAACTGGGTATCGAACGGATCAAGGCGAAGATCGATACCGGTGCCCGTACTTCCTGCCTTCACACCTTCAGGATGGAGCCGTATACCCAGGACAACGAACGTCGGGTGCGCTTTTGGGTGCACCCCTACCAGAACGATCTCCATACGGTGGTGGAATGTGATGCTTCTGTTCTCGACGAGCGGGTGGTGTCGGATTCCGGTGGTCACCGGGAGCAGCGATTGGTGATTGTCACGCCGGTAGTGGTGGGCGATACCAGCTGGGACATCGAGATGACACTGACCAATCGCGATTCCATGCGATTTCGCATGCTGCTGGGTCGCACGGCGATGGCCGGCCGCGCCTTGGTACAGCCCCAACATTCTTATCTGGCCGGAGAGCCGGCCATCGGGAGCAATCAATGAAAATTGCCGTACTTTCGCGCAATAAGTCGCTCTACTCCACCCGACGACTGGTCGAGGAAGGCCTTAACCGGGGGCATGAGGTGCGGGTGGTCGACTGCCTCCATTGCTATATGAATATCACCTCGGCCAACCCGGAAATCCATTACCGCCGGGAAATCCTGGATGATTTTGATGTGGTGATCCCGCGTATTGGTGCGTCAGTCACCTTCTACGGCACTGCGGTGCTGCGCCAGTTCGAGATGATGGGCGTGTTCCCGGTCAATGAATCGGTGGCCATCAGCCGTTCCCGGGATAAGCTCCGGTCGCTGCAGCTCCTGGCGCGCAAGGGTGTGGGTATGCCGGTCACCGGTTTCGCCAACAAACCGGACGACGTGCCCGAGCTGATCCGCATGGTGGGCGGATCGCCCGTGGTGATCAAACTGTTGCAGGGCACTCAGGGTATCGGGGTGGTATTGGCGGAAACCCGCAAGGCAGCTGAAAGTGTGATCGAGGCCTTCATGGGTCTGAAAGCGGACATCCTCGTGCAGGAATTCATCAAGGAAGCCGGTGGTGCTGACATTCGCTGTTTCGTGATCGGTGAAAAGGTGATCGCGGCCATGAAGCGCCAGGCCGGGGAAGGGGAGTTCCGCTCCAACCTGCATCGTGGCGGTACAGCCTCGTTGGTGCGCATTTCGCCGGAAGAGCGCCGCACTGCAATCGCTGCTGCAAAAGCGATGGGTTTGAACGTAGCCGGGGTGGATTTGCTACGCTCCAGTCGTGGGCCGTTGGTGATGGAGGTGAACTCCTCGCCGGGGCTTGAGGGCATTGAAACAGCGACCGGCAAAAACATCGCGGGTATGATCATCGATTGGACGGAAAAGAACCAGAAGCCCTGGAAAACCCGTACCAAAGGGAGAGGTTGATATGGCACGGGCGCCTTTTAAGATCGCCGGTGAAGAAATTCCGGCGGGCACGCGGAAGACGGTTGAAGTTCCCGTGGCTAAGCTCTATACCCATACGCCGTTGCATATCCCCGTGGAAGTGGTGCATGGGCGTCGCGAGGGGCCGGTGCTACTGGTATGCGCGGCGATTCACGGTGACGAGATCAACGGCGTGGAGATCATCCGGCGCGTGCTGCGCTACGGGGCATTGCGCCACCTGCGCGGTACCCTGATTGCGGTGCCGATCGTCAACGTCTTCGGTTTTGTCCAGCGCACCCGCTATCTTCCTGATCGGCGTGACCTCAACCGCTGCTTCCCCGGTTCCGAGAGCGGTACCCTGGGTGGACGGATTGCCTATCTGTTCCGCACCCAGATCATGGAGAATGTCACCCATATCATCGACCTGCACACCGGGGCTATCCATCGCTTCAACCTGCCGCAGATCCGCGCCGAGCTGAAGAATCCTGAAACGATTCGCATCGCCGAAGCCTTCGGCGCACCGATCATCCTCAACGCCAGCCTCCGAGAGGGGACCCTGCGGGAATATGCCGACTCGCTGGACATCCCGGTCATCACCTACGAGGGCGGCGAGGCGCTACGGTTCGACGATGTCATCATCTCCAGCGGTGTACGAGGCATTATCCGGGTCATGCGTGCGCTCGAGATGCTGCCGCCCAAGGCATCGCGTATCAAAGTTACGAAGCGGTCTGAAGTCGCGGCGACCTCAACCTGGGTACGGGCGGATATTGATGGCATCATGCGTCCCATCGTCCGGCTTGGGCAGCGCGTGCGCAAAGGGCAGAAGCTGGCGGTAATTGCAGATCCATTCGGCGAGACCGAAACGGCGCTCACGGCCTCGGTGTCCGGCATCGTCATCGGCATGAACAATCTGCCGCTGGTGAATGAAGGCGAGGCGATCTACCACATTGCCCGGTTCGATGAGATTGCCGAGGCAGAGAAGGCGATGGATTACTTCCGCTCCAAGCTGGACCCGGAAGTGACCGAGGCGGTGTTGCCGGTCCATCCTTGGGATGATCAGCAAAAGTAAACTGCGGCACATGGTTTGTCTTTATGTAGCTGATGGGATGGTCCCCTCCCACTCCTCGGCATCGATGTGCCATGGTTGATTGTGCAAACAAGTCAACTGCGAGCTTATAAGGAGGGGACCCATGACAGTGTCAGTAATCGGACTCGATATTGCAAAGAACACGTTCCAGGTCCATGGCGTGGATGAGCAGGGGCAGCGCGTAGTGAACCGGTCCTTGAAGCGCCATCAGTTGCGGCAGTGGTTCGCGACCCTGGATCGCGCGGAGGATTGTGTGGTCGGCATGGAAGCCTGTGGCACGTGCCATTACTGGGCGCGCGAGCTGGAGAAACTGGGTTACCGGCCACGGATCATGAAGGCGGCTTTCGTTAAGCCCTTCCGTCGGGGGCAGAAGAACGATGCCCGGGATGCCGAGGCGATCTGCGAAGCGGTGCAGCGGCCCTCGATGCGCTTTGTGCCGCTGAAGACGGTCGAGCAACAGGCCATGTTGGGACTGCTACAGGTCCGCGAGCGTCTGATCCGGGAACGCACCCGCCTGATCAACCAGACGCGGGCGCTGTTACTGGAACAAGGCATCAGTATTGGCTTGGGCCGCAAACGTTTCCGCGAGACGCTGCCTGACATTCTTGAGGATGGTGAGAACGACTTACCAATGCTGCTGCGGGACACGGTGGCGGACATCTATGATGACTACCGGGTTCTGGAAGGCCGTATCGAACGTCTGACGCGGCGTATTGAGGCCGTTGCCCGACAGGATAAGGTTTGCCAGCGGCTGCAAGCCCTCGAAGGTGTGGGGGCCCTGACGGCCACCTTGCTACGGGCGCTCATCGGCGATGCCAAGCCCTTCCGTTGCGGTCGCGACTTCGCCGCGTATCTGGGGCTAACGCCACGCCAGCATTCCAGCGGCGACAAGGAGCGCTTATTAAGTATCACCAAGGCAGGTAACGGTCTGCTCAGGCGCTTTCTGGTTCACGGGGCACGAGCGGCCTTACAGCGTGTAGGGGACAAGCAGGATGCCCGCTCCGCCTGGCTGCAAGGCCTGTTGCGGCGCCGGCCCCACAATGTGGTGGTTGTGGCCCTGGCCGCCAAGAACGCGCGCATAGCCTTGGCTATGGTCAAGGGCGACAGCGCTTATACGCCGGCCTGAGACGATCGGCGGGGCAACAATAGAACAGACTACGAGACACCTGCCTTAGGCAGAGACTCGTCCCGAGGTTTGCGATCTCCCTGAGATCATGGTGAGCGGCCAAGCCGACATCCTCTGAAAACTGTTGAAGCGTCTGGATTATTAGATCCGCGTAGCTGATAAGGAGTTGAGGATGAGCGGAACCCATGAGGGCCCGGAAGGGCCCCTCTAACACCGGCAACACCGGCAGTCCTGCGGACTGCTCCGAAGCTGAAGAGGGTGTTGCAAAACGTAGCGAGCGAAGGCCAGGCAAGGCGGAAATCGGCGAAAAAGCGCAGTTTACAGATAGTAAATGAGCGTTTTGAGTCGATTTCCAACGCCGCATGGTCGAGCGCAGTAGTTTTGCAACACCCTCTGAAGCGTCGGCTACATGTGTTGGAGGTGCTTCGTCCTTCGTCTCACCCTAAGCCGACTTGCGTTTCCCCCTGTTTTGCCTTCGGTACCAATAAAAAGCCGGCTCTACGAGCCGGCTTTTCTGTGCCTTTCCTATCTAAAGATTCGCCTCCGCAAACTCTGCCAAGGCCGACCTCGGCACTCCCTGAAGGTGGATGTGCCCCCCGTGCCGGAAGTTCTTGAAACGCTCCGTCATGTAGGTCAGACCCGAACTCAATCCACTTAGGTAAGGCGTATCGATCTGCGCGAGGTTACCCAGGCAGATGACCTTGGAGCCATTGCCGGCCCGGGTGATGATCGTCTTGATCTGGTGCGGGGTCAGGTTCTGGGACTCGTCGATAATGATCAGGCTATGCTGGAAGCTGCGTCCGCGGATGTAGTTCAGGGATTTGAAGTGTAGCGGCACCTTGGACAGGATGTAGTCCACGCTGGCAGTCATGTTTTCGTCGTCTTCGTGGAGGGCTTCCAGGTTGTCGACGATTGCCCCTAGCCAGGGTTCCATCTTCTCCGCCTCGGTGCCGGGTAGGAAGCCGATATCCTCGTCCAGGCCCTGGGTGCTGCGGGTGGCAATGATGCGCTTGTAGGTCTTGCTTGCCACGGTCAGCTCAATACAGGCGGCAAGTGCCAGGATGGTCTTGCCTGAGCCGGCGGAGCCCGTGAGGTTCACCAGGTGGACGTCCGGGTCCATCAGCAGATTGAGGGCGATGGCCTGGTAGATGTCCCTGGGAGTGAGGCCCCAGACTTCCCTGTTCAACAGATCCTGCTGGTGGAGATCCTGCAGCACTAGCTGCTCTTCCTCGATATCTACCACCTTGCCGACAAAGCCCTGCTCGTCGATGACGAACTCGTTGATGTTGAGTTTCGCCAGTTCGCCCTCGCGCTTGAGGATATGTTCGGTCACGCCTTCGCGCTGGATGGTTTCCACCTTGGCGATGTTGTCCCAGAAGGAATTGCTGAATTCCCGGTAGCCCTTGGGGAGCAGGTCGATGTCGTCCAGCAACTGATCGTTGTGGTAATCCTGGGCCTCCACGCCGAACCCGCGCGCCTTGAGGCGCATGTTGATGTCCTTGCTCACCAGGATGATGTCTCGATCCGTATGACGAGCCTGTAGGGCTGCCAGGGTATTGATGATCTTATTGTCGTTCAGATGCTCCGGAAGGGAATGACTACCCGTGTGCTCTGCGCTCATCAGGATCGACAGGGTCCCGAGCGGCTCCGCCTTACGCGCCCGTACGATGGGAACACCGCGCTCGATATTCTTCGGACTGGCGTCACCCAACAGTTTGTCGATGTTGCGAATCGCCTGACGGCAGTCCGCCGCGACTGCTTGCTTGCCGGACTTCAGGCTGTCCAGCTCTTCCAGGACAGTCATGGGGATGATGACATCGTGTTCTTCGAAGTTGAGCAGGGCGTTGGGGTCATGGATCAGGACGTTGGTGTCGAGGACGTACATCTTTTTCCGCTCTTGCGGTTCTGAGGGCATAGGGCTCGATACCTCGCAATGGACGTTGTGATCGGTCTCCTTCGGCGGGCCAGGGCGTGTAGCCGTATCAGTCATGGTAGGCAGCGGCGGGCCAGGTCGTCGTTGGAGATCAGTTTCAGCATGTCGTAGGTGGTGATGATGCCAGTCACTTCTCCTTCGTGGGTAACAAAAATCCGGTGCAGGTGTTCCTCCATCATGAGATCGGCAATCTCCCGGACCGGCGTGTCCTCGGTCACGGATACAACGATCGGCGTCATGATGTCGCGGACTTCCACCGGCAGCTTGCTCATTTCCTCGAAGATGAACATGCGCAGACGGCGGGCTTCCTGCTGTTCCTCGGGGGTTAATTGCTGTTCGGCATCGGAAGGCCGCGAGGAGGACCAGCGGAATTCGGCAACATCCTTGAGGGTGGCGATACCGATGATGCGGCCCTCAGCGTCGCTCACAGGGCTGCCGGTGATCTCGTGATCGGTGAGGAACCGGGTGAACTGGTCCATCGTCCAGGACTGGGGTACGGCCTTAACACTGGGTGTCATGATCTCGCGCGCGAGAACCGTCATTCTAGCTTTCCTGCTCTGACGCCAGGTTTATCGTGTACCGACAGGTGCTACATCTGGACACTTTCGTCACCTACGCTCTGCGCCTGCATTCCCATCAGTTGTTGGGAATTCTTACATCAGAGCTTATACGCTCTTTTATTCGACGTCACCCTCCGATTTTACGACATCGACCAGCTCGCCGGATGGACTGAAGACCAGCTTGTACCCTGCATAGCGAGGCTTCTGCGCGACGGATTCAAGCTTGCGCATGGATTCCAGTGGGATATCGACGATCAGCGAATTCACTAACCAGCTTGGAATCGAGCCGTTGGGTTCGGTGTGCTGAATCCAGGTCAGGCGGGTCTGGTCGGGACCGAGGGATTCGAAGCGGTAGAGGGTGTCGGACTTCTCGACCCGGACATAGTCATCGTTGTCCTTGCGGGCGTCGGGGATGGCGTTGAGGTCCATCACCACCACATGAGCGTCCTCGTTTCCCCGGGTGCGGATACGAATCACATAGTCGCGGTCCTGGACCGGCCAGGGCATGTCGTTAACCGAGTAGGCATAGCGGTCATTGAAATCGCCGTCGCCGAAAGCGCGGGAGATCGTGCAGTTGTGGACCCATTCCGTGCAGGATTCGGGATCGATCATGACCGCCATCAATTGCGGTAGGGATGCATCCAGATCGGCCACGGCCTTGAAGGCTTCGAAGTCGGAGCCGGGCAAACCGGTGGTATAGATGCGGATATCGTCGCTTTCCTTGCGCAGCTCCCAGTCCGCATCGTCACCAGGGAGGGCGCCGGCCAGGGTGAGGTCGAAGGGGAGCAGCAGAGTCGCCAGGGCCATGGAAAAACGTCTACGGTTCAACAGTCTCAAGGTGTCTTCCTTCTCTGTTTGCTTGGCTAACGCTACTGTTTACTCGACTGGCGCTTTATTGCGGAACGGTATTCCGTACAGGCCGACTGCGCTCGGCAGTCTAGCATGGGCCTCAAGGCTGGAAATGATACCTGCGCGGCAGTTTTGAGCATCGTTATGATCGAGGACGGATTGGCCTGATAGGCCTCTGTCAGATCGCTAGTCATGTTGTCGCGGAGTGCACGAATCGAGATCGAAGCAGCAAAGCCTTCGCCAACAGAACCGATCAGCTGGTTGAGAGCAATAAGGATTACGCCTTCATGGAACTCATTGATAGTAAAGGCCAACCCCACTACGGGGAGTTCGGTCAGCCTATAACCCATATCAACTATCGGGACTTTGACCTACGCTCCGTCATGGACCGGCCTCGCCCGAAGTGGCTCAGGCACTGGGCCTTCAACCAGTTCCAGTTCATCAGCGTACAGGGTCCGGATTGGTTGATGGGCCTGGCGGTGGTCGACCTGAAGCTGGTCAGCAACGCCTTTATCTATATCCATGATTTTGGAGCCGGCGAAACCCATGAGAAGAGCTGGCTCAACCCCTTGGCGACAAACACCCACATCGACCCTTTTCCTGAAAAGGGCAGGTGTCGTTTCAAACGTGGCGAAACGGAAATCCTGATCGAAGGCGAAGATGATCGGCGTCGGGTATCGGTCCTTGATGAAGACATCAGGCTCGACCTGCAGCTTAGCGGCGATAATCAGCCGCTACGCCTATGCAGCCGCGCGGGCTACGGTGGCTGGGTCTTTACGCGCAAGTCGGCCGGGTTAACGGTAAAGGGTGGGCTGCGTTGGGCGGGTGCAACCTACACGATAGACCGCTCTTTGTGCGGTACTGTGGACTGGAGCTGCGGTTTCATGCGTCGGGAAACCGCCTGGAACTGGGCTTGTATAGCGGGGGTTACCGGTGACGGGCAAACTGTAGGGCTGAACCTGGCAGCCGGCGTCAACGAAACGGGCGTAACGGAGAATACACTGTGGATCGACGGGGAACGGATCAAGCTGGATCTGGCGCGCTTTGACTTCGACCGCTACAACCCGGAGTCACCCTGGCAGGTCAAAACCTCCGACGGTCATGTGGACCTCGAGTTTCAACCGGAAGGGGGGCGGCGTGAGCGTATCAACATGCTGGTGCTGGCCTCTAACTTTCGTCAGTTCGCGGGCACTTTCAACGGCACGGTGAAAGACAGCGGTGGGAAGGTCATTCGAATTGAAAACATGCGTGGCTTGATGGAGGACCACTTTGCCCGCTGGTAAGGGCTTCAATGATGATCTGGAGAGTTCTCAGCAGGCGAGGGTATTCCTACTCATCGACAGCGTTCTCAGCCTTGGCAGCGTTTTGACTTACGGACAGCACACACTCGGCAGGCTCACAGCAACAAGCGCCTGCCGCGTGCGCTGAGCTAGTGGTGCTCAGGCAGGGTCACGTTCAGTTCGAGTACCGAGCAGTCGTCGTTTCGGTCCAACTCAACCTGCACCATATCGTCATCGATCTGGACATACTTGCGGATCACGGCGACCAGTTCCTGCTGGAGTTGCGGCAGGTAGTCCGGCTGGTCACGCATCCCACGCTCATGGGCTACGATAATCTGCAGCCGCTCCTTGGCCATATTCGCCGTGTTCTTCTTTTTACTCTTGAAGTAATCGAGAAAACTCATGCGGCGTCACCCCTTGAACATGCGTGAGAAAAATCCTTTCTTTTCCGCCGTCAGGAAGCGGTGCTCACGCTCTTCGCCCAGCAGACGGCCCACCGCATCCTCGTAGGCCTGACCGGCATCGCTGTCGTCCTCGAGTATCACCGGCAGACCCTGGTTGGACGCGTTGAGGACGATCTGCGATTCGGGAATGACGCCCAGCAGCGGAATAGCCAGGATCTCCTCGACGTCGCTCACAGAAAGCATCTCGCCACGGTCAACCCGGCCCGGGTTGTACCGGGTCAGCAGCAGGTGTTCCTTGACCGGATCCTGGCCCATTTCCGCGCGGCGGGACTTGCTCTGCAGGATGCCGAGGATTCGGTCGGAATCCCGCACCGAAGAGACTTCCGGGTTGGTGACCACGATCGCCTCGTCGGCATAGTAGAGCGCCATCAGCGCCCCGTGCTCGATACCCGCGGGGGAATCGCAGACGATGTAGTCGAAGGTTTCGGACAACTCGTTCAGCACCTTCTCCACGCCTTCCCGGGTCAGGGCTTCCTTTTCCCGGGTTTGGGAGGCGGGCAGGATGTAGAGGGTTTCGACGCGCTTGTCCTTGATGAGTGCCTGGTTCAGCGTGGCTTCGCCCTGGATCACGTTGACGAAGTCATAGACCACCCGACGCTCGCAATTCATGATCAGGTCCAGATTGCGCAGACCCACGTCGAAGTCGATAACCACGGTCTTGTTGCCGCGACGGGCCAGGCCGGTGCTGATCGAGGCGCTGGTTGTGGTCTTGCCCACACCACCTTTACCTGAGGTAACGACAATGATTCTAGCCAAGGTTGCAGTCCTGTTTGCTGAAAGTGAAAGAGATGATTACACGTGCAATTTTGGCCCTGTCGCCAGGCAAGGCCTTTTACGCTACAGGCATCGCTTCTATGTGCCTCTGATTGCTCAGGCATCTTAAGCAAGCGAATGCCCTGAAATTTTTTTTAGGTCTTGTCGAGTGGTGTTGCCACCAGCAAATCGTCCTTGAGCCGGAGCTGTACCGCTTTCTTCCAGCCTTGCTCCTGCAAATCTTCCGAAATTTTATAGTGTCCCGCAATCGACACAAGCTCTGCTTCGAGGGACTGGCAGAAAACGCGCGCATCCGCCATGCCGTGGACCCCAGCCAGCGCCCGGCCGCGCAGGGGGCCATATACGTGGATGTTGCCGGCCGCGAGTACTTCGGCACCTGCCTGGACCGGCGCCAGGATAATCAGGTCGCCTTCTGGCGCGTAGACCTGCTGGCCCGAGCGCACGGGCTGGGTGACAATCCGAGCCGCCGCTGGGGCCGGGTTCGATGACGAGAGTGCGACATCGGGTGTCTGTACCGGTTCCGGGTGCGTTTCGGGTTCTGGCTCGGCCTCGGTCTTGGGAGCCGGCGCCTCACGCTGGGCTGTCGCCGGGAGCAGGGCGAGTGCGGCATTACGGGCCAGGCGGCGCTGATCATCATCGCCACCACGGACGGCAACCACGTGGATGTTATGGCGGCGGCAGATGCCGATCAGCTGAAAGAAGTCCAACTCGGTGGTCGGGCCTTCGTACTTTTCCAGGCTCACAACCAGCGGAATATCGCGGAAAAAGCCCGGTGCCTGGCGGATCTTGTCGCGCAGGGTTTCCTCGAAGGCGGCAGGCTCAAAGAAGTGCAGTTCCAGGGCGGTCAGGGAGACCGTGGCTCCCTTGAGCTGGAAGCATTGACTGGTCTGCATCGCGTCAGCTTCCGGCATCAGCGTGTTTCTCCATAATCAGTAGGTCTGTCGATTGTTGTCGATTCGTCGACGGCTTCATTGCCGGTTGCCGCGCGGAAAACCAGGGGCCGTCCCTCGAAGCGGACGCCGGACCAGCCGGTACTCATGAATTGCCGAATATTGGCATGTCCAGTGCCGGCTGGGTCATCAATTACGGTATGGTAATGGCGGCCGAAACAGGCGAGGGTTTGCTGCTCGCTCAGCCCGGCGAGTTGGCCCAGGGCCAGGATGCGACAGGAGGCGGTATTCTCGTCCGGTTCGTTAGCGACAGGGCCATTCCGGAAAGCGGTAGGCGTGGCATCAAAAAAGCGGTCTATCAGTGCCAGTGTATCCTCGAAGTCGGACCGGCCGGCGTCCAGCGCAGCCAGGTGAATGCGTAGTGCCTCCTGGAAGCCCATCATGATGGGGTCGGCTTGTTATGGGGTTGCTTTTCCCCAGTCTGGTACTTCTCTTTCCATTCCTCGTAGGGCATGCCGTAGATGATTTCCCTGGCGTCGGCATCGGAAATATCATGGCCCCTTTCTTCTGCTTCCGCCCGGTACCACTTCGAGAGGCAGTTACGGCAGAAACCGGCGAGATTCATCAGGTCGATGTTCTGGACCTCGGTGTGTTCACGCAAGTGCTTGACGAGCCTGCGAAAGGCAGCGGCTTCGATCTCGGTGGTGTCGGCGTTGGGTTCAGCCATGGTGCGAAGGCCTCCTGTTCCTGAATCCTGACATTCTCGGCATGTGACGGTAAGATACAAGTCTGTATAAATATACAGTTACCATGCAGCGCAGCTATTCAGACAGTAAGGGCAGGCAGGTAGTCGGACAATGGCCGATCGGAAAATCATTCATCTGGATTGTGACTGCTTCTACGCCGCGGTGGAAATGCGTGACGATCCTACCCTGCGTAATGTTCCCCTGGCCGTGGGTGGTGCAGGTCCACGCGGTGTCGTGACCACCTGCAACTACCTGGCCCGGGAATATGGCATACGCTCGGCGATGCCGGGCGCCGAAGCAAGGCGGCGCTGCCCGGATCTGGTCACGGTGCCGGTGGATATGCAGCGCTACCGCCGTGTATCGCGCCAGGTCATGGATATCTTTCGCGAACTGACGGATCGCCTTGAGCCGCTGTCCCTGGACGAAGCCTTTCTCGACGTGACCGACGTGAGCGAACACCATGGCAGCGCCACGCTGATGGCGCGCTACCTGCGCCAGAGGGTACATGACGAGGTCGGTATCACCGTGTCTGCCGGTGTCGCGCCCAACAAGTTCCTCGCCAAGATTGCCAGCGACTGGCAGAAGCCCGACGGCCTGTTCGTGATTCGCCCGGAAGACGTGGCCGATTTTGTCATGACACTCCCGGTGGAAAAGCTGTTCGGTGTCGGCAAGGTGACGGCGGGCAAACTCCACGCTATGGGCGCCACGACCTGCGGCGAGCTCCAGGGGTTTACCCAGGATCAGTTGGTCGACCGGTTCGGCCGCCACGGCGCGCGCCTGTTCCATATGGCCCGCGGCGAAGACAATCGACCAGTGGTCATCACCCGGATCGCCAAGTCGGTCTCGGTGGAGCGAACGTTCTCCGAGGATCTGCCCAACCGTGAGGCTTGCTATCGTGTCATGGAAAAGCTGGTGGAGGATCTCGAGCGGCGCCTGGAGCGCAAGGCCGAACGCAAACCAATCCACAAGCTGTTCGTGAAAATCCGCTACAGCGACTTCTCCACCCATACCCTGGAGCGGGTCAGGGAGAATATCGAGGTCCCGGGAGTGGAGGATTTTCAACCTCTGGTGGAGGCCCTGTATACCGACGCCAGTCGGCCGGTTCGCCTGCTGGGGCTGGGGGTGCGTTTCCGCGAAGAGGAAGCGCCGACGCAGCAGCTGCGTCTTTTCGAGTAGAGGGCCAGGGACCCTTAAAACCCGTCTTTCATCGCGCTGGCTTCACGCGAAGATCATAAAGCCGGGCAGGGTGTAGGTTGCGAGCGTGCCCATGCTTCCACCGATTATCGCGCCGGCGGCCACATCGCTGGGGTAGTGCAGTCCCAGTACGACACGGGAAAGGGCCACGCTTACCGTAAAAGGCAGGATGATCAACGCAAGTTCAGGTGCAGTGAAAGCCAGCAACGTGTTGAAGCAGACTGCGTGCAGGGTATGACCGGACGGGAAGCTGTACTGGTCCAGTGGGGGTGTCCCACAGTGGATATCCGGGAAGGAGATGAACGGTCGCTCGCGGATCAGGGTTTTCTTCAGGCCTTTATAGGTCAGGGTGCATACCAGTCCGGTGGCCGCCATCAGCAGTGCCAGGGCGAGGCCGTTCTCCGGCTGCAGGATGGGCAGGGCGAGGATCAGCGCATACCAGAACCAGCCATCACCTAACCGGCTGACCACCCGGAAGTAGGGCAGTACGAAGCGATACCGCAGGTAGCCGTTGATGACCTGGCACAGCAGGAATTCCCGCTGGTCCACCCGTTCAAAGAATCGAGACGCTTTGCTTGCCGGCATGACGGGTCTCCCTGTATTGGAGATTGAACACGATGTTCTCGAACTGCTCGATCAGGCTGGGCCAATGGATATCCAGGGCGTCCAGTCTGGCCTGGCTGCGCAGGTGGCTGACCAGGGATGGTTGATCGGCCAGGCGCAGGGTGGCATCGACAAAGCCGCCGTGATCATCCAGCGGTACCTTGATCCCGTTGGCTTCGCTACGGATGTGCTCGCTGGCGGCGCCGTCATCGAAGGCTACCAACGCCAGGCCGCTGGCCATCGCTTCGGTCACCACATTGCCGAAAGTCTCGGTCTTGCTGGGGAACAGGAACAGGTCGGCAGAAGCGTAGTGGCGGGCTAAATCGTTGCCACGCTGCATGCCGCAGAAGATGTAGTCCTTGTGGCGATCCCGCAGCTTCTTGCCCATGGGGCCATCGCCGACCAGGATGAACTTTGCCCGTGGGTGGATATTGCGCAGCCGCTCGAAAGCGGTCACCGCCAACTGCAGGTTTTTTTCCGCCGCCAAGCGGCCGACGTAGATCACGGCCAGGTCCCTTTCGCCGACACCCCACCCTTCGCGTAAGGCGCGATCACGTTTGCCCGGGGAGAAGCGGTCGCAGTCGACGCCGCGACTCCACACGGAGACCGGCTGGATGCCGAGCCCGTTAAGCCGGCTCTGCATTTTTCGCGTCGGTACAAGCGTGAGTTGGGTGCGGTTATGGAACCAGCGCAGATAGCCGACGATCATCCGCTCCAGGAAGCCGTAGCCGTAATGGCGGCTGTAGCTGTGGAAATTGGTGTGAAAGCCGGAACAGACCGGGATCTGTAGCTTGCGCGCCGCATTGAGCGCCATGAGCCCCAGTGGCCCTTCGGTTGCCACATAGATCACATCCGGACGATTTGCCTTCCAGTCCCTGGCCAGTCGACGGCTGGTCGACAGACCGAACTGCAGGTCGGCGTAGCCGGGAATCGGAAACCCGGGTACTGCGACCATGCGATCGGCCAGACCCTGGACGGCCGCAGTGCCCGCCTCGGAAGCCGGCTTGCGCTGGCCTGGTCGGACCACCGACAAACGATGACCACGCTGACGCAACCCCTCGCACAGTTTGCCGAGGGTGTTCGCCACTCCGTTGATTTCCGGAGGAAAGGTCTCGGTGACGATGGCGATATGCCGTTGACGCTGGATCAAGTGTTCTCCGTCATGACGTCGACCCGGGCAGACTGGATGGTACCGCCAATAGCGGTTAATCTTTGCTGCCTGCGAGTCTGGTTGCGCATATTCGGCGCGAAAGCCTATCAACTCTGGGGTTCACGGGCTTTCGGCTCCTACACCCGCACTATGGAAATGCCAGATGACAGTTAGGCGACAACGCCGTGACAATCCGTTGAACAATGCACCGGTTTTGACCGGATTAAGGTGGAATGACGATGCAGAAGCGCAAATTGGGGCAGACCGATCTTGAGGTAAGTCTGATCTGCCTGGGGACCATGACCTGGGGTGAACAGAACTCCGAAGCCGAAGCGTTCGAACAGCTGGACTACGCTGTCGATGCAGGCATCAATTTCATCGATGCCGCTGAAATGTACCCCGTGCCGCCGCGCGCAGAGACACAGGGCGCCACGGAAACCTGCCTGGGCAACTGGCTCAAGCGCCGAGGCCGCAGGGATGATCTTGTGATCGCCTCCAAGGTGGCCGGACCAGGCAATGGCCTGGGCTACCTGCGTGATGGCCCGCGTCTGACCCGCAAGCACATCCACCAGGCCGTTGACGCTAGCCTGGATCGCCTGCAGACCGACTATATCGATCTGTACCAGGTTCACTGGCCGGACCGCAGCACCAATTTTTTCGGTCAGTTGGGTTATCGACACGATACGGATGAAACCGCGACGCCGATCGAGGAAACGCTGGAGGCCCTCGCCGAACTGGTTGAAGCCGGCAAGGTGCGCCACGTAGGGCTCTCCAACGAAACGCCCTGGGGCACCATGCGTTACCTGCAAGTGGCGAAAGAGCGCGGCTGGCCGCGAATGGTGAGTATTCAGAACCCGTATAACTTACTAAACCGTTCTTTCGAGGTAGGGCTGGCAGAGATTGCCCACCGGGAGCAGGTCGGCCTGTTGGCCTATTCTCCCCTGGCATTTGGCGTGCTCAGCGGCAAGTATCTGGGTGGCAAACGCCCGCAAGGTGCCCGGCTCACGCTGTTCGAGCGCTTCCAGCGTTACAGCAGCGACCAGGTTGAGGCGGCAACCCAGGCGTACGCGGAGCTGGCAGCCCAGCATGGACTGTCGCTCACGCACCTGGCCCTGGCCTATGTAAACAGCCGGGATTTCCTGACCAGCAACATCATCGGCGCCACGACAATGGAGCAACTCCGAGAGAACATCGATTCGGCGCAAGTCACCTTGTCCGAGGACGTGCTGAAAGGCATCGAGGCCATTCACAAGGACTTCACCTACCCCGCGCCCTGATCATGAAGATACGTCGAAAGGACAGCCTCACAGGAAAAGTCCTCTCCGCCGCGGTGCACGCGGTGGAGCGACGGCTGTTCTCAGAGAACTTCAACGTCTCCAACCGCACGCCCTTCGATACGGTCCATGAAGACGGCATCATGAGCGTGCGCCACTATCACCCCCTGGCGGTGGATGAAATCGTCGTGGGCACGGAGCCGATGTCGGTGGCGCCAGAGCGTCACCGGATACCGGTCGTCCTGGTGCCGCCGTTGGCCGCGACGTCGATGATTTTCGATCTCCTGCCGCAACGTTCGGTCGTACGCTACCTCTTGGCCCGTGGCTTTGACGTCTACCTGATCGACTGGGGGGAGGTCACCGCCGATCACAGTAATCTCTCCCTCGAAAACTACGTGCTGGACTGGATGCCCGCGGCCCTGGATGCAGTTCGCCGGGACAGCGGCGAGCAGGATGTTTCGATCTTCGCCTACTGCATGGGTGGGCTGCTGTCACTGATGTACGCAGCAGCCACCCAGGATCGCCATATCCGCAATATGGTAACCGTCGCCAGTCCGGTGGATATGCACCAGATGGGCATTGCCGGCGGCGTGTTGTCTGCAATCTACCGCCCGGCGCAAGTGGTGTCCCAGGCGCTCAATATTTCTTTGCTGGACATGCCGGCGCGCTATTTCCATATCCCGGGCTGGATGAATTCCCTCGCCTTTAAGCTGACTAATCCGGTCGGCAGTCTGGTCAGTTCCCTGGAGTTGCTCGTCAATCTGTAGGACCGGGAGTATGTGAAGGTCCATACCACCATGCAGAAGTGGTTCGACGAAATGGTCGACTACCCGGGTGAGACCATCAAGGGCATGGTCGTGCATATGGCACTGAACAACGACATGGCTCGCGGGCGCCTTCGCCTGGGGGGCGAAAAGGCGACCTTCGATCGGATCGACTGTGCCATCCTGGCGTTCGCCGGCGAGTCGGACCGTATTGTCAGTATCCCGTCGGCACACAAGGTGCTCGATATCGTCGCGTCGCAGGATCGGGAATTTTGCGTGGTGCCGGGCGGCCATGCGGGCGTCTTTGCCGGTGCCGCCGCCCCGGAGAATGCCTGGCGGATCAGCGCGGACTGGCTATCGACCCGGTCGAATTAGGGCCTCTTGAGTGTGAAAGCCGCGACAAGGTAAGGTGCCCGGAACGTTCTCCAAATGCCTGTAACACCCAATCAGTCAGCTTGCAAAACTGTGTTACATACATTGACTGTTTATTGACAAAATAATGATCAATGCCCGGCGAAAATCCGTCGAAATGAGTGTTAAATCACGTTTTGCAAGCTGCCGATCCGTAGACTAATGTCTAAGCAGTTTGGTTGATTCAAAGACATTGGTTACGCCGTTGGGTTCTCTCGGATGATTTTACGCATCTTCATTATTCTTCTAGCGCTGAATTCGCTCGCATTCGTCGTTAAGGCCGATGCTGCCGAGCGCGTGGACATCAGTGATGAAGAATTCTCCGATATCTACGCCCTCCAGGACGCCATGTCCGGCGATTTCGAGCAGGATGATACCGATGCGATCGCCGAACTGGGCTCGCGTATCCTGCGTTGGAGCATTTCCGACTCCGACGATGGCGGCCAGCGTTACGCGTCCGAAGGCGCCCAGCCGGATCATGGTATCGCGCTTATCCAGAACGGGGCCTGCCTGAACCTTAAGTGGAATTTCTGATTTCCCGCCAAGCAGCCCTCTCCGGAACGCTGCTGCAAACCGTTCATATTGGCCTTGCCGCATATCAAAGAATCCCGCTTTATTAGCCTCTGCCGTTGTTCCCCGCATCCTCTCATGTGATTATTTCCTGCCAGAACGTACTCGACAACCTCCGGAAAAACGTTCGATTACAAGGAGTGTCACACCATGGTGGATGGCCCAATCGTCCATGCCCAGATCGAAGCCTGTATTGATGCCATTATCGACCGTGTCGGTCGCGAGATAACGCTCGGCTTGCCCCTGGGGCTGGGCAAGCCGATCCATATCGTCAATGCACTCTATCGACGTGCGCAGCGCGATCGGGACCTGAAGCTGCATATCGTTACAGCAATCTCGCCGTTGGCGCCTAAAGGGTCTTCATCGTTGGAGAGCCGTTTCCTGGGAGAGTTCGTGCAGCGGATGTACGGCAATATTCCTGAGTTGGCTTATGCGCGGGATGTAAAGGAGGGCAAGCTGCCGCCCAATGTGGAAGTTTCGGAGTTCTTCTTCCAGGCGGGGAGCTTTCTCAACAATCGCCAACAGCAGCAAAATTACATTTGCACCAACTACACCCATGCCGTGCGGGATCTGATGGCGTTGGACATCAACGTTATCGCCCAGTTGGTGTCGCCAGAAGATAGCGGCGAAGCCTACAGCCTGAGCTGCAATCCGGATCTGTCCCTGGACCTGATACCGTTGTTGCGCGAGCGTGAGGCCGCGGGTCGCTCGGTCGCCATCGTAGGGGAGGCCAACCGTCAATTGCCTTATCTGGCCAACGATGCCGAAGTGCCGGCCCATGTGTTCGATCTCATCTACGACGTCAAGGCGGACGATTACCCGCTCTTTCCCGTACCCCAGCAAGCAGTGAGCCCGGCGGATCACCTGATCGGCTTCTATGCCAGTGCATTGATCCGTGACGGCGGCACCCTACAGGTCGGTATTGGCTCCCTGGGCGCGGCTGTCGTGTATTCAGCGGTGATGCGGCACAAATACAACGACCAGTACCAGCGGGTATACAAGCATCTGAAGATCGATCAGCGCTTCCCGGTCGTGCAGGCCTGGGGCGGTTACGAGCCGTTTTCCGAAGGGCTCTACGGATGCAGCGAGATGATGGTCGACGGCTTCATGCAGCTGATGAAGGCGGGGATCCTGACCCGCGAGGTCTTTCCACACACGGAGCTACAGAACCTTGTGAACGAAGGGCGGATCGGCACCGAGGTGAGCATCGAGACGCTTGATGTCCTGCGTCAGGCAGAGCTTATCGATTCGCCACTCCGGGCCAGGGACGTCCAATGGCTGCAGCAGTTCGGTATCATTCGCGACGGGGTCGCCTTCAAGGGCGGCCGGCTGGTGGTCAACGAGACGAGCCTGGAGCCGGACCTGGATAACGAGACAGCACGGGAGCAACTGGCCTCTACGGTCTTGGGCGACCGTCTGCAAGGTGGCACCGTGCTCCACGGTGGGTTCTATCTGGGGCCGGCGGAATTCTATGAAGCCTTACGCCAGTTGTCGCCGGAGGATGCGTCCCGTATCTGCATGACCAGTGTGAACTTCATCAACCATCTCTATGACCATCGTTTCGGCGACCAGAAGCTGAAAGTCGCCCAGCGCGCGGAGAGCCGCTTCATCAACTCGGCGATGATGTGCACGCTCGAAGGCGCCGTGGTTTCCGACGGCCTGGAAGACGGCCGGGTGGTCAGTGGCGTCGGCGGTCAATACAATTTTGTGGCTATGGCCCACGAGTTGCCTCGCGCGCGTTCCATCCTGACCTTGCGTGCCACCCGTAACTCCGGTGGCGAAACCAAGTCCAACATCGTCTTCAGTTACGGCCATTGCACCATCCCGCGGCACCTGCGGGACATCGTGATTACCGAGTATGGGATCGCCGATCTACGCGGGCGTTCCGACAAGGACGTCTACCTGGAGCTGATCCGCATCGCCGATTCACGTTTCCAGCCTGAGTTACTGAAGCAGGCCCAGAAAGCTGGCAAGGTGCCGGCCGCGTTCAAGCTCCCGGCCTCCTGGCGTGACAATACGCCAGAATCCGTGACTGCAGCGCTGGATTCGGCGGGAGAGTCCACGGCATTTCCGAAGTTCCCATTTGGCTGCGAGTTCACCGGGGAAGAGCTGACGTTGCTCAAGGCTCTGAACGCGCTCAAGGCGGCGACCCAATCCCGCAAGGGCAAGCTGGTGACGGTCTGGAAGGCCCTGAGGGAAGACCCGGCAGACGACGCTGTCGCGCCCTACCTCAAGCGCATGGGTCTTGAGGCCCCGGACAAATGGCGGGATAAGCTTGATCAGCGTCTGCTCGTCCATGCGCTGCGCAAGCATGGCCCGTAGGGAAGCATAGCCTGTAGAATAGCGGTTCAGGAGCAAGGCGGGACGCGCATCCACCCGGAAGCAACGAAGATCCCGTCGCCATGAATCATCAGGTTGGAGTCACATGCAACGCCCGTCGGTATATACCGTTCACTACCGTCTCAAGAACAAGATCGGCGAAATCGTCGATACTTCAGAAGGTGCCGAACCCCTGCAGTTCCTGTGGGGTTCAGGCAACGTCATCCGTGGCATCGAGGAGGCGGTCAAGGACCGTGGCATCGGCGATTGCCTGGAAGTAACCATTCCTCCGGAAATGGCCTATGGCGAGACCAATCCCGACCTGGTTCGCAAGGTGCCACGCTCGGCGTTTGCCGACGTGGAGGGTCTCAAACCGGGAATGAAGTTCCAGACCAACAGCGGCGAAGAGGCGCAGATCGTGCAGATCGTCGCCATCGACGGCAATGTGGTGAAGGTGGATGCGAACCACCCACTGGCAGGCTTCACCCTCTACTTCGATCTGGAAATCATCGACAAGCGCCCAGCCACCGACGACGAAATGGCTGCCGGACACCCGATGGAGGTTTAAGAACCAAGGCCGAGAGGCGCTGTTGGAAACCCGGACGCTTTCCCGCTCTGGTTCGAGCCCTGATGGATGTCGTTTAGCCCAGCCTGGATCTGATCGTGCAGCGCCTGGGTAACCGCCTGAAGGTCATCGCCGGCCCTTACCAGCACGGGTTCGTGCAAAATGATGTCGACCGAGACTGCCGGCTCGCGCAGCATTCGAATCAGGTGGTGCTCGAATTGGTCGTCTCCGATGAAAGGCGCAAGGTGATCGGGATGATTGTTCCTCCGGTAGCCGATAGTGATCGGCTGGATCGGAATTTCGGCGTCGATGGCTGACGACAGCAAACGGCCGTGGAAAGGCAAAACCGTAATACCCAATGTCGTAGTGCCCTCCGGGAACACCAGTACCGACTGACCGCTGCGAAGCGTGTCGGCGATCTGGTCTCGGGTGGCCCGGGCCTGGCCGCCGCCGCGGCGGATAAAGAGGGTCCCTGCCTGCTCGGCAAGCCAGCCGATGACCGGCCAGGTGCGCACCTCGACCTTCGACAGGAAGCGTAGCGGAAGTACGCCGCCGAGGATGGGAATATCGGACCACGAGATGTGGTTGCTGACCAGCAGCACAGTTCGATCCGGTCTCACGCCCCGGATGTTCACACGGAAGCCCAGGCAGCGATTCGCCAAACCAAAGCAGAAGCAGGCGAAAGGTGTGCGATTCACTTTGCGCCGGGTAACCAGCTCGATCGATGAGATCCCCAGCGCGAGTACCGTGCAGACCAGTAGGGCCAGGCTGAACAGGGCGAGCCGGCTGACCAGCCGGAAGGATTTCATCAGCATGACCCTGGCTCTTCGGCGGGGCGCATGAAATGGCGACTGTAGCGGCTAGCCAGCTTTTTGACTTCCAGTAGGACCAACAGGTCGGCGCAGCGGAATTCGGGGTCCCAACAGGGTTCACCGCAGACTCGGGCGCCGAGTCGCATATAGGCACGAATCAGCGGGGGGATATCCACCGCATGATAGCCCGACGCGTTGGTAATGTGGGGCAGGGCGCGACGAGGGCTGACCCGTTGTGTCCGGTCCGTCATGTAGCGCTGCTGCAGCTGCTGGGTGATACGCCAGGCCTTATGGCCGCCATCGGCCATGCTGATACTCGCGCAGCCGATCATGTAGTCCACATTCTCTCGGACCAGGTATTCGGCTACGGAGGACCATAACAGGCTTATTGTCGCGCCGTTACGGTAGTCGGGGTGCACGCAGGTGCGACCGAGTTCGGCGAGTTGGCCAGGCAACTGGTAGAGGTTCTCCAGTTCGAATTCGCCTTCGGAGTAGAAGCCCCCGGTTTTCTCGGCATCGCGTTGGTGGAGGACGCGAGAGGTGGCGACGAGTTGGCCTGTCTGTACGTCCGTGACGATCAGGTGATCGCAGTGGGCATCGTACGTGTCCTGGTCGATGCCCGGGGTGAGGGCGCCCAGATCTGAATCGTACTCTTCGGAGAAGATGCGATAGCGCAAACGCTGGGCAGCTTCCAGCATAGCCGGATCGCGAGTGATGGACGCCTTGAGTCGACGAGCGGTGCTGACTGAACGGGCGTGTTCTGCAGACATGACAGGTTCTCTTTGTGACTGTTTCCCGTCGAGCCTATGAACCGCGGATGTCAGTTGAATGAACGAAGAGTGACGTCCATGTGACAGCGCTTATCTGTTCGGGCCGTGTCACGTCTTGTTACAGTGCCGCCTTTCCATGTATTTTTCAGAACAGCATGTATAATTGCTGTTACATGGCGTAGCCTGCAGATGAAGTGCTATCTTGATCAGAGGGTTATCTAGTTAGACCGCAATTAAAGTCTGACTAAGTGATCGGGGTGCCGACTGAGTGGAACGCCTTGCTGACCGGACCGGCAGTGGTCGAGACCAGGGGAGCATTGACAACCAGGTCACTGATGTCGCTGACATCACCGATAAGGTGTCATTGATCTTGCTTGGAAAGTGTCATTGGTCTCACTGATAAAGTGTCATTGACCTCACTGATTAAAGAGTCCGGCGGCGCTGAAAGCATTCTTTCACTGAGGCGAGCCACTAAGCGGTTGGCTGTAAACGGAAAAACAAAATCAGAGATGGACGGCGTGGAACAATCAAACGAGAGTTGTAGGGTTCTCATTGTCGAAGATGATGAGCGCCTGGCTGATTTGACTCGGGAATATCTTGAAAGCAACGGACTCACTGTCTCCGTCGAGGAGAACGGAGCACAGGCGGTTGAGCGCATTCGTAGCGAACAGCCGGACATCGTGGTCCTTGATTTGATGCTTCCCGGCGAAGATGGACTGTCAATCTGCCGTCGGGCACGGCCGTTCTATTCCGGTCCGATACTTATGCTGACTGCACGTACCGATGATCTGGATCAGGTTCTCGGCCTGGAGATGGGTGCAGACGATTACATCTCCAAACCGGTACGACCCCGAGTGCTTCTGGCCCGTATCCGCGCGCTGCTGCGTCGCGTGACTGACAGCGGCAAAAGCGAGTCCGAGCCGAAGTCCACGGAAGAACCGGTGCGTCTTGAATTCAACGACCTGGTGGTTGATCGTTCCATGCGTGAAGCATGGCTGAACAACGAGAGCATCGACCTGACCAGTGCAGAATTCGACCTGCTTTGGCTATTGGCCTCAAGCGCCGGTCGGGTCCTGAGTCGTGAGGAGATCTTCACGGCGCTGCGCGGCATCGAATACGATGGACAGGATCGTTCCATTGACGTCCGGGTTTCCCGGATCCGACCCAAGATTGGTGACGATCCGGTTCATCCCAGACGTATCAAAACCGTGCGCAGCAAGGGCTATCTGTTCGTCAAGGAAGCCTGATCAGGGTAGTCGTCTGAGATACCGTAGCGGGTCGAGTCCGTCCGGTGGACGCCGGCCCTGAGTTGCGTCTTCCGGAAAGGCCTTATGCCCCTAGCCCCCTTCCTGAACATGTTTGGCCGTCTCCTATTGGTGGCCGTGATCATCCTCGCCTTGTGCGCGGGTCTCTTTACGGGGCTCAACGCCGTACGCGAGAAGGATTGGAAAGAGCATTATGCTGGCCCGCTGATGGACTGGCTTGCTGTCGCCCCCCACCCGTTAGCCAGCTATCCGTGGCTGGATGCGCTCTATAATCTCAATCTGCTTGCCGGACCCCAGACTGACCTGACCCCGGTCGAGGAAGAGCGCCTCGCCTATGGCCAGGTCGTGGCGAGCAACAGCGGCTTGGGCGTACGCGTCCGGCGGCTGGCGGAGTCTGGCGATGTCCTCGACGCCACCTTTCGTGACCTCTACCGCGACGTGGGCGAGGCGTCCGCCCTGATCGTGCTGACCCACCTGAACCAGTTGTTGCCACAGGATCGCCTGGCGGCCATGGAAAGTCTTGGCGTCGAGCTCGGGCTGGAGGTCCAACCTGTTACGGAGGATATCTCGGCGCCGGAGGCCATGACGCTTGAGCGTCTGGTGGAGCGCGGGCTCGCCTTCGTCCAAAGCGAGTCCTCTGACGCTGCCAGGATCTACATCCGACTTAACGATGGCACCGTGGCGCAGATCCAGTTGCCGGATCCATTCCGGCCCATGGCATGGCCGGTGGTATTGCTGGTGTTTTGCGTGGCTGCGGGTATCGCTGGCGTGTTCCTCTTTCTCCTGCTAAGCGGCGTTGATCGCAACCTGCGTGCGGTGGAGTCGGTTGCCGTGCGCATCGCACGGGGCGAGCTCGAAGCGCGCGTGGATACCCGTCGGGGTGCGCTGGTCCGGCGTTTGGGGAGATCGTTCAACGGCATGGCCGACCAGATACAGCGGCTGGTGGAGGTGCAGCGGGAGATGATCCATGCAGTCTCCCATGAGCTGCGCACGCCGGTGGCCCGCATTCGCTTCGGTGTCCAGATGATCGAGGACAGCCCGGACGAGGCCTCCATGAACAAGCAGCTGGCAGGTATCGACAGCGATATCCAGGAATTGGACGAGCTCATCGACGAGATCCTCACTTACGCGCGGCTGGAGCAGGGCGGACCGATCATGAGTTTCCAGGAAGCCAGCGTGCCGGACATCGTGCGGCAGGTGGTCGAGGAGCAGCAGCGTCTACGTCCCAATATGGGCTTCAAGGCGGAGTTCGTCGGCGACAGCGAGAGCTGGGGATTATCGGATATCGAGCCGCGCTACATCCACCGGGCCCTGCAAAACCTTGTCGGTAATGCTGGGCGCTACGCCTCCGGCCAGATCCGTGTACGCTGCCAGTTCGACGAGCAGACTTGCCGCATTGATGTGGAAGACGACGGCCCGGGCATCCCGGAGGGCGACTGGGAAAAGGTCTTTACCGCCTTCGCTCGACTGGATGACAGCCGGACACGCACCTCCGGCGGCTATGGCCTGGGGCTTTCGATCGTACGTCGCATCCTTTACTGGCACGGTGGTCAGGCTTTCGTAACGCGCAGCCCGGATCTGGGCGGTGCGGCGTTCAGTCTGGTCTGGCCTCGACGTCAGCCTGAAAGCTAAATCACGATCTCTCGTACTGCAAATGGAGTCCGGGCAGGAGGGCGGTTTTCCTGACGGGTACTTATGGCGCGCTTGAGTTTTGAGGGTGTGAACGGGTTCTCGTCATCTCACGTGTTGTAACAAACAACTACAGAAGCTCCACTGAAAACCAGGCTTGTCCCGCTGATAATTAAAAGCGTAAGGGATGACTACTTGAGGTTGTAGTTCTTACGAACTTTCCTTGTTTCATTCGTCATTTTTGAGGGGCCCGCAGTTTGTGGCCCCTTTTTTTATCGTTTTATACCCCACTTTTCCTACGTCCTCTCGAAGGCGATCAGGTGATCAGCCTCGACTCTCACCGGCACCTGCTCACCCAGCCTGAAATCCAGGTGACTGCGGAACAGCGCCTCGAATTCCGTTTCCGCAGAGAGGCGAAAGCGATAGAGCGTCGATGTGCCAGCGAAGGTCTTCTCAATGACTTTTGGTCGGAGTTCGGACTGCGCGTCGAACACGATGTCGTCAGGACGGATCAGGACATCGACCAGCGTGCCTGCCGGCCAGGGGTAGGCGCGGTTGCCGCGGATCACGCCAAGCTCGCATTCGATACTATCGGGACCCATCGTCCTGCCCTTGACGAAGCCTCCCTGGCCGACGAAGCCGGCGACGAAGCGATTGGCGGGCTCGTGGTAGAGGTTGTAGGGCACGTCCCATTGTTGGATATGCCCGTCTTGTAATACGGCCACCTGGTCACACATGGCGAAAGCTTCCTGCTGGTCGTGGGTGACCAGGATGGCGCTCATCCCCAGGGTTTTCAGTATATCGCGCACATCCAGGCTGAGACGGCGGCGGAGATCTGCGTCCAGGTTGGAGAAGGGTTCGTCCAACAGGATCAGCGTAGGTTCGGGAGCAAGTGCGCGTGCCAGCGCCACCCGTTGTTGCTGCCCGCCTGACAGGGCGTGTGGATGTTGATCGGCAAGGTCCTGCAGGTGGACCAGTTCCAGAAGTTGGGTCACCTTGAGTTGGCGCTCCTCCCGGTCCATGTGCCGGAGGCCGAAAGCCACATTCTCCGCAACGGTCAGGTGAGGGAACAGGGCATAGTCCTGAAAGACCATGCCAATACGGCGTTTCTCCGGGGGGACCGCTTTTCCGGGCACGCTGATCGGGTGCCCCGCCAGGTGGATCTGTCCGTGCTGCAACGGCAGGAAGCCGGCGACGGCCCTGAGAATCGTACTCTTGCCGCACCCGCTCGGCCCGAGCAGGCAGCCGATATCGCCTTCTCCGAGGGCGAAGTTGATATCGCTGACTACCGTGGTGTCGCCGTAGCCACAAGCGAGGTCTTTCACTTCAAGCAGCCAGTTTGCGGGTGCGGAGGTCTCCTTATCCTCGACCATGTCAGGCACCCAGGATCAGGAATTCCAGCAGTGCTTTCTGAGCATGCAGGCGATTTTCCGCCTCATCCCAGACGACGGCGCTCTTATGGTCGAGCATGTCCTCAGAGATTTCCTCGCCCCGGTGGGCCGGCAGACAGTGCATGAAGATCGCATCCGGATCCGCCATTGCCATGAGTCTGGGGTTGACCTGGTAGGGTGCGAAGTTCCGCGCCCTGATTGCCTGCTCGTCTTCCTGGCCCATTGAGGCCCAGACGTCGGTTGCCACCAGGTGGGCGCCTCGAACGGCCTCTTCAGGTTCGCGAATTACGGTGACGCGTTCGGCATTTTCGGCTAACAGCTTCGCATCGGGTTCATAACCTTCCGGGCATGCAATGCGTAGATCGAAGCCGAATTGTTCGGCCGCATTAATGTACGAGGCGCACATGTTGTTGCCGTCGCCGACCCAGGTCACTGTCGCGCCACGAATGCTGCCCCGACGCTCGCGATAGGCCTGCATGTCCGCCAACAGCTGGCAGGGATGGAACTGATCCGTCAGGGCATTGATGACCGGCACGCGGGAGGTGCTCGCAAAGCGCTCGATCTTTTCGTGCTCGAAAGTGCGGATCATCACCGCATCGACCATGCTCGAGATAACGCGGGAAGAATCTTCGATGGGCTCGCCGCGCCCCAGTTGGGTATCGTTGGGTGACAGGAAAAGTGCGGCGCCTCCCAGTTGGGTCATGCCGGCCTCGAAGGAAACGCGGGTGCGGGTCGATGCTTTCTCGAAGATCATGGCCAGCACCCGGTTCTTCAGGGAGTCCCTGGTTTCGCCAGAGCGCCAGCTTTTCTTCAGGGCGATTGCATTGTCGATTACCTGGTCCAGTTCAGCCGGGGAAAAATCCAACAACGTAAGGAAATGTCTGGCAGCCATGCGGTCGTTCCGTATCTGTTTATCGAAAAAGGAGGGTTCAGGGAGTCTGTGAGCCTTTCGGCCCCTCATTAGAGCGGGGGCTTTGGCGATCATCGGCGGCGTAAAGTCGAAGGATGCGAATCAACTGGTCCACCATGGTATCCGCTTCCTCGTCGGTGAGGGTCAGGGGCGGCAAAAGGCGGATGACCCGCTCGGCAGTCACGTTGAGTAGCAATCCCTGCGTCTTGGCCAGCGGTACCAGCTCAGCGCAGGGGGAGGTCAATTCAACGCCAATCATCAGGCCTATACCGCGAATCGAGCGGACATAATCCGCGCCTGCAAAAGCCTGCTCCAGCCGGCTGCGGATGCGGTCGCCCACTTCACGGGCGCGAGCCATCAACTGGTCTTTCTCCAGGGTGTCGATCACGGCGCTGGCAGCAGCGCAGGCAAGGGCATTACCGCCGAAGGTGGAGCCGTGATGGCCCGGTTGGAAAGTGCGCGCCGCTTCTCCACGCGCCAGGCAGGCGCCGATGGGAAAACCGTTGCCCAGTCCTTTGGCAGTAGTCACCACGTCGGGTGTGACGCCGAAGGTCTGGTAAGCGAAATAATTGCCGGTGCGGCCGTTGCCGGTCTGTACCTCATCCAGCATCATCAGCCAGCCCTGATGATCGCAGATCTCTCGGACACCCTGCAGCCATGAAGGGTCGGCGACCTGCAGGCCGCCTTCACCCTGGATCGGTTCCAGCAGAACCGCGACGATGTTGGGGTTTGACCGGGCAATGGCGCTGACGGCGTCCAGATCGTTATACGGGGCGCGGACAAAGCCGCTGACCAGAGGCTCGAAGCCGGCCTGTACCTTGCGGTTGCCGGTCGCGGTGAGTGTTGCCAGGGTCCGGCCGTGGAACGACCGGTCCATCACCAGCACCGCCGGCGAGTGGATGCCGCGATTGTGGCCGTAAAGGCGGGCGAGCTTGAGTGCGGCTTCGTTGGCCTCGGCGCCGGAATTGGCGAAGAATACGCCGTCCATGCCGGAAATATCGCAGAGCTTACGGGCCAGGGACTGCTGGATGCCGGTGTGGAACAGGTTGGAGCAATGCATCAGGCGTGCAGCCTGATCCGCGATGGCCTGGGTTATGGCGGGGTGTGCGTGCCCCAGACCACTTACCGCGATGCCGCAGAACGTATCGAAATAGCGGTTGCCATCAGTATCGTAGAGCCAGGGTCCCCGACCGTGATCAAAGACGATCGGCAGTCGCCCGTATGTGTTCAGCAGCGGCAGGTCCGCCATGATTTCTCCCCGTCAGGGTCTCCGGTAAAAGCCCCGCTGACACAGGTGATGATAGGCTCAGGGAAATAGGAAACACCGGCAAGCGGATATAAGTCCGCACCGGTAAGATGAGCGTTGGAAACTGGTCAGTGAGCCTGCTGCAAAAGCAGGCCTGACATAGTATCGGTAAATGCTGATATTGACAATGCGACCAATGGCGCCATGAAGTGCAGTGCCTGGAGCCGTAGGTGGCGCGCTTAAATGCTTCGGAGTCGGTCAGTGCGGTGGGTGGCCAAGTTAGCACAACGGCAGTGATAGCAAGGGAGGTAGCGAGGTCATCGTGGCGTATGACCCCGTGGCCGAATGGCCAGTATTCGGGCGTCTGTGTACAATGGAATTCATAACTTTAGTTTCCATAACTCCAGCCGCTACAGTTTCGGCCGCAACAACTTCCGCAACATGCGACAGTCCGGCCGTCGTGCCGGCGCAAAGATGAGGTAGATTTCTCTATGGATATTAATGAGACCATCAAAAGCCAGCTTCAGGACAATCCGATTATCCTGTACATGAAGGGTTCCCCCCAACAGCCCCAGTGTGGTTTCTCCGCCCGCACCGTGCAGGCGCTGATGGCGTGCGGCGAGCGATTTGCCTACGTCAACATCCTGGACAATCAGGAGCTGCGCGAGGCCCTCAAGGTGTACTCCAACTGGCCGACTTATCCGCAGCTCTACATCAATGGCGAGTTGGTCGGAGGCTGCGATATTGTTCTGGAAATGTCGGAAAACGGTGAGCTGGCCGAAATGGTCAAAGCCGCTGCTGCCAAGAGTGAGGACACTGAGAGCTGATCAGTCTCCCGAGCGTGGAGTGAACCTGAGCTCCACCTGGAAACGAAATCCCTGCTCCCGTGCCGATTCCGGCGGACGGGGGTAGGGGCTGGCCGCCAGGGCGCTCTGTCTGGCGGCCTGATCCAGGGTCGGCTTTCCCGAACTTTCAATCGTATCCACCCGCCGCAACGCCCCGTTTTCCATTAAATGTAATTCAAGTCGTACCGTCCGCATCTGGTTTAGGTCGTGAATTGACCGAACCGGGCGGCTGTCCAGCTCGTCACTGATGTACTGCCAGAGCAGTGTAATGTATGGATCCTGTTCGACGATTCTTTCGGCAATCTGGGCGCGTGGCTCTTCGGATTTGGGGGCAGGAGTATCGACCGGTGAGCCACTAACGCGTTGCGTGCTTGCCGCAGCCATCGGGCTGGGTGCGCTTTGGGGGGCGGGTTCCGGCGACGGGCTTGTCGTGGCCGCGTTTTTTGCGAGGTCTGACGTTTGGTCCTGCGACTTCGCCGGCTGGACGCGAGAGGGGCTTTCGCTTGGCGCAGGTTCGGCTGTTCGGATGACCCGGGGAGTTTTCGACAATGCAGCCGCGGATGCGCTGGAAGCTTCGGCCGATACCTGTTTGGATGCGCTGCTGTTACGGCTCTGGCGGCTTGCCGCGCTATCGTCTTCGCTGTTGGCAAGCAGTGAGAAGCGAACGGTGGAAGCCTCGGGTTCGGGCTGAAGGACCCAATTGTGAAGGACGGCCGCGAGGATTAGTATGTGCAGCAGGAAGGCAATCGACAGCGTCAGAATCAGGCGATAGGTCGATTGGCCATTCTGGTGACCGGGCAACGGCATGTGGCTCCTGCATCAGCTCGCGACAGCAGGCACCGAGGCTAGCCTATCCGTTACTGCGCCGCAAGCTGCCCACTACCGCATCGAGAGCCCTGTCAATTAACGCGCCTTGCTCAAGGATGGTCATTCGGCCGCGGCGCATCTCGTGGGCTAGCTCGGTACGGGTCTTCTCGATGACCTTCAGGCCCATGCGGTTGACGAAGACGAAGCAGTCAGCCTCCTCAATGATGGCGGATAGTTTGCAACGGAAACGTGCGCCGTTGACCAGATTGAATTCCACCCAATGCCCGACGGCGATTTCGTCGATTTTGTTGATGTACTCGGCGGTCGCGGCATCCTCGATTTCCTGCTGACGCTCGATTGCGCTGGGTTCTTGCTCGGATAACGACTCCGCGCTTTCACCATTGATGGGCGCCGGGTGCGGGTCGTAGGGTGAATCGGTCCGCGCTTCGGCCAGGGCATGAGCCCGGAATGCTTCCGTAAGCTCATGCTTGAGGTCGCTCATCATGGCGTCGAGGCCGGTGGAGTTGTAGGAAACCTCCTCCAGGCCAGCGCGCAGGTTTTTAAGGAGGCCGGGGACCACCCGAACCCATTGGTCGCGCTCATCGTCTTCCAGGTGAGGGTGCAGGCACCATATCAGATCGTCCACGACGCGCACGGATTGGTTCCAGCGGTGTTCCACGTCGTTTCGCAGGTAGGCCAGGAACATGACCCGGCTCCAGCCATTGATGAGAATGTTGCGGATGGTGTCCGGAATCTGGTGGCGTCGGAGCTTCTCCTGGAGTAGCTGGTCGACGGTTTCCTGGGCTTTCTGGGATTTGATGCGGCCGCGCTCGGACTCCCGGGTGCGTTGTTCCACCAGGGTGGCCTTGCGGTTTTCCCGGGCCAGGAACTGGTCGAATTCTTCATTGAGTTGTTCAAACAAGGTGATGTCCCCATCGAACTCATTGAGGATCCGCAGCACGATGTTGTGGATCTGCTCATACAGCTTGTCGCGGGTTTTCTCGTCGCTCTCGCTCCAGCCGATACCAGCCCGGGCGAGGGCGTTCAGTAGTTTGCGTGCCGGATGGGTGGCGCGGCTGAAGAAAGTCTTGTCCTTGATCACCACCTTGAGAATGGGGATCTGTAACCGGCTGATCAGAACCTGGATCGGGGGCGACAGGTTGTAGTCGTCGAGTATGAACTCGAACAGCATCGACACCAGGTTGATAAGGTCTTCATCGGATTCGCTAAGAGCGGCGGGCTTGCCGTCGCTGGTTTTCTGTTGCTGCAGGAGGTGCTGAACGACCTCATGCAGGTCGACGACGATGGGCTCGCCCTTGCTCAGGTTGTCCGTAGCCTGGGCGTTAGGGTCGTGCGGGATATGGGCGACCAGTTGAAATAGCTCTGCGCCGCCGACGACGTGCAGGTTCGGGTTGGTCGCGCGGGGCATCCCGCCGCTATCGCGCTGCTGGGCCAGCAACTGACGGATCTGCTCGAAAATGGCGTCGCTACGGTCTGCACCTGCGCCAGGGGCTTCGCTTGTCGTATCCGTCGCCGGTTGTTTCGGTGCCTCTGACTGCGGCTTTTGTGCCGTCTGACCGGTTTTTCCGTGGAAGCGGAAATTGGGGATGACGCCAGCCTGGATCAATATTCGGTTGGCTTCATCGAGCAACATACCCAGATTGGAAACGACGTAGCGGTCAAACTGTTTGAGTACGATCAGTCGTTCCCGGATCTGGATTTCCAGGGCCTGGGCAGCCTCGACGAAAGCGCCGCACAAATGTTCCGGGGCGAGTGGATTGACTGGGTCGTCATCGCTGGCATTGGGGTAGACGGAGCTGAATCGGGCCTGCAGTTGAATCAACGGGCCCTGGAAGTAGGCCCGGGATTTGGAAATCATCGCGTTGAGGGCGACCTGCTCTTCCAGTTCGTCATTCTGGATCAGTGACAGGGTGTCCGCAGTGGTGCCGCTGTGGTCTACGACTTCCGGTGCAGTGGTGCGCGGAGGATGTAGGAACAGTTGGCTGACAGCGGTCTGGAAGTGTTTCTCGACGCCCTTTCGCTTGATGCGGATTTCCCGCATCGCCTCGAAGTAGCGGTTCTGCTCGTTATTACTGCGCGCGTTATTGGCCAGTTCGAACAGGGAATCGTCTACGGCGTCGAAGGCGCCCTGCAGCAGATCCCCTAGACCGGCAACAACGGTCTCCCGGATCTTGCTGATTTCTTTAGGCAAGCCAGCACTGCTCCCCGGGCCTTTGTGCTCGTGGAGATAATGTATGCCGGACTGCTTGTTCATGGCCAACTCCTTCTACGCCTCAACCGGATACATGACCGAGCGAAACTTTCCTTATGGTTATATAAATCAAGATTTTACGCATCGCGGATTATACGGGCTAAAGCGCGAAAGGGTATTAACTTCCGTTCATTATTTGAGCATAAACAGAGTTGGGCTCAAAGTGTACTTGCCAGCTTTGACATTAACAAAATATAACATCTGCACGACGAAAAGGCCGCCGTTGATGCTGGGCGGCCTCATCGCCAATGATCGAGCAGTGGCCTGTTTTGTCAGCGTCTTGCAAGCGTCAACTTACGTACACCGGCCCGATCCCCACGCTCCATATAACGACACTGATCGCGAGCAATGCTACCAGCATTACCAGGCCAACGGTCAGTACCGAAGAGGCGAACATAAAGCCGCGTTCCGCGGGGATTTTCATGAGTATGGGGAGGCCTTCATAGAGCAGATAGACCGAGTAGGCTACTGCGAGCAATCCCACCAGCATGTTGACCCAAACATTGGGATAAGCAGCGATGATACCTAAAAGAAAGACGGGCGTCGCCGTATAAGCGGCAAGAGTAACACCTTTTGGGTTGTCTTCACGAACACCGTAGGTGGCCGCAAAGAAGTCGATAAATCGACCGATGATATAGATGCCTGCCAGCATCGCAGCGTAGAAGAGGGCGCAGAGTTGGAGTGCACTGGCAAAGGTAAGTTTGATCACCTGGCCGTCTCCGATTTGCCAGCCCACCTGTGTGGTGCCGTAAAAACCGGCCGCCGCCGGTATCAGGGCGAAGATCAGGATATGTCGGAAATAGAGACCGCTTACGGATTCAGAGTCCTGACGGATGGACTCCCACTCCTCATCGGGATGCCTCAGCAATCCCATCGTGTGGCCTAGGCTCATGGATATGACTCCCGCGTTTATTATTGTCAGGCTGCTTGTCTGAGACTACGCGTTCAGTGTTGAGTCACTTCCATGTACGGGTCAAGAAAGCGGTTAAATTTTGATCTTCCTAGCCGGCGCCGCTTTATAACCATAGTTCATAGCGGCTAGGCGCCAGGAGCGCTTGAGTGTCGGATCACGACCTTCAGGTCCCGGTGCGCAACTTCTGCCGGCGCAGGGGCGGGTGCACCGTAGCCGCTTTCACCACGTTATCCTTGATCTGCAGGACCTCGATGCGCACGCCGTTCACCTTCAGGCAGACATTGTTCTCCGGGATCGTTTCCAGCGTCTCGGTGATCAGGCCGTTAAGGGTCTTCGGTCCGTCGGTTGGCAGCTTCCAGCCGAGCATCTTGTTGATGGTGCGGATGTGGGCTGAGCCGTCGATGATATAAGTGCCGTCGTCCTGGGGAATGATGTCCGGGCTGGTTGCGGCATAATCCGTCGTGAAGTCGCCGACGATTTCTTCCAGGATATCCTCCAGGGTGGCGATGCCCAGAACGTCACCATATTCGTCGACCACGATGCCGATGCGTCGTTTCGCTTTCTGGAAGTTGATCAACTGCAGGTGGAGCGGGGTGCTTTCGGGAATGAAGTAGGGTTCCCGGCACAGCTGCATGATCATCGCCTTGTTGATGTCTTCCTGCATCAAAAGCTTGGAAAGGTTGCGCAGGTGCAGCATGCCCTGGATGTTGTTGATGTCGCCCTTGAAGACCGGCAGTCGCGTGTGCTGGCTATTGCGGGCCTGGCGCAGGATGGTTTCGAGATCGTCGTCCAGATCGATACCCACCACTTCGTTACGCGGCACCATGATGTCGTTCACGGTCACCTTTTCAAGATCGAGAATGCTGACCAGCATGTCCTTGTGCTTGCGAGGGATCAGTGCGCCAGCCTCGTTCACCAGGGTGCGCAACTCTTCGCGACTGAGATGCTCGCTGGATGCGTCTTTGGCCGATACGCGCAGTAATTTGAGAATGGCTCCGGTAAACAGGTTTACCAGCCATACGATCGGATAGAGGATCTTCAGCAGCGGTTGCAGCACGTAACTGGCAGGAAAGGCGATGCGTTCCGGAAACAGCGCTGCCAGGGTTTTGGGTGTGACCTCGGCAAAAATCAGTATGACCACGGTGAGCAGGATGGTGGCAATGGCGATACCTGCATCGCCCCACAGGCGAATGGCGATAACCGTGGCAATGGATGAGGCAAAGATATTGACGAAGTTGTTGCCGATCAGGATGACGCCGATCAGTTGATCGGTACGTTGCAGCATCTTGCTGGCACGTTTGGCGCCACGATGGCCGGTCTTGGCAAGGTGTTTCAGTCGGTATCGGTTCAGGGTCATCATGCCCGTTTCCGAACTGGAGAAAAACGCGGACATGACGATCAGGGCGGCGAGGAGGATGAACAGCGCCGAAAGCGGTGCTTCGTTCAAGCAGGAAGATCCTTTTATGGCTATCGATAAGAAGAGAGAAAGTAGGAGGTCGCGCCCACGAATGTCAAGCGCTGTAGCGGCGTATTGCGTCCGGTTTGCGGCGGGCGAGATCGTTGGTGACGCACCCCTTGGTCAGGTGCGCTGGAAGATGAGTTCGAGAACGAACTTACTGCCGTAGTAACCGAGCATTAGCAACACGCAGCCGGCCAGCGTCCAGCGGCTGGCTGTGATGCCTCGCCAGCCCTGGGTGTAGTGGCCGACCAGCAGGGCGGAGAACACCAGCCAGGATACGATGGAAAACAGACTCTTGTGGGCCAGATCCTGGGCGAACAGGTCGTTCACGAAAACCGCGCCGGTGATGATCGCGAGCGTGAGTACGATCACGCCAGCCCACAACAGTTCAAAAAGGAGTGATTCCATGGTCTGCAGTGGTGGCAGATTACGAATCAGCAGGCTGTTGTAGTTGCGCTTGAGCTGACGGTTTTGCATGTGGACCAGCAGTGCCTGCACCGCAGCCAGGGTAAACAGGCTGTAGGCGGTTACCGACAGGGCGATGTGGGCCAGCATGCCCCAGTTGTTCTGCGATACGTAGTGCGGCGGCGAATGGAACGCCAGAACGAAGACGACCGTCAAAGCTGCCAGGGGATAGATCGCCAGGAATAGTGCCTGCATTGGTTTGCGGCTATTCAGGATCAGCAGTAACAGGACGATGAACCAGGAAATCAGCAGTGAGGCCGGGAAAAAGCCCATATTAAGTGCGGTTTGGGCTGCAACCGTGTCCCAAATCAAGGCGCCGTGACTGATCAGAGCCAGGACGCCGAGCAGCGATGTGAGGTTGCGGTTCGGTTTGATCCTGCCGCGAAAGACGAGGGTCTGCAATGCAGTGCCCAGGCTATAAAGGAAGAGCGTGGTTACGGCGAGGATCAGGGTGCCCATGAAGTTATGGTTGGTCCGTTACTGAATCGGCTGTTCGTGTCAGAGCGACAGTCTGGTTATAATGTGCCGATTGTGCAACTGGAATCAATCTATCGGGCGTTGTTCTGACGCTACCAGAGGACCGGACGCCGTTGCATTGTGGGTCCTTTTTCCTATTTATGCACCACAGATGAGAATGCTGAGTCGCCATGTTTGAAAATCTCACCGACCGTCTTTCTGGCAGCCTGCGCAAAATTTCCGGCCAGGCAAAGCTGACTGACGACAATATCAAGGACACCCTTCGGGAAGTTCGCAAAGCGCTGCTTGAGGCCGATGTTGCGCTGCCGGTGGTCAAGGACTTTATCGAGGGCGTGCGTCGCCGTGCCGTGGGTACGGAAGTCAAGCGCAGCCTGACCCCGGGGCAGGTTTTCGTCAAGGTGGTCCAGGATGAACTGGTCCGGGTCATGGGCTCGGCCAACGAGGACCTGAATCTTTCCGTCCAGCCACCCGCGGTCATCATGATGGCCGGCCTGCAGGGTGCGGGTAAAACCACCACTGTCGCCAAGCTCGCGCGCCACCTCCAGGAGCGCAAGAAGAAGTCGGTCATGGTGGTGAGTGCCGATATATATCGTCCGGCGGCGATTCGTCAGTTGGAAACGCTGGCGAGTGACGTGGGGGCGACTTTCTTTCCCAGCTCCACCGATCAGGATCCGGTTGCGATTGCTGAAGGCGCCATGGACGCTGCTCGCAAGAAGCATATCGATGTCGTAATTCTGGATACCGCCGGCCGGCTGCACGTCGATGAGCAGATGATGGGTGAGATCGGCCGTTTGCAGCAAGCCGTCAAGCCGATCGAGACGCTGTTCGTGGTCGATTCCATGACCGGCCAGGATGCGGCCAATACTGCCAAGGCGTTCAACGATGCGTTGCAGTTGACCGGTGTGGTGCTAACCAAGACCGACGGCGACGCCCGCGGCGGTGCCGCGCTCTCAGTGCGTCATATTACCGGTAAACCTATCAAATTCCTGGGTGTCGGCGAGAAGACCGAGGCCCTTGAATCCTTCCATCCGGATCGTGTGGCGTCGCGCATCCTCGGCATGGGTGATGTGCTCTCCCTGATCGAAGAGGCGGAGCGCAAGCTCGACAAGAAGAAGGCCGACAAGCTCACCAAGAAGATCAAGAAGGGCAAGAGCTTCGATCTCGAGGACTTCCGCGACCAGCTGCAGCAGATGAAAAGCATGGGCGGTATCGGTGGTCTATTGGATAAGTTGCCGGGCATGGGGCAGATGGCCCAGATGGCGCAACAGCAGGTCAACGACAAGAGCGTTGGTCAGTTAGAAGCGATCATCTGTTCGATGACGCCGAAAGAGCGTCGCTATCCGGATGTGATCAATAACTCCCGCAAACGCCGTATCGCGGCCGGTTCGGGCACGCAGATCCAGGACGTCAACCGACTGCTCAAGCAGCACAAGCAGATGTCCAAGATGATGAAAAAGCTGGGCAAGAAGGGCGGAATGGCCAACATGATGCGGGGTATGCAGGGTATGATGCCGCCGGGCGGTGGAGGCGGGGGCAAGCCACCCTTCGGTCGTATGTAAAAGCCACGATCGGGAACTTGTATAAAAGCCCGACTTGGCTGTTTTCATTGGCCGGGATTTAGCATAGAATAGCGCCCCTTTCGAGTATGGGTCTTCGCGCAATGGCGCCTCAGCGCCGCGCGAAAGCGCAACGTTTATACAACAGAACAGGATATTGGTCGAAATGGTAACAATCCGTTTGGCTCGTGGTGGCGCCAAGAAGCGTCCGTTCTACCATCTGGCAGTTACTGACAGCCGCAGAGCCCGTGATGGCCGCTTCATCGAGCGCGTTGGTTTCTTCAATCCGGTCGCCCGCGGCCAGGAAGAGCGCCTGCGTGTAGATCAGGAGCGTGTTGAATACTGGGTCAACCAGGGCGCGCAGACCAGCGATCGCGTTGCCAAGCTTCTCAAGGAAGCGGCTGCGAAGTAAGCGCTGTTAGATTAGCTGTTTGTACGAACCGGGGCGAATGTATGGCAGATAACGCACAGGAAACTGTCGTCGGCCGCATTACCTCGGTTTTTGGGGTTAAAGGTTGGGTGAAGGTTTACTCCTACACCGACCCCATGGAAGGTATTCTGGACTACCCGCACTGGCATATTAGTCAGGGCGGTAAGAAGGTTGACCTTGAGGTCGTGGAAGGCAAGCGCCACGGGCCCGGTATTGTGGTCCGTCTCAAGGGTGTTAATGACCGGGATCAGGCACGGTCCTACTGTGGTCTGGATGTGATGGTGCCCATCGAAAGCCTGCCGGAGCTGCCGGAAGGTGAGTATTATTGGCATCAGCTTGAAGGTCTGGCGGTGACAACGCCGGAGGGTGACATTCTGGGTGTGGTCAAACACCTGATGGAAACCGGCTCCAATGACGTTATCGTCGTTCGGCCGACGCCGAAGTCCATCGATAACCGGGAGCGCCTGATTCCGTACTTGCCGGATCAGGTTATTCAGAGCGTCGACCTTGCAGCGGGTACGATCGTCGCGGACTGGGACCCGGAGTTCTGATCCGTGTGGATTGGTGCAGTTACGCTTTTCCCGGATATGTTCGATGCGGTGGTTGACTACGGTATAACCGGTCGCGCAGTACGTGACGGGCTTTTGTCAGTAGATTGCTGGAATCCGCGTGATTTTACGCATGATCGACATCGCACGGTCGATGATCGTCCCTATGGTGGCGGTCCGGGTATGCTGATGAAGATCCAGCCTTTGCGTGACGCCATCCATGCCGCGCGAGCAGCAGCCGATGGCGAGGCGAAGGTTGTGTATATGTCGCCCCAGGGGGAGCCGCTCAACCAAGCGGTGGTTGAAGAGCTGGCCAACGCTGAGCGCCTGATATTGGTCGCTGGCCGTTATGAAGGGGTAGACGAGCGGTTGATCGCATCAGAGGTCGACCGGGAAGTGTCCCTGGGGGATTTTGTCTTGTCCGGGGGCGAGCTGGCTGCAATGGCCGTGATTGATGCGGTAACCCGCCTCATTCCGGGTGCACTGGGCCATGCGCAGTCGGCGGAGCAGGACTCGTTTGCCGACGGATTGCTGGACTGTCCGCATTACACTCGCCCTGAAGTCTATGAGGGGCAATGGGTGCCGGAGGTCCTTTTGGGCGGGCATCACGAGCAGATCCGGCGGTGGCGGTTGAAGCAATCGCTGAAGCGGACCTGGGAGCGGCGCCCCGATTTGCTGGAGAAGCGGCAGCTTACGGGCGAAGAGCGCGAGCTGTTGGACCAAGTTTTGAACGAACCGGGTGCCTCTGGGTCAACAGGGCATTGAAAGATTGGTATTCAGGAGTTAACGATGAGCGGCAAGAACAACATCATCAGTCAGATCGAAGCGGAGCAGATTACCCGGGAAGTCCCGGAGTTTGGTCCCGGCGACACTGTTGTTATCCAGGTACGGGTTACTGAAGGTAACCGCGAGCGTCTTCAGGCTTTCGAAGGCGTTGTTATCGGTAAGCGCAACCGCGGCTTGAACTCTTCCTTCACCGTGCGCAAGGTTTCCTATGGTGTTGGCGTCGAGCGTACTTTCCAGACCCACAGTAAGCTGATTGACAGCATCACCGTGAAGCGTCGTGGTGACGTTCGTCAGGCCAAGCTTTACTACCTGCGCGACCTGTCTGGCAAGGCAGCTCGTATCAAGGAAAAGCTGGGCTAAGTCGATTGCGCTTCGGCGTAACCGACAGCTACATCAAAAGGCAGCCTTATGGGGCTGCCTTTTTGCGTTTGGACGCTCAATGGCCGGTGTCTTGGCAGGCCGCTGGTAACGGGGTAGCGGATGGATGACTGTCGCGCTGAAGATCGAGCGTTGCTCAGGCGCTTCAATGATGCACTATGGCTTGAGTTTGGGCTTGGCGAACGCACCCGCGATGCCTATCAAGGCGATCTGGCCCGCTTGGCGTGCTGGTTGGAAAAGCAGCCTGGTCAGCCGCTATTGAAGGAGGCTTCCCGTACGCATCTGTTGGGCTGGATTTCGGAAGGTATGGCTGCAGGTGCCCGGGCGTCGACCGCTGCCCGTCGGTTGTCCGGTCTGCGCCGTTTCTTTCGCTTCCTCCTGCGGGAAGGCCTGATCAGCGAAGATCCCACCCTGCGAATTGACAGTCCGAACCAGCCCAAGCGCCTACCGGACACTTTGTCGGAGCAGGATGTAGATAGTCTCCTTCGTGAGCCGGACCCAGGCGTTGCCATTGAATTGCGTGATCGCGCGATGCTCGAGATTCTGTATGGTTGTGGTTTGCGGGTATCTGAGCTGGTGAATCTGACAGTGGATCAGGTAAACCTGCGTCAGGGCGTCGTCCGTATTACGGGGAAAGGCGATAAGGAGCGCCTGGTGCCGATGGGTGAGGAGGCGCTGGACTGGCTGGTGCGGTATATGCGCGAGGCCCGTGGTGAGCTGCTGAAGCAGCGGGCAGCTGATGCGCTGTTCCCCGGCAACCGTGCCCAGCCGATGACGCGTCAGACCTTCTGGTATCGTATCAAGCTCTATGCCCGTCGGGCTGGTATTGGCAAGAAGCTTTCGCCTCACACGGTGCGCCACGCATTCGCCACCCATCTGCTCAATCATGGAGCCGATCTGCGCGTCGTGCAGATGCTCCTCGGGCATTCCGATCTCTCGACGACCCAGATATACACCCATGTCGCGCGGCAGCGTTTGCAGGAGCTGCACGAGAGTCACCACCCGCGTGGTTGAGTTTGGCGTCTGTGCCGGCTGGCTCGACGAACTTCCAGTCGGTATGGTTGTCCCACTGGCTCATCGCGAATTTCCTTAGACGATTCACTCGCTAAAAAAAGAGGCTTCATGATAAACACATTCAAGCTCCGTTCTCTGGGCATGGCCCTTGCGCTTGTCGGCATTTTCTCCAGTGGCGCCGCGCACGCGGCGGGTGACGAGGCGGAGGATGCCATCCGGGATCGCCTGGAGCAGTCCATTCCCGGTCTGGAGGTTCAGGATGTGTCGGTCTCTCGGGTCGATGGGCTCTACGAAGTCACCACCAACAACCCCGAGATGATTTATGCGACAGAGAATGGTGAATATTTCCTGGTAGGGGATCTGTACCAGGTTAGCGAACAGGGCTTGAGCAACGTAACCGAGCAGGGGCGGGCCGAGGCTCGGGCCAAGCAGATGGCCAAGGTGGATCATGACGATATGATCAGCTTCTCGCCCGAGGGTGAAGTGAAGGCCGAAATCTTCGTGTTCACCGACATCGATTGCCCGTATTGCCGTAAGCTGCATCAGGATGTGCCCCGGCTCAACGAGCTGGGTATCCAGGTGAACTACCTGGGCTATCCCCGGTCCGGCCCCGGCACGCCGTCGTTCAAGAAGTATGTGTCCGTCTGGTGTTCGGAGGATTCCCGAGCGGCGATGGACAAAGCCAAGAATGGTGGCTCCGTGCCGCCGACCAGCTGTGACAATCCCGTGGAAGAACAGTTCCGGCTGGGCGGCGAGGTGGGTGTCACCGGTACGCCGGCCATCGTCTTGGAAGACGGCAACATGATCCGCGGTTATGTTCCTGCCGACCGCCTTGCCCAAGGCCTCGGGCTCCTCTAGTCAACGCTCATTTCTCCCCTGTTCGCAGGATTGGCGTCCGGCCGTTTTTTTCGGACGCCAATCGTTATAAACTGCCGCGCTGGGACCGGGTTTTGGTGGCGAAACTCAAAGATGTCTTCAACCCGGTTCTATGCAATTCATCTGGATCAGGGGAATGAGCTTGAAAGAGGTCAGAGTCGGAATCTGCGGACTGGGTACCGTGGGCGGCGGTACGTATAACGTATTGACGCGTAACGCGGAAATGATTGCCGGGCGTGCCGGATGTCCGATTCGAATTAGTCGGATTGCCTCTCGCCGTCGCCGCGACGACCTCGATCTGGGCCAGATCCCCTTTTCCACCGACGTCTTCGATGTGGTTAACGACGCTGACGTAGACATCGTGGTCGAGCTCATCGGCGGCTACGATGTGGCACGGGAACTGGTGCTCGCCGCCATCAAGAATGGCAAGCATGTGGTCACTGCCAACAAGGCGTTGATCGCCGTTCATGGTAACGAAATCTTCGAAGCCGCCGCCGAACGTGGTGTGATCGTCGCCTTTGAGGCTGGTGTTGCCGGCGGTATCCCGGTGATCAAGGCGATCCGTGAAGGCATGTCCGCCAACCGTATCGACTGGATCGCCGGCATCATAAACGGGACCGGTAACTATATTCTCACCGAGATGCGTGCGGGCCGGGAATTTGGCGAAGTGCTCAAGGAAGCGCAGGCGCTGGGCTATGCCGAGGCGGATCCAACGTTTGACGTGGAAGGCATCGATGCCGCGCACAAGCTGACTATCCTGGCCTCCACCGGTTTTGGTGTTCCCCTGCAATTCGAGCGCGCCTACACCGAAGGCATCTCCGAAATCACGCCCTACGACATCGCTCATGCCGAACTGCTGGGCTATCGTATCAAACACCTGGGTATTGCCCGTCGCCGCGAGTCCGGTATCGAACTGCGTGTGCATCCCACCCTGGTGCCCCAGAGTCACCTGATCGCGCAAGTGGACGGCGTGCTCAACGCTGTCCTGGTTGATGGTGACGCGGTTGGCCAGACCATGTACTACGGTCCTGGTGCGGGTGATGAAGCCACCGCTTCGGCGGTCATTGCCGATATCGTCGATGTGGCGCGTACCGTTGCCCACGAAAGTCTGCAGCGTGTGCCTTACTTAGGCTTCGAGCCATCTTCCCTCGACAACCTGGAAGTGTTGCCGATGGAAGATGTGCAGTCGGCTTATTACTTACGCATCGAGGCGCTGGACCGTCCGGGTGTTCTGGCCAAGATTGCATCCGTCATGAGCGAGCACGGCATCAACATCGAGTCCATCATGCAGAAGGAGTCCGAGCTGGAAGATGGTCGGATTCCGGTGATTATCCTCACCCACACTGTGCAGGAGCGCCAGATCAACCGCGCAATCGAAGATCTGGAAGCGCTGGCCGAGATCGAGGACAAAGTCGTTCGCATCCGGGCCGAGAATTTCAACTGAGGCGGCGTTGGCAGTCTCTCTAGGTATTCGGGCCCGTGGCGTGTGTCGCCCTGGGGCCCCTGACGGGAAAAGATTGTGAGATACATCAGTACACGGGGCGATGCGCCTTCCCTGGGTTTTGAAGACGTCCTGCTGACCGGCCTGGCTACCGATGGTGGCCTCTACGTGCCTGAATCCCTGCCCAAGTTTAGCCTCGAGGAAATCCGCAGTTGGCGCGGTCTGTCATATGCCGAGCTGGCCTTCAAGGTGATGCATCCGTTCGTTGACGATGCGATCCCCGCCGACGATTTCCGTGCGATGCTGGACGAAACCTACAACCAGTTCGCGCACAAGGCGGTGGCCCCGCTGGTCCAGCTGGACAGCAACGAATGGGTCATGGAGCTGTTCCGCGGTCCAACCCTGGCGTTCAAGGATTTCGCGCTGCAGTTGCTCGGTCGTTTGCTCGACTATGTGCTGGAGAAGCGCAAGCAGCACGTGGTAATCATGGGGGCCACTTCCGGGGACACCGGTTCCGCCGCGATCGAAGGCTGTCGCCATTGCGAGCACGTGGACATTTTCATTCTGCATCCCCACGAGCGCGTGTCCGAAGTGCAGCGTCGTCAAATGACCACCGTGATCGGTGACAATGTCCACAACATCGCCGTGAAGGGTAATTTTGACGACTGTCAGCGCATGGTGAAGGCGAGCTTCGGCGACCAGTCGTTCCTAAAAGGTGAAACCCAGCTGGTGGCGGTCAACTCCATCAACTGGGCGCGGATCATGGCCCAGATCGTCTATTACTTCCAGGCATCCCTGGCGCTGGGTGGGCCCGATCGCAGCATGGCGTTTTCGGTCCCGACAGGTAACTTCGGCGATATCTTCGCCGGCTACCTGGCGCGTGAGATGGGGCTGCCCATCAGCCAGCTGGTCATCGCCACCAACCGCAACGATATCCTGCACCGTTTCATGAGCGGTAACCGCTACGAGAAACAGCAACTGGAGCACACCCTGTCACCCAGCATGGATATCATGGTCTCCAGCAACTTCGAGCGGCTCTTGTTCGACCTGCATGGTCGGGATGGCGCTGCGGTGCGCGACCTGCTCGAGCGTGCCCAGACCGAAGCGGTGAGCATCGAGGACTATCGCTGGAAATCGGCCCGCAAGCTGTTCGACAGCGATGCGGTAGATGATGCCACCACCTGCGAAATCATCCGCGAGGTGTTCGATCAGAACGAATACCTGCTGGACCCCCATACGGCCATTGGTGTACGCGCCGCTCGTAACTGCCGACGCGACGACAGCGTGCCCATGATCACTCTGGGGACCGCCCATCCGGCCAAATTCCCCGACGCGGTCAAGCAATCCGGTATGGGTGTTAAGCCCGAGCTTCCGCACCACCTGGCCGACCTGTTCGAGCGGGAAGAGCGCTACACCGTGCTGGATGACGACCTGAAGTCCGTTCAGGATTTCATCGCCTCCCACTGGAAGAGCGCCTGATAATTATCCCGACCCCGGCACACAGAATGCGGGGGTCGGGAGTTCTGCAACACCGCGATAACAACCATCGGAATAGCCAGACTGTCTATGACGCCACGCAAGATTATCCGGCGTCCCCTGCCGGAGCACCCCGCCGATTGGGGCCATTCCCTGCCGCCGTTGCTCAGGCGCCTCTACCAGGCCCGTGGCGTGCAGTCCGAGGTCGAGCTCGATTACACCCTGAAGCAATTGGCATCGCCGTTTGACCTGCGCGGCATCGATCGTGCGGTTGAGCTGATAGCCGAGGCGATCCAGCAGGGACAACGGATCCTGATCCTTGGTGACTTCGATGCCGATGGTGCAACCAGTACTGCGGTGGCCATTCTGGGATTGCAGATGATGGGCGCGCGTCACCTGGATTTCCGGGTGCCCAGCCGCTTCTCCGACGGGTACGGTTTGACGCCGGGGATCATCGACCGACTGCGAGAGGAAGGCGCGTTACCTGATCTGTTGATTACCGTCGACAACGGTATCTCTGCCATCGAGGGTGTCGAAGCCGCCCGACATCATGGGATGCGTGTGGTGGTTACTGATCATCACCTGCCAGGCGAGACCCTGCCCCCGGCGGATGCCATCGTGAATCCCAACCAGCATGGATGTCCTTTCCTGAGCAAGAATGCCGCTGGTGTGGGGGTCATGTTCTATGTACTGACCGCCCTGCGCCGCTTTATGAGCGATCGGGGGTTATTGCAGGGTCCGCCGCCGAACCTGGGCTGCCTACTCGACCTGGTGGCATTGGGGACCGTGGCCGATGTGGTGCCGTTGGACCAGAACAACCGCATTTTCGTCGAGCAGGGACTGCGCCGGATCCGACAGGGCGAAGCCCGGCCGGGTATCCTGGCATTGCTGGAGGTCGCCGGCCGCGAGTACAGCCAGATCAGTGCAACAGACCTGGGTTTTGTCGTGGGCCCGCGTCTGAACGCTGCGGGACGCCTTGATGACATGAGTTTGGGTATTGCCTGTCTGTTGGCGGATACGCCCGTCGAGGCGCGCCGTCTGGCGACTGAACTGGATCAGATGAACCGCGAGCGACGCACGATTGAAACGGGGATGAAGGAGCAAGCCCAGGACCTGCTTGCATCCCTGTCACTTGATAGGGAAGGGTTACCCTGGGGGCTGGCGCTGTTCGACCCGGACTGGCACCAAGGGGTGATCGGCATCCTTGCGGCGCGGATCCGCGAACAGACCCATCGGCCGGTGATTGCCTTTGCCCCGGACGACGGCGGCAAACTTATCAAGGGATCGGCACGCTCTATTCCGGGGCTGCATATCCGCGATGTGCTAGCGTCGCTGGACGCCCGCAATCCTGGCCTGCTGCAAAAATTCGGTGGTCACGCCATGGCGGCGGGAATGACGATCGCCGCAGATGCTTTCCAGCAATTTGCCGAGGCCTTCGACGCCACGGTACGCAGCACGATTACCGAAGATGCCCTGGAGGCGACGATTACCACCGACGGGCCGCTAGGTCTCGATGAGTTGACGCTGGACACAGCCTATACGCTGAAGCGCTCGGGCCCTTGGGGGCAGCACTTTCCGGAGCCGGTCTTCGATGGCGAATTCGAAGTGATCAATCAGCGTATTGTCGGTGAGCGTCACCTCAAGCTGGTGCTCCGGCCCAGGAATGGTGGCGATATCCTCGATGGGATCGCCTTCAATACCGGAGCCGAAGTTCCTGATTTCACTGTTACCGGCGCCCGGGTAGTCTACAAGCCGGACGCCAACACCTTCCGCGGTCGGACCCAGCTCCAGTTGCTGGTGGATTACATCGAGCCGGTGCAGGGCTGATGGGCAGACCTATAAGGCGCGACGGGGCGAAGCCGGCTGATTTCCATACAGATCTCCGGTAAAATGCCTCGCCTCTGCCGGCCACCGTCCGTGGCCAGGGTCCCGTTTGAACAGCGGCACGCAGTAGGTCAACGCATTGACCAACCGGGACACTGAAATCATTTCTACCCTTAGATGGAAGCTACATGGAAATCAACCCGATTCTGAACACCATTAAAGATCTCCGGGAGCGCAGCGAAGCGCTTAGGGGGTATCTTTGACTACGACCAGCGCAGCGAACGACTGATCGAAGTAGAGCGTGAACTGGAAGATCCCAAGGTATGGGAAGATCCTGAGCGTGCCCAGGCCCTCGGTAAGGAACGGGCCAATCTCGAGCTGATCGTGAAGACGATCGACAAATTGTCTACGGGTCTTTCGGACGCCGAGGACCTGATCCAGATGGCGGATGAGGAAGAGGACGAGCAGGCGGCAGAAGACGTTCGCGGCGATCTGGAAGATCTGGAAAAGGATCTGGAAAAGCTCGAATTCCGCCGCATGTTCTCGGGCGAAATGGATGAGAATAACGCCTACCTGGACATTCAGGCGGGCTCCGGCGGCACCGAAGCGCAGGATTGGGCCAATATGTTGCTGCGCATGTTCCTGCGCTGGGGCGAGCGCCGCGGTTTCAAGACGGAAATCGTCGAACTGCAGGAAGGTGAAGTGGCCGGTATCAAGAGTGCCACCATTCACTTCGAAGGGGAGTATGCCTACGGGTGGCTGCGCACCGAAACCGGCGTTCACCGACTGGTGCGTAAATCGCCGTTCGATTCCGGTAACCGTCGTCATACGTCTTTCTCGTCGGTTTTCGTATCGCCGGAGGTGGACGACAGCTTCGAGATCGAGATCAATCCCGCCGATCTGCGTGTCGACGTATATCGTGCCTCCGGCGCTGGCGGTCAGCACGTCAACCGGACCGAATCCGCCGTGCGACTGACCCATTTGCCGACGAACACGGTGGTGGCCTGTCAGGCTGGCCGTAGCCAGCACCAGAACAAGGACCAGGCCATGAAACAGCTCAAGGCCAAACTGTTCGAGCTGGAAATGCAGAAGCGCAACGCCGAGAAACAGAAACAGGAAGACGCCAAGTCCGACATCGGCTGGGGCAGCCAGATCCGCTCCTATGTCCTGGACGACAGTCGCGTGAAGGACCTGCGCACGAAGGTGGAAACCAGTAACACCCAGGCCGTGCTCGATGGCGATATCGACAAGTTCATTGAGGCCAGCCTGAAGATGGCTCTCTGATTCCCGGGAGCCCCAACGATCACCGGTCCGGATGTCACAGGGTCCATCCGGACCAGCCAACGCTAGCGAGAGATCATGACCGACCAAAACCCGAACGCCACACCCCAGGACGAGAACAAGCTGATTGCCGAGCGCCGGGCCAAGCTGGCCGACTTGCGTGACCAGGGCAATCCCTTCCCCAATGATTTCCGCCGCACGGCGACCGCGGCCGAGTTGCAGATGAACTACGGCGATAAATCGAAGGAAGAACTCGAGGACTTGGGGCTGGACGTGGCGATTGCCGGTCGATTGATGCTCGATCGCAAGGCGTTCAAGGTGGTACAGGACATGTCCGGTCGCATCCAGGTTTATGCCAGCAAGGACGTGCAGAAGGACACCCGGCACTGGGACTTGGGTGATGTGGTCGGCGTGCGCGGCAAACTAAGCAAGTCAGGCAAGGGTGACCTGTATGTGACGATGGACGAGTACGTGTTGCTCACCAAGTCCCTTCGCCCGCTGCCCGAGAAGCACAAGGGCCTGACCGATACCGAATCCCGCTATCGCCAGCGCTACGTGGACCTCATGGTCAACGAAGATACGCGTCGCGTGTTCCATGCGCGTTCGAAAATCATCAACTGCATCCGCAACTTCTTCACCCAGCGCGACTTCATCGAAGTGGAAACACCGATGCTGCAGGCGATTCCCGGTGGTGCAGTGGCGCGCCCCTTCATCACGCACCACAATGCGCTGGGCATCGATATGTACCTGCGTATCGCGCCAGAGCTGTATCTCAAGCGCTTGGTGGTGGGCGGTTTTGAGCGGGTTTTCGAGATCAACCGCAATTTCCGCAATGAGGGTCTGTCCACTCGCCATAATCCTGAGTTCACCATGCTCGAGTTCTACCAGGCCTACGCCGACTACCACGAACTGATGGACCTGACCGAGGCCATGCTGCGGGAGACGGCGCAAACGGTATTGGGCACGACGACAGTGACCAACACCCGCGTACTGTCCAACGGTGAAACGGAAGCCGTGGAGTACGACTTTGGTCGGACCTTCGAGCGCGTGACGGTGTTCGATTCCATCCTCAAATTCAATCCGGATATCAAGGCGGAACAGCTGGCCGATGCCGACGCTGCGCGTAAAATCGCCGAAGGCATGGGCATTCCGCTGAAGGAAGGTTGGGGGTTGGGTAAGGTGCAGATCGAGATCTTCGAGAAGACGGTCGAACATCGCCTGATGCAGCCGACCTTCATCACTGAGTACCCGACGGAAGTGTCCCCGCTGGCCCGGCGCAAAGATGCCGATCCGTTCGTCACCGAGCGTTTCGAGTTCTTTGTCGGTGGCCGCGAGATCGCCAATGGATTCTCCGAGCTTAACGATGCCGAAGACCAGGCCGAACGTTTCCGTGAGCAGGTTGCCGAGAAAGAAGCCGGCGATGACGAGGCGATGTTCTATGACGAAGATTACGTCACCGCACTGGAATACGGTCTGCCGCCTACGGCGGGCGAGGGCATCGGCATTGATCGTCTGGCGATGCTGCTGACCGACTCACCGTCCATCCGGGACGTGATCCTGTTCCCAGCCATGCGTCCGGAAAAGGGCTGAGTGTCATGCACCCGGCCACGGAAGCGCTGCGTCAGGAGCTCAAGCCCGGTCGTGGATGGCTGGAGCGTCTCGACGGCGAGTTCGAGAAGCCATACATGCAAACCCTCGGTGCTTTTCTTGCCGAGGAGGAAAAAGCGGGCAAGGTGCTTTATCCTGCCCGCCACCATTGCTTCAATGCCTTGAACTCGACGCCATTCGACAGGGTCCGGGTGGTGATCCTGGGTCAGGATCCATACCATGGCCCGGGACAGGCTCACGGTCTTTGCTTCAGCGTACGCCCCGATGTCCGCACGCCGCCGTCGCTGGTGAATATTTTCAAGGAAATCGAATCCGAGCTGGGTATCCAGCCTCCCGATCACGGTTGCCTCCAGCCCTGGGCAGACCAGGGGGTACTGCTACTCAATGCTGTGCTGACGGTAGTGCAAGGTCAGGCTGGAGCCCATCAGGGGAAAGGTTGGGAGCATTTCACCGACCAAGTGATCGAGCTCATCAACGAAGAACGCGAAAATGTCGTTTTCCTGCTGTGGGGTAGCTACGCGCAGAAAAAAGGCCGCATTATCGATCGCAACCGCCACCTGGTTTTGCAGGGGCCGCATCCATCACCGCTCAGCGCCCATCGCGGCTTCTTTGGGTGCGGGCACTTCCTGCAGGCGAATGACTGGCTGACGCAGAAAGGCCGACCGCCAATCGACTGGCAGTTGCCGTCCCGGGAAGAGCTGATATCCAGATACAAGAAAGGCCGGTAAACCGGCCTTTCTCTTTCAGGAATGTTCCGTGCTGGACAGGTGTTCCGGAGCAGCCTGCATTAGATGTCCGCCGCTCCGTCAGCCTGTTATTGGAGAAGGGCCATCGCTGCTTCCATCTCCGCATTCAGGTCTTCTTCCTGGCTCATGTCGATATTCGGATCCAGCCCCAGTCGATCGAAGGCCGGAATGGTGTTCCAGTCGACCTCGGTGAACGGATGCTCGGTACCGGCTACCAGTTGCAGGTTGGCGACCATCACCAAATCTGCATAGTCCGCCTTGGGCACCACGCGCGTGAAGTCGGTGAAGTCCGCCGGGACTTGTTGCAGTTCAGCCGGGAAGTCCCATCTCTTCAGGATCTTCATCCCGATATCGGCATGCAGTTCGTCGATCACCTTGTCCAGCATGATACTGCTGATCTGGATATCGTTGTCTTCCACGTAGCGCAGGATCGGCAGCACGCCGATCAGATGTACCAGGCCGGCCAAGGTCGCCTGGTCCGGCTTGAGCTTCGTGTAGTGCTGGGCCAGCACGTGGCAGATGCCGGCCACTTCGGTGCTGGTCTGCCAGGTGGCACGCAGGCGTCTGTCGATCATGTCGGAGGTCGCCTGGAACATCTGTTCCATAGCCAGACCCATCGCCAGGTTGCTGGTGTATGCCATGCCCAGGCGGCTGACCGCCATGGTGAGGTTTTCGATCTGGCGGGCACCGCGGAACAGCGGGCTGTTGCACACCCGGATCAGGCGCGCGGACAGCGCGGTGTCGGTACTGATGACCTTGACCAGGTCCTGGATGGAGGAGTCCTCGGATTCAGCGATCTCACGAACCTGTAGCGCTGCCTCCGGCAGAGTGGGCAGCACTAGCTTGTCGCTTTCGATGGCTGCGGTAATGTCTTGTTTCAAGGTATCCGAGATGGTGGCCATAACTGGGATATTCCGTCCGACAAAAGTAACTGGCGAAACACGCAGTGACTGGCTAACAGTCACCGGTATAAAAACGGGCATTTGGCATACAAATAACTGGTGCAAAACCAGCAGGATATGCCCGCTGCACCCCATTTATAGCAAATTTACGCGGATTCGCCCGTCACAAAACGTATCTGAAGTGAGCGTTCAGTTACCAGCTGCCTCTTGTTCGGGCACCTTGTAAGGTAGTGGCAGACGTTCGAGAGAGGGGTCGAAGCCCTCTAGATGCCAGTCCGGAGTCGATAACGCGGCGTGTTTGACGACGGCCAGGATCTCCTGATGGCCGTCATCGAAGCCGACGCTATTGATCACCTCGCCAACAGCCTTATCGTTGGCGATTATCTGGGTCCCTACTTCAACCGGACGCTCAGACGGAAGCGAGAGCCGGAAGATGCTTTTCTTGAGTTGACCCAGGTAATGCATGCGCGCAATGACTTCCTGGCCGGTATAGCAGCCTTTCTTGAAATGAATGCCATCCACGTGCTGCAGGTTGAGCATCTGGGGAACGTACTCGGACATCGTTGATGGTGAAAGCTCTGCCAGGCCAGCGCTGATTTCCGAGGCAGCCCAATCGGCCTCTGTGGCTTCGGCGCCTTCGGGAATGGGCGCACTGTCGTCGATCTGCCAGTATTCATAACGGGCAACGCCCTCGGCGGTGTCCTGCACGCGAATCAGCTTGCCGCCCGCCAGGGTTATCGAATCGCCCGGGAGCTTGAGTTCCATTGCCTCGGGAAGCAGGGCCTCTGCCGTTGCTTCACCCCAGAACCCGTAAAGATGGGCCTGCTCCAGAGGCTTCATATCCGTGCCCCGGAATAGCATCAGGAACTTATTGAGCTGGCTGGTAACTTCGTCGGCGATACGCCGTGGCAGGCGCAGGACGATATCGCCCTCGTAGTCGGCCAGCAGCGGAAGTGCGTAGGCACGCCCCTTGGGGTTACAGGCGGCGGCCCGACGGGACTTATCCGGTTTGACGTCGTCCAGGCTCTGGCTCAGTTGCCCGTGCAGGAACTTGTGCGGGTCCTTGCCTCCGACGCGATACAGCCGGGCACTCTCGACCCGTGCGATGGCCGCTTTCGGTCGATTGGCGGAGGCGAGATGCGCGGTACCTGTGGTGGAGGTGCTTTCAGTTGGCGTGGCGGTATCGGACATGCCTGTCTCCTGTCACAGCGGGGAAGTCGTTTTATCCTGATGTGGGCTCCTTGCGAAACGGAGCCAGACGCGCAGTCGTCTGAAAGCTTCGCTATCGACGTTCCGGATCAGGAACGTGTCGATCAGGATAACGGTATATGCGTTGTTAGTGGTGTCCGCTGGATAAAGTTTCAAGAGCGCGAGATGACTGAAGAGGCGACTATTGCCACCGACACGAACGGGCTCGGTATCGTTGCCAGTTGTCTCGACCCATAAAGTATCCCGGTCGACGTGGATAGCCCGGACTGCACGACGTCCATTCAGCGTGGCCCGGTGCCGGACCGTGTGCCAACCCGCGAAGGCCAGCAGAGGCAGCACCGCCAACAGCCACGGCGATATCCGGTCGGCTGCCAGAGTCAGGCCCAACGCCAACATCAACCAGCCACTGGATAGGAGGACGGCCAGCGGCCGGCAGGGTTGGAGTCTCAGGTCAATCCGGCTGGACACGCTTGAGGATCATGTCGACGATGACCTGCAGGTTTTCGTCCTGCGGTCGTTCACGCTGCATGAACCACTGGTAGATCTCGGTGTCCTCGCAGTCGATCAGTTTGCGGTAGCGCGCCTTATCATCGTCTGGCAGGCTCGGATAGACTTCCTCGAGAAAGGGGATCAGCAGGACGTCCAGCTCCAGCATGCCGCGGCGGCTATGCCAGTACAGGCGCTTGTATTCGACATCGTGTTGCATTATTGAGCCTCTGGAAGGTTAACCTCTGAATACAGGACTTCTGGGCACCGAACTACCGGGTGCCGAGCGTTTGGATATAGAGGCTCGATCACTTAGGGGGCGATCGAGCGAAATGTCGTCGGCGTCAGGATTGTATCCCTGGCTTCGTGCAGCAGGCCTGGGTAATCCAGCGTATAGTGCAGCCCCCGGCTTTCCCGCCGTTGCAGGGCCGAGCAGATGATCAGGTCGGAGACGGTGACCAGGTTGCGCAGCTCCAGCAGGTCGTTGGAGACCCGGTAATTATTGTAGAACTCGCCAATTTCCCGCGATAGCAAGTCCACACGGTGCTTGGCCCGCTGCAGGCGCTTGGTGGTCCTCACGATGCCGACGTAGTCCCACATGAAGTGTCGTAGCTCATCCCAATTGTGGGAGATCACCACATCCTCATCGGAATCGCGCACCTGTGATTCGTCCCAGGCAGGTGCCTCCGGCGGGGGAGGAATGTCGGCGTCATAGCGTGCAATGTCTTCAGCCGCCGCGCGACCGTACACCAGGCATTCCAGCAGGGAGTTGCTGGCCATGCGGTTGGCGCCATGCAGGCCGGTAAATGCAGCCTCGCCCACGACATACAGCTGGTTGACGTCAGTGCGGGCGCGATTGTCGGTCATTACGCCACCGCAGGTGTAATGAGCCGCGGGCACCACCGGGATAGGGTCGCGGGTCATGTCCACACCGAAGTCGAGGCACTTCTCGTAGATCGTGGGGAAGTGGGTCTTGATGAAGTCCGCCGGCTTGTGGCTGATGTCCAGATAGAGATGATCCGCCCCCAGGCGTTTCATCTCGTGGTCGATCGCCCGCGCGACAATGTCCCGTGGCGCCAGTTCGCCTCTCGGATCAAAGCGTTCCATAAAGGACGAACCGTCCGGCAGCAGTAGCTGTCCACCTTCACCTCGAACAGCCTCGGTGATCAGGAACGACTTGGCGTGCGGGTGGTACATGCAGGTGGGATGGAACTGGTTGAATTCCATGTTTGCCACCCGGCACCCGGCGCGCCACGCCATGGCGATACCATCGCCCGAAGCGCCATCGGGGTTGCTGGTATAGCGGTAAGCCTTGCTCGCGCCGCCCGTGGCGATCACTACAAAGCGGGCGCTGAAGAGTTCCACATGACTGTCGTCAAGATTCAGCACATAAGCGCCGACGCAACGGTTGCCTGGAAGCGCCAGCTTGCGGTGGGTAATCAGGTCCACGGCCACGCGATGCTCCATGATATCCACGTTGGGGCAGGCGCGGGCCTGGTCGCTTAACGTGTGGGAGACCGCCTGGCCGGTGGCGTCGGCGGCGTGGATGATGCGCCGGCGGCTATGGCCACCCTCGCGGGTCAGGTGATAGTTGTGCTCCTCGTCCCGGGTGAAGGCGACGCCTTTATCGATCAGCCATTCGATGCTTTCACGGCTATGTTCGACGGTAAAGCGCACGGCATCTTCGTGGCACAAGTCGGCACCGGCATCGAGCGTGTCCTGGATGTGGGCCTCGATGCTGTCCTCGGAATCCAGCACCGCGGCGATCCCACCCTGGGCCCACAGGGTGGAGCCGCTGGAGAGTTCGCCCTTGCTGATCACGGCGACTTTCAGGTGCGAGGGCAGGTTGAGGGCGACGGCCAGGCCGGCGGCACCGCTGCCGATAATGAGGACATCATATTGGTGAGACTGTGGCATCTGTTCGTTATCGCAGGCCATAATGTGGGCGCTATTGAACTAAACTTTACGGCTGCTGTCTATTTGGCCACACGGGTTCCGGCCCCTCAACATCTAGGTTTCGGCCCATCAGTACCGGGGCGGGGCACCAAGGCGGGACGGGTATCTGCCCGGATAAGAATACGCGCAAATGGGACTGCAGCATGACGTTTTCCAGAATGCCAACTTCGGCCATTGCAGAGAGCCGGGCCGTCGCACATAGTCGGAAGGGTGATGACGATATCCAGAACAGGCCTCAGGTGGCTTCTCTGGCAGAGCGCCCAAAAGCAGGCAGCCAAACGGCGATGACATCGGTGACAGACAACGCGCCGCAGGCTCCCAGTGAGAGCCAGACGGACAAGCAGCTCGTTCAGCGCGTCAAGCGTGGAGACAAATCCGCCTTCGACTTCCTTGTGCTCAAGTATCAGTCGCGGGTGGCCTCCATCATCAGCCGTTATACCAGTGATTCCCAGGATATCCTCGACCTGACCCAGGAAACCTTCGTCAAGGCTTACCGTGCCATCGAACGTTTTCGCGGTGACAGCGCCTTCTACACCTGGCTATACCGTATTGCGGTCAATACCGCCAAGAATTTCCTGGAGTCCCGCGGCCGCCGCCCGAAGGGCAGTATGGAAGCGGAAGAAGCGGAGCGTCTGGATTCCGGCGACTGGCTGCGGGATGTTGCCACGCCGGAGAAATTGCTGCAGCGCGAAGAGATGTATGAGGTTATGCAGCGTGCCATTGCCGGATTGCCCGAGGAATTGCGATCAGCCCTTCTGTTGAGGGAATACGAAGGGCTGAGCTACGAAGATATTGCCCGTATCCTGGAGTGCCCGATCGGAACCGTGCGCTCCCGTATTTTCCGGGCGCGGGACGCAGTGGATCGCGAACTCGCCCCGTTGATGGATATGGACTGAGTTGATCGGTCCGGAGTTTTAGTTGAGATGTTGATCGTTTTCTTGAGGTGCAAGCGCGATGGATGAACGTCTGAAAGAGACGCTGTCTGCCATGATGGATGACCAGGCTGATGAGCTCGCGGTACGTCGTGTGTTATCCCAGGCCAGTAAATCCGAAGTGCGGGGGCAGTGGCATCGGTGGCAGCAGTTACGCAGCCTGATGCATGACGAGCGTCGTGATCTCGCCACGGTAGACGTCAGTGCAGCCGTGCGGGCAGAGCTGGACGATGCTCCGGCCCGGGCACAGTTGTCGGACGTACCGGTCCGCAATACGACGGCCCGTCGATCCATGCGTTGGTCTGCGGTTGCCGCCGTATCGTTGGCGCTACTGGTTGGCTTTGGTGCCGGTGCCCAGTGGGGTGTTCCAACGGGTGATGGAGAAACGGCATTGGCGGCAGGCGTTACTGGACAGGCCGGGCAGGTCGATCCGGCCATGGGTGCCGTGCCGGAGATTGCCTTGCAGGGCCTTGATGAGGAACAGCGCGAACAAATGAGTCGTTATCTACTGGAACATGCACAAAACAATAGTGTAGGTATGGGCTATGGAACCATGGGGTACGCTCGTGTCGCCAGTGCATCCACCGGGGTTCGTTAGTCGGGTCGAAGACTGATGTCTATGTGCTTCAATACCCGGGCGCGTTCCGCAGCGATGCGTGCATGCCTGGTACTACTGCTTTTTCTGTTTACCGCTGCCACCCAGGCCGAGCAGGCCTCCACGACGGCTGAAAGCTGGCTTGAGCGTTTGGGCCCCGCCCTGAACTCCACCAGCTACAAGGGTGTGTTTGTCTACAGTCGGGGTGAGCAGGTCAGTTCCATGCGCATTGTCCATCGTTACGATAATGGCGAAGTGCAGGAACGGCTGGTGATCCAGGATGGCGATCAGGGCGAGATAATCCGCCGGGGTGGCCGCGTATTTTGCGTGTTGCCCACTCACGGCCGCATTCAACTGGATGCCGTATTGCCCTCGGGCCCTTTCTCAGAAGCCTTCGCCGACAAGCTGGCTCCCTTTCGTCGTTGGTACGCGGCAAGGATGCTGGATGATGATCGGGTAGCAGGGCATGAGGCGGTGGTTATCGCCCTCAATCCAAAGGACATTCATCGCTATCACTATCGTCTTTGGCTGGAAAAGACGTCGGGTCTGTTAGTGAAGAGTCAGGTGCTGACCAACGAAGAGCAAGTGCTCGAACGTTTCCAGTTCACCATGCTGGAGCTTACCAGCGACATCCCGGACAGCGAGTTCCGGATTCCCGACTCAGAAAAGGCTCGTAAGATTACTCTTGATAGCCCGGAGCCGCGTCCAGAGGTTCATCCACAGGTGGGGTGGCAACTGGGCTGGCATCCTGACGGTTTCCGCGCCACACCGTCTCCGAAAGGGAAGGACGGCCAGGTGAAAGCGTTTTCCGATGGTTTGGCTTCGTTTTCGGTGTTCGTCTCACCGGTAGGTGAAATGGATATGCCAACCGGTGTTTCCCGCATCGGCGCGACGACGATCTTCCTGCGCAAATTGACGGCTGGTGACCAACGCCACCTGATTACTGTCGTAGGCGAAATACCGCCGCATACGGCAATGAAGGTGGCAGAGTCAGTCACCATCGAAGCCTCCTCCGCGGCTTCGGGTAGTGAGCTCTAGTTGCAGGCTGGGGCCATGAGGTGTCCGACATGATCGAGGAAAGCGGAACAGTGGTTGCCCTCGAAGGCGATGAGGTCTGGGTCCAGACTATACGCCAGAGTTCCTGTGGCAGTTGCAGTGCGCGCAAGGGATGTGGTCAGGGCGCCTTGGCGAGTATCACCGACGGGCGGGCCAACCAGGTCAGGGTACGCAATACCTGCGGTGCTGGCGTCGGTGACCATGTTGTGCTGGGTATCGAAGAGTCCCAGCTGTTGCGGGCATCGCTGCTGGTATATGCCCTGCCACTGCTCGGGTTGCTGGTTGGCGCCCTGGTGGGTGCTGGTCTTTGGCCAGGGCTGGACCTGGCGGCCATCGCCAGCGGAGGCCTAGGTCTCACGGCTGGTTTCGTCACGCTCAAGGTGGTTTCCGGTGGTCGGGGACAGGCGGATTACCTACGCCCTGTGTTGCTTCGGATTGATCTGCGTCATGTGGCGCCGGAGCCTCTGTTCATACGGGATCCCGGCGCGTTAAATCCTTGATGGATGGGAATCCGGCCTGAATTCTGGGCCCTAACATTTCCTTAATTTGAAATGCTCTAATATGCACACAGAATACACGTGTTTGTTGCTGTCAGCCGAGTCCTGTATTAGCAAGCCGAATGTTCAGCAGCACAACCAACCGCGTATTCCAACAACTTCGGAGTGAGGTATGCCCACAAAGAACCTGAGTGTCTGGTTTGCACCCATTCTGGCTTTAATGATGGTGATCTCGGCACGCGCCCAAGCGGAGCTTCCCGACTTCACGGGGCTCGTCAAGGAAAATACGTCTGCGGTGGTTAACATCAGTACGACACAGGCGCCCCCGGCGCAGGGGTCCTCGCGGTTTGACCAGGACCAACTCGACCAGATGCCGGATTTCTTCCGTCGCTTCTTCGAAGGGCCGAATTCGCCATTCGGTGGTGGACAGCCCGGGCGTCAGCAGCCGCTTCACTCCATGGGCTCCGGTTTCATCGTGTCCGACGACGGTTATGTCCTGACCAATAATCACGTGGTTGAAGGGGCTGACGAAGTCATCGTCCGCCTGAGCGACCGTCGCGAGCTGGCGGCGCGCGTGGTGGGCACCGATCCCCGCTCCGACCTGGCCGTACTTAAGATCAATGCCCAGGATCTACCCGTAGTAAAAATGGGTAAATCCAGCGAACTCGAACAGGGTGAGTGGGTGTTTGCCATCGGCTCGCCATTCGGTTTCGACTACACGGTGACGGCGGGTATCGTCAGCGCCATTGGCCGTTCGCTGCCATCGGAGAACTATGTTCCCTTTATCCAGACGGACGTGGCGATCAACCCGGGTAATTCCGGAGGCCCTTTGTTCAACCTGGAGGGCGAAGTGGTCGGTATTAACTCCCAGATCTATACCCGTTCAGGGGGCTTCATGGGGGTTTCCTTTGCCATCCCCATCGACGTCGCCATGAACGTATTCGACCAGATTCGCGATCAGGGCTTCGTTTCACGCGGCTGGTTGGGCGTGCTTATCCAGGAGGTCAATCGTGACCTGGCCGAATCGTTTGGCCTGAACCGTCCTCGTGGTGCCCTGGTGGCCGAAGTCCTGCCGGACTCGCCGGCCGAGGCCGCTGGGCTGCAGCCGGGCGATATTATCCTCGAGTATGAGGGGCAGTCGATCAATCTGTCCTCCGATTTACCGCCGATGGTCGGTCGCACCAAGATCAACGAAACCGCTGAACTGCTGGTGCTTCGCAACGGCGACGAGGTGGAACTGGACGTAAAGATCGGCGAACTGCCGGAAGATCGCATGGCTCGTGAGGATCAGCCTGCCGAGCCGTCGCCCACTGCCGGTCCATTGGGTCTGTCCGTGGTCAACCTGACTGACGAGCAGCGCGAGCAGTTGGGCATCGAGAATGGCGTGCGGGTGCGTAATGTGGGGCCGGGGCCGGCACTGGATGCCGGTATTCGTCCCAACGATGTGATTCGCAAGCTTAATAACGAAACCGTGAATTCAATCGATGACTTCCAGCGTATCGCCTCAAACCTGCCCAAAGGTAAGGCCGTTCCTGTGCTGGTGATGCGTGACGGTCAATCAACCTTCCTGGTGATCAAGACCGAAGAGTAGCTGGAGCGAAAAGAAATACCGGGCACCTCCTGCCCGGTATTTGCATTTAGTCTCATTGCGAACCCGTAGTGGATAGTTCTACTACGGGTTTTTGCTATACTTTGCCGCTTAATTATTGAACGAACCGCCGCAATTTCGTTGCGGCTGGCCTGTTTTGGGGTGGTATGTGGTTGCCGCCCGTTCCACCGGCTCTATGGATTGTATCGATGGCAAAGGACCTGACTATTGGGCAGCTGGCCCGCCAGCGCCCCTCGCGAGTGGCGTGGCTTGTGCTCATCATCTCGTTGGCGTTGACGGTAGGGGCCTGGCGCTTTTCGATCATTCTCGTTGACGACCGAACCGAAGCGCGGTTCGAAACTCAATCCCTCCAGCTCAAGACCGCCATCGAGGAGCGTTTGCTGAACTACGAGCAGGTGCTGGCCGGCAGCGCCGGCCTGTTCGCCGTCGCGGACCTGGTGGGGCGGGACGACTGGCGCCTTTATGTCAATAAGCTGGACATCAATCGGTACTATCCCGGTATCCAGGGCATCGGCTTTACCGCCCGCGTGGACGGCGACGAAGTAGTGGAGTTCGTCGAGCGCATTCGCGAACAGGGCCTGCCGGACTACCTCGTCAATCCGGCCGGGGTAAGGGCCGAATACCATCCCATCGTTTTTCTCGAACCCAGTACCCAGCGCAATAAACGGGCCTACGGCTACGACGCCTTTGGTGATCCGGCACACCGCATTGCCATGGAGCGGGCCCGGGATACCGGCGAGGCCACGATGACCGGCAAAGTTGTGCTGGTGCAGGAGCAGGTGGACGATGAACAGGCCGGTTTCCTCATGTACTTCCCGGTGTACGAGGGCGACAAGGTTCCCCAGATCCTGGAAGAGCGCCGTATGCGGCTACGGGGCTTTGTCTTCAGCGCCTTCCGTATGAACAATCTGATGGATGGCATCGTTGGGCTGATTTCGCCATTTCTGGACGTGCGTATCTACGACAGTGACGTTCCCGTGGAAGACGCGCTCATGTACGGCTCCAACCTGGGCTCCCTGGAGAACGAGTACACCTTCGAGATGAGCCAGAAGGTCCGGCATGGCGGCCGTACCTGGCTGCTCCAGACCCGCACCACACCGGCCTTCGATTACCTGGCGTCCGACCCGCGGCCGCTGATTGTGGCGGTGGCCGGTCTGATCATCAGCGTCCTGCTGTTCGCTTTCGCGTTGGTCATGGTGCGCTCGCGCCTGTTGGCCCAGATCAATGCCGGTCGATACCGGGCCATTACCGAGGGTGCGAGCAACGTCACGCTAATCCTCGACCGTAGGGGACGGCTCAACTACGTCAGTCCTTCATCGGAAACAATACTCGGATTCGACCCAACCCGGGTCTCCGAACTTACGCTTGAACAACAGGTCCACCCGGATGACTGGCCACAGTTGCAGCAGTGTTTCGAACAGGCGTTGACCGAGCCGGGCAGGGCACTGCCGGTGGTGCACGCCCGTATTCGAGATGCCGAAGGCGGCTGGCGCAATATGGAGGGCACGTACACTGCGATGATCGACGTGCCGGGGGTTAACGGTGTGGTATTGAGTCTGCGCGACCTCACCGAGCTAAAGGCGGCCCAGTCTGAACTGCATCGCCTGGCGTTTTACGACCCTTTGACCGGACTGGCCAACCGCCAGTTGTTTCGCGACCGTTTGGAACACGTTATTCGTCGCTGCAAGCGTAGCGGCAAATCCGCAGCCCTGATGTTCCTCGATCTGGACGGTTTCAAGCGGATCAACGATACCCTGGGCCACGACGTCGGCGACGAGTTGCTGAGTACGGTTGCAGGCTGGCTGCAGGGGTGCGTACGGGAGGAGGATTCGGTCGCCCGGCTGGGCGGCGACGAATTCGTTGTGCTGTTGTCGGAAGTTACCGGCTCCGACGCGGCGGCCACCGTGGCAGAAAATATCCTGCGCCGACTGTGTCAGCGCATCCGTCTGGGTGAGCATGAAGTCGGTGTGACGGTCAGTATCGGTCTGGCGATGATTCCCGACGACAGTGAGGACGCCACCTCCCTGATGAAATACGCCGATCTCGCCATGTACCGGGCGAAGGAGATGGGGCGCAACAATGCGCAGTTCTTTACGCCGGCGATGAACATTCAGGCCGCCCGTCGCATGCTGCAGCAGGAGGAGCTCGCCAATGCGCTGGAGTCGGACAGCTTCACGTTGCATTACCAGCCCAAGTTCGACCTGGCTCGGGAGACGGTTCTTGGAGTGGAGGCGTTCCTGCGCTGGCAGCATCCCGAGCGAGGTTTGATTCCGGCCAACCAGTTCATCAGCCTGGCGGAAGAGTCCGGTCTGATCGTGCGTTTGGGGGAGATGGCCCTGCGCCAGGCCTGTATCGAGATCCAGGCGCTGGAACGGGCAGGGTTCGAGAACCTGCACGTGTCCGTCAACCTCTCGTCGCGGCAGATTACCGATCCCCGATTCCTGGAGATGTTCCGCCAGGTGATTACCGAAACCGGCGTGGCACCGGAACGATTGGAGCTCGAGCTGCCCTCGGAACTGCTGAACGAAGATCCGGAGACCGTCCAGCGCCTGCTCGGATCGCTGCATGACATTGGTGTGTACCTGATCCTCGACAACTTTGGCGCCAGCAATTGCTCGCTGGCGGCGATGCAACGGCTGCCGCTGAATGCGGTGAAGATCGACCATGAGTTTATCCGCGACATCCCCTACAATGCGACCGCTACCGATGTGACGTCGGCTGTCATCGCCCTTGCGCACAAGCTGCACCTGACCGTCATTGCCGAAGGGGTTGAAACACCCCAGCAACTGAACTTCCTTCGCGCTGCCGGCTGCGCCCAGGCCCAGGGCAACCTGTTCAGCTATCCGCTCGACGAAGATGCCCTGATTGGTTTCCTGTTGCGCCAGGAAGAGCGGTTAACGCTATAGAGCCTGTTGTTATATTTTGTATACCCTTGTCGAAACCAGCTTCTGGCAAGGGTATCGGCCACCTCGACGGGACTCTCGGGATCATGGCAATAGTCCCGCTTAACCGGTAAAATCAGCCTTCCTTTATCTGCCACCGGCCCAGGCCGGTCGCGCCGGACATTTTTCTGACGTGAGACACCCGATTCTGTGACTGACCTGAGCCACATCCGTAACTTTTCCATCATCGCCCACATCGATCACGGAAAATCCACCCTCGCAGACCGTTTCATCCAGGTATGCGGCGGCCTGACCGACCGAGAAATGGCCGAGCAGGTCCTGGATTCCATGGATCTGGAGCGTGAACGCGGTATTACCATCAAGGCCCAGAGCGTCACCCTGCGCTACAAGGCGAAGGACGGGATCGAGTACGAACTCAACATGATCGACACCCCGGGCCACGTCGACTTTTCCTACGAGGTCTCCCGCTCGCTGTTTGCCTGTGAAGGCGCGCTGCTGGTGGTGGACGCCGGGCAGGGTGTCGAGGCCCAGTCGGTGGCTAACTGCTATACCGCAATCGAGCAGGGGCTTGAGGTTGTTCCGGTACTCAACAAGATGGACCTGCCCCAGGCCGAGCCGGAGCGCGTGGCGCAGGAAATCGAGGATATCATCGGTATCGAAGCGTCCAACGCCGTACGTTGCAGTGCCAAGAACGGTATGGGCGTGGAAGATGTGCTGGAGGAACTGATCCGGCTGGTGCCGCCGCCTCAAGGCAATATCGATGGCGCTCTTCAGGCGCTGATTATCGACTCCTGGTTCGACAACTATCTGGGCGTGGTGTCGCTGGTTCGCGTGCGTCAGGGCAGTCTACGCAAAGGGGACAAGATCCTGATCAAGTCCACGGGCAAGGCCTGGATTGCGGACAAGGTCGGTATCTTTACGCCGAAACCGACGGAGACCGGTGTGCTCGGTACGGGCGAGGTAGGTTTCGTGGTCGCCGGCATCAAGGACATCCATGGCGCGCCAGTGGGCGATACCATCACCCACCAGAAGACCCCCGATACGGCGCCGGTTCCCGGCTTCAAGAAGGTCAAGCCGCAGGTCTACGCCGGCCTGTTCCCGGTCAGCGCCGACGACTACGACGACTTCCGCGAAGCGCTTGAGAAACTCACCCTCAACGACGCCTCCCTGTTCTTCGAGCCTGAAAGCTCGGACGCGCTGGGCTTCGGTTTCCGGTGTGGTTTCCTGGGCATGCTGCATATGGAGATTATCCAGGAGCGGCTGGAGCGTGAATACGACATCGACCTGATCACCACTGCGCCCACCGTCGTATACGAAGTGGTCACCAAGCAGAACGAGACGGTGTACGTCGATAACCCTTCACGCCTGCCGGACGTGGGCAGTATCGAGGAGATGCGCGAGCCGATCGTCGAGGCCAACATCCTGGTGCCCCAGGAACACTTGGGTAACGTCATCGCCCTGTGTGAAGAAAAGCGGGGCGTGCAGAAGAACATGCTGTTCCTGTCAAGCCAGGTGCAGTTGACCTATGAGCTGCCGATGGCGGAAGTGGTTCTCGATTTCTTTGATAGGATCAAGTCGGCCAGTCGCGGTTTCGCCTCGCTGGACTATCATTTCAAGCGATTCCAGACGGCGGACCTGGTGCGCCTCGATGTACTGATCAACGCCGAACGGGTCGATGCCCTGGCGCTTATCGTCCATCGCGTACAGGCCCATTATCGCGGGCGGGCCGTCATCGAGAAGATGAAAGAGCTGATTCCGCGGCAAATGTTCGATATCGCCATCCAGGCTGCTATCGGCAACCACGTAATTGCCCGCCAGACGGTCAAGGCCCTGCGCAAGAACGTAACGGCAAAATGCTATGGCGGTGACGTAAGCCGGAAGAAGAAACTGTTGCAGAAACAGAAAGAAGGTAAAAAGCGCATGAAGCAGCTTGGTAATGTCGAGGTGCCCCAGGAAGCGTTTCTTGCCGTACTCCGCGTCGATAATTAGTGCTCTGCGCGTGGAAACCAACCGAAGTTGGCAATATACATTGCGGTAGCGCTACGACCGACAGAGCACTGAGACCGATAGAGCACTAGGACCCAAGCATGGATATCGATTTTCCCCTGATCCTCGTCACCCTGACGTTTGCCACTGGTTTGATCTGGCTGGGTGACAGGCTCTTCCTGCGCGCGCGTCGCGAAGCCCGCTTCTCGCAGTCGTCCCAGGCGACAGCCGGTGTAGCGGGCGACGCAGCCGAAGAAAAAGAGGAGCCGAAGGAACCTTATCTGGTCGACCTGAGCCGCTCCTTTTTTCCGGTACTGGCGATTGTTCTCGTATTGCGTTCCTTCCTGGTCGAACCCTTCCAGATTCCATCCGGTTCCATGCTGCCCACCCTTCAGGTGGGTGATTTCATCCTGGTCAATAAGTTCGCCTACGGCTTGCGCCTGCCGGTAGCCGGTACCAAAATTGCCGACATCGGCAATCCCGAACGTGGCGATGTCATGGTGTTCAAGTATCCCAAGGACGGCGAGACCAACTATATTAAACGGGTTATCGGGTTGCCGGGTGACACAGTGACCTATCGTGACCACACGCTCTACATCAATGGACAGGAAGTGCCCAAGGACTTTGTCGCGACACTGCCGCCGGTCCAGCTGTTCCAGGAGAATCTCAGCGGCGTCGAGCACCAGATCCTGAATAATCTCGGACCGGGCAATCCCGGCGGTGAAGGTCAGTGGAGAATTCCCGAGCACGAATACTTCGTCATGGGGGACAACCGCGACAATAGCAACGACAGCCGTTACTGGGGCACCGTCCCGGACGAGCTGGTGGTCGGCAAGGCCTTCGCCATCTGGATGCATCTGGGCGACAACTGGATTCCAAGCTTCGATCGTGTGGGGCTTATCGAGTAAGGACCGTCTTCGGGCTGTCCAGGGATATAACGCAAAGAAGAGAGCAGTAACATGAAGAACCAACGTGGCGCTTCCACTCTGGGCATTCTCATCGCAGTACTCTTTTTCGGCAGTCTGATTACGCTGGCGATCAAGCTGGGTCCTATCTACCTTGATGACATCACCATCCAGGAAGCTATCGAAAGCCTGGACAAGACCGAGGATCTCGGGCAATTGCGACCCACGGACGTGCGCTCGCTGATCCGTAAGCGCCTGAGCGTGAACAACGTCGACAACTTCGACGAAAAGCAGATCGAGATCAAGAAAGACGGTGAAATGGTGCTGATCAACCTCGAGTATGAGGTGCGCACCGACCTGTTCCAGAATGTGGACGCGGTTGTCCACTTCAATCATGCCTACGAGATGAGAGGCCAGTGAGGGTAAGTGAGATCGAACTTGGCCGGCTTCAGAAACGCCTGGGCTACCAGTTCCGCAATCCGGAGCTGTTGACCCTTGCGCTGACCCACCGAAGCCATGGCACCCAGAATAACGAACGTCTGGAGTTCCTGGGCGACTCGATTGTGAACATGGTGATCGCCGAGCATCTGTACCGCAATTTCGAGAATGCCCGGGAAGGCCAACTCAGCCGCCTGCGTGCGCGTATGGTCAAGGGCGTAACCCTGGCCGAGATCGGCCGTGAGTTCCATTTGGGCGACTACCTGCGGATGGGTTCGGGAGAGCTGAAGAGCGGTGGCTTCCGGCGCGATTCAATCCTCGCCGATGCCGTCGAATCCGTTATTGGCGCCATTTATCTCGACAGCGATTTTCATACCTGCCGGGCGCGGGTGCTGGACTGGTTCACCGAACGCCTTGAGCGCCTGGATCTGCAGGATACCCAGAAAGATCCAAAAACCCGCCTGCAGGAATATTTGCAGTCCCGCCAGTATCCGTTGCCACGTTATGACGTCATATCCGTGGAGGGTGAGGCCCATGCGCAGACCTTTCACGTGGAATGTGCGTTGCCCTCCCTGGATCGCAAGACAACCGGCGTCGGCGGCAGCCGCCGGGTTGCCGAGCAGCAGGCCGCCCGTAATGCCCTGAAGTCACTGGGCGTGGAGACTAATTGATGATAGATCCTACCCAGCCGGACAATCCGGACAGCCGTTGCGGTTTCGTTGCCATCGTTGGACGGCCGAATGTCGGCAAGTCCACGTTGCTGAACCATATCCTCGGCCAGAAACTCAGTATTACCTCGCGCAAGCCCCAGACCACGCGTCACCAGGTACTGGGCATCAAGACCCGTGGCGACGTGCAGGCCATCTACGTGGATACGCCCGGCATGCACGAGGACGAGCCGCGGGCGCTCAATCGTTACATGAACCGGGCAGCCTCGTCAGCCCTGGTCGATGTCGACGTGGTGGTTTTCGTGGTCGACCAGAACCATTGGACCACTGCTGACGATATGGTTTTGCAGAAGCTCGAGCAGGTGAAGGCGCCGGTCATACTGGCAGTCAACAAGGTCGACAAGCTGGCCAAGCGGGAAGCACTGCTGCCGCACCTGGAATCGCTGGCCCAGAAACGCGAGTTTACCGAAATCATTCCGCTGTCGGCCTTACGTGGCCAGAATCTCGCACCGCTCGAAGAAGCGGTGGATCGCCTGCTGCCCGTTAGCGTCCATTTCTATCCGGACGACCAGATCACCGATCGCTCCCAGCGCTTCCTTGGGGCAGAAATCGTCCGCGAGAAAATCACCCGCCAACTGGGCGCCGAGCTACCCTACTCCGTGGCTGTGGAGATCGAGGAGTTCAAACAGGAAGGTAAGACGCTGCATATCGCTGCATTGATCCTGGTTGAGCGTGAGGGGCAGAAGAAGATCATTATCGGTGACAAGGGCGAGCGCATTCGCCAGATTGGCCAGGACGCGCGGATCGACATGGAAAAGTTATTCGACAGCAAGGTGATGCTGCGTCTCTGGGTCAAAGTGAAAAAGGGGTGGGCGGATAGTGACCGGGCGCTGAAAAGCCTGGGCATGAACGATTTCTGATCTCGCAATGGCGCCCACCATATGCACAGACCCTAAACGGCTGGGGCGAGGGGAATGACGGACAGGGTCGAACAGGAGCCCGGCTACGTGCTCCATCGACGCAACTATCGCGAAACCAGTCTGATGGTGGACCTGTTCACCCTGAACCACGGCCGCCTGACGGTGATATCCCGTGGTGCGAATAGCCCCAAGAGTCCGCTCAAAGCCCAGCTCCAGCCGTTCCAGCCTATGTTGTTGTCCTGGCAGGGGCGTTCCGACCTGAAAACCCTGACCTCCGCCGAGAGCCGTCTTGGCCCCAATCTCAGTCGCACCGAACGGTTGTACTGCGGACTCTACCTGAACGAGTTGTTGCAACGACTCCTGCCACCTCAGGAGCCGCATCAGACCCTGTTTGCCCAATACATCGAGACCCTCGACGAGCTGGCTTCGGCGCACGAGTTTGAGCCGACATTGCGTCGTTTCGAGGCCAGGCTGGTCGAAGCCCTCGGTTACGGGTTCGACTGGGGAATGGCCACGGATTCCGGACGCGCGGTGTTATCCGGCCAACACTACTACTATGATCCGGAGCAGGGCGTGGTTGAAACGTCGAGCCCCAATAGTCTCTTGCAGGGGCTCCGTGGCGACGTCCTGCTGGGGCTGTCGGACCAGCGTCTGGATACTCCGGATGCCCGGCGCACGGCCAAGCGCGTTATGCGCGTATTGATAGATCATTTACTTCAGGGGCGCGAGTTACACAGTCGCGCCCTGTTTACCCGTTGGCGAGGAGATAAAGATGAAACCTAGAGTGCTGCTTGGTGTGAACGTTGACCACGTGGCTACCCTGCGCCAGTCTCGGGGGACCCGCTATCCCGATCCGGTCCAGGCGGCCCTGCTTGCCGAGGAGGCCGGCGCGGACGGAATCACGATCCACCCGCGGGAAGACCGTCGCCATATCCAGGATCGCGACGTGATGTTGATGCGCGAGATGCTCAATACCAAGATGAACCTGGAAATGGCAGTGACCGACGCCATGCTGGCCTTCGCCGAACAAGTGCGCCCCCAGTGCGTGTGTCTGGTTCCGGAGAAGCGTGAGGAGCTGACCACCGAAGGTGGCCTCGACGTGGCCGGCCAGGAAGAAAAGGTCGCCAAGGCTTGTGAGCGCTTGGCGGCTATTGGCGCCGAAGTGTCACTGTTTATCGATGCGGACAAGGACCAGATCGATGCCGCAGTGCGTTGCGGTGCACCGGTGATCGAGATCCACACCGGCCACTACGCGGAGGCGGACAACCCCGCCGAGGTGGATCTCGCGTTCCTGAAGGTGGCCGATGGCGTGGAGTATGCTCGCAAGAAAGGTTTGATCGTCAACGCTGGCCACGGTTTGCATTACCATAATACTGAGCGGGTCGCGGCCATTCCTGGAATAAATGAGCTGAATATCGGTCACGCCATTATTGCCCGGGCACTCTTTACCGGAATTAAGGAAGCGGTACGGGATATGCGGGCGATCCTGGATCGGGCGCACCAGGAGTAAGGCAGTATGAGCCGGAGTTCGACCGCCGGTTCAGGAATCGCTGAGGGTCTCGCCCTGCCGTTGCCTGAACATGGCCTGCCATTCGGTTTCTTCAGCCCAGATCAGCAATCGCTCCATGGCTGAGACCAGGGAGTGGGTCAGGTCGTCCTGGTCGTCAGTTTCACGCTTGATGGCCGTCTCCAGGCGCTCGGAGATATTTCGGAGTTCCGGCACGCCGCAATAGCGCGTCGCGCCATGCAGTTTGTGGACGCGCTCCAGGAGCTCCTGGCCATCGCCGCGTTCCAGCAATTTCCGGATGCTCTCCCGGTCAAACGCCACCTGTTCCAGCAGCATGCTGAACAGTTCCTCCGCCAGATCTGCCTTTCCGGCCGCGAGGCGGATGCCTTCTTCAACGTCGACGCAGGGGAGCTGCTTTTCCCGGCTGGAAGGCCGGATGCTGCGTTGTCGCACGTCATGCCGGGTGGTCGGCTCGGGTCGACTTGCGTCCTGGTAGCGGTAGCCGGTGTGTCGGTAGAGGGTATCCAGCAGTTGCTGGCTGCTGACCGGCTTCGCCAAATAGCCATCGAAGCCCTGGCGCAGGAGGCGATCCTTTTCCTCGGACAGGGCATGGGCTGTCAGTGCAATAACCGGCATGGGCTGGCTGCGTTCGTCGAGGTGGCGCAGGCGCTCGGTGGTCTCGAGGCCATCCATTCCCGGCATCTGCAGATCCATGAATACCAGATCGAAACGGGTCTGGCGCGCCTTGCTCAGGGCCTCGAATCCACTGGAGGCGCCTTCGGCCTGTACCTTGCAGTCCGCCAGCAGCGTCAGCACCAGCTTCAGGTTGGCCTCGTTGTCGTCCACCGCAAGCACCCGGGGTGTTTCGCTGGAGCGCGGCGCCGTTGCGTCGGTATCCTGTACTGCAGGCAGTGTTGGATCGGCGGCCGGGGAACCATGGATCAGCATGAAGAGCTCGTCGTAAAGCCGGTCGCGACAAACCGGTTTGGCAATGTGGCCGCTGGAAAGCTGGGTGAGGTGGCCTTCCTGATCTTCCAGCGTGGGTGTCAGGATCAGGCTACGGCAGTCGCGTTCCACTTCCAGGGTATGGAACAGGTCCCGGTACTGGCTGGAATGCAGCAGGTGTCGGGTAACGCCGACCATGGCCACGGCATAGCCACGGTTTTCATATTGGGCCTGCTCCACCTTCTCAAGCAAATCACCCGGGGATTTGGCTTCGTCCACGTCCATGCCCCAATCCCGCAGCATATGGATGACGGACAGTGCTGTGGTCTTTTGCTGTTCGAGGTAAACCACACGTTCCTGCTGGAGGCCGTCCCGGGGTGCGGGCGGCTCGGCATTGCGGGCGACCTCGGTGGAGAGGGTAAACCAGAACGTGGAGCCTTTGCCCAGTTCGCTCTCCAACCCGATCTGACCGCCCATCTCCTCAACCAGTCGTTTGGAAATTACCAGCCCAAGCCCGGTACCGCCATATTGACGCGCGGTCGAGGCATCTGCCTGACTGAAGGCGTTGAACAGGGACTTCTGCTGGGCTCGGGAAAGGCCGACGCCGGAGTCGCTGACGCTGAAGCGTATGACCACGCGATAGCCCTCGGCGTCCTCCTCTTCCAGGCTGGCGCGCAGAACGACTTCGCCGGTCTGGGTGAACTTGATGGCATTGTTGACCAGGTTGGTGATGACCTGCTTCACGCGCAGCGGATCGCCCAATATCGTATCCGGCACGTCACTGTAGATCAGCGGTACCAGGTCCAGGTTCTTGCCGTGTGCTGCCGGTGCCAGCATCACCATGACATCTTCGATGGTGTCGCGCAGGGCGAAAGGCACGCGGTCGAGTATCAGCTTGCCGGCCTCGATCTTGGAGAAATCGAGGATGTCGTTAATGATGGTTAGCAGAATTTCCGACGACTTGCGGATGGTGTTGAGATGGTCTCTCTGCTGCTGGGGGACAGGCGTCTTCAATAAGAGTTCGGTGAATCCGATAATTCCGTTGAGCGGTGTGCGGATTTCGTGGGACATGTTGGCCAGGAATTCCGACTTGATGCGGCTGGCTTCCAAGGCCTCCTTCCGCGCCAGATCCAGCTCGATGTTCTGGATCTCGATGGTTTCAAGCGTTTCCCGCAAGTCCTCGGTGGCCTGGTCGATGTTCTGCTGCATTTCCGCCTGGGCTTCGCTGAGCTCCTGGGCCATGGCGTTAAGGCCTGACTCCAGTTGTTCGAACTCGGGGCCGGCGTTGGTGTGCACGCGGGTGTCCAGGCGGCCTTCCTTCAGCTTGGCGACTGCGTTGTTCAGCTCGAAGATCGGGTCCGTCACATTTCGGCTCATGCGCAGGGCGATCAGCACATTCATGGCGATACCGCCGAGTATCAGCAAAAGGCTGATCAGCAAAGCCTTGTAGCGCTCCTTGTCCGTACGCACGTGGGACATCTCGACCACCGCCCAGCCAATAGGCTCCACGGCGCTGGGGGCCGTCCGGCGCGATTCCATTTCCAGCATGCTGTCGACCATCAGGTCCTGCAGGAACACCGGTGCGATAAAGATGGAGTTAGACTCGTTGGGCAGGGTTAGTGTCTTGTTGGAGGTCAGGTTTTCCTCGCCAATCTCATCCGACAGGCTGGGTCCGGTATGGATCAGGCGCTCGCCGCGGGCATTGAAGAAGGTGATTGAGCGGACGTCCTGTTCTTCCAGCAGTGCGTTGGACAGGTTGTTGAGCAGGCTGCGGTTGCCGGTAAACATGCCGTATTCAGAGGCCGCAGCGAGTTGGCGGGAGAGGGACTCACCACGATCATGGAGCAACTGCTCGATGTTGCCCACCCAGCTTTGGGTAAAGAACACCCCAAGGATCAGGGTGGTCAGTATGGTGGGTACCAGTGTGACAAAAATGACTTTCTTGCGAATGCCCCAGCGTCGCATGGTGCGCTTCCTGATTCTGCCGCAGGCCCCGTACTGGATCATCTTCCCTGGAAAGCGTACGGGGCGTCGTCCCTGATTATCATTGGCGGCTACTGCAACCCGCCATACCATCGCAATCGTGAACCCCGACAGGATCGGGAAGGCTTGCAGTGAAAGAGGTACCTGTGAGGGCTTCTGAACCAACGCTTATAACGTTTCGGTTGCCTTAGAACCCAATCGCATTTGGGTAGCGACAAGCTTTATTGGGATACCTTTCACTATGCGCGTATGATGCGACCTCAGAGTGTAACACAGCTTGGAAGAATGCCCGGTAGATCGGCGGGGCGTTTTTCTGCCAAGCCCGCTGTCAGGAGTCTGTCCATCCATGCATTTTCCTACCATTGAAGATTATGTCGGCCATACACCGTTGGTTCGGCTGCAGCGTTTGCCGGGCGACACTTCGAACGTGATCCTGGCGAAGCTCGAGGGCAATAACCCGGCCGGCTCGGTAAAGGATCGCCCGGCAATCAGCATGATCCAGGAAGCCGAGCGCCGTGGCGACATCAAGCCCGGTGACACGCTAATCGAAGCCACCAGCGGAAACACCGGTATCGCCCTGGCGATGGCAGCGGCGATTAAGGGTTATCGGATGGTCCTGATCATGCCGGCGAATATGAGCGAAGAGCGTCGGGCATCAATGCGGGCCTATGGTGCGGAGATCGTCACCGTGAGCAAGGAGCAGGGTATGGAAGGCGCCCGCGACCTGGCAGCCCAGATGGAGCAGGAAGGCAAGGGGCGGGTACTCGACCAGTTTGCCAATGGCGACAATCCGCTGGCCCATTACCGCACCACCGGTCCGGAACTTTGGGAGCAGACCAGCGGTCGTATCACCCATTTCGTCAGTTCCATGGGTACCACCGGTACGATCATGGGTGTATCGCGCTATCTGAAGGAGCGCAATCCGGATATCCGCATTATTGGCCTGCAACCGTCCGAAGGCTCAGCTATTCCCGGTATCCGTCGTTGGCCCAGGGAATACCTGCCGAAAATCTATGACGAAACACGCGTCGACCAGGTGCTGGACGTCAACCAGCAGGAGTCGGAAGACACCATGCGGGCGCTGGCCCGGGAAGAGGGCATCTTCTGCGGCGTATCGTCCGGCGGTGCCATTGCAGCTGCATTGAAGTTATCCGGGCAGGTTGAGAATGCTGTAATCGTCGCCATTATCTGTGACCGCGGCGACCGCTACCTGTCGACGGGGGTTTTCCCCGGCGCCTGAGCAACCGCGTCGCGGGAATACATCTCCAGACCGGAATACCTGATGAGTAAGAGACGAAAAAGAAAAGCGCTGCCTGTCGAACCGGTAAGCTGCGACATTGAAAAATTGAGCCACGATGGCCGCGGCATTGCTCACCGCGACGGCAAGATCCAGTTTGTCGACGGTGCGCTGCCGGGCGAGACCGTCATGGCGAAGTATGTCGGCAGCCGCAAGACCTTCGACGAACTACGGGCCCTCGACGTACTCAAGGCGTCGGACGAGCGCATCGATCCACCCTGCGAGTTTGCCGATCTCTGCGGCGGCTGCAGCCTGCAGCACATGACGCCGGATGCCCAGATCGCGTTCAAGGAGAATACCCTGCGTGAGCATTTTGCCCATTTTGGGGGCATCGAGCCCGAGCAGTGGGTCACGCCCATGCGTTCACCGGAGCTGGGTTATCGCCGCAAGGCGCGTCTGGGGGTGCGCTTCGTGCCCAAGCGCGATGCGGTGCTGGTCGGATTTCGTGAGAAGCGCAACAGCTTCCTGACCGATATCGATCGTTGCGTGGTGATGGATCCCCGGATTGGCGATCGCATTACGGCGCTGCGTGACTTGCTCTATGGGATGGAAGCCTATAACACCATTGCCCAGGTGGAAGTGGCCTGTGGCGACGACATTGCGGCGATGGTGTTCCGCAATATGGAAAGCCTGTCCGGCGGGGATATGGAGAAACTGATCCAGTTCGGTCAGGCGCATGATTTGCATATCTATCTGCAGCCCAAGGGACCGGATACCGTGCACCGGATCTGGCCCGAGAGCCGCGGCTCCGATGACGAGCGTCTGAGTTATCACCTGGATGAATTCGACGTGACGCTGAAATTCCACCCTATGGACTTCACCCAGGTCAATGCCGACATCAACCAGGCCATGGTCTCACAGGCTTTGGCGTGGCTGGATCCGCAGCAGAACGAACGGGTGTTGGACCTGTTCTGCGGTCTGGGAAACTTTACGTTGCCGCTATCGCGCCGCGCTGGCGCCGTTGTGGGCGTGGAGGGAGACGAGGCCATGGTGGTTCGCGGCCGAGAGAATGCGGAACTCAACGGGCTGGACAATGTCAGGTTCCACGGCGCCAACCTGCAGGGGGATTTTACCGCCGAGTCCTGGGCGGCCGAAGGTTTCGACAAGATCCTGATCGACCCGCCGCGCTCGGGTGCCCAAGAGGTCTGCGAATACGTGACAGCCTTTGGGGCACGCCGCATCGTCTACGTGTCGTGTAATCCCGCGACGCTTGCCCGGGATGCGGGCGTGTTGGTCGCCAAGGGCTATCGCCTGGTGAAGGCCGGGGTCATGGATATGTTCCCCCATACCACCCACGTGGAATCGATGGCTTTGTTTGAACGTCAATAACCGGTGTCGGGGAGGGTCTCTCCGGCGCGCAGGTTAGAGAGGAAATTCAACCGTTATGGTGAAGGTTCGTGAAGATTACGCCGTGACCACGGATGGTCAGGTGGACATCGAGGGCTGGGTCCGGCAGATCCAGTCGAAGACCACTCTCGAAGATGTCGACCAGTTTCGGCGGGCCTGCGAAAAGGCCGCTATTATCGACCTTCAGGCCGTGCGGGACGACCGGCTGTGGGCGCCCGGCGCGAGCAGCTTTCGTACCGGTATCGAAATGGCTCAGGTGCTGGCGGAACTGCACCTTGACCAGGCCTCGCTGGTGGCGGCGATCCTATACCGCGCCGTACGCGAAGAGCGCATTCTGATCGAGGACGTGCGTAAGGACTTCGGCGACGAGGTGGCCAACCTGATCGACGGCGTGCAGCAGATGGCGGCGATTTCCTCGATCCACCATCCCCTGAAAGGCAACGTACTGGGCCAGAGCCAGGGCCAGCTGGACAACGTCCGCAAGATGCTGGTCACGATGATCGACGACGTTCGTGTTGCGCTGATCAAACTGGCCGAGCGGACCTGCGCCATTCGCGCCGTGAAGAGCGCCCCGCCGGAAAAGCGCATGCGTGTAGCCCGGGAGGTATTCGATATCTATGCGCCGTTGGCGCACCGTCTCGGGATTGGTCACATCAAGTGGGAGTTGGAAGATCTATCCTTCCGCTACCTGCACGAATCCGCCTACAAGAAAATTGCCAAGTTGCTGGACGAGAAGCGACTCGACCGTGACCAGTACATCAAGCGTGTCCTGGATGCGCTCAAGACCGGCCTGGACGCAGCCGGCATTGAGGCGGAACTGACCGGTCGGGCCAAGCATATCTACAGCATCTGGCGGAAGATGCGACGTAAAGGCATCGATTTCTCTCAGGTCTACGACGTGCGGGCATTCCGCATCCTGGTACCCAGCGTGCGTGATTGCTACTCGGCGCTGGGTATCGTGCACAGTCTGTGGCGCCACATCCCAAACGAATTCGATGACTACATTGCCAGCCCCAAGGAGAACGGTTACCAGTCCCTGCATACGGCCGTGATCGGTCCCGAGGGCAAGGTGATGGAAGTTCAGATCCGTACCCAGGCCATGCATGAGGAAGCGGAACTGGGCGTCTGCGCTCACTGGCTCTACAAGGGCATGGATACCAGCAACAAGTCGGTGGGCTACGAGGCCAAGATCAACTGGCTACGGCAGGTACTCGAATGGCAGGAAGACCTGGGCGACCTGTCCGGCTTGGTGGATCAGCTCAAGACTGACATTACGCCGGATCGAGTCTATGTCTTTACCCCCGAAGGTCACGTGGTGGATTTACCCCAGGCTGCCACGCCGGTGGACTTTGCCTATCGCGTACATACCGAAGTTGGCCATGCGTGCCGCGGCGCCAAGGTTAACGGCCGCATCGTGCCTTTGACCTATCCGCTGAAAACCGGCGATCAGGTCCATATCCTGACGTCAAACAACCCCGCGCCCAGTCGCGACTGGCTCAATTCGAGCCTGGGTTATATCCAGACGTCCCGGGCACGGGCGAAAGTGACCCACTGGTTCAAGGAGCAGGATCGTGACCGCAACATTGTGGACGGCCGCGCTATCCTGGAAGACGAGTTCAAACGCCTGTCGATCTACGATGTCGATCTCAACGAGCTGGCACATAAGGTCAACCACCAGAACGCCGAGGACATGTTCGCCGCAATCGGCGCTGGTGACCTGCGTCCCACCCATGTAGCCAATATCGCCCAGCAGTTGATTGAGCCCCACACGCGGCAGTTGGACCTTAAACTCCAGAAGCCGAGAGCCCAGCCTTACGATACCGACGGGGATATTCAGATACAGGGTGTGGGCAAGCTCAAGACCCAGGTGGCGAAATGCTGCAAGCCGCTGCCTGGCGATGCCATTGGTGGCTATATCACGGTGGGGCGCGGTGTTACCGTCCATCGACTGGACTGCCTGACATTCCTGCATCTGCGTGAGTATGAGCCTAACCGAATCATCGAGGTCAGTTGGGGTGGCCGGCAGGAATCGGTCTATCCCGTCGATATCGAGATCGAGGCCTACGACCGGTCAGGACTCTTGCGGGATATTACCACCGTGCTGGCATCGTCCCGTTGTAACGTGTTGGCGTTGAACACGCTGTCGAACCAGGATGATAACTCCGCAACCATGGCGGTTACTGTCGAGATATCGAGCTTGGAACAGCTGGCCAAGCTGCTGGCCCAGATCCGCAGCCTGCCCAATATTCTCGAAGTCAGGCGCAAGCGGAGTCAGTAAGCAACGCGGTCCCGAAAGAGCACATATTCAGGAAACGGTCATGACCGACAATGACACGGGGAATAGCGACGCCAACATGGAAAACAACTACACGATAGATGATCTGAAGTACCTCATGGCGCGGCTGCGAGACCCGGACATCGGCTGCCCCTGGGACTGCAAACAGGACTTTCGCAGTATCGTGCCCCATACGCTCGAAGAGGCCCACGAGGTGGCCGACGCGATCGAGCGGGCAGACTACCCGCATCTCAAGGACGAATTGGGAGACCTGCTGTTCCAGGTCATCTTCTATGGGCAGTTGGGTAAAGAAGCGGACCACTTCGATTTCGATGGTGTCGTCGATCATCTCGTTCGTAAGCTGATCCGCCGTCATCCTCATGTGTTTCCCGAAGGCACGCTGGAGAGCAAGGTCGACCCTGACAACAGACCCGGCGATGCTGAGATCAAGGCCAATTGGGAGCGTATCAAAGCAGAAGAGCGCGCCATGAAGCCAGAGGCCGACGAGGCTCCGGAAGACAGCCGGCTCGACGGTATCGCCGCGTCCCTGCCGGCTATGGTCCGTGCCGAGAAGCTGCAGCGTCGGGCTGCTAACCACGGTTTTGACTGGCCCGACATCGAACCGGTATTCGCCAAACTGCATGAGGAAATCGACGAGCTGAAGGCCGCCTGGCAGCAAGCGCTACAGGATCCAGACGATCGCGATGCGCTGGAAGATGAACTGGGTGACCTGTTGTTCGTCTGTGTCAATCTGGCACGCTTCCTGAAGGTTAATCCTGAGCAGGCGCTCCGACGCACGAATCGCAAATTCGATGCACGGTTTCGGGCCATCGAACGGGTGCTTGCATCACAAGGGCGCGAGTTTGACGCTCAGACTCTCGACCAGCTGGACGAGATCTGGCAGTCGGTGAAAGGGGTGGAGAATGGGGTCCAGAATTAGAGTGTCTAAGAACGTTCCCCTCTGGTCCTGAAAATTAAGACCCTATTAAATCCCTGTAAAATCCGCGCCGAAAAGCTCACCGATAGGTACAATCCGTAACGATATCACGCAGTAAGCGAAAGTTCGTTAAGCTACACTTTAGTTTCAAATTCGTTACGTCAGCCGGTGGTATGACTGACGCAACGCTCATACAGGTAGTTAGCTGCAAAGGGGCTCACGAGGTGCCGGCGCAGTCTTGATCGAGCAAACGAAGCGGGAGCGTTGAACATGAAGATCAAGGATCTGGTGCGGTATTGGGATAAGCATGCACGGGGGCGTCTGACCCGTGACGGCTATGATGTCGCTCTTTCCGAGCAGCATCTGGCTCGGCTGGAAAAGCTGGCTGAGTTGTACCCGATGAAGTCTCCCCAGGATCTGATCCGTGACCTGGTCTCTGCAGCGCTGGATGAGCTGGAAACCAGCTTTCCCTACGTGCAGGGTTCCAAGGTTGTCGCCTTTGATGAGGATGGCTTTGAAATATACGAGGATGCGGGTCTGACACCACGGTTCGTAAGCCTCAGCCAGAAGCACATGCAGCAACTCAAGGAGCGGCAACTCGAAACCGCGGCCTGAGCGGATTCGGACCAGCTCTCAGCATAAAAGCCGGCCTCCCTGCTGGCTTCCCAGGCGGGTCGCCTCCCCGGCGACCCCCATGGTACTTGACGCTCCCTACTTCTTCACCGATTCCAGCTTACCTTTCAGCGGTGTTTGTCGCGTAAGGTCGTCCAGCGCCGCACCGATCATGTCATTCAGGATATCGGTTTCACTACGGTCCGGATAAAGTTCTGCCAACGCCGCAATACGCGCCGCATCTTCCAGAGGCAGACGCAGGGTGTAGCTTTGTGGCCGGTCGGTGTCTTCCTTCTTGTCTTCCCAGTGCTTGGGCAGATCTGTCACTTTCATAAATGTTCCTCGGTTTTGGCGCCTTCCATTGGTTCGGTTTGGATGTGCCTAAAATAAACACCTTTGGCGTGTCGATTTCAATCGAAAGCGGTATGGGGGTATTTTAGCAGGCTGTGATGATGAGCCGGTAACGGGCTGTTATATTGGGAAACCTTTTTTTGAATACCCGAGTTTTGAATACCCGAGAGTTGAACACCCGAGAGTTTGAACACCCGTAGGGTTGGAACACCCGTAGGGTTGGAACACCTTTCAGGTATCTCTGGATACGTCCCGGAACCATCCGGCCACCCAGGACGTATCCAGAGGTTGCCTCAGGGACTTGTCGAATCAACGATGGAAAGGCTTCATGACCGAACTGCACCCGCATTTGAGAGATAATGTCAGGCTGCTGGGGGAACTCCTCGGCGAGAGTATCCGCAAGTATCCAGGACAGGGCTGTTTCGACCTGATCGAGGAGGTCAGGGCAGCAGCAAAGGCGGACAGACGCCAGGAGAGCGGCTCCGGCCAGCGACTCGTGAACCTGCTCAGTCAGCTCAGTGATGACCAGCTCCTGCCGGTCACACGGGCTTTCAGTCAGTTTCTCAACCTGGCGAACCTGGCCGAACAGTACCATGGTATCCGCCGCAAGCAGGGGCACCATGCAGACGTGATGGTGGAGTCCCTGGGCGAGGTGTTCGACCGCCTGCTGGCCAAGGATATTCCGGCCGAAGAGCTGCATCGTCGGGTTACCGAACTCAGTATCGAATTCGTTCTCACTGCCCATCCCACGGAAGTGACCCGTCGGACACTGATCCTCAAGTACGATGAAATCTCCAACTGTCTGGGCCAGCTCGACCATGACGACCTGCTGCCGGTAGAGCGCGCTGAAATCGTCGGTCGTCTGCGCCAGTTGATTGCCGAGGCCTGGCACACCGACGAAATCCGTTACCAGCGGCCCACGGCGGTGGACGAGGCCAAGTGGGGGTTTGCGGTCATCGAGAACAGCCTGTGGCAGGCACTACCGCGGTTCCTGCGGGGGCTCGATAAATCCCTGATCGAGGCGACCGGGAGTGGGCTACCTATCGATGCCGCACCCCTGCGCTTCGCGTCCTGGATGGGGGGTGACAGGGATGGCAACCCGAATGTGACCCACGAAGTTACCCGTGAAGTGTTCTGGCTAGGTCGCTGGATGGCGGCCGATCTCTACCTGCGTGATATCCAGACCCTGCGCGCCGAACTTTCCATGTGGGAGGCCAGCGACGCCCTGCGTGAAGCGGCCGGGGAGACCCGAGAGCCCTATCGCGCCGTGCTGGGCCAACTGCGGGAACGTTTGCTGCGCACCCGCGATTGGGCCGAAGCCTGCGTCAACGGTGAACCCGCCGATGACACCGATATCCTGTTCGAGAACGAGGAGCTGATTACGCCGCTCCAGCTCTGCTACGACTCCCTGGTTGAGTGCGGTCTGGATGCGATCGCCGATGGATTGCTGCTCGATACTATCCGCCGGGCTCATACCTTTGGTCTTCCGTTGGTACGGCTGGATATACGCCAGGAGGCGGGTCGTCATGCCGAGGCTGTGGGTGAGATCGTCAGCGAGCTGGGTCTGGGCGATTATGAATCCTGGAGCGAAAAGCAGCGCGAGGAATTCCTGGTAAACGAACTGCAGGGTCGTCGTCCACTGATCCCACGGAATTGGGAACCGTCGGCCAATGTTCAGGAGGTGCTCGATACCTGCGCCGTGATCGCCGATCAGACGCCTGAATCCCTGGGCTCATACGTGATATCCATGGCCAGTCAGCCGTCGGACGTGCTCAGCGTGATCCTGCTGCTGCGCGAATCCGGCATGTCCCGTCCCCTGCGTGTCGTGCCCCTGTTCGAAACCCTGGACGACCTGCGTGGAGCGCCGGACACCATGACCGCGCTGTTCCAGGTGGATTGGTATCGGGAATACTGCGCCGGCCGTCAGGAGGTGATGATCGGGTACTCGGACTCCGCCAAGGACGCTGGCCAGATGATGGCTGCCTGGGCGCAATACCAGGCGCAGGAGCAGTTGACCGAGGTGGCGCGGGAGCACGGTGTTCACCTGACCTTGTTCCACGGTCGTGGTGGTACCGTCGGACGGGGTGGCGGGCCGGCCAATCGGGCGATCCTGTCCCAGCCTCCGGGGTCGGTGAATGGCAGTTTCCGCATTACCGAACAGGGCGAAATGATCCGATTCAAGTTCGGCCTGCCGCGCCTGGCGGAACAGAGTCTGACCCTCTATGCCACGGCTGTGATCGAGGCGACCTTGGCACCGCCACCGGGCCCGCAGGACGAATGGCGCGACATGATGGACTGGATGACCGAACGGTCCCTGAAGGCCTATCGCCAAGTGGTTCGCGAGAACCCGGATTTCGTGACCTATTTCCGTCAGGCAACGCCCGAGCAGGCGTTGGGTAAGCTGGCCCTGGGCAGTCGTCCTGCCCGGCGCAAGGCTACCGGCGGCGTGGAAAGCCTGCGCGCCATCCCCTGGATTTTTGCCTGGACCCAGATGCGCATGATGCTGCCCAGCTGGCTCGGCAGTGACGTGGCGTTAAAAGAAGCAGCGGAAGCCGGCCACGTGCCCATGCTGCGCGAGATGATGGAGCGCTGGCCGTTCTTCAAGACCTATGTCGACATGCTGGAAATGGTGCTGGCCAAGTCGGACCTGCGCATTGCCAGCTACTACGAGAAGACACTCGTAGAGCCGGAATTGCGGCACCTGGGTGAGGATCTACGGTCGCGACTGGCGGACTGCATCCAACAGGTGAAAGACCTCAAGCAACAGGGCGAGCTCTTGCTGGACGAGCCAGTGTTCGCCCATTCGTTGCGCGTTCGTAACCCGTACACGGATCCGCTGCACTATCTGCAGGCCGAACTGTTGCGTCGTGACCGCGAAAGCGAAGATCGCGGGGAGGTGCCAGAGCTTGTGGAGCGTGCACTGAAGGTCACCATGGCCGGCATTGCTGCAGGCATGCGCAACACCGGCTAGTATCCCGATAGGGCGATTCGTGGCTGAGTCATCCGGATAGGACCAGGGTCTATTGCAACGGCATTTGGCTGCACCGTAAAAAAATGTACACGCCGTATCCGAAACCGCGCGCAATCGGTTAGGCTGTACGCTGGGGCTACGCATAATCAGTTGAAGGCGTAGCCCCGGGATCTATCAGGATGACAGAGGTAGTTTGAGTGGCGGCATCAGCCAAACTGGAGGTTTTCCTCAACCGCAAGGGTGTTGTGTACGAAACCGTACTGCATGACGAAATGCCGACCTTCGATGTCGCTGTTTCCAGTGCAGGTATTGCCCAGGAGGACGTGATTCGCGCCACGCTGTTGATCGACCTCAATGGTGTCGTGATGGCGGTTCATGGTTATCACACGGCCGTGGATGTTGATGCGGTTTCGGAAGCCACCGGCCGCCGGCTTCAATTGCTCACCGCCCGCCAGGCCGACCGCATGTTCTCCGACTGTGAATCCGGTTTCCATCCACCGATCGGCGCGGCCTACGATATGCCTGTGGTCGTGGATGAGCCGGTGCTGGCCATGCGTCAGGCCTATATGGCTTCGGGGGCCAGCAACAGCATGCTACGCCTGGACGGGCGAGCATTGCGCCTGTCTCTCGCTGGCGCCCGCAAGGGGCGAATCAGCATCGTCGACGAGGCCCACGATATCCAGGCTGGGAGCAGTGGCGAGATAACCCTCGAAGAAGTCGCGCACCGCTTGCAGAAACTCTATCGCTTGCCTCCCATGCCGGCGCTGGCGCTAAAGATCCTGCGCCTGACCGCCAACCCGGAAGCGACGGCGAAGGAGTTGGCGGACCTGATCGAATTCGATCCCAGCCTGACAGCGCAGGTTATGCGGTACGCCCGCTCGGCACTATTCAACTACCCTGGCCAGATCAACTCCGTGCAGGAGGCTGTAACCCGGGTCCTTGGCTTCGATCGCGTAGCTCACGTTGCCATGGGTATTGCCTCTGTGCGTGCATTTGACGTGCCGCGTGACGGTATGCTCGGAATGGATGCGTTCTGGCGTCACTCGCTCTACTGCGCCCACCTGTGCCAACAGATGGCCATGCTGACCAATGCCGACAAGGGGCTGGCTTACCTTTGTGGCCTGCTACATAACTTCGGCCTGCTGTTGATCGGCCACCTCTTCCCGGACGAATTCGACCAGCTCAACCGCCTGCGTGAAGCCAATCCGGAGCAGAGTATGCGAGCGCTTGAAGGCCAGGTGTTCGGCGGCAGTCAGGAATTCCTCTCTGTCGGCCACGGGCCGATCGGCGGTATTCTGCACCGTCTCTGGCAGCTACCTGACGAAGTGGTCAAGAGTGCCGGGGTACACCAGCATATGGAGTATGAAGGCGACCACGCCGAATACGTTCATATGGTCCAGTTGGCCAATGGGCTGTTGAAACAGAAGGGTATCGGTGACGAATTCAATCCCGACGATACCGAAGCCCTCGCCGAATCCCTCGGGCTCGGTCCCGCAGATGTCGATCGGCTACTGGAGATAACCGACGCCGTGGCCGAGGAACTCGACGATCTGGCCCGCTCCCTCGCTGCCTGATACCTTCGTACCCTTTCTATGCCTGTCCTGACTTCGTATAATGCCCGATCCTTTTACTAGCTGGGTCTCAGCTGCTGTCGGAAATAGGTTCCTTGGACCATTGGCAGCGTCGACGACCGGAGCTAATGTTCCCATTGGGGTGATACGGTAAGCGTCCCCTGGGGCTCAACCAGTCATAGGTCGGCCTTGTTGTATGCGAAGTGCGCCATAGTCCTGGACTGTTTCGGATGACGACTGGCTCGCCATTGAGCGCGCTGGCGATAAGAACAATAAAGCCCGTTTGCCTGGATATGCCGGCAGGCGAGGCGTGCGAGATAGAGTCGGTTGAAGGCAACGCCTCCCGATCCGCACAACGATTTCACGATAAACGGGAGCATATGCACTATGAGAATTATTCTTTTGGGCGCGCCGGGCGCAGGTAAGGGTACCCAGGCTCAGTTCATCACCGGAAAGTTCGACATTCCCCAGATCTCCACGGGCGACATGCTGCGTGCCGCGGTCAAGGCCGAGAGTCCGCTGGGGCTTGAGGTCAAGGAAATCATGGCCTCTGGTGGCCTGGTGCCTGACGAGACCATCATCGCCCTGATCAAGGACCGCATCAAGGCGGACGATTGCAAGAATGGTTTCCTGCTCGATGGTTTCCCGCGCACGATTCCCCAGGCCGAAGCCCTGAAGGACGAAGGCGTGGTGATCGATTATGTCGTTGAAATCGCTGTGGACGATGAGGAAATCGTCACTCGCCTGTCCGGACGCCGCGTACATGAAGCCAGCGGTCGTATCTACCACGTCAAGTACGATCCGCCGAAGACGGAAGGCAAGGACGACGAAACTGGCGAGCCATTGATTCAGCGCTCCGACGACTCCGAGGAAACCGTCCGTAACCGTCTGAAGATCTATCACCAGCAGACCGCACCCCTGGTCCACTATTACCAGGACTGGGCCCAGAAGGAACCTGAAGCTGCGCCGACCTACGTTCGCGTTGAAGGGGTTGGCAGCATGGACGACATCCGCGACCAGATCCTGTCGAAACTTCAGTAAGATCCACCCACGCATTTCCGGGGCATTGCCACCTTCATGAAACTCCTGGCATTGGATACCACCGCAGAGGGCTGTTCCGCAGCCCTCTGGACGGACGGCGGCATATTTGAACGCGCCATCCGTTCGCCCCGGGGCCACACCCAGCACCTGTTACCCATGGTCCGCGAACTGGTTGCCGAGAGCGGCATCCCGTTGACTGAACTCGATGCCTTGGCTTTCGGCCGTGGCCCGGGCTCGTTTACCGGCTTGCGTATCGCCACGGGCGTTGTCCAGGGCTTGGCATATGGCCTGGATCTCCCGGTGGTGCCCGTTTCTTCGTTGGCAGCTGTGGCCGCCCAGGCCGTGCGTCGCGGCGTTGCCGGCGAGGGGGACGGCATCGCCGTGGCATTCGACGCCCGTATGGGCGAAGTCTACTGGAATTGTTACAGGGTGCAGGGTGGCCAGCTGCGTGCATCCGCCGAAGAAAGGGTGTGCGCACCCGACAAGGTCTTACTTACCGAAAATGTTGATCGATGGGTCGGTGCTGGTTCCGGCTGGACCTTGGTCAACCAGTTACCTGCCAGCTTGGTCGAGACTGTGGCAGAATCCTACGCCGACTGGTACCCGCAAGCTGTCGATATCGCCTCCCTGGCGGTGGCGGACTGGTCTGAAGGCGCGCAAGTTCCCGCTTGGGAAGCCGCGCCTGTCTACGTCAGGGACGAAATTACCTGGAAGAAACTGCCGGGCCGTTGAGCGACCGGTATTGCCCAACCCTCCTCAGGAAGCCGCCTAATGGATCTATGGCAAACGATTGTTCTGGCCATCATTCAGGGACTGACCGAATTCCTCCCCATCAGTAGCTCCGCCCATCTTATCCTGCCGTCCCAGGTCCTGGGTTGGACCGACCAGGGTCTGGCATTCGACGTAGCCGTTCATGTCGGTACGTTGCTGGCCGTGATGGGGTACTTCCGCCAGGATGTGATCCGCTTGAGTTCGGCCTGGTTCGCCGATACTGCGCAGCGACGCACGGGGCCGGATAGCCGCCTGGCCTGGGCCATAATCCTGGCGACCGTACCTGCGGGGCTCGCCGGGGTACTGTTCAACGACTTCATTGAAGAAGAGCTGCGATCGGCGCTCGTCATCGCCCTGGCCACGATCGGCTTTGGTCTGGTGCTCTGGTGGTCCGATGCCGTAGGGCGTCGCGAGCGCGGGTTGGACGGGCTGGGCTGGCGGGACGCGCTGCTGATTGGCATTGCCCAGGCGCTGGCGTTGATCCCGGGTACATCGCGGTCCGGCATTACCATGACTGCAGCGCTGTTCCTTGGCTACAAGCGCGAGGCGGCAGCACGGTTCTCGTTCCTGCTTTCGATCCCACTGATTATCGCGGCGGGCTTGCTGAAAGGTATGGAACTGGCTGAAACCGGCACCGAGGCCCAATGGATCGATATCCTGGTCGGAACCGCCGTTTCGTTCGCCAGTGCAGTGATCTGCATCCATCTGTTCCTGCGCTTCCTGGACCGATTGGGTTTTATGCCCTACGTGATTTACCGTTTGTTACTAGGCGCGCTACTGTTATTGATGATATCTTAACCAATCCAGGGTTCCCTGGGATTTCTTACTCAACCTGTCTTCCACGGGTATCTCCACTAGTATGATTGGCGGCATCAATTCCAACGGTTACGGCCCCCTCCAGCCGGATCGCCTGGTCCAGCGGGACGATTCCGCGCGCCAGGATAGCCGCCGGAATACGGGTAATGTCTACGATGCGGATATGCCCGTTCGCCGGGACACGGTGGATCCAGAGTTGCTGGAACGTCGCGTTCAAGCCCGCCAAGCAGCCCAGGATGCCCAGTTCGAGCGCTTCCGGGCCGACGATATCCCGCGGCGCAACGCGGAAGCCCTTGAGGTGTTTACCGGCATCGCGAGCCAGCGTGACGGTAGTGACGTCGAGCTGGCCGGCATCGATATTCGCGTCTGATACTACCTGATGGTCGCTTCCCAACTGGCCGTCGGCTGCGCCGAACCCCTATATATTCCCCAGGCTCGTGCTATCGCCGACACCCTGCATTTTCCCTGCATCGATCAAGTCGACCCGCGTTTTGTGGCCGATTATCCGGTTCTCCTATGGCTGGATGATCTTGGCCTTTCGCTGCAGGTGACAGGGCGTAAGGCGCCGGGCCCCGTGCGGGCGGAGTTCGTTTCGGGCAAGGCAGGTTATCGCCGGGAACACGGCGGCGGTGCGGGGCAGTTGGTGGCCAAGGCTGTCGGGTTGCAGCGGGCATCGAAGCCGCCCCACGTGCTCGATGCGACCGCCGGTTTGGGGCAGGATGCCTATGTTCTTGCTGGTTTGGGCTGTGAGGTCACGCTGCTGGAGCGGTCCCCGGTAATCCACGCCTTGCTGGCAGACGGTCTTGTACGCGCTGCCGGAGACCCTGATGCCGGTCCGCTCGTTGCACGCATGTACCTGCAGGCCGGGGACAGTATAGAGCGGCTGCGTTCGCAAGACGGAACGATTGCCGATGTTATCTATCTCGATCCCATGTTCCCGCATCGCGACAAGTCGGCTCGGGTAAAGAAGGAAATGGAACTCTTCCGTCCGATCGTCGGGTCGGATGACGATGCGCCCGAGCTTCTGGCTATCGCCCTGGAGCGGGCCGCCTACCGGGTGGTGGTCAAGCGCCCGCGCAAGGCGCCAGTCGTCGACGGGCCTGCACCCAGCACACAGCTCGAAGGCAAGAGTAGCCGTTACGATATCTATGCGCTGCGCGCACTACCGTAAATTGGCCTGATCCTACTAAATGATAGTCCTTTGGGCCTTTTGCCTGACGCGTGCAACGGCAGCCCTGAGGGCTGCTCCGAAGCTAAAGCGTCGGCTACATTTCGCGTACAACTCAAGTATGTAGCAGAAGCTTCAGCTTCTGAGGCGCCGAAGGTGCCCGCGGTGGAGCCGTACAGCCGACCTATTGATCGTAAAGGACCAAGTCCAGCAAGCCTGCTCCCTCACGCCCCCAACATCGTCACCTGCTGTATCGCCTGTCGCATTTCCATATTCAGCACCAGTCGCGCGTCTTCGGCCACCTCGTCAAGTCCGTCGGTGTAGCACAGCAGATCGTCCTCGCCGGTCGTCAGTATGTCGTTCCTCTGCAGGTTGGCGATGAAATTGCGGAACAGCATCTTGTCGAAGAATTCAGGCGCATTCAGGCCGAACAGGATCGACATGCGTTGGGCCATCTGCGTACTTTGCTCTTCCAGTTCCTTGGCGGAAATCTTGCCCGAGCCGTACTTGCGGAGGATGGCGATCGATATGTGATAGCGCTCCAGGGTCTGGATGATGAAGCGGGACAGATGGCGCAGACGCAGGGCAGCCTCCGTACCGTCTGCCGGCCTGCAGACCCGGTCATCCTCCAGAGTAAGCAGCTTGCGCTCTACCAGTATGTCGATCCAGTGTTCGATGATGGGATCCACACCTTCATCGGAGTACTTCAGGAACAGCTCCGACTTGATATAGGGATAGATCGCGCTGGCCAGGAATACGACCCGCTCGCGCTTCAACGATGCGAAGTTCTCGAACAGGCAGGCAATCAGCGCCGGCAGGGCAAACAGGTGCTGGATATTGTTGCGGTAATAGGTCATCAGGATGGCGTTATTGCCTTCCAACGCGATGATGTCGCCCAGGTCCTGGGAGTAGCGGCTGATCAGGCCCATTTCCTCGCCATAGGCGACCCAGTCGCGGCCGTGGCCTTCCGGGAAGGTTACGTTGTCTGAATAGGGCGCACTCTTGATCAGGTCGCAGAACTCATCCATCAAACGAACCAGCAAGCGTTCGTCCATTGCCAGTCGTTGGGCCGACAGCAAGACCGTCGCCAGCATACCCACCGGGTTCACCGCAACGGCAGCGTTGATGTTCACGGCCACCTGATCTGCCAACTCGTCCACGGTGGTTGTGAGCCATTTGGGTCGGTATTCGTTGTCGTACGCTTCCTCGCGCCACTCGGGGCGAGTCTGGTCGAGAACGGTGCTGAGCTGGATCGGATCGCCGAAGTTCACGGCGACCCGGCCGAAGGAGTTGCGCAGCTTCTTGACCGTCTTGGCCAGGGAGAAAATGCTCTCCTTCTGCTTTTTCTTGCCTCGCAACTCGCCCAGGTAGCTGCGGCCCTCCATGACTTTCTCATAGCCGATGTAGACCGGCACGAACACGATCGGCTTGCGGTGATCACGCAGGTAACTGCGTACCGTCATTGCCAGCATGCCTGCCCGCGGCTGGAGCATTCGCCCGGTACGGCTGCGTCCGCCCTCCACGAAGTACTCCACGGAATAGCCGCGCGAGAACATTACGTGCATGTATTCGTTGAACACGGTCGCGTAGAGCGGGTTGTCCTTGAAACTCCGGCGCATGAAGAAGGCACCGCCGCGACGCAGGATCGGTCCCACCACCGGCATGTTCAGGTTGATACCGGCCGCGATATGCGGTGGCATCAGGCCGTTGCGGTAGAGCACGTAGGACAGCAGCAGGTAGTCGATGTGCGAACGATGGCAGGGCACGTACACCACCGCATTGTCCTTCGCGGCGTCCTGTGCGACCTGAACGTTGTTGATGGCCACGCCGTTGTAAATGCGGTTCCAGAGCCACGACAGTACTACTTCCAGGATACGGATAGTCACAACCGACATGCTGGCGGCAATCTCGTCCGCATACTTGAAGGCCCTGGCGCGCACTTTCTCCGGCGGCAGGTCCTTGTCCCGGGCGGTCTCGCGGATGGCCTCCTTGACTGCCGGGGTGCGGACCAGTGAGGCAACCAGGGTCCGGCGATGGGACAGGTCAGGGCCCAGGACCGCCTGGCGCACGCGACGGAAATGGGTGCGCAGGATGCGCGCCAGCTTACGGGTAGCGCGCTCCTCATTGTCCCGGACTTCGTTGATGACGTGCTGGATCGAAATCGGCTGCCCGAACTGCACATAGGTGTTGCGGCCGTGTACCAGAATGATTAACAGCTTCTGCAAGCGCCCGGCAACCGACCAGGTGTCCGAGAGCAGTAGTTTGAACAGGGACTTTTCCTTGTCCGGTGCACGGCCCCAGAACAACGTGACCGGCACGATCTGGATATCGACGCTGGTATCCTCCAGGGCAAGGGCGGTGACCTGTTTGATGCGCGGCGTCAGGGCAGGGGAATGGCGGCGGCGGAACAGACCGCCGGCACGTTGGTAGAGAAAGAAGAACGAGCGCCGTGGCCCTTTCTCCACCGGAAGCGGCGCCTGGGAAGACGGTAGACCGGCGCGCTGGATTTCCTGCTCCAGCACCAGGCGACTGGAGAGAGAGCTGTATTGGAGTACGTAGCAAACGGGCTTTTCGGGATCGAGACCCAGTTGCTCGCGGTCGGCGCCCATGACATCGGTGCGCACCCAAAGGAACAGGATCTTGCGTAACAGCGTGAAAAACAAGGCGCTCAGCCCCGGGAAAATTCGCATGCATACTCCAGTCAGCATCAAGTGCGCTAAGTTTACTTGGTCGACCCACGGGCGCAAAGCATGCGTCCTCCGGGTTGCGGAATGCATGGCCTAACAGTCCGCAGGTTGTCCCCGATAGCCGGACTCTGTGGTACCGTTGGCCATTCGGGCGGCTTCGGAAGGTATTCCCTTCGACAGTTGCGAAGGATCTTCCGGCAGTTGTCCCATTTCTCCATACACTGTAGTTCAGGAGCGACGTCCAGATGTCAGGCTGGGTTCCCGGTTGGTCAGAAGAACCGCCTCGGGCGGGTGATGGGCTCGTCTTGGCCCGGGGTTCGAAAATCGTGACTTCATCCGGTGGTTGGTTGCATGAAGCGCTGGCGCCGGAGGCCGACGTGGTCGCCGATGATCCGGCGATTTTCCTGGGGCATTTGGAAGGGCGCCGTATTTTTGTGGCGCGGGCGCAGGAGCCGGCCGAGGAACAGGTGCTTGCCCTGAGAGACGCATTGCTCGGCTCCGATCCCTTGCAGGCGGGAGTCCTCAACACGGCTTCCCAAGTCCTGCAATGGCAGATAGACCACCGCTACTGTGGGCGCTGCGGCAGCGTTACCCGCATGCATGCCCGGGAGCGGGCGAAATGGTGTGAAACCTGCGAAATCCCCTTCTATCCGCGTCTGGCACCCTGCGTCATTGTGCTGATCCGCGACGGCGACAAGCTTTTCCTGGCTCGCTCCAGTCGCCACAAGCATGGCTTCTACAGCCTTATTGCCGGTTTTATCGAACCGGGAGAGAGTGCCGAAGAGGCGGTGCAGCGTGAAGTCTTTGAAGAAACCGGGCTTTATGTGCAGAACATTCGCTATCACGCATCCCAGCCCTGGCCGTTCCCGCATCAGCTGATGCTCGGCTACTACGCCGATTTCGCCGGTGGCGAACTGCGTCTGCAGGAAGACGAACTGGCGGCGGCAGACTGGTTCGCTCCGGATGCACTTCCCCCGTATCCCCCTGAGAACACCATTGCAGGGCGCCTGATCAACCAGGCGCTGGCGGAAATCCGGTCCTGATCGTGCCGCGGGTCCTGGTCTTTGACTCCGGTGTTGGGGGTTTGAGTATCGCCGGTTGCCTGCATGCGGCCATGCCGGGCCTCCAGCTGCTTTATGTAGCCGATACTGCAGGCTTTCCTTACGGTGACCGCACGGAAGAGACGGTGATATCCCGGTGTGCCGGGCTGGTCGAGCAGGCGATGACCGAAATTCCGGTGGACCTCGTAGTGGTGGCGTGCAATACCGCGAGTACGGTCGTGCTGCCGACGTTGCGCCAGCATATCCAGGTCCCGGTCGTCGGCGTGGTCCCAGCTATAAAACCTGCTGCGAAGTTGTCCATTAACCGCCAGATTGGCATTCTCGCCACGCCCGCTACCGTCAGGCGCCCCTATACCGATGAACTGATTCGCCAGTTTGCCGCAGACTGTGTGATCACGCGGGTGGGGCATCCCGGCCTGGTGCAGTGGGCGGAGGACAAGGCCTCCGGCATCGGCGTACCGCTCGACGCACTCAGCGATGCGACGGCTCCCTTGGCTGCGGCCGGAGTGGATACCGTGGTACTGGGTTGCACTCATTACCCTCTGATACTCGATGAGTTGAAGCTGGTCTTGCCGCAGGTTCTGCATTGGGTGGATTCAGGAGAGGCGATCGCCCGGCGCGTGGCCTTTCTGTTGGGCGAGGGGGGATTCACGGTGAGTGATCTGGAAAAACGCGCCGCCGATCGTCCGGTAGAGGCGCGCTTCTCCGGGGCCGCGCCCACCGAGCTGGCCGATTTCCTGTCGGTGCTCGGTCTGGGCACAGCATATGTAGAGACTGAATGGTCGGACGGGCTTACATGACCCGGGTCAGCTTGAGCATGGCCAGGAATTCCAGGGCCGGAACGGCGCGCTTGTGGCAGCAATAAGTCTTGAAGCCGTCGCCCCGGAAGCGGGATTTGGTGAATTCGAGGCCCTTGAAGTTATAGAGGAAGTTGCCTTTCTCGTAGAGGGTGTGAAGCGTGCGCTTGAGCAGCCGGCTTTCCTGGGGCTCAATCACTTTATCCAGCGATAGGGGGATCAGCCCCAGGTCGAGGTAGGGGACGCCTTCGTTCTTGAAAACATCCATCGCATGGGCCATTAGGGTGTAGAAAATGCCCTGGCGGAAATCGGCGTTGGCCCGCGATATGTTGGGCACATAGCTGATAATGCGGTTGTTCTCATAGACCGGGTCGAAATAGATGAAGCCAACCGCCTTACCGTCCTGGTAAGCATAAAAGTGGCGTTCGTTCTCCCGGTATTGCATTTCCATCGGCCGGATCAGGAAACGGATCTCGTTGCTCTTGACCTTGCGGGTTCGGATCCAGGCTTCGGATATTTCCCGGGTATGGTCATCACTGAAGCGCTCCTTCACCGTCACGCCGTTATTCGACGCCTGGTTGACTGCGGTCCGGATGATCTGCTTTTTCTTGCCCTTGAGGGACCACTTTTGCAGGTTGATACGGGATTCACTGCCAAACTGCGTGCCGTAGAGCCCATAACGGCGATGCAGGATATCCACCACCGACTTGGAAACCTGAATATAGCTGGCATTCGGGTGACGGGCATGGAACCGTTCGATGATCAGCTCGAAGTGTTCCGGTGCCGTTACCGGATCGGATAGCACAAAGGTCATGCCCCACTTGCGCATGAAGCCAATGTAGCCAACGCCTGGCAGATCGAAATAGTCCATTTCCGGTTGTAGGGTGGAGAACGACTGGGTGTGGACACCGAACTTCTTCAGGTAGTCGACGCGCTGGGAAAAGGTCAGGCGGCCTTCTTCCAGTCCGCTGAAACTGTCAAGGGCAAGGATTTGCTCTGTCATCGCTAATATCTCCCGGAATCCTTGTTCTTATTGGCTTGTTCCGTGTTGTGGAGCCCGTCTGGCTGGCTTGCCTCCCGGAGGGTCAGGCATCGGCCGGCAGTCAGTGGCGGTTAACTGCAATCTCCGCTTTATCCGATCTGCTTCCGGCCCAGGATCGACCAGTAGCAGTTCATGTTCAGCAGCTTGAAATGCTTCTTCTGGGCGATTTCCAGTCCCAGCCGCTGCATGTGTTCGGGGTAGTTGTAGATCTTGTGGAAAGCGTTGTTGGCGAAAAGCCAGAAGATGAACACCGCCGTATACCAATATAGTTTCTTGAATACCCGGGCGAAGACGTTACCGGTGGGATAGCAGAAGTCGCCGACGACGACACTACCGTCCGGTTTAGCCAAGCCTATGAGGTGTTCGAGGACGCGCACCATCATGTCTTCATCAAAAACGTTGAGGAAGAAGTTGGCCACGACCATGTCGTACTGGCCGGTCTGGTCGATTTTCATGATGTCGCTGTGGATACGCCGGATATTCAGGTCGGGGGCTTCGGTCGCCAAGGCATCGGCAAACTTGCGTAGCATGGTTTCGGAAAGATCGACCACCGTTACGTCTGCGCCGAGTTCCGCAGCGCGAATGGCATCCCGGCCATGTCCCACGCCAGCGAACAGCACCTTGGTGCCGGGTTTGACAGTTTCCACATCAAGCATCGCCGTTTTGCAACGATGGATGTTCTTGCCGCTATAGAGGTTGCTCAGGAAGTCGTAGACGGGGCCGATGTACTTGTATTTGTCACGCATGGTCTCTTACTGCCTGTCCGAGTCAGGGTTGTCCCGCGATACAGGTCCGCTCTCGCGGCTCTTCTTGTACCGGTTATCCGGCAGCGGGTTTTGTTCTTGTTCCTGAAAGAGCTTAGAGAACTCGTTGCCGGGATTTTGTGCAGCACCACGCATTTTTCGATACGTAAGTTTACATAAGACTACGCTTTGCAAACTTAGTCAAAGTTGAGGTTTGGAGTGTAAGACAATCCAATCTTGTTGGGCCTTCATAGCCATCCATTAATCGGGCAATAGGTTCCGCCCGACGTGCCCTTGTAGCATCGGTATGCTAATGATGTATCAATGAAAGATGATTTCCTGAACAATTATTCAGAATTACGTGGACTGAAATTGCAGGGTAATCAGCCGGGGTAACCGCGCTTTGAAGTATTGCCTGGGCACTAAAGTCAGAGGTTTCGAAATGATACGTCCTGGAATTCGGCGGTGGCTGTTGAGCTTGGGGATCGGTATTACGCTGGCCCTCGATCTCGTGCCAGCGCAGGCCGCCCGGGAAGTCGCCTATCTCATTGTCGAAGACAAAGCTCGTCCGTTTCAGGTTGTGGAAAATGGCGAGAGTCGGGGCGGTATCGTTTCCGATATGGTGGATGCCATCTTCGCTGGTTCCCGGTACGAGGTCGACCATCAGGTCTATCCGATCAACCGTCTGCGCCAGGTCGTGGCAGAAGACCAGATTGAGTATTGGGTAGCCTACGAAGCCGTACATTGGCAAACCTTCGGCAACCATGGCCTCCTGGTGGACGAGCCGCTCTTTACGACACATCACGTCATGTTGAGTTGCCGCGAAGAGCTTCCGGACCGCATTACGACGTTGGATCAGCTGCGCGACCTGAGCCTTGTGACGCTCCGTTATTTCGACTACCAGCCCTTGGACGAGGCGGTTGCTGAGGGGTTCATCAAGGAAATACCCATCGATCGCTATGAAGCGGGGATTCAGCTGGTAGGGCTGGGTCGGGCCGACGGTTTCGTAGAAATGGAATCCCGGTTGAGGTTCCACGTTCGCCGAATGGAGCATGCGTTCGACGAGTGTATGCGCTGGATTGATTTTAGCGCCATCATCCCCGACTTTCCGATCTATCTCAGTGTCGACATCGACTGGCCGCCGGAATTCCGGGAATTCGTTGCCCGTCGGATCCGTGAGCTACGCTCGTCTGGAGCGTTCGACCGCATTATCGAAAATTATCTGGGGGATGGCATCGCTGATTAAATCTATTGGCGATTCTACAAAGTTGGTCTTGAGTAACTCGCCAGTGAACCCGTCAAAGCTTCCTAGACGGCGGCCCGCGCACGCGCCTTGACGCCGAGTAGGGCGTCTATTTCGTTAGCTGGTCGGGCCGGACCATAGAAGAAACCCTGGACCTGGTGGCAGCCCAGATTGCGCAGGTACGTCAGTTGGGTATCGGTCTCAACACCTTCGGCGACGATATCGAGTCGCAGGCCGTGGGCCATGGCGACGATCGCATTGACAATGCAGGCGCCGTCTTCGCCGCTGCGAATGCCCCTGACAAAGGACTGGTCCACCTTGAGGGTGTGGATAGGCAGGCGATGCAGGTAATTGAGGGAGGAATAGCCGGTACCGAAGTCGTCGATGGCGATGCGCACGCCATGGGCCGCGAGTTCCCGCAGTTTGCGGCTGATCTGTTCCAGATCGTTCATGATCACGTTTTCAGTGATCTCGATCTCCAGGTTCTCCGGTGGGAAGCCCATGGTTTTCAGTTGGGCGATCAGGTTTGCCACGAAGCGAGGGTGATCGACCTGTAGCGGTGACAGGTTAACCGCCAGGCGCATCGATTTGTGACCGGCGTCGATCCAGCGTTTCATCTGCTGGCAGGCTTTTTCCAGCACGCACTCGCTGAGTTCGGCGATCAGCTTGGTTTCCTCGGCCAGGGGCAGGAAATCCCGTGGATAGAGCAGGCCACGTTCGGGGTGCTGCCAACGGACGAGCGCTTCGAGCCCGACCACTTCCCCCGTATTCGAAGCCACCTGTGGCTGGTAGTGCACGCACAGTTCGTTGTTTACCAATGCCTGGCGCAGGTCCCGCTCCAGGCTAAGGCGATTGGCCGTATCGATGCTCATGGATTCGCTGTAGAAGCGATAGCCATCCTTGCCGCCGGCCTTGACGTGGTACATGGCGATGTCTGCGCACTGGATCAGTTGATCCATTGAATCACCGGCGTCCGGGAAAATGGCGATACCGACGCTGACCCCGACGAACACTTCGTGCTCACCCAGCTGGAACGGTTCGCGTAACACGCTGATCAGCTTGCGCGCGATCTTGCGGGCGTCGTCATGGCTGCTGATGGCGGGCAGCAGCAGCGTAAACTCATCACCGCCGAACCGGGACAGGGTGTCCCCCTTGCGCAGGCAGCTTTCCAGGCGCTGGGTCACGGCCTGCAGCAACCGATCGCCCATGGCGTGCCCCAGGGTATCGTTGACCACCTTGAAACGATCGAGGTCCAGGAACATGACTGCCAGCTTCTGTTGGCTACGCTGGGCCTGGGTGATGGCCAGCATGAGGCGGTCCTTGAATAGTGCGCGATTGGGCAAGCGGGTCAACAGGTCATGGTAGGCCTGGAAGTTGATAAATGCTTCCGCTTCCTTACGTTCGGTGATATCGCGGGCGGAACCGTATATGCGGGCGTTGCCGTTGGCTCCGCCCGGCGTGACGTGAGGCAGGAATTGCCCGCTGTCGTCGCCGATGGGGAAGGCTGTAATCTCGAAATGGCGATTGGCCTTGCGGCTACCGCGGGTTTTCAGGCGAATCTCGAAAGTGCGCGGGTTCTCGGCGCTGATGGCCGGGTCCTGCAGGGCATAGGTGCCGCGCGCGACATCCTGTTCGTCGATCAGGTGGCGGAAATGGCGGCCGATCAGCTCATTGGGGCGGTAGCCCAACAGTGCCTCGATCTTGTGGTTGACGAAACAGACCCGCCCCTCGCGGTCTAGCATGAAGACGATATCCGGCGAGGTGTTGACGATATAGCGGTGCAACTCCTCGGATTTCTGCAGGCGTAGCTGGACGTTGCGATGGGCCCACGCCAGCGCCTGCTTCTGCAGCACGTTGCTGACTGTGGCCAGCAGCTCGTCCGGATCGAAAGGCTTCTTGATGTAGTCTTCGGCGCCCCGGCGCAGAGCGCGGCTGACGGCGTTGAAGGAGGATTCGCCGCTGACCACGATCACCGGTGTTTCTATCTTGCGCTCCTGAATGAACTGCATGACCTGGTGACCATCCACTTCGGGCATTCGCAGGTCCAACATCACCAGGTTGAAGTGTTCGCGGGTCAGTAGCTCACAGGCGGCCCGGCCACCCAACGCAGGCACGGCGACAACACCCTTTTCTTCCAGCAAGTCCACCAGACTCTGGAGTAGCCTCGGTTCATCGTCAACGACGAGTATTCTTGCCTCGGAAGTACTGATCTCTTGCAGTCGGTCCGATGTCATGGCCTGCGCCCGTCCTGTTGGGTTCCCCGATTCTACACGGGTTGTCATTTCGTCTCAGCCCGGTCAAGTCCGGTTATTCTGTTTCTTTTACCGCCGGTAGCAGGATGCGGAAGCTGGTGCCATCCTCTCCCGTCCGGCAGCTGATGATGCCCTCCATGTCATCGACAAGCTGTTTTACGATACTCAGTCCCAGACCGCTATGGCCCGGCCCCTTGGTGGAGCGGACCGGTTTGAATAGTGAGTCCCGGATGGATTCGGGAATTCCCTGCCCCGAATCATCAATAGTCAGCTCGATCCAGCGACGGCCATCCTGCCAGATCGGGGCTGCGGTGCGAAATTGGATCCTACCGCCATTCGGCATGGATTCCACGGCATTGCGAGCCAGATTCATTACCATTTGGCGCACGGGGCCGCGAGTCGCACGGGCGCGGGTGCTGGCGGTGGTCATGGTCAGCTCGCACTGGATGTCGCTGGGCGCGAACAGTGCTTCCTCGAACAGATCGCACAAAATGGTCAATTCGCTGTTTAGCACGACCCCGTCTTCGTCCTGTTCGTTCGATGCACCGGATTCGCCGGCTTCGCTGATACGTTCCAGCATCCCGGCGGCCCGGTCGAGTTCCTCGCGGACGATTTCCAGATCAGGCTCGACTTTGCCGGAGCCTTCGATGTCCTGGAGTTTGTTTTGTAGCTGACGGATGTACTGACGCACGATCGTCAGCGGATTGCTGATCTCATGAACCCGCTTTCGCAGCTCGATGCGCTGGGAAAGCTGCTCCAGCGTTTCACCGGCGACCTTCTCGGTCCGGGTTTCCTTTTGCAGGGCATGGGCCAGGCCGCCGACACGGCGGGCGAAGAGCTCTACCAACGTGGTATAGGTCTCGGCTTCTTCTACTGAATCCAGACCGATAACGTAGACGCCGCAGCATTGTTCCCCGTAGCACACGGGTACGCTCATCATCGCCCGGCAATCGAGCAGACCCAGCAGTTGGCGGTCGAGAATCGTCGCGCTGTCCATCTTCAGCACGTCGGTCTCCCGTAGTGTGCCGACCTGGGTCACCAGGCTTTGCGGGTTGTCCAACGGGACTTCGATGTGCGGGGGCGCCGTGCGCGTGGCGGCGAGAAGCTCCAGGCGATCATCATACTGTTGGAACACCAGGCCCGGTCGGCCGGTCAGGGTAACCAGGTTACGCAGGGCGGTGGTCAGGAGTTCTGCGCTATTGGCCTGTTCCGGCAGGGTTTGCAGGGCCTGCTCGACCATCGCCGAGCGCACCACCTGTTCGAACAGCCGCTTGTGGGCGTCGCCGCTGTCGAAAGGGCCTTCCAGCGGGATGTCCAGGCTCTCGGCCAGGGACGAGACCTCGCGACCGATGCGGGTACAGATTTCCCGGGTAAGGGCGCTGGTCAGGCCGAAGATGGTCTGTGCCGCTTCGATGCCGCTGGAGTCGGCCAGCGCCAGACGGGCGGATAGATTGATCAGCTTCACCAGGTGGCCGGCGTCGCGAATGTCCCGGGCCGGCGCCTGCTGGTAGCGAATGGCATCGGTGGCCATCTGCCCCAAGCCCCAATGGTTAGCCAGCCGCGCACCGATCTCGATCTGGTCGTCGAGCGGGGTCTGGTGTTCGTTATCGGATGGCTGGCGCAACGCGATCAATTCGCCTACGTTGTGCAGTATGCCCACCATAAAGGCTTCTTCGTTATTGGAGTAGCCGGTCAGGCGGCTCAAAGCGCGGGCGGTGAGGGCAGTGGTCAGAGAGTGGCGCCAGAAGTCGCGGATCTGTTGCCAGCGATCAGACCCGAGGTCGAACAGCAGTTGTCTGAGGGAGGCGGTGATGATCAGGGCCTGAAGCTGGTCGGTCCCCAGGCGTAACAGGGCCTGTTCGATGGAGTTGATTTCGCCGGGGCGTCCGTAGAGCGCCGAATTGGCGAGCGCAAGCACACGGGCACATAGAGCCGTGTCAGCGCTTATTATCCGGCCAATATCGCGATAGTCTGACTCGCTACGGCAGGCTTCCAATGCGCGCAGGACAACCTGCGGCAAACTGGGTAGCTCACCATCCGCCGGTAAATCAATATGAGCCCGGGCCATGAATTATGACACTTTCTTCATTTATCGTTTTAACGGTGGAGCTTAGCCAATAACCGTCGAATATCAAAGATAAAGTGTACATATTTTGAACCGATTCCACTCGCCTCAGTTGTAAAATCGCGTAAATCCTCGCGCTATAAAGACCTCTGCGCCTGTAAAACCTGTCGCAGACGCGTCGCTGGACTGTACAATCAATTGTCGATCCAGCTGATTTACCCGTCTTTCCATCGGCAGAGGCCGAACAAAGGATGTCCCGGATGAGGCGCCTGTGCGTTTCCGTCAGGGCTTTGTGCACAGGCTGTGTATCAAGATCCTTCTTCCCGGCCCACTGCAGTGAATGTGGCGTATTGGTCCATGAAGGATTCATCGAAACGTTCATCGGGGCACCCCCGCATCCTTGCCATAACCGGCGGAAAAGGGGGCGTGGGCAAGACCTCTGTCGCGCTCAACCTGGCTTTGGTGCTCGCCCGTCAGGGTAATCGCGTTTTGTTGCTCGACGGTGATACCGATCTGGCCAACGTGACAATCATGCTGGGTCAGTACCCGGGGCGCACGCTTGAACACGTGCTCAAGGGCGAGTGTTCCCTGGAGCAGGCGATCTTCGAGGCGCCTTTCGGCCTGCATGTCTTGCCCGGAGCTTCCGGGGTCGAGCGCTGCATGGGGATATCGGCAGCCGACCGGCTATCGATTTTCCGCGGGCTGGCGGCGTTCGAGAAGCGCTACGACTACATCCTCATCGATACCGCGGCAGGCCTGCAGGCCAACGTTATCCACATGATTGCCAGCGCAGCGCTGGCCTGTGTGGTGGTAACGCCGGACCCCACGTCCCTTACCGATGCCTTTTCCCTGATCAAGGTGCTCAAGCGCCGGGGCTACCGAAGGACGCCAAGCGTGCTGGTCAATATGGCCCATGGGGCCAGTCAGGCGCAGTCCATCTTTCAGCGGTTCCGTGCGGCACTGCAGCGCCACGTCGATATAGTGCCGCATTATCTCGGAGCGATCTGGCGTGATGAAACCATACGCCAGGCGGTATCGATCCAGCGGCCGGTGGCGTTGCTGGCGGAGTCGGACCCCTCCTGTCGGCAGTTCCGTGTGCTGGCGGATATGCTCAAGGTCCGGTTCGAACAGATCGAACCGCGCCGTGCAGGCTTCGCGGCCTATTGGAACCGACTTGCGGAGCGTCAGCAGGCGAAGCCCGCGGGTCCCAGCGGTATGGATCCGGCAAAGGCTGGTACAGTCGCAGGAGCAAATCCAAAGGAAGGCGCCGGCGGTAAGGAAGACGAGAGGTATAGAGGCGACTCGCAAGATCAGGAGAAAGCGCCGGATACAGCTACCCGGTGGCACAACTGGTCTACTGAGATGGAAACTCTAATCGCTGCAGCAGACACGCCCCCCGTTCAGCGCTATGAAGCACTGACTCGCTGTATTGCCCTGCTCGGACGCACCATGGACGAGGACATGATGGAAATCCTCCAGACCGGATTGGCGTCGATGCATTGGGATCGGCTTCCACCAGGCCAGCGCAGTCAGTTTGCCAGCCATCTCCGCCATTTGGCCGGTCAGATCGATCCTGCGCCCGCGGCTTCGCCCAAGCTGCCCGAGCTACCGGTCGAAAGCCCCGAACCTCGTTACGACGAAGTCCGGTTTGGCAGCCAGGAGGCCCTCCTACGGGCGCTACAGGATCAGCCCGACCACCTCTCCCTGGATGCCTGGCTGGACCGTATTACACGCGGCAAGCCGGATGCGCAAAAGTAGAGTTTACTGACGTATTTTCCTCGTCATCTTTCTTTCATAATGGTTTTCGAATCCCATAATGGTGCTCGACATTTGTGGTGATAGGCGACGCCACAAGGGCGCTTGTCGTCGGGTGGAGAGGCTCTGGCTCTCACCGCGTCACATTCTGGGGATTTGATGCAGTCCTGAATCATTTTCTTGCTTCAGGTCACCTATTTGTCACGGCGTGCACCGTAAAATGGCCCCCGAGGTCATTGGCAGTCGTTACGTTTTTACGGCCGTGCCCGAGCATCTGGTGCTGTTGCCTGATAATCCTTCGCGCGAATTCAGCGACTTACAAAATCCAGGCAGTTTTCGCCATGCCAACACACCGGTAATTGGCGTGGTTGATGCATTCTCTGACTTATTCTTAACGGGAAAACAGGACTGTTTTTCTGCCTAATACCATTTTTTTCGAGAAGGAGTTCCGCCATGCCACACACCGTCGAACAGCCCAGTTCGAATGTTCTGAAGGCGCTGAAAGGGAAGCACGTTCTGATTACCGGCACCACCGGTTTTCTGGGCAAGGTGGTGCTTGAGAAGCTGGTCCGGGCCGTGCCGGACATTGGTGGTATTCACCTGCTGATTCGTGGCAATCGCCGCCATCCCAACGCGCACGACCGGTTCCTTAACGAGATTGCCTGTTCCTCTGTGTTCGAACGCCTGAAGCTTGATGATCCGGACGGGTTCGACGCCTTCATCGAGCAAAAGGTGCACTGCGTTACCGGCGAGGTTACGGCGCCACATTTTGGTCTGACCGAATCCCGTTTCGAGCAGTTGGCGGACCGCCTCGATGTTGTGATCAACTCTGCGGCGAGCGTCAACTTCCGTGAGGAGTTGGACAAGGCACTGGAGATCAACGCCCTGTGTCTGCGCAATATCGTTGACCTGTCGAAAACGGGTGGACAGATTCCCGTCATCCAGGTCTCCACCTGCTATGTCAACGGTATGAATGCCGGTCAGGCGCATGAGGATGTCGTGCGGCCGGCCAAGGGGAATATCGCACGCGGTGACGACGGTCTGTACGAGGTGGAAGAGCTGATCCACCTCCTCCAGGACAAGATTGCGGATGTGAAGTCCCGTTATTCCGGCCAGGTACTGGAGAAGAAGCTGGTTGAATTGGGCATCCGCGAGGCCAACCGTTACGGCTGGAGCGACACCTACACCTTCACCAAGTGGATGGGCGAACAACTATTGGGCAGGGGGCTCCAGGGGTCGCCATTGACCATCCTGCGCCCGTCGATTATCGAGAGTGCGCTGGAAGAGCCAGCGCCGGGCTGGATCGAAGGCGTCAAGGTGGCAGACGCTATTATCCTGGCATACGCTCGCGAGAAGGTTGCCCTGTTCCCGGGCAAGCGTAATGGCATTATCGACGTTATTCCTGCCGACCTGGTCGCCAACAGTATTATCCTTTCCATGGCGGAAGCGCTGGTCGAGCCGATCCAGCACCGGATCTATCAGTGCTGCAGTGGCTCCGGCAACCCGATTACGCTGGGCGAGTTCATCGACCATCTGATGGTGGAGGCGAAGGAAAATTACGCATCGTATGACCGCCTGTTCTATCGCCGCCCGCGCAAACCGTTTATCGCCGTCAACCGCCGCCTGTTCGGTGCCGTGATCACCGGTGCGCGGATGCCGCTGCAGGTCATGAATCAGGCGATGAAGCTGATCGGGAGCGAGCGGGAAATGCGTTCCCTGCGCAACATCGATACCACCCTATCGCTGGCGACCATCTTCGGTTTCTATACCGCGCCGGATTATATCTTCCATAACGACCGACTTTTGGAATTGTCCCAGCGCATGGGCGAGCATGACCAGGCGCTGTTCCCGGTGGATGCCCGTCGGGTGGACTGGCCGACCTACCTGCGCAAGATTCACATGGCCGGTCTTAATAAGTATGCGCTCAGCGAGCGTAAACTCTACCGACTCAAGACCCGCAAGGAACGCAAAGCGGCCTGAGTCTTCTGATACACCCCGGGTCCGCGCGACCTGGGGCTTTCTCCTACCAGTGTCTTCCCCCTCCGTTACAGCGGGCTTCGGCCAGTGTCCAGGTTTGGGTCTGCATCCCGAACCGTTATGCTGATACAGTGATATCAAGTCTTCCAGGAGTCTTGCTGGCCCATAACGGAGTCACGCCGGAATCACTCCCGAGGGGCATAAAGTTTCGCAATAATAGGACGTTAGTCTAATTCAACCGGCCTGTTGTGCCGTGGTGAACTATCGGACTAAATATAGTGGTCTGTCCTTAGAAGAAAAAGCACGCACGTCAGGGTAGGCCCGGACCCCAGGCTGGCATAGCCGCCTGATGAGTGCCTCGCACAGGCGTTTCAGCGGTTCCAGAGATTCCAATAACGACAAACGAAAAGCTGATCCACAAATGAAGGGGAGCACGATGACAGAACAACATCAGCAAGTTTATCCAGTGACTGAGTCGTTCAAGAAACAGGCACTGGTCGATCGCGCGAAATACGATGAGATGTACGAGCGCTCCATCAAGGACCCGGAAGGTTTCTGGGGCGAGCACGGCAAGCGGCTCGAATGGAGCAAACCCTACACCAAGGTCAAGAATACGACCTACGACTATGACAACCTCTCCATCAAGTGGTTCGAGGATGGGGAGCTGAATGCTTCGGTGAACTGCCTGGACCGCCACCTGGAAAAGCGTGGCGACCAGACAGCCATCATCTTCGAAGGGGATGATCCCAGCGTCTCCCGTCATATCACCTACCGCGAACTCCACGCGGAGACCTGTAAGTTCGCCAACGTCCTCAAGACTCTCGGCGTCAGCAAAGGCGACGTGGTTACCATCTACATGCCGATGATTGTCGAGACGGCCGTAGCCATGCTGGCCTGTGCCCGCATCGGCGCGATCCATTCGGTGGTCTTCGGCGGCTTCTCGCCGGAAGCCCTGGGCGCCAGGATCCAGAACGGCAAGTCCCGCTTCGTCATTACCGCCGACGAAGGTGTTCGCGGTGGTCGCACCATCCCGTTGAAGAAGAATGTCGACAAGGCGCTCGAAAGTGACAAGGTGCCGGATGTTGAGCGCGTGGTTGTCGTGACCCGTACCGGTGGCGATGTGCCCTGGGACGAGAGTCGCGACGCGCGCTATGAAGACCTGATGAAGAGTGCCTCGGCGGATTGCCCGGCAGAGCCGATGAACGCGGAGGATCCGCTGTTCATGCTCTATACCTCCGGTTCCACCGGGGCGCCGAAAGGGGTGCTGCATACCACCGGCGGCTACCTGGTCTTCGCTGCCATGACCCATGAGTACGTCTTCGACTATCACGACGGCGACGTCTACTGGTGTACTGCAGACTTTGGCTGGATCACCGGCCACAGCTACATTCTCTATGGTCCGCTGGCCAATGGTGCCAAGACGCTCCTGTTCGAGGGGGTCCCCAGCTATCCGGATACCTCGCGAATTGGTCAGGTGGTCGACAAGCACAAGGTTAACACGCTCTATACGGCGCCGACGGCCATTCGTGCATTGATGGCGGAAGGTGAGTCCTGCATGGCGAATTCCTCCCGGGACAGTCTGAAGCTGCTGGGCTCCGTGGGCGAACCCATCAACCCGGAAGCCTGGGAGTGGTACTACCGGGTAATCGGTAACGCCAAGTGTCCGATCGTGGACACCTGGTGGCAGACCGAGACCGGCGGCATCCTGATCAGCCCGCTGCCCGGCGCCATCGACCTGAAGCCAGGTTCCGCGACGTTGCCATTCTTCGGCGTGCAGCCAGCGGTAGTGGATAACGATGGCAATGTCTTGGAAGGCAAGACCGAGGGTAACCTGGTCATCCTGGACAGCTGGCCTGGCCAGATGCGTACCATCTACGGCGATCATGAGCGCTTCAAGCAGACCTACTTCAGCACCTATAAGGGCCGCTACTTCACCGGTGACGGCGTGCGTCGCGACGAAGATGGCTATTACTGGATAACCGGGCGTGTGGATGACGTGCTGAACGTCTCCGGTCACCGTCTGGGCACCGCCGAGGTGGAAAGTGCGCTGGTGGCGCACGAAAAAGTCGCTGAGGCGGCGGTGGTGGGTTATCCCCACGAGATCAAGGGGCAGGGTATCTACGTGTACGTGACCCTGGTTCATGGTCAGGAGCCAACCGATGAGTTGCGCAAGGAGCTGGTGCAGTGGGTGCGTAAGGAGATTGGCCCGATCGCTTCACCGGATGTCATCCAATGGGCGACAGGTCTGCCCAAAACCCGCTCGGGCAAGATCATGCGTCGGATTCTGCGCAAGATTGCCGCCAATGAGCACGATCAATTGGGTGATACCTCCACGCTGGCCGACCCGGGCGTGGTCGATGAGTTGATCGCCCAGCGCGAATTCAAGAAGTAAGCGCATCGGAAAAGGCCGGGCTCCACCGGGGCCGGCATGACATAGCGTTCGCCTGAAAACGAACGTCCGAAAGCCAGCGAATCGCGCTTGCGCGGTTCGCTGGCTTTTGTATTGTGCGTGCTATCATTTATGTCATACATCGAATCGTGACCTGCCAGGCGCGATTCAGAATAAGAAGGAAGGGGCTCTAACGCTCTTTTCGGTATCACGAAGGAGACAGACTTTCCGATGGTTCAGCAAATTATCATTGCCGATGATCACCCGTTGTTCCGGGCGGCCCTGCGCCAGGCAGTATCCGAGGCAGTGCCCGATGCCGAGATGGTGGAAGTCGACAGTATCAAGACACTCCAGGCTGCCGTGGAAGAGCATCCGGACGCAGACTTGGTGCTGCTGGACCTGAATATGCCCGGGGCGCATGGTTTCTCCGGACTGGTGTTCATGCGTGGGCAATACCCCGGGCTGCCTGTGGTGGTGGTTTCGGGTTCCGAGGAGTTGCAGGTGATGCGCCGCTCCATCGATTACGGTGCTTCCGGCTTCATCCCCAAATCTGCGCCGCTGCCCGAAATCACCGAAGCCATCCGTGAAGTGCTCAATGGCGAGGTCTGGTTGCCGGCGGGTGTGGCCGAGAAGTTGGATCGTATGCAAGCAGATGTCACCGATTTTTCCGACAAGCTGGCCTCGCTGACGCCGCAGCAGTTCCGTGTTTTGGGTATGCTGGCGGAAGGTCTGCTCAATAAGCAGATTGCCTACGATCTGGATGTGTCCGAGGCCACGGTCAAGGCCCATATCACCGCGGTGTTTCGGAAGCTGGGTGTGCGTAACAGGACCCAGGCGGTAATTGCGATCCAGCAGATGGAGATCGATCCGTCCGATACCTCGTTGTCGGGTAGTTGATTAGCGCCCCCTAGCGCAAATTCCATAGCTTTGACGCCGCCTGCCCGGGCGGCGTTTTCGTTTGTTGGTTTGCTAAGCTCATTCCTCAACCTCGAGTCATGCAGGTCGGGTTCACCTGACCTGCGAGATGCGTCTTGCCCATCCCCAGCGATCACCTCTCACCTCTAAGCCATCGCTTTCCAGTCCAGGCCTATTTCGGTACACGCGTACGCTGTTCAGGTGTCTATCTCATAATTATGTCTCCACCTGTAACGCGCTCTAGGTCTGGCTTCATGCCTCTGTCATGGAAAATTTATCTAATGGCCATTGAACTGTCACTGGCTCTTCTGTAAATTCAGCTAACAATTGTACGCTGAAATGCAGGAGAGACCCCGTGAATGCGGCCGTAAAACCCGAATCTATCCGTTCCGCCAGCTTTGGCAAGCAGGACGAGCGTGCGCTGCGCGATCAGATGCGAAAGGATCTGCCAGCGGATACCTTCAAGACGCAGACCTGGCGCATCATCTGGTTCCTACCGTTGCAGTTGGTAATCTGGGGTGGGATTGCGACCATACTGATGGCTGGACTTCCGTGGTATGCCAACCTGGTATTGGGACTCGTCGTGGGTCATACCATCGGTTCCCAGGCCCTGCTGGCGCATGAGGTGCTACACGGTGCCATGGGTATGAGTCGGGGATGGCAGAATTTCTTTGGCTGGCTGGGTTTCGGTCCGATGGTTGCGCCGCCGGAGTTTTGGCGCAAGTGGCACAATTCCATCCACCACGCCCACACCAACATGGGCGACACCGATCCGGACAGCTTCGGCACCCTGCGCCGTTACAAGGCCGATCCGAAGCAGAAGAAGTTCCCCAAGCTGGCGCCGGGGTCAGGCACCTGGTATAGCCTGCTGTTCCTGACCTATTCCTTCACTATGCATGCCCAGATCGTATTATGGAAACAGGCCAAACGACGCAAGCAGTTCCGCGGCTTCAACCGCCGCAAGGCAATCATTCAGTCCATGCTGTGCGTGGCCGGTTGGCTGACCCTGGCGGTGATCTCGGGGCCGTTGGCGATCTTCACGGTGGTGATTCCGTTCATGATGGCGAATGTTTTGGGGCAGGGTTACATTCTCACCAATCATTTCCTGCGCCCGCAGACGGAGACCAACAATCCGTTGGACAACTCCATGAGCCTGCGTACGCTGCCCGTCCTTGATCGGTTGCACTTCCGCTTCAGCCACCATATCGAGCATCACTTCTTCCCGAAGATGCCATCGAACAAGGCGCCGCGTCTGCGCGAATGGCTGGAAACGCACTATCCGGAGCGTTACGTGGCGCCGACCCACTGGCAAGCCATCAAGCTGTTGTATTCCACGCCGCGGGTTTACAAGACGCCGACTGAGCTGGTTGATCCGAACAAGCCGGAACGCACGTTCGATCTGCTACCGCTGCAGGTCGAGATGAGCGCTGCGACTTACAAGGCGGCCAAAGGCGCGTGATCAGCCGCCGGTAAGGCCGCGTATCAGCGCGCCGATACCGGCGATGCTCGCGATGCCCAGGATCAGCGGCCGCATGGCCGCAAAGGGGAGGCGCTGAACCAGTAGTCCCGACAGCAGGAAGCCGGCCACGACCCCCGGCAGGGTATAGGCAAATAGCTTGAGCTCGATCAGCCCGAGCCGACCTGCCGGGATCAGCGCAACGATGCTGGCGCAGCTGGAAAACAGGAAGAATGCCGACATATTGGCCCGCACGAGCGGGCCTTTTTCGTTCTGGTAGATCATGGCGACGGGGGGGCCGCCGACTGCGACCGTGGTGCCCATATACCCGCTGGCCGCTCCCGCAATCACGCTGTTGCGTGTGTTGAGCTGTGGCTTGAGGCCGGCAACACTGAGCAGGACACCAAACAGGATCAGCCCGCCAAACACCAGGTCAAAAGCCCGGCCGGTTATGTAGGCCAGGGTCAGCCCGGCCAATACCGTTCCAACGATGCTGCCGCCGATGGCAAAGCGCACTTCACGGAAACGGATACTTGCCCGGTTTCGCAACAGCAGCAACACGGTGAGGACGACGGCGTTCACCACGAGGGGGCCAGGAACGAACAGCGGGCTGATCAGGAATAGCAGCGGTGCGGAGAGGGTACCAATGCCATAGCCGGCGATGCCCTGAAGGCAGCAACCCGCAAGCAGGAAAAGATTGGCGAGTATGAAGTCGAGGAGTGTCAGTTCGTCCACGATTATTCGGCCGGTACCAGGATCAGTTTGCCCGGAACCACCTTGACGCCGACCGGTGCCATGCCCAGCAATCGCTGTCCAAGGCTTTCCTCGTCAAGTCTATAGACGGGTACGGTTTCCAGCCATTGGGCAACCATGCGCATGACATTGTCGGTCACCGGTTTCAGGTCCCCCTTGAACATTGACGACTCGACGCGGCTGTCGAGTAACTGGAGGCGGCGGATGAAAACGGCTTTCTGCTCGCGGTCATAGACGGGAGCGCCTTCGACTTTTAACGCCAAGTCTACCGGCAGGCGGGCCAAGAACGCGTTGACGGATACCTGGCCTTCGATTTCGAGCACGGCAACTTCGCGGCCATCCGGACCCAGTGTGATATCGGCATGGCTCAGTGATACGCTCAGCGGTGAGCCTGCCTGGAGCTGTTGCCGGTCGAAGTCCGCCACGGCATTTTGCAGGTAACCTTCGAGGGTGTTTTCGCTGATCGAGTAGGGCGACAAAGAAGCGCAACCGGTCATAACCAGCATGAGAGCCAGCGCGCCCAGCAAACGAATGTGACGGAGCAGCGGGAACTGCGGCATGTAAGGATACTCCATATCGGCATCGGGATTAGCCCGGGTATGGTGGTCGGGCGTATAGCAGAAGCGTGCTTTGCGGCGCTTCGGGCAGGTATAGGTTTTGGTGCCTAATGGTACGGGCTCGGAAAAGCGACACCAAGTTACAGTTGATCAAGGGCAACGCATGGAAATGAATACAGGTGGGCTAACGGGGCCATTCGGCGCCATCGCCTTCGACCTCGATGGAACCCTGGTGGATTCCGGTCTGGATTTCTTCGCCATTCGCGAGGAGCTCGGTTTCCCCCAGGGTATTGGGTTGTTGGAGCACATTGCGACCCTGTCCGATCCCGCCGCGGTAGCGCATGCCCATGCGGTTATACATCGTTTCGAAATGGCCGGGGCCAGGCGAGCGACATGGATGCCGGGAGCGCAGGAGCTACTGCTGCATTTAAAGGCGTTTGATGTGCCTGTTGCGATCCTCACCCGCAACAGCCGCGAGGCAGTGGCGGCTACGGACGCGGCTCTTGGCCTCGGGATCGAGCTGATCCTGACCCGGGACGATGCGCCTCCGAAGCCGGACCCTGGGGGCCTGGCGCTCATTGCCGAGCAACTGGGCACCGCGCCGGATCGCATGACCTACGTTGGCGACTATGTCGATGACCTTACCGCCGCACGCCGGGCGGGCATGGCGGCCGGCCTCTATCGCAACGAGCGTAATGCCCGTTTTGTCGGGCAGGCGGACTATGTCATCAGGCATTTCAACGAACTACAGCAACTCTGGCGCTGAAAACATCAGTCGTTTTCCGCTTCCGCGCTGACAATCAGCTCGCCATCTTCTTCGAACTGCACGTGAATCAGAATGGGCTGACAGCACACTTGGCAGTCTTCTACGTAGTCCTGGTGGCGTACGGAGGGATCGACGCTAATGTCCAGCGACTCCCAGCAATAGGGGCATTGGATTTGGGCGGGTTCAAGCATGGGTGTCAGATCGTTGCGAGCGCCTGACCATCATGATGATCAGGCGTCGACATTGGATAATAGAAAGAAGGGCATCCAGCTTCAGAACGGTTGCTTGGCCATCCACGGAATGATTCGATCAAAAGCTTCCTCGATCGTCTCTACCGACGCGGAGAAACTGAATCGAAGGGCGTTCTCCGTGTGCTCGCCAAAGGCGTCGCCCGGGACCACGCAGACACCGGTTTCCTTGAGCATGCGCAACGCCAGGTCGGAGCCGTTCACATGCTTGGGCAGGTCCGGGAAGATGAAGAAGGCCCCGCCTGGCTGGTAGCCGGTTAGGTGCGGTGTCTGTGCGACAAGATCCACGATCCGGTCACGCCGCTCCCGATAGATTGACACCATATCCCGAATGCACTGCTGGTCACCGGTCAGTGCTGCGACACCCGCAAACTGCGACGGCGTGTTTGCCACCGACGTGGTGAACATGTGATAGCGCCGCAGCGACTTGATGGTTGCCTGGCTTGAAATTACCCAACCGACACGCAACCCCGCCATGCTATAGGTCTTGGAGAAGCTACTGATGCACATGATGTTGTCCAGGTCCACGCTGCAGCGGAGAACGCTGGCGTATTCCTGGTCATCGAGGATCAGATGGTCGTAGACTTCGTCGCTGAAGATCTGTATGCCGCGGTAGGCGCACTCCTCGACGATGGTTTCGATAGTGCTGCGTGGATAGACCGCGCCCGTAGGGTTGTTCGGAGAGTTCAGCACCACCGCGAAGGTGCGCTGGCCCATGGCCGCGATGACTTCGTCCGGATCCAGCTGGTGGTTGTTCTCGATCCGCGTGGGAATGAACTTCACCTCGCCACCGTTCATACGAATCAGCGGTGCATAGAGCAGGAACGAGGGATCGGTGACGATGAACTGTCGGCCCGGCGCCGCGGTGGCGGACAGTGCCAGGTACATGGCCTCCGTCGCGCCCGACGTAATCAGGATGTTGTCCTTGGTCAGCTTTCGGTCGTAGCGCTTGCCATAATAGTCACGCAGCGCGACCAGCAGCTCGGGCAAGCCGGCGTCCATGGTATAGCCGGTCTGGCCGGCATTGAGCGCATCGATGTAGGCATCGATGACATGTTTCGGTGTCGGCAGGTCTGGCTGGCCAATGGACAGGTGGATCACGTCCTTCATGGTGGCCGCCATGTTGACCATACGCCGGATACCCGGCACCGGGATCGCCTGCATCGATGGATGCCAGCGGGCCTTGGTCTTGCGGTACTTGATCTTGCGCGGAGCGGTATCAGTGGATTGGTTGGGCTTTGCACCGTCGGCCATAAGCATCTCCTGACAGAACACGGGAAGATGTGGAGGCGTCGCCGCACGCGCCGCAGCGGTTTTGTAAAGCAGCGGACTCCGTAAGAGAGCCCCGGGATTGGCGGCTCTTCAGGTGACACAGACATGCAAACTGCGTTCACTCTGGCAGATTAGTTTTTAAACGCAGGCGGGGCAAGCCCACCACATCAGTAATCTTGCGTAATTTCGCGATGGATAGATCGGCTCCGGTTGACCCGGGCAAAGCGGGCTTACACACTCAAGTGATGGAAGGGGCGGGTTGTGCCAGCACGTTATGCGGTGAACCGGCACGACTTCTGTCGCCAAGGAGATGCATCCACCACTGATGAGGCCCACTATGACGCGCGAAACAGATAAGCCGATCGTGACTGTTCTCACTGCCCCCGATGAGCCGGAGCCGCCCGGCATGGAGGCGGTTCGGGAGTTGGCGGAGGTTCGCTTTGCCTCTGATGAATCGTCGTTGAAGGAAACCCTACCTGGCACCCAGGTCATGATGGTGACGGACTTCCGTACCGAGGCCCTCGAGGCGGCCTGGCCCAGCGCTGACCGACTGGAATGGATTCACGCGACGAGTGCCGGGGTGGATGCGCTGATGTTTCCGGCGCTGATCGATGGCCCGGTGAAAGTCACTAACGCCCAGGGCATCTTCGATCGCACTATTGCCGAGTACGTGCTCTGTACCATCTTGATGTTCAGCAAGGATTTCCCGCACTCCATTCGTCTCCAGCAGAAACACCAGTGGAAACACCGGGACACGGAGCGCGCCCAGGGCCAGCGCGTGCTGGTGGTGGGGGCCGGTTCCATCGGCCGTCAGATCTCCCGGCTGGTTCGCGCGATTGGTATGGAGTCCCACGGGATCGCCCGGCGGGCTCGGGCCGATGATCCGGACTTCGAGGCTGTCCACAGCAACGATGCCCTGGACGAGCAGTTGGCACTGGCGGACTACGTGGTGGTGGCGGCGCCGCTAACCCCGCAGACGGAGGGGCTGTTTGAACGCCGTAAGTTCCAGGCGATGAAGAAGGAGGCGCGGTTCATCAATATTGGCCGCGGGCCCATCGTCCGTACCCATGACCTCGTGGATGCGCTCAAAGCGGGTGAGATAGCCGGTGCCGGCCTCGATGTCTTCGAGGAAGAACCACTGCCTGAAGACCATCCCTTGTGGGGCCTGGAAAACGTGCTGATCACCGCCCATATGGCCGGCGATTTCATCGGCTGGCGCGCTGCCCTGACCGAGCAGTTCGTGGATAACTTACAACGCTGGAAGGCGGGCGAGAGTCTGTTTAATAACGTAGACAAGAAACTGGGCTACGCCGCAAAATAGCGCGGCGTAGCCAACCGTTTCGTTCCCTTTATCCCTTCATCCGCAGGCGCACGGCCTGACCGATTTCCACTGTCTTGCGCCGTTCGCCGCCATGGGCGGCAAGGTCTGCGGCCATGGCGTTATAAAGGGTATCGGCGGCGTGCTGCAACTTTTCATCTTCGTCGTTGGCCAGCCACTGCAACATTCGCGCGGTGGTAAAGAGCATGGCAGTGGGATCCGCAAGGCCTTGGCCGGCAATGTCCGGTGCACTGCCGTGGGTCGGTTCGAACATGGATGGCATCGAGCGGTCGTCCGGGTTCAGGTTGCAGGAGGGCGCAACGCCCATACCGCCGGATAGGACTGCCGCCAGGTCGGTCAGGATATCGCCTTGAAGGTTGCTGGCGACCACTACGTCGAACGCCCAGGGTGCCTGGACAAATTTCATGCAGGCGGCGTCTACCAGTTCGTGGTGGGTGGCGACATCCGGGTATTCGGTAGCGATGGCCGCCAGAGCTTCGGTATACATATCTCCCCAGTAGCGCAGGGCATTGCGCTTGGTCACCAGGCAGACCTGGCTCTCGCAGGTACGGCCATCCAGGGTCTTGAACTGGCGCGGTTTACCATCGGCGGAGCGCGTCGCAGCGCGGGCCCGGGCCTGCTCGAAGCCGTAGCGGATAATCCGGTCGGTGGCGCGGCGGGTAAAGACTTCCATCTGCGTGGCGACCTCATCGGGGCTCCCGGGCCGCAGTCGGCCACCCTGGGCCACGTATTCCCCTTCGCTGTTTTCGCGAATCACCAGCATATCGATATCTCTGGCTCGATCATCAGCCAGGTACTGGCGTGCGCCGGGCAGAAGGCGCGCCGGACGTTCGCAAACCCACTGGTCGAAGCCTTTGCGCATCTGCAGCAGTGGTGCGAGGGAAATGCTGTCCGGTAGCAGGTGACGGTTGGGGTCGGTCATCGGACCTGGATCGCCCAGGGCGCCAAGCAGGATGGCGTCGAAGCTGCGCAGTTGGTCGAGGGCGTCCTCGGGCATGACCTCGCCGTGCTTTTCATGCCAGCGGTGGGACGGCCAGTCGAAGATTTCCCACTCCAGATCCAGTTGGAACTGATCGCGAAGGTCCTGCAGGCAGGCCACCGCCTGATCGATCACTTCCGGTCCTATCCCGTCCCCGGGCGTGACGGCGATTCGCTTGGTTGTAGTCATGTTCGACTCCTGTAGCTGGGATGGCGCCGAGGAATCCCCCGGCTCGGGATGTCCTTCAGTGTAAACGTGTGTGAAACCTGTGCCAGTCTTGTAGCTACTATTGGGGGAAATGCTAAGGTGAGACCAATGGGTATCTACCCGCACTGACTATCGGAGGCTATTTGAATCAGCCCGCTATCCTTTTCGATGAATCCCATTGCGAGCAATGTGCCTGTGGCGAGGGTCTGGAGTTCGGTATCTCTTTCGCGTTCCAGCCTATTATCGATGTCGAATCCCGCTCAGTTCTGGCGTATGAAGCCTTGGTGCGGGGTACGGAAGGGCAGGGAGCGGGTGAGGTCCTGGCGCGGGTCAACGAGCGTAACCGGTATGCGTTCGACCAGATATGCCGTGTCAAGGCGGTCAAGCTTGCGGCGAAGCTGAATATGCAGACGGCCCTGAGCATCAACTTTATGCCCAACGCTGTGTATCAGGCTGAGTACTGTATTCGGACCACCCTGGCGGCGGCCAGGACATACAATTTCGATACGCGCCGGATTATCTTCGAGGTTATCGAGGCGGAAGCCCTGACATCCGCCGAGCACCTGACCTCGATTATCGATACCTACAAAGAGATGGGCTTCCAGGTGGCCCTGGACGATTTCGGCACCGGCTTTTCCCGCTATAACCTGCTGGTAGCCAGCCCGCCGGATCTTCTGAAACTGGATATGGGGCTGATCCGCGATGTCGATCACGAGCCCAATAAGCAGGCCGTTATCTGCGGTATCATCACCATGATGCAGAAGCTGGGGGGCCGTATTATCGCAGAGGGTGTGGAAACCGAAGCGGAATACGCTTGGCTCCGGGATCAGGGCATTACGCTGTTCCAAGGGTATCTCTTTGCCAAACCTGGTTTCGAGCACCTGCCCGAACCCTGGTATCCTTCCGAATCCTAGCTGCCTCTTGATCGGGACTTCTTCTTTCTTATGGCCTATCGCGCTGTTGTCGTTCTCGCCGGCATCCTGCTGGTTGCTGCACTCTATGGTTTGATCTGGCTTTTCTCTCGTTATTTTCTGCGTAAGCACGGGGTCGAGGAGAACCTTGCCGACCGCAGTACTATCCTCGCGACCTGGACGTTTGCCGGTGTGGCTGTAGGGCTGGTCTTCGTAGTGTTCGGTGCGTTCGTGCTTGGCCCGTGGGCGTTCTACCGGACAGCGCGGGCACATCAGGTGCCCGTTTCTGATGCGGCCGCTGTGGGCTGGGGCTTTGTGATTGTGGCGATCAGTCTGTTAATGGCTGCTGGGGGCTTGGCCGCTCTCCTCTCTATTGTTGGGGCTCTCTAAGCCAATTTTGGATCTTGAGTTACGAGGTAGGAAGCGGATGGAGACCATCGCTTCCGTCGGATTGGATGGCCTTCCCGAGTGTGCTGTCCGGCTCATTCGTTAACCTACTGCGCGCTTCTGAGGGCTTTGGACAAGGCGCTGCTCTGCAGGCATGGTGGCTCCATGTCAAAGAGCAGCAACGCAGAGCCAAAGCCCTCAGAAGCGCGCCCGAAGGGAGGCCCTGAGAATCTGGCTAGCGGCGTTGCAGCGACTCGATGTGGAACCACCACACCTTCGCCGCTGCGCCTTGCTTTCCAGATTCTCAGGGTCTCAGTAGGCTAACGAATGAGCCGGACAGCACACTAGCCAATCCGAACGAGTGACATCCCTGTCCCTCTCTCCAGCGATGGTCTCCATCCGCTTCGATCTGGCTACTTGAATACTGCTTTCCCCGTAAACCGAGACATGGCGAAACGTAGGTTGGGTTAGCTTCGCGTAACCCAACAACCTCTCTTTCTTTTTGCTGTTATGGCGCCCACCTTGAACTGCTTTGTCGGATTACGCGTTGCTAATCCGACCTACGTTTAATGGTCAAATCGCCGCCACTTGATGCAACTGTTCCCTGAACCACAACAACGCGGGTTCCTTTTCATACGCCTTATGCCAATACAGATGCACATTGAGAGGCGGCATATCGGTCGGCAAGGGCAACACACGAATATTCGACTGCTGCTCGATCATCCTGGCGTAAGTCTCCGGCATCGTTACCAGAAGATCCGTGGTCTCGGCGACCCGACAGGCCGCATAATAATGCTGGCAGCGTAGTGCTATTCGCCGATGCACGCCGAGTCGTGAGAGCTCGAAATCCTCGATGCCTGGCCCCTCCGTCCTGGATGACACGAGCACATGGCGTGCCTCCAGATAACGCTCCAGCGAAAGCCCCTTATCCAGATCCGGCCAATGCGCTCCGGCAATCACCACCAACCGGTCCTTGCGTAGTAATTCATGAGCCGTCTGGTTACTGACCGGCAGCAATACGTCCACGGCGAAGTCCAGCTTGCCGGAGGCCAGTTGGGTTTCCATATCCCGCCGGGCGATGCGCTGGCTGATGACCTCGATTTCCGGATAGGCGCTCAGGTTCACCATCAGTTGTGGCAGGAAGGTCGATTCGAGGATATCCCGCAAGCCCAACGCAAAGCTCTTGTGCTGATGCGCTGGATCGAAGGCGTGGAACTGGTTGACCGCGCTTTGGATCTGGGTCAGGCCGGGACGCATGGTTTCCGCGAAACGCCGCGCCAGGGGCGTGGCGACCATCTGGTTGCCCTGCCGGGTGAAAAGCGGGTCGTTGAAATGTTCGCGTAGCCGCGCAAGGGAATGGCTCACTGCCGGCTGCGTCAGGTGCAGGGCCTGGGCGGCACGGGTCAGACTTCCTTCGCGATAGATGGTGTCGAACACGTGCAGCAGGTTGAGGTCGAGGCGGTTAGCGGCCATAGATGTGGGACTCGGCTTTATGATGGCTTCTGTATAAGTCCAGTTTATATGAATTGATAAGAATAATTCAGTGGCTTGATGCGGAGCGAGAAACGTAGACTGCGGCTACCCTGATTTATTTGCCAGTAACCGTTGTTCCTACCCACCCGGAGTGACTGCTATGGACTTCAAACCATCTGAGAAAGGCCAGGATTACCTCAAGCGTGTCAAGGCGTTCATGAAGGAGGAAATCTTCCCGATCGAGGCCCGCTACTATGACGATATGGCGGCTCTGGAAAACCGCTGGGTCGAGTTGCCCGTCATCGCCGAGCTTAAGGCCAAGGCCCGGGAGCAGGGGCTGTGGAACATGTTCCTGCCGGAAGAGGAATATGGCTGCGGGCTGCTGAACTCCGACTACGCGCTGATTGCGGAGGAAACCGGTCGCAGCTTTATCGCGCCGGAAATCTTTAACTGCAACGCGCCGGATACCGGCAATATGGAAGTGCTGATCAAGTACGGCTCTGATGCCCAGAAAGCCCAGTGGCTGGATAAGCTGCTGGCGGGCGAAGTGCGTTCCGCGTTCTGCATGACTGAACCCGGCGTTGCGTCTTCCGATGCGACCAACATGGCCGCGACCGCTATCGTGGAAAATGATGAAGTGGTTCTCAACGGTCGTAAATGGTGGAGCACGGGAATCGGCCACCCCAAGTGCGAAGTACTCATTTTCATGGGGCTGACAGATCCGGATGCGCCCAAGCACCGGCAGCATTCCATGGTCCTCGTCCCCAAAGATACGCCAGGCGTGAAAGTCGAGCGTATGTTGCCGGTATTCGGTGCATACGATGAGCCGTACGGCCACGGTGAAGTCAGTTTCGAGAATGTACGCCTGCCCGCGAGCGCAATCATCGCCGGACCGGGCCGTGGTTTCGAAATTGCCCAGGGCCGTTTGGGCCCGGGACGCGTTCATCACTGTATGCGTGCCATCGGCGCTGCGGAGCGTACGCTGGAACTGATGATCAAGCGCGCCGTTTCCCGGGAGGCGTTCGGCAAGCCGCTCGCAAAGTTGGGGGGCAATCCGGACATTATCGCCAACGCGCGCATGGCCATCGAACAGGCCCGTCTGCTGACCCTCAAGTGTGCGTGGCTGCTGGATACCCAGGGCGTTATGGGCGCGCTGAGTGAAGTGTCGATGATCAAGGCGGTGATTCCGCAGATGCTGCAGACCATCGTCGACAACGCCATCCAGATCCACGGCGGCGCGGGTGTCAGCGATGACGACTTCCCGCTGACCCAGTTGTTTGCCTACGCCCGGGTGTTACGCCTGGCGGATGGCCCGGACGAGGTGCATCGCGGTATGGTGGCGAAACTCGAACTGAAGAAATACGCCGGTAAATAACCCGGCGTCCGACTGACAGGAAAACAACCAAATGTCCAAACGCGTTTTTATCACCGGTGGCGCCAGCGGCCTGGGTCGAGCCTTGGCCTTGCGTTACGCCCGCGAGGGTGCTCGGGTCTGTATCGGCGACATCAATCCGGAACAGGGTGTCGAGGTTGAAAAGGAAATCGCTGACGCCGGTGGCGAGGGGCTCTTCCTCCCCTGCGACGTGCGGCGCATCGGTGACCTGGAAAAAGTCCGCGATCAGCTGGTGGAAAAATGGGGCGGCGTCGATGTCGTCGTCAACAATGCCGGCGTGGCCTCCAGCGGCAGTATCGAAGGCTCGTCCCTGGGCGACTGGGAATGGATCCTGGACATTAACGTCATGGGCGTCGTGCGAGGCTGCAAGGTCTTCACGCCACTGCTAAAGAAACAGAAGCAGGGCACGTTCATCAATGTAGCTTCCATGGCTGGCCTGATGCTGGCGCCGCTGATGAGCAGCTACAACGTGTCGAAGGCGGGCGTAATCGCACTGTCCGAGACGCTCAGCATGGAATTGCGGGATGATGGCATCAAGGTGTGCTGTGTTTGTCCGGCCTTTTTCCCTACGAACCTGACCAGCTCCATGCGCTCGGAGCTACCGGGTATGGATCTCAACGTCAACAAGCTGATGAAGCGCTCCGGCGTCACCGCCGACGATGTCGCCGAGGATATCTTCCGTGCAGCGCAGAAGGGCGAGTTCTGGGTGCTGCCCCACGTCAAGGAACGCCGCATGTGGATTCTCAAGCGCCACGCGCCCTGGGCCTTCGACTGGCTAATGCACCAGGAGAGCAAACGCTGGATCCGCAAATTCGGTGGCACCGCCTGAATTGGCGGCCGAAAACCCTCGAAGGAGATGTGCCAATGACACAGATCGATCAGGCCGTAGACATCCGTGAAGGCGAAGAGCTGGATGCTGGCGCCGTCGACCGTTTCATGAAGCAGGCGATGCCGGAACTGGAGGGCGAACCCAGCATCCGCCAGTATCCCGGCGGCGCCTCCAACCTGACCTATCAGGTGGACTATGGCGACCGCTCGTTCGTGCTGCGCCGTCCGCCGTTCGGTCACATTGCCAAATCCGCTCACGATATGCTGCGTGAAGCCAAGGTGATGCGGGCACTGAAGCCGGTCTATCCCTATGTGCCGGAGATTATCGCCATCTGCGACGACCACGATGTCCTCGGTTGCGATTTCTACGTGATGGAGCGCTTCAAGGGCATCATCCTGCGCCAGGATTTTCCCAAGGGATTCGAGTTGTCCGAGGCCGACACCCGCCGCCTGTGCCTGAACGTGATCGACAAGCTGGTCGACCTGCACAAGGTTGATCCGGTGGCGACCGGGCTCGATCACCTGGGCAAAGGGCCGGGTTACGTCCAGCGCCAGATCGGCGGTTGGAGCAATCGCTTCCGCAAGGCCCGCACCGAAGACGTGGGCGATTTCGAGGCGGTGATGAGCTGGCTCGACGACAAGATGCCGGAAGATATTGCCCAGTGCGTGATCCACAACGACTTCCGTTTCGACAACGTGGTGCTCAACCCGGACAACCCGTTCGAGGTGGTGGGCGTGCTCGACTGGGAAATGGCGACGATCGGCGATCCGCTGATGGACCTGGGCAACAGCCTGGCCTACTGGATCCAGGCGGATGACGAGCAGCAATTCCAGATCCTGCGCCGCCAGCCCACCCATCGGCCGGGCATGCTGAGCAGGGACGAGGTGGTCGAGTACTACATGGAGAAGTCCGGCTACGTGGTCGACCGATTCGACTTCTATGAGATCTACGGCCTGTTCCGGCTGGCGGTGATCATCCAGCAGATCTACTACCGCTACTACCACGGCCAGACCCAGGACAAGCGCTTCGCCATGTTCGGCCATGCTGCCAACTACCTGGAAAAGCGCTGCCAGCGGCTGATTGACGCGAGTACCTTGTAATGGCCAACCTCTACCTTATCCGCCACGGTCAGGCCAGCTTCGGCAAGGCCGACTACGATGCCCTGTCCGAGCGTGGCTGGGAGCAGGGGCGTGTTCTCGGGCGCTGGCTCAAGGGCAAGGTCAGCCCGACAGCGGTGTTCGCTGGCGACATGCGCCGCCACCGGGAAACCGTCGAGGCGATCACCGAGGGGCTGGGGCAGTCGCTTCCGGAATTGCAGATCAACCCAGGCTTCAACGAGTTCGACCACGAGACCGTCGTGCATACCCTGAAGCCGGAGTGGGCAGACCGGGAGGTCATGGCCCGCGATCTGGCACGCCACGAAAAACCGGCGAAGGCTTTCCAGTTGATGTTTGTGGAGGCCGTCGAACGTTGGGTAAGCGGGCAGTACGACAGCGATTACCCCGAAACCTGGTCGGATTTCTGTACCCGCGTGAACGCCGCCGTCGAGGATGCCCTGGGCAATTCCGGCGGGGGCGACGTGTTGGTTGCCAGTTCGGGCGGTCCGATTTCCGTCGTAATGCAAGCGCTGCTGGGACTGGACGACAAGCGGGCCCTGGAACTGAACCAGGTGATTGCCAATACCAGTGTGACCCGCATCCTGTTCTCAGGCCATCGGCGGAGTCTGTCGGTGTTTAACAATTACGCCCATCTGGAAGACGGCGCGCCGGAACTGGTGACTTTCCGCTGAGAGTGAAGCGCTATTGATCGGGCGCCTTCGGCACCTCAGAAGCTAAAGCTTCTGCTACACACTCCGGGCCGACGCGAGCACGTAGCCGACGCTTCAGCTTCTGGGCAGCCCGTAAGGCTGCTGCTTTTTTGTAATTGGCGGGCAAAGCACCGTGCATCGGGCGCCTTCGGCGCCTCAGAAGCTGAAGCTTCTGCTACACACTTGGGGCTGACGCGAGCATGTAGCCGACGCTTCAGCTTCGGAGCAGCCCGTAAGGCTGCTGCTTTTTCGTAATTGGCGGGCAAAGCACCGTGCATCGGGCGTCTACGGCCCCTCAGAAGCTAAAGCTTCTGCTACACACTCCGGGCCGACGCGAGCACGTAGCCGACGCTTCAGCTTCGGAGCAGCCCGCAGGGCTGCCGCTTTTCGTTATGGGCGGGCGAAGCACTGTGTATCGGGCGCCTACGGCACCTCAGAAGCTGAAGCTTCTGCTACACACTCCGGGTCGACGCGAGCGTGTAGCCGACGCTTCAGCTTCGGAGCAGCCTGCAAGGCTGCCTCTTTTTCGTTGTTAGCGGGCAAAGCACTGCGCATCGGGCGCCTACGGCCCCTCAGAAGCTGAAGCTTCTGCTACACACTTGGGGCTGACGCGAGCATGTAGCCGACGCTTTAGCTTCGGAGCAGCCTGCAAGGCTGCCGCGGTACTGACGGAGGCCGCCGGGAACGCGCTGTCCGCTTATGTGATGGACTTATAGACAACAATTGGAGCAACCCATGAGTCAGAACGACCTCTTTGATCTATCCGGAAAAGTCGCGTTGGTCACCGGCGCCAGCCGTGGTATTGGTGAGAGCATCGCCCACCTTTTGGCCGCAAACGGCGCCCATGTCATCGTCAGCAGCCGCAAACTGGAAGGCTGTGAGGCAGTGGCGAGCAGCATCCGCGATGCGGGTGGCAAGGCCGAAGCCTATGCCTGTCATATCGGCGAGATGGAGCAGATCGAGGGTATCTGGTCCCACATTCAATCTACCCACGGCAAACTCGACATCCTGGTCAACAACGCGGCGACGAACCCGCATTTCGGCCCAATCGAGACGACAGATGTCGGTGCTTTCCAGAAGACGGTAGACGTAAATATCCGCGGCTATTTCTTCATGTGCGCCCAGGCGGCTCAACTGATGAAGAAGTCCGGCGGCGGGGCTATCGTGAACGTCGCTTCAGTCAACGGTGTCACCCCGGGCCACTTCCAGGGAATCTACTCGATCACCAAGGCTGCGGTCATTTCCATGACCAAGGCGTTCGCCAAAGAGCTGGGCCAGCAGAATATCCGCGTCAACGCGCTACTGCCAGGCCTGACGGATACCAAGTTCGCCAGCGCCCTGACCACCAACGATTCCATCAAGAAGCAGGCTCTGACCCACATTCCCATGCATCGTATGGCGGATCCGGACGAGATGGCGGGTACGGTGCTCTACCTGGTATCGAAAGCGTCCAGCTACACCACCGGCAGCTGCATCAATGTGGACGGGGGGTACCTGACTGTCTAGAGTTTGGCCGGCTATCCAAGGCACGAAACAGCGGACGTCCTAATGGACGTCCGTTTTCGTCTTGACGGGCGCCTGCGAGAAGGCGGTACCGACCGGTGGCTGCAGATATAGCGAGTAGAGCACCTTGTCCAACAGCGCCTGGCCGTTCCAGGCCGGTGAATGGTTCACCATGCCCACCACCGCCCAGGTGGTGTTGTTGGTATCACGGGTGAAGCCGGCTATGGAGCGTACGTCTTCCAGATAGCCGGTCTTGATGCGGCCCAGGCCGGCCATGCCGGTGTTGCGCAAACGGCGATACATGGTGCCGTCCATCGCGATAAGCGGCAGTGAGGTAATTAGGTCGGCGGAGTAGGGGCTTTGCCACGCCGCCTGCAGGACCTGGGCGCCCTGGCGCGCGGTTATACGGCTGTCCCGAGACAATCCCGAACCATTGTCGATCACCAGCCCGTCAGTATCCACGCCATTGCGGCCCAGCCATTCGGTAATGACACGGACGCCGGCTTCACGATCGTCGGCATCTTCCGACTTGCGATACTCGGCGCCAACGGCCAGCAGCAACTGGCGCGCCATGACGTTGTTGCTCCACTTGTTGATGCTGCGGACGGTTGTTACGAGGTCCGGTGACTCCGAGGTGATCATCAGGTTGGCATCGTCCGGCGTTTCGCCGAGCCGTGAACGACCGGTGATCAGGCCTCCCATTTCCGCCCAGACGGTGCGAATGGCGCCGGCGGTATAGTCGGCGGCGGGCATGAGCGACAGGTACTTCGTGGTCCGGCAGCCACGAGGCAGTTTGCCGGTGACCTTGACCGTAACGGTGCCGTCCTCATGGAATATCGGCGCCCAATCGAAGTTGTGCCGTGAGCGACAGGGGCCTTCAGGCAGCGCCTTGACCTGATTGTCGATAATCACGGCATTCAGGGCGGGCGTCGCCCAGGCCGTCGTGCCGCGTGCATCGGCCCGAACCTGGAAATGAATCAGGTTGAAATTGGTCAGGTACGCCGAGGGCTCCACCAGGAACGGCGCGTAGTCGTTATCGCCGTTGTCGTCGAACCGGGGCAGGCCGTTGGGGAGGTTGAACACGCTACCGTCAAGGATCAGGTCACCCTCGATGGTGTCGATGCCCATACCCCGCAATTCCGACAAGCTGGACCACAACCGTTCCAGACTGAGGTTGGGGTCACCGGACAGTTTGACGTAGAGATTGCCCTGGAGGGTGCGGCCGACCGGCTCACCATCGGTATAGAAATTGGTTTGCCAATGATAATTGGGCCCAAGAATTTCCAACGCAGCATAGGTGGTCACCAGCTTCATGATGGAGCCGGGACTCATCTGCGCGTCGGCATTGATAAACTGGGGCAGGCCGGGACCATTCAGCGGAACGGCGGCGACGCTCATGGCGTCCTCGGTCTGCATCGCCTTCATCGTGGCGTCAACGATATTTTCTGACCAGGGGGACGGTAAACGGCCCTCTGCATGAACCACTGCCGTCCCAATCAGGACGAGCAGCGACAACGCGACACGCAAGGGGACTACCGGACCACATTTCCGTCGGAAAGCGGCGGATAGCATTTATTTTTTCCTTCTTGGCGAACGTCGAGAACACAGCGCAACAGTCCTTCTAAAATAGCGCAAAATGTAGGGTGGCGCCTATGACCGAATTTTATACATAGCGTTAAGAAGGAGTACTAACTTCATCTTTTGTGGCGATTTGGCGTTGGAATGTAATCAGGGTGCTGCCGGGGCGACATGTACGGTCAGTTTGGCCATGGTTCGAGGGTCTCTAATGCATTGAAATGTCTACTGATCGGAATACTGCCCAGCAGGCAGTTGTTTAAGCTGACGGATTCAGATTTACAGGAAACTACAAAATGGCAAACGCGCTCACATTCAATCTCGAGATCCTGGGTTCCGCGGCCAGTTCAACGCTGACCGCGTGGCGCGGTTGCATGGTCGTCAAACCGGCGCAGCAGCCGGAGAAGCCACTGATCCTATACGACATCGAAGCCTGTCCATATTGCCGCAAGGTGCGCGAGGCACTGACAGCCCTGCACATGGATGCCGACATCCGGCCGCGCCCGAGGGGAGGCCGGCGCTTCCGGTCCGAAGCCAAGCTGGTCGGCGGCAAGCAGCAGTTCCCGCTGCTGGTCGACCAGAGCAATGGCCAGGTTCTGTACGAATCCAAGGTGATCGTCGAATACCTGTTTAGGACCTACGGCAACCGACCGGTACCGGGCTATTACCGTTTCAGGCCCTATCAGCCGGTGTTGGGTAGCCTGGCGTCTGCCCTCCGGGGGCTGAAAGGCTTGCGCGCTTCCCCGGCTCGGGCGCCTGAGAAGCCGCTGCATCTGTGGAGCTTCGAGGGCAGCCCCTATTCCCGACTGGTACGGGAGCGCCTGTGTGAGCTGGAGATTCCCTATCGCCTGCATAACCTGGGCAAGGAACACTGGTCCGAGATCGGCCCGGCGAAGCAACGCATCAAACCGGGACCTTACGTGCCGCGGGAAGGCGGCAAGCGGCACGCGTTCTATCAGCAGCACCAGCGGGTGCAGGTACCTTATCTGGAAGACCCCAATACCGGCGAGGCACTGTTCGAATCGGCGGCTATCCTGGAGTACCTGGATAGGCAGTATGCGACCCGCTAGACACACGATCCGATGACAGTAAACGGCGTATAAACGGGTTGTGGTAGGAACTGTGCTGGCGGTAGCTGTCCCAGCTTACTAGTGATCAGGGAGATACGAACCACGGAGCGAACCCTATGCAGCCCATCACCCGGCGCCGTTTCCTCACGGGCCTGGCCGCCATTGGCCTGGCCTCCAGAGTCCCTCCGCTGTTCGCCCGGGGCGGTGGAGAACCCATCACCCGGCCCATTCCCTCAAGTGGCGAAGCGCTGCCAGTCATCGGTATGGGCACCTGGCGCACATTCAATGTCGGTACCGATCCCGTGCTATTGGATGAACGGGCACGCATCCTCGAGGTCTTCTTTGACCAGGGCGGCTCAGTAGTCGATTCGTCCCCCATGTATGGCTCTGCGGAAGCCGTGATGGGGCAACTGACAGAGCGGCTGGACCGGTACGATGACCTGTTTGCCGCCACCAAGGTCTGGACCAGCGACGGTGATGCCACCCGCGAGGCCGTGGGGCAATCGGAAGATCTTTGGGGTGTCGAGCACTTCGACCTCATGCAGATACACAACCTGCTAGCATGGCAGGAGCATCTGGAGGCGCTCAAGGCCATGAGAGACGAAGGTCGCGTCCGCTACATCGGTATCACCACCTCACACGGCCGTCGCCATGGCGAACTTGAGAGGATTATGGAGAACGAGCCCCTCGATTTCGTGCAGTTGACGTACAACATCGTCGACCGGGAAGCGGAGGAGCGTCTGCTACCCCTGGCGCTGGAGCGCGGCATCGCGGTCATCGCCAACCGCCCCTACCAGGGTGGCCGACTGTTCGGTCGATTCCAATCCGAACCCCTGCCGGATTGGGCCGACGAGGTCGGGGCAAAGAACTGGGCAGAGTTCTTCCTCAAGTTTGTCGTGTCCCACCCGGCTATGACCTGCGCGATACCGGCCACCACGCAGGTCGAGCATATGCGGGAAAACATGGGCGCACTCTACGGCATCCTGCCGGATCAGGAGCAGCGTCAACGCATGGTGGATTATGTCGAGGCGCTCTGATCGATGATGGACGCCTATTGAGTTATCTCCGATGAGCTACGACCTGCGAGACTTCCTGATGTTCACACCGGAGGTCTACCTCCGCCTGTTTGAGCGTCTCAACGATACGCTGGGACCTTGGTTCTGGCCGGTGGTGCTCGCCATCCTGGCTATCCCGGCCATGCTCTGTTGGCGTGCGCTCTGGGTCCGCCGTCTGGCCGTCGTTATGGTATCGCTGGGCTGGGGTGTGACGGCTACACTCTTCATGCATCGCTACTATGCGCCCATCAACTGGCCAGTCAGCTATTTTGCGTGGGCATTTGCGGTCGAAGCCTTAGTGCTCCTCGCCATGGGGTGGGGGACGCCACCACGACCCGTCCGCTTTGGACGGATGTTGGTCAGCGTTGGTCTCTTGCTGGGGATGTCGCTGCTGACCGCCTGGTCCGCAGCGGATTGGGGTGCGATCGCCTTGCCGGGATTGACGCCGGATATGACAGCGCTGGCGACTCTGGTCCTGCTGGCCGGGGTGACACGAACATGGCGGGTGCTCCTGCTGTTCGTCCCGCTGATCTGGTGCCTGTTCAGTGTACTGACCCATTGGGCATTGGGCCTGCTGCTGCCGATGGTCGTTCCCGCCGCCGGAGCCCTGCTGGCGATCGTGCTCGCATTCTGGCCGGGGCCTCGACATTGACCCCGGCGTAGCATTTACACCGCGACGTGCGGAGCGCCTGTGCTTATTCGTCCCACTCCGGCGCAAAGCTCGGATTGGCCACGCGCTCGTTGCGGTTGAGATGGTCGATGGCGTCGATCTCGTCGATGGTGAGTTCGATGTCAAGGGCGGCCAGGTTCTCTTTCTGGTGACTGGGTCGCGTCGAGGATGGAATCGCCACGATGCCCTGGGAGGCCAGCCAGGCAATGGAAACCTGGGCCGGCGTGGCGTTATGGGCGCGACCGATGCGGACCAGGGTTTCATCGTCCATCACGCGACCAACGGCCAGTGGCATGTAGCCGGTAACCTTGATGCCCAATTCCTGCATGTGGCTCACCACCTTGCGATTGCTCAGGAAGGGGTGCACTTCCACCTGGTTGGTCATGATCGGGGTATCGCCAAGGAGGACGCGTGCATTATCCACTTGGTCGTTGGTGAAGTTGGAGAGACCCACAAACCGGGTCAGACCTTCCCGCTGGGCATCACGCAGGGCGCCGAGGTACTCCTCCATCGGGACTTCGTCGTCCGGTGAGGGCCAGTGGATCAGGGTCAGGTCCACGTGGTCGGTTTTTAGCCGTTGCAGGCTGTCCGTAAGGCTGTTCATCAGGTCGCTGGCTCGCAGGTTTTCGAACCAGACCTTGGTGGTGAGGAAAATATCCCGGCGCGGAATGCCGCTGGAGGTAATGCCGTCGCCCACCTGTGATTCGTTTTCGTAGATCTGGGCGGTATCGATATGTCGGTAACCCAGGGACAGGGCACTCCGCACCGCATCCCGGCAAACGTCGCCCTTAAGGCGGTAGGTCCCCATCCCGATGGGTGGCAGGGTATCCAGAGCCATTGTCAGTTCCCCCTCTGCGTAGTCATGGATGTGAAGCAGCACCTCGGCGGACGAGACCGGCTGGCTCAGAACTACACTGCCCCTGGGCGGCTGGCGGACTTGGATTGTAATCCGCAGCGCGCGTCGGCGTCGTATCTGGTGGGCATCCGCTCAGGAGGTTCCCGCTTTTGCGATTGGAAGCCTCGGAATACGCCCTGGTTGCCGGCTGATTGCGGCAGGACGCATTCCGAGTCTTCTACTACGTTGGGGCGAATCGGGTAGTTCTTCAAGTACTTTTTACAAGTACTTTTGCTGCGGTCATCTACGACACGTCATCGTGGGGCAAGCGAGGTCAATATGGCCGGACTCACCGGCGAAATGTCGGATTTCCCCCTATCAACGCCGACAGTGGCTACCTATGCTGTCTTAATCAGAAAAGTGATTAATGCCAAGGAGAACAGACATGCTACAGGCAAAATATGAAAAGCGCGGGCCCGTCCCGCAGGATGTGATCGGGGCTGTGGAGGTCGAAACGCCGGATCCCGGTCCGGGCCAGGCGCTGGTCAAGGTCGTTGCCGCACCGATCAACCCTTCGGATGTCCTGACCCTGACTGGCGAGTACGGCATGCTGCCGTCTCTACCGGCAATTGGGGGCAACGAGGGGGTCGGCAAGCTTGTCGCGCTAGGACCCGATACCGAAGGCCCGGAGCAGGGCCAGTTGGTGTTGCTGCCGGTGGGAGTCGGAACCTGGGCCAGCCATGTTCTGGTCGACGCCCGCAAACTCATACCGCTGCCGGGCGAGGCTGACGCAAAGCAACTGGCGATGATGACGATTAACCCGCCCACGGCGCTGTTGATGCTCAACGAGTTCGTCGATCTGCAGGAAGGCGACTGGGTGATCCAGAACGCGGCCAATTCCGGCGTGGGTGGATACCTGATCCAGTTGGCGAAGATGAAGGGTATCAAGACCGTCAACGTGGTGCGCCGTGAATCCGCCGTCGAGGGTGTGAAAGAGCAGGGCGCCGATGTGGTGCTGGTGGACGGTCCCGACCTGCACAAGCGGGTACGCGAGGCCGTGGGCGAAGGCAAGGTGCGCCTGGCCATCGACGCCGTTGGCGGGGCCGCGACCGACCATATCGCCAATTGCCTTGCCGAGGGTGGCACCCTGGTGAACTACGGCATGATGAGTGGGGAGCCCTGTCAGGTCTCGCCCGCCAACATCGTGTTTCGGGGCGTTACCGTGAAAGGCTTCTGGTTGGCCAAATGGTTCGAAAACGCCTCGCCGGAACAGCAGCGCAACATCTTCGGACAGCTCACCAAGCTGATCGCCACCGGCAAGCTTCAGGCGAAGATCGCGGGCGAGTATGATGTCCTGCAGATCAAGGAGGCGGTCGCTGCCGCGGCCTCCGGTGAGCGCGACGGCAAAATCCTGATCGTTCCCGTGTAGACACGCTGTAAGGCGCCGCCTCCGCAGACCCTCGACTGAATAGGGGAACGGATGATTACCGGTCAATGTCTGTGCGGCGGCGTCCGCTTTGAGTACTCGGGGCGTCTTGGTCCCATCGCCCTGTGCCACTGCAGCCAGTGCAGGAAAGCCCATGGCAGCGCCTTCGGCGCCAGCAGCCCGGTGCAGAAGGTGCATTTCAGTTTCGTCGAAGGCGATCACCTGGTTCGTGAGTTCGAATCCCGTCCGGGCAAGTACAGGGCCTTCTGTGCCCAATGCGGCAGTCCACTCTACAGTCGGGTCGACGCGATACCCGGCATCCTTCGCCTGCGTGTGGGCGTCATCGATGGTCCGGTTAGCCAGTCACCGGCGTACCATGTGTTCGTGGGTTCCAAGTCGGACTGGTACGAGATCACCGACGATTTGCCGCAATACGAGAAGCTGGAACGCACCAACGATCCCCATTAGCAACGGACCCCAGGGAGATTGCGTGACCGGGACTGTCGTTCGCGTCGGAAACCTGCACAAACACTTTCGCTCTGGCGGCGAGACCGTCGCCGTGTTCGACGGGCTGGACCTGATGCTCGAGTCTGGTGCGTCCCTGGCGCTCATGGGCCGCTCCGGTTCGGGCAAGAGCACGCTGCTGAACGTGCTGAGTGGGCTCGAAAACTGGGATCAGGGCGATCTGCAGCTGTTTGGTGAATCCATGAGCGTCGGCGATGCCCGGCGTTGGAGCGATCTACGACGCCAGCGGATTGCCACCGTGTTCCAGGAAGCCAACCTGATGCCCGCCATGACCCTGATAGAAAACGTGCAGCTGCGAGCGGGACTGGCAGGCCGATCTGAGATCGATGCCCAGGGCTGGTTGCAGCGCCTGGGCGTGGGTGACCTGGCTAACCGCTATCCCGACCAGGTCTCCGGTGGTCAGCGGCAACGGGCTGCCCTGGCTATGGCCTTCGCGATGCAACCCGAGCTGCTGCTTGCGGACGAGCCTACCGGAAGCCTGGACAGCCACACCGCTGATGACGTGGCTGATGTGCTGTTCGAGTTCCAGCGCGAGCAGGGCTGTCCGATGATCCTGGCCACCCACGATCCCCGGCTGGCCGAACGCTGTGACCGGATCTTCCGGCTGGGAGGCGAGGCGTGACAAGGGGGATGCTCCTGCGTGCCTTCCTGAGTCACTACCGCCGTCATCCCCTGCAACTGCTTGCCCTGGTCTTGATCATTGTCCTCGCTACCGGCCTTTGGAGCGGTGTCTGGGATCTCACCCGCCAGGCACGCGGCAGTCTGGAGCAGGGTAGTCAGTTGATCTCCGGCTTTGACGAAATCACCCGCGCCGATGGCCAGCCGGTCAACGTTACGGATTTCGTCCGTTTGCGGCGGGTCGGTGTGTGCGTCTTACCCTGGCTCGAAGTCGCCACTGCGGGTAACCGTGGCCAGGTGATTGGTATCGATAGCCTGTCTCTAGGATGCTTTGCCGGCGAGTCACAGTCGTCGGGTAATCTCGAGCGTTTCCAGGGTGAGCCTTTTGTCGATATCCGTGAAGCCTCGCAGCTGGCGGAAGCGGAATCTGCCGATGCCCGTCTGCGTTTGATGGCGCCCCGGGGCCCCCGCGCCTTACCGGAGGGCTACGACGCAATTCCGGCGGAGCGCAGGCTCGATACTGGTGAATTGGCGGACAGTTTCCTGCTCAACCTGGATGCCCTCTGCGTCTTGGTCCTGCTGATTACCGGGCTGCTGGTGCGCAGCGTCTATCTGCTGGGCCTGTCACAACGGCGCGCAGGCTTCCTGCTACTACGGCGCTTCGGGGTCCGCGAGGCGCGTATTCGACGCTATCAGGTCATTGAACTCGGCGTGGTCAGTCTCCTGGCGGCCATTCCGGGCACGTTACTGGGGTTGCTCCTCTCCCGACTGTTTTCCGAAGGCTTCGAACGTGCCCTCGGCGGCCTGTTCGATGTCACCCTGTACAGCCAGTCGTTCACCTGGATGACCCTGGCGCCGGTACTGGTGATGACCGCCCTGGTGCTGGCCTGGTGCCTGATCGCCCCTGGCGATGCAGACGACCCCCATCGCCGGCTACCGATTCGCATCCCCGCCGTTGGCTTGCTCGTCGTGGCTGCCGGATGGCTCGTTCTCGCAGGCTCCCTGGCTCAGGTCTTCGTCGCCCTGGCGCTGCTGTTCCTGTCGGTTGGCGTTCTGACTCCCATACTGCTGTCAGGGGTGCTGGAGACGCGCTCACGACGGACTGATAGACCCCTGCGTCGCTGGACCCTGCGGGAACTGGCGGTGATGCTCCGTCGCCTGGGATTGCCGGTAGTAGCCTTGCAGTTCGCGGCGGCGACCGTACTGGCGATCCAGGCCTTGGTGACCACGTTCGAGACGACATTCTATGACTGGCTCGACCAACGCCTGCAGGGGGATATCTATGTGGAGTGGCCCGTGGCTGAGACCATCGATCGTGTTGCGCCCGAACTCGACAGCCTGGACACCATTGAAACCTGGTACCCGGTGCGCCGCGGTGACGCCCATTCAGCTGCAGATGCAGGGCGACGTATTGATCTGTTGGCGCTGGAACCCACATCGCCTTTGCTTCGTGACTGGGATTTTATCGAGTCGGTAGCCGCGCCCTGGGACGCCCTGGACGACGGCCAGGTGATGGTCAACGAGCAGTTGGCGCGTCGGCTCGAACTAGCGATGGGTGACAGTCTTGGATTTACCATCGCGGGCAAAAAGTACGAGCGTCAGGTTGCCGCCATCTACGCGGATTATGGCCGTCCCAGCGGCGAGATCCTCATTTCAGCGCAGGAATTGCCAGCGGACTTCCGGCCGGCCTTTGTCAGCCTCACTCTCGATTTGCGCTCCAGTGACGCGATCCGTGCAGTGCGCGAGACGTTGCGTAAGGTAATGCCAGGCGTGTCCCTGCAGATCCGCGATAACGCGTCCGTACGCGGCCTGGCTACGCGTGTGTTCGAGCAAACATTCCTGCTCACCCGTGCGATCAGTCTACTGACCCTGGTATTGGCCGGCGTCGCCCTGCTGGTGCTGGGGTGGGTCTTCTTTGGCACTCGCCGCTGGTACTTCCACCTGCTTCGGGTTTGGGGGCTTTCCTCGCGTGCCCTGCGGGTGCGGATCTCGAGTCTTTCTGTCGGATTGACGCTGCTGGCCGCGCTGGCGGCGTTGCCGCTGGGCGTTCTGCTGACTTGGGTGTTGGTGGCCCGCATCAATCCCCTGGCGTTCGGCTGGTCGCTGCCAATGGCGGTGTATCCCGTTTTCTGGCTGCAATTGCTCGCGGTAGCCGTCGGCATCGGACTGGTGATCGCTTGGCTGATCCAGCGACAGCTGTCCGACCAGGCCCCCGAGCCTGTCACCGTGGGGCACGTGGAGGGGGCGGAGCGATGAAAGCATCGGCGTGGTGGTTATGCTGCGGATTGAGTCTGCTGGTGCTGGCGGGTTGTTCCGACGAGGCCTCCGAGCCGCAAAGCTTTGCCGGTCTCGGCGCCTCGCTGGATACCGGCGCCCAGGCGAAGGATTTCGCCCAGCCACGACCAGGCGATCGTATCCACTTGCCCGCCGATCTTGGGCCTCATCCCGGGCACAGGATCGAATGGTGGTACCTGACCGCCAATTTGACCACTGCTGAAGGCGAGCCCGTAGGCTTGCAGTGGACCCAGTTCCGCCAGGCACTGGAGCCCCGTTCGCCCTCCGATGTGCCGCCCCCACCAGAGGACTGGCCCCTGCAGTCGGTCTGGATGGCCCACGCAGCGCTATCGACCGGGGAGCAGCACTTTTTCCACGAGCGGGTGGCGCGCGGCGACATTGGTCATGCGAGTGCCCATGCCCAGCCTTTCGAGGTGTGGCTGGACGACTGGCAATTGCGGGAAACGAATGAGGGTGCCTGGCGATTGCAGGTCCAGGGCAATGACTGGGCCTACGACGTGAGCCTGGAACCCCGGCGACCGGCGGTACGCCATGGAGAAGACGGTTTCAGTGCCAAATCGGCCAGTGGCGAGGGCTCCCTATATTTCAGTTATGTGGACCTGGCGATTGAAGGCACGGTTACGATCGAGGGTGTGCGTCATCAGGTCTCTGGCAGTGGCTGGTTCGATCGCGAGTGGAGCAGCCAATTCCTGCGCTCGGACCAGACCGGCTGGGATTGGATGGCCCTGCAACTGGATTCGGGGGGGCGGATCATGGCGTTCCGCCTGCGCGAGACCGGGCAGGCTTATACGGCTGGCACCTGGATTGGGCCGAATGGGGAGGCCCAATCGCTCAAGTCCCGGGATTTCAGCCTGGACGTGCTGGATCAGCGAGAAACGCCGCGGGGGCCTGTGCCCACAAACTGGCGATTGATCATTCCCGACCATGATGTCGACATTGAGGTTACTACCTGGGATGGGAACTTCTGGAACGAAGGGCTTTATCCATACTGGGAAGGGCCCGTGCGAGTGACCGGAACACATACCGGAAAAGGCTATCTCGAACTAACCGGCTATGATGAACGACAGAGATGAAGAGTGGACCAGGCGCGGTAACGGGCCTGCTTGTTGCTACGCATTCCTTAGAACAATTGCCTTACATCCTAACCTGAGGAGATGCCGTGACCCATATCCTGATTGCCCCCGATTCGTTCAAGGAGAGTCTGTCCGCTGCCGAGGTGGCCGTCGCGATTCGTGAAGGGCTCAGCGAGGCGCTGCCCAATGCGACCTTCACGGAGCTACCCCTGGCGGACGGCGGCGAAGGCACCCTGGAGGCCCTGGTCATCGCGGCCGGTGGACGCTACGAGACCACGGATGTCACCGGACCGGACGGCAATACCCTCAGGGCACGCTTCGGCCTTATTCACGATGACCGCACCGCCGTGATCGAAATGGCCGAAGCAAGTGGTCTCCAGCGCCTGCCCGAGGCGCGGCGCAACCCGATGAAAACCACCTCGCGGGGTACCGGCGAACTGATCCTGGCAGCCCTGGATCTGGGCGTGGAGCAGGTCATCCTAACGCTGGGGGGTAGCGCGACCAATGACGGCGGACTGGGTATGGCCCAGGCGCTGGGGGTCAAGGCACTGGATGCATCGGGCGACCCTGTTGCGCCGGGCGGGCAGGGTTTGCTGGACCTGGCGTCGCTCAATCTCCACGAACTGGATACCCGGGTGCCCGCCACGCGTTTCCGCGTAATCTGCGACGTCAACAACCCGCTGACCGGCCCCGATGGCGCAACCTATGTGTTTGGGCCCCAAAAAGGTGCGACGCCGGAGATGCTGGTCAAGCTGGACCAGGGCATGGAACGCTACGGCGTGTTACTCGAGCAGGTGGTGGGCAGGAAGCTGGCTGATAGGCCTGGAGCCGGTGCTGCCGGCGGGGTAGGGGCCGCGGCCTGCGGATTCCTCGGCGGCCGCCTGGAGCCGGGTATCGATGTAGTCATGGATGCTGTTGGCTTGCGCGACCAACTACGTGACGCCGATCTGGTGGTCACCGGCGAGGGTCGCATCGACGCCCAGACGGCCCGCGGCAAGACCCTGGCAGGCCTGGCGCGGGAAGCGGCCGGGGCCAACGTGCCGGTAATTGCGCTGGCAGGCAGCCTCGGTGACGACTACACCGAGGCATTAGCTTGTGGAATAACGGCAATTTTCGGGGTTACACCGGCGCCGATGCCCCTGGCGGAGGCCCTGGAGCGAACTTCTGACAGTCTGAGGCGTGCTGCCCGCAACATCGGCGCACTGTATGCGGTTCGTCCCGGCGTCGAGTGAGTCAGGGCGCAATCATCTTCATAACGCGGCCATCCGACGAGTCGGTCAGCAACCAGATGGCGCCGTCGGGCCCCTGGGTTACCGCGCGGATGCGGTGATCCATATCCGTCAGCAAGTCCTCTTCCTCTGCGATTTCATTTCCACTGCCGATCCGCAGACGGACAACCTTCTGGAACTTGAGGGCGCCGACGAACAGGTCGCCCTGCCATTCCGGAAACATATCACCGGTATAGAAGGCCATGCCTGAAGGAGCAATGGATGGATCCCAGTAGTGCAGTAGCTGGGCCATGCCCGGTGCCTGGGTGCGGTCGGTTATGGGCAGGCCGCTATAACCGATGCCGTAGGTAATTTCCGGCCAGCCGTAGTTGGTGCCAGCCTCGATGATATTGATTTCGTCGCCTCCACGCGGGCCATGTTCGTGGCTCCAGATTTCCCCGGTCTCAGGATGGCGATCCATACCCTGGATGTTGCGGTTGCCATAGGTGAAGAAGGTATCCCGGGCGTTGGGATCATCCAGGAATGGATTACCCGGCGCGGGTTCGCCTTCGATGGTGATACGGTGCACGCCACCGGCATCGTCACTGAGATCCTGGGCACGATCCTTCTCGCCGCGATCACCGACGGGCACATAGAGGTAGCCCTCCCGGTCGAAGGCCATGCGTCCGGCAAAATGGCGGGTGGTATTGGAGCGTGGCAGGGCTTCGAAGATGACGTCTACTTCACCCAAGGCGCCGTCCTGGTATCGGGCACGGGCTACGCGTGTGGTTACCCCGTCGGCATTCTCGTGGGCGTAGCTGATAAACAGCAGTTGGTTATCGGCAAAATCCGGGTGCAGGATGATATCCATAAGCCCGCCCTGGCCGGCGGCTTTCACGTCGGGTACGCCGCTTACCGGCTGTTCCAGGATCTGGCCGTCGCGCAAGATGCGCAGGCGCCCGGCACGTTCGGTCACCAAGGCGTCGCCGTCGGGCAGGAAGGCAATGGCCCAGGGGTACTCCAGGCCTGTGGCGACGGTCTCGACCGTATAGTCGTGATATTGCGAAGTAAACGTTTCGGCCTGAGCCTGATGAGTGACCAACAGCGAACTGAGAACCACCCCGGTGATCGCGGGCAAAGCCTTCCGGGAAAATCGCGAGCTCAACATCAGTTGCCTCCTGCGGTTGATGGACTTTCGTGGGCGTATCACGCTTTTTTCCGAAGCTTCTTAGATATACCCGGAGCGTATTGGTTCAGATTTTCTTTTCAGTAACGGTTAGCAGGACACTCATAAGTATTTGAAACCGGAGCCGTTGTGTGTGCCATACTCACGGGTAGGCTCGTTTGGGTTCACCCGCTGTACGAGTTTGCGAACACGTTTAAACACTTTCAACACTCTCTAAAACTTTCAGCGTAAGGAGAACGCGATGTCTGATCATCACGTCTACAAGAAGGTTGAAGTGGTGGGTTCCTCCCGCAACAGCATCGACGATGCCATCAACAACGCTATCACCGAATGCAGCAAGAGCATCAAGAATGTGGAATGGTTCGAAGTGGTCGAGACCCGCGGCCATGTGGAAGATGGGAAAGTCGGCCACTACCAGGTGGTCCTTAAAGTCGGGTTCCGGATCGAAGGCAGTTGAAACTGATAGTTCTGGCTGCGGGCGTTAGCACGAGGATGATCATTCAGTGACATCGATCTGGACCACTGTCGTCCTGGCCACCCTGGCTGGGGCGGCCATGCCCGCGGGAGCCCTGCTCGGGCGCATCGAGCACTTGGGCCCCAACTGGCTCGACAACGAACTGCGTCATAGTGTCATCGCCTTCGGTGGCGGTGCGCTACTCTCAGCCGTTGCCCTGGTACTCGTGCCTGAGGCGCTTCCGGCGAGTAACGCCCTGATGATTGCGCTGGCGATGATCCTGGGCGGACTCTTCTTTGGCTACCTGGACGCCATCCTGTCCCGCTCCCGTGGCTCGGTGTCGCAGTTGATTGCGATGCTGGCGGATTTCATTCCCGAGTCCCTGGCGCTGGGCGCCATGTTCGCCATCGACGGTGAGGGGGGTGTACTGCTGGCTATCCTGATCGCACTGCAGAACGTGCCGGAAGGATTCAATGCGTTCCGCGAGATGACGGCCTCGGAAGATCCAGACAAGATCCGGCGTGGTCGCGTTGCCCAGAACATGAGGGGCAAGACGGTATTGCTTCTCTTCTGCTTGCTGGTGCCGCTCGGCCCTGCGGCGGGCTTGGTAGGACATTACTGGCTGGCAGAGCATGATGCGGTGCTCGCGTTCATCATGCTCTTTGCGTCTGGCGGTATCCTCTACCTGGTCTTCCAGGACATCGCTCCCCAGGCCCGATTGGAGAGGCATTGGGCACCCTCACTGGGTGCCGTTGTGGGTTTCCTGTTCGGGGTGCTGGGTCACTTGGCGACGACCTGATCCCCTTCCTTCATCGCACCGGTCTGTACGCGCCACTGGGCGGCATAGCTTCCGTCCCGGTCGATCAGTTCTTCGTGGGTGCCGCGCTCGCGAACCTCGCCATCCTCGATCACCGCAATCTGGTCCGCGTGGACAATCGTCGACAGGCGGTGGGCGATCATGATCACCGTACGGTTGTGGCCGATGCGACGCAGGGAGCGCTGGATAGCGGCCTCGGTTTCGTTGTCCACGGCACTGGTGGCTTCGTCCAGCACCAGGATGGGCGGATCCTTCAGCAGGGCGCGGGCCAGGGACAGCCGCTGGCGCTGGCCGCCGGAGAGGCGCACGCCGCGTTCGCCGACCGGCGTATCCAGGCCGTCCGCCAGGTTCTCGATAAAGGACCAGGCTTCAGCGGTCTTGGCCGCCTCGATGATTTCCGCATCGGTGGCATCCGGCCGGCCATAGGCGATGTTGTCGCGTATGGTCCCCTCGAACAGATAGACGTCCTGGCTGACCAGGCCGATGGCTTCCCGCACGGACTTGAGGCTGACATCCTGGATCGGCTTGCCATCGATCAGGATGCGGCCGCCCTGGACATCGTAGAAGCGCAGTAGCAGTTTGATCAGCGTCGATTTGCCTGAGCCGGTGGCGCCAACCAGGGCCAGGGTATGGCCGGCGGTGATATCCAGGCTGATGCCGCGTACGCCGGACTCACTGTTGGCGTAGCGGAACTGGACGTTCTCGAAGGTCACAGCACCTTGAACGGGCTGGGCAAGGGGCTGGTTTGCCTGGTCGCGCACATGGACCGGCTCGGCGATCAGGTCGAGGATTCGGCGGGTACTGGCCATGGCGCGTTCGAACAGGTCGATAACCTGGGCCATGCCGGTCAGCGGCCACAGCAGACGTTGAGTCAGGAATACCAGTACGCCGTAAGCGCCCACGTTGAGGTCTCCGTTCAGCGCCATCATCCCGCCAACCGTGAAGGTGCCCAGGAAACCGACCAGAACGGCCATGCGAATCAGCGGTATGAAGGCAGAGCTGATGCGGATGGCGTGTTGGTTGGCTGCCACGTAGGCGTCGCTGGACTCGCGCAGGCGCTCAGCCTCACGCTTCTCGGCGGTAAAACTCTTGATGGTGGCAATGCCGCCCAGATTGTTGGCTAGACGGCTCGATAGATCACCCACCTTATCCCGAACGTCCGCGTATAGCGGGCCGGCCTTGCGCTGGAAGTAGAAAGCGCCCCAGATGATGACCGGGATCGGGGTGAAGGCGAGGGCGGCGACGGTTGGCGATATGACGAAGAACACCGCGCCAACGGCGAGGATGGTTACCGCGACCTGGATAATTGCATTGGCGCCACCGTCCAGGAAGCGCTCGAGCTGGTTGACGTCGTCGTTCATGGTCGCGACCAACTGGCCGGAGCTGCGGGATTCGAAGAAATGCATGTCCAGGCGCTGGGCGTGTTCGTAGGCATCCTGGCGCAGGTCGGCCTGCAGTCGCTGGGCCAGGTTACGCCAGGCGACCTGGAACAGGTATTCGAACAGGGATTCGCCAGCCCAGATAAAGAAGGTCAGCACACCCAGTACGACGATTTGTTCTTCAGCCGAGGTAAAGCCAATTGCGGCAACGAAGCTTTCTTCCTTGTTGACCACCACATCGATGGCCACGCCGATCAGCAGCTCGGGGGCAATATCAAACAGCTTGTTGATAATCGAGAAGGTTGTGGCCGCGATGATCTGGCGACGGTAACCCCGGGCGTAGCGAAGCAGACGGCCGAGGGCCTGGAAACTGCTGGTATTGCTGGACATGGATAATCTCCGACTTGGACGCCCTGACCGCCGAAAGGAAGAGATGGGACAAGGCCTGGAAAGGCGCACAGACTAGCGGAAATTGGCTTGGCTTAAAAGAAATAGCTATCAGTTGCAGGTGACAATAAGTGCTTTCGAGAAAGAGAGGCTGTTAGCCCCGTGAGGGGAGCGAGGCCCTCGCTGCCGCTGCCATGGATGGCCGTGCTGGCAGCCTTGACGACCGGAACGTCCCCGTCCCTTCTTTATCGAGGGGCTCCTTTACCTTCCGGTAAATCTCGGGATGGACTCGTAAATAATGAATTCAGGGGTGATCTGGATCGTTCGTCGATTTGTTTCACTAGCGCGCGTGCTTCTGTAGCCACCGATCCAACTGATCGGCAAACGCCTTGCGGTCTGTCTGTGAGAAGCTGGATGGGCCACCGGTGACCTGGCCGGCGTTGCGCAATTCTTCCATAAAGTTGCGCATGGCCAGGCGCTGGCGGATGTTGTCCGGTGTAAACGGTTGACCGCGTGGGCTCAGGGCGGCGGCGCCCTTTTCGATGGCCTCTGCGGCCAGGGGAATATCCTGGGTGACGACCAGATCGCCGCTGCTGAGCTGATCGACGATTTCGCGATCGGCGACGTCGAATCCCCGGGCCACCTGGCGCGTGCGGATGAAGGGCGAGGGCGGTACCCGCACGCTCTGGTTGGCCACGAAGGTTGTGTCCACTTTCCAGCGGTTGGCTGCGCGGCACAGGATTTCGCGGATGGGGACCGGGCAGGCATCGGCGTCGACCCAGATTGGCATAGTCGGTTCTCCTCGATGAATGCCGCTGAGGATACTCCGATTTGCCCACGAGAACACCGTGCGGAGTGAGCAAATTGGCGGGTTTGGTCGTAGCTTAAACCAAGGAGGCGCCCGCTTGGAGGAGAGGCCATGTTTCGTCATTTTCGCGTTCTGTTGCCGGTTCTTGCCTTGCTCTGCCTGTTCAATGCTCCGTTCGCCACAGCGGACGATGCCGCGGCATGGCAGGCGCTGCGGGATGGCGAGGCGGTACTGATCCTGCGTCACGCGCTGGCGCCGGGTGTCGGCGATCCTGACCATTTTGAGGTCAATGACTGTAATACCCAGCGCAACCTGAACGATGTCGGGCGCCAACAGGCTCGGGACTGGGGCGAATTCCTGGAAAGTCACGGCATCAATGAGGCCCAGGTTTTCTCCAGCGCCTGGTGCCGGTGCAAGGAAACCGCCGAACTGATGAATATCGGCGAAGTGGCGATTATGAGTTCGCTCAACTCCTTCTTCGGCGGTCAGGGCGATCGCGCCGCCCAAACCCGGCAGACGGTGAAGAATGTCAACGAACTGCCCTCCGGTCAGCCTATCGTTCTGGTATCGCATCAGGTGAATATCTCTGCATTGGCGGATGCCTATACCCGCTCCGGCGAAGGTGTGATCCTGGCGCTGCCACTCGACGAGGATAATGACGTGCTCGCGCGGGTCATGCCGGAAACGACGCAGTAGGGGAAGGCGCTCCATCGATATTGCGGCTAGGGCGTATTGAAGGGGGCCGGTTCAACATGGACACTGGCGCTCCATTCCGTTCGTAAACCATCAACAACGTCTGTCCCGCTGGGACGGGCAGGGAGACTCATGATTTCCGAACAACCGATTGCACCCGCACAGTGTTCCGTATGCCAGGAAGCTGCCCTGCGCCTGCTCGAGGTTGTCAGCGACGTGCCGTATTGGCGTTGCGGTCGCTGTGAAGCCACGCTCATGGCGCCTGAGCACTGGCTGGACAGGGATGCGGAAAAACAGATCTACGACCTGCACGATAACAACCCGGACGATTCGGGTTACCAGCGTTTCCTGTCAAAGCTTGTGGACCCGATCCTGACCCGGGCGCCTGATGAAGCCCATGGCCTGGATTTCGGCTGTGGCCCAGGGCCTGCGCTGGCCAAGATGTTGGCCGCCAAGGGGATGGAGGTATCGCTCTATGACCCGTTTTACGCGCCGAACCCGGAAACCCTGGCGCGGCGTTACGATTTCATCACCTGTACAGAGGTGATCGAGCATCTGCATAACCCCCACCAGGTCTTCCAGCAACTGGACGCATTGCTCAAGCCCGGCGGCTGGCTGGGTGTGATGACCTGCTTCCAGACGGACGATGCCCGTTTTGCCAACTGGCACTATCGGCGCGACCCGACCCATGTGGTGTTCTACCGCGAGACTACGCTGCAATGGTTGGCCCGTGCCATGGGGTGGGAGCTGGAGGTTCCAGCGAAGGATGTGGCGCTGTTCCACAAGCCGCTGACCCATTGATACTGCCGCAATGGCGTTCCTGGACCCCAGCCATGATTCATGTCTGGGGTTCTTTATTTAAAGAAACGGCTTACAACGACGACGAGCATTCGGACTGCTCACTGGAACAGTAGACCCATGACAACCGATATCGTCACGAACGAAGACAGGGTCGCCACTACCAGGATGCTCGAACACAGGTTCCGGAAGCCGTAACTGCTGCCGATAATCGGATAGACACTCATCATCGGCATGGCGGCCATCAGGATCGCGGCTTTCTGAAGGTCTGGATCGAAGTCCGGCAGTAGCCAGACCAGTAGGACCATCATGAGTGGGTGTACCGTCAGCTTGCCGATGGCCACCATGCCGATCTCGCCGATGTTCCCCCGCACCGAATTGCCTACCAGCGATGCCCCAACCACGAACAGCGCAACCGCTGCTGACGTGCGTCCCAGCATATCCAGGCTCTTGTTGATAACGTCGGGAATACCGAGCCCGGCCGCAGAAATGGCGATACCGCTGACGATGGCGATTACCAGTGGATTGCGTGCGACTCGTGTGGCCATCGAGCGGAGAGCGGTGACAAGGCCTGTCCCATGACGTCGCCCCTCGCTGTATTCGATAGCCATAAGCGCCAGCGGCAGGATAACCACGTTTTCGATCATCACGCACATCGCAAACGCATTGGTCGGTGGATGGTCGAATGTCAGGAGCAAAACGGGATAGCCGAAGAACGCACTGTTGGAAACAGCCATGCCGATGCCCTTGATGCCGCCGCGGGCCAGGGAATCCGAGAGGACGAACTTGCTGAAACTGAGCCCTGTCAGGAACGACAGGATGGAGCCAAGACCATAAACCGTCAGGTAAGACGGATCGACCACCTCGCTGAACTTCATCTGGGTGATCGTGGTGAAGATCAGCGCGGGCAGGGCGAAATACAGCACGAAGCGACCGAGGCCGTGAACACCTTCGGCTGGGAACAGTCGGCTGCGCACTGCAACGTAGCCCAGCGCGATCAGCATGAATATGGGCGCCGTGGTGGACAGAATGCCGAGCAATTGAGCTCCTTTCCGGTGTGTTCCAGCGTTGAGGACAGAAGTATGGCGCCGCAGCCGCAGGCTCAACCACTGGCCGAGTGTACTACTTCACCAAAGATCGTAGGGTTGAGTAAGGTGACTTTAGTTGGTGAAGGGCGCCCACGGACAACAGGGCAACGTGCTTACGGCACGAACCGGAGGAGCTGGCTAGCGCCCCGAGGAGGGGGCGGGGTGTTCCCGCCCATCCATAGCTGCTCTCTGGTCTACTCGAGGCTCACGGAAGGTCAGGCCAGTTTTGGAACTTTTTTCATACCGCGGCGAATGGCCTGTTCCAGGCCGACACTGATCACCTTCCCGCTGAACGGAATGAGATCATCGAAGCGGATGGTGTAGTTGACGACCGTCCTGCCGTTGAGTTCGTCGAACCGGATCCGACCCAAATGATTGCGGATCGGGCTCATGCTGGTCACGGTGTATTCGATCAGCGCGTCCGGTTCGAAGGCGATAACGGTTTCTTCAAGGCTGATGGGACCCATGCCCACCTTGCGTACGGAGCCGACACCGTTGGGGTCTGCCTGATCACTGTCCTTGATCCGCTTGACCGGCGCGCCGAGGATATCGCCTATCTGATTGTGATCGGCAAACAGCTGGAATACCCGCTCCCGTGGAAGGTCGTATTGTTCCTGTATTTCAATGGTATAGCTCGCCATGTGGTGGTCCGTTATTGTTATGGAATGGTCAGACTAAACAGTTTTGCACAGGAACAAAAGTGGCCGGTTTGCCGCAATGATGATCTGGCCTTTTTGACACCGAGCGGCCCACTCAGTGCCGCCGCGTGTGCCGGTAATCTCGGGGCGATATCCCCATCACCTTCTTGAACAGCCGCGAGAAATAGTAGCTGTCCTCATAACCGAGGCTGTCGCTGATGGTCCGGAAGGACAGGTCCGAGTTATCCAGCAACTGACAGGCGCGCTCCACCTTCAGATGCAGGAAGTGCTGGATGGGGGCCACGCCGGTGATCGAGCGGTAACGGGTGGCGAAGTGGGCCGGCGACAGCCCGCTGAGTTCCGCCAAATGTTCCAGGGACAGGCGCTTGTCCAGGTGTTCCTTCATGAAACCGTGGATGCTGTCCAGGTCCAGTGGCTGGCGGTGGGCCAGGGGTTCGGTGCATAGCGTGACGGCTGACAACAGCTGGCGCAGGCGATTGGCGGCATGGATCAGCCCGGCGGGGCGAAAGCCGGTCTGTTGCACTGAAAGCAGGCCGTTGAAATCCACCAGCAGGCGCGGCTGTTGGCCGACATGGCGCACCAGTGCCTGCGCCGAAAAACCCATATGCTCGCAGAATGCCGGCGCCAGTCCACCAGCGAAATGAACCCAGTGCAGGCTCCAGGGTTTTTCGTTATCCGCCGTATACCGATGGCTGGCGCCCCTGGGCAGCAGGAGCAGGTCGCCGGCCTCGATCCGGTAGCTTTCCCCTTCCACGTTCAGGTGCGCCAGGCCGTCGGTGCAGTAGATCAGCAGGTCGTCATCGTGATGCTGGCGGTGCATGTGGTGGCCATAGGCCTGCCGATAGTGGCCGAAGGCCAGGGGGTAGAGATCCCGGGTCAACGGATGGCTGGCAAGCATGGCAATCATCCGGGAGGGGATCACGTAGCGGATGCTGTCCTGTGGCAGCGGCCATTGCGAGGTGCGGGTCATTATCGTTGGCGGCCTTCACGCTGTTCTTGTAGGTAATCGAAAAATAGTCCATCACGGACGAAATTTAGTCAATCTTTCCCGTCAGAATGCTGTGCTAGGATCATTTCAAATGGGCCGTCCAGCTGCCCCGGCGGCATGGTCGGCAACTCCTTGCTTACAAAAACAACTGGGGAATGATCATGAAAAAAGTGCCACTCTTCATCGAAGGCGAGTTCTGCCAGAGCGCCACCAACGACTGGATCGATGTCACCAACCCTGCCACCAACGAAGTGATTGCCCAGGTACCCTGCGCCACAGAAGACGAGATGCAGCGTGCCATCGCCAACGCTGGCGAGGTGTTCAAGAGCTGGAAGGAAACACCGGTTTCCGAGCGGGCGCGCCTGATGATGCGCTACCAGGCGCTGCTGAAGGAACACCACGACGAGATTGCCGAAATCCTGTCCCAGGAAACCGGCAAGACCTTCGAGGATGCCAAGGGCGATGTGTGGCGCGGTATCGAAGTGGTCGAACATGCGGCCAACATTCCGTCCCTGATGATGGGTGAAACTGTCGAGAACGTGGCCCGCGAGATCGATACCTATTCCTACACCCAGCCGCTGGGCGTTTGTGCCGGTATTACGCCGTTCAATTTCCCAGCGATGATCCCGCTGTGGATGTTCCCCATGGCTATTGCGGCCGGTAACACCTTTATCCTCAAGCCGTCCGAGCAGGATCCTCTGACACCGACCCGTCTGGCGGAACTGTTCGAGGAAGCCGGCGCACCCAAGGGCGTGCTGCAGGTGATCCATGGTGCCAAGCCTCAGGTAGACAAGCTGCTGACTGACCCGGCGATCAAGGCGGTCTCTTTCGTCGGTTCCGTGCCGGTTGGCCGCTATATCTATGAAACGGGCACCAGGAACATGAAGCGTGTCCAGAGCTTTGCCGGTGCCAAGAACCATATGGTGATCATGCCGGATGCCGACAAGCAGCAGGTGATCAGTGCTCTTGTGGGCGCCTCCGTTGGGGCGGCAGGTCAGCGCTGCATGGCGATTTCCGTGGCCGTGTTCGTCGGTGAGGCCCAGGAGTGGATTCCGGAATTGAAAGAAGCCATGGCCAAGGTTCGCCCGGGTGCCTGGAATGACTCCGGTGCCAGCTACGGGCCAGTGATCAGCGGCAAGGCCAAGGATCGCATCGAACAGTTGATCGGCCAGGGCGAGCAGGAAGGCGCACGCCTTCTCCTGGATGGCCGTGGGTGCACCGTGGACGGATTGCCGGATGGCAACTGGGTGGGGCCGACACTGTTCGCCGGCGTCAAGCCTGAGATGAGCATCTACAAGGAAGAAATCTTTGGGCCGGTCCTGAGCTGCATGGAGGTGGATTCCCTGGGTGAAGCGATCGATCTGGTCAACCAGAGCCCCTACGGCAACGGAACCTCCCTCTTTACCAGCTCAGGCGGAGCCGCCCGTCGCTTCCAGCACGATATCGACGTGGGCCAGGTCGGGATCAATATTCCCATCCCGGTACCCCTGCCGTTCTTCTCCTTCACCGGCTGGAAGGGCTCGTTCTACGGCGACCAGCATGCCTACGGCAAGCAGGCGGTGAAGTTCTATACCGAAACCAAGACCATCACCGCCCGCTGGTTCTCCAGTGAAGCGGTCTCCGGACCGAACTTCTCCATCCAGATGCGGTAAGGGTGGCCGGTATGGATTTCGCGCTGAACGAAGACCAACTGGCATACCGTGATGCGGCCCGGGCCTTCGCCGAGAAGGCCATGGCGCCCCATGCCGCCGGCTGGGACATCGACCATACGTTTCCGGTGGAGGTGATCCGAGAAGCGGGCGAGCTCGGCTTCTGCGGCATCTACACACCTGAAACCTGCGGTGGCATGGGCCTGTCGCGGCTGGATACCTCGATCATCGTCGAGGAACTGGCCGCCGCCTGTCCGTCCACTGCCGCCTACATCACGATCCATAACATGGCCACCTGGATGGTGGCCCAATTCGGCTCCGAGGCGGTCAAGGATGCCATCGCCCCGCGCATGGCCAGTGGCGAGTACCTGGGGTCTTACTGCCTGACCGAACCGGGCGCGGGCTCGGATGCGGCCAACCTGCAGACCAAGGCGGTCCGGGACGATAACGGCTACCGGCTGACCGGCTCCAAGGTGTTCATCTCCGGCGCCGGTGCGACGCAGATGCTGGTGGTCATGGCACGGACCGGTGTGCCGGACAGCGGCGCCAAGGGCATTTCCGCCTTTGTGGTGCCGGCCAACGCCGAAGGCATTCACTACGGTAAGTCCGAAGAGAAGATGGGGTGGCATAGTCAGCCGACCCGTCAGGTCAGTTTCGATAATGTTTACGTACCGGCAGAAAACCGCCTGGGCGAGGAAGGTGAAGGCTTCCGTATCGCCATGAAAGGCCTGGATGGTGGCCGACTCAACATCGCGACCTGTTCCCTCGGCGGCGCCCAGGCGGCGCTGACCCGCTCCCGGGACTATCTCCACGAGCGCAGTCAGTTTGGTCAGCCATTGGCCGATTTCCAGGCGTTGCAGTTCAAGCTGGCGGACATGGCGACCGATCTGGTCGCGTCACGCCAGATGGTACGGTTGGCGGCCTGGAAACTGGATCACGCCGATCCCGAAGCCCGCCTCTACTGTGCCATGGCCAAGCGCTTCGCCACGGACGCCTGTTTCGACGTCTGTAACCAGGCGCTGCAGCTGCATGGTGGCTACGGTTATATCCGCGAGTATCCGCTGGAGCGTTACCTGCGTGACCTGCGGGTACACCAGATTCTTGAAGGCACCAACGAAATCATGCGACTGATCATCGCGCGCCGGGTCCTTGAGGCCGGCGTTGCGGAGGCAATTCGATAAGGAGCATCTGGTTCACCCAGATGTTCCCAAAAGGAGAATAACGAATGAGCGACCTGATCCAGCTCGAGAACCGCGGCCATGTGGCGATCCTGACCATCGCCAATCCGCCGGCCAATACCTGGACCGAACAGTCCCTGGGCCAACTGACGGAAATCATCGAATCCCTCAATGCCGACCGCAATATCTATGCGTTGGTGATCACCGGCGAGGGTGAGAAGTTCTTCTCCGCCGGCGCCGACCTGAAGATCTTCGCAGATGGCGACGAAGGCCGCGCCAACCGCATGGCCCAGGCTTTTGGCCAGGCTTTTGAAACCCTGAGCGGTTTCCGCGGCGTATCCATCGCAGCGGTCAACGGCTATGCCATGGGCGGTGGTCTGGAATGCGCCATGGCCTGTGATATCCGCATCGCCGAAGAGCACGCCCAGATGGCGTTGCCGGAAGCCGGTGTTGGTTTGCTGCCTTGCGCTGGCGGTACCCAGAACCTGCCGTGGCTGGTGGGCGAGGGCTGGGCCAAACGGATGATCCTTTGCGGCGAACGGGTGAAGGCAGACAAGGCACTGGCCATCGGTCTGGTGGAAGAAGTCGTGCCTGCCGGCCAGTCCCTGGACAAGGCCATCGAACTGGCGGAAGGGGCCTGCAAGCAAAGTCCTTCTTCCATTGCCCGTTGCAAGACGTTGGTCATGAGCGCCCGCGATGGTCGCTCCCACGCAGACGGCTGGCGTATGGAGCGTGAACTGTTCGTCGAGCTGTTCTCGACCGAAGACCAGAGCGAAGGGGTCAATGCGTTTCTGGAAAAGCGCACACCCGAATGGAAGAACCGTTAATCAGGAGCAAGCATGCCTGAACAACCAATCATTTTTGAGGAGAAGGCGGCCGCCGGTGGCAAGCGCATTGGTGTCGCCATTCTCAATCAGCCCAAGGCGCTGAATTCGATTTCGCTGCCCATGATTCGTGATTTGGAGCGTCAGCTCGACGAGTGGGCGAAGGATGATGGTATCGCCGCCGTCTGGCTGGAAGGTGCTGGCGACAAGGCCTTTTGCGCGGGTGGCGACATCGTTGCGCTCTACCGCTCGATGACCGAGGGCAGCGCGGGGCCGGACGAGGGGGTGGCGTTCTTTACCGAGGAATATGCCCTCGACTACCAGATTCACACCTATCCCAAGCCTGTCGTCGCCTGGGGCCATGGTTTCGTCATGGGCGGCGGCGTGGGCCTTCTGGCCGGCGCCTCGCACCGGGTTGTCACCGAAAAATCCCGGGTGGCCATGCCGGAAGTGACCATCGGCCTCTATCCGGATGTGGGCGCAAGCTGGTTCCTGAATCACATGCCCGGGAAGTTGGGTCTCTTCATTGGTGTGACCGGTGTGCACCTCAACGCCGCGGATGCCTGCTACCTGGGTATGGCGGACCGAATGATCCGTAACGATCAGCGGGAGGCTGTTCTTGAGGGCTTGCTGGCTTCGACTGAATTGGCAACCAACGCCCACGCGGGGGTAACCCAGGTGTTGCGGACGTTCGAACGGGAGTCGGTGAGCGCGATGCCGTCGTCTGCCGTGCGGGAACGTCGCGACGCGATCCAGCAGTTGATGGATGCCGACGACCTGGCGACCCAGGTGGAGCGCATCGCCGCCTACGACGGCGATGACGAATGGTTCCAGCGCGCGTCGCAGACCGCGAAAACCGGTTCGCCCACCACCATGGCGATCCTCGAACGGCAGCTCCGTGAAACCCGGCTTGACGGCCTGAGAGCCGTCTTCGACAAGGAGCTGAACCTGTCGATTCGCTGCCTGCAGAAAGGTGAATTTGCCGAAGGCATCCGGGCATTGCTGATCGACAAGGACAAGAACCCTCGCTGGCGCTATCCGTCGCTGCGGGCGATGGATCCGGCGTGGGTGGAGAGCTTCTTCGAGTAGCTTTGTTAGAAAGAGCGATCGGGCACCTTTGGTGCCTCAGAAGCTGAAGCTTCTGCTACATACTCGAGTTTGCCGGGAAGTGTAGCCGACGCTTCAGCTTCGGAGCAGGCCGAAAGGCTGCCTAAAAAATACTCAAAGTACCGGGCAACCAACAAGAACAAGGAGAACGAAAAATGGCCAACATCACCTTTATCGGCCTGGGCAACATGGGCGGCCCTATGGCCCTCAACCTGCTCAAGGCCGGTCACACCGTCACCGTCTTCGACCTGTCCGAAGACGCCATGAAAACCCTGGAAGAGGCCGGCGCCAAGACGGCCCCGAATATCCACGATGCGGCCAAAGGCGCTGAGTGCCTGATCACCATGTTGCCGGCAGGGGAGCACGTCGAGGCGGTCTACCTGGGCGATGATGGTTTGTTGAACAGCCTGCCGTCTTCCACCCTGGTGATCGACTCGTCGACCATCGCACCCGAAACGGCGCGTGTCGTGGCCGAGCGTGCGGTCAAGCAGGACATTGCTTTCCTGGATGCGCCGGTATCCGGCGGTGTCGGTGGTGCCAAAGCGGGTACGCTGACGTTTATCTGCGGTGGCGAAGAAGCGGCCTTCGAGCGCGCCAAACCGATCCTGCAGGACATGGGCAAGAACATCTTCCACGCCGGTCCGCACGGCGCAGGGCAGGTGGCCAAGCTCTGCAACAACATGCTGCTGGCGATCCTGATGAACGGCACTTGCGAAGCTTTGGCCCTGGGCGCGAAGAACGGCCTGGATCCTGCCGTTCTGTCTGAAATCATGCGCCAGAGCTCCGGCGGCAACTGGGCGCTCAACGTCTATAACCCCTGGCCCGGTGTGATGGAAGGCGTACCTGCATCCAACGACTATCAGGGCGGTTTCCTTGTGGATCTGATGAACAAGGACCTGGGGCTGGCTTTCGACAATGCTGTGAAGAACAAGGCGCCCATTCCCATGGGTTCCCTTGCGCGCAACCTCTATGCGCTGCATGGGCAGCAGGGGAACGGTCGACTGGACTTTTCCAGTATCCAGCGTTTCTACCGGGGGGAGTGATGCCATGGTGGGCCGGTATTCCTCGCGCGGGATGCCGGTCTGCGAATTCGAGCCCACATTAACCTGGTTATCTGGACATCCATAACAAGGACCCCATAGAGTAACCGATTGACCGGGACGGCCTATTGCCGTCCGGATGGCAATAGGCCGCAGAGGGAGCCCTGGATGACGGAAACGCCGGATAATAATACTGACGACTACAACGGCAATAACAGTAAGGAACAGAAAGGCAGAAAACTGCTCCGGCAGTTGGCATCCAGCGGTGATCTGGCGACACCTCTATACGGCATCTTTATCCTCGGTGTGCTCTACACCTTATACGTAGCGCACCAGATTATCCTGCCGATTACCCTTGCTGTACTCACCAGTCTCCTGATGGCTCCGGCGGTTCGTGGTGCGCGCCGTCGCTGGCGCATTCCGCGGGGCGTGACGGCGCTTGTTCTGATCCTTGGGCTGCTGGCCGGAATGGCCGGAATCGGCTGGGCCGTCTCCAAACCCGTGATGAAATGGATCGAGAAGGCCCCGGAAAGTATGTCCCGCTTGCTGGTTGGAGGCGGCGGCGGTATTACCGCAAGTCTGGAACAGGTCACCAAATCAGCCCGAAAAGTACAGGAGCAGATGGAAAGCCTCTCGGAAGGCGATGAGCCGACCAAGGTAGTGGTGCAATCCAACTCGTGGCAGCAGACCCTGTTCACTAAAGTCCGTAATGGCTTGACCGGTCTGGCACTGGCGTTGGCCCTAAGCTATTTCCTGTTGGTTAGCGGCGACAGTCTGATACGTAATTTCGTCAGGCAGCTTCCCCGCAATGATCAGCGCATGGTTTTGCGCGTTGTACGTGATTCCCAGAGCCAGATCGCCCAGTACCTGGCCGTGATCAGCACCAGCAACTTCCTGGTTGGCTTGCTGACCGGTTTGATGTGCTGGGCCGTGGGGCTGCCATCGCCGGCGGTTTGGGGGCTGATTGCCGGTCTCGCCCGCTTCGTACCCTATCTTGGCGTGATCGGCACTATTGGCTTACTGGCCGTAATTTCGGCGACCACCCTCGACGAGCTCTGGATGATGGCCGTTGCGCCATTGGGCTACCTGGCGCTCACATCGTTAGTGGGGTTCTTTATCGAGCCCTATATCCACGGCTTCCGTATGTCCATCAATCCTGTGGTGATTTTCCTGTCGATCTTCTTCTGGGGCTGGCTCTGGGGCGCTATCGGTGTGCTCATGGCGGTGCCGCTGATGACTGTTATCCAGGTGGTGCTGCGCCAGATTCCTACCTTAAGGCCGATCTATCGCGTTATCGCACGATAACGCCACGTCCGCTCCGGCAAGCTTATGTCCGGAGCGGACCTTGCTCCCTCCTCTCTCAGCCGCTCCCTCGTCGTTGAGTATGCCCACTTCGGATATTACGACCTTCTTCTGCGCCTGATGGACTATGATTGTGGTTGCCAGATGCCCTAACCTATGTTGTGCACGATGAGCTCGATGGTTGGGCTGCCGGGGTTCCACGGCTGGTTCGCGGTTCTGCGCCGGGTGTTACGTTAGGTCGGCGACGGCAGCGACCAGGCTCGATCGCATCGGACGTACGGGCCGTCCCGCTTCATGAGACCGGAAGGCCTCGGCGTCCCAAATCCATTGGTAACCCCGTTGTGGTTCCGGACAGTAAGCGTGAAGAGGTAGGTGCAGCCTATGCTAGATAAACCCGGCAACTCCAAGCACCGGATGCGTACCATCGGCTTGGTGGACATGCAGTCCGGCGGCGATGTCAGTCGCATTATCACTCGTGGTGTTGGGCATCTTCCCGGCGGCTCGGTACTGGAGAAAATGCGTTATATTCAGGAGCACGGCGACGGTTTCCGCCGTTTGCTACTGTCAGAACCCTACGGCGATCCCTATATGTCGCTGGACCTGATCGTCGAGCCGGCCCACCCCAAGGCACAGGCTGGCTACATCATTATGGAAGCGATGGGGTATCCGTTGTATTCCGGTTCCAATACGATCTGCACGGCGGCTGCCGTATTGCAGAGCGGCATCGTGCCGATGGAAGAAGGTGAGCAGACGCTGGTTCTCGAATCACCCGCCGGTTTGGCGCATGTGACCGCTCACAACCATAACGGGCGCACGCACTCGGTCACGACACGTTGCGAGCCTGCCTATGTTGCGGCGCGCAACGAGGTGGTGGATGTCCCGCACTACGGCAAGGTGCGTTACGACCTGGTCTGGAGTGGCGCCTATTTTGTCCTGGTGGACGCGACCGAGCAGGGTTTTAAGATAACCGCGGATGAGATGCCGGCCATGGCTGCGTTCGGCCATGCCCTGGTTACCGCGGCCCGCCCCCAGGTGACCCAGGAACATCCGGAGCTGGGCGCGGTGGGGCCGCTGCCCTTTGCGCACTTCATGGGCCCGGTGGATAAAGTGGACGACAACGGCTTCCGTTCGAGGTCGGCCACCTACGTGCACCCCGGCGTAATCTGCCGCAGTCCGACGGGCACCGGGACATCGGCGCGGATGGCGCTGATGTATGAAGATGGCGAGATCAAGGACGGCCAGTGGCTGGAAACCGTCTCCCCCCGGGGCAGTTCGTTTGTCGGCACGGTTCTCGGCCCCGATACGGTTGCCGGATACCGGGCGATGAACAGCACGATCACCGGCAAGGCCTGGACTCTCGCACGTTCTGAGATCGTAGTGGATCTGGATGATCCGCTGGTGGATGCTACCGATCTTGAGGATGTCCTGGATACCGAGCCGGGTTAGCCCGCCCAGCCTGCCTGAAAACGGGGCCCCGGTCAGGTTATGGGCCCCAGATTCCTCCCGCCTCTGCGCGAGCCTGATGGTGGCGCACGTCTTGCACCATTCCCCTCCATGCAGATCTCGTTGGCCGGCAAGCCCCTGCTTTGCCGGCATTGATGCGCCATTACGGTGCGCGTGACTCAGAAAGGGGATAGGTTATGGATAAAGAAATGATGACTGCCAAGATCCTGGAGGCGAAATCTACCAAGGGCATGACCTGGGAGGCGTTGGCCAGCGCGATTGGCCTGTCGCCGGTATTCACGACCTCAGCCTGCTTTGGTTCCAACAGCATGACGGAGGACAAGGCCATGGCCGTGTGCGAGACCCTTGGGCTTGATAAAGAGGTCGCCGATGCGTTGCAGGACTGTCCATACAAGAGCTGGGACTGGAGCGTGCCGCAGGACCCGTTGATCTATCGTTTCTATGAAGTCACCGGGGTGTATGGCGATACCCTGAAGGCGTTGATTCACGAGAAATTTGGCGACGGCATCATGAGCGCGATCGATTTCACCATGGCGGTGGATAAAGAAGAGAATCCGGCGGGGGATCGGGTGGTGGTGACCATGAGTGGAAAGTTCTTGCCTTACAAGAAATGGTGAGGCGGAGACCACTTGTTTCGGCTTGAGGTTTGCTATTGGATGAGTCGGAGCGTGGCGTCGACAGATTGATGCGGTTCGCTTTTTGCCCACGACACCCTACGGTTGCTTCGTAGGGTGCCGGTGAGCATGCGAACCGCTCCACCGTGGTATGGGATCAATAGTCTGCCGTATAGGTCAGCGTGTAGGTCCGTCCACGACCCTTGTAATCGAACATTTCTTCCGGCCCGTAGGAGGAATAGAAGATCACCGAGCGCTGGCCCCAGATGGTGGAGTAGTCTTCGTCCAGCAGATTGCTGATACCGAGTGACAGGCGGCCGAAGGGCAATTCGCGCGTTCCAGTGAGATCGAACAGGGTGTAGCCGTCGATCTGCTGGCCGGCATCGTCATCCAGGGGGATCACGCGTGTGCCTTGCAGGCGCGCCTGGTTGAGTCGGTCCTGCCAGCCGACATGCCCGGTCACCTTGGAGAGGCTGGCGGCGGTCACTGCTCGGTCTTGCCAGTCGCCGTCCACCTTCTGTTGGGATCGTGTCAGATGGGTGGTACCGCCCACCTCCCAGTACTCGGCAAACCGGTAGACTGCGCTGGCCTCGACGCCGTAGTCACGGGTTTTCTGTTCGTTTACCTGAACGGAGAGGGTGTCACGGTCATAGCTTAGCGCCTTGTCCGACCAGGCGTAGTAGAGTGCCACCTGGGCATCCCAGGCCTCGCTGGAATTGCGCCAGCCCAGCTCCACCTGATCCGTCTTGATGGCCTGGAGCGGCGAGTCCTCGACGTTAACGCTATCGACCAACACCGCTTCTCCTCCTGTCATAGCGTATTTGCCCTGGCCGTAGAATTTCGCCGGGTCCGGCAGTTCGAAGCCTTGGCTGTAGTTGGCCCAGACCTGCTGGCCGCCCCCAAGGTCGTAGACGGTTCCCAGGTTGAACAGGGCCTCTTCGTAGTCGTTCTTGCCGCCCGGCACCGCCTCGGCGCTGCCGATAAGGCCCTGAGAAGCCATTACCTGATAGTCGCTGTCGACGAAGTCATCGACTTCGACCCAGGTGCGCTCGTAGCGTACGCCACCGCTTATCCGCCAATTGGCCGTCAGTTCTTTCTCCGCCTGGAAGTAAGGTGCGAAGGTATCGATGGTGATGCCTGGATAACGTCCAACCCTGTCGGCTTCCTGCGCCACCAGACCACCGGTTTCCGCAGCGGTGTCGAAGTCGAACAGCATTTGCGTGGCGTCGAAGGTCTCATGAGAATAGTCGGCACCGTAGCTGAACCGCCATGTGTCCTGCTCGCGCTCCAGCAGCAGCTTCATACCGCTGAGATCGGTATTCTGTTTGGAAGCGGAGTAGTAGGAGCCGGTCCGGATCGCGCCGCTGTCATTGAGCTTCACGTACGGGAACGGATGGAAGCTGAATTCTTCGCTACGGGTATAGGCCTGCGCGTAGAAGGTGTGCCCCAGTACATCGAAGGCCTGGTAGTTCAGGTTGACCTGGTAGCGCTCGGTAGCGGGCTCCTGGTCGAAATCCACACCGTCGCGAATGGCAAAGGCATTGCGATCGACGCCGGTCACCGCATCGAAATCCTCACCCAGGTACAGCCCCCGATCGCCATCGTACCGTGAGTCGTAATACTGAGCCGTAATGTCCAGGCGCTGGTCGGAAGTCAGTTCGATGCCGAGATTCCCGGTGACATCCACCGACCGGTTGTATTGCAGGTCGGTCTGGGTGATATCTGGTTTGATCTGGTCGCCGTCCGCATCGAACTGGCCACCCTTCTTTTCGAGCGCCACGCCCAGCCGACCCTGGATGCGGTCGGTGCCGCCGCTGACAGACTGCGCCACCCGCGTGTCCAGGTCGTCGCTGTCGTTGAAGCCACTGGTTGCCCCCACCTGTGACGTAAAGTGCGGACCACCGCTTTCGCCCTTCCTGGTGATGATGTTGATGATGCCACCGGTGCTGCCACCGCCATAAAGGGAGGTGGCGCCGGAGAGCACTTCGATACGCTCGATATTGAACGGATCGATGCTGTCGAACTGGCGGCTGACCGAGCGCGACGAATTCAGGGAAACACCGTCGATCATTACCAGCACACTGCGACCACGCATATTCTGGCCGTAGTTGGTGCGCCCCTGCGGCCCGACGTCGAGGCCGGGGATGAGCTGCCCCAGGGCCTGCTTCAGGGTCTTGCCGGCCTGCACCTGTTCGACAAGCTGTTCCTGCTCGACGACCCATACGGTACCCGGCACCTCACTGATTTGGGTGGGGGTACGGGTGCCGACGACTACCAGTTCATCCAGTTTTGCTGCACCTGACTCCATCGCTTCGACCGGCGGAAGCGTGCTCATGAGCGATAGGCCCAGGACGGCCTTAATACCCCTGGACAGCGGATGACGGGAACCGAAATTCATCTGTAACTCCTCGTGGCATCACAAAATTGGGAAAACCGTGCGCTGTTGTTGTAGGTGTTATCCGAAATGCGACGGGTGGGGCATGGTAATCAAGGAGATAGTGATTATCAATAACTCTGGCTTTGGATTTCTACTTGTAAATAAGAATTGTTCGCATATAGTGTATGGCTATGTGATCGATTAATGGCTGTGCGTCAGGCACGCCGGCATCGACCCATTCAACGTCGAGAGGGGGGGATAGGGATGAAGCTCCAGTCGCACACAGCTCTGGTAATGATGGACGAGGCGGAACCTCGGGATATGGAGATCATGGAGGGGTTGAAGCTGGCGGGAATTGCGTTGGGGATCGCTGTACTCGCAGGCTTGTTATCCGCCGGAAGTGCCCTTATCGGCTGAAGGGAAACGTTCTGGTTCGCCTAAGAATCAACAATGGCACCCAGGGCGATGCGCCGCGCAACGCCCTGGATGTTCTGGCTCAGGTCCGAATCCGGCCAGCCAGCCGGTTGGCTTCCTTCGCCATGGCTTCCAGTTTGGGAACGGTGGCAAGGTTCTCCTGCGCCGCCCGGCTCATAGCTTCAGAGATATCCGCCACGCCTGAGACATTGCGGTTGATATCCTCGCAGACACTGGTCTGCTCTTCGGCTGCGGTTGCTACCTGGGTAGTCGCATCGTTGACCTGCGACATACGCGCCTGGATGTCGCCCAGGCTGTGGCGTACCGTACTTACCGCTTCACTGCTCTCCTGACCGACGATCTCGCTGGCCTTCATGAATTCCACCGCATCCTGCGAGCCACTTCGGATCGTCTCGATGATCCGGTCGATATCGACGGTGGCTTCCTGTGTCTTGGAGGCGAGGTTGCGTACTTCATCGGCCACTACAGCGAATCCGCGTCCCGCTTCACCGGCGCGTGCCGCTTCGATGGCGGCGTTCAGGGCCAGCAGGTTGGTCTGGTCGGCGATCTCGCGGATGACTTCCATCACCTTGCTAACCTTCTGGCTGTCTCCGGCGAGGCGCGAGACTGTTTCGCTCGAACTGCGAATCTGCGAAACCAGCCGCTCCATGCTGTCGACGGCGGACTGAATTTGTCCGTCTGCTGTATTCGTCTGCCTTGAGGTTTCCTGCACTTCGCTAGCCACGGTCGCCGCGTGACGTGCCACATCCTGCGCCGTTGCAGACATCTCGTTCATGGCCGTGGCGATCTGGTCGATACGCTGGTGTGCATCGTCGGCGCGATTGGAGACCTGATCCGCGTTGTCGCGGATGGTGATCCGGGTGGCATCGAGCTGGTTTGCATTGTCCGAAAGCTGTTCGCTGGTGGTCACAAGGAACTGGTGAAGCTTGCGTGCAGCGTCGGCCAGGCGGCCAAGTTCGTCCTGGCGCCTGAGGGTCACCGCTTCGCTTGCGTCGCCGTCGCCTAATTGCTGGATATTCTGGATCAGGGACTGGGTCGGCCTTATCACGGATTTGATCAGCACAACCACGCAGGCGATGGTTCCTGCCAGGATTATCAGCATCAATATAGTACCTAACGATGTCGCCTTGCTGGTGACTTCGCTGTTCAAGGTGTCAAGTTGCTGCCATGCGTCGGCGCGGATTTGGGCCGCGGCCTGCTCGATCAGCTCACTTGGTTCGCGGTCGATTCCCCGCACAGCCTCGTCTCCGGCCTGGTGATCGAGTCCAGCATCGACGAAGGATTCGAAGCCTTCGCGATAGGCCTCGCCCATCTGGCGATGGGAGTTACGGAAGCGTTCGAGCAGGGCTTTGGCTTCCGGCTCTTCGATACGGGGGATCAACGCATCCAGGGATTGCTGGATCGTCTTTTCCTGCTGTTGGAAACGCGCCCAATACTTGTTGCGGTCTTCGTTATCGGTACCGCGCAGAAGGACATTCTTCCATTCCTGAACCTGCGTCTTGAAGGCACTCAGGATATCTTGCGCTTCCATTGCCTGGCCCAGGTCCTCAGTGCTGAGGCGGGCATAGTCTTCCTTGACCTGGAGGGAGTAGTTGAAGTAGGTGCCGGCGACGGCGGCAACTACCAGATTCACCCCAATAATGATCGTTAGCACCCGATTAAGAATGCTCCGGGTATACCACTGCATCGACTATCCTCACAACGTGTCAAGGGGTACCCAGGGAGGGCACCTACTACGAGGCAGGATAATATGAAAACCAGGTTACAGATTTATGACAATGTATCGATTTTGTTCGCACAAGAACCGGTTGCCTATGCGAACTTTTTGGCGCGGCCTCTTGGCTGATCGGCAGCGCTACGGCCGGGACTGAGGCGGCAAGCGGCGAGGCGTTCGCAGGTCTGACTGGATTCCATATGACGGGCGAATTCGCCAATATAGTCGGCGACCACGCCCGGTTGGCTCAGTGGCAACCAGTGCCCGCGCTGAATTTCACGCTGGTAGAGGGCGGGCACCCAGTCTTCCAATCCTTCGAACAACTGGCTACCCACATAACGGTCGTCCGTGGGCACGATCAGCTGGACCGGGCAGCGGGCATAGCGGACTCGCGGGAATAGCAGGTGCTGGAATATATTCGCGCGATAGAGGCGAATGCCGTCGCGACCGTCCTGGCCCTGGTAGGGATTGGCCTCGACATTGGCGATGCCCTCGCTGGATTTGAGATAACCACTCCAGCGTGCCCCGAGGAGTCGATTCCACAGCATCGGCGCCAGCCAGGGCAAGTGGAAGGCGCCAATGTACCAGGAGCTGGCCAACTGACCGGCAAGCTGACGGAAGTGGCGCGGGCTGGGATGCCGCAGACGTGTACGCAGCCAATGGCCTATATGATCCAGACACGGGCCGGAAATCGTGGTGTAGGACAGGATTCGCGATTGTATTGGACCGCCAGTGACCGATTCCCAGCTCTGGATCGAGCCCCAGTCGTGCCCGACAAGATGGAATGTGCGATCCGGGAGTACTGCGTTGACGACGGCTTCGAGGTCAGTGGCCAGCAGCGACATTCGATAGTCCCGGGAGTGCACCGGGCGATCAGAGAGCCCGGCGCCGCGCACGTCGTAGGTGACCACGAACCAGTCCCCAGCCAAACGCTCGGCAACGGCTTTCCATACCTGTTGGTTATCCGGGTAGCCGTGCACGAGTACGATGGCGCTGTTTGCCGGATTACCGCGAGTACTCACGTTAAGTTGGACGCCGTGGCTCTGGATATGTTGCTGTGTAGGCATGGAAAGCTCCTCGACTGCGCAGGGGATCGAACGCCGAAAGATCCACCTTAGCCATGTCGAGCAGCCTTGGGCATGGCCACACAGGCCGTACGGTTGATTGGCAGGGCCACCTTCACAGTAGGTCCTGAGGATAGGGAATAGTTGAGAGCGATGGATAACGCCAGCCAGACCAGCACCCGCCAATCCCCGAAACAGGCGCCCGTCATCCTGTTCGATGGCACCTGCGCGTTCTGCAATTTCTGGAGTCGCTTCGTGCTGGAGTACGACCACCAACGGCATTTCCGCCTCGGCCGGCTGCAATCGGACCAGGGGCGTCAGCTATGCGAGCATCATGGCTTATCGCCGGATGCCATGGATAGTGTGGTCCTGATCGACGGTGGGCAGGCATACCTGCGTAGTGCGGCCATGGTCCGGATCCTCGCCCGGTTACCGCGTCCCTGGCGCTGGCTCGCACTCATCCGCTGGCTGCCTCTTAAACTCCGCGACGGGGTGTACGACTTTATTGGCCGTCACCGTTACCAATGGTTTGGCCGCTACGATCATTGCCCGATGCCAAAGCCGGAGCAACGGGACCGGTTTATCGATTAGAAGCGTTAACGGTGCTTCAGCGCCACAGCTCCCGCAAGGGCGTATCCGGCTGGAACCGGTGCTGGAGTTGCGCCTGAAGCAGTTCTGCTGTGGCCAGGGCATCGGTCAGGGCATGGTGCGGGGCGTAGTAGGGCAGGCCGTAGCGGGTACGGCTGTCGGCCAGCCGGATCGATTCCGGTTTGCGGCCGCGCACGCGATCCCAGAATCCCGGGCGTTTCTGGCGATGCCAGCGTGCTTCGAGTTCCATGGTATCGATGGTCGGGAACTCGATACCTTCCTCCAGGCGCCAGCGAAAGGCGGCGTCGAGGAATTCCCGCTCGATAGTCCGGTAATGGACCACCACAATCCGACCGGCGAGGGCCTCCAGCAGTTCGCCGATGATATCGTTGAGGTCCGGCGCCTGGCGGATCTCCGAATGGGTTATCCCGTGAAAGGTTACCGATTCCCGGTGCAGCGGTAGCACCGGGCGGACAACCCAGTGCTTTGCCTGTCGGCAGTAGATGCGATGACTGTCCATGGGCACCAAACCGATGCTGACGATCGAGTGGGTTCCCGAATCCAATCCTGTCGTCTCGAAGTCCATGGCTACCATCGGCACTTCAGCCATGGGCGTTTCTCCCGAGGGCAGGGCTTGTTCGTAGTAGGCTTTCAACTGGGGATGTCTGGCGCTGCTGGCCAGTTCTGCAAAACGAGCCGGCCAATCCAACGCATTAGTTTGTGGCGAGGCCATGGGGGGTCGAACCATTGATTGTCTCCGCTCAGCCAATCCTGCCGCCGCCACTGGCGTGGTACCGGTGGCGAAGGAATTTCTGGGCGTTGCTGATAACCTGGAAGGCATCCTTCAAATTACGCCGCTCGAAGGAAGAAAGGTGCTCCGGATTGATGTTGTTGTCCGGTTCGCGCCCTTGCTCGATATCCTGGGACTGGTGACGGATGCGCACGATAGAGATGAACTCCAGGGCGTCCCTCAGATTGCCTGCCACACCATCGGCGAGCAGTTGGGTTTCGCTGATCGCACGCAGACGATTGAAGGTATTCTGGGCGCGGGATCCGCAGGCCAACGAGTGGACACGGATCAGGTCGGATAGTGGCGCGGTACCCCGGCGTTTGAGATTGATGGAGTTGCGGTGCATGCCGTCGCTCTCCATGACGAAATCCCGGAAGAAGCCCAGTGGTGGCGTGCGATTCAGCGCCGCGTGGGCCAGGTAGGCGAGGAACCGGGGATTATTCTGCGCCTTTTCCGCCACCAGCGTCTTGAGCTGTTCAGTGAACTCGGTGTGCCCGGCAATGCCGTCCAGGTCGAAGAAGATGGCACTGTTGAGCAGAGCCTTGGCGCTGGGGTTCTCGATCCAGTCGGTGAAGTAGTCTTTCCACACCCGTAGGGGCTGCCGCCACTGGTCGTTGGTGGCCATAATGCCGCCGGTGCAGTAGGCGTAGCCACACTCGGCCAGGCCGTCGCTGACGAACTTGGCCAGCTCCCTGAAGTAGGCGTCGTGCTGATCCGGGTCGAAGCTGTCGTCCAGTACCAGGGCGTTGTCCTGATCGGTGACGATCAACTGCTCGTCCCGGGCCATGGAACCCAGGGCCATAAGGCAATAGGGAATGGGCGGTGGTCCCAGCTTCTCCTCGGCCAGCTCCAGCAGCCGCTGCGAGAAGGCCCGGCCGATGCCCGCCATGGCACTGCCGATCATGTGGGAATTGGCGTCCTCGTTGACCATTCGCACGAAGGTGGCGCGCGCGTCCCGGGTCAAGCGCTTGAGGCCGCGCACGTCCTGCTGGTGGTGGATGTTGCTGACCAGATAGAGACCACTCTGGGATTCGTACTTGACGATATCCGACAGCGCCAGCACGCCGATGGGGCGATGACGGTCCAGTACCGGGAGATGATGAACGTTGTGACGCAGCATGGCCAGCATCGCCTCGAACACGTAGAGATCCGCCTGGATGTAGACGAGATCCGGCGACATGATCTCGCTAACCGGGGTATCCAGTGGCAAGCCTGCTGCCAGGGCGCGGGTGCGAAGATCACGGTCGGTGATAATGCCTGCCACGATGGGGCTGTCGCCGGGTTTCCAGTCCTGATCTATGCGCACACCGGGATGGGTCAGCACCAGCGCTGAGACGCCTTCCTCGGTCATCAGTTGCGCGGCCTCCTGGATCGTCGCCGAGGCCGACGCAGTCACTGGCTCGCGGGACAGCAGTTTGCGCACCCGCGACGTCATCAATGGGTTGGATTTTTCCTGGCGCTCGACGACCGCGCGGAGTCGCGACCGATCTTCGATCTCGACGAAATCGGCGAAATGTTCGTCGCTCTCCCAGAGTTCCTGGAAAATTTCGTCCGGGATCAGGTAGACCAGGGTGTCCTCGATCGCGGTAGCTGGGAAGCGCACTTTCTTGTGCATCATCAGTCCCATCTGACCGAAGATGTCGCCTTCGCTCAAACGATTGTAGAGTTCGCCGTTACGCCGGTAGACTTCCACCGCGCCGCTGCGGATGAAATACAGATCCCCGATTGGCTGGCCGAAGGTGAGGATGGTTGATCCGGCCCGGTAATAGGCGACTTCCACCTGGGTGGCGAGCCGGTTGAGGGTTTCTTCGGGCAAGTCGTCAAACGGTGCGAAGCGTTTGACGTGATCCCTGATCTCGATTTGCTCGACTTCCATCGGTCCCTGGTCCCCAAGTTGCGGTATGCCGTTATTCTGGCAAAATTTCCGGTGATCACTCAAAAGTTTCCGGTAATCAATTAAAAAGGCGTTTTCGTCAGGAGGCTTCCTGTTCGCCCAGTCGCGTATTGGATTGCCAGGTTTCCCATCGACAGGTCCCACACGTGTCTTCCGTTCCCAAGCCCCACAATCCCCTGGCCCTGGTCTATCAGGACGACGACCTGCTGGCGGTGCACAAGCCGGCGGGCCTGCTGGTTCACCGGAGTCCCATCGACCGCCACGAAACGGAATTCGCCCTACAGTATGCCCGCGCGCTGAATGGCGGCCGGCATGTCTACCCGGTTCATCGCCTGGACCGGCCCACTTCCGGACTGCTGCTGTTCGCGCGCAAGCCGGAGGTGGCAAAGGTACTGGGCGAGCAGATGATGGCCCACCGGGTGCGCAAGACCTATCTCGCGATCGTCCGCGGCTGGCCGCAGGAGCAGGGGCGTATCGACCATGCCCTGCGGGAGGAGCCGGATGACCGGCGACTGAAAGGGCAGACGATGATCGCCCGGGAGGCGGTGACGGAGTACGTGCGACTGGGAACCACCGAGATCCCCTACGCGGTGGAAGGCTACCCGACCAGCCGCTACGCGCTGATGGAACTCGCTCCCGTGACTGGACGCCGGCATCAGTTGCGTCGGCACATGAAGCACATCAGTCATCCCATCATCGGCGACGCCAACCACGGACGGGGCAGGCACAATCGCTTTTTTGCCGAGCATTTCGGGGAGGCGCGGCTGTTCCTTGCTTCCGTTGGTATGCGTTTCTCCCACCCGGTGACTGACGAACCCCTAAACCTGACGGCAAAACCGGAAGCGGGGTTCGGGATCGTCGCCGAGCAGCTTGGTTGGGGCGAACTATTAAGGTGCCGGTTCGGACCCTGAAAAAATCGTCATTGCCGGCACTGTTCGCGCGGCGGACCGCCCGCTATGGTTAGGGAAACGATAATTCTGTCAGAGGTGAAGACAGTTGCAGTCGCCCCGTGACCCATCAGTTGCACCCGATCAACCGGTTCTCGTCGGTCCACTATTACGTCGGGCCAGTACCGAACGTCTGGTGCTTTGGCTGGTGGCTACGCGCCCGCTGGAGATGGCACTGCGTTTGTACCAGGGCGAGGGCGGCGAGCCGTTCTGGAACCGACGCTTGTCTGAAGCAGATTACCGGTTGATCCAGGTTGGCGAGCGGGCCTTTATCCATTTCCTCGACATTAAGCCCGATCGGCACCTGCCCGAAGAGACGCTGATCGGGTACGACCTTCTCGTTGATGGAAAGGGCATCGGCGACTGGGCGCCGCACCTGCTCTACGATGGCCAGCATCGCCCCGCGCTAGTCGTTCGCTCCAGGGTGACGCATCTCCTGCATGGTTCCTGCCGGCGCCCGCACCATCCTTCCCGTGATGGTATGGCGCGGGCTGACCGGTGGCTCTCCGAGCGCTGGCAATCGGCAACGGACAGGCCCTCGCTGATGCTCCTGACTGGCGACCAGATCTACGCCGACGACGTGGCCGGGCCGACGCTACGGGCGATTCATGGCGTTATCCGGCACCTGGGGCTTTTTCAGGAGGACCTCAGCGAAGCCTGTGTCGGCGATAGCCGCGAGTTGCTGCAGGATCGCGATACCTATTACGGCCGCGAACACATGCTGCCCGAGACCCATTACAACGAGGCACTGATCGAACGCTTTTTCGGGGGCGTGCGTAAGCCAATCTTCTCCACGGCCAACGCCAAGAACCATACGGTCTCCCTGGCGGAGGTGCTGGCGATGTACATGCTCGTCTGGTCGCCGGTACCCTGGCGCTTTGCCGACCTTCCCGAGCCGGAGTTGGATGCCGAGCACCAGACTATCTATCGCCAGGAACAAGAGGTGATCGATCGCTTTGTGGCTGAATTGCCTTCGGCCGCCCGGTTATTGGCCCAAGTCCCGACCTACATGATCTTCGACGATCATGACGTGACCGATGACTGGAACCTATCCGCACTCTGGGAGGAAACCGTCTACGGCCATCCGTTTTCCCGCCGGATTATCGGCAACGCCCTGATTGCTTACCTGTTGTGCCAGGCCTGGGGTAATGCACCGGACTCGTTGGCGGAACTGATGGACGACACGGCGCGGTTGTTTCGCTCCCGGCATGCCGAGGATGAAGGTGGAAAGCTGGATGCCGATACGCAGGATGCCCTCGTCAGTCGTTTGGTGCGTTTCGATCGATGGGGATTCGTACTGGATACCCGGCCGCGGATTATCGTGCTCGATACCCGCACCCGGCGTTGGCGTAGCGAGGTGCGACGGCGTAAGCCTTCTGGCTTGATGGATTGGGAGGCACTGACCGAGTTCCAGCAGGATATCCTGCACCAATCTGCCGCGATCATCGTATCACCGACGCCGGTGTTCGGGGTCAAGCTGATCGAGGGCATCCAGGCCGTGTTCTCCTGGTTCGGAAAGCCGCTGGTGGTGGATGCGGAAAACTGGATGGCGCACCGCGGCGCGGCTAACGTCATCCTCAATATCTTCGGGCATGCACGTACGCCGCAGAACTTCGTGCTGCTCTCCGGCGACGTCCATTATTCCTTCGTCTACGACGTGCGGCTGCGTCACAAGCCGGGCCCCAAGATTTGGCAGATCACCAGCAGCGGGCTCAAGAACGAGTTTCCCCACAAGCTGCTTAGCCTGCTGGATCGTCTCAACCGCTGGCTCTACGCCCCTTGGTCGCCGCTCAACTGGTTTACCAAGCGCCGGCGCATGCGGGTGTCGCCCTGGTACCCGGAAAATAGGGACGCCGGAGAGCGTCTGTGGAACGGAGCAGGTATGGGGTATGTCCAATTCGATGATGAGGGCCGACCCGTGCAGATCGCCCAACTTAACGCGACTGATACCGATACCCTCTTCCGCCGGGAAGATCCGGAAGAGCACGACAATTATCGGGCTGTTGGTCGAGGGCATCTGCGGAAGGGGAGGCGCCAGGATGAATCCACAACGACTGTGCAAAAGCGCTAGTTTTGCCTCCGGCGTGATATTCGCTGCCGCACTTGCCGGTTGTCAGAGTGCGCCGCGTCACTTCGACGGGACGGTAGGCTATACCTTCTCCAAAGATGGGGATCGGCAGATCGTGACCTATACAGACGAGGCGAATCACGACTGGAGCGAATTGGAGGCCCGCGCGCTGGCCGCCTGCGCTACCGAAACCGGACTGCCAGCGTCGAGGTTACAGCTGGCCCACCTTGATCGATCGGAATTCGCCCGCAACGTGCCTGTTCCTGTCGCCTATCCGTCAGGCGTGATCATCGCCCAGCCCAGTGCCGGCGGAGGCCGCATCGGTAGCGTTCGGGAAGCACCCATGACGTTTACCCAGACCGAAACGGTTACTCGTCGACTGGATTTTCGCCGCGTTACCGCAACCTGTCAGGCAGGCTGATCGGCAAGGATTTTCTTGAGGAAATCCCGGGTGCGCGGGTCCTGGGGGTTGGAGAAGAATTCCGACGGCGGCCCCTGTTCCACGATCCGGCCACCATCGATAAAGATCACTCGGTCCGCCACGTCGCGGGCGAAACTCATCTCGTGGGTCACCACCAGCATGGTCTGGCGTTCGCGGGCCAGCTGTTTCATCAGCGCCAGCACCTCGTCCACCCATTCCGGGTCCAGGGACGAGGTAGGTTCGTCGAACAGGATGACCTCGGCCCCGGTAGCCATGGCGCGGCCAATGCCCACCCGCTGCTGCTGGCCACCCGACAAGGCCGCGGGATAGGATTCGGCCTTTTCCTCCATACCGATTCGCTTGAGGATTTCCCGCGCCTTGTCATGGGCCTTCTGCTTGGGCCAGCGGTCCACCACGATCAGCCGTTCGGCGATATTGTCCAGAGCGCTCTTGTTGGCGAACAGGGCATAGTTCTGGAACACGAAGGCCGTGCGGCGACGCAGTTCCAGGATGTCTTTCTTGCTTGCCTTGCAGAAATCCACGGTCAGGTCGCCGACGGTTATCTCCCCCTCGGTGGGCTGCTCGAGAAAGTTGACGCACCGCAGCAGGGTGGACTTGCCGGTACCGGAAGGGCCAATGATCACCACGATCTCGCCCTGCTCAATGTCCAGGTCGATGCCGTTGAGCACGTACTGGTCCTTGAATTTCTTGCGCAGTCCCTTGAGCTTGATCATCGGCTATAGGCCTTGTTGAGTCGGAATTCCAGGTAACGCTGAAGCCAGGCCAGCGCCTCGACGACGATCCAGTACATCACCGCCGCAACGATAAACGCCTCGAAATAGAGGAAGCTGCCGGCCGCTTCCTTTTGGGTGGCGCCCATCAGTTCGGTGACCCCTAGAGTGAAGGCCAGGGACGTCGCCTTGATCATGTCGATGAAGTAGTTCATCAGCGTCGGTACGGCGATGCGGGTAGCCTGGGGCAGGATAATCCGCCGCATCAACTGGGCGTTGGTCATACCGATGGACAGTGCGGCCTCGGTCTGGCTGCGATCCACGCCGACGATGGCAGCACGGATGGATTCCGCCATATAGGCGGAAAAGTGCATCGTTAGCCCCATGATGGTGGCGGTGATGCCGTCGATGGCTGTCAGCGAACTGAAGATCTGCGGTAGCCCGTAGTAGAACAGGAATAGCTGCACCAGCAGCGGCGTTCCGCGAAAGAAGGAGATGAACAGGATGGTGAAGCGGTTGAGGACCGGGATCTTCAGAACCCTGACCACGGCCAGCAGGCAGGCGAGCACCAACGCCAGGATCATACCCAGCGTGGCCATTTCCAGGGTCAGGGGGAGATACTGGAGCAGGATGGGGACCAGCTCCAGCATATAGGTGACGTCGAGAACCTGCATGGAGAAATCCCGGTTCAGGGTTGTGTGATATCGGTCCCGAACCAGGATTCGGAAATTTTCTTCAATGTGCCGTCTTTATGCAGTTTGTCGATAGCCGCGTCGAACTTGTCGCGCAGCGCACGTCCTTCTTCGGTATCCGGGAACGGGTAGGCGTTGCGGATCGTGGAGAAGGTTGGGCCGGCCAGTTCCAGTGGTAGTGGTTTATCCTTGATGATCTGGCTGGCGCTGATCCGGTCCATCACGAACGCATCTACACGCCCAAGGGCCGTGTCCTGCTCCAGATTGCTCTCGTAGGTGCGGATGTCGATTTCGTCGGCGTAGGGCAGCTCGCGCAGCAAGGCCTCGAAGTTTGAGCCGAGATTCACCGCCACCGTCTTGCCCTTGAGGTCCTCGACGCTTTCGATTTCGTCGTTGCCTTGTTTGGTCACCACCTGAGCCCCGTCATAGACGTAGGGTTGGGTGAAAACGTACTTCGCCTGGCGATCCTCGGTAATGGTGATCTGGTTGGCGACCGTATCGATGCGGCCGGACTCAAGCATACCAAACAGGCCGGAGAAAGCGGCGGTGTGATAGTTCACTTCCCGTCCCAGCTCTTTTGCGATGGCGTTCATCACATCGACTTCGAACCCCTTGAGTTGGTCCTTCTCGACAAACGTGAACGGGAAATAGCGGCCGGACATACCCACATCCAGTGGGTCGCTGTTGTCCTGGGCCAGGGCCAGCGGGCTGATAGCCATTGATAAGGCCGTGATCACACTCAATAGCAGGGCTTTCATAGTCGTCTCCCTTCGATGGACGGAACGCCCGGCCCGGAACGGTTGTCCCGGTTAGTGTCCCGTTTGGTTAATGCGTTGACCTGTGTACCAAACAAGCCGGGCTCTAGAGCGCCTTGAACCAGAATTGCATGGGCTTTTCGGTTTCTTTGCTGCCTCCTATATCCGTCCAGGCATAGTGTGTTTCAAGGCCTGCGATCGGTTGGTAGCCCCGGTGATGCCAGAACCGGTCCAGCGACTCGTAGTCCTTGGGCCGGGCGGGATGGTCGTCCGGACGTACTACCGCGCAAAATACAGCATAGCGATAGCCCTGTTGGCGCGCATGTTCCTCGCGGCGATCAAAGAAGGCGACACCGATCCCTTTGCCCCGGTAGTCGGGCAGCAGGACGGACTCGCCGTAGTAGAAAATATCGTCCGGATCCCAGCCGGCATCAACGAACGGCTGGCGGAAGGCGTCGGTTTCGTCGGCCATGGGGATTGCCGTCGAGGCCCCGACGATAGCCTTATCCTCCTGCGCAATGATGCAGATCGAGTCCGGAGATGTGGCATAGGTCCGCAGGTAGTCCCGCTCATAGGCCTGACTACCGTCGTAAAGGTAGGGGAAATCCCGGAACACGTTCATGCGCAGGTCCGCCAAGGCATCGAGATGGGACAGCAGGTCCTTTCCCTGCAGTTTTTCGAGGGAAACGGGCATGGTGTTTCCTTTTGGTATCTGATTGGATTGAAGACGGTGACCGGACTTGTCGCGGCGGACTCAGAGCGCAGATTGCCGGAGCTGGTCGTCATACGACAGCAGTGTAGCGATAGGGACCGGTTTGCTGAACAGGTAACCCTGCAGGAGATCGCAGCCCTGTTCGGTCAGCCATTGGCGCTGTTCCTCGGTTTCCACCCCTTCAGCCACTACTCGCATACCCAAACCGCGGGCCAGGCCCAGAATGGAGAGGGTGATCGCACAGTCATCCGCATCGCCGGGGATTTCGCGAATAAACGAGCGGTCTATCTTGAGCTTGGAGAAGGGCAGGTGCTTGAGTCGTGACAACGACGAATAGCCGGTGCCGAAGTCGTCGATAGACAGTCGTGAGCCGAGGTTGACCAGCTCGTTCAGCGTCGCCTGCAGGCTCTTCGAATCGCCCTTGATGGCATCCTCGGTCACCTCGAACTCCAGCTGGTCACCGCTCAGGCCGTATTCATCCAGTATGTCCTGGATGCGCAGGGGCAGGCGGGCGTCCATTACCTGCTCGGAGGACAGGTTGATGGCGGTTGTGGACATCACGATGCCTTGGCGCTTGGCTTCGCTCCTATCCTTGCAGACCCGGCGCAATACCGACATGCCCAGGTCCTGCATCAGCCCGGCATTGCGGGCCACGTCGAGGAACTCGATCGGTGACATCCAGCCGCGCACCGGATGGTTCCAGCGCACCAGCGCCTCGTTGCTGACGATCTCGCCGTTATGCGGTTCGACGATAGGCTGGTAGTACACCTCAAGCTGGTTGTGCTGGATGGCGTGGCGCAGCTCGCTCTCCAATACGAAGCGTGAGCGGGCGGTAGAATGGATGTCGGGGCGGAACGCCTGCATCTGCGCCCGGCCGCTCTCCTTGGCGTGGTACATGGCCGCTTCGCCGCTACGTAGCAGCGACTCACAATCCCTGCCGTCCTCCGGATAGCGGCAGATACCGATGCTGGCCGTCATGCGCAGGGTCTGGTCGTCGATCGTCATCGGGTCGCTGATGCAGTGCTGGATCTGCTGGATCAGGTCACCCAGATGATGGTGCTGCTCGTGATCGCGAACCAGCATGGCGAATTCGTCGCCGCCGATTCGGGCCAGTTTGTCACGACCCGGCAGGTAAAGGCCGCGCAGGCGGTTGGCGATTTCGGCAATCACCCGGTTTCCGCCGGCGGCACCCATACCGTCGTTGATCGCTTTGAGCCGGTCCAGGTCGATCCAGATCATGGTGAAGCCATCGTTCTCGCGTTGGCGCATCTTCTGGATCAGATTCTGCAGCCGCTCGCGGAATGATTGCAGGTTCGGAAGGCCTGTCAGGCTGTCGTAGTGGGTAACGTAGTCGAGCTGTTGCTGCGAGCGTATCCACGCTTCATGGGTATTGATCAGGCTGACGGTGTCGGCGATTGCGGTCGCGAAGGAAATCTCCGGCAGAGTCCAAGTCCTTCGTCTCAGGGACTCCAGGCAGATAGCGCCGCTTAGCCGTCCACCATCGAATACGGGGGCATCAAGCAAGGAGTGGATGCCCATCGGCTGGAAATAGGATTCGTTGAAACGGGTGGTCCGGGGGTCGTGCAGGGCATCACCAGCGTCGATTACCCGCGCGGTGGCGAGGGCCTTGAAGTAGGCGGGGTTGTCCGCCTTGACCAGGGAAAGCGGTCGATAGTCGTGCCCCTTATCGAGCAGGTACAGGACTTCGCTATCGATGCGGTCCTGCCCGACATTCATTTGCCAAATGCCGACCCGGTCTACCTGCAGCAGGCGACCCGCCAGGGCACTTAGCGACGCCAGTTTCCTGCTGCGGTTCTCGTTGATAAAGTCAGGGTTATGACTCAGTTTCAGCAGGGCTTCGTGAAACTCGATAAACGTCTTGTTCTGGGACATGAGTGGTCGTTACAGCCCGTTCAATCACCGTTGGCAAAAAAAGCACACACGAATCTGTCCAATACGTGGAAAGTCGCCCCGGGAAGACTCTGGATGTACTCTGAAGTGTCGTTGTTTAGGGCGCATCCGGAGGCTTCGTACGTCTTAATAATGGCAACGCTTGCCATGCCTGTCCAACACATGGGTTGGGGCAGGGTGATGCAATGTCCAACGGGGCGGTGAATCAGGATGCTGAATAGGAGACGAAAATGACCTGGCATCAGCAGGAAATAAGACTCAAACCCCGGTCCAGGGGCTTTCACCTGGTGACGGGGGAAGTCCTCGAACAGCTACCGAAATTGGCAGACATCCGCATTGGTCTGCTGCATCTGTTCATTCAGCACACCTCCGCTTCCCTGGCCGTGAACGAGAATGCCGACCCGGATGTGCGTGGCGATCTCGAACGTCACTTCAACGTGATGGTGCCGGAAAACGCGCCCCACTATGAGCACACGTTGGAAGGCCCGGACGACATGCCCGCCCATATCAAGAGCGTGCTGATCGGGCCGTCGCTGTCATTGCCCATTCGCGACGGTCAGCCTGTGCTCGGGACCTGGCAGGGGATTTTTCTGTGTGAGCACAGGGATCACGGCGGTGGCCGGCGAATCGTTGCGACGATCCAGGGTGAGTAGCCAGGAGATCTAGAAACGATATTCCACCAAGAGCGAGCCAAAGCTGTTGCGTGGATCCTCGCTCGAAGCAAGTCCGTCCTTGTCCACCGAGTCGGAGGATAACCACAGGGTCAGGTGCGCGCCCCAAGTGGGCGCCAGGTAGTGCAGGCCAAGGATGAGCTGGGCCGTATTGGTTTCCGGGTCGATGGTGTTGTTCTCTGTCCAGGGATTATCGTCCACCAGCAGGTTGCCACGGGTAGCCATCGACCAGGGCATGGAGGTTGCACGTAATACTGCCGATCCGAAAAAGTAATATTGGGAGGGAGCCCGGAGGGTGGCGTCGTAATCCATGCCTCGGCCTATGGGGTCGGGAATGTAGGTGAAACCACCGGGCGTGTCGCCAAACCGCAACTCGAGCCCAGCCTGGGCAAAGGTCATCAGGTTACCCGCCGCGACGTCCCCGGCAACGCTCAGGTCGATCCAGTCCGCATCGAACAGCTTGTACTTGGCGCTGTAATAGAGGTTCAGCAGTGGCTCGGTATCCAGTTGGTTATCCCATCCTTCCGGATTGTCACCGCCAAGGATTGCGTGGGCGCCACGTTGCACCTCTTTCGCACCGGCTTGTTCACCGACGATCCCAAACAGCCACTGGAAACCAAAGAAGCGTTCATTGTCGAACGTATAGAAGCTGTTGGACCAGGCCAGCCCGCCCGCATAAGGCACATCGTTAAGGATAAGGTCCTCGTCCTCGATGGCTGCTGGCGTCTGGATGCTCTGGCCGAATACCCAGGTCTCGCGGTAGGTCAGCCCCGGTGATTCCGGCAAGAAAGGGACGGCGAGAAATTTGCCGAAAGCCAGCGTTCCACCGGTGTCTTCCAGCCTGGCAAAGGTTCTCGAATTGTGATGCACGGCCAGGCCATTGGTGAACTGGTTGTCCGACCCGACAATGATGTCGTTGGCAAATTCGAGTTGTAGGGAGGCTGGTTGGACGGGCTGGGCATTGGCGATGGTTGCCGCGAACGGCGCAATACAGGCGGCTAGTCTGGAAACTGTCTTCAACGTCTTTCCCTGAGTTTACTGGCTGGGTTTAGCTTAAGTCCCTGCTGTTACAAATAAAAATATGGAACGCAAAGAATAGTCTTGAGTGGCTTTCCAAATATCGACCCAACGCGATTATCAGGCCGAACGCCGCCCGTCGACTCGAAGATAAAACAGTTGTTTACAAATCCGGCCTATAAAAGCTTTTCGATTCAACCATACTGACGGCACAACGATGACAAAAATTAATCGAAGAAATAAGCGGTGCGGTACAACCTATGATGCGGTGGTTGATCCTGGCATTTCTCTACCTTGCCTTTAGTATGCAGGTGGTCGCCGACCCCCTGATCCTGTCGCCGTTTACCCAGAAGGAATCGCTGGCCCCGCATACCGACTATTGGGCGGAGGGGTCGGACGAGATTACCCTGCAGGAGGTCCTGCAATTGCAGGATTCGGCCTGGACGTCCAACCCGCGTGAAGACGATATCAATCTCGGGTACCAGGACAACGCCTACTGGTTCCGGGTGACGGTGGAAAACCCCCAGTTGATCACCATGAACAACCTGCTCGAGATTGCTTATCCTGTGCTCGATCACGTGGATATCTATCGTGTCAGCGCTGGGCAAGTAGGGCAGTCATGGTCCCTTGGAGACAAGCAGCCGTTCTATGCCAGGCCGGTCCAGCACCGCAATTTCCTGGTGCCGATGTCTTTCCCGCCTCAGGGCGAGGTCACGCTTTACCTGAGGGTAGACACCGCCAGTTCCCTGCAACTGCCGATGACGCTCTGGGAGCGGGAAGCCTTCTTCGCCCTTGAGCAGCCGCGGCTGCTACTGGAAGGGATCTATTACGGCATTATCCTGGTCATGGTGCTCTACAACCTGTTTGTTTTCCTGGCAGTGGGAGAGCGCAGTTTCCTCTACTACGTGGGGTACATCACCGCGATGCCCCTGTTTCTCGCCAGCCTTCATGGTATGGCCTTTCAATATCTGTGGCCTGAAGCGACCTGGTGGAATGACCAGGCGATCATCTTCTTCCTCAACCTCACGGTGGCGTTCGGCGGTATCTTCGCGATGCGTTTCCTGACCGTGCTACCCCACGTACACCCGCGATTGGCCTGGGCCACGGTTGTGGTCGTTGCGCTTTCCGGCCTGTTTGCGCTGGCGGCGTTGATCGTGCCCTACAGCGTGATGATTCTACCCACAATTGTCCTGGCCGCTATTGGTTGCACCGGCATGTTGGTTCTGGGCACGGTCCGTTGGCTCAAGAAGGATATTGCCGCCCGTTACTTCGGTGTAGCCTGGTTCTTCATGTTGTTTGGCGGCATCCTGCTGGCGTTGAACAAGTTCACGGTCTTGCCGCATAACCTCTTCACCGAAAACGCCACCCAGGTGGGCTCGGCGTTGGGCGTAATCCTGCTTTCCATCGCCCTGGCCGATCGCCTGAACAAGGAGAAGCGCCGGGCGTTCGAGGCCCAGGAGCAGCTCTACCGGGAGGAGCGCAAGGCGCGTCTGGCCCAGGAGAAAAGCCTACAGGTGCAGCAGGAGGCCAACGCCTTGCTGGAAGAGCGCGTACAGGAACGCACCAGGGACCTGGAAAACCTCAACGAGCAGCTGATGGAACTTAGCGCTACCGATGCGCTCACCGGCCTTAAGAACCGCGGACACTTCGACAGGGCCTTCCAGTCCGCCTGCGTAAGGGCTTACCGCTTTGGTCAGCCACTGTCCCTCATGATCGTGGATATCGATCACTTCAAGCAGTTCAACGATACCTATGGTCACCTGGTGGGAGATGACTGCCTGCAAATGGTGGCCCAGGGCATCCGCCAGTTTGTCACCCGCCCGCAGGATCTGGCCGCCCGTTATGGTGGCGAAGAATTTGTCGTAGTGCTACCAGACACGCCGGAAGACGGTGCCGTGCGGGTTGCTGAAAAGATCCGCGAGAGTATTGAGACTACGGATTTTCAGGTCTCCGACGATCTGATCCGGCTTACCGTGAGCGTCGGTGTGTGCACTCTGGTGCCCAACCGTGCCGATGCGGCCAAACAGATCTTCCGCCAGGCAGACGAGGCCCTATACGAAGCCAAGGGCAGCGGCCGTAACAAGGTGTCTGTATTCGACGCCAATGGAAGTGCCCAACTGCATCTCGTATAGCGCGCCGCTCACTGCAGACTCACAGGCCCTGTATAGTGCGCCACGGCTTTGCCTGCTCGAGCTCGAAGGCCAACTCCAGCAAATCCCGTTCGCGACCTCGCCGTGCCGACAGGTGGATGCCCACGGGAAGGTTGTCCGGGGTTTTCCCCATGGGTAGTGAGATTGCCGGAGCGCCCGCGGCGTTGGCCAGTGGGGTGAAACTGACATAGTCGATCAGGCGCTGGAACAGGAGCTCGAATGGCTGCTCGGTACCCAGGTGGCCCAGCGGCGGGGTGGTATGGGCCACGACCGGTGACAGCACGGTATCGACGCCGAGTCGCTCGAGCTCCCGTGAGTAGAGGGTTTGGGATTGACGCAGCCGCCAGAGTGTTGCCGGCAAGTGATGGAAACGCGCGGTAAAACGATTGCTCAAGCCGCGGGTGAGGGCATCCACACGGCCCGGGTCGAATCCGCGGCCCAGGAAGGAGCGGCCGCCTTTGCGCATCATGAAGGCCAGGAAGGCCCAGTAATGGGCAAAGTCCTCGGCGAATTGCCGCGGGACCGGCACCTCCATCGGGATGATGGCGTGTCCCAGGTCTTCGAGCAGGCCTGCAGTGGACTCCACCGTTTCCCGCGTGATCGCATCCGTGCCTTTTCCGGTGATGGAATCGACGACGAGTCCAATCCGCAGCCGACGTTTGCCGGGGCCGAGCACCTCGCCCATGGCGGGCAGTTTGGGATTGTGAATGTAGCGCTCCGCTTCGCTGAAGAAACGAGCCGTATCCCGGACCGAACGAGTGACCACGCCTTCGCTGATGATATTGATCGGCAGGACACGGCCCGCCTCATTCTCCACCAGCCGGCCCCGGCTGGGCTTGAGTCCGACCAGCCCGCAGCATGCGGCGGGGATACGGATCGACCCACCGCCGTCGTTGGCGTGGGCGATAGGCACGACGCCAGCGGCCACCAGGGCCGCCGAACCTCCGGATGAGGCGCCGCAGGAAAAGGCGGGATTCCAGGGGTTACGGGTCGGCGCCCCATGGGCCGGTTCAGTGGAGGCATTGAAGCCGAACTCGGGCAGGGCACTCTTGCCCAAGGGGATCATGCCCTGCGCCAGAAGCTGGCGGGCAAAGGGCGATGTTGTTTTTTTCAATTCTCCGGACGTTGCCAGGGAGCCGTGCAAGGTCGGTTGGCCGACGACATCGGTATTGTCCTTGATAAGCGTCGGCACACCCGAAAAGGGGCCTTGGCCCGGCCGTGATGCTGCGCGGAAGGCGCCTTCGAAATCCGTATGGGCCAGACCGTGGAGAACCGGTTCGACTTTGCGCGCGCGCTCGATCGCCGCAGCAATAACCTCGCGGGAACTCAGCTTGCCCTGGCGGATCAATGTTGCAAGGGCCGTGGCGTCATGGTCGGACAGGGCATCGTTGGAGAAAGCGTGTACCGGCGCTAATCTTTCCTGGGCGGTCATGGGTGTCCGTTATTGTCGAGTCATGCGCCTACGTTACCTCAACGCTGAACATGACTGAATGTCATATCGGGAAATGCAGCACAGGCCACGAATGAACATAGATGGTTGTCCGTGCCGGATGAACGGCCTAAGCTGCTCCGCTGCCAAGAAAACGAGGAACTTTTTCCGACATGGGTTCGGTTGAATTACTGGTCAGGTATTTCCTGGGTATCTACTTCCTGATGATCGGGCTGCATTACACCAGCCGTAGCCTGGGGCTCTACGACCGCATGCGTTTTTCCCATATCCACTACGGCGCCCGGGGAAGTGGTACCTGGTGGCACCGTCACGTATTCAATATCTTCCGGGCCAGTATCCTCGGGGTCTGTGTCGTGCGGATATTTGTCGATATCGATCGCTGGCTCGGGGTGTTCGAATTCCTGTACCAACCGCCGGTCCTGGCTGCGGGCGCCATTATGTTGCTGGCCTCCTTCTCGCTGATCGATTACGTGCAGGCCTATATGCACGAAGATTGGCGTTCCGGTATCGACAATGCGAATCGCGGGCACCTGATCACCTCGGGACCTTTCAGCCGTTCGCGCAACCCGTTGTTCCTGGGGATCATCCTCGGCCAGCTGGGCTTCTTCCTGGCGCTGCCCAGTGTATTCTCCCTGGTATGCCTGGGCGTTGGAGTTCTGGTTATCCTGCGCCAGGCCCTAGCCGAGGAAAAGGCGCTGGGCGTAGTCTTCGGTGAGGAATATATGGACTATCTCAAGCGGGTCCCCAGGTGGTTCTGAGCGACACCGCACCGTAGTGTGTTTGTTTCAATGATCCAGCCGCGCCGCATCATATTCAGTCGCAAGGGCTTCGATTCCAGTTCCGGCGGGTGCCCGAGCCCCATCCTTCCCGATGGCCGGTTGCTGTCGCTGCCGATTCCGGACGAGCGGTCGCGGGTGCCCTTTGCGGACATCACCCATCAGGGTATCGCCCTGGGCGACCACGTTCCGATGCTAACTCGCCAACGCCTCCAGGCGCAGAGCGGCGCCCATATCGATCCGGACCTCAATGCCGCAGCCTTACCGCGTTTGCCCGGCTGGCGGCCGATTTTCGGTCAGAGCGGAGCGGCCCAGGGGCATCTCAAGAACCAGGGGGTCGAGGTTGGAGACCTGTTCGTCTTCTTCGGGTTGTTCCGGCCAGTGATCGAGACTGCGTACGGTTGGCGCTTCGATCCGACCCAGGCTGCAAAACATGTCATCTGGGGCTGGCTGCAGATCGGCGATATCCTTGGTGTCGACACGCTTGATGACGCCGCCTTGCCCTGGGCCCGCTACCATCCGCATTTTCGTTGGCGGAACGATCCTAGCAACACCCTCTACCTAGCCTCTGACTCACTGGCTCTGGGAGAATTGCCATCGGGCCTGCCCGGCGCGGGCTGGTTCGAGCGGCATTGCGCATCGCTGCAGCTGACTGATCGCCGCGCCAATCGGCCAGGGGTATGGGCCCTGCCGCGCTGGTGCTTCCCCCGTGGGGGCCAGGTACCGCTGACCTATCACGCCAAAGCCGACCGTTGGCAACGGGAAACCCACCGCGTCATCCTGCAGGCGGTCGCGCGCGGACAGGAATTCGTTATGGATACGCGGCACTATCCCGAAGCGTTGCCCTGGATTCGCTGCATCATCAGTTCCAATGCGGGTGCCGTCCCCTGGTCCTGAGGGGGCGACCCCTTTATCGAACACACTATCCGCCAGTGAATAATGACGGCTTCGGTATGTACCTATACGCAGGCTACACAGGTTTCATTAGCGTGCCGTGATGACCTTTAATCGATCACGTCGATGACGACCTCCCCTGCGACCTACCGGCTCGATCCCGCGCAGGTCCGTGCCGAGTTCCTCCGGCTGCTGCCCATCTCGTTATTCGTGGTGGCATTCGGTGCTGCCTTCGGTTTGGCGGCGGTGCAGAAAGGGATCGTTCCGCTGGAAGGGACGCTGATGAGCGTGCTGGTCTTTGCCGGCGCCTCGCAGTTCGCGGCTCTTGAACTTTGGGGCGACCAGGTGGCCCTGCTGCCGCTGATTGCCATCACCTTCGCCATCAATTCCCGCCACCTGCTGATGGGCGCTTCGCTCTATCCCATGCTGCGTCAGATGCCGACCGCACAGCGCTATGGCATTTTGCTGGTGCTCACCGACGCCAATTGGGCTGTCGCCGCCCAGGACTACCAGAACGGCCGGCGTAATCTCGAGGTTATCCTTGGTGGCGGTGTCGTGCTCTGGATGGCCTGGCTGATCGGTACGTTGTTGGGTGTCTATTTCGGCGGGTTGCTGCAGGATCCCAAAAGTCTGGGTCTAGATATGGTGCTGGGCTGTTTCCTGCTGTCCATGGCCCTGGGCGGGCGCAAGAATCCGCGGGTCATCGTGGCCTGGATCGTAGCCGGCACGGCGGCGATGATGGCCTACTGGTGGCTGCCGCCCCATACCCATGTGGTGGTCGGTGCGCTTGCCGGCGGTGCAGTCGGCTTCTTCTGGCTGGAGCACAAGTCCGATGAGCATTGAGACCACTCACCTCGGGGTTATCCTGATCATCGCCATTATGGCCCTGGTGACACTGGCCACCCGCTGGGGCGGGCCTTTCCTGATGTCCTTCGTCACCATCAATCCGCGAGTGGAGAGTTTCATCAATACCATGGCGAGCTCGGTGCTGATCGCCATCCTGACCCCAATGGCCTTTACCGGGGACCTCGGGGCCAAACTGGCGCTGGCGACCACCGCTATCCTGATGCTGGTGCTGCACAAGCCGCTGCCGGCCATCGCCGGCGGTATCCTCGCGGCGGCCGCCACGCGTTATTTTCTCTAGTCTTCCGCAACGCGAAGCCCGTCTTTTCATGGAGTTGTAACTTCAGTTTCCACCTGGATGATGTGGTGGGTATCTGGCGTTAGCGTCCGCGAGTCTGGCCGGTGTTAGCATGACGCATCACACTATTGGCAAAAATGGATGTCCAAGCGATGTCGTCTTCCCGCGCTGGGGCGTTTATCCCTCCGATCCTTCTGGCGATCTTCGTCTGCGCTGCGGCGGTCCTGACACCCGGACACAATGCGGCTGGGTTAGTGGGGCGAGTTACATTGGCGCCTTGGGATGGCTCGGGCGCAATGGTGGACTGGGGCGTGCTGGATCGGCTGATGGAGCGGGCACCACTTACGGTTTCCGGGGACCTCATTGTCGATGCCCGGACCGCTGCCGCGTTGGAGGCGAGTGCAGAGGGTATGGCGTCGCCCATACCTGCCGAAACCCGGGCTCGTATTCGTTTCCTGCTGCAGCAAGGACTACCGTCCGAGGCGGGAGCTGAGCTGGCGGAGTTCCTGTTCCGTTATACCGATTACCGCGAAGCGCGCCGTCGGTTCTCCTCTCCGCTGACCCTGACCGAGCTTGAATATCTTCAGGCAGCCCACTTCGGGCGTTCGAACGCCCGTGCGCTGTTCCATCAGCAGAACGCCATGCAGCGGGCCATGGGTGGAGGCGGTTCAAGCGCGGCGTCTTTAGGGCAGGGTACAAGGTGAGTCAGGGACGTTTACTCGCCACGGATAGCCTCCTGGCCGCAAGTGCGGGTGTACTGCTGGCGTTGCCGTACAACCACAGCGAGCTGTTCCTGTTGAGCTGGGCGGGTTTCGTACCCTTGTTGTTTGCCTTGCGGGGCAAACGCCTGGCCGAGGCCTACCTATTGGGACTGATCTGTGGACTGGCGCTCTATGGTGTCGGCGCCTGGTGGATCGTCGGTTTTATCGGGCAGCTCTGGGCGCCTGGCCCGTTCGTAACCTTTCTGCTCTCCGCTCTCTTCTGGTTGTACAGCGCACAGCTGCCGGCGTTCTTGGCACTGGTGTTCCAGTGGCTCAGGCGCCGGACCGGTTGGTCGGACCTCCTGCTGTTCCCAATGCTCGTCGCCTTGTTCTTCGGCCATTTCCCGATGCTCTTCCACGCCCAGCTTGGCGAAAGCCAGAGTCTGTTCCTGACCGCCCTGCAGGCGGTATCCCTGACCGGCGTACTTGGTTTGGATGCGCTGATCGCGCTGGTCAACGTTTTGCTATTCCGCTGGTTGGCCGGGCAGGTTCCGGCCCAGCGCGACCGGATCGGCTGGGCGGCGGCGGTGCTGCCATTGGCTTGGCTAGCGTATGGCTTGGTTAGTCTCGGTTTATGGGACGCCCGTCTGGCGGAGTGGCCGACCCGCCGTGTCGGATTTGTGCAGGAAAACGTACCGGCAGGCGTGGATCAGCGGCCGCCGGCGGCCGGCTATAGCTCGAGCTACCCGCGCGCGCTTGCCCTGTCGGAACAACTTGCCGACGCGGGTGCCGGGCTGGTGGTCTGGCCCGAGGCCCGGTTCAATTCCTATTTCCATGAACCGCGCGTTGCCGAGGCCTTCCGCCGGTCGGCCAACCGGATGCAGGCGGCGTTGCTGTTCCAGGCGATGGAGCGGGAAAATCACGCCCACAGCCGCTCGGAGTTCAACACGGCGGTGCTTATCGATGACGAGGGGCGTGACCAGGGCCATTACCGCAAGACCAAGCGGGTCGCCTTTGGCGAGTACTTGCCGCTCCTTGGGGTGTTCCCGGAAGCCCGGCGCTGGGTGCGGGGAGAGTTGGGGGATTTTTTCAGCCATGTATCGGCCGGGGAAGGGCCGGCCCGGTTTCCGCTCAAGGGCATGCAGGTGGTTCCGCTGATCTGCTACGAGGCGATGTTTCCCTACTTTGTGGCCGATGCGGCCCGTGGTGGTGGCCCCGGCGAGTTGCTGGTCACGGTATCCAACAACGCCTGGTTCGGCCCCACGCAGCAGCCTTTTCAACATCTCAATGCCTCGGTGCTTCGTGCCGTGGAAAATCGGACGCCGCTGTTGCATGTGATGAACAACGGCCCCTCGGCGGTCGTATTGCCCAATGGCCAGCGCCTGTTCCAGTCTGCCTACGGTGAAGAGGCCGGTTACTGGGTCGATATCCCGGTGGCGGCGTCCGGGGTAGACAGTCTATTCACCCGGTTCCCCTGGCTTTTCCGTAGCGTGCTGTATGGCGCGCTGCTTGCGACCCTGTTCAGGGCGGGCTGGCTTGTTCCGGCGCGCCGAGCAACGCCGACGGCACCCGCTTCCTGAGTTGTTCCTGCTGCACCTGTTTCTGTTCTGGTGACAGTTTCCCGTCGGTCTGGATACGCATGCTTTGCAGGGTATAGCGCATCAGGGCTTCTTCCTCGCCGTACAACGAATCGCTGAGTTCGTCGCCGAGATAAGTCCGACGCAGGCGGCTGAGTTGCTCGAAATCGGCTTCAACGTTCTGTAGCGCGCCGTGGTGACCGAAGGTGTCCGCCACTTCCCGATAGGCATTGCTATAGCGATAGAAACGTTCAGCCATGGCAGCGGCCTGTTGTCCCGCTTCACCATCCAGCCCCCCTGCGATCAGAGTCTTGAGCTCTTCGAAACGGGTTTCGTCTACGGGTGTTTTCGGTTGCATGAATGCAGCTTCCAGCACTGTTCTGACTTGCCGGTCGACCAGGATCTGGCCGTCGTCATCGAGCTTGATGCGACTCAGGGCCGTGGCGATGTCGTCCAGCTTGAAAACGGGGTCCTGTTCTGTCTGGGAGACGTGCCGCTCAGAGGAAGGAGCCGGCAGCTCGATGTATTTACTTGGTAAATGAGTGGTGACACCTGCCGTAGGTTTGGGCGACACGCCGCCGGTTTCGGACGGCTTTTCAAGTTGCGGTGATTGCGTACCTTGCGGTGAGGTTTGGGTTTGAAGTGGAGTGGCGTTCTCCGGCGTGGTTGCTTTCAAACCAATGAAGGTCGCCGCCATCAGCAGGGCCAATGGGACCGCTATGGCCAGACTAAACTTGAAGGTCCGCTGTCGTTGATCGCGTCTGAGCTTTACTTCGGTACGCTTTGCGTTGCTTTGGAACTTTGTATTGAAGCGGAGCATAGCCGTTCCTCAGGCAACAGCTTCGCGGATCTGGCTAATAGTCGTGCCAGTCCAGTTCTTCATGGCCCGGCGCAGGCTTGAGGCACAGGAAAAACCGGTGATCTCGGAGACATCCTCGACACTTAGCCGGGAAAACCGCAGCTGGTGGGACGCGATCTCCATTCTGACCTCATGCAGGATCCGCCGGAAAGATGCGTTCTCTCCGGCCAGGCGACGGGTCAGGCTGCGGGGCGTCATGCTGAGTTGGGTGGCGACCTGTTCGAGGTTGATGTCCGGTTTGAAGTGGGCGCGGATATGCCAACGGACGCGGTCTGCAAAGGTTACGTGTGCCGGCATCCGGCTGAGCTCCCGTTCGCACTGGCGCACGAGGCGCTCGAATGTCCTCAGTCGCAGCAACCGAAAACGCTTGAAGGCGAAATCGATCTGACCGGAGATGCTGGATTCGTCACAGTCGAAGGTGATCGACGTGCAGGGGAGCGAATCGTAGAGCGACGTATCCTCGGGCTTGGGGGTGGTGAGGCGGACATGGATCGATGGATCGTCCACAGATTTGTTGCCGCACATATCCCAGATACGCAGGCTTACTGCGAGCCGGAATTCGTGAATGAATTGCCTGACCATAGGGTCACGGTCGTCGGCGGTCGGGTAGTCGAGCGGTTCCACCACCCGGTTGTCAGCATCCAGGTAAGCATTGGGTTGTGAGGCAACCATAGTGTAGAAGGGCTGGGCCGTAACCATGTAGCGTTTGAAAGCTTCGGCGGCGTCCTTGAGGCTCGGGCTGCAGTATACCGCAAAGCCGACCGGCCCCCAGAAGCACCAGTCAAAGCGCATGCCAACATGGACACCGACTGCAGGTAGCGGACACAGCCGGATGCCATTGCGTATCAACGCATGGATCTGGTTGTAGCTAATATAGACTTCCTGCATATCGAAGGTGGCTGGGGAAATACCCGTGCCCTTGAGAAGTTCCTCCTGCCTCGCGCCCAGGCTGCAGAATGCTTCTATAAAACCGAGAGGGTGGCGATGAAGGGGAATGAGCTTGGCATCGAAATCCATTGAAGCCTCCCTGGCTGCTCATGTCTTGTTGTTATTGGCAAGCGCATAACAGCCGTGCCCCACAGGAACACGGCCGTTCTGGTTGAGACGGGTTCGGCAGTGATGCCGGATCCGGAAGAGATCTCTTACAGTCCCTTGCGCTCGACGTCCCAGTCACTCAAACCACACACTTCGCAGGGGCCGGTAAACAGGTCCGCAGCATCGGCGTCGCCTGTCAGCTGGTAGAGCCACCAGGCCGTGGTGATGCCCCTGAAGTCACCCATATTACCAACCGGCTCGAAGTGACTGGCTCCCCTGAGCGTAGCCCAGAATACGGGAACATCAACACGGCGGTAGACCGGCGCCTGGTTCAGCGTAGGGCCGGCCAGGGTATCGACGGAGCCGGAAAGCAACAGCATCGGCGCGGTCTGCTGGTATTGGGAGGAAGTTTCGTGACCCAGGCCAAGGATATAGGGCTGCACCGGCGCTGTAGCGGTAATGCGGTTGTCGCGGGCAGCCATGATGGTTCCGCCGCCGCCTTGAGAGTGGCCGGATGCTCCCACATTGGAAAAGTCGAGCTGGTCGGCATAGCTGGTCCCTTGCAGGTAGTCCAGGCAGTCCAGCATCTCTTCACCGGAGCCGGCGTTGGAGGTATTGGCAGCAGCCACAACGAATCCCCAGGAGGCCCAGTGCCGCAGGCCGCTGCCGTAGGTCGATGGCGACGCGCCGGTGCCGTTGCCCCAAAGGATGACCGGATGGTCGTCCTGCAGGCTGATCGGACGATAGATGGTGCAGGAGAAGCCACCGGACTGGCTGGTCGTCGCAAACGGCCCATCCTCGGCATAGGCGGCAAGGGAATCGCCGCCCGGTGTCATCGCGAGGGCTCCGGTAGACAGGAGAATGCTTCCTACAGCGGCAGCAGCATTGGCAACCCACGTTGTTTTAAGGACTTGCAGTTTCATTGTTGTTCCTTCCCTGATGTCATTCGAGAGTTTTTGGCGTTGTTTTCGTCTCGCTACCAATACACCGAACAAGACACCTGCGATTCTAGGGAGCAGGTTTACGGCCCGGCTATGACGGGAAAGGCGGAATTGCGGGGGAGTTGGAAGGTCAGGTTGCGTATAAAAAATATACAGCGAATGGGGCGCTCGTTTTACGGGTAAGGCGTGCAAACCGGAAAGAGAGCGGCCGCTCCAGCGGGAAGCGATCGAATACCGTCGCCTCCGCTGTCCGTGAGAGTCGGACGCTAGCTAGCCCGTGCCGCGGGCGGCCTTGATAACGTCATAGGCGTGGCTGATTTCCCGGGTCTTCTCTTCGGCCATTTCCCGCATACTCTCCGGCAGGCCCCGGCCGGCCAGCTTGTCGGGGTGATTCTGGCTCATCAGCTTGCGGTAGGCCTTCTTGATTTCAGCATCGCTGGCGGATTCGGAAACCCCCAGTACCTTGTAGGCGTCCGCCAATTGCTGGCCTGTGCTTGGGCCGCCGCTAGCTGCACCGCCGCGGGCGCCACGCAGCATGGCTTCGAGCTGTTCAACCTGGGCCTCGGGGATGCCCAGTTTACGGGCGATGCGCAACAGCATCTGGTGCTCGGCTGGATGGACCTCACCGTCGGCCGCCACCGCTGAGACCTGCACCTGCAGGAACATCTGGAGCAGCGCCCTCTGGCCGCGGGTAACGCGGAGCAGTTGCTCCAATTCACCCTCCAGATCGAAGTCCGCTGCCTTACCGCGCTGGAACGCCGCCTTGGCAGTCTCACGCTGGGCATCGGACAGGCGCAGGCGGCTGAACAGGGTTTCGGCCACCTGGATCTCGTCCCGAGTGACCACACCGTCGGCCTTGCAGAGCGCGCCCATCACCGAAAAGGTGCTTTCCAGGAACTGGGACTGGACCTGAAAGAGGCCCTGGCGTAATTTGCGGGTGAGTGCCTTGGCGAGAAAATAGCCGGCCACAGCGCCGATGAGCAGGCCGGGGAAGCGTCCGAAGCTGTAGCCGATCAGGCCACCAAAAATGATTGCGAGAAACATGCCGCGAATCCTATCGTGTTTTTTGCTATGACGGGCGTTACGATACGTTTATGTGCAGTTGATACCCAGTCGATAAGCAGTTGATACATAGCGGCTAAAACGCCGGCAGAACATGGGTCAGGGAAGAAAATGTTGAACAGAGTGCTTGTATTATCGGCCTTGGCGTTTGTGCCGTTCCAACTCTGCGCCGAAGTGTACCAGTGGACCGATGCCGAGGGGCGTGTTCATTTCGGAGATCGGCCACCGCAGGAGGCGAAGGCTCGGGAATTGCGTATCCAGCAGCCCCGGAAGCTGAATTCCGATGGCGAGGATCACGCGGCCCGCATGGAGCAACTCGACAACTTCTTCCAGCGCCGCCAGGAAGAGCGGGAGAAAGAAGCGCAGGCACTGGCGGAACAGAAAACCCGCGAAGCCGAGCGCCAACAGGCGTGCCAGCAGATGCTCGCCGAGCTTAAGCACATGGAGCGGGTTTCCCTCTTCTATGAGCTGAATGAAGAGGGGGAGAGAGTGTTTCTCGACGACGAAACCGGGGACCGCGTCCGGCGTGAGTACCGCGAGAAGTACGAGAAGCATTGCGGTTAGCAAATCGTTCCGATGAGAGAACGGAATGACCCAGCCGTATCGATCCGGCTGGGTCCCGACGAACGGCCCGATCAGGATTCCGGAAACGCTGTCCAACCCTCCAGCCAGCTCTTATCCGCAATCGGGTTGATGGCGCCCTGGTAAATGGCGGATTCGTCGAAGAACTCGCTCTGCGGTGGCGCCACCGCCTGCATCTGGCGTGAAGTCATGATCGGCTGGAAGTTGGGCGAGCTGACGTTTCGTGCGGCAGCCAGCATCGCACTTTCCACCCGGAAATTATTATTGTTCTGCGACGAGCGGATCCAGGCCTTCTCGTCGAAGCCGTAGTCGTCATTGGTATCGCCCTGCTCATCGGCGCTCTGGCCCAGGTTGCCGGTGCTGGCGACGATGTTGCCTGAAAACTCCAGGGTGCCCGCTCCGATCAGTGCCGAGACTTCATCACGCAGATCGATGGCCTCGATGCCGTAGCTGTCGATGATCATGTTGTGGAAGTGGCCGCCGGAACCCTCACGAACCACCATGCCCCGGTGCTTCTTGGCAGACAGACCGCCGCCTACCATCGTGACGTTGTAGAAGGTGGGCTCGGAACGCGGACGCGCATTGTGATCGTCGCCGTTGTTGTCGCCTTCGAAACCATTGTCGCCATCATCCGGATGGTGCTGGATCACGGCAAACTGGACGCGTCCGGTCCAGCCCCAGTCCCAGTCCAGGCCGTCGTCGCCGGCACCGGTGATAACGATGTTCTTCAGGTCTACCTGACCACCGAACATCTCGATACCGTCGTCCAGGGCGCGGTGCACCTGGACATTCTCGATAATCGTATTTTGGCCGCAACCGGCCAGTGTCAGGCCATTGAGTTCATTGTCCTTGTAGACTTCGAAACCGGCGAATTCGATGCGAGTGAACTGCATCACGCCGCAGCTGTCCTGACGGTCTGTGCCACCGAATTGACCGCGGGCGTCGCCTTCCGGTACGCCTTCGATAGCCGCATTGGGCTGGTTGACCGGGGCCTTGCCTAGCAGGGCGACGCCGCCCCAGTCGCCACGCTTGCGCTGACCTTCGTTCTGGGCGCTGGTGAAGATAACGGGGCTGTCTGCACTACCGCGGGAAAAAAGCTTGCTGTCGCGGGTGACGATCAATGCCGAGCCTCGCTCGCCCTGGATCGTGACACCATTCTCGATGGTAAGGCTGGCGCCGTGTTCGACGTAGATGGTCTTTTCCAGTACGTAGGTCTTGCCAGCCTCCCAGGTGGTGTCGGCTACGATGTCCTGACCGATCCGCACGGTCTTGTTCTCGAACGCCGTAAAACCAACGATGACGGCCGCCGCAGTCACGACCGGGAATGCCCAGGCGGCGGTTTTGAAACCGCGGCTGCGAGGCGACCTGGGCTGCTTTTCTCGGGGCTCGTAACGCTGGCTCCGGGGCTTTGCCATCAGCGGTTCGCCGTTATCCGCCTCGCGGATTTCCTTCACCAGTGCCTTGAGTTCATCGGAACCGCCGGCTTCGATCCGGCTGAGGATGTCCTCACGGTACTCGACATCCCGCAACAGGTTGTTCAGGTGGATGAACTGGACACCAGGACACTGTCCCTGGTCGGCACCCCGTTTGAGGCGCCAGAGCATTTCGACGAGAAGAGAAGCGTTCGCAGACATTATCAGAGCCCTTATCGATTATTGAGCCCTGCAACAACAGAAACCGACCTTCGCCGGACAAGCGTTCCCGGTACGAGGGCGCAGTATCTTGTTAAGAAAGGGCTTTTAGGGAATAGACATTCCTGAAAAGGGCATTGAAGCGAAGGCAGATGACCAAACGGTTACAGTGTGATTTCCCTCACAAAAATTTACGTTCTTGCCGTATTTGGATACATGTCACCCGGCGCCGCCGAGGCCTCAATCGGTCGCGTGTTCCTCGAGGTAGCGCTCGATATCGAAGATATGGACATCCACGGCGGAGAGTTCGCGCAGGGATTCGGCGAGGCGCACCAGGTATTCCCGGTTGGGACCGCTCGGGCCGGTTGCCGAGGCGATCTGCAGGGCTATATCGCGCTCATGGGCGGGACCGAGGAAGGCCGTATTCTCTGGCGTGGCAATATAGACGAGTCCTTCAGTCTCATCGCCGTCGTCAAAGGTAAGGGTGGTGCTGAATCGGAGATAGCCATTCTTCTCCCGGATATCCAGGTGGTCGAACACATCCGGTGAGATCAGGTAGCCCATCCCGCGGCACAGGGCGCCGGGGTTCTCGATCAGCGTGACCACCCGTCCGGGTGCTTCGACCGTTCCGCGGTGGTCGTGGGACCCTTGCCAGAAACGCCGCTCCCAATTGCGGATGGAGGCGGGCTTGCGCTCCAGGTAAGGGAAGTCCGCTTTGAAAATTAGCGAGCCATAGCCGAACAGCCATACGGATTCGCGACCGTCGAAGCGATGGCGTTGGCGGTTGATATCGATCGTATTTGCAGACACGGGTATTTGCCGACTTGGACGAGAATGGTTGAATGATCTTCCTCCGTATCAAGCATAACATTGAGGGGATGGGGAAAGAATGGGCGGCCCTGTACCCGCGGTTTGGGGAGTCGAAACCTACTGGATGTCGTGTGTGCTGCCGGATTTCGAGACACGTCCTTCGCTATTCAACGCCGAACCCACCGTGACTGTCTCGATATCGAACTCGCAGCGTATGGCCAGCCGCTGCCGATCGTAGTTTACAGATAGGTGGGCTGGGCCTGAGGGAAGGGTGTCGACGATAGCCTTGATATCGCCACGTTGGCGTAAGGCTGCCAGGCCGGCGTTGAATTGCTCCATACGGCGGCCATTGCCAGCCACACGACGGGAGAGCAGCAGGTGGAGGTTGGCCGAGTGAACCACCCGGGGGTGTATCGCCAGGCTTTCAGTTTGTTCCGGGCTGAACTGCCGGGCCAACAGGTCCCGGCCGACGATGGGATCCATGGGAAACAGGTCAATACGGCCGGCCAGCAGTTTGCGGAAATTGATCTCGTCCGAGGTGGCTACCTCAAGCTTGGCGAGGCCGCTTTCCTTGACCTTTTGGATTACGTCGCCGTAGACATAGTTCTGGGTCAGTCCGATCCTCAGGCCTTTGAGGTCGTTGGCCGTTTGCCAGTTGAAGGCCCGACCCTGGCGGTAGAAGAAGACATAGTCGAACGGTAGCAAGGCGTCGCTGAAATAAAACTCCCTGAAGCGCTCCCGGCTACAGGACCAGGCAGCCGAGCCGTCCCATTGTCCATCGCGGGCGAGTACGTAGGAACGGGACCAGGGAAAGAAGCCCCAGAGGACTGAAAGATCGCTCTCGGCAAAAGCCGCCTCGACAATCTGGCTGACGATGCCATAGGGCGGGTCGGGCTCGAGGTAGGGCCCCCAATCCCCATTGGTCAGGCGCACCGGCCCGCTTGCAAAGGCAAGACTGGCGGCGGCCAACAGAAGTAGCCCGATCAGACACGCCCCGGCACTGGGGCCAGTTCGATGGCTCATGCGTGGTTATTGCATCCCTGCAGCCATTTAAAGGTTGAACAGCCAAACGTCGATTAGGCTAACAGCAGATCAGGGGTGACGCACCTGGCGGCGTGCCATCCTTACATTATTTAACGTTTCGCGGCTCACACTTTGCCGTCGAGGGATTCGAACTCGCAGTCGGCGGGCGCCGGCTCATCCTCGTAGAGCTCTATCGGATAGGGGATATCGCTGGCGGCGTCGTCGAGAATCGCGTCGATGCGGCCACGTTGGCGGATAGCTGCCAGGCCCTGGTTGAAACGTTCCATGCGCACAGCGTTGCCGGGCACCCGCTTCGAGAGCATCAGGTGCAATTGGGTCGCATAGACGACCCGCGGATGGACCGCCAGCTTTTCCACATCCTGCGGTGAGAAATGACGGGCCAACAGGCGGCGCCCGACCACAACATCGATTGGGAACAGGTCGATCCGGCCGGCCAGTAGCTTGCGGAAATTGATCTCGTCAGAGGTCGCAACTTCCACCTTGATCAGGCTATCAGCGATTGCCTTCTGCAGGGCTTTTCCAGTCGAAGGCTCGTTCACGCCGGTAGAAGAAGGCGAGCTTGACGGGAATGATGGGGTCGCTGAAGTAGAAATAGGGTGCCCGCTCGGCCGTACAAGCCCAGGCTGCGGAGCCATCCCAGATGCCCTTTTGCGCGAGGGCGTACGACCGTGCCCACGGGAAGAATCCCCAGTGTACGGCCGTATCTGATTCCGCAAAGGCTTCTTCGATAATCTCGGCGATGATGCCATGCGGTGCTTCGCGCTTGAGATAGGGTGCCCAGTCGCCGTTGGTCAGGCGGACAGTTCCGGTTGCCATAACCGGGCTGAAGAACAGGGTTAGACTGGCCATCAGGGTCAGGCCCAGCAGGGTGCGAAGTGGTGTGGCTTTGCACAGAACCCGACGGTGCGGCATCAATGAATGCATAGGAAAGAACGTAACTCACGGTTAGCGTCCCTGGTAGCCTCGATGATGCATCCTGCCTTATTTAAGCTAGCAGGTGCGGCGCGGATTGGCACTGTAGCTTTTTAAATGATTGCACTGTTTAACGATTTTAGTGTTGATGGGTAGCGATGTGCTTGCTTCCCGAGCAGGGCGGTTGGCGGTATGCTCAATATCGGTACAACCGTGAGTGAACCGCTATGGGCGATATCCTTCCCTTCAAACGACCGGAAAAGAAGAAACCCCGCAAGGGGCTTTGTCAACATGACGTCCACAAGTGGGTGGTCTGCAAGGACAAGGAGTTCGACGTCAAAGCTGGCAAGCTGGTGACTGTTTATCGGTGCGAGCGCTGTGGCAAGCAGAAGGTCAAGTCACATTAGATCGGTGTCTCCGGCTATGCGGCTTTTTTTTATCCCGGCGCCGTTCAGTCTTCCCCTCTACGTTATCGGACGTCAGCCGGTGCGGCAGACACTGCTTCTGGTTGGCAAACACAGAGCCGTTTCGTGACACTTGATCATTTTTACCGGCGGCATAGACTTGAGGGACACCACCACAAGAATAACTAAAGGTTCTTCCGTGCATTTGCTGACCGGCTTCGGCCTCGGTTGCCTGTGTCTGCTGAGCGTCGTGATCCTGCGCGATTTCCGGCATTCTTGGATCGGCCGTGTCTTCCTGCTCATTGTCCTCACGTCCGTCGCGTTCCTGCTCGATCCGCTGGTCGATCCCCAATGGCGTTGGATTACCTCGGATATCCAGACCGCATTGCCGGGGCTTTTCTGGCTACTGTGCGAGCTCACCTTCGCCCGTCGGCCAAAACTGATAAGCATCTGGGGGGCAATGGCGGTCTATAGCTTTATTGCGCCTGCCGTCGCACGGCCATTCGTGGGCCCTGACGACCCGTTCGCCCCAGGCGTTTTCCTGGGTTGGAGCCTGGGACGCTACTTCGAATATGCCATCATGCTACGGGGCTTCTGGCATGTGGTGTCCCACTGGCGGGATGATCTGGTGGAGGCACGCCGCCGGGCGCGGTTGTTCATCCTGTTAGTGGTGGGTGGTGCCGTGGGCTGGGCAGCGGTGACGCTCAATATGGGGTGGTCCGATGAGCTTATGCCAGGGCTCGTTACGGCAATCGCAGCCTTTCTTGCGGCGTCTTTCCTGATCCAGGGGCGCCAGGGAGTGCTGGAGGTGACCGAGGCGGAAAGCATGCCTGCAGCCAATCCGCCTTCCCGGCCCTGTGTCGAGCAGGGCGCCGATGCCCTGCAGCTGGCGCGGACCATGGAGCAGGGGTACTACCGCACTGAGCGACTAACCCTGGCCATGCTCTCTCAGGCAACGGAGATTCCGGAATACCGCCTGCGACGGGTCATCAACCAGACCCTCGGTTACCGCAACTTCAACGACTACATCAACCAGTTGCGCATCGCCGATGCCTCCCGCCGTCTGCTGCGCGAGCCGGAAACGCCTATCCTCAATATTTCCCTCGATGTGGGTTACCGCACCCTCAGCTCATTTAACCGGGCGTTCAGGGAAATCACTGCTATGACCCCGACCGAGTACCGGCAGGCGGGCGGCAAGGTACCCGCAGACAACTGATCAGATCCTGGAATTTCATCTTTTGCACATCGATTCCAGGGTTCCGGCATAGGCCTTATAGCGCCTGCCTCCCAAGGGATTTCAGGAATTGCACAGTGGCTTGAGGGATCTGCATGCTGCTTTCGCTCGCGGCTTCCCTGACCGCTTCCTAAGTTGGACATATCCGGACCCCCGGTATAACCACAAGAACAGGGAGTGGATAACAATGATAAGAGAGAAAGCGTTTCAAGCCGGTATGGCATTCAGTGCGTTGCTTCTGGTCGTGAGTCTGGCTGGCTGCGGCGGCAGCTCCGATAGCGACGACGATCCAGACACTTCATCCCAGTTTCCCATCGGGGCGATCATGCTGGCCTCGGATAACCTGACCCAGAATGCCAAGGAAGCCTTCATCAACGCCGAATCCGGCGCGGTGATCGTGTTCCCCGAAGGTCGCTTCGATATGGCTGATACCCTGACCTTCGACGCGGATTCCGATGGTGACGGCACGCCGGTGAACAACATCACCATCATGGGCTACGGCATGGACAAGACGATCCTCGACTTCTCCGGCTCGGCGGGTGGTGACGGCATTTTCGTCCAGAACGGCAGCAATATCACCATCAAGGACATCGGTGTCTACGAGGCCGCGAACAATGCCATCAAGCTCAAGGACACCGACGGCATCCATATTCAGTCCGTCGCCACGGTATGGGAGGGCGAATTGGACGAAAACAACGGTGCCTACGGCCTCTACCCAGTGGAGTGCCAGAACATCCTGATCGAGGATTCCTACGTGCGCGGCTCAGCGGACGCCGGGGTCTACGTGGGGCAGTCCAGCAACATCGTCGTGCGGCGTAACGAGGCGGTAGAGAACGTCGCAGGTATCGAAATCGAGAACTCCACCAACGCCGATGTCTACGACAATGTTGCCACCGGTAACACGGGCGGGATCCTGGTGTTCGACCTACCGATCGGCAACGGGCTGTATGGCTCCACGGTGCGGGTCTTCGACAATGAAGTCACCGACAACAACACCGAGAACTTTGCCAACGCCAGTGCCAATCCCGCGGGGGTGCATATCGTGCCGCCGGGCACCGGTGTGATCGTGCTGTCGACCAGCGATGTGGAGATCTACAACAACACCATCAGCGGTCATAAAACGACTTCGGTGGCGATCAGTTCCTACTACCTCGCGGATGATCAGCTCAGTTATGCAAATCCGACCTATGCGCCGGTGATCGATGACGGTTGGAAGCCTGTACCCCGCAATATCCACGTCCATGACAACGCCATTTCGGAATCCAGTACTGCACCTGAGGGGGCGTTTATTCAAGACATCATCAACGGCTATTTGGTGACCCATAGCGCCTTTCCCGCCGTGCTTTACGACGGTCTGGGCGAGTTGCTGGCCAACGCCGGTGTAGATCCGAATACGACCGGAGCACCTTTCGGCCCGGCGGACATGATCTGCGCGGAGAGCAATGGAAACGTGAGCTATGGCCAGGTCTATGGCACCGATCCCACTGATCCGACCAACTTCGGCGGCTCGATGACACCCCAGCCACGGCTGTTCTTCGAGGCCACGCAGAGCAGTCTGCTGAGTTGTGGCACGCCCTTAGCCCGGTTACCGGCCTCCTCCGCCACGATCAATGGCACGGCCTACGGTTGTGGTTCGAGCGAAACCGGTGATCCCAGCGCGGCGTCCTGCGCGCTTTGATTTTCCCCGCATCAACATGCCTCCGCTGCCAATCCAGCGGAGGCGGCCGAGGAGTCGAATTCCATGATTTTTAACAAGACCGGTCGAAGTGCATTGGGTGTGTTGGGTTGCACATTGCTGTTGGCGGCCTGTGGCGGTGGCGGCGGTTCAGGTGACGACGACACCGCTGAACCGACCAGTCCTTCAAAGGAAAGCGGCGTTTGCGGCGAGCTGGGCGGCGCTATCAACCAGGCCGCGCTCAATACGGCGGACTGTAAGTACCTCAGCAGCTACCGTCTGTTTGCCGATGCGGAAGACCCCACGGCGAACCCAAACGCCACGGGTATCCCTTACGACCTGACTACGCCGCTGTTTACAGATTATTCCAGCAAGTATCGCTTCGTCTTCATGCCGGAGGGCTCGCAGGCGACATACAGCGCTAACGAGGCGTTCGAGTTCCCGGTGGGGACGGTGATCAGCAAGACTTTCTCGATCCCGGCGGATACGGCCTTCCGCGGACCGGAGAACGAAACCCTGGTCGAAACCCGTCTGCTGATTCATCGCGAGAGCGGCTGGGTGGCCTTACCTTATATCTGGAATGACGATTTTACCGATGCCGAGTTGCAGGTGGCCGGTGGTACGGTGAACGTTTCCACTGTGCATAACGGCAGCCAGATCGACCTGGCCTACCAGGTGCCGGACAAGAACCAGTGCAAGCAATGCCATCAATATAACGATGGAGCCACCAACGGTATCGTGCCGATCGGTCCCAAAGCACGATTGCTGAACCGGAACCTCGACTACACCTCGGGGGCCGAAAACCAGCTTGCGCATTGGCAGCAAGCCGGCATCCTGAAGGGCGTGCCGGCGGATCTGAATACCATCGATACGATTCCCGCCTACAACGACATTGACGCGACCTTGCTAGCGGGTAAGTCCGATACGGAGTTGATGGCGCTGGCCAAGGGCTACATGGATGTCAATTGCGCCCATTGCCACCGGCCGGAAGGGGGTGCCAGCAATACCGGTCTGCACCTGGAGTACTGGCGCGACTATGCCAGCGAACCAACCAAGCACGGCGTTTGCAAGAAACCGGTGGCCTACGGCGGCGGTAGCCTGAGCTATGATGTGGTGCCGGGCGATGCGGCCACTTCGATTCTGCATTTCCGAATGGCCAGTAACGAGCCGGGGGACAAGATGCCCGAGATCGGGCGCACGATTGTCCATGACGAAGGGTTGGCACTGATCGAAGCCTGGATTAACAGCCTCGATTCGCTGTCCTGTCCTGCGCCTTGATGGAGGCTCGGGGAGGCTTTATGCCTCCCCTGTCACCTCTCCAGCACCATGAGAGCCTGGCCAGCGTCGATTTGTTGTCCTTCGGAGCGACTGATCGCCAGAATCTTCCCCGCAACCGGGGCCGCAACCTCGATTTCCATCTTCATGGATTCCAGGATGGCGACGGTCTGGCCTTCTTCGACGGTGTCTCCCTCCGCCACCGACAGCTGCCAGAGACTGCCCGCGACCGGTGACTCAACCGGGATGCCATCCGGTAACCCATCGCCCTCATGCTCGGCGAGATCCTGCTGGGATTCGAAGTTGATCTGACCGCTGGCGACCCAGCGTTCCAGCTCTTCGTCGAATGCCGCATTGCGCTGTGTCGTGAAGGTTTCGATATCGTTTGCGTTCTTTTCGAGGAACGCCTGGTAGTCGTTGAGGCTGAAGGTGGTTTCCTCGACTTTCAGCGGGTAGTCGCCCTTGGGAAAATCCCGGCGGATCTGCACGAGTTCGTCTGCGCTGACTTCGTAGAAGCGAATCTGGTCGAAGAACCGCAGCAGGTATGGCTCTTCGAACGCCGCGGTCTTGCGGTAACGGTTCCACATCTGCAATGTGCGCCCGACAAACTGGTAACCGCCGGGACCTTCCATGCCATAGACGCACAGGTAGGAACCGCCGATGCCCACGGAATTCTCTGCCGTCCAGGTCCGGGCCGGATTGTACTTGGTGGTCACCAGCCGGTGCCGGGGGTCGTAAGGCGTGGCGACCGGCGCGCCGAGGTAGACATCCCCCAGACCCATCACAACATAGCTGGCCTCGAACAGGACGCGCTTGACCTCATCGATACTGTCGAGCCCGTTGATGCGGCGAATGAATTCGATATTGCTCGGGCACCAGGGCGCGTCCTTGCGCACCGACTGCATGTACTTCTCGATCGCCAGTCGACACGCCTCGTCGTCCCAGGACAGAGGCAGGTGAACGATACGGGACGGCACTTCCAGGTCTTTCTGTTGCTGCAGATGTTCTTCCGCTGCTTCCAGCAGGTCCAGTAGTTGCGTTCTGGGAAGTACCATCGGATCGAAATGGACCTGGAGCGAGCGGATGCCCGGGGTCAGTTCGAGGATGCCGTCCAGTTTCTGGTCTTCCAGCCAGAGCATCAGGGTATGGGCTCGGAAGCGAAGCCGCAGGTCCAGTTCCAGCGGGCCGTACTCGATCAGCAGGTATCGGTCGCCGGCCGGTCGATAGACGACCTCGACACCGGCCTGCTCGCCACTGAGTCTTTTTAGAACGGGGGTGTCGGGCCGGAACGTATCCACCGTGCGATCTGAAACCGTGAATTCGGCCACGCCCCTGTCCTGGGCCAGTGCCAGTGTGTCGGCCTCCTCGAGGCTGACGGGCTGGAAGCGAATGAGATCGCCGGCCTTGAGCTGGCCCAGTTTCCACAGGTCGGCTTTGATCGTAGTGACAGGGCATACGAAGCCGCCCAGTGACGGTCCGTCCGGGCCCAGGATAACAGGCATGTCGCCAGTAAAATCCACGGTGCCGACGGCGTAGGCGTTGTCGTGAATGTTGGAGGGGTGCATGCCGGCCTCGCCGCCATCCCGGCGGGCCCATTGCGGCTTGGGCCCGACCAGGCGAATACCGGTCCGACTGGAGTTGTAGTGCACCTGCCAGTCGGTGCCGAAGAAGGTCTCTATGTCCTCTTCGGTGAAGAAATCCGGAGCGCCGTGGGGACCATAGGTCACCCTCAGGGTCCAGTGATCGCTTAAAGCCGGACGGATGGACTGGGGCAGGGCGGTTTCGTTGCCCACGGTCATTCCGGACTTGATATGGAGCACGTCCCCGGACCGTAGCGCTCGGCCACCATGCCCGCCAAATTGGCCCAGGGTAAAGGTGCTGCGCGAGCCCAGGTAAGGCTCACACTGGATGCCGCCGGCAATAGCGAGATAGGCCCGGGCACCCTGTCCCCGTACCTTACCCAGTTTGAGCGTTTGACCAGCGTTGACCGATAGCGGACGGAAGCGGGCTGCGGGTTCGCCATCTAGGGTGGCATCCATATCGGCGCCGGTCAGCGCGATTACTGTGGGCGTGTTGAACCGCAATATCGGACCGTTGAGGGTCAGTTCTAGACCTGCAGCGGTGTCGTCGTTGCCCAGGAGGCGGTTGGCCAGGCGGAAACTGAGGCTATCGAATGGCCCCGAAGGTGGTACGCCCACCGGCCAGTAACCGGTGCGACCCGGGTAGTCCTGCACCGTGGTCAGGGTTCCCGCCGAGAGCACATCGAAGGTCGTTGGCTGGAAGCGGAAATCGTTGAGGTAACGGGTGGTCATCCGGCCTTCGGCAAAGACCGGGTCCGCGAGGATATCCCTGACGTAATCCCGGTTGGTCTCGATGCCCTCGATCACCGTTCCGGCGAGGGCATCGTCCAGCGCGTGCAGCGCACGTTCGCGATCCTGCTGGTGAACGATCACTTTCGCCAGCATCGGGTCAAACAAAGGCGGTACTTCGATGCCTGCTTCAATCCAGTGGTCGATCCGGCCGTTCTCTAGGGTTGGAAAGCGAACGGTTGTCAGCAGGCCGGCACAGGGCTGGAAGTCCTTGTTGGCATCCTCGGCATAGAGGCGCACCTGTATAGCATGGCCCTGCGGTACCGTTTCCTTTTCCAGGTCTTCCAGGGCAGGAAGGTCACCCGAAGCCAACTGAAGCATCCACGCCACCAGATCCACGCCGAATACCTGCTCGGTAACCCCATGTTCCACCTGTAAGCGGGTGTTCACTTCCAGGAAGTAGAACGCGTTGGTGGCCTGGTCGACGATAAACTCGACGGTGCCCGCGTTGCGATAGTCGACGGCCGCCATCAATCGCGAGGCGGTGTCGTGCAGGGTGTGACGGACATCGTCGGGGAGGTTCGGCGCCGGGGTTTCCTCGATCACCTTCTGGTGGCGCCGCTGGGCAGAGCAGTCCCGCTCACCGATAGCGATGGCTTCGCCGCGGCCGTCACCGAAAACCTGAACTTCGATATGGCGCGCCTTGTCGATGTACTTTTCGAGAAATACCCCGTCATTCGAGAAGTTGTTGGCGCTCAGACGCTTCACGCTGTCCCAGGCCTGGTGCAGACTGGCGTCGTCGTGGCAGATCTGCATGCCGATGCCGCCGCCGCCGGCTGTGCTCTTGAGCATGACCGGAAAGCCAATCGTGCGGGCAGCTTCCTGTGCCGATGCAACATCGTCCAGCAACCCCGTGCCGGGCAGCAGTGGTACCTGTGCATCTTCGGCCAGTTGCCGGGCGGTGTGCTTGAGACCGAAGTCCCGCATTTGTTGCGCGGTGGGTCCGATAAAGGCAATGCCCGCGGCTTCGCAACGTTCGACGAAGGCCGGGTTCTCGCTGAGGAAACCGTAGCCGGGATGGACCGCGTCGACCTTGGCGTGTTCCATGATCGCCAGCAGCTTGTCCTGATCCAGGTAGGTCTGGCTGGCGTTACCCGGCCCGAGGGAATACGCCTCGTCGGCCTGGCGCACGTGGAGTGAATCGGCATCGACCTCGGCATAGACGGCGACGCTGGTGATGCCGAGGGTTTTCAGGGTCCGGATGATGCGGGTGGCAATGGCCCCGCGGTTGGCAATCAATACCTTGGTGAACATGGTGGTGATCCTGAGCTGACGGGTCGTCCCGTCTTCACGTTCTGTCCGGCAGGGTCGTCCCCGCGGTGATCCTGTCGATGGGCAGGACCGATGTGAGCCTTCGCTTACTGCGACCAGACCGCCACTTCAATGGGCGTCGGGTTATAGCCGTTGCACGGGTTGTTGAGCTGGGGGCAATTGGAAATCAGCACGGTGATGTCCATCTTGGCTTCCAGTTCGACGTATTTGCCGGCCCCGGAGATACCGTCCTCGAACGTCAGCCCGCCTTCGGCGGTGACCGGCACGTTCATGAAAAAATTGATGTTGTGCGTGATATCCCGTTTGCTCAGGCCGAATTCCTCGTGGCGGTTGATCGCCAGCATCCAGCTGTCCCGACAGGAATGCATGCAACGTTTGTCCAGGGCATAGCGGACCGTATTGCTTTCGCTGGCACAGGCGCCGCCCAGGGTGTCGTGCCGACCGCAGGTGTCCGCAACGATTTCAAGCATGGGGTTGCCCCGGTTGGACATGAGCAGGGTCCCGGCGGTGAGATAGACGTTGCCGTTCTCGCGAACCGTATCCACCGCGCTGTAGCGCTCTGCCGGGTCATCGGCGTTGTAGAACAGGGTATCGGCGGCTTGGTTACCCTCGAGGTCGAGGATGCGAAAGGTGTCTCCGGCCCGAATCTTGTGGATGAAGTAATCGCCGGCGGGGATCACCTGCCGGAAATGGGCAGCGAGCATCTGACGTTGGCTTTCACGGATCATTTTTTTGCTCCCTTATGGATTCTGGTACGCCACGGTCGGACTGATGGCCGGGTCCAGGTAGTAAAGCCGGGTGTTCTCCAGGGCGCGGCGGTTTTCCGGGCGGAAGTTCAGGCAGTAGTCGTCTTCGGTCATCGCCGGTCCTGTCAGGAATTCCACCTTGACGGGATGGCGCGGGTAAGCACTTGCGGGATTAAGTGGGTGCGGGCAGGTGTGCATCAGCACCAGCGTGTCCATGTCGAAACGCAGGACGACCTGGGCGCCGGGTTTGGATGCGGACGGGTCATAGGCGAGGTTGCCTGCCTCGTCGGTGTAGACCTTGCTGAAAAGGTTCAGGTTGGCCGCCATGTCCCGCTCTGTCAGGCCATATTTGGCCAGTTCGGTGAGGAAGCTGGCTTCGCCGCTGAGGAACCAGCCATTGCGGAACGCCTGATAGCTGTGCTCGCCGTACTTTTTCAGGCAGGCGTCGGCGCTCAGGTTGCCGCAGACGGTGTCGTGCCAACCAAAGCTGTCCTCGATGACGGAGGCAAAGCAGCGGCCCATATCCGAATAGAGGCAGTTGCCTCGGGTCAGCTTGAAGGTGTGCTGGCCCTTTAGGGTATCCGGCGCGTTATAACGCTCCAGCAGGTTTTCCGGGTTATAGAACAACAGGGCGGCATTGGCACCGCCTTCAAGGTCGGTCAGCCGCAGTCGTGTGCCGCGCCGCATGCGGAAGGACCAGTGATGGCCCCCGGGCATGGTGTAGTCGTAGATCAGCGTTTCACTCATTACGCATCTCCTTGTTTGGGCTAGTCGTTCAGGACCCGGGCGGTGGAGTCCACACGGTCCGCGATGGTGTCCAGGGCTTGGGGCTCGTCACGGCCGACCGGTAGGTCGTAGGTGATGCGCGCTCCATAGGCATTGGGTGCCTGGGGATCGAGACGGTCCTTATCGAACACCCAAAGCCGGGTGCCGAGGTAGAAGCCTTCGTCCAGGTCGTGGGTGATCATGAATACCGTGAGTTGCTGCTCTCGCCAGAGCTTGAGTACCAGCTTGTGCATATCCCGCCGGATACCGGGGTCCAGCGCTCCGAACGGTTCGTCGAGGAGCAGGATGCGCGGCTTTTTCATCAGTGCCTGGGCCAGGGCGAGGCGTTGCTGCATGCCGCCGGACAACTCATGGGGGTATTTATCCAGCGCGTGGCCCAGGCCGACTTCCTCTAGCATCTGGCGGGCCTCGTTCTGCAGCGCCATACGCTGGCGGCCGAAGGTATGACCCAGGAAGCGGCTGGCTTCCAGTTCGCCGGCCAGCATCACATTGCGCAGCGCCGTCAGGTGCGGCAGCACGGAGTAACGCTGGAAGACGATGCCGCGGGTTTCGTCCGGTTCCGCCGCAATGGGTTTGCCATCCAGCAGCAGTTCGCCGCGGGTGGGCGATTCGGTGCCCAGCAGCATCTTGAGGAAAGTGGTCTTGCCGCAGCCGGAAGCACCGACAATGGTGACGAATTCGCCAGTCCTGACGGATGCATTCAATCGCTCGAGCACCACGTCGGGCCCGTATTCCTTCCACAGGTTCTTCAGTTCGATAATGGCCATGGTGTCCTCCCTCACGATGCCCGGCCGTGGAACCAGGGGTAGCGCCATCGCGAATACCGGTTGAGCAGGAAGTCGATGACGAAGGCGAGCAGCGTAATCCAGAGCACGTAGGGCAGGATCACGTCCATCGCCAGGTAACGTCGTACCAGGAAGATCCGGTAGCCCAGGCCGTCGGTTGCGGCGATGGCTTCGGCGGCGATCAGGAACAGCCAGGCGGAACCCAGCGACAGGCGCACGGCGCTGATCAGTCGCGGCATGATCTGCGGCCACACCAGGCGGACGATGATCTGCCAGGTGTTGGCGCCGAGGGTCTGCATCTTGATGATCTGTTCCTCGGGGATCTCCATGGTCCGCAATTGGAGATCGCGGATGATGAAGGGCGTGATGCCTATGAAGATCAGCATGACCTTAGCCAGCTCTTCGAGCCCGAAGGCGATAAAGAGGACGGGCAGGATGGCCATGGGCGGCACCAACGATATGCCTGTAATCAGCGGCGAGAAGCCGGCCCGGAACAGCGGAATGGCGCCATTGGCGATGCCGAATACGAGCCCCGCCAGTGCCGCCAGCCCGACGCCGATCGCAAGGCGCTGCAGGCTTGCGGCCGTATCGGTCCAGAGCACGTAGTCCCCGGTGCGCTTGCTGGGCTCGAACGCCATGCGTTGCATGGCTTCCACCATGGCTGTACTCGAGGGCAGCAGCTTATCGTTGGGGTTTTCCTCCAGGCGTGCGTTCGAGGCCGCCGTGTAGATCACGGCGATGACCAGGAACGGCAGCAGGCCCAGGGCCCAGCGGGACACGATGCCCGGCTGTTGGTTGATCAGCTTCTTCATGGATCGGTTTCCGGCTTCGGTTCAGGCCCGGTCGCCGTGCGACCGGGGTGACACGGGCAGGCCGCAGGCTATAGCGCGCCGTCGGCTGCCATCTGCATGTAGTCCGGAATGAAGCGGAGCTGGGTATTGCCGCTATTGCCGTAGGTGCCAGTCGGGGTTTCCACGCCAATGAAGGTTGCATCGGGCGCACCTTCACCCAGCAGGCCGTGTTCGAAGGAGAACTCTGCCACTTTCTGCATGGTTTCCTGCAGTTCCGGGCTGTTGACGAATTCCACCGCCTTGGCCGGGTCGTAGAACATGCGGGTGCTGTCCAGTTGGCTATCGTAGCCTTCCAGATCAGTGCCAGAGGCGTCCGCCAGTTCCTTGCGCACCTGGACCGCGTCCTCGCCTTCGCCCTGCATGGCCGTCATGACTTCGTACCAGGCACCGGTCAGCGCCTTGCCCAGTTTGGGGTTGGCTTCCAGTACATCGGTATTGACCACCATCAGGTCGATGATTTCGCCGGGAATGCGCGAGGAGTCGAACACCAGGTGGCTGTCGGGCATGCTGGTGATTTCACTCAGTAGGGGGTTCCAGGTGGCGACGGCGGTGACGTCGTCACTGGTGTACGCGGAGACCATGTCGGCGTCGGACGTGTTGACCACGGTGATATCGCGCTCGCTCATGCCAACGGTTTCGAGGGCGCGGGCCAGCATGTAGTGGGAGACGGAGAGTTCGACCAGGTTGACCCGCTGGCCTTCGATATCGCTCAGGCTATCCTTGCCCTTGAGGACGACGCCGTCGTTCCCGTTGGAGAAATCGCCGACGATCAGTGCGGTCGAGTCAACGCCACCTGCAGCAGGAATGGTGAGGGCGTCCATGTTGGTCATCACGCAGGCGTCGTATTGGCCGGCCGTGTACTGGTTGATGGATTCGATATAGTCGTTGATCTGCACGACATTGATGTCGATGTCGTACTTATCCGCCCATTTATCGATGATGCCGGCATTCTCGGCATAGCCCCAGGGCATCCAGCCGACGTAGATCGACCAGCAGACGTTGAATGAATCCCGGGCAAAGGTGACGGGGGCAAAGGTCAGGGATAAGAGCAGGGCAGTTGTTATGTACAGCTTACGGGTCATCGTGACCTCCTTGGCAAGCGGGTGTCGAGTGATTCGTAAAGCATCGAGAGGAATCAAATGGCGAGTACCATCGATTGTCCTCCCGGGCTTTTGTCCCGCCGTGTAACCTTGCAAGAAGGTCGACCGCTCTCGGACCAGGCATCGGCTTGTGACCGACCGGAACCCTAGCTGTCTATTGGTGTTCAGGTTGTCGTGAATCTGGAAGGCCGTGGGCCTTCGAAATGGCGACCCGCCATTTGATTCCTCAACTGGGAGTCAGCAAAGCCGGTGCCATTTTCCGTAGGCGTCTATTTCTATTAGGGTTTGCTCCTCTGGACGTCCCGCCGAGCAAACCCGTGCCTGGCCTCGCTGCACCAATCGGGTGCATATGCCAGGGTGTTTGTCGCCGATGGTGCGTTCGGGCAGCGGCGCATGCCCAAGCGAGATTTGGGTGTACCTTTGCTGCCTTCGTTCTATGCTGATGAGTCAAGTCATCGATCGCCACGGCGGCATGAAATTCACTTCTCCTCTGGGGGCTTGGGCATGCAACTCGTCATCGGCAACAAGAACTACTCCTCCTGGTCACTGCGTCCCTGGCTGCTGATGTCGGCCTTTGGTCTCCAGTTCGAGGAGATCCAGGAATCCCTGCAGAAAGAAAATATCCAGAATCGACTGAGGCGTTACTCGCCCACCTGCCGCGTGCCGGTATTGATCGATGGCGGCGTAACGGTGTGGGATTCCCTCGCGATCTGCGAATACGTTTCCGAAGCCTACCTTGAGGGGCAGGGCTGGCCAGCTGACCGATGGGCGCGGGCCCAGGCCCGTGCAATCTGTACCGAAATGCATGCCGGCTTTTCCGCTATTCGGAGCGAGATGCCTATGAACTGCCGGGCGAGACGGCAGGTGGAGCTGAGCGAGGTGGCGAGAAAGGAGGTGGCCCGAATCGACGCCATTTGGACCGAATACAGTACGCAATACGGTGAACTGGGCCCCTGGTTGTTCGGCTCTTTCTCCATAGCCGACTGTTTCTTTGCGCCCGTGGCGTTCCGTTTTCTGACCTACGGTGTCGAACTCTCCGATGGAGCGCAGCAGTATGCCGCGCGTCTGCGCGATCATGACAGCATGCGTCGATGGCGCTCTGCCGCACTGGAAGAAAAAGAGGTGCTGCCGGAAGAAGAAGTTGGCGTCGATCTGAACTGATCCTCAGTCATGGCTTCGGTGTAGGCATGGGGCTTGCAGATTTTTGCTGACTACAAAGGAACGAAACCGTCCCTAACCAGCCCATGGAGGACGCATGGCTTACTCAGCAACTGTATCCGGAGAACGGTTTAGCTTTCCGGATCTGCGTACCCTAATGGCGCGCGCCACGCCTTTGCGTTCAGGTGATCAGCTGGCGGGGCTTGCCGCCGCCTCGGCTACTGAGCGGGTGGCCGCGCAGATAGCCCTGGCGGACTTGCCCCTGAAGCAATTCCTCAACGAAGCCGTGATCCCCTACGAGACCGACGAAGTCACCCGGCTGATCGTCGATACCCACGATGCCAAAGCGTTTACGGCTGTGGCCGGCCTCACCGTTGGCGAGTTACGGGACTGGCTGCTGGGGGATACCGCCACACCGGACGTATTGGCTTCGCTCGCGCCCGGCCTGACGCCGGAGATGGTCGCTGCGGTCTCCAAATTGATGCGCAACCAGGACCTCATCGCCGTCGCGCAGAAATGCCACGTGGTCACTCGCTTCCGCAATACCGTCGGTGCGCCGGGTCATCTCTCGGTGAGGCTGCAGCCCAACCATCCGACCGACGACGTCACAGGTATCGCCGCCTCGATCCTCGATGGTCTGATGTATGGCTGTGGCGACGCGGTGATCGGTATCAACCCGGTGTCGGATAACGTGGATACGATGGTCCATCAGCTCGAACTGATCGACGACCTGCGCCAGCGCTTCGATATCCCCACCCAGAGCTGCGTCCTGGCGCATGTGACCACTGCGTTGGAAGCCATGGAGCGCCGGGCGCCAGTGGACCTGGTATTTCAGTCGATTGCGGGTTCTGAAGCGGCTAACGAAAGCTTCGGTATCTCGCTGTCGTTGCTGGACGAGGCGCACCAGGCGGCGCTCGCGATGAAGCGCTACACCCTGGGCGACAATGTCATGTATTTCGAAACCGGGCAGGGCAGCGCGTTATCGGCGGATGCCCACCAGGGCATTGATCAGCAGACCATGGAGACCCGAGCCTACGCGGTTGCGCGGCGTTTCCGGCCGTTGCTGGTGAATACGGTGGTGGGTTTTATCGGCCCGGAATACCTGTTTGACGGACGCCAGATCACCCGGGCGGGGCTGGAGGACCATTTCTGTGGCAAGTTGCTGGGCGTGCCGATGGGCGTGGACGTGTGCTACACCAATCACGCCGAAGCGGACCAGGACGACATGGACAACCTGCTGACCCTGCTGGGCGTCGCCGGCGTGAATTTCGTGATGGGCGTGCCGGGCGCCGACGACATCATGCTCAATTACCAGAGCACCAGCTTCCACGACGCGCTCTATGTCCGACAGGTGCTGGGTAAGCGGCCGGCACCCGAATTCGATGCCTGGTTGCAGAAGATGGCCATCCTGGATACCCATGGCCGCGTCAGGCCCCAGTTGGATAGGGCGCCAAGGGCACTGCTGCAATTCCCCGATTCAGCGGAGGATGCCCATGTTGCCGGATGAACCCTGGCGCAGGTTGCGCCGCTTCACCAATGCCCGTATCGGTATGGGCCGGGCTGGAAATGGGCTACCGACGAAGCATCTGCTGGACTTCCGCGTCGCGCATGCCATGGCAAGGGACTCGGTTCACAGCGCACTGGATTTCGACGCCCTCGAGCAAGCCCTGACATCACGGATCGCACATTGCCCGCAGATTATCCGGATCGCCTCCCGCGTGACGGATCGAGCCGAATACCTGCAACGCCCCGACCTCGGGCGCCGCGTGGTCGAGGCGGATATCGTCAAACTCGAGACGGGTGAGTGGGATATTGTCTTCGTGATTGCGGATGGCCTCTCCGCCGAGGCCGTCAGTCGCAACGCGCCGGACCTGTTGGCGGAGACGCTGCCCCAGCTTTCATCCCTGCGCGTGGGGCCTTTGGTTCTTGCCGGCCAGGGCCGGGTCGGTATCGGAGATGAGATCGGCGAGCGCCTTGGTGCACGTATGGTGGTTATGCTGATCGGCGAGCGGCCGGGCTTGTCCAGTCCCGCAAGCCTTGGTGCCTACATCACCTGGCAACCCAGGCTCGGTCGCCAGAACAGCGAGCGTAATTGCATCTCCAATATCCATGCGGACGGCCTGGTGCCCCCGGTCGCCGCAGTGCGTCTGGTTTCCCTGATTCGCGGTGCCATGAAGATGGAGCTGACCGGAGTGGGTCTCAAGGATCGTGGGCAGTTGATAGAAGGCGAAGCGCCCGACTGAAGATTTACGGCGATGTGGCCTGCGGGCATTCGATGTCGCGGGCTTCGGAGAATTGTGCCCGGATGGCGTCACGCATTCGTTCAGGATCGGCGTATTCCGGGGGCAGTGGTGCCAGGAGGTAGATCGCATCGCCCTTGTCGAGGTCCGCCTGGTCGAACGACGGCGCGTTGGCCTGCTCAACCACGACCGGACTCAAGACCCTGATCTGCAGATCGGGAGCGAGAGCCTCCAATGCTGCAACCGTGCCGGAGCGGTATTCGCTGTGGAATGTGCCTGTCAGGTGTAGAACCTGATGCCCTGGGTGCTCTTTCAACGCCTGAGCGATCCGGGAAGCCATGGTGTTGTCCCTGAGTAACTGGGCCTTGTAACGGTTTTCCAGTTGGTTCGATGCGTTCCCGCCATGCCCGCCCAGGGCGCCAAAGAACCGTTCCCGATAGGCAGGGTCGCTGTAGAACGGATCTTCCGGCAGCAACGCCTGCATCTTCGGAGGAAATGCCTCAAGTGCACTTGTACCCTGGCGCCCGACACAGCGAACCATATCGGCTGGCGCATTGGCTGCGATAACCGGCTCACCCAGATCCGCTGCGAACGCCACCAGGGGCCGATAGGACGCCTTGTAATTGTCCCAGGCTTCGGCGTCCTCGATCATTTCCGCTTCCCCAAGTTCACCGCCCAGGTATCGGTCCAGTTGAGGCTGGTGGACCACGTTGAACTGCTCGAGGGACAGTATCTGGCTCGGGTGATGTTGGTAGAGTGCTACCTGCATCCGGGCCTGGAGCAGATGCGCTCCATTATGGCCATGCAATTCACCGATGACCACGACATCCACGTCCTGCCAGCGTTCCGCCAGGGCCTCGACGGAAATGCCCCGGCCGGTTTCCGAGTCGATGATGTGCGTGTTGAGAATCGAATGCAGGGGAAGCAGCGTCCGCGCTTTTGGTTGTTCCTCGGTTGCCACCGATGCGCAGCCGGATAGGAGGGCGACCGAAAGGGAACTGGCGATAGCGGCTCGAAACGACAACGGAGTCTCCTGCGAAGATAAGACAGGGGTGTACTTATGATAGCTGCCGGCGACCAGAATGAAACATGAGGACACCAATTCCGCCTCGAACTGTCTTACCACTGACCTGTATCAATCTGGCCAGGGCGGCCTATAGTTAGACTAGGTCAGCCTACTGTGAGGTAAGACCATGCCTGAACGAAAAGAATTCCTCGAAGCGCTCCGCAGTGAACTGAGGGAGCGGATCAACCGTTACACCGCCCACCAGCACCGCGACGACGGCCCGCTTGAGGCCGATTTCGCCGAACAGGCGATCCAGCGCCAGAACGACGAAGTGGTGGACAGCCTCGATTTGGAAGCCCGTTCCGAACTCAAGCAGGTGGAACGTGCCTTGGCCCGCATCGCCGAAGATGAGGGCGATATCTGCGAGGTCTGCGGCGAGTTCATCAATCCCGAACGTCTTAAGGTGCTGCCGCAGACTACCGTCTGTGTTGGTTGTGCCGACCAGCGATCCAGTTGAGATCGGCTGCCTGAAGAACAGCATGTGTGCATGAATGCTTGACCCTGCAGTGGTTACAGGGTTTAGAAAGAACGCAGTTTCTTTCCGGGCGTCGTATTTCCACGACGAACTGTTTATCACGAACAGGAGCCGCAAGCATGGCGCACAGTCATTCCCATCAACAGGGGCATTCTCATGGGCACGCCCACGGCCATCACGCGCACGGTCACTCCCATGGAACCCCGAACAGCCGGGCGTTCGCGATCGGCATCGCGCTAAATGTGATTTTCGTGGTGGTGGAAGCCGTGTATGGGGTGCTGGCGGACTCCATGGCGCTATTGGCAGACGCCGGACATAACCTGAGTGATGTGTTGGGTCTGATGTTGGCGTGGGGTGCGGCCTGGCTCGCACAACGCCAGGCCACCAAGTGGCGCACCTATGGCTTGAAGAAAACCACGATCCTGGCTGCGCTCCTGAATGCGCTGGTACTGATGTTTGCCATCGGCGGCATAGCCTGGGAATCCATCCGACGCTTTGCAAACCCTGCGGAGGTGGCCGGTACCACCGTTATCGTGGTTGCCCTTGTTGGTGTGGTCATCAATACGGCCACCATGATGCTGTTCATGAGGGGCCAGAAGGAAGACCTGAACATCCGTGGCGCCTTCCTGCACATGGCCGCCGACGCCGGTATCTCTCTCGGAGTAGCGGTAGCCGGCGGCTTGATTCTCTGGACCGGCCTGCAATGGATCGACCCTGTTGTCAGCCTTGCCATCGTGGTTGTGATCCTGATCGGTACCTGGGGCCTGTTACGGGAATCGCTCAACCTCAGCCTGGACGCGGTGCCCTCTGGGATCGACCCTGATCAGGTGCGCGAAATGCTGGTTGATCTGCCAGGCGTAGAAGATGTCCATCACGTCCATATCTGGGGTATGAGCACCACGGAAAACGCTCTCACGGCCCACTTGGTCAAGCCCGATCCGCACTCGGACGATGCGCTGCTGGAAACCCTCGAAGGCAGGTTGCGCAAGGAATTCAATATCAGCCATGTCACCATCCAGTGGGAGCGGAACATGCGCGGGTGCCCCATGCCGGACCATTGCTGACGCGGAACTATCCCACTGGGAATTCCGTCTTTGCATAGCGCACGTGGGATTTGCTGCGCATGGTGAGGATGTAGCCGAGTGTGAGTGGGCCGACGCGGCCAATCAACATGACCAGCATAATGATGATCTGGCCGGCTGCGTTGAGCTCTCCTGTTGCGCCCCCTGAGAGTCCCACCGTGCCGAACGCGGAAACCGCCTCGAATGCGAGGTCGAGAAAGCCGTAGTCGGTCGTTATCGTCAGTCCGAAGACGCCGAGAAAAATGGTTGCCATGGCCAGTGTCGTGATCGCTAAGGCCTTGATCACGGCTTCACGGGTGATTGACCGCTTGAAGATGGACGGATTGAGATTGCCCTTCAGGAAAGAACGTGTGGCCACGATCAGGATGACGAACGTGGTGAGCTTGATGCCGCTGGAGGTGGAATTGGGCGCACCGCCAATAAACATCAGCAGCAGGAACAGGACGCAGGTCCCCTGGGTCAGCGCACTGATGTCCAGGGTATTGAAGCCGGCTGTACGTGGTGTGGTGCTCTGGAACCAGGCCGCCAGCAGCTTGTCGCCAAAGGCATTCATGGCGCCCAGGGTTTCGGGATTGCCGTACTCCAGCAACAGGAAGATCGCGGTGGCTGCGATATTGAGAATGACGGTGGTGACCAGGATCAACTTGGAGTAGACCGACAGGGCGGTGAAACTACGCTTCTCCAGCACCTCCTTCACCACGATATAGCCCAATCCGCCCACCAGGAAGAGGGCGCTGACCGTCAACGAGATGCCGGGGCTTGAGACATAGGCCATCAAACTGTCCGGGGATAACCCGAAGCCAGCATTGTTGAACGCCGATATAGCGTAGAACAGCGCGTGATAGAGGCCGTCCAGCCAGCCCTTTTCCGGGACGAAGAAGCAGGCCAGCACTGCAAGGCCGATGGCTTCACTGATCAGTGCAAATAACGCAATGTGGGCCCCGGCTTTGCGGGTCGTCTTGATCGAAATCTCGTTCAGGGCTTCCTGGGCGACCAATTGCTGTTTCAGGCCCAGGCGGAAGCCCAGGGCGACTGCGGTAAGCACAGCGAAAGTCATTAGCCCCAGCCCGCCGAACTGGATCAGTGTCAGGATGACCAACTGCCCGAACAGTGTGAACTGGCTACCGGTATCGACGACCACCAGGCCTGTTACTGTGACGGCTGACGTTGCGGTAAAGGCGGCTTCCAACCAGGTGATCGGTACATGGGTGGCCCAGGGTGTTTTCAGCAGACAGCTACCGACGACAATCAGGACCAGGAAACCCTCGATCAACAGCCTTGGTGGGCTGGTGCGACGAGGGCCTGATCGGGAAGACCGCGGATGCCTGGGGAATAGCGCCGGCCGCCAGTAACTCATATGCGATCGGCGAGTTTTCGGAATTCGGTGAGGGTGCCGGCGAGCACGATTTGGTCGCCCTTGTGGAGGACAAAGTCGTCCGCGGGATTGATCGTCGTTTCAGCGCCGCGTTTAACTACCAGCAGCGTGACTTCGGCTTCGGTTTCCCGGGCCAGCTCCTGCAGGGCCGTATCATGAAGTTGATCGGTGGCGAAGATCTCGACGACAAACTCATCGTCCCCGAGGCCGATGTAGTTGTTGACCATGGGGTAGTTGAGTTCCTGGGCGACCCGCACGCCCATCTCGAATTCAGGCCCGATCACCCGGGTGGCGCCGATCTTGTCGAGGATGCGGTGATGCTGGCTGGTGATCGCCTTGGCCCATACCTTCTTGATACCCATATCGAGCAATTGCATCGTCGCCAGGATAGCGGCCTCGAAGTCATTGTCGATCGCGACCACCCCGACGTCGTATTGCCCCACATCCAACTCCTTCAGGGCATTCTCGTCAGTCACGTCGGCAATCACGGCGTGGGTGATCGATTCTGCCAGTCGGTCGATGCGGCTTTCGTCGGTGTCTACCCCGAGTACATCGTGTCCCAGTCGGGTCAGTTCCTTGGCGATAGTCTCGCCGAAAACGCCCAGTCCAATCACCACGAATTGTTGCCGTTCTATCATGAGGTGTCCTTCGTCCTTGGCTAGCGATACCTTTTTTCCGGCATGTTAGCAGAGTGCTCTCCTGCGATAGACAACCTGATGAAATTGTGAGCTATAGTTAACTCATGCAGGATAGATGTACTGAAAAGGATATCTTGATGTTCCGCGCGTTGTTGCTCGTTTCGCTATATGTTGCGACTGGATCGCAAGCCTCTGCTGAGTTATACAAATGGATCGATGAGAAAGGTGTTGTGCACTTTTCTGATTCTGTTCCTGAGGAGTACAGAGCATCGGTTGAGCAAGTTCAAGTCGATACAAGTCAACCGTCTGCCGAAGAAAGACAAGAAGCGAAAGCTATTGTTGAGCGTGCCGAACGGGCGGCGGATGATGTGAGGCGCTTGCGCCTGGAAACTGAGGAAAGTCATGCCCCTGAATCACTAGCGGAGCGGAAAGGTGGCGGGAAAACTCAAGAGCCCCCGGTTATCGCTCCAAAGCCAGGCCAGGCGAGACTCACCCGCGCGGAGAGAATGGCAATTTATAGGGCAAAAATGGAGGAATACCGCAAAAGTCAGGATTGTTTCGCCAAATATCAAACGCTGGGTGGAGGCACCAGAGGCTACGCCTTTAACGAGTGTAAGTCTGTTCCGCAGCCGCGCATCACTGATTACGAATAACTAGAGCCTTGTGTTTCTTAGGCCGCGTCGTTACTTCTTCTTGCGCCAAGACTCCCTGCAAAATCATCTGAAAAATACTTAGCTTGATCGACCGTAATACGACAAGAAACATTTGTTCTTGATGGCATGCGGGCGGCGGGTGCAATGTAATTTTTTTGCTTGGTACTGTCGTCTGAACCTGAGGCGATGGCTTCGCGTATTACTTTCCTGGACAGACTCCGCGCTCGGACAACCGGATCTGCCTTACCCACTGAACAGGAGGTCACACATGGCTAAGGTCCTTGTACTTTATTACTCCTCGTACGGCCATATCGAAACCATGGCCAAGGCGATCGCTACCGGCGTGCGTAACGCCGACATGGAAGCCGATATCAAGCGTGTGCCGGAAACCGTGCCGGAAGATGTTGCTAAGGATGCGGGATTCAAGCTGGATCAGGAAGCCCCGATTGCCAAGGTGGAGGACCTGGCGAACTACGATGCCATCGTGATCGGCACGCCCACCCGGTTCGGTCGGGTCAGCAGTCAGATGGCGGCGTTCCTGGACCAGGCCGGCGGCCTCTGGGCCAAGGGGGCGATGGTCGGGAAGGTCGGTAGCGCTTTCACGTCGACAGCCAGCCAGCACGGCGGGCAGGAAACCACGCTGTTCTCCGTGATCACCAACCTGTTGCACTTCGGCATGATTATCGTGGGCCTGCCCTACAGCCATAAAGGTCAGGCGACCCTGGATGAGATCGTCGGCGGTGCGCCCTATGGTTCGACGACCATTGCCGGTTCGGATGGTTCTAGAGAGCCCAGTGAGATAGAACTGGAAGGCGCCCGCCACCAGGGCGAATTGGTCGCCAGGACCACAGCGCGGCTTTTCGACTAGGCTGTCTATTTCTCCTGACGTTTGTCTCCCTAGGCCCACCGTCCGGTGGGCCTTTCTTTTGGTTTATCGCGTATTAGTGTGACGGGGAGAGCCGGGAGTACTCCGCATGTGTCGTAAGACTATGGGCACCTTCGGCGCCTCAGAAGCTGAAGCATCTGCTACATGCTCGAGTGATCTGGAAAATGTAGCCGACGCTTTAGAGGGTGTTGCAAAAGTAGCCGTATCTCCAAAGTACCGGCATAAACTCCCTCTCCCCTCGCGGGAGAGGGCCGGGGAGAGGGGGCAGCGCCGTCAGGCGCCCATCGTTGCCAGAGCCGACTTCGAGCGAGGCTTTCGCCTCGTCCCCCCCTCTCTCCAAACCTCCGCTCCGCGCCCCAGCCCGTCGTCGGAGGCTCCGGGCGTTCCGGCGGGCGAAGCGCTGCTTCGCTACTTCCGCCTACACCCCGCCAGGGGAGAGAGGCTTCAAGCCGCAAGCTTTTGCAACACCCTCTTTAGCTTCGGAGCAGTCCGGTGGGCTGCCCCATTCCCGGCACGCGTTCCGTTATACGGATTCCCGCTAAAGTGCGGTGAACATCTCTTTTTACAGCTTGCATCTTGAAATTTAATCAAGTGATTATACGATGGCGTAATCAATTGATTAAATCGCCGCGTCACGCCGGAGAGATGCGTTATGAGCCTTTCAAACAGAGTTTTTGCCGGGGTTTGGGGCCGGACCCGGGGTATGGGTATCACGATTCCCATACTGGCCCTCTTTATCGCAGGCTGCAGCTCGTCAACAGGCGCTGACAGCGAGGAGGAAAAGCCCCGGGTCGTGGATGCCGCCACCGTCTTGCCAGCCAATGGTTCCTCTGAGATCACGCTATCGGGCCGCGTGAAGGCTGCTGAGCAGACCGAACTCAGCTTCGAGATCTCCGGCAAGATAGAACGCCTGACTGTGGATGTGGGCGATAATGTCGAGGCCGGGGAAACGCTGGCGGTGCTTGAAGACGCTCGTTATCAGCTGGAGTACGACCGCGCCGTTGCCACTGAGCAGGAAGCGAAAGCTGCGCTGGATGAAGCCCGGCTTGCCTACAATCGCCAGAACAGTTTGCGGGAGAAGGGCTATACCAGCCAGTCGCAGCTGGACAGTGCCGAAGCGTCCCTGGAGTCAGCGCGTTCCCGTTATGAATCGGCGGTGGCATCCCGGCGTCTCGCGGCGCGGGATTTGCGCCTGACCGAATTGAAGGCCCCCTTTTCCGGGTCGATCAGTCAGCGGCACGTGGAACCCGCCGAGCGAGTCAGTCCAAACCAGGCCGTGCTCGATGTCATTTCCGACCGTGACGGTTTCGAAGTGGAAACCAGCGTTGCCGAGAACCTCGTAGGTCACCTCAACGCCAAGTCCCTGCATACCATTACCATCCCCGCCCTGGGCGGCGAGCCGGTACCGGCCTCCATCAAGCATATTGGTACCCAGCCGCAATCGTCGAACAACTATCCGATCATCCTGGCTCTGGAAGAACCTGTTGGCGGCCTGCGCTCGGGGATGACCGCCCAGGTTCATCTGGATATTGCGGCAGGCGATATGCAGACCCTTGAGGAGGGAGACTCGGCGGTCAGGGTGCCGCTTACGGCGTTGGTCTACGACACCCGCGAACAGGCCCACGTCCTGCGTCTGGATGAGGACAATCGGCTGGAACGAATTGAGTTGGACGTGCTGGCCGTCAGCGAGCAGATCGCCGCGGTGGCCGGGGCTTTGTCTCCGGGTGATCGCATCGTAGCCCGTGGCGCGGAGTTCGTCTCGGAAGGGCAGAAGGTGTCCGTTATGGGGCAGGGCCCCGAACGCTATAACTGAGGTGGCCATGAATCTCTCGCAACTGGCCTTCCGTTACCGTCCCGTGGTCCTGCTGGCTACGGTAACCGCCATCATCTACGGCGCTTTCAGTTATTTCGCGTTACCCACACGGGAAGACCCGAAGATCACCATCCGTGAGGCGGTGATCACCACGGAGTATCCGGGACTGCCCGCCGAGCAGGTGGAGCAGAACATCACCAAGCCGCTGGAGGCTAGCGTGCGCTCGGTCGGCGAGGTCGAGGAGATTCGTTCGACCTCCATGCGCGGTCGATCCCTGATTCACGTCGTGATCCACGACCGCTACTTCAACCTCGACCAGATCTGGGACGAGGTGCGCGAACAGATCGATGCCGCCCGTGCCGACCTGCCCGAGGGCACGGGGGAACCCCGCCTCAACGACGATTTCGGTGACGTCGCCGTGGTTACCGCGGCATTGATGTCGGATGACTTCACTCAGGCCGAACAGCTGGAGATGGCCGAGCACATCCGAACGTCGCTCTACGCCATCGAAGGCACGCAGAAAGTGGAGTTGCTGGGCGTGCAGCCCCAGCGCATCTTCATCGACCTGCCGGAATCGCGCATGGCGGAACTGGGGTTGTCGCCCAACGGGCTCGCGTCGCAGCTGCAATCCCGCAATGTGATGCCGCCGGCAGGCGTGATCGAATCCGGCGAACAGCGTTTCGCCTTGCAGGTCTCCGGTGAATATCCCGATATCGAGACGCTGCGCAATGCTGAGATCCGGCTGCCCGACGGCGGCACGATTCGCCTGGGCGACCTGGGCCGGGTCGAACGTGGCTACGTGGACCCTGTGGAACGCCCCGCGTACTTCAACGGCAAGCAGGCTATCGTGTTCGCCATCGCCATGCTCGATGGATACAGCGTGCTGGATTACGGCCACGCGGTAAAAGGCACGCTTAACGATGTGCGTGAGAATCTGCCCGCCGGTTACCAGCTCAAGATCATGACTTTCCAGGCCGACCAGGTGGGCAACGCGGTCTACGGCGTCACCTCGAGCGTCATCCAGACACTGGTGATCGTGCTGGCGGTCGTGATCCTGTTCCTGGGGATGCGTACGGGGTTGATCGTCGGCTCCATCATTCCCACGGTGATGTTGGTCACCCTGGCGGTCATGGGGTTCATGGATATGACCCTGCAGCGGATGAGCCTCGCGACGCTGGTGATCGCGCTCGGCCTGCTCGTAGACAATGCCATCGTCGTCGCCGAGGACTTCAAGACACGGCTCGAAGGCGGTTCGACACGGGATGAGGCCCTGCGTGATACCTGCAGGGAACTGGCCATGCCCCTGTTGTCATCGACACTGACGACGATCCTGGTGTTCCTGCCGCTGATGCTGGCGGAGCATGTGTCCGGTGAATACACCCGATCGATTTCCATCGTCATCGCCATCACGCTGCTGACCTCCTGGGTGTTGTCGCTCACGGTAACGCCTATCCTCTGCCATCACTTTCTCAAGGTGCCGGAAGGCGTGGGGGCGAATAGCTCAGACGAGCATACGTCCACCAATAAGCTGTCGGATAGGCTGTTCCGTTTTATGGCGTCCCGCTATGAACGCCTGTTGCGGCGGGTGCTGCGTCATCGGCCGATTTTCCTAGGAGTAATGATCCTGGCGCTGGTAGGCGGTGTGGCGTTGATGCAGGTGATTCCGAAAAAATTCTTCCCGGATTCGGATCGCAACCAGGTGCTGGTCTACGTAGATTTTCCATCCGATATTGCGCCTTCGGAGGCCGACCGCAAGGTGCAGGCGATCAGCGCTGCGCTGAGTGAAGACTCGGAACTGGAGGGCGAAGTCTCCAGCGTAGCGGCCTATGCCGGTTTTGGCGGACCGCGCTTCGTACTCTCGCTGACCCCGATCGACCCGGCGCCGAACAAGGGTTTCCTGGTGCTGAACGTGAAAGACCGGGACAACGTGGACCACGTCATTCGATCGACCCGTACGTTAATGGGGCAGTATTTTCCGGAGGTTTCCGCACAGGTCAGCAAGATGTTCCTGGGCCCCTCGGACAGCAGTCTGCTGGAAGTGCAGGTCAAGGGACCGGACCGATCGGTATTGTTCGACACAGCTCAGGAAATCGAACGGGTATTCAGGGATGTTCCCGGTGCGCTGGATGTACGTCAAAGCTGGGAGGCCCGAATTCCGTCAGTCATGGTCGAGGTGGACCAGGCACAGGCCCGTAATGCCGGAGTGAGTTCCGAGGACATTGCCCGTTCGTTGCGGGGCGCCATCGACGGCTATCACCTGAGCAATTTCCGTGAGGGTGACGACATCATTCCCATCATGCTGCGCTACGAAGCCGGCGACCGCTCCAGCCTGCAGCGGCTCAAGTCGCTGACCGTCTACCCGCTCGAGAATTCGGGGCAGGGCGTGCCGCTGAATCAGGTCGCCAATGTGGAGCTGGGTAACGGCTACTACCGTATCGATCGCGAAGACCTGGTACGCGCCATCACCATCGAAGCCCGCAACACGCAGATGACGGCGGAAGACATGGTTCCGCGGGTCCAAGCCGACCTGGACAGGATAGAAGCGAAACTGCCGCCCGGTCACTGGATCGAATACGACGGTGTGGTCAAGCAGTCAGCGGAAGGTCAGGCGGCGTTGCAGGCCAACTTGCCCATCTGTCTGGGTATGATCTTTATTCTCCTGGTCGCCCAGTTCAATTCGTTCAAGCGGCCGCTGCTGATCGTCGCCACTATCCCGCTGATCATCACCGGGGTTGCCGTAGGGCTGTTGGTGATGCATGCCAACTTCGGCTTTATGGTGTTGCTGGGGATCTACAGCCTGGCCGGAATCATCGTCAACAATGCTATCGTGCTGATCGACCGCATCGACATCGACCGCCAAACGCCGGGTATCGCTATGGACGAGGCGGTAATACGCGCCTCTGTACGCCGCCTGCGACCGATCCTGATGGCGGCGACCACCACGATACTGGGCTTCCTGCCGTTGATCATCGGGCGTGACGCATTGTTCTACGGTATGGCCAGTGCCATGGCGTTCGGGTTGGCGTTGGGCACGGTCATGAGTCTGGGCGTGGTGCCGGTGCTCTACACCTACTTCTTCGCGCGTGAATCTGGGACACTGGCCGCTATCGATCCCTCGCAACCGGAGCCGAAGTCTTGAAGGAATCCGCCAGACTCGAGGATGAAACCTCTGGCAAGCTGATCCTGGCAGGCATTGACCTGTTCGGTGAACATGGCTTCAAGGGCACCACGACACGAATGATCGCCGAGTCCGCGAATTCGAACATCGGGTCGATTGCCTATTATTTCGGCAACAAACGTGGACTGTATCTCGCGACCGCCCGTCATATCGCCAAGCGCTTGCGTCAGACGTTCGAGTTGGACACTTCGGGTGATACCCACGAGCACCTGAAAACGCTGGGCCGTGAGCAGGCCCGGGAAACGTTGGAACAACTGGTGCGCCGCATGGTCCGGTTGTTTGTTCAAGAGGAGGAGGCCCGTCGCTGGCTGATGCTCATCATGCGCGAGCAGGCCAACCCCAGCGAGGCGTTCGATATCCTCTACAAGGAAGCCTTCGAAATCGCCCACGTCACGATCACTACGCTGGTCGCCATCCTTATGGAACGTGATCCGGCAGATAACCGCGTGATCCTCGAAACCCACACTCTGGTGGGGCAGATCGTGTTCTTCCTGGTAGGGCGCACGCCGCTACTGCGACGTCTGGATAGTGGGGATTCGTTCCCACCGGAGATCGCCAATATGGCCGAAGAGGTGGTAGTGTCGCATCTGGCCGGGCTGGAACGCAGATAGGGCGCGGCTTCACCACACCCTATCTACCCGCGTAGGATGCGGTGAGCTCTGCGAACCGCATCATCTCTCTATAAACTTACAACCTCTCTTCCGACTCATTCCCCAACTGGCCGCGATCTCGCCGCAACCGCGCAAGAACCGCCGCGCCATCATGTTTGCCGGTATCGATACCAGCGTCCCGGAGCTTTCTCTCGAGGTTTCCATGGGCTTCGTCCTGCTCCAGTTCCCGCAAGCTCTCGTGAATATCGGTAAAGCGGGTTTGCCGTTCCCTGATCCGTTTCCCCGACTCCGCCAGGTCTCCGATATGGGCATGCAGCCCCACCGTGCGACTGCCCAACTGGTCCAGGACCCGCTCCGCATTGTGATTGGCGCGGGCCAGGCTCAGTTCACGCTTGTAGTGCTGGAGCTTGCGGCCAGCCTGCTGCAGGTGTTTGCGCAGCATCTTTTCCTGGCCGCCCAGGTGATCGGCGTGCCGCTTTTGCTCGGCCAGCAGGTTCTCATCTTCGGCAATACGCTCGGCCAGTTCGAGGGCCAGCGCATCCTCGCCTTTATCGATTGCCTGGCGAGCCTGAGCCTCTCGCTGGGCGATCGTGGTTTCCAGTTGCTGGTTGCTGCGGGTGAGTTGCCTGGCTTCGGCCATCAAACCGGCCAGCTCCCGCTTGGCGTTGACCATCGATTGCTCTGTATCGCGCAGTTCCTGCGCCATGATGCGCAACGCGTTGGCGTCCACCAGTTTTTCCATCGGCTCGTGAGCCGAGGCACGGAACAGGGTGCCGACTTTTCTCCAGATCGTCATGGCGATTACTCCCCGTATTCTTTCAGGATCTGCTGGGCCCGCGCCTCGGAAATCCGGTTATGGATACGTTTGCTCTCGTGCTCGTCACGCAGGGTCTTGGACAGGGTGATGGTGGTGCTCACCAGAAACAGGGCGCAAATGGCCATGTAGCCTTTGACCAGCAGGTCGATGGGGGTGAACACGATCCCGACGCCGGTCGCCACAAGGGCTATTGCGAAGGATACCTTGACGAAAAACAGCCAGCCGGTGGAGTTACTGCTCAGTTCGCTATCCATTGTTGCCTCCAGTGCATTTTTCTTCTGTGGACGGGCTGGCGGACCTCTCTACCGTCAGTCTGCAGCCCTGACGCGGTGTGCGTCGTTGCTGGACGCCACTTTGGAAGGATCGGTCAGTATGCTCCAGTGAAACCCAAAAAGTAGCAGGTATCTGGCTGGCAGGTATTACCTGGCAATACTTTCCGGCGTAGAGTAAGGCTTTTCGACGCGGCGGAGCACCCGATGGCCCAGACCACAGCGATAGTCGATACCCTGAAAAAGGCCTTGAGAGAGCAAGGTTTGACGTACCAGCAAGTCGCCGAAGGGCTCGGGCTTTCCGAGGCCAGCGTCAAGCGTCTGTTCGCGGAGAAGCAGTTCTCCCTTCGACGGCTCGACCAGGTGTGTGCGTTGATGGGGCTGGAGATCAGCGACCTGGTGCGCCGCCTGGAACCGGAAGCGCGCATCGATGAGCTTTCCCTGGAGCAGGAGCGAGAGCTGGTTTCCGATATCGAGCTGCTGCTGGTCTCGATCTGCGCCCTTAATCGCTGGCATTTCGAGCAGATCCTGGACGCCTACGTGCTCAGCGAACACACGGTGATCGGCAAACTGGCTCAGCTCGATCGCATGGGGCTCATCGAACTGCTGCCCGGAAATCGCATCAAGCCCTTGATCACCCATGATTTCCACTGGCAGAGAAACGGACCGATCCAGGCGTTTTTCGAAGACCAGGTCCAGGGCGACTTCCTCGAGTGCCGCTTCAACCGCCCGGGTGAGCTGCGGCTGTTCATGAATGGCATGCTGTCACCACTATCCAATGACACCATGCAGCAGAAACTGCGGCGCCTGGCCCTGGATTTTCGCCACTGCCATCAGGAGGACCTTGCCCTGCCGCTCGACCAGCGTTTCGGTATGAGTATGATCCTGGCGATCCGGCCCTGGGAGATTCAGGCTTTCCAGGCCTACCGTCGCGATACCACGCGAAAGGTCTACCCGGGCCACCGCTGATTACGATGCTGTCAGGGAGATTGCCGGCGTTCGCCGATTGGCTAAGCTGAGAGGATCACGAATGAGGGAGTGTTCGCCATGAGCAAGAAAGCAGGGACAGCCAAACCCGATAAACAGACCATCGGTAACCGGGATGACCTGGCCCGGGAACCGATCTTCCGTCTACCGCCGTATACCGTCCACAATATTTTCGTCGGCCTCTCGGAGATCCAGGACTGGGGGCTGAAGTTACTCAACATCCCGTCCCTCTGGCGTATCACCGAGGGGGAAGGCGTCAAGGTCGCGATACTCGATACCGGGGTCTCCCTGAATCACCCCGACCTGACCGGCTCCATTCCCGCCGACAGCTTCAAGGATTTCACCGACAGCCCGCACGGTATCGCTGACCAGCAAGGGCACGGCACCCACTGCGCGGGTATCGTCGCAGCGCGCAAGAACAGCCGTGGCGTAGTGGGTGTGGCGCCCAAGGCCGAACTTTTGATCGGCAAGGTGCTGGGGGACGATGGCTCGGGTATCGGCGAAAACATCGCTGCCGGAGTGAACTGGGCCGTGGAGCAGGGTGCCGATATTATCTCCATGAGCCTCGGCGCCCAGGTGGATATCCCGATCATCCATGATGCGATCAAGACAGGGGTTGAGAAAGGGGCTTTCTTCATATGCGCGGCCGGCAATGACAGCCTCAATTTCGTGGACTACCCAGGGGCCTACAAGGAAACCATCGCGGTGGGTTCGATCAACCGGCGATGCCAGCTTTCCAGCTTCTCTTCGGTGGGTGAAGAGGTTACGGTTGTGGCGCCTGGCGAAGACGTTCTGTCCACCTATCCTCCGAATGCATACGTCAAACTCAGCGGTACCTCCATGGCGACGCCGTTCGTGGCCGGCGTTGTGGCCCTTATGCTCTCCAAGCACCGCAAGTTCGGCGGTGAAACACCGCTCGACACTCAGGCCGATGTGGAAAAGCACCTGTCCATGATGGCCATCGATCTGGGGGCGCCGGGTTTCGATCCGCAGTTTGGCTGGGGACTGATCAACCCTGGGAGCCTGGTGACCAAGTTGAAGGCTGGCGGCGAAATACCGTGCTGAAGGGGGCTGCTCTCCTTATAGCGCCGGGTTCCTGATACAGTCCAGACTTTTAGAGATCAGGAACCCGTTTGCATGAAGTTCGCTTTCCTTTCCGGCCTGTTGCTTCTCGCAGTACCTTTTGTTGCCCCCCAGGGCCTGGCGGAAACGCTCGATTGCAGCGCGCCCGCAACTACTGTCGAAATGAATCGCTGCAAGGCGCAAGAGGTGGAGACGGCAGATGCGATGCTGGATAAGTACCTGCGAGCCAGCCTTGACCGCTACAAGGATAATGGCCAGCTCGCCGAGCGCATCGAGTCTTCCCAGTCCGCCTGGGAAACCTATCGGGATGCCCATTGCGGCGCCGTTTACGAGAAGTGGAGCGGCGGCACCATCCGCGGGCTGATGGGGGGCGAATGCCGGTTGCGCCTGACCCGTGAGCGAACCCACGAACTCTGGCGATCCTGGCTCACCTACGGCGATTCCACCCCGCCTGATTTGCCCGATCCGAGCAAGTCTGCCCCCGGTTTCGAAATCAGTCTGAGCGAAGCTCAGCTTGGCCAGGTCGGCGAGAAGATCTTCCAGAACGAATGCGCCGGCAAGACGGAATGTCTCGTCCACTGGAATCGGGGCGAGGCCTTCCCGTCCGTGGGTATAGGCCACTTCATCTGGTATCCCGAGGGTGTGGATGGACGCTTTGTGGAAAGCTTTCCCGATCTCGTCGCCTTCATGCGGAGCCAGTCGGTGGCGTTGCCGGGTTGGCTCGCGCAACTGGATCCGCTCGACGCACCCTGGCCGGATCGCGACGCGTTCCTGTCGGCCCGGGACAGCGAGCGCGTCGTATCCCTCAGACAGTTCCTGAATGCCAACAAGCCGGTCCAGGCCCAGTTCATGTTTGAGAGGGCTCAGGCATCGATGGCGCGTGTCGTCGAGGCTGCACCGGAGTCCGAGCGCAATCAGATCCATCAAAACCTCAAGGCGCTGACCACTACACCCGGTGGAGTCTATGCGCTGATCGACTACGTCAATTTCAAGGGCGAAGGGCTGGCCGACACCGAAAGGTACAACGGAGAGGGTTGGGGCCTGTTGCAGGTCCTGCGGGCAATGGACGATGTAAACGCAGAGGCGGAGCTGGATCAGTTTCGACAGGCTGCAGCAAAGGTACTCACCCGTCGTGCGGAAAACGCACCGAAGCCGATCGAGAAGGAGAAGTGGCTGCCAGGTTGGCTAAAGCGGCTGGAAACCTATCGGGACTGATCGCAACGTTTTCTTGTTTGCTGGTCTTCATCGCTTACGACTATTCGCTTAAGTCATTCCATCTCAGGGCATGCGAGTATCTGTACAGGACAACTGGATACGACCTGCGGAGAGAAGAACCGATGATGAAAGTGATTGCCTTCGGTGAGGCACTGATCGACATGCTTGCGCTGTCAGGCGAAGGGCAGCGTCGTTTCCTGGAGCAGCCCGGCGGCGCTCCGGCGAATGTCGCCGTGGGCGTGGCCAAGTTGGGCGGTCAGGCACGGTTCGTCGGGCAGGTGGGAGAGGACATGTTTGGCGATACCCTGGTGCGCGCTATGGAGCACTACGGGGTAGATACCTCAGCCTTGCGACGGACCGCGGATGCACTTACGGCATTGGCGTTCGTCAGCCTGGATGACAAGGGCGAGCGCAGCTTCGCATTCTATCGCCACGGCAGTGCCGATCTGCTCTACCGGGCGGAGCACTGTCCGGCAGACCTCTTCAGTCGACCGGTTATTTTCCATAGCGGTTCAAACACGTTGACCGAGCCGGACATCCATATCACAACCCTGGCCATGATGCAGAAGGCCAGGGAGGCGGATTGCCTGGTCAGCTTCGATGTGAACTATCGCCACAATCTTTGGACTGCCGGCGCCAACGCGCGCGAGCCGATCTGGGATGCCATGGCTGCGGCAGACATCGTCAAGCTCAGTCGTGAAGAATTGGATGCGCTCTACGGCAACGAGGACAAGCTCGTTCGCCAACTATTGGAAACAGGCGTGCGCCTGATACTGGTCACCGATGGCGGCAATCCACTCAATGTCCACTGGTCTGGCGGAAGTACCCAGTTGAAGCCAACCAACGCCGACGTGACCGACAGCACAGCAGCCGGTGATGCATTCGTCGCGGGCCTGTTATACCAGCTGGCGAAGCAGGAGATTGGACCGGAAACCCTCGACCGCTGGATCGAGGACGAAGCCAGCCTCGGGCGAGCGCTGGATTTTGCCTGCAAGTGCGGCGCCGTGGCGGTTTCCCGGTATGGGGCGTTTGATGCGCTGCCGTACCAGGAAGAGGTGAGGTAGTTCACGCAGGTGGACGGTGGATCCGAAATAGGCACCGGCCCGGTCGCCGTGCGACTACCGGCGCCCAGTGCCTGCTCGCTTAATCGATAGCCTGTGCTGGCCCAAAGAACTCGAAATGCTGATCCCGATCGGCCACGCCACGGGCTTTCAGCAGTTGGCGCACGTGCCGCAGCATCGGTGTGGGGCCGCAGAAGTAGTAGCTTGCAGGGGTATCCCCAACCAGTTCTTCCAGTAACGCAGCATCCACGATACCTGAACTTTGGCAACGTCCAACGGCGAGATCATCGGCTCCCGGGTCGCTGAACCGAACATGCAATGCAAGGTTGTCATAGCGCCGATTGAGTGTTTCCAACTCCTCCGCAAACGGCTGAACTGCACCGTCTATGGCAGCCTGAATGAATACGATGGGGCGGTCTGCCGGTGATTCGTCAAGAGCGACCTGAAGCATAGACATCAGTGGGGTGATGCCGACGCCACCCGCGATGAAGACGAGAGGCTTCTCCGGCTCCTGTGGCAGGGTTAGCGTGAACTCACCACTGGGCGGCGCGACTTCGACACTCTCACCCACCTTCAGCTTCTCATGCAGGTAACCGGAGACAACGCCGTCCGGCGTGCCTTCGACACTTCCTCGCTCGTGCTTGACGCTGATGCGGAACCAGGGTTCGCCCGGCATGTTGGACAGGCTGTAATTGCGCATGGTGGTCGAGCCGTCCGGCAGGGGAATGCGTACGGTTATGTATTGCCCGGCCTGGTGCAAGGCCAGCTCGGTGCCATCTGCAGGACACAGGTAGAACGACTCGATGTTCTCGCTGCAGCGCTCGCGCTTCTCGACGACGAACGTCTTGAACCCCTGCCAGCCGTATGTGTCCTCCTGCTGCTGGAAGACTTCCCCCTCACGCTGGATAAATATATCGGCCAACACACCATAGGCTTCCGCCCAGGCGTCGATGATGTCGTCGGTGGCAGCCTCACCGAGCACCTCGCGAATCGATGCCAACAGGTTCTCGCCAACGATAGGGTAATGCTCGGGCCTGATGCCCAGCGAAACATGCTTCTGCGCGATCTGTTCGACCGCATCACCCAACGCAGCCGGGTTATCGATGTGCTGGGCATAGGCGCAGATCGCCCCGGCCAGCGCGCGTTGCTGTGTGCCCGCCTTTTGGTGTGCGGGGTTGAAGAAGGGTTTGACCTCAGGGTTTTGCTGGAACATTCGCTGGTAGAAGTGGCGGGTCAGCGTTTCTCCATGTTCCTGCAGGACAGGAATGGTTTGTTTGACGATGGCGACGGTATCCTGTCTTAGCACAGTGGCCTCCTCGGCTATGCTGCTATTTAAAGATGCATAAATAATGAATGTTTATGGGCATGCTATTTCCCGTCGCTTGCGAGGTCAACTACCAAGCATTTCTCAGGTCAAGCCCATGAAGCCTTGGTTGGAGCCACAGTCACGCTATTTTGGAGGTGCAGTCACACTATTACAAAACGAAACGTTATGGTTTCGAAAACTTACAGGTTTAAGAATGTAGCCACCCTAAACTCTCCCTGACCAAAAAACACTCAGGTAAAAGGAATTACCGTGGAAGAGCGTTTGCATCGGCAGTGCGGGGACGAGCGTCCCTTGCCGCCTCCCATCCCCAGCTTCGAATCACTTTGTCAGCAGAACTATCCCGCCGAATGGCGTGTACTGACAGTCCTAATGTGGATCGTATTCGCGACCTGCGTATGCTCGACGCTCAGCTACCAGACCTGGCAGGCCGAAAAGGCACGGGCCATCCTGGCGAGTCACCCGGAGGTCGTGGCAATCGTTACCCGCGTCACGTCCAGTGTGGATGACGGTAAGTACCGTAAGTACTCCGTGGAGTTGGATGTGCCAGTGGATGGAAGAATGCGTACGGTCTCGTTGAAAATCCCCGAAACCACTTATGACTTCTATTACGCTGAGCAGCGACGCATCCCGATAGTCTATGCCGGCCCCGAAGAGTACAACCTGAGAACCTATTACGAGCGGCGTATCGACCCCCTGGCCGACTGGCCCAATACAGCAATTGGTTTCCTGATCGCCTTCCTGGTTATCTACTACATGCGACACTTTGCATTGAAATCGATTTGCAGCCGATCCGGTGAGTAAATACAACCTGTCCAATTTCGGTCATACACTAATGACTTGGCGAAATCGCTGTTTATGACAGCAAGAGCGTTAGTGTGACATAAGTTCCGCTGGTTACTTTTTGTAAAAGGGTAATGTCGTAAAAGGGTAATGGCGAAGTGTAACGCAGAGATAAATAGAGGGCGTTTTATATAAGTTCGGATTTTTGTGTGCAGATAAACATGAAGGATATATCGGGGCAGGTTTTTATTTATTTATGAACCCGCCCCTTTTTTATCGTTCAAACGTGCCGGTGAGTGATGCAAGCCCTCAATGTGAGGTTAGGGCTTTATTCGGTCCCCGTGATCCACTCGCTTATGCGGCGATGTGCGATCTACCGGCGAGAACCTTCAACCTGCTTTTCCCGGTTTTCCAATCAGTTGCAGCCTTCGGCGGGAGAGCGGGTCGTCTTCCAATACCCCAGGTTTGACCTAAGGTACGTATTACTTAATCGAACTTCCAGAACGGTCTGCTCAGACGCTCTTCTGCCTGCTCGCGGGTGTAACCCACATCCAGAAGCAAACGCTCGTCCATACGGCTTACCAGAAACGCGAAGTCTCTTTTCTTTCTCCACTTACTGAAAACACCTGCGACTCTTTTCATAGTACATCTCCACTGCTTGGGTTTAACTTTTGAGTTCAACTCAGTGTGAAGTTATGGTAAGTCCAGCTATGTTTTTTATAAATACAAGGAAACACCTATCCCGCCGAAACTAAACAGGTATTGGCGCAAAATGCGCATAAGTAGAAGGTCAATTCGCTAATATATTGCTTGGTGGGTTTCAATTCGTAGAAACACGAAGGGCGTTATCAGGACGAAGAAGCCGCCATCGACGATCGATGACGGCCCGGAAGGCATCCCTGCGGCTTCATCCCTTTAGATCACGCTTACCATCACCGTGCTGGACGGCTGGCTCTCAAGCCCGTCGGTGTCCAGGGTGGACACGTAGAACTCGTAAGTCCCGGGCCTGAATCCCGAGAGCGAGAAACTGGTCTCGCTGGCACTATGGATGGTGATGGTGGTGTAACGACTTTGATCCTTGAGTTTGTAGTAGATCCTGTAGCCATCGATATCTCCCATATACAGCTTGGAACCGTCGGCGCGTGTGGCAGGCGCGTTCCAGTACAACTTCGTATATTCCGCCCGTCGTGTTGCCGTACTGCTACTACGTTCTGCGTCGGTGGGGCTGCGTCTGGTGACGTAATCCGTAGATCGGCTGGTGGTTAGTGATCGGGAATCAGCCTGGGCGGCGGGAATGGCAAGACCTGCAATTTGTGTGGAGCAAAGGGCTACCGTGAACAGTAAGGCGCGTCGCGCCACTGAAGGGCTATTGTGTTTCATGATATGCCTTGTCGTATCTTCTTAAGCCCACTGGCGTAGGCTTCTTTTATTTAGGAGGTACAACGAGACCTGACTCTCATCCTCAGCGGTTACAGCCGGAGCTATTATGCTGAGCAAAAAATATTGAACAAGTGTCCGCTTTCTAGGGACACGTGCCCAGTGGCGAATTCGCCATCAAAAAATGCTTGATGCGCCGTTCGGCATAATTGGATTCCCCGGCCAGCCTGGTCGGTTCATACTGCCGATCCAATTATCCACGATAAAGATGACATGTACATTTACGGCGACAGATTCTCTGGCAATTGCTACAAACTGGTCCTGATTTCCGCGCTGCTCGATATCGAATACCAGTGGGTGGATGTCGATATCCTCAAGGATGAGACCCGCACAGACACCTTTCGGGCAATGAATCCCAACACCAAGATTCCTGTCGTGCGCCTGGATAACGGCGAGTACCTGTGGGAATCCAACGCTATCCTCAACTATCTGGCGGCTGGCTCCTGCTACCTGCCGGAAGATCGACTTGCACTTGCCCGCGTACAGCAATGGCAGTTCTTCGAGCAATACAGCCACGAGCCCTATATTGCGGTAGCCCGCTATATCCAGCGTTACCTGGGAATGCCTGAGGAGCGTCTTGCTGACTACGCAGCCACCCGGGCACCCGGTTATAAGGCGCTGGGCATCATGGAGCAGCAACTTGCCTGCTCTCCGTTCCTGGCGGGCGAGTCGATGACGGCCGCCGACATCTCGCTCTACGCCTACACTCACGTGGCGCATGAAGGCGGCTTCGATCTCGAGCCCTACAGCGGTATCCGGGAGTGGTTACAGCGAATCGAGGATCAGCCAGGTTACGTGGCTATAGGGCATCCCTGAAGGATCGGGATCGCCATGCCTCGACAGCCATCTTTTTGTCCAAGCGCTCAACCGATGGCCATCGTCGGAAGTTAACGGATTTCAGCCGGATGTCTGGACAGCGGCAAAGCTCTTGGCCAAAAGTCTGCCTGATAAACGAAAGTGTAGCTTACCGATGCAGTCATTCCTGCTGATACCAAAGCCGAATTCTTGCCCGGTATGTGGATAGTGGAGAAGTGCCCGCCTCCCTAGGATGCCCAATAAAGGCATCTTAAGGAGGTTCCACAATGTCATCCGGTTTTGCCAGGAAACGCATATCCGAGGAAAGCGAGGCACATACCCCACCTGAACGGCGCCGTATCGACCGGCGTAAACTGGTCGGCCTTTTCATGGGGCCGATCCTGATGATCGCGGTCATCATGCTGCCCACGGCATTGACAGCGCCCCAGCAGAACCTCCTGGCCGTAATCCTGGTCACGGTGACCTACTGGGTGTTCCAGCCGCTGCCCATCCCGGTGACGTCGTTGCTGGGACTTGCCTTGGCAGTCGTGTTGGACGTGGCGTCCGCTTCGCAGGTCTTCGGCGCCTTTTCCTCGCCGACGCTGTTCCTGCTGATCGGGGGCTTCATTATTACGCGCTCCATGTCCAAGTACGGCCTGGGGCACCGCATCGCCCTGAAGGTTCTTAGTATTCCGGGCATAGGCAATTCCACGGTGCGCATCGTCGTGGCCTTCGGTGCGATGGCAGCCCTACTGTCCGGCTTCATCGACAACGGCGCCGTTGCCGCAATGCTATTGCCTATCGCCCTCGGTCTGGTGAAGACCTTTTCCGATGATATCGAACGTGGGGGCGCTCCGTCGGCTGAGGGCAAGCCGCTCTACCTGAGTAGCGCCTTGCTGTTGATGACGGCATACGGGGCCACCCTGGGCGCGTTGATGACGCCGTTCGGCGACGCATCGAACATGGTCGGGCGTCACTTCATCGAGACCCGGTTCGATACCCACATTTCGGTGATGGAGTGGATGGCCCTGGGCGTACCCATCGTACTGGCACTCTTCGCGCTTCTCTGCGTGGCCGTGCTGTTCATCAATCCGCCGGAGCTGCGTCGCATCCCCAACGCCAAGGCGCAGATCTTGCGAAGCCGGCGCAAGCTTGGCCGCATGTCCCAGGGCGAGATCAATACTGCGATTGCTTTTGGCGCCGCTATCACTTTGTGGCTGCTACCGCCGATCCTGAGTGTCGTAGTCGGTAGCGAATCGCCAGTCTACATATTCGTCGAGAAGCGTCTGTCGCCACCCGTTGTGGCCCTGCTCGGTGCGATTCTGCTGTTCCTGCTACCGATCAGTCGCAAGGAAGGCTTTACGCTGCGCTGGCAGGACACAGCCGCCATGGACTGGGGCCCGCTGATCCTGGTGGGGTCCGCGCTCGCGCTGGGTACGCTCATGGCTGAGACCGGACTCGCTCAAGTACTTGGTGAGGCAGTCGCCGAGCGCATCCAGGGTGTCGGCCCGATCTGGGTCTGCGTTTTCGCAGCGGTGATCGCCATCTCCATGTCCGAGCTCACCAGCAACCTGGTCAGTATCAGTGTGCTGGTGCCCATCATTCCCACGCTGGCGGTCGCAGGCGGCGGCGATCCACAGGAGGCCGCACTGGTAGCGACCTTCGCGGCGATCTACGGCTTCATGCTGCCGATTTCCACATCCGCCAACGCCATCGTCTATAGCTCGGGCGAAATCCCGTTCAAGCGAATGATCAAGACCGGTCTGCTGGTGGATCTCTCCGGCGTCGTCGTGGTGGTGACCGGCGTATTGGTCATCGTTCGTTTCTTCGGTGTGCTCTAGACACCGCGAGTGCATCGCCGATGGGTATGGTCGGTTTCAGGCAATGACTGTCGGTTCCATGCAAAAAGAGGGGAAAGCGCAATGAGTAGCAAACCAGAGACACGCTCCGCTGTGCGTACAGCGGATAAACCCAAGGATAAATCCGGCAAGGCCGAAGGAGAGGAAAACATGAGCAGCGCAACATCAGGTTCCGTCGGAGACAGCTCCGGCCAGAAGAACTACGCCGAGGTAACGCCTGAGGAGGAAAGCCAATCGGGCGAAAAACAGTCGGCCAAACCCGGCTTTGCCGCGACGACGTCGGTAGCAGCCGAGGCCGAGCAGGGCGACGGCCCTGCAGCAGCCAGTGCAAGTAGCTCTGCCGTTGGAGATACCCCCAGCACGAGCACCGTCTCCGTCGTAGTGGGCAAGGACTATGCCGCCGCGGCCTGTGATGTGGGGGTGGCTGTCGTTGGGCCCAATTCCGCATCAGCTGCCAGTCAAATTGGCGCGGTCGCGGCTGCGCCGGATGCCGCAGCGGCCACTTGCAATGCGGCCAACGGTAGTCGGGTGGCCATCCGTAGTAGCGAATCGGTGAAGCCGGACACGAGCGACGATAGCTAGCCTGTTCCGGCTCGATGCATCCTCCCCGTGGGCTGCATGCCCGCGGAGGATCCCTGCAGGACCGGCCTGCACATCAAAACGGAAAACACTAGCCAAGAAAAGGAGGTAAGACCATGAGTCCTACACCGGAAAATCAGCAACTCAACGCCATCCAGGATGGTATTTCGGAAATCAAGGCGGCGCTGGCAAGCGAACGCAGCTTCAGCATCCTGGACGTTCTGCGGGATGAAGTCAGTGGCCTGTCGCACCAGCTGGAATCTGTCCGTGACGACATCCGGGATCTGCGGAACCTGATGTCCCAGCAGTCCCAGCCTGCAGACTAGAGGCAGTAGGGGCCGCCTGCAGGCGGCCTCTCCATTTCGGTCAAGGAGGTCATCGTCATGAACGATTCACGGTTGATATCCACGCTTGCTGTTCGTTGGCGTACTCGCAGACGTTTATTGGCGGCCCTGTTCGTCGTGCCGTTTATTCTGCTGGCGGGAACCCTGTTCTTTTCTTTGGCAGAACAGTGGTCGTTCGCCGACGCGTTCTACTTCAGCGTTATCACCCTAACGACAGTGGGCTACGGCGATTTGGTCCCAACCACGGAATTGACCCGATCCGTAACCGCGATCTTTGTATTGTGTGGAGTAACGACCTTTGGTCTCTTCCTGCGTTGGATCGTCAGGCATGCCCTGGAGCCGGCCTCTGGTTCAGGTCCGGGCGCGCGGTTTGTCTTGAACGACCATCATTTAGCCAGACAGCTCAGCCTGCCGAGTGAGGGCGGCGTTGTCGTCCTGGCGGTGCGCCCAGGCGGGCGGGCGTTCGAAACAGGCTTGCGTAGTTATGACGTGGTGTTGTCAGTGGAGGACAAGCCGATTGCGTATCCCGATGATCTGGTAAGTGCACTTTCACGGCAGGGCATTGGGCGTCTTGATCGGTTTACTGTCATGCGTGGCAACGAACTGCGGGAGCTGGTCGTCAGGCCTGCAGTATGGAGGTGAATCTTGAGCTAGCACTTAGCGTGTTTAACAATTGAAATTAAGGTTCATTGCTAGCGATATGATTTATAAAAACAAAGATAATTGTAATATTTATATTATGTTGATTAAAGCTGTATAAAGTCTGCTTTTTTAAAGCAATTAATTAACATTGGCAAGTATAAAATACATATAAGTAAACATCGATTAACCGTAAGAATTAAAATGTAGTAAAAGTCTTAAGGCTGTGACAATAAAAGATGCCTATATTAATCAGTTCAGAGTTAATTGACGCGTATTCGTAGGGAGTTACGTGTCGATTTGCATCTGTCGACGACCATAGTGTAACGAAGATCAATAATCTAATTACCGTAACTAATTCACACTCACAGTATTTGTGTTTAGATTTTCATCCGTACTGATAGGGGCTCTGAAAATAGTTCTTGCCTTATTAGCGATGCAAGCTCAAAAATCACACGGAATGAGCATGATGGATATACGCATCTTATTGGTGGACCCATTACCACTTATACGTAGAGGGCTAGCAATTATATTGTCCGCTGAACCGGGTTTCGTGATTGTCGGTGAAGCTGAAGACGCCTCACAGGCGGTAGCCAAGGCACGCCGCCTGCGACCGGAGATCATCCTGTGCGAATTCGAGCTGCCCGGCGGCGACGCGACCCATATCTGTGCCACCGTCGCCAGCGAAGGTCTGGCCACTCGCGTCCTGATCCTGTCTACGGATTGCCAGGGACATGTGGTTAGTCAAGCCGTATCAGCGGGCGTTGCAGGTTATCTTAGCAAGCATGATCCCACTGAACGCATTGTATCGGCCATTCGTCGCGTGGCGGCCGGTCAGCCGGTCTTTTCAGACGAGGCCCAGACAGGGATACAGCTTTACCTGCAGTTGCAGATGCGATCGCCCGAAGCATCCCGTTACGATCTTTCGTCAAGGCCTTTGCTGACCGATCGAGAGCTACAGGTGCTGCGATGCATCGCCGACGGCGTCTCGGTCGCGGATACGGGAAGGCGCCTGGCGGCCAGCCTTTCCACGATCAAGAATCACCGTCAGAGCATCTTTGTCAAACTGAATGTGCCGAATGCACCGGCGGCGGTCTATGAGGCGATGCACAGAGGGCTGATACAGTAGATGCACCGGGCCTGCAAACGCACGTGGTGGAATAGGGCGGGTGCTCAGTCCAGCGAAGTGGGAGCCCCTGTCAGCCTCGACTGCAGGTATTCCCGGCTAAGCGTCGGTGCTGCCAGACTGCGGGCGCCGACGCAGAGCGCACCGCAGGCGGCTCCGAGCTTCATGCAGGTTGCAAGTGGCTGTCGATCCAGGTAGCCGTAGAGAAAACCGCTAAAAAAGGCGTCGCCGGCACCGTTGGTGTCCTCGATGTTCGGGGCCGGGAAGGCGGGCTGTTCGATCCATTGTCCGTGACTATCGATTAACGTCGCGCCGCAACTGCCGTGGGTGCAGACCACCAGAGACTTCCCCTTGTGAATCTGCTGTTGCATGAAGTGTCGATAGTCCGGGAGCTTGTCGCTGGAAAGGAAGACAACCTCGGCGGCATCGACAAATGGCTGGTGGTGGCTGTTTTTCCCGTCATAGTCGTGGAGGTCGGTCCATATGGGTTTGCCTGCTGCACGCGCAAGCTCCAGCGCAGGTCGGGCGTAGGCCAGGATATTGATCACGGCCAACTCTGAATGCGCCAGTGCAGTACGAACGTCACGCCAATCAATGGCGTCCGGCTCGGTTGACGGATTGACGAAGAGCGATATGCGATCGCCATTGGCATCCATGAGGTTAACGTGCTGCTCCGTGCCGGCGTCCGTCTCTTCCGCGAGCAGAGTGATATTTCGGTGCTGCAGGGCGTCCCGGATGAACTGGCCCTCCGCATCCCGTCCAAGCAACGTATGCAGCGTGACCGGGATATCCAGCGCCGCCAGGTTCAGGGCTTTGCCAGCGCCCGTGCTACCCAGGCTGCGATAGCCTGCCCGGGGCCAAATGGTCTGGGGAGTGGGTTCGGGGAATGTGTCCAACTGGATGATGGTATCGACGGAGGCGCCGCCGATCACGGTTATGCCCATGCGCAAGGAATATTCCTCCAAGACTGAGTTGGCCTTCCAAAAAACTGAAACCTTACGCGGGTAGGCTGACTTTGGGATCCTCCGGTATACTCAGCCGCCATTCGACGGTGTTCGGATGAAGAAAGCTTAATTCATGCCAGGGTTGAGATTCTCGCCGGGAGCCAGACTTTTCCTGTGGCAAGCCGAAAATCAGGCCGATCTTTGGTTATATAGGGCTTATCTATAGGTCATTTAAGCATAATCAATTTCGTCATCCGTCGGGTTGCGGTTACCTTAGCAACTCCAGACGACTTTCCAGCAACGTAAATTCCAGACAATCTAAGGAGAAATCTGAATGGGCGTGATCAACAGCGAGATCAAACCGTTTAACGCAACCGCTTACAAAGCGGGCGAGTTTGTAGAAATTTCTGATGCCGACGTGAAAGGCAAGTGGGCTGTCTTCTTCTTCTATCCGGCCGACTTCACCTTCGTTTGCCCGACTGAGCTTGGCGACGTCGCTGACAAGTACGAAGAGCTGCAGAAGCTGGGTGTGGAAGTGTTCTCCGTGTCTACCGACACCCACTTCACCCACAAGGCGTGGCACGACAGCTCTGAAACGATCGGCAAGATCCAGTACTACATGGTCGGCGACCAGACTGGCACCATCACCAACAACTTTGGTGTGATGCGCGAAGGTCAGGGCCTGGCAGACCGTGCCACCTTCCTGATCGATCCGGACGGTGTTATCCAGGCAATGGAAATTACTGCTGAAGGCATCGGCCGTGATGCAGACGATCTGCTGCGCAAGGTCAAGGCTGCCCAGTATGTTCGTAACCATCCGGGCGAAGTTTGCCCTGCCAAGTGGAAAGAAGGCGAAGAGACCCTGTCTCCGTCTCTGGACCTGGTCGGCAAGATCTAAGTTTCCCCGCAAGGTGAAGCTGAACGAAAGGCCCGCTCTGCGGGCCTTTCTTTTATCTGCAGCATTGAACGATCGGCTTATATAGCAAGTGGCTATTAAACGTTTAAGGCTAATTAATTTGAGCCTTAAAGAGTTCATCCTTATCTTTACTTATAACTTATTCGTTAAACCACTCGGTTTTTAAGTCACTCAGTTTCGCGTTTATGCAAGGGGAATACGACATGTTGGATGCCAATATCAAGGAGCAGTTGAAAGCTTACATGGACAAGCTGCAGCAGCCGATCGAGCTGGTAGCAGCCTATGACGATGGCAAGAAATCCCAGGAGCTTAAACAGCTATTGGAAGAGATCGAGCCGATGTCTTCGAAGATAAGCCTGCGCACCGAAGAGTCGCCGGACGTTCGTCGACCATCTTTCGCCATCAATCGTATCGGCACCGATATTGGTGTTCGTTTCGCCGGTATTCCCATGGGCCACGAGTTCACTTCGCTGGTATTGGCCCTGTTGCAGGTCGGTGGTCATCCATCCAAGGCCGCCCAGGAAACGATCGAGCAGATCAAGGAACTGGACGGTGAATTCGAGTTCGAAACCTATTTCTCCCTGTCTTGCCAGAACTGCCCGGACGTGGTCCAGGCCCTGAACCTGATGAGCGTGCTGAACCCGAAGATCAAGCACACCGCCATCGACGGTGCCCTGTTCCAGGATGAGGTCGAGCAGCGCGAAGTGATGGCGGTTCCCAGTGTCTACCTGAACGGCGAGCCCTGGGGGCAGGGCCGCATGACGCTGGAAGAGATCGTCGCGAGGCTGGACACCAAGTCCGACGAGAAAGAAGCCGAGAAGATCAACCACAAGGATGCCTTTGAAGTGCTGGTCATCGGTGGTGGTCCGGCAGGTTCCTCTGCGGCGATCTACGCTGCGCGTAAGGGTATCTCCACTGGTATTGCGGCTGAGCGCTTTGGTGGCCAGGTTGCGGACACCATGGGTATCGAAAACCTGATTTCCGTTCCCTACACCGAAGGTCCGAAGCTGGTTGCGGCGATGGAGCAGCACGTCAAAGAGTATGACGTGGACATCATGAACATGCAGCGCGCCGAGAAGCTGATTCCTGCAGCTCGCAAAGGCGGCCTGCACGAAGTTCGTCTGGCAAACGGCGCGTCCTTGAAAGCACGCAGCGTGGTCCTCTCGACGGGTGCCCGCTGGCGTCAACTGGGTGTACCGGGTGAGGAAGAGTACCGTAACAAGGGCGTTGCCTACTGCCCGCACTGTGACGGTCCGCTGTTCAAGGGCAAGCGCGTAGCGGTGATTGGTGGCGGTAACTCCGGTGTTGAAGCTGCTATCGACCTGGCGGGTATCGTCGGGCACGTGACGCTGATCGAGTTCGGGGCTGAGATGCGTGCGGACGATGTTCTGCAGAAGAAATTGCGCAGCCTGAAGAACGTCGAAATCATCACCTCAGGCCAGACCACCGAAATTACCGGTGAGGGCGGTAAGGTGAATGGTTTGACCTACACCGACCGCAACACGGGCGAAAGCCACCATGTTGCGCTGGAAGGTGTGTTCGTCCAGATCGGCCTGGTGCCGAACACTGAATGGTTGAAGGGCGATATCGAGCTGAGCCAGCACGGCGAGATCATCGTCAACGAGCGCGCAGAGACCTCGATCCCGGGTATCTTCGCGGCCGGCGATGCGACCACCGTACCTTACAAGCAGATCGTGATCTCTATGGGTGAAGGCTCAAAGGCCGCCCTGAGCGCATTCGACTTCCTTATCCGCAACTCCCTCCCTGAGGACGAAGAGCAAGCGGCTTAAGACGGCCCGAGGGTCAACGAAACCCACCATCCGCTCGCCGGGTGGTGGGTTTTTTATTTAAGCCATCACGCTGGCGTGATGGCTTACTGGTTGCTGTCCTGTTCGACATTCGAGGGATTGACGCTACCTTCAAGCTCCGCCTCAAAGGCATTGATGAAGGCGTTCCGGAGCACATTGATGATCGCGGCGAGAGTCTCGGTGTCCGGCGAATCGATCTGTCCCTCGATCGGGATGCGGGTGGCGAACTGGTCTTTCGGCTGGTTTTCCAGTAGTTCGGCAACAGCGCCAACCAATCCTTCCCATACCACCTGGAACAGGTTGTCGCCCTGCTTCTCCACGTCTTCGCGCCATTCGAATATGTCGATGTCGCGCAGCAATGGTTTGACATACCCGGTAATCCGCCCATCCTCAGCGGCCAGCTCCATCACCAGGTCCAGGCTGCCCGCCTCGATGTCGACAGGCGCATAGGCGGCAATCAGGGGGTCGATCGCGCTGATTTCCAGATTCGTCAGTTTACCGTTGAAGTTGAAATGCGCCTGTTCCCGGTAGGGATCCATCTGCATGGAGACGGTGAGATCGCCTTGCTGCATAGCCTTGGCTTGCAGGCTGAGGCTTGCCGCCAGGGAATCGGATAGCTCGCGGCTGTTGGTCAGGTTTGTCAGTGTTGCTTCGATCCCGGTCAGGTAGGCATCTACCGGCGGTGAAGCATCCGGCTTTCGAAAGTGGAACTCACCGTCGTGGAACTCAATCCGATCGAGCCTCAAGGGGAACAGGTCTCGTAGTACCTGCCGCCAGTCGGCTTCCTCGCCGGTTTGCTGGCTGGAATCCTCTTCGTCCTCAACCACGATGTTAAGCAGCGGCTTGCGAAACACGGCTTCGCCAACCAGTTTGCCGCGAAGCAGGGCGGATGTGAGCAGGGACAGATCCACGCGGTTGGCTGTGAACAGGGGTGCGAACACCTCGCCGGTGGCCTTGTTGATCTCGATGTCGTGGATAACGTACGCGCCACGCCATAGGGCCAGGTCGATATCCCCAACCTGACCACTATAACCCTCGGCGTCATCCAGGGTCTGGTTGACGTAACGCTGGAGCACTTCGGGCAGTGCCACCCGGGCAGCTACGACGACAATGACAAGCGCGAGCAGAACCCAGGCCAGCTTGCGTTTACGGTGTTGCATCGATCTCTGAGGTATCCCTACCGGTTTGCACGATGTGCGGGTGTTTGACTCAGGTTTCCGACGGCCAGTTTGAGGTAACCGGTTATCGATTGTTCGTCGGCACGTGGCGTTCCATTGAGCCGGGCGCCGGATAGCTCCCTTTCAGGCGCGATTCAGGCGCTATCACCAACGGTATTACCGGCTCCGGCGCCCGCACCGTTATCTTTTTTCCCTTCGTTTTCAAGATCGTCGGGTCTGCCAATGGCGAAGCCCTGGACATAATCGACGCCGATTTCCTTCAGCTTGTCGAAGACTGCCTGTGTCTCGACGAACTCGGCGATGGTCTTCTTGCCCATGATATGTCCGATCTCGTTCATGGAGCGCACCATCGCCTCGTCCATCGGATCTTCGACGATCTTGCGCACGAACTCGCCGTCTATCTTGAGGAAGTCGACCGGTAGCTGGCGCAGGTAATGATACGAGGCGAAACCGCTGCCGAAGTCGTCCAGCGAGAACAGGAAGCCCTGCTTCCTGAATTCGTTGGCCAGCTCGATCGTTTTCGTCAGGTTGCGGATGGCCATGGTTTCGGTGATCTCGAAGCACACCTTGTGACTGGGCACGTGGTATTGCTTGCGCAGGTCGTTGAGGAAATCCGGGAATCGATCGTCGCCCAGGGTGCTCACCGACAGGTTGATCGAACAGATATCCAGCGACTCTATGATGGCCGGATTCTCCGAAAGCCATTGGAACACCTTCCGCACCACGTGGCGGTCCAGGCGTGGCATCAGGTTGTAGCGCTCGGCCGCGTTGATGAACTTGGAGGGCGGGATGGTTTCCCCCTCGTCGCCCTTGAGGCGTGACAGGACCTCGAAGTGATTGCCCCGGGTCTGCCCATCCTCCAGCGCCACGATCGGCTGGGCGACGAGCTCGATATCGTCATCCTCGAGCGCCTGGGACACCTTGGTCACCCAATACATGTAGGTTTTATGGTGCAGGTCGTCCTCGTTTTCCTGATTGAAGATATAGGCTCGGTCCCGGCCACCTTCCTTGGCCATGTAACAGGCGTTGTCGGCGTTATGGACCACTTGCCGTACCGATGCGGCGTGCTCGTCGATCAGGGCAATACCGATGCTCATGCCCACCTGGAATGTCTTGTCCTCCCAGGTGAAACGGAAGTTGTGCATGAAGGCCAGCATATCGTCCGCGACACGGAAGACCTGCTCGGCATTGCAGTTTTCCAGGATCAGTGCGAACTCGTCGCCACCCATCCGTGCCAGGGTATCCCGCTGGCGGACATGGACTTGCAGTTCCCCCGCGATTTGCCGGAGCAGTTCGTCCCCGGCCAGATGGCCGCAGGTATCGTTGACAATCTTGAAGCGGTCCAGGTCCATGAACAGCAGGGCGTGTACCTTGCCATCGTCCCGGGCGCTGGCGACGACCGTGGCCAGGCGGTTCTCGAATTCACCGCGATTGACCAGTCCGGTGAGGTCGTCGTGGCAGGCCCGGTGGCGAACCCGCTTGGTGAGTTCCCGTGCATAGCTGACATCGAAGAATACGGCGACGGCGCCCAGCAGGTCGCCCTTGTTGTTGTAGACCGGTGACACGGAGGCATCGACGTGGATACTCGCCCCGTCCTTACGAACCAGCAGGGCGGGTTCGGGAACGGCGACGGTCCGGTTCTCCACCAGCGCTGTGGACACAGGTTCTTCCAGACGCTCATCGGTATCTTCGTTGCGGAGCTCCAGGACCTCGTTGATGTCCCGATTTAACGATTCGCTCGCAGAGTGCCCGGTGAGACGTTCGGCAACCGGGTTCATACTGGTAACCCGACCGTGGATATCCGTAGTGATGAGGGCTTCGCCAATGGACATCAGGGTCACGTGAGCCAGTTCTTTTTCCGCCTGTAGCTGCTGGGTCCGCTGGCGCACCTGTTTTTCCAGCTCTTCCTGGGCGCGTTGGACCGCATGGGCGGATTGGACCCGCTCGGACACGTCACGTACCACGCCAAGCATCGTTTCGTTCTCGCCGCGCTGGATCTCCCACTCAAGCCAGTGGTAACTGCCATCCCGAGCGCAGAATCTTGCCGGCGTATTCGCGGATTCCCTATTATCGCGCACGGCCTTGAGGTCGGCCCTGAAGTTTTCCAGGTCTTCGGCATGGATGAAGTCGAGGTACGGACGCTCGTACAACTCGTTGAGATGCCAATTGAAGATACGGCTCCATGCTGGGTTCAGGCGCGAGAAATAGCCGTCGTCCCCCATCACGAAGAACGGCACCGCTGAAAGCTCGAAGAAGACATCCCGTTCACGGACGGCCTTTTCCTGTTCCCGAAGGTGTTCCCGAGCTTCCTGCGTCTGTTCCTCTACGCGCCGTTCGAGCGTCTGTGCCATTTCGCTCAGTTCGCCCTGGGCGTTTTTCAAGCGGGTGATATCGGTATAGGTGATAACGACTCCGTCGATCCGGTCTTCGTGCGTGCGGTAGGGTGATATCCGCCGAAGGTGCCAATAATTGCCGTTTGCCGTGACTTCGCTTTCGAGCGATTCAAGCGTTTCCAGGCAGGTGGCGGCATCCTGGAGAAGGTAGTCATCCTGGACCTTGAACTTGATCTCATCCAACGGCCGACCGACATCGGTATCCACCAGGTTGAACAGCTGTTTGCAGTTGGGGGTAAACAGGCGGATATGGAAAGACGAGTCGATAAAGAGTGTGGCCGAGGTAATGCTGCGTAGCAGGTTATCCAGGTCGCCATAGGCCTGGTCGAGCTGGTCCACCTTGGCCTGCAACTCGGTATTGACCGTGGACATTTCCTCGTTGAGCGACTGGAGTTCCTCCTTCGAGGTCTCCAGTTCCTCGTTGGTGCTTTGCAGTTCCTCGTTCATGGACACGGCTTCCTCGTGGGAAACCTTCAGGTCCTGATTCGAGGATTCCAGATCGTCGATGGTGGCCTGCAGTTCGGCGCGGGTGGCGTGTAGCTCTTCCTCGAGATGTTCGATCAGCGCCGACTCGGCCTCTTTGCCTGTAGTCGCCGGATGCTCGGCGCGGGGTTCCGCCGCCCCCGGCGATTCGCGATGGGGCTCGAATGCGATCAGGTAGTGGGTGGCTTCGTTGATCTTCAGCGGCGTAATCGCCAGCTTCAGTTGCTTGGCCGGGGACGAGCTGCCGATGAAGAAGGGCGCAGACTCAACATGGCTCTGCTGCTCGACGGCTGTGCGAAAGAGGCTGCGAAGCTTGTTCTTGACGTTGTCCCGGGCGAGATCGAACAGTCGGTGGCTTGGTTCGCCCGATGGGTGTCTCAGGTAGTTCGATGTTTCGCCAACGAAATAGAGTGCTTCGCCATCCTTGCTCACGAGCACTGCCGGGGGCGCGTACCGACCCAACATCAGGTGCTGTACGCGGTCGCCCATCCGTGTGCGATAGGGGCGGCGTTGGCTGCGCGTCGTCAGGGATGGCGTCGACACCGGAACCTGGGTGGTTACATTGGTTGGCCGACCTTCGGAGAAGGGGAGGTTGATGCCCTGGCGGTCATTGGGCTTGCGCCGGTAAATGCGATGGCGGCGATCGACAAGGTGGAACAGGTCGTCCTTGCGGCCGACGGTTTCCGACGTACCCAAAAACAGGACGCCCTCGTCTTTCAACGCAAAATGAAACAGGCCCATGAGCTGGTTCTGCACATCGATCTTGAGATAGATCAACAGGTTGCGGCAGGTTATCAGGTCGAGCTGGGAAAAGGGCGCACTGGTGATGACGTTCTGGTAGGCGAAGACGATCTCTTCGCGGATTTCCTTGATCACGCGGTAGTAGTCGCCTTCGCGACGGAAATAGCGTTTTAGCAGCTCGCTGGATAACGTGCTCTTGATACTGTCGGGATAGAGCCCGCTGCGGGCAATGCGCAAGGCATCCTCGTCGATATCCGTGGCGAAGATCTGGAGTTTCGCCCGCTTGCCGCTCTCCCGCATGCGCTCATGGAGCATAATGGCCAGGGTGTAGGCTTCCTCCCCGGTTGCACAGCCTGGTACCCAGGCCCGGATCGACTGATCGGGTTCCGAGCTGTCGACCAGCGGCTTCAGTATCTGTTGGTCGAGTTTTGCCATGCTGGCTTCGTCACGGAAAAAGCCGGTGACGGAGATAAGCATGTCCCGGTAGAGCAGGTTGCGCTCCTCCTCGGATTGTTCCAGCAGCTTGAGGTAGGCGTCCTCATTGTCCGCCTGGCTCATACCCATGCGGCGAAATATCCGGCGGGCGAGGGTCTTTTCCTTGTACCGGGTAAAATCGTTGGGGCTATTGTGGGAAATCAGTTCGATGATCTTACGGATCGTGTTGGGTAGCGGGCGATCCGTGCTGTCTTCACGCTCACTGGGAAATCTCGACTGGCGTGCGATAAAGTCCAGGAGGGCTGCAGGCATCTGTTCGGCCCGCACGATGGCATCGCTTGCGCCGGCATGGATAGCGGCAGCCGGCATACCGTCGAACTCGGCCTCGTCGGGGTCCTGGGTGAGCACCAGCCCGCCGGCTTCCCGGATGTCCCGGGCCCCTTCTGCGCCGTCGGTGCCCGCACCGGAGAGGATTACCCCAAAAGATCGCTCACCTTGCTGCTGTGCCAGCGAGGTGAAGAATTCGTTGATAATCAGGTCTGGGTGTCGGGCTTCGAGGGTCTGCATCCTGAAGACGGAACCGTCGAGTTGAAGGCTGGCGTTCGGCGGTAAGACATAAACCCGGTCCGCCTCGACACTCATGCCGTCGGTAATGGCCTCGACAGGCATGACGGAAAAATTCGTGGGTATTTCGGTGAGTGCACTGTCCCCGCTGGGAGGCAAGTGCTGTATCACAACGAAGGCAAGACCCATATCCCCCGTACACTTGGAGATAAAGGTTTGCAGCGGCTCGATGCCTCCTGCTGAGGCGCCTATCGCAACGATGGGGATGGTGGGCTGGGCTTCGGATTCGTTTGCGGAGGATCGAACATCCTGCTTTTGTGTTTGGTCGTCCATAATCGCGCTATAACTCGCTTGGCTTCCCGTTATTTAATGTGCTGCGCTCCAGCGCCTGACGTTACTCCTGACGAGGATGCCTTAACAGACAGATACTTGCGCGGGGCTTGACGCGTTTACAAGCACTTATGTTGATTAGACCGGGAGCTTCAGCGGTATGGGCTGGCGGGGTGCCCTGGTCCGCCATGGTGGCCTGCCGTGTATTCAGTAAAGAGATATTGAGACTGGCCCAAGGCTCCTAGAGCGTCTCACGTCTGCCTCGGTATGTCAGGGGTTTCGACGTATCTGACCAAAGTTTCATTTAAACCTCCGCTCGAAGGGATGACACGGGACGCACGCGACTTGTAGGTTTGTAGGTTAGATAGGGAGCCAGCATCCAGGTCAGGTTGTTGGTCGCCAAATCAGGTACTGGAACAAGGGAGACTGGACTATGCGCGTATTGATCGCCGGGGCCAACGGTAAGATTGGCCAACATCTGATCAAGAAAATGGCCCACAGTCCCCACGAGGCGGTGGCGATGGTCCGCGACCCCGACCAGGCAGAAAAACTGCGCGAGCTGGGAGCGCCGAAGACCGTATTGGGCGATCTCGAACGCGATTGCACCGAGCAGTTGAAGGGCTGCGATGCGGTGGTGTTTACCGCCGGTTCCGGTCCCCACACCGGACCCGAAAAGACCATCGACGTAGATCAGGATGGCGCGATTCGGCTGATCGACAGCGCCAAGGCGGCAGGTGTGAAGCGCTTCATCATGGTCAGCGCCATGCGGGCGGAGGAGCCCGACAAGGGGCCGGAAAAGATTCGCCACTATCTGCGCGCCAAACACCGGGCCGATGAGCATTTGCGGGCCGGAGGTATCAGCTACACCATTGTACGCCCTGGACCGCTGACCCAGTCTGCGGGTGCTGGAAAGGTCGAGATCAGCGAAAAGCTGGATCGTACCGGTGACATTTCGCGGGAGGACGTCGCCGAGGTATTGCTGAAGGTCCTTGATGCACCGAATGCAGAGAACCGTACGCTGGATGTGTTGTCCGGAGATGCATCCATCGATGAGGCGGTGAAAGGTTTTTAAACCGGGTCGAAATGAGTCCTGAGGAAAAGGGATCGATGTCTGAAAACAACGAAGTCAGGGTAGGGATCATTGGCTACGGGTTGGCCGGTTCCGTGTTCCATGCACCGCTGATCGATGCCGCGCGAGGTTTGCGGTTATCGGCGATCGTCACCTCCAATCCCGACCGGGCTGGGGAGGCGAAACAGGCCTACCCGAACGCTACCCTTTACGACACCGCGGGCCAGCTCTGGCACGATGCCGACAAGCTGGACCTGGTCGTTATCGCGTCTCCCAACCGGACCCACAAACCGTTGGCCATGGCGGCGCTCCATGCCGGGTTGGGTGTGGTGGTCGACAAGCCCCTTGCTGCCCACGCGGACGATGCCCGTGAGCTCGCTGACGAAGCCGAACGGCTGGGGCTGTTCCTCACCGTGTTCCAGAACCGTCGTTGGGACAGCGACTTCCTGACCCTGCAACAGTTGATGGTTGACGGCGAGCTCGGCGAGGTGCGCCGCTTCGAGTCTCGCTTCGAGCGCTGGCGGCCCGAACCAAAACCGGGCTGGCGACAGTCCGGAGCGCCGGAGGAAGCCGGCGGCGTACTATACGACCTGGGTGCTCACCTGATCGACCAGGCGCTGGTGCTGTTCGGCCCGGTGAAGTCGGTCTACGCGGAGCTGGAGCATCGGTACCCGGATGCCGAGGTCGACGACGATTCTTTCGTCGCCCTGACCCATCACAATGGCGTGCGCTCACACCTCTGGATGAGTAGCGTGGCGGCGCAGTGCGGTCCGCGAATGCGGGTCCTCGGCAGCCGGGCAGCCTATACCAGCTTCGGCCTGGATGGACAGGAAAACGCCCTGAAGGCCGGGGCTCGGCCCGATCAGTCCGATTGGCTCGACAATGTCGAGGATGGCCAGGGTTACCTGACGGCGGGCAGCGAAGAGCGTGCGATCCAGAACGTGCCAGGTGGATACTTGCGCTTTTACGAACGGGTTGCCGAGACCTTTCGCAAGGGCGAGAAACCGCCTGTCGATCCTCGGGAGGCGATCGCCGGACTCGAAATCGTGGCCGCGGCCCAGCATGCTTCAGCCGAACGTCGGGTTATCGAATTGCCGGAATAGCGCGTCGCCTGAAAACATGAAGCCAGGGGCTCGGGGAAAAGGTGTCGGCTGCAAGAAAGCCGTTCCCAAACGTCTAAAATCAACGTGTGTTTTTTGCAGTCCATCCTTGTCGCTGGCAAGCTAAGCCCAAGCCTTCGGATGGTATGGAATCCGGATTACGAATGGACAAAGGGTGTCATGCCGCTGACTGGAGCATGAATTGTTGAGTATCGGTCTTTTCATCGCCTCGCTCGTGGTTACGACACTCACGGTATTCGCGCGCTTACCGTTCTATGATTGGTGGATTCGGGCTTGCGACTTCCCGCGCCTGCAGATCGCCGCCATCGCGCTACTCATCCTGCTGCTTTCCCCCCTGGCCGCCCCGCCGCTGTTATGGCCTACCGTTATCCTTTCTGCTGCCGTCCTGGGTTGGCAAACCTACCGGATCCTTCCGTATACCCGGTTGTGGCCAAAACAGGTCAAAGATGCGCAGGACGGCTTCGAGGAGCGCTGTGTCAGTCTACTGGTTGCAAACGTGCTCACGCCCAACCGCAATGCCGAAGGACTGACCCGGCAAATCCTGCAACACAAGCCGGATGTCGTGCTCACGCTCGAGAGTGACCAGTGGTGGGGGGATGCGCTGGATTCAGCGTTAGGGGAAGACTATCCATACGCGGTCAGGATCCCGCTGGACAACCTCTACGGCATGCACCTTTATTCCCGGCTCAAGCTCGAGGATACCGATGTGTCGTGGCTGATCCAGAAGGATATTCCATCCGTCCACACGTGGTTGCGTCTCGCCAACGGCTCCAGGGTGCGTCTGCATGCGCTTCATCCGCGTCCACCCGCGCCAAGCGAGAGTGATGAATCCCTGTGGCGTGACGCCGAGTTGTTGCTGGTCGGCAAGGGAATCCACCGGGACGGCGACCCGACGCTGGTGGCCGGCGACCTGAACGATGTCGCCTGGTCACGCACCACACGGATGTTCTGTCGCGTCAGTGGCATGCTGGACCCACGGCGGGGAAGAGGCATGTTCAGTACCTTCCACGCCAACTACCGTCTAATGCGTTGGCCACTGGACCATATCTTCGTAAGCGAGGAATTTACGCTCAGGAACATGAGCCGGCTGGAGGCCTTTGGTTCCGATCATTTCCCGATCCTGGCAACGTTCTGTTTCCGTCCCAGTCGGGCCGATGAGCACGAGAACCCCGAGGCGGACGAAGAGGATTGGGAGCAGGCCGAGGATGCGATCGAGGAGGCCAGGTCCCGGGACCAGGACGGATAGAAACGGGATCGCCGCAGGAACGGAACGGAGCGGAAACGAAGCAGCAACGGCGAGCCGGCCATCCCTGGCCGGACTCGGTTAGACCTGGAACTGTGCGACCAGACCGCGTAGATCGGACGCCATACGTGTCAGGTCCCGGCTGGCGTTTGCCGTCTCCTCGGCGCCCTGGGCGGTCTGGTAAGTCATCTCGTTGATCCGGGCGATATTGGTATTGATCTCTTCCGCGACGCCCACCTGTTCTTCTGATGCACTGGCAATCTGTGTGGCCATATCGTTGATGCGGGCCATCGCCTGATCTATGGTCCTCAAAGCCTGCCCGGCCTGACCCGCCAACGTCACCGTGGCTCCTACCTGGGTCTTGTTGCTCATCATCGATTCGACAGCCTTATGCGAAACCGTCTGCAGCTTGGAGATCATGTCGTTGATCTCGTTGGTCGAATGCTGTGTCCGGCTCGCCAGTGCCCGCACTTCGTCGGCGACGACCGCAAAGCCCCGTCCCTGGTCACCGGCGCGAGCCGCCTCGATGGCAGCGTTCAACGCCAGCAGGTTGGTCTGTTCGGCGATGGCCTGGATGACCTCGATCACTGTGCTGATAGTTTTGCTGTATTCCTCTACCTCGCTGATGGCCTTTGCAGATGCATCGACATCATGAGCCAGCGTTTGGATCTGGTCGATCGTGTCCTGGACCGTCCGACTGCCCTGGTTGGAATGCTCGCTTGCCTCCGTGACCGCAGTTGCCGTCTGGTTGACGCTGATGGCGATTTCCTGGGCGGTGGCGGACATTTCGTTCATGGCAGTGGCTACCTGCTCGGTCTCCGAACGCTGCTCGTCGATCGTGCGGCTGGTCTGGTCGGTGACCACTGACATTTCTTCCGACGCGGCCGCCAGTTGCGCTGTCGTGCCGGAGATCTGCGAAATCATGTTCAGCAGCTTCTGACGCAGTCCGTTCATGGCCCCGAGCAGTTCACCGATCTCGTCGCTGCTATCCACCTGGATCTCCTGGGTAAGGTCGCCTGATGCGGTTACGATGGCTCGTTTGACGCCGCGAACGATGGACCGGGAGACGTACCAACTGACCAGCAGGCCGAACAGGGTACTTACCGTGACGACTGTGACGATTACGGACAAGGCGTCCTGTTCGTGCTCGAGAGCAGTCATGGCGCTGGCTTCGGTAAAGGTGCCGATATCGTCGAGCAGGGCGGTCAGGCTTTGGTCCAGTTCATCGGCTTCGCGTTTGACCTGAGCCACCAGGGTGTCGATATTCCCGGCACGGCCTTCGGACAACGCGGAGAAAACACGTTGAGCCTGGTTGGCGAATTCCTCATGGGCGACATCGATCTGTTTCAACCGACGAGCAACGGCGCTGAACTCCCGCTGTGTACGTTCGTCCGTTGACTGCAAACTATCGATTACCTTGCCCGCGGAGCGAAGCTGCTGGTCGACGAGCTCACCCTCCTTGTCGAATCTGGCTATAGCGTCCTGGAATTCGCGGCGAGCGCCATTGTCCTGCGGAATATCGGAGCTGAAGCGCAGCGCGCGTTCGAACTCGATGGTCTGTCTGAGCTGGTGGGCGGTAATGGCAGCTACGTGTTCGGTGAGAGGAATATCCCGCTTCGAGACTGTAGTGAGTTCCCGCTCGATGCTGTTCATGGCATACACGGTATAGCCGGCGCACAGGACAAATAGCGACAGGAGAACGACAGCGTTGCCAATGATCTTGGTGCCCAGGGACAACCGGTTGAGTACTGCGTTCATGCTCTTAACTCCGTTGGTTCAGTGATTGCTCGGGTTTGGATTCCCTCCCGGTTGGGTCAGAGACTGAACCAACAGATCGCACCCTTCCTCGAGTGCACCTGTAACGACGAGCCCGGCGTTTGCGTAGGGGGCAAAGGACGTCCGGTCGTTAGCCGCATTTCATAGTTATAGATTAAAAGTTACGTGAGTTTTGTCTAATAAGTGTTTGTAGCAATTATTTGTAAAATCAAATTTTACGTTGTTGCTACAAGCTTTTCTGTGCGCCAGGCGATCTCCCAGCAGATCCCGACCAATCCAGGGTGCCACCCGGGTTGTGGGCGCTGCTTGATGTGGATCAACAGATAGCGCATGAACTGTTAAATAGTTTTAAATGCGAAGTAGTTGTTTGCTGAGGCAATCCTAATGCTTCGTATGGCTTTGGCTATGCCACGAACGGGGTATTAACATGGTTCTTTAGTAGCCTGTTTAGTCGAGCACGTTTCACAGTTGGTTGATTCAGAATCGAACGGACACACGTCTACGTTTACAACAGGAGGTGCCCAATGACGCTCGCCCTAAAACGTGCCTATGACTCTCCATCCAGTGAGGACGGCGATCGCATTCTCGTCGACCGTATGTGGCCGCGAGGCGTATCGAAAGAAAAGCTTGAGATCCGGGAATGGCTCAAGGATGTGGCACCTTCGAACGAATTGCGGAAGGCCTTCCATGCGGGGGAGGTGACCTGGAGTGAGTTCCGTAAATCCTATCTGAGCGAGCTCAAACCGTATCGGGATACGCTTCGGCGCATCGCGCAAGATTCACGGGACCATACAGTCACGTTGGTGTTCAGTGCGTCGGAAAAGGAACGGAATAATGCCGTAGTGCTAAAACAGTACTTGAAGATGCTGGGCGGGAAATAGGCTGTTCCGGTAAGCCCGGTATGCTATCGGTAAAGGTTAAACGAAGTATGAAGAAAAGGAGGGGCATCGCCCCTCCGCCTGCGCGAGCGGCTGTCAGGCTGCCTGCTTCTTCTCGAACCAGTCCTTGGTGCCGCCCTCATAATCGAACACCCGGGTAAAGCCGGCATCCTCCAATTCCTTGGCGGCTTTCGGTGAGGCAGGGCAATCGAAACTCGCGCAGTAGACCACGACCTTGCGGTCCTTGCTGCCGACCACCTCTTTCACCCTCCTGGTAAAGTCGTCGTCACCGACCGGTATGTTGATCGATGTGCGAATGTGCTGTTCGTTGAATGCTTCGGGATCGAGCACGTTGATCAGGACAAAGTCCTCATGCTCGGTTTCGTTCATGGTTTTCAGTTCGTCACGGCTAATCGGTTTCATAATGTGCCTCCTTGGCATTGCACGCTGAATGGCACGACTGAAAACTGCGTCGCTTTTAGTTCCTAAGAATACGAATAGGGTTAATTCGCTTGGTCGACTGCCGGAAAGCCCAAGTCTCTTAAAGACCTATCCGGCCCTACTATTGAGCTGCAGCCAGGAGATCCTGATTTCAACCGTCAATAAACTAGCCGCATTTGAGTGACCGACGTTTGGAAAGAAGACCGCCGAAGGGGAAGGGCATTTTTGGCGGTAACCACGGTTCGCGTTTGTGTCGTACCTGTCGATGGCCTGGACTTACTAGGGCTTGGACATGAGGTGCCGTGAAAACGCCAGGAGGTTATCCAGCCCCTGGATATCGTCTTCGAGCAACGGTAAGCGCAGCTGGGGCATAGTGCCCAGGCGCTGGTCGATATCGTCGAGATGCCGCTGTTGGCGCTCCCGACGATGGGCCCAGAAACGGCTGTCTTCATTGTCCGGCAATAGCCGGTTGACGATGGCGCCGGCGACCGGAACCGAGGCGCCCCTGAGAGAATTCACCGCCCGCTCCGTTTCCAGGATGGGCAGCCGCTCCGGCGTTAAGACGAACAGGAAGGCCGTGTGTTCGGCGTTGTTGAGTACCCGACGTGTCCGCTGGAACAGCCGCTGGCGGGCCAGCAGGGTTTCTGTCAGTTCCCGGCTGCGCGGATCCATGTCTTCCAGGGCATGCTCCTTGGGATCGGTCAGCGGGTTGTCGACGCTACGTCCCGGCGTCAGGTGAGCCAGGGCCTTGCCCAGTTTTTCCGACCGCTTGTTGTGCTTGAGCAGGCCATCCGTCCATGCCGCCATAACCTCCGGCAGGCTCAGCAATCTGAGCGTGTGACCGGTGGGTGCGGTGTCGAAGATCAGTAGATCGTAATCCTTTTCGCTTTCGCCGATGAGACGGGACATGCGCTCAAGCAGGGCGGCTTCCTGGGCGCCGGGGGATTGGCTGCTAAGGCGGAGTTGGCGCTGAAGTTCGTTGACCTGGTCCGGGCCAACGTAGCGGCGCATCTGGCCAAATACCCGTTCCAGGTAGGCGTCCACTTCCGTATCCGGGTCGAGCTCCAGGGCGGTCAGGTTGGGCCAGAGCGTGGTGGGCATGCCGCCGATAGCACGGTCGAATGCATCCGCCAGACTATGGGCAGGATCGGTGGAGACCAACAGCACTCGCCGACCGGCCTCGGCCGCAGCCACAGCCAACGCAGCGGAAACCGTGGTCTTGCCGACTCCGCCTTTCCCGCCAACCATCAACAGGCGTTTGCTGCCTATCAGTTTCTGGATATCGAGTAATCGTTGGGTATCGAGCATGCGACCCTCAGCAGCAGCGCATGTTGTCCAGCGGCGAGCGTTCCATGCCCATACGCTTGTGCCAGTCGTGGAAACGTTCGAGCAGCAGTGGCTGCAGTTCCAGGGTGTACCAGCTGGCAGGATTGGGAATGCCCATCATCTCGCCGAAGACCAGTAACATGAACAGGTCGTCCTCATCACGCTTGGCGCGGGCAATGGCGGCACGGTAGGGCGCATTGTAGTATTCCGCTCCGGCAGCGCTGGCGCGCTGGTACCAGTATTTCAGGCGGGTCAGGGTGTCTTTCATTATGATCTCCCGGGCGCCACGACCTCGCGACAAACCTGACGACGAGGAGCGTGGCGCCGGTTCAGTTTCAGGATGCGCCGGACTGCTGGCGCTCCTGCTTGAGACGACGCAACGAAGCAATACATTCCAGACTCACCAGGATCGCCGCCACCAATACGACCAGATCGAGCGTCAACAGGAACCAGTCGCCCTTGGTGTAGAAACCCTTGAGTTGGATCAGCAGCGCATAGAGCGTCATCACCAGTAGGAAGATGAGCGGCACTACGGTGTAGATCGTGGGTGTGCCGCGACGAACCAGCATGACGGTCACGACCAGCAAGGTCAGCCCAGCCAGCAACTGGTTGGAGGTGCCGAACAGCGGCCAGATCAGCAGACCGCCGGAGCCGTCTGCGCCGCCAGCGCCGAAGGCCAGCAGCAGGCAGGTCCCGACAGACAGCAGGGTGGCCGGCGCGGCCTTGGACATCCACTTGACGTTATAGATCTCGCCCCATTCCTGAAAGATATAGCGCTGCAGGCGCAGGCCGGTGTCCATGGTGGTGCCGGCAAAAAGCGCGGCCATGACCGTTAGCATGGTGCCGGCGACTTCGGCATCCAGGCCGGTACCCTGGCTGAGGATGGTTGCGCCCCCGTTGACGAAAGCCAGTACGCCGCCCTGGCCAAAGGAGGTGTAGACCGCCTGCCAGTCGGCAAGGGAAGCAAAACCCGCAGTCGCTGCAATGATGGCCGCCAACGCCAGTGCACCTTCCCCGGTGGCACCGAAATAGCCGACGAAACGGGCGTCGGGCTCACGGCGCAGCTGTTTGGACGTTGTCCCGGAGGCCACCAGGCCATGAAAGCCCGAAATCGCGCCGCAGGCGATGGTGACGAACAGTAGGGGAATCATCGATGGCGTTCCGGCAGGAACGTCCTGGTTGATCATCGGTGCGACGACCGTCGGGTTGCCGATGAGAACTGCGGCATACAGAGCAATCAAACCCACGAAAAGCTGCAGCCCATTGATGTAATCCCGGGGCTGCAGCAGCACCCAGACCGGCAGCAACGAGGCAATCGCCGCATAGCCGAACAGGATCAGGATCCAGGCGGCATTATCCGACAGGCCACCGACCTGCTCGGGCAGTGAAACCGGTACCGACGGCCCGATATAGATGAGGAAGTAGAGGGCCACAACGCCGACCAGGGACACCAACGGCAGACTCATCTTGCCCCGGTAGATCAACTGGCCGATAACCAGCGCCACAGCGATAGCGCCCCAAACCGGAACTACCGAGCCGGGATTGTTGATCAGCAGTCTGGCGATGACCACGCCGAATACCGCGTTCACCATCAGCAGGACCAGGAAGATAACGATGGTAAAGATCGACCGGGCGCGGGTACCGACGACCTCGCCGGTCAGCGTGCCGATCGACTTGGCCTTATTGCGCACGCTGGCCCAGATTGCGCCGAAGTCGTGGACGCCAGCAAAGAAGATGGTGCCGATGGTCACCCAGAGGAAGGCGGGCAGCCAGCCCCAGATAACGGCAATCGCCGGCCCGACAATCGGCGCAGCGCCGGCGACAGACGTGAAGTGGTGGCCCCAGAGTACGAACTTGTTGGTGGGTACGAAATCAACGCCATCCTCGAATTCGTTGGCCGGCGTGCGGAAGTTCTCATCGACCTTGTAGATGACCTTCGCAATAAAGCGGGAGTAGAGGAAATAGCCCAGAGCCATTCCACCCAGCCCCAGTACAAGCAGCAATATGGCACTCATCGTCAGTTCCTGATTTCTGGCTTGTTTTATGACCGATTGTCCATGAACCTCTGACAAGTCTGTCAGCGATGCTGCCGAAGGCCGCGGCGGTGATACGCCTTGGATGGCCGGGAATGCCAGAACCGCTGACGGACGTCCCCCGGAGTCATACCGCGGACAAACAGAGGAACCTTAATGGTCGGCCGTCAGTCTTTGATTTTCAATAGACTTTCTGCTCCCTGATCAATTCAGGCCCCGGCTATCGCGTTTTTAGCTTGACTGGCGTGCAAATGTGAGAATTATGAATTCTTCTTCACTCTAATGTTAATGGTGGCGCCTCTGGAGCCGTCTACACTGGTGATATGACGCCCTTGAAAAGTCTTTTTGACATGGACCTAGGGGGCGTTGGGTGCTGTTGCGACTTTGAGTCGTGTTCCCGCTCTTGGTTAGGCAGCCCGTTTTCTGAACAATAAGGTGGTGAATCATGGGTAGTAGTAGTCGGGGTTTCGTATCTTGGGGTTTGGTGGGTTTGAGCATCGTTGCCCTCGCGGGTTGCGGAGGCGGCGGTGGAGGCGGTAGCGACGATGGGGACGGAGGTTCCGATTCGGCTACCGAGATAAAGGCCGGCGCTTTCAATACGACGATTACTTATCCGGACTCCGACAACGAAGTTGCTGGTGTAGCTTTCGTCAGTCCGACTGGTCGATTTGCTTCTGTCGTTGTTCGAACGTCTGTCTATTCAGGTGGCCAGCTGAATTTCGACTCATCGGGTAAAGTATCTGGTCCGGTTCAGGACGTTGCATATAGCACCGGTGAGAAGAAGTGGGTTACGAATACGGGTTCGCTTGAGGGGCAGGTGAATAGCAGTTCGAACATGGTGCTCACTGGTCGGGGCGTGGAATTCGAATCGCAGATTGAGTTTAAGCGCGAATCTTACTTGAGTGACCGCGGTGTCAAGTTCTCCCAGATGGCCGGAGTTTATTCAATGGCCGAGACGACCGGTGGCACGGTTACGCTGACGGTCTACGAAGATGGGGAATTGGATGGGTCCGACGAAACAAAATGCCAATTTAACGGTCAAGTGACGATACCAAACACCTCCGTCAACTCGTATGAAGTCGATTTCACTGTGACACAGTGCCAAGACGACAGTAGAGGTGTGAAAGGCAGCCTTCGCAACGGTACATACAGTGGTGTGGGGTCGCTTATCCCGGACGATGCCGGGGGCACACTTAGCTTTGGCAGCAGTGACGGTGAAGTCGCTTTGATCTTCGTCGGTGGCCGCGGCACCAACAACTAATTTAGGTGTCGAGCATTGCCGGCGGTGCGGGCCGTTCATCTGCAACGGCCGGCTGCTCGGGTCCGACGACCCGGTTCCGGCCCATCGCCTTCGCCTCATAAAGTCGATGGTCGGCGCTAGCTAACAAAGCCCGCAGGGTGCGGCCATCCGCACCCAGTTCCGCGATCCCTAGACTCATGGTGAGCGGTATTTCGATGCTGCCCACCCTGAGGGGATGACCTTCCAGCGCGGCGCGCAAATCCTCGCAGAGTGAATAGGCCTGCCTGCTGTCGGTCGATGGCAGCAGGATCCCAAACTCCTCACCTCCCAAGCGGCAGCCCAGGTCGGTTTTGCGTAACCGCTTGCGAATCAGTTCCGCAACGAAGATCAGCGCCTGGTCGCCGACGTCGTGACCGTGCTGGTCGTTCACATCCTTGAAATGATCCAGGTCCAACACGACCACCGCTAACGGCGTGGCTTCCCGTCGGGCGCGGGCCTCTTCCCTTTCGAAAACATCCTGCAGCATGGCGCGATTGTTCAGCCCGGTCAGCACATCGGTATTGGCCATGTGTAACAGCTTGAGTTCCGAGCGTTCCCGGCTGACCTCATAGACATGGGAGAAAGTTACCAGGCACAGGGTGAGAATCACCATGTTCAATATGGGCGCAGGTTGCATCAACGCCGGTGCGTCATGGTACTTGACGAGGAAGATGGTCGCTGCGACCCCCACATAGAACACCGAGATGGCCAATCCCATACGCCGGCCGTGGAGCAGGTGCGAGAGCAGCGGAATCAGCAGTACCCAGCCAAACACCGTGATCGTGGCCCGTTCGGTGGTCAGGGCAAACATCATCGTGGTGAAGAACGGGATGGAGTAAGCGTAGATCCAGCGTTGGAGAACGGCAGTGCGACGAACCCGGGCCAACAGGAAGAGGGAATAAGCCGACATGGCAAGTTCCGCCAGGGCCAGGGGCATATTGGCGCGCTGGAGATTTACGATGCCGAAGAGAATGCCGGAAATGGCAGTAATGCAAAGCAAGGCAACCAGCACCGCCTTGCGATGGGGTTGGGCCAACTTTCGCCGGGTTTCTCGCGTGTTATGCATCGCAGATCGTTAACGTGTACAAGAATTGTTCAGGAGAGCGGTTTTGAACCCTATCGGACGGCGGGCGCAAAAACAACAAAAACTGCGATCTGAATTGTCATAAGTTGTTGAAAGGCGCGATCATACGGCCACGTTTCACAACGCTCAGGGGCGAAGCAACCGCTAACAGGTCAGGCTTTGAACCCGGGCTGCACGCTATAGCTGCGAATGCAGCCCGTCACTCCTTGCACCTGTCGATGCTAGAACGCCGTCGTTACCAGGTATGCGGTATAGGCAATGTAGGCGGCGATCAGCGCGGCGCCCTCGAAACGGTTGACCCGGCCCTGCCCACGGAAGCCGTAGCCGATTACGAACAGCGAGAGGGTCAGCGCCGCCATCACCATGATGTCGCGCCAGAACACTTCCGGTCCGACGGACATGGGGTGGATGACGCCGGCGATGCCCACCACGGCCAGGGTGTTGAACAGGTTGGAACCGAGCACGTTGCCGAGGGCCAGGTCATGTTCGCCCTTGCGGGTTGCGATGATCGAGGACGCCAACTCCGGCAATGACGTGCCCACCGCAATAATCGTGAGGCCGATGATCAGGTCTGTCACCCCGAATCCGCGGGCGATTTCCACCGCGCCCCAGACGAGGATGCGGGAGCTGATGATCAGCAGTACCAATCCCACGATAAGCCAGAGCAGGGAGCGGTTCAGCGGCATGGGGCTGGCGTTTAGCTCCTGCTCCATCTCGCTGCCGAGAGGGTCGTCCTTCTGACGCATCCCCTGCACGATAGTCCAGCCCATTAGCCCGGCAAACACGACCAGCAGGATAATCGCTTCCAACCGCGTCACTGTGCCGTCCCAGAGTTGCCAGGCTGCGAGCACCGTCACCAGGGTAAGTAGCGGCAGTTCCTTGCGTAGGATCTGTGAGTGCACGGCGATGGGCGCAATGACTGCTGTCAGCCCCAGGATCAGTGCGATATTGGTGATGTTCGAACCATAGGCGTTCCCCAGGGCAATGCCCGGGTTGCCTTGTGAGGCTGCCAGGGCAGAAACCACCATCTCCGGCGCCGAGGTACCGAAGCCCACGACGACCATGCCGATCAGCAGCGCCGGCATACCGAAGTGTCGCGCGGTTGCGGCTGCGCCATCCACAAAACGATCGGCGCTCCACACAAGAAGCGCCAGTCCTGCAATAACAGCGATGAAAGCGAGGGTCATAAACCGGGTCCAGTTCCTGTTTTGTTAATGAAGTAATTTTTGGTGAAACGGTTATTCATGAAATGGCTTTCAGAGGAATAGTTGGCGATTGAAGGGTGGCCGATCAAACCGTTATTGATCAAACCGTTATCGATCAAACCATGGTGCCATCGAATCCGGAATGATGAGAGCAAGTTCGCCTCTTGGGCTATCGAGCCCGGCAAGGTGCGACTTTAGCGATGTACGGTAAAAATTCCATAGCTGTTTTCGAATCCTGTCGATTTTCATCCCTGCTGTTCGATCAGATCAAACCAGCCGACTGGAAAGTGGGTTTGAGTGCTTTTCCGTTTCGATACAACGTCCCTGCAATGACAGCTTGCAGGAGAGACAGTTTATAGACCCTGTTGTTCATACAACGACGCAAATTGGAGACTCCCGTATGTCCAGTGCCATCTTCGTCAACATGACCGTGTCGGATCTCAAGCAGTCCATGGGCTTCTTCGAGGCCCTGGGTTATCGCTTCAATCCCCAGTTCACCAATGACGAGGCCGCGTCCCTCGTCATTTCGGATACGATCTACGCCATGCTGCACACACCCGACAGTATTCGGCGCTTCACGCAGAAAGAAATTGTCGACGCCCATAAAGCAACGGAAGTGCTGCTCGCGTTACAGGAAGATAGCCGGGAGGCCGTCGATGCGCTGACCGAAAAGGCGCTGGCGGCCGGCGGAAAGATCGCACGGGAGACGGAGGACCATGGCTTCATGTACTGCCGGTCGTTCGAGGATCTGGATGGCCACATCTGGGAGATATTCTGGATGGATCCCAGTCAGATGCCTTCGGCCTAGGCCGATTCCGGCGCCTGCCGACCTGTGCAGCGAGCGCCGGATAAAAATTTACTTCCCGCAGGCGGTTTCGAGGGCCTGTTCGATATCCTCGATAATATCGTCCACATGCTCGATACCGATGGACAGGCGCACCAGGTCTTCGCTGACCCCGGCGCTCTTGAGTTCTTCGGCATTGAGCTGGCGGTGGGTGGTGGAGGCCGGGTGACACGCCAGTGACTTGGCGTCGCCGATGTTCACCAGGCGGTAGATCAGCTTGAGCGCGTCGATAAAGCGGGCACCGGCCTCAAACCCACCCTGGATGCCGAAACTGAGGATGCCCGATGCTTTCCCACCGCAGATCTTCTCGCAGGTTTCGTTGTACGGGCTGCTTCTCAGGGCGGCGTAATTGACCCATTCCACTTTTGGATGTTGCTCCAGGAACGCGGCCACCTTTTCGGCATTCTCGCAGTGACGCTCCATGCGCAGTGCCAGGGTTTCCAGTCCCTGCATGATCAGGAAAGCATTGAACGGCGACAGCGCCGCCCCGGTATTGCGCAGGGGCACGACACGGCAGCGGCCGATAAACGCGGCCTCGCCCAGGGCCTCGGTGTAGATCACGCCGTGATAGGACGGATCGGGCTCGTTGAGCATGGGGAACTTCGCGGCGTTGGCTTTCCAGTCGAAGATGCCCGAATCCACGATTACACCCGCGACGGTCGTACCGTGACCGCCAATGTACTTGGTCAGCGAGTGAATCACGATATCCGCCCCGTGCTCGAACGGACGACACAGGAAAGGCGTGGCCACCGTATTGTCGACGATCAGCGGGATGCCGTGGCTATGGGCGATCTCCGCCCAGCGCTCGATATCCACCACGTTGCCGGCCGGATTGCCGATGGATTCGCAGAAAAGGGCGCGGGTGTTGTCGTCGATGGCCTTTTCCACCGCATCGAAATCATCGTGCTGGGTAAAGCGGGTTTCGATGCCCTGGTTGGGTAGCGAGTGCGCAAACAGGTTATAGGTGCCGCCGTAGAGTTGGCTGGTGCTGACGATATTGTGACCGACGCGGCAAATGGTTTGCAGCGCGTAGGTGATCGCGGCCATGCCTGAAGCTACGGCCAGCGCGCCAACCCCGCCTTCGAGTTTGGCCATGCGCTCTTCCAGTACGGCATTGGTGGGATTCATGATCCGCGTATAGATGTTGCCCTGGACCTTGAGGTCAAACAGGTCGGCGCCGTGCTGGGTGTCGTCGAATGTGTACGAGGTGGTCTGATAGATCGGTGTCGTGGCTGCATGGGTCGTCGGATCGCCGCTGAACCCTGCGTGGAGTGCCAGTGTTTCTGGTTTCATCGTTATGCTTCCATTCTTTGCGTCTTTTTATAGGTTAACTGTCTGGTGTCTTTATCGGCCGAAATGAATTTCGAGAGGCCTCAAGGAACCTGAGTATAGACCGGGGCTGCGAAGGTCGTCATTGCCTATGATCAGTCGTAACGACCTTCTTCCCTCAATGTGTCCTCGTCGATGGGCCGAACCTTGATCGTGCCGATTCGCCGATAGCAGCTCCCGGCGATCTTCATAGCCTGCTCGAAGTCCTCCGCTTCGATCAGGACGTAGCCGCCGATCTGCTGGTTTCACTATAGTTCATAGCTGATCACACTTTTATTGCGGCTTTGTCGGTCTGACGATTTGAGACGCCGGCGCCCGCCTGTTCATCGACGCACTGTGCCCGGATCGGGAGTTGGCGTGTCTCTTGCTGCGTTAAGGGGAGTAACAGGTATTCAAAGCGCGGAACAATGGCGAAGCGAGGGCATGCAATGGGATATGCCTCAGGCAAGGCGGCTATCCAGGGAAAAACCATCCATCCGATGGATGCGATGAGTCAATTACAGGCTGAACACCGGCACATCCGGCGCTTGTTCGATCGTATTGGCCATCACCAGCAGCAGAACGATTTGACCGTCCTGCTACAGGCCATCTGTGACCAGCTCACGATCTACCTGGTCCTGAAGGAGGAGGTCTTCTATCCGGGGATGCGGACCGCCGCGACACCCGGCCAGCGGGCGCAACTCGATGAGTCGCTTGTTGAGCATTACACCCTCAAGGTAATCATGGACACGCTCGACGGCCAGGCCCCTGGCGACCCGTTATTTGGCGCCAAAGTGAAGACCCTCCAACGGCATTTCACGCAACAGGCAAACTACGAGGAGGAGATCCTGTTCCCTGAGTTGCAGGCCCTGACGACAGTGGATTTTAGCCAGCGGCTGTACGATCGTCGTCGCGAACTGGTGGAAGACATGCGAGAGCATCGCCTCGACGAAACCAGCGGTATCCGTTAGATACGTCCCTTCTGCCGTCCGGAGCGTGATGTTTTCCTGTTTCCAATCCCTTATGTTTTCCTTTCTTCCATAAGAAAGCCCGGCTGGGAGCCGGGCTTTGACTTCGTGTTCCCCTGCCAAGGATGTCTATCAGGCCGCCTTGCTGTGGGCGGTGATCCCGGCGAACACGTTCTTGCAGGTGTCGGCTTGCAGGTGTGGCACCATGTCGCCAATACTGACGATGCCGACGAGGCGCTTGTCCGCGTCGACCACTGGCATGCGGCGCACCTGCTTCTCGCCCATATTCTTGGCCACGGCTTCCACATCGGTGTCGTCGAAACAGTAGAGCACGTTATCCGTCATGATGTCTGCGACGGTGGTAACACTGACATCGAGACCCTGGGCGACGCCACGGAGCGCAATGTCCCGGTCGGTAATGGTTCCGGCCAGCTTATCTTCACCGATCGGCAAGAAGCCGATACCGCGCTGTGCCATCTGTGCTGCGGCGTCCTTGAGCGTGGTGGACGGCGTGACCAATTTTACGTCTGCATTCATGATTTCCCTGATATCCATAGCAACGCTCCTTCTCTGCTTGGTTGTGGATCATTCACCTGAGGACGATTGGCGTCCTCGACACTAAGAGCAGACTTCACTTTTAGTAGAAGCGAAGACTGGGCCAGGTCGTAATCCCATGAACGTGTTTTTAGATACCCGGCCGGTAAATGCCGCCAACGGCCGGGTTGCGCGGAGCAAGATGTTAGCTCTGTTTAATCCTGATGCGGACGTACGGTCGCAGTGGTCGTCCACCCGAGGCGTTTTACTGCCAGGGCAGCGCCCCGGCATGGTTTTCGGTCGGTAAATCCTACAAGTCGTGTTGCAAAGTTTGCCGTTGGAGCGCTATCGGTTGTTAGGTACAGAGAATGGGGGTGGACCTATCGAACCCTCCCCAACGGATCCGTTAAAGAGGCTTCAACCTGGGTTAATGCGGGACTGGAAGCGGGCGCTATAGGGTAGAGGTGAAGTCTTTACCTCGCGGCCAATCGGTGCTCTTAAGTCACGAAAAAAGGTTGGTCGAAGGTGTTTCAAGGATCGAAAACTACATTCTCCACCATAAAGCAGTTTCGTTTGACCGCCTCGTTTTCAGTCGAATGAAACCCGCCGTCAGTTGAATGTGACTGCAAGGAGCGTGAAGGATGAGCGTGATAGAGGATTCAAAAACCTCCTGTTCCGCCGGATACCCTTCCGACGACGCGCCTCCCGTCGCCGCGAACCACATGCTGGTTCTGGGCCATGCCGATACCTCCCTCAACCTGTCCGAAATACCCGATACGCGTAACTGCACGGCCACCTTTACGCAGAATGCAGGCTATGCATTGCAGGTACTACGGGAGCTAAAACCGGGCCTGGCCGTGCTGGACGTGGGGCGCGGAACGGCAAGCGATCTGTCGCTGGTCGAAGAAGCTGCGAAGCAGGGGGCCAGGGTCGTGGTCATCGGCCAGGACGAGCGAGGTCTGTTTGCCCAGCAGGCGAGGGCTCGCGGCGCCTCGGCTTATCTGGAGAATCCGGTTCGCACCGAACATCTCTGGGCGACCCTGCGCGGGCCAGCGCATGAGGAACAATCGACTCGGCTCGACCCCGAAACCGAGCCTTCGGATAGCCGTCATCCACGTAATACCGAGGCCGACGAACCCGAAGCCAGCGCCTGGGATCTGGTGCTGAGCGATTCCCCAACCATGCGGTCCATCGCCGAACAGATCCGCCGGGTAGCGCCTACGTCCGCAGCGGTGCTCGTTACGGGCGATAGCGGAACGGGTAAAGAAGTGGTGGCGCGCGCCATCCATGAACAGAGTAACCGCAGGGACAAGCCGTTCCTGCCGGTCAATTGCGGGGCGATCTCCCCGCAGCTTATCGAGAGCGAACTGTTTGGCCATGACAAGGGCAGCTTTACCGGCGCCGTAAAGGATCATCAGGGTGTGTTCGAACGCGCCCATGGCGGCACCCTGTTCCTGGACGAAATTACCGAGATGCCCCTGGAGCTTCAGGTGAAACTGCTTCGCGTGCTGGAAACCCACGAGTTCGTGCGCGTCGGGAGCAGCCGTGCCCAGCAGGCGGATGTGCGGGTCGTTTGTGCCTCCAACAGGATGCCGGAACAGGAAGTCGAAGCCGGCAATTTGCGCGCGGACCTGCTCTACCGTATCCAGGTTTTTCCCATCAGGCTGCCGCCGCTTCGTGAGCGTGAAGGGGATATCCCGTTACTGGCGGCCCGATTCCTTGAAGAGTTGAATGCCGAGGCGGACTGCAATACCCAGCTCGCTCCTGAAGCATTAAGGGTGCTTGAAGACTACCACTGGCCGGGCAATCTGCGGGAACTCCGGAACGTCATCCAGCGTGCCCACATCATGGCGGATGGCACTATCCGAATAGACGACCTGCCGGCCGAGATCCGTGAACCCGCGAGTACACACGGCGAGAGTGGCCCGAGTCTGACCGTCAATATCGGCACCTCGGTGGCAGAAATGGAGAAGAACCTCATCCTGGCGACGCTGAAGGAAACCGGTGGTCGCAAGGATCGCGCAGCACAGGTGCTCGGGGTCAGCCTGAAGACCCTCTACAACCGGCTGCGCGATTACGAGCGGGAAGACGCATAGCGTCTCCCGCGCTGGACGCCTAGAGCTGCTTGCTGCCGCCAGTGACGCCGTAAATCTCGCCAGCTACGAAACTGGCAGCGGGAGAGGCGAGGAAGACATACAGCGGCGCGACTTCCGCAGGCTGTGCCGGACGTCCAAACAGCGTGTTGCCACCAAAGCCTTCCACCTTTTCAGGCGGGAAGGTGGACGGGATTAACGGCGTCCAGACGGGTCCAGGTGCCACGCCATTGACCCGAACACCTTGCTCAATGGCCTCCTCCGCCAGGGCCAGCGTGAAGTTGGCGATGGCAGCCTTGGTTGCCGCATAGGGCGCGAGATTCACGCTTGGCTTGAACGCCTGGATCGAAGTCGTATTGATGATGCTGCCCCCTGGCGGGATATGCTTCAGGGCCGCGCGGCAGAGGTAGAACAGGGCTTCGATGTTGGTGCTGAACGCCCATTTGATCTCCTCGTCGGGAATATCCGCCATCTTCTCATAGCTCATCTGGAAGGCGGCGTTGTTTACGAGGATATCCAGACCATCGAACTCATCGACGACTCGCTGTATAACGTGGTCGCAGGCTTTGCGATCGGTTTGGTCCATCTTGATTACCAGCGCCTTGCGGCCCTCGGCATGGATCAGTTCAGCGGTGTTCCGCGCGTCCTGGTCCTCGGTCAAATAGGTAAAGGCGACATCGGCGCCCTCGCGGGCATACGCCAATGCCACTGCCTTACCGATGCCGCTGTCTGCGCCGGTTACCAGCGCTGTACAACCTTCCAGCTTCCCGGTGCCGCGATAACTATCCTCTCCGTGGTCCGGTACCGGGCGCATCTTGTCCTCGCGGCCAGGTATGGGCTGCTGCTGGCTTGGGAATTCGGGCTTGGGGTATAGGGTTCTCGGATCCTTGAGTGGCGAGCCTTTGGATGGGGTCATAACTCGATAGCCTCCGTTCTGAAGATGATTTATCGAGCCTGTAGTCGGTCTCTGCCAGATCGTTGCATGTGCCGACAAACAGGCTTATCGACGCCGCAGGAATGACCGCTTGCTATTCCGGGTCGGGGTGGTCTTCATGAAGAGATACGAACAGGGGCCGCCAGCAACGCCTCGCGGATAGGGCTTGCGCTCGGTGATTGCTGCCAGCCTTCGTATCGCCAATAATCATCATGAATCCTCATCATGACACCGTTCGCGAACCCGGAAGAATAACCCATGACAAGACAAACCCCGTTCTCTGAAGGCCTGCCCGTGCCGGTCGACGATGGCGCCTGCGACCACCTCGAAGGCATGAGGTTGCCCTCCGTACCCATGCCCAGCACCGAAGGCGACGTTGTCGACCTTTCCCGCTTGTCCGGCGTCGTGGTGGTCTATTTCTACCCGCGCATCGGTAGTCCCGACAGACCGACGGCTGCAGGGTGGGGGGATATTCCCGGTGCCAAGGGCTGCACGCCCCAGGCCTGCGATTTCCGCGACCACTACGGCGAGCTCAAGGCTCTCGGCGCTACCGTGTTTGGCGCCAGTGCCCAATCGACGGACGAGCAGAAAGAAGCGGCCGGACGGCTGGAGCTGACGTTCCCGCTATTGCACGACGAGGGGTTCGCGCTCGCCGGGGCGTTGAAACTGCCGACCTTCGAGTTTGAAGGGAACCGCCTGATCAAGCGTCTGACGCTGATCGCCGTCGATGGAACCATTCGCAAGGTGTTCTATCCGGTTTTCCCACCCGATGGGCATGCAGAGGAAGTCATTGAGTGGATCCAGTCGAATAGCCGCTGACTCGAAGTAGGCGTAAGGAGTCCCGGTAAGTAGTGGCGGCAACAGCCGGGGCGTGTTCGTGCAAGCGCCGGCCTACAGGAGTTCCAGCTTACGTTCGTACCAGTTCAGTACGGCGCTCTTCGCAACCATCCTGTTCCCCATTTCGGGAAGGCGTGGGTAATCACGTCAGCGGCAAATTCCATCAGGAAGTGGGATTTCAGGCTCGCACGGGCTTTCTGTGTACCGGGCTCAAGATAGGGCGACGACGACAAGAGCAGGAAGCCGTCATCGGGAATGCGGCCGCTGTCCATGTTGTTGCGGATGATGGTGGCGGCGGTGCGTATCGGGTGGGCAAGGTCGGGGCTATAGGGACCGATGATGAGAGCCACGTTCGGTACGTGCAGGAAATCGAAGCCACGACCCACGCAGATAACCCACTCCCGGTGCTCGATATCCAGCTCACGCGCCGTATCGCGCATCTTGGCAATATGGCGGACATTGCCTTCTACCAGGGGCAACAGGTCGCGCAGGACTTCCGGCGGCATATCATGGAGCAGGGCGGTGATCCGGGGCTGCAGGGTGTCTGTTTCCGATACGCCGACCGAAGCCAGGTCGAGCACCTCGGTATCTGGTCCGTGGAGAATCAGGGCATCTTCATCGGTCTCGAAGCCGCAAACCAGCGGATAGACGGTCTGGTGGGTGGTACCGAACAGGACTTCAAGCTGTTTCCTGATCTCGTAGGCGTGGGCGATGGCTGCGGCCTTGTCGCAATTGAAGCCTGCACAACCCCGTGCTTTCTCGCCCCGCGAGAAGTGGTAGGTGATGATGATCAGCACGCGCCGGCCTTCCTGGATGGCCTCCTGGACCGTATCGGATACCATATCCCCGAGATAGGGCCACCCCAGGTTGAAAATTCCGCCAAGGTTACGGAACGGGTTGATCACGCCTATGGGCGTCTGCGTCGCATAGGGCAGATGGATGCGCCCGTCCATGCATTTCAGGGCGACGATCAGGGTGTTGTGCTCTGCCAGGTAACGCCGGCGGGCAAGATGGTTATCCGGACTGCAGAAACTGGCGGAATGCTTGCGGCTCAGGTCCATCAACCACTCGATACGAGCATCGATAGGTTGCGAGTGAATCGACGGTTGAGCTGAGAGGAAAGGCTTGGTCTGGTCCATGTCACTGGCGCCCTGCGGCAGGAGAGGTGACTACCAGTTTCGCGCATCGGCTGCGGAAGTAGAATCGGCTTTTTGGCGAGCTGAACGAAAAACGCCCCGCTTGGTGGCGGGGCGCTCGGTGCTCTAGCCGACTTCAGCTGGCCTTACGGCGCAGGATCAGACCGGCAAGTCCAAGGCCCAATAGGCCAAGGGTGGCGGGCTCGGGGACGGATGCGAAGCTAATGCCGGCAACCGCAAAGTCGGTATTGCGCGGGGAAGCGATGCGGGCCGTATCAGCGAAGAATACGATCGAAGTCACGTCGGTGTAACCCAGGTTACCGGTTTCGGCGTAGCCGCTGTTCAGGTAGCCGTCGAGGACCTGGCCAACACTGGTGCCGTTAACGACCCACTGGGCTTTCTCGGTTTGCGAGTCGCCTGAGTTGGCCGTGCTTGGGAACAGGTCGAAAAAGTGCAGGTTCGTAACGTCCAGCGCCTGGGAGAAAGTGACCAGGATGCGCTCGACATTGTTCATTCCGCCTACGCCAAAGGTAACTTCGTCGTCGCCGTTGCCGGCACCATCGGTGTCGCAGGCCAGAATGGTGCCGCAAGGTGCATCGTCCGAACCGTCGAAATCAGTGAAGGTCAGCGTACCCTGGCCGCCAATGGCGGTAATGGTAACGTCGATGCCTTCGATCGTACGGGTTTTACTGGAAGACGTGTCGCCGCTCAGGTTGCTCTGCCAGAGGGCGTCGGTGAAGTCGATGATGCCAGCCTGTGCTGTACTTACGGTCAGGCACAACAGGGCACCCAGGGCCAGACTGCGAGAACCTCTCATACTACTCTCCTTGACTTGACTACATTCCTTGATTTCCAGTCCCGACTCCGCTGAATGGGCTAGGTGCGGGATACTGCTCTAGTCCGCAGCAATAAGCACAAAACGCTCCAAGTATGGAATTTTATTTCTAATCATTAGCTTATGTTTATTTGGAGAGGTTTCGAACCGGGTGCTATGTAAAGAAAATCAACAGAGCGCTTCGGGCAGGCGGGAATGGGTGTCTATTTTCCTGACGCTGTTCCGGAATTGATACAGTTCTTCAGTGAAGGGCCGATGAGGCGGTCGTCGGCGCAAGGGAAGATGATCACTCAATCGGAGGCCGCAAAAATGCGGCCAGAAAAAGGTGCATCGTACTTTAGCGGGAATATGCCTAACGGAAAGCATTCCGGGAACAGGCAGCCCGCCGGAACGCCCTGAGCCTCTGGCGACGGGCTGGGGCGCGGAGCGGAGGTTTGGAGAGAGGGGGACGAGGCGAAAGCCTCGCTCGAAGTCGGATCTGGCAACGATGGGCGCCTGACGACGCTGCCCCCTCTCCCCGGCCCTCTCCCGCGAGGGGAGAGGGAGTTTATGCCGGTACTTTGGAGATACGGCTACTTTTGCAACACCCTCTAAAGCGTCGGCTACATTTTCCAGATAACTCGAGCATGTAGCAGATGCTTCAGCTTCTGAGGCGCCGAAGGTGCCCACGTTGTCACGACTCGTGCAGGGGGGCCATCACACTAATCCGCTATGAACCAAAAAAAAGGGGGTATCTGGCAAAGCCGGATACCCCAAGCACCGATGACAGATCATCGTAGAAGGTGATTTGACTTAGTCGGAGGTGGGCATCTCCTTGACTGCCGAGTTCATCCGGCGGCGCAGGATCGGGCCGATGATGTACGGCAGGATCAGCCCGAGACCGGCAAAGACCCAGAGGCCGATAGCCAACCCGCTTTCCCACAGTACCGTCCAGTCGCCGTCTGAAATATCCAGCGCGTGACGCAGGTTCTTTTCCATCTCCGGTCCTAACAACAGACCAAGGATAATGGGCACCAGCGGGATCTCGAGTTTGCGGAAAATGTAGCCGGCAACTCCGAAAGCAACCATGAAATAGAGGTCGAAGGTGGTATTGCTGATCGAGTAGATACCAACGAAGGCCACCATGGTCACGATCGGCAGCAGGTACATCGGCGGAACCGACAGCAGCTTCACGAATATGCCGACCAGCGGAATGTTCAGCACCAGAAGCAGGAAGTTGCCAATCAGCAGCGCAGCAATGACACCCCAGACAATGTCGGCGTTCTGGGTGAACATCAGCGGGCCTGGCGTGATGTTCATCGAGATCAGCAGGGCCAGCAGCACGGCTGTAGTACCGCTACCGGGTACGCCCAGCGTCAGCATGGGAACGAGTGCACCACTTGAAGCCCCGTTGTTGCCGGCTTCGGGGCCAGCCACACCACGCGGATCACCCTCGCCGAAGTAGCCTTTCTTGCCGACCACTTTCTTTTCCAGGGTGTAGCCGATGAAGCTGCCCAGGGAGGCGCCAGCGCCGGGAAGGACCCCCGCGATAAAGCCGAGGACACCGCCGCGGAAACACGAAGGCATGATGCCCCGAATATCTGAGAAGCTCAGCTTGAGCTTGTTGACGGTCATCTTCTCCTTGCCGCCACCGGCCTTGTCCTCGATGAAGAACAGCAGTTCGGAGATGGCGAAGAGACCGACGATGGCGATGATGAAGTCCACGCCTTCATAGAGTTCCAGCGTGCCAAAGGTGAAACGCTGTACGCCGGTATTGTCGATGCCGACAGTGGCGATCATCAGGCCGATAGCCGCAGCGACCACCGTCTTCATGGGATTCTTGCCAGTAATGCCGCCAAGGGTGGCAAACGCCAGCAGGAAGAGCGCGAAATACTCCGCCGGGCCGAACGTCAGTGCGAACCGGGCCAGGATCGGCGCCAGCAGGATCAGGCCTATGGTGGCAATCAGGCTGCCCATAAAGGAGGCGATAGCAGAGATGGCCAGTGCTTCGGCAGCCTTGCCCTTCTTTGCCATGGGATAGCCGTCAAGGCAGGTCATCATCGCCGGTTCGTCACCGGGAATATTCAGCAGGATCGACGATATCCGTCCGCCGTACATCGCGCCGGCATAGACCGCCGTAAGCATGATCAGGGCGGTTTCCGGACGCAGGCCCAGGGTGAAGGCCAGCGGGATCAGGATCGCCACGCCGTTTGCGGGGCCAAGTCCCGGCAGGGCGCCGATCAGTGTGCCGAGGAATGCACCCAGCAGGGCAAACATCAGGTTTTCAGGCTGCAGCGCGACGGCGAAGCCGTCCATCAGGAAGCTAAGGGTTTCCATCAGTTGGCCTCCATGAAATCAAGCAGGCCCAACGGTAGCGCCAGGTCGAGCGCAAAGTTGAACAGGAGGAACACCACGACACCAGCCACGCCGCCGGTAATAAATGCCTTAACCGGACGCGCGCCCATGCGCCAGCACAGCGTGCCAACGGCGAGTGTGGTGCTGATGATGAAACCCAGCGGCTGCAGGAGCATGGCATAGAGCACCAGCACGACCACGGCGATGACCAGCTCTACCCCCGTGCGGCTCCAGGGCCACGCGTTATCGGGATCGGGACGGACCACCATGTACAGGCTGGAGAGTCCCAGCACCACGGCCAACAGCAGCGGGAAGGTTTCGGGTCCGACGGCCTCGGACCCACCGAAAGGTTCGGGCAGCTGAGTCGCGCCCCAGCCATACGCGATGGCCAGGACGATCATCAGAACGCCGAAGATACGGTCGTTCAAGGTAGTCATCAGCGGATCAGCCCAATGTCCTTGGACAGGTCTTCGATAGACTGGATCTGCTCCTTAACGAAGCTCTCGAACTCGTCAGCGCTCATGTGGAAAGGCATCAGGCCGTTCTGGGTCATGACTTTCTTCCACTCGTCGCTTTCGTAGATGGTGTCCATCGACTTGATCCAGTATTGCTTGGCGTCGTCGGAGATATCCGTCGGCATGTAGAAGCCGCGCCAGTTAGGACCGAGGGCATCGATACCCTGTTCACGTGCGGTCGGGATGTCGGAGTACTTGCCCGGCAGGCGTTCTTCGGAAAGAACGGCCAGCACGCGCAGGTCGCCGGACTCCATGAAGCCCTGGGCTTCGCTGATGTCACCGGTGAAGGCGTCAACATGTCCGCCGACCACTTGGGTCATGGCTTCGCCGCCGTTGTTATACGATAGGTAGGGAATGCGCGGCAGGGCGTCCACGTCGGCTGCCTTGGCTGCGATCAGGACCTTGAGGTGGTCCCATCCGCCTTTGGCGCTACCGCCGGCAAACTTCACGCTGCGCGGATCTTCTTTCAGTGCGTCCATCAGCGCGGGCAGATCTTTGTACTCAGAGTCCTTGGAAACAGCGATAACGCCGTAGTCGGCACCCAATGCACCGATCCAGTTGACCATGTCGGCATCCATACCCGGGAACTGGCCCTGGGCGAGGCGGGTCGTAGTTGCGGTGGACGCAGCAACCAGCACCTGCTCTTCACCTGCACGCTTGCTCACGGTGTGGGCGTAGGCGACACCGCCGCCGGCGCCGGCCATGTTAATGGTCTGGACGCTGCCGGGTACGATGTCCAGCTGTTCCATGACGTTACCTACGCTACGGCAGGTGAAGTCCCATCCGCCGCCCGGATCCGCAGGCGCGATACATTCGACTTTGCCGGAAGGTTCCCATGCAAGGGCAGACAAACTGAAAGTGGCCATTGCCACCAAAGACAGGCATCGTTTGATAAACATCATTGTCACCTCTGTTTTGTTGTTGTGCCGTCCAGGGGTGACTCGTTGCGAGATGTTCCCCTTAGGCGCCAGGCATGGCGGCAGCGGACGACTCAGCTCGCAGCGTAGGGAAATAAGGAATTTCCCTGAAGTTTGTGATCGTAAAGCTTTTTAAAAACTTTAAACGCGTTTTGTTCATAAAGTTCACGGGCAAAACCGCAGCCCGTGATTTAACCTCTTTCAACAACATAGAAGAAATCTGCTGTTTGTTCATGCCGTTTGCCTACCGAAAGCTCAAACTCAAAACCCGGATGATCATCGTCCTGGGGCTGGTCAGTGCGCTCCAGACCGGATTGATCGGCGGTTTCGCCGGTTACTACCTGAGCGAATCCCTGTACGACGAGATCGGCCAGCGTGCGCTGATGGTGTCCAAGACCGTTGCTGCCATGCCCGCGGTCATCCAAGGCGTCCGCGAGCGCGATACCGAGTCGTTGATGGCCCTCAGCGAGCGTCTGGCGGAGACCAACGAAGCGCTGTTTATCGTCATCGGCGACCACAACGCCATCCGCCTGGCCCATCCTGACCCGGACCGTCTTGGCCATTCCATGGCGGACGACGATGGCGACAGCGGTACGCTGGCCTTGGAACAAGGGCAGGCCTACGTCGCCAAGGCACTCGGAAGTCTGGGGCTGTCCATGCGCGGCAAGGCGCCGATCGTCGATGTGAGCAACGGCGAGATTATCGGCATCGTCTCGGTGGGCTACTCGCTGGACCAAGTTTTTTCCGTGATCCAGCGCTACAACAGGGTGCTCTACACGGTTATGGGCATGATGCTACTGGGCAGCGTGCTCGCGGCGATCATCATTGCCGGGCGCTTCAAGCGGGCGATCTTCGGTCTGGAGCCTGAAGAGATTGCCGCGCTGTTCCAGGAAAGGGACGCCACCCTGCAGTCGGTACGGGAGGGCATCATCGCCATCAATCGCGACGGCATCGTCACCACGTTCAACCGCACGGCCATCGAGACCCTGGGTCTGGACCCGGATACCCGTTTGGCTGGCCAGCCAATCGAGCGCATTCTGCCCGAGAACAACCTGATGACGGCATTGGAAACCGGCGAGTCCGCGTTCGATCAGGAAGTGTGGCTCCAGGGGCAGCAGATGATCGTCAACCGTTTGCCGGTGAAGCAGGGCGACGAAACTATTGGTGTGGTGGCCAGTTTCCGCCTGCGTGACGAACTGGACCAGGTCAGCCGACAGCTCACCCGCATCCAGCAATACGCCGACACCCTGCGCAGTCAGACCCACGAATATTCCAACAAGCTGCATACCATCGCCGGGCTGATCCAGATCGGTGCCAACGAAGAGGCCCTGGCCCTGATCGGCAACGAAGTCAGCGATCACCAGGCCCTCATCCACCTGCTGCTGGAAGCAGTGCCCGACCCGGTTCTTGCAGGCTGCCTGCTGGGCAAGTACAACCGCGCCCGGGAGATGGGCCTCAAGCTTGTCATCGACCCGGACAGCCAGATGGCGGACGTGCCGCCAAAACTGCCGCGGGACCAGCTGGTCAGCGTGCTCGGTAACCTGATCGACAACGCCCTGGAAGCGACCCGCCAGTTCCACGGCGAAGGCGGCCTCGTACACCTGAGCATGACCGACCTCGGCCACGACCTGATTTTTGAAGTGGAGGATCAGGGTCCCGGCATCCCGCCGGATCAGCACGAACGCATCTTCGAGCGCGGCGTCACCAACAAACAGGATGGCGATCATGGCATCGGCCTTTATCTGGTGCGCCAGTTCGTCGATCGCTGGGGCGGATCGGTGACTGTCGAATCCCTGCAGCCCTCAGGCAGTCGGTTTACACTGTATCTTTCGAAGACACCCAAACCGTCGCCATCTCCCGGACAATCGGAGGTAAACGCGTCTTGAAGTCCATTCGCCTGTTGATTGTCGAAGACGATCGCCAGATCGCCGAAATCCAGCGCCGTTTCGTCGAGCGTCTGGACGCCGTAGAACTCTGCGGCATCGCCCACACCCTGGCTGACGCCCGGGACCAGATCGACGTACTCCAGCCCGACCTGGTGTTGCTGGACGTCTATTTCCCGGACGGCAGCGGCCTGGAACTGCTGCGCGAACTACGCGCCGGGGATAGCCCCAGCGACGTCATCCTCATCACCGCCGCCAAGGAAGTCGATACCCTACGCAGCGCCCTTCGCGGCGGCGTCTTCGACTACATCCTCAAGCCCCTCGTCTTCGAGCGCCTGCAAGCCGCCATCCAGCGCTATCGCCAGCATCTCGAAACCCTCGACAGCCTGAATAATGTGGCCCAGGAAGAAGTGGACGCCCTCCTGCCACGCAGCCAACCCGAACCCACCAGCGAATCCGCATCGCGCCTACCCAAGGGCATCGATCCACTCACCCTCGACAAGATCCGCGACGTCGTTAAAGCGCCCGGCGACTGGAGTGCCGAAGCGGTAGGGCAGGAGATCGGCGCGTCACGCACAACCGCCCGACGCTACCTGGAGTACCTGGTGAGCTCAGAGGAGCTGACGGCTGAAGTAACCTACGGCTCCGTCGGGCGGCCTGAGCGTCGGTATCGGGCGCTCTAGCCCGCCCTTCACCTCTGCTCCTATTCCGCCGTGCAGGCCGGAGTTATACGAACGCGTTCGCAAAACTCCGGGATCTCCATGATTTAGCGGTGTAACCATTTGATACGTTTGGAAAGTGGACACACTTGGATTGGAGTTATACGTTTCAAATATAGGTGGCGGAGAGGCTTCCGGCGGGCGTATAACTCCGGCTGCGTTTGCGTGGAATGCCCTTAGGGCTCTGATTTCATAGGTGAATTTCGTTGATTATCAGAGCGTTTTCTTTGGAGTTATACGAATGGGTGTTATACGAACGCGTTCGTATAATTGGCTGTTGGGTGTTGAAAATGTCCTCATGTTTGGAATGAGTTCTTGTGGATTGGAAGCGGGAAATTGGCATTGCCCATCTGATAAAGCAGAAAATTGCTGAGGTGGATGAGGAACGCCTGTGGGAGCACTGCTACCCAGAGATGGCCGCCTCTCCGCGAGCTATTGAGGATGCGGAGGCCCCAATTGGGATCAAGGCTCGACCAAGCTCACAGGGATTTTCTGGCTCACGTTGATGGCTGGCGTAGTTTCTTCCAAGCGGTGGACGTTTTTGGAACAAAAGATCTAGTCGCGGGAACGAAACATGCCCGGGCTGTAGTCTTGCTGGAGTCCTTAGGGGATACACGCCCTCTTTGCGGGGCCAAGTCTGCTGAGCTGCTCCCATTCGCAGCGTCTTCTATAGATATTGATGTGTTTGCAATTGGGCGCTCAGAGTCGGAACAGCCCGGTGTCGTGTATTGGTTCGCTGGAGGGCTCGTAGAGCAGTTCCCGTCTTTTGAAGAGTGGTTTCTCGCGATGAATGACTACAATCGAGAAGAATACGAAGCGCTAAGAGCTTTATCATGATTTCTATCTACCAGTCGTCGACATCCAACAATACGCTGTTGCCGGACAATTTCTCCGCCGCTTCGCGGCTCCAAAATTGCCGCAAAGCTCCGCGTTGAGGCTGTAGAAAAAGTCCCGGAATCGCCGCTCGTGCTTTGGTAGCATCGAGTCATCGCTGGCCGACAAGGACCGTCTTTCATGCCCCGCTTCAAGCACTACAACTACGACCAGGACGCGATGGTCGTTATCAACTACCAGGATCAGCTCCAGCCCGGCACCTTCGAACATGCGATCCACTACCTGATCGAACACAGGCTGGACCTATCGGTGTTTCACCCCAAGTACCGCAACGAAGACACCGGTCGGCTGGCCTACGATCCCGCCATCCTGCTGAAGATCATCCTGTTCGCCTACTCCAAGGGCATCACCTCCAGCCGCGAGATGCAGTGGTGCTGCGAGACCAACATCATCTTCAAGGCACTGTCCTGCGATACGGTGCCGCACTTCACCACACTGGCAAAGTTCGTCAGCGGCCATGCCGATGAGATCGAGGATTTGTTCGAGCAAGTGCTGCTGGTGTGTCACGAGCAGGGCCTGTTGGGCAACGAACTCTTTGCCATCGACGGTTGCAAGATGTCCTCCAACGCCAGCAAGGAGTGGTCCGGCACCTTCAAGGAGCTCGGCGAGAAGCGGGAGAAGCTGCGGCGCCTGATCCGCCACCACCTGCGTGAACACTACGCGCGGGACGAAGCGGAGACCGAAGCCGAACTGGACCGGGATATCCGCCGGGCCAAAACCATTCTCTCGCTGGATGAGGCCATGACCAAAGTGGACCGCTTCCTAAAGACGAACCGCCCACGGAGGGGCCGGGGGAAGCGGAACAAGGAAGTGAAGAGCAACCTGACCGATAAGGAGAGTGCCAAGATGACCACGGGCAAGGGCACGATCCAGGGCTACAATGGTGTCGCCACGGTGGATAAGAAACACCAGGTCATCATCGACGCCCAGGCCTTCGGCGAAGGCCAGGAGCATCACACGCTGCAACCGGTCCTGGAAACCGTCGAAGCTCGCTATAAGAAGCTGGGTATTGCCGACAGCATCTATCAACACGGTACGGTCATCACCGCCGATACCGGCTTCGCCAACGAAGCCAATATGCAGTACCTGCATGAGCGTCAGATCAACGGCTATATCCCGGACAACCAGTTCCGCAGCCGGGACCCGAAGTTCCAGCACCAGAAAGCCAAGTACGGCAAGCGCCATCAAGACCGACCGGCCACAGGGTGGAAGAAGACCATCCCCGCGAGCGAATTCCAGTTCGACCCGGTGGACCTCACCTGTATCTGTCCCGCCGGCGAATCCCTCCAATACCACGGAACCAAGGTCGATCAGAACGGCCAGCGCCGAACCTACTTCCAGGGCCGTTTACTGCAGTGCCGACACTGCCCGAAGAAGCACCGCTGCATGCAGAACCCGGAGGCGGCCAACGATCGGAAAGGCAAAGGAAGACAGGTCTCGTTCACCATCGAGACCCAGCGCCGACCGAACTACACCGACTGGATGAAGCACCGGGTGGATAGCCCCCAAGGCAAAGAAATTTACAGCCATCGAATGTCGGTGGTGGAGCCGGTGTTCGGCAATATCGGCACCACCAAACGGCTGAACCGCTTCAGTCTGCGGGGTAAACGGAAAGTGCAAGGCCAGTGGCAGCTTTACTGTCTGGTTCATAATATTGAGAAGTTGGCCAATTACGGGCAGTTGGCAGCCTGACCGAAGGGCAGGTGGGAGAGCCATGCTATAGCGCCGCTGAATGCGCTATAGCTGACTAAGCGGCAAAAAACTTGGAGTGCGCGGCTATTGTCGGAAATAAAACAACGCATCCGCCAATGGCGGGTAAACAAAAGAACAACTGAAACAGCGGGTGGAAACGACTCAGAATTGGGTTTTTCTACAGCCTCGTTATGAGTAACGGAGATTTATCTTGGAAGTAGAGTCTAAAAAAGACCGTATGGAAGAGCGCCTCGCGGAACGCAAAGTTCGGCGCAGGAAGGTTCAAGGCTCCTTTTATATTGCAATTTTTATCTCGCTAACTTTGTCCGTAATTGTGCCAGCCTTTGCGTGGACGTCGGATATTCCTACAAGAATATTACCTTTAGTGCTGGCCTATATTGTGATTCCGGTGGGCATGATTCCGATCCTTCGCGGGCGAGTTAGAGATATAGAACAGGAGATAAGGGAGCTTGAGTTTGAGGTCGATTTACAGCAATTTGAACGGACTCAGATTGAAACGAAAGCTGAGAAGACGCTCCGGCTAAATGATGCTCAACTGCAAAGATATTATGGCCTAAATCTTAGTCAGAACTCTTGGATATTTTTAGTTGGCATTGGCTGTATGCTTATTGGCTTAGGGCTAATATTGGCAACGCTCTACGCGGTAATTAACTATGCATCTACATTAGACGCGAAGATAATTACGGCCGTTCTCGGAGCTATCGGTACTTTCCTGACGAGCTACGTAGCTGCAATTTTTCTAAAGATGCATGCATCAGCGACGCAGCACCTGGGTGGGTTTCATTCGAGATTAGTCGATACCCATCAGATATTGCTCGCCAGTGTAGTTGCATCGCGAATTGCTGACGATGCACTTCGTGAAAAAACTCTTTCTGAGCTTGCTCTAAAAGTAGCGGGAAATGATGAGCTCTCATAACCATTGGCTGTTGGCGGACGTACCTACGCTGCCGCTCCGGCACGCCGCAAAGCCAAAGCGTTGAGGCTGTAGAAAAAGTCCCGGAATCGCCGCTCGTGCTTTGGTAGCATCGAGTCATCGCTGGCCGACAAGGACCGTCTTTCATGCCCCGCTTCAAGCACTACAACTACGACCAGGACGCGATGGTCGTTATCAACTACCAGGATCAGCTCCAGCCCGGCACCTTCGAACATGCGATCCACTACCTGATCGAACACAGGCTGGACCTATCGGTGTTTCACCCCAAGTACCGCAACGAAGACACCGGTCGGCTGGCCTACGATCCCGCCATCCTGCTGAAGATCATCCTGTTCGCCTACTCCAAGGGCATCACCTCCAGCCGCGAGATGCAGTGGTGCTGCGAGACCAACATCATCTTCAAGGCACTGTCCTGCGATACGGTGCCGCACTTCACCACACTGGCAAAGTTCGTCAGCGGCCATGCCGATGAGATCGAGGATTTGTTCGAGCAAGTGCTGCTGGTGTGTCACGAGCAGGGCCTGTTGGGCAACGAACTCTTTGCCATCGACGGTTGCAAGATGTCCTCCAACGCCAGCAAGGAGTGGTCCGGCACCTTCAAGGAGCTCGGCGAGAAGCGGGAGAAGCTGCGGCGCCTGATCCGCCACCACCTGCGTGAACACTACGCGCGGGACGAAGCGGAGACCGAAGCCGAACTGGACCGGGATATCCGCCGGGCCAAAACCATTCTCTCGCTGGATGAGGCCATGACCAAAGTGGACCGCTTCCTAAAGACGAACCGCCCAAGGAGGGGCCGGGGGAAGCGGAACAAGGAAGTGAAGAGCAACCTGACCGATAACGAGAGTGCCAAGATGACCACCGGTAAGGGCACGATCCAGGGCTATAACGGTGTGGCCACCGTGGATAAGAAACACCAGGTCATCATCGACGCCCAGGCCTTCGGCGAAGGCCAGGAACATCACACCCTGCAACCGGTGCTGGAGACAGTCGAAGCCCGTTATAGGAAGCTGGGTATTGCCGACAGCATCTACCAGCAAGGCACCATCGTCACCGCCGACACCGGCTTCGCCAACGAAGACAACATGCGGTACCTGCATGAGCGTCAGATCAACGGCTATATCCCGGACAATCAGTTCCGCAGCCGGGACCCGAAGTTCGCCCACCAGAAGGACAAGTACGGCAAGCGCCACCAGGACCTACTGGCCACAGGGAGGAAGAAGACCATCCCGGCGAGCGAATTCCAGTTCGACCCGGTGAACCTGACGTGCATCTGCCCCGCGGGTAACGCGATCAGTTACCAGGGCACCCGCGAGGCTGAGAGTGGCAAAAGCCGGGTGCACTTCGAAGGTCGTTTGCTGCAATGTCGGCATTGCCCGAAGAAGCATCAGTGCATGCAGAATCCGGCGTCTGCCGACCATCGCAAAGGCTCGGGAAGGCAGGTCTCGTTCACCATCGAGACCAAGCGCCTGCCGAACTACACCGACTGGATGAAGCATCGGGTGGATAGCCCGCAGGGTAAAGCGATCTACAGTCACCGGATGTCGGTGGTGGAGCCGGTGTTCGGCAACATCGGTACGACCAAACGGCTGAACCGCTTCAGTCTGCGCGGTAAGCGAAAGGTACAGGGCCAGTGGCAGCTTTACTGTCTGGTTCACAATATCGAGAAGCTGGCGAATTATGGGCGATTGGCGGCCTGACTGGGGAGGGCAGAAGACCCACCAAACCGCGCTGCTGAATGCGCTATAGGTGACGCAGCGGCGAAACTTGGGACTAAACGGCTACTTCCGACAAATAAGAACAACGCATTCGCCAATGGCGGGTAAACAAAAGAACAACTGAAACGGCGGGTGGAAACGACTCAGAATTGGGTTTTTCTACAGCCTCGTTAAAAGTCTGCTAGGCAGGCCCAGGGAGGGATAGATTTATGAAATGGTTTTTGATCTATGCGGCAGCCCTTTGGTGTCTCTGGCATGTCATTGACCTCAAATCAGGCTCCATACTCACCGGTTTTCTCGCCCCATTCGTTTTCGGTTTTCTTCTTCTGGCCTTTGTAATTTGGCTCTCAACCAGAATCAGTGGACGTTCATCCTCATCAGGTGGGGATGTATCGTTCGGCGGTTTCTTTGGAGGTGGTGACTCCGGGGGAGGTGATGGTGGCTGCTGACTTTTTAACAGCTTGTTGTAGTTTGTTCCGGCCTGCGGATTCCACCGGACGCTCCGGTCGGGGCGCCGCTAAACAAAAAGCGTTATAAGCACCAAGGAAGTACGCATGATCAAGAAGGCAGTGAACTTCCCCTGGTGCAGTAGCACTGAAAGAGTGTGATATAGATGAAGTGGATGTTGGGAAAAAGCGCTGACGATAGCAGGTATAGCGATGCCTTTTCCCCAAGCTTTGCCTCGATTCCAAAGCCGGGCGTTAAATACCCGTGATTGCAAGGTCCAGAGCTCCAACAATCTGATCCCTAAAGTGCGAGAGGGAACCCACAGGCCTTTTGAGATACTTCTCGGGCACGGAGGAAACTTGTGGGGTTAATAGCAAAAGTTCTTGGTCGGCAAAACTAATTTCCGGCGTGAGTCCTTGCATGGTTTCGCCACCAAACGCCGCGCGTTTTCCTAAGGGGGATAACGATGCGAGCTGCCGGTTCGCTCAGCAGGCTGCTCTGAATATCGACAAGGTAAGGATAGTGCGCTTTGCTAGTTTTGCTTGGGTTCGGATACACGTCGAACTGTGCCATCAAAACTCCCTGAATTCGTCGCCGAAGCATCCATGTTTTTCTACAAAATCATTGTAACTTTTGATCGCAGCGCGATTTTCTTCGACCCACTGGGCTGCTTCGCGCTTGGAAAGCTCTTCTTTTAATGCTCGCTCCAGAGTAGCGGCCAAGTTAATGTTCAGCTCTCGGGCCTTACGCAGCAGATCGCTATTAATCGAGAGATTGGCTGCTTTTTTGGGTGCGTCTGCGTTGTAGAGTTCGGCCATTGGCCCCCCGTGGCTGATCAATTGATCGCGTCAACTTATGCGCATAATAATGCGCATTCAAGCGCGATAAAGAGATACTCACACCAAGACTTTGGCGTTCGAGTAGTCACTCGATCTAGGGCGGGAGTCGTCCTTCCGGGCGGTCTTTGTCCTGATTGCGAGCTCAGGCCCGAATGCTAGAATGCCCCTCCTTTGGCCATCACCGGAGAATACAGAATATGACGACTGCTCCCGCACCTTATCCAATCGGCACCCCCGGTCTTCCCTGGGGCGACGAGGAACGCGCCGAGTGGTTGTCACGACAGACCCGTCAACGCAGTTATGCCTCTGATGTGCTGAGTGTGGTCGATCGGCTGCGTTCGCGCTTTGACGTCGAAGAATATGGCCACCTGGACTATGGCTCCGAGAGTTATCCGTTGATGACGATCCGCAGCCGCGAGTGGCGAGATGATCGGCCGGTCGTGCTGGTGACGGGTGGGGTGCACGGCTATGAAACCAGCGGTGTTCATGGCGCCCTGCAGTTCGTCGACCAGTATGCGGCGGACTACGCGGACCGCGTCAACCTGCTGGTCGCGCCTTGCGTCAGCCCCTGGGCTTACGAGCGTATCCATCGGTGGAACCCGAACGCGGTCGACCCGAACCGGTCGTTCCGCGATGACGGTTCTGCTGGGGAGTCGGCGGCACTCGTGCGGCTCTTGGCACCCCTCCGCGATCGTGTACTGATGCATATCGACCTGCACGAGACCACCGATACCGACGAGACTGAGTTTCGCCCGGCGCTGGCTGCCCGCGACGGTAAGCCGTTCGAACCGGGCGGGATTCCCGACGGCTTCTACCTGGTCGATGACATGGAGAAGCCGAGTCCTGAATTCCAGCAGGCGGTGATTGAGGCGGTGGAGCGAGTGACCCATATCGCTCCGGCCGATGACAGCGGCGAACTCTTCGGCTCACCGATGGTTGCTCGGGGCGTCATCCAGTATCCGCTTAAGCAGATGGGATTGTGCGCCGGTATCACCGATGCCCCCTACCGAACGACCACCGAGGTCTATCCCGACAGCCCCCAAGTAACTCCCGAACAGTGTAATGCCTCGCAGGTTGCCGCGGTGTGTGCGGCGATCAACTACGCGCTTGCCCACCGTTAGGAAAGTGCCGTTGGCACCACCCAGACTGTTGCTTGAATCTCCCGGTACGAGGTGTCCGGTGCTTAATCGGACACCTTCGCCACTATCCAACCAACACTGAACTTCTCTGGCTACTTTGACTTACAACGGGATTAGTCCTGTTATCTGCTTTCCAGTGCCTGCCTACGTCAGGTGAGCCTGTCACTGCCTATCAACCTCAAGGCGTCGTTTGTCGTCGACACCGTGGTTTGACTATTTTCTGACATTTCCTGAACGCTCGTTTTACACCCCTTTGGTTACCTTTGCGGCTGTGAACGCAGAGACTTTCGTTCTTGGCGCCGTCGACGGGTCCTTTTGGCCATAAATTTAGGGCTGTCCTAAACTTATAAGTGGCCAGCAATTGAGTGTCGTACCCAGGCCAGATGTGATGTTTTTCTGCGCTACTCCTATAGGCGGTATTAACTAATCTCTGGTCGCTCGTTATGGATTCATGCCCATCCGTTTCCGTCGTTATTCCTGCCAAAGACGAACAGGGCAGTATCGGCCCGCTCATCGCTGAAACCCATCGGATACTGCGCGAGCATACAAACTTCGAAATTGTCGTTGTCGACGATGGGAGTAACGATCTCACGTCGGGTGCAGCGCTAGTGGCAGCCAGAGAGGCCGGGTGCGCCATACAGGTTGTCCGGCATGCGCAGAGCATTGGGCAGAGTGGCGCGATACAGACCGGCATCCGTGCCGCTCGGGGCGAACTGATCGTCACGATGGATGGCGACGGCCAGAACGATCCTGCCGATATTCCGACCCTCTTGAGCCAAGCCGCCAACCTTCAGGGTAAGGATTTCTGTATTGCAGGTTTCAGGCACAAGCGCAAGGACACCGCATGGAAGCGATTCCAGTCACGGCTGGCCAACCGGATTCGCAGTGCGCTGTTGAAAGATGGCGTACCGGATACCGGCTGCGGTCTGAAGCTCTTCCCGAAGTCGACATTCCTCAAACTGCCCTGGTTTAACCACGGTCACCGGTTTATCCCGGCGCTGGTGAAAGGCATCGGCGGCGATATCGAAATCGTCCAGGTTAACCATCGCGACCGAACCCGGGGGAACTCCAAATACAATGTCTGGAATCGGGCGTGGGCCGGCCTGATTGATCTGGCGGGTGTGATGTGGCTGCTACACCGAACGCGTGTTGCCCAGATCGTGGAGCCACGGGATATGGGGCCTGGTTAATATGCGCAACTGGCCCCGATGGCTGGCGTTCGCCGTAATGGGCGGTCTGGCGTTGATTGCCGTCAGGCAAGGCTGGCTGGATTTCCTCTCCGATGAAAAGCAGGTTGCGGGCTTCATACAGGCGAGGGGCCTTTCTGGTCTTGTTGCTGTGATGGGGGCAGGGACGCTGTATACGGCGCTGGGTGGGCCGCGACAACTGCTGGCCTTTGTTCTCGGATTTGCCCTCTCTCCGGTGTATGGCACGGTGATCTCAACCGCCGTAACCGTGCTCGGAGCGACCCTTTGCTTCTTCGTTGCGCGCATTCTTCTGCAACGCTCGCTGGCGGACCGCTTCGGTCAGCGGATGGAGCGCTTCGACCGTCTCTTTCAGCAAAAGACGATGACCAAGATCCTGGTCGTCCGCTTGCTGCCGATAGGCAGCAACCTGGCGACCAATCTCATTGCCGGGTGCTCTCACATCCGGTTTTTACCTTTTCTGATGGGGAGTGGACTCGGTTACCTGCCGCAGATGCTGGTGTTCGCACTGGCGGGCGCCGGCATTGGTAACGCCGATCACTACCAGTTCGCCCTGAGCGTGGCCCTGTTCATCGTCGCATCGCTCCTGGGGGGCTATCTGCTGCAACAGCACCGCAATCGTCTGCTAACCACCCCGCTGTCCGAGGATTCCTGAGTTTATGTCGTCTCACCCGATCTCCGGCGCTATGCAGCACCAAGCACTGAAACTGTCCCAGCAGCGGCTATTGGTGCTCCTGCTGGCGGTCGCCAGCGTGCTTATTTTTGTAGGCATTGGCCTGCGCTCGCCCTGGCCAGCCGATGAGCCGCGATTTGCGGAAATTGCCCGGGAGATGGTCGACTCAGGCCAATGGCTGATTCCCATGCGGGGCGGAGAGTTCTACCCGGATAAACCGCCGGTCTTCATGTGGACTATTGCCGCCGTGTATTGGCTGACGGGCAATCTGAAGCTTGCTTTCCTGCTGCCCAACGCGATCTGCGGGTTGATCACGCTGGTCGCGGTCTACGATCTCGGGTGTCGACTGTGGAACCAGCGGGTCGCCGTTCTCGCCGCATTTCTTCTGATGCTGGCGCCCCAGTTCCTGATGCAGGCCAAGTCCGCCCAGATCGACGCCATGGTGGCGTGTTGGATCACGCTCGGCTGCTACGGGCTGGTCCGTCATTTTTTCGCGGGCCCGGCCTGGGGATGGTATTTCTCGGCCTGGGGTTTCATGGGTTTAGGCATCATCACCAAGGGGGTTGGTTTTCTCCCCGCGCTCATGATGCTGCCCCTGCTGTTTATCCGTTGGCGGCAACAGGGGGGCTTCGAAAAGAGCTTGCGTTGGCGGGCAGCACTCGGACCGGTGGTTATGTTGGCTGTCGCTGCAGTCTGGGTGATACCGATGATGCTGTATGTGGACGCGGTGAACACGCCGGAGGCCATTGCCTACCGGGACAATATCCTGTTCAAGCAGACCGGTGAGCGTTACGCCGATTCCTGGGGGCATATCCAGCCCTGGTACTACTTTATCGTCAACGTTATTCCAGCGCTCTGGTTCCCCCTGCCGCTGCTTTTTTTGGCGCACCTGCGATCGACGCGCGAGTCGCTTCGACGGTACCCGGAGGTGGTGGTGCTACTGGCGTGGGTAGCGCTGGTTATCGTCTTTTTCAGTCTGAGTCCGGGTAAGCGTGGCGTCTACGTTCTACCGGCCTTGCCCATGTTCGCCCTGGCGCTCGCGGCGATCACCGATGCCCGTGAGCCAGCGCGATGGTTCTCGCCGGTAATAACCGCCATTCAACTACTATTGTCGCTTGCGCTGGTCGTCGTGGGTGTCCTCGCCTGGAATAACTATCCCGCATTGGTGACAAAAGTGGCCCGCTACAGCCAGGATTCGGGCGCACTCCACGCGGCTGGTCTTTTTGTCGCTACGGTGGGCGTCGTATGGGCCTTGGCGCTAGCCATACTCTGGCGACGGCCCCCGTTGGAGCGGCTGTTCGCAGCGCTGATGGTGACCTGGTTGCTGTACTCGACGTGGGGCTACACCTTGCTCGAACCGCTACGCACCCCTCGCAATATACTCGCTGCTGCAGAAGCAAGGCTTGGACCGGACGCCTCCCTGGGCATTATCGACTTCAGGGAGCAGTACATTCTGTTTTCACGACTCGACATCACGCATTTCGGGTTTGGAGCCGAGTACGAACAGGATGAACGCAACGCCTGGCAATGGATGACCGAAGGACAACAGCGGTTCGTTCTGGTCTCGAAAGACAAACCTTTGAACTGTTTCACCCAGGCAGGTGCAGTGGATCTGGGTGTGGCGCACGGAGAACGCTGGCTGTTGCTGGGCCCCGAGCAGCAGGCGGAGGACTGTACCGCACCCGAGCGGAAGCGACAGTTCTATACACCCAAACCCGGGCGCTGGATTCCCCAGCGCGGCTGACCCGGATTGTCGACCCCATCGGCCTGTGCCCGATAATTTTCAGTTCATCGCACTTTAGCGGGGACCCGCGTAACGCAAAGCATTCCGCGAATGGGCAGCCCGGCGGGCTGCTCCGAAGCTGAAGCGTCGGCTACATTTTCCAGCTAACTCGAGCATGTAGCAGATGTTTCAGCTTCTGAGGCGCCGAAGGTGCCCATGGTCTTACGACTGGTGCGGAGGACTCCCGGCTCCACGTCACGCTAATCCGCCATGAACCTGATTTTTACCATTGACGGCCTGATTGGGCGCGGTTTGATCTTTTTCTGACATTTCCTGAACACCCGCCTCACCACCCCTTCGTTAAGGTGTCGGCCATGAGAATTGAGATTCCGGGGCAGGGACCTGCCATCTACCGCGTAGTGCGTTTTGCATGTTGTGGCGGTTTTTCCACAGCGATGCACTGGGCAACGATGGCACTGCTCATCCAGACCGGTGTAAGTGCGATATGGGCAACGACGGCAGGTGCTGTGACCGGAGCAGCAATCAATTACGGATTGCAGCGTCGGGTGACCTTTCGCAGCGATGCGCCCCATGGACGAGCCCTTTGGCTTTATCTGAACGCATGCGCTGCAAGCTGGCTGGCCAATCTTGGCGTGTTCGCAGTGCTCCACCACTTGCTGGGGCTCGATGTCATACCCGCACAGGTTGTGACGACAGCGTTGGTTACCGGAATGAACTACCTCCTATACGAGAGGCTCGTGTTCAACGATTGAGGTTTGTTTCCATGAATAAAGTGCATCCCCATCCACACCTGGCCCGTTCCAAAAGCCTGCTGTCGATCGTAATTCCGTTCTTCAATGAGCGCGCGATGCTGCCGCTGCTGCTGGAACGTCTGCTGCCCGTCGTCTCCAATCTGGAGATGAGCTGGGAGCTGGTATTTGTGGACGATGGCAGCGATGACGGGAGCGCGGAATTTCTCATCGACACGATTCGCCGCGAAAAACGGATTCGCCTGGTCCGGTTGAGCCGCAACTTCGGCAAGGAAGCAGCGCTCACCGCAGGCCTGGAGCATGCGAGAGGTGAGGGCGTGCTCATTATGGACGCAGACCTGCAGGATCCGCCTGAACTGGTTCCGGATATGGTGGCGCGCTGGCGAGAGGGCGTCGATGTCGTGCTCATGCAGCGTCGTTCGCGGCGAGGGGAAGGTTGGTTCAAACGTTTCAGCGCATACATGTTCTATCGCTTGCTCAACCGTGCCTGCCGCTCCCCGATTCCGGTAGACACCGGTGACTTCCGGCTGATGAGTCGTCGGGCGGTCAACGCCCTGCTTAGCCTGAACGAACGTAATCGCTATATGAAAGGGTTGTTTGCCTGGGTTGGTATGCCGACCGTGGTTGTTCCCTATGACCGGGAGCCGCGAGCCGCGGGAACCACCAAGTGGGACTTCCTCGGTTTGCTTGGACTTGCGCTGGAGGGGCTCACCTCATTTTCCGCCGCGCCCCTGCGGTGGGCTACCGCAACCGGGCTGATTGCCGCCACGCTGGGAGCGGTGTTCGGGCTCTGGATCGTGGTCAAGGCCACGATCCTGGGGGATATCACGAGCGGTTATCCGTCACTGGTAGCCATCATCACCTTCCTGGGCGGCATCCAGCTTCTTGGCATCGGGATCGTGGGTGAATACGTCGGCAAGACGTACGTCGAATCAAAACAACGACCGATCTACCTCACGCGGGACATTATCGAAAACACGGCGGTCGCTGGCTCGTCTCAGAGAACCAGGCGCGAGGAGCTGCAGTATGTCGAGCTGGGCTAGACGACCCGGTACATGGGTTGCCGTTCTGGTTGCGATTCTGGCCAGCCGTCTGCTGAGCATGGCCATCTTCCCTTTCGTGGACACGACAGAGCCTCGCTACGCCGAGATTGCCCGGTTAATGGTGGAAACGAACGACTGGATCACGCCGTGGTTTGAAGCTGGTGTGCCTTTCTGGGGAAAACCGCCGTTGTCGTTCTGGGCACAAGCTGGGGCCATCAAGCTGTTTGGGCTTAATGAGTTTGCCCTGCGGCTGCCCTCCTGGCTTTGTATCGTTGCCATCGTCTGGCTGACCTGGCGTTATGCGCTGGTTGCGTATAACGAGAGAATTGCGCGCTGGTCCGCGCTGATCCTGTCCACCATGGCGCTTACCTATATCAGTGCGGGTGCGGTGATGACCGATCCGTTCCTCGCGCTGGGGACAACCTTGAGCCTGGTCAGCTTCGGGATGGTGGTGGCCCAACGGGGCGCTGTGTGGCGCTGGTTGTTCTTCGTTGGGCTGGTCATCGGTATGCTTGCGAAAGGGCCTCTCGCGGTGGTGCTGGTCGGCCTCCCGGTTGCGTTGTGGAGTGTCTTTCGCTGTCGCTGGTATTTCCATCTGCGCGACCTGCCATGGTTCCGTGGCACCCTGCTGACCCTGGCGCTCGTTCTGCCCTGGTACATCGCGGCGGAATTCAAGACGCCCGGATTTCTGGACTACTTCATCGTGGGCGAGCACATCAAACGCTTTATCGATCCGGGCTGGGCGGGCGATATGTATGGTAGCGCCCATGTGCGCCCCAAAGGGATGATTTGGGTCTTCTGGTTATGGGCTTCATTTCCCTGGGGAATTATCGTGGCGGTCGGCTTGCTGGCGGGGTTGGTCAAGGGTTACCGCCGGACACTGTGCAAGTTCCTGGATTTCGACAAATACATGCAGTTCATCGTGCTCTCCGCGCTGGCGCCTCTGCTGTTCTTTACGATGGCCAGTAACACGCTGTGGACCTATGTGCTGCCCTCGTTACCGTTTTCGGCCATCGTCATGGCCAATGGCATCGCGTTCTATGAGCGGAGACGCCGCGAAGCCGACAAGCTCGCGTTTCCGGCCATGGTTGCTGTTCCCTTCCTGACAACGGTATTTGCTATCATCATGACAGCGAGCCAGGCGGCACTGAAAACAGAGCAGGTGATTGCGGAGTATTACGCCTCGCAAAGCCGCCCGGGCGATAGCCAACTCTTTTACCTCGATGACTTGCCGTTTTCCGCGGGGTTCTATTCCCGTGGAAATGCGGTACAAGCCTCGCTAGATGACGTATTGCGTATGCGCGAAAGCGGTCAGTTCCAGCGGTACTTTCTTGCAGTGCCAAAACAGGAGGAACCGGTTGTCCTCCAACAATTACCGGCGTCCACTCAGGTGGCCACGGAAAACCGGCGTTACGTGCTGCTCCAGTTTGGTGAACAGATGAGCCGAACGGAGGGATGAATACATGACCCATAGTGCCGGTGCTTACCCTGAAACGACAGGCCCGTTACGGATACTGGTGGTGGAAGACCAGGTTGATCTTGCCGAGAACCTTTTTGAGTTTCTCGGTGAGGAGCGATATGCACTCGATTTTGCCGCGGACGGCCTGACCGCGCTGCACCTGCTGGCGACCAATCAGTATGACGTTATCGTGCTCGATCTCATGCTACCGGGCGTTTCCGGCTTTGATATCTGTGAGCGAATACGGCGGGACCTGCAATGCGCCACACCTATTATCCTGATGACGGCCAGGGGAGCCATCGCCGACAAGGAGCGAGGGTTCACGTGCGGTGCCGATGACTACCTGGTGAAGCCCTTCGAACTGCGCGAACTTCAACTGCGGATCGAGGCGTTGCACCGACGGTTCAGGCCACGAACCCCCGGCCTGCAGGCCGGTCCGGTTCATTTCGATCCCGGGACGCTCCAGGTCGAGCTGAATGGCCTCAAGGCTGAGCTGACGGGTATACCGGCCCGTTTGTTCGAGTTGCTGATACGGGCCTACCCGAATTTCCTCGGACATGAGGTATTGAACGAGTCCATCTGGGGTGACAGCTCCGGTGAAGAGGGGCACACGCTGCGTACCCATATCTACTCGTTGCGCCAGGCCCTGCAAAAGTCGCTCGGCCATGGCCTCATCAAAACGGTGTATGGACGGGGGTACCGGCTCGATCCACCCACCGAAGAGGAACTATCCGCAAGGTGAAACAATCCCTCGCACGGCGCCTTTTTCGGTACCTGTTCGGTGTCAGCCTGGTGACAGCGCTGCTATCCATCGTCGCCATCGAGCTCTTCTACGAAGATATGGAAGACACCATCCTCAACCTCGAGCTAACGGAGGAACAGGCCTTTTTCCTTAACCAGATCGAGCGCCCTGTTTCCCAGAGTTGGCGTACTGCGCGACTGCGTGCGTTTTATCTGCCAGAAGGAGAGAGTGAGGCACTACTGCCGGACTATTTGCGCGACAAACCGGTACCGTACTCAGCTGAGCTCGAACTTCCCGATGCCACCTACCTCGTACTGGTTCGGGACGTCGATGAGCCGGCCGGACGCCTGTACCTGTCGCAGGACATCTCCATCATGGAAGATCAGGAGCTGCTGTCGCAACTGACGGTGCTTGGCGTGCTCCTGGGTATGGCGGTTGTCGGTTTCGTCATTTCCAGACTGAGTGCCAAGCACCTGGTCAATCCATTGCACAGGCTTACATCGCAGATCCAGGCGACTGAACCTGCCAAATCCATGCGTCGGCTGGATACACGCTATGCCGACACGGAATTTGCCGATATTGCCAATGCGTTCAACCGGTTCCTGGATGCCATCGAGGCGTTCGTCGAACGCGAGAAGTCATTCGTCAAACTGGCCAGTCACGAATTGCGGACACCGCTGGCCGTGATGACGGGGGCGCTGGATATAATCGAAAAACGGGGCACGCTTTCCGAGGCGGATCGCCGTACCCTCGGTCGCATCCGACGTGCGACGGATGGTATGCACAGCGATGTGGATATCCTGCTGAAACTGGCGCGGGGCAGTATCGATAGCGACGAGTACCGAAAACTGAGCTTGAACAACAGCATCGAGGATACGCTTGAAGAACTGGAGAGTAGCCAGGGCGATTACCGGGAGAGACTCCGATTTGTTCCCAAACAGCCCGATCAGACCGTCACGACCGACCCGGCGCTATTGCGGATGCTACTGCGAAATCTCCTGTTGAATGCGCTGAAACACACACGGTATGGCGTAGACATCGAAACCTTCCCTGGGCGCTTGCGTATCCGCGATTACGGTGATGGTCTTCCCCATCATATTACTGAACGCCTTACCCAGCCGGTTCTGACTTCCAGAAGCAGCTTTCAGGAAAGCAGTTTTGGACTACTAATCGTCCAACTGATCTGTGAGCGCCAGGGCTGGCAGCTCAACGTTGTCCAGAGTGGGGAATCTGGAACTGAAATCGACGTCGACTTGAACCCGCAATAGAAGTGCTTCAGCCTATGATCGGCGGGGTACGAACCATACCGCGGTCCGCGCAGGGCAGTTTGACGCAAGCGTATTAACGGTATGAACTGGCCTTAGCGCTTGGGCCGCCGATCACCCTCCAGGAAATTAACCGTAAACACCGCCTTCCCATGTGCCTCGAAAGACCACTTCATGGTATCGGACAGCACCTGCATCACTTGATCGAATTCCCCGAAAACCTGTGTGCTCATCTGGTTGGGGTAAACCTCAAGGCCACTCTTCGAGAGCCGTTGGATCACTTCCTTGATACTCGGTTTGTAATCGTCCTTGAGCGGGTAATGGCTGATCTGTACCGATAGAAACATAGCACTTTCTCCTTGTGTAGATGCCAATAGCCGGTTCGGAATAGTCCTGGCTCGATAATCACCAGCGTACTCCCGTACCTCGGTATCCTGCTACAGGGTGAACGCTTCGATGGTCTTTTTCTTTGCTACTCTGAAATTCAGGGATAGGTCATCAGGGAGAGAGTGGATTGAGCGGAGACCAACTGGAAATTGCATTACGTCTGCTGGTCGCATTGGCGGCTGGTGCCATCGTTGGCTACGAGCGCTCATTCCACGGTCGGCCTGCAGGCTTCAGAACACACACACTCGTTTGTCTCGCCTCCAGCCTGCTGATGCTGGTTACCGTCTACGAATCCTACTGGGTACCCGATTCCATGGACGGCGTCCGCCTCGACCCGACTCGCATGGCTCAGGGCATCATGACCGGTATCGGCTTCCTCGGCGCGGGGGTGATCGTCAAGGAGGGGCTGACGGTTCGTGGACTCACCACGGCCGCATCCATCTGGATAACCTCTTCTATCGGCATACTCGCGGGTATCGGCTTCTACTACCCGTTGGTGTTGTCGCTGGTAATGGCAGTGATGGTCCTTGCGCTGTTTCGTTGGGTGGAGAGCCGGATGCCGACGCAGGTGTTCTATCACTTCGATGTGCAGTTCGCCTATGGGGCGGACATGAATGAAACCCTGGTCCGGGAGCTGATCGAGCGGCATGGGTTCAGCATCGCCAACTTCAGCTACCGGGTCTATGCGGAGAAGCAGGTGCGCCGACACAAGATGGTGCTGTGTTCAATCGACGAAACCAGCGCCGCGCGGCTCGCTGAGACGCTGGAGATCACCCAGCCGATCATAGAGTTTCGCATCGCGCCCATCAGTGCCTGATGATCCAGCCTTTGTGAATCCCGCCTGACTCTGCCAACGTATTCTGTAGAAACCTCTCCATCGATAGGATGTCCGCGTTGCGTGTCCTGACCATCTTATTCGTCCTGAATGCCCTTTTCATCGGTTTGCAGTTGCCGGGTGCGGGACGGCTACCTTGGGTTGCGCTTGAGGCCCTGGTGCTCGTCGGGCTATTCGCGTTGATTCCGAGTAGCCGTTGGAGCCATCGGCTGGCCTGGGTGGTCGGCGCGGCCTACGCGACCCTAACCCTCCTCGCCATTGCCAGCGCCTTGCTGCTGCAAACCCTGGGGCGCCCGCTGAATCTCTACCTGGATGCAGGACTTTTGCAGAAGAGCCTCAACCTGATGGTGACCAATCTTGGCATCGCGCTCACCGTTCTTGTGGGTGTCCTGATAGTCGGTTGGGTGATTGGGGCGGCCTGGCTGGTGCGGACGCTCCTGGTCCGGGTCATGCGTCGCCCGCCGCCCTTGAAGCATGCCTGGGCTGTGCTTGGCGGTGCTGCTGTCGGGCTTGTCCTGGTACCGGTCAACGCGGTTCCGGTAACGCTGGGCGGTGGCGAGCTGCTGGTGCGGCAGATCACTCTGGCCATGGAAACCCACGAGGCAACGCAAACTTTCGATCAGCGGGTGGGCTCGCCGCAGGCGGTCGATCTGCAGGGCGGTCCGGTGGCATTGGATCGCCTGGACGGTCATGATGTGATGCTGGGGTTTATCGAGTCCTACGGTGTTTCGACACTGACCGACCCGCGTTACCGTGACGTGCTAAATAAGCGGCTCGCGGCCATGGATAGCGCCTTTGCAAAGGCTGGGTTGCACGTGGTCAGCGGTCGCCTGCGTTCACCGGTTCAAGGCGGGCAGTCCTGGCTGGCGCACGCCACGTTGCTTAGCGGACTTTGGGTGGACAGTCAGTTGGATTACGAGATTCTCCTTTCCAGCAACTATCCCACCCTGATCGACGATTTCCGCCAGACCGGGCATGACGCCGTGGCGGTGATGCCCGCCATTACCAAGCCCTGGCCGGAAGGTCGTCAACTGCGCTACAGCCGCATCTACGACGCCGGTCGTATGGGCTACACCGGACCGCCACTGAACTGGGTGACCATGCCCGACCAATACACCTGGTCCTGGTTCGAGCGGCAGGTGCGGAAGCCTGCGAAGGGGCCCGTGTTTGCTGAATTGGCGCTGATCAGTAGCCATGCGCCCTGGGTACCCATCCTGCCGGTACTGGACGACTGGCAGCGGATCGGCAGCGGCGAGGTGTTCGAATCCTGGCGCGATGCCGGCGAGACGCCGGCCAGCCTGTGGCGGGATCCGGAGCGCGTGCGCCAGCACTACATCCAGGCCGTGGACTACGCGTTGGCCGTCGCCGCGGACTACGCTGTCCGTCATCTCGACGACAATGCGTTGCTGGTCTTGTTGGGTGATCACCAGGCGGCACCGTTAGTGACCGGAGACAATACCAGCCGCGATGTGCCTGTCCACCTGATCAGCGGAAACCTTGAGTTGCTTGAGCCGTTTGTGGCAACGGGCGATACGATCCTACCGGGTTTTCGTAGGGGCATCCGTCCGGACGTGACGTCGGCAGCGGCCGGTATGGATGCGTTCCGCCCATTCCTTCATCAACATTTTGCTACACATATCTCCACCACTAGCCGCTAGACTCTGTCCGTAAAACAACCAAAACATGGACAGGCACTGGATGGATAGTACGGTCAAAAACAGCGGAAAGAGTGGCCTTTCACACGGGGAAGGAAACGAGGACGAACGCCAGAAGAAGAAAGGACGGCTGGCACTGAACCTATTCGGGCTGGCATTCCTGCTGGCGGGTCTCGCCGTTATCGTGTTCAGTCCGCTATCGACCCTGTATGAGCATTTCACCAGCGCCGGCTGGCAACGGGTGCCGGCGACTCTCGAACATATCGAACTGCGTACCCATTACGGCGATGACAGTACGACCTGGTCGGTAGAGACTCGTTATCGCTACCGGTTCAACGGGCGCGACTATATGGGTGATCGGGCGGGGTACGACACTGGCAGCGACAATATCGGTGACTACCACTCCAATCTCGTCTACCGCATGAAACGGGCAGGGCAGCAGGGGCCGGTCAATATCTGGGTGAACCCCAACGATCCGGCCCAGAGCCTACTGGTGCGGGAGCTCCGTTGCGACAAGCTGTTTTTTACCGTGCTTTTCGGTGGCCTGTTCGTGGCCGTCGGTGTCGGCATCATGCTGTTAGGCCGAATCCGCAATCGGGGTAAGGTGAACGGGGAGGACGTCATTTTCTCGTCTGAACGCCATGGCCACTGGTTATTCGCCTTTATGGCCATCATGTTCCTTGGTATGAGCCTGCCCGGCGTGTTGGCCATCCCCAAGGAAGTCGACCAGGACAATTGGCTGGTCCTGTTGGTGCTGGTATTTCCACTGGCAGGTCTCTGGCTGGCGCGCATGGCCTGGACCACGCGCCGCAATTGGCGTTATTACGGCCCGGTGCCGCTGGTCCTCGATCCCAGTCCCGGCCAAGTGGGCGGCGATATCGGCGGTCGTATCCGTCTGTCGCGACCTGACGTGGATGTGCCCTGGCAGGTAACCCTGCAATGCGTGCGTGTGCGCACCAGTTCCGGTAAGAATAGCAGAAGGAGCGAATCCATTATCTGGCAGGAGCAGCAGACGCCCCATGCCTATAACGAAGGCACCGGCGCCGTGGTCAGCTTCTGCTTCTGTCCGCCGACGGATCTTCCGGCGACGGATGCCTCAGGCCGCAACCGGGTGCTCTGGCGCGTCATTATCGATGGCCCCCAGAAACCGGTGCCGCTGGAACGCACCTACCAGGTTCCGGTTGAGCGCGGCACGAATACCTCTGTCGTGACCTTGCCGAAGGAGCACATTGAACGTGCGGCGCGCAAGGCCGAGGTTGAAGCGGCCAGTGCGGCTGCCGAGCAAATCGATGTGGAGCCCTTTGGTGCGGGTATGCTCATCCGCAGTCGTGCAGGACGTAACCCTGGGATGACCCTGGCCCTGCTTGTTGCCGGCATTGCATTTTCCGGCGGGTCGGTTGGGCTGTTTATCGCTGCGGCTGAGGAAGGCGTCATGCTGTACCTGATGTCTCTTGTGTTCGGGTTGTTTGGGTTCCCCATGGCGGTTGGTGCGTTATTTATGGCCGGGCGCTCCCTCGAAGCAAAGGTGGCGAACAACCGGGTGCAGACGGTTCGCTATTGGTGTGGATTGGCGTTATGGAAGCGTCAGGGCGCGCTGCAGAGCCGGGATCAACTGGTGCTGACGAATGCCGGCTCGATGACCCAGGGCCATCGGATGACCGAGTTCTTTCACTTGGACGTCAAGTCTGGCGACAAGAAAATCCGCGTCGCCGAAGGCCTGGCCGGACGTGAGGTTGCTGAGGCCATGCGCGACAACCTGGCACGCATGCTCCGCCTGGAATGATGCCGGATTGGAAGATGCTCACTTCAGCGGATCGTTTGGTCCGTCGGAAGGGAAGCGGCCGATAATCTGGTAATGGGAGCCTTCAGGCCGCTGGGTGCTACTAAACAGACTGATATGACTCACCTGGAATTCGGGCAATTCGAGATTGTCGTTCTGCGAGAGAAACTGGTTAATGGCGGGGGATTCCACCTTCTTGTCCTGCCGGACCACCAGTTGACGCGAACGCCGGCGGCGGAATCGGGCGAGGGTGATATGCGGTCGGTAGGCATTCTCCCAGGGTTCCAGACCGATGCCTGCCAGACATCGAACGATATCCTCATGCAGCTGCACCACCGGTGCTTCCGGTGACACACCCGCCCAGAGCGTCTTGGGATGCATCCGCGAGCCGAACATGCCCAGCCTGTCTACGGCCAGGGTGAAGGGCTCCACGGTAGCGCCATAGAGTGCGTCATAGATGGCATCCAGACGCTCGTCATCCACATTGCCGATGAAGCAGAGGGTGAGGTGCATCTGTTCCGGCGTCTGCCACTTGGCGCCCGATATCTCGGTGCGCAGGGTGGCGAGTTGGTGCTTGATACTGTTCGGTAGTTCCAGGCCGACAAACAGGCGGAGCATGGCATTCTCCAACGGTTAGCCTTTCAATATCGTCTTTCCTGCCGGGTATTATTTCATTCTAGACAGCCTTGGGGCGTCTGACGGCGGTTTTTACACATCGCTTGCCACCCAATACCCGAAAGATGGCGCTTAATTAATCTAACGTGATGATTAATAAAACGTATTCCCGTTTTAACCCATACGCTCCGTGAGTTCCGGTACCGTGAATTCACATCGCTCGGAATTGTTATCCAACGGGATATGCCGGGTAGATTCCATGGACGAAACCTACGGGGTAAGAATCGTTATGAACCATAAGGCTAATCTTGCATGTGTCACGCTTTTCAGTGCAGCAGTGTTCACCGCGCCGGCGGTCATGGCGCAGGAGCGTGATAACTCAGGGTTGTACATCGGGGGGAGTTACGGTGGCTTCAAATCCCACGGTGGCGAATTCGACGATGAAAACGACCTATTCGCCGGCACAGTGGGTTACCAGTTCAACCAGTACTTCGCACTGGAAGGGGATTACCTCGATTTCGGCGAGTTTGGCGAAGACGATGAGGTCAACGGTGATCTGAAGGGCTTGGCCCTTTCCGCGAAAGGCCGTTTTCCATTGACTGAGAGCTTTGGTATCTACGGTAAGGCAGGTGCCTTCGTCTACTCCTATGACGTGGATGCCTTCGATGAAGATGAAACCTATGATGAGGTCAGCCCCGTAGTGGGTGCCGGTGTGGACTTCCGTGTTACGGAGAGTCTGACCGCGTACGCTGAATATGACCGTTACAACGTCGACATCGATGAAGATGATTTCAATGGTCAGGTCACCAACGATGGGCCCGATTTCGACACCGCCCGTGTGGGTCTGAACTATATGTTCTGATCACGGGGTCGCAACCCGTCGGCCATCGACCGCATGAAAAAGGCGTTTTCAGCGAACGGCCGACAGCAAGTCTAAAGTCAGGAAAGGGTGCCGGTTGCCGGTACCCTTTTCTTATGCTCGGTGGTTTGGCTCGAAATAGAGTGTCTGTCATGCAACGTGGCCCAACAAAGGGTCTGCAACGCCGACAGAAGTACATTCTTCGTGTTTGCGCTATATTTTGGGCCCGAACCACTATTGTCCTCCCCGACCCAAGTACAGGTGAAATGATGCGCTCGATGTTGCCCACGGTATCGGTGTTGTTCTTCGCGGGATTATTGGCAGGCTGTGGTGGCTCTGACGGGGGCGACGTTGCTTCTGTTGCTGAAGAAAACCAGGACGCCAGTGGATCGGCAGATGAGGGCGGAAGCGCCAACGGGCCTGACGGTAACTGCGAACCGGAAGCATACCAGGCGGAACTGTTGAGGTTGGTGAATGCGGCCCGTTCGGAGGCGCGGATGTGCGGTGATCAGAGCTACGCTGCAGCCGGTTCTCTAACCTATTCTTGCGGCCTGGAGCAGGCGGCCTCGACTCACAGCGAAGACATGGCGACCAACAATTTCATCAGCCATACCGGCTCCAACGGATTGGGCGTCTCCGATCGAGTTGAGGCGGCTGGGTACGCCTGGAGTGCGGTTGGAGAAAATATCGCTGGCGGCTATGCGTCGCCGGACGAGGTGACTGCCGGCTGGCTGTCCAGCGCCGGACATTGCGCCAATATTATGAACCCGAGGTTCACCGAGTTCGGTGCAGCACGAGTGGAATCGGAGAATGCAGACTACCCGCGCTATTGGACCGAGGTTTTCGCCGCTCCCCGTTAACGAAGCAGGAGAAGGGTTCCGTCTCGGGCGAGTCCTATCAGGCTTTCGATTCCCAGGCCCAGAAACACCACCATTAGGCCGGTGATCACCATGGTGACCGCTGACGGCCAACCCAGTTGAGCAGACGTATCTTCCGGCGTGCCAAATACCATTGGCGCGATCACCCGAAGGTAATAGAACAGGGATACCACGGTGTTGATCACTGCTGCCACCGCTAGCCAGGTATAACCGCCATCAATAGCGGCCCCGAATACGAGAAGCTTGCCAAAGAACCCTACGAGCGGTGGTAGACCCAGAAACGAGAGCAGCGCCAGGATAAGTACGGCCGCCGCCCAAGGCCGCTGTTGAGCAAGGCCGCGGTAGTCAGCAAGTTCGGTCCGGCCGCGTAGGTGGGTCACAACCGAGAAGGCGGCCAGGTTGGCGATGGCGTAGGCGGTCAGGATGACCATGAGGGCCGGCAATGCCTGTTCAGTCGCTCCCAGAACAGCGATTGCGACCAGCGCGTAGCCCGACTGGGAGATGGCCGACCATCCCAGAAGCCGTCTGAGATTCGATTGCCAGAGCGCTGCCAGGTTACCCCAGGTCATCGTCACTACCGCCATCAGTGCGATCGCCCAACGCCAGGGAATGGCTTCCGGCAGAACGGCTGCCAGGCGGGCGAGGGCGACGGCGGCACCCACCTTGGTAATCACCGTGACCAGCGCAGCGACCGGCGCAGGCGCCCCCTGGGCCACATCGGGCATCCACATGTGTGCAGGGCTGGCACCTAACTTGAACCCAAGCCCGATCAGGATGAGCACCAGCGCAGTGATCACCACCCAGGGGTCGGGATTCTCTGCCAATCGGCCAGCCATTTCGGTATAGCCGGTGGCCCCCGTCAGACCAAACAATAGAACGACACCAATCACCAGCAGCGCGTTGGCCAGCGCGCCCACCAGGAAATACTTCATGGCGGCTTCCTGCGCCGGGCTCCACTGCCGGTGATAGCCCACCAGTGCATATCCCGTCACCGAAGACAGCAGGACACCCACGACGAGTTCCATGGTGTCGGCGGCCGATGCCATCATGATCGCGCCCAGCACCGCGAATAGCAGGAGGCCGTAATATTCCCCGTGTCGGCGGTCCGTGGCCATCCAGTGGGGAGAAAGTGCCGCCGAGGCAACGCCGCTAGAGATAATCAGCAGCTTGGCGAACCGGGCTGCACCATCCAGTGCCCAGACGCCGGCAAATGTCAGGTGGTCTGGCCTCGACCAGCCGGTCACCACCAGCCCCGCGCTGGCGACCAGTACGCCAGTTGCCAGCAGGGCGCAAAGCCCATGCAGACGATGGGGCAGGAAAGCCGCCGTGACGATGATGACAGCGGCGCCGATCAGCAGGACCAGTTCCGGCAAGAGATCAGCGACAGGCATCAGCCGCCTCCCACGAGCCAGCGCGCGGATGTATTGATGATGTCGAGCAGGAACGCCGGATAGACGCCGATCAAGACGACCAGCACCATGAATACGCCCAAGACGGCGATTTCGCTGGTCTTCAGGTCAGCCATCGTATTCCAGCGTTCGGGCAGTTGGCCGAAGAACAACGACTGCAACATCCGCAGGAACAGCGCGGCCGTAATCAGGATGCCCAGCAGCCCGATAGCAGCCAGCCATGGATACACGCCGAATGTCCCCACGAAAATATGGAACTCGGCGACGAACCCGGCCAACCCGGGAAGGCCCAGGCTGGCGAAGGCTGCCACGGTGGTCATCCCGGCCAGTTTAGGCGTTCGTCCGGAGAGACCTCCGTAATCCGCCAGACGATAGGTCTCGCCACGCTGCCAGAAGGACCCGGCGATCAGGAAGAGCGCACCGGTGATCAGACCGTGGGCCACCATCTCGACCGTCGCGCCGATCAGCGCCATGGAGCGGGCGGTCTCGCTACCATCGAGCAGGGCGCCTGCCGCCGCAATACCCAGCACCGCATAGCCCATGTGGTTGATCGAGGTATAGGCAATGCGCTGTTTGATGTCCTTCTGTCCCAGAGCCACCAGGGCGCCATAGAGAATGGAGACCAGTGCGAGGATGCCGAGCGGCAAGGCCCAGGCAGCAAAGGTCTCAGCCATCATGCTGTAGGGAATCCTGATCAGACCGTAGGTGCCCATTTTCAGCAGGACGCCGGCCAGGATGGCGGAGGCCGGGGCTGGGGCATCCACGTGGGCCCGCGGCAGCCAGGTATGGAATGGCACCAGCGGTGTCTTGATGATGAAGCCCAGCAGGAAGGCGGCCATCACCACACCGGCAAACGTGCCTGCGCCGGCCAGCGGTTGCTGTTGGATCAGCTCGCGCATGTCGAAGGTCAGCGGGTCCGCGGAAAGGTAGAGGCCGAGAATCGCCAGTAGCAGGAACAATGAGCCAAACAGCGTATACAGGAAGAACTTCAGCGCTGCGGACTGGGGCTCGCCGTGGCCCCAGCGGCCGATCAGGAAGTACATGCCTACCAGGGTGAGGTCGAAGAAGACGTAGAAGAGCAGCAGGTCCAAGGCAAGGAACACACCGAGGGAGGCCATTTCCAGGAACAGGATCCAGGCATAGTACTGGCGTGCGGCACCCCGGGTGTCGACCGGATAGGCTGCGGCACCGGTGAAAAGCAGCGCCGTCATGGCGGCCACGGCCAGGGCGATGCCATCGACGCCCAGGCGGAACCCCATCCCCAGTGAGGGTACCCAGTCGACCTCCTCGACCAACTGGAACATGCTGCCGCCCGTGTCGAACCGACTCCAGGCGATAACCATCAGCAGCAGCGGTACCAGCGTGGTGACCACCGCAAAGGCCCGCGCCGCCGATCGCGACCAACCGGGCCAAAGGGCGAGGGCCAATGCGCCAAGTAAGGGTACGACCAGTGCGGCGGTCAGAATCAAGATAATCCTCCTGTGATCATGCCCAGAATCAGGATAAGAACCATGGCGGCAATGCCAATGGCGATCAGGCTGTAGTAGTGGTGCAGCATGCCGGACTGCAGCTGGCGTGTGCTCTCGCCGGCCTTGCCGGAAAGCTGGGCCAGGCCCTCAGGCAGTCCGTCGAACAGCCACTCGATCGATCGGCTGCCCACGTTGGATAGCCAGAGCGTCAGGCGAGCCGTTACGCGAATACCGGCATCGACCACGCGTGTATCAAACGAGGCCAGCGCGTTCGCCAGACCATCGACGGGTTTTACGACGAACAATCGGGCCGCCCGGGGCAGCAGCATCCATTGGGTCAGGAAACGGCGAATGGCGCCGGATTGCGACTGGCCAGTCAACTCGCGGGTGGCCAGGCGCCGGCCAAGGTAAAGACCGGCCAGCACAAGCAGCAGGGAAACGGCAAACTCCCAAAGCTTGGTCGATGGAAAGGCGGTCACCAGCCATTGACCTACCGTGCTATGCACTGCTGGCAGCCAGATTGCGCTGCTCAGGAGCACCAGCACGACAAGGAAATAGATCGGCGCACGTTGTAACCCGCCGTGGGACTCGTGGGCCGGGTCGGGGCCTGTTTTTACGTCGACTAAACGGGGAAAGAGACACCCCTGAAAGCGCGCAGCATAAAGCGCGCTGAGGCCGCCCGCGAGAGCGACGAGAATGGCCAGCCACGGAGCAGCCAGGCCTGCGGATGTGACGACTGCCTCCTTACTCCAGGCCGGGCCGAGCGGTACGAGGCCGGCAAGGGCAAGTACGGCGACCAGGGAAGCGGGCCGAAGTCCCTTGGGTAGTGATGTGCCTGCTATTTCGCCAAGTTCATAGGAGCCCGCTCTCTGGCCGGCTATACCTGCAGTCAGGAACAGAGGCGCTTTCATCAGCGCATGCATGGCAAAGTGGGTCAAGGCGATTGCGGGGTAGCCCGCGCCGATGGCGATAAACATCAGCCCGTAGTGGGCGGATGTGGAGCCTGCCAGTAGACGTTTGGCGTGAGGCGATGCGGCCGCCACGAGACCGCCGGCCAGCGCCGTGGTCAGACCGGCCGCGATCAGCAGCGGTCCGAGCCAGGCTACACTCGCCAGGATAGGCTGGAATTGCGCCAGCAGGATAACCCCGGCGGCCACCATGGTTGCCGCATGGAGCAGGGCTGAGACCGGCGCCGGGCCGGACATCGCTGAGAACAGCCAGGGCGCGAACGGCACCTGAGCCGATTTGCTCAGCGCCGCCAGGGTGACACCGGCGGCAAATAGGCTCATGGCCTCCGGACTCATTTGCGCGAGATCGGCGTAGGCCAGGCTGCCGGTTTGTGAGAAAGCGATGAACGCCGCCAGGTAGAGGCCCAGATCGCCGGTGCGGGTGGTCATGAACGCCTGTGAGGCGTTACGGGCTTTTCCGCGGTCGTTAAAGTCATGGCCAATCAGCGCCCAGGACAAAGCCCCGACGATTTCCCAGGCAATCAATAGGCTCAGCAGATCACGGGCGAGGATGATCAACTCCATCGCGCCGGTGAAGGCCACCAGCAGCGCAACGAGCCGGCCCAGGCGTTGCGCCGGTTCGTGAACAGCAGCGTAGAAAATGATAGGCGCGGCCACCAGTGGTACGACCAGTGCCGCCAGGTGCGTCATCGGCGTGAAGCCGATCTGCAGGCTGAGCGTATCGCTCCAGGTCAGTGTTCCTGTCCAACCTGACGCTTCCGCGAATATCACCAATGCGAGCGTAACCGCGACCACGCCGGCGGCCGACCCCGCAAGCGCCGGGCGAGAGGATGTCCGTTGCCACCAACCATACAGCAGCAGGCTGGCAACGATAGGGAAAAGTGGAACCAACCAGAGCATCACTGTTTCAATCCGTCCAGGGCTTCGGTCATGTCAGCCTGCTTGGCGCGATAGACGGAGATTACCAGGGCGAAGCCCATGGCCATCTCGATCGCCATCACCGCCATGACGATGATGGTCAACAGCTGTCCCTCGGGTGCGCCGCCACCGGTCAGCGCCCAGAAACTGACAGCGGCCAGCATGGCGCCATTGAGGATGAGTTCCAGCCCCATCATCAGCATGACGAAGGACTGCTGCGAGAACGCGCCATAGAGGCCGATGCCAATCAGCGCGGCGGCAAGGATCAGGAGTGTAGCCAGTGTCATGGAGCTCTCCTTGTCTCTGTATCGGCCAAACCTCGCGCCAGGAGGTCAATGGCAGTGATGATGGTGGTGTCCGCCGCCCTCGTCCTCGGGCGGCTTATCCGCCGGATCGCCACCGGGTTCCAGACCCGGCGGCTGGGAACCTTCGTTCGCGTCGCCGTAGCGACCTTTGTGACTGGTGAGCATGACCACCGCGATCATCGTCGCCAGCAGGGTCACGCCGGCGGATTCGAAGACGAGCATGGAATCCCCGAGCAGTTCGTGACCCAGTGAAACCACTGGCTCCAGGCCCTCTGGCACGGGGCGGCTGGGAAATTCACCGAACAGCGCGACGGCACCAAGTGCCACGAAAGCCACAACGCCCACGCCGATGGCCACCTTTTCCTGATGCACCATCTTCATCGGGTTCAAGCCGGCCGGATTCATCATGAACATGACCATGAATAGCGCCATCACCATCATTTCCACGGCCATCATGAAGAACAGCGCCACACCGAGGTAAATAGCCGCCAGCAGCAGCATGATCACGCCCACCGCCAGGAACGAGACCAGCAGGAAGAACGAGGCGCGCACCATGGAATCCGTGACGAACACGCGCCAACCGGCGTAGATGGCAATGGCGGCGTTGATAAAAAAGACGATATCGACGGCACTCATAACAAGGCCTCCACACCGGCCCAGGCCAGGTCCACGAAGGCCAGCGGCAGCAGGACCACCCAGGCAAGAGTCAGGAAACGTTCCGGTGACGGGCGCGGCAGATGGTGTCCGAGAAGGATTAGCGCGAATAGCACGGCCAGCGTCTTAAGGATCACCCACACGGGGCCAGGCAGCCACGGCCCCTGCCAACCGCCCAGGAAGGCGGAAGCACCGATGGCGGCGAAGGCGACGAGCATCGCCGCGCGTCCCATCTGCCAGAGCAGGCGAGTCCGGCCTGATGCTTCGGAGGATGCGCCGCCCGCCAGGTCGTCGGAATCTGCAAAGTTCAGTGGGCCCCAGAAGCTGATACCAAGCCCGACGAGCAGGAACAGCGGTAGTCCGAGCGGCTGGCGGATGACATTCCACAGTTCCGCCTGAGACTCGACGACGGCACTGACCTGCAGGGATTCCGCAGGCAACGCAACGCCGATCAATACGAACATGCTTACCAGGATGTAGGACAGCCCCAGAGAGACATATCGATAGGCGCCAATCAGCGGAAAGTGGGCGTTCGGGGCCCAGCCCTGCAGGAATATAACCACGGTGGCCAAAGGCTCCAACGCGCCCCAGAGAACGATGCCCGTGGTCAGGTCTACCGGCACGAAGTCGGCGGTCCAGGGCACGAGGGCCAGTCCCATGGCGGCCAATACCAGATATAGGACGGGAGCGAGTCTCCAGGCAGCGCGATCGGGTGCTTCAGTCTGGTTTTCGGGGCGTACCAGAGGCTCGCCGCATCCTGCAGCGGCGCCATCAGGCTATTGCGGCCATAGGCGCCGGTGATACGTGTATACACGGCGCTATCCATCGCCGCGACACAATAGATACCGATGAACAGCGCCGCGAGTACCGTGCATACGGAGCCGAGAAGAAGATCTACCGTCATGATATGGCCCCTCCTTCATCGGCAGTCCCTGTTTCATTGGGAGCCGCGCCCTCATCGACAGCCGCCAGGTCCAGGCTGGCGATGACCGACATGGCCTCGCTCCATTCCAGGCCGACAAGCAGTGACGGCAGGAGGTCGCTACAGTCCACAGGCGGGTCAGACTTCGTCAGCGGTCCCAGCGGGGATTCCACGATATGGGACGGCGAACTCAAGGCTTCGTTCTTATGCGCGGAGAGGGCCAGCTTCAGGGCTTGGTCTGCTTCGTCGAGCCACTGTTTCCAGCGTGCGCCACAGGTGCCAGAGTGTTGGACCACTGGCTGGAACCCCAGGGAGGTATAGGCTGGGTCCTGGCTGCGACTGTCGGTGTTCGCACCTGCAGCCCGGGCTGCGGAGCCGCGCAGTCTCGCCACGCTGTCGCCGGTCACGACGCCTTGATGGGCGCCGGCCGACCTGAATAGCGAACGCCACACGGAAGCCGGCGCCAGCTCGCCCTTGGGCTGGTCCGGACGCAGGTGCGCGGCACGCCGGCGCAGACGTGTGGCATAGGCGCCGAGACCGTTGATTTGCAAGGCATGGCTCAACCGGCGCAGGTGATACCCGGCACGGGCCAGCTCCAGGTCGGCCAGTGGTACCGGGCGTCGCTGTGCTTGATAGAACACGTCCGGGAGCGTACGTGGATAGGGCTTGGAAATAACCTCGAAGTCAGCAATGACGTCACCGTGAAGTTTGATGCGAGCGCTCATGCCTGGCGGTAATAGGGACGAAAACGGACCCAGGGTGAAATCCAGCGGGTCGAGCTGCAGGCCGTCGCGCAGGTCGTCCTCCGGCATAGCCATGGGGCGTCCGTAGGGCTTGCCGCCCATCATGCCTTCTCCACCGTGACCGTCCCCCAGCCCCTTCCAGGGCGCCGGGGGCTCGTCGAGGCAGAGGTTGATGTCGCCGGCATGTTCGCCACTGATCAGCTTCCGGTAGGCGACCCTGGCGCGTTCCACGAGTTCTTCCGGCGCTGTTGTCTTGATGGCCGAGCTGCGTAGCTCCTCCGGGACCGGCGTGTTGCCGCACCAGAGGCTGATCCGCGGGACAGGCACCTGGTCGTGAACCCGCTTGAGGGCATCATGGTCGTAGGGTTCGACGGTACCCAGCACCACCAAGGCCCTGGCGTGTCTGGGGGAAGCTGTGATCTCGACGCCCGGAGAAAGATGCAGTGCATCGAGCGTCGCCTCACCGCCGCGGCCGATGATCGGAAACACCGGCAAGGGCGCGCGTCCGGCCTGCTTTTGCAGCCATTTCATTGCCATTTGAATGCCCCCTCGCGCCAGCCGTAGAGGATGCCGATGGAGAGGATGCCGAGGAACATGCCCATTTCGGACAGGGCCTTGATGCCCTCTGACACGTAGACCACGGCCCAGGGATACATGAACATCATCTCCATTTCGAAGGCGATGAGCAGCAGCGTCATGGGGTAGTAGCGCACGTGGAACCGCGACCAGGCATGCGTGTCCGGCTGCCCGCCGCCCAGGAAGGGTGCCCGCTGGGGCCAGGTGATGGGGTGTTTCGATGGTCTGGGGGTACGCTGGATCCAGAGACCGAAGGCGGCGGTAATAAGCGCAACGATCAGCAGGACCAGTAATTGTTTCAGTTCCATGCCAGTGTCCGTGTATCCGTACGCGAGTTCGGCGATGTCGGGAAACAAACTCTTTTGTATTTGAGGGATTGGCGACCGTCTGGGTTAGCCATTCCTAGAAACGACTCTCCTTAAACGCGTTTACATTCCGTAACATGAGTGTAGTTAGCCAAACTGAACTGAAAATGAAAATAACCTAGGTGTAATCGAATGGGAGTCGTCATGCGTTCGGCAATCCCCGACCGAAGCCGGGACGGGGGAGTTCCAATGTCACTACCAGCCCGCCCACATCGCCCTGCCTGAAACCCAAGCGTCCCTCGTATCGGGCGATGAGGTCACGAACAATCGCAAGCCCCAGCCCGTGACCGGGTTTTTGCTGGTCGAGTCTCAGGCCGCGGGTTCCGAGTGTAGGGAGTTCTTCGGCGGCTACGCCGGGCCCATCGTCAGTGACCGTGATAGCGAGGATATTCTGGCGCTGGATGATAGTCACGCTGACATGTCGGTTGGCCCATTTGCCCGCGTTGTCCAGCAGGTTGCCAAGCATCTCGCTCAGGTCATGTTCTTCCACGGACCACGTGAACTCGTTTGGCAGATCGGTATTGAGCTCGAAGTTCTTTTCGGGGTGGAGCCGGCCCAGCATCCAGACGAGATCGTGCGCCTGTTGAACCGGATGTGCCTGTTTGCCGACATCCGGCCCCGCGAACCGGGTACGGCGCATCTCCGCTTCGAGTTGGTGGTCTATGTCCGATAAGCGGGCCGCCAGCCGTCGACGATAATCGTCGTCCAGCGGGCGTTGGGTATCTTCCAGCGCTTGCTGGATCGCCGCTATAGGCGTCTTGATGCTGTGGGACAGGTTTGCGAGGGCTTGACGCGAGCGCTCCAACCGCTGATCGAGTCGGTCAAGGAGGTGGTTTATCTGGCGGATCAATGGCAAAAATTCGCGAGGCGCCGTCAGTTCCAGCCGCGCCTGGCGACCTTCCTGAAAGGCCTGCAGGGAACCCTGTAGGGAGCGAACCGGCTTAAGTGCAAGGTAGACGGCCAACAGTACGAGAACGATCAATACGCCGAGCAGACCAATGGCGACCGCCGCCGTCCAGGCGTGGAGCTCGGATTGACTGTCGCGTAATGTCGTCAGGTCTTCGGCGACCACGATCACCAGAGGCTCGTCACCCATCCTTGCGACGTGACGGAAAAGCAGGAGTTCTGGCATCGACCCACCACCGGCTCGAAGAAAGCGGGTGCCTTGTTCCTCAAGGGCCGGCTCGAGAACCGATGCCAGTTGGGTCGACGACAAGTAGGTTCGGTGCCCCAGGCGAATGGCGAAGGCGTGGTGGAAAACGTCTTCGAAGTAGCGTCCAGCGGTGTACGCCAAGTCCTCTGACGGCGCTGCTTCCTCAAGTTGGCGCTCCAGAAACCGGGCTTCCTGGCGAAGACGCGACTCTACGAAATCGGCTGTCATGCGATCGAGCAATGCGCCGTGGATCAGCCATGCTCCCCACATGAACACCACCATCAGTGGCAACAGCCAGAGCAGGAGTTTTGCACGCAGGGAATAGCCTGCCCGGTTCACTATGCCGTCAGGATTTGGCATTGAAGCTGTAGCCCTGTCCGCGTTGTGTCGAAATGGCATCACGGCCGACAATCAGTCGCAGGCGCCGAATGTACGCTTCGATCGTATTGTGTGCCGGCTCGTCTTTCAGACTGTAGAGCTGTTCCATTAACTCGTCTTTCGAGAGTAACCGGCCCGGGCGCGTCATCAGGCACCGTAACAGACGAAATTCGGTGCCCGTCAGGGTGTGCCATTCTCCATCCGTGGTCTGTACCTGTTGGCGGTCTTCATCCAGGGCATAGTCTCCGACACGGATGCGGGAGTCGCTGCGCCCTTCGCTTCGTCTTACCAACGCATGAATACGGGCGACCAACTCTTCGGTATGGAAGGGCTTGGCCAAGTAGTCATCGGCGCCGGCCTTCAGGCCGTTGACCTTGTCCTGCCAATCGCTGCGTGCAGTCAGAATAAGGACGGGGACGTTGTTGTGATGCTGGCGCCAGTAACGCAGCACCTGCAATCCGTCTCCGTCGGGCAACCCCATATCCAGTATGACCGCGCGGTATTGTTCCTGTAGACCCAACGATTTGGCGTGAGACACGGTCCCAACCCAGTCGACGGCAAAACCGGCATCGGCCAACCCCTTCTTCAGGGTCTCCACAAGCATTGCATCATCTTCTACCAGAAGCAGTCTCATGGCTCTCCTTGGCTCCGCGTTCTCAGACTTTTCATAAAGTTAGATGGTTTTACAAGTCTAGTGCATATAACTGAAACCGGACTGAACCGGGCGCAAAAATAAAAATCAGGAATTCAGCATGGTTTCAGCTTGGGCGCGCATATTAAAGACCGATTCAGGCAGCGGTACCGTCGCTTTGGGTAATGGCGCTGTCTCGTTATGAGCGTATTCGAGGATAGGAAATGAACCAATTCAAGTCACGACAGGCACTTGTAGGCGTCATGGTTATGGCTCTCTCCATTTTGCCGGTCGCGTCCCACGCCGCCGGCGCCCATGGTGGTCACTCCGGTCACGCCAACTTCGGTAGTCCGGCGCAAGTGTCGGCCGCCGGGCGAACCATCAATGTGGTGATGCACGATAACTACTTCGAGCCGGAAAGCTTGTCTGTGGAGCCCGGAGAAACAGTGCTGTTCAGGATTTCCAACAAGGGCAACCTCGTCCACGAATTCAGTCTCGGTACGCCGGAAACCCACGCTGCATCCGATGATGAGATGCAGATGTTCGTGGCCCATGGCGTCATCCAGGGCAATAAGCTGAATCGCTCGATGATGACTGAGGGAATGGGCAACGGTCATTCGATGTCGCATGCGGCGCCGCACCGGGTTCTGCTGGCACCGGGCGAAGAGGCCGAGATCGCCTGGACATTCGCTCAAGCCGGGGCCCAGCCCATTGAGTTTGCCTGCAACGTACCGGGTCACTACGCAGCTGGCATGGTGGGCGACGTCGCTGTCGAATAAACGACGACCCGTCTCACAGACAACGCTGTACTGGAAGACTATTACTGAGGTTCTGATATGAGGTTTCTATTGCGACTGACAGCCACGCTGGGTGTGCTGTTGGCGCCGCTGGCGCTTGAGGCTGGTGAGTATGACATTACAGTCGACCGGGTCATGATTGATACCGGCGACTTCGCCCGTGAAGGTATCGGCTATAACGGGCAGTCGCCGGGACCGACCCTGCGCTTCAAAGAAGGCGAGACGGTCACCATCAACGTCACCAATAACCTGGATGTCACCACCTCGATTCACTGGCATGGACTTATCCTGCCCTATGAACAGGACGGCGTCCCCGGGATCAGCTATCCGGGGATCGCGCCGGGCGAGACGTTCACCTATCGGTTCCCCATCGTCCAAAGTGGCACCTACTGGTTCCACAGCCATTCTGGCTTCCAGGAGCCCAACGGTGCGTATGGCGCCATCGTGATCGAGCCTGAAGGGCGTGAGCCGTTCCGTTACGACCGGGAATATGTCGTGCAGTTGACCGACAAACATCCCCATAGCGGCGAGCGCATCATGCGCAACCTTAAGATGATGCCGGATTATTACAACCGCCATCAGCAAACCGTTGGGGATTTCTTTGCAGAGTCGGACCAAAAGGGGTTCTGGGCAACGCTGCAGGACCGTCTGATGTGGGGCGACATGCGAATGATGAAAGCAGATATCGAGGACGTGCAGGGTTTCACTGGCCTGATTAACGGCAAAGGGCCGGCCCAGAACTGGACCGGCCTGTTCCAGCCCGGTGAGCGGATTCGGCTGCGCTTTATCAACTCATCAGCCATGACCTACTTCGACATCCGTATTCCCGGACTGGAAATGACTGTTGTGGAAGCGGACGGCAACAATGTTCAGCCGGTAACCGTCGATGAGTTCCGCATCGGCGTGGCCGAAACCTACGATGTGATCGTTCGGCCGCGCGAAGAACGTGCCTACACGATTTTTGCCGAATCCATGGGGCGGTCCGGTTATGCCCGCGGAACGCTGGCGCCGAAAGAAGGCATGGTTGCCGATGTTCCCGAACGGCGCGCTCCTCCGTTACTGACGATGGCGGATATGTCAGGTATGCCCGGTATGGATCATGGTAACCATGGTGGGCACGTGATGGATGCCGGGATGACCGGGCACAGTGCAACGGATCACGGCGCGATGAAACACAGTGAGATGGCGCATGCCGATATGAACCAGGCCGTGATGGACCCGGCTGTGATGGACCATAGCACCATGGGTCACGGGGCGAATCACGGAATGAGTCATGGTACGGCCAACGATCATCAACCCATGCCAGCCGGTGACCATTCCGGGCATGACGGGCCTATGGCGCATGGGGAACCGGCGCAGGCTTCGATGAATCACGACGCTATGGGGCACAGCGCGATGGTTTCCACGGAAGCCGCGACCGATCCTTTCTATGCGCCGGGTAGCGGCCTGATACCGACGGCGGCCAACGGCGGAAAGTTCCTGTCCTACGCCGACCTGCGGGCGCAGAAACCACTCTACGACGATCGTGAACCCACGCGGGAGATCGAGTTGCGGCTGACCGGTAACATGGAGCGCTATAGCTGGAGCATCAACGGCATCAAATACGAGGACGCCGAGCCCATCCGTCTGACATACGGTGAACGGGTACGCTTCAAATTCGTCAACGAAACCATGATGACGCACCCGATGCACCTGCACGGCATGTGGTCGATCCTCGATGTTGGGGCGGGCCAGTGGAACCCGGTTAAACACGTGATCAGCGTACAGCCGGGGACCACCGTCTTTATGGAGACGGAAGTCGATGCGCCGGGCCAATGGGCATTCCATTGCCATCTTTCGTACCACGCCGCGTCAGGCATGTTCCGCAAAGTGATCGTCGAAGGCGGGCCGGATCAGGTGACCGGCGCAGATGAAGTCAGCCAGGGAGGTGATGCATGAAGAAGCAGGTTGTTACGCTGTCCCTGCTTATAGGCTCGATGATGCTGCTACCCGGACTTGTCACCGCGCAAGAGCGGGGCGGACACACCTACAGCCATTTCTGGGGTGTCCAGGTGGAGGAACTTGAATACCGCTACAGCGATGACGACGCCGAGCTGGGCGTCTGGGATGCCGACGCATTCTATGGTTCCGATGAACTCAAGTTCCGCTGGTTGACCAAGGGCGAGTATGAGATTGAGGAGCAGGCCTACGAATCCCTGGAAAACCAGCTTCTGCTGCAGAAACCGATTTCGGATTTCTTCGATGCCAAACTGGGTATCAGGGTCGACACGCCGGAAGGGCCAGACCGCACATACGGTGTGCTGGGTATCGCCGGGCTTGCTCCATACTGGTTTGAAGTCGATGCCAGTGTCTATGTGAGTGATGAAGGGGATGCTTCGGCGGAACTTGATGCCGAGTACGAACTCCTGCTCACCAATCATCTAATCCTGAATCTGGGATTGGATACAACAGTGGCCTTTTCCGAGGACAAGGAGATTGGCCTGGGACAGGGACTTGCGAGTACCGAGCTTGGGGCCCGTCTGTCCTATGATGTTATCGATCGTTTGTTCTCACCTTATATCGGCGTGGTACATGAGCGTAAGTATGGCGATACGAAGGACCTTGCTGAAGTTGGCGGTGGAAGTACGGAAGACTGGTTTGTCGTAGTCGGGACGCGGCTGGTTTTCTGACGGTCCAGGACATTGTCGAACGATGGAGCCGGGTTCACTGGGCCTGGCCATTCCAAAAATAAAACCGACTGGAGAGATCAATGAAATTCTTTCTTGGCGTGCTCACGACGCTGGCTGTTCTTGTCCTGGGTGTGGTGTCGTTTGTTTTTAGCGGCATGTACAACGTTGCGGCCACTGAGGATCATACAGCGGCTGGACGATGGGCGCTGCATCAGGCCATGCATAGCTCAGTCGCTGCTCGCTCGGACGGGATCGACGTGCCAAATCTGGATGATGAGTCGATGGTTCGACGTGGGGCGCAGGCGTACGACGCGCTCTGTGCTGCGTGCCACCTGAAGCCGGGGCTGGATTCCAGTCTGATCCGCACCGGACTGAACCCGACGCCCCCGGCCCTGGCCGAGGGAGGCCACCACGACTCGGCGCGACAGTTCTGGATCATCAAGAACGGTATTCGCATGACGGGCATGCCGGCGTGGGGCCCCACCCACGACGATGAGGCCCTGTGGGAAATCGTTGCCTTCCTGAAAGAGCTACCCGGTCTTTCCGAGGATGAGTATGCGCAGCTGGTCCAGCCGACGAAAGGCCAGGATGGGATGGCGAACGATGGCCATGATCACGACCACGGGAATATGCGGGCGATGATGGACGGTGGTGGGCACCACGATTCAACGCCGGCTTCTGGCCATGCCGGTGACGACTCTGAAGGTCATGGCGAGCCGGGCCATCACGATAGTCAGGGGGAGGCGTCGCAGAAGGCAACGAAGGCTGCATCAGCGGAAGAGGACGACCACTACGCCGATGGCCACACGCACTGATCATCGGCTCATTCGCAGAACGGCCAGAATTGGTAGAAATGCCGGCAGCGAAGTTCTGCCTCGCACTGCTCAAGTTGCGCTGTATAGGTCAAGGCATGGCTGGTAACGCGGTTCGCCACCCGCTGGACCCATGGGCGTTGCTTGTAGGTTTGCCGCCTGAAACCGGTCGGTCCTTCGTGGTAGGCAAGGTAGAGATCACGGGTGTTGTCGAGCGGTAATTCCAGCTGTTTGTGGGTTCGGTGGTTATACCAGCCGATGAAATCGAGGGCATGTTTCATCTGTGACCGCTCGGCGAAAACGCTGCCGGCGTCGGCCATGTATTCCGACCAGGCCGGATCCAGGGCCTGGGCATATCCAAACGCCGTGGATGGGCGGGTCCAGGGAATAATGCCGAACAGGCGGGTGCGCTCAGGCCGGATATAGCTCTGGAAGGCTGATTCCTGACGCACGAACGCGATCTGGGTCGGGATCGGCGTACCCCAGCGATCGCGAGATTCCGCTGCGTAGTCGTACCACTCGGGGTACTCCTCGAAGACATCGCAGATATTGTCGGGATTGGCGGGTGGGTTGGGTACCAGCACCCTGTAGCCACTGATGAGCCAGGCGAGCACGGCCACCACGACCAGCGGCATGGCGAATTCCAGGGTCAACTTCAGCAGGGTCTTGGCGCGGGCTCGGATGGGATGCTCCGTGAAAGCTAACGTACATCTCGCGCCAGTATAGCCGGTCCGCCTATGGCAGGGGACCGGCTGACAAATCCGTCATATTGCTCAGACGGCTATCGCTCCTCGCGGCTCGGCGGTGCCATGAATTCGGGGCCGACCGGATCCTTGATGTGCTGATCGAGGATGCCGTCGATCGCTTTCATGTCTTCGTCTGACAGGGACCAGCCTTCGACATTGCTGACCGGGTCCAGTTGATCGGGACGGCGGGCGCCCCAGAGAGCCGTTGTTACACCCTTGCGGTCGATCAGCCAGCGAAGCGCTAGGGCGAGCACGGATTTGCCATAGTTGCTTTCGGCGTAATCCTGAAGCGCGGACACTGCGTTAAGGTACTGCTCGAACCGTTCCCCCTGGAACTTGGGATCGTTATTGCGCAGGTCGTCACCTTCGAATTCGCTATCCTTACTCATCTTGCCGGACAGCAGGCCGCGACAGAGACCGCCGTAGGTGATCGTCGCGATGCCCTTGTCCACGCAGTAGGGCAGGACATCATCCTCGATGCCTCGCTCGAACAGGTTATAGGGTGGCTGCAGGCTATGCAGCGGCGCGAACTTCTGGAACTCGTCCATGTCCTGCGGCGTAAAGTTGCTGACCCCGATTGCCCGGATCTTGCCATCCTTGAGCAGCTTCTCCATCGCCTTGGCGGTTTCCTCCATCGGCGTGACCGGATCGGGCCAGTGAATCTGGTATATGTCGATGGTGTCTGTCTGCAGGCGGCGGAGCGAGTCTTCCACCTCCTTCTGGATACGCTCGGCGCGGGCATCACGCCAGACGCTTTCGTCGTCGTTCCAGTTCATGGCGACTTTGGTGGCCAACACGACCTGGTCGCGTCGACCGCCGGCCAGCGCCTTACCGACGATCTCTTCGGAGCGGCCGAAGCCGTAGACCGGCGCGGTATCGATCAGCTTGATGCCTTTATCGATCGCGGCGTGAATAGTGTCGATGGACTGGGCCTCATCCGTGCCGCCCCACATCCAGCCGCCGATAGCCCAGGTGCCCAGGCCGACAGGTGTGACTTCGATATCCGTATTGCCAAACTTCCGGGTTTTCATGGCGCCTCCATTGTCCGTTGTCAGTCATTCGAAATACGTCATTCGGAACATGCGGATCTCGCAGCCGGCAAAAATAACGGCTGCTTCCATGCGGAACCGAGCTTTTTAGAAAATGCGGGCAAACCTGAATGCGGGCAGGTGAGTCCGGCCAGGGGAATTATTATCGGTGTGTCATTGATTCTGGACAGAGGGCGACGTCAATTCAATGACATCGAGGTGAACGTCAGGAAAGGTTTGTCAGGGGGCGGTATGACTTGGCACTGAATTTCGTCCTGCGGAGGGCCCGCAGGACGTTTGCACTATCGGTCGGTGGCCGTAGCCGCTATCAGTTGGTGGGTGTAGCGGCCATGGTCTTCTTGAGATGATCCATGGCGCCCAGGCTGGTAAACACGTCGAGGCTGCTGACCGGCGTGGCACTGCCGTCGCCGACGTAGTATTCAGGCATCTTGATCTGGGTTTCCTTCAGCGCCGGATACATGACACCTGCGATATCGCGCTGGATTTCAGCCATGTAGATATCCTTTGCCGCCTGTTTGGCCAAGAGGTGGGCCTTGGCGACTTCCGCTTCTGCCAGGCCTTTCTCGCGGATTGCTTTGGCGGCGTAGGTTGCGGCTTCCGCATTGGCTTTCTGGATATCACGCTCAGCCGTGGCGATTTCCAGTTGGGTTTCCTTCTCAAGCACGGCGACGGCCTGTTCCTTTTCCTTGCGGACCCGTTCCAACTCGGCTTGCTGTCGCTCCATTTCAACTTCTTTCTGCTTTGAAATGATCGCCAGTTCCTTGGCGCGCTGGGCATCCTGGATCGCGCGGGCTTTCTCGATTTCCTTTTCCAGCTGGGCCGTCTTGGCTTCAGCCCTGGCGGTTTCCTGGGCCTGGATGGCGGTAATACGCTTGGCGACCAGGTCTTTCTTCTTCACCAGCAGCTCGTCCAGGCGTTTTTCCGGAATCGGGCGACCGATGGTGACCTGACGAACCTGGATACCATAGGAATCCAGGGGGTTGGCCAGTCGCATCGCCTGACCGGAATTGTCTTGCAGGATAATATTCTTCCAGACCAGCTGTATCTTGCGCTCCAGCCGGTCGGCATCATCGTTATCAGACGAAACGGCAGCCAAATCGGTCTGCTCGACTTCCACCTGGCGGCGCTCGGTCTGGTAAAGGCCGTTTTGCAGTTGGTCTTCGAGTTGCACCTTGAATTTGTTCAGTCCGCCCTGGAAAAATTCTTCGCCGGTGTACTGGGTGGCGGTCACGACGGTGACGTTCTTGGCATTTTTCAGCAACAGCGAGTCGATCAGATTATCGTAGCTGCGGAACTCCCGGTGCATGGCGACGACCTTTTCCGGATCGCCCGAGAGCTTGAAACGGAAAGTGGCCGGAATACGCGCGGTGTAGGTGTCGGCAAACTGGACTTCCACTTCAGTCAGCTGGCGAGTCGCGCGAATGACTTCGCCGTTCTCCTGATTACCGAAATTCAGCGTCATCGCCTGGTTGTAGGTGTACACGTTGGAGAACATCGGCACCTTGAAATGCACGCCGGGTTCGGTGAATACCCGGATGGTGCCGAACAGGGTGTCCTGCACGACATAGGTGTAACCGAGTTCGGTCGTGAAGAATGACGACATGGCGAGCATCAGCGCGACCAGCGCGCCCACGATACCCATGAAGTACTTCTTCAGGCCGCTGAAAAGCGAAGTGGAGAGGGTGGAGATAAGGGGGGTCTTTACTGCCTGGTCCATGTTTTCGGTTCCTGTTGGTCTTCCTTGGCGCGGGCAAAAATACACCGCTTTGCTTTAGCGTGCCACCTTTATCGACAGTTACCGGAATTTCATGTACTTGGTGCCATAAAATACAGAGGGTTAGCTATTAAAAGGTGAATATTTTAAGTTTTTTAACAGTTCTGTAGCCAAACTTTACCCACAAATCATGAAGTTCTGTTAACTTTCGATCATGCAGCCGCTGCGGAAGCAGGGAAGCACGTGCGGCGCGTGGAGTCGCAATGACTGGCGCGTCATCATGGAAATGATAAGGAGTCCATCAGAGACTCCGTAGCAGGGTGAAGCATGACTACAGAGTTATACCGCATCCAGTTTGCCGGCGAGACGCTCGACGGTTTCGAGGCGACTGACGTCAAGAACAACCTCCAGGGGTTGTTCCGTATCTCCGATGAGCGCGTCGAGTCCCTGTTCGACGGCACCATCCGCACGCTCAAGACCGATCTTTCCTTCGACGACGCCAATCGCTACAGGGATCGCCTGATCAAGGCGGGAGCCGACGTCGAGATCGTTCCGGTCGCGGCGCCGCAAATGGTGGCCGAACCTGAGTCCAAGCGCTCGGTTGAAGCACCCAGGGCCGCGTCGCTGTCGGTAGAGCCGATGGAGGCGAAGGCGGAGGAGGCCGAGGAAGCCGCGCCCACTCCCGAGTCGACACAGCCCGCAGCGGTATCCAAGTCCGCGAACCGAGTGCCGCCGAAACGTCCTGTTGCCAAACCTGCTGAAACCGGCCACTTGCGGGAAGCCCCCATCGAGTTTACTGGTAACGGCGGCGAGTATTTCGGTATCTGGATCATCAATATCCTGCTGACCATCGTGACCCTGGGGATCTATTCCGCCTGGGCTACGGTACGCAACAACCAGTATTTCTACGGCAACACGCGCCTCGATAACGCCAGCTTCCAGTACCTGGCCGATCCGATCACGATACTCAAGGGGCGTTTGCTCGCGCTGGCCATCCTGGTGGTGTTCGTGGTGCTTTCAAATCTCTACGTCGAGGCGTCGATCCTCCTGGGTATCGGCTTTATCTTCGCCATGCCCTGGATAGTAATTCGTTCCCTGCGGTTCCAGTCGATCAACAGTGCGTATCGCAACGTCCGTTTCGACTTTGAAGGTAAGTATGTCGAAGCCCTAATGGCGCTGTTCGTGTGGCCACTGCTGAACCTCTTTACCTTTATGCTGCTCACGCCTTTCGTGACACTGAAGACTCACCGGTTCATTGCCAACGGTAGTCGTTTCGGCACCACGCCATTCCTGCTGAACTCTACAGCCGGTCAGTACTACAGCTTTTTTGGCAAGGGCATCCTGATGGGGCTGGTCTTTGGCCTGGTGGCCTGGATCGGCGGCGAACTGTTCCACGTGGTGTTGGGCACGCTGATTGCGGTGGTCGGCTATATTGCGGTGATCGGGTACTTCATGGCAGGTATGACCAACCTCTACGTAAACAGCTTGTCGCTTGAAGGGCACACCTTCTCCTCGGATCTGCAGCCGGGCCGCATGATCTGGATCTATATCAGCAACAGCTTCCTGGTCATGCTCACCGCGGGCCTGTTCACGCCTTGGGCAAAGGTGCGCATGGCTCGCTATCGGGCCTCCTGTACCGCAATGATCGTCGACGGCGACCTGGATCATTTCGTCGCAGCCGAAGATAAGCGCACTAGTGCCCTGGGCCAGGAACTGGGCGACGCCTTCGACGTTGGCATTGCCGCGTTCTGATATGCGCTTGGAGGGCGATTTCTACACGGGCGCCGACTCCCGCCGGCAAACGGCCCAACTGGCCGTTGCCGGCGATGCGCTCTGCCTGGTGTCCGGCGGCGGCGAGCAGGCAATGAGTTGGAACAGCATCAAGGTGTCCCCTCGGGTGGGCAATACGCCGCGTTATGTCTACCTGCCGGATGACGGGGTCTTCGAGACCTCGGACAACGACGGCGTGGATCGGTTGGTCCTGCACTTCAAACCCGGCCGTCTGAATGGCTTCATCCATCGGCTCGAGAACCACCTGGGACTGATCCTGGTCGCGGCGGTCATTACAGTTGCGGTCACCCTTTTCACCTTTTTCTACGGCGTGCCTTGGACCTCCAGGGTTGTTGCCGACCTGATGCCCCAGTCGGTCAAGGCGACGGTCAGCGCATCTACCCTGAGATCCATGGATATGCAGTTGTTCTCGCCTTCCGAGCTGCCCGAGCACGTGCAGGAACGAGTGCATGATCACTTCGCACCGTTGCTTCTTCTGCACCCCGAGCTTCCCTTGAACGTGGAGTTTCGCAGCAGCGAATCGATCGGCGCTAATGCCATGGCGTTGCCGGACGGCACCATCATTTTCACCGATGCGTTGGTCGTAATGGCCGAGAATGATGAGGAACTGGCGGCTGTTCTGGCACATGAGATTGGCCACGTCGTCCACAACCATGGTATGACGGGCGTTGTACAGTCATCGCTGGTCTTCTGGGTGATCGTGATGATGACCGGCGATCTCTCGGCCTTTGCCGATACTACGGTGTCCGTCCCCGCGGTACTGATGTCGCTGGCCTATTCACGGGATATGGAGCGCGAAGCGGATACCTACGCCCTCGGTCTCATGCAGGCCCAGAACATCGAACCCATGTACTTCATCAGCATTATGCAGCGTCTGGAAGACAGTCACGGACAAGGTCTGGATGAGGCCGGGCATCAGGAAGGGAGCGTATCGGCCGAGAAGGATAACGGTTGGCTTTCGCACCTGGAAGGGCTGGTCTCTTCACATCCGCTGACCGAAGAGCGTATCCGCCGGTTTGAGGCAGCGCGGTAGGTTAAAATAACACTGAGCTAGGCGTCGGGCGGCGCGTTGGAGGGTCGCCCGTGATGCGGTGGCTTCCGGGGGGGGCTGTTGTCTATTTCGTCTCTCTAGTCCTACCGCCGTTTATGTGATTTCTTGAATCGATGGACGAGGTAGATAGCGACAACGGCCGTAACCAGTAAGCCCAAAGTCCCCGGTTCCGGAACCTCCACAGGTGTGCTGTCCTGTGCTAGTGCGTAGAAAGGCGCAAGGGACGGGATAACAAACAACCATAGCCTGTTCATGACAGCATTCCTCGATGACGGCTCGTCTTAAGGGCTGCATATTCCAGGCCCGGAAAAAACCGATACCGAATGAACGGCTTGGAATAGCGACCGGACAGAGCCGTAAAATAATCTGACGCCCCGACAGCGCCGCAATCCCAGTGATGTGCCACAAAGGCGCGACTGCCAGAGCTTGGAGACATTCAGGCAATCTGTACCAGAAAGTTTACAATGAAGACGCTACACCAACGCCCAGGCCGTCGCTAGCCCCGCAACCAGCGACAGTAGCATCGGCACGATCACCCGCAGTCCCAGAGCGCGGGTGCCGATAGACAGGGCGATACCCGATTTCACGATATTGTTAACGGAGGCAGCCAGCACGATGCCAATCACGGCTGTCTGAGCGTCGATGGAAATCTGTGACATCCGGGTGAGCGACAGGGTTATCGCGTCGACGTCCGCAACGCCCGAAGTCGCCGCAAGCACATAGATCCCGGCATCGCCCAGCCACGCCCGCAGCCATTCGCCCAGTGCGAGAATGACCGTCAGCAAAACCCCGAATACCAGCGCCGATTTCAGGTCCAGCGGGTTCTTGGTCAGAGACGGCTGGGCCACCGTCAGGCCTTCACGGTGCATGCGCCAGATCACCAGCGCGGGGACCACCAGCATCATGGCCATAACCACCACCGGCCACAGCAAAGCCGGTAACAGGTCCCGGTTGATGAGGGCGCAATAGACCAGGATACGGGGAAACATGGTGCCACAGGCCAGCAGGATACCCGCAGCGAGCACCGGGCTGATGTCCCGGGCTTCACGGGACTGGCGGGAAAAGTGGAGCGTCAGTGCCGTGGAGGAGCTGAGCCCGGCGAACAGACTGGTAAACAGCAAGCCCTTTTCGGTGCCCCCGAGTCGGATTGCGAAGTAGCCTACGAACGAGACCGAAGCAATGAGTACCACCATCCACCAGATCTCGTAAGGATTCAGTGCGCCCCCCGGACCCATGGGCTCGTTGGGTAATAGCGGCAGCATGACCACGGAAATCAGCAGCAGCTTCAGGGCGGCATCCAGCTCGTGGGACTGGAGTTGATTGACCAGGCCGTGAATCTCTCGCTTGTTGTCGAGGATGATTGCCGTGACCACCGCCGCGGCAGTGGCCAGGGCAAGATCCACAGCGACGGCGACAGCGCCATAGCAGAAGGTGAGCAACAGCCCGATGATGCCGGTAATACTGTAGTCCCGAACATCGGCAGTACGGGTCCGGTAAGCTACCAGGCAAATGCCGATCAACCCAAGGAACATGATCGGGAAAATCCAGGGGCTCAGGGTTTGTGAAAGCAGCGCGCCAATCCCACCCAGCAGACCGGTCAGGGCATGGGTCCGGATGCCGGCAATGCGCTCGCCGGCCTTCTTCTCCCGGGCTTCCCAGCCGCGTTCCAGTCCGATCAACGCACCCAGTAACAGGGCGACGGCTAGATTGATTGCGGTCTGGTTGGTCGCAAGGAAAGTCTGGGTCAGTTCGTCCACGGCCCGGTCCCGGTTCGATTGTCGATCGTATTCAGGTCTATTCGCTGCAGCCGGACAGAGTATAGCGCGCCATAGGCGGGATGTGGCGCGCTATCCTACGGAATTCTGGAGGATTATTCTTCGAGGATAAAAGCGGTCTTCTCCAGCGTGTTCTCGTCCTCGTCGACGAAGCGGAAGATATTCCAGCCAATGCGTACCACGTCGTTATTGTTCAGGCGCTGGCGCTCGGTCAGGCGGATGTCGTTGACGAAGGTGCCGTTGGTGCTGTTGTTGTCGCTGATGAAGTAGTCCGTCGTGCCTTCGAGATAGGCGTTGGGCTCCACGTCGATGAAGGCATGGCGGCTGCTGACGGAAATTTCGTCGATCTGGACATCGTTCTCCGGATGGCGGCCTATGCGAACACGGGGCCCATCCAGTTCAAAGGTCGTTGCCACCAGGTTATCGACCAATTGGGAAAGCGTTGCCATGTCATGACTCCTTGAGAATAAGTACGACGGACACATTGTCCGCTGCCTGGTTGTCGAGGCTGATGTTCACCAGTGACTGGGCCTGTTGGCGCAGGGGCTGGCCGCTGTTCATCACGTGTGGCCAGTCGGTTTCGGGTACGGCGTCGGTGAGGCCGTCGGAACAGAGGATAAGACGATCGCCACGCTGCATCCTGACGCGGGTGAGGCTGGGCTCGGCTTTTTCGGTAGAGCCCAGGGCCTGGGTCAGCACGTTGCGAAACGGCATACGGGGCGCTTCGGCCTCGGTAATGCTGCCGTCGTCGATCATGTTCTGGACAACCGTATCGTCGCGGGTTTTTCGGGTCAGTCCGTCGTCGCTGAGCTGATAGCAGCGCGAATCGCCGATGTGGGCGATTAGTGCACTGTCGCCCTGGACCCAACTGACCACGACAGTGGTTCCCATGCTGCCGAGGGCCGCGTCTTCCTCCCGCAGGGCATGAATCTGTTCGTTGGCATCGTCGATGGCCTCGCGCACGGCGGCCACCTGGACATCATCCGGTACGGGCTGGTTCACCAAGGGCGCCAGTGTCTGGGTAATCACGTTGACGGCGACTTGGCTGGCGATCTCACCACCTTTGTAGCCTCCCATACCGTCAGCCACGATGCCCATGGCTCGGGTGCCGTCGGGAGAAACGTGCCAGGCGATGGCGTCCTGGTTGCTGACCCTGCGAGTACCGATATCGGTCATTCCGGTTGCGATTAGCGTCATCAGGAAGCCTCCTTGCTACCTTCGCGCACAGCGGCCCTACGCAGGGCTTCGGCCATGGCCCCAGCGCTGGCGAAGCGCTTGGATGGCTCCCGCTGGATTGCCTTGTTGATGAGTCGTACTACACCGTCCGGCAGCTCCGGATTGAACTCTCGGACACTGCGGGGGCGTTTGTTGAGAATCTGGTAGGTCAGGTTGGCGAGCGTATCGGCGTTGAAAGGTGTTTCGCCGGAGACCAGTTTGTAGAGTGTGACGCCGAGACTATAGACGTCAGAGGTGCCGCTGATCCGTTGCCCCTTGAGTTGTTCCGGCGACATGTAGAGCGGGCTGCCCATGACATTGCCGGTTCGTGTGCGGGAGTCGTCGGCGATTTTGGCAATACCGAAGTCGGTGATCTTCACATCTCCGCTCCTGGCGTCGTAGATGATGTTGCCCGGCTTGATGTCGCGATGGACGATTTTCTGTTTGTGCGCGTAATCGAGTGCCTCGGCGACCCGTGCCAGCACGTCGAGTACGACAGGTAACTTCAGCAACCTGTCGCGGCGGCCGTAGGCGCTTAGCGGTTTGCCCTCGGCATAGTCCATTGCGATGAAAGCCAGGTCCGCTTCCTCGCCTACATCGTAGACCGTGACGATGGCGGGGTGGTTCAGACGGCCTGCGGCTTCCGCTTCGCGATAGAAGCGGCTCTTGAGTTCCTTCAGCTCGGCGCCGTCGAATTGGGCGTAGCTGAAGGTCTTGATGGCGACCCTGCGCGCGATCTTGGGATCCTGCCCGAGGTATACGACCCCCATTGCGCCCCGGCCTATTTCGCGCTCGATTTCGTAGCGGCCCAGGGTAGGCTTGGATACGGACTGATCCGGCAGGACAAGCGTGCTGGTGGCATCGAACACGGTCGGTGGCGTGGTGCCTGTGCTGCCGGCGTTGATTTTCTCCAGCGCCTGCAGGCGATTCTTGACATCCCGGAAGCCTTTGCGCTGATCCATGATCTGCTCGTAGGTTCGTGCCGCAGCATCGTACTGGCGCTTTCGCTCCTGCTGGATGGCAATGTCGTACTGCAGTTCCAGGGTCTGTTGCGACGGTGGACAATCGGCCAGCACGTCCAACGCATCGTCGGGCTGGCCCTGCTGGAGTAGCAGGCGACCCAAGTGATAGCGGGCTTCCCGCACATTCTCTCTCAGGTCGCGGATTTCCCGGTGCGGCTGCATCCAGAACAGCATAACGACAAACCCGGGAATCAGTAGTGCATAGATCTCACCCAGTGGTATCCATGTCTCCTGGTAAAGCAGCATGACAGCTTGGCCTACGACCAGCGCCGCGCCGATCAGCCCCATGACAGCAACCGTCAGGCCAGTCCCCAACGCGGGTACGCCGAGGGTCAGTAACAACACGCCGCCGAACAGCAAACCATCGATTAGGTAATTCAGCCAGGCAGGCTGGTGTAGGTCATGGGCTTGGAGATAACTGTCGAACGCGGGGCCGGGGAGGGGAACTTCGGCGTCCTTGGCGTTGGCGGGAACATCCCAGAGGGTCTGGAAGAGCGCGTGGTCAATCCAGTCAATCAGGGGCAAGTGAGCGCTCCAAAAAGCGATCACCAGACCCAGCGCCACGACGATCAGGCGCAGACTGAACATATGGGAAAGCAGGAAGCGAATGACAAGCACTCCATTGAAAGATGTAAGCCGCCTGATCGGAGTTTAGGAACCGAAATGTCTAGGGAATATAGGAACTTCTTGGTTTTTTGTAAGTGAATGTTGCGACGCCGGGGCGATGGTGGGGGTCGAATGAGTAACCAGCGCGGGACGCGTTGCTCAAACGCGTCGGCGGCTGATGCTAAATGATACCTTGAATCCAAATATGCCCGCCGAGGACCCGGCGGATAGGTTCTGGTTCTGGAGTTGATCGAGTATGCGGTATCCCGAAGACCACAAGGAAAAGACGCACCAGTGCATCATCGAGGAAGCTGCCCGACGCTTCCGCCAGGACGGGGTTGGTGCCACGGGCGGGCAACCGCTTATGAAATCGCTGGGTTTGACCCGCGGTGGCTTCTATGCCCATTTCAAATCCAAGGATGCGCTCGTGGAGGCAGCCCTAAAGCAGGCGTCCGAGGAGGCGAATGCCAACGCCGCAGCAGCCTTTGCCAATGACGACGCGTTAAGGGCATTCATTTCCACCTGCCTGTCGTCTGTTCATCGCGAAAAGCCGGAGGTGGGATGTCCACTGCCCACCATGGCGGCCGAGCTTGGCCAGAAGGGCAAGCCCAGCACCACCACGGACGCGCTGGTCGAATCGAGGCTGGATGAGATTGCCAAACCCCTGCCGGACGAGAACGCCGATGAACAGGCCGTACTGCTGTTCTCTGCGCTGGTCGGGGCGTTAACGCCATCCCGCGGTGTAAGCGATGCGGCGTTGTCGGACCGTGTGCTGGGACGACCCGTCGACTCTCGCTGGAGCGTTACGTGCCTGCTGCTGAATAGGCGGCATTGCGCGCGTTATTCTGCTTTACGGAACCAAACCTCAACGCGTCCATTGCGGCTGGCTCCTTCCGACCCCCCGCTGCCGCCGACGGGCACGTAGTGGCCGTATCCGGTGTAGGCCTGCACGTTCACGGCCTGTTCGTCGCGCAGGGCCTTCTTCACTGCCAGTGCCCGCAATTCCGAAATCATCTGCGCTCGTAGTTCGTTCGACTGTTTGTCCGCGTAGCCGATCAGCATGAGATCGCTGCCCTTGGCTTCGTGATCGTCCAGGAACTGTTTGAGCCGCTCCAGGTCCCGGTGCGCCTTGTTGTCCAGCTTGGTGCGGCCTTCGGTAAAGCGGAAGTTGACGCTCAGTCGCCGGTAGTGGGCGGTCAACGTCTTAAGGCTTTGCGGCACACTGTCGCCGAGGCTGTCTTCCACTGACTGGATGTTCTGCGATACGTAGCCCGTTTCCTGGACGATATCCTGCCCGGCGCTGCCCTGGACGAATTCCAGGAACGCTGTAGTCGTATGGTTGTCCGCAGCACCCAGGGAGTAGAGATAGAGGCGGCGGGATAGAGGATAATCCTCGGTGGCGACATTCAGGCGAGTCGGTAGCAAGGCTGCGGATTCGCCGTCGGAAATGGCCACTACCTTACTGTCACGGACCGAAGCAAGACCAGCAAAGCCGATGCCGGCGGGATCTTTGCTCACATCGTCGGAAAGCTGGTCGTTGGATTCGTAGCGCTTGGCTTCAGCGGTCAGTGAATAGTTATCGCCCAGTACCAGGCTGGCGAAAGTGTCCCAGGTGCCCGAACGCTCGTCACGGGCATAGACATGGATGGGCAGGTTGCGGCCGCCGAGGGCCTGCCAGTTGTCGATCTGGCCGGCAAAGATCCTGGCCAGCGTAACCTTGTCCAGCTTGGCCAATGGATTGGACGGGTGCACCAGGATGGCCAGGCCGTCGATGGCGATGATGTGCTCGCTTTTGCGTGCGCGCAGGTCGGTCTGCGACGCCATCAGATCCACTTCTTTCTGCTTGGCTGGTCGGGACGCCGCCGCGATCTGTGCCGCGCCGGATGCCAGTCCCTTGAAGCCGGTGCTGGAGCCATGGGCCGCAACCCTGGCCTCGAAACGATCCCCGCTGAGTTGGGCTGTTATCTGCTTCTCATTCTCCTGGGTAGCGTCCTGTATCTGCACATCGCTTGCGCCCTGTTGTTTGAGGAAGCCGGAGATCAGGGCCGGTGCGAGGGCCGCCCCGACCGTGTTGGAACCGTGAATTTCAAGGTCGTTCGCCGCGACTATGCCCGGGACGGTCAGTAAAGCGGCAATAAAAAAAAGCGTGAACAACTCTCTAAGGCGGCGTACGACAGCATTCTGCACGGCGGATACTCTCTGGCTCACAAACACTTGCTGGGTGAAAAACCCTTGTTGGACGACAAATAACTGATGGACTGACAGGGCCTTTGGTCGGCCTGCGAAGCGCCGATTCTATCTCCGCAATATGACAGTTAAATGAAATTTGTATGACATTATTATGATGGGTTAATTAAGTTTTAGCGTACATTTGTACTCTGTATATTCTTTCCCGTACGTAAGCTGTGCCAAGAGCCGAAAGCAGTTACCCTGTTATGGATATAGGTGCTGGTAGGGTTTGCTGACGTATACCCGCGAATGCTAGTTTGCATATATGGCCGTAACAATTGTGCGCCGATGGGTAGGGAGCGACTTTTCCTTATCGGCTTCAGGTCCAAGCAACGAATTGAGGTAAGGGCAATGAACGTAGCAATGGTCCCGAGCAAGAAAACCGAAGCGTTGGCTTCCCTCGAGCCGCTGGTCGAGGAGCTGATGGACCGCCACCTGAAGGAACGCAAGCTCTGGATGCCCAGTGAGTTTGTTCCGGCGAGTGAGCAAATGACCGGCGAAGAACTCAAGGGGCTCGATGAACTCCGTGACCGGGCGCGTGGTTTGCCGGATTCGGTTCGGGTTTCCCTGGCGCTTAACCTGCTGACCGAAGAGGGGCTGCCGCACTTCCATCGATTGATTGCCGTCCATCTGGGGAGCGAGAATGCCTGGTCCCGTTGGAACTTTCTCTGGACCGCCGAGGAAGATCGCCATGGATGTGCATTGCACGATTACGTACGGGATGCGCGACTGTTCGACATGAAGGCCTTTGAATACCTCCAGTACCAGTACATCGAAGCCGGCTTCGACCCGCAATGGCATGGCGACCCTTACCAGTTGCTTGCCTATACCAGCTTGCAGGAGCGTGCCACCCAGGCAGCTCACGCCAATACCGGCAAATTGGCGGCCAAGTACGATCCCACCATCCAGCGTCTGCTCGGCCATATCGCGGCCGACGAGTCCCGGCATTTCCGCTTCTATCGCGATGCGTTCCGTGGCCTGTTGGAGATCGACAGCACGGGTGCCATGGAGTCCGCATTGAAGGTGATGCCGCGCCTTGCGATGCCGGGCCACAATATCGCTGGCTATGATGACATGGCGGACGTGGTTCATCGCTCTGGTATCTACGGCCCGCGGGATTACCGCAAGGTGGTACAGGAATGCCTGGACAACTGGGGGATTGCGGATTTGAAGCCGGTTGATGCCGCAGGTCGCGAGGCGCAGGACAAGATGATGGCTGTACCGGCCCGGTTGGACAAGCTCGCAGGTCTGCTCGAACGCCGCATGCGTAGCAAGAGCTTCTCCTTCGACATCATCTATCAGCGGGTTATGGAATTCGACGCCTGATAGGGGCCAACTATAGCAATCACAACACGCAGACCCGATATTCACCGGGTCAATAATGAAGATAAGCCACGTGAGCTCACTGTCTGGTCTCTTGCGGTGTTAGCTTAGGCATAAGCTTGAGCCGAGGCTCCTTCAACTTCAGGAAACAGGAGGGCGTGTTGTGGTTGATTTCAGTATGGCTATTGGGGGCGTGCGCGTGCCGCAACCCATTATCCAGGCGCCAATGGTGGGCGTATCGACGCCGAAGCTGGCTGCGGCCGTATCCAATGCTGGCGGTCTGGGGTCGATCGGTATTGGGGCGAGCAGCGTCGATGCAGCGCGGTCGATGATCGACGAGGCCTTCCAACTGACCTCAAAACCCTTCAACGTCAACGTTTTCTGTCACCAGCCAGCCCAACCGGACCCTGAGCGCGAAGCCCGCTGGCTCGACCATCTCCAGCCGTTCTTCGATGAGTTCGATGCCGAGCCACCCGCTGCGCTGGATCTACCGTACCCCAGCTTCATCGAAAACCACGCCATGCTGGAAATGCTATTGGAAACCCAGCCAGCGGTGGTGAGTTTTCACTTTGGCCTGCCGGAGCAGGACTGGATCGACCAGTTGAAGGCCTCTGGCATTACGCTACTGGCTACGGCGACCACGCTCGCCGAGGCCTACCAGGTCCAGAATGCCGGATTGGCGGGCATCGTAGCCCAGGGGCGTGAAGCCGGTGGCCATAGTGGCGTATTCGAGCCAGGTCGGGGTAACCCGGATATGGGCACCTTGCCGCTGACGCGGCTGATCAAGGCACAGTGCAAACTGCCGGTAATCGCTGCCGGCGGTATCATGGACGGTCGAGGTATCCGGGCGGCGCGTCAGCTAGGCGCTGTCGGCGTCCAGATGGGAACGGCGTTCGTCCTGTGTCCAGAATCCTCGGCAGATGCCGAGTACCGGGCGCTGTTCAAGCACGGTCCCGACGTGGATACGCGGATCACCTCCGTCATTTCCGGTCGTCCCGCCCGAGGCTTCGTCGACCGCTGGTGGGCCGAGGTCGACAGTGACCAGGCACCGGATTTGCCTGACTACCCCATCACCTATGTAGCGGGTAAGGCGTTGAAGGCGGCCGCCCGCAGCGCAGGTCAGCACACGTTCAATGCCTGTTGGGCCGGGCAGGGCGCCGCGTTGGCCCGGGAGCTGCCCGCGGGCGACCTGATGAAGCGATTGGCTGACGAACTCAAGGCGTTGTGAAGCGATCCAGGATCCACCGCTTGGCTGCCGTTGCCGAGGCGCTAAGCGCCGTATTCCGGTTATGAACCAGGAAAAGGTGGCGGCGTGCTGGCAAACTGACGTCGAAAAGCGGTGCCAGCCTCCCGGCTTCAAGCAGTAAACCACTCAGCATCCTGTCCGTCAGCCAGACGCCCAGATCACTTTCCGCCGCCTGCTGCGCCATCGTTGCGTGGTCGAAGTAGAGATTTTCAGTATGTCTTGCATCGAGGTTGGCGTGGCTGATCAAGCGCTGCCAATCCTGATGGAGGTGGTCGTGGATCAGCGTGCAGCCTGAAAGATCCCGGTCTCCCAGTCGGGGATGTCGGCGTAGGTACTCGGGACTGCTGACCGCAAGGACTTCCAGTGAAGCCAGTCGCGTGCAGTCGTACTGCAGGTCCTCCTCCGGCAGGTAGCGGATGGCGAGGTCGTGGTCCGATCCGTCCAGGGACGAAAGCAGCGTCGAAGCATGCAATTGCAGTTCGATGTCTGGATGGTTCTGCCGGAAATGAGCCAGCTGCGGCCCAAACCGAATCATGGCAAAGGCCGGAGGCAGGGTGATGCGTACGGTCTTGGAACGGTTGATCCGCTGCATTGACTGGCTAACGCCCAGCAATTCCGACATCAGCGGCCAGATCCTCCGGTAGAACGTACTGCCTGTTTCGGTGAGCGTTACTTGCCGCGCGTTACGCACGAAAAGAGGGATTCCCAGCCAGCTTTCGAGATATTTTACTTGCTGACTCACCGCCCCGGGTGTGACGAACAGTTCGTCCGCGGCATGCTTGAAACTCAGGTGCCGGGCGGCGACACAGAAGTAGTGGAGCGCTTTCAGGGGCGGCTGGCTCATGGTTTAGTAAATCTATTGTGAAGTGGGCGAAAAACTCGTTTGTAGCGCTATAGGGCTCTGTTGAGAATAGCGAAAGTACGTCTCACTCGAAAAGGAACACTTCAGTGAAAGCATCTCGCCTGACACCTGCAACGTGTACGATTGTCGTTGCCGGTTCGATCATTCTCATGCTTGCTTTTGGCTTTCGGGCCAGCTTCGGGTTGTTCGTCCAACCCATTACCGAGGCGAACGGTTGGGGACGGGACACGCTGGGCCTCGCGCTGGCCATACAGAACCTGGCCTGGGGCGTGATTGCCGTGCTCGCCGGCGGTCTGGCGGACCGTTTCGGCAACGTGGCCGTCATCGTGGGCGGCGCCTTGCTCTATGCGTTGGGGCTCTGGATGACAGCCGACGTATCGTCGGTCTGGTCGCTGCATATGGGTGCCGGATTGATCGTGGGGGCGGGTATTGCCGGCACGGGGTTCGGTATCGTGCTGCCGCTGATGGCGAAATCGGTCAGCGAGGATAACCGCCAGTGGGTGTTGGGCGTGGGCACGGCCGCCGGTTCCATGGGGCAGTTTTTAATGGCGCCTCTGGCGCAGCAGTTTATCGACCTGTTCGGCTGGGCCGGCGCGCTTAACGCCATGGCACTAATGGCCTTCGTCATGATTGCGCTGGCCATGCCCCTTGCGAAGCTGGCCCAGCCCGTTGCCACAAGCACTCTGGCGCTGGGTGAAGAGGATAGCCTGGGTCGGACCATCGCACTGGCGCGAGGCCACGCATCGTATTGGCTGTTGACGGTCGGCTTCTTCGTCTGCGGTTTCCACCTGGCCTTCATCACCGTGCATTTTCCCGGTTACCTGACCGACCACGGCTTCGACCCGGAAGTGGCCGCCTGGTCCATCGGACTGATCGGGCTGTGCAACGTTGTGGGCGCGATGGTGTCCGGTTATGTGTCGGGCCGGATGTCGATGAAGAAAGTCCTCATGTTCATCTATGTGAGCCGGGCGATCGTCACCGTGGGTTTGCTCCTCCTACCGCTATCACTCACGTCTGTGCTCGCCTTCAGTTGCTTGACCGGCTTCCTCTGGCTGGCGACTGTCCCACCCACCACCGGCTTGGTCGCCACCATGTTCGGTACCCGTTATATGGCCACCCTTTATGGCGTCGTCTTCCTGGGCCATCAGTTGGGAAGCTTCACCGGTGTGTGGTTAGGGGGCTGGATCTACGAGCGGACCGGGTCTTATGACAGCGTCTGGTGGATGGGGGTAGCACTCAGTCTGGTTGCCGTCGCTTTGCATTGGCCGATTCGGGAGAGCCGGGTGATGGGTTTGCGGCCGGCGACGAGTGGTTGATTAAGTCTGGTTGCCTGGGTGAGGCTTGGCCGAAGGAGATCGATACTATCGCTGGAGAGGGACACCCGGTCGTCAACGCTGGCAAGGGACGGACGACCATTACAGCGGAAGTGATAAAATCCATCCCCTTCGGCCGCCATTGCGCGCAGTCAACGCTATCGTTTCCTTCAAGCTTCGTTCCCAGCCGCAATCCCCGAAGCCCAGGCCCACTGGAAGTTATGCCCACCCAGGTGCCCGGTCACATCCACCACTTCACCGATGAAGAACAGGTTCGGGCGGTCGTTGACGGCCATGGTCTTCGATGACAATTGACGGGTATCAACGCCACCGAGGGTCACCTCCGCCGTTCGGTAGCCTTCGGTGCCAGCGGGTTTAATAGTCCAGCGGTTGAGGGTCTGGCCAACCTGTTCGATGTCACTGTTCCTGTAGCCCTGCAACGGTCCCTGCCAACCTTGTAGATCGTTGAAAGCTTGGGCAAAGCGCTTGGGCAGATGATTGTTCAGGTAATGGCCGACGCTGGACTGGGGCTTGTCCTTGCGCAGGTGCATCAAGGCCTGCTTGGCGTCTTCGCCTGGCAGCAGGTCGATCTGCAGTTCGTCGCCCGGGTGCCAGAAGCTTGAAATCTGCAGCATCGACGGGCCGCTTAACCCGCGATGGGTGACCAGCATGGGTTCGCGGAAATGCTCACTGTTGCAGTGTACGTCCACGGGGCAGCTGATACCGGACAGCGGCGCCAACTGGTCTTTCAGTTCCGGATGCAGGGTGAAGGGAACCAGACCTGCCCGCGTGGGCAGAACCTCCAGGTCAAACTGCCGGGCCAGTTCGTAACCGAAGCCTGTGGCGCCCAGGGTGGGTATCGACAGACCGCCACAGGCGACGACCAGCGAGCCGCACTCGAGCACGCCGCCCCCGGTTCTGACCTCATAGCCGCCGGTGGTTTCGCGCACGCCGGTCACGCTGGTCTTGAGCCGAACCTCGGCGCCGGCCCATTCGCACTCGGTGAGCAACAGGTTAAGGATGTCCTTGCTGCTCTCCCGGCAGAAAAGCTGTCCGGCAGCCTTTTCCTCATGCTCGATACCATGGCGCTCCACCAACTCCAGGAAATGCTGGGGTGTGTAGCGCTTGAGCGCGGAAATACAGAAATGGGGATTGGCCGACAGGAAGTTGGCCGGCGTACTGTTCAGGTTGGTGAAATTGCAGCGCCCGCCACCGGACATGAGGATCTTCTTGCCGGCTTTGTTGGCGTGATCGATGACCAGCACCCGACGTCCGCGATAGCCCGCAGTGGCAGCACACATAAGCCCGGCCGCTCCGGCTCCGATGATGATGACGTCGTATTTGGCAGGCATGCGTTTCCGTCGGGGTTGATGGCTCTCCAGGAGTTGACGACTCTCTCTAGGAGTGGACGACTCTCTGTGCGTTGACGACTCTCTGGGCTGCGGATTATACGGCTTTGGGCGGGCGACGTCTTTCCGGCATATCTTTTTGCATCAAGGACGTGGTTATAATCAAGGACATGGGAGCTGGCAGTATCTTCTCGGGCTTGTATCTCCATGGCGCCGCACGGCAAAGGAGTTGTCATGAGCAATACGGATTCGAATTCCTCGCTTTCGTCTTCCCGGGACTGTCCGGTCGTCAGCGGTAAACGGCTGGTCCAACACGTGGAGGCGCGAAAGACGGATGTCGGCGGCATTCCAGTGGCCCGGGCGCTGCCCACCCGCGGGCGACGCACCATTGGCGCCTGGTGTTTCCTGGATCATGCCGGTCCGGTGGTCTTTCGTGGCAATTCGCGCGGCATGCGGGTGGGACCTCATCCACACATCGGCCTGCAGACATTTACCTGGATGATTGCCGGCGAAGTGCTACACCGGGACAGCCTGGGCTCCGAACAGGTGATCCGCCCCGGCGAGGTCAACCTGATGACTGCCGGTAACGGCATCTGCCATACGGAGGAATCGGTGGAGGCTTCGGGGCAGCTCCATGCTGCCCAGCTCTGGATCGCCCTGCCTTATGCCGACCGCGAGACTGCGCCCCGCTTCGACCACTATCCCTACCTGCCAAGGTGGGAAGAGCAGGGTGCCGATATGACCCTACTGATGGGCCACTTCCGAGACCATAATGCGCCCACACTCGCGTTCTCGCCGTTGATCGGTATCGACCTGGCCCATCGCAACGGGGGGGCCATGCGCATTCCGCTCCGGACGGATTACGAGTACGGTCTGCTGCCGTTGGAAGGAACCTTCGATATTGGCGGCGAAACATTCCGCACTAACGAGTTGGCCTATTTCGGTACGGGCCGCAGTGATGTCGAGTTCCACGCACCGCCGGGTGGTCGCGCCATACTTTTAGGCGGAGAGCCGGTGGAGGACGAGATCCTGATGTGGTGGAATTTCGTCGGCTACAGCAAGAGCGAGATCGCGCAAGCCCAACGGGAGTGGGAGCAGGGTAGTGATCGCTTTGGGAGCGTGCCCGCCTACGAGGGGGAGCGTTTAATGCCTCCACCTATTCCCTGGAAGGTCGATCCTCCGGCTTCCCATTCATGAAGCATGGCCCCGCAAGCTCAGTTTCGGTAGATATGGGTACGGGAACTGCCGCCTGAACAATAAACATTTGTGAATTGAACTTTCAGAAAATAGCGAGCGCGACGGTTGCACTTTATAATCGGCGGCGATTTTTTGCACTGCTTACAGGATGTTGCCGTGTTTCGCACCGGTCTGATATTACTTCTTAGCCTGTTCCCCGTGGTGTCCTGGGCGTTTTCCGTCACTTTTATCAATCCGGGTCATGCAGATGAGCCCTATTGGCGGGATGCGGCCCAGGGGATGCGTGCTGTCGCGTCAAGTCTGGGTATCGAGCTGGAAATCCTCTATGCCAATCGCGACCTGATCCAACAGATTGAGCTGACCGAAGCAGTGACTCTCCGTCCGAAAGATCTGCGGCCGGACTACCTGCTGTTTTCGGTGGAGAAGCGAACATTTGCTGCACAAATGAAATTGGCTGACGCCGCCGATATTCCGGTCTTCCTGGCGTTCAGCGGGCTGAGGCCAGAGGAGCGTGAACTCTATGGCGCTCCACGGAAAAAGCTACCGCGTCTGCTGGGTTCCTTGACGCCACGGGCAGAAGACGCGGGTTACCTTACAGCCCAGACGCTGATTGAAGCGGGGTGGAAAAAAGGACTGGCCGCTTCCGATGGAAAGATTCATATGCTTGCGCTTTCCGGAGATCGCTCAACGGACACGTCAGTCCGCCGCAATGAAGGTCTGATGCAAGCCATCGACGAAGCCGGTGATGTGGTGCTTGACCAAATGGTTCATGCCGACTGGCGGCGGGACGTTGCCGAATTCAAGGCCCGGCAACTCTACGTGAGGTATCCGGAGGCTCGACTGGTCTGGAGTGGAAGCGACCTGATCGCCTTTGGCGCGATGGACGCGCTGCGCTCGCGCAAGCCCGGTGAGGACGTATTGTTCTCGGGAATCAATTCGTCGGCGGCAGCCATGAATAGTCTAATCGATGGACGTTTGACCGCCCTGGCCGGTGGGCACTTCATGGCGGGTGGCTGGTCACTGGTGCTGCTCTACGATTATCACCACGGCCGAGATTTTGCCGAAGAAGGTGTCGAACTTGAGCGCCCGATGTTTACCCTGTTCGACTCATCGAAGGCCAGGCAATACCTGGAACGGTTCGGTAACGGTGTACCGAATATGGATTTCAGCCGTTTCAGTAAGATCCTCAATCCATCCCTGAAGCGTTACAACTTCGAATTCGGACAGCTGCTGGAGCCTTAATGCGCGTTGTCACCCGGCCATTCCATTCCATAGCCAGGACTGTGCTACGTAACGTTATCGTTGCGGCGGCGGTCCTTGCTCTGGTGATCGGGGCGGCTCATTCCTGGTACACCTACCAGAAAGAACAGCAGCGAGTGGAGGCCCTGACTTCAACCTTCGCCCTGGGGCACGTGCCCTTGCTGATGGTGGGAATATGGGATCTGGAAGCCAACGCGCTGCAGCGTCAGGTAGACCTGATGGCGGCTTATCCGGAGATCGCCGAAGCGCGAGTCCAGGCCGCAACCGGGATGGCGTTTTCTGCGGGACCGGAGGTTGCCAATCGTAGGCCGGATGTTCGTCTCCCGATACCTCACCCGACGGAGCCTGGCGAGGTACTGGGCGAATTACAGGTCTGGTATGACAATGACTACATCCGTCGCGAGATCGTCAGCGCCATTGTTCCGGGTTTTATCGAGTTTGTCCTGTTCGCGCTGGTTGTCAGCTTCATCACTTACCGCATTATATTTGCCGGACTCAACAGGCCTTTACGCGCTATTGACGATTACAGCCGACAGCTCACACCCGGGCGGCGCAACCCACCCCTTGAACTGGGTCGCAGGCAGCGCCATTGGGAAGACGAGATCGACCTGATGGTGGATGGTTTCAACACGTTGAGAGATGGAATCGCGCGGTTCAGCGAGGAGCGTGACCAGGCGGTCAAAACACTTTCCCGCGAACGGGACATGTTGGATGAGCGGGTTCGCGAACGGACGCAGGAAATGCGGCAGATCAATGAAGTGCTCGAGTCCCTGTCGCGTCTGTCGGTCAGCCTGATTGATGTCCCCTATGAATCGCAGCACAGCGCAATGGTCGATGCACTCGCTCGTTGCGGGAAACTGATCGAGGCCTCGGCTGTTGGCATTGCGGTTTGCCATGAGGCGGGCGACTGGGAGTGGCGTTATTGCTGGCCAGTTTCGACGGATACACGTGCCTTTCCCGATAGCCGGGTGCTACACAACCTGTCCTGGGCCCAGGGCTGGTACGTGGGCGATACGCCCTGGTCACCACACGGCCTGGTGTGTACCCGTGTGGTGGACAGCGAACGTTACCTGCTGACCTTCCACGAGCCGAAGGCTCGCACCTATACGCCGTTGGAAGAGCGGTTGGTACGTATGGCTGCCGAAGTGCTGTTCAAGGTGATCGAGCGCTGGGAAAACCAGCATGAACTGGAGAATAGCCGTCGTGAACTCTATCGACTGTCACGCACGGACCCATTGACCGGCCTCGCCAACCGACGCTATTTCAATGAGGTTCGCGACACCGAGGGACGGCGTATCCAGCGTACCGGAGAACCGCTTTCGGTATTGATGATCGATGTGGATTTCTTCAAGGCCTACAACGATCAATACGGGCATTCCAAAGGGGACCGTTGCCTGGTACGTCTGGCGGAGGTTTTTCGTCAGCAGTGTGCCCGCGCGGGCGAGTTGTCAGCGCGGTTGGGCGGTGAAGAGTTTGCTATCCTGCTGCCGGGACATGATGAAGCCGAAGCGCTTGAGATGGCTGAAAGGGTTCGATCTGCAGTGTACGACCTCGCCGTACCACATGAGCATTCACCGATGGATTGGGTCACGGTCAGCATCGGCTGCGCGACGTGGTTCGGGGATCGAGGGGCGGAACCCCTGGACGCCGTCTTTGATCACCTCATGCGCAACGCCGACCGCTGTCTCTACAAGGCCAAGGCACTCGGCCGCAACCGGGTGGTGGGAGAGGCCAGCCTGTCCACCGCCAACGAATGACGGCGGCAGGCTGCTTCGGGCGACGGGCTCAGTCGTCTTTCAATGTCTTCATATCGATCACGAAGCGGTATTTCACATCGCCTTTCTTCATGCGCTCGTACGCTGTGTTGATGTTCTTCATGTCGAGCATTTCGATATCGCAGCTGATGTCGTGCTCGGCACAGAAATCCAGCACCTCCTGGGTTTCCGGCATACCGCCGATCAATGACCCTGCCAGCACGCGACGCTTGAACACCAGGTTGCCGGCTTCCAGGGCGGGGTCCACCGGCTCCAGCAGGCCAACGATGACATGGGTGCCGTCGACTTTCAGGCAATTGAGATACGGGTTGAGGTCGTGCTGGACCGGAACGGTGTCGAGCATGAAGTCGAAGCTTTCCGCGGCGGCTTCCATCTGACTCTCATCCGTGGAAATGACCACGTGATCCGCACCCTGCTTCTTCGCCTCGCCGACCTTGCTCTCGGAACGGGTGAAGATGGTCACTTCCGCGCCGAGGGCCTTGGCGAATTTCACGCCCATATGGCCAAGACCACCCATGCCGATCACGCCGACCTTGTCGCCGGCTTTCACGCCATAGTGACGCAGCGGTGAATAGGTGGTGATGCCTGCACAGAGGATGGGCGCCGCAGCCGCTGGATCGAGTTTCTCGGGTACCTTCACCACGAACCGCTCGCTGACGACGACCTTGTCGGAGTAGCCGCCGAAGGTGATCGTTCCGTCGTGACGGTCCTCGCCGTTGTAGGTTGCCGTCATACCCTCGATACAGTACTGCTCAAGTCCGGCTTCGCAGGCCTTGCACGAGCGGCAGGAATCGACCATGCAGCCAACGCCCACGACGTCGCCTTCCTTGAAGTTCTTGACGTCGCTGCCGACAGCGGTGACGCGGCCTATGATCTCATGACCCGGTACGACGGGATATTCGGTCACGCCCCAGTCGTTTTGGACGAAGTGGATGTCCGTATGGCAGACACCACAGTAGTCGATTTCGATGGAAACATCGTCGGGCCGCGGAGTACGGCGGTCAAAGCTGATCGGAGCCAGGCCCGAGGTTTCGTTCTGTGCTGCGTAACCCTTAGCGCTTGCCATTGGTTGGGTGACCTCCCTTCTGTCTTCAAAAACGCCTGTCTTCAAAAACGGTGAGTTAAGAACGCGCTCTGTAAAAACGCGATATCAACGGGTTTGCCGCTGGTGAAGCCAGTTTGGGAGTTCAGCGCCGCATCGGCCATCAACAATCCTTCATCGTTTTTGCCCATTCCTCCGAAATCGTCGCCTGTGCTGATACGAATCGTTCTGAGACAGGCATAATGACGGTATGAGTTATCGTCTTGCGGGAGAAGGCATGAACACTGACAGCTTTAGATCGCCGGCCATGCAGGAGCTGATCCAGCCTTTGGATCCCTGTGACGGATTCTCCGAAACGCCGTTGAGCGGGGTAAAGCTGATCTGCTGCAACGAAGCGGTGGGGCGCACGCCGATCCTCTACGAGCCGAGCCTGATCATCATTGCCCAAGGGCGGAAAATCGGCTATCTCGGCGAACGCGAGATTCACTACAACGCTGGGCAGTACCTGGTGCAGACGCTCCCCCTGCCGTTCGAATGCGAGACTTTCGCGTCGGCTGAAGAGCCATTGCTCGGGTTATCGGTACGAATCGATCCGGCGGTATTGGGGGAACTGGTCGTGGAGAGCGGCGCCGCACCGCGCAAAGAGGGCCAGGACGCGCCAAGGCCGATGGATTCCGTCGCCATGACCGGCAGTATGCACGAAGCGGTCATCCGCCTGCTGAGGGCGTTGCATGATCCACAGGACATGCGGATCGTGGGCCGGCAGCGTGTACGTGAGGTCATCTACGAAGCGCTCAAGGGGGAGCAGGGGCCTGCGCTTCGGGCTCTGATCCTCAACCAGGGCAATTACTCCCGTATTGTACGGGTGCTGACCCAGATGCACCGGGATTTTACCGGCGAGCTGTCTGTCGATGACCTTGCACGGGAAGCCAATATGAGTCCGTCGACCTTTCACCAGCATTTCAAGCAGATCACGCAATCTTCTCCGCTGCAATACGTCAAGCGGCTGCGGCTGCTCAAGGCGCGCATGCTACTCAGCCACGACGACCTGAACGTCAACCAGGCCGCTTCTGAAACCGGCTACCGCAGCGTCCACCAGTTCAGCCGAGACTATAAGCGCTATTTCGGGGTAAGCCCGGTGAACGATCGGCGTCCGGACTCAGCCGTGTTGCAGCCTCATCCGTCCGCCGCGGGGGTCGCCTCTAGAGTTTGAGTCGCCTTCAGAGTTTGACCTGACCTTCCATAAAGGGGACCGCCTGGCCCGCAATGTGGACGCGATCTCCATGCAGTTCGCAGCGCAGTTCGCCGCCGCGGGAAGACACCTGGTGGGCCTGAAGTTTTGACTTGCCCAGACGCTCGGCCCAGTAGGGGGTAAGAATGCTGTGGATCGAACCCGTCACGGGGTCTTCGTCGATGCCGCCGCCTGGCGCGAAGTAGCGGCTGACAAAGTCGCCGTTATCGCCGGGCGCCGTCACGATGACGCCCAGGTTACCCAATGTCTTGAGCGCTTTCATGTCCGGTCGCAACGAACGGACCTGGGTCTCGTTCTGGAAAACAAGCATGTAGTTCGTATCGGAGGCAACGTAGAACGCGTTTTCAGGGGCTTCCGGAATGCCCTCAAGAATAGCTTTGGGCGTCTCCCTCGGCTCGAAGGCTAACCTGGGGAAATCTAATTCCAGCCATCCATTCTCCAGTTGACGTACGCCGAGAGATCCACTTTTTGACCGAAACCGGACGTGTTCCTGTCCCCAGCCCAATTTATTAAAGATGACCCAGGCTGAAGCAAGGGTTGCATGGCCGCAAAGAGGGACCTCGACTTCCGGCGTAAACCAACGAATATGGAAGTCATCCTCGGCCTGTTCCGGTTCGCGCACAAAAAAGGCGGTTTCGGAAAGGTTGTTCTCCAATGCGATGGCCTGCATCAGGTCGTCTTCCAGCCATTCCTCCAACGGCATCACTGCCGCGGGATTACCGGTGAAGGGACGGGTTGCAAAGGCATCCACCTGGTATAGGGGCAGGGCTTGGTTTAACGCGACGGTCGTCATGATATGTCCTCCATAGGGCGTTGTGTTACGCAGGGCGAGGCCGCCATGGCACCGACATGGATGGCAAACGCCGATAATTCCTGCTCACTGTAGATATGGACCTTCACGCTGGCACGGCTCAGCACCCAATGCTCCGGCTCAGGATGGGATTCATGGTACCCCATGGCTGCCAATTGGCAGATGACGCTTTCGGCACGCTTGCCATCAGGTTTAACGCAGCTATTGTAGAGGTCTAGCACGTCGTTACGCGGACGCCCTAAGGCGTTGTTCCGCTTGAACCGGATCGGGGGATTCATGGCGTTTCTCCTCATCGAGTGAGCGATGTAGCCATTCTGGGTCCTCGCCCATAACCATCACAGATTCAGCTCAGCTATAATTGAACCGGTACAGCGTGTTTCCTCTCGCATCTGTACTGCCTGTTTAACCGCGTATCTGTACCGCCCGGAGAAACGGTATTTCTGGGAGGATAAGATAGGGAGCTAGCCGGTTTCCCGAGACCATAAGGCCAGTCCAGGGATGGAGGAGGAAAACACCATGACCATTCTCTACGCGCAACTTGCCGACCAAATCCAACAGCTCATCAATGACGGCGTCTACCGCGAGGGCGAGCGATTGCCCGGTGTGCGTGTGCTTAGCCGTCAATTCGGAGTGAGTATCTCCACCGTACTCCAGGCCCACCAGACCCTGGAGAGCCGCGGTTACCTGGAAGCCCGCGAGCGCAGCGGCTATTTTGCCCGCATGCCGCGCCAGGACGCGCCGGTCCCGGTGATGCAGCGCCCCAAGGCCAAGCCGGCTCCGGTCACCGCGCGAGATATGGCGCTCGACCTGTGCTCGGTCGAACGTAAACATATGGTGCCGTTCGGGCCAGCCGTGCCCCATGCGGATTTCCTGCCGTTACGCCAGATCCAGCACGCGACCCTGTGGGCCGCGCGTCAGGGCCTGGAAACCCTGGATTATGCCTTTCCCGGCAAGGAAATCTTCCGTCGCCAGATCGCCCAGCGCATGACCAACCTGGGCGTAGTCACGACCCATGAAGACGTGATTGCAACGAATGGTGCCCAAGAGGCGATTATCCTGGCGCTGCGGGCGGTGACCCAGCCGGGCGATATTGTCGCGGTCGAGTCGCCGTCTTTCCCCGGTATCCTGCAAGCATTGGAAGTCGTGGGGCTTCGGGCGCTGGAGATCCCCACCCATCCGCTGGAAGGCCTGAGCCTGGAAGGGTTGGAATTGGCCCTGGAACAATGGCCGATCAAGGCGTGTGTGGTGGTGGCGAACCACAGCAATCCGCTCGGGGTGCAGATGCCGGACGAGCAGAAGAAGCGCCTGGTGCGCCTGCTGGACACGGCCGGCGTGCCACTGATCGAGGATGATATCTATGGTGACCTGCCTCACGAGGGGGAGCGTCCGCGGCCCGCAAAGTCCTTCGACGAGACCGGCAACGTCATCTATTGCTCGTCGTTCTCCAAGACCGTTTCGCCGGGTTTGCGGCTGGGTTGGGTCGTACCTGGCAAGCGCTTTGCCGAACTGAGCCAGCAGAAATACTTCAATAACCTGGCCACAGCATCCATTCCCCAGATCGCCGTAGCCCACTTCCTGGAGCAGGGCGGCTATGACCGGTACCTGCGTGCCGCCCGACAGCGCTACCGGGAAGCAACGGGTCGCCTGCGTGCGGCCATTGCCCGGGAATTTCCCGAAGGCACGGCCGTCAGCCGGCCCATGGGTGGATTTGTGCTCTGGGTCCAGTTGCCCAACCGGGTGTCCGGTACGCAGGTCTTTCAGGACGCCCGGACACACGGCATCAACGTGGCCCCAGGCAGGATGTTCTCGACCACGGATAAGTACGAAGACTATATCCGGCTGAACTGCGCAAACCCCTGGAACGAGCGGATCGAGCGGGCTGTGCGTACCCTGGGAGAGTTGGTCGACGCGCAGATGCGTCGGGCGGCCTGAGGCCGGGGGCCAATGGGAAGGGCAGAACCCCACGCAGGATTGGTCGTATAGACCCATTTGGTTCTATGCTAAGTGAACTAACAAAACCAATCGCATTCTTGTCGGGGAGCCCGTCCCATGCCGTCTATCTACGAAGAGGGCCTAGGGCCCGTAAACGCCAACTACGATAACCTGTCGCCGGTCGACTTTATTGCCCGTACGGCGAGGGTTTATCCCGAATATCCGGCCGTGATCCACGGCGCTGCCCGCTACACCTGGCAGCAGACCTACGAGCGTTGTTGTCGCCTGGCTTCGGCCCTGCACAACAAGGGTATCCGCCGTGGCGACACGGTGGCAGCGATGCTGCCCAATATTCCCGCCATGCTCGAGTGCCATTTCGGCATCCCCATGATCGGTGCCGTGCTCAATGCCCTGAATATCCGCCTGGACGCCGAGACCATCTCATTCATGCTCAAGCATGGTGAGGCGAAGGTGTTGATCGTCGACCGGGAATTCGGCCCGGTTATCCAGGATGCGGTCTCCCGTCTCGACAATCCACCCCTCATCATCGACGTCAACGACCCGGAGTATGGGGAAGGCCAGGCCACCAGCGATCTGGACTATGAAGACTTCATTGCCGATGGAGATCCCGCGTTCGAATGGCAGCCGCCCCAGGACGAATGGGATGCGATTTCTCTGAACTATACGTCCGGCACAACGGGCAATCCCAAAGGCGTGGTCTATCATCACCGCGGCGCCTTTCTGAACGCGCTGGGGAACTCGGAAATCTGGTCCATGGGCATGCATCCGGTCTATCTGTGGACCTTGCCGATGTTCCACTGCAACGGTTGGTGTTTCCCCTGGACAGTCACCGCGGTCGCCGGCACGCACGTCTGTCTGCGCAAGGTGGACCCGGAAAAGATCCTGCGGCTGATCGAGGAGCATGGTGTCACGCATTTATGCGGTGCGCCGATCGTGCTCAATGGCTTGCTCAACGTGCCCAAGGACAAGCGTATCGAGATCGGCCATCCGGTGAATGCCATGACCGCAGGCGCCGCGCCTCCGGCCAAGGTTATCGGAGCCGTGGAAGAAATGGGGATTCGAATCACCCACGTTTACGGGCTGACGGAGAGCTACGGCCCGGTAACGGTCTGCGCCTGGAAATCCCGCTGGGACGACCTGCCCCTGGATGAACGTGCCGACATGAAAGCCCGGCAGGGCGTCCGTTACCCAACGCTTGCAGGCATGATGGTGGGCGATCCCGAGAGCATGGAGCCGGTGCCGAAGGATGGTAGGACCATCGGTGAGATTTTCCTGCGCGGCAATACCATCATGAAGGGCTACCTGAAGAATCCGAAGGCCACTGAAGCCGCCTTCCGTGGCGGCTGGTTCCATACCGGGGACCTGGGCGTCTGTCACGAAGATGGCTACGTGGAGATCAAGGACCGGCTCAAGGACATCATAATTTCCGGCGGGGAGAACATCTCGACGATTGAAGTCGAAGATGCCCTCTATCGGCATCCGGCCGTTCTGGAAGCCGCTGTGGTGGCGCGTCCTGACGAGAAGTGGGGCGAAACCCCTTGCGCCTTCGTGACGCTCAAGACCGACGCAGAGGATGTGTCCGAGGAAGACATTATCCGCTTCTGCCGGGAAAGGCTGGCTGGCTATAAGGTTCCGAAAACCGTGGTCTTCCAGGAACTGCCAAAAACCTCCACGGGTAAGATCCAGAAGTTTGTGCTGCGCGATACGGCTAAAGCCATCAAATAGCGGTCAATGGGCACCGTCACCTCAATCCGGGAACCGGGCGCGGATCTGGGTATAGGCCTGGTTGGCCCAGACCCGGTACCCCGCCGGTCCCGGGTGGAAACCATCGCTGGCCATCATTGACGGGTCGTTCTCGAACAGCACGCTGACTCGCTGCACATCCCGCTGGTGCCGCAACAGGCCGCCCAGCCCGTTATTGAAACTGCGCGCCCTGGAGCCCAGGTACCAGCGCAGAGGCTGCGGCAGCGCGGGGAAATGATCCATCGGCGGTACGTCGGTAAACAGGATCAGCTTCGGGTGATAGCGCTCACGCAGCAGATCCAGGAGCGCCTGCACCTGAGTCAGCCAACGCTTCGCCGAGATTGAAGACGTCACGTCGTTTACCCCCAGTGATACCAGGATCACGTCTGGTGCGCATGCTGGCATCACGCTGTCGTGGGGTGGCAGATAGTCTGCAACCTTGCGACCGGTCAGTGCTTCCAGCCGCCATTTCACGCTGTAATGCGTGGTCAGCCGTTGCACCACCTGGCCTGACAGCGCCTCGTCCTGACTGGCTGCGCCCACACCGGCCGCGGCCGAATCGCCGACGATCAGCAACTCAAGTTCGGGCCCGGAGCCGGCTTCGCCGGAGCGCGCGCCCGGCGGCTCGGGCAGGCGAGGTGTGATCTTGCGCACATATCGACCTTCCAATAGCAGGGCGGGCGCGAGGGGGAGCAACAGCAGTCGATGCATCGCGATGTGACCTTTTTCTGTTAGTCGTTGATTTTGCATTTGTCCCTTGAAGACCGCAACGCGCATACCGATAAAGGTGACTTGTTCCCTTGGCCTGATCGGACACGCTGCAGTTTGCCAGTGGCTGTGCAAATCCCGATCAACGGCGTATGCTAGGCTCCATGTTTGAAGCGATCGCTTTAATTTTATGATCGTCGAATTGACAGTCTGTCAGAGTAAGCGATCCACCACAAAAACAATAATGTCTGGTCACCAGACGAAGTTTGGTGACCAATCTATGGGAGGCCCTTATGTCCATCAGCTCCACGCCGGAAGGTGTCCAGGTGGCGCCGCGCCACGTCAGCTTTGACATCCGCGATGAATTGAGGACCCTTTGGCACGGCAACAACCTGTTCCGAACCGCTTTCTTCAATGCTCTATCACTGCAGTTCCCGGATGGTGAGCAGCAATTCATCAACTCGGTGCGACTCTACCGCGACCGTATCGACGATCCCAAACTGCAACAGGAAGTGAGAGGGTTTATCGGTCAGGAAGCGCTGCATGGACGGGAGCACCGACTCTATAACGAGGCGCTGAAAGCCCGCGGTTACGATATCGATGCCATTGACGCCCGTTTTCAAAAGCACATGAAATGGGTCGGGAACCTGCCGCCAAGTCGTCAACTGGCAGGTACCTGCGCCGCCGAGCACTACACAGCGGTGATGGCCAACGCGATCCTGGGGCATCCTGAGTGGATGGAGGGCGTCACGCCGCAGATGCGTGAGCTCTGGCGATGGCACGCAGTGGAGGAGACCGAGCACAAGGCCGTCGCCTTTGACGTCTACCGCCACTGCATCGGCAACGAACGCCTACGCAAGATCGTGTTCCTGTTCGTTACCTACAACTTCTTCAAGTTTACGTTCCTCAACACCTGCAGCATGCTGAAGGCGGAAGGCAAGCTCTGGAGCCTGCGCACCTGGATCGACGGCATCAACTTCCTATGGGGCAAGCCGGGTGTGATCCGCAAGTGCCTGCCGGACTTCCTGGCCTACCTTAAAACCGGGTTCCATCCCTGGGCGCAGGACAACCGTGACTTGCTCAAGCGCAGTCTCGAGGAGCTTGATACAGGCTATTTGGGTGGTAAGGCCAACAAAACGGCCTAATCTTCAAATAGCCTGCTTCGTCGAGAACGGTGCCGGGTCAGAGCTACCACGTATCTATGGTGTTCAGCGCCTGCCTGAAATGAATGCCAAGGAGATTGTGCGGAACATGACCTGATTTCCCGATCTTGTCGGCCTTCCGGGCTAATCCGAAAGGCCGCGCCGCCATGTTAACCTGCCTGCATATTTCCCACGTCCACCGGATAACCAACATGGCCAAGGAAGCAACAGTGGTTCCAGACCAGCTCCTGGAACTGCATATCAAGCATGAGCTGGCGGCGCTCAAGGGCGCCAAGTTACGCAAGTTTATCGCCAACGAGGTCAAGGAGCTGTTCAGCCTTGCCGAGCAAGTCACCCTGCGCCAGGCGGTCAGCGAGGATCAGATCCTGGGTGTCATCCGCCGTCAGGTGGTAGAGATGGATCTGGATGGCGGAATTCCGGAACTGGCCGGCGATATGGCCAGCGAAGTGCTATCTGCCGGCGTGCAGTCCGACACCCGTCTCCGGGACATCCTCAGCCGTGAACAGGCCACAGCCTTCGTCGAGGAATTCCTGGAGCTGCGTCACCACCGGGAGCGCCTGATCAGCGAAGTGATGGCTCACCCGGTCTACCAGGAACTGGTGTCGAACATCGTCTACCACGGTCTGGTGAACTATCTCTACGAGGACAACCTGATATCCCGCAATGTGCCGGGTGTGGGGTCCATGATGAAGTTCGGTAAGCGTGTGGCCAACCGTGCCGTGCCCGGGCTCGATGAAACCTTCGAGCGGCGCATCAAGGCCTATCTCAGCGACAACCTGCCGGCGCTGATCCGCCGCAGCGAACAGTTCCTGCAGAAAGCGCTGTCCGACGACGAGCTGCGCGACACCATCATGGCCGCCTGGAACGGGGTTGAGGACCGCACCTTGGCGGACCTTCAATCCGGGCTGGGGGAACTGGAGCTTCAGGAATTCGTGGTGCTGGGCTACGAATTCTGGCTGGAATTCCGTCAGACTGCCTACTTCGAAGGCTGCTATACCGTGGTCGTGAACCGCCTGTTCGAGAAGTACGGCGATGTGCCGCTCACCGAATTGCTGAGTGATGTCGGTGTCGACCAGGCTGTCGTAATGGCCGAGGTTGATACTTTCGCCCAGCCGACACTCGATCTGCTGCGTGAACAGGGGTATCTTGAGGCCCTGTTGCGTCGCCGGCTGGCGCCGTTCTATCGGTCGTCAGCGGTGAAGAAAGTGCTCTCTGAATCCTGAGGTTGCTTTATGCCCAGCGCTGAACTCCTGTGGGCCTATCTGCTGGCCATTTCCCTGCTCACGGTGACGCCCGGTGTCGATACGCTACTGGTTATGCGCAACACGGCGCGCGGCGGTCTCCGGGATGGCGTTGTCAGTAGTCTCGGGATTTGCAGCGGTCTGTTCGTTCACGCCACCTTGTCGGCGGTGGGCATCTCACTGATCCTGCTCCAGACCGCCTGGGCGTTTACGCTGCTTAAATGGGTCGGCGCCGCCTATCTGGTGTGGCTGGGGGTGGCCAGTCTGCGACAGGCCTTCCGCTCATCCAGGGGCAGGGACGTAGCCGAGCAAACATTGCTGGCCAAGGTCAGCCGGAGCGACTACCGCATGGGCCGATCCCTGCGGGAAGGTTTGTTGTCCAACGTGCTCAACCCCAAGACAGCCCTGTTCTACATGGCCTTCCTGCCGCAATTCATCGACCCCGCGGGCCCGGCATTTGCGCAATCCATCGCCTTGGCGGCCATTCACTTTGTCCTGGCGATGATCTGGCAAACGCTGGTAGCGATGATGATCGTGCGGTCCCGCCAGTGGAGTGTTAAGCCCATGGCGAAACGGGTGCTTCATGGTTTGACCGGCGGGGTGTTTATGGCGATAGGGGCGAAGTTGGCCGTCACACAGCCTTAAACAGTTGCCAGGGGAGCCAATGTAGCCGACGCTTTAGAGGGTGTTGCAAAAGTAGCCGTATCTCAAAAGTACCGGCATAAACTCCCTCACCCCTCGCGGGAGAGGGCCGGGGAGAGGGGGTAGCGCCCTCAGGCGCTCATCGTTGCCAGAGCCGACTTCGAGCGAGGCTTTGCCTCGTCCCCCTCTCTCCAAACCTCTCTCCCGCCAGGGGAGAGAGGCTTCAAGCCGCAAGCTTTTGCAACACCCGCCAAAGCGTCGGCTACACAAGATCGTAACCTCTGGCCAATGCCCACAAAAAAGGGAGCAACCTTGCGGTGCTCCCTTTTTTAATCAGACGCTCAGGCCAGCCTACTTTTCCAGATACTGGAACTTGTCCGGCTTGCCGTCCCACTCGGCCGCGTCCGGCAGGGGATCTTTCTTTTCGGTGATGTTTTCCCACTTGCCAGCGAGTTCGGCGTTGATCTCGATATACTTTTCCTGACCGGGCGGTAACTCGTCTTCCGAGAATATGGCTTCCGCCGGGCACTCCGGTTCACACAGGGCGCAGTCGATGCACTCGTCCGGATCGATGACCAGGAAGTTAGGGCCTTCGTAGAAGCAGTCTACAGGGCAGACTTCCACACAGTCGGTGTATTTGCATTTGATGCAGTTGTCAGTGACGACAAAAGTCATGTTGGTATCCCTGGTTTCTCAGTCAATCTCATCAGTTGGCGGAGCCCGAAGCGCGCCATTCGCCAGCTTGCGATGCGCAAGAGGCATCGGTGGGTCCGCATTATTCGGGACCTCGGCTGGACATATTTATCGTGCGAGGCCGGTATTGTAGGGAGCGCCCCAGCAACTGGCAAGCGTACACGCTGCCTGCCTCAAGGCTCTTTGATTATAACCTTATGTATGTCACGAACCTGCTAACAGTTCCTTGAGTTCATAAAGCCGATTGAGCGCGTCCCGGGGTGTCAGGCCGTCGATATCCAGCTCGGACAGGGCTTTTTCCACGTCGCTTGGCTCAAAACTGGCGAACATATCCCCCTGGAAAGCGGGCGGTTCATGGACCGCTGGTTTCGTGGCGGGTGCCGTCGGGGCCGGCGTTGCGCTGCCTTCCAGGCGCTGCAATTGATGCTTGGCGTTGTTGATCACGTCCTGCGGCACACCGGCCAACTTGGCCACCTGCAGGCCGTAGCTCTGGCTGGCAGGACCTTCGTGAACGTTGTGCAGGAAGACGATGCTGTCGTCATGTTCGGTGGCCGTCAGGTGCACGTTGACGGCGTGCTTGAGCTGATCCGCCAGTTGGGTAAGCTCGAAATAATGGGTGGCGAACAGGGTGTAGCAACGAACATTCTGCGCCAGCTGCTCGGCGGTCGCCCAGGCCAGGGAGAGACCGTCGAAGGTGCTGGTGCCGCGACCGATCTCGTCCATCAATACCAGGCTGGATTCGGTGGCGTTATGCAGGATGTTGGCGGTCTCGGTCATTTCCACCATGAAGGTGGAGCGCCCGCCTGCGATATCGTCTGAGGACCCCATACGGGTAAAGATACGGTCCACCGGCCCCAGGATCGCCCGATCCGCGGGTACAAAACTGCCGGTGTAGGCCAAGAGAGCAATAAGGGCCGCCTGGCGCATATAGGTGGACTTACCCCCCATGTTCGGGCCGGTGATCACCAGCATGCGCCGCTCATTGTCGATCAGCAGGTCGTTGGGCACGAAAGGCTCGTCCAGCAACTGCTCGACCACCGGATGACGGCCCGACTGGATATCCAGGCCCGGCTCGTCGGAAAACTCCGGCGGATTCAGCCGCAGGGTGGTTGCCCGCTCGGCGAAGTTGCTGAGGACATCCAGCTCGGCCAGGGCCTGGGCCGTGTCCTGTAGCGGGGACAGTTGTTCTGCCAGGGTCTCCAGTAATTCATCGTAGAGCCCTTTTTCCCGAGCCAGTGCGCGGCTCTTGGCGCTGAGCGCCTTGTCCTCGAATTCCTTCAGTTCCGGCGTAATGAACCGTTCGGCATTCTTCAGGGTCTGGCGGCGGATATAGTCCACTGGTGCCTGGTCGGATTGGGCGCGACTAATCTCGATGTAGTAGCCGTGGACCCGGTTGTAGCCGACTTTCAGGGTACTGATGCCGGTGCGCTCCTTCTCGCGGGTTTCCACGTCCAGCAGGAACTGGCCGGCGTTCTCGCTGATATTGCGCAGGTCATCCAGCTCGCTATCGTAACCCTCGGCGATGACCCCTCCATCACGGATCACAACTGGTGGATTGTCGACGACCGCCCGGGTCAACAGGTCGGCCAGTTCCGGATAGGTGCTGGCGGTTTCACATAGGGTGGCGATGCGATCAGACGCGACCTGTTCGAGTACGTCTTGCAGCTCTGGCAACAGGTTGAACGCGTCGCGCAGGCGCGCCAGATCCCGGGGGCGCGCGGAGCGCAGGGCGACCCGGGAAAGGATGCGTTCGATATCGCCCACGGACTTGAGCAGGTCATGCAGCGGCTCGTAATGGAAACCGTCCAACAAGGCGGCAACCGCAGCTTGCCGCTCTTTCACGATATCAACATTGCGCAACGGCCGATTCAGCCAGCGGCGCACCAGGCGCCCGCCCATGGCTGTCGCCGTACGATCCATGACCCAGGCCAGGGTGTAATGGGTGCCGCCGGCCAGGTTGGTATCGATCTCCAGGTTGCGGCGACTGGTAGCGTCCAGCAGCACGCCATCCTCGCGTCTCTCGCGAGTCAATTTGCGGATATGGGGGAGGGCCGTGCGTTGGGTTTCGCGGGCATACTGGAGCAGGCAGCCGGCGGCGCAGACGGCGAGGGTCAGATCCTCACAGCCGAAACCGGTGAGATCTCTCACCTGTAATTGCTGGGTGATGATGCGCTGGGCGGAGTCCCGCTCGAACAGCCAGGGCCCCTGGCGGCGAACACCGGTGTACTCTTCCAGCAGGTCGGCGTACGGGAAGTCTTCACTGATCAGTATTTCCGCGGGCCGAAGACGTTGCAGCTCGCCCTGCAGTGATTCAATGCCCGCGAATTCGGACACCGAAAAACGGCCGCTGGAAATATCGAGGCAGGCGATACCGAAGGTTTCGCGCTGACTGCAGATGGATACCAGCAGGTTATCCCGCCGGTCCTCCAGGAAGGCCTCGTCACTTAGGGTGCCGGGCGTGACGATGCGCACCACCTTGCGCTCTACAGGCCCCTTGCTGGTTGCCGGATCGCCGATCTGTTCGCAGATTGCGATGGAGTGGCCACCCCGCACCAGTCGGGCGATGTAGTTTTCCGCCGAATGGTAGGGCACACCGGCCATGGGAATGGGTTGTCCGCCAGACTGGCCGCGGGCGGTCAACGTAATGTCCAGCAGGTCGGCCGCCTTCTTCGCGTCGTCGTAGAACAGCTCGTAGAAATCCCCCATACGGTAGAACACCAACTCGTTCGGATGCTCCACCTTGATCTTGAGGTATTGCTGCATCATGGGCGTGTGCTTGGTCATGTCGCTGTGAGCGGCGACTGAAGCGGCTTTCGTCATTCTTCCTCGGATTCTTGGGGCATCAGTGGGGCAAAAGCACCTGCTTTTTTCATCTGCGACCAGACGAATTCAGCTTCATTTTCAGACTCCGAAGGCATCCACCGGCCGTACACTTTGACCAGCATGGAATAGTCCTTGTGACCGAGCTGGTTCGCGATAAACGCTATATTGCCGTGAGCGGTCAGGCTCCAGCAAGCGAACGTGTGCCGTGTCTGGTACACGCGACGATACCGGATGCCGGCTCGAGCAACCAGCTTCATCCACTTTGTTGTCCACGACTGCGGCATCAGGCGCCGATTCTTTATCGCCACATGGCGGGCCTGTAGCGGCACCACAAGCGGTGTCAGCGTTTCGAGCCTGGATTCATGTCTGTTGATCGCCACCGCTTCTTCCCGCGCTTCCTGATCCTTGCAGAGCTCGAGCAGCGATTCGACGGCTTTCCTGGCCGGGGGCATCAAGATCACGGTGCGCTCCTGGCCGGTCTTGGTCACCTTGAGCTCGCCCTTGTCAGTGATCGACCGGCGAATGTGTAGGAGATTGCCGTCTACGTCCTCTCGAGCAAGCGCACAGAGCTCCCCTGGACGGATACCGGAGTACACCGCCAAGGTGACCAGCGCCACGTCTTGGGGGTGCAGGCAACCCTTGTTGATGACCGTCTTGAATTCATCGATGGTAAGCGGGTCAGGCTCCTGGCCTGCCTTGTCGAAAAACGCCACGGACAGGTCGCACTTCAGATAGCCATTCTTCTTTCCCCACTCGGCCAGGCCGTTCCAAGTCGCCATGTAGTTGTTGGCCGTGCTCGGCCTTCGGGTAGCAATCAACTTCGAGCGCAGCCGGTCGCCGTCCTCTGGCATCAGCGTATCGGTGTAGAGGTCTTCGCCGACAATCTCTACACATTTCCTCAGCGCCACATCGTAACGCCGTTCTGTGCCTGGGGTGATGTCTGCGACCTTGATGTTCCAATAACGTTCTTTGAGGTCCGAGAGTTTGATCGATCTCGAGACTTCCGAGGCGCGAGCCCGCGGCGAATTCGGGAAGTACCTGCCGTAGTCGAAAGCCCCGAGCTTGATGTCGTGAAGGATCGCCGCCCGCTTGTGGGCCGCCTGTTTGATGTTCGCCTTGGTAATATCAACCCCGAGCGTTTCCCGGCAGCGCTGGCCCTGGTACATGAACCAGATGCGCAGCGTCTTGCCGTGGATCTCTACGCCGGGGTGCTTCCTGATCTCGTCCTCTAAGCTGCCCAGCCCTTTTCTACCCACCGTTCTATTTCCTCAAGGTTGTACCACAGGCATCCGTCAGTGGCCTTCCTATACTGACGGCCTTCAACCCAAAGCTTCCTTCGGATCTTGATCTGATCCTTGGTCAGACCGGTGAGCTCCGTCAAGCGGCGCTCAAGCACCCATTTTGGTTGGTTCATAGCTACCACTCCGTTCTAACTTCCACCGGCCAGGCCAGCTTCAAATCAACAAGCGCTTCGCTGACATGGCGCATCAGGTCGATACTGCCCGGCGCCGCTTCCTCGATCAGCACATCAAATGAGCCGTTGCCTTCCTCATCAATGCAGAATCGAGCATCAACGCATCCGAGGTCGCCCCAGTTGATCGCACCGGTTACTCCTGCTTCCTGAGCCGTGTCACAGGCCTTGTCGGCGGCTTCCCGAATGGCCTTCAGGGTTTCGCACATCATGCTCAGGTTCGGCTCTGCCTTCTTCGCTGCATCACCCATTGCTTATCTCCATCTGCCCCTTGACGAGCTTTGCGAACTCGTAACTGCATCCAACGCGCTTGGCCGCCTGGCTTACCGAAGCGCCTGAGCGTAGGATCGCTTCAATCTCTTTCCGGCGTAGTTGCTGGCGGTTCTTGCGGTGTTCGCTCATTTCACCCCTCCCGCTTGCGTAGCATTCCGGCGTCGTAGAGTGTTCCTAGAACTTCCCAATGATCTACGACCTTCGCGTTAAGCTGGCCAAGCGATGCGATAGCAACGTCTATTGTCGCCGCCCGCTCCCGATCTTCCTTAGCCGACTTAAACTCTTTGGCTGTCAGCATTACGGCCGCAGATTCGTCATCCTCATCTGCCGGGATATAAACGATAGCCTCGCCACCCCTGTGCGCCACCACTTCCCAGACATGCGGCTGCGGGTTGATGCTGTCGATGTACAGGTCGCTGTTGCGATTCGTGGTACCGACTGGCGGCAGATCGCTCTTTACCTCGTGCGCCTGTTTGATCGTTTCTTCTTTCTCCCGCTCGGCGGCGGATTTGATTGGCTTAACAGCCTGCAGGACAACGACGCCAAGTTCGCCGTCGCACCACTGCACGGCAACCCGCTTTCTTATCGCGTCATACCCAACAACCACGCATCGGCCACCTGATGTCTGCGCTAACTGGCCATAAGCCGGATCTGACTCCCCATCCCACTGCTTTGTGGTGGGGCGGGGGATGAGATGCCATACAGGATCAGGCCAAGTCGTCTTCGTGTTTGTCCACGCGACGAAAACCCCGTCATGGGATATAACGGCAAACCTCTGCCCATCCGGCCACAAGCTCTCATCCACTTTCAGCTTCTCGATATCAACTCCCATAATCACCACTCCGTTATCAGTTCTGGTCCTGCCATGCCTTCCAGGCAGCCTGAACCCTGTTGAATTCGTCATCCGAACCGCCACGATCTGGATGCGCCTTGGCCCGCGCCGCTTTGTAGGCGGACTGAACCTCTGCTGGGCTGGCGGAAGGGGAGCACCCGAGAACGTCGTACCACTCTTGTTGCGGCTGGTGCTCCAATTGGGCAAAGCCCGCGAAGTGCGTGCGTAGGTCACCGACGCCCCAACGCTCCATGCCGCGCATTGCGCCCAAGTGCGCAGCGATAGCTGCCATGTTGTCGGCAACGCGGTCCCAGGTATCGCAGGGCAGGCAGTAGTGTTCGCCGCCCAGTTGGAAGTACAGGGCGACGGCAGGATCGTCAGGCATCCTGCGGCCGCTGGCGGGCAGTCCATCCTGTCGCAGAGGAACATCGGAGCTGATTACCACCTGGTCTGGATCGATTCGCCAGGGCTTCCCGGCACGCGTGAAAAGGGTTATTTCTTCCAGAATCCGGTCACGGCCCGCGGCAATAGTCAGCGGCTGGCCGCCCCGGTTGAATCTGGCCCGCTGGCGATCGCTCTCCGGAGTGCGTGGGAAGTTCGCCGGCCAGTGCAATGGATATGCGTCTACCGTCATTCCCCACCTCCGCTCTGCTCAGGTACGTGAGCGAACACCACGAAGCCCGGCTTCTGCTCGAACGCAGTGACATAGGTAATCTTCCGCAGCAGGACGCGCCCGGTGTATTGCTGTGACTCAATGGTTCGAGCTTTTGAGTCGAACTCATGCAGGGCCACCGTGTCACCAGCCTGAAACCCGCGATCCCGGTCGTCCCGGATCTCGAATGTCTTGTCGCCGCGCTCTACGGCATGGAAATAACAAGGCAAAATCTTCAGATCGTGGTGCACTATTCCCCACCTCCGCGCAGTTGTTGGGCATAGTTGCTCATGTTCCGTACCTAATCGTGAATCCGTGCTCCGACTCTGCATCAGCTCTTGCTCTTGCGGCGTCTTTAATATTCTCGAAAGTCCCGAGGTGCTTTCTAACGCCGTTTATGCGAATCGTTGCGGACCATTTATTAGCTGCCTTGCTCCAGCAGACGCCGACAATCCCGGAGGTGTTGTTCGATTTCGGACTCAGGTTCCTATAATTCAAAACCGTCCCGTCTCTAAGATTGCTCCAAGAGTTGTTCAGCGCATTGCCGTCGATGTGGTCAATAGTCGGTGGCGGTTGCTCACCCGTTTGTATTGCCCAACAGATCCGATGCGCAAGATAGTTGTTGCGACCGACGCGAACGTAAATGAAGTGGTAATCTGTTTTGCGGCCCTTGTAGTGAGTCCGCTTAACGGTTCCACAGGGCTTCCCTGCATGAATTTTGTTGAAGTATTCGACGTAGGCATTGTCGTCTACGATGCTGTGGTCGATTTCCTTCCAGGTTAATAAGCCGCTCTCAGGGTCGTAATTGATCCGCGCCTTCACGCACTCAATATCGATAGGGTTCACTTTTCTTGGCATTGTTGCCTCCGCACCCGCTCTGCTGTTTTTGACATTTCCGCCAGCGCTTCTTTTGCGGCCTTGATCATTAACCTTTCTTCGCGCGGGTCTTTTGCATAAACCACGTTAGATAAGGTCCAATGGTAGGCCCGATTCTGCCCCTCCAGCTCTTTAACCTTTGCCTGGAGGGCGGTGATTTCGGTGGCAGGGTATACGCCGCATTGCGCACAGCGGCAAAACTTTCCTCCGTTGAATGTTTGCCACGCCTCATGCTTGCATTCACTCATCTTTATTTACCTCGATCGCCTCCACTACGCCGTCGATCTCCCCTGAATGGACCCATACATCATCCTCAGAACAGCCCATCCTTTCTGGGTCGATCAGCGTGCAGTTACCGCGCGAATTGGCGATTTCGAGTGCTTCTTCCTCGCTATCAGCCTCTATCGCGGTTGACATCGAGATGGTTACGCTTCCGACTGCTCGATACTTCATGGCTTATTCCTCCCTCTCATCCTCACCGCTGGGCTGCGGTTGGGGTGGGTTTGGGCGCTTCAGGCCGGAGCACATCCACTTGGCCCTGGGGGCATTTCCGTAGCCATAATTTTTAGCTACAGACTCTGGCGAAAGAAGAACCGGAGTATCGTTGTCAGCCGAATACCAGCAGTCAAAAGGGTGCGCCAAGCTCGGCAACCGATACGAGCAGTAAACCCACTGCTCCCGCCCTTGCGCGGGGTCTGGGTAAAGTGGCTCAACTTCATATCCACCCTCAGGGTCGCTACTTAGCAGCCCGCGACAGTAACGTCTCGCCGTCGACTCATCCCGGAATGGCTGGTTTGTATAGCTACCAGTCACTCTGTAAGCCACCGGCTCCGCATTGTTACGCTTTCCGTCACTATCCGCTGAGGCGCGGGCTTGAAGCTGATTTTCAAGATCAGCGATGCGCTCAATTGCGTAGTAGAGGTTCTTGAGGGTGCAAGACAATTCCTCGTCCTTACTATTTGGCTCACCGGTGTCGCCGCAATGAAATCCATCAGCGCCGAAAACTTGTATCCTGTTGCGACCTTCGCCGTCATCGCGCCAAACCTTCACTTCGAACTCTGCTTTCTCACTCACAATCCACCTCCACAATCTCCCCATCGATAACGCGCAGCTTGTCGCTGTACCGTGATTTCAGTTCGTCCTCTGCCAACTGATCCTCGGCTGCCCAGTAGTCATAGATCGTCGGCGTATCGGTGATGTATTCCATTGGGTCGGTCATGCTGCAGCCCTCGACATGTGGTCTTCGTAGCTCATTGGCAGCGGATCAAACCGCTTAGCGTGGTAGCGCTTCACGGTGACCTCGCAGACCCCGTAACGGCGGGCGATGGCCTTGTTGCTGTAGAGCTTCAATACTTCCTTGCCCTTCCAGTATTCCTCGCGCATGCGGATTACCTGCAGCTTCTGGTAAGGCGTCAGCTTCCGCGTGGCCTTGGTCTGGATCAGGTAAACGGTGCCGTAGCTCACGCCGAACCGCTCGGCAATGGCCGTGTTTGTGCGCTCGGAGACATACCGCTGCCACTTGTGCCGGGCTTCAAGGTCAGTCATGATCGCCTTCTGCACCTGGCGCTTGATGTAGTTGTTGGATTTCATGCTGCAATCCTCCAGGGCTTTGTGAGCCAGTGAGCCACCGGGTCTGGCTTCTCCACCTTCTCAGGCGGATTGCCTCCGTGCGGGAAGATGGCTTTCAGTTCACCGGTCAGGCCGGCCCGCTTGCTGGCTGTGTCGAGCCATGTGGTGCTGACGCCCAACTCTTGCGCAGCCGCTTTGCGGGTCATCCCCTGAGCACGGCATGCGCGCAGGTGGTAGATGTCATCCATCGTCATGTCGCGGCGTTTACCCATCACTCGGCCTCCCGGTCAAGGAACTCCCGCATAGCCGCGCCGAACTCGTCAGACTTCATCTGCTTGCGCTCTTCGGTGGTGAAGATCCCGCCCTTGCTCGGGGCCTTCCATAGCCGCTCCTGCTCGACTTTGGAGATCTCGGACATAGCCTCGGCCGCGCTACTGAAATCTTCATCAGCCAGCGCTGACTTGATCGCTGCGATGGTGGGGAAGTGGTCGCGTACCAGGGCCGCGTAATTCAGGTGAGCATTGATCTCAGCCTGGGCCTTGTCGTTCGGGTAGGCGCCGCCCGCATTGCCGTCGTCATCCTCGCCAGAGGTTGTGATGTTCAGCAGGGCCTGGAGCACATAGCGCTTGCCGTAGCTGACCGACGAGCCGACAGACTGGACGGTATTCTTGGAGCCCGTGATATCTGCCGGCAGGTCGATGGTTGTTTCTTCGCTATGCCCTTCCCGGTGAACCAGAACGCCGGTTACGCAGATGTGACTGTCGCCAGTCTTCACCCGGAACGAGATCGCAAAGCCGAATTTCTGCATCACAGGTCGCACGGCCTCGTTGATGTCCTCGAAGCGGGCGTACTTGCTGCGCACCTGGCCGTTGACTTTGATCTCGCCTTTCTCTGAGATCGTCGGCAACTCACCCTGGAGCTGGGCCATGGCCGCGCTGAACGCCGACTTGGCATTGCGCTCCATGATCCGCTCCTGCATGTCCAAGAGGCGCTCCATCTTGTTGATATCAACGTCCGGGTTTGTGGCGGCCCGCTCGATCACGCTGATGATCGCGTTGCCGGTTTGCTGCTGGCCGGTGTCGGCCAATTGATGGTTGTCCTCACGGACTGCTAAATCGTTCATATCGCCTCCCGATATTCGAAGAAATCAACGTCGTCCGGTTCTGCCTTCTCCGCATCCCAAAGGTTCTGCTTGTACTGCTCCAGCAGGGCCTTGATGCTGTTGCGCTTGGCCATGTCGAGGATTTCGCCGGCCTGCTCGTAGTTGATGTGGCAGGACTTGTAAGCGTCCTTTACAAGCTCGATCTCGCTGTCGTACATCTGCTGCTCGACTTCATCCGGGCCGACGAGCGGCTTGCCGTTCAGGGTGATCGTGTCGCCATTCAGGAGCCGGTGAAAAAGGTGGTGGTACTGCACGCTCCACCACAACTCCATCGCCGCTTCTTCGCGATCCTCAGCGTCCACCTGTGCCAGGTGTTCGCGTAGCTCTTTGTCAACTGGATCAACCATGTCGGCTCTCCATATTCCTAAGGGCCTGATAGACCCGCTGCTCGTGTGCAAGAAAGCGCTTCCGCTTCCTCAGATGGGCCAGCACCAAAATGCAGCCCAGTACGTGTTCTGTATGCCCCGGCACCTTGGCGCACTCTGCGTGGTAGATGCGGGAGGCGGTGGGGGTCACTGGTCTATCTCCACAATCTCGACTCGGAATCCGTTATCACGATCCCGCTCTATCGCTGTGTTGCAGTAGAAGAACGGCATCCCATCTTCCCCGCAGTCCATGATCCGAGGCTTTCCGTCACTGAAGACAAGAACAGGCTTAGCGGGACCTTCACACCCGACGCTAAGCTCGTTGCAGTCGCCCCAGCAGTGGCAGTTTTTGCTGTCCTTAAAGAAAGCGTTAGATGACTTCATCACGCAGCCTCCGCCTTGCTCTGTTCGATGCGCTCCCGTACTCGGGAAACGCAGTTCTCCATGCGTGTCTGGTCGGCCTTGGCCACCCGCAGCGCGAACTTCTTCCGCTCGTAGTCAACCAGTCGCTCGATCTCCGATTTCGGCACCAGTCCTGTCAGAACCTCGGGAGAAAAAGAGCGGGGTACAGCCTGCTCCCCGCTAACTCCTCTCGGCTCGCTTCCATGCGCTTGCACCATGAATCGGCGTTGAATTCGGTGGAAAACGGCGTCTAGGCTCATGACAAAACCCCTCCCACAACAGTCAGGTCGATTTCTTTGCGTGAGCCCTTGGCGATCTTTATTTCGACTCGGCTGCCAGGGCGCTTAGGCTTGATCTTGTCGACGGTGTAAGGCCCGCCTACCTGCGCTGAGGCAACGGCGCCGGTAATCACCAGAACGCGGATGTACTTCTTGCCCAGCCAGTAGGAGAGGACGCCGAACGAGTTGCTGGCATTGGTCTTCTGCAGCAGGTTCTTGCGGCGTTCCTGGATGGTGTCGACGCTGCGGAAAGCATCCCGGGCAGCATCCTTAGCGGTCATGCCTTTAAGGAACTGCTCGATGGTCTGTTCCTCAATCGGCGTGAACTCGCCCTTGCTATCGATGATGAATGTTGAGCCGTTGATCTCTGTTTGGATCATTGGAATTTCCTCCCTGTTTATGAGCACGATAATGCTCAGCTCAGGGAGTGTCAAGCATAATTGTGCTCAACATGAAGAAATTTTTTCTGAGACGATTTTGAGAATTGTTCGCGGGCGAGGAGGGGAAGGCTGGCGCCTTCACCCGTCAATGATTTCGATGGAGTCTTGGACGAGTTGTCGTGCGGATTTGGTCAGGGCGGTGACCAGGACTTCAGAGTTCTCTGCTTCCAGAATCTTGCTCTCGGCTATGTGATGCAGGATCGCTTCTACATCACACAAAATCTGTCGGACATCTTGTTCTTGGGTCTTCAGAGCTAGCGGCATACCGCCCCCTTTTGGTGGTGCTGGACTTATTACTGTATGTATAGACAGGAGGCATTTCAACTAATTATTAGCAAATGATATATGCGTTTTACAGATTTTGATTTTCGCTTAACTGCCCGTAGTCAGCCATTATATCGAGTACCTTCAGCTGATTGCGTTCAGAAAGTTTTTCAAACTGTTTCAGTACGGTAAGCGTCCGCTGAACGACTGTGGCGTCTAGTGGCATGTCTTTGCGGAAGAGCATAAAGGTGGGAGCGCCCAGGCCTTGGGCAACCATATCGACGTACTTTATTGCACTGGAACCGGCACCGCCGCCTTGTTCGATATTGGATATTACTCGCTGCGAAACGTCGGCGACCTCGGCGAGCTTACGCTGGGACCATCCCTTACCCATGCGCGCCCTTCTCACGTTATCACCGACGACCTCCTCCACCGGTACGTTCATTGATTTTCCTTAGAAATGTTGGTTTAGAGCATCTTATCGCTAACCGATATTCGAATTGTGCTTGATGCTGAGCACGATCATGCTCTAAACTCTCTGCATGGACAGCATACTCATTCAGAAAACGATTACGGGGCTGAGGCTCGCCAAGGGTGAGTTCAGAGCTATCGCTGAAGAAGCCGGTGTCGACTACTCCTGGCTCAGCAAGTTCTCTCGGTCAGTGTTCCCCGATCCATCCGGACGACGTGTGGAGCGTGTGTATCGCGCCTTGCTCGCTCGCCGGCTGGTAGAGCCAGTCATTGATTTCGGCGAGACAGCCAAGCTCAAAGACTGCGCATGATTGAAATGTACCGGCTTCGGGCCGGTTTTTCTTCCCCTGAAATTAGGGGTTTAGCTCTCTCCGGAGAGCGCATCTGGGATGGCTCTGCCTAGAAATAGGGTGCCCAGAGTATCTGGCTAAGCCGGTCGTGACCCGAGAGCGCTGAAATACGACACGAGTCGCCAGAGCCATCCGCAGATGCGGAAGTAAGCAGTCGCATCAAGCAGTAGGCCGAGCCCAGGCCGCGCAGAGGGGGCATGGCGACAATGTTGTTAAGCGGACTCTGCGCAACTTCCAAACATAAAAAAACCCGGTTACGGGCTGTGGCGGCCCCCGGGTTTCGATCGATCTGATGAGGACAGTTTACATGAACACCCCCAGAACTCAAGAGGCGCTGCGCAAGCTGAAGATCCAGCTCCTGCAGTGGCGTATCAACCGAACCCTGGATCGCATGGCCAAAGCCGACAACGACCCAGACCGCGCTCAATACATCAAGTTGTTCAACACGCTTATGCAGCTCGTCCATGTGAGAAATAGCCTACGCACACATTCAGAGATCGCTCAGATTGAATCTGAGAGGGGGCTGGCGTAATGGCGGCTTTGCCCTACATGCAGTTCTATGTTGCCGACTACCTGGCCGACACTGCACACCTGAGTGCCGAGGAACATGGCGCGTATCTGCTGCTGATCTTCAACTACTGGCAGACCGGTAAGGCGATCCCGAAGAAACGCCTGCAGATGATTGCACGGGTGTCCAACGACCGTTGGGCGGACGTTGAGCAAGCGATCAGCGAGTTCTTCACAGAGGTCGACGGCTGCTGGCGACATGACCGAATTGAGGCCGATTTGGCTGCCGTTCGTGAATCTCAGGATCAACGCGCTCGTGCCGGCAAGGCATCTGCAGAGGCCAGGAAGCGCGCGAAGCAGTCAGAAAAGAAGAAGGAAATCAACGATGCTTCAACGACCGTTGAACGACCGTTGAGCGACCGATCAACGAATAAAGAACAGAACAGAACAGATACAGATAATAAAACCCCTCCGTCATCTGGCGATGACGATCCCGGCCAGGTCGATGATTCGGCGAAAAGCGACCCAGTGGACTACAAGGGCATCATCAACCTCTACAACGACCTACTCGGCGAGTTCCTACCCGAAGTCAAGGTCCTGAACGAGAAGCGCAAGCGACTGATCAAGGCTCGCTGGAAGCAGAAGTTCGGGGAGCACTCGCACGGCAGTGACATGGACTTCTGGCGCCGATACTTCCTGCACGTCCGTCGCTCCAAGCCATTGACCGGCACCAAGGACGGCTTCGACTGGAGCCCTGGTTTCGACTGGCTGCTCAACGAAAACAACCTGGCCAAGGTGATCGAGGGTAATTACCACCAGGGTGACGACTACCGCAACGATATCAGGGAGGCGTCATGAGCGATTTCGACTTCGTAGAAAGCTCTGTCCTGGGCCTCGCGATTTCCCCCCGGCACACGGCTGAAGTATTCGCCCTGCTGTCGCCGGAAGACTTCTCGTCCGACCTTCGCCCGATGGCCGAGGCGGCCTATGCGCTGTTCTGTGAAGGCAAGGAGGTTGACGCGGTAACCGTCTCGGATCACCTCGAATCTCAGGGTGTCGTAAACGCCTCATCGCTGTTGATGAGCATCGCAGACAACTACGGCAAGGCCACGCCTGAGGCGCTCAAGAGCCACGCCGAGATCATCCGGGAGCGCTCGTTACGTCGCCAGCTGCACCGCGCCATCCTGGCAAGTGGCCAGATCTTGAGCACGGAGCGACCCGGTGCCGCGCAACAGCGGATCATGTCCGAGTTTGAGGCCATCGTCACAAAGCAGTCCGATGACTCCCTGTGGGACATGAAGCGGGCCAACACCGAGTTCCTGCAGATCATGCAGCGCCGGAACGAAGCGGGCGGCGAGCTGATCGGGCTGTCGACGGGCTTCAAGCATCTGGATAACCGGATGAACGGCATGGGCGAGGGTGATCTGATCATCGTTGCTGGCCGGCCGTCGATGGGTAAGACCACGTTCGCGCTGAACATCGTGGAGCACAACGCAGTACGGGCCAAGGTGCCTTGCCTGGTGTTCTCCATGGAAATGAGCGCCCCGCAGCTGATCGAGAAGATGACCGCCTCACTCGGCAGCATCAGCCTTGGGTCTATTCGCCGGGGCACGTTGACTGAGGAAGAGTGGACAAACTTCTCGGCGGCTAGCCAGCTGATCAAGAACGCGCAACTGCACATTGATGACCGTGGCGGCCTGTCCGTTCCCCAGATGCGCGCCAGGGCCCATGAGGTTAAGCGCAAGTGCGGTCGTGTCGCCCTGATCATGGTCGACTACCTGCAACTCATGACGGCCAACGCAGAGAACCGGACGCAGGAAATCACCAAGATATCAGGCGGCCTGAAAGCCCTTGGCAAAGAGTTCAAGTGCCCAGTGATCGCACTGTCCCAGCTTAACCGCTCCGTTGAAAGCCGTGCCGATAAGCGCCCCATGATGAGCGACCTGCGTGAATCCGGCGCTATCGAGCAGGACGCCGACGCGATCATCTTCCCCTTCCGTGAAGGCTACTACGAGAACCCAGACAACCCCGACCCGCTGACCGAAATCATCTTCGGCAAGCTCCGCATGGGTGAGCGTGGCAGTGAGGGGCTGGAGTTCCAAGGTAGTTACTCGCGATTCAAGTCACTGGACGGTCGCCCGGACTTCGCCGGGATCCGCGCCAGGAAGGAAGCCGCAGAACGAGAAGCACAGCAGCAGTCCAGAAAGGGCCGCAAGGGGTTCGCACTATGACCAACATCCTCGGATATGACATAGACGGCCGTCCGCTGAGGGCGGGGGATCAGTGTGTTTTGGCGGGACTTGAAGAGTGCCCGGAGTTCAACGGGCTTTACGTCATCGTAGTAGGTCCTGCCGACTGCGGATGGTTTCCGGATGATCTGAAGGTTAAGCATTTCGCTGAAACCCTGAAGGATCATGTGGCGCCTAATCGTCTGCGCAAACTCAACGACGACCACAAGCCCGCCTCCGAATCCTTCCAAGACATCATGCGCAAGTATGGCAGCAAGCAGGGGGTGGGAGCATGACCGATAACACTTTCAAGACCGAATACACCGACGGCTTTTATGAGGTCTCTGTTGAGATAGGCACCAAGGGTGGCCGGTTCACTGTGCCAGCTCTTGCGCATAAGAGCGCGCCAGGGCTGGCCGTCACCATGTTCCCGTTCGGTTGCTTCACCGTCACTCACATTCAAAGCGGCTCGAGTATGGCTATCGACTTCCAGCGGGCGTCAAACGCTCTGGTGGTAATGAGCCAGTACGCCCTGATTGCCGATATGCGTGGCACGTCATGGGAAGATCTGGATACCAAGGCGGCTGCAGCGTTTATCAAGGAAGTCAGCGGTGACGCGGTTCCTTTCGATGACTGCACGGTTACCTCTTGCGGCGAGACCAGAAAGATGACCGTCGCCGAGTGGTTCCAGTCAGTACGCATGCCGTTCCCGGACGAATTCCCTTGGGAGGACACCGATCCATATGAAGCTGCGCTCGAGAATTTCGAGAAGGTGGGTGGAGCATGAAATTCCATTACACCGCGATGATCTTCTGTGGGTATGCGTCCGGCATAGGTGCTGGTCACGCCTTGGCCAACGGCCACGATGGTTTCTCCATGTTCTTCGGCGCCCTGGGCCTTGTCTCAGCGGCTTGGTTGATCATCTTCCGGAAGGAGTGCGCCCAATGAGAGCTTTCCTTCGCTGGACAACCCGGCTTCTTAGCGTAGTCACAGCCAGTTTAAACCTGCTGTTCATCTCAGCCGCAATGGAAGGGCATGTGCCTGCCAGCCTGGTTTCACTTTGCCTGCTGTCCGGCTTCGCCTTGTCATTCGTCGCAACGATCTATTCGTGGGGAGTTGAGCCAAATGAGAGCCGTTAACCCAAACAACGACACAACCCAGGTATGCACCCTGCTGAAGGAATACCACAACGGTAAGCCCTGGATTCGGTTCGATGACGGCGGCGTATGGCCTCCCAGCCGGTGCAAGCCAATTATCTGTGACACCAAGGAAGAAGCCGAGGCACTGGTCAACAAGGTGGAAGCGATCGATACCCGCCGCAAAGGTTGCCCGCGCCACGGCCAGTGCTTCTGCGATGGGGCTTGTCTGCCGGACCGCAACGAGCGCCCTGAGATCGAGTGGACCGGCCCGTCTGTACGTCTGGCCAATGGCGAGTCACTGCTGAACAGCGAAGAGCTTGAGCGTGATCTTAAAGCCGCAGAAAAGCTGGCTGCGCACCAGAATCGCTTCACCCTCGAACCCAAGCACACCGACACCTGGCACCAGCCTCAGAAGCGGGACGACGTGCCTTTTGTTGTGGGAGGTGGGGTATGAAGTGGACCGCTCAACAAATCGAATGGCTCAAGGCCCTTTACCCAGATACCAGCAATGCGCAGATCGCCAATATGCTTGGCCGTGACCTGTTAAGTATCCGCAACAAGGCCGTGAAGCTCGGGTTGCGCAAGTCTGACGAGTACATGGCCACAAACCCCGGCTGTTTCCATGCAGAGCAAAAGCCATGGAACAAGGGTAAACGATGGGTTGCCGGTGGCCGCTCTGGTGAGACGCGGTTCAAGAAAGGCGGGAAGCCGCACACATGGAATCCGGTAGGGCATGAGCGCCTGACCAAGGATGGCATCTGGCAGCGCAAGGTAACGGACACAGGCTGCACGCCGCGTGACTACGTGGCCATCCACAAGCTGGTATGGGAAGAACACAACGGCCCGGTACCCAAAGGCCACATTGTGGTGTTCAAGGACGGTAACCGGGAGAACTTCGACCCGGCCAACCTCGAATGCATTTCCCGCAAAGAGAACATGCGCCGCAACTCCGTACACCGCTTGCCGAAAGAAGTGGCCGAACTGGTGCAGATCATGGGTGCACTGAATCGCCAGATCAACAAGAGGGCCCAGCCATGAAGAACAAGATCGAAGACCTGCGTGACCACCTGTTCGAAACCCTGGAGAAGCTGAAGGACGGGGATATCGATATCGAGCGCGCGAAGGCGGTATCCGGAGTGGCACAGACCATCATCAACAGTGCCAAGGTGGAGATCGATTACCTGCGAGTGACGGAGCAGCGGAGCGGTACCGGTTTCATTCCTGACGAGGGCGGACGGCAAGACGCTTTGCCGCCTGTGCGGAGGATCAAATGACCCAATCCCAACGAGACAAGATCCTGAAGGTGCTTGGAGAGAACAAGGATGGCCTTACGCCTTCGAAGGTGACCGAGTATATCGGCCTGGAAGTCACCGTGCCGAACATCTACGACGTGCGCAATGAACTGAATCGGATGGTCAAGTCCGGAACCCTGCGCATTACAAATGAGAACAGGTATCAATTGGTATTCGGGGGTTATGACCCGGATGGGGGTGATGCGGCATGAAGGACATTCGCATCTCCTACTGGTGGCAGTTCCATGTTAAAGGCGCATCGGATGGATCTATTCGCTCCATGGCCGCCTGGTTCTTTCGCAAGATTGGGTCGCTGATCGACGGTAAGCCGTCGCTGACAGTGGACATCGAGTCAACGCCTTGTGTCAGCAAGCAGGAGCAGGTCGAGATCATCCGCCGTGGCCTAGATGAGGCCTCGAAGATGTTCGAAGCCGCTGTGCGCCGGGAAGCAATGGAAGTCGCCATGCGTGAAACCCATCCCGAGCGGTACGAGGCCCGCCCATGACCACCCCCAAGCGCACCGAGCGCATACCTTTGCGAGTGGTTAAAGGCGGGTTTCAGCCGGCAGACCAGTCATGCGTCGCCCGCTTGCGAGACAAGGGCTTCCGGACTGGTGATCTGGTGTTCGTGGAGTTCAAGAAACCTCGTAACCCAGGCTTCCACCGGCTCGCTCACGCTATCGGGCGCTTGTGTGCGGAGAACATCGAGGCTTTCGAAGGCATGGATGCTCACCGCGTGTTGAAGCGCCTACAGATCGAGGCCCAGATCGGCTGTGACGAGATGGCGATCATTGTGCCGGGCGTCGGCAAGTGCTTGCACCTGATCCCGCGCAGCCTGTCGTTCGAGTCCATGGATGAGGCGGACTTTCAGGAAACAGTTAAGGGTTTCTGCCGACACATCGCCAAACAGTATTGGCAGGGCATGGAACCGGAGAAGGTGGAGCAAATGGCACAAGCGATGGTGGGGGAGTGATGGCCAGACCAACAGTACATAGCACCAAACGCGCCCAGCAGGCCGAGATAGCGCTGCTTACAAAAGACTACCTGATGAGCGGCAAGGCCATCACTGAGCTGGAATCGCAGCAGGAGCGGCTGGTGAAGCGCCCTGCGTTCAACGAGTACCGGGCGGAGGATTATTCGGAAGATTAATCGAAAGACACCAACACAGCAGAGGACCAATAGCATGGATAACCAACACCGCAAGATCAAAGGCTACCGCGAACTCTCGCAAGCTGAAATCGACCTGATGAACGAGATTAAGGCGAAGGGCGCCGAACTTGACGAGCTGATCACCAAGCTGCATGCGAGCCAGGATGCAATCACCAATGAATTCGGTACCGGTGACGCAGAGCCTCGCCGCTGGATCAGCATCGGGAAGACGCACTTGCAGCAAGGCCTGATGGCTTTGACTCGTGCCGTGGCCAAGCCGGAGTTTTTCTGATGGCCTCCCCGATCTGCCCTGATTGCAGGCGGTATCACTACCACTTGAAGAAATGCCGGTACCACCCGAGCAACGTCAGGGACCAGGCGCCAGCAAAAGGGGCCGAGACAGAGGACGAGCTTCACCCGGAATTCGCTGCGCTGCCTGACGTCGGTCAGCGGTTCCCTGAGGGCGAGTGGGGAGGTTACTAACACATGACCCACCCCAAGCAGAAAAAGTGCGCCGTGTGTGGAGGGAAGTTTGCGCAGTGGAACAGCTTGCACAGGGCTTGTTCGACTCGGTGCGCTTTGGAGCTTGGGAGGAAGATGCTGCAGCGGAAGTCAGAGCAGGAGCGCAAGGCCTGGGTCCGCAAGAAGAAAGCCGAACTCAAGCCCCGCAGCAAGGTGCTGAAGGAAGCCCAGGCCGAGTTCAACAAGTTCATCCGGCTGCGCGATCGGGACCGCCCCTGCATAAGCTGCGGCAGCTACACCGCTGGCCAGTACCACGCCGGCCACTACCGAACCACCAAGGCTGCGCCCGAACTCCGGTTCGAAGAGCTGAACTGTCACAAGCAGTGCGCGCAGTGCAACAACTTCGATTCCGGGAACATCGTTGAGTACCGCATCAGCCTGATTCAGCGCATTGGTCAGGAAGCGGTTGACTGGCTGGAAGGGCTGCACGCGCCCAAGAAGTACAGCATCGATGATCTGGAAGCCATCAAGGCGCATTACCGGAAGCAGAACCGTGAACTGGAGAGGAAGGCGGCATGATCGATGAGAAGTACACCGATAGCGAACTGGCGCTTGCCACCGAGAAGCAGCGGGAGGCGTATGCGGTATATCTGGAGTGCAACGGGAACAGCGATGCAGCGGGCTTGAAGCTTGGCATATCGGGCCGGGCTGTACGCCGTAACCTGGAGCTGCTGCGTAACAAGATCGCGGAGTCAAGGTCCGGGGTCGTGGTTGAGCAGATCGACCAGGTGGAAGAGCACCGGCTGAAGAAGCAACTGGCTCAGGAAAAGCGCAAGGTCATGGAGTTGGCCGAGCAGAAGATCGAGGACGAGCGCTTCCAACGGTTCGTTGGCCACCTGATGAGCAAGCCGACTCAGCCGCCGAAGTGGCTGTACAGCAAGAAGAAGGGCCAGGATCGAGCGATCGCCACGGCCATGCTGTCGGACACTCACTTTGATGAGGTTGTCCAGCCCCGGCACATCAACGGCGTGAACGCCTATAACCGGACCATAGCGACACTCAGGCTCCAGCGCTTCTTTGAGAACGTCCTGACGCTCTGCAAGCATCACTGCGGCGGGATCGACATCGAGGGCCTGGTGCTTCCCCTGGGTGGCGACATGGTGAGCGGCAATATCCATGAGGAACTGGCCGAGACCAACGAGGCGCCTATCATGGATACGGTGCTCTACTGGTCAGGGCAGATCATCGCCGGCATTGAAATGCTGCTCACTCACTTTGACCGACTCTATGTGCCATGTGTCACCGGCAACCACGGTCGCAACCACAAGAAGCCGAAGGCCAAGACCCGGGCCAAGGACTCGTTCGACTGGCTGATCTACAAGCTGGTTGAGCGTCATTTCCAAGGTCGGTCCGAAGTCACGTTCAACATCCCGCTTGAGACTGACGCCCGCTGGAATATCTACAGCACCCGCTACCACATGACCCACGGTGACCAGTTCAAGGGCGGCAACGGCATCGCCGGGATCTTCTCGCCGATCATGCGCGGCCACTACAAGAAGATGACACGAGAGCAGAGCGTCGAGACGCCCTATGACATCCTGCTGATGGGTCACTTCCACCAGTTGATCGACATGGGCAGCGTCATCGTCAACGGCAGCCTCAAGGGCTACGACGAGTGGACAGCCAGCATGAACTTCAACTTCGAATACCCGCAGCAGGCGTTCTTCCTCACGGATCCGAAGTGGGGCAAGACGATCACGGCACCGGTCCGAGTTATGAGCGACCAGGAAGACTGGAACTTCAACGAAGACGAACTCGAAGCGACCTGGCTTCAGGGTGCGGCATGAGCACGTTTCAATTGGATAAGTGGTGCGACACCCACAAGCGCCATTACGGCATCGCTTGCGTTGATTGCGAGACGCTCAAGGTCGGTGAATCAGACCCATCCGGCAAAGACGCGCACGAGCCAGGCGCAAAGCTGGACGCCGGCAAGACTCGCATGAGCCTGGTGCTCGGCGGCTTCTCGCTGGCTCTGACAGAGGTAGGCAAGGTCGGCACCTATGGCGCCAACAAGTACACCGATAACGGCTGGATGAGCGTGGAGAACGGCCAGGCCCGGTATTCTGATGCCATGCTGCGCCACTACTTCAGTGAGGCAGCCGGCGAGCAGTGCGACAAGGACACCAATCTGCGGCATGCGGCCCATGCGGCCTGGAATGCGCTGGCTCGGCTTGAGTTGATGTTGCGTGAAGAGCGCCAGGACGGTGCGGTATGAACGAAGCTGACCAAGACCTATTCAAACGCGAGTGCTACGCCCGGTGGATGAAAGACCAGATGCGGGTAGGGCGAAAGCTGCGCTCTGAGATCGAAGCCTGGCTCAAGAAGCAGCCGGACGAGCAGCACATGCGGGAGATATTGAACGGGAAGCCGTCGGCTTATACCCAAAACGGGCAGAAGTCTACCCAGAATGGGTATTAACGATCAGCAGTAAACCACAGCGCGGGCTGGAATATCGGGGGAGTTATGGCAGAGCAGAACCGGAAGACTGATGTACAGCGTGAATGGCGTCGGAAGGCTCAGCAGGAGGTCGAGATCTACCTTGACTATCTGTTTGCTGATGCCGACCAGCAGAGCATTATCGGTGAGAGTCGCAGTGTGATGGGAATTGCTGCTGACTTCTGGGGCCAGATTCCAAAAGGCTCGGGGTTCAGCGGGTTCTGCACCCTGGGGCATAAGGTAGATCGCATGCACCGTCGAGAGGTGAGCCCGCGTCAGCAACTTGCGGCCGAGCGACTGAGACAGTTGAGCGAGAAACAGCGCGGTGCGTTGTGCGTTGAACGCTGCTTCCGTGGCAAGACGAAGGTTGTCGCCCGAGATCCGTTCGTGCCGGAGAGCGGCGTTGAGATCACGTACCATGATGGCGACTGCGCGGAGATGCTGGATTGCACGGTTCAGGTGTTCCGGCAGCGGGTGAGCGATGGTTATGCGCGACTTGAGCAGGTAATGGGATTTGTGGCGGAAGAAAAGCGCGCCGCTTGACTTTTTCCTACCAGGAAGGTAGCTTGAAACTCTACTGGAAGTTGCCCCTAGAGTAAGGGTCAACGACGGTCAAACAGCATATCGATAGCCCAAGAAACCCGCAGGCTCACGCCTCGCGGGTTTTTTATTGCCTGAAATTCGGAGCCTTCATGCAAAGCGTATTCGAGCAAGCCTTAGAGCACGTTCTGCGCTTTGAGGGCGGCTATGTGAACGATCCGCACGACCCCGGCGGCGAGACTGTTTACGGGATTTCCCGTCGTTATCATCCGAATGCCTGGAAGCACGGCAAGCCGACAAAGGCCGATGCAGCCGAAATCTACCTGAAGCAGTATTGGCAGCGCTGCCGCTGCTCTGAATTGCCGGCTGCAGTTGCTGTGCAGGTGTTCGATGGCGCAGTCAATCAGGGTTGCACCGATTCAGTCCGCTTTCTGCAACTAGCCTCTGGCGCCAAGCCTGACGGCATCATGGGGCCAATGACTATCAAGGCCACCAACATGTGTGACCCGGCTAAGCTGGCTCAGGGTTACGCCGTAGAGCGGGCATACGATTACGCCTTACTCGACCACCTTGACGACCGTTACGGCCGCGGCTGGATGCGTCGACTGATTGCCTGCTATGACCTGGCAAGGAGTTATCTGTGAGCCTCAGCATCCCCATTATCGACGGCCTGATTGGTGTAGGCGGCAAGCTGATCGACAAGATATTCCCCGATCCGGTCGAGCGCGAGAAGGCTAAGGCTCAACTGTTGCAGATGCAGCAGGACGGCGAGCTGAAAGAGCTTGAGACGCGCATGTCGGCTATTCTGGCTGAGGCCAACAGCAAAGACCCCTGGACAAGCCGGGCCCGCCCGTCATTCCTGTATGTCATCTACCTAATGATCCTAGCCAGCATCCCGATGGGCATTCTCAGCGCCTTCGATCCTGCCCTGGCGCAGTCTATCGCCGACGGCATGAAGGCCTGGCTTGCAGCTATCCCTGACGCTCTCTGGACGCTGTTCGGCGTTGGTTACACCGGTTATGCAGCGGCTCGCACCTGGGATAAACGCACGATCTTGAAAGGCAAGCAGGGATGACCGTCCAAGCCAAAATCGAAACAGCCGCCCAGAACATCCCCTATGCTGGATCGGCCGTCATCGCTGGAGGCAGTATCCTTACCTTCAACCAGTGGATGGGCCTTCTGGGCCTGCTGTTCAGTATCGCGATTGGTATTGCAACATACCTGTTCAATGTCCGCATGCAGAAGCGCCGTGAACGCAGAGAGATCGAGCTGCACCGCAAGTTGATGGGTGAGGGCGACAACAGCCGCCCTTGAGGTTATGACAGGCCTGCTTTGCCGAACAGCAGGTTGGTGACGATAGGCGCATTCTCGACTGGAACCACTCGGCCGCGGGCATCCTCTGAGCAGTTGGTGAGCTCGCCGACAAGCAGCTTTTCACCGTTCGAATACAGGTCAACCCGGATCATTGAGAAGTCGCGGCTGAGTTGCCGGGCGACATCGAGCATTTCGGTAAGGTTGGCGGGCTTGGGTATATCTTTGCCTTGGCGGTAAACCATAGACACAGGCAGCAACTCCCAATCGGTGGTGTAGAAGTTGCGGCGGTGGTCGCCCTGGCGGTCGAGGTCTACCCAGATCATTTTCGGTTCGCCGTTGACGCAGAAGATCTTGTAATCCTCGCAGCTTTCACCACCGAAGATGTAGGGCTCAACGATAACTTTCGGTTTGAGCGGCCTGTAGTTCGCCTCTCGCGTCCAGTTGTAGTAGTTCGAATCGAACCATCGCGCCATGCGCTTGAAGTCCACCGGGCTACCCTCTCGGCGAAACATGACTTCGCCGGACATATGGGTCGGTTTGATCACGCAGTCAGCCGGGTAGTCGTACTCCATAGCGGCTTCAAGGCTCTGCAATACGGCGTCAGTTGGTACGTTGTACTCGTCTCCCGCGGTGGCCTTCACAAACTGCTTCAGGTGGTGCTTGTCGCTCACGAAGACGCGCAGCGGGTTTAGGATCTCGTCCGAGGTCTTCAGCGCGAACAGAGCATCGTTCAGATCACCGCCTTCTCGCTTTGGTAGGCGGCCCTGGTAGAGCACGAAAGTCAGCAGCGAGGTCATGTAATCGCCCCAACGGTTCTTTGGCAGTAGCCGCTTAACCAGGCGTACCGGCTTGTCGAGCTTGCCTCCGGCAATTTGCTTCTTCATATAACAACTCCATTTGACGTGATGCGTTCGTGCCTAGCGTTAGTCGCAGAGCAATCCAGTTTACACATGACGGGCATCGATTTGCGCGTAATTTTCGATAGAGGGCCGCATGGCGAATAACCAACAGTGGGACACAAGGGGCGCCGCTGCAAATCCAAGCGTCCTATGTGCCGTCACGCCGCTTGAAGGGCTGCCTCTGACTTCGCCGGGCATTTCGGTTGCCACAGTCGACGCATATACCCAGTCCGTATCACTCGATACGCCGGTTAACGGTGCAATATCGTATTCGCTTGAGCGCAGCCTGAACGGTTCGACCGGGTGGTCTGTCATTGCGTCGGGGCTTACTGAGGGCGACTTCAATTACGTTGTCTCTACGCTGACGGAGGACACTCGCTACTACTACCGCGGCGCAGCCACAGACGGCTCTGTTCAGAGCGGTTATAGCACGGTTGTTAATGCCATTACGCTTGCCGTACCAGCGGCCCCTGTTGCTGGCACGCCATCAGTGAATGCTTCATCGATTACTGGAGTAATCACCGACGGCGATGGTGCCGCGTCATATGAAACGCGTATAGACGGCGGTTCTCCAGTCAGCGGCCTGAGCGTAGGGAGCCTGACTGCTGAAACGACATATTCGGTAGAGCACCGAGGCCTGAACTCTGCGGGCAACCCTGGAGAATGGTGCACGCCCTACAACGCGACCACGACGGCGGCGACTGCAGGGGCGTTTACCGCGCTGTTCTCTGACGATTTTTCCACAAAAACACTGAATACTGCAGATTCAGACTGGCGTTATTCGCTTGTTACCAATGAGCGATCAGTATCTGGCACTCAGTGCGTGAAGATGAGGCCTAACCACGGTGATGTAGCGCCAACATGCGGGGGCGGCCACTTCTTTGCCAACAACCAGTCAATGACTGAGTCAGCCGGCATGGATGCCTTGGTGACGCCTGGGCACACCGTATGGTCAAGGGTCTTCTTCTATTTCCCATCAACATTTTCCTTTGGTTACCTGTTTGGCAGTGACGCAGAAGCTGCTGAGTGTGGGAAAGATGCGGACATGGGGCTGACGGGCGTTAAATGGCTGAATTTCGGCTCTTACCCTGGCGGCGGGTTGAAGGTCTACGTAAAAATCCCTTCTGCCTACCGAAAGGTGCAGCAGCCATCGGGGGCTGACCCCAACATACAGACCATCATGATCGAAAACGAAAGCGGGGGGGGTGGCGTCACGGCTGGGACTATCAATGTTCCGCTGGATCAGTGGTTTGCGATGCAGTTGTGCGTCAAGGTCGCTAAGGATAACACGGGCTTCATTCGCCTGTGGATTGACGACACCTTGATCGCTGAGCAATCGAATACACGCACACTACCGACATCTAGGGATGGGCTTGGAAACTGGGGTATTGGCGATTACTGGAATAGCGTTCCGTACATTTCAGATCCTAATGACGACAGCCAAAAATGGTTCTTTATTGATGAGGTAATTATTGCCTCCGACCTGCCGGGCTATGGCGCTCCAACCACGGTTGATTCGAACGGATACCCATATATTATTCCATCGCTACGTGTAGCAGATTTGGCGGCATGATATGACTCAGACTATAGGTTGCACTGCAGTTGGAAGCACCGCGCAGTCGCAGGCGCGCATCACCGACGAGGCGCCTTATATCGCGACATTAAATGCGGCCCAGGTGCTGGACAAGGTTTTTATCTATTCAGAGGGCGGGTCAGGTACAGGGACTTTCGACCTCGGAATCTATCGCGCCTTCGATGATCTAGGTAACTCGCCGCTGCTATTTCAGAAAAACGGCATCAGCTTCACAGTCCCTGCTTCAGCCGGGTGGGTCGAGATCACGACCGGGCTTGGTGATGACCTGTCGGCCCTGGAGGGCGAGGTAGTCACGGTAACCTGCAATAACCTATCTGGCTTCACCGGCAGGCAGGCCGATGGCGTTATCACCGCCTCATCCAATGGCCGGCGCAACGGAAGCGCGACGGCGCTAAACGATCCCTTTGGCGGCTTCTCTACCACAAGCCTCAACTCGTTCTACATCACTACCGAAGATGCGGTAACAGAGATTCCCGGCCTACCGTCCTATAACCTGAACAAGGATGGCGCCGACCAGGCGAGCAAGAGCGGTATTCAGGTGCGGGTTGTGGCTGGTACTGCGCTGAATGGCACTCAGTTGTACTACTCCAACAGCGTCACCACCGATGCGAACGGCGATACAAGCCCGATCGATCTGTCATCCAGTGCAGCAGCGGTCAATGACACCGTGACGGTCACCATCCTGACAGGCGACGGCTACGGCATCCCGTTTACCGACACGGTTGAGGACATCAGTTGATGAACCTCAACCTGGGGAGCTTCAGCGCCAACGTCATCGAGCTTGGCTATGTGGGGCCGTACTCTGCCTATCCTGTGCAGATCCCCATCCTCTGCGACTCGAACAGCATCATGGCGAACCAGAAGCTGGGTGTCGGCTACTCAGGTGACGCCTACGCCAACGCCTTCACGCTCCCGGTAGAGATCACAGAGCAGGGTGGCACCGTCGTCTCAGGCGGCGAGCAGATGACGTTCAAGAACGGCGCCACTGCGACGGATTACCCCATCGGCGATGACGTCAACGACTACCTTTCCCCGCCTGCGGGCTTCACCGGCTGGATGCGCTCTACCCATGAGCGGAAATTGGCTGATGAGTCTACGGCGACCTGGACGGTGGAGTACCAGATTACGGACGGGGAAATCATCGTCTCAGTAGCTAAGAACGTGCGCTCCCGGGCCACACGAAAGTTTCCAAAGAGGGTTGCCTAATGCCTGGACAACAGTATGCCACGACGCCCACGTATGACCGTGGCGTCCTCCCTGTCAGCGATGGCGCTGATGTTACGGCCGGCGCATCTAGCTCAGCCGTGGGCCCGCTGAATGCAAGCACACAGGCGGTTCGGTTCTCAGTGTCTGGCGCCAATTGCCGGATCCTGTTCGGTGGCAGCGGTGTCACTGTGACTGCATCAACCGGCTACCAGTTCGTGGACGGCCTGATCGACGTCATTCAGGTGCCCGGCGGTGCGACGCACTTCGCCATCATTCGCGAGGGCGCCACTGATGCCAATGTGAACTATGTGGAGCTTGGGTAATAGCGATGTCTCGCCTTGGTGCTAATCCCACAGAAAACACCAAGGCCAAGATGCGCCACTTTGCCGACCTGTACCTGGGCGGCCCTGATGAAGTCCGCAGTGACGCGGCAGCCTGCTACCGCGCGCTTTATCCAAAGTCGGCTCATCACTCAAGCCGCGGCCACGGCAGCGAGTACCTGAATCACCCATACACTCAGGCCTACATCAAAGAAAAGATGGAAGCCATGACTGAAGAATGTGACATCACCGTCAAGTATATCCTGACGACCATTACCGACACCATCGAGCGATGCAGGCAGGCAAAGCCAGTGCTAGACCGCAAGGGTGATCCTGTCCTGGTTGAAACAGAAGACGGTGAGATGAAGCCGGCATACACCTTTGACGCCAATAATGTGTTGCGTGGCGCAGACATGCTAGCTAAGTACAAGGGCATGTACGCCGAGAAGGTAGAGCTTACCGGTAAAGACGGCGGCCCGATCGAGATGAAGGATATCTCGGACAACGAATTGGCCCGTCGCGTTGCATTCATGTTGACCAAGGCGGCAAAGAGCAGTGAGCGGTCTTGATGAGATCCTGGCGCGGATTCAGGGCCTTCCTGAAGAAGAGCGCTCAGAACTTGAACAATTGGCTGTAGAGGCTACGAAAGACCGGTTATGGGTGCCAAATCCCGGCCCACAAGCTGATGCCTATTTCTGTGAGGCGGATGAGCTGTTCTACGGCGGCCAGGCTGGTGGTGGCAAGTCTGCCCTGGCGTGCGGCCTGGCGGTCACTGAACACCAGCGCTCACTGATCCTGCGCCGAATCAACAAGGACGCTAAGAAGCTGGCTGAGGCCGAACTACTTGGCAAGATATTCGATGGCGACCGCTCCGGCTGGAACGGTACAGACCTGAAGTGGAAGGTTGGCGGCCAAAGCATTGAGTTCGGCGGCTGCGAAATGGAAGTTGACAAGCAGCGCTACAAGGGCGACCCGCACGATCTGATCGTGTTCGACGAGGTCACTGACTTCCTGAAGTCGCAGTATGAGTTCATCACGATCTGGAACCGGTCGACGACGCCAGGCCAGCGGTGCCGGGTGGTTGCTACAGGTAACCCGCCGACAACGGCTGAGGGGCTGTGGGTCATCGAGCACTGGGCCGCATGGCTTGACCCGAAACACCCGAACCCCGCCAAGCCCGGCGAGCTTCGTTACTACGCCCGCAATGAAGAAGGCAACGAGATTGAGGTAGACGGTCCAGGGCCCCACCTGATCGGCGGCAAGGACGTTTACGCCAAGTCCAGGACCTTTATACCGGCCAAGCTTTCAGACAACCCGGATCTTGCTGCAGACGGCGAATACGAGCGTGTTCTAGACGCATTGCCGAAGGAATTGCGTGACGCCTATCGCGATGGCCGGTTCGACGCAGGCATCAAGGACAATCCGTGGCAGTTGATACCCACTGAATGGGTGGTTGCCGCACAGAACCGTTGGACACCCGAGCCCCCTCAAGGCATACCAATGTGCACCATCGGCGTCGACGTGGCCCAGGGTGGTGATGACAACAACATCCTGTCCCCGCGCCACGACAGTTGGTTTGCAGAGCAGATCGAGATCCCGGGCAAGAAGACGCCACTTGGGACTGACGTGTCTGGCGTGGTGATCGCTAATCGCCGGGATAACGCGACAGTGGTTGTGGACTGCGGCGGCGGCTACGGCGGCACGGTCTACACCCACCTCAAAGATAACGGCATCCCAGTGGTGGCCTACAAAGGCGCTGAAGAATCGCGGCGTCGGAGCAAGGACAAGCAACTCAAGTTCAACAATCGCCGCACAGAGGTCTGGTGGCGCTTCCGTGAGGCCCTGGACCCGGCGCAGCCTGGCGGATCGTCCATTGCGCTCCCGCCGAGCAACAAGTTGCTGGCCGACCTGACAGCCCCGACGTTTGAGGTCACCCGCCAGGGCGGGGAGTCGGCCATCAAGATCGAGCCAAAGGACAAGCTGATCAAGCGCCTTGGCCGCTCTACTGACCACGGTGATTCAGTCACGATGGCCTGGTCCAGCGGCGACAAAATGGCCTCCAGCCATGACCAGTGGAAATCGAATATTGGCGGCCAGACTGGCAGGAAGCCTCGCGTCGTCATGGGCCACCAATCAGCCAGGAGACGATGATGAGTAGCGCCAAGAAGGTAGTAAAAACGGCGATCAACCCGCTGTGGAGCGAGAGCGCCAAGCAGGGGAAGGATGCGGCCGACAATGCAGTTGATTCCATCACGCCAGACATGCCGGAGCCAGAAGAGCCGACAGTAATGCCTGACGCCGACGAAGCAACCTTAATGAAGGCGCGCAAGGCCTCTGCGGCTCGTCAGCGTCAGCGCTCCGGCCGTGCAAGCACCATCCTTTCATCCTCCGGCAAACTGGGCGGCTAAATGGATCAGCGCGCGAAAGACCTGATCAAGCAGGGCGATCATCTGTTCGAAAAGCGGACGTCGTTACTGCAGTTGTGGCAGGAAATTGCGGACAACTTCTACCCGGAGCGCGCTGACTTCACCGTGGTGCGCAATATCGGGCATGAGTTCGCCGACAACCTGATGACCAGTTACCCGATTATGGCCCGCCGTGACCTGGGTAACAGCTTTGCCGCCATGCTGCGCCGTGACGACTGGTTCAGCCTGCGCGCCGAGGAAGAATCCCGGGAAGACAACTCCGCCAAGAAATGGCTTGAGTGGGCGTCCGGCGTTCAGCGCCGTGCGATGTACGACCGCAAGTCCCGTTTCGTCCGCGCTACCAAGGAAGGTGATCACGATTTCGGCACCTTTGGGCAGTGCGCCATCTCAGTCGAGTTGAACCGTGACGCCGACGGCCTGCTGTATCGCTGCTGGCACCTGCGTGACGTGGCCTGGGCCGAGGATGCCGAGGGTGAAGTCGGTGAAGTCCACCGCAAATGGAAGCCGAGCCTGCGCAACCTGGCGTCGATCTTCGGTGAGAAGAAGATGAGCGCCGGCGCCAAGGAGAAGTTGGCCAAGAGTCCACATTCAGAGATCAACGTGCGGCACGTCGTGATCCCGGCAGAGCATTACGAAGCCCCGGCGGGGCAGCGCTGGAACACGCCTTTTGTCTCTATCTACCTGGACGTCGACAACTGCCACATCATTGAGGAAGTTGGCGTCTACAACAAGATGTATGTCATCCCCCGATGGCAGACTGTCTCGGGCTCTCAGTACGCCTATTCACCTGCTACGGTTGCGGCCCTGCCTGATGCCCGCCTGATCCAGGCAATGACCCGCGTACTGCTCGAGGCTGGCGAGAAGGCAACCAATCCGCCGATGCTTGCGGTTCAGGAGGCGATTCGCTCCGATATCAGCATCTATGCCGGCGGTATCACCTGGGTGGACTCGGATTACGACGAGCGCCTGGGTGAGGTTCTACGGCCGATTACCCAGGATAAGAACGGCATCCCCCTTGGTATGGAAATGCAGGCCGACACGCGCAACATGATTGCCGAGGCCTTCTACCTGAACAAGCTGACGCTGCCCCGCGGCACCGGTGACATGACGGCCACTGAGGTGTCACAGCGGGTTCAGGAGTACATCCGTCAGGCGCTACCGATATTCCAGCCGATGGAGTACGAGTACAACGGCGGCCTGTGTGAAGCGACATTCGACATCCTCATGCGCGCCGGTGCCTTCGGTTCCCCGGAAGACATCCCACAAAGCCTGCGCGGTCAGGATGTGCAGTTCAAGTTCCAGTCACCGCTGCAGGATGCTGTCGAGCGCGAGAAAGGCGACCGCTTCCTTGAGGCTGGCCAGTTCCTGGCCCAAGCCGCACAGATGGACCCGAATGCCCTGGCCAACTTCAACGCCAGTATTGCCCTGCGTGATGCATTGGATGGCATTGGCGTGCCGGCCCGCTGGATCTCCACTGAGGACCAGTATGGCCAGCGTGTCGCCCAGATGCAGCAGCAGCAGCAAATGCAGCAAGCAGCCGAACAGGCGGCCACTGCAGCCGAAATTGGGGAGCAGGCAGGCAAAGCTGGCCAGGCACTGGCGGCGGCTGAGGAACAGATGCAATGAGCAAGCCTGACAAGTCAGCAGCCTGCTTCCCGCCTGAGTGGGAGCCGGCAGACGTTCGCGCTATCCAGTCCCTGGCCTCTGGTGAAGCAACGCCTGATATGCAGAAGCGGGCCCTGGACTTCCTGATTAACAAGGCCTGCCTGACCTATGACCTGTCGTATCGCCCTGGAAGTGACCGTGAAACCACGTTCGCTGAGGGGCGCCGGTTCGTCGGGCTCCAGATCGTGAAGCTACTACACATCAACCTGGCCGCGATCAAGCAGGCCAAACAGTAAACCTCAAGCAGCGTGATGAAGCCCGCCATAGAGCGGGTTTTTTATTGCCATAAGAAAGGTGACCCATGACTGAAGCAGCAGCGGCAACTGAAACACCAGAAACAACGACTCCGGAAGACACCGCCACGCAGACACCTGCGGATCCGGCGGTAACCACTGAAACCACCGAAGCCAAGCCGGAGCAGGGCGGCAACATCCTGACCGGTGAGGGCGACGATAAGCCGACCGACACCCAGGCTAAACAGACCTGGCCTGACGACTGGCGCGCTCAACTGGCCGGTGAAGACGAGAAGCTGGCGAAGAAGCTCGACCGTTTCAACAGCATCAGCGATGTGGTCAAGTGGGCACAGAACCTGGAGAAGAAGATGTCCTCCGGGGAGTTCTCCCGCAAGCTGCCCGAGGATGCCACCGAGGAAGACATTAAGCAGTGGCGACTGGAAAACGGTGTCCCTGAGTCCCCGGAAAAGTATGACCTCGATGTTGATGGCATTTCAGTGGGTGAGGATGACAAGCCGTATCTTGACGAATTCCTGAAGGCTGCTCACGAACTGAATATGCCGAACGACCACGTGAAGCAGGTCGTAAAGTGGCACTTCGATAATGTCCAGGCGCAACTCGAAGAGCGTGCAGAGGCTGACACCGAGTTCATGCACGAATCCGTGCAGGCCCTGAAGGAAGAGTGGGGCGGCGAGTACAAGCAGAACATCAACATGGTGAAAGGCCTGCTGTCATCCGCTCCTGAAGGCTTCGCTGACCGACTAATGGGCGCGCGCCTGGGTGACGACAAGCCGCTTGGCAGCGATCCCGAGGCCCTGAAATGGCTGGCCGGTCTGGCCCGTCAGGTGAATCCGGTGGCCACTGTGGTCCCGGGCGCCGGCGGTGACCAAGTAGGTGCCATCGAGGACGAAATCTCCAAGATCGAGAAGTTTATGCGGACCAACCGCCATGAATACTTTAACGACCCGAAGATGCAGGACCGGTATCGCGACCTTTTGAGCGCGAAAGAGCGCCTGAAGTAACCCTTCGCCGGACAACCCGAAAGGCCCCGGCAACCACTGAAGTACCCAACCGCTTTCGAACGGCCCCTTTATCAGTCACGGCAGCCCCGGGCTTTACGCCTGGACAACCTGCTATTGCCTGAAGTTGAGGACAACCCGAGTCGGCACATGCGGTGACCAACCAATCCGTAATCCGATGAGGAATTAATCATGGCTGATACAGCTTTTCAAACCCAGTACCGGCAGGAGTTCATTGCCGGCTTTGAGCAGAAGCAATCACTCTTGCGTGACACCGCCACCACTGAAGTCGTAATCAAGGGCAATGAGGCTACCTTCCTGGTCGCCGACTCCGGCTCTGCTGAAGCCACTACCCGTGGCGTCAACGGTCTCATCCCGGCGCGTTCCGATAACCTGAACCAGTACACGGCTACGCTGAGCGAATGGCATGACCTGGTTCGTCGGACCAAGTTCAACGTGTTCGCCTCCCAGGGTGACGGTCGCCGCATCATGCAGGAGACCACCATGGGCGTGATCAACCGCAAGATTGATCAGGAGATCATCACCGAGCTGAACACCGGCACCGTGAACACTGGTTCCGCCGCTACCGGATCCCTGAGCCTGATGATGAAGGCCCTGACCATCTTGGGAAACAACGAGGTGCCCTATGACGGTCAGATCTACGGCCTGATCACGCCGGCGCTGTTGGGCTACCTGCAGCAGCTCAAGGAGTTCAACTCTGCCGACTACGTGAGCGACCGCAAGCTTGACGGTAGTGGCGCGCGTCAGTTGATGCAAGGCTACTACGACTGGAACGGCATGAAGCTCATCGTTCACCCGAACCTCCCGGGCAAGGGCACGAACGCCGAGAAGTGCTTCCTGTACCACAAGTCTGCCATTGGCCACGCGGCCAACCTGGAAGGCATGGACTCGGCAGTCGGCTACGACGACGAGCAGGACTACTCCTACGCTCGCGCCACCATCTACATGGGTTCCAAGCTGCTGCAAAACAGCGGCGTGGTGGTCATCAACCACGATGGCTCTGCGTTCGCAGCGGCTTAATCGTATCGCCTGCGGCTGCTTCGGTGGCCGCAGCCCACTGAATTCGAGAGGAATCTACCATGGCTTATAGCACTTCGAACCCTCCGCGCCTGTGTGGCCAGCCGATCGCCGGCCAGCGGCACTGGCAGTACGTCTCCACTGACGCAGTCACTGATGTGCGCGTGGACGGCTACTTCACCAACGCTGAAGAGCTCGGCATGAAGGTCAACGATATCGTCACCGTGATCGACAGCGACGGCAACGACGCTGACGTGTGTATCGTTCTGGCCATCAATGCCGACGGTTCGGCAGACCTGTCTGATGGCACCGCTATCAGCGAGACCAACACCGACTAATGCTGCGCACTTTGGGTGGCCTCTGGCCCTCCCTTTTTGCGCAGTGGTTCCGTCTACATAAAAACCGAGGTCAATCATGAAGCTGAGCAATCCCCGATTCAAAGAAGCTTCGTTTGTGCGCACCACCTTCGTAGCAACCCCTGAACACAAGACCACGATCAAGGACCTGGAGAGCCCGGAATACTGGTCTCATGTAGCGGCCCAGTTGAAGCCGTTCGACAAGATCGAGGTCATCCCGGAAGACGGCAGCTTCTACGCCGAACTGCTGGTGATCGACGTCAAGCGAGCTGCAGCGACGGTCTCTGTCCTCTGTCACCACAAGTTGTGCTCGGACAAGGCGCCTGAAGCAGATGCCGAGTACGTCATGGAATTCTCCGGCGGTCACACCAAGTGGCGCGTGAAACGTGTCAGCGACAACGAGGTGCTGAAGGATGGCATGACCAAGGATGAAGCTCAGAAGTACCTGTCCAGCCATGAGAAGGCGATGGCGGCATGACCGACCGGCTGAGCATCTACAACGCCGCGCTGAGGCATATTGGCGAGAGGGAGCTTGCTAGCCTCACCGAGAACCGGGAGCCGCGGCGTGTGCTCGATGGCGTCTGGGATGACGACTTCGTTGATTCCTGCCTGGAGCAGGGACTGTGGAACTTCGCCACCCGAGCGATCAAGATCACGTATTCGCCATCCGTGGAGCCGCCCTTCGGCTATCGGTATGCGTTTGACGTACCCCAGGACCACGTCCGCACGGTGGCTTTGTGCAGTGACGAGTACTTCCAGGTTCCGCTGCTGCAATACACCGTCGAGGGCGAATACTGGTTCTCGGACCTACAGGAGATGTACGTCAAGTTCACCTCCAATGACCAATATTACGGTGGCGACTTCTCCTTGTGGCCCAAGAGCTTTACCCGGTGGGTCGAGTTGCAGATGGCCACCATGGTGTGTGAGCGCCTGACCCAGAACGCATCGAAGCTGGAGGCGCTGGAGCGCAAGGCCCGCCGCGCACTGGTCGATGCTCGCTCCAAGGACGCCATGGAGGAATCCACCAAGTTCATGCCACCTGGCAGTTGGACGCAATCACGATCCGCCCGCGCCGGCCGTGGCCGCCGTGACTTCGGTAACCGTTCGAGCCTGTACGACTGATGCCAAAGCAAAACGTCGAGATGCTGGCCTTCAACCGCGGGATCATCAGCCCGCTGGCACTGGGCCGGGTAGATCTGGAACGCACCGCGCTGTCAGCCGAGATCCAGACCAACTGGATGCCGCGCGTCCTGGGCTCCATGATGCTGCGCCCTGGGCTGGAGTATCGGTGGGAAACCAATGACAGCGATGTCGCCAAGCTCATCCCGTTTGTCTTCTCAACGGACGAAACCGCGCTTGTCGAGGTGACCGGCTCCAGCATGCGCGTCTGGGACGGTGACAGCCTTGTGACCCGCCCGTCGGTATCCTCCACAATTACCAACGGCGAATTCACATCAAACCTCAACGGCTGGACAGATGCCGACGAGACAGGGACCGTTTCAGAATACGAGTTCGCTGCCTTGCTCGGCGGCCGGATGAAGCTGACAGGCAACGGCACCAACCAGGCGGCACGTTACCAAGCGGTATCGACATCCTCTGCTGGCACCGAGCATGCGCTGCGTATTGAAATCCTGCGCGGCCCAGTCGAGCTCAAGGTTGGCACGTCTGCCGGCGATGACTCTTATATCAGCGCCACGCTCCGGACTGGGACGCACAGCCTGACGTTTACGCCTTCAGGCACCTTTTACATCCAATTTTCTAGCTCCCTGAAGCGATCGGTTCTTGTCGAGTCTGTTGCTGTCGAGTCAGCCGGCATTATGGAGTTGCCTTCGCCGTGGGCCGAGGATGATTTGAATTACCTGCGATGGGACCAGTCAGGTGATGTTATCTTCGTGGCCTGTGACCGCTACCAACAGCGCCGTATTGAGCGCCGTTCTGCCACATCATGGTCTATCGTCAGGTACCAGCCCGAGGACGGCCCGTTTCGCATCGTCAATACCAGCCCGATTACGCTCACCCCGAGTGCGTTATCTGGCGATATCACGGTTACCGCGTCTGAAGACCTGTTCACCAATGGACATATCGGGGCGCTGTTCCGCCTGACGTCTGCCGGGCAAGAAGTGCAGGAGAGTATTTCTTCGGACGACACATTCACCAGCAGCATCCGTGTCACCGGCATTGGCAATTCCAGGGCGTTTTCTGTGAGCGTTTCTGGGTTCTCCGGCGGCACCGTAGTGACGCTGCAAAGATCGCCGGGTGAGCCTGGCTCGTGGACGGATGTGGAGGACTACACGGCCAACACATCAAAGCAGTACAACGATGAGCTCGACAATCAGATCATTTACTACCGGCTTGGCATCAAGTCCGGCGAATATGGCTCTGGCACTGTAACGGTAAGTCTGTCGTTTGCCGGCGGCAGCGCGAGCGGCGTGGTTCGTGTTAACTATATTGTGGATGGCACGGAAGTGGGCGCATCCGTTCTATCTGACCTCGGCAGCGACACTGCAACATCCGACTGGGAAGAAGGCGCGTGGAGTGACCTGCGCGGCTGGCCGTCGGCCGTGGCGCTCTATGAGGGCCGCCTGTGGTGGTCCGGTGGCGATTACATGTGGGGGTCCGAATCAGACGCCTATGAGGATTTCGACGACCAGACTGAAGGTGATGCCGGGCCCATCTCCAGGGCTATCGGCTCCGGCCCGGTCGATGTCATCAACTGGTTGCTTCCGCTCCAGCGCCTGTTGGTCGGTACTGAAGGGTCCGAGAAGTCAGCCCGTTCGAACTCACTGGATGAGCCACTCACGCCGACCAACTTCAACCTGAAGAACATCTCCACCCAGGGTAGCGCGCGGGTGCCGGCGGTTGTCGTGGACTCCAAGGGCCTGTTTGTTCAGCGCTCCGGCCTGCGTGTCTACGAGATGGACTTCAAGGCCAGCACCTACGATTACGGCTCCATGGATATGACCACGTTAGCGCCGAAGGTTTGTTCTCCCGGTGTTAAGTGGTTGGCCGTTCAACGCCAGCCCGATACGCGCGTTCACTGCGTATTGAATGACGGGGCCGTAGCGATCCTGATCTATGACCCCGTGGAGAATGTGGTCTGCTGGGTTCGCCTGGAAACGGACGGCGAGGTTGAAGACGCCGTCGTGCTCCCGGGTGACAACGAAGACCAGGTGTATTACGTGGTCAAACGCACGATTAATGGCGCCACAAAGCGTTACGTCGAGCGCTGGGCCAAGGAGGACGACTGCCAGGGTGGGACGCTGAACCGCCAGGCGGATTCGTTTGTGGTGTACCCCGGATCGTCTCTCGATCACCTGGAAGGGCAGACAGTGGTGATGTGGGGTGGCGGCCGAGACCTTGGCACGGCAACGGTCAGCGGTGGCTCGGTCTCGCTCCCTTCTGGCGTCACCGAGGCCGTTGTGGGTCTGCCGTACACCGCGCAGTACAAGAGCACCAAGCTGGCCTACGGGGCCGCGATGGGCTCTTCCCTGATGCAGCGTAAGCGCATCAACGCCCTCGCACTCATGCTGGCCAACACCCATTACCAGGGTCTGCAATATGGCTCAAGTTTTGACTTGCTCGATGACCTCCCGGGCATGAGCCAGGGCGCAGCCATCACTGACGATACGGTATGGGAAGGCTTCGACGAAGAGAGCTTCACATTCAACGACACCTGGGATACGGATTCCCGTCTGTGCTTGCAGGCATCGGCCCCGAGGCCATGCACCGTCCTGGCCGCTATCATGAGCATGGATACCAATGACAAAGCTTGAGATCAGGCCGGCCACCCGGGACATGCTGACCCGGTACTATGGCCGACCACCGAAGCAGTCCATGCGCGCCTGGATCGGTTTCCTGGGTGACGAGATGGTGGGTGCGGCCGGGTTTGTAATCGGCAGCCCCTATATCACCATTTTCTCGGACCTGAAGCCCGGCATCCGCGGGCACAAGAAAGAGATCTGGCGCGGGGCCGCCTTCATTATGGAGCAGGCCAAGCGCTATAAATCGCCGATTATGGCAATTGCAGACCCTGACGAGCCGACAGCGAAGCGATTCCTGCCGCGCCTCGGGTTCGTCTTCATGGGCACCTGTACGGACGGAGACGTTTACCAATGGCAAGCTTAGCAGTCCCTGCAATGGTCGCCGGCACCGTGATTTCAGCCGGCGGCACCCTGGCTGCCGGTCAGGCAGCAGAGGATGCCAGTAAGTTTGAGGCCGCCCAGTACCGGCGCAATGCCAGCAACACCCGGGGATCGGCTCAACGCGCAGGAGAAGAGCAGCGGCGCAACAAGCGCCTGGCCCAGTCCCGTCTACGTGCCGTAGCGGCGGCATCCGGCGCCAGCGCTTCCGACAAGACCACCACCGACCTTGATGCAAGTATTGAGCAAGAGGGCGAGTATCGTGCCCTGAGCGCCCTGTACGAGGGCGAGGAAGCTGCCCGCGGCATGGAAGACGCAGCCAAGGGCGCCCTGTACGAAGGCAAAGTGCGCAAGCGCGCCTCACAGATCAAGGCCGCTGGTGGCATCCTGGGTTCTGGCGGCTCATTGCTGGACAAGTACGGCTAATCTGCAATTCACACTGCCTTCCTTTTTCCTGATGGAGTTGATCAGTGCCAACATTGCCTGATGGTTCAAGCTTGGGCGCTCGCCCGATCGCACAGTCTTCCCGCGGCGTCACCCGTGTTCGCACAGGTGCCATTGAGTCAGCCACGGCTGATTTCGGCAACCAAGTTGCGGACCTGGGCCAGGAGATCCAGCGCCGTAATGACGTGGAGAAGGTTTCCCAGGCGATTACGCAGTTCGAGGATGAGCAGCGCCAATACCTGGTCGAGGGTGAAGACGCCGTCCTGAACCGCTCTGGCGACCGTGCGAAAGGGGCACTGAAATCAACTGAGGACTGGTGGGAGTCCACCTCCAACAAGTACGTCGCCGACCTCGATAATCCTGCACAGCAACGCACCTTCCAGGAAACCCTGCGCCGTCAACGTCAATCCGTCCTGAACACCGTTGCTCGTCACGAGTCGAAACAGAGCGAAATCGCCTTCGGCAATACGCTGGAAGCCCGCATTTCTACTGCCACCGACCGCGCCGCCGCACTCCCGGCCTCCCCAGAGATCGTCAACCAGAGCAAGGCTGAAGTGCTGGACGCGCTGTCCACGTTGGGTAAAAGTCGTGGCTGGTCACCGGAAGTCATGCAAGCCAAGCGCGCAGAGACGCTGAGCAACTTTCATGGGCGGCAGATTGAAGCGCTGATCGACGATAACCCGGATGCGGCTGAGACGTACTTCAAGGCCAACCAGGGTGACATGACGGCTGCGGCCCGCGCCAAGATCGAGAGCACCATCGAATCGGAGACGATTCGCCGGCGATCCCAGGGCATGGCCGATAGCATCATGAACGAGGGGCTGGGTGCCGAAGACAGCCTGAAGCGCGCACGTGGCATTCGTGATCCGAAAGTCCGGGATGAAGTGGTCAGCCGGATCCGTTCGCGCCTGAATGAACGAGAGTCGTTTGCCAAGAACGAGCGTTCCAAGTTGCTGCTGCAGGTGACCAATTTCATCGAAGAGACCGGCTCAATAGATAACGTGCCCGCTGAAATCTGGGGCTCGCTGTCGGTCACCGAGCGTAACCGCTTCCAGAAGTATGCCGAGGACATCTCAACCGGGCGTCCTGTCAAAACCGATTGGAATGTCTTCTACGACCTGTCCCAGATGCGCGCAGAGAACCCGGGTGAATTCCGAAATACCGACCTGTCGCCGTATTTCCGCAAACTCGGTGACGCTGAGCGCAAGCAGGTAATTGGCTGGCAGTCCTCGCTGCTGGAAGGTGAGCGCAACGCTGGTGAAGAGGCCTGGGTCCAGACCAAGACCAGCATCGTCAACGAAGCCCTGACCTCGATGGGCGTCGACTACGGCAAGACAGCAGGACAGGACGAAGCCAAACGTGCAGCCTCGTTCCGTGGTGCGGTCGAGAATCAACTATCAATCTGGCAATCCGAGAACCCAGGACGCAAGATCCCGCCCGATGAGTTCCGCCGCATTGTCGATCGACAGACCATTTCGGTGACCTTGCCTGATCGTGGCATCTTTGGTCGTGACATCGAGGCCCCGCTGTTCGAGGCCGAATCCGCCCCTGACTGGTACTTCTCTGGCGATGCTGATGACCTGCCGGAACAGGACCGCTTTGAAATCGAGAGCGCCCTGGAGGCGCAGGGGCTCACCCCGACGCCCGAGCTCATCCTCGAGATCTACATCAAGGCAAATGATCTGAATCGGCCGCCGGCCGAAGATGAAGGCGAATAGCCGTAATCGCCATAAAGATGCCGATCATAAAGGCGTGAGCACCTGTTCCCATGATCAGCATCATGACGGCTTGACCGCCATTGATACTACCTGCCACCAGATACACGACGCTCTGAATAGTTGCGACAAGCATGGCCGCAGGCAGTATCAATATGCACCTGAGCCAGATGTTGCGGCCTTTCACGATAATCAGGTTTGACGCGAACCAGTCGGCGACCAATAACGCGGCTATCAGCAGAATCCCCATAAATCACCCTCATAGCGCGAGCGTATGAATAAATACACCGAAGCAGTCTCACAGCTCACCGGTACCCAGTCGCAGGAGCAGCAGACACCTGCGCCCGAGAACAAGTACAGCAAGGCCGTTTCGTCACTGGCTGAGCAGCGCCGCTCTGTGCTCGCTCGCTCTGTCAACCAGGCAGTCACTGAGCAGCCAGATGACTTGGCCTACATCCGCCGCCTTTCCGAAGACACCGGACTGTCGCCGTATATCGTGCGGGAAAACAGGGATGATATTGAGCGTAGAGTAAAACAGCGGGAAATGGGAGCCCAAATAGAGGGGTTTTCACAGCCGGGGAAAGAGTGGTTGAGTCGTCCTGATAACCTTGGCGTTGCCCAGGATGACCTACCTGCACTGCGCGCGCTGGATGACGCTATCGCCAATCGGGACTGGTACGCCCAGGATTCTGTCGACAAGCTGATCGGCAGCGTAAAGACCGGCGCTATTAACGTTCGCCAGGCAGGATCGTCTGTCGCCGCAACGCCGGCGCTTAACCGTATTGCCGAGTTTGACCGCCTGGACTCTCTGCTGAACGAAGGCGGGCGTGAGCAGGCTTTAGGCTATATCCGTGAGAACGACCGGGCCCTGGCTGGTACAGCCCTGAAGGCTGATATGTTGCGGTACATTGGCGCCGATGACGTAGAGCGCGCTGACCTGCGCGCGATGGCGCAGGAGCAGATCAGCGCCGCAGGTACCGAGATCGCCGTCCAAGAGACGCAGCGCCAGGACATCCCGCAGGATCCCTTGCAGATGCAAGCCGCACGGGATGGGACTGTTGGTGGTGTTCTCAGCGCCATTGCCAAAGACCCGGGGATGATTGCCCGACTGACCACTGAGTCTATCGTCACCTCGTTGCCCACACTGGCTGCAGGTGCGCTGACGGGCCCGCTTGGTGCCGCTGGCGCCTCGTTCTCCACTGAGCGCGGCCTGGGACTGGTGAGCGCCCTACGTGAATCCGGCATCGATACCACTAACCCGGACGCCATTATTCAGGCGCTGACTGACCCCGCATTCCTTGAGGATGCGCAGCGTCGGTCGGAAATGAAGGCGCTTGGCGTGAGTATGCTGGACCTGGTTGGCGCAGGGATTGCCTCGCGCTCGCTGTCGCCGTCTTCCGTAGCCGGTCGCACACTCTCAGCGCGTCAGCGTGAACTGATCAATATCTTCGCACAGATGCCGGTCCAGGGTGTTCAGGAGGCAGCCGGTGAAGCGACAGGCCAATTCCTTGCCGACGGAGAAGTGAACCAGGCAGAGGTGGCACTGGAAGCCATTGGCGGGTTCTTTGGTGCGACGGCTGACGTCGTTGCATTTAGCGGCGGGCGCGTATTCGACGGCATCGTAAACAATGCAAATAACTATCGCAGAGCAAAACGTGATAGAGAATACCTGACTGCAGTAAAGGATGCCGCGAATCAGTCCAAGCTGCGCCAGCGCGATCCAAAGGCCATGAAAGAATTGCTGGATCGCCTGAGTGAGAGCGGCCCGGTCAATGAGATGTACATCAGCGGCAAGGACTTTCAGGAACTGTTCCAGTCGAACAACATGGACCCCGCCGAGTACGCGCAGAAGATGGAGTCTGTGGGCGAGCAGTACTACGAGAGCCTGGTGACCGGCGGCGACATTGCCGTATCTGTTTCTGACTTCGCCTCCGTTATCGCGCCCACTGAGGTGGCTGACGCCTTCATTCAGCGCTCACGGACCAAGACCGATGGTATGAGCCCGGCCGAGGCTGACCAGTGGATTCAGGAGCAAGCCCGGCCAGCGCTGGATGCCATTATCAACTACGACGGTGACCAGGCTGGTGCCGGTGCGCAGCGCGTCTACGACAATGTAACAGAACAGCTCATGGCCACCGGTATGGACCGTGGCGCAGCTGAGCGCCACGCCTCACTTTATCGTGCATTCTTCGGCGTAATGGGTGAGGTTGAGGGTGTCGACCCGTTTGATCTATACCAGCAGTACAGCCTGAGCATTACCCGGGAGCGTCCAGGCGTCCTGCAGAGCGATGACCTGGCAGCACTGGATCCGCTGCTGAACAGGATTCGTGAGGGCGACATCCCTGGTCCAGACACTGAAGACGCCAACTTGCGCCAGACTGCCGCCGATATTGCCTCACTTCAGGCAGAACTGGACCGCCTGGGCATTGACCTGCAGTCCACCGACAACGCCACAGCGCGCGCCGAGCTCGGCCGCGTGGTCTATGGCACTGGCGAAACGAACGCCGATACCGTATTGTCTCAGGACGAAATGCAGGTAGACGAGGTCACCGACAGTGAAGAAATCAGACGCATCCTCGACCAGTATCAACGTCGACAAAGCCCGGAACAGCAAGTCACTTTCAGAACTGTTGGCGGAAGGGAAGTTGACCAGTCCTGGCGCGAGGCAACAAGCTTCCGTGGAAACGACGGCCAGCCAGCGCCGCTCTACCGGGGATCAAGCCGGCAACTGACCGGCAGTGACTTCCAGCCCGAGTCCCTTGGCTTTGCCACGCAGAACCCCTCTGCTGCTCTAGGCGTCTGGTTTACCTCTGACCGCTCTGACGCCGGCCGTTACGGCAATGTCTCAGAATACTATGCCGATATCCGCAACCCGCGCGTCTACTCGTCCGACAGCATCCCAGAATTCAATTCCGCCGAAGACGCCGCCGCACTCCGTGAGCAACTAAAATCAGAAGGCTATGACGGTATCGTGTTCGATTACACCGATGTCGACGGCCCCATCCATGCCATTGCCTTTGAGCCAGATCAGGTCATAACCGGCGCCACCGAGTCGTTCAATCAGGACGTCGGCGGCAAGCGCGGCGTGATCCGTATCGACCGCGCCAACCGCAACTTCAATATCGAGTTGCTGGCGAACGCCGACCTCTCCACCTTCCTGCACGAATCTGGCCATTTCTTCCTTGAGGTCCTGGGTGACCTGGCGCAGGCCGAAGGTGCCAGTCAGCGGGTGCAGGGTCAGTATCAGGCTTTGCTGGACTGGTTCGGCGTGGAATCCCGTGAGCAGATCGGCACCGAGCAGCACGAACAGTTTGCCCGCGGATTCGAGGCCTACCTAATGGAAGGCAAGGCCCCGACGCCTGAATTGCAATCTGTCTTTGCTCGCTTCCGCGCATGGCTGCTGGCGATCTACAAGCGCCTGCGCGCCCTCGATGTCGACCTGACTGATGAAGTTCGTAACGTCATGGACCGCATTCTGGCCACTGACGAGGATATCGAGCGCGCCCGGGAAGGCGCCAGCATGACCGATACCCTGGGCGACATCGCAGCCATGGAGTGGACCGAGCAGGAACGCGCCCAATACCGTGACGTCGTGGCTGATGCCAAGGAAGCAGCGACCGCTGAACTGACCACGCGCCAGATGAAGGATCTGCGCAAAACCAACGAGAAGTGGTACAAGGACGAGTTGGAGCGTGTGCGCGATGAGGTTCGCCAGTCGCTCAATAACGACCCGACTTATCAGGTTCTGGCGCATCTCCAGCATGGCAAACAGCCTGATGGCACATCGCTGCCGGATAGCCTCAACGCCGTCAAACTTAGCCGTGGAATCCTGGTGGCGCAGTACGGCGAAGCCTTCCTCAAGCAACTACCCGGCCCCGGCAACAAACAACACAGTGGCCCCTACCTCTATTCCCGCGAAGGTGGCATCGACCCGCAGGTCATGGCCGACATCTACGGCTTCAGCTCTGGCGACGAATTGGTGCAGACGTTGGTTGCCAGCCGCCCCATGCGAGAGGTTGTCGAGGAACGTGCCACCCAAATCATGCGTGAGCGCTACCCGGACATTAACCTGACCGGTGAGGCGGCCGAAGCCGCAATTGCTGCTGTGCATAACGACAAGGCGGCAGAGCGCATGCTACTGGAGCTGAAGAAGCTTCACGGCAAGTCCCGGTTCTCCCGTAACCCGATGACACCGGCTCGCGTCATGCGCGAGGCTGCTGTGCGCCTGGTGAACGGGCAGAGAGTAAATGACATCCGTCCAGACCTGTATCGCCGGGCCGAATCCCGTGCAGCGCGTGAAGCCTTTGAGGCAGCAACCAACAGTGATTTCGACGTGGCATTCGACGCCAAGCAGCGCCAGTTACTGAACCACTACCTCTACCGTGAGGCCGTGAAAGCCCGCGATGAATCCGAAAGCATCCTTGAGTACGTGCGCAGGTTCGACAAGAAAGCGACCCGCCAACGTATCGGCAAGGCCGGTGGTGAGTACTTGGAGCAGATCGACGCACTGATTGACCAGTACGAATTCCGCCGCGTCTCGCTGCGCCAGATTCAGCGCCGTCGTTCATTGGAAGCCTGGGCACAGGAGCAGTCCGAGAACGGGCTTGATCCAGCTATCCCCGAGTCCGTCATGCGACAGGCTGAGCGAGTGAACTACAAGGAGGTGCCCTTCGAAGAGCTGGTCGGCATCCGTGACGCCATCCAGTCGATCGAGCACCTAGCCCGGACCAAGAATAAACTGCTGTCCTCCCAGTATAAGCGCGAGTTCGCCGAAACGGTCGATGATATTGTATCGAGCATTGAGGCCAGCCACGAGATCAAGCGCGAGCCGCCCCAGTTCGTCCGTGGGAAGTTGTCGCAATTGAAAGACTGGGGTGACCAGTACGTGGCCGCCCACGCCAAGCCTGAGTTCATCTTCGAGTACTTGGACGGTAACAAGTCGATGGGCCCTGTCTGGCAAGCACTGTTTAAGCCAATGGCTGATGCCGAGAATGCAGAGAACCGCATGACCGGCGAGACCATGGAGAAGCTGACCGAAATCATGAAGCCGTTCAAGGAAGAGCAGCGCGCCCACTGGTTCACGCAGAAGCAGTACCTGCCCGAAGTCGGCGTGTCAATGACCAAGTCCAACATGATCGCCCTGGCGTTGAACTGGGGCAACGAGGGCAACCGGGAGGCCGTACGCCGCGGCTATGACTGGACTGATGAGCAGGTCATGTCAGTGCTCAACCGCCTGTCTCAGGACGAGTGGCAAATGGTGCAGAGCATCTGGGACCTAGTTGACAGTTTCTGGCCGCAGATCGCCCAACTGCAAAAGGACCTTGTCGGCGTGGCGCCGGAGAAAGTCGAATCAGCGCCTATCCAGACACGTCACGGCACTTTTAAAGGCGGCTACTACCCACTGAAATACGACCCGCGCCGCAGCTTCCTGCAGTTCCGCAGGGACGAGGGCGTAAATACCCAGGATCTATTCGAGAACAACTTCCTGCGTCCGGCCACCAAGAAAGGCCACACCGTCGAGCGTGTCGGTAGTGCAGGGCAATCCGTGCGCCTGGATATGGCTGTGCTGGGCGAGCACATCTACCAGGTGATCCACGACCTGACGCACCGGAAGGCCATTATCGATGTCGATCGCCTCCTGGGTAACGTGCGTGTTCGCCATGCTATCGAAGGCTCTGCCGGCCGCGAGGCCTACCGCCAACTACGCCCATGGCTGCAGGCCATTGCCAATGACACCAAGTTGCCGACGCTGCCCTGGGAGCGCGTCATCAGCCATATGCGCGCCGGCGGCACCATCGTTAATATGGGGTGGAAGTTCACCACGGCCATCGTCCAGCCGCTGGGCTACCTGCAATCGGTGGACCAGATCGGGGCCAAGTACGCATGGAAAGGCCTGCGTGATTTCTTTGGGTCGCCCACGAAGATGAAGAAGCAAGTCGATTTCGTCTTCGAGCGCTCCGAGGCCATGAAGAATCGTCAGCGTACCTTCGATCGGGACGTGCGGGATTATGCCCGCAAGCTCGAGCGTGAAGGAAAAATGGATCAGGTGCGACAGTCCTTCTTCTGGATGACTGGCATGCTGGATATGAGCGTGTCCGTCCCAACTTGGCTTGGCGCCTACCGCAAGGCCATGGAGGGGGGCGTAGAGAATATCGCCAAAGGTGACGAAGCCGGCGCCATCGACTACGCCGACCAGGCTGTGCGCGAGTCCCAGTCTTCTGGTGCGGTGAAGGATCTGGCCAGGATTCAGCGCGGCAACGAAGCCTTCCGGGCGTTTACCATGTTCTATTCCTACTTCTCGGCGCTGTTCAACCTCCTGCGCCGCCGTCGTCAGGACCTGTCACTGGGCAATATCAACGTGCCTCAGTTCGCTGCGAGCATGGCACTGCTATGGCTGGCCCCGGCAATTCTTGGTGAGTTAGTCGCCGGTCGCGGCCCGAATGATGATGAAGAATGGGCGCAGTGGGCGGCACGTCAGGGCATGCTCTATCCGCTGTCCACCATGATCGGCCTGCGTGATGTGGCGAACGCCGTCCTGACGCCATACGGCTTCAATGCTTCACCAGCCTACGACGGTCTGGATCAGACAGCCAGGGCGCTGCAGATCCCGTACAAAGCGATGACCGGCGAAGAGCTTAAGCGCACCGACGTTAAGTCCGCCGTCCTCGCGACGAGCTACTGGGGGCACCTGCCAGGGCGCCAAGCCTGGATCACCGGGGAATATCTCTTCGATCTCATGGAGGGTAACGAGCGCCCAGAGAATCCGGCCGAGTTCGCCAAAGGCATCATGTTCAGCCGGCCTGCCGACGAACGCTAACTACCCAGTAGACCCAAACAAACCCCGCCAAGTGCGGGGTTTTTTATTGCCAATCTTGAGGTAACCGCATGTCTTCGACTGTGACTGATCGCATCCAGGGCCTTTCCACCTCTGTCGCCATGAAAGCGCCAGTGAAGGACTACACCACAGGTAATATCACTCGCGCAGGGCTTGGTGTACAGGCCGGGGGTAATTGGGCAACAGACTTGGTTACTGGCGACCGAATCCTCGTGAAGGACCAGACAGATGCCGCGGATAATGGCATCTATATTGCCGACACCAGTGATTGGTATCGCGCTCGAGACTTTGACGGGCGACGCGATGTAACGCAAGGAACGCTGGTAAGCGTGGCCAGCACCGGCAAACAGTTCCGCGTCATCACTCCAGACCCAATCTCTATAGGGGTCACCGGGATAAACTTTGCCGTTGTTCCTCGTGATGATCTGGAGGGGGTTGATTCTGTTCATGATCTATTTGGCGCCGACCCGTCAGCCAACCCAATCATTCTGGTTCGCAGTTATCACCCTAATTCAAGCAGGGGGGGCGGCTATTTCTATTGGGAGTCATCTAGATCGAAGGCAGAGCACAACGGAATAACTATCATTAGCCCGACTGTGCCCTCAGTTACGCTTCAGCCAGGCTCAACCGTCAGCGAGAAAACGGCAAGCTTCCACGCCGGCACAGGAGAAACTGACGTCGGTGGTGCCGGTTGTTTCGTGAAATCTTCGAATGAAGATGTCGACGCTTTCTCGAGTGGCGCTCTTCCTGGAAACGGCGACCAGTTACAGGTTCTTCAAAATGGTGTAAATGTCGGCAGCCCATTCATTATTGAGGGCGGGCAATTCGAGATTGACCTACAAGACCAAGCTAGTGGCATCGGCATTGTCCCGCGCAGCGGTCATAACATCGTTTGGCGTAACGGCGGGAGCATAAAGATCCTGCCCAATGACCTCGACACATATTTCGGTGTCTACATGAATGGTAGGTCAGGCGTTAGGCTTGTTGATCCAGTTATTGTTGGCGAAAAAGACGAGCACTTAGGTGCGACGGGCGAATCCGGCATGCTTATCGGTATGTACTCGTCAACCGATATTGAGATATCAAACCCCACCCTGTCTGGAGCATGGGGCGATGCCATCTATATGGGTGCAGATGCGCCAAATAATCCGGGGTCTCTGGATATAACTGGCGTAGCGAAAATCTCAGATTGTCGGCGCCAGGGTATCAGCGTGATTCATTGTGACCGTTTAACCGCGGATACTGTAATCATCTCCGACATTAGCGGCACAGACCCTTCGTATGGCATAGATTTTGAGCCTAATAATTCATCGCAGCGCATCCAGGGTGTTCATATCAAAACAGTCGTCACCCGCAATACTCTTGGTGGAATTGGTATCGCATTGCGCCAACTGCGAGACTCATCTGATCCTGTTGACATCAGAATCGACAACCTTGTTGATTATGACTCTCTCGACACCCTAAGAACCGACCTGTCATCGACCAGCGCCCCGGGCGGCAAGATTTCGTTCGGTAGCATAAAGTCTTATCGATCTGGCAACAGTGCTTTGTTAATCCGTCGGCATTATTCGGGAGGCCCCTGGATTTCTGCTGACCACGTTTATATCGAGGACGCAAACGAAAACGACCAAGGAGCTATTGACGGGGCGCCAATCAACCTATTAACGCTATCTGGGGAGTGTATTGGTAAACCGCTTGGCAATATAAGTCTGCTAGATGTAACAATCGAAAGAACAGCGGCTGGCGGAAGCACGCTTCCTACTGATATATCAATCCGTGATACGGAAAACGATGAAATCAGGCGCATTGAAATACTGAATGTTGCGTCTGATGCTGTAAGTCTTCTCGACTCCGCTTCACAGACTTTGGTTGAAGACAGCGGCACAGTCATTGTCACACGCCAGGGCGAAAATTTCGTTCGTAGCGGTAGCAATGCAAATGGCGAATGGACAAAGCACCCAGACGGGACAATGACGTGTCGTGCGAAAATAACGCTCACATTCTCCAGCGGAGAGGCAACTTGGACCCTTCCGGCTGCATTCATCAATAATGAATACATTTACGGGTGCTTTGGAGCCAATGGTGACCGAGATAACCTAATTGTCCCCTGGTTCTCATCTCTGCAAAACGAGACGCAGTGCAAGCTAAGAAGGAACGTCGATGGCACAGTGGATGTGATGCTGTACGCTGAGGGCCGGTGGAGAGAGTAATAGTCCTAAATGAAACGTCATCGATTCAAGCTCCACCACCTTCGCGCCCTCCTGGGCAACGCGCTGTTCCTGGTGGCTTGCTGGGTGTCTGTGGTTATGGCCCGTCGCCCGAAGCTAAAGGCAGCCCAAGGTGCCGGGCATCGGCGGCAGATATCCGGTACATCGGCATACGAAGTGAGCGGAGGTGACATAAGCGATCAAGGATAGGCGCCGCCGCCTGACTGTATTCCACTTTCAGGCGCTCGAGTTCCTCTAAAAGACACCTTTCCTCTGGCGACTCTTCGTAGATGGTTTCGATATTCATGATAGCTCCGTTAGCTGTGTCCCACTTTTTGTCCCAAACGCATCAATCTTACGACACGCTACGACACCAAACTACTGATTTTTATGGGGCTGCATGTCGAGCCATCCCTAAAAATCAGGTTCAAATCCTGCCATCCTGAGATTTGCCGTGTCCCGGCCCAACCCCTTGGGGCAAAAATGGGGCAAAATGCCGCCTAAAAATACCCCATTCTGCCGTTTTGACGAATCAGCGGCCAGCCCGAAAAACCCGCGCAAACACTGATCTACACTGCCTTACACTGAAAGCCCGCAACATACTGAAGCATCATGGGCGTCTGTTTACTGAGCTCGGTGGGCGCGATCGACATGCGGGATCCGTTTTTCTCGTTCCGGTGGGATGGGGCAAAACGGGATTGTAAGGAAATCTGCGAAGCGATGAAACGAGCCAGGGTGGCTGGATTTGTTCTGAGGAAGGTGACCCCTTGGGGCGCAAGGCTTACGTCGCAAAATTCACAGGCTCGACCTCACGGTCTAATCTTTAATTGAATAATTCAAAACAAATTGACGACCTCACGACAAAAAAAGCTGAATTCTGATGTGGCACTGGCTTTGCTGAACGTATAACTCCAGCGCGCGAAACTTATGGACCTCTTCGGTCGCGCTGGTTCTCCCAAAAACGGAGCCACCCAGACAACAGCAGGGAGCCTGACCACCATGTCAGATGTGATTGCACTTGATCCCTATCGTCCGTACCCGGACTGTTACGACGAGCTGGTGGATGCCCACGGCAACGCCCGCCCCCAGGCTCTGGCCATCACCCGCTTTATCATGCAGAACAGCGCCGATGAGCTGGCCGCCCGCCAGGCCGAACTGGACCGCACCATCTCATCCATGGGCGTCTCGTTTACCGTCTATTCCGATAGCCAGAACATCGACCGCGCGTGGCCGTTGGATGTTGTCCCGCGGACCATCGCCGCCTCGGATTGGGAACGCACCAGCGATGGGCTAAAACAGCGCTTGCAGGCACTGAACCTGTTCATCGATGACCTCTACAACGAGCAAAAGGTCCTCAAGGACGGCATCGTTCCCAAGGAGTTGGTGCTCAACTCGAAGAATTTCCTTGCACCATGCCAGGGCTTTCAACCCGCCTACGGTGTGTGGGCCAATATCTGTGGCACCGATCTGGTGCGCGATGGCGAAGGGCGCTTCCTGGTGCTCGAAGACAATCTCCGGGTGCCGTCCGGCGTGTCCTACATGCTGGAAAACCGGACGGTGATGAAACGGGTGTTCCCGGAACTGTTTGCCGAAACCACGATCGGCCCGGTGGATGAATATCCGGTTCGATTGTGGGACATGCTGGCTTCCCTTTCGCCCCGGGACGACGTCACGCCGCGCATCGTGGTGCTTACGCCGGGTATCTACAACTCCGCCTATTTCGAGCACAGCTTCCTGGCCCAGCAGATGGGGTGCCTGCTGGTGGAAAATCACGACCTTTATGTCGAGGACGACAAGGTGTTCGTCAAAACTCTGCGTGGGCCGGAGCAGGTAGACGTGATCTACCGTCGGATCGATGACACCTTCATCGATCCCAAGGTCTTCCGCAAGGACTCGGCGCTTGGGGTCCCTGGACTGATTGGCGCCTGGCGTGCCGGCAACGTAGCCATCGCCAATGCACCGGGCTCGGGCGTGGCGGACGACAAGGTAATCTATGCCTTCGTGCCCTCCATTATTCGCTACTACCTGAAACAGGATCCGCTGATCGAGAACGTGCCGACTTTCCTGTGCATGGACGAGAAGGAGCGTGATCACGTGCTGGCGAACCTGGATAAACTCGTGGTTAAACCTGCCAACGAGTCCGGTGGCTACGGCATCCTGATCGGGCCGCGGGCGACCGAAGAAGAGCGCGCACGTTGCGCGGCAGCTATCCGCGAGAACCCGCGCAACTTCATTGCCCAACCGACCCTGAACCTGTCTACGGCGCCCACCCTGTGTGAAGAAGGCGTATTGGAGCCGCGCCATCTGGATCTGCGGCCATTCATCCTGCAGGGGGAGAAGCTTTACTGCACCAACGGCGGCCTGAGCCGCGTGGCGTTGCGTCGGGGCTCCCTGGTGGTGAATTCCTCTCAGGGCGGCGGCAGTAAGGACACCTGGATCATCAATCACGGGAGCTGAGTCATGCTGGCAAGAGTTGCAGAAAACGTCTATTGGATGGGCCGCTATCTCGAGCGCATGGACGACACGGCCCGCCTGATCAATGCCACCACCCACATGCTCATCGATTCCCACGAGGACACCCGCATGAGCTGGCCGGTGCTGATCGATGTGCTGGGGGAAGAGGCCGGCGGTTTTGTCCAGGAGGGCAGCTCCAGCGAATTGGGGGTGATGCATTACCTGATCGTCGCCGAGGACAGCAACGCGTCGATCCGCCATTCCTGTGCCCAGGTGCGCACCAATGCCCGCTGCGTTCGCGAGGTTATTCCCAGGGATTTCTGGGAAGAGATCAATTCCCTCAACCTGTTCGTGCAGTCCGAATGCAAACTGGCCTCCAGCCGGGCCAAACGCTACAACCTCATGGCGCAGGTTATTCGCCGCTGCCAGGCGGTGGTGGGCGTAATGGACGGCACCATGCTGCGGGACGAGACCTACCAACTGTTCAATATCGGCCGCCACCTTGAGCGAGCGGACATGACCACCCGCATTATGGATGTGCTGATCCTGCAGCAGTTGGCGCCCACATCGAGCCCGCAGAGTCGTCGGCATTTCCAGTGGAGTTCGCTGCTCAGTGCGCTGGGTGCGACGGAATCCTATCGTCGCTATTTTGCCCAGGAAGAGGGTGAGACGGATGTAATAGATTTCCTGCTGACCTACGGCCCATTCCCGCGTTCGGTCATCTATTGTATGGAGAAGATCGAATGGGAAGTTCGTGACCTGCCCAACAAGAAGGATGTGCTAAAAACTACTGCGAAGATTCGGAAAGCGCTAGACTCTGATCCGCTGAATACGCTTTCGACGCTGGAGTTGCATGGCCTGATCGATACCGTTCAGGCGGGACTTATCGATCTGCATGGTGCCCTGGTCCAGCAAGCGCTTCACGCGCCGGCAGCCTAGCGGAAGCTCGACGACCATAAAAACAAGGTTCATCCATGACTCGACTCGACGCGCGCCTGTCGCTGGAGGACATCAGGCAGTCTTACCAGTGCCCGTCACGGGCCATGGATGAATGGTTGCCCCGGGCCGAAGATTCAGGTTGGTCCCAGGTGCTCGGCTGGTTGATGGAGCAGGGCGGCGATGTGCTCGGCGCGCTGTCCTCCGACCTGCAGCATCAGTTGCGTGAACATGGCGCTACCTTCGATCCCCAGCACCAGCAGAACCGCACCCTCGACCTGATTCCCTGGCTGTTCGATCTCGAAGAATGGGAAACCGTCGAAGCCGGCCTGGCCCAGCGTCGGCGCTTGCTATCCGCGGTGTTACGGGATCTCTACGGGCCGCAGAAATTGCTCCAGGACGGCATTCTGCCGCCGGAACTCATCTATAGCAATGCAAGCTTCCTGTTACCCTGCCACGGCTTGCTGCCAGACGATATGGACTGGCTGGTGATGCTTGGCTGCGATATGGGACGCGATGCCCAGGGGCGTATGACCGTCTATGGTGATTGCTCCCAGGCGCCTGGCGGGCTCGGCTATGTCCTCGAGAATCGGGTAGCCATCAACCAGGTCGTCCCGGAACTGACCCAACGATTCGACAAACGCCACCTAGCCAACTTCTTCAAGGATCTGCAACGCGCCCTGGTGCCCCAGATTCCCTACGCCAGTGAACCTCTGATCGGCCTCATGACCCGCAACTACCGGGACGGGCAATATTTCGAACATGCCTTCCTGGCCAACTACCTGGACCTGGCGTTGGTCCATGGCGCGGATTTGATGTTCCGCGAGGGACGCATCTGGCTGAAGACCCTGAGCGGCTTGCAGCCGGTGGACGCCTTGCTCCGTTACATGCCGGACTACCTTAGCGATCCATTGGAGCTGGACAGCGATATTGCGGGTAGTCCGGGCCTGCTGCAGACCATTCGGCAGGGTAATTTGCTGTGCTGCAACCCGCCGGGCAGCGCACTGGTCGACGGCGGCGCGTTGCTCCCTTACATGGAGACCCTGTGTCGCCATCTGCTGGATGAGTCGTTGATCCTGCCTTCGGTCGAAGCCTATTGGTGTGGCGATCCGGAGCAGCGCCAGATAGTGTTGGACGAGTTGATCGATATGGTCATCCATGACCTGGAAAAGCCAGGCAAGCTGATCACCTATGCCAATGCCAGTCGCCGCGAGCGGGAGGGGCTGGCGGACCGTATTGCCGAGGAACCCCAGCGGTTCGTGGCACGCCGTATCCTGCCGTTGAGTACGTTACCGGTATGGCAGAAGCGGGAAGTGCAGGCCCGCAATGTCGCCCTGCGTAGTTTCGTCCTGCGTCACGCTGAAGGCGACAAGATCCTCCCGGGCGGGCTGGCCCGCTGCCACGAACAGTCGTTGCAACTGCAGTTAGGTCTTGGCACAAAATTCATGGCCAAGGATGTCTGGCTACAGAGTCCGGACGATAGCCCTATCAGTCTGCTACACAACACGATGACCAGCGTGAGGCTATCGCGAAAGACCGGCTTGCTGCCCAGTCGTGTGGCGGATCACCTCTTCTGGCTCGGGCGGTACAGCGAACGGCTGAACCTGGCCTGCCGTGCCATGCGTGCATCCCTGCCCCTCGTCAGCACCCTGTCCCGAAATGAGCAGGTGCCGACCCTGACCCCGTTGGTTGAATTCGCCTGCACCATCAATGGCGGTGTGTTCATGCCCACGGAGTTTATGGAGGAGTTGACCCACCAGTTGACCGGGCTCTTCCTCTATGAGCGCAAGGACGGCCTGTTGGCGGTATTGCAGGCGCTGATCATGAACGCCCAGTCCGTGCGTGAATACTTCAGTGAAGACACCTGGTATGTGCTCGAACGGCTACAAAGTGCCTTGAACCAGTTTCCGGCCCGGGGTTCCACCTCGCGTATGGATCGGGCATTGGATGAAATCATTCTGCTCCAGTCCGCGATCTACGGACTTAACAACGAAACCATGAGCCGTACCCAGACCCTGCGATTCATGGATATTGGCCAGCACATCGAGCGCGCCCAGCAGACCACCGCGTTGCTGCACAAGGTTTTCGTGAAGTATCCGCGCCCACCGGCGGCGCTGATGGAAGCGGTGCTGCGTATGGCGGACACTTTAATGACGTACCGCCGGCGCTACCGCACGGAGCTGCATCCGGTGGCCATCATCGACCTGCTGTTGCTGGACGAAGGCACGCCGCGTTCGGTGGGCTACCAATGCGCCCGTCTCAAACGGCAGGTGAATCTGCTGCCGGAGCGTGATTCCACGCTCACTGGCCTGAACGCGGAGCAGCGCTTGATGGTTGAGTTGGTTTCCACTCTGCAACTGGTCGACCTGGAAGCACTGATCAGCGAATCCGGCGAACCCTCGCCACAGTTGGACGAACTGCTCACGCGCATCAACAACCTGCTGAGCAAGCTGTCCGAGGCGATCACGCTGGCATACTTCAACCACGCGGATATTCCGCGTCCGATCGACGATGTGTGAGGTGCCTGCGCAATGAAATACCGCATCACCCACATTACCCGCTACAAGTACGAGCAGGACATCGCAAACAGCTATAACCGGGGGTGTTTATTACCCCGCGGCCTGCTGTACCAGAAGATCGAGTCCAGTCGGCTGTCGGTGACGCCGAATCCGAGCAGTCTCTACAATCACCCGGATTTTTTCGGCAATCTTTATACCTTCTTTCACGTCAATACCGTCCACAGGAAGATGAGTGTCAAAGTCACCAGTCAGGTGGACGTAATGCCTCGAGGGTTGTCGGACGCCCCTGCCCGGTCGATGCCTTGGGAAGAAGCGCTGAAAACCCTCGACCAGAGCCGGGATCGGCTTGGGTTGCAGGCCCGCATGCTTCGCGTCGGCACGCGCATGGCGCCGACTGATGAGGTCATGGCCGACTTTGCACGCGGCATCTTCGAACCGGGTTTGCCGTTGCTGGAAGGCGCCCGACGGTTGACCCATCGGATTTTCAGCGAGTTTACCTATGACCCGGGTTTTACAACCCTCGCGACGCCGGTGCACACGGTGCTTAAGGAGCGACGGGGTGTTTGCCAGGACTTCGCCCATGTGGCGATCAGCGCGCTGCGTTCTCTGGGAATTCCGGCCTGCTATGTCAGCGGTTACCTGGAAACCATACCGCCGCCGGGACGGGAACGTCTGGTCGGCGCCGATGCCTCCCATGCCTGGTTCAGCGTCTACGATCCGTCATTGGGCTGGGTGGATTTCGATCCCACCAATGATCTAATGCCTGACGAGCGTCATATCACCATTGCCTTTGGTCGGGATTACGCCGATGTGGTGCCGCTCAAAGGTCTGATGAGTGGCGGCGGCGCCCACGATCTTAAGGTCGAAGTGGACGTTATGCCGCTCGATCACCTGGCAGCAAAAATTACCTCATCCTGAAATCGGCCGCATATCAAAGCCCTGACCGGTTGCCTCCTAAAATCCATGTCCGTTGGGGGTGGACGGCAGCGATCCAGGCATTAAGAATGTGGCTTTCTCATATCCGGGGAGGCTATTCCATGTCGATTTCCGATGATGTCCTCGAAGAGGCTGCTGTCGCGCTCGGTGACCTGTTGCGAGAGCGTGGGTTGATGATAACCACCGCGGAAAGCTGCACGGGCGGTTGGGTAGCGAAGGCCTTGACGGACCGGGCCGGCAGTTCGGACTATGTGCACAGTGGTCTGGTGACCTACTCGAACGAAGCCAAGCGCGTCCTGCTGGAAGTGACTGACAAGTCCCTGACCGAGCATGGGGCGGTGAGCGAACCGGTAGTTCGGGAGATGGTGGCGGGCGCGCTGGCTGCGACCGGTGCGCAAGTAGCTGTGTCCATCAGCGGTGTGGCGGGTCCGGGGGGCGGTTCCGACGAGAAGCCGGTCGGCACTGTCTGGTTCGCCTGGGGCCGCTCGCCGGCCGATACCGAAAGTGTGGTCGAACACTTTTCCGGCGACCGCGACGCCATCCGTCGCCAGGCTGTCCTGTTCGCCCTGCAGGGCGTACGGGGTTTCCTGCAGGAGCAGGGCTAGTCTCTCTATTTCGATAGCATGGGACATGGCACTTGGCCTGTTTCCAACGTTATGTTTTAATACTGTTCAAATATACAGTTCACCCGGTGCGGCCGGGTTTATGGATCATGCCGCCAGGCGGCACATCAAGACGAGGTTTTCGCAGCGATGGAAGACAACCGTAAGAAGGCGTTGGGCGCGGCACTGAGCCAGATCGAGCGTCAATTCGGCAAGGGCGCCGTGATGAAGATGGGTGATCAGCCCCGTGAAGCCATCCCGGCGGTCTCCACCGGTTCACTGGGCCTGGACGTGGCCCTGGGTATTGGCGGCCTGCCATACGGTCGGATCGTGGAAATCTACGGACCGGAGAGTTCCGGCAAAACCACGCTGACCCTGCAGGTCATCGCCGAAGCCCAGAAGGCCGGCAAGACCTGTGCCTTCGTCGATGCGGAGCACGCACTGGATCCGGTCTACGCCGAAAAGCTGGGCGTGGACGTGGATGAGCTGTTGGTCTCCCAGCCTGACACCGGTGAACAGGCTCTGGAAATCGCCGACATGTTGGTTCGTTCCAATGCCATCGACGTGATCATCGTCGACTCCGTTGCGGCACTGACGCCAAAGGCGGAAATCGAAGGCGAGATGGGCGATTCCCATGTGGGGCTGCAGGCACGCCTGATGTCCCAGGCCCTGCGTAAGTTGACCGGTAACGTCAAGCACGCCAACTGCCTGATGGTCTTCATCAACCAGATTCGGATGAAGATTGGCGTCATGTTCGGCAGCCCCGAAACCACGACCGGTGGTAACGCACTGAAGTTCTATTCCTCGGTTCGCCTGGACATCCGTCGCATCGGCGCCGTGAAGGAAGGCGATGAAGTGGTGGGTAACGAAACCCGGGTCAAAGTGGTCAAGAACAAGGTCTCCCCGCCGTTCAAGCAGGCTGAATTCCAGATCATGTACGGTAAGGGTATCTACCACATGGCGGAAGTGGTCGATCTAGGTGTGAAGGAAGGCTTCGTCGACAAGTCCGGCGCATGGTACAGCTATAACGGCGACAAGATCGGCCAGGGCAAGGCGAATGCCTGCAAGTTCCTGGAAGAGAATCCGGAAATGGCCACGGAAATCGAAGCCAAGATCCGCGAAAAGCTGATGCCGAAACCGGAAAGCAAGGACAAGGAAGCCAAGGCCCCGGCAGAAGCCAGTGGCGAGTTGCTCTAAAGTCGACGTATAGGGTTGTTTTCGAAAGAGCCGGTTCCGAAAGGAGCCGGCTCTTTTTTCGTTTTATGCCTTACGGCACGGCGTAGTCCAAGGTTAATTGTGAAGGGAGGTATTCCGGTTGAAGCATCAAATAGCCGCATACAATGCTCTAGCACGTAACGTATGCCCGCTCGGCACTTGTCACTACCCCTAACCAAATGCAGAGTAAAGGACTCCTTCTGAACGAGAGCTGGAGTTCGCACTGAATGGAAGCCCGCAAACGCCTACTGATTGTCGCCCACGTACCATCGCCGAATACCCGTAAGCTGCTAGAGGCGGTCGAGCGCGGCGCCCGCAATCCCGATATCGAGGCGGTGGACGTAAAGGTGATGGCGCCGTTGGATGCTGGCCCTGAGGATGTATTGGCGTGCGATGCGATTATCCTCGGGACCACCGAGAACCTGGGGTATATGAGCGGCGCGCTCAAGGATTTCTTCGACCGCAGTTATTACCCATGCCTGGAGAAAACCCAGGGATTGCCATTTGCGTTCTATATCCGTGCCGGCCATGACGGCACCGGGACCCATCGGGCCATCGAATCTATCACAACCGGCTTGCGCTGGCGTCTGGCCTGCGATCCTGTGCTATGTCGCGGCGAGTATCAGAATGCATTTGAAGAACAATGTGAGGAGCTGGGGATGTATGTCGCGGCCAGCCTGGATGCCGGTCTGTTTTGAGGGCGCCCTGTAACCGGGAATTAGGCGCTAGCTAGCCGGCCAGCCGATTGTAGAAGCCCTCGATACGCGAGAGTGCGTTGTCCACGGCGCGCGAGTAACTGTGGCGATTCCGGCAATAGCTGAATTGGATACCGAGCCGATAGCCCGCCTGGTAGGAATGGCAGTCGACAATACGCGCGGCTACGTGTGATTCGGAAATGTACTTGCCCGAGAAATCCAGCAGGAGTCGTGTGCCGGCATCCATCGGGCGCGGTGAGAGAACGGCCAGGCCGTAACGATTGATATCCAGGCAGGTGACTGGCAGGCGGTTTTTCTCCCGTCCGAAAAAGCCTCGCTCCCTGAGCCGGACCTGCAGGCAATGCGCCTCGTAGCGGTTCTTGATACGGCGGTCTCCAGTGTCTTTGGTCATAACCCCGGTTTCCACTCTTGTCATTGTTATGGGCGACGATCGTAAGCTCAGCCAGATAGTTGCATGTGCGCTTTATCTGTCTGGAGCTTTCATTTTAGGAGGCCGTGGGCAGGCTGAAAAATGATCGGGGCGACAAGTGTGACAAATGTCTCAAAAGCTGATGTGGCCCTTAAACTGGCCTTTTATGCCATCGGAACGCTCAAACTGACGTGTCGAGTCGTTCTCCCCGCCGATCTTCTGCGGCTATCGGTTGCGCGTTGTGAGGATGCAGGAGGCTGGGACTTCGACGGGTCGATCGTTTACGGCGGTCCTTGCCTTCGAAGGGTTGCTGTTGCCGCCGACGGTCCGGCCTGACGCGACGGTCCATCACTCGTTTGGTCGGCGTTGCGGGTGCTTCAGGGGTTTCCGGTGTGCGTTGCGGGCTTGCTGCCTTCTTGCGGTCTAGCGTGCTAAGACTGTAAGGCGATGAGCGTGATATTTCCATATAAGGTCACCTTGTAAACCTGCGCAGTCAAAGGGCCGACCGTAACTTCCTCTATGCGGGCCACCCATCTAAAAACATCGCAACCGCTCTGGGTTGAGGATCATTTCATGGTTTAACGGCAAAATCGCGCAAAACTTAAGCGTTCATGGATTACAAAATGGTTAACACACGACAGGGGCGTCGACACCTTCTACAATGCCCTGTTATTGCATTTTTACTTCCAGAAACAGGATGGCGCCTTGAAGTCACTGCCTCTAAACCAGCTTTACCGCACGTGCGATACCAAAGACTTTTCGTTCAGAACGACCCGCCAACTGGAGCCCCTTGAGGAAATAGTCGGCCAGCACCGAGCGCAGGAAGCGGTGCGTTTTGCGTTGGCAATGCCGCACGGTGGCTACAACGTGTATGCGGTTGGGCGTAATGGTCTCGGTAAGCTCACCATGATGCTGCGTTACCTGAAGCACCACGCGGACAAGGAATACAAGAGCTACGACTGGTGCTACGTCGCCAATTTCGAGGAACCCCGCTCGCCAAGGGTGTTACGCCTGCCCGCCGGTGAAGGTCAGGTCCTGAAGCAGGACATGGATCGCCTGATGATCCGTCTGACCCAGGTAATCCCGCAGACCTTCGAGGGCGATGCGTTCCTGGAACGGGCGGAGCAGTTGAAGAACGAATACACCCGTAAGCAGGAAGATGCCCTGGAAAAGGTGGCCCGACAGGCCAAGCGCAAGAAGGTCAGCCTGACCGTGTCGACCCCGGGCGGCTATCGGCTCGTGGCGATGAACGGAGAGGAACCTCACACGCAGGAAACCTTTGCCGCCCTCACCGAAGAACAGCGCCAGACCTTCGAGGACGAGATCAACAAGCTGGAGAAAAAGCTGCGGGCGGCGCTTCGCAAGATCGCCGAATTGGAGCAAGAGTACACCGATAAGCAACAGGCCCTGAACGAAGAGACATTGGAAAGCCTGACCGGCCACCAGTTTGACGAATTGGTGGCCAAGTACACGGTTTACCCGGAAGTCGTCGACTACCTGGAAGCTGTGCGCAAGGATCTGGGCGATAACCTGGATATCTTCCTCGAGGACGGCGACGAGCAGGCGGCTATCGCCTATGCGGCGCTGGATCGCAAGATGCCCCGGCGCTACCAGATCAACCTCCTGGTGCATCACAAGGATCAGGACGTGCCGGTGATCGTCGAAGACAACCCGACGTACCACAACCTGTTCGGGTACGTGGAAAACGTTACCTTCAAGGGTTCGGTCTTCACAGACTTCTCCCTGATCCGGCCGGGCAGCCTGCACAAGGCCAACGGCGGTTATTTGCTGATGGACGCGATCAAGGTGCTCGAGCAGCCGTTCGTCTGGGACGGCCTCAAGCGCGCTTTGCGTTCGCGGTCATTGCAGATCAACTCCCTGGAGCGGGAATTGACCCTGTCCGGCACGATTTCGCTGGAGCCGGAGCCGATCCCGCTCAATGTCAAGATCGTGCTGTTCGGCGACAGGGAAACCTGGATGCTGCTGCAGGAATATGATCCCGAATTCTCCGAGTTATTCCGGATCACCGCGGACTTCGAGAACGAAATGCACCGCACGCCAGAGAGCGAACAGCAATACGCCAAGTTCATCGCCAGCGTGGTGGTGGACAAGAACCTGCTGCATTGTGACCGCAAAGCCGTGGCGCGGGTGATCGAATACAGTTCGCGCATCGCCGACCATCAGGAGCGCCTGTCGCTGCACGCGGCTGATATCGCCAATCTGCTGCGGGAGTCGGATTACTGGGCCCGGCAGGCCGGCGCCAGGATGATCCAGGCCACCCATGTGGAGCAGGCCCTGAACAGCGCCCGCTATCGCAGCAGCCGCATCCGCGACCAGTATTTCGATTCCATCCGCGACGGCACCACGTTGGTGTCTACCACTGGCGAACGGGTCGGCCAGGTTAATGCATTGTCGGTCCTGTCGGCCGGCGGTTACGAGTTCGGCATGCCCAACCGGATCACGGCCACTTGCTACTACGGCGATGGCGACGTCATCGACATCGAGCGGGACGTGAAACTGGGCGGCAATATCCATTCGAAGGGCGTCATGATCCTCACCTCCTGGCTCGCTTCCCGGTTTGCCGTTACCGACCCGATGCATCTGTCCGCAAGCCTGACGTTCGAGCAGAACTATGGCGAGGTGGACGGTGACAGCGCCTCCCTGGCCGAGCTTTGTGCGCTGGTCTCAGCCTTGTCCGGTCGAGGGGTGCGACAGGATCTGGCCATTACGGGTTCGGTCAACCAGTTCGGTGAAGTCCAGCCGGTGGGTGGAGTCAATGAGAAGATCGAAGGATTCTTCCAGACCTGCCAGCTCAAGGGGCTGACCGGTACCCAGGGCGTGATCCTGCCCGCGTCGAACGTCCAGAACCTGATGCTCGATTCCGAGATCCTGGCGGCGGTTCGTCAGCGCAAATTTTCGGTCTACGCGGTCGACACCGCGGAAGAAGCGATCGGGCTGCTACTCGGCAAAGCCGCCGGTAAGGCATCGGCCAAGGGACGTTACCCGACGAACACTATCTTCGGTGCGATCCAGAAACGCCTGGAAAAGATGCGGGATCAGGAACGTCAGGAGCCGTCCAGCGACAAGCATCGGCAGGAGCAGCCCGGGCACGCGACCTGATCAGCGAGCAATCCTGCGGAACGTCAGGTTGAAGCGGTGGCCCGTTTGCTTTCGTGTTTTTGGCAGCTGGTGCTGGTAATGAGACTGTAATCCCTTCGGCATGATCAGCACGCTATTGTGGGGAAGGGGAATGGAGCGGTAGAGCCGGCTTTCGCCCGTGCGGCGGAACTGGAACACCCGCTCCGCCCCCAACGATAACGAAGCGATCACTGGCTCCAATCCTAATTCCGGCTCGCTGTCGCTGTGCCAGCCCATGCTGTCCTGCCCATTGCGGTACCAATTGCAGAGAACGCTGTTGAACTGTTCGTTAGCCAGGTTGTTGATCAACGGCAGCACTGGCTGAAGGACTTCTGCCCAGGGCTCGGGCGTCATATCATGGCCTGAGTACCGGTAGTGAGCGTCCGGATCTCCCATCCAACACTGTAGTCGTGGCGAGAATCGCCATTTGCCGTAGAGATGAAGGCGCGCCTGGTACCAGGGCAGGGCCTGAGGTAGCGCTTTCAACAGATTATCCGCCATCGTTTGGGGCAGGGCTTGCCTGATCACCACGGGCTGGAACGGCGGAAGATCAAAAAAGGCTTCGTTTTCAACGGTAAAGCGCATGGAATTTTCCGTTGTAATAGGGACAATCGGAGCAGGAAAGGCTATGGTTACACGATACAGGATTCATTATTGGCTCGCCGGCTTCATGCTTCTTGCCGCCGGTGTGATCGCCGGGGGTGAGGTCGCCGCTGAGCCGGCCACCCTGAAGGGTAAGCTCGTCCCGGGTAGCCTGGTCTACGGCCAGGTCGCACCCGGTAGTCGCCTCTGGCTGAATGACGCGCCGGTTCGCGTCGATCATGGCGGGCGGTTTGCGCTGGGCTTTGGGCGTGATGCCAGATCCACGCACACCTTGCGGGTGGAAGGGCCGGACGGCGTGATGACGCTGCAGACGATCGAGCTTTCGTCCCGGGCCTACAACGTCCAGCGTATTGAAGGTGTGCCGTCGCGTACGGTAACACCGTCCAAGGAGCATCTCGCCCGCATCCGGGCCGAGGCGCAGCAAGTCCGGGAAGCGCGGGCGGTGGTGTCGGACCGGGAGGATTTTGCCGGGCCCTACATCTGGCCCGCTCGCGGTCGCATCACCGGCGTCTACGGAAGCCAGCGAGTCTACAATGGCGAGCCGCGCCGCCCGCACTACGGAGTGGATATCGCGGCCCCGAGAGGCGCACCGGTGGTCGCACCGGCGGCGGGTACGGTGACGCTGGCCGAACCCGACCTGTTCTACTCCGGCGGCACCGTGATCCTCGATCACGGCTACGGCGTAAACTCAACCTTCCTGCATATGGATGCAGTGGAGGTAAAGGTAGGCCAGGCTGTGGTGCAGGGCGAGCGGATCGGCAAGGTGGGAAGCACCGGCCGGTCCACAGGTCCGCACCTGGACTGGCGCATGAACTGGTACGATGAGCGGGTGGACCCGGTGAGCGTCGCGCCGCCGCTGGTAGACGGCCATACGCCGGAGCGGGATCATCTGTCTCAGGCGGGTGATTGAGCCGCAGTGGGTTGAGAGAGCGAACGGTGGCACGCCGAGCCAATAAGAAACGACACGGGACAAGGTGGATCAATGAACGAGACTACAGAAACGGTTTTTGTCGTCGAAGACGACGAAGCAGTACGTGATTCCCTGGAGTTGCTGCTGAAATCCTCGGACAAGGGCGTCAAGACCTATCCAACGGCCAATGCGTTCCTGGAGGACTACAGCGATGACATGGCGGGCTGTATCGTACTCGACATCCGCATGCCCGGGATGGATGGCATGGAACTCCAGCGTCGCCTCAACGAGAAGAACTCGATCCTGCCGATCATCTTCGTGACAGGGCACGGTGACGTGCCCATGGCGGTAGATGCAATGAAGCAGGGTGCGGTGGATTTCATCCAGAAGCCGTATCGCGAGGAGGACCTTCTCAAGAAGATCGAGGAAGCCCTGGAGCAGGACCGCGAGCAGCGCAAGACCCTCGGTCAGAAGCAGGAGATCCTGCGTCGTATCAACATGCTTACCCCGCGTGAGACCGAGATTATGGACCGCATGATTGCTGGGCAGGCGAACAAGGTTATCGCGATCGAACTGGATATCAGTCAGCGTACGGTGGAGATCCACCGTTCCCGTGTCATGCACAAGATGGGGACCCACTCACTGGCACACCTGGTCCGTATGGTGATGTCCGTAAAGGACCGTATCGACGCTTCCTGAAACGCGCGCCACTATGAGCGTCCATTTCAATTAAGGTCGGCCCTCCTGTGCCGGCACGGACTCTATGACTGAATTTGCCAGTGAACGCGACGAGGCAACGGTACTGCTCGTCGATGACAATGCGCAGAACCTGAAAGTACTCTACGAGACACTCAAGGACCGCGGTTATCGACTGCTGATTGCCAATGAGGGTGAAAAAGCCCTGACCCTCGCCGAGCGTCACCAGCCCGAGGTCGTGCTGCTGGACATTATGATGCCGGGCATGGATGGCTACGAAGTATGCCAGAGGCTCAAGGCCAGCCCGGAGACGGCGGACGGTGCCGTCGTATTCCTTTCTGCACTCGATGACGTTGACGCCAAGGTCAAGGGCTTTTCCCTGGGTGGCGCGGATTATATCTCCAAGCCCTTCCAGGCCCAGGAAGTCATTGCCCGTGTCGCCACCCATGCGCGAGTCATCCAGCTCGAACGTCAGCTACAGGCCCGCAATCGTCAATTGGAAAGCGACCAGTCCCGTATCCTCAACGCGATCAGCGAAGGTATCTACGGGCTCGATACCGAGGGTCAAATCATCTTTGCCAACCCCGCCGCGGGCATCATGGCAGGACTGGACCCTGAGGAGCTCGTCGGCCACAACTTCTTCCAGCTGCACTTTGGTACGCCGGATGCCGAGACCGCTGGCTTGCCGGCGCTCGGCACCTGTCGGGAAGGGGTTGCGGAGCACCAGCGTGACGTCGTGATGTATCGGCCTGATGGTTCCAGCTTTCCTGCCGAGTACCGCTCCAGCCCGAAGCTTGAAGGCGGGCAGGTACTGGGTGCCGTCGTGGTGTTCCGCGATATTTCTGCCGAGCTGGAACGTGAGAAGGCCTTGGACGAAGCGCGGGACCTGGTGGAAGTACAGCGTGACCAGCTAGCCCATGCCTCAAGGCTCTCCACCATGGGTGAAATGGCCGCTGGCTTCGCCCATGAGGTGAATCAGCCACTGACGGCGATCTCCAATTATGTGCGGGTGGCTCTGCGCATGGTGGCGGCCAACGAGATCGATCGTGAGCTGGTGCGTAAGACACTTGAAAAAATAGAGGCTCAATCCCATCGCGCCAGCGAAGTGATTCGCCGTATCCGCAGCTTCGTGAAGAAGCCGGCCTCCGGTAAGGAAGTCATCGTCATCTCATCGCTACTGGAGGAGACTCGCCAGTTTGCCGAGGTGGATGCCCGCACGAATCAGGTCGCCGTCGAGCTCGATATCGCCGATGACGTTCCGGATGTGCTGGCCGACCCGATCCAGGTGCAACAGGTGGCGCTCAACCTGATTCGCAACGCGCTCGAAGCGACGCGCGCTGCCAAGGTGACCGATCCCGTTCATGTCTCCGCCCGTGTGGTCGAAGGTGGATTTGTCCGGGTGGACGTGACGGACCGCGGTATAGGTCTGCCAGAGAACGCCGAGGAAAAGCTGTTTCATCCGTTCTTTACCACCAAGCAGGAAGGCATGGGTATTGGCCTGGCGTTGTGTCGGAGCCTAATGCAGGCCCAGGGTGGAGAGATTGGCTTTGAGCGGCCAGAAAATGGCGGCGCTCGCTTATTCTTCACGCTTCCGGTTGCGGCTGAAGCCGGGGAACAGGCGCGGGCATAAGCCGTCGTTGTGCTATCGGGTTTGCCGGGTTCTGTAGGGGCGCCTGGCGGCGCCTCAGAAGCTGAAGAGGGTGTTGTAAAGGTAGCCGTATCTCAAAAGTACCGGCATTGTGCAACCGGAACATAGGTAACACTTTGAACCGGCAACATGGGTTACACCTATTCCCCCGCATGCCACTCGCATGCGGGCTCCAATCGCGCGGTTTTGAGGTTAATATGACCGAGCAGATGGGTGCTGTATCGCACCTCGACCCGGTCATTCTCCACCTCTTGCAGGCCTACGCGATGTCTGGCTAACAGCCCGCTGATGTAGATCAGATGGCCCTGCCACTTGATTTCGCCGTTGTGACGAACGTTGCGAACCGCCTGGTCCACGTTATATTCAATCGGGCGCAGCACGGGCGAGTACCGACGCCTTGAGGGCTGATACACGCTGGCCGGTGTTTGCCTGCCCAGCGCCTCATGGCTGCGTTGTTCGTTAAACTCCTCACGGAATGCCTGCAGCGTGGTCTGTTGCTGCATCAAGCTTGTCCCGCGCATCCGTCCACCCACTGCTCGATTCAGTGAACCGTGCATGCGCTCGTGACGGGCATTCTGTGTGGGCGTTCCCGGCTTGCTACGATGCACCCCAATGCCCAGCTCGACCCACCATTTCGACAGTCGCGTCAGACCTCCTGCTGAGCGACTGGCGAAGGGCGCCCCGTTGTCGGACAAGATCCCCTCCGGCAGACCGTACTCATGGAAAACCCATTCCATAATCGGCTTCGCCTGGACGTAGTCTGTTGCGCTCACGCCATGACAGCCCAAGACATAACGGCTGGCATTGTCGGTTACCGTGAGCGGATAACACCAGCGCCCGCCGGCCGTCCGGTACTGCCCCTTGTAGTCCACACTCCACAGCGCATTATTGCGATCACCCAGTTCAAACGGTTGCGGGTCGGCCGGGTACGGCCGCTTGTAGCGCCGTTTCTTGACCAGACCCGCCGCTTTGAGTATCTCACCGGCCGTGCTGTCTGCCGGCAATGCCATCGCCGGTTCTAGCTCACGCAAGCGGTCCAGAACCTTCTTGGGGCCAAAGCTGGGATGGACTTTCTTGATCGCCACAATCTGTTCAGCCACGTCCTCCGCCACTGCATGTGGGCAATAGTGCGGCGCTCGGGAGCGCTCCTGCAGCCCACCGGCACCTTCCTCCTGGTAGCGCCTGATCCACTTGTAAGCCGTCTTGCGGCTAATGCCGTAGCCGCGGGCCAGATCGCTTACACCGTGCCCGCCCTGCAGCCAGGCCGCGATCAACTGCATCTTCAGATCCATTACACAAGTCTCTTTCCAGGGCATGGGCGCGTCCTCCTTGCCCATACCGTAACTTGTGTAACCCATGTTCCCGGCTTGAGGTGTTACCTATGTTGCCGGTTTGCACACATAGACTCCCTCTCCCCTCGCGGGAGAGGGCCGGGGAGAGGGGGTAGCGCCGTCAGGCGCTCATCGTTGCCAGAGCCGACTTCTAGCGAGGCTTTGCCTCGTCCCCCTCTCTCCAAACCTCTCTCCCGCGAGGAGAGAGAGGCTTAATACCGCAAGCTTTTGCAACACCCTCTTCAGCTTCGGAGCAGCCTGAAAGGCTGCCGTCTTTCCTTCATTTCCAAACAACTTCCCCTGTCAGATGCGGCGCATCTCCTTTCTCATTCAAAAGCTGATAATTCCAGCGGTCCTCGCCTTCCTGCCAGTTCAATTGCGCCTTGCCCGGCAGGAATAGCGGCTTCTTGAATTGTGCGGTGACGGTAACCGGTCCTGACTTCCAGTCGCTTTGCTGTTCCAGCAGCGCAATACAGTGCGCCTTGCTCCACATGCCGTGGGCAATAGCCCGCGGGAAACCAAAGGCCTTGGCCGACAAGGCGTGCATGTGGATCGGGTTAAGATCGCCGGACACCCGGCCGTAGCGTCGTCCCAGTGACTCGGACGTGCTCACCGCCGCCGAGTGGGGTAACCGCACGGGCGCAGCCTTCGAAGACTTGGCCTTGTTTCCTCCTGGGCTCTTCCCCGACTGTCGGAACAGGTTGGTGCTGGTTTCTTCCCAGATCACCCGACCTGCGCTCGATGCTTCGGTCACCAGATCGAACTCGATGCCCTTGTCGTTACTCGTCTGGTTGTCCAGTCGAACACGGATGTCCAGGCATTCTCCAAATGCGACCGGGCGGTGCTGGGTGATTGTGTTGCGCAAATGCACGAGCCCCAGCAAGGGCAAAGGGAAGGCGTCTTCAGTCAGCAGTTTCAGATGAAGGGGGAAGGCCAGGATGTGAGGCCAGGTCATAGGCAGTCGCGATCCCGGGCGGAAGCCGCAAACGGCCGCATAGCGGGTGACACGATCCGGATCGCTGCTGGCTGCAATCAGTTCGGCCGTGAGCGGGGGGATCGTTGGGGACTTTTCACTAGAGCGCCGCGATTTGAGCGCCTTTCCATAGAGCGACCACATTGCCGGTGGCCGATGGTGATAGGAAATAATGTCTCGCATTGTGACTGACCTCATCCTTGTAATGAACGGAGTCTTGAGCTGAGCTTTCCAGCAGCTAATATGAGTCATATTGGGCCATGAGCGAAAGCAGTCATGGGCTTATGTGGATTTCCGGCGGTATGGTTCCGATAGGGCGAACCATCGCTACTGATGCGTCAGGAAATCTGGTACAACTGTACAGGGTCAATCGTTTGGGCCCATTGGTGAAGGTAGCGATACCAGCAAATATAGGGGGTTGGCTGTTCCCCGACAGCGGGAAAGTGTTGCAGACCCGTCGATAGACGGCATTGACCGACCTGTCCCTCGGCGCAGGCGAGCTGGCCAACGCAGTAGCACCACACAAGGAGCCTCCAGTCGGGCACGTGAGCCGTATCATGAAGTGAACGTGTTCAAATACCGGCTTCCAAAAATAATAAGCGGGATCATATGCAGGAACTTCGTGATGCAGGTGTGATGTTGCGCCTGATATATCAGGCGATGAAAAAACAGGGTGTGGATACGGATGAGATTCTCAAGCGCCTCGGCGTCGACGAGGACTACCTGAATTCTGCCCAACTGAGAACGCCGCACAATGCCCAGCTCTTTTTCTGGCAGATCGTCGAGGAGGTTTCCGGCGATCCGGATGTCGGCCTCCATCTTGGCCAAGTGCTCCCCACCTATAAGGGGCAGGTGCTCGAGTACCTTTTTCTCAGTAGTCCCACCTTTGGCGAGGGTCTTCGCCGGGCGCTCAACTACCAGCGCCTGCTGAGCGATGCCGCCAATACCGAATTCTTTATCGAAGGTGACCAGGCCTGCATGGTGCTGGATGCCGCGTCAGACGAAGTTCGGCGCCTCAAACATTTTAACGAGTGTTTCGTCCAGGGTCTGATCATCTTCTTCAAGTCGATTACCGATGGTCGCTTCGCATGTTCGAGGGTGGAATTCGAGCACGAGCGGGAAGCCGGTCAGGCGCATGTATCAGAAGTGCTTGGATGTGAAGTGATCTTCGGTGCCGAGGAAAATCGGATGTACTTCCCGGCGAGCCTGCTGGCGCACGCCTCGCCCCACGCCGAACCTGAACTGCTGGCGCTACATGAGCGCTTCGCCAGTGAGCAGGTGGCGCGCCTTGAGAAGAAGGACATTGTGGGCCAGGTTGAGCGGATCGTGGCCGAGTTACTGGATAGCGGTGAAGTAACCCTGGACTCCGTTGCCGAACGCCTCGATATCAAACCACGCACACTCCGTACCCGCCTGACCGAAGCCGAGACCAGTTTCAACCAGGTGTTGGCGGATTTCCGTTATCGCCTGGCGCGGCAGCTGCTGGCGACCACTGACGAGTCTATCGACGAAATCGTCTACCTGACCGGCTTTTCCGAACCCAGTACGTTCTATCGTGCATTCAAGCGATGGTCCGGCATGACGCCTATCGAGTATCGCAAGGCGGCCCAGGGGCGGGAAGTCCACCTGGACGTAGTCGGTTAGGCGGAGTCCTTTTTGGTATAGCTGGATCCCTGTGGCTGCGGGTGGAGAATTGGGCTTTTCATCCTAGCGACAGGGAATTTTCAGTTTTCCGGAAAAAGCCGTTGACATGCTGATGGGGGTCTTTATAATGCGCCCTCGTTGTCGCTACTGAACGGCGTCAACGCATAGCGCGGAGCGGTAGTTCAGCTGGTTAGAATACCGGCCTGTCACGCCGGGGGTCGCGGGTTCGAGTCCCGTCCGCTCCGCCATTTCCTTCCTCGCTTTTCCCGGTTTTCAGATTTCCCCACAGCTCTGTAATTTACTCGTCACTTATCGGACATAGTCTTCGTTGTAGGCTGGTTGTTAACTCAAACAAACGAACCAGTGATAGCAATGGAGGCCGTCTCATGGTCGATTACGAAGAAGAACTCCTGGATTTCTACATCGAAGAATTCGACGACGACGAAGACGTCGACGATGCGACTGAGATGTAAATAAAGACAGGCTCAAATCATGCTGGTCCGGTTTCTTAGCCGGTCTTGGCATCGTTTTTTCTGCTGCATCCCCTACGCCAGATCAGAATAGTCATCTAATCTCAAAGCTTGGTGCATACCAGGCCTGCCTCACGCTTCCAGCGCCACGAAGTGGCCTTCTTCCGGCTGCGCGTATCGGAGGGGTGGGGCGCTGTGTCCCTTTGGTTTGATCGGATCCGGTGTCTCTAGCTGCTCCAGCAGCGAAGCGAAATCGCGCTTGCTGTCCAAGGCGGGGATCGGTACGGCGGAAAGGAGGCGCTGGGTGTAAGGATGTCGGGGGTTGCCGAGGACCTGCTCGCGGCTTCCCATTTCAAGGATACGACCAGCGAACATAACGGCTACCCGATGACAGAGTCGCTCGACCACGGCCATATCGTGGGAGATGAAAATGTAGCTGAGATCGTGTTCTTGCTGAAGACTCTCCAGCAGCTCCAGAACCTGGGCCTGAACCGAGACGTCCAGTGCCGAAACCGGCTCATCTGAAACGATGATCTTGGGTTTCAGCGCAAGCGCGCGAGCGATACAGATGCGTTGACGCTGCCCTCCTGAAAACTGGTGGGGATAGCGAGTGAGTGCGTCGGCCTCTGGCAGCCCCACCTGCCTAAGAAGTTGGGCTACCATTTCCCGGCGTTGTTCGGTGTTACCGCGGCCATGGATAAGGAGCGGCTCCCCCACCAGTTCCTCAATGTTTTTCCGAGGATTGAGGGCAGCGTAAGGGTCCTGGAAGATCATCTGGATGTCCTGCCGGACCTGCCTCAGGCGCTCGCCTCGGAGTCCGTGGATATCGGTTCCCAGCACCCGAACACGGCCGTCGAAATCCAACATGTTCATCAGTGCCCGCCCGGTGGTGGATTTACCGCAGCCGCTTTCTCCCACGATGCCCAGGGTTTCTCCCTGGTGGAGCTCAAAGCTGATATTGTCGACAGCCACGACTTCACGTGGTGGTTCAAACAGCTTTTTGCGACGAACCGGATAGTGCACCCGCAGGTTTTCCACCTCAAGTACAACCGGCCTGCTACTTTTCGCCTCGATGGGCTGAGCGGTGCCGAGGCGCGGTACAGCAGCCAGCAGCTTGCGGGTATAGGCGGCATTAGGCGCTGTGAATATTTTCTCCACCGGCGCGGTTTCCTCCACAATACCCCGGTTCATGACGACGACATTGTCAGCCATTTCAGCGACCACTCCCATGTCGTGGGTGATCATCAGGACCGCGGTGCCGTATTCCCGTTGGAGTTCACGAATCAGTTCAAGAATCTGTGCCTGGATGGTCACATCCAGTGCGGTAGTGGGTTCATCGGCGATCAATACCTTGGGGCTGCATAGCATGGCCATGGCAATCATGACGCGCTGACGCAGTCCGCCGGAGAGTTCGTGGGGGTACTGGCTCAGGCGCTCGTCGACCTTGGGAATCTTAACGGCGTCCATCATCGCCTTGATGTGCCGCCAGGCTTTGTCACCCCGAGCGATGCGGTGTCGCTTGACGGTCTCCATCATCTGACTGCCGATACGCATGGTGGGGTTCAGGGAGGTCATCGGTTCCTGGAAGATCATGCCGATTTCCCGGCCGCGCAGACGCTGCATCTGCTTGTCCGGCAGGCTCAGCAAATCATTGTCGCCGTAGATGATGGCGCCGCTGGGTGTCCGGGCCAGCTTGGGAAGCAGACCCATAATCGCGAGCGCCGACAGCGATTTTCCGCTGCCGGACTCGCCGGCAATGCACAGGGTTTGCGAGCGCCCCAGGGAAAAGCTGAGATCGTCCACCACTCGCTTTCGGTTCGGCCCCTGGCCGAACTCAATGCTCAGTTTCTCAACGGAAAGCAGCGGCTTATCCCGCTCGGTCGTTACTGGGGCACTCATTGTTTCGCTCGCTGTGATCAGAAATTGCGTTCAACCAAGAACGATCTTCGGGAAGTAGAACGACACCACCCAGTTCGGCATGTCGACGATTTCGCTGATACGCAGGTCACCGCAGACCGAGCACAGCATGTACGCCTGTTCGGCGGGCATCCGGTGCTCCTTGCAGAGCCAGTCGATGGTGCCACTCACGGCGTCCCGCGCTGCCTGCATCAGGTCCGGACCGATGCCGGTGAAGGCCTCATAGCCTGCAGAATCGAGATGCCTCGTGACCGGGCCGGCCGTGGTGAAGCGGGGCATGGCCAGGGGCCTGTCCTTGATCAGGTCGAGCTTGACGACCACCTCCATGGCGCTTTCGATTGCCGTTCCGCAGACTTCGCCATCGCCTTGGGCTGCGTGGGTATCGCCGATGGAGAACAGCGCGCCCTCAACCTCGACCGGGAGATACAGCGTGGCCCCGGCATTGATGTCGCGGATATCGAGATTGCCTCCGACACGCCGTGGTGGAACGACCGAATGCAGACCGGGTTCGGCCAGCGCGAGACCGATGGTTCCGGCAAACGGCTTGAGGGGGACCTTGCCGTACTTGCCAAAGGCGGCTGGACCGAGCCCGTCGCGATCGTATTGCCAGAGCGTCAGCGCGGGGTCCTGGAATTGGTCCGCCAGTAGCCCGAAACCAGGGATATTCGCCGTCCAGCCGAATCCGGAAGGTTTGAAACTATCGATCGTGACTTTCAGGATATCGCCCGGTTGTGCGCCCTCCACATAGATGGGCCCCGTGACCGGATTAATCTTGTCGAATGGCATGGTGCTTACCGCTTCCACCGTCGAGTTGGGTGTGAAGTGGCCATTGCCTGAGTCCTTGCACTCCAGTTCCACCATGCTGCCCGGGGTGACCCGGGCCGCAGGGGCGAAGCTGTTGTCCCAGCCATGATGGTGATGGTGCCCATGGATGGTTTTAACCAGCGTGTTTTCGCACATTATTTCACCCAGATGTAGTCGTAGTTGACGGGAACATGGACCGGATCGACATAGAGAGCGTCATCACCCGCCATGCGACTGGAATGCACTGTGAAACGCTGCTCGTTGAAGATCGGTACCCAGGGTGCATCGGCCATAGCGTCAGTGAAGACTTTGCCCCAGAGTTCAGCGCGTTCTTGCTGCTCGTCTTCGGCAACCATCGCGTCTGCCTTATCGCCCATGGCATCCAAATCCTCGTTGCAGTACCAGGCCCAGTTCCAGCCTCCGGGAACCGCGCCTTCACACCCGAGTATAGGGCCCCAGAAGTTGGCCGGATCCGGGAAGTCGGCGATCCAGGCCATGCCGCCAGACCAGATCATGGGAGCCTGGTCTTTGACGCCACCGGCTGCGATCACGTTGGCCTGGGCCAGTGACTTGATGTTCGCCTTGATGCCGATATTGCTGAGATCTTGTTGCATGGCCTGGGCGATGCGAGGCTGGGGTTCAGTGTTCATCACGAAAAGTTCGGTTTCGAAACCGTCCGGATAACCGGCTTCGGCCAGCAGTGCCTTGGCCTTTTCAGGGTCGTAGGGGAAGCCTTCGTAGCTATCGTCATAGCCGGGCATCGCCGGCGGTAGCGGCTGATTGGCCGGTGTGGCGCGGCCGTTGATGATGCGCACGACCCGGTCCTTGTTGATGGCCATGTTAATGGCCTTGCGGACCTTGAGGTTATCCAGCGGCGGCATGGTGACGTTCAGGGTCAGATAGCCGGTGTGTAACTGGTCACCCGTGACCATCAGGTCCTTGTAGCGGGGATCGTTCTTGAACTGGAGGAACTTGGCCGGAGGGATGCCATCGCCAGCGATATCGACCTCGTCACGCTCAAGTCGCTGCAGTGCCACCATAGGCTCCTGCCCAACTTCAAACGTAATGGTGTCGATACGCGGGACACCGGCTTTGTAATAGTCTTCATTCCTCTCAAAAACGAGGTGTTGGCCCAGGGTCCAATCCTTGAGTTCGTAGGCACCGGTGCCGACCGGGTGCTTGCCGAAGTCCTGGCCGTATTCGTCGACGGCTTCCTTGGGAACGATAGAGGCGAAGTTGAGGCCCATCACATGCAGGAAGGTCGCATTCGGGGCCGTCAGTTCAATCGACACGGTGTAGTCGTCGATGACGCTCACGCCTTCAAGATCGGTCGTATCGCCCGCAGCCACCGCGTCATAGCCAAGGATGGGGGAGAAAAATCCGGCTCCTGGGCTTTGGGTCTTCGGGTTGGCGGTCCGTTCCAGCGAGTATTTTACGTCGCTGGCCTTCATCTCGCGTCCATTGTGGAATTTAACGCCCTTCTTGAGCTTGAAGGTATAGGTCTTGCCGTCCTCGGAGAGGCTGTAGCTGTCGGCGAGATCGAGGACGAGCTCCGTGGTGCCGGGCTTGTAGTCCATAAGACCGTCGAACAGGCTCTTGATCATTGACCAATTCTGCCAGTCATAGCCGATGGCGGGATCAAGGGTCGCCACATCATTCTGGTAAGTCACGATGATATCGCCGCCTTGCTTGGGTTCGGCGGCGCTCACTGGCCCTGCGATCAGGATGGACGCGATAGCGCTAGCGAGAACTGGCCGGTTTATTCTTGCTTTCATGGGTCTTGCTCCTTTCACTCCAGTTAGGATTTGTCGAGCTCAATGCGCGGATCGACCAGTGGAACCAGCAGATCTGCAATCAGGTTGGCGAGAACGATGGCGACCGCGGAAACCATGGTGACGCCGACGATGACGGGTATATCCACCCGCTGGATCGCCTGCCAGGCGAGTTGGCCCAGTCCCGGCCAGCCGAACACCGACTCCACGACGACCAGGCCGCCGATGAAGATGCCGATATCGATCCCGATCATCGGGATTACCGGAATGATGGTGTTCGGCAGGACGTGGCGAAGGATAACGCGGGCACGGGTCAGGCCCTTGGAACGGGCAGTGCGGATGAAATCCTGATGAAGGACTTCGATCATCGAAGAGCGCACCATGCGTGAATACCAGCCGCTCCCCAGCAAACCGAGCGTAATGGCCGGTAGCAGGACGTGATGTACCGTGCCGTAGCCGCCCAGGGGGAACCAACCCAGGTTGACGGCGAACAGGTAGAGAAAAAGCATCGAAGCGATGAAGTGGGGGGAAGACACACCGACAAACGATAATGCCATCAGGAAGCGGTCGAGGGCGCTGTTACGCTTCAGGGCGGCGAGGATCCCCAGGGAAACACCGATCAGAAGCTCGAAGCCGATACCCCAAAGCATGAGCTCGGTCGTGGCGCCCAGCCTCGATGTGATCAGGGCCGAGACTTCCGTACGCTGGATATAGGAGCGCCCGAGATCCCCCTGCACCAGGTTGACCAGGTAGTTGAAGTACTGCTGATAGAAGGGCAGGTCCAGTCCGAGTTGGGCCCGGATATTGGCAACGGTTTCTGCGGTTGCGCTACGACCGGCCAACTGACGCGCCGGGTCGGCCGGGATCATATAGAGCAGCAGATAGGTGATAAAGGATACGCCGAGCAGGATAAGTACGGCGTAACCAAGACGTCGGAGTGTATACATGGCCATCAGTCGCGTCCCTTCAGAGATGGATCGAGCTCGTCCCGCAGGGCATCACCGACCAGGTTGAAGCTAAGTGAGAGAATCACGATGGCCAGGCCCGGAAACAGCACCAGCCAGACAGCAGACGTGAAATAGGTCTGGCTCTCGAAAATGATGTTGCCCCAGCTCGGGGTGGGGGGCTGGACCCCGACACCGAGGAACGACAGGGTTGCTTCCAGCAGCACGGTGGTGGATATGCCGAGGGTGGCCCAGACCATGATGGTGGGAAGCAGGTGTGGTAGCAGATGCGAAAACAGGATGCGCAACGTGCTGGCGCCCAGGGTTCGCTCCACGGCGATGAACTCCCGGGATGCAATGGCGATGGTTTCCGAATAGATAACCCGGGAAACCTGCACCCAGTTCACCATCGCAATCACCAGGGCGACGATCCAAATACTGGGTTGCAGTATTGCCGCCAGTGCGATGGCTAGTAGAAGTGCCGGGAAGGCCATCATCAGATCCGTCAGCCGCATCAGCACGGTGCCTGTCCAACCGCGTACAAAGCCGGCGATTACACCGACCAGGGTGCCGATCAGCACTGCGATTCCGTTCGCTACGATGCCAATGATCAGCGAGGTCTGGGCGCCATAGATCAGTCGCGACAGCAGATCCCGTCCGAGAAGGTCCGTGCCTAGAAGAAATTTATCGTTGGGGGGGAGCGGTGCGCCCTCCATCGTCAGGCCTTCGAAAAACTGCTCGTTGGGATCGTAGGGCGCCACCCAGGGGGCCAGGACGGCAAGCGACACCACGGTCACGATCACGACCAGCGACACGGCGACTGATTTATGGCGACAAAGCCGCTTGAGAAGTGTTGGAAACCCCATGACTACTTCCTGATCCTCAACGGTGGTGTATGTGTCTCGATGTCTCGGCAAATGGCCTCGATGCTGAGGTTGAGGGACATGGACAGGGCGCGGATCCGTTCGAAAGCCTCTTGCTCGTCGATCCCGCAATCGATCATAAGGCGGGCTACGGCCTTGCTAATGGCGGGCCGAGCAAGGTTTGCCTGCATGAGTTCACCGTTTTCCCTTTCAAGTCGGTTCAACTGTTCCCGCAGACCCTGGGCCATCATGAGCGTGGTGTAGACAGAGCTCTGAGTGATGGGCTTGTTGAGCATTGCTGTGGCACCCATTCGGATGGCGCACTGGATCTGAGAAAGGGTTTCATGGTGCGACAGGGCGACGATGTGGATTCCCCTGTCTCGCGCTTCGGCGAGTGCCATCGGGCTTTCGAACTGGTCCAGCTCGATGACGACACCCAAGGCTTCGGAAGGCAGGCTGCCGGCGTCCCGGCAGAGGGTGCTGACCCCGATGCCGAGTCGGTTCAGGCATTTGCGGAGCATGTTTTCTGTACGCTCATCGCAGTCGATGATCACGAGCGTGCGGGCGCTGGCCGTTGTGGTTTTCATTTCACGATCCTCAGGTTGCCGCGCTGCAAGGGCTTTGCCCCCAGCTCATTGAACGCAGCGATATCCGTCTGAACCAGGTAGGGATCCGCAGTCAGGCTGCGGGGCTCGCTGTGCAGGAGAGTGAAACCGTCGCGCCCGGCTTCGGCGATGTAGCTGGGCAAAGCGACATGGTTGTTTCGGGCAGACAACACGAGCTCTCCAAGGACGGTGGGGCTGCGCTGTTCATAGAGGGTTTCGCAAATAGCTGACGGCAGGTCCGTTCCGGTTCGGCGGTATGCCTGCGCAAACATATGTATGGCGGCGTAGGCACAGGCGTAATAGTGCGAGTACGCCTGCTCGCCATGGCGCATGTGCTGCTGGTGCACAAACGATGGCTTGACCGACTCGAAGAACGCCCCGCAGGACAGGAGGCGGATGTGATCCGCGCCCCGGATACAAGGCAGTTCGGACTCGGTGAAATTGCAGCTGAGCACCGGTAATGTTCGGCCGCGTTCACCACAGGCGTCGCTCAGTTGGCGAAGGAAATGATAAGACGATTCGCCGACCAGGTTGTTCAGTACGAAAGCCGTGTCGTCACTGACAATCTGCTCGATAAGCCCCGCGAAGTCAGTGCATCCGAACCGATAGTACTTCTCGCCAAGTACCTGTCCGTTGCTGACTTCCACGAGTTCGCGCGCGATACGATTGCTTTCCCAACCCCAGACATAGTTCGATCCCACCAGATGGGCATGGGCCCCGAACTGGGCGATCGCGTACCGCAGCAGGGGAATCAGGTTCTGGTTAGGGCATCCGCCCATGTAGATCACGTTTTCGCTGCACTCGAACCCCTCGTAGGGGCACGGGTACCAGAGTAGGCACCCCATACGTTCCAGGTCGGGGATAATTTCCTTGCGACTGGCGGAGGTGGTGGTGCCGAAAATATGTTGCGCGCCTGCTGAAATGAGCTGATTGATGCCATCGGCATAGGCTTCGAGCTCGCCACCAGGATTGTAGCTGTGGGTCACCAGATGGAAGTCGAACGCAGGGTCAGCGTTGATCTCTTCCACCGCATGAGTGACACCGCTCCAGGTGCTCAGGCCCATCCGTTTGTAGGTGCCTTCGGTAGACGCGAGAAGGCCAATGTGAACGTCATGCTGCATTTTCTTCAGTCCATAAAAAAAGCCCGAACGCCCGTGAGTCATGGGCGTTCAGGCTTCTACACCTTGGCGTCTTGTTTGACGCGCGCTGTGCGAAGACTTACGGCATCGCGCCAGCTTCGTTGATATCTCTTGATCGTTATCCAGGAGTAATGAAATAAGCGTGCCAAGAAACGGCCGCCGCTGGCATTCGCTTTCTAAATGAAAGGCTTATCGTTGTCGTCGTGGCCCTGGCTAACCACGAGTTAGCTCGGGATGGCGCGCGTGGTGCGCCAATACGGTGCATAAAAGTCTGGGCGGTGCCCGTTATGGGTCTAGCCTCTCGTCTTTGTCGTCCTGTGTTCCCCGGGACTCATTCCAAACCAACGGCGGTAAGCCTTATGGAAAGCCGGTGGTCCTGAAAAACCCAGGAGCCAGGCAATCTCCGCGAAATTGAGCTGGGTCTCCAGGACATAGTCCGTCGCCAGGTCCCGGCGGGTTTCATCGAGAAGATCCTTGAAGCGCGAACCCTGGGCATTCAACTGTCGTTGCAGGGTCCAGGGTGCCATGCCCAATTCTGCGGCGACGTCCTCGAGGGCGGGAGATTGGCCATCGAGCATGGGGGTCAGCTTTTCGCGGACCTGGTCGATAACGGTCCAGCCGCCGCGAATGCGCTTGAGTTGGGTGTCGCATTGCTGGGTCAGCGCCCGATGCATGGCTGGTTGGTGCTGATTTGAGGCGGTTGCCGCGATAGAGGGGCGCAGTTGGATACTGTTCTCCTTTGCGCCAAAGCTGACTGGGCATCCGAACCAGGCTTCGAAGGCACTTTGCTGTCCCTGGTCGGGGTACTCGATATTCACCTGTTCCAGTACATTGGTCTCTCCGGTCACACGGCGCAGGAATTGCGTCCACCCCGCCATAACGGAATCCACCACGAAGTAGTTGTAGATGTTGTAGGGGCGAATCGAATAGAAGCACGCTCGGTGCCGGTCTGCCTCGTAGTGGGGATGTCCGCGGCTGTTCCGGCTGTTCAGCAGGGAATAGGTGGTGATGGTCGCCAGGCCCTCGCCTGCGGTCGGGGCGCTCATGGCGGCCAGGCCCGAGAGGCCGGCGTCTATCGCGCGGGTCTGCTCGCCCATGACGAGACCAAGGTTGGGATTGCCTGTGAGGCCTATGGCGGCCCGGCCCAGGCGCATGAAGCGCGGGATGCTGATGCGGGCGTCGGGCGCGCTCAACAGGTTTTCGGTGATTCCAAACTGTTCGAACAACGGCTTAATGCGCTTCCCTTGCTGCTCCACCGCACGAGCCATGACTGAAAGATAGAGCACGCTGATATTGCCCAGCGCCTGGCGCCGACGGTTACTGGTTTCTGTCATAAAGAAGTAAGTGTTACACAAGGATAATCAAATGTTATTTGAGGATATTGTCGGCCGCAATGCTCCCGTTTAATTTAGGCCTCGTTACCCAGTCGGCCTGAAGAGCCGTCGGCAAAGATTGATGAGGAGACCCCGAATGAGCGCTATCGAAAAGGCCGCTGGCCACCAGCGTTATCCCAATTTGCTGGAGCCATTGGATCTCGGCTTCACCACCCTGCGCAACAGGACGCTCATGGGGTCCATGCACACTGGCCTGGAGGAGATGCCCAATGGCTTCGAGCGCATGGCCGCTTTCTTTGCTGAGCGGGCTCGTGGCGGCGTTGGCCTTATGGTGACCGGCGGTATCGCACCCAATCCCGAGGGCGGGGTGCGCCAGCATGCGGCCAAGATGGATACTGAAGAAGAGGCCGAGCAGCACCGGATTGTGACCGAAAGAGTCCACGAGGCTGGCGGAAAGATCTGCATGCAGATCCTCCATGCTGGCCGTTACGCCTACCATCCCGAACTGGTGGCGCCTTCAGCGATCCAGGCGCCGATCAACCCGTTCACCCCAAAGGAGTTGGACGAGGCGGGCATTGAGAAGCAGATCGAAGCTTACGCCCAGTGCGCGGTCCTGGCGCAGAAGGCGGGTTATGATGGGGTCGAGATCATGGGCTCCGAAGGCTACTTCATCAACCAGTTCATTGTGGCCCACACCAACCATCGCACCGACCAGTGGGGCGGTAGCTACGAGAACCGGATCCGTCTGCCAATCGAAATCGTTCGCCGGGTCCGCGAGCGGGTCGGTGCGAACTTTATCATTATCTATCGCCTGTCGATGCTGGACCTGATCGAAGACGGCAGCACCTGGGAAGAAGTGGTCCAGCTCGCCAAGGAAATCGAGAAAGCCGGTGCCACGATTATCAACACGGGTATCGGCTGGCACGAGGCCCGGGTGCCGACCATTGCCACGTCTGTGCCTCGCGGCGCTTTTACCAAAGTAACCGCGCGCCTCAAGGGCGAAGTCAGTATCCCGTTGGTCACCACCAACCGTATCAACATGCCGGGTGTGGCCGAGGAGATTCTCGCCGGGGGCGATGCCGACATGGTATCCATGGCTCGTCCGTTCCTCGCCGATGCCGATCTGGTGCGCAAGGCGGAAGAGGGCCGTGCTGAGGAAATCAATACGTGCATCGGTTGTAACCAGGCCTGCCTCGATCACACCTTCGGTGGCAAACTGACGACCTGTCTGGTGAACCCGCGCGCCTGCTATGAAACCGAACTGAACTATGTGAAGACAGCCGCGCCGAAGCAGATTGCGGTCGTGGGGGCGGGTCCCGCAGGTCTGGCCTTCGCGACGGTCGCGGCCGAGCGTGGCCACAAGGTGACGCTGTTCGATGCCGCCGGCGAAATCGGGGGGCAGTTCAACGTGGCGAAGCGTATCCCGGGCAAGGAAGAGTTCTACGAAACCCTGCGCTATTTCCGCGTGATGCTCGATAAGCACGGCGTTGAAGTCAAACTCAACACCCGCGTGAGTGTCGACGATCTGGTCAAGGACGGCTTCGATGACGTTGTCCTCGCGACAGGCATCGCGCCGCGAACGCCGGAAATCGAAGGCATCGATCATCCCATGGTGATGGGCTATCTGGATGCACTGTTACAACGCCGGGAAGTAGGTCGGCGTGTGGCTGTGATCGGGGCGGGTGGTATAGGCTTCGACGTCTCGGAATTCCTGGTTCATGAGGGAGAGTCCCCGGCGCTCGATACCGATCACTTTATGAAGGAATGGGGTGTTGATCTGACGGCGGAGCATCGGGGTGGTATCCAGGGCGTCAAACCCCAAGTACCCACACCGGCACGTGAGGTTTTCCTGCTGCAGCGCAAGGCGTCCAAAGTGGGCAAGAACCTGGGCAAGACCACCGGATGGATTCATCGTTCGTCGCTGAAGATGCGCAATGTGCAGATGATCCCGGGGGTGACCTACCGCAAGATCGATGACCGGGGCCTGCATATCACCGTCACCCAGAAAGGCGCGGAGCAGGGTGAAGATCATTTGCTTGAAGTCGATAATATCGTCGTCTGCGCCGGCCAGGAGCCTCTGCGGGAGTTGCAGCAGGGGCTGCTGGACGCCGGTCAGCGTGTACACCTTATCGGTGGGTCGGATGTTGCGGCGGAACTCGATGCCAAGCGGGCGATCAACCAGGGTAGTCGATTGGCGGCAGAAATCTGATATTGCGCTAACCGGAATTGCGATATTAAAAAATGAACCGGCAATCGTTTCTTCGGAGGCGCTTGTCGGTTTTTTGTGTCTGCGGTTTCAAAACTTTGCAGTTTAGTGCTTATCCTACGCATCCTGGCGGCTACAATAGTCGTTAACTTTCAGACCATTTCCGCTCATTTCTGACGTAGCACGGCATTTTTTGAGCAGTTTTTCCGGAGGCTAGGCATGGCAAAAACCGCTGCGGCGGATGAGGGCTATTCGGCCGTCTTCCTGATGGAAGGCGCCCAAGTCGCGCGACAGATGCGCGGCGCCGAATTCGGAGCCTTCCTCGACGGCTATGTCGGGCTTTCAGATCTTGCGGACACCGATGTCCGCGCAGTTTACTTGAACCTGGCGCCGGATCTGGGCATTCGTGGACTGGTGTTCTTTCGTATCTATTTCGATGAGGAAGGTCGGGCAGATAGCCACTGGAACCTGCCGGTAGAGCGTTTGTCGGAAATCGGCGCGAAGGGACCCGACCTGGGGGCCGGGCCAATCCACCTGGTTTGCCGCAGTCAGTGCCCGGAACCGGCCATCGCCGGAGAGCTCTGGGATCCGGACATGGCGCCGGGCAACAACCACTTCCAGTCGATTCGTCGTGCGGTCGAATCGAACCAACTCAAGTTCCAGAAGAAAAAGGTCGAAACACCGGATGAGGACATCCCGGTGCTACGGGCCGCGGTGCGCCGATCGTCAGACGAGATGGAGGATGCCCAGGAAGCCGCCAAGCAGCGGATCCGTCTGGCGCGAATGATTCGTGAACAGCGGCTGCGCATCAAGACCCTGCAGAGCGTGCATCGGGATGCGATGTCGGATGTGCAGCGTGTCCATCGGCATGAAATCCAGACCCTGCGCAATGAACTGCAGACGCAGGAAGAGAAGCTGGAGCGCCAGCGGCTGAGCAACGAGCAATTGAAAGTTCGCCTGGCCGAGCGCAACGAACAGTACCTCGATCTGCAGCAGAAGCTGGGCGATGTCGACAGCGACAGTGAAGCCAAACAGGAAGCCAGCAACGCCGAGGTGGTACTGCTACGGGAGCAGTTGGAGCGGAAGCATCGTGAGCTGGAAGCCCGCAACGACAAGATCCTGATGCTTGAGCAGGAGCGCTACGAGCTTGCCAATCAGGAACCGTTGGAAAACTCCATCATGGCTGAACTCAAGGCGCAGAATGTCTTCCTGGTGGCCTATCACCCCGGCATTGGCCACATCACGCTACCTTATGACGATATCACGCGCTACTTCCAGAACCCAGTGGCATACGCCGCCGAGAAGTGCGACATGAACGAGCCAGCCTACCGCCAATGGCTCGCCCACCATGAAAATCCCCGCTGTCAGGCGGAGGTGAATGGCGAGCCCTGCGGCGAGCCACTGATCCGTATCAGCCAGCCGGCTGAATTCAGGCCAGGCATCGACGACCGCTGCGACGCCCATCGGGAATGAAACCGACGTCAACCGCTGCGGGATAACTCCGGCCAGTGTGCCGGCACGACAAAGACGCGCCGTATCTCTTCCCAGCCTTCTCCTGAAGGGTGGGGTGCCATTTGCGCAAATAGCCGTGGTGGCCCTCCCCACTGGACCGCGGTGAGTGCAGCCGCGGCCTGACCTGGGTCTGGCGCCGTGGGGCTCTGGTAGCGGCCCAGCCAGTGTGGCTTCTGCAGGAAAATCCAATCGCTGACGTGCTCCTCTGCAAGGCTTGCCGCTCGACACCACTCGCCGCAGCAATGGCTGTCCGGGGTGTTCGCCGGCGCCGAAAGTTCACCGTCTTGTGGATAGAAGAGATAGCCGGGCATGAATAGCCTGGGGTAGGGCTGTTCGATACCCTTGCTTTCCAGCAGTTGGCGGGCTTCGGGACATTCTGTCAGTCGGCACTGGTGAGTCAGCAAGCGTTTGATCTTGAGGTCCAGGCGGTCTTGGGCATTAGGGCCATACCAGAGCGTTGATGGGTTATCATCGCCCGCTACCCCAAGATAGAATTTTACGGCAATTTCGTGATGTTCTACCCGATCCTCATCGCGGTTGTAGACCACGAAATCCAGCTCGCCCAGGGTTCGCCCTTCGCGCCGCACCTGTACATTTTCCAACAGGATGGGCCACTTCAGGATGTCGCTAAGCAGAAAATGGTAGAGTCGTTCGAAATAGATGCCCAGGCGGGGCCGGGGATTGTCCGCAATATGCGCCAGCAAGGGTGCCGGATGGTGATCGAGGTAGGCGAGACGCTTGTCCAGGTCTTGTGGAAGATAAGGTTGCAGGTCCAGCCGTAGCGCCGAATGGGTCAACGACCCGGCTGAACAGAGCCACGCCAGGTGCCTGACAGCGGGCGTTTGCCAGATTCTGTGCGGATTCGATGCAACGTGGTTGATAGAGGTTTGCTCCTTGGGTTTGTTGCCTTCGCTCGGGGTAGAGGTTAGGAGCCTTAGATACTATCGCAAAGCTCTAGTACTATGGGCGGTTTGGCGGGGAGCGGTCTGGCACGATCGCGCGACAACGACTGGGTCCGGCCATCTTAATGTTAACTCGGCTTGCAACGCGAAAGCGCGGATGACAAAACGGGTGTCCGGAAAGCGTCACAGGTCTGGCACAGGATATCGAATGGAGCAATTCAGGAATATCGGGGTCATTGGTCGGATGAATAGCGTCAAGGTGGTCGAGACCTTGCGTCATCTGCGGACCTATCTGGTTAACGAGAATTACCAGGTCATCCTGGAATCGGAGACCGCTACCATGTTGCCCGGTCACGGTCTTCAGGTCGCCAGCAAGAAGCTGCTCGGCGAAATCTGCGACCTGGTCATTGTCGTCGGGGGTGATGGGAGCCTGTTGGGCGCTGCCCGAGAGCTGGCCAAATCCAAGATTCCCCTTCTTGGCGTAAACCGTGGGCGCCTCGGCTTCCTCACGGACATATCGCCTGACGACCTGGAAGAGCGTGTCGGTCGGGTCCTGCAGGGCGAGTACATCGAAGAGCATCGATTCCTGCTGGATGCCCACGTTACGCGCAACGAGAATCCGGTGAGCTTCGGCACCGCGCTGAACGACGTGGTGCTCCATCCCGGCAAATCCACCCGCATGATCGGCTTCGATCTCTATATCGACGGGCACTTTGTCTACAGTCAGCGGTCTGATGGTTTGATTGTTTCAACGCCCACAGGATCGACCGCCTATTCGTTATCAGCGGGCGGACCGATCATGCATCCCAAGCTGGACGCTGTGGTATTGGTACCCATGTTCCCGCATACCCTGAGTAGCCGCCCCATCGTGGTAGATGGTAAGAGTGAGATCAAACTGGTCATCGGCGAAGACAACGAGACCTATCCCCAGGTCAGTTGTGACGGCCAGATGGACATAGCCTGCGCACCGGGCGATGTCATCCGCATCACCAAGAAGCCTTTCAAGATTCGCCTGATACATCCGACGGATCACAATTTCTATGCGACCTGCCGTGAGAAACTCGGTTGGGCCAGCAACATCGCAGCGAGTTGATTATGGCTGGAAGGGCGTTAGGGTCTGTGAAGCGGTCAGCCAGCCGGGGCTATGACATTATCGGTGATATCCATGGGTGTGCCCACACCCTGGCAGCCCTGCTGGAGCAGATGGGTTACCAGAAAATCAACGGGATCTACCAGCATAAGCGGCGGCAGGCGGTGTTTATCGGCGATATCATCGATCGCGGCCCGCGTATCCGTGAGTCTCTGCACATGGTAAGGGACATGGTGGAACATGGCTCCGCCCAGATCACCATGGGGAATCACGAGTACAACGCCTTAGGCTATTGCACGCGGGCGCGGCCGGGCAGTAACCGCAAGTTCCTGCGTGAACACAACCCCCGGCATGACCGGCTGATCCGTGAAACCCTGGAGCAGTTCGAGCACCATCCCCACGAGTGGAACGAATTTCTCGAATGGTTTTACACCTTGCCGTTATTCCTGGAGATCGAACATTTCCGTGTGGTCCATGCCTGCTGGGATCACCGCCTTATCGAGCAATTCAAGAAGGTCCAGGGTGGCAACCTGATCGACGAGGATTTCCTCCAGGCCTCCGCGGCGCTGGATTCATTTGCCGGGCGGGTTATGGACCGGCTTCTGCGGGGCACTGACTTGCGGCTTCCAGAAGGTCTGTCGATCAAGGGGCGGGATGGTTTTACCCGCCATTTCTTCCGCACCAAGTTCTGGGCCGAGAATCCTCAGACATACGCGGACGTGGTGTTCCAGCCGGACCCCTTGCCCGAGGACATTGCCAACCATCCGCTGTCCGAAGCAGAGAAGAAGAAAATTCTGTCATACCCCCTGTCGGAACCGCCGGTATTCGTCGGTCATTACTGGCGCGACGGTCGCCCGGCACCGCTCAAGCCCAACGTGGCCTGTATCGACTACAGCGCCGTAAAGTATGGACGCCTGGTGGCTTACCGTATGGACGACGAGCGGCAACTATCCGCTGACAAGTTTGTCTGGGTCAATGTGCCTAGACCGGAGCTGCCCAGTAATTCCCAAACCGAAGATAGCTTGACGAGGTAAACCTTTGTACCGTGTCAAACAGCTTCCGGCCGAGACCAACCTGGCCGATTTCAGTCTGTGGCTGCGTCAGAAAGGCGTGGAGCACCGTATTACTGAAGAGGGCGGCCAGCAGGTGCTCTGGCTCGCCAACAGCGAATACACCGAGCCGGTGCTGGCGGCCCTGGAGCAATTCATGACCCGGCCGGAAGTGCGTGAGGCGGTGCACCAGACCAACCACTCGCCGGTATTCGTCAACGGGCGTTGGCAGCCGTCGCCCCGGCATGCTCCCATGGTGCTTGCCATCATCGTCGTGGCAGCGCTGGTAGCTTGGTTTACGGGCCTTGGCCGCCAGTCCGCCGCTGCCTTCTTCATGTTCGTGGACCCGACCCAGTACGGCTTCCAGTCGGTGACGGAACGTCTCGATGCCTGGACCACAACCCTCGCCCAGGGCGAAGTCTGGCGACTGTTGACGCCGGACCTGCTGCATTTTAGCTGGTCACATATCCTCTTTAACTCTGTGATGCTGTGGTTTCTGGGCAGTCAGGTGGAATGGTTCGACGGGCGACGACGGCTCGCAGTGATCATTGTTTTCGTCAGCTTAATTTCGAACACGCTGCAATATATCGTGTCCGGGCCGTTATTCGGTGGCTTGTCTGGCGTTGTCTACGGCATTCTCGGGTATTGTTGGCTAAGCCAGTTGCGCGAGCCCAGGTTCCAGTTTCCGCCGGCATTGATGGTGGTGTCGCTGATCTGGATACTCATTGGGTTTACCCCCATACCCGAGATGATTGGTATCGGTTCAATGGCCAATGAGGCTCACTTGGGTGGGCTGCTCTCCGGGCTCTTCCTTGCCGTGCTGCCGCCGCCGCACCGAAAATCCTGATCGACATCCGGCGGGTGTGTTCTCACGGTATCGGGCAAAAAAGTTCATCGCATTTTAGCGGGAATCCGCGTAACGAAAGCATTCCGGGCATGGGCAGCCCTGTGGGCTGCTCCGAAGCTGAAGCGTCGGCTACATTTTCCAGCTAACTCGAGCATGTAGCAGATGCTTCAGCTTCTGAGGCGCCGAAGGTGCCCATGGCCTTACGACCCGTGTGGAGAACGCCCGGCTCCCCGTCACACTAATCCGCGATGAACCAAAAAAAAGCCCCGCAGAGGCGGGGCATTAAGTGAGCCTTTAAAGCTCCTGATGAGAGAGACCAAATGAAACGACCGTTCTCACTTGGCACGGTTTGAATGATAATAATTATCATTACCGGATGTCAAAGGTTTCTTTTGCAGAATTTCAATTTTTTGTGACCGGCCTCTAACTCGCCTTCGAATCATCGTCCGATAGGTCGCCTATCCGGTCCCGATGCAGAGGCCTGCATAAAGTCATCGGTGTGATAGCTTATTCCCAACGGCTGGAGCGCCCGGCACAATGGCCGGCTGTGATAAGCTGGACAAAGGGTGTCGTACTGAAATTGTAGTACTGAACCCGCATCGGCCCGAACGAATCTGAGGTGCAGAATGACCTACGAAGAACTGATCGAACGACTGGACCCTACGGTCTACAAAAGCCTGCGGCGGGCAGTCGAGCTGGGAAAATGGCCGGACGGGCGCCCAATTTCCGGCGAGCAGCGGTCTATCTGCATGGAAGCGGTTATCTATTACGAGAACCGCCATGATCTTCCGGAGGCGGAGCGGGTCGGCTATATCGATCGCGAGCGCAAGAAGGACCGCGCAGAAAGCGCTGGCGATGATGCGTCGCCCCTCCGTATCCTTAACTGATCCGGAGGATCGATGACGACTCCGGTAATCGACGTTCAGGGCCCGCTCCGCAAGATGCCAGCGGAGCCGGGGAAACCGGTGAGCTACCAGATGACGGTGGGTGACACCCGGGTCCCGCTCAATGACCTGATCGGTCGCGAACTGCAGTTGGATTTCGGCGGCGAGATCCGTTGCATCCATTGTGATCGCTTGACGAAAAAGAGCTTCAGTCAGGGTTATTGCTATCCCTGCTTCCGGAAGCTGGCAGCCTGTGACAGCTGTATCGTCAGCCCGGAAAAATGTCACTATTACGAAGGGACCTGCCGGGAGCCCGAATGGGGGGAGACCCATTGCATGGTCCCCCATGTCGTCTACCTGGCCAACTCATCCGGTTTGAAAGTGGGGATTACCCGCAAGACCCAGGTGCCGACCCGCTGGATCGATCAGGGCGCAATAGCCGCCATTCCGATGCTGGAGGTAGCGACCCGTCGCCTGGCCGGTCTGGTGGAGGTGGTCTGTAAAGCCCACGTGGCCGATCGTACGAACTGGCGCGCCATGCTCAAGGGCGATGTCGAGGCGCTCGACCTTGAGGCTGAGCGCGAACGCCTGTTGGAAACGGTCCGCTCGGAACTCGACGAACTGCGAGTGGAGCACGGCGAGGGTGCGATTCGTGCCGTCGGGGATAGTGGGTTAGACCTGGCCTATCCCGTGGAGGTCTGGCCGAGCAAGATCCGCACCCATAACCTGGACAAGACCCCCCAAGTGGCGGGCCGCCTGGAAGGCGTAAAAGGGCAGTACCTGATCCTGGATAGCGGTGTGATCAATATCCGTAAATTCACCGCGTACAATGTCCGTCTACAGGTATTCGAAGAGCGTCCGCAGACGTCGGATCTCTTTTCAAGCTGAACCCCGTTCGAATGGATTCAGAGCGGCAAACTGAACCAGGGGCAGGGCGCTTGCGCCGAATCGAGGTTTCGCCCTGACCCGCGCCAGCACGACGAAGTGTTCACGATCGGTCGACTTCTGCGTGCTGATAACTTTCGGAGTGACTTGCCATGCGAACCAACCAGCCACAGACGATCTACCTGAAGGACTACAAGGTGCCGCCTTTCCTGGTGGACCATGTCGACCTGCGTTTTGAGCTTTTCGAGGAAGGAGCGCGGGTCTACAACTCCATGGAGATCCGCCGTAACCCCGAGGCCGAACCCGGGCAGCCGCTCGAGCTCGATGGGGAAGGGCTGGAGCTTGAGGGCCTGACGCTCAATGGTCTGCCGCTGGCTGACTCCGATTACGAGGTGACTTCGGGCGGTTTGCGAATCGAGAAGGTCTCTGACAGTTTCACGCTGGGCGTGGTGACGTGGATCCTGCCGCAGGAAAACACCCGGCTTGAGGGGCTCTACAAGTCTTCGGGTATGTTCTGTACCCAATGTGAGGCTGAAGGCTTCCGCTGGATTACCTATTTTCCGGACCGCCCGGATGTCATGGCCCGATTCCGTACCCAGGTGGAAGCGGACAAGGCGCGTTATCCGGTGCTGCTATCGAACGGTAACGATGTCGAAAGCGGCGACCTGGAAGGCGGCCGGCATTTCGTCGTTTGGGAGGATCCGTTCCCCAAGCCTTGCTACCTGTTTGCGCTGGTGGCTGGCGATCTCGTTGAAAAGCGGGATACATTCACCACCCAATCCGGACGCGACATCGACCTGCGCATGTACGTCGAACCGCGTAACGCGGAGAAGTGCGATCACGCCATTGATTCGCTCAAACGCTCCATGCGTTGGGATGAGCAGGTCTACGGCCGCGAGTATGATCTGGACATCTTCATGATCGTGGCCGTGGATGACTTCAACATGGGTGCCATGGAAAACAAGGGGCTGAACATCTTCAACTCCTCCTGCGTGCTGGCAAGCCCCGATACCGCGACCGATGCCGCCTTCCAGCGCATCGAAGCCATCGTCGCCCACGAATACTTCCATAATTGGTCGGGCAACCGCGTGACCTGCCGCGACTGGTTCCAGCTCAGCCTGAAGGAAGGCTTCACCGTATTCCGCGACTCCCAGTTCTCTGCCGATATGGGCTCCCCCACGGTCAAGCGGATAGAGGACGCTACGCTGCTACGCACGGCGCAGTTTGCCGAGGATTCCGGGCCTATGGCGCATCCGGTGCGTCCGGATTCCTATATCGAAATTTCCAACTTCTATACGCTGACGGTGTATGAGAAGGGTGCCGAAGTCGTGCGCATGTTGCATACCCTGTTGGGGGCAGAGAACTTCCGTGCCGGTAGTGACCTCTACTTCAATCGCCATGACGGCCAGGCGGTGACCACCGACGACTTCGTCAAGGCCATGGAAGACGCCAGCGGCAAGGATCTCACCCAGTTCCGCCGCTGGTACGGTCAGGCCGGTACGCCTATCGTCGAGGTGTCAGATGAGTACGATGCCGATGCGAAAACCTACACTCTCAACGTGCGCCAGTATATTCCACCTACGCCTGGCCAGACGGAAAAGTTGCCCCAGCACATCCCGTTCTCGCTGGGTCTGATTGGCGAGCATGGTGAAGACCTGCCGCTGAAACTGGAGTCCGGCGAGACGGATGCGCCCACCGAGCGGGTGCTGGAGCTGACCGAAGCCGAGCATTCCTTTGTATTCCACGATGTATCCGAGCAACCGGTGCCTTCTCTGCTGCGTGGCTTCTCGGCGCCGGTGAAGGTACGTTACCCCTGGACTCGCGATCAACTGCTGTTCCTGATGGGGCACGACAGCGATGGTTTCAATCGATGGGACGCAGGCCAGCGCCTTGCTGTGGATGTTATCCAGTCGCTGATCAACCAGCCTCAGGAACTGACGGTCGATCCGCGCCTGGTAACTGCATTCCGTCAGCTCCTCTCCGACTCCAACCTGGATCAGGCGTTGGTGGCCAAGATGCTGCAGTTGCCCAGCGAAGCGTATCTGATCGAGCTTTCCGAGGCGGCGGACGTGCAGGGTATACACAAGGCGCGCACCCGTGTGCTGAACCAGTTGGCCCTGCAACTGCGCGACGAGCTGCTCGCCTGTTATCGCCGTAACCGCGAGGAAGGCCCCTACGAGCCGACACCGGAAGCGATCGCGCGACGGTCAGTCCGTAATACGGCACTGAGCTGGCTGATGCATATCAACGATGAAGAAGCCCGTCTGCTTGCCCTGCAGCAGTTCGGCCAGGCCGGTAACATGACCGACCAGTCGGGCGCATTGCGGGCGCTGGTCAACTCCGACTTCGAGGAAGACCGGACCAAGGCGCTGGGCGATTTCTACGACCAGTTCAGCCAGGATCCGCAAGTGGTGGAGCAGTGGTTTTCCATCCAGGCGGGCAGCCCGCGGACCGGGACCTTGCCGGCGGTCGAGACGTTGCTTGAACATGACGCGTTCGATTGGAAGAACCCGAACAAGATCCGGTCTGTAATCGGAGCCTTCGCCAATCAGAACCTGGCGAACTTCCATGCCACAGACGGTTCGGGCTACCGCTTCCTGGCCAGGCACATCCTGGCGCTGGACAGCACCAATCCGCAGATCGCGGCACGTCTGGTGGCGCCGCTGACCCGCTGGCGCAACTACGGTGATGTCTATCGCGAAGGCATGAAGGCGGCGCTGGAGCAGATCCACGCCAAGCCCGACCTGTCCAAGGATGTTTACGAAGTGGTCCATAAATCCCTCGTGGACTGAGGCTTTTCCCTTCCCAGCCGGAAGCGTGGTATTGACGCTTCCGGTTTCCATATTCCGCTCTACGTCCCGCTATTACCGGCTCTCAAGGTTGCATAACGCTACAAAATCGCACTTTCGGTTGATGGATTTTGACGTCAGTTAGGCTAACCTTCGAGCTCTGATAGTCCTGTAAAAAGCCCGTGGGCATGCCGGATCGTATTGGATTTAGCAGTCCCGTAAGGCTTGGGCTTGCCGGCCGCGGCGAGTAGGCGGTGACGGCCAGTATCCTGAATATCCAGGCTGCTGCGGAGCGCATGGTCGCGGCTCCGAAAAAATTACAAGAAACGAAAGCCTCCCGGCTTTCAGGCACATGAAAGGTCCGAACAATGATCCATAACAAGAAATGGCTGTTGGGCAGTGTTGTTGCTCTTTCGATGATCACCGGACAGGCTGGCGCCGCAGTATCTGCATCCGAGGCTGCACGTCTTGGGCAAGATCTCACGCCGTTTGGTTCGCAGAAGGCGGGTAATGCCTCCGGTACGATCCCGGCATGGACCGGCGGTATCTCCGAACCCGTTCCGGGTTACGGTGAAAACGGTGATTTCCATCCTAATCCGTTCCCCGAAGACGACGTCCTCTTTACCATCAACGCCAAGAACGTCGAGCAATACAAGGCGCATCTCAGCGATGGTGTCATCGCCATGATCGAGACCTACCCGACGACGTTCAACGTGCCGGTGTACCGCACCCGACGGACCCACGCGGTGCCGGATTGGCTGGCCAGGAACACCAAGGACAACGCCACCAGCGCCACCATTGTCGGCGAGGGCGCAGGAATTGACGGCGCATACGGCGGCTACCCGTTCCCGATATTGCACGGCGACAACGAGCAGAAAGCTTACCAGGTGATCTGGAATCATCTGACGCGCTGGCGTGGTATCAACGTCACCCGTCGCTCCAGCGAGGTGGCGGTTCAGCAGAATGGTGACTACACGCTGGTAACATCCCAGCAGGAAGCTTTCTTCAATTATTACAATCCTGAGGGTGATGAGTCCGATCTGGAGAACATCATCTTCTACTATCTGTCTTTCACACAATCTCCGCCACGCCTGGCTGGCGGCGCCATCCTGGTTCACGAAACCCTCAACCAGATCAAGAATCCACGTTATGGCTGGGGCTACAACGCCGGCCAGCGTCGTGTACGCCGCGCGCCGAACCTGGGTTATGACTCGCCGATTGCTGCCGCCGATAACCTGCGCACCGCCGACGATACCGATATCTTCAACGGCGCACTGGATCGCTACAACTGGAACTACGAGGGCATGCGGGAAGTCTACGTGCCCTACAACAACTACGAGATCGCCCAGAAGGGCCTGCCGTACGAAGAGATCCTCGGCGTATCCCACATCAATCCGGATCTGACCCGCTGGGAGCTGCATCGGGTGCATGTGGTTACCGCGACGCTGAAGCAGGGCGAGCGTCACATCTATGCCAAGCGCCGCTTCTATGTGGACGAAGACAGCTGGAACACCCTGCTGTTGGACCAGTATGACGGTCGCGATCAGCTCTGGCGTGTCAGCATGGGTCTGGTCAAGAACTTCTATGAGTTGCCCGGCGTGTGGACGGCTCTGGAAGTGTTCAACGATCTTCAGGCCCGTCGTTATCACGTGCAGGGGCTGGATACCGAGGAACCCAACACGCGGGTCTTCACCGACGACGTTCCCAATAAGCGCTATTTTTCACCCGCATCGCTCCGTCGGCGGAGTGTTCGCTAGGCCAACTTTTGGGCTCGGCGATCATGATCGCCTGGCAAAGCAGTCTGGCGGGCGCTGGTCTAAGCTTCGTTTAGACCCAGGGCGGGGTAAGGTTGCCCGCCTTTGCCCGTCTGACCGGCCTCGGGGTAGGGCGCTTCCGGGCGTCTTGCCTTTTGGGAGTGCGGGTAAGTTCCGGGCACCAACCACAGACACTAAACAACTCAAAATAAAGGCAATCTGAATGGCTACACCTTTGACGCGCAAGACATTAGCAGCGCTGCTGGGGCTGTCGCTGGCGGCGGCGAGTCCCTGGGCGGCGGCAGTCAGTGATGTTCTTGACACGCCCGCACGGCAGACGTCACTGGCCGACGAAAACCTGCTGACCGCGAGTGATCGCGCGGGCGACCGTCTGGTCGCGGTAGGCGAGCGGGGCCACATCATCTACTCGGATGACCAGGGTACGACCTGGACGCAGGGCAACGTGCCGGTATCCACGACGCTGACCAGCGTGCATTTCCCCACGCCGCAGGAAGGTTGGGCCGTGGGCCACGGCGCCACCATCCTTCATTCCTCCGATGGTGGCGAAACCTGGGAGAAGCAGTTCGACGGCCGGCAGGCCGCTGACCTGGTTATCGCCACCATGGAAGAGCAGATTGCCGAAATGGAGACGCGCATCGAGGAGGCGCCGGAAGCTGAGAAGGCCGATCTGGAGTGGACCCTCGACGGCATGATCTTCGCGCTCGAAGATGCCGAGGCCGATAAGGAAACAGGTCCCTGGAAGCCTTTGCTCGACGTGTGGTTTGCCAACGAGAACACCGGGTTTGCGGTGGGTTCCTACGGTTTTATCTTCCGCACTGACGATGGCGGCGAGACCTGGACCGACTTGTCTGCCGAGGTGCCCAACCCGGACCGCTACCACCTCAACGGTATTGCCGAGGTGACCGGTGGCGCGCTGGCGGTCGTGGGCGAAGCCGGCACCATCCTTGTCTCCACGGACCGTGGGGAGACCTGGGAACAGGTCGACAGCCCCTACACCGGTTCATTCTTTGGTGTGATGGGCACGGGCGACGTCAATGAAATTCTTGCATTCGGTCTGCGTGGGCATGTGTTCCTCTCCACGGACCTGGGGCGTAACTGGACCACTGTGCCGAACGATTCGTCCAACACCCTCAACGGCGGTGCCGTCGCCGACGACGGACGACTCACGCTGGTGGGCAATGGCGGTACCGTGCTGGTCAGTACCAACAATGCCGAAAGCTTCCGTACCTACTACCGGTCTGACCGCGAGGGCGTAATGTCCGTCATCCCGGTCTCCGACGAGAAGCTCGTGCTGTTTGGCGAAGGTGGCGTCGAACAGACCGATATCAACGGCAAAAGTCCCTGAGCATCCAGCCTCAGCAGCACGACAAGAATTCTGAAGAGGGTCATTGAATGTCCAACCCCAAGCACGACAAAGGCGAACACTACTTTACGTCGCCGAATGCCGAGCCGTTCCTGGAACGCCTGATTTTCAACAACCGCGCGATTATTCTTATCGCGTTCCTGTTGCTGACGGTTTTCCTCGGCTACAACGCTGTGAAGATCCAGCCGGATGCCAGTTTCGAGCGCATGATTCCGCTGGAGCACCCCTACATCGTCAACATGATGGAACACCGGGACGACCTGGAAAACCTGGGTAACTTTGTCCGGATCGCGGTAGAGGTGAAAGAAGGCGACATCTTCACCAAGGAGTACATGGAAACGCTCAAGGCGATCACCGATGAGGTGTTCTTCCTCCCGGGTGTCGACCGATCCGGTCTGAAATCAGTCTGGACGCCGAACGTCCGCTGGGTGGAGGTTACCGAACAGGGCTTCCAGGGCGGTACGGTCATCCCAGACGACTATGATGGTTCCCGCGAGAGCCTGGAGCAACTGCGCCAAAACATCCTGCGTTCCAACGAGGTCGGCCGTCTCATCTCCGATAACTTCAAGTCCACGATCGTCTACGCCCCGCTTTACGAAACCAATCCGGAAACCGGCGAGGCTTTGGACTATGCGGCCTTCTCGCAGCAGTTGGAAGAGAAGATCCGCCAGAAGTACGAAGAGCAAAACCCGAACATCGACATCCATATCGTTGGTTTCGCCAAGAAGGTGGGTGACCTGATCGAAGGTATCGGGTCTATCGCCTGGTTCGCTGGCATCACCATCGTGCTGACTACGCTATTGCTGTTCTGGTACTCCCGTTGCATAGCAGGGACCCTAGTGCCGGTGTTCTCGTCTATCGTCGCGGTGTTCTGGCAATTGGGTATCCTGCGTCTGCTGGGTTATGGGCTGGATCCCTACTCGGTACTGGTGCCGTTCCTGGTGTTCGCAATCGGTATCAGCCACGGCGTCCAGGTGGTTAACGCTATGGCGATCGAGGCGGCGAAGGGTTTCGATCCGCTGACGTCCGCCCGTCTCGCTTTCCGCGCGCTATACATTCCCGGCATGTTGGCCCTGGTTTCCGATGCCTTCGGTTTCCTGACGCTACTGTTCATCGAGGTCGACGTTATCCGTGACCTGGCTGTTGCCGCCGGTATTGGTGTGGCAGTGATCATCGTCACCAACCTGGTCCTGCATCCGTTGATCATGTCCTACATTGGCATCACGAAGGGCGGCATCAACCATGTCCAGCGACATGGCGAGAAGGAAGACCGCAAGTGGCGGGTCATGTCCTACTTCTCCCATCCGGGTGTTGCTCCGATTTCGTTGCTGATTGCCATCCTGGGCCTCGGCCTGGGGCTCTACTACAAGCAGGACCTGAAGGTCGGCGACCTTGACCAGGGTGCGCCGGAACTGCGTGCGGATTCTCGCTACAACCTGGATAACAAGTACATCATCGAGAATTACTCCACCAGTGCCGACATCCTGGTGGTGATGGTGGAAACGCAGAGGGAGCAGTGCACCCAGTACGAAGTGCTAACGGCCATGGATCGCCTGCAATGGGAGCTGCAGAACACCCCCGGCGTGCAGTCTTCGGTTTCCCTGGCGGACGTGTCCAAGGTGGTTACCAAGGCGTTGAACGAGGGTAACTGGAAGTGGTACGAGATTTCCCGTAACCAGACCATCATCAATGCGTCGATCCGCGAGGCTCCCAGCGGTCTGATCAACACCGATTGCAGCCTGACGCCGGTGCTCGTATTCCTTGAGGATCACAAGGCGGAAACCCTGCGCACGGCTGTTGACGTGGTAGAGCAGTTCGCCCAGGAACATAGCAATGAGGTCCACAACTTCAAGCTGGCCGCTGGTAATGCCGGTGTCGAGGCTGCCACCAACGAGGTCATTTCCAAGGCGAAGAACCTCATGCTGGCCTTCGTCTACGGTGTGGTCAGTTTGTTGTGCTTCCTGACCTTCCGCTCAATCCGTGCGGTACTGTGTATCGTTATCCCGCTGGGCCTGACCTCGGTGCTGTGCGAGGCGATCATGGCGGTGTCGGGTATCGGTATCAAGGTGGCTACGCTGCCGGTCATCGCGTTGGGCGTTGGCATTGGTGTGGACTATGGCATCTACATCTACTCCAAGCTGGAAAAGTATCTGCTCGAGGGCAAGACGTTACAGGACGCCTACTTCGAGACGCTGCGCTCCACAGGTAAAGCCGTTATCTTCACTGGCATTACTTTGGGGCTGGGTGTAGTGACCTGGATCTTCTCGCCTATCAAGTTCCAGGCTGACATGGGCTTCCTGCTGTTCTTCATGTTCCTCTGGAACATGATCGGCTCCATCTGGCTCCTGCCGGCCCTGGCGCGGTTCCTGTTGCGCCCGGATCGTATGGTTGCGAAGGCCCGGGCCGCCCGCTAAGCTGCTCGGCAGTACAAAAAGCCCGCTTTGCGGGCTTTTTTGTTTCCACATCATGTAGTTAGCTATGTTTAAAACCTTTATTTTTTGTAACGATTGGTCTATGTTCTAAAATGGAAAAAACGGGGCTGGCTGTGCGCGGCCGGTCTGGAACGAGTGACTGATAAAAGAAGGGAACGAATACAATGGCACTTCGACTCAAGCTATCCACTTTCGCGCTGGCCACCGCCGTTGGTCTCGGTGCGGCGTCTGCCTCGGTTTCTGCGGCAGAGCAGCAATTCGTCACTATCGGTACCGGTGGTGTGACTGGCGTGTACTATCCGGCGGGTGGAGCGATCTGTCGACTGGTGAACAAGGATCGCAAGGAGCACGGCATCCGCTGTTCGGTGGAAAGTACCGGTGGGTCCATCTACAACCTGAACGCAATTAGTCAGGGTGAGCTTGATCTGGCCGTCGCACAGTCCGATTGGCAGTACCACGCCTACAACGGCACCAGTGAGTTCGAGGATGACGGTCCCAACAAGAAGCTGCGCGCCGTATTCTCCCTGCATCCTGAGCCGTTTACCGTTGTTGCCCGTAAGGATTCCAATATCAAGGATTTCAAGGATCTGAAAGGGAAGCGTGTGAGCGTAGGCAACCCAGGTTCCGGTCAGCGCGCCACAGCCGAAGTGCTGATGGAGGAAATGGGCTGGGACATGAGCGCATACTCGCTGGCTGCCGAGCTGAAGGCCGCCGAACAATCCCAGGCGCTGTGCGACAACAAGATCGACGCCTTCTTCTACACCGTTGGCCACCCATCAGGCGCGATCAAGGAAGCCACCACCTCCTGTGATAGCGTTCTGGTGAACGTTGACAACGACGCTACCCAAAAACTGGTGGAAGAGAATCCGTACTATCGCGTCGCTACGATTCCGGGCGGTATGTACCGGGGTAATCCGGAAGACACCACGACCTTCGGCGTGGCCGCAACCTTCGTAACGTCAGCTGATGTCCCGGAAGACGTGGTCTATCAGGTGGTTAAGGCCGTATTCGAAAACTTCGACAGCTTCAAGCGTCTGCACCCGGCGTTTGAAAACCTGGAGAAGGAAGAAATGGTCTCTGACGCTCTGAGTGCGCCGCTGCACCCGGGTGCAGTCAAGTACTACAAAGAAGCAGGCCTGATGGAGTAAGACCGATGGGGCGGGGGCTCGCCCCCGCCTTCGGTTCATACTATCGGTTGGATCACGGCTGTCCCGGTTTCCTGTTGGGTTTCGAGCAGGGTGCTTGGGGCAGCCGTTTTGGTAAATCCCTCCTGCAAGGTCGTTTTTAATGGCGAATCAAGATACAAAGTCATCCAAGGGCAGTGCCCTGCAACTGTCCGATACCGAGGCGGTGATGCAGACTGAAACCGGTGGTCGTGCAGCCACCGGTGTGCCTGGCGCAATCCTATTCCTCGTGCCCGTAGCCTGGGCCCTGTTTCAGCTATGGATTGCCTCTCCACTTCCCTTCATCTTCGAAGTGGGGATCTTTAATTCGACGGAAACCCGTTCCATCCATCTGGCGTTCGCCATCTTTCTCGCCTTCTCTGCGTTCCCCATGATCAAGGGGCGGGCGACAACCTATGTTCCCTTCTACGACTGGATACTGGCCCTGGTAGCGGCGTTCTGCGCGGCTTATATTTTCCTGTTCTACGAAGAGCTGGCCTCCCGGCCCGGCGCGCCGACCACAATGGACATGGTGGTGGCCCTCGGTGGCCTGGTGCTGCTGCTGGAAGCAACCCGTCGCGCGTTGGGTCTTCCGCTGACCATTGTGGCTGCGGTTTTCATCGTGTATTCCCTGGCTGGCCCCTATATGCCCAACGTCATTGCCCATAAAGGGGCGAGCCTGGAAAAATTGGCTGCTCACCAATGGCTGGGCACGGAGGGCGTCTTTGGCGTCGCCCTGGGCGTATCAACCAGCTTCGTATTCCTGTTCGTGCTGTTCGGCGCCTTGCTGGAAAAGGCGGGTGCTGGTAACTATTTCATCAAGGTATCCTACGCGCTGCTGGGTCACATGCGTGGCGGCCCGGCCAAGGCAGCTGTCGTTTCAAGTGGCTTGAGCGGCGTGATTTCCGGTTCGTCCATTGCCAACGTGGTGACCACCGGCACCTTTACCATACCGCTGATGAAGCGTGTGGGCTTCCCGGCCAGCAAGGCCGGTGCGGTCGAAGTGGCTGCGTCCACCAACGGCCAACTGACACCGCCCATCATGGGCGCGGCGGCTTTCCTGATGGTTGAGTACGTCGGTATTTCCTACTTGGAAGTCATCAAGCACGCCATCCTGCCGGCGCTGATTTCCTATGTGGCGCTGATCTATATCGTGCACCTCGAAGCCTGCAAACTGAAAATGCATGGTATTGAGCGTACGGATCGTCCAAGTCTCGCCCAGCGCATGCTCAATTGGGTGGTGTTATTGATCGGCCTTTGTGTGCTGACGTTCGTGGTCTACTACGGGGTTGGCTGGCTTAAGGTGATATTCGGTGACTTCGCGTCCTGGGTGCTCGCTGTGCTGCTGGCCGTTATCTATGTGGCGATGGTTGCCTATTCTGCGCGCTTCCCTTCGCTGGAAGAGGACGATACGAACAAGCCTATGGAAGAACTGCCGCCGGTAGGTCCGACGGTGAAAACCGGTCTCTACTTCCTGCTGCCGGTGGTCGTCCTGGTCTGGTGTCTGACCGTAGAGCGTCTGTCGCCGCAGTTGTCGGCCTTCTGGGCAACGCTGTTCATGATCTTTATCGTGGTGACCCAGCGCCCGCTCCAGCATGTTTTCCGCAAGCACTCGGGCCACTTGATGGCGCCGTTCAAGCAGGGCTTCAGCGAGCTGGTCCATTCCCTTGCTACCGGCGGTCGCAACATGGTGGGCATTGGTGTCGCCACCGCAACCGCAGGTATTGTCGTGGGTACCGTGACCCTGACGGGGATCGGCCTGGTTATGACTGAGTTCGTCGAGTTTATTTCCGGCGGCAACCTGCTACTCATGTTGATATTCACAGCGTTGATCAGTCTGTTGCTGGGTATGGGGCTGCCAACGACAGCCAACTACATTGTCGTTTCGACCCTGATGGCGCCGGTCATCGTCACCCTCGGGGCGCAGAACGGCCTGATTGTGCCGCTGATTGCGGTGCACCTGTTCGTGTTCTACTTCGGTATCCTGGCGGACGATACGCCACCGGTGGGCCTCGCGGCCTATGCGGCCGCGGCTATTTCCGGAGCGGATCCGATCAGGACCGGTATCCAGGGCTTCACCTACGATATCCGTACCGCCATCCTGCCGTTCATGTTCATTTTCAACACCCAGTTGTTGCTGATTGGATTAACCGGCTGGTTCGATCTCCTGGTCACCGTCGCTAGCGCGGTAACGGCGATGCTGACGTTCTCGGCGGCGACCCAGGGCTATTGGTTTACCAAGACCAAAATCTGGGAAACGGTTTTGCTCCTGCTGATCACCTTCACCCTGTTCCGGCCGGGCTTCTGGTGGGACATGATCTACCCACCGACCGAGTTGCGCCCGGGGGCGGAGATCATGGAATACGTGGATGATGTGTCAGCGGGGCAGAATATCGTGCTCAAGGCATCAGGTATGACTCTCGAAGGTACGGAGGAATCCACATTTATCAACCTGGAACTGCCGGAGGGTGAATCACCTGAGGCCCGGTTGATGGAGGCCGGTCTGGAGTTGCGTCCAGAAGGTGAAAAGATGGTGGTGGATTTCGTCACCTTCGGTAGCCCGGCCGAAAATGCGGGACTTTCCTTCGACTGGACGATCGATGCAGTGCAGGTTGAACTGGATCGTCCGCCCAAGGAGTTGATGTTTATACCGACGCTGATCCTGTTGGGCGTGATGGCCTATGGCCAACTCCGCCGCAGGAATAGGGAAGAGGCCGCCTCCGCCACCGCGTGAGGACGGCTAGAAGACAAACGCCCCGGTCCGGGGCGTTTGTTTTATAGCTTACAGAAGTTCATACGGCCACTAGATGCGGGTTACCTTGCGAACCTCGTTCCATAGCAGTCGATAGGCGATTGCCGCGGGTCCTCGGGCTCTTATGCGATCGACAGGGCACCGGTTCTCGCCCATCTTCTCCACATCACTGGCGTAAGGGATGAAGGCGTGCATCCGGCCTTTCAGTGGGCCCTTTTTGGTGGCCAGGATCTCCTGGTGGACCTTCTTGCGTCGGTCCACCATCGACAGGAACGGATGCATCTTCTTGTGCCCCATCTTTTTTTCATTCGCAAACTCGACGAGCTGTTCCCAACTGTTCAGTGACAGCCAACTGGGAATGATCGGAACGAAAACCTGATCAGCCGTTTCCAGGATTTGTTCGGCCAGGCGCGAGAGGGAAGGCGGGCAGTCGAGCACAATCAGTCCGTAGTCCTCGGACAGCGGTTTGAGCCAGTCCCGCAGAGCATGTTTGTCGCCATCCTTCTCCAATCGAAGGTCGAGATTGCGGAAACTGGGATGAGCGGGTATCAAGTCCAGGCGGTCATAGGCGGTCGGCTGGATCATCTGGCCCACCGGTGTCTTGCCCTTGACCAGTCGGGCGGCTTTCTCCCCCACGATGTCGGGTGCCTCACCCAGGTACCAGCTGGCCGCGCCCTGCGCATCCAGGTCCCAGAGCAGGGTGGGAACCCCGCTTTCGGCAGCGAGGTAGGCGATATTAACCGCCGCTGCGGTCTTGCCCACGCCGCCCTTGAGATTGTGAAACGCGATAACCCGCACGGCCTGTCTCCCTGCTTTGATTGGCTGCCCATCCTGGTGAGCTTTCTTTCCCAGCCGCCTATGGACGCGATAGCTCTGAACGAAGCTTATTGTGCAGTGTTTCACCGGTTTTTGCATGGCAGATCCGCAGCTTGGCTGTTAGAATTCGGCCCCTGAAAAGATCGCAATCGTAATGCGGTCGCCCGAAACCATGTGGTCTCTCGTAAGGATCACCGCTGAAATGGAGCTGTGCCATGCCCGTTATTACGCTTCCCGACGGAAGTCATCGTAGTTTTTCCCAGCCTGTTACCGTTCATGACGTCGCTGCCGATATCGGCGCTGGTCTGGCCAAGGCCGCGCTCGCCGGTCGTATCGACGGTAAGCTGGTGGATACCAGTTATGAAATTAGCGATGACACCGAACTGGCTATCGTCACCGACCGTGACGAAGACGGTGTCGATATTATCCGTCACTCCACCGCTCACTTGCTTGCCATGGCGGTGAAGGACCTGTTCCCGACGGCTCAGGTCACTATCGGGCCGGTTATCGACAACGGCTTCTACTACGATTTCAAGTTCGATCGCCCGTTTACCAACGAAGACCTGGCGCGTATCGAAAAGCGCATGGAAGAGTTGGCCAAGCAGGACTTCAAGGTGTCCCGCTCGATCCTGTCTCGCGACGAAGCCGTCAAGCTGTTCGAGGAGATGGGTGAAGAGTACAAGGTCCGTATTATTCAGGATATTCCGGGTGAGGAAGATCTTTCCTTCTATCGTCAGGGCGATTTCATCGACCTGTGCCGTGGCCCGCACGTGCCGAACACCAGTAAGCTCAAGGCGTTCAAGCTGACCAAGGTGGCGGGTGCCTACTGGCGCGGTGACACCGGCAATGAGCAGTTGCAGCGTATCTACGGTACGGCCTGGGGTAACAAGAAGGACCTCAAGGCGTATCTGCACCGTCTCGAAGAGGCAGAAAAGCGCGATCACCGCAAGATCGGCAAGAAGCTCGACCTGTTCCACATGCAGGAAGAGGCGCCCGGCATGGTGTTCTGGCACCCGGATGGCTGGACCGTGTATCAGCAGATCGAGCAGTACATGCGTGACAAGCTGCGCAGCCATGGCTATCAGGAAATCAAGACGCCGCAGGTGGTCTCCCGTACCCTGTGGGAGCAGTCCGGCCATTGGGATAAGTTCGGTGACGACATGTTCACCACCGAGTCCGAGAAACACGATTTCGCCATCAAGCCGATGAACTGTCCGTGCCATATCCAGGTGTTCAACCAGGGGCTCAAGAGCTATAAGGACCTGCCGTTGCGTCTGGCGGAGTTCGGATCCTGCCATCGCAACGAGGCATCCGGTGCGCTACATGGCCTGATGCGGGTGCGTGGCTTCACCCAGGACGATGCGCATATCTTCTGTGAGGAAGAGGACATCCAGGCGGAAGTCTCGAAGTTCATGGACCTTCTGCATGAGGTTTATACCGATTTCGGCTTCACCGAGATCCTGTATAAACTCTCTACCCGCCCGGAAAAACGCGTGGGCTCCGACGAAATCTGGGACAAGGCGGAAGCCGCCCTGGAAGAGGCGCTCAATCGCGAGGGTGTTGAGTGGGAGTTGCTGCCGGGTGAGGGCGCTTTCTATGGCCCGAAGATCGAGTACTCGCTGAAAGATTGTATCGGTCGGGTCTGGCAGTGCGGCACTGTGCAGGTGGATTTCTCCATGCCGGGCCGCTTGGGTGCACAATTCGTGGCGGATAATTCCGAGCGTCGCACTCCGGTCATGCTGCACCGCGCGGTATTGGGTTCCTTCGAACGCTTTATCGGCATCCTGATCGAGGAATACGAAGGCGCGTTCCCGACCTGGTTGGCGCCGACCCAGGTGGCGATCATGAATATCACCGACAATCAGCGTGAATATTGCGAAGAAATCGCCAAAGCCCTTGAAAATTCCGGCTATCGGGCGCATGCCGACTTGAGAAACGAGAAGATCGGCTTTAAAATTCGCGAGCACACGCTTAACAAAGTACCTTTCCTTGCCGTAGTCGGTGATAAAGAGGTCGAATCCGGTGCGGTTGCCGTACGTAATCGCAAGGGTGATGATCTGGGTACTATGTCGCTGGACGACTTCAAGGCCCTGTTGGCCAATGAAGTGTCCCGCAAAGGTAGAAACCAAACGGAGAACTGATTATTAAACAGCGAACGAATCGGGGACGGGCTCCAAAAGCGCCCATCAATGAGAATATAGAAGCCACAGAAGTACGTCTGATTGCAGCGGACGGTGAGCAGGTGGGTATCGTATCCATCGAAGATGCGCTCAAAGCTGCGGAAGAGGCTTCTCTGGATCTGGTTCAGGTGACGAATTCCGATCCGGTCGTCTGTAAGATAATGGACTACGGCAAGAAGGTCTTCGAAGAGAAGAAGGCCAAGGCTGCTGCGAAGAAAAAGCAGAAGCAGGTCCAGGTGAAAGAAGTGAAGTTCCGGCCTGGCACGGAAGAAGGGGATTATCAGGTCAAGCTACGCAACCTGATACGTTTCCTTGAGAACGGGGATCGGGGCAAGATCACAATCCGCTTCCGCGGTCGTGAGATGGCACACCAGGAAATTGGTATGAAGCTCATGAATCGTGTTGAGGCGGATATCGAAGAACTTGCCCAGGTAGAGCAACGGCCGAAAATGGAAGGCCGGCAAATGACGATGGTTGTTGCCCCCCGCAAGAAAAAATGATTCCACCGAATTCGCCTGTCCCCCGTCACAGTGCGGGGGATTTGTCGTTCAGGGATCATTATTTATTTAAAACGAAAATGCGGAGTTTTAGAAATGCCCAAGATGAAAACCAAGAGCGGAGCCACGAAGCGGTTCAAGCGTACCGCGAAAGGCTTCAAGCATAAGCAGTCCTTCACGAGTCACATCCTGACCAAGAAGAGCCCGAAGCGTAAGCGTCAACTGCGCGGCACCAAGCTGATCGCCAAGTCTGACGTTGCATCCATCAAGCGCATGATCGCGCTTTAATTTCAGGTTCTTAAGTCAAGAAGGATTGAGTTATGGCTCGTGTAAAGCGTGGTGTCGTCGCACGTCGTCGTCACAAGAAGATCATGAAGCAGGCCAAGGGTTACTACGGTGCCCGGAGCCGCGTCTATCGTGTTGCCAAACAGGCGGTTATCAAGGCTGGTCAGTACGCATATCGTGACCGTCGTAACCGCAAGCGTCAGTTCCGTGCACTTTGGATCGCGCGTATCAACGCCGGTGCTCGTGCCAACGGCCTGTCGTACAGCCGTCTGATTGCTGGTCTGAAGAAGGCCAACGTTGAGATCGATCGTAAGGTCCTTGCCGACCTGGCGATGAACGAGCAACAAGCGTTCAGTGCCGTCGTTGAAAAAGCCAAGTCTGCGTTGGCGTAAGCTCTTTCATCGATTGCATATCGTATTGGATGCCCCCGGGGCATGCCGAAGGGGAAGAGCACATGCTCTTCCCCTTTTTTGTTCGCGGGTCTGTAGAATGAGGCGCGCGGAGCGCACCTGACAATGGAGAGCGCCTGATAAAAGCTCGGTACCGGGGCCGGTCTTTTATCAGGGGTTCTTTCCCCTAAAAGACAAACAGCTATTTTGTGGAGCAGGGTCAATGGAAAACCTGGAACAACTTGTACAGGACGGCCTGAAAGCGGTGGAGCAGGCGCCAAACCTGCAGGCGCTGGATCAGGTCCGTGTTGATTATCTGGGTAAGAAGGGCGTCCTCACCCAGCAGTTGAAAGCACTGGGTCAGCTGTCCGCCGAAGAGCGGCCCGCCGCTGGTCAGAAGATCAACCAGGCCAAAGCGCAGGTCCAGGACGCCATCAATGCCCGCCGTGCGGAGCTGGAGTCCGCCGCCCTGGATGCCAAGCTGGCGGCCGAATCCATCGATGTAACTCTACCCGGCCGTGGTCAGGCGCAAGGCGGCCTGCACCCCGTGACCCGCACAATCCAGCGAATGGAGCAATTTTTCGGCCGTGCCGGATATACCGTCGAGGAAGGTCCGGAAATCGAAGATGACTACCACAACTTCGAGGCCCTCAACATCCCAGGGCACCACCCGGCCCGTGCTATGCACGATACCTTCTATTTCAATCCGGGCACCTTGCTGCGCACTCATACCTCCCCGGTCCAGATCCGCACCATGGAACACGGTCAGCCGCCGTTCCGCATGATCTGTCCCGGCCGGGTCTACCGCTGCGATTCCGACATGACCCATACGCCGATGTTCCACCAGGTTGAAGGTCTCGTGGTGGATAAGAACGTCAGCTTTGCGGACCTGAAGAGTACGGTTGAAGAGTTCCTGCGCGTTTTCTTCGAAAAAGATTTGGCGGTTCGTTTTCGGCCGTCCTATTTTCCGTTCACCGAACCGTCGGCTGAAGTGGATATCGAGTGGGGCCGCAACGAGGACGGCAGCATCAAGTGGCTTGAGGTCATGGGTTGCGGCATGGTGCACCCCAAAGTCTTTGAGTACTGCAACATCGATCCTGAAACCTATCGCGGGTTTGCCTTCGGCATGGGCGTCGAGCGACTGGCCATGCTGCGTTACGGCGTAAATGACCTGCGGATGTTTTTCGAGAACGACCTGCGTTTCCTGCGGCAATTCCGCTAATCAGAGGTCGCATTTCCAAGTTTTCAGGATACATCGAATCAGAACAAGGCAGAGAGCATGAAATTCAGCGAACAGTGGCTCCGCGAGTGGGTCAACCCGGACATCGATACCCAGGCGCTTGTAGACCAGATCACCATGGCCGGTCTGGAAGTGGATGAATTCGAGAGAGTCGCCGGCTCGTTCAGTGATGTGATCGTGGGTGAGGTTCTCTCCGTCGAACAGCATCCGGACGCCGACAAACTGCGGGTTTGCCAGGTCGCCGGTGGCGAAGAGACCGTGCAGGTCGTTTGCGGTGCACCTAATGTGCGCGCAGGCCTGAAAGTGCCGTTTGCCGTCGTAGGGGCTGTGCTGCCCGGGAACTTCAAGATCAAGAAGGCCAAGCTGCGGGGACAACCATCCAATGGCATGCTCTGTTCCGAGTCTGAGCTGCAATTGTCAGAGAGCCATGAAGGTCTCATGGAGCTGCCGGAGAGCGCGCCAGTAGGTAAGAGCCTGCGCGAATATCTCGGCCTGGATGATGTGACGATCGATGTCGATCTCACGCCCAACCGTAGCGACTGTCTTTCCATCCGTGGCCTGGCCCGAGAGGTTGGGGTGCTTAATCGGTTGGTTGTCGAGGGCCCGGACATTCGTCCTGTCGAGCCTATTCATTCAGAGCTGATTGACGTCCGTATCGATGCTCCCGAAGGCTGTCCGCGCTACTTGGGCCGAATCATTCGCAATGTTGACCTGAGCGCTGAGACTCCGCTTTGGATGCGTGAGCGCCTGCGTCGATCCGGTGTCCGCAGCATCGACCCCGCAGTAGATGTCACCAACTATGTCATGCTGGAGCTGGGCCAGCCCATGCATGCCTTCGACCGGTCTGAAATCGTCGGCGGTATCGTGGTGCGTTGGGCCAAGGCAGGGGAAAAGTTGGTCCTGCTTGATGGTCAGGAGGTGGAACTGACCCCCGAAACCCTGATTATTGCTGACCATGACAAGCCTATCGCTATTGCCGGTGTGATGGGCGGCGAGCACTCAGGGGTCGTGGAGAATACCCGGGACCTGGTACTGGAAGCGGCCTTCTTCGACCCGATTTCCATCGCGGGCAAGGCGCGTCACTACGGCTTGCATACGGACGCTTCCCACCGTTTCGAGCGTGGCGTCGACCCGAAACTCACGCGGGATGCTATGGAGCGCGCGACCGCGTTGCTATTGGAGATCGTTGGCGGTGAGGCGGGTGAGATTGTCGAGGTCCACAGCGAGGCACACCTGCCGCAAGAGCCGGTAATCGAGTTGCGTGAGCAGCGCGTGGCCGATGTGCTGGGACTGGCGATCGACCGCACGGAAATCGAGGAGATCCTCACCCGCCTGGGTCTACATATCGACAAGTTGACCCGCGGTGGGTGGAAGGTGCATGTGCCGAGCTTCCGCCCCGATATCACTATCGAAGTGGACCTGATCGAGGAAATCGGCCGCATCTATGGCTACAACAACTTGCCGGTGACCGAGCCGGTGGGCAGTCTGGGGCTTAGGGAAGAGAAGGAGGCGGTCAGGCCGTTGTCTGGTATCCGCTCATTTCTGGTGGCCCGGGGCTATCAGGAGGCAGTGACTTACAGCTTCGTCGACGAAAAGGTGCAGTCTCTGATAGATGTTCACAACGAGGGCATCGAACTGGCCAATCCGATCTCCAGCGACATGGCCGTGATGCGCACCTCCCTCTGGCCGGGCCTGTTAAAGACTGTCGCCTATAACCAGAATCGCCAGCAATCGCGTATCCGTCTGTTCGAAACGGGGCTGCGCTTTATCCGCTCCGGCGATGAAATCGACCAGGTTCCGATGCTGTCTGGGGTGGTCACCGGGCCGGAGAGCCCGGAAAGTTGGGTTAACGGCCGTCGCAATGTCGACTTCTACGATGTGAAGGGCGATCTCGAGGCACTGTTCGACCTGTTGGGTATCGAGGTGGAATTCCACGCTGCTGAGCACGCCGCGCTACACCCTGGGCAGTGTGCTGAACTGCGTTTGGCGGGCCTTCGCGTGGGGTGGGTCGGTGCGCTGCACCCTCAGGTACAGAAAAAACTGGACCTGGATGGCGCGATCTATATGTTTGAGCTATTCTTGAATTCGATCGTTGCCGGATATGTGCCTAATTTCAAAGAATTTTCAAAATTCCCTGAGGTTCGCCGGGATTTGGCTATTATTATCGGGAACGAGGTGACGTACGCAGAAGTGCAGCGTATCGCGCGCCAGCAGGCAGGTGAATACCTTACCGGCGTGCGGGTTTTCGACGTGTTTGAGGGCGAAGCCATCGGGGAAGGTCGTAAGAGCCTTGCACTGAGTCTCTTCTGGCAGCATCCTGAGCGGACGCTGAATGACGACGAGATTCAGGCGTGGTTTAATGCGGTTATAGACGCTCTGAAGGCCGAGCTTGATGCAACACTGAGGAGTTAACGGAATGACGGCTTTGACGAAAGCGGAGATGGCGGAACGCCTCTATGAAGAGCTGGGGCTCAACAAACGCGAAGCCAAGGAAATGGTGGAAGCGTTCTTTGGCGAGATCAGAGACGCACTGAGCCACAACGAGCAGGTTAAGTTGTCGGGATTCGGTAACTTTGATCTGCGGGACAAGAAAGAGCGTCCCGGCCGCAACCCGAAAACCGGTGAAGAGATTCCAATCAGCGCGCGTCGAGTGGTTACTTTCCGACCTGGACAAAAACTGAAGCAGAAAGTAGAGGCGTATGCTGGAACCCAGTCATAACAACGAACTGCCTCCGATTCCGGGCAAACGCTACTTCACGATTGGTGAGGTAGCCGACCTCTGTAGCGTCAAGGCTCATGTGCTGCGCTACTGGGAACAGGAATTCCCACAACTGTCGCCGGTAAAACGCAGGGGTAACCGCCGTTACTACCAGCGTGCCGACGTTCTGACCATTCGCCAGATCCGCAGCCTGCTCTATGATCAGGGCTACACCATCGGTGGAGCCAAGCAGAAGCTGAGTAGCCACGAAATCAAGGACGACACGTCCCAGTACAAGCAGTTGATCCGCCAAATGATCGCGGAACTCGAAGAGGTTCTGGACGTCCTGAACAGCCCGGCCTGAGTTCCTCAGCGCCGGGACTGAATCCCGCATTTTTATCGCGATTTCCTGTTTATTTTTGGCAGGAGCTAGTGTAGACTTCGCTCCCGCTAAGCTATTGAACTCACTGTTCAAAGCCTACCGTGTCGGGGCGTAGCGCAGCCTGGTAGCGCACCTGTATGGGGTGCAGGTGGTCGCAGGTTCAAATCCTGCCGTCCCGACCATTTTTCAAGCACTTAGGGCATGCCTCACGGCGTGCCCTTTGTCGTTTCAGGCTGGGTACCGAATGGGTACATAACCTCTCGGTGTTACCGACCTCTCTCGTCTCCGCTGGGAACGACTCTACCACACCTTTCTTTTTGACCTAATGCTCATACTCCGTTTTTGGACCTCCATGCCGAGCCAAGACTAGGTTTGCGGCAAGTGTACAATGTTTCTGTAGGTTGAATTGCACCGACCCGGAGCTCATCACCACGCTCCACCAGCAGGGTGCTCGTCGGTTGATATCCAGGCATGTCGTTTGGACGGATTAAGCTGTTGTCTCCTTGAATTTGTCGCTGCATCAATGCCGCTTCCGTAGCGTCTTGCTTTTAAATCACCCACAACAAAGTAAGTCGACCAATAATCAATGGGTTACCTGAACAAGATTGGAACCAACACCTATGCGCTGGGCACTCAGGTGGTCTCTCGCGGGTTCAGCTATCTCGCCAGCCGCGAGATTGTCGAGGTCGCGGCGCCTTTCATAACCCGGCTAAGAGACAGCACTTCGTTATCCAGCCACGTGGGGGCCCGTGACGATGCGGAGGTGCTCTATGTCTTCCGCGCGCTGGCGTTGCAGAGGGTTTCGGTCAATGTGCCCGTGGGCACCCGATTTCCTCTCCATACCACCGCTATGGGGCGCGCCCTTTTGATGGGGATGTCACCTGCTGACCTCCAGCATCTCTTCCAGGGCAGAAGACTGGATGGCTATCCCCGTCCTGCACCCCAGACCATGCCGGAGTTGATCTCCCTCTGTGAAAAAGAGCGTGCCCAGGGATGGACTCGCCATTACTCTGATCATTCGACAGCCCTGGCCATGCCTATTCGAAACTTTACCGGGCAGGTCGTTGCCGCCATCAATATTTCTGGCCCTGATCCCGTAATGAACGCAGAGGGCGTCATGGAGGCCCTGCTTTCCGAGCTTAAGCAAACGGCTGACGAAATCATGCGTCAGGTTGGTGGAGCTACTAGTGCTTCTACTGGACAACGATCGTTTACGGCCCACTCCTCCATCGATTAGAGCCCTTGGGCGACAACTGATGTTCACGTATTGGCTTGTAGCTTTAAGTGAGGCGGTCCGGAATTGTCGATGGCCTTACTTGGAAGAACTCGTCAGATGAAGTGATGTTGACAAATTGTCTGCCATTAGAGGGGTGACAATTGCGCCGCCAAATATCAACGTAGCAAATAGAATCAACGCAAGAATAAAGGGCTTAAACCCAAGCGAACGTAACTTTGCAAGTCTTGTCTCATAACCTAGAGCCGCCATGGCCATCGTCAGCGCAAAGCTCCCTAGGAAGCGCAAGCCCTCGCGAACTGAATTCGGCAGGTAAATAAAGCTATTCAGCAGGATGACGCCGACAAAACCGAAGGCGAACCACGGTACGATAAGCGTTGGTTTCTCCTTGTGGCCGTCATTTATACGCTGACGTCTGATCCACCAGTGGCCAACGATCAAAAGGAAAGGTACCAAAAGCATGACTCGCATTAGCTTCACAACAACAGCAGTAGTCAGCGCATCTCTTCCGATGGCCTCACCCGTAGCAACCACTTGGGCGACCTCATGGACTGTGGCGCCGATATAGACGCCGAATAGCTTCTCATCCCAACCAAACAGAGAAAAAATGATTGGATAGACGAACATCGCCAAACTACCGAATAGGACGACGGTTGTTACTGCTATCGCCGTAGCAGCGGGCTTTGCACGTATGGTGGACTCAGTAGCCAGAATTGCAGCGGCCCCACAAATGGCGCTACCGGCACTTGTAAGGAGTGCGGTCTCAGGATCTAGCCGTAGCCATCGTGTTCCAAGTGTATAACCGATCGTCAAGATGGCAGTGACGATGAGTATGTCTACCCCAAAAGCCCCAACGCCTAGTGAAGAGACCTGCTGAACCGTCACTGAGAATCCGAAAAGTATGATCCCGGACCTCAGCATCCAGTGAGTGCAGAATTTGAGTCCCCGCTCAAATAGCGCATGCTGTCTGCCTGGCCTCAGATTCCCTATGACGAACCCGAGTAGAAGAGCAACAATCAGTGGGCTAACTTGCCATTCCTGAAGCGTTGGTTGGTTAGACAGTGCCATTCCAGTAATGGTAATTGCTGCGCAAAATGCGATGCCAATCCACATAAAATTCTCATATTCGAAAATAGAATATGTTTATTCTCATCGCGTTATTTATATCTGTAAAATGGGTAAATATGGATATACAAATCGAATACATCGATTTACATGGCGTGTCGAAGGGCTACGTACCTATTGGTGGGTTTTGAGTTAGTGTCTGTAGGGTAGGTAGTCGTATTCGATACTGGTTCGAAAGGGTTGATGCTTCACGGTGTGTACGATCTCTGCGGACCTCATGCTCAAGTGAGCCATACCATCAGCTGAAAAAGTTGCAAGGGGTGACGAGTGCGGTTCAGCAAGATCGCTAGCCGCGTAGTCTCTTTGGACGTATGGAAAACGTAAGTTAAAGGATAGCTTTAAGCTTGTCCCCCCATTACGGCAGAGTCGTTACTACCGGTGCCATGGCCAGAAACAGCAAAGATAGATCATTACGAACGCGAGATGTAATCGTAGATGCAGCCATCGAGGTTTTCGACCAAGTGGGCGTTTCGCAATCGTCACTGAACCAGATTGCCGCAAAAGCAGGTGTCACGAGAGGGGCCATTTATGTTCATTTCAAGAACAAGCTCGATTTGTTTGAGTTTCTTTGTGAGCAGGTCATTTTGCCCTACGAATATGTCGCCAGCGAGCGGAGTTCGGGATCTTCGCTTGAAGGTGTCGCGCTTGTAAAAGAGCGCTGGCGGGTCTTTTTGCAATTGGTGACGGAAAATGAACGGATTCGAAAAATCCTAAGCATCATCTACCTCAGATGCGAGTGGGTTTCGGAAAACACGCGAATTCTGGAAAGAATTTTGGATGCACGTAACCAAGCGCAACGTACGATTGCGGAAGCGCTTGAAAGCGAGAAAAGTTTAGGAAGATTTCGGGTTGAGCCGGGCTCTGAAATCGTTGCAACGCTGCTTCACACGGCTATGACTGGGCTCTTACATGCTTGGCTGATTTCCCCTCAGCAGTTTGCTCTGCTAGAAACAGGGACTCATCAGTTGGACATGATGTTAGACGGACTCGTCGGGGCGTAGGCTCAAATTTCGATGACCTGAACGCCTTTGTGACTCCTGTTAGTTCGCAGATGCCGTACGCCGGGGGAGCCTCACAGTCAACGAGGAATCATCTAGGCTGTTTTGTAGTGGCATAGTTTTGTCAGAGCTATCAATATCCCGCTGGACACTTAATCGTCTACCTTGCTCAATGCCGAATCCTTATGCATGGCGATGTGGTCTGTTTTATCGCTCTTTATCTCATACTGTGGTTCTTCCTTGCTCGCCCTCCGTCTATGCCCTTTGTACTCCGTGTCGCTGGTGTGGACCCGTATGATATGGCCGCTCACATAGCCAGCCTCCGAGTTCCAGGTGACATGGTCACCGACATTGAATCGTTGAGCCATCGGAACATCCTCCCTTTCTATTCTATTCATCCTGTTGGTTACTCAGGGTGCCTCGAAGAATCTGTAATTTCTAGGGATGGTGTGAGATACATCAATTAAAAGCGCTTGCCAATATGTCACTTAAACACCAGTCTAGCTTTCTATTTAGAGGCCGGTCTAATTAATTGATGGGTTCATAGGTGGCGCTTGACAAAAAAATATAACTTGCAATGATAGTCTACATCCTGAAAAAAGTGGTGGCGAAATTGCATGCATTTATTGGGGTATAAAGAAGAAAATACCAAAGCTACTGTTTATCGGGAGACTGCAAGATGAGTAAGGAAAAAGGAAAAAAGAAACCGCAAAAAACGCTGAAAGAAAAGCGGCGAGAAAAGAAGGATAAAAAAGACCGTTAAATAAAAAAGGGGAAGAGTGCGGTCTTCCCCAAATCGCACAACCCCTATTTATAGGTTATTGTTATCAACGCAGAGCACGACAGTACCGCTTTCCTCCCCACCAAGACTCAAGTTAATGTAGTTTTCCGCCCGGCAGCCCAGTAGCGCTATACCAAGCGCAGAGCCTATCGGCAGATCATGGTGGCGGCATGCTGATGTTCCCGCTGTTTCGACCAAACGGAATTTGTACACCTGGGAGTCGGCACAATCCATAACCGTAACCATGCTTCCAGTGAGTGCGACATTGCCATGATGCCTTAACGGCATCGTAGATAATTTTCGGGATTTTTCCCTGAGTGTATTCAGGCTTTCTTTAGACATAAAAAAGCCAATTCCAATATTCACTGCAGCACCCTCGAACGGACACAAGCGAAAGAGATAAAATAATTAAAGGGAGTGATTGATTGCAGTAAGGCGGGCGTCGCTATGCGCGCCCGCTTATTAATGGAAGGAGATAAAAAGAAACCCGCAAGCGAACAATGTGATGGCCCTCAAAAAATTCATCTTCCAACCATAGCAAGTAAAAATAAAAAGGCAAGTGGTTACTTTGTTCAAGTCGGGCAGGTCACGTATTACTCTGCGCAGCCATGGAGGTCGGCAATGTTTGTTCGCTCGCTTACGTAGATGGTTGACGAATTTTGAGTGAAAGCTTGGCTTGATGCAGAGCAGGGACATCCTTTTCCTAATTCCAGATTACCTTCTGTCCTTCTGTGAGCGCGTCAATCGCGACCTCGACGTTGCTAATCCAGATTGGGAATTTGAGATCGTCTGCGCTGATGTTTCGCAGCTTCAGTGAAAAGCCATCAGCCAGCACCAGCACGCCTAGGTCAAGCAGGGTGTCCAATCCTGTTCTACGAGCGCCGATCTGTGCCGGTGTGACGCCATTTTGTATCAGCAGCAGGGTGACGTTGTGGCCAGCGCGGTGTAGTTGGGAAGCCAGTGCATATTGGAGCTCAGTTTGGCCCTCGGTGAAGGGGTTCTGGCTCTGGACAAAGAGATAGTCGGACATGCTCGTCTCCTGCACTAAAAGGCTTAAACCGAGAAGGACGCTGCGGAGCGGCTGAAATCGCGTGGCCGTTGTTCCACCGGCGCCCGGCTGAAACGGGAATCGCGACGGCTTTCGCGCTTGCGTAATGGCCTGAGCTACTCAGTTCTGGCTTATCTACGTTCAGTATGGGATGGTATATATATTTGAGATAATGAATTGTCGAAGTGTTTAATATCGATAACGTTGATTTTAACGCTGGTGACGCCCGCTTAAGGCACAAAGGAGGCCAGAGCGATTGGATATTGAGTTAGCGCGCACGTTCCTGGAGATCGTGCGGACGGGTAGCTTCATGGCAGCGGCGGAGCGTTTGCATATCACGCAAACGACGGTGACGGCGCGCATCCAGAATCTGGAAAGTCAGCTCGGCTGCCGTTTGTTTATCCGTAATCGCAGTGGCGCTACGCTCACTAACCATGGTGAGCGCTTTGCAGGTCGGGCTAGTCAGCTAGTGCAGACTTGGGATGCTGCGCGCCGTGAGCTTCCCTTGCCAGAAGACACCGGTGACACGCTTGTTCTCGGGGCTGAAACGAGCCTGTGGAATCCCATGCTGCTCGATTGGCTTTCGCTCCTGAACGCGGGTGCATCGAACATTGCCGTACGCGTGGACGTCAGCGAGCCGAGGACGTTACATGAAGCACTGGAGCAAGGCGTCATGGACCTGGCGCTCGTTCATCAACCGAACTATTGGCCAGGGATGCAGGTTGAGCAGCTGATGGATGAAAAGCTGATTCTCGTGCGGACTCCGGGCGAACAGGGCGAGTATGTCTATGTGGACTGGGGAGCGCATTTTCGTCGCCAGCACGATGCGGCGTATCCGGAGAGGGCGGGGCGTCGGCTGAGTTTCAATTTGGGACCGCTGGCGATTCAGTATCTCTTGCGCAATGGTGGCAGCGGTTATTTCAGAACGCGGGTGGCTCGACGCTATCTTCAGCAGGGTCTGCTTGAGCGTGTCGAGGATTCGCCAGAGTTTAGTTACCCCGCTTATCTGGTTTATGCCCGTACGCTTGATGCCCCCATGGTTCTCAAAGCTGTCGAGTTGCTGCGACGTATCGTCAGCAATGTATCGCCGCCGGATGTATGGAATTGACGAAGAAATGTTTTTTGATCGATATCGCTCAATTATTTCTTTGGAAGGTTCATAGGACCAGTCATATGGTGATTGGACGCCTACTCACTGACCCTTGGAGGACCGCATGAGTCAGGACCGACGTTCCGAACTGTCATCACCCCCTTGTTTACAGGGAGAACGTGAGGCCGAGCACGCCGCGTTTGTGCCGCCCCAGCTCTCTCTGATGAACGGGTTGGCACGAGTGCTGGGTATTGCGATACGGGAGGGGGGCGATGCCTTGAATTATGAATTCCTTGCCCGGCTGGCGAGGATGTTTGAGCCGCAACACGTCGATGCAGGGACCGTGTTGGTTGAGGAAGGACAGCCTTGGTCGACCGTATTTTTTGTCCAGTACGGCATCCTCAAACTGTTCCGGCAGGCGCCCGGTGGCCGCATCGCTACCCATCAATTTTTCACCGAGGGCGCGGTGGTCTGGCCACTGTTCGTTGGCAGTCGTTCAAGCCGTAATACACTTTACCTGGACGCTGCCACCTCCGGGCAGGTCTGGGCAGCGGATTTCCGATCATTTCGTTGTGCACTGAAAACCGAGGGGCTGTGGAACCGGTTTGCACTTGCGCTGACTGAGGAGCTGGCGGAACTGGCCATCCAACGTGAGTATCGTCGTCAAACCATGAGTGCGTCAGAGCGTTACCGGCTACTGATCGACGAGCACGATGATCTTTTTCGCCGGCTCCCGGGTCATCAATTGGCCGCCTGGATGGGCGTGGACCGGGCCACTTTTTCGCGAATCAAGTCGGCTCATGCGCGACAGGCCAATGTCGAGAACGGGACGGGTGTTAGTTGATCAAGGTGTGCTCTGTTATAGCCGCTCGGGCACCAAACAAAGTACTCCCGTTCGACGTCGAACCAATCGTGCTCGAACATTGACGCTTGCCTATTGACTCTTTCGTCGGGAGGTTAAAGACTCTAGTACTCCCAAACCAGAAAAGACAGCTGTTATTCGCATGCACCCAAGTAATGTTCATCAGCCCTTGAAATCGAGCCGCGTTGCCCGTGCATGCGCATGCGTTGCTCAGGGTACGCCCGTCTTCCATTCCCTCCGCTGGGCCCGAGTTTAGTTTTTCCGGGTTCAGCGACCCGGCCTCTTCGAATTTGTAAATAAGCCTTTGACACCCTGGAGTAAGTAGAATGACCGGTATGCCTGCCATTGTCGTGGCGATGGAAGACTACGATCGCTTGAGTGCGCTTCTTGATGCGTCGGATAGCGACGACGAGACCGTCGAGAGCCTGGAAGAAGAACTGAGCCGTGCTAATCTCGTTAAGCGTGCGGAACTCCCACAAAATGTCGTCACCATGAATTCCCGGGTTCGGTTCAGGAACGAGACCACCGGCGACGAACACGAGATGATCCTGGTCTATCCCAACGAGTTAAAGGGGGGCGAAGGACGTATATCCGTATTGGCGCCTGCGGGCGCTGCCCTACTGGGACTTACGGTTGGTGATGTGATCGACTGGCCCATGCACGGGCGCAAGCCATTGCAGATCAAGATACTCGACGTTAATCGTTCTCCGGCGTAGTCGGCAGCCGCTGTCACGAGACGGTGCCGTTGCAAAGGCGGCGGCATTCGAGACGGACAGCTTGGCATTCATCTTTAATTGGATTAAATTCATAGGATGACTGGTTGATTGGGTGAAAGGCGATGTCATTGCAGAAGATCAAAAAGGGGTCGCTGGTCGAGCTGGCCATCGAGGACTTGCGACAGGCAGTCGAGCAGCGGGTCTGGGCGATTGGCGAGCGGCTGCCCAACGAAGCAAGCCTGGCTGAAACCCTCGGCGTGAGCCGCAATACCGTTCGGGAAGCCGTCCGGGTGCTGGTGCACGTGGGGATTCTGGATACGCGGCAGGGCGATGGCACCTACGTGAGGGCATTGTTGGACGCTGGCGAAGTCTTCCGCCGCATCGAGCGGACGAAACTACGAGACCAGTTGGAGGTACGCATGATGTTGGAGGGGGAGGCCGCGCGTCTCGCCGCCCACCATCGGCGCGACCAGGACCTGGCTGATATGAAGTCGGCCCTCGCCCTGCGCAAATCAGCCGGCGACGATATCGAAGCGCGGATTCGATTCGACGAGCAGTTTCATCGTGCGATTGTGACGGCCTCGCGTAATCAGGCGTTGGTCGAGCTCTACAGCTATTTCGCGTCCAGCATCAGTAAGACCATCCACGAGACCGAAAAGGACATGAGCCTACCGGAGCCGTCCCATGCTGATCATGAGCACCTGCTGGAAATGATCCGGTTCCGTGATGCCGAAGCTGCCCACGACGTAGCTCGGGCCTTGCTAAAACCGAGCCTGGACGCCCTGGAGGCTAACTGATGCGTATTCCGATCGATCGATTCACCTTGATCCTGCTGGGGACAATCGGCGTGGCCACCTATTTCCCCGCCGAGGGTGAGGTGGCCAGGATGCTGGGGGTCGCAGGTAGTGTCGCCGTAGCCCTGCTGTTCTTTTTTCACGGCGCGGCCCTGTCGCGCGAACAGGTGGTGGCCGGGGCGAGCCACTGGCGGTTGCATATCATCATCACGGCGATGACGTTTGTGGTGTTCCCGGTGCTTGTCTGGCCGATTTCGAAGCTGCCGTCCAGCTGGGTGCCCGAGGATCTGGTGCTGGGTTTTCTCTACCTGGGTGTGCTGCCGTCCGCTGTGTCATCCTCAATCGCCTTTACCGCGATGGCGCGGGGCAATGTGCCAGCGGCGGTGTGTAGCGCGGCCGCCTCGAACGTTTTCGGCATGATGCTCACTCCGTTCCTGCTCTTGCTGCTGGTTAGCGTGGCGGGTGACGGCTTTTCTGTGGGTGATGCCTTGAAGGATATTGTTTTCCAACTGCTGCTGCCGTTTGGAGTAGGGCATGGCCTACGCCCCTGGCTGGGGCGCTTTATGGAACGGAACAAGCCGCTGATGGCGCGGTACGACCAGGGCGTGATCTTGTTGATTGTGTATTCGGCGTTCAGTCATTCGGTGGCCAGCGGGCTTTGGCAGCGGCTACCGGTCACCTCGATCATTCTGGCCATTGGTCTGTGCGACTTACTGCTGTTCGTCGTGATTCTGCTTGCCCGGCTCGCCGCCATGAGTTGGGGGCTGAATACCGCGGATGAGGCGGCTGTCGTGTTCTGTGGTTCGAAGAAGAGTCTGGCTTCAGGTCTGCCCATGGCGAAAGTACTCTTTGCCGGTCATCCCGGGTTTGGCATGATCGTGCTTCCGATCATGTGCTACAACCAGATCCAGATTATCGTAGAGGCGGTTTTGGCGAAGTGGTATCTCTCAAAGTTCGAAGACCTCGAACCAAATTCCCGGCTATCTTGATACAGACTACGCCTACCAGCATGAACTGGAGGGCCATTCTGCAGCCAAAATGAGCGGCAAGAGAAGCTTGTCGCTAACCTTTGTATGATAATGCGGTGCTCCTCAGTCACTACCGTTACATGCATCAAAAATCGACAGAGGCTGTCCGTGATAGTTCGCAACGATTCCGTCGGTCTCGTGTTGGTACAGGCAAAAACTGCAACTAGATTTCAGAATCCCTACATAGGCGCTTACAACGTGGAGTAAACATCTAAGCGTAGCGCGCGTACTCGGCTCAGAAGCAGCGTCGAAAGCTTAGCTGGATAGTCATATTCCAGTCTTATGCGGCAAGAAGCCGAACGAGCTTCTGGCAACCCCAGAGGGCAGACGTCAAGTTTCGATGGTGCTCCGCAAACTCGAAGACGGCGATTTCGGCTAAATCAGCTAACCAAAAGTCTTTCTCACTAAAGCTTACTGGGGCTGATTGCTATGCTGGCCAGTTTCCAGCAGCGAAAAAAACCAAACTGAATTCGTCGTACGCTTCCACTGTGCACATACGTGTTACTTTCGTTGGCTGAGCTTTTTCTTCACCCAAGCCTCCAGTCGATCCCCGTGCCAGTAGCCAACTAACGCAACGATCGTCACCATAAGAAAGAAACCCCCATACCCGATAAACGCTGCAGCCATATTCATATAGTCAGGAACAATCCTCTTTTGCGACGGTATCACCCTAATTAATCCATATTTCGATCACGTCGACCGTGTCGGCGCAGCCTAGGCCGGGATCCCTTATTTCCTGTTCACTTATTGTGACCTGCTGGACCACCCCAGTGCTGAGTGGGGTCTAACTTGATTATAGAACGTTCTCCAAGTCTCAATCTTCTGCTCGGCATCGGTCAGTAACGGGACCCAGTTCTCGTTCAAGCATTCCTGGCGGAGTCTGCCGTTGCATGATTCCACAGCATGGCCGAGCGAAATCAATTTCTATCTGTCTCTCATCGGCCCACCGGTCCCTGACCTTGCCGGACGCATCGATTGGTGCGCTGTTAAACAATAGCGAACATCGAGCCAGAGCTTTCCTCCAGAGCTGACGACTTAATCACAGCCAGTTTATCCAGTGTGATTGGCGGAGCAAATTGCAGGCGCTGCCGCCGTAAAGATAGTGCTCAATATATCGGGGTAAGTCCAATATCGATCGATTGACGTTCGTGAAATCGGCGCAGAACCTGGGCTTCAGTCTCGATGAGATTATCGACTTGCTTCGGCTGGAAGATGGTGCCTACTGCCAGGAAGCCAGTGTCCTGGCCGAGCACAAACTGGAGTCCGTGCGTGGAAAGATCAAAAAGCTGGAGAGGATTGAAGGTGTTCTGAGCGATATGGTCACCCGATGCCATATTCAAAAAGGGGATGTTCAATGTCCTCTAATTGCGTCATTGCACACTGGAATCAGTGAAGCCCCAGAGGTTTGAGTGGGATCGTTGTTGAGATTCTAGAAGCGGGGCACCGGGACCTCCGCTTTTAGAAAAACATTAGCCGAGCTTTCCCAGCACTGGAAATGTGGACAGCATCCAGGTGGCAAATAGAGTCATTTGACCGGTTAACACCATCACGCCCATGACAATCAAAACCAAACCAGCTAGCGCTCTCAGAAACCTACTCCAGCGGCTCAAGCCGCGCACGCGCTTGCGGAAATGCTCAATGAACAGGGCGGTCCCAAGAAAAGGCAACGCCAGTCCCAACGAGTATATTGCCAGATACAGCATTCCCGTTTCGGCGTTGGCATGCGTAGAGCTCAGAGCCAGAATGGCACCAAGTATGGGGCCGATACAGGGCGTCCAGCCGACGGCAAAGGCGACGCCCAGTACAAAGGCCGCCGTCGGCCGCCCACCTTCGAGTGTCTGCCCGAGGCGCCAGTCACGTTGCAGAGCGGGCATGCTCCACCAACCCAGCATGAACAGCCCCATCAGCACAATTAGTGTGCCTGCCACCAGGTTGGCTTCCTGACGGTAGGCCATCAGCCATTGGCCCAGGAGGCTGGCGCTCGCACCGAGCGCGACAAAAACCAGGCTGAATCCCATCACAAAACAAAGGCTCAACCAAAAAGCCTTCAACCTATTTGAGGCTTCGCTTACCGCGCCGCCGGTCACAACGGATAGATAACCCGGTACGAGCGGAAGGGTACAAGGGGAGAAGAAGGACACAAGGCCGCCGAGAAAGGCGGCCAGAGTGCCCCAGGTTGCGAGGTCCGGCATATCAGAACTCGTATCGTTTGACGCTTTGAGCCATGCCGTCGGCGGTAAATGCCATCACGTCATAGTTATCCTGCCTGCCTGTTTCCATACCAGGCGTGCCATGAGGCATGCCAGGGACCGCGAGGCCGACGGCGTTGTCGCCGAATGGTTGTGACGGTGAATCAAGGTATGCCTTGATGTCGTCTGCTGGAACATGACCCTCGATCACCAAGCCATCGATGATACCCGTGTGGCAGGATGCCATGTCCCGTGGAATCTGATGCTGGATTTTGACTTCGTTGATGTTGCTTGTGTTCTCAATGGTCACGTCGAATCCGTTGTTCTCAAGATGCTCTGCCCAGTCGGCACAGCATGAACAATTGGGACTCTTGTAAACGGTAATGGCATGATCGGCTTTACCCGATACGCCGTTTTCGAGAGTGGGTTCGGCGGCGTGAAGCTGGAATCCCGTAGAAAGAGTGCTCAAAGCAAGAGCGATTGAGCCGGCAGCGATGGAGGTTCTCATAGAGTGTTCCTGTCAAATGATTTGAGTGAGGCTGGTGTCGCAGGTTTTAGCGCGTCACCAGCCATGGGCTCTTGATTAGTTATTGGCTGGATTCGTCCTGATTGCTTGATGGCGACGCTTTGTTGTGGCTCTGCATCATCTTCATGCACGCCGCCTGCATTTTGGAACGATCCTCGGCGGACATGCCGGACATCATTCCCATCATGCCGCCCATGGTCTCCATGTGTTCGCCCATCATGCCCATACCTTGCTGTTCAGGTTTGTGGGCAAAAGCGGAAACGCTAGCGATGGCGGCGGTAAGAACAGCACCTGCACCGATCATTTTGAACGTAGTGGTTTTCATCGTCATTCTCCTTACGCGCAGATCCGGACCCGTGTAGCCATTGCCAGAACTGCTTTTGTGTTCGAGCGGATATTCTTGTGCCGAGCTTTGGAGCACGGACTCGGCGGAACAGTGGTTCAGGAGCGAGAATCAGGTGGGGGCGTGAGAACGTCTGCAATAGGGCTCTGGTATTCCGCACTGATCGGTGCGGCACGAAAACCTGTGGTGAGCTGAATACTTGGAACGGAGCTTGTGCCTGTCAGCGCATATAACGGTATTAAGGGGCATTGCGCTGCGATCCGCAAACAGTTCATCTTCTCAGGATCACTGCAGTTCGTCGGTACCTTGGCGGTGCCAGATTCCATATCAGCTGGATAACCTTGACCCATTCCGCGGCAATGAGTCTCACTGCCAATCGCGTCAGTGGCACCCATTGCTACCCCAGCTAGACCCGATGGTACGGTGCCGAGCAAAAGCAGAATACTTAGCAATGCGGTGGTGACGTTTCGGAAGAGCATTGGTCGACCCGGATTAAATACCGAAGGTCATAATAAAACCCTTGAGCTGCTCATACGTCAAGCACTGGATCAGGGCAATCAAAAAAATCTTAAACCTATATCACCTCTGTGAACCAGGGCACTGAAAGTGCCTTCCCTCCCAATTCACAGAGGTAATTTCCAATGTCTGAACAATGCCCCAACTGCCTGTCCCGGAGGATTGGCAAGAATAACTACGGAAAGAAAACCGCTGGTGTGGTCGGTGCGTCTGCCGGTATCTACGACGGTTATGCAGCTGCCACTGCCGGTGCACAAGCGGGCGCCGCGATGGGGCCAGCAATTCAGCGGGGTTTAAAGAACGGAAAATTGGAAATAGCTTAGTTAAGCGTTATAAACCAGGCAGCCGAAATATCGGCTGCCACTAAGCGTGCGCCACATCTTTCCAATATTCAGCAAAGCAATGTATTTGGGCACTGGCCCTCACAACGCTCCCACTGAACGGTCGTATGCTGGATTCCAAAGTGCTGATTCAGCATTTCAGCGGCCTCACTGATCACCTGGTCGTCACTCTCGGGGTCGGGTTTCACTAGGTGAACGGTTAGCGCGTTTTCGGTGGTACTCAGGGCCCAGATGTGTAGGTGATGGGCCGATATTACTCCTGGCAATCGTTCAAGACGCTCATGGACAGCCGAAGGATCAATCCCCTTGGGAACAGCATCCACCGCCAGGTTTACGGAGTCCTTCAGTAACTGCCAGGTGCCCACAAAGATCACAACGGCAATAACGAGACTCACAATTGGATCAATCCAGGTCAGGTTGGTGAACATCAGTATCGTGCCGGAGATCACGACGCCGACCGACACTGCGGTATCTGCGGCCATATGCAAGAAAGCGCCCCGGATATTGATGTCCCCTTTCTGCCCTTTGAGAAAGAGCATCATGGTTGCGCCGTTGATCAGTACGCCAATGCCAGCCACGATCACCACGGTCAGACCAGCGACGTCGGCAGGATCTGTCAGGCGCTGAAGGGCTTCCCAGGTAATGCCACCGACAGCGGCGATCAGAATCAGAGCGTTAAACAGGGCCGCCAGAATCGTGGTTTTCTTCAGGCCATAGGTCTTTGCGTTGGTTGCCGCTTTGCTGGCCAGCCAACTGGCTGCCCAGGCCATGATCAACCCCATAACATCGCTGAGGTTGTGGCCGGCATCGGCAAGCAGCGCCAGCGAGCCGGATATGACCCCGTACACCGCTTCGATGACGACAAACAGGATGTTGAGGAACACAGCAATCGCAAAGGAGCGGTTATGGGTGTCGAAATGATGGCTGTGGTCGTGACCGTGACTGTGATCGTGCATTTTTGCCTCTATCAATGATCAACAACGATGTTGGTCTAGTTATGAACCCTGTAGCAACTATAGGGTCAAGGGAGCCGCCGATTCTTCGGTACGTTGTGAGCAACCATACTGACCGCGCTTTTTCCCAGTATCTCTGCCAAGTCTTCGGGCACCGGCATGGGTGCAAACGCGCTGACGTTGGCACGACCGGTGTTTCCGACCGGAACCCAAATTCGGGAAAAGACCAGGGCGGCAATGGTTCGAATAGACTGCCCCAGCACTTCACGAACGTCTCTTGTCCGCCACCCTAGTCTGAGCATTCGCAGATGGGTTGCAGTGTGCGCCAGAGCAAATTTCTGGCTGAGGATATGGGCTCGCTCAAGGTGAGTGAAGGCTGTTTGGAAATCGCCCGCCCATTCCGCAACGCGTGCCGCTTCAAGCTCCGTAAGATAGGACGCCTTCAATTCACTGTGCATTGATGTTCACTCCCCATGAATGGCAAACGACGGCCAAGTATCGACCACCTGACCCCGAAAGGTTCAGCTTTTCAGTGCCAGTATGCGTTTGGCACCCATCAATACGATGGCACCAACAATTCCTCCAATAATCAGATCTGGGTAGTTGGACCCGGTCCAGGCAACGAGCAGTCCCGCAAGTATTACTCCCAGGTTGATGACCACGTCGTTGGCTGAAAATATCCAGCTGGCTTTCATGTGAGCACCGCCCTCACGGTGTTTTGCGATCAGAAGAAGGCAACTGATATTCGCAATAAGAGCAACAGAGGCAACGGTCATCATCATTAACGACTGAGGGTCACTACCGAACAGAAAACGCCGGCCGACTTCAACCAGTACACCGGCGGCAAGGATCAGTTGGAGAATGCCGGCAACATGCGCAGCTCTGACCTGCATTTTGATGCCGTGCCCAACGGCGTAAAGCGCGAGACCGTAGACGGCGGCATCGGCAAGCATGTCTAGCGAGTCTGCAATCAGGCCAGCAGACTGGGCGATCAGGCCCATCGTCATCTCGACCAGAAACATCAGAGCGTTGATTGCCAGCAGTATCCATAAAGTGCCGGATTCTTCGCTTTCGTTGGTTTTAGACGATTCAGCCGCTCTGACGGACTCAGCGCTGGCCTCTTCTGACTTCTGCAAGGAAGCGCCCAGCCCCAGGGTTTCCAGTTTGCTGGTAATTGGTCCGGTTTCGCCCTGATGGATAATTTCCAGCTTTCGATTCGATAGGTCGAATGAGAGTGATTGAATGTTGTCAAAGCCCGTGAGCGCCATTCGAATCATTCGCTCTTCTGAAGGGCAATCCATTTTTGGCACGGTGTAGGTGCTGAACTGACTGCCTATTTTGGCGGTGACGGGGCTCTTAAACTCATTGCTTACGACAGCATCTTCGCTGCCACACTGTCCATTGCAGGGGGTGCTCATTTTTTTGGGGCTCCGGTTCTCGCAGAAGTTCCGTAATTTAAAACCCTGTAGTCACTACAGGGTCAATAGCTGGTTTACTCTCGTCGCAAAAAATCGGTGCCTATCTGGATAAAGATCTACAATTAAAAGCGGGATGGAGTGAGCATCTCACTTTCAGGGGAGAATTTTATGATTTCAATTAAAGGACTGATAGCAACCGCTGCGCTGTTGGGTTTTCCAGCATTCGTACTAGCGCATGGTGATCAAGGCTCATGGCAAGGGCATGGTCCTGGCATGATGATGGATCAGGAGCAAATGCAGCAGATGCACCAGAACTGGTCCCACATGAACCAGCTGATGAAACGCATTCCTGATGAAGCTTCACCGCAAGAACGACAACGATTGATGCGAGAACACAGGGAGGCGATGCAAGAGCAAATGGATTTTATGCATCACGGTATGATGGGCCCCGGCATGATGCGGGGACAACAGGGCATGATGGGAGGCAAGCACATGATGAATGGTGGTAAACCAAAAGATGGTGGTGGCCTGACGACCGATCAACAAATTCAGATGATGCAGGAGCGCATGGATCAAATGCAGCTGATGATGGAGCAAATGCTGCAATACCAGCAAAATCTAAAGGTAGAGTGATCGAGAAGCCTTCAAATACTTCTGTTTAACAGACGCTTAGTATCTGACGAGTTTGATAGGCTGACGTTTGTGAAAACGGCGCAGTAGCTGGCTTTCAGTCTCTACTATCCGTAACCTTTTACGGCTGAAAATTGGCGCTCCGGGCGCTCCGGGCGCTCCGGGCGCTACTTCGAATGTTCGCTTTGCGACCAGGGCATCCTCTGAACTCAGCTAAACAAAAGCGAACATTCGAGCCAGAGCTTTCCTCCAGAGCTGCCGAGTTAATTACAGCCAGTTCATACATTGTGATTGGCGGAGCAAATTGCAGGCGCCGCCGTAAAGATAGTGCCCATGGTGCCGAGGTAAGTCCATAACCCGTATCTTTATAACGTTTTTCTGTCCATCTTTTTTTAATCCACCCACCTGTAAATTTAAAGTTATATTTATTTTTTCTTTTTCAGGACCATTTCAGAAACCAATGGTTAAATATAATCGACAACCAAATAGGAGGTTTCGATTATGAAGAACATACTTTTATTTACCGCAACAATTGCTCTCTCAACATATACATTTGCTGGCAACGTGTCACCAGATGAGAATATGAAAGCCACGCATGATCAGTCTAAAGGTAAGGGCTCCTTAGAAAACATTCTCAACAATGACGAAATGAAACGCCTACACAAGCGAATGACACGTTACAGCATGTCCGAGCCTGGGATGGAGGCTCGCGTGGAAATGATTACGACTGAAGTGGGTCGGGCCTACCACAAGGCACTGGAAAAGGCAGAGAAAAATACCGCAGGATAACCCTGCGGCCAAGTTAACTCATGGAGACGTTAACAATCTAACCATACGAACCTGAACTCAGGCTGAAATAATCAACTGATTTTAAGGTTAAAGGGGAAAGGTCATGAAAAAAGTAATGGTAATCACAGCAATCGCAGCTTTTTTTTCAACAATGGCTTCGGCCAACTCAGGCTTGGCAGACCGTATTAATGAGGCTCGCACTTATCCGAACAAAACGGTCGAAATCCGATTTACAAAAAATTTCAAAGAGCATGCTAGAACGAAAAAGAATTCAAGTAAAATAAATACCGAACACAATCAGCACAGTGAACAGAATGTAGAAACGATGAGCCACAAGCACTCATGAATCGAAGATTATAAGTTGAGAGAAATAAGAACCGACCCTGTAAGTATCGGGGTCGGTTTCATTTTATTGCCTGAACAACTGAGTATCAGAGCCCACTCCTTTCAGACCATGCTTCGTAGATCCGCTTTTCCCATTTGCTTTGGAAATAGGCGATAGCGGCTTTTTGATCGTCCCTGGAGAGCTCGTCTGCGAAGGCCGGCATTTTCCCACCCATGGGGGCGCCACCTTGACTAATTGTACCCATCAGCGTGTCGAAGGAATGGTGCCAGGCATGGCCTGTTCCGTTGAGCGGTGGCGGCGGATAGGAGCCATCCTTCAGGGTCTTTTTCCAATTGAAAGCGCCTTGGGCATTTCCGCCATGGCAGCTTGCGCAGTTGTCGTCGAAGACCACTGCGCCGCGTTCGACCTGGGCCTGTGTGTACCAGCGGTCATCCACCGTCTGTTTACCGCAGCCGCTGATTAGTGCGACAGCAAGAACGCCTGCTGAGATAGTTACCACATGCATCATTCTTGTTCCTCGATTTCCTTGCGCCTCAAATTCCTCAATTGCGGAATAAAACGGGGAGTTCTGGCTGCATAGGCCCGCCAATCGGAGCCGAACGCTTTTTCTGTTTCACGCTCCTCGTGAATAGACAGGCGCGAGTACATCCACACCAGCACCGGGAACATGGCCAGCGTCAGCAGCGTTGGCCACTGCAGGAGAAAACCGAACATGATGAGCACGAAGCCGGAATACTGGGGGTGGCGAACGTGGGCATACAGGCCGGTTGCGGCCAACTGCCCTGCCTTTTGCGCGGCATACAGGGTACGCCAGCCAGCCGCAATCAGATAAAACCCGAGGCCAATAAACACTGTGCTCAAGAGATGAAACGGCCCAAAGTGTGGGGACCCCTTCCAACCAAACAGCATTTCCAGCAAGTGGCCACTGTCGTGAGCCAACCAGTTAACGTCGGGATACTGGCTCTGCAGCCAGCCGGAGAGGAAGTAGAGCGTCAGCGGGAACCCGTACATCTCGGTGAACAGTGCCACCAGAAACGCGCTGAAGGCACCAAACGAACGCCAGTCCCGGCGGGTCTGTGGTTTGAAGAAACTGAAGGCGAAGAAGATGAAAATCGCTGAATTCAAAACCACCAGGCTCCAAAGGCCATAATCCGAAGTGCCACTAGTCATCACGCCGTTCTACGCTTTTGCCAGATTGCTCTACTTGATGGCGATGCCCTCCATGTCCGCCGTGCCCACCATGCATAAAGATGTGGATCAGTGGGCAGGCAAGCAGTATCAGCCAAGGCAAAGCGCCAAGCAGATGAACCTTGTGTTCTCCCCAGAGTAAGACCAGTGCGATAACGGCAAATATTGCCAAGGTGATTTTGAAGCGTCGATCCATGAGCGGGTCCTTTTTGAGAAAACTCAGATATGGTTATTATCGATCAGTCCACCACACCAAGCTGAAACAGGCCTGAAAACAGTTGCGTAACATGCATTCGTTTGACCAGAATCAAGGTCGAACGATTCACAATGACCATGGACGACCAATGCAAGACGTACCCCGGGGAAACCAGCGGACACCCAAATCCCGCGCCGACCGGCTCAACCGGCAGTGTTATTGCATCACTCTTGACCGAAAAGCGCTCACCGACAGCCTCAAAAAGCAGTTTTCAGAGGCCGGGCATGAACTGTCGGCGGCTCCCGAGCTCCACCACTTTTTTTCAAACACGCCGGTTTTTGTACCCCAGGCGGACATCGCAACGATGGAGCGGATCGTCCAGGCGATCGAATCGGCTACCGAGCTTCCGTCCTACCGCGAAAGGGCTCTATCCTGGGCGCCGGACATCGCCGGTTTTGATCCAGGCCCCATCGGGGCCTTCATGGGCTACGACTTTCACCTGGGCGAGAACGGGCCTCAGCTGATCGAAATCAACACCAACGCCGGCGGCGCATTTCTGAACACGGTATTGGCCCGGGCTCAACACCGATGCTGTGACCCGTCCCAGCAGACCGCTGGCACCAACCGTGCACTGGATGGGTTCGAGGACGCGGTGTTTGCCATGTTCCAGCAGGAGTGGCAACGGCAAGGTGGCGACTCGACGCCCGGTTGCCTGGCCATTGTGGACGATGCCCCTGAATCCCAGTTTATGTTCCCGGAATTCCAACTGGCCCAGCAGTTATTCCAGGCCAGAGGCATTGAGACCTTGATCCTCGACCCATCGGAGCTTGAGTATGTTGATGGCGCTCTGAGCGCCCACGGCAAGCCTATCGACATGGTGTACAACCGCTTGGTGGATTTTGGCTTGGAGGCCCCGGCTCTTGGGGCGCTGAGGCGCGCCTACCTCGACGGCGCGGCGGTCGTCACGCCCAATCCACGCGCCCATGCGCTGATGGCCGACAAACGGAACCTGATCCTGCTATCTGATGCCCAAACCCTGCGCGACTGGGGCCTGAGTGAAACCGAGGCAGGATTTCTGGATAGAGCTGTACCGAAGACCCGGCTGGTTTCAGCAAGTGATGAGGCGGAGTTGTGGAGCAACCGGCGTAAACTGTTTTTCAAACCGGTAGCGGGCCATGGCAGCAAGGGCGTCTATCGGGGCGAAAAACTAACCCGCCGCGTTTTCGAAGAGATCCTGAAGGGTGATTACATCGCGCAGAACTTCGTTCCCGCCGGAGAACGCACCCTGAGAGTGGATGGCACGGTCACCACCAGAAAGGTCGATATCCGTTTGTACACCTATGCCGGGCAACATCTGCTTGCCGCTGCCCGTGTGTACCAGGGCCAGGCCACCAACTTTCGAACGCCGGGAGGTGGCTTTGCGCCCGTCTTTGAGGTGTGAAGGTGAGCCTCAATTGGAAACATTCAAAGGGATTAAGCCGTCAGCAAAAGTGCTCGGATCTCATAGATCCTGCATTCGGCCAACCTGACGAGCCAGTCTCATCGACTCATTTTCCTCCATCGCCAAAAGAGATTCGAACAGCTCTTTTGCTTCTGGAATTTCGGCTTTTCCAATCAGCGTTTTGTAGAGATCAATAATCTGATCATGAAAGTCGAACACCTCCCGGCAGATACCATCAAAATCAAGCTTCGCGTAAGGCTCGTCACAGGTTCGATGAGTTTTGATCGGATTATGGGACAGGTAGTCGTACACCCTAGTTTCCAGTGCCTTCTTATCCCCTTGGTGCTCAAACTCGTTCACGATCCGCTCTATTTCCGATTCATGAGTTGCCAGATAATCCAACAGCGCACGGGCCCGTTCTTCTTCGTGCTTTGTTGCGCAATGGGACAGGCAGCTCGCCAGATGTGAGTGCAGATCGCGCGTCCAGTCGATCAGTTGTCCAAAGGTCTTTATATCCATATCTTTTCCCTTTTTGCTTCTCCAAAGTATGACTGACATCCAGTAGATATCCCGTCATCAAATTAGAAGTCCTATTTGCATTTCCAGTGTTCAGCTGGGCTAGGGGCTCGCCTGGCTAGTTTGCTTACCCATTGTAAACCGGAGGCACTCCAGCAAATCGACGCCTCTACTGGCTTCAGATCGATTCGACAACCTCAGAGAGCATATCCCTGACCTTCCCAGCAACCTGCTTGAGCTCGTCATTATCGATGGCGCTCATGGAAGCCACTGGATCCACTGCACTCACCTCAATACCCTCCGAAACCTCTCGAAGAATAACGTTACAAGGCAGCATGGCACCCACGCGAGGCTCCACACCAATGGCTTCCCAGGCCATGCCAGGATTGCAGGCCCCCAGAATCCGATAGGCCAACATATCCTTGTCCAGCTTTTTCTTCATGGTGGCTTTGACATCAATTTCTGTCAGCACACCGAACCCGTGATCAGTGAGGGCCTGACGCGCTCTTCTGTCCACGTCCTCGAAATCGACATCTTTGATAACTCGATCGATCGTGTATGACATAGCTACCTCCAATGATTCAGAAGTTCATTGCTTTGACCCGAGTTTCACCACCCTCAAACGCAGCGCATTCACGATCACGCTGACCGAGGACAGCGACATGGCGGCCGCTGCAAAAATGGGCGACAGCAGTATCCCGAAAAACGGGTACAAAACCCCTGCCGCTATCGGAACACCGGCGGAGTTGTAAACGAAGGCGAAAAACAGGTTCTGACGGATATTGCGCATGGTCGCCAGAGACAAACGGCGCGCCTCGACAATGCCCATCAGGTCGCCGCGTAGCAGCGTAATGCCGGCGCTTTCGATGGCGACATCGGTCCCGGTGCCCATGGCCACACCGACATCCGCCGTTGCCAGTGCAGGCGCATCGTTTACGCCGTCACCCGCCATCACGACAACACGGCCTTCGTCTTTCAGGCGCTGGACGATCTTGCCCTTATCTTCCGGCAGGACTTCCGCTTCCACTTCGTCGATATGCAGTTTTCGGGCAACTGCTTCAGCTGAAGTGCGGTTATCGCCGGTCAGCATGACCACCCGGATGCCGTCTTTTTGCAGCGCGGAAATAGCGGCTTCGGTGGTTTCCTTGACCGGATCGGCAATCGCCAGCAACCCTGCGACGTTTCCGTCGACAGCAGCAAAAATCACGGTAGCACCATCTTTTCGGAGCTGGTCGGCGTCGTCGTCAAATCGCGTGGTGTCGACATTTTCCGACTCCATGAGAAGGCGGTTACCAAGTAGCACCCGCTTGCCGTCTATTCGACCGGCAACCCCTTTACCATTCGGAGAGTCAAAGTCTTCCGCATCCGGAAGCTTCAGGTCCATGCCCTTGGCTCTATCGAGTATGGCGTGAGCCAGTGGGTGCTCACTGCCTTTCTCCAGGCCGCCTGCATAACGCATGAGACTACTGTCATCGAACCCGTTGGCCGCGACAAGCCGGGTGACTTGCGGCTTGCCCTCTGTCAGCGTGCCGGTTTTATCCACCACCACGGTGTCCACCTTCTCCATACGTTCCAGAGCTTCCGCATCGCGAATGAGCACGCCACTCTGGGCACCGCGTCCGACACCCACCATGATGGACATGGGCGTCGCCAGGCCAAGTGCGCAAGGGCAGGCAATGATCAGAACACTGACCGCTGCAATCAGCCCGAACGCCATAGGCGGTGCGGGTCCAAAGAAGGACCAAGCAATAAAGGCGACAATAGCAATCACAATAACTGCAGGCACAAACCAGCCTGCTACCTTGTCAGCCAGCCCCTGGATCGGTGCTCGGCTACGCTGGGCGCTGGCCACCATCTGAACGATCTGGGACAGCATGGTATCGCGGCCAACCTTGTCGGCGCGCATGATGAAACTGCCCTGCTGGTTGATGCTGCCGCCGATCACCTCATCGCCGGATTTCTTACTAACCGCCAGGGGCTCACCGGTCACCATGGACTCATCCACGTTAGAACTGCCTTCAAGCACTTCGCCATCCAGCGGCACCTTGTCTCCAGGGCGCACTCGGAGACGGTCACCAACCTTTACCTGATCCAGCGACACATCAGACTCACTGCCATCATCATCCAGCTTCCTGGCTGTGGCGGGCGCCAGATCCAACAGAGCTTTGATGGCGCCGGAGGTTTTTTCTCGGGCGCGCAATTCCAGCACCTGCCCCAGCAGCACCAGCACCACGATGACAGCAGCCGCCTCGAAGTAGACGGCGACCGACCCGTCTTCCTGCCGGAAGGCGCCTGGGAAGGTCTGCGGCGCCAGGGTTGCCACCAGGCTGTAGATCAGCGCGACGCCGGTACCAATGGCAATGAGCGTAAACATGTTCAAGTTACGGCTAACCACGGATTTCCAACCCCGGACGAAGAAGGGCCAACCGCACCAGAGCACCACAGGCGTTGCCAACACCAGTTGAATCCAATTAGACATTTGCGGGGCAATGATGTGATCAAGCCCGGTAAGGTGCCCACCCATTTCCAGCACCAGCACCGGCAGAGCCAACACCAGGCCGATCCAGAATCGGCGGGTCATGTCTTTGAGTTCTTCCGAAGGCCCGTCGTCCAGGCTTACCTGCTCGGGCTCCAGGGCCATGCCGCAAATGGGGCAATCTCCGGGGCCTTGCTGGCGAATTTCCGGATGCATCGGACAGGTGTACATTGTGCCCGGAGCCACGGTTTCTTCCGGCTTCTGTTCTCCACTGAGGTAGTGTTCCGGATCCTCGTCAAACCTTGACTGGCAGCGTGAAGAGCAGAAGTACCAGGTTTTGCCGCCATGCTGGCTGCGGTGTTCCGCGGTATGCGGATCCACTGCCATGCCGCAAACTGGATCCTTGGCGGTGTGCTCGCCAGGTTCTTTATCGGTGTGGTGATCATGGGCGTGATGGTGCTCAGCCATTGCGATCTCCTGTTTTGTCGGAGGGCCAGTCTGCAAATGCGATGAAGTAGAGTAGAACAAGGTTGACGATGGGGATGAGTATCAACCCGCCCAACCACCCCGGGTAACCTGTTCGCTGGCAGATACGCCAAGCCGGAATCACCACCACAATGGCGATCACCAGCATCCACAACCAGTGCCCGGCCCACATGGTGTTTCCAAACATGTCATTGTTCATCATGGTAGTGCTCTCCCTGTCGAATTCTGGTATTCAGTGATGATGAGCATGAGATTCCTCCTGCCCTAGCTGCCCAGCATTGGCGGCCCTTTTAAGAAAAACCTGTTCAGCCACGGCAATCACAGCCATGGTGACAACCGCTACGCCGATCACAAACGGGTCAGTATTCAGTTTGACCCAAACGAAGCCACCAAGAGCGAGCAAATCCAGAACAATTGCCATCGTAGGCACCCACACACTGGCCTTCACATCCTTCCGCAAATAGCGCAGAACGCCCCAATGGATAGCAATGTCCATGATCAGGTAAAAAATGATGCCCAGCGCTGCAATTCGGGATAGGTCGAAGAAGGCCGTGAGGATAAGACCAAGCACCACGGTATAAACCAGCGTGTGCTTCTGGATGCTTCCCGGCATGCCGAAATGGCTGTGGGGGACCAGCTTCATTTCAGTCAGCATGGCCAACATGCGTGAGACGGCGAAAATACTGGCCAGAATGCCTCCGGCGGTGGCCATCATCGCAATGGCAACGGTAAACCAGACGCCATACTCGCCCAATGCGGGGCGCGCAGCGGCCGCGAGGGAGTAGTCCTGCGTCTTGATGATTTCCGCCAGGGACAGATTGCTGGCAACGGCAAAACCGACCAGGGTGTAGATCACCACGCAGGCTGCGATGGAAATAATGATAGCTCGCCCTACATTCCGCTTGGGGTCGATGACTTCCGAGCCGCTGTTCGTAATGGTGGTAAAGCCCTTGAACGCCAAGATGCCCAGTGCGGTCGCACCGAGAAAATTACCAATCGTTCCTGTTTCTCCCGGATCGGAAAAATCAACCGAGATCGAGTCAGCAATCCAGACCCCGACCAAACCGAAAATCAATATGCCGCCGATTTTCAGGATCCCTATAAAGGAAGCCACCCCCTGAATCATCCGATTGCCCAGCAGGTTGATCAGAAAGGCCGCCAGAATGAGCCCCACGCCGAGAATAGGCACCATGCGGCCACTGTCATCCCCGCCGAAAAGTTGCATGGTGTAGGAACCGAAGGTGCGCGCAAGAAAGCTCTGGGCGATCACCATCGAAAAATACATCAGCAAAGCATTAAACGCGGTCGGTAGCCGGTTGCCATAAGCTTTGTGCAGGTACATGCCAATGCCCCCGGCTGATGGGTAGGCATTGGAGATTTTGATGTACGAGTAAGCGCTGAAGCCGACGATCACCGCGGCAGCGAGAAACGCCAATGGGAAAAGAACTCCGGTCATCTGCGCCATCTGCCCGGTCAAAGCGAAGATACCGGCGCCAATCATGACGCCGGTACCCAGCATAACGGTTCCCGGGAGAGTAAGACTGCCTTCCTGGTAACGAGTGGTTCGGTCTTGTTCCCGACTCATTCAACCTCCTGTCATTTTTTCATGGGTGGAATTTTCGAGCAGCAGAATGGCTCATGCTTGGCATTAGCTCGGACGTTGTCGTCGGTAAACCGGTACCAGGCCAGTTTGCGCCGGGTCCACCATCCGGATTTTAATCGGCCACCGTAGGCCTTGATCAGTTCCAGTAATTCATCGACGGACCAGTGGGTTCCATCGTACGTCACCTGCAATGTGCCATTTGGCCTACGCTCGGCGAAATCAACGCAGGGGTGGTGATTCAGATCGTGGATGAGTCCCTCCCACTGATCCTCTCCAAGCCCCTCGACGGTCATTTTTCGGCGCAACAAAAACTGCTCCTGGTTGGTTGCTTTGTGTGCTTTGGTCATGGGGTGACACCTCTCTTCCTGATGACTTCTCCCTGTATCAAAACACTTCAACCTGAACTGCGACTGAAAATGGACACATGCTTTCGGTGGATTTGAGTTACATCAAATCATAGACGAAAAAAGGCCATGGGTTTCCCATGGCCCTTCAGCATCAGAATGCGATTCGAGCGCCGATTACGGCAAACCAATCTTCTGTGCCGCCGCCGCTCGCCTCGGCCAGGTCGGCACTATCGCCATACTTACGCTCGTGCACCACACCCACATAAGGCGAGAACGCACGGTCTATCAGGTCGTAGCTGAGCCGGAGGCCGGTTTCGGTGGAAACCAATCCTTTGCCGACACCAATCTCTTCATCCTCACTGAACGCTACAGAGGCATCCAGAGTTGCCGCCAGGATCCAGTAATTGGTGAACAGCAATTCGTACTCAGCGTCCAGTTCGGCTGACGTATCACCATCGTTGCTGATGTACAGGTTTGCATCGATCTCAAACCATTGGGGCGCCAGGCCGGCGACACCGAGAACGGCGTATGTCCGGTCCGGCCCTTCCGGAGTATCGAAACGCACGCCCGCTTTGGCGTCGAAGAACTTGGAAATGGGGATCTGGCCGACCAACTGGTTTTCCAGCGTTTCGTAGGCCTGCTCCTCTATTTCGTATTCGCCGGTTGTGAGCAACCGGACTTTAAAATCGTCAGTGCCATAGAAGGCATCCGCATTCCAGACGCCCAGCTCCTCGTCATCGTCGCTGTAGCGGTACTCAAATTCCTCGAATTGAACACCCCAGGTTGTGAGCGGCTGCTTACGAGCGGTGGTGTCGGAGATCATTTCCTGAGCTGTCACCGCCGTTGAGACACCAATAGAGGCAAGCAAACTGACTGCGACAAGTGATCGAACACAGCTCATACCTCACCTCCATCTTCGGCAATCACGTCTGTTTGGGCCTGCTTCGACTCTGGCCCACCTTCAACAATCACCTTGCGGAACATGCCAGCGGCCGCGTGATAAGAAAGGTGGCAGTGGAACGCCCACTGGCCGGGCTCGTCAACCTCGGTTTCCATGTAAACGGTGGTGCCTGGCTGCACACTGACCGTGTGCTTGATCGGATTCCACTGGTCTGCACCAACATCGAGGATGGACCACATTCCGTGAAGGTGCATGGGGTGAGTCATCATGGTCTCGTTGACAAACTTGAAGCGAACTCGCTCACCGTATTTGAGACGAATTGGGTCTGCGTCTTCGTACTTGACGCCATTAATGCTCCAGGTATACCGCTCCATATTGCCGGTCAAACGAAGCTCAATTTCCCGGGTCGGTTCGCGGTCTTCATACAACGGGTCCTGAGCCTTCAGGTCAGCGTAGGACAAGAACTTACCGCCATTGGCTGCGGTAGGTACGAGGCCACTACCCTTGGCGTAGAAGGGATCGCTTGGACCTTCTTTTTTACCCATCGCCATGGAACCGTGATCCATGCCTTCCATGTCGGAATGATCCATTCCTTGCATATTCGAGTGATCCATTCCCTCCATCGAAGAATGGTCCATTCCGCCCATCCCTTCTGAGCTGCTCATATCCATGTCGCCATGATCCATTCCGGCCATGCTGCCATGGTCCATGCCATGCATACCGCTCATGTCGGCCATAGTCAGGCGGGCCGGTTCACGCAGTTGCGGTACAGCCGCTTCCATACCCTCTTCTGGGGCCAGTGTTGCTCTGGCATAGCCCGAACGCCCCATGGATTCGGCGAATATGGTGTAGGCCTGCTCATCTTTCGGACGCACGATTACATCGTAGGTTTCCGCCACACCAATCCGGAATTCGTCTACATTAACCGGCTGAACATTGTTGCCATCAGCCTGGACAACCGTCATATCCAAACCCGGAATCCGGATGTCAAAGTAGGTCATCGCGGAAGAGTTGATGAATCGCAGCCGAATGCGTTCGCCCGGCTCAAAGAGTCCCGTCCAGTTCTGGTCCGGACCTTTGCCGTTGATCAGGCCCGTAAAGCCCTGCACGTCTTCAACGTCTGCCTTCATCATCCGCATGCCACCCCAGGCCATACGGTCACTGACGGTGTTCATCAGGCCATTTTTTGACACGTCCGAGAAAAACTCGCCGACGGTTTGCTGCTCGCGGTTGTAGTAATCCGGCATCATTTTCAGGTTGCGCATGATGCGGTCACCGGAATGGGGGTGCTTATCAGTCAACTGCACCACGTATTCACGATCGTAGCGGAATGGCTCACGGCCCTCGGGCTCGATGACAATGGCACCATAGGCGCCGTCCGGCTCCTGGAATCCAGAGTGGCTGTGGAACCAGTAAGTGCCCGCTTGCTGGATAGGAAATTCATAGGTGAAGGTTTCACCCGGCTTGATGCCCGGGAAGCTGATACCGGGCACACCGTCCTGGTTAAAAGGAAGGATCAGGCCGTGCCAGTGAATAGACGTCATCTCATCCAGGTTATTGGTCACATTGATCTTGACGTTTTCGCCTTCCTTGAAGCGCATAACCGGCCCCGGGGATGCGCCGTTGTATCCGATGCCTTCCTTCACAAAATCGCCGGTATCAATTTTTACCCGGTCGACCGTAAGGTCGTACTCACCGGCCATAACCAAGGCTGGCATCAGCAGGCTCAAAAGCCCTGTCAAAAAGCGTGTTTTCATCTGTTTTACTCCAAACTACACGTCATTGAAGCCGGGCCAAGAAACGTGTCTCAGCCCCGCTGATCGCGGACTTCCGCCAAGCGATTTACTCGAAATTGACCTCACCGTACATACCGGCCTGATAGTGGCCTGGCACGTTGCAGGCGAATTCGATATTGCTTTTATCAGAAAACTTCCAAATTATTTCTTTGCTTTGGCCGGGTTCCAGCAACACACTGTTCGGGTCGTCATGCTTCATGGAATGGCCATTGCCCATATCCATATTCATCATGTCGTGGTTCAGCTTGCCGCCCTGGATCACGCCATGCTCAACCATCATCATCATTTCCTCTTGGTGAGCGTCGTGCATGTCGGGAGTGCCCACATTGAATTCATGCACGAGGTTTCCTTTGTTCTCCACCACGAAGCGAACGGTTTCGCCAGGCTTTACACTGATTTCTTCGGGCTCGTAGTAGTTGTCGTACATTTCCACTGTGATAGTGCGAGAGGCCTCCGAGGCTTTACCCGGTTCGCCGCTGCTGGCGCCATGACCACCGCCATGAGCACCGGCGGCGAGGGTCACTGCGGACATCGACATGGCCGCGGCTGCAACAATCAACTTGGATGCATTCATCTTGTCTTCTCCATTGATAAAGTGGCCGGAAATCCCGGCGTCGGTTGGCTCTGAACAAAGAGCGATGCCAGAATACGAATCACACCATCGCGCATTAACCTGAATTCTTGCTGAAAATATTGAACTAATTTGCCATTCAGGCTGAATTCAGGTTGATCAGCGACACTCCAAAGCTATTACTTGGCTCAGAGAAGGAATGTCCGATGCGATTACTGCTCGTTGAAGATGACCGTTTGCTGGCTGACGGATTAAGTGGTCAGCTTGAAAAGGCAGGGTTCAGCGTTGATACGACCTACACCGCCAAAGAGGCTGCGATTCTGGGCGAGCAGGAGGACTATCGAGCCGTTATTCTTGATCTTGGCCTACCCGATGGCAACGGGTTAGACGTTTTGAGGAAATGGAGAACCCATCAGATAGGCTGCCCGGTTCTTATTCTGACCGCCAGAGGCGACTGGCACGACAAGGTGGAAGGCCTTAAAGCTGGAGCGGATGACTACCTTGCAAAACCCTTTCAGACCGAAGAACTCATCGCCCGGCTCAACGCCATTGTGCGTCGAAGCGAAGGCCGTATTCATTCAATGGTAAAAGCCGGACGCTTCGAATTAGATGAAAATCGTCAAAGCCTGAAATCGGAAGATGGCACGGAGCACAGCCTCACCGGCACGGAATTTCGCCTACTGCGCTGCCTGATGAGCCGTCCCGGCCATGTGTTCTCGAAAGAGCAGCTAATGGAGCAGTTGTACAACCTGAACGATACCCCTAACGAAAACGTGATTGAAGCTTACATTCGCCGATTGCGGAAACTGGTCGGCAACGACACCATTGCAACTCGTCGCGGTCAGGGATATCTCTTCAATGACGCTGTTTAGCAAGCCCAAATCCGTCAAAGGCACCTTACTTTTATTGCTACTGCCAGCCGGCATTGCGTTAATGGGGCTTGCATGGCTGGTTCACGGCCTCTTACTGGACCGGATGTCCCGGGAATTCGTCGAGACACGTCTGAAAGATGAGGTCGCATTTCTGGAACACCAGATTCTTGATTCTGGCGGTCAATTGGACAGCCTCCAGACCGGTGACTACTTTCAGGAAGTCTTTCACCACGCCTTCGCCATACATTCTCCGTCCAGAACGATCATTTCCCCGGATTCCTGGGCACCGGTGTTAACGTCGTTGATTGAATCAGCAAAGGATGGAACCGTTCGTGTTCGGGATGCGGATACAGTCGAGGGCCCAAAGAACATTCTTGCGTATCGAAAGTCGTTCCAGATCGGCGATACGCCGATTGTTGTGATCGTGTCCGAGGATCTTGGCGCACTGAAACGCAGCCAGGCAGAGCTGCACGCGTGGACAGCCATCGTCTCTATTTTACTGATTCTGCTGTTGGTCGTTGTGATCTGGTTCGGTATCAATCTGTCCATGCGCCCTGTCGTCGAGCTGAAGGCCACGCTTAAGCGACTTCAGGATGGCAAGGTTTCCCGGATTCACGTCCAGGCACCTGAGGAATTTCGACCGCTGGTTCAACAGCTCAACCAATTACTCGACTCGCTGGATCAACGCCTGGAACGATCAAGGGATGCGCTGGCGAATCTGTCTCACAGCGTCAAGACCCCCATTGCGGCGGTCCGGCAGATACTTGAAGACACTAGTCGTCCGCTTTCCAACGATCTCCGCCTTCAGATGACCGCGAGACTCAATGACATCGACAAACAGCTTGAAGCCGAGATGCGCCGAAGTCGCTTTGCAGGACCACAGGTTGGGAAAAGCGCTTACCCGCTGAAACAGGCGCGGGATCTACTCTGGATGCTGGGGCGGCTCTACCCGGAAAAGTCCTTTGAACTGTCGAGTTCTCTGCCGGAGGACGCCCGCTGGCCGATCGAGGAACACGACCTAAATGAAATTATGGGCAATCTCCTGGACAACGCCGGCAAATGGTCAGATCACTGTGTGGAACTGTCACTCGTTCAACGCTCCGGAACACTGCAAATGGGTGTCATAGACGATGGCCCCGGCGTCGCAGACGCTGAAATCAGCAAGCTGGGTCAACGGGGATTGCGGCTAGACGAGCAGACGCCGGGCCATGGCCTTGGGCTGGCAATTGTTCGGGAAATTGTCGAGCGTTATGGTGGAACACTGCGTTTTCCCACGATCCCGGAGCGCGGCTTTTCGGTGGTGGTCAACCTCCCAAAGTCAGCATCAGTGATCAGTCATTGAACCGCCCATTTGGGATGCAAGCTATCAGAGAGCTGGGCAAAGTTTTGCGCTCATGTATTCGATGTTCGCGATCATTTACCATGTTTAATGCCTATCACCCTTGGGAGGGGTGGTATTCTCTGTCCTCAATGAAATCCAACCACAGACTCTTCCCATTAGATTTATGATTTCAGCCATCCACCAGAGAAAACTGCTTCCGACACTCGTCATGCTGTTTGCATTGGCGGGCCTATCAATGTCGGTGATTGGCGAGTCTTTCTCTCACGGTGTGGCTGAGCTGGCAGGCGATTGGGAATCGCAGTCTGACGGCCAAACGGACAGTCATGGTGCGCATGGACACACCCACGATTTTGACGAAGAGCCAGAGACATCATCAGTGCATCATGATGCTGGCAATCATACCCACGAGACCATGGACCACCTCAGGGTTCCGTTTGTTTCCCAAAGCCTGACCGTTCTCCGGCAGCCCGTACCCTTTGCCGGAGGTTCGCCCCGCAGTTTGCGCTATCGGCTTGAACGCCCTCCAAAAGTTCTCCTTTCCTCTTGATTCTTGCCGCTTAGGCGGCCCGAGAAAACACATTCGATTGGAGTCTTTATGTTGTCAAACTTGCCTGGCCGATGCCGTGGTGTGTCCTCAACGGGCACAGGCAATCGTCTACTCTGGATATTTCTAACTTTGGGCTTGCTGGGTCTGAGTACCGATGTACTCGCTCATGCCGTCGCCCAGGACGACAAGGGGTACATCCAGGAAATTACCGGGATAAACCTTATTTCGTTCATCTATCTGGGGGCCAAACACATGGTCACCGGATATGACCACCTGCTGTTCCTGCTGGGTGTCATTTTCTTCCTCTACCAGATGAAGCACATCGCGATCTACGTGAGCCTGTTTGCCTTGGGGCATTCCACCACGATGCTGCTGGGGGTTTACTTCAACGTGGGCATCAATAGTTACATCATTGATGCGATTATCGGTCTGTCCATCGTCTACAAGGCACTGGACAACATCGGTGCCTATCAGCGGTGGTTTGGTTTCCAGCCCAACACCAAAGCCGCCACGTTGATTTTCGGGTTCTTCCATGGCTTTGGTCTGTCCACCAAGATCATCGAATACGACATCTCACAGGACGGCCTGATTCCGAACCTCCTCGCCTTCAATGTGGGCGTGGAAATCGGACAATTGATCGCCCTGGCCATGATCCTGATTGTCATCAGCTTCTGGCGAAAAACCGACGGATTTTTCCGCCATGCCTACACCGCCAACGTGGCCATGATGAGTGCAGGTTTTCTGCTCTTTGGCTATCAGCTCACCGGTTACTTCGTCGCCTGATTCTGGAGATTTTTTATGTACAACACCGATATTCCCAACCGTGAAGAACTGCCCAGCACTGCCAAGCTGGTTCGATCAACCATCATTGCGGCAATTGTGGCGTTGGTTCTGCTTGTAACCGTGGTCATGCCCGCCGAATACGCCCTGGACCCAACCGGCGCAGGTCGCCTTTTGGGCCTGACTGAAATGGGTGAGATCAAGGAGCAGCTCGCCGAAGAGGCTGCTGCTGACGAAGCTGCTCAGATGGTTGCTGTTCAATCCTCAACTGAGCGAGAGGCCCCGGAAGTCAAAGAACCTGTCGTGGCTGAAGCCGTTAAGGAACCAGCTCCCTCGCCTGAAGCAGAAGTTGCACCTGCCGAGCCAGAACCTGCGCCTGCACCAGAAGTTGTGGAACCGCAGTGGCAGGATGAAGTGCGCGTGGTTCTCACACGGGGAGAAGGCACAGAGTTCAAACTTACTATGGAGGAAGGCGCTACAGCCCGATTCTCCTGGGTATCAGAGGGTGGCCCGATCAACTTCGATACCCATGGTGATGGAAGTGGTCAGTCAATTTCCTACGAAAAAGGCCGGGGCGTGCTTGAAGACGAGGGCGAGTTGGAAGCAGCCTTTACCGGCAATCACGGCTGGTTTTTCAGAAACCGGAACGACAACGACATCACTCTGGTACTACGTACTGGGGGAGAATACGGACAGTTAAAGAAGATGTTGTGATTAACATTAGACAAATGTAACGACTTCCGGTCCCGTGTACTCACGGGGCCGGATCCTTTTGAGCAGCTAAATAGTGCTTGCCGGCTCATCTTTCGGTGTAACTTTCAAGCTTGTACCGAGCGACATGCGAGACTCAGAACCTGGTCGCAATAAAGTGCGCCTGAATGTTCGCTTCGCGACCCTCCACCACCTCGATTTCCTAAACAAAAGCAGACCTTCGGTGGGCGGCAAAGACGCCGTCTAGTTTTTCGCTTCGATAATGTAGCCCCAAAGGGAGAGGAAACGATACGGCATTGGGAATTGGGAGAAGGTCACAGAAGTGAACCCTGCTTTTTGAAGTGCCTCTTCAAGTTCTTGCTTGCTATAAAGGTTTGCTTGCCACCATCGGCCGATAAGCGGACGTGTGAGCCAGTTCCTGCGGGTGATAAAGAGAACGAATTTTCCATCTGGCTTTAATCGTAAACGAAGCGCTCGAAATCCTTCGCTCAAACGTTCTGTTGGAAGGTACTCGAACATCGATGCCGCAACGATTAGATCGTAATTGCCCCATTCAGCCGGCAAGCCCTGAGAGTCGAGCACATCTGCCTGTGCAATGTCGACGTTGTGGATAGCACGCTTTTGAAGCTTGGAACGAAAGCGATCAAGCATCGCCGGCGTCAGATCGAAGGCCTGAAGCGAACCAGGCACTATGCCCTTGCTAAGCAACGCGTCTCTAAGAGCGAGCGTTGCGATTCCAGAACCGCACCCGGCATCAAGCACACGAAGGCCTGACCGAAGGTGTGGCGAGCGACGGAAGTACGCGCGGATACCCTGGGGGTAGCACACAAGATTCACAAACCTAGCGTAAGTACTCACGCGACTGGTATACAAGCGAACGGGGTCCACAAAACAAAGGGTACCTTCACAAATGACTCTCGCATAGATGGTCTGTTTATGTGTATCGGGATAAGTCCACAAGAGGTTGATTGGTTCTGAAGCTAACCCTTTTGGCCTCTTGTCCCAATACCTCCCTCATGTAACGAAGCAATGAGCGGGCACGCGATGCTGTCCGGCTGTGCGTGGCATTGACTGACCATTTCGCTCAGAGCCTTCTCAATTTTCACCAGCCTTTCGATCTTTTCACGCACATCCTTCAGCTTGTGCTCGGCGAGCGCACTGGCTTCTTCACAGTGGGTGCCGTCTTCCAGCCGCAGAAGATCGCTTATCTCGTCGAGACTGAAACCCAGCTGCTGCGCCGTTTTAACAAATGTCAGCCGATCAATATCGGCGGAACCGTAGCGTCGAATACCACCCGGAGGCCGCTTGGGTTCCGACAAAAGACCTCGCCGCTGGTAATAGCGGATCGTCTCGACATTTACATTGGCCGCCTTGGCTAAGCCGCCAATAGTCAGTGAATTAGCTTTATCCAACATGATGCCTGACTCCGTACTTGACTACGGAAGTAACCTTATCTTATCGAGTCCATGGGCAACAGGTGTAAACGTCATGTCGACATTCAAATCTAAATCCGGAGGTGCTTCTCTCGCTGTCGGGGGGATGGCTGGAATTCTCGCCTCGGCTTGCTGTCTCGGGCCATTGGTACTTATCACTCTGGGCGTTTCCGGTGCCTGGATCGGCAACCTGACAGCTTTGGAGCCCTATCGACCGCTGTTCATTGGCGCGGCCATCGTCGCCATGTTATTTGCCTGGCGACGAATTTACCGCCCTGTAGAGCAATGCTCACCCGGTGAAACGTGTGCGATCCCTCAAGTCCGAAAGACTTATAAGGTGATCTTTTGGGTAGTTACGGCTCTGGTACTGGTCGCTTTAGTGTTCCCTTACATTTTGCCTCTGTTCTACTAAATGGAGATTTTTCTCATGCGTAAACAGTTTGTACTTGCCATGTTTCTCACTTTGCTCAGCATGTCCTCCTGGGCTGCGTCTCAAACAGTGACGCTCTCGGTGCCTGACATGACCTGTTCCGCCTGTCCGATCACCGTCAAGCTGGCCTTAAGTAAAGTGGAAGGGGTGTCGCAAGTTTCCGTGGGCTACCCTGATCGAGAAACCGTCGTCACCTTTGACGATGCGCTTACTTCCATAGAGGAACTCACCGAGGCTACGAGGGACGCTGGTTACCCCTCCACTCCCACGGCCTCAGAGGCGACCCCGGAGGGGCAATGAAGAATCCGAAGAACTTGCTCAGGGTCGGCATAGTAGGGACTATTCTGGTTGCACTATGCTGCTTCACACCGATTCTGGTCATTCTGATGTCCACCGTGGGACTGGCCGCCCTGACGGGCTATCTCGACTATGTGCTTCTTCCGGCACTGGCGGTATTCATCGGCCTTACGGTCTATGCGTTCTGGCGGAAAAAGCACTATGACGCCAGCTACGAGAGCAACTTCAAAGCTCCAAGGAGTTTCCCCAGTGAAAAATGACAACAAACTGCATATTGCGGTAATCGGCAGTGGTGGTGCCGCCATGGCGGCTGCCCTGAAGGCGACTGAATGCGGTGCCCGCGTCACCCTGATTGAACGTGGGACTGTCGGTGGCACCTGCGTAAATGTTGGCTGCGTGCCATCGAAGATTATGATTCGTGCAGCACATATCGCGCACCTGCGAAAAGAAAGCCCGTTTGACGCGGGCATCAGTGCTACGGCTCCTGAGGTAGACCGAGCGAAACTGCTTCAGCAACAGCAGGCACGGGTGGAGGAGCTGCGTGATACCAAGTACGAAAAAATACTTCGAGGACACAAGGACATCACAGTCCTGAACGGTGAGGCCCGGTTTCTCGGCACAAATAGCCTGGTAGTCACGTTGGCTGAGGGTGGTGAAAAAACGGTTCATTTTGATCGCGCCTTTATTGGAACCGGAGCCAGACCGGCAGAGCCACCAATTACGGGGCTGGCAGCCACCCCTTACCTGACATCAACCAGTGCCTTGACGCTGGATACCGGCCCCAAACGGCTGATCGTAATTGGTGCCGGTTTCGTTGCCTTGGAATTGGCTCAGGCGTTCGCCAGACTCGGTAGCAAGGTTACCGTTTTGGCCCGGAGCCGTGTGTTGTCCAGTGAAGATCCCGCGATCGGAGAGGCCATAGCGGGAGCGTTTAATCGGGAAGGTATTGAGGTGCTTAGCCAGACCCTGCCCAGCAACGTGGACTATAGCGACAACGAGTTCATCGTCGAGACGCCTGCCGGCACCTTACGAGCCGATCAGCTGCTGGTGGCGACCGGTCGAACTCCCAATACCGAGGCCCTGAACCTGGCGAGCATTGGCGTGGAAACCTCACGCGACGCAATTCAGGTGGATGAGCATCTGCAAACCACGGTCCCCGGAATATACGCTGCCGGAGACTGCACCAATCAACCGCAGTTTGTCTATGTCGCCGCTGCCGGAGGCAGTCGGGCCGCCATCAACATGACGGAAGGCGAGGCCAAACTCGACTTCAGTGCCATGCCTGGGGTCATGTTTACCGATCCTCAAGTCGCCACCGTTGGCCTCTCTGAAGCCGAAGCAGTTGCTCGGGGTTATAGCGTGGACACCAGGCTGCTCGACTTGGAAAACGTGCCGCGTGCGCTAGTAAACTTTGACACCCAAGGATTTATTAAGATGGTGGCAGAGCGCAACTCAGGCCGTTTGCTTGGGGTGCAGATTGTCGCAGCGGAAGGCGGTGAAATTATCCAAACGGCAGTGATGGCGTTACGAGCAGGTTTGACCGTTCAGGAAATCGGCGATGACTTGTTCCCTTATCTGACCATGGTTGAAGGATTCAAGCTCTGTGCGCAAACGTTCACCAAGGACGTAAAACAGTTGTCCTGCTGTGCCGGTTAATCGCTCCGGCTCTGGTCAACGCTAGCATTGTCCATAATTTGAACGTTCGCTTTGCGAGCCAGGCCAGCGAGCGGAAAATCCTTTTCTGAATCATAATTAAAGGCCTGGCAAGCCCCGATACCATAAACGCCCGATAGCATTACACGGAATTACGCGGGAAACTACAGAGAAAAAATCTATCCCGGTTTTCGGATATCGGTCATGATCACTCTGCCTATGACTGTTTACTGATTTGAACAATCAGGGCAGATTGGAAGCAATCAAGCATCACATAACGCGCAGGAAGCAAGTGAGATGGCTAAAGGCAATGGAACCAGAAAATATTCAGCACTGGCCTTGAGCGCGTTGATGTTATCCGGATGCATGGATGGTCACAACAGTCGCTACAGCGTCGACAACTGGCCAGCCAGTTTCAGCAGCGAAGGGGAACGCCTCTATTTCACTGGCGTTTCCAGCTCCGGTGAGAGGATCCGCCCGGTTGGCGGAAACCATCATATGCAGATGCACGGGGGCGGTTGTGCCACCTGCCATGGTTCTGAAAAGGAAGGCGGCGCCATCATGTGGCCGCGTTTCTGGGTGATGGCTCCGGCTTTAACCGACGCGGCGCTGCAGAGCGAACACGATGACGGCCACAACCATGCCTCTTATGACGAGTCATCGCTAAAAAAGGCCATCGTGAACGGTATTGGCCCCGATGGTGAGCCATTGCACGCTACGATGCCACGATGGAAAATTTCGGAGGAAAGCTTGAACGCGCTGGTTCACTATCTGATGGGTGAGCATTCGCATTGAAGCGTGGTTTGAGCGTGCTCAGTTTTTTATTTGCCCCCCTCGCCAAGCATGACACTTCCGGGCCTCAAACGGAGCCCTTTTTCATTGCCTTCGTCGGCCATTTTGAATGTTCGCTTTGCGACCCAACCGAAACCTCAGTCTTCAATGCATCTCCAGTTGCCAGCAAACCCACGTTTAGCGAGCCAGCGCCGTCAAATGATTTGATCCATAGGCGGGGCAGGGCAGCTATGTCTCCGGCGCCTTATATCTCCAACTCTGGCTGGATCTAAAACGGGGGTAGGGTCACGCTTCCACTGTGCACCTACGTGTTACTTTCGTTGGCCGAGTGTTTTCTTCACCCAGGTCTCCAGTCGATCCCCGTGCCAGTAGCCAACTAACGCAACGATCGTCACCGTAAGAAAGAAACACCCATACCCGATAAACGCTGCAGCCATATTCATATAGGTACCCCAGTCCTAAAGTGAGCTAAACGAGAGTGTCAGCCTAGCCTCGATCGCGCGATCGACTCACAGCACGCTGGTAATTTATTATCCAGCTGAAACCGCCTTGACCTCAACAATACGGCCGCGACCATTCTCATCTCAGTGAGATCGGCCTAACCGGGAAGTCGGTAGCAGGTCACGTCAACGATAACCACATTTAACTATCTAGCGACGCCCGCCGTCGCTAACTACTGGATTCTAAAAGGCATCGAAATGAAACGAGGGCTAAAAGTGTGGTCTCCCGGAAGAAGGTCGTTGTGTTCACCGGGGCTGGAATCAGCGCCGAGAGTGGATTAAGCACTTATCGAGGTAGCGAGGGCATCTGGAGCAACTGGAATCAGCTTGAGGTTGCTTCTTTTGGAGGTTGGAAAAAAGATCGCGGAAAGGTGCTCGAATACTGGAATCAAAGGAAGCGTGTTGTCGAGAACGCTAAACCGAACAAAGCACACGAGGCCCTGGTAGCTCTAGAATTAAAATTCGATGTAACGGTGATCACGCAGAACATCGATGACCTCCACGAAAAGGCAGGCTCAACCCACATCAACAAAAGTCGACAACGCGTTGGTCCACGCCAGCGCCAAACCCGACCGGTTGAAGAAGCCTTTTGGGAGAGCTTGAACTAACCCGAGAATGTCTTGCAATTGTAGTAGGGCAGAGCCTGCTCTAGCTGGAGCTAATATGGGGAGGTTCAGAGTAGGGTCAAAATCGGGGTTAGTTCAGGGGCAGTTAGATTACAGACTGTGGGAGCCGGTCACATAGTCAGGAAGAGTTCCCCTCTACGACGGTATTGCCCTCACTAATTCGTACGTCGATCACATCGAGCTCGTCCGCGTCTGCATAGGTCGGGAACTTTTTTTCCTGTTACTTTTGTGCCTCGTCTCAAAGACCGATTGGGTTTTGCCATCGATTCCGTACTAACGGATTTCATCCAACCACTATTTTTTTAGAAATTCTCGTCCAATTGCAGAAAACCCTCAATTACACGGCCCGCTCCTCTCTTGCGTTTCCCTACCATATCTCTCGTCCTAACCCTAAATACACCGATATAGAGAGAAAGAGCATGTTTTGGACAGACGTACAGGTTGGAAATCACTACGGGGTGTCGCGGCACACCATCTGGCGCTGGGTTCGGGAGGGCAAATTCCCACCGCCAAAAAAATTGAGCTCCGGTTCGACCCGCTGGCATGTGTCTGACATTAATCGCTTCGACGACCAGATCTTGCAGAGCGATATGCATATGATTGCCACCAAATAGTTTGTTAAGCCAATTTTTCTAGGGAAATAGTCATGCCGATCATTTCAATGTTTCCTCCAGCGGAAACTCCAAATCACGCCATCTCCCTGGCAAAGCTTGAGGCGGAGATTCTGTTTGTCGAAGATGAACTCAGGAGTCTCCAGCGTCAGTACTACATCCACTGGAACGCGATGAACGCGCAACGTTGTGCCGAGGAGTACAAGTATGCGCCGATGGACCTGTCTTCAATGTCTCATGAGTTCTTGGTGACCACGGCGGCGACCTGTGAGCCTCTGAACCTTCACCAAACAGTTTTCGACGTGCTGCTCCATCTTCCTCCGCACTATCAAGAGGTGATTCGGACCGCTTATGGTATTGATGTGTATCCGGGGAACACATGCCATCAGTCCGATACGCTGCAGGAAGAAGTGTAAACATCCCTGTTTTAGTTGCACCGCTGATTAGAGTTTTCCGTCTGTTGGTGTCTCGCCAGATATTCCCATGGCGTCAGGTCTTCCAGTGAATCGTGGGGACGTTCGTCGTTGTATTCCGCCATCCACGACTCGGTCCGCTGCCGGACTTCGGTGAGATTCCGGAAGACATACATATTCAGGATCTCGTCCCGGTAAGTCCGGTTGAAGCGCTCCACGTAGGAGTTCTGGGTCGGCTTACCGGGCTTGATAAATTCCAACGCGATACCGTGCTTTTCTGCCCAGTCTGCCAAGGCGATGGAGATGAACTCCGGGCCGTTATCCATGCGTAGTCTGGCCGGGTAACCTCGCCAGGCGATGATGCGTTCCAGGACCCGGATGACCCTCGGTGCTGGCAGGTTCAGGTCAATCTCGATGGCAAGGACTTCCCGGTTGAAGTCATCCACCACATTGAACGTTCGGAACCGGCGACCACAGAACAGGCTGTCGCTCATGAAATCCATGGACCAGCAGTGATTCGCTGTGCTGGGGACGGCCAGCGGTTCAGGATTTCGGGTTGGAAGCCGCTTCTTACCCCGTCGTCGCTTGTTCAGGTTGAGCGTAAGCGTTCATTCCACGACGTAGTTGACCTACTTCACGTCACGGAGAGGCCTTAATAACTCCGGCGAGACCTTGTACTGTTTCCTGCCATCCTCACCCAGCACGATCACACTCTTGCGATTGATTTTGGTGACGATCCCCAACACCGGTCCTTCCCGGCCTTCGAAGGTCACTTTCAGGCCAACCCGCAATTGACTCAAGGCATGCAGGGTTTCTTGTTCTTGCAGTTCATCAATTCGCTGGCAGATGGTCTGGTTCAGTTCCAGCAACTGGTCGATGGTCATGTCCTCAATGCGCACGGACGTTGGCCTCCGGCTGTTTGTTCTGTCGGTCAGGGTGGCGTGGGTCGATCAGCGCCCGTAGCGGATTGTCGGCGAACCGGGGTTTCCAGAGTCGGGGCGTCAGGTCGCTGACTTCACGGGCCGGGTGCTGGCTGATACGTTGCAGCACGTCCACCAGATACGTGTACGGGGTAATATCGTGCAGCTTGCAGGTGCTGATCAGGCTCTGGATGACGCCCAGGTGTTCCGCGCCCAGTTCGGTCCAGCAGAACATCCAGTTTTTCTTGCCCATTGGAATGGGGCGTAGTGCTCGTTCCAGGTGGTTGGTGTCTGGCTGCACATCCGGGTCTTCCAGGAACACGGTCAGGCTCGCTTCACGGCTGAGCACGTAGTTCAGGGCTTTGGTCAGCGAATCGCTGGGCACGAGGCCGCCTTGCGCCAACTGATCCCGGCACCACTGGAAGAAGTCGCTGACCACCGGTTTCGAGTGATCCAACCGGTACTGGCGTTTCTTCTCGCCAGTCAGCCCCTGGGTTTTGATGGCCTCTTCATTCCGGTACACCGTGGCGATCTGTTGCAGCGCGTCGGTGACTATCTCCGGATGATCCTTCTGCGCCTCGATAAAGTAACGGCGACTGTGCACCCAGCATTGGGCATGGGTGACGTTTTCCTGGGCGGCGGCATAACGGGCATAGGCCGCGTAGCCGTCACTGATCAGGGTGCCGCTGAACGATTCGCTGAGTACTTCTTCGATATGGGCACGCCCACGGCTGTTAGAGTAAGTGAACACCACCTCGTCGGCATCGCCATACAGCGGCCAGAACCAGCCGGATTTCATCTTGCCCTTTTGCGGGCCGGCCCGGCCCTGATGACCGGCCTTGATGGGCGTTTCGTCCATGGCCAGTACCCGACTGCGCAGTACGTTGTCGGTCTGGGCATCCACAATGGGGCGCAGCAGGTCGATGGCACGCTTGACCAGATTGGTCAGAGTGCTGCGACTGACGGTGATACCGGCCTGTTGGATACGCTGGTGCTGGCGATACAGCGGCAGATGGAACTGGAATTTGTCCACCAGCAACCCGGCCAGCAGGCTGACATCGGCCAGGCTGTTGTCCAGCACGTTGAACGGAGCCGGTGTCGTGATGAGCTTCTCGGTGCCCTTGCGCCGGAACACCGGGCGTTCGCACTTAAGCACCACATAGCTGGAGGCCCGCTGGGCCAGCCGGTAGGTGGTCTTGCTGCCGATCACTTCGTACTGGTCAGCCTCCGGCCCGGTCAGTTCCGGTGGCAGGTGTTCAATGACCTCCACCGGCACATCGGCGGTGAAGCGCAGGCCGGTGTCGTTCAGGCAGTCGTCGTCCCGCTGCTTCTTACCGGTACCACGCTGATAGGCTTTAACCGTGCGCTTTTTCTCTTCCGGTGGGTTCTCCGGAACCGGTGCATCGCCTTCCTGGAACAGGCTGTTCTGGCCCGGCAGGTCAAATGCCTGCTTCTCGGATTTGGGGCCGAACAGCTGCTTCTTGAACCAGTCCAGCTGGCGCTGAAGGGTCTGGACCTGCTCACGCAGCAGTGCATTCTCCTCGGCCAGAGCCGAGGAGGACGATGCATTGGGAGAAGGAGCAGAAGCCGTTGAATTCATGACCGATATTATACCGGAACCCGGCCTTCTATACCCCTCGAAAACGCTTGAACTGGCGGTATTTCTGCACCTCAATGCCATCGATCAGCAGTTGCAGATCCGTCAGCGTCAGGGCTCGCTGACCGGAGGCAGATAAAGGCACCCGGAACTGTCCCTGCTCCAGGCGTTTGGCCCACAGGCAGTAACCAGTGGTCGTAAAATACAGCATCTTCATCTGAGTTTTACGGCGATTGACGAAGACGAAATACTGGCCGCTGAGCGGGTCGTGCTTCAACTGATTCCGGACCAGGGCGCTCAGGCCCCGGAACGATTTGCGCATATCGGTGGGCTCAGTGCACAGCCAGATCCGGGCCTGACTATCGAGCCCGATCATCCGTTCTGGCTCAGCCGCAGTTCCACGCCGTTGCCCAGGCTGAGCACAATGTTCCAGCCGGGGCCGGAGGATGGAGAGTTGCCCATCAACGACGAGAGATCCAGAAAATCGGCTTCACCGGGACCTGACGACTCATCAGTCGACGGGTCGGACAGGCGCTTGCGCCAGTTACAGAAGCTGGCGTAACCGATCTTCTCCTGTTTACAAAACTGCGGTGCTGACAAGCCGCTGGCGCGCTGCTGATCAACCAGGGTCTGCCACTGTTCTGGAGTACGGTGCTTTCTCATGGGGGTAACCTCGTATCGGGAAATGTGAGGTTACTGTAGAGCGAATCTCAGCGGGGTGGCAGAACGTCGCGGAATGAACGCTTACGGTTGAGCGCGCGGTACAGTCGATGGACTCGTTTGTGATTCCAGGCATGCCCCCATCGACGCAGCACCTTGAACAGCTTGCTGAAGCCGTAGGCAGGATAGCGTTCAGTGGCGCTCTGAAGCGCTGCAATCACCGGCTCATCACGGGCGGTATCGGGCTGGTACCGATACACAGAGTCACTGATGCCAGCGATTCGGCAGGCTCTGCGAACGCTGATGCCATGAGCCTGCTTGAGGTAATCCACCAGTTCGCGTCGAACAGCCGGCTTTACAGCTTTTTTTCGATCACATCCTTCAGCAGCTTGTGGTCGAGACTGAGCTCAGCGTACATCTGCTTGAGCCGGCGGTTTTCCTCTTCAAGCTCTTTGAGGCGCTTCACGTCAGACGCTTCCATGCCACCGTACTTCGATTTCCAGTTGTAGTAGGTCGCGTCGGAGATGCCGTACTCCCGGCAGACTTCCTTGACCAGGCGACCGCCCTCGACCTCCTTCAGGATCTTGACGATCTGGGACTCGCTGTACCGTGATTTCTTCATGCTGCTCTCCGTTTGCCTCATTGTAGGCCGGAGAACTCTAATTACGCATGCACCGATTTTAGGGGGTGTTTACAATTATTACTGGCGTGACCCCTCGTTTTATGCATGGGAAATTATAAGGGGGTCTCGCCAGTAAGGGACAAGCAGTGCCCGATTAGCTTTTACGGCGGGTTGTCGCGGACTTAAAGCATTAATATTGATTTGAGCAAGCGAGGGGGTATCGGAACGTAAGTGAATGAACCCCAAACTGACGAGAACAAAAAGACCCCTGACGCTGAACTATGCTCTGTTTTTTCAGCAGCTGTTCTCGCTCTGAGCTGAACAGCAATTACGGTTATCTATGAGGGGTTGGTCGGACGCAGTCTCTTGGCTGAGGTTAGTAGCCCAACAACACCGAGAGTGTACCAGTAGTGAACCCTGGTAAGACCTCATCCATGAATGTCCTCTCATCAGTAACATTTGGTTCTTTAACGGTACACTGCGGGTACACTGTCGCTAGCTCACAACTCGCCAGCGTAGGCTTAGAGCTGGCCAGCGCTTTCGTTGTCATTTTTAAATACCGGCCGGATAATAGTTATTGGTAGAGTTTGGCATCCTACGTTCCAATCGAGGCCTACATGTCGGGTATCAATCAACAACTACTCCGGGATATTGGCGAGATTATCAACCAGAGCAACGCGGTTGTGTTCCTAACAGACGATTTCGCTTACCTCGGCAAGACTGACGACATTGATAACGTTTTAGGCCACCTTATAAGCAAGGGGCGCCTTCTCCCGATTGGTGAGGGATTGTTAGCTAAAGGGCGCAAGAACGCTATCACGGGTAACACCATGCTATCTGCAGCGGGCGGGTTTGATGAGGTCGCGAAGGCTGGCCTTAATCGCCTGGGTGTTTGGTGGAAGCCGGGCACTGCCGAGGCAGCCTACATATCTGGAGGAAATCAGATTCCTGTACGAACAATTGTAAGAGTGAAACCAGGAGTTAACCCACGGATAGCGTGGGATAAATTCGAGCTACGAGTCGAATGGTAAAGCATTTGCGCGCAGGTAGATGCATAGTAGGAGACGGGGTAGAACCCAAATCAGTGAGGACGAATGCGGTCCGACTAAAAAACTATTGCCGCACCCTCAGTCGGACCGCATAGCTCAAACTTTACGAGGTGCTTAGAGTTCGAGTATCTCTCTCTGCGGAGTAGATCAGTCGTTTATCTTCAATGGCATCAATATTGTCGTAATGCCCTTCGATATACTGAGTACCATCGGCGAAAGTGAAGATATGGAGTCGGGACAACGTCCCCCTGTCGACAGCGACTTCTAATCCTGTCACTAGGTGCGTTTGCAACCCCGAACCCTGGTCTTCTTTGTCGGAAACGACGAAGGTCACGCGATCAATCCAGAAAGCTTCCCACGACTCTTCTACTATAATTCCCAAGGTATCGAAATCAGAGAGAATAAAGATGCGGCTTCCGGGCTCTCGGATTCCACCCCGCCCGAACTTAACCCTGACATATAGCCAAGGCCCCTCATCACTCGACTCCACCCATTCCCAAAACTGGTCAGTACCGAAAGGTTTCCCGAGAGTCAGCTCAGCCATTCGTTGCGTCATAAACATGCAATTTTCACCTTGAATTTCGAGAGGAGCTCAGCAGTGTCGGTCCATATAGAGTTACCGAACACTGCTGAGAATTAATTAGGCCCGCGGACTTGGCGCGTAGCCAAAGGAGCCTGAATACTGTCTAGCCATAGCCAAGCGTTCAGACTCTGTCGGCTCCGGAATATGCTCCAGAGACGCCATGAGCTTCGCTACAGCTGATGGCTGACTCAGGGATAAGAGAGATCGACCGAGCAGGTCCCACGCAATCACCATATCGTGGTAGTACAATCCATGCTGATAGCGACGGCGAACCGTGCTGCCTGAGCGATGGTTCTGGCATTCGTCGATAACATGCGGCGCAATGCCAAGCATCTGCATGTGAGTAGCGGCCGTTCGACGAAGATCGTGTACGGTCCAATGACCACCAGGCAAAATCAGGCTGGAGTGGTGCTTCGTCCGACCTTTACGCGGCTTCGCCATAGGGCCAGCCTGACGTTCGCCGATTTGTTTACTGAACGATTTTGGATCGATGTGGCCGCGTTCCTCCGTTCGTCCAGGAAATAGCCAGTCGGTATGACCACTAAGCTCATGCAATTGTTTGAATAGGCGGTGCGTGTAGTCTGAAAGATGGACGGCGATAGGGTCTTTGTTCTTTGAGTTTTCACTGGGGATAACCCATCTTCGTCCTTCAAGGTCCACATGGGACCAAGAGGCTTTAAAAAGCTCACCCACCCGGCAACCGGTTCCAAGCAACAAACAAATAGCAAGCTGGTTACTCAGAGCCAGCCCAGAATCTGGGAGCATTACGAACAGTTCGTGCAGTTCATCTTCTTTGAACTGCGTGGCGCACAAAACACGCTCCCGGATTTGATCGGGGCCCCCAACGTCTCGCTTGCTGACAACATCAATCGGGGAGAACTCAAGGTATTCCCTGTTCACGGCGAACCGGAACAGCGTTTTGCTTGTTGTCAGCACGACGTTTGCCATGGTGTTATGGCCGCGTGCCAACACCGCGTCTACGGCATCGAAAAGATGCTCTCGCCGGAATTGTTTGATTGGCATCTCACCGTAGAGATTCAGCAGATGGTTGTTCAGCACAGCCATAGCCGCGGCCCCACGGTCTTTGTGGCCGCTTACCGGATTAGCCAATTTCCGAGCGAATACGGCAGCCACATCGTTCAACGTTTTTTGAGAACGCAACTCCAACTCTGCTCTCTTTCGTTCTTCTTTGCGCTGCTCCTGGATGCGACGCCGCTCTTCGAGCGGATCGTCTCCCTGCCGGATTCGCACTCGCCAACTTTCTGCGATTTCGCGCGCTTGCCGAGTTTTCATGCCTTCGCCAAAATCCCCAAAAGTGAATTTTCGGCCGACTTTGGACAATTTACCCACATCAGCTTGATAGCGAAGATGCCAAATCTTGCGACCTGACGGGGGAATTCTCAGGACCAGGCCAGAGACGATTGGATCCTTAAAGTACTGGTCACTGTCGCTAGGCTTCAGCTTCTGAATGGTTTTATCTGCTGAGTCAGCGCTGCGAGGGAGCTCGCAATTTTTTACAGCCATTTTTTTACTCCGTTATAGTTTCGTCAGAAGGAATTTATGGGGCCAGCCTGGGGACAATTTGCTAGGTCTGTACCGAATGGGTACAAGCGAAACAAGTTGCTACAGGACAACTCTCCAAAGCACATAAAAATGCTATTAAAATCCTTCTAAAACATATAGTTGCTTAACTATAACGAAAACGAGATGAGGCTGGTTGAACCGAAATGAAACAGTCGCCTGAGCTTATGGGGTGCAGGTGGTCACAGGTTCAAATCCTGCCGTCCCGACCAATTTTCCCTTCTTTTCCGGTTAGCCGGATTTTCTTGGTCAGTTCCTGTTTCGTTCGATTCTTTCTTTTTTGAAACGCCGTCATAAAGTGAACGCTTTGGGGGACTAGCAGAATTTTTTTGATGTAACCCTAGTCCATCCTGCATCCAGAGTTTCTTCCGACGCGATTCACGTTCTTCACGATCTCCTACGTGGAACCGTCAGGTACCATGGCGTGCGTTGAGCTCAGCGATACGACGCATCATCGCCTCGTGATTTGTTCGGACCTCTTTGGATTTGAATCACGCCCTCCTGCACCCCATTCATGCGCGCCAAATGCCACGAATGGTCCATCCATCTGGACAGCCAGTCGAGTAGGGGACATAGTGTTGTCCTTGGCGCGGGCCTCGGTCTCCGGCGCCGCGAAAACAACAAGTGGACACTATCGGCTTCCCGCAATGACAGCAGTAACCCATTCCGTACTTGTCGTGGATGATGACGAAGACATCTGCGAGCTTCTCCAGACGTTCCTGGGCCAGGCCGGTTATCACGTGCGTACGGCGTCGGATGGCGATGCCATGCGCGCTGCAATGGACGACTGCCTGCCGGATGTACTGATCCTGGACATCATGCTGCCGGGGGACGACGGCTTTACGCTGTGTCGCTGGGTGCGTGACCATTTTTCCCTACCGATCATCATGTTGACCGCCAGTTCCGACGAAGCGGATAAGGTGATCGGACTTGAACTGGGCGCTGACGATTACATTGCCAAGCCCTTCAGTGCCCGTGAATTGCAGGCCCGCATCAAGGCGTTGTTGAGGCGCTCCCAGCTCAGTCAGCAAGGTTTCCGGCGCTATATACGATTCGGGCAGTGGCGGTTGGATTGCCAGACCCACGAGCTGAACAGTCAGGACGGCAACCGGATTGCGTTGTCAGGCGCCGACTTCGCGCTGCTCAAGCTGTTTATTGATCATGCCAACAGTATTCTGGACCGCGACACGATTGCTGGCGTGACCCGGGGCAGGGAGGCGGATCCCCTCGATCGGGTAGTGGATGTGGCCGTGAGTCGCCTGCGGCAGCGGTTGGGTGACCAGGGCCGTCAACCGCGGCTGATCCGGACGGTGCGTGGTGCGGGGTATATGCTGACGGCGACGGTCAGCTACGAGAATGAGTAAGCTCAGGACTATGTTCGGCCGTCTGCGGCCCCGGTCCCTGTTGACGCGGATGCTGTTGCTGACGCTGCTTGCCGTTGTCATTGCACAAGGCATATCCACGGCTTTCTGGTACACCACTTTCCGTGCCCAGGAAAATGAAGGCCTACTCAATAGCAGCCGCAACCTGGCCTATTCCGCGGCGGCCACGGTACGTTTCTTCAAATCGCTGCCGCTGGAGTACCGCCATATCGTGCTGGACCAGTTGCGCAATATGGGCGGCACACGCTTTTTCGTGTCACTGAACCAGCAGGAAATTTCTCTCAAGGCGCTGCCGGATACCGATCGAAAAATGAGGGTGGTCGATGCCGTCCAGGGGGTGCTGCGGGAACGGCTAGGTGGGAGTTTCCCCATTCGTGTGGAGTTCGTGGCACCCGAGAACGTAAGAATCCTGAATAGTCAGATGAAGCTTTCCGATTTGCCGCCTTCCTGGGCAAACTATGCCCTGAACCTCGACCCAATCAATCCGCCGGTGCTGGTGACCCAGATCGAGATCGCACCGGACGAGTGGCTCTATCTGGCGGCGCCGCTGCCTGCGCCTTATGTCTCTCTCGAGGACACGGGCCTACCCAAGCAGCAGATTCTCTCCACCGTGCTACTAACGATATTCCTGCTCAACTTCATCGCGCTTCTGGTTCGCTGGCAAACCCGACCACTACGCCGGTTGGCGAGTGCCGCGCGGGAAATGCCGTTCGACGACGAGCGGCCACCTTTGGCCGAACAGGGCAGCAGCGAGGTAGTAGATGTCACACGCGCCTTCAATACGCTGCGGGAACGGATACAGCGTTACCTGAAGGATCGGGAGCAACTGTTTACCTCTGTTTCCCACGACCTGAAGACCCCTATTACCCGCCTGCGCCTGCGCAGTGAACTGCTGGATGACGAACTCCTGCGCACCAAATTCGAGAAGGACCTGCAAGAGCTGGACTTGCTGGTCAAGAGCGCCTTGCAGTCGGTTAAGGACAACGACATCTACGAGAATATGGAATCGGTGGACGTTCACGCACTGATCGACCAGGTGACGGAACCAGCGGCGAAGACGCCCGGCAAGGTGACGCTGGTAGGCAAAGCCCTTCGTCCCTATCGTTGCAAGCCGCTGGCCCTGCGTCGCTGCATCGGCAACCTGTTCGACAACGCGCTGAAATATGGTGAGCGGGTAACTATCCGTATCGAGGATTCGCCGGAGACATTGGCGTTACATTTCGAGGACGAAGGCCCGGGTCTGGCGCCGCGTGAACTGACCCGGATATTTGAGCCTTACTACCGGGCATCGCCGAGTACTCCGGGTGACGGACTGGGTCTGGGTATCGCCCGGACCATCGCCCATGCCCATGGCGGTGACGTGGAAGCCTCCAACCGGGCTGAGCGAGGCCTAAGGTTGTCGCTTATACTCCCGCGAAACCCGCGCTAGCCGGGGCTGAGGCTAATGTATCCATCCTGTTACATTGGCCTTGCACTTTGATACTTCACCCGATGCCCCCTTGCCATAGACTCATCTGACGTCGTTTTCGACGCAATAGTTGTATTGCCTTCAAAACAACAACAAGGTGCCAATTATGAAATTGTTCAGAAATTTCCTGGCCGCTGTCGGCCTGAGTGTTGCACTGACTCCTGCCCATGCCGGTGAGGTCGAGGTTCTCCACTGGTGGACCTCCGGCGGTGAAGCCAAGGCGATGGGCGTCCTCAAGGAAATGATGGAAGACCAGGGCCACACCTGGAAAGATTTCGCAGTCGCCGGGGGTGGTGGTGAGGCGGCCATGACCGTTCTTAAGACCCGCGCCGTATCCGGCAATCCTCCCGCCGCCGCCCAGATCAAGGGCCTCGATATCCAGGAATGGGCGAAGCTTGGTTTCTTGACCAATCTGGATGATGTCGCCAGTGACGCCAACTGGGACGAAGCCCTGCCGCCAGTCGTCGCCGATACCATGAAGTACGAGGACAACTACGTTGCGGTGCCCATCAACGTACACCGTGTGAACTGGCTGTGGGCCAACCCCGAAGTCTTCGAGAAGGTCGACGCAGACGTCCCGCGTACGCTGGACGAGTTCTTCACGGTTGCCGATAAGCTGAAAGAGGCTGACGTCATCCCGTTGGCGCATGGTGGCCAGGCCTGGCAGGACGCGACCGTGTTTGAAGCCGTTGCCCTGGCGGTACTAGGACCAAAGGACTTCGAGGCGGCTTTCGTCAATCACGATATGGATGTGCTGTCGGGCGAGAAAATGGTCGAGGCGCTGACCAAGTTCCATCGCATGCGCGACTATATCGATCCCAACGCGGTGGGTCGTGACTGGAACATCGCCACCCAAATGGTGATCAATGGCGAAGCCGCTATGCAGATCATGGGTGACTGGGCCAAGGGCGAATTTACTGCCGCGGGTCTCGAAGCCGGCAAGGACTATGTCTGTGTACCGGCCCCGGGCACCCAGGATGCCTTTACCTTCAATATCGACTCGCTGGCGATGTTCAAGCTGAACAACGATGCCAACGTGAAGGCTCAGAAGGATCTGGCGCGGACTATTCTGGAGCCCGAATTCCAGACCATCTTCAACAAGGCCAAAGGCTCGATCCCGGTGCGTACCGATATGGATATGTCCGGGTTTGACAGCTGTGCCCAGGCGTCCATGGAGGCGTTCAAGTCCACCTCCGAAACCGGTGCGCTGGTTCCGAGCATGGCCCATGGCATGTCGACTACCAGTGCCGTCCAGGGTCAGATCTTCGACGTCATCACCAACTTCTTCAACAACGCCAATGCCGATCCCAAGGAAACAGCGGAGCGTCTGGCGTCTGCCGTGCAGTCGGCGCTTTAATCCAGTCAGACCCCCGATCCCTTCCCACTGTTGACGCTGTCCGTGCAGCGTTTGGATCGGGGGCATTCCCCCGCAAAAGGGTGGGGCATCCGCCCCATTCCACTGACCGATAACGGTTGAGGAGTTCTAAAGATGGCTCAGCTCGATGCGGTGTCCCAGTCGACATCCCGGCATCCCCGCGTCCGTCTTGTCGACCACCTGCAGCATTGGCTACCCAAACTGGCGCTAGCGCCGACGGTCGTGCTGATGCTCGTGTGCATCTACGGATATATGATCTGGACCGGCGTGCTGTCGCTGACCGGCTCCACCTTCCTGCCCAGCTATGAGTATATTGGGTTCGAACACTACGAGCGGCTGTTTTCCAATGACCGCTGGCTTACCGCCTGCGCCAACCTGGCGATATTTGGCGGTCTGTTTATCGCAGCCTGCCTGGCGATTGGCTGTTTTCTCGCAATCCTGCTGGATCAGCGCATCCGCAACGAGGGCGTGATCCGCACGATCTACCTGTACCCGATGGCCCTGTCCATGATCGTGACCGGCGCCGTCTGGCAATGGATCATGAATCCCAGTCTGGGGCTGGAGAAACTCATGCACGACTGGGGCTGGACCAGCTTCCAGTTTGACTGGCTGACCGATTCCGACATGGTGATATATACCATCGTGATCGCGGCGGTCTGGCAGGCGTCCGGCTTTGTGATGGCGTTGTTCCTGGCCGGCCTGCGGGGGATCGATTCGTCCATTATCAACGCGGCCCGGGTCGATGGTGCCAGCATGCCGCGTATCTACGCGCGTATTATCCTGCCGGCACTAAGACCGGTGTTCTTCAGCTCGATCATGGTACTTGCCCACCTGGCCATCAAGAGTTTCGACCTGGTCATGGCGATGACTGCGGGCGGTCCGGGTTACGCTTCCGACCTGCCGGCACTGTTCATGTATGCCCATACATTCACCCGCGGTCAGATGGGTCTGGGTGCAGCCAGCTCGATCCTGATGCTCGGCGCCATCCTGGCGATCCTGGTGCCTTACCTGTATTCGGAACTGAGGGGCGCGCGCAATGGCTAATGCAGCTCAATCCCGATTCAGCACCAGCCGTGTGCTGATCTACGGCACGCTTCTCCTTGCCTGTGCCGCGTACCTGGTGCCGGTATTCATTATGCTTATCACCAGTTTCAAAACGCTGGGTGACATCCGCACCGGCAACCTGATGAGTTTGCCCGAAGTGTGGACCGTCGATGCCTGGATCAAGGCCTGGTCCAGCGCCTGTACCGGCGTCCAGTGCGAGGGCGTCAGTGGTTTCTTCTGGAACTCGTTCAAGATGGCGGTGCCGGCCGTGATCATCTCGACGGTGCTTGGAGCCATCAACGGTTACGTGATATCCAAATGGCGTTTCCGGGGTTCCGACCTGTTGTTCAGCATGCTGCTGTTCGGCTGTTTCCTGCCGTTCCAGGTGATCCTGCTGCCGATGGCGATGACGCTGGGCAAACTGGGGCTCGCCAATACCACATCGGGGCTAGTGCTGGTTCATGTGGTGTATGGCGTGGCGTTTACCACACTGTTCTTCCGCAACTTCTACGTCGGCGTTCCTGACGCGCTGATCAAGGCAGCCCGGCTTGATGGCGCCGGATTCGTGACCATCTTCGTGCGCATCCTGCTCCCCATGTCGACACCGATCTTCATGGTCTGCCTGATCTGGCAGTTCACCCAGATATGGAATGACTTCCTGTTCGGTGTGGTCTATGCCAGCGGTGACAGCCAGCCGATTACCGTCGGGCTCAATAACCTGGTCAATACCAGCACCGGGGTCAAGGAATACAACGTCAATATGGCGGCAGCGATGATCGCGGCCCTGCCCACACTGGTGGTGTACATCATCGCGGGCAAGTATTTCATCCGCGGACTCACGTCCGGCGCTGTCAAAGGTTAGAGGTCCTACAATGGCACAATTACAACTCAAGGGTATCCGCAAAACCTACGGCAAATCCGTGCAGGAGACCCTCAAGGGCATTGATATCCATATCGAATCCGGCGAGTTTCTCATCCTCGTTGGTCCCTCTGGCTGTGGTAAGTCGACGTTGATGAACAGCATTGCCGGCCTGGAACATGTTACCGAAGGCAATATCTTCATCGACGGCAAGGACGTGACCCATGCCGAGCCCAAGGATCGGGACATCGCCATGGTGTTCCAGTCCTACGCGCTCTATCCGACGATGACCGTGCGCGAGAATATCGCCTTCGGCCTGAAGATCCGTCGCATGCCCAAGGATGAGATCGACACCGAAGTCCAGCGGGTGGCGACGCTGCTACAGATCGAGAATCTGCTGGACCGCAAGCCCTCGCAGCTCTCCGGCGGTCAGCAGCAGCGTGTGGCCATGGGACGGGCCCTGGCGCGCCGCCCCAAGATCTATCTGTTTGACGAGCCGCTGTCCAACCTGGACGCCAAGCTGCGGGTGGAGATGCGGACGGAGATCAAACGGCTGCACCAGCGCCTGGGCACCACCATCGTGTACGTGACCCACGACCAGATCGAGGCCATGACTCTGGCGGACCGGATTGCAGTGATCAAGGACGGTGAACTGCTGCAGCTTGGCACGCCCAAGGAAATCTACGAGCGGCCGGCTACGCGCTATGTAGCGAGTTTCATCGGCTCGCCGGCGATGAGCTTTATTCCGCTCAAGGTGGAAGGGGAGCCGGAGGCTCCGCGGGCGCGGTTACGCAGCGCCGACGGCGACGAGACCTTCGTGCCGCTGCCAAAGAAGCTCGCGGAGTATCATGGTCGTGAGATTCACTTGGGTATTCGCCCGGAGCACATTACCCAGCCGCTGGCCCACAAGGAGGGTCAAACGGCCATTGCCTCCGGCACGTTCCGTATCGAGGTTACCGAGCCCACGGGCCCCGATGTGATTGCGCTCACTAGGATCAACGATACTGATGTGCATTGCCGCCTCGATCCGGATCACACCGTCGAGCCAGGCCAGCCTGCGCAGCTGATGGTGGACCTCAGCCGTGCTGTGTATTTCGAATCGGGCCAGGAGGCCCGGATCGAGATCTGATAAATTTGTAATTGTAATTTTCGGCCCGTAATTTTCTGTAACTCAATGGGATTACGGGCTTTTCCTCCTGTTCCTCACTTGCCAGCCCGGCGAACCATTAACCTGTTTGTTTCTTATCCATTTTTGATTCGTGTAGGGTAAAAGACACCGATGTCCAAAAGGAGGACGTTCGATGTCATCTGATACCAATACCTCTTACGACCCAAACAAGGGTTATATTGCTCTTCTCGGTTGGAGTCTCAATGCAGTTGAAGCGCTCGACAAGTTCGACCGCCGCTATGTCGTCGTCGCGCCTGACTGGGCCGAGAGTTATTGTGAAGAACATGACATTCCCTATCTGCCCTGGAACTTCGAACGGCTTAACGACCGCTCCATGGAGATCGCCCAGACCTTGAAGGACAAGGGCGTCGATGTGGCGATTCCGTTGTTCGAGGAAACCGTCGAGTGGGCAGGCGCCATCAATGCCGTTCTCATGGATAAGCCGCGTCTGTTCGGCCAGGCCATGTTGTTGCGCGATAAAGCATTGATGAAGCGCCGGGCGCAATTAGGGGGCATCCGCGTGGGGATATTCGAGGAGGCTCACGACAAGGAAGATGTTATCCGCTTCCTCAAGCGGGTTAACCAGACGCTTCTGAAATTGGACGGTGACCCGAACGATCCTATCCACCTCAAGGCCTTCGACAAGGCGGGTTGTCTCGGTCATCGAGTGATCCGTACGCCGGATGAGGTGGATACGATCCCGGACGAAGAGTTTCCGGTGCTCATGGAGTCCCACCTGGACGGCTGGGAATTCGCGGTGGAGGCGTGGATACACGACGGCAAGATCCGTTTCCTGAATATCTCGGAGTACGTGACCCTGGGGTATTCGGTCTTCGTGCCGGCGTCGCCTGAGTTGGAGAAATACCGGCCCCAGATCACGCAGCAGATCGAGAAACTGATCAAGACCTTCGATATCGATTTCGGTTTCGTGCATCCGGAATACTTTGTCACCGCCGATGGCGAAATGTACTTTGGTGAAGTGGCATACAGACCGCCAGGCTTTAAGGTCTTCGAACTTCTGGAGCGGGTCTACGGGTTCAATGCTTATCAGGCGATGGTCCTGGCTTTTGATCCCAAGACAACGGAAGAGGAGATCACCAGCTTCTTCCCCAAGGAAGTGGTCGACGCCAAGTGTTACGCAGGCTGCTTTGGGGTCTATCCGCGTCGGCGTGTTGTCAGTCGGTTGGAGATTCCGGAAGAGACGGAAGACCACGAGTACTACGAGTCGAACGACCTGGCGCCACCATTGCAGGATACCGTCACCAAGCGGACGGCTTTCGGCACACACTGGGGGCTGCTGTACTTCAAGGGTGACGACCCGCATCGCTTGCGGGATCTGCTAAAACATCAGGAAGAGCTCGACTTTTACGTGTAGTCTGGCAGCTATCGACGATAGCGAGGATTCCGGGTGGATAATACAGAGATCGTGGGAGCAGCTCCGGGAAAGCTGGAGGGGTTGCTTACCAAGCTGGATGATGCCACAGGGCAGTTGGAACAGGCCAAGGGCTTTGCCAAGCCAGGTAAGGTTTCGCTGGTATTCGACCTTGCCCGGCGCATCATGCTTCAACCTGGCGGCTGTGCAGCCATCGAGGCACGCGCTCGCCGGTTGGAGGAGGCCGGTGTGTTCGAAGGCTCGGACTGGGCTCACCCGCAGATCCTGATCCCTTCATTGACCACCTATTCCCTCAAGAGCAGTCTGGCCGACACGGTGGTGCTGGAGGCGCTTAGCGAGTTGAGGTTACTCGCAGTCGCGATGGGCGATTATCCCCATTCACTGATTTCCGCCGAGCAGGCCCACCATTACCTGACCCAGGTCCTGGCCATGAATCTGGGGCTGCTGTTCGGTATGGGGGGTGAGGCCGAGCGCGAGCAGCAGGGCCGGTTGTCGCAGCTCACCCAGGCGCTGGTCAGGCACGTGGCTGATCGCATCGGCTACGAGCATGTCATCGATCAGTTGATTGCTGAGATCTGGCGTATCCTCAACCAGCGCCCCATCCAGACGGCGTCGGTGAAGCGGATGATCACTCAGATCGCCATCTGCACCAGCGATCCTGAGATCGACCTCGGTGGTAGCGGTCAGGGCGCGTCCCGGCTGATCAGCAGCCTGTTCGGGCCGACCCAGGCCTGTCAGGAGGATCCCGGTCTGGACATCTACCGGCAGCGTCTGTCGACCATGGATACCCGTAGCCTGCAGAACGAGAGCCTGGGCTGTGCGCGGGCCATGCACGACACGGGATTGGTATCCGCCTATCACACGGAGCTGATCCGTTTCCTGAGGGAAAATGAAAACTCCTTGCTCATCGAGGCCCTGGGCCTTTCAAGCACGGGGCGGGACTGCTATCTGTGCTATCGGGATCTGGTCCACGCCCTTATCGATGCCATGGTGCAGCCGGAAACCGCGCAGTCCGTCTATGGACTGACGCTGATGCTCGAGCGCGGCTTGCTTTACCAGCCGGCGGTGGCTCCCGCCCTATGGCGCCAGGTGTCGCTACCCTTGTCCCGCAACACCCGCGAGCGTCTGCAACTGGTATTCGGATCAGCGGTCTCGTCCCGTTCGTTGCTGCTGGAGGGTGTGGTCTGCATGCTGGGCCACCCACTGGGTGTTGGGCAGGGCAACAATCCGACCTGCCAATCTGCACGGGCCATGTCCATGTGGGCCTATAGTGATCCGGACTATCTGCTGCAACTGGTGGTCTGGGCGGCGCGGGATGATGAGATCATCATGCATTTCGAAGGCAAGGCCGTATCCTCGCTGGAAAGCCAGGGCGGCGTTGCCAAGGAACTGCACCTCGATCTGGATGCGGTCTCGCTGATCCTGGTGCCCCATCTGGATCGGATTTACGGCGAGATGGGACGCTTGTGTCACAGTCGGGAAGGGGATCCGCACCGTTGGATCAACCCGGAGTTCCACGGCTGGTGGTGTGGTCGCGGTTTCAGTATCAATGTGGATGTGGAAACCGGTCGTCTGCACGACCTGGAAAACTTCCTGCGTCACTTCTACGCCAGCTACCATCCCCTGTATAACGGCAACCAACCGGTGATCCATCCGCAGCCCGCAGGTATTGCGGTGACCGACAGCGCCGCGCGCTTCATCGGATGGCACGCCATCACTATTCTCCGCGTTGCGCTGGACCCGCAGGAAGTGATGCGGGTTTACTTCTTCAATCCCAACAACGACAGCGGCCAAAACTGGGGCGACGACATCGTGGTGAGTACGTCCGGCCACGATGAGCTGAATGGCGAATCGTCCCTGCCGTTCGAAGCCTTCGCCTCGCGCCTGTATATCTTCCACTTCGATCCGCTCGAACATGGGGTATTGGCGGATGTTAAGCCGGACGAGTTGCAGCGGGTGACGGACCGCATCTATCGCAGTTGGGGGGCGGATCGGCTGCCGGCGGCGGACCTTCAGGCCGATCCGGGCGAGTGACCCGCGCGGGTGAGCAGGATAGGGCCTTCAGAGGTTCAGGCTGTCAATTCAAGGGTACGATCCGCCAGGATCCGGACGTCGCCTGGGTCATGACTGACCAGCAACATCGTGGCTCCGCTCGCCTTCTGGTCGAGTAAAAGGTCCTGCAGCCCCTTACGGGTTTCGGTATCCAATCCGGTGAAGGGTTCGTCCAGCAGCAGCAGCGGCGTGCGTCGCAGCAGCGCGCGAGCAACGGCCACCCGTTGCCGTTGCCCCCGGAAAGTTCGGTGGGGTAACGCTTCTCCATACCTTCCAGGCCGACCTCATGCAGGATATGCGGGATCTTCTTCCTGCTTGACTTCGATAGCTTCATACCCGGGTGCAGGCCGAGTGCCAGGTTGTCATGCACGGTGAGGTGATCGAACAGGTTGTGTTCCTGGAATACCGAGGTCATTGGACGCTCCCAAGGCGGACGCTGCAACAGATCCTCGCCCTGCCACTGCACGCGTCCAGACTCCGGCGTCAGAAAGCCGGCCAGGAGGCTGAGCAGCGTGCTCTTGCCACAGCCGCTGGGACCTGTGACGCCCAGGCACTCGCCACGTCCGAGACGGAAGCTGAAATCGAATCCCCGCCGGGCGTTAATCGAATGAGAGGCATCCGGATAGCGAAAACGTAGCTGGCTGACATCAAGCATGGGCTTGCTTCCTCACGGGGACCGGCGTCTCTTGGCGGTAACGGGAACGGCCATCGCCAAGCCGGTGCAGGACAAAGAAAATCCCGAACAGCAGGACAAGCATTACCAGGGCAGTTCCTGCAGCATCATCGAGCTGGTAGGCCGACAGTTGCTGGTATAGCAGTAAGGGAAGGGTGGGCGAACTGGGACTGCCGAACAGCGCAATGACGCTGAAATCCCCGAGTGAAAGTCCGGCCGCATAGGCAAAGCCCAGTAGCAAAGGACGCTTGAGTAACGGCAGCAAGAGTAGTCGGAAACGGTACCAGCCGCGCACATTGAACTGGTCGGCCAGGCGAAGTGAGCGCGGGTCGAATGCTTTGAACGGGCCCCGCAATACCTGGATCACGAAGGGCAGGGCCATCAGCGCGTTGATCAGCGTCACCAGTGCGAGACCCTGACTGACGTTGCCCAATTGGGGGCGCAGGAGGACGAACAGTCCAGTTCCGAGCACCAGTGCCGGAACCACCAGCGTCAGGTGACCGCTAGCCTCGATGAACCCCGACTGCCACTTCCGCCCAGACCGGGTATCGCTCTGGCTGGCGCCGAGGATAGCGAGACCAAAACCGATACTCAGACTCGCGGCGGTCACGGCGACTATCAGGCTTCGCCCGAGGCTTGTCCAGAGACGCGTATGGGTGAGTTCGCCATAGAGGCCGGGAAAGCCACGGACGGCAACCGCTACCAGCGGAAGCAGAAGAAAGACGGTAAACACCAGCAGTAGAAGCCGATCCCGCCTGTGAGCCGGCATTGCATCACGACGGGGCCATTGATCGGAGCTGACAGTACCGCCTGGCATGAGGCTACCGGCAGAGGCCTGGCGGGACGCCAGCGCCCAAAGCGAACCGCAGATCAGCAGTTGGACAACCGCAAGTACGGCCGCCTGACTGAAGTCGAATTCGTAGCGCAGGGCTTGGTAGATAGCGACTTCGACAGTCGTGGATTTTGGTCCACCGCCCAGGGTCATGACGATGGCGAAGCTGGTAAAGCACAAGGTGAAGACGAACGCCGCCAGGCCCGGCAGGAGTCGGCGCAGCGCGGGCCACTCCAGGGCTCTCCAGATAGCACTGCTGCCAAGGCCCAACTGGGCGGCAAGGCGCCACTGGTTGGCGGGGATACGCTCCATGCTTTGCAGCATGATGCGGGCGGCGAGCGGCGCATTGAAGAACACATGCGCAAGCAGGATGCCCTGGAGGCCATAGAGATTCCAGCTAGCCGGCAACCCCAGCGTTTCGAGCAACGCATTGAACCAGCCGGAGCGACCGTAGACGGCGACCAGTCCGAATACCGCGACGATGGTGGGCAGAACCAGACTCAGCTCTGTCAGTCGTAGTAGCAGGCCGCGGCCACGAAATCGCGACTGTCGGTGCAGCGCGCGTGCCACCGGGATGGCAAGTGTCAGACTCAGGGCCGTGGATACTGCCGCCTGATAAATGCTGAACCAGATCACCTGGCGCAAATAGGCGCTCTGCCACAACGCAGGTACGGCTTGCCATTGCCACTCCGTCAGCAACCCGCCAAAGCCTGCGGCTACGATGATCATCAATACGAGCGCGATGATACGTCCGGGCCAACGACGCCAGGCTGGATGCGCCAGGGGAGGAGCGATCAGCGCGTAGTCGCGTTGAGCCACTCGTCAATCCACTGTTTGCGATGGTCAGCCACGGTTTCGGGCTGGAAATAGAGTGTTTCCGGCGGATCGATCAGACGATCAAATACGTCCGGCACCTGTTGGCCAAGGTCGATGGCCGGGTACATGACATTCTTCAGTGGGATTTCCTGCTGGAAGGCCGGCGTGAGCATGAATTCGAGGAACTGCCGTGCCAATGCCGGCTGCTGGCTGGTGCGGACGAGGGCCGCGACTTCTACCTGCAGATAGTGACCTTCCTCGAAGGCGACGGCCTGGTAGCGATCGGTATTGTCCACCGCCATGTGGTAGGCCGGCGATGTACTGTAGGACAGCACCATCGGCGCTTCGCCATTCATGAACAATGAGAAATAGGCGTCGCTCCAGCCCTTGCTCACGGTCAGGATGTTGTCCTGCAGGGCCTGCCATTTCTCCGGTGCCTGGTCGCCATAGACATGGCGCATCCACAGCAGGAATCCCAGACCCGGCGTGCTCGTGCGGGGATCCTGCAGGATGATCTTGAGGTCGTCCGGAGCGTCGATCAGTGCCTCCAGACTAGAGGGAGGATTAGTCAGTTGCTCGGTATCGTAGACGAAAGCGAAGTAACCCCAGTCGTAGGGCACGAAGATATCGTCCTGCCAATTGATCGGTAACTCAAGCGCTGACGTATCAATCCCGTGGGGAGCCAGGAGGCCGGTCTTGCGGGCCTCCGCCATGATGTTGGCGTCCAGGCCCAGAACCAGGTCAGCCCGGGTCGATTCGCCTTCAAGTCTGAGCCGGTGGAGTATCGCGACGCTGCTGTCCAGGGCGATGAACTCGAGCGTACAGTCGCACCGCGCCTCGAAGGATGTCTTGATGGCTGGCCCTGGGCCCCATTCGGAGACAAAGGAAGGGTACGTGTAAATGGTCAATGTTGGTGCGGCTACGGCATGGCGCCCTGCCGCTATGAATAAGAACGAAAGGAGTAGGAGCGATAGGGATCTTGCCGCCGTCGTTGGTAACAGCGTCTTAACCAGAATGTTTACCAAAGTTGTCACCTAAAGCTGGATGAGTATCCGGAAACCGGCCAGGGACAACGGGGCGGGGCCAGGGAGGCCTTGAGATACTCAATCCCTGCGCCGGCATGATCCGGATCAGGTTCCGCGGGTCTGATCTCAGCCTGCGGACAAACGCAGACACCCCGTTGAGAGTCCTTTCAGTTTATCAGAATCATGCCTTTGACTGCAGTTACTTGCGACGGATGGTTGATTCTTGCGGGGGCTTTCCTTAGTCTGCGCCCTCCTTTAGAGCTGTAAGTAAAATGCCTAGGCCCTGTGACGGCACTATCCTGGTGCGTGAGAGCCTTCGTGTTGTGACGTTTCAAAGAAAATATCTCAACATTGACAGGCGTAAGTGAGGTTTTATCAGAGCCTCTGAGCATCATGGGTCATCGTGCTGTTCGCTTGGAACACAAGAAGAATCAGCACGTCAATTCATACAAGCGCTTTGATATTTCGAGCTCAAATAAATAAACTTAACTGGTTGTAATCTCGGCCCGCCCCCGGGCCCTCAATTCGTTCGAGGAGACTTGATGTGAGCGAAAGTCTAAAAGACGAGTACTCCACCGACTACCAAGCGGGGCAGGATAACATCACGCCCCTGGGGCTCGACCTGCATAAGTCGGTATTCTTCATCACTGCCGCCCTGATTATCTTTTTCGTCGTGGGCACGCTGATTTTCCCGGAAGTATCCAATTCGTTGCTTAGTGGCGCGAAGAACGGCGCCATTGCCCATTTCGACTGGCTCTTCCTGATCAGTGGCAACATTTTTGTGATCTTCTGTCTCGCCTTGATTTTCATGCCGGTGGGCAAGATCAGGATTGGCGGTAAGGATGCTGTGCCGGAGTTCTCCACGCTCTCCTGGTTCGCCATGCTGTTTGCAGCGGGTATGGGTATCGGGTTGATGTTCTGGGGCGTCGCTGAGCCAGTGGCCTATTACACTGATTGGTACGGCACTCCGTTGGGCGTGGAGCCGAATACCCCAGAGGGTGCCAATCTTGCGCTGGGCGCCACCATGTATCACTGGGGGCTCCACCCCTGGGCGATCTATGCCATCGTCGCACTTTCCCTGTCATTCTTTGCGTTCAACAAGGGTATGCCATTGACGCTTCGTTCCGCCTTCTTCCCGATTTTTGGTGACCGGGTCTGGGGCTGGATCGGGGACGTCATTGACATTCTTGCCGTGTTGGCGACGATTTTTGGCCTGGCAACATCATTGGGCCTGGGCGCCCAGCAGGCCGCTGCCGGCCTTAATTACCTGTTTGGTATCGATGGCGGCACAGCTACGCAGATTGCCATCATCGTTGGCGTGACCTGTGTGGCGTTGGTCTCGGTTGTCCGAGGTCTCGAGGGTGGCGTGCGAGTCCTGAGTAACATCAACATGTTTCTTGCGGCGGCGCTGCTGCTGTTCGTCATTTTTGCCGGCCATACTGTCGGCGTGTTTCAGGCGATGTGGACTACTGCGTCGTCCTATGTAGCGAACATTATTCCGCTAAGTAATCCCTTCGGCCGGGAGGATGAGACCTGGTTCCATGGCTGGACCGTGTTCTATTGGGCTTGGTGGATTTCCTGGTCTCCGTTCGTAGGGATGTTTATCGCACGTGTATCCAAGGGGCGTACCGTTCGAGAGTTCATTACGGCCGTGCTGATTGTTCCGACGGTGATCACCGTGGTCTGGATGAGTGCTTTCGGTGGCTCCGCGCTGGAGCAAATTCAGGGTGGCGTTGGTGCGCTGGCGAGCGATGGTCTCACTGACGTATCCCTCGCAATGTTCCAGATGTTTGAATATATTCCGCTGACTGCCGTTATTTCATTCATCGGTATTGTCCTGGTACTGGTCTTCTTCGTAACCTCGTCCGATTCCGGTTCATTGGTGATCGATAGCATCACCGCCGGCGGCAAGCTTGATGCTCCGACCCAGCAGCGGGTGTTCTGGGCCGTTATGGAAGGTGCTATCGCCGCCGCACTGATCTTCGGTGGCGGGGCCGATGCCTTGAAGGCCCTCCAGGCAGGCGCGGTTAGTGTTGGCCTGCCGTTCACCTTCGTCCTGCTGGTCATGTGCTACGGCCTGTTCAAAGGGCTCAACAATGAGCGGGCACTGATCAATGCCGGCATGAAGTAAGTCGGCTAGCCCAATAAAAAACCCGCCTCCTGGGAGGCGGGTTTTTTTGTGGCTGCTGTTTGTGTTTCAGGCAGGTACGCGCGAGCTCGACGTTTTCTTGGGGGGCGTATACAGCGCGCCGGTATGGCTGAAAACGGACATGGCGTATTCCACCCGGGCTTCGGGCGTCAGGTGGGTGCGTTTGAGGCCCTCGATATACTTCAGCCTTGGCAGCAGGCCCTTGCCATTTGCCATCTGGATGGCTAGCCCCGGGCGGGCGTTCAGCTCAAGCAGGGTGGGGCCGCTGTTCTGGTCGAGCACCAGGTCTGCACCCATATAGCCCAGGCCGGTGGCTTCATAACAGCGGGATGCCATTACCAGCATGGTGTGCCACTCCTGGATGTGGATGTGCTCCAGTGCCAGGCCGGTATCCGGGTGATGGCTTACCGGTCTGTTGAACTGTACGGCGTTCAGACTTTGGCCGGAGGCAATATCGATGCCCACCCCGATAGCGCCCTGGTGCAGGTTGGCCTTACCGTCGGAAGCGCGGGTCGCAAGACGAAGCATGGCCATGACGGGATAGCCGCGGAACACGACAATACGGATATCCGGAACGCCCTGAAACGAGAAGTCGGTCAGCGTGCTGCTGCACTGGATCAGGTCCTCGACAATGGCCACATCCGGCGCGCCGCCGAGGGAGTACAGCCCTGCCAGGATGTTCGACAGGTGCCTTTCCAGGCTGGCCAGGGACACCGTAGCGCCGGACGCCTTGACGAAGCGATCGTCATCCCGCCCCGTAATGACCATAATGCCCTTGCCCCCCGAGCCCTTGGCGGGTTTGATAGCGAAGCCGGCCAAATCTTCGACTCGCTCCCGGAAATGGGAGATTTCGTGCTGCTGACTGACGACCTGCCGCAGCTTGGGGGTCGATACATCGTATTCTGCCGCGATGAGCTTGGTTTTCAGTTTGTTGTCTACGAGCGGATAGGCGCTGCGCTCGTTGTAACGCGCGATGTAGCTCACGTTGCGGCGATTCATGTTCAGCATGCCGCGCCGGTTGAGCGCTGCGGGCGAAATCCACCGGATCATTCGTACACCTTCATCGGATAGAACCGGCGCAGCTCGCTGAGTTTATAGCCGGTGTATTGACCCAGCAGCAGGATGATGGCGAGGATCACCAGGTGCAGTTCCGGGAAGTTGAAGGTGAGATGCCGGGCCAGGGGCGCATCCATCAGCAGGTACGCCAGCGTCGCGACCAGCAGACTGCCGGCACCCTGAACCACCACTTCGTGGGGGCCTTCCTCTTCCCACAGGATCGACATGCGCTCAATGGTCCAGGCAAGGATGACCATCGGGAAGAAGGTCACTGTCATGCCGGTGTTGAAGCCCATCTGGTAGCCGACGATGCTGATCGCCGTACTCATGAATATGACCAGTATGATCAGCGTCGATATTCGCGAAACCAACAACAGGTTAAGGCTGGACAGGTAGCCCCGCAGCAGCAGGCCGATGGTTACGACGCTGATAAAAGTGACCAGGCCGGGCAAGAGGGAGGTCTGGAGGAACGCGACGGCGATCAGCACCGGCATGAAGGTGCCCGAGGTGCGGATACCGATGACGATCCGCATGAAGGCCACCACCATCGCCCCCAATGGTAGCAAGAGAAGCATGCGGAACATGCTCTGCTCCTCGATCGGCAACTGGTAGAGGCTGAGGAAACCCAGGCCGCTGTCGATAGCCTCTGCACGGGCCAGCTGTAGGGCTGGCACCGTCTGACGCAACATGGCAAAGCTGACCACCGACTGGTTGCCGCCCATTACGTCCAGCAGTGACGTGGTGTCACGGTTCCACAGCAGTACATTCTCCGGCAGACCCTGTTCGCCGCTTTGGGGGTTGAAGGTTAGCCAGCTGTCCCCGTCATAGATTTGCAGGAACGGCCGCAATGGCTGACGACGGCGGGCGTCCTCGAGCATGATGCCTTCGGAGATGCGGGCGGGGATATCGGCGTGGTTCAGCAGGCGCGAGAGCACATCCACCGGGCGGTTACCCGACAGCAGGAGGGCGGTGTTCTGGTTCGGATCCGTGGAGCGGATCAGTTTGATCAGTTCACGGGTCATGCTCTCTGGCGTACTGGATTTGGCGGCGGCGAGTTCCAGCACTTCATTTGCGGCTGTGGCCTGGGGTTCCTCCCAGTAGATGGTTTCCGGCTGTGGCGGTTTCTTGGGCTGTGGCGGGCGTACATCCGGGTCAGGCACGAACTGGGCCTTGTAGTAGAGGGTCTGGGCGCCGCTGGCCTCTCGGATGGACCACTCGCCGCGACGGTCGCCTTCTTCCTCGATAATGGAAAAACCGTAGCCTGGCGAAGCCGCTTGCTCCGAAAGAACATGGAAGCCGGGCGGGTTGTCCGGCAGGTTGAGGCTCACCAGCACGGGTTCGCCGCTGGCCTGGAAGTCTATCCGCGCCTCCACCAGCCATACTGGACGCTCGTCGCCCGAAAGCCAGGGAATGCCCAGCTCGACATGTCGGAGGGTGGCCAGGCCCAGACCGGCAATAATCAGCAGCGCAACGGCGATATAGAAAGGATAGCGGGACTTCACTGACCGTCTCCTTTACCTGCCTTTGCGGCTGGTTTGCTGGATTTGAGCTTCTCCGGCAGGGAGGTGGCGTACTCCTTGCCGACATCGATCAGCATCACGTCCCGCAGGATGTTGCGGCCGACCAGAACGGTCTGGGAGAGGTTTTCCCGGTTGGACAGGGTGAATTCCGCCTTCTGCACGTGATCGCCGATAGCGAATTGCATCTCCACTACGGCACGACGCTCGCTGTCATCCGCCGACGCCTGGATGATGCGGGCGTTGCGGGAAAGGGGACGCTCCAGTGTCTCCAGTTCGTTCTTGGCGCCGGGGACGGGTACATCGAAGCGGACCCAGTCCTCGCCATTGCGTTCGAAGTAGGTGACATTGCGGGCGTCGAGCGATGAGGTTTCCGCACCGCTGTCGACGCGGGCCTCATAGGTCAGGCCTGGCTCCATAAAATGCACACGTTCCAGTTCGCCGACGATCAACATGCCGTTGAGTCGTTGCGATGGTGCGGACTTGGATGCAGGTTCGCTTACTTCGCGGCAGACCGGTTGCGGCCGTTCCGGACAGGAGGGCGGCGAGATCTGCTGGCGGATCGTTTCGATCAGCGCGCGGGTGTTTTCGTTGCTGTTACGCACCATGCCGCGATGATGGGCTTTCAGGTCCTCGCTCAATTGCTGGATTTCGCGGGTCTGTTCCGACTGGCCCTTTTCGAGGGTTTCGAGATTGTCCTTCTCGACCAGTGCAGAACCGGCACAGCCGGCGAGGGCGAAAGTGGTAACGACGAGCATGAAGAGATGGGGCAGCGTGCAACCTGCGCGCGTGGGCATGAGCGACCTCGGGTTTGTCTTGTGTGTCTATGGCCGGCTCCTGGGAGGGGCCGAAATCTGACGCAGGGGAGTATACATTAATACGACAGCGGTAGGATTTACCGATAGGTAACCCGTCTCCGGCTGCGAGACGTGCACCTCATTCTTCCGGGGGTGATCGCTGGGTTCGGATATAGTGATCGGCATCGATGATGTCGCCAGAGCGCAAGTGGGCCTGGACGGCAGGCGGGCAGTTGAGATAAAGCAACAGCAGTTCGCGCTGGATATCCTGATCCTGGATGCGTGACGCGTAGTGGATCAACTGGCGGATACTGGCATCGGAACGGTCTGGGAAAGTCTGCTCGTAGCGCAGTTCCACCAACGTCTGCAGGCGCTCAAGGTGATACCGGCCCGTGTGCGTCAGGTGTTCGGTGAGGCTCAATTCCCGGTTGCCGCTATCAGCGGGCTCGACGTCACCTTGTCCCGTCGTCCTTCGCCAGAGTGCTCTCAACATGGCTGTGTCTCGAATAATCCTTGCCAGGTCATTGGGACCCTGCATCAGCGCCGGACAATCGCGTCGACCCTCCCGGTCACTGACGTCTTGTTATATTTATCGTTTTTGCGCCCATATGACAGTGGTTAGCATTGGGTGCTCTTTGTCGTTGTAGCGTACTTTACGGACCGGTTCCATGGCTGGATGCGGGCAGGCGGCTTGCAGTTGCCTTTTTTGGGACCTGTGCGTCAGTCGGGCTGCGTGCAGTTTCACCAATCTCCCAGATCTATCAGCATTGCGAAGCGCTGTCATTTGGCCTTTAGTCTTATCCGGCTGGAAGCTGTTCCTTGGCCTCGAACACCGCTTTTCTGGATAATCCCCGGGAATTGCCGTTTACACCGTTGGCATACTTGTACCTTTGGCATAAGCAGGAGTTGAACGTGCCGTTGTCGTTTCCCAGAGAACTGCTTCCCGAATTCGTGACCGTCGGCTTGGTGGCTGCCATTATGACAGCGATCGTCGTGGCCCTGATATATCGTCGCCATACGGCTACACAGGTCGCGCAGGCCCAGGTCCGGTTGGACGAGATGAAGGCACGGGCCGAGGCAGCCGAAGCCCAGGGGCGGGAGGCATCGCAATCCATGGCGTTGCTCGAGCAGCAGCGCGAACAGTCTCGACTGGTGGGAAATCAGCTTCGTCAACAACTCGAAGCAACCGAGACTGCGAGGGAAGATTGGCGGCGCAGGACCGGCGAACTGGAGAACCGCGTCGCTTCGCTGGAGGCCGAGCGCAACGCCGCACAGCGTCACGAGAAAGCCCTGGAAGAGGATCTGGAAAACCTGCGTGGCCAGTACGAATCAGCCCAGCGCTCGCTATCCGAGGCCAGGGTGTCGATCCGGGAATACGAGGTCATCCGGGAGGAGGAGCGTCGCGCCACCCGCGAGAAGCTGGAACTGTTGGAGCGCAACCGGGATGCCCTGAAGCAGGAGTTCGAGAACCTGGCGAATCGCATCTTCGAGCAGAAGAACGAGCGTTTTTCCCAGCAGACCCGCACCAGTCTGGATACCCTGCTCAACCCCTTTCGAGAGCAGCTCACCGATTTCCGCAAGCGGGTGGAGGACGTCTATACCACCGAAACCCGGGACCGCCAGGCGCTGCGTAGCGAAATCGAATCCCTGCAGAAGCTCAACCGCCAGATTACCGAAGAGGCGGCCAACCTGACCAAGGCGCTCAAGGGTGACAAGAAGATTCAGGGTAACTGGGGCGAACTGATCCTCGAGCGGGTGCTGGAAAAATCAGGTCTGCGCAAGGGCGTCGAGTATGATACCCAGGGCAGCTATCGTGACGGCGATGGTCAGCTGTTCCGGCCGGATGTGGTGGTGCACCTGCCGGACGAGCGCAACCTGATCGTCGACTCGAAAGTCTCCTTGCTCGCGTATCAGCAATGGGTGACCGCCGAGGACGACATTGAGCGCCAGGAAGCGCTCAAGGCCCACGTGGACGCTGTACGCCAGCATATCCGCACCTTGAGCGAGAAAGACTACAGTCAGTTGCACGGCCTCCGGTCGCCGGATTTCGTGCTGCTGTTCATGCCTATCGAACCGGCGTTCGTGGCGGCCTTCCAGCAGGACGAGAATCTGTTTGGTGAGGCGTTCGATCGCAAGATTATCGTTGTCACACCGACAACGCTATTGGCCACCCTGCGAACCATCGAGAATATCTGGCGTTATGAGCGCCAGAGTCAGAATGCGCGGCGGATTGCCGACCGTGCCGGGGCGGTCTACGACAAACTCCGGGTCTTCGTGGAGTCCATGGAGCGTCTCGGCAGCCAGCTACAGACGGTTCATGGCACTTACGATTCAGCCATGAATACGCTGACCCGCGGCAAGGGCAACCTGATTTCCCAGGCCAACCGTTTCGTGGAACTGGGTGTGCGCGTCAAGAAGGAGCTGCCCAAGAGCGTGCGCGACCAGGCCGAGGTTGAGAGTATTGCCGCGGAGGAAGGTCTAGCTGCGGACGAAAGTCTGGCGACGGACGAAGACTTGCCTGTGGATCAAAGCCTGGCCAAGGACAAAGGCGATGCAGGTAACGATGCAGGCAGTTAGAAGTAAACCGGGGGACGCCGTCGACTGAAATTTGTCAGGCTCTATCGCGGTGAATGGAATTCAGGTCACAGAGAACGGGGTTCTCGCTGGCCTAGAATGTTCGCAACAATCACGACGTGTCGCGAATCCGGAGCTTCGACCATCCATGAGCTTGCCATCCATCGCCTGCCCTTCGCGCTTAATTCTTCCGTGCACTGTCAGTCCATGTTCGTTCAGGTATAGGTTCGTCGCCTGTGGCGACGGCGGTGATGACGATCAAAGCGACGATACCATCATCGTCGACTGAGACGTCGGCAAGTCCGCGCAGGACGCGTCGACCTGTCAGGTTGAATCCGTGAAGGGAATGGCAGACACTTTGACGAGTGGCATAATCAGAAGTTACTTGAACCGGCCCAGGACTTGTCGGCCATGACCAGTGACGTTCCCTGCGGAGAATAAAGGAATGAAAACCAGATGGATGGGTGTTGTAGTCGGTGGAGTGCTGTTCACCCAATTGGCGTATGGCTTGCCGCCGGAACATGAAACGCGCCGGCTGATGCTTGCGGTGGAAAAGGCAGTGGAGAGCCAGAACTGGGGCGAAGCGGGTGAGTACCTGAACCGCCTGCAGACACTGCAAACGCAGAAACCGGACGACTACGCCTACTATCGTGGCCGGGTCATGTACGAAGCCGGTCACCTCAACGAGGCCATGGCTGCGCTGGAAACCTACGCCACCCAGGCCGGGAGCGAGGGTGAGCACTATACCGATTCCCTTGAACTGATCACCGCCATCGAGCAGATGCGCAAGAAGCAGGGTGCCGTCACCCAGGCCGCAAAGGCGAAGGGCGAACCGGTGGCGACCATAGAGCCGGCCAGTGGCGATTCGATCCAGGAGCTGCAGCAGCTCTATTTGGCCAGCACGCCCCTGGAAGCCCTGGAGCGTCATGCCAATAGCCTGCTATCCCAGAATGCCTGGCGAGCCGGTACCGAAAAGATCGTGCGGGCTGAAGGGGAGCCTGATGTCCTGTATCGGGTGAGCACGGCGGCGGGGCAGTTGCAGCTGCAGGAAACCCGCAAGGTGGCCGACGGACGCTCTCAAGTCGTTTCCAACGGGTTACCGGTTTACGGCGTAAATCCGCTGCTCGACTGGGACTGCCTGCCTGGTGAGCGCACCTGCTTTATATATGACCCTCGGGATGGCTCGCGCTGGATCAAGCTGGGTGGCCAGGAATCCACCACCGAAGAGCTGGCCCGCACCCTGGGCGACTTGATCCGCCGACTTCAGTCGCCGTCCTGAATCCTGGGCGCCTCGCTCTCGCGCCAGGCACCGGGCGTCATGCCGGTCCACTTCTTGAAGGCGCGATGGAATGTAGACGGCTCGGTAAATCCCACCAGATGGGCGATATCGTTTATCGCCCGTTCCTTTTTCCCCAAGTGATAGATCGCCAAGTCCCGGCGTAGCAGGTCCTTGATTTCCTGGAACGACGTGTTTTCCTGCTTCAGGCGACGTCGCAGGGTTTGCGGGCTGACGTGGAGCTCCGATGCGATCCACTCGAAATCCGGCACAGGGCGGGAAAAGTCGCGACCGATCAGCCCGCGGATCCTGCCGGTATAGCTGTGGCCCTCGTCCGGACGGGCTAACAGGTCGGCGGGGGACGTCTTGAGGAACTGCTTCATCTCCGGCCGGTCGCGTATGACCGGCGCCGACAGGAAGCGGGCATCGAAGATCAGCTCGGTACGCTCGGCCTCGAACGTCAGCGGGCAATGGAAGATATGGCGGTACTCGTCACCGTGGGGCGGATAGGGATAGGCGAAGCGAGCCTCGTCCAGGGCAATCGCCTGGCCGATCAGCCAACTGCACAGGCGGTGCCAGATGACCAGGATGCTCTCCCGGAAGAAGTGCTTCGGGTCATGAATCTCGCCGTCGACTTCCAGTACCAGTGCGACCTGTTTCCGGTCCTTACCCCTGGGCTCGTGACGCATGCAGACTGGATGGTCGAACAGGTTGGAGAACTGGTGCGCACGTATCAGGACGCTTTCGAGCGTCGAGCATTCATTCAGCAAGGCGCACATGGTAGCAAAGGTCCCGGGCCTGCAGCGTCTCGGTCCCATGCCCATGAATTCGTCCGCCATATCCTGCCAGATGACCTGCATGAGCCGGCTGAACTGGGCGCTGCTCACCCTGGCGCCGGAGGCGCGAAGTAGTTCCGGTGAAATCGCGGCGCGACGCAGCATGGCCGAGGTGTCCAGCTGTTGTAGCTCGGCACCGCACAGGGCGGCCCTTACAAAGTGTCCGGAAACCGTCAGGTTTGCCATACATGGTCCCGTGTCTTGGAATACTGCGCCGGCGGATGATCCATTTTGTTCAGGACCGGCGGTCCCCTCAGTCCTCGCCTATCATAAGAGGGCGAACCCCGTTTGCAACTTCCGCGATGCGTCTTCGGCTTTCCGCCTCGCAGGCTCCTGGTGGGCATCGTCTGGCAGGGTGGAAGATGTGGCCTATCAGGTTGGCGCTTCAGGCCGTTGGCCTCGGGCCTGAATGCATGCAGGCTGATAGGCCGATCACTTCCAGTTTGAAGGAGGCAGGTTTATGGCAGGTCCGCTGGACGGTCTGCGGGTACTCGATTTCACCACATTACTTCCGGGACCCTACGCCACCATGATGTTAGCCGACATGGGAGCGGAGGTCCTGCGCGTTGAAGCGCCGGATCGTCTGGATCTAACCCGGGTCGTGCCGCCCCACGACGATGGCGTCAGTACGGCGCATGCCTATCTCAATCGTGGTAAGCAATCGCTGGCGCTCGATCTGAAGAAGCCGGAAAGCATCGACACGATCAAGCTCCTGGTGGCGGATTACGACATCGTGATCGAGCAGTTCCGTCCCGGTGTCATGCGGCGGCTCGGCATTGACTACGACGCCTTGAAGGCGGTGAATCCCTCGCTGATCTACTGTGCGATTACCGGCTACGGCCAGACCGGCCCTTACCGGGCTCGGGCGGGGCACGACATCAATTACCTGTCGCTGGCAGGCGTTAGCAGTCATTGTGGTCGCAGGGAGACGGGGCCGCCGCCCATGGGGATACAGGTGGCCGATGTGGCCGGTGGCTCCCATCATGCGGTGATGGGAATCCTGGCGGCAGTAGTTCATCGCCAGCGTACGGGGGAGGGCCAATTCGTGGATGTCAGCATGACCGATGCGGCTTTTGCCCTGAATGCGATGGCCGGTGCAGCCCACCTGGCGGGTGGCGAATTGCCGGGCCCCGAGCAGTCGTTGCTCAACGGCGGCAGCTTCTATGACTACTACGAGACTGCTGACGGGCGCTGGCTCTCGGTCGGCAGTCTGGAGCCCCAGTTCACGACCCGTCTGTGCCAGGTGTTGGGTCTGGAAGACATGACAAGCTTCGGATTGAGCCCGAAGCCGGAGCACCAGAAGCAACTGAAGCAGGCGCTGAAGAAGGCCATTGGTGATCGTTCGTTGGCGCAGTGGCAAACAGTCTTTGCCGAGCAGGATGCCTGCGTCGAACCGGTGCTCACGCTGGAAGAGGCTTCGACGCATCCCCAGATCCAGTCCCGGGAAATGGTGATCGATGTAGCGCGGGAGAACGGCGGGATGCAGCGTCAGATCGGCCATCCCATCAAGTTCAGTCAGACGCCCTGTGCAGCATCGCACACTGGTCGCAGGCTGGGGGCGGACAATGAAGCTGTCTTGGCTCGGTTAAAGGAAGGGCGTTAGGTGGCCTTGTACCGTTCCCGATACTCGCCGGGTGTCATCCCCGCGCGGTTCTTGAATCGACGGTGGAACGATGTGGTTTCGCTGAAACCCAGGCGAAACGCGATTTCCGGAATGGGTAGATCGGTGTTGCCCAAAAAATCCTCGGCCAGCGATTGCCTAACGGTATCCAGTAGCTTCTGGTAGCTGCTGCCTTCCAGGCTCAGTTTTCGCTGAAGGGTGCGGCTGGTCATGCCCAGTTGCTCGGCGACGATGTCCTGCCTGCTCACCCCTTGCAACAGTTGATGCCGGATGACGTTTTGCACCCGGGTGAGGAGGGCGGTATGGCTTTCCATACCCGCCATCTGGGTTTGGGCGTGAGCTTCCAGGGCCCGGCGCAGGTTTGGATCGGGCTGGCGCAGGGGGATATCCAGGAGCGATTTTGCCGCCACCACTCGATTGTCGGTTGCCTCGAAATATACGGGGCAGCCCCAGCGCGCCCGATAGGCCGGTTCATACTCGGTGCCTGGCGACCGGCGTTCGAGGTGGACCGCTAAAGGCGCCGTGTCGGGTTCATCGCCCAACCAACGGGCGTAGCTGATCCAGGAGGCGATAACGTTGTCGATCATCTGGGGCCGCACGACGGGATCGGTGTAGGCGCACTGCCAGACAAGGTGCATTTGGTCGTCCTGAACGAAGAACTGGGTGATGCCCATGTCGCCGACCAGCTTCTCGTAGGGAATGATGTACTGGATGGCTTCGCCCAGTGTGGCGCAGCTCATGGTGATATAGCCCAAGACACTGTAGGTGCCGGGTTGGACATAGTCGCCGGTTTCCAGGCCCAGGATCGGGTTGTGGGTGGCGTCGGCTAGCAGACGGATAAACTGCTGGAAACGTGCGCCTTCAATCCTTGCATCGTCGGCAAGCGCCACTGGATCGAGGCCGGCTTCGCTGAGCAGCGGTCGGGTGTCGATCGCGTTTTGTTCGGCAGCACGCACATACTGGCGCAAGGCAGCGACGGAAGCCGTGCCGAGCGGGGAAGTCGTTGTCGTCATGGGTATCGTTGTTGTTTAGGCTTTGTCGCATTAACGGCGTCATCGTATTAATAAAGATGTGGCGCACCTAAATCAATGCTCGCGAGGCGAATGCGGGCTGGACGGCGGCGACGGATCGGACTTTGACGAAACTGGTAAACAGGGGAATGGCCCGGCACAAAAGAAAAAGGCGGCCTGGATAAACCAGTCCGCCTGAAAAAATAAGGAAAGAACGAAAGTGCCTGAAAAATTCGTTAATCCGTAGGGATGTAAAACCCCCATACTGCGACGGAGGGACTGCTGACTCTCCAGACTGCAATCTTGGAGGACTACTCACTCCTCCGTCATGGGGGGATACTGCTTACATCCACGATTGAAATAGTAAGGTCGGCAGCCCCGGAAGTCTGTTTGTGATGTGTGTCCCAGTGTTACGGATTGTTTGGTGGCTGAGTGTTTCAGAAAAAGGACTACGCCTGCTCCAGCAAATCGGGAGCGGTTTCGGTAAAGAGGCGGGTCTCGTAGGCATCCATCAATCCCTGCACGGCGGCCTTCTCAACGTCCGCAACGGTGGGCGTGCCGGCCTGGACATCGGTACGGCACAGGGTCATGCCGGCTTCGACGGAGATATAGCCTGCTGTGGTCTTAAGAGCCTTGTGATTGATGCCGTCGTAGATGCGACGGAAGGCGCTGACGCTGCAGTTCTCGGGATTCTCGAAATGGGCGACGATAGCGTACTGGTTGTCACCGACCCGGCACAGGGTGTCCATCGGTCGGATCAGGTGGCTCAACCGGCGCCCGATACCGACCGCCAGTTCGCTCATCGTGCCGGTGCTGTGCTGGCGCTTGAGCGCCTGCCAATTGCGGATGCCCACCAACACGTAAGCAGAAGCGCCGCCGCGTGATTCGGCCTGGCGCAGGCTGCGCTCTAACCGTTCACGGGCGTAGGCATTGTTGCAAAGGCCTGTTTCCAGGTCGATGATATTGCGCGACTCCAGCTCACGGTTGTTTTCCATCAGCAGGGCGTTGGCCATCAGCAACGTATTCTGCCGGTCGGCCATGCGGTCTGCGGCAAAGATTCGTGGTAACAATTGCTTGCTCATGTCGGACTTGTAGATGAAGTCGTCCACGCCGCGGTCGAAGGCTTCAGCCAAAGCTTCGACGCTTTCCCGGGCAGTGAGCAGAATAACGTAACTGTAATGGTTGCCTTGTTCGTCCAGCTGGCGCACCCGATCGGTGAGTTCCAGTCCGTCCATTTCCGGCATCAGCCAGTCTGCAATCAGCACGCTGACCGGGCGGTCTTCCATCAGACCTAGCGCATCCGGCGCGTTATGAGCGATACGCACGTCCCGGTAACCGGCCTTCTTGAGGGTGCGGGCGACCACCATGCTGCTGAATTTGGCATCGTCGACAACAAGAATGGGGAGATCCAGGTTGGGCATGCTGATTGGCTACTCTCTGATTGACTGCGCTCAGGATCCGATCCAGGGTGCGGCTGCGGAGCCAACTTGATATTCTAGCGTCCAGCAGCGGGGCGAGTCCTTGCGCGCACTTGGCACCATCCAGTTTTTGGTACCGTCCATTTTATGCGCGGCCATTATAGCGCGAATCGTGCCGCATGCTGTCGTCATTTGTAAAACCTGCGGACCATCCTCGATACACGTCGCCAAGGCGTGATCGTGTCCGCATTTCCGGAGCCCGAGTCATGCCCTCATTCGATATAGTCTCTGAAATTGATATGCACGAAGTCACCAATGCCGTCGACCAGGCCAAGCGGGAGCTGGGTAATCGTTGGGATTTCAAGAACGTAGAGGCTGATATAGAGCAGGACGACAAGGGCATAACGCTGAGTGCCGAACAGGAGTTCCAGCTGGAGCAGTTGCTGGATATGCTGCGCATGGCCTTCGCCAAGCGCAATGTGGATACCCGGGCGCTGGAAGAAAGCGGCGATAGCAAGGCCGGCAAACTGGTCAAGCAGCACTTTACCCTGCGCCAGGGTATCGAAACGCCGGATGCCAAGAAAATTGTCAAACTGCTTAAGGACTCCAAAATGAAGGTCCAGGCCAGCATCCAGGGCGATAAGGTGCGGGTCACCGGCAAGAAGCGTGACGACCTACAGGCCGCCATCGCGCTGATCAAAGAATCGGACCTCGATATGCCGCTGCAATACAACAACTTCCGCGACTGACGGAGCCGCCGTAATCATTTCCCGGACCCGACGCGATCTCCTGCGGGAGACGATCTATACGTTTACCCGGTGGCAGGTTCTTGCCCTGTTGCTGCTTGGCTTTTCTGCTGGCCTGCCTTTCCTGCTCGTATTTTCCACCCTCAACGCTCGCCTGGCGGATGTTGGGGTGGAAACGGCGACGATCGGTTTTTTCAGTTGGCTGGGGATCACCTATTCGATCAAGGTGTTCTGGGCACCGGTGGTGGATCGCCTTCCGTTGCCTGTCCTCGATCGTCTTCTGGGTAAACGGCGCAGTTGGATGCTGTTGGCGCAAATCGGCATCGCCAGCGGACTCCTGTTGATGGCCAGGGTCGACGCTACGGCCGCGCCCACAATGATGGCTTTGTGCGGTTTGCTGGTGGCTTTTTCGTCGGCGACCCAGGATGTCGCGATCGATGCCTACCGTATCGAGATTGCCGAACCGCGCATCCAGGCGGCCTTGGCCGCGGCTTACATTTTTGGTTACAGGGTGGCTTTGCTGGTCGCGGGGGCTGGCGCATTGTATCTGGCAGAGTTCTGGTCCTGGCAGGTGTCCTATGACGTCATGGCTTTGCTGGTTGGCATCGGTATCGTCACCGTGTTGCTGGTGCGTGAGCCGCGAGCCAATCATTATGCAGCCGCCAAGGACCTGGCCGAGGCGGTAGAGCGTGAAACCCTAAAGCATGCACATCTCTCACCGCGCCTGGCGAGAATAGCGGGCTGGACATCAGCAGCGGTAGTGGGTCCCTTCGTCGACTTTTTCGGTCGCTATCGAGACCTTGCAATCGCGATACTGGTTCTGGTCGCGGTCTACCGCATTTGCGATATCGCGCTGGGTGTGATGGCCAATCCCTTCTATCTCAACTTCATGGGATTTTCCAAGACCGACGTCGCGGACGTGACGAAAATTTTCGGGTTCGCCATGACCATCCTGGGATCCGGGCTCGGTGGCGTCCTCGTCGTACGTTATGGCGTCAGGCCAATCCTGTTCCTGGGTGCGCTATTGGGGGCGTTGAGCAATTTGCTGTTCATGCTGATTGCCCAGTACCCACCGGACATCTATACGCTGGCCCTGGTGGTCAGTGCTGACAATCTCAGTGGCGGTATTGCCAATGTGGCGTTGATCGCCTGGCTATCGAGCATGACCAGTGCGGCGTTCACGGCGACCCAGTACGCCTTGTTCAGCTCGCTGATGACGCTACCCGGCAAATTTATCGGCGGGTTCTCGGGCATCGTCGTGGAGTCGTTCGGCTACGACTACTTCTTCCTCATTTCCGCCATTATGGGCATTCCAGCCATTTTGCTTGCCTGGTACATGCTGCGTCATGGCGACCGTCTCGATGCGCTGGCGCCTGCCAACGAAGAGGGCAGCGAGGGAAGTGCACGTCAGTCCTCCTAGCCAACTCCCCGAACGTCAGGCTGAAATTCAGGGTTCCCAACGAAACTGGCTCATCGGAACGCGGCCATTCTTGATGAGGACACCTTCCTCTGTGAGCCGGCGTTTCTGGTGAAGGAAACGATTGGAATCAGGGGGGAATGCAATGCGTCCGTCCTGTTTCAGGACACGATGCCAGGGCACGTCAGAACCTTCGGGAAGTTGGCTCATGGTCCGGCCGACAAACCGGGCCAGGCCCTGCAGTCCCGCCAGGCGGGCGATCTGGCTGTAGCTGGCCACACGCCCGGGCGGGATGGTGCAGACCACCTGCCAGATGATCTGCTCGCGGCTGATACTGCTGTCTTCGTTTTGCTCAGAGGCGGAGGGCACCATCCACCTCGATCATGCGACCGGACAGGTAATCGTTCTCGATAATAAAGGCGGCGGCAGAGGCAATTTCTTCCGGCTTGCCCATTCGTTTGAGCGGAATGCCGGCGGTCATTTTTTCCAGTGCCTCCGGCTTCATGGAGCCGGTCATCTCGGTTTCGATAAAGCCTGGAGCAATACCCATGGCGCGGATGCCATAGCGGGCCAGTTCTTTGGCCCACACGGGGACCAGCGCGGCAACCGCAGCCTTGGCGGACGAGTAGTTGCTCTGTCCCATGTTGCCGGCGCGGGAAATGCTGCTGATATTAATGATCACACCCTGGTTGCCGTGCTTGATCATCTGGGTGGCGGCTTCGCGCCCGCACAGGAAAACGCCGGTCAGGTTGACGTCGATCACCGCCTGCCACTCGGCGAGGCTCATGCGCTTTTCGATCTCACCGTTCTTTGCCTTGATCATCAGGCCGTCCCTCAGGATACCGGCATTGTTGACCAGTCCGTTCAATTGACCGAAATCGTCGTGGATGGCGGCGAAGGTGGACTCGACTTCGTCCTCGCGGGCGACATTGCACGTGTAGGCCTGAGCCTCACCGCCGGCGGCTTTGCAGGCCGCAACGGCTTCATCCAGCTTCTCCGGGACCAGGTCGATCAGAGCCAGCCGCGCGCCGCGAGCGGCCAGGTATTCCGCCATGGCCCGTCCGAGACCCTGACCCCCACCGGTGATCGCAATCACTGAATCTTGAAGTTTCATGTTATGCCCTAATTGTTTGTTGTGGATTGGTTGTAGTGAATTGTTTTTTTGCGCGTTGGAAAAATTTGGCGGGCAAAAGTATACCAGAGCGTCGATGGCCTTCATCGGCTGGAGTTATTTGCAATCGAGGAGCCGGATCATGGCTTACCTTTTTGTTGCCTTCATCGTTCTGCCCATCGTTGAGATGGTCATACTGATCAAGGTAGGTGGAATCATCGGCGCACTGAATACCATCGCCCTGGTATTGTTGACCGCCGTTATTGGTGCGGCGCTACTGCGACAACAGGGGTTGGCTACTTTGTTGCGTGCCAATCAGCGCATCAACAGCGGTGAGCTCCCGGCACGGGAGGTCGCTGAGGGTCTGATTCTCGCGGTGGGGGGCGCGTTGCTGCTCACACCCGGTTTCGTTACCGATACCTTTGGCTTCCTGTGCCTGTTGCCGTTCACGCGCCACTGGCTCGCCAGTCAGGCGCTCAAGCGTATGGTGGTAGCCGGCGCATCGCGCAGCGGTTTCCATTTCAGTTCCGGCGGCCAGAATCCGTTCGGCCAGAGACCCTTCAGCAACGACGATATCATCGAAGGTGAATACCGGCATGAGGAGGACAACAAGGCTTCCCGCGACCGGGATTCGCTGGAAAAAAAATGAAAAATTTTTTGTGCGGGGGTGTTGAAATGGCGAGGCACAACCCCACATAAGGATCACACGTTTGCTGTGGGTCACGAAGATCCTGATAAAACAGGCGCTTACGAACCCCCAGCGTTTTGAGCAAACCTCATTGCCAGAGACAATCTGACTTTTGTCGCAATCTGACTATTGGAGAAATAGAGCAATGAAAATTCGTCCGCTACACGATCGTGTTGTCGTACGCCGTAAGGAAGAGGAAGAGAAGACCGCTGGCGGCATCGTCCTGCCGGGTAACGCCAAGGAGAAGCCGTCCCAGGGCGAGGTTCTCGCTATCGGCAACGGTCGCATTCTCGATAATGGCGAAACCCGTGCGCTGGCGGTAAACGTCGGTGATACGGTGGTGTTTGGTCAGTACGCTGGAAACACTGTGAAGATCGACGGTGAAGACCTGCTTATCCTGAGCGAGAGCGAAATCTACGGTGTGCTGGAAAGCTAAAGCCCAGCCCCACGTTAACTCGCGTCATTCGAATACTGTTGAACGATTAAACGAATACAGGAAAGACTACTATGGCAGCTAAAGACGTTAAATTTGGCGACTCAGCCCGCAAGCGCATGGTTGCAGGCGTCAACATCCTGGCTGACGCCGTCAAGGTGACCCTGGGCCCGAAAGGCCGCAACGTGGTTCTGGACAAGTCCTTCGGCGCACCGACCGTGACCAAGGACGGTGTATCCGTGGCTAAGGAAATCGAACTGAAAGACAAGTTCGAGAACATGGGTGCGCAGATGGTCAAGGAAGTTGCTTCCCAGACCAACGACACCGCCGGTGACGGTACCACGACTGCAACCGTTCTTGCCCAGTCCATCGTCAATGAAGGTCTGAAGGCCGTTGCTGCAGGCATGAACCCGATGGACCTGAAGCGCGGTATCGACAAGGCCACCCAAGTGGCTGTGAAGGCGATCCGTGAAATGGCCAAGCCTTGTGACGACAGCCGCAACATTGCCCAGGTCGGCACCATTTCCGCCAACGGCGACGAGACAATCGGCAAGATCATCGCCGATGCCATGGAGCGCGTAGGTAAGGAAGGTGTCATCACCGTTGAGGAAGGCCGTGGCCTGGAAGACGAGCTGGATGTGGTCGAAGGTATGCAGTTCGACCGCGGTTACCTGTCTCCGTACTTCATCAACAATCAGGACAATATGTCCGCTGAACTTGACGACCCATACATCCTGCTGGTCGACAAGAAGATCTCCAACATCCGCGAACTGCTGCCGGTCCTCGAAAGCGTGGCCAAGGCTGGCAAGCCGCTGATGATCATCGCCGAAGATATCGAAGGCGAAGCGCTGGCGACTCTGGTCGTAAACAACATGCGCGGCATCGTCAAGGTTGCTGCCGTGAAGGCGCCGGGCTTCGGTGATCGTCGTAAGGAAATGCTGCAGGACATCGCTATCCTGTCCGGCGGTACCGTGATCTCCGAAGAAGTTGGCCTGACCCTGGAAAACACCACCCTGGATGACCTGGGTACAGCCAAGCGTGTCAATATCACCAAGGAAAACACCACCATCATCGATGGCGCTGGTGCCCAGGCTGATATCGAAGCGCGCGTCGAGCAGATCCGCAAGCAGATCGAAGACAGCTCCTCCGACTATGACAAGGAAAAGCTGCAAGAGCGCGTGGCCAAGCTGGCTGGCGGTGTTGCCGTCATCAAGGTTGGTGCCGGTTCTGAAGTGGAAATGAAAGAGAAGAAGGCCCGTGTCGAAGATGCGCTGCACTCCACCCGCGCTGCGGTTGAAGAAGGCATCGTCGCTGGCGGTGGCGTTACCCTGATCCGTGCCCTGGCGGCACTGGACAGCGTGGCAGCCGACAACGAAGAACAGAAGGCCGGCGTCAATATCCTGCGTCGTGCGATGGAAGCGCCTCTGCGCCAGATCGTCACCAACGCAGGTGGCGAAGCCTCTGTTGTGGTCGACAAGGTTCGTTCCGGTGACGGTAGCTACGGCTACAACGCCGCGACCGAAGGCTACGGCGACATGCTGGAAATGGGTATCCTGGACCCTGCCAAGGTCACCCGTTCAGCCCTGCAGGCAGCCGCTTCCGTTGCCGGCCTGATGATCACCACCGAAGCGATGGTGACTGATGAGCCGGAAGACGAGAAAGGCGGTGGCATGCCGGATATGGGCGGCATGGGTGGAATGGGTGGTATGGGCGGCATGATGTAAGCCGACCCCACCGGTCCACGACCGTTTTCGGTCAGAAAGGGCCCCACGCTCAGGCGTGGGGCCTTTTTTTTGGACTGCGTCATGCACTTGTAGTGGTGGTTTGTTAGACTCCGGATCACTTGCGTGACGACGCGTCAATCCATGCCTGACCTGTATGACTGAAACACCAGAATCTCCCTTCCTGCGACCCGGTAAAGTGGTGCTACTGACGCTACTCGGGCTCGTCGTCTATGTTGTCGCGCTGGTGTTCTGGATTCCTGCCGGTTGGGTCTGGCACATGGCCCGCGATTCGGTCCCGTTGCCACCAGGCATCGCTGTCGAACAGGTTTCCGGCCAGCTCTGGAATGGCGCCGTGCAGGCCCAGGTGCTCGGACACTCCTTACAGGTTGGCTGGCATATCGAAGGCCTGATGGACGATGGCGCCTATCTGCCTGTCGGCTTGCGACTGCAGACGCCCCAATCGAGTCTGAAGGGGAAGGTTCGCCTAACCGGGATAAACGCCATGGAACTCTCGGCCGATGGCCACATCAACATCTCAGAGTTCAGTCGAGAGATCCAGCGCAGTGGTGGCGCAATGATCGAGGGTGATGTCAATGTGGACGCCCTTTCCCTGGCGATGGCCGACGGCTCTCTGGCACGGTTGAATGGTCGTGCAAGCTGGCCTGGAGGGCGTGTGACCTGGCCGATGGGCGGGTCTACGCAGAGTGCGGTGTTGCCGCCGATGCGGGCGCGCGTCGACGAGAACCAGGGGCGCATCGATTTGGAGATCTCGAGCGCGAACAGTGCGGAGCCGGCGATAAGCGCCAATATCCAGCCGGATGGCATGATGCAGATCCAGCTGTTCAAGCGCATGCTGGATCTGGTTAACCAGCCCTGGTCGGGTAATGCTGCGCCCGGCGATGTGGTTTTCAGTGTTCGTCAGCGTGTCATGCCGGCGGGGTAGTTTATGGCTTCGGTTCGCTATGCAACGCCATTCGGCATGGTGCCGCGCTGGATTGCCAACCTGCTGCTGATCGGGTTGGTGGTTTATTTTGCCTGGCTCATGGGGCGTATCACCTGGATGGTGGTCTGGAACGATCCGGTGATGGTCGGCCCGCAGGCGACAGCCAGAGCGTCCACTGCTGGACAGGGCCAGACGACGCCGTTGGCCGCGTACGACCTGTTTGGTCGACCGGATGCGGGGGCACCGGTTGCCGAGGCGGTACGCCGGTCTGCTCCCGAAACCCATCTGCGTATGCGGCTGGAAGGGGTTTTGGAGGCAACACAGCCGGAGTTGTCCGGTGCTATAGTTTCGGGAACCGATGGATCCACAGCCTATTACCGCGTCGGCGATATCATGCCCGGCAATATTGAGCTGGCGGAAGTTGAATCACAACGCATTTTGATTCGCCGGAACGGCGAAATCGAGTCCCTGGCCTTTGAAGAGGGCGAGGGTGACGGTATGGTGTCGCAAGTCGAGGACGTGGACTACGCCTCTCCAGAAGCCTTTGTCGAGGACGCCCAGGCCGAGTTGGCGGCGCAGGGGGATGCTGCGCTCCAGCAATATGGCTTGCGCCCGGTCGAGCCCGGCTCGTCCCAGGGCTATGTCTACGACGGTTCGAACCCGATGCTGTCGGCCCTGAACCTGCAGGCTGGCGACGTGATTACCGCGATCAACGGCCAGTCGCTGGGCGATATCGAACAGGACCGGGAGTTACTGAACTCCTGGCGCGACCAGCCTCAGATCGAAGTGGAAGTGATGCGTGACGGCGCCAGCTTTACGGTCAACTACGCGCTCCCGCAGTAATGATAGAACAGTGACAACGCAGCGATACAACAGTGATAGAGCGGTAACAGAACCGCAGTAGAACGTCGTGGTAAAGCGGTGATAAAACGTGACATTACAAGAAAGGTGGGCGACAGTAGCCCATCTGCAAGATGCCTGTACAGGAAACCAGCACTGCATGACTAATCTGAAGACGCCATTTGTTCGGGCTCTGGTTCTGGCCTTGCTCCTTCCCTTGAGTATGGTCGTTCACAGTCAGGAAGGAACCTGGAAACTCAATCTCAAGGACGCTGACATTCGCGCGTTTGTAACGCAGATTGCCGATATTACCGGATACAGCTTTGTGGTGGATCCCCGCGTGAAGGGTAAGGTCACCGTGCTGTCGTCAGCCCCCATGAATAAGGACGAGATCTACGATCTTTTCCTGGCCGTGCTGCAGGTCCATGGTTTCACCGCCATACCGGGTGAGGAAGTCATCAAGATCGTGCAGCAGGTGGATGCCAAACAATCCGCTGAGTCCCTGGGTCGTTTTACCACCATTCCTTCCGAACAGCTGATTACCAAGGTTATCCAGGTCAACAACGCCAACGCCCTGGAGCTGGTTCCCATCCTTCGGCCGCTTGTCGCAAAGTATGGCCACCTCGCTGGCGTTGCAGCCGCCAATGCGCTGATCATCAGTGACCACGCCTCCAACATCGACCGCATCGAGGATATCGTTAGCGAGCTGGACAGCCCGTCCAAGTACGAAGTGGAAGTCATCCAGCTGGAAGATGCCTGGGTCGGCGACATGGTGCGTCTGCTACAGGAACTGGCGCCGGCAGAGTTGGGCCAGGGCGCCAATGAGGCCGCCAATAAATACAGCGTCACTGCCGATGAGCGTAGTAACCGCTTGATCCTCCGGGGTGACGAGAACTTCCGTGACAAGATGCGCGAGCTGATCCAGAAGCTCGATCAGCCTTCGGCGTCAGGCGGTACGACCAAGGTCATTCGCCTTAAGCATGCGGATTCCAAGGCGCTGGCTGAGCTATTAAAAGGTGTGATGGGCGAAGTGGCCCGGGAGCAACAGCAGGGCCAGGCCTCTTCTTCCAATCCCTCTGGCGGCAACAGCGGCTTTGCGATCTTTGCCGACGAGGGATTGAATGCGTTGGTTGTACGCGGCGAGCCTTCGTTGATGCAGGAAGTGGACGCTATTGTCGATGCCCTGGACGTGCGCCGGGCTCAGGTTCTGGTCGAGGCCGCAATTGTCGAGATCAGTGACGAGTTGGGCAAGGACCTGGGAGTGCAGTTCGCGGTTGGCGACGAGGGCAGCGGCTCGACGCCCATTGCCGGTACCAACTTCGGGAATGTGGGGCGCAGCCTTGCCGATGTCATAGGCGCCATCGCAACGGACGAATTGATCACGCCAGCCAGCGGTGGGCTTTCCCTGGGACTTGGTGAGCGGGATGAGAATGGTATTACCTGGGGAGTCCTGATTCAGGCGCTCTCGAACTCCACCGCTGCGAACCTGCTGTCTACGCCAAGTATTATTACGCTGGACAATCAGGAATCGGAAATTGTCGTTGGTCAGAACGTGCCGTTTGTCACCGGACAAACCACGAACACCAGCGCCGGTCTTAATAACCCATTCACCACGATTGAACGTCGTGACGTCGGCTTGACCCTGAAGGTCACACCGTCGATCAGCGAAGATGAGCTGGTCAAGTTGACTGTCGAGCAGACCACCGAGTCGATTGCGGACAGCATCGAGGCGGCTTCCGACATCGTGACCAACAAGCGGGAGATCAAGACCACGGTGCTTGCGGATAATGGTGAGACCATCGTCCTGGGTGGCCTGATCCGTGAAGATTACAGTATCCAGAAGAGCAAGGTACCGTTGCTGGGTGACATACCCTACCTGGGCGCACTCTTCCGTTCAGAATCCGAGCGCACGATTAAACGTAACCTGCTGGTCTTCCTGCGCCCGACGATCCTGTTGAGCAAGAGCGACACGGTGGCTATCACCGACGAGAAATATCAGGGTCTCTGGGAAATCAACCTGGGCATCAACCGGAAGCTGGACAAGACTATTCCGGATAACGCCGAGCGACCGCCCATCGAGCAGTTGTTCAACCGCAACAGGATGCAGCCAGAGAATATGAAAAGCGAACGTTCAGAGTAAACGAAAAGGCCGGCGATTCGCCGGCCTTTTGCTATTCGTTACTTCCTGGAGAATGGGCCCCAACTTCGCAGAGTGGAGATGGTCGGCTTGCCCGTAAAGCGTACCTGACCCGGGACTGCACTCCTCACGAGCAATCCTCTTTCAATGCAGCTCGGCTTCGCCTCACCAGCGCGTTACTTGGGTGTATTCAGGTTGCTCCATGCCCGTTTCGCTAACCAAGACTTACCGGCAACGGTGGCATCGGGCAATCAAGCTGGTCCGCTACCAGTCGAAGGATTTCATACTCCCTCACCACAACCTGGTTGTCCCTCAGGATGCAGTGCCCGCAGGCGTCTATCACCGCCGGCTTGAGCATGGGGGAGAGGCCGCGCAGACGGTTCAGGGCTTCGACCAGCGCCTTGGACGAGACTTTTTCTCGCATTGGGCCGAGGTTGACCGTGCGGTCCTCGAAGCCGGCGACGGCCTCTGAATAACACGCCTGTGCTTCGTCGGGAGTATGGGTTGCTGAGCGGGCTGCGAGACTGAGCAGGATGCCCAGGCTATCGGCCACGTCGCCGAAACGGCGATAGCGGACCCGGTCGGCCTGCCTCCCCTCGGGTAGCAGGTGGCGACGGATAAAGCTGAGCAATGCAAATTCGAACAGGGTCACCCGGCCATCCGCACGTACCAGTCCTGTCAGTATCTGTTCCAGTAGCCGTCGTTCGCTCGGGTCCAGCTTGCGCAGGGCCGGCATGGCGAGCTCAAGGGCAGGCAGGCGGATCGATTCGCCCAAGGCGTCCAAAGTTGGATAGAAGCGCTCGATCAGCTCAGGCTGGAAGGCCAGGGTGCCGGTCGCCTCTCCGGCCTGCATGGCCGTATCGCGCTCGGCATCGGTCATGCCATGGAAGATCAGGCTATAGCAGAACTGGGCCGCACCGGTACGGGTGTAGAGCAGGGTGCGGAAATTGTCCGGTAGGCGTTTCAGGAGCTGCTGGGCATATTCCTCGTTGGCGGGCGTCACGGCGCCGGCGCTGTCCGAAAGACGGGTGTTGGGCGCCACTGCTGCTGTGCGCCGACCGACCAAGGATGCCAGCCCGGCCTCCAGGCGGTCCTGGAGTGAGCCGTCCGAGGTCTGTTCCGGGGCCTGTGCAGCGTGTTTAAGGTCGTCGCGACGTCGGTTGCGAAAACGGGCCAGTAATCCGGGGTCGATTGCCCTGATGCGATCGTCGATGGGCGGATGGGACGCCAGCCAACCGGCGAAACGCATGCGTACGGTCTCGCCGAAACACATGTGGTTCATGTCGCTGGCGTGGCTGGTGGACTGGAAATAGCTGCTGGATTCGCCGATCCGGTAGAGTGCGCTGGCGATGCCTTCGGGGTTGCGGGTGAATTGCACCGACGAGGCGTCAGCCAGCATCTCCCGTTGCCTGGAGATTGCGGCCTGGATCAGCCGACCGAAGAACAGACCGATGTAGCCGACCACTGTCAGCGCGAGGCCTACGGCGACCATAACGCCCTGGCCGCGGTTATCGCGGGAATGGTGATAGCGGCTACGGCTGCCACTCCCCAGCAGGAACTGCCCGATCTGGCCAATCATCAGGATGCCCGCCAACAGCGCAATCAGCCGTACGTTGATGCGCATGTCCGTATTCAGGATGTGACTGAACTCATGCCCGACCACCCCCTGTAATTCGTCCCGGTTGAGTTCGGTCAGTGCACCATGGGTGACGACCATGACTGCCTCACCAGGGGAGTAACCGGCCACAAAGGCATTGATGGCGGTCTCGTTGTCCATGACATACAGGTCGGGGACCGGGACACCGCTGGCGATCGCCATTTCCTCGACCACATTGCGTAGCCGGCGTTCGTCCGGATCCTGGCTGGAGGGTTCCAGCAGTCGCGCACCCACCATCCTGGCCACACGCTCGCCGCCGCCGGCCAGGTCGATCCATCGTATGAGCGAGCCGAGACCGATAACGGCGATCACCGTGATCGACGTGAATATGCCCTGACGGGTAGTGAGCCAGGCACCGAAATGTGGACTGGGATCAATGTCGCGGGTGACCAGGTAACCCACCAGGTCGACGACCAGGGTGATCAGTACCACGGCTGCGGTAAACAGCAGAATCAGCAGGGTGGTGTTGCGTCGGGCGCGCTCCTGGCGCTCGAAGAATCCGAGTTTAGCCATACCTTGCCGTGCCGTTTAGAAACTGACTTTCGGTGCGGTGCGGGCTTCCGGATTTTCCAGTTGCAATTGCTCGGTCGCCTTGAAGGCGAACAGGCCTGCAATAATATTGTTGGGGAACTTCTCCCGATAGGTGTTAAAGACCATCACCTCGTCGTTGTACGCCTGGCGGGAAAAGGCCACGCGGTTTTCCGTGCTCGAGAGTTCTTCCATCAATTGCTGGATGGTTTCGTTGGCTTTCAGCTCCGGATAGTTCTCGGCGACGGCATAGAAGTTGGCGAGGGCGCGGGATAGCATGTTTTCCGCCGAAGACAGCTTCTGGATCCTGGCGCCGTCGGCGGGGTCGCTAGCCGCATCCTTCTGGGCGGAAACGGCGTTGTTGCGTGCCTCCATGACTTCGGTGAGGGTGTTACGTTCGTGGGACAGATACGCCTTGGCGGCCTCGACAAGGTTGGGAATCAGGTCATGGCGTCGCTGGAGCTGCACGTCGATCTGGGCGAAGCCATTCTTGAAGCGATTGCGCAGGGAAACCAGGCGGTTGTAGATGGCAATGATGTAGATAACCACAACGGCAATGACCGCCAGGCCGATCAGTGTTGTTGTCATGAAGGTTCCTTTTCCAGGTTAGGTTCAGACTCAGTAAGGATATTCATGCCCTGCGGAAGGATCCTCCGCAGCGCCTAATGTTCGATGGAGTTGGCCGTGATCCTCTGGTGAAAGTCCGCGACGAAAACTGCGAAATCGGCCGGTTTCAGGGGCTTGCTGAAGAAATATCCCTGCGCCAGCTGACAACCCCGATTATGCAGATAGAATTCCTGCTCTTCCGTTTCCACGCCTTCGGCGATGACGTCGAGGTTGAGGCTCTTGCCCAGATCGATAATGGTGTTGGCGATTCGCGTGTCTTCCTCGTTGACCAGCAGGTCGTGGACGAACTGTTTATCGATCTTAAGGTGCTGCAGGGGCAGGCGCTTGATGTAGGTCAGCGACGAATAGCCGGTGCCGAAGTCGTCCACGGCAATGTTGATGCCTTCGCTGCGCAGGCGGGTGAGCTTTTCGATAGCGCTGTCGAGGTTCTCCATGAAGCCGGTTTCGGTGACCTCGAGCTCCAGGCGTCCGGGTGGTATGGCATGCCGTTTCAGCGTGCTGAGTATGGTCTCGACGATGTCAGCCTGCTGCAGCTGAACCGCGGAGAGGTTGACCGCAATGCGGATAGGCATACCGGCGCGTGTCCACTCGGCAGCCTGGGCGCAGGCCTGATCCAGCACCCATAGTCCGATATCGACAATCGAGCCGCTTATTTCCGCCAATGGAATGAACTGGTCTGGCGGCACCAGGCCGTGTTCCGGATGTTCCCAGCGGAGCAGCGCTTCGGCGCCGATGACCCGACGGGTTTCAAGATTGATTTGTGGCTGGTAGACCAAGTGGAATTGGCCGGCGACCAGCGCCATCTGTAGGTCTTTTTCCAGTTTCTTGCGATCCCGGATTTCCTGGTCGACGCTGGCCACATAAAACTGGAACTGGTTGCGTCCGGCCGTCTTGGCCAGCGTCATGGTCTGTTCCGACCGTTGCAGCAACTGCTCGCTGTGGGCTGCATCGTCTGGGAAGAGTGCGATGCCGATGGTTGCGGTTATGGACACATCGCGTCCAGCCAGGCGGATTGGTTGCGCAATTTTCTGCAGCAGCCACTCTGAGGTTGCCGCGCATTGATAGCCGTCGCGCAGATGCTGTTCTACGACGACGAACTGGTCACTGCCCAGGCGTGCCACCATCAGAGGCCCATTGGGACCATCGCAATTGAGACGATCGGCAACGGTCTGCAGAAGCTGGTCGCCCATATGGTAACCATGCTGCTCGTTAACCCCTTTGAAATCGTCGATACCGAAGCAGAAAACAGCGAGTGCCTGGCCATTGCGGCGATGTTCCTCCAGTGAGTTGCCAAGCATCGACAGGAAGAGTTCCCGGTTTGGCAAACCGGTCAGTTTATCGTAGCGGGACAGGCGGTTGACCCGGGCCTCGGCTTCGGCCTGTTTTTCCTGGTTTTCGGTGATCGCCACCAGCAGGTTGTTGGTCGCGTTCACCCACAGGCCGAGTTCGTCGTTGCGATGGCCCCTCGGCAACTCCAGCAGGGTGTCACCGGGGTTGTCGGGGTTAACCCGTGAAAGGGATTCGATGATGCGGAACAGCGGGCGTGTCAACAGGATATGGAACACGCAGAACAGGACCATGGCCAGCACCACCGCACGGGCAATGCCGGAAAGAAAGGTGAGGGTGGCGCGCTCCAGCCAGGAGGCGGCCATGAACGCGGTATCGTAGTTGACCTGAAGGTAGCCGTAGACCACCGGATCATCGCCACCCCGGGCAAGCGGGACGCGGTAGCTGCGTTCGGGGAAAAAGATGGGGTCGGTCAAGGGGCGGTAGTCGGCGGGGAGTAGCGGGCGTGAACGCTGGGCCAAAGCTTCGTCATCCGGGTGGACGATACTCGCCAGGCGGACTGCTTGCTGCTCGAACAGTCCGTCGACCACCTGTTGCGCCAGATCTTCGTCAATGCTGTAGACCGCCTGACTGGCGGCATCGCGCACCAGCGCCAAGGTCTGGTCCGCCTGTTGGTCGAGTTCATCCGACACTCGCCAGGCATCGATAATGATCTGGGTAGTACTGAGCAGAATGCCGCTCATCAATGCAATGAGTAGAACCCAGCGTAAGATCCTGTACCCAAGCCGATGTTCGAACTGAAATTCTTTATTCATTAAGTCAGCGCTTAGGGAACCGCTCAGGCAGAGACAACCTGGATTCCTCTGATTATGGCTTACCGACATCGCCGCCACATCCGGCACCGTGTAAGGTTGCCACGGCGATCTGAAGTCAGGTCCCGTATGACTGGAGTATTCGTTCTTTCCTTGAGCGATGTCGGTGTACGTTATTCTGTTTTTATACTGTTCGGCTGTACGTATGTGGGCGACGGGCGGTTTATTTTGGCCGAGCCATTTTTTGGTGGTGAGATACAGCCGGTCGAGTGCTCCCTAGTAAATAGCCGTGTTAGAAGGGGATGTCCAGTGTTGGCAGGTAAAGCTTTGCAACAAAAAATGCCCGCTCTGTGAGCGGGCATCCATGGAGATCGTTTCGCGACTGCGGAGCAATCGTCGAGAACGGTCCTTAGCCGGCGAGGTTCTCGTTCACGAAGTCCCAGTTCACCAGGTTCCAGAACGCCTCGAGGTAGTTCGGGCGTGAATTGCGGTAGTCGATGTAGTAGGCATGCTCCCATACATCGACAGTCAGGACCGGCTTGTCGGCGGTGGTCAGCGGGGTGCCGGCATCGTCAGTGTTGACGATAGCTACGCTGCCATCAGTCTTCTTGACCAGCCAAGTCCAGCCTGACCCAAAATTGTTGGCCGCCTTGTCGTTGAATTGCTTCTTGAATTCATCGAAAGAGCCAAAGGCCTTGTTGATCGCGTCAGCGGCTTCGCCGGTGGGCTCGCCGCCACCGTTGGGTGCCAGGCAGTTCCAGTAGAACGTGTGGTTCCAGACTTGGGCCGCGTTGTTGAACAACGGACCTGAACCTGCGCTCTTGATGATTTCCTCAAGGGACTTCTCTGCGTCGGCAGTCCCCTCAACCAGGCCATTCAGCTTGGTGACGTAGGTGTTGTGATGCTTGCCGTAATGGTATTCCAGGGTTTCCTGTGAGATGTGCGGTTCAAGTGCGTTCTTTTCATAAGGCAGTGCAGGAAGTTCAAATGCCATTGGAAGGTCTCCCTCTTCGTTCTCTCTCAACAGTATTTACGATTATGTGAACAGCTCAGGAACGTACCTAAAATGCCAAATCGCCATTCCATAACGCGATATTAGGTTCGCAGAGCTTAACACCCTGGATGGGGCGATTCCACGACGTAAGAGCTTGGGGCCTCAGAATTTTTTTCAAGGGCCACGACGTTGCGGCCCTGAAAGGAGAGTTGCCGGGATCAAGTCTAACGACGGGTGAGCGAGCACTCGAGTTCAGGCGCGCCGGGCAGGAAGCAGGCGCAGTTCTTGACCCGCCATACCAGCTCTTCATAGCTGTCGGCAACGATATTGACGTGCCCCAGCTTGCGCCCGGGACGCTCCAGCTTGCCGTAGAGGTGCAGGTGCGCGTAGGGCAGGCGCAGGATATCGTCCGTGGATCCGTGTTCGCCGATGATGTTGACCATGCAACTGACATCACGGGCGCTGACGTTCCCCAAGGGCATGCCGGTCACCGCCCGGATATGGTTCTCGAACTGGCTGGTATGGGCGCCGTCCATCGTCCAGTGACCGGAATTGTGGACCCGCGGAGCCATCTCGTTGGCGACAAGCCCGTCTTCTGTCTCGAACAGTTCCAGGGCAAGCACGCCGACATACTCCAGTTCGTTGAGGAGGGTGCGGATATAGCGTTCTGCACGCTCCTGAATCTCCGGACGCAGGTGGGGAGCTGGCGCAATGGAGTAGCGCAGGATACCCTCGCTGTGAACGTTCTCCGCCATGGGATAGATGGCGACTTCGCCATCCTCGCCGCGCACGGCAACCACGGAGACTTCACGCGTGAAATCGACGAATTTTTCGACCACCAGCTTCTCATGGCCGATAGACGCCCAGGCAGCTGCGGCTTCTTCCGGTGAACGCAGTACCGCCTGCCCCTTGCCGTCATAGCCTTCGGTATTGGACTTGGCGACTACCGGACAGCCCAGCTCTTCGGCGGCTTTCTCCAGCGCTACAGCGCTCTCGGCGACGCGCCACTCCGGTGTCGGAATGCCGAGGCTGCCGAACAGCGTCTTTTCCGACTCGCGGTTCTGGCAGACCTGGAGGGCTCGCGGTGACGGATAGACCGTTTTCTCACGGGCGATGATTTCCGCTACTTCGACCGGCAGATGTTCGAATTCGTAAGTCACCCGGTCAACACGGGCGAGGAAGTCCTTCAGGTATTCGTGGTTGCGGTCGATGATGACTTCTCCCAGGCCCGCACTGGGGCTGCCTGAGAGGTCGTAGAAGACAAATTGGTTGGCCAGGGGGTAGCCGGCGAGTGCGAGCATTCGCCCAAGTTGTCCGGCTCCAAGAACACCAATGCGCATGGTTTACTCCGTTGATGTTCGAATCAATGCAATATTCAAGTCACTCGGCCCGCGGGTCCGGGTTATCGAGTACGGCCTGGGTCTGGTCGTTGCGGAACTGCTCTACCGCTTCGCGGATGCTGGCATTATTAAGGCCAAGGATCTGGCCTGCAAGCAGTCCGGCGTTTGTCGCGCCGGCCTTGCCAATGGCGAGGGTGCCTACGGCAACGCCGCCGGGCATCTGCGCGATAGATAGCAATGAATCGAGACCGTTGAGAGCTTTGGACTGGACCGGTACGCCCAGCACCGGCAAGGCCGTCTGGGAGGCGACCATGCCGGGCAGGTGGGCTGCACCGCCAGCGCCGGCGATAATCACCTGTATTCCGCGTTCGGCCGCAGTGCGGGCATACTCAAACAGCAGGTCCGGCGTGCGGTGTGCCGAAACGACTCGCGTTTCATAGGCGACGCCCAGCTTTTCAAGCATGTTGGCGGCATGCTCCATAGTCGGCCAATCCGACTTGGAGCCCATGATAAGACCAACTTGCGGCTGCATAAGCTGGAACCTCTGATTAAGTCTATCTATTGGCTATTCTCGCTCGTCCGGAAAGCCGCAACGCGGAGTCCGGCTTTCAGCACAAGCCCCTCCGGGTAAGTCTTGAGGGCCCCCCTGGTCTGCATCGCGAATCTTGGCAAGGAGCGCCGCCATTCCCGGCGATTCGCGCCTTGCCGGATAAGGCACTCAAGGCGTGCCGAATCGCCAGTAGACTTGATCAGAGGTTCCCGGGATCCCGGTGTGTTAAAAAGAAAGCCGAGCATTGTAGGCACTGGCTGATGGCCATGCAAATATTGATGCAGGGTTCATATAAATATCACAGAAGGCCGTTTGTCGTGGAATCTTCAGTCATGCGGAATCGAGGCCCCGACCAATCGGCTAGTGGTAGCTCGATGACAAATGCAGATAATTTGGCGCGATCGGCAGCGAATCGATAAGATCACATCCGATCAGATTCCACCATTTCTCGACTTGGGGTAAGCCATGGAACCGATACGTCCTGAACGGGATGAAGTACGGACATCGTCAAAATCCGCGGGAGCGGGTAAGGACAAGCCGCCGGGCACGCCCAGGAAGCAGGAAGTATTGCGTGACCGGGGCTCCAACGGTTCCGGCGCCACTACGGCAATACTGGCTATCCTCCTGATCGTTGCGATCGCGGCTGGCGGCTGGGGCTGGTATGCGCAGGGCCAGCGCATCGACCAGATGTCGGAACGGCTGCAGGAAGCCGATTACTGGGCGCGTCAGAGCAAGCTGGCATTGGCCCGCTTCGAGGGGCAACTTAGCGAAACCGGTGAAACCCTGCAGGAGAAAGGATCAAACCTCTCCGATCAGATTGCATCGCTGGACAAGCGCGCGGAAACGGCGGACAGCGAAATCCGCAAGCTCTGGGCCGTCGCCAACGAGCGGAATAAGGAAGCCATCAGTGCCAACAAGGCTGCACTGGCTTATCTCGAAGAAACCACGAGCAATATGAAGAATCAGTTCAAGGAGACGACGGATAACCTGCGGGCCGATATCAATGCCCTGCAGACGGCCTCCGAGGAGCGGGCGGCGAAGGTGGAACAACTGGCCCAGGCGGTCGAAGGCATAAGGCCGCGTCTGGAGCAGGTTGAGCAAACCGCGCAGCAGATGACCAATACAGTCGAGCAGCGTCTGGATCGCTTTGGCCGCGAGCAGGACCTGGCGCGCCAGGAGTTGGTCGCGCGTCTGGACAGCCTGGAAGACTCCTCAGGCAACCTGCAGGGTTTGCGCAATGATTTGGCTAGCACCCGCGAACGTATCAGTCAGATCGAGGGGGCCATTGATGCTATCGATGCTGCCCGGGCTCAACTCAACTCGCGGCTGATCCGCCTCAACGAAGAAGTGGATGGCTTGCGCGCCCAGGGCGGTTGAGGGCTCCGGGCCTCGGTGATCTGAGGCTTCCTTCGGCGTGCTACAACCTCTATTTACCCAACAGGCCGTCATCATGCAGGCGGGCGCTTGCCCGTCGACCGCCGACGTTCCGGTAGTCGGTGTTGTGTAACAGTTTGTATTCATCCCTTGCGGTAAGTCTCGGTTTCGCCGCCCTGGCTATTGCTATCATCCGGTCAAATCGGGATTTGAGGGATGAATAACCATGCGCAGAGCATCACTTGTCGCGCTCGGCGGGCTGCTTGTTCTAACGGGGCTGCTGGGCGGATGTTCGATTCACCAGTCGATCGGCAAGAGCACTGGCGCTTTTCTCCATCCCGTCTCAGGTCATGATTTCGTCCATATCCCCAACAGTGAGTGGGATCAGCAGAACCATGCGCTTCTTTACTTCTATCGCCCGCACTCCCAATGGGCTGCGGACGAGATCGAGTCCCCGAGTGTCTACGTCGACGGTCGGCACTACTTCAATATTCGCAACGACAGCTACACCTGGCTGGTGGTCGCCCCCGGGTCACGACACATCATCATCCGACGCCCGCTTTTGGGGCTAGAGGGTATCAACGACCTGGACCTGAGCCGGATCGCCGATGCCCAACTGGATGTACAGGCCGGGGAGATCTATTACTTACGTTATAGCGAAATGGAACCGCCGGCCCAGGCTCACCCCGACCTGGAGGCGGAACATCCTCTAACCAGCGGCGACCTGCAGCTCGTGACCCGCGAGTTCGCGATGAATGGGCAGCTGGAATTGACCTCCACCCAGTTCCTCAACAGTGACCTGCTGGCGCCAAACCACGCCGCCACGGCGATTGTCGAAGCGAACCAGGACTACGATTACGAGCGTCGTAAGGAGGAACTGGAAATTGCCCGAGACGAAGAAATCGAGGCCCTGAAAGAAAAGGGGCTGTACGAAGAGGCACCCTGGTACTGGCCATTTGGTGGCGGACCTACGCAGTCTCTAGAGGCGGACCGTCAGATACGTGCCCTCGATTCGTCCTACGCCGCGCTGAAAGCGGAGCGCGAAGCCGCTGAAGAAACTCGGGATGGGGGACGTTGGTGGTGGCCTTTCTAATTGCCTCTTAACGCCAATCCGTCGCCTCTCGACGCGAACCCTCTCCAATCGCGCCGTCGATGCGATCTCCATCAGGTCGCCTGCCTCACATCTTGATTGTCAGTTGGGTCATTGAATTCCCGGGCCTTGCACAAGAAGATCCTATCGACCAAGCGCTGGCTTCGTTGCGCGCCGGAGCAGGCTGTCTAGACTTATAGAGAGTTCGTTTGGTTAGCGAGCTCGTTTGGTTAGAGCGTTCGGCTGGTAGAGCGCTCTGCCGGAAAAGGCGTTCTTCTGGAGTCTGCGGCCGTATGAGCCCGACGCCGTTAGGACTCGCTCCGCTGTTGTCGACACCACAATAACAATGGGATCCCCATGTCACTCATAGATTCAGTTGAAGCATCGGTCGGCCGGGCGCGTCAGCGCCTGGCAAAACTCCGATTGCGCTATATGGACGCTATTCACCAAGCCGAGCGCCATGGCGGCAGTCGGCTCGAGGAAATAAAGCGGCAGTTTGAGCAGCTTGGCCCAGAACTCTGGCAGCGGGTAGATGGGCAGGTTGAGGCGTTGCAGAACAAGCTGGATGAACTCAACCAGCGGCTGGCTGAGGAAGCCGTACCGGAAGAACGCAAGTCGCGGGTGGGGCGTCTCGACCTGGAACGGAAGGCAGCCTCCGCTGCGAAGCTAGCGGGTTCTGTGGTCCGATCCCGCACTCGGGCCAAGGTGTCGGGCGAGTCGGCGCCGAAACCATCCTCATCCAGGACGCCTGAAACGTCGAAGGCTGCAAGCAAAGGTGCCAGCGGTAATGCCGACCAAGCGAGGGTAGCGCATAAATCCCGCCGGGGCCCGACGTCAGGCAAATCCGGGGGCGGGGCGCGGAAAAAGTCACGGAAGTCGTCTTAGCGCCGGCCAGGCAGGCTCGGCGAGCATCATCGATGTGCGTAAATTGACCAATTGAGTTCCGTTCGGAATTTTCCTCGAAAAGTATTTGACAGGCCGACTCAAATGCTTAAAATGCGCGTCTCATCTGGATGACACAGCCAACGCCTAACAGCAAGCGACTGTGTTTTCCGCGCTGATTGGGTGGTTAGCTCAGCTGGGAGAGCATCGCCCTTACAAGGCGAGGGTCACTGGTTCGATCCCAGTACCACCCACCAATTCAGCGGTTGTCGGTACGTCACCGACTTTAGATGATACGCGGAGCGGTAGTTCAGTTGGTTAGAATACCGGCCTGTCACGCCGGGGGTCGCGGGTTCGAGTCCCGTCCGCTCCGCCATTTTCATCTTTTCCCGGGTGGTTAGCTCAGCTGGGAGAGCATCGCCCTTACAAGGCGAGGGTCACTGGTTCGATCCCAGTACCACCCACCATTTCCCCTTTTGTTTCATAGTCGCTCCTGGTCATCCTTCGACTATCTGGTGCGCTGGTCTGTTTCCCCTCCTGAAGTTCTTAATCCTTCAAGTTCAAAACTCTTTAAGTTTGCCGCGAAGTGTCATTCGTGGAGTCGTTTGTGCTATTTGGCCAATGGCTCGTGTCGACCAGACTTCGCTTGGCCCCCGGACAAAAAATCCCCGACCGAAGCCGGGGATCGTTGTTGGTGCCGGGTGAGCTACTTGCCGATCAACGACTGACCGCAAACACGTACTACGTTGCCAGACACACCAGATGATTGCGGATTGCAGTACCAGGCAATGGTTTCCGCCACGTCCACCGGCAGGCCACCCTGTGACAGGCTGTTCATGCGTCGGCCGGCTTCTCGGATGGTCAGCGGCATGGCTGCCGTCATCTGGGTTTCGATAAAGCCGGGGGCGACCGCGTTGATGGTGATGCCGTTTTTCAGCGAGCGAGCCATCGCTTCCACATAGCCAATGACGCCACACTTCGAGGTGGAGTAGTTGGTCTGGCCGAAATTGCCCGCGATCCCACTGATGGAGGATACGCAAACAATACGCCCGTTTTCGCGGATCAGGTTGCGCTTGAGCAGTTCTTCATCGATCAACTCTTCCGCGGTCAGATTCACGGCGATAGCCATGTCCCAGAAGTGCTCAGGCATGTTGCCGAGAGTTTTGTCGCGAGTGACGCCGGCATTGTGAACGATCAGGTCGATGCCGTTGCCCAGGTCTTCAATAAATTCCGCAATCAGCTTGGGGCTGTTCGCCTCGGTGATATCGCAAGCCAGCGGTTTGCCCCCGATGCGCCGGGCGACGGTTTCCAGGTCGGTCATGGCGGCGGGAATATCCAGTGCAATCACGGTAGCGCCATCCCGGGCCAACGTTTCGGCAATCGACTCGCCGATTCCCCGGGAGGCACCGGTCACCAACGCTACCTTTCCGGCCAGCGGCGCGACCGGGTTGGTGGCGCTGTTACCGGTATCCGCCTTGCCGATCTTGACCACCTGACCCGAGACATACGCCGAGCGGGGCGAAAGGAAGAAGCGCACACTGGAATCGATTCGCTCCTCGGCGTTGGGGGCGATCCAGATCAGGTTGGCGGTTGCGCCTTTCTTGCCGATCTCCTTGCCAACGCTGCGCACGAAACCTTCCAGCGCCTGTTGTGAGGCCGCATGGGCCGGTTTGCGACAGGTGTGGGGATCCTGGCCGACGACGAGGACGCGGCTGTTGCGGTCCAGTTTGCGAATCACCGGATGGAAAAAGTCATAGAGTGCCCGCAGCTCGGTCGTGTCTTTAATGCCGCTGGCATCGAATACCAGGGCGGAGAACTTGTGCTCGATCTGGCCGGCTATATCCAGCGGCTTGGCTTTGCTGCCGGCCTTGGCGGAATCCATCAGACGTTCCGCGCCCGACGCATGGAATACCCGTGCCGGGCTGGCGCCGAGTATGCTCCCCAGGGTCTGGATGGCGCGTGCGCCTTCGGCAGCGCCGACCAACACATCGCCCTCGATGAACGGTTGGTCTGTACGCTGCCAGCGCTTGAGTACCACCGGTGCGGGCAGTCCTAGTGTATGGGCGGCGGATTTACCGACGGGTGTATTGACGAGCTTTAGGTATAGGTCTGACATGTTGGGGTCCTTGTGTCTGAAGCGTCTTTATTCGAATGGATGTCTGATTCAGAATGGTTGTCTGAAAATCCAGCAGATAGCCGAAAGCAATGCATCATTTTCCAGGCAAATGTCGTATAGGCCGATCTCGCCTTTCCGCGCATTATTCTGCATTTTACGTATGGTAGGGAAACTAAAACCGTTTGGATTGACTTGGCGCTCTAGGGCAGTTGTCAAGCCTGCCAATGAGCGCTGGACCGGTCACGTTAGACTGCCGGACATTCCATTTAGAATGACAGGGTAACCTCATGGCACAGACAAACAATCCCGGTGTGAAGACGTCCAGTAGCGCAGCATCGCAACAGGTCAAGCGGGTGGCGATCATCGGTGGCAACCGCATTCCCTTTGCCCGCTCCAATACCGCCTACAGCAAACTGAGCAACCAGGAATTGCTGACTGCCGCGTTGCGTGGCTTAGTGGATCGCTTCGGCCTGGAAGGCAAACGCATGGGCGAGGTGGCTGCCGGTGCTGTGATCAAGCATTCCCGCGACTTCAACCTGACCCGGGAGTCCGTCCTCAGTTCCGGTCTGGCGCCGGAAACACCGGCCTATGATGTGCAGCAGGCCTGCGGTACCGGCCTGGAGGCGGCCATATTGGTGGCCAACAAGATCGCCCTCGGGCAGATCGAGTGTGGTATCGCCGGAGGCACGGACACAACGTCAGACGCGCCCATCGGTGTCGGGGAGGGGCTGCGCGACATTCTGCTGGACCTGAATCGCGCCAAGACGAACACCGAGCGCCTGAAGATCCTCGGCCGCTTCCGCCCCAGTCACCTGATACCGGAAGTTCCCGAGAACGGCGAGCCGCGCACTGGCATGTCTATGGGCCAGCACTGTCAGATCACGGCCCATGAGTGGAAAATTCCCCGGGAAGATCAGGACCTGCTGGCCTATGAGAGCCATCAGAAGCTCGCCGCTGCCTACCAGGATGGTTTCTTCGAGGACCTGATGACCCCGTTGGCAGGGCTGGAAAAGGACAACATCCTGCGTCCAGAAACAACCCTCGAAAAATTCGCTTCCCTCAAGCCTGCTTTCGACCGTGAAAACGGCACCATGACCGCCGCAAACAGTACTGCGCTAACCGATGGAGCCTCCTGTGTCCTGTTGGCCAGCGAGGAATGGGCCAAGGCGAACAACCTTGAAGTCCAGGCCTACCTGACGTTTTCCGAAGTGGCAGCGGTGGATTTCGTCGACAAGAAGGAAGGTCTGCTGATGGCGCCAGCCTATGCCGTTCCGCGTCTGCTGGATGGTGCCGGGATTACGCTGCAGGATTTCGATCTCTACGAAATCCATGAGGCCTTCGCGGCGCAGGTCCTCTCTACGCTCAAAGCCTGGGAAGATCCCACTTTCTGCAAGCAGCGCCTGGGGCTGGATAAGCCGCTGGGTAGCATCGATCGTTCTAAGCTGAACCTGAAAGGCTCGAGTCTGGCAACTGGCCATCCTTTTGCCGCGACAGGCGGGCGCATTATCGCCACCCTCGCCAAGCAGCTTGAACAGCGCGGGAGCGGTCGTGGGCTGATTTCGATCTGTGCTGCTGGCGGGCAGGGGGTTACGGCCATTCTCGAACGATAGGGTCATGTCGTTATGTGGGTCGGGTTACGCGAGAGCTAACCCGACCCACATCTCAATACCCTTCTGGCTTCCTGAAGCCTGCCAATCCCGCTTTTTCCATCAACTCCGCAAACCGGATCGTCGTCAGATCCGCGCCCGGTGCTCCGATCACCTGGATATTGAACGGTAGGCCATCGTTGGTCAGGCCGACTGGAACGGAGGTCGCGGGTAAGCCGAGCAGGGTAGCCAGGGCGATCCAGCAGAACTGATCGAGGTAAGGGCGTTGCTGACCATTCACGGTGATGCGGCGGCTAAAGGCCTGGCCCTCGTGATCGTGTTGGATCGCTGTGGTTGGCGTGATTGGGGTGAGCAGGACGTCATACTCCTGAAATAGGGCATCGATCTGCACGCGCATCTTTTCCCGGGTCTCGCGCCAGATGGCCAGCCGATGTGCAGGCTGATTGACGCCACGGCTGTATTCGCCAATGCAGGCGGTCATGGGTGTAAACCGGCGCAACACCGGTTCGAGGCGGGAGACCCAGGCCAGTTGCCGTCGCTGCGGAGGGCGGAGCGATGCGCTGACCAGGGTGCCCATAAGATTGTAGTAGGCCGGCAGGATCTGTTTCAGATCGAGCAGTTTATGCTCTGGCTGAGCAACCAGGGCACCCTCATTCTCAAGGGCTTGTGCAAGATGACGGTAGGCCGTCGTCAGCGTGTTATCCACGGGGCACAAGGTGTCTTCCAGCCAAAGACCTATTCGGGCCTGCTCCAGACTCTCAATGCGCGGTGCTTCAAGATTCAGTGCCCAGTTGCGGGCTTCTATCGGACGAGGGCCGGCAATGACTTTCAGTAACCGCTCAAGATCGCCTGCCGTGCGCGCCATAGGGCCGCCTTCGACCAGATCTGGCTGGCTTTCGGTGCCGGGAGGTCCCGGAATATGGCCTCGCATAGACACCAGGTCTCGGGTGGGTTTGTGACCGAAGATGCCACAGAAATGAGCGGGAGTACGGATTGAGCCGGCCAGGTCGCTGCCCACCTCCAGCGGTGTCAACCCCGCCGCCAGGGCCGCGGCTGCGCCGCCAGACGAACCGCCAGGCGTATGATCGCGATTGTAGGGATTGGAGGTGGTACCAAAAACGCGGTTAAAGCTTTGGATGTCCATGGCATAGAGCGGCGTGTTGGTCTTGCCCAGGACGATTGCGCCGGCGTTGACCAGGCGCTCGACCATATCCGCGTGGCGCTGGGGAATGTAGTCCTTCATCGCCGGAGCGCCGGCTACACAATGCAGGCCGGCGACTTCCCAGGTGTCCTTGAGTGTCATCGGCAGGCCATGCAGTGGGCCCAGTGTCTCGCCCCGATCCCGCCGGGCATCGGCTTCTGCGGCCTGTTTAAGGGCTTCGTTCTCAGCCAGGGTTACCACGGCATTGATGTGTGGATTGAGGGTTTTGATACGGTCGATCAGCGCCTGGGTCAGGGCAACACTGGAGAGCCTGCCGGTTTTCAGCTCGTCAATCAGTTCGCCCGCACTGCGGTAATGGATCTCGGACATCCTGAGCCTCGGGTGTGTCTTGGAATTATCGTTCTTAGGAGCTAGTCGGAGGGTGAGTCTTGTGTCGCTCACCGGTACGGTACCCGCATTAAAGCCCAGGGATGACTATAAAGTAAAGCGCGTGCTTTAGATTGGCGTGAGCGCCGGGATCCTCTGCGCTAGAGCAGGGTCACAGCTCCTGTCGCCAGCGTTTGATCTCAAGCTGCTTCTTGATGGCTTCGATGATTTCGTTAACCACCTGGATAATCTGACGTTCGCTCTCGGTCGTCTCATGTCCTTCTTCGGTCTCCTGGAGGAAGGTGGAGACGATATCGTCGATAAAGCCGTGGTTGCGCGCGGAGGCGAGGTCATCGAGGATCTGGTGGATCACTTGCGCGACGATATCGCCCACCGCCTCTTCGAGGGTTTCGGTGATCTGGGGGCCAAGCATCGGGACCTGGCGCAGTCGGTTGAGTTCGACGTTCTGGTTGAGGGCATCGTCGACACAGTTTTCGAGATAGTGCCGCAGTGCGCCCCTGTTCGGGATGTAGCCCGTCCGCGCCGTTTCAGCCACTTTCTCGGATAGCCATTCGGTGAGCAGGTCTCGCCGTGGCAGCAGTATGTTGTTCTGGATATTGTGGATTAGCGGTGAACCGTGGGTCATTTCTTCCTGCGCCCCTGACAGGACCTTTATCACAATCCGGTCCGACAGTTCCTCGAGGAACGCTTCGTAATAGAACTTCAGGAAGCCATATACCCGGGTCTTGGTGAAGTCGATGACCTGGTACTTGTGCAGGCGATAGATGATCGAGATGACACGCAGCACCCGCAGGAAACGGTAGGAGCCCACCGGGATGCAACCCAACAGGTCGTACCAGTGTATAAACGGGTAGAAATACCAGCGCAGGTAGACTTTCATGCGGATGGCGTAAATCCAGCGCACGACGAACTCCGTCAGGAAGATGCTGACGAAAATCAGATCATAGAAGATGAAGTTGCGGTGGATCGGACGGTAGAACTCTGCAAACGGCTGGGCATAGGTAAACAGCAGGTCCTTAACAGCCTCGATGGCGTAGAGGGCGTCGAAGATAATCCAGGCGATGTTGAGGAACAGCAGCCCCAACATCACGAAGTCGATAATGAACCAGATCAGTTGGTGACTGTTTCGGAGGTTTGCCCGATTGATCGTAAACATGCGCCTCGCCTGGCCGATTCGTAGAGAATGCTGCGAAAACTCCATGAGCGCTGTTGTTCTGCAACACCCTCTTCTATAACGAGTGACTGCGTTACGCTCGTACTTCGGGCAATAAGCCTACCATCCAGCAGCCCCGATTGGGGAATCGGGCTCAGGCGTTATCCACTGACGGTTACTTCAGCTCTGCCGAACTCTTGCCGAGAAGGCGCCGGGCAATAATCAGCAACTGGATCTGTTGGGTACCCTCGAAAATATCGAGGATCTTGGAGTCCCGCGCCCATTTCTCGAGTAGTTCCACTTCACTGTAGCCGAGGCTGGTGCAGAGCTCCACGCAGCGCAGGGTCACCTGGTTGCCCACGCGGCCGGCCTTGGCTTTCGCCATCGAGGCTTCTTTCGAATTAGGCTGGCCGTTGTCGGCCATCCAGGCCGCCTTGAGTGTCAGTAGTCGGGCAGCGTCCCATTCCGCCTCCAACAATTGCAGTTCCCGTTCAACGGCGGTTTGCGTCCAGGTTTGGGCGCGATAGGACATTGTTTGGTGATTTTTCGCCATCAGCGCGTAGGTACGGTCCAGCGCGGCTCGGGCGACGCCGATGGCCATCCCGGCAACCACCGGGCGGGTATTGTCGAACGTCTGCATGGCGCCGGCAAAACCCTTGTCTACGCTGATTTCCGGGTCGCCCAACAGATTGGCGGCGGGCACGCGGCAATTGTCGAAGCGGATTGCTGCTGTATCCGACGCGCGGATGCCCAGCTTCTTTTCCAGGCGTTCAACCGTCATGCCTGGCGTGCCTTTTTCCACCACGAACGACTTGATGGCAGCACGACCTTTGCTGCGATCCAGTGAGGCCCAGACCACTACGGCATCGGCGCGCTCACCGGCGGTGACGTAGATTTTCTCGCCATTGATGATGTAGTCGTCGCCGTCCCGGGACGCAGTGGTGCGGATTGCAGCGCTGTCTGAACCGGCGCCGGGCTCGGTGATGGCCATGGCGGCCCAGGTATTACCCAGGCGTGCCAGTTGTTCCTCGTTCGCCACAGCAGCTATGGCGGAGTTGCCCAGACCCTGACGTGGAATCGACAGTGCCAGGCCCACATCGCCCCAGCACAGCTCAGTCAGCCCGAGAACCGTTTTCATATTGGTGCCGTTACGGTTAGCGCTGCCGTTCGCGTCGTCATCCGCCCGGGCGAGCCGGCCGGCGCCGGCGCCACCGTCGGCAGCGCCGTCATTCATCCCGTCCATGATAGAGGCGAACATATCCAGTTCCTTCGGGTAGCTGTGCTCGGCCCTATCGTACTTACGGGAGATGGGCAGGAAGACCTCCCGGGCGACCTGTTGGGCCTGGTTGATCAGGGGGCCGAATTTACGGGGTATCTCAAGGTTCATACGATCCTCCTCAGGCGTAGGTGCCGCCGAAATGGGTGGCAGTCGAGCGCAGGTCGCGATACCAGCGTTCCACAGGGTGTTCCTTGACGAAACCATGGCCGCCCAGCAATTGGACGCCATGGGTGCCGACCTCCATGGCCTTCTCGTTACACAGCAGCCGCGCGAGGCTGGTCTCCCGGTGGAAATCCTTGCCGGTCTCCGCACGGCTGGCAGCGCGCCAGGTCATCAGGCGCATACTTTCGATTTCGATGGCCATATTGCTGATCATGAAAGCGACCGACTGGCGATGACTGATCGGCTCGCCGAAGGCCTCGCGCTCGTTGACGTAGGGGATTACGTAGTCGAGCACGGCCTGGGCGCAGCCGACAGCCAGCGCGCAACGCAGGAGCGAGCCCCGGTCGATGAATGTGCTGTAGTTGAAGTCGTCGTCACCCAGCACGGCGCCGGTCGGCAAGGTGATGTCATCGAGTTTAAGTTGTACGGTCTGGCCGGCTCTGAGGCCCATGGCCGGTTCATGTTCGTAGCTGAGTCCGTTAGTACCCCGTTCGACCATGAATATGCGTGGTCCTTCGCCCTCCAGTTCGGCTGCGATCAGGAACAAGTCTGCCTCGCTGGCGCCAATAACGCCGCTTTTGAGTCCGCTGAGAGTAAAACCCGTATCAGTACGTCGGGCGCGAGTTTTCAGGGCCATGGGATCGAACAGCGGGCGTGGCTCGTCCACCGCGATGGTCGCCATCGGCGGCTCGTCTTCGCAGAACGCCGGCAGGTAAGTGGCCTGCTGCTCGGCGGTGCCCCACTGGGTGATTGCCTGGGCCGCACTGAATGGCGCCAGTAGTGCCAGGGCCATGCCGAAGTCGCCCCAGGCCAGCTGTTCGGCGATGAGCACACTGGTGACCGGAGACTGGATTTCCGCCACACCGCCGAATTCGACCGGTACCGCGTAGAGCGTAAGACCCAGCCCTTGCGCCTGGGTTTGCAGATCCTGCGGGAGAATGGCTAATTCGTCGCAGCTTGCCGCCTGCTCGCGCATCACATCGTTGGCAAACCGTTTGAGGCTGTCGACAATCATCTGCTGATCGTCGTCCAGGTTCAGGTCGAAGAGGTCGCCGGGGCGGCGGTTGGGCAGGCGCTTCCGTGGCAGCAGGTTACGGGCCCGCCTGAATTCACGGTTGGCAAAAGCCAGGGTCTGGAAGCCAGACCGGGTGCCCTGGTATGCCAGTCGCTCGACCGAGCGGCGCATACCGAAGCGGTCCAGCAGCGGGTGTCCGGCGAGGCGATTCATGGCGGCCAGGGCCAGGCCAATAGGGTCGCGGGTCATGCGTGGTCTCCGGTGTCTTTCGAACGTTCTTGAGGTTTTTCCTTGATACCGTCGATGATGTGGCCGCAGGGGGAAGGCGCCATTGGCGATGACGGCCATGGGTCCGGGCACTGCGGCCAACGCGAGGCAGTCGATTCAGAGTGAGGGCGTAGGTGTTCGCTGGTTTATGGTGGCAATAGTTTCAGGGTGCTTGAATTCGATTTATTTCAACGTACAGTTGTAAGCTGAAATTCAGTACTGGTCGACGTTGTTCCCTGGAGGAAGCTTGAACCGTAAATCGTATCCATCGTCCAACGATGGCGTTGTGCAGGATTATCCGGTCATCGAGGAATGGCTGAACTGGACGACGCATGGCCTGGCTGCGCTCTTCAGCGTTGCCGGAATGGTGGTATTGATCGTCCTGGCCAGCATGGCGGCCGATCCCTGGAAAATCGTCAGCTTCAGCATCTACGGCGCCAGCATGACGTTGCTTTTCCTGGCTTCGACGCTGTATCACAGCGCCAGGCAGCCGCGCCTGCGCCGTATCTTCAAGATGCTGGACCATTGCGCCATCTTCCTGCTGATCGCCGGCACCTATACGCCGTTTCTTTTGGTCAACATGCGGGGGGCAGTGGGGTGGACCCTGTTCGCGGTGATCTGGGGGCTGGCAGCGGCGGGTATCACCCTGAAGCTGGTTTTTGGTCACCGCTTCAAGGCATTGCAGGTCATTATCTACCTGCTCATGGGCTGGTTGATCGTCTTCGCCTCGACAGAGCTGGCGGCCAGCGTAAATAGTCTCGGGTTGTGGCTTGTGGTTGCCGGCGGGGTGACCTACACGCTGGGGGTCGTCTTCTACCTGATCAATCGTATTCCCTACAATCACGCTATCTGGCACCTGTTTGTTGTTGGAGGAGGTGCCTGTCACTTCTTCGCGATCTACTACGGGGTTCTGCACGACAAGCTCTGAGCGTGGACCCAGGGCTTGAATAACGCCGGAACCTCCGGAACAATCCCCTGTCGATTCCGTAGGCCTGCCCATACGATAAAAAGTTCCTGGCCTGGTTTAACCTGGTTATCAGGTAAGGATGCCTGATTTTCTGTAGCATACGCTTGATCGGCGGTCTCGGGACGAAGAGGTTTTGACGATCAGAACAACACGCCTTCTCGCACTTTTCGGCGCCCTCATACTGGTTCTTTGCCCGGTCTGTGCAGCCTATGCGGCAGGGCAGGTTGTCGTCCGCGTTCAGGGCGACTATCCGGCGCTGCAGGAAAATGCCACCAACTTCGTCGGTACCGTAGAGGACCGCTCCACCGCCAGCCTGCGGCGTTACGCCAGTCATGCCGAGGATCAGGTGCGTGAAGCCTTGCGCGCCCTCGGCTACTACTCGCCGTCCATCCGCTGGCGTATCGAGGAAGACGAGGCGCCCACCCTCGTGCTCGAAGTCGAGCCGGGCGAACCGGTAAAGATTGCCGAGCGCGAGGTCCGTGTCGAGGGGCCAGCGTCCGACGATCCTGAATTCAGTCTCGGCAACCTGTCGTCGATCGCCCCCGGCCAGATAGTGAACCACGGCGCCTACAGCGCAGTCCGGTCACGCATCCAGAACCGCGCAAGAACCCTGGGCTATTTCCAGGGTGAGTTTGTCGAGCATGCGCTGCGGGTCGATCCGGATGCCAAGACCGCCGAGGTTCGCCTGGTTTACCGTAGCGGGCCGCGCTACGCCTTCGGCGAAGTCACGTTCGAAAGCGACGGTACCTTCGAAGAACAACTGTTGGAGGGTTTCGTCGAGATCCTGCCCGGTGAACCCTACAGTGCCGACAAGGTGGCTGAGCTGGATCGCAACCTGTCCAACAGTGGCTATTTCTCGAGCGTTATCATTGATGCCCCCCCAGACCAGGCCCAGGATCTCCGGGTTCCCGTAAAGGTTCGCCTGAGGACGCGGGACCCGCGTTCGGTAGCCGCCGGTGTCGGCTTCTCCACAGACGTTGGTCCCCGATTTCGCGGTAGCTGGACCGAGCACTGGATCAATGCCATGGGTCATAGCTGGGGCGCTGAGACGGAACTCTCTCAACCCCGGCAGAACCTGACGGCATACTACGAACTGCCGCTCGATCCACCGATGACCGATGCCATTCGCTTTACCACGGGCTATCAGCGGGAAGATATCGAGGACATCGAGTCGGAGCGCCTGACATTCGGCCAGCAATGGCGTCATCAAATGGACAACGAATGGCTGCGGGTGCTCGGCATCCGGTGGGAAGGGGAGCGCTATACCATCGGCGACGAGGAGAACAACAGCCAACTGCTGCTCCCCAGCATCGGTTTTTCCAAGTTGGTGGCAGATTCGCCCCTGGATCCTTCTCGAGGCTATCGCCTGCAAATGGATGTGACGGGCGCGCACCGCAGCCTGCTTTCGGATGCTGACATTGCCCATGTGCTAGGGGTCGCGCGGGGACTCATTACCGTCGGCGATGGCCACCGTTTCCTCGGGCGTCTACAGGTGGGCGCAGTAGCGACCAACGACTTCGACGATGTGCCACCGTCGCTGCGTTTCTTTGCCGGGGGTGACCAGAGCGTACGCGGCTATGGATATGAAACGCTTGCCCCTGAAGACGAGGACGGCAATACCGTCGGAGGTCAGTATATGTTGGTTGGCAGCGTAGAATATCAGTATCCGCTAACCAACACCTGGCGTCTGGCGGCGTTCTACGATCGCGGCAATGCCATCAACGACCTGAACGACCCGCTCGCCACCGGCGTCGGTATGGGCATCCGCTGGGTAAGTCCGGTGGGACCGCTGCGTCTGGATATCGCCAAGGGGCTGGATGAAGAGTTGGGGGGCGGTTGGCGTATACACTTTTCCATGGGACCGGAACTATGAAGCGTGTCCTGCTATGGACCCTGGGTGGTTTCTTTGCCCTCGTGCTGCTTCTTTTGCTGGCGGTGTACCTGGTATTGCGCTCAGAGACCGGGACGGCCTGGCTGATCGACCAGGTTCCGGGATTGACCGTGACCGGTGACCAGGGGTCGGTCCTCAATCGCTGGCAGGCCCAATCGGTGCGATGGCAGGGGTATGGCGTCACCGCTGAGTTGGATGAGGTCTTCCTGGAATGGAGTCCGTCCTGCCTGCTCAAGGGGCTGCTGTGCATCGACCAGTTACTCGCCGAAGAGATTAATATCGCCCTGGCTCCCGGGGAAGAGCAGCCTGCCGAGAGCGAACCTTTCAAGCTTCCTGAAATCAACCTTCCGGTTGGCCTGTCTGTGGGCGATGTGCGGCTGGGGCCGCTGAACCTGAACAACGGCAACATCTGGCGCTCGTTTACCCTTTCGGTAGAGGCGTCCGGCGCCGCCTGGCAGATCGAGAACCTCAACGTCGTCACCGATACGGTGGAAGCCACGGCTAAGGGGCGTCTGGAAACCCGTGGGGACTGGCCACTGGATGTGGATGTCACACTCGATCTCCCGGCCCCGGAACCGGGGGCAGACTGGACTCTCGCACTGAACCTCGCCGGGAGCGCGCGGGATTTGCGTCTGCAAGGCACAAGCAACGGCTACCTCGATGCGCGGCTCAGCGGTAGCGTGGAGCCGTTCGAAGCGGGTATTCCGGCCTCGGTCAAATTGAACAGCGATCGCTTTGTACCTCTGGCCAGCCTGCCGTCCACCTTGACCTTGAACGAATGGGCCCTGGCTCTGGAAGGCAACTTGGAGAGGGGCTTCAATCTGGACACGCAAGCGAGTCTGCCCGGTACAACAGGCCCCGTGGCGCTGGATCTGCAGGGCAGGGTGTACACCGATAGGGCGCGCAACATTCGCCTGCAACTGACCGGACCGGAGCACGGCGGTGAATCCCCGCAAGTGGTCAAGCTGACCGGCCAGGTCCGGTGGCTCGATACCCTGGCGGCGAGCGGAGATCTGCAACTCGACGGCTTCCCCTGGTATAGCCTGTTGCCCGACATGGCAGCTCCACCGGTGGAGCTGCAAAAACTATCTGCCAATTTCAGCTACGAAGACGAAAGCTATGAGGCCCATCTGGAGGGCAATGCCCAAGGACCAGCCGGACCGACCCGCTTTGCCCTCGATGCTGCCGGCGATATGGCCCGGGTCACGGTTTCAAATCTCGAGGTCGGTACCGGAGCCGGCGGCGTGACGGGGCAGGCGCAGGTGGACTACGCCGATATCCTGGCATGGGATGCCGATCTTCAACTCAACCAGCTCAATCCCGGTTACTGGGTTCCCGCATTGGATGGCAGCCTTAGCGGCAAGATTACCAGCGAGGGCTCGTTGCCCGCGTCGGGACCGGACCTGAATGCGGACTGGTCGTTGACCGGTCAGTGGCAATCGAAGGCGCTGGAAACCGAAGGACAGGTCGAGTCCGCGGATAGTGCCTGGGTATTGGCGCCCTTCAAGCTGCGGGTGGGAGACAACCGCGTCACTGCTTCGGGCCAGTGGGCTGAACAGCTCCAGGCGGAATTCCAGCTGGCCATGCCCCGGCTGGACCAGCTCTGGCCCGGACTGGCCGGGCGTCTCAATGGCAAGGGCAATGTCTCCGGCACGTTGGAGGCCCCGGCCGGCCAGGTACAACTCGACGGTGCTGGCGTGGCGTGGCAGGACTTCGTGATCGATCAGTTGCGGCTCCAGGCTTCAGTCAGGGAGGGCGAGCGGGTCGCGTCGGAACTCAATGCGCAAGGCGTACGGGCGGGCGAGCAACTGATTGGCGATGCCGATGTTACGCTCAACGGCACGCGGGACAGCCACCGGCTGACCCTCGATCTGGACAATCCTGAGGTGGACGTGCAGCTGGCCCTCGAAGGCGGGCTGAACGATATCTGGTCTGGCGCGTTGGTTTCTGGCCGTGTGGCTTCAGCGGACCAGGCCTGGACGCTGGACCAGCCGGCGGCCCTGGCCTATACCGGTGCGGGTCGGCTTACCCTGGGTGCCCATTGCTGGCGCTGGCAGGATAGCAGCCTGTGCGCGGATGATCAGGTGCTGTTACCGAACCAGCAAATTGCCTATCGCCTCGATGATTTTCCGATCTCTGCCCTGGCGGCGTTGCTGCCGGATAACGTCCGTTGGGATGCGAGTGTCGATGGCGAGATCGACCTTACGATCGACCAGGCTGGTCCCCGTGGACGTATCGCGCTGGATGCAGGGCCGGGGCAGCTATCGGTGCGACAGGCCGACGAGTGGCAGTCTATCGCCTATAACGTTTTAACGGCCGAAATCGGGCTTCAACCGAACGAAGCGACCCTGGCGCTGGACTTCAGCGGTGATCAACTCGGCCGGCTTGACGTGGACCTGAGTGTCGATCCGACCGGGGCAACGCGGGAACTGCAGGGCACCTATGCGCTTTCCGGCCTGCAGTTGGCGGTGATCGAGCCCTTCGCCGGTCTGGAATCCATCAGTGGCACCGTTAGCGGTAAGGGCGAGCTCTCCGGCCCGTTGATGAATCCGGAGGTTCACGGCGTGCTCAGCCTCAACAATGGCCAGGTGCTGGATCCCACGATCCCGATGCCGCTGGAAGATATCGATGCGGACATCGAGTTCAACGGACGGCAGGCAAATATTGACGGCACGGTACGCCCCAATGACCGCAGCCAGGCCCTACTCGATGGTCAGGTTGACTGGAGCGGCCAAAAACCCAGCTTCGTGCTTAACCTCAAAGGTGAGCGGCTACCGCTGCTGTACGAGCCCTATGCTCAGCTTGAGATGTCGCCGGACCTGAAAGTCTCTTTCAAGGACCAGGCGCTGTCAGTCACGGGCCGCATCGCCGTACCGCGAGGTCAGATCGAGGTCAGGGAGCTGCCTGCCCAGGCGGTGTCGGTATCGGACGACGAAGTCATCGTCGGTGAGGAAAAGGAGGCCGCCCCCGGCCCATCCCTGTCCATGGACGTGACCGTCGTGGTGGGGGAGGACAAGGTGACCTTCGAAGGTTTCGGTGTCACTGGTAACTTGAAGGGCGAGCTGCGGATCGGCAATAACCTCGATACCCGCGGCACCTTGCAGTTGGTGGATGGCAGCTACGAGGCCTACGGCCAGGAGCTGGAAATACGACGTGCCCGTTTGCTTTTTGTCGGGCCCATCAGTCAACCGTACATTGATATCGAGGCTGTGCGCCGGGTAGATAATGTGGTGGCCGGTATTCGTCTCAGTGGCCCGGCAGAGGAGCCGGAGGCCGAAGTCTTTTCTGAGCCTTCCATGCCCCAACAGGAGGCGCTGTCCTACGTGATTCTCGGACGCCCGCTACGTTCGAGCGGCGATCAGGGGCAGGTCGGCCAAGCAGCGCTTAGTCTCGGTCTGGCACAGACTAACGAGCTGACGCGCGGCATTGGCGAGCAATTCGGCATCAAGGATTTGACGTTGGAAGCGGAGGGGTCGGGCGAGACGGCCAGTGTCGTCGCCAGCGGCTATATTACCGATGATTTGTCGGTCAGGTATGGCGTTGGGGTGTTCGAGCCGATTACGACGGTGGCCCTGCGGTACGACCTTGGCCGCTATTTCTATCTGGAGGCGGCCAGTGGCCTGGCCGCCTCACTGGATCTGTTCTATACCCGGGATTTCTAATCGATCTCGAACGTGGCGCTGACTGTGACGGTGAGCTCCCGGTTGCCGATTGCCGTTACCGGGCCGGACTTACCGCGGGCTTCAGCCATCATCATCGGTACCGGGCGACCGCCGTAACTGGTGGATAGCATCTTCACGTCGCCGCAGGTCTGGTTCAGGCGCATGGCAATGAACTCGCATTGCTCCCTGGCGTCGTCGATCGCTTTACCCAGGGCCTCTCGCTCCAGTTTCTCTTCGCTGGAATGGAAGAAGTTGCCGTCGCTGATATGGTACTCAAGGCCACTTTTCTGGGCAGCTTGCAGTACCGGGTTGAGCGAGTCCAGGGCGGGCAGGGTGAAGCTGACGGACTGCGAGGCGACCGCGCGGGCGCGGGGCTGATCACCCTCCTTGTTGGGAGGAAGTTGCTGGGTATACAGGTTCAGGGTTGCGCTATCGTAGTCCTCGAGCTGGTTGCGATAGGCGCTCACGGCCTCTTCCCATTGTGAAATCTTCTCCCTGACGGCGTCCGTGGCGGCCTGGGGATCCTGGTCTTCCTCCCGTGCAGTGAATTGCAGACGGATACTGTCAGGCGTGAACTCGACCTTGCCTTCACCGGTAACGCTGACTTCTCCCGCCAGTGCAAGGGCCGGAAACAGCCCAAGGGCAAGGATAGCGGCGCGTAAGGCACCGTGCTGACCACGAAGTCGATCGAATGACATAATGCGATTCCTTGTCTGATTGATGTTTTGGGTCTATCTGTCGTTAGGGAGCTCAAAGAAGTTGATTCGTATACCTGTGGTTTAGCGAATCAACCTGCAGAGGTTCCTAGATTGAATTCAACGGAGTTAGTTTCATGCTTGTGCACGGACAACAGGTGCGTCTGACACGCAGGGAGCAGCAGGTGCTGCTGGAGCTGACCGGCAACGACCCAGCCGGCATCCGGACCCGGGAAGATCTTCGCCGCTTTGCGGAAGACAACCTGGTTGCCGCCGATCAGGACGCCGAAACCCTCAAGCAGCTGAAAGGCGTGCTCAACAAATATCTTTCGGCGCTCTGATCTCTCTTCGCGCACCGGGGCCTCGTGCTGCTCTGCAACGTCCCTGAGGACCCGGGGCCTCAATGCGATAGGTAGGTGGCTGCTCAAAGTACCGGACCCTCGATATGCCCCAATCGATGCAATTTGCGGGCACGGACGGCGGCGACGAAATTTTTGAATATCCGCCTGTGCGGAGGGTGGTAAAGCAGGTATTCCGGGTGCCATTGAATACCGAGCAACCAATGGCCTTCCTCGCTTTCGATAGCTTGCACGAAATAGTCGTTATCCAGCGCCACGACCCGCAAGCCGCGCCCCAACCGCTTGATCGACTGGCTGTGAATACGATTGGCGCCGATGGTCGGTCCCTGCATGATATTCCCTACGAGGCTATCGTGGACCAGTCGCACGGTTTGCAGAGGTAGCAGCAGCGGTCGGTGGCGCGTGTTGACCCGCAGGGGCGTGATGTCCTGACATAGGGAGCCACCACGGAAGATGTTGATGAGTTGGGCACCACGGCAAATACCCAGCACTGGCAAGTGCAGGTCTTGCGCTTCGGTGAGTAACCGCCAATCGGTTTCATCCCGGATTCGGTCATAGTGGGCGCGGACCTGCGGTTCCTGACCATAGCGCGAGGGATGGACGTGAGTGCCTCCGGACAGCACCAGGCCATCCAGCATGCTCACGTCCACGTTCGATCCCGGTCGGATAAATAAGGTCCGCGCTCCGTACAGGTGAAGTCCGAAGCGGATCAAGCGGTGGGTCAGGCGCTGGCGCGACGGGCCGCTAACCCCAATAGTCAGCCCAGGTTCTGCTTCAGCCATGCGTCACAGCGATCCTTCCAGCTGGTGGTCAGGTTCTTGAAACTGAGCTTGCGGCTTGCCCGGTACTCGCCCATCAGGTCCGCCAGTTTCCCCGCATCGGCGGCGAGTTCCTCGACGACGACCCAATCGTTCCAGACACTGGAAAAATGCCATTCCGGGTTGTCGATGTCGCAGTCCGGCAGGCGGTAATGCAGGGTTGGGCGGGACTTGACCCGCTCGTCGTCCACGTATTCGCGCAACAGCGTCTCGTTCAGGTGTGCGAACAGCGGGAGCAGGTCCAGGGCCCGGTTGCGGGTTGGATTGTAGTGGAGATAATCCTTCATCAACTGACCCTGGTCCGGCGCGTAGTCCAGCTCCATGATCAGGTCAACATAGTCGCTGTCCCAGGGCTCGATATACGTGGTGAATTTACGACTGATATCGAGTTGGTGACGGGCCTTGAGCCAGTCGTAGAGGCCAGCAAAGGCGCGGAAATAGTTAACCAACGTGGCCGGTTCGAGGTCCGGTAACTCCGGATTGAGCTGCAGGCCAAAGGCATAGATTAGAGCTTCCCGGCTACCCAGCGCACCCGCTTCCCGCAACTTGTCGCAGAGGTACTCGACGGTTTCCAACTCGGATAGGGGGAGCGGCGGCGTAATAATCTCCAGCGGCACGATACGCTCGGCGGCGGCATCGATCACCTCCATCGCGTGTCCGCCCAGTTCCCGGATGGTCTCCGGTAAACGCTCGTCCCGGAGGTCCAGATCCTTGATTGGATCGGAGTCCAGCTCGATGGTGTAGTCGCCTGAGGGCGTTTCGATCCTGGTTACATAGCGGGAATCGAGCCTGGCCTTGCCCTTAAGGAGCTGGGCCGCGAGCGCTACCAGGTTTTCGTAGGTCAGGCCAGAGATCTCCACCTCCACGCCAACCCGGCGCTCCTTGCCTTCCGAGGTATTCCGGATGCTGGGCATCCGGCATGCCTGATCCTGCGTCATTTGAGCTCCTTGCGTTGCCGCCACTGAAGCCCGCGCCATTGGGCTGAACGTCCTGGGCCGATAAGCTCCCGGTCGCTCTCTTTGCGGGCGATGTCACTGCGAATCACTTTAACACACTGTTTTGTCGGGACGATGAACAGTCGTTAAGCCTGACAGGTTTATTGCCAGGACGTCTGGCTCGTTCACTGACCCGTCGAACCGACGGATGTCTGTAGTGGGCTTGCTTCACCTAATTCCTGCTAGACTTGAACCTGCATATCTTGAAACCTGTTCAAGTCGAACGGAGCCAGCCGGGAGCGACTGCCCTCAATGCTCGCCAACACCCTGAAACAGCTACTGGGCGAATACCGCCCCGAACGCCTGCTCGTCGCCGGCGAGGCTGCGCGCGAGGTGGGCTCGGAGTGGGTCGACCATTCCGGTGCCGAGCTTGTGGACCTGACGGAAAATCCGCTGGGCATCATGGAGCAACCGAGGGGTGTGGCGGACCTGGCACTCATCACCGATATACTCTCGCATCTGTCCCACGATGATGCCCGACAGCTATTGGGGTGGCTGCGTAATGCGGGCGCGCGGAGAGTTGCGGTCAGTGTCGCGCCAGGCGATGACTGGTCCTTCAATGACATGATCGCGCTGGCATTCCGCCGTTATTCGGCACTGGACGATGGCACCACCGTTTATGCCTACGATATTGAAACCTATAACCGCCCGCGCGACTGGAACAACCCCAGGTACTGGGCCAATCCCGAGAACTGGGGCAAATATCGCTGGTAGTCAGGGCATTAGATCCCGTTCCACCAGATCGGCAAACCGTCGCAACAGGCCCTGTGCTTCGGGTGTCTGACGCAAACCGGCGCGCAGGTCGACCACTGGCAAGCCTTCGGTCCTGAGGGCGGTGTCCAGCCGGTTGAGATAGGCGGACATGATGGGCGCCGTGAATTCGGGGTGGAACTGTACGCCCCACGCGCGACGGCCAATTCGGAAAGCCTGGTGGGGTTCATGGTTCGAACTGGCCAGTAGCGTCGCGTTTGGCGGCAGGCGAACGGCGGACTGCATATGGGTCAGGTGGGCCGGAAATACGTCCGGTAGTGCGCCCAGCAACCAATCCGTCCTGCCGTCGGCGTTCAATGTAATATCCAATGTGCCGATTTCCCGCCCGTCGGGGTGGTAGTCTGCGGTTCCGCCCATGGCGTGGGCCAACAGCTGATGGCCATAGCAAACGCCCAGAACCGGCAAATCCCCTGCGATACGGCGTGCAAGCCAGGCAGCGGTGCGCTCGCTCCAGTCCGCCCGCTCGCTAACCATGGCCGGGGAGCCGGTGACCAATACGCCATCGGAATGCTCTGGCAGCGGGGCGCCGCTGGCAACATCATGAACCTCAAGCCGAAGGCCAGGCCTGCCTAGCTGGCGAATGAACCAGTCCTCGAAGTCGCCATGCTCGGCCTTGATTTCCGGGTAAGTCGTGCCAGTTTTGATGATACTGAGTGTCTTCATGATTCTCCGATGGTAAATGGCTTGCCGCAAGTGGACATGTTGTTTGCTGTCGACGGAACGGGAGCCAGGGCTGGGCGGCTCTGGGAACGCGATAGTCAACGGGAATAGACAGTACCGGCAATGGAACCATGGCCGCATTTTAAGGGAAAGTCGTTCCCGTTAGGCTGTAAGGTATTCAGGACGAACGTATTTCATGGAGGTCGTAATGGAAGAACAGTGCATTCGAGTCTTCGTTTCCGGTCGGGTCCAGGGTGTTAATTTCCGCGGCAGTACGCAGGAGCAGGCCAAGACCAAGGGCATCTCGGGCTACGCCAAGAATCTGACCGACGGCCGTGTCGAGGTCGTGGCCTGCGGTGACGAATCCGCACTCGAATGGTTGCTTGAGTGGTTGCACAAGGGACCTTCTTCGGCACGTGTCGACGAAGTTAAGGTCGAGTCCATTCCCTATAAGCCCCGCAAGGAATTTTCCGTTAAATAGCATCAGGTTCCAACCTTTAAACGCGGCGGCCGCCCTTGCCGGCGGCCTGGCTGTTTCTCCTGTCTGCAGGGTTTACACTGGATAAGATACTGTATATAGTTCCAGTTACTGTATATAAAGACAGGTAAACGGCATGAAGCTGACACCGCGACAAACCCAGGTACTCGACGTTATCCGGCGCTACGTGGATGAAACGGGCTATCCGCCTACCCGCGCGGAAATTGCCCAAGAGCTGGGCTTCAGGTCTGCCAACGCGGCAGAGGAGCATTTGCGAGCGCTGGCCCGCAAAGGTGCGATAGAAATGGTACCCGGCGCCAGCCGTGGCATTCGCCTACCCGAAGAGGAGGAGGACCCCGGATTGCCGATTGTGGGGCAGGTCGCTGCGGGTAACCCAATCCTCGCCCAGGAACATATTGACGACTACTGCGCTCTACAGCCGACGTTCTTTTCGCCGTCCGCCGATTACCTGCTGCGCGTGCGCGGCATGAGCATGAAAGATATCGGCATTCTCGACGGTGACCTGCTTGCGGTCCACCGGACCCAGGATGTTCACAACGGGCAGGTCGTTGTCGCTCGCGTTGGTGAAGAAGTCACCGTCAAGCGCTTCAAGCGTGAAGGCAGTCATGTTTACCTCCTGCCCGAAAACGAAGAATTCGAACCGATTGATATCGATCTGGCCGAGCAGGAGCTGTTTATCGAAGGTCTCGGTGTTGGTGTGATCCGCCGCTCGGATATGCACTGACCTTTATAGAATCTGGCGTGTGTGAAGTTGGAGGTGTCTCGTGGAGCAGCTCAGTTTTAACCAGAACCTGACATACAATGCGGCGGCTATTGCGTCGCCGACCAAGGCTGTGTCCCGGCAGTCCGCTCGCTATTCGGCGCTGAATGGGGCTCGTACCGGCGCCGTAGCCTTCACGGCGGGGCGCGATGCGCGTCCAGATTACGCGGATGTTGCGAGACCTTCGTCGGTCGAGAAGCCTGAAGGTAATGTTACCGAAATCATCCTGCCGGAAGCGCAAGTGGAAAACATGCAGTTGCTCCTGCCGATGCTGACGCAACTGAACCAGGAGCGTCGCTGGTTGGCGTGGATCGATCCGCCCCAGGCTCTGATGCAGAAGTGGCAGCAGATGCATGGCATTATCGCCAGTGAGCTCCTGGTACTGCGCTCCACGGGTCAGCATGATGCACTTTCCCTTGCCGAACGCGCCCTGGCCGCGGGAACCTGCCACGCGGTGGTGATGTGGACGGCGGACGCCCTGGGGGCTGCGGCGTTCGATCGGCTGCAGACAGCTTCCGCAAAAGGCGATAGCCACGGGGTGGTACTGAGGCAGCGGTGAATTGCTGGGCTGAATGCGTCGTACTGTATGATCGCTCGACACAGATCCGAAGCAACGGCAGTCTGAAAGACTCTCCTTATTCGGAAAGAAATAGGAATGGTTAGAGCGCTTTATGAGGCCCGGTCGCTTAGCTAGCCTGCAAGCGGGTCAGCAGGATACATAAGTGCTGGCCAACAAAAAACGGGCGCTTCGGCGCCCGTTTTTAGTCTGAGGAGCTTGGGATGCGTTTGGAGTTGGGTGTTCCGGGCTGCCCCTATGCACTTGGCACGATAAGGAAAGGAAGTTAGTGCAGGGTCCTGGGGCGAGATGACGGCTGGTGCTCCGGCTCGTCCTCTTCCCAGTCGAGGTCATGGGCTATGTTGCCGACAGCTTCGATACCGGCGGTCATCATCGCCTTGGCGACTGCAAGGTCGCGCTCTTCCATCATGTCTCGTGCTTCCTGCGAGAACGAGATACGTACCAGCGGCGCGGTCTCATCATCAGCGCGACGCAATGCAAAGTCGCCATTTGGAAGTTCGACAATTTCAAGAATTGATGTAGACATAGTTACTGCCTTTTCCTGACGGCCAGGCCGCCTGAATGAGAAGTTTACTACTGTGAGCTTTCCGTTTGCCTGTGAGGTCGCTGTGTTAAAAAGATTAAGCCGTCATCCTCGGGGCTTACCACTCATCGTGACGCTCCAGGATCATTTCGACGTAGTGTTTCAGCGCCTTCGCCGTTTCCAGAAGAGCTGCCACCGACCGGTCGGGCCCTGAGTCTGCAGCAACAGCAATCATGTTCTCCCGTTCCGCAGGTGACTTGCGCTCACTTGGACGCTGCTGCGCTTGAACCATGAACTCGATGTGTTGCCACCAGGAGCCGGGGTCGGCCGCCAGGGAGCGCAACTCATTAAGCTCGGCCTGGTCGCCGGCCAATAGATCGGCCAGTTCGTCCAATCCCCGTGGCGCTGCATTACGCACCTGATAAATATCTGCAACCAGACGAAGCAATGCTGTACGCGCTTCGATTAGTAAAGCTACGGCTCCCTGGGTCGCGGCTTCCCGCTCTGCGGCTTGCGCCTGACGTTCAGCGACCCGAATCAGGGTCGTCGCCAGGAATACTTGCTGCTTGGTGAAAGACGGCCACTGAGACGCCATAGATCAATTCATCGCTCACTTGAACACTATGTCCGTAGTCTAACAGATAGCGGCGGTGGTTTCGCCTTCACATAGGTGGGAAATAGGCAATTTGGTAGCGTTAAGAAACTTGATTTGCGTCATGGGTTTAACAACTTCCTACAAAGTAATTCTTGTCATTTTTGCATCAATCAGGCAAATAGGCGCCCGGATTCGAAATTTTCAGGCATTTTCCGCGACGTTGATGCCCAATGGCTGAATGCTCCGAAATTGCCGTCTGGAGGGGAATCATCATGCGCCATCGCTTTCTTGTGCTGACCGTGTTTTTACCGCTTGCATGGCATGCTGCTGCCAATGCGAAGGTATCTGAGGTCGAAGCAGCACGGCTCGATCAGGACCTGACGCCGATTGGCGCTGAACGGGCAGGTAACCTGGCAGGCACTATTCCGATGTGGACGGGTGGCTCGGCTACGCCGCCGGAAAATTACCGCCAGGGCGAGATTGAGGTGGACCCTTTTCCGGACGATAAACCGTTGTTCGTCATTTCCGCCGAGAATATGGACCTCTATCGGGAGAACCTGACCGCTGGACACCAGCGATTGCTGCGCCAGTACGGCCCGGACTATGTCCTCCCGGTCTACAAGACCCGCCGCACTGCAGCCTATCCCGAGCGTATTTACGAGCGTTCACGGGACAACGCCGTAAGTGCAACACTGCTGGACAATGGGAACGGCGTGCGCGATACCATCGCCACCAGCCCGTTCCCCGTGCCTCAGAACGGCCTTGAGGCTATCTGGAATCACATCCTGCGCTACCGCGGTGAGGAAGTATCCTTTCGCTCCGCATTTGCGACTCCAACTGTGGACGGCTCCTTCAACCCGGTATTGACCGAATATGATTATTTCTTCGCCTACAGCGAGCCGGGTGTCCAACTGCGTGATATCGACAACAAGATCTTCTACCTGAAGACCCGCATCATGGCGCCGTCGAGCCTGGCCGGTACCCTGAACCTGGTGCACGAGACGCTGGATCAGGTGCGTTCTCCCCGTCTGGCCTGGCGCTATGAATCCGGCGAGCGCCGTCTGCGTCGCTCGCCGAACCTGGCGTACACCACCGACCTGCCCAACAGCTCGTCGTTACGCTCGGTAGACCAGAAGGACATGTATAACGGCGCCCCCAACCAGTACGACTGGGAATTGAAGGGCAAGCGCGAAGTCTACGTACCGTACAACGCCTACAAGTTGCATCAACCCGAGGCAACGGCGGATGAAATCATCCAGTCCCGCCACATCAACCAGGCGCTGACCCGCTATGAACTACATCGCGTGTGGGTCGTCGAGGCAACGCTGCGAACCGGTATGGAACATATCTACCACCGCCGCGTGTTCTACCTGGATGAGGACAGCTGGCAGATCCTGGCGACGGAAGAGTATGACGAGGACGGCAAGCTGTGGCGGATTTCCGAGGCCCATAACATCAGCTACTACACCGTTCCGGTGTTCTGGACCACGCTTGAGCTGACCTACGATCTTCGATCCGAACGCTATTACGTGGATGGCCTGGACGACGGTCAGGGACCGTATGACTTCAGTCCCGGCTTCCGCGGCAACGAATTTACCGCATCGGCGGTGCGCCGTTCGGCGCGGCGCTAGGCTGTCGCAAAACCCGGCGTGCTCGTTTTCGGTGGGCTGAATGTTCTGGATGAACTGAAAGCAGTCAGTAGCCCGAAACCGCTCGAAAGCCCGGCCCGTTCTGTGCCGGGCTTTTTGTTATCGGGACGTCCGCGTAATCTGCGGGGCATTGTGGGGAGGGCGCTTTGAGCCGCTATACTGGTGGCCATTAAGTGCCTGCTCATATATGGCAGGCTGGCACGTGAACGGAGAGAAATCATGCCCTCGGCGCTCGAAACCCTGGATACTTTGCTCGATGCCTTTCGCCACGCCCTGTCAACGGAGGATATGGTTGAACTCAACCGGATTACCGAGGCGGTGCGACCGGCCATCCAGGCCGCAATGGCTGACGTGAAAGAGGGCAATACCGATTCCGGTGCCTTGCAGGAACGTTTGCTTGACTTACAGGCCTTGACCGAGCGGGCCTCTCAAGACGCCAGCAAAGCTCGCGAAGAGGCGGCTAAGGGGCTGCGCGAGATCAACCAGAATCGCAATGCGGTGAATGCATACGCCAACGTAAGGAATCGAGGATCCCGTTACTAAAGAGCCTCTGATTCGACACGGAATTCTGATTATTGACAATTTATTGCGTCATAAAATTGACTGTCACCGATCCAGAGTCTTAAATACGCGTCATAATTCAGGCATCATCTGCTGCACAATACGCTCGATTATGAGCTGGTGCATTTTCTGAAGCGTAGTACCTCGCTTTGAATGGTACTGATCGAAAGCCGGCACTTATTTTGAAGCCGGCTCTTATTTTGAAAATCGGTACCGACTGAAGATAAGTACTCACTGACGATTTGTACTCGCTGAAAATGGGTAATCACTAAAATGTGGTGCTTACTGAAGTCTAGTACTTGCTAAGAAAGCTCCGAATCATCCGGTTGGCTGTTTTGCGTCGGCTGCCCCGGTATGACTCCGGTTAGCCCCTTTAACCGGACTTCATACCGGCCGTCAGGACTGCGAGCCCAGGAGCATTTTATCGACCCGGAGATCCAGACTGCATGTCCAGCGACAACAATAAAATACTGGTGTTGATTGGCGATCAGGATGTTTGTCGTGACCTGACGACGATCCTCGAATTCCTCGGTGAGGTGCCGACCGTCGTGTCGCCGGACAAGGTAGGCTCTATGGATGCCGACGCCGTCAAAGACGTCTCCGCTGCCATCCTGGATGGCGGCCAAGCCGATCTCCCCGGTCTGGTGAGAGCCCTGGATAAAGTCGATGCCGGCCTGCCGGTATTGATGATCGGGGACCCGGACCTGGCTGATCTGGAGTCGGAGCTTGCCCAGCGGGTCATCGCCCGAATGGAATGGCCGCTAAATTATACCAAGTTCGTTGATTCCCTTTACCGCGCCCAGGTATTCCGCGACCAGTATGCCCGCTCCCGAGAGCGTGGTCAGCAGCGCAGTATCCAGCTGTTCCGCAGTCTGGTCGGCACGAGCCGAACCGTTCAGCATGTCCGCCAGCTGATGGGGCAGGTGGCGGACAAGGAAGTCAGCGTGCTGATTACCGGCGAGTCCGGCACCGGCAAGGAAGTGGTGGCGCGCAATCTTCACTACCATTCACCGCGACGCCAGAAGCCGTTCGTGCCGGTCAACTGCGGCGCCATTCCTGCCGAGCTATTGGAAAGCGAGCTTTTTGGCCACGAAAAAGGTGCCTTCACGGGTGCGATTACGGCCCGGGTCGGACGTTTCGAGATGGCTGAAGGCGGCACCCTGTTCCTTGATGAAATCGGCGACATGCCGCTGAACATGCAGGTCAAGATCCTGCGGGTGCTGCAGGAGAAAACATTCGAGCGTGTGGGTAGCAACCGCACTCAATCGGCTGATGTTCGGGTCGTTGCCGCGACCCACAAGAATCTCGAGGACATGATCGAGTCCGGAGAATTCCGCGAGGATCTTTACTATCGGCTCAATGTCTTTCCCATCGAAATGCCGGCGCTGCGCGAGCGGGTCGAAGACATCCCGCTGCTGGTGAACGAGCTGATATCGCGTATGGAGAAGGAGAAGCGCGGTTCCCTGCGCCTCAATTCCGCAGCAATCATGAGCCTGTGCCGGCACGACTGGCCTGGCAACGTGCGGGAACTGGCTAATCTGATCGAGCGCCTGGCGATCATGCATCCCTACGGCGTGATCGGGGTTCAGGAACTGCCCAAGAAGTTCCGTTACGTGGACGACTTCGACGAGAATCGCCCGGTCGAGGATGTGGGGATGCCTGCAGGCGTACCCGGTTTGGTTGGGCTGGACGCGCCCGCGTTGCTGCCCGTCAATGGGATCGATCTGAAGGACTACCTGGGCAATCTCGAGAAGCAATTGATTCAGCAGGCATTGGACGAGGCCGGCGGCGTCGTCGCCCGAGCCGCTGAAAAGCTGCGCATCCGGCGTACCACACTGGTCGAGAAGGTGCGGAAGTATGGCCTGCGCGAGGACGAATCCGAGAATATGTAACCGCATGGCCGCCATTCGGCGGCCTGCCTCCCCCTCAAAGCTCAACCCGACGTGCCGCCGTCAAAAACTCGTTTGCCCTCAGTTTGCCAACCCCGGATTCACGACGGTTATCTGTCAGCTGCCTTCGCTTATCATTACTTACTTACTGAAAAGTAAGAATAATCCAAAACTGGCACAGCAATCGCTTATTAGCCTGCAACGTTAATTTACCAGGGGCATCGCAGAGGCATTCTGCGGTCGACTTCCGGAGGTCAGGCATGAGCCAGTTGCAGTATTCCATCCATTCATCCGCGTCGGATCGCGCATCCAACGCTGCTGCTGACGCGAATGAAAAGGTGACGGCCCTGTTCCCACCGTCCAATGAAGAGGCGGCCGTCGATTCGGCACTCGACCTGTTCAACCGGATGTCACGCCAGATTACCGATTCCTATCGCACCCTCGAATCCCGGGTTAACCAGCTTTCCGGTGAGTTATCGGCGGAATCCCGTCAGCGTCAGCAGGAGTTGGAAGAGAAAGAGAGGTTGGCGGATCGTCTGTCAACACTGCTTTCCGTCATGCCGGCCGGGGTGGTGGTTCTGGACAGCAGGGGCGTGGTTAGCCAGTGCAACCCGGCGGCTGTTTCGTTGCTGGGCGAACCGCTCGAAGGAGAAGCCTGGCTGGAGGTTATTCGCCGCTGTTTCGCGCCGCGTCGCGATGACGGCCACGAAGTCTCCCTACGCGACGGCCGTCGGGTCAGTATTGAGATCCGTTCCATGGAGAACGAGCCCGGACAGCTGATCCTGCTGACAGACCTGACTGAAACCCGTCGCCTTCAGGCGCAGCTTTCCCATGCCCAGCGCCTATCGGCTATGGGCAAGATGGTGGCGTCACTGGCGCATCAGATCCGTACGCCGCTATCCGCGGCGATCCTCTACGGCGGTCACCTGTCCCAGCCGGACCTCGATGAGGAACTGCGCCAGCGCTGTGCGAACCGCCTGATGTCGCGTTTGACCCACCTTGAGCAACAGGTTCGCGACATGCTGATCTTTGCCCGCGGCGAAACGCGTCTGGCTGAGCAACTGCCGCTGAAGAGCCTGACCGAAGGTCTCAAATCAGCAGCCGAAGGCCTGTCACTAAAGTCGGGCATCGAATTGGAGTGGGATGTCCAGGCCGAAGACGGGGCGATCCATTGCAACCGCGACGCTCTGGTGGGTGCCTGCATGAACCTGGTCAGTAACAGCCTCGAAGCGGGTGCAACCCGCGTGACTCTGGGGCTGCACGAGGTGGACGGCCAGCTGGAAATTGCTGTCGGAGATAACGGTCCGGGCTTTGAGCCCTCCCATAAAGAGCAGTTGTTGGAAGCGTTCTATACCACCAAGTCGCAGGGTACGGGCTTGGGGCTAGCCGTGGTCCAGGCGGTGGTTAAGGCTCACCGGGGTGAGTTCACCCTGGAATCCAATGGCGCCGACGGCGCATTGGCGAGGCTGCGGCTGCCTCTGGTTGCTGCCCAGCCGAGTTGATTCACGAGAACACACTTTAATCGGTGCCATGAGGTTCGATACCCAGGGCGCTACAGGAACTGAAGCCCGACGATAAATCGTCGGCACAAGAAGACAGAGCATGGCGGAGGCAATCATGGCCAAATCAACCGTTCTTATCGTGGAAGACGACCTCGACCTGCGCGAGGCCCTGGTCACCACACTGGAGCTCGCCAAGTTCCGGGTGCGCGAGGCGGATTCTGCCGAACAGGCCCTGCGGAGCCTGGCTGAGGCGCCAGTGGATATCATTGTCAGCGACGTCAATATGCCGGGCATGTCCGGCCATGAACTACTGGCTGAAGTACAGCGGCTGTACCCGGGCCTGCCAATGATGTTGATTACCGCCTATGGTCAGATCAATCATGCGGTATCCGCCATGCAGGCTGGGGCTATCGATTACCTGGTAAAGCCGTTCGAGCCCCAGGTTCTGGTCGATGCTGTCACCCGGGTTGTCGGCGGCCCCGCCCGCAGCCAGAAGGATGAACCGGTCGCCGAAGACCCGGTCAGCCAGCGCATGTTCCAACTGGCACGCAAAGTGGCGGCCAGCGACTCCACCGTCATGATCTCGGGAGAGAGTGGTACCGGTAAGGAAGTACTGGCTCGCTACATCCACCAGCATTCACCGCGCGCGGACCAGCCGTTCGTGGCGATCAACTGTGCGGCGATTCCCGAGAACATGCTCGAGGCCATTCTGTTTGGCCATGAAAAAGGCTCATTCACCGGCGCCCATGCATCGTCACCGGGTAAGTTCGAGCAAGCAAACGGCGGCACCATCCTGCTGGATGAGATTTCCGAAATGGACCTGGGGCTCCAGTCCAAGCTGCTGCGCGTACTCCAGGAGCGTGAAGTGGAACGTGTGGGTGGTCGCAAGCCTATCCAGTTGGACGTGCGGGTGCTGGCTACGACCAACCGGGACCTGGCGGATTATGTTCGCGAGGGCAAGTTCCGCGAAGACCTGTACTACCGCCTGAGCGTATTCCCCATGCAGTGGCAGCCGTTACGCGAGCGTCCGCGGGACATCATGCCGCTGGCTCGTCACTTGTTGAAACAGCACAGCCGGAAGATGAAGCTGACCGGTATCATGTTCAGCCGCGATGCGGAGCAGGCTCTGCGCCAGCACGCCTGGCCGGGCAACGTGCGGGAACTCGATAACGCCATCCAGCGTGCCTTGGTGCTGTTGCAAGGTCAGGAAATCGTCGCAGACGACCTCTGCCTGGACATGGGTATCACCGGCCTGGCGCCCCGTGCATCGATCGCGTCCATGCCTGCACCGACCCGTTCCGTGCCGGAGGAAGCGGCGGATGTACCGGATATGGATGCGTTTGCAGCCGAGGAGGATTTGTCACAGTCCGATGCCGGCTCGCTGGGGCACGACCTGAAGCAGCGTGAGTTCCGAATCATTATCGATGCGTTGCGCCGCGAGCGTGGCCGCCGCAACCGGGCTGCCGAGCAATTGGGTATCAGCCCTCGCACCCTGCGTTACAAGCTGGCCCAGATGCGGGAATTCGGTATCGACCTCGATGCAGAACTGACACCGGCCTGAGGCCAGGGATTGATCTCGCTTCCGAGTCGGTGTTGGCGCTGACATTGGTCTGCAGATGCGACACCTCTGGAAGCACGCCTTCTTTGTAGAAACTCCTTCGTCGGCACCTTCGGGTGCCGTTTTTTATTTTCCTTCGCGCAGGCTGCTAGAGTCCGGGCTGTCTCCCCCCCACACACAGTCAATTATTTGGCAATGTTCCGGTAAGCATTGTTTGAAATGGCTTTATATCTCTGAAAAATAAGCCTAATTCTAGAATGGCCCGGCTCTTGCTTTAACCGCGCTAACGCGTATTAACAGAGGTTAGCGGGTGGCTCGGATGAGCACCGCTGAGGGGGAAACATGGTTCAACGAGCCGACATCAACAGCGTACTCTCCGATATCCGTTCACTGCGGTCCCAGATGATGCAGAACCAGCGTGTCGAGCAGGAAGGCCAGCTCAACGGCACATTGGATCGCGTCCGCAAGCCGGAAGGTACGCAGGAAACAGCGGGTTTCGGCGATATGCTGAAGCAGGCAGTCAACCAGGTGAACGACCTCCAGCAAACCTCCGGCGACATGCGCACGGCCTACGAGCAGGGCGACCCGAACGTGGATATCACCCGCGTCATGATCGCCTCTCAGAAAGCATCCGTTTCTTTCGAGGCATTGACCCAGGTGCGAAACCGGGTCGTGAAGGCCTACGAAGACATCATGAACATGCCGGTTTAATAGCGGAGCAGAACCATGGCAAGCGTACCCGCTGAAGCAACGAATACGAACGCCCCGGCGACAACCGAGGCCGGCGGCGAGAGCCGCAGCGACCTGCTGTTCGGCTTTAACCGGCTGACCCTGCTGCGCCAGATTGGTTTGATGGTGGGCCTTGCGGCCAGCGTCGCCCTTGGTGTGGCCGTCGTACTCTGGGCCCAGGAGCCGAACTACCAGCCGGTGGTTGGCGACCTGTCTGCGTACAATCCCCAGGAAGTCACCACGATTCTTGAGCAGGCAGGCATCGAATACCGTATGGAACCCCGCTCCGGCGCGCTCCTGGTAGCGGCGGACGATGTCTACAATGCGCGTCTCAAGCTGGCTGCAGCCGGAGTCACCGATGAGAAAACGGTGGGCTACGAACTGCTGGACCAGGAGCGTGGCCTGGGAACTTCACAGTTCATGGAAACACTGAGCTACCGTCGTGGCCTTGAAGGCGAACTGGCGCGCACGATCTCCAGCATGAAGAGTGTCCGCGGTGCTCGCGTTCACCTGGCGATTCCAGAGCGTTCGGTATTCGTACGCGACGCGCGTCATCCCTCGGCCTCGGTTTTCCTGGATGTCTTTGCCGGGCGCCGTCTTGGACCAGAGCAGATTTCCGCCATCGTGAATCTGGTGGCTGGTAGTGTGCCGGAGATGCGCAAGGATGACGTCACTGTCGTCGACCAGGCGGGCAACCTGCTGTCGGACCAAGAGGCCAACCAGGAACGCCAGCAGATGCAGGACCAGTACGAATATGGTGCCCGCATCGAGCAGAAGCTGACCAAGCGGGTGGCGAGTATCGTGTCGCCGATTGTTGGCGACGACCGTTTCCGTGCCGAGGTTTCTGCAGATCTCGATTTCTCCGCGGTGGAGCAGGCGGAAGAGTTGTTCAACCCGGAACAGCGGGCCATCCGTTCCGAGCGTGAACTGAGCGAACAGCGTGTTTCCGGTGCCAACGGCGGTATTCCTGGCGCATTGAGCAACCAGCCCCCTGGCGAAGCCACTGCGCCTGAAGTTGCAGCCAACCAGGAAGGCGAGGGGGGCGAAGCTGCGGCGCCGCCGCCGGTCAACGTACGTAGCGAATCGACCCGCAATTATGAAATGGATCGCACGGTGAGCTACATTCGACAGGAGCAGGGGACGATCGAGCGCCTGACTGTCGCAGTCGCTGTGGACGACCGTCGTACTGTCGATCCGCAAACCGGTGAGGTGAGCTATCAGCCCTGGTCCGAGCAGGAGCTGCAGCGGCTGACCGTATTGATTCGCGATGCCGTTGGCTATTCAGCAGCCCGTGGTGACAGTGTTACGGTTATGAATACGGCCTTTGCGCCTGAGCAGCAGGTCCAGTTCGAGGAGCCGGGTTTCTGGGAACAGCCCTGGTTCTGGGACCTGATGAAGCAGGTGCTGGCGGGTCTGGTGATCCTGATCCTGGTGCTTGGCCTGCTTCGCCCAACACTGAAGAGCCTGTCGGGCGCAGGGCGTCAGGAACGTGAAAGCGAAATGGGTGGCGCCGGCGAATACGACAGCCTGGAGAATCTTGGCGGCGACGATGCCCTGCGCTCAGCAATGGAGCGTAGCGAAGACCTTCTTTTGCCGGGTGCCGGAGATGGCTATGATAGCCAGCTGAACGCGCTGAAAGGCGTTATCGCAGAAGACCCGGCGCGGGTAGCCCAGGTCATGCGCCAGTGGGTGAATGTGGATGACTGACGAGAACGCACAACAGAACCAGGGTGCTAATGCGCCGCAGAAGGTACGGCGCAAGATCCCGCGGGTCGAGCAGGCCGCTATACTGCTGATGACGCTGGGAGAAGCGGACGCCGCCCAGATCCTCAAACACATGGGGCCGAAAGAGGTTCAGCGTGTGGGGGTCGCGATGGCCCAGATGAAGGACGTAAGCCGCGATGACGTCAAATTCGTGCTGGACGAATTCGTGGATGCCGTTGGTGGCCAGACCGGTCTGGGTGTGGGCAACGACGATTATATCCGGGCGATGCTTACCCAGGCGCTCGGCGAGGACAAGGCGTCCAGCCTCATCGACCGTATCCTGATCGGCGGCAACACCACCGGTCTGGATACGCTCAAATGGATGGAGCCCCGTGCCGTAGGCGATATCATTCGCTACGAACACCCCCAGATCCAGGCCATCGTCGTATCTTACCTCGACCCTGATCAGGCGGCAGAAATCCTGGCGACCCTGGACGACAAGGTGCGTCTTGACGTGATGATGCGTGTTGCATCTTTGGAGAGCATCCAGCCCCAGGCGCTGCAGGAATTGAACGACATTCTCGAGAAGCAGTTTTCTGGCGGTTCCGCAACCCAGACCAGCCGTATCGGCGGCGTCAAACGGGCGGCGGACATCATGAACTTTATGGATCGGGGTGTTGAAGGCAGTCTGATGGATTCCATCAAGGATATGGACCCCGACCTGGCATCGACCATCGAAGATCTCATGTTCGTGTTCGACAACCTCAAGGATATCGACGACCGTGGCATTCAGGCGTTGCTGCGTGAAGTCTCCTCCGAAGTGCTGGTGGTCGCGCTCAAGGGTGCCGACGACGAGGTCAAGGACAAGATCTTCAAGAACATGTCCAAGCGTGCAGCCGAATTGCTGGCGGACGATCTTGAGGCCAAGGGCCCGGTCCGTGTCAGCGAGGTGGAATCTGCGCAGAAAGACATTATCACCATTGCCCGTCGAATGGCTGAGGCCGGCGAAATCACGCTCGGCGGTTCCGGCGAAGAAATGATGTAATGAAGAACAAGGGCTATCGCGACCGTATCCCCTCCGAGGAATTGACAGCCTATGAGCGCTGGGAGTTGCCATTGCTGGACGAGCACGGCAATACCGTCGCCCATTCCCGTGAGGAAGAACGCGAAGTCAAACCCCTTACGGCGGCGGACATCGAGGCCATTCGCCAGGAGGCCTGGGAAGACGGCCAGCGTGAGGGTCGTGAAGCCGGACACCAGGAAGGCTTCAACAGTGGCCGTGAGGCGGGACATCAGGAAGGCGTGCAGCAAGGGCTGGACGAGGGCCGCGAACAGGGTCGTCAGGAAGCGTTGGAGCAGACCCGGGAAGACGTTTCCCAAAGGCTTGAGCGGCTTGAGAAGCTGATGGCCGAACTGGTCGATCCCATCCGCCGACACGACGACGAACTGGAAACTGCGCTATTCAACCTCGCCACCGTCCTTGCCCGGGCCGTGGTTTACCGGGAACTGCAACTGGATTCCTCACAGATCCGCAGTGTGGTCCGTGAAGCCGTGGCCAGTCTGCCGTCCACCCAGGACAATATTCGTATCCGGGTCAATCCTGCCGACGTGGATTGGGTGAGGGAAGCGGCCGGCCGGTTCGATGCGGAAGCCAGCGTGATCGATGATGAGACTATCCTTGCAGGCGGCTGCAAGGTGGAAACCCGCCACAGCCTGGTGGATTTCACTGTCGAAAAACGCTTCCAGAAAGCCGTGCAGCGTATGCTCGACCAGCAACTGAACAGCGACGAGCCCGGCGATAGCGTCGAACTGGACGCCATGATGGGCGACCTGACCGATTTCCACCGCGACGTCCTGGAAACCGGCGAAGATGCGTCTACGCTGAGCGAATCTTCCTCGCTAGACGACGAACAACAATCATCGATCCCACCGTCGAATGCGGACACGGGTAGCGATAACCCGGAGGAGCACCGTGACGAGCAGTCTCGCGGAACGGATTAACCGCCTACAGGATTACCTTCCCTCCAAACTGGAACCGGAACTCTCCGGTCGTCTTACTCGCATGGTGGGTCTGACGCTCGAGTGCGTAGGTTGCCCTATGGTGGTAGGCGACCGGTGTGTGATCCACGGTCAGGGGGTGGGCAGTGTCGAGGCCGAAGTCGTCGGTTTCGAGGATGACCGGGTCTACCTGATGCCGCTTACCGCCATCGAAGGCCTTCGTCCCGGCGCTCGGGTAGTGCCGTTGTCTTCTGCCAGTCGCGTGCCTGTGGGGCCGGAGTTGCTCGGCCGGGTTGTCAATGGGTCCGGCGTGCCGCTCGACGGCGGTGGGCCGTTGCGGGCAGAGGTGCAGGTAGGGTTGTCCGGTGCCATCATCAATCCGCTGCACCGTGCGCCCGTACGCCAGTCGCTGGATGTGGGGATCCGCGCCATCAACTCCCTCCTTACGGTCGGCCAGGGGCAGCGCCTGGGCCTGTTTGCCGGGAGCGGTGTGGGCAAGAGTATGCTGCTGGGGATGATGACCCGTTTCACCGATGCCGACATCACGGTCGTCGGCCTCATCGGCGAGCGTGGGCGTGAGGTCAAGGAGTTCATTGAGGACATCCTGGGTGAGGAAGGTCTGGCACGCTCCGTTGTGGTGGCATCTCCCGCCGACGACTCGCCGCTGATGCGACTGCGCGCTGCCATGTTGACCACGCGCATCGCCGAATATTTTCGGGACCAGGGTAAGCGCGTGCTTTTGCTCATGGATTCCCTGACCCGTTATGCCCAGGCCCAGCGGGAAATCGCCCTGGCTGTGGGCGAACCGCCGGCCACCAAAGGTTATCCGCCGTCCGTCTTTGCCAAACTGCCCCAGTTGGTGGAGCGCACCGGCAACGGCAAGCCGGGTGGCGGTTCGATCACCGCATTCTATACCGTCCTGACTGAAGGCGATGATCAACAGGATCCCATCGCCGATGCCGCCCGCGCCATTCTCGACGGTCATATCGTGCTGTCACGTAGTCTCGCGGAGGAGGGGCACTATCCGGCCATCGATGTCGAAGCTTCGGTCAGCCGGGTTATGCCGCAGGTCACCAGTCAGGAGCATTTCCGTAAGGCCCAGGAATTCAAGCAGATCTTTGCCCGCTACCAGCAGGCGCGGGATCTCATCAGCGTAGGTGCTTACGTCAAGGGCTCGGATCCGTTGACGGACTACGCAATCGAACGCATCGACAGTATGCGCGGGTTCCTGCAGCAGGGCTTGAAGGAAAGCGCGCCCTATCAGGATAGCGTCGAGCGATTGAAAGGGGTTCTGCCGGACCGCAAGTCCAGGCCCGACACCGGTGAGCAGAAGGGTGGTGCATGAAGCCGCGGTCCGAACGCCTGAAAGTCGTCCTCGACCTGGAGCAGCGTAAGGAAGATGAGGCGCTGGATGTTATGAACAAGGCCCGTCAGCAGCTGCAACACCACCAACAGCAGTTGGATTCCTTGCGTCAATATCAGGCCGATTACCGCAATCAGATGCGGCAGGGGCAGCAAGGGGTGGTGTCGGTGAGTCGACTGCAGGGCTGGCAGGCGTTCATTGCCCAGCTCGACCAGGCTATCCTGGCGGAGGAGAAGCAGGCGCAGCGCGCCGCTGTCAGCTTCGAGAAGGCTCGGGAGGCCTGGCGTGCGGCCTATGAACGCAAGCAGGGTATGGTCCGACATATCGAGGCCTGCCGCGCTCAGGAGCAACGTGATCAGGACAAGCGTGAGCAAAAGGCCCTGGACGAAGCGGCCAACAGGATACATGCCCGGCGGCGCTTGAATTAATAGCGCTTTGGGCAGTTTGCGAATGCATTTCCCGCAGTTTTAGCTATCCTCAAACCGGGGATAAACAAAAATAACCTTTCCAGGGAGTGGTTGGAAATTTTCTGGCTTACCTGGACGGATCATCCGCCCGACAATTCGGCAAGAACGAACGGATAATCCCAGTTACTCTTTTTTCCAAAACCACAGGCTGAGGCATCGATGGAGGACACCGCATGGCAATCCACACGCGGCGAAGTGAGGACGGACGCACGCTGATTATCAGTATCGAGGGACGATTCGACTTCAGCTCTCACCAGAGTTTCCGCGACGCGTACGAACATGGCGACCAGGAGGTGAGCGACTATGTCATCGATATGTCGGACACCACCTATCTGGACAGTTCAGCCCTGGGCATGCTGCTGTTACTGAGGGACTATGCTGGCGGAGATGCAGGTCGGGTCCGGATTGAGAACTGTAATAATGATGTCCGGCGCATTCTCAGTATTTCAAATTTCGAGCAACTTTTCTCTATCAAGTAGAATTATCTTTCAACCAGAGCTTTTGGGCCAATAGAGCTTTCCAGCCAGCAGTCGCCACGATGAAGAGCGCCAAAGTGGCGACGATAGCGGCATAACACAAGCAGAACGGAGAAGCTTTGTCTTGGACGACGCGGATACGGATGCGCAGCCTCTTCGCATCCTGATTGCCGACGACAGCGAAAGCGATCGCCTGATCCTGAAAACGATGGTCCGCCGTCAGGGCCATGACGTGATGACGGCGGCCGACGGGGTTGAGGCCGTCGAGAGCTTTCGAAGCTTCAAGCCCCAAATTGTCCTGCTGGACGTGATGATGCCTGGCATGGACGGTATGGAGGCTGCGCGCCATATCAAGGCATTGGCTGGTGAAGAGCTGGTGCCGATCATTTTCCTGACCTCTCTCTCCGATGCCGATGCCCTGGCCCGCTGTCTCGAAGCCGGTGGCGATGACTTCCTCTCGAAGCCATACAATCGCGTCATTATCGAAGCCAAGATCAATGCCTTCAATCGTATGCGGTTGATGCACGGCACGCTGAGCCGACAGCGCGACCTAATCCGGGACCGCAACGAACAGCTGGTGAAAGAGCAGACCATTGCCCGCCGGGTTTTTGACAATATCGCCCATACTGGCTGCCTCGATGCGCCCAACATCCGCTATCACGCCTCGCCCCTGTCGGTATTCAACGGTGATGTGCTTTTCGCCTGCCCCCGCCCATCCGGTGGCATGAACATCCTGATCGGCGATTTTACCGGCCACGGTTTGCCCGCCGCTATCGGTGCCATGCCGGTCGCGGAAATCTTCTACGGCATGACCAGCAAGGGTTTCCTGATTGGCGACATCCTTCGGGAGATCAATCAGAAGCTTTGGCGCATCCTACCCACCGATATGTTCTGCTGCGCCGCTTTCCTTGAGCTTGATTTTCACCTGGGCAACCTGACCTTCTGGAACGGCGGCCTGCCGGGCGGTTTCCTGATGCGCCATAACCATGGCCCGCTTCGCATGCCGTCGCGGCACCTGCCGCTGGGCGTCGTGTCCGGCGATCGTTTTTCCGCCGAGGTGGACACGGCAAAGATAGAAGAGGGGGACACGGTGCTGTTCGTCACCGACGGTGTTCCGGAAGCGACCAACGCCATGGGAGAAATGTTCGGCGAGGCGCGGTTGGCTGACGTGCTCGAAACCAGGGCTGAAGACGAGACGCCGCTCGAAGCCGTGCTGGCAGCTATCCGGACATTTACCGGCTCGGAGGAAATCCGGGATGACCTGACCCTGGTCTCGGTGGATGTGGTCGCCTCGAATGTACTGGAAGAATTGCCGCTACGAGTGACCCAGTCGGCGCTCAGTGGTCCGTCCCGCTGGACTTGTGAATATGAGGTATCGGGAGAAACCCTCTCGCATTTCAATCCCCTGCCATTACTGCTGCATATCTGCATGGAAGTCCCTGGCCTGCGCCGTCGCAGTGGCGAGATCTACACTATCCTCTCAGAACTCTATACCAATGCCCTGGAGCACGGGGTGCTTGAGTTGCCCTCGAGTTGGAAGAGCTCTCCGGAAGGCTTCGGCCGCTACTACGCCGAGCGGGAACGGCGATTGCGTAGCGCCGACAGGGAAGATGCGGTACGTTTTCGCCTGGAACACGAGACCGGTGACAAGGGCGGCGTACTCAAAGTGTACTGCAGCGATAGCGGAAGTGGCTTTGACTATACTGACGGAGGATTGTCCTCCTTGAGACAGGACGGTTACGCTGGTCGTGGCCTGGCGTTGCTCCATCAGCTCTGCGAGTCGCTGACTCACCAGGGAAGAGGGAACGAGGTTGAAGTGGTTTACCGTTGGACGATCGATTCCAGGGAACCGCCAAGCCTGGCCTGACGTGAAGTCTATTGAGGTGAGCCTGTAGCAGACATGTGCCGCCTGAGCTGAATGCATATTACGACCCGCGCTAGGCAATCTGTAAGGAGACGATCATGAACGACAAACCACATCTTGATGACGAAGCCCTGGCGGAGCTCCGGGAAGTCATGGAGGATGAGTTTGATGTATTGATCCGGACTTACCTGAGTGACTCCAGCCAGCGGGTCGATACGCTACGTGCCTCGTTGCAGGAGCGGGACGCGGAAAGCTTCACCAAATCTGCCCATAGCTTCAAGGGTAGCTGCATCAACATCGGGGCCCCGCGCCTCGGGGCTTTGTGCGGGGATGCCGAGCTGGCTGGGAAGGAAGAAAGGCTCGATGAGGCCGTGCATATTCTGGACGATATCCAGAGCGAATTCTCCATGGTTCGACAACTGCTCGAGAGAACACTGGTTCGATAGGTTCGCCGCTACGAAGGTCGCAGCTCTTCACCGCGATGCTTCCGCACCCGCTATCCCGCAATTTGGCACCTATATTGCTGTAACCCCGTTAACTGTTTGATCTAAGCCCAAGCGGCAAGGGGTTGCCATGTCTGGAATGGTGCTGACGCCCGTGTCACCCACACCTGAAAAATCGATTGAGCGTCAAGGCTCTACGTCGGAAAGTGAGCGTTCGGCGGAGCGGTTTGACGAGGTATCCGCCCGTGAAAAGGCGCGATTGGAGCGGAAAGAGGCGCGGCAGGATCGCGCCGATCAACGCGCCGAAGACAACCGCGTAGCCAGCCGGCAGGCCGAGCAGGACCGGCTGGAAGAAAGCCGAGCCAAGCAGTCGGAACATGCGGATAAGGCTGAAGAGAGGCCAGAGACTGCAAAGGCAGAGGATAATACGTCTGGCGGCCAGGGCTCCAACCGAGGAAGCGCTGACGACAATGCCTCTGACAACAAGAGTGGTGCAGCAGGAGAGCAGGCCGCCGAGCAGGACAGCGTGACCGGTGATGAAGTACTGCCGATGCTGTTCTCGGTACCTGGCCAGCAGGAAACGGGAGCTCAGGCCGTGAACGGTCTGACTGTCGGCGCCAACGCAAAGGGTACCGGGCTACCGCCCACATCGGGTACGGTGTTGGACAAGTTGATGATGCAGCCTCAGCAACAGGGTGCAGGTGCCGGTAGCGGAGACTCGCTGCTGGGCATGAAGGGCGAACAATTAGGATTGCTGGCGGGGAAGACCGCTTTAGGCGCGGACGGCAAGGCCGTGGATTTTTCGGGCCAGTTGGCCCGTTTCCAGGGTAGTGGCGAGACATCGTCCCAGCAGAACCCTGCAACGGCCTTGCAGCGCGGTTTGGAAGGGCGCGAGTCCATGGCTACGCTGAAGAGCTACTCCACCAGCGTGGAGTTGCCGGTCCAGCACGCGCAGTGGGGCGAAAAGGTCGCCGGTAAGCTCGCCTGGCTGACCAGTCAGCGCATGTCTGCGGCGGAAATCCATATCACGCCGCCGGATCTCGGTCCGCTCGAGGTGCGCGTTCAGGTTCAGCACGACCAGGCGCATGTGACGGTCCACGCTACCCATTCAGCCGTACGTGATCAGCTTGAACTCAACGGCCACCGCCTGCGGGATATGCTTCAGGAGAATGGTCTCAACCTGGAGAAATTCGAGGTTTCCGCCGAATCCTCGGATCAGGGGGCGCAGCAGGATTTGGCTGAAGAAGGAGGCTCCGGCGGTCGTGGTTATGGTCGAGGTGCCGACGCTGAACTTGAGGTCGTGGACGAACCTTTGGCGGGGGGAAGCCTGGACTTGAGCTGGCGTGGCGAGGTGGATCTCTACGCCTGATCAGGCACTGTGAATCGCTGACCCGGCAGACCGTGGTTTATGTCTTTCGGTACAGACGCTAAACTTCTGTTTTATCAACGTGTCTGGAACGATGGGTAGACTGCGGCTCCCGGTGGCCGGAGATACGGGCTGGTCTTTTCAGACTGGCCTGGTTCTTGCTCAAGATCCGGGCGTATTCGTGCGATGACAATAAACTGACTGTTGTGGACTATGGCAGAAAATTCGGAGCAGGCGCCTGCGGGCAAGAAGGGTAAACTCAAACTCATTATTGGCCTGGTCGTCATTATCGTGCTGGCCGTCGCGCTGTCGGTTGCAGGCACCCTCTGGTTCCTGAAATCCGATGACGGTGCAGCGCAAGAAGACGATTCCGAAGCTGCGGCTGAGGAAGCGTTCACGCCCAGTCTCTACTATTCCATCGACAAGCCGTTTATCGTCACCCTATCCACGGACGGGCGACAGCGCTACATGCAGATTTTCGTCGCCCTGCAGAGTCGCAATCAGGCGGCGCTCGACGCCGCGCAGACCCATATGCCCCTGATTCGCAGTCGTCTGCTGACATTGTTCGGCGCGCAGGATTTCCAGGCCATGCAGACCCCCGAGGGCAAGCAGAAGCTGCTCGATGAGGCGCTGGCCACCGTCAACACGGTATTGGAACAGGAAAGCGCCGAACCGATTGACAGTATCCTGTTCGAGAATTTCGTATTGCAGTAGATTTTGCGAGTGTCGTGAAGAGATTGTTTGAGACAATAACGTTTTGAAGAGAACTGCGGCAGGGCCGGGCACATAAACCGGCGATGCCATCCATCCGGTCGTCCACCGGGCAACCATCGAGGTCGGATTACAGGTATGCAGGACTTACTGTCACAAGACGAAATCGACGCGCTGTTGCACGGCGTCGACGACGGTGACATCGACACCTACGACGATGCAGACGAGGCGGGCGTCAAATCGTATGACCTGGCGAGCCAGGACCGCATCGTCCGCGGGCGGATGCCGACCCTCGAGATGATCAACGAGCGTTTCGCCCGCTACACCCGTATCAGTTTGTTCAACCTGCTGCGCCGCAACGCGGACGTCTCCACTGGCGGCGTACAGATCATGAAGTTTGGCGAGTACATCCACACCCTTTATGTGCCTACCAGTCTCAACCTGGTGAAGATGCGTCCCCTGCGGGGCACCGGCCTGTTTATCCTGGACGCCAAGCTGGTGTTCAAGCTGGTTGATAACTTCTTCGGTGGTGAAGGCCGCCACGCCAAGATAGAGGGGCGGGAGTTCACGCCCACCGAAACCCGCATCGTGCAGATGATGCTGAACCAGGTTTTTCAGGATATGCGGGAAGCCTGGAACGCGGTGCTCAAAGTGGAATTCGAGTACATAAACTCTGAAGTGAATCCGGCCATGGCGAATATCGTCAGCCCGAGTGAAGTGGTGGTGATCAGCACCTTCCATATCGAGCTGGACGGAGGCGGCGGCGAGCTGCATATGGCGTTGCCGTATTCCATGATAGAGCCCATACGCGACGTGCTCGACGCAGGTGTGCAGAGCGATATCGACGAAGTGGACGAGCGCTGGGTCAACGCCTTGCAGGAAGACATCAAGGCGGTCAATGTACCCGTCAACGCAACCGTGTGTCGACGCCGGATGTCCCTGCGAGAGGTGGCGAAGCTCAAGGCCGGTGACGTTATTCCGATCGAGCTGGAGGGCGACCTCACCATGACGGCTAACGGCATCCCCATCTACAAGGCCCAACTGGGTACCCGGGACGGCAACCTGGCGCTACGGGTCACCGAGCGTGCTACGCGTCCCAAAGTAAAGAAGCAATTCAAGGTGAACAGGCATGGCTGAAGACCAGAACAAATCAGGCGAAAACGAAATGAGCGAGGACGAGAAACTCGCTGCCGAGTGGGAAGCGGCCATGTCTGAAACCGGTGAGGCTGGAGAAGCCGATGGCGACGACCATGACGATGAGTGGGCTGCGGCTATGGAGGAAGCCGGCGAGGGTGCCGGCAAATCGGTGACGGCTGCGCCGATGGAAGAGTTCGATGAAGACACGCCGCAAACCGGTACCGGCCCGGCACCGGATCTGGATGTCATCCTGGACATTCCGGTTACGATCTCGATGGAAGTGGGCAACACCCAGATTCCCATCCGTAACCTTCTTCAGCTGAACCAGGGCTCGGTCATCGAGCTGGACCGTCTGGCGGGTGAGCCGCTTGACGTATTGGTCAACGGTACGCTTATCGCCCACGGTGAGGTGGTGATGGTCAACGAGAAATTTGGTATTCGCCTGACCGATGTGATCAGTCCGGGCGAACGTATCAAGCGTCTGTCAAAATAGTCTTTGCCGAGCCCGTCTGTCGAATGTACGGATTCTGTAAATAAGAATGTTCGGCAAATAACTGGATTCAACAAATAACTGGATTCAACAAATAACAATGCAAGACCGGAACGGTAACCTGCCGTTTCCCGGCCCGGAGGAATCATCGTGAGACCTGTCCTTGCTTTCGGGCTGCTCCTGGCGAGTATGCCACTGCTGGCGGAGGAGACCGCATCCGGCGGTTCGGTCAGCGGCCAGGGACCAGACAGTCTGGTGTCGCTGCTCAGCCTGGGTGCTGGTCTGGTTGCCGTTATTGCGCTGATCTTCGGTTGCGCCTGGCTGGTCAAGCGTATGAATGGACTCACGGGCATCAATAGCCAGGCGATGCGTATTGTCAGCGTACTGTCGGTCGGCGCCCGCGAGCGAATCGTGTTGGTCGACGTGGGCGGCACACAAATCCTGGTGGGTATTACGCCTTCTGCCATTCGCACGCTCCATGTATTCGACGAGCCGGTGGTTACCGAATCCGGCCGTATCGAAGGGGACTTCGCCAAGCGCCTCCAGGCGATGATCGGACGAAACTGGGGCGACCGCTCGGCGACCAACCGGGGCGATCGCGGAGGTGATGCGTGACCCAGCCGTTTCGCCTCTTGCCGTTGTTGTTGCGATTGGTCCCGCTGTTGTTGCTTACCCTTCCGGCCCAGGCCGATATCCCCGGCATTCCCGCCGTTACCGTAACGCCGGGAGACGCTGAGGAAACCCAGGAATATTCCGTCACCCTGCAGATCCTGGCGCTGATGACGGCGCTGACGTTCCTGCCGGCCATGCTGATGATGATGACCTCCTTTACCCGGATCATCATCGTCTTTGCCATCCTGCGCCAGGCGCTGGGTTTGCAGTCGACACCGTCGAACCAGATCCTGCTGGGTCTGACCCTGTTCCTGACTATTTTTATCATGCGTCCGGTTCTGGAAGAGGTAAACCAAGAGGCATTACAGCCCTACATCGCCGAAGAAATCGCGCCGTTGGAGGCTGTGGAGCGGGCCAGTCAGCCCTTCCGCGAATTCATGCTGGCGCAGACCCGGGAGTCCGACCTGGGACTGTTCATGCGCATTTCCGGGGAGCAGGCGGCGAGTCCTGAGGAGGTTTCCTTCTGGGTGCTGATGCCTGCCTTCGTTACCAGCGAGCTCAAGACCGCATTCCAGATCGGTTTCATCCTGTTTATTCCGTTCCTCATCATCGACATGGTGGTGGCAAGCGTGCTGATGGCCATGGGGATGATGATGCTGTCGCCGATCATCATCTCGCTGCCGTTCAAGATCATGTTGTTCGTACTGGTCGACGGCTGGGCCCTGATCATGGGTACCCTAGCGTCCAGTTACGGCATATAGCCGGGAGGAGAATCCTCATGACACCGGAAACGGTTATCGACATCATGCGCGAAGCGCTGTGGCTGATCGTCCTCCTGTCGGCGATCATCATCGGCCCGGGCTTGGCGATCGGTCTGGTGGTCAGTACCTTCCAGGCAGCGACACAGATCAACGAACAAACCCTGAGTTTCCTGCCGCGCCTGATCGTCACACTGCTCATGATCATCTTCGCCGGGCCCTGGATGCTCACCACGCTGATCGAGCATGCTGAGAACCTGATCATGCGCATTCCCTACCTGATCGGCTGACCATGGGCGCTGAAGCATCGGCGGACATGATCGGACAGTGGGTGGGACAGCACCTGTGGCCGCTGTTCCGCATTGCCAGTTTCATGATGGTGATTCCTTTCGTCGGCGCCGGGCTGGTCCCCGCCCGTATTCGCCTGGGGCTGGCGTTGCTGATGACCGTGCTGGTGGTGCCGATGATTGGTCCGGTCCCTACCGTCGATGCCCTTACCGGCGACGCTGTTGTCATTACGCTGCAGCAGATCATGATCGGTGTCGGGTTGGGCTTCGTGCTCACGGCGCTGTTCCAGCTTTTCGTCATTGCCGGTCAGATGATCGCCATGCAGATGGGCTTGGGGTTTGCCTCGATGGTGGATCCGGCTAATGGCGTCAACGTACCGACGCTGTCCCAGGTCTACACGATCACCGTGACCCTGCTTTTCCTGGCCATGAACGGTCACCTGGTGGCGTTTGAGGTCTTTATCGAGAGTTTCCGCACGATCCCGATTGGTACCACAGGATTGGGCCAGAATGCCTATTGGGACCTGGCGAACCACATCAGCTGGATGTTCGTTTCGGCGATGCTGCTGGCGCTGCCGGCGATAACTGCGGTACTGATTGTCTACATTGCTTTCGGGGTGATGACCCGGGCGGCCCCCCAACTGAATATCTTTGCACTGGGCTTTCCCATCGGCCTGCTTTTCGGCCTGTTTGCCATTTGGGTGCTGCATGCGGACTTCCTGCCGCATTTCGACCAATACTCCAGGGAAACCTTTGATTTCATGCGTTCCCTTCAGGGATTACCCTGAGGGCAGTGTCCTTCGAGTGAAGCTGGACGTTTATGGCTGAAGACGACGATAGCAGTCAGGAGAAAACCGAAGAGGCCACCCCCCGAAGGCTTGAGAAAGCGCGGGAAGAGGGGCAGACCGCCCGTTCACGTGAATTGGCCACGATGGCTGTGCTGATGGCGGGGGCCGCAGGTTTGCTGATTTTTGGCTCCAGCCTTGGCGCATCCCTTGAAGCGATTATGCGTAGTAGCTTCGAGCTCGATCGAATGGCCGCTTTTGACACCAACCAGATGGGATTGCTGCTCGGCGCCGCTGCCGGAGAGGCGGCCTGGGCCCTGGCACCTATCCTGGTGCTGTTATTGATTGCCGCCATCGCCGGTCCGATCGGCGTGGGCGGTCTGCTGTTCAGCGGAAAGGCGGTGGCGCCGAAGTTGAGTCGCATGGACCCGATCAAGGGTCTCAAGCGCATGTTCTCCGTGCGTTCGCTAATAGAGCTGATTAAATCGATCGCCAAGGTCGCGCTGGTGATGCTGATCGCCCTCCTCATTCTCGACGTGCGCACCGAGGACCTGCTCGCCCTTGCCGATGAACCCGCGGTCCCGGCGATGGAGCACGTGGTCTGGACGGTCGCCTGGAGCTTTTTCTTCATGTCCTGTGCCATGATCGCCATCGCGGCCATCGACGTGCCTTTCCAGATCTACGATCACCACAAGAAGCTGCGTATGACCAAGCAGGAGGTCAAGGACGAGTTCAAGGACACGGAAGGTAAGCCGGAGGTCAAGGGCAGGATCCGCCAACTGCAGCGGGAGATGGCCCAGCGCCGGATGATGCAGGATGTTCCCACGGCGGACGTGGTCATTACCAACCCAGAGCATTACGCGGTAGCCCTGAAATACGACCAGAAGGCCATGGCCGCGCCTGTAGTCGTCGCCAAGGGCGCTGACCAGGTGGCATTCAAGATCATGGAAATCGCCCGTGAGCACAAGGTGGATGTATTGCGCACGCCACCCCTGACCCGGGCCGTCTACCACAACACCGAGATTGGCGGTGAGATTCCCCACGGTCTCTACGTGGCTATTGCCCAGGTGTTGGCTTATCTCTACCAGTTGCGTCGCTATCGCAAGGGGCAGGGCGAAAGACCTGGTATGCCGAATTTCCCCATTCCCAGCGATTTGCGTCGCGACGGCTAGTTTGCGATTTCTGCTAGATTCTTGCGTTCAGAATGCGAACGAGGGGATTCCCACGGCTTTGAGGGATCGGCAAGTATCCGTAATAGTCTTGCGGATTCTCCGAATCCACATCCTTGAACCCCATCCTCGCCAAGTATTCGGCCGCCTCTTCCCCGTTGCGAAAGTGAAAGCTCACCTGGGCATGGGTCATGGCGCCAAGTGTCTGACGCAGCATGTTGAGGCCGCCGCCGATAACGCCATTTGGCGGCTGCAGGTAGGTCTCGGAGATGTAGCGTGAACCGGGGCATGGAGAAAGGGTGCTGGCCAGCCGCCGCCAGAAACGGCTGATATCGTCGAGGCTAAAATAACTGGTCAGGCCTTCGGTGATGACCAGCAGTGGGCGCTTGGTGTCGAGTTGCTCATCGATAACCGTTTCCAGGCTTAGCGGCCCCGAGTCGGCAAAGATATCCAGGGGCCGGACCTGGTGGTGCTCCCCCAGAAAACCACGACTGGCCAGGAAGGCCGCCTTGCGCGTCGCCATGGCAGGCAGATCGGCCTCGACTATTCTCAGGTGCGGAAAATGTCGGCGCAGTCGTATACCGCGCGGCGAGAGGCCGCAGGCAATCTCCAATACCTGGTCTACGCCGTCGTTTTGTACCGCGTCTTCGATCAGGTGATCGATGATGAGATGACGCTGGAGCAGGAAGGTGCGCACGCTGCCACCTGCGACGATGCGGCTTATACCTTCAAAAGGGCTTAGCAGGCTGTACAGGGCCTGTCCGGACGCAGGAATCAATCCTTCCTCGGACAGACCATGCCGTTGCCAGACCGCGCCTGTATACAGGGCAGTAAAACTAATGCCGGAGCTGTCGATCGACGAGGCCATAGGAGTCTCCTGGTGGGTTCAGCACAGTGACCATGGGTCCAGAAAATTGACTCCTGGACCTTGGGTTCCTTAGCCTCAGGAGTATTGCCTATTCTGGCGCAGAGGCCTGTTGTTGCGGAATGGTCGGATCGCCCCAGGCGGCCTGGCTGCCGGGCAATATCAGGTTCAGACCAATTGCGACCAAGCCGCAAAGCGCAATCCCTTCCACCTGTCCGATCACCATGCCGCCAATCCCGAACACCAGCGTAACGCCGGCAATCACCAGGTTGCGGGGCTCCGACAGGTCCACATGATGGCGAATCAGCGTGTTCAGGCCGACAACGGCAATGGAGCCGAACAGCAGGCATAGGATGCCACCCATGACCGGCACCGGGATGGTCTGCAAGGCAGCGCCGAATTTCCCGATAAAGGCGAGGGCAATGGCCACGACCGCGGCCCAGATCATGATGCGCGGGTTGAAGTTGCGGGTCAGCATGACCGCGCCGGTCACTTCCGAATAAGTGGTGTTGGGCGGGCCGCCGAGCAACGCAGCAGCACTGGTGGCGACGCCATCCCCCAGCAGGGTGCGGTGCAAACCGGGCTTCTTGAGATAGTCCTTGCGCGTCACGGTGCCGATCGCCAGGATATCGCCGATGTGCTCCACGGCCGGGGCAATGGCGACGGGAATCATGAACAGGATCGCGCCCCAGCCGAATTCCGGCGCGACGAAGTTGGGCAGACCCAGCCATACGGCTTCACGGATCGGTGTGAGGTCGACAATGCCGACAACGGCCGACAGCACGTAGCCGACCAGCACGCCGAACATGATCGGAATGAGCCGGAAGATCCCTGTGGTGAACACCGAAAAGATGATGGTGGTCGCAAGTGAAGCCATGGCGATCCATATGGCGGTCGTGTAGGGCACCAGCTGGGCGCTGCCATCACCGGCTTTACCCATGGCCATATTGACCGCAACCGGCGCCAGGCTCAGGCCAATCACCATAATGACGGGCCCGATGACCACCGGTGGTAGCAATCGATTAAGGAAGCCGGTGCCGCGCCATTTCACCAGCCCGCTGAGAATCATGTAGAGGACGCCGGCGGCGACGAGGCCACCCAGGGTCTGTTCAAGTCCGAATTTGGCCTTGGCGGCGATGATCGGAGCGATGAACGCGAAGGATGAGGCCAGGAATATAGGGATCTGGCCTCCGGTGATGATCTGGAACAGCAATGTGCCGATACCCGCCGTGAACAGGGCCACGTTGGGATCCATCCCCGTAATCAGGGGCATGAGCACCAGGGCGCCGAAGGCGACCAGCAACATCTGGGCGCCGGCCAGGGCCTGGCGCCATACCGGTTCGTTCGGGGTGCTTTGCATATTCAGTGATCCTTTTGCTTGGTGCCGAAAATCTTGTCGCCGGCATCACCGAGGCCGGGCAGGATGTAACCTTTCTCGTTGAGTCGCTCATCGATCGAGGCTGTGTAGATAGAGACGTCCGGGTGTGCTTCCTGGACTTTCTGGATACCTTCCGGTGCGGCCACCAGCACCAGGGCACGGATTTCGGTGCTACCTGCTTTTTTGAGCAAGTCGATGGTGGAAATGAGCGAGCCGCCTGTCGCGAGCATCGGGTCGACGATCATGGCCAGGCGCTGGTCGAGTTCGCCCACCAGTTTTTCCAGGTAGGTGCTGGCTTCCAGGGTTTCTTCGTTCCGTACCTGGCCAACCACGCTCACCCGTGCACCGGGGATCAGGGTCAATACCCCTTCCAGCATCCCCATGCCCGCACGCAGGATGGGTACGATGGTGACCTTCTTGCCACTTAGGCGTTCCACTTCAACCGGCCCGGCCCAGCCTTCTATGGTGTGTTTTTCCAGAACAAAATCCTGGGTGGCTTCATAGGTCAGCAGGGCGGCGACTTCCTGGGCCAGTTCACGAAAATTCTTGGTACTGATATCGGAACGGCGCATCAGGCCGAGTTTATGGCGGATCAGGGGGTGCTTCACCTCATGGACGGGCATGGCTCACCTATATCGTCAGGTTGTTCGATCGTAAGGTTATCCGGTCGTCGGATTATTCGGGGTTGGAGGGCTCGACGTGGTCCAGTCCTGAGGCGAGCGCCACAGGTCTTTACGGGGCCTCCAAAATGCCGACAAGGATACCTTACTTGAGGCGTCCAGTCAGTCAGGGATACCCCGGCAACGCCCTGTTTTTGCAGATTTCACATCATTGGTATGGTTATTGCGCTATCCCACCCAGATACCGTCGTGCCGTCAAAAAAACGACATCACGGCACCAGAGTTAACACGCTCACGTGGAGATCTTCGGGTAGTGGATAGAGCGCTGGTCCTCAACAACGTCAAATCCCTGACAAACGGCAACCTGGGTATTCCGGTCCTGCTGATGGCCTTGCTGGGCATGATGATACTGCCCATGCCGGTCTTCCTGCTGGACGTGTTGTTTACCTTCAACATCACGCTGTCTATCGTCATCCTGCTGGTGTGTGTGTATGCCATGCGGCCGATGGAGTTTGCCGCGTTCCCCACGGTTTTGCTGGTGGCGACGCTGTTGCGCCTTGCCTTGAACGTGGCATCGACCCGGATTGTCCTGCTCAACGGTCACGAAGGCGGTGCCGCCGCCGGTAAGGTGATCGAATCGTTCGGTGAGGTGCTGATCGGCGGTAACTACGCCGTGGGTCTGGTGGTGTTTGCCATCCTGATGATCATCAACTTCATGGTTGTGACCAAAGGTGCCGGCCGTGTTTCCGAAGTCAGCGCCCGCTTTACCCTCGACGCCATGCCAGGCAAGCAGATGGCCATCGATGCCGACCTGAACGCCGGGCTGATCAACCAGGACGAGGCCAAGGCGCGCCGTTCCGAGATTGCCCAGGAGGCGGACTTCTACGGCTCCATGGACGGTGCCAGTAAATTCGTGAAGGGCGACGCGATCGCCGGTCTGCTGATTCTCTTTATCAACATTATCGGTGGTGTGGTCATCGGTATGCTCCAGCACCAGCTGGCCTTCGGCGATGCCATGCGCAGCTATGCGCTGCTGACCATCGGTGACGGCCTGGTGGCGCAGATTCCGTCGCTGCTGCTCTCCACCTCCGCTGCGATCATGGTCACCCGTGTCACCACCAGCCAGGACATGGGGCAGCAGATCCTGTCCCAGATGTTTACCGCGCCGCGTGCGTTGGGCATTGCCGCCGCCATCCTGATCATTCTTGGCCTTATCCCCGGTATGCCGCATGTGGCCTTCCTGGGACTGGGTTCAATTGCCGGCGGTCTGGCGTACTACATCTGGAAGCGTCAGCAGCAAGTGGAAGAGGACGAGAGCGTGTTCCCGGCACGGGGCAGTGGAGCGCCTCGCTCGGCACCGGCAGCGGGTCCGCAGCCGGGTGGCGACACTGGCGGCAAGGCCTTGCCGGGACCGACCGAATCGAAGGAATTGGGCTGGGACGATGTAGCCACGGTGGATATCGTCGGCCTGGAAGTGGGTTACCGCCTGATCCCGCTGGTGGATCGTTCCCAGGGCGGACAGTTGCTGACCCGGATCAAGGGCGTGCGTAAGAAGCTGTCCCAGGATCTCGGCTTTCTCATGCCGTCGGTCCACATCCGCGACAACCTGGACCTGATGCCCAACGTCTATCGCATCACCCTGATGGGCGTGACGATCGCCGAGGCGGAGATCCATCCGGATCGTGAACTGGCCATCGACCCGGGTCAGGTTTTTGGCAAGGTCGAAGGGATCGACGGCAAGGATCCGGCGTTCGGTCTGGAGGCCGTCTGGATCGAGCCGGAAAAGAAGGATCAGGCACAAACCCTGGGCTACACGGTTGTCGACTCCAGCACGGTGGTCGCGACCCATCTCAACCAGATCCTGCAGAAACATGCTCATGAGCTGATCGGCCACGAGGAAGTGCAGAAGTGGCTGGAGCAACTGGAAAAGATGTCCCCCAAGCTGGCGGAGGAGCTGGTGCCGAATACCATTTCCATCAGCCTGTTGCTGAAGGTGCTCCAGAGCCTGCTGAAAGAGGAAGTGCCGGTCCGCGATATGCGTTCCATCGCCGAGGCCATCGTCAACGTCCAGCCCAAGACCCAGGATGCCCGCGCACTGACGACGGCAGCCCGTCAGGCCCTGCGCCGGATGATTGTCCAGAGCATCTGTGGCAACGAAGCCGAGATCCCGGTGATTACCCTGGATCCGGAGTTGGAACAGATGTTGCTAAAGTCCATGCAGCAGAGTCAACAATCCGGCGGTCAGGACGATATCGGCCTGGTGCTGGAGCCGAACATGGTGGAAAGGCTCCAGCGATCCCTGCAGGACGCGGCCCAGCGTCAGGAGATGATGGGCAAGCCGGCGATCCTGTTGGTTTCCGGACCGCTGCGCCACGTCATGGCCCGATTCGTCAGCTATGGGGTGGAACGCCTGCATGTCCTGGCCTACCAGGAAGTGCCGGATAACAAACAGATTACGATTGTAGCGTCGGTCGGTCAGCAATAGGCCGCCGACAGCAGCAACAGGTCCCGATCGAGTCGGCGCCAGTGGAGGTAAGTCATCATGAAGGTAAAACGGTTCTTTGCACCGACCATGTCGCAAGCGCTAAAGATGGTTCGGCTCGAGATGGGCGATGACGCGGTCATCCTGTCCAATCGTCGCGTTGATGACGGTGTCGAAATCGTGACGGCCCTCGACTACGACGAGAATATGGCGCGCCAGCGTTTGGGCAATGCGGCGGTTGAGGCGACCAACGGCGCACGCCTGGCTGAGATGCAGGCTGACCAGCACCGTCGCCTGGAGGAAGAGCTCGGTCGTTCCCGTCAGCGTATTCGTGAGATTCGCGAGCGTCGTTCACCTCAGCCGGCGCCTGAACCCAAGGTGGCGACCGTTGCGGCGGCACCGAGCCAGGACCCGACCCACGCCGCGTTGGAAGCCATGCGTGCCGAGATCCACTCCCTGCGGGATATGGTTAATGGCCGCCAGGGCGATGCTGCGCCTGTTGTGAAGACCTCTGCACCGGAAGTAGACGCAAGCCATCAGCGACTGACGGAACGCCTGGAAGAATTCGGTCTGTCCAGTCAGCTGGCGGGGACCCTGGCCCGAAGTTCCGGCTCGGGTCGTCTCGAAGAAGGCTGGAAAAAGTCACTGCGAACCCTGGCAGCCGGTGTGCGTACCCAGGACCAGGAAATCGTGGAGCAGGGTGGTATCGTAGCCTTGGTGGGTCCGACAGGCTCCGGTAAGACCACAACCATCGGTAAGATGGCCGCGCGTTATGTGTTGCGCCACGGCGCAGATTCCCTGGCGCTGGTGACCACCGACCGCTACCGTGTCGCTGCCCATGAACAACTGTTCGTGTTTGGCCGTATCCTTAACGTGCCGGTACGCGTCGTTGACGAAAGCCACACCCTGGACCAGATCCTTGACGATCTCTCGGACAAGCGTTTGGTTCTGGTCGATACTGCCGGCCTGACCCATTCAGACCGCGGGCACCAGGAGCAGCTTGAGGAACTGGCGTCCAGCTATCATCCGATCAAGCCGTACCTGGTGCTGGCGGCAACCAGCCAGCCGCGCATTATGAAATCCACATGGCATTGCTATAAGATGGCCAAGCCTGCCGGGTGTATCATGACTAAGCTGGATGAGGCATTGACCCTCGGCGAAGTCCTGGGATTTGCCATGGAAACGGGGCTTCGGGTGGCCTACTACACGGATGGCCAGCGCATCCCTGAAGATATTCACCCGGCGCAGTCAGTGCCCCTGGTGCGACTGGGCGTAGAGCGGCTGCGTGAGGCTCGGGAGACGGCTATGGTTGCAGCAGGAGCCTGAATCAGGGAATCTTCGACAGTGTCGTATCGAGACCTTGAAAGGCTGGCTCATGGCCGGCAGTCAACAATCAACAATATCGTCGCGAGAGACCGTATCCGGCATGAGTAAACCACACCCGGTTCAGGTAATTGCCGTATCCGGCGGCAAGGGGGGCGTTGGCAAGAGCAACGTCTCAGTCAACCTGGCAATCGCCCTGGCCCAAATGGGGCGTCGTGTTGTCGTTCTGGACGCCGATCTGGGACTGGCCAACATCGACGTACTGCTGGGCATCACTGCGCATCACAACCTGGCTGACGTGCTGTCGGGCGAATGCGAGCTGCGGGAGGTCCTGGTGGATGGTCCTGGCGGCATCAAAATCGTGCCTGCCTCCTCCGGCACCCAGCGCATGACCCAGCTCACCGCTATGGAGCATGCGGGTCTGATCAATGCCTTCAGCGAGCTTGGCGATCAGATCGACGTACTGATCGTCGACACCGCGGCGGGGATTTCCGAGGGCGTCGTCAGTTTTCTCCGGGCCTCGCAGGAACTGTTGCTGGTAGTCTGCGACGAACCCACATCCATTACCGATTGCTACGCGCTCATCAAGCTGATGAACCGTGATTATGGCGTCAACCGTTTTCGCATCCTGGCCAACCAGGTCCGCAACGAGCAGGAAGGCAAGCATCTTTTCGGGAAGTTAACCCGCGTAACCGAGCGCTTCTTGGATGTTGCGCTACAATATGTGGGCATGGTTCCTTACGACGAAGCCGTCAAGAAAGCGGTACAGCGGCAGCGTGCCGTGCTCGATGCCTATCCGCGGGCCAAAGCGTCGCTAGCGATCAAGGCCTTGGCGCAGAAGGTCGACAACTGGCCGTTGCCGTCATCGCCCCGCGGTCACCTTGAATTCTTCGTCGAGCGTCTGGTGGAAGCCTGAGGCGTAACCGACTGACGGATTTGACGGTCATTTATTCTCTGGAGTCTCCGATAGAACCAAAGGCTCCCTGATTTGGGCAATCCGGATTCATGAAGTTGGCAAAAGGCCTGGGAATCTATCACCAAACCAGCGAACGCAAGGCCCATGACCTTGTCGAGCAGCATGCGCCGCTGGTTAAGAAAATCGCGCTGCATCTCCTGGCGCGTTTACCTGCCTCTGTGCAGCTGGAAGATCTCATGCAGGCCGGCATGATCGGGCTGCTGGAAGCTGCGCAGAAATACGAGGCGTCCAAGGGCGCATCGTTCGAAACCTACGCCGGTATCCGTATTCGGGGCGCCATCTTGGATGAGATCCGCAAGGGCGACTGGGTACCGCGTTCGGTTCACCGTAATTCCCGTCGTATCGCCCAGGCCATCAAGGCTGTAGAAGACCGGACCGGGCGCGAGGCCATCGACGCCGAGGTGGCTGACGAGCTAGACATGTCCCTTTCCGAATACCACGCCTGCCTGGCAGATTCTAACGGTGGCCGACTTTTTAGTCTCGATGAGCTAAATGAATCCGGCGAGGTGCCGATAAACGAAGAAGACGCTGTTCCTGATGCACCGTTCGAAGCGCTTTCGTCTGAAGGTTTCCGGCGCAGCCTGGCGGACGCGATCACCAGTTTGCCGGAGCGCGAGAAGCTGGTACTGAGTCTCTACTACCAGGAAGAGCTCAACCTGAAAGAGATCGGTGCAGTGATCGGCGTGAGCGAGAGTCGGGTCAGCCAGATCCATAGCCAGGCGGCGTTGCGCCTGAAAGCGCGGCTGAGCGGATGGCAGGCCGCCTGAGTAACCGGATCGCACACGCGTAACGTGCTCATACGTAAAGTGTAGTTTTTGGTAACGGGCGCTTTACAGATCGCGCCCAGCGGACAGAATAGGCAATGCTTCGAAAGTGCCAGGCTGGTGAAGTGCATCCGTGAGGTGGGAGGTGCCAGCTCCCATAGACGCACTACGCGGGTGGCCAGGGCCAAGAGTCGTTGCTATTCCCGGCATTAATGAGTGGAGGTCCAATTGGACAAGAACATGAAAATCCTGATCGTGGACGACTTTTCCACGATGCGGCGGATCATCAAGAATCTGCTTCGCGACCTGGGCTTTACCAATACCGACGAAGCGGATGATGGCAACACGGCGTTGCCGATGCTGAAAAGCGGCAAGTACGATTTCCTGGTGACCGACTGGAACATGCCCGGTATGTCCGGATTCGAGCTGTTACAGGCCGTTCGCGCCGACGACAGTCTTAAGAATCTACCGGTGCTTATGGTGACTGCGGAAGCCAAGCGCGACCAGATCGTTGCCGCGGCCCAGGCCGGGGTGAACGGTTACGTGGTTAAGCCGTTCACGGCGGCTGTCCTGAAGGAAAAGATCGAAAAAATCTTCGAACGTATCCAGTCCTGAGTATCAGAGCGCCATCATGGGCAATCCAAAGAACAACACCGGTAAGCTCGACCCTGAAGTCGTCGAGAAACTCCAGCTTCAGGCTGGGGAACTCAAGAATATGGTGGATGCCGGCGACTACGCGTCGGCGATGCGCCTGATCAATGATCTCAACGAGGTTCGCGACCAGAGCCTTTACCGGGAAGTGGGTCGTTTGACCCGAAGCCTCCACGAAGCGATCCGTAATTTCCAGATCGATCCGCAGAACGCAGAGCAGCAGGAAGCCCTGTCTAAGATGTCCGACGCCTCGGACCGCCTGACCTATGTCGTGCAGATGACCGGTAATGCGGCCAATCGCACCATGGACCTGGTGGAAGAGGCGATGCCCAAGGCCAACGCCATGCGCGAGCAGGCCCAGGCAATACGGGAGGAATGGCACAAGCTGCGCCGCCGCGAAATCGGACCGAGCGAGTTCCGGGAACTCTACCAGCGGATCGATAACTTTTTCGAACATACCGCCAACGATGCGGAGCTGCTCTATGGGCACCTCTCTGAAATCCTGCTGGCACAGGATTTCCAGGACCTGACAGGTCAGGTTATCCAGAAGGTGACCACGTTGGTCAAGGAAGTTGAAGAACACCTGCTGAGCCTTGTGGTCATGGCCAGCCATGTCGATCAGATCACCGGAACGGTCCACGAACTGGGCGAGATCAAGGAGAGTATCGAGAAAGGTGAAGGGCCCCAGATGCGCGCTCAAGAGCGCGAAGATGTCGTCTCAGGCCAGGATGATGTTGATGATCTCCTGTCTAGCCTTGGTTTTTGATTGAGGACACCGTATGGCGTTTGATGCTGACGAAGAGATTCTCCAGGATTTTCTGGTAGAGGCCGGTGAAATACTGGAAAAGTTGTCCGAGCAGTTGGTCGATCTCGAGCAGAACCCGGACGACAGCAATCTCCTGAATGCCATCTTCCGGGGTTTCCACACAGTTAAGGGCGGTGCGGGCTTCCTGCAACTTGAAGCCCTGGTCAACTGTTGTCACTCGGCGGAAAACGTCTTCGATACCCTGCGCAATCATAAGCGCCGGGTGGATTCGGAGCTGATGGACGTGGTTCTGGAAGCGTTGGACAACGTTAACTCGATGTTCGACCAGGTCCGTAACCGTGAAGAGCCGACGCCGGCCGATCCGGCCCTGATTGCGGCCCTTGACAAGCTCGCGCTGCCTCAGGGCGCGGATGAGCCTGTCGAAGAGGCGCCCGTCGAATCAGTGGAAGAGGCCCCTGAAACTGTCGAACGCCCGAAGGCTGATGACGGCGATATCACCGATGACGAGTTCGAGAAGCTCCTCGATGCCCTTGAAGGCGAAGATGATGGAAAGTCGGGCACGGCTGAGTCGTCTTCGGGTGATGATGAAATTTCCGACGACGAATTCGAGCAGTTGCTGGACAACCTCCATGGCAAGGGCCAGCACGGCGGTGCGCCACAGGCTGCTGCCGATGACAGCAGTGTTGGTGCCGCGAGCGGCGGCGACGACATCAGCGACGACGAATTTGAATCCCTGCTGGACGAGTTGCACGGCAAGGGTCAGTTCAAGGGTGCTGCTCCCGGCGCCGCTGACGAGAAATCGCCGGCACAAGGCAAGGGTGACAGTGCGCCGGCGGGTGGTGGCGACCTGATTTCGGACGATGAGTTCGAGTCCCTGCTCGATGAATTGCATGGTAAGGGCAAGGGCCCTGGCGAAGTTGACGGTGAGGTCAAGGCCGAAAAGCCCAAAGTCGAGCCAGTAAAGGCTGAACCCAAGCCTGAATCCGCGAAAGCGGAGAAGCCGGCAGCAAAGGCGCCCGCCGGGGCCAAGGACAGTAAGAAGGCCGAAGCGCCGGCTGCCGCGGCAGCTCCAGCCGTTCCGCCGCGGGATTCGACGCCGGCCGCGGAAACAACTGTTCGCGTCGACACCAAGCGCCTTGACGACATCATGAACATGGTAGGCGAGCTGGTACTGGTACGTAACCGGCTGGAACGTCTGGGTGCGTCTAGCGAAGACGAGCAATTGCAGAAAGCCGTGTCCAACCTGGATGTGGTGACCACCGACCTCCAGTCCGCCGTCATGCAGACCCGCATGCAGCCGATCAAGAAGGTATTCGGTCGTTTCCCACGGGTTGTCCGCGACCTCGCGCGTAGCCTGAAGAAAGAGATCAACCTGGTGATGCACGGCGAGGAAACGGACCTCGACAAGAACCTGGTCGAAGCCCTGTCCGATCCGTTGGTCCACCTGGTGCGTAACTCCGTCGACCACGGTATCGAAGCGCCGGACGTGCGCGAGAAGGCAGGTAAGCCCCGCGTGGGCAAGGTGACCCTTTCGGCGGAGCAGGAAGGCGATCATATCCTGCTGGTGATCGAGGATGACGGCGCCGGTATGGATCCGGACAAGCTGCGCCAAAAGGCCGTGGAGAAGGGGCTATACGATCAGGATGCGGCGGACCGGCTGACCAATACCGAGTGCTATAACCTGATCTTCGCCCCCGGCTTTTCCACCAAGGACCAGATTTCCGACGTGTCCGGTCGTGGCGTGGGCATGGATGTGGTCAAGACCAAGATCAGCCAGCTCAACGGCACGCTCCATGTGGAGTCTGAAAAGGGCAAGGGCTCGCGGATTATCATCAAGGTGCCACTGACCCTGGCCATTATGCCGACGCTGATGATCATGCTGGGTGATCAGTCCTTTGCACTGCCCCTGGTCAACGTGGTGGAAATCTTCCACCTGGACCTGACCAAGAAGAACATCGTCGATGGCCGCGAGTGCATCGTGGTGCGTGACAAGGTCTTCCCGCTGTTCCATATCAAGAACTGGCTCGTGCGGGGCGCCGGGGATCCTGAGCCGGAAAATGCTCATGTGGTCATCGTGGCGATGGGGACCAAGCGTGTCGGGTTCATCGTCGACCAGTTGGTCGGACAGGAAGAAGTCGTCATCAAGCCTTTGGGTCGGATGCTCCACGGTACGCCCGGGGTAGCTGGTGCAACGATTACTGGGGATGGTCGGATCGCGTTGATCATCGATGTCCCCAGTCTGTTGCAGCACTACGGATAACAAGAACACACGCAGACTTTACGAACGGATGGAGGCACATGCATGACGGTTTCAGTCCTGGTCGTTGATGACTCCGGTTTTTTTCGCAAGCGACTGACCGAAATCCTGAATGCCTCCGGAAACATAAAGGTCGTGGGCGCGGCGACCAATGGTCGCGAAGCGGTAGACATGGCGGACAAGTTGCGCCCGGACGTGATCACCATGGACTACGAGATGCCGATCATGGACGGCATCTCGGCAGTCAAGGAGATCATGAATCGCCGCCCGACGCCGGTGCTGATGTTCTCGTCGCTCACCTACGAAGGCGCCCGCGTTACCCTTGATGCGTTGGAAGCTGGCGCCGTCGACTTCCTGCCCAAGAACTTCGAGGAAATCGCACGGGACAACAGCCAGCTCCAGCGTATCCTGCGCGAGCGAATCCTGGACGTGGCTCGTAGCCGGCCCGGTGCGAGGCCCGCACCTGCGGTACCTTCCACTCCACCTCCAGCCCAGCCGGCGCGTCCGCAAACCCGCCCTGCGCCGCCGCAGCCAACGCCAGCAGAACGTCGCGCCGGAGCAGAGGTTGAGCCGCAGCGACCGTCCCGCAAGGCGCCCGCGCGCAATTTTGCCGTGGTCGGCATTGGTACATCCACTGGCGGTCCGATTGCGTTGCAGCGTGTATTGACACGATTACCGGGACGGTTTCCGGCGCCGATCGTGCTGGTGCAGCATATGCCGGCCAGTTTTACCCCGGCTTTCGCCGACCGCCTAAACAAACTATGCCAGATCGAAGTTCGCCAGGCTGAGGATGGCGACATGCTCAAGCCCGGACTGGCGCTGCTGGCGCCCGGCGGCAAGCAGATGATGATCGAGAACAAGGGGCCTCACGGCCGTGTACGTATCCTGCCCGGGGACGAGCGTCTGACCTACAAGCCCTGCGTGGACGTCACCTTTGGTTCGCTGGCGCGCAGCTTCCCGGGTAAGACTCTGGGCATCATCCTCACTGGCATGGGGGCGGACGGCAAAGAGGGTTGCCGTATGATGAAGCAGTCTGGCAGCGTGGTCTGGTCCCAAGACGAGAAATCCTCAGTGATCTACGGCATGCCCATGGCCGTGGCCAAGGCCGGTCTGAGCGACGAGATCCTGACACTGGAGGACATTGGTCCAAGGATGGTTGAGGGCGTCTGTTAATGGATATCCTCAGCTTATTGGGCATTATCCTGGCGTTCGCCGCCATCCTGGGCGGCAACGTCATGGAAGGCGGGGCGCTGGGGTCGTTATTCAATGGCCCCGCCGGCATCATCGTCGTCGGTGGTACCCTCGCCGCAACTATCCTCCAAACGTCCTGGCCCGTTATCAAGCGGGCCTTGCGCCAGTCCCGCTGGGTATTCATTCCGCCATACATCGGTCTGGAAGACGGCATCGACAAGGTCATCAACTGGAGCGTACGTGCACGTAAACAGGGGTTGCTCGGGCTGGAAGGGCTGGCTGAGCGCGAACCGGAACGTTTCGCACGCAAGGGGTTGCAACTGCTCGTGGACGGCGCTGAAACCGAGACCATCCGCAGTATCCTCGAGGTTGAGCTGGATTCCCGCGAACAAAGCGACCTGGAAGCCGCCCGGGTATTCGAGGCCATGGGTGGGTACGCGCCCACCATCGGTATTATCGGTGCGGTGATGGGCCTGATCCAGGTGATGACCAACCTGGAAGACCCGAGCACGCTGGGTGCCGGCATCGCGACAGCTTTCGTGGCCACCATTTACGGTGTAGCCCTGGCCAACCTGCTGTTCTTCCCCATGGCTAACAAGCTGCGCGGAATCGTGCGTCAGCGTTCCCGCTATGAGGATATGATGATCGACGGCATCATCGCCATTGCCGAAGGCGAAAACCCCCGTTCCATCGAGCTCCGCCTTCGGGGCTTCATTCAGTAGCAATCCGGGTACTGGCCATGCGACATCGGCGTCGAACGGAAGACGAGCTGCACAATCGCGAGCGCTGGCTGATCTCCTATGCGGATTTCATTACCCTGCTGTTCGGCTTTTTTGTCGTTATGTATTCCGTCTCTTCGGTCAACGAAGGGAAGTACAAGGTTCTTTCCGAAACCCTGACCGGTGTATTCAATGCCCCCCAGCGTTCTGTCGAACCGATTACCGTTGGCGATCGACTTTCCCGTCCGGATACGCCTGAAGACAGCCAGGTCATTGCGCCGCCGGTGGCCCAGGCTCCCGCCAATGATGTGGATGCGGAGCAGGGGCGCAGTCAGGCGCTGGAAACCATTGCCAACCAGTTCCAGGACAAGTTCGAGACCCTGATCAACCAGGGGCTGATTACTGTCGAAACCAACAATGAGTGGATCGAACTGAGTCTGCAGAACAGCCTGCTGTTCGGTTCAGGTAATGCCGAACCCCATTACGATGCCTTCCCGGTGGTAGAGTCCATCGCCGATATCCTGTCAGGCTACGACAACGCCATCCGCGTGGAGGGATTTACCGATAACCAGCCGATTCGTACAAGTGCCTATCCCTCCAACTGGGAGCTCTCTGCCGCCCGGGCGGCAGCCGTTGTCCGCCTGCTGGTCCAGAACGATGTCGAACCCCGACGCATGGCCGCTATCGGCTATGGTGAATACCAGCCGGTAGCCCGCAACGATACTTCCGAAGGCCGTAGCCGTAACCGTCGGGTGGTACTGCTAATTTCCCGTGAAGCGAGTATCCGCGGCGCTGTCCGCTAGCGCAGGCCCACGCCAACCCTTTGATATTGGCACAATATCTGTATCACTCCCTTAGGCGTCGGACTCAAGGCAAAATCTTGCCACTTTGGGACCGTCTTGAGCGACAGCTCGCGCCATCAAAATCCTGTTACCGAGCTCAAGTTTTCCGGCTAACTGTCGATACAAAAATAAATGTCATGGCAAACGCCGGTGCGGTCTAATCGGAGTCCGCAAAGCGTTTGCGATGTTTGTGAGTGGGAGAATCTCTGCGTGCGAGTTTGGGCGGTTGCCAACCAGAAAGGTGGTGTTGGAAAGACGACGTCAGTCGTTGCTTTGGGCGGGTTGCTGGCTGAATCCGGCAAACGTGTGCTGGTTGCCGACCTCGACCCCCACGGCTCGTTGACCAGTTGGTTCGGCTACGATCCGGATCGACTGGAGCACAGTGCCTTCGATCTCTTCCAGCACAAGGGCAAAGTGCCTGAAGGTCTGCCGGCGCAACTGTTGGTGGAAACCTCCTGCAAGGGAATGTCATTGCTGCCGGCGAGTACCGCATTGGCTACCCTCGAGCGCAAGATGGTGGGCGTCGAGGGCATGGGGTTGATTATCTCCAGGACGCTGGCACAGCTCTGGGATGACTTCGATTACGTGTTGCTGGATAACACGCCATCCCTTGGCGTACTCATGGTGAATGCGTTGGCCGCGTCGCAACGATTGGTGTTGCCGGTACAGACCGAGTTCCTGGCGATGAAGGGGCTTGAGCGTATGCTCAACACCCTGCAGATGATCATGCGGTCGCGTAACAATCCGCTGCCGTACACCATCGTGCCGACCCTTTTTGATCGCCGGACCCAGGCCTCGACGCAGAGCCTGAATGCCCTGCGCAAGACATACGGCGACGATGTCTGGCGCTTTGCGATCCCAGTGGATACCAAGTTCCGGGATGCCAGCGAAGCAGGGCTCGTGCCTTCGATGCACAGCCCCGACACCCATGGGGTTCGCGCCTATCGCCGCCTGCTGGACGATCTCCTGATCCAGACCGGCGGGCGGGAATGAATGGTTGCTTACTATACCGGCGCCGATTTGTTGACGCCTTGGTGATTTGATGGAAAGACACAGTCAAAAAACCGCATATGCGGATCCGACCTCGGCGCTCACCGACTATCTGGATGATTTGCTCCACGTAGCGACGACCACCGTGAGCGAGGAACCGAAGCCTGCCGTGGCTCAAGAGCCGGCGCCACCTGCGGCGGCGCCTGAAAACAAGGTGGATCTCGCAGAGAAGCAGGCCGAGCGGGAAGCCCGCAGGGCGCGTGTTCGTGCCGTGGCGGAGCGTGCGCGGGCACGTCGTGTAGAAAAAACGTCAGTGGCCGAGCAGCCGCAGGTACAGACCCGGGGCGCCGAAGCGCCGCTTACGCCGGCGCTGAGAGAAGAGTCGAAGGAGGCGCCGGAAGCGGCCATTACGCCGATAATAGAAACGACCCCTCAACCGGTCGCGACGCCGGAACCGGAACCACAGGCCCAAGGCCTCCCGGACTGGGCCGGTCATGCCTTCGAATGCCTGATCTTCAAGGTCGCGGGTCTCCAGTTGGCCGTACCGTTGGTGTTATTGGGTGCTATCCACCGGGTGGAGTCGGAGCTCCATGAAATCCCGGGGCGTCCGCCGTGGTTTATGGGCATGCTGTCATCCAGCGAGCGCAACCTGCGCGTGGTCGATACCGCAGAGTGGGTGATGGCCGGGCGCGTGCCGCAGGGCGCCCGCGAAGGATACAAGTTTGTGATCCGGCTGGACCAGAGTGACTGGGGGCTGGCCTGCGATGAGGTAGCCCAGTCCTTCACTCTCAGCCCGGACGACGTCAGATGGCGCTCCGAGCGTAGCCGTCGCCCATGGTTGGCGGGTACGGTGGTAGGGCACATGTGTGCGCTGCTGGATGTCAGCGCCATGACGCGGTTGCTTTCTCGCGCCGAGAAAGAACATAGGCTCGATCTTAGCTAGTCGGTCGAGCGTTGGAAAAATATTGAAAAATGATTGGTTGCCTAGGATGGCACGCTTTGTGCCCTGTTCTATAGTAAGGGGCAATCGTGTTGGAATTTTGACAGTGTCAATGCGGTGTCCCTGAAGGGGCGCCAGTACCAGAGAGAGGACATTATGGCTTCCCCAAGCGGACAACAGAGTCAGGGGCAGGAAGATAAGGTACTGCAGTACGTTACCTTCAGGCTTGATGACGAAACCTACGGCATCGACGTGATGCAGATTCAGGAAGTGCTGCGTTACACCGAGATCGCCCCGGTTCCCGGCGCACCGGATTACGTGCTGGGTATCATCAACCTGCGCGGCAATGTCGTAACGGTGATCGATACCCGCCGCCGGTTTGGCCTGGTGGATGCGGAAGTGACCGACGCGACCCGGATCGTGGTCATGGAGTCCTCACAGCAGGTGATGGGCATCCTGGTGGATTCGGTGGCCGAAGTGGTTTATCTGAAGTCCAGCGAAATCGAAACTGCACCCAACGTGGGGAACGAGGAAAGTGCCAAGTTCATTCACGGGGTGTGTAACAAGAATGGCGAACTCATCATCCTGGTTGAGTTCGACAAGATGCTGGCAGATCACGAGTGGGCGGAAATCGCCGCACTGTAGAGCCTGGACGCGGCCCCTCTAGCGAGGCAATGCCGCAACGCCCAGGGTGTGATGCTGCCGGCTCCGGAGACTGGAACATGGCAGACTGGCAAACGATTGCACCTTCAATGGCACCCTGGGCCCTTACTGTAGGCGTACTGATCCTTCTTGGCGTTCAGGCGGTACTGAGCCGACGCCGCATCCAGAAACTCGAGGCCCGCTTCCGCGACCGTTTGGAGATTATCGGGCGTGAACTGCACGCCACCAGCAGCGGTAGTATGGGGGTGGGGCAGAGGCTGATTGCCTGCGAGCGAAGCCTGCATGAACTGCGTACGTCGGTCGATGAGATGCGTCAGAACGATCCGCTGCGTATTTCCTACGATGAAGCCTCGCGTCTGGTGGATCTTGGCGCCGATATCGATGATCTGATGAACACCTGCGGTATTTCCCGCCCCGAGGCAGAACTGGTGTCGGCCCTGCGTCGTCGTCAGGTGGCTTGATCGTTCCCATCACCATTAGGATGCAGGGTGTCCGCTGGACGCCCGGCATCCTCCGGTGTCCTCCCTTGCAGATGGAAGGCGAATGAAAGGATCTCGGCAATGATCCGGTACAGGGTTTCCGGAATCTCTTCGTCCAGGTCGAGGCGCGCCAGGATGCCTGCCAGTTCGGCGTTCTCATATAGGGGAACGCCATTCTCCTTTGCAATGCGGATGATTTCACGGGCCAGTTCGTCCGTGCCGGTAGCGGCGACGGTCGGCGCCCGGCTACCGTCGTACTTCAATGCGACGGCGGCATCCCGGTTAAACGGTGGTTGCTGTTCGCTGCTATTCATGCCCTGATATCCACAAGTCGGTGATCCAGTTGGGTTTTTGCGCCCTGGGGCTGGCCGCGCCGACATTCCAGTTCCACCACGTCCAGCCCCAGCTCGCCCAGACGCTGCCGGAAGCCGGGCAAGGCCTCGTTAGCCTGGCGCAGGGTGGCACTCTTCTCTGCCCAGATGCGGGCTGACACCTGCTGCTTTTGCAGACCCATTTCAAAGGTGACGGCTCCGGCCGCGTCGAGGTCCATCGACAGGGTCAGCCGCCACTCGGCAACGTGACGCCGTCGGCGGTTATCCGCATTGTCCTCTCCGCCATGGCGTTCGATGCGCATCTGCGCTGTGCGCGGTTGGTTATGCGCATCCAGCCAGGGTAGTTCCAGCAACCACGTCGGCGTGGCCATTGGCGCATCCGCGGTGGTGCGGGTCGTCAGGGTCTGGCTGTGCAGCTGGTTGACGGTTATACGGTTCAGCATGCCTGCCAGCAGCCTCAACATCTGTCCGGTACCCATAGTCTCCTGGGGCGTTGTCGGCGCTTGCGTCGATGGCGGTTGCGGAAACTGCAGGGGAGACTGCACCAGGTCCTGACTGGTTAAGGGGGTGAGTCGGTTGAAAGCCTCGGGTTGATTGCCTTGGGCAGTCAGCAGCGAAGCGATGATGCGATTCAAGGCCAGTTTGAGGTCGGTCTGTGCGGCCTGCGGTGCCTGCGCCAGTCGGGCCTCGGCAAACAATCCGCTATCGCGGACCCAGGTCCGGAGCCCCTCGGCGGGGCTGCTATCCCCCGAGGAGTTCGCGAGCTTGCTTGCGGTGGGCAGTTGCTGGACCAACTGCTGTATGGCCTGCCGGACTGGCTCCGCTATCGGCGCTTTCGACGGTTGTTGCGGCGCTGTGCCGGAGGGTGCGTTCTGCAGGAGCCTGGCCAGTTGGGCCAGACCCTGGTCGAGTCGATGTTGCCAGGGCATGTGCTGCGCCAACTGTTGCGCAATCTGCGCCTGGGGTGTCGCCGGGGATTGGATCTGGCCCAGCAAGCGCAGCTCGTTGCCTGCCCGCATGATTTTCACCAGGTCGCCTGGCTGCAGGCGAGTATCGCTGTTCACCACGAGTGACTTGCCGCGCACTTCCAGCAACAGTTGCTCTGGTGCGGTCGCCGTCTTCTGCAGCACCTGGGCGACCCGCGCGAGCGTTTCCTGGTTTTGTCGCAGTTGCAACTGATCGAGGAGTTGGCGCGGGTTGAGTGCGGGCTGGGTGGTCGGCTTTGCATTCGTAGCCGACTGGCCGCTTGCCTTGCCAGCCTGGCCCTTATCCGATGTGGGGATGGATTGTCCGGGTACCGGTATCTTCATGACTTGCCCGTTCGTAGGCCTTTTATACATCCATGGGGCAGTGTACCCCCCGGCTCCCTCCAAGGTTACGCTATTCGAGGCATGGTTGTGTAATCGCAGGGTATGAGCGGCGGCTGTAGCCCATGCGATCTCGCCGTTCATGGTGGTTGTTAAAAGGGGAAATGGTCATAAAAATCCGGTATAATTTCGGCGCTTTCGAGCAGGGCGCTCGTTGCCCGGCAGACCGACCATGACAGTAATCCTGGGTTCCTGATGTCAGTTCCACTCCTACAAGCTAGCGGCCTGGCGTGCGAGCGTGATGAGCGTGTGTTGTTCGCCAGCCTGGACCTGGCCGTGACCCCGGGCTCGCTGTTGCGGATAGAGGGCCCCAACGGCGCGGGCAAGACCACACTGTTGCGAATACTGGCCGGGCTTCACGCTGGGTTCGACGGCGAGATCGCCTGGTGCGGTGAGCCCATGCGCAAGGTGCGGGAGCATTTTCGGCGGAATCTTCTTTACATCGGCCATCGTCCCGGCATCAAACCATTGTTGACTCCCATGGAAAACCTGCGGGGGATGCTGGCGCGCAATGCCTCGGTATCCGAGCACCAATTGGAGCAGGCACTGGACGCCGTCGCGCTGTTTCCCTTCAGCCATGTGCCCTGCCATCACCTTTCCGCCGGACAGCAACGGCGTGTGGCCCTGGCCCGGCTGTATGTCTCCGACGAACCCCTGTGGATCCTCGACGAAGCCTTCACTGCCATCGACCGCGACGGCGTGCAGGGGCTTGAGCGTCTGTTGACCAAGCGAATGGCTGCCGGGGGGACGATCATTCTCACAACCCATCATGCGCTGTCGATTCCCGGCGCCCATTCCCTGAACCTCCAAGAATACCAGGTGGAAGGGGTGCCGCTGTCATGACGGCCATGCTGAAGTTGCCGCGTTTGACCCCCCGGCAGGAGGCCTTGCCGATCCTGCCGGCCTGTTGGGCCGTGTTGCGCCGGGATCTGCTATCGAGCATCCGGCGCCGGCAGGAACTCTTCAATCCACTGATTTTCTTTGTCATGGTGGTCGCGCTGTTTCCTTTGGGTGTGAGTCCAGAAGCCGAATTCCTGCGGGATGCCGGCGCCGGCATCCTCTGGGTCGCGGCGCTGCTGTCCACCTTGCTCTCGCTCGACCACCTGTTCCGCCATGATTTCGAAGAAGGGGTGCTGGAGCAGTTGTTGCTGCAGCCGCAGCCGCTATACCTGCTGGTGCTGACCAAGGTATTGGGCCACTGGTTGGTCACGGGCTTACCTCTGATTATCATGGCGCCGTTACTGGGGGTGATGGTGCATCTCGATGGGAACTCCATTGCGTATCTCTGTCTAACGCTGCTGCTCGGAACGCCCGTGCTCAGCTTTATCGGGGCAATAGGTGCCGCCCTGACGCTTGGATTGAGATCCGCCGGTATACTCCTGTCCCTGCTGATCATTCCGCTCTACATTCCCGTCCTCATCTTTGGAACCGGCACCGTCATGGCTGCCGATGAGGGATTGGCGATAGGGAGCTACCTGGCACTGTTGGGGGCCTTGCTGGTGCTGGCCCTGACCTGCGCACCGTTCGCCACGGCGGCGGCGCTGCGCATCAGCGTTTCGAATAGTTGATCGGAGACAAGGCCAATGTGGGCGTTTTTTCATAAGCTGGGTTCGCCGAAATGGTTTTACGGCATCGCCGGTCGGTTTATGCCCTGGTTGCTGGTCTCCGGACTGCTGTTACTTGGCGTGGGCGTTGTCTGGGGACTGGCCTTCGCTCCGCAGGATTACCTGCAGGGCAATAGCTACCGGATTATTTTCATTCACGTGCCGACCGCATTCCTCGCCCAGTCTGTCTACGTCATGATGGCCGCGGCGGGGGTGATCACATTGGTCTGGCGCATGAAACTGGCCGATGTGTTCGTCAAGGCGGTGGCACCGGTGGGGGCGGTCCTGACCTTTCTGGCTCTCTTTACCGGAGCGGTGTGGGGTAAGCCGACTTGGGGGACCTGGTGGATATGGGATGCCCGTTTGACCTCTATGCTGATCCTGCTTTTCCTGTACTTCGGGGTCATCGCGTTGGGCAACGCCATCGCGGACGAAAAATCGGCGGCCCGGGCGGTTGCCGTGCTGACGCTGGTGGGTGTGGTGAACATCCCCATCATCAAGTATTCGGTAGAGTGGTGGAACACGCTGCACCAGCCGGCCACTTTCAAGTTAACGGAAAAGCCCAGCATGCCTGCCGAGATGTGGGTACCGTTATTGCTGTCGGTGCTGGGGCTTTATCTCATCTTCGGCTGGTTGGCCTGCCTGCGCATGCAGACGGAGATCCTGCACCGGGAGCGACGGGCGCGCTGGGTCAGGGAACTGGTAAACGTATAACCGGTAAACGCACGGTTGAGGCGACGCGTTGATGGCTTTCGATTCACTGCAGTCTTTCTGGGTCATGGATGGCCATGGTCCGTACGTCTGGACCTGTTACATCGTATTTTTTGCCGCCTTGATCGGGTTGGCCGTCTGGTCACTCGGTCAGCGTCGACAGGTTATCGCCCGTCAACGCTGGCAACATCGCCTGGCCCAGCGGCAGACCCATACCACCGATCCTGATTCGAAGAAGAGCACTGCCTGATGCACCCCGTTCGAAAGAAAAGACTCACTATCGTCCTTTTCCTGCTTGTCGGCCTCGGCATCGCTGTTGGCCTCGTGACCTATGCCTTTCGCCAGAACATCAACCTGTTCTATGACCCCAGCCAGATTGCGGGCGGCGAGGCGCCAATCGATGTGCGGATCCGGGCCGGAGGAATGGTTGAAGACGGTAGCGTTAATCGAGATGGAGAAACTCTGCTGGTGCGCTTCAAGGTGACTGACTTCAGTTCTTCGGTGCCAGTGGAATACGAAGGCATTCTGCCGGACCTTTTTGCCGAGGGGCAGGGCGTCGTGGCGATGGGACGTATGCGTGAAGATGGCGTTTTCGTTGCCGACCAGGTTCTGGCCAAGCACGACGAAAATTATATGCCGCCCGAGGTAGCCAAGGCCATGAAAGACTCTGGTGCGCCAGGCATGTCCGGCAAGGGCGGTGCTGAACAGGCGGGGCCGAGCCGCACCGCGAACGAAGTCAATTGATTGTTTAATGGGAGACGCCGATGGTTCCTGAGTTCGGCCACTTTGCGCTAATCCTTGCCATGCTGCTGGCAGCACTGCTGGCAGTGGTGCCCCTGACCGGCTCGCTGACGGGGCGCTCGTCATTGCAGGCATTTGCACGGCCACTTGCAAGCGGGCAGTTCGTTTTCGTGGCGATTGCTTTCGCCGCCCTGACCCAGGCCTTCGTGACCGACGATTTTTCTGTCGCCTATGTGGCCAACAACAGTAACAGCATGCTGCCCTGGTACTACAAGTTCAGTGCTGTGTGGGGTGGTCACGAAGGCTCGCTGCTGCTGTGGATCCTTATCCTGACAGGCTGGACACTGGCGGTCGGCATCTTCAGCCGACGCCTGCCGACGGATCTGGTCGCCCAGGTATTGTCTGTAATGGGCATCGTCAGTTTGGCCTTCCTGCTTTTTATCCTGCTTACCTCCAACCCCTTCGAGCGGCTGCTGCCGAACGTACCGGCTGACGGCGCGGATCTGAATCCGCTGCTGCAGGATTTTGGCCTGGTGGTGCATCCGCCCATGCTCTACATGGGCTATGTTGGCTTTTCCGTGGCGTTTGCTTTCGCCATCGCAGCCCTGATCAACGGACGAATGGACGCCGCCTGGGCCCGGTGGACCCGGCCCTGGACCACCGTCGCCTGGTGTTTCCTGTCGCTTGGCATCGCCCTGGGCAGTTGGTGGGCCTACTACGAACTCGGCTGGGGTGGCTGGTGGTTCTGGGATCCGGTGGAAAACGCCTCGCTGATGCCGTGGCTGGCGGGCACCGCGCTGATGCATTCCCTGGCGGTGACCGAGAAACGGGGCGTGTTCAAGAGCTGGACCCTGCTGCTCGCCATCATTACCTTCGCCCTGAGTCTGCTGGGAGCATTCCTGGTTCGTTCGGGGGTTCTCACCTCGGTGCATGCCTTCGCCTCCGACCCGACGCGAGGCACTTTCCTGATCGGCCTGCTGGCCGTGACAGTGATCGGCTCGCTTGCACTTTACGCGTTTCGAGCACCGGTGGTGCACACCCGGGTGCGTTACGGTTCGCTATCGCGGGAAATCTTCCTGCTGCTGAACAACGTGCTGCTGCTCGCCGCCCTGCTGTTGGTGCTGGTCGGCACGCTGTACCCGCTGGTGCTGGATTATATGGGCGCCGGCACCATGTCCGTGGGCGAACCGTTCTTCAACCTTACTTTCAGCCCCGTAGCCATTGCCGTGGCGCTGTTGCTGGGCGCAGGTATCTTCTCCCGGTGGAAACGTACCGACGGCGGCTGGTTGGGGCGGCAGTTGCTCTGGCCCGCGGCGATTAGTCTTGTCCTCGCGGTTCTCGTGCCGCTGTGGCTCGGTGAATTGAAGCCCTGGGCTTTTGCCGGCTGCTTCGGTGCCGCCTGGGTGACTGTAGCGACGTTCCAGGATATATGGTCCCGATCGTCGTCCCGGCAGGGGCGATGGTACGGTCTCAAACGTCTCACTCGCAGTTACTATGGCATGGTTCTCGGCCACCTGGGGATGGCCATTACCATCGCCGGAGCCACCGTGGTCTCCAACTATGGCGTGGAGCGGGATGTCCGTATGGAGCCGGGTGAAGTCGCGCAAATGGGTGACCTGTCGTTCGCCTTCACCTCGCTGCGGCATCGGGAAGGCCCGAACTACGCGGCTGAACAGGGCGTCTTTGAAATCAGTCGGGACGGCGAACTGATTACGACCCTGTATCCGGAGAAGCGTATGTACCGCGTGCAGCGGAACGTGATGACCGAGGCCGGTATCGATGCCGGGCTGTTCCGGGATTTGTTTGTGGCGCTGGGTGAACCGGTAGGCGGCGATGCCTGGGCGGTGCGGATCCAGTTCAAGCCCCTGGTGCGCTGGGTCTGGCTCGGTTCATTGTTCATGGCAGCGGGCGGTGTGCTGGCTATAGCCGACCGTCGTTACCGTATCAAGGTCAAGGGCGGCGCGGCCGAAAAGTCTGCAGCGGGGGTGCAGGAACCAGGCGCCGTGGCAGGTAAAGCGACATGAGACGTTTCCTGCTGTTTATCCCGCTATTATTGGCCGTTGCATTGGGTGTCGTCTTATTCGCCGGTATCGGCAAGGATACGTCAGCCCTGGAATCGGCTTTGATCGATGACCCGGTACCGGCCTTCGAACTGGCGTCCCTGGAGGACCCGCACAAGATCTACCGTGCTGATGTATTCCAGGATAAGGTGGTGCTGCTCAACGTCTGGGGGACCTGGTGTCCGTCCTGCCGGGTAGAGCATTCCGAACTGGTGCGGTTAGCGACCGAGGAAGGCGTTCCCATCTACGGATTGAACTACAAGGACAATCGCGATGCTGCGCTTGAGTGGCTCAATAACCTGGGTAACCCCTACGAACTCAGTCTGTTTGACCCGCAGGGCACGCTGGGGTTCGACCTCGGTGTCTATGGTGCGCCCGAGACCTACATCATCGATGGCGAGGGCATTGTGCGTTATCGCCATGTGGGCGTAGTAGACCGCAAGGTCTGGACTGAGGAGCTCGAACCGCGGATCAGGCAGTATCGGGAGGAGAGCTGAGTGCGCGAATTTTTACTGATATCGCTTCTTTTATTGGGCGGACTGGCGCACGCCGCCTCAGAGAGCTATCCGCTGGATAGCGAGGCCGAGCGCGAGCGCTTCAACACCCTGACCAGCGAACTGCGCTGCCCCAAGTGCCAGAACCAGAGCATCGCCGATTCCAATGCCCCCATAGCCAGCGATATGCGCGCCGAGGTGCACCGGCTTGTCCAACAGGGTGAAAGTAACGAGGCGATCATGGAAGCCATGACCTCGCGCTTTGGTGAGTTTGTCCGTTACAAGCCGGAGCTCGACCAGCGCACCTTCCTGCTGTGGTTCACCCCGCTGATCGTCGTGGTGATTGGTGTGGCCGCGGTTGCCCTGGTGGTTGTCCGCTCCCGTCGCGCAAGCTCGGAAAACGAGCCGGTCCTCAGTGAGACCGACCGGCGCAAGGTGGATGGATGGCTCAGCGAAAATGCCAGCCCATCCGATAACGACGAGGCTCAGGGACGGAGTTGACCTTTCCCACCGCCAGAATCTTTCTGTCTATCTGATTTCGAATAGGGTCAAGTATTTATGACACTGGCTTTTTGGCTGACGCTCGCCGCCCTGATTGGCCTCGCCCTGGTTTTCGTACTGTATCCCCTTGTCTTTCATCGTCCAGAAAGGTCGGCCGTTAACGACATCCGCCACCAGAACCTGCTGGCCTACCGTTCCCGCCTGGCAGAGCTTGAGACAGAGCGTGACGCAGGCTCCCTCGACGAAGCGACCTATCAGCAGATGAAAGAGGAATTGGCCGGTAGCCTGCTGGACGACGTCGGTCAGTCCGAACAGGAGGCGCAGCGGGTATCCCGGCGCGTCCCCGGCCGGCGGCCGGCGATGGCAATCGTGGCGGCCAGTGTCGTGCTGGTGCCGGCGGCATCGTTGTGGCTATACAACGATTGGGGCGGCGTCGACCAGCTTGAGCAATACCAGACCATGCTGGAGATGCGTCAGACCGATCAGGCCCAGGGTCAGCAGATGGCCCAACTGGCGGAACAGCTACGCCAGCGTCTGCTGGACAATCCGGAAAACCTGGAAGGCTGGGCGATGCTGGGTCGCACTTACATGAACCTGGAAAATTACGCGCAAGCTGCCTGGGCCTATGAGCAGTTGGCCGGGCAACTGGATGATGTGCCTGCAGAGGCGGCGACTGCCTGGGGGCTGGCTGCCCAGGCTCGTTTCTTCGAGAGCCGTGGTGCCATGAACGACAAGGTCATGGGTGCCATTTCCGAGGCGCGTGAGCGCAATCCGGACGAAGTCAATGTATTGGGACTGTTGGGTATCAACGCATTCGAACGCCAGGCGTACCAGGAAGCCATAGATTACTGGGAGCGGATCATTGAGGTGGCGCCGGACCATCCGCAACTACCTTCCATCCGCCAGGGCGTCGCGGAGGCGTATCGCCGCCTCGGGCAGCCGGTGCCTGATAGCCTGGCTCAGCCTGCCGGCGCCTCGGTCACGGTGCGTGTCGAGCTGGCGGATGCGTTCAAGGATCAGATTCCGCCGGACACGGCTCTGTTCATTTTTGCCCGCGCCGCGGAAGGTGGCGGTATGCCTTTGGCGGTGGCAAGACTGACGGCAGCCCAATTGCCCACGACCGTGACTCTGGACGACAGCATGGCCATGGCGCCGGGCGCTAAACTGTCCGGTGCCCAGCGTGTGACATTGGCGGCGCGACTATCACCGTCCGGCAACGCGATCCCGCAAAGTGGTGACTGGCAGGGTGAGGGTGCTGCGCCGGTCGATCTGGGTGACTACGAGGGTGAGCCTGTCGAGGTGGTGATTGATCGGCGGGTGCCTTGAAGGCGGTGTATAAGGCAGGAAGCCCCGAATGGAGGCCTTTCCCAGGTCTGGCGGAATTCGCAGCTGTGACCATTTCTGCCGAAAAAGGCAGCCCTGCAGGCTGCTCCGAAGCTGAAGCGTCGGCTACATGCTCGAGTTATCGGACACGTGCTCGAGTTATCGGACACGTGCTCGAGTTATCGGACACGTGCTCGAGTTTGCGGCGAAATGTAGCCGACGCTTTAGCTTCGGAGGCGCCGAAGGTGCCCATTGCTCTGGTGCCCTGAGCGGCGTCCTATCCGGGCCTTTCTAAATCCTCCCATCACTCTCTATGACGGATTTGATGCCTACACCCTGGCATCCCTGGACCGCAAGCCATTAGGGTAGAGCGGTGCTAGGTTCGACCGACGTAACGTCTCCTTTCGTTCCCGCAATGCCTGCAAGCGCTCGATCAATTTATCCGGCGACCAGTTCTGGTCGTTACCATGCTCCCCATAAAGCCTCGCCTGCAACCCGTTGAGCTCCTCTTCCAGTTCACCATCGTCGCTGAAACGAATGACATCCGCCACACTGCGCAGGTGTTGGTTGTTGAAGCGCCGACGGGCCCAGCGCGGCAGCAGGCTAAGTGTCTGGGCCGAACGGGCGCGGATAGTGGATTCCAGGTCGGCGAAGAGGACGGCTTCGGTCGGGTCCAAGGCTCCTGCGGACTCTTCGGGATCTCGCGCCCGTCTGCGATTCAGCCACCAGAACAGGACGGTGAGGGCCCATCCGGTACCGAGGGCGACCGCAAGCCAGAGCCAGGTTCTATCCATGGGTGCGGCGGTCTCTGGACGCTTGGCAGGTGATCCGGAGCTAGTCTCCGATGTTGTGACCTGCGGCTGTTCAGGCTGGTGGGACTGCGTTTGCGCGGGCGGTGTTGCAGCCGCTGCATTGCTGTCCGTAATGTTCAGCGTGCGCGCCGGAAGCGTTGCAACGCGTTGGCGGTCATTGACGGTATCCCACCACGGTACGCGGATTTCGGGCAGGGTAATCTCGCCGGGTTGGACGGCGACCAGCGCTGTGCTCTCGGTGCGTGAAGAAGTGACCGTGCGCCGGTCTACGCTGGATTCCATTTCCGGCTTATCCGGATAGCTTCGCACGGCGTCGGGGTAATCCACGTCCAGTGGCGGCAGGGCAGAGCCTAGCAGGCCCAGGGCATTGAGCTGGAGCGTGCGGGTAATGCTCTTGCCGGCCTGCAGGTCGGTACTGCGGTCGCTCCAGGCTTCGCTGAGCTCCAGGCTGGCGGCGGGCAGCCAGGTCTTACCGGTGAAGCCGTCCGGAACATCCTTCACCGGTACGCTGACGGGGTCCGCCTGATCCCGCAGGAAGTTGAGCTGGCCGTCGTCAGTGCGCGCCTGGCCGTTGAAGGTAATACTGTCGATCTCTAGGGTGCCGGGATTTTGCGGATAGATGACGTAGCGCCGTTCCACTACCCGGTAGCGGGTGTTGTTCCGTACCCGTACGTACTCCTGCTGTTCGCCCATGGATTCGACAATGGCATCCGGGTGGCTGGGCTGGCTCAGGTCGCCGCGGATCAGGTTACCGCGGTAGAACAGACGCACCATCAGCACAAGCTGTTCCTGTACGTAGACTTCGGGTTTGTCCGTTTCGACTTCAACCAGGGCCATGGGGGCGCCACCGTCGGCAGCCGGCGCCTGGCCAGCGAGGACTTCGACGGTGACAGGTTCGGATTGGGCATCGCGGAATGTTAGCGGAGGAATTTCCAGGGTGCCGGTTTTCTTCGGGGCCAACTCATAGATCCACGTGATGATGGCCCGGGCGTCACCATTGACCGAGCGCAGGCTGTACTTCTGGTGCTTACCCAAGACTTCGAAATTCTCCTCCAGCGCCGACTCCTCCGGCGAAGGCAGTTCCATCTCCCCCAAGTTGAATAGCATGTCGAGATCCATGGAGAAGGGCATTTCGCCGGTGACGGTCATGGTCAACGTTTGGTTCTCGTGCAGTTGCGTCCGGTCCACGTGAACCTCCAACCTGTCTTCAGCGGTCGCGACCGAGACTGTAAACAGTAGTGTAAGAAGCAGCAGGGTAAGCTGCCGGACGTGGATCACCATGGTGTATCGCCTTCCATTTGTTGTTCGCTGCCGCGTTCGCGGTACTGGTAAAGGAATTTGCGCCGCATCAGGCCGGAGGGGTCGTCCGGAATGCGTCGGAGCCACTGTTCCTGGCTCTGGCTCAGCTGCTCGCGGTCGATCGGTTCTGGCGCCTGAGCCTGGGCTTCGCCCTCCTGCTCCCCGTGGTTTTGGTCCTGCTGCTGCCCCATGGCCTGGCGCTGCTGTTCTTGCTCCAACTGTTGCTGCTGATCCGCTGTCTCGTCCTCGGACCGTTCCTGGCGACCTTGCTGGTCACCCGGCTGGCCGGACGACTGTTGGCCCTGCTGACCTTCGTTGCCTTGCTGGCTTTGACTCTGGCTTTGCTCTTGCTGGCCCTGGGATGAAGAATCCTGCTGCTGTTGCTGATTCTGGCCGGACTGGCCCTGCTGCTGGTCCTGTGAATGCTGGTTACCCTGTTGCTCCTGTTTCTGCTGCTGTTCCAGCAACTGCTTTACCAGATCGCGATTGAACTGGGTGTCGGCGTCATCCGGGTCCCGTGCCAACGCTTTGTCATAGGCATCGAGTGCGGCCTCTAGTTCGCCCTTGCGGGCCAGGGCATTCCCCCGGTTGTAATGGGCGCTCGCGGTGTCCGACTGGCCAAACTGTTTGGCCGCGCTGGCATAGTCCTGCGCACGATAGAGGGCGGAGCCTTTCCAGTCCGGGTCATCCAGTTTCTTTGCGGCCGCCACCGGGTCCTGCTGGATCATGGCTTCGGCCCGTTGATCCGGCCGGCTCCACAGACTTTCCCAGTCCATAGCCTGAGCCGGTTGCGGAACCAGGGGTAAAAGTGCCAGCGGCAGGGCCAGCAACGCACCCCTTCGCCAGGCCAGCAGCGCAATCGGCAGAACCAGCCAGAGTAACCAGTAGCCGTCGTCCTGCCAGCGTTGGACCGTCAACTCCCGTTCGCTCTGCTGCCAGTCGTCGCTGTCGGCCGTGCGCAGTTCAAGCGAGCGGATGTCGCTGTCATCCAGGGTAACCTGGGTGCTAAGCCCGCCTGTGGAGTGGGCGAGGTCGGCGAGGCGATCCGGTTCGGCGTGGGCGATAACGACATCGTCACCGTCGCGGATAAAACCACGCTTCGGCAGCGGGATTGGGCCACCTTCGCGCGTGCCGACCACTAACGTGCTCAGGGTATAGGGGGAGGACTGCAGCGTTTCACGTATCGATTGGATATCTGACGGGCGTACGGCGTCGGTCACCAGTAAAATGCGGCCCGGCCCTGGGGCGCCTTGCTCCAGAAGCTGTTCCGCCTCGTCGATGGCGCGATCGGCGCGATTGCCGCTGGCGGGCATCATGAAGGGATCGAGCACGCTGAGCAGGCTTTCGATAGTCCGGCCATCGTCGGTGAGGGGCGTAACGACGTGCGCGTCGCCGGAATAGACGACCAATGCGGTAAAGCTGCCCTTGCGCTGCTCGATCACGTCGCGGATCTTGCGCTTGGCCTGGGTCAGGCGATTGGGGTCGACGTCCTCGGCTAGCATGGAGAGAGACAGATCCAGCGCAATGACCAGGCTATCGTTCTGCTGCATTAGGGGCGTGGGCGCCTCGCGCCAACTGGGGCCGGCAAGTGCGATTGAGCTGATGATCACTAGCAAGCCAAGCAAAAGCCCGGGTCGTTTTCGACGGGTTTCCTGTTCGGTCGCCTCGCCCAGCAGCGGACGCAGCAGTGGCTCTGGAATCACCCGGGCCCACCCGCTCTGGCCTTGTCCTTGATAGCGCAGGATTAGCGGTATCAACGGCAGCAGGATCATTAGCAACAGCCACAAGGGGCGTACGAAATGGAAGTTATCCATAGCTCGCCTCCGGCATCCGCCGCTTGATGTGGCTCAGGAGCATGCCGACCAGCATCAGAAGCACGGCTATTCCGGCGGGCCAGTAGAAGAGATCCGTGGTCGGACGGTACTGTTTGCCTTCGAGTTCGATCGGTTCCAGCTGATTGATGGTTTCGTAGATCATTTCCAGTTCAGGCGTGCTGCGGGCCCGGAAATAGCGGCCGCCGGTCTCGTCGGCAATGCTTTGCAGGAGTTCTTCGTCCAGGTCCCGGGACGGGTTGACCTTGCGGCTGCCGAGAAAACCACGCTGGACCATCGATTCCGCACCCATGCCGATGGTGTAGATGCGAACGCCAGCGGCTGCGGCGATTTCGGCGGCTTTCTCCGGCGTAACCTCGCCGGCGGTATTGGCGCCGTCTGTCAGCAGGACCAGCACACGTTGCTCCTGGGGCCGGTCCCGCAGGCGCTTGACGGCCAGACCTATGGCGTCACCGATTGCCGTCGCACGCCCGGCCATTCCCAGCTGGGCTTCCTGCAGCAAGGTGCGGATGGTTTCGTGGTCGAACGACAGGGGCGCCTGGATATACGGCTGGGTGCCGAACAGCAGCAAACCCAGGCGATCACCTTCGCGCTGGGCGATAAAGTCGTTGAGCACATCCTTTACCGCGGTCAGTCGATTCACCCGGCGCTGGCCGAGGATCATGTCTTCTTCTTCCATACTCGGTGAAATATCCACGGCGAGCAGCAGGTCGCGGCCGGTGACGGGCAACTGGACGCTCTCGCCCACGTATTGCGGTCGAGCCAGGGCAACGACCAGGAGTAACCAGGCCAGCAATAGCAGGAGCTTCTGCCAGATGCTGCGCGCGTTGCCGCTGCGGCTGACACCGGGCAGGTCACTCAGCCAGTGCCCGACGGGCAGGGTGGGGGCGGCGACCTGGCCGGCCTCCTTGCGCTGCCGACGCCACCACAGCAGCGGTAGTATTGCCAATGGCAGCATCCAGGGATAGGCGAGCTCTAGCACCGCTGACCTCCCAGCCACTGGTCGGCGACCCTGCAGGCGGTCTCTGGCGGCAGTTGCGGCTTGGGCGACCAGGCGGCGTTGACCATGGACTCCACCTCTTGCTTATCCAGCGTGGGGCGTGTGCGCAGGATGAAGTCTGCCCACTGCTGCCCGGTCAGTGTGTGTGGATGCTGGTCCGGGTAACGCTCTCGGGCGCACCGCTTCAGCAGGGCATTGAGTTCGGTGTACCAGGTGTTGTCGGCTGTGGCGGAGGCCTTCAGGCCATCGAGTTCGCGGCGGGCGTCTCGGATCCAGCGGTTACGCCGGTAGCGCCGCCAAAGCACCCAGCCTAACCATGCCACCAAGAACAGGATCAGGACGGCTAGGACCCACCAACCCGGCGCCGGCGGCCAGAAACCGCCGGGGTCGGGCATGTGGATGTCCCTCAACTGCGCCAGCGGATCGCCTTGGGTCGGGGCGCCCTGGGGAGTGGCGCCTTGAGTCATGGATCGTGGTGCTACTGCCTCTGTCATCGTCGTCACAGGTGTTGATGTCAGCCCAGGCGGCCGCGAGGACCGAGGATGGTCTTCAACGCCTGGGCCGGTTGTTGTCCGGTATAGATCGAGCTTACCCCAACGCCGGCTTTACTGAAGCAGCGTTCGACCTGGTATTCATGTTCGGCGACCTTGGCTTCGAAAGCCTTCCTGAAGTTCGCGTTGCCGGCATCGAACCACAGCGGCCCTTCTGGCCCGGCGATCGCGAACCGACCGCGATCCGGTAGGTGCTGTTCCAGGGGGTCGACGATTCGCAGCGCGCTGAGCGTATTGTGACGGGCCAGCTGCGCGATCAGGCCCGGCGTCTCCGGCGTCAGGTTGATAAAGTCACTGATGATGAAAACACGGCTGCCGGTATGGGCGATACGGCGGGCTTCACGAAGCGCTTCATCCAGTCCCGCACCGCGTCGGCTTGCGTCTACTGTCGCATCGCCCCGGTGATCGTCCTGACGTCGTACGAGACTGTCGAGCAGGCGAACGACGGCCTTGCGTCGACGTGCGGGCCGCAGGACCTCGTATGCATGGTCGGAGAATACGATGCCACCTACCTGGTCGCCAGCAAACAGACCGAGCCATGCGATCAGGCCGGCGGTCTGGGCGGCGCGGACTCGCTTATAGGCGCCCTGGCTGCCGAAATACAGTGAGTCGCCAAGGTCGCAGATCAACAGCAGCGGTCGTTCCCGTTCTTCCTCGTACAGTTTGGTATGGGGTGTCTGACGCCGGGCGGTTACCCGCCAGTCTATGCTGCGGATATCGTCCCCCGGGTGGTACTGGCGCACCTCGGCAAACGCCATGCCGCGGCCTTTCTGGGTGGAACGCGCCGCACCCGCCTTGCGCACCGCCACCGGCCGGCTGCCGGGCAGCCGAAGGGCTCGCGCGTCGGCCTGCAGCCGTATCAAGGCAGGCAGGTCTATGCGGATCAGTGGTGCGGTATCGTTCGAAGGCGTAACGTTCATGGTCTCAGGCGGCAACGGGCACCCGATCGATCAGTCGCTGGATAACGTCGTCCGGTGTAATCCCATCCGCTTCCGCCTCGAAGGTCAACAGGATGCGGTGACGCAGGACATCGAAGGCGATGGCGCGCACGTCATCCGGGCTGACGAAGTCCCGTCCGTCGAGCCAGGCCTTTGCGCGCGCGCAACGGTCCAGGGCGATAGTGCCGCGGGGACTGGCGCCGAACGCAATCCAGCGGGCCAGTTCGCTATCGAGGTCCGCCGGCTGGCGACTGGCCAGAACCAGGGCAACCAAATAGTCCTCGACGGCTTCGGCCATGAACAGCTCGCTGGCATCCAGCCGCGCCTGGAATATATCGTCGGCACGAAGCCTGAGTTCGGTCGGCGCAGGTCCCTGCTGGTAGTCCTTGCGCGCCAGGTGCAGGATGTCCCGCTCGGCACCGGCGTCAGGGTAGTCGATGAGCACGTGCATCAGGAAACGGTCGAGCTGGGCTTCGGGCAGGGGATAGGTGCCTTCCTGCTCGATGGGGTTCTGGGTCGCCATGACCAGGAACAGGCGATCCAGCGCGAAACTCTTCATGCCGACACTGACCTGGCGTTCGCCCATGGCTTCGAGCAGGGCGGATTGAACCTTGGCCGGCGCCCGGTTGATTTCGTCGGCCAGCACTAGGTTATGGAAAATGGGGCCTTTCTGGAACTCGAACAGGCCGGTCTCGGCGCGATAGATCTCGCTGCCGGTTACATCGGAAGGCAGGAGGTCGGGGGTGAACTGGATGCGGTGAAAGTCGCCTTCGATATGTTCGGACAGTGTTTTGATGGCGGTGGTCTTGGCCAGCCCGGGTGCACCCTCGACCAAAAGGTGTCCGTCCGCGAGTAGGGCGATCAACAACCGGTCGACCAGTTTTTCCTGGCCTATGATCCTTTTAGCTAATTGGGATCTGAGATCCCCGAATATACGCTGTAGAGACATTTCACCTTCCGTTATTTTTCGTTGGCCGAGTGCAGTAGGCGAGCAACCTTGATCCGTATTCACCACAATCGTCGCGGGCATCCAGTGTTTGTAACCTACCAGCAAAAATCAAGGGTTTGACTATGCTATTGGTCAGAGCCTCGACGTCGTGTTAAGACAGAAGCTCAATGTTTTCAGGACTCAGCGTTTTCAGGACAAAGTCTAATGTGATTGCCTGCGTTGGTAGAACAGCGTCCTGTATTGAACCGGTCGGTATTTGAATCGGACGGACTTAAATAGCACGCTGGCTGAAACCCAGTCTGTGACAGGTCTCCGCCAAATTTGTTTATTAACATTCATTCAGAAAGTTGGGGTTGCACATGAACGCGCTGACGGTTACCAGCAAGGACCAGTTTCATGACCTGCTGGCCGAAGCCTTTGCCGAGAAGATAAACAAGACAGAAGCGAAGAAGATCAGTGATTTTGCAGTCCAGCACCTGGCCCACCTTCCCCTCGATGAATTGATTTCCCGCCGTTTCGCAGACATCTATGGTTCCGTCCTCGCGGCCTGGCAGTTCGTCCAGAAGCGAGAGGCCGCGCAGACGCCGGTAGCTGTCTTCAACCCGGATCTTGAGAGCGATGGCTGGCAGTCGACCCATTCGGTCATATTCATCCTGCATCCGAATATCCCTTTCCTGATCGATTCCATCCGCATTGCCATCAACCAGCGTGAGATCGGCACGCATACCCTGTACCACTCGATTCTTCAGGTGGAGCGGGATCGCAGCGGCAAACTGAAGAAAGTGCACGACCGGGACCGCAAGAAATCCTCTAAAACCGAGTTTGAGGCGATGATCGTGCTTGAGATCGATCGCCACAGCGATCCGGAAGAATTGCGCGGTCTTGAGGAGGAACTGCAGGCGGTACTCGAGGAAGTGCGCATCGCGGTTGATGACTTCCCAGGAATGAAGGAAAAGGCCTCCGAGATCCTGAAGGAACTCGACAACTGCAAGGCCAAGATCGATGCGGACGACCTGGCGGAAGCCCATAAGTTCCTCGAGTGGCTGGTGAACGACCACTTCACGTTCCTCGGCTACGACGAGTACGACTTCATCAAGGAAAAGGGCGGCATGCTGGTCAAACAGGTGCCGGATTCGGAGATGGGCATTCTGCGGGTGCATAACGAGCGCCCGGTGAAGGTCCGGTTGGAAGAGTTGCCCCAGCGCACCCGTACCGAGATGACCCGTACCGACGATATTTTTATCTTCGCCAAGTCGGCCCAGCGTTCTCGTGTGCACCGTCCGGCGTATCCGGACTACATCGCGGTCAAGAAATTCAATGCCAAGGGCGAGGTGATCGGCGAGCGACGGTTCCTTGGTCTATACACCTCCCATGTATACCAGGAGCGGCCGGATCAGATTCCGCTACTGCGTCGAAAGGTGAGTGAAGTCATCCAGCGCTCCGGCTTCCTGCGTGATGATTACGCGGGTAAGGAGCTGGACCAAATCCTGACAGTCTATCCTCGCGACGAGCTGTTCCAGATCGAGTCGGACGAACTCTATCGGGTCGCCCTGGATATCCTTTACATCCAGGAACGGCGCATGATCAAGATCTTCATGCGCGAGGACGTATACGGCCAGTTTGTAACCTGCCTGGCATTCTTCCCGCGGGACATCTACAACACCGAGCTGCGGCTGAGGGTCGAGAAGGTCCTGAGGGAGCGACTCGGTGCCGAGGACATCGAATTCGTCACCCATTTCTCCGAGTCCGTGTTGGCCAGGGTGCAGTTCACCATTCGCGTGCCCCAGGTGGAAAACCGTCAGCTGCCCGTGCACGATATCCAGGAACAAGTCATTGCGCTGGCCCAGTCCTGGCGTGACGGTTTGTCCGACGCCCTGCACGAGACCCACGGCGAAGAGCGCGGTAACGAGCTCATCCGTCTCTACCACAATGCTTTCCCCGGCAGCTACCGCGACATGTTCTCACCGCGCCGGGCGGCCATCGACCTTGAGCATATCATCGAGTCGACGGATACCGATCGCATCGGTATGAGCTTCTATCGGGCGCTCGAGGAAGAAGAGAGCACGGTCCACTTCAAGCTGTTTTCACCCAATGCACAATTGCCGTTATCCGACGTGATGCCGATCTTCGATAACCTCGGTTTCCGGGTTATCGGCGAGCATCCGTTCGAGGTGGTGGATCGCAACGAGCGAACCGTGTGGATTCATGACTTCTCGCTCCAGGCCTATTCCGGCAAGGTCGTGGACATCCACCGCATACGGCCGATCTTCGAGGACCTGTTTACCCGGGTCTGGTATGGCGAGGCGGAAAACGACAGCTTCAACCGCCTGGTGCTGGCTTGCTATCTGGACTGGCGCCAGATCGCTATGTTCCGTTCGTATTCGCGGTACATGCAGCAGATCCGGATTTCCAATAGCCAGACGTTTATCGCGACTACGCTGGTCAACCATGTTGATCTGGCGCAGACACTGCTTGAATTCTTCGCGGTACGTTTCGATCCCAAACGCAACCAGAGTGCGGGCAAGAGCGCGGCGGCCCAGCAGAAGCTGGAACTGGAGTTCAACTCCGGTCTGGACGAGGTGGAAAACCTCAGTGAGGACCGGGTATTGCGCCTGTTCCTCGACCTGATGAAGGCCACACTTCGCACCAACTACTTCCAGCCGGATGGCGACGGTCAGGCCAAGACCTACATCAGCTTCAAATTCCGTCCTTCCGAGATTCCGGACATGCCGCTGCCGATGCCCATGTTCGAAATCTACGTATACTCGCCGCGGGTGGAAGGCGTGCACCTGCGTGGCGGTAAGGTGGCACGGGGCGGGTTGCGCTGGTCGGACCGTTTCGAGGATTACCGTACGGAGATCCTGGGACTGGTCAAGGCCCAGCAGGTCAAGAATGCGGTGATCGTACCGGTCGGGGCGAAGGGCGGCTTCGTCGCCAAACAGCTGCCTGAAGGCGGTGACCGGGACGCGATCCAGCGCGAGGGCATCGAGGCCTATAAGACATTTATTCGCGGGCTTCTCGATGTAACCGACAACCTCTCGGATGGCACGATCAAGCCTCCGTTGAATGTGATTCGCCACGACGAGGACGATCACTACCTGGTCGTCGCGGCGGACAAGGGCACAGCGACGTTCTCGGACATCGCCAATGGCTTGTCGGCCGAATATGACTTCTGGCTGGGGGACGCCTTCGCCTCCGGTGGCAGCCAGGGTTACGACCACAAGAAGATGGGCATCACTGCCAAGGGCGCCTGGGTCTCCGTGGAGCGCCATTTTCGCGAGCTGGGCATCAACCCGAACAAGGACGATTTCACGGTCATTGGTATCGGCGACATGGCGGGGGACGTGTTCGGCAACGGCCTGCTGCGCTCCGAGCATGCCAAGCTGATCGCGGCGTTCAACCACATACACATCTTCGTCGACCCGTCACCGGATCCCAAGAAGAGTTTCGAAGAGCGCAAGCGCCTGTTCGAGCAGCCGCGCTCAGCCTGGACCGACTATAACGCGGACCTGATCTCGAAGGGCGGCGGGGTGTTCAACCGCAACGCCAAGTCAATCCCGGTCAGTGCCGAGATGAAGAAACTGTTCGGTATCAAGTCGGATCGCGTTCCGCCGAACATGTTGATCAGCCATATCCTCAAGGCCCAGGCGGACCTGCTGTGGTTCGGTGGTATCGGTACCTACGTCAAGGGCTCCCAGGAAACCCATACCGATGTGGGCGACAAGGCCAACGACGGTCTCCGGGTCAATGGCAAGGAGCTGCGCTGCAAGGTGGTCGGCGAGGGTGGCAACCTGGGGATGACCCAGTTGGGTCGCATCGAATTCGGCCTCAATGGTGGGCGCCTGAATACGGACTTTATCGACAACGCCGGAGGGGTGGATTGCTCTGACCACGAGGTCAACATGAAGATCCTCCTCAACCGCGTAGTGGCGGCCGGCGACCTGACCGAAAAACAGCGTAACAACATGCTGGAGAAGATGACCGACGACGTATCGGATCTGGTGTTGTTGAACAATTACCGCCAGACCCAGGCGATCAGTATCGCCAATACGGGTGCGACGGCTCGGCTTGAAGAGTACCGTCGCCTGATGGCCAACCTTGAATCTGCCGGCAAGCTCAATCGCGAACTGGAGTTCCTGCCGGACGAGGAGACCCTGGCCGACCGCAAGGTCAAGAAACAGGGGCTGACCCGGCCGGAGTTGTCCGTACTGATTTCCTACGTCAAGGCGGATCTCAAGCAGCTATTGGTTGAAAGCGATCTGCCGGACGAGCCGGGATTGTCGTCGGAGATGCACAAGGTGTTTCCCGATGCACTGATCAAGAAATTCGGCAAGGAACTGGAAGAACACCAGCTGCGCCGAGAGATCATCGCTACCCAGATTGCCAATGATATGGTCAACCACATGGGGATTACGTTTGTTGATCGTTTGCGGCAGTCCACCGGCGCGTCGGTCTCCGCCATTGCCATGGCCTGGATTATCGCGCGCGATGTCTATCGGCTGGACGAATGGTGGGACAAGATCGAGGAGCTGGACTACAAGGTGCCGGCGTCACTCCAACTGGAACTGATGAACGAACTGATCCGCCTGGTACGCCGTGCGGTGCGTTGGCTGCTGCGCAACCGGCGCAGCGAGCTCAATATACAGTCCCACATGGACCGTTTCGCCAAAGCGCTATCGGATATCATCGCCCAACTGCCGGAGTACCTGGGCGAGCAATCTCGTAAGGATTGGGAGAAGCAGTTTAACGATCTGGTGGAGAAATCCATTCCGAAGGATGTGGCCGGAGTCGTTGCCGGCACCTCATACCTGTACTCGGCGCTGGGCATCATCGAGGCTCACGAAACCACCAAGGTACCCCTCAAGAAAGTGGCGAACCTGTATTATCGCCTTGGAGAGGAGCTTAATCTCAACTGGTTTGCCGGTGCCGTCGCGCGCCTGTCGCCGACATCCCATTGGGAAGCGCTGGCGCGGGAAAGCTTCCGTGAGGACCTCGATTGGCAACAGCGGGCCCTGACCACCGGCGTACTGCGGCGTAGCGGCAAGGATCTGGAAGTGAGCGAAGCCATTGACGATTGGATGTCACGGCATGATGTGTTGGTCAGTCGTTGGGAGTCGATGCTGTCCGAACTGCGCAGCGCAAGGGAACCGGAGTATGCCATGTTCTCAGTAGCACTGAGGGAGCTGTTGGACCTGGCCCAGTCATCCATGCATTCTCCCCTGGATGATGCAGACCACTGACTCGACTTGCCCTTGGCGGTCTATTGAAGTTCAATCGGGACGCCGGCTCCGATGTGACGGGGTCGGCGAACTTTCGTGCGGGCTCGGCCAACTTGCGGCCGGGGCTGCTTTGTGGCTCTAGAGAGAATGGGATTATGCGACGCCTGAACCATCTATTCCAAAGTAACCAAGCGTGGGCAGACAAAATCAAGGAAGAGGATCCACGCTTCTTCGAACGTCTTTCCAATCAGCAGGCCCCCGAGTACCTCTGGATCGGCTGCGCCGACAGCCGAGTACCGGCTAACCAGATTGTCGATCTTATGCCCGGCGAGCTTTTCGTACATCGCAATGTTGCCAACGTGGTGGTGCATACCGACTTCAACTGCCTGTCCGTGCTGCAGTTCGCCGTCGACGTGCTCAAGGTAAAGCATGTGATGGTCGTTGGCCATTACGGCTGCGGCGGCGTCAAGGCCGCGCTCAAGAACGAGGGGTTCGGTCTGATCCATAACTGGCTACGTCATGTACAGGATGTGCGCGATCACTTCACCCCGGTATTGAATGAGCTACCGACCGAGAGCGAGAAGGTGGACCGCCTGTGCGAACTCAACGTACTCGAGCAGGTGCGCAACGTTTGCCAAACAGCAACCGTGCAGGAAGCCTGGGCGCGCGGGCAGCAGTTGTCTGTTCATGGCTGGGTCTATGACGTAGCCGATGGCCTGTTGCGGGATATGGGGCTCTGCATCACCAACGCCGAGGAGCATGATGAGTTGTACGAGCGGAGTGTGAACGAACTGGTTGCACGCCCGGTTCGTTCATTCGGAAGTTGATCATGTAGTGCGGTTATCCCGGGTGCGGGGCATCGGCTATCCGCACCTGGTTTCGGCCGCCTTCCTTGGCGGCATAGAGTGCTGAATCGGCCGCCTCGATCCATTTGACAGGCGCTTCAAGCGCATTGTGTATCGGCGCAACGCCCATGCTGATTGTGTAGCGAATCGACGCATCCTGCGTATCCACCGGTGTTTGCTCAATGGTGCTGCGGATTCTCTCGCACATCGCAGTCGCGCCCTCGACGCTGGTTTCCGGCAGGATGATGCCGAACTCCTCCCCCCCGTAGCGCCCAGCCAGATCGGCATGACGCAGGCTGGCCTGGAGTATGGCCGATGTTTTGCGGATGACCTCGTCGCCGGCCACATGGCCATATGTGTCGTTCACAGCCTTGAAATGGTCGATGTCGAACATCACCAGCACCGATTCGTTGCCGTAGCGACGGCAACGTTCGTACTCTGCTTCCAAAAGGTTTTCCCAGGTACCGCGGTTGAGCAGGCCGGTAAGGCGGTCGGTTTCGCTGAGCTGGGTTAATTGGTCGTTGGCCCTTTCAAGGGCCTGGCGGCTGGCCGCGAAGTCGGTGACGTCGTAGATCATGAGGCAGACCAGCCGAACCTTGCCGTCCGCGCCGGACAGGGGACTGATAGTCAGGTTTTGGTACATGTAGGGCGCAGTGCCGGTGATCGGGCGGGTATTGCGAAAATGGAACAGGTAAGGGCGCTGTTCCCAGGTGGTGAAGGCACGGGTATTGAGCAGTCGTACAGATTCCACCTTGCGCTTGAGCCAGCGTTCGGGCAGGTCCGGGAAGTACTCGAACAGATTCTTCTCCTTGATGCGCGATGCCGTGATCCCGCTGTGGTTCTCCATGAAACCGTTCCAGACCAGCACGCGGTAATCCGCGTCCATCACGATCAGGCCCACTTCCACGGTTTCAAGCATATCCATCAGCCAGTGGAATTCCAGCATGTCCGATTCGTTGACTGCCATGGGTTACTCCGTCAAGTAGGCGATGGCTTTTTCGAGGTGGGGGCGGGAATCCGCCGTTAGCAGGATCAATAGGTCACAGACCACATTATGGTCTTCGATGGCGTAGTTGATCTCGATACACAGCAACTGCTGGTCGCCGTCCTGATGGTATTCCAGCAGTTCGCTGACCTGTCGGTGCTGCCCGAGGACAGTCGGATGACTGAGACCGAACCGCAGATCGAGCTGATCGCCGAGCCCCTTCAGGAATGCGCCGAACAGGATGCTCGACATATCCATCAAGACTTCCACTTCCAGGGCGTTGCGGTTCTCTTCTTCGTAGCGCAGCAGGTGGGCCATATCGTCGAAGCTGGCATCGGAAAACAGCAACAACGCCTCACCAGCGACGCCCGCGCCGTTGAAACCCTGGCACACCGCGGAGTAACTCTCGCCCGACGATACGGCGGTTAAAGCCATGGACAATTCGCTCTGGGCCAGGGTGGCGACACGAGGTACCGGTAGTTTGACGAAAACATCGAGCAGCCGCGCGAGCAGGTCAGCGGCCTGGCCCATGGCAACGTTGGACATTTCCTGCAGATAAGCGGTCAGGTCGAGTTTGACGTCCTGCTCTGCCACGCTTGGGGCGAGGTCCTCGCCATCGAGCTCGTCGCTGCGGTAGAGGCCGAAATCCTCCAGGATCTGCTGGATCTTGTCGGGGTCGGTCGGTTTGCGGATGAAATCCATTGCGCCGAGTTTACGCACCCGTTCCCGTGCCTGGGGCTGGATGTCGCCGGACACCACGATGGTCATCACAGGCAGGTCGTCACGGGCCACAGCCTCCAACACACCATAGCCATCCAGCACGGGCATGTTGAGGTCGAGGAACATCAGGTCGCATTCGCCCTGACGGATGATAGCCAGGGCTTTCTCTCCATCTTCCGCGTATGTGATATCGGCGGACCAGTTCTTCGGCAGGGCCCGAGCCATTTGCTTGCGGGCCATGGAGGAGTCATCACAAATAAGGATGCGAAAGCTCATGGATCAGGCTCTTGGACATTTCCCACAGTCTAGCAGTGCCGATCCGGCGATGCGGCAGATGCGTTGAAAAATAAGATCAAATCTTCCCCAAAACCCATACCTACCTAGGCCGACACCGGCTCTCTTGCGTGAATGTAATCAAATGTAAGACGTTCTTCACAAATTGCGAGCCTGGCTGTTGCTGGCTTGGCCTAATGTGACAGCTCTCACTTTTGTTGCCGAACTGCCCTTTTATAGTCGCCCCACAAGCAAATAATAAAACTGCAATGGCGGCACCGAACAACAATAACGATGGCCGCGGTGTATGCAGTGACTGTAGTCGCAGTCAAATTCACTCAGAGACACGATAACCATGAACAGGGAAACGCTGAAATGCGTGGCCCCGGCTCCGTTCAGCCCGACGTTGGCAACATTGGTGTTTTCGACACTGGTGCTATCGACAACGGCCCGGGCTGAACTGCAACCCATTAGTGAAGAAGAGATGGGACGCGTGAGCGGGCAGGCCATGATCGCAGTGGATGTGGATGGAACCCAGGCCAACCGTTTCACCCGGGTCACCCTGGGACTGGACGCGGAAATCCAGACCAACATCGACAATGTGGTGTTGGGTGAGACCAGTGATGGTTCCGACGTGCAGATAGCCCAATTGTCCCTCGGCCATATCTCGAACGATGCGACCCGGATTCAGCTCGATGGCCAGACCTATGCGCTCAACGAGATCGTACCTTTCGTGGGCTCCAATCCTTATTTCGAGCTGGCGGAGCAGGAAGGCGAGGTTATTGGTTTTCGCATGGGGCTGAACCAGGCTCGAGGGACACTATCCGGCGATATAGCGAGTTTTTCCGGTAACCTGGGAATAAATCTGGAGGACGGCTCCGGGAACGTGGTTGCCGCCCGGCTATTTGATAACACCGGGACGGCTACCCATAGCCGAGCGACGCACATCGGACTCGATGACGCCGCTACCGATTGCAGTGCCGGTGTCCAGTGTAGTGCGCTCAGCAATTTCAAGACGCTCGATATAGGCACCCGGAACGAGGACGGTAGCGTGGGTTATGCCCAGGAGCTATTCATCGCCTTCCAGAAAGACGCTGTCCAGTGGCAGAGCAATACGGAAGGCGGTACGCCTATCGACGCGGCGGCTGGCGTCTTCTTCAACGTTCCGACGGCCATGAAGCTGGATCTCCAGACACTGGAGCAGGGTATCCCCCGGGCAAGGACAGAATATATCGATCGCGGTCTGGGGCTGTTCTAGTTCGACTGATAGCTCATCTACACGAAGGCCGCCTGGACTGGGGCGCCTGGCGTCTGTCTGGTACACTCGGCAGCCATTGACGGGATAATCTGCTGAGGTCTGTGCGGCGTGATCAAGAGTTTTTACTGGCATGACTACGAAACCTTCGGTGCCGATCCGATCCATGACAGGCCGTCCCAGTTTGCTGGCGTGCGCACCGACGCCGACCTCAACGTCATCGAGGAACCGCTGGTCATATACTGCCAGCCGACCGAAGACTATGTCCCCGATCCGGTTGCCTGTCTGATCACCGGTATCACGCCCCAGCAGGCACGGGCTGAAGGTTATCCCGAGGCCGAGTTCATCGGCCTTATCCATGACGCCTTCAACCAGCCCGGCACGTGTGCGGTGGGGTACAACAGCCTACGCTTCGATGATGAAGTCACCCGCCATACCCTGTATCGCAACCTCCGCGATCCCTATGCCCGTGAATGGCAGAACGGCAATTCCCGCTGGGATATTATCGATATGGTGCGGCTGACTTATGCCCTGCGTCCGGAGGGGATCAACTGGCCTATGAAGGAAGACGGTACCCCGAGCTTCCGGCTGGAAGAGCTGACCGCTGCCAATGGTATCGCCCATGAGGCGGCGCACGATGCCATGTCTGACGTGGAAGCAACCATCGCGCTGGCAAGACTGATTCGCGACAAGCAGCCGAAACTCTTTCAGTACGTGCTGGAACACAAGGACAAGCATTCGGCCCGTGCCATGCTCGACCTGGCGACCTTCAAACCGGTTTTCCACGTTTCCAGCAAGTATCCGGCGACCATCGGCTGTTGCGCCATGGTGGCGCCTGTGGCCCAACACCCGGTCAATCGTAACGCGGTCGTTGTCTACGATTTACGCCATGACCCTGATGAGCTGATCGAGGCTTCGCCCGAAGAGATCCGCAATCGTGTATTCACCTCACAGGCGGACCTGGGCGAGGGGACCATGCGGTTCCCGCTCAAGGCGGTGCATCTTAATAAATGCCCGGTGCTCGCGCCGGCGACCATGCTCAAGTCCCTTTCGCCCGAGCGCCTGGATGCCCTGCAACTGGATGGCGATGTGCTGCGGGACAACCTCCATAAGCTGCGTCAGGCGCCAGGCATCTCCGAGCGTATCGCGGAAGCTTTCCAGCCGCAGGATAACGGACCGGGCGACCTGACCGACCCGGACGAGCAGCTTTACGCCGGTGGTTTCCTGACACCGGCAGACCGCAAACGTTTGGACCAGTTGCTGCTGCAGCCGGTAGATCTGATGGGGGAGGCGGTGCCGGCATTCGATGATCCGCGGCTGGAGGAAATGGTGTTCCGCTACCGTGCCAGGAATTACCCGCAAACCCTGCTAGCAGAGGAACAGGAGCGCTGGGAGCAGTTCCGTCAGCAGCGTCTCATGCAGCCGACATCGGGATGGCGTTCATTGGAGGGCTACTTTGCGGGCATTCAGCAGCGCTTGCAAGATGAGGAACTCAGTGCCCGTGATCGGCAGTTGCTGGAGGAATTGGCGTTGTACGGAGAGTCGCTGATTCCCTACGTCTGATTCGGGCATGGCGAAAAGCCTCTGGCGTTCCGACTGATGCTGGCTCGCTTCCGTTAGCCCCTTTTTCTGCTTGAAGAACCCTTTCGCGCTTTCGTCTTATTGACACTGGCATCGCGTCGTGAGGTCGGTTCGGGCTTGCCCGGGTCTTCCGTGGGTTTGATCGTCTCGGCGCGGATCTTTTCGACTTCCATCTCCTGCTCAGCTACAAAATGCAGGGACATTTCGAAGCTACGACGCGTGAACTCCAGAACCTTTTCGAAACCCTCGTCGGAGAGTTTTCGCGCCTCGTCGTGGCCGCGAAAGATATTGATGAACTGACGCTCTCGCTCGAACTGAAGCGGTAAGCGGCCAACACCCCAGTCGTTCAGTACCTGCCAGGCTTCCGGATTGTAGTTGCGCGTATAGCGCAGGATGAAGGGAATCGGGTCGTTGCGGGCGACCAGCGCAGCCAGCCGCAGGATCAGTTCGAAGGAGAGGGTGGCTGTGCCGTTCTCGACCGCTTCCAGGAAGTTCTTGTCCCGCAGGTCGAGAGCATCGGCCATTTCGTTCAGTGTAAGACCGGCCACTTCGCGGATGTCTTTCAGGGAATCCCCCGCTGCAAGCATCATGCGAAGCTGGTCCTGGGACTTGAGCAGCGCCCGACCCGCCCGCATCGAAGCATCGGTCGTGCGCAGGGCGAAACGGAAGGCAGAACCGGTCAGATCGGAAAGGCGGTCAACCAGGGAGTCCTCGGTGTTGTCGTCGGGTTTCTCCGGTTTAGCTGACTTGCTGGCATCTTCGGTGCCTGTGAGCGGGGGGACGCCCAACGCTTCCGCCTGCCGCATGGACTGGATGGCATGGAGCGTGTCCATCAGCAGACTTTCGAGAGCGAGGGCCTTGCGGGCTTCGCTCTCGATCGGATTTGGGTTGTCGCTCTCGTTGTCGCTGGTCATCGGAGGCTTCCGTGCCCGGTTTCAGTAAAGATAAAGGGCGCTATTGTCCATAAAGAACCCCATTACGTATAAAAAGCAGCCATTACGGATAACGATTCCGCCTAGAACTTCTCCGAGGTATTGCGGGCCTGGGCAGTAATACGCTCTGGATGGATCATCGACGCCATACGGGAATCCAGTTCCAACATGTCAGCCATAATATGGCCGCCTTCCCGTACGATGAAGTCCAGTTTGTCGTCCCCATCGGGATCGGCCGCCTCGGCTTCCTGATGGGACTCCAGGGCCTTCCAGTCTTCGAAGGGCTCTTTTCCTTCCAACTGGCGACGTGCATTGGCGATGTGCAGCTGGCGAGATTCAAGTTGCTCCTGGTACGTCTCGCGTTCGCCATAGTTCAGGCTGACCCATTCACGGTCGCGCTGGGTGTTGAGCAGCTCGATTTCCTCTTCCAGCAACTGGAATTCCGGACTTTCGGCGAAACGGTCTTCATGGCGACGCCGAAGCTCATCGATCACACCGCTGAAATCGAAGTAACGGGCGTGGGGTACGGCTTCGATCTGGTCCCAGGGCAGGGCACCGTCCAAGGCGTCTTCACCGATCTCTTCCTTGTTGATACGGGTTGGGATGGTGATGTCAGGAATAACACCCTTGTGCTGGGTGGAGCCGCCGGACACCCGGTAGAACTTGGACTGGGTGATCTTGAGCTGACCGTGGTTGAGCGGGCGTACCGCCTGCACGGTTCCCTTGCCGAAAGTTTGTGAGCCGACCACGAGTCCACGGCCGTAGTCCTGTATCGCACCGGCAAAGATCTCGGATGCGGAGGCGCTCATGCGATTTACCAGCACCACCAATGGCCCAGAGTATGCGACCGACGGATCTTCATCAGTGAGCACGCTGACATCGTTGTCGGCATTACGGATCTGTACGGTGGGACCTTCATCGATAAACAGGCCCACCAAGTCGCTGGCTTCCTGGAGCGCGCCACCGCCGTTGTTACGAAGGTCGATCACCAGGCCTTCCATACCGTTGCCTTTCAGGTTGTCGATCAACTTGCGCACATCGCGCGTGGTGCTTTTGTAGTTGGGATCGCCCGCCTGCATGGCCTGGAAATCGGCGTAGAAAGTAGGGATGTCGATGACACCCACCTTATAGGGTTTGCCATTCCTTTCGAGTTCGATCATGTCGCTCTGGGCGGACTGCTCTTCCAGCTTGACCTCGTCACGGGTGATGGCGATGGTACGGGTTACGGTCTCGTCGGAAGCGCTGGCAGGGATCACCTCCAGCCGAACCACCGATTCACGTGGGCCGCGGATCAGGTCGACGACCTCATCCAGCCGCCAGCCGACAACGTTGGTGAACTCCTCATCCTTGCCCTGAGCAACGCCAACGATACGATCCGCAGGCTTGAGCTGCCCCTGCTTGGAAGCCGGGCCGCCGGGTACGAGACGAACCACTTTGGTGTATTCGTTGTCGGACTGCAGCACCGCCCCGATGCCTTCCAGGGAGAGGCTCATGTTGATGTTGAAGTTCTCGGAGGTGCGCGGCGAGAAATAGGAGGTATGCGGGTCCCAGAGGCCAGCGAAGGCGTTCATGTAGCTCTGGAACGCGTCTTCACTTCGTGCCTGGAGGGCGCGCGTGCGCTGGCTTTCATAGCGGCGGGTCAGGGAGGTGACGATCTCCTCGTCGTCCTTGCCATTCAGGCGCTGCGCCAGAATAGCGTTCTTGATTCGCCGTCTCCATATCGCGTCCAGCGCCTCCTTATCGGATGCCCAAGGCTCTTCAGCACGATCCAGCTGCAGTCGATCTTCGCTGTCGAACTCAAACTCATCGATGCCGTCGTTGACCAACTCAAGTGCGTGGTCCAGCCGTTCGATCACTCGTTTCTGGTAAAGGTTGTAAATCTGGAAGGCCGGATCGAGTTGGCCGGTCTTCAGGGCCGAATCAAGCTTGGTGCGCCAGGGCGAAAAACGATCGATGTCACTTTGCAGGAAATACATGCGCTGGCTATCGAGCTGGTCCAGGTAGGCATCGAAAACGCGCTTGGATAGCTCGGAATCGATTCGCTGGTCCATGAAATGCGTGAACTGAAGCTGACGGGAAATCAGGATGTTCGCCCGGGCCTGATCGATGGTCGGAGACACGGGCTCGAAAGCCTTCTCCGCCTCTTTATCCAGAGCCGCCAGACCAGCGGTTGATGTGACCATCAGTCCCAGGGCAAGGGCTACGCCGGCAGACTGAAGGCGAGAGAAGTTAGGCTTGCGGATCATCATTGGCATGTCAGTCAGTCTATATAAGTGAAGGTTCTAGCCATACGCTGGCTTACTGCTAAGCGCATACGGTATCCGGCAGGCAGACCCATCGAAAAACCGAGGCAACTGAATTCATTGTAGGCAAGCGGGGAGTCGGTTGCTACCGGCCGTGAATGGCAAGGGCATGACAATCTGTCCATATTGAGGACAAATTTATGACATGAAATAAAGCCCGGGGTTCCGTCGTCGAACCCCGGCATTAGCCGCTTCCAGGTGACTGATTATAGGCTCAAGCGTGAGTCCTGTCTTACAGTCTGGGGACCGTTCGCCTATTGACCTGGAGCATATTCCAGGGGTTATTCGAAACGCGTATTGCGTTCCGCTTTTTCCAGCAACAGCCTGGGTGGCGCAAAGCGCTCACCGAATTGCTCAGCCAGTATTCTGGCCCGTTCTGTAAAGGCGCGGACCCCGTACTGGTTGATGAACTGGATAGCACCACCGCTCCAGGCGGCGAAACCGATACCGAAGATACTGCCGATGTTGGCGTCCTCCACCGTTCTTAGGACACCTTCCTCGAGGCAGCGTACGGTCTCGATGGACTGGATGAAGAGTAAGCGATCCTTGAGGGTCTGCAAGTCCGTCGCGGCGGCTTTTTCGTGATTGGTGAAGGTGTTTACCAAACCTTGCCAGATCTGCTTCTTGCCCGATTCAGGATAGTCGTAGAAACCGGCGCCCGCAGCTTTGCCCTTGCGATTGAACTCATCCACCATGCGGTCGATGACCGCTTCGGCCGGGTGTGGCGTCCAGGACTTCCCGGCGGCTTCAATATCCTTGCGACTCTGGTTGCGGACGTGCTGGATCAGGGTCAGGCTCACTTCGTCGCAGACGGCTAATGGGCCGACCGGCATACCCGCCAGGATGCCGGCATTCTCTATGCTGGCCGGGTGGATACCCTCCCGCACCATGGCAACCCCTTCGTTGACGAAGGTGCCGAATACTCGTGAGGTAAAGAAACCGCGACTGTCGTTGACCACGATAGGAATCTTGCCGATCTGCTGGACGTAGTCGAATGCGCGGGCCAGCGTATCGTCCGAGGTTTGTTCGCCGGCGATGATTTCCACCAGTTGCATCTTGTCCACCGGCGAGAAAAAGTGGAGACCGATAAACCTCTCGGGGTGCTCCGATGCCCTGGCGAGTTGGGTAATCGGGATTGTCGAGGTGTTGGAGGCGAACAGTCCGCCTTCCACCAGTTTCTGCTCAGCTTCCCGGGTCACGTTGGCTTTCAGGTCGCTGTCCTCGAACACCGCCTCGATGATCAAGTCGCAACCAGCCAGGTCTTCGGCAGCGTCCGTCGCGTTGATCCGGCTGAGTACGGCTTCCCGCCCGGCATCGTCCATACGGTCGCGGCTGACTTTCTTGTCCAGCAGCTTGCGGGAATAAGCCTTACCTTTCTCGGCGTTGTCCACTGAGACGTCCTTAAGCACCACATCGATGCCCCGGATTGCCGTGGAATAGGCGATACCGGCCCCCATCATTCCGGCTCCAAGAACGCCGACTTTGGCGAACTTCGCCGGCTCGACGCCTGCCGGTCGGCTACTGCCGGCCTTGATGGCGTTGAGCTGGAACCAGAAGGTGCCGGTCATGTTCTTGGCAACCTGACCCACGACCAGTTGGGTAAAGTAGCGGGTTTCGATCTTTGAGCCGTTATCGAAGTCCACCTGGGCGCCTTCGACTACAGCAGAAAGGATGGCTTCCGGGGCGGGGTAACAGCCCTTGGTTTTCTGTTTCAGCATCGCTGGTGCAATGGCGAGTTTCTGGGCCATGGCTGGATGCTGTGGCCCGCCGCCGGGAATCCTGAAACCCTTCTTATCCCAAGGTTGTTGGCAGCTGGGGTTAGCCTCTATAAATGCCCGGGCCTGAGACATAAGGTCATCGGTATCCCTGGCCAGCGCATCGACCATGCCAAGCTTCAGCGCCGCTTTTGGGTTGGCCTTCTTACCTTCCATCAGGTAGGGGAAAGAAGCCTCGAGCCCGACCATACGCGGCAGTCTCTGTGTGCCCCCACTGCCGGGCAGCAGCCCCAGTGTCACTTCCGGCAGACCGAGCTGGATGCTGTCGTGGTCCAGGACGACACGATGGTGACAGGCCATACAAAGTTCGAGCCCCCCGCCCAGGGCGGAGCCATTAATCGCTGCCACAACAGGTTTGCCGCTGGTTTCCAGGAAACGCATCTGGCTTTTCAAACCATCGACCATGGTTTCGAATTCGGCCGCCTGGTCGGGCGTCACCTTATACAGTTCGTTGAGGTCGCCGCCGGCGAAGAACGTCTTCTTGGCGGACGTAAGGATGATGCCCTTCAGGGAATCGAGGTCTTTTTCGACCTTGGCCACGGTATCCGTCAGCGCGTCGCGGAACGTGGCGTTCATGGTGTTGGCGGACTGGCCGGGCATGTCGATGGTGAGGGTCAGGATATTCTTGTCGTCGATGTCGTAACGAATAGCAGTCATGGTTCGATCCTTTTCTGTCCCGGCTCAACAGCGTTCGATGATGGTGGCGATACCCATGCCGCCACCGACACAGAGAGTTGCGAGCCCGTAGCGCTTCTGACGCCGCTCCAGCTCATCCATCAGGGTTCCGAGGATTATGGCGCCGGTGGCGCCCAGCGGATGACCCATGGCGATGGCGCCGCCATTGACGTTGACCTTGTCGTCCGGTACACCAAGCTCTTTCTGGAAGCGCATGACCACTGCGGCGAAGGCTTCGTTCACCTCGAACAGGTCAATATCGCTTACGTCGAGCCCTGCCTTACTTAGGGCCTTGCGGGTGGCCGGAGCGGGCCCGGTCAGCATGATCGTGGGATCGGTACTGGTAACGGCCGTCGCGACGATCCGGGCGCGGGGCTTAAGGCCCAATTCTCGACCCTTGGCCTCACTGCCGATCAGCAAGGCTGTCGCGCCATCGACAATGCCAGAGGAGTTGCCGGCGTGGTGCACGTGGTTGATCTTCTCCACATAGTGGTATTTCTCACGGGCCACGCCGTCAAAGCCCATTTCGCCCATCATCTGGAACGAAGGCTTGAGTTGCGCGAGGGATTCGAGTGTCGTGCCGGCACGAACGTGTTCGTCCCGATCCAGGATCATGACGCCGTTCTGATCGGTAATCGGAATGATGGAGCGCTTGAAATGGCCGCTCTCCCACGCGGCTGCGGCCTTCTTCTGTGAACTTACGGCGAATCGGTCCACCTCTTCCCGGCTGAAGCCTTCGATCGTCGCGATCAGGTCGGCGCCGATTCCCTGGGGCATGAATCCAGTCTTGAGGTTGGTTTCCGGGTCGCTCGCCCAGGCGCCGCCATCCGAACCCATGGGGACCCGGGACATAGCCTCGACGCCGCCGGCGACCACCAGATCTTCCCACCCGGAGCGAACTTTCATTGCCGCCAGGTTGGCGGCCTCCAGTCCTGAGGCGCAGAACCGGTTCAGGGTGACACCGGCCACCACTTCATCCCACTGTGCGGCGAGAGCAGCCGTCTTGGCGATATCCGCGCCCTGGTCACCGATAGCGGTAACGCAGCCCATGACAATGTCGTCGACTTGGGCGGTATCGAGGTCGTTACGTTCTTGCAAGGCCTTGAGGATCGTCGTGAGCAGGGTGATCGGTTTGACGCTGTGAAGTGCGCCATCCTTCTTGCCGCGACCCCGCGGTGTCCGCACCGCATCGAAGATATAGGCGTCTGTGGTCATGGTTTTCCCTCTTTGTGCCGGGACTGAAAGACTAGATGTCTATTGTTGTCGGAATTCGGTTGTTGTCAGTATTCGAGTGGTGTCAGCATTCGTGCATGTTGTTGACGCTTGCAAGCCGCCACCTTAGCCCGCGGTCTGCAGGCGTGTAATGGCACCGCCTGCCAATTACATTGACGAAACTGCTCAGCGGCCGTGGATCATCGTCGCGTTCCCTCGAGCAAACTGACAATGCGGCCTCCCCCTTCTAATCTGTAGATAGCGCGTCCGGTGACTGGACGAACTAAATAGTGTCAGCGCCAGAAGATCACGGCGATACAAGACGATATTTCTGATTTGGCAAGAGGCGAGATGTCATGTCCCTGCTCGATACCATCGATAACTTCTATGAACGGCTTGTGGCTGAGGCTGTCGAAGCCACCCGTCAACCGGGTGACGAGGACGATTTCCTGATCGATGTCATGTGTGTGGCACTGAATCGTCTACCGCCGCGTTACTATCGACACACGATCGATATGAAGTTCTATCTGGCGGACCCGGAAATGGAGGAGATGAAGGAGAAGGTGAGGCGACGGGTTATCGACGCCCGGGAATTCGTCCGGAACCACAAGCGGGAATAATCCGCCCGCGGTTCCGGAGGCAGGGCTTAGCCTCTCCAGTGCTCGAGGGCCCGGTGCAAACGTGGTATCAGGACTTCGGCTTCGCTGGTCGGGATGGACTGTGAACACCAACAGGTAACCAGCCGCTCGATCTCGTCTTCGGTGTTGGTGGTGGCACCACCCATACCGGCGGCCAGACGCTCGACCTGTTGTTTCATGCGCAGCTCTTGGTCCTCGTCCGGAGAACTGGAACCGGTGGCAATCTCAAGCCTCACGGCGATTTCCCGTGGCGACGGGAGGTCTCCAGGAACGACGTCGGTATTGGCCGCATCCGTTTCCGCGAGGGACCGGTTAATACGCGCCTGCCAATCGGCGGCACGTTTCTGCCGCAGGGCCTTCTGGATATGACTTTTGAGGGCGTGTTTCTCATGGTCGAGCGCGTCGCTCACGGCGCGGGGTAGCTTGCGTGGCACCGGCGTCTGGTTAAGCTGGCGAAGCTGGGCTTGCAGTTGCTCCACGCCGACATCGCCATCCGTACGCACGGTTTCACTGGCGCTGATGGCCTGCTGTAACTGTTCCACCGCGGCGTGGTCTTCGGCGGCCTGTTCCGCGCGCTGGGCGTCGCGGCGGCCGAAGATGGTATCGCAGGCGGCCCGGAACGCCTGCCAGAGTTTGCGATCTTCACGGTGACGGGTAAGACCTACCGCTTCCCATTCCTTTTGTAGCTCCTTGGCTTGTTCCATCGCCTCGTTAAGAGGCTCATGCTCGATCAGGGCTTCGGCGCGCTCGACGATGGATTGCTTGAGCGCTTCGTTCCGGCGCCGTTCTTCGTTCAAAGGTGCTTCAATCTGTTTGAGCAGGTGGTCGAAAGTCTTTTGCAGGCCGCGGTTGGCCTTGAAGTCCACGGGCCATGCGCTACGCCACTCCTCGCGCGCCACCCGATGGATGCGTTCCACCGCTTTCCAGTCAACCGTGGACCAATCGGCGTTGTTGGCGAACTCGGCTAACTGGTCGCAAATCGCCTTGCGCTTTTCAAGGTTGGCCTCCTTAAGCTCCGACTTGGCGGCGAAGTAAGCTTGGCAAGGCTCGTAGGCCGCGTCGGAAGCTGCCTTGAATCGATGCCAAAGGGATTGATCGGAAGAGCCTCCCAGATCACGCCACTCCTGCTGCAGTTCCTTGATTCGCGCTGCCTTGGCTTCTGGCTCTATATGCTGTTCGGCGAGGTACTCCATGGCTTGGCAAAGCTCTTCCTGCTTGGGCCGGGTAGCGAAACCGCGCCAGTCTTCTAACTCTTGCAATTGTCGGCCGAGCAGCGTCAGTCGGGCCTGGCGCGCCTGACTATGCTTGTGATCGAGTCCATTGAATGCATGCTGTGCCTGCTTATGCAATTGGCGGGACTCGGAGAACAGGTTCTGTTCCAGGGATCGCGCCAGTCGATCGAGCAGGTCGTCCAGTACTTTTTGCTGGGCTTTCTGGTCGCTGGACTGGGCCTTCTGCAATTGCTTTTCCTGGCCGAGCTTACGAGTGAGGGATTCGAGCTGTTCCGGCTGAGCGTAACCCTCCGGCCAGTCGACCGCGTTCAGGGTCTGCTTCAGTTCGCCAGTGTCAGGCGTTTCGGCTTCCGCCAGTCGGACCATGGTTTCCTGCTGGGCGGACAGGCGCTGGACCGCGCCGATGTAATTGCGCAGTTCGAGCATCAGGGCCTGGTATTCCTTCTGCTCCGCCTTGCCCACGTCGGTATCGCGCGTTGCTTCCATCCAACGGTTTTCCTGGGTCTTCTGCAGCGCGTCCAGGGATGAGAGGGACGGGCCGCGCTCAGGCACCTCCGCCGCCAGGGTGTTCAACGTGCTGCGCAGGAGTTCGAGGGTCGCTGTACGCTCTTCGGCCTTCTGCTGACTTTCCGCTTCCTGCGCCGACGCCCGTTCGGCTTCGTGGATTCGACGGCGGCAGGTATCGAGTGCCGAAAGGAAGGCGGTCTGCTGCTCTGGCGATGCGTCGCCAGCGACGTTTTTCCATTGGCTCTGGAGGCTTTCTACCCGAGCGCCATAGAGCTGCATATTCTCCGTGCGTGCCTGTTCCTCCATCTGCTGGATCAGGTCGCCGATAGATGCCTGTACGGAAGCGGCTTTTTCCTGGGCCTGCCGCAGGGACTGCAATTTTTTGCGGGCTGCTTGGTAAACCCCCTTATCGCGCCCTTTGGCCGCCTTCTGGACGGCCTGGAGGTCTTCTTCCTTTTCGATGCGTTCGGCGGCAGCCAGGCGAACAGCCGCTGTCTTGCCTTCGATGGCCAGCCTCAACAACTGTTTGGGTTCAGTATCCGCAGAAACCTGTTGCGCGCTTTCATCTTGTCCTTGGCAGAGTTGCCGTACCAAGGCCTGCTGCTGGGGATCCTTGAGCGCCTCAAGGGCTTCATTGACCTGTTGGGGTTCTGCCTGGGAGAGGTCGCTGATGCGCTGCGCCAGTCGGCTGCGCATATTGGCCGAGGCCTCAGTGTAGAGCGGAATCAAGTGACGGATATGGTTGATCTGTTCGATAGCGGCCGTGCGCACGGCATTGGTTTCACCGTGTCGGGCAGCCTGGATCAGGGTGTCCAGGTCCTTGGCGTTGGCTGGATCCAGCCGGCTCACGTCCATGGGTTTTGGAACGTTGTCCGTTTTCTTGTTCTTGAAGAGTTTCTTGATGAATGCCGCCATAAACACGATTCCAACAAAACGAGGCAAGTTGCTGACCTGGAAGAAAAGTCAGAAGTCTGCAGCGGGCTTGACCGGCTGCCGTAGCGCACGCCTGCGCCATCGACGCTGGCGTTTCTGGTGGGTTAGTCTAATCGTTTTGGGGAGCCCCTGCACAGGCCCGCGTGGCATTGTCAGGTGCCAGGAACTACTTCAGAGAAATGGATGCCTGCCATGGCACTCGGCCAATCGAAAGCCGCCAAAGAAGATCCTGAATACCGTGCCCGTTCGGTGGCGCTGAAACTGCTCGCCCGGCGGGAGCACAGTCGGCAGGAGCTGCGCCTGAAACTGATGCAGCGCAAGCTGATGCCGGAAGTCATCGACCCGGTGCTGGACGAGTACGAGGAGGAAGGCTGGCTCGACGATGCCCGGTTTGCGGATGTCTACGCCCGGCAGCGGATGGATCTGGGTTACGGCCCGCTCCGGATCGAAAGTGAGCTGCAGCAGCGTGGCGTGTTCCAGCGGCCAGAATGCATGACGGATATTTCGGATCAGCAGTGGGCCGATCGGGCAATCCAGGCTCGCCGGCGGCGTTTTGGCTTGGGTATGCGGGCGCTGGAGGCTCGTGAAGAGCCCGATGACGATCTGGTGACGTGAGTGGCTCGCGCGAGGGGTTTACTGAAAGGGCTATCGACGCTGATTCGTAACCTATCCGCACCGTGACGCAATCAGAGCGTCGGCGGTGCGAAGGATAATGACTTGGGCACGTCCTGGGCTTCCGCCGGGGTTGCCTCAATGGGGTCTGCATCCCTGTCAAGATTGGGGAATTCCGGCGATTGGGCCAGCTGCTCGTTCGCCGACATCGGCTGCTTCATCCAGGCCAGTACGTCGTAGTAGCGGCGGATATTCTGCACATAGACGACTGGCTCATGACCACGGGCATAGCCGTAGCGCGTCTTGGTGTACCACTCCTTCTGCGCAAGCAGGGGCAGGAACTCTTTAACGTCGATCCAGCGATCCGGGTTCTTGCCGGCGTCTTCCGTCAGGCGGCGGGCGTCTTCCAGGTGCCCATAGCCCACGTTATAGGAGGCGAGGGCAAACCAGGTGCGGTCGGGCTCCGGAATGTCGTCGGGGATCTGGTCGTGCACCATCTGGAAGTACTTGGCGCCGCCATCGATACTTTTCTCGGGGTCCAGACGATTGTCGATACCCACATACTGCGCCGTATTGCGCGTGAGCATCATCATGCCCCTCACGCCGGTTGGTGAGACGGCGTTGGGGCGCCAATGGGATTCCTGATAACCGATGGCGGCAAGCAGGCGCCAGTCCATTTTGTATTCTGCAGCTGTTTCCTGGAACGACAGTTCATAGGTCGGAAGACGGTTCCGTACGTGATAGACGAAGGTCCGCGCGCCAACATAGTTCAGTCGATCCAGGTGGCCGTAGAAACGCTCCTTGAGCTGGGCGAGGCTGCCATTGGCCTGCATTTTATTGAAGAATTTCTGGGCCGCCTGCACCAGGCTGTCATCCTGTTGGGCTGGGAACAGCCAGGCAATGGGCTGGGGCTCATTCAGGTCGAAGCCTTTCTTGACGTGCGGAAAGAACACCTGATTGAGCGCGAGCTCGGTGGAGTCGACCACGGCGACCTCGAATTCACCGTTTTCAACGCGTTCGAGAATGCCGGCGGTGTCGATGTCCTCGTGGCTTTTCCAGCGCAGGCCGGGATGCGCTTTCACCAATTCAGATAGCGGCTCGATATGATTGCTGTTTGCTACGGCGTGAATAACACGCTCACCCACGTCATCGGGTGAGCTGGCGGATTCGGCATCGCGGTTGTAGATAAGCGTGGACTGGACTTTCAGACTGGTGGGTACGGTCTTGAATTCGTCGGTAGCCTGCACCGTGCCGGCGAGACCGGCAAGCCCGATATGGGCATAACCTTTTTCCAGCACCGATAGAATCTGCCCGTTTCCTTCCGCCTCGCGGACACGCAGTTCCACGCCCAACTCGTTGGCGAAACGCTTGGCCAGTTCGTACTCGAAGCCGGTCGGGCCTTCGCGCCCCTCGTAATAGACCGAGGGTGAGGGCCGGGCAATCACGTGCAGTACACCTTCCTGGCGCAGCTCTTCCAGGGTGGACGGGCGCGAGCAGGCCGTCAACGCGCTGGCAAGGCTTACCACGAGTGCTGCATAGAGTGGTCTTCGACCGGATGATTTCAAGATGGATACGACTGACAAATCCCTAGTCTCCTAACGTCGCGGTACGTGCCGTGTCTGTGACAGATCAATGCCGTCCCGATCGAGTTACATGCGCAGATCCGGCCTGGGCAGGCTGGTCCGGCGCTGCTGTCCAAACTCCCTGGACAATTCGATCACGCCCGCTTGTTCTTCTGTGTCCGGTTACAACGTTCGCGCAGTTTTGCCGTACTGCATCAAACTGAACCGCGTACTATGAACGCTTTGTACGAATTTTCGACACTAAAAATTTGTAATAATGCTGATTAGGGTGCAAACAGCCGTCGGGCGATCAGGTGGTTTCCTGATAATCCCGAAAATGGGGGTGCCGGTCAATTAACTATCCGTCGAACACTGCAAAAGCCTGTAAATTCTGGTGGGCGGAAAACGTCGGATGAAAGACCGGAAGGAACGCTGCGCAAGCCGTTGAAGGTCATTGGTCCCAGACGGCGGCGCTCCGCGGATGGCTGGCCGGATTAGCCCATTTGGGCGTCAGGCTAATCTGTATCCGGGGCGCGGTTTCCAGTATCATTGCGCCCGTCTTTTTAACGGGGTTGCTCGTGTCAGCCCCATACCCCAGATCAGCGCGATACAGGTTTTTGCCATGCTGGAACTCCGCGGTGCCCCCGCACTTTCACTTTTCCGCTCCGAAAAACTCCTGTCCCAGGTCCAGGCCCTGGTGCCGGCAGTCTCAAGCATCTATGCGGAGTTCATGCATTTCGTCGACCTGCCCGAGGCCCTGTCGGAAGAGGACGAGCAGATCCTAAACCGCTTGCTGACCTACGGGCCGACGGCCGATACCCAGGATGCCGAAGGCGTGCTATTCCTTGTGGTACCCCGGCCCGGAACCATTTCGCCCTGGTCGACCAAGGCGACCGATATCGCTCGCATCTGCGGTCTGCGTCAAATTCGGCGTATTGAGCGGGGCACGGCGTTCTATATCCATGCCGATTGCAAGCTGAAGCTGGAGCAACGCGAGGCGATTGCCAGTTTGTTGCACGACCGCATGACCCAACGGGTATTTCACGAGATGGGCGGCGCGGAGTTGTTGTTCCATCGCGAAGAGCCGCGTACGCCCAATCGCATTCCGGTGATGAGTGGGGGGCGTCCGGCGCTGGTCGAAGCGAACCAGCAATTAGGTCTGGCGCTCGCCGACGACGAGATTGATTACCTGGTGGATGCCTTTACCCGACTCGAGCGGGATCCGGTCGATGTGGAGCTGATGATGTTCGCCCAGGCGAACTCCGAGCATTGCCGCCACAAGATCTTCAATGCCTCGTGGGATATCGACGGCGAAGGCCAGGAGAAATCGCTGTTTGCGATGATCAAGAACACCTTCGAGATGAACAGCGAGGGGGTTCTGTCTGCCTATAAAGACAATGCTGCTGTCATTCGTGGCGCGCGGGCCGGTCGCTTCTATCCGGACCCGAAGGATGGCACCTATCGTTACCATCCCGAAGATATTCATATCCTGATGAAGGTGGAGACCCATAACCACCCGACGGCCATTTCCCCACATCCGGGATCGGCGACGGGCGCCGGTGGAGAAATTCGCGATGAAGGCGCGACCGGTCGTGGCTCCAAGCCGAAGGCAGGTCTGGCCGGCTTCACCGTCTCCAACCTCAATATTCCTGATGATATTCAGCCCTGGGAGGCCCCCTACGGCAAACCGGAGCGCATTGCGTCGCCGCTGGACATCATGATCGAGGGCCCAATTGGCGGCGCCTCCTTCAACAACGAATTCGGTCGCCCCAACCTGGCCGGTTATTTCCGCACCTTCGAGCAGGTCGCGCCCGGTGCCGCCGGCGAGGAAGTGCGCGGCTATCACAAGCCGATCATGATCGCCGGTGGTCTCGGCAATATTCGCGCAGACCACGTGGAAAAGGGCGATATCCCGGTGGGCGCCAAGCTGATCGTGCTGGGCGGTCCGGCCATGCTGATTGGTCTGGGCGGCGGCGCGGCGTCTTCCATGGATTCCGGCAGTAGCCACGAGGATCTGGACTTTGCCTCGGTACAGCGCGACAACCCGGAAATGGAACGCCGCTGCCAGGAAGTCATCGACCGCTGCTGGCAGTTAGGTGATGCCAACCCGATCAGCTTTATTCACGACGTCGGTGCCGGTGGTCTTTCGAACGCCATGCCGGAGTTGGTCAAGGATGGTGGTCGTGGCGGTCGTTTCGAGCTACGCGATATCCCTAGTGACGAGCCGGGCATGTCGCCGCTCGAAATCTGGTGTAACGAATCCCAGGAACGTTATGTCCTGGCCGTGGCCCCGGATCAGATCGAGCGTTTCGATGCGATCTGTCGGCGCGAACGTTGCCCTTACGCCGTCATAGGTGAAGCCACCGAAGAGTCGCACCTGACCCTGTCGGATGCCTATTTCGACGATCGTCCCGTCGACTTGCCAATGGATGTCCTGTTCGGCAAGCCGCCGCGCATGCACCGTAGCGTCGAGCGTGCGTCCTTTACCAAGGCGATCTTCGATTCCCGCAAGATCGACGTCAATGATGCTGCGCGCCGGGTCCTGCGGCTCCCGTCAGTGGGCAGCAAGAGCTTCCTGATTACGATCGGCGACCGCACGATTACCGGGCTGGTGTCCCGCGACCAGATGGTCGGGCCCTGGCAGGTGCCGGTCAGCGATGTAGCGGTGACGGCGTCCTCCTTCGATACCCTGGCCGGAGAAGCCATGGCGATGGGGGAGCGTACACCGGTGGCGTTGATCGACTCACCGGCTTCGGGCCGGATGGCCGTGGGTGAGGTGATCACGAACCTGGCAGCGGCGTCGATCGAGAACCTGTCCGATATTCGTCTTTCCGCCAACTGGATGGCGGCCGCCGGGCATCCCGGCGAGGACGAAAACCTATACGAAACTGTGCGCGCCGTAGGTATGGAACTCTGCCCGGCCCTGGGAATCACTATCCCGGTAGGCAAGGACTCCATGTCCATGAAGACCGTTTGGGAAGAGGACAATGGTGAGCAGAAGAGTGTAACTGCGCCTCTTTCCCTGATCATCAGCGGTTTTGCGCCGGTTAACAATGTCCGTAAGACACTGACACCGGAATTGCGCACAGACAAGGGTGAAACCGATCTGATCCTCATTGACCTGGCTGCTGGCCAGAACCGCTTAGGTGGATCTGCCCTGGCTCAGGTATACAACCAGGTTGGGGCGGTGGCACCGGATCTTGACGACCCCGAGGATATCAAGGCGTTCTTTGCTGTTATCCAGGGGCTCAATACTGATGACAAGCTGCTGGCCTATCATGATCGTTCCGATGGCGGCATGTTCGCCACTCTGGTAGAGATGGCCTTCGCCGGACACACTGGCATCGATATTAAGCTGGATGGTCTGGCCGAAGAGTCGAGTCAGTTCGCCCGGGAGCTCTTCAACGAGGAGCTGGGTGCGGTCATCCAGGTTCGCCGCGAGGACACGCCCTTCGTCCTCCAGCAGTTTACGGCTGCCGGATTGGGCGAACACACTGCTGTCGTCGGCTCCCTCAACGATGCGGACCGCATTCGATTTACCTTTGGGGATCAGTCGGTCATCGATACTTCCCGCGAGGAATACCAGCGACTCTGGTCCGAAACCAGTTATCGTATCCAGTCCCTGCGGGACAATGCCGATTGTGCCAAGCAGGAATACGACAACCTGCTGGCGCCGGCCGATCCGGGCCTGAACGTCAACCTGACGTTCGACTTGAGCGAAGACGTGGCTGCGCCTTTCGTCAATAGCGGGGCTCGCCCAAAAGTTGCAGTGTTGCGTGAGCAAGGCGTCAACGGACAGGTCGAGATGGCGGCGGCCTTTGACCGGGCCGGTTTCGATGCGATCGATGTGCATATGAGCGACGTGCTATCGGGCCGTGTCACCCTGGAAACGTTCCGGGCGATGGTTGCCTGTGGCGGCTTCTCTTATGGGGATGTGCTGGGCGCCGGCGAAGGCTGGGCCAAGTCGATCCTGTTCAACGAGCGGGTCCGGGAGCAGTTTGCAGGTTTCTTCGCCCGGCCGGATACGCTGGCCCTGGGGGTCTGTAACGGCTGCCAAATGCTTTCTAATCTCCACGAGTTGATCCCGGGCACGGATCACTGGCCACGTTTCGTCAGGAACGAGTCCGAGCAGTTCGAGGCCCGTCTGGTGATGGTTGAGGTTCAGGAGTCACAGTCCCTGATCCTGGATGGGATGGCAGGTTCACGCATGCCCATCGCTGTTGCCCATGGCGAAGGCCGGGTGGAATTCCACTCCAGTGAGGATGCATCCCAGCTCCAGGAAAATGGACTGGTGTCTTTGCGCTACGTTAGCAACGAGGGGCACCCGACAGAACGCTATCCGTTCAACCCGAATGGTTCCGCTGGCGGTATTACCGGCCTGACCTCCCAGGACGGTCGGGTAACCATCATGATGCCGCACCCGGAGAGGGTATTCCGCACGGCGCAATATTCATGGCATCCGGACAGCTGGGGCGAGGATGCGCCTTGGCTCAGGCTGTTCCGTAATGCCCGTAAAGTATTGGAATAGTCGTTTCTGACCTCTCCGTTGACAGAGAGGGCTGTTCTCGGTCCAGTTGGGACCCCTTGAATAAGAAGGCCGACCGGCAACCTGGTCGGCTTTTTTATGTGTGTCGTGCTTCGCTCCATTCGGTAACGATAATTGTTACCGCCCGTTACGGGTTTATCCCCAATGGTGACGTCCTTGTCATGAAAGGCAAAAAACTGCCAGAGTTCGTGTAAATAATAGTCAAAAAAGCGGCGGGCGACGGCCTTTATAATCGAAATTTTTGCTTGACTTCGTGTTTTTATGCACATCTGTTTTTGATGACTCTTCGGCGGGTGTATAAAGCGCATACATCTCGGCCAAAAAATATGCATACAAGTCAACTTGCTGATATTAAAGTAAAAAAATGATTCGGTGATTTTGTCGCCAATTTGAGGGGAATGCCGTAACCATAGGGTTTCAAGCCATGTTCCCAAAAACTTTCCCCAGAGTTATCCACAGATTCTGTGGGTAACTGATACAAATGATTGAAGTGGTGCCTCTTTGTTCATATTGTCGGTTTTTTGTACCAGAATGACGACTCGTGAACGGTATGGCGATCCGATCCCGGTTGACCGGCCGCTGCCAAGGAGGTGTGGATATGTACAAGTTATGCTATTTCGTGCCTGAGTCTCATCTTGAGCAAACCAAGCAAGCGATCTTCGAGACAGGGGCAGGCAGGGTCGGTGACTATGACTCCTGTGCCTGGCAAACCAGGGGGCAGGGGCAGTTCCGCCCGCTTGACGGTAGCCGGCCATACTTGGGGCAGCAAGGTGCGGTGGAAAAGGTTGATGAATACAAGGTCGAACTGGTTTGTACGGATGATGTGATCCGACTGGCTATAGGTGCACTAAAGCAGGCTCATCCGTATGAAGAGCCTGCGTACGATGTGTTCAGGATGGAGGCGTTCGAGTAGGGCTGTTTGCTGCGACTTACTGGCCAAGTTTGCGCCGGATATCTCCCAATCGTACAGGGAAGTGATTTTCCGCCTTGTCACGGACGAAGTATTCAAGCGTTTCGCGGATAGTTGGAAAGGCTAGTTCTTCCCAGGGTATCTCGTCGAGACCGAAGAGTTCGGCTTCGAGCGATTCCTCGCCGGCTCCATAATGTCCATTCGTCAGCGTCGCCCGGAAGAACATATGGACCTGGTCAATGTGAGGTACGTCCAGCACCGTGTAGAGACCGTCAATCGTAACATCGGCCATGGCTTCTTCGAGCGTTTCTCGAACGGCGGCTTCGAGGGTGGTCTCCGAGTTTTCCATGAAGCCTGCGGGAAGGGTCCAAAACCCCCGTCTGGGCTCGATGGCACGGCGGCATAGCAGAATCCTGTCGCCCCAGACCGGAATGGTGCCGGCGACGATCCTCGGGTTTTCATAGTGGATACGGTTGCAATGGTCGCACACGTAGCGATGGCGGTTATCCCCGGTAGGAATGCGATGGGTTACCGGTTTGCCGCAATGACTGCAATAATTCATTAGCCACCTCAATTCTGTATCATCCCAGTATACTGAGGCGCGCGTCGTCGTCGACCCGCTAATGCGATATTCCGGCCCTTTCGGACGGTATAAATACTGTCCTGCGACAGACTTATTCCATAAGGGTCCGCTCCAATAACAGGACGTGCAATTTTGCTTGAACATTTCAAAAAGCGGTTAGACCGCCATACGCCGCAACAGATTGCATTGGATTACCCAGAGGCGGGTATCCTGGTTCCGGTCACCGACCGGACTGCCGATCCTGAATTGATCCTGACCCAACGCGCGGCTCACCTGAAAACCCATCGTGGTCAGGTGGCCTTCCCGGGCGGAAAGCGTGATCTGACCGACCGTTCGCTGGAAGAAACAGCCTTGCGTGAAACTCATGAGGAAATCGGCTTGGCGCCTTCCCAGGTTCAAGTTGTGGGTACCCTTAGTCAGGTGGTTTCCCGCCATCGCATTCTGGTAACGCCCTACGTTGGTGTGGTGCCTCATGGCGCCGCCCTTGAAGCCAATCCATCGGAAATCGATTCGATCTTCAAGGTGCCACTATCGTTCTTTATGGAAGATCGCCGTTTACGAACTGATGCCTTGGGCTTTCAGGGCAGTACGCTTTATGTGCCCTGTTACGAGTGGGAGGAATATCATATCTGGGGCCTGTCGGCCGTCGTGCTGGTTGACTTCCTGAACGCCGTGTACGATGCCGGCATTGATCTGCTGGAACCACCAAGTTGAGGTGCCTATGAAGTATGGACTGGGAGACCTTAAGCCGACACTCGAGGGCGAGGACCATTTTATCGCCCATAATGCGACGGTGATCGGCAAGGTGTTGCTTCAAGAAAAGTCGAGCATCTGGTTTAACGTCGTCATTCGCGGCGATAACGATTTAATTACGATTGGTCCGGAATCGAACGTTCAGGATGGTAGCGTGCTTCACACGGATGCCGGTGTTCGCCTGACCCTCGGACGCGGGGTAACGGTCGGCCACAAGGCCATGCTTCATGGTTGTGAAATTGGTGACTACTCCCTGATCGGTATTAATGCGGTGGTCCTCAATGGGGCCAAGATCGGCAAGCATTGTCTTATCGGCGCGAACGCGCTGATTCCTGAAGGTATGGTTGTGCCTGATGGATCGCTGGTGGTTGGCTCGCCCGGTAAGGTGAAGCGCGAGCTCAACGAGAACCAGTGCAAGATGCTGGAGTTGAGTGCGGCTCACTATGTCCAGAACGCAGAGCGCTATATCAAGGAATTTGAGGCCCTGGATTGACGGTATGAGCAGAAGTGGAGCAGTACGGTCGCCCTGTGTCAGCGTATGCGCGCTGGATGAAAACGATATTTGTATTGGCTGTCAGCGTACAGCCGACGAGATTACCCGTTGGAGCCAGATGAGTGACGAGGAGCGTCTGCAAGTGATGAAGCTCGTTATTCAGCGCGAGGACGAAATCGCCCTCTAGGTCGGTTTTATCCACCCTGGTTTTCACAGCTATTGACTCAAGAGGATTTGTAGATGGTCAGTATCGGTACCCCGCTGACAGAGTCGGCGTTCCGCGTCCTTTTCTGCGGTTCAGGCGAATTAGGTAAGGAAGTCGTTATCGAGTTGCAGCGTCTGGGCGTGGAAGTGATAGCGGTGGATCGGTACGAGCGTGCGCCGGCGATGCAGGTGGCGCATCGCAGCCATGTCATCAATATGTTGGATGCCGCCGAACTGCGCCGGGTAATAGAGTTGGAAAGACCCCACCTCGTCGTGCCCGAAATCGAGGCCATTGCAACGCCTGAGTTGGTCAAGCTCGAAGAGGAAGGGGTGCGGGTGATCCCGACCGCCCGTGCGGTTAACCTGACAATGAATCGCGAGGGCATTCGTCGGCTGGCAGCCGAAGATCTATCGTTGCCGACCTCGCCCTATCGTTTCGCCGATTCCCTGGAAAACTACCGTGAGGCTGTCCGGGAAATCGGATTGCCGCTGGTTGTCAAACCGGTTATGAGTTCGAGCGGTAAAGGCCAGAGTACCGTTCGCCATGAGTCAGATATTGACGCCGCCTGGGAGTATGCCCAGCAGGGCGGGCGCGCCGGACAGGGGCGTGTGATTGTCGAGGGCTTTGTCGAGTTCGATTATGAGATCACGCTACTCACTGTGCGTCATGCTGGTGGTGTTTCCTTCTGCGACCCAATTGGCCACATCCAGGAAGACGGGGACTATCGTGAATCCTGGCAACCACACCCGATGAGCGATCTTGCATTGCAGCGTTCCCGGGAGATTGCCGACAAGGTTACGGAGAGTCTGGGTGGTTATGGTGTTTTCGGGGTAGAGCTATTCGTGAAGGGTGACGATGTCTATTTTTCAGAGGTGTCTCCGCGCCCTCACGACACGGGATTGGTGACGCTCGTCTCCCAGGATCTGTCGGAATTCGCGTTACATGCACGGGCGATTCTCGGCCTGCCGGTTGCAGCTATCCGTCAACAGGGCCCGAGTGCTTCTGCCGTTGTGCTGCCCACTGGGGAGTCCCGTGCGCCCGTTTTCCATCGGTTGGAGGAGGCGCTTGCTGCGCCGGATACCCAGATTCGTTTATTCGGTAAACCCGATATTGCAGGTCGCCGCCGCATGGGTGTGGCGCTTGCCAAGGGTGAGGATATTGATTCGGCCCGCGAGCAAGCGCGTAAATCTGCTGCCGCTATCAAGGTGAGTTTTTAGACCGAACAAAGTTTTTGAAAATATTCGTTGACTCCCTCTGAGGCGTCTGTAGAATGCGCACCACTTCTGAGGGACACGGCGACAACGCAACGTTCCGGGAAGCGTGAAACCACGGTGTCTGGAGCCGGAAAAAGTTCTAGAATAGTGGTTGACAAGGTAGCGGTTCACTGTAGAATACGCGGCCTTGATCGGGCAACGGCCCAGCTCTTTAAAAAGTTGACCAAGTAATTCGTGTGGGCGCTGGCTGAGGTATTTCGGCAACGAAATATCGAGACAGTGACTCGTCGAAATTGAGTTTTGTCTTGAGCATGATTTGGGATTTTCGGATCCCGTATGATTTAAACTGAAGAGTTTGATCATGGCTCAGATTGAACGCTGGCGGCAGGCTTAACACATGCAAGTCGAGCGGTAACAGGGGGAGCTTGCTCCCCGCTGACGAGCGGCGGACGGGTGAGTAATGCATAGGAAACTGCCCAGTAGTGGGGGATAGCCCGGGGAAACCCGGATTAATACCGCATACGTCCTTCGGGAGAAAGCAGGGGCTCTTCGGACCTTGCGCTATTGGATGTGCCTATGTCGGATTAGCTAGTTGGTGGGGTAAGAGCCTACCAAGGCGACGATCCGTAGCTGGTCTGAGAGGATGATCAGCCACATCGGGACTGAGACACGGCCCGAACTCCTACGGGAGGCAGCAGTGGGGAATATTGGACAATGGGGGCAACCCTGATCCAGCCATGCCGCGTGTGTGAAGAAGGCTTTCGGGTTGTAAAGCACTTTCAGTGAGGAGGAAAAGTGGGTCCCTAATACGGGCTCGCCTTGACGTTACTCACAGAAGAAGCACCGGCTAACTCCGTGCCAGCAGCCGCGGTAATACGGAGGGTGCAAGCGTTAATCGGAATTACTGGGCGTAAAGCGCGCGTAGGTGGTTTGATAAGCGAGATGTGAAAGCCCCGGGCTTAACCTGGGAACGGCATTTCGAACTGTCAGGCTAGAGTATGGTAGAGGGTAGTGGAATTTCCTGTGTAGCGGTGAAATGCGTAGATATAGGAAGGAACACCAGTGGCGAAGGCGGCTACCTGGACCAATACTGACACTGAGGTGCGAAAGCGTGGGGAGCAAACAGGATTAGATACCCTGGTAGTCCACGCCGTAAACGATGTCGACTAGCCGTTGGGACTCTTGAAGTCTTAGTGGCGCAGTTAACGCACTAAGTCGACCGCCTGGGGAGTACGGCCGCAAGGTTAAAACTCAAATGAATTGACGGGGGCCCGCACAAGCGGTGGAGCATGTGGTTTAATTCGACGCAACGCGAAGAACCTTACCTGGCCTTGACATGTTGGGAACCTTCCAGAGATGGAAGGGTGCCTTCGGGAACCCAAACACAGGTGCTGCATGGCCGTCGTCAGCTCGTGTCGTGAGATGTTGGGTTAAGTCCCGTAACGAGCGCAACCCCTATCCCTAGTTGCCAGCACATGATGGTGGGAACTCTAGGGAGACTGCCGGTGACAAACCGGAGGAAGGTGGGGATGACGTCAGGTCATCATGGCCCTTACGGCCAGGGCTACACACGTGCTACAATGGCGCGCACAGAGGGCTGCGAACCCGCGAGGGCAAGCTAATCTCTTAAAACGCGTCGTAGTCCGGATCGCAGTCTGCAACTCGACTGCGTGAAGTCGGAATCGCTAGTAATCGCGAATCAGAATGTCGCGGTGAATACGTTCCCGGGCCTTGTACACACCGCCCGTCACACCATGGGAGTGGATTGCACCAGAAGTGGTTAGTCTAACCTTCGGGAGGACGATCACCACGGTGTGGTTCATGACTGGGGTGAAGTCGTAACAAGGTAGCCGTAGGGGAACCTGCGGCTGGATCACCTCCTTAAACGAAGCCGAACGCTTCGGTCAGAGCCCACACGAATTACTTGGTCAGCCGAAAGAGAGCATAGGGTCTAAGCGGGCCCATACCATTGGGTCTGTAGCTCAGGTGGTTAGAGCGCACCCCTGATAAGGGTGAGGTCGGTGGTTCAAGTCCACCCAGACCCACCAGAATTTCGTGATGCGGCGTTATCGAAGTACTTGCATAGCAGGCTATGCGGCGCACTTCGATGCCTTGCCTCACAAAATTCTTGGCAGCTTTACTGGGGCCATAGCTCAGCTGGGAGAGCGCCTGCCTTGCACGCAGGAGGTCGGCAGTTCGATCCTGCCTGGCTCCACCAACTTTACGAAGACCTGGCTTCGGTCAGTGTGCAGAAACAAGCGTTTCGGATTGATGACAATCGGAAGCCCTTCTTTCTGATCACTGGGTCAGACATGCTCTTTAACAATGCGGACAAGATTGCAAGCCGGATGGATCATCTCTTTATCTCCGAGATGGCCCATCCAATGATAGCGATTTCAAGCGTTATCCGGTGTTAATCGTTGGGTTGCTTAATCTTGGATCAACCGCTGGCAGGACAAAAGGCTGCCGGCAGGTTTAATCGAGGCTGAAGGCGTCAGGCAAGGCGCAGGCTGAGTGAAGGAAGGCGCATACACACGTATGTAACTGACTGAACGAAGACTGCAGCGCGGCATGACGGTTTCAGACGAAGATTAAACAGTTGGTTTGGGGTTATATAGTCAAGCAACTAAGCGCATACGGTGGATGCCTTGGCAGTCAGAGGCGATGAAAGACGTGGAAGCCTGCGATAAGGCTCGGGGAGCTGGCAAACAAGCTGTGATCCGGGCATCTCTGAATGGGGAAACCCACCTGGTTTCGGCCAGGTACTGTGCACTGAATTCATAGGTGTACAGGGCGAACCGGGGGAACTGAAACATCTAAGTACCCCGAGGAAAAGAAATCAACCGAGATTCCCTCAGTAGCGGCGAGCGAACGGGGACTAGCCCTTAAGCTAGACAACTGGTAGGAGAAGGCTCTGGAAAGTGCCGCCATAGTGGGTGATAGCCCCGTATCCGAAACCTGAGTTTAGTGAAATCGAGTAGGTCGGCGCACGAGAAACGTTGACTGAATATGGGGGGACCATCCTCCAAGGCTAAATACTCCTGACTGACCGATAGTGAACCAGTACCGTGAGGGAAAGGCGAAAAGAACCCCTGTGAGGGGAGTGAAATAGATCCTGAAACCGTATGCGTACAAGCAGTCGGAGCACCTTCGGGTGTGACGGCGTACCTTTTGTATAATGGGTCAGCGACTTATGTTCAGTGGCGAGGTTAACCATCTAGGGGAGCCGTAGGGAAACCGAGTCTGAATAGGGCGATTTAGTCGGTGGACATAGACCCGAAACCGGGCGATCTATCCATGAGCAGGTTGAAGGTGCGGTAACACGCACTGGAGGACCGAACCCACTGTCGTTGAAAAGCCAGGGGATGACTTGTGGATCGGAGTGAAAGGCTAATCAAGCCCGGAGATAGCTGGTTCTCCCCGAAAGCTATTTAGGTAGCGCCTCGGACGAATGCCACTGGGGGTAGAGCACTGTTTCGGCTAGGGGGTCATCCCGACTTACCAAACCAATGCAAACTCCGAATACCAGTGAGTACTATCCGGGAGACACACGGCGGGTGCTAACGTCCGTCGTGAAAAGGGAAACAACCCAGACCGCCAGCTAAGGTCCCTAAATACCAGTTAAGTGGGAAACGATGTGGGAAGGCGAAGACAGCTAGGAGGTTGGCTTAGAAGCAGCCACCCTTTAATGAAAGCGTAATAGCTCACTAGTCGAGTCGGCCTGCGCGGAAGATGTAACGGGGCTCAAACTGGTTACCGAAGCTGCGGCTGCATACATTGTATGCGGGGTAGGGGAGCGTTCTGTAAGCCTGTGAAGGTGGATCGAGAGGTCTGCTGGAGGTATCAGAAGTGCGAATGCTGACATGAGTAACGATAATGCGGGTGAAAAACCCGCACGCCGGAAGACCAAGGGTTCCTGCGCAACGCTAATCGGCGCAGGGTGAGTCGGCCCCTAAGGCGAGACCGAAAGGTGTAGTCGATGGGAAACGGGTTAATATTCCCGTACCTCGCGTGACTGCGATGGAGAGACGGAGAAGGCTAGGTAAGCCGGGCGACGGTTGTCCCGGTTTAAAGGTGTAGGCAGAGGGCTTAGGCAAATCCGGGCCCTTAATGCTGAGACCTGATGACGACCGCCCATTGGGCGGGAAGTTACTGATGCCCTGCTTCCAGGAAAATCTTCTAAGCTTCAGGTCACGGGAGACCGTACCCCAAACCGACACAGGTGGTCAGGTAGAGAATACCAAGGCGCTTGAGAGAACTCGGGTAAAGGAACTAGGCAAAATGGTGCCGTAACTTCGGGAGAAGGCACGCCGGTGTGTAGGTGAAGCCCCTTGCGGGTGGAGCCGAAGCCGGTCGAAGATACCAGGCCCCTGCGACTGTTTATTAAAAACACAGCACTCTGCAAACACGAAAGTGGACGTATAGGGTGTGACGCCTGCCCGGTGCCGGAAGGTTAATTGATGGGGTTAGCATTCGTGCGAAGCTCTTGATCGAAGCCCCGGTAAACGGCGGCCGTAACTATAACGGTCCTAAGGTAGCGAAATTCCTTGTCGGGTAAGTTCCGACCTGCACGAATGGCGTAACGATGGGGGCGCTGTCTCTACCCGAGACTCAGTGAAATTGAAATCGCCGTGAAGATGCGGTGTATCCGCGGCTAGACGGAAAGACCCCGTGAACCTTTACTATAGCTTCACAGTGAACTTTGAGCATGCTTGTGTAGGATAGCTGGGAGGCTTTGAAGCGGTGACGCCAGTCATCGTGGAGCCAACCTTGAAATACCAGCCTGGCCTGTTTGAGGTTCTAACTTGGTCCCCTGATCGGGGATGAGGACACTGTGTGGTGGGTAGTTTGACTGGGGCGGTCTCCTCCCAAAGAGTAACGGAGGAGCACAAAGGTGGGCTAAGTACGGTCGGACATCGTACGGTTAGTGTAATGGCACAAGCCCGCTTGACTGCGAGACGGACAGGTCGAGCAGGTGCGAAAGCAGGTCATAGTGATCCGGTGGTTCTGTATGGAAGGGCCATCGCTCAACGGATAAAAGGTACTCCGGGGATAACAGGCTGATACCGCCCAAGAGTTCACATCGACGGCGGTGTTTGGCACCTCGATGTCGGCTCATCACATCCTGGGGCTGAAGCCGGTCCCAAGGGTATGGCTGTTCGCCATTTAAAGTGGTACGCGAGCTGGGTTTAGAACGTCGTGAGACAGTTCGGTCCCTATCTGCCGTGGACGTTGGAGATTTGAGGAAAGCTGCTCCTAGTACGAGAGGACCGGAGTGGACGAACCTCTGGTGTTCGGGTTGTCACGCCAGTGGCATTGCCCGGTAGCTATGTTCGGACAGGATAACCGCTGAAGGCATCTAAGCGGGAAGCCCCTTCCAAGATGAGATCTCCCTGGCCCCTCGAGGGCCCTGAAGAGCCGTTCAAGACCAGGACGTTGATAGGTCGGGTGTGTAAGCGCTGCGAGGCGTTGAGCTAACCGATACTAATTGCTCGTGCGGCTTGACTATATAACACCCAAGCCAACTGCGGATAACGCAGGAAATCGCTTCAGCTGAGCTTCGGCTCGCGCAATCTTGTCCCACCCAGTGGTCAACCTTTTTGCCTGACGACCATAGCGGTCCGGAACCACCTGATCCCATCCCGAACTCAGCAGTGAAACGGACCAGCGCCGATGGTAGTGTGGCTTCTGCCCATGCGAGAGTAGGTCATCGTCAGGCTCCCAATCCAAAACCCCAGTACGGCAACGTGCTGGGGTTTTTTATTGCCTGCAAGAAAGGGATGACCTACGGGAGTGTGCGAGCCGGTGCCCGCAGGGCAGTCGGAGCAACGCTCCGGCAGGGGAGCACGAGCGGACCGTCCCGGTCCGCTCCGGGGCATCGTCGCCGCCCACAGGGCTGCCAGTGGCAGGCACCCCCGAATCGAACCGCCCGCCAACGGCGTACCCGAAAAGGGCATAAAGACGAGCCCTAAGGACCGAACGCCGACAGGCCTGAGCACTGTCGGTCATCGTCACCCTCATGAGGGTCAAGGCGCCCAATCCCGAACCCCGGCCGGTCGCGTGCTGGGGGTTTTTATTGGGCGCCCTAAACACGAAAGTGACCTACGGGGTGTCGCCCCGGTGTCGAAGTCAGAGCTGTTGTTGCCGGGCCCTCGACGCATCTGCGCCTCCTTATTCTCGTCCAGCACCGATGCAGTTCGCTTCGCTCACCAAGTCTATGAAAACGCGACCCCAAAATAGAAAACCCCGACATCTGCCGGGGCCTTAAGTCTTCCCATCAACTAACAACTACTCTTTCCCACCGCCATTCAAATCAACCAGCGCAGAAACAATTTCCTGAATAACCTCAAATTGCTGATTGATGCTATTCATCAGCTGTTCCAGCTCCACAACTTTGAAGACAAAGAACACGGCGGCAATTGCGAACGCAGTAACAGTTAGCAACCAGTAAAGCCTCAACTTCCGATAACGCCGGTCCAGCGCTTCTTCCTGCCGTGCCTGGATTGTTGCAAGCAGGCTTTTGAGTTGATGCAGTTCGTCATGCGTCTCCTCGTAGGCGATTTCCAGGGTGGACAGCCGGCCAGTGAGGCGTCGATTGAGCATCAATTCGTCCGGATCGGGACTTTCGGCGCCGACGGTGGTCTCTTCGGGAAAATCGAGTAGGGGGGCTTCATCTTCCGTACCGGCCAGAATGGACTCGATCATCGCCAACAGCTGTTCTCGATCGACCTGCTTGCTAATCACCCCAGAGGCGCCCCGGGCCTTGGCGTCTTCCAGGTATTTGTCCGCGTTCTGGGAGGTGTACATGAACACCGGGATATTTGCTGTTTCCGGATTGTTCTTGAGCTGCTCAAGCGCCTGAAAGCCGTTCATGCCGGGGAGGAGGTGGTCCAGGAAGATAAGGTCGTAGGACTCCGTCTGGAGCATCTTGAAGCCTTCCTCCGCGGAGGCAGCCCCTTTGGTAACGAGGTCCGCTTTCTGGAGCAATCGGGCGAGGATGATTCGTGCTGTCGACGAATCGTCAATAATCAGCGCTTGGCCGCGAGCCATAGTCTTCTCCTTGTACATGTACGACTCCGACCACCCTGTAATTACAACGTTGTCACATCCCTGGAGCTTGGCAAAACTTAGCGACTATTTCCCGGCGAATCAAGAAGTTTCCTCGCTTTTCACGGTAACCAGATCTCAAAAATACCACCGCCCAACGTGCCGCCATTGTGGATTCGCACTTCGCCTACCCGATCAGAGTCCCGATGCAAACGCGCGACGGCTTCGGCGAAATAGAGCCCAAGGCGGGTGCTGCCTGACTGGAAGTCGATCGGCGCCTGGCTCGAAGCCGATGCTGCCTCCAGCATCGTGTCAGGATAGCCGCTGCCGTCATCCGCGACACGAATCACCAGAAACCCTTCGTTTTCTTCGGCGCTGATCCGGATTCTGCTTCTCGTATAGCGGATAGCATTGTTGACGATATTATTGATGACGCCGGCCAACAGGTCGGCGTCGAAGTACCCGCTCACAGGCTCGCAGATAACCTCATGGATCAATCCGTGGCCTTCGAGAAGCGGAATATGACGGGCGATCTGCGCTTCCAGGTAGTCCGGCAGAAAATGCTCCTCTATATGGGCGGACAGGGTGTCCTGGTCGAGTCTGTATAGACCGAGTAGCTGCACCAAGTCTCCGTGAACGCGTTCGGCCTCATAGCGCAAGGTGTTGAAACGGGGTGAGCTTTCAACCGTATCGGGGATCTCCTGACGCAGCTCATCAAGGGAGTGCAGCAGCATCCCTAGGGAGTTTTTCATGTCGTGGACCGCCGAGGCCATGACCGTGGAGAAGTCTAATCCTTCCGTTCCCTGTGCTCTCCGCCCTTCCTGAAAAGTCTTGGTCTCATCGCTCATGATAGGGACTCCACTTTGCGCTGCAGCGACTGGAAGCGCCGGTACTGCTGGTGTTGTTGTGAAAGATCACGAAGTTTTTCCAGGCAAGCGCGGCATTCCTCGAGCAGAAAAGTGTTGCGTGGCTGGGTTTCGAGCTGCTTGAGGCGAACCTGGACGAGGTTCAGGTTCAGGGCGGCATGCTTCGGGACCAGGGACAGTGCCTCCCGGAAAATCTCGGCCGCGGCGTCCAGGTCGCCATTTTCAAATGCCTTGATGCCATTGCGGTTCAACTGGCGAGCTTTAACCCGTTTGCGGAAGCCCACAGGTTCATCGAGGAGGGCTTCGATAGCGGCCTGGATCCGACTGTCGTCGGCGCAACGCTGGGAGAGATCGAAAAGCTGCTTCTCCGCCTCTTCACGGCGCTCCATGGCAAAGAGCGTCCGGGCCAATTCAAGGACGGTGTCGGGGGACATGTCGCCGCCATCTTCCGACGCGAGCACCTCGTCCACTATCTGACCGGCTTCTTTCCCGCGACCCTGATCGGCATGCACCCTGGCTTGAATCATCAAGCCTTGGCGATAGGCTTCTGGTGCTTCGGGGAAACGCTTCTTCAGGGCCTGGAGAATGCGCAATGCCTCGTCTGCCTGGGCTTGGCCCTCTTGGCTTCGATCATCTTCGCTGAGCTCGCTGAGCGAACGCCCAAGATTCAGATAGTGCTCCGGGGCATCGTGGATGCTGTGTACACCAAGGTGGACGGTGCGGCGCCAGGCAGCGGACGCTGTATCGAGATCCTGGTTCTCCGCTGCCATGGTCGCCAGTTGGCGCTGCCGTAGGATGGCGTTAGGTGAGAGGGTTGTCGCTTTTTCCAGAGTCTGCTGCGCGGCTGTTGGTTTGCCGGTTGCGGCGAGCGCCTGGGCGAGCAGGTCGTACGCTTCGACAAGATCGGGCTGTTTCTCAATGAGAGTCTGTAATGCCACGATTGCTTCTTCATGGCGCTGTTCGGCGATGAGAACCTTTCCCAGGCCCAGTCTTGCCCAGGCGATATCACGGGATTGAAGCACGTCCTCGCAGATCTTCCTGGCATGGCTGTAGTCCCCGATCTGGAAATAGAGATCCGACAGCGTCTTGAGTATCCACGTGCGGTAGCGAGGCTGCTGGGGGAGTAGCTGGGTACAGAGGGAAATGGCCTTCGGGAGGTTCTCCAGGTCGATTTCCCGGTTGATCGGATAGAGCACTGCGCGCTGGTGGAGCAGGGCATTCAGCCTCTGGCTGAGGGCCGCCTGGTTAATAGGCTTGGTCAGGTAGGCGTCGGGTAGGTACTCACGGGCACCCATCACCATTTCCTTCGAAGTCTCGGCCGTCACCATGATGAACAGTGAGGTGCGTCGAAGTAGCTTACGATGACGAAGCTCCTCCAACACATGCTGGCCATTCTTGCCGGAGCCCAGGTTATAGTCACACAGTACGATGTCGTAGTGCTCATAGGCACAGTTCTGGACCGCTGCTGTTCCGCTGGCACTGGTATCGATATGCCCGACCCCCATGCCTCTTAGCATTTGGCGCATGGAGAGCCGGAAGTTCTCGAAATCGTCCACGACCACTACCCGTAGCTTGGAGAAATCGATCTCGGACGGCGATTTTGGTGCGGCTACAGCCGACATAGAGTTCACCTTGATGAGCTTTCAGTCCGCTACTCGCGTTGTGGGCATACAACCTATCAGCTTTGCGCAGTCTGCTTCAGCTGCTTGTTGACCATGGCGCGCAGGGCCGCAGGCTTAACCGGTTTATAGAGAATCTGGTAACCGAGTTCCAGGGTCTCTGCCCGGACCTCCTCGGCCATATAACCGGTGATAAGGATGCCGGGAATGGGATGGCCGAAATCGTCCTGCAGGGCATTCATCGCATCGAGGCCGTTCTGGTCGTTGTCCAACTGGTAGTCTGCCAGAATGATATCAGGCGCCGTGCGGTCGACCGCACGTCGTGCATCCTCCAGGCTCCTGGCCGGCGTGACCTTGCAGCCCCAGTTGTTGAGCAGGGCGATCATACCGTCCAGGATGTTCTCATCGTTGTCGATGCACAATACCGACAGATCCTTCAGGTTGGAAAGACCTCGCGAGGACGGCTTTTTACCGGCTGCCGGTACCTGCACCTTGACGGGCTCGACCCGAGGCACCGTGATGCCGAACATGCTACCGCGGCCCTGGGCAGAACGTACGTTGACCGGGTGGTTTAGCATGGTGCTGATGCGATCCACGATCGCCAGGCCCAAGCCCAGACCTTTCTGGTCGCTGGCCTGCTGCAGGCGACGGAATTCTTCGAAGATCTGCTTCAGCTTGTCGCCGGGAATCCCCGGTCCAGTATCCCAGACTTCGATCCGCACGTACCCCTTCAGACGGCGACAGCCCAGCAGGATGCGTCCTTTCGGCGTGTAACGGATGGCATTGGACAGGAAGTTCTGGACCACTCGCCGCAACAATTGGGGATCGGAATGAACCCACGCGGTTGAGGGAATCATATCCAGTTTGAGTCCCTGCTCTTGGGCGATGGCGGAAAACTCGGTCGACAGGTGCCGCAGCAGGTCATTGACCGGGAAGCTGGAAAGCTTGGGCTCCAGTGCACCTGCATCCAGTTTGGAGATGTCCAGCAGCGTGCTGATGATTTCCTCGGCGGCTTCCAGGGAGCTGTCGATATGGTTCACCAGTTCCTTCAGCTCACCCTGGGCCGCCTTGCCCGCGAGCGCTGACGTGAACAGCCGAGCCGCATTGAGCGGTTGCAGCAGATCATGGCTTGCCGATGCGAGGAAACGCGTTTTGCTCTGGTTGGCTTGCTCGGCAACCGATTTCGCCTTCAGCAGTTGCTCGTTCAGGACTTGCAGTTCCTGAGTCCGCTCCTTGACCCGTTGTTCCAGGTAGATGTTGGTTTCCTTCAGCGCCTGCTCAGTACGGCGCATGGGCGTGATGTCCTGGAAGGTAATCACATAGCCGCCGCCGGGAATGGGACTGCCCTCTATCTGCAGGATCGTACCGTCGGGCCGGTGCTGCTCATCCGCAAGGGGTAGCCCTTCGCGCATGCAGCGCAGGCGATCCTCCAGCACTTCATCTACCTTTCGCGCCGGCAGGTTCATGGTCACCATGTTGTATCGCACAAGGTCGGCCACCGGTCGGCCGGCACGCACGAAGCCGCGGGGATAGACAAACATATCGAGGTAGCGCTGGTTCCAAACCATCAGTTGTTGCTGGTGGTTCACCACGGCCACGCCCAGGCTTATGTTCTCGATGGCCGATTGCAGGAGTTCACGGCTGAAGGTCATGGCCTGGGAGGCTTCGTCGACGATGCTGACAACATCCTCGATCTGCATGTCACGGCCGGTGAGGGTGGACTCCAGCACCACGCGGGCGGTGGAGGCGCCGATAACCGAGGCCAGTTGACGCTCCACATATTTCATCAGGTGTGTACTGGCCGGGCGCTGGGGTGCGATGCGCGTGGCGTTACGGCGCTCGTAGTTACGGAACAGGGTCTCGGCGCGCTCCTCGCCCATAAAGCGGTCAGCGAGGGCCTGCAGGTCGGCGGTGAGGATTTCACCCTGCCAGATCTGTTGTTGGGGCGTCTCGGCCCTGGGCTCGGGGTCGTGGAAGAAGGAGGCAATCTGGATCTTCTCGCGCACCCGCTGCCGGGTAAATAGCGACAGCGTGATGTAGAGCAGGGTATTGCTGCCCAGGCTCCAGATAATGCCATGGCTAACCTGATCCAATTCCATGCCGAACAGCGCGGTAGGGCGGGTCCAGCCCATGCCCCAAAGCCCCTCGTCGATCAGGCTGTCGCTAAGCCATCCGGTAGACGCCAGGGCCGGGATCAACAGTGTGTAACACCACATCAGGAAGCCGGCGGCCAGCCCCCAAACAGCGCCGGTGTGATTCCCGCGGCGCCAGACGATGCCGCCCACCAGCGCAGGACCGAACTGGGCCGCTGCCGCGAAGGAGAGTAGGCCGAAGGCTGTCAGGCTGTATTCCTCGCTGGCGAGTCGGTAGAAACCGTAAGAGGTGAGGAGGATCAGGAAGATAGCGACACGGCGGATGCTCAGCAGCAGATAACTGAGATCCCCGCGCCGATTCATGCGCGGACGGAAGAACTTCAGTAGCGCCGGCATGATAATTTCGTTGCTCACCATGGTGGCAATTGCCACCGAGCACACGATAACCATGGCTGCCGCAGCAGAACCGCCTCCAAGGAAGGCCAGGATGGCCAGCCATTCTTCACCTGCCAGGATCGGCAAGCTCAGGATAAGGACGTCGGGATTGGTATCGGCGCTGTTTGGCACGAGCAGGCCAGCGGCGGCAATCGGTAGCACGAAGGCGCTGGCAATGATCAGGTAGGCGGGCATGGCCCAGCGGGCCGTCTCCAGGTCCCGATGGTCCGTATTCTCCACGACAGTGACGTGGAACTGTCGTGGCAAACAGATTATGGCGAGCATAGCGACCAGGGTCTGGGTCACGAAAGCGACCGGCTCGACATTATCGAATGTAAGCGTCCCTACCAGGTCCGCTTCACGAACTTGCTGCAACAGATCGCCGAAGCCTCCGTAGAGGCCATACCCGACGAAGAGGCCGACGGCGATAAAAGCCACGAGCTTGATAACAGATTCGAAGGCTACCGCCTGAATCATCCCTCGATGATGCTCGGTGGATTCGAGGTGCCGGGTACCAAACAGGATGGTAAACAGCGCCAGGACCAGGGTGATGTACCACGCCGAGTCCCGCCACGCAGCCTGGGTCAGGAACGGGTCCGACAGGCCATCCGATTCCGACAGCACTGTGAAACCCATGGCGATCGCCTTCAATTGAAGGGCGATGTACGGAACACTGCCGATCAGGGCGATAACCGAAATCAGCGCGGCCAGCGTCTGCGACTTGCCGTATCGGGAGGCTATGAAATCAGCAATAGAGGTGCTGTTGTTGCGCTTGCTGATGTAGATGATGCGACGCAGCAGCGTGGCGCCGAACAGGAAGACAAGTAGCGGCCCGAGGTAAATCGGCAGGAAGCCAAGCCCTTCCTGGGTGGCGCGTCCAACCGCACCATAGAATGTCCAGGAAGTGAAATAGACCGCCAGGGAAAGGGCATAAATATGCGTGCGTGCGAATTTTTTCCGGTAGAGGCCGGGGTGGCGGTCACCTGCCCAGGCTACGGCAAACAGCAGCGAAATGTAGGTGATCGAAATAAGGACCAGTAACCAGCCGCTCAGCATAGACAGCCTTTGCCGGGACGCATGTTCAAACCTTTATGGTGTAACCAAACTGTTTTGGCGAAGTGCCTATGAGGTGCAGACTGCACCTAGTAGACGATCGTCATCCGCCAGTTTGCGCAGGGACTCGACCTGGGCCTTGCCTTCCTCTGAAACCGGTACCAGCTGGTGTTCTGCGCAGTTGAGTAGGTAAACCTGCTCTTCAACGGAATCAGTATAGGACTTCTCGAAGCGATACAGGTAAAAGCTATAGACGTTCGGGTTCTGCTCGTCCGGCACGATACTGCTGGTATCCAGCACGGTAAAGCGAGAAACCTGGGGGACCACCAGACTCCACGGGCGCCAGATAACGCTCTCTTTCTCCGCCGCGACGACAACCGCGTCCTCGGGGAGTTGCGACTGTTTAAGATCGAACCAGGTGTATTCCATGTAGGCCATATAGGCCAGCATTCCTGCGCCGCCGAATACAGGAATCAACCAGCGGGGAGCTTTATTGGCAGTGATCGCGCGGATACCAAGGGCAACCCCGGCTGCGCCCAGGCCTGCGAAAACGGTTGCTACGAAATTCCAGAACATCAGGTTTCCTATTTACGGAGCCTCTGAACAAAGCGGGCTTCCCCCGGAGAGGAAGCCCGCTTAGGTTAGCTATATGCAGATTAACGTCTGCATAAGTGCATTTTATGGATTAATGGTCGGCAGCACCACCAGCGCCACGCGGGTAACGCACGCTTTCGACCAATTCCTGGATTTCGACAGGCGGCTCTTCTGTCGCGTTAGACACGATGAAGGCAACTGCGAAGTTGACGATTGCACCAACCGCACCAATCGAGAGCGGGGAAATACCCAGAACCCAGTATTCCGCCGTGTCTGGCAGGTTGTTGGTGCCCGGGATGAACAGCCAGCCCTTGTACACGAAAATGTAAGCGAGGGTGAAAGCGAGGCCGACCAGCATGCCGGAAATAGCGCCTTTGTTGTTCACGCGCTTGGAGAAGATCCCCATCATTAGCGCTGGGAACAGGGATGCAGCTGCGATACCGAATGCCAGCGCGACCACCTGGGCGGCGAAGCCCGGCGGGTTCGCACCTAGATAGGTGGCGACGACGATGGCCACGGCCATCGATATCCGTGCCGCCATCAGCTCACCTTTTTCCGTGATATTGGGGTTTATGCCGCCCTTGATGAGGTCGTGGCTTACGGCAGACGAGATCGCCAACAACAGTCCGGCCGCGGTGGAGAGGGCTGCTGCCAGACCGCCGGCGGCGATCAGACCGATAACCCAGCCGGGCAGATTGGCAATCTCCGGATTGGCCAGTACCAGAATGTCACGGTTGACCTCAAGCTCGTTACCGTTCCAGCCACGTGCCTGTGCCGTGGACTCGAAAGAGTCGGTCGGGTTGTAGAGCTGGATACGTCCGTCGTTATTCTTGTCCGTGAACTGGATCAGACCGGTAACTTCCCATTCGCGAACCCAGTTTGGACGCGCTTCGTACTCGATCGGCTCGGACGTCGGGCCGTCAGGGTAGATGGTCTGCATGAGGTTCAGGCGAGCCATGGATGCAACAGCCGGAGCCGTCAGGTACAGCAGCGCAATGAACACCAGCGCCCAGCCGGCAGACCAGCGGGCATCAGCAACCTTCGGCACCGTGAAGAAGCGGATAATAACGTGTGGCAGACCTGCGGTACCGATCATCAGGGTTAGAGTGAACAGTACCATGTTGAGCTTGTTATCAACGTCAGCCGTGTACTCGCTGAAGCCGAGTTCGGTGATGACTTGATTCAGCTTATCAAGGATAGGCATGCCAGAAGCGGTATGTTCCGAGAATAGGCCCAACGGAGGAATGGGATTACCGGTGAGTTCCAGGGAGATGAAAACCGCCGGAATGGTGTAGGCAATGATCAGTACGCAGTATTGCGCAACCTGCGTGTAGGTGATCCCTTTCATGCCGCCCAATACCGCGTAGACGAAAACGACGACCGCCGCGATGATCAGGCCCATGGTGGCATCAACTTCGAGGAAGCGGGAGAAGGCAACACCGGCACCGGCCATCTGGCCGATAACGTAGGTCACCGATGCCACGATCAGACAGATCACTGCGACCAGTCGCGCGTTCCGGCTATAGAAACGATCGCCGATAAATTCGGGGACCGTGAATTTACCGAACTTTCGCAGATACGGTGCGAGCAGCATTGCCAGCAACACGTAGCCGCCGGTCCAGCCCATCAGGAAGGTTGAGTTGGCGTAGCCGCCTGCAGCAATCAGGCCCGCCATGGAGATGAAGGATGCGGCAGACATCCAGTCGGCGCCGATTGCCATCCCGTTGGTAATGGGATGCACGCCGCCGCCAGCCACGTAGAAGTCTTTTGTGGTACCCGCTTTGGCCCAGACCGCGATCAGGATATAGAGGAGGAACGAGCCCCCAACAAACAATAGGTTAATTGCAAACTGGCTCATCGGTCTTACTCCTCGTGCAGGCCGAATTGTTTATCGAGCTTGTTCATTCTCCAGGCGTAGAAAAAGATCAAGGCAATAAACGTCAGGATTGAGCCCTGCTGGGCGAACCAGAATCCGAGATCGGTTCCACCGACGGGTATCCCGGCCAGAAGAGGACGGAAGAGTATGGCGCAACCGTAGGAGACGAATGCCCAGACGATCAGGCATCCGACGATCAACCTCAGGTTGGCCTTCCAGTACTTAACTGCGTTTTCAGGGTTGTGCGACATAACAGCTCTCCAATGTTGTTTTTATTGAACATGGGCTTATTGGTAGGCGTTTTATCTTGCAAAGAAAGTTATTAATTTTTTTCCATCTTTACCCACTGTCAGACTCTACCCGCAGCCAGGGTTATAGATATTGGCAAATAGTCTAAGAGTGCGCTGAATAGATCGTATCTCGCTCGAAGCTAAGCTGAATGCCAGCCATGCCGCGCCCCTGCAGGATATGTTCTCCCGACGTCGACAGCGGGGCCCGTAGCAGCGATGAGACAACGGAAAGATAGACCGCTTTCAGGGACTTTGCAGATGTTTCAGACGGCGCGCGACGCGAAGTTTTTGGTCAAGTTGCGAAAGAGTCGTCAATTCTCGGCTAATGGCCCTGTTCAGCGCGATCAGAGCGAGTTCAGCCGTCGCCATGGCGTCGGCTGCGGCGTGATGACGCTCGCTTATCTGGAGGCCGAATCGCTCGATCCAGTCGTCGAGTCGGCCGCCGCTTTCCGGGCTGGCGAAGAGTGCCGGCAGGATCTCTGCCACGTCCATCCAGGTGTGTTCCCGGGTATACCCGAGGTGAGTCTTGAGCGCCTTTTCCAGGAAGCGTTTGTCGAAAGCGGAATGAAACGCCAGGATCGGATCGCCATCCATCCAATGGAGCAGGCGGATAAGTGCTTCCTCTATCTCATGGCCCCGTGTCAGGGCCTCGGGGCCGATGCCGTGGATGAGTACCGTCTCGGTGATGTCCAGTTCCGGCCGCTTGAGAATCAGGTCGAATTGGTCAGCCAGGGGTATGGCGAGATGGTCGATGGCGACAGCCCCAATGGCGATCACATGGTCCTTGGCGGCGTTGAGCCCCGTGGTTTCCAGATCCAGCACGACCACACGTTGCTCGGCGACTGGCTGTCTGCCGGGCAACTTGGGGTGAGGCAGGTCTTCGAGGCCAGGGCGGGCAGGATCGCTGGAGAAATAATGCCCCAGCCAGTCTCGTATACGATGGATCATGGTCCGCTCACAGGAGGTATCGGGTTTCCAGCTTCTGTTGGAGTCGCTGGGCCTGGCGGAAGGACTCGCGCAGGATACGGCGATCCAGTGGGTTCAGATCGTCAGGGTTGATGTAGTTATGCAGGGGCTGCTGGTTCTTGAGCTGCTCCTGGTGGGCCCGCATGCGGATGGCCTGGATCAGGCTGTAGGCCTCTTTCCATGCGTTGGCATCCTTTCGGTCGAAGACGCCTTGCTGCGCCAGTTTATCCATTCGCGCGAGGGTGTTGGGCTCACCGATGCCGCTGGCCAGGGCAAACACGCGGACTGACTCGACGAATGGAGCCAGGCCCTGCCGCTTCAGATCGAGGGTGTTCTTCTCACCGTCCGGTGCGTAGCGGAACCCGCGGAAGATCGTCAGTGGTGGGCGACGCATGACGGCATTGCCGGCCAGCATTTTCTGGAACAAGGCGTTCTTCTGGATGCGTGTCACAACCCGCTGCAAAAGACGATCCAGTGCTTCGGTGGGGCCAAAGACCGCACGCATATCCAGGAAGATGGATGAGTAGACCAGGTTTTGCGGGGTGGAGGCGTCGATAAACCGCTTGAACCAGTCGTCCCACTCATTCTCGCTCAGGCAGAGTTTGGGGTTGCTGGCCATGATATTGCCCTTACAGAGGGTAAAGCCACACTCAGCCAACTCGTTATTGACGATCTCGGCAAACGGCAGCAGCTTTTCGCGAACCTGGTCCTCGGTCATCCCTTCCGGCGTCTCGAAAAGGATGCCGTTATCCTGGTCCGTCAGTAGAGTCTGCTCCTGCCGGCCTTCGCTGCCGAAAGTCAGCCAGGTAAAGGGAATGCCTGGATCGTTGCGTTGCAGGTTCAGTTCCAGCACGCGCCTGACCGTCGCATCGTTGAGGGTAGTAATGATCTTCACGATCTGGCCGGAATCCGCGCCATGGGCCAGCATCGTGTCAACCATCTTGGATACCTGGGAGCGCAGGCTGACGAGCGTACGCAGATGGGTAGCCGTGCCTATTGTGCGGGCGAGATGGACCAGGTCGACCCGTTGCAGGGAGAACAGATCCCGCTGGGAAACGACACCGATCAACCGGTTATCGTCGTCGATCACACATAGATGGGCAAAGTGATGCTCCGCCATCAGCATCGCGGCCTCGAAGGCATCAGCCTGCGCATTCAGGGCGTGGGGATCGCGAGTCATTACCTGGCCGATTGGCGTCGTCAACGTGGCCGATTCCTCCGCTACCATGGTCCTTAGGTCACGTAGGGTGAAAATGCCAATCGGCCTGCGCTCGTCATCGGTTATTACAATGCTGCCGACATCGTTGTCATGCATACGGGCGACGGCCTTGCGCACCGGCACGTCAGGCGAGCAGACAATGGGATTGCGCAGGGCATAGCGATCCAGTGGGGTGTCCAGTGTGTGACTCGGGCTGATAGAGGCCATGGCACCGGATTGGATACGCTGGTTGACCTGGTCCAGCAGGCTGCTTACGCCCCGTAGGCAGAAGTCACGGAAGGGCTCGCTCTCCGAAAACAGGGTTACGAAGGCCGCATGGTCAATACTCAGGCAAAATGTATCGCCCGAAGCCCTGTGCAATGTACGCGTTGGCCGCTCGCCAATCAGCGCCGCGAGGGGAAAGCATTCGCCCTGGCTTATTTCGAAGGTCGTTTCCGCGTCACCGTCCCGGTTTGTCCTTTCACCGCGAATCAGCCCCTGTTTGACGACATTGAAGGTTCTGATCGGGCCATCGTCCGGCGACAGTACGACATCGTCGTCAGCATAGAACTTGAGCACTGAGTGCTCGGCAAAGTGGGCCAGATGGGCTTCGTCCATGCTGGAGAACGGAGCGTGTTCGCGCAGAAATGACATGATTGCGCGAGTGTTCTGGGGATGCTGTTCCCTGGGTTCGGCGGGCATGGTCGGACCTCTCCAGGCGATCGCCTCTTCTGCCGGCGCGCTTTATAGGCGGTGACTATTCGATAGAAGCGCCAGCAATGGCTGTGCGATTCAATGATCAGTGTAGTTTATAGCGTCGTGCAGAATGAGGGGAGCACGTAAGACTAATGTACAACAGCCACTGGCTTCTTGATTGGTTAAGGTGTGTGCAGTTATCTCGTAATTGATCTCCGTCGAGGTAACTGTCTGTGGTGTCTGAAAGCTTGAAGGGAAGTTTCTTCCCCGATCTTTTGCTCCCCCCGGTCCCCTCCGGGGGTTTTTTCTTTCTGGACCTGAACTTCCGCTTCGATCTGCGTCTAACACCTGAGTTATTCAGGGCTCTCCGATTTCCCCGACAGGAAAGCCAATGGTAGAGTCCTCCAGACTTGGCTCGTGTTTCCTGCTCGCCAGGTTTGTATGACGGTATAAGAACCAGGTTGAACCATGACCAGAAAAGAGGAACGTCTCAGCTTCCTTGAGGAGATGGGCGACGTCCGCCGCATCAAACAGCCCAACCGGGCTGATGTGCAGACCATTCGAACCCTGACGCCCGGCCATATCGAACGACAACGTGCCGCTGTCGACAGACCCGCCCGTGATGTGAATCCATTGACCGCCTCGGACGTGGAACCCCTGAAGGCCAACGATGTCCTGGCCTATCAACGCCCCGGCATCCAGCATGGGGTGTATCGCAAATTGCGTTTGGGTCAATACCAGATCGAAGCCCGCCTCGACCTGCACCGCATGACCGTGGAAGAAGCCCGCCGGGAGGTGTTCGGTTTCGTCAACGATTGTGTGACCTACGGTGTGCGATCAGTACTGATCCTCCATGGCAAGGGCGAACGTAACGCCGATGGCGTTGCCTTGCTAAAGAGCTACCTGGCCAAGTGGTTGCCCGAACTCGATGCCGTCATGGCGTTCCATTCCGCCCAGAAGCATCACGGCGGTACGGGCGCGGTTTATGTCATGCTGCGCAAGAGTGAAAGGGACAAGCAGCGAAACCGCGAACGACACGGCTCCAAATAGCGTAGATATTCGATAGTGTCGATCTTCGAGAGCGCCCATTGTTGTTGCCTGCAAACATGAGCGACACGTAATGGGCCGTGCCGGCGTTCTGTGGTGCAATCATATTAGCGATTAATCGATCAGGAGTTTTTCATGCGTAAACTGTTTCTGGTTGCCTTGGTTGGTCTCGTCCTGACGGGGTGTAGTAAGGATCGTGTTTTCTGGGAAGACAACGGAAAGGTTGAACAGAAGACCGAAAACCGGGAAGTCTGGGACGACAATGGCAAGATGGAGTCCGAGAAGGAGCGGGAATTCTGGGATCGCAACGGCAAGATGGGTTCCGGCGAGCGCAAGATCTGGAACAATTCCGAAGGTGAGCCGGTCATCAAGTGATGTCACCGTAGTGACGGATATCGTTTGAAGCGCCGGGATTTGCCCGGCGTTTTGTTTTATGGCTGTGGGAAACGGTTCACATGAATGTTGAACGCGCTATCCTTGCTTGAGTACCAGTACGCCGACCGCTATCGAGTCGGCAAGAATGCCATCCAACGAATGACGGACTGAACCAATGTCCCACCCCCAATACCAGGTGCTGGCAGCGGCCGAGCGGTGGCTCGGTGACGGCGAGCGTGTCTGGATCTGTACCATAGTCGAGACTTGGGGATCTTCTCCCCGACCAGCGGGTTCGATGCTTGCGGTCAGCGAATCCGGCCGATGGGCGGGTTCAGTCTCGGGCGGTTGTCTGGAGGAAGACCTCTTGCGCCGCACTGCGCGTGACGAACAGCCCACACTCCCGCACATTACCGACTATGGCGTTACCATCGATGACCGTGAGCGTTTCCGGTTGCCCTGCGGTGGGCGTATCCGTTTGCTGGTAGAGCCGCTCTCCGGGCCTGCCCATCGTGAAGTCTTGGGCCGTCTGCTAGCCGCGCTCGATGCCAAAGTCCCGGTAGTGCGACAAGTGGATCTCTGTACCGGCGAAATGATAGTTGAAGAGGCGAGAGGGCATGGCACCGGGGTTCGGGTGACCGACCAAACCGTCCGCCATATGCTGGGGCCGGAGTGTCGATTATTGCTTGTTGGCGCTGGAGAAGTAGCGGGTCACGTGGCGGCTTTCGGTCGCCGCTGCGGGTTCGACGTCACACTCTGCGAACCGCGCGAAACCTTCATGACGGGTTGGAGCGATTACGAGACGCCGCTTCTCACGACGCTCCCGGACGATCTTGTCATGAAGAGCTTTTCCGACAATCACAGCGCTGTATTGGCTTTGGCGCACGATCCCCGCGTCGATGACATGGCGCTGCTGGCGGCGCTTCAGTCAAATTGCTTCTATGTCGGCGCCATGGGCTCGAAGCAAACGTCCCAAGCCCGCCGGGAACGCCTGGCATCCCTGGGACTGAGCGAGGAGCACCTCGCGCGCCTGCATGCGCCCATCGGTATCGCCATCCGCAGCAAGACGCCAGCGGAGATAGCGGTATCGGTCATTGCAGACCTGGTGGATGCCCGCAACCGCTTGCTGGCGGATGACAGCGCTCTATAATACGCGCAATCCCAATCCTGTATCCCGGATGCGAACCGCCGTCGTATCCGCTTCGGAGGCCGCATGTTCGATGTGACCCGCTACGCCGTTGCCGCCCAGTCCCTGATCGACGCCGGGCGCTTCCTCTACGCCAACGGCTGGTCGCCCGCCACCAGCAGCAACTATTCCGCGCGAATCGACGCAGAGCACATTGCCATTACCGTATCTGGCCGCCACAAGGGGCAGTTGGGTGCGGGAGATATCATGGTGGTGGATCTGAAGGGCAGGCCAGTGCAGTCCGAGACCAAATCCTCGGCGGAAACCCTGCTGCATACCGTCTTGTACGAGCAGTTTCCCGAAACCGGCGTAGTACTCCACACCCATTCGGTGAATGCCACGGTTCTCAGCCGGGCGCTGGCGGGCAAGGGGAAGCTGGAGTTACAGGATTACGAACTCCAGAAAGCGTTTCCCGGCATGACTACCCATGAATCCTCGTTGGTGGTGCCGATTTTCGAGAACACCCAGGATATTGTCGCCTTATCCGAGGAAACCAGGGACTGGTTCGCCCGCCATCCTGAGCAGCCGGGCTACCTGATCCGCGGGCACGGCCTTTATACCTGGGGAAAAACCATGGCAGACTGTTTGCGCCATGTAGAAGCATTTGAATTCCTGTTCGCCTGTGAACTGGAAATGATGAGGGTGACGAAATGACCACGCTGCGTATTTACCGCGAACAACAGCCGGACCAGCCGGAGGTTGTGACCGAGACGCCCGCCGAAATCCAGCGGTTGCTGAGGGAGCAGGGCGTCCGCTTCGAACAATGGCCCACCCGCGACCTGCCGGCCAATGCCAGCCAGGACGAGATTCTGGAGGCCTACGCCGAGGAAGTCTCGCGCCTGAAGGAGGAATGCGGCTTCCAGACGGCGGATGTGGTCAGCCTGAGCGCCGACAACCCGAACAAGGACGCTGCGCGCAGGAAATTCCTCGACGAACACACCCACAGCGAAGACGAAGTACGGTTCTTCGTGCGCGGACAAGGGCTGTTCTACCTGCACTTCGGCGAGAAAGTCTACGCCGTGCTGTGCCAGAAGAACGACCTGATCAGCGTCCCGGACGGAACTCGTCACTGGTTCGATATGGGACCGGCGCCGGAGTTCACCTGCATCCGCCTGTTCTCCAATCCGGAAGGCTGGGTTGCCAGCTTCACCGGTGAGGATATCGCCAGCCGCCTGCCGCGGTACGAGCGTTTGCTGGGTGCGAACGGATGATCCGAGTCATCCTCACGGACATCGAGGGCACCACCAGCTCGATCTCCTTTGTCCACGATGTGCTCTTCCCCTACGCGGCGGAGCACATGGCCGACTTTGTCCGCGAACAGTCGGCGGATAACGAGGAGGTTCAGGCCCAGCTGAAGGCCGTGGCCGAGGAGAGTGGCGTAGACGCCAACGATCTGGACGCTTTGGTGGATGTTCTCTTGACCTGGATTCGGGAAGATCGCAAGGCCACGCCCCTCAAGGCGCTGCAAGGCATGATCTGGGAAAAGGGGTATCGGGACGGCGATTTCCGGGGTCACGTCTACCAGGATGCTGCCGACAAATTGCGCGAGTGGCATGATCGAGGCCTGCGCCAGTATGTCTACTCCTCAGGCTCCGTGAAGGCACAGAAGCTGATCTTCGGCTTCAGTACCTACGGCGACCTGACGCCTTTCTTCAGTGGCTATTTTGACACCCACGTGGGCGCCAAGCGGGAAGTACAGGCGTACCAGAATATCCGCGATGAACTCGGTGTCGAGCCGGACACCGTTCTCTTTCTCTCCGATGTCGCCGAAGAGCTGGATGCCGCAGCGGAGGCTGGCATGGAAACCATCCTTTTGGTTCGCGGCGAAGTCTCCATCGACACGACATATCCTGTGGCCCGAGATTTCAACGATGTCGACAAGCTGATGTCAGAGATCGACTGATTAGCAAAACAGCTGGCCCCAGCGTCGGGCACTAGGTCAGAAAGAAGGGAATGGCTGCCATCGCTGGAGAACGGACAAGGATGTCCCGGTCGCCCTGGCTGGCCAGGGATGGCCATCCACGGCAGCGGAAGCGATGGCAGCCATTCCCTTCCTGCACCGCTCTCCTCAATCTTGTTAAAGGGTTCACGCGAGCAATAGCCACCTCACTGATCAACGGATTGCACTCATCCCGCCGGCTATGCGTAAACTTTTCCCATGACCTGCTTCCGGCTTAAATCTCTCTTCTTCAAATCCCTCACGCTGTTGGCTTTGATCTCAATCGCCGGCTGCAATCCTTTTTCCGCACCCCAGTCCACGATGGACGAGTACGTCGAGCGGGTGGCCCGAGTACTGGAACAGGACGTCACCTTGTCGGAAGTGCCGCTGGCGGATCTGTTCCCCCGCCGCCGCGACCGACGACTGGAAATGCCGGACCTCGAACTGGGCATGCTCGACTTCCTCTCTCTATACGGCTGCGACCTGCAGTTCGTCGTGGGCGAGCGCAATTCCAGTCTGGGTCGGGTGATGCAGCCGGTCAATATCCTGCGTTACGAACTACGCTTTATAGAGGCGGCGGAGGATTGCCTGCCGGAGCTGGAAGATGACGAAGAGCTCCATGAGGCTGTTGCCAAGGCCAGGAAAGCCAAGATTGGGAGCCTGCCCATCGCCATCTGGAATGCGACGTGGGGAATTGAGGAAATCGAGCCGCTGTTTACCCGCACAGAGGGGCTCCTGCCTATGGAGACGAGCGGTGCGACCGTATCCGACCTGGAGCGGGACCTGGCACTGCTCAACACGCGCCTCACGGATCTTGGGGAAGGTAATCTCGATGTTGACCTGGCTTTCCTGGGGGGAATCCAGCAACGCTGGCAGGCCGAGGCTCGCATGGGCCAACTGATCAAAAGCGCACTGCACTTGGTCATCCGGCTGAACGATGCAGCTGATATCATGCAGCAGCGCCTCGATAGCCGCCCCCTGTGCCTGAAACAGCGTACCAATAACCAGGCGGAAATCGCCAAGAACATGTTCTTTTCGGTCTACGCCGGGGAAGTCCAGCCTTACATGGCGACCGTGGATCGCGTGCGGGATGCCCTGGTGCCGGGCTTCGAACGATTGGCTGCAAGTCAGCGAGACGTCATGCCCGAGTCGTTCGAACCCTACTATCGCCGTTATCTGCAGCAAACAGGTGAAAGCAGTCTATGGCAGCAACTCGACGACGCTGTCGCTCGCCACACACGACTCTGGCAGGAGTTGTTGGGGCAGTGCGGTTTTCGTCCGGGTAGCTGATAGTCAACAGGGCTTATCTGAGATTGCCTAACGCTGGCTTTCCGGTGTGACCCGCAAGATTTCCTCGATCGTGGTTTCGCCGGCGGCAACCTTCTGCGCGCCGCTCAGCCGCAGGGACTTCATGCCATCCTTGTAGGCTTCGAGACGTAGTTGCTCTAGGTCGCAAGACTCGTCGACGGTACTGCGTAATCTCGGCGAGAGTTGCAGAATCTCGTAGACCCCGGCACGACCGCGATAGCCCGTATTACGGCATTCCAGGCAGCCGCCCGGCGCGTAGACTTCAGCCGGCTTGGGCGCTTTCCACGGGCGGGTGAGGTTGGCCCAGGCGTTGGCGTCGACTTCGGCCTTGACCTTGCAGTCCGGGCAGAGTGTCCGTACCAGTCGCTGGGCCATCACGCCCAGGACGGTAGCGCGGATCAGGTAGGAAGGAATGCCCAGCTCGATCAGGCGGGTGATGGCGCTCGGCGCGTCATTGGTGTGCAACGTGGACAGCACCAAGTGGCCGGTCAGCGCCGCCTGTACAGCCATTTCCGCCGTTTCCAGGTCACGGATCTCGCCCACCATGATTATGTCCGGATCCTGACGCAGCAGGGCGCGCACGCCGGAGGCAAAGGTCAGGTCGATGCCATGCTGGACTTGCATCTGGTTGAAGGAGGGCTCCACCATCTCGATGGGATCCTCGATGGTGCAGATGTTCACCTCGGAGGTCGCCAACTGTTTCAGGGTGGAATAGAGCGTCGTGGTCTTGCCGGACCCGGTCGGGCCGGTCACCAAAACGATCCCGTGGGGCTGGCCGGTCATTGATTTCCAGCGCTGGATGTCTTCACGGCTAAAGCCCAGTCGATCGAATCCCTTGAGTAACACCTCCGGATCGAAGATCCGCATCACCATCTTCTCGCCGAAAGCGGTCGGCATGGTGGCCAGGCGCAGCTCCACTTCTGCATTGTCTGGCTTACGCGTCTTGATGCGACCGTCCTGGGGTTTGCGTTTTTCCGCCACGTTCAGTCGGCCCAATATTTTCAGGCGGCTGACGACCGCGACGCCCACCTGGTCGGGGAACTCGTAGACGTTGTGCAGCACGCCGTCGATGCGGAATCGGACCTGGGAAATATTACGCCGTGGCTCGATATGGATATCGCTGGCACGTTGGTCGAAGGCGTACTGCAGCAGCCAATCGACGATCTTGACTACGTGCTGGTCGTTGGCGTCCGGACTCTTGTTGTCTCCCAGGTCCAGCAGTTGCTCGAAGTTGTGGATGTTGCCGGCACCCTGTGCGGTTGCGCCACTGGCCTTACTGACTGAACTGGCCAGTTGGTAGAACTCGACGGTGAAGCGGCGGATGTCCTCAGGGTTGGCGACCACGCGCCGGATATCCTTTTTCAGGACGTGACGCAGGTTGGCTTCCCAGTCTCCCTTGAAGGGCTCGGCGCTGGCGATCCAGACCTCGTCGGGATGGATTTCCACTGCCAGGATGTGATGGCGCTGTGCGAAGGCGAAGGACATCACCTTGGCCACGCCGGGGGCGTCGATCTTCAACGGGTCGATGTGGTAGTACGGCTGGTTTGCCCAGCGCGCCAGCCATTCGGCAAGCCGGTCCAGGTCGAGTGTCCGCTTGCTCTTCTGGCTGGTCAGCTCGGCGATGGCCACCACCTCGAGCGGATGGCGCTTGGCGGACTCCGCCCCCAGGTTGGCCGTCAGCACCCGTTCGGCATCGTCCTGGGTGATCTCGCCGTCTTCCACCAGGGCCGTGCAGATATCACGAAGCGTCAGTGTGGCGCGGGGCGGAGCTGCAAGCGTGGAGGTGGACATGCTGGACATAGGGCGTACTACTCAGGCCGATTGGTTTTCAAATGCACCATAGCAGAAACGAAGAGCAGAAGGGCGATCACGGCATTGGCTGTTGCACCTAGTCCGCCTTCGGTCAGCCAGGCGCTCACGACGAACTGGGTGAAGTAGAAAATCAGTACGAAGCTGAGCCAGATCATGCCGCGGTTGTTCCCGCTGATAACGACCGGCACAAAGGTCAGCAGGGGCAGCAACTTGATGGTGAGAATCAGCGGAAGCGATAGGGCTGGATCGGGTGCTGGCCAGAATGTCGTCACTACCAGCAGCACGATCAGCGCGACGTAAAGCACTTGGCACAGTAGCCGTGAGTAGCGAGCTCGCGGAGAATGGAGCATTCAGTATCCTTGACTAGTTGAACGGTTTGAAACGGCTTAATCGGCAACCTTCAGCGCGAGTCGCGCCACTCGCTCGCCCAGTGCCTGACAAATAATCTTCTCATCCTCAGTCAATGGGTGCGGTTCGTCGGTACCGGCCCAATGACTGGCACCGTAGGGCGTGCCGCCGGCTTCGGTTCTGGATAGGGCGGGCTCGGTATAGGGGACGCCCGTGATCAGCATGCCGTGGTGAAGCAGGGGAATGGCCATGGAAAGCAGGGTAGCTTCCTGGCCGCCGTGCAAACTGCCGGTGGATGTGAATAGCCCCGCCGGCTTGTCGACCAGGGCACCATTGAGCCACATGTCGCCGGTGGAATCGAGGAAGTACTTCAGCGGCGCCGCCATGTTGCCGAAACGGGTGGCACTACCCAGTACCAAACCCGAACAATGGCGTAGTTCCTCAGTCGTGCAGTAGACGGCGCCCTCCACGGGAACCTCCGGTACGCTAGCTTCGGTATCGGGTGACACTGGCGGCACGGTGCGCACCCGGGCCTCGATGCTGTGGACACGTGATATGCCTCGGGCAACCTGCATCGCCATCTCTGCCGTGTGGCCGCTGCGGCTGTAATACAGCACCAGGACGTAGGGGCTCTGTGCCATTGTTGGCTCCTGTTCGCTGATTAAAAGTGTCGCAAAGCTAGAGGATGTCGAGTACGGATTCCGGAGGCCGGCCCAGAGCCGCCTTTCCCTTGTGCAGGACGATCGGACGCTCGATCAGCTTGGGATTGTCTACCATGGCGGCGATCAGTTGATCCTCGGTCAGCGTACTATCGTCCAGCCCGAGCTCGCGATAGATCGATTCCCCGGTTCGCATGAGTTCACGCGGGGTTTTATCCAGCTGTTTCAGTATGCCCTTGAGTTCGTCGGCTGTCGGTGGCGAATCCAGGTAGCGGATAATGTCGGGCTGGATGCCTTGTTCTTCCAGCAGCGCCAGCGTCTGGCGGGATTTCGAGCAGCGTGGATTATGGAAAATTCGGGTCGTCTCTGTCATGGTTCTGCGTTCACACTTCCAGATTCGTAAGCTAGGGTTGCCAAGTCTATCAGGAGGGCCGCGTTTGAAGTACCTCAAACTCCCTATGGTGTTGTTTGCCCTCGTCATTCTCGTCGGCTGCGAGCGCACGGCCTTCCAGGACGCCCAGGGCGAGACGCTGGACTGGGACGAACTGCGCGGGCAGTGGGTGGTCGTCAATTACTGGGCGGAATGGTGTAAGCCCTGCCTGGAGGAAATCCCGGAACTGAATGCGCTCGACGAAACGGAGAAGGCGACTGTTCTGGGCGTAAATTTTGACGGCATCACCGGGCAGGCCCTGCGCGATGTGGGAGCCAAGATGGATATCCGATTCCGCATGCTGGCTGAAGATCCAGGCCCTGAACTGGGCTGGAAACTTCCGGTGGGTCTACCGGCCTCGTATGTGGTGACCCCCGAAGGCGAACTGCTTGAAGCCCGCTTTGGCCCCCAGACCAAGGAAGGCCTGCTGGAATTGATGCAGTAATCCGGCGCTTACAGAATGATGCCTAAAGGGCGCGATTTGTGCTGCGCCGACTGGTAGAATTCTCCGTCAATCCTGAAAGAACCGAGCCTCGACTGACGTCCCATGCCGAATACGTTTGTACACCTGCGCGTTCACTCCGAATACTCCCTGGTTGATGGTCTGGTCCGGATCAAGCCATTCATCAATCGCGTGGCTGAGCTGAACATGCCGGCGGTGGGCCTGACCGAGCAATCCAACATGTGCTCGCTGGTCCGTTTCTATAAGGCTGCTATGGGCGCCGGCGTCAAGCCGATCATTGGGGCCGATATCTGGCTGGCCAATCCGGATGAGCCGGAAAAACCCTTTCGCCTGACCCTCTTTGCCCGCAACGAAACCGGCTACCGTCACCTTACCGAAATCATCTCCCTGGGCTACACCGACGGCCAGCTGTATGGCGTGCCGATTATCGACAAGCGCTGGATCGAGGAACGCAGTGAGGGAATGATTGCGCTCTCCGGCGCCAAGATGGGCGACGTGGGACGTGCGTTGCTGGCAGGCAAATCCGACCTGGCGCGGGAGCGGGCAGAGTACTGGAAGTCGTTGTTCCCGGACGCCTATTACCTCGAGCTGCACCGCACCGGCCGCCAGGGTGACGAGGACTGCCTGCATTTGAGTGTCGAGCTGGCTGACGCCCTGGATTTGCCGGTCGTTGCGACCAACGATGTGCACTTCCTCAACCAGGAAGACTTCGAGGCCCATGAGGCCCGGGTGTGTATCGGTGAGAGCCGCACCCTCGACGATCCCCGCCGTGACCGCCGTTTCAGTGACGAGCAATACCTGCGCAGTCCTGAGGAAATGATCGAGCTGTTCTCGGACATTCCCGAGGCGATCGAGAATACGGTGGAAATCGCCCGCCGCTGTAACGTCAAGGTGCGCATGGGCGAGTACTTCCTGCCGGATTACCCCGTCCCGGAAGGCATGACCATGGACGACTTCTTCCGCAAGGTATCGGAAGAGGGGCTGGAAGATCGACTGTCCCGGACTTTGGATCCGGACGATCCAGAGTATGAAGACAAGCGCGCAGCCTACTACAAGCGGCTCAACTTCGAGCTGGATATCATTATCCAGATGGGGTTCCCCGGCTACTTCCTCATCGTTATGGACTTCATCAAGTGGGCCAAGAACAACGGGGTACCGGTTGGCCCCGGCCGGGGTTCCGGTGCCGGTTCACTGGTGGCCTACGCGCAGCAGATCACCGATCTCGATCCGCTTGAATACGACCTGCTGTTCGAGCGCTTCCTAAACCCGGAGCGGGTCTCCATGCCCGACTTCGACGTCGACTTCTGTATGGAAGGCCGCGACCGGGTAATCGACTATGTGGCCGAGAAGTACGGCCGGGCAGCGGTTTCCCAGATCATCACCTTCGGTACCATGGCGGCCAAGGCGGTCGTGCGAGACGTGGCGCGGGTGCAGGGTAAGTCCTATGGTCTGGCGGACAAGCTCTCAAAGCTGATTCCCTTCGAAGTGGGGATGACCCTGAACAAGGCGATCGAGCAGGAAGAGCAGCTCAAGGATTTCCTCAACCAGGACGAGGAAGCCCAGGAAATCTGGGAGATGGCGCTCAAGCTTGAGGGCGTGTGCCGTAACGCCGGTAAGCATGCGGGGGGTGTCGTTATCGCACCCACCAAGATTACCGATTTCTCGCCCCTCTATTGTGATGACGAGGGCGGTAGCCCGGTGACCCAGTTCGATAAGGGCGACGTTGAAGATGCCGGCCTGGTCAAGTTCGACTTCCTCGGCCTGCGAACCCTGACGATCATCAACTGGGCCCTGGAGATGATCAATCCCAAGCGGGAGAAGCAGGGCGAGGCACCGCTGGACATCGGCAAGATTCCGCTGGATGACGCGCCGTCGTTCGATATGCTCAAGAAGGCCGAGACCACGGCTGTGTTCCAGCTGGAATCCCGCGGCATGAAAGACCTGATCCGCCGCCTTCAGCCGGACTGCCTTGAAGACATGATCGCCCTGGTAGCCCTGTTCCGTCCGGGGCCGCTGCAATCGGGCATGGTGGATGACTTCATCGACCGGAAGCACGGGCGCCAGCCGATGTCGTTCCCGCACCCGGATTACCAGTATGACGGCCTGAAGCCGGTTCTGGAGCCCACCTACGGGGTTATCCTGTACCAGGAACAGGTCATGCAGATTGCTCAGGTGATGGCCGGCTACACGCTGGGCAACGCGGATATGCTGCGCCGGGCGATGGGTAAGAAAAAGCCCGAGGAAATGGCCAAGCAGAAGCAGTTTTTCCTCGATGGGTGTGAAAAGAACGGCATCGACAAGACGCTCGCCGAAAACATCTTCGACCTGGTGGAAAAGTTCGCCGGTTACGGCTTCAACAAGTCGCACTCCGCTGCCTATGCGCTGGTGTCCTATCAGACGCTTTGGCTCAAGGCACATTACACTGCGGAGTTTATGGCCGCGGTCCTCACCGCCGATATGCAGAACACCGACAAGGTGGTCACGCTGGTCGAGGAATGCCGCAACCTCAAGCTCGACCTCGTTCTGCCGGACGTGAACACGTCAGCCTATACCTTCACGGTGAACGACGAAGGGCAGGTGGTTTATGGTCTGGGCGCGATCAAGGGCCTCGGCGAAGGGCCGATCCAGAGTATCGTCGAGGCGCGGGCTGACGGCGGACCGTTCAAGGATATGTTCGATTTTTGCCAGCGTGTCGACCTGAAGCGGGTCAACAAGCGTGCTATCGAAGCCCTGATCCGAGCTGGTGCTCTGGACAAGATGGGCCCGGGCCGCGCTGCAATGATGGCGAGTATCGAAAAGGCAGTGCAACAGGCCGGTCAGCAGTCCCGCAACGAATCGGTCGGTATGGTGGATATGTTCGGCGAAATGCTGGACGGCACCGAGAACGATCCGTTCGAGGAGGTCCGGAAAGTACGCGAGTGGCCTGAAAAGCAGCGCTTGAAAGGCGAGAAGGATACCCTGGGGCTATACCTGACCGGTCATCCGTTCGACGAATATGAGAGGGAAGTGCGCCGCTTCGCTCGCCAGTCCATCGCTGATCTCAAACCAAGCAAGGGATCGCAGCGGGTCGCAGGTCTTGTGGTTGCCATGCGCACGATGAAGAACAAGCGTGGCCAGACGATGGCCTTCGTAACGTTGGACGATCGCTCGGCGCGGATCGAAGCCACGCTGTTCTCGGAGACCTTCAACGAGAATCGCGACCTGCTGCAGTCGGACGAAGTGGTTGTGGTCGATGGCGTCGTCAGTCACGACGATTATTCCGGCTCGATCAAAATGCGTGTCAGCGATGTCATGGACGTTGCCACGGCCCGGCAGCGCTATAGCCGTGGTCTGCAGATGTGTTTGAACGCCGGCCAGTTGGGCAATGGTTTGCTGGAGAAACTGGACAAGACGCTGCAGCCGTATCGCGGTCAGGGTTGCCCGGTCTGGATCGAGTACCAGAGCGAGCAGGCACGTACGCGGATACAGCTCGGCGATGGCTGGCGGGTCCAGCCTAACGACGATTTGCTGCTAAACTTGCGTCATCTGATCGGTGAACAAGCGGTTCAGCTGGTTTACGACTAACCTTTATGGGATGCCCGTAAATGAAGTGGGCACCCAAGGAATCGCTATACGCTGGCGCTTCCCTTATACCAATGTCCGCTTTTTATGGATGAAAGGGCCTGTTAGTTTGCGCCTAACAACACGTTTTAAAGTCGCCTACAAGCTAACGACTACGGAAGATCATGAATCCCAACTATCTGGATTTTGAACAGCCCATTGCCGACCTGGAAGCCAAGATCGAAGAACTGCGTCTGGTTGGTAACGACAGTGACATCAACATCACGGACGAAATCAGCCGTCTCAAGAACAAGAGCGTCAGTCTCACCGAGAGCATCTTCTCCAACCTGACGCCCTGGGACATCGCCCGGCTGGCCCGCCATCCCCGGCGGCCATATACGCTGGACTACATTGAGCTGATGTTCGAGGATTTCGACGAACTTCATGGCGACCGCCGCTATGCAGACGATCTGTCGATTGTCGGTGGTACGGCGCGTCTGGACGGCCAACCCGTGATGGTGATCGGCCACCAGAAAGGCCGCGAGGTGAAGGATAAGGTCAAGCGCAATTTCGGCATGCCACGGCCGGAAGGTTACCGTAAGGCCCTGCGCCTGATGGAGTTGGCCGAGCGTTTCCGCCTTCCTATTCTGACCTTTATCGACACGCCGGGCGCCTACCCCGGTATTGGCGCCGAGGAGCGCGGCCAGAGTGAAGCAATCGCCTTTAACCTCGCCGTGATGTCACGCCTGAAAACGCCGGTGATTTCCACTGTTATCGGCGAGGGCGGCTCAGGTGGCGCCCTGGCCATTGGTGTTTGCGACCGTCTTTATATGCTGCAGTATTCCACCTACTCGGTGATCTCACCGGAGGGTTGCGCCTCTATCCTGTGGAAGAGCGCCGAATATGCTGCCCAGGCCGCCGAGGCCATGGGGGTCACGGCCAACCGCCTGAAAGAGCTGAACCTGGCTGACGTGGTTATTTCCGAACCGCTGGGCGGGGCACACCGCTCTCCGGAAGAAATGGCCGAGGCCCTCAAGGCCCAGCTCAAGTCCGGGTTGGCGGAACTGGGCGCATTGTCTACCGAGGATCTCGTCGGCCAACGTTATGAACGCCTGACGGCCTATGACACAGGCCGTTGACAGGCTGAATCCTTCTTCATGGCCGGATGACCTGATCCGGGCCATGAATGCCATCCCCGCCGCTGATTGCATCCATGTTGCTGTCAGCGGCGGCCTCGATTCCATCTTCCTACTCCATGCCGTCTCCGTCTGGTTTGGTGAACGCGGCAAGGTGTCCGTGTGTGCGCTTCACGTCAATCATCAGCTCCAGCGAGCTGCGGCCACCATGGAGACATGCTGTCGGCGAACGTGCGATTTGCTGGGCATTCCGCTGAGTGTGACCACCGTTGATGTCGCCGTGGGAGAAAACCTTGAAAACCGGGCGCGCAACGCCCGATATGCGGTGTTCGAGGAGCAGTTGCAGGCCGGCGAACTGCTGCTCATGGCCCATCATGCCAACGATCAGGCCGAGACGGTCCTGTTCAGGCTGATTCGTGGGAGCGGTAGCCGTGGACTGGCTGGTATACCACGCGAACGCGCACTGGGTGATGGCTGCCTATTTCGTCCCCTGCTGGATCTGCCAAGGGAGCGCATCCGTGCATTGGCGACAGCCTGGCAACTGGACTGGGTTGACGATCCCAGCAACGACGATCCATCGATCGACCGGAACTTCCTGCGTCACCGGGTCATTGAACCCCTCAGTGTACGCTGGCCGGGCGTTATATCGAGCCTGGGGCGATCCGCCAGGCAAAGTGCCGAAGCAACGGAACTTGGCCACAAACTTGCCCAGTTGCAGCTACGGGACATCCGGGATGAGCAGGGGCGTCTCGCTATCGCGGGCCTGAGTGCACTGTCCCAAGCTGAACAGAAAAATCTGCTACGCTGGTGGTTGATCGATCGACATCTTGAGCCTCCGGGCGCCGTACGATTGGAGCAAGGTCTGCATGATCTGTTGGTGGCTTCAGCAGATCGCCTGCCTGAACTGGTGGGCGAAAACTATGCGATCCGGCGGTTCCAGGGCCATCTGTATTGCGTTGTCGGCGAACATGAGCCGCCCCCAGAGCCCATCACCTGGAACCCGCTGGACACGGTGGTTTGGGCTGGCGGCTACTTGCGCACCATCGGAGATGGCGTACCGGACAGGCAGTTCACCGTTACGGTTCGTACGGGCGGAGAGCGTTTGCGGCCCCGACCGGGCGGACCGACCCGACCACTAAAGAAGTGGTTGCAGGAGCAGGGCGTGCCTCCCTGGGAAAGGGAACGACTCCCACTGGTTTGGGCTGGCGATGAGCTGGTCGCTGTGGGCAGTTTCTGGCTATCTCCGACGTTATTCGATAACCCCCAGAAGGCCTCATGGCGGATTATCTGGGGGCGGGATTGTCGTTGAGTAAGTGGGGGGCTTCTGGTAATCTGGCGTCCCATCTTGAGATGACAATCTCCCCCCTTCACCGAACCAGATAAATCACACGGAAACTGCATGACGCGTTATATTTTCGTCACCGGCGGTGTCGTGTCCTCATTGGGCAAAGGGATCGCTTCCGCTTCCCTTGCGGCCATCCTCGAGGCACGCGGCTTAAAGGTCACTATTCTCAAGCTGGACCCCTACATCAACGTCGATCCAGGCACCATGAGCCCCTTCCAGCATGGTGAAGTGTTCGTGACCGAGGACGGTGCCGAAACCGACCTCGACCTGGGTCACTACGAACGTTTCATCCGCACGCCGATGAGCCGTCGCAACAACTTTACGACCGGGCGCGTCTACGAAGAGGTTATTCGGAAAGAGCGCCGCGGCGATTACCTGGGTGGTACCGTCCAGGTCATTCCCCACATCACCGACGAAATCAAGCGTCGTGTGGTCGAAGGTGCAGCCGGGGCCGACGTCGCCCTGATCGAGATCGGTGGTACCGTGGGTGACATCGAGTCCCTGCCGTTCCTCGAGGCGACCCGCCAGCTCAAGGTCGAAGTAGGACCGCGCCGGGCGCTGTTCATGCACCTTACCCTGGTGCCCTATATTGCCACCGCCGGCGAGATCAAGACCAAGCCGACCCAGCACTCGGTGAAGGAAATGCGCTCGATCGGTCTGCAGCCGGATATCCTGCTTTGCCGTTCCGAGCATGAGGTGGACGCCAGCTCCCGTCGAAAGATCGCGCTGTTCACCAACGTGGAAGAGAAGGCGGTTATCCCGCTGCAGGATGCGCGTTCCATCTACGAGATCCCCCGCATGCTGCACGGCCATGGCCTGGATGAAATCATCATTGAGCGCTTTGGGCTGGAAGCCGGCCCGGCAGACCTCTCAGAATGGGATGCTGTCGTCGAAGCTCAGCTCAACCCCGAGCACGAAGTCACCATTGCCATGGTCGGCAAGTACATGGAGTTGCTGGACGCCTATAAGTCCCTGATCGAATCGCTGCTCCACGCCGGCATCAAGACGCGTACCAAGATCAATATCAACTACATCGATTCCGAGGATATCGAGCGCGACGGTACCGGCGTGCTGGAGTCCGCGGATGCGATCCTGGTGCCTGGTGGGTTCGGTGAGCGCGGGGTTGAAGGCAAGATCGAGACGGTTCGCTACGCGCGCGAGAACAAGGTGCCTTATCTGGGGATCTGTCTGGGTATGCAGGTGGCTGTTATCGAATACGCCCGTAACGTCGCCGGTCTTAAGGATGCCCACAGTACGGAGTTCCGCGCGCAGACGGCTACACCGGTGGTTGGCCTGATCACTGAATGGCTGGACGCCACTGGCCAGAAGGAACTGCGGGATGCCGGTTCGGACCTGGGTGGCACCATGCGTCTGGGCGCGCAGGATTGCGTGCTGACCGAGGATTCGACCATTGCCAAGTGCTATGGGCGCAAGGTGATTCGTGAGCGGCACCGTCATCGCTACGAGGTGAACAACCACTTCCTTCCGGAAATTGAGAAAGCCGGACTGCGCGTCTCCGGTCACTCTGCCGATGGCAAGCTGGTGGAAGTGGTCGAGGTTGCGGACCATCCCTGGTTCGTGGCCTGCCAGTTCCACCCGGAGTTTACCTCCACGCCCCGTGATGGCCATGCGCTGTTCAAGGGCTTTGTCGAGGCCGCGCTGGCGCGGAAGAAATCCCAGTAAATCCATGCGCCAGCAGCGTCTAGCTACCGGCGCAGTTGTTTCCAGAGCAGGAGGCGATTGTCCGCCATGTCCCAGAAAACCGTCACGGTTTCCAACCTGAATGTTTCCAATGAGCAGCCGTTCACCCTGTTCGGTGGAATGAATGTTCTGGAATCCCGTGAGCTGGCGCTGGAAGTTGCCGAAGCCTACGTGGATATCACGCATCGTCTGGGCATCCCTTACGTCTTCAAGGCTTCATTCGACAAGGCCAATCGGTCGTCGATCCACTCTTTCCGCGGTCCTGGCCTCGATGCTGGCCTGGAAATACTGAAGGACATAAAGGATCGTTTCGGCGTTCCGATCATCACCGACGTGCATGAACCCTGGCAGGCGCAGCCAGCTTCGGAGGTATGCGAGGTTATCCAGCTCCCGGCTTTCCTCAGCCGCCAGACCGACCTGGTGGAAGCCATGGCGCGGACCGGCGCGGCGATCAACATCAAGAAGGCACAATTCCTCGCGCCTCAGGAAATGAAGCACATCATCAATAAGTGCCGTGAGGCTGGCAATGATCGGGTCATCCTGTGCGAGCGCGGCAGCAGTTTCGGCTATAACAACCTGGTTGTCGACATGCTCGGTTTCGGCATCATGAAGTCCTTTGGCTACCCGGTACTTTTCGATGTGACCCACGCCCTGCAGATGCCCGGGGGCCGCGCCGACTCGGCCGGTGGTCGCCGTGCGCAAGTGTCCGAGCTGGCGCGAGCAGGCATGTCCCAGGGACTGGCTGGGCTTTTCCTGGAGGCCCATCCGGATCCCGAGAAGGCCAAGTGCGACGGTCCCTGCGCCTTACGCCTGAACCAGCTGGAACCTTTCCTCAAGCAGATCAAGGCCATCGACGATCTGGTGAAAGGTTTCGAGCCTCTAGATACCGCCTGAACCATTTTTAATAACAACACCCTCTAACCGATAACGACGTTTACGGAGAAATGAAGCATGACGAAGATCGCGGACATCAAAGCACGCGAAATCCTCGACTCCCGCGGTAACCCCACTGTCGAGGCGGATGTTGTCCTCGAATCCGGTACGGTGGGACGTGCCTGTGCGCCGTCCGGTGCGTCCACCGGCTCCCGCGAAGCACTCGAACTGCGTGACAAGGATACGTCCCGTTATCTGGGCAAAGGTGTCACCAAGGCGGTGGAAGCAGTCAATACCCGCATCCGCGATGCGCTGATCGGCTTCGACGCGGCTGACCAGCGTGGTCTCGACAAGGTGATGATTGACCTTGACGGCACCGACAACAAGGCAAACCTGGGGGCCAACGCCATACTCGCCGTGTCCCTGGCGGCGGCCAAGGCTGCGGCAACCGAGCGCAATCTGCCGCTGTATGCCCACATCGCTGAAATCAACGGTACCGCCGGCCAGTACTCCATGCCGGTACCGATGATGAATATCCTTAACGGCGGTGAGCATGCCGACAACAACGTCGACATTCAGGAATTCATGATCCAGCCGGTGGCGGCGCCGTCGTTCTCCGAAGCACTGCGTATAGGTGCCGAGATCTTTCACAACCTGAAGAAAGTGCTGCAGGCCAAGGGACTGAATACCGCCGTGGGTGACGAAGGCGGCTTTGCGCCGGACCTGCCTTCCAATGAAGCCGCCCTTGGCGTCATCAAGGAAGCCGTGGAGAAGGCCGGCTATGAGCTGGGCAAGGACGTGACCCTGGCGCTGGACTGCGCGTCTTCTGAATTCTACCGGGATGGCCAATACGACCTGTCGGGCGAGGGCAAGAAGTATGACGCTGCTGGTTTTGCCGACTACCTTGCGGGCCTTTGCGACAGCTACCCCATCGTCTCCATCGAAGACGGCATGGATGAGAGCGACTGGGATGGCTGGGCGACTTTGACCCAGAAGATTGGTGACCGTGTCCAATTGGTCGGAGACGATCTTTTCGTGACCAATACCAAGATTCTGAAACAGGGTATCGACAAGTCCATTGCCAACTCAATCCTGATCAAGTTCAATCAGATTGGCAGCCTGAGCGAAACCCTGGATGCCATCAAGATGGCCCAGGATGCCGGCTATACTGCGGTCATCTCCCACCGTTCCGGTGAGACAGAAGACACCACGATTGCCGACCTGGCAGTAGCGACCTGCGCCGGCCAGATCAAGACCGGTTCCCTGTGTCGTTCCGATCGTGTTGCCAAGTATAACCAGCTGCTGCGCATCGAACAGGAGCTGGGGGAGAAAGCACCTTACCGTGGCCGTAAGGAAATTAAGGGGCAGGCGTAATAGCAGCCGATCAATTTATAGGCTAGACTTTACCCGAGGTTGTAAACGCAGCGCACTGAATGTGCGCTGTTTTTGTCTCTTAAGAGGCTTTTTCCTCGTTCCAGGGCTTCTATAGTTTGGCTTCAAGGTAAGGTTGATGAAGGTTTTGTGGGCAGTCATGGCTGTGTTTATCGTCCTCCTGCAGGTGCGCCTGTGGGTGGGTGAGGGCAGTTTTGCCCAAGTCTGGCAGCTCCAGGACAAAATCGACGTGCAGAAGGCCGAAAATGCCAAGCTCGCCAACCGCAATGAACGTCTTTACGCGGAGGTGCTGAACCTGCGCAGTGGGCAGGGTGCGATCGAGGAGCGGGCGCGTATGAACCTTGGCCTTATCCGTAAGGATGAAACCTTTTTCCTGGTGGTCGAACCCTGAGTCGCCACGCTCTCCGGACTTCCCATGACACATCCGCAATATTTGACATGACACGTCCTCACTACTGGCTGGTCGTCCCTGCGGCGGGAATTGGTCAGCGCATGTCCGCCGACCGGCCCAAGCAATACCTGCAGATCCGAAATCGCTTTATTCTCGATATTACCCTGTCCCGTTTATTGGACACCGGCCACTTCTCTGGTGCGATGGTCGCGCTGCATGCGGACGATCAATGGTTTGCGTCCAGCGAGAGTGTGCAGGATTCGAGGGTATCCACGTGTCTTGGTGGGGCCGAACGCGCGGATTCCGTCTTGGCGGGGCTAGCGGCCCTGCGGGATGTCGCCAGTGATGAGGATTGGGTGCTTGTTCACGATGTGGCCCGCCCCTGTCTGGCGATTGCAGACCTGACGCGGTTGTTGAAAGATCTCGAAGGCGATTCGGTGGGAGGGCTGCTGGCGGCGCCGGTCTCCGATACCATCAAGCGCCAAATTGCGAGCGGTGGCCGGGTTGGCGAAACGGTCAGTCGCGATGGCCTGTGGCGTGCCCAGACCCCCCAGCAGTTTCGTTACGGGCTGTTGAAACAGTCGCTTGAGTTGGCCAAGAGCAAAGATATTGCGATTACCGATGAAGCGTCGGCGGTGGAGGCTGCGGGCTACGCGCCAAAGCTGGTGCCAGGGCGTGCCGATAACCTGAAGGTTACGGTGCCGGAAGATTTGCCGTTAGCGGGCTGGCTGCTCGATCAGATCGACGATTGAATCGAGCCGGAGAATCGCCTCGACAAGATGAAAGCAAGCACAGGACAGTAACCATGCGCATAGGTCAGGGCTACGACGTTCACGCGTTTTGTGAAGGTGACAGCATTATCGTCGGCGGTGTCCGTATCCCCCATAACCGGGGAGTTAAAGCCCACTCCGATGGAGACGTTCTGTTGCACGCGATAGCCGATGCCCTTCTCGGGGCGGCCGCTTTGGGGGACATCGGTCACTTCTTTCCGGACACCGACGAACAGTGGAAGGGCGCAGATAGCCGCGAGCTGCTCAGGGCCGTGTACCGGGCTGTGCAGGCGGAAGGTTACCGAGTGGCAAATCTGGATAGCACGCTGATCGCCCAGAAGCCAAAAATGGCGCCTCATCTGGACGAAATGCGCACATTGATTGCCTCTGACCTTGGTGTTGATAAGGGCGCCGTCAGCGTGAAGGCCACTACGACGGAAAAACTGGGTTTCGAAGGTCGTGAGGAAGGCATCGCTTGCCAGGCGATTTGCTTGCTGATGGGTGCGGAAGTATGAGCCAGTGGCGCCTGGATTGGCCACCGGCTTCGGGGCAGCGACTCGGTACCTGTGTGCTGCGCCAGGAAGCGGACGATTTCCAGGTTGATGAACTGATCGATATCGAGTTTACCGGCGAGGGAGAGCATCTCTGTCTGCGGCTGCAAAAAACCGGTGACAACACCGAGTTCGTAGCGAAGGAGCTGGCTCGAATGGCCGGTTTGAGGCCCTTTGATGTCAGCTTCTGCGGACTGAAGGATCGGCACGCAGTGACGCGTCAATGGTTTAGTCTTTACCGCCCGGGCAAACCCGACGACACAGCTTTTATCAACACGGTCAACGAGCGATGGCCAGTACTGGACCACAGTCGTCACCGCCGTAAGCTGCGGCGCGGCGAGCATCTGGGCAATCACTTTCGCCTGCGCTTGCGAGAAGTCACCGCCGGCCAGGCGGAGGTCGATCAGCGCCTATCCCGAATCGCGCTCGAAGGTGTACCCAATTACTTCGGTCCCCAGCGTTTTGGTCGCGATGGCGGCAACCTGGCTAAGGCCGTTGCCGACGGGGGTCGGCCAAGACGAGGGCGCAACTTCAAGGCTGGTCTTGCTTTTTCCGCTGCACGTTCCTGGCTGTTCAATGAGATCTTGGCCGAGCGGGTCGAGCAGGGCAACTGGCACCGGACGCTTGAGGGCGAACCGTCATCCGAACCCACGGGGCCACTCTGGGGCGATGGTGGCACCTCGGCGGCAGGCGTGGCAGCGGATCTTGAATGGGCTGTGGTTGATCGTTTTCCCGAGGTTAAAGCGGTGTTTTCCTCCACACGCATGAAGCCGGAACGTCGATCTCTGGCCCTACCGCTCAGCGGTCTCACATGGACCTGGGAATCCAGTGATACACTCTTTCTCGACTTCGTGCTGGGTGCCGGCGGCTTTGCCACGGCGTTAGTGGCTGAAATTCTGGATGCCGTGTCTGGCGGGCCTGTTACAAACCCGGCATCATAAGCTTTTTGCGGCGCGCAAAATGAACATTTCCCTGCGGACATTCTCGTGGCCGCAGCAACCGAACGGAGCAAAGTGTGCACATTCTGTTGGCGAACGACGATGGCGTTCATTCACCGGGTCTGAAGCAGCTCTACGAAGGACTGGAAGGATTGGGGGACCTCCGGGTCGTCGCCCCGGACCGCGACCATAGTGGTGCCAGTAATTCCTTGACGCTGAACCGTCCGCTAACGGTCGAAAAACATCCACAGGGCTTCCTATCGGTTGACGGCACCCCTACCGACTGTGTGCATCTCGCGGTCAATGGACTGTTCGATCACGGTTTTGACCGTGTCGTATCCGGCATCAACACCCACGCCAACCTGGGCGACGATGTGATCTATTCGGGCACCGTCGCGGCCGCCACCGAAGGCCGTTTCCTGGGTATGCCCGCTATCGCCGTGTCGCTGGTCAATGCCGGTCATTTCCACTACGAGACCGCAGCTCGGGCCGTACGCACGTTATTGGAAAAGGATGCTTCCCTGGCCCTGGGACCGCGTTGCCTGCTTAACGTCAATGTACCGGATCTGCCCTGGGAAGAAATCCAGGGTTTCCAGGTGACGCGCCTTGGCCATCGCGGCCGCGGTGAGTCCGCGGTGCCGATGACCTGTCCGAGGGGCAAGAAACGTTACTGGATTGGTGCGGCAGGAGAAGGCGATGATGCCGGTCCGGGGACTGATTTCCATGCGGTCCAGCATGGCTATGTCTCTGTTACGCCGATCCAGGTCGATATGACCCGGCACGAGGCGCTGGATTCTCTGCGCAACTGGCTGGAGGCGTGACGGGATGATGTCGGAAATGCAGGGCATCGGCATGACGTCCCGCCGTACCCGAATGCGGTTGATACAGCGTCTCCGGGATGGTGGGATCAAGGATGAACGGGTATTGCAGGCTATCGCCGAAACGCCCCGACATATTTTCCTCGACGAGGCGCTGTCCCACCGCGCCTACGAGGATACCGCACTCCCCATCGGTCACCAGCAGACGCTTTCCCAGCCTTATATCGTGGCCCGGATGACCGAGATCCTGATGGAGCATCAGCCGAGCCGCGTACTCGAGTTGGGTACCGGGTCCGGCTATCAGGCTGCGATACTGGCCCACCTTGTCGACGAGGTTTTCAGCGTCGAGCGTATCAAGCCGCTATTGGACAGGGCTCGGGAACGTATGCGCACCCTGGGCTACCGCAAGGTCCAGCTGCGGCATTCTGATGGTGGCATGGGCTGGCCAGAGCAAGGGCCTTTCGACGGAATTATCGTTACGGCGGCGCCGTCGCGTATTCCGGAGGACCTCTTACCTCAGCTGGCGGACGGTGGTGTCATGGTTGCGCCCATTGGTGAAGGCGCCCAAATGCTGACACGCATTGTTCGCAAGGGGGATAATTACGATACCAGCGAAATCGAGCCGGTCCGCTTCGTACCCCTGTTAGGTGGCATTGTACGATGACCGAGCCTGTCACTACTCCGGTCGATGAGGACAAGGCCCAGCATCCGATTGGGGTGTTCCTGCGGGGGATCGCCATGGGTGCGGCGGACGTGGTGCCTGGTGTCTCGGGCGGCACCATTGCCTTCATCACCGGCATCTATATCCGGCTTCTAGATGCGATCAGTGCGTTTCCCCGGGCATTCCTTGGCGAATTGCTCAAGGGGCGTTGGACGATGTTCTGGCAGCGCATTGACGGCACCTTCCTGGTGGCGTTATTCGCGGGCATCCTGACCAGCATCGTAACCCTGGCTGGTGCGATCAAGTATGCGCTCGAAGCCCATCCGATCATGCTCTGGAGCTTCTTTTTTGGCCTTATCCTGGCTTCAGCCTGGCACGTGGGGCGGGAGATCGAACGCTGGCGAGTGCGTCAGATCATGTTATTGGTCGGCGGGGCCGCCTTCGCCTGGTGGGTGACGCAGCTGAACCCGGGGCAAGCACCGGTCACGTCCTTGACCCTGTTCGGAGCTGGCGCCCTTGCGATCTGCGCCATGATACTGCCGGGTATTTCCGGCAGTTTCATCCTCCTGATCCTGGGCATGTACAGCCCGGTACTTACCGCCGTTAACGAATTGCAACTGGACCGTCTCGCGCTGTTTGTGACAGGTTGTCTTCTCGGCCTGCTGTCGATCGCACAACTGCTTTCCTGGGCCTTTGCCCGCTACCGGGATGCCATGCTGGCCCTGCTTACCGGCTTTATGTTGGGTGCACTTAATAAGGTCTGGCCCTGGAAGGAGGCTGTCACCTGGCGTACGAACAGTCATGGTGAGCGGGTACCGTTGGAAGAAATCAATCTGATGCCCGGAACCTACGCCAATGTAACGGGGGACTCAGCGACCCTGTCGACGGCGATCCTGCTGGCGATTCTCGGTATCGTAATCGTGCTGGGACTCGACTGGCTGGGCCGGGTTATGCGTGAGAAAAAAGTGGCTTGAGTCTCAGTTAAAGTGTGAACCTGTTACTTTTGGTGTTACCGTTCGGAACACTGAGGCAGGTTAAGTAACTTTAATCTGGATAAAAAATGTGCAATAAATTAGAGGCTTATATTGCACTCTTCAGAGAGCGCACTATTTTTCATACAAATTTGAAATAAAAAAGAAGCTGTTATTTCCGTGAGCTTAGATGGTCGTAACGATGTTCAGGGCATGGGCTCGGTGCTTGCGTACCTGAAACCACGTGACCGACGCCCCGTCTTCCGGGGCCTGGGGCTCTGGCTGCTCGCGTTGATGCTGCTCTCAGGCTGCAACACCACCGATATCTACCGTGACGACCGCTACAATCCGCCCGTGTATTGGGGGCGGCATGTGGTCAAGCCTGGCGAAACTCTCTACAGCATCGCCTGGCGTTATGGCCGAGATTATCGCGAACTCGGTAACGCCAACGGCATTTCGCCACCCTACCATATCAAGGCCGGGCAGGTTATCCGGCTCGACTTGAGAGGCAGGGTGCCTGCCAATGCGCCGCCCTCGCGTTCGACCGCGGCGGCCCGCCCACCACCTAAACCCACGCCCTCTACGGCGCCGAAGCCTCGGGTCGAGCAGGCGCCCCGCGCTGATGCGTCCCTGGCAAAACAGACCCAAGTGGTATCCAGTATTCAATGGCGCTGGCCCAACATTGGCCCCGTAATTGCAGGATACTCTTCGTCGGGAAAAGTCAATAAGGGGATTGATATTTCCGGCAAGGCGGGTGATCCCATAAGGGCCGCTGCCAGTGGTAACGTAGTCTATGCAGGCAACGGTCTACTGGGATACGGTAACCTTATAATCATCAACCATGATGAGCATTTCCTGAGCGCATATGCGCACAACCGCAAAATATTGGTGCAGGAGGGCGAAAACGTCAGGGCGGGTCAGCTCATTGCCGAAATGGGCAGCAGCAGCGCCAATGAAGTCAAGCTGCACTTCGAAATCAGAAAAAACGGAAATCCGGTGGATCCCAGACACTACCTTCCGCCGCGATGACCTTGGCTCCGCCCGACTGTTGAAAGACTATCTCTGAATAGAGCGTGTAACAGACCTGAAAAACAAACATGCAATAAGCAGTTGAGACAACAGCAGTCACCTCCGAACAACAAGAATTCCGGAAGGTGACAAAAAGGGTTTAAGGCGGGGCTAGAACTATGTCAGCAGAGCGTGAAGAACTCATTGTTGATCGGGTAGCGGATGTCGAGGATCCAGAAGAAGAGACTTTGACTGCCGTAGACAGTAATGACGACCAGGATGACGATTCGCCACTGAGCGACGGATCCGACCTCTCAAAAGCCACTGGCCGTTACTACACGAGCCAGAAGCAGCTGGATGCCACCCAGCTCTATCTCAACGAGATTGGTTTCTCACCACTCCTCACTCCCGAAGAAGAAGTCTATTTTGCGCGCCTGGCTCGTAAGGGCGAGGAGTCAGGCCGCAAGCGCATGATCGAGAGTAACCTGCGCCTGGTGGTCAAGATCGCCCGGCGCTACGTCAACCGGGGCTTGACCCTGCTCGACCTGATCGAGGAGGGCAACCTGGGGCTGATCCGCGCGGTGGAGAAGTTTGATCCTGAGCGCGGTTTCCGTTTCTCCACCTATGCCACCTGGTGGATTCGTCAGACAATCGAGCGTGCGATCATGAACCAGACGCGCACGATCCGGCTGCCGATTCATGTGGTGAAGGAGCTCAATCTCTATCTGCGTGCTGCCCGCGAGCTGACCCAGAAGCTCGATCACGAGCCTTCTGCGGAAGAGATCGCGCAGATGGTCGACAAACCGGTGACCGATGTGAAGCGGATGCTCGGGCTCAACGAGCGCGTGACATCGGTCGATACGCCGATCGGAAGCACCGGCGAGAAGTCGCTACTGGATACGGTAGCGGACGAGGGGGCAACCGACCCGGCAGATCTCCTGCAGGACACCAACATGCAGGGCTGCATCGAGCGCTGGCTGGATCAGCTCAGCGACAAGCAGCAGGAAGTTCTCTCCCGGCGCTTCGGTCTACGCGGTTACCAGACCAGCACGCTTGAAGAAGTCGGCCAGGAGATTGGTTTGACCCGCGAGCGGGTGCGCCAGATCCAGGTCGAGGCGCTGCGTCGCCTGCGTGAGATCCTGGAGAAGGAAGGCCTGTCCGGCACGACGCTGTTCAAATAAGCTCACCTGACAGACCAAGAAGCCGGCGTCTCCTTAAGGAGGGAGCCGGCTTCTTGCGTTCAGGGAGAGCCATAAATTGCCGATAGACTTTGTCCGAGGTTCCTTGGACTTCACGGCAAATGAGAACCAGACATCAGAGACCTGTCCCTCCCGTTGCTAAAATGCAATTGGTCTGCAAGGGGCCAGAGCGTAAAATAAATAAGAATCAAAAGTTTAGGGACATGACGATGAAAAAGGTAACCTCTGCACTGCTGCTTTCCCTGGCCCTGGTGGGCCCTGCTTCTGCGGTCACCGTCGAGGGCGTCGACGTGCCGGAACAGTTGGCAGCCAACGACTCCAAGCTGGTCCTCAACGGTGCCGGCGTTCGCTCCAAGTGGTTCCTCGACCTCTACGTGGGCAGCCTCTATGTGCCCCAGAGCCAGTCTGATGCCCAGGCGATTATCGATGCCGACGAGCCCCAGGCGATTCGTCTGAATATCATTTCCGGAATGATTACCAGCGACAAGATGACCTCCGCCACCCTTGAGGGCTTCGAGTCATCCACCGACGGCAACACCGCCCCGGTGCAGGCGGAAATCGACAAATTCATGAATGTCTTCAAGGAAGAGATCAAGGAGGGCGATGTTTTTGAGCTGGTCTACGTGCCGGGCGAGGGCACTCAGGTCTACAAGAATGGCGAGAAGAAAGACACCATCACCGGTATGCCGTTCAAGAAAGCGTTGTTTGGCATCTGGCTGTCCGACGAACCGGCGCAGGACGATTTGAAAGCGGCGATGTTGGGCAAAGGCGACTGATCCCACTACCTTCGAAAAAGGAGTCAATCTGGCTCCTTTTTCTATTACTGGAGGAACCTCCAGGATCACTTCTCTCTTCGAGTCAGGATTGATCGCTTGGCAGTCCTTCGGGCTGCTCCGAAGCTAAAGAGGGTGTTGCAAAAGCACAAGCATCCCAAAAGTACCGCCATAAACTCCCTCTCCCCTCGCGGGAGAGGGCCGGGGAGAGGGGGAGGCGCCGTCAGGCGCTCGTCGGTGCCAGAGGCGACTGCAAGCGAGGCTGTCGCCTCGTCCTCCTCTCTCTGTGCAACCGGAACATAGGTAACACTTTGAACCGGCAACATGGGTTACACCTATTCCCCCGCATGCCACTCGCATGCGGGCTCCAATCGCGCGGTTTTGAGGTTAATATGACCGAGCAGATGGGTGCTGTATCGCACCTCGACCCGGTCATTCTCCACCTCTTGCAGGCCTACGCGATGTCTGGCTAACAGCCCGCTGATGTAGATCAGATGGCCCTGCCACTTGATTTCGCCGTTGTGACGAACGTTGCGAACCGCCTGGTCCACGTTATATTCAATCGGGCGCAGCACGGGCGAGTACCGACGCCTTGAGGGCTGATACACGCTGGCCGGTGTTTGCCTGCCCAGCGCCTCATGGCTGCGTTGTTCGTTAAACTCCTCACGGAATGCCTGCAGCGTGGTCTGTTGCTGCATCAAGCTTGTCCCGCGCATCCGTCCACCCACTGCTCGATTCAGTGAACCGTGCATGCGCTCGTGACGGGCATTCTGTGTGGGCGTTCCCGGCTTGCTACGATGCACCCCAATGCCCAGCTCGACCCACCATTTCGACAGTCGCGTCAGACCTCCTGCTGAGCGACTGGCGAAGGGCGCCCCGTTGTCGGACAAGATCCCCTCCGGCAGACCGTACTCATGGAAAACCCATTCCATAATCGGCTTCGCCTGGACGTAGTCTGTTGCGCTCACGCCATGACAGCCCAAGACATAACGGCTGGCATTGTCGGTTACCGTGAGCGGATAACACCAGCGCCCGCCGGCCGTCCGGTACTGCCCCTTGTAGTCCACACTCCACAGCGCATTATTGCGATCACCCAGTTCAAACGGTTGCGGGTCGGCCGGGTACGGCCGCTTGTAGCGCCGTTTCTTGACCAGACCCGCCGCTTTGAGTATCTCACCGGCCGTGCTGTCTGCCGGCAATGCCATCGCCGGTTCTAGCTCACGCAAGCGGTCCAGAACCTTCTTGGGGCCAAAGCTGGGATGGACTTTCTTGATCGCCACAATCTGTTCAGCCACGTCCTCCGCCACTGCATGTGGGCAATAGTGCGGCGCTCGGGAGCGCTCCTGCAGCCCACCGGCACCTTCCTCCTGGTAGCGCCTGATCCACTTGTAAGCCGTCTTGCGGCTAATGCCGTAGCCGCGGGCCAGATCGCTTACACCGTGCCCGCCCTGCAGCCAGGCCGCGATCAACTGCATCTTCAGATCCATTACACAAGTCTCTTTCCAGGGCATGGGCGCGTCCTCCTTGCCCATACCGTAACTTGTGTAACCCATGTTCCCGGCTTGAGGTGTTACCTATGTTGCCGGTTTGCACACTCCAAACCTCTCTCCCGCCAGGGGAGAGAGGCTTAAAGCCGCAAGCTTTTGCAACACCCTCTAAAGCGTCGGCTACATTTATCCAGTTTTCCTTGAGCGTGTAGCAGATGCTTCAGCTTCTGAGGCGCCGAAAGGTGCCCCGTTCTTCTGCGAATCGCCGCCTAGTCCAAATAATCCCGCTTCTGCTTGAACTCGCAAAGATCCTCGATAATACAAACACCGCACTTGGGCTTTCGTGCCACACAGGTATAACGGCCATGCAGGATCAGCCAATGATGGGCGTCCTGCAGGTAGGGCCTGGGAACCAGGCGTAGCAACCGCTTTTCCACTTCGCTGACGTTTTTACCCGGTGCAATGCCGGTGCGATTCGAGACCCTGAAGATATGCGTGTCGACCGCCATGGTTGGCTGCCCAAACGCCGTATTGAGTACAACGTTTGCGGTTTTTCGGCCTACGCCGGGCAGGGCCTCGAGTTCTTCCCGAGTGCTCGGCACTTCGCCGTCGTGCTGTTCCACAAGCGCTCGACACGTCTTGATCACGTTTTCCGCTTTGCTGTTAAACAGGCCGATGGTTTTGATGTATTCCTTCAGACCATCCACCCCCAAGTCGAGGATAGCCTGCGGCGTATTGGCGACTGGAAAGAGTTTGGCGGTCGCCTTGTTTACCCCGACATCGGTGGCCTGGGCCGAGAGGATCACAGCGATCAGCAACTCGAAGGGATTGTCATAGACCAGTTCGGTCGTCGGATTGGGATTGGCGGATTTCAGGCGCTCAAAGATTGCGGTGCGTTTTTCCTTGTTCATGCCGTCCTCAGGAAACGTTGCCGGTAACACGGACTCGCTTGCTGCCAACCTCTATAGGTTTGACCTCGCGGGCTTCGCGGCGTTTGCGGATCTGGCCGTCGATGCCGTTCTTCAGGGCGATCAGGAAGCCGAGACCCACGAAAGCCCCAGGCGGTAACACCATGAAGAGCACATTGGCGTAATCCTCGAAGACCTGGATTCGCCAGTCCGCGGCGACCGGCCCGAAGATCAGGTCCATGTCCGTGAGTAACGTGCCCCGGCCGATGAGTTCCCGGATGCCGCCGAGGGCGATGAGCACAAGCAGGAAACCCAGGCCCATCATGAAGCCGTCCAGCATAGAGGGCAGGATAGGATTACGGGAAGCAAAGGCGTCCGCACGACCCAGGATGGCGCAGTTGGTGACGATTAAGGGGATGAAGATACCTAGAATCTGGTAAAGCTCGTAGGTGAAGGCCTGCATCAGCAGTTCGGCGCAGGTGACGAACGAGGCAATGATCATGACGAAGGCCGGCAGGCGCACCGATTTCGAGACGAAGTTACGGATCAGGGAGACGGACAGGTTGGAGCCCACCAACACCAGCAATGTGGCCAGGCCAAGGCCGATGCCGTTCACAACGGTGCCTGTGACCGCCAGGAGGGGGCATAGACCGAGCACCTGGACCAAGGCCGGATTGTTGGTCCAGAGGCCGTCCTTGATCAGCTCGATGGGCGTCTTGTTCGCCATATCAGTTCTCATCTCCGTCGCGTGCCGGTTCCGTGCGGGTTAGCTTCGGTCGGTTTTCCTCGAAATATTGCAACGTGCCGTGAACCGCCGAAACCACGGCCCGGGGGGTTATGGTAGCACCGGTAAACTGGTCGAACTGGCCCCCGTCCTTGACCACCGCCCACTGGTCGCTCGGAACGTTCTCAAGCGATTTGCCGTTGAAGCTGTAGATCCAGTTGGACTTCTTGGTTTCCACCTTGTCGCCCAGACCCGGTGTCTCTCTGTGTTGGGTCACGCGTACGCCGAGGACCTCACCGCTGTCAGCGATTCCAACCAGCATACGGATTTCGCCGGAATAGCCGTTCGGGGCAACGGCCGGCAGGATGACGCCACTAATCGTACCGTGCTGCCGGGCAATGTGGGCTTGTGCCTCGACGTCCAGCCCCAGTTTGTCGGAAGGCCCAACATTCACCGTGTCCTGCAGCAAGTCGTTGTCATGCAGGTCTTCCGGGAGAATTTCAAGCAGTGCTCCGGCCTCGGCCTGGCGAACCTGGTCCTGGATACGCTCCTGGGTGAATGCGTGGGTCAGGGCGATCGTGCCCGCCGTGATCACGGCGAACAGGGCGAGGCCGATCGCGTTGCGGATGATGGACTGTCCGAGTGCTGCCATAGTCTTGCCTGTCAGGCCTTGCCGGGTTTCACGCGCCGTGCACGTTGGTGGCCGTAGGTGCGAGGCTGGGTGTAATGGTCGATAAATGGTACGGCGAAGTTCATCAGCAGTACCGCGAAGGCGACCGCGTCCGGGTAGCTGCCCCAGGTGCGGATAATGTACAGCAGCACACCGATTCCTGCGCCGTAGATCAATTTGCCCTTATGGCTGGTGGCGGCCGAGACCGGGTCGGTGGCAATAAAGAAGGCGCCGAGCATGGTCGCGCCGGAGAGCAGGTGAATCGAGAGCGGTGTGTACTGGTCGATGTCCCAGCCGAAGGCGAGGCTCATGACTGCAAGTCCGGCCAGCATACTGACCGGGATATGCCAGGTAATGATCTTCAGCCCCAGAAGTATCAGACCGCCCGCGAGAAACGCCAGGTTCACCCACTCCCAGCCCTTGGACACGAAATCGCCGAACGCAGGATGCTGCAGCACCTGGGTTGATAGCTGGGACGTGATGTCGTGCTTGTAGATATCCAGCGGTGTCGCCATGGTGTAGCCGTCTATCGGAGCGCGGCCGCCGAAGTTCAGCGCCAGGGTTTCAAGCAGGCTTGGCGTTTCGGGGGAGCCCAAGCCGGTCGGGCTGGCCCAGTTGGTGGTCATGGCCACCGGGAACGAGATCAGTACGAGTGCGTAGCCCACCATCGCCGGGTTGAAGGGATTGGAGCCCAGACCGCCATAGAGCTGCTTGGCGAGGATGATGGCCACCACCACCGCAACCGCACAGACCCACCAGGGCGCAAGAGGCGGCAGTGAAAGACCCAGCAGCAGGCCCGTAACGGCGGCGGTGTTGTCGCGCAGGAAAAAGCCGACCGGGCGCTGGCGGAGCTTCAGCATGGCAGCTTCCGTCCCCATGGCCATGGCGACACAGAATACCGTGTTGACCAGGTTGCCCCAGCCGAAGAATGCCGTCTGGACGGCCAGGCCGGGCAGGGTGGCAAGGATGACCCACAGCATGACCCGCGAGGTACGCTGCGGGCCATGGGCGTGAGGAGATGAAAGTCTGAGGAATGCCATTCGGTTACTCGCTGCTGTCAGGATGCAGTGTCTGCAGTGCCTCGCGCTTCAGTTAAAGCCTGCTTGGCGCGGGCGACGCGGTCCTGGTTCTTGGCCACGGCCCGTTCGAGCTTGTCCACGTTGTCGCCGCCGGATGTTCTGGCTTCCTCAAGCATGCCTTGCATGGTCTCGAGCTTGGCCTTCGCCTTGTCCAGGGTGGCTTCCAATTCGGCGATTTGCGTTTGGTTTTGAGTGGCCTCGAGCGGGGCTGATGGCATTGCCTCTTTGAGCGCTTTCTCTGCTACGGCCACCCGTTGCTCGTTCTTGGCGACCGCCCGCTCCAGCTTCTCAACATTGTCCCCGCCCTGACTACGAGCTTCGTCCAGCATCGATCGCGTGTTATCCAGCTTGGCCTGCGCCTTATCCAGCCTGTTCTCCAGCTCCGCCAGATCCGGTGTCTGGGGCTCGGCTATTGTGGTTGCTCGGGCTTCGGACGGGGTATCGGCCTTCGCCTTATGGAGCGCGGCCTGTGTCTCGCGGACCCGTTGCTCGTTCTTTGCCACGGCGCGTTCCAGTTTCTCCACATCGCCGCCCTTGGTCCGGGCGTCCTTCAGCAGACCTTCCATGTTTTTCAGCTTGGCTTTGGCCTTGGTGAGGCTTTTCTCCAGCTCCTCAATGGATGGACCTTCCGGGGTGCTGGTCCCGGTCTCCGGGGCTTTTACGCCCTTACGCGCGAGTGCCGCTTGCACGGCGGCACTGGCGGAGGCTTTGGCGGGTGCCGCCTCTTGTTGAGCTTTCTTCTCGGCCTGGGCTTTGGCGGCAGCTTCGGCCCGTGCCTTGCGCTTGGCTTCTTTCTCCGCCTGTTCCCGTTCCAATCGGGCCTGACGTGCCTCGAAACGTTCCCGCGCGCGGTCCGACTTCAACTGGTCCTCGCGCTGCTGGCGGATTTCACCCTTGGCGTAACGATAGAACTGCACCAGCGGAATCGTGCTGGGGCAGACGTAGGAACAGGCGCCGCACTCGATACAGTCGAACAGGTTGTGCTGCTCGGCTTTCTCGAATTCCTTGGCCTGGGAGAACCAGAACAGCTGCTGGGGCAGCAGCTCCATAGGACAGACTTCGGCACACATGCCGCAGCGGATGCAGGGCTGAGCGGGTGGAGGTGCGGGGAATTCCTGGGGCGAACCGGCGATCACGCAGTTGGTAGTCTTGATGACCGGCACTTCGGGGGTATCCAGGGTAAAACCCATCATCGGGCCGCCCATGATCAGGCGCTCGGTACCAGCATTGTCGAAGCCGCTCTGTTCCAGCAGAAAGCTGATCGGAGTGCCGATTAGCGTCTCGACGTTACCCTTCTGCGCTATGCCTTCGCCGGTCAGGGTGGTGATGCGCGAAATCAGGGGCTCGCCATGACGAATCGCCCTATAGACCGCCGCCGCGGTGCCGACGTTCTGGCACATAACGCCGATATCCGCGGGAATTCTGCCATGGGGGACTTCCAGACCGGTGAGTAGCTGGATCAGTTGCTTCTCGCCGCCGGATGGGTATTTGGTGGGCACCACCACGATTTCGATCTGCGTACCTTCTACGGCCCGCTGCAAAGCCTCGATCGCTTGAGGCTTGTTGTCCTCGATGCCGATCAGGCATTCCTCCGGTTCGAGGATATAAGCCATGATTTCCAGCCCGCCGACGATTTCGTTGGCGCGGGACCGCATAAGCATGTCGTCGGCGGTGATGTAGGGTTCGCATTCGGCGCCATTGACGATCAGCGTCTTGACCTTGTCTTCCTTTGGTGGATGCAGCTTGATTTCAGTCGGGAAGCCGGCGCCGCCCATGCCGGCGATACCCGCCTGACGGATGCGTTCCAGTAATGCTCGGGGGGAGGCTTGGCGATAGTCGGCGAGCGCCTCCAGCTCGATCCAGCGCTCCTCGCCATCGGGAAGGATAACCACACACCAGTCGGTCATGCCCGACGGATGGGGCACCGGATGCGGGATCACACTTTCCACGATGCCTGAGGTCGGCGCGTGGATCGCCACACTTAGCCGGCCCTGGGGTTCGGCCAGCATCTGGCCTTTGAGTACCGTCTGCCCCGGTTCCACCAAGGCCTGTGCCGGTGCACCGATATGCTGCTGCAAAGGCACACAAAGATACTCTGGCAGAGGCAGGTTACGGATCGATGCCCGCGTGGACTGCTGCTTGTTTTCCGGCGGATGGATGCCGCCCGGGAAATCCCAGATCTTGCGCATCAGGAGATCACCTCGTACCGGTCAGAGGCGATGATCCGGTCTTTCGCCGGAACCAGGTTCGGGCGCTCCCAGTTCCAGTTCCTGATACCGGTTTCCACCGGCACCATATCGATACAGTCCACCGGGCAGGGTTCGACGCAGAGATCGCAGCCGGTGCATTCGCTCTCGATCACCGTGTGCATGTGTTTTGCGGCGCCGAGGATGGCGTCCACCGGGCAGGCCTGGATGCACTTGGTGCAGCCGATACACTCATCTTCTCGAATCACGGCCACGCGCTTGCCCTGGTCGACGCCGTGGTCGGCATCAAGCGGCTGGGGCTCGACGTCAAGTAAGTCGGCCAGCGCGTGAATGGTGGCTTCGCCGCCCGGCGGGCATTTGTTGATGGCGTCGCCGTTGGCGATGGATTCAGCGTAGGGGCGACAGCCAGGAAAGCCACATTGGCCACACTGGGTCTGGGGCAGCAGCGAATCGATCTGGTCCACCAGCGGGTTGCCTTCCACGCGGAAACGTTCGGCAGCGAAGCCGAGCAGGCCTCCAAAGATCAGGGAGAGGGCAACAAGGGCGCCAATGGCGATGAGGATACTCGTCCACATGGTGCTTGCTCCGTCAGACGCTGACCAGGCCGGTAAAGCCTAGGAAAGCCAATGACATCAAACCTGCGGTGACCATACCAATGGCGGCGCCCCGGAAAGCTACCGGCACATCGGCCACCGCAATACGCTCGCGCATGGCGGCGAAGAAGACCAATACCAGGGAGAAGCCAATGGCTGCGCCCATTCCGTAGAGCACGGACTCGATAAAGTTGTTATTGCGGTTGAGGTTGAGCAGGGCTACCCCCAGCACCGCACAGTTGGTGGTGATCAGCGGCAGGAAGATACCCAGCACCCGGTAGAGGAGCGGGCTGGTCTTGCGCACCACCATCTCGGTGAACTGCACGACGACGGCGATCACCAGGATAAAGGTGATGGTCTTGAGAAAGGCGAGATCAAGCGGCGCCAGCAGGTAGGTGTAGACCAGGTAGCTGCATACCGAAGACAGGGTCAGGACGAAGGTCGTTGCCAAAGACATCCCCATGGCGGTCTCCAGCTTGTTGGACACCCCCATGAAGGGACATAGGCCCAGGAACTGGACCAAGACAAAATTATTGACCAGAATCGTGCTGACCAGGATCAGCAGATAATCTGTCATGGGATCTCTCTCCGCACTTATGGGTGCGCTTTTCTCGTGAGCTTTCGAACCCGGTTTCCCGGGTTTCGAGAGGCTCTTATTCTAGGGCGTGGTGCCTGGCCTCAGCTTGATTCACATCACCCGCTGGCCGGGTTTGGCGCCGGAATCCGGTGACAGGATAAAGATGTCCTTGCCGCCGGGACCTGCTGCCAGAACCATGCCTTCGGATAGCCCGAACTTCATCTTGCGCGGCGCCAGGTTGGCCACCATAACGGTTAGCCGGCCCTGCAGGTCTTCCGGCGCGTAAGCCGACTTGATGCCGGCGAAGACGTTGCGTTCGCCTTCGCCGATGTTCAGGGTCAGGCGCAGCAGTTTGTCGGCGCCTTCCACGTGCTCGGCTTTGATGATCTCTGCCACGCGCAGGTCCACCTTCACGAAATCGTTGAAGTCGATCTCGTCGGCTATCGGTTCGACATGACTCTCGACTTCCTTGGCTGACTTCTCTCCAGTGGCGGCCGGCAACTCTTCCTTCGATGCATCGAGCATGTTTTCGATCTGGCTCATCTCGACCCGATTCATCAGCGGTTTGAACTTGTTGATCGCGTGACCTTCCAGCAACTTGGCGCGGCCGTTCCAGTCCAGTGGCGCATTGAGGAACGCCTCGGATGCTTTGGCAGTGGCGGGCAGGATCGGCGCCAGATAGGTCATCAGCAGGCGGAACATGTTGATGGCGTTGGTGGAAATGGCCTGCACTTCCGCTGCCTTGTCCTCATCCTTGATGCGGACCCAGGGCTCCTCATCGTTGACATACTGGTTGGCGATATCTGCCAACTCCATGATGCGACGCATGGCGCGGCCAAACTCGCGGTTCTCATAATGCTCGGCGATTTCCTCACCGGCCTGGACGAAAGTGGCCAGCTTGGACGACTCGGTCACCTGACCGAGTTTGCCGTCGAACTTCTTGGTAATGAAGCCCGCGGTGCGGCTGGCAATGTTCACCACCTTGCCCACGAGGTCGGAATTCACGCGCTGGGCAAAATCCTCCAGATTGAGGTCCATATCGTCCACGTTGCTGGTCAGCTTGGTGGCGAAGTAATAGCGCAGGTACTCCGGGTTCAGGTGGTCCAGATAGGTCTTCGCCATGATGAAGGTGCCGCGGGATTTGGACATCTTCTTGCCGTTCACGGTGATAAAGCCGTGGGCGTAGACCGCCGTGGGCGTGCGGTACCCGGCGCTATACAGCATGGAGGGCCAGAACAGGGCGTGGAAGTTGATGATGTCCTTGCCGATGAAGTGGTAGACCTCAGCCTTGGAATCCGGCTTCCAGAAATGGTCGAAATCCAGGTCGTCGCGACGGTCGCACAGGTTCTTGAAGCTGGCCAGGTAGCCGATCGGCGCGTCCAGCCAGACGTAGAAGTACTTGCCGGGCGCGTCCGGGATCTCGAAGCCGAAGTAGGGCGCGTCACGGCTGATGTCCCATTCCTGCAGCCCTGCGTCCAGCCATTCGGCCAGCTTATTGGCAACCTGCGGTTGAAGCGTGCCGCTGCGGGTCCAGGTGCGCAGGAACTCCGCAAATTCCGGCAGGCGGAAGAAGTAGTGCTCGGATTCCTTGTCGATCGGGGTGGCGCCCGATACGGCGGAACGCGGGTTGATCAGCTCCGCCGGGGTATAGGTGGCGCCGCAGACTTCGCAATTGTCGCCGTACTGGTCCTCAGACTTGCACTTGGGGCAGGTGCCCTTGATGAAGCGGTCCGCAAGGAACATGTTCTTCTCGGGGTCATACGCCTGGGTAATGCTGCGAGTGGCGATATGCCCATTCTTCTTCAACTGCTCGTAGATGTAGCCCGAGAACTCGCGGTTTTCCTCCGAGTGCGTGCTGTAGTAGTTGTCGAAGTCGATCAGGAAGCCGGCGAAATCCTGTTGGTGTTCCTGGTTGATCCTTTCGATCAGCGCTTCGGAGGTAATGCCCTCTCGTTCGGCGCGGAGCATGATCGCGGTGCCGTGGGCATCGTCGGCGCAGACGTAGACACAGTTATTCCCGCGCATGTTCTGGTAGCGCACCCAGATATCGGTCTGGATGTATTCCAGCAGATGGCCCAGGTGGATCGGGCCATTGGCATACGGCAGGGCGCTGGTAACCAGGATGTCGCGCTTGGACTGTGCATTGGCTTGCGTCATTGGATATCCCAAACGTTGATCAGGAATGATGTCGTTCCGGCGAGCCTGAAGCGCGCCGGAAAAATGGGTCCCGAATGATACCGTTCACGGCCGTATTTTTCATCCCGTTTATTGATCCAAGCCCTTTTGAGGCCCGTTTGGCACGCCACCTGCCGCGCAGTGGTTCAGTGTTCGACGGCCCTGTGATTAAATAGGCTTTCAGTAATAACGCACTGTTTTAGTCAGGTACTTCACCTCACCCCCAAAAGATTTCCGCACGGAGACGGATATGAGCCAGATTTCCCGCGAAGCCATTGATTCTGCAATTCGAGAATATCGGGACCCGTACCTCAACGAGGACCTGTTCGCGTTGGATGCGGTGAAATCGGTGGAGATCGATGGCGATGCAGTTACGGTGCAGGTAGAGCTTCACTACCCGTCAGAGGGGATTGCCGGCGGACTGCGACAGATCGTCGCTAATGCGATTGAGAATGTTCCTGGGGTGTCCTCGGCCACGGTGAACACGCGACAGTCCATCCGGGCCTATCGTGCCCAGAAAGACCTTCAGTCCATTTCAGGGGTCAAGAATATTATCGCGGTTGCGTCCGGCAAGGGTGGCGTGGGCAAATCCACCACCGCCGTGAACCTGGCGCTGGCGCTCCACCTGGAAGGCTGCCGCGTGGGCATTCTCGATGCGGACATCTACGGTCCCAGCGTGGGTATGATGCTTGGCTTGCCGGAAGGGACGCGTCCAAAGACCCGGGACAACAAGTTCTTCATTCCGGTACCGGCCCATGGCGTCGAAGCCATGTCCATGGCATTCCTGGTCACCGATAAGACGCCGATGGTCTGGCGTGGACCGATGGTCAGTGGTGCCATGCAGCAACTGTTGACCCAGACCCAGTGGAATGACCTGGATTACCTGATCGTCGATATGCCGCCGGGCACTGGCGATATCCAGTTGACCCTGGCGCAGAAAGTGCCCGTCACCGGAGCGGTGGTCGTCACTACGCCTCAGGATATCGCGCTACTTGACTGCAAGAAGGGCATTGAGATGTTTCGCAAGGTCGACATTCCCGTGCTCGGCGTGATCGAGAACATGAGCATGCACATCTGCAGCAACTGCGGTCACCACGAGCCACTATTCGGCGAGGGTGGTGGCCAGCGTGTTGCCGAGAGCTATGAAACCGAGCTGTTGGGGCAGCTCCCGCTGCATATGACGATTCGCGAACAGACCGATAGCGGCCAACCGACAGTGATTGCGGAGCCAGATTCCGAGGTGGCCCGGATCTATCGCGATTCCGCACGCCGCATGGGTGCATTGCTATCACGCCGCGAGCGCAACCTGACGTCGCCAATCCCAAGTATTTCCGTCAGCGACGACTGATATCACTCAACGGTAACCGATGGTAATGGAGCGGGCCCCGATACTCGAGGCCCGGCATGTCATCGCTTTGTTTTACGGTCCCTCAGGCGTTACCATACCCACCTTTGTCGGGCGCACGCCCAGAAGCTTCTTGCGAGAATACAGACGATGACGATTAAGGCAGACAAGTGGATCCGACGCATGGCGCAGACCCATGGCATGATCGAGCCGTTCGAGCCCGATCAGGTGCGTGAGTCCTCCAAGGGGCGGGTGATCTCTTACGGAACTTCAAGTTACGGCTACGATGTGCGCTGTAGCAACGAGTTCAAGATCTTCACCAACGTGCATTCGGCGACGGTTGATCCCAAGAACTTTGACGAGCAGAGCTTCGTCAACGTCACCAGCGATGTCTGTATCATACCGCCTAACTCTTTTGCTCTTGCGCGTACGGTGGAGTATTTCCGTATTCCGCGTAATGTGCTGACCATCTGTCTGGGCAAGTCCACATACGCCCGCTGCGGTATTATCGTCAATGTCACCCCGCTGGAACCGGAATGGGAAGGTCAGGTGACCCTGGAGTTCTCCAACACCACCAATCTGCCGGCCAAGATCTACGCCAACGAAGGGGTGGCACAGATGTTGTTCTTCGAGTCCGACGAAGTCTGCGATACCAGCTACATGGATCGCGGCGGTAAGTACCAGGGACAGCGGGGCGTCACCCTGCCGCGGACCTGACGGCATGCCCCTGGGTGATGAGGTTAAGGAGATCAATCTGTGAACGCCAACCAGTTTCTCAAGGCTCTGGAGCAATTGCGTGGTTGGCGGGAATTCGCTTTTATCCTGGCGCTGGCGGAGCGTGCGTTTCCCAATTACGTGATCTTTGACGAGGCGATCGGCGCCAAACAGTCCGCGAAAATGCGGATGCTATTGGACGAAGCCTGGGGCATGCTGCAGGAAAAGGTCGGTGATGCCCGGGTGACCCAAAACCTGGCGCGGCTGGAAAGTCTGGCACCAGACCCGGAAGCCTACGACATGTACGGCGTCTATCCGGCCGATGACTTCTGCCGGCTACTGGAACAGGCGTTGCTGAACCGGCTCAATTCGACATGCCAACGCGCGCTGGAAGCCTCTCAGATGGCAACAGCCACTGTTGCGCAATTTATCGAGGTGTCGGAGGGTGGCGATCTGAGTGAAGACGAGCTGGTACGCCTGCTGGACCGGCACGAATTGATGAAAGTCGACAAGCTTTTCCAGCGCGAGTTGATCCTCTCCCTCAAGAAACAGCGTGTTCCCACCGAATCCTACATTGCCAGCGTGCGCGAGGATGCCGCCAACGACGGTATCAGTAACCTGGGTATCGCGCTGGACGATTAATCGCCTCTCCCCCCATAGAATCTGTCAGGAAACCCTTCATGAAACTCTCCGCATTCGGACGCAAATTCACCGCAGGAGCCGGCATCACCTCGCTGATGGATGATCTGGGCAATGCGTTGGCGTCCGGCGATGACATGATCATGATGGGGGGTGGTAATCCGGGCCACGTGCCGGCGATCCAGGAACGGCTGCGGGAGGTTCTGGGCGGTATCACCGCCGATAAGGACGCTTTCAAGAGGCTGGTGGGCGTCTACGATCCGCCCCAGGGTGAGAAGCGGTTCATCGAGGCCCTGGCGGACCTGCTGAACGCGGAATATGGCTGGGGTTTGCAGCCTGGAAATATCGCCCTGACCAACGGCAGTCAGGCAGCCTTTTTCATGTTGTTCAATATGTTCGCCGGCGACGACGGGCAAGGGCAGGAGCGCCATATCCTCCTGCCATTGGCCCCGGAATACATCGGCTATGCCGATGCCGGGTTAAGTCGCAACCTGTTCCGGGCGGTGAAGCCGGAGATCACGTCGACGGGCGAGCACGAGTTCAAGTACCGCGTGAATTTCGATGCACTTGAGGTCACGGACTCTACCGGCGCCATCTGCGTGTCCCGGCCAACCAATCCTACAGGCAACGTCGTAACCGATGAAGAAATGGCACACCTGGAGACGCTGGCAATACAGCACGATGTTCCGTTGATCGTCGACGGCGCCTACGGAACGCCCTTTCCCAGCCTGTTGTTCGTCGACGCGACGCCGCGCTGGAATGATCAGATTATTCTCTGCCTGAGTCTGTCGAAGCTCGGTTTGCCGGCAGCGCGGACCGGTATCGTGATTGCCGCTGAGCCGGTTATCCGTGCGCTTTCCGGGATTAACGCCATCATGAACCTGGCGACAGGCAGCTTCGGCGCGATGCTCGCCGAGCCCCTGGTGCGCAGTGGCGAGATCCTGTCGCTCAGCCGGGATGTCGTTTGTCCCTTCTATCGGGAAAAGATGCAAAAGGCGGTTGCCGTGCTCCATGAGCGTCTCGGCGAGCGCTGTCCGTGGTCAGTTCACAAGCCGGAAGGGGCTATGTTCCTTTGGCTCTGGTTTCCTGATTTGCCGATTACCAGCCTGGAACTCTATGAACGCCTGAAGCAGCGTGGGGTACTGGTTGTGTCAGGGCATTATTTCTTTCCCGGGCTGCCGGAGGATGACTGGCGGCACCGACACGAGTGCCTGAGGGTGACCTATTCCCAGGACGACGAGCGCGTAGCCCGCGGGTTGGAGATCATCGCCGACGAAGTGCTCAAGGTGTGGACGGAGGCGTGACAGCCTCACCGGCCACCGTGGCGTTTTCAAGGTGGATCTCGTAACGGGTGCCATCATCCTCGATCTGCACCAAGCGGACTAGCAGATAGTCCCATTCCGGGGCGAACCACATGAACGTCTTGCGTTTCTTTTCGGGCGCCCGGACTTTCTCCACCTTGACGGTATCGATCGTACCCAGTTGTGAATCGATTATCTCCTCGCCGACCACCTTGTAGGTATCGTCATCCAGTCGATTCTTGTTCACGATCTGGTAATGCATTTCCGTCTGTCCGCTCTTGAGATCCTGTCTCAACTGGAGCTGGTAATTGAGAGGATCGAGGGTTTGGGGCGGTAGCTCCATGTCGATCTCGGTGTCTTCATAGTTGCCGGTTACCCGGTTATCCGCCCAGTTGAAATTCATGGCGCGATGCCTATCGGGGATGACCAGCCCTTCCAGTGCGTAACGGTAAGTGCTGGGGTAGGCTTGACCGTCTCGCCACAGGAAGCGGGAGGTCTCCGTAATATCGGCAATAAACGAGTCGACCCTGAACTCGGATAGCCAAGAACCGTCCTCTAGCTGCTTGACAGAGCGGGTGGCTGAACCTTTTACCGGTATGCCTTTTTCCAGGCTGGCCTTGTAAGTGGCTTCGAGCTGAACCGGGCCCGATTCCCTGGGCGTTTCTTCCGCTGCTAAGGGTGTGGCGAGAAGCGCGCTAACGGCTATCAGGAGGTGCTTGAGGTCTCTGGGAGCTTTCTGGGCGAACATCATTTTTGTTAACGATGGCTCTGGTTAGGAGTGGAGGTTGCTCTGGGCTGATAGTGCTGGGCTGACAGTGCTGAGCTAATGGTAGCCAAGCGTCTATCGATAACGCCTTCGTTCGAGTCGATCATTTCTCCATCAATATGAGATCGATATCGAATTGAAACGGGTTCGATATGGCTTTGTAGCATCGGTGCCAGCCTAATAACCTAGGTGAAGGCCGGCACCGCTGCAAGTGACCGGTTTGAAACCTTATGGTTCCCGATCGGGGAAGGAATTACTGGTAGACGTCGGCTGGTAGGGTCAGGATGGCGGGAATAGGTTCGCCATCGAACAGAACCTCATCCTTCTCGCTCAGGTTGATGCGTCCTTCGCAGAACCAGCGAACGATAATGGGATAGAGCACGTGTTCCCGCGCCTGGACCCTTGCCCCAAGGGTCTGGTCCGTATCGTTCTCCAGTACAGGCACCTGTGCCTGCGCGATAACCGGCCCGCCATCTAGCTCTTCGGTGACGAAGTGGATGGACGTGCCATGCGCCGTGTCGCCTGCTTCGAGCGCCCTCGCATGGGTTTTGAGGCCTTGGTACTTGGGCAGCAGCGATGGGTGGACGTTCAGTAGGCGGCCACGGAAATGACGCACGAAATCGTCGGTCAGGATGCGCATGAAGCCGGCGAGTACGATCAGGTCCGGATTGAGGTTTTCCAGTTTGTGGATCAGTTCGCCATCGAAACTTTCCCGGCTGCTGTACCGGGTGTGATCGATCACGAATGTCTCGATATTGGCCTGCTCGGCGTATTGCAGGCCGGCGGCTTCCGGGCGGTTAGAGCCCACTGCCACGATTTGTCCCGGGAACTCCGTCGCCATGGCAGCCTCGATCAGGGCCTGCAGGTTCGTGCCGGCCCCGGAGATCAGTACGACGATACGTGCCTTGGTCGGAGTGCCTGAACCGGATGGGGTCATCTGTGATGTCATACCTGCGCGGCACCCGGGCGGTATTTCACGCGATCACCGTGCTGGTCGTCCTTGGCAAGTGCTTCGACGTGGCCCAGGCGCCAGGCTTTCTCGCCCAGTCCTGTCAGGGTGTCCAGTGCCTCCTGGGCCTGTGCTTCGGGGACGCAAACGATCATGCCGATTCCGCAGTTGAATGTGCGGTACATCTCATGGTCTTCGACGCCGCCAGCCTCCTTGAGCCACTGGAATACGGGCGGAAGGTCCCAGCTCTGCGTATCGACAATCGCAGCCGCGCCGTCCGGCAATACCCGGGGAATGTTCTCCGGCAAGCCGCCACCGGTGATGTGAGCCAGCGCGCGAACGTCGATGGTCTTGATCAGCTTGAGCAGATTCTTCACGTAGATGCGGGTCGGCTCCATCAATGCATCGGCCAGCGTAGAGTCGCCTACCGGCATATCGAGGTCGGCTTTGCTGACTTCCAGGATCTTGCGGATCAGGGAGTAGCCGTTGGAGTGGGGGCCGGAAGAGGCCAGGGCCAGTAGCGCGTCGCCCGCCTGCACACGCATGCCGTCGATAATTTCATTGCGCTCTACGACACCGACGCAGAAACCGGCCAGGTCGTAGTCGTCGCCCTCGTACATGCCCGGCATTTCAGCAGTCTCGCCGCCGACCAGGGCGCAGCCCGCCAGCTCGCAGCCGCGACCGATGCCGTCGACCACGTCGGCAGCGACGTCGACATTGAGTTTGCCAGTGGCATAGTAGTCAAGGAACATCAGTGGCTCCGCGCCGCCGACCACCAGGTCGTTGACGCACATGGCGACCAGGTCGATACCGATGGAATCGTGACGGTTTAACTGCATGGCCAGCCGCAGTTTGGTGCCGACGCCATCGGTACCGGAGACCAGGATCGGCTCCTTGTAGCCGGTGGGCAGCGCCACCATGGCACCGAAACCACCCAGGCCGCCAAGTACCTCGGGGCGACGGGTTCTGGCGGCCGTGTTCTTGATGCGCTCGACAAGTGCGTTGCCGGCGTCGATATCCACGCCCGCGTCGCGGTAGGTGAGTCCGGTCTTCTGTTCACTCATGACGGTGTTGGCCCTGATCTGGAAAAGGCGGCAATTTTAGCAGGTGGAGCAGGGCGGTCCAATGGATTACGGGCGCCAACCCCGGTTTTTCCCCGCGGGAATACCGAAACGGTAGATGGAGATATGTTCACGCAACGCGCACGGGTTCGATAGGGCTTCGCTACTCAGTGCCTGGGCCATGGTGTATCCTATCGGCCATTCCAGTCCGCCATTCCAGCGAACAGCAGGGTGATTCATGAATTCAGCAGTCATGCCGCAGATCAGGACGCTGCTCCTGTTCCTTTTTACGCTTGTGCCGGTTGCAGCGTCCGCTGTAACGGTGGAAGGGCTCTACCGCACCCAGGTGCCGGTTGCAGGGTCCACCGAAGAGGCGCAGCAGGCTGCGTATGCGGAAGGACTGCGCCAGGTATTGAGCCGGGTGGCGGGCAACCGGGAGGTGCTGGAAAGCGAGCAGATCGGCCCCCTGCTCGATAATGCCGAATCCCTCCTGCAATCCTACCAGTACCAGCGTTCGCCGGAAGGTACGGATATGCTCTCGCTGACCTTTGGTTCGGTGGCCGTGAACCGGGCACTGGCTGATATGCAGGTCCCGGTGTGGGGCGCCAATCGCCCACTAACGCTGGCCTGGGTGGCCGTGGATTCCGGTCGTGATCGCTGGGTACTGACCTCGAACGACGATGGACTCGATGAACGTGGCCGCTGGGCTCGTGCTTTCAGCGAGGCAGCAGCGGAACGCGGTCTGCCTCTGGCCTTGCCACCGGAGGAGGTGCGTCAGGACCGTGATCTGCTGTCGGAAATCCGGGGACAGTTCATGGAGAATCTGCAGGCGAAGGCCAAGAACTACGCCGGCAATCTGGTCAGCGTGGTGAATGTCAGTCGCCGGGGTTCCGACTGGGAAGCACGGTGGCGTCTGGAGGGACCGGCCTTCAACGAGACCGGGGAAATACGGGGCGCCGGGTCGTCGGAAGCCCTGGCCGATGCGGTGGTGGATGCCTGGGCGGACAAACTGGCCGCACGCTATTCGGTGGAAGCCGGCGAAGTTTCGGACGCGCAGCGGGTCGATCTGAAGATCGAGAATGTCGCGTCGTTGGAAGCCTACGGTGCCGTATTGAACTCCCTGAACGGCATGACGCCGGTGGTATCCGCCGGCCCGGTCCGCGTTAATGGCAACGTCGCCACCATGCGTGTGAGTTTCTCAGGTGAACTGTCCGTGCTGCAGGAATACATCGCCCTCGATTCCCGTTTTGTTCCTCAACAAGTGGGTTCCGAATCCGTTAGCATGGCGGGGGAAGATGCAGCAAACCAGACGCGGCAGCCGACGTCATCGCAACCTGGTGAGTCCAGCCAGCAGGCCTCTGGGTCAACGGCTGAACCGGAACAGGAGGCCGTTGCCCAGCGTACCGAAACGGGAGGCAGCCAGGCGCAGAGTCAGCAGTCGCCGTCCAGCGGTCAGGGCAATCAATCATTGCTCCAATATCGCCCGATCGAGTCTGGCAGCGCCGACGAGGAGGATAGCGAGCAGAGCTTCGAATCCCTGTATCCGGTACTGCGCTATCGTTGGGCTGGTGTCGGCGGACAGGTTCCCGGTCTCGAATCCGGAGTCGAATAAGGAAGCGGAGAGTTGCAGGTGACGGACGTCAATCGCTGGCGCTGGATTCCAAACGCACTCACCTTTCTGCGGGTGTTGCTGATCATTCCTTTTGCCGTATCCCTGTACGACGAGGAGTACCGTTCGGCCTTACTGGTTTTCCTGATTGCTGCTGCCTCGGACGGATTCGATGGCTACCTTGCGCGTCACTTCGATTGGAAATCCCGTCTCGGAGCCATTGCTGATCCGCTGGCGGACAAGGCCCTACTCATCACATCCTATCTCATGCTCACATTGACGGGCGTACTTCCGCTCTGGCTTTTTCTACTGGTGATCGGGCGTGATCTGGTCATTGTTTCCGGAGGGCTTGCCTATCATTATTTTATCGGGCGCTTTGATATGCAGCCGAGCATGCTGGGCAAGCTCAATACGCTGGTGCAGATACTGGTCGTACTTGCGATCGTGGTCTACCTGGCAGGCTATCCGATGCAGCCATGGGTAATTCCAGGCGGCATCTGGCTCGTGGCTGCAACGGCGCTCGCCAGCGGCCTCCATTACATTCTTGTCTGGACCCGTCGCGCATGGCTGGCAACACACTAGAAGGGGCTCAGCTAACGCTGGGCGTGCGATTGCGCGACGATGCGACATTCGCCAATTTTCTCGGTGAACGAAATGCGCCGGCAGCGGAAAAACTGAAGGCCTTGTCGGAAGATAACACGCTGCCGGTGATCGTCGTATGTGGCGATAGCGGTACCGGCAAGAGCCATTTGTTGCAGGCAGTCTGTCACCATAGCGAACATCGCGGCCTTTCGGCCCTTTGCCTGAACCTGGGGGAGCTCGCATCGCTTGGGCCTCAGGTTCTGCAGGGCATGGAAGCGTTCGAGCGGGTTTGTCTGGATGATATTGAAGCGGTCGCGGGTAATGCGCACTGGGAAGAAGCGCTGTTTCATCTGTTCAACCGTATGCTGGACAATGGTCACCAGTTGATCCTGAGTGCCCTGGAGCCACCCGCGCGGCTGGAGATCATGCTGGGCGATCTGGCATCTCGCTTGCAGCACGGTGTGGTTATACAGTTGGGTCTACCTCGGGATGAGGATCGCCTGCTTATTCTTGGAAGGCGCGCCGAGCGTCGTGGCCTGTTCCTGCCGGAGGATGTCAGCCGCTTTATCCTCCGTCGTGCGCCACGCCACACCGGCGAACTTCTCGCCATCCTGGAGCGTCTCGACGAAGATTCACTCCGGGAGCAGCGTCGCCTTACCATTCCGTTCGTGAAGTCGGTGATGGGCTGGTGATAGGCCGGTAATTGGCGATAGGACGACGATCGGGATTGAGGGCTGAAATACAACCAGCCCGAGAATAAAAGGACGAGGACATCATGAGACGAGTCGTGTTCAACCAGAAAGGCGGTGTTGGCAAATCCAGTATCACCTGCAACCTGGCGGCCATTACGGCGGCCGAAGGTAAGCGAACACTGGTGGTCGATCTCGATCCGCAGGGGAATTCCACCCAGTACCTGCTGGGCAAGCGGGCCGAGGAGTTGAAGGATACGGTGGCCGATTTGCTGGAGCAGACGGTCTCTTTCTCGGTATTCAACCGGCGCCCTGACGAATTCGTACATGCCACGCCGTTCCCCAACCTGTTCGTCATGCCTTCAAGTCCGGAGCTGGACTTCCTCGAGCGTAAGCTCGAAGCCAAGCACAAAATCTACAAGCTGCGCGAAGCCCTCAAGAAGCTGGGGGAGAATTTCGACGAGATCTACATCGATACCGCGCCGGCGCTGGACTTCTACACACGTTCGGCCCTGATTGCTGCCCAACGATGCCTGATTCCATTTGATTGTGACGATTTCTCGCGTCAGGCGCTATACAGCATCCTCGGCGAGATCCAGGATCTGCAAGAAGACCACAACCCGGACCTGGTGGTCGAAGGTATTGTCGCCAACCAGTTTCAGGCACGCGCGAGTCTTCCGAAGCAACTGGTGCAGGAGTTGGTGGAAGAAGGGCTACCGATCCTCTCCGTGCGTTTATCGAGTTCCGTGAAGATGCGAGAATCCCATCAGGCGCGTCAGCCTCTGGTGCATTTTGCGCCGAAACACAACCTGACCCGTCAGTACATGAACCTGTATCGCCTGCTTAATGGCGAAAAAGTGGAAGCCGAGCCTTTATAGGTTTCGGCTGGGGGAATCCGTTTGACGAAGTATCAAGTGACGCAGGCGGCGTACATTGCCGACGGCCTGCTTGCCATCGAAACCGAACTACGTCGGCTCGACTACTGGGATTCGGAGCCACCAGCGCCTGAAGCTCTGGAAAGCAGCCAGCCATTCTGTGTGGACACCCTGTCTTTTCCCCAGTGGCTCCAATTCATGTTCCTGCCTCGCATGAAGTACCTGATCGAAGAGGATATGGCACTTCCCGCGGTCTCCGGCATTGCGCCTATGGCCGAGGAATTCTTCCGCCAGGAGGATGCCTCCGGCAAGGTGGTCATCAACGAACTTGCCCGGATCGATGCCCTACTTTCCGGTGGGCAGTAGTTCTTCGCGACTATTGCCCGGTATGACCAGCGGCCTCTCGACTAATGGCCTCCATGAAGCCAATGCCTGCGTGATCTGCCGCGATTAGTGGTTGCGGTCGTTTGGATTGTGGTGTCGCAGGGGCAGGGAGTACTGGTCTTCCGGCAACAGCTGCCGCCCTTTACTGACCTCGTCGAACAAAGTACCCAGGCCTGAACTTGGTAAGGGCGGACAGAAGCGGTGACCCTGCATCAGGTGACAGCCGGCACTGCGCATGAAGCTATCCTCTTCCGCCGTTTCCACGCTGGATGCGGAGACGGTTAGCGAGAGCTGGCGAGCCAGGTTGATCAGGGTGTGCACGATCGCCGCCGTATTCTCTTCCGTCGGGGCCTGCTGCAACAGGTCCTTGTCGATCTTAACCTGGTCGAAGGGCAGTTCGCGTAACAGGCGCAGGGACGACAGGCCACTGCCGAAGCGATCCAGTATCAGGCCGATGCCCAGTTTCTTGAGGCGCTCAAGGGTTCTGGCTGTCTCGTCCAGCCGATCGCTGAGTACGCGTTCATCGATCTCGAGGGCCAGCAGGCTGGGATCAAGGTGAGTGTCGCCAATAATGCGCTGCAGGCGAGAGGCCAATTGCGGATGATTGTACTGGCGCGATGACAGGTTGATGCTTACGGTGATCGGCGCCGGGCTCATGGCCTGGATCGCCCGGGCCTGCAGGCAGGCGTTGTGACAGACCCATTCCCCAAGCTGTTGTAGCTGGCCCGTCTGCTCGGCGACATCGAGAAAATCGTTAGGTGCCAGCAGGCCGCGAGTCGGGTGATTCCACCGCAGCAGCGCTTCCAGCCCGACGATGCGACCCGAACGGGCATTGATCATCGGCTGGTAATAGAGATCCAGCTGGCCCTCACGAATGGCCTCGCGCAGTTCGCGCTCCAGGGCCATTTGCCGTTGCATTTCCTCGTTCATGTCCCGGCTAAAGAACTGGATATTGTTGCGTCCAGCTTTTTTTGCGCGGTACATCGCCATGTCCGCATTCTTCAGCAGGTCGTCGTAGGTCTTACCATCCAGCGGCGCCAAGGTGATGCCGATACTGGAGGTGATCACCAGCTCGCCGCTGGGCACGCGAACAGGCTCGGTAATGGCGTTGAGGATACCGCGGGCGACTTTCTCGCAGCCATCTGCACCGTTGACCTGGTTCAGCAGGATGGCGAATTCATCACCACCGAGTCGGGCGATAGTGTCTTCCTCCCGCACGTTATTCTGTAGGCGGCGAGCCAGTTCCTGCAGCAATTCGTCGCCGGCATCGTGGCCGAGGGTGTCGTTGATGCGCTTGAAGTGGTCAACGTCCAGCGCGATCAGGGCGCAGTAGTGGCCGTGGCGCAGTGCGCTGGCGATGGCCTGACGGCAGCGGTCCTCGAACAGTCGCCGGTTGGCAGTATCGGTCAGGACGTCATAGTGAGCCAGGTAGTGGAGCTGGTTCTGGGTTTCGCGGATCTCGGAAATATCCTGGCCGATTAGGATGATTTGGACCGGCGTGTCTTCGTCCTCTTCCTGGAGGCGGTTGATATTCCAGAGGATCGTGTGACTGGTGCCATCAAAACTGTTTACGCGGGTCTCGATCTGGTCGCGGGTGAGCCCAGTGGTCAATACCTTTGTGATCTTCCACGCCAGCTCATCCCGTTGCTCCAGGGGAATGAAGGTTTCCAGCAGGTTGCGGTCCAACGCCTCGTCGCGACTATAGCCAAACAGGGTCTCCGCGGCGTTGTTCCACTGCCGTATCGACGTATCGCGGTCTACCACAATGATCGGATTGCTGGTGTTCTCGAACAGGGCTCGGAAATGACGCGACGAGCGCCGGAAGGATTTCTCCGCCTGCTCGCGGATAAAGATTTCGTCCTTGAGCTCGAAATTGGTGAGCTGGAGCTCCCGGGTGCGCTCCTCGACTGTGGTCTCCAGGCTGTTCTCCACGCGTTCACGGTCCGCCAGGAGCACGCGTACATAGCAGCACGTGCCTGCGATAGCGACGATCAGAGTTTCGCCCAGCAGCGTGTCGATCGCTTTGGCGGCGTTCGGGTCTGTCTGCAGGAAGACGCAGGCAAGGGCGACGAATGTTGCCACCGTGATCGCCATCATGCTGCCGCTCAACGAGAAGCGAGTCGACGACCAGGTCATCAGCGGTAGCAGCAGGAATAGGGCCTGCATCACGTCATACAGGGTCATGCCTACGATAAACAGGAGCCCCGCGGTCCAGAGAATCCACTCCAGCGGCCGGTAGAACAGGCGGGCAACCATGGGTTCACGTACCAGGCTCAGGATCAAGGGGCAAACCGTAAGGGTGCCGAGAGCATGGGAGAACCAGGTGAGCAGCAGGACCTCATTAATCGGCGTGCTGCCCTGGACTGCGGTTTGTGCCGCCAGGTAAGTAATCGGCAGGGCAGCCGCCAGGGAAGCGACGGTGATGGCACCCAGGAGCCAGATAAAGCCCAGATAGTCGGAAAGCGGATTGCGACCGCGCGAGGCCTGCCAGAAGACCCAGTACGCCGTTAATGGCGCCAGGGCATAAGAGAGGAAAACCGCCAGGAAAATGTCCAGGGAGCGGGTCGGGTCATTTTCTGCGGACTGGTAGACATGGACCAGGCCCGCAACAAACAGCGCCACCAGAATCGGCAGGATCGCCCGGCGCCCTCTCAGTAGCAGAAGCGCCAGTGCCAGGCCCGAAGGCAGCCAGGCCACGGAAATAGTGTCGACCTGCGTAGGGAGTTGCAGGCTGACCAGCGCAAGCGCGAGTATGCCCGCGGCAGTCAGTCCGTAGGCGAGCATGGCCTTGCCGGAGTCAACGAAGCGTGAGAGAGCGTTCAACGGAAACCCTTCCCTGGAACATAATGGGGTCTTGCGTCCTGATGCCAGAATTCAACCATAGCGCCGTAGCACGGAACCTCTCGCCTTTTTTTTCGCGCCTGCCTGTGCACTAGATGCGTGACGAGGGCGCTCTATACAAGGGCAATCCGGCCAGCGCTGGTACGCCACCCGACTCCAGTTTTCCGATGCGTTACACGTGTATGGGTGTAATTACGCCTGATCGGTGTACACATGCTTCCATCGGTTGCTCACATTCTTCCAATGTAGCCACGCTCTATGGCTATCACGCTCGCCTCAACAGCGTATCCCGAATTGCCGCGGTAACCTCCTTAATAACGGTTACCATCTGTAATCCAGCGGGTTGCGGGACGACGTGTCAGCATGATGGTTACATAGAAAGCCGAAGTGAAAGATCGACCGCCTCGAGGTCCTTGGTGAGGGTTCCTAATGAAATATAGTCCACTCCCGTCTCGGCGACAGGTATCAGGGTAGTTTCGTTGATACCACCGGAAGCTTCGATTTTCGCCTGATGTCCGTTCTCGCCGGCAGCCTGATTTTCCCTTACGGCCTGGCGTATATCCGCCAGGGAGAATTCGTCGAGCATGATAATGTCTGCGCCGGCGGTGAGCGCCTGGCGGAATTCATCGAGATTTTCTGTCTCGATTTCCACCGGCTTACCCGGCGCAATTCGATGTGCGGCGGCGACGGCATCGCCGATGGAGCCGCAGGCGGCAATATGGTTTTCCTTGATCAGGAAGGCATCGTACAGCCCGATTCGGTGGTTGTAGCAGCCGCCACAGGTGACGGCGTATTTCTGCGCCAGGCGCAGGCCCGGTAGGGTTTTACGGGTATCCAGCAGCCGCACGCCGGTATGTGCCACGCTATCGGCGTACTGCCGGCAGCGGGTGGCAACGCCGGACAGCGTCTGTAACCAGTTGAGGGCGCAGCGTTCTGCAGTAAGCAGGCTGCGGGCGTCACCTTTAACTGCGAACAATACCTGGTCGGGCTCCACCCGATCGCCGTCCTGACAGAACCATTCGATATCAACGCTTGCGTCCACCTGTCGGAAGACCTCGTTGACCCAGGCTCGCCCGGCGATAACGGCCTTCTCACGGGTAATGACCCGGGCCGATGCCTGACGTTCGGCAGGAATAAGCTGGGCGGTAATATCGCCGCTGCCGACGTCTTCTTGAAGGCTCAGGGCGACCGCCTGGCTGCGTGAGTGGCTGAGCTGTTGGCTAGTGAAGGCGGTCATTGGCTTGGGGAGACTCCGGGATGGTGAAAATCAGGGCAAGTTTACTGACTGATGAGGGCAGGGCCAACCCAAAAGACGACAGTATTTGCACTTGTCAACATGGATTCGACGCCAGGTGAGGGTGACGCAATGCGTCAACCTAATGTAGTCGGGAGCGTCATAACCAGCTTCCCGCAACTGATTGACTGACGGGTAAATCATCAGGAATTGTGAACTGGTTCCCTCGAACACAATCGGTGACAAAACCTGACACAAGATGACGCAGAAACAGCCTATGATGCAGACATGCTTGTAAACTAATGTGAAATCCGGAAAAACGTCAAAGCGGGTTTCAAGGCCTGTGCGGACAGGCTCGGGGCCACCCCGGAAGTGGCGAGTAGTAGTGACGAAGAACGTCTCGGGGGCAATCTCAATGAGCACTGACAATCGTGTCGTAAGCTTGCGGAAGGGAGCGGTGGAAAGCGCATTCGCGCTTCCGACGGCCTTGATTCGCCTTCGCGATTATTCTGGTCAGGCCCTGCGTAAGGAACTCACCGAATTCTTCGATAGTGCCGACGATGCCCTGTTCAACATGGCCGACAAGGCGGGCACCAATCAGGACCAGACCGCCTACTTCGACGCGATGCGCGAACTGCGCCTGCGCCGTAAGTCCATGACCCTCTCCATGCTGCAATGGGTCGCTCGCGCATTCAACGAAATCGGTTCCTTCGATCCACAGCCCCGTTCCGGTGGTTTGACCGAGGTGGATCAGGATAGCCTGAGCCTGCTGGACCATGGGGACCTCGAACAGCAGGTCGCTATCGACAACCTCACCACCAAGTTGCGTAACCGGCACCTGGAATCCATCCGGATGCTGGTCAGTCGCTTCCAGCACCTGGCTCCGAAGGTGAATCTGGAAGACCGTCAGATGCCGCTCAGTCCGGAGGTGATCTGCAGCGGCCTGCAGGAAGCCTGTAACGATCTGGATATCGATATCCGCGCCAAGCTGGTCGTGCTCAAGCTGTTCGACAAGCTCTTTATTACCCGGCTCGACAGCCTCTACCGGGATGCCAACACCCTGCTGATCAAGAGCGGCGTGCTGCCTGACATGAAGCGACCGCCGATCAGCGGCGCCGGTGTGAATGGCAACGCTGCTACGGCTCGCGGGCAGGTGCCCCCGTCGGAGCATCAGTCCTCCGGTGAGATCTCCGAAGCTGGCGATGCTGTAGGTGCTGCAGGAGAAGGGAGCGAAGGTAGTGATGCTACGTTCTCCGAACTTTCCGCGCTGTTGCATAGCGCACCGGGCAGTGATGATTCGGTAGGCTCGGGCCAGGTCTCCGCCGGCCAGGGTGCCGGCGCGCTCAATACGACTGACCTGATGAAATACCTGGCGTTGCTTCAACGCCGCGCCGATGCTACCGGCGCCTCTTCCTCCACCGGCCAGTCGGTGTCTTCCAGCAACCTGACACAGCAGGTGGAATCGCTGCTGGCTCGCCGCGGGCAGGGTATGGGCTCGCTGAACCAGGTGGATGCGGATGTGGTCAACCTGGTGACGATGCTGTTCGACTTTATCCTGGAGGATCGCCAGCTTCCGCCGCAGATGAAGACCATCATTGGGCGCCTGCAGATCCCGATCCTCAAGGTGGCCTTGCTGGATCGCAGCTTCTTCAATCGCGGTGGCCATCCGGCCCGCAAGCTCCTCAACGAACTGGCCATGGCGGGTATCGGCTGGAACGAGAAAGCAGAAGGCCAGCGTGATCCCCTGCGCGACAAGATCCAGGCCGTTGCCGATCGCTTGCTGGGCGACTTTACCGACAATGTCGATATCTTCTCCGAACTTCTGGAGGAATTCAGCCATTTCATGGACCTGGATCGTCGCCGCCGGGAGTTGGTTGAACAGCGACTGCGCGATGCCGAGGAAGGACGTGCACGTCAGGAGCGGGCCCGTGCCGCCGCCACGGAAGTGCTGGAAACGGTAACCCGTGATCGTCAACTGCCGCCGGTGGTGGAGAAGCTGCTTGGCGAACCTTGGTCCAAGGTCCTGCAATTCTTCTACCTGCGTGAAGGCGAAGATAGCAACAATTGGAAAAAGTCCGCCAAACTTGCTGAGCAATTGGTATGGAGCGTCGACCCGCAGCCGGTCACTGAAGAAACGCGAGGCGAACTGTTGCGCCGGATTCCGGCCATCGTGGACAACCTGCGCAAGGGGTTGCATAGCATCTCCTGGGACCCGTTTGCCAGCGATGCGATGATTCGGGACCTTGAACTGGCCCACGTCGATGCACTCCAGCAACTGGCCCTCGAGACGCCGGCCCCCGAAGTACCCGTAGTGGATAAACCGGCCGCCAATACACGTGCATCGGATGTCACTGGAGAGCCTGCGCACGCCCGCTCGACAATCCCGCACGACGAATTGGCGGCCCTGGCTGCAGCCGAATTCCGTGAAGTTCAGGCCAGGCGCCAGCCCGAGTCTGACGCGACGCCCACGCAGGCGGAGCCCCAGCAGGTGGGAGAAGTCGGCGTCCGTTCGACGGAAGAGGCTCCTGCGAAAGCCAGGGTCGAAGTGCAGGCCGCACCGGTGCAAGCAGAGGCAAGGATTCCCGGCGTGGACCCGCGCTGGATCGAGACCGCTGAGAAACTGCGGGTTGGCTCCTGGGTGGAACTGCTCAGCGATGGTCAGAAGACGCGTTGTAAGCTTGCCGCGATTATCAAGGCGACCGGTAAGTACATCTTCGTCAACCGCAACGGCGCAAAGGTGTCTGAATACAGTCTGGACGACGTGGCAAAAGCGCTCTCCACCGGTGAAGTCAGCATGCTGGATGATGGCTTGATCTTCGACCGGGCACTGGAATCCATCATCGACAATTTGCGTCACAGCCGGCGCGATTGATCGCCTTCGGCGGGGCTCGCGTTGGGGCCTCGCCGAGTCTCCCTGAATGGCCACTTCCGTTGCTTTGTGCTTCAATCATCGTAAAATTGCGGGCTGAATCGGGCGCCTCTGACCCGATCGGAACAATAAAAGACAGTGGGATTCATGCAGCGGTATTGTGATGGGTCCGCTAGACGGCTTTGATGGAAGCATCTTGATTTCCGAGCACTATCCACACGCGTTCTCGATCGACGAAGCCGGCTGGCTTGAGGGCGCCAGGCATTGTCCTTCACCGAATTTCGGCGTCCGCCCGAACGATGCGTCCATTTCCCTCCTCGTGGTCCACAACATCAGCCTGCCGCCCGGGCAGTTTGGCGGGGACGCCATCGAGCGCTTCTTCTGCAACCGGCTCGACGCGGAGGAGCACCCCTATTTTCAGCAGATCTGCGAAATGAAGGTTTCCGCTCACGCCCTGGTACGGCGGGATGGGGAGTGCGTCCAGTTCGTCTCCTTTCTCGATCGGGCGTGGCACGCCGGTCGCTCCAGTTTCCAGGGGGAAGAGGAGTGTAACGACTTCAGTATTGGCATTGAGCTCGAAGGCGCCGACGATATCCCCTACGAGCCCGAGCAATACCTGACCCTGGCGCGGATAGCACGGGCACTGATGCAGCGTTGGCCGCGGATCAGTCAGGAGCGGATGACAGGCCACAGCGACATCGCCCCAGGCCGCAAGACCGATCCAGGCCCCGCTTTCAGTTGGCCTACCTTTTTCGAGGCTCTCCTGGAAGCTCAGGATGCTCCGGCGAACGGCGTGGGTCGCTCACAATGAGTTTTGTCGTACTGCTGATCGCCTACGGAGTACGTCGGCTGCTGGATGGCTCCCAGGAATCCGGCTCGGACCCGGTATTTCGTCGTCTCCTGGCCCATGCCCCCGGTGTCGAGGCGGGACGGGAATCGCGACCGGTAGTGCCATTCCTCCTAATGATCGCATGCGTCGTGCTGGTTGCGGCAGTGGATATTGGACTCAGTCGCAGTAGCTGGTGGATGCTGACCTGGCCCTTGGATCTGGTATTGCTGGTCTTCGCCATGGGCGTTCCAGGCTGGCGCAACCCGATGCGGGCCTACGGCGAAGCCTGGCGCCGTGGAGATGCCCAGGCCGCCTGGCATCACGTCAATCATCTTATTTCCGCCGAGGAGCGTGGCTCGGCCTCGGCACCGGAGCAACTGCATCGCTCCCTGGCCCGACAGTTCATCCTTGTGGTCTTCGAGCGGTATTTCTTCCTCATCTTCTGGTACGTGCTCTTGGGGCCTGCTGGCTTGGTCTGGGCGCGGCTGGCATTGGCCTGGCGCGACCACTGGCCGCACCCCGCAACGCGGCACCCGTGTGCCCGCATGGTTTCCCTGATGGCCTGGATACCTGCCCGCCTGTTGAGCTTCAGCTTTGGTATCGCTGGCGATTTGAGCGGTTGGCTGCGTCAAACTCGTAAAAAGTTGCTAAATCCGGGTATCAGGTCGAGAGATCTGCTGTTCTTGGGTGCCAACGGGGCGCTTTCCAGTTATTCTCTTGATCCAGAACGCTTTGCCTCGACGCATCCCGACGAGTGGCCGGATTACGGTGAGCGCAGCCTGCGGGCCGTGCGAGACCTGCTCAATCGCAGCATGCTGGTCTGGATTTGCGCTTTGGCGCTATTTGCCATTGGTGGCGTCTTCACTTAAGAGGATGTCGCAAGACTAAAAGCTCTCGTTCATGCAGCGTTGGAAGCCGTGGAGCGCAGGCAACCGGCTCGACCAATAACAATAAACAAACGAAGTCGACCTCAAGTTTTTGAAGACCCTGGCGACATAATAAGTACGTTCATGAAATTCACGTCAGGGAGGGCGATGTGCTCGTTTCTGCTCCGGGCTTAACACCACGGCACCGGGGGCAGGCAATAAAAACAACTAGGTCTATAAAACGGCCGCAGGCACTGAGCATTAAGGGGGATCAGTGAAGCAACTTTTGTATCCTGCAGTTGCGTTGATGAACAGGCTGCCAATGATCTACAAGTTCAGCCTGATCAGTGTTCTTTTCCTTCTGCCGATCGGCGGCTTGTCCTATCTACTTGTCAGTCAGCTCAATAACTCCATAGCCGCTATTGATCGCGAGGCCGAAGGTCTGGAGCAGTTCCGGGAGGCTAACGCCCTGGTCCGGGCGGCCTACGCTTACCGTGACTACCGTTCCGTGGGGAAGATGACTAACGATGAGGCTGTGCTCGCCAAGAGTGCCGAGGCCCGGGCCGTTATCGACGCGTCTTTTGAGAGTCTGTTGGGCGCCGAAGTGAGCTTCGATGCCAGCGGTGGCTGGACTGCCCAGGTGGAAGCCTTGCAACAGGAGTGGGAAACCCTCAAGAGCGAAGATATCTTCCAGAGCAACATCGATCCCCAGTTCAAGTACTATCAGGAGTTCGTTCAGAAGGCCCGCTCATTACTGGCGTCGACGCTGAAAGTATCCGGTCTGGCCCAAGACCCGTTACCCGAGAATCAACTGCTCCTGGAACTGGGTACGACTTCCCTCCATGACTCCATGAGCGCCCAGGGGCAGGTCCGGGCGTTTGCCATCTATAGCCTGGCCCAGGGGCAGGTAGGTTACGCCCTGGCGGACGCCATGAACGAGCTGTTCGATCGCCTCACAAACTTGCACAGTCGCCTGGAATCCGAACTCCAGGTCGGCTTGAGTTCTTCCGAGGCGCTTAACCAGCATGCGGACCTGGCTAACGCCGTTGTCCAAAGCAGTCTCACTGTACGCGACGCTCTCGATGTTAACGTCATCACGCCTTACCGGCTGGAAATGCCCTGGCAGGAGTTCGACGAGCTGGTGAATGCGGAGCTGGAGCGGCACTTTGCGCTCCAGACCCACATATTCGACGCCGTGGGAGCCAATCTTGCGAGTCGGCTCGATACCGAAAGCCATCAGCGGCTGATTATCTTCCTGGCGTTGGGCGTGGTGCTGGCGATAATCGTCTACCTCTACCTGGGGTTCTTCATGTCCGTGAAAATGGCCATCACCCAGTTCGGCCGTGCGGCGCGCAAGGTGGCTGATGGTGACATGACCGTTCGTATCGACCTACAGAACCGTGACGAGCTGGGGGCGCTAACCAGCGAGTTCAACAACATGACCTCGAAGATGGCGGAATTGATCCGGTCCGTCAGCCGAACCACGGGCGATGTCGACGGCCAGGCCGTGCGTGTCAACGATACCGCATCTGCCAATAGCGAAGCGGTTTCCCGCCAGATGCAGGAGACTGACCAGATTTCCGATGCCATGCATCAGATGGTCGACACCGTGCAGGAAGTGGCCGAGAGCGCCCAACGGGCGTCCGATTCCGCTACCCATGCCGAGCGGGATGCCGATAAGGGGCGTCAGGTTGTAGCCGAGAGTGTCGATACCATCCATCGTCTGGCGGCGGAGATCAGAGGCGCAGTGGATGTTATCAACCGCGTCAGCGCTGACAGCGACAGCATCAGCCAGGTGCTGGTGGAGATCAAGGCGATTGCTGAACAAACGAACCTGCTTGCGTTGAATGCCGCCATCGAAGCCGCACGGGCCGGTGATCAGGGGCGCGGCTTCGCGGTCGTAGCTGACGAGGTTCGCTCGCTGTCCCAGCGTACGCATAAGTCGACCGAAGACATCGAGGAAATGATCGGTCGACTCCAGGATGGCGTGAAGGAAGCGGTCAAGGCGATGACCAACAGCCACGAGGTCACCGATGCCACGGTGGAGAAATCATCCGAAGTGACCCAGGCGCTGGAGAAAATCCTGGCCGGTATCTCGACCATCGTGGATATGAGTCACCAGATTGCGCAGGCTTCAGAAGAACAGTCCGCCGTGGCCAAGAACATCAACACTAACGTCGAGCAGATCACCGAGCTGGGTCACACTACTGCAGACAATGCGAAGGAAACTCTGGAAGCGTCCCGTGAAATGTCCGACCTTACCGCTGAATTGCGGCAACTGGTGGGTTCTTTCCGGGTCTAGAGCGGCGTTTACGGTTCAAACAAGAAAAGGCGGAGTTTGATGACTCCGCCTTTTTATCGGCTACCTGGTTTACTCAGCGTCAGGTTTGGGCGTGGGTGACCATAGCACTTCCTCTCCACCCTCTTTTCTCACCAGTACCCGGGCAAATACGAACAACAGATCCGATAGCCGGTTGAGGTAATGCCGCGATGCCATGTTGATGGAATCCTCGTGGCCCAGCGCTACGACTACGCGCTCCGCACGCCGGCAGATGGCCCGGGCCAGGTGGCAATGGGCAGCGTCGCGCCGACCACCAGGTAAGATGAAGTTCTTCAACGGCGGCAGGTTCTCGTTCCACTGATCCAGCGTCTGCTCCAGCCACTCGATGTGCCCGTCGCCGATGATTTGGCTGCCGGGGACGGCAAATTCGCCACCGAGATCAAACAAGTGGTGCTGGATACGACGCAGCACCTCGGCCAGTTCCGCCTCGTTGGCCAGATATTCGATAAGCACACCGATCTGGCAGTTCAGTTCATCCACCGTGCCCATGGCGTCGACGCGCTGGGCATTCTTGGCAATGCGACTGCCATCGGCAAGTCCGGTTGACCCGTCGTCACCGGTACGTGTGTAGATCTTTGAGAGTCGATAACCCATCTTGGCGTCCTATTAAGTCAGTGATCTGGAGATCGGTAGTCTGGAAATCGGTGTCCTAACGCAGGGCTTTTACGGCCTCGGTCAACGCACGGTTTACCGGCGCGGGCAAACCGAGACTCTCTGATTCGCGGGCGATGAAACCGTTCATCATGTCCACTTCGGTCGGCCGACCAGAACGGATGTCCTGGCGCATCGACGAACTGTTGGCGGCCGTGCGCCGGGCAACATCGCGAACCCGGGCTTCCAGTTCTTCCGGATGGGCCGTACGGCCAACGGCATGCATCAATTGGCTGACTTCATGACATACCGCACCGATGCGTTCCTCAAAGTAGTCGTGACCCAGTATCTCACCGTTGGAGCAATCGAGCAGGGCGGTAAAGGGGTTGATGCCAGCGTTGATGGCCAGCTTCTGCCAGAGTCGATCTTCGACGTCCTTATCAACACTCACCTCGAGCCCGGACCGGCCCAGTTGTTCAGCGGCTGTCGCTACGTGGCTGTGGGCGCATTCGTTGAGTGCGCCGACCCAGGTCTGGCCCCGGCCGGCGTGGATCAGCTCGCCGGCTGCGTCTATGTAGGCCCCTTCAGTCGTGGAGGCAGCCAGTATCGGCACGGATGAGAAGCGGGCGGCAATCGCCTGCTGGCTGCCCATGCCGTTCTGGAACAGGATGACAGGACGACGTCGGTGCAATAGCTGCTCTGCTGAGACCAAGGCCGCTTCGGCATCCGGAGCCTTAGTCGTTAACAGTATCAGGTCGGGGGCGAGGTCATGATTCCGGCAGACCGGAATATCGATTCGATGCCTATCGCCGTGGCTGTCGCAAAACACGAAATCGATGCGGGGCGCCTGAGCAGTGCGGGTGGCGAAAAAGAGCTCTGAACAGGGTTGCAGGTAGCCTGCCCAAAGGCGACCCATGGCGCCCGCACCGATGATCAGGATCCTGGGTTTGATCGCTTGTGTCATCGGCGCGGTGCTCATGATGGGCAATGCGAAGGCGATTACATTGCTTCGATTTTAGCCCGCTGGTCCTGCAGGCGCGTCTGGCTGCTAATGGCGTCGGCCAGCTTCGCTTTCTCTTTATCTACGACATCGGCCGGAGCCTTGGCCGTGAAGTTGGCGTTGCCCAGTTTACCTTCGAGACGCTTGATCTCCTTCTCGATGCGGTCAAGTTCCTTGTCGAGGCGATCAAGCTCGGCGGACTTGTCGATCAGACCCGCCATAGGCACCAGCACTTCCATATCGCCGACCAATTGTGTGGCGGACATCGGGGCTTCGTCGTCGCCCAGCCATTCCAGACTTTCCAGCTTGGCCAGAGAGACCAGGAAGGAGCGGTTCTTGTCCATACGCTCGCGATCGGAAGCGGGGCCGCGTAGCAGTGCGGGAATCTGCTTCGCCGGGGAAATGTTCATTTCACCCCGGATATTGCGTACGGCGATGATTGCCCCCTTGAGCCATTCGATATCAGCCTCGGCTGCAGCGTCGATCTTGCTGTCTTCTGTCACAGGGTAGGGCTGGAGCATGATGGTGTCGCCGGACTTGCCGGCCAGCGGCGCAATCCGCTGCCAGATCTCCTCGGTGATGAAGGGAATGATTGGGTGCGCAAGACGCAGTACGGCTTCCAGTACGCGAACCAGGTGCGGCGGGTGCCACGCTTGGCTTCGACGGACGCGTTATCGTCGGTCAGCACCGGCTTGGACAGCTCCAGGTACCAGTCGCAGTATTCGTTCCAGATGAACTCGTAGATGGCGTACGCAGCCAGGTCGAAACGATACTGCTCGAAATGACGCGTGACCTCCTTCTCACAGCGCTGCAGGGCACTGATGATCCAGCGATCCGCCAGTGACAGGTCAACCGGCTCGTCGTTGGCGCCGCAGTCCTGCCCTTCGGTGTTCATCAGCACATAGCGAGCGGCGTTCCAGAGCTTGTTACAGAAGTTGCGATAGCCCTCGAGGCGCTTCATGTCCCAGTTGATGTCCCGACCGGTGGTGGCCAGGGAGGTCAGGGTGAAACGCAGCGCGTCGGTGCCGTGGGCGCTGATGCCTTCCGGGAATTCCTTCTCGGTGCGCTTGGCGATCTTCTTCGCCAGCTGAGGCTGCATCAGGTTGCCGGTGCGCTTTTCGAGTAGGTCGTCCAGGGAGATACCATCCATCATGTCCAGCGGGTCAAGCACGTTGCCCTTCGATTTGGACATCTTGTTGCCCTGTTCGTCACGGATCAGACCAGTGACGTAGACGGTCTTGAAGGGCACATGCGGGTTGCCGTTCTCGTCCTTCATGAAGTGCATGGTCATCATGATCATCCGGGCGACCCAGAAGAAGATGATGTCGAAGCCGGTGACCAGCACGTCGGTCGGATGGAATGTCGCCAGGCGCTCGGTGTCTTCTGGCCAGCCCAGTGTGCCGAAGGTCCACAGCGCGGAGCTGAACCAAGTGTCCAGTACGTCTTCGTCTTGCTCCAGCGGCAAGTCGGCAGCCAGATTGTATTTCTCGCGCACCGACGCCTCGTCGCGGCCAACGTAGATGTTGCCGTCAGCGTCGTACCAGGCCGGAATACGGTGGCCCCACCAGAGTTGGCGGGAAATACACCAGTCCTGGATGTCGCGCATCCAGGAGAAGTACATGTTCTCGTACTGCTTGGGCACGAACTGGATACGGCCGTCCTCGACCGCCTCGATCGCCGGCTTGGCCAGGGTCTTGGCGTCGGCGAACCACTGGTCTGTGAGCATGGGCTCGATAATCAGGCCGGAACGGTCACCCCGGGGAACGCTAAGAACGTGGTCTTCCACGCGATCGAGCAGGCCTGCGGCCTCGAGATCGGCGACGATCTGCCTGCGTGCGTCTTCGCGGGTCAGACCGCCATAGGCCTCAGGTAGTGTGCCGTCGAGTTCGGTGTTTTCCGTGCCGTCGCTGTTGAACACCTCCGCCAGGTTGCGAATGTTGGCGTCCTGGGTCATCACGTTGATCATCGGCAGGTTATTGCGCTTACCCACGGCGTAGTCATTGAAGTCGTGAGCCGGCGTGATCTTCACGCAGCCAGACCCTTTCTCCGGGTCGGCATGTTCATCGGCGACGATGGGAATCTCGCGGTTGACCAGGGGAAGCAGGATCTTCTTGCCGATAAGGTGCTGATAACGCGCGTCGGTCGGGTGAACCGCCACCGCGGTATCACCCAGCATGGTTTCCGGACGGGTGGTGGCAACCACCAGGTAATCCTTGCCATCCTGTGTCTTCTCGCCGTCCGCCAACGGATAGCGCAGATGCCAGAAGTGGCCTTTCTCTTCCTTGTTCTCCACTTCCAGGTCGGAAATGGCGGTGTGCAGTTTCGGATCCCAGTTGACCAGGCGTTTGCCGCGGTAGATCAGGCCTTCATCGTACAGGCGGATGAACACTTCCTGTACGGCGCGGTAGAAACCGTCGTCCATGGTGAAGCGCTCATGGTCCCAATCGACGGAGTTGCCCAGGCGACGCATCTGACGGGTAATGGTGCCGCCGGATTCTTCCTTCCAGTTCCAGATGCGCTTGATGAATTCTTCCCGACCCAGGTCGTGCCGGCTTTTGTCCTCTTCTACCGCCAGTTTGCGTTCGACCACCATCTGGGTGGCGATGCCCGCGTGATCCGTGCCGACCTGCCACAGCGCATTACGGCCCTGCATCCGGCGAAAACGGGTGAGGGTATCCATGATGGTGTGCTGGAAGGCGTGGCCCATGTGCAGGCTACCAGTGACATTGGGCGGCGGGATCATGATGCAGTAGGACTCGCCTTCGCCTTGCGGGCGGAAGTAACCCTTCTGTTCCCAGTTCTGGTACCACTGACGCTCAATATTCTCGGGCTGGTAGGTCTTTTCCATGGAGGACTCTGCTTCGTGCCTGGTTAGATAGTGCTGGGAACCTTCATCTGGAGATTGAACTTTTCAGATGTTCCCGGTGTTAAGTGAGGGACGTGATTATACATGCCGCGCAACGCGCGGGCGAACCGTTAAGCTGCGTTTGAAGCAGGGCTTCAGCCGCGCTGGGCACCACGTCTGGCGTCGTGGACCCGCGCCTCGATGCCCAGTTCGCGCAACTGGCGAAAATGGGCGCGGGCCTGGTTGAGCGTTTGCGGATTGCTGTTGGCAATCAAGGCAAGGCGCTGGAAACGGTCGGCGTCGGCAGGGAGCGTCTCGCCCAGGACGATAACGGTGTCCCAGTCCTCCGGCGCAGGGTTGCCTGCGAACAGACCGATGCGCTCGGGGCAGGGCTCGTTACTGGAGGCCAGTTGCCGGTGGGGGAGAAAGCTTTCCGGACTAAATTGCCAGAGCATGGTGTCCAGGGCTTCAACCTGTTCGCCAGGATTGCAGACCAGGCAGATGCGGTCACCCTGGCGCCAGGCTTTGTCGGTCAGGCGCGCCGCATAGAGCAGGCGCGCCGATTCCGTATCCTGGGGCAGGAGGTAAAACCAGTGCCGGCCTTCCGGCCGGCTATCGGTATTGCTGGACATGGGCCGCTTACTGGAGATGGGACAGCAGGTAATCTACCAGCAGCGGTACCGGACGACCGGTGGCGCCTTTGTCCTTTCCGGATACCCAGGCGGTACCGGCGATATCCAGGTGCGCCCAGCGATAGTCCTTGGTAAAGCGGGATAGGAAGCAGGCCGCAGTGATCGAACCTGCCGGACGGCCACCGATGTTCTGCATATCCGCAAAGTTGCTGTCCAACTGGGCCTGGTACTCATCCCATATCGGTAGCCGCCAGGTGCGGTCACAAGCCCGGTTACCCGATTTTGCTATGCGCTCGGCCACGCCGTCATCATTACTGAATACACCGGTCGCTTCCTTACCCAGGGCAATGATGATCGCACCGGTGAGCGTCGCGATATCGAGCACGGTCTCCGGATCGTACTTGCCCGCGTAGGTGAGGGCGTCGCACAGGACCAGACGGCCTTCGGCATCGGTGTTGAGGATCTCGATAGTCTGGCCGGACATGGAGGTGACGATGTCGCCGGGACGCGTCGCGCCACCACTGGGCATGTTCTCGGCGGCAGCAACGATACCGATTACGTTCATCGCGGGCTTGATCTCAGCCAGGGCGCGCATGGTGCCGAACACGCTGGCGGCGCCGCACATGTCGTACTTCATCTCGTCCATGCCTTCACCGGGCTTCAGGCTGATGCCGCCGGTGTCGAAGGTAATACCTTTACCGACCAGTACGTGGGGCTTCTCCTTCGCCTTACCACCCCGATATTCCATGACGATCAGCTTGGCGGGCTGGTCGCTGCCGGCAGAGACCGAAAGCAGGCTGTTCATGCCCAGCTTCTTCATCTGCTTCTCATCGAGGACTTCGGTCTTGATAACGTCGAATTCCTTGGAGAGGCTCTTTGCCTGCTCGGCCAGGAAAGTCGGATGACACACATTGGGCGGCGTATTACCCAGGTCCCGGGTCAGGCTCATGCCGTGGCCAATGGCTTCACCCGTCGCCAGTGCTGCTTTAAGCGACTTGCTGCTGGCGGAGGCGGCAAGGGTAATGCGAGCCAGCGCAGGTTTGGGTGCCTTGGTGCTCTTGAAACCGGTGAACCGATACTGCTGTTCCTCGGCGACGCGCGAAATCAGGGCGATTTTCCAGGCTTCGTCCTGATCCTTCACGTCGTTGTCTGCCAGGGCAATCACCGCGTGCTTGGTCGGGCCGTCCTGCAGGCGACCGAGTGCTGCGTTCACGACCTTGCGATAACCTGCCGGCGTCTGCGGCGACTCGCTGCCGGATCCGACCAGCAACAGGCGAGCCCAGGGTTGGCCACTGAGCGGCAGCAGCAAGGAACTGCCCGCCTTGCCAGAAATATCCCCATTCTTCTGCAAATCCTTGATCATACCGTTAAGGGCAGCGTCGGCGGCAGCGGTCGAGGCCGGCCAGTCGCCTTTCTCGGGAACCGAGACAACGAGGCAGTCAGCTTTGATGTCGGCCAGGGATTTACTGTTCAGGGTGTATTTCATGGCAGCTCCATTGATTGATTCGTGATGGGCCGGCGCGAAAGCCGTTTGCGCCGGCTAGAAGAGAGGTCTTGTTCGGAAACCTCTGATCAAGTCTATGGGCGATTCTGGGTGTATCGAACGATTCGATCAAGTGTACGCGATGGCCTGGGGCGATGCACTGCCGGCCTACCTGCGCACGCTGTGATGACCGTCCTGTCATAGCCTGTCAATCAGCGGCAAGGTTATCTAGAATAGCGCGGGTTCGTCAGAGGCTCTACGCGTCGCTTTCCGGGACGCCGTCCATCCGTTTTTCTTGGGTAGGGATATTTTGCGCATTATCTTCCGCTATCTGACCCGCCAGGTCATTGTCAGCATGCTGGCCGTCACCGGTGTGCTGTTGCTCGTTTTCATGAGCGGCCGCTTTATCAAGTACCTCGCGGATGCGGCACAAGGCAAGCTGGCCGGCGACGTGCTATTCATGATCATGGCATACCGCTTTCCGGGTTTCCTCGAATTGATCCTGCCGCTGGGCCTGTTCATCGGCATTCTCCTGGCCTATGGCCGCATGTACCTGGAAAGCGAAATGACGGTGTTGTTCGCCTGTGGGGTCAGTGACCGGCAGGTGCTGACGCAGACGATGGTGTCCAGTCTGGTCGTCATGCTGATCGTCGGTGCCATGAGTCTCTGGATCACGCCCTGGGGCATGCAGAAGGTTGAGGACATCATCAACGAGCAGCGTCAGGCAACGGAGTTCGAGATGCTCTCGCCCGGACGCTTCCAGAGTCTGTCGTCCGGTAGCCGGGTGACCTACACCGAGGCGCTCAGTGAAGACAAGCAGCAGTTGATTGGCGTATTCATCGCGGAGTTTGGTGAGGATGGTTCAGGCCTCAGTTTGACCACCGCCGAGTCTGGTTCTCAGTTTGTGGATGAGGACACCGGTAGCCGGTTCCTGGTGCTGGAAAACGGTCAGCGCTTCCAGGGGGCGCCAGGCCGACTCGACTACACCGTAACCACCTTTGATGCCTATGGGCTGAAGATTCTCGGGCCCGAGTCGGTCCGGGAGAAGAGTGACGAGGAAGCGATCCCCACGCTGGAACTGATGCGCTCCGACGACCCTGAATTACGGGCGCTATTCCACTGGCGGGTGTCGTTGCCGCTGATCGTCCCGATCGTAACGTTGCTTGCGGTCAGGCTCAGCCGGGTCAATCCGCGACAGGGTCGCTTCTTTCACTTGCTGCCCGCGATGATGATCTACATCGTTTACCTGGGGTTGTTGATCGTTGCCAGGGACGCCCTGGCCAAGGGCGATGTGCCTGAATGGCTGGGGCTCGCCTGGGTGCACGTGCTGTTCCTGGCCATTGGGTTGTGGCTGCAGTACGGGTCTGACTGGCGGCGTCGGCGCAAGCTCGAGAAGGAGGGCGCCGCTCATGCGTAAGCTGGATCGCTACATCATCAAGACGGTCGGCGGCGCCATGATTCTGGTGATGCTGGTGGTGCTATCGCTGGACGTCATCTTTGCCTTCATCGCCGAGCTGGAAGACACAGAGAACGACTACCAGGTCCTGCAAGCACTGGGTTATGTATTGATGACCCTGCCGCGCCGGATCTACGACTACTTGCCGCTAGGCGCCTTCATGGGGTGCCTGATCGGGCTGGGCGCGCTGGCCAGCTCATCGGAACTTGTGGTGATTCGCGCCGCTGGCGTGTCCATACGCCGAATCGTCTGGTCGGCCATGAAGCCCACGCTGGTGGTGGTGATCATCGGTCTCCTGCTGGGCGAGTTCGTGGCACCGCACTTCGAACGGATTGCCCAGAGCCAGAAGGCGATTGCGACCGGAGCGGGCAGTAATGTGGCGTCTTCGGATGGCCTGTGGCACCGCGAACGCGATACCTTCATGCATATGAATGCCGTACAGCCTGATGGTGTGATCTACGGTTTGTCGCTGTTCGAGTTCGATGAGGAGCGCTGGCTCGTCGCAGCGACCTTCGCCGAAAAAGGCACCTACCACGGCGACTACTGGCTACTTGAGAATACCGTCACCACGAGGATCTCGAAAGACAGCACATCGCATCACGAGGCGCCCCAGTTGCGCTGGGAAACGGAACTGTCTCCCAGTGTTCTGAGTGTATTGATCGTCAAACCGGAGAACCTGTCGATCAGCGGTCTCTACACATACGCCCGCTATCTGGACGAACAGGGGCTCAGCTCAAATAGCTACTGGCTGGCATTCTGGAAGAAGGTTCTGGGCCCCGTCGCCATCGCCGTGCTAGTGCTGGTGGCCATCTCGTTCGTCTTCGGCCCGCTGCGCTCGGTCACCATGGGGTTCCGGGTGTTCACCGGGATTATCGTGGGGCTGATTTTCAAGTATATGCAGGACTTGCTTGGCCCCATGAGTCTGGTGTTTGGCTTCAATCCGATCCTCGCAATCGTGGCGCCGATTATTCTGAGTGCGATTGTGGGCGCGGTCCTTATGAGGCGTGCGGGTTAATTTTTATTTCTTCATTTCCTTCGGCACCCGCACCACTTTGCTATCCGAAAAACGATCCGTCCAACTCTTGCTCTCGCTATCCCAGAGCATCCACAGATACCCTAATCCACAGGCGAACCAGCTAACCCAGCCCATCAGGAAACGGAGCAGGGCCTGTGGCCAGCGGATTGAGGTGCCGTCCGGATTTTCGATGCGTACGCGCCAGACCTGCATGCCCAGGGTCTGGCCGGTGCGGGTCCAGAAGTAGCCGAAGAACAGGAAAAGCACGACGAACAGGAATGAGGTGAGCAGGGGATCGCTGTTGATCTGGCCGGATTCCGCCATCTGTTTGTAATCCTCGAAACCCACGACCCAGGCAGCCAGCATGGTGTAGCCCCACGTCGCCACGATAAGCACCGCGATACAGATCAAACCGTCGTACAGCATCGCCAGCAAACGTTTTAGCAGGCTGGCAGGGGGCAGGAGTTCTTCTTCCGGGTGAAAGCGGCGGGGCATAGGGGCTCCGGTTGGCGATGACTTCTATGGATACATCCTTCGCAGTCCGGAAGAGGGTATGCAACCGGGTGCTCTCGAGGGCGGCCAGTATACCGAATCGGTCCTAAAGTTTGACCTCTTCCGGCCGCTAAAGAGCCATAGCCAAGATTCCCAGTCCGGCTTTGAATCATTGATCGCGAGGGCAAGCGCCATGGTTTCTTCCATTAATAGTCCGGGATCTGATTACGCCACACGTCAGGGCGTGGACCGCCAGGGAGCGGGTAGCGCCAATCGTAATGCAGTGCCTGAACGCGTCCAGGGATCCGAGTCACCTTCGATCCGTACGCCTGAAGACGCGATCAATGTGCTGCGTGCACGACTGGATCAGCGTCTGGGGCAGGCATTGGGGGAATCCTCCGGTGCTGCGCGGGCGCCCCGTGGCGATTTCAAACCACCCAGCGCGGCGGATGTGGCCAGTCGGGTGCTGGGGTTTGTCCAGAGTCGGTTGCAGCAGGAAGCGGACGCCGGTGCCGACGCAGAGCGCCTGTCGAATCTTCTGGAGCAGGCTCGGGCCGGCATCGAACAGGGTTTTTCGGAAGCCCGCGAGCAGATCGAAGCGCTGGGTATGATGAACAAGGCCCTTTCTGCCGATATCGACGATAGCTTCAATCGTATTCAGCAGGGGCTGGAAGACCTTGATAACCGCTTTCTGGGCGAAGTCCCGGGTGGCGGACGGGTCGAGTCAGCATCGGCCACGCGCATTGAAGCCTCTTCACGTGAGCAGTTGGCCTTCGAAGTTCGTACCCGCGATGGGGACGTGGTGACGGTGCGTATGGATGAACTGCGTTACGCCGGCGCAAGCTCTGCATCGGTTAGCAATCAGCGGGGCTCGGCCAGTGAATCGTCCGCAGTGAGCCTTTTTGCCGGTCGTTATGAATTTTCGGTCGAGGGTGACCTGGATGCGGGGGAGCGCGAGGCGCTGACCGCGCTTTTTGAAGATGTGCAGAAGGTGGCCGGCCAATTCTTTGAGGGCGATGTCCAGGCGGCTTTCCAGTCGGCGCAGAAGCTTAATATGAGCGGTGATGAACTGGCGAGTTTCAGTCTCAACCTTTCATCAGTGCGTTCGGTGAGCGCCTCGACTTACGAGTCGATTTCCGAGCGACCGTCTACATCCACGCAGCTGAGACCGCTGGCCGGGGTGGCCAGGGACATCCAGAGCCTGGCGCAGGATGCTTTCGACAAGGGGCTGAATAGCGAAGCATTGAATAGTCTTATGGAAGAGATGATGTCTGATGCGCAGGCCCGTGCATCGAAAAACCTTGAAACCGGTAATCAAGACCTCATGGATAGCTTCTGGAAGGCGATTATTGGTTCGCTCAATCAGGCTGAAGGTGATACAAGCGAGAATTAATCTTGTTTGGCTTGCCAGTTAACCTCGAATCACTGTCTACGCCGCCTTCTGGGCGGCGTTTCTCGTTTTTAACCCCTACGGCCTGTGCTAGAGTAGCGCCCTTATGCATGGTATTTACGCCAGACTGAACGCTGACTAAAAACATCCAGGACGTACTCAGAGACGTGTCTATTTTGAAGGATGTGTTTAAGGGAAGGCGGTCAGTCTTGGCCTGTTGAATCGAATTTCTGACGAGGCGATCGGGACACGGCTATGAAAACCGCAGTATTGCGCCAGACTTTCCTGGAATATTTCCAGCAGCGGGGGCATGAGATTGTTCCCAGCAGCTCACTGGTTCCCCATGACGACCCGACCCTGCTGTTCACCAATGCGGGTATGAACCAGTTCAAGGATGTATTCCTGGGCCGTGAAGATCGGGGCTACAGCCGTGCCACCAGTTCCCAGCGTTGTGTGCGTGCCGGCGGCAAGCACAACGACCTGGAGAACGTCGGTTATACCGCGCGTCACCACACCTTTTTCGAGATGCTGGGTAACTTCAGCTTCGGCGACTACTTCAAGCAGGAAGCGATCGAATACGCCTGGACCTTCCTTACCGGGGCAGATTGGCTGAACCTACCCAAGGAAAAGTTGCTGGTTACCGTCTATGCCTCTGATGAAGAGGCCTACCAGATCTGGAACGAGCAGATGGGTGTGCCGGCGGATCGTATTGTCCGCATCGGCGACAACAAGGGCGCGCCCTACGCCTCCGATAACTTCTGGCAGATGGGCGATACTGGCCCCTGCGGCCCGTGTACCGAGATTTTCTACGATCATGGCCCAGAAATTCCCGGTGGCCCTCCCGGTACGCCGGAAGAGGATGGTGACCGGTTCATCGAGATCTGGAACGTGGTCTTCATGCAGTTCAACCGCACGGCTGACGGTGATATGCAGCCACTGCCCAAGCCTTCCGTTGACACCGGCATGGGCCTGGAACGTATCGCCGCTGTCCTGCAGGGTGTACACAGCAACTATGAAATCGATCTGTTCCAGGATCTGCTGAAAGCAGCATCGGACATCCTGGGTGGTGTGGACACCGAAGAAGCTTCACTACGGGTGGTTGCCGACCATATCCGCTCCTGCGCCTTCCTTATTGCCGATGGCGTAATGCCATCTAACGAAGGGCGTGGATTCGTCCTCCGCCGGATCATTCGTCGCGCTGCCCGGCACGGCAACAAGCTGGGTGCCCGCGAGCCCTTCTTCTACAAGCTGACCGGTGCGCTGGCCGATCTCATGGGTGAGGCCTATCCCGAGCTGGTCCGAACCCGTCCCCAGATTGAGAAGGTGCTGCTGCAGGAAGAAGAGCAATTCGCCCGTACCCTGGACAAGGGTTTGCGACTACTCGAACAGGATATCGCTGACCTGAAAGGAAGTGAGATTCCTGGCGAGACTATCTTCACGCTGTACGACACCTATGGTTTCCCGGTGGACCTGACTAACGATATCGCCCGCGAGCGGGGTCTCAGCCTCGATTACGCGGGTTATGAAAAGGCCATGGAGGCCCAGCGTGAGCGAGCCCGTGCGGCGTCCAAGTTTGGTATCGACTACAACGTTGCTGCCGGCATCGAGGGGAGCACCGAATTTACCGGTTACGAGCAGGTCGATGGTCACGAGACGATCCGTACCGTGTTGGTCGATGGCGAAGCGAAGAACGCCCAGGCCGGCGACGAAGCGGTCGTGGTGCTCGAGCGCACGCCGTTCTACGCGGAATCCGGTGGTCAGGTTGGCGATACCGGGCTGCTGACCTGGAGCGGCGGTCGCTTCCAGGTAACGGATACTCGCAAGGAAGGCGGCAACCACCTCCACATCGGTACGGTGATCGAAGGTGAGTTGTTCCCGGGACTCGAGGTCGACGCGCGCATCGATCATGCCCGTCGCCAGGCCATTGCCCTGAACCACTCCGCCACGCATCTCCTGCATGCGGCCCTGCGTAATATCCTCGGGGACCATGTGACCCAGAAAGGTTCGTTGGTCGAAGCAGAGCGTCTGCGTTTCGACTTCTCGCACTTCGAACCGGTGACGCCGGAGCAGCTCAAAGCGATCGAAGCTCAGGTCAACGACCAGATTCTAGCCAATGAAGCCGTTGGTATCGAAGTTACCGATATGGAGCAAGCCAAGGCCAAGGGGGCTGTGGCTCTGTTCGGCGAGAAGTACGGCGACGAAGTGCGCGTATTGAGCATAGGCCGGGACAACTTCTCCGTCGAACTCTGTGGTGGTACTCACGTCGCCCGCACCGGAGACATTGGTGCTTTCCGGATCACATCCGAGAGTGGAATCTCCTCCGGCGTGCGCCGGATAGAGGCGGTTACGGGCAAGGGTGCACTAGCCTGGATGGACGAAACCGAGGCCCGACTGCGTAAGGTCGCCGGCCTGGTCCGCGGTAGTCGCGACAGCGTTATCGAAAAGGTCGAATCCACACTGGAGCGCAATCGTCAGTTGGAGAAGGAGCTTGAGCAGCTCAAGGCCAAACTTGCGAGTTCCGCAGGGTCTGATCTGGCCGGATCAGCTGTCGACGTCAACGGCCTGAAAGTCGTGGCGTCAGAGCTGGAAGGGGCGGACCGCAAGGCGCTTATGGATACCGCCGACCAGCTGAAGAACAAGCTGGGCTCCGCCGTGGTTGTGCTCGCGAGCACGGAAGACGGCAAGGTAACGCTGGTTGCCGGCGTGACCAAGGACGCCACCAGTCGCGTACGCGCCGGTGATTTGATGAAGAAGCTGGCGGAAGCCGTAGACGGCAAAGGCGGCGGTCGCCCGGACATGGCTCAGGGAGGAGGATCCAATCCTGCCAAACTGCCTGATGCCTTGCAGCAGGTTGCCACCTGGGTCAACGAGGCCACGAGCTGAAACAGTATTCAGCACATTGAACTGCCTTTATAATCCCGTCGCTGTGCCCTAAGGTGGCTGGCGACGAGATTGAATGGCGGTGTGCTGGCCCCGTCGATGCACGGGCAGGACACGAGACTGACAGGCGGAAATTAAGGAAGACGATGGCACTTCTGGTCCAGAAATACGGCGGCACCTCGGTGGGCACTATCGAGCGCATCGAAGCAGTCGCAGAGCGGGTGGGGCGTTCCCGCGATCAGGGACACGACGTGGTTGTGGTCGTCTCGGCCATGAGCGGTGAGACCAACCGTCTGATCGGTCTGGCGAGTCAGATCATGGAAGAGCCGACCCCGCGTGAAATGGATGTTCTGTTGTCCACCGGCGAGCAGGTTACGATTGCGCTGCTTTCCATGGCGCTACAAAAGCGAGGACTCGAAGCGCGCTCCTATACCGGCTCGCAGGTGCGTATCCTGACAGACAACGCGCACACCAAGGCGCGTATCCAGAGTATCGACGAAGCCAACATGCGTGGCGATCTGGAAAAAGGTCGAGTGGTCGTGGTGGCTGGTTTCCAGGGCGTTGACGAGCTGGGTAACATCACGACCCTGGGTCGCGGGGGGTCCGACACGACCGCTGTGGCGCTTGCTGCAGCGCTGAAAGCGGACGAGTGTCAGATCTATACTGATGTGGATGGTGTCTACACGACCGATCCGCGTGTCGTGGACAGTGCGCGCCGCCTCAAGCGCATCACGTTTGAGGAAATGATTGAAATGGCGAGTCTGGGCTCCAAAGTGCTCCAGATCCGTTCGGTGGAATTTGCAGGCAAGTACAATGTGCCACTTCGGGTGCTCTCCAGCTTCGGCGAAGGTGAGGGTACCCTGATTACGCTTGATGACGAGGGTGACATGGAACAACCGGTGGTTTCCGGCATTGCGTTTAACCGGGATGAGGCAAAGCTGACGATTTCAGGCGTACCTGATACACCGGGTTGTGCCCTTCGTATATTGAAGCCGGTAAGCGATGCCAATGTCGAAGTCGACATGATTGTCCAGAACGTCGGCGTCGATAACCGTACGGATTTTACCTTCACGGTACATCGTAATGATTATAAGCGTGCACGAGCCATCCTTGAGCAGGTAGCCTCTGATCTGTCAGCCCGGGAAGTCAGCGGCGACAGCCGCATCGCAAAGGTCAGTATCGTCGGTGTGGGTATGCGGTCGCACGCGGGTGTAGCAACACGGATGTTCGAGTCCCTGTCCAACGAGGGTATCAATATCCAGATGATTTCCACCTCCGAGATCAAGATCTCAGTGGTGATCGATGAGAAGTATCTTGAGCTGGCTGTTCGTGCGTTGCATAGCGCCTTCGAACTTCACCAGCAGGATGATGGCGAGGCTTGATTGGCGGACTGATGGTTACTCCGTCCAGGTCTCGGCAAAGAAGGGAACGATTCGGTTTGCTGGCCCTCTTAGTGATTGTCCCTACGGATAATTCCGGGTTACGGAGGCTGCGTCGTCCCGTTATAAAGCAGGTAGTTTAATTTTAATCGTCGGAACAGGTAGCTCTGGACAAAAGGAGTAAAGGACATGTTGATTTTGACCCGCCGCGTTGGCGAGACCCTGATGGTTGGTGACGAAGTCACCGTCACGGTACTGGGGGTAAAGGGTAACCAGGTGCGCATTGGCGTCAACGCCCCCAAGGAAGTTGCCGTACACCGTGAGGAAATCTACCAGCGCATCCAGCGTGAGAAGACGGATCCGGACGCAGAACCAGAGCCGGGCAATATGTAAAAAGCCAGAAAAACCCGCCGCAGAACTGCTGGCGGGTTTTTTGTATCCAGACAACGCATCCATCACGTAAGAGATTGAAATCGATAATGGAAAAAAGCGTTGTCAACCCTATGAAAACAGAAAAATTGTGGTACTATACGCCGCGTTCTCAAGGAGAGGTGGGTGAGTGGCTGAAACCAGTTCCCTGCTAAGGAACCATACGCATTGCGCGTATCGAGGGTTCGAATCCCTCCCTCTCCGCCATTTTTCTCTCGGAGAGAAATAGAGGGCATCTGCTCTAGCAAGGCAGAAATAAGCTTTATTGGAAGTGCGGCTGTAGCTCACTGGAGCACCGGCCCACTGGATAAAGTACCTGGCTACGAACCAGGCGGTCAGAGGTTTGACTGAAAAGTTTTTTGCGCGGCTGTAGCTCAGCTGGATAGAGTACCTGGCTACGAACCAGGCGGTCGGAGGTTCGAATCCTCCCAGCCGCGCCACTATTCAAGATCAATGTCTCGTGTGTCCAAAGTTATTGGCGTCGAGAAGTTGATGGGATTCGAACCGAAAGAGGTTCGACCGAAGCATGCAGCGCATGCTGAGGAGCGCCGACGCGACGCGGCGGCGACCCCGAAGGGGCGAGGGTCACAGGCCCGAGTAATCCTCCCCTGGCAGTAACTGCCAAACTGGATGGCCGGGCCTTTCGAGGGTTCGACCAGAAAAAGTTTCAAGCGGCTGTAGCTCACCGGAGCGCCGGCCGGCTGGATAAAGTACCTGGCTACGAACCAGGCGGTCGGAAAATCGACCGATTTTGTTGTTACGCGGCTGTAGCTCAGCTGGATAGAGTACCTGGCTACGAACCAGGCGGTCGGAGGTTCGAATCCTCCCAGCCGCGCCATATCAAACAAAGAACCCCGCTCTGAGCGGGGTTTTTTGTTTGCATAGCGTAGAGTTCCGACGGGATTCGAGCCGAAAGAGGTTCGACCGGAGCGCGCAAAGCGCGCGGAGGAACGTCGGAGCCTGCGACGACGGCCCGGAGGGCTGGGCCGAAGGCCCATAGTCATCCTCCCAGCCGCGCCATATCAAACAAAGAACCCCGCTCTGAGCGGGGTTTTTTGTGTCTCCCTATTTACATCTCATGCGAATGCCCATGAGTCTCCATCAGCTGACCCCGAATCGCCCCCTTCTCAAAGTCCGGATTATGCACATTGATGTAGAACTCCTCCGGGTTCTGCAGTATGCGCTGTACGATGCCTGATTCGCCGGTCGGGAACTTGCCCTTTTCGCCTTCGGTCAGGCAGTCCCCGGCATTGCCGTCCTCCGGTCCGGCCAGATTGGCAACGACATCGCCATTTTCACCTTGTCTGGCCTCGTGGATATGGGCTGCCATGCCTTCTTTTACCGGCACCATTTCAATTTCGCTGACGACGATAACGTAGCAAAGCGTTGTCGGATCGCCGTCGACACCGAATACATAGCCTGTGCCGGTGCCATCCCTGTCTCCCTCCGAGCCCACCATCGCTGAGCCTTCAAGATTAGCCTTGAGAACCGGGTTTGTATGTCCGGCAAGGCACGTGGTCGCGGTGAGAAGCGAGCCGCATATGAGGCCGGCGAGGGTGAGTGCTCTTTTATGGGTTGGGTTGTCCATGAATCCTCCAATTAGCGTTGCTGTGCATCTTGTTGGCAGAGTCGCTGCCCTCTTCGAGAACGTTTGGGGATTCGGTATGGATGCACTGTGCAATTTTTTGGTTTGTGACGATTGGCGTGCTCGAGTGGAGTAAGGTAGCTTTGAGGCTGTCTCCAACCCACTCGCTGCAATAACCCATTGGAGAAACTCTTGCCGGAAACCACAGACTTTAAGCGGATAGTGCTCGCAGACTGGGTCAATCTGGCGCGCTTCAACACCCTTGGTGGCTTCAAGGTGGCTTACTGGACGGCGGGGAAGGGTGAACCGCTGGTATTGATCCACGGTTTTCCAGCATCATCGTGGGATTGGTCAAAGCTCTGGTGGCCCCTGGCGCAATCCTATCGGCTGATTGCGATGGATCTTCTCGGTTTCGGCTTGTCTGACAAGCCCTGGCCCCATCGCTACACCATCGGCGAGCAGGCGGAGCTGATACTGGCGCTGCTGGAGGCCCAGGGTATCGACCGCTTTCATGTCCTGGCCCATGACTACGGCGACACGGTGACGCAGGAGCTGCTCGCGCGCGACTTGCAGGGCGGTGAGCGGCGCATACGATCCGTCGCGTTACTCAATGGTGGATTGTTTCCCGAAGCACATAAGCCACTCTTCGTGCAAAAGCTGATGGCCAGCCCCCTGGGGCCCGTTACCAGTCGTTTAATGAGTCGGAGCGCTTTCGGCCGAAATATGACGCGTATTTTCGGGGTTGATAATCCGCCCGACGGTATCGAGCTGGATGGCTTCTGGCATCTGATCGAGCGTGGGCAGGGTGTGCGCGTCATGCCAGGCCTGATCCGCTACATGGCCGAGCGGGAGCAAAACCGGTCGCGTTGGGTGGGGGGCCTAGAGGGCGCGATTTGCCCTTTGCGGTTCATCGATGGCGTCGATGACCCGATTTCCGGTGAGGAGATGGCGAAGCGTTACGAGGCGGTGGTGCCCAATCCCGATGTCCTCCGTATCCCCGGTTGTGGCCATTATCCCCAGCTTGAGAAGCCGGCAGAGGTCTTTGCTGCTTATCAGTCTTTTCGTAAGTCTCAGTAAGCAACCAAAAACAATTACTTATGTGGGGTTTTAAGGGCCGGCGCGTAGCTGTGGCTCTGGCCCATTCTGACGGTTTTTACGGATTGCTTTGGTTGCTCACTAGTGTCGAAAACGGTAAATTACGCAGGATTTTGCCATCCGATTTTAAAAGGCCGCGCCTGGAACCCGCGCTGCAGGAGGCTTCCTGCGTTAGGGACCGCTATGGCGAGGCGGGCAGGATCGGGTAAATCCGCATAAAAAGGTATAACACCATGGACGATTTGATGACCAAGGCCTTCGAGCTGATGGTCGCAGGCATGGGATTCGTCTTTGTTTTCCTGATAATCCTCGTGTTTGCAACCATCTCGATGTCCAAGGTTGTGGCCAAGTTTACGCCACCGGAGCCGGCTACCCCGGCACGTACTCCGCGCGCCAAGCCTTCAGCGCCTGCGTCGGTTGATCCCGACACAGCCGAGGCCATCAAGCAGGCGGTCGCGAAGTTCAGGTCACGCCACAAGAAGTGACCCCAGAATACTATTAGAACCTTTAAACAGAAGGCTGACACGATGACAGATTCAAAGAAACCATTGGGGATTACAGACGTCATCCTGCGTGACGCGCATCAATCCCTTTTGGCCACCCGGATGCGGCTGGACGACATGCTGCCGATTGCCGAGAAGCTCGACAAGGTCGGTTTCTGGTCGCTCGAATCCTGGGGCGGAGCGACGTTTGACTCCTGTATCCGCTACCTGGGCGAAGACCCCTGGGAGCGTATACGCGAATTGAAAAAGGCCATGCCCAACACCCAGCAGCAGATGTTGCTGCGAGGCCAGAACCTGCTGGGGTACCGCCATTATGCGGATGATGTGGTTGACCGTTTCTGTGAGCGCGCCGCCGAGAATGGCGTCGACGTATTCCGTATCTTCGATGCGATGAACGACCCCCGTAACCTGGATCGCGCGATCAAGGCCGTTCGCAAGACTGGCAAGCACGCTCAGGGCACCATTGCCTACACTACAAGTCCGGTGCATACCATCGACATGTGGGTCGAGCTGGCGAAAGAAGTCGCCGCCATGGGCGCTGACTCCATCGCGATCAAAGACATGGCGGGTATTCTTAAACCGTACGTTGCCTATGATCTGGTCAGCCGTCTGAAGAAAGAGCTCGATATCCCGATTCACATGCAGTGCCACGCGACCACCGGCATGTCTACCGCTACTGCCATCAAGGCCGCGGAAGCCGGTATCGATAACGTGGATACCGCCATTTCCTCCATGAGTATGACCTATGGTCATTCGCCCACAGAGGCTGTCGTTGCGATCCTCAAGGGTACGGACCGAGATACCGGTCTGGATCTGAACTTGCTCGAAGAGATCGCCAGCTACTTCCGTGAGGTCCGCAAGAAGTACGCGAAGTTCGAGGGCAGTCTCCGGGGTACCGATTCCCGCATCCTGATTGCCCAGGTACCGGGCGGCATGTTGACCAACATGGAAAACCAGCTGCGTGAGCAGAATGCGAGCGATAAGTTCGACCAGGTACTGGATGAGATCCCCAAGGTTCGTGAAGACCTGGGCTTCATTCCGCTGGTCACCCCGACGTCCCAAATCGTGGGTACCCAAGCGGTACTGAACGTTCTGACTGGCGAGCGCTACAAGTCCATCTCCAAAGAAACCTCAGCCATCCTCAAAGGCGAGTACGGTGCGGCACCGGCGCCGATGAACAAAGAGCTACAGGAGCGTGTTCTGGATGGCAAAGAGCCCGTTACGTGTCGTCCGGCCGACCTGCTTGATCCGGAAATGGACAAACTGACCGAAGAGCTGAAGAAGCTTGCAGAAGAGAAGGGTATCAAACTGGCGGCAGACACTGTCGACGACGTCCTGACCTACGCGCTCTTCCCGCAGATCGGTCTCAAGTTCCTGGAAAACCGTGGTAACCCCGATGCGTTTGAGCCGGCACCGACTGCAGAAGACGCGAAAGCGGCAGCGGCACCAGCGAAATCCAGCGGCCCTGAAACCTACACCGTGACGGTCAGCGGCAAGGAATACGTTGTCGCCGTTTCCGAAGGTGGTGAAATTTCCCAGATCGAGGCGAAAGGTGGCGGCCAGCCTGCGGCTGCAGCTCCGACCCAGCCGGCGGCTCCTTCAGGTGGTGGCGAACCGGTGGTTGCACCGCTGGGGGGCAACATCTTCAAGGTACTGGTTTCACCTGGCCAGGCTGTGGAAGAGGGCGAGGTGATGATCATCCTGGAAGCGATGAAGATGGAAACAGAAATCCGCGCACCCCAGGCCGGTACCGTAGGTGAAGTCTTCATCAAGGTCGGTGACGCCGTCGCTGTCGGTGATGAAATGCTGACAATCGCATAAGGGCCAGCATTCCATGGATAAAATGATGACGCTATGGACAGGCAGTGGCCTGTTCAACATCGAGTTCGGCCAGGTGATTATGATCGCCGTGGGCCTTCTGCTGCTGTTCCTTGCCATTCGTAAGGGGTTCGAGCCGTTGCTGCTGGTCCCAATCGGGTTCGGTGGCATTCTGGCGAACATTCCGGAGGCAGGGCTTGCCCTGACTGCGGCTGAAAACGCAATCCATTTCGCGCTGAAGGACGGATCCACACAGATTTTGGCCGCCCTTGCTGCGCCGCTGGATGTAGCCTACCAAGCCGGGCAGGCGGTAACGCCCGAGCTGAAGGAGGCCTTCAAGGTAGCGGTTAAAGAGGCCAGCTACTCCGAAATGGCGATGGCGAACTCCATTGCTCAGGATTTCGGCTATGGCAATGGCATGCTGTATAACTTCTATTCCGTGGTTATCGGCAGCACCATCGGGCCCCTGGTCATCTTCATGGGTGTCGGCGCGATGACCGATTTCGGTCCGCTGTTGGCTAACCCGAAGACGATGTTACTGGGCGCTGCGGCGCAGTTCGGTATTTTCGGTACCGTTCTCGGTGCCGCGCTGCTGGACTGGACCGGCGTACTGCAGTTCAACATTCTGGAAGCGGCGGCGATCGGCATCATCGGTGGTGCAGATGGCCCGACCTCTATCTACGTCTCCAGTGTTCTGGCTCCGCATCTTCTGGGTGCGATTGCGGTGTCGGCCTACGCCTACATGGCCATGGTGCCGATGATCCAGCCGCCGATCATGAAGGCACTGACTTCCCAGAAGGAGCGCGCCATTAAGATGACCCAGCTGCGCCCGGTCAGCAAGCGAGAAAAGATCACCTTCCCGCTAGTGGTCCTGATTGCGGTGGTTCTGTTCCTGCCGGATGCAGCACCGCTGCTGGGTATGTTCTGTTTTGGTAATCTGATGCGTGAATGTGGTGTCGTTGAGCGGCTGAGTGACACCGCACAGAACGCACTGATTAACATCACGACCATATTCCTGGGTCTGTCCGTTGGCTCTAAGCTGATGGCGGATAAATTCCTGGACGCCCAGACCCTGGGTATTCTGGGCCTGGGTATTGTGGCTTTCGGGATCGGTACCGCCTGTGGCGTCCTGATGGCGAAGCTCATGAACAAATTGAGCAAGGAGCAGATCAATCCGCTGATCGGCTCAGCTGGGGTGTCGGCAGTCCCGATGGCGGCCCGCGTATCCAACAAGGTCGGTCTGGAAGCCAATCCCCAGAACTTCCTGTTGATGCACGCCATGGGCCCGAACGTGGCTGGCGTCATTGGCTCTGCAGTTGCAGCCGGTGTCATGATCAAGCTGCTTGGCTGATCAGTCTCAGCGAGAAACGAAGCCCCGCAATTGCGGGGCTTTTTTATGGTTCATCGCATTCTAGCGGGAATCCGCGTAACGGAAAGCATTCCGGGAATGGGCTGCCCGTCGGGCCGCTCCGAAGCTGAAGGGGGTGTTGTAAAAGTAGCCGTATCTCAAAAATATTGGCATAAACTCCCTCTCCCCTCGCGGGAGAGGGCCGGGGAGAGGGGGTAGCGCCGTCAGGCGCTCATCGTTGCCAGAGCCGACTTCTGGCGAGGCTTTGCCTCGTCCCCTCTCTCCAAACCTCCGCTCCGCGCCCCAGCCCGTCGCCAGAGGCTCTGGGCGTTCCGGCGGGCGAAGCGCTGCTTCGCTACTTCCGCCTACACCCCGCGAGGGGAGAGAGGCTTAAAGCCGCAAGTTTTTGCAGCGCCCTCTAAAGCGTCGGCTACATTTCCAAGATAACTCGAGTATGTAGCAGATGCTTTAGCTTCTGAGGCGCCGAAGGTGCCCATGGTCTTACGACTCGTGGAGGACTCTTGGCCCTGTCACGCTAATCGGCGATGAACCTTTTTTATGCCCGAACTATTGCCTCCTAAAAGTTGCAAGTGAGCTTCAAGCGAGAGCGGGTTGGCCAAAGGACCAGCAATCCATGGCAAGTGCGCCATACTCGATGCTTTGGTGCAGCCGTTGGGCTTTTCCCGGTGCGGCCGCGGCAATTAGGAGCGGCAGAAAGTGCTCCGGGCTTGGATGGTGATTTCGGGCATAGGGGAGTGCTCGCCAATTAATGATTCGCTCGCGCTCAGCACCTTCGAGAATCTCCTTCAAACCATCGACAAAAGGGGCCACATCCGGATGTGAAGGCGCATTCCAGTTAGGTGATAGGGCGCGCAAGTTGTGCGTCAGGCTACCGGTACCGATGAGCAGGTAGCCCTCACGTTCGAAGTCAGACAACGCCTTGCCCAGCGCCCAGAGCGCTCGTTCGTCGTAATCTACAGGGAGCGATACGGGAACTATCGGAATGGCAGCATTCGAGTCCAGTAGAGCCAGCGGTACCCATGCGCCATGATCAAGACCGCGGCCCGAAGTTAGCGTTGCCTGAAAACCTCGTGCCGCCAGGTGTGCCTGAATCTTCTCGGCCAACGCCGGATCTCCGTTAACTGGCCACTTGAATTCGTAGAGTTCCTTCGGGAATCCGCGAAAATCGTAGATCAGGTCGTGTTGCGCTGTGTGGTCGACCTGTAATTGGTCACTTTCCCAGTGGGCAGAGATGACGATGATGGCCTTTGGGCGGGGGAGCTCCCCGCCCAGTTGTTTCAGGAACCGGTGTGCCGGCGTCTCGTTGAGCAGAAGCGTCGGCGCACCATGCGAGATAAACAGGCTCATGATAAGGCAGGGCTCCGGTTTGCATGGATCAGGCCCAGTTTACTGGATCTACGCAGCGCCAGCGCACCGTCGCCGAGTAGCGCTTGCGCCAGGGTGGCTACCGTCAGGAACAGCGGGTACTCCCATCCGCCGCCTGCATTGGTGAACAGCCAGCCATTAGCTGCGTGTGCCCAGGTGGCGCCAGCCATAACTGGAACGGCGAGCAGGGCCGCCCAGCGGCTTTCTATCCCCAACACGAGTGCGATACCGGTCGTCGCTTCAACCAGAAAGACGGCATAGGCGGTGATCCCGGGAAGTCCGATGCTTTCGAAGAATGCGGCCGTTCCGGGCAGCGTGAAGATCACCAATTTAAGCCAGAGACTGTGGGCGATCAGGATAAGGCCCAGACTGATCCGTAGTGTAGTGATGCCATAGCTTTCTAGGGTTTGCTCATTCATTTCCGTATCCTCGATAAAGCGGTTCAGGTTCGGCGTTGCCGCCATTGATGGAGCTACTTTAGAATTGCGAATGAGCAAATAGAATGGTGAATATCGCATTCATGATTTGCAATAACGCAAAAAAATAGGTGCGGTCGTTAGTTGAGGTCTAGTGCTATGGATTGGGGACTTTTACCGGATTTCCTGATGATCGTCCGGGCCCATTCGTTGACGGGTGCGGCGGACCGACTTGGCGTCAATCACAGTACGATCTATCGGCGCTTGAATCAGTTGGAGGCGCAGCTTAACTGCCGCTTATTCGAACGTCTGAACACCGGCTACCGCCTGACCCCAGAGGGTGAGGCACTGCTATCCCATGCGGAAGCCATGGAAGCCGAAGCCTTCCACGCGGAGCGGCTGCTTGGTGGTGCGGACGTGACCTTACAGGGCGAGGTGCGGCTGACAGCGCCGGAAAATCTGGTTTATGACTTTCTGCCGGATTATCTCGAGCGATTTCAACAGCAATACCCGGACATCCGGGTAAGTGTGCTAGTGACCAATACCGACCTCGATCTCAATCGACGCGAAGCGGACCTGGCCCTGCGAGCTACACCGAGTCCGCCGGATTATCTGGTTGGTCGCAAGCTGACCGATATTGGCTGGGCGGTGTTCGGAGCGCCAAAGCTTATCGAAGTGAAGGGGGAGCCAGTGGATCTCAAGGCTGCTTGCGATTACCCGTGGGTTGGGCCGGAAGCCGCCTTGATGCACATACCGGGCTATCGCTGGGTTGTCAGTCAGGTGCCGGAGAAACTGATCGTCATACGCGGTAGTACGCTGAATGCCATTGCCCGCTTTGCCCAGGCGGGGCTGGGGCTGGCGGCGTTGCCAATGGATCAGGTCAGACAGGAACTGAAGCCGGTGCTGGCATTATCCACTACACCCCTGAGTGGCCTCTGGCTTTTGACCCACGCCGACCTGCGCAACGTAGCCCGCATCCGGGTGCTGATGGATTTCCTGGCAGACGCGTTTCGTGAGGATCCGCGCTGGCCTTCGTTTCGGGGTTTTAGTTCGACCTGAGGCTCGCGCTGTTCAGCGAAAATCCCTTGAGCGAACCTTTAGTGTACCCAGCAGGTGGCTGAGGTCGGTCAACTTACCGGCTATCACGTGAACGATGTCGCCTTCTCTTTCCAGAATACCCTTCACATGCAGCAGCCGTGACTTGATCAGCGGCTGGCGCTGTTGTCGGGCGGTATTGAGCCAGACCACCACGTTAGTGTTACCGGTTTCGTCTTCCAGGGTGATGAAAGTGACGCCTTTGCTGGAACCAGGGCGTTGACGGCCGGTTACCAGGCCCGCCACGTGTACTGGGCGCCCGTTGGGATAGGTTTTCAGGCTTTCGGCAGTATGGCAGTGCCGCAGGTGGCCTTGCTCTCGAAGCAGTATGAGAGGATGGCGCTGCAGTGTCAGACCCTGACTGGCATAGTCCTCCAATATGTCCTCACCCTCTGAAGGAAGGGGCATGCGAATGGCTTCGTTGTTTCTCCCGGATGTCACGGTATAGGTTTGCCGGCTTTCCTGCACGATCTGTGGGCTCCCCTGCACGAATAGGGGGGCAGGCGCATCGTATTCGAGAATGTCCCAACGAGCCTGGTGCCGGTTGTCGCTGAAAGTGCGTAAGGCTCCAGCGCTGGCCAGGCACTCCAGATCCTGGTTGTCGATACCAGTAAGGTGTCGGATCTGATCTATGGAGGCGTATCCCTGTTCGGGGCGTGAAGCGACGAGCTTCTCTGCGCCAGTCCGACTTAATCCTTTCACCAGTCGAAGGCCTAGGCGCAGGTGCTCATGCTGGTTCTCCAGGGTATGGTCCCAATCGCTGTGGTTGACGTCGATGGGATGGACAACGACATTATGGCGGCGAGCATCCTGTACCAGCTGCGAGGGGGAATAGAATCCCATGGGTTGGCTGTTGAGGAGGGCGCAGTAGAAAACGGGAGGGTAGTGGCATTTGATCCAGGCGGAAACGTACACCAGCAGTGCAAAGCTGGCTGAATGGGATTCAGGGAAGCCGTAGCCGCCGAAGCCGCAGAATTGCTTATAAAGCTTTTCCGCGAAATCCTGGCTATAGCCTTTGGCCCGCATCCCGTTGATAAGTTTGTCCCGGAAGGGCGTCAGGTCACCATCCGATTTCCAGGCAGCCATGGCCCGGCGTAGGTTATCCGCTTCGCTGCCACTGAAGCCAGCAGCCACCATGGCAAGCTTGATGGCTTGCTCCTGAAAGATAGGCACGCCAAAAGTCCGCTCCAATACCTCGCGGATATCGTCATTGGGGTAGTCCACGGGTTCCAGCTTGTGCCGACGTTTCAGGTAGGGGTGGACCATATCGCCCTGGATGGGGCCGGGCCGGACAATGGCTACCTGGATGACCAGGTCATAGTATTCGCGCGGTCGCAAACGCGGCAGCATATTGATTTGGGCTCGGGATTCCACCTGGAAAACACCAATGCTGTCGCCGGTACAAAGCATGTCATAGACGCGCTCGTCTTCCGGAGTGACATCTGTCATTCCAAAGGGTCGGTTTTCCTTCTTGCCGATCAAATCGAAGGCTTTACGAATGGCGGAAAGCATACCCAGCGCAAGTACATCGACCTTCATCAGATCCAGACTTTCCAGGTCGTCCTTGTCCCATTGGATGACCGTGCGATCCACCATGCTGGCATTTTCGGTGGGCACCAATTCCGCCAAAGGCCCTTCGCTGATAACAAACCCGCCGACGTGCTGCGAGAGATGGCGAGGAAAGCCCAGCAGGCTATTAACCAGTGCCATGAACTGCTCTACGGCCTTGGCTGTTTTCGCGATGCCTTTGGCCAGTAATTGCTCGCGCCAATCCTGACCTTTGTCGCGCCAGTTTACGCTGCCAATCATTTGCTCGAGCAGATGCAGGTCGAATCCCAATGCTTTGCCCACATCCCGGATGGCACTCCTTTGACGATAGCGAATGACGGTGGCTGCCAAGGCGGCTCGCTCCCGACCGTAACGCCGATAAATATACTGGATAACCTCCTCTCGGCGTTCGTGCTCGAAATCCACGTCAATATCCGGTGGCTCATCCCGATCTTCTGAAATAAATCGCTCGAAAAGTACTTTGATCTTGTCCGGTGCAACCTCGGTAATACCCAGGCAATAGCACACCACTGAGTTGGCTGCGGAGCCGCGGCCCTGGCAAAGAATGCCCTGTGCGCGTGCAAACTGGACAATATCATGAATCGTCAGGAAAAAGGGTTCATATTCTTTATCGGCAATGAGCTTCAGTTCTTTTTCAACGAGTGCACGAATAGGCAGGGAGAGGCCTCTGGGGAAGCGTCTCTGAATACCTTCTTCCGTAAGCTGGCGTAAATAGCTTGCGGGCGTGTGCCCCCGAGGGATCACTTCCGGCGGGTATTTATACTTGAGTTCGCCGGGACTGAAGGTGCATCGGTCAGCAATAACCAGGCTCTGTTCCAACCATTCTTCGGGAAACAGCCTTTCCAATGTTTTGATCGGGCGCAGGTAACGCTCGCCGTTGGCAAACAGGTGGTGACCGGCTTCGGCCACCGTGCAGCCGTGGCGGATGGCGGTCAGCACGTCCTGCAGGGGTTGCCGGCCGCGCTGGTGCATGTGCACATGGCCGGTGGCAACGATAGGCAGGCTTAGTTGGCGCCCGAGCAGCCGCCAGTTGGCCATGTTCTCCTCATCCTGGTCGGTCAGGCTGCGCTCAGCCATGATCCAGAGTCGACCGGGGAACAGCGACCTGAGCCACTGCCCCCGTTCTGTTTCTTCGTTGGACAGGGTGGGCGCCGCGCCCCAGAGCACCAGGCATTCATCCAGCGTGTGGGTGTCCAGGTCTTCGCCAAAGAGGGCATAGCTCCCTTTTTCCGCCCGGCGGCGTGCGGTGGTGATCAACTGACAGAGTTGGCCATAGCCTTTTCGGGTTTGGGCCAGTAGGACCAGTACGATGTCCGGATCTTGTAGGTAAAACTCGCTGCCAGTAATCAGTTTGACCTTCTCGTTTGCCTTGAGTGCAGCGTAGGCCCGGGGCATGCCGGCGACCGAACATTCGTCGGTGATCGCCAGTGCCGTGTAGCCCTGCTTCTCGGCTTCCTCCGCCAGTTCGTGGGGGTGGGACGCGCCGCGCAGGAAGGTGAAGTTGCTCAGGCAGTGGAGCTCAGCGTAGGCCATAAGGTTTCACGCAAACCAGCCATGGATATACCAGCCACCGGTGACGTCCCGGAACAGCCAGCTCGTTTGCCCGCTATGCAGGCGGGCGATGTAGTAGTCCCGCTGGATTCTTTCGCCGTCCCACCAACCGGCGCTGATGCGCTCCGGTCCGGTGAGCCATTCCTTAGGCATCTCAATCAGCGGTTGCGGCTTCCCCAGCAGCCAGAGTGGCCGGCGGGGCAGGGTGACTTCCGTACCCGCAGCCTTGCTCTGCACGGGGGCGGCGAGCCAGGCCTGCTCGGGGCGGTGATCGGCGTTCAGGCTCAGGGTATTCAGGGCCTCGTCTCCCAGACGGGCCTGCAAGCGACTGAGCAGGTGCTGCCGGGCTTCGTCCCGGGAGGCGGCGGATTCGCCGAACAGGTCATCGCCAATCGGTGCATCCCGGCGCATGAAGCGTCTGACCTTGATTGAAAGACCAACAGCTGGTGATCCCAGCTCGTGGCGTTCCAGTCTCAACCGCACCAGTGCAACGAAGGCGGAGGCGCGGTGCTCGGGCGCGGTTGAGCGAATCTGCAGTGGCGTCACTGGCTGGTGTCGATGGCGGATCTCAAGCTGGAGGGTGTCGGTATCCTGCTGACGCCAGCGCAATTCCTCTTCTAGCTCCTGCAGTGCACGTTGCAGGGGGAAGAGCAGGCCACTGCTGTGCTCGACATCCTCGGCAAAATCCAGGCGACGATGGAAATAGGGCGGCGGCAGCCAGTCGGTTTGCGGATCGGCGGCGCTGCCTTCGATCTTTTGCAGGGCCAGGCTGGTTTCTGGTCCCAGGCGTCGCGCCAGTTCCCGATCCGGTAGACGCAATACCGGGCCCAGGGTATGCAGCCCCATGCGTTGCAGGCGCTCGATAGCCTGTTCATCCAGATCGCTTTCGGTGACTGGGAGTTTGTCCAGCGAGTGGCGCAGACGTTGTAGGTCTTCGCTGCACTGCCCCATTCGGCCTCGGGCCAGGATGCGGGCGGCCTGAGGGGTTGGCCCGCAGGCGAGCCAGGCGGTCAGGTGGCGTTGTTTCAGGTTGGTCTGAAGTTTCTCCCACAGAGCCGGGAGACTGCCGTGCAGGCGCCTCAGGCTGCCGGCTTCGGTAAGAATGCCGTCTGGTGGGTAGAGCGTAATGCGGGCCACGTCTCGGTAGAGCCACACTGCCTGCTGTTCCAGGACCCTTGCCTGTTCCTCCATGTCGGCCTCGATCAGATGCAACCCTTCAGCCAGGGCGGATGCCGTCTGGGCGGTCTGGCCGACGGCGACGCCCAGCTTCTCCGCCTCCGGATTGAGCTGGAGCACTCGTGGCGGTCGGCCGCTGATCAGGGCCATGGGGCGGGAGGTTGCCTCGCTCTGGCTGAAATGCTCCAGCAGCAGGTGAGGAAAGTGGAGGTAGAGCCATAGCATGAGCGTCGATCTCAGGTATTCGGCCGCGACCAGGGGCCCTGGATGATTTCGGCGGTCCGGCTGCGGGGCAGGTCCACCACCGGCGGGATCGACACCTTGAGGTCCGCCACGGGCCAGCCGCCACGACGCTTGATAATGTCGGTCTGCAGTGTCCAGCCGTCCTGCGGTGCCAGTTTCAGGCGCAGGGCTGCGGGGGAGTGCTCCTCGGCATGGCGGGCATCGCGGAACAGGATACACAGGTTGTCCCCGGCTTCGGCGGCCAACTGGATGCGGCGGATATCGCTGCGCTTGATGCTGTCGAGCCAGACCATGACCAGGCCGGTGGTGGATGAGCGCAGGCAGTTTTCCAGGGTCCAGAGCTGGTCTTCCCGGCTTTGGGTGCGAACCTGGACGACGTGGGCGATGTCCACCTTGGCCCGGGCCAGGGCCGGGGCGTAGGGGATATGGGGTGCATCGATCCAGAAAGCGGTCAGGCCTTCCCCGGTGAGCTTGCGCAAGACCGGCAGGATCAGTTGGAGTTCGCCGATACCGTAATGCGGTAGCAGGCATTCGATCATGGCGCCGCGAGGCCAGCCGGCGCCGGGCAGGTGCTCGTCCAGCGGACTGAATCCGGTGGCTTCGGCGTCGGCCCGGGTCTGGCGCTTTTGCTGACTGGCTTGCCAGACCTGGGCGTTGTCCAGCAGTTTGTCGATGATTTCACTCATACAGCTGTCTTGCTCAATACTGTTTATTTATACAGTATATTGTCAGGTGACTGCTTTGCAAAGCCCGGTTCGGGTCGCAAGTCCTGGCTGGGTCTCCCGGGCCTTGGCGCAACTGGTCCAGCCCGGAGTCGGGTCTTGACCGTATCCAGCGGTGAGCGCAGGCTGACGCATTACCCGTGGCTATTCGTTCGAAACGACTATCAGCTACAGAAGCGAGGAGGGTGTTATGACTGAGTTGAAATCGCAGTCCTGTGAGGCCTGCAAGGCCGATGCACCGCAGGTCACCGGTGACGAGTTGGCCAGTCTTCAGAAAGAGGTGCCTGAGTGGGCACTGGTCGAGAAGGGAGGCGAGCAGCAGATCGAGCGCACCTTCAAGTTCAAGAATTTCGCCGAGGCGCTGACCTTTACCAACAAGGTGGGGGATTTAGCGGAGGCGGAAGGGCATCATCCAGCCCTGCTCACCGAATACGGCAAGACGACCGTCAACTGGTGGACTCACAAGATTGGCGGCCTGCATCGCAACGATTTCATTATGGCTGCCCGCACGGACGAGCTATTCGGCGAATGATGGGAATCACCGAGTAAATACGGATGCTTCCTGCCGGGTTGGTGGCTTACGCCGGCCCGGCCAATCCGTTATCATGCACCGTTTTCCAGGGGCGCATGCCATCCAGATTGGCTCTCTTAGGCATCCCGGATTCAAATGGTTTCAAGTAAGGCATGGGGCTGTGGTAACGCATGGAACATACGTATCGTCTGGTGATTTCCTGTCCTGACCGGGTTGGCATTGTGGCCAAGGTCAGTAATTTCCTGACTACCTATAACGGCTGGATCACCGAAGCCAGTCACCACGCCGACAACCAGGCCGGCTGGTTCTTCATGCGCCATGAGATCAAGGCCAGCTCGATTCCTTTCGGTCTCGACCAGTTCCGCGCTGCTTTCGAGCCGATCGCCCGGGAATTCGACATGACCTGGCACGTGGCTGACTCCGCGGTACCCAAGAAAGTGGTGCTGATGTGCAGCAAGGAATCCCACTGCCTGGCTGACTTGCTGCACCGCTGGCACAGCAAGGAACTCAACGCCGAGATCGTGGCGGTGATTTCCAATCACGACGATCTGCGCCGCATGGTGGAGTGGCATGATATTCCCTATCACCATATACCGGTGACCAAAGACAACAAGGCTGAGGCTTTTGCCGAGATCGGTGAGCTGTTCAGTGGCTATGATGCCGATGTCATCGTGCTGGCCCGCTACATGCAGATCCTGCCGCCGGAACTGTGCGAGCAGTATTCCGGCAAGGTGATCAATATCCACCACAGCTTCCTGCCGTCCTTCGCCGGCGCCCGGCCTTACCATCAGGCCTACAACCGCGGCGTGAAACTGATCGGTGCTACCTGCCATTACGTTACCCAGGACCTGGATGAAGGTCCGATCATCGAGCAGGACGTTATCCGCGTAAATCACAGCGACGCCATCGAGGACATGGTGCGTCTGGGTAAGGATGTGGAGAAAAACGTCCTTGCCCGGGGCTTGCGGGCCCATATCGAAGACCGGGTCATCACCCACGAGAACAAGACCGTGGTCTTCAATTGATCGTCTTTTGGTCAACTGCCGCTTCCCTTAATTGGCCGTTGATCAGTCCCTGAATAGTGCTGACTTGATTGTTTGCTTTCCGGGGGCCATCCCGCCCCCGTTTCCTTCCTTTCCCGACATCACCTGAACGTTATTTGCCTGTCACTCTGAGGGCCCGAGTGTGGTATGATTGCGCGCTTATAAATGCCCTTTGGATTGGGGAAAGAGAGCGCCAGCAACATCGAATCAGGCGCAAGCTCCCCAAGGGTGAAATCCGCGTTCCATAACGCGCGAATCGTCATGTCGCGATTCCATAAAAACGACGACTTCCAGCAAACGCAAAGGAACCTTTCTCGATGGGTGAATTAGCCAAAGAGATCCTGCCCGTAAATATTGAAGATGAGCTGAAACAGTCCTACCTCGATTACGCCATGAGCGTTATCGTCGGTCGTGCTCTGCCCGATGTCCGGGACGGACTCAAGCCCGTTCACCGCCGTGTCCTGTTCGCCATGTCCGAGTTGAACAACGACTGGAACAAGGCCTACAAGAAGTCCGCCCGTGTGGTGGGTGACGTTATCGGTAAATACCACCCCCACGGCGACTCTGCGGTCTATGACACCATCGTGCGTATGGCTCAGCCGTTCTCTTTGCGCTATCCGCTGGTCGACGGTCAGGGCAACTTTGGCTCCATCGACGGCGACAATGCGGCGGCCATGCGTTACACCGAAATCCGCATGGAGAAGATTGCCCATTCGCTGCTGGCGGACCTGGACAAGGAAACCGTCGATTTCGTACCGAACTACGACGGCGCCGAGCAGATTCCCGATGTGCTGCCGACCCGCATTCCCAACCTGCTGGTCAACGGTTCCTCCGGTATTGCCGTAGGGATGGCGACCAATATTCCGCCCCATAACCTGACCGAGATCGTCAACGGCTGTCTGGCGCTGATCGACAACCAGGACATCACCATCGACGAGTTGATGGAGCATATCCCGGGGCCGGATTTCCCCACAGAGGGCATCATCAACGGTCGCGCCGGCATTATCGAGGCCTACCGTACCGGTCGGGGTCGTATTTATATCCGCGCCCGCCACGAGATCGAGCAGGACAAGAAGACGGGCCGCGAATCCATCATCATTACCGAGTTGCCGTACCAGTTGAACAAGGCGCGCCTGATCGAGAAGATCGCCGAGCTGGTCAAGGAAAAGCGGCTGGAAGGTATTACCGAGCTGCGCGACGAGTCCAACAAGGAAGGTATCCGCGTGGTGATCGAGCTGCGTCGCGGGGAGAATGCCGAGGTTGTCGTCAACAACCTGTTCGCCCACACGCAGTTGGAAACCGTCTTCGGTATCAACATGGTTGCCTTGATCAACGGCGAGCCGAAGATCCTCAACCTGAAAGAAATCCTCGATGCGTTCGTCCGTCATCGCCGCGAAGTGGTGACCCGTCGGACCATCTACGAACTGCGTAAGGCCCGCGAACGCGGCCATATCCTGGAAGGCCTCACAGTCGCCCTGGCCAACATCGACGAAGTGATCGAGCTGATCAAGCAGTCACCGAGCGCCGCCGAAGCCAAGGAAAAGTTGATCGCCAAGGGCTGGGAGCCTGGCCAGGTTTCCGACATGCTGGATCGGGCCGGCCAGGACGCTTGCCGTCCAGACGACCTGCCGGAAATCTACGGCCTGCGTGACGGACTCTACCACCTGTCACCGGAACAGGCCCAGGCTATCCTGGATCTGCGTCTGCACCGCCTGACCGGTCTGGAAACCGAGAAGCTGCAGAACGAGTACAAGGAAATCATCGACAAGATCGCCGAGCTGCTGCATATCCTCAGCGAGCCGGCCCGGTTGATGGAAGTCATCCGCGAAGAGCTGGAAGCGGTCGTCTCCGAATTCGGCGATGCCCGTCGTACTGAAATCATCAGCTCCCGCCGCGACCTGACCATTGCCGACCTGATCGACGAAGAAGACCTGGTGGTCACCATTTCCCACAACGGCTATGCCAAGACCCAGCCGGTGGAAGCCTACCAGGCCCAGCGCCGCGGTGGCCGCGGCCGCTCCTCGACCACCATGAAGGAAGAGGATTTCATCGAGAAACTGCTGGTTGCCAACTCCCACGACACCATCCTGTGTTTTACCAACAAAGGAAAGGTGTACTGGCTGCGGGTGTTCGAGATTCCCCAGGCCAGTCGCGCGGCTCGTGGTCGCCCGATGGTGAACATCCTGCCGCTGGACGAGGACGAGCGTGTCACTACCTTCCTGCCGGTACGCGACTATCCGGAAGATCACTACGTACTGATGGCAACCTCTGCCGGTGTGGTCAAGAAGACGCCGCTGCCGAACTTCTCGCGTCCGCGTTCCAACGGCCTGATTGCGCTGTCCCTGGATGAAGGCGATACCCTGATCGGCGCCGCGATTACCGCGGGCGAATCCGAAGTCATGCTGTTCTCCTCCGCTGGCAAGGCGGTGCGCTTCAAGGAAGAGCAGGTTCGCGCCATGGGTCGTACGGCGCGGGGTGTGCGCGGTATCCGTATGCCGGAAGGTCACACTGTCGTATCCCTGATCATTCCGGAAGAAAGTGGCATGATCCTGACCGCCAGTGAAAACGGCTACGGTAAGCGCACCCAGATCGAAGAGTTCCCAGCCTATAGTCGTGGCAGTCAGGGTGTTATCGCCATGCAGTGCTCCGAGCGGAACGGGAATCTGGTTTCGGCTACCCAGGTGTTCGAAAGTGACGAGATGATGCTGATCTCGGACAAGGGCACCCTGGTGCGTTCAAGTACCGAGGAAGTCTCTGTCCTGAGCCGGAATACCCAGGGCGTGCGTCTGATTCGTCTGACCCAGGAAGACGAGCGTCTGGTTGCAGTCCAGCGGATTGCCGACAGCGGCCTGGACGAAGACGGTGAGGAAGGCGAAGCGAGCGACGGCGACGATGCGCCGGCGCAAGAGGGCGATGCGGACTGAGACAGGTCCGCTTGTCACGAACACGGAAACGGAGAGATCAGGCGGTAATGACCAGAGCGTATAACTTCTGTGCAGGCCCGGCGACCTTGCCGGCAGAGGTGCTCCAGCAGGCCCAGGAGGAGATGCTGGACTGGAGAGGTACGGGCATGTCGGTGATGGAGATGAGTCACCGCAGCGACGAATTCGTCGCCATCGCCCAGACTGCCGAGCAGGACCTGCGGGAGCTGGCCGGCATTTCCGACGATTATGCAGTCCTGTTCATGCAGGGTGGTGCCAGCAGCCAGTTTGCGACGGTGCCGCTGAACCTGATGCGCGGCAAGTCGCCGGCGGATTACGTCAACACCGGGATCTGGTCGAAGAAGGCCATCGCCGAAGCCAGGCGTTTTGGTGAGGTGAATGTGGCAGCGTCCAGCGAAGAGCAGGGCTTTACCACGGTTCCCGATCAAGCTTCCTGGAAAACCAATCCGGAGGCCGCCTACCTGCATTACACGCCGAACGAGACCATCGGTGGGCTGGAGTACGATTTCATCCCGGATTCCGGTGACGTGCCGCTGGTGGCGGATATGTCTTCCTCCATGTTGTCACGTCCGCTGGATATTTCGAAGTTCGGCCTGATCTACGCCGGCGCCCAGAAGAACATCGGTCCATCCGGGCTGGTGGTAGTGATTATCCGTAAGGATTTGCTGGGTCATGCCCAGTCCGGCACGCCGACCATGCTGGACTACAAGGTCATCGCCGACAACGACTCCATGTACAACACGCCGGCTACCTATTCCTGGTACCTGGCCGGCCTGGTGTTCAAGTGGCTCAAGGCTCAGGGCGGCGTCGCCGCCATGGGCGAGATCAATAAGCGCAAGGCGGACAAGCTGTACGGCTATATCGATAACAGCGACTTCTACGCCAATCCCATCGAACCGAGATTCCGCTCCTGGATGAATGTGCCGTTCACCCTGGCGGACGACAGCCTCAACAGCGCTTTCCTGAAAGGCGCGGAAGAGCGCTTCCTGCTTAACCTCAAGGGTCACCGGACGGTGGGCGGTATGCGTGCCTCTATTTATAACGCCATGCCGGAAGCGGGAGTCGATGCGTTGATCGACTACATGAAGGCCTTCGAGAAGGAGCGGGCGGGACATGAGTGACGAGCAGACCCGCCTGGCCGAATTGCGCGACCGTATCGATAGCCTCGATAAGCAGATCATGGACCTGATCAGCGCCCGGGCCCAGTGCGCCCAGGAGGTGGCTCACGTCAAGATGGCGTCGCGCCCGAATGAGGATGTGTTCTTCTATCGGCCGGAGCGGGAAGCCCAGGTGCTGCGCCGCATCAAGGCCGAAAATCCGGGGCCGCTGTCCGGCGAGGAAATGGCGCGTCTGTTCCGGGAAATCATGTCCGCTTGTCTCGCACTGGAAAAGCCGATGCATATCGCGTTCCTGGGTCCGGAAGGCACTTTCACCCAGGCGGCGGCGCTCAAGCACTTTGGGCACTCGGTTGTCAGCATTCCGTTGCCGGCGATCGATGATGTATTCCGCGAAGTTGAATCGGGCGAGGCGCATTACGGGGTGGTGCCGGTTGAGAATTCGACCGAGGGTATGATCAATCACACCCTTGATATGTTCATATCTTCGTCCCTGAAAATTTGCGGCGAGGTCCAGCTGCGCATCCACCATCATCTCTTAATTGCAGATGGTACGGACAAGAAAGCCATCAAGCGGATCTATTCCCATCAGCAGTCGTTTGCCCAATGTCGCAAGTGGCTGGATACCCACTGGCATGAAGTGGAGCGCGTCGCGGTCAGCAGTAACGCCGAGGCTGCGCGGCGGGCAGCCAGCGAGCCTGGCGCCGCAGCCATTGCAGGCGATATGGCGGCCGAACTCTATGATCTGCGCAAGCTGGCTGCGACGATCGAGGACCGGCCGGACAACACCACGCGTTTCCTGATCATCGGACGCGAAGAGGTGGGCCCCAGCGGTCACGACAAGTCCTCCATTCTTGTGTCCATGCGCAACAAACCGGGCGCGCTATACGAGCTTCTCGAGCCTTTCCACCGTCACGGGCTGAGCCTGACCCGGCTCGAAACCCGGCCGTCGCCAAGCGGCACCTGGGCCTATGTGTTCTATATCGATTTCGAGGCCCACGCCGACGATCCGCAGGTTCAGACGGTGTTGCAGGAAGTCGATGCCGAGGCCGTCGAGCTCAAGCGGCTGGGATCCTATCCAATCGGCGTGCTTTGATGCGCGTAATGACGCGCTAAGGTGTGAGGTCAGCGAATTAACCGAACGGCACACTAGGCCTCGCATGAATTGGACTCTGTCAGGAGATGATATGTCGATCGATTTCAAGTCCCGGGCAGTGGCCGGGGTGCGTGGCCTCCAGCCTTACCAGCCGGGGAAACCCATCGACGAAGTCGCCCGGGAGCTGGGGCTGGATCCCTCGCAAATCATCAAGCTGGCCAGCAACGAGAACCCACTCGGCCCCAGCTCCAAGGCGCTGGAAGCGGCTCGCAAGGCGCTGGACGAGATGTGTCTCTATCCTGACGGCAACGGTTTCAACCTGAAGCAGAAGCTGGCCGCCCGTCTGTCCGTATCCCCGGCCCAACTGACGCTGGGCAACGGCTCCAATGACGTGCTGGACTTGGTGATCCGTGCCTTTGCCGATGCTGGCGACGAAGTCATTTTTTCTCAGTACGCCTTTGCCGTTTATCCGATTTCCACCATGGCCGTCGGCGCCACCGGCGTGTCTGTTCCCGCGAAAGAGTGGGGGCACGACCTTGACGCCATGGCCGCGGCCATTAACGACCGCACGCGCATCGTCTTTGTTGCGAATCCCAATAACCCTACCGGCACCGCTGTCGGACGCGATGCTATCGTCCAGTTCCTGCGCAAGGTGCCGGAGCATGTGGTGGTCGTACTCGACGAGGCCTACTGCGAGTATTTCGAGGGCGACGAATTCCCCGATGGCATTGACCTGTTGCCGGATTTCCCCAACTTGGTGGTGGCCCGTACCTTCTCCAAGGCCTGGGGCCTGGCCGCGCTGCGTGTGGGCTATGCCGTTTCGTCCGCCGCTATCGCGGATGTTTTGAATCGGGTCCGTCAGCCGTTTAATGTGGATACAATAGCCTTGGCGGCGGCGACCGCGGTGCTGGATGACGAGGACTACCTGCAGCGCTCCCGTGAGGTCAATCGTAGCGGTCTCAGGCAACTGGCTGCGGGTTTTGAAGCCCTGGGACTGGAATATATCCCGTCCAGCGGTAATTTTATCGCTGTCGATGTCGGTGAGCGGGCAGACCAGGTTTTCCAGGGTCTGCTGCAGCGTGGCGTTATCGTCCGGCCCATCGGTGGCTACGGTATGCCGCGGCATTTGCGGATTTCCGTTGGTCTCGAGGCAGAGAATGCCCGCTGCCTTGATGCGCTCAAAGAGGTGTTGGAGTCACTGAATGGCTGACCCTATGCAATCGCTGACTTCGTCAGGACCGCTATTCCAGCGCATGGCCGTTATCGGTCTGGGGCTGATTGGCGGCTCGCTGGCCAAGGCTGTGCGAGAGCAGGGGTTGGCGGCATGGGTTGTCGGTGTCGATCAACGGCAGGGTGAGGTCCAGCGTGGTCTTGAACTGGGCGTTATAGACGAGGCCGCCGAATCGGTGGCGACGGCAATAAAGGATGCGGACCTGGTGGTTGTGGCCGTGCCCGTACGCGCCATGGAGACCGTGTTGGCCGAAATCCGGCCCCACCTTGCATCGGACGTGTTGCTGACCGACGTCGGCAGTACCAAAGGCAGTTTTGTCAGTGCCGTGCAATCGGTGTTTGGTCGTTGGCCCGACTGGGTGATCCCGGGGCATCCCATTGCTGGGTCCGAGAAAAGCGGGATTTCTGCCGCTCGTGCCGACTTATTCGCCAAACACAAGGTGATCCTGACGCCGTCGGAAACCAGTGATTCCGCAAAACTGGAGCGTCTCAAGGCACTCTGGGGCGGATGCGGCGCGACGGTGCTCACCATGCCGGTGGCACATCATGACGAAGTGCTGGCGGCCACCAGCCACTTACCGCACCTGATCGCGTTCTCACTGGTCGATACCCTGGCAGGTGAGGACGACAACCTCGAAATCTTCCGTTATGCCGCTGGCGGTTTCCGCGACTTTACCCGCATCGCAGCCAGCGATCCGGTAATGTGGCATGACATCTTTCTTTCCAATCGGGACGCAGTCCTTCGTGTTATCGATCATTTCAACGCGGATCTCGCCACGTTGCGCAATGCGATCGAGACTGGAGACGGCAAACGGCTCCTTCAGGTGTTCAGCCGTGCCAAGGCGGCGCGGGATCATTTTTCCAAGATGCTTTCAGGACAGGCGTACGTGACAACCATGAGTCAGAAACAGGTAACCTTCAAGCTCCAGTCCGGCGGTGAAGTGCGGGGTGATATCCGCGTGCCCGGCGACAAGTCCATCTCCCACCGTTCCATTATGCTGGGTGCGCTTTCCAAGGGAGTCACCGAAGTTGAGGGTTTCCTCGAGGGTGAGGACAGTCTGGCCACCCTGCAGGCTTTCCGCGATATGGGGGTGACTATCGAGGGGCCGGACAAGGGCTTCGTGCGCATCCACGGTGTCGGTCTGCACGGCCTACAGGCCCCGCGCGGCCCGCTTTACCTGGGTAACTCCGGAACGGCGATGCGCCTGTTTGCGGGGTTGTTGGCGGGGCAGGCGTTCGATACCGAGTTGACGGGTGACGAGAGTCTGACCAAGCGGCCCATGGGGCGGGTCGCCGACCCCCTGCGTAAGATGGGTGCTGTAATCGAGACCGCTGAAGGCGGTCGACCTCCGCTCCGGATCAAGGGTGGTCAGACGCTGAAGGGCCTCAACTACGTGATGCCTATGGCCAGTGCCCAGGTGAAATCCTGTTTGCTGCTGGCAGGGCTCTATGCCGACGGCGAAACCCGCGTCACCGAGCCTGCGCCGACACGGGATCATACCGAGCGCATGCTGAACGGGTTCGGTTATAGCGTTGGGCGCGATGGCGCAACGGCTTACCTGAAGGGCGGCGGTCACTTGACTGGCGGTCCTATCGATGTGCCAGCGGATATTTCCTCTGCGGCTTTCTTCCTGGTGGCCGCGTCCATCACGCCGGGTGCCGATCTGACATTGCGCCATGTCGGTATTAACCCGACTCGGGTAGGCGTCATCAATATTCTTAAGCAGATGGGTGCCGACATCGTGGTGGAGAGCGAGCGCGAGGTCGGCGGTGAGCCGGTGGCTGACCTGCGAGTGCGTCATGCGAAGCTCAAGGGGATCCAGATCCCGGAAGATCAGGTGCCCTTGGCAATCGACGAATTTCCGGTTTTGTTCATCGCGGCTGTCTGTGCCGAAGGTGAAACCGTCCTCACCGGTGCAGAAGAATTGCGGGTGAAAGAAAGCGACCGTATCCAGGTGATGGCTGACGGTCTGGCCCAACTGGGTGTCAAGACCACGGTGACGCAGGACGGGATCGTGATCCAGGGCGGTCAGGCGATGCAGTCCGGTACAGTGAACAGTCATGGAGATCACCGCATTGCCATGGCCTTTTCGGTGGCATCGCTCCGCTCAGAAGGGGATGTCGTTATCACCGATTGCGCCAATGTGGCGACTTCTTTCCCGAATTTTGTTGACCTTGCCAGGACCGTGGGTATTCGCATCCAGGTCGAGGAGTCCGGGGCATGAACCCGCAGGATATTCCCGTGATCGCCATCGACGGACCGAGTGGTTCCGGTAAGGGAACTATTACGCAAATGGTCGCTCGAAGACTTGGGTATCACCTCCTGGACAGCGGCGCGTTGTATCGGTTGACAGCGTTGGCGGCGCAGCGTCAGGGTATTGGCATTGCCGACATCGACGGTTTGGTCCGCGTAGCGGGCAAACTCGATGTCGCTTTCCTGCCGACGCCGCCTGGTGAGCCGGCACGGGTATTGATGGGTGGCGATGATGTTACGGCCGATATCCGGACCGAGACTTGCGGTGAAAATGCCTCTCGGGTCGCCGCTATCCAGGCTGTACGCGACGCATTACTCCAGCGCCAGCGGGATTTTCGCCAAGCTCCGGGTCTGGTAGCAGATGGTCGCGATATGGGGACGGTGATTTTCCCCGATGCGCCGGTAAAAATTTTCCTTACCGCAAGTGCAGAAGAAAGGGCGGAACGACGCTATCGCCAGTTGCTGGACGCCGGTGTCGATGTTAGTATTGACGCCCTTTTAGAGGAGATACGGGCACGGGACGACCGGGATATGAACCGGGCGAGTGCTCCGCTTAGACCCGCCGATGATGCGCAAGTCATTGACTCGACGGGATTAAGCATAGAAGAGGTGCTGGAAAAGGTTATGGCCGCAGCAGGTCAGGCCTGACCGCACCCTTTTGTCGTTGGAAGCCGGAAGTCTGCGTATTCTGCCAGCCTGTGGCAGGTTTTCGGCAAATTTGAACAGACCGTGTTGCTGGTATCACGGAGCACACTTGCGTTGATCACATAGGACACATAATGAGCGAGAGCTTTGCGGATCTTTTTGAAGAAAGCCTGAAAGAAATTGACATGCAACCGGGTTCCATTGTCCAGGGAACCGTGGTTGATATCGACAACGACTGGGTCACTGTTAACGCAGGCCTGAAGTCGGAAGGCGCTATTCCTGCCAGCCAGTTCCTGAACGACAAGGGCGAACTGGAAATCCAGATTGGTGACGTTGTCGATGTGGCTCTCGACGCGGTAGAAGACGGTTTCGGTGCAACCCGTCTGTCCCGTGAGAAGGCCAAGCGCGCTGAAGCCTGGAAAGTGCTCGAGAAGAGCTTCGAGGCCGAAGAAGTCGTTAAAGGTGTGATCAATGGCAAGGTCAAGGGCGGCTTCACGGTCGACCTGAGCGGCATCCGTGCATTCCTGCCGGGTTCCCTGGTTGATGTTCGTCCGGTTCGCGACACTGCGCACCTGGAGAACAAGGAACTCGAGTTCAAGGTGATCAAGCTGGACCAGAAGCGCAACAACGTGGTTGTTTCACGTCGTGCGGTACTGGAAGCTGAGAACAGTGCCGAGCGCGAAGCCCTGCTGGAAACCCTGACCGAAGGTCTGGAAATCAAGGGTATCGTCAAGAACCTGACCGACTATGGCGCATTCGTGGATCTGGGCGGCGTTGACGGCCTGTTGCACATCACCGACATGGCCTGGAAGCGCATCAAGCATCCGAGCGAAATCGTCAATGTTGGTGACGAGATCAACGTCAAGGTCCTGAAGTTCGACCGTGAGCGCAACCGCGTTTCCCTGGGTCTGAAGCAGCTGGGCGAAGATCCCTGGGTGGATATCAAGGGTCGCTATCCGGAAGGTTCCAAGGTCAACGCCCGCGTGACCAACCTGACTGACTACGGTTGCTTTGCTGAGCTGGAAGAAGGTGTTGAAGGTCTGGTTCACGTATCCGAAATGGACTGGACCAACAAGAACATCCATCCGTCCAAGGTTGTTCAGGTCGGTGATGAAGTTGAAGTGATGATCCTGGATATCGACGAAGAGCGTCGTCGTATCTCCCTGGGTATCAAGCAGTGCATGTCCAACCCGTGGGAAGACTTCTCCAGCAACTTCAACAAGGGTGACCGCATCACCGGTAAGATCAAGTCCATTACTGACTTCGGTATCTTTATCGGTCTGGACGGTGGTATCGACGGTCTGGTTCACCTGTCCGACATCAGCTGGAACGAGCCTGGTGAAGAAGCGGTTCGTCAGTACAAGAAAGGCGACGAAGTTGAAACCGTCATCCTGTCTGTTGATCCGGAGCGTGAGCGTATCTCCCTGGGTATCAAGCAGCTCGAGAGCGATCCGTTTGCTGAGTTCGTGCAGCTGAACGATAAGGGCTCCATCGTCAAGGGTACTGTAACTGCTATCGACGCCAAGGCAGCGACTGTTGCCCTGAACGACGAAGTTGAAGCGGTGCTGAAGGCCTCTGAAATCAGCCGTGACCGTGTTGAAGATGCGCGCAACGTGCTGAACGAAGGCGACGAGGTTGAAGCCAAGATCATTAGCATCGATCGTAAGAACCGCGTGATCAACCTGTCCGTGAAGTCCAAGGACGTGGAAGATGACAAGGCGGCTCTGCAGAGTGTTCGCGAGAAGTCTGCTGAAACTTCGGGTGCCACCACCATCGGTGACCTGATCAAGGAGCAGATGCAGCAGCAGAATGCCAACAAGGAATAATTGGCAATTTTGTTGAAATGTAAAAAAACGGGCTGTAACAGCCCGTTTTTTTTGTCTTTTTTTTGAGTTTGTCTAAACTAGGGGGGTGCGTCACCCTAATTGGCTTTTTTCTCGAGTGCCGTCGGGGTTGATTGAGGTGCGGCGGGAGCCAGGTTTCAATCCCTGCTTGAACCCCGGGAATCCTGGCACATTTGCTCGAGAAAACCTGCACAAACGAAGGTTCTCGTGTGGGTTGGATATCGAGAACCGAGAGGGATGATTTCGGTGCGGGTATCTTGTCATCGCGCGTTATGTGGGTCTCTTCACGTTTAGACAAAGGAGCGATGCATGGCACTAGGACGAAAGGGAAGTGGTCCCGGCACTGATTTAGCGATAAGAATCAGAAGGAACAATCGCAATGACAAAGTCTGAGCTGGTCGAACTGATCGCCTCCAAACAGACGCAACTGTCCGTGAAAGACGTTGAACTTGCCGTCAAGACCATTATCGAGCATATGTCCCAGTCGTTGGCTGAAGGGCATCGCATCGAGATTCGGGGTTTTGGCAGCTTCTCCCTGCATCACCGGGCTGCCCGGACCGGGAGAAACCCCAAGACCGGTGAAGCGGTGCAGTTACCGGCCAAGTTTGTTCCCCATTTCAAGCCAGGCAAGGAATTGCGGGAGCAGGTCAACGACAGCATGAAGAACGGATACTGAGGCTGAAATCGACGCCTCAAGGCCTCCCTGCTACGTTGGGGGTGCCTGTTTTGGCCGTGTAACAGCCGGGCGCCGCTGGGTCTCCTGTGCTAACATGGCAGCCCCTCCGTTACGGATGCTAACTGCTGGACGCAAACCGCTGTACGTTAACCACTTGGGAGCCGTTAAGTATGGCCTGGCTGCAAAAGGTGATTATTGGCCTCGTCGTGATCTTCCTGATCCTGGCCGCCCTTGTTTTTTCCCTGAATAATCAGGTTTCCGTTTCCCTCAACTTTCTCTTTTTCGAAACACCCGCCTATGGCGTGGCTTTCTGGTTGATCCTGTCATTTGTTGCGGGCGGAATTATTGGTATGTTACTGACGTCACTTGCCATGATCCGGACGTCCGTAAGTAGGCGTCACTTGCAGAAGAAACTGGATCACACCGAAAAGCAGCTTGAGAAAGCCAGGTTGGAAGCCGGCCGGACCCCCTGATGGAAACAGTGCTTCATTGGCTGCTACTTGTCATAGCGGTTGCAGCAGGTTGGTTTATGGGGCGCTGGGGTCGCGACGGCTCCGTTGGGCGCCAGCGTATCGACGATGAAGAGGCGGTTCGTGATCGCCTCCAGTTCCTGTTTACCAATTATTCTGACGAAGCTATCGAAAATTTTGTCCAGGCTCTTGCCGTCAATCGAGAGACCGTGGGATTGCATTTGTCCGTCGGTGCCCACTTCCGGCTGAAAGGCGAAACTGAACGCGCCATACTCATCCACCAGAACCTGCTTGCCCGCCCCGAACTACCTGCCCGTTACTCGCAGCAGGTGACTTATGAACTGGCAATGGACTACATGAATGCCGGTCTGCTGGATCGGGCCGAATCCCTATTCCACCAGTTGCTCGGTACAAGGGACTACAGTCGCCAGGCTTCCGACCAACTGATTGAACTTTATCAACAGGAGCGCGAATGGGATAAGGCTCGCCAGGTAGCCAGCACCCTGACCGTAGGTTATCCCGAAGCCGAGCTGCATAAGCAGCTAGCCTACCTGACCTGCGAGCTTGCCGAAGATACCCTACGCCACGACGACCGCTGGGGCGCCCAGAAACTCGTCAAGGAGGCTCTGGAACAGGATCGGACCTGTGTTCGCGCCAGTTTCCTTCAAGCGGATATCCAGAAGCGTCAGGGCAACGTATCCGATGTGGAGCAATCGCTGCTCAAAGTGTTCGACCAGAACCCCGCCTTTGGGTCGGAAGCTATCGACCGGTTGATGAAATTTACCCGTGATAAGGGGGACGTGGCCAAATTGGCCAAGCGCCTGCGCAAACTCTATGAAAGCTGGCCCAGTACCAGTTTGCTGCTGGCGCTGGTGGAGGCGGTCGAGCGCGCTTCCGGTCGCCCCGCGGCCATCGATCTGCTGCGGGAAGAGCTTGAGATACGGCCGAGTCTGAAGGGGTTGTTACGCTTGGTTGAAATGGCCGGCTACGAGAAGGGAATGACGACGGACGAGGGGCGGCTTGTCAGCCGCATGGGCCAGTTGTTGCTGGCCAATCGTCCGGTGTATCGCTGTATCAGTTGCGGTTTCGAAGGGCGTCAACTGCACTGGCTGTGCCCAAGCTGTAAGAAATGGGAAAAGGTTCAGCCGATTCAGGGTGTCGAGGCCGAGTAGGTTTTTCAGGGTTTCATACATGTCAGGCGGGGCGCGGGATTCTGCGACACCGCACCAAGAGACAGAGTTCGCTATGTTTGACCATAAAGGAGAGTTGGGGCCGCGTATTATCGTGGCTCTTGATTTTGCAGATCAGGCCCAGGCGTTGGCGCTTGCCGATTCACTGGACCCATCACTATGTCGCGTCAAGGTAGGCAAGGAGATGTTTACCCGCTTTGGGCCGGACTTGGTGCGCCAACTCCATAACCGTGGTTTTGAGGTCTTCCTGGATCTCAAGTTTCACGATATCCCCAATACCACGTCGGCTGCTGTAGCCGCTGCTGCAGATCTCGGCGTGTGGATGGTGAATGTCCATGCGTCGGGCGGCGAGACCATGATGGCTGCCTGCCGGGAGCGGTTGGAAAGCTACGGTGATGATCGCCCCTTGCTCATTGCGGTGACGGTTCTGACCAGTATGTCCGCGGATGACTTGAAGGGCATTGGTATCAGCGAGTCGCCGGAAGCGCATGTTTCCAGGCTTGCGGCGATGACGTACAACGCTGGTCTTGATGGCGTAGTGTGTTCGGCGCAGGAAGCGACAATGCTGCGTTCAGAGCAGGGCGAGCGTTTCCGGCTGGTTACGCCGGGTATCCGTCCAACGTTCGCCGCCGCCGCGGGAGACCAGCAACGCATCATGACGCCTGTGGACGCTTTGCATGCGGGTAGCGACTACCTTGTGATTGGTCGGCCGATAACCCAGGCCGACAAGCCCCTGGAGGCGTTGGAGGCGATCCAGGCGGAGATTCAGTTGGCGGAGGAGTGAGGTGCGCCGTTTGCTGCACGCTGTTGCCTGCCAGACGGAAAGTCTCTTCGTGAATGACTATGGATCGAGCCCCGCGATGGGCGTGTAAGTTGGGGCGCCTTCGGCGCCTCAGAAGCTAAAGCATCTGCTACATACTCGAGTTAGCGGGACAATGTAGCCGACGCTTTAGCTTCGGAGCAGTCTGAAAGACTGCCTGATTTCAGGATCGGAGTTGGGGGGAACTCGCTACTTTTCGACAAGCCATAAAAAAAGCCGCTGGGTTTCAGCGGCTTTTTGGAATAGTGGCTCCCCGAGCTGGGCTCGAACCAGCGACAAACGGATTAACAGTCCGTTGCTCTACCAACTGAGCTATCGGGGAACGTCATCAGTGATGAGGCGCGTATATTACGGCCGCGCCCCGTCACCGTCAACCCCTTAATCGATAAACCTTTTATCTTTCACGTCAGGGTCAAAGCTGCTCAGCCGAGAGCTTTTTGCAGGCGCTCGATCGCGTTCTGGAGGTTCTCCATGCTGGTGGCAAAGCTCAGGCGCATGTGGCCCGGAGCACCAAATGCAGAGCCCGGGACGAGCGCGACGCCGGCTTCCTTGAGCAGCATTTCCGCCAGCTCGACATCGGACTCGATGTTTTCACGCGCGTCGATGGCGCCCTGGAAGCTGGGGAACGCATAGAAGGTACCGTCGCCTTTCAGGCACTCAACGCCCTGGATCTTGTTCAGCGCGTCTACCAGGTAGTCGTGGCGTTCCTTGAAGGCCTTGACCATTTCGCCGACGCACTCCTGGGGGCCTTCGAGCGCAGCCTGGGCTGCAGCCTGGGAGATCGACGCCGGGTTGGATGTGCTTTGGGACTGGATCTTCTTCATCGATCCGATGATCTTGGCCGGGCCTGCGGCGTAGCCGATACGCCAGCCGGTCATGGAATAGGCCTTGGATACCCCATTGAGCACGAAGGTGCGGTCGTAGAGTTCCGGGGTTGCGTTCAGGATGTTGCAGAACGGCTGGCCGGTCCAAAGGATGGGCTCATACATATCGTCCGTCGCCACCATGACCTGCGGGTGCTTCTTCAGAACTTCACCGATCGCTTTCAGCTCGTCCAGGCTGTAGGCCATGCCGCTGGGGTTCGACGGGCTGTTGATCACGAACAGGCGGGTACGCTCGGTGATGGCGTTTTCGAGCTGCTCCGGCGTGATCTTGAAGCGGGTTTCGGCTGAGGTCTCGATAATGACCGGCTTGCCTTCAGCCACCAGTACCATGTCCGGGTAGGATACCCAGTAGGGCGCCGGGATGATGGCTTCGTCGCCTGCGTTCAATGTGGCCAGGGCCAGGTTGAAGAAACTCTGTTTGCCCCCACTTGATACTAGGATCTGGTTCGGTTCGTAATTGAGGCCATTGTCGCGTTTGAACTTCTCGATAATCGCTTTCTTCAGCCCGGGCGTACCATCGACAGCGGTGTACTTGGTTTGACCGGCCTTGATGGCCTCGATAGCGGCTGTCTTGATGTGATCCGGTGTATCGAAATCCGGTTCGCCGGCGCCAAGGCCAATGATATCGTGACCGGCAGCGCGCAACTCAGCCGCCTTATTGGTCACGGCCAGGGTCGGTGAGGGCTTGATCGCTTGTACACGGTTCGAGAGTTGAACGTCCAAACTAGCGCTCCTTAAGATGCGTCATGAGGGGCGACCCCGGTGGCTGTATTAAATCCGTTTGAGCATGGACCGGGACGCCGGATAAATGCAAAACGTACAAATGTTACCATGAAGCCTGCAGCAGGATAAGTTGGCGCGGGCTGGAATACGCCATTTACCGGGACCAGAAACCACGTCAGGCATCCTGCTTGACGCCATGAGCGACAACGGGGGCACCAACGCCACATGTTCGAGGTTGAATCTGCTTACCAACCAGCCGGCGACCAGCCCAAAGCAATCGACGGCCTGGTCGACGGTATCGAGTCCGGCCTGGCTCACCAGACCCTGCTGGGGGTCACCGGTTCGGGCAAGACGTTCACCATTGCCAATGTCGTCGAGCGCATCAAGCGCCCGACCATCGTGATGGCCCACAACAAAACGTTGGCGGCCCAGCTCTATGGCGAATTCAAGGAGTTCTTTCCCAAGAATGCCGTGGAGTACTTCGTTTCCTATTACGACTACTATCAGCCCGAGGCCTATGTACCGTCGTCCGATACGTTCATCGAGAAGGACGCCTCCATCAACGAGCATATCGAGCAGATGCGTCTCTCGGCCACCAAGGCACTTCTGGAGCGCGAAGATGCCCTGATCGTAGCAACGGTTTCGTCTATCTACGGTTTGGGCGATCCCCAGTCCTACCTGAAGATGATGCTGCACCTGGACCGGGGCGACCAGATCGATCAGCGCTTCATCCTGCGCCGTTTGGCTGAGCTGCAATACACCCGCAACGATGTGGAATTCCATCGCGCCAATTACCGGGTGCGCGGCGATGTAATCGATGTGTTCCCGGCGGAATCCGAGAAAGAGGCTATCCGCATCGAACTCTTCGATGACGAGGTGGAGAATCTCAGTTACTTCGATCCGCTCACGGGCGAGGTTCTGCGCCGGGTGCCCCGAGTGACCATTTATCCGAAGAGTCACTATGTCACGCCCCGCCAGACCGTGCTGGATGCGGTTGAGAATATCAAGGTGGAGCTCGACGAGCGTCTCAAGCAGCTGCGTGACAACAACAAGCTGGTCGAGGCACAGCGCCTGGAAGAACGTACCCGTTATGACATCGAAATGATGCTGGAGCTGGGTTACTGCAACGGCATCGAGAACTACTCGCGCTATCTCTCAGGGCGCCGCCCAGGTGAAGCGCCGCCGACGCTGTTCGACTACCTGCCTCCGAACGCGTTGCTGGTAGTGGACGAGTCCCACGTCACCATCCCCCAAATCGGTGCGATGTACAAAGGCGACCGTTCACGCAAGGAAACGCTGGTCGAGTATGGTTTCCGGCTACCTTCTGCCCTGGACAACCGGCCCATGCGTTTCGACGAGTGGGAGCGTATCGCACCGCAGATGATCTTCGTCTCCGCCACGCCGGCGGACTATGAAGCCCGGCACGCAGGCCAGGTTGTTGAGCAGGTCGTACGACCAACAGGACTTGTCGATCCGGAAATCGAGGTTCGTCCGGCCTCGACCCAGGTTGACGACTTGTTGTCGGAGATCCGCAAACGGGTGTCGGTGGACGAACGGGTGTTGGTGACCACGCTGACAAAGCGCATGGCCGAAGACCTGACCGACTTCCTGCAGGAACACGACGTTCGCGTGCGCTACCTGCACTCGGATATCGATACCGTGGAGCGGGTGGAAATCATCCGCGACCTTCGCCGGGGCGAATTCGACGTTCTGGTGGGGATCAACCTGCTTCGGGAAGGCCTGGATATGCCGGAAGTCTCCCTGGTTGCCATCCTCGATGCGGACAAGGAAGGTTTCTTGCGTTCCGAGCGTTCTCTGATCCAGACCATCGGCCGCGCCGCGCGGAACGTCCACGGCAAGGCGATTTTATACGGCGATAAAATTACCGGCTCCATGCAGCGGGCGATCGATGAGACGGGGCGGCGCCGCGAGAAGCAGATCGCCCATAACGAAGAGCATGGCATTACGCCGCGCGGCCTGGAGAAAAGGGTCACGGACATCATGGAAGGGGCCCGGGGCGGGGCGCCGGGACGTCGTCGTGGTGGCGAGCGTCCGGGTCAACAGGCCGCCGAGGAGGCGGAAGAGTACCGCATCAAGGCCCACGGCAAGACGCCGGAGCAGTTGCTCAAGGATATTACGAAGCTGGAGGATGAGATGTACAAGGCCGCCTCGGACCTGGATTTCGAAAAAGCGGCACGGTTGCGCGATGAGATCGCCTCCCTCAAAGAGGCGACTATCCGAACAGCCTGATGAGTCCCGGGATATGGCTCAGGCGGCCATCTCCCGGCGGGCGCCCACGATCACGACGGCCTGGAGCCGTTGCTGATGGCCATACCGGGCCATCTTCTCGAATACACCGCGGTCGACAGGCAGATATTGTTTGTCGGCCACGGTCTCTCCCTCTTCCACATCGATCTCAGGATCGTGCAGGTAGACGAACTGGTCGTCCATCGCGCACACCGTAACCCAGTGAGGTACCCGGCTTCGATTGAGATGCCAGGTACTGACGAGGATCACCGGTACGTCGCCGCGAGCCAGCGCGTCCTCGATCACCGATATGGTTATGGGTTCGTGGTGCAGTTCGATATCGGTTTGCGCCAGGTCGTAGATAAACCCTTCGTGCACCAGGTCCAAAACCCGCTTCTTTTGCTCGCTACGCACCGTGTCCTTGAACAGCGCGCCTTCCTGGCTGACGTAGGCCGTGATATCGAAACCCCGGTGCCAACCGGCCAGCGCCAGCCCGTGCGGACCACATCCGCCGTGCCCAGCCAGCATGAAAATGGTGGTGGCCTCCCGCCATATGCGCAGTTCTTCCAGTGTCGTCAGACGCCGCTCAGGACACTGGGCGGCCATGGCCATCATCAGCGCGGCCGGACCGCAGGTGAAATCCGTGGTCTGGGGGTAATAGGGAACAGGACGGACGGCACCCTTGGGTTCGAAGAAAAGGATGCGCCTCTCGAAACGCAGGGCCGTACCATGGTCCTCGTAGTAGTCCCGGTAAGTGCCGAACTGGCGATAGCCCAGGCGGCGATAGAGACGTATCGCTGACGCGTTGTCTTCCCGTACTTCCAATCGCATGATAATGCGCCCGGCCTCGACGGCCACGGTTTCACTTTGCCGCACCAGGCGCTCACCAAGACCCTGGCCTCGGGCTTCGTCAGAGACCGCAATTGAATAGATGCGCGCCAGGCGCGTCGCCTTGTGCATCAGCACCAGGCTGTAGCCCAGCAGCTTTCCGTCCTGCTCGGCAACCAGGACGCGATCCCGTGGCACTTCGATGAAGCGGCGGAAACTGCGGCGGGAAATACGATCTTCGCTAAAACAACGGTTTTCAAGGGCGACCAGGGCGTCCAGGTCGGTTAGCTCGGCCAAGCGGATAACACTGCTCATTTCTCTTCCTTCAAAGCCTGCACAGCTCAACGGGACGGCTGACAGCAAAAAACCGGCGCTACCTTTTACAGGCTAGCGGAACAGAGGCGCCTCTGGACCGTCTCATGGTGCCTTCATATGACGGATGTGAATGCAAGGCGGAACTCCTAAGCTATTATGGGTCGTGACTGCCACTTGCGAAAGGTGAGTGAAATCCGCTATGTGCGCCTGATTGTGCCGCCGTCGGCCGCGGCGTATCTTCGCGCTTTCAGGACCGTTTCAGGAAGGAAACCGGTGATATGACCCGTCTTCTTATCGTTGTAGACCGTGACAAGGATTGGGCGCCTTACTACCCAAGCTCTGACGTCATGACGTTTGATCAGTATGTGCAGCTTTCGCTGAACGCCAATCAGCGCGTGCGCGTTATCAATCTTTGCCAGAGCGCGCGTTACCTGAGTCGTGGCTACTATTGTTCATTGCTGGCGGAAGCGCGGGGGCATAACGTGGTTCCTTCTGTGATGACGCTCAATGATCTGCGCCGAAAGGACCTGTTCTCCCTTGAGTTGGAAGAGCTCGATCCGAGGGTGGTGCAGTGGTTGGAAAAGTCGGCTGAACCGGTTACCGAAAACGACGAGGGCAAGGAGACTGTACGTAAGGTCAAAGTGCGCACGTTCTTCGGCAAGTCCGTTGACGAAGCGCTCAAGCCGGTGGCCCGTGCACTTTTCGAGCGGTTTCCATGCCCCATTCTCGAGGTGGTGTTCCGCTATCGTAAGACTTGGCAGATCGAGTCCATGAAACCGGCTTCGCCGGCGGATCTGTCTGAAGCCGAACAGGACGTCTTTGCGTCCGCGCTGGACCGCTTCAGCAGCGCACTGTGGCGCAAGCCGCGCTCGCGCCGACAGTACCGGTTTGACCTGGCGATGCTGGTCGACCCTGAGGAGAAACTGCCACCCAGCGATCCCCAGGCGCTGGAGTATTTCATCAAGGCAGGCAAGAAACTGGGTATCCATGTGGAGCCGATTACGCGCAAGGACTACATGCGCCTGCCGGAATACGATGGCCTCTTCATCCGCGAGACCACTGCCATCGACCACCACACCTATCGCTTCGCCCGCAAGGCTGCGGCAGAGGGCATGGTAGTCATCGACGACCCGGTATCGATCCTGCGCTGCACCAACAAGGTGTTCCTCGCCGACCTGTTGAAGAACAACAAGGTGCCGACGCCTAAAACCCTGATCCTGTCCAAGGACCAGAAGGACAGCGTACGTGAGGCGATCGAGCATCTCGGCTTCCCGATGGTGGTAAAAATCCCCGATGGTGCCTTTTCCCGCGGCGTCATGCGCGCCGAGAACGAAGCCCAGCTAAAAGATGCGCTCAAGACGTTGTTTCGCCAGTCTGCCCTGGTGTTGGCGCAGGAGTATTTCTACACGGAGTATGACTGGCGTATCGGCGTACTTGGTGGACGGGCGATCTTTGCCTGCAAGTACTACATGGTGAAGGGCCACTGGCAGATCTACAGCCACGGCGAGAACCAGCAGTTCGACAGCGGCGACTTCGATACGCTGCCCACCTATGAGGTTCCTCGCAATGTCATCCAGGCGGCGCTGAATGCGACGCGGCTGATTGGCGATGGCCTCTATGGCGTGGATATCAAGCAAGCAGGTAACCGGGTGGCCGTCATCGAGGTGAACGACAACCCGAACGTCGATGCCGATGTGGAAGACCGTTTCCTCGGTGGCGAGTTGTATACGCTGATCATGCAGGAATTCCTCTCCCGTATGGAGGCCCGTCGGCGCGCTTGATTCGCCCTTCGCGGTTTGCCAGGCCCGGCGATCAATGAGGCGGCGTCCAGACCCGGACGTCGCCGAGCCAGGGCAGATGCGCTGCCCGTTCCCGTAAAGCCCGTGTATCGAACCGGTTTGCATGTGCTGCCGGGTTGTGGATAAATACTTCCACCGAGATGTGGCGTCCGAGGTAGTGCAGTCTCAGGGTCTGTAAGGCTTCCGGCGCCAGCAGGTCTTGCCAGGTGGATTGCAGCGTCTGGATCACCTCCCGTCGCGAGGGTAGATCGGAAGCGTGGGGTTCGTTCCCGGCATCGTTTTCAGCGTCGATATGGAAGGTGATATCCCGAATTTCGGGAAAGGCTTCACGGATACGCTGGATAGCATTGACACCAATTTCATGACCCTCCGATACGCTGATCACTGGGCTGACCATCAGGTGCAGGTCGATCAGTACATCCCCGCCCATTCGCCGGCTGCGCAGGTCGTGCACATTGCGCACACCCTCGGTGCCCCGGGCTATTCGTTCGATTTCCTGGCTGGTGTCCGTATCAAGAGCCGTATCCACCAGTTCCTTCACGCTGCTCCAGGTGAGTCGCCACCCGACATGGCCAATGATAACGGCCACCGCCACGGCGGCTACCGCATCGAGCCAACTCACGCCCGTCATGGCGCCGGCGACCGCTATCAGTACGATAATCGATGAGAATGCATCCGTACGGCTATGCCAGGCATTAGCGACAATGAGATCGGAGCGGATAGCCTCGCCCACACGGCGGGTGTAGCGGTAAATCCATTCCTTGCTGAGCACGGACAATGCTGCAATGACCAATACCGGCCAACCGGGGAGGGGGAGTTCCCGTGGGGCGCTGAACAGCGGCTGCAGGTTGTCCCATGCCAGGGCGCCACCTAGCGCTAACAGGAAACTGCCCAACACCATCGTACCCAGGGTTTCAAAGCGCTGATGGCCATAGGGGTGGTCAGTGTCGGGCCCTTTGCGGGCTGCACGCATGATCGCAAGTACCAGAAGGTCTGAGGCGACATCAGAAAAAGAGTGGATACCATCGACGACCAGTGCCTGGGAATGAAATACCCACCCGACGACGCATTTGAAGAGACCCAAGGCCGCATCGAGCGCCATGCCTATCAACGTCACCTTCGTAGCCGCGTGTCTTTCTGAAGCCTGTTCACCTTCAAACACAGCCATTAATTATCCTTAAAATATGATAGTTCCGGTCCTGACCTGATTGTCTTATGCACAAAGTGGCGAAGTAACGATCAAAATTTCAAATTGTTTCATCTGCCGCTGAACTGGCCTCTTGTTCTTGTAAGCTCATGAAATAAATGAAAAAAATAGTTGGTCAAAAAATAGTCAATTTGTAGGGCGGCCCGGTTCCCAAGGGATCTCAAAATTTCGGGGCCTATTTTCAACAGGGTTATCCACAGATTTCGTGGAAAAGGTCACAACAGCTTCACCTTACAGTCATTTAGCCGTCATATCCTCATGTTGGGCTGTCCTGTGGAAAACGCTCCCGAGTCACCAGGACTTCATATGATGCGTCGCTGACTACAGATGTTAGCTGATTCATCTCCGTCCGGCTGGGGCTTTTCCAACTCCGCAAAAATGCCCTCCCAGTGGCTGCTCCTACTGTACTTCCGTTATACTCGCGCCCCATTACAGGTGTTGGAGCGAATACGAATGTACGGGCTGATCCGCGATCTACTTTTCAGGCTTCCGCCGGAGCAGGCGCACGCGGTGGCATTGCGCTCGATGGATCTGGCTGCGCGGATCGGTTTGATGCAGCGCCTATTCCCGGCCGTGCCCGACTCGCCTGTGGAGGTTATGGGTCTGCAGTTCCCGAATCCGGTGGGACTCGCTGCCGGGCTGGACAAGAATGCGGAGCATATCGACGCCCTTGCGGCTCTGGGCTTCGGTTCTATCGAAGTGGGTACGGTGACACCGCTCGCCCAGCCGGGCAATCCCAAGCCACGGCTGTTCCGCCTGCCAGAGCACGAAGCGTTGATCAATCGCATGGGCTTCAACAACGCCGGTCTCGACGTGCTCCTGGCCAATGTCCGCAATGCCCGTTTTGACGGTGTTCTGGGGATCAATGTCGGCAAGAACAAATTGACGCCAGCCGAGGAGACCGCCTCCGATTATCGCAAAGGGATCGCAGCGGTTTACGAGCTGGCCAGCTACATCACAGCCAATGTCTCCTCCCCTAACACGCCCGGTCTACGTGAGCTGCAGTTCGGAGACTCCCTCAAACAGTTGCTGGAGGCGATCAAGGACGAGCAGCGAATCCAGCACGAACGCCAGGGCCGGTATGTGCCCATAGCGGTGAAAATCGCGCCCGATATGGATGATACCGCTATCCGCTTCGTGGCAGAGGCATTACTGGAGACCGGAATAGACGGGGTGATCGCAACCAATACCACCATAGAGCGGGGTGCACTCCAGGGCCACCCACTGGCGGCCGAGCAAGGTGGGCTGAGTGGCCGACCCGTGCGGGAGCCCTCCCTGCGGGTGATTGAGCAGCTGCATAGCATCCTTGGTGACCGTTTGCCTATCATCGGTGTCGGTGGCATCAGCGACGCAGAGAGCGCCGCTGAGAAGGTTAGGGCGGGAGCCAAGCTGGTGCAGGTCTATACCGGCTTTATCTATCGTGGTCCGGAGCTGATTCGGGAAGCCGTTGAAGGAATTCGGGCACTAGGGCAAGGAAGCAAGCAGGGCAGCCGGTAATAATAACCGGACGGATAAGGTAAAGGAGCGCCGTTCAACGTACGCTCCTTGTAAAAGAGTGGGCCCGCTTAGCGGGCCCGTGCGGGGGATAAACCCCGTGGCGTTGCATTTTTGCTGGTAAGGGTCGAGTGGACCCTTCTGGGTTTTTGCTTCTGATTTTCCAGTTTAGCGTTCTCTGCTAACGCTTATGGTTCGTGAGTTTAGGTTCCGTTCTGTGCGTAGCGATGTTCAGATCATCAAGAGACAATGGATTATCGGACTAAGCCGTTATGTTTGGCAGTTTGTGGATGCCTGAGACGCCGGTATAGCCTTCCCAGTTATCCGTTCTTCCTTCGCGCCATCCATTCAGCCATTCCTGCCGGCTCTCCGACCGTTCAAGAGGGCAGCTGTCTTTGGATTTACCGGATATGCCGGCCAGATAACCCCGTTTGAATGCACGAGCACTCATATCTCTTTTCTGTCTTTTCATGCTGTTCCTCACCTCATGGATTTACAGGTCATGAGTGTGCACACATGCCGAGTAGCCCGGCAGGATTGTTGGATGGGCTCCGCCCTCGTCCGCAAACCTGCCCGCCTGGGCACCAGGATCCCGACGCTGGCGTTTTGACACCAGCGTTTGAAAAGACGCGTCAGGAACAAGGTAAGACGAAACCGATCAGGATGTACACTATTAATTTCATCTAGATGACCGCTGCTTTATGTTTGTGTGACATAAAAATGTCAGCGCTTAGCGCTGAATGCGCTCAATTCATGCAGTTACGCTTCTTCATTCACAGCAAGAATGAGGCTGATATTGCAAGGCGGTTAACAATTAACATGTGATGTTGCGTCAATGCCTAGGATTGAGTGCTGAATTCCAGGGTAGAGGCGTTGGGAAATCGGTCAAGAATCCGGTTTCGCAAGTTCAAACAGGAGTTCCAAGTGTCGCGACACGAGTTTTTTGTCAGTTGCCCAAAAGGTATTGAGTATCTGCTGGCGGACGAGCTGACAGCATTAGGCCTGGAGGTCTTGCGTCACGCCCCCGCGGGTATCTGGGCAGCCGGTACCCTGGAAAAGGGTTACAGCATCTGTCTCTGGTCCCGTTTGGCCAACCGCGTCATCCTCCATTTGGCTACGGTCGATGGTCGGTCCGGCGACGCGCTCTATGACGCGATCCACGGCATGGACTGGGACGCCCACTTACTGGTTTCAGGGAAGTTTCGGGTCAACTTCATCGGCCAGAACGAAAGTATCAGGAACACCCAATACGGTACCCAGCGAGTCAAGGACGCCATCGTCGACCGGTTGCGCAAACCGTCGGGCATTCGCCCGGCAGTGGATACGAAGGACCCGGATATCACGGTCTCCGTTCGACTGAACCGGGGGGAGGCGCAAGTCGGCATCGACCTGAGCGGCGAAAGCCTACACAAGCGCGGCTACCGTACCGAGAAGGGGGTAGCCCCACTACGGGAGAACCTGGCTGCTGCATTGCTGATACGTGCCGGCTGGCCGGGTATTTTGGCGAGTGGAGGGGACCTGGCTGACCCCATGTGTGGCTCCGGCACATTGCTTATCGAAGGCGCGATGATGGCCTGCGACATGGCCCCGGGCCTCAAGCGCGACGAGTTCGGTTTCCGGCGCTGGGGAGGGCATGATGCCCGGTTGTGGGACAAGCTGATGGAAGATGCCCGCGAGCGGGCGGCCATCGGTCTGCAAACCAGTCGCGCCCGGTTCCGCGGTTACGATGAGAATGCCCGTGTCATTGCCACCGCCTGGCGCAACATCGAGCGCATGGGTCTGAATGACAGGGTCCATGTGGAAAAGCGCGCGGTCGCTGAATTCCGTAACGAGTCTCAGGCCGATACGGGGCTGGTCCTGACCAATCCGCCCTATGGAGAGCGTCTCAGCGAGCGCAAGGCGCTTGGCCCGCTCTACGAGACCTTGGGCGAGGTACTGCGTCAGGAGGCCCAGGGTTGGGAGCTGGGCGTGTTTACCGGCGCGCCGGAGCTTTGTCACGGGCTCGGATTGCGCAGCCATCGGCAGTACAAGCTCTTTAATGGCCAGTTGCCGGCTCAGTTGCTGTTGTTCACGATCAGTGCCGAGAATGAGGCCCGTGTTCGCCGGCCGGGAGAGGCCGACGAGGTTCGGCCACGCATCGCCAACCCCGAGCGGGCGGATATGCTACGCAATCGCCTGCGCAAGAACATGAAGCAGGTCGGCCAGTGGGCGCGCAAGAACAATATCGAGTGCTACCGGCTCTATGATGCGGATATGCCTGAGTTCGCCCTGGCGATCGACTGTTACGGTGATCGGGTGCATGTGCAGGAATACGCCCCCCCTAAGTCAGTCGACGCACGAGCCGCCCGCGAACGGCTGGGTGAAGCCCTGGCGGTGATACCGGACACCCTCGGTGTCGATCCGGAGTCAGTCGTCTGCAAGCAGCGCCAGCGCCAGAGCGGTACCTCGCAGTACGAGAAGCAGTCCGCGTCAGGCGAGTTCTTCACCGTCCATGAGGCGGGCTGTGCTTTGAGAGTCAACCTCAAGGACTACCTGGATACAGGCCTGTTCCTCGATCACCGCCCCGTTCGCCAATGGCTCCAGGCTAATGCCCAGGGCCGGCGTTTCCTGAACCTGTTCTGCTACACCGGTGCGGCAACCGTTCATGCCGGCGTCGGCGGTGCCCGCGAAACTCTGAGCGTGGACATGTCCCGGACCTATCTCAATTGGGCCCGGGAGAATCTAGAGCTGAACAAGCTGGATGAGAAGCGCCACCGGCTATTGCAGGCGGACTGCCTCAAGTGGCTGGAGGAAAGGCCTGGCAAGGGAGAAAGCGATTTCGACCTGATCTTCATGGATCCGCCCACCTTCTCGAATTCCGCGCGCATGGAGGGGGTGCTGGACGTCCAGCGGGACCACGGTCACTTGGTGCGTCAGGCGATGGCGAGGCTCAAGTCCGATGGTGTGCTTGTGTTCTCCAATAACTTCCGCAGGTTCCGGCTGGACGAATCACTTTCGACCGAATTCGACGTGGAAGACGTAACCCGTCAGACGATCGACAAGGATTTCGTCCGCAACACCCGTATCCACCAGTGCTGGCACATCCGGCATCGATAGCGATTCGGTGAAGGGTGATCAGAACTCGTAGCGCAGGCCGCCATTGAACTGGTACCCGCTGGCGGAGGTGTCCGTATCCTCGAACAGGCGGCCACCCTCCAGCACCAGGTAAGTGCTATCCATCACCTCAAGGTCGACACCGGCGAGCCAACTGAAGGCAAAGGAACTGCCTGGAAAGTCCTCGTCGAAATCATCGTAGGCATTGTTCTCGGGTTCGTCGCGGTTCTGGAGGTCGGCGCTACCTTGGACGTGGGAGAAGCCGACCTGGGCATAGACATTGGAGAAGTTGGTCAGCCCGTAGTGTATGCCCATATACCAGCTGGCAAACCAATCGATTTCCAGCGTCAGGTCATCGGTAACTTCGGAGTCGGTGAGCCCCGTTCCGGCACGCAATTCGACATGGAACAGGTCCGATATGTGCGAGCCCAGTACGATACTGCCGGTGCTCAGCCAGCCTTCGCCATCCTCATCGGCCGCCTCGCCGACTTTCCGATATTCCAGTGCAGTACCCAGCACGCCGATGTAATCCAGGCCGGCGCGGCTTTCTTCTGATGGGTCCTCGCGCTGCTGGGCAAAGGAGAGTGGGCAGTTGAACAGTAAAACAGCGGATACGGCGGCAAGCGACAAGCGTTGGGGCGACATAGTGGGCTTTCCTGGCCTGGGAGTCTGACCGCGCGAGGCGGTTCTTCTGCTTATTGTCAGTGCAGGGTGTGCGGACGATAGTGGAGACGAACCATGCCGCCCCTGACATGGTCACTGATTCTGCCGACTACAACGCCTGGATGCGTCGACCCAGGTCACAAATCCCCGTCTTCTGGAATGAGGCCTTCGTCCCGCGCCAGCATCAACAGGGCGAAGACGCCGCTTTCCGGCAGTTGCGGATCGAGGCCGTGGGTGAACAGCAATTCCCGGCGCCAGTCCTCCAGTTCGCCTCGGGACAGGTGTTTGACCAAGTGATCGACGGTTGCCAGTTCGAACGGCACCGGCATCTCGATGGCATCGAACAGTAAATCCACCAGGCCTTCGTCTGGATCCAGGCCGTCGACGAAAATGGTCTGATCGGAGAGGTCTTCGTTGAGCTCGCGGGCCAGTTCCAGAAGCGGCACGCCCTGTTCCTGCAGGTACCGCAGGTCAACATCGACGCTGTCCGGATCGTCTGGCAGCCAGGCTTCGTCGGGTTCGATCACCACGGTCTTCATCGAGCCGTCAGCCAGTGACCAGGCGATAGCCGTTGGGAAGCAGAGTTCTTCGGTGTCCACGAATTCGATGTCAAGAAACTGGGGGAAGCGCATGCAGAGATTCCACAGGGACTGAATGGGCAGCGTAGGATAACAGAATGGAGGCACTATTGATGAGGTGGCGATAGCCCGAGCGCCCGCACGGCCTTCGCATTTACGACTTCAGTGAAAGGCGCAATTTCAGCGTATTGGCGGATCATGCGATACTGACGCCAGAGGATTCCCGAATCCAGTTTCACTTTCCAACAGATGCATGGACCACGATGGATAACGCGGTTTTCAATCAACAGCTTTTTGATTTCCTCAAGAATTCACCGACGCCTTATCACGCTGTCGAGCAGATGGCCCAACGCTTGGAAGCTGCCGGTTTCGAGCGGCTGGATGAGCAGGCCGAATGGAGCCTGGCTAGTGGCCAGCGCTACTACGTCACCCGTAATGACTCAACCATCATTGCCTTCCAGACCGGACATGGCGACCCGGTAAAGCAGGGTGTCCGGATGATCGGTGCGCACACCGACAGCCCATGCCTGCGGGTCAAGCCGAACCCGGAGCTGTTCCGTAAGGGATACTACCAGTTGGGTGTCGAGGTCTATGGCGGTGCATTGCTCAGCCCCTGGTTCGACCGGGACCTTTCCCTCGCCGGCCGGGTTAGCTACGTGGATGGCAAGGGTCGCTTGCGCGACGGACTGATCAATTTCAGTAGGCCGGTGGCGACGGTCCCCAGTCTGGCGATCCACCTGGATCGGGAGGCGAACAATAGCCGCACGGTCAACCCGCAGACGGATATTCCGCCACTCCTTATGCAGGCGCCCGAGAAAGACGCAGTGCCGTTCAAGGAACTGCTGGCGCACCAGCTCCGGGAAGAGCATCCGCAGGCGGACGTGGCCAAGGTGCTGGACTACGAATTGAGTTTTTACGACACCCAGCCACCGTCCACGGTGGGGCTCAACGGCGAATTTATCGCTTCGGCCCGACTGGATAACCTGCTGAGCTGCTTTATCGGTCTGCAGGCATTGCTCGATGCGGATTCCGCCCAGCCGGCGGTGCTGGTTTGCAACGATCATGAGGAAGTGGGCAGCATGTCAGCGGAAGGCGCCCAGGGGCCATTCCTGTCGTCGCTGCTGGATCGTTGGGTCGGCGCAGCGCAGCGGCCGCGAGTGATTGCCCGATCCATGATGGTATCCGCCGACAACGCCCATGGCGTGCATCCCAATTATGCAGACCGTCATGACGGCAACCATGGCCCGCTGTTGAATGCCGGGCCGGTGATCAAGGTGAACAATAACCAGCGCTACGCCACCAACAGTCGGACGGCAGCGCTGTATCGCCATCTGAGTGAAACCCTGGACCTGCCGTGCCAAACCTTTGTGGTGCGTACGGATATGGGGTGTGGCAGCACTATCGGGCCGTTGACGGCCGGCAACCTGGGCGTCCGCACCCTGGATATCGGTGTGCCGCAGTTTGCCATGCATTCGATCCGGGAAATGGCCGGTGCAAAGGACGGCTACACGCTCTATCAGGTGCTTCGTCGGTATATTGAATTGGAGAGCCTGGACTGAGGGCAGGGGACGTCGTTCCGGGAACGGTGTCCGTAAACGAAAAAGGCCGCTCGATTGAGCGGCCTTCGGAATTCGGTGGCTCCCCGAGCTGGGCTCGAACCAGCGACAAACGGATTAACAGTCCGTTGCTCTACCAACTGAGCTATCGGGGAACAGCTGTGTCTCAGCAGGCGCGCATATTAAGGAAGTTGTAGGAAGGGGTCAACCCTCTGCCAGGGAAAATTGAGGACATCGCAATACGACCATGACCGGGCATCCATCCGATTTCTATCCACTCCCAGCCGATCTCGCCAGTGACAGCCAAAGTTATCGGCCCCCGCTCTGGTTGCGGAGCGGCCACCTGCAATCCGTGTGGCCCACGCTTTTCAGGCATGTCGAACTCATGATGCCCCGGGAGTCGGTGTTGAAGACCAAAGACGGCGATGAGTTGCATCTCGACTGGTACGAGCAGGGCAGCGACCGGTTGGCGATACTGTCCCATGGGCTGGAGGGGCATAGCCGGCGACCCTATGTTCTCGGTCTGGGCCGGGCCCTCCTGGCAGATGGTTGGGACGTGCTGGCATGGAACTTCCGCTCCTGCGGAGGCCATATGAATCATCTACCACGCTTCTATCACAGCGGTTCTACGGAGGACCTGAGGGCGGTGGTTCGGGCTGCACTGGATTCGCCCTCACGGTATCGATGCCTGGGGCTGTCCGGGTTCTCCATGGGTGGCAACCTGACGATGTTGTACCTGGCGGAAGAGGGCGCCCAACTTGACAGCCGTATCCGCGGCGGCCTGACGTTTTCGGTGCCTTGCGACCTGGCTGGCAGCGCCTCGATGCTGGCCCGCCCCAGCCGCAAGGTCTACATGCAGCGATTCCTCAGGGACCTGCACATCAAGATGAAGGAAAAGGCCCAACGTTTCCCGGATCTGATCGACATCGACGGCTATGAGCAGATCCGTAGCTTCCAGCAGTTCGACGACCGCTACACGGCGCCGCTGCATGGTTTCCGTGATGCCGAGCATTACTGGTCCCAGGCGTCCTGCCTGCCGCGCCTACCGGAAATCCGGGTGCCGTCGCTGATCGTGAATGCGATGGACGACCCTTTCCTGTCGCCCTCGTGCTTTCCCTCGAAGAAAACGCAGTTGGGCGACCGTGTGCAGTTGGAAGCGCCGCGCTGGGGTGGCCACGTGGGTTTTGTCGAACTGGCACGTGACGGCTACTACTGGTCCGAACGGCGGGCGTTGCAGTTCTTCCGTGGCCTGGTCTAGATGCTCATTGTCCGGATTCAGCCTCGAGCAGAGGTTTGAGGTGCGGCCAGACGTTGTCGAGCAGAACCGGTTGCGCCTCTGCGGTGGGGTGGATGCCATCGTCCTGCATGAACCCCTCACGGTTATAGATCCCATCCAGGAAGAAGGGCACTAGCGCCGTGTCATGGGCCTCAGCGAGGTCGGGATAGATTGCGGCAAAGGCCTGGGTAAATCGCTCGCCATAATTCGGCGGCATCTGGATACCCACCAGCAGGACGCGGGCGCCGCTTTGCTTCGACTGCTCGATCATGTCTTCCAGGTTGGTACGGGTCACCTTGGGCGGGAACCCGCGTAGACCGTCGTTACCGCCCAGTTCGAGGATGACGATCTGGGGATCGTGCCGCTCCAGCAGATCGGGCAGCCGACGTTCACCACCGTCGGTCGTCTCTCCGCTGATACTGGCGTTGGCCACTTGCCACTGTTTGAAGCCTTGCTGTTCAAGCCGCTGGCGCAGCAGGTTGACCCAAGCCTTTTCCGTCTGAACGCCATAGGCGGCGCTGAGGCTATCGCCCATTACCAGGACCGTCGGTTGATTGGCCATGGCAAGCTGGGCGAACAGGGCGAGAAAACAAAAAACGATTGATCTCCGGAACATAAATCCCGTATCCATTGTCAGATTGAACCGTTGTTAATCAAGAAACCGTCTGATGAAGCGCCTGTCATGGTATCGCCTATGGCAGCCTGTCATCGGACCCCGTTATTTCTACCGTCGAGGAGTGGCCGTGGCAACCAGAACAGACATACTCAAGGTGACCGATCTCAGTCACGAGGTTGATCTGGGAAGCGATACGCTGAGAATCCTGCACAAGGTCAATCTCACGATCGAGAAGGGCGAATCGGTGGCGATTGTCGGTCGTTCCGGCTCGGGGAAGACCACGCTACTGGGGCTGCTGGCCGGCCTCGATACCCCAAGCCATGGCCGCGTCGAACTGGACGGACAGCCCATCAGCGAATTCAGCGAGGATGAGCGAGCCAGTCTGCGGGCCCAGCGCGTCGGCTTCGTGTTCCAGTCGTTCCAGCTGTTGCCCGCCCTGACAGCCCTTGAAAACGTGATGCTGCCGCTGGAGCTGTCCGGGCAGTCAGATGCCGAGTCACAGGCGCGGGAACTACTGCAGCGGGTCGGGCTCGGTGAACGTCTCCAGCATACGCCACGTCAACTTTCCGGTGGTGAACAGCAACGCGTGGCGATTGCACGGGCGTTTGCCGCACACCCAAAGATTCTCTTCGCCGACGAACCTACAGGCAACCTCGACAATAATACCGGACAGGCCGTGTCCGACTTATTAATGGCGCTCAACCAGGAGCAGGGGACCACGTTAGTGATGGTGACCCACGACGAACACCTGGCGGCGCGCTGTGAACGGCAGCTATCGATCGAGGCCGGTGAAGTCTCTGAGACCCGGGGCGTTGCGGCGCAGGGGGTTGCCGTCTGATGGCTGCCTCGAAACGCTTGACGAACACGGGTCGCGACTGGCGCGAACGGGATGTCCGCGTCCTGGTCGCGGCCCTGGTTGTCGCGGTGGCTACGGTCGCGACTATCGCACTGTTTGCCAGCCACCTGCAGCATACGTTGGTGACGTCGGCCTCTGCGTTCCTCGCGGGTGACCGCCAACTGGAAAGCGAGAACGGCGAACCCATACCCCAGGCCTGGCGCGACGAGGCGGAAAGCCGTGGCCTTGAAACCGCACGAATGGTCGAGTTTTCAACCATGGTTTTCGGTGCCGGCAACTTTCAGCTGGTATCGGTGAAAGCCGTTGATGCCGATTACCCGCTGCGCGGTGAGGTTGAGTTCCAGTCCGGCCCGGATGCGCCGAGACAAATGGTAGGTGGTGGGCCCGGTCGCGGTGAGGTCTGGATCAACCCGCGCCTTCTTCGCCTGCTCGAAGTCGATATCGGTGGTACCGTGGAGGTCGGCAATTCCTCCCTAAAAGTGACCGGCCTGCTGATTCGTGAGCCTGACGGTGGTTTCAGTATGTCCGCCCTGGCGCCACGCATCATGATGCATGCTGACGATGTGCCCGCCACCGGTGTGATCCAGCAGGGCAGTCGCGTCGAGTATGTGAATCTGTTTGCGGGCGAGTCGGACGTGCTGGATAGCTACTATGAGTGGCTGCAACCGCGTTTCTCGCCGAGCCACGAGTGGGAGAGCATCGAAGACGGCGAGACCCTGTCGGAATCGTTGGCCAAGGCACGGCGGTTCCTGCTGCTTGGCGGCAGTCTCGCGGTGCTGCTGGCGGCGGTGGCGGTGGCGGTGGCGAGTCGCCAGTATGCCCTTGGCCAACGGGACACGGTGGCGCTGCTTAAAACGCTGGGGGTACCTGGCCGCCGGATTTCCGGTGTGTATATCCGACGACTCGCGCTGTGGGGTGTCGTCGGTACCCTGGTGGGACTATTGGTGGCACTGCCCATTTTCTGGGGGCTGGCATCGCTGACCGCCAACGTGCTCGAGCGCGAAGTGGATTTCCGCGTCGATATCGGTGCGCTGGGGCCGGCCCTGATTACTGCACTGGTCTCACTGTTTGCCTTTGCCTATCCACCCATCCAGCGTTTGCGCCAGGTGCCGGCCATGCGGGTATTGCGCGCGCAGCCCGGTGAGGGCGGCAGTGGTGTACTGCGGGACGGCATTATTGCGGTTGTAGCTATCTTTGGTCTGGTCTGGCTCTACGCTGGCGAGCTATGGATGGTGCTGGCGCTGTTGGGTGGCCTGACGGCGCTGCTCGTCGTCCTGGCGGTGCTCGGTTGGCTGCTGGTGCTGGGCCTGCGTCGTATGGTCGGTGGGGGCAATGCCTGGCGGCTGGCACTGGTGGGCCTCTATCGCCATCGCAAGGCGAGTTTGTCGCAGATCGCGGTTTTCGCCATGACGCTGATGTTGGCCGCAACCTTGATTCTTGTGCGCTCGTCGCTCCTGGACGACTGGCAGGCACAGTTGCCGGCCGATGCGCCCAACCATTTCCTGATCAACATCAGTCCGGATGCGGTCGACGATGTTCGAGAATTCCTCACCGACCATGATCTGACCACGGATACGTTGTACCCGATGGTGCGTGGCCGCCTGACGGAGCTCAACGGCCAGCCGGTGCGCGAGGCCGTCAGCAAGGATCGGGATGTGAATGCGCTCAACCGCGAACTGAACCTCACGTGGATGGACGATTTGCCGGAAGACAACCGTGTCGTCAGGGGGCAGTGGTTTGCCCCGGGCACCACCGAGGGCGTGTCGATCGAAGCGGAGCTGGCGGACCGGCTCGGGGTGAAAGTCGGCGATGTGCTGGGCTTCACCATTGGCTCACAGAAGATCACCGAACCGATCAAGAGCATCCGCACCGTTCAGTGGGACAGCATGAAACCGAATTTCTACATGGCATTTCCGCCTGGCGGTGCGCTGGAGAGTATGCCGGCGACGTGGATTACCAGCTTTCACCTGGAGCCTGAGCGCAAGGAACTGTTGAATGCGTTCACCCGCGAGTTCCCCACGATCTCGGTGCTGGAGATCGATCATATCATCGAACGCATCCGGGAAATCGTGGCGCAAGTGACCCAGGCTATCGAGGCCATCCTGGCCCTGATCCTGGCGGCTGCAATCGTGGTCATGGCAGCGGTGGTGAGTGCTACGCTACAGGATCGGCAACGGGAAGGTGCGCTGCTGCGGACCCTGGGCGGGCGCCAGCGTCTACTGGTCAACAGCACCATGCTGGAATTCGCCCTCTTGGGGCTGTTTGCCGGTATCCTCGGAGTGCTGGCGGCGGAAGTGGCGGTGTGGGCCCTGCAATACCGGATGTTCCAGGGCACCTTCCAGTGGCATTGGAACGTAGTCATCGGTCTGCCGCTGATCAGTGCGGTGGTGCTTGCGCTGTTCGGTCGCTGGCAGCTCAATCCGGTGCTCCGGGTGTCGCCGATGCTGCTCTTGCGCCGTTTGGAGTGACGACCCGGTAGCGGTGATCAACTGGGTACGGACGTCCGCTATCCCTTTCGGGAACTCCTGAAGCGGACGTCCCGGGTGCTTTTAACGGTAGGCGTCCATGATCCTGTCGAGCTCGCCGCTGGACTTCATGGTGGCGAGTTCGGCATTGAATTTCTTGGCGAACCCGTTCATTTCCGGGCGAAGCATCAGGCGGAGCCCGAAATCGGTCAGGGCTTTATCGCTGGCTGAAAATTTGCCGCGCCAGCCGTTCTTGCGGATGATCCACTGGCCCACCAGCTTGTCGGCAATGGCGAGATCGAAGTTGTCGTCACCATGCAGCAGGTAGCTGAAAATATCCTTGTCCTGCGGCACATCAAAGCGATGAGCGCGCTTGCTCTCGAACATCTTAAGCAGGTAAGGGTATTTGTAGCCGAGGTGGGTCAGTATTGTCTTGCCACCAATATCATCCGGTCCATCGTAGACAAACTTGTCTTCCCCCAAGGTAAAGAAAACTTCCCGCACACGGACGATCGGGTCGGTAAATACGAAGCGCTCTGGACGATCTGTCCACTCCTTAGCCCGGGCTGTGGCGTCGACATAGTCCTCGAGCAGCATATCGTCCACACGCTTGCGGGGAATCTTGTAGGCTTCGAGTCGATAGCCCAGCCGTTCGGTAATACGCTGGGCAACATCCCAGATAATGCCAGAGGTTTCCTGGCCTTCAACGATGGTGTAGGGCGGGTAGCCCTGAGGCGAAACGTTGAGGCGGAGCACGGGGGCCTCCGCTGCAAAGGTGGCGGACGCGGATCCCAGTAACAGGAAGAGTCCCGTGGCGGAGATAAGTAGCAAGGTACGCAGCATGAACAGTCGGCCCAGAAAGCAAAAAACCCGAGGTCGCGCCACGTTTCTCCGTCGTGGGGTCGGCCAGCGGGCAGGTGTGTGCATCTAGGAGTTTGCGCCTGATTAACTCTTGGATCGCCTGTCGTTCAGAGCAGTCGAGAAGATCGAGAAGTTAACCAGAGACTCCTGATTTTGCGTCCGTGCACGAAGATGTATTCTGCCAGAAGCTTTAGGACTCAGTCTCGTTCTTTATTGTAAAAATCACGTTTCGAATCAGCGAACAAGGTGTGACGAAAGACCGTTGATCACACCCTGTTCGACTTGGTTTAAATTTGCTCAGCCCCAGGCACGCTTGAGCACGGCCATGGCGTCGTCCAGCGTCACTTCTCTTGGATTGAACATGATCGAACCGTCGTCCAGTGCCAGGCGGGCAATGCGTTCGAGCTGGTCCTCAGTCACCTGGCCGGTTTCCTGCAGCGTGCGCGGCAGCTTGGCGCGCTTGTAGAGTTCGTCCCGCAACTTACGAATCTCCGAAATGCAGGCCTCCGCACGGCGGGCTGCCGGCGTGGTGGCGTAGACGTCCGGACCGGCCATGTAGATCAGCAGCTCGCTCAAAGGTTCGCGGATCGTCTCCAGGTTGTACTCCAGCACGTAGGGCAGGTAGACACTCATGCAAAGGCCGTGGGGTAAATGACAGATCGCACCCGTTGCGTGGCCAAGTGAGTGGACCAGTCCGACCATGGAATTGGAGAAGGCAATGCCTGCCATGGTTGACGCCTGCGCCAGCTCCAGGCGGGCGTCCCCGTCCTTGGGATTCTCCATGACCGTTAGCAGGTTGCCGCTAATTTTCTTCACTGCAGCGGTGGCGTAAGCGTCGCTCAATGGATTCTTCGCCATGCAGGTGAAGGCTTCGGTAGCATGGGTCATCGCATCCATGGCGGTCGCGGCGGTGATATGTGGCGGCAGGGTGAGCGTCATGCGTGGATCTATGATCGCTGCGTCCGGCAACAGGAATGAAGAGGTAAACGGGAGCTTGACTGACTTTTCCGTGTCGGCGATGACGGCGACTGCAGTCACTTCGGAGCCGGTGCCGGCGGTCGTCGGCACTACCAGGAACGGTTTCAGTGGCCGCTTGAGAACGCCCGCCCCGGCGTACGCAGCCAGGTCGTCACCACCCTCGGACACCAGGATATTAACCGCCTTTGCCGTATCGATGGATGAGCCTCCCCCAACGGCAATGATCGAATCGCATTTTTCTTCGCGGTAGATGTCAGCGATGGCCTTGACGACGTGGGTGGAGGAATCCGGAGGCACGTCGTCGTAGATGCTGACGATATCCTGGCCGCCTTCCTCACAGGCCTCCAGTACCGGCTCAAGCAGGCCCGCTGCACGAACGCCTTTATCGGTAATTAGCAGGGTACGGGTGGCGGCCACGCCGGAGAGTTCGTAAGGAATGTGTTCCAGCGCTGCCTTGCCGGCAATGACCTTGACCGGACAGAAGAACTCGTAATAAGACTGGCTCATGAAGCCCTCGCTGTATCGAAGAAATGGGTCGCAACTTTGAGGTAAATGCGGGCGGCGCTGAGCGCCTTCTCCGGCAGCTTCAGGTTGTTCGGGTATTCCTTTACCGCCCGCTTGGCGATCAGCTTGGGCAGGATGAACGCCTCAAGCCGGTTGAGGATGCGCGTCATACGCACCGCGTAGCCGATATCGCCATCCACAAGCATCCGGTCGTTGGCAAAGGCCACGGATGTCTTTTCCTGGAAGGAAACGACAAGGTACGCATGGGCGATATGCTTGAACTGAATCGACAGGTCCACCGGCCGTGGTGAACCTGTCCCGACGTAGCGCAAGCGTCCATTACCGAGATGTTCCACCACCAGCCGGGGGCCCTTTGGACGCACAAGCATTTCGAACAGGAAGCCGTCGGGCAAATGCCTGGCTTCGTCCTGGGCCGTCTTATCAACCTCGCTGATACCCTGCAGGGCACGGCCCATTACCTGGAACATGAGCTCTACATATATACGCCGGGCCTGGATGGCCATGGGTCTGAGTCGTGTGGCGATCATGGTTTACCCGCCTTGTTGTTTTACGTCATATCGATTTTTAGAGCTTTTGCTCTAGAAGTCAACTGGTCAACCTGTAACCTGTGATGTCGTATTGGGCCGTTAGCGATGGCCCCTTTTCAAAGTCACTTGGTATTGGGTGCCCGTTGACCGCTATTAAGCGCATTCAAGGAGAGGTCCCTTTCCGTGAACTCTGGAGACGGCGCCATACTTAAAAGGAGGAGGTCATTGCCAATCGGAGGAAGGACCGGCTCGCCGGATGCGAGCCGGATACGGTGGGATGACGGTCAGCCCTGGGTGAGTTGCGCCAGCTTCCTGCGGGCCTCTTCGGCAATCTCGCCACTTGAGTCAGCGGCGACCTGATAGTACTGGACGGCTTCCTCGAGCTGGCCTTGCTGCACGGCAATATCGCCCAGGCGCAAGAAGGCGATGGAAGTGGGCACCACATCGTTGGCGGCCTTAAGGTCGGTCTCAGCGGCGTCCAACTTCTCATTGCCGAGATAGCCAAGGCCACGGTTGATGCGGTAGCTGAACATTTCCGGGTAGAGGCTGACGGCCTTGTCGAAATCCTGCATGGCCTGGTCGTCCTTTCCCTGTTCGCTCAGGATCTGGCCACGCAGGGCGTAGAATGCCGCCTCCTTGGGTTCGATCTTGATGGCTTCGTTGATCTTGGCCAGGGCGGCATTCATGTCGCCGGATTTCGCCAGCTCGCGCGCCTTGACCTCGGCCTCATAGGCGGGCTGCTTGCTGCGCAGGTAAGCCAGTTTTTCGCTGTAGGTTTCCTTGCCCAGGTAACCTTTGGGATTGCCCATCTGGTCGACTAGTTCCTGGTTCTCTTCCACACGCTTTTCTGACGGCGGGTGAGAGGCAAACAAACCGTCGACCCAGCCGGCCGAGTTGCCTTCCGAGAGCTTCACAAAGATTTCCTGCAGTTCTACCGCGGCCTGCGGGTCATAACCCGCCTCGACCATATATTCGATGCCGTAATGGTCGGACTCCAACTCATGGCTCTGGCTGTACTGTGCCATGGTTAACTGGCTGCCTACGGCAGCGCCGCCCATGATCAGTCCTGCATAGTCGCTATCCGAGACGGCCAGGCCCAGCCCCGCAATGCCGGCATTGAGCAGCATGCCTTGCTGCATACGCTGGACACTATGACGTGCCGCCGCATGGACGATCTCGTGCCCAAGCACGGCGGCTAACTGTGCTTCGTTCTGCAATTCGGTGAGCAGGCCACGGTTAATGGCAATCTTGCCACCGGGGAGGGCCCAGGCATTGGGCACCGAACTGTTGAGGACGGTAAATTCGTAGGGCAGGTCGGGTCGGTCGCTGACCTTGGCCAGCTTCTGGCCGACGGAGCTCACGTAATCTGTAAGTTCCTGATCGATGTAGTACTTGCCGCCCTGAACCTGCTGGGTGGGTTGATATTGCTCAGCGCCCATCGACAGTTCCTGGCTTTCCGAAATAAGGGCGAGCTGACTCTCGCCGGTGACCGGATTCGTGGTGCACCCGGCCAATACCATGGCCAGCAGCACGGCCATGACCACTTTGCAGGGAAAGATCAAACGCACGGTTCACTCCATGATCAGTTAACGGACAGGTTCAGGTTATAACATAGTTAGGGATTATCGAGCTTGAACACCCGTTTACCCGTGCCATTCGTCGAGCGTTGGGTCAGGGATCGTCGACTCTCGTAGAATGGCGGCCCTGCTGGCCGGTCGGTATTATCAGGTATCAATCCTCTTGAATATTGACCCTCCGGAAGTTGGCGAATGATACCCATCCTCGACCTGATCGCTCTGGTCTGGTTTCTGGTCTGCTGGATCGGCTACAGCGAATATTCACGCCGCAAGGCGCATGTGCGGCCCTGCCTGTCCAATACGCTCGACCTCTATTGCCGGGATTGGATGCGCGGCATGCTGCTGCGCGGCAATCGTATTGCCGACACCAGTGTCGTGGGAAATCTGGAACGCAACGGTGCCTTCTTTGCGTCGAGCTGCCTGCTGATCCTGGCCGGTTTACTGACAGCCATGGGCTACACTCAGGAAATCATGGAAGTGTTCGGTACGCTGCCCTTCGCCAGCTCCAGCAGCCGCATTGTCTGGGAAATCCGTTTGTTGGTGCTGATGCTGGTGTTTGTCTACGCCTTCTTCAAGTTCACCTGGTCCATGCGTATGTACAACTTCGCGGCGGTGATGGTCGGCGGCGCTCCGCTTAGCGACGACAATAAGGTGTCGCCGGCGGCCAGAGAGGCCTTTGCCCAGAGTTCGGCCAACGTCTGCAGCCTGGCGGGCGATGCATTTAACCTTGGGCTGCGATCCTATTATTATGCGCTCGGCATTGTGACCTGGTTCGTCCATCCGGTGCTGTTCATCTTTGCCTCCAGTTTCGTGGTTTTCGTCCTTTATCGCCGGGAATTCCATTCCGACGCGCTGGTTGCCTTGCGGTCTGGCAAGGTATTCGAGGAGCCGGCGACCAGGCAGGACGAGAAAGCGGAGGCGTAAGTGCGCCCTTAAAGGTAGTTGGTAAATGACAGACGACATTCGATTTGGCCGGGTTACCCGGTTCCTGGAGACGCTGGCCCAGGTGAGAACCCTGGGTATCGAGGCGACTGAAGCGCGGGAGAATCATCTGGTGCTTCGCTTGCCCTACAGCGAGAAGATCATCGGCAATCCTGAAACCCGAGTCATTCATGGCGGTGCGATCACCACGCTGATGGATACTGCGTCCGGCTCCGTCGTGATCTGTGCCCTCGATGATTTCGAACTCTGTCCAACCCTGGATCTGCGGGTCGACTACATGCGCCCGGCAGAACCGGATCAGCCGGTGTTCGCCCGTGCCGAAGCCTATCGGGTAACCCGAAATATCATCTTTACGCGCTGCGAGGCGTACCAGGAGACCGACGGTCAGACGATCGCCAATTGTGTGGCCACCTTCATGCGTATTGGCCGCGAAGCCACGCCGAAGGCCTACCGTGACCTGATTACCGGAGGTGAGGCATGACCAATCCCGAAGTCCTGCGTTACACCCAGGAGAGCGGCGACTTTTCCCGCCTGCTTTCGAGCATTCCCTATGCCGAAACCATCGGCCTGGCCTGCGACCGCTTTGGTGACGACCTTATTTTCCGGCTGCCGCGCAAGGCAGAAAATCTGGGCAACCCCATCCTGCCAGCGATCCACGGTGGGGTGATTGGTGGCTTTATGGAACTCTCCGCCGCGATCTACCTGATGATGTCCCAGGATGCGCTGCGCATGCCGCGGATCGTGGATTTCTCACTGGATTACCTGCGTGCCGGGCTGGATCGGGAAACCTACGCTGAGTGCCGATTGACGCGGCAGGGCAACCGTGTGGCCAACGTTCAGGTCACGGCCTGGCAGAAGTCCCGCACCCAGCCTATCGCCACGGCGCGGGCTCACTTTCTGCTCGAAGACTAGTCGCCCCTGCCGCCCGAATAGTAACTATTCGGGCGGCAGGATCAGGCAATCGCCCCAAAGTCTTGAAATGGGGCAGGCCGCCCCAATCTCCTTTGCCAGACCTGGTGTGGCCGATCCCGGGGTCGGCCCACCCATAAGCAACATTGTGTTTAACACATAACACTGTGGTACTGAGCAAGGAGATAGATCCGCCATGACGGTCGAAACGCAGAAAGAAACTCTGGGCTTCCAGACCGAAGTGAAGCAGCTGCTTCACCTGATGATCCATTCGCTGTATTCCAACAAGGAAATATTCCTGCGGGAACTGATCTCGAATGCATCGGACGCTGAAGACAAGCTGCGCTTTGCCGCCCTGAAGGACGACAGCCTGTTCGAGAACGAGCCGGACCTGAAGATCCGCCTCGACTACGACAAGGAAGCCAATACCGTCGCCCTGACCGATAACGGTATCGGCATGAGCCGTGACGATGTCATCCAGAACCTGGGCACGATCGCCCGTTCTGGCACTGCGGAGTTTCTCAGTCAGCTCACCGGTGACGAGAAGAAGGACAGCAAGCTGATCGGCCAGTTCGGGGTGGGTTTCTATTCCGCGTTTATCGTGGCCGACCGGGTGGAAGTCTTCACCCGTCGCGCGGGTACACCGATTGAGGACGGCGTGCACTGGGAGTCCACCGGCGATGGTGAATTCACCATCGAGTCCGTCGAGCGCCCCGCACGTGGCACGCAGATCGTCCTGCACCTGAAGCCGGATGCCAGTGAATTCGCCGATGGCTGGCGCCTGCGTAACCTCGTCAAGAAGTATTCCGACCATATCTCGTTCCCGGTGGTCATGAAAGCCGAATCCGAGGACGACAAGGAGGGCGAAGCCGAAGACGAGACCGTCAACGAGGCGACCGCGCTCTGGACCCTGCCGCGTACCGAGATCAAGGAGGAGGAGTACAAGGGCTTCTACAAGCACATCGCCCACGACTTCGAAGACCCGCTGACCTGGTCCCACAACAAGGTCGAGGGCAAGCTGGATTACACCAGCCTGCTGTACATCCCGGCACGCGCGCCGTTCGACCTGTACAATCGCGAAGCGCCACGTGGTATCAAGCTGTATGTCCAGCGCGTGTTCATCATGGATCACGCCGAGCAGTTCCTGCCCCTGTACCTGCGTTTCGTGAAGGGGGTGGTGGACTCCAACGACCTGTCCCTGAACGTTTCCCGGGAAATCCTGCAGAACGACAGCACCGTCGAGAACATCAAGACCGCGCTGACCAAGCGGGTACTCGACATGCTGGCCAAGCTGGCGAAGAAGGAGCCGGAGCAGTACCAGAAGTTCTGGGACGAATTCGGCACCGTGATGAAGGAAGGTCCGGCGGAAGACTTCAGCAACCGCGAGAAGATCGGCGGTCTGCTACGCTTCGCCTCGACCCACACCGGCGAGCCTGCCCAGAACGTCTCCCTGGCCGACTACATCGGTCGTATGAAGGACGGACAGACCAAGATCTACTACATCACGGCTGACAACTTCACCGCCGCCAAGAGCAGTCCGCACCTGGAGATTTTCCGCAAGAAGGGCGTCGAAGTGCTGATCCTGTCCGATCGCATCGACGAGTGGATGATGGGTTACCTCACCGAGTTCGATGGCAAGCAGCTGCAGGATGTGGCCCGTGGCGAACTCGACCTGGGCGAGGTGGAAACCGAGGAAGATAAGAAGCACCAGGAAGAAGCGACCGAGGCCCACAAAGGCCTGCTGGAGCGGATCAAGACCGCGCTGGACGATCGGGTCCAGGAGGTTCGCGTCACTAACCGCCTGACCGAATCACCGGCGTGTCTTGTCGTGGGCGACTATGATATGGGCGCCCAGATGAAGAAGATCATGGAAGCCGCCGGCCAGAAGGTGCCGGAGAGCAAGCCGATCTTCGAGATCAACACGGATCATCCGCTGGTCGCGCGACTGGAGCAGGAAAAATCGGACGAGCAGTTCACTGACCTTGCGGCGGTCCTGCTCGATCAGGCGACCCTGGCCAGTGGCGAACAGCTCAAGGATCCGGGCAGTTATGTCAGCCGCCTTAACCGGTTGCTGTTGGACCTGTCCAACTAACGTTGCTACCAGAAGATGAGGGGGAGGCGTTATCCTCCTCATCTTCCGGGTATTGTTAGCGGCAACACCCATCCCTGAATATCCGATCTTCCCGCACCCGGACACAACGCCCCAGCCCATGCAACAGATCATCGTGGACATTCACATCAGCCCGGACGAGTGGGTCAAGCTCTATAACGGCACCGCAACCGACGTCCACACCACATCCCGGGATGGTCGCTCCGTGCGATTTCCGGCCCGAATCCTCTCCCGCTTTTACCTCCGTCACGGCATTCACGGGTCCTTCCGCATCCTGTTCGACGACCAGGGAAAGTTCGCTTCCGTAGAGCGCCTGGGATAAAGCGCGCCTATCAATTTTCCAGTCGCTATTGCGCTTAATTATAGATAAAAGCTTTTACGAACCTATTTTTAATTAATTTCATCTCATGCAACGCCGCGGATAACCTTTTTCTCGTTCCCCAGCGAAGGAGTTGTCCGATGTCGTCTCAAAAGGTTCGTCTACCCACATACGTTCTCGGCGTCTTCGACATCCTTGTGACCTATTACGGGAATTACGCCCTGGCCCGTTAAAACAGCAAAAACGATCCAAGCAGTAGAAACGGCAAGTAGTAGAAACGGAGAGCAATATGTCTCAGAACAGCAGTACTGGTGGCAAGTGTCCTGTCATGCACGGTGCCAACACCACCTCAGGGGCAACCAACATGAAGTGGTGGCCCAATGCACTGAATCTCAACATCCTGCACCAGCACGACACCAAGACCAATCCAATGGGTGCGGACTTCGACTATCGTGCCGAGCTGAAAAAACTGGATATCGAAGCCCTGAAACGGGACGTCACCGCGCTGATGACCGACAGCCAGGACTGGTGGCCGGCGGACTGGGGTCACTATGGCGGCCTGATGATTCGGATGGCCTGGCACTCAGCCGGTTCCTACCGGATGGCGGACGGCCGGGGCGGCGCCAGCACGGGCAACCAGCGTTTTGCGCCGCTGAACTCCTGGCCGGACAACGCCAACCTCGATAAGGCTCGCCGTCTGTTGTGGCCAATCAAGAAGAAGTACGGCAACAAGATCAGTTGGGCCGATCTGATGATCCTGGCCGGCACAATCGCCTATGAGTCCATGGGGCTGAAGACGTTCGGCTTCGCCTTTGGCCGTGAGGATATCTGGCACCCGGAAGAGGATATCTATTGGGGTTCCGAAGACGAGTGGCTGGCGACCAGCGATAATCCCAAGAGTCGTTACTCCGGCGAGCGTGACCTGGAGAACCCGCTTGCGGCAGTGATGATGGGACTGATCTACGTCAACCCGGAAGGTGTCGACGGCAACCCGGATCCGCTCAAGACCGCAGCAGATGTGAGGGACACCTTCGCCCGCATGGCAATGAATGATGAAGAGACCGTGGCTCTGGCCGCTGGCGGCCACACGGTCGGCAAGTGTCATGGTAATGGCAACGCCGCCAACGTTGGCGCGGATCCGGAAGCCGCGGGCGTCGAAGAGCAGGGCCTGGGCTGGAACAATCACACCAGCCGTGGTATCGGCAGCGACGCGGTGACCAGCGGCATCGAAGGGGCCTGGACGACCAACCCGACCCAGTGGGACAACGGCTATTTCCATCTGCTGCTCAACTACGACTGGGAGCTGAAGAAAAGTCCGGCAGGTGCCTGGCAGTGGGAACCGGTGGATATCCGTGAAGAGGACAAGCCGGTCGACGCCGAAGATCCGTCCATCCGCCGTAACCCGATCATGACCGACGCGGACATGGCCATGAAGATGGACCCGATCTACCGCGAGATCTCCGAGCGCTTCTACAATGACCCGGCTTACTTCAGCGACGTATTCGCTCGCGCCTGGTTCAAGCTGACGCACCGTGACCTGGGACCGAAGGTACGCTACATCGGCCCGGATGTGCCCCAGGAAGACCTGATCTGGCAGGATCCGATCCCGGCCGGCAATCAGGACTACGATGTCGACGCGGTGAAGGCCAGGATTGCGGCTAGTGGCCTGAGCGTCCAGGACATGATCACCACGGCGTGGGACAGTGCCCGTACGTTCCGCGGCTCTGATTTGCGCGGTGGTGCCAATGGTGCCCGTATCCGCCTTGCGCCCCAGAAAGACTGGGAAGGTAACGAGCCAGAGCGTCTGGCCAGGGTACTCGACGTACTGGGCGGCATTGCTGCCGAGACGGGCGCCAGCGTGGCGGACGTGATCGTGCTGGCCGGCAATGTGGGTATCGAGCAGGCCGCGAACGCCGCAGGTGTGGAGGTGGACGTCCCCTTCCTGAAGGGACGTGGCGATGCCACTGACGAAATGACTGATGCGGACTCCTTTGAGCCCCTCGAGCCGACTCATGACGGCTTCCGTAACTGGCTGAAGAGGGACTACACGATACCCGCCGAAAAGCTGTTGCTCGACCGCGCTCAGTTGATGGGGCTTACCGCGCCGCAGATGACCGTGCTGATCGGGGGTATGCGAGTGCTGGGAGCCAATCATGGCGGCAACGCGCAGGGCGTATTCACGGACCGGGTCGGTGTATTGACCAACGATTTCTTCGTCAACCTCACCGATATGGCTAACACCTGGAAGCCGGTTGGGGAGAACCAGTACGAGATCCGGGATCGCAAGACAGGTGAAGTGAAGTGGACCGCGAGCCGGGTGGACCTGGTCTTCGGCTCCAACTCCATCCTGCGCTCCTACGCGGAAGTGTACGCCCAGGACGACAACCGCGAGAAGTTCGTGAAGGACTTTGTCGCAGCCTGGACCCAGGTGATGAACGCCGATCGTTTCGACGTGCAGGCCTGAAGCTGATCCGACGCCCTCGCTATGACGGGGCGTCGGTATCTCCCGATCTATTATCCTTTCCCGAATTTCCTTACAATCCGCTCCCGTTCATTTCCTGATCAATTCATACCGGGAGCAACCATGCGCATTATCCTGGCCCCCATGGAAGGCCTGGTCGACTCGTATATCCGTGAACTGCTCACGGGCGTAGGCGGCATCGACCGTAGCGTGACCGAGTTTATCCGGGTCACCCATGGCATGTTGCCCTCCCGCGTCTTCTACAAGTATGCACCCGAGCTTCATAACGGTTGTAGTACCGCAGCGGGCACGCCCGTAGCTATACAGTTACTGGGTTCCGACCCGCATATGATGGGACTGCATGGCCTTCGTGCCGTCGAGCTGGGTGCGCAGCAGGTGGACATCAATTTCGGCTGCCCGGCCAAAACCGTCAACAAACACAAGGGCGGCTGCGTACTGATGCGCGAGCCTGAGTTGATGCATGCGCTGGTGGCTGCCGTCAGAGCTGCGGTCCCCGTGGAGATCCCGGTCACCGCAAAGATGCGCTTGGGCTACGACGACCGGTCCATGGGCGTTGCGTGTGGCGAAGCTCTGGAAGCGGCGGGCGCAAGCGAAATCTGCATCCATGCCCGCAGCAAAGTGGACGGTTACCGTCCGCCCGCCTATTGGGAGGAAATCGCTCGGGTCAGGGAGCGCGTCGCTACGCCGATTATTGCCAACGGCGACATCTGGTCGGTGGAGGATTACTGGCGCTGCCGTGAGGTGTCCGGATGCGATGACGTCATGATTGGCCGTGGCCTGGTTGCCCGGCCGGACCTGGCGGCGCAGATCAAGGCCAGTCAGGAAGGCAGGCCCGTAGCCGATCTGCCGTGGTCAGGGGTGGTGGAGTTGCTGGTGGATTACTGCCGCACGTTGCAAACGTTCCTGGAACCGCGTTACGCCACGGGGCGTATCAAACAATGGCTGAACTATACCCGGCGAGAGTATCAGGAGGCTGAGATCTGCTGGGGCAAGGTTAAGCGGACGAATGATCCGGATGCGGTTTGCGCCTTGCTCGAGGCAAGCGTTGAAGCTCTGGACCCCATCTTAGCCATCGGCTGAGCGGAGCCTGAAAGCCGTTCGAGAGTATTATAATGGCGCCAACTAACTGGCCTCAGGGGTTGTGCAACCGGAACATAGGTAACACTTTGAACCGGCAACATGGGTTACACCTATTCCCCCGCATGCCACTCGCATGCGGGCTCCAATCGCGCGGTTTTGAGGTTAATATGACCGAGCAGATGGGTGCTGTATCGCACCTCGACCCGGTCATTCTCCACCTCTTGCAGGCCTACGCGATGTCTGGCTAACAGCCCGCTGATGTAGATCAGATGGCCCTGCCACTTGATTTCGCCGTTGTGACGAACGTTGCGAACCGCCTGGTCCACGTTATATTCAATCGGGCGCAGCACGGGCGAGTACCGACGCCTTGAGGGCTGATACACGCTGGCCGGTGTTTGCCTGCCCAGCGCCTCATGGCTGCGTTGTTCGTTAAACTCCTCACGGAATGCCTGCAGCGTGGTCTGTTGCTGCATCAAGCTTGTCCCGCGCATCCGTCCACCCACTGCTCGATTCAGTGAACCGTGCATGCGCTCGTGACGGGCATTCTGTGTGGGCGTTCCCGGCTTGCTACGATGCACCCCAATGCCCAGCTCGACCCACCATTTCGACAGTCGCGTCAGACCTCCTGCTGAGCGACTGGCGAAGGGCGCCCCGTTGTCGGACAAGATCCCCTCCGGCAGACCGTACTCATGGAAAACCCATTCCATAATCGGCTTCGCCTGGACGTAGTCTGTTGCGCTCACGCCATGACAGCCCAAGACATAACGGCTGGCATTGTCGGTTACCGTGAGCGGATAACACCAGCGCCCGCCGGCCGTCCGGTACTGCCCCTTGTAGTCCACACTCCACAGCGCATTATTGCGATCACCCAGTTCAAACGGTTGCGGGTCGGCCGGGTACGGCCGCTTGTAGCGCCGTTTCTTGACCAGACCCGCCGCTTTGAGTATCTCACCGGCCGTGCTGTCTGCCGGCAATGCCATCGCCGGTTCTAGCTCACGCAAGCGGTCCAGAACCTTCTTGGGGCCAAAGCTGGGATGGACTTTCTTGATCGCCACAATCTGTTCAGCCACGTCCTCCGTCACTGCATGTGGGCAATAGTGCGGCGCTCGGGAGCGCTCCTGCAGCCCACCGGCACCTTCCTCCTGGTAGCGCCTGATCCACTTGTAAGCCGTCTTGCGGCTAATGCCGTAGCCGCGGGCCAGATCGCTTACACCGTGCCCGCCCTGCAGCCAGGCCGCGATCAACTGCATCTTCAGATCCATTACACAAGTCTCTTTCCAGGGCATGGGCGCGTCCTCCTTGCCCATACCGTAACTTGTGTAACCCATGTTCCCGGCTTGAGGTGTTACCTATGTTGCCGGTTTGCACAGGTAAACTCCCTCTCCCCTTGAGGGAGAGGGCCGGGGAGAGGGGTAGGCGCCGCAAGGCGCCCCTTGAGCCCCTATACGCCTCCTGGCCGAGTCTGGCGCCTCGGTTCCCCTCTCCCCAAGCCCCTCTCCCGCAAGGGGCGAGGGGCTTAGATGGCCGCGAATGTTGGATCAGCGGGACAGGGCCTTCATCAGGAACGGCAGCGCCTCGTCTACCGGAATATCCTGCTTGTCCGCATCGCTGCGCCCCTTGTACTCGAGCGTACCAGCGCCGAGGCCGCGATCGGAAACGACGATGCGGTGCGGGATACCCACCAGTTCCATGTCGGCAAACTTCACCCCGGGCCGCTCGTTGCGGTCGTCCAGCAGTACATCCAGACCGGCATGACGCAACTCGTCGTAGAGCTTCTCAGCGGCTTCCATGACCGTCGGTGATTTGTGGGCGTTCAATGTCACCACGGCCACTTCGAACGGCGCGATGGCTGCCGGCCAGAGAATGCCGCGCTCGTCATGGTTCTGCTCGATGGCGGCTGCGACGATACGCGAGACACCAATGCCATAACAGCCCATCTCCAGGATGGCCGACTTGCCATGCTCGTCCAGCACCGTGGCATTCATCGCTTCGCTGTACTTGCTGCCCAGCTTGAAGATATGGCCCACCTCGATGCCGCGCTTGATCTCCATGTGGCCGTCGCCTTCGGGGCTGGGGTCGCCTTCGACGATGTTGCGCAGATCTTCCACACGGCCCAGTTCCACGTCGCGACCCCAGTTGACGCCGGTCAGGTGGACGTCCTGTTTATTGGCCCCACAGATGAAATCGGCCAGGTGTGCCGCGCTGCGGTCGACGATGACCGGAACCGATATATCGACCGGTCCAATGGAGCCCGCCTTACAACCAACGGCCGCCTCGATTTCCTCGTCGGTTGCCATGGTCAGGGGCTCGGCAATGCCTTTCAGGTTTTCCGCCTTGATTTCATTAAGCTCGTGGTCGCCGCGCAGGATCAGCGCCACCAGAGATGATTTACCTTCTTCGTCCGCTTCGCCCTTGACCAGCAAGGTCTTCACAGTACGGGTCGCATCGACATTGAGGAAAGCGGCGATATCAGCGATGGTGCGCTGGTTCGGGGTGTCCACCGCCTTCATGTCTTCTGATGGAGCAGGGCGCTCGCCAGCCGGAGCCACAGCCTCGGCCTTCTCGATATTCGCGGCGTATTTGCCGCCTGTGCTGAAGGCGATGGCATCTTCGCCGGAAGACGCCAGCACATGGAACTCATGGGACGCGCTGCCGCCGATAGCGCCGGAATCGGCCTGAACCGGGCGATAGTCCAGGCCCAGGCGATCAAAGATGTTGCAGTAGGTCCGGTGCATGACCTGGTAGGTCTCGTCCAGGGAATCCTTATCGATGTGGAACGAATACGCGTCCTTCATGATGAATTCACGGGCACGCATCACACCGAAGCGGGGGCGGCGTTCGTCGCGGAACTTGGTCTGGATCTGGTAGAAGTTTGCCGGCAGTTCCTTGTAGCTTTTCAGCTCGTTGCGGATCATGTCGGTAATGACTTCTTCGTGGGTAGGACCGAAACAGAAATCCCGCCCATGCCGGTCATTCAGGCGTAACAGTTCGCCGCCGTACTGCTCCCAGCGTCCGGACTCCTGCCACAGTTCCGCCGGCTGGATCGCTGGCATCAACACTTCCTGGGCACCGCTCTTGTCCATCTCCTCACGCACGATCCGTTCGACCTTGCGCAGCACGCGCAGGCCCAGTGGCAGCCACGTATAGAGGCCGGAGGCGAGTTTGCGGATCATGCCCGCGCGGAGCATAAGCTGGTGGCTGATGATTTCGGCATCGGCCGGCGTTTCTTTCAGTGTGGCGATCAGATAACGGCTTGCGCGCATCTTTCGGAGTCCGTGTCCAGCGTGTGAATGGTCGGTGGAGTCTCTACCGGCTTACGCCCGTTGCCGAATGCGAAGCCGCGTGAAAGCCCGGTAAAGTATTCCTATGATTCAATAAGCCCGTTATTGTACGGAGCCAACAGGATTACGTACAGGCGGCGCGATGGCGCTGAGAAGCAAGTTTCCGCGGGAGAGAGTGAATGACCCTGAGTGCCAGTGAAGTCCAGGCCCTGATCCGGGGCGGTGTTCCCATGGCGGAAGATATCGGTTTCACGGTGGAAGATGTTCGGGACGGCTTCGCGCGGGCGATCGTGCCATTTGCGGATAACTTCGTACGTCCCGGTGGTACGCTCTCCGGCCCGCTACAGATGGCGTTGGCCGATGCGACCATGTACGCTGCCATTCTGGCCTCTCTGGGCAAGGTGGAGATGGCTGTGACCAGTAACCTGAATATCAATTTCCTGCAGAAGCCCGCGCCTGCCGACCTGGTGGCCGAGGCTGTCGTCCTGCGGATGGGGCGCCGCCTGGCGTTCTGCGAAGTCCGCCTTATGTCCGGCGAGGAAGAACGACTGGTCGCCCATGTGACCGGCAGCTACGCGCTGCCCGCCTGAGCCTTGTGCCGGGTGTAAGATAGAGACGGGGCTCTACGCCCGAGACCTAACCAGAGGTTCCCTGTCAGCATGAGCGAACGCAACAGTATCTCGCCGCGCCGCAAACCCTTGCAGGCGCGTAGTCGGGAGCGCGTTGAAACCATTCTGGAACACGCCACCCTGATCTTCCACGAGCACGGTGTCGACGGCACCAGCATGTCCGCCATTGCGCGCAGTGCGAACATGTCGCTTGCGTCCCTGTACCGCTACTTTCCCAACAAGTCGGCTATTGTGAAGGCCATTGCCGAGCGGCATGTGGAAAAGCTGGAAGCGATGCTCAAGTCCCGGCTCGATCAATTTGGTCCGGAGACCATCGTTGAAGTGCTGCTCGACGTGTACTTCGAATTTTACCGGAATGAGCCGGCCTACAAGGCGATCTGGTCCGGCGTCGAAGCCATGCCGGAGTTGCATGATCTCGACCTGCGCGAACTCCGGGCAAATGCCACCGATCTGCACCACTACCTGGCTCGCCAGTTCCCGCACCTGCCGGCGGGCAGGCGTTGGTCGGCCAGTATTATGTTGCCGCGGGCTTGCGGCAGTTTGCTCCGGCTCGCGGTGACGCTGCCCGAGGACGAGGCCAGCGTGCTGCTGGGTGAACTGAAACTGATGGTGCGGGCGTATCTGGATCAGTTGATCGACGAGAAATCTTAAAACCAGCCTTTTTCAGGGGGCAGCTTGAAGCACTTATTCCACCATGTTCGCAGTTTATGCGCGCTCGGCCTCGTGGTCGTTGCGTTCCTGTTGGGGGCCTGCACCGGTATCCCGGAGCGCGTTGAGCCGGTTACCGGCTTCCAGCCCCAGCGCTATCTTGGTACCTGGTATGAGATCGCCCGACTGCCGCACCCGTTCGAGGACGGACTGAGCTACGTCCAGGCCACCTACACGCTGCAGGACAATGGAACGATCGACGTACTCAATCAGGGCTTCAATGCCGAAAGTGGCGAGTGGGAGCAGGCCGAAGGTGTTGCCAAATTTGTCGGGGCGCGGGACGTGGGGCATCTCAAGGTATCGTTCTTCGGGCCGTTCTATGCCAGCTACGTAGTGATGGCGCTAGACAAGGAAGACTACCAATACTCCCTGGTGACGGGACCTGACCACGACTACCTCTGGCTGTTATCGCGCACCCCCGAGATGGATCCGGAGGTACAAGACAGGCTAGTGGACCAGGCGCGCGAGGCTGGCTATCCGGTGGACGACCTGATCTGGGTCGAACAGTCTGGCCAACCACCGGTCCCGCGGCCCTGAACCATTGTTTCGGCTACAGCCTGTCTCATACTTTCGATTACAGATAGCCTAGTGGAAGCGCCGTGCTATCGATCACACGGCGTAGCACGAAGCTCGAGTGTACGCCGGAAACGCCCTGGATTCTTGTGATCTTGTTCAGCAGGAACTCGTGGTAGTCATCCATTCCCGGCACCACCACCTTGAGCATGTAATCCGCATCCTGACCGGTGATCAGGTAGCATTCCTGAACCTCCGGATACTCGTTCACCTGGCGTTCGAAAGCCTCGAACCGCTCTGGTGTGTGCCGGTCCATGCCGATCAGGATAATGGCCGTCAGCGATAACCCGAGTTTCTTGTGATCGAGGATCGTCACTCGCCTGACGATGATCCCCGCGTCTTCCAGCGCCTTGACCCGCCGCGAGCAGGGCGAGGGCGACAGACCGACCCGTTCCGACAATTCCTGGTTGCTGAGTTCCCCGTGCCGTTGAAGTTCTTCCAGAATTTTGCGGTCTGTTCTGTCCAGTTTGATCAGCTTTTCGTCTTTCATGGCAGCAATCGCTATTTTTTCGCTAAAATTTGGCAGATGTTTCCAATATTGGCCATGCCGGGAGAAAATTAGCAAGCACATTGCGTGGTGAATAGCCTAAGCTATTCACGTTGCCGGTCGACTCGATCGCTTATCGGCGGATCTGTTGTCGTCACGGACTGTCCGGGCCACAAGCCGCAGGGCATCACAAGGCCCGTCAGCGTCAGCAGACGGGCTCGTTTCCGTTAAAAATACTCAGCAAGGAATCGTTATGGGATTTGATCATCGCAAATACGTTGCCTTCCAGCCGGTTCGCAAGACGGATCGCCGCTGGCCCGACCAGGTCATCCAACAGGCGCCCACCTGGTGTGCCGTTGACCTACGGGATGGCAACCAGGCGCTAGTCAAACCCATGACCGTGGCGCAGAAGCAGCGTCTGTTCGACTTGCTGGTCAAGCTGGGTTTCAAGGAAATCGAGATCGGTTTCCCCGCGGCAAGTCAGCCGGATTTCGATTTTTGCCGCAAATTGATCGAGGAAAATCGTGTTCCGGATGATGTCCGTATCCAGGTCCTGACCCAGGCGCGCCCGGAACTGATCGCACGAACGTACGAAGCCCTGGAGGGCGCGAAGAATGCGATCGTTCACGTCTACAATTCCACTTCGACGGTCCAGCGCGAAAAAGTATTCGCCATGGACCGGGAAGGTATCCGCGAGATTGCCGTCAACGGCGCGCGTATCGTCAAGGCACATGCCGAGAAGCAGCCGGGCACCAACTGGACGTTCCAGTACTCGCCGGAAAGCTTCACCGGAACCGAGCTGGATTTTGCCGCCGAGGTGATCGATGCGGTGAATGATGTCTGGCGTCCGGATCAGGGCCAGGAAGTCATTATCAACCTGCCCGCGACCGTGGAAATGGCGACGCCTAACGTATTCGCCGACCAGATCGAGTGGATCTGTGATCGCGTCAAATACCGTGAGCATATCCAGATCAGCGTCCATACCCACAACGATCGGGGCTGTGCGGTGGCGGCTGCCGAGCTGGCAGTCATGGCCGGTGCTGACCGGGTTGAGGGCACGTTGATGGGCAACGGCGAGCGCACGGGCAATATGGACCTGGTCACCATGGCCATGAACCTGTATTCACAGGGTATCGACCCCACGCTCGACTTGTCCGGCATGGCTGAAATCACGGATGTGGTTGAAGCCTGTACTGAAATCCAAACCCACCCACGCCATCCGTATGCCGGCGAGCTGGTGTTTACTGCCTTTTCGGGCAGCCATCAGGATGCCATTCGCAAGTGCCTGTCCAAGTACAAGGAAGGTGACAAGTGGGAGATTGCCTACCTGCCGATCGACCCGCGGGACCTGGGGCGTCGCTACGAGGAGGTGGTGCGCATCAACAGTCAGTCCGGTAAAGGCGGTGTCGCCTATGTACTGGAACGTGACTACAAGATTTCCATGCCGCGTTGGCTACAGATCGAATTCAGCAAGGTGGTCCAACAGGCGGCGGAAACCGAGGGTGGGGAGGTGGATTCCCACACCATCCACCGTCTGTTCGAGGACAAGTACCTGGCGGTTCGGCCGGAATGGCGGCTGCGCACCTATGACCTGCATCGTACGGACGATGGCGTAACAGCGTCTATCGAGTTCGGTGAGAAGGAGCGGCTCCAGCTGGCCGGTGAAGGTCTTGGGGCTGTGGAAGCCGTAGCTGCAGCGCTTGAGCGCCGTTTCGGTGTCACGCTGGCGGTGGAAGCTTACGAAGAGTTCGCCTTGAGTGAAGGGACCAACGCCAATGCCATGGCATGTATCCGTATCCAGGTCGATGGAGCTCCGCACAGTGCGGCAGCCCTGGCTGAAGATACGACATCCGCCACCCTGCAGGCTCTATTGTCGGCGGTAGCCAACCACGTGGTGGCCGCCGCGCCTGAGAAGGCTCGCGAGAGTACTGCCTGAGCCACGTAGCAAGCTATTTCAGGACGAGTCAAGTGAACGAAAAAAGCCGACACAAATGTGTCGGCTTTTTTGTGTGCCAGCCATGCCAAACCGTGGCTGGCGGGATAAAGCTCTAATCAGACCGGAGTAACGTTCTCGGCCTGGGGGCCTTTCGGTCCCTGGGTCACGGTGAACTGAACCTGCTGGCCTTCGTTCAATGTACGGAAGCCAGACGCATTGATTGCGCTGTAGTGAACGAATACGTCACTGCCGCCTTCCTGAGCGATGAAGCCAAAACCTTTGGATTCGTTGAACCACTTGACGTGGCCGGTTTTAGTATCTGACATGAATCTTTCCTGTATTCCTGAGATTTAAGCCCGCAACGGACTGCCTCTTCGTCATGAAGAAGCGGATTGCTGAGAATTACAGAGAGTACTGAGGGAAGGGACCAACGCAGAGCAATTCAAGCCGACCGTGGTAACGCTTTCACTGAATACCGCTGCCTTTCACAGCAAATTCAGTATAGACCGTGTCAAGGGTCCGTCAAAGAAAAATTTTAGCCGGAAAAACAGTGATTTCCGGCCTATCATAAGTTAATTCTCAGGTTGTCCGACACCCGGTTTTTGACCGTTTGGGTAGAAAGCTAATACCTGTTTTCCTGATAGTTAGCTGTAAGTTTGGTGTCTTGTTGTTTGAATTTTAGATGCTTTTTGTGTCTAAAAAATGACCTGTTTGACGCTCCGCGGGCGTAAATTTAATGACGGAAGCGGTCCTTGATATCGTCCAGGATCGTCGGATCATCGATCGTCGATGGGACGGAATATTTTTCTCCGTCGGCAATACTGCGCAGTACGCGTCGCAAAATCTTGCCTGAACGGGTCTTGGGCAAGCGGTCGACAATCATGGCCCGGCGGAAGCACGCAACGGCACCAATATGCTCCCGCACCATCTCGACCAACTCATCCTCGAGTTCGTCGTGCTCGATAGTTGCTCCATCTTTCAGTAGCACGAGCCCTATCGGTAGCTGGCCTTTGAGTTCGTCATGCACGCCGATGACGCAGCACTCGGCAACGGCGGGGTGGGAGGCAACGACCTCTTCCATCTCGCCTGTGGACAGGCGGTGGCCCGCGACGTTGATCACATCGTCCGTGCGGCCCATGATGAAGACATAACCTTCGTCATCAATATAGCCTCCATCTCCAGAGTGGTAGTAGCCCGGTAGGGGCTCCAGGTAGGTCTTGATAAACCGGGACCGATCTCCCCAAATACCGCTGAGGCATCCGGGCGGTAACGGCAGCCTGATTGCGACCTGACCCTGATCGCCTCGACGCATCGGCGAGCCGTCGACATCGAGAATCTGCACATCGTAGCCGGGGGAGGGTGCGGTGGCTGAGCCGGGCTTCGGTTGCATCATGCCGATGCCAACCGGATTGCAGCAGATTGCCCAGCCGGTTTCCGTTTGCCACCAGTGATCGAGGATCGGCAGGCCGGTTTTGTCCCGGAGCCAGTCGTAAGTTGGAGGGTCCAGTCGTTCGCCGGCCAAGAGGATGCGTTTGAGCGAGCTGATATCGTAACGATCGAGGGCATCCGCCTCCGGGTCTTCCTTGCGCACGGCGCGAAACGCGGTCGGAGCAGTAAACAGGATGTTGACCTTGTGATCGGCCACTACGCGCCAAAAGGCGCCGGCGTCCGGTGTCTTGACCGGCTTGCCTTCATAGAGAATGGTCGTGCAGCCCGTAATGAGCGGACCATAGACGATGTAGCTGTGGCCTACGACCCAGCCAACGTCGGAAGCGGCCCAGAACACGTCTCCTGGTCGCGCACCGTAGACCAGATCCATGCTGTAGCGCATGGCAACGGCATGGCCGCCGTTGTCCCGGACCACGCCCTTGGGTTTGCCGGTCGTGCCGGAGGTATACAGGATGTACAGCGGATCGGTGGCGTTGACGGGAACCGGGTCGACCGACTCCGCGTTGGCTTCCAGTTCGCTCCAGTCAAAATCGCGGCCGTCCTTCAGGTCCGCCGCCACCTGTTCCCGTTGGAGGACGATACAGCACTCGGGCTTGTGTTCGGCCTTGTCGATGGCCGCATCCACTAGGGGTTTATATGGAATGACCTTCTGAACTTCGATACCGCAGGAGGCGGTGAGGATTGTCTTCGGCGTCGCGTCGTCAATCCTCACGGCCAGCTCGTGGGCCGCGAAGCCACCGAAAACCACGGAATGAACGGCGCCGAGACGGGCGCAAGCCAGCATGGCCATCACCGCTTCCGGGATCATGGGCATATAGATGATCACCCGATCGCCCTTGGTCACCCCGCGATCCTGCAATGCGCCAGCGAAGCGGGCGACACGAGCGTGAAGCTCGGTGTAGCTGAATTTCTGCTGCTGACCCGTTACCGGTGAGTCGTAGATCAGCGCGGTTTGCTCGCCGCGCCCGTTGCGTAAGTGGGCGTCCAGGGCCAGGTCGCAGGTGTTGAGTTCGCCATCCTCGAACCAGGTGTAGGTGTATTCATCGGTGCGGGTGAGGATCTTCTCGGGCGGGCGATGCCAGTCGATCAGTCGGGCTTTGTCCTTCCAGAAGGTTTCCGGGTCGTGGATAGACTGCCGGAACTCATCGCGATAACTCATGGAACCACCTCGTTTATTGTTGGCCCGATGGTTGCGGGCCTTCTTGTTATCGAAAAGTGCAAGGAGATATTCCGCAGGGAAGGACTGCGACGCTCGCTTCCCGGATGCTCTCCCCCACTTTAGGTGGTTGTTTTCATCCCGCTACTAGACCATGGGCTAAGGGACCTCGGATCCAGTCTGTTGGCTACTCTGGCCAGTTCCTTCAAGACGCGCAGAGTAGCCAACAGACTGGATCCGAGGCCCTGGTTGCTTATAGCTTTCGGTTTGAGGAGTTTGGTGGTTCATCGCCGGGATGCACCGCGGTTACGAGAGCCTCGATATGGCCCTTGCCCAACCGGGCCGTAATGCCATCTCCGGCATAGAGGTCCGATGCCTGCCGCACGACCGGCTGCTTATCGGTACCGACGATGGCATAACCCCGATCGAGAGTGGCCAGGGGGCTAACCAGGTGTAGCGACTGCGAGGCGTGAGCCAGGCGCTCGCGGTGGTCATTGAGTTGCCAATGCACCTCCCGTCTAAGGCGATCGCCGAGATTGGCGATGTGTTCCAGGCGCTGGGCCAGCAAGCGCCCGGGGCTCTGTGCGGCCAGCCGTTGTTGATCATGGCCCAGCCGCTGGTTCAGTTGCTGTATCTGCTGTCTCATTGCGCCCAGTTGGCGGCTCTCAAGTTCGTCCAGGCGTTGCTGGTAGATCTGCAGTTCGCGGCGCGGATCACGTAGGCGCTGGCTGAGGTGTCCCAGTTGCTGGCGCATATCGCGCAGCAGCCGGTTCATGACCGATTCCAGGCGATGCAGCTGCTGTTCGAGGGTGCGTACCCAACCAGATTGGTCAGGCGCCAGATGCTCAGCGGCAGCGGAAGGCGTTGGTGCACGCAGGTCGGCGACAAAATCGGCAATACTGAAATCCACCTCGTGACCGACCGCGCTCACGGTGGGGAGCGCGCATTCGGCAATCGCGCGGGCCACCTTTTCTTCGTTGAAAGGCCAGAGGTCCTCCAGCGAACCGCCCCCACGGCCGATGATCAGTACATCTGCGACGCCATGGCGTTCGGCGTTGCGAATGGCGGCTACGATTTCGTCGGCGGCACCCTGGCCTTGCACGGCGGTCGGGTAAAGGGTTATGGGGATACCCGGGCAGCGCCGCTTCAGCACGGTCAGGATGTCGTGTATTGCTGCACCGGTAGGCGAGGTGACTACACCGATGTGGCGCGGGAGCGTGGGAATGGGCTTCTTGCGTTCGGCTTCGAACAGACCCTCCGCCTGGAGTTTCTGCTTTAGTGCCTCGAACGCCTGCTGCAGCGCCCCCAGGCCGGCCGGTTCGAGGCTTTCAACGATGATCTGGTAGTCACCCCGGCTCTCATAAAGCGTGACCTTGCCACGAATCAGGATCTGGTCACCTTCCTTCGGCGGTTTTCCCACGCGCTGATTGTTGCCCTTGAACATGGCGCAGCGGACCTGGGATTTTGCGTCCTTGAGCGTGAAATACCAGTGGCCGGAGGCGGGGCGCGAGAAGCTGGACAGCTCCCCTTCAACCCAGGCTTGTAGGAAGCTGACTTCCAGCAGGTGACGAACCTGATGGTTGAGTTCGCTGACGGACAGGGCGCGAGGACGGGCGGCTGAAGCGGTTATATCCATAAAATATAGGGATTTTCCGAAGATTGGTAACGGCAAAAAAGGCGCAATTTCAAAAACATGCAAAGAGTACGGGGAAGATTGCAGGTTTACTGTCCAACCCGTCCCCCATATAATAGATCGATTAAAGGGAGCGATGATAAACGCGCTCTGGCGGATCCTCCATAATATCGGCTGTTTCGGTCGTTTTTTCTGGTGGGCGCCGGGGCGTTTCGTTTTTCTGATATCCCTGATTTCTGCCGGACCTGGCGCACGCTGTCTCGACTGCAAGGGTTTCCAGTGCCGGGGTTTTCAGGACAGGCCTCCCGGAAATTTAGCACGTTAAATTAAGGCGGGTCCCATGCTGCGTATTGCCGAAGAAGCCCTGACATTTGATGACGTCCTCCTCGTTCCCGGTTACTCCGAAGTCCTGCCCAAGGATGTCAGCCTTGAGACGCAGCTGACAAAGGGTATTTCACTCAATATCCCCCTCCTTTCCGCCGCCATGGACACCGTAACCGGCTCCGAGCTGGCGATTGCCATGGCTCAGGAAGGCGGTATCGGCATCATTCACAAGAACATGTCTGTCGAGCAGCAAGCTGCTGCAGTCCGCAAGGTCAAGAAGTTCGAGAGTGGTGTGGTCAAGGACCCCATTACGGTATCACCCGATACCACCGTACGTGAGCTGCTCGATATCACCGCCGCCAACAGTATTTCAGGTCTGCCCGTCGTTGATGGTCGTGACCTGGTGGGTATCGTCACGGGTCGCGATATCCGTTTCGAAAGCCGCCTGGACACCAAGGTGGCGGAAATCATGACTCCGAAGGAAAAGCTGGTGACCGCTCGCGAAGGCGCCAGTCTGGACGAGGTCAAGAACCTGCTGCACCGTCATCGCATCGAGAAGGTGCTGGTGGTCAACGACAACTTCGAGCTGCGCGGCCTGATCACCGTCAAGGATATCCAGAAGGCCAAGGACTATCCGTTGGCCTGTAAAGATGAGCAGGGCCGCCTGCGCGTCGGCGCTGCGGTAGGTACCGGTGGCGACACCGAGGCGCGTATTGCAGCCCTGGTGGAAGCCGGCGTCGACGTGATCGTAATCGATACGGCCCACGGCCATTCCCGTGGCGTCATCGAGCGTGTCCGCTGGGCCAAGCAGACCTATCCGGAAGTCCAGGTGATCGGTGGCAACATCGCGACTTCCGAAGCGGCCATTGCGCTGGCGGATGCTGGTGCGGATGCAGTGAAGGTCGGCATCGGTCCCGGTTCCATCTGCACCACGCGTATCGTTGCTGGTATCGGTGTGCCCCAGATTTCCGCGGTTTCCAACGTTGCAGCCGCATTGAAAGATCGTGGCGTACCGTTGATTGCCGACGGTGGCGTTCGTTTCTCAGGCGACCTGGCCAAGGCGCTGGCGGCCGGAGCATATAGTGTAATGGTCGGCAGTCTGTTGGCGGGTACCGATGAGGCGCCGGGCGAAGTCGAACTGTTCCAGGGTCGTAGCTATAAGGCGTATCGCGGCATGGGCTCCCTGGGCGCGATGGGGCAGGGCTCCAGTGACCGTTACTTCCAGGATGCCAGCGAAGGCGTCGAGAAGCTGGTGCCGGAAGGTATCGAAGGCCGCGTTGCCTGCAAGGGCCCGATGCGCGCCATCGTTCACCAACTGATGGGTGGCGTACGTGCCTCCATGGGTTACACCGGCTGCCGCAATATGGATGAAATGCGTACCCGTCCGCAATTTACCCGAATCACTAATGCGGGCATGCGTGAGAGCCACGTCCACGACGTGACCATTACCAAAGAAGCGCCTAACTATCGGGTTGGTTGATCGAGTCGCACCTACGGTGCAAATCGGTTAAGAGGCTGTAAGAAGATCAGCGCAGCCAGTTGCTATAGAATGCGGCCCGAAGGGCTGTGATGATCCGGGGTTCGGGAGTGTTCTCGCGCCCCGTTTGCATTTTCTGAGTTGAGGATTTCATGGTTCAAAACATTCATGACCACCGTATTCTGATCCTGGATTTCGGTTCCCAGTACACCCAACTGATCGCCCGTCGGGTGCGCGAGATCGGTGTCTACTGTGAAATCCGCCCCTTCGATGTTTCCCTCGGGGAGATCGAAGAGTTCAATCCCAAAGGTATTATCCTTGCCGGTGGTCCTGAGTCGGTAACCCAATTGGGCGGGCCGCGTGCGCCGGAAGGCCTGTTTGATGGCCGCCTGCCAATCCTCGGCATATGCTACGGCATGCAGACCATGGCTGAGCAGCTCGGGGGTAAGGTGGCGAGTTCCGAGAAGCGGGAATTCGGCTATGCGCAGGTGAAAGTCCGCGCCGGCGGTCCATTGCTTAAGGACATCACTGACCATCTCACCGAGCAGGGCGAATCGTTACTGGATGTCTGGATGAGCCACGGCGACAAGGTCGTCACCCTGCCGGAAGGTTTTGAGCTGCTCGCATCCACGGAAAGCGCGCCTATCGCTGCTATGCAGAATCTGGATCGCAATCTTTTCGGTGTGCAGTTCCATCCGGAGGTGACGCACACCCTGCAGGGCAAGCGCATCCTCGAGCACTTCGTACTGAATATCTGCAACTGTGAAGCTTGGTGGACGCCGGCCCAGATCGTCGACGACGCCATCCGCCAGATCCGTGAGCAGGTGGGTTCCGAGAAAGTGTTGCTGGGACTCTCCGGTGGTGTGGACTCGTCGGTTACCGCAGCCCTGCTGCACAAGGCGATTGGCGACCAACTGACCTGCGTATTTGTGGACAACGGTCTGCTTCGCCTGCACGAGGGCGACCAGGTCATGGACATGTTCTCGCGCAATATGGGCGTGAAGGTCATCCGCTCGGATTCCGAGGATCTGTTCCTGAACAAGCTCAAGGGCGTCAGCGACCCGGAGCAGAAGCGTAAGATTATCGGCAACACCTTTATCGACGTGTTTGATGAGGAAGCCGGTCGTATCAAGGACGTGAACTGGCTGGCCCAGGGCACCATCTATCCGGATGTGATCGAGTCCGCCGCCTCCAAAACCGGCAAGGCCCACGTGATCAAGTCCCATCACAATGTCGGTGGTCTGCCGGAAACCATGAAGCTCAAGCTGGTCGAACCCCTGCGCGAGTTGTTCAAGGACGAGGTGCGTCGTATCGGTCTGGAGCTGGGGCTGCCATACGACATGCTCTATCGGCATCCTTTCCCGGGACCGGGTCTGGGAGTCCGCATCCTGGGCGAGGTGAAGAAAGAGTACGCCGAGATCCTGCGCCGCGCCGACGCTATCTTCCTCGAAGAGCTGCATCGCGCCGACCTGTACCATAAAGTCAGCCAGGCGTTTGCCGTATTCCTCCCGGTGAAGTCCGTGGGGGTGGTCGGTGACGCGCGGCGCTATGAATATGTGATTGCGGTTCGTGCCGTCGAGACCATCGATTTCATGACGGCCCGCTGGGCCCGACTGCCGTACGAGCTGCTTGAGACAGTATCCAACCGTATCATCAACGAGATCTCCGGTGTCTCCCGGGTCACTTACGACATTTCCTCCAAGCCACCGGCGACGATCGAATGGGAGTGATGCGGTCGATAAACGGCTAGCCCACGGTTGAAGGAGTAGGCGCGACGATGGCAGTAGCGGAAACGGTTGATCAGGCGCGTGAGGACGCGCGCTGGATGGATCGTGCGCTTGCATTGGCCGGCCAGGCGGCCTCAATCGGCGAAGTGCCGGTTGGGGCCGTCGTCGTGTTGGAGGGGCGGGAAGTCGGAGCCGGGTTCAACGCACCCATTTCCGGCAGCGACCCTACGGCGCACGCTGAAATTCGCGCCATTCGCGATGCCGCTTGCCGTGTTGGCAACTACCGTCTGAGCGGCGCCACCCTCTATGTCACCATCGAGCCTTGCACCATGTGTGCGGGCGCCATAGTCCACGCGCGTATTTCCCGGCTGGTCTATGGCGCTACCGAGCCCAAGGCTGGTGCGGTTGAGTCTTCCGCGCAGATACTTGATAGTGACGCGATGAACTGGCGTGTGGCCACAACGGGTGGCGTACAGGCCGAGCGGTGCAGCGAGGTTATCAGCGACTTCTTTGCAGCGCGGCGCAGGGCAGCAAAGGCAAGACGGAAGTGTAGCGCCCAGGCGCCAAGGCCGTCTGGACCATAAAACGAAGCCTGTTGGCATTGGATGATGCCGGATGAAATAGCAGGCAATGACGGAAAGGGAAAGCTATGAAAGTTCTGGTCACCGGCGGAGCCGGGTACATTGGTAGTCATGTCGTACGCCAGCTCGGCGAGGCCGGTCACGATGTGGTGGTCTATGACAACCTGTCCACGGGATACCGCTGGGCCGTAACCCATGGCGAGCTGGTCGTTGGCGATGTCGCCGATGAAGGTGCGCTGGACGAACTCTTCGGCGCGCACGATTTTGAGGCAGTGCTGCACTTCGCCGCGAACATTGTGGTGCCGGAATCCGTTTCCAATCCGCTGAAATACTACAGTAACAACACCCGTAATACCCTCAATCTGCTCAAGGCCATCGAGCGGTACAAGACGCCCTACATGGTGTTTTCGTCCACCGCAGCGGTTTATGGCATGCCTGATGCACAGGTCCTTACGGAAGATATGCCCCTGGCGCCAATCAATCCCTACGGGGCGTCGAAGATGATGAGCGAGCGCATGATCATGGACCTGGCGGCAGCCTCATCGCTGAACTACGTCATACTGCGCTACTTCAATGTGGCGGGTGCCAATCCGGATGGGCTCCTGGGACAGGCGACGCCGGAAGCCACGCACCTGATCAAAGTGGCCTGCGAATGCGTCAACGGGATACGCGACGGTATGCAGATCTTTGGTACCGACTACGACACCCGCGATGGCACCTGCGTCCGCGACTACATCCACGTCGAAGATCTGGCCAAGGCTCATGTCATGGCTCTCGACTACATGAAACGCGGTGGTCAGTCCGAAGTACTGAACTGCGGCTACGGCCGTGGGTTCACCGTGCGTGAAGTGATCGATGTGGTGAAACGCTTGTCCGGCAGCGATTTCCCGGTCAAGGAAACCGACCGCCGGGCTGGCGATCCTGAAGCCCTGATGGCTGATAATTCAAAGATTACAAGAACCCTGGGTTGGCAACCCGATTACGACGAACTCGACACGATTGTGGGGAATGCGCTGGCCTGGGAAAAGATCTGGCAAGCTCGTCAGAAACGCTAAACGGATTTGCGAATCTAGAACGTTTAAAAGGAAAGCTGCATGAAGATTACGATTTTCGGAACGGGATATGTTGGCCTCGTTACAGGCGCCTGTTTGGCGGATGTGGGCCACGAAGTGCTGTGCATGGACGTCGATCCGGGAAAGATCGAGAAATTGCGCAATGGCATCATCCCGATCTACGAGCCCGGCCTCGAGTCCATCGTGACCCATAACGTCTCGGCGGGCCGCCTGCTGTTCACCACCGATACCGCGGAAGCGGTCAATCATGCCGAAGTTCAGTTCATTGCCGTCGGCACGCCGCCGGACGAGGATGGTTCGGCAGATCTGCAGTACGTTACTGCGGTGGCGCGTTCCATCGGTGAACACATGACCGGTTACAAGGTCGTGATCGATAAATCCACGGTTCCCGTGGGAACCGGCGACAAGGTACGCGGCGCTGTGCGTTCCGAGCTGGACAAGCGCGGTATGGAGCTGGAATTCGACGTGGTGTCCAACCCCGAATTCCTGAAGGAGGGTGCCGCGGTGGCCGATTTCATGAAGCCGGACCGCATTGTCGTCGGTACCGAGAGCAAGCGGGCCGAGGACGTCCTGCGGGAAATCTACTACCCGTTCAACCGCAACCACGATCGCATGATCTTCATGGATCTGCGTTCGGCCGAGCTCACCAAGTACGCTGCCAACGCCATGCTGGCGACCAAGATCAGCTTCATGAACGAAATTGCCAACCTGGCAGAGCGTCTGGGCGCCGATATCGAGCACGTACGTCGTGGCATTGGTTCCGATCCACGGATTGGCTACCACTTTATCTACCCCGGTTGCGGTTATGGCGGTTCCTGTTTTCCAAAAGATGTCACTGCGCTGACACGCACGGCCCGTGACTGTGATTACGAGGCCAAGCTGCTGACGGCTGTGGAGCACGTCAACATGGCGCAGAAGCACGTCCTGTTCGACAAGGTCAGCCACTACTTCCGCGGTGAGCTAGAAGGCAAGACGATCGCCCTATGGGGGTTGGCGTTCAAGCCCAACACCGACGACATGCGCGAAGCGTCTTCGCGTCGTCTGATGGAATCCCTGTGGAAGGTCGGGGCCAAGGTCCAGGCATTCGACCCGGAAGCCATGGAGGAAACCCAGCGTATCTACGACAATGAGCCGGGACTACAACTGTGCGGCACCAAGGAGCAGGCCCTGAAAGGCGCCGATGCCCTGGTGATCTGTACCGAGTGGAAGGAATTCCGTTCGCCGGATTTCGCTTCCATTGCCCAGACACTGTCCCATCCGGCGATCTTCGATGGCCGTAACCTGTATGCACCGGAGATGGTCGAGCGTCACGGACTTGTCTACTACGCTATAGGTAGAGGTAAGAATCAGTTCTCCGCTACTGGGAGTTAACTATGAGTGGGGCAGAAGCTTTTGTCCTGCATGAAAAACTGGCCGAAGATACCATCCCGTTGGCCAAGAGTGAGTTAAGTGAGTTGCGGTTGATGAACGACCGCAACTATCCCTGGCTCCTGCTCGTCCCCCAGCGGGTAGGCGTCCGGGAACTCTACGAACTCTCACCGCCAGACCAGCAACGCCTACTGCGCGAATCCAGTGCCATCGGCGAAGCCATGATGAACGCCTTTGAAGGGCATAAGCTGAATATTGCGGCGCTGGGAAACATGGTGCCGCAACTTCACCTACATCACGTCGTTCGCTATGAGAGTGATCCGGCGTGGCCGGGCCCCGTGTGGGGTGTGGTGCCGCCTGCGGCGTACACCGAAGCGGAATTGCGTGAGGTGCAGAAGAAACTGGTGCCGGTGGTTTCGGCTTTCCGTTCGGTTTCCTGAGGCAGGGAACCGAACCGGACTTATTAGCGCCTTCCCGCCGTCCTGGCGCTCTGGCGAGCGAGGCTTTGTGCCCCCAGCAGAATCATCCTAAGTTCGGTCTTCAGTTTAGTCTGCAGCTCTTCCTTTTCCCGCGTCGTGGCGTCGAGGGCCTCGGCTCCCTGGTTAAATACCAGGGTTACCATCGCTTCCGCCACCATGCGCGCATCGGAAAGCGGCTTGCCCCGTTCTTCCGCAAATCGTCGCAGGTCATCGGCCAGTTCGGTGACGAAATGGTCGATTTCCGCCTGGATCGCCGTCCGGAATGTTTTCGAGACCCCCGTCCGCTCCCGCAGCATGAGTCGGAACAGGTTGGCGTTGTTGTTCAGGTACTCCATGAAGGTGTCCACGGAGGTATTGATGGCGCTGCCATTGCGGGCAATACGTTTACGCGCTTGTCGCATCAGTTGGCGCAGCGCTACACCGCCTTCGTCCACCAGTGCCAGGCCCAGTTCGTCCAATTCGGCGAAATGACGATAGAACGACGTGGGCGCGATCCCAGCCTCCCGAGCCACTTCCCGCAGGCTCAGGCTGCCGAACCCGCGATCGGCGCTGAGCTGGCGCAAGGCGGCGTCCATGAGGGCGCGGCGGGTCTTCAGTTTTTGTTCGGCACGGGCAGACACATCGTTCTCCAACTGCAGTTTTCAGGCGACAACATGTTACCGTTCGCGAGAGAGGGCGTCATCTACCCGTCATGAAGAAGGTTTTCGCCATCACGCCAGACGGATTGATGGAAATCACTGGTTCGCCTGCCTGATTTTGCCGGCGGTTATGTTTATAATATGCGGCCTTTCACGGGGGGCGGATGCCGATGGCCGATCTTGGCTAGCAAACAGGTGGCTTTCCCGTGGCTGAACCCGCTCTGGCCAGTTTCCAGAAGCGTGTGCTGACGCCCAGAAGGGTTGATCGCGCCGTTTCCGCAGGCTCGGCGGTTTTCCGATGATATGACCAGCGCTCCAGTGCGACGGGGTTAGAGTGCCCTGAGCGGGGTGAGTTCGCTGGTGTTGGTTGTGTTGTGGGGAGTAGTCCATGCCGATTTATGAGTATGTCTGTGACGCGTGCGGTCACGAGAAAGATGTTATCCAGAATATGAGCGATGCGCCGTTGAAGGTGTGTCCCGCCTGCGACGCCGAATCTTTCCGTAAGCGGATCTCGGCCGCGGGTTTTCGTCTGTCCGGCACCGGCTGGTATGAGACGGATTTCAAGACGGGCAGCAAGAAGAATCTGGTGGAGAAGGGCGGTGAGTCCGGCTCCAAGAGCAAGACTGAGCCCACCGCCGGCTGAGTCTGTGAACACACTGAAAACTGATTAACGGGAAAGGGTATGCGCAGTCACTATTGCGGTGGAATCAACGAATCACACATCGATCAGGACGTAACCCTCTGCGGCTGGGTTCATCGTCGCCGCGATCATGGTGGGGTTATCTTCCTGGATCTGCGTGATCGTGACGGCATGTCCCAGATCGTGGTGGATCCGGATACTCCCGAAAGTTTCGAACTGGCTGAGAAGGTGCGCAGCGAGTTCGTTATCCAGATCAAGGGCCGCGTTCGCCGTCGCCCGGCGGGTACTGAAAACGCGAATATGCCGACCGGCCAGGTGGAAGTGCTGTGCAAGTCGCTGGTTATCCTCAACGCTGCCGCCACCCCGCCGTTCCCCCTCGATGAGCACGTGGATGTGGGCGAGGACGTACGCCTGCGCTATCGCTTCGTCGATCTGCGCCGTCCGGAAATGCTCAACCGTCTGCGTTTCCGCTCCAAGGTGACCAGCTACATCCGCAATTTCCTGGACCGCAATGACTTCATGGATGTGGAAACTCCCATCCTGACACGCGCCACCCCGGAAGGCGCCCGCGATTATCTGGTGCCGAGCCGGACTCACGAAGGGTCCTTCTTCGCGTTGCCGCAATCGCCTCAGCTGTTCAAGCAGTTGCTGATGGTGTCCGGTGTCGATCGCTACTACCAGATCGCCAAGTGTTTCCGTGACGAGGACCTGCGCGCCGATCGTCAGCCGGAATTCACCCAGGTGGACCTGGAGAGCTCCTTCATCGATGAAGAGGGCATCATGGGTATCACCGAAAGCATGATTCGCGAGCTGTTCCGTGATCTGCTGGAAGTTAACCTTCCGGAATTCCCGCGCATGAGTTACGCCGAAGCCATGAAGCGCTACGGCAGTGACAAGCCTGACCTGCGTATCCCGCTGGAACTGATCGACGTGGCAGACCTGGTCGAAAGCGTCGACTTCAAGGTCTTTGCCGGACCGGCAAAGGATCCCAAGGGCCGTGTTGCAGCGCTGCGCCTGCCCAAGGGCGGCGAACTGACCCGCAAGCAGATCGACGACTACACCAAGTTTGTCGGCATCTACGGCGCCAAGGGCCTGGCCTATATCAAGGTCAACGATCTTGGCCAGGGCGCTGCCGGTCTGCAGTCGCCGATCATCAAGTTCCTGGGTGACGATGTGGCGCTGGCGGTCATCGAGCGCGTTGGTGCAGAAGACGGCGATATCGTCTTCTTCGGCGCGGACAAGACCACGGTCGTCAACGAAGCGCTGGGCGCACTGCGGATCAAGCTGGGCCATGACCTAAACCTGCTGACCGCCGAATGGTCGCCGCTGTGGGTGGTGGACTTCCCGATGTTCGAGGAAGATTCGAACGGCGAACTGACCGCGATCCATCATCCGTTCACAGCGCCTTCCTGCTCTCCGGAAGATCTGGCGGCGGAACCTGCCAATGCGCTTTCCCGGGCCTACGATATGGTCCTAAACGGCACAGAGCTGGGCGGTGGTTCGATCCGTATCCACGACGAGAACATGCAGCAGGCGGTCTTCCGTATCCTCGGTATCGGTGAGGAAGAGGCCCGTGCCAAGTTCGGCTTCCTGCTGGATGCCCTGAAGTTCGGCTGCCCGCCTCACGGCGGCCTGGCCTTCGGGCTCGACCGTCTGGTCATGCTGATGACCGGCGCTTCGTCCATCCGCGACGTGATTGCTTTCCCCAAAACCCAGAGCGCGACCTGCCTGATGACGCAGGCGCCGGGTGAAGTGGATGAGCGTCAACTGCGTGAACTGCACATCCGTCTGCGCAAGCCAGCCCTGGCCAAGGAGCCGAGCGAGGCAGACGAGAAAACGGTTTCCAAGAAAGCCTGATGCAGAGACGTTCCGCTCCGACGACGACGTTGGGGCGGATCGTCGATTCGATGGCGTGACGCGTCGATTTTTGCAGCGATACGAGTTCTTGAAGCGACAAGATCTGTTGGAGTGACACATGGCAGGACACAGCAAGTGGTCCAACATCAAACATCGCAAGGCTGCCCAGGACGCCAAGAAAGGCAAGATCTTTACCAAGCTGATTCGTGAATTGACCGTCGCTGCCCGCCAGGGCGGTGCTGATCCCAACGACAATCCCCGCCTTCGCGCCGTCGTCGACAAGGCGCTCACCGCCAACATGAAGAAAGACACCATGGAGCGGGCCATCGAGCGTGGTGCGGGCAGCGCCGACGATACCAATTACGAAGAGCTGACATACGAAGGCTACGGACCGAATGGCGTGGCCATCTTTGTCGAGGCCATGACCGACAACCGTAATCGCACGGTGGCGGAGGTGCGCCACGCCTTCAATAAGTTTGGCGGCAACCTGGGTACCGACGGTTCGGTGGCCTTCCTGTTCAGCAAGCAGGGCATTATCAGCTACGGCCCGGAGACCGACGAAGACGCCCTTATGGAAGCGGCGCTTGAAGCAGGCGCCGAGGACGTGGCGGAGCAGGACGACGGCTCCTATGAAATCGTGACCCTGCCGGAGCAATTCCTTGACGTAAAGGAGGCACTTGTTGCTTCGGGTCATACGCCGGATAACGCTGAAGTCACCATGGTGCCGGCGACCTATGTCACCCTTGATCGGGAGACGGCGGAAACCATCCTCAAACTCATCGACATGCTCGAAGACTTGGACGATGTCCAGAATGTCTATTCCAATGCGGACATACCCGCCGAGATCATGGACGAGTTAAATGGCTGACGGTTGGCGGTCCGCCGGAACCCGGGGCTGGTTGTGTCGATAATCCTTGGCGTTGACCCCGGCTCGCGTATTACCGGCTATGGCATCATTCGCAATGCGGGCAGGCACACAGAGTATTTGGACAGCGGCTGTATCCGCATGGGCGAGAAGTCCATGGCGGAACGGTTGCAGATCATCTACCAGGGTCTTGCCACCCTGATCGACCAGTACCGGCCCGACGAGTTTGCCATCGAACAGGTCTTTATGGCGCGCAATCCGGACTCGGCATTAAAACTCGGCCAGGCCCGGGGCGTGGCCATCGTGACCGCTGCCAATAGTGGTCTTGCGGTGCACGAATACTCGGCGCGCCAGGTCAAGCAGGCGGTGGTCGGCAAGGGTGGGGCGGACAAGACCCAGGTCCAGCACATGGTGCAAAGCATCCTGTCCCTGGGGCGTAAGCCCCAGGCCGATGCCGCCGACGCCCTGGCGATCGCGCTCTGCCATGCTCACATGAGCCAGAGTATCGGGCGTATATCCGCCGGCAGCCGCGTCCGCAGGGGGCGGTTGAGCTAGTGTCCCGTCTGGTTAATTCGCTGATCTACTGAGCGTCTGAACGCTTTGAGAGCAAGGCGCGGCAGCGAAGGTTTGGTGGTTCCAAATCGAGCTGGCGCAACACCGCTCTCAAAGCGTTCAGGCGCTCCCGGAGGGCGTGGCGCTGGCCGCTCTGGATCTGCGTTGCCAGTCCTTGATGTGGAACCACCACACCTGCGGCCTGTCGCCTTGACCAGAGCGGCCAGCGACACGCAGTAGGTCAACGAATTAACCAGACGGGACACTGGTCTGGTTACCACAATAATGTACCGGCTCGTTGAATAGGGGCGGTTTGCAGGGAGTGTTGTCGTGATAGCACAGATCCGGGGAAGACTGATCGAAAAAGTGCCGGGCCATGTCCTGGTCGAATGCGCCGGCCTCGGCTATGAGCTGGATATACCCTATACCACCTTCTTTCATCTGCCGGAGACCGGGCAGGACGTTACCCTCTATACCCATCTCTCCATCCGCGAGGATGCGCATAACCTCTATGGTTTTGCTGCCCGCCTTGACCGGGATCTGTTCCGTCTATTGATCAAAGTGAACGGTGTCGGGCCTAAAATGGCGCTGGCGATTCTTTCCGGACTCGACTCACAACAGTTCGTCCGCTGTGTCGACAACCGCGATGCGGCCGCTCTGGTCAAGATTCCTGGGGTCGGCAAGAAAACGGCAGAAAGACTGCTGATCGAGATGGGCGACCGTCTCGGCAAGTTGGAAGGCATGCCACAAATCAATGCGCAAACGCCGGATCTATCCACGAGCCCGGAATCCATGCCGGTACATAAGCCGGAAGACGAGGCGGAGGCCGCGCTGATAACCTTGGGTTACAAGCCGCAGGAAGCAGCCAAGGCCGTCAGCCGTGTCGCAGAAAAAGGGATGAGCTCGGAGGATATGATCCGTCTTGCCCTGAAGAGCATGATCCCGGCCAGCTAAATGGTGCCTGGCCACCTGGCGCGAGATTCTCTATTCCTCTGTTGCAGTCCAGGGCTCGTGTTGCTGGACTTGGCCACCGATTCCTTGGTTTGATTAGCATTTTTATTGATGAGTTAATGGATTCTGTCCGGAGCGTAACGTGACAGTCGTAATGGCGTTTGTAAAATGAACATCAAACAGCGTTGAAGCGTCGCCGCAGAATACAGATTAGGGAACCCGCAACCAACATGCACAAAGGTTCCTAAACACAACGGATGCCCGCGAACCAATGCCATGATTGAATCCGATCGCCTGATTTCACCGCAAAGCAGTGCGTTTGAAGATGTACAGGATCGTGCTATTCGACCCACCTTGCTGTCCGAATACGTTGGTCAGCCGACGGTTCGTGAGCAGATGGAAATCTTCATCTCTGCGGCTCGTGGTCGCCGGGAAGCCCTCGACCATGTCCTCATCTTTGGCCCGCCCGGTCTCGGTAAGACCACTCTTGCCAATATTATTGCCAATGAGATGGGGGTTGCCATTAAGACCACCTCCGGCCCGGTGCTTGAAAAGGCCGGCGATCTGGCGGCGATGCTGACCAACTTGGAAGAGGGGGATGTCCTCTTCATCGACGAAATCCATCGTTTGAATGCGGCGGTAGAGGAAGTGCTCTATCCGGCGATGGAGGACTATCAACTGGATATCATGATTGGCGAAGGGCCCGCGGCCCGTTCCATCAAGTTGGACCTTCCGCCATTCACGCTGGTTGGTGCGACGACCCGGGCCGGTTTGCTGACCTCGCCTCTGCGGGACCGTTTCGGCATCGTACAGCGCCTGGAATTTTACAACACCGCCGACCTGACCCATATCGTCAAACGGTCAGCTTCGTTGTTGGGCGTGTCGGTTGAAGGCGACGGCGCCCTGGAAATTGCTCGCCGTTCCCGTGGTACCCCGCGTATCGCCAACCGCTTGCTGCGCCGGGTACGTGACTATGCGGAAGTTAAGTCTGATGGCGTGATTACTTCAGAAGTGGCCGATCTGGCACTGAATATGCTGAAAGTCGACAATCAGGGCTTCGACCACATGGACCGGCGCCTGCTGCTGGCCATGATCGAGAAGTTTGATGGCGGTCCTGTGGGTGTCGAAAGCCTGTCCGCTGCCATCAGTGAAGAACGTGGCACGATCGAGGATGTACTCGAGCCGTTCCTGATCCAGCAGGGGTACATGGTACGCACACCGCGTGGTCGCATGGCAACAAATCAGGCCTATCTCCATTTCGGTGTGACACCGCCGAAAGCGGAAGAGGGAGCATGAGGATGGCGGTAACCCCAGATTCGTTCCGTTGGCCAATACGCGTCTATATCGAGGATACGGATGCCGGTGGTATCGTCTATCACGCCCGATACCTGCATTTTATGGAACGGGCCCGTACCGAATGGGTGCGCAGCCAGGGTGTGGCGCTGCGTAGCGGGCTGGAAGAAAACGTCAGCTATGTGGTTCAGAAAATGTCGATCCATTTCCGGCAGCCAGCCAAACTGGATGACGAGATATGGGTGACGGCGGACCTGGTGGAATGCGGCCGGGTCTGGATGGGCTTCAACCAGCGGGTTATCCGCCAGTCAGATGGAGCACTGCTGACCGAAGCCGATGTGAAAGTTGCATGTGTCGCACTCGATACCGGCAGGCCCCGGGCACTGCCGGACGCTATGCGGGCGATCGCGGGTGCTGAAAGCGCAAAGGAAAAAACAGAATAGAACCGGCCTTGCGGGGCCAGCAATGACAAGAGCCAGGAGTAAAAAGTGGAGTCACATCTGTCGGTTTGGAGTCTTATAGCCAACGCCAGTTTGCTAGTGCAACTCGTCATGCTGCTGTTGGTGCTGGCGTCGGTCATTTCCTGGGGGTTGATCTTTCAGCGTCTCCAGGTATTCAAGAAGGCCCGTAAGGCCCAGTTGGCGTTCGAGGAACAGTTCTGGTCCGGCATGGATCTGGGTCAGCTGTACCGTGATGCCAGCAACAAGCCGACGCCCCACAGTGGTATGGAATCCGTTTTCCGTGCCGGCTTCCGTGAATTTTCCCGCCTGCGCCAGCAAAGCCAGGACCCTGATGCGGTGATGGACGGTACCCAGCGAGCCATGCGCGTTGCCCTGTCGCGGGAGCAGGAGCGTCTGGAAGCGCACCTTCCATTCCTGGCGACGGTTGGCTCCACGAGCCCATACATCGGCCTGTTCGGTACCGTCTGGGGGATCATGAATTCATTCCGCGGTCTTGCACAGGTTCAGCAGGCTACACTGGCGACGGTTGCGCCGGGGATTTCCGAGGCCCTGATTGCCACGGCCATGGGTCTTTTCGCGGCCATTCCGGCGGTCATTGCCTACAACCGTTTTGCGGCCAAGTCGGATGCGCTGCTGAAAAACTACGAAACCTTCGCTGAAGAATTCTCCAGCATCCTGCACCGTCGCGTGCATAGCTCCGAAAAGGGCCGGGCAGCCTGAATGCCGGCTGATACGATCAACCATGGGGCCCTGCCAGGCAGGGACTTCACGACTGAAAGGGGTGAGGTGCGATGAAAAGCGCAGGTATAACGTCGGTTCCCCGCCGCAAACCCATGGCCGAGATCAACGTCGTGCCCTATATCGACGTCATGCTCGTGCTGCTGGTTATCTTCATGGTCACGGCGCCGATGATGACCCAAGGGGTCAAGGTCGATCTGCCAGAGACTACATCCGATCCTATTCAGGCACAGAAAGACGTTGAGCCTGTCATAGTGTCTGTCGATGCCAACGGCGCCTATTATATGGAGGTCGGCGACGAAGAATCCGAACCCATGGCGCTGGGCGATCTGAATCAACAGGTAAGCAAGATACTGGCCGGCCGTAGTCAGCGCGATGTATTGGTACGTGGCGACGAGAATGTCGACTATGGAACGGTGGTGCGCCTCATGGCGACGCTGCAGACGGCAGGCGCAACGAGTGTCGGCTTGATCACTGAGGAGCCGCAAGGTTAACCGGTTGTGTTGGAGAATAAACGCGAGCCCAACGACTACGTTGCACGTCCACCCTGGAAGAGCCCGATTGCATTATCGCTGGTATTGCATGCCGCGATCATGTTCTTCGCGCTGGTGGGCTGGACCTGGTCGACACCCAGTCATGAGCCGCCGCCGCGGAATATATCGGCCCGGCTGATTATGCCTGAACCTCAGGCGCCACAGGCGCAGCCTGCACCGCAGCCTAAAGCCCAACCTCCAGAACCCGAGCCTGAACCCAAGCCGGATCCTGAGGAGGCGCGCAAGAAGGCCGAACAGCGGGCGCAAGAGGAAAAACGCCGCCAGGAAGAGGAGCGCCAGAAGCAGCTGCTGATAGAGAAAAAGAAGCAGGCGGAAGCAGCGGCAAAAGCTGAAGAAGCCCGCAAGAAGGCGGAAGCCGAAGCCAAGGCCGCAGCCCAGCGCAAGGCGGAAGAGGAACGGCGAGAGGCAGAGGAGGCCCGTAAGGCCGAAGAGGAGCGCCAACGGAAGGAAGCTCAAGCCAAGGCTGCTGAAGAAAAACGTAAAGCCGAGGAACAAAGGCGCAAGGAAGAGGCCGAACGTCAACGGCGGGAGCAGGAAGAGCGCGAACGCCGATTGGCTGAGCAGAAGCGTCAGGAGGAAGAACGGCGCCGCCGTGAGGAACAATTGGCGGCCCTGGCAACTGAGGCGCAACAGGAGCAGGCTGCCGCCGCTCAGGCCAGGAAAGAAGCCGCGGCAGCGGCGAGAGCTCGCGAGGCACGCATGGCGTCTGAGAGCGAAAAATACGAAGCGTTGATCCGTCAGCGCTTGACCAATGCATGGTACATCCCGTCGTCGGCGACGGACGACATGGCGACTACATTGGAGATTACCTTGCTGCCTACAGGGGAGCTAGTGACTGTCAGAATTGTCGAGGGCAGTGGTAGCAAAGCTTTCGATGATTCGGCGCTGAGTGCCGTGCGCAGTGTGGAAACTTTCCCTGTGCCTGAGGACCAGCAGGTCTTCAACAGCTATTTCAGGACGTTCCGGATCCAGTTTGATGAAGAGCAACTAGGTCGCTAAGCGCGAGTTGCTAAATACGAAGAGAGACAGGTGCCCAGAATGATGCGTGTGATTGTGACCCTGATACTGGCAGGCTTGATGGCCCTGCCTGTCCAGGCTGAGCTACTGATCCGGATAACCGAGGGCGCGGAGAATGCGATTCCCGTTGCTATAGTACCTTTCGGCGAGTCCGGCGGCGTTCAGGTCTCGGAGAACATCGGTCAGATCGTGCGCGATGATCTTGCCATGAGCGGTGAGTTCGACCCTCTGGAAACGAGCCGCATGCTGAGCCTGCCGACGAGCTCGGATGACGTCTTCTACCGTGACTGGCGATTGCTGGGACAGAAATACCTGGTCGTAGGCCAGCTTTCACCGGGCGAGGGGGGCAAGGTCCAAGCCCGCTTCGAGGTGTTCGATGTTAACCGCGAGCAGCGGATTCTTGGTGGAACGGCTTCGTCGTCCAGCGACAACTTGCGGGGATTGGGGCACCACATCAGTGATCGCATCTACGAAGCCATTACCGGGAACAAGGGTGTGTTCTCGACCAAGATCGCTTACGTCACCCTGGATATGGAGAGTAATCAGCGGGTTTACCGGCTAAACGTCAGTGATGTCGATGGCAAACGGACCCGCGTGCGGCTGAAGTCGAACGAGCCGATCCTGTCGCCGGCATGGTCGCCGGACGGGCAAAAGCTGGCCTACGTGTCTTTCGAGACCGGTCGCCCAGCAATCTATATCCAGAACCTGAGAAGTGGCGACCGGGTGCGTATCGCACAGTTCCCCGGACTTAACTCAGCGCCAGCCTGGTCGCCAGATGGCGAATCCATGCTGATGACCCTGTCCCGTGACGGTAATGCGGAAATCTACAAGATGGATATCGACAGCCGCCGCCTGACCCGTCTGACCGATCATTGGGCTATCGACACAGAGGCTAGCTGGTCTGCTGATGGCGATCAGATTGTCTTTACGTCAGATCGTTCAGGTGGCCCTCAAGTCTACGTGATGGATGCCGATGGCGACGATCTTCGGCGCCTGACCTTCGGCAGCCGTTACAACGCCCGTCCGCGCTTCGGTCCGGACGGCGACAACGTCTTCTATGTTCATCAGCGTGATTCGGCGTTCCATATCGCGCGGTTGAATATCGAAACCGGACAGGAAACGGTCCTGACCCGGAGCAAACTGGATGAGTCACCTAGTGTGGCTCCCAACGGACGTCTACTGATCTATGCAACGCAACAGGAAGGCAAGAGCGTGCTTGCGGTCATCTCTGCGGATGGTGGTTCCAATTACATCCTGCCATCCCGTTACGGGGATGTACGTGAGCCGGCCTGGTCTCCCTTTATCAATTGACGTCAATAAAGCGCTAAACTCTAAGCAACCCAATCAAGGATAAGACAAAATGATTCGTACCTATTCGAAGTTTCTCGCACTGCTGGTTGCCATGGGCGTCATGGCCGGCTGTAGTTCGACCGCTACCCAGGACGAGGGGTACGGTTCCGACGTGTCCGCCGTCGACCAGCAAGGCGGCAGTGAAGTATATGGCGGCGAAGGTTCCGACGGCGTGACTTCAGGCACCATGACCGATGAAGAGCGTGCGGCCCAGGCCGAGCGCGCTTCGCAGCAGGAACAGGCTGCCATGCGCAAGATCACGACCTTCTATTTCGATTTCGATACATCTGAAATCAAGCCGGAGGCGCGCGATGTGCTGATCGCTCACGCCCAATACCTGGCCAACAACCCTAGCGCCAGTGTGCGTCTGGAAGGCCACGGCGACGAACGCGGAACCAAGGAATACAACCTGGCGTTGGGCGAGCGTCGCGCCATGGCCGTTGAGCGCTTCCTGGTCGTGAACGGCGCATCCCGTGACCAGATCGAAACCGTCAGCTATGGCGAAGAGAAGCCTGCGGCGATGGGTAGCTCCGAGAGCGCCTATGCCCAGAACCGCCGTGTAGAGCTGATCTACCAATAAAACCAGCAATGGGGTGTATGGCACATGAGACGATATCTCATGGCCGCTGTGGCGCTATCGCTTTGCGGTAGCGCCCTGGCGCAATCGACAGTACCGGCTTACCAGAATGCCGATTCCGAAGCGCGCCGGCAGGCGGGCGGAAATCAGGCCAACGCCGAGCTGTATTTCATGATCGAGCGATTGCAGCAGGAGGTTCGACGGCTGCAGGGTGAGGTCGAAGAACAACGGCACAAGCTCGAGCAGCTCTCACGACAATCGCGCGAGCGGTACATCGACCTGGACCAGCGTCTGCTCGATTTGTCGCGAAAGCAGGCGGAAGCGCCTGCAGCACCGTCTGAGGCTCCGCAGGAGGCGTCTGGCTCCACGGCCCAGCAACAACAGGATACCCGTGAGTACCGCCAGCCAACCGAGCAGGAACAGGCGGCCTACAATGCCATTCTCGACCTGATTCGTAACGACAGAGCCTACGATCAGGCCATCGACCGGCTCTATTCGTTTATTTCCGAGTATCCCGAAGGCGATCTGACCGTCAACGCCTACTATTGGCTGGGCGAGGTCTATCTGGTCAAGCCCCAGTTGCAACAGGCCAAGCAGGCCTTCTCCATCGTGGCCACTCGCTTTGCCGACCATCGCAAGGCCCCGGATGCCCTCTACAAGCTTGGTGTCGCCGAGGCAAGGATGGGCGATAATCAGGAGGCCCGGCAGACTCTCCAGTCCGTGTCCAGCAAATACCCGGATTCCAATGCTGCACAACTGGCGAGCGAATATCTGACCAAGCTTTGATCATCTCGGGCCGTGAGGTGATCAGTCTTTAAACAGGTCGCCGGCGCGGAGAGAATTTTTGTTGGAGAAGCGCGATTTCCTTTATGAAAAGGGCTTGCCAACCCGCAAAAAATCCGTACCATATGCGCCTCGTTTGGGTCGTTAGCTCAGTTGGTAGAGCAGTTGGCTTTTAACCAATTGGTCGATGGTTCGAATCCATCACGACCCACCACCTGATTCCGAAAGGCTTGTCGAGCATCGTCTGGCCTGGCATATCGCCACACTGTTTCGGGTCGTTAGCTCAGTTGGTAGAGCAGTTGGCTTTTAACCAATTGGTCGATGGTTCGAATCCATCACGACCCACCACATAAACAGCACGCAAGCGTGTGCTGGTGCGAAAAGGGAGCCTGCAGGGCTCCCTTTTTCGTTATAGCGCCTCTGAATTGTAAACACCCGGTTTCTCCGTATACTCCCACACGTTTCGGCATCTACGTAGCGTTGGAGCCGTACCGTTCTGTGCCTGTTATTTGCTGAGGTGAAGTCGAATTTCGATCCGTATTTCCTGAGCTTATCGAGTTCCAGCGCGGCGCACTGTATGCAGCGGAAGGTAGGCTCGCCTTATCATAGGCTTATGACGAAATAATGTCTGATCCGGGGTGGTATAATGGCGTATTGCCCATATAAACAAAGAAATCGATAAAGCGTGATTGCGCGTAACCGGACGCGAGCCCGGCCTCCGCTGATCCAATCGGAGGGCAGGCGAAACCGGGTATTGACTGAGAGACGAGATTCCATGACAAACGCCGACAACAGAATTCTGGTTAAGGAACATCTCGCGCACGAGGCGGAGCCCCGTTCGTTGAGCGCTGACGAAAAGCACCGTCTGGAGGGCGAGATCAAGGCCGAGTTGAAGGCGCGGGACGCCGTGCTGGTCGCCCATTACTACACTGATCCGGATATCCAGCGTCTGGCTGAGGAAACGGGTGGCTGTGTCTCGGACTCCCTTGAAATGGCCCGTTTTGGCAACCAGCATCCTGCTTCCACCATCGTTGTTGCCGGCGTGAAGTTCATGGGCGAGACGGCCAAGATTCTGAACCCGGAAAAGACCGTGCTGATGCCGACGCTGGAAGCTACATGCTCCCTTGATATTGGTTGTCCGCCGGAAGATTTTAGCGCCTTCTGCGATCAGCATCCTGACCGGACGGTGGTGGTGTATGCCAACACGTCAGCCGCCGTTAAGGCGAGGGCGGACTGGGTCGTGACGTCGAGCTGCGCCCAGAGCATCGTCGAGCATCTTGATTCACGTGGCGAGAAAGTCCTGTGGGCTCCTGACAAGCACCTCGGTCGCTACATCGAACGCACGACTGGTGCGGACATGCTGCTTTGGGATGGCTCCTGCATCGTTCACGAAGAATTCAAGTCTCGCGGTGTCGAGGACCTGAAGGCGTTGTACCCCGATGCGGCGATCCTGGTTCATCCGGAGTCTCCGGAGTCCGTCGTCGAGATTGCGGATGTGGTAGGTTCGACCTCCCAGTTGATCAACGCTGTCCAGACCTTGCCCAACGAACGCTTTATCGTTGCTACCGATAACGGCATCTTCTACAAGATGCAGCAATTGGCGCCAAACAAAACGCTGATCGAAGCCCCGACCGCCGGCAACGGCGCCACCTGCCGCAGTTGCGCTCACTGCCCCTGGATGGCGATGAATGGCCTGGAGAACCTGCTGCACGTCCTGCGCACGGGGGATCAGGAAGTTCTTGTCGATGGTGCACTGCGTGAGGATGCGTTGCGACCGCTACGCCGGATGCTGGACTTCACTGCATCCATGAACCTCAAGGCGGCGGGTAACGCCTGACCGACGGTAGGGCTTTCCCTGACTACAAGGTTGCCCAGGAGGAGTGAAAGTTCCTCCGTAGAACGTCTGTTTGCAGGAAAAACGCTGGTTTCCTGCAGCACGAACTTCTTCTTAACCCCGGCAAAAAAATTGTTATCGCACTATAGCGGGAATCCGTGTAACGGAAAGCGTTCCGGCAATGGGCAGTCCGGTGGGCTGCTCCGAAGCTGAAGGGGGTATTGCAAAAGTGCCGGTGCTCCCTAAGTACCGTCATAAACTCCCTCTCCCCTCGCGGGAGAGGGCCGGGGAGAGGGGGTAGCGCCGTCAGGCGCTCATCGTTGCCAGCGCCGACTTATAGCGAGGCTTTGCCTCGTCCCCCTCTCTCCAAACCTCCGCTCCGCGCCCCAGCCCGCCGCCAGAGGCTTTGGGCGTTTCGGCGGGCGAAGGCGCTGCTTCGCTACTTTGTGCAACCGGAACATAGGTAACACTTTGAACCGGCAACATGGGTTACACCTATTCCCCCGCATGCCACTCGCATGCGGGCTCCAATCGCGCGGTTTTGAGGTTAATATGACCGAGCAGATGGGTGCTGTATCGCACCTCGACCCGGTCATTCTCCACCTCTTGCAGGCCTACGCGATGTCTGGCTAACAGCCCGCTGATGTAGATCAGATGGCCCTGCCACTTGATTTCGCCGTTGTGACGAACGTTGCGAACCGCCTGGTCCACGTTATATTCAATCGGGCGCAGCACGGGCGAGTACCGACGCCTTGAGGGCTGATACACGCTGGCCGGTGTTTGCCTGCCCAGCGCCTCATGGCTGCGTTGTTCGTTAAACTCCTCACGGAATGCCTGCAGCGTGGTCTGTTGCTGCATCAAGCTTGTCCCGCGCATCCGTCCACCCACTGCTCGATTCAGTGAACCGTGCATGCGCTCGTGACGGGCATTCTGTGTGGGCGTTCCCGGCTTGCTACGATGCACCCCAATGCCCAGCTCGACCCACCATTTCGACAGTCGCGTCAGACCTCCTGCTGAGCGACTGGCGAAGGGCGCCCCGTTGTCGGACAAGATCCCCTCCGGCAGACCGTACTCATGGAAAACCCATTCCATAATCGGCTTCGCCTGGACGTAGTCTGTTGCGCTCACGCCATGACAGCCCAAGACATAACGGCTGGCATTGTCGGTTACCGTGAGCGGATAACACCAGCGCCCGCCGGCCGTCCGGTACTGCCCCTTGTAGTCCACACTCCACAGCGCATTATTGCGATCACCCAGTTCAAACGGTTGCGGGTCGGCCGGGTACGGCCGCTTGTAGCGCCGTTTCTTGACCAGACCCGCCGCTTTGAGTATCTCACCGGCCGTGCTGTCTGCCGGCAATGCCATCGCCGGTTCTAGCTCACGCAAGCGGTCCAGAACCTTCTTGGGGCCAAAGCTGGGATGGACTTTCTTGATCGCCACAATCTGTTCAGCCACGTCCTCCGTCACTGCATGTGGGCAATAGTGCGGCGCTCGGGAGCGCTCCTGCAGCCCACCGGCACCTTCCTCCTGGTAGCGCCTGATCCACTTGTAAGCCGTCTTGCGGCTAATGCCGTAGCCGCGGGCCAGATCGCTTACACCGTGCCCGCCCTGCAGCCAGGCCGCGATCAACTGCATCTTCAGATCCATTACACAAGTCTCTTTCCAGGGCATGGGCGCGTCCTCCTTGCCCATACCGTAACTTGTGTAACCCATGTTCCCGGCTTGAGGTGTTACCTATGTTGCCGGTTTGCACACTTCCGCCTACACCCGCCAGGGGAGAGAGGCTTAATACCGCAAGCTTTTGCAACACCCTCTGAAGCGTCGACTACATTTCCAGATAACTCGAGCATGTAGCAGATGCTTCAGCTTCTGAGGCGCCGAAGGTGCCCATAGTCTTATGACTCGTGCGGACGACCCCGGCTCCCTGTCACGCTAATCCGCGATGAACCAAAAGACTGTTCCTTAACGACGTTGGGCCAGTGCGTCTGTTACCTGGGATAGGCGCTGGCTCACGATTTCCCGTACCGGCGTACCAGGTGGAACCTTGCTTTGAGCTTCCTGCAGTTGTCGGCGGGCGGCTTCCAGGTCACCCATCAGGATGTAGTATTCAGCCCGGGCCCGGTGCACGCCGACGATATTTCGGGCCTGACCTTCGGCGTCGGCCAGTTTCTGCCACAGGTCGACGCTATCCGGAAACTGGTTCGTCAGTTGGGTGTAGAGGTCGGCTGCCTGCTGTGCATGGCCGGCCTCATACTGGGCGGCTGCAAGCTGGTAGAGGATAGGGTAGTTGCCGGGATTGCGGTGCAGCGCGGATTGCATCAGTGCGATCGCTTCATCGACCTTGCCGTTCTTCATCAAGGCTTCGGCCAGCGTGACTTGATAAGTGATGCGCCCCGGCGTTTTATCCAGAAGATCGCGAAGGATGGCCTCCGCCTGTCCCGGCTGATCAGCGCGCAAATGGGCGACGGCCAGACCGTAATGGGCCGTCGGCTCCGCCATTTCGCCGCGTCCGTCGATATAGGCCTGGAAGACTTCCACGGCTTGCTGCGGTGACTGGGAGTAGAGTACCTGGAGCCTCGCGCGCACGAGATGGTATTCCAGGGTGTCGTCGTGTTCCTTGTTCGGATACTGACTGGCCCGGTTTCGGGTGTCGGCGATACGGCTCTGGGTCAGGGGGTGCGTGGACAGGTATTCGGGCGGTTGCCCACCCTGGATGCGGTTCTGACGCATCATGATTTCGAACATCTCTGGCATGCCGCGCGGGTCCATGCCCGCGTCAGCCAGGATATCGAGACCAACCCGGTCCGCTTCCTGCTCGTTGGCCCGGCTGTATTGCAGCATGTTCTGCACCGCCAGGGCTTGGGTGCCTGCGATGGCGGCAATGCCAACGTCGGATTTGGTCACCGCTGACAGGATAATGCCAGCCAGCATGCCGGCGATCGTCATGGGGGCACTGGTTTCCTGTTGCTCCATCCGCCGGGCAAAGTGGCGCTGGCTCAGGTGGGCTAATTCGTGGGCCATCACGGACGCAAACTGCTGCTCTGTCTCGGCATTGAGGAACAGGCCGCCGTTGACGCCGATGATGCCGCCGGGTACCGCAAATGCGTTAATGGCGGGACTATCGATGACGACCATCTTAAGGTCGCGGTTTTCCAGTGGGGCGTACGGCACCAATCGGTACACAACGCTGGCCAAATAGTCCACGACCAGCGGATCATTGATCTGCTCAGCGGATCTGCGCAACGACTGCATGACCTGCCGTCCGATTGCGGCTTCCTGCTGATCGGAAATCAGACCGCCACCGACGCCACCGAGGGTCGGCAGGGATGTATCCTGGGCGTGGAGGGGGGTTAGCGCGGATACGCTCAGGACTATTCCCGCGGCGAGCCCCCTGATGTACTTATTGTGAAGTCGGCGGCGGGGGACTGAAGCAAGATGCATAACAGGCCTGATATACTCCCAAGTACGTGACAAGGCTGGCATAACTGAAGTGTAACGCAGTAGCGCCAGCGCGGATCATGACAGATTTAAAAGACTTTGGAAGCATTCCACGATTTTAAGGAACCCATGTCAGATCATTTTCTGGATACCAGCGGGCTACGCTGCCCGATGCCTCTACTCAAGACCAAGCTCCAATTGAACGCGATGCAGCCGGGTGAAACGCTCGAAGTTATCGCTACAGACCCCGGATCTGCGGAAGATATCCCGTCGTTCCTGAAATTGTCTTCTCATTCCCTGGAAAAGTCAGAAGAATCAGAGGGTCGGTACCGATTTTTGATACGCTGTGGCAATTAGGGGGCCGCTCAAGGTTCCTCACTAACCGGAGTTGTTAATGGTCAGAATTATTCGGGGCCTGGCCCACAAGTACTTTTCCGATGATGAAGCCGTCATCCTCTTTCTGCTGCTGATCATCGGGACGCTGGGCATTATCTGGCTGGGCCATACGTTGGCGCCGGTAATCGCTTCCGTCATCATTGCGTTCATTCTCCAGGGTCTCGTGACCAAGTTGACTGATCATGGTGTGCCCAACGCCGTCGCGGTCATCCTCGTATACCTCCTGTTTCTCGGTGTGCTGGTCGGTTTCCTGCTGGGTATGTTGCCGTTGCTCTGGATTCAGCTAACGTCGCTTGCCGGCGAGGCGCCCAGGATATTCCGTGAGATGCAAAGCTATCTGGAGCTTCTGCCGCAGGAGTACCCGAACCTTATCTCCATGGAGTCGATCAACAGTCTTTACCAGCAGGTGACTTCAGAGGCAGCCAACTTCACTCAGTGGCTGGTGTCTTTCTCGCTGTCCAGCATTCCGGACGTCATGGCGATCCTGATATACCTGGTTCTGTTGCCGATACTGGTGTTTTTCTTCCTCAAGGATCGGGATGTGCTGATGAGCGCGCTGGCGTCCACGCTGCCTCAGCAGCGTCCAATGATGCGTCGTATCTGGCATGAGGTGAACGAGCAATGCGCCAATTATGTACGCGGTAAGGCGGTCGAAATCGTCATTGTCGGAGGCGTGACTTTTGTTGCCTTTCGCATCATGGGGTTGCCTTACGCCGCGTTGTTGTCGCTGTTGGTGGGGCTGTCCGTGGTGATCCCGTACATTGGTGCGGCCGTTGTCACCGTACCGGTGGCCATGATCGGCCTGTTTGCCTTCGGCTGGAGCAGCGAATTCATCTGGCTGATGGTGATTTACGGCATTATCCAGGCGCTCGACGGCAACGTACTGGTGCCGGTGCTATTTTCCGAGGTCAATAACCTCCACCCGGTGGTCATTATCGTCGCAGTGTTGTTTTTTGGTGGTATCTGGGGGTTGTGGGGCGTCTTCTTCGCGATTCCCCTGGCGACCATGCTCAAGGCCATCTTTGCGGCCTGGCCGGTTCACCATGGATCACAGAACGAAGCAACGTAAAGTCGCTTGTTCGGATGGTGTGTAATGCGGGTAGATGACAGGCGCGGCGGGGTTCGCCGCGCCCGATATCGAAACTCCGAATGCCTATAGGCTCTGTACGGCTTCCAGCACTTCCTCAACGTGGCCTTTGACCTTTACACCACGCCATTCCTTCCGCAACACGCCTTCTTTATCGATAATGAATGTGCTGCGTTCTACGCCCAAGCTCTCCTTGCCGTACATCTTCTTGAGCTTTATCACGTCGAACAGCTTGCAAAGACTTTCGTCCTTATCGGACAGCAGATCGAACGGGAACGATTGCTTGGCCTTGAAGTTTTCATGAGATTTGATGCCGTCCCGGGAGACTCCGAGGATAACCGTATCGGCTTTCTCGAAGGCATCGTGATGATCGCGGAAGTCTCCCCCCTCGGTAGTGCAGCCCGGCGTGCTGTCCTTGGGGTAGAAGTAGATCACCACGTTATTGCTGCCGCGAAAATCAGACAGGCTGATGTTCTTGTCGCCCGTCGCTGGGGCGGTGAAATCCGGGACCGTCTTGTTGAGTTCAACAGCGCTCATTGCGTCTCCTTCCATTTTTTCAGGTTATCTCATAAGGCAAGTTTATAGGGTCGACCACCCCAATTGGATCGAATCTGCATGTGGTTTACGTTAGACGACCCCCGTACTTCTATAAAAAATACGCACGGGTATAAAAAGTAAGCTCGGGCGGCCCAAGGAATGGTTGTTTCGCCAGTCACCCGCAATTACCATTACCGTTTTACGCGAACGGAGTCTTTATGATCACTGGTAGCCTCGTCGCTCTGGTCACCCCCATGCACCCGGATGGCGAAGTGCACTGGGAACAGCTGGATAATCTGGTTGATTTCCATCTGGAAAACGGTACGCACGGTATTGTAGCCGTGGGAACCACCGGTGAATCGTCCACACTGGATCCAGATGAGCATTGTCGTGTTATTGGTCACATTATCAAGCGGGTCGAAGGTCGTATTCCGGTGATCGCCGGTACGGGCGGCAACTCTACCCGTGAAGCCATCGAGCTGACTACCGAGGCCCATAAACTGGGTGCCGATGCCTGTCTGCTGGTCGTGCCGTACTACAACAAGCCGACGCAGGAAGGACTCTATCGCCATTTCCGCACCATCGCCGAAGCCGTTCCAGTAGACCAGATTCTCTACAATGTCCCGGGCCGCACCGCCTGCGACATGATGAACGAGACGGTCGAGCGCCTGGCGGATATCCCCAATATCGTTGCTATCAAGGACGCGACCGGCAATATTCCCCGGGGCGAGGAACTGATCCGTCGTGTCGAGGACCGTATGGTGGTCTACTCCGGGGACGACGCAACAGCAGCCGACCTGATGCTATGTGGGGGCAAGGGTAATATCTCCGTTACCGCCAACGTCGCCCCACGGGGCATGGCTGACCTTTGCGAGGCGGCTATTGCCGGTGACCGCACACGCGTGGAGAGCATTAATGAAAAGTTGATGCCGCTGCATCGTAAGCTCTTCCTCGAGGCCAACCCCATTCCGGTCAAATGGGCCCTGCATCGCATGGGCTTGATTGGCGAGGGTATCCGCCTGCCACTGACACCGCTCGATCCCAAGTTCCACGCTGAGGTTGAGGAAGCGCTGAATAGCGCAGGTGTTCTTTGAGTCCACACAAACAGGTGGGGGCGGGCGAAACAGGCCTGTCCCGGAGTCGTTTGATGCAAGCCTACCCACGTCGTGCCCGCTTGGTTGCGGGCGCCCTTATGCTGGGCCTCCTGACAGGCTGCGGCCTGATTCAGGACCGTTCCGACGAATACCGCAACGCGCCTGCAGGCGACACCGTCAAGGTGCCGGATTGGCAAAGCAAGGCGCGTATCCAGCCGGCCTATCCGGTTCGCGAGGCCCGGGCAGGAGACGCTGTCGCCCAGGGTGAGTTCTCCGTACCGCGCCCGCCGGACATGACCTCGGAGATCCTCGACGAGAACTACGTGGTCGAGGAACTCAACGGCCAGGTCTGGCTGCTGGTCAACGAAGTGCCCGGCCGGGTCTGGCCCATGGTGTCCTCGTACCTTACCGAGCGTGGTCTGGGGGTCGCCCAGGAAAACCCGCAGATTGGCCTGTTGCAGACCGATATCGCCAACTATAGCCAGCGTGCACGCGCGCTACTGGGTATAAATGGGGAAAGCGCAAACGATGAGCTGACGCTTGTGCAGGCCCGGGTCTCGCCCGGCGTACGGCGCAAGACCACCGAAATCCAGTTCCGGGTGCGGGATCTGGCGAACCGCCCCGAGAGTATGCTCCAGTGGCCGTCGGAAACGTCTGTGATGGCACAGGAGCGCGATCTGCTTGCTGACCTGGGTGACTACCTGAGGCAACGGGAAGACACCAAGTCTTACTCACGCGCAGCACTGAACATACCTAGCGCACCTAAGGTCAAGCTGGTTTCAGGGCAGAGCGACGACCCCCGCATCGAGATGGAACTGAGCTTCGATCGGGCTTGGTCGGAGGTGAATCGGGCGCTCTCCGAAGCTGATATTCCGCTGGTGGATATCGATCGTAGTGCGGGTCAGTTCTACGTCGACTACCGCAGCGAGGAAGAACTCGAATCCGGCTGGTTCGACTGGTTTGCAGACGAGCCGGAACCGGAGTACACCTACCTCGTGACCATTCGTCAGGAGGACGGCGTGGTGAACTTGCGTACCCAGATGGCACCGGATCATGACGGCGAGAATCGATCCGCTCGTCTGCTGTCGGAATTGTTCGAATACCTCTATTAACAGCTTTATCGGCAGCCTGTCGGGCTGCCGTGCTTATCGGAGAACGAAGATGGAAAAGCGCGAGGCGCTCTATTCAGGCAAAGCCAAATCGGTTTACACCACCGACGACCCCGAACGCTTCGTACTGCTATTTCGCGACGATACCTCGGCCTTCGACGGCGAAAAGAAAGAGCAGCTGGCCCGCAAGGGTATGGTGAACAACCGCTTCAATGCATTCGTCATGGAAAAGCTGGAAGAGGCGGGGATCCCGACGCATTTCGAGAAACTGCTGTCGCCGGTCGAGTCGTTGGTCAAAAAGCTGGATATGATTCCTGTCGAGTGTGTCGTGCGTAACTATTCCGCTGGCAGCCTTTGCCGCAGGCTGGGCGTGGAAGAGGGGCTGGAGTTGACTCCGCCGACCTTTGAGCTGTTCCTCAAGAACGATGCCATGCATGACCCGATGATAAACGAGTCCCTGGCGGAGACTTTTGGGTGGGCCACGGCCGACGACCTGGCCCAGATGAAAGTGCTGACCTACCGTGTCAACGAGGTACTCAAGAGGCTGTTCGATGACGCCGGTATGCTCCTGGTGGATTACAAGCTTGAATTTGGCCGGAGCAACGGCCAGATTGTGCTGGGCGATGAGTTCAGCCCGGACGGCTGCCGTATCTGGGATAAGGAAACTCGCAAGAAGATGGACAAGGACCGCTTCCGGCAGGGTCTGGGAGAAGTCATCGAAGCCTATGAAGAGGTCGGCCATCGACTCGGTATTCAATTCGATTGACTTGACGCGAGGGGGCCTGACGGGGTCGCCCTCATTATGGACGAACAAGTACAGGTGAGCTTCATGAGAAAAACTGCATTAGTCTTACTCGGCGGCGTGACCTGCTTTAGCTCGGTAGCGGCAGCCGATGTCCTGGGGCTGGGAGCCAATGTCAGCTATTGGGATTCGGATCTAACGGGCACGGCACGCCAGGGTGGCGATTCAGTAAATGTCGATAACGATCTTGATCTGGACAGCGACAGCAACGCCAATCTGACGGCGATTTTCGAACATCCGGTTCCGCTGCTTCCGAACGTGCGACTGAACTACACGGCTATCGAGCAAAGTGGACGTGGAGAATTAGGCGCGGGCGGTTACGATAATCTCCCCGCTGATGCCGAGGTCAATTCCGATCTGGACTTGGATCAGCTCGACCTGACGATGTATTACGAAGTTCTGGACAACTGGGTCAACCTCGATGCAGGTCTAACCGTTCGGAAAATGGATGGCGAACTGACGATAAGAGATGTGGCGCGTTTGTCTCCTGTGAGCAAAACAGAGATTGATGCTGTCGTTCCGATGCTCTATGCCGCGGCCCGTTTCGATTTGCCACTGACAGGTTTGTCGGTTGGCGTCGAAGGTAATGGTGTCAGTTACGGTGGCGATTCCATCGTCGATGGGGCCGGCTATGCCCAGTATGACCTTTCCGTACTGCGGCTTCGGGCGGGATATCGCCAGATGAACATCGATTATGAAGATGGCGACGAGGCCCTGGATATCGAGCTCGGTGGCCCGTTCATCAGCGCTGGTGTCGATTTCTGATCGGTTCCTTTCGCGTTAAGTGTCAAAGAGCGCCTGTCGGCGCTCTTTTTTTGAAAGGCTGCTTGGCATACGCTTGAGGTCTTGCTCCCTGTCCTGCGCGATCAGCTTGGACCGTGACGGAAGTAGGGCAGTGAGAGTCTAGCGCCTTAGACAATTCACCCGGGTTTGGCCCGACAGCGTGGATAGAAACAGGGAGATTACCTTGAAAATTTTGGTTACCGGCACTGCAGGCTTTATTGGCTCTCATCTGGCGCATCGGCTCTTGGCCCGTGGCGATGAGGTGATCGGCGTTGACAACGTCAACGACTACTACGATGTAAACCTGAAGGAAGCCCGCCTGGCGCGTCTGGTCAACCAGGAAGGATTTACCGAGATTCGGCGCGATGTGGCCGATCGTGAAGCGATGGAAGATGTGTTCCGCGAGTTCCAGCCCGAACGTGTCGTCCATCTGGCAGCCCAGGCTGGCGTGCGTTACTCCCTTGAAAATCCCCACGCCTATGTGGATGCCAACCTGGTTGGTTTCATGAACATCCTCGAAGGCTGCCGCCACAACGACGTCAAGCACCTGGTCTACGCCTCCAGCAGTTCGGTCTACGGTGCCAACGAATCCATGCCGTTCTCCGTCCATGACAACGTGGATCACCCGCTGAGCCTCTACGCAGCCTCCAAGAAGGCCAACGAGCTGATGGCCCATACATACAGTCATCTTTACCGACTGCCGACCACCGGCCTGCGCTTCTTCACCGTCTACGGCCCTTGGGGGCGTCCTGACATGGCCCTGTTCATCTTCACCAAGAAGATCCTGGCCGGCGAACCCATCGACGTCTTCAACCACGGCCACCATAAGCGAGACTTCACCTATATCGATGACATCGTCGAGGGTGTCATTCGCACGCTTGATAGCGTCGCCCAGCCCAATAGCGAGTGGAGTGGTGCCGACCCTGACCCGGGCACCAGCAACGCGCCATACCGGATCTACAATATCGGCAGTAACAATCCGGTCGAACTGAGCCGTTTCATCGAAATCATTGAGGAGCGCATTGGCCGTAAGGCTGAGAAAAACTTCCTTCCCATGCAGCCGGGCGATGTACCGGCCACCTATGCCGACGTCCATGCGCTGATCGACGACGTGGGCTACAAGCCGGACACCCCAGTAGAGGAGGGAATTGCTCGTTTTGTAGACTGGTATCGGGACTTTTATCGAGTGTAATTGTTTTTTTACTGGTCCGGGCAAAAAACGGGTTGACCGCCCCCATCCGGACCAGTATAGTTCTGCCCCGTTGACGGAGGACCATAGCTCAGTTGGTTAGAGCGCTACCTTGACATGGTAGAGGTCGGCAGTTCGAATCTGCCTGGTCCTACCACCGAATTCCGAATTAAGGCAGTGGGTTACGTGTTTTGTAGCCACTGCCTTTTTTTGTGCCCGCAAAATTCCTGCAATTCTCCTGCAAAACCCCTTAGCATACAGTGTCTTCGATGTGTACATTGATTGTTCAGGAAGGGGCGTTTTTACGATTCTTATTTAGCTACTGGCAGGGATTAGAAACGTTATGCAATCGATTGACTCCGAACAGGCGCTGGAAGTGTTGGAGCAAACTTCAACGGACGGGACGGAGTGTTGGAACAATTGGATTGAGCAAAACCTTGATGCAAAAATTAGTTTCGAAGGGATTGACTTCTTGGAGTATTTGGTCATGGATTCAGGTGGCTCTAGCGTTCTCAACTTCAGCGGTATGCGATTTCCAAAAGGTGGATTGGCTTTTAAGAGATGCAGTTTTGGGAATGCAGATATCCTATTTGAAGATTGCGATTTTACTGGTGGTGAGTTGACCATTCACATGCCGACAAGCTTTGGCGGAAATATATCGTTTCAGTCTTCCAAGTTTAAGAATGCCTCCCTGAAGTTTTCGGATATAAGGAAAATAAGGTACGTAGATTTCACGAACCTATTTTCGAAAAATTCCAAATTTGAATTCGAAATGTGTGGATTCGAAAGAGGATTTGTCGATTTCACTGGTTCTGAGATTGTTGGTGGTTTTATACGTTTCTATAATTGCGACGCGATGTTGTCGTTGATTGCATTGCATGAAATGGAGATTAGAAATACAAGTATATTTTTTAATAGAGGTTTGTATGAAAAATCTTCTATAACTATTGTTGAGCTAAAAACAGGTGAGGGAGATTTAGAGTTTGATGATTTGAGACTTGTAGAATCCGACTTGCATATTGATTTTGAGGAAGCTGATACTGGACTAGTTTCGGTCGAGAATTGCTGGATTGACGGTTCTTTGTATTTCAATATTCAGGATTCTTACTGTCCTAAGTTGCTATCGCTTCGAGGGACAACGATCGACGGACCAGTCAACTTATGTGCTACTAAGTTCGCAAATGTACCAGACTTCACGCTTACCCGTATTAATAACCATATCTCTTTCCGAGGGTTTGATTATGAGCTTTTAAGAAGTGAGGGTGTCTTTAAAACTATCATAGATATCGACGACGTTGAAAGAATACAACGGCTAAAGGAGTTAGCGGTTCAAAACGGCGATCATGGCTTGGCGCTTAGGCTTCATGCTGATGAGATGCGAGCCAAACGTTGGGTTTCCCACGGTAAATTTATTTCAATGATAGATCTTCTATTTTCTACGTTTTCAGATTATGGCATGAGCATTATCAGACCTCTGATATGTCTCGGTTCAATTATTTTATCATTTCCTTTGCTGTATAGATGTTATCTTTCCGATGCCGCCGTTGAATCGAGTTACGCAGATTTATTGGTGTTATCCTGCAGTAACAGTCTCCCTTTCATACCGATTTCAAGAGAGGCAAGAAGCTTACTTCTTGACGTAATGCCATTTGTGGCAGATAGTTTGCCTCAACTATATTGTCTCTTTGCGTTCCAGGGTATCCTATCTTTCGTTCTTCTTTTTCTTCTGGGTCTAGCGTTTCGAAATCAGTTCCGCCTATAAATTTAGGCGCTATTAATTTCATGGCTTTGTAAATACCCTCTGAGGGCGTTTTTTTATGGCCAGAATATACCGTTTGAACGTAGCAAGCTTACCGCCGCAAGATCAGCTTCCGAACCGCGCTCCAGCGATTAATCAGCAACGCTGCGAAGATCAGCGAGCATCCCCCCAACTGCACTCCTGACATCGACTCACCAAACCAGCCCGCAGCGAAAATCGCGACCCAGACTGGCTCCAGCACCAGGATCACGACCCCGTGACTATGGATGGACAGGCTTTGGGCATAGGTTTGTACGAAGAAGCGTCCCGCGGTGCCGATGGTGGCGCTGGCCAGAACCCAGACCCATAGCATCGGCTGGACATCCATGAAAGTGGGCGACCAAGGCTCTCGGATGGCCGAGAGAGTCAGCGTGACAAGGCCGACGGTGGTCAGCGCAATTGCTGTCAGTGCCAGCGCTGGTACGCGCTCCTTGCGTGTTTCACTGCCGTCGCGGCGTTGTGCAACTCGGGTATTGGCTGCGCGTGTATTGAGTGTGAAGTAGAGCGCAAAGATACAGGCGGCAATGACGAAGAATAACTGCCCCGGTTCTGGGCGAAAGCCATTGCGCAGGGAGAGTAGCGCAAGGCCGGTTATAGCGATGGGGAGCGCAAGCCATGTGGATATCGGCTGTGCTTCCTTGAACGCGATGCGGGCGATCAAAGGCACGATCACGACGCCCAGGCTGGTGAGAAAGGCGCCCTCGCCAACATGTTCGGTCAGGAACAGACCTGTAATCCAGCAGCTCATAGCGACGCCGAACACCAGCCCGACTCCTATCGCTCGACGGAACTGGTCAGCCGTCAACCGTCTTATTTGGTGCTGACCGGCGGCGATCAGGATGGATCCGGCGATCAGGAAGCGTAGCGCCATGAACAGAAGTGGCGGCATGAGCAATACCGCCTCCTTGGAAAACATCCAGCTTATCGCCGCCAGTAATGTGACGACGACCATCAACAGATCGGCCTTGCGGGAGTCTGGGAGGTTCATTCAGTGAAACAACTCGTCGGTAGGTGAAAGGCGACGCAGTTTATCACGGGATCGTTAGGGAGCGAACGTTATACCTTCGGCCACCGACCGCCTGTCCATATCGAAAAAAGACCCTTCAGTTTCACTGGGGCTAATCTGCAGTCGCCTCCAACTCGAAGCGTAGGTGCACTTCATCCCCAACCATATCCAGTCCGTAATCCATGCCCCAGCGGCTGCGCTCGACGGTGGTCGTGGCCGACATGCCGAGGGTGTAGTCGCCGTGTCCGAACGGATAGTCGGCCATTTTATTGAGAGTAACGTCCAGCGAAACGGAATGGGTCTGTCCAAGCATGGTCAGGTCGCCGGTCAACACCCCTTGCTTGTCGCTATTTCGGGTGAAATCCTTGAACTCGAAGACGATCTCCGGATATTCCGCCGCGTTGAGAAAATCGTCGCTGCGCAGGTGATCGTCACGGTCTTCGTTATCCGTGAATACGCTGTCGCTTTGCACAACCACCCGACCTTCGCCGAAACTCCCGGCTGCCTCGTCATAGACAAAGCTGCCCTCGGCCTCCGTGAAAAAGCCCAACACACTGGCGTATCCGAGATGGTTCACTGCGAAGGAGATGGCGAAGTGTTCCGGGTCGATGGTGAATTCTGTCGGTTCTGCGTGGAGCGGCGCCGCGAGCAGCGTCGCAAGGGATAGCGCACAGGTGGTGGAAACGAGCCGTTGCATGTTTCTCTCCTTGTGGGAGCCTCTGAGTAACTCCTGAATCGTCTCTACGAGCCCTTCGGGGCTTTCAGAGCAATCCACACTCCGCGTTGCGACTTTTTGAAAGGCAACCAGCCTTCCTGCAAAGTTGTGCCTTGATTGTGAATCGCTCTGAAAGCTAGAGGCGACTCAGGAGTTAAGCAGAAGCTCCTTAGCGTTTGGGTTGCCTGATCAGCCAGACGATATCCTTCATGAAGGAATAGGTTAGCAGAGCCAGTGCCAGCGCGAGTAAGCCAGTTGCCATCGACGGCGTGATCAGGGGGAGCAGGCAGATCATCAACGTCACCAGTTGCCAGACGCAAATCGTCTTGCGACGGAAACTCTCGGGCAACGGCTGCGTCAGCTTCGGATAGAGCCGACCCATGACAACGAAGATATACCGATATAGACCGATCAGCAGTACCCAAGCGCCGGCCTTGTCCATCACGATCGTCAATCCACAGAGGATCAGTATCAGCAGGGCGTCGAGCTCCATGTCGAAACGCGCGCCGAAGGCGGAGTGACTCCGCGTCCTGCGGGCAGCGGCGCCATCGACGCCGTCGAGAATCAGTGCAATCAAGGTAATCGATGCGACCGTCCAGGCATGGGTTTGGGCGTATTCGTTGAAGGGGATAAAACCGGCGACCACACATATCAGCACGCCACGTCCGAGGGTTACCTGATTGGCCAGGCCGAGGGAATCTGCATCTTGGGGTCGGTGGGTCGGAGGTGAGAGTGCCCAGAACACGCCTACGGCAGCGGTAAGACCGAGGCCAAGCAGCGTGGTGAATGCCACGAAAGGAACTGCAAGATGCAGCGTGAATGACAGCAAGGCTGCTGCAGTAATGGTTAGCCCGGCTGCAACGGCAAGCTCGGAAGCGATTTTTGCGGGTAGACCCGCCGGCCTTGAAATATCCATAAATGGACGCCCGCGTAATCTTGATCCATTAAGTGTCGGCAACTGACAGGTGTTCAATCAAGCCCTATGTTCGTCGAGTGAACGCCGGTTGCATTTAACCGTAGTTTACGACTTTACTGTTGCCTTGGATTGCGTAAGGAGCACGCTCATGACCGATTCGGCCCCGTCCCAAAACGATGGCCATACCCCAAGCCGCAACTATCAGGGGAAAGCATACTGGATAACCGGCCCGCGTGAGGGAGAAATCCGGCCGGTCGCTGTCGAGCGTGACGGCCTCGAGCTTTCCGGGGATATCGTTGTAGAGACTCTGTACAGTGGTATCAGCCGCGGTACCGAGAGTCTGGTCTTCAACGATGCGATACCCGAATCGGAATATCAACGGATGCGCTGTCCCTTCCAGGAAGGTGAATTCCCTTGGCCGGTCAAATATGGATACGCCAATGTCGGCCGGGTGCTCGAAGGGCCGGCCGAATTGCGAAATCGAGCCGTTTTTTCGCTCTTTCCCCACCAGACCTGTTTCCGGATACCGTCGTCTGCCGTGACGCCTTTGCCCGAAAGATTGCCGCCCGAGCGGGCGGTGCTCGCGGCTAACATGGAAACGGCCGTCAACGCCCTTTGGGATGCTGCACCACGGCTGGGGGATCGTATCGCTGTCATCGGGTGTGGTGTGGTGGGCTCTCTGGTGGCCTGGCTTGCAAGTCGGGTTCCGGGAACCCGTGTGCTGGCTGTCGATCCCAATACCAAACGTGAATCCGTGTTGAGAGGCCTCGGGGTTCGGTGTCAGCCGCAGCCTGATGCCCGGGACGATTATGATCTGGTGATTCACGCCAGCGGCCATCCCGACGGCCTTCAAACGGCATTGGAAATGGCGGGCGTGGAAGGGCGGATCGTCGAGATGAGCTGGTTCGGGGATCAAGCAGTGAGCCTCAATCTTGGCGGTGCCTTCCATTCGCGGCGTCTGTCCCTGATCTCAAGCCAGGTGGGGCGGGTTTCGCCGATTCAGGCGCCACGTTGGTCCTACGGTGACCGCATGGCCCTGGCTCTGCGTTTGCTCCAGGCCGATGAACTGGATCACCTGATAAATTCGGAGTGCACGTTCGACCAATTGCCCCAGCGGATGCCTGAGATTACTGCAGACACGACAGATATCCTTTGCCATCGCGTAACCTACTAGTCAACGAACGACCAAGGAAAAGTCCATGTTCAGTCTTACCGTTCGCGATCATATGATGATCGCCCACAGCTTTAACTCCCCCCGTTTCGGCCCGGCGCAGAAGCTTCACGGCGCAACCTATGTCGTGGATGTGTCCTTCTTCCGTGAGCAACTGGATCAGGACGACCTGGTGATCGATATCGGTCTCGCGTCTGAGCAACTCAAGGCGGTAGTCGATGAGTTCAATCTGACGAATCTTGACGAACAGGCCGAATTCGAGGGTCGCAACACGACCACGGAATTCATGGCCAAGGTCATTTTCGACCGGCTGGCCAAGCGGATTGACAGTGGATCCCTCGGTGAGGAGGCCCAAGGATTGAGCCGGATGCGTGTCTGTCTCAGCGAATCCCATATCGCCTGGGCGACCTTTGAAGATGCGCTCTGATCGTCCGCATATCGTATTTCTCGCTCCCGGCGATCCCAACCAGCGCACGGGTGGCTACGGTTATACCCGACGTATTGTCCAATGCCTTCGTGACCGCGGACATACCGTAGATCTCGATGGGCTGGAGGGCGCTTTCCCGGAAACGGATGCGCTGGCTCAACGGGCCATGGATAACGCCCTCGATGCCCTGGAAGACAATACCGTCGTCATCATCGATGGATTGGCGCTTTGTGGCCTGCCTGCGTTGGCGGATCGCCATATCCAGCGCCTGCGTGTGCTGGCACTGGAGCACCACCCTTTGGCGGACGAAACCGGTTTGACGCAGGCACAGCAAGCGTATTTCTTCCAGAGCGAAAAGGCAGCCCTGGCAAGGGTTGGGGGCGTGATCGTCACCAGCGATTTCACCGCGCGACGACTGCAGGATTTCGATGTCGATCCGTCGCGAATCGAAGTCGTGACACCCGGCGTCGATCGGCCCGTGCCCGCCGACGCCGGTAAGCGCCTGGTATCGGATCGTCCGCTGGAGATTCTCTGTGTCGCGACCCTCGCACCGCGCAAAGCGCAGGATGTTTTGGTCGAAGCGCTGGCACGATGTCAGGACTATGACTGGCACTGCACCCTGGCGGGATCGACCGATCGTCACCCCGACTATGTCGCTTCCCTCAAGGCGCAGATTGATCAGTTGCACCTCAATGATCGTATCGAACTCTGTGGCGAGCTGGAGGAACAGGGTCTGGCTGAGGCCTATCGCAATGCCGATCTGTTCGTCTTGCCTTCCTGGTACGAGGGGTACGGAATGGTGATTACCGAAGCCTTGGCTTATGGTTTGCCAGTAATTACAACGACCGGCGGCGCCTTGGCTTATACCGCGTCAGACCAGGCGGCCATCAAGGTACAACCAGGGGACGCCGGAGCGCTGGGCGCTGCGATGATACAGCTGTTCTCGTCATCCGAGCGTCTCCAGCAACTGGTTGCAGGTGCGGCACAGGCGAGGGACGAGCTGCAGAGCTGGTCCGAGGCCGGGGAACGTTTTGCGAAGGCGATCGATACGTTGCTCTCCGGTCGCTGATAGGGCATTTGGAGAGCTCATTGGTATAACGATGGTGGACAACCATGGTGGAGCCGTTGGCACATCGGGCGTCGCTTTTTGCCGGTGACTGGCTGGCAAATCGAGAGCCCGCCGATCATGCTGCTCGAAGCAGCGACCTTACTCAAAGACTGGTTCGCTGGATCATGACCAGGTCTCCGCAGGCGGAGGTTTACCAGATGCTCGATCTGGGGTGCGGTACTGGCTCCAACATGAGGTACCTGGCGCCACGGCTGCCGGGCGGCCAGGCATGGACATTGGTTGACCATGACCCTGGCCATCTCGAAGCCGCAGACCGTCTGTGCAAGGAACTACCGGGCGTCTCCAGTTTCGCTACCCGGCTGCAGCGCCTGGAAGAGGGTTTGGGCGTAGCGATTCCTGACGAGACAGACGTCGTTACCGGTTCGGCACTGTTGGACCTCGTGTCCGGAGATTGGCTGGAGAATCTGGCGGCACGGGCGGACGAGATTTCCGCAGCCGTTCTTTTTACGCTTTCCTATAGCGGTGACTTCCTCCTATCACCCATGCTCGAAGACGACGGCTGGATATTACGCGCAGTGAACGAGCACCAGCGGTCTGAAAAGGGGAGTGGCCGCGCCTTGGGGCCCGATGCCTGGTTTCAATGTGCCCAGGCGTTTGAACCCCGTGGCTACCATGTTTTCAGTGCACCCTCAGCGTGGGTGTTGGGCGAACCCCTCCGCAACCTGCAGGTACAGCTTTTCGAAGGCTGGGCCGAGGCAGCCGCGGAGCAACGTCCGAACGAGGCTGGGCGAGCGGATGCCTGGTTGACCCAGCGCCTGAAGCTGCTAGACGATGTCGCATCCGAAACCCGCGTCTTTCATCAGGATGTCCTTGCGCTGCCCGACGATGCAGCCACTTCTCCAGTCAAGGATGGGGCTAGGCCCGTATGAGTCGTTATCTGCCGTACCTCCGGTGGATCTGGACCCTGACTATCCTCACGGGCGCTCTGGTCGTGTTCGGTCAGGCGGACATCGTCTCGCATCTGGAAGGTCTGTCGCTCACGGCCGTCGCCTTAGCCCTTGGACTGTTTACCTTGCAGCTTTTCATGTCGGCGTGGCGCTGGAGCTTCACGGCTCGTCAACTGGGCCTTGCCATCGACTGGCGGGATGCCCTGCGTGAATACTATCTGGCGACCTTCGTTAACCAGGTATTGCCCGGCGGTGTGTTGGGGGACGCGAATCGGGCGTTGCGTCATGGTGCCATGACGCGTCAGCGCTCCCGGGCTGTCCATGCGGTGATGATTGAGCGACTTTCCGGCCAGGTGGTTTTAGTGATCCTGGCGGTCACGGCCTGGGCCTTCCTGCTATCCGATCGAGATGGGGTGGCGCTCTCTGCAGGCGCTGGCGGTGTTCATGTCGGTCTTGTTGCTGCCGGAATGGTTTTTGTGGCGATATTGGCCGCGACCTTTTTTCGTGCCCGTGTGGGGCCCCTGATCGCCGCTTTTCGCGATGCGCTCTGGGTAGCACTGCTCCAGCCGAAGGTGCTCGGGGTTCAAATGCTGAGTTCGGCCCTAGTCGTGGGCAGTTATGTGATGGTCTTTTTGGTGTTGGCCTGGGGCATGGATGTTTCGATGCCCCAGTCCATACTGGTGCCTTGCGTTCTGTGTCTGCTGATGACCATGGTGATTCCGGTTACCGTGGCCGGATGGGGTATTCGCGAGGGTGTTGCCGGCGCACTGTGGGTCTGGGCTGGTTATCCGGCTGGCGAAGGGCTGGCCCTGAGCATCGCGTATGGTGCGCTGTTCCTGATCTCAAGCTTGCCCGGCTTACCGTTTGTGTTGCCTCGGGCTTGTGTCCGCGCTTTCGCCAAATCAGGGCGCCCTTAAACACATGTCAAACAGGTAGTCCGAGCCGAGGGTGTAAGCTTTGGTCTCGGGACGCAGGGCGAGGTCCAATTGGTCGATTTCGGGCAGTTGGAGAGCGGGAATGCCGCTGCCAATGATCATCGGCGCGACGATCAGATGCAGGCGGTCAAGACAGCCTGCATGCAGGAAGCTGGAGACGGTTTGGCTGCCGCCCTCGATAAAGATACGACGATAGCCCCGCGCGCGCAGGGCATCGACAATGGCCCCCGGTGTGATAGGGGTACCGTCTGGCGCAACCTGAAGCTCATGTTCTGAATTCGGCGCTCCTGCGACCAGGCGGTAGGTTGGCGCAGAGGACATATCGAATACGGCCTGATCCGGGTCGATACGCCGTCTAGGGTCAATTACGGCCCGGTCTGGATGCGGGCCATCCACACGGCGGACTGTCAGTCGCGGATTGTCTGCGTGGACCGTACCGGCACCGACCACGACGATGTCCGCCATGGCTCTCAGCCGGTGAAGATGATCGAGCCCCGCCTCCCCATTGATGTAATGGGAGGCGCCGGTCACTGTGGCGATGCGCCCGTCCAGGCTCTGGCCAACCTGGGCGAAAACCACTGACGGTCGTGCGGGATGGCAAAAGGGCATGAAGCAGTCGATCAGTTCCGCCGTCGTTGGGTCTGCAGGCTCGGCATGCAGGGTCCAAAGGCCGTCGCTCAAGGTCGTTAGCAGTGGAACGTCAGCCATCGGCAAGGTCACGGACCCCGGAATCGTCGATGCCCGGGTGGTCAGCAACAACTGCCAGGCGTCCTGGAAACTGATCCGTTTTGCAGCCATTTCTGTAAACGTCCTTAGTGATCAATACGGTACTGCCCGATGGTACCCAAGTGTACCTGAACCACGAGGAATTGGATGATGCGCAAGGTTGAGCGAGCCATAGTCGAACTGAAGGCCGGCGAGCCGGTACTGGTGACCGATGGGGACGAGGCTGCCCTGGTTTTCAGTATCGAAGGCGTGGATTCGCCCGCTTTCGAGGCCTGGATCGACAGGCTGAATGCGTCTTCGGTGGCCGTAACCTTGACTCGTAAGCGATTGGAAAGTCTGGGCATTGATCATTCTTCCACGTCGGGCGGCGTGTTGGAGATCCCCTTGACCGATACGATGGGAATGGCCCCCCTGATCGATTCCCTACAGCGGCTGGGCACGCAGACAACGACAAACAGCGGCGTGAGTTCGTCAGATCTCGCCGAACCAGAAGCCATCCAGCAGGCTAGCCTGACCCTCATGCGGCAGGGACGACTTTTACCGGCGTCCGTATCGATCGGTGTTCCAACTGATGCTCGACCGGAGATCGACGGTGCGCTCCATTCCCAGGACCTGATGCGCGTCGATGCGGCCGACGTGTCGGACTTCGAGCAAACGGTCGAGCGCCACCTACACCGTGTCTCTGAAGCACAGGTGCCGCTCGAGGGCGCCGAAGAAACACGCTTCGTACTGTTTCGCGAGGGTAGTGGCCTGCGCGAACACCTGGCCTTGCTGATTGGTGATCCGTCGCACTGGCCCGATCCCGTGCCGGTACGCATGCACTCCGCCTGTCTGACCGGCGACCTGTTCGGTAGCCTTCGCTGTGACTGTGGTGAGCAATTGCGGGGTGCCGTTCGGTCGATCTCGGAAGAGGGCGGCGGTGTGCTGCTGTATCTGGCGCAAGAGGGACGCGATATCGGCTTGGCGAACAAGTTAAGGGCGTACAGCCTGCAGGACCAGGGATTGGATACGGTTGACGCTGACCAGGTACTGGGTTTTGCGGATGATGAGAGGCGCTATGGTGTTGCTGTCGGCATGCTGCGGTCGCTCGGCATCGAACGTATCGATCTCTTGACCAACAACCCTGGCAAGATCCAGGCAATCCTCGATGGCGGCATTGAGGTGGGTAAGCGTCGCGAACTGCTTGGCAGGGTGACGCCATACAACCGCCGCTATCTCGCCGCCAAGGCAGAGCGTTCTGGCCACCTGTTGGGTGCTTCGCTGAAGACCGGTTAGCGGAGGAGCTTCAAATTGAATTGCTGAGCTTCCCGAATGGTTGTCGCCAGTGCTCGAGCGAAGTGGGCCACCAGCTTTTCACCCTGGCTGGTCGTCGCCTGCGCAGCCCTCCCCACGACACCCGCCGGGTTCAGGTCCTGGCCCATCCACGCGAAAGCGGCCTCGTTCTCGGGGCCGAGCTTCTCATTGTTTGCCAACAGGTTGTCGTCCAAGGCCTCGAAATTCTGGAGATGCTCGAGACGGACCGAATCGCGCGCGAGGTATAGCATCATCGCCGTTTCCAGTTCGCCGCCGTGAATACCGCGGGCAAGCTCTGAGGCTTCCACAAGGTCACTCGGCGTCTTGAAGCGGAAATAGTTGGCTTTTACCACGAGCATGCCGAAGCGTTGGCGCAACTGCAGGGCCGCCAGGTCGATAATCTGGCGGTTGCCACCGTGACTATTGAAGATCACCAGGCGATGCACGCCACTGGCAGCCACAGACTGGCCGATGTCCACCAGCACGTCGATGGCGGTGTCGGGCCGAAGCGACAGTGTGCCGGAAAACGAGGTATGTTCCAGGCTGAGACCGACGGTGACTGTCGGCAGGACCAGTGCGGAGGCGCCATCCAATTGGTCCAGCGCCTTGAGCAGGATGCCTTCGCCAATGATCAGGTCCGTGGACAGAGGAAGATGCGGGCCGTGCTGTTCAATGGCCGCCACCGGCAATATGGCCACAGTACTGTCACCAACGACATCGGCTAATTCCTCGGTCGTCAGGTCCTGCCAATAATGAACGGTGTCGTCCATACCTTACCTCGTGTTCCAATTCCATTGAGCTCCCGGCTGTCTGTTCGGGAGCGTTCCTTTCTGCTCGTGAGAGTTTCTCTGTCTGTACGCATTCTAGCTCAAGTCACCGCAACTTGATTTAGGATGAACAGGTGCCTCCAGCCTGTTTGCCGATGCGACGTCGTCATCTGACCGGTGACATCGCAGAACTGTGACCATTGCGCGTGGAAATGAGTGTGGGGTGTAATGGTCGCACTAAAATTGACGGCCCCACCGAGGAGACTGCTTTGGTCGATACCACCAGCACTCAGCCCGATGTCCAGAATGGGTTGGCAATGCTCTCTATTCCGCAATCGGCGGAACGCTATTGGACAGAAGGGGCCCTTGCCGACTTTTTGCAGACCGTCCAGGCTTTGGGGCTGGACCCTGCGGTGAGAGCCTTGATCCTGACCGGCGAGCCGGGTCAGCCTTTTTCTCATGGGCTAGAGCTAACAGCAGTGCGTGAGGGCAGCAAGGTGGCCTCCGCGGGTATTGGCCGTCAGTTCGCCCAGGCATTTGCCGCGCTGCGCCGCTTTCCCGGTGTTTCGGTAGCGGCATTGACCGGAAATGCCTCCGACGCCGGTCTGGAATGTGCGTTATGCTGTGATTTCAGGATTGCCGAACCTGGCAGCCAGTTTTCCATGGTCCCTGCACGGTATGGTCTCGTGCCGGTCGCTGGCGGAAGCCAACTGTTACCGCGACTGGTCGGGGAAGTCTGGGCGAAGCGGCTCCTGTTGTGTGGGGAGACGGTGGATGCCGAGCAGGCATTGGCCATCGGATTGGTGGACGCCGTCAGCGAGTCCGGCGGGGCGGTGGAACTGGCCGCAGATTGGGCCAGGCGCTCGTTTGCCCAGGGGCCGACGGCTATCCGGGCGACCAAACAGCTTATTGAACACGCACGCATGCGCCCGCTGGAAACCGGGTTTGCGGCGGAACGCGACTGGCTGGTGGAGCTACAGGGTACAGCTGAGCAGATCGAAGGCGTGCGGGCCGGCGTCGAGGGCCGTCAGCCTCACTGGCAGGATGATTCAGGGATTCAGGAATAGGGGAGTGATCGGTGATGCGGTATATGAAGTCCTTTCATCGACGGTTGAAAACGCTGCGCGAGATGAAGCAATTGTCAGTGAGCGATGTGGCGCGCCTGGTCGACTCCGATGAGCGCAGGGTCTTGAGCTGGGAGAGCGACAACCCGAAAAACCGGACCTACCCCGACATCGATGAACTCATGGACCTCTGCCTGAAAACCGAGACCGGGCTTGAGGCCTTGCTGGACTTCGAGGATGCTCCGGACGCGGGGCAAATGGAATTGCCGGGACTCGCCTTCAGCAACGATGTCGATCTCACCAAGGTCCTAGACACGCTGGAGCAGGAGATTGAGCGGCTGAAGCCGTCGGAAGAAGAAGTGGAATTGCTGCGCCGATTCCGCAAGACCACTGCGGAGAACCGGCGCATGATTATCCAGCTATTGGGTTAGTGTCGCTGGCTGGGTGGGGTTGGCAACTTAACCAGCGACACTTATCACCTCATTCGCCGTTTTTGTAGATGTTCTCGTAAACGTAGTTGGTGGCCTGTACGAAACCGTCGATGCTGCCGCAGTCAAAGCGACGGCCGCGGAATTTGTAGGCCAGCACCATCCCTGACTGGGCCTGCTGCAGGAGGGCATCGGTAATCTGCACTTCGCCGTTCTTGCCGGGCTCGGTGTTCTCGATGATCTCGAAAATGTCCGGCGTCAGGATGTAGCGGCCAATGATGGCGAGGTTGGACGGTGCGTTCTCAGGTGCCGGCTTCTCCACCATGTCGGTGATACGGTACAGGCCGTCTTTCAATGTTTCCCCGGCGATAACCCCGTACTTGTGAGTCTCGTCTTCCGGCACTTCTTCGATGGCAACGATCGAGCAGCGGAACTGCTTGTATAGCTCAGCCATTTGCGCCAGCACGCCGATATCACCCGGCTCCGGTACACAGAAGTCGTCCGCCAGGATAACGGCAAATGCGTTGTCGCCCATGAGGTTGCGACCGGTCCAGATGGCATGGCCCAGGCCTTTCATCTCATTCTGGCGAGTGAAGGAGAAGGTGTTGTGGTCGATCAGGTCACGGATCGAGGTCAGAAGGTTTTCCTTACCTGAACCAGCGATCTGGTGCTCAAGCTCGTAACTGATATCGAAGTGATCTTCGATCGCCCGTTTGCCTCGCCCGGTCACGAAACCGAACTCACTGATTCCCGCCTCGGCTGCTTCCTCAACACCATACTGCACCAACGGTTTGTTCACGACGGGCAGGATCTCTTTCGGCATAGCCTTGGTCGCCGGAAGGAACCGGGTACCGTAACCAGCGACGGGGAATAAGCACTTCCTGATCATAACGTTCGTCCTTTTGGCTGCTAATTCAGAACCTGTATAAAGCGGAAAAGCTGCCTCTCAGGCATCCAATACAGGTTTCTGCACAAAGTTTGCCAAGTGTAACCAAGTTGATGTGACAAATGGAGTGCTGCCCCCTTACCGGTTATTCACGTTATCCGAGGCGGACTGGCGACCCATTCGCGCCCCGTTTTGGGGCGCTGGAATCCTTTAGGGGCTCTCCAGCTTTCACCGGGGAGTGACTTGACGGGACAGGGTAGGCATCAACATTCGAATATAAGTGTAGCGATGAAGTACGGGAATTGCCGCCAAATAATCTGGAATTCTGCATTTCCTGTATTCGACAACGTCGCATTGAGCAACACCGTCGTTTCTTCCAGAATTCGCATTTAATTTTCGTTACAAGTTTTTGTTTTTTGATAAAAATTAAAATTGTAAAATTTTGAAAATAAGGGCTGGTACTACTTCATTTCCTTCCCTATAGTCCCCGCAGTTGCCGATCGATAGTCCGGTCAGTTTTTGAACAGCTCATTTTTATCAGTGTTAGAGCTAACGGATCGGAAGATCGATGTCTGGAAGATTCCTTCGGTTAAAGGCAGGCCGATTGGAAACGGACTCATGAGCAAAGATTGACGGCAAGACGGCCAGCAGAGCTGGCGAACATAAGAGAATGATCCCAAGTAAGTCGTCTGGGTGGCCAAGGAAGGGCCGGAAATAACGAATTTTCCCTACGTTAATACCTATGCTCAGGCTGCCATGTCGGCCTGATGGAGACGCTTGCTCGTGAGATTTTGGTTGGGTGCACTTTTTCTAAGTGTTATCAGTGCAGAAGCGATGGCGCTCGATGGGGGTGTTGCCCCGATTGAACTGCCGGCCGTTGCGCACTCCGACCTTTCCGGCGTCCTGGATGCAGCCATCGTCCAGGATAACGAGCACAGCTGGCTCACCTCCCGAAACCATTCGACCGCACCTTCTCGTTCAGACGCTATGTTGTCTGACGACATGAAAGCCGATTGGCCGAAGGGGCGTTGCGTCCGGATCGACTCCATTCGTATGCCAGGTCTCCAGTTGATCCCCAAGCGTCTGGAGACCCGTGTTTCCGCCATGGTTCAGCCTCATGCCCGGCAGTGTGTCGACCCGGGCAGGCTGGATGCGCTCACCCGTCGAATCAACGAAGTCTTGCAGGTCGACGGCAAACCCGAGGCCATCGCGGAATTGCCTGATCGACCGATCGTCAACGGGGTATTGACGCTGCGCTTCCGCGATACGGCAATGGCGGCACGTCGCTCACGTGCATCCGGCGGCGGGACATCGATCCGTTTACGGTCCCCCGAGTCCATTGAACCGCCCAAGTCCAAGGCAACGGTCAAGACTCGCTCGATGCCGGTCTATGGCCTCGGCCGCTGGACCGATACTTCCCAGCGGTCCACCTCAGAGCCGCAGCAGGCCATGCCTCTTGCGGGGATCGAGCAAAATAGTGTTGCGCCTACCGTCACACTGCAACGGGTACAGAACCACTGGCTGGCTTCGCATTTGCAATTTGCAGGCAACTCGGCGCAAAGCGACGAAGGTCACCACGGCCGTATTGGGCTCGCGGCGAACGGGCTGGTTCAGGCTGATCACGATATTCGGCTCGACTTTAACGAGTCCGCATCACAGCGGGTCGAGAACGAGTCCGAAGCCATCGCTTTCAGCTATTCCTTCCCGCTGGGCGCAAACCGATTCAGTCTGTATGCGAACAGCTATGAGCATCAGAGTACGGTCGTCGGCGACGAGGGCAAGTATGAGGCCAGCGGAGAAGGGCGGAAATTCAACGTCAGCAATCGTCGATCCCTGTTCTCGTTTGCGGGTATGTCTTTCGACAGCGTAATGAGTATGTCGAGCAGCCAGGCGCGTTATTTCGAGCGAGGGGAGTGGATCGAGGATTCTTCGCGTCAACTGTCGAAGTTCACCCTGGAGGGCGCGACCAGCCGGGATCTGTGGTTCGACGTGCGCTCCACTACGCGCATCTCTGCCGTAAGCGGCCTGGAGGTCCTAAGCAAAGATTACGATATGGAAGAGAGCCTTGACGAGGATGACCGCTTTCATAAGTTTTCGATCTCCAGCAGTCTTAGCAAGGAGTTATACAGCTGGCAGTGGGGTGTGACCGGGCGATACCAGTTTTCTCCAAGCGACCTGCCGGATTCCGAGTATCTCCTGGTGGCTGGTCCTGCCATGATCGCCGGTTTCAACGGCCAGTCGCTGGCGGCGGCGGAAGGTGGCTGGCTGCGCGTGGATGCCAACAGTCCAAGCTTCGGCGTGCCGTTGCTGTCCGATCTGCGCTCGGATATACGTTTCTCCGTGTTGCAGGGCTGGGTGCCTTACGACGACATGCAGTCGGATCGCTATGGTTCGGCCAGTGCTGCAGAGATCTCGCTGCGATTCCAGGGGCGCGGCTTGAGGGCGGATGTCAGTGTCGGGCGGATGCTTGGCTCTTCCAGCTTGTCGACTGACAAACCTGACGTACCCGACGTTTCGCTCTCTCTTTCCCTGGGCTTGTAAACGAAAGATCCTCTACCGGATCACATATGGGGCGTTGTTCGCCCCGTGCCTTTCCTGACGATCCTAGTCCTTCTTCGGAATCAGCTTTCTTTCCGGGTAAAACTCCATACGGTCGGGCTGTTTCCCTTATTCCTGCATATACTGTAATTGGTCTGGACGTCCCACATAAGCGGGTGTCAGCGGATCGGCGATGTGTCTTACATAGATGTCACTTGAAGCGCAAGCTACTGACAGTGTTACATTATTAAACAATGAGACGCCTACGATGACTGAATGTCGTCGAATCTGAAGGATATTTCGAAGGTTCGTTTCCGCATTGTGGGCGGGCTGCTTTGTCGCTGTGGAGCTGGAGACCGTCCGGCTTTTCCGGATGCGCTCCAGACTGCCGCCAGGGAGTGAGCGCCCGGTCCACTGAGTACGGAAAATTGAAACAATGGAGACGGACTATCCATGCTTTCAGCGCGATTGCTGACTATTCCTGTGGCCCTGGCTATTACGTTCGCCGGCAACTTGGCCCATGCGTTCGATCTTGCAGATGTTGTAGAGATGGCCAAGACCCGGGCCCAGAATGCGTACGAACCTCCTGCTCCTGCTCCTCAGTTTCTTCGCGACCTCAGCTATAGCGATTATCAGGCTATCCGCTTCAAGCAGGAGGCAAGCCTGTGGCGCCAGGGAAAGTCCCGGTTTCAGGCGGAACTGATCCCGCCTGGCAGTTACTACACCCATGCTGTCAAATTGCATGAGGTGGACAGCGAGGGCGTCAAACCTATCACCTTCGACAAGACCAATTTCAACTACCCCAACGATGCCTTCGCCAAGCGTGTACCAGCCGATCTCGGTTATGCGGGTTTCAAGCTGACTTTCCCGCTATACACGGAAACGACCCAGAACCAGTTCCTTACCTTTGGCGGCGCCAGCTATTTCCGCGGTATCGGTCGTGATAACCGGTTTGGTCTCTCTGCGCGTGGAATTGCGGTAGATACCGGCTTGCCCTCCGGGGAAGAGGTCCCCAGCTTCGTCGAGTTCTGGCTCGAGCGTCCTGCCGGGGGCAGCGATACGATGCGTGTTTATGGGTTGCTCGAAGGACCGAGTGTGACTGGGGCCTATCGCTTCGATATCCACCCGGGCGACGCCACGCGTATCGACGTCACGGCAGAGCTGTTTTTCCGTGACAATGTGGAGTTGTTGGGCCTCGCCCCCCTGACATCCATGTTCTACTACGGTGAGAACACCGTCCGCCCGGCGGGCGAGTGGCGCCCCCAGGTCCATGATTCCGATGGCTTGCTTATCCACGATGGTGCCAGTGGCGAATGGCTCTGGCGGCCCCTGATCAATCCCCGTTCGTTGCGCATGAGCTACATGCAGATCGGCAACCTCAAAGGGTTCGGGCTGATGCAGCGCAATACCCGCTTCAATCAGTTCGAGGATATGGAAGCGCGTTATGACCTGCGGCCCAGCGCCTGGGTCGATGCCAAGGGCGATTGGGGCAAAGGCGACGTCGTACTGGTCGAGATTCCCACCCGTTCCGAAACGAACGACAACATCGTGGCTTTCTGGCGCCCGGAACAGAGGGTTGGTGGGGGTGATCACCGCAAGCTTGAATACACGCTCAGCTTCGGCGGTCCGTCGATTGCGAAGCAGCCTGCAGGCCACGCTACCCAGACATTCGTTGGCGAAGGGGACAGGATAGGTGGCGGTAACGTCGAGGGCGCCTTTCGCCTGATCGTCGATTTCAAGGGTGGGGAGCTGGATAAGCTCAAACCCGATGCGCCTGTCGTCAGTCAGGTTACCGGCAGCGAGGGCGTGGAGGTCATTGAGCATTTCGTAGAGTACAACGAGCCGGAGCAGGCGTGGCGACTGTCGACACTCGTACGCCCGGCTCCGGAAAAAACGATGAGCATACGCGGCTTCCTGAGTGTTGAGGGCAAGCCGCTGACCGAAACCTGGACCTATGAGTTGCCTGTGAACTCGGACCTGAGGGCTCCGGAAGAGTAGTTGGACCGGCCGCAAGGATCGTCAGGAAAGCAGGTTTCGGGATAAGGAGGAAGGATGTCTCGCGCAGTTTGTCAGTTGGCTCTGGATCGCATTATCGCCTACGTGCGAGGGTGCGGGGTCGAGCTCACCCCCGAGATTTGCCGTAGGGCGCTGCAGTTGGTCGATAGGGCTCTGGCTGAGGCCAGTAACGGCGAGGTCATGGAATTGGCCATGAACCTGGTGCCGGAGTATTTCGACCTACCACACATCCATGTTCCCCAGCAGCATCCGGAGCTAAAACGCGGCAGCATCGGGTACAGTCCCTATGTCTGAAACCTTGCATCACAGCAGAACCGCGAAGACGACCGTCGACCAGGCGGACAAGCGACGTCGTCATGCCTGGCGTGGCGTTGCCTTTATGCGTCGGGCCCTGCTTATTCTGTTCGTCCTGGGGCAGACGACTGTGGCCTGTTACTACCTCCTGTGGGTCCTGCCTTATCACGGCGGGACCGCGGTGGAGATGGGTTTGCTTATCCTGTTCGCGCTGCTGTATTCGTGGATTGCCGTAGGTTTCTGGACAGCGGTACTAGGCTTCGTGCTGCGACTGTTCGGCGGGGATCGTCATTCGCTGCTCAAGCGACACAAGCCAGAGGAGCTGGACCAGACGCCCTTGGGCAAGACAGCGATCGTGATGCCGATCTACCACGAACCGGTTCATCGAACCCTGAGTGGTCTCAAGGCGGTTTATCGGGATATCGAACGGGCCGGCCAGATCGAGAACTTCGAGTTCTATATACTCTCCGACAGTCGCGATCCGAACGTCTGGTTGGAGGAGCAGGCGACCTGGCACCGTTTCTGTGAAGAACTCGGTGCGGAAGGTCGATTGTTCTACCGCCGGCGCACGGTCAACCTGAACTACAAGAGCGGCAACGTGGCCGATTACCTGCGACGCTGGGGGCGTCGCTCCAAGTACATGATCGTGCTGGACGCCGACAGCCTTGTTAGCGGAAAAACCCTGGTGCGCATGGTGCAGTTGATGGAGCGCGAGCCTCAGGTGGGCATTCTCCAGACCAACCCAACGCTCATCAATGGCCAGTCGATGTTCGCGCGAATGCAGCAGTTCGCCAACCGCGTGTATTCGCCGTTGTTTGCCACCGGTCTTGCGGCGATCCAGATGGGCGATGCCGCTTTCTGGGGGCACAATGCGATCCTTCGTGTGGATGCCTTTATGCGCCATTGTGGACTGAGGAAGCTGCCCGGCTTCGGTATTTTCGGCGGACCGATCATGAGCCATGACTTTGTGGAGGCTGCCTACATGGGGCGGGCGGGCTACGAGGTTTGGCTTGAGCCGGGTCTGGGGCAAAGTTACGAAGAATCACCGCCGTCGCTGTCGGACGAGTTGACCCGGGACGAGCGTTGGTCGAAGGGCAATATACAGCATATCTGGATCATGCTGTTCGGCCGCAAAATCCGCTTCGCCCACCGTATGGCGTTCATGAACGGCATCATGGCCTATGTGGCTTCCCCTCTGTGGCTGACTTTTCTCATCCTTACCACGGTGGAGGCGGCGCAGATGGCGCTGTCACCGATCGACTATTTCCCTGAAGGTCATCAGGGGCTCTTCCCACTCTGGCCGGAATGGCGTCCGGAGTGGGCGCTAGGGCTTGCCTTGAGTACTGCCGTGCTGCTCTTCTTTCCGAAATTCCTGGCCATTCTGGACGCGCTTATCCACCGCCAGTCGAAGTATTTCGGTGGCTTCTTGCGGCTGTTCGTTAGCGTCGTGATCGAAATCGTCGTCTCCGTATTACTGGCGCCGGTGCGCATGTTGGCGCACAGCCGGTATGTATTGGGCGCCGTGCTGAATTTCTCGCTCAGTTGGGCGGGCCAGAACCGGACTGAAGAGACGACGTGGCGGGAGGCTTTCATTACCCAGCTCCCCGGACTGATCGTCGGGGCTTCCTGGTCGGCATTCGCCTGGAGCCTGGACCCTCTGTTCTTCCTGTGGTCGTTGCCGGTCGCCATACCGCTGATCCTGGCGGCGCCCACCTGTGTGTTCCTGAGCCGCGTCAGTGCCGGCCGGCGGTTACGTGACCGCAAGCTGCTCCTGATACCCGAAGAACTCAAATCCAGTCAACTGCTTGATGACGCGGAGATCAGTCGGGAGGCCGAGCCGGACGAGTCACCGCTGACATTTTTCGAGGAAGCTGTCCTGCGCCCCAGGCTGAACGAAATGCACCAGGCGTTTGCCGGTCGGCATCGTAGGCAGGTGCGGGCTGAGGTGCTCGAATCGACCGTCCGTCGCTGCCTGAGGGAAGGGCCAGAGGTATTGACCCGCAGCGAACTCAGTCATTTGTGCCGTGACCGTGAATCCCTCGCCGCGCTTCACCAGGAAGCCTGGCGGGCACGCCCCGACAGCTATTGGGGACGCAGAATCGAGAAGCTCGCGGCCATGGACTGACTGATCGACCTGGATGTGCATCGCCTGAATGCGGGCGGACAGGTATGTGATTAGCTGCAGAAAGATGCAAGACAAGGGAGGCGAGAAGCCAGCATGGATAGACGTACTGTCATGAAGATGTTTGCTGCGGTTGGCGTCCAGGGAGTACCGCTGACAGCGTTGTTTAACTCCACTCTGGCGCATAGCCGACCGATTGGGGAACCCCAGGAATTCAGTTACGCATGGCTAAAGGGGCGCGCTCGCGAACTGGCCGCAAAGCCATTCGAATCGCACGAGGGAGAAATTCCGCGGTCGTTGCAAAACATCTCCTGGGATGATTACCAAGCTATCCAGTTTCGTCCTGAAAAATCGCTTTGGCAAGGTAACGATATTAACTTCAGGGCCCAGCTGTTCCATCTTGGCCTGTTTTTCAAGACGCCGGTCACCATTCATGAAGTCATCGACGGCAAAGCTCAGCAACTGGGTTACGACCCGGAATATTTCAAATACGAAGGGGAAGAGCCTCTCGGCGATTTGCCTGAAGACCTGGGTTACGCCGGCTTCCGTATCCAGTTCCATACCAATTTCAAGCTGGATCTCGCGGCCTTTCAGGGCGCGAGCTACTTCCGCGCGGTTGGCGAAGAAATGCAGTACGGCATGTCCGCCCGGGGCCTGGCAATCGATACCGCCACGGACCACGAGGAAGAGTTTCCCAAGTTCACCGCCTTCTGGCTGGAGAAGCCGAAACCCAACAGCACCAAGCTGACGGTCTATGCACTATTGGATTCTCCCAGCACCACCGGCGCTTACGTTTTCGACCTCTATCCCGGCCGCAACATGGTCATGGACATTGGCGCGGCGCTTTACCCCCGTAAAAACATCGAACGGATTGGTATAGCACCGCTCACCAGCATGTACCAGGTCGGCGAGAACAGCCAGCGGATGGATTATGACTGGCGCCCGGAGATCCATGACTCCGATGGGCTTTCCATACATACCGGTAGTGGCGAGTGGATTTGGCGGCCGCTGGTCAACCCGCGGGGAATCCGGGTTAACAGCTTCGTGGATCAGAATCCGCATGGTTTCGGTCTGCTGCAGCGAGATCGCAGTTTCGATCACTACCAGGACGACGGCGTGTTCTATGAGAAGCGCCCGAGTGTTTGGGTTGAACCCAAGGAAGATTGGGGCAAGGGCCAGATCATGCTGGTGGAGATTCCCACGAACGACGAAACGTTCGACAACATCGTCGCGTTCTGGAACCCGGAAAAGCCTTTGGCGCCTGATCAGGAGCACCTGTTCTCATATAAGCTGCACTGGGGGGAAACCCCGCCAGTGAAACCCTACGAGCTGGCCACCGTGCAAGCGACACGCACCGGTCTGGGCGGCGTCGTGGGACAGAAGCGTGAATACTTCTCCTGGCGCTTTGCCATCGACTTCGCCGGCGGCATGCTGGATATGCTGGGTGAGAATGCTGAAGTGGTGCCGGTGATCACGAGCAGCCGCGGCCGTATTGAAATCACATCTGCGCGCCCGCTGCACTCGATTAACGGCTACCGTGCCATGTTCGACCTGGTTCCGGACGATTCCGAGGAGCCCATTGACCTTAGGCTCTATCTCAAACTCGGCAACCAGCCGCTAACCGAGACCTGGATCTACCAGTACACGCCGCCGCCCATGGATCAGAGGACGTTGTATTGAGGGAAGCCGCAAACACATGATGCGGTTCACGTTGCTCACCAAGCATCCTGCGCAGGTACATATAGACTCGAACCGAACGTAGGATGCCGGTGAGGCTTGCCGAACCGCATCACCTTGGTCCACGTAACCGCATTCCTTTCAGCGTCGCCGACCCCTGCCTTCCAAGCTGTTTGACCTGCCGCTTGTTAACAAAACTTGGCTTTTCTACCGCCTTCTTGCCAACAGTCCTTGGGTTGTGCGTTCGAATTGTTGACAAAAACGAATCCCAGGCGTAGCTTTCCCAAAATCAATGACCTTTTTGTCGACAAAATATGCTTGATATCGTACCTCCAACCCAAACGCGTGCTGACGAAGCCTTCGATTGTCTGCAAACGGCAATCGTCAAGGGCGAGCTCGCTCCGGGTGAAAAGATCGGCGAAGTGGAACTCTGTGAGCGCTTTAACCTGACTCGTGGACCCTTGCGCGAAGCTTTGGGACGTCTGGAGTCCCGCGGTCTTCTCGTACGTCGCCCACACGCCGGCTTCAAGGTAATGGCCATGAGCGGCGACGAGCTGCTGGAGCTCTACCGTATCCGCGAGGTGATGGAGGGGCTGGCAGCCCGACAGGCGGCTGAGCGCATGACAGATAGCGAAATCGCGGACCTGCAGGCGCTACTGGACCGTCACGAGAAGATTGTTGACGAAGCGCAGGGCCAAGCCTACTACCAGCACGAAGGCGACTACGATTTCCACCACCGTATTGCCACCGGCAGCCGCAACCGTAAGTTAAGCCAGATGTTGTTGGGTGACCTCTATTATATGGTGCGTATGTATCGCTACCGTCTGAGTACGTCCGCTGGCCGTCCTCACAAGGCGTTGCGTGAGCACCGCAGCATCGCGGATGCCATCGCCCAGCGGGACGGTGAGTTGGCGCAGTTCCTGATGCAGCGCCATATCAATGCTGCACGGCTGAATATCGAGAGAAAGATCCGGGAAGGTGAGCTGGACATCTAGGCACCTGGAGATCGGCCGGGAAAAGATTCTCGGAAATTATAAAGAATACAGAGGAGCGTTCGTTATGACCCAGTCACTGACCGCCGGGGCGCGTTTCCGCAAGGCCCTGAAAGAGAACACGCCGCTGCAGATTGTCGGCACCGTCAACGCCTACTGCGCCATGATGGCGGAGAAGGTGGGCCACCAGGCGATCTACCTATCCGGTGGTGGTGTCGCGAACGCGTCCTACGGTCTGCCGGATCTCGGTATGACCACCATGAACGATGTCCTGGAAGATGTGCGGCGGATTACTGCGGTGACCGATACACCGCTTTTGATCGACATCGATACCGGCTGGGGCGGGGCATTCAACATTGGCCGTACCATCAAGGAAATGGAACGGGCTGGCGCCGCGGCTGTGCACATTGAGGACCAGGTGGCCCAGAAGCGTTGCGGCCATCGTCCAAACAAGGAAATCGTATCCCAGGATGAGATGGTCGATCGTATCAAGGCCTGCGTTGACGCCCGTAACGACGACAACTTCTTCGTCATGGCACGTACCGATGCATTCCAGCGCGAAGGTCTGGAGCCGGCCATCGAGCGCGCCCGTGCCTGCATCGAAGCCGGCGCAGATGGCATCTTTGCCGAAGCGGTCACGGAGCTTGAGCACTACCGCGCATTTGCCGACGCGTTGGACGTACCCCTCCTGGCCAACATCACCGAGTTCGGCGCCACACCGCTCTACAATTGCAAGGAGCTGGCCGACGCTGGCGCGGGCATGGTCCTCTATCCGCTCAGCGCCTTCCGTGCCATGAACAAGGCAGCGCTCACCGTGTACCAGAATATTTTGGAGAAGGGCGACCAGAAGGACGTCGTGGATATGATGCAGACCCGCATGGAACTCTACGATTTCCTCAACTACCACGAGTTCGAACAAAAGCTCGACGAGTTGTTCAAACAGCAGAAGGGCTGATTAGCAGCTGCCCAGGCCCGGGGTGCACGGGCAACCGGATTTGCGGGTAACCCGATTTTCGGGAACAGCCCCGCCAGACACCATAAAAAAGTAAAAAACAAACGCAACGATGAATAAGGTGACGACCATGGCAGAGAAACAACTGGGTGGCGCCGGACTGCGCGGCCAGGTGGCGGGACAAACCGCCCTGTGTACCGTCGGACAAAGCGGCACTGGATTGACCTATCGTGGCTACGACATCAGCGACCTGGCTGAGTATGCCCAATTCGAGGAAGTCGCGTACCTGCTGTTGCGCGGCAAATTGCCGAACCGGCAGGAATTGAATGACTATACCGCGAAGCTGCGCAAGCTTCGCGCGTTGCCAGATGCATTAAAAGCTGTTCTGGAACAGATCCCCAAGAACGCCCATCCGATGGACGTCATGCGCACCGGCTGCTCTATGCTGGGTAACCTGGAGACCGAAGAGGACTTCAGCGAGCAGGACGACAAGATCGACCGCATGCTGGCGGTCTTCCCGAGCATCATCACCTATTGGTACCGCTTCGCCCACGAGGGTGTGCGTATCGAGACCGACGGCGACAGCGAGTCCATCGGCGGCCATTTCCTGGAACTGCTGCACGGTAAGAAGCCCAGTGAGCTGCATGAGCGGGTAATGAATGTCTCGCTGATCCTCTACGCTGAACACGAGTTTAATGCATCGACGTTTACTGCCCGGGTATGCGCGTCGACCCTGTCCGATATCCACAGCTGCGTGACGGGGGCTATTGGCACCTTGCGCGGACCGCTACATGGCGGCGCGAACGAAGCGGCCATGGCACTGATCGAGAAGTTCAAGACGCCGGATGAGGCCGAGCAGGGCCTGATGGGCATGCTGGAGCGGAAGGAAAAGATCATGGGCTTCGGTCACGCTATCTATCGCGAGTCCGATCCGCGCAACGCCATCATCAAGAAGTGGTCAGAGAAGCTGGCCAAAGAAGTGGGCGACGAGGTGCTGTATCCCGTCTCCGTGCGCTGCGAGGACGTCATGTGGCGGGAGAAGAAACTGTTCTGTAACGCCGACTTCTTCCATGCATCGGCCTATCACTTCATGGGCATCCCGACCGAACTGTTCACGCCGATCTTCGTGATGTCGAGGGTTTCAGGCTGGACCGCTCATGTGAAAGAACAGCGCGAGAACAACCGCATTATCCGCCCGAGCGCCGACTATACCGGCCCAGCCCATTCAGAATGGGTGCCGATAGATAAGCGGTAAGCCCGTCAATGAATAAGAAAGCCTGATGAGAGCGGGGAGCGGACCATTCACTGGCCGCTCCCAATCCTTGCCCCTCTGCCTGAATCGAGCGTTTAGCGATGAATACCCAATACCGTAAATCCCTTCCCGGTTCCGACCTGGACTTCTTCGATACCCGCCAGGCGGTAGACGATATTCAGCCGGGCGCCTATGACAAGCTTCCGTATACGTCCCGCATCCTCGCCGAGCAGTTGGTGCGCCGCTGCGAGCCGTCGATGCTCAGTGACTCACTCAAGCAGCTCATTGAACGCAAACGGGACCTGGATTTTCCCTGGTATCCGGCCCGGGTGGTCTGCCACGACATTCTTGGCCAGACTGCGCTGGTCGACCTGGCGGGTTTGCGTGATGCCATTGCAGAGAAAGGCGGTGACCCGGCGAAGGTCAATCCTGTGGTGCCGACCCAGCTGATTGTCGACCACTCCCTAGCCGTTGAGCATGCTGGTTTTGAATCCGATGCGTTCGAGAAGAACCGCGCCATCGAGGACCGCCGCAACGACGACCGCTTCCACTTTATCAACTGGACCAAGACGGCGTTCGAGAATGTGGATGTGATCCCGCCCGGTAACGGCATCATGCACCAGATCAACCTGGAGAAAATGTCGCCGGTGGTTCAGGTGCGTGATCGCGTGGCTTTCCCCGACACCTGCGTGGGGACTGATTCCCATACGCCGATGGTGGATGCGCTGGGCGTGATTTCCGTTGGTGTGGGCGGTCTTGAGGCAGAGAGCGTGATGCTCGGGCGTGCATCGATGATGCGCCTGCCGGATATCGTCGGTGTGGAGCTGACAGGTAAGTTGCAGCCCGGGATCACCGGGACCGACATGGTCCTGGCGATCACCGAGTTCCTGCGTAAGGAGCGGGTGGTAGGTGCCTACCTGGAGTTCTACGGCGAAGGCGCGGACAGTCTGACCGTTGGCGACCGCGCGACGATCTCCAATATGACGCCGGAATATGGCGCCACCGCCGCAATGTTCTACATCGACGACCAGACCATCGATTACCTGAAACTGACCGGTCGTGATGACGACCAGGTGGCGCTGGTCGAACAGTATGCAAAGCATACCGGACTCTGGTCGGACGCCCTGAAGACGGCTGAATATGAGCGCGTCCTGAAGTTCGATCTGTCCAAGGTCACGCGTACCCTGGCCGGTCCGTCCAATCCTCACGCCCACCTACCGACCTCCGAACTGGCCCAGCGTGGTATTGCCGGTCAGTGGGAAGAGGAAGAGGGCAAGATGCCGGACGGCGCGGTGATCATCGCGGCGATCACCAGCTGCACGAATACCAGCAATCCGCGCAACATGATCGCCGCCGGCCTGATCGCCCGGAACGCCAACAAGCTGGGTCTGACCCGCAAGCCCTGGGTCAAGTCGTCACTGGCCCCGGGGTCCAAGACGGTCAAGATGTACCTGGAGGAAGCGAGCCTGCTGCCGGAACTGGAATCCCTCGGCTTTGGCGTTGTGGCGTTCGCCTGCACCACATGCAATGGCATGAGTGGCGCCCTGGATCCCAAGATCCAGCAGGAAGTGATTGACCGCGACCTGTATGCCACGGCTGTGCTATCGGGCAACCGCAACTTCGACGGCCGGATCCATCCGTACGCCAAACAGGCCTTCCTGGCGTCGCCGCCGCTGGTCGTGGCCTACGCCATTGCTGGCACCATCCGCTTCGATATCGAGAAGGACGCGCTGGGGCACGATCAGGATGGCAACCCGATTACCCTCAAGGACATCTGGCCCAGCGATGAGGAAATCGATGCCATCGTCAAGCAGAGCGTCAAGCCCGAACAGTTCCGGGAAACCTATATCCCGATGTTTGACGTTACCCGTAAAGCCCAGGCGATGGTCAACCCGCTGTACGAATGGCGCCCGATGAGTACGTACATCCGCCGTCCGCCGTATTGGGAAGGTGGACTGGCGAAAGAGCGCACGCTCAAGGGCATGCGTCCTCTCGCGGTGCTGCCGGATAACATCACCACCGACCACCTGTCGCCATCCAACGCTATCCTGCCGAGCAGTGCGGCCGGTGAATACCTGGCGAAGATGGGCTTGCCGGAGGAAGACTTTAACTCTTACGCAACCCATCGCGGCGATCACCTGACGGCCCAGCGCGCGACCTTTGCCAACCCGAAACTGTTCAACGAGATGGTCCAGGACGAGAAGGGCGAAGTGAAACAAGGCTCCCTGGCACGCATTGAGCCGGAAGGCAAAGTCACTCGCATGTGGGAAGCCATTGAAACCTACATGGATCGCAAGCAGCCACTGATCATCGTGGCCGGCGCGGATTACGGGCAGGGCTCGTCACGCGACTGGGCTGCCAAGGGCGTACGTCTGGCGGGTGTCGAGGCTATCGTGGCGGAAGGCTTCGAGCGTATCCACCGGACCAACCTGATCGGTATGGGTGTGCTACCGCTGGAATTCCAACAGGGCACCACGCGCAAGACTCTGGGTATCGATGGCACTGAGACCTACGATGTCATCGGCGAATTCAAACCACGCGCGACCCTGACGCTGGTAATCAACCGTAAGAACGGTGAGCGGGAGGACGTGCCCGTGATTTGCCGGTTGGATACGCAGGAAGAGGTTTCGATTTACGAGGCTGGCGGGGTATTGCAGCGTTTTGCTCAGGACTTTTTGGAGGCTGAGGCTGAAAAAGAGACTGCTTGAATAGGCTTCTCCGTCGAGGGTATGGAGCGGCCCACAAGGCTGAGTTACTGGCAGCCCATTGGGCTGCTCCGAAGCTAAAGCGTCGGCTACATTTTGCGATCAACTCGAGCATGTAGCAGAAGCTTCAGCTTCTGAGGCACCCTCATGCGATGGCCTCGTTCGACGTTGGAAGATTAGGCCGCAGCCATTCTCCGGTCACAAGGCAATTTTTGTCGAGGTTTTGGAGGTTCAATGCATGCCTTGTGGGGCAGCCCACGGGGCTGCTCCGAAGCTAAAGCATCGGCTACATTTTGCAATCAACTCGAGCATGTAGCAGAAGCTTCAGCTTCTGAGGCGCCGCAGGTGCCCATGATCTTCACCTCACGGCAATCTCCGTATCGCCAGATTCGTGGAAGCAATAGCGAGTCACAACGCCAATTTGTTCGGGACGAATAAGCAATGACCCACAAACCACAAATCAAAATCCCCGCCACCTACATGCGTGGCGGCACCAGCAAGGGCGTATTTTTCAGCCTGAAGGACCTCCCGGAAGTGGCCCAGGTCCCGGGCGAGGCAAGGGACCGGCTTCTGCTCCGGGTCATCGGCAGCCCCGACCCCTATGGCAAGCAGACCGACGGCATGGGTGGCGCCACGTCGAGCACCAGTAAAACCGTTATTCTTTCCAAAAGCGAAAGCCCCGACCACGACGTCGACTACCTGTTCGGCCAGGTCTCCATCGACAAACCTTTCGTGGACTGGAGCGGCAACTGCGGCAACCTGTCATCAGCGGTAGGCGCCTTCGCCATCAATGCAGGTCTGGTGAACGCGGAGCGCATTCCCGAGAATGGGATTGCCACCGTTCGCATCTGGCAGGCCAACATCGGGAAAACCATCATTGCCCGCGTTCCCATAACCGACGGGGCCGTCCAGGAAACGGGTGATTTCGAACTCGATGGCGTTACTTTTCCGGCTGCGGAAGTCCAGATTGAATTCATGGACCCGGCAGACGGCGACGGCGCGATGTTCCCCACGGGTAATGTGATGGACGATCTGGAAGTGCCTGGTATCGGCACACTCAAGGCGACCATGATCAACGCGGGGATTCCGACCGTATTCGTTAATGGGTCTGACATCGGCTTCACCGGTACCGAACTGCAGGAAGCGATCAACGGCGACGACAAGGTGTTGGCCATGTTCGAGTTGATCCGAGCGCACGGTGCCGTACGGATGGGTTTGATCAACAGTATCGACGAGGCAGCCAATCGTCAGCACACACCGAAAGTCGCGTTTGTCGCAAAACCGGCGGACTATGTGTCTTCCAGCGGTAAAGCGATCCAGGCCAGCGATATCGATCTGTCGGTGCGGGCGCTTTCCATGGGTAAGTTGCACCATGCGATGATGGGCACGGCTGCCGTCGCTATCGGCACCGCGGCAGCCATTCCCGGCACACTGGTGAACCTTGCAGCAGGCGGCGGCGATCGTAACGCTGTGCTGTTCGGTCACCCTTCGGGCACGTTGAGGGTGGGTGCCGAAGCGAAGCAGGTGGATGGCGCATGGGTCGTCGAAAAGGCCATCATGAGCCGTAGCGCCCGCATTCTGATGGAAGGCTGGGTGCGCGTGCCAGGGGATAGTTTCTAGATCCCGGCCGGGCGCTATGATCGTACTGCCGCCTGAACCCTTGACAAGCCCTCCCTACGAGCCAAGCTCATAGGGCGGGTGACTCGATCAGAGGTTTCAAAATAAGGGAGCCTCGCAGCCCCGGGGCTTCTCCATAGCAAAGGAGGATGCACCTATGTCCGCGACGTTTGATCTGAACGAACGCCCTGACTACGACCAAGTCCTGCAGGAAATAGCTGACTACGTGCTCAACTTCAATGTTGAGAGTCAGGAGGCGCTGGATACGGCCCGCAACTGTCTGATGGACACGATCGGCTGCGGCTTGCTCGCGCTGCGCTTCCCGGAATGTACAAAGCATCTGGGGCCCATCGTCGAAGGTACGACAGTTCCCTATGGCGCGCGCGTTCCAGGAACGTCCTTTCGCCTCGACCCTGTCAAAGCCGCCTGGGATATTGGCTGCATCATTCGCTGGCTGGACTACAACGACACATGGCTTGCCGCGGAGTGGGGCCATCCTTCAGACAATCTTGGCGGTATCCTCGCCGTCGCAGACCACCTGTCGCAGAAGCGTGTTGCCCAGGGAAAACCTCCCATGACCATGCGGCAGGTGCTCGAAGGCATGATCATGGCCCATGAGATCCAGGGTGTCCTGGCACTGGAAAACTCCTTCAACCGCGTGGGTCTGGATCACGTGGTCCTGGTGAAAGTCGCCTCTACCGCGGTTGCCGCCAAGCTCATGGGGGCTAACCGTGAGCAAATACTCTCTGCGCTGTCCCATGCCTGGGTGGATGGGCAATCGTTGAGAACCTATCGTCATGCGCCAAACGCGGGCTCTCGCAAGTCGTGGGCGGCGGGCGACGCCACGTCCCGGGCTGTGCGATTGGCAGATATCGCCATGCGTGGAGAGATGGGTATTCCCGGCGTTCTCAGCGCGCCCCAGTGGGGCTTCTACGATGTGGTCTTCAGCAAGACCAACAAGGACCAGACGCTGAAGCCTGAGGATAAGCGCCAGTTTTCGCTACCCCAGGCATTCGGCTCTTACGTGATGGAAAACATTCTGTTCAAGATCTCGTTCCCGGCGGAGTTTCACGCGCAGACCGCCGCGGAAGCTGCCGTGCGATTACACCCGGAGGTCAAGGACCGGCTGGACGATATCGACAGGGTTGTGATCACCACCCACGAGTCGGCCATCCGCATCATCTCCAAAGTCGGCAAATTGGCTAACGCCGCCGATCGCGACCACTGCCTGCAGTATATGGCCGCCGTACCGCTGATTTTTGGCAGTCTTACCGCGGAGCACTACGAAGACAGCTTCCACGAAACGCATCCGATCATCGACGAGATAAGGGACAAGATGGAGGTCGTCGAGGACGAACGCTATACCCGCGAATACCTCGAGCAGGACAAGCGCTCGATTGCCAATGCCATCCAGGTTTTCTTCAAGGATGGTTCCAGCACCGAGAATATCGCGGTCGAGTACCCCATTGGCCACCGCAGACGTCGGGAGGCGGGCATACCGCTACTTGAGGACAAGTTCCGCAGTAACCTAGCGACACGCTTTCCGCCCCAGCGCTGCGAACAGATCTTTGATCTCTGCGCGGATCAGGAGAGCTTGGAAGCCATACCGGTACATGAATTCGTGGAGTTGTTCGTCATATAGGCGATCAGGCACCCACGTGACCCGGGAATGAGGAAGAAAGGCTAAGGGGGGAAGTGACATGATGGCGAAAAGTGTAAAGGGAGGAGCTTGTCAGACAGCTTCGCTTTACAGTCATGTCACACTATTTTACACATTTCATTACGGATAGTTCATGAAGTCTGACTTTGGCTGGAGCGCCAAAGCCGTTAGCTGCCTACGCGATAGCCAGCCCTCTGTTGCGGAATGGCCCCAATGATGGCGCAGTGCCTACGATTCTGTCGCGCTTGCTGCAAATCTTTTGCAACCAACAGGGGAACGCCAGTCGAATATAATTGAACCAATTGCCGGGAACGGTCGGCAGACAAGTCGTCGCCGAATCTTAAAATCTATGTCATATGTCTGGGCAGCCTGATTGCAGTTACAAAAAAATACAGTAGTATTGCTTCCGAAGTTCTCGCCAATGCATGGGATGCAGTTTGGCCGCAAGATCAAGTAGTAGTGTGGCGAAAAGGAGTTGACGTGGCGCACGTCAGGTTGTTCAGACATTATATTCATATTCCGTTTATCATCCTCGGGCTGGTCGATTTCATAGTCCTTGCCTGTGCATTTGCCCTCGCGGTATTTTTTCGCTTTTTCGGCAATCTCAATTTCTTTGTAGATTCCCTCAACTTCGTCGCGCCGTCGGCATTGGTATTCGCCGGATTCAACCTCCTGGTTATGATGGCGCTCGGTGTTCACCAGTCCCGGGTGGATGAGGGCCTATCGGGCATGATGCTTCGAACCATCATGGCGCTGATCCTCAGTATCCCTCTTTCGTTAACGGCCTTCCTCATAGCGACCGATTGGCTTTGGTATCTGGGTGGTGATGGCGTTATCACGGCGGCCTCCGTCTTTGGTTTCTTTCTTCTCGGCATCTTTCGCACCGTGTTCTTCACGATCGTCGGGGGTGACGCGTTCAAGCGGGATATTCTCGTCCTGGGTGCCGGTTTTCGGGCAAAGCAGTTATTGGAAGATTTGCGCACACCTTTCAATCGTAAAGGTTTTAATCTTGTAGGATTCGTGCCGTTACCTCACGAACCGGTTGAAGTTCCCGCCCAGCATTTGATAAATCTCCCAGAGTCCTTGCATCGGTATATTCTCGATAAACCAGTCAGGGAGATCGTTGTTGCAGTGGACGACCGTCGAAAAGGTTTGCCCATGGAGGATCTGCTGGAATGCAAGATGGAAGGCGTGAATATCGTCGACGGGGCTGCATTCTACGAGCGTGAGTCGAGGAAGGTTGCGCTCGAAATGATTACTCATGGCTGGCTTGTTTTTTCCGACGGATTCACGGTCTCCACGGTCTCGGGCCTTGGTAAGAGGGCGTTGGATATCCTTACGTCTGCGATCCTTCTTCTTGCGGCCAGCCCACTTATGTTATTGACCGTACTGGCCATTAAGCTTGAGGATGGCCTCGCCGCGCCGGTGCTGTACAGTCAGGAGCGCGTTGGACTCAACGGGCATGTGTTCAAGGTCCACAAATTCCGCTCCATGCGGCCCGATGCAGAAAAAGGTGGCGCCGTATGGGCACAGAAGAACGATACGCGTGTGACACGCGTTGGTGAGTTTATCCGTAAGGTTCGGATCGATGAGCTGCCGCAAATATTTAACGTGCTCAACGGTACCATGGCATTTGTAGGGCCTCGTCCTGAGAGACCGATGTTCGTCGAGCAGCTTGCTGAAAAGATCCCGTTCTATAACGAGAGGCATCGTGTTAAGCCGGGTATCACTGGCTGGGCCCAGCTTTGCTTTGCCTATGCGGACAACGAAGAGGACAGCCGGGAGAAGCTTCGGTATGACCTTTATTACATAAAAAACCAGAGTCTTTTACTGGATCTGTTGATTATTATTCAAACAGTAGAAGTGGTATTGTTCAAAAAGGGTTCAAGATAGCTACTGGGTTACGGTACTAACACAAGGGTTCAACCCCTTATAACGCCGGGCTCGACGTCAGAGATCGTCTGAGCGCCGAGTTGGAACCGTAGCAACTCATTGACTCCAATAAAGCGTAGTGAGGAAGACGAATGGCAAGGATGTTAGTTGCTGCATTTGCAGTGGTAGCCGCACTTCTTTCCGGTTGTGTATCCACACCGGCCTCCTCGCCTGACAAGATTCGTCAGGCGCTGAATGTCGAAAAGCAGGGTGTAGAGCAGTACATCCTCGGCCCCACCGATGTTGTTGATGTTTCCGTATGGCGGAATCCGGACCTGAGTGTCTCTGTACCCGTGCGTCCAGACGGCCAGATTTCCGTGCCGTTGGTGGGCGACATTCGTGCGGCCGGCAGAACGCCCGAAGTCCTGAGTCAGGCCATTGAGAACGAATTGTCCCAGTACATTCGTGAGCCGCAGGTCAGCGTGGTGGTCACGGGTATGGGCAGTCACGAGTTCACCGATCGTGTGAGGGTGACCGGCGCTGTCCAGGCTCCCATGTCTATGCCATACCGCCAGGGCATGACGGTTATGGATGTCGTCCTTCAGGCCGGTGGAGCGAACCAGTTCGCAGATCTCGATGACGCCATGCTATATCGCACGATGGGTCAGGAGGCCGTAGCCATTCCGGTGAACCTGGAAGACATCCTTAATCGCGGCAATATCAAGACGAATTACCTTCTACAACCGGGCGACATCCTCACTGTTCCGGAGCGGGACTTCTAAAGCCCTTTCTGCTGGGCATCGCACCCTTGAGATAAAGGGTGTGATGAGGTGAGAAATTGATGATTCAAGAACAGTAACGGACTACCTGGACTACTGACATGGCACTTCCATTATCTAAACTGCCTGGTGAAATCATACGCGAAGTCGCCGATCGCAAATGGCTGGCACTGGCCGTGTTCGCGATCGTAAGTTTCGGCGTTCTCGCACTCGGTTTCATATGGCCTTACAAGTATCAATCGGAAGTGGTGATCTACGTCGACGACGAGAACATCATCCGACCATTGATGGAAGGCAGTGCCGTCACCACTGAAATCAATGAGCAGGCTTCAGCGGCGCAGCAATTGTTGTGGAGCCGGAACGTTATGGAGAAGTTAGCCCGGAATGAAGATATCTTCGGTGACTCCTCCTCCCTTTCTCAGGCTCAACTCGAGTCACGTGTTCAGTCACTAAGGCAGAACCTGAGTGTCAGCACTATCGGCGAAGACTACTTCGGTATCGAATACCGCTCTGAAAATCCCAGCAAGGCTTTTAAGATAGCGCAACAACTGGGACAGCTCTTTATCGAGGAATCCTCCAGGCGTAAGCGGGTCGAGAGCCGAAGCGCCTACGAGTTCATTGATAACCAGGTCAAGAGCTACGAGCGACAGCTGTCTGAAGTTGAAGGTCGTATGAAAAGTTTCCTCTCGGAAAACGTGGATGGGACCGAGAACGAAGCGAATAATCGTCTGGCCAATTTGCGTGGTCAGCTGGAACTGGCTCAGTTGGAGAAAAAAGAGCTGAATACCAGGGTGAACTCCCTGGAAAGCCAATTGCAGAACGTTAGCTCTACGTTTAGTCAGAAGCAGACGGTAGATTCCTTCCAGAACCGAATCTCGAACCTTCAGGACCAACTGGATACCCTCCGCACGAAATACCACGACTCGTACCCCGATATCGTCATCCTGGAGGAGCAGATCGCCGAGCTTAAGCGCCAACGCGAAAGGGCGCTTGCCAGCGGCGACGACCTATCGAGGACGGTGCAGGGGGAACAGATTGTGAACCCGCTGTATCAGGAGTTGAGTGCTGAACTGGCCTCGGTCAGGACGAACATCGCAGCGGTCGACACGCGCATCGAGTCTTTGCAGGCGTTGATTGGTGACCAGAAACAGCGCATGGAGCGAATCCAGGCTAACAAGGCGCAGTATTCCGATATCACTCGCGACATGGAGGTCAACAAACAGATTTATGACGACCTTCTGAAACGCCGCGAAAAGGCCCGGGTGTCCATGCACCTCGATGTTGAGGGTCAGGGTCTGAACTATCGTATCAACGAGTCCGCGCAGTATCCGCTCGCGCCCTCCGGGCCCAAATTCTTCCAGTTCGCCGCCGTAGGCCTGTTCCTCGGCATACTTGCACCCTTCGGGGCGGTTGCCGGTCTCTTGCAGGTGGATCCCCGTGTGCGGGTCAAGTCCCAGCTTGAAGAGGACGTGGGCCTCCCGGTCCTGGTTGAAATACCGAAAATAAGAACACCTTTCGAGAAGCGGCGCGATCGTCGAGTAACCCTTGCAGTGGGTATCAGTGCGGCGGTTGTGGCCATTGGATATATCGCGATTGCAGTCGCCTCTGTCATGGGAGTGTTGTAATGGCAGAATCTCCTTCAAATCGTGGATTCAGCCCGTCTAACGACGAGAATGCTGACTCGGATTCTGAGATTGATAACAACCGCGGGTTGACGTCAAAACGTCCGTCGGAATTGCGTCCCCGCTCATCAGAACTTAGCCCGTCCGATTCGACTGGCGACATGCCGGCGAGAAAGGATTCGTCCGGGGATTCGTACAATGAGTGGGACGACTCGCGTCTGCTCGTACCCAGTTCCCTGGAGCTAGGTGCCGGTGCCGTAGATAAGTACGTCATCAGTAAACAGATTCGGCGCATGCAGGAGCCGCGCAGGCTGACAAACGATGACCTGGATGAACGACGCATCATTTATCCGGAGTCTCCTGACCGCGACCTGGTTAACCGTTTCCGTAATCTGAGAACGAAACTTCTGGAAATTTCAGGCGGCAACAACTTTACGCTTGTCGTGACCGGGGCAGCCGAAGGTGCAGGGTCATCTTTCGCCGCACTGAATCTGGCGGCTGCCTTCGCCTTCGATCAGGCCAAGACCGCATTGATCATCGACTGCAACCTTCGTGAGCCATCGTTGCATACCATGCTCGACATGGCTCCCGAGTCCGGTTTGACGGATTTCCTCGACGAATCGGACTATGACATCGGTCGTATCATCTACCCAACGGGCATCCCCCGGTTACGCCTCATACCGGCAGGAAGCCGAAGGGAGTCGCCCAGCGAGTTCTTTACGTCCTTCCGTATGAAGCAGTTCCTCCAGGCCGTGCGCCGCCGGTATCCGGACCGTTTCATTATTCTCGATACCGCACCCATCACCGAAACGCCGGATGCTCGCATTCTCACCGAGCTGTGTGACTACTCGATGTTGGTGGTTCCGCATGGCAAGGTCACGCCGGCTGTGATCGAACAGGCGGCAGGCGCTTTTAATCCGGATAAGTTTGCCGGGGCTATTATCAATGGGTAGAAGCAAAGGATCAGGGACGATTCAGCGTCTCGCGTTAGCGTTGTCGGGCACGATAGCTGTGTCTTCGGTCTATGCAGAGCCGGTGCAGGTCAGGTTGGGCTGGGAAAACCGATTTAGCGATAACGTCAGGTTGTCTGAGTCTAATGAACAGAGTGATATCGAGTCCCGCGTCAATGTCGGTCTGAGTCACCATACTGATCCTGGTCAGTGCAGGTCAGATCTTGCAGCTGATCTGGGCTATGGCGTATACCTCGATGACACTTATGATCCGGAAACTTACGTGAATCTGGATTGGTATGGCAATTGTGAGTTGGCTGATCGGCTCTTTTGGGACGTATCCAACTCCACCCGCGATGTTATAGAAAATTCCAGAAGCGGCGCGACACCAGATAACACGTCCCGCCGCAATATCTTCAGGACTGGGCCACGCTATACCTTTCGGTTGAGCCAGCGGGACTATCTGAACCTATCGGCCGAATATGAGAACACCCAATACCAGGATTCAGATGAGTCCGATAGCGAAGGCGTCAACGGAACTGCAGCCTGGCGTCATCTGTTTTCGCAAACCCTGGCTGGCGGCCTAAGATTCACGGCGGAAAGAACAGAGTATGACACCGACGAAGAGATAACGATTGAAACGGCATCTGTTTTCTTTGATAAGGCCTTTACCACCACCCATGTGAGCGGTTCTCTGGGTGTTACCACGCTTGAGACCGACGAGGATGGTGATGTCCGGGAGTCCGATGGTCTCGTTGGCGATATCAGGATCGATCGTGAAATAACAGATAGTGCCTCATCCTATCTAGAGGCTAGCCACCGGATAACGGACGATACCTCAGAGTACGACTTTGAGTTTAATGGTGTGACGTACGATGTCGAACAGCGTACGGCAGTGGAAATCACGTCTATTCGGGTGGGCTTTCTCAAGCAGTTTGCGGATAGGTCCAGTATTAACACGTCTTTAGTCGCCTATCGATCGGATGAGGTTGAGACCGATATCCGCGAAGATAGGATTTCTCTCGACGTGTCTTACAGGCGACCAATTAACGTATTCCTTGATTTTACTGCTGGTTCCCAACTTGCCTATCTCACATACAGCGACGACGACTCCGAGGATCAGCTTATCAATCTAGACGTGGGGCTTCGATACCAGTGGGCGCGTGATTTGAGCCTGCGCGGCGAAGTTGGCCATAACCGCCGTTTGAGCGATTCAGGTGGTCGGGAATACGCAGAGAACTGGGTACTCGTCAGCATTGACTACCAGTTGCGATAGAGATCTATGAGCGCTCAGGAAGGAAAGATGAATCAACCGCTGAATGCGTTGACCGTAGACGTTGAAGATTATTTCCAGGTTGCCGCGTTGGCCGAAGCTGTATCTACGGACGACTGGGATTCGATGGAATACCGGGTCGAACAGAATACGGACCGGTTGCTTGAGCTTTTCGAACAAAAGCAAGTCAAAGGGACTTTTTTCGTGTTGGGCTGGGTCGCCGAGCGCTCGCCGGATCTGGTTAGACGCATCAAAGCAGGTGGGCACGAAGTCGCCAGTCATGGTTACAGTCATCAATTGATCTACAACCAGAAACCTGATGTCTTTAAAGAGGAAACCCGTCGCTCCAAGCGGATACTGGAAGACATCCTTGGCGAACCGATCCATGGTTATCGGGCAGCCAGCTATTCGATAACGGCGCAATCCAAGTGGGCACTGGATATCCTTTGCGACGAAGGTTTCACTTGGGACTCCTCGATCTTTCCCGTGCATCACGACCGCTATGGCATGCCGGGGACCCCTGAGAAGCCCTACTTGCTTGAGGCTCCTTCTGGTGGGTCGTTGAAAGAGTTTCCCCTTTCGACGTGTCCGATTGGAAAGTACCGACTGCCGATTGCCGGTGGCGGATATTTCCGGCTCTATCCTTATTTCCTAAGCCGCTGGGGATTGGGCAAGATTAACCGGGCAGGGGAACCATTTATCTTCTACCTTCATCCATGGGAGGTGGATCCGGGACAACCGCGCCTAAAGGTAAGCGCTCTGTCACGATTCAGGCACTACAATAACCTGTCGGTCTGTTTCGATCGCCTGCAGCAGCTGTTGAAAGACTTCCGGTTCGGTACGGTGAGTGAAGTGATGGATTCTCTGGATCTCGATTCTTCTCCCGTTAAGGTTTAACGCATTACCATGGCAGAGAATTCAGCGACGAGTGCCGCCAGTGATAATTTTCCTCCCCCTTCAAAAGAGCAATTAGATGCGCTCAAGGCCAGAAAGGGCCAATTGAGTCGGCAAGTTGGAGAAGCAAAGAAAAACGGACTCTCCGCCGATGACCTTATTGAACAGCTCAAGCAGGTTTCCGACGAACTCAAAGCGTTGCAGAAAGCCCAGAAGCAGACACTCAATCGGCAACAGGACGATGCCCAAAAAACCCAAGAAGCCCCGGCCGCGCCACCTTTTGTCGGCGCAAAAATCGAGTCCATAGTCCACCAGATGCTTGTGGATCCGCGAAGCACTGACAGGTGCGCCGCATGGGATCGCTATGTGGATGAGCATCCGGCGGGTACAGCCTACCATCGAATGGGGGTTCGTCGTTTTATTGAGAACACCTACGGGCATCAAACTCGCTATCTGTGCGCACTGGGTGAAAACGGCGAGATCGTTGGCGTCTTGCCGCTAGTCCAGCTGCGTAGTCGCCTTTTCGGTAATTTCGTCGTCTCCGTACCTTATTTCAACTACGGTGGGGTGCTCGCGGATAACAGAAGTGTGGCAGATCGATTGATCGAGGCAGCTTCGGGTTGGTCCGACTCCATTGGTGCCAGCCACGTTGAGTTCAGGCATATGGACCAATCACCGTTAGACCTGCCCGCGAGAAAAGACAAGATCACCTTCTGGCTCAATCTCCCCAAGACGTCCGACGACCTGTGGAATCAGTTCAAACCCAAATTGCGCGCGCAGATAAGACGGGCTGAGCGTGAAGAGCCGGAGTGGTACATCGGTGGGCTTGAGTTGCTGAATGATTTCTACGACGTCTTTGCAGCGAACATGCGCGATCTGGGAACGCCAGTCTACGGTAAGCGTTTCTTTCGTAACCTTATAGAGGAATCTGGGCTCACGACGCGACTGGTCGTCGTTAAGGTTGCGGGAAAGCCTTGCGGCTGCGCATTCCTACTGGGCTATCGGAAACGTATGGAGATTCCCTGGGCATCGACGTTGCGAGAATTCAACTCATCTAGTATTAACATGTATATGTACTGGCGAGTACTTGAATTTGCCATTGAGCAGGGTTACCGCATGTTCGATTTTGGACGTTGCACTGAAGATGCCGGTACCTATCGCTTTAAGCGCCAGTGGGGCGCTGAGCCCCTGCCTATGCGATGGGATTACAAGATGGCGCCAGGAGTCTCCATGCCCGGACTTAACCCGGACAACCCCAAGTTCCGACTGCTCATCGCAATCTGGCAGAGAATGCCGGTTTGGCTGACGCGTATCCTCGGTCCCGGTGTCGTGAAGAGTTTACCGTGATGAGTTTGTTCCAATCTGATGCTTGGCAAAGTGCTTGGTGGGACACATGGGGGCGACAATACAATCTAACCGCGATTAGGTCCTGGGCAGGGGGGCGTAGTGGCCTCTACCTCTCCAAATACTTTCTCAAAGGTGTCATTCCGGTACGCTCCCTGGAGTTCGTTGGTTGTAACTATCGAAATGTTCGCTCAGTGCGCACTGAATACAATTCGTTGTTTTCGATGGCAGAGGACCAGAACGAGCAGTCTTTAGCCTTAACCCGGCTATTAAGTGAAACAGAATGGTCGGAAGCTATTTTTAGCGATTTATTGGAACCGTCGGACGATATATCTTTCATTTACAACGTGGCGAACTCCAACGGATGGCTCATCAGACAGGCCAAGTCTGATATGGCCTGGAGCGTCGATACCACCGGACTCTTCAAAGATTACCTCAAATCTCTAGGGCCAAATACGCGACTGAGATTATACAATCGACGTCGTGTATTGGAGTCTCTAGGAAAGATCACTATCGAAGATCTATGGCAGCAAAAAGGCGGGCTCGAAAAATTTTTCGAGTTAATCGAGGGTTTTCACAAGGCTCGCTGGGGAAAACCCGCGTTCAGGGAAAAGTCTCGGGAGTTTCATAAACGCTTTCTTGAACGAATAGTGTTGGAGGGCGGGCAGCCGTTACTGACTGTCCTGAGCTGTGAAGGAGTGGCTATTTCGCTCATTTATAATATTAAATACGGGAATCGTGTTTATAATATTCAAAGTGGATTTAAAGAGAATTATCATAAAAAGCTCTCGCTTGGCATTCTTCATTTAGGATACGCCATTGAAGATGCGTTTAGGGACCCCGAAGTTAAAGTTTTCGATATGCTTGCTGGTGAAGGGAAAAAGCAAAATTACAAGCAACATATCGCCACTGATCATTATAATTTAGTTTCCCTAATGGTTGTCCGGAGTGAGTTGCTCAAGAGCCTGTATAGGATTAAAGATAGTCAGTTCAAGAAGCTTGTGGATAGTTCCGCATTGTAAGAGGCGAACTTTGTGTAGTGCTCAGCGGCAGAGCATTGTTAGCCGTTGAGTAGTCTATGGGATAACCGGATTGCTCGGTGGAGAGGAATGGCGAGCCAAAAAATTATGTTTAGGAAAAATTGGCTTCACCGACGCGATTGGTAAAAAAATCGAATGAGTCTTAAACGGCACGAACGGTTTCTCATCGTTGAGTTTCTATCTGTGCCGCCAATATGCTTGCGAGGTTAACGTGGAAAAGCACATGCCGGCTATTGTTTTGGCAGTTGGGCTGAATGGGCTGGGCGCAGTTAGAAGCTTGGGTGTGCGCGGCGTAACCGTTTATGCGGTATGCAGTAGCAACGATCGTAGTATTCTTCGTTCCAGATACCTCGTTGGTAGCCACATCGTTCCTGCGGGAGAGGATTATGAAACGAGGCTGTTTCAGTTTCTGATCAGCGAGTACCCGGGGGGCGGCGTCCTCGTACCTACAACCGACCAAACCGCAGAGTTTCTGCAAAATTATAAAAGCACGCTTGTCGAAAATGGTTTTCGATTTCTAATTCCTCCCGACGATACCACTCGGGTGCTCAACGACAAACGCCTTGAAATCGAATTCATCGAGTCTCTTGAAGTGCCTTGCCCGAAGTCGATCACCAGGCTTGCTGACGACAATTTAACGCAAAGCCTGAGCTTCCCAGTTATTGTTAAGCCACGGCGCTTTGACGGTTACAAAGTTATAAATGCCAAGAATGTCATTTTGGAGGATAAGAATGGCGCTATTGATTTTCTCGATAAGTACTCCGATAACCTTGACCTGTTTATCGCGCAGGAAATAATTTCTGGTGATGACGAAAACCTGTGGGTGTGCAACTGCCTATTCGATCAGAATTCTGAACTGGTAAGTTGTTTCACGTTTAATCGTCTTGGAACCTCACCATCACATTATGGTGTGACAACCAGCGCAATAGGAACGCATAACCCTAGAGTCAAGGAGTTGGTAAATCTAATCGGTAAACAAATAGGGTATATCGGTCCTGCGATGTTTGAGTTCAAGCAGGATGAATTCAGTGGTGAATATCAATATATCGAAATAAACCCGCGTCTGGGAATGTGCAACTGGTTCGACACGCAGAGCGATGTAAATAACGTTTATAACTATTACCAACTAGCGTTGGGTTTTCAGGTCAGCGGCGCTGGGTCCAACCCAAGTCAATTGGAAAGAGGGTACTTGAACTTTTTCTCGGATCTTTATGCCCGAGTCGAGGATCGACAGGGCTTCTTCAGCATACTTCGTGTTTTTGTTCGGATCTTGGCGAAAAGGCCCGTCTTTGCAATGTTCTATATACATGATCTTCGGCCAGGAATTGTCGGCATATCCGGCGGCATAGCGATGGGGTATCGTAGGCTGAAAAAAAAGTTAAGAATTTAGCGGTTCGTCATCGATACAGAGTGTATGAATTGCTGTCCTGCTGAGTCCGCCTAATATCTCGCAGGCGAGTTCAGTCAAGTTGGTGCTTCAGTGGATGAGCCAGTTCTTTGTCAACGGATTAGTTAGATAGTGGGAATGAAAATGAACAGCAAGGACATTAAGCGTTATCTAGGTGGCATGGTGTTCGGTCTACGCCTACATAGATTTTTTTTCCGGGACAAGGCTGTTATTGCCGTATTTCATCGTGTAAATAACGATATTGCCCAAAACCCCATTACATGTGACGTAGAGTTATTCAGAGAGTTTTGCGCTTTTTTCAAGCGATACTTTAATGTAATAAGTTTGTCGGAACTGCTGGATAGAATGGAATCAGGTAAATCGATATCGGGTTGCCTTGTTGTTACTTTTGATGACGGGTATCTGGATAATTTTGAAAATGCCGCTCCGATATTAAAAGAGTTTGATATTCCTGCCTGTTTTTTCATAGCAACCGATTTTATTGGAACTCAGCGTGTTCCTGATTGGGATAAAAAATGGGGAGTGGAGTCGGAATGGATGTCGTGGGAACACGTCAAGTCATTGAGCAATGATGGTTTTGAAATCGGCGCACACACGAAAAACCATATCGATCTTGGGGTTGTTGAAGGGGACGAGGCGCGGGATGAAATCCAAGAGTCTCGCCTAGCCCTTGAGCGTCAACTGGGGAAAGATATCGATCTTTTCAGTTTCCCGTTTGGAAGGGAAAGCCAGTTCAGTGAGAGCAATCGTAGCCTTGTTAAAGAACTCAGATTTCGTTGTGCCCCCTCGGCATACGGGGGTATTGTTCGTTCGAACGCTGATCCATTCCGTATGCGGCGTCATCCAATTTCCCCTTGGCATGAATCGGTTTGGCAGTTCGGTTTTGAGCTGTTGCAAGAGGGGTAAGCTGCCTAACGCAGCGATCTCAGGTACTGCTTCAGTTCGACCCAAGCCGGCTTAATGTCAGAAAGGCGATTGATTTCATGCTTTTGTCCATGAAATCTTATCGAAAGAAAAGAGAGGATGCGCTGTAACTTTTTCCGAATGGGATGAGAGCTCTTTATGAAGATGTAAAGGCTGTCCAGATCACCCAAAAGCCACCGCAAACGCTGGTTGTCTCTGTAAGCATTGAGGGCAACGGATGGACGCTTTAGGTGTAGATTGGCGAGCATCAGCGGAAAGTCGACGCCAGCGTCTATTGCGAGTTGGAGAGAGCCCCAGAAGCGCGTGTTAACTTCCATGAGGTAGGGATTGCCCTCATCGGAAACTCGAAACTCCACCATTGCGACGCCATGCCAGTCGACCGCGCCCAACAAGCGTTCGGCGACTGATCTCAGGTCCTCTGGTACGGGAATGCTGCGACTAAGAACACTTACGCCTCCCTCCGGCGGCTTCTCGCGAAGACGTTGGTGGGCGAAAAATTGGACGGGCGTTCCATTATCATAGATGCAGAAGATACCGCTACCATGGCCAGGTATGAATTCCTGTAACATGAAGGGCGCATAGTCCAGATAGTCCATATCGCTGACAATTTGATCCCAATCTGCTGCGTTCTTAGCGATTCGAACCTGGGTGTGGATCCAGCGGCCCTCCCGGTAGATACGGGATAGGGCGGGCTTAATAACAACAGGAAACGTCAAACGATCAACCACGACCTGATCGCGCGAATGGTAGACCTCGCTCTCGGGTATCGCTATATCGAGCTTCCGCGCGAGCTCCACCAAGGTAACTTTGTCAGCCAGTGCCATGACGTTCGAGTAGGCCGCGAAAGGTAGCTCGACGTGGGGCAACTCCTTCTGGAACATCAGCAGGAGTTGGCTGGTGACCTCGGTCGTCGGCATATAAAGATCAAAATGGTGACTGGCCGAGAAGTTTCGTATCCAGTTGATGAATTCTTGTGGTTGTTGATTAGGATCAGGATACCGGTAGTATGTCTGGCTGTAACGGGAGGCGCCCGCCAAAGCGTAAGCGACCGAATCTGCTGAGCTGATCTGGTACTGGCTTGATTTTCCTAAAGAGCGAGTTACCGCCAAAGCGCTGCGTTGATTGGCATCCAGCACTAATACTTTTGGCTTGTCGCGATCCATTCGCGTTGTCTCCTTACATCGAGTTCCGAGCTTACCAAATTGTCAGGTTGGCTAATATCAGGATGTTGGCCCGCCTTCAGGCGCTAGGTTAACATGGAAACAGCCGCCGTCGGATCAATGGAGTGACCCGTAGTCCCATGAAGCCCACCATTTTGCACGTTATTGATACCACTGGTCCGGGTGGTGCAGAGACTGTTTTCCTTGAGTTGGCCGAAGAGTGTACCAAGCGGGGCTATGGCAGCGTTGCCGTAATCCGCGGGCCGGGGTGGGTTGAGTCCCAGCTCCAGAAACGGTCGATCAAGTACTACGTCCGCGATTGCAAGGGCAGTCTCAATTTCAAATTTCTGTGGGAACTGGCCAAGATTGCCAGGCGCGAAAAGGTCACGCATATCCAGTCCCACCTACTTGGCTCCAACGTTTACGCCTCGCTGTTGGGTCTGCTCCTTCGAATACCGGTGACAGCTACGTTTCATGGCCATGTTGATATTTCTGAGAAGGAGCGTCTGCGTAACCTGAAACTTGGCATCATTCGAGCCGGCGCCAGGTATACGATCGCGGTGACGGAAGACCTGAGGCAAACTATTGCTCAATCGTCATCCAGTTGGTACCAGTTAAAGCCTATTGTAATACCGAATGGCGTCGATACCTCTCTTTTGGAGAAGCTACCGCTGCGCACGCCAGAAGCCGCGGAGACGCGGTTGGCTTTCGGGTGTCTTGGCAATGTCAGGCCAGCGAAGAATTATCGTTTAGCGGTAGACTTTATCGGGCACCTGAAGCTAAAAGGTGTCGATAGTCGTCTCGTTATCGCGGGTGATGACACCAAGCCCCAGGCTCTGGAGTTGAAGGAATACGTGAAATCGAAGGGACTGGCCGATAGGGTGGAGTTTCTGGGGTTCATCGACGATGTCCCAGGGTTCTTTTCATCGATCGATATATTTCTGATGACATCCAGCAGCGAGGGGCATCCGCTCGCCCTCACACAAGCATTGGCCGCTGGGAAGCCCGTGCTTTCAACGAAAAACGGCGTTGAGAAAATCATTCCGGAGCCTCTGATATTCCTCTCCGGCGAGCATTCACCTGAAGCGCTTTCGGAGGCGGGCAACCGGCTACAGGAGGCTGATCGTCTGCCCGAACTGTTAACCCAGGCAAGGGCATTCGTAAGGGAGAACTATAGCTTGGATGCCATGTTCACCCGTTACATCGAGCTTTACGGGTAGGTTTGCTGTATGTTTCGAGAATTTATTCAGAACAATTATGGTAGCAGGAAAGGCCTGTTGTACTACCAGTTCGACGGGTTACTTCAGAAGTTGGGCCTTTATCGGCAGCGCCTCCCTTCGGACATCGGTCGGGTGGTTTTCGTCTGTCATGGCAATATCTGTAGAAGTGCGCTTGCCGAGGCTATATTCAAGCAACACTGTGATTTGGATGCGACTTCATTGGGGCTGGATACCACTTCGGGCAAGCCCGCGAACCCCAGGTTAATGAAAGTGGCTAAGAAAAAGGCCAATATTGACCTTTCGGCTCATCGAACAACCAGCTTGAAGGACTACGAGTGCCGGCCTACGGATCTGTTCGTTTGTATGGAAATACGGCACATTCGAAAGCTACGAAAGCTGGGTTACACGAACCCGTGTGTGCTATTGGGTTCATTCGGTGACAGCCGCCTTTGGAGGATAAACGATCCTTACTCGGCAAACGATCTCTTCATGGAAAGAACGGTAGACAATATTATTTATCATTCGACTAAACTGGCCGAGAATTTTAAGAGATAATTTGTGATTTCTATTGTAAAAAAGGATTTGACATCCTTCAGGCAACATCTTCGCAAGCAGGACATGGGGTTCTATCTAGGCCTTTTTTTCATTGTTTTGTATTACCTCCGGCCGCAGTATATTTTTTCTGAACTGCTTATTATTCCCTGGCTTCAGTTAACGATAGTTGGCGGTCTGCTAGTCTTGTTCTCTCAAGGAAAGATTAACTTTAATAAAGAGCATTTCCTCGTATTGCTTCTAGGCCTTTTAGCTTTGGCATCCGCCTTCACATCAACATATCCACAAATCTCTTTTAAAAATATTTCGACGCCTTTTATCTTCTTTGCTGAAGTTCTGTTTCTGTCGAACTGCGCCAGGACTCTGAACCAACTGAAGCTGTTGCTTTTGGTCCTTTTCCTTTGCGTATTCAAGATGTCTTTTTTTGGCGCCAGGGTGTGGGCAAGTCGAGGTTTCGGGTTTGCTGAATGGGGTATACAGGGCCCACCCGGTTTTTTTCAGAACAGTGGCGAGTATACCTTGCTCATGGCTATCATCGCGGTTATGTCTATCCCTGTCATTGCGGCGTTCAAACCTCAAACCAAATTGTATTGGATTTTGCCGGTTACGGCTGTAATGGCTGCAATTGGCGCGAGCTCACGTGGTGGACAGTTAGCACTCCTCGTGGGTCTGGTATATCTTCTGTTAGCATTCAAGAAGCTTAAACCGAAGAACCTTATCTATATATTAATAGTAGTAGGGGTTATATGGGCACTCTTTCCAGAAAAGCAATTGGATCGTTTTCGGACAGCAGGGGACGACAAAACATCTACGACTAGATTGGAGTACTGGTCTGCCGGGTTGGACATGATGCTAGAAAATCCGTTCCTTGGTGTAGGTTATGAGACGTTTCCCGTGTACTATGATAGATATTATAAGGTGCATGATGGTTCATTCCTCTCGCGTCGGAAAGAAGTCGCACATAACTCACTTGTGGAGGTCGGCGCTACCATAGGTTTTCCCGCATTAATTACTTATTTACTTATGCACTTAGCTGTTTTTCGGAAGGAAAAGCGGCCTAGAAAATTTGGTAAGAAGTCAGTTGTTCAAGATGATTTTGTATTAATGACAGAAATTGCCCTCAAGGCAAGCATCATCACGTATTTTGTTGGGGCGATGTTTATGTCAGTCGCGTTTTACCCTTATATCTATCATCTTTTGGCAATCTCAATAATTGTTAAAAGACTAGTTAGAGAGGGTGGTCAGCCCAATATTATTAGTGGTCCGAAGCATGGATAGATTTGTGCCAAACCGTTTTCAAGTAATTGTACCGTTTTTTGAGGACCACGATACTCTGCCGGATCTTATCGAGAGTCTTGTGCTGGTTGGTGTGGAGCCAGCTAGTATATCAGTGGTGCTATCGGGCCCTAGGCGAAACATATTTGAGATTCGGGATAGATATAAAATTGAATTAATCTGTTCGGATGGACCTCTAACTCCCTCCCAAGCCCGAAATCTGGGCGGGAAAAGAGCGACAGCTGACTATATCGCTTTTCTCGATGCCGACACGGTAGTTACTGAGTCGTGGGCCGACGCTCTAAATGAGGTGGCATCTCAAAGTGCAGTCCTCTTAACTGGTGATACCTGTCATATTTCTCGCGATCCAAGTTGGATTGAGAAATCTTGGTTCTCCCAAATCGAGAAGCTAAAAAGCTCCTATATAAATGGCGCGAACATAATAGTTAAGCGTAGTTTTTTCCTCGAACTGAATGGCTTTGATGAAGATCTAGAAACAGGAGAAGACTACGATTTCTCTATTCGTGCCAGCAAACTTGGCGTCGAGCCGAAACTAGATGATCGATTCTTCGTCTATCACGAGGGTTATCCAAAAACAGCAAAAGAATTTTACAGACGTGAGAAATGGCATGCGACTGGTGATTTGGGAAGTTTTTCCGCATTTTTCAAAAGTAAAGTTATGTGGGCTAGTACGTTATATATTTTCTGCCTCTTTGTGCTGATTGCCGCTGCTCTAACTTTCCAGCCAGAGTACTTTCTGATAGCCATTTTAATAATGTTTTTTATTAGCATATCGCTTACTTTGTATAAATTTGGCTGGAATAAGGCTGTGCTAACTAATTCGGTTATTATGAATATCTATTTAGGCGGGCGCGGAATGGCTTTAGCTAAAAAGTTACTAAAACCATCCACGTTTTTCAGGAAGCCTTCACTCAATCCGAAGTGATTCAATCGTTCCGGGAGGGCTTCTACCGTCTAGGAGGTTTCTGACTAGAGGGTGTCCAAATGTATCAAGGTTACTTGGTTTTTCATTGGTAATGGTTATTTCGTCAACATATAGGGACTGCGTTTTTGGTGCTCCGCCATTCCAATAAGTAAAGAGCAACGCTCGGTCAGAGAAGTCAGTAGGCTCCCTAAGAGTCTTTCTACCTGTGATATGCTTGAGGAGTACTCCGTTTTTCCAAATTCTAACTTCAGCCTGCCCGCCGGCATCCACGGGAACATTATCAAGCGTTGCTTCCATTTGATAGCTTTCCCAGCGCCCCTTCACAATTAAATCTTCGGGGTTGCCTATGTTTTGCCAAACTTGTTCACCTTCATAGATCCACTTAAACGCGTTAGGGTCATTTTTTTTATCAATTAAAAAATCGAGATAGCCGTGATTTTTATTTTCCTTTGATTTAGTTTGTATTCTCATGAACTTCAACCGGCCGCCCTCTCCATAGGAATAGTGGTCAAAGCTTTCTGGTACATAAACGTGAACCTGGTACCAGACTGTATCTCCTTTCGTCAATTTTTCCGGAAATATAAACTCGCCGCCCCAGCCACCATATCCAGTGCTCCCGTCTTCGATTGTTAACTTTGCAGCGTGACCTTTTAGTGCGTGCTCATCCGTGTAAACACTGTTACCTCCTGCTCCGTGAAACCCGTCCCCGCCACGATCGGCTTTACTGCCAAGTGGCCCGCTATCAAAGTCTGCGGAAATGGTCCAGCTGTGGGCCGGCTGGGCCATCAGGAAGGTGGCAGCTAAAATGGGTAATGCGAAAAGTCTCATGAGGCCTCCATCAAAAGGGCTAATCGTCTCATTATGAGTGTAGGCGATTTCTCTGGACGAGCACGCCGACGCGTTCTATTAAGAGAAAAGCCATTTTCTGGTGTATTTGTGTCGAGTCGATACTCTGTAAAGCTTGTTCTATGAGCCATAATCAACCAAGGGTTTTCGTATCAAACGACTGGAGTAAATTTTGCTTCCCTTTGACTGTTTTCCTTGCCGACCAGCTAGCTGGCGTCTGGTGTGACGACCGGCGGCTTGAGCGCGAAGCGGCCAAAAGGCTAAACGTCGAAGCGCTCAGTTTCGAGTTAAAGCTTTATGACATCTTTGTAACTTCGACGCTAAGTATTGGCTCACACTACGTAAATATGGTTCACTTGGAGCTAATAACTAAAAGAAATAAAGAGGTCTTCATGTATGACGAATCGCTCTTTGGTGGATCATATAACATCCTAGATGTTCTACAAAATTACGAGCTATAGCAAGACAGCAGCAGATGTATTTATGTATAGTACTGTCAGTTAGCGTATCCCAAGTATTACTTCTTCACTTCGGTACGTAATTTCATCTTTGAGACCAAGCAAACGAATAAGTTGTATGCCAAAGCATCCGTTTTTTTCTGTAGTCATACCCACATATAACCGTCAGGAAATGGTAGTTGATGCGGTTCAATCCGTTCTAGCTCAATCTTTTGCTGACTATGAGGTTATTGTAGTCGATGATGGGTCCAAAGATGATACTGAACGCGCGCTTTCCGCTTATCTGGACCGTATAAAATATGTCCGGCAGACAAATGCAGGTGTCGCGACAGCTCGGAATAGGGGTGTAGTGGAGTCCAGTGGTGAGTATGTCTGTTATCTTGACAGCGATGATACGTGGCCGCCCAACAAACTGGAGATTTATAAAGAGGCGATCGACGCTCATGATTCGATGCCGTTTTTGTTTTCCGACTTCCGGAAACATAACATGCGGTCGGATGAGCGGTACGAAAAGTCTAACTCCGATATGTTCCCTTACATCTTTGAATTATCCGAGCCGACCCACAGTGGCGCATTCCGTTTATCGGGCGAAGACAAATTGGAGCTCTTGCTTACAGGGTATCCTCTTTATCCATCTACCTTTGCTGTTAGACGTGATGTGCATGATAATTTTCGCTGGGATCCCGGTATATTAAAGTCGGAAGATTTTAATTTCGTGCTTAGGTTGTCAAAGAATTATGACATGCTTTATATCGATAAAGATCTAGCGACGGTAAGGGTTCACGATTCAAATAAGTCCGCCGACTTCCTCCTGAAAGACAAGACGAATCTCGCAACCATGAGATTGTATCGCGACCTCTATGCCAAGGGGCGTACCAGAAGTCTTTGCAACTACTACATATCCCGCCGGCAATTTCTAGATGGTAGGGGCTATATGGCAAAGGGGCTCGTAGGAAAAGGCATGGTTCTCATGGCCACCTCCCTGGCATATAAGGAGAACTGGGGGCGTTTGATGCTTAAGGTTTGGAGTAAGCTCGGTGGGCGGTGATCAATTGAACAAAAAGGGGATATTGGCTGTCGGTAATTTCGATTCCAACGAAGGGTACGCCTGGCGTTTGATGGAGCGATTCTGGTGCGACCTTTCTCAATATGGAATGAGCAAGAATTACCAGACTTATATTTGCTTTCCGACGGTTTCTGTTATTCCGCAGTGCCTGAAGGACGCAAATTGTCTAGTGGATGCCGTAGACTTCACCTCTTCGAGCTTTGAGGCTGTTAGAAGGCAGCTTCAATATATAAAGAAGAATGCCATTCGGGTTTTATATTTAACGGACTTCACGACTTATTCATGGCGCTATCTACTGTTTCGGCTTGCTGGCGTGAAAACCATAATCGTCCACGATCATACCCCTGGCGTGCGCAGTTTACCTGGCCGAAGCAAGGCAATGATGAAGCGTTTCCTGAATCGCGCCCCGCTTATATCCTGCTCAGCGGGTTTAGCCGTTAGCCCATACGTGGCGGAAAGGCTGGTTTCTGTAAATGGGTTGCCCGAGGAAAAAGTCTTTTGCGTAACGAATGGTATAGATCTGACTGAAGATGACGGTCGCGAAGTTCGAGCTGGAAAGGGTGGCAGTCTAGTCCGCATCGTGACAGTTGGGCGAGTTTGCCACTATAAGGGTATAGATTTCGCTATCGAAGTGATGAACGTTCTTGTAAGCAAATATTCCTTGAGTGGCTTTGAATACCTCATTATTGGCGACGGGCCTGATCGGGCCGAATTTGCTGAGAAGGTTAAACAATTGGGTCTGGAAGGAAAAGTGCGTTTTGTTGGGAACGTTGACAACGTTTCGGAGCGTCTTCTTGACTGTGATATCGCGTTTCATCCTTCTCGAGGAGAGGCGATGTCCTTGGCGATACTGGAGTACATGCGAGCCAGTCTTCCCGTCGTCGCTTCGGACAATCCTTCTGTCAGCTCAGCATTGAAACACCGCGAGTACGCTATGATCTACCCGGCCGAAGATATTGAACGTGCTGCCTCTACTATCAAACACTTAGTGGAAAACTCAGCAATGCGGGAACAATTAGGTCGAACGGCTCATCGTAAGGTCGTGGAGAATTTCTCTAGCGAAGTTATGTTGAGTAAGTTTAGAGACACTATATCAACCATAGTGGATTAAGCCGGGTTATATAGGGCTTCAACTGAATTGTGAGCGGTCTGGAGGCGCCGGAGCCCCTTAATTTTTTGTAAGGGGACAAGGTTAAGAGTCCTTATTAATTTGGTTCTTGGGGGGCGAATGTTTATCAAGCTAGTGATAGATACAGAAAAGTGCTTCAGCAGTGTGGAAGAACTAACCTTTACTTCTCCTCAAAGTTTCATTTCTTCTGATAAACAGGAAGTTCTACTATTTAATCGACTACCCACTGGGCTGGACGAAGAAGATTTTCGTATAGCGACTTCGAGCAACAACTTCGATTTCGTTTGGTCTGCGGAAAAGGATTTTGTTGCTTTTCATGTAAAATTGGTGAGTGGGAAGCCTATAATAACAACGATAACTGATCGATACGGTAGCTGGCGCGTCTATCATAAGCTGGATTCAGTTGCCTATGTTGTCACCACATATTGGAAGGATGTGGTGTCAAACGATTTCTCTTTTAGTGCCGCAGGACTGAGTGATCTCATTTCCAGCCGACTGCTATATGATGATCACATAGTCTTCGGAGGCGTTCGCGTCAATCCTTTACACCACTTCAGTCACTACAATGGTTCTTTATCCTTTGGCGAAATTTTTCCTCCATCCGTTAAGTTGCCGAAATTTCAAAGTGATCAAGAGACTATTGACTCTATAGAAAACTCTATAAAAAGCTCCCTGGAAAAGGTAAAAAGCCAGCAGGGAAGTTGCGCGGTATTGCTGAGTGGTGGCACCGATTCTTTTATTCTTGCAGCTTTGGCTCAGCAAATATTTGATAAAGTCGTTGCTTATACGCCTACTTGGGAGGACGACTTTAATCCCGAGTTGGAACGGGCCGAGATATTCGCAAAACATCTCGGACTTGAGCATCGGATTGTAACGCTTACCGTAGATGAGATCGGAATTGCGTATACTCAGCTTGTTCAAGCGATGGGAGTACCTATTAGAAACTTTAGCTCTGTACCTCTTTTTGCGTTGCTTGGCTATATAGGCGAGGAAGTGGTGTTGTATGGCGAGTTTGCTGACACCTTGTTCGGTAGCAAGCCGTTCAAGGGTAGGCTGCTGGATCTTAAATACCAAAAGTTGTTAGGCCCTTTTGGCTTCGTTCCGAAAATACAGAGGGTATTAAATCATCTAAGCGCAAGCGAGAATCTTTATTCTATAACCTGGCTTCACGGTATTTCCGAAAAGGATTTTGAGCATGCTGCGACAGTCCTCTTCGGTGACGAGGAAAAGCTCCCAGGTCCGTTTTTGCAAAGTAGTGGCACTGTAGAAGCCTGGAAGGATATGAATTTGCGAACGAGCTGTAGACAGCACATGGTTGAAATAGAGTTCGCTGCGGCCTTCTATGACAAGGTGGTCGCCACGCCCTTTTATAGCCTTGAGCTTATTCAGTTGTCCCGCCGGTTGACTGATGAACAGCTCTTTGGTCGAAAAGGTTTGAGTGTTATCAAGAATTTTAAGCAGGACTACTCATTAGAAGTTAAGCCGCTTCTGAAGGAGCTTGCTAGTCGCTATATCGACCGGCAACATATTTACCGGAGTAAACTGGGTTTTCCCACACCTCACGTCAAGTGGATACTGGCGTTATTTAAAGATGATTTGAAGGAGCTTGAAGTACAAGGCGTAATCGATTCGATCGATCCTAAATACATAAAAAGCCGCTACGAGTGGGTGTGGACCCAGCTTAACTTGTATCACATCTCTCAGATTGTGGAACAAGCTGCGAAGGAAGACGAACTATTAGTGTCAGCTTAGGAATGCTTCAAAAGCAATAAGTATGGCGGGCTGTGATTTTGGTTCCTGGCCAGATCTGGACCGGGCGCAACTGTTCAGAATAGAAATTCGCCTAGGGGAATTGTCTCCACAAAAAAGGGCTCCTTTCTGTAGAGCCCTCGACTGCCTGGCAAGTACATATTCTTCGGTAAGTTTTCTTTTTAGCCTCCGTGCCGGCCTTATTACTAAAGATAAAGCTATGTTGGCCTCGACTGAATACAGGCTTCCGGCTTTTTAAGATTGGTTAGGATGTTTTCAATATAGGTTTGCGTTTGCGATCTTAGTCCAATGAGCTTCTTGTAGTTTTGTTCTTGTATTTGCTCCCTGTCGGCGAGCAGATTCCTTAGTTGTCTCTCGATAACCTCTGCCTCTTGTTCTGCGTATATTAAATGACGATCGAAACCAAAAGTCGTGAACAAGTCGATTATTTTGTGATGTTTTTCTGACACGAGGGCTATAGGGAACAGGCCTTCAGACATGGCGGGTAGTAGCACGTGAAGCCGGTTACTAACGGCTATTCCGTCATTTAGGAAAAAACGTGCGTAATCAAGGTCATCAGGGCGGTCTGTTCGATAACTAACGTTCTCCAATTCGAGATCACCGGCTAGCTGGCGATTGAAAGGTCCGTCTTCGTCGACATTGGAAAAAAAAGAGGCGGACGTTCCCTCTGCTACAAAGTATTCAGTAACGACTTTAATCGCTTTTGCAAGTATGTCTTTGTAGGCAGAGCTATAATTGTCATCTGGCGTTTCATCTCGAAAGCTCAAAGCGACGTGGCTCTGGTTTATTTTGGGGGGCTTGGCAGGCTGCAAGAAAGCCATATCTGGACAGAGCGATACGGTGTTTACGTGCTTGCTTAGCAACGACTTGCTTCGGTTATCCCTCACTCCAATCGAGCTAAAGCGCTTATAGTGGTTAGCATCAAATTCTTGGCCAATCGATATGCCGGTAATATGGATAGGACATTGAAATAATCGAAGAAACATCAACACAAACCGATCTTGTAATCGGCTCCCAAATGTTTCCTTTACGGGCATTTTGGGAAGAAAACGTGCGCCGGGTGGGTGGAAGAAAAACGAACGCTCGCCCATCAGCCGACGTTTTGCAATTTTAAGCAGCGCTTGTCTCAAGCGTAGCGCCGACTTTGCGTATGGGAGCTTCTCCTCGCCCAGAATGTAAAGCTCCTGATGTTTTGCTAGCTCCTCGCAGAGGCATGAGAAAATCAGTCTGTCGCCCAGATTATCGTGACGTCCATTAAACTTGGCGACTATCATGTTTCTGGTCTTCCTCGATTAGGTTGTGTTGATTGTCGTGTGAGTAAAAAGCACATATAGCAGAACTTCCCAAGGAGAAGTCCGAGAAAATCACTGGTTTGGCTCGCTTTCAAGCTAGGAGTTCAGTTTGGAAAATAAGTACTTGACGAATGCCAAATTCGACCTGTCGGCTACCCAGCGGTAGGTTGGGAAACTTCTGGATGTCGATAGGAGAAACGGGCTTTTCATGATCTGGCTGTCGAGTTCGATCTGCCTAATGCGCTCACCATAGCGATGGCCGCTTGGGCCGGCATAGTGAATAAAATAGCTGTCGAACCGGGTGTGAGTCTTTGTGATAACCCGTGTGTGGTTGAATCGATGGCCGAGATCCTCAACCTCCATGCCGAGCTTGTTGGCTCTGTGATTCAGGAACGGTTGATCGTTAAGAAGATTCTCGTGCTCTTTGCGAAATTCCCCTGTGGCCCATTCCTTTAGGCCTTCAGCTTCAGGGTTCACCAGTTCTTTGGTTTCCTGGTCCAGGACCATCATCCCCGAGTTGAAATAACAGTTCTTCCAATCTACTTTTCCCAACACTTCCTGGGTGACCACCCGATCTCGTTTACTCTTTGAGAAAAGCTCTTCATTACAGGCACCGATTTTTCCTTTTGGAGTAAGCTCGAATACGGACGGAGAGTCCGGTGCCACGACGATATCGGTATCGACAAACGCGACCGACTCATAAGTGTCGAGGAGCCGGTATAACTGAAATTTTTCGTACGCCGCCTTGCCTAGCGCTTCAGCGAATTCAGGCTTGTCGATGACTACGAAGTCCGCATCGCAACGCTCTGCGTACCGCTTGATCAGCGGGTGTGTGTGTTTGGCCATTTCCCAGAATTTGTCGCCAAATGTGATGGTCGCAACTGCCTTTGTCTTGCTCATATATTCTGTCTCGATTTGCAATATCTCAAAGTTCGTCTAGACGAATGCACTGGTAATCTGTTCACGCTTCGATGTTCGCCGTGTGGAGCACAAAAGCAGGAGCACGTTATCCGACGTCACTGGCTTCTTCTGATGCGCTGATTTCCATCATTTTTTTGAAATCGCCATCGGTGGCGATCAGATTGTCGTAGCTATCGACCGCCGTCAGGGAGCCAGATCTCATGTGGACGATGGTGTCGGACATCTGAATTGCCGTGGGGCGGTGAGAGATAATAAGAACGATGAGATCCTTTTTGATCGAATCCAGTGTCTTCATCAGCTTATATTCGGATTCAATGTCCAGCGCGCTCGTGGGCTCGTCAAGTACCAGAACATCTGTCTGTTTATAGAGGGCCCGAGCTATGCCAATGCGCTGTCGCTGCCCCCCGCTAAGAAGTTTCCCATCCTGGCCCAGGTTGGTATGGATTCCCTTTGGTAGCGTTTCAACAAATTCCCATGCGTTTGCCATGGTCAGCGCATGATGCACCCTGTCCATATCAATCTCATGGTCGGGGACGCCGAAGGCGACGTTCTTTGCTACCGTATCTTCCAGTATGAAAATATTCTGGGCAACATACCCCAATCGCTTCCTGAACTGAGCAATATTGTCAGCCGTGACAGTGGTGTCATTAACATATAACGCTCCGGAATCGAGCCTGATCAGTCCCAGGATGATATCTGCCAGCGTTGACTTGCCGGACCCGGACTGACCCACCAAAGAATAAATTTGTCCTTTTTGCAACGCTAGTGTGACATTGTCAATGGCAACCTGATCCGACCCAGGATAGGAAAAATTGGCGTCTTCGAGTGTTACTCTATCGATTTTGATGCTGGACACAGGTGCCGGAGCTATATCTTCGTTGCCAGAAACGTTTACGTTGTTTCTAATTAACGCTGCCACCGATCCGTGACCGCTCAAGCTGGAAATCGATTTATATATCTGCTGCATGGTCGGCAGAAGCTTATAACCTGCAAGGGCATATATACTTAGAATTGGTACAACAGATTTGATGCTGTCTTGCGTCATTAGTAATACAACAGCAAGGAGTAGGATGGCTCCAAACGATATGGATTCGATTATGAACTTTGGCAGTTCTCCAGACAGTCCGATAAATGCTTGAGAGCGAAGGCCCTTGACGTTAATCGAATTAAATTCTGTTATGTACTTGTTCTCAATCGAGTCCAGTTTGACATCTTTTATTCCGATAAAAGACTCCGAAAGGATGCTCTGAACCCTATTGTTCCTCTCGGAAACGACTGCACCATGCCTGGCTAGCTTTTTTCGCAAATAAACATAGGTCGCAAGATATGATCCACCGATCACCGTTGCAGAAATAATGGCAAGAAGCGGGTCCAGAATCAATAAGCCGATAAGTATTAAAGCCGCGACAAACAATTGGCTCGTCAAAAGCAGGAATGGCTTGAATAACATATAGACAAAGCGTGGTATTTGTTGGGATATCACGGCGATTTTTCGGTTATAGTTCTCCGTCTTATGCCGTAAATAATCCAGATGAAGGAAGTTCCTGTAAGCATTCTGCTGCAGCTGGCTCCCCAGCATGATCGAGAATTTGTAGGAAATCCAGATCGTATAACCGGCTACCAGGTTGGAAAGCAGGATGAGCACGAGAGAGCCTGCGGCGGCAAAAAACATGAACTGTATATCGTTCTCAAAGCCCAGCGCTTCGTAAACATACGAGAGAGCGGCGTTTTCGTGAATGATTTCAGGGTCAGATAGTATGGAGATGAAAGGGCCTATGCTGGCTATCCCAACGACCTGAAAAAAGGCAGAGCCGAAGAAGATGAGTTGAAGACCGATATATTTTCTCTTGGTTTCCTTGTCCAGCGTCGCCAGTATATTTTTTATAACGTTTAAAATGTACATATGTAAATCTTTGCCGATGTCAGATTGAGTCGGAGTTTGTGCTATTCTCGATGGGCGTTAGTTGTACTTTTTCTCGAGAGGATAGACGTTCATAGAGCTCTTGATACTTGCGAATATTTTGGTTCGCTGAGAATTCCCTTTCCACGTATTGCCTTGCTTTGGCCGAGATAGCTGACAGAAACTCTTCGTCACTGATTAGTCCGGCTATCGCCGATGCGTAGCCCGTCGGGCTGTGGTCGGTAACCAAAATACCGCATGCCCCGCCATCCAGAACTTCGGGTATGCCACCTGTATTGTGAGCGACCACAGGGATACCGATGGAAACCGCTTCAAGCAATGACATAGGTAAACCCTCGTGGTCAGAGGGCATCAAAAGCACGTCGGCCCCGGTTAGTTCCTGCGGGACATTGCTCACGAACCCCTTGAATTCAATGGCATCAGGCGCCTTTAGAGCCGCGTATTCCTTCATTGAAGAAAGCAGGGGGCCATCGCCGTAAATTACGCCGATTACATCAATTTCATGGGTTTGTCGCAGAAGGGCAATCGTATCTATAAACAGATCGATCCGCTTGACGGGTACCGCTCGGCCAATCATCGCTATACGGCACGCTGGCGTGCGATCGCTGGAGCCCGGCGTTTTAGGGCTGGGGATTCTAGAGCCTGCGCTGGCAGAACTTTCCAGGTCAATAAAGTTGCTGATCCGGACGGTCTTGCGAGGGTATTTCCCCGAAAGCGAAGCCTCCAGCTGTCGCGATACGGCAACAATCGCATCTTGCCCGAAGCGGGCGATACAGTCGTCGAGGATCTGTGTCAGCTTCTTGGCAGGCTGCTTCCATGACAGGGTTGTTTCGGGGTTCCCGTGCGCGGTTCGCAGGGACCTCGGTACGCGAGCCAAATGCTGTGCGAGGGTGCCTAGAACATTTTCCTTGAACCCGTGGGTATGCACGATATCGGTATTCTGCTTTTTCAGATGATCACTAATCGTCAGGATCTGGCGCCAAGGTGACAGCGTCGCTTCGTTGGCTACAGTGACTTCGATCCCTAGCCCCTGGAGCTTGTCGTAGAGTATCCCCGGATTGAACACGACGGCGGTGGGAATGACTTCGCGGTTTGCGCGCAGTCCGGATATCAGCTGATAGACCTGGGCTTCTGCACCAGCCCACAAATCGCCGGAAATGATGTGAGTGACAACTGTTTGCTTTTCGCGAATGCCGGGCACTAGGCGGGTCTCCCCATTGTCGCCAGGAAGGTCAGCGCGTTGCCGCCATTGCCATCATGGAAATTGAAGCGTCGGAGACCGTAAGGCTGGGCAGGAGAGTGGTTCCAACCGCGTGCTGTGGTGCAGGCTGCCCTGTAGTGTTCCTTGACCAACTCTTCCCCTTTTTGCGAGATGTCGCCGTTCGGATAGCAGAAAACGGGCAAGGTATTCAGTCCCTTTGCTTTCAGGTCTTCTTGGCAAACAACGATTTCCCGCCTGAGCTGTTCGGAATCGCTCAGCCGATTGAGCCGGTAATGGTGTTGCGTATGGGCACCATAGGTCACCAGACCGGATGCCTGCATTTCCTGCATTTCCTGATCATTCAACAGGTGGCGTGATCGGGGGAGCTCGGCTAATGCGGGGATGGCTTCACGGGCTTCCTGGAGGGGGCCTTCGATTTGTTCGTCGGTAAAGGACTTGAGTCGGGCGATCACCGCATCGGCCTGCTCGATGGAAAGTGCGCTCTGGCGTTTATAACCGCACGCGTCCACTTCTTTCGATAACCAGGTAAGCGCGGGGTGCTCGAGCAGGTCAGCGTGATTGACCAGCAGGTTTAGCACCTGCTCGGGCCAGAATTGCCAATCGGTGTTGATGCGGCGGGACACAAGAAAAATGGTCGCCGGCACAGCATGCTGCTTGAGAATGGGATAGGCATGCTGATAGTTGTCCTGCCAGCCGTCGTCGAAGGTGACCGCGACAGCAAGGCGCGGAAGGTCCGCGCCTTGCTGTGCTTTATCGAGCCATTGATCCAGGGCCACGAAAGTAGCACCAAGAGATTTCATCAATGTGAGATGCCGATTTAGGGAATCCGGCGAAATAACCATCCCAGGCTGTTCGATCTTGCGTGCCGGATCGTTCTCGGGCAGTACGCGATGATAGGTCAGGATGACCAGGCTCGGTGAGCGGGTAAACTTGAATCTCGCCAGTGAGGCCGCAGCACAAAGCGAGTTGACAGCCAGCTTTGCTGCTTGCCGAATAGGGTCCACGCGAAAAAATCCTCCATGATCGCTTGGCGCCACCTTAAATTGGATGCGCTTTCAATCGCAAGATGATTTTGCCATTGCCGGGGATGAGTGTCATCCGTTACTCACATTTATGGGCGACCTTATGTCAATGTAACTATGGTTTGTTGTGGTAAGCTCTTGTCACGAAAATGACGAACAGGCGCATTGGTCGCTTTTAGCTAGTCACTCACGGAAGGTAACATGCTGCAGACACTATTCTGGATTTCGGCTTTTGGATCGGTTTACAGTTATTTTCTCTACCCACTGCTTTTAATGTGCGTTCCCGCCAAGAGAACCCTGAAGACCGAGAGCAACCCGCAGCAACCTTCCGTCTCCCTTATCGTTACCGCTCACAACGAAGCTCACCGTATCCGGGAAAAGATTGAGAATACCCTGGCCATCGACTATCCGGGTATCGAGTTGATTGTTGCGTCCGATTGCTCAAGCGACGCCACCGACGACATCGTTAAAGAATACGCGGACAAAGGTATCCTGCTATCCCGTACCGAAGAAAGATTGGGCAAGGAAAATGCCCAGAAGCAGGCTATTGCCAAGGCGAGCGGCGACATATTGGTCTTTTCCGATGTGGCTACACACATTCCTTCTGATGCTATCGGCGTATTGGTAGGCTACTTCAATAATCCGAAGGTGGGCGCCCTGTCCAGCGAGGATGTCTTTGTTAGCCGCGACGGTGGTGTGGTGGGCGAGGGCGCCTACGTCAAATATGAGATGTGGTTGCGCAAGCTCGAATCGCTACGCGGTGGGCTGGTGGGGCTGAGCGGCTCCTTTTTCGCAGCGCGCCGTTCACTTTGCCAGAAGTGGGATATTCACTCCCCGAGCGATTTCAATACCGCCTTGAACTGTGCGTCCGAAGGCTATGTCGCCGTTACTGCGCCTGATGTTAAAGGGCACTATCACGATGTCGCCGACCCTTCCAAGGAATACCAGCGTAAGTTGCGCACGGTTATTCGTGGCCTGACCGCACTTGCGCGTCATCCCGAAGTACTTAATCCGTTCAGCCATGGAATGTTCGCCTTCCAGGTATTCAGCCACAAAGTCATGCGCTGGTTGGTACCCTGGTTCCTGTTGGTCCTGTTTATCTCCAGCGTGATGCTGCTTCCTCGTGGTGGTATTTATACTCTGGCCTTCCTGGCGCAGCTTGTTTTCTATGGCGTGGTTATCGCCGCCCATTTCTCGCCCGCGTTCAGGACGAAGGGGGTCGCCAAAATCCCGTACTTTTTTGTTCAAGTTAACTACGCCATCGCCCATGCGACCCTGCAGTTCCTTTCAGGTCGTCGCATGACCGTATGGTCGCCGTCACAACGCTAGGATTCCCGAATGCAGATCAGTATGTTGCGACCTGTTGGTAGCCGTGTTCCGAATCCGGTTAGTGGTGCGCCCTCGGAAAGCTTGTCATGGGATGAGCGGTACCATACTGAATTCGTGGATAGTGGAACCTCGGCATTGTCGTTGGCGATCGCACTTTCAATTGCCGCTAACGACCTAGGGGAAACACCAGAAGTAATTTTACCTGCCTATGGCTGTCCCGATTTAGTTTCTGCCGTACTGTTCCAGGGCGCCAAACCGGTCTTGGTAGATCTTGGGAATAGCAGTCCGTGCTTATCCCTTGGCGCTTTGAAACAGGCGCTGACGGATAATACAGTTGCGGTTATCGCCGTTGACTTGCTCGGGTTTCACGAGAACCTAGAGGGTATAAAAGCCGTTCTTGATGGCACCGGAGTATGGTTAATCGAGGATTCGGCGCAGGCTTTTCCGCCAAGCTCGTCGGGCTCAGGGATAGCGGACTGTATTGTCCTGAGCTTCGGGCGCGGTAAGCCTATTAATCTAATGGGGGGTGGGGCGCTACTGATTCGGCGTGATCGCACCCAGTCGGCGAAAGCGATTCTTCAGTCGCTACCCAAGAGAAGAATTTCGACAGGTGCGACTTGGAGGTCAAAACGCTTCATATTCAATCTATTACTTTCGAGACTGTTCTACGGCCTCTTGGCGAGAATTCCTTTTCTTGGCTTCGGCAAGACCGAGTTTGTGCCTTTAGGCTCGATAACTTCGCTGGAAATTCCGCCAGTGCTGATAAGGGCGGGGGTGTCGAGTTATCACAAGCGCGCTTACTTTGCTGGGCTCTACTTGGAGAGTCTAGCCTTTCTTGAAGACCATGGCTGGTCAGGTCCTCGAGAATTGACAAAAGCGTGTGTGGAGTGCTCGGATTCGGACCCATTACCTCGTCTTCTGCGGTTTCCTTTGCTTGCGCCCTCTGTCGAGATTCGAGACCAGGCGGTGTTCGAGCTACAGCAAGCTGGAATCTGCGCCAATTCGCTGTATGGTGCCCCCTTGCCGGGTATTCGCGGATTGCAGTCCTTTTTTGGGCGGTATGCAAGCGATTTTCCAAACGCCAGAGCCTTCTCCAGGCATTTGATTTTGCTTCCGCTGCATGAGGATGTTCGCAGGCATGATATTGAGCATGCGGCTAAAATTCTTAAGAGTATTTCAGCGCCAAATTGACAGTTCAAAGAAAATGAATTCTGACTTTAGAATAAAAGAGTTTATGTTGAACCCAGCAAAGTCGGTTAATCAAATTGAGGTTTGTGGTCCTCTTGTAAAGATCAAGGGGAGTGAGCTTGTTGTAGAGTTCAAGGTGAGTAGCAATGTGCTCCCAGATAAACTTTACTTCGCTGTTGACGAAAAGTATAAGGACTTTATCGATAACAGCCTTAATGCAGCTCTTGTTGCTCTTCTGATACCGGCCATGCGTATTGGCGCCGACCTTTACCTGACCGGTGATATCTCTGAAAAACTTTATCTGTCATCTCACTTGAAGTTGCAGCATCTGGTCAAAAAAGTTCTAGGTTATGAGCCGGTACAGATCAGACATTCGGGAAACCTTTTGAATGAGGCTCCGGTGGCAAGACGCAGCGCAACTGGCTTTTCCGGTGGTGTTGATTCTTACTCGATTCTGCATGACTATTTTTTTCAGCCGATAAATCGCGGGGCAACTATTGATATTTTGGTATTCAACAATGTTGGTGCTAATGGAACTACAGCCGAAAGCACTCTGTTTGAGCGAAGAAAGGCACAAGCTGAAGTCGCTGCTGATACTATTGGTTTGCCATTGATGGTAATCAATTCGAACATGGACGATTTTTACGCGCTGTATAGTGACTTGCACTTCTTTAAAACGCATACCTTCAGGAATTCCGCTGCAGCTCACCTTATTAGCAGAGGGGTTTCAGAATACAAGTATGCAGCGGCCTGCGGCTATAGTGACGTGAAAGTGGCAACTGCCGAAACGATTGGTTACATCGACCCTATTACCCTGTCTTTATTGAGTTCCGAGAAATTGGATCTTCAGTCCGAGGGCGCTCAGTATACCCGTTCGGAGAAAATCGGACAGATTGCGAGTAATCCCATTGTGCAGGAGAACCTTCATGTTTGTGTAGATCATGATGCGAGTGGAAATTGCTCCGTTTGCCAGAAATGTGTACGAACGCTGTTGGTTATCGAGTTGCTTGGCTATCTGAATGATTTTCGGAAAAGTTTCAATATAGATAGATATCTTTCTGTTCGGAACGAGCGCGCTGTAAAGTTTATGGTGGATAATGACTCGTTCAGTGAAGATATTCAAAGCATGATGAGGCAGCATGATCTTAAGCTTGGCAAATGGAATACCGCTGAGGTCGTCGGCAAGCGCACTTGGCGACGCATAAAAACAGGAATCAAAGGCATGGTTGGAAAGGGTTGATTCTGTCCTTAGCGGTGATAGAAGTGCTTAGGACATAGTTAAATTTCCACTCGCTAGTAGGTAGAAATAGTCGTGAATCCAGATGTCCGTAACGCTGATAGGTTTTATCCTCTCTGTTTTTTAGCTGCGTTCGTATTTTTCACCTGGCCCACGCTCGAGGGCCTTGCCGCCCGCTGGGTTAAATGGGATGAGACATTCTCCCATGGCTTTCTGCTTCTGGGCCTGAGTACGCTCCTGACGATCAAGACCTGGTGGCGCCTACGGCCGCGGGTTGGCTTCTACTGGATATGGCTTGTGCCGTTTGTCGCAGCAGCGTTGCTGCATTTGGCGGGCAGTGTCCTGATGATAGAGACGTTCCAGCAGTTAGCCTTTGTACCTATTCTGCTGGGCGGGTTGGTGCTCATGTGGGGGTGGCGCCAAATCGTTCCATTCATTATCCCCGTCGGGATCCTGGTCTTTGCGTTGCCGATTTGGGAGTACGCCGCATGGCCCCTGCAGGTCATCACCGTTAAGATCAATGAACTGATGCTCTCACCGTTGAACATCGATTTCGTGGTCGAGGGCGTTTTCGTGTATTTCCCGGGGGTTGGTGCCTTCGAGATTGCGCATGGATGTTCCGGTCTTCGCTACCTGTTGGTCGGGATGACCCTCTGCTTCCTTTACGGTGAGCTGAACCTGGACCTTTGGCGGTCTCGCCTGCTATTGCTTGTCGTGGGGATCGGTTTGGCGTTGGCGGCAAACTGGATTCGCGTATTCGTCATCATCCATCAGGGCTACGAAACGAACATGGAGTCGCCCTTGGTTAAGGATCATGACACCTTCGGCTGGTGGGTTTTTGCAGCAACCCTCATACCACTCTTTTTCTTTGCCCGCCACCTTGAGCGGAAAGAACGCGGGGCGGTCGCAAATGGCGATTCAGGAGCCGCGACGTCTCAGCGCCAGGTTAAGGGCAGACCTCTACCAGGCATGATCGCTTCGATTCTACCGTTAGTGGTGATTGGCGCGTTGACATGGTACAGCGCGCCCAAGATGCAAGCATCTACCCAGACCTCGACGCTGAGCCATGACTTTTCGGCCGTGGACGCCGCAAGCTGGCTGCCGGTCTTTCAAAAGCAGCTTTCGGGGTGGCAGCCGGAGATGGAGCGGCCTGATCGGGTTCTGGAGCGAACATACGTTGAAAGGGGGTCGATTGCTGATGATGGTGGCGCCAGAAAGCGGTTGTTTGTCGGGCTCTACAGCTATGACTTCCAACGTCCGGGGCGGGAGGTCGTCCAATATCACAATCGACTGTTCTCTAATGAGCTCCTGATCCCTGAAAGTACCTTCAAGATCGACGTTGGTAACGATATTGAACTGGGTGGGCTTTCCCTCCGTTACCGGCAATCGGACGAGCGCATTGTCCTTGCGTATGGGTACTATGTTGAAGGTCATTGGGAGGCCACGGAATTGCAGGCTAAGCTGGCGCAGCTGCCAGGAATATTTAACGCCAGGAGCGATGCGTCACTTATGGTTATCGGCCTGTCTTGCAAGGATTGCGAGGCGAAGGATGTTATTTCGACAATGGCCTCCAAAATACAGACCGAGGTCGAACCCTATCTGGACTCGCTATACGATAAGGTTCGACCCTCAAGAGAGTCAGGGAAACTCTAATCTACAGTTTTTGATACCACTTCGGAGGGCGGGCTCGAAAGCCCGTCGGTATCGACGACCTCGACCGTGAAATACCAGGTTCCTATACCCAGATTCTCAAACGTATAGGACGCTGTATCCCCGGGGACAGTGACGGAGAGATCCAGGAATTCCGGTGCCTGGCCATAATTTATTTCGTAGTGATCGATTTCGCCGAGGGAAAGGGCGCTTCCATCCTGGCGGGTCAAAGGTGCCGTCCAGGAGAGCGTAGCTTCACCAGAAATTACGATATCCTCGACCGGACTTTGAGGCGCTGCAGGGGACGTCGAATTCAGAGTCCATGGATTAAGCTGGTTCTGATAGGCCTCGAGGTTAGTGACGCCGCTGGCATTGGACACATTACTTGCATCCTTCTGCCACGGGTTTAGGCCATAACGCATTTCCCACGTATCGGGGATGCCGTCATTGTCCGAATCCTGAGCGCCGTCGACTGCAGGGTCGGGGGCCTGGAATACTTCCGTCGTGGGTAGTGCCTCGCCAGTAGAGAGGGCTGTGACGTTGAGCTGGGCGGTCGCTCCTCCACCACGCTCATAGTATTCCATAACAACCGGCACGCTTTCGCCTGCTTCTAACGCGACTGAATGACTGAAGGACGTCGGGCCATGGTCTCTCCAATCTTCGATAACTAACTGACCATCGATATACAGTCTTACGCCGTCATCCGTCCTGACAGTGAATCGATACTGTTCCGAACCCGCAGTATGAGGTGCCGTGAAGTTGCCACTCCAGCGAATGCTGAAGTTGTCTGCCGGTAACTCGGGCGCTGGCTGCCTGGTCCATTGGAAATTGACGTTACCGTCGACCCGAGTTGTGATGAACTGGTTGAAGTTGCGACCCTCGTAGTATTGCCCAACCAGCCCGTCGACCGAAGCCTCTGGAACATCTTGAGGGTCGTCGATGTCCGTGTCAGCCCTATATTCCTGAAGGTTCGAGTAGCCATCTCCGTCCATGTCGAGCAAGGCGTCGCTATCGTCCAGTGGGTCCAGACCATAGGCATACTCGTACCCGTCTGGTATGCCATCGTTATCGGTATCCTTGCTCTGAGGAGACGTGCCGATCAGGAACTCATCTGCTGCAGGGAGGAGATCGTCGTCCTGGTCCGAGAGCGCATCATCGGGGTTGCTCGGATCAAGGCCATAAACGACCTCCCAGTTGTCGTAAAGCCCGTCGTTATCATTGTCGAGTGGGGGAAACGAGGCGTCGTAGGGGAGCCCCTGCTGGCCATCAAGGAAGCCTATCCTGTAACCCATCGAATAGGCCCGGTTCGTGCCCATTTCGTCGGAGATAACGGGTTCGGCCCAGGTTGCAAGGTATTCGCTGGTAATAACCTGGCGACGTATACCCGGACCTTCCCATGCTACGCTGAAATGATCGGCGCGGGCCCCTTCCTTGAACCTGAGTTCGAAATAGTACCGTTCACCGGCCGTTAGCGACTGTATGGGAGAGGCCTGCGAACTGTACTTTTCGTACTGGCGTTGGCTTGTGAAGCCTGTTACCGATGCAATTTGAATGGCGCCTTTTGGGGCGGCCGTATCACTCAGGTAAAATTGGGATTGATCGTCGCTGCTTACGAAGAACTGATAGTCCCCGCTGACCTGAGGAACGATGAAGCCGCGAATCAACGCGCCATATTCATCGCCTCTGTCTTCCAGTACTTCAAGCTTATTAATCTCCACAACCTGATCGGGATCGTCAGGATAGCTTTCGAGTGACGTCAAGGCGTCAACACTGCTACCACTGACATTGTTGAAGTAGTAGACCTGAACTTTTCCAGGTTGGCTCGTCTCAGGTAATGCTGCAGTGGGGGGGAGTGTCCCTACATCCCTATATTGCCAACTTTGGCAACCAGTAATCAGGATAATGGCACTACCCAGCCCTAACGTTCTTCCAATTAACATAGGGTCACCTTAAAGGTTGGTAGATGGTCCTGCCTTACTCAGTATTGTTGCCGTCGAGGGATGTTGCGAACTGGCGCTTGTAACGATTAGATATCTTCGGAGTTTTTTTATTCGGACTGGCTATAATTCTGTACTGTATACAACGTATTTATGTATAGGGTGTAGCAGTACCCATATCCAAAATTTAGATCATGGGCTGCGTGAATCACTTTTACTTAGGCCATCTTTGTGACTAGGATTTATTTTGAAGGTCAAGTATGGAGCTGTTCATTTTAAAGTTTTAGAGAAACTATGTGAGGAACGAGTTGTTCGAAAGGGTTTTTGGTGTTTGCAGATAGAAATAAAGTCGCTTGGATCTTTATTTGATGTCTGTTTTATTTAATAGCTGATTATTTTTTGATTTCATTATTACTACACGGTTGAACAGATGGCAGCGTGTTATTAGGTTTTACAGTATACGGCGCAGTGACTAGGCGGGCGCCAAATACAGCCTCTAGTAGTATTTGGCACCTTTGAACAAAATCACATTTTTTAGGCGATTCTTACGAAGCGACCACGCTTTCGTTTGGCCCCTCTCGATAACAAGAGTAGGCCTGTGGAAAGTAATAGAAGCGGAGAGGGACCGGGTACCGGCTGAGGGACCACGCTGAGATCGGTAATTACTCCCAATAGTCCTTGCATAGTGCGTGTCTCATCTATCTCAACCACCTCTAAGGCTGAGAAGAAGTGGCCACCGATGAAGTTCGCAATAGGGAAGTGCGCAGGACCGTCGAGAAAAGGCTCGTTATCGAAATCAAACGAGATGTTGCACACATCAGGGAGATTGGCCTGCTCAAAGCCGCCCAGCGGCAGTTCGTCGGAATAGGAGAATCTGCTGTTGTAGAAGTCCAGGTAATGGAAGGCGCCGCTTTCGCCATGATACGTTAGACCCAGCGTCGAGAAGGTCCAGGAAAAGACCTGACCGTACCCGCTACCTCCCGCACCATCGCGCCATGCGTCTGGGTCAAAGACTATGTTGCCCGTCATAGCAGTGTTGCCGTTGGTGACGACCTTGCCGTCGTTCCTTACTAACGGCGACGACGGGTCGGTATCGATACCATTGATTCTGACGGCAGTCGCGTATCCTGAGAAGGAGTAGGTTATGGGGGTGCTCCAGCAAATGGTGCTGGCTAGCAGTGCCAGTATGGCAGCAAGTATGCGCATTACGGTTGTTCCCTCAGACCGGTAGTTAAACTTATTCTCTTAAGCAGCTGCCGTGCCATCCCTGTGCTGTCAACGACTTGGCTGCGATTGAGTTGCTCGGCTGTAAATAAATTCGACGTTAATCGCTTTTTTTCGAACAGGTGAAGATGGGTATTAGGGGAGGGGCGCTGAACGAAACCAGCGCCCCTTTCTATTCGAACCCGACCGTTGTTCGAATCACATTTCCTGCTTCTTCTCAAGAATAGCCTTGGCCTTCTGATCTTGCCCGGCAGCCTTATAGGCCTCTACCAGGTGCAGCGCTATCTCCTGGGTATCCGGAGCGAGCTTATAGGCCTTTTCCAGCACCGGGATACTTTCCTGGTGATTTCCTTCGCTGAACAGTATCCAGCCGTAGGTATCCGCAACCGCAGCGTTTTCCGGAGCGAGTTCATAAGCCCGGGCAGCCAGGTCTTTTGCCTTCGATTCGCCGGTTTCGTGGTAGATCCAGGCGAGATTGTTCAGGGCGATCGGGTTGTCCGGTGCGTTATTGAGGACCTGCTCGTAAGCGTCGGCCGCCTGCTTCTGCTCGCCGACGTTCTGGTACGCCATAGCCAGGTTCAGCGCGAGCCGGCCATTATTCGGATAGTTCGCAAGCGCCTGCTTGAGTACCTCGATCGCTTTTTGCTGCTGACCATGCTTCTGCAGGGCATCGACGTAGCGCAAATAGATATCCGGGCTAGAGTCCTTGTTCAGGGCAAGCTCATATTGCTCGGCCGCCTTATCGAACTGTTCGGCTTGCGTGTGGTACTGCGCTTCGATCAGATAGGGGCGGGCTGATTCCGGATGGTCCCGACGGATGTCTTTCAGCAGTGCTTGGGCATTTTCAGTCTGATCGTTGCGGAAATAGAGCTCTGCTGTCTGCAGGCCAACGTTCTCGTTATCCGGGAACAACACCTGGGCTCGCTGCATCACTTCGAGCGCTTGCTGTGGTTTGTCCTGGCGCACCAGGGCACCGGCGGCGCTAGTGTATACATTGGCGACGACCGGCGTATTGGGAGATAGCTCATTTTCACTGACAGGTTCCAGCAGGCTAGCTGCGAGCTCGTCAGCTTCGGACGAGTTACCCTGTTGGAGGGCCAGCTCGAGCAATACCAGGCGAGGGCCGACAGCTTCCGGGTTTTCCTGGCTCAGGTCTTCCAGGAAGGAGCGCAGCTCCGCTTCACTGGATACCCGCGCCAACCCCTGGAGTGCCCGTCGGTTATCCGGCGATTTGCTAACCGCTGCGCGGAACTGCTCCCGTGCCTTGTCCGGATTGTCCTGACGCATTGCCAGGATAGCCAGGGCGTAATTGGCTCTCGGGTCCGTGTCGGACAGTTCCAGGGCTTGCTGGTAGTACTGGCGGGCTTGCTCTGTTTCGCCGGCCGCGACGGAAAGGTCCCCGTGGGTGATCAGGGCAGCGATGTTTTCCGGCTGCTCCTTGACCCACGCGGCTGCGGATTCCATGGCCGCGTCCTGGTTACCTGCGGACACGTGCGCCTGAATGATCAGCAGGCGGGCGTCCTCGTTGTTGGGCTCTTTGTCCATCACCGTGCTCGCCTGGTCGATGGCCGCCTCGGTGTTGCCGGTCTGGATCAGGTAGGTTGCGTAGCGCAGGCGTAGCTGGCTGTTGTCGGGGTTCAGCTCCAGGGACTTCTCGATATACTCCTTGCCGGCTTCGATGTCTCCGCTGGCGAGGGTAGCGACGCCGATAAGCGCGAGAACACCCGGATCGGATTGGCTTTCATCCAGGTTCTCGAGGAGTTTGCGTGCTTCTTCCGGGCGCTGCAGTCGCAGTTGGGTGGCTGCGAGTAACTTGTTGGCCGAGGTGGAGTCCTGGAGGTTGGCTGCGACCGGGGTCAGCAGCTGTTCGGCTTCCTCGACGCGCCCTTGCTGGAAGCGGATCATGCCGAGCATCAGGGCGCTCTGGACGTGCTGGGGTGCCTGCTTGAGAACTTCCGTGAGGTAGCGGGCTGCTTCCTGCAAATCACCACTCCGGTAGGCCTCCTGGGCCGAGGCGAAGTTGCTCTTGATGGTCCCCGGGGCGGATTTAGCAAGGATCTCTTCGTAGACGAAGGCTTCAGCCTGCTTATTCTGCTCGCGCAAAACGGTAATCAACGAAGACATCGTGGCGTACTTGCGATACGTCATGACGTCATATTGACCAATATCCTCGAGTGCGCGGATGTAGGCTTCCTCGGCTTTTTCCCATTGCTCCTGAAGCTGGGCGAACTGGCCTTTCCAGAGCCAAAGCTCGGGGTCGGTCTTGTCGATACCTTCTGCCCGGGTAATGAGTGACTGGGCTTCTTCGGGATTGCCATTACCGTAGGCAATGCGCGAAAGACCGATCAGTGCCATCAATGAGTTGGAATCCAGCTCAAGTGCGTCGTTGTAGGCTGCCTTGGCCTTTTCGGGTTGACGGGCGTTGAGATGGATGTCACCACGCAATACGGCAGCCTTGACCTCCTGGCTGTGATCGGGAGATTGCAGTTCCTCGAGCGCCGCCAGGGCCTCTTCCGTCTGGTTGCGCATCATATGCGTGCGGGCGAGAACCAGCTGGATACGGTTATGGACGCTATCAGGTGTTTCCCCGTCTTCCATTCGCGCCTCGATTTCCTGGACCTGCCGTGCAGCATTGACGGCATCGCCGGCGGTGACGAGGTTATCGACAATAATGAAGTAGGGATCTGCCTTGGTGGGATTCATTTCGATCGCGCTACGGGCTTCCAGCGTACTCGCTTTCAGTTCCCCCTGGCGCTGGAAGAAGCGGGCCTGGTCGACGTGGCTGATGTACTGGACTTCTTCCTGGGTCATCTCCTGTTCGTCTTCACCGCACCCTGTCAGGGCCAAACTGACTGCTGCGGACAACAACGTAATGCGAAACAGCTTCTTAAGCATCATGCAAATAATCCTTGGTCAATCCCGGTCCTGCCTATCCTTTCTCTTGTGTCAGACATCAGAAACGACGGGGGAGGTTTCTATCTTGTATTTATCCGTCAGGTTGTAGAGCGTGGGTCGAGTAATACCGAGTAGCCTCGCAGCCTGAGCCATGTTGTAGTTGCTGGTCTGCAACGCATGATTGATGGCCGTTCGCTCGGCCTCTTCCCGGACCTGGCGAAGGTTGAGCACGTTCCCGTCCAGTGTGGCCTGGTCGGTGCGCAACTGCAGGTCACTGGCGCAAACGCGCTTGCCCTCGGCCATAATGGTGGCGCGCTTGATCTTGTTGATCATCTCGCGCACGTTACCCGGCCAGCTGTAGCTCTGTATCGCCTGGGCGGCGTCTTCCGTGAAGGAGAGCTGGGGGCGATCGAGCTGCTTGCCCAGCGATTTGAGCAGTGACTGAGCGATCACCATGGCGTCGCCGTCACGCTCGCGCACGGAGGGCACGTCCAGCGTGATCTCGCTGATCCTGTAGTACAGGTCTTCGCGAAACTCGCCACTGGCAACCAGATCCTCGACGTTACGGTGGGTGGCGCACACGACGCGCACGTCCACTTGCACCGGGTTGACGCTACCGACCCGGTCTATGACCCGTTCCTGCAGGAAGCGGAGCAGTTTGGCCTGCAGCGCCATCGGCATATCGCCGATCTCGTCCAGGAACAGGGTGCCGCCGTTGGCCATCTCGATCTTGCCTTTCTTGCCTTTCTTGCTTTGGGTGGCCCCGGTAAATGCACCTTTCTCGTAGCCGAAGAGCTCGCTCTCCAACAGGTTTTCGGGAATGGCCGCGCAATTGATAGCGGAGAAAGTCTTATCGGCCCGATGGCTCATATCGTGAATAGCCCGGGCCAGCAGTTCCTTGCCCGTGCCGGTTTCCCCGATGATCAGTGTGGTCACGTCAGCGGGTGCCACTTTTTCCACCATCCGGCACAGGGAGAGCATTTGCGGGCTAGCCGCCACGATGCCTTTGATCGATGTGCCATTACGGTTCTGGGCGAGTTCGCGGTTTTCCAGCTCGAGCTCGGCGAGGCGGAAGGCACGGTTCACCACGAAGGTGAGGATGTCTCCGTCCAGGGGCTTCTGGTAGAAGTCGCTGGCACCCATACCGATAGCCTTAACCGCATTCTCACGGTCTTCGCGACCGGTGACCACGACAACCTTGGTCGTGGGGGCGAGCCTGACGATATCTTCGAGAAGGGCAAATCCTTCAGTCGCACCACCGGGATCCGGCGGCAGTCCGAGATCGAGAGTAACAACCTGGGGTTCAAAGCGACGAAGGGAGGTGAGCGCAGATTCACGGTCGCTGGCTACGGTGACTTCGATGTTGTCACTGAAGCACCAGCGCATCTGGCTTTGGAGGCCGGGATCATCCTCGACGATTAAGAGACGCTTATCCACAGCTGGTCTAAATCCTTTTTCTTTAACTGAAACGTCAAGCGCAGAGGGGTGAACTTCATGTTCACGTGCATGCACCCTATATGACGATTGTGACGACCGGAATTACGGTGCCGCGAACTACATCAGCATTCTTCCAGCTTTTTCTTGGAAAGCCGCTCCAAATACCCGACGAGTACAAATAAAGCGTGTACAACGATAGGTTTAGCGGCTCTGTAAAACATTAACATAGATTCTGCCTCTAATTTGACGGTTTGCAAAGGTTGAGGCGCGACGGATCGTCAAAACGTCGTTAATTTGACATTCGTTTTACTGGCGTACCTCCAGTAAATGGTCTCCAGTAATGAGTTGCCAGTGAAATTCTTGAATGTTGCTGGAGTTCCATTCAAGTCGACGCCGCTCCGTGCGGGATCAGCCGCTCTCTGCCAGTTTTTCTGGCGGGCCCTGGTCGGTTTCCTGCCGTGGTTGAGTGCGCCCGAGGGGCAACCTGACCGAAAAGCAGGAACCCAGTCCCGGCTCGCTGGTGACGTCGATGTTGCCGCCGATCTGACGCACATATTCCCGGGCCTGGTAAGCACCGATGCCCATGCCGGCCAAACCCTTGGTGCTCTCGAAGGGCTTGAACAGTTTCATCTTGATAAAGTCTTCGCTCATGCCGGAGCCCGTGTCCTGGATAAACAGGACAACGTGGTCGGCGCTTCTCTTGAGCGTTAGTGTAACTTCTCCCGTGGGAGGCGTCGCATCCTGTGCGTTCTGGATGAGGTGCCCAAGCACGCTGCGCAACTGTTCAGGATCGCCTTTCACCCAGATAGGCTCGCCCAGGCCCTTGTAAACCGGGTTGGGCTGGCTGCGGGTATGGTGATTCACCAGTTCGCCGATCATCGACTCCAGTTCGATGGCCTGTACCGGCAACTCGTCCGTCGCCGGCTTGCGGATGTGGTCCACGAGATTCGACAGTTTGGTCACTGCATGGTCGGTAGTGCGGATCATGTCGTCGATAAACTCAGGGTTGTTGCGGTGACGCTCGGCATTCTTCACCAAAAGCGACAACTGCGCGATCATCGTCTTGAGGTCGTGAACCAGGAATGCGGAGGCCTTCGAAACCGCCTCGAACTGCATGGCGCGGGAGAGTCGATTCTGCGCGTCGGCCTGGGCAAGCACGTTACAACTCTGCCGCGCGACCACGCGAATGAGGTCGAAATTCTCCCAATTGAGCTCGACCTTGGCGTAGGGGGAGCCAATCAGGCAGACCCCGTAAAGATCTTCGCCGAGATAGAGGGGGATGAGAAGCCAGCCGTCCGAGAACTTGAGGACGGCGTCGGGAATCTCCAGCAATTCATAGCGCACCGGGTCCTGATGGTATTCATTCAGGTCGATGATCCATTCCCGTTCGTTGAAAAAGGTGACGAGGTCTGACGCGCCATCGATGAGGGTGTACTTGGGCGGCGGAAGGTTCACCGCAGTTTGCAGGATATAATTGCCGTCTTCGTCCTTCACCCACAGAGCGCCGGCATTGCTCTCCACCAGATCGGCCATGATACGGACTACCCGTTCCAGTAAGGGGGGATCGTCCGACAGGTTGGCGAAGATTTGTGTCATCTTCAGCCATTCTTCGCGGTAATCGTACTTGTAGTCGAAGAAATTCTGGCTGATGAAGATCATCAGGCGCGCGCGGAACCGGCTGGAGCTCAATAGCGCTGCAAACAGGGCCAGGAACGCGGTGAGGAAAAGTACCTGCAGGGCTTCACCCCAGGCGCCGCCCAGCGCGCGCACGTAGTAGCCGCCCAGCGCGACGAAGATAAGGTAGCCGCCGGCAACGATCAGGGCGCCGACATGGAACACGGCATTTCGTGAAAGCTGGAAGTCGACCGGCTGCTTGCGCGTATTGATGACGTTTACCGCAAATAACGGCGCAAAGAAGGCGTTTGCTGCACCCCGTGCCGACCAGAAGGCATCGGAAATCTGGCCAAACAACAGGGCATCGGCGTACATAAAGAAGTCGTAGGCGAAGATGCCGCCGATTCCGATACACAGGTACTTCATGCTTGATCGGCCGAAAGATATGGAATTGCGCCAGATCTGCTCGATCAGGCAGATACCGAGCAGTGACAGCGCGATCTGGCCGATAATCTTGGTCTTGCCGTCTAGCAGGCTCCAGCCTTGGGCGTACTCCAGGATGGCTGTTACCAGCAAAACCACAATGAGTAGCGCAATGGCAGAGCCCAGGAATCGCCGTAGACGTGTCGCCAGGACACCTGTTCGATTGCTGTCGCGAAGTAGCGCGAAAAGTACCGCAACCCAGGCACCGTCACGGATCAATTCGAGCAGGTAGCGTATGAAGAAGGGTGGCTGGTTCCAAATCAGCTGGACCACGAGGGAGCCAGCCCACACGGCGGACACGGTAGCCGCCAGCATCAGTGCGCGATCCGTATTACGGCGCAGATACTTCGAACTCACCAGAATGGCCAGCGCCGCGAAGGCGAGCGCTGCTGCCGAATGACTGACCAGGCTAAAGTCTATGACCATGGATTACTCGTCCTGTGAGCCGGGCGCAGACGGAGCGGTTATAGCTCGGGGCCGTTATCAACACCAACCCGCGCTCGCATCTTCTTGACTCGCCTACAACATGTGGCGCCCAATCCGACGTCAGTATAGATGTTTAGCCCGGCTTCAGGCCACTATCAACTGTCACGCCAAGTGACGCACCTATCAGGCAAAGCGGCCCGCCTATCAACCAAACTTGTACACGTACCCGCCAAAGCGGTACACGCATCAAGCAAAGTGGCGTGGGAGCGGTGTGCACCTGATCAGGTCTGCCCATGCCTGCCACGCCCGGGCTATACGGGCTGTTTGTTCTCGCGATAGTAACGGAAGACCTCTTTCAGCGGCCGCCGTGGTTTGAAGCCGAAGGTATCGCGAAAAGCACGGCCATCGATCACCACCGGATACTTGAAGAAATGCATCAGGTAGGGGGGGAAGCTCTTAAGGTTGAGAAGTCGGGCGATCGTTCGCGGCAGGATCGGCGGAATCGAAGGTATCGGTACCCGAGTGCACCCGCACAGTAGCAGCGCATGCTGATAGGCGACCCAGTCTTCGGGCACCACGTTGAACACACCACGCTGGTTATTTTTGTAGGCAAGCACAATGGCGTCGGCCATGTCATCGATGTGGATGAACTGCATGATAGGGGAAAAGCCGGCGAGCACCGGGGCACGGCGACTGGCGAGCAGCGTACTGATTGAGTTACGCACGCCGGGGCCGACGATGTTACAGGGGCGCAGCACGGTAATGTTCAGGTCTGGGTAGCGCCACAGGTAGATGTTGGCCAGGTTCTCCAGTTCCACCGAATCGATCAGGTCCATGCTCAGGCCGGCACCTTTCAAGGGGGCCTCTTCGTCGATCAGTGCAGGGTTGTAGGCGTTGGCGCCGTATACGTGGTAGGTCGACAGGATCACGACGCGCTCGATGCCATACTTGTGGCTCAGGTCGAGCATTTTCTGGGTGCCCAGCACGTTGGCGTTATATCGGCGCATCCGTGTTTCCTGACTGGACATGATCCGGCCCAGATGGATGACGCCGTCGAAATCATAGCGTCGGAACAGGTCTTCGAACACGCGCTTGTTGAAGTCAATGCAGTAGCTCGGAATGTCGTCGCCCAGGTAGACCTGCTCCCGGAAGTCCACCGCTACCAGGAAATAATCGTCACGAAGGCGGTTGATGACCTGTTGGGCCAGGGCACCGGCTGCGCCGGTGACCAGGATGTGGGGTTTGCGTTCGTTACTCATCAGAAAAGTCGCTTCCTTTCGCAGAGGCCCAGGTCGATCAGTTTGCTGATTTCCGCCTTCACCCTATCTACCCGCTGCGTGACCTTCTCTTCGGGGATGTCTGCGTTGTCGAAGAACATCGGGTCGCCGAATTTCAGGTGAACCTTGGCGGGAAGCACCATGGGTAGGGCAACCGGCACATAGGGTACGCCCAATGCCTGGGCGAGGGGGCGGATATTGGCGATGGCCGGTATCGTCTCCTCACAGCCGACGACGCCGACCGGCACGATCGTGGCGCCATGTTCCATCGCCAGGTGCATAAAGCCGTTGCCGAAGCGCTTGAGCTGATAGCGGTCGCGGTAGAGTTTGCCGGAGCCGCGGATCCCTTCGGGAAAGACAATGACAGCTTCGTTGTTGGCCAGCATCTTGGCGCAGTTCACCGGGTCGCCAAGAACGGCGCCGAGCTGGTTGAGGATATTGCCGACGTAGGGCACTGTCGGGAAGAAGCGCTCAATCATGGCGCGGGGGATGCGCGGATTTTCCTGCCGGGACGCCAGGGCAAAGCCGATCAGCAGCCCGTCCAGCGGAAGCTGTCCACTATGGTTGGCGACCAGCAGCACCGGGCCTTCCGAAGGTACTTTCTCGACGCCGTCAGCTTCCACGCGAAAGTATTTATCGTAAATATAGCGGGCAACCGAGAAGCCAATCTTGATGGAATCGCTGTTGTAGCCCCAGGGATCGTAGCCCAGGGTGCCGATGGGCTTCCTGATGCGATTGACCTGGTCCTCGAGGGCCTGCGGGACGAACTTGTCCTTGATAAACGATCTGAACGTCATGTTCTGTTTCCGTGTCGAGGGGGCGGGTTGCGTCGCCCTTGCCTACACCGTGACTTGTTTAACCCATGTTCCCGGTTTGCACAACACTGCTCCCTCTCCCCTCGCGGGAGAGGGTCGGGGAGAGGGGGCGCCGTCAGGCACTATTCTTTGCCAGAGGCGCCTGGGAGTGAGGCTTTCGCCTCGCCCCCTCTCTCTGTGCAACCGGAACATAGGTAACACTTTGAACCGGCAACATGGGTTACACCTATTCCCCCGCATGCCACTCGCATGCGGGCTCCAATCGCGCGGTTTTGAGGTTAATATGACCGAGCAGATGGGTGCTGTATCGCACCTCGACCCGGTCATTCTCCACCTCTTGCAGGCCTACGCGATGTCTGGCTAACAGCCCGCTGATGTAGATCAGATGGCCCTGCCACTTGATTTCGCCGTTGTGACGAACGTTGCGAACCGCCTGGTCCACGTTATATTCAATCGGGCGCAGCACGGGCGAGTACCGACGCCTTGAGGGCTGATACACGCTGGCCGGTGTTTGCCTGCCCAGCGCCTCATGGCTGCGTTGTTCGTTAAACTCCTCACGGAATGCCTGCAGCGTGGTCTGTTGCTGCATCAAGCTTGTCCCGCGCATCCGTCCACCCACTGCTCGATTCAGTGAACCGTGCATGCGCTCGTGACGGGCATTCTGTGTGGGCGTTCCCGGCTTGCTACGATGCACCCCAATGCCCAGCTCGACCCACCATTTCGACAGTCGCGTCAGACCTCCTGCTGAGCGACTGGCGAAGGGCGCCCCGTTGTCGGACAAGATCCCCTCCGGCAGACCGTACTCATGGAAAACCCATTCCATAATCGGCTTCGCCTGGACGTAGTCTGTTGCGCTCACGCCATGACAGCCCAAGACATAACGGCTGGCATTGTCGGTTACCGTGAGCGGATAACACCAGCGCCCGCCGGCCGTCCGGTACTGCCCCTTGTAGTCCACACTCCACAGCGCATTATTGCGATCACCCAGTTCAAACGGTTGCGGGTCGGCCGGGTACGGCCGCTTGTAGCGCCGTTTCTTGACCAGACCCGCCGCTTTGAGTATCTCACCGGCCGTGCTGTCTGCCGGCAATGCCATCGCCGGTTCTAGCTCACGCAAGCGGTCCAGAACCTTCTTGGGGCCAAAGCTGGGATGGACTTTCTTGATCGCCACAATCTGTTCAGCCACGTCCTCCGTCACTGCATGTGGGCAATAGTGCGGCGCTCGGGAGCGCTCCTGCAGCCCACCGGCACCTTCCTCCTGGTAGCGCCTGATCCACTTGTAAGCCGTCTTGCGGCTAATGCCGTAGCCGCGGGCCAGATCGCTTACACCGTGCCCGCCCTGCAGCCAGGCCGCGATCAACTGCATCTTCAGATCCATTACACAAGTCTCTTTCCAGGGCATGGGCGCGTCCTCCTTGCCCATACCGTAACTTGTGTAACCCATGTTCCCGGCTTGAGGTGTTACCTATGTTGCCGGTTTGCACACTCCAAACCTCTCTCCCGCCAGGGGAGAGAGCCTTTAAACTGCAGTCGTTTACCATGCTCCTTTAACCTCTAGACAACACCAGCTGTGTCATATGCGACTCACCGCCCATTAAACGGATGCAGTTGGAGGTTGTATTGGCAGTTTCGACGCACAGCATGGACGTCCAGGCCGCGTCCGGGAAATCCGGCAGGCGGGCGGCTTTGCCGGGCCCCGGGTTCCAGACGATCGTCGACGCGCTGCCGTTGCTTTCGATTCGAGTCGTTCCTTCGGGTGTATTGATACGGATATCCCCCGCTGCGTGGTAGATGCGGTCGACTTCGCCGTCGAAGCATATGGGACCGGATTGGGTGCGATCCTGCCAATTATCCAATGTATCGGTGTAATGACTCCCGTCAAAACCATCCACTTGCGTTTGATGGATGTCGCTCGTCGGAAAATAGGTATGTAAGGCCTCGGTATAGGTGACGGGCTGATCGCTGACGTTATGTGTCGAGAGCGTGATACGGCATGTTTTGGCGGTAAACTCGAAGGCAATACTGGCTGTCAGGGGCCAGTCGCCGAACCTGTCGCCAAGGTCGCGGGCGTCCAGGGTCAGGGTGACTTCGGCGGATTTGTCCGAGGACTGTGTTCTTTCCAGAGCCCATAGCAGGGTGCGGGCAAACCCGTGAGCTTTGGCGTCCACGATGCGGTCGGCGACTTCGGGCGGATTCTTTGCCGGATCGCCGAACCAGGGCCAGCAGATCGGGATACCGCCGCGTATGGCGGCGCCCGGCGCGTAGTTGGCGGCCGAACTCAGCCAGAGCCAGTTGTCGCTATCCCTGGGGGCGAATTCGGTGAGGTGGGCTCCCTGCAGGAAAATTCGCGCGAAAAACTCGGGGTGCCGGATCTCCAGCACTTGCTGGCCATGTTGAGTGACCAATTCCATGTAATCTGCTTCAACCTTGAGGGAAGTCATCCAGATGCGTCCTCTAATCGCATAACTTCAGGGTGAGGCTGCGGTAGAAATCGGTAGGGTGCCTTTGAGGTTAACCGGGGTTGCCCTAACAGCCTAATTTGGTTTGAGTCTTCAGTGATTTTGTGATCATAGTGTGGCTGTCAGCCGGATGGCCAGTCCAGCTTACTGTTTTCTGCAGCTATTTGCCGGCTCGTACCTGGAGCTTGCCACGTCCAGGAAGGGAGTCGGCCCACGTTTTCCCAAAAACCATGTCGGTAAAAGGAGAAGCCTTCATGAGTGTTCTTTTTCTGCTGATCAGTGCATTGATATTGCTGTACTTCGGAATAGGCGGACTGATCGCCGCCGGCATCATGACTGCGGCGACGTTGTTCGGGATGTACCAGGATGGTTGGCACTTTGCCAGCGTCATCATCGGCGGATTGCTACTCATCTTTGCGCTGGTGCTGGTTATTCCCGGCAAGATCCGCAAGGAAGCCCTGAGTCGTCCATTGCTCAACTGGGTTCGGGGACTGCTGCCGAAGCTGTCGGACACTGAAGAAGAAGCGCTCAAGTCCGGTAGTGTCGATTGGGATGGGGAGTTGTTTTCCGGCCGACCGGACTGGTCGAAATTGCATGAGGCCAAACCTGCCCGGCTAACGCCTGACGAAACCGCGTACATCGACGGCCCGGTCGAGAAGCTCTGCTCGATGCTCGACGACTGGCGCATCACCCACGAACTCTATGACCTCCCGGTCGATGTATGGGATTACGTCAAGCAGGAAGGCTTCTTTGGCCTGGTGATTCCCAAGGAGTATGGCGGTAAGGGATTCAGTGCCACTGCGCACTCCGAAATCGTCATGAAAGTATCGACCCGCAGTGTGTCCGCAGCGGTCACCGTGATGGTGCCGAACTCTTTGGGGCCCGGTGAGCTGCTCGTTCATTACGGTACCGATGAGCAGAAGGAATACTATCTTCCGCGCCTGGCCAGGGGCGAAGACGTGCCGTGCTTTGCGCTGACGTCGCCTGTTGCTGGCTCCGATGCCGGGGCTATTCCGGATAAGGGTGTCGTTTGCCGGGGTCAGTGGAACGGCGAAGAAGTCCTGGGGCTGAAAGTCACCTGGAATAAGCGTTACATCACTTTGGCGCCTGTGGCGACGGTCATCGGTCTGGCCATCAAGGTCTATGATCCCGAGGGCCTGCTGGGCGACGAGGAAAGCCTCGGCGTGACCTGTGTGCTCGTCCCGCATGATCTGGAAGGCGTCAATCACGGCGCCCGCCACCTGCCGATGAATACGGTGTTCATGAACGGGCCCACCTGGGGACAGGACGTGTTCATCCCCATGAGCCAGATCATTGGCGGCCAAGAAATGATCGGCAAGGGCTGGACGATGCTGCTGGAGTGCCTGTCCATCGGCCGTTCCATCTCATTGCCGGCACTCGGCACGGGCGCTGGCAAGTTGGCCTGCCTGAGCACCGGCGCCTATGCCAGCGTGCGCGAACAGTTCGGTCGCTCCATCAGTAACTTCGAAGGCGTACAGGAGGCTCTCGAACCCATCGCTGGCTACACCTACATGATGGACGCTGCACGCATGTTTACGGCTGGCATGCTCGATAGGGGCGTGCGGCCGTCCGTACCGTCGGCGGTGCTGAAGTATCGCAACACCGACCTCATGCGCGAGGTCATTAACCGCGCGATGGATGTCGTTGCCGGGCGTGGTGTGATCACCGGTCCCCGTAACTTCCTGGCGCGGGCGTACGAGGCCGTGCCCATCGGCATCACCGTGGAAGGGGCCAACATCCTGACCCGTAGCCTGATGGTCTTCGGCCAGGGTGCCATCCGCTGTCATCCGTTTATCGTTCGTGAAATCGAAGCGGCGGGCATGGAAGACCAGAACGAGGGCGTCAAGGCGTTCGATGGGGTCTTCTTCAAACATATGGCGCACACCACGCGTAACGGTATGCGCTCGCTGGTGCTCGGCCTGAGTAACGGCTGGCTCGAGCCCGTGCCGTCTCGAGGAAACATCCAGCGCTATTACCGGCAGTTGGCGCGATTCTCGTCTGCCTACGCCGTCGTCACCGACATTTGCTTGCTGACCGTTGGCGGAGGGCTGAAGGCGAAACAGCGTCTGTCAGGCCGCATGGCCGACTGCCTGGTAGCGCTCTACTACGCGTCAGCCATTATCAAGCAATGGCATGAGGATGGTTACCCGGAAGAACACCGCCATGTGGTCGAGTGGGGGCTGAGGCAGTGTACCTTCGACTTCCAGCAGAGCATGAAGCAGGCTATCGAGAACTTCCCCGTTGTTGGTCTGCGGGCCTTGCTGAAAGTGTTGGTGTTCCCCATTGGGGCTCATCTCTCGCCACCCAATGATCGCCTGGGCAGTCAGGTTGCCAAGTCCATCGTCAAAGATACGCCATTGCGTGAGCGGATCGTGCGGGGCGTGTATGTTACCGAGAATACGGACGATCCCGTCGGCCGTGTGCTGAACGCCTATCGTCTGGCGAACGAAACCCGCGAGGTCCGCGATCGTCTGCACGAGGCTATTCGCAAGACCGACCCGGATGAGCTCGAGGGTATCGATATGCTCATGGCGCACCAGCGTGAAGAGTTGGTCGATTGGGCGATTTCGAAGGATGTGGTTCGCGAGAATGAACGGGAGGTCCTGATTGAAGCCATGGCCGCACTCTACGATGTGATCCGGGTAGACGCCTTCAATAAGGAAGCTATCCAGTCGCTGGCCGAATGTGCAGACGGCAAGCTCAGGGAAGTCGAGCGGCCCTGATATAGCCTGGCACCCGATATGGCCGACAGGGTAAGGATCATTCCTTACCTCCCGTCTGGTTAAAAATGCAGCGGGCAGGGCGGTTTCGTCGTAAACTCGCGCCATTCGCGTACGAGGAACCGCCATGCCCGCTACACCTATCGACACGACCTTTGATCACGGTGCCGCCCTCCAATGGCCCGATGCCGACAGGGCGACGGAATTGGAACAATGGCTCGACACCGTGTCGGATGAGCTGGCGGAGTTTGGTTGGACTACACAATCCATCGCCTCGCTCGTACCGACACACCTGGTCGGACAGCTGCGCCAGGAAGTGAAGACTCTCCACCGTTGTGAAGCCATGGATAGTGCCGGTATCGGACGAGGGAAGGATCATGTCCAGGATCGCTCGGTTCGACGTGACCAGATCGCCTGGCTAAATGGTCAAACCGAAGCCCAGCGAGCGCTCTTCGATCTTTTCGAGCAGATCCAGGCCGGGCTGAATCAGCGACTCTTCCTGGGACTCAGGCGCTTCGAGGCCCATTACGCCACTTACGAGCCCGGCGATTTCTATCGTCGTCATCTGGACAGCTTCCATGGCCGGTCGTCCCGGATTATCAGCCTGGTACTCTACCTGAACGAAGACTGGGTTTTGACGGATGGCGGCCTGCTACAGGTGTTCAACCGGGAGAACCCGAACGAGGTTTGTGGCAGCGTGCTGCCGGAAGCCGGCCGAGTGGCTATTTTTGTCAGCGAGGACATGCCCCACGAAGTCCTCGCGGCGCAGCGCACCCGCTACAGCATCGCCTGCTGGTTCCGCCGCGATCCGATCCAGGGCTTGGCGATCTGATCTAAAGGGCCAAAAAATCCGTTGATGCACCGGGAGCGGCCTGCTAAGATGCGCGCCGCATCCGGGGCAATCCCGGAACGTTATGGTGGCTCCGCCGGTGCCTCCGCAACGATAAACCGTGAACCCGGTCAGGCCCGGAAGGGAGCAGCCGAAGCGGTGGACTTGTGTGCCGGAGTGTCGCTGGTGGAGTCACCCCCAGTTTTATCCCCTGTTCGTTATTCCCTTTCCGTCCGGTCCAGGCCGGCAAGTTCCACTTTTCGATAACATCCATTTTTTCAAGCTGTTGACGCTCTTTCGCTGTGGCGGCGAGATGGTTGGGCGCGCTCGCGTTTCCTTCTTATCGACGCCGGTCCATGCTATCGTTAGCGCCAATTGAAACGGTACCGTGACGCATTCGATGAGCTATCAGGTTCTGGCCCGTAAGTGGCGGCCAAAAACATTTCAGGACATGGTCGGTCAGGAGCATGTGCTCAAGGCGCTTGTTCACGCGCTGGACCATCAACGCCTGCACCACGCCTACCTGTTTACCGGCACCCGCGGGGTCGGGAAGACCACGATCGGCCGGTTGCTGGCACGCTGCCTCAACTGCGAGACGGGTATTACGTCCAACCCCTGCGGTGAGTGCGATACCTGCCAGGAAGTGCTGGGTGGCCGTTTCGTCGACCTGATCGAAATCGATGCGGCATCGCGGACCAAGGTCGAGGATATGCGCGAGCTGCTGGATAATGTGCAGTACGCGCCGACCCGCGGGCGCTTCAAGATCTACCTGATCGACGAAGTGCACATGCTCTCCAACTCAAGTTTCAACGCCCTGTTGAAGACGCTGGAAGAGCCCCCCGATCACGTCAAGTTCCTGTTCGCGACCACCGATCCGCAGAAGCTGCCGGTGACCATCCTGTCCCGGTGCCTGCAGTTCAATCTCAAGCGCATGACACCCGAGCATATCGTCGGGCACCTCAACCATGTGCTGACCGAAGAGACCATCCCTTACGAAGAGCCGGCGCTCTGGCTGCTTGCCCGCGCGGCCGATGGCAGTATGCGGGACGCCCTGAGCCTGACCGACCAGGCCATCGCCTTCGGCAACCAGAAGCTGGCAGCGAGTGATGTCAGCGCGATGCTCGGCACCATCGACCAGCGAGACATCCAGCGAATCGTCGAGGCCCTGGTCAAGGGGGATGGCCCGGGCATGTTGTCCGAAGTGAACCGGATTGCCGAGTTTGCGCCGGACTACAGTGTAATCCTCAGCGACTTGCTCTCACTGTTCCACCGGGTAACGCTGGAGCAGGTGGTGCCAGGCAGTGCCGACAACGCCATGGGCGACGCGGACCAGGTCAAGGCCGTCGCGAAACAGCTCAGTGCGGAAGATGCCCAGCTGTTCTACCAGGCGGCACTGATTGGCCGTAAGGATCTGGCGATTACCCCGGATGCGCGCATGGGCTTTGAAATGGCATTGCTGCGGATGCTTACCTTCCGCCCCGGGTCGGATCGTCGTGATCCACCGGCAGCCGCTAATGGCGGAGCCCAGGGGCAGGGCGGCATTGAGCCCCGTCAGGATGACCCCGAACCTGCGCCTGCGACTCAGGTTAACGCGACCGCGCCCCAGCCAGAGAATGCCGGGGAGTCGAACGAGGTGCAGTCCGCTTCGCAGGAACCGCCTGCCGCCGCGGCTCCGACCGCTCCCGTATCTGAGCCTGTAACACCGGCGCCGCAATCCGAAGCACCAACGGAGCCAGCCCCTCAGCCCCAGCCGGTGGCACCGCAGTCGGCTTCGAATGCGACGACAGTCGACGAGACCCCAGAAACATCCTCCCAGCCGGATGATATCCCGCTGAGTGCCTATGACGATCCGTCTCTCACCGCCGATGGGGACGATGATTACGACATAGGCCAGGGCGATGCGGATCCGGTGCCGGTCAACGAAGCGCCGTCGATCGAGGACTCGCAGCCGTCTCCAGACGCTATACCCGGCGCCGATGACGCACGCCCGATCAATGAAAACACGGTAGGTACGCAACCGGAAGCGGCAGCAGAGTCGGCTGCCAAGCAACCCGAACAACCCCAGTCGTCACCGGTTGCGCAGGCTGAACCGCAGCCAGCCACAGAGAAAGGTACCGGGGAAGGTGATACGGTAAGCCCTGCGGATTTCGAGTGGCAACGGGATTTCCGGGCGCTGAAACTGTCGGGTATGGCTGGCAACCTGGCCAGTCAAGCGGCCTTCCGTAAAGATGGCCAGAGCATCGTGCTAACCCTGGACTCCGGTCATGCCCGTTTGCTGACTGACCGCCACAAAGGCCGTATCGCGGAGGCATGCTCTACTTACTTTGGCGAGGAGCTGTCGCTTCAGGTTGAAGAAGGCGAGCCTGGCCCGGAAACGCCGGCCGCGTTTGCCGAGCGTGCACGTATTGCCCGGCAGCAAGCTGCCGAATCGGCGATTGCGGATGATCCGATTGTTCAGAATATCGTGAACCGCTTTGAGGGCACGATTGTCGAAGGCAGTATCGAGCCTGTTTAGCGAGACCTACGAGCAGCGTTGCAGAGCCGTAATCGGTGCAGGCTTGAAATCGGTCGGCGGGCACCGCAAATCCGCAGACAGATCCACGAATACCGAGGTGAGAGCCATGATGAAAGGTATGGGCGACCTGATGAAACAGGCCCAGAAGATGCAGGAAGAGTTCAAGCGCATGCAGGAAGAGGCCGAGAAGGCGGAGGTTACCGGTGAAGCCGGTGCCGGGCTGGTCAAGGTCACCATGACCGGTCGTCACGATGTGCGCAATGTGGAGATCGACCCGTCCCTGCTGACTGAAGAAAAGGACGTTCTCGAGGACCTGTTGGCGGCGGCTGTCAACGACGCCGTGCGTCGCGTGGAGGAATCCCAGAAGGACCGCATGTCCGGCATGGCGTCCGAGATGGGTATGCCGCCCGGCTTCAAGATGCCGTTCTGACCCGGGGCGAGGTAAGCACTCTATTGATCTGCAAGCTACAGCCTGTAAGCGGTCATGCATACAGGAAGTCAGAGGCCGGTGATGCCATGTATTCAGAGGTTCTTTGATGGCCTTTAGTCCCCTCGTCGATGAACTGGTGGAATCGCTGCGCTGCCTGCCCGGTGTTGGCCAGAAAACTGCGCAGCGCATGGCTTTCCATCTCCTTGAACGGGGCAGGGGTGGTGGCGAGCGCCTTGCCACTGCGCTGCAGGGTGCCATGTCTGGCGTTCGCCGATGCAACTCGTGCCAGAACTTCGCCGATACCGAAATCTGTAACCTTTGCGCCGATGAAAAACGTCGTACCGGTACCCTGTGTGTCGTCGAGAGCCCTTCAGACCTGTTGGCTATCGAGCAGGCCGGCTATTATGACGGCAGTTATTTCGTATTGATGGGGCATTTATCGCCTATCGATGGTATCGGCCCCCAGGAGATCGGTATCGAGCAGCTGCTCAAGCGCGTACGGGGGGAAGGGGTCACCGAACTGATCCTGGCGACGAATCCCACGGTTGAGGGTGAAGCTACAGCGCATTACATTGCTGACCGGCTGGAGGGACAGAATGTGCTGATAACGCGACTGGCACACGGTATCCCCGTCGGCGGCGAACTGGGCTATGTGGATGGCTTCACCCTGAGCCACGCTTTCCGCGGTCGCAAACCTCTCGCAGACTAACGGGGCGCCCATTCCTCTGCGTTATTCCAAAGCTTGCTGAATCGACTGGACGAAACCATGAGCAACGATAAGGCTGTGCGTTGGCTGGAAACAGCGTCCGAACTGGATGACTGGCTGGCTTCCCGAAGCGACACCCCCCTTGCGCTGGATACCGAGTTCGAGCGCGTCAACACCTTCTTCCCGATCCCCGGTCTGGTCCAACTTGGGCTCGACGACGATCTCCGTCTGGTTGAACCCTCGGTTGCCGAGGCCTCCGAAGGCTTCAGGAGCTGCTTGAGCGATCCAAAGCGCCCCAAGCTGCTCTACGCCATGAGCGAGGACCTCGAACTCTTCCGGCAGTGGCTGGATCTCGAACCCCGGTATGTTCTGGATTTGCAGATAGCCGCCGCTCTTGCAGGGTTAGGGTTCTCGGTGGGTTACGCGCGGATGGTTGATAATCTCTTCGATGTGGAGATCGACAAATCCGCCACTCGTTCTGACTGGCTGGCCCGTCCGCTATCCGATGCCCAGTGCCGCTATGCGCTTGAGGATATTCGCTACCTGCTGCCGATGCATGAACGCCTCCGGTTACTGCTCGAATCACGGGACCTCTACCAGGCCTGGATCGAGGAAAGCGACCGCTTTGCATCCGAACTTGCCAGTCAGTCCGATCCGCAAAACTATTATCTCCGCATCCGGGGTGGTTGGCAGTTGAGCCCACGCCAACAGGCGGTGCTCAAGTGTCTTGCCGACTGGCGGGAAGCCGAATGCCGACAGCGTGATCGGCCCCGGGGCCGCGTACTGGCTGATCCGGTGCTGATTGGCATCGCCGAGCGCATGCCCACCAGCAAGGGGGCCTTGGGTGCGGTGGCTGATGTGCCGCCGGTGGTGGTTCGGCGGTACGCCGACAAGATCCTGGAGTGTGTGGAGCGGGGCAGGTCAGCGGAGCCGAATGCTGATAGAATCGAACCCCCACTGACACGGGAGGAGCAAGGCCTGTTCAAGCAGGTCAAAGGTCTGCTCCGGCACGTGGCGGAAGAACGCGAGGTGCCGATCGAACTGTTGGCACCGCGCCGGCGGATAGAGGCCTTTATTCGCTGCAGGCATTCAGACGACTCGGGTCGATTTTTCCGAGAGGGCTGGCGCGGCGAGTTGCTGCACCCGGTACTGGACGACGTGGATAATCTCGTGAACGGCAACGCGTCCCTCCAACGCTAGTTTGGTTACGGCGCGATAGGCCGCTCGTTTAACAGCTGAAGAAAGTTGATTTAATGGCAGAAAGACAGTTTGTTTCCGTATTCCGCAGCGGCACGAAGGCGGATACCTATATTTTCGTCAGGCGGGGCCAGAAGTGGGATGACCTGCCTGAAGCGCTACGCGCCATTTTTGGTGCCCCCCAACACGCGATGGATCTCCTGCTGACAGAGGATCGGAAACTGGCGCGCACAAGCGGCAAGGACGTGCTGGAAGCCATCGAGGAAAAGGACTTCTATCTGCAGCTCCCGGAAGAGCAGGACGAATACATCGTCGAATTCAAGCAGAAGCTGAAATCGCACCCGGAATGATCGCGCAGATCCCTTTCTGGCAACGTAAGCGTTTCCATGAAATGTCGCCCGCAGAGTGGGAGTCGCTCTGTGACGGCTGCGGCAAGTGCTGCCTCACCAAGCTGGAAGATGAAGACACCGGGGAGGTGTACTACACCGACCTGGCCTGTGAATACATGGATGGCGATACCTGCCAGTGCACGGTTTACAGCACGCGCCAGCAAAAAGTACCTGATTGTATTGTGCTTTCGCCCGTTGTTTTTGGACCTGATAGTATGCAGGATTTCCACTGGCTGCCGCGGACCTGCGCCTATCGGTTGCTGGCGGAAGATAAACCGCTACCTGACTGGCACCCGCTGGTTTCGGGCGACCCGGACAGCGTACACGAGGCCCAGGTTTCGGTGAGATACAGGACGGTTTCCAACGCGGAAGTTGATGAGGCCGATTGGGAAGAACACATCATTCATTGGGTACTCTAAGTGATTGAACAACAACTGGGTATGAATGCGGACGCGCAAATGGCCTACGCCATTTTCTGGACGGTATATGCAGTCGCATTCGTTCTGTTTTTCTATCTTTTCTCCCGTCTTCTCCGAATCATTCCCATCTATGGCGTTCGCACCCTGATACAGGCAGCGCTGATCGTGTTCTTCCTGACGCCCGTAGAATCATCCGAAGCGGTGAACTGGTGGATTCCAGCCTGGCTCCATGGCGGCTATGAAGGCATCCTGGGGCACGTGGAAGAATCCACCCGGGCGTTTTCCAACATGGCATTGGCTGGCGCCTGCCTGTTTATCGTGTGGATACTGGACCTGGTTCGGGTACGTATCCGGAGTCGCCGCAAGGCAGCCTGACATTCATTCACTGATCCGATAGAAACCAACAACATGAGAACAGTTCTTCGGCCTCAGTATCTCGTCTTATTTCTCCTGCTTCTGGTGATCTTCGCGGGCGCGTCCTCCGCTGAGGAGGTGCCTCCGCTTCCGCCTGCGAAGGATGTGCGTATTGTCGTCGACATCTCGGGGAGCATGCGGGACAGCGACCCCCAGAACTTGCGTCAGCCGGCCGTCAGACTGCTGGCGCGGATGCTGCCGGAAGACGCGCGCAGCGGCGTGTGGACCTTTGGCCAGTACGTGAACATGCTGGTGCCCTCGGGAGAGGTTTCACCGGATTGGCGTGACAGGGCGGTTGAGCGCTCGGACGAGATCAACTCCGTTGCACTGCGCACGAATATCGGTGAAGCGCTGGAAGTCGCCAGCGACGACTTCTACGGCGACCGCCAGTTCGACAATACGCATTTCATCCTGCTTACCGACGGCGTGGTGGATGTTTCTCCCCAGGCCACCGTCAATGCCCGCGAGCGCAACCGCATCCTCGACGACGTGGTCGAGAGGATTCGCTCTCGCGGCGCGACGATCCACACCATCGCCTTATCTGATAATGCCGACCTGGCCCTTCTGGAGCGGTTAGCCGTTGAAACCGGCGGCACCTTCGCCGTAGCGCCGGATGCCGAATCACTCAATCGCGTGTTCGCTGAAACCCTCAATACTGCGGCGCCGCAACCGGAAGTTCCTATCCGGGACAATGGCTTCACCGTGAGTGACGATGTCAAGGAATTCACGGCGCTGATCTTCCGCGAGGTTGAAGAGACGCCGCTGGCCCTGATCTCTCCTGATGGCCAGCGAATCGAGGTTACGCGTACGCCTGACAACGTGCGCTGGTACGCCGAAGGCGAATATGACCTGATCACCGTTACCGAACCCCAGGCCGGTGACTGGCAGATCGACGGGCAACTGGGTGAGCAATCGCGGGTGACTGTGGTCAGTGACCTGCGCATGGCTGTGTCGCCGATTCCGAACTTCTTCTATACCGGGCAGCCGGTCTCCATCGAAGCGGCCTTCTATGAGAAGGATAAGCCGATTACCAATACTGACTTCCTCGGTGTGCTAGATGTGTCGCTGACACTGAAGACGGAGGATGGCCGCTCGGGCACCAAATCCCTCTCTGGTGAGACGCCGCCGGACGATGGGGTCTACACCGATACCATCGAGAAACTCAGTGAACCGGGCACCTATGACTTGACCTTGAGCGCGGACGGCAAGACCTTCGCTCGCCAATACGCATCCCGGGTCACCCTCCGCCCGCCGGTGAATGTGGAGGTCAGGGCGGAAGGCCAGGGGAGCGATGCGCGTTACGTGGTTGAAGTGCGTCCCGAACATCCGGAACTGGATATCCAGCAATCCGAGGTCGAAATCCAGGTGGGGGCGCCTGACCAGTCTGGCGACCCTGGTTTTGAAACCCTTGCCTTCGATCAGGAAGCCGGTCTCTGGCGTACTACGATCGCGGCGTCCAAGGGTGATGGCGAGTATCCGGTAAGGCTCAGGTTCCGTGGTCAGACCAATGGCGGGTTGGCATTCAACTACGCTCCATCGCCGTTCGTAGCCGAGTTCCCCCGCGGCGATGCGGATGGCGCTGCCTACACCTCACTTAGCGCGCCGACGGTTACCACCGCTAAGGTAGCCGAGGATGTTGAAGCGCCCTCTGAGCCGGACGGCCAGGCACCGCTCTTGGGCCCGGAGACGGCAGAGCAGCCCCAAGCTGAGGAGGGGACACCCGTTACCGAGCCTGAACAGCCTGCGGTTCAATCTGAACCTGTCGAGGAGCAGTCTTCCGGGCCGGTGGAGGAGCCTCAAGCGCAGCCAGAGGAAGATATTGTGTCGCCTATAGATGTCTCCCAGGTGGAAACGCCAGCAGAGGAGGCTCCTGCCGAGGAAGAAGCGTCCTTCTGGGAGCAGATCCCGCTATGGGTGTGGGGAGCTCTTGGTGGCGTGGTTATCCTCGGTGGCGCTGCATTCGGCATCATGACGGCACGCCGCAAAAAGAAAGAGGCCCCTGACGAAGCTTCGCCTGCCTCATCGGATGAAGGCGAAGTGACGGAGCCAGAGGCTGTTCCGCCGGTGGTGGAGCCCGAGGAGGAAGACAAGCCTGAAGCGGAGGCGGAAGAGCCCCTGGCGGAAATGGACCTACCTGAAGCGGACGAGCAAGAGCCCGAGCCTCCGGTAGCGGTGCCTGCGACGGACCTGGATGAGCCCTCAGCGGACTTTGAAGCGCCCTCAGCAGATATTGAAAAGCCCTCCGCTGATGACGAAGAACCGTCTACAGAGTCAGAGCAACCCCCGATCGCGAGTGAAGAGCCAGGACCCAAGGCGGCAGACAGCGCCGATGTTCCCGTACTGGAAGAGACGGAAGTGAATGTCGTCGACGAAGCAAGCGGTACGGAAGAATGGCCCGATGAGGTCGAACCTCCCATAGCCTCCACCGAAGTGCCCGGCGAGGAAGATCTGACGGGTGCCGACGAGAAGGCCGACGAGATCGAACGTTTCCTGGCGGAGGCGCGCCGGGACCAGGACGACCTGGACATCGAAAACGAAGATATCCTCGAAGAGCCGGAGTCACCGGCCACAGAGAACGTCGAAGACGACGAGCACATGCTTGAGGACTTTGATCTTTCCGATATCGATGATCTGCCCGATCTGGACGAAGAGCCGGACGAGGACGCATCGAGAGGGGAATCGGAAAGGCGGCGCCAGAAATAGCAGTTGCGGGCTGCTCTGGCTGCCGTGGCCGGCATCTGGTGTCAAGGTGCTGGCGACTCGAAGTTACCGAGCGTTCAAGTTGCTCAAGCTATTCTGTTCATCCGACTTACAGCTTAACAAAGGACAGACACCATGAAGTTCACCGGTACCGAAAAGTACGTTGCCACCGAAGACCTGCAAATGGCCGTCAATGCGGCGATCACTTTGCAGCGACCGCTGCTGATCAAGGGCGAGCCCGGCACGGGTAAAACCATGCTGGCGGAGGAAATGGCCTCTGCCCTGGGGGCTCGGCTGATCACCTGGCACATCAAGTCCACCACCAAGGCACAGCAGGGCCTGTATGAGTACGATGCGGTGTCGCGCCTGCGGGATTCCCAGTTGGGGGATGAGAAGGTCAAGGACATCGGCAACTACATCGTCAAGGGCAAGCTGTGGGAGGCCTTCGAAGCGGACGACCAGGTGGTGTTGCTGATCGACGAGATCGACAAGGCGGACATCGAGTTCCCGAACGACCTGCTGCTGGAACTCGACCGCATGGAGTTCTTCGTCTACGAGACGCAGAAGGTCGTGAAGGCGAAGAAACGACCGATCGTGGTGATCACCAGTAACAACGAGAAGGAACTGCCGGACGCCTTCCTGCGCCGCTGTTTCTTCCACTACATCAGCTTCCCGGATCACGACACCATGAAGAGTATCGTCGAGGTCCATTTCCCCAACGTCCAGCAGGAGATCGTGCGCGATGCACTGGAAGTCTTCTTCGATGTGCGCAAGGTGCCTGGACTGAAGAAAAAACCGTCCACTTCCGAATTGGTCGACTGGCTCAAGCTGCTCATGGCCGACGAGTTGTCCGCCAAGATGCTGCAGGAGAAAGACACGTCATCGGCCCTGCCTCCGCTCTATGGTGCGCTGGTGAAGAACGAACAGGATGTCCACCTGCTGCAGAAACTTGCCTTTATGGCGCGTCGCCGGAGCTGATCTGGGCGTCTTAAGGGGTTTTTGACCCTGGAGGGAGGACACTATGCTGATAGATTTCTTTATGGAGGTGCGCCGCGCCCGCGTGCCGGCAAGCCTGCGTGAGTATCTCGACCTCATCGATGCCCTGCAGCACCGCCTGGCGTTTGCCGACCTGGAAGAGTTCTACTACCTGGCGCGGCTATGCCGTGAAGGACGAACGCCACTACGACAAGTTCGACCGGGCGTTCGACGCCTATTTCAAGGGTATCGAGAATCTCGACGACCTGATGCAGCAACTGATCCCCGAGGACTGGCTGCGTAAGGAATTCGAGAAGCAGCTGAGCGAGGAAGAGAAGGCCAAGATCGATTCGCTGGGCGGCCTGGAAGAGCTGATCAAAGCGTTCAAGGACCGGTTGGAAAACCAGAAGGAGCGTCACCAGGGCGGCAACCGCCAGATCGGGACCGGCGGCACGTCCCCATTCGGCGCCCACGGCTACAACCCGGAAGGGTTTCGTATCGGCCAGGAAAAAGGTCGCCATGGGCGTGCGGTCAAGGTCTGGGAGAAACGGGGCTTCAGGGATCTGGATGACAGCATCACCCTGGGTATCCGCAACATCAAGGTTGCCCTGCGCCGGCTGCGTAAATTCGCTCGACAGGGCGCGGCGGAACAGCTCGATATGGACGACACGATTCGTTCCACTGCGCGGAATGCCGGCTACCTCGACCTGAAGATGGTGCCCGAGCGGCACAACGCGGTGAAGGTACTGATCTTCTTCGATGTGGGTGGATCCATGGACCCGCATATCCGGGTCTGCGAGGAGCTGTTCTCGGCGGCACGGATGGAGTTCAAGCATATGGAGTATTTCTACTTCCATAACTTCATCTATGAGAGTGTCTGGACGAACAACGTGCGTCGTTTCAACGAGACAACCAGTACCTGGGATATCCTGCACAAGTACACGCCGGACTATAAGGTGATCTTCGTCGGGGATGCCAGCATGGCGCCTTACGAAATCTCTCATCCCGGCGGCTCTATCGAGCATTGGAACGAGGAGGCCGGCGCAACCTGGTTCCAGCGTGTCCAGGACCATTTCCGCAAGGTGGTGTGGCTTAATCCGCTGCCGGAGAACTATTGGGGTACCGGGGGCTCTATCGGCATGACGCGGCAACTGGTCGGCGACCACATGTATCCGCTCACCATCGATGGGCTTGAGTCAGCGATGCGCCACCTCAGTAAATAAGGTACGAAACAGGTTGAAGTGCCGGACAATGACCAAGGCGGCCAGAAAAGGTCGCCTTTTTCGTTTAGGCAAAAAAAAGCCGATGCGGTTGAGGCGCATCGGCGAAGCTCGGCATATCGAACGGTTTACCCTTCAGTGAAGAATTGCACCGCACCTGAGACAGAGCACACACTCTGCCAGGAATTAAAAAGTCCATAAAAAACAGTTTCTTATATAAAAAATACAAGCGCCGGCTCCTGTTTTATCGAAAGGTGACCCAAAAGTTGGCACCGATGTGTAAATCCCTCCGACGTCGGGTTTCCTGTCTGTAAAATTCTCTGACAGAACAACTTCGCATAACAAGCCATCGACTTCTCGTGAGAGTTCTATTTGGTGAATTGGATACCGTTTCGCCGGTCGGGCCAGTGTTACGCTTCCTTGCGAAATGTAACTCGATTTGTCTGAGCAGGCTGCTATCGGGTTGATGTCATCGAGACATGCCGGGAAAAGATGGAGAGACTCCCACCATGCGTCTGATCGCCCTGACCATGGCCCTGATGGCCAGTTTTACGGCAATACCTGTTTTGGCGGAATCTATCGACCGGGAGATTGCCGAACTGAAAGCCGATGTCGCGTCACTGAACCAGGAACTGTTCCAACTGGAAGAGGACATCCTTCATCCAGCCAACACTCAGGTGGCGGTTTACCTGTCCTTTAGCGCCCGCGACTACTTCGTTCTCGACTCCGTGGAGCTTGCGATCGACGGACATCCGGCAGTGTCGCACCTCTACACCGAACGCGAGCGCACAGCGCTGGAAGAAGGCGGCGTGCAGCGGTTATATCTCGGTAACCTATCCGCCGGCGAGCACACGTTGAGCGCGGTGTTCAACGGCCAGGGTACGAACGACCACTACTACCGTAAGGACGCTCGTTTCACGATCCGGAAAGCATCGGGCAAGGCCCAGTATGAGCTGGTCCTCGAGACCCGAGCGCCCAGCTACGAGCCGAAGCTGCGACTCAAGGAATGGGAATAGGGCGGTCGGCAATGACACGATTCCTGAGCTGCATCCTTTTACCTCTGGTGCTCTTGCAGGGTGACGCCCTGGCTGCAGCCGACCGCCTGAACGAACGGCTCGCCCGTTTCAGCCTGGCCACCGGCGAACCTGCCATGGCACTGCGTTGGGTGGCGGCTGATCCATCGTCCGAAGCAGAAATCCTGAGGGGAATGGCTTACTGGAATTTGGGGCTGGTTGAGCAGACTGCGGAGGTCCTCGGGAAGGTGGCGGATAAAGGGGAGTCGCTCGACCCGGGAGCGGCGCTCGTGCTGGCCAAGGCCAACAGGGCGATAGGTCAGACAGATGTTGCAAATCGGCTGCTGGAGGACCTGCGTCATAGTGGTAAACAAGATGAAGCTCAAGAGGCCTCGTTCCTGCTGGCCCAACAAGCGATCGAAATTTCGGCCTACGATCGCGCCGGGCAAGTTCTGGCCCATGCGCCGGAGGGTTATTGGGCCGCTCTAGGCTACCTGAACCTGGCGACGGCCTATGCCCTGCAGGACACTGACACCGCCCGCAGCCTCATCGCATTGCGGGTCGCCCAGGCTATGCTGGGTGAGCGGGCAACCACCGCCTATCCGGATCTACTACAGCGGATCCAGCTCACTGCGGGCTTCGTGGCGTTGAAAGGCGAGGATCCCGACAAGGCCCTGTCGTTCCTCAATAAGGTGTCCCTGAAGGGCTATTACACACCCCGGGCGCTGTACTTGCATGGCCTGGCGCATGCCCGTAAGGACAACTATCGCGCTGCCATGCAGTCCTGGCATCGTGCCCGCAAATTTCCCTTGGGCTTTCCCGGCGCTGCGGACGCATGGCTTGGCATGGGACGGGGTTTCGACGAAGCAGGCTACCTCGGGCAGGCCGGCGAGGCCTATCTCGGTGCGATCGCCGCGTTCGAGGGAGAGCTGGTGACATTGGCGACCCTCAAGCAGCAGATACGGCAGCAGGGCAGCTATGACGCCGTGGTCCGATCGGCCCGGGCGGAAGACGTGGAATGGTTCCTGGCAGAGAGCAAGACTCTTACCCAGCCGCGTCTGGCTTACCTGATGCACTTTATGGAAAGCGCCGACGCCCAGAACGCCGTTGTCCGGGTCGCTGAGCTGGACCAGATGGCGCAGCGCTTACGCAGCCGAAAGCAGGAACTGCACGTGTTCGGCCGGATGCTGAACCAGCGCCGGGACAGCCTGCGCAGACATACGGGTGTCGGCGACCTGGATGTTATCGGTGCGCATATCGCAACATTGAAAGCGCGCCGGCAAGATCTTGAAGGCACATTGCGGTCAATGGCCCAAGCCGGTCGATCGGCCGAATTGGCCAGTGGCGAGCTGGCCCGAAAACTGGAGCAAGTGCGGTCCCTGCAAGCGAAAAATAACCTGACGCCGGAAGAGTTCGAGCGCCTGGAAAGATTGCAGGGTGTATTGGCCTGGCAAGCCCAGGAGCAGTTCGACCTGGCGCGACGGGATCACGAACGGGAGCTCACCCGCATCGGTAAAGCACTTGATGCCGCTGAACAGAGCTATGGACGGTTCGAAGACCAGTTGCATGAGGCGCCCGAGCGGTTTGAGGGCCTCATCGACCGGGTTGATCAGCTTGCCGTCGAAGCTGATCGGCAACTCGATCGGATCGAGTCTTTGCGCCAACGGTCCGAAAAGACTCTGGACTCCGCGCTGCTGCATTTTCTCGACAGGCAATCTGCAGTGATGAGTGGGCACCTGGACAGAAGCGAGCAGCAAATTGCGCATCTCTATGAGTACCTTGCGCTGAACCGGGCGGTCGACACTGCGGCGGGAGGCGACGAATGAGAATGCTGCGGTCTCAGGTCAGCGCGATTTTCTTCGTGGGTCTCCTCGCTGCTTCGGCCTGGGCGGAAACCCCGGCGAGCTTTCAGGTCAACCTCGGTGAGGACGGCACGACCATCGGTGAGATGCGACCGGTATTCCTGGAGATGTCCTCCCGACCACTGCCCGCGATTTCCACCAAGGAGGTTGCCCGGCGCTATCAGCGGCTGTTCGAGGAGGCGGAAGAACCCGAAGTGCGCATCGACGCACTGCACCGACTCACCAATCTCCATTCCCTGTCCGGCGACGGGTTGGACCTGTCCCCCGAACAGGAGGAGATCATCTATAAGGAAGCCCTGAAGAGCTACGAGATGATCGTCAGTCAGGGACGCTATCAGGGGCGGCTTGATGAATTGCTCTACCAGACCGCCAAGGCGTACGCCTTCATCGGCAATGAGACCCAGTCCATTACCCGTCTCAAACAATTGGTGGGTCTCTATCCGCAGTCAGACCTGGCACCTGAGGCCCGTTTCCGCATTGCCGAGAGCGCCTTCTCCCGGGGCGCCTACACCGAGGCGGAAATTGCCTATCAACAGGTTATCCAGCATGCAAAGCGCGCCGATCTGAAGCATAAGGCGCTCTACATGCAGGGGTGGAGCCAGTACAAGCAGCACAAGCTGGGGATGGCCAGCACGACCTTCTTCGAGGTCCTGGACGACTACTACGCACGGTCTGAAGGCTTTACGGCGCTTGAGGGTGGTAGTGAGGACTTGGTGAACGATACGTTCCGCATTCTGGCGTTGATGGCTTCGCGGCAGGGGGGCGCCCGTACCCTGGACCAGATGCTGGCAGAGCAGGGCGTCCGCCCCTACGACTACCTGTTATACGACCGTCTTGGTGACTATTACCTGGCCAAACGGCGCTACGCCGACAGCGTTGCGGTGAATCAGCATTTCGTCGATGAACGTCCTGCTCATCCCCGCAATGCCGCCTTGCGCGCCCAGATTGTAACCATTTGGGAAGCGGGTGGCTTCGAGCAGCAGGCCCAGAAAGCCCGTGAAGCCTTTGTCACGGCGTATGCAGCGCCGAATGCCTACGCCGCGCTATCGGCGCCGGAGCAAGCGCTCTGGCAGCAACTGGCGCGTTATGTGGCCGACGTTGTATACCGCGAGGCGGGGCAGGCAAGCCCAATGACCGCTGAACAGGGATTCTCCCAGGCGGCAGGCTACTATGGCCGGTTGGGGAATCTTGAGATGGATCAGGCCGAGTCTTCCGAGGCGGGTAAACTGTGGCGGTTGGCCGGTGATGCCTGGCTGCAGGCAGGCGATCAACAGCAAGCGCAGAGCTACTTCACGCGGGCGGCGTATCACGCCGAAGGATACGGCGAGGCCGCGGATGCTGCATGGGCCGCATTATTGATCGAACGGAAATCGCCTTCGCCCGCTGGAGACGAGGCGTTGATCCGGTCAGTGGACCGCTTCGGCGAGACCTTTCCGAATGATGCTCGGGCCCCATCTGCCCATGCGGATCTGGCCAACCGTCTGTTGGCTGCAGGTAAGCCAGTCGAAGCTGGCCGGGAAGCGATCCTGGCCGTGGAGCACCCCCGGGCCACTGAACCTCAGCGACGAGCCGCCTTCCTCGTACTCGGCCAGTCTGCCTACGAGCGCGAGGACTATGTTGCCGCAGAAAAGCATTACCGTGAGGCCCTGGCGATCGCCGAGCCTGAGGCCGCTTCGGGGAATTCGACCGACCCGGCCATTCGCGACCAGTTGGCACGCACGATCTATCGGCAGGCTGAGACGGAAGACGCTGAAGGGGACGTTACCCGTGCCGTCGAGCATTTCAGGCGAATCGCCGAAGTTGGCGCCGACCGATCGATTACGGTAAACGCCCATTATGACGCTGCTACGGCATTGCTGCGCGCGGAGAAGTGGCAACCTGCCATCGAGCAGTTGCAGGCGTTCCGCGAGGACTACCCGCGGGAACCGCTGACATCGACGATCAGCGAGAAGCTGGTCCTGGCCTATCGCGAAGCTGGCGAGCCGGTGTTGGCGGCTGAGGAATTGCTGGAACATGCGGGGCAACGCTCATCGCCGTGGGACGCTCGGCTGAGGGCTTCCGAGTTCCTTGTTGAGGCCGGGGAAACCCGCCGCGCCAACATGATTGTCGGTGATTATCTCGCCCAGGTCGGTGCGCCGGGAGATGCCGATGAACATCTGAGCCACCAGACCCTGCGCCACCAGGTTATTGCCTCCTCTCCCGACGACACGGCATTGGCGATGCGTACAGCATTGGTGGAGCGCGAGCTGGACAGTCAGTGGCATTCCGACGAAACCCTGGCCTGGGCGGCGCAATCCGCCCTGGTGCTGGCAGAGGCGGCGTCGGCGCGGTTCGACGCCATTGCGCTTTCACTGCCGCTCAGGCAATCCCTGATGCGCAAACGCCGGGCCCTGCAAACGGCCGTGGATCGATACAACCAGGCTGAGAGCATGGGCGACGCCGAAGCACGGTCCCACGCGCTTTATGGCAAGGCGGAGCTGTTCCGAACGCTAGCCAGGGACATTATGCAGTCGGATCGTCCCGCAGGCCTCAATGACCTTGAGCAGGCGCAGTACGCCATCCTGCTGGAGGAGCAGGCCTATCCATTCGAGGAAAAGGCGATCGATATGCACGCCGTGAATCATGAGCAAGTTGGCGAGGGTATCTACAACCCTTGGGTGGAGCGCAGCCTCGCTGCACTGGCGGAAATGTTCCCGGGCCGCTACAGCCGCAAGACCCGCTGGCTGGAATGGACGCCAGAGGAGGTGGATTATGCCCGCGCCGAAACACGCTAGTTGGCCATGCCGTGTTCTCGTCTTCCTGCTCGCCGTAGTCCTTGGTCTTGCCGGTTGCGCTTCGATGCCCGGGGGCGGCGAGAATAGCCAGGCGACCGAGCGCAAACCCGTGGAGTCTCTAAGTCCCGAGCAGGAGGTTGAATTGGCCCGTGCACTCAATCTTGTCCGCAGCCGAAAGTACGCCGGAGCGATCGATATCCTGCAGGGTTTGCAGGCGCAACGCCCTGCTATGGGACTGATCGACGCACGCATAGGCTGGATATTGCAGCAGCAGGGACGGCAGGACGAAGCCGAAGCGGCCTATCGCCGCGCTCTGGGAAAGGCGCCTGGAGAACCCATGGCCTCCAACAACCTGGCGTTGATCCGCCAGAAGCACGGCGATTTTGACCAGGCCAAGCAGTTTTTCGTGGCTGGCCTCCGGGCGCATCCCGATACGCCGGCACTGCATTACAACCTGGCGGTGCTGGCGGAGCTATACCTGCTCGAACTGCCTCTGGCCCTCAAACACTACCGTCGTTTCCAGGTGCTGACCGATGGCGGTGACGAACAGGTTGCGGGTTGGATCGCAGACCTGGAACGTAGGGTGAACTGATATGACGTTCTTTGATTCCCATCGCGTTTTTGCACGACTGATGATGGCATGCTTGATCGCAATAAGTGGTACAACTGTACCGGTTTTTGCGGCCAATACGCCGTCGGCGGAAGAACCAGAAGTAAAAGAAAAGGACCAGGCAGGTACGAGGACGGCACTCACTGTCGAAGGCATCTCAGTCCAGGGCGACGACGACTACCCACGGGTACTCAACATCCTGCCCTGGCAGCCACCGACCGTCTCGCGGCGTGCCCGCGATCCGCTGCGACTTGAGGGAGAAGGTCTGCTGGAGCCGGTGGATCCGGAGGCGATGCAGCGACATCGCCAGTTTCGCCAGACACTGAATCCGCTGGGCCATACCAGGCCCGACCGCTGAATCATAACAACAACGATACAGGACAAGACGGAGAGTCATCCGATGGAGAGTCATTTCATGGACATGCCCCTGCTTGAGACCGTGATTCGCTTCTTCCAGAACGGCGGACCGTTCATGTATCCCATTGCGGTGGTCCTCATTGTCGGGCTGGCTATTGCCCTGGAACGGTTCATCTACCTCTCGATGGTGCGGCGTTCCAATCGCCGCGCGTTCGAGGCCGGCATCCTCCCCTTGATAAGAAAGCGGGACTACCGAAGTGCGATGCAGGCCGCTAATAAATCGAACAGTGCGATCGCTTCCATCCTCGGGGCAGGTCTGGCGCGGCTACTGGGCGAGCATCGGCGTGAAGATATCGAATACGCCATGGAAGAGGGGGTGATGGAAGCGTTGCCACGGTTGGAAAAACGCACCCAGTACCTGGCTACCCTGGCCAACATCGCAACGTTACTTGGCCTGCTCGGGACTATCATCGGTCTGATCGCGGCCTTCACTGCGGTGGCCAATGCCGATCCGGCAGAGAAGGCCACGCTGCTGTCCGAAAGTATCTCGGTCGCCATGAACACAACTGCCTTTGGCCTGATGTCTGCGATTCCATTGTTGCTGTTTCATGCGCTGCTGCAGACCCGGACCAACGAACTGGTGGACAGTTTCGAAATGGCGGGCGTCAAGTTCCTGAATACGGTTTCCGAACAACGCGCCCCGGCAGCCTGATTCGCGGATGGCAGCCATGAGACCCAAACACCGGCGGCTAAAGGCGAACCCTGAACTGGACATCACCGCCTTCCTCAACCTGATGATCGTGCTGGTGCCGGTTCTACTGTTGGGCATGGTCTTTACCCAAGTGAGAATGATAGAACTCGACTTCCCCGGCATTGCCAAGGGTGAAGCACCTGATTCACAGTCTTTTCGCCTGGAGGTGCTGCTCGTACCCTCGGGCATTCGCGTTGCTGACAGCGCCCGCGGAGTTCGAGGTGGTTGCCCTCGAACGGGGTATCGCCTTGGAGTCGAGTGCCGGGGAGGTAGTCCCATGAAAAGCGCCGGGCGTGCACACCGGATAGCAGTGGAGCACCGTCCGGATCCGGCGGGCGAGGGCACCAATGGGTAGCCGTTTCGAGGTCGACAACCGGGTCATTGAGACTGCGGATCGGGTCGATGTCTCCCTGGCGCTGCCCTGGAGCCGTGAACCCGGCGAGCGCCGAAGGTTTGCCTGGTGCCTCGCAATCTTCCTGCTCCTCTTCATGCCGCTTGCGTTGATCATTCCGGGCATCGACCTGCCGGAACCAGACCGGACTATCCAGGAGCGTATCCCTCCGCAGCTGGCCAAGCTGATCCAGGAGAAACCCGAGCCCGCGCCAAAACCGGAACCTGATCCTCTCCCCAGAGCCAAGCCTGACGCCAAGTCAGAGCCCAAACCAGAGCCCAAACCAGAGCCGAAGCAGGCTCCGGCGCCGTCTACAGACCAACCCGCGCCACCCCCGGTCGTTCATGAACCTAAGCAAACCGTGCAGCAAGCGCGGGATACCGCCTCTCGTTCCGGACTGATGACGTTGCAGGATGAGCTATCGTCGATGCACTCGATGGCCGACTCGGAACCGGCATTGAGGATGACGGCCAATGTAGAGACATCCTCTGCGGCGGTCGCCGCGCAACGCGAGCCAGACAAAGAGGATGTCCTGGCCAGCGCCGGTGTCGCGGATGCCGATGGGCCCCAGGAGGAGGTCGAACTTGCCCGTCATCAGGTCAAGGATGTAGCTGCGGCTGAGCCAAAAGCGGCGGCACAGCCGGCCAGACAGGCCCAGTCAATGGGCCCGGGCGAGCGATCGATGGCCAATATCCGCCGGGTGTTTGATCAACAGAAAGCGGTTCTGTTTGCGCTCTACAATCGGGAGTTGCGCAGGAACCCGGCGCTGGAAGGTGAGGTGCTGCTGGAATTGACGATCGAGCCCGACGGACGGGTCTCCGATTGCCGAGTGGTTAGTTCCGAGCTGGAGGCGCCCGCCCTGGAGCAGAAGATCGTTAACCGGGTGCGTCTGTTCAATTTTGGCGCTGCCGATGTGGAGCAGCGCCAGGTCCGCTTCCCGATTGATTTCCTGCCTTCATGAACGCCTGAAGTCTCGAGCACTTGCGATCTTGCAGGCGTGCGCCCTGACTGCGATCAGCCGTTCGCCGTTTCGATGGTAATGCGGGGAAGCTGCGGCTTCGTCAATGAGAGCTTTTCTTTTGGCGCGATGACCTTGGCTTCACCGGTCACGACTTCCTCGTCGCGCTGGTTGGTAACCAGGCAGTCCAGGGTGACCCCGTTTTTCGGGTTCTTGCTGGCGACGGTCAGCTTCACCGTCAGGGTATCGTCCAGCTTGACTGGGCGCTTGAAGCTAAGGCTCTGCTCGAGATAGATCGTCCCCGGTCCCGGCATAACGGTGGCCAGGGCCGCGGAAATCAGTGAGCCGCTCCACATCCCGTGGGCGATACGTTCCTTGAACATGCTGTTGGCGGCGAAAGCAGGGTCGAGATGGACCGGATTGACGTCACCGGAGACCGCTGCAAACAGCACCAGTTCTTCCTCGGTTAGCGAGCGGGTATAGCTGGCGGTGTCTCCCACCTGCAATTCGTCGTAAACGATATTTTCCAAAGTTTCCATGTGCCTCACGTCCTGAAGTCCTTGGCATCCTGCTATTAAAATGGTTTTACGGAAGCCTGTCTCTACCTAGTTTGTTTTGTATTGTTATGCGACATATTTTATTCGTGCAGGCCGTTGGCGCTGATGCAGCGGCGTCGCGACGAAAGCGCTCTAGCGATGTCGGGTCAACCATGCGATCAGCGTTTCCTCCGCTTCCGCCCGTTGTTTTTCGTTGAAGGGTTCGTGCCGCATACCCTGGAAAACGATGCAGGTGACGTCCGAATGTCCCGTATCTCGGTAGGCTTGTGCCAGACGTCGTGGTCCTTGTCCGAACTCACCCACCGGATCCTCTGCGCCGCTGATAATCAGGATTGGCAGATCCGCAGGCACACGCTGGAGCGTATCGCGCCGAAGAAGGGCCGTCAGTCCGTAAGCAAGATCGGACCATAGCTGGTTGGTGCAATCGAATCCGCAGTAAGGGTCCGCGATGTAGTCGTAGACCGCGCCTTCGTCATGGCTCAACCAGTCGAACCGGGTCCGAGGCGTTTCGACGCTTCTGGCGAAAGCGCCAAACGTCAGTTTATGCACTGTCGGACTCGTCGCGTGTGGGCCTTTGAACAGGCGTACGATACGCAAGATCGTCCGTAGGGCCGCAAGCTGGACGCGCTTGTCACGGTTGGATCCGGACAGGATGAGTCCGGCGAGTAGCGGCGGTTCCGGATTGCGGGTCAGGTAGCCCTGCGCGATGAACGAGCCCATACTGTGACCCATAAGGTAGCAGGGCAGGGTGGGCCACGACTGGTGAATCCACCCCTGGACAATGCCAACGTCCGCCGTGACCTTGTCCCACCCGTCCTCATCCGCGTAGTGACCGAGCTCGTCAACTGGTGTTTGCTGACCGTGGCCCCGGTGGTCGTGAGCCACGACCAATAGATGGTGTTCATTCAGGTAGCGCGCGAGGCGAGCATAGCGCTGCCCATGTTCGGCCATCCCGTGACAGATATGGATCAGCCCCCGGGGCGCCCCCGGCGGCTTCCATAGGTAAACCGGAATACGGTGCCCGTCGGCAGCCGTCAGTTGAGTCTGCTCAAAAGTCGCGTTCCGGGCGTCCTGGGCCGGCGCGGCTTCCGGCGTTACGTCTGGCTGGGTACTCAAATGGGGCTCCCTTCGTCGGCGATATTGCGGGTACGTGTTATCGCCTCGATGTGACTTTTCCAACGGTGTCGTGTGACGGCGGTTGGTCTAGCTCTGACGGCTTTTTCCTGGTGCTGGCTCCTTTACTCCGGTATCTCTAGTGTACATTCATGCGATAGACAAAAGTGTGGAGGAAAATGTGATGCCCGTCGCGTTCTCTGCCAAATGCAGTCTCGGGAATGGATTGTCCAATTTCGACAGGAATCCGTAGCGACGCTCCCTACACCAGCTACCTCATCTGTTTGAAAACTGGTATTCTCACGTCACTTTTTGCGGGTAAAACCGATACCAGGCCATGCCCAGCGCCGTCGGGAGTGCTGTTGCATGGATCGGAACAAGAAAGTCAGTCCTGGTTGGGGGCATTTTGCCGTGGGCCGGGCAAACTGATCGAACCTGCGGGTCATCCAAGAAAAAGAACGTTTTACCTACGAATGCTTAAACAGACAGTCACGACAAAACAATCATTACAAGCATAAATGCAATACAGGAGATGGTGTGATGGATTTGGAGCAGTTTTACCAGGATAAATATCCGCCCGGGGTGAATAACCAGATCGACCTGAACAAGTACAACAGCATGCTTGATGTGTTCGATACGGCCGTAAAGAAGTTCGCCGATCGTCCCGCTTTCAGCGCTGTTGGGGTCACGCTGACTTACCACGATCTGGATGTTCAGAGCCGTAACTTCGCGGCTTGGCTGCAGAACAAGACCAATCTGAAACCGGGCGACCGGATCGCCATCCAGATGCCCAACCTGACCCAATATCCGGTTGTGGTATTCGGCGCCATGCGTGCCGGCCTGATCGTGGTCAATACCAACCCGCTCTACACCCAGCGGGAAATGGAACACCAGTTCAACGATTCCGGAGCCAAGGCCCTGGTGGTTCTGGCCAACATGGCCAGCAATGCCGAGAAGGTCCTGCCGCATACCGGCATCGAGCATGTCATCGTGACTGAAATCGCCGACATGCATAAGCCGCTGAAGCGCACGCTAATGAACGCGGCGGTCAAACACCTCAAGAAAATGGTGCCGGACTATAATTTGCCCAACGCCCACAGCCTGCCCAAGGTCCTGGGTACGGGGGCCAAGTGCAAGTTTACCCCGGTCCAGGTCAAGAAAGACGACATCGCGGTGCTGCAGTACACCGGCGGCACCACCGGCGTAGCCAAAGGCGCGATGCTGACCCAGGGCAACCTGGTGGCGAACCTGCTCCAGACCCGTCCGATGATGGAAGACAATGTGGAAGAGGGTAAGGAGGTGGTCATAGCGCCGCTGCCGCTCTATCACATCTACTCCTTCACGCTGAACTGCGGCATCATGATCGAGGCTGGCGCCCATAACGTGCTGATCCCGAATCCGCGTGATATTCCTGGCTTCGTCAAGGAGCTGAAGAACCACCGCTTCACGTCGTTCCTGGGTCTGAACACGCTGTTCGTTGCCCTGTGCAACAACGAAGAGTTCAAGAACCTCGATTTCAGTGCCCTGAAGATGACCTCTTCAGGCGGCATGGCGCTGACCAGCGCTACAGCCAAACTCTGGAAACAGGTCACCGGCTGCGAAATCACCGAGGGTTACGGCATGACGGAGACTTCTCCGGTCGTGTCCTTCAACCCACCCAGTGCTATCCAGCTCGGCACCATCGGTCTGCCGATCTGCGACACCCTGATCAAGACCGTCGACGAAGAGGGCAACGAGACCCCAATCGGCGAGCCGGGCGAACTGTGTGTCAAGGGCCCGCAGGTCATGAAGGGCTACTGGCAGCGTCCTGAAGAAACCCAGAAGGCCTTCACCGAAGATGGCTTCTACCGCAGTGGCGATATCGCTGTGATCCAGGAAGATGGCTATATCCGCATCGTCGACCGCAAGAAGGACATGATCATCGTGTCCGGTTTCAACGTCTTCCCGAACGAAATCGAAGACGTGGTATCCAGTCACCCGCAGGTGGTCGAGTGTGCCGCCGTTGGTGTGCCGGACGAGAAGAGTGGCGAAGCGGTCAAGGTGTTCCTGGTGAGCAAGTCGGCGGACCTGAAAGAGTCCGAGATCAAGGAATTTTGCCGCGAGCGCCTGACGGCGTACAAGGTCCCCAAAGTCTTCGAATTCCGCGACGAGCTGCCCAAGACCAACGTCGGCAAGATCCTGCGTCGGGAGTTGCGTGACGAGGAACCCAAGAAGTAAGTCTTTAGGCCTGCTTCGATAAACCCTGCCCCGGTCCCAGGCCGGCGGCGGGGTTTTTTGTTTGGTAACGGGTTCGTGGACCGTGGCCGGCCTTGATGGGCAGACCACACGTAATCCCGGATTCTCTGTTATCGTGTGACTTAACCTTTACCCGATCAATACAGCTGCTATCACACCCGATTGATGAGCCATTCCGATTCTACTGTTGCACCCCATCCCGCACCGGGTAGTACCGAACTCAGTGCCCGTTTCGACCAGATTCCACAACGTCATGTTGCGCGCATCAAGAAGTTGCTGGCGCGTCGCAAGGGCAAACCGGATGCCAGGGATTCGGAAAAGATAGCCCGTTGGCTGGAAGAGGGGGATGCAGAGTATGAGCGCCGGGTCGGTTTGATGCCCGAGATCCGTTATCCGGATGGGCTTCCGGTTTCCGAGCGTGTCGGGGATATTCGCGAGGCCATCGACAATCACCAGGTCGTGATCGTGGCCGGCGAGACGGGGTCGGGCAAGACCACACAGATTCCCAAGATTTGCCTGGAAGCGGGCCGCGGGACCCGGGGCATGATCGGCCATACCCAGCCACGACGGATCGCTGCCCGTAGCGTTTCGTCCCGCATCGCTGAGGAAATCGGCGAAACCGTGGGTAAGCGGATTGGTTACCAGGTACGGTTCACCGATGTGACCTCCGAGGAGTCACTGGTCAAGGTCATGACCGACGGCATCCTGCTGGCGGAGATCCAGCATGACCGCTTCCTGGACAACTACGATACCCTGATTATCGACGAGGCCCACGAGCGTAGCCTCAATATCGATTTCCTGCTGGGTTACCTGCGCAACCTGCTGCCCAAGCGCCCGGACCTCAAGATCATCATCACGTCCGCCACCATCGAAGTGGATCGCTTCAGCGAATTTTTCAGCGATGCGCCGATTATCGAGGTGTCCGGCCGTACCTATCCGGTGGAGGTGCGTTATCGGCCGCTGGTGGGTTCCGAGGACGACAAGGATCAGGGCTGGCCTGACGGCGTGGTCGAGGCCCTGGAGGAAATCGAGGTCCACGAGCGGCAGACGGGACAGCCGCCCGGCGATGTCTTGGTCTTCCTTCCCGGTGAGCGCGAAATCCGAGAGATGAGCAAGGCGCTGCGCCATGCTGAGCTACGCCACACCGAGGTGCTGCCGCTGTATTCCCGCCTGAGCAGCAAGGAGCAGAACCGGATTTTCCAGTCCCACGCCGGCCGCCGCATCGTGCTGTCGACGAACGTTGCGGAAACCTCGCTGACCGTGCCTGGCATCCGCTATGTCGTTGATACGGGGGTGGCGCGGATTAGCCGCTACAGCGTTCGCTCCAAGATCCAGCGCCTCCCCATCGAGCCGGTTTCCCAGGCCAGCGCGAATCAGCGCAAGGGCCGCTGTGGCCGTGTGGCGCCGGGGATCTGCTTTCGCCTCTACGACGAGGCCGATTTCCTGAGCCGGCCGGAATACACAGACCCGGAGATCCTGCGTACCAACCTGGCCTCGGTCATCCTGCAGATGGCGGTCTCCGGCTTGGGCGACATCCGCTCATTCCCGTTTCTTGAAGCGCCGGACAACCGGTTGGTCAACGACGGCTACAAGTTGCTTGAGGAGCTGGGCGCGGTGTCCAGCAAGCGTCAGTTGACCAGGTTGGGGCGGACCATGGCGCGCCTGCCGGTGGACCCGCGCCTGGCGCGTATGCTGGTCGCCGGCGCAGACGAAGGCAGCCTGTCGGAAGTCCTGGTGGTTATCGCTGGCCTCAGCGTTCAGGACCCGCGCGAACGGCCGCAGGAGAAACAGCAGCAGGCGGATCAGGCCCATGCCCCGTTCAACGATAAGGAATCGGATTTCGTCACGCTGCTGAATATCTGGAACTTCTACGAGGAGCAGCGTCAGGAGCTATCCCAGAACCAGTTGCGCCGGCTATGCCAGAAGAACTTCCTCTCCTACATGCGCATGCGGGAATGGCGTGACGTCCATCGCCAGTTGATGCAGCTGTGTCGGGAGCAGAAGCTGAATATTAACGCGAAGACCGCTAACTACGACGCCATCCACAAGGCGATCCTGGCGGGCTTGCTGGGCCAGGTGGCGATCAAGTACGAGAAGCGGGAGTACCTCGCAACCCGAAATCGGAAGGTGATGCTGTTCCCGGGGTCGAAGGTGGCCAAGAGCCCGCCCAAATGGATTGTCGCCGGTGAAATCGTGGAAACCAGCCGGGTTTTCGCGCGCATGATCGCCCGCATCGAGCCGGAATGGGTCGAGCCTCTCGCCAGCCATGTGGTCAAGCGCCACTACTTTGAACCGCACTGGGAGCGCAAGCGGGCCCAGGTTGTCGGCTACGAGAAAGTCAGCCTTTATGGGCTCGATGTGGTTCCAAAGCGGCGCATTGGCTATGCCAAGGTCGACCCGGTCGAAAGTCGCCAGCTCTTTATCCGGCGAGCACTTGTCGAGGGCGACTACGACACCAAAGCGCCGTTCATTCAGCGCAACCAGGCCCTCCTGGACACGGTCGAGGACATGGAGCGCAAGTCTCGTCGGCGAGACCTGCTGGTGGACGAGGAAACGCTGGTCGCCTTCTATGACGAGCGATTGCCGGATTCGGTGGTCAGCGGCCAGCACTTCGAAAGCTGGTGGAAGTCCCTGTCGGCCGAGGCGGTTCGGAACCTCGAGCTGACCGAGGCCGATATCCTGCAACGGGCACCGGATGCCCAGTTGGGTTCAGCCTATCCGGACGAGCTGGAATGGGAGGGCGCACGCTATCCACTCAGCTACGAATTCGAGCCCACCCGGGCGGACGACGGGGTTACGCTTCAGGTGCCCTTGATGGCGCTCAAGCAGGTCCCGTCACACCGGGTCGACTGGTTGGTACCAGGCTTGTTGCGGGAGAAGTGCATCCATCTGGTGAAAGGGTTGCCCAAGGCCATTCGCCGCAATTTCGTGCCGGTACCGGATTTCGTTGACGCGGCGTTGGCAAAGATGACGCCGTCCAACGAACCGCTGACCGTCAAGCTGGCCGACGAACTACGCCGCATGACCGGCGTGCGCATCGACCCGGAGGCCTGGCCGAGGGAAGAGCTGCCGGCGCACCTGCGCATGAACATCCGCGTCGTTGACGACAAGGGCCGTAAGCTTGCTGAAGGCCGCGATGTTACCGATATCCAGTCCAGGCTGGAATCTCAGGCGGAACAGGCTCTGAGTCAGGTCTCCGAAAATGACGATGCCAAAGGCGAAAAGCGGGAAGCCACGGAATGGACGTTCGGCGCCTTGCCTGACGCGGTCGATACCGGGCGCAGCGGCATGCAGGTACGGGTTTATCCGGCTCTGGAGGACCTGGGCCACCGTGTGCGGGAGACCCGTTTCCTGGATCCGCTGACCAGCGAGCGCACCATGGCCCGGGGCGTGGCGCGGCTGATCATCAACCGGTTTGGCAGTACGCTGGGTGGCGTCGATCGCAAACTCAAGGACTTCAAACCGGCGGCGCTTCTTTTTGCGCCAGTCGGTAAGGCGAGCGAATTGCTGGATGATCTGCTGGTGTCCAGCGTGATCGAGCATTTCCTGCTAAACGGCATACCCCGCAGCCGGGAGCGCTTCGATGCGGTTTTCGACCAGGGCCGTGGCGACTTTATCCCGTTCCTTGAAGCGCGCGCAGCGCTCGTACATCAAATCCTCAAGGCGTATAACGCGCAGATGAAGCGGCTCAAGGGCAAGATCCCGCTGGCACTGGCCAACAGCATGGCCGATGTGAAATTCCAGCTGAATAATCTGGTCTATCCCGGCTTTCTCGTGGCGACGCCGGGTGAGTGGCTCCGGCAGTATCCGCGCTACCTCGAAGCGGTGGACGTACGCATGGAAAAGATGGCGCGGGAAATGGGGCGCGAACGCACGTTCCTTCATGAGTTCGAGGGATTGTGGGAGCGTTATGCCAAGCGGCGCGAAGCCCAGGAGAAACAGGGTATCAGCGATCCCGAACTGGTGCTTTACCGCTGGATGTTGGAAGAGTACCGGGTATCCTTTTTTGCTCAGCAACTGGGAACCACGATGACCGTTTCTGTCCAAAGGCTGGACCGACAATGGGAAAAAGTACACGTCTAGAAACGGCTCTTGGGAAGCCTCCGACGGGATGATCATTTCCAGCAAGCCTCAAGGGCTGCAGCCCGGGCGGTCTGTGTTAGTATTTGGTGCAGGTAATAGCATCCGGTTTCATCTTGAGGCAGGCCCTGTTTGAGACAGGCCATGCGGCGACCACGGGACTGAGCCCCTGACTCGAAGCTGCCTGACTCTAAGCCTACGTAGTGGCCGGAGCCAACAACAACCGAATTCGATGGTGGAGTGTCAAGTGATTAAAGCCGTTATCAGCGGAACGGGGCTCTATACGCCGCCTGCGTATATCGACAATGAAGAACTGGTCGAAGCATTCAACGTGTACGTCCAGCGTCATAATGAAACCCATGCCGATGAAATCGCCCGCGGCGAGCGCGAGCCCCTGCAGCCCTCTGCGCCCGAATTCATTGAGAAAGCGTCCGGCATCAAGCGCCGTCACGTGATCGACCGGGAAGGTATTCTCGATCCGGATCGCCTCTGTCCCTATATCCCCGAACGTTCCAACGACGAGCCCAGTGTCCAGTGCGATATGTCTGTCGCTGCAGCCAAAGAGGCTCTGGAACAGGCGGGGCGTTCGGCTGCGGATGTCGACGCGGTTATCGTTGCCTGTTCCAATATGCAACGCCCGTATCCGGCCATTTCCATCGAGGTACAGGAAGCGCTGGGCATCGACGGTTTCGCCTATGACATGAATGTGGCGTGCAGCTCCGCGACCTTCGGTCTACAGGCTGCGGTGAACTCCATCGAAAATGGCTCGGCAGATGCTGTGCTCGTGATCAGCCCGGAAATTTGTTCTGGTCACCTGAATTTCCGCGACCGGGACAGTCATTTCATTTTTGGCGACGCCTGCACCGCGATACTTGTGGAACGTGAAGACCGTGTAGGAGCCAACCAGGGCTTCGACGTTCTCGGTACGCGTTTGAAGACCAAGTTCTCCAACAATATCCGCAACAATTTTGGCTTCCTGAATCGCGCGGATGAAAAGGGCGTCGGCCAACCGGACAAGCTGTTTATCCAGCAGGGTCGGAAGGTATTCAAGGAGGTTTCACCCATGGTGGCCGAAACTATCCAGGGGCACCTGTCGGCGTTGGAACTCTCGGCGGAGGATCTCCGGCGGATGTGGCTGCACCAGGCCAACCTCAACATGAACCAGCTCATTTCCAAGCGCGTACTGGGTAGGGATGCGACCGAGGAAGAAGCACCGGTTATCCTGGACGAGTACGCCAACACCAGCTCCGCAGGTTCGATCATCGCTTTCCACCTGCACCGGGACGATCTGGCATCCGGCGATTTGGGCGTGATTTGTTCTTTCGGCGCGGGTTATTCGATCGGCAGCGTTGTTGTTCGTAAGCGCTGAGTCAGTTATTCAGTGGACGCGTTATTCAGTAAGTCAGCTATTCGGTAGAAAGGCTTCGAAAGGCCCGTCGCGACGGGCCTGAATATTGATGACAGGGGCGGTCTATTCAGTAGCCAAGGCCCGGAGTTCGTCAGGCAGCCGTGTGGATTTGCGGGTTGCGTGATCGAACCAGACAATCTTTGCATAGCCTTCCGCGTATTTATCACCGTTCTTGCTGCCGAGCAGTTCGTACCAGGTTTCGAGGCTGGTATTGCCGGCCTTGCCGATGTAGGTCCTGACCTGCACGGTAGCCGGGTAGTTGAGTTCTTTGAGGAAAGTGGCGCTGGTCGTGATGATGATAGGGCCAGTGCCGTCTGGCGCGCTGGCCAGCTCAAGGGAATCCAGCCAGGTGATTCGGGCTTCTTCAAAAAAGCGGAAATAAACCGTATTGTTGGCGTGCCCGTAAGCATCCTGGTCTCCCCAGCGCAGGGGGATATCGATGGTGTGCGTCAGGTTCCCGAACTCTGACATGCATTTTCTCCCATGTATGGCTCTTCGAAGTAATCATATAACGATAAATGCGGATCACCGCATACGACGCAACGCGCTATTTTCGGCGAAACAAGTGAAAAGTAAACCTCAGGCGGCCTGATGAAAAACCCGGTAAAGCACTCTGTCACTCGCCATGGGCGGATGATACTTAGCGTTCTATTCCTTTTTGCGGCTGGACAGGCGTTTGCCCAGCAGCCACCTCCGCCCTCCGATCAGGAGCCCATGCCCAACGCCCAGGCTGAGGAGCGCGATCCCTGGGAGGGTTGGAATCGCCAGGTCCATGCCTTCAACGAATTCGTCGATGACTGGTTCCTGCGCCCGGTTGCACAGGGCTATCGCTTCATTACGCCGAATGTTGTCGACAACGCCGTTACCAACTTTTTCACCAACCTGGGCGAGTTGAACAACTTTGCCAACAGTGTATTGCAGCTGAAAGGTGAATCCGCGGTGGTTGCGCTGGGCCGCTTCACCTACAACACGACCTTTGGCCTGGGTGGTTTGTTCGATGTGGGGACCGCTTTCGGTCTGCCGGAACGACCGGAAGATATGGGGCAGACCTTGGGTTACTGGGGCATAGGGAGCGGACCCTATCTGGTGCTGCCGTTCCTCGGACCCTCGACAGGTCGAGACTTTGGTGGGCTCGCTGTCGATCTCACAGTCATGCCCAGCACCTGGGATTACATCGAATCCCCCGAGAACTATTACCTGCGCGCCCTGCAACTGGTTGACGTGCGGGCAGACCTGATCCCTGCGGAGAGTTTTATGTCGGGAGACAGCTATACTTTCGTCAGGAATGCCTACCTGCAGAGACGTGAGTTCCTGATCAATGACGGCGAGGTCAAGTCGGATCCGTTTGCCAGCGATGACGAGGATCTGATGCTCGAGGACTTCTGATGCTCCGCCTGGGCCCGGTTGAACGGTCGCAGAGCAGTTGAATGCGCATCATTGGCAATCGGAAAGGCTCTCGGCAGGGCATGCTCGAACAAGGGGGCGGGATGATTGGAGCCAGTCGTATCGAGAAGTACCGCAGACAACTTGCCGAAGCGCCGAACTACGAGCGTTGGAAGGCCGCGGCCCTGGAACTCGATTACCTCGAAGGCAACGTGGAATGGAAGGAGGAAAATCCGTCCGATCTTTACCACTATGAGTTGATCTACGATCGCCTGACCCACCTGCGGGACTACCATCAGAACCGAGACTACGAGCGCCTCAAGCGGGCGCTTCGCGAAGGGTTACACCATGATCTTGGCAATATGGGAAATACGGCGCTCTATTCGCGTTCGAGGGTGGGAACCAAGCACCTGATCGAGACCTACATTACCCAGGTCTGCGAGTCGCTGGATTTCCTTTGCGACCATCCTGTCCCCAATTTTTCCCTGGAAGAGAAGCTCCGTTTCTTTCGTGACACCCTGACCAGTTATGGTCGGCCGGCGCTTCTGCTGAGTGGCGGGGCGTCGCTGGGCACCTTCCACCTTGGTGTTATCAAGGCGCTCTGGGAACGGGGGTTGTTACCGCAGACGATCGCCGGGTCTAGTGCAGGCGCGATCATGGCCGGCATTCTCGGGACGCACACGGACGCCGAACTGCCGGATCTATTCAACCCCGAGACCCAGCATCTCAAGGCCTGGAAGTGGAACGGTCTGCTGAAGGGGATCAACGGGCAGGGTTTAATGGATCAGAAGCAGTTGATGGCCAACCTGCGCGCCAACATGGGTGAATATACGTTCGAGGAAGCCTTCGACCGCACCGGCCGCTCCATTAATATCAGCGTGTCACCGGTGCGGGTAAACCAGAAGCCACGGCTGCTTTGCGGCTACACCTCACCGTATCTGCTGGTCTGGAGTGCGGCACTGGCGTCCGCAGCCGTGCCGGGTATATTTCCACCGGTGACCTTGATGAAGAAGGACCTGAACGGCTCGATCCTACCTTACATGGCCCGGCTGAAGTTTGTAGACGGATCGGTGGTGAGCGATTTGCCGGTCGAGCGCCTGATGCATCTTTACGATGTCAACTTCACGATTGTCAGTCAGAGTAACCCCCACGTTGTTCCTTTCCTGAACCGGCGTGGGCAGGACGAGAAACTGAGCCTCATGAATCTGCCTATGCATGCGATCAAGGCGGAAATCCAGTTTCATGGTCGAGGTGCGTTCGACTACCTACGCAAACGTGTGCGTCCGGAGCTGCTGCGCCAGGTTTCTGGTCAACTCTATACCATTATGGCGCAGCGCTATTCCGGCGATATCACCATCGCGCCTCACTACCGCTGGCGGCATTTCACCCGCATGCTGTCAAATCCCTCGCCGGAATTCGTGCGTGAGATGATGCTGGAAGGGGAGCGGGCGACCTGGCCCAAGATTTCCATGATCCGGTCCCATGCCAAGATCTCCAAGACCCTGGAGCGGTGCATCGGCAGGGTAAAGGACCAGATGCACAATCGGCGTGGGGAGTTGAGGCTAGTCTCGCGAGCGGAGTAGGCGCCGTTACAGCCGCAGCCCAAAAGGGTTACCGATGGCCGTTGAATGGTGACAGTAGTTGGAGCAGAACGGTATCATACTGATCGCTTGCGCGACGCTGACATCCGACTGGACACCCCTGACTGGACACCCATGTACTACGAGTTCTTTGGCTTTCGGGAACCGCCATTCTCGATAGCGCCAGACCCCCGCTATCTCTACCTTAGCGAGCGGCACAAAGAGGCGCTGGCCCACCTGATGTATGGTGTTCAGGGGCAGGGCGGTTTCATTGTGATCACTGGTGAGGTGGGCACCGGCAAGACGACCGTTTGCCGCTGTTTTATCGAGAACGTTCCCGAGAACGTCGATATCGCGCTGGTGCTCAATCCGCGTCTGTCCGCACGGGAGCTGCTGTCCAGCATCTGTGATGAGTTGGGCATTCGCCATCCATCCGGCAGCAGCATCAAACGCCTGATCGACCTGGTCAACCACCATTTGCTTGAAGCCCACGCCAATGGTCGTCATCAGGTCCTGATCATCGATGAAGCGCAGAATCTTTCCGCAGATGTTCTCGAGCAGTTGCGTCTACTGACCAATCTGGAAACGGCTGAAAAAAAGCTCTTACAGATTGTCCTGCTCGGCCAGCCCGAGCTTCAGGAAATCCTTGAGACCCGGCAACTGCGTCAGCTCTCCCAGCGTATCACCGCACGCTACCATCTGGATGCCATTGGCCGCGACGAGTTGCCAGCCTACCTGCGTTATCGCCTGAGCGTTGCCGGCCAGCGCAGTGAGTTTTTCAGTTCTTCCGCTTTGGGGCGGCTCTATCGGCTGAGTGGCGGTATCCCCCGGGTGATTAACCTGATCTGCGATCGCGCTTTGCTGGGTGCCTATTCCGAAGGCACCCATGAAGTCGGCAAGAAGCATATCGACCGGGCCGCCAAAGAGGTTCTTGGCAACAAACAGGTTGTCGGCAAGCAGCGCCAACATCGTGGCCTTGGCTACTTGCGGGTGGCATCGATAACTGCAGCGATTCTTGCTGCCGTGGTGGTCAGTTGGGCGGCGGTCGAGCGCCTTGGATCGGACAACGCCGACGGGGTAGCGTCCAAGGGGCAAGCTGCCGAAGTCGTGGAAGAGGCGTCACCAGCGTCGGAGCAAACAACAGAAGAAGGCGGGGACGAGGCACCATCGGTAGCATCGGATTCCCCTGCCAAGGAACCGGAGACTGCTTCCAAGGCCGCTACCGAGCAGGTGGAGGTCGTGGAGCAACCCTTTATTGATGGTCCTGATGGTTCACCCACCGAGCCGCGGGTTCCGCCGAACTGGCTGGCGGTTATGGAAAAGCCGGGGAAGGATCAGACCCAAGCCTACCGAAACCTGTTCAGTCGCTGGGGCTTCGAGTATGAGCCGACCGAATACCCTTACGCCTGTGATTTCGCCGAGACCATCGGTCTGCGCTGCCTGCACCGCCAGGGGAATTGGCGCAGTATCGAACAACTGGACCGGCCCGTGATCCTTCGTCTCTTCGACGACGAAGGCAATCCTCGTTACGCGACCCTCGTTAACCTGGAGAATGGTATTGCCCGACTGATGCTGGGGGACGAGCGCCTGGATTTGCCCCTGGAAACCGTGGACCGGTATTGGTTGGGCGACTATTCGCTGGTATGGCGCTTGCCGCCTTATCAATCCACGCTGGTGCCGTCTGGCGAAGCAGTTAGCGAGGAAGCCTGGTTGAGTGCGCGGCTGATGGAGTTGATTACGACCCTGGAAAGCAATGTCGCGCGCCAGGATGAGTTGATTGCTTCGTCGCTCCAGGAGCAGATTCAGTGGTACCAGTCCCGTAACGGACTGATCCCGGACGGTATCGCCGGGGCCAAGACCCTCATCCAGATGAATTCCGACCTGTATCCGTCGATTCCCACGCTAGCGCCTTCGCGCCGCCAGACCGCGGAGGTGCGGTAAGCCATGTCCTATATCCTCGATGCGCTCCGTCGCTCGGAATCCGAGCGACAGCAGGGGCGGGTTCCGGATCTGGCCCACTCGGTGCAAATGGTTCACAAGCCCAAACGCCGGGCTATCCCGGTTGGCGTCTGGGTGGCCCTTGCCCTGTTCTTCAACGGTGCAATCCTGGCGGTAATCTTCTGGCCGGGTTCCGGTTTTCTGGCCAGCACGGTCGATGAGCACGCGTCGGAGTCTGTAACACAGACGGAACCTGAGACCAAACCAGGGCAGGCGCAACAGGCAAGCCCGGCGAAAACGCAAACTGCAACAGACGCAGACACAGAAAAGGAAACGAACCCGGCGCCCGTTACCGAAGTGCCCGCCGAGCAGGCATTCGCCGAGGCACCACAATCGCCACCTGCCGTGCCGGTGGAGGGCGCCGAGAGGCCTGAAAGCCCGACCAGACCCGCTGAGGAGCCGATGTTGATTACGCCGTCTACGGCCGATGAAGAATTGTATCCTGAAGCCCAGGCCGGCCCCGGACTCTCCGAGGAACCGACCCTCATCGTGCCCAGTCAGAGAGAGAGCGGTCCCGGAAATGCGGGGCAGCAGACACCCGCCTACGATTTCGCCGACGGCCCGCCGGTCCAGCACCTGGTGGAGAAGCCTCTGGCGTTCCAGCGCAGCATTCCCGACCTGCGCTTCAGCAGCCATATCTATGCTTCGGATCCGGCAGCCCGCCGGGTCATGATCAACGACCATTACCTGCGTCCGGGTGACACCTTCTCCGGCATTCGCGTCGAGGCCATCACCGCAGACGGTGTAGTGCTCAGCGCGTACGGTGAGACCTTCCGGGTTGGTGTCGTTCGCGACTGGATCAGTCCCCGCTGATGGCTTTATCCGAAGACGTCAAACAGAGTATCCAGCAGGGCTATCGGGATCTCCTCGGCGGCAAGTCGATCAAGGCGCGATACGGTCAGCGTCTGATGATCGCCGAAATCGCCCGCTACCTGGGTGGTATTACCGAGAGTGATGGTAAGCGCACGTCGCCGGCCTCCGCCTGTGTCGTCGAGGCGGGTACCGGTACCGGCAAGACCCTGGCCTACCTGCTGTCCTGCATTCCCATGGCCAAGGCGATGGGTAAGAAGCTGGTTATCTCCACAGCCACGGTTGCGCTGCAGGATCAGATCGTGCAGAAGGATCTCCCGGATCTTCGCAAGCACACTAACATCGATTTTGATTGGACCCTGGCCAAGGGACGCGGTCGTTATCTTTGCCTGTCACGCCTCGAAGGACGTTTACACGACGAGGGCGTGCAGGATAGCGACACCATGCCGCTGTTCCTGTTGGACAAGCAGACCGACGACGAACCGGGTACCCGTGAATTCTTCGAAGAAATGCTTGGCCAGTACGCCTCCCGCAACTGGGATGGGGATCGTGACCACTGGCCCCAGCAGATCCCTGACGATCTATGGCGTCAGGTCACCACGGATCATCGCCAATGCACCAACCGCCAATGCAGTTACTTCGACAGCTGTGCGTTCTTCGATGCGCGGAAGGGGATCGACGATGCGGATGTGATCGTTGCCAACCACGATCTGGTGCTCGCGGATTTGGCCCTTGGCGGCGGCGCGATCCTGCCGCCTCCAGAAGAAGCGATCTTCATCTTCGATGAGGCCCATCACCTGCCGGACAAGGCGTTGAACCACTTTGCCGCTTCAGTCTCGTTGAACGCAACGCGCAGTTGGCTGAAGCAGCTATCCCAGGTCGTCGTGAAGATGAAGCCGCATCTGGCGCCGGTTTCGCTGGCGTCCAAGACGCTGGATCGGATCAGCGAGGCCTCAAGGGAATACGACGGGCGTCTGACCCAGGTCTATGAGCTGGCGGAAAAGAAGACCGAATGGACCTTCGAGGATGAACGCAACGTCGCTCAATGGCGCTATCCGGATGGTGAACTGCCGGAAGAGCTGGCGGCCGCCTCCGCAGAGGCTGGCGTGGTTTCGGCAACGCTGACGCGACAGCTGGGTGTCCTGGTAGACGAACTGCAGAAAGCATTTGACGAAAAACGTGAACATGATGTGGATCGCCAGACGGCCGAAGCCTGGTTCCCGGTCGCCGGCGGCCTGCACGGCCGGGCGGAAGAACAGCATCGGCTATGGGCTGCGTGGCAAACCGCCCGGGAAGACAAGGGCCCGCCGCCGGCCCGCTGGGCCATCCGGCAGCGTTTCGATCATGCCGAGGATATTACGTTCTTCAGTAGTCCGATACTGGCTGACAGCCTGTTATACGGCCGGCTCTGGTCCCGTGCATTCGGTATCGTGCTGACAAGCGCAACGCTGACTGCGCTGGGGCGGTTCGATCGCTTGCGCAGCCGCGCGGGTCTGCCGGAGGCGAGTCACTATCTCGTTGTCCCCAGCGCCTTCCGTTACGCCGAAATGGCGACGGTGGAGGTACCGTCTATGTCAGCGTTGCCCACCGACGCTGATGCCTTTACCGAAGCGTTGGTCGAGCGCCTGCCTGAACTTTGGCGGGACGGTGAGGCCACGCTTGTGCTCTTTACGGCGCGACGTACGATGAATGCCGTACGCGACCGTTTGGCCCCGGAGTGGCCGGAGCTGATCACCACCCAGGACGACATGGCCAAAGGTGAGGTGCTGCGCCAGCACAAATCGCGAATCGACGAAGGCCGCCCAAGCGTGCTTTTTGGTGTGGCGAGCTTCGCCGAGGGCATCGACTTGCCCGGTGAATACCTCAAGCACGTCGTTATTACCCGGCTGCCGTTCGCTGTACCGGACGATCCGATCGACGCCAGCCTGGCCGAGTGGGTCACGGCGCGTGGGGGTAATCCGTTTATGGAAATCACGGTGCCGGATGCCTCGATCCGGTTGGTCCAGGCGGTGGGGCGTCTGTTGAGGACCGAGCAGGATAAGGGGCGAATTACGATTCTCGACCGGCGTATCGTGACGCGACGGTATGGTCAGTTGTTGCTTGATGCGTTGCCGCCGTTTCGGCGGGTTATCTCTCCCTGAGTGCGTACCTGAATCGGGCACCTTCGGCGCCTCAGAAGCTGAAGCATCTGCTACATGCTCGAGTTATCCGGCCGATGTAGCCGACGCTTCAGCTTCGGAGCAACCCCCCGGGTTGCCCGCTCTCCCGCCCGCAATCTCCAGGCTCTCCGTCCGGCAAACCCAATAAAAAAAGGCGCCAATCCAAAACGGTTGGCGCCTTCGAGAAGCAGGGCTCTGACTAGATAACCCTGGGGTTTTAAGCAACACGGAACATGGAATCCAAAGGCCTGAAGTTTCAGATTCCGGAGGTGAGGTTTCCCTCACCGTCGAGAGAATAATAAGAGGCGTAGGGGCGTAGATGGATCGTCCAAAGGGCGTAGTGGGGCGAATAAATTCGATAAAAGTGTGATCTGCGTCACAAATCTATTTCAGCAAATCGAGCTGGCGAGCCCTGGCCAACGCCTCAGTCCGGCTTTTCACCTGGAGTTTTCCGTACAGGTTTCGGATGTGGGCTTTTACCGTGGTGCCGGCCACCTGCATTCGTAGGGCGATGTCTTTATTGGCAAGGCCTTCATTGATCAGCTCAAGCACTTCACTTTCCCGTGCGCTCAAGGGCTCGATCAAATCGGCGAGCGTTTTGGCTCCGGCTTTGGGTGCCGAGTCCCGTACCTTGGTCTCCGGTAACATTTCGCGCAGCTTTTGCAAATAGCGGCTATCGACGCTGGGCGATGTGGTGTCGCGAATGAGGGCGTGAACGACGGCACTTTCCTCAATGAATAGGCGGTAGATCTGCTCGCTAGAGGAGCGCTTGAGGGCTTCCACCAGGAGAGGCATCGCATCGCTGGTTTTTCCCTCTCGATCCAGAGCCTCAGCGTAGACGGTGAGGACTTCGATCAAGTGCTTGTTGTGCTGGCCGGTTTCCGTCGACAGTCGCAGTGGTGTCAACAGGGTGATGGCCTTACCGGGTTTATCGAGCGCGATCATTACCCGGGCCGCAGTAATGGCGTCCTGCTCGGCGTTGAGCGGATTACGGAATTCTTCCGGATTACGGTGCTCGAGCCATTCACGCGCCAGCTCGAGCTCACCTTTCGCCAAGTGAACGCGTGCCTTCAACGCCGCAAGGTTGGGCGGTTCGAACACGATATGTTCCCGCCGCCCGCGGAGAACCCGCTCCGCATCGTCCAATGCGCGGGTGGCCTGTTCGTAATCGCCGCGGGTGAAGGCCAAGTGCGCACGGGCATACTGGATAATCACGTGCTGGCCGGGTTCGGTACCCTGTTCCAGGTGGCCCAGTAAGGGCGCAAGGTAGGTGTCCGCCAGCTCCAGCTCGCCCCGTTCCCGGTAGATCTCGATGAGTGCGCAGTTCTGCCAGCATGAGAGCAGCTTGGGTTGCTTGGGGTCGGTGTAATGCCGGTCGATCCACTGGCGTATCGAGATACAGCTTTCAAGGGCCAGGTCGATGTGTCCTCGATTGAACTGGATCCAGGCCAGTAGCCCTCCGCTGGAAAGCACGGTAGAGGGCTTACGCTCGATCTGGCCGTGAGAGACGGCCGACTGCAAGGCTTCCTCGGCTGCGGGCAGGTCCCCGCGACCAAAGTAATCGAGGCCCAATCCGTAATAGGTGACGGACTTAAGCGGAATCTGGGTATGGTCGATGTCCCGCAGGACCTGCTGGGTCAAGTCCGATGCGCTCTTGAGGTCGCTCCGCGTGCGGGCGAGGTAGGATCGGATCAGCGCGATTTCGCTGTGCAGGCCCAGCGCACCTTCGGCATCCGGATGGGAATCGGCTACCCGACGATCGAGCAGGTCTTCCAGCCGTTCCAGGCGAGGCTCGAGGGCATCAAGCCGATTGGCGAAGAAATGCCCCCAGATCTGCAGCATGGATAGGCGCGGATTGCTTTCGACCGTCCCGGACGGCAGCTTGTCCAGCCAGTCCAGTACCGGTAAATGGAAGCCTCCGTGGATCAGGTTGTTGCCATGCTGTTCGAGGACACCGGCCAGCCATGGCCAATCTTCGAGCTGAACCAGTTGCGCAATGGCCTCCTGGATATGGTCGTGCTCCAGCAGCCAGCGGATAGCCCGGGATTGCAATGTCTGTATCCGGTCGGGATCGGTCTGCTGCAGGCGCTGGAACAGGGCCTCGCGAAACAGATCGTGATAGCGGAACCATTCGTCGCGGTTATCCAGCGGGATCAGGAACAGGTTACGCTGACTCAGGGCTTCCAACATCTCCTGACTATCCCTGGACTCCCGGACGCGATCACAGAGGGAGGCCGTCAGGCGTAGGCAACAGGCGGTGTCCAGCAGGAAGTCTGCGACGTTTTCGGGTTGCTGGTCGAGAACCTCGCTCAGGATATAGTCGTTGATCTGCCGTGACGAGTCGGGTATCAGGTTGGCCGATTGGACGTCGCCAAGTGATGGTCTGTTGCGGGCAGAAAGCGCACTGAGTTGCATGGCGGCGACCCAGCCTTCGGTTTTCTGCCAGATGCGTCGCGCTTCGTCCTTGGACAGCCTAATGGCCATGCAATCCTGGAAAAAACGATGGCATTCGTCTTCGGAGAACGCCAGCAGTTGCGGATGGATATCGTCCACCCACTGCCGGACGCGCCAGCGGGCAATGGGCAGGTCCGGTTCGGTACGGGATACCAGCACGACGGTCACACCGGGCGGCAGATAGTCGAGGAAATAGGTCATCTGGCGATGAATCTCGGCCGCCTGGATCTGGTGGTAGTCGTCGATGACGAGGTTCATTCCGCCACCGACGTTTTCTACCAGACCGTTTATCAGACCGGTAATGGCGCCTTCCAACTCGTGGGCCGCGTAGGTATTGAACGCCTGCTGACATTTTTCAAGTTCGGCAAAGCCGGCGTGGACCAGGGCACCGGTGATGTATTGCCAGAAACGGCGGGGATCGTCGTCATTGGCGTCCAGCGATAGCCAGGCGACCGGTAGGGTCTGGGTCGCACTCCACTGGTTGACCAGCGTTGTCTTACCGAAGCCGGCGGGCCCAACCACCAGGTTCAGGCGCTTGCCCTCTCGCCGCTCCAATACCTGTAGCAGGCGATTGCGAGGAATCGCCCGCGGGTCGGCAGCGGGTCTGAGAAACTTGGTCGTCAACAACATCGGGTCTGGCGAATCCGGTCAGGTCAACAGCATGGTCGCGGCGCAACGGCGCAGAACTCAACATCCTCTTAAATAAGAGGGGAGTGTATTGACGATTCTCTGCGCTGCCGCCGGTAAGTCAAGGCCGGGCCTCGACCACGGCGGAGCGTAACACCCGCCCAGACTTAGAAGAAGGTGTATTTCAGGCCGATCAGCAACAGAATGCCAGCCAGGGTGGATTGCAGGACGCGGTTGGGTAACTTGCGGGCCAGCCGGGTGCCCAGTTGGATGGCGGGAATGGAACCGATCAGCAGGGCGCCAAGCAGGTACCAATCGATATTGCCCAGATGCCAGTGGCCCATACCGGCAAGGAACGTCAGGGGTACGGCGTACGCCAGGTCGGTGCCGACGATCTTGACGCCGCTCAGGTGTGGGTAAAGCATCATCAGGATCGCGGTGCCGAACGCGCCGGCACCGACAGACGATAGAGTCACCGCAAAACCTAAGAACACGCCGGAGAGGACGGTCAGTCCTTTTTGGTGGCGTACCAGGAAAGTATCGTCGGTTTCGATGTTCCGGTGTTTCAGAATCCATGGCCGGAAGATCAACACGACTGAGGTCAGGATCAGCATCGCCCCCAGGGTGGACACCAGCAACCCCCGGTAATCCTCAGGTTCGGTAAAGAAAACGGAGAGCAGGACGATGGCTGCAAGGGAGGCGGGGACGCAGCCAATCAGCAGACGGCGGACAATAGGCCAGATAATGGTTTGCTGGCGATGATGTGCGTAGACGCCGGTGCCCTTGGTGATGGCAGCGTAGATCAGGTCGGTACCGATGGCGATGTGCGGCGGAAAGCCGAACATCAGCAGTAGCGGGGTCATGAGAGATCCACCGCCTACGCCTGTCAGTCCGACGGCGAGGCCGACACCGGCACCCGCAAGAATATAAAACAAGATATCCATAATATGATCTACACTGAAAACCGTGAACCTTCACGTTCCCTCGAATCAGGGTGAACTAAGTGCCTGAAAGGGTTTTCACTGTAGACCTTTGCATCTATTCTTAAAAAGAATTATTACTTATATTTTTATGCGAATAATAACGAAGATGGAGCGAGACGGTCGATGAAACTACAACAGCTGCGCTACATCTGGGAAGTGGCGCATCACGATTTGAATGTCTCCGCGACGGCCCAGAGCCTCTTTACCTCCCAACCCGGCATTTCGAAACAGATCCGTCTCCTTGAAGATGAGCTCGGTGTCGAGGTTTTCGCCCGTAGCGGTAAGCATCTCACCCGGATCACGCCGGGTGGTGAAACAATCATCCGTGAAGCGGGGGAGATTCTCCGCAGGGTGGAGGGGATCAAGAAGATCGCCCAGGAGTTCAGCAACCAGCGCAAGGGTGACCTGAGCATTGCCACCACGCATACCCAGGCCCGCTATGCCTTGCCGCCCATTATTCGTGGTTTTATCGATGCCTACCCGGAAGTGTCCTTGCACATGCACCAGGGTACGCCAATGCAGATCTCTGAAATGGCCGCCAACGGTGCCGTGGATTTTGCTATCGCCACGGAAGCCCTGGAGCTTTTCAACGACCTGATCATGATGCCGTGCTACCGCTGGAACCGGAGCATCATCGTGCCCAGGGACCATCCGCTGACGCAGTGCAATCCCTTAACCCTTGAGGCGGTGGCCGAGTATTCCCTTGTGACCTATGTGTTCGGTTTTACCGGTCGTTCGCGACTCGACGAGGCCTTCCAGAGCAAAGGGCTGACCCCGAAAGTGGTGTTTACCGCTGCGGATGCGGACGTGATCAAGACCTACGTCCGTTTGGGTTTGGGCGTAGGGATCATCGCCAGCATGGCGTTTGATGAGAAGACTGATGGGGACCTGGTTGCGCTGGATGCAAAGGATCTGTTTGCGCCGAGCGTCACCAAGATCGGCTTCCGTAAGGGCACATTCCTGCGCGGCTACATGTACGACTTCATCCAGCGCTTCGCGCCGCACCTGACCCGGGAAATGGTGGATGAGGCAACGCATCAGTCGAGTCGAGCCGATGTCGAGGCGTTGTTCGAAGGGATCGAATTGCCGACTCACTGAGGCGATGAGTTCTCATTAAAGCTGGGAGTTGCTGAGAATTTTGGGCAGCCCGGTGGGCTGCTCCGAAGCTGAAGCGTCGGCTACATTTGCAGCCGACTCGAGCATGTAGCAGAAGCTTCAGCTTCTGAGGCACCGAAGGTGCCTATTGAGCCTCAGCTTGCTTAAGTTCACCTAAAGCCGCTTTACTTCTCCGAAGCAATCAGATTGCCCGCGTGCAGCCCGCACTCCTTCTGCGTCGCCTCTTCCCACCACCAGCGACCTTCACGCTCGTGCTGGCCGGGCAATACCGGGCGGGTGCAGGGCTGACAGCCGATACTCACGAAGCCTTTCTCGTGAAGCTCGTTGTAAGGCGCTTCGGTAACCCGGATATAATCCCAGACTTCCTTCGAGCTCCAGTTGGCCAGCGGATTGAACTTGATCAGCGGTTTGTCCGCTGTCGAGAACGCATCATCGATCTGGACCACGGGCACATCGTTCCGGGTGCCTGGGCTTTGGTCCTTGCGCTGTCCGGTAATCCAGGCATCTACGGTGGACAGCTTCCGGCGTAGCGGGTTGACCTTGCGGATGCCGCAACATTCCTTGTGGCCATCACGATAGAAACTGAATAGTCCCTTCTCGGAAACCAGCGCCTGTACTTCCGCCGCGTCCGGAAACAGGATCTCGATATCGATGTTGTAGTGCTCCCGCACCCGTTCGATAAAGCTGTAGGTCTCGGCGTGGAGGCGGCCAGTGTCCAGTGTGAAGACCTTGAGGGTGTCCGTCAGCTTATGAGCCATCTCGATCAGCACGACATCCTCGGCGCCGCTGAAAGACACGGCGATTGAATCGTACTGTCCCAGGGCGTGTTTCAGGATGGAACGGGGTGATTGGCCGTTCAGTCTCTCATTCAGTTCTGTTATAGATTCCATCGTATTCATCGCATTATGAGCTGTGTTGAGAATCTAACACCAGGGCGTGTCCAGCAAAAGTAACGAGCTTTCATAAGGTTATACCCGCGGTGCAATTGCGGGTTCTTTTCCTTATGATAGGGCCGCTAAAATCGGGGGTAGGGCCATAGTCACCCTCAACTATTTTTACGGCGTACTGCCTGGACTTTGATTAGGAGAATCCTGTGGAACTTGCTTGCCTTGACCTGGAAGGGGTACTGATCCCTGAAATCTGGATCGCTTTTGCGGAAAAGACGGGGATTGAAGAGCTCAAGGCGACCACCCGGGACATTCCTGATTACGACGTGCTGATGCAGCAACGCCTGCGTCTGCTCGACCAGCATGGCTACGGCCTGCCGGAAATTCAGGAAGTGATCGGCACCCTTGATCCTCTCGACGGTGCGCGGGAATTCCTGGACTGGCTGCGCGAGCGCTTCCAGGTGGTGATTCTCTCCGATACCTTCTATGAGTTCGCGATGCCCCTGATGGCCAAGCTGGGCCACCCGACGTTGTTGTGCCACAAGCTTGAAGTGGACGAAAAAGGCCGTATCACCGATTACCTGCTGCGCCAGAAAGACCCCAAGCGCCAGTCAGTCCGCGCCTTTCAGCTTCTTAACTACCGTGTGATTGCAGCGGGTGACTCCTATAACGATACCACCATGCTGAAGCAGGCCGAGGCTGGCATCCTGTTCCATGCGCCGCAAAACGTGATCGATGAGTTTCCACAGTTTCCGGCGGTCCATAACTTTGAGGATCTGCGTCGGAAGTTTGAAGAGTTGAGTGAGCGTTTCTAAGTTTTTGGGCAAACCTGGGGCAGCCCTTAGGGCCGCTCCGAAGCTAAAGAGGGTGTTGCAAAAGTAGCCGTATCTCCAAAGTATCGGCATAAACTCCCTCTCCCCTCGCGGGAGAGAGGTTTGGAGTGTGCAAACCGGCAACATAGGTAACACCTCAAGCCGGGAACATGGGTTACACAAGTTACGGTATGGGCAAGGAGGACGCGCCCATGCCCTGGAAAGAGACTTGTGTAATGGATCTGAAGATGCAGTTGATCGCGGCCTGGCTGCAGGGCGGGCACGGTGTAAGCGATCTGGCCCGCGGCTACGGCATTAGCCGCAAGACGGCTTACAAGTGGATCAGGCGCTACCAGGAGGAAGGTGCCGGTGGGCTGCAGGAGCGCTCCCGAGCGCCGCACTATTGCCCACATGCAGTGACGGAGGACGTGGCTGAACAGATTGTGGCGATCAAGAAAGTCCATCCCAGCTTTGGCCCCAAGAAGGTTCTGGACCGCTTGCGTGAGCTAGAACCGGCGATGGCATTGCCGGCAGACAGCACGGCCGGTGAGATACTCAAAGCGGCGGGTCTGGTCAAGAAACGGCGCTACAAGCGGCCGTACCCGGCCGACCCGCAACCGTTTGAACTGGGTGATCGCAATAATGCGCTGTGGAGTGTGGACTACAAGGGGCAGTACCGGACGGCCGGCGGGCGCTGGTGTTATCCGCTCACGGTAACCGACAATGCCAGCCGTTATGTCTTGGGCTGTCATGGCGTGAGCGCAACAGACTACGTCCAGGCGAAGCCGATTATGGAATGGGTTTTCCATGAGTACGGTCTGCCGGAGGGGATCTTGTCCGACAACGGGGCGCCCTTCGCCAGTCGCTCAGCAGGAGGTCTGACGCGACTGTCGAAATGGTGGGTCGAGCTGGGCATTGGGGTGCATCGTAGCAAGCCGGGAACGCCCACACAGAATGCCCGTCACGAGCGCATGCACGGTTCACTGAATCGAGCAGTGGGTGGACGGATGCGCGGGACAAGCTTGATGCAGCAACAGACCACGCTGCAGGCATTCCGTGAGGAGTTTAACGAACAACGCAGCCATGAGGCGCTGGGCAGGCAAACACCGGCCAGCGTGTATCAGCCCTCAAGGCGTCGGTACTCGCCCGTGCTGCGCCCGATTGAATATAACGTGGACCAGGCGGTTCGCAACGTTCGTCACAACGGCGAAATCAAGTGGCAGGGCCATCTGATCTACATCAGCGGGCTGTTAGCCAGACATCGCGTAGGCCTGCAAGAGGTGGAGAATGACCGGGTCGAGGTGCGATACAGCACCCATCTGCTCGGTCATATTAACCTCAAAACCGCGCGATTGGAGCCCGCATGCGAGTGGCATGCGGGGGAATAGGTGTAACCCATGTTGCCGGTTCAAAGTGTTACCTATGTTCCGGTTGCACAGGAGAGGGGGTAGCGCCGTCAGGCGCTCATCGTTGCCAGAGCCGACTTCGAGCGAGGCTTTTGCCTCGCCCCCCTCTCTCCAAACCTCCGCTCCGCGCCCCAGCCCGTCGCCAGAGGCTCCGGGCGTTCCGGCGGGCGAAGCGCTGCTTCGCTACTTCCGCCTACACCCCGCGAGGGGAGAGAGGCTTCAAGCCGCAAGCTTTTGCAACACCCTCTAAAGCGTCGGCTACATTTTGAGATAACTTGAGCATGTAGCAGATGCTTCAGCTTCTGAGGCGCCGAAGGTGCCCGAGTATTTCTTTCCGTACCTCGGGTTCCTGGCGGCTCAGAAGTAGTTAGATGGCGCCTAACCCATCCCCTCCAACGTCTCCATCAACCGCCGCACCTTCGTTATCGACTCCTCATACTCTGCTTCCGGCTCGGAATCGGCCACGATACCGCCTCCGCCCCAGCAACTGATTGTCCCGTCCGGCCGGGTCATCAACGTACGGATCGCGATATTACTTTCAAGCGTCCCATCGGCGCTGATATAGAAGACACTGCCGCAATAAGGGCCACGGTCGTGGGGTTCGAGTTCGTCGATAATCTCCATCGCCCGTCGTTTCGGGGCGCCGGTGATGGAGCCGCCAGGGAACGCCGAGAGCAGGGCATCGATCAGCGAAACATCGGTGTCCAATTCGCCGGTTACTGTGCTCACCAACTGATGGACGTTGCGGTAACTCTCGATCGCGAACAGCTTCGGAACCTTGACCGAAAAAGGTTTGCAGAAGCGGGAGATGTCGTTGCGGATCAGGTCGACGATCATCAGGTTTTCTGCGCGATCCTTGAGGCTGGCAGCAAGGTTGTCCTGCTGTTTCCGGTCGTCGGCGTCAGTTTCTCCGCGCGGACGCGTTCCCTTGATGGGTTTGCTCTCGACTACACCTTCGTGGATACGGAGGTAACGCTCGGGTGAGATACTGAGGACCTGATAAAGCCCCGTATCCACGTAACCGGCATGAGGTACGGGAATGGCGCTGGTCAGCGCTTTGAATGCCGCGAACGGATGGCCTGTGAACTGGCCGGAGAACCGCTGCGAAAGATTTACCTGGTAACAGTCACCAGCGAGGATGTAGTCGAGTATACGCTGCACCCGTTGGTGGTATTGGGCTTGGGTTTGCTCCGGCTGGAAGGGTTGCACCATCCTGAAGTTCAACGGTTCGCCGGCAGGCTGCTCGGCTTCATCGATTAATGGCTTGAGCTTATCCATGATCGACGGCGGGCAGTGGGGATGGATGACCAGCCGCGGTCGGTCGTCGGATGATGACGGCAAATTCAACGCCCACAGATACTCGCCTACCCAGCCCACGTCAGGCAGGTTTTGCTCATATGATTGGGGTACGTACCCAGCAACCGTATGTTTAGCCGCTTCGTAGTTGATCGCCCCCACCAGGCCGCCTGCGAACAGCTCTTCTGCTGCCTTTGAATGTTCCTTGAGCTGAAGCTGCCGTTCGGCTTCCTGAAGCTCATGGAGGTTCTTTTGCCAGGCCTGTTCATCTTGCGGCAATCGCCAGGTGCGTGCCGGCCAGGCCGAGGCAAAGGCAGAGCCGTCAGCACGATGCATAAAGACAAACCCTGCCTCTGACGCCAGGTGATTCACCCAAAGTGCCGCACATTTGGCAGAAACGGGAAATTCTTTTAGGGATGATGGCACGCTGAACCTGTGAAGCCTGTGTAAATAGTGCGGCCAAGCATGATACCGCAAACGCAGAGGGCTTCGCAGATCAACACCCTATAAAAAGAAATCGCAAGGAGTACGGCATGCGAGTCATCCCAAAGCTTTTCCTTATCCGATTGTTTCTTCTTCTCATGCTTTCTATTTGCTCAAGCCAGGTGTTTTCCCAACAGCCAAAGAGCGAACTGAGCGAAGCTGAGATCAAGCAGTTTGCCCAGGAGCAGTTCGCGAAAATGTACAAGCGGGCAATGGAAAACGCTTCATTACGTCTGGCTGACGGCGAAGCGGTCAAGGCCTTCGCGGTCGTGGCTGACCGGGGCGGTGAGATCCGCCTGATCAGGATCGATAAGATCGAACAGATGCCGCCTAACGTCGCTTTGGAAGTTATGCGTCGAAGTCTCCGTGTACTCGTGGGTAAGGGCAACGTGGGCGCTACCTGTCTTGTGTATGTCGCCGGGAACCCAAATAAGGAGGCGCGAGCGGAATATGTGCTGGTCGCCGAAATGGAACACATCTTTGGTCCGACTCTGGCGCAGTTAACGCCTTATACCGTGCAGGAAGGTAAGACCGTTTTTGGCGAACCGGTAACGGTGGAATCCGAACCCTCTATCTTCAATTTCAGGAACAAGGACGGCGAGCGCAGCGAAGCGCCTGCAGAATAGACGGTGTTGGAGGATAGTTATCTCAGGTTACTAAGGTTGTTGGACAATGTGATTATTGGGACTGTGAATGTGGTCACGGAACCATCGACCTGATCGAACTACGCTTTGAATCGTGCGGTAACAAAACAATACAGACCGCATTGGAACAACAACAATTTTCCGTTTAGGAGAACACTATGAAAGGCCTGAAGAAACTTGCACTCGCATCCGCAATCGCGGCTGCTCCGTTCGCTGCCCAGGCAGAGCTGAAAGCCCTTGACGACGGTGCCATGGGCAACGTGACTGGTCAGGCGGGTGTGACCATCGAGCTGGAAACCAAGGTTGACGTGGGCGAGTTCCGCTACGTGGACGAAGGTAGCTTCGCCGTATCCGGCATCCATATCGGTGGCGGTAACGTTGTCACTGACGCAGATGGCAACGTGACTGGCGTTGACGGTCTTCTGGATGACCTCAAGATCGATATCGACGTAGAAGCCGACGGCGACGCCGTCATCCACGTTGGTAATGTTAACGGTCAGGTGCCCATCGACTTTGCGGTCGGTATCGAGTCTGCCTCTCTGCGTGCGCAAGGTGTCTCTGCTGCTGACGCAACCGACTCCAACTCCACGCTGCTGGCTAGCAACATTGGCATCGTCGGTAACCTGGCTCAGCTGGATATCCGTGTTGACACCGAAACTGATCATCTGATCACTGATGTTTCTTTCAACATCACTAACATGGATATGGATATCGACTTCCTGGGTGTTAACATCCGCGGCATGCAGGTCATGGGGGCTAACTTCTTCGAGGAATCAGCCGCAGGTGGTGGTCTAACTCCTGCAGGCATGTTTGCTGCAGCACAGATCACCATCAGCAAAGCGACTGGAACTGGCTCTGCAAACGGCGATGCGCTGCAAATCGAAGTGCCTCAGTTCGTAACCGATATCAACGTAGCTGCAACCGAAATCGGTGGTTCTTCTATCGGTACGATCCAGTTGGACAACCTGGCGATCACCCAGACCAACATGAAGGTTTACGGTCACGAGTAATCGGGCCGAGCTTTCTTAGCGATCACGCCCCGCATAGCGGGGCGTTTTTGTTTTCGGGAAGCAAGCTGATCGATTGTCCGCAGAAACAAAAAAGCCAGTCGACTGACTGGCTTTTTGAATTGCGCTCTGTGGTTACCTGTCTGGCACGTCGATCGAAAGATCAAACCCACCGCCGGGCCGTGGCGTCAGCTGGACAGGCCCTTCGTTAATCCCCTGCGGAATCTGTATCTGATCGATACCCGGTGGATTGCCAATCGAGAAATTCACACTCTGACCATCGAAGCCGATACCCAACTGGTCGTTGAGGAAGCTTTGGGTGAAAGGCTCATCCGGAATTTCCATCTGCTGGCCATAGATAACCGGTGGAATGTTCGGTGTCAGGTTGGCGACGGGCTGGGCCCGGCCTGCTTCTTCGATTGGCTGCAGCAGCGCCCGGCGAATGAACTCGTCTTCTGCTTCCTGCAGTGCCTCGTTCTGGTCTTCGTACCGTGTTTTGCGGAGGATGTTGGCATAGGCCTCCTCCTCCGATTCCTCGATAACCGGCTCACCCGGAGAAATGGTCAGCGAGCGTATGATGCGCTGCCGCTCTTCCTCGGATTTCCGTTGGGCCCGCGGGACGACGATGATGGCAGAATCCTCGATATAGGTATCGACCATCTCGTCGGAGGTCAACGTCTCAACTCCGGCCCAGGCTGGCAGGGCAATAGACGATGCGATTGCGGCGGCAACCAGTTTGCGGGTACGCATGGTGAGCTCCTGCGTTTGGGAACTTCTGGACGGGTGTATGTCAGAGATCGCTTTGCGCCAGTGGCGACAATTAGACGCGTTTCATAACAGAGAAACAGATCGACCTCTGATAAAGTATTTCGATCGGTTTCACACATTTCAAGCGGTTTGTGGTGAAAATGTGATCAGGTCTCAGGGTTTCGATCGGAAAGAGCGTCGAAGAACGCCTAATGAAGGCAATATTCGGCGGCGTTGGCGTGGATGGGTTGATCGCCGGATACCTTTATCCGACGAGCAGCAGTTCACCCAGAAAAACATCTTCATTCTGCCCTCCGGTGCCGGCCTGGTCTTTGGCCTGTTATTGCTGGTCATGTTGATGACCGGCATTAACTACCAGAACAGCCTTATTTATCTCCTGACCTTTATGCTTGGTGCTTTGTTCGTGGCGGCCATGCATCAAACCCACCGGAATCTGGCAGGCTTGAGACTCAGTCTCGTGTCTGCCGGCGAGGGGTTCCCCGGGGATCACCTGACCTTCCGCATTCGCGCAACTGCCGAGAAAGACGCCTTCGGCATCCAGTTCATTAGCCCCGAGGGTGAAACCCGCCGCATCAATGTAGTACCCGGCGAAATAGGTGAATTCGAACTGCCAGTACCCGCCCGACAGCGGGGGCCAGTCCCTGCGGGGCGCATTCAGGTTGAAACACGTTTTCCGTTCGGCTTGCTGAAGGCCTGGTCCTGGATGCGCCCGGGTTCGACCGGCGTCTGTTACCCCAGGCCAGTAACGCCGCCCTATGAAACCGGTGGTGAGGAAGAGGGCGTCCAGGCCAGCCAGCCTCGTAAGTCCGACGATCTGTCCCACGCCGATTTGAGACCCTGGCGCCAGGGAGACTTGAGCCAGCGGGTACTTTGGAAACGCTTTGCCCGCACGGGGGAGATGACGATTGCCGATTGGGAGGGCGAGAGCGGCGAGCCTGTCTGGCTCGACTTCAATCAATTCCCTGGTGCTGACCGGGAACTGCGCCTGAGTTACCTGGCTGCCCTGGTGGAGTCCCGCTCACGCGCTGGTCAGGTTTTTGGCCTGAGAATCCCCGGGCTTACCATCGAGCCGGATCAGGGAAGCGCTCACCGGAGCCGCTGCCTGCGTGCCTTGGGGCTTTGTGGTTTTGAGAAGCACGTCGCAGAGGCTGGTGTCGCCGCTGCGGCGGGTGGAGAGTCCGTATACGCGAGGGCCTCCTGATGGACGCAGCGAAAGCCCCGGACCTGCCTTCCAAAGCAATTGTATGGCTGCTCGTCAGTTTTGCCTTGTTGCTCGTTCCGCAATGGGACCGTCTGCCCTGGTGGCTGATTGCCGCGTGCCTGGCGCTTGCGACCTGGCGCTGGCTGGCGCAAACCGGGCGAGCTGCGTTACCCGGCCGGTTGGTAGGGACGCTGATCATGTTGGGGCTGATCGCGGTCTATGTGCTCACCGTGCAGGGTCGATTCACTGTTGAGACGGCTGCCTCGTTCTTCGTTCTCGCGGTCGGATTGAAGTGGCTGGAAACCCGGACCTCCCGGGATTTCTATGTGCTCTTCTTTATTCTGTGCTATCTCGCAGCCGTCAATTTCCTGTTCCAGCAGGGGATCGTCTGGACGCTGCTGAACCTGGCGGCGATCTTTATCCTACTGATCGGCCTGCAGATCCTGAACGCACCGGACGCGCCGAATGTCATGGCGGCTGGATGGAAGCGCCTGGGCGGACTCATGCTCAAGACGCTTCCGGTAGTCATCCTTCTGTTTATCTTCTTCCCGCGCATGTCGCCGCTGTGGAGCGTGCCGCTGGTTTCCGGCCAGGCAAAGACGGGCATCTCCGACCAGATGGACCCCGGTTCGATCTCCAACCTGGCGCAAAGCAGCGAGCGGGCTTTCCGGGTGACTTTCGGTGGGGAAATCCCCCCGCACCGCGATCGCTATTGGCGAGGGTTGATCCTGGACCGGTTCGTCAACGGGCGCTGGGAACAATGGCAGATCGACGCTCGCCGACGCACGGGGCGGGTTCAGTCCGATGGTGGCGTTGGACCTTTGCAGTCCGGGGAATACGATGTCCTGCTGGAGCCGACCTACCAGCCCTGGGCCTTTGCCCTCGACGGGTCCGAAGCCATTTCCGACAATGTCGAGGAGACGGCGGCCGGTACGTTCCGTTTCCGTCGGCCGGCTGACACCTCGGTTCGCTATCGCATGGCCTTGACCGAAGACAAAAGGGAATCGGCGTTTCTCAGTCCTCAGGATCGGCAACGTTACCTTCATCTTCCGGCGGAGGGGAATCCCAGGGCAAGGGCGCTTGCGGAAGCGCTGGACCAGCAGACCAACTCGGATCTGGCTTTGGTCCAGTCCCTGCTGACGCGTTTTCGTCAACAGCCTTACTTCTATACGTTGCGCCCGCCGGAAATGCCGCAAGATGCTGTCGATACCCTCCTGTTCGACGTCCAGCGCGGCTTCTGTGCCCACTACGCCAGTGCAACTGCGTTTCTCCTGCGGTCGGCGGGTATCCCTGCCCGGGTTATCGTGGGTTACCAGGGTGGGAGTCCGGGCGCCGACGACGAGTACCTGATCGTCCGGCAGTATGACGCACACGCCTGGGTAGAGGCCTGGATTCCCGGTACGGGCTGGTTACGCGTGGATCCCACGGCGGCGATCTCGCCGGATCGAATCGAGTCCGGTCTCCGGCAGGCTGTCGCTGAAGAAGGCTCGTTCCTTGAGAATGAATGGGCGTCTGCACAGAAATATGGCGATGTTGCCGTCGTTCAATGGCTGTCGTTGCAGATGGATCAGATCAACTACGAATGGCAGCGCTGGGTTGTGGGTTACCAGGGTCAGACACAGATGAACCTGATGTCCAAGCTGCCGGGCAATCTCTCCATGCGCGACCTGGGCTACATTTCGGCTGGCGTGCTCGGAGCCGCATTGGTGGTCGCTGGCCTCTGGACCGGTTGGCGTCACCGCAGTCGTAAACCCAGGGTCCCGGCGCTTAGGCTGATGGGAGAGTGGCAACGCTTGTTGCTCAAACGAGGTATTCTCGCAGAAACGGCTGATACCCCATCATCCTTGGCGTCACGGGCCGCGCAGCAGGAGCCGGTGCACGCGCGTCGGCACGAGGCTTTTGCGCGGGCGATTAACAATCACTATTATGGCTCGGGTTCTTTGAGCCGGGACGACCACAGACGCCTGCGCGGTTTACTGCGGCAGCTCAGGCGCTCATCCTGAGCGCGCTCTGCATTCGGCAAATCCCGGTACGACCACCCCCATTTCGAGGCTGACTTGATCGAACGCGTTGACGAACTACCCTGGCTGAAGACCCAATGGTCGCGTCTTATCGAGCGCTGGAATCTTGGGCGTCTGCCGCATGCGTTGTTGTTCGAGGGACGCAACGGCATCGGTAAGACACTCTTCGCCGGTTACCTGGCGAAACGGCTCGTCTGTGATGGGGCTCATGGAGCGGTGGAGCCTTGCGGCCATTGCAAGCAGTGCGAGTTGATTGCTGCCGGGTCCCACCCGGATGTCCGGACGTATCGGCCGGAGGATTCCAAGGTGATCAAGGTGGACCAGGTGAGGGCGCTGGGCGAATTCGCCGTGGCGTCGCCACAAGTGGCCCACCACAAGGTGATCATTCTGGACAGCGCCGACAAGCTGAATATCAACTCCGCCAACGCCCTGCTCAAGACCCTGGAAGAGCCCAACCCGGACGTGACGTTGATCTTGCTGCAGCAGTCCGGCAAGCCGCTGTTGCCGACGATCCGTTCCCGTTGTCAGTCCGTCCTGTTACCAGCACCCGATACGGAGACCGCGCAACAGTGGCTCTCGTCACATTTGGCCGCGCGGGAAGAAGGCGGCGAGGCGGACGCTGGAGTGCAGGCACGCGCGCTGCGGTTGGCCAGCGGCGCGCCATTGCTCGCCCGGGAGTATATCGAACAGGGGTTTGTCGAGAATGTGGATGCCTGCCTGGACAGTTTTCGCCAGTTCCTCAAATCCCGACTGGCCCCGGAAGAAGCCGCCAAACCCTTTGTGAAGCTGGGTCTGGAAAACGCGCTCAGCCTGATGGAGCGTTGGGGGGCGGACCTCGCGCGACTCGGTGTAGGGGCGGAAGCAGCAGATCCCGAGGTCGCCGATATCCTCGGCTACCTGGCCGGCCACAACCCACCACATCGCGTTCACGCTCTGCTCGGCCATATTGCCGAAGCCCGATCTGGCCTCGCCTATAACGTAAACCCCGAGCTTGAGGTCGAACGGTTGCTGTTCGAATGGCTCTCGTTTATGCCCAGGAAGAAAAGGGCCGGCTGAGTGAAAGGTTTTTAGGTGCCGGGCGGTTCAGGAACGGCTTGGCCTCGGGGCTGTGTCATGAGGCTCCGGGCTGCTAAGATTAATGACAATTATGTTAGCCGGGACAAGCCACTCGATACCCAGGCTGACGACCGGTTTTAACGGAAGGAAGACACTATGGGTCCAGGTTTTGGCGCGCGCAGCGGTATTCTTACACTGACGATCAAGGATAAGGCAGTTCTCTACGCGGCCTACATGCCGTTCATCAAGGACGGTGGTCTGTTCATCCCGACCCAGAAACAGTACCAGCTGGGCGACGAGGTCTTCCTGCTACTCAACCTGATGGATGAGCCGGAGAAAATCCCGGTGGCCGGCAAGGTTGTCTGGATTACCCCCAAGGGCGCCCAGGGTAACAGGGCGGCGGGCATTGGCGTGCAGTTCACCGGCGACGATGAAACCGCCAAGAACAAGATCGAGGCCTACCTGGCCGGCGCGCTGGGTTCCGACCGTCCTACCCATACCATGTAACCGGACCGGTTACCGACCATGAATACCAAGGTTTCAGTCACAACCGGCAAGGAGCGCCGGATGGCGTCCGCACGTACTGACAAGGCGCACATGGACAAAGCCCATGCTGACACGGAATGGCCGCTTCGCCATTTGGTGCTGCGGGGCTTGAGCTGGTCGGCGCCCGACACGCCTGATACGGCCATACCTATCATTGGCCTGCACGGCTGGCTGGACAATGCGGCGACCTTCACCCGGATTGCACCGGCGCTCGCACAATTGGCCCCGATGCACTGCATCGACTTTCCCGGTCATGGCCACTCTGAGCACCGTCCGCCGGGCCAGGACTATGTGTTGGTGGACTACGTTGCGGATATTGCCGATCTGATCGACCGTTATTTCGAGGGGCCCGTGCATATCGTCGGTCATTCGCTGGGTGGCATCGTTGGTGCCATGTATGCGGCGAGTTTCCCCGACCGCGTCGGGCGCCTGGTCATGATCGACAGTCTTGGGCCGCTTACGCTACCGCCGGAGAAGTCCGCCGCGCAGTTGCGTAAGGGGATCACCAAGCGTTTGCGGGGCTCGGGGGCGCCCATGACCTATGGTGCCGTGGAAGACGCCGCGAAGATTCGCGCCGGCGGATTGAGCCCGCTATCATCCGAGGCTGCGCACTTGCTGGTGCCGCGTAACCTGCGTGAAGTGGAGGGCGGCTATCAATGGCGTACCGACGCTCGACTGCGCTATCCCTCGCTGTCGCGCTTCGATGAGGCCCAGGTCGAGGGTTTCCTGAAGGCCATCGAATCGCCGACGCTTTTCCTGAGAGCGGAAGACGGGCTGCTGGGCGGCCGCGAAAGCTGGCGAGGCCGGTCCCGCCTTATTCCTGATTTCAGGGAGGTCGTTGTCCCGGGTTCCCATCACTGCCACCTCGACGGAAACGTTGACCCGGTTATCGAGGCCATCCGAGAGTTCCTGGACCCGTCATGAAGATGTTTAAACAGGTGCTATTAGCGCTGGCCGCGGCTGGTGCCATTGTGTTGCCTTTGGCGTCAGCAGCAGAAGAGTTGCCGGCGTTTCCAATGGCAACGGTGGAAAAGCGCGTGAAGATCGATAGCGCAAGCCATCGTGTCCTCCTGAGTCCCGTGCGCGAGGTAAATGACGAGATACGCGCGGACAATCAGGTGCGTCTGAACGTGAAAGGCACCGGGCGGCTGATGCGCATCGACCCGGAATCCTCCCTGGAGCGTGTAAGCGAGTTCTACCGGGAGGCCCTGGCTCGTCGCGAGAGCCGCACGCTGTTCAACTGCTCAGGACGCGACTGTGGCCGTAGTAACGTATGGGCCAATGCCATCTTCGACGAATCCAAACTCTATGGCCGGGACGATGACCAGTCTTATGCGGCGTATTCGTATCGGGATGATCGCGAACAGCTGCAACTGGTGCTTATGTATACGATCACCCGGGGTAACAAGCGCGACTATCTCTGGCTGGAAGAGCTGACCGTGGAGGATGAGTCCACCGTAGCTGCCTTGTCGCCGGAAGCTGGCCGTATCCTCGGACCGGTGTACGTTCCCTGGTCCGGCCAGCTCACCTATCAATTCGATTGGGACCTCGATACCCGCGAGAAACTCGTGACTTGGGCGGAAAGCCCCGGGGCTACCGTGATGATCGTCAGCCACGTGATACTGGAAAGCAGCGAAACCATCGACGATGCGCTGGAGCGTTCGGCGCGGGTGGGGGATTCGATGCAGGCGCTGCTGGTCCGGCTTGGTATTCCCAAGGAGCAGCAGATGCTGGTTAATGCCGGTCCGGCGCTGACCACAGTTCAGGATGCCCACGGCAGTGGTAACCGGTTGGAAATTGTCGTCATCAAGGATATCGCCACCGAAGGAAGCTGACGCCATGCCTGAATCTGCGCATAAGCCGCCCGTCCCAAAGACCGAAGAGCCCAAACGCAAGCGTACCTGCGCACTGGTATTGGGCAGTGGAGGCGCGCGTGGCTACGCCCATATGGGGGCTATCGAGGTCCTGGAAGAACGCGGCTACGAGATTGTCGCCATTGCCGGCTGCTCCATGGGCGCGCTGATCGGTGGCGTCTATTCGGCCGGCCGGATGCAGGACTACAAGGATTGGGTAACAGGGCTCAAGCAGTTCGACGTTATCAAGTTACTGGATCTCTCGCTGTCGCCGGCAGGGGCCATACGCGGCGAAAAAGTCTTCTCCGTAGTGCGGGAGATGATTGGCGACATCCAGATCGAGGATCTGCCGATGTCCTACACCGCGGTGGCGACGGATCTTCTCGCCCACAAGGAGATCTGGTTCCAGGAGGGGCCGCTACATCAGGCCATCAGGGCATCCATTGCCATTCCAGGCTTGGTGACACCGGTGGTTTTCAACGGTCGTGTGCTGGTGGATGGTGCGCTGCTCAACCCCTTGCCGATCATTCCCACCATTGCAGCCCATGCGGACTATATTTTTGCGGTCAACCTGTCGGGTGAAGATCGCAGTACCTACCGTCTGCCAAAGGACATCTACCTCAATCAACACCTCGACCAGGACGACTGGCTCGATCGTATGCGCATGACCGCCTCGCGCTGGTTCGATTGGGACGTATTGCGCTCGTTCGGTGGGCGGGGAACCCCCGACCCGGTCGGCGGCGACGAGCCTGAGATAGAACTCGAACCAACAGAAGTCGAGGACGAAGCGCAGGCACTGGGTGACGGCACAGAGACCATCGCCTGGGACCGCCTGGGTATCGGCAAATTCGACATCATGAACATGACGATCGAGACCATGCAGAGCGCCCTGATCCAGTACAAGATCGCCGGTTACCCGCCGGATATGCTCGTCAACGTACCCAAGGATGCCTGCCGAACCTACGATTATCACAAGGCGCCTGAGATGATCCTGCTGGGGCGCGAGCGCATGGGGAAAGCCCTCGATCGGTTCGAGAACGAGGAGAACAGCTCCGGCCCGCTGGCTCCATGAGGAACCCTTAATCGCCCGTCAACCTACCTATGGACCACAAAGCCGCCCAAACCTGCGTATAATGCAGGCCTCGAAATCCACCGACGGAATGAGTACTGGTGTCTCCACAGCCTGCTGAAGAACTGCTGACGATCCGCGATCTCCTGCGTTATGCCACGACGCGTTTCGCGGCTTCCGAAATCTATTACGGTCACGGCACAGACAACCCCTGGGACGAGGCGGTCCAGCTGGTAATGCGTAGCCTGTCTTTGCCGCTGGAAAACAACACGATTTTCCTGGATGCGCGGCTGACGTTTGATGAGCGCAAACTTATCCTGGGTAGGATCGAGCGGCGCGTAGAGGACCGCATCCCGGTGGCGTACCTGGTTAGTGAAGCCTGGTTCATGGGGCTGCCATTCAAGGTGGACTCCCGCGTGCTCGTGCCACGGTCGCCGATCGGTGAGTTGATCCAGGCTGAATTCCAGCCCTGGCTGGGCGACGGGCCTGTGGACCGGATACTCGACCTGTGTACCGGAAGCGGTTGTATCGGCATTGCAGCAGCAACGGTATTCGACGAAGCGGAAGTGGATCTGGCCGATATTTCCGAGGACGCACTCGATGTAGCACGGGAAAACATCGAAATGCACGGTTTGGGACATCGCGTTCGAACAGTGCAATCGGATGTACTCGACGGCATCGAGGGGCGGTATGATCTGATTCTCAGCAATCCGCCGTACGTCGATGCCGAGGACCTGGCTGACATGCCGGAGGAGTACCACCACGAGCCGGAATTGGGCCTGGCAGCCGGGGTGGATGGGCTGGAGATCGCTTATCGCATTCTGGCCCAGGCAAAAGATCATCTTACAGAACAGGGTCTATTGGTGGTCGAGGTCGGTAATAGCTGGGTAGCCCTGCAGGAAGCACGACCGGATATTCCGTTCACCTGGATCGAGTTCGAGCACGGCGGCGATGGTGTGTTCCTCTTACGCCGCAATGATCTCGAAAGTATTTGAAGAAACGCATATAAGAAGCTGAATTATGTCTGGAAATAGCTTTGGAAAGCTTTTTACGGTAACCACCTTCGGTGAAAGTCACGGCCAGGCCCTCGGGGCTATCGTCGACGGCTGTCCCCCAGGGCTGCCGCTCACGGAAGCCGACCTGCAGCGGGATCTTGACCTGCGTAAACCGGGGACCTCGCGTCATACCACCCAGCGCCGTGAGCCGGACGAGGTGCGTATCCTGTCCGGCGTTTTCGAAGGCAAGACTACCGGTACGCCTATCGGTCTGCTGATCGAGAACACCGACCAGCGCTCCAAGGATTATTCCAAGATCAAGGACCAGTTCCGTCCTGCTCACGCCGACTACACCTATATGCATAAGTACGGCGTGCGCGATTACCGAGGCGGCGGCCGTTCCTCCGCACGGGAAACCGCCATGCGCGTGGCGGCGGGCGCGATTGCCCGCAAGTACCTCGAGCACCGGCTGGGCATCCGTATTCGCGGTTATCTGAGTCAACTCGGGCCGATCACGATCGACCCTGTTGACTGGGAGCAGGTCCATCAGAATGCCTTCTTCTGTCCCGACGCCAGCCGTCTCCAGGAGCTGGAGGACTACATGGATGCGCTGCGGAAGGAGGGCAACTCCGTCGGTGCGCGGATCAATGTCGTGGCCGATCATGTGCCGCCCGGTCTGGGCGAACCGATCTTCGACCGGCTGGATGCGGATCTGGCTCATGCCCTGATGAGCATCAATGCGGTGAAGGGTGTGGAAATCGGTGCCGGCTTCGGCTGCGTCACCCAGAAGGGCACCGAGCACCGGGATGAGCTGACGCCGGAGGGTTTCTTGTCGAATAACGCCGGCGGCGTGTTGGGAGGCATTTCTTCCGGGCAGCCGATCCTGGCCAGCATCGCGCTAAAGCCGACCTCCAGCCTGCGCTTGCCGGGGCGTAGCATCGATGTCAACGGTGAACCGGTCGAAGTCGTCACCACCGGGCGACACGATCCCTGCGTCGGCATCCGTGCAACGCCGATTGCTGAAGCGATGATGGCGCTGGTGCTGATGGATCATTACCTGCGACATCGGGCGCAGAACGGCGACGTCAGTATCGACACTCCGGATATCGAAAAGGGCCGTCATAACAGCTGAGCAGCGGCGACAGGGAGGCGGCTATCTACTGGCGACTGTCCAATCTCTATTTCTGGTTCTTTGCGCTACTGGGGGCGCTGCTGCCTTACTGGTCGCTGTACCTGGAGGACCGGGGATTCAGTTACCTGCAGATAGCAACGCTCATGGCGACGATCCAATTGACCAAGATCGTCGCGCCCAATCTCTGGGGCTGGCTGGGTGATCGAACCGGGCAACGGGTCAGGCTGGTCCGGATAGGCTCGGTCACCGGCGCGCTTCTCTTTACCGGCGTTTTCCTTGAGCCCGGTTTCTACGGCCTGATGCTGGTCATGTTGGCATTCACGTTCTTCTGGAATGCCGTCCTTCCCCTCTACGAAGTGATTACGCTGCAGGGCCTGGGGCGCGACCGTGCTCGTTACGGCCGGGTGAGGCTCTGGGGCAGCGTGGGTTTTATCGCTTCAGTGGCATTGATCGGCCTAATCCTGGAATACGTCGACCTGCGCTGGCTGCCAGCCCTTCTTATGCCGCTATTCGTGGGCATCGTGGTGGCGGCTTTCTGCGTGCCGTCGAGCCAGGGGCAAATCCGGCCTCACGATGGCAAGGGCAACCTCAAAGGTATCCTGTTGCAGTCGACAGTCATGGCCTTCTTTGCGATGAACATCCTGTTGCAGGTTTCCCACGGCGCCTACTACACGTTCTTCAGCATTCACCTGGAAGACCTGGGGTACGACAAGTTTTCCGTCGGTCTGTTGTGGTCGCTAGGCGTAGCCGCGGAGATCGTGCTGTTTATGGTCATGCACCGGGTCTTCGATCGTTTCCCTGTCCGAACCATTGCGATCGCGGCGCTGGCCCTGACCTTGCTGCGCTGGATCCTGATCGCTGAATACTCGGCAAACGTACCCGTCCTGATACTCGCCCAATGTTGCCACGCGGCCTCATACGGCGCGTTGCATGCGGTGTCGGTGAACTACATCCATAGTTACTTTGGTTTCCAGCACCACGGCCAGGGGCAGGCACTCTATAGCGGCCTGACCTTTGGCGCCGGCGGTGCAGTTGGCGCCTGGCTGTCGGGGGTGCTGGTAGAGTGGCGGGGCACTGGAGCCGCCTTCTGGGGCAGCGCCGGCGCTATTGCGGTGGCTTTGGTTATTGCAGCAATCTGGCTGCGTTCACCGCCGAAGGTGGAGCATTGAATCATCATTCAGTTCAGCTCGCGCGCGATCTCCAGCAATGCCTCGGCGGCCGGGCTCAGACCCCGCCCCAGGAGGCCGATAGCCCCCAGCATGCGTGAGATCTCGTGCCCGACGGGCAGGACGTGGAGTGACTGATCCACCATGCTTTTCGGTAGCACACTCCAGCCTAAACCCACGCTTGTCATCATCTTTATCGTTTCCAGGTAATTCGTGGGCATCTGCGGATGCAGGGTAAGCTTCTCTGCCAGGAAGAGGCGGCTGACTACACGAAAGGTGGCGGTGCCGGTCTCCGGTAGCAGCGCGCTGTAGCTGGCCAGATCAGTCAGCTCGGGACTCGGGGTTTGTGCCAGCGGGTGGGTCCGGCCCGCGACGAACACCATGGGATCGTTCCATTGCGCCTTGATGTCGAACTGCCTGTCCATGGCGTCGTCGAGGGTAACGAACGCCAGCTCGCAGGTACGGCGTTTGAGCTGGTCGAACGCGCTCTCCGAATCCATGAACTGCAGTTCTAGCGAGACATCGGGAAAGTCCCGGTTAAAGCGTCTAAGCCAGGCCGGCAGGTGATGCAGGCCAATATGGTGGCTGGCGATAACCGAAAGTCGCCCACCAATCTTCCCGGATGCAGCCGCGAGATCCAGCCGGGCATTGTGCAGTTCATCGAGAATGCGACGAGCGTAGGGCAATAGCCTGCGGCCGGCTTCGGTCAATGCCAGGCTGCGCTGGCCGCGTTCGATGAGTGGAGAGCCCAATTGGTTCTCCAACGACGCGAGGCGTTTGGAAACCGCGGGCTGGGTCAGATGAAGGGCTTCTGCCGCCTCTGAAAACGACTGGTAATCGACGACGGCGATGAACGCGGCGAGCGCTTGGGTGTCCATTGTTAAATCTCAATCATTGACCTAAAGCGTGGAAACGGCATCGGCATTCCATAATGGAATGCAATCTATAAAAAACATGAATTGAGGTTATCACGCGCCGGGCGTTACCATAAAGCCATCGATAAAAACCTGATGAGAACCGCTGCCCGTGACCGACTGATCGACAGTTAGCGTTCGCGGCAGCGATAGTGGAGGCCCCATGGCTGGCAAGACCTTATACGACAAATTGTGGGACGACCATTTGGTGAAACAGCGGGACGACGGTTCCGCCTTGATCTACATCGATCGTCACCTGTTGCACGAAGTCACTTCGCCCCAGGCTTTTGAGGGCCTGCGCCTGGCGGGACGTCGTCCGTGGCGGCTGGATGCCAACCTGGCAACGCCGGACCACAACGTGCCCACGACCGACCGGGCACGTGGCATCGATGGCATCGTCGATCCCGTCTCGCGTATCCAGGTGGAGACCCTGGACAAGAACTGCGACGAGTTCGGCATCCTCGAATTCAAGATCAAGGACCAGCGCCAGGGCATCGTCCATGTAATCGGTCCTGAGCAGGGCGCGACTCTGCCGGGCATGACCATCGTCTGTGGCGACAGCCATACCTCGACCCACGGTGCCTTCGGTACGTTGGCTCACGGTATCGGTACGTCAGAGGTCGAGCACGTGCTGGCAACCCAGACTCTGGTCCAGCAGAAAATGAAGAACATGCTGGTCAAGGTGAACGGCAAACTGGGACCCTATGTTACCGGCAAGGATGTTGTCCTGGCCGTTATTGGCCGCATCGGCACGGCTGGCGGTACCGGCTATGCCATCGAGTTTGGCGGCGAAGTCATCCGCGATCTTTCGATGGAAGCGCGCATGACCATCTGCAACATGTCCATCGAAGCCGGTGCTCGGGTCGGCATGGTGGCGGTCGATGACACCACCATCAATTATGTGAAGGGCCGCCCGTTCGCACCAAAAGGCGAGATGTGGGACCTGGCTGTCGAGTCCTGGAAGAACCTGCACAGTGATGCGGACGCCAAATTCGACAAGGTCGTCGAGTTGGAAGCCTCTGAGATCCAGCCGCAGGTCACCTGGGGAACGTCGCCGGAGATGGTTGTCGGTGTTGACGGCCAGGTGCCGGATCCGGAGCGTGAGGACGATCCCATCAAGCGCGAAGGTATCGTCCGCGCGCTTAAATATATGGGTTTGGCGCCGAATACCCCGATCCGTGATATCAAACTGGACCGTGTGTTTATCGGCTCGTGCACTAATTCCCGAATCGAAGATTTGCGCGAGGCAGCGGCTGTGGTCAAGGGACGCAAGGTCTCTCCGATGCTGAAACAGGCCATGGTGGTTCCGGGCTCCGGCGTAGTAAAGGCCCAGGCCGAGCAGGAAGGCCTGGACAAGATATTCCTCGAGGCAGGTCTGGAATGGCGTGACCCTGGGTGTTCGATGTGTCTGGCCATGAATGCCGACAAGCTGGGCCAGGGCGAGCATTGTGCGTCCACCTCCAACCGGAACTTCGAAGGCCGGCAAGGCTTTGGCGGGCGGACCCATCTTGTCAGCCCGGCCATGGCCGCGGCGGCCGCCATTGCCGGTCATTTCACCGACGTCCGCGAATTCGTCCAGTAAGGAGCCCAACCATGCGTGCATTTACCCAACACAAAGGCGTCGTGGCCCCAATGGATCGCTCCAACGTGGACACGGATATGATCATTCCCAAGCAGTTCCTCAAGTCGATCAAGCGATCCGGCTTCGGACCGAACCTGTTCGATGAACTGCGCTATCTGGATGAAGGCAAGCCGGATCAGGACTGCTCGCAGCGTCCGCTCAATCCGGATTTCTTCCTCAACCAGCCTCGCTATAAGAGCGCGAGTATCCTGTTGGCTCGCCGAAACTTCGGCTGCGGTTCGAGTCGCGAGCATGCCCCTTGGGCGCTGGATGACTACGGATTCCGAGTGATCATCGCGCCTAGCTTTGCCGATATTTTCTACAATAATTGCTTTAAGAACGGGCTGTTACCCATTGTTCTTGAAGAGGAAGTTGTTGACCGTCTTTTCGGTGAAGTGGAACGTGAAGAAGGGTATCGGATTGAAGTGGATCTGGATGCCCAGGTGGTGAAAACGCCGGCTGGAGAGGAATTTACCTTCGAAGTCGATCCATTCCGCAAGCACTGCCTGCTCAACGGACTCGACGATATCGGTGTTACCCTCGAGGACGGCGATGCGATCAAGGAGTATGAGGCTGCACGTCGCAAGAGCGCGCCCTGGCTGTTTGATTCGTTCAATGGATAAAGGCCTTTCAATTCATAAGAAGATCTAAGGAAGCAACATGAGTCAGTCCGTACTGTTACTGCCGGGCGATGGCATTGGGCCGGAAATTGTCGCCGAAGCCGAGCGCGTACTGCATAAGGTCAACGAGCGCTTCGATCTCGGTCTGCAATTCGCCACCGCTGATGTCGGCGGCGCGGCAATAGATGCTGCCGGAGAGCCTTTGCCGTCGAAAACCCTGGACCAGGCGCAGAAATCCGATGCGATTTTGCTTGGCGCCGTAGGTGGTCCGAAATGGGATGGCCTGGAAATGGCGTTGCGTCCGGAGAAAGGTCTGCTGGGTTTGCGCTCTAACCTTGAGCTCTTTGCCAACCTGCGTCCGGCCATTCTCTATCCGCAGCTGGCGTCAGCGTCATCATTGAAGCCGGAAGTGGTTTCCGGGCTGGACATCCTGATCGTCCGCGAGCTGACCGGTGGTATTTATTTCGGCCAGCCGCGCGGCGTGCGTGAGCTTGAGGGTGGCGAGCGTCAGGGCTACAACACTTACGTCTACAGCGAATCGGAGATTCGGCGTATCGGTCGTGTGGCCTTCGAGGCGGCCCAGCAGCGTAACGGCAAACTGTGCTCGGTGGACAAGGCCAACGTGTTGGAAGTCACCGTGCTCTGGCGCGAGATCATGAACGACCTGGCCAAGGATTATCCCGAGGTCGAACTCTCGCATATGTATGTCGACAACGCTGCCATGCAACTGGTCAAAGCGCCCAAGCAGTTCGACGTAATTGTGACCGGCAACATGTTTGGTGATATTCTTTCGGACGAAGCAGCAATGCTTACCGGATCCATCGGTATGTTGCCCTCGGCATCCCTGAACGCGGAAAAACAGGGGATGTACGAGCCCTGTCATGGATCCGCTCCGGACATTGCCGGCCAGGGTATTGCCAATCCCCTGGCCACGATCCTGTCTGCAGCGATGATGCTTCGCTACAGCCTCCAGGCGGAAGAAGCCGCCCAGGCCATTGAAGCCGCAGTCAGTGCGGTGTTGGATCAAGGCCTGCGCACTGCAGACATCATGTCTGAAGGGGCAACCCGCGTAGGTACCCGTGAGATGGGTGATGCGGTTTTGGCTGCCCTCTAGGGAGTTCCTGGATACTTCCGAATCGGACATCGAGACCTGACGATGACAGGATGCCGTCATCGCAGGATCATTCATCCGGTCCCGTCCCGGCGAAAGGGGATTGGGGCCGGCACAAAACGAGGTTCAAGAGTCGCACATGAAGCGAGTTGGACTTATTGGTTGGCGCGGCATGGTGGGATCCGTCCTCATGCAGCGTATGCAGGAAGAAAACGACTTCGCGGACATCGATCCGGTCTTTTTCTCCACATCCCAGGCAGGCCAGGCGGCGCCCGACGTAGGCAAATCCGGCGTACCGGCCCTGAAGGATGCATTCGACCTGGACGCGCTCCGGGAAATGGACGTTATCGTCACCTGCCAGGGTGGTGATTACACCAACAAGGTGTTTGGTCCGCTGCGTGGAAGTGGCTGGGAAGGCTACTGGATCGATGCGGCCTCTGCGCTGCGAATGGCTGACCACTCTGTGATCGTGCTCGACCCGGTCAACCGCAAGGTTATCGACGATGCGCTTGATCGTGGCGTCAAGGATTATATCGGTGGTAACTGCACCGTGAGTCTGATGATGCTGGCGCTCGGTGGCCTGCTCGAGAAAGACCTGATCGAGTGGGTCAGCCCAATGACTTATCAGGCCGCATCTGGTGCAGGCGCGCAGAATATGCGTGAGCTGCTCGAGCAGATGGGTGGGCTTCGCGGCAGCGTAGCCGAACTGTTGGATAATCCGGGCTCCGCTATTCTCGAGATCGATCGCAAGGTGACCGAAACCATGCGTGACGGCAGCTTCCCGGTGGAGCATTTCGGTGTGCCACTGGCGGGCAGCCTGATCCCGTACATCGATAAGCAGATGGATAACGGGCAGAGCAAGGAAGAGTGGAAAGCCCAGAGCGAGACCAACAAGATCCTGGGTCGCAGCGACAATCCGATCCCCATCGACGGGATCTGTGTCCGTATCGGCGCCATGCGAAGTCATAGCCAGGCGCTAACCATCAAGCTGCGCAAGGATCTACCGGTCGATGAGATCGAGTCGTTGCTGGCTGAGGCCAACGATTGGGTCAAGGTCATTCCCAATGACCGCGACGCCAGCATCCAGGAATTGTCTCCAGCCAGGGTTACGGGTACGTTGAGTGTGCCCATCGGGCGAATCCGCAAGCTGGCGATGGGGCCGGAGTATATCTCCGCGTTTACCGTGGGAGACCAGTTGCTATGGGGCGCCGCGGAGCCGCTGCGTCGCATGCTGCGTATCCTGCAGGAGAAATGACCCTTTAACCGGACCTGGAAATGCCAACGGTGTCCGGTTTTAAAGGCTTGTGTCAGGGGCGAAAGCTGGATTAGGCTTTCGCCCCTGTTGTTTTCAGGCAGGATGTATCGCCTAAAACGTCGTATTTTTGAAAGTTTGTGACGGTATTTCGTCAGCAGATACAGGGTCTTCCCAACATTTGTTTAACAACAATTACAAACAATATCTCTGATTGATTGATAAAGCGGGCTTTATCAACAATACTTTCGCAACATTAAAATCAGATTTGCCAATAAGAATAAATATCGAAAGACGGAAGTCATCCAACCTCGTCCGAGTCTGAAGTAAAGACGGCAGTAACGAATAACGGAGACTGGTAAGGAAAAAGCATGAAGGTACGCAAACTTGCGGTTGCGCTGGCTCTGGTGGGAGGGCTCGGCTCAAGCGTCGCGAACGCGCTCGGGCTCGGCGAAGTTGAACTTCAGTCCTATCTCAACGAACCCCTCGATGCAGATATTGCACTACGCAACACCGGCGGGGTAAGTCCTAACGAGGTTTATGTCAATTTGGCGCCACCGGCGGTTTTCGAGCGGGTTGGCATCAGTCGTGACTTTTTCCTTACCAATCTTCAGTTCGAGGTAACCACCGCGCCCAATGGCCAACTCGTGATCAACGTCACGACGCGTCAGCCGGTACGCGAGCCTTACCTGAACTTCCTGCTGGAAGTGACGTGGCCCAGCGGCAAACTCCTGCGCGAGTACTCGATGCTGCTCGACCCGCCGGTATATGCCGCCGAACGCGACGATGCAGCTCCGGTCCAGGCGCCGTCGACGTCGCGCTCCCAGACCGCTGCTCCCGCCACGCAGCGGACCCAGTCCGCGGAAGGCGGAACTTCGTCACGCTCGACTGCACAGGCAGGGGCGAGCCAGGTTGGCGGTACCTTCGGTCCAACCGGACCATCGGATACCCTTTGGGGTATAGCATTGCAGGTTCGTCCTGACGAGAGCTATACACCGCAGCAAGTGATGCTGGCGCTGCAGGACCTGAATCCCAACGCCTTCATGGATAACAACATCAACCGCCTCAAGCGCGGCCAAGTGTTGCGAGTTCCGACTGAAGAGCAGATCGCTTCCCGCACACCGAATCAGGCCAGCCAGGAAGTGACCGTCCAGAACCGCGCGCTCCAGACGCCGACGCCGGCAGTGGATGCGACGGGCCAGCAGCCGACGGTCGTCCAGCAAGGTGAGCAGGCGCCGCAGGACGAGCTGCGTCTGGTTGCAGGCAACGACTCCACCAGCCCGGAAGACGGCGCATCTTCGGGCGGTGCTGACGGTGTCGAAGGCGGTGCAGAGGGCAGTACGGCAGTTGTCATGGAGCAGTTGGACAAGACTCGCCGAGAGAACGAAGAACTGAACTCCCGTGTCGAAGATCTGCAAGCCCAGCTGGCGACCATGCAGCGCCTGGTCGAGCTTAAAAACTCCCAGCTAGCTGAACTCCAGGCTGAAGCCGGCCAAGCGGCAGAGCAGGGTGAGGGCGCGGATCAGCCATTACCCGGCAACGAGAGCGACCCTTCAGCGGTCGGCGGCGCCGCTACCGGTAATGACGCCGCAGCAGACGAAGCAGCTACAGATGGCTCTGCTGGAATGGAAGGCGCCGCCGCTCCGGAAGCAGGTCAGGGTGAGCAATCCGACACTGGCGAGGTGGCGCCTGCTGAGGAGTTTGGTGTAGACGCTGTAGAAGACGGTTCGGAGACCGGATCCAACGCAGTCACCGGTCTTGAAGAATCAGGCCAGACCCCGGTCGACGGCGAATCTACGCCTGAGACAGCAGGTCAGGCCGCCCCCAACGAGCAGGAGCAGAACGAGCCAGCAATGGCGCAACAGGCTCCGGCGCAGCAATCGGTGGAGGCAGAGCCAGCGCAACAGACGGAGCCCGTCCAGCCGACAGTGGACAGAGGTTTTTTTGGCAATCTGCTCGAAGAGCTCAAGAATAATCGGCTGTACCAGCTCGTTGCGGGTGGTATCGGTATTCTCGTGCTGTTGTTGCTTGGTTTGCTTGCCCGTCGCAACGCCAATCGTGAGAAAGAGTTCTACGACCAGCTCAACGCCGAATCAGACTATGGTGATGACACGATCGATCTGGGCGGTGAAGGCGATGAGCACGGCGACGAAGACAAGGACGCTTTGGCGGAAGCGGATGCTTATATTGCCTATGGTCGTCACGATCAGGCTGCGGAAACCCTGGAATCAGCGATTTCCCGAGAGCCGAGCCGTACCGACCTGCGCCTGAAGCTATTGGCCGTCTACGCTGACAGTCAGGACCGCGGCGCATTCGAAAAGCAATACGATGAACTTGAAGCGCTCGACGATGAAGCAGCCATGGTTGAAGCCCAGGTGTTGCGCGAGCGTTTGGAAGAAGCTGAATCCATGCCCAGTATCGACGATCTGGAGTCACAGCTTCGCTCCACGTCGTCGGCAGAAACCGGATCTTTCGATCAGACCTTTGCGAACCTCGATGCGGAGTCCGCCGATAAGGAAGACGAAGATTTTTTCGGCCAGTCCAGCGAGTCCGCCAAGACTGAGGAAGCCGCCGATGATTTCGGTCTGGATGACCTTGAGCTCGATGAAGAGCCGCTGGAACAGGAAGATCTGGGTGGCACCAAAGAAAAGGACGCAGATGCACCGATCGAATACGACATCTCTGACCTGAACCTGGATGAAGAGAGCATCGAATCCAGGGACAGCGCTGATCAGCCGGAGACCCAGATTGAAGATCTGGAGTCTGCCACGGAGTCGGAAGAGCTGGATATCAGTTTCGATTATGAAGAAAAGCCCGAAGCGGACGCTGAGCCCTCCGAGCTGAGCGAAGATGATTTCGGTTCCCTTGAGTTGGACGACGCCTTCCTGGAAGACGAAACCGGCAGGAGTGAGTCCGCGCCCGCGGAAGATCGCGCAACCAGCGACGATGAACTGCCGCCGCTGGAAGAGGACCCTGAACTGGCCACCGACGATGCGGGTGTCCTGGACGAATCCTTCCTGGATGACCTGGATGCGGAGCTTGAGAAAGTGGCCAGCGAGACGGAAGACGAAAACGAGCCCTCGGAGTCGGAAACCGACACGCTCGACGAGCTTGAGTTGGACGTCTCTGACGAGGATCTTGCATTGATGGAAGAGGTTTCCGATACCTCGTCCAAAAAAGCGGATTCCGATGATGAGATTCCTGAGCTCGACGAGGAGCTTGGGCTGGAAGATCCGCTTCAGTCCGCTGACGACGAGGATATTCCGACGGCGGAGGAATCAGTCGAAGCGCAGGAGGCCAGCGAAGTGGAGAAACCCAAGGAGAAGCGCCCGTCTGTCGCAGAATTTGATGAAACGGCACTGGATGACGAAGACGACTTCGATTTCCTCTCCGGCACCGACGAGGCGGCGACCAAGCTTGACCTTGCCAGAGCCTACATCGAGATGGGCGACGCTGATGGTGCGCGCGACATCCTGGAAGAAGTCGCTATCGAAGGTAGCGATGACCAGAAGTCGGAAGCGCAAGGGTTGCTTAAAAACCTCGCTTGATCCGCTATAATACTGGGCCCTTTGAAGTTACGGGCCTCCTTCTCAACGCCGGGGGTGTCAGCACTCCCGGCGTTTTCGTTTAAAGTCTTTACTGAGCGGATCGACCGACTTTGCTATCTAACCTGCCGCCGACGTTTAACGAATTCAATCAGGATGTGCTGATTGGCGAGGGCCGTATAGCCCTGTTGTTCGAGTATGATGGGGCCGACTTCCATGGTTGGCAGATGCAGAAAACCGGTGTTCGGTCGGTACAGGGAGAGCTTCAGAAGGCGGTCGCCAAGGTGGCCGACCACGAAGTGGATCTTGTCTGTGCCGGCAGAACCGATGCCGGTGTCCATGCATCGTCGCAGATTGTCCACTTCCATGCGTCGGTCAAGCGCAGTTTTCGATCCTGGGTCATGGGAATCAACACGGCGCTGCCGTTCGATATCGGAGTTCGCTGGGTAGGCCAGGTGCATGACGACTTCCACGCCCGCTTTTCCGCTGTCAGTCGTCGCTACCGGTATGTGATCTTCAATCACCCCGTGCGGCCCGGCATACTCAGGAATCAGGTCGCCTGGACATTCCGGCCACTCGACGCCGATCGAATGCATCGCGCGGCGCAGGCGTTGGTTGGGGAGCATGATTTCACGTCATTCCGTGCTGCAGGCTGTCAGTCGAAAACACCTAACCGCAACGTCCACTTTGTTAGTGTCAGCCGTCACCGGGATTTCGTGGTGATCGATATCCAGGCCAACGCTTTCCTGCATCACATGGTGCGCAATATTGCCGGAGCCCTGATGGCGGTCGGGAACGGCAAACAGCCGGAGAGCTGGATTCATGAGATACTGAAAGAGCGGGATCGTCGTCGGGCAGACATTACAGCTCCGCCCCAGGGCCTTTACCTGGTGAACGTGACCTATCCCGAAGGTTCGGGAATACCGGAAGAAGCGCCAGGGCCGGAATTCATGCAGCCCTGGTTTACGCCGGATCAGCAGGCGCTGGTCCGGGGCCCGGTCTTCAGGAAAGCGAAGGATTAGCAGCTATGAAAGCCCGAATTCCGGGAATGTGCTCATGAGAACCCGAGTAAAGATCTGCGGTATCACGCGTCTCGAGGACGCTCTTCAAGCCGTCGAGGCTGGGGCGGACGCAATCGGGTTTGTGTTCTATCCCCCAAGCCCACGTGCGGTTGATATCGAAACCGCAGCGGGGATCGTTCGTTCGTTGCCACCCTTCGTAGAGACGGTCGGTTTGTTCGTTAACCCGGATCCTGAATTGGTCCGTACGGTAATAGAGAAAGTCGGTGTCAGCCTGCTCCAGTTCCACGGCGATGAGCCGCAAACCTTTTGCGACCAGTTCGCCCATCGTTGGATCAAGGCGGTCCGCGTGCGGGATATGGATGACGTTCCCGCTGCATTTCGGGAGTATCCACGCGCGGCCGGCCTGTTGGTCGATGCTTACGATCCTCGGAAATATGGGGGAACCGGACAAATCTTCGACTGGTCGCTGATCCCCAAAGAGCGCCCCCGGCCACTCATATTGGCCGGTGGTCTCAACTCTGCTAACGTAGCCTCCGCCTTAGCGGCCGTCAGGCCCTGGGCCGTGGATGTGAGTGGTGGCGTAGAACTCGACAAGGGAATCAAGGACGCGTCCCGCATCATCGAATTTATCAAAGAGGTGAACCGTGTCGGTTAAGCTGACTGAAGAAATGCTCCGTTCATTACCCGACAGTCGTGGCCATTTTGGTGCCTACGGCGGACGCTTTGTGTCGGAAACCCTTATGGATTCGCTGATGCACCTGGAAAAACAGTACTTCCAGTTGCGGGACGATCCGGAATTCCAGGCGCAGTTCGATAAGGAGCTGGCCGATTACGTCGGGCGCCCAAGCCCCCTTTATTTCGCAGAGCGCCTGACCCGCGAAACCGGCGGAGCCCAGATCTGGCTTAAGCGCGAAGACCTCAACCACACGGGCGCCCATAAGGTGAATAACACCATTGGTCAGGCTTTGCTGGCCAGTTTCCTGGGCAAGAAGCGTGTTATCGCCGAGACTGGTGCGGGCCAGCATGGGGTGGCTACGGCAACCGTCTGCGCGCGCTTGGGGCTTGAGTGTCATGTGTTCATGGGTGCCGAAGATGTTCAGCGCCAGTCGCTTAACGTCTACCGGATGAAACTGTTGGGCGCCGAAGTGCACCCGGTGGAAAGCGGGACGCGTACCCTCAAGGATGCGATGAACGACGCCATGCGCGACTGGGTGACTAATGTAGACGATACGTTCTACATTATTGGCACGGTTGCCGGCCCGCACCCTTATCCGTTACTCGTGCGCGATTTCCAGGCCGTTATCGGCCGCGAGACCCGCGCCCAATGCCTCGATAAGACCGGCAGGCTTCCGGATGCGCTGGTGGCTTGCGTTGGCGGTGGCTCCAACGCCATCGGTATGTTCTATCCATTCCTGACTGACGAGTCGGTTGAGATGTATGGGGTAGAGGCGGGTGGTCTGGGCCTGGACAGCGGTCAGCATGCCGCCCCGCTATCGGCGGGTCGTCCCGGTGTACTCCATGGTAACCGGACCTATCTGATGGAAGACGAGAACGGCCAGATTTCTGGCACCCATTCAGTCAGTGCCGGCCTCGATTACCCGGGTGTAGGGCCCGAGCACAGCTGGCTCAAGGATATCGGCCGCGCCAAGTATGTTGCCGTGACCGATGACGAGGCGCTGGCTGGTTTCCGTCGGCTGACGCGTGTCGAGGGCATTATGCCGGCTCTGGAGTCTGCACACGCGGTGGCCTATGCCACCAAGCTTGCCGCGACCATGGATAAGGACAAGATCGTCGTGATTAACGTGTCTGGCCGCGGCGACAAGGATATTCATACCATCGCCAAGCTTGATGGCATTGAGGTTTAACGGGGTCGGGACATCGCATGAGCCGTATTGAGACTGTACTGAAACGATTGAAAGGGCAGGGACGCAAGGCGCTGATCCCGTACATCACCGCAGGCGATCCGCATCCGGATGTCACTGTTGACCTGATGCATACCCTGGTGGACGCCGGGGCGGACATCATCGAGCTGGGCGTTCCCTTCTCCGATCCCATGGCGGACGGCCCGGTCATTGCGCTGGCCTGTGAGCGTTCCCTGAAGCACGGTACCTCCCTGCGACAGGTGCTGAAGATGGTCGAAGCCTTCCGCGCCTCCGACAGCGAAACACCGGTAGTGCTGATGGGCTACCTCAATCCCGTCGAAGCCATGGGTTATACGGCATTTGCCGATGCGGCCAAGGCTGCCGGTGTCGATGGTGTGTTGACCGTTGACCTGCCGCCAGAAGAGGCCGAAGACGTGGCGCCCCTGTTCTCCGAGCGCGGACTGGACGCCATTTTCCTGTTGGCACCGACGACAACCGAAGAACGGATTCGAGCAATCAGTGGCCACAGTTCCGGCTATGTCTACTATGTTTCATTCAAGGGTGTGACTGGGGCAGCCCGTATCGATGTCGACGATGTGGCCGAGAAGGTAAGCCGCATTCATTCGCTGACTGCATTGCCGGTCGGTGTGGGGTTCGGTATCCGGGACGCGGAAACTGCCGCTGCTGTAGGTCGGGTATCCGATGGTGTAATTGTGGGCAGCGTCCTGGTCGATACAATTGCCAAAAATCAGGAGGATATCGAAGCGCTGAAGACCGCGCTCGCCAACCTCCTGCGGCCGATGCGCGAAGCCCTGGACGAACTGGCCTCCTGACGCCTGTCCATCCGCGCCAGCAGAAACATATGAATAGGATGACATCATGAGCAACTGGCTGGACAAGATCATGCCGAGCATGATTCGCTCGGATTCCAAGCAACGCACCAGTGTGCCGGAAGGACTGTGGAAGAAATGCCCGAAGTGCGGTGCGTTTCTCTACAAGCCAGAACTGGACAAGAACCTTGATGTCTGCCCAAAGTGTTCCCACCACCTCCGGGTCACCGCGCGCCGCAGGCTGGATATCTATCTCGATGCCGACGGGCGAGAGGAAATCGGCAACGAACTCGAACCCTGGGATCGCCTGAAGTTCAAGGATAGCAAGCGTTACAAGGATCGACTCAGCCAAAACCAGAAGGCGACCGGCGAAAAAGATGCGTTGGTGGTGATGCGTGGGCGTACCCTTGGCCTGCCTTTGGTGGTCTGCGCCTTTGAGTTCAATTTCCTCGGTGGTTCCATGGGGCAGGTCGTCGGCGAAAAGTTCGTTCGCGCCGTCAACGTCGCCCTGGAAGAGCGCATTCCGCTGGTCTGCTTCTCTGCCAGTGGCGGTGCCCGCATGCAGGAGGCGATCCTGTCACTGATGCAGATGGCCAAGACCGCTGCAGCCCTGGAGCGTATGAAGCAGGAAGGTGTTCCATTTATTTCGGTGCTGACGGATCCGGTCTTCGGGGGCGTGTCGGCCAGCCTGGCGATGCTGGGGGATCTCAACCTTGCCGAACCTTACGCCCTGATTGGCTTCGCAGGCCCGCGGGTTATCGAACAGACCGTGCGTGAAAAGCTGCCGGAAGGGTTCCAGCGTTCGGAGTTCCTGCTGGAGCATGGCGCCATCGACATGATCGTCCACCGCCACGACATGCGCTACCGCACAGCCTCTCTCCTGGCCAAGTTCACCGGTCAGGAACCGCCGCAGCCGGAAGCGGCCATCGAGCTGGATTCCGAAAGCGAGGAGGATGTCCAAGCTCCCGATGCTACAGGCGCCTGAGTCCGGAGCCACTGTCGACCAGTGGCTCGATTACCTCGAAGCTCTCCATCCCAAAGAAATCGACCTGGGTCTCGACCGTGTGCTCGTTGTGCTGCGCCGTCTGTTCCCGGTGCGGCCCAAGGCGCGTGTGGTCACTATCGGCGGCACCAATGGCAAGGGCACTACGGTGGCCGCGCTGGAGCAGCTCCTGCGCGCAAGTGATCGTACTGTCGGCGCCTATACGTCGCCTCATCTGCAGCGCTATAACGAGCGGGTAAGGATCAACGGTGTCGACGTCTCTGACGACGACCTGGTTGCGGCTTTCGAGACTGTTGAGGAGGCGCGCCGCTCGGTTAGCCTCACCTATTTCGAGTTCGGTACGCTTGCGGCTTTTGTCCTGTTCCAGCGTGCCGAACTGGACGACTGGATCCTCGAAGTCGGCCTTGGCGGCCGATTGGATGCGGTCAACGTGCTAGATGCCGATCTTGCCATTATTACTTCGGTAGACCTGGATCATACGGCTTGGCTGGGTAATGACCGTGATACCATCGGCTATGAAAAAGCCGGGATTCTTCGTCACGGCCAAAAGGCCATATACGCTGATCTGGATCCACCGCGTTCCGTGCTTCAACAGGTCTCAGCGCAAGGTGTTGATTGTTACCGTCTTGGTGAGCAGTATCGTATAGAAACCAACAGCGCAGGGGCTCGCGTAGTAACGGATGCCGGCGGCCACTGGTCGTTTGCGTTGCCGGCCTCCTGTCTGCCGGAACAGAGTCTCGCTGCTGCGGTGCAGGCCTTCCGTTTGCTGCAGCCTGATGAGGCCGATGAGCGTATTGAAACCGCTTTGGAAAACGTGCGAATTCCCGGCCGATTCGAAATTTTCGGTGAGGCACCGCGAGTTATCCTCGATGTAGGTCACAATCCTCACGCCGCCCGGTGGCTACGCGCGCGTATCGAGAGGCTCGGTGTCTCTGGCCGGGTCAGGGCGGTCTACGCCTGCCTTCAGGACAAGGATACGGCTGGTGTGCTTCGTGCGATGGAGCCAGTCGTTGATGACTGGTACCTGGCGCCATTGTCGATTGCACGAGGGTTGGACATAGGAGGCGTGTGGGAGCGGGCCCGTGACCTGTTGCCGGTCCACGATGTGGTCCGGCGTGAGGCGAGCGTGGTCGAGGCGCTGGAGCAGGCGCTTGCTGAGGCGGAGCCGGAGGACTGTATCCTGGTGTTTGGTTCTTTCTTTACGGTCTCCGAAGCTCGCGAACTGTTGAGTAACGCCTGACAAACGGTTCGTCGGAAAACAAAAGCGAACAAATTTAATAATTTATCGCCGATATCTTCCTTAAACATCATTCATTCTGGCTATGAGGCTTTGTGTTCCATAGCGGCTAACGTTAGTATCCGGTCAGAATCTCCCCCAACGCAGAGGACAGCTTCCTGTGGATGGATTGAAGCAGCGTATTGTTGGTGCCCTGGTACTGATTTCACTGGCCGTTATCTTTGTTCCGATGCTGTTTGACGAACCGCACACCGAGCGCACTTCCAAGACTATCGAATTACCTGAAGAACCTGCGTTTCCATCTGTCGACGTGAACGAGTCTGCCGATCAGCCGGCCCCGTTAGAACAATCGCCCGCGTTTACCCTTGAAGAGTCCCCGGCAGCTAATCAGCCAACTGCTACCGACGCCATGAGTGAGCCGGTGGCGGTCGAAGCACCTGCTCCAGAGAGTACGTCTGCGCCGGAATCTGCATCTGCGCCGGAACAACAGCCTGTCGCGGTTAGCGAACCTCGGCCGGAACCCCCTCCAGCACCTGCCAAAACCACACAACCTACGCAGTCTGCGAACCCCGGAACGTCAGCCAAGACTGAGGAGGGTGTCGAGTATTCCCGCGCTCTCGAGGGTGCCTGGTTGGTGCAGTTAGGTAGTTTCGGCAACGCCGACAACGCCACTCGGCTGCGTGACAAGGTGCGCGAAAAAGGCTATGCCGCCTATACCCAGAGCGTTGAGCGCGGCGATATGACCCTGACCCGCGTATTCTCTGGTCCGTTCGTTTCCGAGCAAGAAGCCAAGTCCGCAAAATCCAGGCTGGATAAGTCCTTTTCCCTGAATAGCCTGGTGATGGAAGGCGACAGTTAGGACTCGGGGCTTCCTGATATACCGGTGCCTGTTTTAGGTCGCCAAGGTTTGGTGTAACCCGGTTTCCTGATAGAATCCGCGCTTCTGAATTTCCTTGTTGGGTCGAGAATGAACGCGCTGATCTGGATTGACTGGGTCATCATCACCATTATTGCTGTTTCGACCCTGATCAGCCTGAAACGTGGGTTCGTCAGGGAGGCGCTATCCCTGGTGACCTGGATCGGTGCCTTCATCATCGCGCGCACTTTCCACCCGCAAATGCAATCCCTACTCGAAAGTACCGTCGAGACGCCGTTGGTGCGTTTGATTGCCGCATTTGGGATCCTGTTTTTTGGTACCCTCATCGTAGGTGCCGTGATCAACAACATGATCGGTCAACTGGTGAAGGCCACCGGCCTGTCGGCGACCGATCGTGTACTCGGTATGGGTTTTGGCCTGTTGCGTGGGCTGGTGGTGGTCATCGTGGCCATCGCATTCGTGCGCTATACGCCCTTGTCCCAGGATACCTGGTGGCAGCAGTCGGTGATGATCAGCCGGCTTGCAGTCGTGGAGCAGTGGTCCCGGCGCATGCTGGGCGATGAGTTCGAGCGTTTTCTGGGTCCTGCGGAAAATGATTCCGCGACGGCGGTGCAACTGGAAACAGGTGCTGTCGGGCAGAATATCAAGCTATCTGTATCGGAGAAGTAAACACCCATGTGTGGCATTGTCGGTATCGTAAGTACCTCAAACGTCAACCAGACGCTCTATGATGCGTTGACGGTCCTTCAACACCGGGGGCAGGATGCGGCCGGCATTGTAACTTTCCAGGACGACCGCTTTTACCTACGCAAGGATAATGGGTTGGTGCGGGATGTATTCCGTACCCGCCACATGCGCCGGTTGGTAGGTAACGTGGGTATCGGTCATGTTCGTTACCCTACCGCGGGCAGCGCCAGTTCCGCCGAGGCCCAGCCGTTCTACGTGAACAGCCCATACGGTATTACGCTCGCCCACAACGGCAACCTGACCAATGCCGACGAGTTGAGCCGAGACCTGTTTCGTACGGACCTGCGTCATATCAACACTAATTCCGACTCAGAGGTCCTGCTCAACGTCTTTGCCCACGAACTGCAGAAACTGGGCAAACTGAATCCGACCAAGGATGAAATCTTCGCCGCCGTCAGCGCCGTGCACGAACGCTGTCGTGGTGCCTATGCCGTCATTGCGATGGTGACCGGTTACGGTATCGTTGGGTTCCGCGATCCGAACGGCATTCGCCCGGCATGCTACGGCGTGCGTGAGACTGAGGTCGGCAAGGAATACATGATTGCGTCCGAAAGCGTGGCCCTCAATGCCGCCGGCTTCAAGCTCGTACGTGATATCGCCCCGGGCGAGGCGGTCTACATCGAAACCGACGGGACGCTCTACACCCAGCAGTGTGCGCCGAAGCCGCATCTGATCCCGTGTATTTTCGAACACGTCTATTTCGCCCGCCCCGATACCATCCTCGACAAGGTATCCGTCTATAAGGCGCGTTTGCGCATGGGTGAGACCCTTGCGGACAAGGTGCTGCGTGAACGTCCTGAGCACGATATCGACGTAGTAATGCCCATCCCCGATACCAGCCGGACTTCGGCCATGCAGATGGCCCACCGCCTGGGTGTAAAGTTCCGGGAAGGCTTTATCAAGAATCGCTACATTGGCCGGACTTTCATCATGCCGGGCCAGAAGATGCGCAAGAAATCGGTGCGCCAGAAGCTGAACCCCATCGACCTGGAGTTCAAGGGCAAGAACGTCATGCTTGTGGACGACTCTATCGTGCGCGGCACCACCTGTGAGGAAATCGTGCAAATGGCCCGGGATGCGGGTGCGCGTAAGGTCTACTTCGCGTCAGCCGCGCCGCCTGTCCGTTATCCCAACGTCTATGGCATCGACATGCCGGCGGCAGGTGAGTTGATCGCCCATGGCCGTACGGTGGAAGAGATTCAGGACCTGATTGGAGCCGACTGGCTCGTCTATCAGGACCTTGAGGACCTGATCACCTGTGTCAGCGATGTGAACCCGGAGATCGAGGCCTGGGAGTGTTCGGTATTCGACGGCAACTACATCACCGGCGACATTGACGCGACGTACCTGGCCAACCTTGAAGATCAGCGTAGCGAGAGCGGTAAGGCCAAGAAGAATCCGGAAATGGCGACCGACAATGGCATTATCGATCTTCATAACGACGAAGACTGAACGGAACCGTAGCTGATGACCAAGATACGCGACGAGCACGTTCGCATTCCCGAGTCCGATCTCGAGGGCGTCTCTGTCGATACCCTGGCCGTGAGGGCAGGGCAGATCCGTACCGAACAGCTCGAGCACAGCGATGCGATATTCCCTACGTCGAGCTTTGTCTACGGCAGCGCCGCCCAGGCGGCGGCGCGATTCGGTGGCGATGAGCCGGGGAACATCTATTCGCGCTTCACCAATCCTACAGTGCAGGCATTCGAGGCCCGTATTGCCGCGATGGAAGGTGGAGAACGGGCTGTGGCGACCGCTTCGGGCATGGCCGCAATCTTGAGCACCTGCATGGCGTTGCTGCAAAGTGGCGATCACGTTGTCTGTTCGCGTGGCGTTTTTGGCACCACCAACGTCCTGTTCCAGAAGTATCTGGCCCGTTTCGGGGTAGAGACCACCTTCGTCGGGCTGACGGACCTGGATGGGTGGGCCGCGGCAATACGGCCTGAGACGCGGATGCTGTTTCTGGAGACTCCGTCCAACCCGCTTTGCGAAGTTGCGGATCTGGAGGCGCTCGCGGAACTGTCCCACCGCAACGACGCGTTGTTCGTGGTGGATAATTGTTTCTGTACACCGGTACTGCAGCGTCCGTTCGAGCTGGGCGCGGATATCGTGATTCATTCGGCAACCAAGTATCTGGATGGCCAGGGTCGCTGTGTTGGCGGCGTCGTGGTTGGGTCGGACAAGTTGATGGAAGAGGTCTACGGCTTCCTCCGTTCAGCCGGACCGACCCTCAGTCCATTCAACGCCTGGGTCTTCCTTAAGGGCCTGGAAACCTTACCAATCCGTATGCGTGCCCACTGTGCTAATGCGTTAGAGTTGGCCCGGTGGCTGGAACAGCATCCTTCGGTGGGGAAGGTGTTCTATGCTGGGCTGGAAACCCATCCCCAGCATGAGCTCGCTGCCCGGCAGCAGAAGGGATTTGGTGGCGTCGTTTCGTTTCAGGTTAAAGGTGAGCGTGAGGCAGCCTGGCGGGTCATCGATGCCACGCAGATTATTTCCATAACGGCAAACCTGGGGGACGTGAAAACCACGATCACCCATCCGGCGACGACGACACACGGTCGTCTTTCTCCGGAAGACAAGGAACGGGCCGGTATTACGGAAAACCTGATTCGTGTATCAGTGGGCCTGGAAGATATCGACGATCTGAAGGCCGATTTGTCCCGCGGGCTGGATGCCCTGGGGCAGTAGCCGCCATGTACCGAGGCGGTCGCTGAGGCGATATCGGTGAGACGATATCGCTGAGAAGATAGTAACGAGAGGGGAAGCCTGCTCCGAGATGAGCCGTAGCCAGTCAATGTCTGAACGCAAGAAAGCCAAAAAAGAGACTCAGCTGACGGAGAAGCAGCAGCGTTTCCGTAGACTGTTGGCCCAGGGTGGCCGCGAAGGCGCGCTGATAGCCCTTGTCGCCCTGTGTATTTACCTGATGATGGCGCTGGTGAGCTACAGCCCGGCGGATCCCGGCTGGGTCAGCGTCAGCCATGATGAGCAGGTCACGAATTACGCAGGTCGCACCGGCGCCTGGATCGCCAGCCTTCTGACGGAATTCTTTGGTCAGATGGGCTTCCTGTTCCCCGTCATGGTCGGGTTCTATGCTTTCCTCCTGGTCAAGCATCGCAACGATCCGCTCGATCTTCACTGGCCTCTGTTTACGCTGCGTTTTGGCGGTTTCCTGTTAATCCTGCTCAGCGCCACCAGTCTACTGTCGATGTACTCCATCATGGGACTGGATTCCAGTGCGGGTGGCGTGCTGGGTAGGGAAGTATCCGAGGCTATGGTCGGTGCCTTCAATCTGCCCGCGGCGACCCTGCTGCTCGTCGCCATATTCCTGTTTGCGCTGACGGTATTCAGCGGCCTCTCCTGGTTCCGGCTGATGGACTTGCTGGGCTCGAACACGTTGCAGTTCGTGGACTGGATCAAGACACAGTTCGATACTCGCGGAGACGACTCGGAGGAAGAGCCCAAACCCGTCAAGCCGGAACCCAAGGCGCCGGAGCCGCGGCGCGAGCCACCGGTCGTGAATGACCGGGTAGCTGCCGAGGATAAGCCATCGCTGCTTGCACGTTTCAAGAGGCTCTTCAGGCGCAAGGATGATTCGGGTTTCGTGCCGGAGCCACTACCCGCGCGTATTGAGCCGAGTATGGACGGTTTGGCCGCCACGGATAACTTCGATGGCACCATCGATGGCGGATTCTCTGCAAACGAGTCTGCGCCAGTGCGTACCGCAGCCAAACCTGCCCCGAAGCCGGAAAAGCCGGAGCCCGAAGCCAAGGCTGTCCGAATTTCCCCGTTCAAGCGAAAGGAAGAAGCGCGCAAACCAACCGACAAAGAGCGTCAGCCCTCGCTGTTTGACGACATCGAAAGTGCGATACCTCCGCTCACCCTGCTGGATCCGGCTGATCCCAACAAGAAGAAGGGCTACTCCAAGGAGTCCCTCGAGCACATGTCGCAGTTGCTCGAGGAGAAACTGTCCGATTTTGGTGTCAGCGTCGAAGTTGTCGAAGTCAATCCCGGCCCGGTCATTACCCGGTTCGAGATCAAGCCTGCACCGGGCGTGAAGGTCAGTCGCATTTCAAACCTGGCGAAAGACCTGGCGCGCTCATTGGCGGTTATCAGCGTGCGTGTGGTCGAGGTTATTCCCGGCAAATCTGTGGTCGGTATCGAGATTCCCAACGAAGAACGGGAGATGGTTCGCCTTCGCGAGGTGCTCTCGTCCAAGACCTACGAGGAGTCGTCGTCGCCACTGACCCTGGCACTGGGTAACGACATTGGTGGCAATCCGATGACGGCCAATCTCGGAAAGATGCCTCATCTGTTGGTGGCGGGTACCACCGGTTCCGGTAAATCCGTCGGCGTGAACGCCATGATCCTGAGCATGCTGCTCAAGGCTACACCCGATGAGGTCCGCTTTATCATGGTCGACCCGAAGATGCTCGAACTGAGTATCTACGACGGCATCCCGCACCTTCTTGCCCCGGTCGTTACCGATATGAAGGAGGCAGCCAACGCATTGCGCTGGTGCGTAGCGGAAATGGAACGCCGGTATCGACTGATGGCTGCGCTCGGCGTGCGTAACCTGGCGGGTTTCAACCGCAAGGTGAAAGATGCCGCGGAAGCCGGTGAGCCGATAGTCGACCCGCTTTGGAAACCCGATGAGTACCTCGATAACGACGAGCAGGCTCGGCCCGAACTGGAGCCACTGCCGTTCATCGTGGTGGTGATCGACGAGTTTGCCGACATGATGATGATCGTCGGCAAGAAGGTGGAAGAGTTGATTGCCCGGATCGCCCAGAAGGCGCGAGCGGCCGGTATCCACCTGATCCTGGCAACCCAGCGGCCGTCTGTCGACGTCATCACCGGCCTGATCAAGGCCAACATCCCGACCCGGATTTCCTTCTCCGTCCAGTCCAAGATCGATTCCCGTACGGTGCTTGACCAAGGCGGTGCGGAGCAGCTGTTGGGCCATGGTGACATGCTTTATCTCCCGCCGGGATCCGGACTGCCGGTACGTGTCCACGGTGCCTTTGTCGACGATGACGAGGTGCATCGTATTGTCAGCGCCTGGAAGGAGCGGGGCGAGCCGGTCTATGTCGACGACGTGCTGAGCGGCGCTGAGGGTGAGAGCCTGCCCGGTGTGCCCAGCTTGTCCGAAGGCGGTGGCGATAGCGAGGGCGACGCGCTCTACGATGAGGCTGTGGCCTTCGTTACGGAAGGGCGTCGGGTGTCCATTTCTTCGGTGCAAAGAAAGTTCAAGATCGGCTACAACCGGGCGGCCAATCTGGTTGATGCCATGGAGGCCTCCGGCGTGGTCAGTGCCGCCGGCCATAACGGTGCCCGGGAAGTCCTGGCGCCGCCACCCCCGCGAGATTAGGAGTTGTTTGTGCGCATGAGAACCTTCCTTGCACGCCTCACCGGCGTACTGGTTATCAGCTTCGCCTTGGTATCGGCCGCGATGGCGGATACTTCCGCGACCCAGGCGCTGGCCGAGAAGCTGAAACAGTACCGTTCGTATCAGGCGGATTTTATCCAGATTGTCGTGGACGGTACTGGCAATAAGGTCCAGGAATCCCGTGGCGAGCTCAAGGCAAAGCGCCCGGGGTTGTTCTATTGGAAAGCGGAGACGCCTTTTGCCCAGACTATCGTGGCCGACGGCGAGAAGGTCGAGGTATATGACCCCGATCTGGAGCAGGTGACTATCAAGCCCATGGATGAGCAGATGACATCGACCCCGGCGTTGCTGCTCAGCGGTCAGGTTGATCACCTTGAGGAAGCCTACAGCGTGTCCCGTCCTGAAGGCGCCTCAATGGGCGAAGAGTTTATCCTCGAGCCGAAGAATCCGGATTCCCTGTTCCTTTCCCTGCGCCTGCGCTTCCGCGATGGTGTCCTTAGCGAGATGCGGCTACGTGATTCGCTGGACCAGGTCAGCATCCTCAGCTTTCAGGACGTCAAGGTGAACGAGCCCGTGTCCAACGAGGTCTTCGAGATGGATTATCCGGACTCGGTGGACGTCATTACGAGTGCCCAGTAATGCAAGGCGGCCTGTTCGAGGAATCCCGCGGCTTCCAGCCGCTGGCGGCCCGAATGCGGCCGCGAACCCTGGATGAATACGCCGGCCAGCAGCACCTGGTTGGACCGGGCAAGCCGCTACGTCGGGCGGTGGAAGATGGCCAACTGCATTCGATGATCCTCTGGGGGCCGCCGGGTGTGGGTAAAACAACGTTTGCCAAGCTCCTGGCGGATACCGCCGATATTACCTTTGAAAGCCTCTCTGCCGTTTTGAGTGGTGTAAAGGATATCCGTGATGCCGTAGAGCGCGCCCGCAACCGGAAGCAGGTCGAGGGGCGCGACACGCTGCTGTTTGTGGACGAGGTCCATCGTTTCAATAAGAGCCAGCAGGACGCTTTCCTGCCGCATATCGAGGACGGCACCGTTATTTTTGTCGGTGCCACAACCGAGAATCCTTCCTTCGAGCTCAACAGTGCCTTGCTGTCCCGCACGCGCGTCTATGTGCTCAAGCATTTGCAACCGGACGAATTGATAGGACTGCTCCGGCGGGCACTCGAGAGCGAGCATGGCCTGAATGGTCAGCTCCGGGTGCCTGAACCTCTGTTGGAGATGATTGCTGCCGCTGCAGACGGTGATGCCCGACGCGCCCTGAATATTCTGGAAGTCTCATCCGACCTTGCAGAAGAAGTAGACGGTATTGCCGAGCTGACCGAAGACATGCTGGAACAGGTCATGCAGTCCAGCCTGCGCCGTTTCGATAAAGGCGGCGACGTGTTCTACGATCAGATTTCCGCGTTGCACAAGTCGGTACGGGGTTCCGACCCGGACGCTTCGCTGTACTGGATGTGCCGCATGCTCGATGGCGGATGCGATCCAATCTACGTCGCCCGGCGCCTGGTGCGTATCGCCAGTGAGGATATCGGCAATGCGGATCCCCGCGCCCTGCGCCTTACACTCGACGCCTGGGACACCCAGGAACGGTTGGGGTCCCCCGAAGGCGAGCTTGCGCTGGCGCAGGCGGTGACCTATCTGGCCTTGGCGCCGAAAAGCAACGCGGTGTATAACGCCTATAACCGCTGCGTGGCCGATATCCGCCAACAGCCCGATTACGAAGTGCCGGTTCACCTGCGTAATGCGCCGACATCACTGCTCAAGTCCATGGGTCACGGTAAGGAATACCGCTACGCCCATGACGAACCTGATGCATTTGCCGCCGGGGAGGCCTATTTACCGGAGGCGATTTCTAAAGTACGTTATTACCAACCCGTTCCGCGCGGCCTGGAGATCAAGCTGCGGGAAAAACGGGACTGGCTCGATGCCCGCAACGCCGCGGCCAGCGAGCAGCGTTATCCTTCCGATACACCGGATTCCGGCAAGGCGTCGTCCTGACGTAAATCCATCGCCGCATATCGTCTGTGCCGGTGGTACATGAAATTCCTGAAGGTATACTATGCGCAACGTCGCGCTCTGTAGGTTGGGAGTCTGTTCCAGGCGGCAGCTTCCGGTAGGCACGGATGCAGGCGACATTCCAGGGAGTCTATGAATAGCTCCTGGGTCAGCTCCCGGCTTTCTGAGCGACCAAAAGCTGTTCAAGCCTCGCAAATCACCAGAAGTTAACAGGACGATCATGCTCGATCCCAAACGTGTTCGGAACCAGACTGAAGACATTGCCCGCCGACTTGCCGTGCGCAACTACACCTTCGATGTGGAGGCTTTCCAGTCCCTGGAATCCCGTCGCCGGTCTCTCCAGGTCAGGACTGAAGAACTCCAGAGCGAGCAGAACAAGCGATCGAAGGCGATCGGCAAGGCCAAGGCGGCCGGTGAAGATATCCAGCCGCTGCTGGATGCGGTCGAAGATCTCAAACGGCAGCGTGGGGATGCGGAAGATGAACTGCGGGCGCTGCAGGAAGAGCTCAATGCGTTCCTGTCCGGCATCCCGAATGTCCCGGACGACAGTGTCCCGGAAGGCAAGGACGAAGACGACAATGTCGAGCTTCGGACCTGGGGCAACGTGCCGGCGTTCGATTTCGAGCCAAAGGACCATGTGGATCTCGGGCAGGGCGTTCACGGCCTGGATTTCGAGACAGCCGGCCGACTGGCGCAATCCCGGTTCGCGGTGATGCGTGGTCCGGTGGCTCGCCTGCATCGTGCACTGGCGCAATTCATGCTCAACACCCACACGGACGAGCACGGTTATTCCGAGACCTACCTGCCGTACCTGGTTAATGCAAATACGCTGTATGGCACCGGTCAGTTGCCGAAATTCGAGGAAGACCTGTTCAAGATGGAGGGTGAACATCCCCTCTACCTGATCCCGACGGCGGAGGTGCCCGCCACCAACCTGGTCGGCGACAGCATCCTCAAGCCCGAGGAGTTGCCCTTGCGGATGGTTTGTCATACCCCGTGTTTCCGCAGCGAAGCGGGATCATACGGTCGCGACACTCGGGGCATGATACGGCAGCACCAGTTCGACAAGGTGGAATTGATTCACGTGGTGCGTCCGGAAGATTCCGATGAGGCGCTGGAGCAGCTGACCGGGCATGCGGAGAAGATCCTGCAGAAGCTGGAACTGCCATACCGGGTTGTGGCCCTCTGCGGCGGTGATATTGGCTTCTCCGCAGCGAAAACCTATGACCTGGAAGTGTGGCTGCCGGGGCAGGGTAAATACCGGGAGATTTCCTCCTGCAGCAACACCCGGGATTTCCAGGCGCGTCGCATGCAGGCGCGTTGGCGCAACCCGGAAACCGGAAAGCCGGAATTCGTGCATACCTTGAACGGCTCTGGGCTGGCGGTTGGGCGGGCGCTGATCGCCGTCATGGAGAATTACCAGCAGGCCGACGGCAGCATCCGTATTCCGGAAGTACTACAGCCCTACATGGGCGGCATCGACGTAATACGGCCTTGAAGCCCTCGACGCGGGGATCGACCGTGCTGAAGGTCGATCGTGCCGGCCGTAGCGAGGGTAGGGCATTAAGGAGTTTGCAGTGACCCTCACGGTTTCTCTCAGGATCGATCATCCGGTCGTCGGTTGTATTGGCATCGGCCCACGTTTGTTGGCGAAGGCGCGCGCGTGCGCGGAGCAGGGTGCACGCATTGTCTGGATCGGTCACGATGAATTGCCCGACGAGGCGCCCCCTTCGAGCGTCGTGGCGGATATTCCCGCGGCCGGTACCCCCCTTGTTGGGGCCGATTATGGCTTGCTGTTGATCGATACCGGTGTAGTCGAAGATGATGCGGCTTGGATTGCTCGGGTGGAAGAAGGCTTGCCGGTGTGGTCGCCGGTGGATCACCCCCGGGCGCAGGTGCAGTTTCCGGCGACGCTCCAGCGGGGCCCGCTGCGCATCACCGTCGATACCGGGGGCCGTTGGCCCACGGTAGCCAGTTGGCTGCGGCAAAAGCTGGATACGCTGTTGCCGGAAGGGTTGGGCAATGTGCTCCAGCAGATGACGCGTAAGGGCGATCTGTCCGACCGCCTGACCACGCCGCATCAGCGCCGGAGCTTCTGGTACCAGTTGTTGGATGGCAACCTGGTCGCCCGCGCGCATCAAATGCCCGCCTCGGATTTGTCCGATTCCCTTGAGAGTGCGATCCGCAAGGCCGCGTCAGGCTCGGGGCGTGGCGAAGTCTTCCTTGTCGGCGCCGGTCCCGGCGATCCTGACCTACTGACCCTCAAGGCCCTCCGAATTATCGCCCAAGCGGATGTGGTGCTATACGACCGTTTGGTATCGAGGGAAATCCTGGCGCGTGTCCGCGCCGACGCCGAAATGATCCATGTCGGCAAACAGCGCTCGAACCACACACTGCCTCAGCATGAGATCAACGAACGTCTGGTGGAACTGGCCAGGAAAGGGCGGACCGTGGTCCGATTGAAAGGGGGGGACCCTTTCATTTTCGGGCGTGGTGGCGAGGAAATAGAAACCCTGGCCGAAGCTGGCGTTGCCTTTCAGGTGGTGCCTGGTATAACGGCGGCCTCCGGTTGCTCTGCCTATGCTGGCATTCCGCTAACACACCGCGATTATGCGCAATCCGTTCGTTTTGTAACGGGCCATCTCAAGAACGATACCTGCGACCTGCCGTGGAAGGATTTCGTTCAAAACAACCAGACCCTGGTGTTTTACATGGGCCTCGTCGGCCTCCCGATTATCGTGCGGGAATTGGTCGCCCACGGGATGCCGGCGGATATGCCGGTAGCACTGGTTTCCAAGGGTACCACGCCGGAACAGGTAGTCGTGACAGGGCAGATCGATTCCATCGTGGAAAAGGTCGAGGCCAGCGAGGTGAAAGCGCCAACGTTGATTGTTATCGGCGAGGTGGTGAAGCTTCGGGATAAGCTGGACTGGATTGGGCAGTCCGTTTAACGGCGTGTTCAGCTCAATACCTAAAAGTAGGTCGGGTTCACCCAAGGGCGTAAAAGCAACGCGTAACCCGACAAGCCTCTTCCAGACACCACTTGTGGGTAACACCGGAACTCCATGTCGGGTTACGCGTTGCTAACCCGACCTACGTTGGTAGCGCGCGGGCGGGCTATTGAGCCGCCCGCTTAGGCAAGACATCCTTCAGCTTGTCACGCAGCTCCCGCAGCGTCTTCTCGGTCGTCGGCCAGTCGATACAGGCGTCGGTGATCGATACGCCGTACTTCAGGTCGGCCAGGTTCTCGGGGATGGACTGATTACCCCAGTTGAGGTGGCTTTCCACCATCAATCCGAGGATTGAGGTGTTACCTTCCATTATCTGGTGGGCTACGTCCTGGACGACCAGGGGCTGGATGCCTGGATCCTTGTTCGAGTTGGCGTGACTGCAATCCACCACCAGCGCGTTGCGCAGGCCGGCCTTCTCCAGTTCCTGCTCGCACAGGGCGATGCTTACGGAGTCGTAGTTCGGTTTGCCGCCACCGCCGCGCAGGACCACGTGGCCATAGGCGTTGCCGCGGGTACGGACGATCGACACCTGGCCTTTCTGGTCGATGCCCAGAAAACTATGGGGGTGTGAGACGGACTTCATGGCGTTGACGGCCACGTCGAGACTGCCATCGGTCCCGTTCTTGAAGCCGATCGGCATGGACAGGCCACTACTCATCTCACGATGGGTCTGGGACTCGGTAGTCCGGGCGCCAATGGCCGACCAGGAAATCGTGTCCTGCAGGTACTGGGGCGAGATCGGATCAAGCGCTTCAGTCGCCGCCGGCAGACCCAGTTCCGCAATATCCAGTAGTAGGCGACGACCGATATGCAGGCCCTGCTCGATGTCGAACGAGTCGTTCAGGTGAGGGTCGTTGATCAGGCCTTTCCAGCCGATCGTCGTTCGAGGCTTCTCGAAGTAGACTCGCATCACGATATACACGGTGTCGCCGATCTCGTCGGCCAATGCCTTGAGCTTTTGCGCATACTCGTGCGCGGCCTTCACATCGTGGATGGAACAAGGGCCGACAACGACGAAAATCCGGTGATCCTTGCCATCGAGGATGTTGTTGATGGTTTCCCGGCCAGCGGCTACGGTTTCGGCAGCCTTGTCGGACAGGGGCATTTCCTGTTTCAGGGCTTCGGGGGTGATCAACGCCTCCTGGCTGGCGACGTTGATGTTTTCAAGCTGCTTTTGAGACATGGTCGTTGTCTTCTCCACAATCAGCAGTTTCGCATCACCGATTAACATGGTGTGTTGCATCGTGAGGGGGGCTTGATAACCTTCCTGAGGCGTTTCCGGTTACACCCCGTCACGGTCTCTGCCGTCGTTATTATCGAGTTACGGAAAGGGGCAGTTATACTGCGATATAAGCGCCTCCAATGCAATTCATCCGAGGTTAACACTGCATTGATAAGGAAGCCTCCGATGATAAGTCTGGTGGACGAATTCGTCGATGCGTGCTGCAATGGCCGGTCTTGCGCAAGAAGGATCCCAGCCCTCTCGGTAATGCTCACGCCAACGGAATGGCGCAGGCTCAACAGGAAACTTGATCTACATGGTTCAGAAACGGGCCCAAATCGCGGGTGGCGCCCCATCCAGCCCGGATGTTATTCAGGCGATTCTCAAGGGTATTCGGGTGCCTGAGCTGCCTTATCCGGTGACCCGACCGAGTGAAGATGCCGTGCCGGACTGGGTTCCATTGCTACACGCCTATTGGCAGGACCAGCGTGACGAACGTGTGGTGGACATGCTCGACACCGGCGCCATGACCTGGTCGGTACGCCAGGTGAATGCGGCTTATCTCGCCGACCGCATCATGGACGTATTCCTGCAGAAGTCCGGGCTCCACGCGACCCTCGTTCAGCGCACTGCTCGACTGCGCTTCCTCCTGGCCTGGCAGATCCATGAACAGGGTTCCGACGCTGTCGGTGATGCCAGCCCCGTACATAACTGGCTTGATAGCCTGCATACACTGCGCGGCTGGAGTGATTCCGGCGGACGCGCCGCCCGTCAGCTCCTGAACTGGCTGGATACCTTGGTCCAGGTGGTCGACCAGTGTTTCGCCGAACGCACCCTCGAGCCGTTCGAGCGCTTTGCCAAAGACTGGCAAAAGGACCAGGCCCAGAAAGAAGGGCGAATTGATCGTCTGAGACAGCGCTTGCTGGAAACCGAAAAGGGCGCAGCTCGCCAACGATCAGCGGAGAAAATCGCCAGGGCTCTGGTCGGCCGAGCGCTGGGCAATCGCCAGTTGCCGCCGGCCGTCACCCATTTTATCGACAACTATTGGCTGGCCTTGCTGCGGCAGGTGATATGGGCAAAGGGTATGGCCAGCGACAATGCGCGCCATGCCGCCAAACTTCTCGAATGGATGATCTGGGTTTCGGACCCGCGCTTATCGGATCAAGATCGTGACAAGCTCTACCAGGTCGGTGAGCAGTTGGGCGACAAGATCGGCGAAGTCTGGTCGCGGGTCAACAAGGATCCGCTGCCGGAAAATGCACTGCAGGGTATCGAACTCACCATGGTTGCTCGTCTGCGGGGCACGCCAGTGGAGCTTGAGCCGGTGGCCGGGTATACCTACGAGACTCGCTGGCTGAATCCGCCGAAAGTGAACGAGGGCGACGTCGAAGTATACCGGGGGCGTTGGTTCGTCGAAGGTGAAGGGGCCCAGGAACAACGTCTCTATTTCTTCGCCTTCCTGACGGATTCCCTCGAAGTGCTTTGGACCAACGGCGAGGGCGTCAAGCTGGGCCTTATGGACTGGACCGAGTTCCAGGATGCCCTGGCTCGGGGACGAATTCGCAGCTTGCCGGACATCAATCACTTTGCCGACGTTGTCAGCGAGACGGTCAAGGCAATGGAGCAGGTGCTGCGGTCGCAGCTCGTCAAACGTCGCGCAGCACGGGAGAAAGCCGAGGCCCAGGCGGCAAAGGTCCGTGCAGAGCGGGAGGTAGCGGAGCAGCGGCGCCAGGAAGAGGAGGCCCGTCTCCAGGCGGAAGAAGCCGAAGCGAGGGCGGCGGAGGCGGCGGCAGCCAGGGCACGGGAAGAAGCCGAACAGGTACGCCTGGAGAAAGAGAGACTGACAGCGGCGCGTGCGCAGGTGGACAGTCTCAAGTTGGGTGGCTGGATAGCGGTCGCCAGCGAGGTGCTGACCGAGGACGAGCCGTCCGAGCCGCGCAAGCTGAAGCTCGCCGTGCGTCTCAATGCGACCGGTAAACTGGTTTTTGTTGACCGTCTGGGGTTGAATCGGACAGAAATGACGGTCGATGGACTCGTTGACGCCCTCGTCAAGGGCCAGGCCCGCGTCATGAGCAGCGAGGCCGAATTCGAAGATACGCTTTCGCGTGTGGTTGGGCGAATCAGGGTAGGTCGATCATGACTGTTGGTGGCTTTGGTAGCTCCGGCGATTACAGTTTCGGCAATGAGCCTGAAACCGATAGGGAGCAGCGTCGAGAATTCCGGCTGACAGGACGGGTCACGGTTAACCTGGAGCTGGAATCTCCGGATCCGGACGAAGGCCGCGAAGCCCGCGTCACTACGTGTTATACCAGTGACCTCTCCGCTACAGGTATCCGCGTGGTCGCAAGAGAGGAGGTGACCGAAGGAGCGATCCTGCCGGCCTATGTGGAGCTATTCCGCAACGGTGCGAAAGCGGCCTATACCCTCATGGTCGAGGTGGTCTGGTGCAGGGCCTGTGACGATGGCTTGTGGCAGGTTGGATTGCATGTGCTCGAGTCCGATGACACGGCGGTGCTGGAGTGGCTCGAAACCATGGCGCAGGCACTCGAAGAGGACTGACTCAGCCTGGGCGTACCGACTCGCATGACATCGTTATCTGCTGCTGTTTGAACGTAAAAACGGTGTTATCGGAAAAAGCGCCCAACTGCCTAGTTCGCCTGCGCGACCCCCTCGTCGATATCGCCAGCCGGTTCAGGAAATACCGCCAAACCATTCGTGAGAAAGCGCCTCACGTCCCTCAGGGTCTCATCAGGCGCTTCTTCCATCGGCATATGCCCAACCCCTTCATAGGTGACAAGGCGGGCGTGGCTCAGGTCATTCAACCAGTGTGTGGCCAGCTCCACCGGAACCCAACTGTCATCTTTGCCCCACATGAGCAGCGTGGGGGCGGCAATACGATAGAAAGGTAAGGGCGCTTCGTTCTCTGTCCGTTCTTCCACCATCTCGAGGGTTTTCATATAGATTGGCTTGGCTCCCGGACGCTGGGCCATGTGAACGTAGCGATAAACGTCCTTATCCTGCATGCGCCGTGGATCGCCGTAGGCATTGCGCAGTGAGAGCGTAACGATGAGCGGGGGCTGCACGTAGTTCCCCAGAAAGTTAAAGGGAAAGGCGGTGCCCAGATTCATGAGCAGGGGTGTTTCCTGAGGATAACCCAAGGGATCCACCAGGATCAGGCGGTCGACACGATTGCCGTATTGGGCTGCGTAGCGCGCCGCAACGTAGCCACCAAACGAATTGCCCGCCAGGGTAAAGTTCTCCAGATCCAGATGCTCCACGAACTTGGCGAAGGTATTGACGATATTGTCCTCGTCGAAATCGTCCAGGTTCTCCGGCCCCCCGGTCATGCCAAAGCCGGGCATATCCAGGGCAATGACCCGGTGGCTGCGGCTCAGTTCCGCCACCCAGGCGTCCCAGGTCTGCAGTGACGAGAAGATGCCGTGAAGCAGGATGATGGTTTCGCCCTCGCCCTGATCGCGGTAGTGGATGCGATAGCCGTTGACGTCGATGAACCGGGAATCTTCATTCACATAGCGCTCTTCCAGGTATGGCATCGGAATATCCGCCAAGCCGGCAGCGTTGGCCAGCGACGGGCTTGCCTTCATGGCGGAGCCCACACTCGAACAGCCTGACAGAAATAAGGTGGCAGCAACGGCTAGTAGAGCAAGGAAGCGGAAGGTCGAACGCATGTGGAGGACTCCTGTCAACATGCGCCGAGGTTACTTAACTTTACAGTTCGGAACAGTGATGGAGTTCGACAAACAGGGAAGGGGGCAATACTGCGGAAACGTTAGGGAAGATGTGAGCCATGGCCTTCAGCTGAAGAGGCCATGACTCTTGCGACGTGGCGATTATTCTTCCAGCGCGCCCATGCCGGTGATATTGAAGCCGGCATCGACATAGAGGATCTCGCCGGTAATACCACTGGCCATGTCGGAGCACAGGAAAGCGGCAGAGTTACCGACTTCTTCAGTGGTGACATTGCGCTTGAGCGGCGCCCGGTTGGCGTTTTCCGAAAGCATCTTGCGGAAGCTCTTGATGCCGGAAGCGGCGAGGGTCTTGATCGGACCGGCGGAAATACCGTTGACGCGCACGCCGTCGGGCCCGAGGCCGGCAGCCATGTAGCGCACGTTGGCTTCCAGGGACGCCTTCGCAAGGCCCATGACGTTGTAGTTGGGCAGAACCCGCTCGGCACCGAGATAGGTCAGCGTCAGCAGGGAACTGGTGTCGGTGAGCATCCCGCGGGCGGCCTTGGCCAGGGCCACGAAGCTATAGGAGCTGATATCGTGGGCCATCTTGAAGCCGTCACGAGTGGTCACGTCTACGTAGTTGCCGTTCAACTCATGTGCCGGAGCAAAGCCGACGGCGTGGACGATAATGTCGATCTTGTCCCAGTGCTTGCCCAGCTCTGTGAAGACCGCTTCGATTTCGTCGTCATTGGCGACATCGCAGGGAAAGGTCAGCTCGCTACCCCAGCCCTTGGCGAAATCTTCGACCCGGGACTTGAGCTTCTCGTTCTGGTAGGTGAAAGCCAGCTCGGCACCTTGCTGGTGGAAGACTTCGGCAATACCGTGTGCAATCGAGTGCTTGCTGGCCACCCCGACGATGAGGGCCCGCTTTCCTTTGAGAATTCCCATGAATGATCTCCTGATTCACTTGTAGGACGCATTTTCACCGATCGGCGCAGATCGTATAAGTCGCTATTCGTCTAAGGTGTCGAGGACTACAGCCGTGTCACTCTTAGGTGCCGATGGATTCATCGGGTTTGCCCTGGTAGAAGAAAGCGGCCTCCAGCAATTGGCGTGTGTAATCTGCCTGTGGCGCGCCCAGCACCTGTTTAGCCTCACCGTACTCCACAACCTGCCCGGATTTCAGTACAAGCACGCGGTGACTTAGTGCCCGCACGACGGCAAGGTCGTGGCTGATGAAAAGATAGCTTAGTCCATAGCGTTGTTGCAGGGAACGCAGGAGCTCGATGACCTGCTTTTGCACCGTTCTGTCGAGAGCGGATGTCGGCTCGTCCAATACGATCAATTTAGGGTGGAGTACTAGCGCTCGAGCGATAGCGATACGCTGGCGTTGCCCGCCGGAAAATTCATGGGGGTAGCGGTGCCGGGTTTCCGGGTCGAGTCCCACATCCGTCAGGGCCTGGATGATCATCTCCTCGTGACGGTGCTTTTCGTCCGGGAAGTGAATGTCCAGCCCCTCACCAACGACTTCACCGACCGACATGCGCGGACTCAGACTGCCGTAGGGATCCTGGAAGACAATCTGGATATCTCCCCGCAACGGCTTGAACTGCCTCTGGTTGAGCTCGCCGATAGAGCGATCCTCGAAATGGATCCTGCCGTCGCACTGGGTCAGTTTAAGCAGGGCCATGCCGAGCGTTGTCTTGCCGCTGCCGCTCTCGCCGACAATGCCCAGGGTCTCGCCGGTCCGCAGTGTGAGGCTGACGTCGTTGACCGCATGCAGGAACGTCTTGGGGCGTCCGAGGAAATCCTTGGTAATCGGGAAGCGTACGTTGACACCTTCCATCCGCAGCAGGGTGTCATTATCGCCAGCCACGGGTGGTGGTGGATCGCCCGGATCTGCATTCAGTAGCATGCGGGTATAGGACGTATCGGGCTCCTTGAAGATCTGGCTGGTCGGTCCGGCTTCCATGACATGCCCCTGCTGCATGACGACCACGTCATCCGCGTAATGTCGAACAATCGACAGGTCATGGGTAATGAGCAGGACAGCCATGCCCATCCTGGCCTGGAGATCCCGCAGCAGTTCGAGCACCTGTCTCTGCACGGTAACATCCAGCGCCGTGGTGGGTTCGTCGGCAATCAACAGGTCCGGCTCGTTGGCGAGGGCCATGGCGATCATGATCCGCTGCTTCTGGCCACCGGACAGCTGGTGCGGGTAGTAATTCAATCGCTGTTCAGGATCGGGAATGCCTACGAGGGACAACAGTTCCACCGTGCGCTTGCGCGCCTGGTTGGGTCGCATACCCTGATGCAGCGCAAGGGTTTCGCCAATTTGCTTCTCCACGGTGTGCAGCGGGTTCAGGGAGGTCATGGGCTCCTGAAAGATCATGCTGATGCGCCTGCCGCGTATCTGGCGCATGCGCGGAGGCTTGGCCCTGAGCAGGTTCTCTCCCTCAAGATGGATTTCACCGGTGGGATAGGTGGCGTGGCGTTCGTCCAGCAAGCGCAGGATCGAAAGCGCCGTAACGGATTTGCCGGACCCGCTCTCGCCAACCAGGGCCACCGTTCGCCCCGCTGGCACCTTGAAGCTGACATTGTTCACCACCTGATTGCCATGAAAGGCTATGGACAGGTTGCGGACGTCGAGAAAGTCGGCCATATCAGTTCTTCCTCGGGTCGAATGCATCTCGCACCGCCTCGCCGATAAAGACCAGCAGCGTCAGCATGATCGCCAGGGTGACGAAGGCTGAGATACCGAGCCAGGGCGCATGAAGGTTGGCCTTTCCCTGGGCGATAAGCTCGCCGAGCGACGGGGAGCCGGGTGGCAGACCGAAACCCAGGAAGTCGAGGGAGGTGAGGCCGGTTATGGCGCCGGTGAGGATAAAGGGGACAAAGGTGATCGTTGCCACCATGGCATTGGGCAGCATGTGTCGGAACATGATTTTGCGGTTACCCAACCCCAGCGCTCGGGCCGCGCGCACGTATTCAAAGTTGCGAGCACGCAGGAATTCCGCTCGCACCACATCCACGAGCCCCATCCAGCTGAACAACAGCATGATGCCCAGCAGCCACCAGAAATTGGGCTGCACGATGCTGGATAGGATGATCAGTAGGTAGAGCACCGGGAGCCCTGACCAGATCTCCACGAAGCGCTGGCCAAACAGGTCCACCTTCCCGCCATAGAACCCCTGGAGTGCACCGACGATCACGCCTACGACGCAACTAAAGAAGGTCAGCGTCAGTGCAAAGAGCACGGAGATCCTGAAGCCGTAAATCAACCTGGCCATGACGTCCCGGCCCTGATCGTCCGTGCCCAGCCAGTTGATTGCGGACGGCGGCGCGGGTGAGGGCACCTTGAGGTCGTAATTGATGGTGTTATAGCTGAAGCGAATGGGGGGCCAGAGCATCCAGCCATTGGCATTGATTTCGTCAGCAATGAACGCGTCCCGGTAGTCTGCTTCAGTGGGCAGGAAGCCGCCGAAGGCTTCCTCGTTGACGACTTCAAATACCGGAAAGTAGAGCTCGTCCTGATAACTGACGACCAATGGCTTGTCGTTGGCGACGAATTCGGCAAACAGCGTAACCAGGAAAAGGGCCAGGAATACCCACAGCGACCAGAACCCACGGCGATTGTTACGGAAATTCTGCAGCCGGCGGCGCTGGATCGGGGATAGCTCGAACGATGCCACGTCAGCCCTCCCTGCTTTCGAAGTCGATGCGTGGATCGACCAGCACGTATGTGAGATCGCTGATCAGTTTCAGTACCAGCCCCATGAGAGTAAAGATGTAGAGGGTGCCGAAGATCACCGGATAATCCCGGTTCAGCGCGGCCTCGAAGCCTAGCAGTCCCAGGCCGTCGAGCGAGAAGATCACTTCGATCAGCAGTGAGCCGGTAAAAAACAGCGAAACCAGCAGCCCCGGCAGGCTGGCGATGACGATCAGCATGGCATTGCGAAACACATGGCCGTAAAGGATACGCCGCTCCTCGAGACCCTTGGCGCGGGCGGTCACCACATACTGCTTGCCAATTTCGTCGAGGAAGGAATTTTTGGTCAGCAACGTCAGGGTGGCGAAACCGCCGATCACGTTGGCGGTTACCGGTAGCGCCAGGTGCCAGAAATAATCGCCGATTTTCTCGTACCAGTTGAGTTCATCGAAGTTAGGCGATGTTAATCCCCGGAGCGGGAACCAGTCCCAGTAGCTGCCACCGGCAAACAGCACGATAAGCAGGATGGCAAACAGGAATCCCGGAATGGCATAGCCAACGATAATGACCGAGCTGGTCCAGACATCGAAACGACTGCCATCGGTGACGGCCTTCTTGATCCCCAGGGGTATCGAGATCAGGTAGATGAGGAGTGTCGACCACAGGCCGAGAGAGATGGATACCGGTAGCTTGTCGATAATCAGTTCGATGACCGTCCGATCGCGGTAGAAACTTTCGCCGAAATCGAAGGTGGCGTAGTCGCCCAGCATCTTGAGAAAACGTTCGTGGGGCGGCTTGTCGAATCCGTAGAGGGTTTCGATTTCCTTCAGCAACTCTGGCGGTAAGCCTTTCGCTCCCCGGGATTCCCCACCTTCGCTGACTTCCATGCCGCCACCGCCGGTAGCCCGTTCCAGGCTGCCGCCACCCATGCCTTCCATTTCAGCAACCAGTTGTTCGATCGGGCCGCCGGGCGCCGCCTGAACGATCACGAAATTCAGCAGCATGATGCCGATCAGCGTGGGAACGATCAGCAACAGTCGCCTGAGGATGTAAACACCCATCAGTCAGCAGATCCTCCTGGGGAGTTGATGCTCAGGGTTTGACCCACCAGCGGGACAGGTCGATGCCGGATTTGGGTGTCTCATCCGGTCGCGCAAGATGATGCCAGTAGGCAATGCGGTCGACAGCGAGGTGCCATTGCGGAACCACGTAGTGGCCCCAGAGCAGCACTCGGTCGAGCGCGCGGGTCCGGGTGACGAGGGATTCGCGGTCCGGCGCCTGGATAACCTTTGCCACCAGGTCGTCCACCACGGGGTCGCTCACACCCATGTAGTTACGCGTGCCCGGACTGTCTGCGTTTGAAGAATGCCAGTAGTCCCGCTGTTCGTTGCCGGGAGAGTCGGATTGGCCGAGGCTCAGTACGACCATGTCGTAGTTGAAGTTACGCACCCGTTGGACATATTGATTCGTGTCGATCAGGCGAACATCCACATCGATACCGAGTCGTCCCAGGTTCTGTTTGAAGGGTAGGACGACACGCTCGAAGGTTTTCTGGTGCAGCAGGATCTCGAAGCGCAGCGGCTTGCCGGTTTCGGTTTCGACCATCTTACCGTTCTTGATCTCGTAGCCGGCTTCATTCAGGAGCGTCATGGCCGTGCGCAGGTTGTCGCGCAGGGTCGTTCCGCCGGTGGTTGACGGCGGATGGTATTCCTCGTCGAAGACCTCGGAGGGAAGCTGTTCCCGATAGGGCTCGAGCAGTGCCAGTTCATCACCCTCGGGGAGACCGCTGGAGGCCAGCTCGCTATTCTCGAAGTAGCTGTCTGTGCGGGTGTACTGGCCGTAGAACAGGTTTTCGTTGGCCCAGTCAAAGTCGAAGCCGTAGGCGAGCGCTTCCCTGACCTTGCGGTTATCAAAGGGATGTTTGCGGGTGTTCATGATGAACGCCTGCATGCCCACCGGGCGGCCGTGATGAACGGCCTGCTTAACGATCCGGCCCTCTTGAAGGGCATCCGAAGCATAGGCTGTGGCCCAGTTCTTGGCCGAGGATTCCAGGCGGAAATCGTAGATGCCAGCCTTGAATGCCTCCAGGGCGACCGTGTCGTCCGAATAGTAGTCGTAGCGTACCTGCTCGAAGTTATGGCGGCCTACATTGACGGGTAGGTCCTTGGCCCAGTAATCCGGGTTGCGCTTATAGGTGATCGACCGACCGGCGTCGAAGCTAGCGATGGTATACGGTCCGCTGCTAACCGGAATCGTCAGGCCGGACTCCTCGAACTCGTGCTTTTCCCAGTAGTGCTTGGGCAGGATAGGCATCTGGCCCAGTATTAGCGGGAGTTCGCGATTCTGGGTCTTGCCGAAGTCGAAGCGGGCCCGCAGTTTGCCTTCCGCCGTTACCTTTTCCACTTCCGCGTAGTAGTTACGATAGAAGGGGTGGCCCTTTTCTGTGAGCAGGTTGAACGTAAAGACGACATCTTCGGCAGTGATCGGCTCGCCATCGGAAAAACGGGCATCCGGATTGATATTGAAGGTCACGTAGGAGCGATCTTCGGGTGTTTCGAGCGACTCGGCAATGAGCCCGTACATGGTGAACGGCTCATCGTCGGAAGCGATCAGCAGGCTGTCGTAGGTATAGACCTGGATGCCGGCGGCGGAAACGCCCTTGAGCAGGAACGGATTGAGGGAATCGTAACCGTTAGCCACCACGCCCTGTTTCAGGGTGCCGCCCTTGGGTGCGTCGGGATTGACGTAGTCAAAATGCTTGAAGTCGGGACCGTACTTAGGGGCGCCATGCATGGCGAAACCGTGAACGGCTTCGGCTGCATGCAGGGCCGAAGCCATGACAAAAAGGAAGACGGCGATGACGGTCTGAGAAAATCTGATCATGGATTCCGCTCTTTTTCTGGTGGCTGACCGTCACGTCCGAGCTTTCAAATCCTCGTGTACGATCAGGGGCTTCGGCGAATATCGACGTAGAGTACCAGACTTTGCCCGGGCTGCAGATAATTGTTGATGTCCAGGCTGTTCCAGCTCGCGATATCCCTCACATTTACATTGAAGCGATTGGCGATGCGGGCCAGGGAGTCGCCCTTACGCACCCGGTAGCCGACCTTTCGGACCATATCGGAAGAGCCGCGTCGGCTGGCCATAGCCAACTGCTGGGTTTGTGCGTCCTTGGACCAGATCACCAGCTTCCTGCCGGGCATCAGCGGGTCACCCGGTGCCATGCCGTTCCATTTTGCCAATTGACGGACACTGACGTTGTGATCCCGGGCTATGTCCCAGAAGGTGTCCCCCCTTTGAACGAGATGTTCGATGCGAGTTCCATCTGCACGGCGTCCGACGGCAGCCTGCTTGTCCTTCAAACGCTCATTGGCGCTTAGCGCATAGGCATTGTTGCCCTTGGTCGACGTGGGGATAAGCAGGCGCTGGTCGACGCGGATGAGATTGGAGCGCATGTGATTGACTTGCTTGATCACATCCGGGGTGGTTCCGAACTGACGGGCAATCTTGATCAGGCTGTCGCCGCTGCGCACCTTGTAGTTTTTCCAGGAGACCCGCATTTCCGGGTCCAGTCCTTCCAGCCCCTTGCGGAATTGCTCGGCATTCTTCACCGGTACCAGCAGGCGATGTGGGCCTTCAGGTGATGTGGCCCAGCGGTTGTAGGCCGGGTTCAGCAGGTAAATTTCCTCGATGTCCACGGAAGCCAGGTCGGCGGCCTGAGCCAGATCGATCTGCGAGCCGGTATCGACGACTTCAAAGTAGGGCTCGTCCGGAATGGGCGGCAGGGTAATACCGTAGGCTTCCGGGTCTTGGATGATCTTGGAGATCGCAATCAGCTTGGGCACGTAGGCGCGAGTTTCCCGCGGGAGATCGAGAGCCCAGTAATCGGTGGGCAGGCCGCGGGCCTCGTTCCGGCGAATGGCGCGACCGACGGTGCCGGCGCCGCTGTTGTATGAAGCCAGGCCTAGCAGGTAGTTGCCGTCGAAGCGGCTGCTCAGTGCATCCAGGTATTCCAGAGCGCCGCTGGTCGCCGACAGCACATCGCGACGCTGGTCGTGCCACCAGCTTTGGTTGAGGTCGTACACGCGTCCGGTAGACGGAATGAATTGCCACAATCCGGCCGCCCGGCCGTGGGAATAAGCGAAGGGGTCGAAGGCGCTTTCAACCACCGGTAGCAGGGCGAACTCGCCCGGCAAGTCGCGGGCTTCAACTTCGGTAACGATGTGGTAGAGATAGCGGCGCGCGCGCTTGGCCACGCGATCGATATATTGCGGATGCTTGACGTACCAGTTGAGCTGCTGCTCGATACGCGCGTTGTCCAGGGTCAGATCCATTGCGAACTGGCTCCGGAGGCGGCTCCAAAGATCGTGCGCTACCTCGTCGCCATCGACGCTTTCTTCCGTAGGCTGTTCCAGACGTTCCCGGGCGCGGGCAGCCTGGGATTTAAGTGAGGGTTCAATGGCGTCGTCGAGGACCGTCGTATCGTCCGAGGGCGTATCTCCCTCGATCGCCGCTTTCAGTTCGTCGTCCCCGGCGGCAATCGAGACGCGCTCGGATTCGAGGAGTTCGCCTTCACTGAGGGAGCCATCCTGTTCGCTATGGCCAGGAAACGCCTGGCAACCCGCGAGAAGGACCGCGAAAAGAAGGGCAGAGATCAGTCTTGCCATTGTCATAATTCTTCCGAGATATCGTGGTGCTGCAAGACGAAGGGCAGCGTATTTTGAGAGCCAGTACCAAGCCCTGACGACAAGGCCCCCGAGCGCTGCGACCGGCAGCGAGACCTCGCCGGATTCTATGGGAACCCTTTTTAAGGGGTCAAGAAAGCGTTTGTTACGCCCCGTACAGATAGGAAATCACTATTTCTGCAGGTCGGCTCACTTTTGTTCACCCCGAGAGGCACGTCGACCTTCGGGGCGTCGCAGACATGAGAGGGGGTTCACGCGTTTATGATGTCGAGGCTGTGGACAAACCCGTCGAGCTAGAACGTATCCTTGGCCCGCCTGACCTGGGCAAAAACACGGTCGTCGCCACTGAGCTTGCTGTCAACATCGATTGCGCGCTTGCTGACGGCCTTGATCACGGCCTCATCGTCCCAGCGCAGGAAAGGGTTGAGGGCCGCTTCCTCTTCCAGGGTAGTCGGCAGGGTGGGGGCACCATTCTCCCTCTTCTGCTTACAGTAGACTTCAAAGGCCTCCAGTGCGTCGTCCTCAGGCAAAAGATCACGGGAGAAGCGCAGGTTCGCCAACGTATATTCATGGGCACAGTAGACCCGGGCGTTGGGCTGCAAGCCGCGCAATTTGGCGAGGGACTGACGCATCTGCGCGGGCGTGCCCTCGAACAGGCGACCGCAACCGCAGGCGAACAGGGTGTCGCCACAGAACAGTACCGGCGCATCGTCGATGACGTCCTGTTCCGAAATATAGGCAATATGGTCGAGTGTGTGGCCCGGGACTTCCAGGACACTGAACGTTACTTGTCGCCAGGTCACGGTATCCCCTTCGGACAACGGCTGGGTAATGCCCTGGAAGGGGGAGTCCTTCGGTCCGTATATCTCGTTGGGGGAAAATTTACGCTCAAGTTCGGCCACGCCGCCGACGTGATCGGGGTGATGGTGGGTAATCAGGATAATGTCGAGTTTCAGGCCTTTTTCCTGTAGGTAGCGTTCGACCGGTTCGGCCTGGCCGGGGTCGACAATGGCGGCCCGGTTGGTTTCTTCATCGACCAGGCACCAGATATAGTTGTCGCTGAAAGCGGGTATCGGAGCTATTGAAAACATGAGGAACCTTTTGGCTACGGTCGGCGGATGTAGACTGTTATCATAAAGGATAGAGGGTAGGTGCCCAAATTTCGTCAGATGCACCCACCTGGAGACTCGCGCAATCGAGGTTGGCCATGGTCAGAGCCGGCAAAAGGAACTATACGTTACAGCGTGATGCCTTCGAGGCCTGGTTCCAGAGCCCCCTTGGCAGAGCCCTGCTGGCTGACCAGCGCGAGCAGATCGATGCTCTGCTCGGAGACCAGGCCGGCGCACACCAACTGTTGGTCTCCGTGAGCCATCGTCTGCCCTTGGCGACTTCGACCGATTTCAGCATGCGCATGATGACCACGCCTCGCTGGTCCAGTCACCTGCCGGATGGCGTGGTTGTTTGCGAGGCGGACGAGTTGCCGTTCCCGAACGAGTCGGTGGATCTGGTGATCATGCACCATACCCACGATTTTTCCGAAAGACCGCACCAGGTTGTCAGGGAGGCGGCCCGAGTGTTGCGTAGCTCAGGGAGCCTGGTAATTATTGGCTTCAATCCTTTCAGTTCCTGGGGGCTGCGTAAGCTGGTGTCCCGCCGACAGCATCCACCCTGGAGCGGCCGATTTGTCACCCTGCGCCGCTTGGAAGATTGGTTGAGTCTGTTGGAATTTGAGGTCGAGGAGACGACAAGCCGCTTCTTTCGCCCGCCCATCCGCGGTCAGCATGCGTTGGACCGTCTGAACTCCCTTGAGAAATTCGGCCGCAGGTTGCATCTTCCTGCGGGGGCCTATTACTGTATCCGCGCCGAGAAGCGGGTGCTGGCTCGCACCGCAAACCGGATCCGGTGGCGGAAGCCGAAGCCGGTCGCGCTGCCGGTGGCAGGCGCCTTGGGATCTTCCAGCGCGGCACGTCACGCGTCAGACGTGGCCCTTCCCGATAGTCGGAAATAGGCGATCCAGGTCGCTATCCGCAGGAATCCGCTACCAAGAACTATCTTCTACCGGGCGTTCTCCATGGCATTTTTAACAACAGGAACCCTGCTACCAGGAAATACAAAGCTATGACAAAACGCGTTGTGCTGTACACCGACGGCGCCTGCAAGGGAAATCCGGGCCCCGGTGGTTGGGGCGCGGTATTGAGTTACGGCGATGCCGAGCGGGAACTCCATGGCGGCGAGAAGACCACGACCAACAACCGCATGGAGTTGATGGCAGCGATCCAGGGCCTGAAAGCACTGAAACGTACCTGTGAGGTCGATCTCTATACCGACTCCCAGTATGTCCGCAAAGGCATAACCGAATGGATGCACAACTGGAAGAAGAATGGTTGGAAAACGGCGGCGAAGAAGCCCGTGAAAAATGCCGATCTGTGGCAGGCATTGGATGAGGAAGTCCGTCGTCACGACATCCGCTGGCATTGGGTAAAGGGTCATGCGGGCGTACCCGGTAACGAGAGAGCGGATGCGTTAGCTAATAAAGGGGTAGAGAACCTCTCTGCATCCACCTGATTTTTAGATTGTTTTTTAGAGTTCGGAGCTATACATGCGCCAGATCGTGCTGGATACGGAAACCACAGGTATCGACCCCGAACAGGGGCACCGGATTATTGAAATCGGCTGTGTCGAGTTGATGGAGCGTCAGCTCACCGGCCGCCATTATCACGTCTATATCAATCCCGAGCGGGAAGTGGAGGCCGAGGCGATCCAGGTACACGGGATCACCAACGAGTTCCTCGCGGACAAGCCATTGTTCCGGGATGTCGCGACCGAATTTTTCGAATTCATCAAGGGCGCTGAGCTGGTCATCCATAATGCGGCGTTCGACGTGGGTTTCATAGACCACGAATTCCGCAAGCTGGGTACCGGATGGAAAGTAGCTGACCACTGTGGCGTGTTGGATTCCCTCGCCGTCGCCCGCAAGAAACATCCCGGCCAGAAGAATAGCCTCGATGCGTTATGTAAACGCTATGGCGTCGACAACAGCAACCGCGAATTGCACGGCGCTCTGCTCGATGCCGAGATCCTTGCCGACGTTTTCCTGCTACTCACAGGGGGTCAAACGGCGTTCTCCCTCGATAGCGGCGCGTCGGATGCCGGCGATGCTGTCGGCGGGATTCGCCGCCTGGGAACTGACCGTCGCAGGACGCGTGTGATCCGTGCCAGCGATGAGGAAATCAAGGCACATGCCGAGTTACTGGAAGTGGTGGGCAAGGCGAGCGGGGAGGCACTCTGGAGCAAGCTGGACAGCGCGCCGCAAGCGGCCGACTGAGGCGTCCGTAATGCGTTGTTAACGCAAAAAGGTGCACTGTAAACGGCAGAAAAATAAGTACACAGAGCCGTTCTTGAGGTGCATGAATTTTATGTTATAAGTAAAGGTTAGTTCGATAATTTTCCGAATCCGGCCGGTATATAAGAATCTTCTATAAACTGAAGTACGGTCGTTTTCACGGGCAGGGTGCGCGTTCTTGGTCGTTCCGGGATTGGACGTTGCTGGCATTCATACCCACCAAATAACGATAGCCACAGGTGGTGCCGGTTAGACCGGTCAGAGTCGTCACCTGAAAAATCGGCAGGGGAAGCGGTACTCTCCGCATCTATCTATGGGAAGCGTCATTTTATGGTTCAATCGTCTCTAGCGACGAAGTCTCAATCGTTTGACCTGGTCAAGAACGAAATAGAACAGACCATCAAACAGGCTGAGGCCAGCCTCGAACGCTTTCAGGAGAACAGGGAAAGTGGAGAGGACCTGCAGAACTGCGTCGATTTCCTGAACCAGTTGCGCGGTATCTTTGTCCTGGTTGAGCTGCGTGGCGGTACGCTGCTGTGCCAGGAAGCGGTGGCCGTCGCCAACGATGTACCCGTCGGTGCCAATGACGATAAGAACACCCTGCTGACGGCCTTGAGCAGCGCACTGTTTATCCTGCGGCGTTACGTTGAATACTATCAGCAACAACGCGCCGACCACCCCGAACTCCTGTTGCCGATTACCAATGACCTTCGCGTTGCCCGCGGAGAGAAGCCTTATCCCGAATCCTGTTTCTTCGATGTCGATGCACGCAAGCGCCCGGATTTCTGTAGCAGTCTGGGTCTGAAACCCCTTGGCGACAACGAAGCCGACTTCGAGATCCATGCACGTCGTATGCGCCTGATGTACCAGATTGGTCTGCTGGGCGCGCTACGTGAGCGTAATGAACGCGTCAGTCGCAAACTGATCGCGCGCGCGGCCAAGGGCTTCGCCCGCCTCTGTAACGGCGCGCCCATGGGCCAGCTATGGTGTCTGATGGGTATCGTTGCAGACACCATGCAGGACCGCGCCATGGGTTTCGGCAAGTCCCGCAAGCGCTTGTTCATGCGAATCGAGAAATACACGCGTGAGATCGTCTATATCGGTAAGGTGGCGATCAACAAGGATGCGCCGGACTCTCTTTTCAAGGAACTGGTCTACATCCTGTACCGCAGCGGGTCGGTGAATCCGGAAGTCTCCCAGATCCTCCAGGCGTACGGTATCCGTCCCACCGAATTCCCCGAGAATATCCTCGAATCCCACCGCAAGCGTCTCTACGGACCGGGCACCGATGTGCTCAAGTCCCTCTCCACGGCGTTGCAGGAGGAGCTCAACCAGCTCAAGGATAAGGTGGATATCATCGAACGTGGCATAGAGCCGGACCTCAACGAACTGTCGTCGATTGCCGCGTCCCTGGAACAACTGGCCAACACACTCTCTGTGCTCGACCTGACCAAGCTGGCCGATCTCGCGCGCAAGGAAGCGGCGCAATTACGCAACTGGCACGCAGACAATCGGCTACCGCAGGACGATGAGCTCTACAACCTGGCCAACGCCGTCCTTAGTATTGAAGACGCGGCCATGCAAATGGTGACACGCGGAATTACCAGCGAGACAGACGCTCTGGCCATCGTCAAGGCCAACCGGGAAGAGACCACCTATCTCAGCGAGGCGCATATCGTCGTTGCCGACGAGGCGAGGGCGGCGCTTACCCTGGCCAAACGTGCGATTACGGCCTTCATCGAATCCGACTACGACAAGCTGCACCTGGCCAATGTGCCGGCGACACTTCGCAGTATTTGGGGCGGTTTCATGATGCTGGAGGATCGGGAAGGGGCAAAGGTCTTGGGGCGTATTGCGGATGCCATCCAGTCGCGCCTGCTCGATGCCCGGGAGGCGCCTCCGGCGACAGTGCTTGAGGCGCTGGCCGACGCGCTGACTTCTCTGGAATACTATATCGAGAGTATCGGTACCCGGGATGAGCGTAACCAGGACCTGTTGAAATTGGCTGAAACCTCTCTGGACGATGTGGGCCTCTAGCGAGGCAATCCGGCACCTCTTCAGGTTCAGAGAGCCGCGTGACTGCATTGCGGGTTCCAACAACAAAAGATTGCAGTAATAGCCCCTAGCAAGAGAGCCCTATATGTCCCAGGACATCGCCCTGATCGCATTGGCTGCCATCGGCGGCGTGCTGGCCCTGTTTGGGCTGGCCTTCTTTGTTCGCCCCCGTTGGTTTTTCAGCTGGCTTAAAGGCACCTTTGCGCTGTTCCTGATCGGCGCCGGTGCCTACGTCGGTCTCTTGGCGCTGGACCTGCGCCACTATCAATCCCTTGACAGCATGCAGACTATTGCCACCGTCGGTGTCTCAAAGACGGGGCCACAGGCCTGGCGCGTGCGTCTCGAACGGAATGAGCAACCGCCCATGGAAGTCGTTATCAGAGGCGACCAGTGGCAGGTGGATGCGCGGATCATTCGCATGGCCGGTCCGCTTACGTGGCTTGGGGTCAGGCCCGCCTACCGACTGGACCGGCTGAGCGGCCGCTACGTCAGTCTCGAGCAGGAGCGCTCCGGCCAGCGCACCGTCTATCCCTTGGGGGAAGACTCCTGGTTCGATAGCTGGCTGTTGGATCAGACCTATGGACTGCCGTTCGTTGAAGCTGTTTACGGCAATGCCACATTCATGCCGTTGAAAGATGGAGCGATCTTCGATGTGCGCTTGTCCAGTACAGGGTTGGTGGCCTTGCCGGCTAACGCGCAGGCTCGGGAAGCGATGGAGCAGTGGTTCCCTCAGGCAGGGTAGGTGTTGGGAACGAACATGAAGCCTTGACGGGCTTTTTTTGGTTCATCGCACTTTAGCGGGAATCCATGTAACGGAAAGCATTCCAGGAACGGGCAGCCCGCCGGGCTGCTCCGAAGCTAAAGAGGGTGTTGCAAAACGTAGCGAGCGAAGGCCAGGCAAGGCGGAAATTCGCGAAAAAGCGCAGTTTACTGGTCGTAAATGAGCATTTTGAGCGGATTTCCAACGCCGCATGGCCGAGCGCAGTAGTTTTGCAACACCCTCTAAAGCGTCGGCTACATTTTCCAGATAACTCGAGCACGTAGCAGATGCTTCAGCTTCTGAGGCGCCGAAGGTGCCCATGATCTTACGGCGCCTGCGGAGGACTCCCGGCTCCCTGTGACGCTAATGCGCGATGAGACTTTTCTTGAGTTTGGAATTACAGATTCTGGGGTTGCGCAGTGCTTGGGAGGGAGGGAAAGTCTCGGGCCGCGCCGGGGCGGCCCGAACAAGGCGGGGCCTTAGCCCATATTGAACAGCTCGCCCAGTTTGGTAGCCAGCATCATGTCGCCTTCGGCGCGCAGCTGTCCGGCCATAAACGCCTGCATCCCATCGGTTTCGCCGGAAACGATACCCTGCAGGGTTTCGGAATTCATGATCAGGGTTACGGAGGGATCTTCGTGCTCACCTTCGTGCAGCTTGCAGGTGCCGTCTTTCACGACCAGGTGATAGGTTTTGTCGTCTTCGATGTTGAACTGGAAAACCAGATCCATGCCGGCGGCAGCATCCGGGTTAAAGTTCTGTTCCATCTTCTCGAAAGTCTGTTGTACTGACATTGTTCTTTCCCTTTTCTGTGCGTCTGAAAGCCTAAGTTTATCTGAAACCCTGAGTGTCTGAAAAAAGTGCCGAGATACTGCCCAGGGAGCCGGCGGCAGCGTGGCAATCCGGCGAAGCCAGATCGACTTTAGGGGTAGGGCCAGGTAGTGTCAAGCTCGATCGAACGCTTGTTTGAATATTTGGCGCGAAGGACCTCGTGCATGCCTGTAGCGCTCAGTTACAATCGTTTCCGTTTGTGATAGGTCTTATAGACGCCTTTAGGACATTAACCTCTAAAGAACGCTCCCGCGCTGCTCAATCGAAAGAAGCTATGTTCGAAACGAAACTCTGGCGGGTTATTAATATCTATATTGAAGCATTAACACTCTATCGGGTAATTGGAGAACGGATTTGGAATTTTTGACGGAATTTGGACTGTTCCTCGCTAAGACGGTCACGTTTGTGGTGGCCGTGCTCATTGTCGTCACGGCTGTCGTCTCTGCAGCGCAGCGCAAGCATGAAAGCGAGGACGCCGATGGTGACCTGCACCTGAAGCGCCTTAACGAAGGCTACAAGCGACTCAGGGAAAACATCCATCAGAAAATGCTGGGTGAATCCGACCGCAAGGCTTGGCTCAAGGCGCGAAAGAAAGAAAAGAAAGCCGACGCCAAGGCCCGCAAGAAAGCCAAATCCGTTGAGAAGGAGGAGGAAACCAGCCCGCGAGTTTTTGTGCTCGACTTCAATGGCGACATCAAAGCCAGTGATACCGACTCCCTGCGGAAATCCATAACTGCAGTGCTAAGCGTTGCGGAGCCGGGTCGTGACGAGGTGGTGGTTCGCCTGGAAAGCGGCGGCGGCCTGGTCCATGCGTATGGGCTTGCAGCAGCGCAGCTTGACCGTATTCGCTCCAAGGGAGTGACGCTGACGGCCTGCGTCGACAAGGTGGCAGCAAGTGGCGGTTACATGATGGCCTGCGTCGCAGATCGGATCATCGCGTCCCCGTTCGCGGTGCTTGGCTCTATCGGCGTCGTGGCCCAACTACCGAACTTCCATCGCCTGCTCAAGAAGAATGATGTGGATTTCGAGGTGCTGACCGCCGGCGAACACAAACGTACCCTCACTGTCTTCGGTGAGAATACGGACAAGGGGCGGGAAAAGTTCCTGGAGGACCTGGAGGATACCCATGTCCTGTTCAAGGAATATGTCACCGAGCGCCGTCCGTCCGTCGATATCCAGCAAGTGGCGAATGGTGACATCTGGTTTGGCCGGCGCGCGTTGGACGTACATCTAATTGATGAACTGAAGACATCCGACGAGTATCTGATCGAGGCCTGTGATCGGGCCGAGGTCGTCACCGTCAACTTCCGGCATAAGCGTACGCTGCCGGAAAAACTCGGTCTGGCGGCCAGCAGTGCCATAGAACACGGCATCTGGAAAGTGTTGGGTGCGCTACGTAATCGGAATATCCAGTAAACGGGTCTGAATGGTACTGAACACGGTGGTTTCACCTATCCATATTAAATTAGGTTATTTGTGAGCGGAGCGGGCCACCAGCATAGTGGTCCGATAACGTACCTGAAGTGTCGAGCAGTACTCAGACGGTATTCAAATTCATCAAGTTCCGACAACGAGAAGGATTCGAGATGGCCACTTATAACGCCTGGCGAGTACACGAAAAGGACGGCGAATACGTCGGCAACATCGAGACACTGGACACCGCAGATCTTCCTGACGGGGATGTCCTGATTCACGTCACTCACTCATCCCTCAATTACAAGGACGCCTTGTCCGCCTCAGGGAACAAGGGTGTTACCCGCGAGTTTCCTCATACGCCCGGCATCGATGCGGCGGGCGAAGTGATCGAGAGCAGCACGGATCAGTACACCGTTGGCCAACAGGTGCTTGTCACCGGTTACGACCTGGGCATGAATACGCCTGGCGGGTTTGGTGAGTATATTCGGGTGCCCGCGGGCTGGGTCGTTGCAGTGCCCAAAGGTTGGGATGCCCATAAGGCCATGGTTTATGGTACGGCAGGGCTGACTGCGGGGTTGTGTGTCAACAAGCTGCTCAAAGCGGGTGCAAATCCGGAGCAAGGCCCTGTTGTTGTGACAGGCGCCAGCGGCTCGGTAGGTAGTGTGGCTGTTGAGATCCTTTCCGGACTCGGCTTCGAGGTCACCGCAGTGAGCGGTAAGCCAGATCAAGCTGAGTATCTAAGTCAGCTGGGTGCTAAGGATATTGTCGGTCGTGACAGCCTTGCGCCCGAGAAAAAACCGCTGCTCAAGCCACAGTTTGCCAATGCGGTAGATACTGTTGGCGGTGGGCCATTGGCTGAACTGTTAAAACAGATCAAACCCGGTGGTTCCGTAGCCTGTTGCGGGCTTGCGGCCGGAATGCAGCTGGAAACAACTATGGCACCCTTCATTCTGCGCGGTGTAAACCTGTTGGGTATCGACTCGGTTGAGATTCCGCTGCCCGAAAAACATGAAATCTGGAGCAAGCTGGCGCAGGATTGGAAGTGCACCGTTACCGAGAATTCGGCGAAGAGTATCGGCAAGGAAGACCTGAACGATGCGCTCCAGGCGTTCCTGAAAGGGGCGTCGGCCGGGAAGATCGTTCTCGACCACTCTGTCTGAAATCGCTTTATGGTATCGGTTTCTTGGATGGGGAGGCCGATATCATGATTGATGCGGTTCACGTTGTTCACCCGCATCCTACGCGGCCACCTCGACGCACGAGTTAAACGTAGGATGCGGTGAGCTTGCGAACCGCATCGATGCCTTCCGGCTGTTACCGGAGCCTGAAGACGGCGCTATAAACAAAAAGACGGCCCGCGGGCCGTCTTTTTGTTTATATGCCTAAGAGAAGGACTCAAGACGCCGCTTCAGCCTTCCGCCGACGGAACAACGGTTCCTTGTTATCAACCGCAGCCTGGTAGGTATTGCTGAAGACATTCAAGCAATGCTCAGCCTGGCTGATGTCCTTGTCAGCACGCAGCGCGTATGCATCAAAGCCGCAGCGCTTCATGTAGAACAACTGATCCAGCAGGACGTCGCCGACCGCGCGCAGTTCGCCCTTGTAGCCGTAGCGCTCACGCAGCAGGCGCGCGATGCTGTAGCCCCGACCGTCCGTGAACTTGGGGAAGTTCACTGCGATCACCGGCAGATCGTCGATCACTTCGGCAAAAGCCTCAGGTTCTTCGTGGCTGTCGAACCAGATGCCGATATCATTGCGCCCGGCGAACTGGTCACGATTTTCCTTCCATACCGTGGCTGGCAGCAGGGCCGGGCCGTCCGGCAGGGTCAGCTCCTGGTCTTCTTCAGGTGCAGACACCAGGGTCCACTCATCGTCATGGATGCCGTCATGGCGGATCAAATCAGGCATATACACGCTCCTTGAAAGGATCGATACCGATGCGTCGATAGGTGTCCAGGAAGGTTTCTTCCTCGGTCCGGTTGTCGACATACACGTTGATGATCTTCTCGATCACCTGGGGCATTTCCTCCCGCGCGAATGACGGTCCCAGGATCTTGCCCAATGACGCGTCGCGTTGGGAAGAGCCCCCTAGGGAAATCTGGTAGAACTCTTCGCCTTTCTTGTCCACCCCCAGCACGCCTATATTGCCAACGTGGTGATGACCGCAGGCGTTCATGCAGCCTGAAATGTTCAGGTCGATATCGCCCAGGTCGTAGACATAGTCCATGTCGTCGAAACGGCGCTGGATGGCTTCAGCCACCGGGATGGACTTGGCGTTGGCCAGGGCGCAGTAGTCGCCGCCGGGGCAGCAGATGATATCGGTCAGTGTGCCCAGGTTGGCGGTGGCAAAGCCCATCGGACGAATCGCCTGCCAAAGCTCGAACAACTGATCTTGTCGGATATCGGCCAGTACCACGTTCTGCTGGTGGGTCACGCGCAGCTCTCCAAAGCTGTATTGCTCGGCCAGATCTGCGAGCTGCTCTAGCTGACGGTCGCTGACATCGCCCGGCGGCACCCCGGTTTTCTTCAGGGTGAGGGTGGCAATGGCGTATCCCGGCTTCTTGTGTTTGTCGACGTTCCGCTTCACCCAGCTATCGAATGCCTTACTTTCGGCGCGCTGGGCCTGAAGCGTGTCGGGGTTATCTTCGAGCGCCTGGTAATCGGGTTCGGTGAAGAAACGCTTGACGCTGTCGACCGCTTCGCGGGTCAGGCGGGTCGGTGAATTCTTGATATGCTCCCATTCAGCCTCGACCTTCTCGGCGAAGGCTTCCGGAGTCATGGCCTTCACCAGTATCTTGATCCGCGCCTTGAATTTGTTGTCCCGGCGACCGTAGCGGTTATAGACGCGAAGGATCGCTTCCAGGTAGGTCAGCAGATCCAACTCTGGCAGGAACTCACGAATTACCGGGCCGACAACCGGTGTACGGCCCAGGCCGCCACCGACATAGACACGGAAACCCAGCTCGCCGGCTTCGTTATTGACCAGTTCCAGGCCAATGTCGTGAACCTGGACGGCTGCACGGTCCGTACCTTCGGAGGCATTCACCGCGATCTTGAACTTGCGCGGCAGGAACGCGAATTCCGGGTGATAGGTGGACCACTGACGAATCAGTTCGCAATAGGGGCGCGGGTCAGTCAGCTCTTCGGACTGGACGCCGGCGAACTGGTCGGTCGTGGTATTACGGATACAGTTCCCGCTGGTCTGGTTGGCGTGCATCTCGACTTCGGCCAGTTCCGCCAGGATATCGGGCACGTCTTCAACCGCCGGCCAATTCAGCTGTACGTTCTGACGCGTCGTGAAATGCGCATAGCCCTTGTCATAGTCCCGAGAGATCCGGGCCAGACGGCGCAGCTGGTTTGCTCGCAGCATGCCGTAAGGAATGGCGATGCGTAGCATCGGGGCAAGACGCTGCACATAGAGACCATTCTGCAGACGCAACGGCAGGAACTCGTCTTCGGCGAGCTCACCGGCGAGGGCACGATCCGTCTGATGCCGGAACTGCGCTACGCGCTCATTCAGGATCTGGCGATCGTATTCGTCGTAAACGTACATAAACCTGTTCCTGGGGACACTCATCCAATTTGGCGGCTAAGATATCAGCTTTGCCTTATGCACAAAATGATTATTTCTAAATATGCTAATAGCGTATTGGACTTAAAATGCGGTGGAAGGGAAGCCTTTTCAAACATAGGCTTATAGGAGTTTGCTGCCTTCCAAAGTCACTCTTGCAGTTGGTTTTGTGCGGTAGACTGTTCGGGCACTATGCCCTCAGCAGTAAACGTTATGATAACAAGAATTACTGGTGCGAGGAGTGTGAATATGAGTAAAAAATCCACTTACACCGATAGTCAGGTCGATGCCGTCGCGGCTGTGGTGCTGATATTCCTGTTCGTGGGCGCAGCCGTCTACTGGGTGAGTGGCCTTTAGTCTGCTCCCGGCTTCGCAGGCGGCTACGAATGCGTGCTGATCACCCATTGGACAACTAGCGCAATGGTCACGACGAAGACCAGCACAAAAACGATCCCGGCCACGATATAGGTCAAGGGGCTGCCGCTGGAGAAATCTTCCTCCCGGCGGCGGTCGGACTGCACCCCGAACGCTCCGGCCAGGATGCTCTGGATAACCTTGAAGACACCCGGACGTCTGGGGCGTCCTTCCGGTCTTGCCGCGTCGTTGTGCTCAGGCTTATTCATGCTCACCTCATTCCATTCATACCGGATGCGCCGGCGTGGAGCGAGACGCAATCCGTTTACTCAGCCGGATCGTAGGCCAGGCTGGGTGCCAGCCAGCGTTCGGCGTCCGCCTTGCTCACGCCTTTACGTTTAGCGTAGTCCTCAACCTGGTCGCGTCCAATCTTGCCTACCGAGAAATACTTGGCCTCCGGGTGGGCGAAATACCAGCCGGAAACGGACGCTGCCGGGAGCATGGCGAAATGTTCGGTCAGCTGCATGTCTGCATTTCCTGGCGCGTCCAGCAACTCGAACAGGGCTTCTTTCTCGGTATGGTCCGGGCAGGCCGGGTAACCTGGCGCCGGGCGGATACCGCGATAGCGCTCCTTGATCAGGGCATCGTTGTCCAAAGCTTCGTCAGGGTCGTAACCCCAGAACTCCTTACGCACGCGCTCGTGCATGTGCTCGGCAAAGGCTTCGGCCAAGCGGTCGGCCAGCGCCTTGACCATGATCGCGTTGTAGTCGTCGTTCTTCTGTTTGAACTCGTCCGCAAAGTCTTCGGCGCCAATACCGGCCGTGACGGCAAATCCGCCGACGTAGTCGCACTCGCCATCGTCGTCGATCAGGAAGTCGGAAAGGGCAAGCATGGATTTGCCAGGCGACTTCTCATCCTGTTGCCTCAAGTGGTGCAGGGTGGTCAGCACGTCGGTACGGCTCTCATCCTTGAAGACGAGAATGTCGTCCCCCTTGCGGTTGGCGGGCCAGAAGCCAATGACAGCCTTGGCAGTCAGTCGTTTTTCGTCGAGGATGCGCTTGAGGATCGCCTGGGCATCGTCGAATAGTGTCCTTGCCGCCTCGCCGCGCTTGGGGTCGTCGAAGATTGCCGGGTATTTCCCGGACATATCCCAGGAAATGAAGAAGGGCGTCCAATCGATGTAGTCGACCAGCTTGTTGAGGTCGTATTCCTCGAAGGTCCGTAGGCCAGTAAAGGCAGGGCGCACGGGTCTATAGTCGTCGAAACTAATACCGGTGTCGCGCTGGCGGGCTTCGGAAAGATCGATCAGCTTGGTGCGTTCGCCGCGGTTCTTGCGGCGCTCGCGGATCGTGTCGTACTCATTCCGGGTCTTGTCTACGAGCTCCGTTTTGGCTGTTTTGCTCAGGAGTTGCGAGGCGATGTTGACGCAGCGCGAGGCATCGGAGACATACAGCGCCAAATCATTCCTGTACTGCGGCTCGATCTTCACCGCCGTGTGCGCTTTCGACGTGGTGGCTCCGCCTATCATCAACGGGACCTGGAAGTCCAGCCGCTGCATTTCCCGCGCTACATGCACCATCTCATCCAGTGATGGTGTAATCAGGCCGCTCAGCCCAATGATGTCGACATTCTCTTTCCTGGCAGTGTCGAGAATTTTCTCGCAGGGCACCATAACGCCGAGATCGAGCACCTCGTAGTTGTTGCACTGGAGCACCACGCCGACGATGTTCTTGCCGATGTCGTGCACGTCGCCTTTCACCGTCGCCATGAGGATTTTGCCCTTGGCCTGCTGGCCCTCGGACTTTTCAGCTTCGATGTAGGGAATCAGATGCGCCACGGCCTGCTTCATGACTCGGGCGCTCTTGACCACCTGCGGCAGGAACATCTTACCGTCGCCGAACAGGTCGCCGACGACGTTCATGCCGTCCATCAGCGGCCCCTCGATGACCTCAATGGGGCGCTCGGCGTTCTGCCGACAGGCTTCCGTATCCTCGATAATATAGTTCGTAATGCCTTTGACCAGAGCGTGCTCGAGACGCTTTTCTACGGGCCACTCCCGCCAGGCGAGGTCCTCCTCACGGGATTTGCCAACTTCGCCGCGGTAGCGCTCTGCCGCTTCCAGCAGGCGGTCGGTACCATCATCGCGTCGATTGAGGACAACATCGGTTACGAGTTCGCGGAGTTCCGGGTCGATCTCATCGTAGACGACCAATTGACCGGGATTCACGATACCCATGTTCATGCCGGCCTTCACGGCGTGGTAGAGGAACACCGAATGGATCGCCTCGCGTACCACGTCGTTGCCGCGGAAAGAGAAGGAGACGTTACTCACGCCGCCGGAGATCGATGCGTGGGGCAGGTTCTTGCGAATCCAGCGTGTCGCCTCGATGAAGTCCACGGCGTAGTTGTTGTGTTCTTCGATACCGGTGGCGATGGCGAAGATATTGGGATCGAAGATGATGTCCGCCGGATTGAAGCCAATGCTCACCAGCGTGTCGTATGAGCGTTTGCAGATCTCGGTCTTGCGCTCGAACGTGTCGGCCTGGCCTTGTTCATCGAAAGCCATGACCACCACGGCCGCGCCATACCGCATGCAGGAACGTGCCCGGGAGAGGAATTCCTCCTCGCCCTCCTTCAGGCTGATGGAGTTCACCACCGCCTTGCCTTGGACGCAGCGCAGCCCAGCCTCGATCACGTCCCACTTGGACGAGTCGATCATGATTGGCACGCGAGCGATGTCTGGCTCCGAGGCAACGAGGTTGAGGAACTTCACCATCACCTCGCGGGAGTCGAGCATCCCTTCATCCATGTTGATATCGATGACCTGGGCACCGTTCTCCACCTGGTCCCGGGCCACGCTCAGTGCTTCCTCGTACTGTTCTTCCTTTATGAGGCGCAGGAAGCGTTTGGAGCCTGTAACGTTGGTGCGTTCGCCTACGTTGATAAACAGCGAAGTCTCGTCCCCAGTAAACGGTTCAAGTCCGGACAGGCGCAAGGCTGGCTTGATATCGGGAATCTGGCGCGGCGGGTACTTGCTGACGGCCTTGGCCACCGCTTCGATGTGGTCTGGTCGTGAGCCGCAACAGCCGCCAATGATGTTAAGAAACCCATCCTTCGCGAAGCCTTCGATAATGGCCGCCATCTCTTCCGGGGTTTGGTCGTATTCACCGAACTCGTTGGGCAGGCCGGCATTCGGGTGTGCGCTGACATAGGCTTCGGCGCGATTCGAGAGTTCCTCGACATAGGGTCGAAGGGCGTCCGCGCCCAATGCGCAGTTCAGGCCAACCGAGAGTGGTTTGGCGTGGGCGATTGAGTTCCAGAAGGCTTCCGTCGTCTGGCCAGAAAGCGTGCGGCCGGAGGCATCGGTAATCGTGCCGGAAATCATGATCGGCAGCTCGAAGCCCGCATCTTCGAAATACTGCTGGGTGGCGTAGATAGCGGCCTTGGCGTTCAGGGTATCGAAGATGGTTTCGATCAGGATCAGGTCTGAGCCGCCTTCAGCCAATCCTTTGACCGCTTCGTAATAATTCTCGTACAGCGTCTGGAAGTCGATGTTGCGGTAGCCCGGATTATTAACGTCCGGCGAAATAGACGCTGTACGTGACGTGGGCCCTACCGCTCCGGCCACGAAGCGGGGCTTGTCCGGGTTGCGCTGGGTGAACTCATCGGCAATCCGGCGTGCCAGTCGGGCACCCTCGACATTCAGCTCGTAGGCGAGAGACTCCATCCCGTAGTCGCTCTGGGACAGCTGGGTGGAGTTGAAGGTGTTGGTTTCGATGATATCGGCGCCGGCATCCAGGTAATCCGCGTGGATATTGCGCAGCAGTGCCGGCTGGGTCAGATTGAGCAGGTCGTTGTTGCCCTGCACGTCCCGGCCATAATCTTTGAAGCGCTCGCCGCGGAAGGCGTCTTCGTCCAGCTTGAGGTTCTGGATCATGGTGCCCATGCCACCGTCCAGGACAACAATGCGCTGCTTCAGGGCTTCGTGCAGTTGGTTCAGACGGGTCTGGCGATCGCTCATAAGGACTTATCCGGGTTGCATTGATCTCATCAGGGCGCGGAATCATAGCAAAAATGCGACATTGCGTCGTCCACACGCTTGCAATTAGCGTGATAGGCGTCATATCCCTTGTGCGGATTAATGACATCGATAAAGACTGAGTAAAATACTAGGTCTTTTATGTTGATCCGGCGTGGCTTAAAATACTCTCAAATTCTCAATCAGGTTAGAGAAATGGCATTGGTTACGGTTACTGATTCCGCACGGGACTATCTCGCGCAACTGATCGAAAAGCAGGACGTGGAAGGCATGGGCGTCCGCATCTTTGTGACCCAGCCGGGCACCAAGCATGCCGAGACCTGTCTGGCGTACTGTCCGCCCAATGAGGTGGTGCCGACCGATGAGAAGATCGATCTGGAGAAGTTCACCCTTTACCTGGATCACAACTCCGTGCCGTTCCTGGAAGAGGCTTACGTCGATTACTCGACCGATCGCATGGGCGGCCAACTGACCATCAAGGCGCCCAACGCCAAGGTGCCGAACATCGACGAGAACGCGCCATTACCGGACCGTATCAACTATATCCTTGCGTCGGAAATCAATCCGGGGCTGGCCGCCCACGGTGGGGAAGTCTCGCTGGTCGAAGTCGCGGACGAATCAGTCGCCGTGCTCCGTTTCGGCGGTGGCTGCCAGGGTTGTAGCGCAGTAAGCCTGACCCTGAAGCAGGGCGTCGAGAGCACGTTAACGGAACGTATTCCGGAATTGACCGGTGTGCGCGATGTCACTGATCACACCTACACCGAGAACGCGTACTATCAATAAGCGTTCCTGGTAGAACCTGCCTTTCCTGCCCGCCGCTTCCAGCCGGTCTGACGCGGCGGGCACACTTCACATTATTCCAATTATCAAGGCGATAGGGCATTACAGTCGATTCCGTTTCGGCGGGACGGCCAATGTCGTATGGTATTGGCTCCAGCATTATGCGATCCATAATAGATAAGCCGCTGAACGCCCGAATCCTTTCTTCGAGCATTTTTTGAGGGTCCGGGGCGTACTGCATGCCGCGTCGCGACTTTTGAAGGGCTGTTCGTTGTCCTGCAACGTTGTACCTTGATTCTGGAATCCTCTGAAACCCAGGGGCACGCGAGGCATTGTGCAGGGGGCTTCTAGGCGGTCGGGCTGGTGCTCAGGCCGATGATGTCTTGTTATGGCTCGGCATGCCGAATTTCTGACGGGGACCCTAATGTTCAGTGAGACAGCGTTCAGCGATACAGCGCTGTGGTCCATTCCACTGATGGCCGCCTTTGTGGGTTGGTTCACCAACTGGCTGGCGATCCAGATGTCCTTCCATCCGGTGAATTTCGTCGGCATTGGTCACTGGCTGGGCTGGCAGGGCGTCATTCCTCGCAAGGCCGAGAAGATGGCCCACATCTGCGTCGACCGAACGTTGAAGCAATTTGGCGACCTCAGCCTCGTATACGAGAAGCTGGATCCCGAGCGCATCGTGCAGCAGGTGGTTTCCCAGGTCACGCCGCGACTGGATGAGTACATCGACGAAATCATGTACGAGGTGCAGCCGGTGCTCTGGGACAATATGCCCAATTTCCTGCGCAACCGGATCTACCAGTGGGCGAGGGAGCAACTTCCCGGCCGAATCGAATCCCTGGTCGAGGATTTCGGAGATGATCTCAGCGAAATCGTGGATCTCAAAGCCCTGCTGAGCCGTGAGTTGAAAGACCACCCGGACTTGATGAACCGTATCTTCCAGCAGGCCGGTGCGGTCGAGTTGCGTTCCGTAATCAACAAGGGTGCACTCATCGGTGGCCTGCTCGGCGCAGCTATCCTGCCTGCGTGGCTCAACTTTCCTTACCCGTGGTTGTTGCCGTTGACCGGCTTCTTTGTGGGTTTTCTGACCAACTGGGTCGCCATCAACCTGATTTTCCGCCCGTTAAACCCGCGGCGAGTCCTGCGCTGGAACGTACAGGGGCTGTTCCTGAGGCGTCAGGCGGAGATCAGTGAGGTCTGGAGCAAGCTGGTGGCGGAGGAGCTGCTCACGGTGGAAAAGGTGGCGGACGCGATGATTAACGGTCAGGAGGGTGCGCGTACCCGCGCTATCATCCAGAAACATCTTCGCCCGCTACTGGATCAGTCCGTCCTGATGAAGCTGGGTGCACAGCTCAGCGTCGGTATGAGCGGTTACACCGAGATTAAGAGGGCGATGAACGACAAGGCGATCCTGGCCACAGGGCATGTTTTCTGCGACCCGCAATTCAACCGGGAGCGTGCGCCGATCGTTGCCGGTGTCCTGGCTCAGCAGATGAAGGCCCTGGCGCCGGCTGAATTCCAGGACATTCTCCGGCCGGCCTTCAAGGAAGAGGAGTTGTACCTGATGGTCGTGGGTGGGTTGTTCGGCGCCATAGCCGGGGCGGTGCAATTAGGTTTCCTTTACTACTGGCCACTGTAAGACTGGTTAATCGAATGCTGAACAGACTTAAAAGGGAGCCACCATGGCATTCTGGCAGGAATTGTTGATACAGCTGCTGGCAACCGCCTCGACCGTCCTGGTTGTGCTGGCCGCTTTTCACCGCTGGGTGATCAAACCCTACATAGACGCCCAGGTCGAAGAACTGAAAAAGGCGAGCGCGCAGGTGGAAGAGCGGGTGACCCGTGGCGTACGCGAGGGCGTCAAGCAGAGTATCGTCGATCTCCCTGACAGTACGCTGAAGGAATCAACCCGCACTTTCCTGCGTTTCGGTACAGACTTGATGGAAAATGGGCTGAGCAGCTTCCTCGGGACTTATGAGGATTTGCAGCGCCGCGGGAAGGACGATTCAGGCACTGGACCGGGTAACAGGCCCCGCTGATTTGAAGCGCTCACGATCCCGCTGTTCCCAGAGCGTTCTGGCCATTTCGAGTGCCTCATCCTGGGTGCTTGCTCGACCTGCCTCGTGCAGTGCGAAAGCTGCGGTCGAAATCACCGCGGCTTCACCATACTCGTCGGAAAGCTCCCCTTGCCAAACAGCCCGCATATCCTTGACGTCGATCTGTTCCGGCTTTACGTGACGTTGAGGGAAGAGGGCAGTCCAGCTTTCTTCCTCAGTGATAAAACCATCGTCTTCCCGGCGGGCCCTGAAGACCTTCATGGTGGTGTCCGGATTGCGCTCGATCTCGCCGCCCTCGCCGCGAATAACCGCGACCCGCTCATACTGGAGCAGCTCGCCAGCCCCTTGGTGGAGGCCCGCGTAGGGCGGGTGGAAGATGCCCTGCAATACGACGGGCGCCGAGAGCGGGTTGATCAGTCTAGACAGGGAGTGAACCGGAGAGCGCAGGCCGAGAATCGGACGTAGCTCGATCATCTCTGCCAAACGGGGGGCAATGTCCCGCAGGTGCATATAGGTAAGATTGGACGCATCCAGTTGTTTTGCTGCTGTCTCCCAGTCATGGGCAACGGGAAAGCCGAACGCCTCCATGACCGCAGTGAGATAGATCCGTTCCGGAGTATGCCCCTCGGCCCCATGAATAAAGACCCGCAGGCCTGAATCGGCCAGTAGCAAAAGCGAGAAGAAGAACCAGGGGGCATGGCGACGCTTGCCGGCATACGAGGACCAGTCGATATCGACGCGGAGGCCCTCTGGGGCCTCGGCCTGGTCGCGAACGGCATCGACGAATCCGGCCAACTCCTCCGCCGATTCTTCCTTCACCCGCATCAGCATCAGGAAGGCGCCAAGCTGCACATCTTCAACCCCGCCCGCCAGGATCATGCCCATGGCGTGGCGTGCTTCCGCGCGATTGAGTGAGCGCGAGCCGCGTTTGCCGCGCCCGAGAATACGGACGTAAGGCGCGAAGGGATGTTCGCCGGGTTTGGTTTCGGGTAACGCTGGTTTATCGGCGGAATCTGGCATGGTTTGGCCTCTCACAGGCAGTTCGTCGGGCGCGGCAGACCGGCAATGCGGCACGCCACTTTGACGGCGCTGGTCCCCGGAAACAGCTGCATCAGGTAGATACTGTTCCCTTTTTCCTCACCAAACGCCTGTTTGACAGCCTTTACGAAGAAGCGAGCGGCGGGCGGCGCCATTTCATGCTCGGCGTAGAAGTCCCGCAGCATATGGATGATTTCCCAGTGGGCCTCGGTCAACGTGATACCGGATTCAGACGCGATCTGCTCGGCAACCGCTGGCGACCAGAGCATGGGATCTTCCAGGAAACCTTCATTGTTGCGGGGGGGCATTACCGATGACATTACCAGCACACTACCTTTTCAGATTCTGTGGTCAAGGTGACGAACCCGGGATAATCGACGGAAAGCCACGCTTTACCGACGGCGGCATCCTTCAGACCCCGGGCTTCGAGGTCGTCTAGCAGCACATTCAATTTCACCCCTTCTGGCCAATCGGTCGTGTTATGGACAACGGCGATGACGGCGTTTTCGATGAGCAGGAGCGTGTCACCGTGAGTGAGGCCTGAAAGACAGGCGTCGAACCGGGGTTCTCCAGGCGCCTTGTTGAGGATGTGCAGGCAGGACATTACAGGCGTACCACGTCAGTAAATTGGTCTTCGACCTCCCGGATGGAGGTTATGGGAGTGACGTCCAGTGACGGATCGGTTTGCGTCATAGCGAAGCGATCAAGGCTGGACTGATCTGCGTAAAGGGCTTCTATCCCGAACAGGGCGGCAGCCGAGAGATTGCGCGACACCGTTTTCTGCTCGATAGCCGTCGGGTGCTGTTGTTCCCTCAGCCAGTTTACGCCCGCTTCAGTAAAGAGCAGGGCGACCGGCTGATCGAACGCTGCAGCTGAGAGCGCCATGTCCAGCGTCTCGCGACCACTCCAGTCGCCGTAGGGAGCTCGGTCGATAACAAAGAGATAACGTCGATCCATGTCAGTGGCTCCCATTGAAGTAGAGCGTTCGGGAGCTCGACTGACTGGATTCGAGCCATTCACCCAGTCCGGCAATGCGATAGGGTACGGATACATTCGACGCATCACGCTCGTAGCGTTTGGCCTCAGTCTCATCCAGTAACCCGCGGCGAAGGGCCGATGCCACGCAGCAGGTCGCGGGAATCTGATTTCCGGTCAGGAAGTCTCTCCATTGGCTGGGCCAGTCCGCTTCGTCACTGGGTGGGCAGGCCAGGTCCGAGGCCAGGTGAACGCCATCGCCATAGAGGAACACGTGGGTGATACTATGTCCGGCGTCCAATGCGGCCCTGGCGAAATGCAACGCGGTTTGAGGCGCTTGACTGGAGTATGGCGCGCCGGTAATGACCAGGGTGAAGGAATGGGATGAAGTCGTCATGGCGCTCACAATACGTTTTATACCGCTGCGATCAACTACCCCGGTCTATTCCGGGATTAAAAAACCCCGGACATGCCGGGGTTTAGGTGCCGCTGCTTCAATGCTGGGTATCAGTCGTCGCCGTTGAAGGCGCCCAGGATGTGCAGCAGGCTGACGAACAGGTTGTAGATGTTCAGGTAAAGGCCTGTTGTCGCAAGGATGTAGTTGGTCTCGCCACCGTGCACGATGCGGCTGGTGTCATACAGGATGAAGCCAGACATCAGCAGCACGATTGCAGCGCTGATCGCCAGGCTGAACATGCTCACATCGACACCGAACAGGCCGGCAACCAGTGAACCGACTGCGGCAATCACAACCACCAGCAGACCTGCCATCAGCATGCCGCCCATGAAGCTGAAGTCCTTCTTGGTGGTCAGGACGTAGCCGGACAAGCCCAGGAAGACGACAGCGGTGCCACCCAGCGCCTGCATGACGACGGCGCCGCCGTTGGACATGGCCAGGTAGTGGTTCAGGATCGGACCCAGTGAAAGGCCCAGCAGGCCGGTAAAGGCAAAGACCACGCCGATACCCGCGGAACTGTTTGCTGTACGTGGCAGAACCAGCCAGATCAGCGCCAGTGCGCCAAGGCTGCACATGAGGCTGACGCCGCGGCTCATTTCGATCGCCATGGATACACCGGCCATCACCGCGCTGAACAGCAGGGTGAAAGCCAGTAGGGTATAAGTGTTGCGCAGTACGCGATGGGCGTCCGCACTAATGCCCGTTGCACGTCCCGCCTGGCTGGCCGCGTAGGCACCGCCTTGGCTGTTACGAACATCGAAACGTCTGTCGTCCATCATAATCTCCAGTTCAGATGGTAGAGCTTCTATAGTTAGAACCTACACTCATGATAAGGCCAATCGTGCAAGTTTCAACGTCTTATCGCGCGATTTTGCGCTTTATTTGCGAGCTTGGACCGGCGCACGTTTGCTTGGTTCATATTCCGTTTATGAAATTACCGAAAGCTTAGGCAAAGCGTTGACAGGGCACTCGATTCCGGTATCATGCACCCCGCTGTCGCACGGCAGCTTCGCTTTTTGCGAGTCGGTGGGCTGGCAGAGTGGCTGAATGCAGCGGTCTTGAAAACCGCCGAGGGTTAATAGCCCTCCCGGGGTTCGAATCCCTGGCCCACCGCCATTTTCTCTTTTCCTTCCAGATGATTGGCTGACTTCTCGGCCGCTTCCCAACCTCGTAGTCATTGGCTTGGCCTCTCAGGAATAATATACGGTTGTATATTATCCTTGGCTTCATTTCGTTTTCTTGAATCTTTCTGCTTAGCTGGCTCGGCTCGCGCCGTAAGCGAATGGTGGCTTCGGGAATAAAGCGCTTCCGAACGGCTACATCATTCCAGCGAGTAGGACGAGCTCCGAAAGCACCACGCAAGCTCCCAAGGTATCGCCGGTATAGCCGCCCAATCGGGATTTCAGGTAGCCGCCCCAAATCAGCCCGACACCGCCTGTGGCGATCAAGCTTGCGACGATGAGTTCAGGCTGGTCGTCAAAAGCCGCCACTACAACCACCGCGGTAAAGGCAACGGCGAAATACAGTCGGTCAGGCGGGAAACCGCTTGCCACCGGTTTGGTTTTGCTGGTGTCCGAGGTTGTGACGTACGGCAGGGCCCGCATCAACAGCAAGGGAGTCAGTCTCGACACGCAGGGTGCGACCAGCAGCGCCAACCAGAGGGTGTCCGAGTCCAGTAGCAGGGCGGTTTTCAGTGCGAGTGCCATGATCAGCGCGATGGTGCCGTAGGTGCCGATCCGGCTGTCCTTCATGATGCGGAGTTTGTCTTCGAGCGTATAGCCGCCGCCGAGTGCATCCATGCTGTCGGCCAAGCCGTCTTCGTGGAAGGCCCCGGTCATCGAGAGATGAAGCATGATCACGGCAAGCACCGAGACCAGCGGGGTAAACGTGTACTGAAATAGGGTGAAGGCGCTGGCGTAGATCAGTCCAAGCAGCAGGCCGACGAGCGGGAAATACATGCTGCAGTTATTCATCAATCGCTGCGAGTAATCGATCTTGATCGGTATTGGAATGCGTGTCAGGAAGCTGATCGCAAGCCAGAACGTTTGCCATTCCTGCTGGAGTCGGGATCTACCTTGGCTCACTATTGGACCTTCTGCTCGAATGAAGACCTGCATTCTAATGGCAATTGCTTGAATTGACAGGTCAACTCGGGGTGAAGCTGGTATGTTGATTTGTTTATTCCGTTGGCGGGGTCATGCCGCAAGGCATCGGTAAAGAGAGTATGGAATGGGTGGAAAAACGCTGGTGATCGGCGGCATCCGGTCGGGCAAGACGGCCCTGGCGGAGAAAGCGGCAGCCGAGTCGGGGTCAAAAGTGGTGTATGTAGCAACCGCAACGGCAGGCGATGAGGAAATGGCTCGCCGAATCGACCGCCATCGCTCACTAAGGCCATCTCACTGGGGGCTGGAAGAAGAGCCAACGGCCCTCGGGCAAGTGCTTGACCGTCAGGCGGAATCCGTTGATCCGCCGTGCCTGCTAGTCGATTGCATGAGCCTCTGGATAAGCAACCTGCTTTTCGCGGGTGATGAAATGTTCAGGATAGAGCGCGAGGCGTTCCTGGCTGCTCTAGAGCAATACCCGGGCTCTGTGGTTATCGTCAGCAACGAGGTCGGGCTGGGTACCATCGGCATGGACTCGCTGACACGCCGTTTCTGCAACGAAATAGGGCTGCTCAATCAGGAGCTGGGCGCACGTTGCCATCGCGTCCTGATGAGCGTTGCCGGCCTTCCGCTGACACTGAAAGAAGAACTTCCGTACTGAACGGCTAGTCGTCCTCGGCCAGGGGTATGTGGCTCAATAGCGCAAAGAAAGTGCCGTGAGGCGTACGGTCGATACGAATGCGGCTACGGCAGGCGAAGGGCACGGCGAAACCCGAGAAGGAGCGTTCGAGGGGAATTCCGAGCACTTCGGCCAGGATCATGCGGATAATGCCCCCATGGCAGACCAGCAGCACCTTCTGTCCCTCGTGTTTTTCGATTATGCCGTTCCAGCTTTCGATCACCCGTTCGTGGAAAATACCCAGGGCCTCGCCTCCGGGTGGGGTGTGATCCACGGGGTTGGACCAGAAGTTCTTCAAGTGGTCGCCGTAGGCTTCTGCCACCGCGGCGCTGGTCTTGCCTTCCCACTCGCCAAAGCTGACCTCGCGAACACCTTCTTCGATCGTTAGCGGCAAATTCTGCTCCGTGGCCAGTTTTTCGGCGAATTCACGGCACCTTCTGAGCGGGGAGCTAACCACGACATCCCAGTCGTTGTCGTCACGCGTGGCCTCGGTCATGTGTCGCCAGCCCAGCGTGCTAAGCGGGTCGTCCAGGGTGCCCCGGAACTTCGGGCCACCTTCCGGCTCGCCGTGGCGTATAAGATCGATCAACGTATAGTTCTGGCTCATTTTCAGCTCCCGTCACTCACGCCGGCATCGGCAAAGCTGGCCATCTGGTTGTGAAGAGCGCAGGCCTGGCGCATTAGCGGAACGGCAACCGCCGCGCCGCTGGCTTCCCCCAGGCGCATGCCGAGATCCAGCAATGGCTTGGCTTGCATCGCTGCCAATACCCGTTGGTGGCCGCGTTCGGCTGACCGATGGCCGAAGTGCAGCCAGTTGATCAGTGAGGGTTGTTGTCGCATAGCGACTAGCGCGGCAACAGAGGCAATGAACCCATCGACGAGGATCGGCATCCGACGCTGCGCGGCACCGAGAAACGCGCCTGTGATCGCCGCAATTTCGAATCCGCCCAGCGAGGCGAGTATGTTCGCGGGCTCCCGATCAGCGCCATGCCGTGAGATGGCTTTATTCACGACGCTGGCCTTGTGAGCGACACCTTCGGGAGTAAGGCCAGTGCCGGCGCCAGCGAGTTCCTCCGGCGAAGCTTCAAGCAGGGCGCAAGCCAGCGCCGCCGCCGCGGTGGTGTTGCCAATACCCATGTCGCCAGCGATGAAAAGCTCGGCGCCGTTATCCGAAGCCCGCTGTGCCGCCTGATCGCCAGCCTGGAGGGCGGAGGCGAGCTGCTCGGGCGTCATTGCAGGTGCTTTGGCCATATTGACGGTGCTGGGTGCAATCTGCAGATCGATCACACCGGGCAAGTCGGCAGGTGTATCGCCAACGGTCCCCAGATTCACGACCTCAAGACTGGCGCCAAGAGATTTTGCCAACACGCTGATCGCCGCACCACCGTTGGCAAAATTGGCGATCATCTGCGCAGTGACGGCCTGCGGGAATGCCGATATACCTTCCTCACAAACACCGTGGTCCGCTGCAAATATGCTGATGTGAACCCGATCGACAGAGGGTTGTTCGCGCGCCTGTTGGCCGCAGAGGTCGATGGCGAGCTGTTCGAGCCTGCCCAGTGAACCCGGGGGCTTGGTGAGCGTCGCCTGATGGGCGACAGCTCTCTCGATGAATGCGCGATCCGGATCGGGGAGGGCTTGGGTCCAACTGGTGGGTAAAGTCATTCATGGGTCCTGGCGGAGAAGCGGGCGGAAGATGGTCTAACGCGCCTGTGGCAGTGTCAAGGTGGTGGCGTCTGGGTGACGGTGTCACGCTAGATGGTGTCAAGGTCCGAGCCGTCCAGTAGACTGTGCGGTTTTTGCGGGGGGCTCATGCCCTGGGGCCATTTTCAGCCGAAGTGCTGTTTTTGAGGTAAAGCGTGAGGTGGAAGCGCGTTGATTGAGTCGGCTGTCATCTGTCTGGTTGCCGTTCTGCTGGATCATGGATTGGGTGAGCCGAGGCGCTGGCATCCTGTCGTGGGGTTCGGCAATCTTGCCGCACGCGTGGAGCAGCGATTGAACTCGAGACCCGGGTCGGTGGCGCGAGGCGCGCTAGGGCTTGGTCTTTTAACGGTCCCGTTTCTGGTGTTGGTTTGGCTGGTGACCCTCTGGCTCCCGGAACCCTTTTCGTGGTTACTGGAGGTGATCCTGCTCTGGTTGACGATTTCACTAAGAGGTCTTGCCGAACATGGTCGTGCCGTCGCAATGCCTTTGGGGCAGGGCAACCTCGAGGCAGCCAGAGAGGCGGTCGGCCGAATCGTGAGCCGAAATCCTAAAACCCTTTCGGAAGCAGGTATTGCTACGGCGGCAACCGAATCCATGCTGGAAAATGGCGCCGATGCCGTTTTCGCCAGTCTGTCCTGGTTCGTCATTGCTGGCCTGCCAGGGCTGCTACTGCACCGCATGGTCAACACGCTAGATGCGATGTGGGGCTACCGGAATGAACGCTTCCTGCATTTCGGTCGTTTTGCCGCGCGACTGGATGACGTGATGAACTGGATTCCCGCACGCCTCACCGCGGCGACTTACGCCCTCGTGGGAAAGACATCCCTCGCCTGGCAGTGCTGGCGGCGACAGGGCGGGCAGTGGGAGAGTCCCAATGCAGGCCCGGTGATGGCCTCAGGTGCCGGAGCACTCGGTGTATCCCTGGGCGGCCCGGCGCCCTACAGCGAAGGTATGCGCGAGCGCCCGGTCCTGGGTGGAGGTCCCGAACCGACCGCCGATACCATCGAAGCCGCGATCGCGTTGGTCTACAGAGGCGTCGCCCTTTGGGTGGCGGTCCTCTTCGCCATCGCCTTGCTGGACCTGACCTAGGAGAAACCATGGACTCTCGGGAACCACTTCATCACGGTGGCCGGTTGGGCGAAGCGGCCCGTCGCTGGGGTATACCGCGTGAGCAGTGGCTCGACCTGTCTACGGGCATCAATCCTTATTCTTGGCCAGTCCCGGTGATTCCGGGGGCTGTCTGGCAGCGACTACCGGAGGACGACGATGGTCTTGCCGACATCCTGCGTTCCTGGAGCGGAGCACCGCAGGCCGCAAGCTGTCTGCCGGTGCCAGGTAGCCAGTCGGTCATCCAGACGTTGCCACGTTTGCGCGAGCCCTGCCGGGTAGGCGTTCCTGTCCCCGGATACGAGGAGCATGCCCGCTGCTGGGCCCAATCCGGGCACACGATTGTCCCGGTTGACCCTTCACGCGCTGACGATGATGAGCAGTGGCTCGATGAACTCGACGTTCTGGTCTGGATCAACCCTAATAACCCTACCGGCGACCGGCGGAACCGCTCTCAGCTCCTGCATTGGCATGATCGGCTATGCGAACGGGGTGGTTGGCTGGTGATCGATGAGGCCTTCCTCCTCCCCGACGAATTCTCGGACAGCCTGGCGTCTGCCGCCGACAGGGAAGGACTGGTGGTGCTCAAGTCCCTGGGAAAATTCTTTGGGCTCGCGGGTCTGCGGGCCGGTGCCGTATTCGGTGATCGGCATATTGTGAGCGCACTCGAAGCCCACCTGGGCCCCTGGTCACTCAGCCACCCTGCGCGGTTTGTGATGGCGAAGGTGCTTGAAGATCGCGTTTGGCCGGCAGAGATGCAAGTTCGGCTTCGTGACCATTCCGGAAGGCTGGATAGCCTGCTTAAGTCGGCTGGACTCCCACTCTCGGCGGGCACGGCATTATTTCGGTACGTTGATGTCGCCAATGCGCACGCGATTGCAGACGGATTGGCAGAGCAGGGCATCCTTGTCCGTCGTTTCGACAACCCTGCTGCGCTACGTTTCGGGCTGCCCGGCGCAGAACGCGACTGGGCGCGTCTTGAAAGCGCGTTGGCCTCGCTCCTGGGAAGCGCCGGATAACCATTTAATATAAGGTTCATCACGCTTTAGTGAGATTCCGTGTAATCGGACGCCTTCGGGGAACGGCAGCCCGTCGGGCTGCTCCGAAGCTGAAGCGTCGGCCACATTTCCCAGATAACTCGAGCATGTAGCAGATGCTTCAGCTTCTGAGGCGCCGAAGGTGCCCATGGTCTTACGACTCGTGTGGAGGACCCCTGTCACGCCAATCCGCGATGAACCAATAGAATAGAAAAGGGGACGAAACCAAAGACATGACGACCTTGATGATCCAGGGCACCACCTCCGACGCGGGCAAAAGCACCGTGGTCGCCGCATTGTGCCGCTGGCTGGCTCGGCAGGGCGTATCGGTCGCGCCGTTCAAACCCCAGAACATGGCCCTGAACAGCGCGGTCACCATAGACGGTGGCGAAATCGGCCGGTCAACCGCCCTGCAGGCGCTGGCCTGTGGCCTAGAGCCCCACAGCGACATGAACCCCGTGCTGCTAAAGCCCCAGAGCGACCGGGGCGCCCAGGTCATCCTTCGCGGACAGGTACACGGCAATATGGATGCCTTGGATTACCATGGCTTCAAGGCCGAGGCGGCCAAGTCGGTGATGGCCGCGTGGCGGGCCCTCGACGAGCGATACGATGTCATTATCGCCGAAGGCGCCGGCAGTCCCGCCGAGATCAATCTTCGCGCCAATGATATCGCCAATATGGGCTTTGCGGAGGCTGCCGACTGTCCAGTATTGCTTGTCGGCGACATCGACCGCGGTGGCGTGTTCGCCCAGTTGGTGGGGACGTTGGAACTGGTTTCGCCCGCCGAGCGCGATCGCATCGTGGGTTTCGTGATCAACCGTTTTCGGGGAGACCCGGCACTATTGGAATCCGGACTGCGCTGGCTTGAAAAACGCACGGGCAAGCCGGTCGTGGGCGTTCTGTCCTACCTCAATGGACTCTTGCTCGACGCCGAGGATAGCGTCGGACTCGATGGTGTTGGCGGAAAGGACGGCCTCAAGATCGTCGTCCCGCGCCTGCCGCGTATCAGTAACCACAATGACTTTGATCCACTTCGTTTACATCCGGGTGTAGAGCTTAGCTTCGTCGGCGAAGAGCGTGCGATTCCGCCAGCAGACGTGATTATTCTCCCCGGCAGCAAAAACACCCGGCACGACCTCGATTGGCTCAAGGCACAAGGCTGGGTCGAGGCGATCCAGCGGCACCTACGCTATGGCGGCCATGTGTTCGGCATTTGCGGCGGTTTCCAGATGCTTGGGGAGACCGTTGCCGACCCGGATGGCCTTGAAAGTATGGCGGGTGAGACCGAAGGGTTAAGGCTGTTGCCGATGCACACGCGTATGGTTGCAGGCAAGCAGCTGCGGGATGTGTCGGGCGTACTTCGCCTGGGCGGACGGGAAGCCCGGCTGAAGGGCTACGAGATGCATAATGGCGTGACCACCGGCGCGGCGTTACAGGCTCCCTTAATCGATCTCGATGGCCGGCCGGATGGCGCCATCAGCCGGGACGGGCAGGTCACGGGCACCTACGTCCACGGCATCTTTGATCGTCCAGGCGTCTGCGACACGCTGCTTTCCGCCTGGGGACACCTGGGCGAGCATCAAGCTGTCGATTACCAGCAACACCGGCTGACTCAACTGGACCGCCTCGCAGACCATCTCGAGCAGGAACTGGACACCGGCTGGCTCAGGAAACAACTGGGATTGGGGAGTAAGACAAGCGCATGAGCATAGACAACCAGAACGCCTTCCCGGAACAGGAGAAGCGTGGCCTCTACCGAGCCATTCAGGAACGCCGGGACGTGCGCTCACAGTTCCTGCCGGACCCGATTCCCGACGAGATCCTGGTGCGCCTACTTGAGGCGGCCCATCACGCGCCGTCGGTGGGCTTCATGCAGCCCTGGGATTTCCTGGTAATCGATAGCGTTGAAGTGCGGCAGGAAGTCCTCGACATCTTCGAACGTGAAAACGAGCGCGCTGCGGAAAATTATGCCGGTGATCGCGCCCAAGCCTATCGTAGCCTGAAGCTCCAGGGCATCCTCGAGAGTCCGATGAACCTGTGCATCACCTGTGACCGTAGTCGCGGCGGCCCGAATGTGCTTGGACGCAATACGATCGTCGAGACCGACCTTTTCAGTACCTGCCTGGCAGTCCAGAACCTCTGGCTGGCGGCGAGGGCAGAAGGTATCGGCGTCGGTTGGGTCAGCATCCTCGATCAGCAGGAACTGGCCCAGGTGCTGAAGTTGCCCGAGGACGTGTACCCCTTGGCCTATCTTTGTCTCGGCTATGTGAGCGAATTCCTCGATCAGCCCGAATTGCAGGCCAAGGGATGGCGCAGTCGCTTATCTCTTGAAGAGCTCGTCCACCGCAACCGCTGGGGTGCCGGCCTTGCGCCCGGCGACGAACTCATTTCACTTCTCCAGCGACGCTGACAGCGTTGCTACCATCCGATCAATGGATTAGGATGATCGCTCTACGGACAGGTGCCCCTGATCTTCAGGGGATAATCGGGAAGTATGGTGCGGCCGCTCAGGCCAATTCCATCGCTGCCCCCGCATCGGTAATAAAGGCGTAGTCTGCAAATACCACTGGCGCGAGCCGGGAAGGTGCAGACGATGACTGCCTCCAGGCTGTCCCCTTTGAGCCCGAAGACCGGCCTGTTATGTCGTGTTTTCCATTGTGGTGCGGCGGGCACCGGGGAGTTACATCATGTCTGCTATTAGCTCATCTTCCAGTGACCGGGCAACCGGTTCTTCCATCAAGGTTTCCTCTCTCGGCCAGAAAGCCGGGGTCCTGCTGTTCGGTATCGTCGTCCTGTTTGCGGTTGGCTTCCTCCCCATGAGCGAAGCGCATAACGCAGCGCACGACACGCGTCACAGCTTCGTGTTTCCCTGCCACTGAATTTGTCTGCCTAGTCAGTCTCAGCGGTCTGTTCGGTATTCGAGAGCCATACCGACGGATAACTGAACGTTTTTGCTACGACAAATCCGTCCCTGGAGGGAAACTGATGTTCCGTTCTCTGATTCTTAGTGCCTGCCTGATTGGCGTCGTTCTCGGTCTGCTCGTTACCGCCGTGCAGGCTGTCGGCGTCACGCCCATTCTGCTGAACGCCGAACAGTTCGAGGGGGCCGGCGAGCCGGCTGCACACGAACATAGCGGTGGTGAACAAGCAGCTCACCATCACCATGAGGAAGCGGCGGGTGGGCATCACCATGGCGACGACGCATGGGCACCTGAAGATGGCGCCGAGCGTACGTTCTACACCACCGTTTCCAATATCTTTGCCGGCATCGGTTTTTCCGCTGTCCTGCTGGTCGTGATGAGCCAATTGCGTGAGCGCGGAAAAATGATGTTGTCGCCCTCCCGGGGGTTGCTGATCGGAGCGCTGGGCTTCCTCGCGGTTTTCGTAGCGCCGTCGCTTGGCCTGCCACCGGAGGTCCCCGGCTCGGCTGCTGCGCCCCTTGAAGCGCGGCAGCTCTGGTGGGTCTTTACCGTACTAATGGTCGTCGCCGGTCTGGGGCTGGTAGGGCTGGCTCGCGGCTGGATGAAGCTGGCGGGCATTCCGCTGCTGGCCATTCCCTATCTCTTCGTGCCAGCCCATGAGGGCCCGCTGTTCTCACATCCTGACCCGCAAGCGGTGGCGGCGCTGACCGAACTGCACCAGCAGTTCATCTGGGCCACGGGTGTGACCAATCTGGTCTTCTGGTTGCTGGCCGGAGTTCTCAGCGCCATTGCCTTGAAACGCCTCTACAAAGCGTCAGCCGATCAATATGACGAAGCTACTGCCTGAGTTTCCGTTTTCGGCCATCGTCGGCCAGGACGCGCTCAAGACCGCCTTGCTCCTGAACGCCATTAATCCCCGGATTGGTGGCGTCCTGATATCCGGCCCCCGTGGGAGCGCGAAGTCCACGCTCGCCCGCGGTCTGGCCGACGTACTGCCCCCAGGCGACGATGGACAGCACCCACCGTTTATCAACATGCCGCTTGGTACGAGCGAAGATCGTCTTGTCGGCAGCCTCGACCTGCAACAGGTCCTTTCTGAGCAGGATGTTGCCTTCCAGCCGGGCCTTTTGGCCAAAGCCGATGGCGGCGTGCTCTACGTCGATGAGGTCAACCTGCTGCCCGATACCCTGGTGGACTTGCTGCTCGACGCCGCCGCACGCGGTATCAATGTCGTCGAACGGGACGGTCTGAGCCATTCCCACCCAGCGCGATTCAGCCTGATCGGCACGATGAATCCGGACGAGGGCGAGCTGCGCCCGCAATTGCTGGATCGCTTCGGCCTGTGTGTCGAACTGGAGAAGACGCTTCCGGCAGCACAACGCATCGCGGTGGTGCAGCAGCGGGAAGCATTCGAGCGCGATCCGGAGGGTTTCGCTGCCGATTACGCCGATCGGCAGCACGCGGTTACCGAGCGGATCCGCGCAGCCACGGACAGATTATCTTCGGTGGTCGCCGAACCCTGGGTTTACGAGCACATCGCTTCTCGCTGTGAAGCGGCCCAGGTGGAAGGTTTGCGGGCGGATGTAACCTGGCATCGCGCCGCCCAGGCGCATGCTGCCTGGCGCTGCGACAACGCCATCGAGCGGGAAGACCTGGACGCGGTGGAAGAATGGGTATTGGCCCATCGACGCAACACCCCAGAGGAGGCGCCGGGCAATCCGCCTCCACCTCCTCGGAGCGACCCTTCTTCACGGAATGGGAACCCGTCATCCGACACTGGCAATGCGCCACCTGAATCTGAGCAAGGGCAGTGGGGCGCTATGCCGCCTGTCAACGAGCGAACCCAGGCTGTGCCCTTTGTTCCTAATGAAGCGTCGTCCCGGCTACAAAAGCACGCATCGAAAACCACGGCCGACCGGTCTGGGAACACGAGAAAGGGGCGGCAGCTGGGGCGCCGGAGCCCGGCGGATATGTCCCGCAAGCCGGACTGGTTTGCCACGCTGGTAGCGAATCGCGGCCAGTGGCCGCTTGAGCAGCTGAAATTCCAGAGAAACCGTGCGGGCCAACCCATCGTGCATCTGGTTTTGCTGGACACTTCCGGCTCCACCTTGGGCCGGCGTCTGTTCGGGCGTGCCAAAGGTCTTGTCCAGTCCTTGGCTAAAGCGGCCTACGGGACGCGTGACCAACTCGCCATCATGGGGTTCGGTAACGATCAGGTGGCCGATGTCTTGCCGCGTCGGCGCGCACCCAAGGACATGGTGGGTCTGCTGGACTCCTTACCCGGCGGCGGTGGAACGCCGTTGCGGGATGCACTCTTCAAGGCTGCGCGCACCATACGCCAGTGGCAGCGACGCGAGCCGGGCCTGCAAATCCGGACGTACCTCATTACCGATGGCCGCACCCGCCAGTCCGTAAGCGACGTTCCGGCTCTGGGCGAGTGCATGGTTATCGACGCCGAACAGTCTGCGGTCAAGCGCGGTCGCGCCGACGTCATTGCAAAGCAACTGGGCGCTTTTTATCAGGCGTTTCCAGTCCAGATGCCATTCGCCCGTCTGCCAGTTAATAGGGAGGCTTCGTGAACGACAGTCGCCATCGTGAGCGCATGCAGAAAAAGAAGGACGTGGTCGATGAACGTATCGCCAAGGCGTCTGAAGAGCGGGGCGTGCTGATCCTGCTCAAAGGTAATGGCAAGGGCAAGAGCAGCTCTGCCTTCGGTACGCTGGCCCGTTCGCTCGGGCACGGCTACCGGTGTGCGGTGATCCAATTCATCAAGGGTCGGCGGGAGACGGGCGAATACCTGTTCTTCCGGGATCATCCCCAGTTGGATTGGCACATCATGGGTCACGGCTTTACATGGGAAACCCAGGACCGCGAAAAGGATATCGAAGCCGCACAGGCCGCATGGTCGATTGCCGAGGGTCTGCTGAAAGACCCCAATTACCAGTTGATCGTGTTCGACGAAATGAGCTACATGCTCAAGTACGGCTACCTGGAGCCCGAGCCTATCGTCGAAGCTTTACGGCAGCGCCCACATCATCAGAACGTCATCATCACCGGTCGCACCATGGCGCAGCCGCTCCAGGCCATCGCCGACACCATCAGTACCGTTCAGGACGAACGTCATGCCTTTCGCGGGGGCGTGAAGGCTCAGCCGGGGATCGAATTCTGATGGCTAGTGACCAGGCCTCTACAGCGCGGGCGGTCTGCCCGGCGATCTTTATCGCGGCCCCGGCATCCGGGCAGGGCAAGACGACCGTCACAGCGGCGCTCGCCCGCCTTTTGCGCAACCAGGGCAAGGTGGTGCGCGTGTTCAAGACCGGTCCGGACTACCTTGATCCGTTGGTGCTGGCGCAAGCCTCAGGCCAGCCGGTGGACCAACTCGATCTGTGGATGGCCGGCGAGGCTTATTGCCGTCAGCGCCTGTTCGAAGCGGCCCGGGAAGCGGACCTGATCCTTGTGGAAGGCGCCATGGGGATCTTCGACGGCGACCCGTCCAGCGCGGATCTGGCCGCACGTTTCCAACTGCCGATGGCAATCGTCATGGATGTGAAAGGCATGGCGCAAACCGCCGCGGCGCTGGTCGCCGGCATCGCCGGGTTCCGTGACGACATCACCGTTGCGGGCCTGATCGCCAATGCTTGCGCCTCCCAACGGCATCGCGAATTGATCGAGTCCGCGCTGCCGGCATCGATTCCTTTGTTGGCGACTGTTCCACGGGACCCGGATATGGCGCTGCCGGAGCGGCACCTGGGCCTGGTGCAGGCAGAGGAGATCCGCGACGAGCTGGAAGCCCGCTTCGAAGCCGGTGCCCGGGTACTCGAAGCCCAGGGGCTGGCAGACACACTGTTGCGGGTGCCACCCGTGGTTTTCGAGGCTCCGGTCGATGGCATCGCGATGCCGCCGGAAGCACTGAAAGACCTGACCATCGGTGTGGCGCGGGATGCTGCATTCAGCTTTATCTACCAGGCCAACCTGGATTTGCTGCAAGCACTGGGCGCGGAGCTCCGTTTCTTCTCGCCGATCACGGATGGCGAACTGCCCGGTTGCGATGCATTGTGGCTTCCCGGGGGATATCCGGAGCTGTATGGCGCCGAACTGGCAGCCAACCGACCCATGAAAGCTGCCATCCAGGCCTTCTTCATGGCGAATAAACCCATACTGGCCGAATGCGGTGGGCTGCTTTACTGCCTGGAAACGCTGACGGACTACGACGACCAGATCCATGAAATGCTGGGCCTGCTGGCCGGGCAGGGCGCGATGAAAGGCCGTCGTGGTTGCCAGGGAATGCAGACCGCCGACCTGCCGGAAGGACCTGTTCGCGGTCATGCGCATCATCGTTCGGTCAGCCATGGCACACCGGAACCCATTGCCCATGGCCAACGCCAGCGCCATCCCGCCCCGGGCGAAGCCATCTATCGGGCGCGTCGCCTGACGGCCTCTTATCTGCACCTTTATTTTCCAAACAACCCGACGGCCATTGCCAAACTGTTCCTCACGGAATCAGCGGCAACCGATCTGCAGCCCATTCAAGGAGCCTGACGATGCAACTGAACAAGATACCCGCCACGGTAGTCACCGGCTTCCTGGGTAGCGGCAAGACCACGCTGCTGGCCAGCATTCTGCGCCAGGTCACCGGCAAGCGCATCGCAGTGATCGTGAACGAGTTCGGCGAGCAGGATATCGACTCGGACGTCCTGCGCAGTTGTTCCCTGGGGTGTGAAGAAGGTAGTGAAGAGGGCGGTGAAGGGAAAACCCCAATCGACGGAGAGGAAAGCGGTGTCTACGAGCTGGCCAACGGCTGCATCTGCTGCACCGTCGAGGAAGAATTCCTGCCGGTGATGAAGAAGCTGGTGGAGCGCAGGGATCAGATCGATCATATCCTGATCGAAACCAGCGGACTGGCACTGCCCAAGCCCCTGGTCCAGGCATTCAACTGGCCGGACGTCCGCCAGCATTGCACTGTGGATGCAATTATTACGGTCGTCGACGGCCCCGCGGTGGCCGCAGGCCGCTATGCCGCTGATGTGGATAAGGTTGAAGCGCAGCGTCTTGCGGACGAAAACCTGGACCACGACCCGAGCCTGAAGGAGTTGCTGGATGACCAGCTGGGTGCCGCGGACCTGGTGATCGTCAGTAAGACCGATCTGTTGTCCGAGAAAGAACGCAAGCGGGTCGAAGACGTCGTGCAGCAGCGTGTACCGGCTTCGGTGAAGACGCTGTTTATCGACCGGGAAACCTTCGCTGACGACAGCGCGAAACTGGAGGCGCTGATGGGTATCGCCGCGGCCAGCGAGGAAACCATCGACGAGATCGAGAATCACCATGACCGCTACCACGCCGAGGGCGCCCATCACGACCACGCCCATGACCATTTCGATTCCTGCGTGATTACCCTGGGCGAGGTCGACGGTGACCGCCTGGCCGTCGCTCTGCAGCAACTCCTGAAAGACTACAGGATCTATCGGGCCAAGGGCTTCGCGGCATTACCCGGTAAGCCGATGCGCCAGGTTGTCCAGGCGGTGGGCAAGCGACTCGATACCCACTTCGACCGGCTTTGGGGCAAGGAAGAGGCGCGCCGGACACAACTCGTCATCATCGGTCGAGGATTTGACCCGGCTAAACTCAAGGACGCCCTGACCACAGCAGAAACCACCGCTGCCTGATGCATCTTTTTGCCGCCAAACCCGGAGGTTTCGTCGACGACGAGGGTATCGTCGATCTGCAACAGACCCCGGGCGACATCGTTATCCTCTCCGCCGCCGACAGTAGCCTGTCGGCCCTGGCGCAGGCTGCCGAACGCCTGGATGAAAGTTACCCGTCTGTGCGGCTGGCGAACTGGATGAACCTTGTCAAACCCGCCGCCTACGATCTGTATGAGGATCGGGTGCTCGATCATGCGCGCCTGGTTATTCTCTCCCTCCTTGGCGGCACCTCATACTGGCAATATGGTTACGAGCGTTTGTTGGCCTGGGCCGCAGCGTCTCCGGAGCGCCAATTGATCGTTGTACCCGGCTGCGATGCGCCAGACGACGAATTGCTTGAAGCATCCACCGTACCTTTCGATACCGCCTGGCGCGTTTGGCGCTATTTGCGAGAAGGTGGCGTGGACAACGCCGAGCAGCTGCTTTGCTTTATTGGTGATCAATGCCTGGAACGACCCGGCGCGTGGCGGGAACCGAAGTCGATACCTGATGCGCTTCTTTACGCGCCGGATTCATTCGGGAGGGGGCAGCAGATTACCTTGGCGGACTGGCGTGCCGACCACGCCCCGGCGCGCCCGGTGTGCTTGCTGGTCTTCTACCGGAGCCACCTGCAGGGCGCGAATACCCAGGTGATCGACGGTATGGTCGCAGCACTCAGCGACAAGGGCTTCGATGCACTGCCGGTTGCGGTTGCCTCACTCAAGGAAGAGGCCTGCGTGGCCTATGTGAATCACCTCATCGAAAAAACGGGTGCAATGCTGGTCGTCAACACCACCAGTTTTTCGGTGAATCGTGGCCCCGAGGATATCGACGCGCTGACCGGCAACGAGACGGACGGGATGTTTGTGGGTCGCCCTGTGGTGCTGCAGGCGATGTTGTCCAGTAGTACCGAGGATGACTGGGAGGCGCAGGCCGGCGGGCTACGCAGCCGCGATGTAGCCGTGCAGGTGGTGCTGCCCGAGATGGATGGGCGTGTAATTACCCGGGCGATTGGTTTCAAGGCCGAGGAACACTACAGCGAACGTTGCCAGCTTTCGGTCATTCGTCATGTGCTCCAGCCTGACCGCGCAGCATTCGTTGCCGAACTGGCGCGGCGTTTCTGCGTCCTGAGGACCAAACCCAACGCCGAAAAACGCCTCGCACTGATCCTCGCCAATTACCCTAATCGCGACGGCCGTATTGGCAATGGTGTCGGCCTCGATACACCGGCCTCCACGGTTAAGATCCTCGAGGCGCTGGCGGCCTCGGGCTATCCGATAGCAGATCTTCCTGAAGACGGAGATGGGTTAATCAACGCCCTGCAGGGTGCGGTGACCAACGCTCCTGGTTCCATCGATCAGCGTCCGTGCTGGCAGAGTATTGGGGTCGAGGATTATCTGGCCTGGTTCCAGACGTTGCCGTTGGCCGCCCAGCAGGCGGTCTGGGCTCGCTGGGGGCATCCGCAACAGGACCCCAAGCACCGCGCCGGTCGGTTGATGATTGCCGGCATCCGCCTGGGGGAGACCTTCGTCGGTATCCAGCCGGAGCGGGATTTTATCGATGATCCCACCGAGACCTACCATGACACCGACCTGGTGCCGCCTCACAGCTATCTGGCGTTCTACGCCTGGTTGCGCGAGCACTACAAGGTGGACGCCGTCATCCATGTCGGCAAGCATGGCAACCTGGAGTGGCTTCCAGGCAAGAGCACGGCGTTGTCATCCGGTTGCTGGCCGGATATTGCCCTTGGACCGCTACCGCACTTCTACCCGTTTATCGTCAACGACCCAGGTGAGGGCGCGCAGGCCAAACGCCGGTCTCAGGCGGTGATTATCGATCACCTGATGCCCCCCATGGCCCGCGCCGAGCTCTATGGCGCCATGGCGGAACTGGAATCGTTGACGGACGAATACTACCAGGCGCTGGGCATGGACCCGCGCCGGGAAGACCTGTTACGCAAAACGATCCTGGAGCACCTGCGTCAGACCGGGATTGACCAGGAACTCAGTCATGCCGCCGATCCAACAGGACGTGACGACGAGGCCCTGTTGAACGACCTTGATGCCTACCTGTGCGACATCAAGGAAGCCCAGATTCGTCACGGCCTGCATATTCTCGGAACCTTGCCCGAAAGCGATAAGCTCACCGGCACGCTGGTGGCGTTGCTACGACTGCCACGGGGCAGTGAGCCGGAGTACCGGGGCATCCTCCATAACCTGTCGCATGATCTCGGCCTTTCCCCGGATGGTACGTTCGACCCGCTGGCCGAGAACGCCGTGCCCTGGCAAGGTCCCAGGCCGAACGTTCTTGAAGAACTCGACGGCACGGTATGGCGCACGGGGGCGGATACCCGTGAACGGCTCGAGTTATTGGCTCACCGGATCGTCAGGCGCTTCATTGTCGATGGCGAGCCCCTGGATGAGTTGATCCGCGACTATCCGTCCACGGCTGCACAATGCCGTTATGGGCGTGACGCGGTGCTGTCCGCAATGGCCCAGGGTGCCGAAATGGAAATCCAGTCGCTTTTGGACGGACTCGAGGGTTATTTCATTCCGCCGGGTCCGAGTGGCGCACCGAGCCGGGGTCGCCTGGACACACTGCCTACCGGTCGCAACTTCTTTACCGTCGATAACCGGGCGATTCCATCCCCCGCAGCCTGGCAGTTGGGGGAGAAGTCTGCGCAATCCTTTATCGAGCGCTACCTACAGGACAACGGCGACTATCCACGGCGTCTGGGGCTGTCGATCTGGGGCACTGCGACCATGCGAACCGGCGGGGATGATATTGCCCAGGCGCTGGCGCTGATGGGCGTCAAACCTATCTGGTCGCTGGGTTCGCAGCGGGTCATCGATGTCGAGGTCATCCCGACCATGCTGCTGCAGCGTCCACGGGTGGACGTGACGCTCCGGGTGTCGGGCTTCTTCCGTGATGCGTTCCCGAATGTGATCCGCCTGTTCGACGCCGCGGTCCAGGCGGTAGCCAACTATGAGGAACCGGGCGAGGACAACGTGATACGCAACCAGATCCGCGCCCGTCAGGCGCAGTTGCAATCCGAGGGTATCGACGCTGATGCGGCTTTCCGGCAGGCCAGCTATCGCGTCTTTGGCAGCAAACCCGGCAATTATGGTACCGGCCTCAACCGCCTGATCGATGGCCGGCATTGGGATACCAGGGATGATCTGGCGGAAGCTTACATCGGTGCTGGCGCATACGCCTATGGCCAGGCTTCGGAATCCGGCGTCGAAGCGCGCTCGGATTTCGAACACCAGCTCTCAGGCCTGGAAGCCGTGCTCCAGAATCAGGACAACCGCGAGCATGACATTCTGGATTCCAATACCTATTACGCGTTCCAGGGGGGCATGGCCAACGCCACCCGAAGCCTGAGTGGTGCGGCTCCGTCCATCTACCATGCCGACCATGCCAATCCGGCCCAGCCCCGCATCCGCACGCTGAACGAGGAACTCAACCGGGTGATTCGTTCCCGGGTACTCAATCCCAAGTGGATCGAGGCGATGCGGGAACACGGCTATAAGGGCGGTTTCGAAATGGCGGCGACGATCGACTACCTGTTTGCCTATGATGCCACAACCGATCTGGTCGCCGACTACCAGTATGCCCAGGTCGCCGATGCCCTGGTTTTCGATCCGGGCAACCAGGCGTTCCTGCGTGAGCACAATGGTGATGCCCTGGAGGAGATGGCCGAGCGTCTGCTGGAAGCGATGCAACGAGGGCTCTGGCAGGAACCGGGTGACCACAAAGAGGCACTGCAGGACTTGTTGCTGGAGCTGGACGAAGTCAACGAAACAGCGATGACCGGAGCCGTCAGTCATGGCCGATAATATCTCGATCAAGGGCTGGTGTCCCGGAGCCTGGCGGCCAATGCCTTCGGGGGACGGACTGCTGGTGCGGGTGCGCCCGGAGCGGGCCATGTTGGACCGAAACCAGGTGTTGGCGCTTTGCGAGGCCTCGGAAACCTTCGGCAACGGCATTATCCATTTAACCAACCGTGCAAACCTGCAGTTGCGAGGCGTGAAGGAAAAGCACTGGCGACCCTTGCTGGATATGCTGATGGGGGCGGGGCTGGTGGATAGCGATCCAGCGCGTGAAGGCCAGCGCAACCTCCTGTTGGCGCCGGACTGGGGGGCGGGGGACGTTACCGATCGTCTCGCCCGACAACTGCTCGAACGACTGTCAGAACTGCCCAGCCTTCCGGCCAAAGTCGGCTTTGCCATCGACGCGGGCAGGAACCCCATACTGGCCGGGGATTCTGCCGATTTCCGGATAGAGCGGGGCCTGACAGGGGAGCTGATCGTCCGGGCTGACGGCCACGCTACGGGCACAGTCGCCCATTCGGAACGCGGTGCGGTCGACCTAATCATTCGACTCGCACGCTGGTTCATGGCAACAGGGGGAGCCGACAGTGGACGCATGAGCCGGCATTCGCAGCCGTTGCCACCTTGGGCTCAGGCGCAGGTGGCGCCGTCTACGCCGCGACGGCCGCTATCTCTGGGCGATCACGCATTGGGAGCGGTTTATGGCCTGACCTTCGGCCAGGTGGAGGCAGCGGCGCTACGCGATGCAGTGGGGCCTGAGTACGTGACCGGCATTCGTGTAACACCCTGGCGGCGGCTCCTGGTTGAGGGGGCTGAAGTCCGTCCGTTGCCCGGTCTACTGGATAACGACGATGCGCCTCAATTGCGGGTCGATGCTTGCCCGGGCGCACCGCACTGCGAGCAAGCGACGGTAGCGACGCGCGAACTCGCCAATAGCCTGAGTCGTCACGTTGCCGGCCGTCTGCACGTTTCTGGCTGCAGCAAGGGCTGCGCGCGTCGCCAGCCGGCAGACGTCTGTGTCGTTGGAGACAGTGGCCGTTACCAGCTGATTTTCCAAGGTCGAGCGGACGGGATAGCGGATGTCACCGACCTGACCGAATCACAAGTCTTAACCTATTTCGGAGTTAATTAATGCCCCACGTCTACGAAACGGACGGGCCAGCGATATACCGCGAGTCTTTTTCCATCATCCGGCGTGAAGCCGCCCTTGAACGTTTTGCTGTCGACGAGGAACAGATTGCGGTACGCATGATTCATGCGGCCGGTATGGTCGAGCTCGCGCCACATATCCTGTTTCGTGACGACGTGGTCGCCCGCGCACGCGCTGCGCTGGAGCAGGGCGCGCCTATCCTGTGCGATGCCCGCATGATTTCCGAGGGGATTACCCGGGCGCGCCTGCCCGCCGATAATCGCATCATCTGCACGCTCTGGGATGAACGGGTGCCGGAGCTCGCGCAGGAGATGGGCAACACCCGCTCTGCCGCCGCGGTCGAACTCTGGCGACCCTGGCTGGACGGTGCGGTCGTCGCGATCGGCAACGCACCCACCGCGCTATTTCACCTGCTCAATATGCTGGAGGATCCCCAGTGCCCGCGCCCGGCATCGATTATCGGCTGTCCAGTGGGTTTCGTCGGCGCTGCTGAATCGAAGGAGGCGCTTTGGGACAGTAACGTCGCGCCCTGTTGTATCGTGCGCGGGCGTCTCGGTGGCAGTGCCGTAACCGTCGCCGCCATCAATGCTATCGCGGATAGAAAAGAATGAAGATTGGACGAATCTACGGGGTCGGCCTTGGTCCTGGCGCCCAGGATCTGATGAGCGTGCGGGCGGACCGGCTTATCCGCGGGACCCGACACATCGCGTATTTCCGCAAGAAGGGGCGCACCGGCCACGCGCGGAGTATCGTTGACGGTATGCTGGCAGCTGCCACCGTCGAGCTGCCCATGGAGTACCCGGTCACGACGGAAATCCCGTTCAGCGATCCGCGTTATAACGCGTTATTGGCCGAGTTCTATGAAGCCAGCGTCAGGCGCTTGGTGGAGATTGCCGAGTCCGGTGAAGACGTCGTGGTGCTGTGCGAAGGCGATCCATTCTTCTACGGGTCCTTTATGCATCTGTACACCCGTCTGAACGGCCGCGTACCCGTCTCGGTCGTGCCGGGCATCACGGGAATGTCCGCCGCCTGGACGGCGACCGGGCAGCCGGTCACCTGGGGCGATGATGTGATGACGGTGCTTATGGGTACCTTACCGGAGGCTGACCTGGCCGATCGGATCGCCCGCACCGATGCATTGGTCATCATGAAAATCGGCCGCAATCTAAACAAGGTTCGACGGGCCCTTGAGCACGCCGGCCGCACCGGGGAAGCCTGGCTGATCGAATACGCCGCAATGGCTGAGGAACGGGTGGTGCCGTTTACTGAGGTGGGGGATATTGCGCCTTACTTCTCGATCCTGCTCATCCATGGTAACGGGAGACGGCCGTGACCGGATCGCTGGTTATTGCCGGGCTTGGCCCAGGCTCGGCCGAATTGATTACGCCTGAAGTCAGCGAGGCCCTGGCCGAAGCCACGGATATCGTCGGGTACAAACCCTACGTCGAGCGCATACCCCCTCGGGACGGGCTGGTTCGCCACAGCACCGACAACCGGCAGGAAATCGAACGTGCGTCCCACGCATTGGAAATGGCTGCGGCAGGCCGCAAGGTCGTGGTGGTGTCGTCCGGGGACCCGGGTATCTTTGCCATGGCAGCGGCGGTTTTCGAGGCGCTTGAAGCCGGCGATCCGGCTTCGCAGACCCTCGATATCCGGGTATTGCCCGGTATCTCCGCCATGCTCGCGGCCAGTGCCCGGGTAGGCGCCCCTCTGGGGCATGATTTCTGCTGCATCAATCTTTCGGACAACCTTAAACCCTGGCCGCTGATCGAGAAGCGGTTGCGCCTCGCCGCCGAGGCGGATTTTGCCATGGCCTTTTACAACCCGCGTTCAAAAGCCCGGCCAGAGGGCTTCGCCAGGACGCTGGATATCCTGCGGGACGCGTGTGATCAGGATAGGGTCATCGTTTTTGCCCGTGCCGTTTCCACCGCGGACGAATCGGTACGCGTAACGACGTTGGCTGACGCCACACCGGATATGGCGGATATGCGCACGCTGGTGATCGTCGGGTCGAGCCTGACCCGCGTTATCGAACGGCACGGAGCACCGCTGGTTTACACGCCGAGGTCGGCGCCGTGATGCAGCCAGTCCAGGACCGCATCGCTATCGTGGACCTCACGGCGCTCAGGCAGTGCGGGACGATCGATCATCAACACGGGCAGGCCGAGCTGACGGGCAGCCGTGATCTTGGCAGCCGCACCTTGCCCGCCTGCATTCTTGGAAACGACCAGATCGATCCGGTGTTTCCGGAGCAGGTGAAGGTCGCCTTCGACCGTGAACGGACCGCGATCGATGGTCACCGTGCAGTCGGGGAGCGGCATGGGGTTTTCCGGCGTGTCGACCAGCCGCAGGAGATAGTGATGCTGTGGCTGATCCCGGAACGCCTCGAGATGCATCCGGCCGATGGCGAGCAGGATGCGCCGGGGCTCGCCCGCAACGGCATCGACTGCGGCATCGATATCGCGGACATGATGCCAGCGATCGCCTTCGACCGGTTGCCAGGGTGGACGGGTCAGGGCAATCAAGGGGATTCCAGTGCTCTTCGCGGCGAGAACCGCATTGCGGCTCATTTGCCCGGCGAATGGATGAGTCGCGTCGACGATATGAGTGATGCCGCAGGCAAACAGGTAGCTGATCAAGCCGTCGACGCCGCCGAATCCACCGATGCGGGTCGGTATGGGCTGCGCTTTGGGCGTTGCGACGCGGCCGGCGTAGCTGAAAACGGCGGGAATGTCGTGGGCCGCCAGGGTGTGGGCCAGGGCGCTGGCTTCGGCGGTGCCTCCGAGAATCAGGACTTTCATGATGGCTGACGTAGCGGACGCCCCCTGGCTGACGATTTTAGGCTGGGGGGAGAGTGGCATAAACGGTCTGACGCCGGCAAGCAAAGCCGCGCTGGAGCGAGCCGAGATTGTGTTTGGAGCCGCGCGCCACCTCCGTGTGCTGCCCAGCCTCCAGGCCGAAGTGCGCGAATGGCCGGTACCGTTCGCCGATGGTGTTCCCGAACTCCTTGCCGAACGCGGTCGGCAGGTGGTGATGTTGGTGTCCGGCGATCCGTTCTGGTTCGGTGCGGGTACCGTCCTGGCTCGTCATCTATCGGCCGGTGAGTGGCTCTCGCATCCGTCGCCATCCACGTTCAGCCTGGCGGCTGCCCGCCTGGGTTGGGGGCTGGAGCGCACCCGCTGTCTCGGCCTGCATGCCGCGCCTCTGACCAGGATTCGTCCTGCTCTTCAGTCGGGGCAGCGTTTGATCGTCTTGCTTCGAGATGGCGACGCCGTTGCTGAGTTGTCCGCTCTGCTTACCCGCTGTGGGTTCTCGGCTTCGACGCTCCATATTCTCGAAGCCCTGGGGGGAGAGCGGGAAAGGGTTCGAAGTATAACGACGGATCAGATGCTTCCTGTTGATATCGAACATCCCGTTGCGGTCGGGCTGGAAGTCGATGGCAATGGGCCCGCGATGCCTCTGGCGCCCGGATTACCGGATGAATTCTTTGAACACGACGGCCAGATTACCAAGCAACGGGTGCGCGCTATGACCCTGGCCGCACTGGCCCCAAAGGCAGGCGAGCGGCTCTGGGATATCGGCTCCGGCTCGGGCTCGATTGCCATTGAATGGCTGCTGACCCACGCGGAAAACAGCGCCATCGGCTTTGAGAGGTCGTCCGAACGCGCTGCCCGGGCAAGGCGGAATGCCTCGGCGTTGGGCGTGGACTGGCTGGAGATCATCGAAGGCGCCGTTCCTGAAGCCCTCGAAGGTCAACCGCTACCGGACGCGGTCTTTATAGGTGGCGGGCTGACGGCTGAACTGCTCGACACCCTGTGGGATCGTTTACCGAAGGGCGTCCGGATCGTCGCCAATGCCGTGACCCTGGAATCCGAAGCGCTGCTGGCCCAATGGCATGTGCTGAAGGGCGGCGACCTGGGCCGGATTGAGCTGGCCGACGCGCGACCCATTGGTCGACGCCGTGGCTGGAAGGCCAGCTACCCGATTGTGCAGTGGCGGATTACCCGATGAAGGTGGCCGGCTTTGGATACCGAAAAGGTGCCCGTGTGGATTCGCTCGCTGAGGCGCTCGCGTTGGCGGTTGAGGCGCATGGCGATATCGATTGCCTCGTGGCGGGTTCCCGAAAGAGGGGAGCCGTGGAAGCGTTGGGCCTAAGGCGGAACCTGCAAGTGAAGCTTGTCGACGAGGGCGTTTTCAAGGAGATCTCGACGATGACCCAATCGGAAGCCAGCCTTCGGGAGAAAGGCACTGGCAGCTTTGCCGAAGCCGTCGCATTGGCCGGGGCAGGCCGCGACGCTCGACTACTCGGACCGCGAATGGTTTCCAAAGACAGGATGGCCACCTGCGCGGTGGCGGAAGTCGCTGAGGTTCCCTGGCTATGACAGTACATTTTATTGGCGCCGGTCCCGGAGCACCGGACTTGCTGACGCTGCGGGGCCGTGACCTGATCGCCGCGTGTCCGGTGTGTCTCTATGCGGGTTCACTCGTGCCGGAGGAAGTGCTGAGCCATTGTCCCGAGGGCGCGAGGATCGTCAACACGGCACCGATGGCTCTCGACGATATCATCGCGGAAATCCATCAGGCCCATCGCGAAGGTAAGGACGTCGCCCGCCTGCATTCGGGCGACGTTTCAGTGTGGTCGGCGATGGGAGAGCAATTGCGACGGCTGCGTCAGCTATCGATTCCCTTTACGATTACGCCGGGCGTCCCGTCCTTCGCCGCGGCAGCCGCCACCCTGGGCAACGAGCTGACCCTGCCCGGTGTGGCCCAGTCGGTGGTGTTAACCCGCACGCCCGGGCGGGCCAGCGCGATGCCCGTTGGCGAGTCCCTGGCGAATTTTGCACGTACCGGGGCGACCCTCGCCATTCATCTGTCGATCCATAACCTGGCCCAGGTCGTCGCCGATCTCACGCCTCATTATGGCGCCGATTGTCCAGTGGCTGTGGTCTGGCGAGCCAGCTGGCCCGACGAACGTGTGATTCGCGGACGGTTGGCGGATATCGAATCGGCGATGGACGCGGGCATGAATCGCACCGCGCTGATTCTTGTCGGACCGGCCCTGGCGTCGGACGACTTCGAGGAGAGTCGCCTCTATTCCTTCGACTACGATCGCCGCTTCCGCCCCCAGTCCGCCGCGTCGCCATTTGCCGACACCTCGGGGGGCGAGTCGTGATCGAGCTCTCACTGATCGGTATCGGCACCGGCAACCCGGACCAGGTCACCCTCGCTGCGGTCCGTGCCTTGAACGAGGCCGACCTGATCCTCCTTCCCCGTAAAGGTGAGGCGAAGGCTGACCTGGTGGACCTGCGACGGATGCTGTGCCAGTCCCTACTCGAACCGGAGGCGCCGGTTAATGTCGTCGAGTTCGATCTACCCGTGCGTGACAGACGCGACGACTACCTGGCCACCGTCGATGATTGGCATGACGCGATCTCAGCCGTTTGGGGCGAGTTAATCGACCGCCATTTGTCCGGGAGCGGCCGTGTCGCCCTTATGATCTGGGGCGATCCCTCCCTGTACGACAGCAGCCTGCGTATTGCCGGCCGGTTGCAGAGCTCTGGTAGGTCAATCAACCTCACGGTGGTGCCGGGGATCACCAGTCTTCAGGTGCTGACTGCCGAACACCGTATCCCGCTCAACTCGTTGGCTGAACCGGTCCAGATCACGACTGGACGCCGTCTGCGGGAGGACGGCTGGCCCGGAGGTGTGAACGCCGTAGCGGTGATGCTGGATGGCGGCGGTGCGTTTACGGTTATCTCATCGGAGGATGTCTATATCTGGTGGGGGGCCTATCTCGGCATGGATAAGCAATGCCTGATCGAGGGCCGGTTAGCGGATGTGGCCGATCGTATCCTGGAGCGTCGTGCGGAGCTGCGCCGTCAGCACGGGTGGATCATGGATATCTACCTTCTCAAACGTGACAACGCCCTGGTGTCCGTGCAATCGGTTCGTTCAGGCGACGTCCCGGATAAAGGGGAGTAGGGCGGCCAATAACTGTTCAGGTGCTGCGACCTGTGGGAAGTGCCCGGTATTGAGCGTGGCTTTTCGTGCACCTGGGACGAGCGCCTGCATTTGCCGCTGAACCTCAAGGATCACGGAGCGGTCTTCGGTCGCCTCGATGTAAAGCCGGGGGAGCTGTCCAAATCGTGCCTCGGTCCAATGCGGCACCATCGCGCGGCCAGCCTCCGGCTGGGCGGATAGTTTCAGGGCGGCTTGCCGGGCTTCCATTTCCGGCAGATCCTGGAGAAATATCCGGCGCGCCGCGTCGGGGGGTACACGACTGGAGCGCTGGTCGTCCGACCATACGAGATGAGGTCCGATACCCGCTGCTTCTGGATATGTATCGATCATTGTCCTGCATACATGGCCGAACCCGATTCCGCTTGGCAGCATCATACCGGCGATATAAACGATGCCTTTGATTCGCTCCGGAATCGTTTCGCCAACCTGCGTCGCCGTGACACCGCCTCCGGAATGGGCGACCAGCACCACGTCGTCGTCGATGGCCTCGATTTCCTGTACCACGTACTCCACGTAGCCGGTTAGCGACGCCTCGCCCGGTGCAGCCGGCGTGGTCCCGTTACCGGGAAGGTCAATCGCGATGCTGCGCAGGCCGTGCGAATCGAGCAAGGGTTGCAGTTTGGCCCACCCCCAACTGCCGGCCCAGGCACCATGGATTAGCACCACTGTTGGCAGGCGCTCAGGCATAGGTTCTCCGATACATTTCACGCATGTGATCGCCCACGGTCGTCGGCGGATATTTCGGTGTTTCGCCCGCATTGAGGCAATTGGGCAGACAGTGCACTTCGTGTTGCAACTGGCCGCTGAAGAAGAAAGGCACCGAATAGCGTTCATTGCCGGAGGTGTTCACCACCCGGTGCAGGGTCGACCGGTATCGATCGTTGGTCCAGCGGGCCACCATGTCGCCGAGGTTGACGACGAAGGTGCCGGGTATCGGGTCCACGTCCATCCACCGCTCGCTTCGGATATCCCACACCTGCAAGCCGGGATTGTCGTCAAGCAGCAAAATGGTTATGCCGCCGAAATCCGTATGGGCTCCACAGCCTTTTTCGCCGGGCGCTGGCTTTTCCGGCTGTTGCGGGTAATGCAGCAGTCGCAGGGTTGCCAGAGGTTCGCGACAGAATTCGTCGAAATAGCCCTCCGGTAGATCCAGGGACAGGGCGAGCCCGCGCATGATGCGTTTGCTCAGCCCTAACATGGCGGCGAAGTATTCGTTCATCGTCTCCCGAAACCCGGGTACGTCCTCGGGCCATTGATTGGCGCCGGCATTGAATTCACCGCCACGGACCCGTGGGTCGTCCGCGCTAAGCTCCTCACCAATGTAGAAACCTTCCTTAAGATCCGGAGGCGCGCCTGCCTCCAACGTCTGACCTTTCAGGAATTCGTAACCGCGATTCGCCGGCGATTTGGCCTTGTCGACCTGTTTCTTCCGTTCCAGGGGCTGGTCGAAGAACGCCTTTGACGCCTCGAACACGCGCTCGATCAGGGCCTCGTCGATACCGTGGTGGGCGATATAGAAGAAACCGGTATCAAGGCAGGCTTGGCGCAACGCATACCCAAGCTGTTCATCCCTGGCGGGGTGCAGGTCGATAACCGGCACGCTATTGGAAACCGGCGGGGGTGCCGAGCGAAGCAATGACATACAGCCTCCAAGAGTCGGGAATGCAGGTTGATGTTTCCGCTGGCCATTCAGAAACCATGCCATTCCTGACCGGGCGGACAGGCTTTCCTGGAAGCATCCCCGGGAAGGCGCAGAAGCGAGCCAGGAAAGAATGGCTCGTTAACGGTGCAGTTCTTCCTGGATATGTTTCAAAGCAGTGCGTACGCGTGTGGTCAAGCACGCCGGCCGAGGCTTTTACCGCCTAAATAACTGGCACCGGGATTGCATTTGCAAAATATTGAATGACTGGTCAAGTAATTGAGGCTTTGTACGAAAGGAGCCGCGATTGCACGGTTTAGCCTGAAACAGAATGCTGGCCGGACGGGCAGGAATGAGCAAGCTCAAGCTGGGTCGATCTTGCCAGGCCTGCAGTACCCATAAGATATGCCGGTTGGAGCCATATGCCAAACCCACGCCGTATCACCGCGTCGTCGAGCGCATCGGGACAGCCCTCCTACAGCTGGGGAATGGGCTACCTGTTATTGGCATGCACGGCGTTGGGCTGGGGCTTCAATTTCCCGGTGCTGAAACTGGGTCTGGCCCATAGTCCGCCGCTGATATACACCATGCTGCGCATGTCCCTGGGTATGGGCACGATGTTCATTATCGCCTTCCTTATGGGCAATCTCCGGCTCCCTCACCGTCAGGACTGGCCGGTGGTGTTCTCCGTGGGCATCCTGCAAAACATGGGCTTTATCACGCTGGTCACGCTCGGGTTGCAGTACCTGCCGGCTGGCCGAGCGGTGATACTCGCCTATACCACGCCGATCTGGGTAGTGCCGGCCGCTGCGATCTTCCTGGGTGAACGGTTGACACTGCCCAAAGCCATCGGCGTTGGCCTGGGGCTCACCGGGCTCATCACCATCATCAATCCGATGTCCCTGAGCTGGAGCGACCACGACGTACTCCTGGGTATCGGCATTATCGTCTGCGCCACGCTTGTCTGGACCTCCGGCCTGATTCATGTGCGCCGCCATACGTGGAAAGGGGATGTGCTGTCGCTGATTCCCTGGCAGATCGGCACCTCCCTTGCTGCATTAACCCCGTTCGCCTTGGCCTTTGAGGATTTCTCCGCCATTCAGTGGAGTCCGGGGTTTGTCTGGAACGTGCTGTTCAGCGGCGCGATTGCGTCGGGCCTTTGTGTGGCGGCCCAGGTGGGTGCGATGCGTTCGCTGCCCGCAGTCAGCCTGTCGTTGAGTTCGGCTGCCGTACCGGCCGTCGGGATCATGGCTTCGGTCTGGATCCTTGGCGAAACGCCGTTGGCCACCGATATCACCGGATTCCTTCTTATTGCCTCGGCGATCGTGCTGGTGGGGCTGGCCGATCGTCGCCAGGCCCGCCTCGAGCGCAATCGGGCAGGGCAGGGACTCGCAAAAAACCAAGAATCAGCCGTATCGCCGGTGAACCAATAACGATACCCATATCCTGGAAACGTTGGAGAGAGTAGACATGATAAGCAGAACGTCACGGGCCCTTCTGATGGCCGCTACACTGGCTGGAAACCTGGTTGGAACCGGCATGGCCACTGCGGCCGACAAGGTGGTTTACCAGCTCGACTGGCTGCCCGGTGGGGACAAGGCGCCGGTTTATGTGGGAATTCAGGAAGGCTATTTCACGGATGAGGATATCGAAGTGTCCATAGCCAGCGGCCGGGGTTCCACCGATGCGGTGACCAAGATGGCCACGGGTCAGTCCGATATCGGTAGTGCGGACATCGGTGCATTGATGGCCGCCAGGGCGCAGGACGACGTGCCGGTCAGCGCGGTCTATGCGCTGTTCACCCAGGCGCCGCATGCGTTCTTCACGCTGGCGGATAGCGACATCGAGACCATTACGGATATCGAGGGCAAGCGCGTCGCCACATCCCCGTTTACGTCTTCCAATGCATTCCTGCCGCTGGTGCTCAAGGAGAATGACATGCCAGCGGACGCCGTAACGCTCACCAAGTCCGACCCCGGCGCGCTCGGGCCGATGCTGATTACCGGTAACACCGATGCGATTATCGCATGGGTCACCAACGTGGCCCTGTTCAAGAGCCAGGCCGCCGAAGCAGGCAAGGACATCCGTGTGCTGCCCTGGTCCGAAGCGGGCCTCGAACTCTACAGCTCCTCCATCGTGGCGGCGGACAAGTTCCTTGAAGAGCGGCCTGAGGTCGCCAGGCGTTTCCTGAAAGCCTTTGCCAAGGCGGTGGCGTTTACCCGGGACAACCCTGAAAAGGCCGGCGAGCATCTCCATGCCATGGTGCCGGAGGTGGATCCCGACGTCGCCGCCGGTCAGATCCGCGACACGATGGAGTTGATCTTCAACGACGTCACCGAAAAAGACGGCGTCGGTGTTTTCACCCCCGAACGCATCAAGAAGACCTGGGCCTATGTCTCCGAGGCGAACGAGCTTCCCGAGGATGCACTTGATCCGGAAACCGCCGTCAAGCGTGGCTTTATCCCGGAGTCCAAGTGATATGAACCCGCAAGTGGAGCGCGCATTCGTCAGGATGGCCGATGTCGGGCACCGTTACGACCCGTCGCCGGACGCCCCGATGGCGGTGCAGGACATCAACCTGGAAATCCATCGTCACGAATTCGTGGCGGTGGTGGGTCCCTCGGGCTGCGGCAAATCGACGTTGCTACGCATGGTATCGGGTCTGCTGGTGCCCAGCCATGGTGAGGTCAGTGTGTTCGGCAAACCCGTCGATGGGCCGCGGGACGACGTTGGTATCGTTTTCCAGAAGCCCACATTGCTGCCCTGGCTGAACGTGCGCAAGAACATCCTGTTCCCGCTGAAACACAAGTATGGCCGCTACAGCAGGGCCGACGAAAAGCGGGCCGAGGAGCTGTTGGCCATTGCCGATCTTGAGGCGTTTGGCGACAAGATGCCGGATGAACTCTCCGGTGGTATGCAGCAGCGGGTCGGTATCGTCCGGGCGCTGTTGCTGAACCCGGACATCCTGCTGATGGATGAACCCTTCTCAGCGCTGGATGCCATGACCCGCGAGCAAATCGGCTTCGATCTGCTGAAGATCTGGGACGAGCAGCCCAAGACGGTGCTTTTCATCACCCATTCGATTTCCGAAGCAGTACTGCTGGCGGACCGGGTACTGGTGATGAGCAAGCGTCCGGGCACCGTCCTGGACCTTATCGACGTCGACCTCGAGCGTCCGCGTACTGCCGAAACCATCAACCACCCCCGCTTTGGACAACTGGCCGACCGGATAAGGAAGCATATCTATGAACCCGAAGCAGTCGTCTGACCCGAGGCTTCGCCGGCGCCTGATGCAGGCGGCGCCGTGGGTCTTCTTTGTGGGGCTGATCGCGCTCTGGGAGCTAGTTTGTCGGGTTGCGGACTTGCCAACCTTCGTCTTGCCGGCGCCCTCCGCCATTGCACAGGCCTTCGTGGATGTGGAGTTCAGTCGTTGGATGCAGCACCTCTGGGCGACGCTGCGAGTGGCGCTGATGGGCTTCTTCATCTCGATCTTGATCAGCATACCGATTGCCATCGCCATGATGCGCTCGGAATTGCTACAGCGTACGCTCTATCCGCTGCTGGTCGTTATCCAGTCCACGCCAGTGGTGGCTGTGGCGCCGCTCATTATCGTGCTGATGGGTTCCGACGACCCGTCCCGGGTACTGATTACCTGCCTGCTTACGTTCTTCCCGCTTGTCGTCTCTACCGCCACGGGTATCAACGAGACCCCCGCGGAGCTGATCGAGCTGAGCCGTTCGCTGGACGCACCGATTCGCCGGGAAACCTGGCAGATCCGGATTCCTTACGCGATCCCCCATATCTTCAGCGGCCTGAAAGTGGCGATCACATTGGCCATTATCGGAGCCGTGGTGGCCGAATTCGTTGCTGCCGAAGAGGGCCTCGGATACTTCATCCAGTTCTCCACATCCTTCTTCAAGATTCCCCAGGCTTTCGCCGGGCTGTTCTTCCTGGCGGTGATAAGCCTGCTGCTGTTCAAGTCCGTGCAATGGACCCAACAGATTTTCTTTGCCTGGAGTCTTCCCAAGAAGAAGTCGTGAAGCTCGAAAATTCATAAAGATAGGATTGAAATTTAAAGTGAGTCATAACGAAAAAGACCTCGAATTCCTCAAGATTGCCATCGAGCTGGCAGATTCCGTGGCCGAGCAGGGTATCCATCCCTTCGCGGCTATTCTCGTAGACAGCGAAGGCCACGTCCTGATGGAGCAGGTCAACGCCTATCTCCCGGACAAGGACATGACGGGTCACGCCGAGCGGGTTTTGATGACCCGGGCCAGCAAGACTTACCGGCCGGATTTCATGGCCGACTGCACCATGTACGTCTCCGCCGAACCCTGTGCGATGTGCTCAGGTGCAGCTTATTGGGCGGGCTTGGGGCGCGTAGTCTATGGAGTGAGCGAAAAGCGGCTGAAAGCCATTACCGGCAATCATCCGGAGAATCCGACGCTGGACTTACCGTGTCGAACGGTATTCGAGGCCGGACAGCGGAAGGTTGAGGTGATCGGGCCGTTAATGGAAGATGAAGCGGCGAAGGTTCACGAGTCGTTTTGGAATTAATGTAGCCGATGCTTTAGAGGGTGTTGCAAAAGCCTTGCGGCTTGAAGCCTCTCTCCCCTGGCGGGAGAGAGGTTTGGAGAGAGGGGGCGAGGCAAAGCCTCGCTAGAAGTCGGCTCTGGCAACGATGAGCGCCTGACGGCGCTACCCCCTCTCTGTGCAACCGGAACATAGGTAACACTTTGAACCGGCAACATGGGTTACACCTATTCCCCCGCATGCCACTCGCATGCGGGCTCCAATCGCGCGGTTTTGAGGTTAATATGACCGAGCAGATGGGTGCTGTATCGCACCTCGACCCGGTCATTCTCCACCTCTTGCAGGCCTACGCGATGTCTGGCTAACAGCCCGCTGATGTAGATCAGATGGCCCTGCCACTTGATTTCGCCGTTGTGACGAACGTTGCGAACCGCCTGGTCCACGTTATATTCAATCGGGCGCAGCACGGGCGAGTACCGACGCCTTGAGGGCTGATACACGCTGGCCGGTGTTTGCCTGCCCAGCGCCTCATGGCTGCGTTGTTCGTTAAACTCCTCACGGAATGCCTGCAGCGTGGTCTGTTGCTGCATCAAGCTTGTCCCGCGCATCCGTCCACCCACTGCTCGATTCAGTGAACCGTGCATGCGCTCGTGACGGGCATTCTGTGTGGGCGTTCCCGGCTTGCTACGATGCACCCCAATGCCCAGCTCGACCCACCATTTCGACAGTCGCGTCAGACCTCCTGCTGAGCGACTGGCGAAGGGCGCCCCGTTGTCGGACAAGATCCCCTCCGGCAGACCGTACTCATGGAAAACCCATTCCATAATCGGCTTCGCCTGGACGTAGTCTGTTGCGCTCACGCCATGACAGCCCAAGACATAACGGCTGGCATTGTCGGTTACCGTGAGCGGATAACACCAGCGCCCGCCGGCCGTCCGGTACTGCCCCTTGTAGTCCACACTCCACAGCGCATTATTGCGATCACCCAGTTCAAACGGTTGCGGGTCGGCCGGGTACGGCCGCTTGTAGCGCCGTTTCTTGACCAGACCCGCCGCTTTGAGTATCTCACCGGCCGTGCTGTCTGCCGGCAATGCCATCGCCGGTTCTAGCTCACGCAAGCGGTCCAGAACCTTCTTGGGGCCAAAGCTGGGATGGACTTTCTTGATCGCCACAATCTGTTCAGCCACGTCCTCCGTCACTGCATGTGGGCAATAGTGCGGCGCTCGGGAGCGCTCCTGCAGCCCACCGGCACCTTCCTCCTGGTAGCGCCTGATCCACTTGTAAGCCGTCTTGCGGCTAATGCCGTAGCCGCGGGCCAGATCGCTTACACCGTGCCCGCCCTGCAGCCAGGCCGCGATCAACTGCATCTTCAGATCCATTACACAAGTCTCTTTCCAGGGCATGGGCGCGTCCTCCTTGCCCATACCGTAACTTGTGTAACCCATGTTCCCGGCTTGAGGTGTTACCTATGTTGCCGGTTTGCACACTCCCCGGCCCTCTCCCGCGAGGGGAGAGGGAGTTTATGCCGGTACTTTTGAGATACGGATACTTTTGCAGCCCCCTCTTTAGCTTCGGAGGGCCCGGCAGGGCCCCGCCAAGTACCTCAGGTGTGGCCGCCCTTCGGACGGCTCGGAAGCTGAAGCGTCCGCTACATTTAAAGACGTCGCCCGCGCGGTCGTCTTCAAAACTGCTGAATCGCCATATAACACGCCGTCCCCGCGATAATCGAAAGCAGCGCATTCCGCCGCCAGAGGTGCAGGGCGACCACAACAAGACTCGGTACCAGCGCATCCGCTCCAAATACCGGCGCACTCCAGTGGCCGGACCGGAGCAGGAAGATCACCACCAGCAATGACATCACCGCCGCAGGCAAATAGCGGCCAAGGTGCAGGATCAACGGATGGTCGCTGTGCCGCGACAGGAAAACGAACGGTATTACCCGTGTGGCAAATGTCGCCGCCGTGGCAACGGCGGTGAACGCCAGGAGATAAACCAGACTATCCATGAGGCTGCTCCATGCCGGCGACGCCGCGTTTGTGGAAACGATAGCTCACCAGCAGGGTGGCTGTGGTGAGGATTACCGCGCCAATCAATTGCTGGTCTTCAGGAAGAACGGCCAGGCAAAGGCCGGCGGCGGCTGCGCCGATCCAGATGGGCAGGGATTGGCCCAGTGCCTTGTACTGCTCGATTGTCAAAACGATGAACAGTGCGACCAGCGCGAACTCAATGCCGGTACTGTCGAACTGCACCGCGCGGCCCAGCCAGGCGCCGAGGGTGGAACCGATAACCCAGTATCCCTGGTTGAATAGCGTGATGCGGAAATCGTTCTTCTGTTCCTGGCTAAGGTCTTCGGAGCGGGGGCGGCTGGTGAGCAGCGAATAGGTTTCATCCGTCAGTCCGAAAATCAGGTAAAGCTTGCGCCAGCCAGCGCCTCGGAACCGGCCCAGTAGTGACAGTCCATAGAAAAGGTGACGGGCGTTGATGACAAACATCGCCACGAACACTTCCAACAAACCGGCACCAGCGGCAAGCAGGCCGACGGACAGTAACTGGGCAGCACCGGCAAAGACAGTCAGCGACATCAGCGTCGCGCCCCACCAGGGATAATCCAACTGGGTGACGAACAGCACGCCAAAGGCCATGCCCAGCGGAATATAGCCGAACATGATGGGCAGGGTGAGTTGGACAACAGCACGGTTGTTCAAGCCGGTCTCCATAAACAATCGTAAAAGCCGCGCATGATAGATCAACAATCACCGTCAGGTAAGGTACAGTGCGCCGCTATCTGTACTGGTCAGGATTGCTGGCCGCCGAGTGGAGAGAGCCGATGACCGATGAGACCGAAAACCAGCCCGAGGCAGATCCTCGCCAAGAGCCGTTCATTGTGGACACGGACCTCCTGACCGAAGATCAGCTCGAGGGTCTGGTTGAGGAATACTGCACGCGCTATCACGGGGTCAACGACACCGAATCACCCCTTGATGAGAAACGTCGGGTGATGACCGCGGTCAAGAATGGCGACCTTGTGGTCTGGTTCAATCCGGTTGAAAACAGCGCGGGGCTTGGTCCGAAGCCGTAACCCAGGTTTGCGTTTATTTACCTAAAACGGGTACCGCGTGCGAAACTTAGACGCTACAATTGCTTGGGAATCAGAGGTTCCCATTTCCCGGCGTCAGGCAAGGAAGTCGAAGCGTCGCTCTTCACGTGTTTCAACAGTGCTAATACGTGCTTCAATAGTGCTAATAAAAGTGCGGGGTGGATTTTGATCAGGGTCCTGGTTGTTGACGACCACGAGCTGGTTCGATCAGGCATCACGCGGATGCTGGCCGACAATACGGATATTGAAGTCATCGGGCAGGCGGCTTCGGGTGAAGAAGCCGTTGACGTTGTTCGATCGGACGCGCCGGATATCGTACTGATGGATATTCGCATGCCGGGTATCGGTGGTCTCGAAGCCACGCGTCGTATCCTGCGCATTGACGACTCTATTCGCGTCATCGTTGTCACCGCTTGTGCTGACGATCCGTATCCCACACGGGTCATGCAGGCGGGTGCTTCCGCCTATATCACCAAGAGTGCCGACATCAAGGAGATGGTCCGGGCGATCCGTATGGCCCATACCGGCCAGCGCTATATCAGTCCGGAGATCGCCCAGAAGATGGCGCTCAAGCAGCTTGGCGGCGACACCGCCGAAGACGACAAGATGTCGATCTTCGACAAGCTCTCGGAGCGCGAGCTACAGATTGCCATGATGGTGGTCGACTGCCAGAAAGTTCAGGACATTTCGGACAAGCTCTGTCTCAGCCCGAAAACGGTGAACAGCTATCGTTACCGTATCTTTGAAAAACTGGACATCTCCAGTGACGTCGAGCTTGCCCTGATGGCCGTCAGACTCGGGTTGCTTGATGCCGACAAAGTCTGAACAGGCGACCGAATTCGATAGCAAAAGCTTCCTCAAAAGGCTCACCGAACGACCCGGCGTCTACCGGATGCTGGATGCGGGCGGTGAGGTTTTGTACGTCGGTAAGGCGCGGAACCTCAAGAACCGCGTCAGCAGCTATTTCCGCAAGAGCGGCCTGTCTCCGAAGACCGAAGCGCTGGTCAGTCGCATCAATCATGTTGAAGTGACGGTGACCGGCAGCGAGACCGAAGCGCTGCTGCTCGAACAGAACCTGATCAAATCCCTGCGTCCGCCGTACAACATCCTGCTGCGGGACGACAAATCCTACCCCTATATCTACCTGTCCAGCGACGATAAGTATCCATCGCTGACGTTCCGCCGTGGCCGGACCCGCAAAGGGAAGGGCAGTTGGTACGGACCGTTCCCCAGTTCCGGCGCCGTTCGGGAAAGTCTTAACGTATTACAGAAGATCTTCCGCATAAGAAACTGTAGTAACAGCTTTTTCAATAATCGTACGCGACCTTGTCTGCAGTACCAGATCAACCGATGCACGGCACCCTGTGTCGAGTATATTTCGCCGGAGGAGTACGCCGACGATATCCGCCACGCCACCATGTTCCTGGAGGGAAAGAATCCGGCCATACTGGACGACCTGATGCAGGCGATGGAGAAGGCCAGTCAGTCCCTCGAGTTCGAAAAGGCCGCGGCCTACCGGGACCAGATCAACCACCTGCGCCACGTTCAGGAGCAGCAGTCCATCGAGGCCAGCGGTGGCGATGCGGATGTTATCGGCCTGGCTCAGGATGCAGGTGTCGTCTGCGTGGTGGTGATCCTGGTACGCGGTGGGCGGGTACTGGGCACCAAGGACTACTTCCCGCGCGTCTCGATTGAGCAGTCCGAGAGTGAACTGCTCAGCGCATTTCTCGGCCAGTTCTACTTCGGCGGAGACACCCAGCGGGAGTACCCGCGGGAAGTGCTCGTGCCGGTCGAGATCGACGAGCAGGATGTGCTCTCCGCGGCGCTATCCGAAGCGGCGGGACGCGAGACGCGTATCCGCAAGAACGTGCGTGGCGAGCGTCGCCGCTGGATAGATCTGGCCACCACCAATGCCCGGCAGACGTTGATGACGCACATTGCCAGCAAGGAGACCGTCTATCGCCGCCTGCTGGCACTGCGCGACTTGCTGGAGCTCAAGGAAACCCCCTCGCGCATGGAATGCTTTGATATCAGCCATAGCCATGGGGAGAATACCGTCGCATCCTGTGTGGTTTTCGATGAGAATGGCCCACTCAAGAGCGACTATCGTCTCTACAATATCGAAGGCGTGACCGCCGGTGACGACTATGGGGCAATGCGCCAGGTACTGACCCGGCGCTACACGCGGCTGAAGAATGGCGAGGGCAAGCGGCCGGATCTCGTCTTCATCGATGGTGGCAAGGGCCAGCTCAACGTTGCGCGGGATGTATTCGAGTCCCTGGGGATCAGCGATATCACGTTGATCGGGGTGGCCAAGGGCGTGACGCGCCGGGCCGGCATGGAGCAACTGATCGATGCACTGACCGACGCCGTTTTCCGGGTGCCGTCAGACTCGCCGGCGTTGCACCTGATCCAGCATATCCGCGACGAGTCGCATCGTTTCGCGATTACCGGCCACCGGGCGCGGCGAGACAAGAAGCGCCGCCAGTCGACCCTGGAAGGCATCGAGGGCGTCGGTGCCAAGCGTCGACGCGAGCTGATTCGCTACTTCGGCGGTATCCAGGAAATCAGGAAGGCGGGTGTGGATGAGATCGCCAAGGTCAAGGGCATTAGCCGCAACCTGGCAGAGTCCATCTACGCAGCACTTCACAACGAGTAGGGCAGGATGAATTTACCCAACATACTAACGCTTTCCCGAATCGCGATGATCCCGGTGTTCGTGATCGTCTTCTATCTGCCGTTCGAGTGGCGTTTCCTGGTGAGTGCTGCGATTTTTGCCCTGGCCGCAGCGACTGACTGGCTCGACGGCTACCTCGCCCGCAGACTCAACCAGGGCACGCCATTTGGCGCCTTCCTGGACCCGGTAGCCGATAAGCTCATGGTAGCCGTGGCCCTGACCCTGCTGATCGAAGAGCACAACAGTATGATCCTGACGGTGCCGGCTACGATCATCATCGGACGCGAGATCGTCATATCGGCACTGCGGGAGTGGATGGCCGAAATGGGTAAGCGGGCCAGTGTGGCGGTGTCCTATATCGGCAAGATCAAGACGACGGCGCAGATGGTATCGATCATCATGCTCCTGGCTTTCCCGCTGGCTACGCCGGGGGCGATCATCGGTGAGATCCTGCTTTATGTAGCGGCCATCCTGACCCTGTGGTCCATGTTCCTGTACCTCAGGGCGGCCTGGCCGGATCTTTTTCCCAAAGACAGAGGTCTTTGAGTACTGTTTAAAGAATAATCAATAGGTTAGGTGTGTGCGTAACTTTAAAAAAGGGTTGACACCCCGGCGTGATCCATTAATATATGCGCCACTTCAGCGCTGACTGACCGGTAGTATTAAGTCAGGCGGTAAGAAGTGTTCAGCGGGAATAGCTCAGTTGGGTGAGCTGCACCGCAGCGAACGCCCGAGCCAATCGGTGATACCACACCGATTGAAAAAGCGAGGGCAGGGATGAGCACAAAAAAGAGCGTGCTCGATCGGACGCCCGAAAGATCCGAAGCAGGACTGTAGTTTCAGGTCCAGTTGAAGAGCGGGAATAGCTCAGTTGGTAGAGCACAACCTTGCCAAGGTTGGGGTCGCGAGTTCGAATCTCGTTTCCCGCTCCAATTTCTCTCCGGTACCGCCGGGTGGAAATGACAATCCAAGTCTCTCAATGCCTCCTGAGAGCAGAAGCCCCTTCAAAGGCTTTCCCCGGCGCGGTGGCAGAGTGGTTATGCAGCGGACTGCAACTCCGTGTACGCCGGTTCGATTCCGACCCGCGCCTCCATTATTTCCACATGTACTTACTTCACCCAAGTAATCGGTCACGTGCTTGCGTCTGTCGACGCTTGATTCGACGCTGTGCTGCTTTCCTGAAACTCTGACGACTTTGCTTCTCGCATCGCATCTGTAAAGTATTTGCGGGTAGTCTAGAATAACGCAAAATTTCCAGATTTCTCAGGGACATAAAATGCCAAAGTTTTTGCATACGGCAGACTGGCAGATGGGCCGGGCGTTTACCCGTTTCGAAACGGAAGACGGTGCAGCCCTGGTCGAGGCCCGGTTCGAGGCCGTTGAAACGCTTGCAAAGCTGGCCAATGAGCATCACTGCGATGCTGTACTGGTAGCCGGTGACGTCTTCGACGCACAAACGGTGTCCGACCGCACTATCCGGCGGGTATTCAACGCCACGAAAGCATTTGCCGGTCCCTGGGTCATGCTTCCGGGTAACCACGACGCCGCACTCGCCGAGAGTGTCTGGACGAGAGCCCAGCGCCTGGGTGCGGTACCGGAGAATGTACATCTCGCGCTTCAGCCCGGCGTTATTAATCTGGAACCCGAGCGCCTCAGCATCCTCTGCGCGCCGCTGACCCAGCGCCACACATACGGTGATCTGACCGAGCCATTCAGCGGTTACGAGACCCCGGAAGGTTTCACCAGAATCGGTCTGGCCCATGGCAGTATCCAGGGCCTGTTGCCGGACGAGATTGATTCCACCAACCCCATCGCGCCCAAGCGTGCTGAAGCCAGCAGGCTCGACTACCTCGCCCTGGGCGATTGGCACGGTACCAAACAGATTGACGAACGCACCTGGTACAGCGGCACGCCCGAGCCGGAACGGTTTCGTAACAACGAAGCAGGCAATGCCCTGATCGTTGATGTGTCCGAGCCCGGCGCAACTCCCTCAGTAACCCGACTACCAACCGGGCGGTATCAATGGCACCAGTTTCGGGAAACCCTCGCGGTACAGTCCGATCTTGAGCAGTTGCTGGAACGTTTGAACGACCTGCCCGAATCCGCCGTAGTCGACCTTCGACTTGAGGGCTCGGTAACCCTGGCCGGCGAGGAAGCCCTATTGAAGGCGTTGTCGGTCGCAGAAGCACGATTCCGCAGCCTTCGCTGCGAGCGAAGCGGGCTCCAGCTTGCCCCGACCGAAGAAGACATCGCGGCTCTGAAGGCGGATGGTTACGTGGGCGAAGTGGTTGAAAGCCTGCATGACCGGCAAGAAGGCGCGCAGGATGACACCGCCCGGGATGCGCTGGCTATCCTGGCGGGGTTGCTGCGAGAGCGTGAACAGGAGGCGGGGCAATGAAGCTGCAGCGAATGCGCATTGAACAGCTGCGCCAGTTCCGCAAATCCTTTGTTCTGGACAACCTGCAGTCCGGCCTCAACCTGATTCACGGGCCCAATGAGTCCGGTAAAAGCACGCTGGTACGTGCCATCCGTGCCGCGTTTTTCGAACGCTATCGGTCAACGGCCGTTGACGACCTGCGCCCGTGGGGCGACTCCGCAGCGGCGCCCACCATTGAGCTGGATTTTGAGCACGACAACTGCATTTGGCGGCTCACCAAAAGCTTTCTGCAGCGCAAACGATGCGACCTGGTTGTCGGCACCGAGTCCTACAGCGAAGACGACGCCGAAGAAAAGCTGGCCGAGCTGTTGGGCTACCAGTACCCGAAACGCGGCGCCAGCAAGGCCGAACACTGGGGCATACCGGGGCTGTTGTGGGTCGAGCAGGGCACCGGGCAGGACATTGAGCAGGCCATAGAGCACGCCGGAGATCATCTGAAGTCCGCCCTGAATTCCATGGTCGGCGAGGTGGCCAGTTCCGGGGGAGATGACCTGATCGAGACGGTTCGCAGCCAGCGGGACACCCTGCTGACCGGAACCGGCAAGCCCCGGGGCGATTACCTGAAACTGGAAAAAGACCGGACCCAGTATCAACTTGAAATCGAAGAGCTGAAGGAGCGGGTGCATAAATACCAGGAACAGGTCGACCGGCTTGGCAAGCTGGCCCGGGACTATGAGCAGGCGGAAGCCGAACGGCCCTGGGAAGACGCTCAACGCCATCTGGAAGAAGCCCGGGCGCGCTATCAAAAAGTTGAGCGCCTGGAGCAGGAGCAAAACCAGGAGAAGGCGACGTTTGCCCAGCAGCAGCAAAACCACCGTCTTCTGCAGCAGAACAAGGAACATCTGGAAGGGCTCAGTCGCCAGTTGGAGAGCCGAAAGGCAGTGCTGGATCGCGCTGAGCACGACCTCGACCTGGCTCAAGCACAAACACCGGCCGTCACAGGCCGTTTAACCGAAGCCAGAACCGCCTACGAGCACGCGGAAAAGCAACGGAAACTCGCGGGTTTGCTGCAAACCCGGCAGCGGCTGGAGCAGGATCTGAGGCGGCTTGAACAGCAACAACAAGTAATCAGCCAGAACCTCACCAAAGCCAGGGAATACCAACAGCAGTTAGAGCAAGCCAGGCAGCAGGCCAGGGAAAACCGGATCGAGTCAGAGTTAGTCAAAAAACTTCGAGCGACCGGCAGCCAGCTCAACGAAGAAACCATTCGTTCACAGACCATCGCCACCCGATTGAACTGGCAGCTGGACGCTGACGCATTATTATCGCTGAACAACGAACCGCTTGTCGGTCAGGGCGAACAGCAGCTCCTGGAAGAATCGACCCTGGTTATTCCCGGAGTAGGTACCCTCGGCATAACACCCGGTGGGGAGGAACTGGCCAGCACGCGGAGGAAACTCAAGGCGCTCGAGGAAAATCTGGCGGAACAGCTGATGACCCTTGGCGTGGAATCGTTGAAACAGGCAGAGGATCGTCTTTCTGCTTTCGAAAGCGCCGAAAGAGCCGTAAAGCACGCTGAAGACCTGTTCAAAACCGTGGCCCCAGCTGGCATCGAGCAACTTGTCTATGAGCAAAGCGAGGCTGAAAGCGAACTGGAAAAAGCCAGGAAACAACTGGAATCCACGCCGAAACCGGACTCGAACGAAACAGTTCCCACCCTGGAGGAAGCCGAGGCCGCGTTTAACCAGTCCGGCGCCGCCCTGGACAAAGCGGAATCCGATGAGCGAGCGCATCAGTCCAGGCTGTCGGCCCTGAAGCAAGCCCGAGACAATGCCAAAACGGAATGGCAGCGGCTTGCCGACGAGGAAAAAAGCCCGGAACGCCAGCAGCAACTTCGCCAGATAACCACCGATCTGGCCAACCTCGAAAAGCAGCAGGCCGAACTGGAAGCCAGCCTTGAGCGTCGCGAACGGGAGATCCGCGAAGCCCGCCCGGAATTTCTTAAGCAGGACATCGAACGCTACCAGAACGCGGTCAATCAGCTGCGCCAAACCCAGGAGAACCGGGGGCGAGAACTGCGTGACATCAAAGTCAGGCTGGAAGCCTGGGGCGCGGAAGGGCTGGAAGAACAGCTTAACGAGAAAGAGGCGGAACTCGACCAGTGCAGTCGGCGCTACGAGGAACTGCACCGCCGTGCCCAGGCGCTGGACCTCCTGCTCAATCTGCTCACGGAAAAACGCCAGGCCCTGACACGCCGCCTGCAGGCGCCCCTGCAAAAACACCTCAATCACTATCTCTCAGTGCTCTTCCCGGAAGCCTCGCTGGAAGTGGACGAACAGCTACGGCCGGGCACCTTCAGCCGGGGCAGCGAACTGGGACAGATCACCGAGCTGAGCTTTGGCGCCCGTGAACAGATGGGCCTGATCAGCCGTCTGGCCTACGCCGATCTGCTGCGGGAAGCCGGAAGGCCAACGTTGGTTATCCTGGACGATACACTGGTGCACAGTGACAGCGAGCGCCTGGAAGATATGAAGCGCATCCTGTTTGATGCGGCCAGCCGGCATCAGATACTGCTGTTGACCTGTCACCCGGAGAAGTGGCAGGACCTGGGGGTGCCGCCGGTGGATATTGAGGCATCGAAGGGGCAGGGCATCTTGGAGTAGAAGTCCGACTTTTTATGCTCGGTGCCGCTACACTTACCTTCTCGAAGTTTCACTTTAGATCAAATTCTGAGAGGTCGTATGGCATCACTTTATGACAAACCAGTGCGCTTACTCATGCATGACATGGTACATGATATTGAGCTAAAGCCAGATGCCTTAATTTCGCGAGATCGGGTTCGCTCATGGTTCAACGAGCGATATCCAAAGATCAAAGACGGAACAGTTGCTGCGCACCTACTCAGAATGTCAGTCAACTCCAAGAGCCGGGTTCATTACGGGGCTAAGCCCGGTGAGGACGATCTGTTCTTTCAGGTGGACCCAAAGCATTTTCGTTTATATCAGAGCCAAAACGACCCGGCACCGATTTATCCAGGAGATAATATCGATCAGGCAGTGCAGGAAGAGGTTCAAGAACTGGCAGAGGAAGGTAGTCCCGAGTTCGCGTATGAAAAGGACTTGCAGAATTACCTCTCAAAGAATCTTCATCTCATAGAATCTGGGCTCACGCTTTTCGAGGACGAAGGGATCAATGGCCTTGAGTTTCCGGTAGGTGGACGGTTTGTCGATATTCTAGCTACGGACTCAGAAGGCAATTACGTTGTCGTAGAGCTAAAAGTATCCAAAGGTTACGACAGAGTCGTCGGTCAGCTTCTACGCTATATGGCCTGGATACGAGAGAACCAGGCGGAACCCGGACAATCGGTTCGAGGCATCATTGTCGCTCGACATATATCAGCAGATTTGTTGCTAGCCTGCTCCGGAGTCCAGGGTGTTAAGCTTTTCGAATACGAATTGTCGGTCAGCCTGCGTGAAGCTCGAAAGGTCAGAGGTTGTAGCGCGCCGGTAATGATTGGGTAAAAGTGAAACTACTTGGTACCAGTTGTTGGCCTTTAAATTGCGAGATCTAGTACATTTCGATTTTGCCCTGACAAGAAAACCGGACAAGAAAACCGGGACGGATTTATTTCCAACAGCGAAGGGAAACAGAAATAACGATAATATTGGCTGGGCGTGGTCGTGTTCGAGTCGTCGGGATTGTGCCTTCAAAGGCAGATAAGTGACTCAGGGCGAGTCGGCAAATTATCTTGGAGGTGTCGTGCAACAGAGCTGTCCATTTTGCGCGGTCGCAGAAACATCAGACCAGGGCTCCATTCCGTCCAATGCGTTGGCTCATATCCGTCTAGATGGCTTTCCAGTTTCTAAAGGCCACTTGCTGATCGTTCCCAATCGTCATGCCAACGACTGGTTTGATCTTACTACTGCTGAACAACAAGCGATTATGGAGCTGGTCGGGCAAGGCAAGCAGTGGCTTGAGGAGCGTTACCAGCCGGATGGCTACAATATTGGAATGAACTGCGGAACGGCTGCAGGTCAGACGGTCTTGCACATGCACTGTCACTTAATTCCGAGGTATGCGGGTGATCAGCCAGATCCTCGTGGTGGCGTACGATGGGTCATCCCGGAGAAAGCGGATTACTGGAGTGGCCGGTGAGTTTGCTTGATTACGAGAAGCGCTTTTCGACGCTTCGAGTGAACAGTGGTGGTGCTAATAAGAGCCCTCACAAAGTCGCGATGCTGCAGGCGGTTATCGATCTCGTTGAGTCGGGTGAAGTTACGAACAACCGTTTCTATTTTGACGACAACCTAAAAAGCTACTTCACCCAACGTTTTCAAGAATTGGCGTCCTCTTCAGATCGGAACAATCCCCACCTACCGTATTTCCACCTCAGAAGCGAAGGGTTTTGGCACCTAAAAGTTAGACCCGGGCAGCACGATTCATATGAGCAATTGAAAACGGCAACATCGCCTGGTGTCATTAACACGCATATCGACCATGCGTATCTGGATGATGAGCTATTCGAGTTGCTGGGCAACCAAATTGCCCGCGAGCTTTTGAGATCCGCTCTTTTGACTAGCTTAGATGAGAAGTCGATTCGTGACCTTCTTCAAACTGAACGTGGCGGCTGGGACTGGTTGGAATGTGAGTTTCTGGTCAACGATTACGTGACGATGTTGGAGAAACACCTCGTCGGCGCATCCTACAGTAAGGCAGCACACCGCAGGGCACTGCAGCCGCGTTTGAATAATCGCTCCGAGGGATCGATCGAATACAAACACCAGAACGTCAGTGCAGTGTTATTGGAGTTGGAGCTTCCATATATTCCCGGCTACAAACCCGCTTTCAACTACCAGCAACAACTCAAGCAGGTAGTTCTGTCTTATCTTGCCGGCCATCAAAAGATCATCGATGACGTGACCGTTGTCGCTGATAACGTCGCCGATGAGCCGGAATACTATGATCTTGACTGGGATTCGGTGTTTGATCCTGAACCGCCAGAGTGTATTCCTCATGTCGCGGAGGGTAGGCCCAGCTACTTGGCGAAACGTATTGGCTTCTCGGAGAGGGAGCGCCGAAATCGTCAGCTGGGGGAGCGTGCTGAAGAATTTGTGCTCCGCATGGAAAAGCAGAGGCTCACTGCGCAAGGTAGGTCTGATTTGGCGGCGGAGGTTGAGTGGTCTAGTAAGAAGCATGGCGACGGATTAGGTTTCGATATTCGATCTTTTGACGCGACTGGCGATCAAGAGCGCTTCTTGGAAGTGAAGGCGACGAATTCAGGTAAGTATTTGCCGTTTTTCATTAGCGAGAATGAGCGGGCATTTTCCAACGATTTCTCAGACGCGTTCCGCCTGTACCGGGTTTACGAATTTACCAACTCTCCGAGGTTCTTCATTTTGCCGGGGGCAATCGAACAGCACGTGCATTTGTTGCCTCAGAACTATCGAGCGCGGTTTTAATGGTAAGCGGTTAGTTTCATTACTAAAAAAGAAACAAGTTCTACATTCTGAGCTCGAACTACCCAGCCTGTCGCCTGAAAAGAAAAAGCTCAGCGATGCTAGCTGAAAGATCTTTAGCGATTCTGGATTCGCCATGGTCAGGTGTTGAATATTACAAAGATCAGGTGGATTAAACGGTCGCCTTAACGATTTAAGAGCCGATTTGGCGCTATAGCAATTTGTCGGTTGGAGAATGAACAGAGACTTGAGGGGCTGCGATGGGGCGGGGAAATTAAGTATAGACTCCTGGCTACGGACAGGCTTCAAGCCATGTTCTCCAAAGCCAGGAGTCAGACTCTAGAAGCGAAGCATCAATCTTCAGCTTCTTCCTCTATGTTCTCACCGGCCGCTTCGATGTCGTCTCCAGCGCCTTCCATGGTATTGCAGCCGGCCAGACCGCCGCCGATTGCCAGGACAAGGAAGAAGGAGCGAAGTGCGATTTTCCATGTCTGCTCGGTAATCATGATCATCTCCTGATATTTTTAATCCATTGTGCAGTTTCACCCGTTTTATAGGGTGGTGCTCAGCGAGTGTCGCGATCCTTGGAAAGGTTCTGATGTGACACGTTGCGATCGCGATCGGTTTGCTGTTTACGAAACTTGCTTAGGAAGCATCCGTGCTTCCTGTGTCCGGTTACACATCCTTGTCGGACGAAGTCCAGCTAACTACGCTAGACTTTGGGTCCTTTGCCTCGCATCGCATTGGCGACCAGTGATATCACCAGTAGGACCAGGAAGATAAAGAACAGGATCTTGGCAAAGCCGGCTGCTGTGCCTGCGATACCGCCGAAGCCCAGCACACCTGCGATGATCGCGACGATCAAACAGACTAGCGCCCAATACAGCATAGAGACATCCTCCTTCAAGTTGTGTCCATCAGCGACAGCTGAGGCAAGCACTGATGACGACACTGATTCCATGTGTTGATTTTTTTGCCTTGCTGCACTTTCAAAATTTGCACATGTCCGTGAAGGCGGCAATGACCTGTGTTAACGCTACAGCCAGAAAAGCCCCATAACCGATTGATTTAGTAGTATAAGACATCATTATTATGGTTTATTCAGGTTGAGTTAATCTTTGATTTGGCGCTGTTTTCCGCCTCCGCCGACGACATCGCGCCGGCCGCCCGGTATCATCGGCGGGAGTATTGATCGGAAGCCCCTCACAAAGAGTGATATTGGTAGCCAGAGCTTCGTTATGACAGCAGTGGACAGGATGGAGGTACCCACCGGTTTCCAGGTGGTTCATGCCAACAAGCTGGAAGACCTGCGTGCTGTCACGGTCGAGATCATCCGCAAGTTTCCGCTCGCGCCCCTGGAGAACGAGGTTTTCCTCGTCCACTCCAATGGTATTGCCCAATGGTTGAAGCTGGCGCTGGCGCGGGATGAAGACGATCCCGAGCTTGCCGGCAACGGCATTGCGGCCGCCATGCAATTCTCCCTGCCGTCGCGTTTCCTCTGGCAGGTTTACCGGACGGTACTGGGCGAGGATCAGGTTCCCCAGCAGTCACCGTTCGACAAGGAACGCATGACCTGGCGCCTGGTCCGCCTGATCCCCGAGATCGCCCACGAACCCATTTTCGAACCCCTGGCCCGTTTCCTGACGGGTAGCCAGCAGGAGCGTCGTCGCTATCAGCTTGCCGAGCGTGTCGCGGACCTGTTCGACCAGTATCAGGTCTACCGAGCGGACTGGCTGGATGCCTGGTCCGACGGCGAGGATGTCGTGGTTATCCGCGCCGACGAGCGACGGCCCGTGCCCGATGAGCAACGCTGGCAGCCGGAACTCTGGCGTCGCTTGATTGCGGATATCGAGGATGGCGGCGCAAGCACCAGTCGGGCTGAGGTGCATACCCGTTTCCTGGAGACGATGCGCTCGGCGGGTCCGGTCAACCGTCCGCAGAAGTTACCGCGACGGGTCATCGTGTTTGGTCTGTCATCGCTGCCGCAGCAAACCCTCGATGTTCTCAGTAGCCTGGGGCAGTGCTGCCAAGTCATTCTCTGCGTTCATAACCCTTGTCAGTACCACTGGGCGGACATTATCGAGGACCGCGACCTATTGCGGGCCGAACGGCGCCGGCGCGACCGTAAACCCGGCACGCCGATGACACTGGACGACCACAACCTACACCTGCATGCGCATCCGCTGCTGGCTGCCTGGGGCAAACAGGGTAGGGACTACATTCGCCTGCTGGACGGCTACGATGCGCCGGAGCAGTACGCACACTGGCTCGACCGGGTCGACCTGTTTCGCCCGAGCGAGCGCGAAACGCTGCTGAGCGCGATCCAGAACGATATCCTCGACCTTAACCCGGTCCATGAAAGCGCGCGTCCCAAAACCGATGAGGATGTCCTGGATCGTTCGCTCGTCTTCCATTGCACCCATGGTCCGTTACGCGAAGTGGAAGTCCTGCACGATCAACTCCTGGCCGCGTTCAGCGAAGACGAGACGCTCAAGCCCCAGGATGTGATCGTTATGGTGCCGGACATCAATGCCTACACGCCGCATATCGAAGCGGTATTCGGGCAGATCGATCCGTCTGATGATCGCTATATCCCCTATACCATCTCCGACCAGGGTCAACGGCATCAGGCGCCGGTACTGGTTGCTCTCGAAGCCCTCCTATCGCTGCCCGAATCACGGCTCGCCGTTAGCGACGTACTCGACCTGCTGGACGTGGCGCCGCTCAGGCAGCGTTTTGGTCTCACCGAGGACGATCTGCCCCAACTCCACGACTGGATACGCGGGGCAAATATCCGCTGGGGCCTGGACGCCGAACACCGCGCATCGCTCGACCTGCCGGAGGGGCTGTTCCGCAATAGTTGGCTGTTCGGCCTTCGCCGGATGCTGTTGGGCTATGCGACCGGTGAAGGTGAAGCCTGGCAGGCCATCGAACCCTACGCCGAAGTCGGTGGACTGGAGAGCCGGCTGGCCGGGCAGCTCAACAGCTTCGTAGAGACGCTGCAGGCCTATTGGGAAAAGCTCAGCGAGCCCCGTCAGCCTGTGGTCTGGGCGGAGATGCTCAACCAGCTCCTCCGCGACTTTTTCCTGGAGCCCGAAGGCGAGGACGTGCTGCTGTTCAGTCAGTTGGAAAGCGCTGTCGAGCAGTGGCTGGATGCCTGCGAGGAAGCAGAGCTGGAAGATGAACTGCCACTGCATGTGGTCCGTGATGTCCTGCTGGAGCAACTCGATCAGGGCGGCCTGAGCCAGAGGTTCCTGGCGGGCAAGGTCAACTTCGCTACGTTATTGCCCATGCGGGCGATTCCGTTCCGCAGGGTCTGCCTGTTGGGTATGAACGACGGTGATTATCCGCGGACCCAACCGCCGATGGATTTCGATCTGATGGCCCGGGATTATCGTCCGGGCGACCGTTCGCGCCGGGAGGATGACCGGTTCCTGTTCCTGGAGGCCTTCCTGTCGGCGCGCGACCAGTTCTACATCAGTTGGGTGGGGCGCAGCATCCACGATAATTCCGAACGGCCGGCGTCGGTTCTGGTGGCGCAGTTGCGTGATCATATCGACGTGATTCGACAGGCCGCTGAAGGCGAGGCCCAGCTATCAACCGAACTGACCACCGAGCACCCGCTGCAGCCGTTCAGTACCGCCTATTTTCCGGAGGCGGGTGATGGGCGCTTGTTCACTTATGCGCGGGAATGGCGATCTGCGCTGGACGCTCGGGATTCAACGCAAACGGCCGCAATTCCAAGACTGGAGACGCTGCCCCCCGAAGTCTTCGAGCAGCCTATTGCTCTGGCCCAGTTGAGTCAGTTCCTGCGTAATCCTGTCGATATCTTCTTCCAGGCCCGGCTGGGCGTCTACTTCGATCTCGACGCCGATGAGAGCGAGGATGAAGAGCCTATCGTGCTCGATGGCCTGGAACGCTGGAAACTCACCGATACGCTCGTTCAGGAGGTGCTGCTTCAGGAAACAGACGGCGACCACCTGATGGAACACCTCGAACTGGCCGCCCGACGGGCCCTCGGCCGGGGCGAGCTGGCCCTGAGTGAAGGTTTGGCCGAGCTGCAGATCCGCCAGGCCATGGCGCCATTACCCGAGCTCTATATGCGCTATCAGGGATTGCTGACCCAGTATCCGGAGGTTGAAAGCCTGCGTCCCCTGAAGCTGGAACTCTCCGTCGGTGATGAGACGCTGGTGCTTGAAGATTGGGTACGAGACCTGCGCCACGGAGACGACGGCCAGGCCGCGCAAATCCAGCTGAGTAGCAGCAATCTCACCAGCCCTGACCGGCGCTACCGCTGGCACCAATTGCTACGGCCCTGGATTCATCACCTGGCGGCCAATGCCGTAGCGGCGCCCGTAACGACCCATATACTGAGCCAGGCCGGCGATGTTGCGTTGCAACCGATTACCCAGGAAGCGGCAATAGACCAGCTGCAAACGCTAATGGCGCACTGGCTGGAATCCCTGAAACAACCGCTCCCGGTAGCCCCCAAGACGGCTTTTGCCTGGCTGAGTGCGGAGCCCAAGGGGCCGGAGCACATGGAAAAGGCCGCCCGCGGCGCCTACGAAACGCAATTCATGACCCGTGGTGAAGCCGACCAGAATGCCTATCTGCAGCGGATCTATCCCGATTTTGACAGCCTCTGGCAGGACGGCGCGTTTGCCCAATGGGTGGATCGATTGTATCGACCGCTGCGGGACAACGTTCACGGTGAGAGCCGAAAAGACAAGGGTGGGGCGTCGTGATGGCCGATAACCTCGACAACCGCCTGGATCCGATAACCTTCCCGCTTCATGGCAGTCGCCTGATCGAGGCCAGCGCCGGTACCGGCAAGACCTTCACCATCGCGCTGCTCTACGTGCGGGCGATCCTCGGTCACGCACCGATTGCCGACACCGGCCGGGGACTGACGCCGCGGGACATCCTGGTCGTGACCTTCACCGAGGCGGCCACGAAGGAGCTTCGTGACCGTATCCGTGCCCGTCTGGCGGAGGCGGCCCAGCTCTTCCGGATTGACCCGGCCACCGTCACCGTTGAAGACCGTGAGGCAGAGAAAGATCCGCTCAAACGTCTGCGCAACGCCTGTGACGGTGAATTCTGGGCCTCCAATGCGCGCCTGCTGGAACTGGCTGCGGAGTCCATGGACGAGGCATCCGTGCATACCATCCACAGCTGGTGCTACCGGATGCTGCGCGAACACGCCTTCGATAGCGGCGGCCTGTTCCACCAAAGCCTGGAGACGGACCATTCGGAGTTGTTGGCCGAAGTCGTACTCGATTACTGGCGCACCTTCGTCAATCCACTTTCCGTGGATGCCGTCGAAACCTACCTGCAGCTGATGCGTTCGCCGGAGCAGCTGCAGTCGGATATGCGCCCGCTGCTTGGCAGCCCGGAAGCCATGGACCAAACGGCACTGTCTTCCCGGCTGAGTTAATCGAACCCGCCATGGCCGACAGGGCAGCGCTGTTCGACCGTTTGCGGCCCGGTATTCCGGACGCCGTGGCTGATTTTCGTGAGCGTTTCGAGAAGGCCAAGGCGGCGAAGGCCATTAATGGACGCGTCATGCGTGCGGACTGGCTGGAAGGCTGGCTGGGCGGCTTGCTCGAATGGGCGGACACTGAAGGCGTTGCCATGCCGGCGGTGAGCGACAAGGTCTGGCAGCGGCTCACCACGGATGGCGTCAGCGAGGCCTGGAAACAGGACGCACCTTCGGGTGCCCCACTGGTCGAGGCCGTCGACGCCCTGGCGGCAGAGCGCGAGAAGGAAATCCCACGGGAAGCCCTGATTCGTCATGCGGCCCAATGGTGCCGTCAACGGCTCGAGGTCGAGAAGCAGCGCCGGGCTGAGATGGGTTTTGACGACCTGCTGACCCGACTGGATCAGGCGTTACAGGGTGAGGGCGGTGAGAGGTTGGCGACGGCTATTCGCGACCAGTTCCCGCTGGCCCTGGTCGATGAATTCCAGGACACCGACCCGATCCAGTACCGGATTTTCGATGCGGTCTACCACGTGGCGGACAATGCCGAGGCTACCGGCTTCTTAATGATCGGCGACCCCAAGCAGGCAATCTACGCGTTTCGGGGCGCGGACATCCACACCTATCTCAAGGCCCGGCGCGCAACCGAAGGGCGACACTACACCCTGGCGCGCAACTTCCGTTCGGCCAGCGCCATGGTGGCCGCTAGCAACCAGGTCTTCCTGTATGGCGACCAGACGCACGCCCGTGGCGCCTTCCTGTTCCGTTCGCCCGACGGCAACAATCCGCTGCCCTTCAACGCGGTAGAGGCTCAGGGCCGAAAGGAAGCCTTCGTCGTGGAGGGCAAGACCCCGGCAGCCCTGAACCTCTGGTACAGCGAGGCGGATGGCAACAAGGGTGACATTACCGCTGCCACCGCCGAGGCCTGTGCCAGTGAGATCGTACGTTTGCTCAATTTGGGCCGCGAAGGTCTAGCCGGATTTGGCGTCGTAGCAGACGAATTGCAGCCGCTGCGGGCCGGCGATATCGCTGTGCTGGTCAATACGGGCCGGGAAGCTGATGCGATACGCCAGGCCCTGTCTGCGAGAAACGTGAAAAGTGTCTACCTGTCCGACCGGGCATCAGTGCTCGACACGCCCCAGGCGCGGGACGTGTTGCTCTGGCTGGAAGCGGCTGCGGAACCCGAGCGGGAGCGGCCCGTACGTGCAGCCCTGGCTACCGCCACACTTGAGCGGGATTGGCACGAGTTGGATCACCTGCGCCAGGACGAGTTGGCCTGGGAGGCGGAAATCGAGCGTTTCCGGGAATTCGGTCGGATCTGGCACGAAAAAGGTGTGCTGGCGATGATTCGTCGCATGCTATCGGTATTCGATGTTCCCGCGCGGCTGCTGAACCAGTCCAACGGCGAACGCTACCTCACGGATGTGCTGCACATCGCCGAACTGCTACAGCACGCCAGCCTTCAGATCGACGGCGAGCAGGCCCTGATCCGTCATTTCGCCGAGATGATTGCCGACCCCAACACTGACGCCGAGACGCGCCAAGTGCGTCTGGAAAGCGATGCGGACCTGGTGCAGGTGGTGACCGTGCACAAGTCGAAGGGGTTGGAGTATCCGTTGGTCTTCCTGCCGTTTGCGTCCATGGCGCGCCAGGTCAATCCTTCGAACCCACCGGTGCGCTGGCACGATGCCAACGGCAACATCAAGCTTAGCTTCAAGCCGGACGGCGACGTCCTTGCCATTGCTGACGAAGAGCGCCTCGGGGAGGACATCCGTAAGCTCTACGTCGCCCTGACGCGGGCTCGCTATGCCACCTGGGTCGGCGCGCCGTTTATCAAGAAAGAGACGCCCCTGAGTGCGCTGGCGACCCTGTGTTCGTATAGCGACGACGCGGGTTGGCCCGCAAGTCTTCAGGGGCTTCGAGGCCATTGCGAGGCGATAGTCGTGGCCGAACAGCCTGAGCCGACTGAGCAAAGCTACTTTCCGCCGACGCCGTCCATACCCGGTCCGGCCCGTATTCCCCAACGCCAGCCTGGCGAACACTGGTGGATCGCCAGTTATTCTGCAATTGGCTACGAACAGCCCTCCGCTGTAGCCGAAACGCTACTCGAAGTCAGTGGCCCAACGATTCCCCGTGAACCGGAAACGCCGGATGCCGAACGCCTGGAGGAAGAGCGGGATATGACGACGATAGGTCTTCGGCCGTTGCGCAATCCCAATCCCGCCGAACGGCGCATCCATCGTTTTTACCGGGGCGCGGGTCCGGGGACATTCCTGCACGGTATTCTCGAATGGGTCGCCGAAGCCGGTTTCAAAAGTGTTTTCGAAGATCCCACCGAACTGCGCGAGCTGCTGGAGCGTCGCTGCGGTATCCGCGGCTGGGAGGGCTGGGCACAGCCGCTGGAAAACTGGCTGCTGGATCTGATCCAGACTGCGTTGCCGCTGCCCGAACAACCGGACGGAAGTGCATCGACGCTGAAGTTCATCGACGAACCCACCATCGTGCCTGAGATGGAATTCTGGTTTGCCAGCCGCGAATTGGATGTACGCAAACTGGACGAGATTGTGCGGAACTCGACGTTAGGTGGGCGTTCGCGACCTGTGTCATCCGCACTGCAACTGAATGGCATGCTCAAGGGGTTTATCGACCTGGTTTTCGAGCACGAAGGGCGTTACTACGTGGCGGACTACAAATCCAACTACATCGGCCCGGACGACGCGGACTACCTTGAAGAGGCCCTTGCCCAGGTCGTGGCCGAGCATCGCTATGACCTCCAGTACTGCCTTTACCTGCTGGCACTCCATCGTCTGCTGAAATCCCGGCTCTCGGACTACGATTACGACGCCCACATCGGCGGTGCCGTCTACCTGTTCCTGCGCGGAAACGGGGCGCCTACACGCGGCGTATTTTGCGAACGCCCGCCCAAGGGGCTGATCGAGCAAATGGACAGACTGTTCCGGGGCTTGCCACTGGCAGAAAGCGAGGAGGCTACGGCGTGACCGAGGATCATATCCAACAAACGCTTGAATTCGAGGCCGCGCCCCTGCAGACCGCCGACGCGGTGATCGATATCCTGCGCCGCTGGGTCGACATGGAATGGTTGCGGGCGCTGGACCTGTCCCTCGTGCAGCTCCTGAAGACCGAAGCGGAAAAGGCAGGGCAGCCCACTGAACCGTTGCTACTTATGGCCATCGCGCTGGCTTCGCACCAGCTGGGGCGGGGCCATGTCTGTGTCGATCTGGCCACCATGAACCGTAAGGGTTACGACGCACTTCTGTCCCTGCCGCCCGAAAACGAGGACGCGCCAGAGTATCGTCTGCTGCCTTCCGAAGTCCTGCTGGGCGTCAGTGAACGGGATTGGGCTGACGCCCTGGCCAATCCGCTTCTGGTTGCGGACGCATCCGACCCATCGGCACCGGAAAACCTGCCCTGGTGCGCGACGGTTTACGGCTCTACCTGCGGCGTTACTGGCGGTATGAGCAAACCATCGCAAGCCGTATAGAGCAGCGTCTGGCGCGGCAATCTGCGATCCAGGATGCCGACTCAGGTGATACCAGACATCTGGCCGAAGCCCTGGAACGGCTGTTTGGACCAGCACGTCCGGACGCTGCCACCGATTGGCAGCGCGTCGCTTGCGCCAACGCCGCGCGGCAGGGTTTCAGCGTTATCACTGGTGGCCCCGGTACGGGCAAGACCACCACCGTTGTACGTCTGCTGGCGGCTTTGCAGCATGTAGCCATGAACCGAACAAACGACTCGCGCCAGCTCATCATCCGGTTGGCTGCGCCGACGGGGAAAGCCGCCGCCCGGCTGAACGAATCCATCGCCGGGGCCATCGACAACCTCGATCTCAAGGCCTTCGGTGACGGCGAAGCCCTGCGCCAGGCCATACTGACCGAAGTCACTACGCTGCATCGACTGATGGGGAGCATCCCGGGTTCCCGCCAGTTCCGGCACAACCGCAACAACCCGCTGCTGCTGGATGTGCTCGTCGTAGACGAAGCCTCCATGGTGGATGTGGAGATGATGGCCCAGGTGCTCGACGCCTTGCCGGAAAACGCCCAACTTATCCTGCTGGGCGATAAGGATCAGCTTGCCTCCGTGGACGCGGGGGCTGTGCTTGGCGACCTGTGCCAGCGAGCTCACCAGGGCCGTTATCACGCGTCGACGATTGCGTGGCTGGAGAAGATATCCGGTTGCCCGATCGATCGGCAGTTCATGGACGACCAGGGCTCCACGCTAGACCAGAGCATCACGCTACTGCGCCACAGCTATCGTTTCGATGCGCAGAGTGGCATCGGGCAACTGGCGCAGGCCGTCAACCAGGCCGGGACGGAGGACCAGATCGTTGCACCTCAGGCTGTATCCGGACTGTTTGAAGAAGGCTATTCGGACATTGCGCGCGTGCTGCTTCCGCCACGGTCGGCTGAAGCCACGATCAGTGCGCATTGTATCGACGGGGGCGCCCGATATTTCCAAAATGAAGGGCGGGAACGCCAAACTGGCGGTAAAACTATAGCTCCGCCAGAAGGTTATGCGCATTATCTCGACGTGATGAAAGCTTCCGCGCCTGGCGTCGGTGCGAGCCAGGAAGCGCTGGACCAGTGGGCTGGCGGCGTACTGAAGGCGCATAACCAGTTCCAGGTTTTGTGCGCACTGCGCCGGGGGCCGTTCGGGGTCGAAGGATTAAACCAGCTAATCGCCCAGGCGCTGCGCGACCGACGCCTGATCCCCGCAACCGAAGGCTGGTATGCCGGCCGTCCTGTGCTGGTGACGCGGAACGACTACAGCGTCGGGCTTATGAACGGGGATATCGGGATTACGTTATCGCTCCCGGTCGAGGCGGAGAACGGGCAGGGCGTACGCCAGATCCTGCGGGTGGCCTTTCCCGCCAACGATGGCAGCGGACGCATCAAGTGGGTCCTGCCGAGCCGCCTCCACGCCGTGGAAACCGTGTACGCCATGACGGTGCATAAATCCCAGGGATCGGAATTTATCCATACCTGCCTCGTGCTGCCGGACAGAACGAATCCCGTCCTGACTCGTGAGTTAGTGTACACGGGAATCACTCGGGCTCGGCATTGGTTCAGTTTGCTGTTGCCGGATGAATCGGTGTTTCGGGAGGCGATCGGGCGCGGGGTGACGCGGACATCTGGGTTGAGAGCAGCCCTGGAGAAATAGTCCCGAAGGCACCCACGAGCATGTAGCGGACGCTTCAGCTTCCGAGCAAGCCGCAGGCTTGCCGATATACCCCCGGGGCCCTGACGGGCCCTCCGAAGCTAAAGCGTCGGCTACATGCTCCAGTTAACTTAAGCGTGCAGCGAATGCTTCAGCTTCTGAGGCGCCGAAGGTGCCTGTGAAGTAAACCCAGCGCGGCACCGAAGCCCAAGGATCAGTTACAAGTTTCAGCTAACTCGAGTGTGTAGCGGACGCTTCAGCTTCCGAGCAAGCCGCAGGCTTGCCGATATATCCCCGGGGCCCTGCCGGGCCCTCCGAAGCTAAAGCGTCGGCTACATTTCCCAGTTAACTGGAGCGTGTAGCAGAAGCTTCAGCTTCTGAGGCGCCGAAGGTGCCTACGAAAATAGTCCGCTAATGTCGGCAGCACTGAGGCTAAACCATCGTTATGTGTTCAGCTAACTCGAGCGTGTAGCGGACGCTTCAGCTTCCGAGCAAGCCACAGGCTTGCCGATATACCCCGGGGCCCTGCCGGGCCCTCCGAAGCTAAAGCGTCGGCTACATTTCCCAGTTAACTCGAGCGTATAGCAGAAGCTTTAGCTTCTGAGGCGCCGAAGGTGCCCGAGAGAAATGTAATTCCAAGGAAGGAACAAAAAGTGAGCTACAAGGACGCAACCGTCCACCGGTATTCAGCGGTTGGACAGGAGTACCTGGTAACCCTATGCACCCAAAGCCGCACCCCTAAATTCGAGAACTTTTCCGTTGCTCGGGCAACTATCGGTGCCATGCGGCATTTGGAAGTGCAGAAGCTGGCGACGATAACGGCCTGGGTCGTCATGCCTGATCACCTGCATTTGCTGCTGTCACTGACCTGTGAGAAAGGCCTTGGACACGTCGTCGCCCGGCTGAAAATACACTCCTCCAGGAATGCTGGTATGCAGATTCCCTGGCAAAAAGGATTCCACGAACGAACTCTTCGGAGTAGCGATGATCGGCGTGACATAGCCCGCTACATCATCCTGAATCCCGTTCGGGCGGGGTTAGTCCGATCGATACGTTACTACCCGCACTGGGATTCAGTGTATCTGGACTCTGAGTACCAGTGACCCCCGGCAGCCCGAAGGGCTGCTCCGAAGCTAAAGCGTCGGCTACATGCTCCAGTTAATTCAAGCGTGTGCCGAATGCTTCAGCTTCTGAGGCGCGGAAGGTGCGTATGAAGTAAACCGAGAGCGGCACCGAAGCCCAAGTATCGGTTACATCTCCCAGCTAACTCGAGCATGTAGCGGACGCTTCAGCTTCCGAGCAAGCCGCAGGCTTGCCGATATACCCCCGGGGCCCTGCCGGGCCCTCCGAAGCTAAAGCGTCGGCTACATGCTCCAGTTAACTCGAGTGTGTAGCAGAAGCTTCAGCTTCTGAGGCGCCGAAGGTGCCTGTGAAGTAAACCGAGGGCGACACCGAGGCCCAAGTATCGGTGCAAGTCTCGGTTAACTCGAGCGTGTAGCGGACGCTTCAGCTTCCGAGCAAGCCGCAGGCTTGCCGATATACCCCCGGGGCCCTGCCGGGCCCTCCGAAGCTGAAGCGTCGGCTACATTTAAACAGTGGACCTCTAGCTCGGTTATCTTTCCTGCTGATGCTGTTCGTCCGCAGGCCCAGGCAATCGACTATTCAACATCTCCGTCAGTCCATTCAACTGCTGTTGCACCTCGTCCAGCTTGCGGGCCATGTCGTCGCGCTCCTGGTGGGCCTGTTCGGCTTCGCGGCTGTTCTGTTCGGCGCTCATGACTTCGAGGATGACGCCAATCATCATGTTCAGGAACACGAAGGCGGTGAGGAAGATAAAGGTGACGTAGTAGAGCCAGCTGATCGGATAAACCGTCATGGTTTCGTACATCACGTCGGTCCAATCCTCGAACGTAGCGACGCGGAACAGGGTCAGCATGGCGATCGCTACATCACCCCACAGTTCCTCGTTAATGCTGGTGAAGAACAGCGAACCCATGGCCGCGTAGATGTAGAAGATGATGAACATCAGCAGGGCGATGTAGCCCATGCGGGGGATGGCTTTGAGCAGGGAGTTGATAAGGAACCGCAGTTCCGGCACAACTGACACCAGACGCAGGACCCGGAATACCCGGAGCAGACGGCCCAGCAGCACCGCGTCGGAGTTATCCAGGGGGATCAGGCTGCCAATCACGACGATGGTGTCGAACAGGTTCCAGCCGTCCAGCAGGAAACGTTTCTTATCCGGGAATACGGCGAAGCGGAAGATGATCTCCAGCAGGAAGAATACGGTGATCGCGCTATCGAGGAACTGCAGGGTCTGCTCGACCAGCGGCGGCAGATCATAGGTCTTGGCGCCGATGGTCAGCGCGGACAGGATGATGATCGTGATAACGGTGGTCTGGAACACCTTGCTCGATTCAATGCGACGCAGGCGCCCCAGTACGGAACGGACATCCGCGGAATACGGCATGACGGGCAAACTCCGGATGGAAAGGGATGCGGAATTCTAGAAAGTTATCCGCCGGAGTAGAAGTGAAACCTCAATCATCGTTGCGATCGTTGCCGTTACGGCGTTTGCGGTTGATCGCGATAATGGCGTTCGCCACGGCGTGGACATGACGGTTGGCGATGCGGATCGAGCGGTAGACGTTGCGGGTGGCATCGTCGTGGATCTCCCGCGCGCGCAAGTTGTTTTCCCGCAGGCGCTCGCTGCGGCTCAACCGGTCGATAGCTTCGAAAGTCGTGGTCGTCACCGCCCGATGGATGAGCTCGATGGCGCTGGTGCTCGTATCCACGGACTCCCGCAATAACTTGCGCCGATTGTCGGCCTCGATAAACTCGAACTGCTGTTTGCGCTGGGGATCCTCGACACTGACCAGCCGTCGGTTCAGCAGGCCCAACCGGCGCTCGTTGCGATGGGTGCGCCAGAGCATCCAGCCCAGTGCCAATCCATTCAGCACAACAAGCAGCAACAGCATCCTGTCCATAGCGTCTCTCCGGTGCCAGTTTTACCGATGACCGCTCTTTACCTGTATTCCACCTTCATTTCCGCCTCTACGCCGCGCTCGGCCAGCTCGGCGCCGACCTCGCGCATGACTTGCTGGTAGACCCTTCGCCGCACCATATTGGGCAGGTGATCTGCCACGATTCGGGCCGAGCGGGATTCCCGTTTGGCCACGCCGATGGGGTCGACCACACGGACCGTGAGTACCATATAAGGCTCCGTGCCGGGCGCATCGTCGTCGCTGCCGAGGGTCTCCAAGCGGTGCAGTGCGTTGTTCAAGAGCTCGCCCTGGCGACGAAGCTGGAAGAAGAGCAGGGCCGATCCGATCAGCAAGCCGATCACACATACGGTTAGGAACGCCGTCACGTGTAAAACTCCCGTAAAGAGGTGCAAATTCACAACTGTACCCGGCCGTGACAGGGTAGAGTGTGACGAATCGGGTAAGTCATGGTTCGAAAGCCCACAGTCTGATGGAGAGCCATGACAATGCGATTGGCCGAGGTGCCGTTTATCGCCTTTCGCAGTTGCGATAGTGTTCCCTCTGCCGATGCAGCACCCTGAGGCAAACACTTCGGCCCAGACATGCTTCAGGTCCTGGGCACAAACATCCAAGGATGACTACGATGAGCAAGCGAACCGCCCTGATTACCGGTGCCTCCGCCGGTATCGGTGAACGATTTTCTCACCGGCTGGCCCGGGAAGGCTATAACCTGATCCTCGTTGCCCGCCGCCGGGAGCGCCTGGAAGCGCTGGCCGAGTCCCTTGCTGGGAAATACGGCGTTGACGTTCGTGTGTTATCCGAGGATCTGGGCGACCCGCAGGCGCCGTCGCGGATCATCGACCAGGTGCAGACCTGGGACCTGCATGTGGATTTCCTCGTCAACAATGCCGGCTTTGCGGCAAAGACCAGCCTGGTCAAAAGCGAATGGCCCGAGTTGCAGCAGGAAATACAGGTGATGGTTACCGCCCTGACCGAACTCATGATCCGCTTCGGCAAGCAAATGGTATCAAGGGGTTACGGCCATATCGTGAATGTTTCATCACTGGCCGCGTTTGCGCCGACGCCGGCGGGCATGCTCTACACCGGTATCAAGAGCTACGTGCTCAACGCCTCCGAGAGTGCCGATATGGAGTTCAAGCGCTCTGGCGTTCACGTCACGGCACTGTGCCCCGGCTTTACCTACACTGAATTTCATGACGTCCAGGGCACCCGGGACCTGGTCAGCAAGCTACCGTCCGTTTTCTGGCAGGATGCGGAGACGGTCGTGGATGCCGGCTACCGCGCTGTGCTGGCCGGGCGGCCGGTATGCGTACCCGGTGCGTTCAACAAGACCATGGGCGGCCTTTCGCGTATTCTTCCGGAAGCGTTGCGTTACCGCCTCGGCAGCCGTGGACGCATTTACTGATCGAGTATCGTTGTACCCAATGCCAGGGAACCGATCAAAGGAGAAGGTATGATCTGGATAAAGGCGTTTGTGGCCGGCGTGCTGGCTACCCTGATTTTCCACCAGGGGCTGTTCGGGCTCTTCCATGTGATGGGGGTGGTGCCGGCCGAGCCCTATAACCTGAGCCCGGTGCCGCCATTCGGCGTACCTGCGGTACTATCGCTGGCCTTCTTCGGTGGGCTTTGGGGGCTCCCGATCTGGGCGCTGATTCGCAACCTTTCACCGGTTCTTCACTGGACGCTGGCTATCGTATTAGGGGCGATCGGCCCGACGGCAGTGGCCATGCTGGTTGTGTTTCCGCTCAAGGGATTGGATGTCACCGCACAGACATGGATCGGCGGACTCATCCTCAATGGATGTTGGGGCCTTGGGCTGGCCGTGTTTATGAAGTTGATGGTCGTCAGGAAGGTACCCTGATCGACGGCACACTGATTGGACACCATAACTGCAGATAAAACAGAATAATAAGACGTATATCTAAACCACTTTATCAAGGGGATTTTCGGAAAAAGGACTATAGGATGAACGATAAACCGTTCGATATTGTTGTATTTGGAGCAACGAGCTTTGTGGGGCAGATCCTCTGCCGTTACCTGCTGGAACGCTACGGTGTCGGGCGCGAGGTCAAATGGGCCATCGCAGGTCGCAACGAAGCCAAGCTGGTTACCCTGAAGACGGACCTGGGCGAAGGCGCTGCGGACCTGGATATCGTCGTCGCCGACGCCAGCGACGAATCCGCCCTGAAATCCATGTGCCAACAGACCCGTGTCGTGATTTCCACCGTCGGTCCGTACGCGCTCTATGGCGAACCGCTGGTCAAGGTAGCGGTGTCGGAGGGCATCGACTACTGCGACCTGACCGGCGAGGTGCAGTGGATCAACCGGATGATCCAGCGTTACGAGGAACAGGCCAAGGTGACCGGCGCGCGCATCGTCCACTGCTGTGGTTTCGACTCGATTCCGTCCGATATGGGCGTGTTCTTCCTCCAGCAGCAAGCCAACCGTCAATTCGGTGCTGCATGCCCAACGGTGAAGATGCGCGTAAAGGCCGCCAAGGGCGAGTTCTCAGGCGGCACCATCGCCAGCATGATGAACGTGGCGAAGGAGGCCGGTTCCGATCCGAAACTGCGAAAGGAGCTGGCCAATCCCTATTCGCTGTGTCCGCGGGGGTTCCGTTCCTCGCGCCGCCAGCACAATGTAAAAGGGGCCGAGTTTGATGAGGATTTCGGCGCCTGGACCGCGCCGTTCGTCATGGGTGCCATCAATACGCGGGTGGTGCATCGCTCGAATGCACTGCAGGGTGCGGCTTACGGCCAGGAATTTGGCTATGACGAAGCGATGTTGACCGGGAAGGGGCTCAAGGGGCGTGCTACAGCCTTGGGTATTGCCGGTGCCACAGGCGGTTTTTTCGTGGCCAGCGCGATCAAACCGTCCCGTTGGGCGTTGGAGAAATTCGTCCTGCCGAAGCCGGGCGAAGGTCCGGGTCTCAAGGCCCAGGAGCAAGGCTTCTTCGATCTGCGTTTCGTCGGTATTTCAGCCAACGGCGAGTTGATTCGAGCCAAGGTCACCGGCGACCGCGATCCGGGTTATGGATCCACCGGCAAGATGCTGGGCGAAGCAGCGATGTGCCTGGCCTTCGATATCGACAAGGAAGCGCGTCAGGCAGGCGGTTTCTGGACGCCCGCGTCACTGTTCGGCCAGAAAGGCATTGACCGCCTGGTCGCCAATGCTGGCCTGCGTTTCGAGCTATTGGAGCGCTAATCGAGTCGAATGACCCGGTGCACATTCGGCAGGGCGCTTTCGTCGTGGGCCAGGGCCACGACCGTCTTGCCGCTGAGTTCGGTTGCCAGGGCAGCGGATAGGCGTTCGGCGGTATCCTGGTCGAGTCCGGTGAAAGGTTCGTCCAGGATCACGACAGGCGCCTTGAGCAGCAGGGTGCGGGCCAGGGCGATTCTCCTGGCTTCGCCGCCTGAGAGCTGGCGTCCTGCTTCGCCGACCCAGGTCATCAATCCCAATGGCCACTGATCCACGGCTTTCGCCATCTGCACGACTTCCAGTGCATGCCAGATCTCACCGGCGCTGACGTCCGGCCGGGCCATCCTGAGATTTTCCTGCAGGGTGCCGTTGAACAGGTGGGTCCGCTGGGTGAGGTAAGCCACGCCGCGCAGGACGCCCGACCCGTTAGCGGGCCACCAGGGGCGCCCATGGCATAGCATCTCACCGGAATCCGGCGTAACCAGTCCTGCGGCTAAATCGCCCAACGTGGACTTGCCGCTGCCGGATACACCGATAATGCCCACCTGGTCGCCCGGCGCCAGCCGCAAACTGAAGTGGTCGACCACGGGCGTCTGCTCTGAATAGCCAAAGCTGATATCCCGCCATTCCAGCGCTCCGGGGCTAGTCCAATCATCGATCGGCGCGCGCTCCGGCATCTCGTGCCGGGCTTCGTGATTCAACCGACGGGCGGAAGCCACCGTACCGCCGTAGTCCGCAAAGGCCTGGGGCAGGTTGATGAAGACTTCCCCCAAACCCAATAGGGCCAATGCGATCAGGACCACGACCGGTCCGCTGACCGTCCCCGATCCAAACGCGGCGAGGCCGAAAATCAGGGCGACGAGCATGGCGCCCTGCAAACTCCAGGTGATTAACCCCTGGGCCCAGGCTACCGAACGTTCCGTCGCGAGTTGTGGCTCCATCATGGCCAAATCGTCGGCCATCAGGCGCGAACTGTGGTCGCCCATCAGACCTGCGGCGCGCAGCTCCGCCTGGCCTTCGAGGGTTTCGATGACCCGGCCGCGAATCGTCTCCAGCGCATCCACGCGCTGGGAAGTTCGATGCACATTGGCCCGCGCCAGACCCAGGGTGATGATGAACAGTAAGGCGACGAAAACACCGAGCAGTACCAGCGCAAGATCGATGCTCACCAGCAACGCCAAAGCCGACACCACCAGCGATGCCAGAAGCGCAACACCGAGGGGCGCGAGCAGCCGCAGGTACAGGTTGTCCAGTGCATCGATGTCCTGCACCAGGCGGCTGAGCCGGTCGGAGGCGCGCGCCTGGATACGCTCTTGGGGCAATTGACGGGCGAGGGTGGCAAACAGTCTGACCCGCAGATCTGCGAGCAAGCGCAGGACGGTATCGTGGTTGAATACCCGCTCCACATAACGGGCCACCGTCCGGGTCACGGCGAAAAAGCGGATGCCGCCGCCCGGCACGTAGATATTCAATGTGGCGTTGATACCCTGGGCGACCAGGGCGCCCGTGACCGCCGAAGCGGTCAGGAACCAGCCGGACAGACCCAGCAACCCGACCGCCGACAGCACGGTTAGCAGGATCAGGCCGCCGCCGAGCACCAGTCGGCCCTTGCGCTGGAAGATCAGGCGCAGCCATGGAATCAGCTCACGCATCGTGCAATCTCCCGTTATCCAGCCGGTAAACCTTGTCCGCCATGGCCAGCAGCGCAGGGTGATGGCTGGCCATAACCAGCGTGCGATTGCCATCCGCCAGGCGTTTGAGGGTATCGATGATCTGTTGCTCGCTCTCGGCATCCAACCCGGCGGTGGGCTCGTCGAGCAGCACCAGCGGATAGTCCGCCAGGAATACCCGGGCCAGCGCCAACCGGCGTCCCTGGCCACCAGACAGGCCCGCGCCGGATTCGGAAATCGGCGCGTCGAGACCCTCTGCGCGGTCTTCCAGCAGACGCAACAGGCCGGCCTTCTCCATCGCGGCCTTGAGTTGGGCGTCACTGGCCTCCGGCGCCACCAGCCGCAAGTTATCGGCCCAACTGCCATGGAGGATGAACGGAGCCTGGCCCAGCCACCCGAAGGGGCGTGTGCCGGGCTGCTCACCGAATACGGCGATTTCGCCAGCGTCCGCCGAGCAGAAACCGGCAATGAGATGCAGCAGCGTGGATTTCCCACACCCTGACGGCCCCTGGATACCCACAACCTGGCCGTGCTTGATGGAAAGGGACAGGTCGTCCAGCAGCTTGGGCCGGTTGGCAAAGCCGAAAGTGATGTGCTCAAGCCGGATGCCCATATCGACATCATTTGCAGATCCAACGGTATTCGATACAGGGGCGCTCACCGGCGTATCCAACCGGTCGAGGATCCCTCCCGCCGCGCCCAGGGCCGAGGCCCGATCGTGATAGTGCTGGGAGAGCAGGCGCAACGGCTGGAAGAACTCCGGTGCTAGCAGCAGGATAAACAGGCCGGTAAACAGGCTGAGCTCATCCGCGCCACCAAACGTGATATAGCCCAGCAAGCCAAAGCCGATATACATGGCGATCACCGCGATGGCGACGGAGGCGAAGAACTCCAGCACTGCCGACGAGAGGAACGCCACCCGCAGTGTCTTCATGTTGATACGCCGGTACTGATCTGTGGCTCTCCCAACATCCTCGGTCGCACGACGCGTCTGTCCCAATAGCTGAAGCGTGGTCAGTCCGCGCAGGCGATCGAGGAAGTGCCCCGACAGGCGTCCCAGGGTTTCGAAATGCTGTTGGTTCAGTTTCTCCGCGCCCATGCCGACCAGGGCCATGAACAGCGGAATCAAGGGTGCTGAAAGAAACAGGAAGCCCGCAGCAATCCAGTCCAGCGGCATCACCACGATCAGGATCAGTAGCGGAACGATCACCGCGAGCATCATCTGCGGCAGGAAACGCGCGAAATACCCATGCAGCGCCTCCACCTGTTCCAGCCATTCGCTGGCGAGGGTGGCAGGGCTGACGCCAGACAGTCCGACGGGCCCGGCCTTGCGCCAATGACTAATCAGGTCTTGCCGGACCCGCTGACGAATGCGGTGGCTGGACGCCGCTGCAGCATGGTCACGAACCACCTGGAATGCGCCGCGGAACAGGATCGCAATGGCGATGCCCACGACGATCGGTACCAGATCGGATATCGAGGTTTCCCGCATCACCACGCGTTCGACCAGCCAGGCGGTCAGACCCAACTGCACGATCATCGCGACGGCACTGACGACACCGCCGATCACCGCCAGGCGAACCTGGGGCGCGGCGTCTTGGGAAAGGGATTTGAGCCAGGTACGGATGCGCTTGCGGCGTTCCCGTTCCTGGTCAGGTCTGGATGCGGCGTCACCCCGCCCGGACTCGGCCGGGCGAGGTGCGTCGGTTTGGACGTCGGGCTCAGTGATAGCCGACACCGGCTTTCACCTTGCCGCGGAATACCCAGTAGGTCCAGGCGGTGTACGCCAGCACGATGGGGATAACGAACAGCAGGCCCAGCAGCAGGAACAGCTGCGATTCATAGGCGGACGCCGCGTCGTACAGGGTGTAGTTCGGCGGCACCACGTACGGCCAGCGGCTGGCCAGCAGTCCCAGGTAGCTGAAGATGAACAGGCCCATGGTGGCGACAAAGGGCACACCTTCCTGCCGCTTGCCGACGGACTTGAGGATCTGCCAGGCGCAGAACAGCGCCAGCGCCGGGAACACCCAGATCACCTGGATCGTGGAGAACCAACGGTCGCGCACCAGCTCATCGATAAACGGCGTCCAGAAGCTGACCAGAGCAAACACCACCAGCACCGCCAGCAACAGCGGACGGGTGATCTTGTAGGCCCATTCCTGGATGTAGCCTTCGGTCTTCAGAATAAGCCATGTGCTGCCCAACAGCGCGTAACCGGCCATCAGGCCCAGGCCTGTGAGCACAGTGAATGGTGTCAGCCAGTCGAGCGCACCGCCGACGTAGCGCATGTTCTCCGTCTCGAAGCCCTGCACGTAGGCGCCAACCACCGCACCCTGGGCGAAAGCCGCGACCATGGAACCACCGGCAAACGCCCAGTTCCACAGGTAGCGTGACGTGCGCGCCTTGAAGCGGAATTCGAACGCCACACCGCGGAAGATCAGCCCTGCCAGCAGCAGGAAAACACCGATATACATCGCCGGCAGGAAGATCGAGTACACCAGCGGGAACGCCGCCAGCAACCCGGCGCCGCCGAGCACCAGCCAGGTCTCGTTGCCGTCCCACACGGGCGCCACCGAGTTCATCATCACATCCCGGGCTTCCTCGTTCGGTGCGAAGGGGAAGAGGATACCCACCCCCAGGTCGAATCCGTCCATCAGTACATACATGATGACGCCGAAGCCGATAATCACTGCCCAGATCAGGGTCAAATCAAATGTTTGCATGATTACTGGCCTCCGTTCTTGGATGAGGAGCTGGAAGAAGAGCCTGTAGGCGGCACGCCCGCAGGAGACAGGTTCATATCCTTCTCGACGCCCGGATAGGGCTCGTATTCGAAGGACACGTGAGCCGCAGAGAACGGACGCATCGGGCGGTCATGTTCCTCGTCGATGGAGTCGTCACCTTCAAGTCCAACCTGCAACACACGGAACAGGTAGTAGACGCCGGCCGTGAATACCAGCGCGTAGACGATGATGTAGCCGATCAGCGTGAACAGGGCCATCCAGCCGGAAAGCGACGGTGTCACTGCATCCGCCTGATTCATGATCCCGTAGACCAGCCAGGGCGCCCGGCCCGTCTCGGTCACGAACCAGCCGGTGAGCACGGCCAGGAACGGCGCGATACTCATGACGCGCAGGAACTGCAGGTACCACTTGGTCTGGTACACGCGGCCGCCTTTGCGCAGGAAGAGGCCTGTCAGCGCAGCCAGGACCATCAGCACGCCCATGGCGACCATGATCCGGAAGCTCCAGAACACAATCCACACCGGCGGCTGGTTCTCAGGAGCGACTTCGTTCAACCCGGGAACCACGCCATCCCACTCGTGAGTCAGGATCAGGCTGGCCAGGCTGGGGATGCCAATTTCGAAATGGTTAGTCTGGTTCTCCTGGTCGGGAATGGCGAACAGCAGCAGCGGCACGTTGGACTGGGTTTCCCAGTTGGCCTCCATGGCGGCGACTTTCTCCGGCTGGTGCTCCAGGGTATTCAAACCGTGGAAGTCACCGATCACCGCCTGGGCCGGCGCCAGCACCAGGATCAGCCACAGGCACATGGACAGCGCCTTCCTGTTGGCTTCCACCTCGCGGCCCAGCAGGAGGTACCAGGCGCTCACGCCCGCGACCACGAAGCTGCCGGTCAGGAACGAGGCCACGATCATGTGGGCAAAGCGGTAGGGGAAGGAGGGATTGAAGATCGCCTCGGACCAGGAAGTCACATGGAACATGCCCTCACGTAACTCAACGCCGGCCGGGGTCTGCATCCAGCTATTGGCGGACAGTATCCAGAACGCCGAGATGAAGGTCCCCGTCGCCACCATGATCGCGGACATCAGGTGTACGCCCTTGGGCACCTTGTCACGCCCGAACAGCAACACCCCGAGGAAGGCCGCTTCCAGGAAGAAGGCCGTCACCACCTCATAACTGAGCATGGGCCCGAGGAAGTTGGCCGACGCCTGGGAGAAGTTGCTCCAGTTGGTGCCGAACTGGAACGACATGACGATGCCGGACACGACCCCCATGCCGAAGACAATGGCGAAGACTTTGGTCCAGAAAGCCGACAGCTTCACCCAGGCGGGATTATCTGTTCGGAAGGCCAGCCCTTCGAGGACTGCGATGTAGGACGCCAACCCGATGGTGAACACCGGAAAAATCGCGTGGAAGGAAACGACGAAGGCGAACTGGATACGTGAAAGGAGAACGGGATCTAGATCCACAGGGACCTCCGGTAAGTGACAATGATGGCAAAGCCAGGCTTGGCTGCAGCAACTGCCGCTCAAACGAATACGAAAATGCCATTTGAGGTCTTGTTTTTACCGGCATCTTGGAGTGGCGCATAATGGCTCTGGAAGGTGCTGAAGGCTCTTTTATGGCCTCCTGGTTCCTTCAAGAACACCTGGCTCTTTTAAGAGCTTATGGCTCTCTCATCGAGCTAACGGCTCTTATAATGAGCTGATGGCTCTATCCAGAGCCTTGACGACACTCTATGCTCAGCTTACCTGTCGAGCATCTAGGCATATTGATTTAAGTCAACGTCTTGAAATCAAAGGCCTACGAGAAGATTCCCAAAAACCAATCCAATAATAAGGTGTGAAACGGGGCGATCCAATGTCATTTTACGAAGAACATGTCCTGCCTCATCTGATCAACCAGGCCTGCACCATCGGGCCCATCATGAAACTCCGCCAACAGGTGGTTCCCAAGGCGACCGGTGAAGTGCTTGAGGTCGGCTTCGGGTCAGGCGTCAACCTCCAGTACTACGACCCGGACAAGGTCAGCCTGGTCTGGGGCCTGGAACCTTCAAGAGGCATGCGCCGCAAGGCCGCCCACAACGTCGCAAGATCGCCGGTCAAAGTCCGTTGGCTGGATCTACCCGGCGAACGCATCCCGCTCGACGACAACAGTGTGGATACAGTACTCCTGACATACACCCTGTGCACCATCCCAGATTGGTATCTCGCCATGCAACAGATGCGCAGGGTCCTCAAACCCGGCGGTCAGCTCCTGTTCTGCGAACACGGCCGCGCGCCGGAGCCGGGCGTACGCAAATGGCAGGATCGGATCACGCCCGTCTGGAAGAAAATCGCCGGCGGCTGCCACCTGAACCGGCCCATCGGCAAACTGATCGAGGAGTCGGGCTTCGAGATCGAATCCCTGGAGAACCTGTACATCGAACACGCCCCGAGGATCGCCGGGTACATGTATCACGGTGTGGCCAGGAAGGTAGTGTAGGGGGTAGGGCGTTCAGCCTTAGAACGGCTGGTTTGGTCGGAATTTAGTCAATTTACGATGCAAGATTGCGATCCCAGACAGCTACTTATACAATCCCCGCTCCTTCCAGCACTCCCCGCTGCCCGGGTGGTGAAATTGGTAGACACTGGAGACTTAAAATCTCTTGACCGTTAGGTCGTGCCGGTTCGAGTCCGGCCCCGGGCACCAAGCTTTAATTGCTCGCATGAATACCCAGCGTTCTCATACGCGCTCAGTTGTGGCGTAGCGGTCTGTGGCTCGGTTTAAGTTGCCTAATTCGACAAGCAAGTCAGTTGACTAATAGCGGCCGAAGATCCTGCAAGGGAGAACTTCGAAAACGGCTTTGATCCTCGATAGTCAGTAATCTGGACTACAATCTGACTGCCATTTTTTAACCCTTCAATGAGCTCTTTCTTGTACCGTAAAGGGGCAAAAACAGCTGTTCCATCGGTACTCAGACTCCAACTTCGTTCTTCCGATGGCTCTTTGTCATCTATTCTAAATTGGACAGGGACGCGAGCATTATCATTGAGATACTCGCCTACACTAAGAATTATGTCGTAGTCACTGTTGCCGTCACATCTGACGATAACTGATTCATTTCTGCCATGACTCGTCATTGCAATGCTTTTGTTCTCATCAGTCATTGGATCGGTATTTTCTACGTATTTCCAATCAGCGTAAACCGACTGAGATACAAGTACACTCGCACAGAGCAGAATTCCGAATTGAAGAAATTTATTCATCTTATTTGCGACAAGTGGCATCGTTATCTCCCTTATTTTTTTTACCAGCATTACGATATTTTGACGCGATATTTAGGGCAAGTCGGAGTCGGGAGGCCGATACAGAATTATTTTTGGAATCCCTCGTTCTGCCTTTTAAACCCATGTACTAGCGGTGCGGAGCGAGAAAGCTCTTGTCGGCTTTGACTGCTACCTGATCCATGATCCCTATGCCGCTCAAGTAGTAACGGCTTTCTACGTTGTTTGGATTAACGAGCCCCTTTCCAAACTTACCGCTTGGTTGATGCTCTTCAATATGACGACGGAGGTCCACAACTTCGGCGAAGTTGGAGATATTGACATCGTATTGCCCAATGCCTCGACTCAGACCGTCCGGCCCTCGATCGGTTTGGATCATCTCGATCACGGCATTTGCAACATGGTGAGCTGCAGTATTAACTCCAGCCTCTTCCAGGGCATTTGTGATTAGCTGGAGCTCCTTTTCACTCAAGCTATCAGAGCCTTCCATGACCTTCAGCTTTCCTCCCTGTACGGAGAATCCCCAGTCTTTCTCTCGTAAGACAGAGGACAACTCATCAAGCGCTATGATATAGCTGGTTTCCAACTCTACTGAGCGCTCTCCTATACCGGTGGTGAATATACCGATCACTTTGCCGGTGCGCGCCATCATAGCGTCAGGCGCTTCTATGTATGACGCATGAAAGCCTTTTACCTGTTGGTTACCGTAGGTCGACGGTACTACCGGCTCGTTCTTGTGATAAATCGCGGAGGTAACGTGATCGGCCATCTCCTCGCTGGTATTAGCCTCGTCCGTGGTTACTCTGGCCTGACCGTTATCGAAAAGCTTTTGCGGGATCTGTATTGAAGCGGGAATATCTATTTTCATCCGTAAATCTCCGATGGTCGTCCCTATCTCATTCATCGGCACTCATGTCGTCAACTTTAGTAGGAAGGTCTGAGGATAACGCTCGAATCGCAGTCCGCAACCAGGTAACCGCCTCACGGGATAACCTCGAAACCGGTACAGCGAACATGGTCCTGATTGGCGGAAAGGTTCCGCTCTCACGCTTGTGACTAAAGTTATCGAGCCACTTTCCGATAAACGACAAGGGATAGACATTCGGAGATTCAGGGGATGAAAATCGACACGTTGTATGCCCTCCAAAGAATGCAGGAGATGTTTGACAATGGCTCGGCCCGCGTCACCGAGGTTAAAGGCAACGGCAGCCAACAGATCGCGCAGGAAGTGGCATCTACGATTTATCACAGAAACGAGCCTGTGCTTCCGCCGGGGGACGGCACGTACAACGTGCAAGGCTTGATCAATAAAAATATCGAATCTCCGGCAGCAATGACGGCTCGTTACAATCGAGTACAGGAGTTGTTCGGCTTTGAGATTGGCAATCGCGCTGTAGATCTGGAGTTAAGCTACGTATCCGGTGTTGAAAGCCTCTCTACCGCAGTTAAAAACAAGGACTGGGGGTTATCGATCCAGGACGGAGAACTTAAAGTTATCGAGGGATCCGATTCGCTCACCGAGCACCAGCGCACATCGATAAGCAATGTCTTGAAAACTGCCGGCGTAGAGTACGCGGCGCAATTCGTAGCCGATGCTGTCATCGAGATGATTGAACTCGAACGCGGCCAAAACGGCCTGAGCCGCAGCATCGGTCGCTTCGATGTTAACCAGTCGAATTTTGCAGATGTCGTCGATTTGCGCAGGTTCATCGAGGACTATCGACCGGGCGGCAAGTACGGAAAGGGCCTGGTTGATCCCTCAGACATCCAAGGCCGGTATTTTTTGGCAGGTGCTGGAATCATGGATCAGGTTGCCGTTAGGGCAGAGGAAACGTTTCTCTATACAGAGCGCTAACGTCCGGGTTTCGACAACGGGGTGGGCGTTGCGGACTTAAAGTCACTTACAATTGGTTCGGCCACGACACTCCACCGTTCACCTGCCTAATATCTACCATTCCACACGATACACCTGATGCCCGGGGTTCTCGATGTCTACCCATACGAGACGAACTATGTTCGGGCAAGCGACGCCAAATTTGAGGTATCGATGGCGTCTTGGTTAGGACCGCAAGGGAATAGGTGCCGGCCCTCTACGCAGTGAGCATCCCGCCCTCCCCAAAATAGTTGCTAAACCTTTCGTATCTAAAGCCGATATATTCGTTGGCTGGCCCGGGCGCTTGACTCGTCGGGAGCGAAATTGCGATCTGCGGTTGGCTAAAACTCAAAGCTTTTTGTCTTTACGGGGCCACCCATGTCCAAATTCTTTAGCAGTGTTGAACACAAGCTGCTCGGTGCCGCCGCACTGGGTTTCATACTCCTGGTAGCTGCCGCATCTTTCGCGTTGTCGAAAACCTGGGGCGCGGTAAAGGACTTTGATGCGCTACAGGAAGAGTTGTCTGGCGAGATGGGCGATTCGACCGATCTGCAACGTCGTTTTGCTGCGGAAACGTTAGCCTGGAAAAACTATCTCATCAGGGGTGAGGATATTGGGGCGCGGCGCGATTATTGGGAGCTGGTGGAGGACTCAAGGAAAGGGGTTGAAAAAAACATTCGCGAACTCGATGAGCAGTTCTCCGATGCCAAAGTTTCATCCGCGCTGCAAGGTTTCCATCGAGCTCACGGGACGATGGTGCAAATTATGGCCGAGGCTCGCACCAAGCTCGATAACAATGGCTTTGATGCTGACAGCGTGGATCGCGAACTGGAGGGGCTCACTGCGCCCGTCCGAGAAGCGCTCGCCGAACTCGTCCGAACTATAGAAGAGCGTGCAGCGGAAAAGGCAGCACTCACAGAGTCAGGCGCAGCTTCCCAACTGAAGATCGGCCTGGTCGCGATGGGCGTTGCAATCGTGCTATCGGCGGTGCTGCTTTTCTGGCTCGTGCGTCGAACAGTCACCGCTCCCTTAAAGACGGTTGTTAACGATCTCCAGCGCATGGCCAAGGGTGACTTTACGCGCCCGGTCACCCAGCGCTCCAACGATGAGGTGGGCTTGCTCGCGCGCAGTGCTGAGGAGTTACGCACCCAGCTCGGGGGTATGCTTGGGCGGTTACGTGACGCGTCCAATCAGGTCGCGTCGGCCGCAGAGGAACTTTCCACGGTGGCCCTGGAAACCGAGAGAGGCATCGACCGGCAGCGTGCAGAAACCGACCAGGCGGCGACCGCAATGAATCAGATGAGCGCCACCGTGCAAGAGGTTGCGCGTCACGCGGCCGAATCGGCGGTGACTTCGCAGGCCCTGAAAGACGGTACGGATAAAGGGCGCGAGACCATCGCCGGTAATGCAAGAGCCGTCAGCGCTATTGCAACTGCCATGGAAGAGGCGTTCGAAGTCATCCAGGAGCTCGATGGTCACGCGGCGGACATTGGCGAGGTGATCGATATCATCACCAGCATTGCGGACCAGACCAACTTGCTGGCGTTGAACGCTGCAATCGAGGCGGCCCGCGCCGGCGAAGCTGGTCGTGGTTTCTCGGTGGTGGCTGACGAAGTGCGCTCTTTGGCAAAGAAAACCCAGGAGTCGACCGACCGTATCGCTTCGACCATACAGAAAGTCCAGGCTGGCAGCGGGGCGGCCGTTGGGGCCATTGAAACCAGTCGCACCAGGACGGAAGAAGCCCGTCGCCAAGCTGAAGAAGCACGGCAGGCCTTGGAAGCCATTAGCGCTGGCATGGGCCAGATTACGGACCTCACGACGCAGATCGCTACAGCGACCGAGGAGCAGAATTCGGTTGCTGAGGAGATTAACCGCAATATCACGGGCGTTAGCGAAGTGGCTGCGCAGAGCGCTGCTTCGATAAGCCAGGTGACGAGCTCAGGCGAAGAACTCGCCAAGCTGGCAGGCGAGCTCAAGGATATGTCGGCCCGGTTCGTGGTGTAATCGTAAATCCATGCTCGCCAGGGTGATAGATTCGCAGCCACTGGTAAGTCCGTAAAACCGCAGCAGAACGATTAATAGTTTTGCTGCGCTAATCGAAGGGCCCCTGCTTTATGGGGGCCTTTCACGGTCATCCTGCCCCTCCTGCACCTGGTGAGACGCCCGCCACACAGAAAACCCGTCTTCAGGTCTATACTCCCACTATCGGCGTATCAAAGACGACAACAAGTCACATCCCGCTCGCTCTTAGACCGGAGGTGGTGGATATGGACGTCCGTCGGATGTTGCAGTTTTCCTTCCTTGGTTTTCTTTTCTGCCTGACCCAATCTGCAGTGGGTGACGGGCTTAACTTCGTGCTGGTCAGCAAGAATATCGATGATGCCAATTTCGTCGCCGCGGCACGTGGTTGCGCAGAGGCTGCCCGGGCAGAAGGGGATGCGTGCATGCATCTTGGTCCCTCCGGTGCAGCGCATTTCCGGGCGCAGGATAAGGTGGTCCGTCAGGTGCTGGAGCAGGAGGTGGACGGCATCGCGATTTCGGTCACCAATGGTGAGTTTCTTGCCAAGCACAGTTTGCGCAAACTGGAAGGCAGGAACATTCCCTTTATCACCTTCGATTCGGATATGCCTGCGCCGTATCAGGATCTGCGGAAAGCCTACGTGGGACCGGATAACGAGGAGATCGGCTACAGCCTGGGTGAGATCGTCAACCAGTTCAAGCGAAGTGGTTCTCTCTGCCTGATGAGTGCGAGTCCATTCGATACCAACCTTAACCAGCGGCTGATCGGTGTGCGGGAGGCACTGGCGGACCAGTTGATCGATACCGCATCACAACCGCTACAAGGCGAGAGCGGATGGTTCGAGACGGGCCGTTGTCCCTGGTTCAACGCGGATGACAGCCGCCGGGCGGTAACCCAGATCTTCGCTGCATTTACCTATGAGGATTCGGACGCGGTCGTTTCGGTGGGCGGCTGGCCGTTGGTGGATACAGATCGTTTGCGCAGTGTGCTAACGGAATATGCAGAACACTTGGGTTCGGACAAACGGGTCTTTGTCAGCGCGACCGGTGAACTTCGCCCGGAGGACTATGCGCTGTTGCATGACGGGTTGGTGCAGGGCTTCGTCTCGATCGACTTCGAGGCCATGGGCCGGGAAGTGTACCGGGTCTTGAAGTCGCTTTCAGACGGGCGGGTGGTCGATTCGATCAGGCGTACGCCGGTGAGGCAGGTCGTGCGCACTGATCTGACCGAAGAAACAGCGTCGAATGAGCGGCCCATGGGGGCGGGGCAGACCACTTCGGCGGACCGACGATGAGGATAGGCGGGGCGTCAGGGAATACTCCGTAGAAATGCATCCCTGTCGCCCCTTTTCACTATCCGCTTTACTCGTTTCCTTTCGGCGTAATCCGCCAGATGGTATGGGAGAGATCGTCCGCGACGATGAGGGCGCCGCGCGGGTCCACGGTTACACCGACCGGCCGCCCTCGGGTTTTGTCGTCGCTTGAGAGAAATCCGGTGGCAAAGTCTACCGGCTGGCCGTCAGGACGCCCGTCACTGAAGGGGATGAAAACCACCTTGTAGCCGACGGGATTCGCGCGGTTCCAGCTGCCATGCTCACCGATGAAGACCCCCTCAGAGAACTCTTCGCCCATCTCGGGTACGGAAAAATCCAGGCCGAGCGGGGCTACATGGGATCCCAGGCTGTAGTCGGGAACGATCGCCGATTCGACCTTTTCCGGTTTCTGGGGCCGGACCCGGTGATCGACATGCTGCCCCCAGTAACTGTAGGGCCAACCGTAGAAACCGCCTTCCTGCACCGTCGTCAGGTAGTCGGGCACCAGGTTCGGTCCGAGCTCGTCCCGCTCATTGACTACAGCCCATAGCTGGTCTGTTCCAGGCTGGATCGTCAGGTCGGTCGGATTACGCAGCCCGGTGGCGTAAGGTTTGTGCGCGCCTGTCTCGGCATCGATCTGCCAGACCTCTGCGCGGTTGACCTCTGCCGCCATGCCACGCTCGGTGATGTTGCTGTTTGAACCAATGCCGACGTAGAGAAAGCGTCCATCGGCACCCGCCGTCATCGCTTTGGTCCAATGATGGTTGATCTCTGACGGCAGCTTCGTCACTTCTTCAGGCGGGCCGCTCGCCTTGGTTTGGCCTTCCTCGTAGTCGAACCGCACCAAGGCGTCCTGATTGGCAACGAACAGGTCGTTATCGATCAGGGCGAGCCCGTATGGCGCGTTGAGGTTTTCGGCAAAGACCGTTTGCGTCTCGTAGCGGCCATCCTGATCAGAATCGCGCAGGAGAGTGAGCCTGTCACCGCCTTTCACTGGCGTACTGCCTTGCGATTTCAGGTAGCCGGCGATGACATCCTTGGGCTTCGACAGCGGCGCATTACCGCCGCTCCCTTCGGCCACCAGTATGTCGCCGTTGGGCAGCACCAGTGTCTGGCGCGGTACCTTGAGGTCGGTGGCGATGGCCGTAATCGTGTAGTTGTCGGGTACGGTGGGTTTCTGGTCGCCCCATGCGGCGGGTTCGGGAACGGTCATGCCGGGCAGGAGACCGCGCTGGGGCTCGGGAAGCTGAGGGTCTGGTCCGTACTGGCGCTCCGAATCCGCGGTGTTATTGCCGCATGCGCTTAAAAAAGCCGAGAGGGCGGTGACGTAACAGATGCGAGAAATCTTCATTCCTTACCTCCTGCACTGAGACTGGAGAAACCGATCCAGGTCGCCGCGCAGGCCAGCACGGTAACGACTATAGACAGGATGAAGCCGGTGGGCATCATGCCCCAGGCGTCCTTGGCGTGAACCAGCGCGTTGATGAAGCCCGCGATCCAGATGACAAGAAGCAAGACAAAGTAGGCGAGATACAAGCCGCGTCGACGGTTGGCACGAAACAGATCGATGATCGCGCACAGTAGTGCCAGCCCAGCGAACACCAGACCCCCGGCGATCAGCCATGATGCGAAGAGGCTCCACTGAATGTGGTAAGTGGACGCGTAGGCGTAATCGCTCAACAGGGCCCCGAGAAATAGCGGAATGGTTCCGGCGAGTAATACCGCGTGAAGCGGGTTCAACGCACTTCGATGCGTTCGGTGGGTCGTAGCCGTCATGGCAAGCTCCTCCTTGCTGGTTGAGCGACGATTCTGCGCCTGGAACGGCCAAGGTTATGCTCCAAGCCACACAATCATGAGCGTTCGGCCGGGTAACCATGGTAGAGACCATAGGTACCCGGCTGGTTTGACGCCGAACTTCCTACGGCGTCATCACCACCTTAATACAGCCGTCCTTCTTGGCGTTGAACGTGGCATAGCCGTCCGGCGCTTCGTCCAATGACAGGCGGTGGGTGATGATGAACGACGGGTCGATAAGCCCCTGTTCGATCGTCTGGAGTAACGGCGGCATGTACTGCTGCATGTGGGTCTGACCGCTCTTGAGGGACAGGCTCTTGTTCATTAGTCCATGCAGCGAGAAATTATCCACCGCATTGGTGTATACGCCGGGCAGCGACAAATGGCCGCCCTTGCGACAGCTCTTGATCATCTCGTTAAGGGCGTGAGGGTGGTTTTCCTCGGACGAGTCGCTGCTACGGCGTTCGGCTTCCGGGTCACCCTGGCCATGGGCCTCTGCGCCTACGGCATCGATGCAGCGGTCCGGTCCATAGCCCTTGGTCATTTCCAGCAGGGCTTCGTAAACGTCCTGTTCCTCGAAGTTGATCGTCTCCGCACCGGCCTTATCGCTGGCCAGTTTCAGCCGCTCCGGTACGCGGTCGATGGCGATGACGCGTCCGGCGCCCAGCATCCAGGCACTGCGGATGGTGAACTGGCCAACCGGTCCGCAGCCCCAAACGGCTACCGTGTCGCCGGGCTTGATGTCGGCGTTGTGTGCAGCCATCCAGCCGGTGGGGTAAATGTCAGACAGGAACAATAGCTGCTCGTCGGTGTAATCGGATTCCACTTTCAGTGGCCCAACGTCGGCGTAGGGTACGCGTACGTACTCGGCCTGGCCGCCCGGGATGCCGCCGAGTAGGTGCGAATAGCCGAACAGCGCGGAGGGTGAATGGCCCATGACTTCGGCAGCCTTGTCCGCGTTCGGGTTGGATTCATCGCACAGGGAATACAGGCTCTGGTTGCAGAAAAAACAGCTGCCGCAGGCGATGGTGAAAGGCACCACCACGCGGTCGCCCTTGTTCAGGTTGGGTACGTCGGCACCGGTCTCGACCACTTCGCCCATGAACTCGTGGCCGAGCACATCGCCGGCCTCCATGCCGCCCATCAAACCGTTGTACAGGTGCAGGTCGGAGCCGCAGATGGCGGTCGCACTCACTTTGATGATGGCGTCTCGGCTGTCTTCAATCTTGGGGTCGGCGACGTTATCGACGCGAACGTCGTGTGTTCCATGCCAGGTTAGTGCTTTCATGTCGGCAATCCTTTTCGTTGGGTTTGCGTATGAATGCTGGATCGGTGTTTGAGTCCTGATGCTCTGTTTGTCTCTGACTGCTACATCGTTGGTTAAACTGCGCTTTCGGGTACTGACGGCGAATATCGGGGTGAAGACAGCGTCGCCCGTTGGAGGGGCTGCCTTTGGTGGGTAGCCTTGCGCCGTTTGGAGCGACTTATCCAGTCAAACACAGAAAAGGAGCTCGTCACTTAATCGAGGTTAACGTGATCGTGATTGCCGTCTGGACGACTGCCCCTTTCTTCAACGTCGCGGGGCGCTATGAGCAGGTAAACCTCGAAATCGAAAATGGCGTCGAAAAGCGATGCAGAGAAAAGGCCAGGCGCGGCCGAGAAGCCGGATCTACCATCCGGTATGTCGGCGATTCCGGAGCGTTGTGGACAAGACACTATCTCCTCGTCGCAAAGCTACGAGCCTAGTAGGATAGTGGTACCAATCGGGCAGGTGGCGTGGGTGCCCGCTTGTGGTGGTTGACGTCGTACCGGGTCATATAGGCGCTGTCGAAGCGGTATGTCTGGGTCATCAACTCCCAATTCGTGATGTGAATGAAGCCATGCTGAACCTTGAGCAATCCCTCCTGCTGCATGCGGCTGATGACGCGGTTTACATGGACGCTTGAAAGTCCGAGAGCTGCACCTATTGCAACTTGTGATAACGGTATTGTGCGTGTGATGGGGCTATCCGGCTGACCTCGGCCATCGCGCACGCCGAGTTCGCACAGCAGTGACGCGATTTTGTAATCGGCCGGCTTGGCCAGAAGATTAACGATGAGCTCGCGGTCGATGCTCTCGCTGGTCATCCTCATGAGAGAGAAAGCCCTGGTGAGGGTTGCGCTATCGGTCAGCAGTTTTCTCAGGGCGTCCGCCTGAAACGATATGGCCCAGACTTCGGTCAGGCATTTAATCGAAACGTATGACGCTGCATTGAGTTGGCTATTGAATGTGGACGCATCGCCGGGTAGCAGAAAGCCCAGGATGCACACATCACCTTCTTCCGTGACCACCTCATGGGCGGCCCAGCCTTTTGCAATCGCGAATACCTTGTCAGATGTCTGCCCCGTCTCAAGTATGAAATCACCGCGAGAAAACATTTTTTTGCTATGGATAAGCTGATTAAGCCGTTGTTTATCGGATGCGGAAATAGGCGCGTAAGCGCTAAGACGATGCAAGAGAGGGGTAAGCAACGGATCGTTGAAGCTGGTCAGGATTGTCATGGGATGGCCCTCGTCAGACGAAAGGGATGCCCCCGAAATGCGGAACATAGCTGTCAGTTGGAACGGCGTAATATCTTTAAACGCTACAGTTAGCCTAGCGTCCTGCAGGTGACAACGGCGCTTCCAAAAGATTAAGCGTTCTACAGCTATTGGTGACCTGTCGTTTTGCTAGCAACATTGGCTCTAAGTTCTCCAGGCCTTTCCAGCTTCTTCAGCCCCGAAATAAGTACCCTTCAGCTAAACGGTCCCGAAACCCTATGGTTAAAGGCCGTTCTCCAACTCATCCAGCCACTCCAAGCTCGCGATAACCTGTGTAATACCGCGCCGCAACGCCAGATATTGATAGCGGTAATGTGCCGGCAGCGCATCCGGCTGCTGAAAATATTCTTCTTCGATGCTCCGGTAGTACGCCAACTGTCGCTCCCATTCCTCCCGCATCTTTTCGGCTTCGCCCTGCAGCACGGCTTTATCCGCCAGATTCCCGGCAAACAGTTTGACCAGGAACGGGTCCTTGGCTGGTGGCCGCGGTTGAGGTTTGTCCAGCCACTGCTTCAGGTCTTTTTGGCCCGCGACGGTGAGGTGATAGCGCTTCTTGTCCGGTTTGTCGGGCTGCGGAACGGATTCCGCCAGCAGTTTTCCTTCTTCCAGTAATTTCCCCAGTTCCCGATAGACCTGTTGATGGCTGGCGTTCCAGACGTTCGCCAGGCGCGAGCGGAAGCGTTGGGTGAGCTCGTAGCCGGTAGCGGGGGATTCGTGCAGGGCTGCGAGCAGGGCGTAGCGAAGCGCCATGGTGTTCTCCGTTGTTAGTACTTACAAACTGCCGTTCGAAAGGAACTCGATATGCACATTGTTGCATAATGACCCCGGCAAGGTCTAATATGCAACTAGTTGCATAAGGGTTTGGCCAAAGAGGAGTGCGCGAAATGACGCTTCAACCGCTTTTACAAGCAAGTCCGGCGATCCAGGTGCACGTTGCTGCAGCAATGCTGGCTTTGGGACTGGGTGTGCTCCAGTTCTTTCTTAAACGCGGTTCGGGACCTCACCGGTCGGTAGGCTGGCTATGGATCATGGCGATGGCGCTTGTGGCGCTGTCATCGTTCCTGATCCATCAGATCAAGCTGGTGGGTGCGTGGAGTCCGATCCACTTGCTGTCGGCGGCGGTGTTGGTCTGGCTTTGGGTGTCGATCCGCGCGGCGCGTGCGCGCAATTACCGCAAGCACGGGATGATTATGGGCAGTCTATTCTGCTTTGCGCTGATCGGGGCTGGGGCATTTACGCTATTGCCAGGCCGGCTCATGCACGGAGTGGTGTTCGGTGGGTGAGGCGAAGGTTGCTGCCAGGCGCGTGCCCGGCAGCGGGGATAGACCCGGACGCGTTACTCGATTTCCTCGTCCTGGCGGGAAAGTGCGGTGCGCACCTTTTGGCTCACGTGGCCCATGTCCACTCGGCCCTGAACCTGGGGTTTGAGTTTGCCCATGACGCTGCCCATATCCTGCATGTCGGTGGCATTGGCGTCTTCGATGGCCTGGCGGATCAGACCGTCGAGTTCGTCTTCTGTGAGGGCGGCGGGCATGAACTCCTGGATCACCACCATTTCGGCCTTTTCCTTATCGGCCAGGTCGTCTCGGCCGGCGTCTTCGTACTGGGCCGCGGCGTCGCGACGCTGCTTGAGCATCTTGTCGAGAACGGCGAGTACTTCATCGTCGCCGAGGTCGCGGCGTTCGTCGATCTCGATCTGCCTCACGGCTGACTGGGCCATACGTAGCGTGCCGAGCCGGAGTTTGTCCTTGCTGCGCATCGCGTCCTTGACGGAATCGCTGATGTGCTCTTTGAGCGATTTATCAGCCATATGCAACCTCCGTGATTGTCGTTGGTCCGTGATTGTCACTGGATAGGTGTCCACCTTTGCAGATCGCTTTGTCCTTGCGCAACCACATCGGTTGGTTTGGGCGGCGGCTCTGCCGGGATGAGGTAGGACGAGGAGTATAACCACAAAGCAATGCGATGCGCAGTTTGGTAACGGTCAAAATTTCTTGGTCTCCTCGAACGATCATCGATAGTTAAGTGAGGTGGACGCCCGCTCATAACCTGGTACGGAGTCTGCTTCTTCCTTGGCAGGTGCCAATTAGCTCGCAGCCCGGTTGGTATCCCCGGAGGGTGGTTTTTTGGATGGCAACGACAAGGAGGAGAGTATGAGACGTTGGGAAGACTGGCTGAATCTCACCATTGGTATCTGGTTGTTTATATCGCCTTGGGCGCTTGGGTACTCGTCAAATGTTGCTGCTGCCTGGAACGCTTTTATCACCGGTGCAGCGTTCGTGCTTTTCTCCTTGGTCGCGCTCGCCAGGCCCGCCCGCTGGCAGGAATTGATCAATAGCGGTATCGCAATATGGGCGCTTCTTTCACCGTGGGTATTGGGTTTTGGCCTGGTGCCCTCGGCCACGGCCAACATTGTTTCAGTCGGGTCCGTGGTTCTTTTTGTCGCCTTCGAAGCCGCTCGGACGGAGCGTCAATACGGCGCCGTCGCGCATTGATTCCAGGGGAGGATGGTGGCGGTACGCCCGCGCCCGACCCGGTCATATTTGCTGATTGACCGGTAACTTTTACGACTCAAGCGTGATGCAGGGCGAGCGTCCTGCGATTGGAGTCGCAATTCAGGGATCCGTGCTCGACCCGTGTACCGGTCATTACTTTTCTGATGGTCAAGGAGCAAGACTATGAAAGCTGTCGTTTTTCACGATATCGGCGACATCCGGCTCGATGATGTGGCTGAGCCTCAACTCAAGGAATCGACGGACGCGATCATTCGCATTACCACCAGCGCTATTTGCGGAACCGATCTTCATTTTGTCCGCGGTACCGTGCCTGGCATGCGCCCAGGAACCATTCTCGGTCACGAGGCCGTAGGCGTGGTCGAAGAGTTGGGCAAGGATGTTCGCAATTTCAATGTCGGTGACCGTGTGGTCGTCCCTTCCACGATTGCGTGCGGTTATTGCAGTTACTGCCGCGCCGGCTATTTCGCCCAGTGTGACAATATCAATCCGCACGGTAAGCAGGGCGGTACCTCTTTTTACGGGGGGCCTGAGCCTACTGGCGCTTTCGATGGTCTGCAGGCAGAGAAGGCGCGGATCCCGTTCGCAGCGGTTAACCTCTTCAAGCTGCCAGATCAGGTTTCGGATGATCAGGCGATCCTGCTCTCCGACATCTTTCCCACGGCCTACTTCGGTGCCGAGCTGGCGGATATCAAGCCCGGGCACAGCGTCGCTGTATTTGGCTGCGGGCCGGTAGGTATGTTTGCCATTATTTCCGCTCAGCTGATGGATGCCGGTCGCGTCTTCGCGATCGATGATCGGCCCGACCGCCTCGACGCCGCAAGGGCGCAGGGAGCGGAAGTCATCAACTTCTCCGAAGAGGACCCGGTGGAGAAGATCCGCGAACTGACCGGCGGTATTGGCGTCGACTGTGCCATTGACGCCGTGGGCGTGGACGCTGAGTGCCCCCACGGACACCACGGACAATCAGCAGACGATTTCAAGGAGGAGCGCGACCAGGTCGCCCCGGAACAGAACCCGGATGGCGAGCTCTGGCAGCCCGGCAGGGCCCCATCACAGTCTCTGAGGTGGGCAACGGAAGCCCTGGCTAAAGCCGGAACGCTTTCGATCATTGGTGTCTATCCGCCCAACGACACGACGTTTCCCATCGGTCTTGCAATGAACCGCAACCTGACCGTGCGCATGGGCAACTGCAACCACCGCAAATACATTCCCAAGCTCATCAAATACGTACAGTCCGGCGCGGTGAACACGACGCAGGTACTCAAACAGGATGAGCCCATGCATGGTGTGTTGGATGCCTATGGCGAGTTCGATACCCGTCAGCCGGGTTGGCTGAAGGTGGCGATCACTCCCTGAACATCGCCGTTGAAAAGATGTACTGCCCGAAGAGTGGGCGTCTCCTTGCCCCGGTACGGTCGTCCCCCTGCCGGGGCTTTTTTACGCCAGAGACAGGGATGCCTCTCTTGGCACAGCGAGCCCTGTATTACCTTCGAGTTCACCCTGCTGGATCAAGCCGAGGAAGACGTTGGCTTTCTTGCGAGCATCGGAAATATAGATCTGGATGAGGACTTGAAGACGCTTAAGGACCGGTTGGAATCAGACATCAATCGTTAAGGAGAAATTCGAGATATTACGGCGAGGAAACGCTGAATGTGACGGCTACCAGCGAGTTTGACGCTCTGGGCATGACGCCAGCCAAAAATTGGTTGCTCCGCTTTAACTGACAGGGGGAAGGTTTTTAGGCTACGGTGGAGAGACACACCCGCAGTACTGGCCTGCAGATCACCTACAGTCGCAGGTTCAGGTCCATTTCGCTGACGGGGGCACCCCATGAAAAACCTGAGTAGTTCTTATAATTACCATCCCTTCCTCATACCACTCCTGAACCGCCTGAACCTCTTTTCCACCGTTACTGAGTCAGACGCCCATCAACTCGACCGGCAGATTCTGGATAGAAGGCAGTTTTCCCGGGGCGAGAGCTTGCTTGAGGTCGGTGAGCATACCGACAACGTTTATGTAGTCGCTGAGGGCTGGGCTACGAATGAGATTATTACTGTGGAAGGCAACACATGCATATTGAGCTTCCTGCTGCCCGGCGACGCGACGCCTGTGAGTAGCTCCTTGGACGCCGCCTCCGACGTAACCGTAAAGTGCCTGACCGACGTTTCAGTCGTCACATTTCGCGCCAATGACTTAAAAAGGCTCCTGGCTAACCATCCGGGCCTTACTCGAGCGTTCTCGATCATGAGAATGGCCAGTGAAAGCATGAACCGCGAATTGCTCGTTAACCTGCTTGCCAAGCCGGCCGATTACAAGGTGGCCCACCTACTTTGTGAGCTCAGTGTAAGGGATGGTCAAGCCCGGGTAGGCAAGGGTATTTCCGACACGTTGCGCCTGACGCAGCTGGAGATCGGTTCAGCACTTGGGCTTAGCGCGGTGCATGTGAATCGCGTAATAAAGCGGTTGCAGCAGAGAGGGTTTCTTGAAGTGAGGCCGCGGTGGATTCACATCACCAACTGGGAAAGACTCGCCCGTGAATTTCAGTTTTCCAGCACCTACATGACCCAGTACGACGCGGGACGGAAAAAAGCACCTTCCCGAGGGGCTGGACGAGTGGTGCCACTTCGCGATCAGCCCTTTGCGTCGGGAAGCCGCTCGGCCAGAGGCTGATGCGCCACCAGGGAAAATATCGGACATTATAACCCCCGTTATATAAACGCTCGGGCGCCCGCCGTAAGCTTGAACATAAGGGGTGTGCGCTCCGCCGCGTATTATGGTGCGCCCACCCTTTAACCTATTAGAGTGGTTTGCCGCTCTGCGCCCCTACAGTCTGACGAGGGCTTTGTCGCCTCAGACGGGCACCTCGGAATGCTCGGCTTCATCCTGGTTCTTGTCGATACCGGAACCCCCTTCAAACTGCGCCATATAGGTCGCGTCGAAGTCGTAAAGTTGGGCCAGGATGTCCCACTTGATATATATCACGCCTGGTCTGACGATCAGGAGATCCTTCTTGCGCATGCGTTGTACGACGCGATTCACGTGAACAGCGCTAAGGCCCAGGGCCGCGGCGATCTCCTGTTGGGTCAGGCGCAGTCTCGGCATAACGCCTTTCAGGGGCGGTGCCTGCCCATCGCGTAGACTGAGTTCACAAAGCAGGTGGGCGAGCTTGGATTCTGCCGGTTTCGCCGTGAGGCTCACGAATTTCTCGCGATTCATGCTTTCTCGCGCCAGCCGCATCAGGCTGAACGCTTGGGTTATGTTGGGGTTGCTGGCCAGGAATGCCTTAAGCGCCGGTGCAGCGACAGTAACAACCGTCACCTCGGTGAGGCACCTGACGGATACGTCCGAAGCGATTCCCAAGCCGGCATTGATCGAAGTGGTATCACCGGGCAGCAGGAAGCCGAGAATGCAGGTGTCCCCGCCTTCCATGACCTTTTCCTCGGCAGCCCAGCCTTCGGCGAGCACGTAAATCTGTCCTGTTTGGGTGCCGGCCTCGATAAGCAAGTCGCCGCGGGAGAAGTGCTTTTCGCTGCCAGAGAGCAGGTCGTTCAGCTGTTGCGCGTCTGATTTGGATAGGTGTACGTAGCGACTGAGTAAACGAAGAAGAGGTCTTACATATACATCTTGTTCTCTGAATAAACTGGCATTCGCCATTAGATCGGGGTCCCGAATTGGAAAGCGTGAGGAGAGAGGCGGGAAAAGCCAATAGTGCTGCGCCGAAGTCGAACATTGTAGCTCATGCTCGATGGCAAAACGTCAGCACGGGTTAAACAATTGCAAATAAACCTCGAATTTTCCTAAATTTTTTAACCGGCGAGAATAAATGTATCTTTTGTGCCGAAATTCGAACGATGGAATGGATGCCGGTCCGAGGTCTGACCGGGCGGAACAGCCACGCAGTGTGGTCTGTGCCAGCACGCGGTGCTGATCTGAAAAAGATGTAGACCTTTTTCCGGATAAGTTATGCAAATGAAAGAGGCCGGAGCACAAGCTCCGGCAATTCTCACATGAGTGAGGTGAGGGGCATGATGGGATATTTTGCTAAAACCCTATCAGGCTGCTTCCAGGGTCCGCTCAATCCAGGCCTTGTGACGACGCTCGTCTTCCAGGCCTTTGTCCAGCAAGGTTTGGACATGCTCCGGAAACGCTTCCTTCGTAGCGCTCTCGTACTTGGAAACCGTTTGCTGTTCATTCATCTTCATGGCGTTGAGAATGGCCTTGTCACCGGCTATGTCGGCAATGACCACCTGGCCCTTGGTCAACATCTTCTTGGCGTCGCCGCTATCCGGTGGTGTGCCGCCCTCGCGACGGATCACTTCGCTCAATTCACGTACGTGCCGCTCGTGATCCTTGACGAACTCTTCGAGCTTGGCGGTATAGCCCGTATCGTCGATACGATCGATCGCTGCGCGGTAGGCGGCGATAGCGTCATAATCCAGCTCAACGATATTTGAAAGTTCCTTGATCACACTGTCGGCATTCAGAACGTCCGTTGCCATAATTCGATCTCCTCTCATTGCGTCTTTTATATGGCCTATATCTCGTTCTTTATTTGAACGAGTAGGTCGTTTTAATGGTGCGCGCTCAGTGGGGTGGTACTCATTATCCCAGGTTATGCTTGGGCTATTTGTGGCAGGGTTACTCGATAAAACCGCGCTAAATCAGCGGTGTCGCGGAGTTATACGATGATTTAATAATAATTTTCTATTTCTGGTGTGGTGGGATAAGTCCTTTTATACCGGGCGCTTATCAAAGAAAACGTTCAGCTTCCGAATGGGCTGGATATAACCTGTGCCAGTTGACGCCGTACCCTGCAGGCCTCACTTTGGAGTTACGCGCACCGTTGTTCTGCTCTCCCAGAATCAAATCGGTTGCGCGCGTCGTCGGGCAATGACGGCGTATGCCCGCCTATTCTTCTTCAGAGAGACCATTCAGCCGTTCCCGGAAGGAATCCGCTACTGTCGTCGGGAGGATGACACATGAACTTTCCTGCATGGAAAAGTACTGCTCCACCTTTCCACATCTTCGGTTGCAGACAAACATTGTCGGCACTGTATGCACACCCATTATTTGTCCCCTCGAGTCTATCATTGCCCCCAAAAAGAGGGGGTGGCGTCCCGGGAGGCGCGACTTGAGCGTTTCCGATTTGTTCGCAACCGTATCGGAAGCCGAGAAGCATTCGGTCCCCTCCAAGGACGATTTACCGGTCCTCTTGCTTGAGCCGCCAGGTGGCAATATCGGTCACCTTCTTATCGAGCTACGAGTGCCTCTCACGCTTACGTACGCTGTCGACCAGGCTTGCAGGTCACTACAGAGTTTCTCGCCGGCAACTGTTCTTGTGGTCTTGGACGAGAACGACTCGGGCGGCCTGACGCTGGTTCGCGATGCCGTAAAGGCGGGATCCCGGGTGATCGTTTCCGGGCCTGCCGGGCCGGATGATCTGGCCCGGAAGGCGGTCGAGTACGGCGCAAGTGAGTTTCTCGCGCGCCCGGTAGCGCGTACGAGGCTCTGGTCGGCCTTGGGGAAAGACCCGAAGGACCTGCCATCGGCGCACGAGGTGAACGCCAGGGGCCATGTTGAGGGCACGGGTGGTCAGAGTAACGCTAACTCGAATGCGCTTGAGGACTTGAAACGGGCCAGCCCGGGTTCCCTTCAGATGAAGGCGCTCCTGGAACAGGTGACTCGGGTAGCGCCCACCATGGCGTCGGTACTGATTACTGGCGAAAGCGGCACAGGGAAGGAAGTGACTGCCCGTGCCATCCACGAACAAAGCCGACGCTACGGACAGGCCTTCATACCGGTCAATTGCGGCGCTATTCCTCCGCAGCTGATCGAGAGCGAGCTATTTGGCCACGAGCGCGGCAGCTTTACCGGGGCCGTAAAAGATCGCAAAGGGCTATTCGAGCGCGCGGACGGTGGCACCCTTTTCCTCGACGAAATTACGGAGATGCCGGTTGAGTTGCAGGTCAAGCTGTTGCGGGTGCTCGAGACCTATCGTTTTTGTCGGGTAGGCAGCGAACGGGAGCTTACTACCGATGTTCGCGTGGTGGCGGCGACAAACCGCGACCCGGACAGGGAAGTGGCGGAGGGGCGCCTGCGCGCCGATCTTCTATATCGACTTCGGGTCTTTCCGATCGAGTTGCCGCCACTGCGGGAGAGGAAGAAGGATATCCGAACCCTGGCACAGTATTTCCTGCAGGAGCTCAACCGGATTGAGGGTTGTCCGCCAAAACGGTTCACGAATGAGGCATTGGCCGCCCTGGAAAAATACCGTTGGCCCGGAAACCTGCGCGAACTGAAGAACGTAGTCCGGCGCATGCATATCATGGCCACCGGTGACATCATCGATGCAGACCAGCTGCCCGACGGTTCGTTTGGGAACCATGAGCCGGTCCATCGCCAAGGCGATCAGCTCATCATGGATCTGGGGTGCTCGATTGAAGAACTGGAGCGCGTCGCCATTATCGAGACCCTGGCCCATTGCGATGGTCACAAAGAACGTGCGGCTCGCGTTCTGGGCATCAGTGACAAAACGTTATACAACCGTTTGAAGCAATACGACAGGCTTGGTTTTATGTCGAGGAAGTGCGGTCCTTAAGTGCAGGGTGCGAAGATACCGAAATCCGTGACGAACGGAGGAAAGCTGCTCAACAGGCGGGCGCCAGAGCCAGGGCGGCCGTAGCTGATTCTTCGCCGCACCTTTGAAAACACCCCGGCCTTCCGGGGTGTTTTCGTTTCAGGCTTTGTATTAAAGTTAAGAAATGTCCCAACATATGAAATTGAACTGTCCCGCTTCAGTGCTTAGTCTGCGTGGGCGTTTGAAATCACAGCGCGTCAAATACAGCGTAAGCCTGAGAAGTTCTGTAGCACTACGGACATCTGTCTACCCGATAATTCCGACGACTGCAGTATTGATGGCTCAAAGGAGCGGCAAAAAAATGGCCACTGAACAAGAGAGCTGGAGCGTCGATTTGCCAGGGCAGTCCGCCCTGCATACGTCTGGCTTCTCACTCCGGTTCAACGGAGATCCCCACAGCTCGAATTTCGAGTGCATTCCCCAGAAAACCTCAGCTGCATTGCCCGCGGCTAAGATCGTTGCCCTGATCCGCGAAGGTTGCGAAGCCTATCGCAACTGCTTTTCAAAAAGCGCCTGAGTAGCTGTCGCCTGGATAAGCGTTATTGCCTGGGCTACTTTTTGCCGTGTGCCGCTAGACTAGGTACGTTGCCTAGACCGGCGGCAGGTTGCAGGCTCCCTCCGTGTCCAACCGCATGATGCGGTCGCCTACGCCAATACCTCGTTGCCGGAAGAAGCCCTGGGGCATTTCCAGGGCCAGTTGATATTCAACGCCGGCGGGGTAGCGCGGGCATTGTGTGGCGTCTTCTGAGGCGCAGGGCTGCATCTCGCGGATAGCGCGAATTTCACCATCCCGCCCCGTATACGCAATATCCAGCGGGATAAGGGTGCGGTACATCCAGAAGTTTGCCTCGGGCGGGCGTGTCTCCTGGTAGACGAACAGCATGCCTTCATTCTCGCCGATGGATTCGCGGCCCATCAGTCCGTTCCGACGTTGCGACGAGGTCACGGCTTTTTCCGCAACAATCGGGAAGGTTTCGCTGACGGTTTTCGCGCACAGGTCGACGGTGTCGAGCCGTACCCTGTTCTCACCGGTGGCGTGACACGCGGATAGCGCGAGGAGTGCGCCGGTTAGCACCAGTCTAGAGGGGGAAACGCGAGACATCGAGGAACATGCCATGGGATCAGCTCCGCAGCCGGTAGCCAGTCTTGAATATATAGCCGACCGTTAGAACGCAGGCCAGCAGGAACAGGAAGATCATGCCGGCACTGACCACCACGTTGACGTCGGAAATGCCGTAGAACGCCCAGCGGAATCCGCTGATCAGGTAGACCACCGGATTGAACAGGGTAATGGTCTGCCAGATGGGCGGCAGCATGTCGATCGAATAGAAGGTACCGCCCAGGAACACCAGCGGTGTGACGATCATTAGCGGCACGATCTGCAGCTTCTCGAAGGAATCCGCCCAGATACCGATAATGAAGCCCAACAGGCTGAAGGTCACTGAGGTCAGGACCAGGAAGAAGAGCATCCAGAACGGGTGGTCGATGCTGTAGTCCACGAAGAGACGGGCAGTGACCAGGATGATGATGCCGAGGATGACCGACTTGGTGGCCGCCGCCCCCACATAGCCCAGGACCGCTTCCACATAGGACACCGGCGCCGACAACACCTCGTAGATGGTGCCGGAGAACTTGGGCATATAGATTCCGAACGAGGCGTTGGAGATGCTTTGCATCAGCAGCGACAGCATCACCAGGCCGGGAATGATAAACGCACCGTAGGACACGCCGTCGATATCGCCCATGCGCGAGCCGATGGCGGAGCCAAAGACCACGAAGTAGAGCGACGTGGAAATCACCGGCGACGCGATGCTCTGCATGAGGGTGCGCCACATCCGGGCCATTTCGAATTTGTAGATCGCGCGGATTCCGTGGATGTTCATTATTTCGCCCTCACCAGGTTAACGAAGATGTCTTCCAGGGAGCTTTCCCGGGTGCGCAGGTCCTTGAAGTCGATGCCCTGTTCCGATAGCCGGCGCAGTAACGTGGCAATCCCGGTATGCTCACGCTGGGCGTCGAAGGAATAGATCAGCTCGCTGCCGTCCTCGGAGAGTTCGAGGTCGAGGTCCGCCAGGCCTTCGGGCAGGGCATCCAACGGATTCTGCAGGTGCAGCCGCAGTTCCTTCTTGCCCAGCTTGCGCATCAGGGCATGCTTCTCTTCCACCAGGATCAATTCCCCCCCACTGATGACACCGATGCGATCGGCCATTTCCTCGGCCTCCTCGATGTAGTGGGTCGTGAGGATAATGGTGACGCCGCTCTCGCGCAGCTTGCGGACCATTTCCCACATGTCCCGGCGCAGTTCCACGTCGACGCCGGCGGTGGGTTCGTCGAGGAACAGGATCTGCGGCTCGTGGGAAAGCGCCTTGGCAATCATGACCCGCCGCTTCATGCCGCCGGAGAGCGCCATAATCATCGAGTCCTTCTTCTCCCACAGGGAGAGATCGCGCAGGACCTTCTCGATGTGGGCCGGCTTTGGCGGCTTGCCAAACAGGCCGCGGCTGAAGCTGACGGTGTTCCACACAGTCTCGAAGGCATCGGTGTTCAGCTCCTGGGGAACCAGGCCGATCTTCGAGCGGGCGGCGCGATATTCGGTCACGATGTTGTGACCATCCGCCAGCACGGTGCCGTCGGTGAGGTTGACGATGCCGCAGATGATGCTGATCAGCGTTGTCTTGCCGGCGCCGTTGGGGCCGAGCAGGGCAAAGATCTCGCCCCGATGGATCTCGAGGTTGATGTCCTTGAGGGCGCGGTGGCCTGAGGCGTAGGTCTTGTTGAGATTCCTGACAGAGATATCCGGATGCACGTGCGCTCCTGTCTGACAGAGGGTGGGCCAGACGCGCTGGCCCGCGGTTGGGTTAAGGAAAGCTGAAATTCGCGAATGATCCAGTTTGGTGCGAACGTCACGAGGCTTCCCAAAAGCAGGCGGGCATTTTATACGATTCTGGCGCCCGGCGGGACGTTTTCGGGAATTTCTTTTCTAATTCATAAGGATAACTGTTGAGGCAAGTCATGCCCGGAATCCCGGAGCCAAGCAGGAACGGGCAAGCTAAGGGTATGTCCATATATGTACATAGTTGCGCCAAATGTACAATTTAGTACGTAGGGTGTAGCCTGTTCCAGTGGCTACGCGGTGAAGGGTTTGCTGACCAGAGAACCCACGATTCGGAGGACGCCAGATGACTCAATCCAATGCAACGACGCCAGCGGACCTCAACAACGAGGAGCGCCGGGGGCAGGTCGCGCTCAAGGCGTTCTTCAATATTACGGCGGAGTGGGGGTGCTCCCAGGCGGATCGCCAGAAACTGCTGGGGGACATTGCCCGGTCCACCCTGAACAATTACGCAAAGCTGCCCGCCCAGCGACTGAACCGCGACTTGATGGAGCGCATTAGCTACATCATGGGTATCTACAAGGCTTTGCAGATTCTCTATCCAACGCGAGAATTGGCCGCCCGCTGGGTCCATGCACCGAACAGTGCATTGCCGTTCAACGGTGTAACCGCGCTGGAGTTCATGAAGCGAGGCAGTATCCTGCACCTGGCTGAAACCCGCCGTTACCTGGACGCCCAGCGGGGCTGGTAAATGTCGGATTATCCTGAACCGCAGGCCGTCGTACCGGAATGGGAGGCGCACCGGATCGTGCCCTCCCATTTTCCGCCCATCAACGTGTTCGAGTCGGTGCTCTCCCAGGAGGAGTTCGAGCTGGCGGCGGAAATCGAAGGGTTGACCAACGACCGCCTGCGGGACCTGACCGGCGATATCGAGCGGGTGCCTTTTGAAGACCGTGTCTTCGGCGCCGGCTCCACACCGCTAATGGCGGCTTTTACCCACCTGGGGTCGTCCAGCCGGTTCACCAGCGGTGAGTACGGTATCTATTACGCTGCCAGCACCCTCGAGACCGCCATTCGCGAGACGGTATTCCATCGGGAGCGTTTCCTGCGGGCGACGCAGGATCCGCCCATGGAGCTCACCATGCGCTGCTACATCAGCAAGGTAATGCTTCCGGTGGACGATCTGCGCCCGACAGAGTACGAGGCGTTGCACGACCCGAATCCTGATAACTATCCCCATAGCCAACGCTACGCCGCCCAGCGGCGTGAAGCGGGCAGTCACGGGCTGCTGTATCGCAGCGTGCGCCACCCTAAAGGCGAATGTGTCGCCGCGTTCCGGCCCCGCACGATGGCGCTGCCCTGGCAGGGACCTCATCTACGCTATGTCTGGAATGGCGAAGCGATCACGGACACCTTCCGTATTACCCGTCATCGTTCACTGTAGATCTCGTTTACTTGAAGTGACCTGGCGCGGCGAGGTTGCGGGGTGTTCGGGAGGCGGGTACGACGAACCCGGCAGAATCTCGTTAAATCGTCTAAATTCCAGGCGGAATGGCGTTTTTTGGTGCGAATTCGCCAAAAACCCGTCTCCCTTTTGCGTTAAATTGTGACTGGAAACCGGGTTCTGGCCCGGCATTTTGCTAAAGTCCGCTCAGTCGACCCCAAATCGATCACCCTGAACACAACGGTCCAAGAATAACAACGCCAGACATCCGCAATCGGAGCTTCACCATGCGCGAACGCCGCCGCAGAGAACGACTGCCTTTCATCCAGATGGACGCCCGGGTCAAGGTCAGGAAAGGCCTCTTCTCCAAAAAATGGCTTGAAGTGCAGGTCATGGATTTCTCCAGGCTGGGCATGGCCATCGTCAGCGATGAGGAGTTCAAGGAAGGGGACAAACTCCAGTTCAGCCTTCGGTTGAATACCGAAGTCGGCGACATCACGGTGGAGCAGGCGGAGGCGCTGGTACGTAATTCTCGCGTTGCTGACGATGGCACCATCTACGGTTTGGAGTTTGAGGAAAGCCAGAAAGCAAGCGTCGGCGATTCCCTCGGTCGTATCGAAAACGTGCTGACACGCTTCAAGGCGGTCACTGACCGCATTCGTTAGCCTGTTTTCCTGATATCGCAGAAGTCCCGAAGCATGCTTCAGGCCTGACCCTCGTAGTGTCCAAGTACTCTGGGCGTAGGGGCGTTCGTCCTCAGCGACAGTAGTCTTTGTCCGCTAATTGCCGGACAATGCGGCCCTGGCCGTGAGGCCTGTTCTGGTTGTGCGTTTTGCTTGTGATAGGGGAAGAACTGCTTGCTTCGGGGTTTGCTTGTCGTAGTCTGCATCGCCGGCCTGGTGGCTGCCATCATCTTCGGGCCGCGCTACCTGGCATCGGAAGATGCATGGGTTACCGCATCTCATGAGGCCAATGCCCCGGTCTGCGACCTTGATGCGGGAACATGCCGCTGGGGCGAAGGGGCAAATACCTGGTCGCTGGACCTGGAGCGCACCGGGCCCGCGCCTACTGATGCCCTGCAACTGGTGTTATCAGTGCCCGCCGGAGCTGCGAAAGGGCAGCGCATGGTCGCCATACTGGAAGGTCAATCCATGTATATGGGGCAGTACCCGGTTGCGTTGCAACAGGGTTCGCCGGACGGCAATCGTCTTCGTCTCCATGCGGAATTCCAGGCCCCGCTGTGTACTGTCGATCCGGATATGACCTGGAAGCTGACCCTGAAGCGCGGTACGGAAGCATTGGACATGCCAATGGTTCCGACTTTCCAGACCCGCCACCCGGACGACCGTTAGTCGCTTCCGGCAGTGGCGAGATCAGGCCTTATTCGCGAGGAACGTGACTTCCATCACCGCTCCGGGGATCGCGCTTATCACTGTCATCAAACCGTCGTGATAAACTGCGGCCCAAATTTGCGTCATGGATGATTGTATGGACTACGCCGACGGTGTCCATCAGGTACTGCTGCGTAAGATCAGCAAGGCAGAGCAGGACCTGATGCAGCTCAAACTGGATTATTGCCGTTTTATATTCGGCCTTACCCACCGGAGTCTGGTTAACGCCAAGGGTCAGGTTTGGCAGGTTCAGTCTGTCGACGTCGACAGCATGGTCCGTGAGGAAAATGGCGGATTTTCTCGCCCCGGCTTGATGGGGGTCCCGCAAGGTTCTATGCCTGATGCTCGGCCGGTGCCTCTCGGTAACGATTGGATGGTCGTTGCCGAAAACAGCTTCCAGCCCGGCGGCTAGGAAAGCGGCTCGACTCGCGGGATGGTCGGTGAGTGCGCTGAATCAGATAAGCGCATTGGCTGTCAGCGATGCGTAGAGGGAGTGCTCATCCGGCACGAAGCGATGGGCACACCAATACTCTGCCCCTTCCAATCCATTCCGATAACAGTGCAGGGCGCTGCTACTTGCGGTCAGCGTTGCGAGCATCTGGTGTACTGATACTTCTCCCAAATCAAGCGCATGCTGGATTACCTTTATCGCCGCGTCCGCAATCTTTTCCCGATCGTGTCCATCGCTGAACGTCAGTCCGCATGTGGCACCGTAGAAATACGCCGCGGCCATTACCTTTAAGGGCTTGCTGGCATACTTCAGGTCCAGCCCCTGACGGCGTGTGTCCGTCATCTGCACGCTGGTGAGGATATGTAGCTGGGTGACGAGATCTGCAGTATGGGCAGTGCGGCGCGCGTGCCTCGTGGCTACGCGCTGGTAGGCGTCACGAGTGGCTGTGGCTGCGGTGAGCGAGGCATGGCTGGAACCGGATTCGCCGGCCGGGTGGGTCGTTGTCAGTAAGGGTGTTTCCTGAAACCTTGAAAGCGTGATGATGCGAAATGCCAGTATGCCCAGCAGAAGTGCCAAGCCTATTTCGACCGCGCCCACGATTAGTCCTGTCATAGTGTCCCTGGCCCCGATCCCGTGTTTTACACATCACCGATTAGGCAGCGAAATGTTACGCCAAGAGTGGGGGTGAGTTCGTGAAGAAGCGCAAATCCTGGGGAAAAGGCGGCGCAGGCGATGGGGTGCTGCTGGGGCGTTCGTGTGTCGAGGGTGTTAATGGCCTTCGCAGGTGTGATGGACTTTGAGCTTCAGCCCGGCACGCACACGGCGTGAGATCATATCGACCAGGATGTTCAGCAGGGCCGTGACCAAAATCAGCACGATCGCGCGGTCGAACTGGATGTTCTGGATTGCGCTGTCCACATAAAAGCCCAGGGTGTAGATTCCCAAAATGCCAAGTATCGCCGTTTCGCGCATGATGATTTCCCAGCGATAGAACAGGAATGCGAGGAACGGGCTGTATAGGCGGGGCACCAGTTCGTAGGTGTAGCGGTTGATACCGTGGGGCGCGTCCGGCCGCAACGCAATCTCGTTACTGCGGCGGCCGATCAGGTGGCCGATGATGCCGCCGTTGTGCAGCGCCAGGGCGACGACGGCCGGCAGCATGGATGGTCCCCAGAGTTGCAGGAGAATGTAGGCGAGCATGTATTCCGGCGTGGAGCGGCCAATCACGAGCAGGACATGGCCGAAAGTGCGCCGCACCGGACCGCCGAAGTGCTGCGAGATCAATGGAAAGGCCAGCAGCGTCACTATTCCGGTCAGCACCAGGGCGATCTGGGTCAGCACCAGCGTATTCCAGATGCCGGGAAGCGCCTCGTTCAGTGCCAGGTCCGAAAACCATGTCCAGAGTCCCGCCAGGCCTTCATCGTCGCGAATCGGCGAGGGCACGATATCCTCGGTAAAGAACCGCACCACGTTGCCCCAGACGATAGGCAAGCCGTCGCCCAGGAAGAAAGGCGCCGCCACCACATAGAAGGGAATCAACTTGGGGCGAGCCCAGAGCCGTAGCGTCGCGATCAGCACGTAGAACATCAGCAACAGGGCGCCCACTTCGGAGTAGAACCCCTGGGCGAAGGATGACTCCAGGTAGTAGCCCAACGTCGGCAGTCCCACGAAGCCAAGCACCGCGCTCGAGCGCAGGCCGCACTCGAGCCGGTAGGACGTGTAGGTGATCAGGTGTGGCAGGGCATCCGGTATGCGTGCGTAGAGGAACGCGGATAGCGTGTTTAAGCCGGTCGGCAATACCCGCTCCGGCGTGGGGTCCACCTCATCGAGAATTTCCGAATAGACCTTGGCGAAGATGCCTGCGTAGGGGATGGCGATCGCCAGCACGCCGGTCAAAGGATGGAAGCCGAAGAACTGCAGGAAGATAAGCGCCCAGAACAGCTCATGGATCGCGCGGATAAAGGCACAGAAGACGCGGACGATGCGCCAGCGGAAAGCCAGTGCCAACAGGAAGCCGGCAGCACTCCCAAGCGCCACACCGGTGAACGCGAAGGCCAGGGTGCGCAGCAGGGCGGTGCCAATACCTTCGAGGGAGAAGAAATCCGGTGTCACGATGCCAAGGAACAGGTTGGCCAGGTCTTCCCACGGATTGATCGTGGTCACTGCCAGGTCTGCTGCAAACAGGCACAGGAGGGCGATGCCGACAAAGCAGAGCGTAATGCGGATCGAGGGAGACAGGAACATACCGTCGACCAACGCCCTCAATACAGTGGCAGGATGTCGGCGGGAGAGAGCCGACGGGTGGCGTCGTCCAGGGCGATCTGGCCGTCCCGGATGCCGACGATACGGTCGCAGTAACGTAAAGCCAGGTCGATATCGTGCAGGGCGATAACGCTGGTAGCGTAGGCCTCAGAGATCAGTCCCATGACGACATGGGCCAACGGTCCATCAAGCGCGGAGACAGGTTCGTCGGCTAGCAGGATAGCGGCCTTCTGGTACAACGCACGGGCGACGGCGGTGCGTTGCTTCTGGCCGCCCGAGAGGGCTTCCACCGGTTTTCTTAACTTGTCGACGATGCCGAGACGTTCCAGTAAGGGGCTGATTTCCTCCAGCTCGCGCCGACGTGGCCATACCAGATTGAGGATGTTGTACCACCGTGGATTGGCGGAAAGCCGTCCCATATAGACGTTATGGAAGACGGACAGGGACTGGACCAGCCCCTGTTCCTGGGGCACCAGCGCTGCCCGGTCCCGCACCTGCTCGTAGAGCAGGTTCAGCAGGGTGGATTTACCCGCCCCGCTGCGCCCGACCAGGGCAATATGCTCTCCCGGCCGGATATCCAGGGAAATGGGACCGAGGACCTGCTGGCCACCGTAAGCGGCCGTGAGGTTGCGCAGGTGCACTGCATCCATCAGTCGATGATTCCGATCTTTTCAGCCGTATTCCGGATCGACTCGTAATCCTCGTTGCTGGCGGGGATAAACGCGGACCGGGGGAATTTATTCAGCAGTTCGGGATCGTCCATGTTGACCAGCGCCTGCTGGACCTTCTCCTTGAAGCCATCACCGAAACGTTCGTTGACGTCACCGCGGATGGTCCACTGGTAGTCCTGGTAGGGGGGCGTCTCCCAGATTACGCTGACGGCGTCGGTGTCGACTGTGCCTTCTTCGATTTCGCTTTCCCAGACAGCGTAATTCACTGCGCCGACTTCATAGGTGCCCGCTTCAACCAGGCGGATCGTGCGGGAATGATTGCCGCTGAAACCGACGCGGCTGAACACCTCTTCCGGCGCCGCGTCGAAGGTTTCACGGATGTAGTACTCGGGCATCAGGCGACCCGAAGTCGAGCCTTTTGAGCCAAAGGTGAAGGTCTTGCCCTCGATGGCTTCCGGAAGTTCCTCGGACGGTTCGATACCGGTGCTCTTGTGGGCAATAAAGTACGTGACGAACTGGGTGTCTTCCTCGCCCTGGGCGATGGCTTCGGAGCCGGGGACCAGCGCGCGGGCCTGGACGCCGGACAATCCGCCGAACCAGGCAAGCTGGACCTGGTTGTTGCGGAACGCGGAAACCGCAGCCGCGTAACTCTTCACCGGGATATAGCGCACGTCCACCTCGAGCTGTTCGGACAGATAATCCGCCACGCTCTGGAAACGTTCACGCAACTTGGTTTCGTCCGCATCCGGAATCGCTGTAAATACGAAGGTCTCCGCCATGACCGGCGAGACCAGCGCCAGCGAGAGCAACAGCGCGCGTTTGAATGGTTTCAGCATGTTCTTGGGCTCCTTGTTAGGCGTATCGCCGATAGTCCCTCGGCGTTATTTTTTCGTCGCGAAATCATAATCGCTCCTGGCCCACTCATGAAGGGGCGCTCCGGGTATTCAATAACATACGAAGGAAACCAGCGGATGGGAGCAACCGGAGATCGGGCGGAGGTAGAGACGTTTGGCGGGTACCCGGTGTGGCCGCCCCGAAAGACGGCCACATCAGGCTGATCAGGACAGCAGCTTCTTTGCTTCGTCCGACCAGGAGTCGAAACCTTTCATGTTGGAGAAGTCTTTCATCTTCTCCTTTTCCTCGGCGGTCGGGTCGGCGATCTGTTTGATGGAAGTGATGCCCATCGCCTTCAACTTGGTGGCTGTCGCCGGGCCAAGGCCTTTGATCTTGGTCAGGTCGCTCTCGTTGACGGTTTTGGGCTTGGCAGTTGCCGATGTTGTCTTGGCTGCAGGCGCTTTGGATGCTGAAGTTGCAGCCGAGCCTGTAGTCGTCGTAGAGGTAGACGCCTTGGCGGCTGAAGCCGGCTTACTCGTGGACGATTTAGCAGCTGAAGATGACTTGGCAGTCGATTTCTTGGCAGCCGGCTTTTTGGTCGGTGACTTTTTCGGAGCGGCCTTCTTGGCAGAGGTCTTGGCTGAATCGGCAGATTTGGCGGCCTTGTTCGCAGCCGACTTGGCTTTTGGCGGCGCGGCCTTGGAGGCGGCAGAACTCGCTTTCTGGGCCGTCTGCTTGGTCTCTTTCTCGACCTCCTTGCCGGCAAATCCCACACGCTCAAGGATGGCGTGCTGCAGGTCGTGGAACTCCTTCATCCGACGGTCCAGCTCGTCGTTGAAGCGCTTGAGTTCGCGCTCACGCAGCTTTTCCACCTCGTCAAGCAGCTTGCGGATCGGCTCCTGGACCTGACTCTGCAGGGAATCAAACTGCTTGAACGCATCGTTGATGAGCTTTTCGAGCTGGGTGGAGGTCTTTTCGAATTCCTTGTTGACCTTCTTGACCAGCTTATCGACACCTGCTTTTTCTTTCTTTGCCATGTCCATTCCCCGTTTCTTTGGTTAATACATAAATCCGATTAATTCGCAAAGTCCCGGAAATTGAGAAGGGGGGTGCAAACTGTAAAATCCCTTTTCCGTGTTCCGGCTGTTCCTTGATTGTGCTCCGTATCGCGCCACGTCAATGTGCTACAACCATCCTGGCGCCAGGGTCTGTTCAGTGTTCAGGCCATTTGTGTTGCTCTCGGACCGGGATGGCCGCGACGAGACCGCAAACTCTGCTTGCGGTTTAGCACTTCCTGGATACGGGTAAGCTTGCCTTCCAGATCCGCAGAGGGCGGCCCTGAAAAATCAATGGAATAGAAGAAATTGCTACAGTGTTTCTTTACCTCTACCACCAGCCCTTGCAGTCCTTCTGCCTGGATGTTTTCGAAGGGCATTTTCATGATGAGGTCGAACAGGAGCGTGTCGCCAGGCTCGAAGACCTTGTCGGTCTTGAGGATACAACCGTACTGATCCAGCCCGAAAACGCGGGATTCAACGGTCTCCTTCCTGAACAAACCGCGCTTGAGACGGAAGCGGGCCGTCAGGTCGGGTAGGGGCTGTGTGACTGAGAAATCCAATCGGTCCATGGGCAAAAACCGTATCAACGGCAAGCTTGTAATACACGTGGGACAGATCCGCTCTGCTTTCGATCAATGTCTGCTGTCGGTATCCGACAGCTATCTACAAAAACCGGGTGCAAAAACCGGACTGAAGCCAATAATTTTGGCGATATTGCTCAAACTGTAGACAGATTAAGGAAATATCGCAACGTGATCAGTTCTGTACATTAAACTTTTCGACACTTTGTTCAAGTTTAACCCGTGTCGGATAAGGCCAGAAGCAGCCGCATAGTAACCATTCGTGACTTTTTGTGCCACAGGGCCCGCGCTTTGTTGCGGGCCCTTGTGACGCTTCACTTATTTCTGTGAATTCATCTTCACGGCATACATGTCGGTGCGGCGATCCTTGAGGTTGGTCACCGAGCCCTCGTCGCGGACCAGTGTGAGCTTCGACAGGTCCATGTCCGAGAACATGATCATCTCCGTGTTCGGCGTCGTTTCCGCCATTACCGCGTCATGCGGGAAGGCAAAGTCCGAGGGCGAGAATACGGATGACTGGGCGTACTGGACGTCCAGGTTCTCCACTTTCGGCAGGTTGCCCACACTACCGGTGATCACCACGTAGCATTCGTTCTCGATGGCCCGGGCCTGGGCACAGTGCCGCACCCGCAGGTAACCGTTCTTGGTGTCTGTCCAGAAGGGGACGCAAATGATGTCTACGCCCTGGCTGGCGGCAATCCGGCCCAGCTCCGGGAACTCGATGTCGTAACAGATCAAGATGGCGACCCGGCCGGCGTCGGTCTCGAATACCTCGAAATGGTTGCCGCCTTCGATGACCCAGTCGCGCCGCTCGTGCGGGGTGATATGGATCTTCCGCTGCTCATCTACCCGGCCGTCCCGGTGGCAGAGGTAGGACACGTTGTAGAGCCGGTCGTTGTCCAGCAACGGCATGGAACCGGTGACGATATTGATGTTGTAACTCACCGCCATTTCCGACATCTGGTCCCGGAACTGCTTGGTGAAGCCCGCCAGGAAACGGATGGCCCGAGTCTGGTCCAACTGGTCGGTAAGGCCCATCAGCGGCGCGTTGAAAAACTCCGGGAACAGGGCGAAATCGCTCTTGTAGTCGGACAGGGCATCCACGAAGTACTCCACCTGCTTGAGCACTTCCTCGACAGAAGTGAATTCCCGCATTTGCCACTGCACGGCACCCATGCGCACGTTGGTCTTGCGTGTTTTCAGCACCGGTGCGGGCGGCGTGTAGAGGATGTTATTCCACTCGAGGAGTGTGGCGTATCCCATTGATTTCTGGTCTTCCGGAAGATACTTGTGCATCAGTCGGGTGACCTGGAAATCGTTGGATAGCTGGAACGTCAGGATCGGATCGTAGATCTCCTTGCGATCTACCCGTTCGATGTATTCCGCCGGTGTGAACTGGTCGGAGAACTTGTGGTAGTTGGGGATACGCCCGCCCGCAAGGATTGCCCGATAGTTGCGGGTACGGCACAGCTCCTTGCGTGCTTCGTATAACCGCCGGCCAAGGCGGTAACCGCGGTAGTCCGGGTGGATGAAGACGTCCAGCCCGTACATGGCGTCGCCGACCGCGTCGTGGCGAACGCGCTCGTTCTTGAGGATCAGGTCGTCGTAGGTGTGCGGGTTGCTGAAACGCTCGTAGTTCACCAGTACGGTAAGCGCCACAGCGATGAGTTCGCCGCTGTCCTCGATACAGATCTGCCCATCAGGAAACTTCTGGACCAGTTCCTTGATCGTCTCTTCTGGCCACGCCCCGCCGATATCATCGTAGATCCGATCCATCAGCTGCTTAAGCTGCGGATAGTCCTCTTCGGTCAGGTTGCGGAGATTGAGATGCAGTTCTTCATGAGCCATTCAGCGTCTCCCGAGGCCGGAAAAATCAAGGGTGATAAGCGGTAAGGATAACAGATGGAAACGGAGGTCGATTAAATCAACCCCAAGCCGGTAGATATCCGTTCTTGGGTAACGTTAACTACTCTCGGACTTGCGCGCTATAACGAGCAGGCGTTGGACCATGGGGCTCCACGATCGTTCCATTTGCGTGAGCAGCAAACTGGAGCGCGTCAAAGTCTGTTCGCAAACCGGGTTCAGTTGGGTACTGGAGGTGCCTTGTCGCCCAGCTGGATCCGTACTTTCATATGCTGCAGGACATCTTCGCTGATGCCTTTTTCGCCGCCGGGGAGCCAGGGGTTGCCCAACTGGAACACCCGGCGGTTGGAAAGTTGTAGCTCTTCCAGCGGTCGGGTGAAGTAGTGGGCCAGGTATTTCAGGAAACTGCCGTCCACGATTGCCCGTTCCAGGCCCAGCTGGATACGCATGGCCAGGGCCATGTCACTGCGGCCCACGAAGAAATAGGACGGCATGGGATAGGTGAACAGCAGGTCCGGCTCGATCACCAGGCCATCGTCCTGCCGTAGGTCCAGATCGTAGACCACTTCGCTGACGCCCCGGGCAAAACACTCGAAACGCCCGCCCGCGAGCATGTCGAACAGGCTCTCGTATCGGGTGTGGGTCACTACCTTAAGGCCGTTGGCCTCGAGGATCTGGGTGTCGGGCCAGTGGCGGCCCTGACCGAAGCGGATATTCCCCGCGCGTAAGTCGGCTAGGCGAGTAATTCCCTCGAACCTTGATAGCATTTGTGGTGTCGTCACGCAGACGCGGTAACCGAGCAGGCCGCCATCAATGGGAATGGTGACCGCCAGCAGGTTGTTTTCCCGTTCAGGCGTGGTTGCGACATTGGCAACCTGGACGGCGTGCCCGTTGTCGTTGCTCAGTTCGCGGAGCGCCCGGCCCTGGTTCATCTCCTGGCTGCGAGTGATGAGGTAGGGGCCGTACTCGGGTGTCTTGCGTAAGGCGAGATCGAGCAGGGCGCGTATGGCCGGGCTATCGTAATTGCGGTACCAGAGGGTAACTTGCTGTGCAGACTCGATGTCTGCTGCTTGACCGTCTTCCCGCGCCACAACCGCGAACGTCGGCGTACTGGTCATGGCCAGGCCGGTTATCAATGTACTGCCAGTGGCCAATGTACTAAAGAGAAGGAAAAGAAAGCTATGGCTCCAGCGACTTGGGATATGTCGACATCCGGAGACTAATCCTGATCGCAACAACACGGCGTATCCTATGCTGTACTGCAAGGAATCCCGCGAACCGCCCCTAGGTTGAGCGCCCCACGCCCTAATTCTTCTCTCCAGTGTAGCGGCTGATTTTGCGTTTACGCTCGCGTAAGCATTAAATCGTGAAAAATGTTGTAACCGACTGTCGGATCTGTAAATCTCGCCCCAAAGTGATTGATGAGGGAACGAGTGCCATGGCCATAAAAGATCGACTGATAGGCGTGACCAGCGACTGGCTCTCGAGCCTGGATCCGGATGCGGGGCTTGAAAAACCCTGGAATTGGCTGCAGCGCCAGGGCGGCTATCGGATGGTCAACCGACTCGTTGGGCAGGCCATTCCGTTCGCGCCCCGCAACCGGTTCCGGGTGGAGGATGTCAGACCGGGCTACGTGCGGGCCCGGATATCCATCAAGGGCAACCGTAACCATTTCGGCAGCCTGTACGCCGGCGCCTACTTCCTCGTGGCGGAAATCCCCGGCGGGGTGCTGACCCTGTTCGATATGGGGCCGCGCTACATCCCGATCCTCAAGGAGATGTCGCTCCAGTTCCTGCAGCCATCGGATTCCGATGTCACGATCGAATTGCAGCTTTCCGAAGAAACCCGCAGGACCATCAAAATGGATGCGGACACCACCGGCCGTGCGGCGTTTACGCTGGAAGGGGAGTTGAAGGACACGGACGGCAACATCGTCGCGCGCTCGACGGCGCATTATCGGGTGAAGAAACAGGGGTTTGAGGCAGAAAATGCGAATGTAGGTCGGGTTAGCAACGCGTAACCCGACATGGAGTTTAAGATGTTCCCGCAACCTCTCGTAATACAACGAGTTTGTCGGGTTACGCGTTGCTTTTACGCCCTTGGGTGAACCCGACCTACGTTTCCGAAGCTTCCCCAGGAGCCTTGAAAGCTTCACTCCATCGACGCAATAACCTCAAGAAACGCCTGCCCATACTTCTCAAGCTTGGCCGCGCCAATGCCATTGACCTCGCCCATCTCGTCCAGGCTTTTCGGCCGGCGTTCGAGCATTTCCAGGAGCGTGGTGTCGTGAAAGATCACGTACGGCGGCACGCCCTGTTCGTCCGCCAATTCCTTACGCTTGGCCCGTAGCGTATCCCACGCGGCCTGGTCCTCGATGACGATCGCACGTTTGGCCGAACCGCCGCCGGACTTGGTTTTGCGTTTGGTTTCGGGATCGCGCCGCAGCCAGACGGTTTCCTCTCCCTTCAGCAACGGTCGGCAAATCTCCGTGAGGCTCAGCGCGCCGTAGCCTTCGGCATCGGCCTGTAAATAGCCACCAGCCACGAGCTGGCGGAAGACGCTCTTCCACTGCTGGGTGGAGAGCTCCTGGCCAATGCCATAGGTGCTGACCTTGTCATGGCCCTGGCTCAGGACGCGTTCGTTCTCGGAGCCGCGCAAGACATCGATCAGGTAAGTGACGCCAAAGCGCTGGCCCGTGCGGAAAACGCAGGAGAGGGCTTTCTGGACGGCTACGGTACCGTCCCAGGTTTGCGGCGGCTCGATGCACGTGTCGCAGTTGCCGCAGGGTTGTTCCAGGTCGTCGCCGAAATAGCGAAGCAGCGCTTTGCGGCGGCAGGACGTTACTTCGCAAAGGCCGAGCATGGCATCCAGTTTCTGGCGTTCAACCCGTTTGAAGTGTTCGCTACCCGGCGACGATTCCAGCATCTGACGAAGCTTGATGACGTCCTGCAGGCCGTAAACCATCCAGGCGTTGGAGGGGGCACCATCACGTCCCGCGCGGCCCGTTTCCTGATAGTAGGCCTCGATGCTCTTGGGCAAGTCCAAGTGGGCGACGAAACGGACGTCAGGCTTGTCGATACCCATGCCGAAGGCGATGGTGGCCACGATGATGACGCCGTCTTCCCGCAGGAAGCGCTCCTGGTTTGCGGCTCGGGTTTCTGCCGGTAAACCGGCGTGGTAGGGCAGTGCGACGTAACCCTGTTTCGCCAGCATGTCCGCGGTGGCTTCGACCTTGTTACGTGACATGCAATAGACGATACCGGAGTCGCCTTGATGTTCCTCTTTAATAAAGGCCAACAACTGCTTGTTCGCGTTGTCTTTCTGCGTGATCCGATACTGGATATTAGGGCGGTCGAAGCTACTGATGAAGTGCCGCGCCTGCTGCAGGTGCAGGCGTTCGGCGATCTCCTTGCGTGTACGTTCGTCGGCGGTGGCGGTCAGGGCAATCCGGGGGGCCTGCGGGAACTCCCGCTCCAGCATGTCCAGCCCCAGGTAGTCTTCCCGAAAATCATGCCCCCATTGGGAAACGCAGTGGGCTTCGTCAATCGCGAAGAGGGAAATGGGCGCCTCTTGCAACAGCTGCTGCATACGTGGCTGCAGCAGTCGTTCAGGCGCGCAGTACAGTAAATCCAGTTCGCCGCGGACCAGGGCGTTCTCGATATCTCGCGCTTCCTCCGGCCACAGCGTCGAATTGAGGAAGGCTGCCCGCACACCCAGTTGGTTCAGGGCGGCCACCTGGTCCTGCATCAGTGCGATCAGCGGTGAGATGACCACGCCAACCCCGGGCCGTACGATCGCTGGCACTTGATAGCACAGTGATTTGCCCCCGCCGGTGGGCATGAGTACCAGGGCGTCGTTGCCGCTCACCAGGGCATCCACCACCTCGCCCTGTAACGGGCGGAAGTCTTCAAAACCGAATACCTGGTGCAGCACTTCCTGTGCGCGGGCTTTGAGACTGGAGAAATCAGAGGCAGGGGGTGTGGCCGTGAGGGTCATAAACCGAACCGGGAAGAGGGTGAATTCAGCGGGCAAGTCTACCAGAGACCGGGAAAGCGCTGAACAGAGTCCGGTCTCCCTCAGACTGCAAACCGACCACACCACCAACCCGTTCTTGCGTAGGCTTTTGCTTACAATTAGCGCAGGTGGTTCACCGAGGCTTCACGCAGGTAGAATGTCGCATCGTCGGCGGGCACGCTACAATCGAACGCTTGAGCGGTATACTGCGCGCCATTGGATCGGCGCTTCGATCGCCGTTCGACCACAAAACGTGCAGCGATAATAAGTACCGTCATAATAAGTACAGTCATAATAAGGACACCATGCAGGATTTTGATTCAATTCGGCCCTACCGGGACAGCGAAACCCGCGAAGTGCTGGACAGGTTGGGGAGTGATCAGGAGTTCCTTGGACTGATCGGTCGTTTCAAGGCCCCGACACTGACACGGCTGACCCCCGGCCTTACGCGGTTCTGGATTAGACGCTGGCTGCAGAAGGAGTTTGGTGACGCCGAGACGATCGATGCGTTGCAGGCCAGGCTCTATCATTTCGTGGACCAGCTGGTTCACAGCACAACCACGCGGGTGACCCATTCGGGGCTCGAACAGCTGGACCGCAACACCGCCTACCTGTTTATCTCCAACCACCGGGACATCGTGTTCGACCCCATGGTGGTGAACTACCAGTTGGTCACCAACGGTTTCCGCACCACACGGATTGCGATCGGCGACAACCTGCTGCAGAACCGTTTGTTCGCCGAATTGATGCGACTGAACAAGAGTTTCGTGGTTAAGCGCAATATGTCCAGCCCGCGGGAAATGCGTGATACCTACCAGACTCTGTCGGCCTTTATCCATCACTCTATCGAAGATAACCAAAGCATCTGGATCGCCCAACGGGAAGGGCGGGCCAAGGATGGGCTGGATATCACCGACCCGGCCATCATCAAGATGTTCCATATGAGCCAGAAAAAGACCGGCCGCAGTTTCGCCGAGTCCATGAATGGTCTCAATATCGTGCCGGTGTCCATTGCCTACGAATACGATCCCTGCGACGTACCCAAGGCCCGGGAGCTGGAAGCACGGGCGCGTACCGGCAGTTACCAGAAGCATGCCGATGAGGACACCAGTCAGATCATGCAAGGACTGACCGGCTATAAGGGCCACGTGCATGTGCATTTTGGCGCGCCAATTACCGATTCGCCGGACACGGCGAAAGAGCTGGCCGAGCGGATCGACGCGGATATGCATCGACACTACCACCTGCATGCGTCCAACCTGATTGCCCATGACATGAGCCAGGTGCACCAGCTCAGCCATCACACCGAACCGCAGGTGCCGGAGACCATCGAGACCGCCGAGGCCTACACGCCCGCGGATATGGAAGCGGCCCAGGCCGAACTGGAGCGACGGCTGTCCCACACCAGCGATGCCTTGCGTCCCTTCCTGTTGGCGATGTACGCCAATCCGGTATCCAGTATGCTGAAGGCCTCCATGTCCACACCCGGGAACAGGCCTTAACCTCGCGGGAGCGCGCCGATGAACCACCTGGCCCATCTGTTCTTCGCCCAGCCGACGGTGCAGTCCCGGGTGGGCAACCTGCTGGGTGACTTCGCCCGTGGCGTGAAGGCGGATGAGCTGCCCGAGGCCATCCGGCGGGGACTGGAGAACCACTGGGCGGTGGATAGCTACACGGACCAGCATCCTGAAGTCCGGGCTTCCAAGGCGCTGTTCTCATCGCGACGCAGGCGATTCGCCGGCATTGCACTTGATGTGCTCTATGATCATTTCCTGATCATCCATTGGGCTGATTTCGCCGACCGGCGCCGCAACGCGTTCGTTGGCGAAGTCTACACCGACCTCGAACAGGGCCAGGAATTGATGCCGCCGCAGATGGCTCGGGTGGTGGAGCGCATGATCCGCCACGACTGGTTTACCGCCTACGGTGATCTGCAACAGATTGGTTTCGCCCTCGATCGCGTGGCAGAGCGAATCCGGTTTCTTAACAATTTCGATGGTGCGGTGGAGGAAATCGAGGCCCACTATGGTGAACTGGAAGCTCATTTCCTGCGTTTCTTTCCGGACCTGATCACCCATATCCAGGACCGGGCGATCGAAACGCCGATGAACGGGCCGTCAGGTGAGTCCTGGCCTTGGATTCGTTACAATCCCGGGCAACGATGAGGGCTGATGTCCTGAAGGCCGGCCCGGCGTATTTTTCCCGGCATTAGTTTCACACGTCTTCCCAGGCGACCATTTCCATTTTATAGATTCCGACGAGGTGCGCGTGACCACACTGAGCTATATCGAACTCGAAACCCGTTCCGATCCGGACTCTGCGGTTATCTGGCTGCACGGCCTTGGCGCCAGTGGCCACGATTTCGAGCCGGTGGTCCCCGAGTTGCGGCTGCCGAAGGACGCCGGTGTACGCTTTATTTTTCCCCATGCGCCGACCCTGCCGGTCACCATCAATGGCGGTATGCACATGCCCGCTTGGTACGATATCAAGGCGATGGACATCGACCGTACCGTGGATGAGGAGCAGTTGCTGAAGTCAGCCGAGGCCATTGGCGAGCTGATCGAGCAGGAGATCGAGCGGGGCATCGACAGTAAGCGCATCATCGTGGCCGGTTTCTCCCAGGGCGGGGCGGTTGCCTACCAGGTGGGTCTGGCTTATCCCAAGCCGCTGGCTGGTATCCTGGGTCTTTCCACTTACTTCGCCACCTTCAAGTCCATTAAACCCTCCGATGCCAATCGCGAGATCCCCATCCGTATCTATCACGGTACACACGACCCGATGGTGCCTGAGAGCCTGGGGCGCCAGAGTTACCTGAACCTGGAGGAGATGGGCTACAACGTCCGTTACGGGACCTATCCGATGGATCACAGCGTGTGCCTGGAAGAGATCCTGGATATCGGCAAGTTCATCACCGAGCACCTGAAACTCGCCTGACCAAGGGGAGTTAAGTGTCATGACGCCCCGAGGGATGATCGTCCGTGTCGCGCTGATCGCCGTGTTTATTATCACGGTATCGGCGCTGGCGAAGGGCGTGCTATTCGGCACCGCCCTCGCGCCCGACGCATCCGGTCGTCAGCCTGTCGAGCACAACAAGGATGAGGGCGACGGACAGCCTTGAGCGATGAGCAGCGATAGATTCCGGATTAAGTACGCCAGAACGCAGGCGAGAACAGGATAATCACGCTCAGCAATTCAAGCCGACCCAGGATCATTCCTACACTCAAAATCCATTTGGCTTCGTCCGGCAGGAGCGCAAAGTTTCCTGCCGGGCCGATCACCGTGCCCAGCCCGGGGCCAACGTTGGTCAACGCCGTGATGGAACCTGTCAGGCTGGTGATAAGGTCCACTCCCAGCAACGAAAGCAGCAACGTCATTACCGCCATGGTCACCAGGAACACGAAAACGTAGGAGATCATCGAGGCGATGATTTCGTCGCTGACCGGACGCCCGTTGAAATTGCGGGTCAGGACCGCGCGAGGGTGGAGCAGGCGCCTGAACTGCTCCCTGAGCACCATGAACGAAAGCTGGAAACGGAAGATCTTCATCCCGCCACTGGTCGACCCCGAACAGCCGCCGACGAACGTCAGGAAGAAGAAGGCGACGCTGGTGAAAGGACCCCAGAGCAGGTAATCCTCCGAGGCGTAGCCGGTCGTGGTGACGATGGAGGTAACATTGAACAGGGCCGCGACGAAGAGCTCGAAGGGATGCTCTTCGTGATTGAGCAGCCGGTATATGGTCATGATCAGCGCGGAAAGGATCAACACGCTGATGAACGCCCGCACCTGCTGGTCGCGAATCAGCACCCCATGCTGTCCGTGGAGCTCCCGCACGAACAGGAAGAATGGCATTGCGCCTAGGGCCATGAACAGGGAGGACAATAGCAGGATGGACAGACTGTTGAACTGCCCCATGGAGCTGTCGGATGTGGAGTAGCCGCCCGTGGAAATCGTCGTAAAGGCGTGGTTTATGGCATTGAACAGATCCATGCCGGCCAGCCAGTAGCAGGCAATGCACGCCAGCGTGAAGCTGCAGTAGACCAGTAGCAGCCCGCGGCTCAGGCTTTTCATGCGGGGCAGGGCCTTTTCCGTCCATTCCGACGATTCGGTGGCGAACAGCCGCATCCCGCCGATCCCGAGGAAAGGCAGGACCGCCACGAACATCCCGATTATCCCGATGCCGCCAATCCACTGGATAATCGAGCGCCACAGGAGGATATCCGGCGCCATGGTATCCAGCCCCGTCAGCACGGTGGAGCCGGTCGTGGTGATACCGGAGAAGCTCTCGAAGATGGCGTCCGTCATCGACAGGTTGAGGTTGCTCAAGTAGAGCGGCAGGGCACAAAGCAGGGAGATGATCACCCAGCTGCTGACGGTCAGCAGGAACATGTATCGTGGTTGCAGCCGGTGGGAATTGTTCCGGGTCAGCCAAAGACCGAGCACACCGACGAGAAAGACGCCGATCGCGGTACTGCTGAAATCGGAGGCATTGGGCGCCCCGGGCAGGAAAATCGGCGGCAGCGTCAGGAACGTACTGAGCAGCACCAGCATGATGCTCACGATAAAAGTGACGGGCGCGAGATTTTTCATTCAGGACAACATAGATTCCGGGAATGGCCCACCTGGGCCAGGGTCGCGCTAGCCATAGACGCGTAGCCAGAGACGCAACAGAGAGTACTCGCGTCCCACAAAAAACGCGACCCTTCCAGTCGCGTTAACACTATTTCGGTCAAGCTTGGCCATTCCTGGCGACACTTGGCTTCGAGTCTGGCTGAACATGTTCATAGCGACCGTTGTTGCGTCTCCTCGAGCATGAGTCGGGCTTCAGCGGGTTGAACCGTGAAATCCAGCGAATCATCAACCCTTGCGGACCCGATGGTCATCGTCACCGGCTCGGGCTGTGCAGCGATGTACTTCACCATTGCCTCGTCGATACCTGCGACCCCCAACTCCGAGTAGGTGCACCCATAATCCGTGCAGGTCATGTCGGATCGGCGCCAGACAAGCGGAAGTTCGGCCGTTTCGCCTTCATAGTTGAAAGTCACCTGATCCCAGCGTTTCCAGTTGTCCTTGTTCACTGCGAGGTGCAGTTCATACAGCTTCAGGCCGCTCTGTTTGTCGACTGTGGACTGGAAGAAGTAGTCCGTAGGGGCGGGGAAGCCCATATACGGCTCGTCATAGAGTTCGGACGATATGCGAATGTGATCGTCCAGATCGTCGTCGGCGCCCTTGACCGTAATACCGTTGACGTTGGCGCAACCGGCGATGATGGCGGCAACGCCAGCAACGAGCGAGAATCCGTATAAGCGTTCCATGGTCAGTTCCCTCCCGAGTCTCCAGCAATGATCGAATTATACGCGTAATACCCCTGAGTGGACGCGCGTTATCCAGGGGGCGGTATACCGCTGTCAGGAAGTGGTAGACCATCTATTTCAGGACGGTCGTGCACCAGATCCGACTGAATGGCTACCACATCAGGCGCGTGAAGATTGCCAGCAAATTCCAAGGATATCCAGTTCGCAAGCTAATAATAATCAGGTGCTAACGACTTCCTTGCAGATCACTCGCAGGCAACCGGGCTTGCAAACGACATCGAGGGGGGTTTCGCCAACAATCTCGCCGTCAGCAGTGACTGTTTTCGTCTTACGCGTCTGGATTTTGCACCAGGGACTTTTGAGTTGAACGACGGTACTGGCCCTCTGGGGAGACTTACCTCGTATGCGGACGATCAGGAAGGCCGCAAACAATCGGATTATCGACTTGGGTCGCACCGCGATGATATCGAGCTGGCCATCATTGGCAGACGCTTCCGGGATGGTGTTGCCACCTCCAAAGAAGGCGCCGGTGGCAACGGCTATGGTTAACCATCGGCCGGCGACTGCACCGCTCTCACATTGGATGGCGGCGCGGAAACCACGTTGTCCGACGACTTTTCGCATCAACATTGCGGCGTAGGCGAAACGGCCAAATCGGCGCTTCACCTCGCTGGACGACTCGCGGACCGGCCAGGTGCCCAAGCCCACGTGAGCGACATTGAGGAAAACCTGGTCACCGAATTGGGCGACGTCCAGCCATTCGGTGGTGCCCGAGGCGATCAATTGGCAGAGCGCTTCGGGATCTTCGGGGAGCCCCAGGTTGCGGGCGAAGTCATTGGCCGTGCCGGAAGGCAGGATACCCAGCGTGGCGCCGGTCCGGAGGCACAAACGGGCTGCGCTGTTGACCGAGCCGTCCCCGCCGGCGGCCAGTACCCGGTCATTCCGGGTCACTTCGTCCATCCACGCTTGATCTCCAAGATCGCAGACACGGAAGTCCGTTACGCCGGCTTTCTCGAGGTGGTTTGTCCAGAAATCCCGATCCCTACTGTTATCGCCGGCCTTGGGGTTCGCCATCAACCAGGTTGTCATTCTGACCTGTCCTTGTCGTGCACATTGAACGAACGGGCTTGGGTGACTCCGCTCTGCTGACGATCTAAAAACTGATCTCTAGAACCGACTTATAAAATACAGCAGTACGCCGTTCCAGCGTCCTGAAAGAGATGTAATGCACTGAAAACCGCGAGAAAGGGTCTACGTGCCGGCTGTTTGGCTTTGGAAGCGCTGCCAAACGGCGTCGACCTCGCCGAGTGCATTGCGCTTGGCGTCGTCGTCGAGCCAACTGCCTTCGAAGCTGTTCCGGGCCAGGCGGTAGACCTGTTCAGCCGTAATCGGCAGGTTGTCGATTATTGCGCGAAAGTTGTCGTTGACGTAACCACCAAAATAGGCGGGATCGTCGGAGTTGACGGTCACGTGAAGGCCTTTGTCGAGCATCCTAAGCAGGGGATGCTTCTTCATGTCGTCCACCACGCAAAGGCGGTAGTTGGAGAGTGGGCAAACGGTCAGCGTCAGGCCTCTCTCAGCAATCATTGCGGTGAGATCGGCGTCTTCCAGGGCACGATTGCCATGATCGATGCGGTCGATCTGGAGACCGTCGATCGCTTGCCAGACGTATTCCGGGGGGCCTTCCTCACCGGCGTGGGCCGTTACGCGCAGACCCAGTTCGCGACAGCGCCTGAAGATGCGCTCGAACTTCTCGGGCGGGTGGCCTTTTTCCGATGAATCCAGTCCAACGCCGTCGATCCTTTCGAGATAGGGCAGCGCCAGTTCGAGTGTTTCGAACGCGCTCTCTTCGCTGAGATGTCGCAGGAACGAAAGGATTAGGCGGAAACTGATGCCCAGCTTGTTCTGCCCATCGCACAGCGCCCGGTATATACCGTTGAACTGTACCTCGAAAGGAATATTGCGTTCAACGTGAGCCTGTGGGTCGAAGAACACTTCGGTATGGGTGACGTTGTCGCGCTTGCAGTGTTCGAGATAGGCCCAGGTAAGGTCGTAGAAGTCCTGTTCGGTCAGCAGCACCGACATGCCGGCATAGTAGAGATCCAGAAATTCCTGCAGGTTGGCGAACTGGTACGCCTGACGTAGCTCCGCCTCATCCTGGTAAGGCAAGGTCACGTTGTTACGGCGGGCGAGGGCGAACATGAGCTCCGGTTCGAGACTGCCTTCCAGGTGCATGTGAAGTTCGGCCTTGGGCAACTGTTCGGCGAGCGTCTGGATGGGCGAGGTCATACTGCATCCTTGAACTGTAATGGTCGGAAAACTTTATCACATGGGCTCGTTACGGTCGCGCTGCGCCCTGGACTGTTATGTCTACAAATGCGCCATGGAAATTTTTTTACTGCGTCGTAATCCGCGTCTAATCTTTTTTGACAGCACCGAGGGACGTAGTGGTGCCAGCGCGGCAGGACAGCCCCGCTGCCTGCCAAACCAAAAAGAAACTCCGAGGATTGGAGACAAAAAATGAGAACGGCAATAACGAAAACGGCCCTGGGATTGGGGTCGCTCGTCTTCGCACTTTCAGCTCAAGCCAATTCCGACAAGTCCACCAGCGAACTGCTGAACGAGTTCTGGAGTCCTGATCGAGTTGGTTTCTTCGAATGCCGCATCGGTATTCTCAACAGCACGCCTTTCGGTCTGCCGCGGTGTATGCAGGCGGAGAATATAGGCTACCACCTGGAGATGTTCTACAGCATCGCAGAGGCCAACGACGGTAACCGAGCCGCTGGTCTGCCCGGTTACGACGCCTCGGTGGATTACGTGCAGTCGACCCTGGAAAGCGCTGGGTATGACGTTACCATCCAGCCATTTCCGTTCACCGCTTTCTATCCGGTAGCGGAAGGTATGTTGGCTGCGACGGAGCCGGCGGCCGAGTCCTACGTGTGGGAGGAAGACTTCCAGTATCTCTCCCAGACCGAGCCGGGGGATGTCACAGCGCCGGTGGTGCCTGTCGATCTGGATCTGGGCCCCGACAACATGTCCACAAGCGGTTGCGAAGCAGAAGACTTTGCGGGCTTTCCCGCCGGTTCCATCGCGCTTGTTCAACGGGGCGCCTGCAACTTTGGCGTTAAGGCCGAGAACGCGGCTGCGGCCGGCGCCGTTGGGGTCATTATCTTCAACCAGGGCAACACCGAAGATCGCACCGGATTGCTCGATGCGACCCTGGGCGAAGCCTATTCGGGCGGTGTACCCGTTTTCTTTGCAACCTACGATAACGGGGTAGCCTGGTCCCAGAGGGAAGGGCTGGTGTTGAATATGGTGTCGAACGTGGTCCGCGAACAGACCCAGACCTACAACGTATTGGCGGAAACCCGTAAGGGTGACCCGGATAACGTCGTTATGGTCGGCGCGCACCTGGATTCCGTTTTTTCAGGCGCTGGCATTAACGACAACGGCTCGGGTAGCGCGGCTATACTCGAGTTGGCGTTGCAAATGAAACGGGCCCATCCGAAGAACCAGGTGCGTTTCGCCTGGTGGGGCGCCGAAGAAGCGGGGCTGGTTGGGTCCACCTACTATGTGAACAACCTGTCTGAGGAAGAGAAGGCGAAGATCAAGGTCTATCTGAACTACGATATGGTCGCTTCACCAAACTTTGCTTATTTCATCTACGATGGCGATGGCTCCGACTTCGGGCTCGAAGGGCCTCCAGGATCTGCAGCAACAGAGCGGCTGTTCGAGAAATACTTCGAACTGCGTGACATTCCGTCTGAAGGCACTGAGATCAGCTTCCGTTCCGACTATGCGCAGTTCTTCACCGACGGCATTGCCTTCGGCGGGCTGTTCACCGGTGCAGAAGTCCTCAAAACGCCGGAGCAGGCAGAGAAGTATGGTGGCGAAGCCGGCGTCGCATTCGACCCCTGTTACCACGCCGAGTGTGACGACATCACCAACTACGACGCGGAGGCACTGGAAATAAACGCCGATGCGATGGCGTTCGTAACCAGCTGGCTGTCACTATCCACCCGGGTTATCGATGAAGAGATCGAAGCTGCCGAGGAAGAACCCGAAACCGGCACCATGATGCTCAATGCCCAGTCAGTGCAGCAATACGACATTACCCATTGGGGTAAGCATTGGATCAAGTAGTGGTTGATTGAGCAATGCCATGGCATTGCTGATGTAGAAGAGGGCTGCCTGCGGGGCAGCCCTTTTTATGGAAATGACGACTATTCAAAATAAGATTGCTCGGATATCGATTTTCGCTTTCGACGGTATTTCGTCGATCACAATATATCCGATCGAGCCGTTTTCCTCTTGTTGATCGCATGTATTCTTCGTTCTATCTCTCCCATATCCACGATCAACTCACCCTGGTTCAAGTGCCAACCCCTCAATAATTAGCATGTGTAGCAAAATAGCCGCAGGTTGCAGAACTGTAATGTTCTGCCGGGTCATACGTCTATTGCCTCTATGAAGGGCTTGTAGGCCATTACAGATTGTTGGATTGACGCGAGTCCACCTTGAATTAACTGCGATTACAAATGCTAGGGTCCACGTCGGCAAATTGAAATTCTAATAAACAACGTGCTCTTTTATTGAAGAGCACGCTCGGCAGAAAGAGCATTCAGTAAAAATTAGCAGTAAATATCAAGGATTGAGTAATGACGAAGTTAACCTATGGCCTCGCTTTTTCGCTCCCCCTGTTGCTCATTGGCTGCGGTGGTGGTGGAGGCGGCAGCAGTAGTAGCAGTGATGGTGGGAATGATGGCACCAGCACTGCAGCCTGCCGATCGATTGACGAACTTCCTGGAAATGCCAAAGCAACCGGGCGCTATGAAGGCTCGTTGACAATGAAAGGTGTCGAGTACACCAATGCCTACGCGTTCATAGGGCCGGATGGCAAATTCAGGTTAATTGCAGGCAGTGGGACGCCGGGGCAGGTCAGCTATATCTCTGGCCAGTTTGAGAACGGAGATAGCACCCTGGCAGATCCGGATGCTACCGCATACTTCGCAAACGATGGCGATGCCACGCAAGAGCCCGTTGATATTGCAGGCACTTTCGATTCGAAGAGCGAAATCAGCCTGACCAGCGATGACGCTCTCGCGGTTCAAGCCAATATGGACTACGTGGAGCCGCCTTCCGGCCACTGCATGGAAAGTGGCGGCTTTTCCGATACGTATACCGATAGCGCAACCAATACCGAAGAACCCACCTCGTTGACTTTCGGTACCGACAATACCGTGACGGGTCAGACGATCTACAACTGTCGGGTCAGCGGCAACGTGGACAGCTACACCGTAGAAGGCGGGTTGTTCTTTGCCAACCTCGAACTGTCGAATTGCGAACAGGCGGGTTTCGATGGGAATTACCAGGCTATTGGTGGTTTCGTGTTCGATCAGACCGGCACAAGCCGTCTGGTGAACATGATCATCGAAAATGACGAGTTCGCCCTATACAGCCAGCTGGAGCGATGAGCAAAAGCGGATCAGACGGTTGCCGGGCTCAGCATAGGCTGGGCCCGGCGATTCTCGACTCTCCCGTAGACGGTCTCTCCGATATACCGTCTCACCGGCACTGCCATACGAAAACCTATTGCGTGACCGAGAACGTGCCAGAGCCCAGCACCGTTCCGCTGTCTGTCACCGCCTCAACCCGCCATTCGCCTAACATCGCCTGGTTGATGTACTTGCCACTCGAAGCGCGCATTCGGTCCAGAAAGGCATCGATGTTCACGCGGGCGACCCGTTCGCCGTTCAGGTACCAGTCGTGGTAGACGGTTTGACCTTTCAGGCCCTGCAGTTCGTTGAAGAAATATACCCTGATAACTTCCCTGGAACCCAGATTGATAACCGCGGGCAGGGCGGACGTCGGTTCCCTGTCGCGCACTTCCCAAGTGAGTTGGACCCGCTGCAGATGGCCTGAGGCGATGTCGAGCTGCGCCATGCCGTTCTCGCCGGCTTCGGGGCCGACGTCGGCCGTCGTTGAGGTTGGCTCAGGGTCATCCGTGGGTGCGGGCCGATCAGCGGGATCGTCTATCACCGACTCAGGTGGGAGGGACGTGGTTTCAGGTGCAGATTCGGGTTCGGTCTCGGCGACCGGGCCGGTGTCTACCTGAGCCGCTGCGGCGGCTGTGTCTCCGTCGTCGGGCAGAGTTGATTGTCCGGAATCGACCTCACTTGCATCTACCGGGCTACTATCTGCTTGCCCGGTACCTGTTTGATCGTTAGCGGCTAATCCGTTTGAGCCCTCAGCAGGCGAGGAATCAGACAGCTGGGGTGCGTCTGCCGCAAAGGGAGATGCGTGTTCAGCAGGTTCGCCGATTCCCGTCGACTCCGTCGGCGTGGTTTCGGCTCCCGGAGCCGGTTCAGTGGCGCTGCGCTGTACCGTTCCGCTGACCGAGGTGCCCATCCCAGGATCTTCCGCTTCAGGGCTCACCGGATCATTCGAGTCTCCCACCGAGGTTCCCGGCGAAGCCGAGAAGAACCAATACACCAGGAAAGCGATCAGCAGCAGGCTTACGACGGCGCCCAGGATTCGACCCCAATGGTAGACCACCGTTTCTTCCACACGGGGCTCTCGTCGGGTACCGGCGCGCATTTTAAGGTTATGAGAGGATTTGTCGGATCTATTCATTGGAAGTCGTCCGTGAAACATGCGGATGTAATGGCGGTATGGTAGAGCGGAGCAAGGGGAAGGTATAGATCGCAGACTGCGATGGTCCCTATGAAAGGTGTATTAACGTTAAGTTGTAATAAGTAGGAGAGGGTGGAGCTACTGTTGCAACGACATTTCGGATTAGCGGATGCTTAGACTAAAATCATATGCTTAGCGCTCACTTAGTTGATTGTGTGCTTTGCATCCTATGTTAATTAGATATGCATGTTTTGTATGTGAACATGAAACTTCCGTAGCCAAGTGATCCTGCATCAAACCCAGGAGGGGTTTAGGCAGCTTGACCGCAAACGACAATGTTTGTCAGTAGCTCGTATAGCAAGGACAGTAATAATGGAAACGGAAATTTCGACCGCAATCCGCGGCCAGATATCAGAGGCAGAGGTTATCTGCTCTGAACTGAGCGTGACGGTAGGAGAGTACCATCAGGCCATCGAGGCTCTCTGGACGCACGCTATGGCCGAAACCGGCGAACGCCGACCGGCCTCCCTGGTGCTCTTGGGCGCCTATGATCCCCCAAACTGGGCGATTACTTTCAGCGATCTCGCATCGCTTGATTATAAACTCCTCAAGGCTGCATTGGTTGTGTTGCGGGGCCGTCTGGTGCTCGGCATCGAGCCCCACACCATGATGAGAAATGGTTCCAACCGTCTGCGCCAACTCATGGAAGAGGTGTTCTCATGCTACACGCAAGCCACTCAGTAAAACCGGGAAGTGTTCTTTTCAAGCAAATCCTCTCAGTCGTCTGGCTATTGCTGGTCTGGCTGGGAGCCCAGGCCGCGCTCAACGAGCTCTCCGGCACAGTTATGGAGACGGGCGTCGATTCAGGGGTACAGGTTGAGCTCGACCGCAGCCTGTCTTATTTCCAGAAACCCTGTGAATCCTGCGAGGGCCTGGTTGCCGAACAACGCGTACCTTCGGACGCGTTTCTTAGCCGCAGTCTATAGCGGCCAGGAGCGGACAAGGGGGCATTCACCCCTTTGTCTCGCTCGTATCTTTCCTTTCTCATCTTCAAAACATTCCCGCCGATTTTGTAGACCCAAATCAACGGTTTTCTATTGAGTTCAGGCGTGCCTCGATTTACCTTGTGGCGCCGCATCAATCCGAATCGGCGGACAGGGCGATATCACGCTGTGAAGTTAGCTCAGCCAATCGTCGCGTCAGCGCGTTGCTAATCGATTCATAGGCAGTGCTGCCCAAAGTGAGGCGCAACGCAGGCTTCTCACGGTCGGCGGCCGCTATCATGGCCTCCACGGTCCGGGCCGCATCACCTTTGATATCGAAGCTCCCGCTGTCGACGGCGCGTCGAACCTCCCCAGCTGGGGTGTTCTCGTATACCTCCATCAATGGGGGGCGTACCAGATTAGCGGCAAAGTTCGTCCCCGTCGGGCCGGGCTCGGCAATGATAAAGTCAATCCCGAACGGGGCGACCTCCTGCGCCACGGATTCGACGAAGCCCTCGATTCCCCATTTCGTACTGTGGTAGAGGCTGAAGTTGGGGTAGGCGATCTGCCCGCCCTCCGACGAAACCTGCACGATACGCCCGCCGCCTTGCTCTCGCAGGTAGGGAAGTACCGCACGGATCAACTGTATCGAACCGATCAGGTTGGTGGTGATCTGATGTTTGATCTGGTCATCCGTCACTTCTTCGCCCGCGCCAAAGAGCCCATAACCCGCGTTGCTGACCACAACATCAATAGAACCCATGCTAGAGAAGAGATGTTGAACCGTTGCTCTGGTGGACGCCGTGTCGGTCACGTCAAGGTGCTCAATGATCAGCGTCTCCGGATATTGCGCCTGCAACTCCGCCATTTTGTTCGTCCGGCGAGCCGTGGCTGCAACGCGGTCACCACGCGCCAACAGTTGCTCCGCCATGAGCCGGCCGAGGCCGGATGATGCGCCGGTAATGAGCCATGTCTTAGTCATCATTTCACTCCTGTATCGTGTATTTACGACTAAGTATGGGTATCCTCGCCTGGTGAGTGAATACCAATAAAATAGGATGCATAGGTGAGGATTATTCAACAATGGCAAGACCGTCCTTGGCTGACTTGAACGCTTTTACTGCTATCTGTACCTACCGTAGCTTCCGCAAGGCGGCCGACGAGCTCGGTGTTTCCAGATCGGCTTTGAGTCACACTATTCGCGGGCTGGAGCAGTCTTTAGGCGTACGATTGCTTAACCGGACGACGCGCAGTGTCGCCCCCACGGATGCGGGCGCGCATTTGCTTGAACGGTTGAACCCCGTACTTCGCGATCTTGACGCCGCGCTGGACGCGTTGACGGATGTGGGAGTGACCCCCTCGGGTCTGCTGCGTATCAATGCCAACTTTGCTGCGGCACGATGGCTGTTGGCTTATGTCGTACCGACCTTTCGATCACAGTACCCGGACGTCGAGCTTGACCTTGTATCGGAGGGCCAGCTCGTCGACATCGTTGACCATGAATTCGATGCCGGCGTTCGTCTGTTGGAGGCTGTGCCTCAAGACATGATAGCCGTGCCGTTCGGTGGCGATGTTCGCTTCGTGCCTGTTGCTTCGCCAAGCTATTTATCGGTTTGGGGGCGGCCACAAGTTCCGGATGACCTGATGAAACATCAATGTATTCGCCACCGCATGCCCAGTGGCAAACGCTACCGGTGGGAATTCTCGCGGGCTGGACAATCCCTTGCTCTCGATGTGCCGGGTATGCTGACGCTCGACGATTCGCTGCTGATGGTCGATGCGGCAACTGAAGGACTGGGTATTGCTTTTGTGGCCGAACCCTTTGCCCAGTCTGCTGTCGCCGACGGCTGCCTTGTACGGATACTCGAAGACTGGTGCCCACGTGAATCACAGCTGGCGCTGTATTATCCGGGGCATCGACATATTCCGGCAGCGCTCCAGGTATTTATTGAGGTGCTGCGTTCCGCCGAGGCTAATCGGCGAGATGCCGCAGAGCGTCTAACGCCGCAATGATGCGGATGTTTGAGGCTCTCTAAGGCAGTTAAGGCAATTAGAATTGCCAAGCATTGAACAACTCGGCTAATTTGGCTTCACTGTTTGGCTGGGGTAAACACCCGTTATGGACCGAATCGATTCGATGGCGCTCTTCGTACGTATTGTCGAGAGCCGCAGCTTTACCCGAGCAGCTAATGAACTCGGTCTTCCAAGGGCTACCGCTACGCTCGGCATCCAGCAGTTGGAGAATCGTTTGGGCACCCGGCTCCTGGAGCGCACCACGCGTCAGGTTCGGCCTACAGTGGAAGGCCAGGCGTTTTATGAACGTTGCACCAATCTACTCGCTGAGCTTGAGGAAGCTGAGGCCATACTGAGCCCAGTCGCCGGCAACCCGCGGGGTGTTCTCCGCGTGGAGCTACATGGAACCCATGCCAGCCATATCGTGATGCCGCGTATCGATGAATTCCGGGCGTTATATCCCAGGCTTGAACTGGTCGTGACCACTGGTGACCGTCGCGTGGATCTGGTCGGCGAGGGCATCGACTGTGCCGTTCGGGGTGGGGTGCCGGGTGACTCTACACTGGTTTCTCGACGGCTCGCCATGCTACCCCAAGTCATCTGCGCGAGCCCTGGTTACGTCACGCGTATGGGGCTTCCGGATGAGCCCGGCGCATTGCGTAACCATCAAGCCGTTCGTTTCATGTCTGGTTACAGCGCTGCGGATACAAAGCTGGACTTGGTGATCGATGGCGAGCTCGTTTCGTTCGAAACCAAGGGCTGGCTGACTCTTAACGATGCCGAAAACTATGTGGTCGGCGGCTTGCGCGGTTGCGGGCTGATCCAACTTCCGCGCTTTCACGTCGAGGCTGCTTTGGAGCGGGGAGAGCTCGTTGAGGTATTGGCGGGTTGGGAAAAACCCCATCTACCCATCCATGTGGTCTATCCCCACCGTAAGCAACTATCGCCTCGGGTCCGGGTCTTTGTGGACTGGCTGGTCTCGATTTACGAGGAGCGGTTTGGCGGCGGCTGATCCTTAACGGGCCATGTCGGAAATCAAAGGCTGTTGCCCACCTTCCGTTGGCGTTAGATTAAACGTTGCCTGCGATGGAATCGTTCATCAGCCGACCAATTGCCGCCACCGCGGGCGAACATATACAACGACAGCACCCCAAGAACGGCCGGGTATTCGATACCCCGATCTATCCAGGGCCAGGTCGGTCCGAGGGCAAAGCAGATACCCACCATCTCAACCAGAAATAGAAGTGCGACGGCACGAGTCGCCATGCCTGCGGCCAACATGACGGCGCCGATGGTTTCCAGCAGCATCACCCCGATCGCCAATTGCGGTGCGAAGGGAAGTCCCATCACGTTCTCGATCAGGTTAATCGAACCAGCCATCGGGTCGGTCATGGAGCCGTGCGATGTGCCTAGAGCCTTGGGCAGCCCGTGAGTGAGCAGGACAGCGCCTGTGGTTATTCGCAACAGGGCATAGGCAATGGGTTCATAAGCGGAGTAAATGCACGTTGGCTGGGTTAGGGTGGTGCTTGTTCGTGAAGTACCAGTTTCCATACATAGTCCTCGATACACGGCGCTGCAAACCGGTCGGTTGCATACCAACTTAATCAAACAGGTCGCCCGGCCATGGGTGGGGACCCGTCCGGGGCCGGGGCTGGTCTTGGAGCTCTGGTTTCAGATGGGTTTAGCCGGTAGCCCCATCTTCTCGAGGGTTAAGGTTTCGTCGGCGCGCCCCCAGCCACCGTCGGCGACGTCTTCAATCAGGACCATGGTGTAAGGACGGACCTCTTCGCCAAAGTACTCGACGAACATCTCAGTTGTCCGGTGAATAATCTCTTCCTTGCGTGCGTGGTCGAGAATGCCTTCTGGAAATTTGTAGTTTGCAAATGGCATGGTTGTCTCCTGGTGTGTTTGCTTGCATTGAATGCGGATCCGCCTGTCGACCGGTTCTATCGGTCGTGCTCAAACAAAGCCGCCGTTAACGCGGATGATCTGTGCATTGACCCAAGCGCCGTCGGTACCGGCGAGGAATGAAACCGCCGAGGCAATATCCTGTGGCTGGCCAAGTCTTTCCATGGGAGCCTGCTTGGCGATCTGCTCGATGAGCTCGTCGGATTTACCGTCAAGGAACATTTCAGTGGCAACGGGGCCGGGTGCCACCGCGTTGACGGTAATATCGCGCCCGCGCAATTCATTGGCGAGGACACGTACAAGCCCCTCAACGCCAGCTTTGCTGGCGATATAAGGGCCATAAGCGGGAAACGATTTGCCTAGCACGCTGCTTGAAAACGCGATGATCCGGCCTCCCGCGTCGAGGTGCTCTGCGGCTTGTGCGAGTACCAGGTAGGTGCCCCGTAGATTCGTGGCGATCACCTGGTCGAACGCCTCCAGGTTCTCAGTGCTGATCTTGGCCATTGGGAGCGTGCCGGCGCTGTTCACCACCACGTCGATACGCCCGAATGTCTCTTTCGCGGTTGAGAATAACCGGCTCACATCATCCTGCTTACTGACATCACCCTGTACGGCAATGGCGCGGCCCCCGTTTGATTCGATTGCTGCGACAGCGTCCCTGGCTTTGGCTTCGTTACCGGCATAGTTGACCACTACGGCGAAACCGTCCGATGCCAGCCGCTCTGCCGTCGCTCGGCCAATACCGCGTGAAGAACCGGTTACGATGGCCACTTTCTGCGATTCGCTAGTCATAGTGTTCCTCCGATTGGAGTGAGGTATGGGTCTTGAAAATTGATTCTGATCGTTTGGCTTTGTCGGATAAATGCGCCTTCACTGACATCTCTATTCAGAAATAGATAACAATAGCCACGGTTCTGGCCGTTAATAGGTTGGAGCAGGGGAGTTATTTGTAGGCAGGTAATGCTAGAAAGGCAGAAGAACGTGAGGGAACACGAACGAAGGGGAGTAATCCTAGGCGTCCCGATGAGGAGCCATTCACCTGGCTGCCGAAGACTACTTTGGCTGGGTTACCCACTTTGCAAGTATCGACAGCCGTGCCTCAAGCGCGCAAACGCGACAACAACTGGGGTGGACACCAACCGGGCCAGAGTTGCTCGCGGATATTGCCAATGCCGGGTATTTCAACGGTCGCTAGTCGATCAACCATCCATGGCCTTGATGAAATCGATAAAGGCCCGTAGGGGTGCCGGCACCAAACGGTGCCCCGGGTAGTAGAGATAAGGGCCCGAAAAACGCTGCCACCAGGGTTCGAGAATCGGCTCAAGCGCGCCGCTGTCGATATGCGGTTGCAACCACTGCTCAAACAGATGAATAACACCGAGGCCTGCTATCGCTGCATGTACCGAGAGTTCGACGGCGCTCCCGATGCTCACGGTTAGCGGTCCCTTGGGTTCTATCTCAACTTTTTCGTTGCCCCGTTCATACTCCCAGGGATAAGAAGTACCGGAACTGAAACGTCCGGTCAGGCAAGGGAATTCGAGCAGTTCGCGGGGATGCTCCGGCCGGCCGAGTCGATCCAGCAACGCCGGTGCTGCCGCAGTTGCAGAGCGCTGGGTCGGCGGTCCGATAGGGACGGCGATCATGTCCTGTTCCAGCCGCTCATCGTAACGGATGCCTGCGTCACAACCCGCGGCGATAATATCGACCACATTGCTCTCCGCTACAATCTCGAGCCGGATGCCCGGATAAGCGGCCAGGAAAGCGGGAACAATCGTCGGCAACACCAGCTTCGCGGCACTGACGGGAACATTCAGTTTTAGCGTGCCGCTGGGTTTGTCCCGAAACCGGTTCAGGGAATCCAGCGCCGTTTCGATTTCATTCATGGCCGGACCGAGGCGGGACAACAGCATGGCGCCGGCTTCAGTCGGTACAACGCTGCGTGTCGAGCGGTTAAAGAGTCGAACCCCTAAGGATGATTCCATACGCCTAACCGCGTCGCTCAGGCGAGAGGGACTGCTGCCCGTCACCCTGGCTGCCTGCCGGAAACCGCCGGCTTTTGCCACGGCGACGACCACGCCCAGATCACTCAAGTCGGTTTTCATTGTTCGGAGTTCCGTACAGCCCGTGCTGATTTCACCCGATTGTCGCACACGCTGGTGCTTCTTAGACTTTTAATAAGTTCATCAGCAGGAGAGTTCTAATGGGTTTAACTAACAGCGAAACGTTCAAACTGGGTGATCGCACGGTCAAACGGCTAGGGTATGGGGCTATGCAGTTAGCGGGACCTGGTGTGTTTGGTCCACCGGAAGATCCCGAAGTGGCTAAAACCGTACTAAAAGAAGTCATCGCCAGCGGTGTTAATCATATTGATACGTCCGATTTCTATGGGCCGCACATCACCAATCAGCTCATCCGGGAAGCGCTTCATCCTTATACAGAAGATCTGACCATCGTCACCAAGGTCGGCGCGAGGCGGGATGCCGAAGGGCAGTGGTTGCCGGCTTTTTCGCGAGAAGAGTTGATCCAGGCCGTGCATGACAACCTGAACCATCTCGGGGTGGATGTCCTGGACGTGGTCAACCTGCGAGCCATGTTCTCTGCGCATGGTCCGACCGAGGGCTCGTTGGCTGAGCCATTCGCTGTACTGGCAGAGCTTCAGCAGCAGGGCTTGATCCGCCACCTCGGCCTCAGCAACGTAACCGCCAAGCAGGTTGAGGAAGCGCGCCGGATTGCGCCGATCATATGCGTACAGAACCTCTACAACCTGGCCCGTCGGGAAGACGACGACCTCATCGACGCGCTTGCAAGGGAAAGCATTGCGTACGTGCCATTTTTCCCACTTGGCGGGTTTTCGCCCCTTCAGTCGTCCATTCTCGACGGTGTTGCGGAGCGCCTGAACGCCAAGCCGATGCAGGTAGCGCTGGCTTGGCTTCTTCGCCGCTCACCAAACATCCTGCTGATACCGGGGACATCATCGGTGGCTCATTTGCGGGAGAATCTGGCGAGCGCGGAACTTACGTTGCCGGACTCTGCGGTGGATGAGCTGGAACGGGTGGCGTCTTAAATCGTTTAATGAGCATGGAAACGCAGGTAATTCGGGCTGTGCGGTGCGCAGCCCAGGTTTCCGGCTAGCAGGGGGAAGTATCGCTCTTTATTGCCGTCAATAGAAACGAAGCTGTTGACGCTCATGCTGATCGTCGTAACAGAGCCGTTGGGCTAAAACTAGCGCGGCGCGTTATGGCTGTCTTCGAGACTGAGGGATGTCGTTTACTGATGCGGGGGCGTTGTTAGGTCGGATGGTTGGCGCGAATCTTACAGGGCGTCCAAAAAACTGTGTCGTCTCCCATACTGAATTTAACATAATATACATTATGCGCACTTTGACGTGTGGTTTGGGGCAGATACGGTTTGATGCTGAGGGTCCCCTAATAACGACGGCCATAGGCCGGCAACGCCGATCGGTCTTGGGGTGTCCCTAGCTAGGCAGAGGTTCTGCACGTGAGTGCGACGCCGAGAAGGCGGATCTCTCAGGCCTCAAGAGACAACCACCAGCGACGATCTAGTCGGTTCAGGCGAACGATCGGGAAAAGATCTCCAGGTAACGGATCAGGGTTCGGAAGCCCCTCAATGATACTGAGGTGGTCAATCGGTCTGCCGGCGAAGGCGTAGTTGTGAGTGACCTGCCCCCAAATAAAGAAACGATCGCTGGAAGTGACCTTTCCCATCCCTATCAGTCATCAAATTCACAGCGAGTTCTCAACCAGGCTCCTCTCGGTGCAGCTCTCTCGGCCTCCCAATCAGGTTGCAAATCCTTAAGCTCTAGTAAGCTATTATCCCTATCAAATAGATGGCCGATACCCACTACACGATACTGAGAGGCATCGTCGTCGTGTTCCTCTCCGCATAGAAAACACCAATCGCCATCGGGTCTACTGACCAAATTTATAGGGCGTGTATTATCGAAAACGTGAATGCACACGTATGCTTTTCTATTGGGGTCGACATTCATTAGTTTACACAAGATCGTTAATCTTCACTGGAAAAGGAGAAAACACGAATGTTAACCATCTTCAATTTTAGAAAGGCGGAGAAACTCGCTGAGGTGGTCAGAAATTTTTTCAATTTTATCGAGAGGGTAAGAGTCGCCTCCACCAGCAAAATCGTGAGGCACTCTCACTAGCGGAGGATCTTCATTAAAATCGCCGCGTAGATCTAAAAAATATGGGTCTCCAGTCCCCTCAGCACACATACCAATGGGTAGCAATCCAAGTTTCAAAACAAGTCTTCCAGGGTACGCCTTCAAAGCTTCGTCAACTGTCTGTTCTGGCGTCATCCAGATAAACTCCACCCCCATCCCTGATTGATCGTCGTCATCATCGAGAGCAAGGTTGGCACCAATGAATGGCCCTCTCTTCAGCAAAGACATGTACCAGTCAACGGCGACGACATTCTGTATTTGGGTAAGTGTCCGCATGTCATCCGATGACATCGCTCGGCCATTGAGATCCTTATTAACTGAATGTATGACGTCGTGGAGTCGCATCATTTCCTATCGCTTTGGCAGAAGCGATGATTTTCTTCTGCTCGCGGTAATCGGAACGCGTTCGTGATCGAACGATTAGCGCGGACGGCAGTGGCCTAATTGCCAAACACTGCGCCCGCTTAACATCACGCTACAGGATCACGTTTCAAAGAACACAAGTGAGGATCTTTCTCCTCCAATAAGTCTTCAAAACTCTCCCAGCCATTAGCATCAATGTAATTCGCTTCGCTTTCAAAAATGGGTAGTATCCAAACCATTACCGTAGATGGAGATGACTCTTCGTAGGTACAAAACTCGTCGTCGAAGAATACTGGCATTGTACAATAAACAGCATCAAACCCTAGCCTATCAGCTAATTCATCAGTTAAAGGGAGCACTTCACCACGAAGAGCAGCCTTGCCCCGAGCGATAATTGCTTCACAAACAGACATCAAACAGGAAACGATCAGGTTAGGTATTTCCATCGAATACACAGAAAGAACAAGTTCCTGCCTAACCTTCTTAGTTTCATTTATTTTAAGTGCCTCTCCACTCATCCCTAACGTAATAAATGTTGACACTGTTTCGCATGGACAATCTAAGAAAGAAACAACCTGTAGACCAAGGTCAGACTCATTGTCTTTCCAACCCTGTCGAATTGCCCCAAGATGCTTTTCTGCATGTTCGATGATTCTCATAGAAAGTGTTCTTACTAGTTCGTCCCCGTTAAAATATCACGTTGTAATGGGACTCATCAAAAGCTGGCTACTAAATATGTTGAGATTGTTAATTAAAAGCAGCCCAAAGTTTCCTTTGCAATTAATACCGCCAATATGTAATGCCACTCTTATTAATCGAACTCAGAATCTATGGCACATGAACAGATTGCACCTCATAGACGTAACTATGTGGGTCTTCAAATACGCGTACGACTAAAGCTAAATCGCTAGCCCCTTCTTCAATCGTATACAAGTCAACGAGGACATCCCAATACCCATCCATCCACTGACATACAGAAGTATCCCAAGACTCATCAGGCAGGTTCGTTAACGTCGCGCCATAGCGGACGATGTTGTTCTTGATCTGTTTAGCATCCTCTTCAGAAACTGAAGGTACACCAACCAAGTTTCGCGCGATCCTATAATCCCCGTCTTTGAATGCCTCCACGATCGCTGAAAGAGTACTTCTCCATACGGTTGGTATTGATGTTTGGTTATTTTGGTCTTTTGAAACAGGAATAGTCTTACTCACATCCCACCCCCTGAATGAAGATCTTTATGACAGTTACGGCAAACCTCTGCATGATTTTCAGGCACAGTTCTCCCTCCATCTGCGTGGCGTTCAATATGGTGGCCAGCCGAATTAGAGGCATCAATATCAGTTCCACATCCATTTGCACATTTGTTGCCTTGTTCTGCTCTTTTTGCTTCACGCTCGGACGGCGTGAAAAGCCGCTTCGGATCTCGCTCTGATTTAGGCACAGAGCCTGCGCCAGTTGGCGGTTTAGGTAAGTTTCCGCTTTTCGCAACCGCCCGACCAATATCATCAGCGGCCGTATACCCCCCACCAGGCGCAATCGCGCCAAGGGCAAATAGCCCTCCTGCGGCCCACTTTTCGCCAGCTGTGCGGCAGGGATCGGTGATCGTGGAGACCGTATCGTAAGCATCGTATATCGAAAGCCCAACCTCAACAGCGCCATAAAGGACAGGTATCGCGAACCAGACAATCTGCCCACTCGGGTCCACACCGTGCACGGGGTTGTTCTGTGCGTAGATGTAAAGGTTGGTATTGCCGGGGAACGTGCCCAGTGGGTCTTCACTGATGAAGCGGCGGGAAACAGAATCATAGTAACGGGCCCGGTTGTAGTACAGCCCGTCACCCTCGTACTCCCGACCGGCATAACGGAACGAATTATTGAACTCCGCTTCCGGCGAGCTCAAGTGCTGGCCAAAGGGTGAATAGCGGTATTCACCGAGAGTACTACTTCCCGAGGAGATACCGATTACCGACCCGATATGGTTGGCGTGCAGGTAGTTAGTAGAGGAGTTTCCGGTGATCGCAAATGGTTCATCGACGGCGGGACCAAAGGTGACGCGCTCGACGACGTTGCCGCTACTATTCAGCGCCGCAATTCGGTCCGATCCGTCGTAGACGTAATCGGTTCTGGTACCGTTCTCGGTTACCGCCCAGCGACGACCGAGCGGGCCGTAAAGGTAGGTCGTCGACTGCGCCGCTGTCGCAGCATCGCTTGTTTCGTAGACGTCGACCTTCGATAGTTGATCCCAGGCATTCCACTGATAGGTTGTCGTCGCACTGGAGGCCTTATCAGTTTTTGCGGTGAGGTTGCCCTGTTGATCATATTCATAGAGGAAGTCGGCATCTTCCAGCAGGCGATTGGCGGCATCGTAGACTTGTACGCCACCGATAAGGTTGCCAGCATTATCGTACTCATAGTTGTAGCTTGCCAGAGCGCTGGACGCTGAACTCAGCTGGCCGTCCGGGTCGTATCCATAGCTCCACGAGACGTCCTTGCCTGAGTAATTACTCATCAGCCCGCGCGTGTTGTAACTGTACTGCAGGTCGTTCTGATAGGGACCGGAATGGCTGATGCTGGTGGGCTGGCCAGAGATGTTGTAGCTATAGGAAACACTCTGGCCGTTCGGCATCGACAGAGAGGTACGTCGAGACAGCGCGTCATAGCCGAAGTCATATTGCCCCTCGGGCGCGACCATGGTGGTTAGAAGGCCACGCGAATCACGCTCGTAGTTACGGGTTTCGCCCAACGCCGAAACCGACACCACTTCATTTTCTGCGTTGTAGGTGTAGGTGACGACCTTTCCGTTGACCTGCTCAGTAACCAGTCGTCCGGCGTCATCGTAGCTTCGCTTGACCACGCCCACGTTGTTTGAAGCCTCGGTCAGCAGGCCTCGCGCGTTGTAATCGTAGGTGGTCGTCTCTCCGTTGCGAGACAAGGAGCGCAACTGCTTGACGTTATCGTAGGTGAACGTCACGACCGAGCCGTCAGGTTCGGTAACGGTTTTAAGCAGGTTGTCGGTACGGTAGGTGTAGTTGCGCTGGCGCCCGTCGCTCAGTGTCTCGGAAACGAGTCGGCCATATTCATCGTAGGTATAACTTGTGGTCTGTCCCTTGCCGTCCGTCAACGCCACTAAGTCGCCGGCGCCGTTGCGCTGGTAGGTTAAGGTACGCCCAGAAGGTTCAATCGTTTTGAGCGTGCGCCCCAATGCATCTCTTTCGATAACGTAAGCCGCACCAGTATTGTCGCTCACGCTGACGATGTGCCCAGCTGTGTTGTAGCTGATCTGTCCGGTTTTACCGTCAGGTTGCGTTACCGAGATTGGTAATCCCGAAGCGTCCGTCTCAAACGTCGTCTGTTGGCCTAACGCATTGCGTACTGACTGAATGAAGCCTCGCTCACTCCATGTAAATTGGGTAGTGGCTTCGGAAGGGTCTGTTAGAGAGGCTATGTTTCCATTGTCGTCGTAACTGGCATTTGTAATACGCCCCGTGGGCGACGTCGCTGTTGTCGGATAAAGCTGATCCGAGCCATAGGACCATTGCTCGGTGTTGCCAAGCGGATCCGTGAACGATAACCGCCGCCCTTGTTCATCATAGGTGGACAGCCACTCATTACCGGCTTGGTCGATATAATTGACCATATTGCCATCATCGTCGTAGACGTACTGCTCACTGGTATTATCGGCGGCAGTGACCTTGGTAATGACCGCGTCCTCATCGTAGACAAAGGTCCAGGTAGCGCCGACGCTATCGGTTTTGACTACGGTTTTCTGGCTAACGTTGTAGCTATAGGAGTAGGTATTCTCGCCCGACGTATAGCTGGCCACACGGGTGCCGTTGTAGGCCACGTCGGTAACCACGACACCGTCAGGATCGGTGATTCGGGTGAGTTGGTGGTAGGTCTGTGCGTCAGCAGGTGGGCTGTAGGGCTGGTAGGCATAGTCCCAGGAACCCCCCGTTGGATCCTGAACTTGGACCAGATTTCCATCGGTATCGTAAAAATACTGCCATTGGCGACTGGCGCTATCGGTAATAGAGCCGACGAATCCCTGCGGGTTATAGTCGAAGTCGAGGTAGGCGCCAGACGATGCAGCCATGCGGACCAGGCGGCCGGTATCATCGTATTCGTAGCTGATCGACTCGCCCGAGGGCGCGGCATCTTCCAGAAGTTGGCCGCTGGCATTGTAGATTCGATAGCTGCCGGACTGTGCGGATAGCTTGATCTCCCCGCCCGACAGAAGCTCTACCTGGTCATCACGACCGGTCGGTGCTTCGACTTGACCGTTCTCTCCGAGAGTATATGAGTAGCGCTTGCCATTGGGTTCACGAAGCAAGTAGGTGGTGGCCGACAAGGTGCCGCCCTCGCTACCTTTTTCCCAATCAACGGTCTTGATGGCAACGGAATCGCAATTGGAGCTCCAGCCATTCCCGAACATCCCAACCTTCGGATCGTTCGAATTGTAGGTACGGGAGATCGAGAGGCCTGGGCGGCCGGGTATTTGAATATCCTGTTCAGTCCAGACGAAATGTCCGGTGGGGATGTAGACTGGCGACCCCGTGCTTTTGCAGGGATCGCACTCCGGACCTTCACAGGGACCGGGGTCATTGGGGTCGTTCCAGTCGAAGGTGTCGTGTCCCTGATCCCACGGGAAGTGATAGGCCAAGGCCGGCGTAGTCACCGCCAGGGTTGTGAAGAGCACCATGAGCGCGGCGAATACACCGTACAACGTGGAGGCGCCCTTCGTTTTCTTGAAGTGTTTTTGAACGTCCATGTCTTACCTCATCGCCGCGGACAGCGAGTCGAATTCCCGCTGCAGGTCATCGTAAATTACGTTCCAGGAGGGATGGTTCTCGAGCCACTGTTCTATTTCTTCAGCATGGCGGCTGCCGTACGCCGCATGCTGGCTCGGCGTGACCCCGTGTTCGGCAAAGAGCGCAATGATCTCTTCACGGGTCGCCTCATCGATCTTCATCAGCTCGCTCTGGGTGAGCGAGGCATTGAGACCATCGTGCCGGGCTTTCATACCTTCCAGCGTGATCAGACGGGCCTGCTGGTCGAGATAGACAAATTCCTCATGCGACCCGAGACTTCCCGCATGTGCAGGCATCACTATCGAAACCGACAGTACGAGCAGTAACACGAACCTATACACTAAATTCGACATGGGGAGCTCTCCTTAGTAGTAGACCCGCTGGAGGGTGAACACTTCCATGGTTCGCGAACCACGCTCGTCGAGACCAAGAATGCCGATCCGATAGGTGCCCGGTGCGACATAGGTGCCCGCCGCGTCTTTGCCATCCCAGGGCACGGTGTTGGCCCCTTGGGCCAGGCCGGTGAACACGTTGCGAGTGACGAAGGCCCCGGTGTCGGCATCGTAGATCGTCATCTCCGCGGAACCGGCACGGCTCAGTTCGAAACTGATGGCGGAGGGCCCGTCCGTCTCGCCACTAATCCGGGTCGGATCGAAAATAGAGGGGGCGGCGGAGACGTTGCTGGCATGCACGCCACTCTTGACGAAGACGGCATTATCCGGAAGCGAGAAGGCAAAGATGCCGAACAGGAAACTGTCGTTCCCGGGCGGATGGATCAGTTCCCCGTCATTGTTCTCTCCGTGCCACGTGATGGTATGGCTGCCGCGGCCGAGAGGCTTGCGCTGGTAGAAGGTGACCAGGCGCGTGTTTACGTTGAAGCGACCGACAAACGCGGTGACCTCTGAGGCTTCACTCAACGTGAAGGTGATATCCAGCGGATCCCCATCGAAGGGAGAAAAGCGGCTGGGCAAGCGGTTGCGAGGCGGGTTGTATTCACGGCCGCCCGTGGACAGGCCGATGTCATACCGTTTCTCGACACCATCGACGCGGTAGAGCAAGACGGCACGGTACTCCCCTTCCGATACGAACGCCCCACTGGCGTCGCGTCCATCCCAGGTATCGGTGTACTCCCCGGCTGGACGCACTTGCCAGGGCACGAGCGTGCTTACCAGGCGGCCTGCCGGGTCTTCCATCACCACGCTGACTTCCGTGTCACCCCCGAGTGAGGTATTGACTTGGACGCTCTCGGCCAATTGCGTGTCGATCGTGTCGCGGGACAAGGACAAGGAGAACGATGGTGTCGCCGTGACCTTCACGAAATCCTCACTGGAGCCCCCGTCTTCAGCGGTCACCCGAATGCGGGAATAGAACGTGCCGGGCGACTGAATGGTATGGGAGACCGTGGCGCTGTCAGCTGAGGAGTAATCATCGGTCCCGTCACCATCGAAATCCCACGCCCATTCCGTAATCGGCAATCCATCCGGGTCTGTTGCCGATGCGCTGTATTGGATCGCTAACGGTGCCTTGCCGGATGATGGCGTGGCCGAGCCCGATACCGTTGGCGCGCCTTCGACCACGCGCACGGAGATGGACGGTATCGCCAGTTCGGTAGCCGCACCCAAGGTATCGGTGACCCGGATCCGGGGCTGGAACTGACCTTCTCCTGAATAGGTGAACTCGGAACTGCCTGTCGGTGTCGAGGCATCGTAGACCCCGTCACCATCGTAGTCCCACTCGTAGGTGTCGATGCCGTCGTCATCTGACGCCGTAGCTGAAAAACTGACCAGTAAAGGCGGCGCGCCGTTCGAAGGTTGCGCTTCCGCAGAGACCACCGGCGGTGCGTTATCGACCTCGATGGTGACCACGGCATCAACTGTCTCACCGGCACTGTCCGTCACCTGCAGTCTGACCGGATAGGAGCCTGGCGCATTGAAGGTGTAGGTTTGATCACGGCCGATCGGCTCACTGCGATCGAAGACGCCGTCGTTGTTAAAGTCCCACCGGTAGATCTCAATGGCGGTATTCGTTTCGATTTCCGGTGAGAAGGACACCGTCAGCGGCGCACTGCCGCTCATCGGGTCTGCGTCGATCGCGGCCGAGAGCCCAACATCCGGCTGCACTTCATAGCTCAACGTCTGCGTCGTGATATTACCCAGGGTGTCACCAAGCGTGAACTCAATGGTTTGCTCGCCCTCGGCCCACTCCCCCTCAGGACGCAGTTCAATCAGCCCTGAGGCCGCATCGTAATTGGCAACCACCGTTGGTATGGGGGCGCCCTGAACACTGAGGCTATTCCAGTCTATGTCCGAATGGAGGTCATCTAGCCCAAGTAGCAGCGTGGCGAGCGGATCCTTGATCGGCGTCCCAGGGGCCGGGGCCACACGGGCCACCGTTGGCCCTTGTGTATCGATGAGAAAGGACAGCTCCGCGCTGCCCCGGTTACCGGCTTTGTCGGCAATCGACACGATAAAGTTCTGGGGACCGTCAGCCCAGGCGTCGCCGGGATGGATCTCGACGCGGCCCTTGATCGGGATAATCCACGGAAACCATTGGCTTAAGCCGTCGGGTTCGAACTGGACATTCGTATAAGGCTGGCCATTCAACGACACCTGTATGGAGTTGCGATCAAGACGACTGGTGCGGAAACCAAAGCGCCACGGGTCGTAAACGCTGAACTCGACCGAGACCGATGAATCGCTCAGCGCGGATCCCTGCTCAGGTGTCGCACTTTCGAAAACCGGCGCGATATCGTCGCCAAAGACCCACCACCAATCGCCGTCAGTGGCCTGGGCCGAGCCTGACCACGCGACCACTCCTGCGGCCACGACAGCCGGCGCCCAGTTCGCCGTACGATTCGTCTTATTTCTTGTTCGCTGTTTCCCTACCCAACGCATAGTCGATCCCTCTACAGAAACACGACAAAGGTGCTATGAAGAACGTCTGCCCTACTCTTTAACCAGGAACTTGACAGTGCCTACACCGACTTGTCCCCATAGCCCCGAGATGTTTACGGTCATAGTGTGAAGACCAGGTTCTGCATTCCCGGCCCAGCGCCAGCTCAACGGCGTGTAACCCGTTTCTTCTTCTGAAACAAATTGGTAATCGAGAAAGAAGGCGACTTCATACAGGCTTTGCTGCATCACCCATTTGTCCCCTTGCGCCATGTCCACGCGAAACGTGATTGGCCCGCGAACGACGGGGACCCCGTTTTCCATTTCCTCGGTGTCAAACTTGAAAAGGGTTTGTGGGTTGCGCAACAGACTGATGGGGAGTTGTGACTCTCGCGCAATCCGAACGCCGTCGCGTTCCAGCCGGACGTCGCTGAAATCGGCCGTAGGTAGCGCCCAATCCTGTTGTTCGCGGTAGGCCCGGTAGGATGTTTGGTGATTGCCGTAGGTCTGAATCGCGTAATCCGGCAAGGCAAAGGCCCGTACCATCAAGGCGAGCTTTGGATGATTTAACAGGCTCTGCTCAGCCCCATCCACCCCGTCCCAGTTCTGTCGATGCCGACCGGCAGTTCGCGGCTCCCAGTTGGCCAGCGAGCGCACCAGAGCGCCACCCTTAATACCCACGCGCACCAAGACCCGCGCGGCTTCCGGTACTTGGTAGCTGATGGAGCCGTCCGGGTCGAGTTGAACGTTGCCGATTTCGACCGGGTAACCCCCGCTGGTCGCTCTGGGATCGACCGTCACCAACCCACCGTCACAGACGCATTGCAGGACGGGAATATATGCCTCGTTCGGCACGATAGCGCCCGACGCATCTTTGCCGTCCCACACCACCTTATAGCTTCCCGCCGAATCGGTTTCCGTCTCTAGCGTCCTGATCGCGTCTCCATCGCCGGTGTAGAGCGTGATCCGGACACTTCCGGCTACGTCCATCGAAAAGGGAATGGGCATCGAGTCGCCTTTCGACGGATTGAAGGCCTCGGTGCCGTTGGGTAGCAGCTCGACGGCAGCCGCGGCGCCAAGTGGCACCACGACCAGTGCTAAAAATAGTGTGAACCTCACAGCCTGGGTCCATCTCATAGGCTCACCTTCAAATCTTTGAGATCATCAAACGAAAACGGAAGCGCTACAGGTGCGGCCTGGTCATTTCCATTCTCCAAGCGCATGAGCGACGCGCCCTTCTGGGAGTGACGAATAAACAGGACATCACCGTTGCTTAACAGGTTGGGCTGACTGTCGAAGTCAGGCCCGTTGGTGACCGCTCGCACGTCGCCGGTCGGAGTCACCAACCAGATGTCGTAGGTACCGTTTTTGTTGGAGGAGAAGACGACCTTACCTTTAGGCCCTACTGTGGGCTGGCGAGAGGTGCTGTTCAGGAGCGTGACTTGTTGTGCTGTACCGGATACCAGATCACGGCGCCAAATTTCCTGGATCACATGACCACAGGCCACCGTGCAACTCACATGGCTGAAGTAGATCGAAGCCTCGGGCACCAGCGCGAACACGGGCTCGAAATGCGCGGAGCGTTGTTGATGGACCGGTCGGTAGTCGCCCTCAAGGCTGACAACGCCGATTTCGGTGTTGACGCTGGCCCCGTCAATCAGCCGCACCACAAGGAGGTTGCCCTCGTCGTCGTATGACGGGTGGGTAAGCGACAGCGTCTGTCCATCGGTTAGTTTCTGGCGATTACCGTTCGCGACCTGGACCTGCTCCAACGCGCCATCGACGTTGATGAAGGCGATTTTCTCGCCCTTCTGATCGATCGCCGGAGTTCGGGGCTCCCCCTTGATGTCCAATGCCTGCCAATCAACGAAATCGGTGCTGTGGTAAAGCACCCATTGGCCATCCACCAATGCCGTAAGGACTACCCGCTGGTCCGCTGCGCTGGCACCGGTGGCAAGGCAGAGCGAGCACCCGGCTAAAAGGAGGTAGCAGACGCGGCGTGTGAGGGACAACTTAACCATCCCCTAACACTCCAGCCTTGCGAGTAATCGCAAGTTTGCGGCGCAATCCATAGAACAGATTGTTCGCCGCCAGGAACGCCACACTGACCAGAATGAAGTAGTACACGTAGAGCATGATGCCGAGGCGGGTTTCAGTGCCGATGTTCACGCCATGCAGGAAGATCAGGCCGAAGGCTACAAACCACAGACGATGCAACCAGGTAGTTACCGCATTCCGGTACTTCGTCCGCATGATCCCGGCAACGATGGCGATGGCTAGAACGATGAGTGCAATGGCGCCTAGAGACACATAGAAGTTGTAAAAGCCCGCGTCGAACTGGGGGATCAAGACGCCGAAAGCGAGGTGGCCGCTGCGTAAGGTGACCGCCAGAAAGAACAGCAGCACGTGAATGAAGATCAATGCCAGAAGCGTGGTACCCACTAACCGGTGCGCGCGCAACGACAGGCGAAAGAAGCCGGAGATGTTGGGTGTGGTCTTGGTCAGCGCCGCGACGCACTGAAACCAGAACAGACTCAAGGCAACGAGCGCAATACCTTTGGAGATGACATACAGCCCCTGCCCTGGCGGTGCCTCTTCCACGAAGTAAAAGACCGGGTTGCCGGTGGTGTACAACCACAAACCCAGGGGGACCAGGAACATCAGTGCCGTGATCAGATACGCCGTTTTTCTGCGTTCCATCGCGTTTACCTCATCAAACAATTGCGGTCTGAGACGCAATCCTTCAGCTGGCGATCTGCCTCGTCTGAAGACAGCGCGTGGGTTCCGGCTACCGGCAGGCCTGAACTGACCCAGCCTTTTAGTCCGTAGGGATTCATAATCACGGAGTTCTGTGCTCCGGCACGGGCCAGTAGTTTGGCCATTTCGTAGCCTCGAAAATCCTTCACGCAGTAGCTGACCACGTAGTCCGCAGGACCAATCCTGCCGACCGTCGATTCATCGAGATCACGAATGGGAATGTTGAGAGCGCCCGGAATGTGCTGTTCGTGAAACTCGCTGGGTTCCCGAACGTCGACAAATACCACGCGCTTGCCTTGCTCGATAGCGGCGAGGACCGCCTCCAGCCCGACTTCACCGACATCCTTGCTGGTCGACTGCTGGGCGACCGTGCGTGGCTGGTCGGTAGATTGGACCTCACAGTCGCTGACCAGGGCCTCCAACGGGAAGGCTTCACCCTTCGGATGCGCGTCTAGCGCCGATGCCACACTGTCGAAGAACTTTAGGTAGCACTCGGGGGGTACATTCGTGCGACCGTTTTCTTCTTGCAGGCGGCGAAAACCATGCTCGACCAGGTCTGTTTGAATTGATGTGTCGGTTTGCCAGAACGCGACTTCCATCTCATAGATGATGTCCTCCATGCGACGGACGATCGGATCATCAAGATTGAAATGGCGTGCGACGCCCTGGAAAGCTGAGACTTCGCTGGTGCGCTGAAAGTCGGTATCGGCAGTTGGATCATCGAAAGGAACAGCGCCGGCCGAGAATTCGGCATCGGGGTCGATCACCTCAAGCTGGGCATCAGTATCAACGAAGCGGGAGAACAACCAAGCCGTCGCCCACTTGTCAGGACCAAGACCGTATTTGGTCGCATAGGTGTCGGCGGCGGAAACAGTTCCAACCGGCAAGGTGGTTGCGGCAAGGCATAGGAAGGCAACAACACCTCCCCGAATCGCGTCCTGCGTCATGTAGGGTCGTCCCTGAGACTTAATTTTCGTTAATAAACTAGTTTCAAAAACGACCGATGTCAACTCAGCATGTCGCTTTTTTACGCATTATCACAAAAAAATAATTATATTTGGAGTCAATGGCTTACAAATTTTTGAGACGGAAAGAGAACAGGACAGAGTCTGGCGAGGTTACTTTTTGCTAATAAAGTCATTCGGAAAGAGAACTCGCCGAACTGCTGGAGGGAGTTAGCAGCGTAAGGGTATGGAGAAGGAGAACTCGAGCAGGTGCCGATTGGCTCGTCTTTGGCGCGACAATAACATCAAACTCGTTGGCGGCAGGTCAATTCCAAGAACGTTTTGGCCAATGCCCTACCCCTCAACCTTGAATGACTTTACTGTCTCCATTCGACAACTGGATTCTTCCAGCGTGTCTGTGTTGTCGAGAACGCAATTTAAGAAAGAGATCAGTGGATGTGCATGACCGTTACAGGCGGGTTCATTAAGTCACTAAAGTGCAATTAGTGCGTACAGCTTGCTGTGACCAACTACCAAAAGTCCATAAGCTACAAAGTAACTTTCATAGCCACCTAAATTCGCAAATGTGACGCCTATTCAATCAGATAATTTATTTTTTTATAATAGCGTATTCAAAGAAATCTTCTTACTAGCATGATATCAAAATATTTGAATATTAACCTTTTAATCTGTATGTCTAGCCCTCATGAGTTAGATGTAGCATGTGCTACATCTAACTTTTAGTTAAGGGGTATCTATGAATTTTGGAAATGTTGTTAGTTATATCGGAAAAGTCACGCCCGGTGGAATTGGATTTGTGCTCCCGATAATCGGCGGTATTATGAGCATATGCTACTTACTCAGCTCTACTATTTTGGCGTTAGATATAGTAAGCGCTGAGATAGAAGAAGTGCGCCGGTGCGAAAACTTTGTCAGTATAGCCGCTGAAGCTTTGCGAACTGGCGATACCACTGCCCTTACGGATGATGCAAGGAAGGGTAATTGCCAGGGTTCAAAGTACGTATCGTCTGCCAAGAAGATAATCGTGGACGCTGAGTCAGTTCTAAACGCTTTATCAGCGCCGGACCCGACGGCAATACAAAAAATTTACGATTCCAGCCAAAGGTTTATCGAAGAAACTACTCCTCCGGTGAGAGAAGAATAGGCTCAAGTCGTTGTAATTCTGAGCTTGGTATTACACTTTTCCTTGGCTACGGTTAACGGTACCGGGCAAAGCGAAAAATGATGCCGAACTTCGAGACCGGGACGTTGTGTTACTGTGATCATGAAATAACGGATCTACTCAAAGTCAGAATGTCAGTGAATGTCGATGGCGAGTTCTACTGTGAGCTGCCATCGGCACTGTCGAAGTTTTCCAAGCCCGGAAATGATCGGGTGCCCTGCTTGCCTCTGGCTTAACCATTTTCAGCTTAGTAAGCTTTATGACTGGCCCTGATACTTATTCTGTAGTACTTAAGCGATACAATAGGGCCATCTGTTCAGGGAGAATGAAATGGCCACTTCCGTCCAGAATGGGACCTGAGTACTCGAACCAGTAAACTGTGAGTCATCATTGTTCGCTTACCTGAGGCCGCCCGGCCCGTTGAGTCTGTATAATTCAAAGCCCCTCACCCTACAGACCGATACTACCTCACCCTGTTCAATAAAATTGTTGTTCTAGACACTAATCATAGGCTAGGGATTGTCCACTGCATCGGGGAAAGTCCACAATCCCCCACCTAACTAGTTAACATAGGCGGCCACTTCTGCGCCTTCATTATTAACACTGCTATAAGGGCCCCTATTGTAAACATCCCTGTTTTAGTTGCACCGCTGATTAGAGTTTTCCGTCTGTTGGTGTCTCGCCAGATATTCCCATGGCGTCAGGTCTTCCAGTGAATCGTGGGGACGTTCGTCGTTGTATTCGGCCATCCACGACTCGGTTCGCTGCCGGACTTCGGTGAGATTCCGGAAGACATACATATTCAGGATCTCGTCCCGGTAAGTGCGGTTGAAGCGTTCCACGTAGGAGTTCTGGGTCGGCTTACCGGGCTTGATAAATTCCAACCCGATACCGTGCTTTTCTGCCCAGTCTGCCAAGGCGATGGAGATGAACTCCGGGCCGTTATCCATGCGTAGTCTGGCCGGGTAACCTCGCCAGGCGATGATGCGTTCCAGGACCCGGATGACCCTCGGGGCTGGCAGGTTCAGGTCAATCTCGATGGCAAGGACCTCCCGGTTGAAGTCATCCACCACATTGAACGTTCGGGACCGGCGACCACAGAACAGGCTGTCGCTCATGAAATCCATGGACCAGCAATGATTCGCTGTGCTGGGGACGGCCAGCGGTTCAGGATTTCGGGTTGGCAGCCGCTTTTTACCCCGTCGTCGCTTGTTCAGGTTGAGCGCGCGGTACAGTCGATAGACCCGCTTGTGATTCCAGGCATGCCCCCATCGACGCAGCACCTTGAACAGCTTGCTGAAGCCGTAGGCAGGATAGCGTTCAGTGGCGCTCTGAAGCGCTGCAATCACCGGCTCATCACGGGCGGTATCGGGCTGGTACCGATACACAGAGTCACTGATGCCAGCGATTCGGCAGGCTCTGCGAACGCTGATGCCGTGAGCCTGCTTGAGGTAATCCACCAGTTCTCGTCGAACGGCTGGCTTTACAGCTTTTTTTCGATCACATCCTTCAACAGTTTGTGATCCAGGCTCAACTCGGCGTACATCTGCTTGAGCCGGCGGTTTTCCTCTTCAAGCTCTTTGAGGCGCTTCACGTCAGACGCTTCCATGCCACCGTACTTCGATTTCCAGTTGTAGTAGGTCGCGTCGGAGATGCCGTACTCCCGACAGACTTCCTTGACCAGGCGACCGCCCTCGACCTCCTTCAGGATCTTGACGATCTGGGACTCGCTGTACCGTGATTTCTTCATGCTGCTCTCCGTTTGCCTCATTGTAGGCCGGAGAACTCTAATTACGCATGCACCGATTTTAGGGGATGTTTACACCATATACTCAAGTCATTCTCCAATTACGTGTAACGTCCGGCACATGCGCCGGTTTGGAGCCGCGAAGCGGCGGAAAAGCGGTCGCCGTGATGCCGCTTGTTATGGCTTATAGTTGAACGGGCGCGAAAACAGATGCACCCAAGTGCATATCCACTCTACTACTGAAACTCGCTGGTATTCGCTGACCAACCCGTACAATTCGGAGGCAACAGCCCTTGGCACATCTTGAACGGGGCACATGTCTACGTCATCACTCGGGGTGTACAGGACAAAATTGTAGTTTTTGTACCTAAATTCGCACTGATAGTCGTCCGTCAACAACCACGACTTCTTTGACAAGATATCGATATTCGCCCGCTTACGCAGGAAAGCCAGTATTGAGGTCGGCGAGTACTTATAGCCCTCGCCAATAGAGAGCTGAAGTCTGCCTTCGTGCTCGTAGACAGTGAAGTTGCTCAACGATGCTTACCTAATAGCCATAACGCGAAGCTAAGCGGCGGCCCGTCAGGGACGTCCGGTGGACGGCCGTCAGGCCGGGAACGTACTTAAGCGATTGGTTATGAGCTTTACGGGATTGGCACATGCTTGATCCAGTAGGGCGCAAGATAACCAAGCACGCCACCCAATAAAGCCCCGAGACCTGCTGCTTGCGGCCCCGCTCCGGATACCAACCCCAGTATTGCTCCTGCCAAGGCCCCAAACAGCAACTCATAAGCCCAGGCATGCTTGAATGCTTTCGGCTCAATCGTCGGTGCAGCAACTAAGCCAACGAATACCCCAGCCGAACCAACCAAGGCCAGTCTTTGCCAATCCCCAAAATAGAAAACGAGAGAGACGGCCGAGAAGGCTACTCCGAAAAACAGGACGGAAAAGGCAACTACTCGTAATTTGGGCATAACCACGCTTTTCCCTCATAACGCCAGCCAGCATGCGCGGCTACGGAATGGAGGCGAAGCCGCAATGTAGTAGCCGTCGCGTGCCTGGCCTTGTTATAAATCAGTGACTTTGGTGCTCATGAGAGCAGTGTTTTCAGAGAACCCAAACTGCTCGTATAGCCCTTGTGCATCTCGAGTTTGCAACACCAACTGGGTTCCTTTGATGGCCGGATGCTCTAGCAAACATTCCATAATCCACTTACCCAGGCCGGCGCCGCGAAATTCGGGCTCAACCACAATATCCGCCACCCAGGTGAACGTAGTGCTATCGGTGACGGCTCGCCCAAACCCAATCTGTTTAGAGCCATGGTAGAGACTGAAACAGATAGAACCAGCAACCATACGATCAACTATTTCTCTGGGACGGCGATCACCCCAATAGGTTGCGGCGAGCAATCGGTGGACAACCGCCAGTTGTACCTTGGATCTATCGTCAGTGATTAGGTACTCGTCCTTGCGCCATTCCATCAATGGCTACTCCCTGATTTATAACATTTGTATATGAGTCCCCAAGACCGATATCCCAGCGACCGATATCTCCGTTCCCAATTTCAATCAAAACTAGCCCGCAACGCCCGGCACGTCAACGCTAGCGACACAATTGAACAGAACGTCACAGACGGCAAAACGGTCGTCACGACCGATATCCCCGTTTTTTCGGTAGTACGCCAACCCGTTGATACAGATAAGAAATGAAGCTATTTATGCAGGCCTCCCAAAAATCACGGTCGCAACGACCGTTTTTCAAGCCAGCTCGAAGCTCAAGGGGTCAGGCGTTGAATTGCTAAGTGCCACGGCCGCTAGTCCACCATCTTTCCTTATCTTTTTATTCAACTGGTGCTCTGACAATTATCATTTCAATACCTGAACATCCCTTTTTGTTTTCTGATCGTCTTCACCAGCAGCTAAAAGAAGAGAAGGCTTTCTATGCCACGGACGTGTACTCTGGCAAGCTTCTTTGGCATCCACGGCTGTAGAGGTTTTTTATGGCGCGTTTTGAGCAGATCGGCACTGCGAGCATCCCTGGCAAGGCTACTCAGCTACGTTTGTTAAGGCGCAATGACGAGTTCTCTATCCGCATTGCTGGTAGCTCCGGTGAACTGATGAACAGCCGCCTGCACGGATCCGAGGATGCCCTGGCCACCCTGGCTTGCGAGCGCCTGGCCGACCACGCGGCTCCGCGAGTACTGATTGGCGGATTGGGTATGGGCTTTACCCTGGCGGCGGCCCTCTCCTCACTGGGGGCTGATGCGGAGGTCGTCGTGGCCGAGTTGGTGCCGGAGGTTGAAGCCTGGAATCGCGGGCCTTTGGGTGAGGCTGCGGGTTATCCATTGCGTGATCCGAGAGCAAAGATTCATATCGGTGACGTGGCTGAACTGATCCGCTCATCGCAGCAAAGCTGGGATGCGATTCTGCTGGATGTAGATAATGGGCCAGAGGGCCTGACCCGTAAGGAAAACGACTGGCTCTATACCAGCGCCGGCATTGCGGCGGCCCAGGCGGCCATGACGCCAGAGGGTGTGTTGGCCTACTGGTCTGCGGGCCAGGACCCGGCCTTTACCGAGCGACTCAGGCGGGCTGGGCTGTCGGTGGATCCGGTCACGGTCAGGGCCCACCGGCCGGGCAAGGGCGCCCGCCATGTTATCTGGCTGGCCTGGTAGCGCGGCGAACGGACTAGTCTTCGTCGTCCTGCTGACGTTCCCGGCGTTCCTGCTCTTCCTCTTTGGCCGCGTCGATGACGTCCATGATCTCGTCCACGTTGGCAGCGGTTTCGTCGTCCTGGAACATCCCCGTTAGCGGGCTGTCAGGATGCAGTTTACCGGATTCGTACAGGTCCCAGATCTCGCCGGCGTAATTGGTGTTCATCAGTTCCGGGGCAAAGCGGCCAAAATACCGACGCATGTTGTTCACGTCTCGCTGGAACATGCGCTCAGCGTTGTTGTTGCCGGCCGCATCAACCGCCTGCGGCAGGTCGATAATCACCGGCCCCTGAGGATCCACCAATACGTTGAACTCGGACAGGTCACCGTGGACCAGCCCGGCGCACAGCATGCTAACCACCTCCCCGATAATACGGCTGTGGTAATCGACCGCCTGTTCCTGACTGAGCGTGACATCATCGAGGCGAGGCGCTGCTTCCCCGGTTTCATCGGCGACCAGTTCCATTAGTAAGACACCATCCACGAACCCGAACGGCTCAGGCACGCGGACGCCGGCGGACGCCAGTCGATACAGTGCATCCACCTCGGCATTGAGCCAGGCATCTTCCTGTTCCTTCTGGCCGTACCGGGTTTTCTTGCCCATGGCCCTGGCACGCCGTGTGTTGCGGACCTTTCGGCCTTCCTGGTATTCCACGGCCTGCTTGAAGCTGCGTTTCTGCGCCTCTTTGAAGACCTTGGCGCACCGCGTCGTGTCACCGCAGCGCACGACATAGACCTGCGCTTCCTTACCACTCATCAACTGGTACAGGACGTCGTCCACCAGGCCGTCGTCGACCAGTGGTTGTAACCGTTTTGGAACTTTCATAATGCCTTATGGGTAACTATGGTTGGCTTGGCAGGGCTTGCCTCAAATCTCGTGGACGCTTGCTCAAGCTATGTTGGTTGCCGATGATCGGTCGGCAGTATAGAACTCTGTGGGGAAAATGGGCAGTTTCAGGTCGGTTGGAGATGTAATCCCGCCGTTGTTTACCGCTCTGTTGGGTAGAGTCAGGCTTCCTCGGCTGCCTGGATGGGGCGGTAGTGATTACCTGACCCTTTTAGTTCTTCTTTTCGTTGCTCAGGTTAATAAACTATTGATGTTTGGCCACCACTCCAATCACGGGCGATATCCGAACGAACGAAGCAAGCAATCGGATTCTCTGGCCCTTCAACGCTCTCAAATCAGTGACGTGTGGCCCGTCAGTTTGCGATCTGGAGCCTGCGATGCCAAACGAGCGCCCATGGCCGAACCTGACTTTATTCGTAAGCGTAGGCATATTCCCAAAGGTACGTCGTTGTAACGTTGGCGTTGCCCTGCCCCGACTCCAATTCCGCAGTGACGGATGAAGGGACCGTAGACGCTGCGACAGCCCCTAATCCTAAGGCGATCAGGTGTCGTCGGCTCATGAGTAGATCCTCATGTTCAGGCGGATCCATGAAGCCGCTCGTGTCAGTATGTTTTTCGTGTTCCATAGCGGTAACTCCAGCATCGTGAGCGCTGTTTCAGCGCGGATTCCTTTCTCGCTTAAGACTAAGTCGAGCGCAGATAGAACGTTAAATAGGATCTCGTGACTTCAAGAGTTCCGGATCAGGCACAATCGACTTGCTTGCTACATTTGCCAGCATCTGATGCGCCATATGAAAGCCGAAATCCTGTGCCAGTGCTTTTTTCCAATGTCGCGACAGGATGTTGTGGGTGGCCCACCGGGTATAGCGCGGGCGCAACATCATGAATCGCGCGAGCTCCCAGGCTTTCTCGAGCAGCTCCTCGCGTGGGAATATGTCGTTGACGATTCCGAACTCAACAGCCTTCGGTGCCGGAATCGACTTCGCACCATAAATATAATAAGCGGACCGCTTCTGCCCCATTAAAGCCTGCAAGGCCATCGCTTGGCCATCCCCGGGAGGGCTGCCCAGCCAAAAATGTGGATCCATAAAATCGGCATCGGGCGCCGCCAGTGTGACGTCGCATAGAATGCCGAATTCGGTGTGCACTCCGGGGCCGTTCACGGCAGCGATGGTTGGGATATCAATCCCGTAGATAAAGTTCTCGATATGCTTCCATCCGTCCATCAGTCTCCGGAACGTATGTTCGGGATCGAGATCGGATGCGGGTTTGGGGTTCAGCCCTTTCGGGTCACCGATCATCCACTTGTCCCCCGTCCCTGTGATGATCAGCACGTGGTTGTCAGGATCATTCCCGACGTCTTGCCAGACCCTCGACCATGCACTGTGAGCGGCGTGGGTATGCCGATATGGACCGTCGTTGGTATGGAGACGCAGTTCGATGATGCCGTCCTGACGCCTCATTTTGAAGAAGTCCTCATACTGCTTGGAATACTCTTCGAATGGCCTAGTGGGGACGTAGCCTGCCCATTCTTTAGCGGGGTCCCATGTCATGAACGCAACCTCCAAAAATCTGGTTTCATTGTATGTTAATGGCACCCCCAAACCGGCTCGCCAACTATATCGACTGCACTCCGCCAGTATCATTGGTCCCGACTCGATCTATGGCGGCTATCCTGAGCCACACCTTTAAGATTCATTATCGTATCTTAGTTAAACGAGCTGGCAGCGCTAAGTCAAGATACGAATGTGAATCTTATATTAAGTAGGTGGCCGTTAGGTAAGCGATGCCACGCCCCGCAATAGGATACGCAAACGTATCTTGACCGCTTATAGGTCTCCAATTTAGGATACTTAAACGTATCTTATATTGGAGATCTTGGTATGCCCTGCCCAAACACACTGCGCTGCTGCCCCTCCTTGGGCCCTAAAGGACCTCTACTTTTGGTTGTACTGCTGCTTTGGAAACTGCCTGCCGTGGCGAAGGAAGAAGATCACGTGGCTGTAGGTATTGGATCGGCAGCCCTTCCCCGCTTTCAGGGTTCTGAAGACTATCGTGCGGAGCCTGTTCCTTTGGTGGACATTAAACAATGGCGGTTCTTTGCGAAGACCGGAGACGGTATTGGCCTGAATCTGTATGAGGGGCGTCGGGTTACAGTTGGCGCAAGCGTGTCATGGATGCAGGGCTATGACGAAGACGATGTGCCCGAGGGTATCGGCGAACTGGATTCTGAGCTGGGCGGTCGAGTGTTCATTTCAACGGAGCTATACGGAATAACTGCAACGGTGTCCGGTACGCAGGCGCTGTCCGAAGAAGAGCGGGGTCTCATCGCCACGGCGCGCATCGCCTATCCCTATCAGCTTACCGAAAGATTCCTGATCGTCTCCAGCATTGCCGCAAACTGGGGGGACGAACAATACATGAACAGCTATTTCGGTGTCGATGGCACGCGCGCCGCAAACTCTGGACTACCGCTATATGAACCCTCAGCGGGGTTCAAGGATGTCTCGCTCCGCTTGGCGTTTCGGTATGAACTCAGTGCTGACTGGGGAGTCGGCGGTGCAATTGAGGGCAGCCAGCTTATGAACACTGCATACGATAGCCCTTTTGTTGAGACCAAAACGCAAGCGCGGGCTTTGGTAGGCGTGACTTATAGGTTCTAGTGATCCGTAACACCGCACAAAAAGGTTGATGCTCAATGATCGCCGTGTACCGATCGCGGCGCCTGTATAACTAGACAAGTATCGATCTGTCGAGAGGCCGCAGGATGTACTTAAAACCTACTGGTATGGAGAGCCGTGGGCAGCCCTCAGTGAGCACAGCCTACAAGTGGTATGTTGTCGCAATACTCATGCTCTGCCAATTGTTGGCATCGATTGACGCTCGCTTACCTTATATCCTGGTAGAGGCGCTCAAGGAGGATCTCGCTCTCAGCGATATGCAGATCGGCTTGATTACTGGTCCCGCATTTTCCTTAACTTACGCCATTTGCGCGATCCCCATTGCAAGACTATCCGATAGGAGGAGTCGCATTGGAATCATCGGCGTTGCGATCACGGTGTGGAGCGGCTTCACCGCATTCGCAGGTTTCGCCGGTAGTTTTGCGAGCTTTGCTCTCACACGTGTAGGTGTGGCAATTGGCGAATCGGCGCTTACACCTGCAGCTCACTCACTCATCGCTCACTATATTCCACGGCGGTCACACGCTAAGGGCATCGCCGTTTATTCCTTTGGGGTAGCTGCGGGGGCACTGGTTGCTTTTGCGGCGGGTGGCTACATCGGCGACCGTTTTGGCTGGCGTATGGCTTTCGTCGTTATCGGCGGCTTGGGCTTGTTTCTTTCGATCCTGCTGATCGCAACCGTACGGGAACCTGCACGTGTATTGACGGCCCGGGCACGTACGAGCGTTCGTCGAGGCGTACTTGGTTTACTTCGGTGTCCCGTCATTCGGCATGTCACTGTGGGAGGGGCCCTTGTAGGGTTCAGTTCAGGGGCAATCAACGCATGGGCTCCAGCCTATATCATGCGTACTTTTAATCTGTCCGCCACCGACGCCGGTCTGAGCTACGGCATTATTGCCGGGCTACTCGCCATGATAGGAACACTCGCGGGTGGTTTCGTCGGCAGTTGGCTCTCAAAACGCCACTCTGGATACGCGCTGCACATGCTGTCAGGCGTGCTGGGCCTTGCCATGGCGGCGCAGGTTATTTCCCTGCTGGTTAGCTCTTATTTCCTGTTCCTGTCGCTCCTCGCCATCGCGGTGTTGCTAAGCTGCTTCTATATCGGCCCGACATTCGCCACCGTCCACGCCAGAGTGGGGCCGGAAACGTACAGTTTTGCGTCTGCCGTAACCCTGTTCTGCGTTAACGGATTGGGTATCTCGATGGGCGCGTTCGTCGTCGGTCTTCTGAGCGATGTGCTGCAGAGCCGAGGCGTGGTCGAGAGCCTGAAGTGGGCGCTGGTCATGGTGTCTGCGGTTAAGGCTTGGTCGGCACTGCATTATTGGCGGGCGGGAGAAGAAATGTTTCGGCTTGGAAAAGGCAGCCAGCAAGATAGCTCCCGATGAATGTCCCGGGCCGGCACTGCCTTTTAAATTCAGCGTTTCGTCAACGATTTTTTAGCAGGCGCCCCCGTCGAGAATGCGTTTGTGCGAAAACCGGTTAAGCGAAATCAGATGCGAACCAGAGGCAGAAATATTTCATCAACCCACGATGTACGTAACTCCTTGGAAGGAGCTGACAGATTCATAATGGCGTGATGGCGAAAAAGGTCGCTCAACAGTGTCTTAATGGAAGGTGTCAATTTTTGCGAGTCAATTTCGCCACGTCCCACTGCCCTATGCAGTATGGCAGCCAGCTCATTTGTCTCGCCATCTATCAACACTTCACGAAGTTCTCGTGGCGGAGAGGATGAATCCTGAAAGTATTCGCTGGCGAGTAGAGAAAAGACAACCGCAATGACCGCAGTACGTTCGCTGACGCGCTCGAGAAACGCCAATAACTCTGATCTCACTTCCCCACGGTCAGCGACTTCCAGAGGGTACCGGGCCAATTGCTGACGAATGGCGGCAATGGTCAGCGAGAACCTGCTATCCCAACGCCGTGCGAGGACCGAACGGCTCGTGCCGGCTCTTGAGGCAACCGCTTCCATCGTCAACTTGGCGTAACCGTGCTCGACCAGTTCATTCCAGGCTTCGTCAAGGAGTGCACGCTCCAATTCTGCGCCCCGGCGTCTTGTTTTTATCGCGTTTACCGCCTTCATCGCTATCTCCGCGCGTAGTCTGTCTCAAACCCGAACTGACGAGTATAAGTCAATAGGATTCATCTGTGCATCTTAGCTTCATTGACCTGTCCCATATTAGGTCCAGTCAGGGCTGGAAAATCCGGCTTCATGACCCCGGTACGAGAGGTTTAGTCCTTCTCATGGTAGGGCACCGTTTGCACGATCAGAACGTGCTGACAAAGATGGCGCAACCCGGTGTCCGTGGACTGTTCACGACGAACAGCTAAGATGTGACGTCCCACCAAGTTCAAAGTACTCCGGTGGCTTCAGCCTGTAGTATTTCTCTTCCACCTTTTTCGATTGCTCGGCGTATGGCTGCGTCATGACATCCTGCAATTCATGCAGCAATGCATAATCTCCTGCTGCCGCTTGCTGATACGCAGGCACGACAAACCACTCCCTGAGACTGTACTTGGGATTGGCCTGCTTCATTTGGCTGGAAAGCGCTTCCCGTGACCCAGACCGAATGTGCGATTTCCATTTGATGAGCCAGTCGGACCATCGCTTCTCGAAGCTTTCTGGGTCAGCTGCACAGGCCCGGCTCTTGTAGAAGCTCTTTTTAAGCGGCTCGATGTCATCTGGTACCGAGGAGAGCTCCCGGAAGAACAGGATGTAATCGACGGGTGTCTGCGTCATCAGCGTTACCAGTTCGCTGAACAAGGCCCCGTCAAATGCCTCCAGTCCCAGTTTGGCAGCCCACATCTTCTCCATCTGCTCGTGCATGACCTTAGGGAAATCACCCTGAATCTGGTCAAGCTGTTGCAGCGCATCTGGATCCCCCGTCAACAGTGGCCGAACCGCGGAACAGAATGAATAGAAGTTACGTTCCGCCGCCATGGGCTGGTTGAGGAATGAAAAGTGTTGGCCGCCGCCGGTCCAGGGCTGATAGTACGGATCAAACACTTCGCAGAATCCAAACGGTCCATAGTCGAGGGTGAAGCCACCAGCGGCACAGTTGTCGCTGTTGAAGTTGCCCTGGCAGTAACCAACACGGATCCAGTTGGCCACGAGCGAGGTCAGCCGGCTGCGAAACGCACGCGCAAGGTAAACGACTTGATCGGCGAGGGCCAGAGAGGGATCAATCGTCTCGCTATACTCGCGATGGATCAGGTGCAATACGATCTTCTCGAGCTCCTCCAGTGCCCGCGGATTTTCCTGCTTGCGGGCGCGGCGACCGAAGAGTTCGAGCTGCCCTACCCGGATGAACGACGGGGCCACGCGCGTGGAGATGGCAACGGGCTCCGATACCATGACATCCGGATCGGTTGAACGGGAGCCCGGCGAATACCAGGGGCGGTTCACCGTCTCTGTTTTTGATACATAGAGGCTCAGGGATCGTGAGGTGGGCACGCCGAGCGCGTGCATGTGCTCCTGTGCCAGGAACTCCCGCACACTGGAGCGCAAAACCGCCCGGCCATCGGCGCCGCGGCAATAGGGTGTGCGCCCTCCCCCTTTAAGCTGCATTTCCCACCGCTTGCCGTTGATCAAGGCCTCAAGCACGGAAATGGCCCGGCCGTCGCCGTAGCCGTTGCCGGTCTGGAACGGGCATTGCTGGACGAATTCGGTGCCATAAATGGAAAGCGCGTAGCCGGTGGCCCATCCAACCGGTCTCAGCGGATCAGGAACGTGGGACAAGTCGCCTGAGAACATGCGCACGAAGTCGTCCGACTGCGCCAGGCTGTCCTCGAAGCCCAGTTCCCGAAAAAGACTTTGGCTATGGGCGACGTAACTGGGCTCTTCGATTGGCGTAGGCCGGATAGGCACATAGTGGCCCGAAAAGACCTGCCGTGGCGCGTAGTCGATGCCGCCTGCCATTGCTTCAGGATCGCGGTTAAGCGTGTCCATGAACGAATAGTCGGCCATCGGCGCGAGATCGTCGAGGCTCGCCACGAAGGGAGGCGTCGCGCTGGTTAGTCGCTTCGGCATAGAGACTCCTCATGCATGTGCTGACTCCACTTGAGCCACTGAAGCTCGAAATTCGTTGTGGCGACGTACGGTCAACGTGGAGTGTGCTGTTACCCGTCAATACCTTACTGGATCACGCTCTCCAGAGCGAAGGCGCTTATTTAACGCCACGTCACGGGGAACCTTTTCCGGTATTCCGCCGGCGTCAGCCCCCATATTGAACGTCCCTGAGTCGAAGCGCCCTAACCTGCTTTAGCATCTCGGCTTGTCTAGCTTTGGCCTCTCGTTTTCTTGCTTCTAGGGCTGGACGAGGAATTTAGTTGTTTGGTGGAAACCGGGGACGGATTAGCATCTATAATTCTCTTTACTTTCGTTTTTCAAAGTATTGAAAATGCTAGATAACGTGCTTTCGAGAACGGATCTATACCGTCCATCAGGATCGCCGGAAGCTGTAGTCACCAACTTCAGTCAACCTACATCCTGTCTTGGGGGCACATCCTCAGCGCTAAGGAAGTTGACGACATGCGCCAGAAATGCGCCCGGGACTTCCATGTGTATCGAATGAGCCGCATCGTCGAGCACCTTAATACTGACGTGCGGGATCACCTGAAAAACGTTGCTGCTTTCCTCTGAGGGAAACAGGAGGTCCTGCTTTCCGCAAATGACCATCGTCTCCTGAGTAATGTTTGGCAGTTGGTCCAGGCAATTAAAAGCTGCGATGGCATCGACCTGTTGTTCGAAGGCGGTTACGCCTTGGGGATATGGGTACTCGACCGCGAATCGAATGGCTTCAGTTACGGTTTCTTTGTTTTCGAAGAAACGATCACTGAATATCGAATAAAAAATGTTACGGAACCAGGTAGCCGCATCCATTCCTGTTTTCAGGTCAGCGACCCAATCCTGAAACAGGCTGTTATTCCTATCGGAGTTTAACGCCGACGTTCCGGCAAGGATCAGTTTCGATACGCGTGCGGGATAGCGAATAGTACAATCCAGCGCTACGAAGCCACCCATTGAATGCCCAAGCAGGCTCGCATCAGGCAATTCCAGATAATCGAGAAGCGCCATGCAGTCGTTCGCCATGTGCTGGATGCTCGTCCCACCATCCTGGGGGGTGGTGCGACCCACACCTCGGTTGTCCAGAACGATAACGAGGTAATGCTGGGATAGCTCGTCTATTACCGGCCCCCAACTCTGGGAGTCGCTAGCAAGGCCAGCGATCAGCATTAACGGAGCGCCTTTTCCATGACATTCGTAGTAGAGGTTAACGTCATTCACGTTGGCGTATGGCATGCCGGAATAGCCTCGTATTCGTTATCAATCCAAACAGGAGCATCATTATTTAGCAGGGCTTTGGGGCCGTCCAGAGCCCCAAATACTCGCTGCCGATCGACTCAGCTTTTATCCCCGATCATGAGAGTGCGCTATCCGGACCGGGGCCAGGCAAAAGGTGTTAGATCTGCGCTATACCGCCGTCGGCAAAGAGCTCGATGCCGTTAACAAAGCTGCTCTCGTCTGAAGCAAGGAACGACGCTACCTTGGCGATTTCACTCGGCTGCCCTACCCGCCCGAGGGGAACGAGATCTGCGAAGCTATCCAGCAAGCCCTGTGAGTGCTCGGTCGGAACCAGGCCGGTGAGTCCCGGAGTCTCCACAGGCCCTGGACTCAGCGTGTTGACCCGAATTCGACGCGTTTTCAGGTCGAGTATCCAGTTGCGCGCAAAGTTGCGTACCGCTGCCTTACTCGCGCTGTATACACTGAAGTTCTCTGTTCCCGAGCTGCCGGTCGTGGACCCTGTAAGGATGACTGAGCTGCCATCGCGCAAGAGAGGCAAAGCTTTCTGAACGGTGAACAACGTTCCCTTCACATTGACACTGAAAATCCGATCAAAATGTTCTTCGGTAATTTCGCCCATGGGAAGGAAGTCCCCAAGGCCGGCATTTGCAAAAACAATATCCAGATGCCCAGCTTTCTCCGCGATTTCAGTCAAAATCCGGTCCAGATCATCCATGTTTGATATGTCGCCGCGAATACCGATCGCACCTGAACCTGCCATGGCCACGGCTTCATCGAGTTCGGCCTGGCGGCGGCCGGTCACGAACACGGTTGCGCCTTGTGAGACGAATTCCTGGACTGATGCGCGGCCTATGCCTGTCGTGCCTCCAGTGACTAGCGCGACTTTACCTTCAAGTCTCTTACTCATGATGAATCTCCTTGTCCAAATATGGCCGTAAGCGGAACATCAATTGGATCTTGCGTTCTGGAGAGCCGCTAATGCCGTCGCAACGCGCTGTTCATCTCCATACCTTCTGCCCGCTTTGAACCAGGGTCGTTTGTGGGCTAACAACGACCACTATACGTCGCCCCTTTTGGACGAATTAGTCATGAATCCGTAGTATCAGTTTCAACCAAATGTCGGAGATCACATCGTGGAGCCGTGGGGAAATCTGGTTTCATTCGTTAGAGCCGCCGAGGCCCTGAACTTCTCGGAGGCGGCAAGACGGCTGGGTGTGTCATCGTCCGCGGTGAGCAAAAACGTTGCGCAATTGGAGCGTAATCTCGGAACCCGCCTGTTCCATCGAAGTACCCGGCGCCTGACGTTAACGGAGGTCGGCGAACGCTTTTATGCGGAAGTGGTTGAGCATCTGGACAGCATCGAAGCAGCGATTGCCCGAGTGGATGAGTTTCGCCAGGTCCCGGCCGGCCGTTTGCGGGTCAGCTTGTCCCCTTCGATGGGGATAGACAACGTTCTTCCGCTGTTATCAGAGTTCAACACGCTTTATCCGGCAGTGGTTCCCGATTGGCACTTTGAAAATCGACGGGTGGACTTGATTGCAGAAGGGTTCGACGCGGCGATCAGTGGCGCGGTGGAACTCATGCCGGGAGTGGTGGCGCGGGAGTTGTGCAAATTACATCTGGTAGCGGTGGCCTCGCCGACTTTCGTCAAGAATAACCCCGTCCCGAAGGAGCCAGGTGAACTCGAGGCGCTGGATGGAATCGTTGTCAGATCGACCCAAAGCGGCCGGCCGCGTAAGTGGACTATGCGCTGCACGGACGGTTCAAGCTACGATGTGAGTCTCAAACCGTCGTTCATTATGAATGATCCGGAAGCTATCTGCCGTTGCGCGGCGATGGGACTGGGCGTCACGCTGGCACCGCTGGATCGCGCCTACCCTTACCTCCAAAGGGGCGAGTTGGTGCGCCTGCTACCGGACTGGTATGTCGATCTGGGTTCCGTCGTCGTCTACTACTCGGGACAGAAACTCTTGCCGGCAAAGACGCGTGTCTTTATCGACTTTCTCGTTGACCATTTCGAAAAAAATCTGGCGCCGAATTTTCGAGCTGTTTAGGCGATACCAGACAACCTACCCCCTGAACCAAACCCCGAAACGCAGGGGATTTCTGCAAGTACACCAACGTGGCGCCCCTCCGCACGACGCATTCGGTCCAGTGGAAAATCGAGGGAGCGCCTCGAAAAGAACTTTCAGGAGATTCGCGCGTCAGCCTTCGCTTGCCAAAGTCTTCAACGCCTCCATCGCCTCATCGATTCGATCGCTCGGCACGAACATATGGTCGTGATAAAAGCCGGCAACGACATTGGTGGTAATCCCGCGTTCGGCGAGGACACTTGTAACAACGGAAGTCAGCCCCAGCGCGTCAAGACTGGAGTGCCCTTTGAGCGTGATGCGGCGGAAGACCCGGTAATAGTCCAGGCCTTCGGCTTCGGCCTGTTCCAGCGGAATAACGAGAGTAAGTCCTTCCAGTTCGGCCAGGCTGACGATGGGTTTTAGGTGTTCCAGTTCGCCGTACTTTGCTTTAGCCACCGTGCAGTAAACATAAGAATTCGGATCAAGTGTTGGCGAGAGCTGCTTGATCAAATCCTGGAGAAACTGTGTTCGCTTCATCTTTGCGTATCCTTGGCCGAATGCGGCGGGCGCCCACGAGGGAATTCATAATAACCTTCAATAGGATAGACAGTCGCGGATGATGTCACAACGAACAAATGATTGTTCGGCCAGCCGCGCCAGCTAGGCCGCTTAGACGGCTTACCCTCCTCTCCAACTTAAAGGGTCCACGCGTGAACGATGTGCTGCTTTGCGCGATCTTGTTCTTGACGGGTATCTCCTGTTTATGCACGATTATCGGGATATATTCTTGTTGATGCACGGTTGGGGTACACATGGTCGCCAATGACATACCTATGGAACGACGGGATCAAATCGCCGAGCGGTTGGCGAACGGACACTCGGTGATCGCGAGTGCCCTGGCGCTGGAATTCAACGTTTCCGAAGATGCGATACGCCGTGATTTGCGCGCGCTGGCGGCTGAGGGCCTCTGTCGGCGGGTCTATGGTGGCGCCTTGCCGTTGACGTCCGACTCGCCGCCCATGTCAGTGCGAATGAGTGAAGGCCAGGAACAAAAGGCTCACTTGGCCAAAACGGGGGTAAGGAGCATCCAGCCTGGAGAGTTCGTCTTTCTCGATAATGGCAGCACCAATCTCGCACTAGCTAAGTTATTACCCGAAGACCACGAGTTAAAGGTGGCTACTAATTCTCTGGTGATTGCTGCCGAGTTGCTGCAGAGACCAGATATCGAATTGATCGTTCTGGGTGGGTCGGCGTCCCACCAACTCGGTGGCTGCGTGGATGGCAACGCATTGCTCGCCCTCGTACAACTGAATATCGACCGCGCCTTTATCGGCGCCTGCGCCCTTTCAAGGTCACATGGCATTGGCGCCTTCAACTCCGCTGACGCTATGTTCAAGCGCCAGTTGCTAGCCAGAAGCCAGCACAAAATCGTGCTGGCAACGAATGAAAAAGTGACCCTGCGTGCGCCTCACAAGATTGGTGAGTTAAACGAACTCACGGAACTGATCGTTGAACACGACCTGCCCGACAGAGACTTCCAACAGTTGAAGAGCATGTGTCCTTCGGTCGTCAGGGCTGATCGCGGCCATTAAGTTTCTTGAGGAATTTGGAGTATACCCGGTGGAATCCAGTAACCTGCACGCACCTCGGCTAGCGACTCGGCTTGCCTTTCTTACTGCCGGATTCGGTATTTCCTGCTGGGCACCGCTGGTTCCGATCGTCAAGCTGCAACTTGAATTGGACGAAGGGGTTATCGGCCTCCTATTACTCTGTCTGGGCGTTGGGTCGATATTCGCCATGGTATCCACCGGCGTGTTTTCTTCGCGTTACGGCAGTAAGCCGATCATCATTGCCGGCGGTCTGGGACTCACCTTAATACTCCCTTTGTTGATGCTCTCCACGACACCGCAAGCCCTGGGCGTTGCCCTGTTTGGCTTTGGCGCATCGTTGGGGGCGCTGGATGTTGCAATGAACGTTCATGCCGTCGAAGTCGAAAAGGCCGCCGACAAGCCTTTGATGTCAGGCTTTCATGGATTATTCAGTGTGGGAGGATTTCTTGGCGCCGGGTTGATGACCGCCCTTCTGTCAGTCGGCGTCAGCGCAAAGGTGAGTACATTTATCTGTGCGGTACTGATGCTGCCGGCTGTTCTAATCGCCTGGCCACGCCTTTTGTCGTCCCATCCTGATGACGAGGCGCCGATGTTCGCCTTCCCGAAGGGTGTTGTGCTGATCCTGGCTATGCTGGGCGGGATCATGTTTCTTGTCGAGGGCGCAGTACTCGACTGGAGCGCCCTATTGATCACGAGCACCGGCAAGGTCGACGAACCCCAGGGTGGTCTTGGTTACATGCTATTTGCCATCACCATGACCTTGGGCCGGTTTACGGGAGACGCCATCGCGATGAGAATCGGCGATCGAGCGTTGATGTTCTGGGGTGGGATCACCGCATTGGTCGGATTTGCCGTACTCCTTGCGATACCCGTGCCGTTCATCGCACTCTGCGGCTTCTTGTTGATCGGTTTGGGAGCCTCGAATATCGTGCCCGTCCTGTTCCGTCGTGGGGGTACGCAGAAGGACATGCCCCCTGCTCTGGCAGTCGCCGCGATAGGGAGCCTGGGGTATGCTGGTATACTCCTGGGTCCCGCGGCTGTGGGCTTTTTCGCGAAGGTGTTTAGTTTACCTTTCGCGTTCTGGATGCTGACAGGATTACTCTGTCTCATCCCTCTTTTCGCAAGAAAAGCGACGCGTTGAGCTTAAAGAAGCATCGGTTCGGGTAAGCGGAATTTTTTCGATGTCCTATCAATCATCAGGTTCTCGGCTCAAAACTGAGTTTTGAAATTGTGAGATCGGGCAGGAGTGATCGTTACGATGGCCCCTGCCCCGACCTTTACGCTTTGCTATAGCCCAGCTTTCTGGCATCTCCGGAAAGACCCATATAGAGACTCACGCACATGAGTATCAGGATAACGGCGAACGGCAAACCTGCGGTCACGGCGCCGGCCTGGAGTGCCTGTAACGCCTGAGCACCTCCACCAAACAGCAAGGTAGCCGCAATCACGCCTTCCATAGTGGCCCAGAACACACGCTGGGCAACCGGCACATCCTCTTTGCCTCCGGCGGTGATTCCGTCAATCACCAGTGAACCTGAATCGGAGGACGTTACAAAGAACACCAGGACCAGGACGATGGCAAGGAAGGATAGCAACGCGGTAAAGGATATCGCCTCCATCATCTGGAACATGGCGAGCGGTACTTCAGTCAGTCCGCCACTTAAGGCGCCCACCCCAGCCTGGATCTGATCAAGCGCATTACCGCCAAAAGCGGTCACCCAGATGCCACAGACAAGGGTCGGGATGATCAGCACGGCGAGCATGAATTCCCTCACCGTACGGCCTTTGGAGACGCGGGCGATAAACATACCGACGAAAGGCGACCAGGATATCCATCAGGCCCAATAGAAAACCGTCCAACCGTGAAACCAGGTCTCGTCATCGCGTCCCACCCAGTTGCTGAGGGCCACGATATTCTGACCATAGGAACTAAACAGGTTGATCAGGTTTGAGAAGAAACCACTGACAGAGCCAAGGGCGATGACCGCAAGCAGCAGGATAAATGCGATCACCATATTGATGTTGCTCAGTAACTTGACGCCGCCCTCAAGCCCGCGAACGACAGAGAAAATCGCGATGGCCGTAATAAAGGCAATCAACCCGATCTGGGTACCCATCCCATTTTCGACAAGACCAAGGTAAGCCAGACCGCTCGCGGCCTGCTGTGCGCCCAGGCCCAGCGATGTGGCGAGGCCGAATATCGTTGCCAAAACTGCCACGATGTCTATGGCGTCCCCGATTCGGCCCCAGGTGCGATTGCCAAGTATCGGATAGAAAGCCGACCGGATCGTGAGGGGCAGGCCTTTGTTGTAGGCAAAGAAAGCAAGGGACAACCCAACAATGCCATACATGGCCCAGGGGTGGAGGCCCCAGTGGAACATTGTGGCGCCAAGGGCCAGCGACTTGCCGGCTTCCGTGTTGGCAGCCACATTGAGCGGCGTGCCATACCAGTCGGTAAAATAGGCCACTGGCTCGGCGACGCTCCAGAACATCAGACCGATACCCATACCGGCGGCAAACAGCATGGCGAACCAGGATAGCGTGGAAAATTCAGGCTTTGCATCGATACCGCCAATGCGAACCTTTCCCGCTGGCAGGAAAATCAACGCCAGACAGAAAACCACGAACAGATTCCCGCCGGCCATAAACAGCCAGTCAAAGTGATCGATAACCCAGCCTCGTGCTCCAAGCAACAAGCCATTGGCCGCTTCAGGGGTATACAGGGTGGCTGCAACGAAAAGAATGATGAGCGTGGCGCTGACGCCGAATACCGGGTTGTGGATATCGAACCCGGCGATTTTGACGTTATCTTGTCCGATCTTGTAGTCGATGCTGTCGTACGAACTGGCAACGTCGACCGCTGGTTTCACGCGTTCGGTCATGGGGCTCTCCAGAGTAATCAATGATTATCGGATTCCGTTGGGGTGCCGGAAGCCATATCGAATGAGCCCGGGATGCCGCGTGTAACTGATTGGAATTATCGTGTCTCAGCTGATTCGATGTGTTCCGGGTAACATTGATGGTATGGAATTGAGGGCTGGCGCTGATCTCTAGCTGCGACATGTAAATTAGGTTGCGTGTCTTAAAACGGCAACTTCATACAAGCCGTGGCGGCGGTTAACCCTATCGTGTAACTACCGCACGACGCCTTCAGAAACCAGTAACGCCATGATCGCCGCAGCTTTCTCGCTGTCGGTTCCCTCGCGAATAATCGTTCCGCCCTGCCCCTGAGGCTTTGCCGTCGCCGCCTTGAATCGATCGGCCGCAGACGTGGCTTTCGCAATCGGTAGGCGCTTCGGTCTTGGTCTTGCGGGAGAGCACTGCCATTGCAGTCGCGCGTCGTCCGTTGGTGCGGGTACGGTCAGGTCGACCAGTTGGCCGCGATTGGCCGGGCCGAACGCGTATTGGCGCGCATCCGGTGCTGCGTTGTCGACCGTGGCTACAAAAGGCAGAGGCACGCGCAGTAGGCGGCGCTGCCCGCGAGGAAGCGCCTGCAGCACATCTGCTTTACCGTTTTCGACCTTGTAGATATCGGCAATACGCGGGACCAGGGGCCAACCGAGACGTTCCGCCAGAAGATAGGGGGTCATGCCTGACCCTTCCCCCCGTTCAGCATGGACTCCGGTCAGCAGAATGTCCGGCATTGTCTCGGCCGGCGCGGTCTGTAGGTGATCGCCAAGTACGGGAACGGCATCCGCGTCTTCATCGGCAACCAGCCGGGTGATGCGTCCCAGGCCCATACCCAGGTATTGGCGCAGGCCTTCCTCATGACAATTGCCGACATGAATGGCCTCAAAATTGTCGCCGCTCATCTTAAGACCAAGTTCTACAGCACGCGCATCCTGGCTGGCGCGTCGGGCGCGACCGGATTTAGGGTGTTGTCCGACGGACACTAGGGCAGCAACCTTGAGATTGGTATCAGGCCACATGACGTGCTTCCTCGTCGGTTTGTACGGTTGGCGATGTTGCGCCTGAAGATGCTGATTGCCGATGCGCCCTGGTCAATTGCAGCAGTGCTTCGAGAATGGTGTAGCTGTCGCCGATAACGCTGAGGTCGGCCCGTCTAACCATGTCACAGCCCTCGTCGACATTTATGGCGACCACCTTATTGCATTGGCCAATCCCCTGGAGATGCTGAATGGCGCCGGAAATACCCACGGCTATGTATACCTGCGCCGAAACCCAGGTGCCCGAGGCGCCGACCTGCCGGTAACGGGGCATATGGCCCGCATCCACCGCGACCCGGCTGGCACCTTCGGTGGCGCCGAGAGCGGAGGCGACTTCATGGAATTGCGCCCAGTCACGTATGCCGTTACCCGCGGACAGAATGAACTCTGCCTCGTCCAGGGCGATTGTGGCTGGATCGACCTCGACTTGCCCAAGATCTTCGATAGATACCGAAACCTCCGAAATCGAGGCCAATTCGATATGCGTGGCCTCATGCCGTGTTTCATCGACAGGCCGTGCGCATTCCTCGGCCAGCAACAGCACCCGCCCGGTCGGACGAAGCCAGTCTGTCAACTGGTTGCCGCCACGGCATAGGGTCTGCTCCCTATCCACTTTCCAGGCATGGACGGCGGGACGTTCGCCGAGTCTTGCGGCGAGTCGGGCACCAAGATCCGCGCCCCCGTGAACTGAATCGGGGAACAACCAGTAACGTGGCGCCAGCTCCAACTCGATGGCCTCGAGTACCGCCATCCTGATTTCCGGACAGTAGCCGTCGAAGGCAATACCTCCAAGCTCGTTCAGGTGAATGACCCTGTCAGCGCCTGCCGTGTCAAAGCCGGTCTCACGGGACTCGCCCAATACGACAGCGACGACCGCGCCCTGCCCCTCATTGTCCCGGGCCAGTTGTTGCGCCTGGCCCAGCACATCCCTGTCATGACTGGTAAGTCGCCCGCCCACGAGATCCAGGACGGCGGCAATATAGAATTCAGGCTCAAGCACCTGATGGAGGGGAAGCGTAACCTCTGCTGGCCGGGATGGGCCTCTGGCGCCTATAGTGTTGCCTGATAGTGCAGGCGTCGAACGGCTGCTACGGTCAATGCGTTTGATCCCTTGGGGGCCGATAAAACCCACACCGTGGGGATTTTTGCGCAGGAGGCCTGTCGGTCCACGCACGGGTCCGGTTTCCGCCGCTACCAGCTCGTCATGCTGCACGTGCAGACGATTTCTCAAGATCCACTCGTTGCGCGGATTACGCCGGGGGACGTCATTCATCAGCACACCTCCTCTACCTCGGCGCGGACTACCCGGGCGCTGGGTTCGAGCACCTCGTCTACCAGGGCTTCCGCAACCAGTTCGGCGACATCGTGAATAGCCGGTCGCGGTTCAACCACACCTTCGAGCATGGCGGTGCACTGTTGGCAGGCGACGGCAATGGTATCCGCCTCTACCTCCCGGGCATCGTTCACTCGCATATCCGCGATGCGGTGTTCTCCAGGAACATCCGTTATGGGTGCTCCACCTCCCCCGCCACAGCAACGGGAGCGATAACCCGAGCGTTCCATTTCGCTGACTGTGATTCCCAGGGCTGCAAGCAATGCGCGAGGAGCCTCGTACTCGCCGTTATAGCGACCGAGATAGCAAGGATCATGATAGGTAACGGTCCCGCGCTTGATCCGGTCCAGCTTGATACGCCCCTGCGCGACGAGTTCATTGATAAACGTGCTGTGGTGCGCGACATCGTAGTGACCGCCGAAATCGCCGTACTCGTTCTTGAGAACGTGGAAGGCATGGGGATCGGTGGTCACGATCCGGCGGAACCGGTATCTGCCCAGCGTGGCGATATTGTGTTTGGCAAGCATCTGGAAGGTCGCGTCGTCGCCGAGGCGTCGGGCAACATCGCCGGAATCGCATTCCTCGTTGCCAAGAACCGCGAAATCGACGTCGGCGGCTTTGAGGATCTTGACGAACGCCCTTAGAATGCGTTGGCTACGCATATCGAAACAGCCGTCGCTGACCCAGAACAGCACCTCAGCCTCCTGCCTGTCGGCCATTAAGGGCAACGCCAGATCTGCGGCCCAGTTCATGCGACTGCCAGGCTCATAGCCCCCGGGATTGTCGGTGGCGATCAGGTTGTCCAGTACCTCAGCGCCTTTATTCGGCGTTTTCCCGCGCTCAAGCGTCAGGTGGCGACGCATATCGACGATCGCGTCGACGTGTTCGATCATCATTGGACATTCTTCGACACAGGCCCGACAGGTCGTGCAGGACCATAGGGTATCGGCGTTGACAAGTCCGTCCACGATAGGCTGGTGGGGACTGCCCTGCGCGTTACCGACGTCGATACCTGGGTAGGGGCTACCGGCATAGTTGGCGTCGCTTCCGGCGGTCAGGCCAACGACCATGTCCTGGATCAGCTTCTTCGGGTTCAGGGGCTGGCCCGCCGCAAAGGCCGGGCATACGGCTTCACAGCGACCGCATTGGACACAGGCATCGAAGCCGAGCAGTTGGTTCCATTTGAAGTCCGCCGGTTTGGCCACCCCCAACGGGCCATCGAGATCGACGGGTTTCAGGCCGGTCGATCGCCCGCCGCCAAAGCGCTCCGGGCGCCGATGGAAAGCAAGGTGCAAAGCACCGGCGAAGGCGTGCTTCATCGGCCCGCCCCACCCCATGCCGAAAAGCAGCTCTGACAAGCCGAGGATGACCCCCACCAGCAATACACTGACGATAACCCCGTGTTCCAGGTTTTCGGGGAGGACGTCGGACGCCAATAGCGTAAGTAGAAAGAACGAGCCGGAAAACGCGAGGAGATTTTTCGGCAAACGCATCCACGGGCCCTTTGACAGTCGCGCCGGCGGATGACGACGGCGACGGTATACAAACAGGGCTCCAACGAACATGGTGAGTGTCGATGCCAGAAGCGGAATCGTGATCCACCGACTTTCGAGTCCGAATACATAGACCGGAATGATGAGCAGCATGGACAACACGAAGCCGCCTGCCGTCGCGACGTGTGTATTGGACATCGGTTTGTCACGCGCTACCACGTGGTGCAGATCCACCAGGTACCGCCGCGGCATGGCCAGTAGTCCCGCTATCAGGTTGACTGGTTCGGGACGACCCGCGCGCCAGAGGCGAATACGACGGATGGCACCAATGGCAAAAAGACCAAGGGCGATCGTTATCAGCGCTGGAAGCAGCCAATCAGGGAGCATCATGTACCTCACTGGTAGAAGCTAGAGGTCCTTGCACAAGCGCAACGCATCGTAGATCGCTGCGTGGGTATTCCGCTGGGAGACGCAATCGCCGAGTCGCCACAGGATCATGCCGCTACCCGCTTCATCGAGAGCGGGCTGGGCCTTGCAGGCATACAGCGCCTCGGTGTCGATCTGCCCTTTGTTGATCGAACCCGGTTTCAACGCGTAGTACAGGGCCTCGTTGGGCCGTGTTCCATTCTCGATGACGACCTGGTCCACCACCCGCTCTTCCCTGTTGCCGGTGTACTCGTTTTCCAGGACGGCGATCTTCTTGTCGCCCTCGGCGTAAACCTTTTCCAGCACCAGGTCCGAGGTCATGATCACTTCCCGCTCGTATAAGCTGCGGTAGTAGGTCGGGAACGTCGTTCCACCGATACCGACACCGGGCTTGATATCATCGGTGACGAGCTCGACCTGGGCCCCTTTTGCCGCCAGATAATCCGCTACGGACATGCCCGAAAACTCGCAGATCGTGTCATAGACAAGGACGTTCTTTCCAGGCTCGACCCGACCGCTGAGAATGTCCCAGGACGAAACGACCAGATTGTCCTCGAAGCCCCACTCAGGATTCTGTTCAATGAAGGGCGTGCCCCCGGTCGCCAGGATGCAGAGGTCGGGCTGGAAATCGCGGATCACAGAGGCGTCGGCTTCAAGATTGAACTTGAGGTCGACCCCGAGTCGCTCCAGTTCCAATGCGTACCATCGGGTGATCCCGGCGATCTGGTCACGTTGCGGCGCCTTGGCGGCAAGCGTGATCTGGCCGCCAAGTTCACCGGCCTTTTCAATCAGCGTCACATCATGGCCGCGCTCAGCAGCAACGCGCGCAGCTTCCATCCCGCCGGGACCACCGCCAACGACCACGACCTTGCGAACAGGACCGTCGGTTTTCTCGATAATATGAGGCAACCCAAGGTGTTCCCTGGAGGTGGCGGCATTCTGGATACAGAGCACGTCCAGCCCCTGGTATTGCCGGTCGATACAGTAGTTCGCACCGACGCACTGACGGATCTGATCGACCTGGTTCATTTTGATCTTCGCGATCAGGTGCGGGTCGGCGATATGGGCCCGGGTCATGCCGACAAAGTCCACGTAGCCCGCCTCCAGGATGCGCTGGGCCTGATTGGGATCCTTGATGTTCTGTGCATGGATAACGGGGACGTCGACCACCTCCTTGATACCTGCGGCCAGATGCAGGAAGGGCTCAGGCGGAAATGACATGTTGGGAATGACGTTTGCCAGGGTGTTATGGGTGTCGCAGCCGGAGCCCACAACGCCAAAGAAGTCCAGCAAGCCGGTATCGTTGTAATACCGGGCGATCTGCTTCATGTCCTCATGGTTCAGACCATCGGGATGGAACTCATCACCGCAGATACGAAGACCCACGGCAAACTCACGACCCACTTCGGCGCGTACGGCTTTCAACACCTCGATACCGAAGCGCATTCTGTTTTCGAAGCTGCCGCCCCACTCGTCCGTACGCCTGTTGACACGTGGTGACCAGAATTGGTCGATCATGTGCTGATGAACAGCGGACAACTCGACGCCGTCCAGCCCACCCTCCCTGGCGCGCCGGGCCGCCTGGGCAAAGTCGCCGATGATGCGCCAGATGTCCTCTTCCTCGATGGTTTTACAGGTGGCCCGGTGCACGGGCTCCCGGATGCCTGACGGTGACATCAGGTTGGGCCAGTTTTCGCCATCCCACCGAGAGCGGCGTCCCATGTGGGTAATCTGTATCATGATCTTGCCGCCATGCTTGTGCACGGCATCCGCCAGATTCTGGAAGTGCGGAATGATACGGTCCGTCGACAGGTTGACCGAGCTCCACCAGCTTTGTGGGCTGTCGATGGAAACGACACTCGAGCCCCCGCAGATACAGAGGCCGCAACCGCCCTTGGCCTTTTCTTCGTAATACTTGACGTAACGATCGGTCGTCATCCCGCCATCGGTGGCATAGACCTCGGCATGCGCGGTACTGACGATACGATTACGGATGGTCAGCTGGTTGATCTGTAAAGGTCGAAAAAGTGCTTCAAACTGGGACATCGTGTCGCTCCTGCCTGCCAACCGGACGTTGCATCGACATTCGAATGCGTTATTGCTGTGATGCCGTGAGCGTCCCCAACGGCTTTACGTCGAAGAGGCCATGGTTCACGCCTTCCTCCGCAGCGCTTTGTGTCAGCTCGGCCTGCGTACGGATGTCATAACCGAGGGCGCTGGCGATCTGGTCCATCGCACCGGCGAACCAGCCGGTGAACATGTAATCGACTTTGCGCCCTACCTTTCCGTAGTGATAGACGAAAGCCGAATGATCCAGGCGGACCCTGGCAAGACCGCGTGGGACGTCCAGATATTCAACGGTGAACAAGCCCCACCCTCGTTGCGACAGGCGTTTCATGTAATGGTCGAATACATCGCTGCCGCTGAGGCCGTGTAATGTTGCTTCCTTCTCGCACCAGTGCCAGGCCGATTTGTAGCCGGCCTTATAGAGAATCACGGCGTAACGATCTGGGCCGATTTCCTCTTCGATGGCCTGGTGGTTGTTGATGAAGAAATGCCGGGGGACATAGAGCATGGGCAAGGCGTCTGTGGTCCAGATACCGGTCTCGCTGTCGACTTCGATAGGCAGTTCCGGGGCGTGTGTCGTCATGGCTAATCTCCCCATACATCGCCGAGGACGCGCAGCCAGTTTTCACCCATGATCTTGCGCGTCAGTTCTACCGAGAATCCGTTGCGTAGGAGCGCTGCGGTCAGGTTGGGAAATTCGCCGACCGTGCGGATGCCTTCGGGGTTAACGATCTTCCCGAACTGTGTGAGCTCACGGGCGTAGCCCTTGTCGTGGGTGAGCCAGTCGAAGAACGCCTTGTCCTGCCCCTGGGTAAAGTCAGTGCCTATACCCACCTGGTCTTCACCGACGATTTCCACGATGTAGGCGATCGCCTCAACGTAGTCGTCGATGGTTGCGTCTGGCCCCTTCTTCAGGAACGGCGTGAACATGGTGACGCCGACAAATCCGCCACGCTCGGCAATGAACTTGAGCTCGTGATCGGACTTGTTGCGAGGATGCTCCTTAAGACCTGAAGGTAGGCAATGGGAATAGCAGACCGGTTTGCGGGACTCGAGGATCACTTCCTCGGAGGTCTTGCTGCCCACGTGTGAAAGGTCACACATGATGCCAACGCGATTCATTTCGGCAACGACTTCGCGCCCGAATCCCGATAGCCCGCCGTCCCGTTCGTAGCACCCGGTACCGATGAGATTCTGGGTGTTGTAGCACATCTGGACGACGCCAACGCCGAGGTCCTTGAAGATCTGGATGTAGCCGAGCTGGTCCTCAAAGGCGTGGGCATTCTGGAAGCCCATGATGATGCCTGTCTTGCCCTGCTCTTTGGCTTTGCGAATGTCTTCAGTGGTCCGGACCTTGATGACCAGGTCGCTGTTCTCTTCGATGAGCTCGTTGACCTGGACGATGTTGTCGACCGTCGCCTGGAAATCCTCCCAGACAGAAACCGTGCAATTGGCCGCGGTGAGCCCGCCCCGGTGCATGTCTTCAAAGAGCTCGCGCCCCCACCTGGCGATGATGAGGCCATCGATAATGATTGAGTTCTGGTGCAATTCGGCTTCGTTCATGCGACACCCCGGTCGTTATCTGGATCTAGGTGAAGTGTATCCATGGGGTGTGACTTCAAATTCACTGGAAGCGACAGCGGGAGCACCAAAATCGGCAGCCGCTAAACCAGCCAGTCCGTTTTGGCAGTAGAGGTAGCCCAACGGGATAACGGTATAAAGTCGCCTGACCGAGCAGCAAACCGGCTTTGAGTCATCCACAAAAAAGGTTCATCGCGGATTAGCGGGAATCTTTATAACGGAAAGCATTCCGGGAATGGGCAGCCCGCCGGGCTGCTCCGAAGCTGAAGCGTCGGCTACATTTTTCAGATAACTCGGGCATGTAGCAGATGCTTCAGCTTCTGAGGCGCCGAAGGTGCCCATGGTCTTACGACTCGTGCGGGGGACTCCCGGCCTCCCCGTCGCGCTAATCCGGGATAAACCACAAAAAAGCCCGTGATCGACGGCGACTCACGGGCCTGGAAAGCGGGAGCTGTATGCGCGTCCGGCGATCAACCTGAAGCGGCGAGCTCCTGGATGGTCGATTGCTGATCGAACATGAAGTTGACCGATCCGTAGGAGGGTTCGGCCCGGGCAATCTGCAATGCCACGTTCGACGATGTAGGCAACGCCACAAGGGTACTGTCGCTGTGTGATTCCATTCGCTTGAATGACCAGACGGCTGTGCGTTCCTCCTTCGGTGAAATGCCGACGTACTTGCGATAGCACCGGCTGAAATGAGGTGCGGATACGAAACCACACATCGAGGCCACTTCGATAATCGAACAGGTGGTTTGCTTGAGGAGCTGCCGAGCCCGGTCCAGTCTGAGCTTCAGGTAATAACGGGATGGCGTGCAGTTGAGATGTTTAAGAAACAGCCGTTCCAGTTGGCGACGGGAAATACCGACGAAGCTCGCCAGTTCCTCAAGCTCTATGGGTTCCTCAAGGTTCGCCTCCATGAGCTCGGTGACTTCGGCGAGCTTGGGCTGGGAAGTGACAAGCAAACGGCGCAGCGGGGTGCGTTGTAACTCATTGTCCGGACGTACGCGATCGCAGACGAACATGTCACAAACGGCGTTGGTCAGGGCCTTGCCATGTTGGCGGGTGATCATGCTGAGCATCATGTCCATGGGAACGCTACCGCCGGTGCACGTCATGCGATCACGATCCAGGGTATAGAGGTGGTTGCTGCATTTCACCCGGGGAAATCGCTCCTGCAGCGACGCCAGGCACTCCCAGTGAACGCTGCATTGGTAACCGTCCAGCAACCCTCCGCTGGCCAGGACATAAGCACCCGTGCAAATGGCGCCCAGCAGGACCTTCCTGTGTGCCTGTGTCTGGAGCCAATGCACCTCTTTGGCGCCAAAACTCCGTGTGATGTCGACACCGCCGACGACGATAACGATATCAAATGATCCCTTGTCGTCGATCGATCCATCCGGCGAAATCGCAATGCCATCGCTGGCCTTGACCGCCTCGCCATCACGGGACAGGAGCTGCCAGGTATAAAGCTCGGAACTGGTAAGCTGGTTGGCCATCCGCAGCGGATCGATGGCCGATGCCAGGGCAACCAGGGTGAAATTGTTAATTAGCAGGAAACCAACCCGATAAGGTTCTGTACCAACCGCTCTTTCTCGAGAAACAGTACTCTCTCTCATGGACTTACCTCTCTCTGGTTTTCAGTCCTTTATAATCAGCGGAGGCTGAACTCTAGTCGGATCGAATCTGGCAACAGCTTACGTCACGTCGCTCCGAACGAGTCTGGCACCGCCCTCCGGGCCATTCCTGGTAGTACGAGAGTGTGCATTCTGAAACAGTGAGGTTGCGGTCTCGGGTGCAGAAACCACTGGTCAGCCTCAGCAAATTCCGTTCCATTGAATCGGGGCCTCGCCTGGAATAATCCGCTGCTATTCGAAGCAAGGGGGCGCCGAACTCATGCAATAGGTGTTGAAGAGACATATTAAGGCCGGTTACGGACAAGCCTATGTTCAGAAAACGTCGTATCTGCCCCAACTTCGAGTCCAAATACGACACCGATGAAAAAATAATAGGCATAACCCAAGAGTTACGCCTCATTTCGGCATACCTGCAGTTGGACGGCTTTCGCCCTGGAGACGAAGGTCGCTCAACCTTCGATGGTGATGTTGGACAGCGGGGTGCTGCAACAGGACAGTATGTACCCTTCCACAAGGTCATCCTCTGTAATGCCGCCATTGTGCTGGATGTCGACTTCACCGGATGTCTTGAGCACTTTGCAGGTACCGCATATTCCCACCCCACAGGCTTTGGGGATGTTCAGGCCCAAACGGCTGGCGGCAGCATGGACGGTTTCGCCGGGAAGGACCTGGATACTCTTGCCTGACGCCGCGAAGTCGACGGTGTACGTGTCAGCATCCTTGACTTCCTCCGCCTGCTTCTCGGCCAGCTCGGCCTGCTCCAGGACATCCTGGGTCACCGTAGCCGGTGTCGCCCCGAACGATTCCTCGTGATAGTTCGACAGATCGAACCCGTTTTCGATAAGGACGTTCCTTATCGCACGCATATAGGGTGTCGGGCCGCAACAGAAGATGCGGCGAGTCAGATAATCCGGAGCAATCATCTTCAGTTTGGCCTCGTCCAGGTAACCCCGGTAGCCGTTCCAGGCCTGCCCTATGTCGGTGCGCTCGCATATAACGCTGAGATTGAAGTTGGGGATGCGTGAGCACATGTGTTCCAGCTCGCGCTGGAAGATGACATCTCTGGGCGTGCGGGCGCTGTGTATGAACGTGATATCGATTTCGGCATTGGTATCGAAGTGCCATCGTGCCATGGACATCATCGGGGTGATGCCGACCCCGCCGGAGAGCAGCAGTACTTTCTCAGAGGTGTGGTCGATACAGTTGAAGTTGCCAACCGGTCCGTGCACCGCGAGCTCGTCCTGAACTTTCAGATTGTCATGCAACCAGTTAGATACATGTCCTCCGGGCACCCGTTTTACGGTAATCGAGAAACTGTAAGGCACAGACGGTGAGCTGGAGATCGTGTAAGAGCGCATGATCTTTTCGCCATCGATTTCAAGCTCAAGTGTTACGAATTGACCTGGCTTGAAGAAAAACATGATGGACTGTTCGGCGTTGAAGCAGAACGTCTTCACGTCCCAGGTTTCCTCGATCACACGCACGCAGCGGACCAGGTGCCGCCCGTTGGCCCAAACCCTCGTATTGAGCGCGCTGAAATGGCTTGGAGGTTCGACGGCTTCGGTGACACTGGTCATAGATTTGATCTCCATCGTGGATATGTCGACACCGGTGGAACTACGCCAGTCCATTCTGGTTAAAACCAGGCATCACGAGTTAACCATTTACGACAAAGTCTTGATCAACTTCTCCAATTACAGTGCTGTCCTGCCTCCTCGCCCTACCGCCAAGTCGAATTAATCACCACGAGTGTCGCTAACGGACAAACGATTTTCCTGCGCCCTGCGGAGAATGGCATTCAGCGAACCTGTGCCACCGGCGGAAAGAATGCACGCCGAATTCACCTCTTCAAAGGATATGCTCAAATGACCGAGTTCGACCTGCTCAATCTGAAATACAACCACATCGAGGACGCTCGACTGGACATGAGCCGCATCCTTGCCGAGCGTGCTCGTCAGTTTTCGCTGCCGCAATCGTTATATAACGACCCGTTCCTGTTCCGGATCGATATGGAAGAGGTGTTCATGAAGGAATGGTTGTTCGTGGGTATGGCGTGTGAGATTCCTTCGCCGGGGGCTTACATGACCGTGGACATTGGCCAGAACCCGGTACTGGTGGTGCGGGACAGGGACGGCGGAATTCGAGCTTTTCATAATGTATGCCGCCATCGGGGATCGAGGGTGTGTACTGGGAAGAGAGGCAAGGTTGCCAACCTCACCTGCCCCTACCACCAATGGACCTACGACCTGAAAGGCGACTTGATCTACGCCGGAACAGAGATGGGCGAGGGTTTCGATAAATCCGATTTTGGCCTGAAGCCTGCGCATTGCAAAACGGCAGGTGGCTTCATTTATGTTTGCCTTGCCGAGCACGAGCCTCCTGAAATCGACCAATACCTGGCCGCGCTCGAGGCTTATATGGAGCCCTATGACATGGAAAATGCGAAGGTCGCAGCCGAATCGACGCTTGAAGAGAATGCCAACTGGAAACTGGTCATCGAGAACAACCGTGAGTGCTATCACTGTTCGGGGTCTCATCCCGAGCTCCTGCGCACGCTGTTGGAATGGGACGACACGACAGATCCTCGTGCGACGCCGGAGTTCAAGGCGCAGTACGAGCGGCAGGCTGCCGAATGGGACCGTGAGGGGATTCCGCACAAGCATGTCGAGTTTGGGCTGAGAAATCGCATTGTGCGTATGCCGCTAAAAGATGGAACGGCCGTCATGACCATGGACGGCAAGCCTGCCTGCAAAAAACGGATGGGGCGAATCCAGAACCCTAATCTGGGATCGATGCGGCTGCTGCACTTGCCGAACTCGTGGAACCACATGCAGAGCGACCATATGATCGTCTTCCAGGTTCAGCCGGTATCGGCTCAAAAAACGCTGGTAACGACGAAATGGCTGGTCCACAAGGATGCGGTCGAGGGTGAGGATTACGATCCCGCGCAGTTGAGTTACGTTTGGGATCAAACCAACAAGCAGGATCGGGAGCTGGCAGAACAAAACCAGCGTGGCATCAATTCGTTGGCTTACCAGCCAGGGCCTTATTCCGAAACCTACGAGTTTGGCATTATCAATTTCCTGGACTGGTATGCCGATACGGTCCTCAAAAATCTCACGCATGACCGTTTGTAAGTCTAAGCCTGGAAGCGAGCCCCCTACTCCGGGGCTCGCAGTTCCGTTTACTGAGGTCTTCCTCAGGCAGCCACGGAGGCATGCGGATCGATGACGAATTTCTTGGCCGCGCCACCGTCAAAGTCGGCATACCCCTGCGGCGCCTGATCGAGACTGATCATCTGCACGTTGACCGCCCGCGCAATCTCCACCCGTCCAAACAGGATCGCCTGCATGAGCTGGCGATGGTATTTCATCACCGGACACTGACCGGTATGGAACGAATGTGACTTGGCCCAGCCAAGACCAAAGCGCATGCTCAACGACCCCTTCTGGGCAGCAGCCTCGGCGGCTCCCGGATCCTCGGTGACATAGAGCCCGGGAATGCCAATCTCACCGCCCGCCCGCGTGACCTGCATGGCAGCGTTGAGTACGGTCGCCGGCTGTTCATTGTGGTGGTCGTGCCCGCAAGCATGGGCTTCGAAACCCACGCAGTCGACGAAACAATCGACTTCCGGTTCTCCGAGGATCGATTCCAGCAGTTCAGGGAGCGGCGCATCCTGCTTCAGGTCAACCGTTTCACATCCAAAACTGCGGGCCTGGTCGAGCCGCTCGTCGATCATGTCACCGACAATCACGCAAGCCGCACCGAGCAAACGTGCGCTTGCCGCCGCCGCAAGGCCCACAGGGCCGGCGCCGGCCACGTAGACAGTGGATCCCGGCCCGACACCCGCCGTCACACAGCCATGGAAGCCGGTTGGGAAGATATCCGAGAGCAACGTCAGATCCTTGATCTTCTCCATCGCCTGGTCCGGGTCAGGGAACTTGAGCAGGTTGAAGTCGGCATAGGGCACCATGACGTACTCCGCCTGGCCACCCACCCAGCCGCCCATATCGACGTAGCCATAGGCGGCCCCTGGCCGGGCCGGATTGACGTTCAGGCAGATACCGGTCTTGCCCTCCTTGCAGTTGCGGCAGCGACCGCAGGCGATATTAAAGGGAACGGAAACGATATCCCCTTCACGCAGGAACTCCACGTCGCGACCGCATTCGATGATCTGACCGGTAATTTCATGGCCAAGGACCAGTCCTTGTGGCGCCGTTGTGCGGCCACGGACCATATGCTGGTCGGAGCCGCAGATGTTCGTCGTCAGGACTCGCAGTATGACACCATGGTCGCAACGGCGGTTGCCCAGGGCCAGTTCGGGAAAGGCGATTGATTCAACGGACACGTGACCGGGGCCTTGGTAGACCACGCCACGGTTGGATGCATTGTTGGTCATTGTGTCTTCCTTCATTGTGGACTGTTGTGGTGGAAGATTGCCTCTCCTACTCTAGCCCCCTGATAACCTGCCACATGCCTGAATACGACAGCTTTGTTCGCGTAGAAGACACGGATGATTACGCTGTCACTTCTTTGCCGGCATGAACCTGCCGGCCGGTTCCATTGACCAACGCATCGATCGTTTCCACCTCACCAGCCGCTGTCGCAAATCAATACCTCCGTGTCGTGCCAGAGCAGATTGTTCCTTCGGCTTGGGTCTACTATCCCACCAATCGCATCCATACCTGATCCGTCAGGTCGGCTTACCAGACACAGGAACCAGCAACCATGTTCGATACGACAGAAACCCTGGCTTCATACGACGACGCACTCTGGGCGGCAATGCAGGACGAAGCGGCCCGCCAGGAAGATCATCTTGAACTCATTGCCTCTGAAAACTATGCGAGTCCACTGGTTATGCAGGCGCAAGGCTCCTGCCTGACCAACAAGTATGCGGAGGGTTATCCGGCCAAGCGTTACTACGGCGGATGTGAGCACGTCGACCGGGTCGAGCAACTAGCCATCGACCGGGCTAAAGCGCTGTTCGGTGCCGACTACGCCAATGTCCAGCCGCACTCCGGGTCACAGGCCAACGCGGCTGTCTACATGGCGCTCCTGAACGCGGGCGACACAGTGCTAGGTATGAGCCTGGCGCATGGAGGTCACCTGACGCACGGTGCCCATGTGAGCTTTTCCGGCAAGCTATATAACGCCATCCAGTATGGACTCGACGAATCCACCGGCGAAATCGACTACGCACAGGTCGAAGCCCTGGCTCGGGAGCATAGGCCGAAGATGATTGTTGCGGGTTTTTCGGCGTATTCCCGCGTTGTCGACTGGGCAAAATTCCGGGAGATTGCCGACCAGGTCGGCGCCTACCTGATGGTCGACATGGCCCACGTTGCAGGTCTGGTCGCTGCAGGTGTCTACCCCGACCCGCTACCGCATGCCCACGTGGTCACCACGACCACGCACAAGACGCTTCGGGGCCCGAGGGGTGGTCTTATCCTCTCCCGGGGCCAGCCTGAACTCGACAAGAAACTGAACGCCGCGGTCTTCCCCGCGGGTCAGGGCGGTCCGCTGATGCATGTCATTGCAGCCAAGGCGGTGGCCTTCAAGGAAGCTGCCGAGCCGCAATTTCACGCCTACCAGCAACAGGTGGTGACGAATGCCCGCGCAATGGCTGACGTTTTTATCGCCCGGGGTTATGACGTGGTGTCTGGCGGCACCGACAATCACCTGTTCCTGTTGAGTCTTGTGAAGCAGGGGCTTACTGGCAAGGCCGCCGATGCTGCCCTCGGCGAGGCTCACATAACCGTTAACAAGAATGCAGTGCCCAACGATCCGGAGTCGCCCTTTGTCACGTCCGGCTTACGTATCGGTTCTCCGGTTGTAACCACTCGCGGTTTGGGTGAATCTGAATGTCAGGTGCTGGCCGGTTGGATCGCCGACGTATTGGATGCCCTACAGGCTGGAGACCCCAGTGCGACCATTGCAGGGGTCCGCGAGAAGGTGAGCCAGCTTTGCCGGGATTTCCCCGCCTACGGTTGATCCAACAATTCGGCCGCGTTCGATGCTAGAGGGGATGCGCTATGGCTATCAGTCTTTTCGATATGTTGAAGGTCGGTATCGGTCCGTCGAGCTCCCATACGGTGGGGCCGATGACAGCGGCCAGGCGTTTTGCTCGCGGCGTTCAAAAAACGGGGCGTTTGCACGAGGTCGTTCGTGTGGATATCCAGCTTTTCGGTTCCGTGGGCGCAACCGGTAAGGGCCATGGCACGGGACCTGCGGTTCTGCTCGGCCTCGAGGGGCAACGACCGGACCGTATCGATCCGGCGATTCTCATGCCCCGAATGGAAAAAATATGTAACCAGGGGACGCTTAACCTGAACGGTGAACATGCTATTCGGTTTAGCGAAAAAGACGACCTAACGTATCACCGTCAGCAAAGCTTGCCCTACCACCCTAACGGTATGCGCTTTACGGCATTTGACGCCGACGGACGCGTTCTACGCGAACGCACCTATTACTCTGTGGGTGGTGGTTTTGTCGTCGACGAAAAAGCCGCAGGTGCCGATCGGATTGTAGAGGACAAAACGCCACTGCCCTATCCGTTCAAGACCGGCGAGGAGTTGCTGAGGCAGTGCGATACCCATGCCCTCTCAATCGCAGAGGTTATGCTCGCCAATGAACAAGCCTGGCGTTCGGTGGATGAGATCCGCGACGGCATCCTTCATATCTGGGAGGTCATGCAGGAATGTGTGCGTAACGGCATCAGCAACGAAGGTATCCTTCCGGGCGGTCTCAAGGTCAAGCGACGCGCGGCATCGCTTCATGCACTGCTGATCGCCGCAGACCGCAAAGATCTCATATCGCCCTCACTGAGTGCCATGGACTGGGTCAACCTGTACGCCCTGGCCGTCAATGAGGAAAACGCAGCCGGCGGCCGCATGGTTACCGCACCGACCAACGGCGCGGCAGGCATTATCCCGGCAGTACTCCATTACTACTGGAACTGGTGCCCGGATGCCAATGAGGAAGGGGTTATACGTTTTCTCCTGACCGCAGCGGCTATCGGCATCCTGTTCAAGGAAAATGCGTCGATCTCCGGCGCCGAGGTGGGATGCCAGGGCGAAGTCGGATCGGCGTGCGCCATGGCCGCAGCGGGTCTTGCCGCTGCCACCGGTGGCACGCCCCGCCAGGTCGAGAATGCTGCGGAAATTGGAATGGAGCACCACCTGGGGCTGACCTGCGACCCCATCGGCGGGCTGGTACAGGTGCCCTGCATCGAGCGCAACGCCGTCGGCGCGGTCAAGGCGATAAATGCCGCCGTTATGGCCCTGCGCGGAAACGGCGAGCATTTTGTCTCTCTCGACAAAGTTATCCGGACCATGCGCGATACCGGGCGCGATATGCTCGACAAATACAAGGAGACGTCCCGGGGTGGGCTCGCCGTCAACGTCATTGAATGTTGATTGCCTTGGCGCTTCATGGCCACCCCATGACATGAATTTCCCCCATCCTGTCGCAAATCCTTCCCAGGGTGTCGCGGTCAAGCAGATAGGCCAGCCGACACACACATACTATCAATGCATGTCGGCGTCATGACGAGGGTTCACCTGGACTGAGGCGCTGATCTTTACATCCGCGCCGGCCCATTCCCATGGCCACCAGAAGGAGCCCGTCATGCAGAAATACTCCGGATTTGGACTGCTCAAACACGCCCTGACTTACCACGAGAACTGGCAACGTGTCTGGCGCAACCCGAAGCCCAAACGCAAGTATGACGTCATCATCGTGGGTGGTGGTGGCCATGGCCTGGCAACGGCCTATTACCTGGCCAAGGAACATGGCATCACGAACGTGGCCGTGGTGGAAAAAGGTTACCTGGGCGGTGGCAATACCGCACGTAACACCACCATCGTCCGTTCGAATTACCTGTGGGACGAAGCGGCGCTACTCTACGAACACGCCATGAAGCTATGGGAAGGGCTTGCCCAGGAACTGAACTACAACCTGATGTTCTCGCAACGGGGCGTGTTGAACCTGGGCCATACGCTACAGGACATGCGGGACATCCATCGCCGGGTTAACGCTAATCGATTGAACGGTATCGACAGCGTTGCCCTGGACACCCAAGGCGTGCAGGAAATCGTGCCGATCATGGACTGTAACGCGAACCGGCGTTACCCGGTATTGGGTGCGTCCTGGCAGCCTCGCGCCGGTGTTGCCCGGCATGACGCCGTCGCCTGGGGCTTCGCCCGCGCCGCCGACGCCATGGGTGTGGACCTGATTCAGCAGTGCGAAGTAACCGACATTCTTACCGAGGACGGCGCAGCCGTTGGCGTGGAAACGAAACAGCATGGTGTCCTCCGTGGCGACCGTATCGGCTGCGTTGTGGCCGGCAACTCCGGCGTGCTGGCCAAAATGGCAGGCTTCGAGCTGCCGGTGGAGTCACATCCCCTGCAGGCACTGGTCTCCGAACCGATTCGACCGATACTGGACACGGTGGTCATGTCGAACCACGTCCACGGCTACATTTCCCAGTCCGATAAGGGTGACCTCGTCATCGGTGCGGGTATCGACGGCTACAACGGCTACGGCCAGCGCGGCTCCTACCCGACGATCGAGCACACGCTCCAGGCGATCGTGGAAATGTTCCCGATTTTCAGCCGGGTGCGAATGAATCGCCAATGGGGCGGCATCGTCGATACCTGCCCGGATGCATGTCCAATCATTTCCGATACACCGGTCGAGAACCTCTTCTTCAACTGTGGATGGGGTACCGGCGGGTTCAAGGCAACGCCCGGCTCGGGGCACGTCTTTGCCGCCACCCTTGCCAAAGGCCAGGCCCATGAACTGGCCAGGCCCTTCTCCATGTTCCGCTTCCATAACGGGGCGCTGATCGACGAACACGGCGCTGCTGGCGTCGCCCACTAACGGAGGACATGCCATGTTCTATATCTACTGTCCCTATTGCGGCGAGCACCGGGAAGAAGAGGAATTCCATGCCAAGGGTCAGGCCCATCTGGCACGCCCGGCCGACCCGGACGCAACCAGTGACAAGGAATGGGGGAATTTCCTCTATTTCCGTTCGAATCCGCGCGGCCTGCATCACGAACTCTGGATCCACGCCATCGGATGTCGCCGGTTCTTCAATATCGCACGAGACACCCAGAGCTACGAGATCCTGGAAACATACCGGATCGGCGAAAAGCCCAGCGTGACCCTAACCAACGATACACAGCAGGCCTGAGGGGCGAACCATGAACCAACCCAACCGTATCGAGCGTGGTGGCAGAATCGATCGCAACCGGCCGCTAACGTTTACGTTCAACGGCCAGACCTACCAGGGATTCGCGGGCGATACGCTGGCCTCGGCGCTGCTGGCCAATGGCGTTGATATCGTCGGGCGCAGCTTCAAGTACAGCCGACCACGAGGCGTCGTTGCTGCAGGCGCCGAGGAGCCGAATGCGATCTTCCAGGTCGGCGCAACAGAGGCCACACAGACACCGAATGTCCGGGCAACCCAGCAGGAACTGTTCGAAGGCCTGGTCAGCGAACCCACCAGTGGTTGGCCGAATCTGAACTTCGACTTCCTTGGCGTCATCGGCGCCCTGTTCGGACGCATGCTGCCCCCCGGGTTTTACTATAAGACCTTCATGTTCCCGCAGGCCGCATGGGAAACCTACGAGAAATATATCCGCAAAGCCGCCGGTCTTGGTCGCTCACCACGGCTCCCGGATGTGGATACGTACGATCACCTTAACCACCACGCGGACGTCCTCATCGTTGGCGCGGGGCCTGCCGGGTTAGCGGCTGCCCTGTCTGCTGGTCGTTCCGGCGCCCGGGTGATTCTAGCCGATGAACAGCCCGAAATGGGCGGTTCGTTGCTGGATAGCAGTGAATCCATCGACGGCAGACCGGCAGCCGATTGGGTTAAGACGGCGCTTGATGAACTGGCGGGTAACGCCAACGTACTGCTGCTGCCCCGCTCGACCGTCAATGGGTACCACGACCATAATTTCCTGACGATCCACGAACGCCGCACCGATCACCTTGGCGACAGGGCCCCGGCCAACCAGTCACGCCAGCGCATGCATCGGGTCAGGGCTAAGTGGGTCGTGCTTGCAACCGGGGCCCATGAGCGCCCGCTGGTGTTCGGCAACAATGACCTGCCGGGCTGTATGCTGGCGTCAGCAGTATCGACCTATATCAAGCGCTATGCGGTCGTTCCCGGCCATCGGCTCGTATTGATGACGACCAACGATAATGCTTACCAGACCGCGTTTGACTGGCAGGATGCCGGTCGCGAAGTCGTGGCTATCGTGGATTCACGGCAGGGTGTGGGCGGCACCCGACAGGATGAAGCCCGCCGTCGGGGTATTAAATTACATACCGGCCACGCCGTCATTGAAGCGCGGGGTCGCAAACGGGTCCAGGGGGCCGTCCTGTGCGGACTTAGCGCTGATGGCAGTCAGGTTGCCGGAAGCGACCAGCTATTGGCTTGCGATACCCTGGCGACCTCCGGTGGCTGGAGTCCGGTGGTTCACTTGTCATGCCACACCGGTAGTCGTCCCGTCTGGGACGATGACGTTATCGGTTTCGTACCTGGCAGTACGGTACAGAAGCAGCTCGTAGCGGGAGCGGTGACCGGGCGGTTCCGATTGGATAAATGCCTCGAAAATGGCGCAGAAGTCGGCGCTCTGGCGGCAACCCGCGCAGGCTATCCCACGGAACCTCTTCCGGTGCCGTCCACCGAAATCGCAGCGGAACTGCGCCCGATGGCCCTGTTTTGCGTCCCCCACCATAAACCGAACAGCCGGGCTCCCAAGCAGTTTGTAGACTTCCAGACCGACGTCACTGCGGCGGCCATTGAGTTGGCGACGCGAGAGGGGTTTGAATCCATCGAACACGTCAAACGTTATACCGCGATGGGTTTTGGTACGGACCAGGGCAAGCTCGGCAACATCAATGGAATGGCTGTCGCGGCCAAGTCGCTGAATCAAACCATTGCCCAGACGGGCACAACCATCTTCCGGCCCAACTACACGCCAGTCACTTTTGGCGCTATCGTCGGCCGCCACTGCAATGATCTGTTCGATCCCATGCGGTATACCGCAATGCACGCGTGGCATGTCAGTCACGGCGCGCTGTTCGAAGACGTGGGTCAATGGAAGCGTCCTTGGTATTACCCCAGGCCGGGCGAAACGATGCAGCAGGCACTGGACCGTGAATGCCTGGCTACTCGCAACAGCGTGGGCATTCTCGACGCATCCACCCTTGGCAAGATCGATATCCAGGGCAAAGACGCCCGCGAGTTCCTGGGCCGGATCTATACCAATGCCTGGGCCAAGCTGGCACCCGGTAAATGCCGCTATGGGTTGATGTGCAAAGAGGACGGCATGGTGTTCGATGATGGCGTCACGTCCTGCCTGGGCGAGAACCATTTCCTGATGACAACCACAACCGGCGGAGCTGCCGGCGTTCTGGAATGGCTGGAACTCTATCACCAGACAGAGTGGCCTGAGCTGGAAGTCTACATGAACAGCGTGACCGACCACTGGGCCACGATGACTATCGCGGGGCCGAACGCACGCAAACTCCTGTCTGAACTCACTGATGACATCGATCTCGACAAGGACAACTTCAGGTTCATGGACTGGCGCCAGGGTACCGTGGCGGGTGTGCCCGCCCGGGTGTTCCGCATTTCCTTCACAGGCGAACTCTCATACGAAATCAATGTACAGGCGAATTATGGCCTGCACGTCTGGGAAGCCTTGTTTGAGCATGGCGCCAAATACGAGCTCACACCCTACGGTACCGAGACCATGCACATCCTGCGCGCGGAAAAGGGTTTCATCATTGCCGGCCAGGATACCGATGGCTCTGTGCATCCCTATGACCTCGGCATGAGCTGGGCCGTCAAGGAGGACAAGCCCTTCAGCTTCATTGGCAAGCGTGGCATGAAGCGGGAGGATTGCGTGCGCCCCGATCGCAAGCAACTGGTTGGCCTGAAAACCCGTAACCCTGCCATCGTACTGCCGGAAGGCGCCCAGGCCGTCAACGATCCGAACCAGCCCAAGCCAATGCGCATGCTGGGACATGTCACCTCGAGCTATTACAGCGCCAACCTGAAACGTTCCATCGCCATGGGATTGATCCGCAATGGCCACAATCGGGATGGCGATATCGTTTACTACCCCCTCGATAATGGCGAAGTCGTCGAAGCGGAAATCTGCAGCACGATCTTCCTGGACCCGAAAGGAGAGCGTCAAAATGTCTGATCTCAACCATGCCGCGATCACCGAGGCCACAAAGCCGGGTGTCGCCCTGATGGACCAACGACCTGCTGCCGACGTGCCTGCCCGGAGTCCGCTTTGCGAGATGCGTCCTTCCAGGCCGGAGGACACAGCAACGCGGGCTGGCGTCTTCATGTGGGAAGACGCCCTGAAAACCCACCTGATCCTGCGTGGTAATGGAGAATCAGAGGAATTTCGTAAAGGCGTCAAGGCCGCAACGGGGTTCGAGCTGCCCGGTCCGCTGCAAAGCAGCCAAAACGATGACTGGTCATTGAGCTGGATTACGCCGGACGAGTGGCTACTCATAGGACCCGGTGACCAGGCTTTCCTTATGGAGCACCAGTTGCGTACTCAGCTTCATGGGCATTATGCCGTAATCAATGTGGGCGGGGGCCAGACTGTCGTCCGGTTGTCGGGAGCCGAGGCCAGGTCGGTCATCATGAAGAGTTGCCCCTATGACGTTCACGACCGTAATTTCCCGGTCGGCAAAGTCGTAACGACCGTGCTGGCCAAATCACAGGCGACATTGCGTCGTCTCGGCGATGACGACTGGGCATTCATCGTAAGACGCAGTTTCGCCGACTACATCTGGCGATGGCTGGCCGACGCTGCCGGTGAATATGGCCTTTCTATCGGCGAGCCGCCATTGCCGGAAAGGACAAACGTCGGCGATAGGTCTGACGTTGGCACTGTGGCGGGCTGAATCCCGCCTACTGACGAAGCAACAGTTAAAGAAGACCTGACTCCGGGAAAGACAGCGCAATGGCTATCAACGAAGACCTATGGATATTCACCGCCCAATGTCCGAGCCGCCTGGGTACGGTCGACGTGGTCACCCGCGCCCTGGCGGAAACGGAAAACTATGTTGTCGCGATGAATTCCTACGACGATCGTGCGACGAAAAGTTTCAGCATCCGCGTTGAACTGCGTCCATTGAAGGGGGAGGACTCCCTCGAGCGATTCCGTTCGATATTCGGGGATCGGGCTGCCCCGTTTGACATGCAGTGGGAGCTCACATCGCCCGATCATCGCCCGAGGGTGGCTATCCTCGTGTCCAAATTTGATCACTGCCTCAACGACCTGCTCTACCGTTTCCGCAAGGGCGAACTGGCGATGGACATACCGCTTATCGTGTCAAATCACCCTGACCTGAAGCCCCTGGCGGACTGGCACGGTATCCCCTATTTCCACCTGCCCATTACGGCGGAGACCAAACCCCAACAGGAAACCGAACTCTGGCGACTGATACGGGAATACCGCTGTGAGTTGGTCGTGCTTGCGCGCTATATGCAGGTCCTGTCGCCGGAGCTGGCTGCTCGGCTGGACGGCCGCGCCATCAATATCCACCATTCACTGCTGCCGGGTTTCAAAGGCGCAAAGCCGTATCATCAGGCCTGGGAAAAGGGAGTTAAGCTGGTTGGCGCAACCGCCCACTACGTCAACGACGACCTCGACGAGGGGCCCATCATTACCCAGGGTGTACAACCGGTCGATCATGGCCACTACCCTGAGGACCTGGTGGCCAAAGGTCAGGATATAGAGAGCCAGACCCTGGCCCGGGCAGTGCGTTATCACATCGAGAAACGGGTATTTTTACACGGCAACCGGACAGTGGTGTTTCCTGATTGAGTCAGAAAAGGTAAGTGCAAGCCGGCATTACCAGAGCCGGGGTTTCGGGCGTTCAGTCTTGAATAGCACCGGACTTCAGCGCATCAAGGACGACCCGAAAGGCCGCCGTTTGCTGTCTATTGGGATAGTAGAGATGGTAACCCTCGAAGGGCTCGGACCATTCCCGCAGGACTTCAACCAGCTCACCACGGTCCAGGTAGTCCTGAACCAGGCCATTGGGCAGTTGGGCCAAGCCCACCCCTTCGATGGCCCCCTGCAGAATCTGCAATACGCTATTCATGATCAACGGGCCGTCAACGCGAACCCTGAATTCATGTTCCCCGCTTCCGAACTCCCAGGGATAGAGTCCACCTTGGGTCGGGAGGCGGAGGTTAATACAGCGGTGACCGGTCAATTCCGCTGGCGTCCGGGGCGCGGCGTGCCGGGCGAGGTAATCCGCCGAGGCGACGGTTACCAGGCGCATTCGTGGCGCGATGGGCATTGCGATCATATCATTGGCAATGACACCACCCACTCGCACCCCTGCGTCAAACCGTTCGGCAACGATGTCCGTCAGGCCATAGTCGGTGGTCAGTTCAATCGTAATTTCCGGATAGGTATCCAGTAACGGTTTGAGTTTGGGCCACAGTATAAAGCGCACGGCAAACTCATCGGCCGTTATCCTTACCGTTCCTGCCGGATGTTCCCGGTAATCGGCAACCGCCGATAGATGCTCATCGATCTGGTCCAGCAACGGCGCTATGGATCGCCAAAGCTTCTCCCCTGCTTCTGTCCGAGTCACACTGCGTGTCGTACGCGTCAATAAACGGACGCCCAGGCGTTCTTCCAGGCTCCGGACGGTCTGACTTACAGCGGACGGGGAAACTCCGAGATGAGCCGCCGCCCTGGTGAAATTGCCTTCGCGCCCAACGGCCACGAAAACCGCCAGGTCGTCCAGGTGGTGATTTACCATTATGAAGCTCCGCTTCAAGCTGAATTTATAATTCAACACTTAATCTATTCAATCGATGTTTGCTACTTTTTGTTTAGCGGTAACTTTCCCCATGACGGATCACATGTGTGACCGTCCAATTAACGGAGGCCTTTTCCATGAGTGAGTCCGATAAGTCATCCGAAGATATGCAAATCCAGCGCGCCGGTTCTACAGAGGCTATCGAGGGACCCGCTGAAACCTTTACCGGCAATGTCCGTATCGACACCATGTTCAGTGCACCCGAGCCTTCGCGCGTAGGCCTCGCCGTCGTCAACTTTGAACCCGGGGCACGCACCCATTGGCATAGTCATCCGTTGGGACAGATTCTACTGGTTACAGATGGCGTAGGCTGGACGCAGTGCGAAGGTGGTCCGAAGACGGAGATTCGTCCGGGTGACCTGATCTGGTGCAACTGTGGACGCCGTCACTGGCATGGCGCTACGGACAAGACGGCGATGCAGCACGTGGCTATCCAGGAAGCGCAGGACGGCAAACCTGTCGATTGGTTCGAAGCGGTAACCGATGATGTCTACCTCGCAGGCCCGGTCAAGAAAGATTAAGCCTTCAGTCAGACCTGCCAGGCAATCTTCCAGGATTGCCTGTTTCCAGTACCCTACATGGTTCCCGCGCGTTCTTTCTGACGACGCCCCGTCAGATCAAACGTTTCAACCAAACGATGGCCGTACTGCTTTAAGTGGCTTCTTGGTCGGCAACTTTACCCTAGTTTCATTAACAAATAGATAGAGAGGGTTCGGTGCCCATTCTCAGCTGTTACTTTATAACACCTATGCGAGGCCAGAAGACGTGCCCACTTGTACAAAAGGTCTTTTGGCTTCCGTCTTGAGAATTGGATCGAATCTGGCCTAGGTGTTCGTGTCGCCGCCCGGGATGCCCGCTCTCAGATAGCCTGTCTATATACTTACACCCTGCCGTTAAGAGGACAGGGCGAATCGCGCCCCATGCTTTTCCCACTCGGATTCGGGCACGATCACGATCTTCCCCAAGTATCCGCTGCCCCGAGTGACAAAATAGCGCTCCGCCTCGTGCAGATCGGACAGTTTGAACGCCGCGTGAAGGATGGGTTTGAGTTGGCCGCCCCGGATCCAGTCCATCAATTGTTCGGCTTCCTCGCGGGTACCGTGGGATACGCCGAATATCTGTACCTGATACAGGTAGATCCGCGTCCACATGATCTCCGATACATTGTCCGCACTGGCGCCGGCAATACTCAGCCGCGGATAGTCCTTGCGCGATTTCATGTCGAAGATCATCGCGTCGATGAACTGGTTGGTCATCTCGCCGCCGGCCAGATCCATCACCGCATCGAATGGCGCGCCGCCGGTGACGTCCTTCACCCGTTCCTCGAACTGGCCCATATCGGAACGGTCCAACACAGCCTCGGCGCCAAGCGCTTTGAGAGACTCGGCCTTACTTGGCGTGCTTAGCGCATAGGGTGTCGCGCCGACGATGCGGCAGAGCTGGATCAGGGCCGTTCCGACACCACCGCTGGCGCCGGTCACCAGGACACGCTCACCGGCTTTGACTCGCGCGGAGGTCATCATGTGGTAGGCCGTTTGGTAGGAGCACATCCCCATCGCCGCCAATTCGGCATCTGCCAGCTCCGGGTTGGGTATGTGGTGGAATTGATCGGAAGGCACCGCAATGTATTCGGCAAATCCGCCATCGGCACCGTGCCCGTAGTAGTCCGGCGTTAGGTTGATATCGCGCCGTTTATCCGGATAGATGTTGAAATCCAGCAGGCCCCGCTCGCCGATCCGTTTCTCATCGACGCCTTCGCCCACAGCGGCCACCTGCCCTGCGACATCGGCGCCCTGGATGCGAGGAAATGTCAGGGTGGGTTCTCCGCCCATGGCAAAGGAGGTGACGTCGCCCTTATCTTTCGTGGGATAGAGGCCTTCACGCGCCTTTCGGTCCGTATTGTTCTTGGCGGTCGCCGTTACCTTGACCAAAACCTCGCCGGGACCAGGTTTGGGCGTGGGCACATCCTCCCGATATACCAGCTTGTCCACGTCGCCATGGCCGGTCAGCACCATTGCTTTCATCGTTTCCGGGATTGCGGATTGGCTCATGTTGCACACCTCTAATCATTGGGATGAATGGCATAGGGTTGCGATGACAAACCGCCGACATCACGCTATTCCCAGACCATATCAAACCCACAAGCTACTCGCCTATGACCAGGTCCGGGAGGTCTGTACATATGCACCGAACCTACCAGAGCGAAATCAAAACCATGAGTCCAAAAAATAGCCCTACGATTCTGAGGATTGCCGCATCGTCCGCATTGCTTGCCGAGCGACGTGCAAGCCTTTTTAACAAGTGTCTCTTTGTCGCCTTGTAGAAACGCCTGGGGGTGTAAATATTCTTCTTGTAGTTACGCCGGTAATACTCGAGTAAAAAGGCAGGCATCGTTTCTCTATCGAATCGCCGCCAGAGTTTCAGCATCCCAAGCAGGTCTTTCTTTCGCATCCAGCGTTGCAGGTATCCGGGGAGACGTTCCAGCGAGAACGCTGATCCAAAGTCGATGATGACCGGATTGCCATTCCGTGTGACCAGTATATTGCCCGAATTACCCAGATCGAGGTGGGCTGTGCCCTGCTGGTGCAAGTCGAGGACAGCGGAATATAGCTTGGGAAAGAAGTCCTTCGGGATGGTGTCGCTTTTGCTCACAGCTTTAATCGAACGTCCGTCGATATACTGGTAAGAAATGAGATTCCCCTCGCGTCGGTCCCGTCCCACGTCCATTGGCGTGAATGGCAGCCCTTCAACCCGCTTCAACATCCTGTATTCACGGTTAGCGAGGGCGAGGAAGTAGTATCTGATGGGAAACCCTGGCGAGGGATACGCTTTGAGTATTTTTTTCTCGCCCTGCGGATCTGTGCCTACAGAGATCTTCGCCTTGTACCAGTGTGACGACCGTTGATGATTCGGAGGCAACGGCGCTTTGCAATTGAGATGGTCCCAGGAAGAGCACTCTGTAGAATTCATTCCCCAACTCCCTTTTGCGTCATTCTCGGAATGTCCGAGAAAACCATGTCGTTGGGTGATTATTTATGGTGATGTAGCGCAGGAATAATTCTGTTTCGACATTCTTATCATCACTTCTGGTGATGTATCAGGCGCTGGGCAAGACCTATTTATCGTGGTCGCACTTTGATGAATCGTTGACCGTGGCCCGATCCCCGGACGGTCGGGCATATCAACTGGCGCGCCAGCCAGGATGTCAGGTACCATCCCGACAGCGCTGCACGCCCCTACAACAAGCATAATCTGCGCAAATCAAAGCGTTTTACGCACGTTCTTTCATGCCAGGCCGTCGTTATGGTCAGTTGGTGTTCCAATCAACCCGTCAAGTCAACGCCATGAAGCAAAACAGCCAACCCGTTCTTCGCGATATCGTGCTCATCGGCGGCGGCCACAGCCATGTGGGCGTACTGCGACGTTTTGCCATGAAGCCGGTTCCAGGCGTTCGGCTTACATTGATTAGTCCCGATGCCCATACGCCCTACTCGGGCATGTTGCCTGGCTATGTGGCGGGGCATTACAGCTACGACGACATACACATCGACCTGCGGCGATTGGCGGAGTTTGCTGGCGCGCGATTTATCCATGATGAAGTGGCCGGCCTGGATCGCGACGGGCAGCAGGTTCTGTGTAAATCCCGCCCAGCCGTGGCGTACGACTACCTGTCGATAAACATCGGGGCGACGCCGCAGGTCTCGCAGGTGCCCGGCGCTGCGGAGATGACCACGCCGGTCAAACCGATCAGCCTGTTCAATGAACGATGGGTGTCGTTGCTGGACCGTATCGAGCGGGATCATGGAGACTTGCGCATAGTGGTAGTGGGCGGCGGCGCAGGAGGCGTTGAGCTGCTTCTGGCCATGCAGTATCGGCTCAAGCGAGATTTGGAGGCCATGGGGCTGGATGCACACGGTCTGGAATATCACCTGTTTACCGCCGGAAATCAGATACTCCCCACGCACGCGCCCAGCGTACAACGTCGGTTTGAGCGGGTCTTACGGGAACGCGGCGTGCAGGTGCATCAGCAGAGTCGGATTACGGCCGTTGAGGATCACGCCCTGGTCTGTGCCGACGGCCAGCGCTACCCCGCCGACGAAATTCTTTGGGTGACCAGCGCAGGAGGCGCTCCTTGGCTTGCCGAAACAGGGCTCGATCTTGATAAGGATGGCTTTATCGAGGTTGGGGATACCCTGCAGTCCCTCAGCGACGAGCGGGTCTTTGCCGCCGGGGATATTGCGACGATGATCAATCACCCCCGGGAAAAAGCCGGTGTGATGGCTGTGCGGCAGGGCCCGCCGCTGGCAACAAACCTGAGGCGGATTGTTACTGGCAAGTCGCCGAGGCCTTTCCGCCCACAAAAGCATTGGCTGGCACTGATCAGTACCGGCGACCGCCACGCCGTCGCTTCGCGGGGAGGCCTCGGTTTCGAGGGCAATTGGGTATGGCGCTGGAAAGACTGGATCGACCGACGCTTCATGAGCAAGTTCAACGACCTGCCAGCCATGGACGCGGAATCCGGAAAGACAGGGCAACCTGAAGTCGCGCTCCAGGGCGAGGAAGCTGCCCAGGCGCTTTCGGCAATCGCCATGCGATGTGGAGGCTGCGGCGCCAAGGTGGGCGCCTCTGTGCTAAGCCGGGCGATCGGACGCCTTACCACAGTCCAACGGGACGATGTGCTGGTCGGCCTGCATGATCCTGACGATGCGGCGGTCATGCGCATTCCACCTGACAAGGCCCTGGTGCACAGCGTGGATTTCTTCCGTGCCTTTATCGACGATCCTTACCTGTTTGGGCGTATTGCCGCCGTTCATAGCCTCAGCGATCTGTTCGCCATGGGTGCTGAAGCGCAGACCGCGACGGCGGTGGCTACGGTTCCCCCGGGATTGGAATCAAAGGTCGAAGATACCGTCTTCCAGATGATGTCCGGTGCTGTCGAGGCCCTGAACGAAGCCGGTTGCGCGCTGGTCGGCGGTCATACCGGAGAAGGCCAGGAACTGGCGCTTGGTTTTGCCGTCAACGGGCTGATCGATCCGGATACGGTATTGAAGAAAGGCGGGATGCAGCCGGGTAACGTGCTGATCCTGACCAAGCCATTGGGCACGGGCACCCTCTTCGCAGCCCATGCCCAGCTCAAGGCCGATGGCCGTTGGATTGATACTGCCCTTATCTCGATGGCCCAGTCCAACCAGAAAGCCGCCGAATGCCTACGTGCGCACGGTGCGACGGCTTGCACCGACATCACCGGGTTCGGCTTGGTTGGCCACCTGGTGGAAATGACCCGTCCGTCAGGTGTGGATGCCCGGATCGAGCTGGATCGTCTGCCCTTGCTGCCTGGCGCCGAGGAAACGGTTGCAGCCGGCATCCTCAGCTCGCTACAACCTGCAAATGTCCGTTTGCGTCGTGCAATCAACAATCAGGAAGACGCCATAAAGCATTCACGTTACCCGCTGGCCTTCGATCCCCAGACCTCGGGTGGCTTGCTGGCCAGTGTGCCCGCTGAGCGTGCCGACGATGCGGTGGCCGCACTGGTTGCCCTTGGTTATCGTCACACAACGATTGTTGGTGAGATCTTGCCGGAGGGTGACGCCATCGGACCGATTAGCCTGGTTTGAGACAGCGTTCGATGGCCCGCTGGAGGGAGGCTCGTTCGGCTGCCGGGGTTAACAAGGCAGCTCTTGTACGACAGTGACCACGTAGTTGGTTCCAAAAGTTGGCGTCGTCCTCCAATCGCTGCATCAGTACCTGAAGCGCGACGGAGTCACCGACCGGGAAATATCCGGCGTAGTCCTCGCCCAGTAAGCCGATATTGCCTGGTATCCTCGAGGCGAGGATGGGCAAACCCGCCACACAGGCTTCGGACACTACGTTTGCACCTCCTTCGGAAACTGAGCTGATCACCAGGGCGCTGCTGCGGGCCATGAGCGCCCATATGTCCTCACGTTCCAGATTTCCCAGCCAGCTATAGCGGGGGTTTTGCGTTTCTTCCTCTTTGGCCCGCCGGGCCCAGTCGTCGAAATAGGCCTTCCCTGCATGGGCGATGCGCACGCGCGACGCTTCCGGTAACCCGCGAGCCGCCAGTGGCGCTCGAAAAGGGTCCTTCTCTTCACGGAGGTGGGCTATCTGGCAGATTTCAAAGCCGTCGGATTTACTGGTTTCCGCATGCCCTGGCGCTACCGCCGACTGGAGCACAACCTCAACCTTTCCAGAGAACGCTGGGTCAATATCGCCAGTTACACGCTCGTGCAGGCCGATCAGCACATCGGCAAGCTGCATGGAATGGTTTGTCACTTCCGGATCGGAATGCTGGTAGCGGTAGATGTCGGTGCCGGTGAGCGCTACGATCAGCGGCGCTTTGGGATGGCGCATTCGGTAGCGCTGGATGGCCTCGGCGGACTTCCACGCATGCAAGGCGATCATCAGGTCGGCCGCTTCGTCGCCATATCGGTCGGCGATGACTATCTCATACCCCAGGGAGCGCAAGAGTTCCGCCCAGCGCTCGGCCGTTGCGTGGTTTCCGCCACCGATTTGCTGGGTGCCTGGTGGGGTTATCAAACGGATTAGCATGGGGGTGCGCTGTCTATTTGCCGTATGGTTTTATTTGCGGAGGCTGCGGTTGTGCCGGTGGCTACCGAGAGCTCGAAAGGTTTGGGCACCTGCGGCGCCTCAGAAGCTGAAGCTTCTGTTACATACTCGAGTTGACTGGGAAATGTAGCCGACGCTTCAGCTTCGGAGCAGCCCACAGGGCTGCCTGTTAAAAGGCGACTCGAGAACGAATTCGGACCCTCGCTTGCCGTCACCCTCATACAGCGCCGTCCGCCTCAGCCCGCTTCCAGACCGATGCCTCAGCCAACGTATGCTGAAACTTGCGGCTCGTTTCGCGGATCACAAACGGTAGGTCGCGTGTGGACGGCTGGAGCGAAAATTGGGGCTCAAGGTGTTGGCGCAGACCATCGATGACCCGGACGGACCTTCCGTCCTGCTCGAAGCCACCGATCCAGTTTGACCTTGGCGTGTACTCCGTTAGCAACGTGTACGGCGACGTGATTAACAGTACACCACCGGGACGGACTAGATCGGGCATTTGCGCGAGAAAAGCGGCAGGATCATTCAGCCGGTCGATGAGATTGCCTGCAAACACCAGATCGAACGATCCAAGATTGGGGTCGACCTGACTGGCATCCCCCTGAGTGAATCGCACCCTATCTTTGGTTTCGGCCAGACCCAGCGCATCAAGATCCGCGTGGCGTTCGATCTTTAGCTCCCCCTCATCAGGTACCTGATAACCGAGAGCACCCTGCTCCACGAGTCTCGACGCGGTCTCGATAAACCGGTGGGACAAATCGATCCCTGTGACCTCGGCAAAACAGCGCGCCAGTTCGAAGCTGCTTCGGCCGACCGCGCATCCCAGGTCCAGTGCCTTCACGCATGGGCTATTACCGAGTGCCGCAATACCCAGTTCAGCGCAGGCGCGCGGATAATTCGGCACGCCGAAATGCTCGGGACCGTAATGGAAATCCAGGTACTGTGCGAGTAATTCGTCGGTCTCGTACGGATTCATGCATTCTCCGGACTATCGATGGCACAGGTACGGAAGCCGACGAACACATCATGCCTTTGTGGCAGATAGGCCTGCCGATACGTGCCGCGGATCAGTATGGAGGACGTGGCACAGGACCCGCCCCGCGTGGTCTTGTGGTTGCCGAACTGCAGCGTAGACATGAAGGGATAAACGTCCACTGCAAACCCGTCGTAAGGCAGGAACTGGTCGCTGGTCCACTCCCAGAGCGTGCCTACCATCTGGCGGCAGCCAAAGGGGCTCTCGCCTTCCGGTAACGCTGTTACAGGCTGGCTGGCCAGGCCGGTGCCATTCATATCCACCCGCGACGGCTCCATTTCGTTACCCGAGGGGAAGCGGCGGAACGGCGCATCCGGGCGGTTACCCAGCGCGGCCACTTCCCACTCGATTTCCGTGGGCAGGCGCCGGCCGGCCCAGCGACAGTAGGCTTCCGCTTCCCAATAGCTCACATGCTTCACGGGAAAATCCGCGCGCAGCGGGCGCCACCGATCGAAATGACGCTCCTCCCATCCCTCGACTCCGCGCCGCCAGTAGTAGGGATGTGCCGGCTTGCCATAGCGCGGTGATTCGGCGGTACCGAATGCCAGGTCCATTTCGGTGTCGAGCCATTTGCGCCCGCCCTGGCTCCAGAACTCGCGTCGTTCGTAGCCGCCGTCCTCGACAAAGGCCTGGAAGTCCCCGTTGCTGACCAGGGTGCGCGATATGCTGAAGCCAGGAACCTCCGCGGCAAAGCCGGGCTTCTCGTTATCGAAGGCGAAATCCTGGCGGGCATAGTCTGGGGACTGCCCCGGCATGCCGATCCGGTAGCGTCCAGCGGGAATTACGGCATCGCCGTGAACGTCCGGATCTGCGGCCGGAATATCGTCCGGAGTCGTCCTCGCACTGGGGGGCGGCGGATAGCCCTCGGTCTGACGGCACCAGATCATCGACTCGACGTGCATGTTCTGGTGGAAGATGGCGTACTTGGTCAGGTAATGCGCCTGGTCCGTCAGCGGCGCCTCCTGGATGCGCTCGCGCATGGCCCGGTAGATCGTGTCGAAGTAATGCAGGGTGTCCGCCTTGGCGGGAAAGAGCTCCGGGTTCCAGCGGTCCTCGTGATCCAGGTGGAACGAATCCCAGATCTCGTCCATCGACGGGTCATACGATTCCTTGCCGTCGAGAGGCTTGCGCACGAAGGTTTCGTAGAAAAACGCGCAGTGACCCGCTTCCCAGAGTGGCGGGTTGACGCCTGGATGATAGGGAACCTGCAACCGGTCGTTCCCCAAGGATTCAATTAGCGCCAGGGTGCGGTTCCGGGTCTGGTCCAACGCCTGAAGCAAACTTGCTCGGTCGTCCATGTTGCCCCCGTCGGTTGGCTTCGTTATGGAAAAATTGCACTTGATTGTACGCTTTCCGGCTTTTGAAACCGATCGCCTATTCGCTATTGCGGTAATCGAATATACGGGCCGCCAGCGAATCTGATCAGAAACCGGGGTGAAACGGGATCCAGTTCACGTTACTTAATTGTTGGCCGCTTCTAACAAGGCTTTTGTCACCCTGTACCTTGGCGAAGGTTCGGCTCGTGGACAAAGGTAAAGGTGTCGTTAATGGAAACGCCTGTCTGGCCATTTCAGGACGACGCTTGATCCCTTACAAAACGGAGCCCGAACAATGACAAGTACATATGGACGCCGAACCTACCGATTCAACGCCTCAAGTATTCAGCGAGGCCTGGCTGCGCTGCTATGTGCGACCGCACTGGGCGGGTGTAGCGATCTCGGCTACCTGCTGAGCAACGAGAAGGTCACCGACGCCGATAACGACCAGGTGGTGTTCGTCGGTGACTCGATCTTCGCCCTGTCCGGCGAAATCCAGGACCAGCTGGAGGCCAAGGCCGGCGAAACCTTCCGCCGTTATACGGTTTCCGGTGCAGAGCTTAGTGGCAGCCTGATTACGCCCTCTGTGCCTGACCAGTTCCGCGAAGCCGTAGCGGACAATCCAGACATCGACACGATGGTCGGTGATGGCGGCGGCAACGACATCCTGATCCCCGCCATTGCGCTGGATCCCAACAACTGCAAGACGCCATGGTACCGCTTTGGCCAACTCAGTCAGGACTGCAAGGACATGATCGACGATATCTACGTCGAGGGCGTCGATTTCCTTAATGAGGTGGCTCAGGCGGGCGCCAAGAACGGTATCCTGGTGGGTTACTACCACACCAAGAACGGGCTGTTCCGGCTCGATAGCATGGAGGAAGCCGTGGATTACGGTAACCAGACCCTGGCCAGGGCCTGTCGGAACTCAATCCTGGACTGCGCGTTCGTGGATCCGCGCCCGGTGATCACTGACCGCGATATCATCTTCGACGGCATCCATCCCGCCGAGAGTGGCTCGAAGAAGATCGCCGACCTGATCTGGCCGGAACTGCAGCCGTTGCTATAACTGGAGACTGGATCCCGGCAGCCGGAATTATTCTGGCTGTCGGAACCTCGAAGGAAGCCTCTATGAAACTCAAGTTTTCCCTTCCCGCCTTAGCTGCGGTTACGCTGGTCAGTCTCGCTGCCTATTCCTGGTTTGGCGACACCGATCAGGACGTTGGTCCCGTTACCGAAGATCGATCAACGACTGGACAATCCGCGCGTATCCAGCCGACTTCTACGCCTCCCGAGACATCAGCAAAGCCAAACCTGGCCATGCAGCTTGCCGTCCAATACCTGGAACGCTACGGGGAAACCATTGAGCATCCTGCCACCCAGGCCCGCCTATTCAATGAACGGCACGAGCTTCTTGAGATGCATCCTGATAACGGCGCGGAACTGTTTACCAGGGCGATCCAGCTCGCCTTCCCCGATCTAAAGGTAAAGATCCTGGCTCTGATGACCGATCTCGAACGCTACCAGGCTTGGCTCGAGGACAACGAGCTGCGACTGCAAGGCCTTCGCGTAATGGAGCGCCAGGCAGCCCTCTGGCAGCAGCGGGAAGCGATTTTCGGGGACCTTGCCAACCAGATCTGGGCCGATGAGCGGAACGCACTGGAACAGAAATCTGAAGATTTCGCCCACTCCCTTTCCCGACTCAACCAGGCCGACGAGCTGCAACTGCAGGAGCTGGCTTTCCAACTCCAGACCACCGTCGATGAGCTCTACGGAAACGATCTCACTGCGCAAATGGCCGGATCCGGCGCGCTCGGGCACACGCTCTTCAGCATGGATAGCGTCCAGTCACAGCTCAAGGCCCTGCCGGCGGACGAGCGTCAGGAAAAGATCAATGACCTACGGCGGCAACTAGGCTATTCCGACGCTGTAGTCGAAAAACTCGCGGAAGAAGACCAGGCAAGGCAGGAAAAGTGGACCAAAGGCAAAGCGTATATGGCAGAGCGCGAGGCAATCTCGCAGCGCTTGTCTGGTCAGGAGCTGGAAAGTGCCCTGCAGGCCCTGCGCCAGGAACATTTTGGTGTGACCGCGCCAACCATCGCTCGTGAGGAGGAAGAGGGGTTCTTCCGCTTTGAGCGTCGCCGCCGCTACGGGGTAAATTGATCGCAACGGAATCGACACGGGGGAGGACGTCCCGGTTCCTTTCTCGTATCCTTATCGCCACGCTGGACGGGATCAATAAACAGGCCAAGCGGACATACCAGCACCATCCTCGGCAGGCAGCAGTGAACCCTCCTCGACGACCCTGTATCCAATGCCAGTCCCCGGATTCATCAGTACTTCTCCGCCAGGCAGTATGCGTTTGGAATCTCGCTCCAAATGGGTTTACGTTTACGTAAACTTAATCTAATCTAGTTCAAAAAAGGAAGCCGCTATGGTCAAAAAAGAAACGTACAGCATTAGCGAACTCGCCAAGGAGTTCGATGTAACGACGCGGAGTATCCGGTTTTACGAGGACCAGGAGTTACTTAAGCCCTCTCGCAACGGGCAAACGCGAATCTTCAGCTCCAAGGATCGGGTCCGGCTCAAGCTCATCCTGCGGGGTAAGCGCATGGGATTTTCCCTGGCCGAGACAAAGGAGCTTTTCGATCTTTGGGACGAGACCCTCAGCGGCAACGAAAAGCAGTTACTACTGATGCTTGAAACCCTGAGCCGCAAGCGCGCAATGCTTGAGCAGCAGAAGGAGGATATCGCGCAGGCCGAGATGGAGATGGATGTCGCCGAAACACGCTGCCGCGAAGCGCTGGCTGACCTGCAAAAAAGAAAGAAAGCGCAGCAAGCGCCGGCGAAAAAGGAAAAGGCGGCAGCCAACGATCAGCCCTAGTACAGCTATGACACGACGTGTGACGACAAGGATCCGACATGAACCAGAACAAGAATGTGGTTGCCCTTGATCTCCCGATTCCTGAAATCGCGGACATGCCGGAGGACACCCAGAAATACTTCGCGATCTGCCAGGAAAAACTGGGGATGATCCCGAACGTACTCACCGCCTACAGCCAGAACCTGAAGCAGTTGGAGGGGTTCACCCACCTCTACAACGAGCTGATGCTGGGCGAAGGCGAGCTCAGTAAGCTGGAGCGGGAAATGGTTGCGGTGGTGGTTTCCTCAGAGAACAAGTGTTTCTACTGCCTGGTGGCCCATGGCGCGGCGGTGCGGGTGCTCAGTGACGATCCTGTGCTGGGCGAGCATATGGTAATGAATTACCGCAGCGCCAAACTGGATAAGCGTCAGCGGGCGATGCTGGATTTCGCGTCGCACCTCACGCGCTCGCCGGCGACGGTAACCGAGGACGATATCCAGGTCCTGCGCGATGCGGGTCTTAGCGACCGTGGCATCTGGGACCTGAGTAACCTGATCGGTTTCTACAACATGTCCAATCGCGTCGCGATCGCCAGTGATATGCGACCCAACCCCGAGTACCACAGCCAAAGCCGCTAGCAGGCCCCCGCCCTGCTCGCCCCCGACTACAACAACCCGTTCTAACGACAAAAGCCGAGCCTGACTACAACAAATACGGAGGCAGAGGTAATGAACATCACCCTTCCAAGTTACACCAGCGGAACCTCAGAGACCCCGCTGCTGGGCATGACCATCGGCGCCATGCTCGACCGCACCGCCGCAACATTCCCCGATACCGAGGCCCTGGTCTGTCTGCATCAGGACATTCGCTGGACCTATCGTGAATTCGTCGACAAGGTCAACGAGGCCGCCCGCGGCTTCCTGGCGATCGGCGTCAAGCAGGGCGACAGGGTCGGCATCTGGTCCCCCAACCGCTATGAGTGGACCGTCACCCAGTTTGCCACCGCCAAGGTGGGTGCCATACTGGTCAACATCAATCCGGCTTATGGCATGCACGAGTTGGAGTTCGCCATGAACCTCGCCGGTGTCAGCGTGCTGGTCACGGCGGACAGCTTCAAGGCATCGGATTACCGCAAGACCCTGTACGAGCTGGCGCCGGAACTGAAAGCCGCCAAGCCCGGCGAGCTGAAGGCGGCTCGCCTCCCGGAATTGCGCGCTGTTATCAACCTGGATGCCGACAAACATGACGGTATGTGGACCTGGAACGAGTTCGTACAGTCCGGCAGCAAGGTTAGCCAGGACGAACTGGACAAGGTCCAGGCCCAGCTTCAGTTCGATGACCCGATCAACATCCAGTTCACCTCCGGCACCACCGGCAATCCCAAGGGCGCCACCCTCACCCACCACAACATCCTGAACAACGGGTATTTCGTTGCCGAGAGCCAGCGTTTTACCGAGAAGGATCGCCTGGTGATTCCGGTGCCTCTGTATCACTGCTTCGGCATGGTCATGGCCAATTTGGGCTGTATTACCCATGGCTCGACCATGATTTATCCGGATGAGGGCTTCGAGCCGACATCCGTGTTGCAGGCGGTCCACCAGGAAAAGGCAACGGCGCTCTACGGTGTGCCCACCATGTTTATCGCCGAACTGGCGGTTCCGGAATTCGAATCCTACGACCTGTCTAGCCTGCGCACGGGCATCATGGCCGGCTCCATCTGCCCCGCGGAGGTAATGAAGAAGGTCAACAACAAGATGAATATGAAAGAGGTCCAGATCGCCTACGGTATGACCGAGACGAGTCCGGTATCCACCCAGACCAGTTCCCTTGACCCCTTTGAGAAACAGGTCACCACCGTCGGGCGCACCCAGCCACATCTGGAAACGAAAATTGTCGATCCGGCGACGGGCAACGTCGTTCCCCGTGGTGAAATCGGTGAGCTCTGCACCCGTGGCTACAGCGTTATGCTGCGGTACTGGAACAACGAGGAAAAGACCCGGGAAGCCATCGACGACGCCGGCTGGATGCATACCGGTGACCTCGCCACCATGGACGAAGACGGCTTTATCCAGATCGTCGGCCGGATCAAGGACATGGTCATCCGCGGCGGTGAGAACATCTACCCGAAAGAGATCGAAGAGTTCCTCTACACCCATCCGTCGATCGAAGAGGTCCAGGTGACCGGCATTCCCGACGAGAAATACGGCGAAGAGCTGATTGCCTGGGTGAAATTAAGGCCGGACGCTGATCCGTTGGATGCCGACGACCTGATCGCCTTCTGCAAGGGCCAGATCGCCCACTTCAAGATTCCCAAGAACTACAAGTTCGTGGATAGCTTCCCGATGACGGTCACCGGGAAGATCCAGAAGTTCAGGATGCGGGAAATTTCGATTGAGGAGCTGCAGGGGGAAAAGTAGGTTTCAGCGCAGGGATGCGCGAGTTAACTTTCGTGGTATGGCACGCCGAAGGGAGCAAAGATAGCACCTTCGGCGCCTCAGAAGCTGAAGCTTCTGCTACATGCTCGAGTTGACTGGCCGTGTAGCCGACGCTTAGAGGGTATTGCAAAGGATTGCGGCTTGAAGCCTCTCTCCCCTGGCGGGGTGTAGGCGGAAGTGTGCAAACCGGCAACATAGGTAACACCTCAAGCCGGGAACATGGGTTACACAAGTTACGGTATGGGCAAGGAGGACGCGCCCATGCCCTGGAAAGAGACTTGTGTAATGGATCTGAAGATGCAGTTGATCGCGGCCTGGCTGCAGGGCGGGCACGGTGTAAGCGATCTGGCCCGCGGCTACGGCATTAGCCGCAAGACGGCTTACAAGTGGATCAGGCGCTACCAGGAGGAAGGTGCCGGTGGGCTGCAGGAGCGCTCCCGAGCGCCGCACTATTGCCCACATGCAGTGACGGAGGACGTGGCTGAACAGATTGTGGCGATCAAGAAAGTCCATCCCAGCTTTGGCCCCAAGAAGGTTCTGGACCGCTTGCGTGAGCTAGAACCGGCGATGGCATTGCCGGCAGACAGCACGGCCGGTGAGATACTCAAAGCGGCGGGTCTGGTCAAGAAACGGCGCTACAAGCGGCCGTACCCGGCCGACCCGCAACCGTTTGAACTGGGTGATCGCAATAATGCGCTGTGGAGTGTGGACTACAAGGGGCAGTACCGGACGGCCGGCGGGCGCTGGTGTTATCCGCTCACGGTAACCGACAATGCCAGCCGTTATGTCTTGGGCTGTCATGGCGTGAGCGCAACAGACTACGTCCAGGCGAAGCCGATTATGGAATGGGTTTTCCATGAGTACGGTCTGCCGGAGGGGATCTTGTCCGACAACGGGGCGCCCTTCGCCAGTCGCTCAGCAGGAGGTCTGACGCGACTGTCGAAATGGTGGGTCGAGCTGGGCATTGGGGTGCATCGTAGCAAGCCGGGAACGCCCACACAGAATGCCCGTCACGAGCGCATGCACGGTTCACTGAATCGAGCAGTGGGTGGACGGATGCGCGGGACAAGCTTGATGCAGCAACAGACCACGCTGCAGGCATTCCGTGAGGAGTTTAACGAACAACGCAGCCATGAGGCGCTGGGCAGGCAAACACCGGCCAGCGTGTATCAGCCCTCAAGGCGTCGGTACTCGCCCGTGCTGCGCCCGATTGAATATAACGTGGACCAGGCGGTTCGCAACGTTCGTCACAACGGCGAAATCAAGTGGCAGGGCCATCTGATCTACATCAGCGGGCTGTTAGCCAGACATCGCGTAGGCCTGCAAGAGGTGGAGAATGACCGGGTCGAGGTGCGATACAGCACCCATCTGCTCGGTCATATTAACCTCAAAACCGCGCGATTGGAGCCCGCATGCGAGTGGCATGCGGGGGAATAGGTGTAACCCATGTTGCCGGTTCAAAGTGTTACCTATGTTCCGGTTGCACAAAGTAGCGGAGCAGCGCTTCGCCCGCCGGAACGCCCAGAGCCTCTGGCGAGGGGCCGGGGCGCGGAGCGGAGGTTTGGAGAGAGGGGGGCGAGGCGAAAGCCTCGCTCGAAGTCGGCTCTGGCAACGATGAGCGCCTGACGGCGCTACCCCCTCTCCCCGGCCCTCTCCCGCGAGGGGAGAGGGAGTTTATGCCGGTACTTTTGAGATACGGCTACTTTTGCAACACTCTCTTCAGCTTCGGAGCAGCCTGAAAGGCTGCCCCAGTTAACGCCTAACTACCAGCAATGCACTCGCCAGCGAATCTAACGCAGGTTCTTATTCACGAACTTGTTGATCTCACCCACGATACCACTGCGGAACGCCAGTACGGTGAGGATAAAGATCCCGCCCAGGATCGGGTCCACCCAGTCCCGCAGCGGTCCCTGCGACAGCTGATACTCGATGTTCACCACAAAAGTGGCGCCCACCACTGGCCCCAGTAGCGTCCCCACCCCACCAAGCAGAGTCATCAGGATCACTTCCCCGGACATATGCCAGTGGGCATCGTTCAGCGAAGCCAGCTGGAACACCACGGATTTCAGCGAACCCGCCAATCCCGCCAGAGCTGCGGAGATGACGAAGGCCAACACCTTGTACTGATTAACGTTGTAGCCGAGGGAGATAGCGCGGGGCTCGTTCTGCTTGATCGACTTCAATATCTGTCCGAACGGACTGGTGACGACGCGCTGCACCAGCAGATAGCAGCCCAGGAACACGGCCAACACGAAGTAGTACATCGTCAGGTTGTTCTCGAGGTTGATCAATCCGAGCAGGTGCCCTCTGGGAATGCCGTGCATGCCATCCTCGCCACCGGTGAACTCCGCCTGGACCAGGAAGAAGAAGACCAGTTGCGCCAGCGCCAGCGTCACCATGGCGAAGTAGATCCCGTGGCGACGGGTCGACAGCACGGCGAAGCCCAGGCCCAGCACCGTGGCGACCGCGGTTCCGGCCAGGATGCCCAGCTCGGTGGTCAGGCCGGAATAGTTGCTTAGCAGGTAGCCCGTGGTGTAGCTGCCGGCGGCCAGGAACGCGGCGTGGCCGAAGGACAACAAACCAGTGAAGCCGAACAGCAGGTTGAAAGCCACGGCAAACAGCGCAAAGCACAGGATCTTCATCAGGAAGACCGGGTAGATCGCGAAAGGCGCCGCCATGAGAAGCAGGACCAGCACGCCGTTGAGCATCATCTTCTTGCGGTCATCGGCCTTCTGCTGTTCCAGGATGGCTTTGTGGATAGTGGCCGGATCGAATGACTGGCTCATGATTACGCCTCCTTACCAAACAGACCCGAAGGCCGGAACATGATGACCAGCACCATGACCAGGAAGATCACCGCGGTCGAAGCCGGTGGATAAAAGGTCTTGGTCAGCCCTTCGATCACACCCATCAGAATTCCGGTGATAATCGCACCGCCGATGGAACCCAGGCCACCAATCACAACCACCGCGAACACCGTAATCAGGATATGCGAGCCCATCACGGGGGTAACCGAGTAGATCGGCGCTGCCAGGACCCCGGCGAATGCGGCAAGCATCACGCCAAACCCGTAGGTCAGGCTCACCAGCAGCGGCACATTGATACCGAAGCCCTGCATGAGCTGGGCGTCTTCGGCGCCGGCGCGCAGGTAGGCGCCCAGTTTGGTCTTCTCGATCATGAACCAGGTCCCGAGACAAACCACCAGGGCAACCACGATGACCCAGGCCCGGTAGTACGGCAGGAACATAAAACCGAGGTTGACGCCGCCCTTGAACAGTTCCGGTATGGCATAGCGCAGTCCCGACACGCCATAGATGTTCGTCAACACGCCCTGAAGCAGCAGCGCCACACCGAAGGTCAGCAGCAGGCTATAGATATGATCCTGACCTGCGATACGACGCAGCAGGAAATACTCGATGATGACCCCAAGGGCCCCCACAAGCAGGGGCGCGACAAAGAGCGCTACCCAATAGTTGACGCCCAGGTTGTCGAACAGAATCACGGTGGCCATCGCACCGAGCATATACATCGCCCCGTGGGCGAAGTTGATAATCTTGAGCAGGCCGAAAATAACGGCCAATCCCAGGCTCAGCAACGCGTAGAACGCGCCGTTGATAACCCCGATCAGCAGCTGACCGGACAGCACCGCAAGGGGGACACCGAAAATCATGGACATGTTGCGAACTCCAAAAAGCAGTGCGGACGGCGGACGTGCCTCCGTCGGCGTAGAGGCAGGAGACTTTCCGGGCTCACAGTCAGGGAAGCCTCCTGGATTACGCGCTTACTTGCTGCTGACCAGCGGGCACTTGCTCTCCGAAAGCGGACGGTAGGCTTCGTCGCCGGGGATGGTGCGCACGATCTTGTAGAGATCCCACTCGTTCTCGGACTCGTCCGGTGTCTTCACTTCCGCCAGGTACATGTCATGCACCATGCGACCGTCTTCGCGGATCTTGCCGTTGGTGGCGAACATATCGTTGATGGGCGTTTCCATCATCTGCTTGCGGACGGTCTGGGCGTCGTCGGAGTCAGTCGCTTCGACGGCCTCGAGATATTGCAGGGTGCTGGAGTAGATGCCGGCATGGACCATGGTTGGACGGACGCCGGTTTGCTCCATGAAGCGGTCGGACCAGGCGCGGGTCTCATCGTTCATGTCCCAATACCAGCCGGTGGTCAGTTGGATGCCCTGTGCCGCTTCTACGCCCAATGCGTGAACGTCGGTCAGAAACAGCAGCAGCGCCGCCAGGGTCTGGCCGGATTGGGTAACGCCGAATTCGCTTGCCGTGTTGATAGCGTTGGTGGTATCCGCACCGGCGTTGGCGAGCGCTACAACGTCAGCACCTGAAGCCTGCGCCTGCAGTATGAACGAGGAGAAATCCGGGGTCGGGAACGGGTGGCGGAGTGTGCCGATCACTTCCCCCCCGTTTTCCTCGACAACGCGGGTCACATCGCCCTCGAGCGCATGGCCGAATGCGTAGTCCGCCGTCAGGATAAACCAGCTCTTTCCGCCCTCCTTGACCACTGCATTGGCAGTCCCGTTGGCCAGCGGATAGGTGTCGTAGACGTAGTGGATATGGTTCGGCGTGCAGTGCTCGTTGGTGATGCTTGACGCCGCAGACCCGGAAACGATGCCCAGCTTGTCGTTTTCCTCAAGGATATCGCTGACTGCGATGGAGACCGACGAGGCCACCAGCCCGGCGACCAGGTCCACATTTTCATTCTCGATCCAGCGGCGCACGGTGCTTGAGGCAACGTCCGCACTGTTGCGGTCATCGGCACTCACCACCTCGATCTTGGCGCCCTTCACCTTGCCGCCGAAGTCGGCGATCGCCATTTCCATCGCCTTGAGGCCGTTGGGGCCTGCGAGGTCACGGTAGGTGCCGGACATATCCGCCAGGTAACCGATCTTGACGGTATCGTTGGAAATTGCGGCTTGGGCGCCACCTACCATCACGGCTGAGGCAACGGCTGAGGTCAGAAGCTTCTTCATCATTGTCATTGTTGTTTCTCCGCTACTGTGTTGCGCTGGTTCGGGTTTATCGTTGTTTGTATTGCGCCCTATCTTATTTAGGGGTCTTGCCCTGTCGCCTTTCGAGGCTCTTCTTAGTGCTGTAGGTCAGACGCCCAGATAGCTATCCAGGACCGACTGCTTGGCGCTCAGCTCGTCGGCACTGACTTCTTCCACGATCTGCCCATGCTCGACCACGTAATGGCGGTCGGCCAGAGGGGCAGCGAAGTGAAAATTCTGTTCCACCAGGACGATGGTCAGCCCTTTCTCCTTGAGCTTGACCAGGACCTCGCCGAGTTTCTCGACGATGACCGGCGCCAGGCCTTCGGTGATTTCATCCAGCAACAGCATATTGGCGCCGGTGCGCAGGATACGGGCCATGGCCAGCATCTGTTGCTCGCCGCCGGAGAGCTTGCCGCCCTGACTGAAACGGCGCTCGTAGAGGTTGGGAAACATGGAGAAGATCTCTTCCAGGCTCATGCCGCCGCTTCGCACTACCGGTGGCAGGGTGAGATTCTCCTGGACGCTGAGGCCTGAAAAAATGCCCCGATGTTCGGGGCAATAGCCTACGCCCAACCTTGCAATATGATGCGGTGCGCGCGTCATGGTCTCTTCGCCGTTGATCACGATAGAGCCCGTGCGGCGTCCGACCATGTTCATGATCGACTTGAGCGTGGTACTGCGCCCGGCGCCGTTGCGGCCCAGCAACGTAACCAGTTCGCCTCGCTTCACGACCAGGTCGATGCTATGGAGGATGTGGGACTCACCGTAGAACGCATGCAGCCCGGATACCCGCAGCTGTTCGTAGTCGCGATCCTGTTCATGACTCATTGGGCCGCCTCCGTCTTGTTTGGCGCTGAGGCGGCGCCCCGTTCACCGCTGCCATCCCGGCCCATATACACTTCGCGTACTTGGGGATCGGCCGAAACGGTGTCGTAATCGCCCTCCGTCAGAACAGCGCCCTGAGCCAGTACGGTAATGCGATCGCATAATTTGCTGACCACGCTCAGGTTATGCTCGACCATGAGAACCGTCCGGCCCTGCGCCGCCTTACGGACCAGTTCAACGACCCGGTCCACATCTTCCGCGCCCATGCCCTGGGTGGGCTCGTCCAGCAGTAGGAGTTGCGGTTCCATGGCCAGCGTGGTGGCCAGCTCCAAAGCGCGTTTGCGGCCGTAGGCGAGTTCGACGGTGGTGGTGTTGGCGTACTCGGCGAGACCGACGGCGTCCAGCAGTTCCAGGCAGCGTTCGTTGAGCCGGTTCAGGGACGCACCGGATTTCCAGAAGCTGAAGGAGGTGCCCTCGAAGCTCTGTAGGGCGATACGGATGTTCTCCAACGCGGTCATGTGCGGGAATACCGCCGAAATCTGGAACGAACGCACGACCCCTTTACGGGCTATGGCTGCAGATTTCATGGCGGTGATGTCCTGCCCCTTGAACAGGATATGGCCGCGGGTAGGCGTGAGGAACTTGGTAAGCAGGTTGAAGACGGTAGTCTTGCCTGCGCCATTGGGTCCGATCAGGGCGTGGATATGGCCTTTCTGAATCTTCAGATTCACGTCGTCGACGGCCACGAATCCCTTGAACTCCTTGACAAGGTTGCGGGTCTCAAGAACGCACGGTTCACTCATGAGCCAGTTTACCTTTGTTATTGTTGTAAGCTTGAACTAAATCCGATGTTAAAGTTACGTATACGTAAACGTCAACAAAGAACTTGGTTTTTAACCGAGGAGTCGCTTAGCAAAAAGTCGCAAACGAATTCGACCAGCGGCTCTGGTTGTTCCAGGTGTGGCGAGTGGCCCGTGCCGGGCATGAAAAGCGCTCGGGCGGACGGCCCGATACCCGCGACGATATCCGTTACCTGTTCCGGCACCCCGTATTCGTCTGCGTCGCCTTGAATGATCATAGACGGGCATTGAATCCGCGCCAGCCAGTGACTGAAGTCCATGGAGGCGTTGAAGTCTTCGTCCAGCCAGACGGTATGCCAGGCGCTGAAAAGATCGTCGGTTCGGGAGCCGTGATAGCGTTGTAGCTTTTCCCGAAGATTGGTCTCCTCGTACCGCACTTTCATGGCCTGGATGCCTTCCGTCGTCAGGTAGTCGGCATAGGTATGCGCCGCCATTGTGATGAGCCCCTTCACTCGATCGCCGAGAACGCCGGCAGCAATCAGTGCAATGGATCCACCATCGCTGTGGCCAATCAGGATTACTTCGTCCAGGTCTAGCGCGTCCAGCAGCCGCGGCAGAACGACAGCACCTTCCCTTTCCTGGTAGTCGTAGGGGCGGGGCAACGGCTCATCGGACGAGTCGCCGTAACCCAACCGGTTGTAGATCAGGGCGTCGAAGCCGGTCGCCTCGGACAGGCGCTGGGGAAACCGGCGCCAAAGATCGATGTTGCCGAGGGATTCGTGCAGGAATACCAACGTCGGTCCGTTGGACCTCGGGTATTGGATGCGGCGAGCTTCCACCGTCATCCCCTCGCCCAGCGATACCCTCAAGTCTTGCGTTTGCATGGCGCTACCTTTCCGGCGGGATCGAGTACGTCATCGTGGAATGGGCAACGGGTTCCTCGCCGCCCTCGGAGTAGACAAACACCTCCCCCACCCCCATTGTGCGGCCCACTTTCAGCATCGTAGCCCTCGCCCAAATCGGTTGATGGGCGGCGGGTTTGCGCAGGAAATTGATGTTGAGGTTGGTGGTAACGGCCAGTGGAACCAGACCGATCCGGCTCAGCAGTGCGGCGTATAGCGTGACATCGGCCAGCCCCATCATTGCGGGGCCGGAAACGGTTCCACCCGGCCGCAGGTGTTGTTCATCCACCTCCAGCTTCATTTCCGCCCAGCCGTCCCCAAGTTTTTGCAGGGCGCCATAGGCCGCGCCCTGGGGGAACTGCTCTTCAAGAAACGCCTGCAGCTCTTCGAACGTGACCCTCATGCCTCTTCTTCATCCTTGGCACGATTACGCAGGACGAAGCGCTGGATCTTGCCGCTCGGTGTCTTTGGCAGTTCATCAACGAACTCGATTTCCCGGGGAAAAGCGTGGGTCGACAGCCGTCGGCGCACGAGCTCCTGCAGCTCGTCCTTCAGGGCCTGCTCGTCCGCGGGTTCCTGATCGCTCTTGATGACCACGTAGGCCTTGATGATCGACCCCCGCTTTTCGTCGGGCTTGCCCACCACGCCGGATTCGGCGACCGCCGCATGTTCCAGGAGGGTGCTTTCAACGTCCGCAGGTCCAACGCGATAACCGGCAGTGGTAATGATGTCGTCGTCGCGCCCGCTGAACGAGAAACAACCGTCGCCGTGGTTGATCACCATGTCGCCGGTCAGGTAATAGCCGTTCACGAACGGGTCCTTCTCGCCCCAGGTATAACCATCGAAGTGGAACAGGGGCGAGGCCGCGACATCTACTGCTAACTGCCCTACTTCGCCTTGCTCAACAACCTTGTTGTTGCCGTCCAGCGCGACAACCTTGTGGCCCGGCGAGGCATAGCCCATCGAGCCCGCCCGGACCGGGTGCTTAAGCCCATGGAAGTTGCAACAGGTCATGCCGGTTTCGGTTTGCCCGTAATGATCTTTTACCGGACAGAAATGGCGTCTCTGGATCCAGTTCACCACTTCTGGATTCAACGGTTCACCGGCGCTGCTGGCGACCCGCAGCCCCAGGTTCTCGCCCTCGGGGAGCACGTGGTCGTTAGCCTTGAGCATCCGGTAAGCCGTCGGTGCCGCCGCCAGGTTGGTGATCTTGTACTTGCGGATCATGTCGTAGGTGGTTTCCGGTGTGAAACCGCCCGGATTGAAGTGGGTCGCGTGCCCCATCAATAGCGGCCCAACCACCGCATAGTAGAGACCGTAAGCCCAGCCCGGATCGGCCACGTTCCAGAACCGATCCTCATCCCGCAGGTCGATGGCGTACTTCATATAGATGTAGAACGCGAGCAGTGCGCGAGCGGGTACGGCGACACCCTTGGATTTACCGACGGTACCGGAGGTGAACATCTGCAGGAATGGATCGTCGCCGTTGATCATGACCGGTTCGAATGCGCTGGACTGCGCAGCGAGGATCTCTTCGAAGTCAGGCACGTCCGCCTCGACAGCTGCAGCATTCACGCAGGCAACCGGCGGGCATTGCTTAACGTCGTTCAGCTTGGGGAAGTTCTCCGGGTCGGTGACCACCAGCTTGGTGTCAGCCCGCTCGAACCGGTATTCGATGGCACCGGATCCAAACGCGGTGAACAGCGGCTGGTAGACGGCACCGGCACGCAGGGTTCCGGCGATAACGATCAGCAGTTCCGGGGTGCGGGGTAGCAGCGCAGCGACTCGATCACCCTTTTCAATGCCCTGGGACTTCAAGTAATTCGCGAATCGTCCGGAGGCCTCTTTGAGTTGGGAAAACGTCAGTACGCCCTCACCACCCCCGGCTTTTTCATAGTAGAGAGCTACTTTGCCAGGATCGGTCGCCCACTTGTCGCAGATCTCGTGGCACACATTGAGGCCGCTGCCCAGCCTTCCATCCAGGATCTCAGTCTCCAGAGCGGCGGCATCGAAATTGTTGTACACGGTGGCGTATTCGGGAAGGCTCATATTGGCTCCTATTGTTGTTTTATCTTTCCAGCGTTGTGCGGTCCCCAGAGCGGTTCAATGACCAACGCGGTCAGTTCAGGGTCTCAAGATGTATCACAAGCTCCACCTTACGTTAAGGTAAACTTTAGACGAAAAAAGAATAAAATCCAGACGGGCTCAAAGTAGAAGGTACGGTGAGGAATGGCATTGCACCAGAAAGGTTACCGGAAGCTTTTGCTCGCCGGGCCTCCAGTCGAACGGGACGACGCGTTGCGTCCCTGGGAGTCACGAACCCATTGTTAGATAGCGGGGCCGTATCTGGTACGGGTGCGAAATACAGTCAAACCAGTGTCGACAGCCGTGTTATCGATCGGTCAGCAGATCCATGAACAGGTCCCGCGCCCGGTTGGCCCGGCCATGGGTCCGTGTGATCGCGACAACTTCCAGCGCATAGTGTTTACTCTCCGCCACCAATGCCCGCAATTCCCCGGCCTCAACGTGCCGCTCCACATAGCTGTCCGGCATGAATCCGATATAGGCGCCGGACAGGATCATGGCCAGGCGGGCCTCGTAGAAGTAGGAAATCGCCGCCTTGTTCATGTCGGACAGTTGGGAGCCCACTTCCGGGCTGGTGTGGATACCGGCGTGAACCACCTTGCTGGTCAATACCTGGGCCAGCAAGGTGGTCGACGGTTTCGCGTCGAATAGCGGATGGGCGCGACCACAATATAAATGGCACGGGTCGAGATAGAGCGTACGGTAGTCCAGCCCGGACAACTGCCGGTGGCAGGGAATGAAGCCGATATCCGCTTCGTCGTTGAGGATCATGCGCTCGATATCGTTGAGGGCTTTTACATCGAGCAGCACGTTCACATCCGGCGCGGCTTCGGTGAACCGGGCGATGGTATCCGACAGTTTTAGCTTTGGGTCCATACAGATGGCATCGCTGGCGATAATCCTTAGCTCGCCGGTCAGCGTGACGTGCAGCGCATTGACCCCCGAGCGAAAGCTTTCCAGTGCCGAAAACAGCCCCTTCATCAGCTCGTAGACCTCGATACCTTCCTCGGTGAGCGAGAATCCGCCCCGCCCGCGCCGGCACAGCTTGAGGTCCAGCCGTTCCTCGAGGTTGGCAATATGGATACTGATGGTGGAACGACCAATACTCAGCTCGCTCTCCGCTGCCGAGAAACCGCCGCATTCCACGACCGCTTCGAAAACCTTCAGCAGGCGGATCTCATAGTCACCGACCTGGCCGAGTTTGACCTTCAGGTCTTTTTTCATCGCCTTGTTGCCCTCACTGCAAAACCATCGGTTAATGTTTTACCACGCTCAACGTATAGATAGAAACTTTCTGATTTATCAGACAGTGGACGCTGATTACCATCCTTTCCAAGTCACAAATTAGCTGGTGGCCCCACGGACACCAGTTCAGGCGGGAGAGGATGTTATGACGCTGAAACTGAACAACTCCGATTTGTTCCGGGCGCAGGCCTATGTGAATGGGCAATGGATCGATGCTGGAAAAGGCCACAGCTTCCCGGTCTTCAATCCGGCGACCGGCGAAAGAGTCGTCGACGTACCGGACCTCGGTGCCAATGAGACCACTGCGGCTATCGATGCGGCGGACGCAGCCCTCAAACCCTGGCAGGCGTTGACCTCAAAGCAACGAGCGAATCTCCTGCGCCGCTGGTTCGACCTGATCGTCGAGCACCAGGATGATCTGGCGCGCATTATGACCACGGAACAGGGCAAGCCGCTCGCTGAAGCCCGTGGCGAAGTCGTCTACGGCGCGTCCTTCGTCGAGTGGTTCGCCGAGGAAGCCAAACGGATCTACGGGGACGTGATTCCGGCCCACGGCAGCGACAAGCGGTTGGTTACCATCAAACAGCCGATAGGCGTCGTCGCCGCCATTACCCCCTGGAACTTCCCGATCGCCATGATCACTCGCAAGGTGGCCCCCGCCCTGGCGGCGGGTTGTACCGTCGTGATCAAGCCCGGCGAGGATGCGCCATTGAGCGCACTGGCCCTGGCCGAACTGAGCAGGCAGGCGGGTATTCCCAATGGTGTGATCAATGTGGTGACGACCCTGCAGTCGCCTGAAGTGGGCCGCGTGCTTTGCGAAGATTCGCGGGTACGGAAGCTGTCTTTTACAGGGTCCACCCCCGTGGGCAAGCTCCTGATGCGCCAATGCGCGGACACGGTCAAGAAAGTCTCATTGGAGCTGGGCGGCAATGCGCCTTTTATCGTTTTCGATGATGCGGACGTGGACGCGGCGGTGGCCGGCCTGATGGCCTCGAAGTTCCGTAATGCCGGCCAGACCTGTGTCTGTACCAATCGCATCCTTGTCCAGGACGGCATCCACGATACCTTCGTCGAAAAACTCAACGCCGCAGTGCGCGATTTGAAGGTTGGCGATGGCTTCGGCGAAGGCGTCACGATCGGTCCTTTGATCAATGACAAGGCGGTCACCAAGGTCCGTAATCTGGTTGAGGACGCCCTGTCCCACGGCGCACGGATCGACCAGCAGGACGAAGCTATTCCGGATTACCCCAACTTCTATCCACCGACGGTCCTCACCGGTGTGACGCCCGCTATGCGCATCGCCCAGGACGAAATCTTCGGGCCGGTAGCCACCGTATTCCGTTTTACCGAAGAGTCCGAGGCGGTGGCGCTCGCCAATGACACGCCGTTCGGTCTGGCTGCCTATTTCTACAGCCGGGATATCGGCCGCGTCTGGCGGGTGGCGGAAGCGCTCGAGTACGGCATGGTCGGCATCAACGAAGGGCTGATTTCCACGGAAGTCGCCCCGTTCGGCGGTATCAAGGAATCCGGCATCGGCCGCGAAGGCTCCCGCTACGGCATCGATGACTTCGTCGAGATCAAATACCTGTGCATGGGCGGTATTCGCTGAGTCCGCTTGCTTCCTGCCATTCACGAATAGTCGTTTGAGAACAATCATCCAAGGAGACAACCATGTCGAATCAAACCCTGCACGAACGCCGTGCCAAGGCCATGGCCCAGGGTCAGGGTGCCCTGCACCCGGTCTACGTCGATAAGGCGCGCAACGCTGAAATCTGGGATGTCGAAGGCAACCGCTACATCGATTTCGGCGCCGGCATCGCGGTGAATAACACTGGGCACAATCATCCCAGGATCCAGGCCGCCGTACAGGCGCAGGTAGAGCGATTCAGTCACACCTGCCTGATGGTCACGCCCTATGATTCGGCGGTGGAACTGGCCGAGAAGCTCAACGCCGCCGCGCCGGGCGATACCCCGAAGAAGAGCATCTTCGTTACCACCGGCGCCGAAGCGGTGGAGAACTGTGTGAAGATTGCTCGCTCCTACACCGGACGTTCGGGGCTGATTGCCTTCAAGGGCGGCTTTCATGGACGCACAAACATGACCATGGGCCTCACCGGCAAGGTCAAACCCTACAAAGCGGGTTTCGGACCCTTCCCCGGCGAGATCTACCACGCGCCCTATCCGAACGCCTATCACGGGGTGTCGGTGGCCGATTCACTGGCGGCACTCGATGACCTGTTCACCTGCGATATCGAGCCGGATCGCGTCGCGGCCATCATCATCGAGCCAGTCCAGGGCGAAGGCGGATTCTATGCCGCGCCGCCGGCCTTCATGCAGGCGCTACGGGCCTTGTGTGACCAGCACGGGATCCTGCTGATCGCCGACGAAATCCAGACCGGGTTCGCCCGCACCGGCCGCCTATTCGCAACTGAATACTCGGGCGTCGAACCGGACCTGATGACGATGGCCAAGGGTATCGCCGGTGGCTTCCCGATTTCCGCTGTGGTGGGCAAGGCAGACATCATGGACCAGCCGGGCCCCGGTGCCCTGGGCGGCACTTATGGTGGATCGCCGATTGGCTGCGCCGCTGCGTTGGCGGTGCTGGAGGTTATCGAGGAAGAGAACCTCTGCGAGCGCGCACTACAGATCGGCGAACGCATGGTGGGGCGTTTGGAACGGTTGCAAAGCCGATTCCCCCAGCGTATCGGCGAAATCCGCAACCTTGGCGCGATGATCGCGATGGAACTCGTGGTCGACGGCGAGGCCAGCAAGCCGGACGCGGAATTGACCAAAGCCCTGATCGGGGAAGCGAGCCGCCATGGTCTGATCCTGCTGTCCTGCGGCATTCGCGGTAATGTCATCCGCTTCCTTCCGGCGTTGACCATCAGCGACACGCTCATCGATGAAGGCATGGATCGTCTTGACGAGGCTTTTGCCGCCTTGAGCTGACCTCTCCGGCCAGCGCTCCGGCGCCGGCCTTTTTCCCCTCACTTATTATCTCGCACCCTTCCTCCAACCTGCCCTGAGCACCGCTTCGGGGCGGGCTTCCGGAGCTCTGCACCGTTCCGGTCCACCTGCAATGATTGATCTCCCAAAATATACCCCGAGGGGTATATCACGGGGTCGTCACTTCTCCGTAACGTTGTGGTCATGCCAATACCAAACCGGTAGCGACTAAGAAGCCGGTCAAGATTCAACGATGTTTCGGGAGCAACACCGTGCCAACAACGTCCCATACCCATTCCTATTACGCGGCATCGGCAAATGACAAAACCGCCCGCCCGACCCTCCAGGAGCATGTGACCGCGGATATCTGCATCATCGGCGCCGGTTTTACCGGCATGTCCACCGCCCTGCATATGGCCGAGAAGGGTTACAAGGTGGTTGTCCTCGAGGGCAGCCGCATCGGCTTTGGCGCCTCAGGCCGCAATGGTGGGCAGATCGTCAACAGCTATAGCCGCGATATCGACTTCATCGAGCGGCACTACGGCGAGAAAGTCGGCGCCGAGATGGGCCAGATGGCATTCGAAGGCGGCCGCATCATCCGACGCTTTGTCCAGCAGTACGGCATCCAGTGCGACCTGAAGGATGGCGGCCTGTTCGCGGCCTGCAACAGCAAACAGTTCGACGAGCTGGTGGGCAAGCAGAAACTCTGGGAATCCCACGGCCACAAGCAGCTGGAACTGCTCGACAGGCAGGCGATCCAGCAATACGTGGGCTCCGAGCGCTACACCGGTGGTCTGCTCGACCACAGCGGTGGCCATTTCCATCCACTGAACCTGGTGCTGGGCGAAGCGGCAGCTGTCGAGTCCCTGGGCGGCGTCATCTACGAGAACTCGCCGGCGCTGCGCATTCGCGAAGGTGACAAGGCGGTGGTACACACCGAGGAAGGCTGCGTGGAGGCGGATTATGTGCTGGTCGCCGGCAATGCCTATCTCAATGGCCTGCTGCCGAAGCTCGAATCCAAGGCCATGCCCTGCGGTACCCAGGTCATCACCACCGAGCCACTGCTGGAGGAGGTCCAGCGCCGGCTGCTGCCCAAGGACAACTGCGTCGAGGACTGTAACTACCTCCTCGACTATTTCCGCCTCTCCGGCGACGGCCGGCTGATCTACGGCGGCGGCGTGACCTACGGCGCCCGCGAGCCGGAAAAGGTGGAATCCCTGATCGTGCCAAAGATGCTCAAGACATTCCCGGAATTGAAAGGCGTCAAGATCGATTACGCCTGGACCGGCAACTTCCTGTTGACGCTAATGCGCCTGCCTCAGTTCGGCCGCATCGGCAGCAACGTCTATTACGCGCAAGGTTATAGCGGCCACGGCATCACCTGCACCCACCTGGCGGGGAAAGTGATCAGTGACGCTATCCAGGGCCAGGCAGAGCGATTCGATATCTTTTCGAACCTGCCTCAGTACCCGTTCCCCGGCGGCCGGATGTTCCGCATTCCACTCACCGCTATGGGGGCCTGGTACTACAACCTGCGTGATCAGCTCGGTATCTGATTTCACCCGCTTCCAACAATAACGGCGTCGCGTGCTTGCGGCCCGGCGAAATCAGAATGCCCCGTATGCCGCGGTGACGGCTCTCGCCGCGGTTCCATAACAAATCAAGAAACGGGTAAATATGATGACAGATGACACGATGCGAACAGATAGCGGGGCCACGACAGTGGGTCGTGGCCTGAAAGATGACCCCGGTCGGGGCACGTCGTTATCGATCCTGGGCTACGGAGCAATACTGGCGTGCTTCGCCTACATGTCGACCTGGCAGGGGGAGGATGGAGCCTACGGTGTATTGAGTTTGTTGCCGTCCCTCCTGATTGTCATTATCGCCATAAAGACCAAACGCCCCCTCGAATCCATTTTTGCCGGTATCATCGCCGGTTCCCTCTTGATCGACCCGACCAACCTTTTCAGCAGCCTCGGCGAACTGTCCATGAACGTGGTCCAGAACGAGACCATCGCCTGGATCGTGCTGGTCTGCGGCATGATGGGCGGACTGATCAACATGCTTGAGCGTGGCGGCAGCGTGCTGAGTTTCGGCCAGATGCTCGCCAACCGTATCAAGACCAAGCGCGGCACCATGTTGACCACGTCTTTTCTTGGTCTTGCGGTGTTTATCGATGATTACCTAAATTCGCTCGCCGTATCGGCGTCGATGAAGAACCTCACCGACCGCTTCAAGATATCCCGGGAGAAGCTGGCGTTCCTGGTCGATTCAACAGCCGCACCGGTGTGTATCCTGGTGCCGATTTCGACCTGGGCGGTGTACTTCGGGGCGTTACTCGAAGAGAACGGCGCCGTGCCCGATGGTCAGGGCATGTCCCTGTATATCGAATCGATCCCCTACATGGCTTATGGCTGGGCGGCAATCGTGGTGGTGTTCCTGGTAGCTTTTGGTCTACTGAAAGACTTTGGCCCGATGAAGAAGGCCGAGGAGCGCGCGCGTAACGGTCAGCCGGTCCCGGACGGCGTCGAGGATGTGGGGTTCGACACATCGAATGTTCGCCGCACCTCTATCCCGGTGGGCCTGATGAACTTCCTGCTGCCGATGGCCGTGCTGATCATCGCCAGTATCTACTATGAAATCGATCTATTATTGGGTGCCTTGGTGGCATCGATTTTCACCATGGTTCTCTATTTCGCGCAGCGACTGATGACCTTTGGCGAGCTGACCGATTCCATGCTCGATGGGTTCAAGGTGATGCTCCATCCGATCGCGGTGGTCTGCGCCGGTTTCATGGTGAAAGCGATCAACGATGAGCTGGGTATGACCACGTACATCATCGATACCATCAGCCCTTACCTCTCGCCGGAACTCCTGCCTGCGTTGGTGTTCGCTACGATGGCTGCCGTGGTGTTCTCCACCGGCTCCAGTTGGGGCGTGTTTGTCGTGTCCCTGCCCATTGTTATACCGATGGCCCAGGCAATGGATATGTCCATGCCGCTCACCGTCGGCGCCCTGCTCTCGGCTTCGGCATTCGGTAGCCACGCCTGTTTCTTCAGCGACTCGACGGTACTGACTTCCACCGGTTCCGGCTGTACGCCGATGCAGCATGCGTTGACGCAGATACCCTATGCCATGATTGGTGCGACGCTGGCGTTCGTGTCGTTTATTGTTATGGGGTATGCGATTGCCTAGGGCGTTTTGAATTGGAGAAGCCGGGCCGGGTTCGTACCTTGCTCGGCTTTTTTCTGTGCACTCGGGGTGGAATTACGGGAGGGATCAGGCACCTGACGGTGCCTCAGAAGCTGAAGCTTCTGCTACACACTCGAGTTATCTGCTTTAAATGTAGCCGACGCTTTAGCTTCGGAGGGCCCGCCAGGGCCCCTGGGTTCGGACCTTAAAGCGAGCGGGAACTAACGAAAGCTGCCGCTCAACCTTCTGCAAAAGAAAACGGGCCATCCAATGCGCTATCTGCAGCGAGTCGGCAGGGGGCTGACGCCTCATCCAGCCCCGCCGAGGCATGGTCTGAAGGGATTTAATCGGGCACCTACGGCGCCTCAGAAGCTGAAGCTTCTGCTACACACTCGAGTTATCTGCTTTAAATGTAGCCGACGCTTTAGCTTCGGAGGGCCCGCCAGGGCCCTTGGGTTCGGACCTTAAAGCGAGCGGGAACTAACGAAAGTTACCGCCCAGCCTTCTGCAAAAGGGTACTGGCCATACAATGCGCCACCTATAGCAAATCGGCAGGGGGCTGCCGCCTCATCCAGCCCCGCCGAGGCATGGTCTGAAGGGATTGAATCGGGCACCTACGGCGCCTCAGAAGCTGAAGCTTCTGCTACACACTTGAGTTATCTACTTAAATGTAGCCGACGCTTCAGCTTCGGAGGGCCCGCCAGGGCCCTTGGGTTCGGACCTTAACACGGGCGGGAACTAACGAGAGCTACCGCTCAACCTTCTGCAAAAGAAAATTGGCCATCCAATGCGCCACCTGCAGCGAATCGGTGTGCGCCGAAGCCTTACCCAGTCCAGCCAAGGCGTCATCCGTCACGTTTGCAGGAATAGGATCGTCCCGGCGCGCTTGGAGCAGCTCGGTTTCGAACGCCAGATTGAATTCCGGGTGCGCTTGGAGTGTAAGGATACGGTTGTCGTACTGCAGCGCCGCGAAGGGACAGAATGCCGAGTATGCAAGAACCTCCGCCTGCTTCGGCTTGGTCAGCACCTGATCCTGATGCACGGCGTTCAAGGTGAATTTGCCGCCGAGAGATGACAGCTCCGGGATATCCTTTTCCAGCTTGTAGGTATGCAGACCCACACCCCAACCCTCGAGATATTTATCGACGTCCGCGCCGAACGCTTCGGCAACGATCTGGTGGCCAAAACATATACCGACGATGGGCCGACCCAGGTCGTAGATTTCAAGGATCAGGTCTTTGAGCCGGGCCATCCAGGGCGTCTGTTCATAGACATTGGACTTGGAGCCGGTGACGATCCAGGCATCGCAGGCGTGCGCGGATTCAGGGAAAACATCATCGCGGACATCATAAACGTCGTAGTCAAAGTCGTATCCGGCCCGACCGAACAGCGCCACGAACATGTCCGCGTAGGACCCGTGGGTCTCTATCAGCTTATCCGGGGTGATACCGGTGGCGAGAATGCCTATCTTCAGACTCATCAGTTGCTCCTGACACGCGACCGCGCCGCGCGTATTGCGGGAAGGATTTCAGGCATGGATCCTGGAACGACTTAAATCAGAGCAAGCCCAGATAAGCCTCATACTCGATGTCGGAGATCCGCTCACTCAGACGACGGCGCTCCTGGCGTTTGGCTTCCGCGTAAACACGGACGAATTCCTCGCCGAGATACGCGCGCAGGATCTCGCTCTCCTCGAAGCGATCGGTCGCTTCCTGCCATTCGCAAGGCAGCGGGAATTCGGGGTTCTCCTCAGCGTAAGCGTCGCCTTCCACCGCGGCCGGCGGCTGGAGTTTGTGTTCCATGCCATACAGTGCGCCGACCAGGACGGTGGCGAGGACCAGGTATGGATTGGCATCAGCACCAGCTACCCGGTGTTCGATGCGCCGGGCCACGTTCGGGCTTTCCGGCACCCGCAGTGCGACGGTGCGATTCTCGTAACCCCAACTGGCAAACGTCGGCGCGTAGGCGCCGGGCATAAAGCGGCGATAAGAGTTCAAGTGGGGTGCAAAGGTCAGCATGCTTTCGGGCATCAGTTGCATCAGGCCCGCAACCGCATGACGCAGGAGGTCGCTGCCCTCTTCCGTGCCGTTGTCGAAAACGTTGTTGCCGTCTTTATCGATCAGGCTGAAATGCACATGGAAGCCGTTGCCGCTCTCTTCCGCATAAGGCTTGGCCATAAATGTGGCCGCATAGCCGTGGCGGCGTGATACGCCCCGAACCAGGCGCTTGAACAGGATGGCCTGGTCCGCAGCGTTCAACGGGTCGGCGACATGATTGAGGTTCACCTCAAACTGCCCCGGTCCCATCTCTGCGATAATGGTATCGGCGCCGATGCCCTGTGTTTCGCAAGCCGCGCGAACGTCGGCGAAGAAGGCATCGAAACCGTCCATCTCCTCCACCGCGAAGCCTTCCGTGTTCGCCAGGCGGCGGCCCTTGCCATCGGCCAGCGCCGGCGGTATGGGACGCTGGGTGCTTTCCGATTCCGCATCCATGAGATAGAACTCAAGCTCGGTTGCCATGACCGGCGTCAGGCCCCGCTCGGAAAACTGGTCCACGATGCGTTTGAGGACCTGGCGTGGGTCGGCCTCGAACGGTGTGCCATCCGGATTGAACATCATCGCCAGCATCTGATCCCGCGGCGATTCGGACCAGGGCACCGGTATGGGCTCCTCTGCAACGGGCATGCAGATCCCGTCGCTGTCGCCGGTTTCGAAGACAAGGCCATTCTCCAGTACGTCTGCACCCCAGAAATCGAAGCCCACCACCGAGCGTGGCATCTTGAGCCCTTCCTTCCTGGCCTTCTTCAGGCCACTGGCAGGGAGGCGCTTGCCGCGAAGGTTACCGTTAAGGTCCGTGATAAAGAGATCCAGGTCGCGGCTCTTGTCCTGTTTGTTGTTAATCGTCATACGCATCACTCTTGAATGCTTTTTACTGAAGTCAGGGGTCCAAGATATCCCATCCGGATAGACGTGTATCTATAACCCGGGGGGTATGTTTGCCCCGCCATCACGCCCTTCCCGAAGATCGGTTTTCGTCAAACGCAACCCTATACCCTCGGGGGTATATCGCCCTAAACACGACATTTTCTATGGTACCGGTGGTCGCCCATCCATTTCGCTGCGCAGTCAGTGTAATTGCAGCCACTCTTCCGCCGGGAGCCGTTATGTCACATACAACAACAATGCCAAATGCCGAAGCACAACTGGCCATGCGAGACGCCGATGCTCGGCACCACCTGCACCCGTTCACCGACACCCAGGCGCTGAACAGCAAAGGCGTTCGGACGATCAGCCACGCCCAGGGCATATACGTGTGGGATAGCGAAGGCAATCAGTTGATCGACGGTATGGCGGGTCTTTGGTGCGTAAACCTGGGGTATGGCCGCAAAGAACTGATCGATGCAGCGCACCAGCAGATGCAGGTGCTCCCCTACTACAATACGTTCTTCCAAAGCACCCACGCGCCGGTTACGGCCCTGGCGCAGGCCATCGCGGAGATTACGCCGGGCGATCTCAACCGGGTTTTCTTCGCCAATTCCGGCTCAGAGGCGATCGATACCGTCATCCGCATGGTGCGCCATTACTGGACTCTCAAGGGCAAGCCCTATCGCAAGCTGCTGATTGCACGTGAGAATGCCTATCACGGCAGCACCCTCGCCGGCGCCAGCCTGGGCGGCATGGCGCATATGCAAAGCCAGTGCGGACCGTTGCTGCCGGGTATTCACCACATTCGTCAGCCCTACTGGTACGGCGATCCGAACGGGATTTCGGAGGATGAATTCGGGTTGCAGCGCGCCCGGGAACTGGAAGAGAAGATCCTGGAAGTCGGGCCCGACAACGTTGCCGCGTTTATCGGCGAGCCGATCCAGGGTGCCGGTGGGGTGATTGTACCGCCGCGTACCTACTGGCCGGAAATCCAGCGTATTTGCCGCAAGTACGACGTACTCCTGATGGCGGACGAGGTCATCTGCGGCTTTGGCCGCACGGGACAATGGTTTGGCAGCCAGACGTATGGTTTCCAGCCGGATATCATGTCCATGGCGAAGGGCCTGTCGTCCGGCTATCTGCCGATCTCGGCCGTCGCCGTGGGGGATCGTATCGCAGATACCCTGATCGCCGCCGGCGGGGAATTCACCCACGGCTTCACCTACTCCGGACACCCGGTGGCGGCGGCCGTGGCGCTGGAGAACATCCGCATATTGCGGGACGAACGCATTATAGACGCGGTGGCCAAGGACATCGGGCCCTACTTCCAGAATCGTCTCCGGGAAGTGCTCGGCGAACACCCGTTGTGCGGGCACATCGAGGGTATCGGACTGATTGCCGGCCTGGCCCTGGTGAAAGACCGCCAGAGCCGCATCTTCTTCGATAAAGATATCGGCACCCTGTGCCGGGATGAATGCACCGCAAGCGGGCTCGTGGCACGGGCCTGTGGCAACCGGATCGTACTCTCCCCGCCGCTGGTCATTAGCCGCGCAGAGGTGGACGAGTTGGTGAATCGCCTGCGCGAGGCCCTGGATCGAACTTATGCTCGGGTTGCGGGAATGACTGGGGCATAATCTTTGCCCGGGGGACCGGACTGGCTCCGGCCCCCGCGGCTGGATTAGCGTTGAATATCGAAAAGAAGAAAACACCAGAAAAGGTTGTGCAATGCGAGATCGCGTCAATCAGATACAGACCAACGAAAGTTGGCAGAAAAACCTTGCGGTCCTTATAGAGCACCAGCGTTTGCGTAGCTTTCCCGCGATGCTGGAGGCGTTCCTGTCGACCTTGTGCTTCTTCGATACGATCCTGCTGCTGACCTACAAGAAGGCGCTGAGGCCAATTCTGGTCCATCCTTCCGATCCGGAGGAGCAAAGCGATACCCTGCGCCAGTACCTGAAACACGCGTACGTGCTCGACCCGCTGTTCCACGCGATCAAGAACGGTACGCCTCCGGGTATTGTGCGACTGGCCGAGATCATGCCGGATTCGTTCAAGAGCACCGAGTATTACCAGACCTGCTACCAGAACTTCGGCCTGGTGGACGAAATCAACCTGCTGATCCGGCTGGATGAAAAGGTGACCTGCGCCATCACGCTCGGCCGCAAGGCCTCCCTGGATAGCATCTCCCGCACCGAGCTGAATGCGCTGCAGGAGTTCTATCCGGTGATCAGCGCGCTTGTCCGCCAGTTCTGGCAAGCCCAGGCCGGGGAGTTCCTCCAGTACGGCCGTTCTGACGGACCGATGAAGCGTGCCCTGCGGACCTTTGCCAGCGGTGTACTCACCCAGCGCGAGCGGGAAATTACCGAACTGATCCTTCGCGGCTTCTCTTCCCAGGCGATCGCCGACCACCTGAAGATCAGCGTCGGCACTGTGAAAGTGCATCGCAAGAACATCCACACCCGGCTGAACACCTCCACCCAGGCGGAAATCTTTACCCAGTTCATCAACCACCTGAACCAGTTGGAGGAGCCCCAGTAAAGTGCTCAGAGACTGATCCAGACGGTTTTCAGGTCGGTGTATTTCTCCAGCGAATGCAGGGATTTGTCGCGGCCGTAGCCGGAGGCTTTCATTCCACCGAACGGCATGGTGCTGTCGCCGCCGCCCCAACCGTTGACCCACACCATGCCGCTCTGGATCTTGCGGCTAACCCGATGCGCCCGGGACAGGTTAGCCGTCCACACTGAGGCCCCAAGGCCGTAACGGTTGTCGTTGGCCAGGCGAATCGCCTCAGCCTCGTCACTGAATTCACCCACCGCCAACACCGGGCCGAAGATTTCCTCCTGGACGAAGCGCATATGGTTCTGCGCATCGCCGATGATGGTGGGTTCGACGAAGTAGCCTTTCCCCGGCGTCGAGACTGGCACGCCGCCGGTCAGTACCCGGGCGCCCTCATCGATCGCTGACTGGATATAGCCCGCCACCGTTTCAAGCTGGGTTTTGTCGACAAGGGCACCCATACGGGTTTCGGGATCGAGCGGATTCCGGGGGCGATAGACTTTCGCAGCCTCAATCAGAGCTTCGGTGAAACGTTCACGAATGGAGGACTGCACGTAGAGCCGGGAACAGGCGATACACACTTCACCCTGGTTGGAGAAGATCGCCGCCGCGGCGGTTGATGCGGCCTTCTCGATGTCCTCGCAATCCTCGAACACCAGCATGGGCGATTTGCCGCCCGCCTCGATCCAGACCCGCTTCAGGTTGGACTGGCCGGCGTATTCCATCAGCAGGCCGCCAACACGGCTGGAACCGGTGAAGGCGAGCACGTTGACGTCGTTATGCAACGCCAGCGCCTTGCCCGCAGTGTGGCCAAAGCCGGGCAGCACGTTGAACACGCCGTCGGGAATGCCCGCTTCTTTCGCCAGTTCCGCCAAGCGCAGCACGCTCAACGCGCTCTTCTCGGAAGGCTTGAGGATAACCGAGTTACCCGCCGCCAGAGCCGGCGCGATTTTCCAGGAGGCCATCATCAGCGGGTAGTTCCAGGGCGTGATGGCCGCCACGACACCAGCGGGCTCGTGACTGATCAAACCCAGGGTGTCGTTACCGGTGGGTGCGATTTCACCGTAGAGCTTGTCGATCGACTCGGCGGTCCAGCGCAGACAGTCGATGGAATCAGGCACATCCACGCTGATCATCTCGCTGATCGGCTTGCCCATATCCAGACTGTCCAGTACGGCCAGCTCATCGCCATGCTTTTCAACCAGATCGGCGAAGCGCAACAGAATACGCTTGCGGTCACCCGGAGCCAGATCGGACCAGACGCCGGAATCAAAGGCCTTGCGGGCAGCGGTGACCGCCAGATCCACATCAGCCGTGTCGCAGCTGGCAATATCAGCCAGTTTCGTTTCCGCCGCGGGGTTGATGGAGGGGAAGGTTTCGCCGGATACCGCATCCCGGAACTCGCCGGCGATAAAGGCCTGTCCGCGCAAGGTGACCGATTCGCTAAGGGCTTTCCATTCCGCGCTGGTTCTCATCGTCTTCTCCCGACTGTGATCGACGTTCTATAGAAAGAGTATGCAATTAAGCGTAACTGCCCGGACCCGCGGCGCTCTATATACCCGAGTAGGTAGAGTGCTGACTGCCTCACCCAATTTGCGCGGTTTAAAGCCAGTTCTTCTTCTTGAAGTAAAGATAAGGAGCGATCCCAGCCATGATCATCAGACCGATGGCCATCGGATAGCCCAATAGCCAGTCCAACTCCGGCATGAATTCGAAGTTCATACCATAGATGCTGGCTACCAGCGTCGGCGGCAGGAAAACCACGGCAGCGATCGAGAAGATCTTGATGATCTGGTTCTGTTCGATGTTGATGAACCCCTGGGTGGAGTCCATCAGGAAGTTGATCTTGTCGAAGAGGAACGTGGTGTGGGACATCAAGGTTTCCACATCCCGCATGATTTCCCGCAGGGTATCGGCGTGTTCCGGGTCCCGGCGAAGGTGGCGCAACAGGAACGAAATATCGCGCTGGGAATCCATCAGGCAGAGGCGGATCTTGCCGTTACTGTCCTCGAGGCGCGCCAGCTGCTCGATGGCTTCGTTGAGTTCCGCCTCTTCATCCTCCAGTACCAGATAACTGACTTCCTCCAATTGGCGATGCAGGTCCTCAAGGGTATCCGCGTGGTTTTCCAGCTTCTGCTCGAACAGAGTTACCAAGAGTTCCGCCGGTGAGCGAGCTTCGATCTGCCCGCGCCGGGCGCGCATGCGCATCAAACGGAAGTCGGCGACTTCGCCCTCACGGATGGTGATCAACCGCTTTTTCTGAAGGATGCAGGCCACGGAAATCGTGGCATGCCGCCCCTCACTCTGCGTCACGAACAGTGAATGAACGTGTATGCCAGCCTGGTCGACGAAGCAACGGGCTGACGCCTCGATTTCCTCGACTTCCTCGAACTCCGGCACATCGCCGTGGAGCAGCTTTTGTAAAAGCGAACGCTCTTGCTCGTCGGGTTCGTGAGCATCGATCCAATCCGCAGACGCCAGGTTGTCTGCAAGTCGATCCGGTGTGGTGTCGATTTCCTTGATAACACCGTTGTCGATGCCAAAAAGCCTGAGCATAGGTGACCTCACTGTCCTGGAATTGATGTCGCTCCAGGGCATTGTAGGCAACTTAACGGGGGTTCATCAGCTTACCGCTGGTTTAGACAGGATCACTCTACCCGGCGGTCCCTCGCTGGGGACCGGGATTGAGGGGCGGCAACGCGTGCTTAGCCTTGGTTTTTCTGCCCGCCGCTGACCGGGCACGGGCAACCGAACGATCGAGGGATTTCCATAACGTCCCGGTGTTCGCCGTGTCTTTTCCGCCATATCTTGCTTGGCCGAGACTTATGAGTGCAGATCGGATGTTCGGGTCATGGCGCGGATCGTGGCCAGCCTGTTTTGCGCTCCATATATCCAATGCCGGGTAGAGCCGCGCAAAATCCCGTCGGGCGATAGTTTGTTTGAGTTGGCGATAGGCATGAGCTTCGGACGTAAGGCGGCGTTGTCGGACGACGTGCCAGCGTTGGCGAACGCCCCCACCCCATCGCCGTACGCCCCAGAAAACGAACAGGATACCTATCAACGCCAGCACCGCTATGCCCAGAAACCAACGCCAATCTACGCCCTTTAACGGCGGCGCCAGGGGCGCGTCTATCTCGAAAGCAAAGCCCTCGACCGACGCCGTTTCCACCTGGCTGCTCGCTATGTTGTACCAGTCGAGTGAAATCGCCGGGACTTCAAACTGACCACCCACCTGGGCCAAAAGCGTGACACTCTCCGTGCGCGTACCAGCCATGACGCCACGGGCGGACGTTTCAGATACAACGGGTTCATCGGGGTAAATAGCAACGCCGGAAAATGACAGTTCAGGCAGCAGCTTTGGCAGGAACATCGGCGAGGTTCCCGAAACCTTGGCCGTGACTGACCAGGTCAGGCTGTCGCCAGGTTTCATCGGGCCTTCGCCGCCATCGTGGCTTTGCTCCAGCGTGAGCGCCCCGGCGGCGAAGAACGGATCCAGCGATTCGGCGCCGGGCGGGACCACACCGCGAAAACGCAACGGGTCTGTCGTGAGATCGATCTGCCGCCTATCCCCGCTCTCCGTATCGGCATAGGTCACCTGAACGGTCTGCGGAGGTATCTCAAACTCGCCGGGGACCATCGGGTAGAGCCTGTAATGCCGGGTAACACCCGCCCAGGTCTCGCCGCCAACCCGAGCACTGGTCGGGCCTGTCGACCGTTCGGGTAGTCGTACCATTACATTGGGCGCCTCGAATCCGGGCCACTCTGGGGGAGACGGCAAGTAGGTGGGGACCAGGACCGTGAGGCGCAAGCTAAGGGGCGTTCCCGGGATGGCCTCCGTTTGCTCGAATTCCGTTTTCAGTACAGGCGTCTCCTGGCCCAATGCCGGAGAAGCCAGCAGCATCAATAGCAGTGGCCAGAGTCCGTTCATGGCGCCTCCTGGTCACGGGCTTCGATCATAAAGCGTTGGCGCAGGAAATCTCCGGTGCGGGTGTCGACCGTGTTCATCCACTGCTCGGTGCTGAGCAGCGGCCCATCGCCCTGCTCCTGCGGCACCTCCATCTGGGTTTCCGCGCCCCGGTTGGATTCGTTGTCGAACACCACTTCATCCGCACCCAATTGTTCCTCTCCCGTGTCCGACTGTTCCCGGGTGCGCTCGATGTAATCGACAATCTCCCGGGCCACATCGAGGTTTGACTGGGCGTTGGGATAGTTCGGGTCCCGCTGCAGGGTGGTCTCGAATGACCGAACGGCATCCCGGTAACCCCGGGACTTGATGTGGGCCATCCCCTGGATAAAGGCGGCCTGGGCGGTTTCGATTCGGTCCAGGGTCGTAACGGCTTCCTCATACTGCCCGTTGCGATAGAGTGCGTAGCCGCGCCAGAGAGGGTCAATGAAATGCTCGGCGGCCGCCGAAAAATCCCGGTCGTGGAATGCGAGCTGACCTTGCTGGTCCGGGGTCAGGAACCAGTCGATCCAGCCGTCGGCGCGAGCTGGCTCAGCCGGTACAACCAGCGTCGCCATTACTGCCAGACCACTCCAGCGCATGGTCCAGCCCCGCCGAAACCACAGCAGCATCAACAGGGCAGCCGGCCAGGCTAGCCAATGGCCACGATCCAGCCAGGGTTGGTCGACGTTTTCGAGCAACGCCTGGCGATAGGCGGAGTTCAATGCCCTTTCGATGCGGTCCAGATCCTCGTCGTCCGGCGTTACCGTCACTACTGGCACCGACAATAAGTCGAGCCCCCGGTCCGGGCTTTCGCTCGGACGTGTCGTAAGGACTGCAATGGAGGGTGCGGAAGGCTCGTTGAACGATTCAGCATCGGCGCCCGCCAATTCGTCCAAAATAAAGAGAATACCGCCCGGCTCGGTTTCCCGTTCGAGGAGGTCCATCGCCAATTGCAACCCTGTCTCGGCCGCCTCGCCCTCCTTCGGCATGACGTCAGGTTCCAGGCCTTCAAGATAAGGCACCATGACTGCAGGATCTTCCGTCATCGGCACGACACGGTGAGCAGTGCCGGCGTAGGCGACCAGGGCGGTTCGTGCCCCTGTTCGTCGGTCCAGCAGGTCCCGGATTTTTTGCTTGCCGCGCTCCAGTCGGGACGGTGCAACATCGGTCTGCTGCATCGACGGGGTGACTTTCAGGACCACGACCACCGGCGCGGACTGTGCCACGAAAGGGTCCGGTTGCCGCGACCAGGTGGGACCGGCAGCGCCAAAAACGGCTAGAACCAGGCTCAACGCGACGCCATCGATCGCCTGCCAACGTCGCTCGCCGCTCGAGCCCACCGTCAACGCTTCGCGAAGATGCGGGGCAATCGTTTCGTCGACCGTTACCCGCGAGCGATGGATCCGGCGTGTACGCCACCACAGGAAGATGATTAGCGGCAGTAGCAACAGCCACCACGGACGGATGAAATGAAACGCGCTGAACAGGAGGCTCCAATCGATCATGTGAGCGCTCCTTGCCGAACGCTCCACTGCAACCATCCCAAGGTCAACAGACCAATCAATGCTGCGGCAAGCAACGGAAAATAAGCCAGTGACTGCCTTGGTCGGTATGACAGGGACTCCACGACGCGCGGTGCCAACTGGTCGATGCGCTGATAGACATGCTCCAGAGCGGTTTCATCTTCGGCGAAGAAATAAGCGCCCTGGGTGTTTTTGGCGATGGTTTCGAGGGTTTGCAGATCGACTTTCTCCTCACCTTTTGCTTGAGGATCGCCAACGCCGATGGTGTAGATTTCGACACCCTGATCCTGGGCGATCGCTGCTGCGTTTACCGGGCTCATCCGGCTTGCGGTATCGCTACCGTCGGATAGGAGAATAAGAAGCCGCTGCTCAATGTCGCTAGCCTCGAAGGTGCGAATTGCGAGACCGATGGCGTCGCCCAGCGCTGTGTGGGGTCCGGCCATGCCCACTTCGGTACGCTGCAGCAGTTCAGTGACCGTATTCAGATCCTCCGTCAGTGGTGCCTGCACGTAGGCTTTCGAGCCGAAGACGATCAGTGCCATACGGTCGCCGTCGCGCCGGGCGACGAAGTCTTCGACCACGTCGCGCACCGCCGCAAATCGTTGCTCAGGCTGCCCGTCAGGGTTCTGGAAATCCCGGGTGTCCATCGAACCGGAAATGTCGATCGCCAGCACGACGTCACGGGCGGAGCGGCTCATTTCCACCGGCGCGCCCACCCGCTCCGGCTGCGCCAATGCGAGAATCAGCAAACACCAGCCCAGGATCGCAGCGATCATCTGCAGACGACGTCGAACCCGCACGATGGCGCCGGGCCCCGTTTGGGCGCCGGCCGCTTCAACCACGCGCCTGAAGAAAGGAAAACGCAGTGCCGGCACCCGCTCCCGGTAGGGCGGCACGAGCCACCAGATCAGTATTGGCAGGGGCAACAGGACCAAGGCCCAGGGGGCGCCGAGGGAGATCATCGGTCTTTACCCGTTGGCGGTGCATGGTGGTGGCGAATCCACTCCGCCGCCAATGAACGGAGGTTGGCGTTGGTCTCGCGTTCGTTATCTGGTGCGTAGGGTGCGCGAACCAGGTCCCCGCCACTTTTCGAGGCGAACCGCCCTTTCCCGCCAGTCTGGTCGAGAAATCGAAGCCACGCCGTGCCGGTCAGTCCCGCCACCTCTCGCCGCGGCCAGGCCGCCAATGCGGTACGGCGCAATATCGGGGCAATCAGGGCAGGATCGTCTCCACAGCGCTTCAGCGCGGCCAAGGCTTCCCGGCGATAGGCGTTGGCACGCCAACGACGAATCGAGCGCCAAGCTACCCAGGTCAGCACAACCAGGACGATAAGCCCTAGCCAGAGCCAGCCCTGGGTTTGCGGCCACATCGAGACGGCCGGCGGTTCCGAGGGCTCGGCCAACCGCTCCATCAAGCTGATCAGATCGGGCGCAGCGGCGCCGGGCTCCTGCGCATTCATCGCGGTACTAGCCCGGTCAGGCGACGCACCTGAGGTGGCGTTTCCTCGCCGGCACTGATGGGTAGGATCGGGACGCCAAAACGGCGCTGCCAATCCAACACCTGTGCCAGACGGCCTTCCGCCATTTCGGTCAGTCGTCGGTAAATGGTGCGGTCACCGGTATCGATATCGGCCTGTAATTCACCGTTGGATACCACCAGCCGTAGTCCTTCGGGTAACTGCTTGGCAAACGGGTCGGTAACCAGAACCAGGATGAGATCGTTATGCCGCGCGATTCCGGCGATCAGACGCTCAGTCTGGTCGTCTACCACGTCGAAATCGCTCAACACGATGACGAGATGGTTCCAGGTGGCAATACGCAGCACCGATTGCAGGACCCTTGTCAACGATACGGGCGTCACCGGGGGTGCGTCTGCCCGCAGTAATTGGTTGGCATCGGTGAGCGCCTGGAGAAAACGGTCCAGTGAGGCGCGCCGGCGTTGGGGTCGTATTTCGGCCAGTTGTTCGTCCCCGAAAACGATCCCGCCAACCCGGTCCCCCTGATCGAGGATGCGAAACGCGGCCAAGGACGCAATTTCCGCTGCGGTCACCGACTTCATATTGAGCCGCGAGCCGAAGAACATCGACATACGCTGGTCGACGACGATCAGCGCCGGACGGTCACGCTCCTCGTTCATCACCCGGACGTGGGGTTCGCCGGTACGTGCGGTCACCTTCCAGTCGATGCTGCGGATATCGTCGCCCGGCAGGTAGTGACGCAGGCTGTCGAAATCGAGCCCGCGGCCACGCAGCTTCGAGGCGTGGCGGCCGTTCAGCACCGAGCGCGCTGGCTGCCTGGGCAGGAACGTGAGCCTGCGAGCTTCGAACTCCAGGGCCCGCAATTGACTCAACGAGACGTGAACATGGGGTGACTCATTCGTTGGAACACGTTTCGGCGTCAGGGTTCCGGTACGAATGCGGGCGGCTCGGTCACGCATGGAGAGGCCCTCCTCAAGGCAGGGCAACCTGGCGAAGCAGTTCGTCCACCACCTGGTCCGGTGTCACGCCCTCGCCCTGCGCCTCGTAGCTTAGGGTCAAGCGATGTCGCAACACATCTGGCGCAATGGTGCGCACGTCCTCCGGATCGACGTAATTACGCCCCTGCATCCAGGCGTGCACCCGACCGCAGCGGTCCAGCGCGAGACTTGCACGGGGGCTGGCACCGATGTCGATCCAGCGTGGCAGGTCCTCACCAAACTCCCCGGGTATCCGTGTGGCGTTCACGATATCGGCCATATACCGAACCATGGCGTCGGACACGTGAATGGCCGCAATCTCCCGGCGCGCGGCGAACACAGCCTCCTGCGGAATGGGTGCCGGTTTTTCCGCAGATAAACCGGTCTTCAGCGACTCGGCCTTTGCCTGCTCTTCACCGCGTACCAGCAGGATGACCTCCACCTCATCCTCCACCGGTGGATAGGTGATGTGAACATGCATCAGGAAACGGTCCATTTGCGCTTCCGGCAGCGGATAGGTGCCTTCCTGCTCGACCGGATTCTGGGTCGCCATGACAATAAACAGCGGCTCCATCCGGTGGGTCTTGCCGGCAATCGTCACTTGCCGTTCCTCCATCGCCTCGAGCAAGGCAGCCTGGACCTTGGCGGGTGCCCGGTTGATCTCGTCCGCCAGGACGACGTTGGCGAATATCGGACCCGGCTCGAAACGGAACTCTCCGCCCGCTTCCGTGCGGAAGTAGATCTCGGTACCGGTGACATCGGCGGGCAGCAGATCCGGCGTGAACTGGATGCGGCTGAAGGCACATTCCAGATTGCGAGCCAGCGCTTTGATAGCTCGGGTCTTGGCCAGCCCCGGCATCCCTTCCACCAACAGGTTGCCATCCGCGAGAAGCCCGATAAGCAGCCTTTCAATCACTGCGGTCTGGCCGATAATCGCCTGGCCCATTCGCTCCTGGAGAGCGGCAATCTGGCCGCGGGCGTCCGAACGTTCGATTAGGGATTCCTTGGCCATACCCGCTCCCAATCCCGGGCCATATCGATGAGCAACCAATCCCGTTCACCCGCCTCATCCAGCCCGCGTTCGAGACGGCCGACATGACTTTCCCGATCGTAGGCCCATTCCCGCTCGGCGTCGGTATGGTGCACGATGACAGCCATCCGCGGGCCTTCACCGGCGGTCGTCCACTCCAGCATCTGGAAGTCGCCATCGGAATTGCCGCCGGCAAAAATCGGGCGCTTGCCAATGTGTGCATCAATGGCAACGGGCTTGCCTTCCTTGTCGTCGATAAATGCAATGCCGGGGTCTTTCATGACCACCGGCTCACCGTCGACGACTTCGTAATGACTCTTTCCGGTGGTACCGACCACCTGATTCGCGGGAATGTTGTATGCATCCTCGGAAAAGGCCCGGATGAAATGAACGCCACCGCCCGAGACGATGTAGGTGGTAAAACCTTCATCCCGGAGATAGCGCAGCAGCTCCAGCATGGGCTGATAGATCATTTCGGTGTACAACATGCCCGTCTCCGGGTGGGTGGCCGTGGTCAGCCAATCACCGGCCTCTGCCTGGAATGCGTCGACAGGAAGGTTCGAATGGGTTGTAGCGATTATTTCCAGCAGACCCTTTTCGCCCGATTGAGCAACGGCGCCCATATCGCCCTCGGCGGCGGCTTTGAGAACATCGGATGACAATACGGATGGGTCATCCTTTGCCATGGCCTTGAGACGATCCATGGCGAACATAAACTGGAAATAGACCGGTTTTTCGGCCCAGAGGGTTCCGTCATTGTCGAAGACCGCAACCCGGTCTTCCTGAGGCACAAAGGTATCCGCCTCCGAATCGGTCACCGATTCGACAAACTCGATGATCGACGCCTTGGTTTCGGTCTCGTTCCAGGAAGGCAGTGGATCGGCCTTCGCCGCGACCGCGCCGAAAAGTAAAGCAAACAGAGCCAGGTACCTGGAGACCTGGCCTCCAGCTGTCATATTGGAGCTCATAGCGTTTTCCCCACGCTGTATTCTGAATCTTGCGGGGCGCCCGAGTCGGACGCCCCGGTCCCGCATTACTGGCGCGGCGCGGGTTGAATGTTCTCGATATCCTCCAGGCGCTTCATCAGATCTTCGTTTCTGAGGGTGTTGTAGCCCAATCCGGCCGCATTGAGGGACGATCCCATCTGGTAGGGGTAATCAGCGAGTGTGGCAAAAAATTCCTTGAGTCTTTGCTGTACGGGCACAAACGTCCACATCGTGTTTTCAGCGTACCAGCGTAGATACATTTCAGACTCCATCCACGCCTTTTCGTAGGGATCGGCCCGCAGGTGAATCACTTTGGGCCAGGCCGGTATTTCACGCACAGCGCTGGAAATATCGCCCTTGAGGACCGCGAAATGTATCTTCCAGTCCTCGACCCGCACGGCGTTCATATTCCCGCCCTGGTCGAAGTAGAAAATCTCGCGTCTGGGACTCTTTTCCTCTTCGCCGGAAAGGAACGGGAGCATGTTGTAGCCGTCCAGGTGAACTCGCCACTCCTTGCCATTCATGGTGGTCCCTTCTTTGAGGTCCTCAACAATGTTCTCGTTACCAACGGCCGCCGCAAAAGTAGGGAACCAGTCTTCCTGGCTGATAATCTCGTTGATCTTCTGACCGGGCTCGATGACGCCAGGCCATTTGACCAGTAGCGGGACTCGGAAGCCGCCTTCCCAGGTCGTACCTTTCTCCCCATGGAAAGGCGTGGTGCCACCATCTGGCCAGGTCACTGTTTCCGCACCGTTGTCCGTCGAGTAGATCACCACGGTGTTGTCGGCGATGCCCAGCTCATCCAGTTTTTCCAGTAGCTGGCCCACTTGCTTGTCATGCTCCACCATGCCGTCTGGATAGAGGCCGACGCCGGTTACCCCTTCCGATTCCTCTTTGAGGTGGGTCCACACGTGCATACGGGTCGCGTTGTACCAGACGAAAAAGGGTTTACCCTGCTGGTTCGCGCGGTCGATGAAATCCAGCGCAGCCGCCATGAATTCCTCATCGACGGTTTCCATGCGTTTGCGGGTCAACGGGCCGGTATCTTCAATTTCCCCGTCGGCGGACGCCTTGAGTACACCGCGCGGTCCAAACTTCTCGCGGAACTCGGGATTCTTCGGGTAGTAGTAACTCTCGGGCTCTTCTTCGGCGTTCAGGTGGTAAAGATTGCCGAAGAATTCGTCAAAGCCGTGATTGGTTGGCAGGTGGTTATCCTGGTCACCCAGGTGATTCTTGCCAAATTGGCCGGTGGTGTAACCATGGTCCTTCAGCATATCGGCGATGGTCGGCGCCCAGTCGGGAATACCATGGGGTGAGCCGGGCATGCCGATGGTCAACAGACCGGTCCGGAACGGGTGCTGGCCGAGGATGAAGGACGCGCGTCCGGCGGTGCAGGACTGTTGGGCGTAGGCATCGGTGAACATGGCGCCTTCCTGCGCCAGGCTATCTATGTTTGGCGTTTGGTAGCCCATGATGCCGTGGTTATAGGCGCTGACATTGTGAACGCCGATGTCGTCGCCCCAGATGACCAGGAAGTTGGGCTTCTGTCCGTTTTCCTGCCCACTTTGATTGTTCTGGCTGGCTTGGTTGGTTTGGCTGTTTTGACTACCGTCCGTCTGCTGAGCGGATGTGGGGGCCGCCAGGATGCATAGGCTCAGAATAGCCGTAAGCCGCAGACTGATGCCGCGTATCGTGTATCGCATGATGCCCTCCTCGGGTTGAGCGCTCGTCCTGAACAACAAGCCAGCAACTGCGATACCGCTCTGTGGCACTATCTAATCAGGTGTGTTTTACCTGTCGGTTGGGTGGTTAAATTACTTTAGTCGATAATCATCCGATGTATACCTTGAAGCGGTTCATTGTTCGCAAATAATTCATACTGTGTGAGCACCCTCCTGACTCAAACCAATTCAACAAAGAACTTGGTGATTGCACTCAATTGCCTGCTTAAGGGCTGACCCTGCCGTCATTTCACACCCGGCCTTTGACAAATCGCTAATAACCCCTGACTCCCACGCCATGTAGGATGTCCTACTACACTTGGATATAGCTCAACCAAATACAGCGTCCGCTTTACCCGGGAACAATTACGCATGCCTTACGCTCGAATCATCGGTACCGGTTCTTACTTGCCCGAAAAAGCTCTTACCAACAAAGACATGGAAAAGATGGTGGATACCACCGACCAGTGGATTCGTGAGCGCACGGGTATCGAGCGTCGACATATTGCTGCCGAAGGCGAAACCACGGTCGACCTGGCGGAGCAGGCCAGTCTGAAGGCGATCGAGGCTGCAGGTATCGATGTTCAGGACATTGACCTCATCGTCTTCGCCACGTCCACGCCAGACAAGATCTTTCCCAGTTGTGCCTGCATCCTCCAGGCGCGCTTGGGAATCCAGGGCTGCCCGGCGTTCGACATCCAGGCGGTCTGCAGTGGTTTCGTCTATGCCTTGTCCACAGCAGACAAGTTCATCAAGACGGGCGCCAGCAAGAAAGCCCTGGTGATCGGTTCTGAAGTCTTCTCGCGCATCGTCAACTGGGAAGACCGCGGTACTTGTGTCCTCTTCGGTGACGGCGCCGGCGCTGTGGTGCTGGAAGCCAACGAAGAAACCGGCATTCTCTCCACCCATATCCACGCCGACGGCCAGTACGAAGACCTGCTGCATGTGCCCTGTGGTATTTCCGACGATTTCGAGCGGGTAAAGGCCGGCCAGGCGTTTATCGAGATGAAGGGTAACGAGGTGTTCAAGGTCGCCGTGAACACCCTTGGCAAGATCGTCGACGAAACCCTTGAATACAACCAGATGCAGAAGTCGGATATCGACTGGCTGGTGCCCCACCAGGCCAACCTGCGAATTATTGCGGCGACGGCCAAGAAGCTGAACATGTCCATGGATCAGGTGGTGGTAACCGTCAACGAGCACGGCAATACATCTGCAGCCTCGATTCCCCTGGCCCTGGATGTGGCTGTCCGTGACGGACGGATCAAGCGGAATGAAGTGTTGCTGCTGGAAGCGTTTGGCGGTGGCTTTACCTGGGGTTCGGCATTGCTGCGTTATTGATGACGGACCTCAAGCTTCGGGTCTAGCCTAGGCAGCCCTTCGGACTGCTCCGAAGCTGAAGCGTCGGCTACATTTTTCGTCTAACTCGAGTATGTAGCAGATGCTTCAGCTTCTGAGGCGCCGAAGGTGCCCATTTTTCTGAACACTCGCCTCAGCGGCAATCCATTAATGAAGAACGTACTCCCGCCCCTCAACTCCTCATCAATATCTAAATCGCCTCCCGACTAAACGCCCCATCCACCAGCCGCAACAACGCCAGCGGATTCGCATTCTTAAGTGCATCCGGCAACGCCACATCCGGCATATTCTGGTAACACACCGGCCTCAGGTACCGCTCGATAGCAAGACTACCAACCGAGGTACCTCGCGCGTCGGTTGTCGCCGGGTACGGGCCGCCATGAACCATCGCGTCATTCACTTCCACGCCAGTGGGGTAGCCGTTGAATAGCAGGCGGCCGACTTTCTGTTCGAGTACGGCCAACAGTTCGTGGCGGTCACTGAGCTCGCTGTCGTCGCCGGAAAAGACCGTGGCCGTCAGTTGACCATTGAGGCTCCGTGCGGCGGTCAGCAGTTCATCGGCGCTATCCACTTCGACAACGACGGTTACCGGGCCAAACACCTCTTCGAGTAGCGGCGATTCGCCATTCTCACCCTGTGACAATAAAAGTTGCTTATCAGCGGTGAACAGGCGGGCCGCCGCCTGGTTGTCACCGCCCTGCCCGACGGCAACTTCCTTGGCACCGTCGAGGCCTTTGAGTCGTTCGATGCCGCGGGCGTAGTTCTCAAGTATGCCGGCATTAAGCATGGTTTGGGGTTGTTGCTCGGTAATCGCTGCCCCCAGCTTCTCGATAAACTGGCGCGACGCAGCCGAGCGCTCCAGAATTACCAGGCCCGGATTGGTGCAGAATTGGCCACAGCCCAGGGCTACTGAACCGGCCAGGCCCTTGGCAATGTCTTCGCTTTGCTGCTCTATGGCACTGCGCAGCATGAACATGGGGTTGATACTCGACATCTCGGCGAACACCGGGATCGGCTCCGGACGCGCTGCAGCCAGATCAAACAACGCGCGACCGCCTCTCTGTGAGCCGGTAAAGCCGACGGCCTTGATGGCAGGTTCCTGAACGAGCTGGGCCCCTACCTTGTCGCCGTAGATCATATTGAACACGCCCGCGGGCATACCGCTTTTCTCGACGGCGCGTTCGATAGCGCTGGCCACGCATTCGGAGGTCACCATGTGACCCGGATGCGCCTTGACCACTACCGAGCAGCCCGCTGCCAGCGCCGATGCAGTATCCCCTCCGGCAACCGAGAAGGCGAATGGGAAATTGCTGGCCCCGAAGACGGCGACCGGTCCCAGTGCGACCTTCATCTGGCGAATATCGGGTTTGGGCGGCTGCTTCTCCGGATCGCCACGGTCGACGCGCGGTCCGAGGAAGTCCCCGCGGCGGACAACGTTGGCAAACATTCGCAATTGATTGCTGGTGCGCGACCGCTCACCTTTCAGCCGCGCCTCCGGCAATGCGCTTTCCCGCTGGACTTCGGCGATCACGTCATCGCCCAGGCCATCGATTTCATCGGCAATGGCGTCCAGGAAGCCTGCGCGCGTGTTCGGATCGGTCTCCCGGTATTCGGCGAAGGCCTTGGCGGCCGCGCTGGCAGCGGCCGCGACCTCGTCAGCCGTCGCTTCCATGAAGCCGACCGGATAGGTTTCACCGGTGGTGGCGTCCAGACTTTTCAGGGTGACCTGGCCGGTGGCGACCCTTTGGCCGCCGATATACTGTTGACCGAGTATCTGGGGCATTGCGTCCTCCTGTACGTTGTCCTGTTAACTGTCCTATGGGTGAACAAGAATGCTCGGGCGTTTATAGATCAGTGACTGAGACGAGCGCTTGATCGGCTTTCTCCAGTGGGTTCCGAAGCACGGGCCCGAAGATTTCCGCTTCTATCTCAAAGATATCCCCTACCCGGGTCGTAATTTCATCCGCGCAACTGAGGGTTGCCGTGCCTAAGAAATGGACGTGGATATCACCGGGGCGCCGGAACTGGGCGTACTTGAAATGGTGAGCCTCGAGGTTGGCGATACTGTGGCACATATTGGCTTCGCCGGAGAGGAACGGCTTTTCCCACAATACCTGGCCATCCCGACGAATACGGGATATCCCGCGGATATCATCCGGCAAGTCGCCCAGCCGCAGTGCCGGCCCAAAGGAGCAGGCACGCAGCTTGGAGTGGGCCAGGTACAGGTAATTCTGCCGCTCGGTGACGTGATCGGAGAATTCGTTGCCAAGCACGAAGCCCAGGCGCCGGGGCTGCCCCTGGTTGTCGATGATGTAGACACCAGCGATTTCAGGCTCTTCCCCGCCATCCAGCGCAAAATCGGGGGACTCCAGGGCTTCGCCCGGGGCCACGACGATGCTGCCATCGCCCTTGTAGAACCATTCGGGCTGCACACCCGGCGCACCACCGGCCGGTTTGCCGCCGTCCAGTCCCAGCCGGAACATGCGCATGGAGTCGGTCAGCGAATCGGTATCTTCCAGTTGTCGGTGCATCTTGTCCCGCCCCTCGGCACTGCCGAGATGGGTCAGGCCGGTGCCGGTAATCAAGAGGTGGGCCGGGTCTGGATGATCGATGGGGGTCAGGAGTTCATCGCCATTGGCCAGCTCCTCGATATCGACTTGCCGGCTGCCCGGCCACTCGTTGACCATCGCCTGCAAACCGATGTTCCTGTCGAGGGCTTTCAGTGCCAGACCGTAGACGCCACCGACACCGTCCAGTACACGCCCGGTGGCTTCCCCATCGGCGACCGCAATAACCTGCTTGCCGCCCTCGGCGTCTAAGCATTGATAAAGTTGCATGAGCCCTGCTCCTGATTTTGCTTTGTTTTCAGTGGGAGTGGGATGGCACCTTGGCGCCACGCAGACCGACCAGGAAATCGAAATCACATCCCTCGTCGGCCTGCAGTACGTGCTCGATGTAGAGCTTGAGGTAACCACCATCGCTGGCGAGGACTCTCGATGCCGCCGTGGCGTCCTGTGCCTTCAACCGGCTGGCCAGTTCCTCGTCGCTGATATCCAGATGTAACCGGCCGGATTCACAATCCAGTTCTATCCAGTCGCCATCGCGTACCGCCCCCAAGGGCCCGCCGGCAGCCGCTTCAGGCGCCACATGCAGGACCACCGTGCCATAGGCGGTACCGCTCATCCGGGCATCGGAGATGCGCACCATGTCGGTGACGCCCTGCTCCAGCAATTTTGCAGGCAGGCCCATGTTGCCGACTTCCGCCATACCCGGATAACCCTTGGGACCGCAGTTACGCATCACCAGCACGCTGCTCGCGTCCACGTCCAGTTCCGGGTCGTTGATACGCGCCTTGTAGTGGTCGAAGTTATCGAACACCACAGCACGGCCCCGGTGTTTCATCAGTTTTGCGGTCGCGGCAGAGGGTTTCAGGACCGCACCTCGGGGCGCCAGGTTGCCACGCAGCACACAGATTCCGCCGTCCTTGCACAGTGGATTGTCAAAGGTGCGAATGACTTCATCGTTGTAGATCGGCGCCTCGGCGACGTTCTCCCAGAGACTGCGGCCGTTCACGGTCAGCGCATCCGGATATGGCAGACGATTCGCCTCGCCGAGTCGGCGCAGCACCGCGGGCAACCCGCCGGCGTAATAGAACTCTTCCATCAGGAAGCGGCCAGATGGTTGCAGGTCGACGATGGTTGGCGTGCCGCGACCAATGTTGGTCCAGTCGTCGAGTTCCAGGTCCACACCGATACGTCCCGCTATCGCCTTGAGGTGGACGACCGCGTTGGTCGACCCGCCGATGGCGGCATTGACGCGGATGGCGTTCTCGAAGGCCTCACGGGTGAGAATCTTCGAGAGCTTGAGATCCTCTTTCACCATGTCCACGATGCGGTTACCGGAGAGCTGCGCCAGCACATAGCGGCGAGAGTCGACGGCGGGAATCGCTGCATTGTGGGGCAACGAAGTTCCCAGGGCCTCGGCAATGCTCGCCATGGTCGAAGCCGTACCCATGGTGTTGCAGGTGCCTGCGGAGCGGGACATGCCCGCTTCTGCCGCCATGAAGTCATGGAGGGATATCTTGCCGGCCTTCACCTGCTCGGAAAGCTGCCAGACGGCGGTGCCGGACCCGATATCCTTGCCCTTGTGCTTACCGTTCAGCATCGGCCCGCCGCTGACTACGATGGTGGGCAGGTCGCAGCTCGCCGCTCCCATCAGCAGCGCTGGTGTGGTCTTGTCACAGCCGACAAGCAAGACGACGCCGTCCACCGGATTGCCGCGCAGGGACTCTTCCACGTCCATGCTCGCGAGGTTGCGCGTGAGCATTGCAGTCGGTCGGAGATTGGATTCGCCGTTCGAAAACACCGGGAATTCCACCGGGAAGCCGCCGGCCTCGAGAATGCCCTGGCGCACCTTGTCCGCAATACGGCGGAAGTGGGCGTTGCACGGGGTCAACTCGGACCAGGTGTTGCAGATACCGATAACGGGGCGACCATCGAAAAGATGCTCGGGAAATCCCTGGTTCTTCATCCAGCTCCGATACATGAAGCCGTTCTTGTCGGCCGTGCCGAACCACGCTGCCGAGCGCAGCGGGCGTTTCTTGTCAGACTGATCATGGTCAGACATCGAATAGTGCTCCCAAATGCGAATTCGAGACTTGTTGGACAAACGATGATGGATGCCGGGCTGTCAGGCCCGGGTTCGACGGGACTGCTTCCAGCGGTCGAAGAGCACCGCGAGCAGCAGGATCGCCCCACGCACCAGGTACTGGTAGAACGTCGGCACATTGAGCAGCCCCATGGCGTTCTGCACGCAGCCCATGATCAGCACGCCCACCAGCACCCCGGTAATTGACGCCACGCCACCGGAGAGCGACACGCCGCCCAGCACACAGGCAGAGATGACCGCCAGTTCAAGGCCCAGGGAGGTATTCGGATCGCCCAACCCCATACGGGAGGTCAGCAGCACGCCGGCGATACCCGCAACGATGCCCTGGAGGGCGAACACGGTGACCTTGAGGCGGCGCACGTTAACCCCCGCGAGGTTGGCGGCCTCGGCGTTGCCGCCGGTGGCAAGTACGTTGCGGCCGAAGGCGGTGACGTTGAGCAGGATGCCGAAGATGATGAAACAGAAGATCATGGTCCAGACAGGCACCGTAAGCCCAAGGAAAGAGGCACTGCCGAGGTCGAAGAAGGCGGGTACGGTAATCATCACCGCATCACCGCCCGAGGTGATGTAGGCCAGCCCGCGCACGAACTCCATCGCCGCAAGCGTCGCAATCAGTGAGTTCACACCGAACCGGGCAACAACGAATCCATTGAAGGCCCCGACTGCCGCCCCCGCCGCGATGCCGGCGGCAACACCGATAAAGACGCTTCCCGAACTCGAGGTGATGACGGCAGCCACGACACCGGTGAAGGCGACGATGGAGGCCACCGAGAGATCCACCTCGCCCAAGGCCAGTACCAACATCATGGTGGTGGCGATGGTACCGATCAGGGTCACCGACAGCAGCAGGCCGACGATGTTACGGCCAGTGAGGAAATCAGGCACGGCCACGGACAGGCCGATAAACAACAGGATAAAGATTGCGATGAGACCCGAGGTATCCATCAGCGTGCGAATGGCCTTGGGCAGGCCGACGCGCCCTTTCCCCGGCGCAAACTCCGCTGAGGACTGAGCCTGGGCCAGTTTTTCGGTAGCCATGATTGTTCTCTCTCTTATCAAGCGTTCAGGCTGGCAGCGCCAGGCCCAACAGACGTTCGGGTGTGGCCTGGTCACGCGGTACGATGTCGACCATCTCGCCGTCGCGCATCACGCCGATGCGGTCGCAGATCGAGCTGACCTCGGCAAGGTCGCTGGATATCACGACGACACTCTTGCCCTGCTCCGCCAGGTCGTAGAGCAGTGAATAGATGTCCCGCCGGGCGCCGACATCGATACCCCGGGTTGGCTCGTCCATGACGAACACGTCGATGTCTTCCGACAGCCAGCGCGCCAGGATCGCCTTCTGCTGGTTACCGCCGGAGAGCGTGCCGATGCGAGTCTCAGGACCCGGAGTCTTGATTCGCAGGCGGCGAATGTAGTCTTGCGCGTTGTCCTTCTCCCGCGTGGCATTGCGGAACACTTTCCAGCGTGAGAAAAAGCGCCTGCAGCTGATATTGATATTGTCTGCAACACTAGCGATGGCGAAGATCCCCTGTGACTTTCGATCTTCGGGGCACATGGCGATACCGGCGTAGATAGCTTCCCGCGGGCTGGCGAACTGACAGGCTTCGCCCTTGAAGTGCACCGCGCCCTCTTCGGCACTGACGGCGCCGCATACCAGCCGCAGCAGTTCGCTGCGGCCAGCGCCGACCAGGCCAAACAGGCCGAAGACCTCCCCCTGGCGCACCTCGAAACTGGCGGGTACCCGTACGCCAGGACCCTTGAGATCCTTGACTTCGAGCACCGCACCCCCGTGCTCGCGGCTGCGGTAGCCGTAGACATCTGCGATCTCGCGGCCGACCATCTCGCTGACCAACAGGTCATGGTCGATATGCTCAAGGGTGGGATGAGTACTGATGTGCTTGCCGTCCCGGAACACGGTGATGGCGTCGCACATCTCGAACACCTCATCCATCCGGTGGGTGACGTAAAGCACGACCTTGCCCTCGTCACGCAGACGCTGGACGATACGCTTCAGGTTACGGATTTCCTGCACCGACAGGCTGCTGGTCGGCTCGTCGAACGCGATGATCCGGGCATTGCGCAGCAGTGCACGGCCGATCTCGATCATCTGCTGCTGGCCGATGGACAGGTCCCTGACCTTAGTGGCGGGATCGATGCCCTGCTCCCCGAGATCCCGGAGCACGCTGATGGCGCTCTCACGCATGGTGCGACGATCGATAAAGCCGTTCTTCTGCGGCAACTGGCCAAGCAACAGGTTCTCCGCCACCGAGAGGTTCGGCGACAGGGTCAGCTCCTGGTAGATGATGGCGATCCCCTGGGCGAGCGCTTCGCGCTCATTGGCGAACACGTGGCGTTCACCATTGATCCAGAGTGCGCCGGCGGTCACCTTGTTGACGCCACTCAGGACCTTCAACAGCGTGGATTTGCCGGCACCGTTCTCACCCATGAGGGCATGGACCTCTCCGGCATGGGCCTCGAATGAGACGTTGTCCAGGGCTCGCACGCCGGGAAATTCCACGGAGATGCCGTCAAACCGCAGGTATGACTCAGACATGGTTGGGCTCCGATAATGGCTGGACAGGGTGGTTAGGCGCCGGAAAGGCGCCGTCCCGGATTTAGAGGTCGAGCTCTTCCCGGACCTGTTGCCAGTTATCGCGCGTCATGAGGGTACCGGCGGTCTCGGTGTTCGCCGGTGGCTTATCACCGCCGGTGATCCAGGTATAGAGATTCTCGGCGCTGTCACGGCCGTGCATGGTCGAGCTTACGGCCACGGTGCCGAAGAACCCGGTAGGATTCTCCCGGGAAAATTCCGCGAAGGCGGCGCCGGAGCCGTTGATGCCGACGCCGATGACGTCTTCAGGTGCCAACCCATACTGTTCGCTGGCACGGACACCACCCAATACGCTTTCCTCGTTCAGCGCGTAGATAACCCAATGCTTGAAGTTCCCGCGCTTGGATAGCACCGGCGATGCTGCTGCGAAGGCACTGCTGGTGTCAGTATTCTGCTGCGGCGCGTCGAAAATATTGGCTTTATTGAATCCCGCATCGAGCAGCGCATCGGTGGCGCCGTCGGTGCGCTCCTTGGCTGTTGGCAGTTCGTAGTTGGTAATGCGCAGGGCAGCGACATCTTCCATGTTCCAGCCGCGGGCTTCGATTTCCTTGGCGATGGCATTGCCCACCTGCTGGCCGATCTTGTACCCGGACATACCCAGGTGTGGCACGTCCTGCATGGGCTCGCCATCGGAATTCAGGAAGCGATCATCCACGGTGACGACCTTCATGTCGTATTGCTCGGCACGGCGCTTGATTACTGGCCCAAGACGAACATCCGGCGGGCATATGACAAAACCCTGGGCGCCCTGCGAGTGGAGGTTATCGATAGCCGAAAGAACTTCCTGGCCATCGACACCGGAAAGTTTGACGACCTCGAAACCGTTCTTTTCACCCAGTTCCGTGGCTGCCTGCTGTTCATTGATGAACCAGGCCTGTTCGGGTTTCTTGACGATAAAGCCGATGGTGACGTCGTCCTGTGCGGCTTGGACGGCCGTGATCGGCAGGCATGCGAGGCTGGCGCTGAGTGCCAGTGCTTTGAGCGTACGAAGGCGTAACATCACTGTCTCCTGTGTGCCTCTGGGGCACGGTTGTTTTTGTTTCCACAGGTATGCGTCCTTAAGACCACTCCACCTTATGTTGCGGGTCGATATACTACAAATCCCAATTTTGGCTACTACCGATATGCATTTTGTTATCGATCAATCCAGACGGACCGCATGAATCTTGGATACAAACAAAAGAACGGCAGCGTCGGCGCATCTGGCCAGGATGTGAAGAATAGCTGGGTCGCTATGGAGAGACCGGAAAGGACGCGCCAGCCCCGAAGAGCCGGCGCGGCATTACCTTAACTAGCGGGTGGAAAAAGTGTAGACCGTCCGGGTTTGGTAGGTTTCGCCCGGCTGCAGGATCGTAGACGGGAAATCCTCCTGGTTGGGCGAATCCGGATAGTGTTGGGTTTCCAGGGCAAACCCGGAGCGGTGTCCATAGGCGTTGCCCGATTTACCGGTCAGGGTGCCATCCAGGAAGTTACCGGCATAGAACTGGATGCCGGGCTCGGTCGTCGACACTTCCATGATCCGGCCACTGTCGGGTTCGGTCACCCTGGCCGCCAATACCAGCTCATCACGGCTCCCCGATTTTCGGTTGAGCACGAAATTGTGGTCGTAGCCCTGGCCAAACGCCAACTGCTGGTTTTCATTCTCGATGCGTTTGCCGATCGCCGTCGGTTCGGTGAAATCGAACGGCGTGCCTTCGACCGGGCGAATCTCGCCGGTGGGAATCAGCGTCTTGTCGACGGGCGTGAAGGCGTCGGCATTGATCATCAGCTGGTGGTCGAGGATCTTGCCGCTGCCCTCGCCTTCCAGGTTGAAATAGCTGTGCTGGGTCAGGTTCACCGGGGTAGCTTTGGTGGTCGTGGCCTCGTAGTCGATGGCCAATGCGTTGTCGTCAGTGAGCGTATAGACCACTTTTACATCGAGCTTGCCGGGATAACCTTCTTCGCCGTCAGCGCTGGTATAGGTCAGTATCAGACCGGCGCCCTCATCGTTCTCGAACGGCTCCGCTTTCCAAAGCACCCGGTTAAAACCCTTGTCGCCCCCATGAAGGTGGTTAGGACCGTTGTTGGTGGCAAGTTCGTAGGTTTTCCCGCCGAGCTCGAATGAGCCGCCGGCAATCCGGTTGCCGTAGCGTCCGATCAGGGCACCAAAATACGGGTTTGATTTCATGTACGCGTCGGAGAGATAACCGTCCAGCGAATCGAAACCCAACACGATGTCGTCGAACTGGCCCTGGGCATCCGGTGTACGCAGCGACGTGATGATCCCCCCATAGGTGGTCACCTCCATCTCGACACCGTTGGCGTTGACGATTCGGTATAGCTCAGCCTCGCGTCCATCCGGCAAGGTGCCGAAGGTGGAACGTTCCACGGACTCCAGGTCTTTCATCGTGTCTTTGTCGTCCTCGTCAGCTTGGATGGTACCGGCAGCAAAGAGGCCAAGGCTAACGGCTATAGCCGCCGATAGGAATGACGTTTTCCATTTCATGTTGTTTGCTCCTGCACTGGGGTTGTTGTTGTTTGCAGATTCGCCGTTCAACGCGGGTAGTGCGGAAAACAGCGAAGTTACGAAGGCCTGGCACGCAGGCGTCCAAAATCACGTTAGACTAGGCAGCGATAACCGACTAATACTGTTTTTACTGTTAATCGATATCTATTTCGTTATCAAAATACGTCAACAGAAAGGACGGCACGCCATGGCGAGACTCAACAACGACTGGTTCCTGCGAGCCCGCCTCAAGATGCGGCATCTCCAACTGTTTCTCGCCATCAACGAGCACCGCAACCTGCACCGTGCCGCAGAAAGTCTGTCGATGAACCAGCCCGCCGCATCAAAGCTGCTAAACGACCTGGAAGAGCAGCTGGATGTGGTGCTGTTCGACCGCCATCCCCGAGGCATGACCCCCAACTGGTACGGCGAGATCATGGTGCGCCATGCCCGCAGCATCCTGTCGCAGCTCAACCATACCGGCGAGGAAATCAATGCCATGCGCCAGGGCAATGCGGGCGTGGTTGCCGTCGGTGCCGTGATGGCCCCAGCGGTTACGATCCTCACGAGTGCGGTGGAGCGGGTTCACCGGGACCTTCCCGGCCTGAAGGTCAGGATCGATGTGGATGTCAGCAAGCGATTGGTGCCTCGTTTGATAGAGGGCGAGTTCGATTTCGTGATCAGTCGGATTCCGGAAGGATTCACCGCCGAGCGGTTTGTTTTCGAGGAGATTGGCGAGGAGGATATCTGCATCGTCTGCCGGGAAGATCACCCGGCGATGGGCGATGCGCCGGTTCAACTTGGCGACCTCACCGCCTTCCCCTGGTCACTGCAACCGCCCGGCGCCCTGCTTCGGCAAAGGGTCGACAACCTCTTCCTACACCACGGTGTGCAACCACCGAAATATATCGTCGACACGCCGGATTTCTTGGTCTCCCTGGCCCTGGTGGACAAATCCGATACCCTCACTGTAACGACCCGGCAGGTGGCGGAGATGGTTTGCGCACCCCAACGATTCAGTGTCCTCCCCTTTGGCGAACCTATCCGGGTCCAGCCATACGGCCTCGTTAGTCTGCGCGACAAGTACCTGTCGCCCGGTGCGGTTCAGCTCCTGAATACGCTTCGGCAAATTATCAGCGAGCCCACGGAGGAGCCCTGATCAGGCGCACAGATCACAGTTATTTCGACCAAAAGTAGTCTTTACCTATACCGTCTTCTCGCACTGTCTTCGATGGTCTATTTAACGCTAGCCGTCTCTTGTCACCCTGACAGAAACCTTTTGCCAACTTTCGTAGCGCTCCAATAAGCTTTCGCCTAGGCTTAAATATGTCAATTGTAGTTGCGTATTTCACTTGAGGCTTTCAAGGTATGAGTTAAGGTTCATGAGTTATAAGGGGTCAGGGATATGAGACTGCCGGATTTTATCCGTTCGAACATGGAAGAGATTCTTAGGGCCTGGGAAAAGAATGCTGCTGGGATTCTCCCGGCCCGGAACTACTCCCGTGAGGAATTGCGCGACCACATTCGCCATGTACTCGCTGGCATATGTGCAGAAATGGATAAGGACGCGGGTCTGCGCCATCCCGCCGATGGCGTCAAATCCACAGGCTCCTATACTCAAAGCCATGCGCGTTACCATGGTGCCGAACGGCATGATTTGGGTGCAGGCATAGTTCAGGTGACCAGGGAATTCAGGGCACTACGTACGACAGTCATTAAGTTCTGGCGGCAATCGGATGCTTTCGGGGCGACACCGACGGATTTCGACGAAATCGCCGGGTTCTACAAAGCAGTCGATAAAGCATTGATCGACTCGGCGGAACAATACGCCTCTAGAAAAGAGAAACAGGGCAGATTGTTCGAAACGATGCTGTCTTCACTCCCCGACCCTTGTTACGTACTGAGTCTGGAAGGCGAGTTCCTCTACGCTAACCGGGCAATCGCAAGCTTGTGCGGGCTGACCAGGACCGATCTTATTGGCCGGAAATTCGAAGAATTCGATTTACCGGAAAGTTATAACAGTATAGACCACGTGGGACGTGTGGTTGAGAGTAAGCACGAGGTTCGAGGCGAGGTCGAGATCGACGTCGGAGCAAACCAGGTACGACACTTCGAGTATGTATATGCCCCCGTATTGGATGCTGAGGATAACGTGGAGGCCGTCTCAGGCGTTGCACACGATGTCACCGAGCATAGACAGTCCGAAGCCGAAGTTTGGCACCACGCCAACTATGACTACTTGACAGGTGTGCCCAATCGGCGACTTTTTCTGGACAGACTTGATCAGCACGCAAACCATTCGAAACGCACGAACGAGCCCTTCGCCGTCATGTTTATTGATCTTGATCGATTCAAGGAAGTGAACGACCAACTCGGTCACGACGCCGGCGATATCCTTCTTCGAAACGTGGCACAGCGAATAGAGGCGAACATTAGGGAAAGCGATACTGTTGCGCGTCACGGAGGCGACGAATTCACGGTACTCTTGTTAGACGGCGGACGGACGTGGGACGTCAAAGCGCTAGCGTCCAATATTCTGCGCGATCTTTCCGAGCCCTTTACGCTAAACGATGACACCGTAGCGATTTCAGCGAGCATTGGTATAACGCTTTTCCCAGAAGACGCCAACACGGTCAAGCAACTACTCAATAATGCTGATCAGGCGATGTATCTGGCCAAAAGCTCGGGGCGCAACCAGATCTGTTTCTATCGAGACCTTCTCGTGCACTCAATGACTTCACGGCTGGAACTGTTAAGCGATTTGCGAGAAGCCCGGCAGAAAAACCAGTTTACGCTTCACTATCAACCGATCGTCGATTTAGGCACTGGCCGCGTGACCAAGGCCGAGGCGCTGTTGCGCTGGGAACATCCAAAACGCGGCCTCCTCGCTCCCGAACAATTTCTCGAGTTGGTCGAAGAAGCAGGCCTGATGCACGAGCTTGAACAGTGGATTTTTTCCGAAGTCGCTTCAACTGCCTCCCCCTGGGGAAATCTATCAAGTGAACCTCTGGAGGTGGCAATTAATGTGTCCGCTAAAGAGTTCGTGCGCAATACTCTCGATATGCCTTGGGAGGCTCACCTTGGTTTGTTTGCCGATTCGAACATGACAGTTGCGGTGGAACTGACCGAGGATGTTTTCCTTGGAGAAATGGATCGTCTTAATGATCGATTTGCCCGTCTTCAGCAGACCGGTGTCCAATTGGCTCTCGACGATTTCGGGACAGGTTATTCTTCTTTAGCATCGCTGAAGAAGTTTAACGTTAACTATCTAAAAATAGATCAGTCGTTTATCAAGGATAATGGTGGTGACATCAGTCACAAAGCGATCGCAGAGTCCATTATCGTCATGGCCCACAAGCTCGGGCTCAAGGTTATCGCCGAAGGGGTCGAGACCCTGGAGCAGCATAACTGGCTTAGAGACGCGGGCTGCGATCTTGCACAGGGTTATTTGTTTTCGCCCCCCGTACCCGCCTCATCCATGGAGTTGTTGCTCAAACGGCCCGAAGGCCTGCCTCCCACTGAAAGCTCTTTTAACTGAAAGTTCGGCAAACCGCTCCAGTGCCACTCTTATCCTCACCGTCGCCCTTATCCTTCAAAATCTTCCTGGCCATCATTCCGACGGCTCGAGATCATTCCAATAGAAAGGATCGACGCTACGACGCTCACTCAGCAGAAAGGCATCCGCCACATGCTGCAGGGGCGTTGCGTCCACCTCGCTACCGACGGACTCGACGAGCTCAGCAAAACGCTGGTAGAGGCCGGGATATTCCCGCTCTTCGGCCTCATGCTGGAGTTCGCCATCGACAAACATCTGGCTGCCACCCTTGGACAGGGTCAGGCGTCCTTCATCCGTCGTCACGTGAATATCCCAGAGTTGTGGACCGGTCTGACGGGAGTCGAATACCGCGCTGACTGGATAACCGTCTGTGCTCTCAAAATAAAGGTCTGCGGCAATCGGGGTTTGCCGGTTGGCCGGCACTTCCAGGACGCCTTTACGAAGAAAAAAAGGCTGGCCCAGGATGGCCGTTGCAATTGAAAGGCCGTTGATACCTGGATCAAAAACGCCCATGCCGCCAGGTTCCCAGATCCAGTCCTGCCCGGGATGCCATACGCGCACATCTTCCTTCCACTGGATGTCCACGCTGCGAACCTTGCGCTTGTCCAACCATGTCCGGGCCGGCTCAACCGCCGGGGCGAACCGCGAGTGCCAGGCCGCGAACAGCGTCTTACCTCCCTTCTCCGCTTGACGTTGGAGCGCGGCGACCTCATTCAACGTGGTGCCGGGCGGCTTTTCCAGCATTACATGCTTACCTCGGGCCAAAGCCTTCGCCGCCAGGACATAGCGGACGGAAGGCGGCACGCAAAGTGTCACCGCATCGATATCCGGAACGGCGTCGAGCATCGCGTCCAGCGTGTCATACCGATCGACGCCCTCCGGCCCGGCGCCATCAGGACTGGCAACGGCGGCCAGCTGGTAAGCCGGGCTATCGAAGAGGGCTGGGTAGTGTTGGTCCCGGGCGATCTTGCCGAAACCGACGATGGCTATCTTGATAACGGGCATATTCGTTGACTCGGAGATGTTCCCTGACTTGGACATAGCTTTGTTATTCCAACGAGCGAGAAAGAACAAAGAAACCCAACCATAACGATCAAACGTCTTGCAATCTAATAGCCATTTGGAGTACTTGCGATATGCATACTGGTATCGATACCTATACCCGATGTGTCGCTTCAGTATTACAAAAGCCGAAGGTTATTTGCGTATTGGTGGAGGAGCTTTCACAGTTAAGGTTGAGTCCGGCGACTTAAACGAGGCCAAGGATATGAGGCTGAAAGAATTTATACGTTCCCAAATGGAGGAGATTCTCCGCGCCTGGGAAAAAAACGCGGCAGCTATTCTTCCGGACCTGGATTTCACACAGCAAGAGCTGCGCAACCACATCCGCCACGTGCTGCTCGGTATCGCCTCCGCCATGGAGCGCCCGCAAACCAGGGAACAGCAGGTCGAGAGATCGCGAGGCCTCGCGCCACGTCCAGACGCTGAGACGTCCGCCGAAATTCACGGGGCTGAAAGGCAGGGTCTTGGCGCGCACGTCGTACAGGTCACCTCAGAGTATCGAGCGTTAAGATCGACCATTATTCATCTGTGGCGGGACGTTGATCCCTCCGCGAAGGAAGAATGGGCCGTCGCCGATATCGTGAGTTTCGATGAAGCCATAGACGAAGCCCTCGCGGAATCCGTTGAGCGGTATGCCTCGGAAAAGGAAAAGCAGTCACGGCTATTCGAGACAATGCTTGCCTCACTGCCAGACCCTTCTTACGTCCTAAGCACCGGTGGCCGGTTTCTCTACGCCAATACTGCCATGGCACAGCTTTGTGGACTGCCCCGACATCAGCTTTTGGGTAGGAACTTCAAAGAGTTCGACTTGCCGTCGCACTATAATAGTGAGGAACCGCTTGAGCGGGTTATCACATCGAAAAAGCAAGTCAGAGGCGAAGTGGAGATACATGGCCGAGGGCGTCGTACTAAATACTTCGAATATGTATACGCCCCGGTGTTTGACACGCAGGGCAACGTGGAAGCCGTATCAGGCATCGCTCACGATGTAACCGCACGAAAAACGTCAGAGGCGGAGATCTGGCGCAGCGCCAACTATGATCAGTTAACCAGCATACCCAATCGGCGTCTCTTTTTGGATCGCCTTCATCAGCACGCAAGCCACTCTGAACGTACGAGCGAAACATTCGCACTGCTGTTTATAGACCTGGACCGTTTCAAGGAGGTGAATGACGAGCTCGGCCACGATGCCGGCGATCTGCTATTGCAGCTTGTCGCCGGGCGAATTGAGACCCATATCCGCCAGAGCGACACTGTAGCGCGGCTCGGGGGCGATGAGTTTACCGTGTTGCTACTGAACGCGGGTCGTATTGAAGATATCGAGTACATCGCGGGTAATATCCTGCGAGACCTGGCCAAGCCATTCCATCTCAACAAGGACGTAGTCACGATTTCCGGCAGCATCGGGATTACCCTTTTTCCTAACGACGCGCAGACGATCAAGCAGCTCCTGAATAACGCCGATCGCGCCATGTACCTGGCCAAGAGCGCCGGCCGCAACCAGATCTGTTTCTATCAGGACATCATGGCCCATGCCATGACCGCGCGGCAGGAGCTGATCAGCGACCTAAGGTCGGCACCGGACAAGGGCGAACTACGTATTCACTACCAGCCGATTATCGAGCTCGACTCCGGCCGCATCGCTAAGGCGGAAGCGCTGCTGCGCTGGTCCCACCCGACGCGCGGGCTGCTTGGCCCGGCCGAATTTCTGGGTCTCGCCGAAGAAGCCGGTCTTATGGAAACGATTGAACAATGGGTTTTCTCGCAAGTCGCCGCCGATGCCCATCACTGGGGCACCCTTTCACCTGAACCGTTTCAAGTGACGATCAACACCTCGCCCATACAGTTCATGCATAACGGTCACGCCAGGCCCTGGGAACCGCATCTGGGCCTGTTTGCCAAATCCAGCACCCAAGTCGCCGTTGAGCTCACGGAAAATATTTTCCTGCAGGACTGCCGCGGGCTTGATGAGCGCTTTTCGACACTCCACAAAGCTGGCATTCAACTGGCGTTGGATGACTTTGGTACCGGCTACTCGTCCCTCGCCTACCTCAAGCGGTTTAACATCAACTACCTGAAGATCGACCAATCCTTTGTTAAGGACGATGGCACGGATTTCAGTAACAAAGCGATTGCGGAGACGATTATCGTCATGGCCCACAAGCTTGGGCTGCAAGTCGTGGCTGAAGGGGTGGAAACCGAGGAGCAGCGGGACTGGTTAAGGGAAGTCGGATGCGACTTTGCCCAGGGCTTCTTTTTCGCCCACCCGGTGCCGGCAGTGTCCATGGAATTGCTGATCAAGAGTGGACGTAGCTTTCATTGAACCGGAGCATGCGTATTGAACGGGAGCATGCGCTGAGCGGGATGGCGGGACTTTAGCGACAAACCGACAGTAAATTGCCGTCGTCATTCGCTTCACTATCCCGGTCGACAAACTAGGGGTATCCTTCGCCGTGGCTTGTATTAGCTGGCGGAAATAACCTTATCCGACACGCTTGTTCCAAACATTTTTCCTGGCAGATCTATCGCTTTCCATGTCCTTTTCACTTCGTTTTTCCCCCAAGGTACGCCATCTTCTTGTCCTTGTTGTCGTCTGTGTCCTGACGCTCCTGTTCTTCTGGCGTTCCGAGTCCTCAAGCGCCGTATCCATTCCGGTGGAGACTTTCCCTGACAAGCGAGTGGCCGGGAATCATGCCTCGGCCGACGAAGAAGGCCCTGTTCAGCTCCCCGTTACCGCCGAGCCTGGCGTGTCCGAAGCCGGGGAAGAGAATGCGTTTGCCGAGGCCATCGAACCTCAACCGACCTCGGTGGATTACCAGATCCAGTCCGGCGATACCCTGAGTGAGATCTTCGAGAAGCAGGCGATCCCTGCCAGGACCTTGCATCAGTTGCTGGAGGCAGATGCGGAATTCCTGGCCCTCGAAACCCTGCAGCCAGGCACGTCTCTCCGCTTCAGTTTCGACAGCAACAAACAACTCCAAAGCCTTGAACTGGAACTGGATCCGGCCCGGACGGTGACCTACTCCCGTTTGGAAGGAGGCGATTTCGAGCACGAACTGGTGACCAAGCCGCTGCACTGGCATACGGCGCTGGTGGCTGGGGATATCCAGGGCAGTTTTTACGCCTCCGGCCTGGAAGCCGGGCTCAACAAGGGCCAAGTGGCACAGGTCAGCCAGTTGCTAAAGAACAAGCTCAATTTCCGGAGAGACTTGCGGGCCGGCGATACCTTTTCGGTCGTGGTAGGCGAAGAAATGACGGCCACCGAAGCCACCGGCAACACCCGGATCGAGGCGATCGTCATGCACCGTGGTTCCAAGAACTATTACGCCTTTCTGTACTCGGACGGCAATTACTACGATGAGAGCGGCGAGAGCGTCACACCGGCCTTCCTGCGCTATCCGACCAAACGCCATTATCGGGTCAGTTCGCCGTTCAACCCCCGCCGCCTGCATCCGGTTACAGGACGGCGGTCACCCCATAACGGCGTGGATCTGGCAACGCCCTCGGGCACGCCGATTATGAGCACAGGGGACGGTATCGTCTCCCGTATCGGTAACCATCCCTACGCCGGCAAGTATGTGGAAGTCGAGCACAGCGGCGCCTTCAAGACCCGTTACCTGCATCTGAGCAAGATCCTGGTCAAGCGAGGCCAGGCGGTGAAGCGTGGGGAAAAGATCGCGTTGTCCGGTGCTACGGGCCGGGTCACCGGGCCTCACCTGCATTTCGAATTCCACGTCAAGCGCCATCCGGTGAATCCGCTCACGGCCAAGATTCCAACCTCGGCCCAAGTGCCGGAAGACGGTCTGGTCGCCTTCAAGCGGCAGATCCGCCGCCAGATGGCTCAGCTCAAACAGCCGGAGCAGGCGCCCACACAGTTGGCCCGCCGTTCCGAGGCCGATGCGCGCGGCCGGCGGGAAGACTGGACAAAGCTGTGCAAGCGTCCTGGGCAGTGTCGGTATAACACGTCATCGAAGCAATAATCGGCCGCAACAGCAACGCGCTGCTATACCGCGGTATTGCTAATGCTCATGTTGCCGATATCCGTTGCCGTCAGATCGGGTGGTTCGATAGCTTGGTGTAGAGTGTGTCCTTGAGGTGGGCACGCTCCTTCTTCATCTCCATGAAGTGCGTGTCGTCGGTGGGGACTTCGCGGTACTCGAGTCCTCGAATGGACTTGTCCAACTTGTCGTAGTGGTCAGAGAGCTCCTTGAACTGCACATCTGAGCCGCGTAACTCACGAATCAGGTCCTTGTACTCAGGAAAATCTTTATCCAACGCGTGATCACTGATCGACATAATCCCCTCCTATTCTCGTGGGCTTGACCATACGGTCGGCGACGCGGCGATCCCGGCCACCACCAGTCAAGCATAGCATTCATGGCCGACACCAATGCCGGGTACTAACACATGTTAATCTGACCTCCTCTGACTAGCTGTATTCCCTGGATAATTGAAAACCTGCCATAATCCGTCAGGATGAGAGCCTGGCCTGTTGGTTTCTCGGCATAAGGCAACCCGATGTCCTGGATCGACTTCCTGCTGCCCTATGATTTCTCGCCCGTTACCGTAATCGGCTTTACGGCCGTGCTGGTCATGTATCTGACCGGCGTCAGACGGTTGCCGGCTGGTCGAAGGCCTGGACCGTTACGCGTCGGCACGTTCCTACTGGGACTGGGGATGAGCTATGCGGTCATGCAAACCCGCTTCGACTACTACGCGCAGTACATGTTCTTCGTTCACCGCGGGCAACACCTGGTCCTGCACCATCTCGGTCCGTTCCTGATCGCGTTGTCCAACCCCCTACCCGTCATCGGCTACTGGCGCCACCGGATTCCGGAAGGCGTCCGGCGCCGCTTCAAACCACTAGGTTCCTTCTACCGCTTCCTGCAACACCCGCTGGTTGCATCGGTCCTCTTCGTCGGCCTGATCTATCTCTGGTTGTGGCCGTCGATCCACTTCGACGCCATGCTTAACCGTGACCTTTACTGGATCATGAACTGGAGCATGCTACTGGATGGCTTGCTGTTCTGGTGGCTGATGCTTGATCCGCGCTCCCCCGCTCGATCTTCGGCCCTGGGTTATGGCAAGCGCATCCTGGTGCTTGCCCTAGTCGCACTGCCTCAACTGGTGCTGGGCGCCTGGATCGTGTTCGCCCATGGTTCCGTCTATGACGTTTACGAAGTCTGTGGCCGCGCCTGGCCGATTGCCCCGGAGACCGACCAGTTGCTCGGCGGTCTGCTCACCTGGATCCCGCCAGCGATGATGAGCATCCTGGGTATATTGCTCATGCTTCGACGGTTGATGAACGATGGACGCAGTGATGCCAAACACCTTGACAATTCACCTTCAGAAGGTGCCCCAATATCATGATTTATAATATTTCGTCGATAACGGTGCGCTGCTTGTTCCTGGTAATGATGACCACTTTGGTGGCGGGCTGTTCCCATGAACCAGCCCCCTGGAACGGCAGGGATATCGAGGGCGTCATGCCCGACCTCGCCTTCGACCTTGAGGGCACCGGTGGCCGGCGCGTTCATGCCTCCGATACCGAGGGACAGGTGCGGTTGCTGTTCTTTGGCTTCACCTCATGCCCGGATGTGTGCCCGGCGACCCTGGCGTACCTGCAGCAGGTGTTCGAGGCGATGCCGGAAGGCCGGCGCGACGAGGTCACCGCTCTTTTCGTCAGCGTCGATCCCAAGCGCGATAACCCGGAGCGGCTGGAGAAGTAAGTCAGCTTCTTCAGCGACCGCATTGTCGGCCTGACCGGTTCCGAAGATACGCTGCGGGACCTGGCCAAACGCTACCGGACCACCTTCGGCTACGGCGAGCCGGACGCCGACGGCAATTACGAGGTCTCCCACAGCAGTGCGATCTACGTGTTCGATAAAAAGGGGCGCATCCGCCTTCTCTTGCGCCCGGACCTGCCGAAGGAAAAAGTGGCTGAAGACCTTACGAGGCTGGCCAGGGAGTCATCAGCGTAAACGATCAGGGGTCACTAAGCCTGCATCGCCCACCCATCCACGTCCATGGCGGCTTGCCTCAGGGCTTCCGAGCGTGTCGGATGCGGATGGCTGGTGAGCGCAATATCTTCTGCAGTCGCCGCAAACTCGATTGCTACCGCATATTCGGCAATCATGTCGCCTACATTCGGTCCAATCATGTGTACACCCAGGATGGTCTCGCTTCGGGCATCCGCGAGCACTTTCACGAATCCTTCGCCTTCATGGTTGATCTTTGCCCGGCTGTTGGCAGAGAACGGGAACTTGCCCACCTTGTACTCCCTTTCCTCGGATTGGAGCTGTTCCTCGGTCTTGCCCACGGTGGCCACTTCCGGGCGGGTGTAGATTACGCTGGGAATGGCGTTGTAATTGACTTCGCCAGATTTCCCCGCAATCAGCTCGATACATGCTACCGCCTCGTCTTCCGCCTTGTGGGCGAGCATCGGGCCCGACGTGACATCGCCAATAACCCAGATTCCGTCTACCGGACTGCGGTGCTTTGTGTTGCTCAGCATGCCGCGGTTATCGGTTTGCAGACCCACCGTTTCAAGACCAAGGCCCTCGGTGTAGGGTCGGCGGCCGATCGCCACCAGCACGTAGTCGGCTTCGAGCGTCTGTTTCTCGCCCCCGGCTGCGGGCTCGAGTCGCAGTTGGACGCTGTCGCCGTCGCTTCGTGCCTCGGTCACCTTGGTGGCCAGCTTGAACTTGATACCCTGCTTGCTCAGGCTGCGCTGGAAGGTTTTGGCGGTTTCGGTATCCATACCGGGGCAGATGCGGTCGAGATATTCTACTACCGTGACCTCACTGCCCAGGCGGCGCCAGACCGAGCCCAGTTCCAGACCGATTACGCCGGCGCCAATGACAACCAGCCGTTTGGGAACCTCCGATATCGACAAGGCGCCGGTGGAATCCAGGATACGGTTTCCGTCAAAAGGCACCCCAGGCAACGGTGTGGGTTCGGAGCCTGTCGCGATAACGATGTCTTTCGCGGAGAAGGTCTCGTTGGTGCCGTCTGCCGCGGTGATGTCGACCTTCCCCTCTCCCGCCAGTCTCCCCCAACCCTTTATCCAATCCACCTTATTCTTGCGGAACAGGAACTCGATGCCTTTGGTGAGGGCGTCCACGCTTTCGGTTTTTTGCTTCATCATCTGTTCGAGGTTCAGTTTTGGTTTAACCTCGATGCCAAGCGTTGCGAACTCCTTACCCACTGCCGCTTCAAAGTACTCGGAGGCATGCAGCAATGCCTTGGAGGGCATGCAACCGACGTTGAGACAGGTACCGCCGAGGGTCTCCCGACCTTCGATGCAGCCCACTTTCAAGCCAAGTTGCCCGGCCCGTATGGCCGCGTTATATCCGCCAGGACCGCCGCCGATCACCAGTACGTCGTAGTTTTTCATACGCCAATGCCCTCCTGCACGCTGCAGCATCACTTTATATGTTGGTCATAATGTAACGTGGAGTTGATGGGACAGAGTTCCAATAAGTACAAACGCAAATCCGGGGCGCGGCGATCACATATACGTGCTCAGGCCGGATTATCGACATCGGTCATGACTGGGCCGTTGGCATGTAGAGCCTGCCAGATTCTCGGACTCGTCCCCGTCACTCGGTTGAAGACCCGGGTGAGATGGGACTGGTCACAGAAGCCGCATTCAAGGGCGATCTGCGCCAGGGAGTGGCGATGGCGAAGTAATTTTTGCTGGGCCAGCGCAACCCGTTTTCTGGCGACATAGACCATCGGAGTCTCGTGAAAGGTCTGGCGGAAGGCGTGGGAAAAGTGGCTGAGGCTCAAGCCAACAACGTTCGCCAGGTCTCTGGACTGGATCCGGCCGTCGAGGTGCTGGCGGATGTGCTCGTCGATTCGCCTGATCTGCCAAGCTGCCATACCGCCGCAGGACTTCCGCTGCGCCGCTCCCTCGTCCAGAATTTCCAAGGCCTGTACCAGCAACCGTTGGGCCTGCCATAGATCCGACGGAAGCATCGCCGCGGCGTCGTTGAGTAGCTGGGGAACCTGGGTAATGGTTAGAGTGGTCGAATATATCGAAGGGACGTGCATCGGCGAGCTCCAGCATCCGGTCCAGACCTGCGGATCGTACTTGCCAGCCTCGATCCATGGAGGTCTATCTTCGACTCAACGCTATCGATCCGATACCTCACCAAGGGCCGATTCCTCCCCCCTCAAAAGGGTGGTCGATCGACGAACGCTATCCCACCAGGGATGAATCGATGATGCCCCGTTTCAGGCCTATGGCCACGGCGTGGGTCCGGTTGTTGGCTCCGAGTTTGGCGATAACGCTTTTTACATGCCCTTTTACCGTGTCCTCAGTAATCGCAAGCCGCTTTGCAATGACCTTATTGGCGTGACCGAGGGATATCAGCTGCAACACTTCGACTTCCCGCAAGCTCAGGTTTTCTACGCCGAGGTGCTCGGCAAGTTCGGCCGCGATTTCGGGCGGGAACCAGCGCTTGCCCGCAGCCAATGCGCGAATGGCATCGACCAGCTCCCGTCGCAGGGAGCTCTTGAGAAGATAGCCCACGGCACCCGCCTGGATCGCATGTAGGGCGCGCACGTCGCCCCGGTAGGTGGTGAGTACGGCAATCCGGGCTGACGGCGCACCCTGGTGAATCGCTCGAATGGCGTCGATGCCATTCATTTCCGGCATTTGCAAATCCATCAGGATCACGTCGGGCTGGTGCTGCAGGAAACCCTCCACAGCTTCGCGACCATTGTTCGCCTCTCCAACCAGGGCAATGTCGGCCTGGCTTTCAATGACCGCCGCAATGCCCTCCCGGATCAGTGGGTGGTCGTCAGCCACCATGACCTTGATTATCGAACCGGATGACGCCACAGCTTCCTCCTGCCATAGATGATGGGCCTGAGCCAGCGGGGTATCTGCCGCACGTCCGACCGGTAGGCCCGATCACCGGGAACCTGAAGACGCACCTCGGTTCCCTTGTCCTTCTCGCTCGCAATCTTGATTGAACCGCCAATCCAGTCCGCACGCTCCTGCATGCCTCGCAGGCCCCAGTGGCCAGCAGGATCCTCCTTGCCATCCCGCAGCTCCAGACCAGCGCCGTTGTCACGGACCTTGAGCTGGAATGCGGCCGTGCCGAAGGTCACAATCACCCTGATTTCACTCGCTTGGGCATGTTTACTGGCATTAATAATCGCTTCCCGGGCTATCCAGTAAATTTCGTCGTGGACAATGGGGTTCAGCGGCATCGCCGTCCCCTTGAGCACAAGCTTCAGCGGACTGGCATCCCCCGGAACCAGGCTTTGCGCCACGTCCGTTAACCTTCCCATGAGATCCTTGTTCGATCCATCGCGCAGGTTCCGCACCCGGTCCCGTCCCTCGGCAAGCGCCTCGTCTGCCCGGTCGAGCGCCCGCTCCATCTGGATGCGCAACGGCGCCGTACGATCCAGCTTTTCGGCAATGGCCTGGAACTGCAGCACCAGCCCCTGGAATCCCTGCAGCAACGTGTCGTGAAGCTCACGAGCTATTCGCTCGCGTTCGCGGTGACGTTCTTCCAGACGGGCGCGAAGGTTCGATTCGAGGTAGCGCAGACGAAGGATGTAGAGACTCCACAGCAACCCGGCCCCAATCATCACATAGAACATCTTGAAAAGCGGGCTGTTGTAGATCACCGGCGGAATACGGAAGGCCAATGAAGCCGGTTGTACGCTGGGGAGGCCCTGGCCAGTGATGGCCTCCACTTCGAAACGGTAACTCCCCGGGCCCAATCCGGTGTAGATAGCCCGCCGCTGACCGCCGACGTCCTGCCAGCGATTGTCGTAGCCCGTCAGGCGATAGCGATAACGTAGGGCTTCGGGCGCGGCGAAATGCAAGCCGGCGTAGTCTATAACAAGGTGGCCGGGTCTGGGAGGCAACACACTTTCACCTTGCCCGATTACCAATGGTTCAGTATCGACGGCCACCCGCTTTATGGCGACGGTAGGCAGGGTCTGGCTGTCGTGAAGATTGGCGGGATCAAGCCACATGACACCACTGGCAGACGCGAACCAGAGCCTGCCATCGGCACTGCTGATGGCCGTGGGCAGTGGATGGATGCGGAAAGGGTCGTCCGGCAGCCGGTCGATACGTTCGAACGATCGCAGACGCACCTTGTACCCGTTCTCTGCCAGTGCTCGCTGGAGCTCTGTCGCGGGGACCATGATCACAGCGGCAGCGGAGTGCAACCAGAGGTCGCCGTTTGCAACTTCGATCACCGCATGAATGCCACGGAGCAAGGACGGGGTTTCACTTTCGATCGGGATAAAACCTTCTCCAGACAGCAACCCCAAGCCCTCGTTACCGCCCAACCATACCCCTCTCTCGCTATGAAACAGCGCCGTCACATGGCCGACTTTGAGCCCGTCCTTGCCGTCCCAGATCCGGATCGATTCGCCCTCTCGCCTGACCAGCAGGTTGTCGCGGTAACCGAACCAGGCCCTGCCCTGTTCGTCCGTCGCGGCAACAACCGGCATTTGCTGGAGAGACGCGTCGGAAACTGGTGGCGGCTGGGTCCACGCGCCCTCTTTCCAGGTAAAGAGACCTGATCGGTTGATCGACACCCAAAGGGTCCCCGAGCGATCCATCGTCAGTGCCCGGACCGCGGCCTCGGCCGGGTCTTCGACCGGGAGGTAAGTCACGTGGAGCAGTTCCTCACCACGAGATCGCCAAATGCCGCCGGGGCCGCCCATCCACACGGTCCCCGCTTGATCCGTAGCTGCCGCCGTTACCGGTAGCGCGGGTGCGGCGGTCCTGGCCTGACCATTCAAAAGCCGCGTGACCGGCTGGTTGCTCGACCCGGCCCAAATCGCACCATCTGGTGTGGCAGCAAGCGCTACGTTGTAGGCGCCGCTCGATATGCAAGCGGGCACGGCTGAAGCATACTTGAAGCGGTCTAGGCCGGTACTGGTCCCTGCCCAGACAATGCCTTCCCGATCCTCGAAAAGCAGGCCAACCACATCGGACGAAAGCCCATCTTCCTGACGAAGGCGATCCTCCGGCTCGGTCGAGAGCTCAGTCCCGGGCGTGCTTACCCTGACTAGCCCACCCCCGTGCGTTCCGATCCAAAGCATGCCGTCGCTATCGAAAAGAAGGCCTGAGGGGGCGACATCGAGGGAAATTTCGGCTGGAGTCTTACCCGTGGCAACCTGCCGGACCGCGCCAGGGTACATTTGCGAGATCCAGATAGCCCCGTCGGGAGACTGAACGATGTCGGTAACCCATCCGATCGACTCGCCGGTATCGATGAACCTGTGTTCGCCCTTGGGCAGATAGAACAGACGATCGTCGCTGGCGGCCCAGGTCGTGCCATCGCGATCGACGAATACCGAGCGGGCGCTCTCTTCCGGAAAGTTCCAGCCCGTATCTACGATTTCCCACCGTTGACCATTAAAGCGGGCAAGACCGGCATTAGCGGCCGCCCATACGGCACCGTCGTGATCAACCGCAAGGGCGTAAACCGCGCCTTCCGGAAGATCCTGACCTGGCGGATAATCGACCAGCTGCCCGTCCCGAAGGACGCTGACGCCACCGAACCGTTTCCCGATCCACAGAGAGCCATCTGGCGAGGCCAGCAATTGGGAAACGGTCGCGACGGCGTCTCCGTCACTGGAAACGAAACGTTCGAATTCCACGCCGTCGAACCGGTACAGCGAATAATTGGCTCCGAGCCAAAGGTAGCCATCACTGGTCTGGGCAATAGCACCAATCTGCCCCGGGCCCTGCTCGCGGACAGTCCACTTGGTATGATTGAACTGCTCCAAAGAAAGCTTTGCATCCAGGGCGAGGCAGGCCGTCCAGGGAAGAAGCATAATGACAAGAACGAGAGCGCGAGCATTCATCAAACCGTTACCGTCGGAAGAGACCCTGGAAACCGGACGTGATCAAGATGCGGTGGTATGAGTATAGCGCCGCAGCATTCACCGCCGCTCGCAAAAAGATACCTGATAAAGCCCCAGAGCCCCGTATTGCACTAAAGCCCGGCACGCTGCTTCTCGATCCACTCGATGGCGCAGTCGGCCACCTCTTCCCAGCCCTCCTCGGCAATCAACCAATGGGTCCGATTGGGAAAGCTGACATAGCTCGTGTCGGCGACGGAGCGCCGGTAGCGTTTGTAAGTCGCCTTAACCATCGATGCCTGTATGGTGCGATCCGCCTCGCCTGCCATGAGTAGCAGGGGCGCCCGACGATCATTGGCGTAGTTGACCCGGGTACCCAGGCCCAGCGCAGCCTGGAAGAAGATGCGCCCCGGTGCCGGAACAATATATCGTCCGTACGCGTCGTTGGCTTCCTGCGGCGGCAGGGATTGAGCGAAATTCCGCATGAACTGAGGCTGGGTCATGGTCAGGACCCGGTTCCAGCCGTTCCAGGTGGTCAACAGCGGTAGTGCCGCCATCAACGCTGTCAGCCCCGGAGGAACGCCGCGCGGGGGAACGGCATCAATGGCGATACCCAACGCACCCAGTCCCCGATCAAGCAGCAATTGGACAAATAACCCGCCAAACGAATGCCCCACCAGGATGGGCGGATCCTCGTAAGCTGTGACCAGCTGCGCATAGTGGTCAACGATGCGTTTAACATCGAGCGTTGCCAGTGACCGTGCCGGATGCTGGCGTAACTCAGTTACCGGACATTCCATGTAGATCCATGGCGGCGCACTGCAAACGAAACCGCAGGCCCGGAAACGCCCCATAAAAGGCTGCCACGCGTCCGGGGTAAGCCAGGCACCATGAATGAAAAGGACGTGTCGGTTCATCACGATGTTTCTGCTAGCAACTTCGACAGGCGGAGAACAAGGGCCTGGCACGAGCCAGGCCCTAACCTCTCAGGCCTGCGCAAACGCCAGCAGGTCGGCATTCAGGTCATCCTTATGGGTATCCGCCAGTGCGTGGTCACCGCTCGGGTACACTTTCAGCTCCGCCTGCGGGAGCAGTTCCACCGAGAGCTTGGCCGATCCCTCGAACGGAACGATCTGGTCGTCATCTCCATGGATAATCAGCACGGGAATGTCGATCTTGCGTAGGTCCTCGGTGAAATCCGTCTCGGAAAACGCCTTGATACAGTCGTACTGGTTCTTCAGGCCACCCATCATGCCCTGCAGCCAGAACGAGTCACGCATCCCCTGGCTGACCTGGGCGCCCTCGCGATTCGCGCCAAAGAACGGCGTGGTGATGTCCTGAAAGAACTGGGAACGGTCCGTTGCCACGCCCTTTCTGATCTCGTCGAAAGCCGATATCGGTAGCCCGACGGGGTTGTTCTCGCTCTTGAGCATAATCGGCGGCACCGCGCCTACCAGCACAGCCTTGGCAACCCGGGACGTGCCGTGGCGCCCCAGGTAGCGGGTTACCTCGCCGCCACCGGTGGAATGGCCAACCAACATTGCGTCCTTGATATCAAGGTGATCCAGGAGTTCCGCCAGGTCGTCGGCATAGGTATCCATTTCGTTGCCGTGCCAGGGCTGGCTGGAACGTCCGTGCCCGCGTCGATCGTGGGCGATCGCGCGGAAGCCGTTCTCCGCCAGGAACATCATCTGACTTTCCCAGGCATCGGCGGTCAGTGGCCACCCGTGACTGAACACCACCGGTTGTCCACTACCCCAATCCTTGTAGTAGATCTCGGTACCGTCGCTGGTCGTAAAGATACTGGCTTGTTTGTCGCTCATATCCATTCCCTCTTGGTGATCATCTGTGAATTTGCCCTTGAACCTCACAGTCAAGGGAACAACTCCTTTGAACGCTATGACGTGAACCCGGCACGTCGACGAAGGAACCTAGAAAATTAAGAACCCACAAACCTAAGAGCCTAAAAACTGAAGCATGAACAACCCAATGCGCCCCAAAAGCCCCGTAGATCGGTCGCGGGCACAGTCGACTTGCGGGCCCGGTCGTGCTGGTGGCCGTGGACGCCACAGCTCCCTGCGCATAGGTGCAACGATGCTGGCGCCGCATCGGACGCCGTAGGTTTCCAGTGCCCGGGCACCATCGCCACGGGCGACCAGTCAGGCAGTACCGGAATCGAGGGAGGCCCAAGGGCGCTGAATTCCTCTGCGCCGTACACCACCTTCCCGCCGACGATGGTCAACACCGACTCGATGGTCTTGATCGCCTCTTCCTCTACCGTCATCAGGTCCGCCGACAACACCGTGAAATCAGCCAATTGACCGGATTTGATCTGCCCTTTCTTGCCTTGTTCCGACGAAAACCAGGCGCTGCCACGGGTGAAGAGTTCCAGCGCGGTCTGCCTTGGTAGCCCTTCCTGATAGAGCTGAAGGCCGCCAACGGTGCGTCCACTGATCAGCCAGTAAAGCGAGGTCCAGGGGTTGTAGCTGGACACGCGGGTCGCATCCGTACCCGCGCCAACGGGAATGTCCTCACCCAGCATGCGAGCGATGGGCGGGGTCTGCTCTGCGGCCTCATTGCCGTAGCGATCGACAAAGTATTCGCCCCGGAAGGCCATACGATCCTGGATCGCGATACCGCCGCCCAGTGCTTTCACCCGCTCGATGCTGCGCGGGCTGATGGTTTCGGCATGGTCGAAGAACCAGGGCAAGCCATCGAACGGCACGTCGGCGTTGACCTTCTCGAATACATCCAGCATCCGGGAGATCGACTCGTCGTAGGTCGCATGCAACCGGAACGGCCAGCGCTGCTCTACCAGGTGGCGGACGACCGGTTCCAGCTCGTCTTCCATGCCCGCGGGCAAATCCGGGCGAGGCTCCAGGAAGTCTTCGAAGTCCGCCGCAGAAAACACCAGCATTTCGCCAGCGCCGTTGTGCCGGAAGAAATCGTTACCCTGCTGGTACTCCACAATCTCCGACCAGTGCTGGAAATCCTGCAACTCTGCCTTGGGCTTCTGCGTGAAAAGGTTGTACGCGATACGCACGGTCAAGTCGCCGGCATCCGCCAGTTGCTGGATCACCTGGTAATCCTCCGGGTAGTTCTGGAAACCACCGCCGGCATCGATCGCGCTGGTGACACCCAACCGGTTCAGTTCGCGCATGAACTGGCGCGTCGAGTTCACCTGGTACTCCAAAGGCAGGGCCGGCCCCTTGGCCAGGGTCGAGTAGAGAATCATCGCGTTCGGTCGGGCAATCAGCATGCCTGTCGGATTGCCCTGCCCGTCCCGCTGGATCTCGCCGCCCGGCGGATTCGGGGTGTCCTTACCGTAGCCCACGACTTTCAACGCGGCTCGATTGAGCAACGCACGATCGTATAGATGTAGAACAAATACCGGAGTGTCTGGCGCAGCGGCATTGAGTTCGTCCAACGTCGGCATGCGTCTTTCGGCAAACTGAAACTCGCTCCACCCGCCCACGACCCTGACCCATTGCGGTGTGGGTGTCCGGTCCGCCTGCTGTTTAAGTAGGCGCATGGCGTCCGCTAGCGAGGGAACGCCTTCCCACCGGAGTTCGAGGTTATAGTTCAGGCCGCCGCGAATGAGGTGCAGGTGGGAGTCGTTCAGCCCGGGTATACAGGCACGGCCGTTAAGATTGATGACCCGCGTGGTGTCGGCACGTAGCTTCATGACCTGTTCATCACTGCCTACTGCCTGGATAAAGCCATCGTTGACCACAACCGCACTGGCACTCGGCTGCTCCGGGTCCACTGTATGCAGCTTGCCGTTATAGAGGATCAGGTCCGGATTCATGATATGTATCTCCTTTGACAGGGGTAAAAGGCGCTATCCCACGGGGATCCAGTCCGCACCGAGAAATCCCAGGGTCATCGCTACGACGAGCAGTGCACCTACAATCTTCGGTGGTGCCGGCAGGGGTAAATCGAACCATCGGCAGCCCAGCCCGATGAGGAAGCCGAGTAACAATCCAATCGCGCCGCTAGCCATGGTGCTGCTCCTCGGTATGTCCTGTGGGGCCTCCGCAGAGATGCCGGGTCGTCGCCTTGCGGTGCGCGGCAAAACGGTCGGCGGTCACGTAACCGAGGGTCATGGCCAGTACGAGTAAGCCACCTATCAGCACGGGGGGAGCGGGTAGCGGAACGCCCGCCTTACGACAGGTAATCCCGATGACCAGCGCGAGCAGCAGCCCAAGGGCAATTTTCATAGGAGCTCTCCTGCACTTGAGGGCGGATCGGTCGATTCCGGCGAATTCTGGTGGTGCTCCGGCGCGAGATGGTGCCTTACCCGCGGGGGCTCCGGTTCGATGTGAAAAGCGCGCACCCGCTCCTGGACCAGGCGATCGCTTTCGGACACCCGCTCGTGATGGCGTAGGTGTTCAACCCAGGATTCCTCCAGGAAGTACTCGGTGAAATGGCCGGGCACGGCGACATCCTCGAAGAGTCCCCAGGCATAGGCGCCATTGCGCTGACGTACCTGCCGAAGGTCGTTCATAGCGGCTGCAAAGGCCTCGGTATCCTTTGGTGCCACGCGATACTCGATGGTCACCATGACCGGCCCGCGATCGTATTCGACGTCGCTGCTGACCAGCGGTTGAGGCCAGTGCGCCGAGGGCGAGAGATCCAGTTCCGCGCCTTGGTGTAGCCGGAATGGGCGCGCCATCAAGGCAGCGATGATCGAACCTGCCGCCGCCAGGAGCAGTGTTATCGGAATTCCGACGGTTTCCGCCAGTTGGCCCCAGGCCAGGCTCCCCAGCGTCATCGAACCGAAGAATACGGTGATAAAGATCGACAACCCCCGGGCCCTCACCCAATCCGGCAGTGCAGTCTGTGCCGAAACATTGAGGCTCGAGAGGACAGTGATCCAGCAAGCACCGGCCAGGAAGCTTGCGATGATCGATGCCTGGGGCCAGGGGCTTGCCGCGAACACGACCAGCACCAGGGCGGTTCCCAACGTACCCAGCGAAACCAATGCGTCGGGACGCAGTTTTCTCCTGATGCGCGGCAGTACCAGCGCACCGGCCACAGCGCCAAGGCCGATGACCCCGAGCATCAGGCCATAAAGTGACGCACTACCCTGTAATTCCTGACGGACGATCAGCGGGAGCAACGCCCAGTAGGCGCTTGCAAAGATAAAGAAGGCCACGGCCCGGACAAGCGTGCTCTTAAGCGGGCCGCTGGCGCGGGCGAAACGCAGGCCGGCGCGGGTGGCGCTCCAGAAACGCTCAAGAGGTAACTGTTGAGCGGGCTTCGCCGGCGGGGACCACCACAGCAAGACCCCGATCACCACGACGAAGCTCACTGCGTTGAGCAGGTACGGCCAGGCGATGCCCAGCACCGGGATAATCACGCCGGCCAGCGCGGGGCCTATAGCGCGACTGATGTTGATGCCAACGCTGTTCAGTACGACAGCCGACTGAAGTTTGGCTTTGGGCACGAGCTGCGGCACGATCGCCTGCCAGGCTGGCGCGATAAAGGCGGCACAGGCGCCGGAGAGAAAGGTGAAGGCAAGCAATGTCCATGCATTCACCCCACCCGTCATCACCAGCGCGCCGAGAACCGCGGCACTGACACCCTGTATGGCCATTACGGCGACCAGCAGCAGCCGCCGATCCAGAATATCGGCCAGCGCTCCGGCCCCCAGGGCGAACAGGAAGATGGGTGCGGTGGTGGCAGCCTGCACCAGCGCTACCATCGACGGTGACGGCGATAACGACGTCATCAGCCAGCCGGATGCCACGTCGTGCATCCAGGTGCCGACGTTGGAGATCACCGTCGCGGTCCAGAGCAAGGTGAACGCCAGGTGCGCAAATGGCGCCCAGGCGCTGGGCGGACTTTCATCCCCTGCCAACGTACCGTTCATGGCCGAGATACCTTTTCAGTTTCTGAAAGGCAATCAGGCGGAGCAGAAGCTCCGCCCCACTATTCAAGACACCGATTCCAGCGACTCGGATTCGGCCGGAACCGGCGCCAGACGTTCGCCATGTTCAACCCTTTCGGCCGCCTTGTGGACCATGGTGTAGGCGTAGTCCACGCCCATACCGTAGGCCCCGGAATGCTCGCGCACGATGTCCATCACGGCGTCGTAAGTGTCTCGGTGGGCCCAGTCACGCTGCCACTCCAGCAGTACCTGTTGCCAGGTCATTGGGATGATGCCGACCTGCGCCATACGCTGCATCGCGTAGTCATGGGCGGCCAGCGAGGTGCCGCCGGAGGCGTCGGCGACCATATAGATTTCGTAGTCGCCCTCGAGCATGGCAGACAAAGCAAAGGTGTTGTTGCAGACCTCGGTCCAGAGACCGGAGACGACAACCTTTTTCTTGCCATTGCGGGCCAGCGCATCGCGCACTTTCTGGTCGTCCCAGGAGTTCATCGAGGTACGTTCAAGAATTGGCTGTTCCGGGAACACGGCAAGCAATTCCGGGAAGGTGTGACCGGAGAAGCTCTCGGTTTCCACGGTCGTGATGGTCGTTGGTATACCGAAAACCTTGGCGGCTTTGGCCAAGCCCACCACGTGGTTCTTGAGGACCTGTCGGTCGATCGACTGGACGCCGAAAGCCATCTGCGGTTGCTGGTCAATGAAGATAAGCTGACAGTTTTGCGGGGTCAGGACTTCTAGCTTGGTGGACATGGGACGTTCCTCTGCTTGACGGGTTGATGGCGCCTCGCAGGCGCTGGAAGCTCCAACGTCCGGCGGTCGATCGACTCAACCGGACCACCGGCGTTAGCGGTATGGCATCAACAATAAGCAAAGGGAGTGGCGAGGGATTGAACAGGAATGCGGTTAATGGGACAACCGTGCGGCTTTTTTCCGCGAATTTTCCCCGGCCACATCAGCATGCTCTCTCCGGTTGAACAGGTATTTTTCGACTTCGACGACCATGAAAACCGCGGCGGCTGCAGCGACCACCAGCAGCCAGTCCACTGGATACAGTTCACGCGTACCAAACAGCCCCTGGAAGCTGGGCAGATACGTGAAAAACGCCTGCAAACCAAGAAGAACGGCGATCCCCCACCAGAGTACCGGGTTAGAACCAAGTTTATTGCGGCTGAGGGCCGGCCGGGCAAGTACGCGTGTGTTCAGGAGATAGACAATTTCGCAGAAGACCAAGGTGTTCACGGCGATAGTCCGGGCCAGCTCCAGGCTATGACCGTTTCCCCGATACCAGAGATACAGACCAAAGCTGGCTGTGACCATCAGGCAGGCAACGAAGGCTACCCGCCAGATCAGAAAGCCGGATATCAGTGGTTGCTTCGGCGGATTTGGCCGGCGCTGCATCACATCGCTTTCCGCGGGTTCGAAGGCCAGCGTCAGCGCCAGGGTCACGGCAGTGACCATGTTGATCCAGAGGATCTGGACCGGCGTGATGGGCATCAGGACACCCATTACCACAGCCGCCAGGATGCTCAAGGCTTCGCCGCCACTGGTGGGAAGAATGAACAGAATCGCTTTTTTCAGGTTGTCGTAGACGACCCGACCTTCCTCGACCGCATGCACGATCGATGCGAAGTTGTCGTCCGCTAAAACCATGCGGGCGGCCTGTTTTGCGGCATCGGTGCCTTTTCGCCCCATGGCGATCCCGACATCCGCCCGCTTCAGCGCCGGCGCGTCATTGACGCCATCGCCGGTCATGGCGACCACTTCGCCCTCGGCCTGCAACGCCTCCACCAGACGCAGTTTGTGTTCGGGACTGGTGCGGGCAAACACATCGTGTTTATTGATCAGTTGCCGTAGACGCTCAACGCTGGCGCCGTCGACCTGCCCGCCCGTGGCAGCTCCAGTGCCTACGCCGATGTTCATGGACCGGCCGATAGCCGCAGCGGTAGCCGCGTGGTCACCGGTAATCATCTTCACGCGAATGCCCGCCGCCTGCGCCCGAGCCACCGCGTCGACGGCCTCTGGTCGAGGCGGATCGACCATACCGACCAGACCCAGCAAGGTCAGGCCATGCGCGACGTCGTCAAAATTCAGTTCGGTCTTGATGCCGTCGAGTCTCAGACATGCCAGTGCCAGCACGCGCTTACCGTCTCTCGCCAGTTCGTCCGCCGCGGTTTGCCAATAAACGTGGTCCAGGGGCTGGGATGCTTCGCAGGGGCCTTCATAGGCGCACATCTCCAGCAACTGCTCGGGAGCACCCTTGATGTATATCGTATGGCTGCCCTGATGATCGTGATGCAGTGTCGCCATAAAACGATGTTCCGATTCAAAGGGGATGGCGTCCAGGCGCGGCTGGTTGCGGATGCCAGTCTCGTGTATCAGACCGCATTTACCCGCGAAGGTCAGCAATGCACCTTCCGTCGGGTCTCCGGTGATGCGCCACTCGCCGCCTTCACGGTGCAGCAAGGCGTCATTACACAGGAGCCCGGCGGTTGCCAGTGCCAGGACAGCCGGTTGCGCCTCTATCCGCGCCGGCGAACCGCCGTCGAGCAGGTCGCCCTCAGGCTCGTACCCCACCCCGGACACCGTGAAGTGCGCTGATCGTGTGACCACATCGGTGACCGTCATCTCGTTGCGTGTCAGCGTCCCAGTCTTGTCGGTGCATATGACCGTTACCGAGCCCAGCGTTTCCACCGCTGGCAACTGGCGGATAATGGCCTTGCGTCTGGCCATGCGCTGGACGCCGATCGCCAGGGTAATCGTCAATATGGCAGGCAAGCCCTCGGGAATCGCCGCCACCGCCAGCCCGACAGCCGTCATCAGCGTTTCAGGGAGCGAATAGTGACGCCAGAACCATGCGACCAGGAACGTTATTACCGACAGGAGAACGGTCGCCAGGGCCAGTCGACGGGCAAAACGATCCACCTTTCGCAGGAGCGGAGTGGTCAGGGTTTCGACTTGTTCCAGCAGGCCGCTTATTCTCCCGACTTCGGTCGCGGTTCCGGTGGCAACGACCACGCCTGCTGCCGTGCCCGAGGTAACCAGCGTACCGGTGAAGGCCATGCTGAACCGTTCAGCCAGATCTGCAGGGCCGTTTACTGGATCAGGTGTTTTCGTTACAGGCGAGGACTCGCCTGTCAGGATGGCTTCATCGATGTGCAATTCGTGGGTATTGATCAGGCGGAGATCAGCCGGGACCCGATCACCCGATTGGAGCAACACCAGGTCGCCGGGCACCAGATCCTCTGCCGACAACTGTCTTGTTTGTCCATCCCGCCTGACTACCGCCTCATGGGACAGCAACTGCCTGATAGCCGCCAGGGCTTTTTCCGCCCGCCCCTCCTGTATGATGCCGATGAGCGCATTGACGATAACAACGCCCAGAATAACGGCGGTATCGACCCACTGCTGCAGCATTGCGGTGATGAGCGCCGAGGCCAGCAGGACGTATATCAATGCGTTGGCAAACTGCTTCAGCAGCCGGTGCAGCAAGCGTGGATGTTCCCCGGCCTCGAGCCGGTTACGACCGTATTCCGCCAGGCGGCGACTTGCCTCCTGATGGCTCAACCCCTGGTCGCTCGAGCCCAACTTCGCCATCGCTGCGTCGGCCGATTGGCTATGCCAGCGCACATTGAGATCCATACCCACACCCTCGATTCCCGTTCACCTGATTATCGGCAACTATGGCCGTAGCGGGTTGCTTCAGATCAAGGCGCCGCTGCTTGTCATCTGTTCTTAAAACAGACACTTGCCTTCCAATTGATCTGGGTCACAACCATCTGCCGCCAAGTCCTCAGAATAAGTTTCGTGCGGGTCTGTGGGAGGACGGTCATGGAACAGACATCTCAAAAGTTGAAACTTGGCGCGCTGATCGCGCTGGTTGTTGGATCGATGATTGGTGGCGGGATCTTCTCGCTACCCCAGAATATGGCTGCAAGTGCCGGGGCTGGAGCCGTGCTGATCGGCTGGCTGATCACAGCGATCGGCATGCTCACCCTGGCTTTCGTTTTCCAGTCGCTTGCAAACCGCAAACCTGACCTCGATACCGGGGTCTATGCGTACGCCAAGGCAGGGTTTGGCGACTACATGGGTTTCTCGTCCGCCTGGGGATACTGGATCAGCGCCTGGATCGGCAATGTCAGTTACTTCGTATTGCTGTTCAGTACACTGGGGATCTTCTTTCCGGTCTTTGGCGAAGGCAATACGTTCGTTGCCATCCTGTGTGCGTCGGCTGTGCTCTGGGGCATTCACTTTCTGGTGCTACAGGGTATCCGGGAGGCGGCATTCATCAACCTGGTGACGACTATCGCCAAGGTGATACCGCTTATCCTGTTCATCGTCATCACCCTGTTTGCCTTTCAGTCCGGGATCTTCGTGGAAGACTTCTGGGGGTTTGGTAACCCTGACCTGGGCAGCGTGCTGGATCAGGTGCGCAACATGATGCTCGTTACCGTCTGGGTGTTTATCGGCATCGAAGGCGCCAACGTGTACTCGGCCCGGGCCGCCAGACGCAGCGACGTCGGACGGGCGACCGTTGTCGGCTTTCTCGGGGTGCTGCTCCTGTTGGTTCTCGTCAACGTCCTGTCCATGGGGGTTATGAGCCAGGCAGAGCTTGCCAACCTGCAGAATCCGTCAATGGCCGGGGTCCTCGAGCATGTGGTGGGCCGTTGGGGTGCAGTGTTGATCAGCGTCGGTCTGGTGATTTCTCTCGCCGGCGGCCTGCTGGCCTGGACCCTGCTGTGTGCGGAGATCCTGGTCGCAGGCGCCAGCGACGGCACCATGCCGAAATTCCTCAGTAAGCAGAACAGCAAGCACGCGCCAATCAATGCCCTTTGGCTATCCAACGGACTGATCCAATTATTCCTGATCTTCACCTTCTTCAACGAGGCCACGTACCTCAACCTGCTGTACCTGGCAACGTCGATGATACTGATCCCCTACTTCTGGTCTGCCGCCTATGCGGTGATCCTCAGTTGGCGCGGCGAGACCTACGAGAACCAGCCCCAGGCTCGTCGCAAGGATCTCGTGATCGCCTTGATCGCGCTGATCTATGCCGCCTGGCTGGTCTACGCCGGGGGTATCCAGTACTTGCTGCTTTCTGCGCTGCTGTATGCGCCAGGGGCCATTTTCTTCGCCATGGCCAAGCGCGAGCGCAAGGAAAAGGTATTCAAACCCGCGGAGAAAATTATTTTTGCCGGCGTCCTGATCGTAGCCGTAATCGGCGCCATCGGCATGTACAAGGGCGTGTTGACGCTCTGAGCGAGGATTGACGATGACCAAGACCCATCAGTTCGGCGTTCATTCGGAAATTGGAAAGCTGCGAAAGGTGCTGGTGTGTTCGCCAGGACTTGCGCAGCAACGTCTCACGCCAACCAACTGCGACGATCTGTTATTCGATGATGTGATCTGGGTAAACCAGGCCAAGCGCGACCACTTCGATTTTGTTACCAAGATGCGTGAGCGCGGTGTCGAGGTACTGGAACTCCACAACCTGCTGACCGAGACCGTCAGCGATCCCGAGGCGCTGAAATGGATCCTCGACCGCAAGGTAACGGTCAGCCAGACCGGTATTTCCCTGTGCGACGAAGTCCGCAGCTGGTTCGAATCGCTGCCACCGCGACAGCTGGCGGAGTACCTGATCGGCGGTGTCTCTGCGGACGACCTCGGCGACGCGCATGGTAGCGAGGCGTTGAAGATGTTTCGGGAATATCTCGGGCACTCCAGTTTCGTACTTCCGCCCTTGCCAAACAGCCTGTTTACCCGTGACACCAGTTGCTGGATATACGGCGGAGTGAGCCTGAATCCCATGTTCTGGCCCGCCCGGCGTCAGGAAACCTTGCTTACGGCCGCCGTTTACCGCTTTCACCCCGCGTTCGCCAACGCGCAGTTCGACGTCTGGTTTGGCGATGTGGACCAGGATCATGGCCTCGCGACGCTGGAAGGCGGCGATGTGATGCCGATCGGGAACGGCGTGGTCTTGATCGGTATGGGCGAGCGCACCTCCCGTCAGGCGATCGGCCAGATCACCCAGAACCTGTTTCGCGCCGGGGCCGCCGACCGTGTGATTGTCGCGGGTTTGCCCAAATCCAGGTCGTCGATGCACCTGGATACGGTTTTCAGCTTCTGTGATCGCGACCTGGTAACCATCTACCCGGAAGTGGTGAAAAGTATCGTTCCGTTCAGCCTTCGCCCCGACGAATCCAGGCCGGGCGGAATCGACCTGCGGCGCGAAGATGCAGGATTACTGGATGTCGTCGCCGAAGCCATGGGTCTGAGGTCCTTGCGAGTGGTTGAAACCGGCGGCGACAGCTATGAGGCGGAGCGCGAGCAATGGGACGACGGCAACAACGTCATCGCGGTGGAACCCGGGGTCGTCATCGCTTACGACCGCAACACCTACACCAATACCGTCCTGCGCAAGGCTGGCGTTGAAGTGATCACCATCGATGCCAGCGAACTGGGCCGCGGCCGCGGTGGCGGCCATTGCATGACCTGCCCGCTGCTGCGTGACCCGCTCGAAAGCTGATTCGATAACCTGGGAGCTACTATGACCACCGACCTCCACAACCGCAGCCTGCTCAGCCTCATCCATCACACACCCGAAGAACTGGTGTACCTCCTGGATCTGTCCAGCGAACTTAAACAGGCCAAATACAATCGCGCCGAACAGCAGTATCTCAAGGGCAGGAATATTGCCCTGATCTTCGAAAAGACATCGACCCGCACCCGATGCGCTTTTGAAGTGGCCGCCTACGACCAGGGAGCCCACGTCACCTATATCGACCCCACGTCATCCCAGATTGGTCATAAGGAAACCATGAAGGATACCGCAAGGGTCCTGGGCAGGATGTACGACGCTATCGAGTATCGAGGCTTCAGCCAGTCCGTCGTCGAAGACCTGAACCGTTATGCCGGGGTTCCCGTTTTCAATGGTCTGACGGATGAATATCACCCCACGCAGATGATTGCCGATGTACTGACCATGCGCGAGCATGCGGGCAAACCGCTTTCTGAGATCCGCTTTGCCTACCTGGGCGATGCCCGCAACAACATGGGCAACTCCCTGCTACTGATCGGCGCCAAACTCGGCATGGATGTACGTATCGGCGCGCCCAAGGAACTCTGGCCTGCCCGGAATCGTATAGAAGCCTGCCGTAGCATCGCCCAGGAGACTGGTGCCCGGCTGACCCTGACTGAAGACCCCAGCGAAGCCGTCCACAAAGCGGACTTTATCCACACCGACGTATGGGTCTCCATGGGAGAGCCGATCGAAACCTGGGCCGAGCGTATTCGCATGCTGATCCCTTACCAGGTGAACACGAGCCTGCTCAAGGCCTCCGGCAACCCCGGCGTGAAGTTCATGCATTGCCTGCCCGCATTCCACAACGCAGAGACCCGCGTTGGGAAACAGGTAGCAGAACAGTATCCAGAGCTCGCCGGCGGTATCGAAGTAACGAACGAGGTATTCGAATCCGAGGCCTGCATTGCGTTCGACCAGGCGGAAAACCGCATGCACACCATAAAGGCCGTCCTTGTTTCGACCCTCGGCAGCCCGGAACCAGGCTCGGAGCAATAGCAACATGCGTATAGTCATCGCTTTGGGCGGCAATGCACTCTTGCGCAGGGGCGAACCCCTTAGTGCCGAAAACCAGCGAAGCAATGTGCGAGTCGCTGCCGCACAGATTGCTCTCGTATATCCCGGTAACGAATTGGTTATTGCGCACGGCAACGGCCCCCAAGTGGGGCTGCTTGCCTTGCAGACAGCGGCCGACAGCAAAAACCAACCCTATCCCCTGGATGTTCTTGGCGCTGAAACCGAAGGGATGATTGGGTACATGATCGAACAGGAACTGGGCAACCTGCTGCCCTCGGACGTTCCATTTGCGACGCTGCTAACACAGGTCGAAGTGGATCATCGAGACCCTGCGTTCCGTCACCCGACCAAGCCCATTGGTCCTGTCTACAGTCGCCCCACTGCGGAGCGGCTGGCAAAAAAATACGGCTGGCAAATTGCCTCGGACGGCGAGAAATATCGACGGGTGGTGGCCAGCCCCAGGCCTAAGCGCATCTTCGAGTTACGCCCCATCGAATGGCTGCTGGATAAAGGCACCATCGTCGTCTGCGCCGGTGGTGGCGGCATTCCGACCGCCTACGATGAGCACCATATCCTGCGTGGCGTGGAAGCGGTGATTGACAAGGATCTTTGCTCAAGCCTTCTCGCCACGTCTCTGAAAAGCGACTTGCTTGTGATTGCCACGGACGTCGATGCTGTGTATTGCGACTGGGGCACACCACGAGAACGCGCCATAGCGGCCGCCCACCCAGAAGCCCTGGAAAAGCTGTCGTTTGCTGCCGGTTCCATGGGCCCCAAGGTTCAGGCCGCCTGCGAATTCGCCCGTAAAACCGGCAACCGGGCCGTTATTGGCGCTCTGGGCGATATAGAGTCGATTGTCAGCGGCAAGGCAGGCACCCAAGTCAGTACAAACTATAAAGGAGTACAGTACCGGCGCCCCACCCTTTAAAACAGACTTAGTGCACCTCAAGCGCCTCGTGCTGTTTGCGGGCGTCATCGATCGTCCGGTTCATGACGTCGGCCACCTCGCCACTCGCGCCCAGTGCCTTAAGCGTCTCCACATAGTGCCGTTGCAGCTCATCTTCCTCTTCACGGAGGGAAATCATGATCGCCTGTTCGTTATGACCACCGACGCCGAAATGGTCGTTTGGGGAGGGCCCATCACCGGAAGCCGGTACACCGCCCAGAGCTCGCACCATCTCGCTAATCATCTCGATATGACCGTGGTGCATGCTCCGCAATTGTTCAGCCATACCCTTGAGGTCTGGCCCAGCTGCGTGCTTGTATGCCCAATCACAATGCCGGATTAACCGGTAGTTCATCTCGATCACGCGATTGAGTCCGTCAATCATGTGCTGATTACTCATTGCCTTGGTGAAGTCCACCATGGTTCGGCTCCTTATTTCGAAACGTGACCAATGGTTTCTTCCTTACTTCTTTTTCACTGCATCACTCAATACTGTTTAAAGCGCTTCCACATTGGAGACAAGCAATCTCCGCACCTAGTTCAATTCATAGGCCCAGGTGTGGATAGATAGCGCACATGGACGTTGATTTGCATAAAACAAGGCAGGACCGAGCAATAAAAGGAGGGACCGCCATGCAAGTGCGCTACAAGATGCAGAAAGTGGATCGTTTCCTGTTGACGACGGACACGGTAGAGCATGCCGCTTCGCTTTTCCGGCGTAACTCTCCCCCTGTCGTACCGGTCATCGATTCATGGTGTATCCGCGGTTTGGTTACTGCCGAGGACATGGCGGAACAGACAGATCCCGCGATTGAGACCAGGGCGTTCTCTGTAAGAGGCATCATGCAGAGCGATGTGTCCTGCTGTCGTGCGAGCGATGACTGGCAGGCTATTTGCCGCAAGTATGCGGGGCATGTCACGGGCTATCTGTTGGTTCTGGACGACGCCGGTCACCCGGTCGGAACGGTCACTGGACAGGAGTTGATGAAGGGCGAGAAGGAAGGTCCCGCCGCATGGGGGCTGGAAAATGAACTGGACGAGGCTGTCGACGAAACCTTCCCCGCCAGCGATCCGATTTCACCCGCCGGCGGGAAGCTTTGAGTCCAAGTTACCCAGACTGTTCGGTTACCTGCAACCGTATGCCTGCGGTAAATCTTGCAACGATACTGTAAATCTGACCGGACATCCTAGGAGGTGCATTGAACGTTTGAGTGGCCGACACTCAGGAACCGACGGCCTCGACAGCATCTATTCGTTCTCCGAGCACTTCGGCTGCAATCCGGAAGGATTCGAGCCGGGCCTGATGATCGAAGATCTGGCCGGTGACGATCACCTCATCCACTTCCGTACGCTCGATAAAGCGATCGACCCAGGTCGCTACAGTGGCTTTCGACCCCACGGCACTCTCAGCCAGGGCATGCGCCACCTGCTGACGCTCCAGCACCGAACCTACCTGCTCGGGATCATCCATCGGCGGCTTGAGCGGTCCAGGCGTGCCTCGCCGCAACGCCACGAATTGCTGTTCGACGGAGGTCATCAACCGGCGGCCTTCCTCATCGGTGTCGCCAGCGAAAACGTTGATTCCCGCTGCCGCGTAGGGCGCATCCAGAAACTGGGAGGGTTCGAAGCGCTCCCGATAGACGCGTAAGGCATCCCCCAGCATGTCCGGCGCGAAATGCGACGCGAAGGCAAAAGGCAGGCCCAACGCAGCCGCAAGTTGCGCACTGTAAAGGCTCGACCCGAGGAGCCATACCGGTACCCGCAAACCCGTACCCGGTACCGCCCTTACCCGTTGACCTGGGCGTTCAGGCTCGAAATAGTGCAGCAGCTCCTGCACATCCTGGGGGAACTGGTTAGCGGCGTTCACCTGATCTCGCCGCAAAGCCATCATCGTGGCGCCATCGGTTCCGGGGGCACGTCCCAACCCCAGATCGACACGATCGGGATAGAGGGACGCCAGCGTACCGAACTGCTCGGCGATAACCAGCGGTGAATGGTTGGGCAGCATGACGCCTCCGGCCGCGACGCGGATACTGCGGGTACCTTCCGCAACGAAACCGAGGGCTACGGCAGTGGCAGCGCTGGCGATGCCGGTCATATTGTGGTGCTCGGCCATCCAGAAACGCGTATATCCCCATTGCTCAGCGTGTCGGGCAAGGTCCCGTGAATTCAGCAGCGCTTGGCGGGCGTCGCTGTTCTGGGTGATGGGAGAAAGATCAAGCAGGGAAAATGCGCGCACATTGACTCCTTCGTCGTCGGACGGATCGAGGATCATCTCTTCAGAAAGGCTGAAGAAAAATTGAAAGTAAATCGCAATGAAGGCAATACAAGGAGGCTTGCCGTTCCTGGCCTTACCCTAACGGTACCCAAGCACTTGCGGTAGCCGATTCCTGCATTAGTCTTTGCGGAACCGGTTACCGATGGCTCGGGTGGCGAGCGAACCGCGGTTCTTCAAGAGCCCAGGAGCTGGCTGAAAATGCTGGTTAAAATAATCAAACCCGCTACCCAGCCGATGACGGCAGGCCAGAAGTTCGTCATTGGCGGGCGCTTGCCCTGGGACGACGACTGGGCACCGTTTCCTGCCGACGCGTTGGACCCACGGTGATTGGGATCATCGAACGGGTCGTTCGAGCGCGAGGGCTCGGCTTGCATCGAGTCTTCGAGCTCCTGCCAACCCAGCCATTGGGCAAGGAACGCGACGACAGGCTCCGGCAGCTCCCCAGCATCCAACCGCGGTTTGAGACGCGGATAGAGTTCGTCACTGATCGCTTCGCGAACGTGGTCCTGGTCCGCAGGTGGTTCGGTCAGAATCGCCCGCCAGACATGGGGATCGCTGCGACGGTATGAGTCATTGAGCATCGCCTCCACCTGGATGACGACTTCGCGGACCACCTGCCGATCCCGGGCGTTCAGCGCAGGGCTTGAGGCCTGATTGGGTTCAGGCTCGGCCGGTTGCGCGTCCTCAGGGCGACGATCCTGGGGTTCCACCGCCGAAACATCGAACCCGGCCTGGCGCAAGGCCTCGTCGCGCGCATCCTCAAGATCCTGGAGCGAGTCCCCGGACGCGAACTTACGCTGGGATTCATACGCCTGCCGGATCTGGTCAGGATTGTTGGTGGGTGTAATACCAAGGACTTCCCAGCACGTCATAAATGAAAACTCCGGAAAAATTGGCGAATTGCCGAGAGACAGCTGACGCCACCTCAACTATCATGAACGCTATGTAACATGCATGTACGACATGCTTTGCGAAGGCGTTGTGAAACAGTCAGACCAGTGTGCCCTCCCACTGTTCCCGTGTTTTGACAACGGCTTTCGAGGGCCTTTGGCCCACCAATAATAATTCGTGCCGCACCAGAGCAGCACACTTGCGCTTGGCTACAGAACGACCTTACTAATGACGACTATTCCCTCGTTTTTCAAGTATGGGGCTCTATCGATCCTCCTTACAGGGCTTCCCCTTCAGGTACACGCTCAGGATAACACGCCTTTCTCTTCCATCCCTGGCGATCAAGGCCTGCTCGACGACGCCGAATTTTCTTCCAATCTGGAGGGCGACTATGATTTCGTGCTCGAAGAGCCCATGCCCGAGGTGCTCACCACCACCAAGCTGCGGCAGCCGAAATCCCGGGTGCCGGGAACGACCACCATTATCCAGGGCGAGCTGATCCGACAACTCGGTATTCGCAGCCTGGTGGAGGTATTCCGTCTGGTGCCGGGCATGACAGTCGCCCGAGTAGGTAGCAACAAGCCGGTAACCAGCTACCACGGTACCGTAGCCTACGACCAGCGGCGCCTGCAGGTGCAGATCGACGGTCGTACCGCCTACCAGCCCAACCTCGCAGGCGTGGAATGGCAGGCGATGCCGGTGGGCCTCGAGAATATCGAGCGCATCGAGATCAGTCGTGGGCCGAACGCGGCGGCGTATGGTATCAATGCGTTCCTGGGCACCATAAACATCATTACCAAATCCCCTGCGGTAACGGATGGTGTCAATCTACGCACAAGTTTCGGAACCGGTGGCTATAAAACGGCATACGGTTCGGTAGGTAACGTGTCCGATAGCTACCAGTGGCGCCTGGCCTATAAGCGCCGCCAGGACGATGGCTTCGACAGTCAGATCGAAAACGACGAGGAAATACCTTTCCACGATGGCTACGCCTTCAATCTGGTAACCTACGATGCCATCAAACCACTTCGCGGAGGCGACAACGTTGAGATCCGCCTCGGTTATATCGAAGGCGTCGACGAAGAAGATCGCTTCAAGACCGGTGATTTTCAAACCCAGCCCGATATTGATGTCGACGACTACTATATCCAGGCTCGCTGGAATATTGTGGACTCCGAACAGCACTTCCTGCATATCCAGACCAGCTTTCAGGACTACCACCACGACCAGGACTGGCGCTGGTGTCCGGAAGATTTCGACTACTGCTTTACGACTAACCAGGATATCGAGGAATCCAGACTCGAGTTTGAACTGCAGGACACGTATATCTTCTCCCAGGACATTCGGCTCGTCTCCGGAATGGGTTACCGGGAAGATCGTGTGGAGTCGGACACCTACTTCAATGGCAAAGAGAGCAATTACCAGTTCCGCGCCTTCGGAAACCTTGAATACACGCCGATCCACTGGCTGACGTTCAACTTTGGCGGCAACTGGGAGACGACGACGAACATCGACAAGAATTTTTTCTCGCCGCGTGTGGCGGCAAATATCCAGCTTGCCGAAAACCATACCTTACGCTTCGTCTACTCCGAAGCCGTACGGATCCCCAGCACCTTCGAGCAGAATGCGGATTGGGGCTACCGGATGCACAACGTTCAGCCGGCAGACCAGTATGGGACGCTGGAAGGTCAACGCTTCCTCGAAGGCGTGGCGACCTACGAAAACCGGGACCCATTCGACGAGGAGCGGATTATTTCACGCGAGATCAGCTATTTCGGTCAGAAGCGCCTGGGCATGGGGCTACTCTCGCTTGAGGTGAAGTACTTCCACGACCACATTCGCGATGTGGTTAGCGGTCTGTTGAGCCCCGAAGATTGGAACCTGGACAACAACGTCGCGCTCGATCAACAGGGTTTCGAAGTCGAAACCTCTGTCGAATTCCGCGACACCCAGCTACGCGCAACCTACGCTTATATGGACCAGGACGGCGAATACCGGGGTGACGCGCAGACGCCACCGCTGACCTTTGATGAAAAACAGAAGTTCATCGACCTCGAAAGCCGGTTGACTGTCGAGCATTCAGGCAGTGTGGCCTGGATACAAAGCTATCCTTTGGATCTAACGTCAGCGACGGCCTTCTACTGGGCGGATAGCCTGAAACGAAACCAGTTCCAGAGGCTGGACTTCCGCCTGGCAAAAGCTTTCCACCAGCCGAGATTCAGTTACGATCTGGCGTTTATCATGCAGCATTACCTGGATGATGAACCGCCGCAGAGTGAAGACAACATCATCGATGACCGCAATCAATTCTACGTTGAGGCCGGCCTCCGATTCTGAATGATGGTAAGCAATTCGTAATAGTGCAGGAATGACAACCACGGCAGGTATGGTGCTGGATTCAGGGATGACCGCTACAGCTTCGACAATGGTTTTTTGGGACTCGGGGACATCAGCGAGGTTCGAATCGTCTGGTCTATGCGCCCCGTGCCTCAAGCTCTCGTCGATAACGTCCGTTTTCCCGGTACGCAGAGCAGTCAACCCGGTAGGCGTGGCATGTCAGAATTGACGCATTGGGTCTCAAAGGCGAAGGATGTTTCCCGTACCATCCCACTCCAGGTGATGTTCTTCGCCATTCTTGTTGCCTGCCTTGTACCCTCAATGGCCCTCAGCCAACAGAATGGGGCCGCTTTCCCGCCGACACCGCAGGGGCAGCCTGATATCCTACTCGCGGGCTCTGACAATCGTTCCTTCAACCTGGCGTTCCGTGACCGCTTAAGCGCTGCGTTCTCCCGCAGTATCCGGATAGGCCCCTACACGCCAGATGCCAGCCGTCGTCTGCCGGACACCCTGGTTGTCGCGTTGGGATCGGCGGCCGTCAACGAGGTGATGCAACAAGAGCCCCGCCCCCCGCTGCTCGCGCTGATGGTCAGCAACCATCAGGTCGAACAGTATGCCGGGTTGGGAGGTGCACCCTTTTCGGCGCTCTTCCATAACCCACCGCTCAAACGTCAGGCTCTACTCGGCCAGCAGGTCCTCCCCCATGCCGCCACTGTATCGGTGTTGGCCCGGCCGGGCGAAGAGCATTCTTATCATGAACTGGCTGATGAGCTCGATGCCTACGGTCTCGAACTCCGGGTGTTTACAGTCAAGAGCTCGGCAAACCTGGTCGCCACGCTTAACCGCGCGCTGAGTTTCGGTGATTTCCTGCTCGGTACGCCCGATCCAGAAATCTACAACCGCCAGACCATCAAGCATATCCTGCTTACAACCTATCGCCATAACCGCATATTGATCGGTCCTGAACGTGCTTTTGTCCAGGCCGGCGCACTGGCGTCCACCTTTACGCCGACCGAAATCATCATCGAAAACGCCGCAAGCATCATAGAGCAGTATCTGAAACAGGGAGACCTGCCCCAAACAGGCTATCCCGAGCAGTTTTCAGTGGCCTTCAACCAACAGGTCGCAAGATCGCTGAATATTCCCCTTCCAGATAGGGATGTCATTGTCGAGAACCTGCGAGCGTTGGACGCGCAAAAAACAGGAGTGGGAAATGATTAGGCGAAAACGCCCGCTAAATCGGCAACTGCTGTTACTGGGGACTGTGCCCGCAATCCTCATGTTTTTTGTGTTGCTTGTGTTCTTCACCTCCGTCCGGCTGGATGATGTGAGACGCGACCTGTTCCGATCGACCCAGGTGGTCGCCGACAACCTGGCACCTGCGGTGGAGTATGCGGTCGTTTCCGGCAATCGCGAGGCGCTGCAGCAGATTCTCGATCGCACCCTCAAGCGTAGCGAAGTGGCGTGGATCCGTGTGCGCGATGTTACCGACGAGTCAGTAGGTATGGCGTCCCGTAACAACGTATCGCCGGAAAGCGACAATTTTTTCGTGTTCCACGCGGAAATCCTGCAACAACCGCTGGCCCTGGAAAACGATAACCAGTTGGATTGGTTCGAACCAGGGTTGTCCAGTTACTCCGGCGCCCTGCGCATTGGCTCGGTAGAGGTTGCCGTATCGAGTTCGCGGCTGACCGCGCAACGCCAGGAAATTATATTCACCTCCTTTGCGGTGGCTGTTTCGGTATTGATCGTCACGCTTTTGATCATTAACCAAATAGCCCACCGGATCTCGCGCCCGATCCAGAACCTCACTGCCAACGTCAAGAAGCTGATTGATGGCCGCTACGAGGCGCCGGAAAAGTCGTCCCATGTCGCCGAGGAAATCAGCGAACTGGAGCACAACCTCGGCGCACTTGCCTCCCATCTTTCCCAGTTACGTGCGTCCCGCGAGCGGACACTCGAGGCCTCCGAGCAAGCGCGGGAACGGGCCGAGTCGGCCAGCCGTGCGAAGTCCGAGTTCCTTGCCATGATGAGCCACGAGCTGCGTACCCCACTTAACGGCGTGCTGGGAATGCTCGAGTTGGTCGCCGACGAACCCATGTCCGAGCGCCAGAAGGACTACATGCAGACGGCAAGGCGGGCCACAGAGGACCTGCTGACAGTGATCAGCGATATCCTTGACTATTCGCGGGTCGAACGCGGGACCCTGGTGCTCGAACATCGAAGCTTTGGCTTACGCCAGTTGATCGAGAACTGTATCGCCACGCATCGCCATGAATGCGAGGTGAAAGGCCTGGAGCTGGAAGCACGCTTTTCCCAGAACTGGCCCCGCGAAGGCCGGGTTCGGGGCGATGCCGGTCGGCTGCGCCAGGTACTCGCCGGCCTGCTCGATAATGCCATCAAGTTCACCGAGGAAGGCCATATCAGTGTCCGTTGCGAATGGCTGGAGGTGGAAGGTGAATCCATCTACCTCAGCTGCGAGGTCCGCGACTCCGGTTCCGGCATTCCCGCCGAATACATTTCGGGAATCTTCAACAGCTTTGAACAGGTGGACAGCTCATCCTCCCGGCGCTACGGCGGAACAGGCATGGGCTTGGCCCTGGTACAGCGGCTGATCGAATTGATGGGGGGGCATATCCGGGTAGATACAGATCTGGGCACCGGCTCCGCCTTCTACTTTGAGCTTCCATTCAGTGCAGCAGAAAGCGAAGGCAGTTCGGTCCCTCTGGCAACAGACGCCCCTTCCCAAGGCCTCGGGTCTGGCGAGACACTGAATCCGGCGCCCCGGACGGATTTACAGGAGACACCTCTGGCACTTGTGGTCGAGGATAATGAGGTTAACCAGCGCGTTGCATGCGCCCTACTCCGTCGATTCGGTTTCAAGACCATTAGCGCCGAAAATGGCGAGGTCGCCGTGAACCTGGTAACCGAGGGCCGCCACACCTATAACCTGATCCTGATGGACTGCCAGATGCCGGTGATGGACGGCTACGAGGCCGTCCGCTGCATCCGCGCCTGGGAATCGGCCCAGGAGAGGGAGCCATTGCCGATCATCGCATTAACCGCCGATGCGCTGCCCGGGACCGATCATGCCTGTCGCTCAGCGGGCATGAACGACTACCTGGCCAAGCCGGTACGCAAGGATAAATTAAGGAACGTCATCAATCGGTGGATGCCAATGCCGGACACCGGTATGGACGCTGAGTAGGAACGAAAACCCGGCCCGGTTTAACCGACGGTCCGTTCGGGTTCGCGCATGGTGACGAACTCTTCCGCCGAGGTGGGATGAATGCCCACCGTACTATCGAACACCGCCTTCGTGGCACCAGCCTTGATGGCAACAGCCAGCCCCTGCAGTATCTCACCCGCGTCCGGGCCCACCATGTGGGCAGCCACCACCTTGTCGCTGGCATCGTCAACGATGAGCTTCATCAGGCAACGCTCCTCACGGCCTGAAAGCGTGTGTTTCATCGGTTTGAACTCGGACCTGTAGATGCGCAGACGACCGTACTCGGCAAGGGCGACGGTTTCCGTTGGCCCCACGGTGCCGATATTCGGCTGACAGAATACAGCGGTTGGGATCGCAGCATAGTCCATGACTCCCTCGCCGTCACCGAATAGCCTCCGTGACAACACCATGGCCTGCCCCAGCGCTACCGGCGTGAGCTGCGGTGTTCCAATGACGTCCCCCAGCGCGGTGATCGATGGTACCGCCGTCTGGAAATGATCGTCGACTTCGATGTGCCCTGATGGGGTCATTTCAACACCAAGCGCGTCGAGGCCCAGGCCGTCCACCAGCGCCCGACGCCCCGTCGCTGCCATGACCAGCCCTGCTTCCAGGACCGAGCCGTCGCTAAGCTCCAGGTTGTACTGGGAACCTTCCGGTTTGATCGCCTGGATAGTCGTGCCAAAGCGTAGATCGATACCTTTCTTGCGCAACTCGCCGGCGACGAATTCGCGAATGTCATCATCGAAACCACGCAGGAAGAGATCTCCCCGGTAGACCAGGGTGGTTTTCACACCGAGTCCAGCCAGGATGCCCGCGAACTCCACGCCAATGTAGCCTCCGCCCCAGACGACAGCCTCATTGGGCAATTGCGGCAGGTAGAACATGTCGTTGGATGTGACGAGATGCTCCTTGCCGGGAATATCCGGTATGACTGGCCAACTCCCTGTGGCGACAGTGATGTGGCCTGTCGAAATCTTCCGGTCCCCAACCACGACGGTATGCGGATCGTCGATATGGGCCGTACCCTCTATAATGGTGACGCCGGTGTTCTCCAGCAGCCGCTGATAGATCCCGTTGAGCCGGTGAATCTCTGTGTTCTTGTTGGCCACCAGGGTGGGCCAGTCGAACTTTACCTGGTCGCGGGGGACACTCCAGCCGTAGCCCGCGCCGTCTTCGATGTCTTCACCGATGTGGGAACCGTAGACAAAGAGTTTCTTCGGCACGCAACCCACGTTGACGCAAGTACCCCCCAGGTAGCGTGATTCAACGACAGCGACCCGTGCGCCCCTCTGGGCGGACATCCGCGCCAGGCGTACCCCACCGGAACCGGCGCCTATAACGACCAGGTCAAATTCGAACTTATCCGACACATTCACTCCTTGATACTGCTTGTCACCACTTGGGGCTGATTTTCAGGTTCAGCGCTCTTTTTCCGGACCCACGACTGTTTACCCGGTTCAGGACTGTTTATCTCGGTTCAGGACTGCTTACCCGGTTCAAGACTGATTTACTCGTTCACGATTTCCTATCGAGGCTCGAGACCGATTACCCGGGTGCAGGGCTGCCCTGGACTCAGGATGCGCTGTCCAGACTGAAATTACTTCGTCGCTGCTTCGAGCGGCGTAGAAACATCGCGATAGAGGATGTATTCCCGCAACTCCCCCATTTCAACTTCACCGAGATTACGGAAGCCGAGGGATTCGTAGAATTGCAGGTAACGGCTGTTGCCCGTATCCAGGACCAGACCCTGGCCGCGAGGGTTATCTTCGCACAGCCGCTCCACGGCTTCGAGGAGGATCCGACCGTAGCCCCGGTTCTGGTACTTGGGGTGGACACCCATCAGCGGCAACTGGTGCGTGCCCTGCTCGGGCAACCGGGCGCGGATCTGTTCGTGATAGTCGATATAGCGGCGGGTGGCGGAGAAACCGGCGGTCAGCATCATGCGGATACGCCAGGAAAACTGTTGCGCCAGGTTCAGTCGTAGTTCGGGGTCGCCCAGGAAGGCGACCGCCACCAGGGTATCGCCGAGCATCAGGCCGATCGCGTCCTGATCCAACTCGAAGTAGAGGCTGATGAGCTCCCGTACCGTAGCCCGCACGCGCTGGTCGTACCCCGCTCGCTGGTGCTCAAAGAGATAATGGAAAGTGGGCTCGTGCCGGTAGGCTTTATAGAGGATCGACTTAGCTTCGTTGAGAGCGCTGCTATCCAGGCGAACAACAACCGGTTCAGCGTTCGCAGTATCGTTTTCGACATTGCCAGAGATCATGATTCACCTCGGATCTGTTGCCTGACGCACAAAGCCAGACAGTCGCGCCGTCTGGTCCATATCCGGTACAAGCCGCCTTCCACAAGTATGCCAAAGCGATTGGTCAAGGAGCCTCGGGGACGAGAGCGTGCGGTTCAGTCCCTGAAGCCCTTTAAATCTCTAACTTAGACCCCGAACGCTCGGGGCCATCTATCAGGCTGTTGATCACCCTGCTCACGGCCATTTGAAGCTAGTTCATTGCGGTTTGGCGGCCACGCTTTTCGAAAGAAGTTGATCCTAAAAAAGGCAGCCTTACGGGCTGCACCGAAGCTGAAGCGTCGGCTACATTACCCCGCGAACTCGAGCCTGTAGCAGACGCTTTAGCTTCTGAGGCACCGAAGGTGCCCTAACGTTTGCGCCTTCCGCCGCGCCTCCCGTTCAGGCTAATCCGCAAAGAGTCTTAAATCTCAAGGGATAGCCTCACACTCACGATCCCAGGGTCGTCCTCGCGATCAATCGACGCCTGGTCGACGACTATACCGTATTGCTGGGTGAGGTTTTCCAGCCAGCGGGCCACCTGGTTGAAGGCCGCGTCTTCGATCCAGACCCGCATACCACTCTCACCACTCGGCTCGAAACGCTGCAGGGACAGGCCTGCCTCGCTGGCGCTACTGGTCACCGTCGCCATCAGCGAGCGCGTGTCCGTAATCTGCGAAGCCACCCCGGCGTTCTCGCTTGAAGCTGCCAGGTTACGAATTTCGCCTTCGTTCTGCTGCATCCAGGCCAAGAGGTCGGCTGCGGACTGGCGCTCATCCAGGGCATCGGCATTGAAACCGGTTGCCGGCCGCCAGATCAGGAAATACAGCAGGAACAGGACTATTGCGACCGCCATCACCTGTAACGCAAGCTGGTCCCGTCTGGGCAGGTGATCGTACTGGGTGATGAGCTTCTGGACCGATGGATTCTTACGAAGCTGCTGCATCATGAGCCGGCACCTCCGCTCACCGTCAACCTTGCCCGGGCGCCACTGGCGTCATTGACCACAGAGCCGATCCGCGCTTCCAGGCCGCGATCGCCGATCGCACTCCGTAACGAGCTTAGCCGATCGTAGCTGTCCGCACGCAGTTCCACCACAAGTTCTCCACGTTGACGACTGTAGTTGACCGAATCGAACTGGACATTCTGCCCGCCGCCTAGACGGTCGTACTCCGCTCCTGCCTGGCTCAGTAGCGACAGGAAATCCGCCTGCGGCCCCTGCTGCCGCGCCAGCCGGAGTTGGCCTTCGAGCACCCGACGAACGTTCTGCGGCGTTGCCTGCCGATCGTTGGGAAAAACGCCTCGATAGATGGACATGGCCTGTTGTTCCAGTTGCCGGGCCTCCTGCAAATGATAGTAGCCCAGCCCAACTTCGACACCCACCTGCAGCAGGAACCAGATACCGGCAATGACCGCGGCCGGCCGCCATAAACGCCAAAGGCCGCCACTGCGATCCACTGCCTCGAACTGGCCCTGACACAGGTTGATCGGCGAACACAGCAGGTTGTGGTGGGAATGCGCCAGCAGCTCGAGCGGCGTCATCTCCAGCGCCTCCTTGGTGATCTTTAGGCGCTCCTGTTGTTGAAGCTCGCTAACGACGCCAGCATAGGTTTCGAAGTCGGCTTCGCTGCCATAGAGGGCGACGCTGATTTCCGCGACCACTTCGTTTTCATCCGGCGACGCCAGCGTATGCGAGAAGATGCCGAGGTTCGCGGTGTCCATGCGGAACCATTCGCCGCGAGATCCAGCGACGAGCGTGTCTTCCCCAAGCAGGCAGATGCACCAGCGACACTCATTGACCGGTAACAATGCAGCGTCGGGATACAGAGAGTCCAGATCCGCCCCCTGGACCGCATCGAACAGCTCATGCCAGATGGCCGTGCGCTGACGGTCGATCGCGGCAACCCGGAACCCCTGCTCGGAGCGTTCACCCAGCGCCAGGTGAACCGAGTCGATGTCCTGGGCGATCTGCTCCTCCACCGCAAACGGCAGCGCCTGACGCACGTAGCGCGCCTGCTTGGCCGGAATCTCGGCAAAGCAGAAAAGCGCCTCGTCGCCGGGCACCAGTCCAACCAGCCGCACATGGTCGAGATCGTTCTGCGTCAGGGTCTGTTCGACAACCTCCCGGTCGTCGCCCTGCCCGCCAGCCTGGAACACGCCGCTGGCGTCGATCAGCGTCCAGTTGAAGCGCTGACCCTCGATATCGCCGTGCAGTGCGCCGAAAGGCGGCACCGGCTGCATGTAGAGTCGATAGGACATGAATCTGGTTTCCTTGTTGTTCTGCCACGGTCACTCAGAGGGTTGACCGTCTCCAGAGAGCGTAAAGCGTTCCTTGGTGATCAGGTTCGTCTGGCTTTCGTCACGGCGCACGGTGAACATTTTCCCTTGGGGATCGCGATAGATGGTCGTGACCAGGCGATAGACCCGGTCATCAAAGGTGATCCGGGACGCGATATCGAAGAAATCGCTGCGCACCGCAAGACCGCTGGCATCCAGGCCCAGGCCCGCAAAAACAGGATGGGCCAGGAAGTCCTGTACCGTTTCGAACCGCTCCTCTTCCCGCTGCTCGATAATCGTTTCCACCTGCTGTGTCGTCAGGTTCTGATGCAGGGCCTGGAGCACCGGGGCTGGCGCCATATTAACATTGATTCCGGTACCGGATACGGGCAACGCGGTCACATAGGGCGCAAGTTTTTGGTACGACTCCTCGGTCATGCCATTAATAAGACGCAACTCTGAGATGCTGACGAAAGGCTGATTGGCCGCGCGATAAGGTGGATCGAGTCCGAGATACTCCCCGTCCTCTGCGCCATAGGCAGACACTGTCTGGTCGTTGGCGTCTACCCAGTCAATCAATGCCTCCGCGCGGATATCCGTAATATCCAGTGTCAGCATCAGGCGCTCCAGGCGATTGCGGGTGAGTTCGTTGACCGCACCGGAGGCATCCAGCAGGTTATTGAGGTTGAGCTTTCCGCTGAGGTCGTTGATCTGGACCTCAACGGTTCCCGATTCCTCGTAGGGAATCAGGGCTGAATACTGGGCCCAGGGCTCGTCCGGGCTGTCGACGAAGGTACTGTCTTCCTGGTCTTCTTCGAAATCCCGATACAGGATCTGCTGGGCAAATGCCTCGGCACCAAACGCGATCGCTTTACCCTGACTCTGGGACAGGTAGTGCGTTGCCTTGTATATACGCAGGGATTGCAGTTGCATCATGCCCGCCACCATGGTCACCACCAGGGCCATACCCAGTAAGACCATGATCAGCGCGACGCCTTCCTGATGGCGAGGCGTTTCGGGCCTCGGCCGCCTCATTGAGGCGTCTCCGAGCCCACGCCCGGGTCTTGGCCCGGGTCCGGTGTCTGCTGGTCATCAGAAGATGCCTGGTCGTCTTCATCCTCTTCGGCATCTCCCTCCCCGCCTTGCTGTGAGATGAAGCCCTGGGCGGACTCAGGATCGAAATCAGGCAGCGCGAACAGGCGCCGAACCTCGCCGAACTGCTCGTGCTCGATAACGACCTCTACGCCTTTTGGCAAAGGGACTGCCACCAGGGCACCCGGAGAATTCGACGTTTCCTGCACGCCCTCGGCCGTTGGCCACTCGTCCTGCCAATTGTTGTTCTCGTCCATGAAGCGGACCTGAACATCGGTCACACGGCTTAGCAGCAGTTGGTCTCGCCCCTCAGCATCCTGAGCCAGGTCCAATGTACCCCAGTAGCGACGATGCAGTTCATCCCCCGTGAATTCGTACGTGGACCGTTGCAGGTCACTGCGCCGACTCCCCAGTGGATTACGCCAGCCCTGGTGGGTCAGCGACACCACTATGCCCTCTTCCCGACTGGTCAATGCATAGCGCGGATCACCATAGATATCGCGTATCGGGCGGTTGACCACCTGATTGAAGTCTCGCTCGATGACCACCATCGCCCGCTGCAACTGGGCAAACTCCTCCGCTACCGCGTCGACCCGGTCACGGGCGCGAATGACTCCGTTGATCATCTGCCAGACGCCAATACCGACCAGCGCTGTAATGCCAACGGCGATCAGGACTTCCAACAGGGTGAACCCGCCCTGGCGGGAGGTATGAAATCGCGGGCGTCTGGCGAGATCAGTAATCACCAAGGAACCCCGTCATCTGAGCCAACGGTACCGGTTCATTGTCATCGACCAGCGAGGCCACGCTCACCTCAACCCGTCGGATACGAGGATCTTCGGTTGCGCTGACTACGGTTTCCAATTGCCAATTGCGATTGGCGTATTCCAGTTCGTCGGTTTCCTCGGAAATCTCTGGCAGGTTCTCGAGCAAGCGCATCTCGGTGACTTCGTTCTCAGCTATCCAGGTAGCCAGGGTGCGGTCACGTATACGCTCGTAGGTACCGATATAATTGCTCGCCACTTCGGACGCAGCGGTCGCAATGACGCCGAAGACCAGCACCGCAACCAGTACCTCGATCAGCGTGAAGCCCCGGAATCGTCGGGGAGCCATTGGGCGGACTACGGCAGACATCACAACTCGTCCTCGTCACCCGGGGTACGCCAGTCCAATCCATTGAGGCCGTCGGATTCGATGCTGTACACCAGGTCGCTGTTATCACCCGCAGTCATTTGCATTTCGAAGGGAGTAATCTCACCGGACGAGAAAAAGACCAGATCGGGCCGAGGAGCGTCTTCATCGTCCTCTACACCCGGTAGCGTCGGTAAGTTATCTTCTGTTTGGTAGGTCAGTGCCATCCATTCAGGCACTTCACGTGCACTAAAAAGCCGTTCTTCCTGCGGTTCCCACACACGCTCGAGGCTGTTGAACGCGAGGAAACGGTAGGATTCATCGTCGATCACCAGCCCCATTTCCTGGTTGTTGAGCACCGCCTGCTCCGAGGCCGTCTGCATCAACAGGAAAAGTTCGCGGGCGGCGTTCTCCAGTTCGCGCTGCTGGGCGCCGCCGCCCATATTCACCACGGCAATGACGGCCATTAGGCCCACCACGACCATGACCACCATAATCTCGATCAATGTAAACCCGCGAGAACGGCGCATAATCGTGAGTACCACCTGACTGATCGTCGATATCCGGGCCGGTAGCCGGTTTATTGGTTCGGGTCGTCCCAAACGCTGATATCAGCGGCGTCCTCGTCACCACCTTCGCGGCCATCGGCGCCGTAGGAATAGAGGTCGTAGGGGCCGTTTACGCCCGGGCTGATATACTGGTAATCATTGTCCCACGGGTCCTGCGGCACCGACTTCAGGTAGCCGTCGGGGTTCCAGTTGCGCGGTTCCGGGCTGCCACTGGGCTTGCTGACCAGTGCCTGGAGTCCCTGCTGGGTCGATGGGTAGTGGCCGTTGTCCAGGCGATAGAGATCGAGTGCGTTGGCAATATTGCTCATCTGGGTCTGCGCCACGGTGACCCGCGCCTGGTCGCTACGGCCCAGGATATTGGGCGCCACGATGGCGACCAGCAGACCGAGAATTACCATGACCACCATGATCTCAATCAGGGTGAAACCGCCACTCTTCTTCATTTGCTTCATTGTCATCCGTCTCTTTGAATCGTCGGTTTATTTTGGTCAGTCCCTGGCAGCGGCTCTGCAGCCACTTAGCCGACCAGATTACTCATATTTAGAATCGGCAGCATGATCGCCAGCACGATGATCAGTACCACCCCACCCATCACCAGCAGCATCAACGGCTCGAACAGCCCCACCAGCGTCTGGATCTTGGCCTGCAGCGTATTCTCCTGCATGTTGGCCGTCCGCTCCAGCATGTGGTCGAGCTCTCCACTGGTTTCGCCGCTGGCGATCATGTGCAGCATCATCGGCGGGAAATAGCCGGTATTGTCGAGCGACTTGTGCAGGCTGCTGCCCTCGGACACCGCTTGGGCCGCATCCTTCAGGCGCAGCCTCAGGTAGTCGTTGGACAGGACCTCCCCGGCGATGCGCATGGCCTCGACCAGGGGTACGCCGCTGGTGGTGAGGATCGACAGCGTACTGGCGTAACGTGCCGTATTCACTCCACGGGACATCCCGGAGATACCCGGCATGTGCAGCAGAGACCGGTGAAAACGCAGTCGGTTCGATTCTTTTCGTAACGCCATGCGAAAAATGATTGCAGCCACGACCAGGATTGCTGCCAGGTATATCCCGTAGTCCGCCAGGAAGTCCGAGACCGCCAGCATGCCGCGTGTCAGTGCCGGAAGTGTCTGGCCCTGCTTGACGAAGACCTCGATGATGTCAGGTACCACATAGGTCAGCAGGAACACTACGATGGCGATAGCGACCACCGTCAGGATGATGGGGTAGATCGCCGCAAGCTGGATCTTTTGCCGGGCTTCCTGCCGGGCCTCGGTGTAATCCGCCAAGCGGTTGAGTACCAGGTCGAGGTGACCGGCGTGCTCACCGGCGGCGACGGTCGAACGATAGAGTCGTGGAAAGGCGCGCGGGAATTCCCCGAGACTGTCGGCCAGGGAATATCCCTCCATGACCTTCGAGCGGATCGCGATCATCATGCTCTTGATCCGCTGTTTCTCCGACTGCTGGGCGGCTGCGCCGAGCGCTTGTTCAACCGGTATGCCAGATTGGATCAATGTAGCAATCTGGCGGGTAACCAGCGCCAGGTCGGAAACACTGAGACCACCGCCACGGCGACTCAGGGGATTGCTTCGGGCTTCCTTGTCGCGTGCGGTTTCCACCGACAACGGCGTCAGCCGGCGTTCCCGCAGTTGCTGTCTGACCGCGCGTGGACTATCGGCTTCCAGCACGCCGTGCTTCTGTTTTCCCCGTACATCCAGGGCCTTGTAGTTATAAGCGGGCATTCCTTAACCCCGGTGCGTCACACGAAGGACTTCTTCCACTGTCGTGGCGCCATTCAATACCTTGGCCACCCCGTCGGCATGGATACTCGGGCCATGACGACGGGCTTCATGCTCGAGTTCCAGTTCGCCGGCCTGCTTGTGAATCAACTGACTGAGGTTCTCGTCGACCTTGACCACTTCGTAGATCCCCATCCGTCCGCGATAGCCCAGCTGGTTGCATTCGTTGCAACCCTTTGCCCGGTAGATTTGTGGCGGGTCATTTGGATCGAGCTGGAGGAACTCGCAATGCTCTTGCGAAGGCGTATAGGCTTCCTTGCAGTGCGAGCACAACACACGCACCAGACGCTGGGCCACGATGCCCACCAGACTGGACGAGATCAGGAACGGCTCGATACCCATATCCATCAGACGCGCGATGGCGCCGACGGCGGTGTTGGTATGCAGCGTGGACAGCACCAGGTGACCGGTCAAACTGGCCTGCACCGCAATCTCGGCGGTTTCCAGGTCACGGATCTCCCCGATCATCACCACATCCGGGTCCTGACGCAGGATGGCCCGCAGGCCGCGGGCGAAGGTCATGTCCACCTTGGGGTTGACCTGGGTCTGACCGATGCCGGAGAGGTTGTATTCGATGGGGTCCTCGACCGTAAGGATGTTACGGCTGCGGTCGTTGATCTCCTGGAGAGCACCGTAAAGCGTCGTGGACTTACCGGAACCGGTCGGCCCGGTGACCAGGATGATGCCGTAAGGCCGGTGGATCAGCTTGCGAAGGATAGCGAAGTCGCGATCCGCCATACCCAGTGATTCGAGCCTCAAACGACCGGCCTGCTTGTCCAGCAGACGCAGCACGATGCGCTCGCCGTTGGATGACGGCATGGTCGAAACCCGCAAGTCGACCTCTCGGCCGGCCACACGCAGGGAGATGCGGCCATCCTGCGGGACCCGCTTCTCGGCAATGTCCAGTCGGGACATAACCTTGATCCGCGAGACCAGCAGCGGCGCCAGCGCGCGCTTCGGCTGGACCACTTCCCGCAGGATGCCATCGACCCGGAACCGCACCACCAGGCGCTTCTCATAGGTCTCGATGTGGACGTCCGAGGCGTTGGTATTGACGGCTTCGGTCAGGATAGCGTTGATCAGGCGGATAATCGGCGCGTCGTCTTCCTGTTCGAGCAAGTCTTCGGTCTCGGGAACCGAATCCGCCAGGCTCGCCAGATCCATATCCTCGCCGATACCCTCGACCATCTGCATGGCCTCGGCGGAATCGCTCTGGTAGGCCGCGTTCAACGCATCGTCGAAATCTTCCGGCGCGATCGCCTCGAACCGGGCGCGGCCCCCACTGATGCGGTTGGCCTCGGCCAACGCATTGGGAGACGCTCCCGGGCGCACCAATACCTTAGCCTCGCCGGTATCCGCGCGAGTCAGGATGACGCCGTGCCGCTTGGCGAAGGTAAACGGCAAACGGCCAACCGGAGCATCCTGCACCCGCATGTCGAGGTCGTTTTCCACGCTGATCCTCATCTGTTCCTGTCATTAACGAAGGCAAAGGCTACCATACGTATGAAGGGAGTTTGGTGCCTTTGTGGAGTTATCGGGAAAATTGCGATATCCGTCAAGTGCGCGACGCGCGTAATCGTTTATTTTTGCGCAGCTTTTGGCGGGACTGGAATCGCTCGGGCATGCAAGCCGTTGCCTTTTCCCCTTTAATCAGGATTGTGTTTTTTTGTTGCCGAGGCCGGTATTTCCGTCGCCTCGACTACAAGAGTATTTACCGCCGCTTTGTCTAAACTGTTACAGTGCGATTCGCTGGCGGGTTCGATTATAGGCTCAACGCGGGGAACTGAACGACAACAGTCGTCCCCGGGTCAGAGAAAGGACGGGTAAAACGCGGCGCCGGAACACTGAACCTGCTGACAAAGTACTTTAAAAGGCGCTCAATAAACACTGAAAATACTCGTAAAAAGAGTTTCCATACCTTTCTCAAGGATGCACCCGAAGCGTACCTGTACGGAGATCAGTCCAGCTAATGAATGGTATTTTTACCCGACTCCCATTGATTGCGGCCCTGGTGCTCGCTTTGGCCATGCTGGCATCGCTGGGTTGGCAGGGGTGGCAGTTTTACCAGGCCGAGCAGGCCCGCTCGAGCGAAGCGTCCCAGCGCCAGGTGGCGCGGCAACCGGCTTCGGTAAGACAGCAGTCGGATATCGATCTTCCCGGAATCGATCTTTTCGGCCAGCCCGGGGCCCAGGTCCAGGCTGCGCCGCAGTCGACAGAAAACCTGCCGGAAACCAATCTGAGACTCTTTTTGCGGGGCGTCATGGCCGGCGATGAAGAGAATGCCATTGCCAGCGCATTGATCGAAGGCTCCGACAGCCGGACCGAAGCCTACGCTATCGGCGACGAGCTTCCCGGCAACGCCACACTGCGCTCTGTCTACGCTAACCGCGTGATCATCGAGCGCAGCGGCAAGCTTGAAAACCTGTACTTCCCTGAAACCTCCGACAGCAGCGGCATCGATCTGACGGGAGGCGATAATGAACATGACGTCAGCCAGCCGATGCCGGCTCCTTCAAACGCCCGCGCTACGCGGCCTGCACCCTCCACTTCTCCGGTGTCCGGAGATCGTCGGGAAGAGATCCGGCGCCGGCTTGAAGAACTCAGGGAGCGGTTGCGCCAGAACAGTAACTGAGGCGAGGAATGACCCCGACGCGGATCAGGCAGGGTTTGAAAGTCGTCGGCCTGGCCCTGTCACTGACAGCGACAGCGGTCATTGGCATTGAGCTGAGTTCGCGTCTGCTCGACTATATTGGCCAGGAATATGGCCAGGACGCCCGCAGCCGGCTGGAACGCTGGGAGGATCTTCAGGATCTTGCAAGCAAAGCCCCGGTAGAACGCCAACTGCGTCTGGTGAACTCCTTTTTCAATCAGGTTCGATTCGTCAACGACATCGAACATTGGGACACCGAAGACTACTGGGCGACCCCGGTGGAACTGCTCGCCACCAACGGCGGTGACTGTGAAGACTTTTCCATCGCCAAGTACCTTACCCTCCGGGCGCTCGACGTGCCGGACGACCAGCTCCGCATTACTTACGTCAAAGCCATCGAGCTGAACCAGGCTCATATGGTCCTCGCCTGGTACCCCACGCCCGATGCCGACCCGCTGATTCTCGATAACCTGATCAATGAAATCCGACCGGCATCGAAACGGACAGACCTGGAGCCGGTCTACAGCTTCAACGGCAAAGGCCTTTGGCTGCAACGACTTGGCGACGAAGCCCAGCGTATCGGTAATGCCGACAAGCTAGAGCGCTGGACCGACTTGAATAACCGGCTGATCGACTCCCTACGTTAGCCTTCTTCGAGGCCCGTGAGCGGCTATTTAAACTCAATTTTTGCCGACTAATCGTTGACATCATTTTTCATCGTGTATTAGCTTTACGTTAACGTTAACGTGAGCAGTCAGAGAATGAGCAACCTGAACGTCAAGCGGACCTATTCGATCAGCGACCTGGCCCGCGAATTCGATATCACGACACGGACCATTCGCTTCTACGAGGAAGCCGGCATGCTCCAGCCCGAAAGAGATGGCCAGGTTCGGGTCTACACGGGCGAGGATCGCGTGAAGCTGAAGCTGATCCTGCGGGGTAAACGCCTTGGATTCAGTCTGGCGGAATCCAGGGAGCTCATCGAGATGTATGACCCGTCTTCAGATAATACCCATCAGCTCAAGGCGTTACAGCGAAAAATTAATGAACGACGTGAAGGGTTGAAGCAGCAGCTTGCAGACATCGAAATCATGCAGAACGAACTCGATGCGGCGGAGGAGCGATGTCAGGTTGCCCTGAAAGCCCTGGAGCCTTAGGTTCCGTCTTTCACCGGCAAGACCCAGAAACCCCGTGTACGGGAAATCAGCATCGACGAACTGAATCAGGGGGGCTGAACCGGTCCGGCATTGCCAGCCGACAGCCCGCCTTGAACCGACAACAACGACAACGAAGGGCCGTAACCGAGGTTATGGGCCAGGAGCCGAAACGATTATGAAAAGTCAGTACACCTCTCTGAACTTCGGGCTGGGCGAAACCATCGATATGCTTCGCGACCAGGTCAATCAATTCGCGACCGACCGCATTGCGCCGCGAGCAGCGGATGTGGATCGCGACAACCTGTTCCCCAATGACCTCTGGCCGCAGCTTGGCGAGATGGGGTTGCTGGGTATGACGGTAAGCGAGGAATACGGCGGCAGCGGCATGGGCTACCTGGCGCACACCGTTGCCATGGAGGAAATCAGTCGGGCCTCGGCCAGCATTGGCCTGAGCTACGGCGCCCATTCCAACCTCTGCGTCAACCAGATCTTCCGCAATGGTAACGATGAGCAGAAGGCCAAGTATCTGCCCAAGCTGGTCAGCGGCGAGCATATCGGCGCCTTGGCAATGAGCGAACCCAACGCCGGTTCCGATGTGGTCAGCATGAAGCTACGTGCCGAAAAGAAAGGCGACCGGTATATCCTCAACGGCAACAAAATGTGGATTACCAACGGACCCGACGCCAATACATACGTCATCTATGCCAAGACCGACACCAGCAAAGGCGCCCACGGCATCACCGCGTTTATTGTCGAGCGGGATTCCAAGGGTTTCTCCCAGGGTCAGAAGCTGGACAAGCTAGGCATGCGCGGCTCCAACACCTGCGAGCTGATCTTCGAGGACGTCGAAGTGCCAGAGGAAAACATCCTCGGCCAGGAAAACGGAGGGGCTCGCGTTCTCATGTCCGGCCTGGATTACGAGCGTGTCGTCCTGGCCGGTGGCCCCGTTGGCATCATGCAGGCGTGTCTGGACAATGTCGTGCCTTACGTCCACGAGCGCAAACAGTTCGACCAGCCCATCGGCGAATTCCAACTGATCCAGGGCAAGCTGGCCGATATGTACACCGAACTGGCCGCCTGCCGCGCCTATCTTTACAACGTGGCACAGGCCTGCGACCGGGGCGAGACCACCCGCAAGGATGCGGCCGGCGTCATCCTCTACACGTCAGAGCGGGCGACCAAGATGGCGCTGGAAGCCATCCAGATCCTCGGTGGCAACGGCTATATCAACGAATTCCCCACAGGCCGTCTGCTGCGGGACGCCAAACTCTACGAGATCGGTGCAGGCACCCAGGAAATCCGCCGCATGCTGATCGGTCGCGAACTGTTCAACGAATCACGGTAAGTCGATATGGCTATCCTTCACTCCAAGGTCCAGACCCAGTCCCCCGAATTCGCCGAGCGGTTTGAGGCCATGACCGCCCTCTGTGCGGATCGCAAGGAGCGCTTCGACGCCATCGCCCAGGGCGGCGGCGAGCATGCCCAGAAACGCCACAAGGATCGGGGCAAACTGCTGCCGCGAGAGCGCATCCATCGCTTGCTGGATCCGGGCTCGCCGTTCCTGGAAGTCGGTGCCTTTGCCGCGGACGACGTCTATGGCGAAGACGTCCCGGCAGCCGGTGTCATTGCCGGGATCGGACAGGTCCACGGCATCGAATGCATGATTGTGGCGAACGACTCCACGGTCAAAGGCGGCACCTATTACCCGCTAACGGTCAAGAAGCATATCCGCGCCCAGACCATCGCCGAGGAAAACCACCTACCCTGCATCTATCTGGTGGATTCGGGCGGTGCCAACCTGCCGCGCCAGGACGAGGTTTTCCCGGATCAGGAAGACTTCGGTCATATTTTCTACCGCCAGGCCAACATGTCCGCCAAGGGCATCGCTCAGATTGCCGTGGTCATGGGCCTCTGCACCGCCGGTGGCGCTTACGTGCCGGCTATGGCTGATGAGAGCATCATGGTGCGTGAGCAAAGCTCAATCTTCCTTGCAGGCCCCCCGCTGGTAAAGGCAGCCACCGGGGAAAGCGTCAGTGCGGAAGAACTTGGCGGCGCCGATGTGCATTGCGGTATCTCCGGTGTGGCAGACCACTATGCCAATACGGAAGCCGAAGCTCTCGAACGGGCACGGCAGTGCATCGCCAACCTGAATTACAAACGCCCGGATGCCGTACGCCGAAAGGAACCGGTGGAGCCCCTCTACCCGACTGACGAACTCTACGGCGTCGTCCCGAGTGACCTGAAGACGCCCTACGACGTACACGAGGTCATCGCCCGGCTGGTGGACGGTTCCGAATTCGATGAATTCAAGGCGCGCTACGGTTCGACACTGGTTTGCGGTTTTGCCCACCTCTATGGCATGCCGGTGGGAATCGTCGCCAACAACGGCATTCTGTTCTCGGAGTCGGCCCAGAAAGGTGCCCACTTTGTAGAGCTGTGCTGTCAACGCGGCATTCCACTGATCTTCCTGCAAAACATTACCGGCTTCATGGTGGGTAAGCAGGCCGAGCACGATGGTATCGCCAAGCACGGCGCCAAGCTGGTCACTGCGGTAGCCTGCGCCCGTGTCCCCAAGCTCACGGTGATCATCGGCGGCAGCTTTGGCGCCGGTAACTACGGCATGTGCGGTCGGGCCTACAAACCCCGCTTCCTCTGGATGTGGCCCAACGCGCGCATCGCCGTTATGGGCGGCGAACAGGCCGCCGGCGTACTCGCCGACGTCAAGCGGGCCGGCAAGGAAAGGCGTGGGGAAAGCTGGAGTGACGATGAAGAGCAGGCGTTCAAGCAGCCGATTATCGATCAGTTCGAACACCAGTCCAATCCCTACTACGCCAGCGCCCGACTCTGGGACGACGGCGTGATCGACCCGGCGGATACCCGTCGCGTACTTGGACTCAGCCTGTCGGCCGCACTCAATGCGCCACCAGAGGAAACCCGCTTCGGCCTGTTCCGGATGTAGCCTTTGCCGAGCGCTGTTTCCTTAGCCGTTGCCGCTAGCTGGTTCCAATAAACAGGAGATCACCATGACTGAATCCGCCGTACGGAGCGAAACCGACGGTCGCGGGGTTACCCGGATCACCTTGAACCGTCCGGACAAGAGTAATGCCTTCAACGACGCGGTAATGCGCGAGCTCACCGACGCTATTAATGCCGCTAGCCAGGACAACGACTGCCGTGTCGTCATTCTGCAGGGCGAAGGCAAGCACTTCTCTGCCGGCGCCGACCTCAACTACATGAAGGGCGCTGCCGAGTTGTCCCATGAAGCTAATGTTGCCGATGCCATGGCGCTCGCTGGGCTGATGCAAGCGCTCGACCAGTTGCCCAAGCCAACAATCGCCCGGGTCCAGGGCGCGGCCTTTGGCGGAGCGCTGGGACTGATCTGTGCCTGCGACGTCGCCGTCGCAGCTGACAATGCGCGATTCTGCCTGAGCGAAGCGCGCCTGGGACTGGCGCCAGCGGCGATCAGCCCCTACGTCGTCCGCGCCCTTGGCCCCCGCCAGGCTCGGCGCTATTTCCTCACTACCGAAGAAATCCCGGCGGCGAAGGCGGTTGAACTGGGGCTGGTGCACGAAGTGACGGCGCTCGAAGAGCTGGACGGCATCGTCGACGCACTGGTCGATCGTCTGCTCAAGAACGGCCCGGTGGCGCTGAACGCCTGCAAGGCACTGGTCGCCCGAACGCAGGAGGATGGCCCCAACCAGGGGTTGATCCGCTACACCGCCGAACTGATTGCGGACCTTCGTACCGGTCCGGAAGGTCAGGAAGGGCTGAACGCCTTCCTGGAAAAACGTAAACCCGGCTGGATCCAGGAGTAATCCGATGACCCAACACGCCATCCAGACCCTCCTGGTCGCAAACCGCGGCGAGATCGCCCTGCGTATCATGCGCACCGCCCAGCAGATGGGCATCCGTTGTATTGCGGTTTACTCTGACGCCGACCGCCTGGCTCCGTTCGTTAAACAGGCAGACGTTGCCGTTCACATAGGTCCGGCTGCGGCGGCGGAAAGCTATCTCAAGGTTGATCGCATACTGAAAGCTGCCCGGGATAACGGCGCCGACGCCATCCATCCAGGCTACGGCTTCCTGTCTGAGAATACGGCCCTCGCCGAGCAATGCGAGGCCGAAGGCATTCGCTTCATCGGACCGCCCGCATCAGCCATTGCTGCCATGGGTTCGAAAAGCGCAGCCAAAGCGCTGATCGCCGAGGCCGGAGTGCCGCTGGTGCCGGGCTATCACGGAGATGACCAGAGCCTGGAACGTTTTCGCGAAGAAGCCGAGAAAACCGGCTTCCCGATGCTGATCAAGGCCAGCGCCGGCGGAGGCGGTAAGGGGATGCGCGTCGTGCGCTCGGATAACGAACTTGAAGACGCCATTGCTGCAGCGCAGCGCGAAGCCAGCTCCAGTTTTGGCGATCCGCACCTGCTCATGGAGCGTTACCTGGAAAATCCGCGCCACGTTGAAGTCCAGGTCATGTTCGACAGCCACGGCAAGGGCCGCTACCTGTTCGACCGGGACTGCTCGGTCCAACGCCGTCACCAGAAGATCATTGAGGAAGCACCCGCGCCTGGCCTGCCACCAGCGGTGCGTAAGGCCATGGGCGAAGCCGCCGTGCGCTGTGGCGAGGCCATCGGCTATGTCGGTGCCGGGACGGTGGAATTTCTCTACGAGCCAGGCGGTTATTTCTACTTTATGGAGATGAACACCCGGCTGCAGGTCGAACACCCGGTCACCGAACTGATCACCGGCCTGGACCTGGTCGAATGGCAGATTCGCGTCGCCAACGGCGAGCATCTCCCCTGGGCTCAGGACGATCTGGAGTTCAACGGTCACGCGATGGAAGCACGGGTCTATGCCGAGGATCCGGACAACGACTTCCTGCCGGTGACCGGTCGTCTCCACTATCTGCACGAGCCGAGCGACCTGCCCCACGTCCGGGTCGATTCCGGGGTGGCCGAGGGTCTTGAGGTAACGCCTTGGTACGATCCCATGCTCGCCAAGGTCATCACCTGGGGCGAAGACCGTACGACAGCCCGCACCCGGTTGATTGAGGCCCTGGACCATTACGAAGTCCTGGGCGTCACATTGAACAATGCATTCGTGTCGCGCGTGCTGCGCCATCCGGATTTTGCGGCTGCGGACCTGACGACTCACTTTATCGAGAAACACCAGGATGCGTTGTCCAAACCGGATTTCGATGAGTCCGAACAGCTCGCCCTGAGCTGGCTTGCCTGGCAACAGGCTACCCTGCGGCCCCAGGCGTCCGGTCCGTGGTCGCTGGCCGACAGTTTCCGGCTCGGCGGCCCGCGCCAACAGCGTTGCGAGATCCGTATCGGCGATACGGGTTCCACCCTCATGTATGAGCTAACCAATGATCGCGAGGCTCATTTAATCCTCGCCCCCGGGACGCCGCCCTTACGCCTTTCGTGGCAGTCGGCCAGAAACGATCAGGCGCTTAACGTCCAGATCGGCGGACGCCGGGTTCGGTTGTCCTGGGCCAGCCATGGGGAGAAACTGGGGGTATTCGCTGACAGCAACCATTGGCTTGCCCTGGTCAATCATCCAGAGGAGCAGTTGGATGACGCCGAGAGCGATGGCCACTTGACCGCGCCCATGCACGGCCGGGTTATCGCCCTGAACTGTGCTGAGGGTGATCGTGTCGAAGCCGGTAAGGCGCTGGTTGTGATGGAAGCCATGAAGATGGAGCACAGCCTCAAGGCGCCTGCTGCCGGACGCATCGTCGCGGTCCATTGCGAGAACGGCGCCAGTGTATCGGCCGGCCAGGTGCTGGTGGATTTCGAAGCGGAGGACAACGCATGACTCGGGAAAAGGTAACGCTGGTCGAAGTCGGCCTACGGGACGGCCTGCAGAACGAATCCACGCCGGTTTCCGCCGACAATCGCGTCCGCTGGTTCGACGCGCTTGCAGACGCAGGAATGAAACGCATTGAGGCCGGCAGTTTCGTGTCGCCCAGATGGGTGCCGCAAATGGCCAACACCGATGAGGTCATGGCGCAGATCCAGCGTCGCCCCGACGTCTCCGCAGAAGTGCTGGTACCGAACACCAAAGGTCTCGAGGGCGCCCTCGCCTGCGACGCCGACGTGATCGCCGTATTCACCGCCGCCTCGGAGACCTTCAACCGCAAGAATATCAATTGCTCCATCGCCGAGAGCATCGAACGCTTCCAGCCGGTAGTGGCCGGTGCGCGGGCGGCGGGCAAGCGAGTGCGGGCTTACGTGTCCTGCGTGGTCGGCTGTCCATATGAAGGCCGGATCGCACCGGGTCAGGTGGCGGATGTCGTGAAGCAATTGCTCGAACTGGGCGCAGATGAGGTCTCCCTGGGCGATACAATCGGCGTTGCGCGCCCCAGGGAAGTCCATGCCCTACTGGATGCCACCTTACCCTTATTGCCGATCGAGAACCTAGCCCTGCACTGCCACGATACCCGGGGACAGGCTATCGCCAACATCTACGCCGCCCTTGATCGAGGCGTACGGACCTTCGATAGTGCCGTTGCCGGTTTGGGAGGTTGTCCTTATGCCAAGGGTGCTACGGGAAATGTTGCCACCGAAGATGTGCTTTACTTGCTGCAGGGTGAAGGCTTCGAGACGGGTGTGGATCTCGATGCGCTGGCTCGGGTTGGTCACGAGATTTGTGAGGTGTTGGGGCGTTCCAACCCGTCGCGTACGGGGAAGGCTTTGGCTGCTGAGTGCCAGGTGTAGGTATCTCGAAAGCGAGAAAGCCTCCCATGATGGAGTGGTTGGCGGGCACCTTCGGCGCCTCAGAAGCTGAAGCTTCTGCTACATGCTCGAGTTGACTGGAAAGTGTAGCCGACGCTTCAGCTTCGGAGCAGCCCACAGGGCTGCCTGTATCCTGAAGATCCCCTCGAATCACGGCCGACTAATAAAAATGTAAATCAAGACCGTACACAGCCGACAATAAACGGGAATGAAACGATGACAAAAACGCCACTATGGCAGCCCACTCCGGATCGTATCGCCCAGACACGTATGACCCAGTTCGAAGGGCGCTTGCGCCAGCAGTACCCGGACATGGCGCCGGGCTACGAAGGGCTTCACACCTGGAGTGTCGCGAACGCAGCGACATTCTGGCGTGAACTGGCCGATGAGTATGGCGTTCTGGCGGATTGGAGCGGCCCGGATATCGAGACCGGCGCCGACGTGGTGGGACAGCGGTTCTTCCCGGAAACCCGTATCAACTTCGCCGAGAACCTGTTGGCGCGGGGCAATCCGGATGCAGTCGCTATCATCGAACACCGTGAGGATGGACGCCGCCGAATCGTTACCTTTGCGGACCTACGCCATAAATCCCAAGCCCTGGCCGGCTATCTCAAAACCCAGGGCGTAGAAGCAGGTGACCGTGTTGCCGGTTTCGTTCCAAACGGGATTGAAGCGGTTGTGGGCATGCTGGCCGCCAGCCAGTTGGGCGCGGTCTGGTCGTCCTGCTCACCGGACTTTGGCCTTAACGGCGTCATCGATCGGTTCGGCCAGATCGAACCCAAAGTTCTGATTGCAATAAGCGGCTACACCTATAACGGTAAGGTGATCGATACCCGGCAGCGGGTTGCGGACATTGTCGAAAAACTCCCGGCCCTGAAGCGCCTGATCCGGATCGACAATCACAGCGAGTGCCCCTGGTCGCCGGAGGTGTCCGGCATCGACTGGGACGATGCGCTGCAAACGACCCCGGAGACGCACTACACTCGACTGCCCTTCAATTCGCCGCTGTATATCCTGTACTCGTCCGGCACCACAGGCGTCCCCAAGTGCATCGTGCACGGCATCGGCGGCACGCTGATGCAGCACATCAAGGAGTTGGCCCTGCATACGGACCTGAGGGCCGGCGACCGCATGTTCTATTACACCACCTGCGGCTGGATGATGTGGAACTGGCTGGTCAGCAGTTTGGGCCTCGGCGCCACGCTTGTGCTCTTCGATGGCTCGCCTTTCTCACCGGAACCGTCGGTGCTCTGGGACATCGCGGAGAAGGAACAGGTCCGAATCTTCGGTGCCAGTGCCAAGTACTACGCAGCCTGCGAAAAGGCCGGCCTGAAACCTGCCCAGAGCCACAATCTCGAACACCTGGATGCCCTGCTCTCCACCGGCAGCCCGCTCTCCCATGAAAGCTTCGACTACCTGTACCGGGACGTTAAGCCCGACGTCTGCGTGTCCAGTATTTCCGGCGGCACCGATATCGTCGCCTGCTTTGCGCTGGGCAATCCGAACCTGCCGGTGTACCGGGGCGAACTGCAGTGCGTCAGTTTGGCCATGGACGTCGCCTTCGTGGACGACGATGGCAATCCTCTCGATGAGGGCAAGGGCGAGCTGATCTGCCGCAACGCCTTCCCGTCCATGCCGGTCGGGTTCTGGAACGATCCGGATAACGAACGTTTCCGGGATGCCTACTTTAGCCGCTTCCCCTGCGTGTGGGCCCATGGCGACTACGGCGAACTCAGCATTCACCCGAAAACGGAGACCACGCCCGAGCAAAGGGGTGTGCTGATCCACGGCCGCTCAGACGCCACGCTCAATCCGGGCGGTGTGCGAATCGGTACCGCCGAGATATACCGCCAGGTGGAAAAGGTGGACGCTGTTCTGGAGTCACTCGCCATCGGTCAGCAATGGGAAGACGATGTACGCGTCGTCCTCTTTGTTCGCCTTCGGGAAGGCGTGACCCTGGATGACGAGCTGGCCCAGACGATTCGCCAGACCGTTCGCAGCAACACGACACCACGCCATGTGCCTGCGCGAATTATCCAGGTCCCGGATATTCCCCGCACCATCAGCGGCAAGATCGTCGAACTGGCCGTGCGTAACGTGGTGCACGGTGAACCGGTGAAGAACCAGGACGCCTTGGCCAACCCCGAGGCACTGAAACATTTCGAGAATATTCCAGAGTTGCAGCAGTAGAGACGTCCATGACCCGAGCCACCGGCTTTACCCTGAAAGACCTGAACGACCTGTCGGAAAGTCCGCTGCTGACTTTGCTCGACCACATTTGCGAAGGCAGCGTGATTGTCGATGACCACGCCCACATCCTCTGGATCAGCGACAAGTACCGCGAAGTACTCGGTATCGATCCGTTACGGGCGGTCAAGGGTATGCCGGTGGAGGAGCTCATCCCCAACAGCATGATGCGCCAGGTGGTCAGTAGCGGCCAGCCTATCCTGCTGGACCTGCTGCGGGTCAGGGAGACTTGGATGGTGGTCACCCGCATCCCCATTCGCGACCAGGAAGACCAGGTTATTGGCGGCATCGGGTTCGTGTTCTATAAGGACATGGACTACCTGAAGGCGTTTGTCGAGAAGTACGGCCGGCTCCGCGGCGTACCCAGCACTGCCGAAAAACAGCTCGCCAGCATGCGCGACACCAAGTACACCTTCGCCGACTTCATTGGCCAGAGCGAGCCCGTGGAGCAGCTCCTGCAACGAGCGCGCAGAGCAGCTGAACTGGACACCACAGTACTCCTGCTGGGTGAAACGGGCACCGGCAAGGAAGTGCTGGCCCACGCCATCCACCACGCCTCCGTCCGTGCCGAGCGCCCATTCGTGGGCATCAATATGGCTGCGGTGCCCGATAACCTGATGGAAGCGGAATTCTTCGGCGTTGCGCCTGGCGCGTACACCGGCGCCGACCGCAAAGGCCGCAAGGGTAAGATCCAACTGGCCAACAAGGGTACTCTGTTCCTGGACGAAGTGGGGGATCTGCCCCAAAGCCTCCAGAGCAAACTGCTCCGGGTATTGCAGGAGCAGGAGTTCGAGCCACTGGGCTCAAACGAAGTGATCCGGGTGGACGTGCGGGTCATCGCTGCCACCAGCAAGGACCTCAAGGCCATGGTGGATGTCGGGGAGTTCCGTGCCGACCTCTACTACCGGCTCAACGTCCTGCCGATTGTCGTGCCGCCGCTGCGGGAACGCGCGGTGGACATCGAGCTACTGGCAGGGACAATGATCGAACGTATTGCCCACAACCTCGGGATGGCCCCGAAATGGCTCAGCGAAAGTGCCCTGGCCTACCTACGTGATTACGATTGGCCCGGCAACGTGCGGGAACTGCAGAACACGTTGGAGCGAACGTTTATCTTCGCCCAGGGCTCGACTCTCCAGGCCGAGGACTTCCTACCATCGACTGAACGGCTTCCCGAGCAGCGGGAGGACACCGTAATCGAACCGCTCCAGAGTACCATCGCCCGTGCCGAACGGGATGGCATTCGCAAGGCCCTGGAAACAACCAACAATAATCGCTCCCAGGCTGCAAGGGCACTGGGTATTTCCCGCGCCAGTCTTTACGAGAAAATGGCCCGATACGGGTTATAGACTGTAAGGCCAATCAGAATCGAGAAGCGCATTGTCCGGATTCACGGACAGTGTCTGTTTTTCATGACACCGATTAAACACGCCAGCTCACCTTATCCGCGCATTCTTCGATATAAAGTGTCCGGGGTTCCGGACATTTTTCTAGTCATGATCCGCAAAAATTACGTATACCTCTGTTTTTGTTGAATATTCATTAACTGGCACAGGGTTTGTACTTATATAAGCGCAGATCTGATCCCTGCGTACACAACAACAATAGAGGTATAGATAATGACAACGACGAGCAAAACCCTCGCCTTCCTGTCTGCCTGCGGCCTGGCCGCGGCGGTTGCATCAGTACCGGCCATAGCTCAGGACAAGGTTCGCTGGAAAATGCAGGCTGCGTACGGCAGTAACCTCCCTGCCCTGGGCGATACCATTCCCGGCGTACTCGAAGACCTGAGTGAGGCGACCGACAATCGCGTCATCATCAAGCATTTCGAACCCAACAAACTGGTCCCGACCCTGAATATCACCGACGCGGTTCGTACCGGCAAGCTCGAAGCCGGCTACACCTGGATTGGCTACGACCAGGGCAAGATCCCGTCGTCAGTGCTGTTCTCCGCCGTACCGTTCGGCATGGAGCCCTGGGAGTACATGGCATGGTGGTATGACGGCGAAGGTCAGGAACTGGCCGAGTCCATCTACCACAAGAACAACGTCCACCCGGTGCTCTGTGGTCTGACCGGCCCCGAAACCGGTGGCTGGTTCAACAAGGAAATCACCAACCTGGAAGACATCAACGGCCTAAAGATCCGCTATGCCGGTATTGGTGGCCGGATCCTCCAGGAATTGGGCGCGTCAGTGACCGTGCTGCCCGGCGGTGAGATCTTCCAGGCCCTTGAGAAAGGTGCCATCGACGCGTCTGAGTTCTCCCTCCCAACAGTCGACAAGCAGCTCGGCTTCTATGAAGTGGCCAAATACAACTACTTCCCCGGTTGGCATCAGCCCTTCGCCGCATTCCACCTGATCGTCAATAAGGACAAGTGGGATTCCATCAGCGACGCGGACAAGACCCTGATCAACCTGACCTGTCAGGCCGGCGTCACCCGCAACCTGGCACGCAGCGAGGCATTCCAGGGCGAGGCTATCGAGTTCCTCGAGGAACAGGGCGCCCAGACCCGCAAGCTGCCTGAACCTATTCTCCGTGAACTCGAAGAGGTCACCGACAAGGTGCTGCAGAGCGAAGCCGATAAGGACGAAGACTTCGCCCGCGTGCTGAAGAGCCAGCAAGCCTTTCAGGACCAGTACGAGCGTTGGCAGGACCTGGGCTACTTGCCCCGGGACTTCTAAGCCTCAACCAGCGTACCCGCACGAGGTTCGGATTTGCCCATCGGGCGCTTCCGGGTCTCGCGCACTGATTGCTGGCTCCTCGAGCCAGCTGTCTGCCTGCATTTCCGGAGATTAGCATGACCGTTTCCACTGATACGGACCGACTCGAACTCGAGCCGGCGCCGCAGGGGCTTTCGGGCGAATACCTGCCCCACACTTCCCTATCCCGGGCTCTCGATAGCGTGATCCAGGGTTTTGGCCGTCTAAGTGCATGGCTCTGGCCCATCCTGATGATGATCATCATCGTCAATGTAGTGAGCCGCTATGTGTTTGCCCAAGGCTTCATCGAGCTCGAAGAACTGCAGTGGCACATCTATTCGGCGGGGTTTCTGTTCGCCCTGTCCTACGCCCTGCTCTGGGACAGCCATGTCCGCGTGGACCTGATCCGTGAACGAATCAGCTACCGGGCCCAGGCATGGATCGAACTCTTTGGCCTACTCTTCATCCTCGCACCTTTCATTGGGTTGCTGCTGTACTTCGCGGTGCCCTACGTGATCGATTCCTGGACCATGAATGAAGCCTCCAGCGCACCCGGCGGGCTGAGCCAGCGCTGGATCGTCAAGAGCACCCTGCCCATCGGTCTCGGGTTGTTGCTGATCGCGGCGTTCTCGCGTCTGGTCCGGTTGCTGGCTTTCCTGTTCGGAGCGGAGGCGCAACATGGACATCAATGAGCTCCTGGCCGTCGGCATGTTCGTAGCCTTTATCCTGCTGATCTTTACCGGCTTTCCCATTGCGTGGGTGTTGGGCGGCGTTGCAGTGGCCTTTACCGGGCTGGCGATGCTCTCGGACATGTATCTGGATACCTTTATCGCTATCGACTGGAGCTACTTCTCCCTGTCGATCGAGCGGATCTGGGGCACCATGAGCAGTTGGGTCCTGGTTGCCATACCCATGTTCGTCTTTATGGGGCAGATGCTGGACCGCTCCGGTATGGCCGAGAAACTGATGCTCAACGTATCGCGCCTGTTTGGACGCCTGAACGGCGGAACGGCCATCGCCGTGGTCATTATCGGCCTGCTGCTCGCCGCCTCCACAGGCATCGTAGGGGCCTCTGTAGCACTGCTGACGCTGCTGGCGGTGCCTGTCATGCTCAAGCGCCAGTACCAGCCAGAGCTCGCCGTAGGCACTGTGTGTGCCGTGGGGACGCTCGGCATACTCATGCCGCCGTCGATCATGCTCGTCATGATGGCTGACCAGCTCGCAATGTCGGTCGGCGACCTGTTTATGGGCGCGGTGTTCCCCAGCGCCATACTCGGTGTGGTTTTCGTGCTCTATATCGTTTTCCGTGGCTGGATTCATCCGGACGTAGCGCCGGCAGGCGACGATGCCGAGTCCATCACCCTCGGCATCATCTTCGACGCAGTGAAATCCATCCTGCCCCCGGCACTGCTCATTCTCGCGGTGCTGGGCAGTATCTTCGCCGGTATTGCAACACCAACTGAAGCCTCAGGCGTGGGCGCGTTTGGTGCCACGCTCCTGGCCCTGATCAACAAACGTCTGAACCTGCAAGTGCTGCGCGAAGTCTGCCGGGAAACCAGCCAGACGACTGCGTTTATCTTTGCGCTGCTGATCGGTGCGACGGCATTTTCATTGGTCCTGCGCGGCCTGGGTGGCGATGCGATGATCGAGGAAGCCCTGGCGAGCCTACCGTTCGGTCCGGCCGGCGTGGTGATCTGTATCCTGCTGCTGACGTTCCTGCTGGGCTTCGTGCTCGACTGGATCGAGATCACGCTGATTATCCTGCCGCTGGTCGCCCCGGTTATCGTCAGTATGGGCTACGACCTGGTGTGGTTTACGGTGCTGTTTGCGGTATGTCTGCAGACCTCCTTCCTGACACCACCCGTTGGCTTCGCGCTGTTCTACTGCAAGGGCGTCGCCCCACCCTCCGTGGGTGTGAAAACGCTTTACCGCGGCGTCATGCCCTTCATCGCGCTGCAAGTAACGGTGCTGGCCATCATCTTCATCTGGCCAACCCTGGTGACCTGGCTCCCGGAACAGGCCTACAGCGGACAATAGGAGAACAATAACAATGACACATCCCAAACTTCTCACCGCTGAAGAAGCCGCCGCCAAGGTACCCAGCGGCGCCACAATGGCGACCGGCGGTTTCGTCGGCATCGGCTTTCCCGAGGCGTTGGCGCGGGCACTTGAGGAGCGCTTCGTCGCAGCGAATGAGCCACGCGACCTCACTCTCGTCTATGCCGCCGGCCAGGGTGATGGCAAGGAACGCGGCCTCAATCACCTGGCCCATGAAGGCCTGGTGAAACGTGTGATTGGCGGCCACTGGGGTTTGGTTCCCAAACTCGGCGCCCTCGCCTGCGAAAACCGGATCGAGGCCTATAACCTGCCACAGGGGGTTATCGCACAGCTCTATCGCGATATCGCCGCAGGAAAGCCCGGAATGCTCACCCATGTGGGTCTACACTCGTTCGTCGATCCCCGTCACGGCGGCGGCCGCATCAATGAAAAGACCCAGGAAGAATTGGTAGAGCTGATGAGCGTTCGCGGCCGGGAATACCTGTTCTACCCGACTTTTCCGATCCAGGTGGCCTTCTTGCGCGGCACCACGGCCGATGCCCGGGGCAATATCACCATGGAACGGGAGGCCCTGCCGCTCGAAAGCCTGGCGATCGCCCAGGCGGTGCACAATTCCGGCGGGCAGGTATTCGTTCAGGTCGAGCGGCTTACAGAACGCCATCAGCTCCATGCCGAGCGCGTTCATATTCCGGGCATCCTGGTGGATCACATCATCCTTGCGGATCCATCGGAGCACCTGCAGACCTTCGCGGAGCCATACAACCCGGCTTACACGGGTGAAATTCGTCTCCCTGCGCTTATGGGCGGAGAACCGCTATCCATCAGGAAGCTGATCGGTCGTCGCGCTGCGGAGCACCTGAAGCCGGATTCGGTGGTTAACCTTGGCATCGGCATGCCTGAACTGGTAGCCGAGGTGGCAGCGGATAAGGGCCTGCTAGACAAAATCACGCTGACGATCGAGCCTGGTGCCATTGGCGGGCGCCCGGCCGGTGGGCTCAGCTTCGGTGCGGCGGCTAATGCCGAGGCCATTATCGATCAACCAGCCCAGTTCGATTTCTACGACGGAGGCGGGCTGGATCAGGCCTATCTCGGTATGGCCCAGGTCGACAGTGCAGGCAACGTGAACGTTAGCCGATTCGGGACGCGGCTCTCCGGCGCAGGTGGTTTTATCAACATTAGCCAGAACGCACGTGAGGTGTTCTTCATGGGGACGTTCGAAGCTGGGCCGCAGGACATTCTGATCGAAGATGCGGGTCTGCACATCAATCAGGGTGGAAAGGGACGCAAGTTCGTTAGAGAGGTGGAGCATATGACCTTCAATGGTCGCTATGCATTGGAGCGCGGCCAACGGGTGTTCTACATCACCGAACGCTGCGTGTTCCAGCTTACCGTGAACGGACTCGAGCTGATCGAGATCGCGCCAGGCCTGGATCTGGATCGGGATATCCTGGCCTACATGGATTTTCGGCCAGCGATTTCAAGTCGGCTTCACGTGACGGATCGGTCACTTTATCAATCCGTTGCTGTTGAGTGACGGGGCTTCGGAATAGATTCCGGGACAATAAAAAGGTCCATCGCACCTTAGCGGGAATCCGTATAACGGAAAGCATTCAGGGAATGGGCAGCCCGCCGGGCTGCTCCGAAGCTGAAGCGTCGGCTACATTTTCCAAATAACTCGAGCATGTAGCAGATGCTTCAGCTTCTGAGGCGCCGAAGGTGCCCATGGTCATACGACTCGTGCGGAGGCCTCCCGGCCTCCCCGTCACGCTAACCCGCGATGAACCATAAAAAAGGGCGCATCAGCGCCCTTTTTTAGTCGAATCAGCTCTTTAGAGAACTTTCTTCAACTCTTCTTCAAGCTGCGGTACCGCTTCGAACAGGTCCGCAACGAGGCCGTAGTCAGCCACCTGGAAGATCGGCGCTTCCTCGTCCTTGTTGATCGCAACGATCACCTTGGAGTCGGACATACCTGCCAGGTGCTGGATCGCACCGGAAATACCGACGGCGATGTACAGCTGCGGCGCGACGATCTTACCGGTCTGACCGACCTGCATGTCGTTGGGTACGAAGCCGGCATCAACCGCGGCACGGGACGCACCAACAGCGGCGCCCAGCACATCAGCGACTTTTTCCAGCATCTGGAAGTTTTCGCCGTTCTGCATGCCACGACCACCAGAGACAACGATGCCGGCACTGCCCAGATCCGGACGGTCGGACTCGGCCAACTGCTCGCTGACGAAAGAAGATACGCCCGCATCGTGCGCGCCATCTACAGACTCGACAGACGCAGAACCGCCCTCGCCGGCAACCGGGTCGAACGCGGTCGGACGCACGGTGACAACCTTGATGCTGTCGCTGCTCTTGACGGTCGCCAAGGCGTTACCGGCGTAGATCGGACGCACGAAGGTGTCTTCGGACTCGACGCTCATGATGTCGGACACCTGGGCGACATCCAGTAGTGCGGCAACGCGCGGCATGAAATCCTTACCAGTGGTTCCGGCAGCAGCAAAAATGTGGCCGTAGTTCTTACCCACTTCGGAGACCAGCAGCGAGAGGTTCTCCGCCAGGAAGTGACCATAAGCAGCATTGTCGGCAACCAGGACCTTGTTCACGCCCTCGATCTTGCTAGCCGCTTCACCCACGGCGCTACAGTTCTCGCCGGCAACCAGAACGTCGATGTCACCACCCACAGCCTTGGCCGCGGCCACGACGTTCAGGGTGGCCGACTTCAGGCTGCTGTTGTCATGTTCAGCAATGACTAGGATGCTCATTTAGATCACCTTCGCTTCGTTCTTCAGTTTATCGACCAGTTCTGCCACGTCAGCAACCTTGATGCCGCCCTTACGGGCCGCCGGTGCTTCAACTTTCAGGGTGGACAGACGAGGAGCCACATCAACACCCAGATCCGTCGGGCTCATGCTGTCGAGCGGCTTCTTCTTGGCCTTCATGATGTTGGGCAGCGAAGCGTAACGCGGTTCGTTCAGACGCAGATCCGTGGTAACGACGGCCGGCAGGTTGAGGGAAACCGTGACCAGGCCACCATCGACCTCACGGGTCACGTTGACCTTCTCGCCTTCAACCGCCACTTCAGAAGCGAAGGTGCCCTGACCCATGCCGGTCAGCGCAGCCAGCATCTGGCCAGTCTGGTTGTTGTCGGTGTCGATGGACTGCTTGCCGAGGATTACCAGCTTGGGCTCTTCTTTCTCGACAACCGCCTTCAGCAGCTTGGCGGCTTCCAGGGACTGGACTTCCTCGTCGGTCTCGACGTGGATACCGCGGTCGGCACCGAGGGCCAATGCGGTACGGATCTGTTCCTGAGCGGCCTTGGGACCGATGGAGACCACAACGATTTCAGTGGCAACCCCTTTCTCTTTCAGGCGAACCGCTTCTTCAACCGCGATTTCACAGAAGGGGTTCATTGCCATCTTGACGTTGGCAAGATCGACGCCGGTGTTGTCCGGCTTGACGCGAACCTTTACGTTGTAGTCGATTACTCGTTTAACAGCGACCAGAACCTTCATAGATTCCTCGTTCTTCTACGATGGGTTTAATGACTCGCAATCAACAGAGCTCGGATCCTGTGGGACCGCCAGAGCACTATGATTCCTGTCGCATCGATTCGTCCACAGACTCATCGTACGGTTTCGTCGAGGTCCTGCTTACCCGGCTTTTCCAGCTCTCTGCGTCAGACCTCAAGCCAACAGCGCCTGCGTCTCTCTCACGCCAAGCACGTTGAACTGTTGGAGCAGTATCGAAGATGCCCCTTACTTAAAAGCGCCATAATACTGACCACAAAGCCCAGGAGGGTCAATAGCTGCACAGACATTACACAGCCGTCGCCAGCAGTATTACAATGGCGCCCGTTGCCCGTTAAAAGCCCCTTCGGATTATCGGGCCGAAGCCACACAATGCCACCAGGCAGGGCCATTTTCAAACAAACGTTTGTTTGACTTTTAGAATATTGTATCCTTTGGCCCCGTGACACAAGACGTTCAGCGGCGAAATGGTCGTTTATCCGACGCGATTTCGGTATTATAACCATTCGCAGAGTGATTAATCGATACCGCTGTGCGAACCAGCTGGTTCACTTTGGTCATCTTGCTGCCCGCTGCCACGCTGAAAAATTCGCACGGACAACAGCCGTATCGAAGCGCTCGCTCTGAAACGCTTGTACTGAGAGACTGTCGCACTGAAAAATTAGAGAGAACAGGATTCTTCTTCGCCGCCTCATAGATGCGCGTCGAATCCCAATATCCACAACGAAGTTTGAGGAGACCAACGTGGAACGCGAATCGATGGAATTTGATGTTCTGATCGTCGGCGCAGGCCCTGCGGGGTTGTCCGCGGCCTGCCGTATCATGCAGATGGCGCAGGAATCCGGCGAAGAACTCACTGTCTGTGTCGTCGAGAAAGGCTCCGAGGTCGGCGCCCACATCATGGCCGGCACCGTGTTCGAGCCCACCGCCCTGAACGAACTCTTCCCGGACTGGAAAGAAAAGGGCGCCCCGCTGAATACTCCGGTTACCCGCGACGACATCTTCGTATTGCGCGGGCAGGATTCAGCCACCAAGGTGCCGAACGCCTTTGTCCCGCGCAACATGCACAACCACGGTAACTATATTATCAGCCTCGGCAATCTGTGCCGCTGGCTCGCCGAACAGGCCGAGGGTCTGGGCGTGGAAGTCTACCCCGGCTTTGCCGCCTCCGAGTCCATCGTAGAAGATGGCCAGGTCAAGGGCATCATTACCGGTGACATGGGCGTGGCCCGCGACGGTAGCGAAAAAGAAGGCTATATGCCGGGCATGGAGCTGCGTGCCAAATACACCCTGTTCACCGAAGGCTGCCGTGGCCATCTGGGCAAACGCCTGATCAACGACTTCAAGCTGGACGAAGGCAAGGATCCGCAGCACTACGGTATCGGTATCAAGGAGCTGTGGGATATCGATCCGGCCAAACACGAACCGGGTCTGGTCGTCCATACCACCGGCTGGCCGCTGAACGAGTCCGGCACCACCGGCGGTTCCTTCCTGTATCACCTGGAAAACGGCCAGGTTTACGTGGGTCTGATTTCGGACCTGTCCTACAGCAACCCGCACATGAGTCCGTTCCAGGAGTTCCAGCGCCTGAAACTGCACCCGGAAATCCGCAAGCACCTGGAAGGCGGCAAGCGCGTCTCCTATGGCGCCCGTGCGATTACCAAGGGGGGCTTCAACTCCCTGCCCAAGATGAGCTTCCCGGGCGGTCTATTGCTGGGTTGCGATGCCGGTACGCTGAACAGCTCCAAGATCAAGGGCTCACATACAGCCATGAAGTCGGGCCTGCTGGGTGCCGAAGCGGTGTTCGAAGCGCTTAAGGAAGGCAAGTCCGGTGAGGAAATCACGAGCTTCCAGGACCGCTTCAAAAACAGCTGGCTCTATAAAGAGTTGTACGACGAGCGCAACTTCGGCCCGACCATGCACAAGTACGGCAATATCGTCGGTGGCGGCATTGCCTTCTTCGAGCAGAATATCCTGCGTCGCAGCCTACCGATGACTTTCCACGACACCACGCCGGACTACGCGACGCTCAAATCCGCCGATCAGGCCAAGAAGATCGACTATCCGAAGCCGGATAACACGCTGACCTTCGACCGTCTGTCTTCGGTCTTCATTTCCAACACCAACCACGAGGAAGATCAGCCGGTTCACCTGAAGCTCACCGACCCCAATATCCCGATTGAGCATAACCTGCCGAAGTACGACGAACCGGCCCAGCGTTATTGCCCTGCAGGCGTGTACGAGGTGGTGGAAAAGGATGACGGCAGCGGCAAGCGGTTCCAGATCAACGCCCAGAACTGCGTCCACTGCAAGACCTGCGACATCAAGGACCCCGCCCAGAATATCACCTGGGTAACGCCGGAAGGCGGTGGCGGCCCCAACTATCCGAACATGTAAATCGGATCGTTTTGAAGGCGACTCTGCGGAGTCGCCTTTTTTATAGTTCATCGCACTTTAGCGGGAATCCGCGTAACGCAAAGCCTTCCGGGAATGGGCAGCCCGGCGGGCTGCTCTGAAGCGTGAGACTACATTTTCCAGATAACTCGACCATGTAGCAGATGCTTCAGCTTCTGAGGCGCCGAAGGCACCCATGGTCTTACGACTCGTGCGGGGGCTCCGGGCTCCCCGTCACGCTAATCCGCGATGAAACTTTTTATGCCTGCTGAAAATTCCAATAGAGCTGCAGATCAATCAGCCAGACATAAAAAAAGCGGCTGAATTAGCCGCTTTTCGAAGTCGATCCGAGAATCAGTGCACGTGACCGTGCTCAACCTCTTCCTCGGTCGGCTCCCGCGTTTCGATGACTTCCACATCGAAGTGCAGTGTCTCGCCGGCCAACGGGTGGTTGGCATCGATGGTTACGGTCTCTTCTTCGACCTCAACCACACGGACAACTTGCGGGCCGCCTGGAGTCTGGGCCTGGAACTGCATGCCCGGCTCGATGGTGTCTACACCTTCGAAGGCAGTGCGCGGTACCGGCTGTATCAGTTCTTCGTTCACTTCGCCGTAGCCTTCGGACGGTTCCACGGTAACCTTGACCTGTTCACCCGCGTCTTTCTCGTTGAGGGCGGACTCGAGGCCACCGATGATGTTCTGTGCGCCTTCGAGGTAAGTCAACGGATCACGACCTTCCACGCGGGAAGAGTCGAGCTGCTCACCCTGATCGTTGGTGAGCGTATAGTGAATAGTAACAACACGAGGTTGGGCCATGAGTTCTCCTTGCGTGCCGCAAATTTTAAGTGTGTGTCAGGCAATCGAAAGTAATCTTGAACAGGCGGACTGCACAGAGGGACTAACGACCACCCACCCTCGTTAGAGAGCCAAGCTCGTCAACGAGCTTGTTAACAATTGACATCCGAACAGCGTAACAAAGGTCTGTTGCCATTCGCTACCAGAGGTTGAGATTCGCAGCCGGTTTTTCAACCCTCCCGCCCCAATTCGTAGAAATTTCCATCGCTCCATACCCCCAATAGGCTTTCGTCACCGGGTTTTGGAGTCACGTACTCGGCGAGGTCATAGTAGGCGGCTGTAACCAGGCGGGCGTCGAGACCATGCATGACCGAAACTAGCGGACGCGGTTCATCGGACTCAGGATAGGTTTCCACACGCAACGGATGCTGCTTCCCCACAAGAAGCGTTTCGCCGGTGTTCAGCGTGAGCAGTAGCTGTTGCGATTGGCCCTCGCCCTGCACTTCCAAGCTATGGGCGACGAGCGGAGCATCCTCAACAGTCAGGCGCCATTTTTCCACCGGCGTGACCAGGTAGTATTCGCCATCCGCTTCCCGGCGAAGAATGGTCGAGAACAATCGCATCATGGCCTCCCTGGCCAGGGGGTTTCCCTTGAACAGCCAGGTTCCGTCCCGCTGGATATGGATGTCGATGTCACCGGAAAACTCCGGGTCCCATTTCTCGATCGGCGGCCGCCCGTCGAAGGCACTGCGTGCCGCTTTTAACTGCTCTTCAATACGTTGGGTCTCGTCATTCGCCATGCACTGCTCCTCGTGCCTGTTGTCCTGCCAATGGTGTGCGCCACAGGCCAGATACCTCACAGATGAATATTCCTGGGGACGCCGTCGAGCCAAAGGATGTGATAGTGTCTGCGAAGTATTCTATATGGGAGCCCTCGGGCGCACTTTCAATGCCCTGCTCCAAGGATGTCACGATCAGGTGTATTTAAAATCATGGACTTGGATGCCGAATTTAAACTGGATGAAGATCTTTGCTATCTCAACCACGCGGCGGTAGCGCCCTGGCCCGCGCGCAGCGCTGAGGCCGTCGAACGCTTCGCCCGGCAAAACGCGCATCGGGGTGCCGCCCACTACCCACGCTGGATGGCTGTGGAAAAGCAGCTTCGACAGAATCTCGCCCACCTAATTAACGCGCCATCGTTGAGCGATATCGCACTGGTCAAGAGCACCTCTGAAGCCCTGTCTTTCGTCGCTTACGGTCTGGACTGGCAGGCGGGCGACGAGATTGTCATTTCCGACCAGGAATTCCCCTCCAACCGTATCGTGTGGGAGTCGCTGGCCGACCAGGGTGTTCGGGTCCGGGTCGTCAGCCTGGATACGGAGGACTGTGAGGCGGCGCTGATCGACGCGTTCAACCCGAGTACCCGCATGCTTGCCATTAGCTCCGTGCAATACGGTACGGGGCTGCGCCTGGACCTGGAGCGGCTGGGTCGCGCCTGCAGGGAGGCGGATGTGCTGTTCTGCGTGGATTCAATCCAGAGTCTCGGTGCCTTTCCCCTGGACGTACAGCGGGCACATATCGACTTTACTATGGCAGACGGTCACAAGTGGCTGCTCGGGCCCGAAGGGCTTGGCGTCTTCTACGTCCGACCGAATCTGCGCGACCAGCTCAAGCTGACGGAATTCGGCTGGCACATGATCGAGAAGCGCGGCGACTTCTCCCAGGAAGGCTGGCAGGTTGCGGAAGATGCAACCCGGTTCGAATGTGGCAGCCCCAACTCTATGGGCGCACACGCACTTGAAGCCAGCACTGCCCTGTTACTCGAAATCGGCATGGACAAGGTGGCATCGCTGGTGCTCGACCGCACCGAGACACTCGAGGAGGAACTGCAAAAAATCCGGGGAATTGAAATTCTTTCTTCACGTGAAGCGCACCGTCAGTCCGGCATCCTGACCTTTCGGGTCGAGGGGTATGACTCACAAGTGCTATACCAGGACCTGATGGCGCGTAACGTTATTTGCGCCAGCCGGGGCGGCGGCGTAAGGTTCTCGCCTCACTGCTACACATCCGACGCCGTCATTGAACGAGCTGTCGAGCGTGTGGCCGAGTGTTTACGGTAGGGTCAGGATAGACCCGATATCTGATTCTGATAATGTGCCTACGATGGAGCGGCCTCAGGCCAGGAACTGGGCCTTGAGGTCGCCGCAGCCAGGACCAATAATCGGTAGGTCCAGCACCAATGCCTGACTGGTCATAAAAGGGATGCCCCGGCGATGCCCATCCACAAAAAGCGTGGACAGCGCACCCACTAGCGGCATGTGGGAGACGATCATCAGGGTTTCGGGCAACGCCTCCTGCTCCGCTAAAAGGGCATCCAGGCATTCGCCGGGATCGTCGTCGGGCGTCAGGAAGGGACGTTCGAGTATGGGGACGTTGAGGACTTCGGAAACGATCGACGCGGTCTGCTCGGCGCGAACCAGCGTGCTGCACCAGATCACGTCCGGACGCCAGCGCGACGAGGCAATTTGGCTGGCCACCCGCGCACTGCCCATCCGACCTGACTCGGTGAGTTCGCGGGCCTGATCCAGGCTATGCCAGCCTGCTTCTCCATGGCGCATGATAATCAGGTACACCGAGCCCTCCTTTCCTCCAGGCCTTCTTGAATGTTCGCCTTTCTTGCGTGATCAGCCGGTTAAGAGGATGTCGTTCGTGGCAGGATGAACTCCACGTCCGAATTCTGCACGGCCATCATCAAGCCATTGATAACGTCTCGAATCGCGGCGCCGCCGTAGAGAATCTTGTACATGCCTCCGACCAACGGCATCGGAACGCCCATGTCCTCCGCCTTCTCCTTAACCAGCAGCAACGTGCGGATACCTTCTGCCACCTGGCCCAACTCGGCCGCGGCCTCATCCAGCCCCTGCCCCTTACCGACAGCATAGCCGATGCGGAAGTTCCGGCTTTTGGACGAGCTGCAGGTCACGATCAGGTCCCCCACGCCAGCCAGCCCCATAAAGGTCATGGGATTGGCACCCAGGCTGACGGCAAAACGACTCATCTCCGCCAGGCTGCGGGTAATCAGCATGGCCTTTGCGTTTTCGCCGAGATCCAGTGCCGAGGCAAGACCGGCCACGATAGCGTAGATATTCTTCAGCGCCCCGGCCAGTTCAACGCCATAGACATCGACATTGGCATAGACACGGAAATATTCGCAGCCCAACAGCGACTGAACCACGTTACGAACGTCCGGGTCCTTGGCGGCAATCACGGTCGCCGTAAGATCACGGTTGGCGATTTCCTGAGCCAGGTTGGGCCCGCTCAACACACCGATCTTCGACCTGGGAATCTCTTCCTGAAGGATCTCGCTCATCAGGCGAAAGCCGTCCTTCTCGATACCCTTGGTCAGGCTGATCACGGCCTGTCCGGCTTCGAAAGCACCAGCGTGTTCACGGATAACGGTGCGGAAGGCTTTACTGGGAATAGCCACGAAAACCGCCACGGCACCAGCGACGGCGGCCTCGAGATCGGTTGTCGGCAGAATGTCGCCCGACAACGAGACATCCGGCATGTAACGGCTGTTGATCCCGGTCTCGCGAATTTCCTTCACCTGGTGCTCATCGCGCATCCAGAAATGTACGCGGTGGCCATTCTCTGCCAACACCTTCGTCATCGCCGTACCGAAGCTGCCGCCGCCCAATACGGCTACGTCCATGGTCTCCTCGGACGAATGCTGACGGGCTGATGAAGTTTGTTCAGACATGAAAATTCCGTGATGGTTATAGGGCCAGGTATATGAAGATGGATACTGTCGGCGCACTTTCCCTGACGTTAATGTCGGCTGCGCCAAGAGTCAGGACACGCACCCAAACGGCTGCATGGATCCAGGATTGCAGGATCGGAAACTGCCGAATCCGTAATTAAGATGGGCCGGTCAGGATTCTTCACACTCCAGTGCCCGTACCAGATTCTTGAACTCCTCCCGATTCCGACTGTTCATGCCCATAAGGATCCTGTGAGCATCGAGCACCTTATCCCGAACCTGCTGTTCGCTGGCGCGCAGCACCGGAATCTCCTCCAGCTCTTCAATACGCGAAGCGGGCTCGCGCACGATGATGAAGATCTTGTCGAAGCCCATGGAGGTGATGATGCGAGTTACATCGGGATTGGTGGAAATCAGTGTGGGGAGGAAGTGGGAACGTTTCTCCGCCGCCATGGCAATCTTGGCCAGGAGACCGAGGGTGGTGCTGTCGATGATATCGGTCTCGGTCAGGTCGATGACCACCGTACGGAATTCCGGATTACTGGTGATGGACTCGACAAGGCTATCCAGCGTCGAACACAAGTTCAGTCGGATCTCACCGATGAACTTGAGGACGTAAATACCCTGTTGTTCAGCTTGCAATATCTTGTAGCTAGACATGTCAGTTCGCTGCTACCCGGTTGTCTGCCTCACGGTCGTCAGCCACTGGTTCTTCAGCCACTGTTCCTTCAACTACGTCCGTCACTGTCACGATAGCAATATCGTCCGGTAATTCTGTGATTTCATCGAGATTGAGGGCATCGCTGAGCGATGCGATAGTGTGACGACCTCCTGAAACGAGTTCAAGTAGTCGCTGCTCCTTTTCATCAAGGTTTTTCGCCCTGATGACTTCAAGGATCCCGTCTGAAAACAGAATCAGCCGGAAAGGGCCATCCAGCGGCGTTTCGTAGAGATCCCACTGGGGATTTTCGAATAGACCGACCGGCAAGCCATTTCCTTCCAGAAAACGACAGTTGCCTTTTCCGTCAGCCAGTATCGGCATCGGGAAATGGGCGCCCACGGCATACGTCAGTTTGCGTGCCTGTTTGTCTATGATACCCGCAAACACCGTGAGGTGCTTACCCAGACCGGTATCCAGCAGTTCCGAGTTGATACGTTCCAGGAATCGGTCCGGGTGAAGGATGTCATCACTGGAGCCTCTCTTTATATTACGTTGGAGGCGATTGGTCAGATTTTTCAAGAGCACGGTTACAAAAGCAGAGCTGGCGCCGTGTCCGGACACGTCGGCGATATAGACCAGCGTGCGGTCATCGTCGAGCTTGAAATAGTCTAGAAAATCACCACTTAGATACAGTGATGGTTTGATTAAATGCTCAATGGAAAGCCATGACGATTCGTAGTGGCGATCCGGTAGCATCTTGAGCTGCACCTTCCGACCCGCGTTCTGGTCGGCCCGCAGCTCGGCGATACCCGCCCGGAGATCGCGGTTCGCATCTTCCAGTTCCTGCCGGTAGACCTGGTTGAGCCGCGACACACGCACACGGTCGAAAAGCTTTGCGAGCACATCGTCGAGTGCTTCAGTATCCCGATAGGGCTTGATGACGAAATCAGCGGCGCCAGAGCGCAGCGCCAGGACCACTTCTTCTGCCGACGTTGCCGCGCGGGAGGCAACAACAGGCACGAAAGCGTCTTCCAGGTCGAGTTGGTGGACAAGCTTGTGAATGGCTTCGGGCGGTACATCGGCGAAGATGGCGTCAGGGAGTGTATCTTCGAACAGGGCGGCGGCAGTCTCCAGATCGGCATGAATGCTGACATAGAAGCCCCGGGATTCCAGTAGGCGTTCGAGTTCCTTAGCGGCCCCGGCGTCCGGATCGATGATCAGAATGCGCTCAGTGCGCGATCCCATTGGATACTACCTCCGACAACACTCGCGAATCCTCAGGTCTGCCGACCCTAACCCCGGCGATGGGGTCGATCAAGGACTCCCAACGACGACAACGTACCGCCCTTTCCGCTATTCTGGCATGGCGGTGCGATATAACAAGCAACGCTTTGCAAAAGTCCTGGCGTTTTAGGTAACCCCGGGAATCCGGTTGAAACACGATAAACCCGATGAAACATCTCAGTCGGCTGAGTCAGGTTAAGTCGATTGATCCGGAAGCCGGTTAAAACACGGGCTACAGCCACAGGAGGCCATTGCAGTAATGCGTAATGCCATTGACGACCTGCTTGGAGCCTATGACAAGCTGATCATGGATCCGGTTCACGGCGGCATTCCCCTCTATCGCCATGAGATCCAGGTGATCGATCACCCGCTGTTCCAGCGCCTGCGCAACATCTGCCAGAACGACATCCTAAGCCTCGTATTCCCCGGTGCAACCCATTCCCGCTTCCTGCACAGCATTGGCGTGATGCACGTGGGCAGCCGCATGTTCCGCTCGATGATCAATGCCTACCTGCGGGAGCGGCAATTGAGCAGCCAGGTATCGCTGACCATGACGCAACTGGATGCTATCGACTACCTGGCGAAGATCATCCGGCTGGCCTGCCTGCTGCACGACTCGGGACACTCCAGCTTTTCACATCAGTTCACCCAGGCTCGACGCATCAAGGAGCTGATGGCCCGCCCAAACCGCTTCGAAGACCTTTGGGTAGACGTGGATATACGGGGTATATATGCCGAACCGCCGGAGGAACTGGAGCACGAACACTATTCGGTCCGTGTGGCCTATGACGTACTGAACAGCGTCGACCTGGCCAGTGCCGGGCTCCACCGGGACGACGTGCTTGGCATCATGGAAACGACCGACGTTACGCCGTCGGGAACCTTCTGCGAGCATGCCGAGACCTTCTGGTCCTTCATTGCAGGACCGGACGCCAACGCAGGTGCACTACAGGACACGTCGACACCACGGCTGGTGATGGACCTGCTGTCGTCAATCGTATCCGGCGAGATCGATGCGGATCGTGCGGACTACATGCTACGGGATGGTTTCCACTCGTCGGTCACCATCGGTGGCTTCAACCTGGATCACCTGCTCAGCAACCTGCGTTTCGGTTGGACCGTAGAGGAACCCTGGCTTGGCTTGGCCATCACCCATAAGGGCCTGGGAGCACTGGAAGACTTCGTCTATAGCCGGCACCAGATGTACCGCAAGGTATACGCGCATAAGACCGCGCTCGGCTTTGACTGGCTGTTGCGTGAAGCGATCAACGAGGTGCTCGATGATACCGAAACCTTCGAGTGGGTCGATCTCTGCCTGAGCCGGATGGATCATTTTGCCGAATTGACCGATAACTTCTTCTGGGAGGCATTCCGCCGCAAGGCCCGCCGGGAGCCGAAAAGCTATTCGAAGTGCATCGTCGACCGCGTCAAGCTAGAGCACCTGGACACCCTGGAAAACCTCGACGCCTCTGGCCAACAGGTTCACTGCCAGCAGTTGGCCGCCAGCCTCGGCACCGACAGCTCGGAGGTGGTCACCTGCACGATGCGTGCCCGCTTCTCCAACATCCAGGACAACTTCAACGGTATCAAGGTCCTGGTTCGCGAACCGGTATCGGGTAAACGCCACCTGCGGCGTATTACCGATGTCAGCGCGTTCTTCACCAAGTTCGGCGATGGCACCATTACCCATTTTTACCGCCGTCCGAAAATACTGCGGTCCCGTTGAACCGAGTATTCAGCGAATGGCGCCGCGTTGCCGTAGCTCGTCCAACAGGCTCCCGGCGCTTTCGAATGCCCCTTCCACGCGTCCACCCTGTAGCCAGTCCCCGCAAAGCCCCACCCGTAATACCGGGTACCAGCGGTGCCCTGGAGCCTTCTGGTCGCTCGCAGTCTTCGCGTAGAGCCAGCGATGGATGCGGCTTTCCTCTGCCCGGACTGGGGCATCGATCACCTCAGCGAAGCCGTTGAGCATCTGTTCACGGACCCAGTCTGCTGAGGCATGCTGATGCATTTCCGACCAGTCAGCCCTGGCATGGAGTACCCACCAATCGCCTTCGACTCCACCGTCCGCTTTGCTCGCCCGCCCAGGTTTGCTTGAATTGTTGGCCGCCCATTGCAGGATCGGATGCTCCGCACTCAACCCATCACCGTCGAACGGTACCGGCTCGGAAAACCGGGCGGCCACGGTCCAGCATGCCTGCAGAGGATAGTCATGGAATACCGGGTCCTGTAGGGAAATATCCAGCCCCGAGTCGATCATTAAATCCCGGGCCTGCGCGGGCGGCGTCGTAACGATAACCGCGTCGAAATGCCCTTCCACCTGTTCATCGGCATCGAATACCAACCACTTCTGGTTTTCGTCCCGCGCGAGATGACTGATGCGGGTTTCAAAGCGGATATCCAGGCCGGCAGACAGAGCCCGGGAAATGGCGGTCATTCGCGGTACCCCAACGTAGCGCGTGCTGGCGCGAAAAGCTGTCCAGCGCTTATCAGGCGTTTGGTAACGCAGCTTTCCGTCCCACTGAGCGTAGCAATCCTTGCCAGCGTAGGTGTCGAGGAACTCGCGAAAATCGTCGGAACGAATCGTGAAATACTGCGCGCCGATATCGATTGCGCCATCACCCACTCGCTTGGCCGCCAATCGCCCGCCAGGGCCTCGGCTCTTCTCGAAGAGGACAACGCTCACCCCGGCGTCTTTCAGGCGTGTCGCAGCAGTCAATCCACTCATCCCTGAACCGATAATCGCGACTGAACGTATGAGATTGGCAGACTCGCTTGTGTTAGCCATTTTGATTTTGTGCATCCAAATATTTGGTTTTAAACGTATAGTTTCTGTCGTTTCGGTTTATGTCGAGAGTGCTTTCATCGACAGGGAGTCCCATCGCGAAGAGCCGCCCACACGTGAAGCCAGGGATCGAGGCTTACGTTGGATTAACCGCGCTGACAGCGCTAATTGGCCGTCTGGCAGGCCACCTGTTTACCCGTGTAAAGGCGTCGACTTCAATGACTCGAGTTCAACATTGTCTTTATAGCATTCAGAGGTGGTTCGACTCTGAAGCCCATTCAGATCACCTGGACCGTGGCTCGCGGCGCTTCAACGCGGTCAGGGTGCTCCCTTTCCTAGCACTTCATGCGTTGTGTCTGCTGGCCTTCTACACCGGCGTCAGCCTGTTCGCCGTGGGCTTTGCTGCTGCCTTTTTCCTTCTACGCATGTTTGCAATCACCGCCTTCTATCACCGCTATTTTTCACACAAGACATTCAAGACGAGCCGCGGGTGGCAATTCGTCTTTGCACTTCTCGGCGCAAGCGCGGCCCAACGCGGTCCGCTCTGGTGGGCGGCCCACCACCGGCATCACCATCAGCATTCGGATGCACCGGAAGACCTGCATTCACCGCAGCATGGCGGCTTCTGGTGGTCCCACATCGGCTGGTTCACCTGCGATGCCGGGTTTGTCATGGACGAGCGCCGGGTGCGGGACTGGCTCAAGTATCCGGAACTGCGGTTCATTAATCGCTTCGATGCGCTGGTGCCGGCCGCTTGCCTGGCCCTGATCTACGGCATAGGTGAAGTACTTGCGGTCTGGGCGCCCGGCCTGCGCACCAACGGCCTGCAGCTGGTCGTCTGGGGTTTCTTTATTTCAACGGTGCTGCTGTTTCACGCTACCGTGTCCATCAATTCTCTCGCCCACGTTTGGGGACGGCGCCGTTTCGAGACGCCGGACGATAGCCGCAACAATTTCTGGCTCGCGCTGATAACCCTGGGTGAAGGCTGGCACAACAACCATCATCGCTGGCCCCTCAGTGCCCGCCAGGGTTTTCGTTGGTACGAGATCGACGTGACTTACTACTTGCTGTGGAGCATGGAAAAACTCGGCATCATCCACGATCTCAACCGTTTACCGGAAAAAATCCGGGATGAAACCGTCAAGCTGGATCGCGAACACGCCAGGAGGCTGTCATGAGTTCAACCTTTTCCCCGTGTCTGGACCGGTTTAAGGCCCTGTTCAACGAAATGTCGGCTCATCAACTGGGTGAGCTGGATGATGTCTACGCACAGGACGTGATATTTACCGATCCGTTCGTTTCGGTCCACGGCCTCAACGAACTCGGCAGGTACTTCACCAGCGCCTATGCCAACGTTATCAGTTGCAGCTTCGACTTCGACGAAGCGGTCCGCGGCGAGCAAGGCGTGTGCCTGCCCTGGACCATGACGCTACAGCACAAGCGCATCCGTCGCGGACAGCCCGTCCAGGTGGAAGGCATCAGCCGATTGCGCATCGTCGACGACAAGGTCGTCCTGCATCGCGACTACTTCGATGCGGGGCAGTTACTCTACGAAAATGTGCCGGTGCTCGGTACCGCCGTGCGCTGGCTAAGGAAATACGCAGCATGAGTGAACGGCATCACGTGCTCGATGTTCCCGCGACCATCTGGCTGACCGGCGCCACGTCGGGCATCGGCAACCATCTGGCAGAAGCCCTGCTCAGGGACGGGCATCATCTCATCGCCAGCGGGCGACGAAGGGAACCCCTGGAACAGTTGGCGTCCCGCTTCCCTCATCAGGTGACCGTTGCCCCGGCTGATACGACCGATGCCCACGACCTCACGAGGCTGAAGGAAACCTTCGAGGCCCAGGCCCCGGTACAGATGGCGATTCTCAACGCCGGCACTTGTGAATACCTGGACGTCAGGCATTTCAGTGCCGAGATTGTCGAGAAGAACATGACCACCAATTTCACCGGCTCCGTGCGTAGTGTGGAAGCGGTATTGCCCGCATTGCGCGAAGCCCGCCAGCAGGACTTGCCGGCGCATCTGGTGATCGTCAGCTCGTCTGCCTGGTGGTTTCCATTCGGACGCGCAGAGGGCTACGGTGCCTCCAAGGCAGCGCTGACCTATTTTGCCCAGTCCCTGCGCGCGGACCTCGCGCTGGAGGGCATCAAGGTCACGGTGGTCTCGCCAGGCTTCGTGAAGACCCCGCTCACCGAGAGGAACGACTTCCCCATGCCCTTCCTGATCCAACCGAACGATGCGGCGGATCGTATTCTCAAGGGGCTGAAAAAAGGTGCTACGGAAATCGACTTCCCCAAACGTTTCACGCTGACACTGAAACTGCTCGGCGCCCTGCCACAGCGACTGGTCGATGCCATGGCCGCCCGCATGACTCGCAAATCCCGGGAAGATAACCCATGAACCAACGACAACGCATCGCTGTTATTGGCAGCGGGGTGGCTGGCCTGACCAGCGCCTGGCTCCTCGCTGACCAACATGATGTCACTGTCTTCGAAGCCGAAGATTACGCCGGTGGCCATACCAATACGCGACCGGTCACGCTCGACGGAAGGGAATGGCCGGTCAACACGGGCTTTATCGTATTCAACGACTGGACCTACCCAAATTTCATCAAGCTGATGGATCGCCTGGGCGTCGAGTCGGAAGAAAGCTCCATGAGTTTCAGTGTGGCCGACGACCGATCAGGACTCGAATACAACGGTACCAGTCTCGATACCCTGTTTGCCCAGCGCCGCAATGTCGTGAATGTCCCCTTCATCCGCATGATCACGGAAATCCTGCGTTTTAACCGTCAAACCCGGGCCGACCTGCACGCCGACCGTATTTCCGACAGCGAAACGCTCGGGGACTATCTCAGCCGTAATGGCTATTCCCGCTATTTTCGCGACTTCTACATCGTGCCCATGGGGGCTGCCATCTGGTCGGCACCGGAGATCATGCTGGAACAGTTTCCGGTGCGCTTCTTCCTCCAGTTCTTCAACAATCACGGCATGCTTTCCGTTGACGATCGTCCAACCTGGCGCGTACTGACGGGAGGCTCGGTCAGCTATGTGAGGCGTATGATGGATAAGCTGGGCGGTAGCGTCCGGATCAATTCGCCGGTATCCGGCGTCAGACGATACGGGGACCGGGTTGACGTGGAATCCGGCGGGCAAATGGAGAGTTTCGACCAGGTCGTCATCGCCTGTCATAGCGACCAGGCGCTGGCCATGTTGAGAGATCCAACCGACGCCGAGCGCGACATCCTCGGCGCCATCGGGTACCAGGAGAACGACGTCGTCCTGCATACGGACAGCCGCTTACTGCCGAACAACCGAAAGGCCTGGGCGGCGTGGAACTACTTTATTCCGGAACATAGCACTGAGCCGGTTTCGGTCACCTATAACATGAACATCCTGCAGAATTTCCATGAGGCCCCGGAAACCTTCTGCGTCACACTGAATCGCAGCCAGGCCATCGATCCCCGGAAGATCATCGAGCGTTATCGTTACGCCCACCCGGTATTTACCCTCGATGCGGTGCATGCGCAGCAGCGGTATGGCGAGATCGGCAATAATAACCGGACCCACTACTGCGGCGCCTATTGGTTCAACGGGTTTCACGAAGACGGCGTGCGCAGCGCACTGCGGGTGACCGAAGCGTTCGGCGTAGGACTGTAAGGATGGATACCCGCCCCCTCAATAGCCAGTGGCTCAGCGGCCGGATCCGCCACCGCCGCTTGCGCCCGGTTCATCATGTTTTCCAGTACAACACCGGTATGTTGGCACTGGATCTGGACGAGTGGCACCGCGTGGGCGCTTTAAGCCGCTGGATGTCGGTCGAGCGGCGTAACTGGATATCCCTGCGACGGGCGGACTATTTTCGGCCCGAAGAGCCGGATCTCAAGACGGCGGTCCAGGACCAGGTCCAGCACGCAACCGGTTGGCGTCCCGACGGACGCATTGAGCTGATTACCCATCCACGGTACTTGGGGTACGTATTCAATCCCGTCAGCTTCTATTGCTGCTACGCCGCTGGGGAATCCTCCATGGAAGGCGCCGTGCCGAAAGTCATCGCGGCGCAGATCACCAATACCCCCTGGCGGGAGCGCCACATCTACGTGTTGGAAAGCGCCCCGGTGCAGCAAGGCAAGGCTGGATGGACTAGCCAGCGATTCGTATTCAGCAAGCGATTCCATGTCTCGCCCTATAACCCGATGGATCAGGAATACCAGTGGCTGTTCAGCTTCCGCGGACCTGAGTTGCGTATCCATATGAACGTAAACCGGGAAGGACAGAAGGTTTTCGATGCAACGCTTGAAGTCCAACGTACCCCTCTCGCTCGTAAAACAGTGCATAGCCACATCCGGCGCTTTCCGCTGGAAACGCTCAAGGTCACCGGTGGTATCTATTGGCACGCCCTGAAGCTAAAACTCAAGGGCGCCGTATTTCAGAACCACCCCGACAAACTCGATCACGAAGACCCGGCCTACCGCCGGGGCCGTGAAGACCAGGGTCAGCGGGTCGATACCGCAGTACCCGGCACTGGAAAGGTAAGCTCATGGAGAACCTGAATACTGCCCGTTCCTCCTCGCGCGCATCACCCCTCAGCGACTGGGCACGAGCGATCGTCTGTAAACAGCTGGAACTACTCGAAGCCGGTCGGTTGCGTGTCGTCGAGCATGGCCAGGCAGAGCGCACCTTCGGCGATGGCGATACGCGGTTCGACCTTGCGGAACTGCACATCCACGATGCTTCCGCCTGGCGTGACCTTCTCACCGGAGGCAGTATCGGTGCAGCTGAGGCCTATGTAGCTGGTGACTGGAGCACGCCGGACCTGACGGCCCTGCTGCGGTTCTTCACTCGGAACGTGGACCGGATGAACGCCTTCGAGGACCGTTTCAGTTGGGTAACCAAACCCGCTTTGAAAGGTCTGCACTGGCTCAACCGCAACAGCCGCACCGGCTCACGCAAGAACATCGAGGCCCATTACGACCTGGGAAATGCACTGTTCGAACTGTTCCTCGATCCCACCCTGATGTATTCCTCGGCCATCTATGCTGACGAGAACACCAGTCTCGACGAAGCGGCGGTGTTCAAGCTCGATCGCATCTGCCGCAAGCTCGAACTCCAACCCGGAGACCGTGTGATCGAAATCGGCACCGGCTGGGGCGGGTTCGCGATTCATGCCGCCAGGCACTATGGCTGCCACGTCACTACCACGACCATTTCCCGCGAGCAGTTCGATCTGGCAAGACAGCGTATCGAAGACGCAGGCCTGCAAGACCGCATCACCCTGCTTTTCGATGACTACCGTGACCTGACGGGACAGTACGACAAACTGGTCTCCATCGAAATGATCGAGGCGGTAGGCCCGCAGTATCTCGACAGCTATTTCCAGCAGATCAGTACCCTGCTCAAACCCGACGGCATGGCGTTGATCCAGGCCATCAACATGCCGGAGCAGCGTTACCAGCGCGCCCTGCACAATGTGGATTTCATCCAGCGATTCATCTTCCCGGGCAGCTTCATCCCCTCCTTTGGCGCCATGTTCGAATCGGTCCGGCAGCAAAGCAACCTAGTTATGACGCACGCCGAGGACTTCGGTTTCCACTACGCCCGCACGCTGAAGGATTGGCGAGAGCGCTTTATGGCAGCGCGTCAGGAAATCCGAAAGCTGGGCTATGACGAATCGTTCATTCGTCTTTGGGATTTCTATTTCTGTTATTGCGAGGCCGGCTTCTCCGAGCGTGCGATTGGCGTATCGCAGATCATGTTTGCCAAACCGGGCAACAAGCAAAATCCCATGCTGTAGCCATGATCCAACACGCGCTTGCACGTAACGTCACCAATTTCATCCTTTTCCAGGTTGGATGGCTGACATGCGTGATCTTTCCCGGGTATACGGCGGTGGCTGTCGCTGGGGGTATCGTCGTCATTCACCTTGTCCTGGTCAGCCAGCGACCGGGCCGGGAAATCCAGTTCATCCTTCTCGGTACGCTGCTGGGTTCCCTGCTGGATGGGCTTTGGTTCAAGCTGGGAGTTCTGATCGAACCGGGCGCGGGGCCACATTGGACGCCCGCATGGCTGGTGGGTTTGTGGGCGGTTTTTATGACGACGCTGGCTCACTCCCTGGCCTGGATGGGCAGGACCGTTTGGCTGCCCTTCGTGCTGGCCCCTGTTGCAGGTCCCTTCGCCTACTGGAGCGCGACACGCATCGGCCCGATCGTATTCCCGGACCTGCTGGTCAGTCTGATTGCCCTCGCCGTAGGCTGGGCCCTTCTGTTTCCCTTACTGATGCAGATGAAGCACCATTATTTCAGGGAGATCACACCGGTATGAGGCGGATTACTGCGATTCCTTCCCTGCCTGCCCTTCTGATCCTGCCATTACCGCTGATGGCGGAGACCTACCGTTTTTCAGCAACAGCCGAAACTTTCGAGGGCAAGCCGCTATACCAGGAACAACACAGTATCGGGGGCGAATGCGTAGACGGTAGATTTCGTGCCCGATCACACGCGGTCGACTACGTTGCGCTGGACAGCGAACTCGGTACGGAAGGTGAGGCATTCGCCAGCAAGTCGCTGGATTACGAGTATGGCCGCCAGCGTCCGTCCGTCGATTTCAGGCAACCGCTGTTCGACGAGCGGATGCAAATCACCAACGTCGACGACACCGAAGCCAGGATCGTCTGGAACACCCCCGGAGGTGATACGCAAAACGATACGGTGCCGCTGTCCCCGGACGTCGTGATCGACTCCGGTTTCGTCCACTTTATCCGGGACCACTGGTCGACACTCACCGACGGGCGCCAGGTCGACTTCCGCTTCCTCGCGCCCACCCGGGGCGAAGCCTACCGCTTTGTGGCCGAACCCACCGACAACCAGGAGATCGATGCCTACCTTGTGGTTTCGATGCTGCCCTCGCAGATGTTCCTGCGCTGGGTCGTCGATCCCATCCTGGTGGGTTTCGATGAGCGTGGCCGGATTACCGATTACAGGGGCCTCGGGAATATCCGCAAGGACGAAGATCGAAACTACACCGTGCATTTGCGTTACGACACCAGCGAGCCACCCTGCCCGCTATTACCTCGCTAAGAGTCACACTGAGACTTTCCTCACAGGGCGGGCACGCGGCCCCGGCCCTGAGGGATCGCTGTGTGTATCCGGCGCGGTCCCTCCTTTGCCTGAAGGGTGGCTGTGGTAGACTCTTTGGGAAATTTTGGAACCGTTTCAGCACCTTTCTGGCTTATGTCTTAACTGGCAAACGTTTCAACTGACTCACGTTCCAAACCACGTCCTTTCCGACACAAACAAGGATACCTGGCCACCCATGATCGTCGTCTCTTTCAACGTCAACAGCATCCGTACGCGCCTGCACCAGCTCAGGGCTGTGGTCGATACCTACAATCCCGACTTCATCGGCCTGCAGGAAACCAAAGTTACCGATGAGGAATTCCCGGAAGAGGAAATCCGGGCCATGGGCTACGACGTCCATTTCCATGGGCAGAAAACCCATTACGGCGTCGCCCTGCTCTCGCGCCAGACGCCCGAGGAGGTCCAGAAAGGCTACCCTTGGGATGACGGTGTCTCCCAACGGCGCCTGATCATGGGTAAGTTCAAGGTCGGCGATAGGACGCTCACCATCATCAACGGCTACTTCCCCCAGGGTGAAAACCGCGACCACCCGATCAAGTTCCCGGCCAAGCAGAAGTTTTATGCGGACTTGAACCGTTACCTCGACGACATCGCCAAGCCGGACGATCCGGTTATTGTAATGGGAGATATGAATATCTCGCCCCGGGACCTGGATATTGGCATTGGCGCCGATAACGCCAAGCGCTGGCTACGCACCGGAAAATGCAGCTTCCTGCCGGAAGAGCGCGAGTGGATGAGCACCCTGGAGAGCTGGGGACTGACCGATGTATTCCGCAAACTGAATCCGGATGAAGACAACACCTTCAGCTGGTTCGATTACCGCAGCAAAGGCTTTGAGCGGGATCCGCGTCGGGGACTGCGCATCGATCTCATCATGGCGAGCAACGGCTTGCTGCCCAAGGCCAAATCTGCAGGCGTGTCCTACGACATCCGCGGCATGGAGCGGCCTTCGGATCATTGTCCGGTGTGGGCCGAATTCGAATTGTAGTTGAGCCTGGCTCGCTCATCGCAGCAGTCCAATGGAAAGGCGCGCAAGAGCATAAAGGACGCCCATGAAGGTCAAGACCCGCGACAGGATCCTGGATACCAGCCTCACGCTGTTCAATGTGGTGGGCGAGCCCAATGTGACAACCTTGTTGATTTCCGACGAACTGGATATCAGCCCGGGCAACCTGTACTACCACTTCAAGAGCAAGGGCGACATCGTCTGCGAGCTTTTCGGCCACTATGAAGACGAGATGCTGGACTTGCTCGCCGTGCCGAAGGATGTCGACGTCAGTCTGGAACAGATCGGCATCTTCCTTCATCTCACGTTCGAGGCCATCGCGCGCTACCGGTTTCTCTACCAGGACCTCGTCAACGTGCTGTCGCGCTATGACAACCTCCAGCGGCGCTTTCGCAATATCCTCAAACTTAAACGCAAAGCGTTCGCCACCGTCTGCAATAGCCTGCGAAACCAGGGTTTAATGGGCATCAGCGATCACGAACTGGATGGACTCTGCGAGCAACTGAACCTGACGATCAGCTACTGGGTCAGCTTCGAGCTACTCTCTCACCTGGATGACAAGGACAATGTGGACCTCGGGCGAGGGGTGTTCCAGATGATCAACCTGATAACACCCTACCTGGTGGAGGACGCCAGGACGCAGGCGAGTCTTATGGCTGAAGCGTATCTTTGAGTCTGGGCTGGACCTATCGCGGGCGGAGCGCTGGCTATCTATAGGGTATCCATACCAATGCCGGTATTGACATCCAGGCAGCCACGTTGAGTCCTAACGTCAAAGGCCGCAGCGGCTAACCGGGATTAGCCCTGTTTCTTACCGCTACCTGCCTTCTGTGCAGCCTTCTTCTGCTCCTTGCGGACCGTAGCAAGTTCGGACTCCAAGGCAGCAATCCGCGATTCCAGAGCCTCTATCTCTTCCCGCCGGTGAATGCCGAGGCGTCGCAAGGCGCCCGATACGCGCTCGTCGAACAGACCTTCCAGGCGATCCCAGGTACCGGTGGCCCGTTCCTTCACCTCCTCGACCCGGCCTTCGACGTTGCGTACATGGCGTTCGACGACGCCCCGCGTCTTGCTCTCGAGTTCCTCACCCTCATGGACGAGCCGGTCGAAAAACTTGCCGGCGTCCTCCTCTGCCTTGGTATAGGCACCGAGGCCTGCCAGCCAGATTTGCCGAGCCGAATCCTTGATCTTGCCAGCAAGCTGGACATCGCGATCCTGGTCGTTCTGGTTGTCACTGCTCATAGGTCGTACTCCATGTGCCGATAGCCGGGCTGTGTTCCGCCATTGTATTACAGACGCCGCTCCGAATCAGTCACGGGCAGCCTTCCGAAAGCGAGACTACCCAGCGTTTATTTCCACCCGTTGCCGGCATATTCCCATCTCGGCGTCTGTCATAAGAGGCACTAAACAATCACTTAAATCGGTCGGTTCCGCAACGATATAAGAGCTATTTATTTAGAAGAAAATAGTTTCAACTGCGGCGGCTAAAAACTTGAGATGTCCAAAATATGATCAATACTGAGGGTTACCGGTATCCCTGCTGATGCCGGTTTGTCTGGAAGTCTTTCATGGATACTACTCGCACGCCTCTGCCCGGCCTCCCGTGCCGGGCTTTTTTTATTATCGCTTTATAGCCTTTCTCCCGTTTATTTATTTTACGACTTGCACTTTTATTTTTTCATTATATATTTTATTTAATTGTTGATAGGATGCTACGGCTCTGCCGCAACAAGAACAACAAAACGGAGAAACCCAATGACGATCGAAACAGCGCCCATCAACGTGCACGCCATGCGCAATGCCGCTGCACAGGCCAGCCATTTCCTGCGCAGTATGGCCAACGCGGACCGGTTGATGTTGCTCTGCCAGTTGAGCCAGGGCGAACTGGGCGTCAGTGATCTGGAAGAGCTGACGGGAATACGGCAGCCATCCCTGTCCCAGCAGCTGGGGATCCTGCGGCGCGAAGGCCTGATCGTTCCACGCAAGATGGGGAAGAAAGTCTTCTACAGCATCGGCGAACCCAAGGTTCTGGTGATGATACAACAGCTCTATGAACTCTTCTGCAACGAAGGACGGGGATCATGATCACTGTAGACTGGACCGCATTTACGCCTTTCAGCGCAGCCGTGGGAGGGGTATTGATCGGGCTTGCGGCCGGTGCGTTTATCCTTCTTAACGGCCGCGTTGCCGGAATCAGCGGCATACTCGGCGGCCTGCTGAAACCGGGCCGAGGCGACATAGCCTGGCGAGGCGCCTTCCTGGCGGGAATGATCGGCGCACCGGCGCTCTGGATAATCTTTAGCGCACTACCGGACATCGAGGTCAGCGCCTCGACGCCCGTTCTTGTCGCGGCAGGACTCCTGGTCGGTTATGGGACTCGCCTGGGCTCGGGTTGTACCAGCGGTCATGGCGTCTGCGGCCTGTCCCGCCTGTCGCCCAGATCCCTTGTAGCCACCCTGCTGTTTATGGGCGCCGGCTTCGCCACCGTATATGTTGCCCGCCATGTGCTTGGAGGTATGTGATGAGCTACCCGTTCAGTGCCTTCGCAACCGGACTGGTTTTCGGCATCGGCCTTCTGGTCTCCGGAATGGCCAACCCCGAAAAGGTGCTGGGATTCCTGGACCTCGCCGGCCCCTGGGACCCCTCGCTGGCTTTCGTCATGGTCGGCGCCATCCTGGTGGGACTGGTCGCGTTCACGATAGCCCGCCGCCGGGTCACAAGCTTTCTCGGGCAACCCATTCGCCTGCCGACAGCCACACAAGTGGACCGGAAACTGGTGGTCGGTGCGCTACTGTTCGGCGTGGGCTGGGGCCTGGCGGGATTCTGTCCGGGCCCGGCCCTGGTTGCGCTGGGCGCAGGTAAAGCCGAAGCCGCCATATTCGTCGTCGCGATGGTCGTCGGAATGGCGTTCCATGATCTTTTCCAGGGACGGATAGCAAAGGCAGTTTCGCCTGCCGCCGGGCAGGATATGAGATGAGTCGATCTCGCCCGGTGTTCAGGTTTACCCGCATCCAGATCGGGCTTTAAATGTTAAGCTATTGAAAATCAGAGGTTATATTCGGTGCCCGTGCCCCTCCCTGGGCTCAGGTCCTCTTCAAGGAGACGCTTTATGGAACTGCACAAGCTCGACAACGACCTTACCGTCGCGCCACAGATTACCGTCGATGATGTTGCCGAGGCGGCCAAGGCGGGGTTCAGGACCCTGGTATCGAACCGTCCGGATCATGAAGGGGAAGATCAGCCGTCAACGGATGACATTGCCGAGGCTGCGCGCCAGCACGGGATGGAATGGATTTACCTGCCGGTGCAGTCCGGCAATATCACCGACGAGGACGTACAGGCTTTCACGCCTGTCCTGCAGGATGCACCCAAACCGATCCTCGCGTTCTGCCGCACCGGCACGCGCTGCTCTACGCTTTGGGCGCTCTCCAAGGCACGCAAGGACAATATCGATAAGCTGCTACAGACCGCCCGGGCTGAAGGCTATGACCTCAGCAAGCACCGTGAGCGTATGCTGGGCCTTGCCAGTCAGATCCGCGACTGACCGTCCGGATCTATGTCGAACCGCCTACAGCGCCTGTTTCCGCCACTCGTCTGGTTGCGTGGCTATCAGCGCCATACCCTGGCGCAGGATATCCTCGCTGGCTGCATCATGACTGTCCTGGTCATCCCCCAGTCCCTGGCTTACGCCCTGCTCGCCGGGCTACCGCCGGAAACCGGACTCTATGCCAGCATACTCCCCTTACTCGGCTATACGCTCTTCGCCAGCAGCCGTACCTTGGCTATAGGCCCGGTGGCACTTATCGCCCTGATGAGCGCCACAGCCGTCGGGCATATCGTCGAACAGGGGCTTGCCGGTTACGGTGCAGCCTCCCTCGGGCTCGCCTTGATCTCCGGTATCATGCTGTTCGGAATGGGTGCCGCCCGGCTGGGCTTTATCGCCAACTTCATCAGTCATCCCGTTATTTCCGGATTTATTACCGGGTCGGCGCTGGTCATTATTGTCAGCCAGTTGGGTTCTTTGCTGGGGGTCGAAACTCACGGCGGCAACGTACTGGCACTGCTGGATTCCCTGATCTCCGGTTTCAGCGATTTCAGCGCCACCACGGCCCTGATCGGTGCCGGCGTGATTGTCTTCCTCGTCGTGTCGCGGCGCTTCGCGAAGCCCTTGCTGGAGACTTTCAAGTTTCCCAAACCCGTTGCGTCTTCGCTGGCCAGGCTGGCACCGATGGTGGCGGTGATTGCCACCAGTGCTCTGGTAGCCGGTTTTCAGCTTGGCGCGAACGGTGTAGCGGTCATTGGCGATCTGCCGCAGGGTTTACCCCCGCTGGCGATGCCCGAGCTCAACCTGGCGTTGGTCGAAGCGTTGTTGGTGCCGGCGTTCCTGATCAGCCTGGTGATCTTCGTGGAATCCACCTCGATCGCCCACCGCATGGCAGCGCGCCGTGGCGAGCGTCTCGACCCGAACCAGGAACTGATGGGGCTGGGAGCCGCCAATGTCACCTCGGCGTTTGCCGGCGGCCTGGCCGTTGCCGGTGGATTCTCGCGTTCGGTGGTGAACGACGAGGCCGGCGCCCAGACCCAGATGGCCAGTCTCTTCACCGCACTTGGCATTGGCATCGTTACGGTCTTCTTCTCCAGCCTGTTTCATTTCCTGCCGGAGGCGACTCTGGCTGCAACCATTATCGTCGCGGTCACCACCCTGGTGGACATCCGGGGGTTGCGGGAGACCTGGCGCTACTCCCGACAGGACGGCATGGCCCTGGTGGCGACCCTACTGGTTACCCTGTTGATCGGCATTACCGAGGGCATCCTTGTGGGGGTGGGCCTATCGCTGGTGCTCTACCTCTACCGGACCAGCCGCCCCCATATCGCTATCGTGGGTCGCATTCCCGGCACCGAACACTTCCGCAACGAGAAACGCTACACCGTGGAAACCGACGCACGGGTGATCATTATGCGCGTGGATGAAGCCATCTACTTCGCCAATGCCCAGTATCTCGAGGATCGCATAAGCGAGGTTTTGCGCCAGCGTCCCGGAGCGACGGACCTGATCCTGATGTGTACCGGGGTCAATACCATCGATGCCTCCGCCCTGGACATCCTGGACACCATCAATACCCGCCTCCAGTCCGCGGGATTGCGGTTCCACTTGGCCGAAGTAAAAGGACCGGTAATGGATCGGCTCCAGTCCACCCGGTTTATGGCGAACCTCTCTGGACGGGTATTCCTGAGCACGTTCGAAGGGTGGCAGACCCTCACCGCTCATCCTTCGGATCCTGGCGCCAAAACCAACTCATAGCCCAAGCTTAAACACATCAGGCAATTTATTATTTTTAGCTATAGACGTTCAGCATTGACTCGTCGCCCAAAAAAACTAATCCTTCCCGCCCAGACAAGCGTAAAGCTCGAGCTACCGCCGACACCTCTTTATCGAAGGACACGTTGAAGATGCATTATCAGGGTCCATCCGGATTCCACCACCAGCAACCTGACAGAACCGGCGTCCTTATCACCAATCTGGGAACACCTGACGCGCCAACAACCAAGGCGCTGCGCCGATATCTTAGGGAATTCCTGTCCGACCCCCGGGTAGTGGAGTTTCCCCGTATGCTTTGGTGGCTGATCCTCAATGGCGTGATCCTGCGCATACGCCCTTCCCGATCGGCGGCAGCCTACCGCAAGGTCTGGAAGCCCGAGGGCTCCCCGCTCCTCCTTCATACCGCCGATCAGTGCGAAAAACTCAGGGAACGTCTCCAGGCACGTTATGGGGACAAAGTCGTGGTGGCCTTTGCCATGCGTTATGGTTCCCCTTCGATAAATTCCGTATTGGAGGATCTCCAACGGGCCGGGGTTCGTAAGCTGGTGGTTCTGCCGCTCTATCCCCAATATTCCGGTTCCACATCGGGCTCCACCTTCGATGCAATAGCCGCAGACTTCACCCGTCGCCGTTGGCTGCCGGATTTCCGTTTTATCAGCCACTACCCGGACTACCCGTCTTATATCGAAGCCATGGCCAAACACATCGAGGCCTTCCGGAAGGAACATGGTGCAGGCGAAAAGCTGATTCTCTCCTACCACGGGGTGCCCAAGAAATACCTCCTCAGGGGCGATCCCTACCATTGCGAATGCTTTAAGACATCGCGCCTGCTGGCCGCGCGGCTGGGCCTCAACGAGGATCAGTACATGACAACGTTCCAGTCCCGCTTCGGCCGGGAGGAATGGCTGCAGCCCTATACCGACGAGACGCTCAAGGCCCTGCCGTCAGAAGGCACCAAATCGATCGACGTCTTTTGTCCGGGTTTCTCGGCGGACTGCCTGGAAACCATCGAAGAAATCAACGAGGAGAATCGAGATTACTTCATGGAAGCCGGCGGCGAGCAATTCCAGTACATCTCCGCACTCAATGCCGAAGAGCCTCATATCGACGCGCTGGAGCAGTTGATCGAAGAGAACCTTAAAGGCTGGACAGTAGGTCCTACTTCCAGCGAAGCTCTCATGGAAAGGGATCGCCGTGCGAAAGCAATGGGCGCCGAACGTTAGACCGGTGGTCGCCCTCATGTCGTGTTGCACGAATCACACGGTCACCCACTATGAAAAATTACTGCCAAAGGCTGGTAATACCCCGCGTATAACCTCTAAGTTATAGGTTGCGGGTTGTTGAATCCCAACGTGAGGCCCGTCGCCTCCAACCCGCGCATTCGGGGCCCGGTCGCAAGACCTGTCCGTCGTCCATTTCGTGACTGTCTGGCCAACCAGGAGAACGCCAATGAACAACGCTGAACTGCAAGCCCTCAAAGAAAAGTATGTTGCTTCCGGGGCTGCGAGCCCGAACAATCAATTCGCAGACCGCGCAGAGAATGCGGAAGTGTGGGATGCGGACGGTAAGCGCATGATCGATTTTGCCGGGGGTATCGGCGTGTTGAATGTCGGCCATCGCCATCCCAAGGTGGTTGCCGCGGTGAAAGCGCAGCTCGATAAGGTCATGCATACCTGCCAGACGGTGATGCCCTACGCCCCATACGTCCAACTGGCCGAGAAACTGTGCAAGATCTCCCCGGTGACCGGCGACAGCGCCAAGGCTTGCATGTTCAACGCCGGGGCCGAAGCGCTGGAGAACGCCGTCAAGATTGCACGCTGTGCGACTGGCCGTCACGGGGTAATCTGTTTCGATGGCGGCTACCACGGGCGTACCCTTATGACCCTCGCCATGACTGGTAAGGTCACCGCCTACAAATACGATTTCGGACCGATGCCTGGTGGTGTGTTCCGTGCCCAGTACCCGATTCCGTACCACGGCATCAGCGAAGAGGACAGCCTTGAAAGCCTGAAGATGCTGTTCAAGACCGACATCCCTGCCAAGGATGTTGCCGCCATCGTGATTGAGGCCGTCCAGGGCGAAGGCGGGTTCTATATCGCACCGCCCAGCTTCATGCAGGCACTGCGCAAGCTCTGTGACGAGCACGGTATCGCCCTGATCGTCGACGAGGTGCAGTCCGGCTTTGGCCGCACCGGCAAGATGTTCGCCGTCGAGCATAGCGGCGTGAAACCTGACATTATTACCATGGCCAAGAGCATGGCCGGCGGCATGCCGATCTCAGCGGTGGTGGGCAACGCCAAGATGATGGATGCGTCCGGCCCCACGAGCCTCGGCGGCACCTACAGCGGTAACCCGCTGTCCTGCGCTTCCGCACTGGCCGTGATGGATATCTTCGAGGAAGAAAAGATCCTTGAGAAGAGCGTGGCATTGGGCAAGAAGCTTGAGCAGCGGCTCACCCAATGGCAGGAAACCTTCGAACATGTGGATTTCGTGCGCAACCTGGGCCCCATGGCGGCATTCGAGCTGGTCAAGGATAAGCAGTCTCGTGATCCCGATGCCGACATGGCCGGCGCCCTGGTCAAGAAATGCAAGGAGAAAGGCCTGATCCTCCTGAATTGTGGTCTCTGGGGCAACTCGATCCGGTTCCTGATGCCCATAACCATCCAGGACGACGTGCTTGAGGAAGGTTTGAGTATCGTTGAGGAAAGCCTGAAAGAGCTGTAAAAGGCAGCATCCCCTCTAAAGGCCCGGAGCCTGACTCCGGGCCCGTCCAGCCTACTTCACGCTCCCGAACCTGGTTTCTCGCGCTCGCAGCCTTCCAATTGTTCTAGATCTGGAAACGGGCGATCAGGGCCTGGAGTGATTCGGACTGCTCTCGCAGTTGGACACTCACCGCCGTGGTGTTGCCCACATGTTGCTCGAGCCCCTGGGAGCTTTCGCCCAACGCGTCCGCGCGCCGGCCGACACGGCCAATCTCCTCTCGCTGCACGACAATGGCTTCGTCCACTTCGTTGGTAAAGTGCTTGAGATCATCGAACGTGTCCTTGAGGGCGACGAGGTGGGTCTTCAGGGTGCCAAGTGTTTCCCGGTTGCTGTCGCCCGCCGCACGCGTCTCATCCAGCAAACCGTGGGCACTGTCGACCTGTTCGACCAGTTCGCTTACCCACTGCCGAATCTGGCTGGTGGACTCTCCGGTTCGGCGGGATAGATTGCGCACCTCGTCCGCCACGACCGCAAAACCACGTCCCTGCTCACCCGCGCGGGCCGCCTCGATCGCGGCATTGAGCGCCAGCAGGTTGGTCTGTTCGGCAATATCGGCGATAACGCTGATTACCTGTTCGATCTTTTCGCTGGAGCCCCGCAGCGCTTCGATAGCCGTAGCGACCCGGCCGATCACATCAACGGCATGTTCGGCCGCGTGCTCACTCTCACGCAACTGGTTCTGCACATCGTCGTTGCCAGACACCGCATCGGTCACCTTCTGGCGCGAATCCTGCGCGGAGCGCTCGATTTGAGTAGCACTTTCGGTAATCGCAGACATGGAAGACACCACGTCCTTGATCTGGGAATGGGTGTTTGCCGATGAGCGATGCACCGCGTCGGCCTGCTCGTCAAGGGAGGCGGAACGTTCCTGCAAGGCCAGGGCTGCACCTGTGACGTCGCCGACGAACGTCTTGAATTTGTCGATCAGACCGTTGATGGCCAACGCAACGGAGGTGACTTCGTCCTGGCCTGAAATCGGGAGCGGCGTGGACAGGTCCGAAGCCGATTCCATCTTGCGAAGGCGGCTGGCGATGGCCTGCAGGCGCGTGGTTACGGTTTTGCGTAACCACCAGGTCAACAACAGAATGACGACAAGCACGACCACTGCGCCAACCACCAAATAACGTTGCTGCTGATCGAGAAAGGCCAGAAGGGCTTCGGAGCCGCTATCGGTTTGCAAACGCCCGGCAGCGCGCTGCTCGTCGATAATTGCCAGCATCGGATCGATGGCGGGATAAAGCTGGAAATCGACCACCTTGCCGACGGAGTAATAACTTTGCTCGTTGATACCCTCGCGCATTTGCGTCAGTAGTTCCAGCACCGCCGCATGCTCTGCCTCGTGGGATTCAGCCCAGGCTTTCATGCGGGGATTGTCGATTGCACGCTGCCATTGCACGTTGATGGCTTTGGAGGTCTCCTCGAAGGCCGCGTTGATCTCTTCCCAAAGCAGCAGTTGAGCCTTGATCTTATAGGCCAGGTCCTTGAGCTGGCGATGGCTCCGATCGAGATCGGTCAACAGCCAGACGTCGGCCATTTCTTCACGCACGAGTCGGTCCGTTGCCTTTTCTGCCTCATGCACGACCGACATGGACAACCATGCCAATCCGGCCAAGGCTAAAAGACAGAACCCGGAGAAAATCACAAGGCGCAGACGGACAGTCAGCTGCATAACGTGAACTACCTCTCATTAAGTTCAACGTGAGCCTATGCGCCCAATATGTCAGTTTTATTGCAGTCAGGCGGCAAGTCTTTGACCTGCCATGTAATAACTGAATTTTTACTGGATTTGACAAAACAGAGCCGTCGAAAGAATCAGGCTCTTTATTCCCGGGGGGCGGCTGTTATCCTGAAGTGTGGGCACGGGAAACTGAGGTGGTGCTGAAGTCTCAAACGCTGTGGCCGACCGTCAAAAAAATACCAACCTGTAATCGCGATTGGAAAACCGTTTATTCACTGGAATGGGATGTCCATGCAACTGGAAGACCTTCGCCTCTTTACCAACACCATCGACTCCGGAAGTTTTACGGCCGCTGCTGAGCGACTTGGCCTGTCCAAGCAGTACGTCAGCCGGCGTATGACCATGCTCGAGGACGAGTTGGGCGTACGCCTGCTCGACCGCACGACCCGACAGACGAACCCGACCGATATCGGGATGACCCTCTACGCTCGCGCGATTCGGATACTTGACGACGTCGACGAAACCAAGGAACTGGTCAGCAGCCAAAGCTACACTGCCCGGGGTACCCTGCGCATCAGTGCACCCATGACTTTCGGCACAATGTATCTGGGCGAAATCTTGCCCACATTCCTGGAACAACATCCGCTGGTCCATTTAGAGCTCGATCTGAATGATCGTCCGGTGGATATCGTTGGCGAGGGATATGATATGGCCATTCGCAGCGGGCAATTGGCCGACTCCACCCTGGTTGCACGTCGGCTGATGGACGTCGATATGGTTGCCTGTGCCAGCCCCGATTACCTGAATGAGCATCCTGCACCGGCAGCACCCCACCAACTCAAGGAATACGACTGCCTGCTGTATGGCCACGGCAGCAGTATGGACTGGGTCTTCGATGAAAACGACAGCCCCCTGCAAATCACTGTAAAAGGGCCCCTGCGCGCCAATAATGGTGAAGTGCTGCGGGACCTGGCGATTGCCGGCCGTGGTATCGCCTACCTGCCCGACTTCATCGTCAGCGGTGCCGTTAGTTCAGGACAGTTGATGCCTATACTGCGTCAATATTCCCCGTCCGCCTCCGCCGTCTATGCGGTCTATCCCAAACACCGACAATCCTCAAGGCTGGTGCAATTGTTTGTGGAGTTCCTTATCGATCACTTTGCCGCCCGCGCAAGATCGACCACGATCGACGTTTAGCCCGCCCCCTCCGAGGCCGTCGTCGCGTTCGCTCCGACGTTCCTCCGCAAGCTTCGCCTGCTACGGTCGAACCCGCGAGGGGTCTTCTACCCTCCCGATCAGCCAATAAAAAACCCGACACTACGGTCGGGTTTCTTGCATTCATGCTTCGACGACACTTTACGGGACGCTTCCCGATCGGGATTATTCGGCGCTTTGCGCCTCACCCATTCGGGGCCGTCGTCGCATTCGCTCCGACGTTCCTCCGCAGGCTTTGCCTGCTCCGGTCGAACCCGCGAGGGGTCTTCTACCCTCCCGATCAGCCAATAAAAAACCCGACACTACGGTCGGGTTTCTTGCATTCATGCTTCGACGACACTTTACGGGACGCTTCCCGATCGGGATTATTCGGCGCTTTGCGCCTCACCCCTTCGGGGCCGTCGTCGCATTCGCTCCGACGTTCCTCCGCAGGCTTTGCCTGCTCCGGTCGAACCCGCGAGGGGTCTTCTACCCTCCCGATCAGCCAATAAAAAACCCGACACTACGGTCGGGTTTTGTATTGGCGGAGAGGGAGGGATTCGAACCCTCGATACGCTATTAACGTATACACACTTTCCAGGCGTGCGCCTTCAGCCACTCGGCCACCTCTCCAATAAACTGTTCCAGATGGGCTCTGCCGATCTGAGGGCGCAAACTCTAATGGTTTTGCTCGGGTTTGGCAACTCTGATTCGTTATTTTCGTGTAAAAACAACGGAGAGTGCAGTTTTTGATCAAACTACTTCTTCTTCGCCCGATAGATAATCCCCGGCTGGCACTGCACCATCTCGTAGAGATCCGGTAACCCATTCAAGGATTCCGACGCCCCCAGGATCAAGTACCCGCCGGGGTTCAGCGTGGAGTGGATGCGCGTGAGGATATCTTTCTTAAGGTCGGCGGAGAAATAGATCAGTACGTTGCGGCAGAACACCAAGTCGAACTTCCCAAGCACGTAGCGCTCAAGCAGGTTCAGCTCCTTGAATTCGACCATGTTCTTGATCGCAGGCTTGATCTGCCAGCCACCGGAGGGCAGCGCGGAGAAGAAGTTCTTCTGGCGCTCCGGTGAGAGGCCTCGCCCGATCGCCAGCATTTCGTATTCACCTTTCCGGGCAACGTCCAGCACGCTGCGGGAGATGTCCGTCGCGACGATGCGGGCATCGCCGCGCAACTTGCCCGGTTTCTGGCGTCGAAATTCATCAATGGCCATACCAATGGAATACGGCTCCTGCCCCGTAGAGCATGCCGCAGACCAGATACGCAACTGCTGCATACCTTTGAACTCCGCCAGTTCAGGCAGGAGACGGTCTGTGAGAATACGGAACGGATGCGTGTCCCGAAACCATAACGTTTCATTGGTGGTCATCGCATCGATAACCACTTCACGCAGCGGGTTTCGTCCTGGCCTCTGCAGGTTCCTCACCAAGTCACCCAGAGAATCGTGGCCGTTCTCTTCAAGAATCTTGCGCAGTCGGCTTTTAACCAGGTATTGCTTGTTTTCGCCCAGCAAAATGCCACACGCATCCTGCAGGAATGTCTTGAACGCTTCGTATTCCTGGGGAGTTATTTCAGATTTCATGTGCTCTCAGCAGTTATGGCATTAGCCTGAATTGCGTGCAACGGAATGGCTTAAAGCTTATCCATCACTTCCATGACGCGTTCGGCAAGTTCGTCAGGGCTGAACTTCGCCATGAAGTCGTCAGCACCAACCTTTTGAACCATCGCACGATTGAATACGCCGCTGAGGGAAGTGTGGAGCATGATATACACGGATTTTAACTGGGAATTTTCCTTACAACGGGTGACGAGAGTGTACCCGTCCATCTCAGGCATCTCGACATCCGAAATCATAAGCGAGATATGATCGGACAAGTCAGAGCCGTCCGCTGTCAACTCTTTGACATATTCCAAGGCCTGCTTGCCATCGTTCTTGGTAACGACACCAAGCCCGATAGCCGTAAGACAGCGTTCTACCTGCCGTCTCGCGACAGAGGAATCGTCGACCACGAGCACCGGCCGGTTGTCAGACCTATCAGTCTCAGAACTCCTGGAAAGCAATTCCTCGCCGACGTCCTCTTTTAGCGGCGATACTTCAGCAAGCACCTTCTCGACATCGATAATTTCGATTAGCTGCTCATCGATCCTGGCAACGGCTGTGAGATAGACCTCTCTCCCAGCCCCTTTTGGCGGCGGTGAGACGTCTTCCCAGTTGAGGTTAACGATGCGTTCGACGCCTGCCACAAGAAAGCCCTGGGTACGACGATTGTACTCTGAAATCACGACAAAGCTTTCAGATAGCTTGTCCTCGGGAATACCCGGCATGCCGATGGCCAAGCCCAGATCTATCACCGGGATCGTTTCGCCCCGGATATGAGCGACCCCGCGAACGACAGAGCGACTTTTCGGAATAGACGACAGCTTCGGGCATTGAAGAACTTCTTTCACTTTGAAGACATTGATGCCGTAAATCTGACGTCCCTTTAAGCGAAAGAGCAGAAGTTCGAGACGATTCTGCCCGACCAGCTGCGTTCTCTGGTTAACGCTGTCTAATACACCTGCCATAACGATCTACCTATTAATAGAACTTTCGGGTTACCGATCTGGTCGATCCTTGGAGCCAAATTACGGCACGTTTATTGCGAAAGCTTTCCTGAAACGCCATTGAATCTTTAACTGACGACGTAAACTCGTCAACAGAAATATGTCAGGAATTGACTTAATTTTACCTTGCCCGTTGATCGATAAGCATAGGACATATACAGAGAAATGCGCATCATCATTTTGTCGCTACTGACCGCACTGGCATTCAGTCCATCGCTGCAGGCCGTCGAAAAAACGACGCCGGCCGACCTGAAGACGGCGGCGCGTACCTTCCTGAAAGACTTTGCCGAGCAGCAGAAGGATGAAGGCTACGCCGTGACATACAGCCTGGGCAACATCGATTCGCGTCTCAACCTGGCACCCTGCCCGGACGACCCATCGGTCAGGTTTTCCAGCGATCCGCTGTCGACAACCCAGCCTACCCTGGAAGTCTCCTGTTCCGGCCAGCGGCCCTGGCGCATGTTCCTGTCGGCGACGGTGGAGATCCGAGGCGAAGGGCTCGTTGCGGCGCGCCCCCTCAGCCGGGGCGACAGGGTTACGGAGAGCATGATCGACACCCAGCCGATCGTCGTCAATTCAGTGCGTCGTAGCGCGGTCACCCGTCGCGATGCCCTGATCGGCATGGAGCTTCGCCGTTCCGTCAACGCAGGCACCGTCTTCACACCGGATATCGTGATCCAGCCGGATGCCGTCGCACGGGGCGACCATGTTATTATCGTTGCACGTAGTGGTCCCATTGCGGTGGAATCGAGAGGCAAGGCCCTGGCTAACGGTCGGATCGGCGAGCAGGTCCTGGTCCAGAACTTGCGTTCCGAACGCACACTGAGAGCAATGATCACTGCTCCGGGGCGCGTCGAAGTGCCCATGTAAGCTCAGGGAGCGGCTGATTGACTCTTGGGCGCCAAAAGGAAAGGGATTGCCGCAAGGCGGCAGGAACGCGCCGCAAATTCTTTTTAAAAATCCCTAAAGTTCTATGCAGCCCGGCCGATACAAATTGAAACCGGATTGCAATGGCGCCGTTGAAAGGCGCCTTGGCAACTCATCAGCATGCGCAGGTAACGATTATGTCAGTTGACTTCAATGGAATTGGCCCCGGCCAGGTCAACACCAAAACCAGCTCTACCACAACGGACAAGGCGGCTCAGAAGAGCCCGGCCACGCCTACCGAGCAGGCCCGTACCCAGGGGGCTCGCCCGGACAACGTCAGCTTGAGCAGCCAGGCACGTGACCTCAAGAAACTCGAAGAACGCCTGGACAGCTATCCGGAAGTCGACGACAACCGGATTGAACAGATTAAATCCGCGCTGGCAGACGGTAGCTACAAGATTGACGCAGAGAAACTGGCCCAGAAAATGCTTGATATGGATAAAAGCATTTTTGGGTGAGTAAAGCATGGCTGCCATTGATGAGTTGAAATCACTGCTGCAACAGGATATCCAGCAACTGGAGCAATTAGGCGGGTTGCTGGCCTCCGAAAAGAAACATCTCAAGTCTTCGAATATGGATGGCCTACAGGTTGTCACACAAGAGAAGAACCGCATCCTGAGCGACATCCGCGAGCGCGCCAAACGCAAGATCCATGCGCTGGTGAACATGGGCTTCAATCCGCGTCAGGGCCAGCCTTCCACCTTTATCCGGGCAGCCGGCTTGGCCGACCTTACCCAACTCTGGATCGATGCTGAGAATCGCCTCAAGGCCTGCCAGCGTATGAACCAGGTCAATGGCCGTATCGTCGGCAATCTTCAGCAGCGTCTGGGTCGACTGACGGAAATCTTCCGTGGTTGCTCGGAACAGGCGAAGCTTTACGGAGCCCAAGGTCAGTCAACGGCCGTAAGCCACAAGACCGTGCTGGCCAGCGCCTGACGGAAAGTCCGCTTCAAGAGTACAAATTACGCTATCAAACAAGAGCCGGGGCTGGACCACACACTCAGTCCCGGTTTTTTCTGGATAAAGGCCTTTAGCACTAACGATTACAGGTAGCGTTAACGGGCATAGATCGTCATGTGAGAAGCAGGATCGAATCGAATATCGTGCAGGCTGACATTACCCATCGATGGCCCAGTAGATCCTGATACACGGATATCGTTCATTTCGATTAACTCGATCCGCTCTGGCAAAGCGAGCCTGAGACCACCATCCGCCAGCAACTCCAGACGGGGCCTATCCGCCCGGTAATGCACTCCGGAAATAGTCAGGTCCGAGTCCAGGAAGTTCAGGATCGGCACGAAGGTATTGGCCACCAGTTTCAGGCCCTCGACCGCATTCGCGCTTTCCTCAAGTCCGGCCTCGGCATCCGCCGGCATTTGCCCCACATGTTCGATGCGTGCCAGCAGCGAATCGGTAGCCTGGCCGGAGACATTACTCATCTCGTCTTCCGACAAGGGCGCAAAACCGAGACTCTCGGAATAGGTTTGTCCGGACTGGCTTGCAGCAGCCGCAGACCCAGGGGACGAGGAGGCCAGCGTTACCACAGGCTGCAGCGGCAGCGTCACCATTGCCATGAACGCTGCGGCATGGCGGTAGCGCTTCTGATGCTTCAGGACACGACTCAGCTCACGCTCGGTGATCCAGCCTGAGGCAATCAGCACTTCACCCAGCAATGCACCGGACGCTCGCTGCTGTTGCAGGGCGTTGTCCAGCTCGTACTCCGAAATATAACCCCGATTGATAAGCAGCCGCCCGAGACGCGACTTCTCCTGATGACCTTGAGTTGTTCTCACTCCTTTCCTCCGTGGCTGTTGCCTCACCCAGCAAAAGCATGGATCGAACCGACCAGGCTGTACAGAAACCGATCGATCTCTTGCGTTACACCGGGTTATAAAACGCAATACCTTGTTGTGTTTATTCTGGATACTGTCGTAATGCTTCAGGACTGGGCTTACTTGCCATGTTCATGTCGCAAACGGTGACACCCTGAAACAGACCGGCTGCCCCACTCCTTCGCCGGGCCAGGCCGGGAATCTGCTAGACTCACTATCCCTTTGATCAAAGCATGAGGATGCCCCCCGTGACGAGCCCGGTGCTAAAAAACAAGGTTAAATCTTCCTGTTCTGTGAACTTTTGCCGTGCCTTGCTAGTGAGCACGCTGGCGCTGACCGGTAGCGCCTGTGCGGAAACCCCAGCCAAGCAGCCCCAGGCGAACGGCGATTTCCCCACCGTCAGAATCGAGACGACCGAAGGCAACATGACGGTGAGACTGCGTCCGGATGTGGCGCCAAAGACAGTGGAAAACTTCCTGGAGTACGTCCGCAGCGACTTTTACGAGGGCACCGTCTTCCACCGAGTTATCCCCGGCTTCATGATTCAGGGCGGTGGCTACACCGCCAACCTGAGCGGCAAGCCCACGCGTACGCCGATTGAGAATGAAGCCAAGCGAACCTTCGGCAACGTGCGCGGTTCGATCGCCATGGCCCGCCGGAACGATCCGGACTCAGCCACATCCCAATTCTTTATCAACCTGGTCGACAATGAGTTTCTCGACGAAGGTGTCCGTGGCCCCGGGTATACGGTATTCGGTACGGTTACCGAGGGCATGGGCGTTGCGGACGCTATCGCCAATATTCCGACCACGCGAAAAGGTGGTATGGCCGATGTACCGGCCAAGGCTGTGGTGATCCAGTCGATCGAAATCATGGAAAACGGGGACGTTAAGCAGCCCTGATGAGCATCACCCCCATACCAGACCAAACCCTCGGGCCTGCCATCGAGACTGCAGAGATCGACTGGCAGGACGGACAGCCGGTATCCCGCGCATTCGGCGATGTCTACTTCAGTCGGGAAAACGGCCTGGAAGAAACCCGCTACGTTTTTCTGGGCCATAACCGTATCGAGCAGCGTTTCGCAGCACTGGAAGAAGGCGCCAGCTTCGTGGTCGCGGAAACCGGCTTCGGTACCGGGCTGAACTTCCTGGCGACCTGGCGGGCCTGGGAACACCATGCGCCACCGGATGCCCGCCTTCACTTCGTGTCCGTCGAACGCTATCCATTGACGCCGGCTGACCTGGAGCAGGCGCTTACCCTGTGGCCCGAGCTGGCACCGCTGGCCGAAGCGCTCATCGCACAATATCCGGCCCTGGTAACCGGGACTCATCGATTGGTATTCGATAGCGGCCGGGTAAGGCTGACGCTCTACTTCGGCGAGGCTCGGGATGCGTGGTCGAACCTGCGTTTTTCTGCCGACGCCTGGTATCTGGATGGCTTCGCGCCCGCGTTGAACCCGGATCTTTGGCTCGAGCAACTGATTGGCCAGATCGCTACCCGCAGTCGCCCTGGCGCGACGGTCGCAACCTTTACTGCCGTCGGCGCAGTTAGACGTGCGCTGCTCGCGGCAGGCTTTTCCATGCGTAAAGTGCCCGGGTTTGGCCGTAAGCGAGAGATGCTGGCCGGCGAGTTCAATGCCCCCGCCTCGGTGGTACCCCGCCAGAACCATTCTCCAGTCACTATCGTGGGGGCCGGTATTGCTGCGGCGCTGACAGCACGAAACCTCGCCGAACGCGGGCGTGACGTGCATATCTTCAGTGCCGGGGATGAACCTGCAGATGGCGCCTCCGGGAATGCCCAGGCGGCACTGTACGTAAAACTTGGGGTCGACTACGGCCCGGAAACCCAATTGGCCCTGCATGCCCTGCTCCATGCCCAGCGGACCTACCAACGCTATGATCCGGACAATACCCGTTTCTGGCACCGGACAGGGTTGCTGCAACTGGCCGGAAGCGAACGGGAAGCCGACCGCCAACGCCGATTCCTGGAACGCAACCGTTACCCCGGCAACGTCCTCCAGTCTGTAAACGTGACGGACGCACAGAGGCTTAGCGGCAGTCCGGTGCAATCCGGCGGCCTATGGTTCCCTGACAGCGGCTGGCTCGAACCGCCGCATCTGTGCCAATGGCTCCTGGAGCATCCCCGTATCCAGTGCCACTACGGACATAAAGTCGAGCAGGTAAGACATGATGGCCGGCAGTGGCAGCTAGCGTTTACCAATAGCGAGGCCCAGAGTTCCAACATTGTTATTCTGACCGGCGGGCACCAGGTCGCCAACCTCCTGCCCGACGGTCAGAATTATCGCTTCCGTGCCATCCGGGGGCAGGTTTCACAGTTGCCGGCGGAGGCCATTACCGGAACCGACGCCGTCATTTGTGGCGACAGCTACCTGAACCCGATCCATGGGGAGTATGCGGTGACGGGTGCAACCTTCGATCTGGATACGACCAATCCGGAACTCCTTACCAGCTCCCACCAGGAGAACATCGATCGACTATCGACATGGCTACCCGGTATTTGGTCCCAGGTACCTCCTCCTGCCGCAGAGGCGCTTCCAGGCAGGGTCAGCTTCCGCTGCACGACTCACGACTATCAGCCGGTCGCGGGCGCGGCTGGAGCCACCGACGAACCGCGAGGACTTTACGTGTTGACGGGACTTGGCAGCAAAGGCTTTGCCCTTGCGCCCCTATTGGCGGAATGGTTGGCTGACGTGATTTGTGGTGAGCCGGAAAGCCTTGAGCCGGTCATCTCGGATCGCCTTTCACTAGCTCGCTGCAGGCGCTCGACTGACGATAGATAATCTGTCGCCCCAGGAATTGGGTTCCAGCAAAATCAATCGGTTGCGCATTGTTACGATAAATTGATTCACTTTCTCAGCCACTCGCCGATAAGGTAATCAAGATTGGAGATTCCCAGGTTCCCGCAAACGGTGATTATTCACATCGGTGGTATACCAGAAGCCAGTGGAATTTCCATAACCTTTTGAGCGAAGGATGGCAGATGCCCATATTTGTCAGCGAGCCTGGTCGCCCCCAGCAAACACGACTTCCGGAGATATTCCGCGGACGCCAGATTGGTGTTGTCGATGAGCTGAACGAAGGGCAGTCCGCCCATGAGAGCCGCAACGAGCCGATCGATCCTAACGCCGAGCGGCACAATCGTGCTGTGGTCAGGCGAGCCATCAATGAATATGGTGAGCAGGCACAGGTAGATCCGGACGATACCGCGGCCTACCTGCCAGTCTCACGTGTAGCTTCGGCGGCCATTTACTCCCTGCCGGCATCCGCCACCTTTGATGAAGCGCTCAAGGAAATGGCCCGGCACAATATCCACCATATGGTGATAACTGCGGATAACACCGTTGCTGGCCTGGTGGACCAACGCTGGATCCTCGCATGGCTGCACCAACACGACGAAGATGAACGCCTGGTCCGTTTCTCGTCAGTTGAACTCCCTGCCTTCCTTACCGCCACGCCGGAAACCGATGCCCACCAACTGGCCCGGTTGATGTTAGCCCACCAGCTTAACGCAGCGCTGGTCATCGGAACCGGGGAACGCCCCAATGCCATCGTGACCAAGACCGACTTCCTGCGGCTGTATGCCGAAAGCAGCGTACAGGAAGGCGACGTCTAACAGGGCTTTTAGCCGTTAACAGACAGCTTTACGGCTCAGGGCCCAGACTGAGGCGCACTATTGAGCCACCGCCCATCCCCGTTGAACAGCAGAATCTCGTAAACGCGCCCCCCGGAGACCTCTCGCGAAACAAGGGCCGTGATCTCGGCATCCTCAAAACTTACAAGCGCGTCGAGACGAGCCCCAGCGCCGATATCCGGATATTGGGTACGCCACACTTCTTCCAGCAGGCCGACAGTGTGCTCGATAATTTCCTCCGGATCGTCTTCGTCCTCTTCTTCGAGAACTTCCGTCTTGCGCTCGATCCTTGCCAGGAACAACCCGCCGGCCGGACTATCCTCCTGGAACACGCCACTGGTCCGACCGCCCAGGATGGCATCGCCGTCAAAGCGGGCCAATCCGGTAAAGGATTCATCGCTGGCGTCACTGATATCATTCAGCGAAATCGCGGCATCGAACGCGCCACTCAGGTTATAGGTGAGCAGATAGCCCAGCGTGGTGGCCGCCTGGGGCTGGGCATCGAGCCGTGTAACGTATTCTTCCTCATCGATACCACGGTCGTAGCCAAACAGCCCATCACCCAGCATCCAGACGAACGAATTATCCACCAGCGCCGAATTGATCGTGTCATTCTTTTCGGTACCCAACTGGCTCACCTCGGGCGGAACCTCGATGGAGCCGGAATAGTTCGTCAGGAAAAGGTCGCGTCCGCCAAGCGCGGTATCCGTGCCGATTTGCCCCGTTGTCGTACCGATCGCATAGGCTGTGGATGTACTTACCCCGAGCCCTTGCACCGTTTCGTCCGCACCGGAACCGTTCTGTGCCGTCCAGGCGATTTCAGGTTTCTCGACGCCCTCATCGGTAATGGTATCGATCCGCTGGATATAGGGGTCGATACCGCCTCCTCGGGTTTCTTCAGGCCAGGCACCGGTCGTAGTTCCGGTCAGGAAAACGCTACCATTGGTATTCAGAGCCACCTTCACGGGGATGTCGTCTCCAGACGTGCCAAACTGGCCGTGCCAGATTTCCTTGTATTCGACATCATCCGCATCCCGCCGGAAATAGTAGATTGCGGTGTCGGTCGCGCCGGCGTGGCTATTGCCGGGAATAGCTCGATTCGTCTGGAAAGCCACCGCGAACTCACGCCGTGTCCGTGTTTCGTTGGCCACCGTATTGGTCCGCTCTTCGTAGGCAATAATGGGCCTCGCGTCGATGGTGCCGTTCGTTGGGATAGTGAAATCCTGCTCCGGCGTCGACTCCCCAAAGCGATTGAATATTTCGATATGCACGTAGCGTCGCGCCCCATCTGTGAACGAGCTAACGACGAATATCCGGCCGTTGTCACCCACCGCAACGTCATTGGGCTGCAAACCCAGGGTCGAGTCGCCGACCATGAGGGGCGCGGTCATTTCGTTGATCCAGAGCTTCAGGTTGTCACCCTCGCCGGCATAGCGCGGCCGTCCGTCGTGATAACCCTTGTCGACGGTAATCGTCAGGTACTCATCGTTGTTATCGGGCCCATTCTGGGCCGGATCTTCTTCAGCGGGCGGCGAGGCCGAATCGTCGACCGCTCTGACCTGGAAGTTGACTGTGTTGATGCCCGCCGGGAATACCAGTTCGTCACCGGCAGTGAATGCATCGGGATTGTCCTGATCGACCACAAGGAATTCATAGTCATCGGCTTCCGCGCCACCTTCACTATCCTCGTCGTTGGTCAGCCGCGCATAGTAGATCTCGTCGGCAGGCGCGTCGCCACGGTCGAGCACCGCCTTGAAGGCCTGGGCTTCCCCCTCGTTGATGGCTGAAACCGACTGGTCTTTCGCTGATCGGAAACTCACGGTCGGCGCGTTGTCGGCGATCGTGATGCCCTGCACCACTTCATCATCGCTATCGCCAAGCGATACGAGCCCCTGACGCACTTCGGTAAGCGCGATCTCGAGGAATTCGGTTGGCTCGGCAAATCGGTCGTCGACCACTTCGAGACGGATGAAACACTCCGTAACACCGCGATCGAGCGTGATCACCCCGGAGGTTTCACCCGTCACTTCGATGTAGTCCGGCTGCGGTAGCCGCTGGGATGCTCCGCTACCATTCCCGTTGCCCGCCAGTACGATATCGCTGCCTAATTGCGCACGCGTACGGTTCAGAGCGGAGAACTCACAGGCTTTATTCGGCGGTGTGGCGCTGTCATCACAGTCAGCCGGGTCATAGTCGGAGCGCAGCTCAAAGGCGATCTTCGAGGTCTGGACGGAGGGCTGGTCGAGCAATACCTTGACCAGTACCGGATAGGTTTCGAGTGTAGCGGTGTTGTTCGCGCTCTCCAGCGAGCCGTCGCCAGCATAGGAATTGAAGGTAATGGTATGCCGGCCCGTTCCTTCCATATTGGGCATGGCGCAGAGCTCCCCCTCCCCGGCGCCGGCCACGTCCTCGCTACGCCGGCCCTCGGTAAACGTCTCGGAACTCAGGCTCAATTTGTTGGTTTTCACCTGAATATCGAACGGTTGCACACCGACGCGTGAACCATCAGTCGTGGTCAGGTTGATGTCGTCGTTGTCGACCAGGTCCGCTTCGCCGCGGTTGCCCCCGGTGACGCCCGGCACACCGCGCATGATGATGCCCTGGCGTGCCTTGTTGGATGTATCCTCCAGCCCAAGCCATGGCGGTGCATTGGTCAGCGAGTAGTCGAGAATACCGTCTCCTCCATAGGCGCCGAAGTTGTAGTAGTACTCAACCCCCAGATAGGCCGTTCCAGGCGGCGTGCCGATGATGGTCGGCTGCTCCGGGGATTTTTCGCTCTTGCAACCGGTAATCGCCAACACCGCAACGAGGGCTAAGCCGAGGCGCAGCTCGACCAGGACTTCGGCGATATGGGTCAGGAACGGGAGCACAGAGGCGGATCGCAGGATCGATTCGGCACGCATTCAGAAATCCATTTACCGGAATTGTTGTTGTAATACACCGGCCTGCACACGTCCCAGCAATTAGGGCGTTCGTTTACAGGCGGTTACATATCAATGCCATGGTAATGAATTTCCAGGGGAGGCTATCTGCACGAGTTCTCAGAATCAGTGGGTGTATCGGACCGCCGACGCTAATTGTCGGCGACCCAGTCAACGGATGGGATAGCTCAGGTACCCGGATTATCGAGGAACGCGATAAAGTCGTCCTCGGTCATCACCGGTACACCGAGGGATTCTGCCTTCGTCAGCTTGGAGCCGGCGGCCTCACCGGCTACAACGTAGCTCGTCTTGCCCGAAACGCTACCGGATACCTTGGCGCCAAGGGCTTCGAGCTTTTCCTTGGCCTCGTCCCGTGTCATCTGGGAGAGTGTTCCAGTCAGCACAAACGTCTTACCGGCCAGCGGCGACGCACCTTCGGCACGCTCGTCCTTCTTCCAGTGCACGCCGGCCTCTTTCAGCGCCTCGATGATTTCCTGATTATGTGGCTGATCAAAGAACAGGTGAACGTGACCGGCAACCACCGGGCCGACATCCGGTACCGTCTGCAGCGCGTCCTCATCGGCGTCCATCAGCGGTTGGAGATCGCCGAAATGCGCGGCCAGTCCTTTGGCCGTCGCCTCGCCGACTTCTCGAATGCCCAACGCATAGATGAAACGCCAGAGTTCCGGCTCACGGGATCCGGCAATAGCATCGACAAGATTGCTCGCGGACTTCTCCCCCATCCGCTCCAGGGTCTTGAGGTCGTCTACGGTTAGCTTGTAGAGGTCGGCAACATTCTTGACCATGCCACGGTCGAACAGGATATCGATCCATTTCTCGCCCAGCCCCTCGATGTCCATGGCCCTCCGCGATCCGTAGTGCTTTATGGCTTCGCGTTGCTGGGCACCGCAGTAAAGACCGCCGCTACACCGTGCAACCACTTCACCCTCAAGCTGTACGACTTCGGAATCGCACACCGGGCAACGCTCCGGGCGTTTGACCTCCTGCGCGTCCTTGGGACGTTTCTCGGGCAAAACTTTTACGACTTGGGGAATGACGTCACCAGCGCGGCGAATGATGACCGTGTCACCCACATGTAGATCCAGCCGCTCGATCTCGTCCATATTGTGCAGGCTGGCATTGCTGACTGTGACGCCGCCAACAAATACCGGTTTGAGTCGCGCTACCGGCGTAACCGCACCCGTTCTTCCGACCTGGAAGCCGACGGCTTCAACGACTGTCATTTCCTCCTGGGCCGGAAATTTCTGGGCAATGGCCCAGCGCGGCGCGCGGGAGACAAAACCCAGTTCCCGCTGGAGCGCGAGTTCATTGACCTTGAAGACGATACCGTCAATCTCGTACGGCAGATCGTTGCGCAGTTCCAGGAGGTCTTCATAGGCCTTCAGGCATTCCTCGACGCCGGTCGCCTTGCGCATTTCCGGATTGATCCGGAACCCCCAGTCTTTGAGCTTCTGGATACAATCCCAGTGCTTATCGGGCAAATCGCTCTCGTTCTCGACGGCTACGCTGTAGGTGCACAACTCAAGCGGGCGGCGGGCAGTCACCCTCGCGTCCTTCTGGCGAAGGCTACCGGCGGCGGCATTACGCGGATTAACGAAGGTTTTCTCCCCGCGATCGGTAAGGTCCTGGTTCAGCTTCTCGAACCCCGCCTTCGGCATATAGACCTCGCCACGCACCTCGACCATGGCAGGCCAGCCTTTGCCGCGCAGGCGCAAGGGTACCGAATAAATCGTGCGGATGTTGGCGGTAATATCCTCGCCGGTATAGCCATCCCCACGCGTGGCGGCCCTAACCAGCAGGCCATCCTCGTAATGCAGGCTGACGGCCAGACCGTCGAGTTTAGGTTCGGCTACGTATTCCACCGTATCCTCTCGTTTGAGGCGATCACGCACACGACGGTCGAAGTCGGTCAACTCCTCGGCACTGAAGGCATTGTCCAAGGACAGCATGGGCACCCGATGGGTCACGGACTCGAAGGTGTTCGAAGGCATGGCACCCACCCGCTGGGTGGGCGAATCCGGCGTCACCAGATTCGGGTGCTTGGTTTCGAGATCCTGCAATTCGCGCATCAGGCGGTCGTATTCGGCATCCGGCACGGCCGGCTCGTCGAGTACGTAATAGCGATAATTGTGATCGTCGATCTCGGAACGTAACTGCTCAATACGTTGAGCCACTGAATCTGCCATGGTCTCTGCCTGTCCGGTACGAAAAATGCCCGGAGGACCGGGCATTGTTGGATATATAGCGGTGTTACTAGCCGTGCCGTCTCGATCTATGCGTCGTTAGCCTACGCGCTGTGACCGACGCTTACGCTCGAATTCACGGATACGTTGACGACAATGCTCGATGGTTTGCGGCGTCATCACGCTGCGGCGCTCGTCCTTCAGTTCGCCACCCAGGTTATGCACCACGCACTGCGCCGTTTCCAACATGAATTCGAAGGCCTTGAGCGAATCAGACGGCCCCGGCAAGCTCATGAAGAAACTGATACCCGGCGTCTTCATATCTGCCATGTCCTGGGCGCGGAACGTCCCCGGCTCGACGGCATTTGCGACACTGAACTGGACCGGCGTGCGGGTGTCGTCGCTTTCGTGGCGGTGATAGATGTCCATATCACCGAATTCCAGCCCGCAGGCCTCAAACAACTTCTTGAGCGCCATGCCGTCAAAGGCGTGTTCCTTGCGAGCCAAAACGTTGATTACGATCACTTCCTGGGCATCCGGCCGGTTAGCGCCGGCTTTGGGACGATCACTGTCCACGGCCTTCGGCGCCCGTTCGCTACCACGCTTGGCGGTATCCTGTTCCACGGCGCTGTTCCGGGGGGTCACCGGCTCTTCAGCTACAGGCGGCTCCTCAACGACCGGTTCTTCCGGCTGCGTTTCGGCCTCATCGGAAAGGACAGGCGGCGCATCTTGCGGTTCGGCATACCGTTCTTCCGGTACCTGGACGTCATCCAGGGAGCGCTCGTCTGCCGCCCGTGCCTCGCCAACCCAGTCGTCGTGGATGACATGATCATCGTAACCCTCGTCCACGGCACTCATGTGCTCGACGGGCTCATCGAATTCGTGGGCCGCGAGATCGTCGGCTTCCGACGACGCCCAGCGAGCCTCTTCAGCTTCTTTTGCGGCCTGCTTCTCTTTTGCAGAAACGATGGGACGCGTCGGTTTTTGGGGCGGCAAGCCGAAGCGGGTCTTACCGGCGGACTTGAGGTATCCACGGTCCTGAAGCGTGTCGGCCGTCACTGGCCGGGAGCCGCCATTTGGCAGTTCGGGGTTGTATTCGCCCTCCCCCGGTTCGTCATCGATGGGCGATGACTCGATGTTGTCGGCGCCCATGCCGGACGAGATGGCCTGCGCCTCTTTCCGGGAACGGTGCATCCGACGAACACCGTCGATGACAATACCCAGAATGATCAGGGCTCCAATGGCAATCAACCATTCACGCAGCGACATAGAAAAGCTGTCCTGTTAATTCTTTTAATCCGTGAGTTCCCGTTTGAACAGGGCATGGAGCGCGGGACCCCGACCGGTCAGACATCCCCTTCAACCGCCCCGCGAGCGCCTGTAGACGCCGATTGGGATACTCTAAGCAATGACCGTCAGGAATACAACGCGATGCCGGACCACATGGCGGTATTGTCATTGAATACGGCATAAAATTGACGGTGCGCGGCATCCAGCTATCAACGGACAGGCATTCAATCAAGCCTCCGCCAGTGCCGCAGCCTCTTCCACATCCACGGACACCAGTCTCGAACAGCCCGGTTCGTGCATGGTGACGCCCATCAACTGGTCGGCCATCTCCATAGCGATCTTGTTGTGAGTAATGTAGATAAACTGCACCTGGGATGCCATTTCCTTCACCATGTTGGCATATCGGCCCACGTTGGCATCGTCGAGCGGCGCATCGACCTCGTCCAGCATACAGAAAGGGGCCGGATTGAGCTGGAAGATGGAAAATACCAGCGCAATTGCAGTCAATGCCTTCTCGCCGCCGGATAGCAGGTGAATGGTGCTGTTCTTCTTGCCCGGCGGCCGCGCCATGATGGCGACACCGGTTTCCAGCAGGTCTTCACCGGTCAGCTCCAGATAGGCACTGCCGCCACCAAACACTTTGGGGAAAAGGGCCTGGAGACCGCCGTTGACCTTGTCGAAGGTTTCCTTGAAGCGCTGACGGGTTTCCCGGTCGATCTTGCGAATGGCCGTTTCCAGGGTTTCCAGCGCCTCGATCAGGTCCTGGTGCTGGGTATCCAGATAGGTCTTGCGTTCGCTCTGGACCTGATATTCATCAATGGCCGCCAGGTTGATCGCGCCCAAACGCTGGATACGGCCGGCAATTTTTTCCAGCTCCTCGGACCATGCCTGATCGGTTGCATCGTCAGGCAACGTCTCGAGAATCTCCGCCAGCTTGACGTCCAGTTCCTGGAGCTGCTCCAGATGGTTCTGGGAGCGGATTTCCAGGGCCTGCGATTCCATCTTCACTTTTTCAAGGCTGGCGCGAATGTCCTGAACCTGATGCTCGATGCGACTGCGGTTCTGCTCGAGTTCACGCACCTTGCTGTCGATTTCCTCAAGTGAATCCCGCGCGGCACCAAGCTTCTCTTCCTCCGCCAATCGTCGGTCCAACAGACCCTCAAGCTGCAGGGCCAGATCCTCGATCGGCTCTTCGGCGGTCTCGCGGTTTTCGCGCAGCACCATGATCCGCTCTTCCAGCCGCTCCTTCTGCAGTTGCATGCGATCCAGGGTCTGTTTCAGGCCGCTGTGCTGGCTCTGCAGGGATTGGATTTGCAGTTCCACCTGATGGGCATGATCCCGGTCGTGCCGGGCCTGGTGGCGCATCTGATCGAGTTTTTCACGAACCGAATCCCGACGGCTAAGCAACGACTCTTTCTCGTTGGCATGATCCTCGGTGGCATTAAGCGCCTCCTGCCAGACGGAACGGATTTCCTCCAGCTTCTCCTGCCCTTCCTCAAGCTGTTCGCGCACATCAGCTGTATCGTCGTCGATGCGTGAGAGACGGGATTCGATCTGTTCGGCGCGGGCCTCCAGGCCACTCATACGCGATCCGATATCACTCAGCTGCCGGTCTACATCGGAAAGCCGCTGCTGGGCGTCATCCCGCTGCATCTCCGCCGCCTGGGTACGTTCCTTGAGATCCGTCAGCCGCTCGTTGGCCTGTTCCCAGCGTTCTGTCAGCTCAGCGACTTCAGCCGTCAGGGCATCCACCTTTTCCTGGCGGGCGATCACGCCGACTTGCCCTTCCGCAGATTCGGGCGTCTTCAGCCAGCGGCGCCCCAGCCATACACCGTCCGGTGTAAGGATGCTCTCATGCGGAGCCAGTCCTTCACGCCGGGCCAGTGCATCCTCCAGTGAATCCGCAGTGTGGATCGACTCGAGGAAGCCATGTAGGCCGCCGGATTGGCGTACCTCGCTGGAAAGACGGCCTGGCGTTGCATTCTGTTCAGCGCCTTCCGGCATCACCAGGGAAAGGCCTCGAGGCGCACTGCCCAGCATACCTGCCAGCGAATCCACGGCGTCGACACAGACGCTCTGGGTGAAGCTACCCAAGACCTGCTCTACGGCAAAGGCCCAGCTACCGGACGCCTTGACCTGTTGGGCATAGCGCGGACGGTCAGCCAGCTGCTGTTCCTGCAACCACGCCTGCAACGTATCGTCGTTGCTACCCAACTGTTCTGCCAGCAGTGATTCCTGTGAGGTCAGATTGGCTCGGGCGGTCTGCAGCTGCTCGCGTAACTCACTGCTTTCTGTTTCTGCGTCGATCTGCTGATCGCGGGCCGTCTGCAGTTCAAGGTTAGCGGACTCGATCTGCTCCTCGGCTTCCTCCCGCTGCATGCTTAGCATTTCCCGCTGCTCGCGCAGATCGTTCAGTTCCTCACGGTTGATCTGGCCTTCGAGCACCTGGCGTTCATCGGTCAGGCGGTGAAGTCGGGTTTTCAGACTTTCGATGGAATCTTCGGTCGCACGAATACGGGACTGGGCCAATTCGGCCCGTTGCCGGGCTTCGGCAGACCGGCTACTGAAGCCTTCCCATTCATGCTGCCAGTCCCCCATGGCCTGCTCGGCATCCTGCAGGGCTTCGGCCGAGCCTTCAGAGCGTGCAGCCAGTTCTTCCCGTTCCGGCTCGAGCACCGCCAATTCCTCGGCGACGCTGTTCATCTTTTCCTCGTCGACGCCCAATTCTTCCGCCAGTTCCCGCTGGTTCGCCAGCGCCTGGTCCAGTTCGGCGGCCATCTGACGGGAGCGCTCGCGTTGATGCTCCAGACTCTGTTCGATACGGGCTATGTCGGCGCCGGCCTCGTAGTAACGGGCCTGGGCCTTGTTGAAATGCTCGGTGCGGTCCTGGTGATCTTCGCGAAGCCCTTCAAGGCGTGTCTCCAGGCTGACCCGCTCGGTCAGTAGCCGCTCCAGCTCCAACTCGGTGTCGCGGGTACGTTCGCGGGTTTTCTGCAGCTCCTTATCGAGGGACTGCCAGCGGAGGACTGTCAGCTCCGCCTTCTTTTGCCGCTCCTCGTGCTTGAGCGTTTTATACCGCTCAGCTGCCTGAGCCTGGCGTTGGAGGTGCTGCAACTGGCGTTCCAACTCGTCCCGCAGGTCGGTGAGGCGTTCAAGGTTCTCGTTGGTACGGCGGATGCGGTTCTCGGTTTCCCGGCGGCGTTCCTTGTATTTGGAGATGCCCGCCGCTTCCTCGATGTAGATTCGCAGCTCTTCGGGCTTCGCCTCGATCAGGCGGGAAATCATGCCCTGCTCGATAATCGCATAGCTGCGGGGGCCGAGGCCGGTACCGAGGAAAAGGTCCGTGATGTCCCGGCGACGGCACTTGGAACCGTTAAGGAAATATTCGGACTGGCCTTCGCGGGAGACCCGCCGCTTGACGGAGATTTCGCTGAACTGGGCGTATTCGCCGGGCGCAGAGCCATCGGCGTTATCGAAGACCAGTTCGATCGATGCTTGACCGACGGGCTTGCGCGCACTTGAGCCATTGAAGATGACGTCGGTCATGGACTCGCCCCGCAGGTACTTGGCGGAGCTTTCGCCCATAACCCACCGTACGGCGTCGATAATATTGGATTTGCCGCAACCGTTGGGACCAACGACTGCCGTCATGTTTGAGGGAAAGGGCACCGTCGTCGGATCGACGAAGGATTTAAAACCGGCAAGCTTGATTGATTTAAGACGCATGACTGCCCGTTATCCCGATCTGCCAATCTTTGCTGCTTATCCGTGGCGGGCAGCGCTTTCTTCTGTTTGCAGGGTCCTGAGAACCAATCCCCGCTGATGTTCGCCAAAATCCCGGATCGCCCGGGTCAGCCCATCCGCATCACGATCGACGGCTGCCTGGGCGAGTTTGGCAAAGAATCGACGGGTTCCCGCCAATTCACCCCGGAAATTATCCATGGCGAGGTAGTAGGTACGGCTGATTGCCGGTTTGAAGTTTTCCAGGGTTTCTTCAAGAAACGGATTGTCCACGATTCGATGGGCCAGGCGCATCACCTCGAACCCCGCCTCGATGATTTCTGCCTTGGGCTCGCTACTGGCGTCGATCTTCGTATCGAGCGCCCTCATCTGGTTCACCAGCGGCACGAGGTCCGCACCTTCGGTTGTCTCGATCAGGCGCCGAGCCAGCATACCCAACAGTTCGATGTAGATATCGTAGAGGCTGTTGACCAATGCCGGCGTGAGTTGGGAAACGACCGCTCCCTTGCGCGGGAATATTTCGATCAAATGACGCCGTTCCAGAATCAGCAGTGCCTCACGCACCGAGCCACGGCTCACATCCAGTTCACCGGCAATGCGCAGTTCCTGGATCCGGTCCCCGGGCGATAGCTGGCCGACGACGATACGCTGCCCGAGATGTTGGGCAATCTGTTCGGAGAGGCTTTCGGGCGCTTGGAACCGCATGGCTTACTTCATGGCTGTAAAATTAACGCCGGAGTGTAACACAACCTAAAGCCGCCTCGAACAAGTCCGCGACAAGTACACAATCGCTAGAGACTTACACAGTCACTGCCAATACTGAAGGAGGCTGATTCTACTGCACCTCTGCACGCCACGGCCGATCGTCGGTAAAAGCGGTATCGGCAAACGGCTCGATTTCACGCACCGGCCGAATTTCCACGGAGCCCAGTCGGGCGGGCGGGATTTTTCTGGCCAATTGCAGCGCCTCGTTCAGGTCCCGGGCGTCGAGCATGTAGAAACCGGCCAACTGTTCCTTGGTTTCGGCAAAAGGGCCGTCCGTCGTCGTCGCCTTGCCATCCCGGACCCGTATCGTGGTCGCGGACTCAACCGGCTGCAACGCCTGACCCGCGAGGAAGTGGCCCGAGTTCTGTAGGCCCTCGACACACGCCAGACATTCCCGGTTCAATGAGCCCCACTCCTCACTCGACATCGCCTTGATAATGTTCTCGTCATAGTAAACCAGAGCCAGATATTTCATGGGATCAACCTCGTGCCTTGTTGGTGTTATTGGCTAGTCGAACGAAACGCTGCCGAATCGACAGGGCCGGGAGATGACTGTCGAAAATGCATCCCTATTTAAGTTGGGCCGCCATCTCTTCCGCCCGGGCCTGCAGAAAGCGCCGTTCCGGCTCTTGTTCCGCCAGATTGAGCGCACGCTCATACGCTGCCAAAGCTTCCTCCGGGCGGCCGAGACGGCGAAGGAAATCGGCCCGTGCCGCGTGCGCGAGATGGTAGTTTCGGAGATGACGGTCCTCAATCAGCGCATCGACGCGCTCTAGCCCGACCTGGGGGCCGTCGCGCATAGCAATGGCAACAGCATAGTTAAGTTCGATCACCGGCGTATGAACCTGTTGCATCAGCGCTTCGTAGAGTCCGGCAATCTGCACCCAGTCCGTTGCCTCGGCGCTTGGGGCCTCATCGTGAACGGCGGCAATAGCTGCCTGCAGGGTATAAGGCCCGAAGGCACGTGTAGCCAGCGCACGGGTAACCAGGTCTGCGCCTTCCGCGATCTGTGCCCGGTTCCACAGCGCGCGGTCCTGTTTCTCCAGCGGAACCAGGTCGCCATCCTCATTCGTACGCGAAATGCGTCGCGCGTCGTGCAGGAGCATGAGCGCCAGCAGACCCACCACTTCCGGCTGGGGTAAAAGTTCCATTAGCAGTCGGCCCAGCCTGATGGCTTCGTCCGCCAATTGGTGACGGGTAACGGCTTCCCCGGTGGAAGCGGAGTAACCTTCGTTGAAGACCAGATAGATAACCTTCAGGACCTCGTCCAGACGTTCCTGCAATTGGTAGGGGCCTGGCACTTCGTAGGGAATGCCGGCGTCGCGAATCTTGTTCTTGGCCCGCACGATGCGTTGTGCCAGCGTGGATGGCGTAGTGAGGTAGGCCTTCGCAATCTCTTCGGTCGTCAGCCCGCAGACTTCGCGCAAAGTCATAGCCACCTGAGCTTCGGGCGCCAGACTCGGATGGCAGCAAGTGAAGATCAGACGGAGCTGATCGTCCTCAAGCATTTCATCATCGATCTCTTCATTCTTTTGCGCGGTTTCCAGGCTGATCTGGCGGGATACGTCTTCAAAGCGGGCTCTACGGCGAATCTGGTCAATGGCACGGAAACGGCCGGTCGATACCAGCCAGGCCGAAGGATTGTTGGGGATACCCTCGCGGGGCCACTGCTCAACGGCGCAGGCAAACGCATCGTGCAAGGCTTCCTCCGCCAGCTCGAAATCTCCAAGCAAGCGAATCAGGGTAGCCAGAACCCGGCGGGAATCCCGGGCGTAGATTGCCTCGATCCTGTCGCGCATCCCGCGCTCCTTGGTGTCACGGTTTTGCCTGGTGACTGCTGGTCAGACGGCTAGATGCGTCTGGCCCGGAACGAACGTCCTTTCATCTTGCCTGAAGAAAGCTTTTCAAGCGCCTGTTTTGCATGATCCCGGGTGACGGCAACAAACGCACTGTTATCCATTACGCTGATTTTTCCGACAGCCTTTCCCGGAATACCGTCTTTGCCAGTAAGCGCACCCAAAATATCGCCGGGCCTTACCTTCTGTTTTTTACCACCATCGATCTGCAAGGTCACCATCGGCGGCTTGTAGGTAGTCTGGTTGCGTTGGTTTCCCGCGGGCAGATTCGCTTCCTTGATGGGCTTCCCGGTCTTTTCGGCCAACGCCTCTATCTTGTGTTTTTCCTTCTCGGAGAAAAAGGTGAAGGCCAGTCCTGTGTTTCCGGCACGACCGGTACGGCCGACCCTGTGGACGTGGACGTCCAGGTCACGGGCCACATGGAAGTTGAATACGGCATCCATGTCGTCTATATCCAGACCGCGTGCGGCCACGTCCGTTGCAACCAGTACCGTAGCGCTCTTGTTGGCAAAGCGCACGAGTACCAGATCCCGCGCTTTCTGTTCGAGGTCCCCGTGCAATGCCAAAGCGGTGAAGCCCATACTGCGCAAGGCGTCGGCCACCGTTTCTGTCTCTCGCTTGGTATTGCAGAACACAATGGCCGAGTCAGGCCTATGCTTCATCAACAACAGGCGCAATCCATCGATGCGCTCTTCGTCGCTCTTAACCGGGTAGAAAAACTGCTGGATCGACTGATGGGCGTGGCCGGCTTCGACCTCGATACGCTCAGGCGCGTTCATGACGTGTTCGGCGATGGCTGCAATCTGCTCGGGATAGGTGGCGCTGAACAGCAGCGTCTGGCGGGACACGGGCAGTTGCGCGACGATAGCATCCAGCTCGTCCTGGAAGCCCATATCCAGCATACGATCCGCTTCATCGAGCACCAGCAAGGAAACGTCGTCCACTTGGAGCGTCCCTTTGCGCAGGTGATCCACCACCCGGCCCGGCGTACCGACGATGATATGGGCGCCATGTTCGAGGGACCCGATTTGCGGCCCGATCGGCTGGCCGCCGCACAAGGATAGAATCTTGATGTTATGGATCGCCCGCGCCAGCTTACGCAGCTCCCGGGCCACCTGGTCTGCCAGCTCTCGGGTGGGACAAAGCACCAGCGACTGCACCCGAAAGCGTTCAACCTCCAGTTTCTGCAGCAGTCCCAAACCAAACGCGGCTGTCTTTCCCGACCCCGTGCGGGCCTGAGCGATCACATCCTGCCCTTTCAGTATCAGCGGTAGACTTGCCGCCTGGATGGGCGTCATCGCCTCATAACCGAGGGATGACAGGTTGCCCAGCAAGTCGGGACGTAGGGGTAGCTGAGCGAAATCGGACATGGAAAAATACCTGCGGACACGAGCGCCTGCCGGCGCGTTGAATGAGCGCGTCATTCTATATCATAGGAGGCCGCAGGGCTTCAGCACTAATCCCTACCAGTGGATGGGACTCTTACGCAGGTTCTTTACGTAACGTTTATTGAGGGTGCGCAGGATCGGCGCAAACAGGAAAAATACGCTGCCTATAATGAAGAACCAGGTGGCCGTGGTCTGCCAGGATTCCCACAGGAACAGGATACTGCCGACAAGGAACAGGATCGCCGAGATATAGTCGTTGGCAATGTGCAGCCATTCATACTTTTCGTGAATGCGCTTTTCCGCTTCGATCAAATCGCGATCAACAACCTTCACGGATTCGTTCATGGTCCGGTGCTCCTTTTGGGAATGGTCCCCAACCATGTCGCCTGAACCGATAGGACTCAATAACATTGTTTGGCCTGGATCAATCGAAGGGGCCCGCAGAACGCGGGCCCCGGCGGGCTAGTGACTGATCATCCACGGCCGCATGGATGGAAACATCTTCTTGCCATCAGCCGTGTAGAAGAGCCTGGATTTTCTTGTGTGGTGGTGATCGCAGCATCCCTTCCTTGCTGCATGGGCGCGCCGGTCATCCTCATCCGCGCGGCGATCCGGCGTGGAATAGATGGGTTCGTGCTGGCTGCGTTCGTTTCGTTCCCGGGCCGCGTGGGAGCCATCCCGCTCCAGGCCACGAAGCTGTGGCGGAAGGACAATCACGCGGGCGGACAGCGTACCGCAGGTAGGACATGCCGCCGGCTCCGCGGCTTCCTCCAGGCGTGCCAGTTGATAGAAGTGGCCGTGTGCGCGGCATTTGTAGTCGTAGACCGGCATGACTTACTCCTTATCCGGCGACAGGGGTACGTCCATGCCGCCAGAGACCTTTTTCTGCGGCCCATCGGCAGACGGATTGATGTCGAAATCGAAGATACCGGTGGGCAACCACAACGTCGCACAGGCATTGGGGACATCCACTACGCCGCTGATATGGCCCTCGACCGGGGCGCAACCCAGCAACGCGTAACCCTGCGCGCGGGTGTAACCAAATTTGGTCAGGTATTCGATAGCGTTGAGACAGGCCTGGCGATAGGCAATATGCACGTCCAGATAGTGTTGCTTGCCCTGTTCGTCGACCGAGATACCTTCGAAGATCACGTAATCGTCGTACTTGGGTTTGATCGGGCTGGGTTTGAATATCGGGTTCTTGATGCCGTACTTGGCCATCCCGTCCTTGACCACGTTCACTCGCAGATGGATCCACCCAGCCATTTCAATGGCGCCGCAGAACGTAATCTCGCCGTCCCCCTGGCTGAAGTGCAGGTCGCCCACCGAAAGCCCCCCGCCTTTGACATAGACCGGGAAGTAGACCTTGGAGCCACGGGACAGGTCCTTGATGTCACAGTTGCCCCCATGTTCCCGTGGCGGCACGGTGCGTGCTGCTTCAGCGCCAGCCGCTTTGGCGTCATCCGCCTTCATCTGCCCCATATGGGCAGTTTCACCAAAAGGCAGGTTTGCCAGTCCCGGTACGCGCCCGGGATCGGTATCGAACAGCTCTTTTTCGCGCTTGTTCCATTCCGCGAGCATCTCTTTCGACGGCAGGCAGCCGATCAGACCGGGGTGAATCATGCCGGCAAACTCGACGTTGGGAATGTGGCGGGATTTGGTAAACATACCGTTGAAGTCCCAGATGGATTTCTGGGCCTCAGGAAAATGCTCAGTCAGGAAACCGCCGCCGTTCTTCTTGGAGAAGAAGCCGTTGAAGCCCCACTGGCTCTCCTCAAAGGCCCCAATATCGAGGATGTCGACTTCTAACAGATCGCCAGGCTCTGCACCCTCCACGCCAACCGGACCGGACAGGAAATGGACCTGGGTCAAGTCCACATCGCGAACGTCGTCGGCGCTATCGTCGTTCTTGATCTGGCCACCGGTCCAGTCGTAGCACTCGACGATGAAATCGTCACCCGGCTTGACCGTCGCCACCATGGGGATGTCGGGATGCCATCGATTATGGATCTTGTCGTTCTCGTATGCTGATTTGCTCAAATCGATTTTGATAATGGTTTCGGCCATAGCGGGACGCTCCTAGAATCGCGACTGGATCTTGTGGTTGATGGCAAGGCCGGGCCTGCCTGGTCGAAACCACTATCTGCCATCCACGACGGCGCCACTATTCGCAAAATGCCCCCGGTACCTACGTCAATCGACGTATTGACAGCGGCCCCTGAGCTGGGCGAGACGTCATTAGAGGCGTAAAAAAGGTTCATCGTTGATTGGCGTGGCGGGAGAACAGAAGTGGTTAGATCATGGGCACCTGCGGTGCCTCAGAAGCTGAAGCATCTGCTACACGCTCGAGTTACCTGGGAAATGTAGCCGACGCTTCAGCTTCGGAGCAGCCCGCCGGGCAGCCCATTCCCGCAATGGCTTCCAGTTACACAGATTCTCGCTAAAGTGCCACGAGCATAAAAAAAGCCGCCCAATCAGGAAGGCGGCTTACGGGAGAAAGCAAGGCGGTCTGAAAACAGTGGTCATCCGCCCTCGCCCGAAAACTGATGCGGTTCAACACATACGGCGCCGCCCCTTAAGTACCCGCGAAAAGCAGCAGCCTCTTCATGGGTCATCAGGGCCCGCGCAAGCGGTGGTTCGAGCAGGCTGCGCATGCCCCTGATGATATCCCTCGCCCCAAATCGCGGGTCGTAGTTGCCACAGAGGTAGTGTCGTAGCGAATCTGCAAGCGTCAGCGTGGCGCCTCGCCTGGACAATCGCTGGTTGAGTCGCGCCAGCTCGATGCTGAGCAGGTCGTCGAGGCGATCAATGCCAAGTCGATTGTAGATATGGACGCCGTCAATCCGGTTAAGGAATTCCGGGTCGAACGCGCGATGCAACGCCCGGTCCATAACGGCGGCTTCCGCCCGGGGCGCCAAACCGAACCAGTGGCGCCAACCCCTGCGAAACCGTTCGCGGTAACGTGCGGCCTCCTGCGCTCCGACATTGCTGGTCATGAAGATCAGCGTATTGCGGAAATCGACTTCCCGGTTGCCGGACGGGAAAACCAGCCGCCCCGTATCGAGTACGTTGAGCAGCGTACGTACCACCTCCGGACTGGCCTTTTCGACCTCATCGAACAGGACGATGCCAGGCTTGCTGAAACTCCCCTGCACGGCGTCGATATCGAACAGGCTGTAGCCCTCCTTGCTACCGACATAACCCGGTGGCGCGCCTGTCAGGGCAGCAGCGTAATGCTCCTGGGCCAGCGTGTTCATATCGATACGGCAGAGGCCGTCCCGTTTGCCGCGAATGGCTTCCGCCAGCAGACGTACCGACTCGGTCTTACCCACGCCCGTGGGCCCCATCAACAGGTGAACCGCAAGCGGTCGGTCATCGGGGCCGATATCCGCCTTTACCCGTAGAAGCATCGCCTCCAACGCCTGGAGTGACTCGTCCTGGCCAACGATGCGCTCCCGGATCCGGCCCATCACCACGTGAGGTTCGAACACGAACCGGGATGCGCGCCGCGGCCGTGCCCGATAGGCCGAACGCGCCGCAGCTGTCTGGTTTTCCTCGATACGCTCGTTGATGAACGGCACATCGACGCTCCTTTGCTCGTGGAATCAGCGAACTCACTAAACGCACCATCCAGGGCACTAACCGGCCGCGCCCTTCTCCTTGCCTTCGTGCGGCAATTCGCCTACAGGGCACTGCGCGACGCCGACCGTCGATCGGGTCATGGCTTCAACATTCTCCTGCGCCTTCTGCGCATCCATGACCCAGGTGCGATAGAACTCGAACGGACAGTCCGCCACACCCTTGTCCCCATCGCCTGACGCGTGGACACCGGTGTAGCCTCTATGCAGCAACTTGAACAGGTGATTCTGTGACTGGTCGTTCGCTCGCGCATCGCGGATCTGGCTGATCGAGAGCTGGGCATATTGCACGCCCATATCTTCCTCTCCGCATTCCCCCAGCGTCCTGCCATCGAAGCCGATGATCGCCGAGTGGCCGAAGTAGGAATAGACCCCGTCAAAACCGGACGCGTTGGCGACCGCCACATAGCAGTTGTTGGCCCAGGCCATACTCTTGGCCATCATGACCTGCTGCTCCTTGGCAGGGTACATATAGCCCTGGCAGCGTACGATCAGCTCCGCGCCTTTCATGGCGCAGTCGCGCCAGATTTCCGGGTAGTTGCCGTCGTCGCAGATGATAAGACTTATCTTCATGCCCTTGGGCCCTTCGGTCACATAGGTGGTATCACCGGGATACCACCCCTCGATCGGGCACCAGGGGATGCATTTACGGTACTTCTGTACGATCTCGCCTTCGTTGTTGATCAATACCAGCGTGTTGTAGGGCGCCTTGCTCGGGTGCTCCTCGTGCCGCTCCCCCGTGAGTGAGAAGACACCCCAGGTGTTGGCTTCCCGGCAGGCGGCGGCAAAGATCGCGGTTTCATCACCGGGTATGGTCGCCGCCGTCTCCATCATTTCGTCCGGGTCATACATGATGCCCATGGTGCTGTATTCCGGAAACACCACCAGGTCCATTCCCGGCAGCCCCACTTTCATCCCCTTTATCATCTCCGCAATCCTGCGGGCATTGTCGAGCACGTCGTCGCGGGTGTGCAGGCGCGGCATCTTATAGTTGACTACCGCAACCCCTACCGTGTCGTCGTTGCTGGAAATATCACCGTGTCGCATGATTTGACTCCTTCAGGTTGTCACTGGAATAGCTGCTTACACCGCGAGATAGGCGGCAATCTTGTCCTGATCCGCGCCCTGCCCCTGCTCTTCGTGAACGATGTCGCCCTTCTCGATCACGAGAATCCGGTCGGCAATATCCATCACGAAACTCAGCACCTGCTCCGAAACCACAATGGATAGCCCGCGCTCATCCCGGATGCGTTTCAGTGTCCGTGCCATCTCCTGGATGATTGAGGGCTGGATACCCTCGGTCGGCTCATCCAGCAAGAGCACCTTGGGGCGCGTAGCCAGGGCCCGGGCGATAGCCAGTTGTTGCTGTTGTCCACCTGAGAGGTTGCCTCCGCGGCGGCCCTGCATTTCCTTGAGTACCGGGAAAAGCTGGTAAAGGTCGTCCGGAACGCTCTTTTCGCCCACGGCGGCCAAACCGGTTTCGATGTTCTCCTTGACCGTTAACGTGGGAAAGACCATGCGACCCTGTGGAACAAAACCCAGACCGGCCCGCACCCTTTGATAGCTTTTCAGGGGCGATAGGTTGGTTCCGTTAAGGTTGATTTCCCCCGCCTGGCTCGGGGTCATCCCCACCAGCGAGCGCATGAGCGTGGTCTTGCCCATACCATTGCGGCCGACGACGGCGACGATTTCGTTCTCGTTAACGTCGAGGTTCAGCTGTTTGATGATGGTGCTCTGACCGTAGGCCACGGCGTGATTTCTGACACTCAGCATGATCAATGCCCCAGATAGACTTCGATGACTTTGGGATCTTTCTTGACGTGCTCGATAGAGCCCTCCGATAGCACCTTGCCCTGGTGCATTACCGTGACCCGATCCGCGATGTCTCCCACGAACTGCATGTCGTGCTCGATAACCAGCACCGTGTGGTCCTTCGTAATAACCCGCAGCAGTTCCGCCGTTTTCTTGCGCTCCGCCACGGACATCCCGGCCACCGGCTCATCCAGCATCAAGAGGTCTGGCTTCTGGATCAGCAGCATGCCGATTTCCAGCCACTGTTTCTGGCCGTGACTCAGCAATGCGGCAGGCTCGCCCAGCAGATCCTTGAGGAAGATGGTTTCCGCAACCTCCTCAATGGCCCGCATGACGGCGGCATCACGCTTAAAGGCCAGCGCCCCCATTACGCTGTGCCCCTGGGGATAGGACACCTCCAGATTCTCGAATACGGTCAGGTCCTCAAAGACCGAGGGATTCTGGAATTTCCGGCCAACCCCCGCATGGACAATCTGGTGCTCCTTCAGCTTGGTCAGTTCCTTATCCTTGAAACGAATCGAGCCCGAAGTGGCGCGCGTCTTGCCACAGATCAGATCCAGCACGGTCGTCTTGCCCGCACCGTTGGGTCCGATGATGACCCTGATCTCCTTCGGGTCCAGGTAAAACGACAGGTCATCCACCGCCTTGAACCCGTCGAAGGACACGGTCAGCCCTTCCACGGCCAGCAGGAAATCATTGCTCTTTGTCGCGTTCATCAGGACTTCTCCGCGCTGTACTGGTCCATCATCGAATCGAACTCCGGCTCGTCCCCGGCTTTGGATTGGCGAGAGACCGGCTGTGTGGGTGCGGATTTGGGTTTGCGCCGGAACAGACGGTCTTCCAACGGCATGACATAGCTTTGGTAAAGCCCGGCCAGACCGTTCGGAAACGCGAGAACGACACCAATGAACAGCGCGCCCATGGCGAAGGGCCAGAGTTCAGGGAAGGATTCGGAGAAGCCGCTCTTCGCCGCGTTAACCAACAGTGCGCCATACACGGCGCCCAGTAGCGAAAGACGGCCACCGAGGGCGCAGAAAATAACCATCTCGATGGACGCGACGATGCCGATGAACGACGGTGACATGAAGCCTACGATCAGCGTAAACATCGCCCCGCCAATACCGGCAAAAGCCGCGGCCAGACAGAACACGAAGATCTTGAAAGCGGCAACGTCATAACCGGAGAAGCGTACCCGCATTTCCTGGGCGTTCATCGCAACAAGGATTCGCCCCAGCTTGCGATTCTGAACCAGGCGCGCGATGAAAAGGCAGGCGAACAGTAGCGCAACGCACACGAAATACAGGGTGGTCTTGGCTTCATCTGTCCGAATATTCCAGCCCAGTAGCGTCTGCAGGTCGGTTATACCGTTGACCCCTCCCGTGTAGCCCTGCTGGCCAATGATCAGGATGGTCAGGATAGCGGCGATAGCCTGGGTGATAATCGCGAAGTACACGCCGCCGACCCGGCGCGTGAACATTGCAAAGCCGATGATGAAGGCCAGTAACACCGGCACGCCGATAATGGCTATCAGGGTGAAGCTGAAGCTATGGAACGGTTCCCAGAACCAGGGCAATGCGGTCAACTGGTTCCAATCCATGAAATCCGGAATGCCCGGGGTGGACTGGATGGCCGTGGCCTCTGGCGTGGACGCCTCCAGCTTGAGGAACATGGCCATGCAATAGCCGCCAAGTCCGAAGAAGACGCCCTGGCCAAGGCTGAGAATACCGGCCTTGCCCCAGCACATCACCAGACCGACAGCGACAAAGGCATACGTCAGGTACTTGCCGGCCATGTTCAGCCGGAAAGGATCCAGTACCAGCGGAAGGATGACCACCAGCAGCAGGGCCAGCGCTACGTAGTACAATCCCTCGCGCGTGGCGAACCATTTCAATGGGGAGGATGTTTTCATGACGGTCTCCTAGCGACGCACCTTGAGGGCCATCAGTCCTTCCGGACGCAGCATGAGAATGCCCACGACCACCAATAGCGTGAGAACCTTCGCCATCGACCCGCTGAGGAAGAACTCCATGGTCGATTGGGCCTGAGAGATGGAGAACGCGGATACGATGGTGCCGATGAGGCTCTGGGCACCGCCGAAGACGACAACGAGGAAGGTATCGACAATGTAGGCCTGGCCCGAAGAGGGTCCGGTCGAGCCAATCATGGTGAAGGCGCTGCCGGCGATGCCCGCGATACCGCACCCCAACGCAAAGGTGGCCCTGTCCACGGCCGCGCTATTGATGCCTACCGCTTCGGCCATGGGGCGGTTCTGGACCACGGCACGCACCTTCCGCCCCCAGCCGGACCGGAACATCAGCAGATACACCGCCAAGGCGATGGACAGCGCGATGATCATCACGAAGAGTCCGTTGATAGGGAGCTCCACCAGGTCCGTGACCTGGAACGCGCCCATCATCCACTCAGGCAGATCCACGCCCACCTCGCGAGCGCCAAAAATGGACCGGTAGGCCTGCTGCAGGATGAGGCTCAAACCCCAGGTCGCGAGTAACGTGTCCAGCGGCCGCCGATACAGGTGCCGCACCATGGCCCACTCGACAAACGCCCCTAGAGCCGCGCAGAAGACAAAGGCGAGAATCATCGCCACGAAAAAGTAACCACCGAACAAACTCGGCAGGTAGGTTTGGAAAAGATTTGAAGTCAGGTAGGTGGTGTAGGCACCGAGGATCATGAACTCCCCGTGGGCCATATTGATCACGCCCATCTGACCGAAGATGATCGCCAGTCCCAATGCCATCAGTACGAAGACCGAGAACAGGGACAGGCCGGCAAATCCCTGCATGGCAAATATCGACATCAACTCGCTGGTGGTGTAGCCGTCAAACATGACCCTTTCTCCCCGTCATTGAACACAGCGCTGCAATACCATGGTTGCCCGGCGCCCTGGGGACGCCGGACACCGGTGTTACTGATAGCCTTCCGGGAAAGGATCGGGCTCCATTAACTCCTTGGTCTCGTACACCACCTTGTACTGGCCATTGGTTTGGGCCAGGCCAATACGCGTTTTGGACCACAGGTGGTGGTTCTTGTGGACGCGTACATAACCTTCGGGCGCTTTTTTAAACTCGATTTCCGGGGAGGCCTCACGAATCTTGTCGATGTCGAAGGAACCGGCTTTCTCGACAGCCGCCTTCCACAGCCATGGCCCCAGATAGGCTGCCTGGGTGACATCGCCGATGACCATGTCGTCGCCGTAGGCGTCCTTGAAGGCCTTGACGAACTCTTCGTTGTTCGTGTTATCCAGGCTCTGGAAGTACTTCATGGAGGCGTAGATGCCTTCCACGTTCTCGCCACCGATACCACGGATCTCGTCTTCGGTGACGGAGATGGTGAGCAGGAGTGGTTCTTCCTCAGTGAAGTCGACGCCCGCAGCCTTCATCTGCTTATAGAAGGCAACGTTCGAACCGCCTACGACCGATGCGAAGATGACATCCGGCTTCTTGAGCTTGATCTTGTTGATCACGGAGTTGAACTGGGTGTGGCCCAATGGGTAGTACTCCTCACCCACCACTTTGAGGCCCTTCTTTTCGATGTGCTTGCGGGCAATCTTGTTGGAGGTGCGAGGCCAGATATAGTCGGACCCGAGCAGATAGAAGCTCTTGGCGCCTTTCTCCTTAACCGCCCAGTCGATGCCCGCCAGGATCTGCTGGGTTGCTTCCTGTCCGGTATAGATCACGTTTGGAGACTGCTCGAGCCCCTCGTAGAACGTCGGGTAGTAGAGCATGCCGTTGTATTGTTCGATCACCGGCAGTACCGCTTTACGCGAGGCCGAGGTCCAGCAACCGAAAATGGCGGCGACATCATCCTGACGCAGCAGTTTTCGTGCCTTTTCCGCGAAGGTGGGCCAATCACTGGCCCCGTCCTCCTGGACATACTCGATCTTGCGGCCCAGCACGCCGCCCTGGGCGTTGATCTGATCGATAGCCAGTTTTTCGGCCTGTACCGACCCTATCTCACTGATCGCCATGGTTCCGGTGATCGAGTGAAGAATGCCCACTTTGACTGTGTCGTCAGTCACGGCCAGGCCCGTGGTATTGACCTCATCGGTTCCTGGCGCCGCCCCAGCCGACGCCGCCAACAGCACCGACGCCGCACACGCCACCGCCTTCAGGCTTCGGCGAATGCCGCCGCCTTTCGCCCCGCTTCGCGGAGTCCCTGTTATCTGTGTCGTACCCATGGTCTTTCCTCGCATTGTTTGAAAGCCGGTACCGCGCTCCCAGCAAGAGCACAGCGCCCACGACAGCCATTCTGTCCAGCGCCTCCATGAGTGCCCATTCGACAAATACCCCAGCGCACTACGTCATTTGACGCATTCCGGGTGAATCGCCAACAGGCTAAAAACGCATGTGTATCCCTGATTAACAGATCCAGCTTCGGCGCAGTGTCCATGGCACGATAATTGTTCGGTTTGTCCGCAAAGCGGCCGGGCAGGCGTCCTGAGTTCCAGATCGGGCTCCAAGTGCCTCCTTTTGGCGCAGTAACGGACTGGAGGACGCTGGAAGATGCGGAAATGGGTCTTTGAGGGGAAGGACCGGCTGGCCCTGAAAAATTGGGAGGAGTCGGAGACCGATCAAAACACGGGCCAGGTTATGACGGCCAGACAGCACATATTCCGTGTCAGGCGGAGTTACAACCAATGGGTCGCTAACCAGACCCTTGAGGACTACGCGCTTCGTTTCACCGCAAAGACAGCCCGGCGCTGGACCGCGGCGCGGGTCAGCAACACGGCTCTGGGAGCCATATCCTTCCTTGCCATGGAAGCGATTGGCGGGGCGATCACACTCCACTATGGCTTTGATAACGCCTTTGCCGCTATCTGCGTCGTCAGCCTCGTCATCTTCCTCACCGCCATTCCGATCAGCTATTACGCCGCTCGCTACGGCGTCGATATTGATCTGCTGACCCGGGGCGCAGGATTCGGCTATATCGGCTCGACCATCACGTCGCTCATCTACGCCTCGTTCACGTTTATCTTTTTTGCCGTGGAAGCGGCCATTATGGCGATGGCGCTGGAGCTATTGTTCGGTATCCCCCTTGTACTCGGTTACCTGATTTGCGCCGTCGCGATCATTCCATTGGTCACGCACGGCATCACTGCGATCAGCGGCTTCCAGTTATGGACCCAGCCACTTTGGGTGGTCCTTCAGTTATTGCCATTCGCGTTCGTGATCTATGCGGACGTGTCCTCGGTCACCGACTGGACCAGCTTCACCGGCGTTCATGACACAGGCTCCGCCGGCCTGAGCCTGGTTCTTTTCGGGGCGGCCGCCGCCGTGGTGTTTTCCCTCATCGCCCAGATTGGCGAACAAGTAGATTTCCTGCGTTTTATTCCGGAACCGAAAAAAGGTGACGAGGTTCGTTGGTGGGCAGCTGTCATGGCAGGCGGGCCCGGCTGGATCGTGATTGGCAGTTTAAAGATTCTGGCCGGCTCGTTCCTCGCCGTACTTGCCCTTAGCCATGGCGTTCCGCCAGCCGAAGCGGCAGATCCCACACAGATGTATGTTGTCGCTTTCAATTACATGACCAACTCGCCACAGACGTCACTGGCTATGGCAGGCATCTTCGTCATTCTGTGCCAGGTCAAAATCAATGTGACCAACGCCTACGCAGGCTCCATCGCCTGGTCCAACTTCTTCAGTCGACTCACCCACAGCCATCCGGGGCGTGTGGTCTGGTTGATGTTCAATGTCGCGATCGCTTTGCTGGTCATGGAACTCGGCGTCTATCGGGCACTGGAGGAGACCCTGGGTTTCTACGGTATCGTAGCCATTGCGTGGGTTGGCGCCCTGGTCGCGGATCTGGTGATCAACAAGCCGCTGGGTTTGAGCCCGAAACACATTGAGTTCAAACGGGCCCATCTTTACGACATCAACCCCGTCGGCGTCGGTTCGATGCTGCTCGCCTCCACTGTCGGCATCACCTGCCATACCGGCACACTGGGGGATGTGGCCCAGGCCCTGTCGCACTTTATCGCGTTGGGCGTCGCACTCGTCACAGCACCCCTGATTGCCTGGAAAACCAATGGCCGTTTCTATCTGGCGCGCCCACCGGTCCACCTGGATACACACGAGGGACTTGTCAGTTGCTGTATCTGTGAACACCGTTTCGAGCCGGAGGACATGACCCACTGCCCGGCCTACGACGGCAACATCTGTTCGCTGTGCTGTTCCCTGGATGCGCGCTGCGGAGATTTCTGCAAGCCGGGGGGCGGCTATGGTGAACAGCTTCGAACCTTCTTCGGCTATTTCCTGCCCGACGCCCTGATTCCCCGCCTGACCTCAAGGATTGGCCATTTTCTTATTCTGCTGGTTGCCATTAACGGTGTATCCGGGGTTCTGCTCTCGCTCATCTATTTCAAGACGCCGGTGGATTCAGCCGCCACCGCCCTACTGCTATCCGCTACCCTTTGGAAGGTATTCTTTATCCTGATTATCGTAACCGGCGTAGTGTGCTGGCTGTTCGTATTGGCTCACGAGAGTCGTGTGGTGGCCGAAGAGGAATCCCAGCGCCAGACACGCCTGCTGATGGAGGAAATCGTCGCCCACGAGAAAACCGACAAAGCCCTCCAGGAAGCCAAGGAGCACGCCGAAGCAGCCAATGAAGCGAAAAGTCGGTACCTAACAGGCATCAGCCACGAGCTACGCTCTCCACTCAATGCCATCCTCGGCTACGCCCAACTCCTGGAAAACGACACCGCGATTCCCGAAAACCGAAAGGGGGCCCTGGACGTCATTCGGCGATCCGGCGAGTACCTCGCCGATCTGATCGAAGGCTTGCTCGATATTTCAAAGATTGAAGCCGGGCGTCTCGACCTGCATCGCGATCAGGTCCGCATCTCCATGCTGATGGATCAACTGGTACACATGTTCCGGCTACAGGCGCAGGAAAAAGGCCTTCGGTTCATTTATGAAGGCCCCAAGCACTTACCCGAGTTCGTCAGCACTGACGAGAAACGTCTACGACAGATCCTCATCAACCTGCTTTCGAACGCCATCAAGTACACCGACCATGGCGAGGTCCGGTTCAGCCTTCGCTATCGCAGTCAGGTCGCCGAATTCACGGTCAGCGATACCGGAGAAGGCATCGCGCGGGAGAACATCGAGCGTATCTTCAGACCCTTCGAGCGCGTTCGCACTGCAGGGATAAATCGTTCAGGGACCGGTCTCGGATTGACGATTACCCGTCTGCTCACTGAAATCATGGGTGGCGATATTGCCGTCGAAAGCACCTTGGGTCAGGGCAGCGTATTCAAGGTGAGCCTGATGCTCTCGAGCGTGGCGCGACCGAACCCCGAATCAATCACCGTCCCTACCCGGACCATCTTTGGCTACGAGGGGCCGACGCGCCGTATCGCCGTCATCGACGACGAATCGTCACACCGACAGCTGATCCGAGCGATGTTATCGCCCCTGGGCTTCGAGATCGTCGATATCGACAACTCACTTTCAGCAATGCAGACCGTCGAACGCGAGCAGCCGGATCTGGTATTGCTCGATATATCCATGCCTGGATTCACCGGATGGGAGATCCTCGACCAGCTCCGTGGCGCCAAACTGGATATGCCGGTTGTCATGGTATCCGCAGATGCCAGCGAAGGACGCCACCGGGTCCAATCGCCACCGCTCTACGACGGCTATGTGGTCAAGCCCGTCAGGCTCAGCCTGCTGTTGGACCGGATGGGAGAACTGCTCAAGCTGACCTGGCGTTACGAGCCCAAGCCGATACAACGACCTGAAGGAAAGGCGTCTGATAAGAGTCTCTACACACTGCCCGAGGAAACACACCTTAAAAAACTCGTCAGCCTGGCGACCATCGGCCACCGAAAGGGTCTACTGGAAGCCCTACATGGCCTCAGGGTTCACGGCAACGCCGAAGAGGCCTTGCTCAATCAACTCACCCGGCTGACGGAGAACTTCCAGTTCGAGGAAATCATTTCCCTGCTACAGGTAACCGGCGATGAATGCTGCTAACGAAAAACGCACTGTGGTCCTGGTCGTGGACGATGCTGTCGACAGCATCCGCATGATCAACGACGTGCTCGAGGACGCAGGCATGACTGTGCTGGTGGCCCTCGAAGGCTCCCAGGCGCTGACCATTACCCAGAATATCTCGCCGGATATCATCCTGCTCGATGCAATCATGCCCAATATGGACGGTTTTGAGACCTGCAGGCGATTAAAGGAACGCTCGGAACTCGCGGATGTCCCCATCGTGTTCATGACGGGGCTGACCGACACCGAGCATGTGGTCATGGGACTGAATTCCGGCGGCGTGGACTACGTAACCAAGCCCATCAATGCCGTTGAGTTGATCGCTCGCATGAACGTGCATCTGGCCAATGCGCGCATGGCACGCAGTGCGCGATCCGCTTTAGACCACGCGGGCCAGTACCTGTTCGCGGTCGATACTGACGGAAACCAATTGTGGGCCACGCCTCAGGTACAGCAACTGCAAAAGCAGGCCGGCGCCCTTCACCCCGAAACGTCCAGCCGCATCAGTCACGCCCTCCAACAGTGGTTCACACATAACCCTGAAAGCGGCCACAGTCTCGCCCTGGATTTTCTGACCGAGCCGCTCAGCGCCGAGTTTCTTGCCCTTGTAGACGGAACCGAATACCTACTTCGACTGAATACCGTTCAACAGGACCAGCATGCCACCGAGGCCCTGAGACGGCGTTTCGGTCTGACGACGCGGGAAGCGGACGTCTTATTGTGGATTGCAAACGGCAAGACCAACCGGGAAATCGGCCAAATCCTTGACATGAGTCCTCGCACGGTTAATAAACACCTTGAACAAGTCTTCAGGAAACAGGGCGTGGAAAATCGTACCTCCGCCGCTGCTGCGGCGATCAAGTGCCTTGGTCGTCTTTAACCACCCCATTTCTCGGCAAGGCCTCCCTGGCCCAAATCCGCCTGCTGTGAGAGACTAGATTCGTTTGAGCAAGTCCTGAAGCGTTCAGTTTAACCAGCGCCACAACATACGCTGGCCGGGCTGGGCCCGAAGTGCCAGTCGGGGGCGTCTATGCTCGACAAAGGGAGGAAACTCGATGGAACCGGATGGCATTCTCAGCCTGCTGAGCTCGCAGCCACTGGTGGTGGTTGGCGGCTTGCTCTGCCTGTTGGCCCTGATCTCATTTTTCCTCGTGAACCGCAAAATCCAACAGGCCCTGAACGATGTCGACCATATCGATCATCGCCTCAACACACTTTGGCATGAACTGGACACCCTGCGACTCGATCCCGCACCCGCCACCGCCAATACAGATCAGCCCTTGAAGAGCGCTACCCAGCCCGCCCCCTCTCCAGAAAAATACGCAGCTGAGCGCGAAGTCTACGAAACGCTCTGGCCGTTGATCTGGTCGCTGCACGATAAGGTTGGCACCTTCCTGCGTGCCGTCGATCACCGGGAAAGCCACAGCGAGAGTCGGCTCGCGGCACGTCATGCCGCGCTGGAGGTCCGGAGTCAGGTCAACCGGCTACGCCCCTTCTTCGACGAAAATATCGATCGGCTCATCACGCAACTACTGGATGTGGAAATCAAGGCCCACCTTACGGCGTGCCAGTACCTGGACCGCAACCAGTCACAGACCGCGGTCGGCGCAGAAGGTATCGAAACGCAGCCGGACACGCTACGCCACAAGTGGAAATTACTGTACGACAGCGAAGCGACCGAGCTGGTCAACCAACTGGTCGATGCCATCCGTCGTCGGACCTTACCGCCAGGCGCTCCCGGCCTTTAATGCCTGCTTAACAAGTCGATACGCGTTGTTCAGCGCCTTCTGGCTGCCCGTAGCGCCGCAGCATACGCCTCATTCCCCCAACGGTTCATCGCTTCAGTATCGTCGAAAACATCTTCCGGGGACTGGTAATACGACATGGTTACCGGTTTGCCCTGCCGTCCCTCCTGCGTCTTGCCGAAACGACGTCAACATATTGCCGCCTGCGGCAACGGCTTGCCTGAAAGCTTTTAGATTAACCTATATCTAGCTGTTTTGTAGACAGATTCTGATTTAGGCATGGTTGGTGCTTAAGAGGCTTCAGAACCGATTAGAGTATTGTTTATGCCGTCTACTCCATCCTATCTGACCTCCAACTCACGACAACGCGAACAGGCGCTGGCCGACCTTGAGCGCCTGAGCCGTGCCTGGCAAAGCGACAACGGGGACGTATTCGCGCGGCTGTGCCGACGCTTGCTGACATCGCTGGAGCTCAACCAGGTTATTGCCATCTTCGCGGAAGAGCTGGGGACTGTCGTTCATTTCGATCGACTGACCTACGGGCACTCGATCAGCGACTCGCCTATCGACTTGGCCGTTGGCCACGGCGGTAACCACCGCTGTGAATACCGCCTCAACCTGGCCGGCGAGAATCTGGGCATGCTCCGAATTTTCCGCCGCATGCGCTTTGCGGAGCAGGAGTTGACGGTTATCGAACAAATGCTGGGGAGCGCGATTCATGCCATTCGCAACGCCTGTCATTATGAGACCGTCCGCCGCGCGGCGTTGACGGACGTGGTCACTGGCATTCCCAACAAGCGGGCTTTCGATGACACGCTCAAGCGCGAGGCCTGCCTGGCGAACCGTCACGGCGAGCGTTGCGCGCTCATCCTGTGTGACCTGGACCATTTCAAGAAAATCAACGATACCTACGGCCACCTTACGGGTGACCAGGTGCTGCGTGCCGCTGCCCTGGCCATTCAGGATGCGACCCGCAGCAGCGACGCGGTTTTCCGGATTGGGGGTGAGGAGTTCGGCATTCTGCTTCCCCGCATTGGCGAAGCGGAATGCACGCTCGTCGCAGACCGGATCCGCGCCGCGATTTCTGCGATCAGTCTTGAATTGAATGATGCACTGGTGAAGGTATCCGCCAGCGCCGGTGTGAGTGCCCATGTCCAAGGGGAATCCGCCGATGCCTGGTTCCGCCGGACAGACGAAGCGCTCTACCGCGCCAAGCACGACGGACGAAACTGCACCCGCACCGCCCGGCCGGGCCTGCCGGCGGACGTAACATCTATCGAGAGCGCCAAACGCTAACGCAAGCCCTACTTAGAGCGGGGAGGCTTGCTGCCCCGCTTGGGATTGTGCGGCTTGGGACTGCGCGGATCGGTATTGCGCGGCCCCCGTTTCGACTTGCCCCCTTTCCCATCGCCAGTCTCCTGAGGGCGGGTGGTAATTGCCCCCTTTCGCAACCCGCCGGCCCCACGGGGCGGCCGCTTGCGTTGCTGGCGTTTCTGGGCCATCGCCTCACCGGGCGTCTTGGCCGGTAACGCCAGAGGCTCCAGCCCAACCTTCTGGCTCAGGGCATCGACGCTCTTCTGGTCCATTTCTTCCCAGCGCCCCATGCTCAGCCGGCTCGGCAGGAAAGCCGGGCCAAAACGTACTCGCTTTAACCTGCTGACCTTAACGCCCTGGGATTCCCATAGACGCCGGACTTCCCGGTTGCGGCCTTCGAACAAAGTAACGTGGAACCAGCGATTGATACCCGAACCACCGGCGGGGGAAATATCCGAGAAGTGGGCCATGCCGTCGTCGAGCAAAACGCCGTCAAGCATACGCTTGAGCATATCGTCCTCGACTTCGCCGAATACCCGAACGGCATATTCCCGGTCCACTTCGTAGGACGGATGCATCAACCGGTTGGCCAGTTCGCCGTCGGTGGTAAACAGCATCAGACCGGTGGTATTGATGTCGAGTCGGCCGATGGCAATCCAGCGCTGGTCTTTCAGGCGCGGCAAGCGGTCGAATACGGTGGGACGCCCTTCAGGATCATTGCGTGTAGTAACCTCGCCTTCCGGTTTGTTATACATCAGCACACGGCGAACCGGAGCCTGGGCGGCCTCGATGCTGACCGGCTTACCATCCAGGAGAATGGCATCGCCAACCGTGACCTTCTGGCCGGGCACTGCCACTTCCTTGTTGACCGTGATCCGGCCCTGCTCGATCCAGGCTTCCACCTCACGACGCGAGCCGACGCCCGCACGGGACAGGACCTTCTGCAAACGCTCGGGCGGCAAAGCCTTTCGAGTTGGCTGGTGTTTCGATGGCAACGGCCGCTCGGAGCGGGCCGGTCGCGAGTCGCGCTTATGCGCCATGGCGTTGTTCCTTTGCCTTTCTGGCCTGTCGCGGAACCGGCTTAATGCAGGGTTCCGGGGATGGATTCGTCGTGGTCTTCGTCGGCCGAAGAGGCGGCATCCTCCGCCTCCGGAGCCGGCGTGTCAAACTGGATTTCCGCCTGGATCTTCTGCTCTATCTCGCGACCGATTTCCTCAAGGTCACGGATCTCGGATAATGGCGGCAACTGCTCCAGCGTGGTCATATTGAAGTAATCGAGAAACTGTCGTGTCGTCGCGTACATCGCCGGACGACCCGGAACGTCCTTATGGCCCACGATACGCACCCATTCACGCTCCATGAGAGTACGAACGATGTTGCTGCTGACCGTGACACCGCGAATGTCTTCAATCTCGCCCCGGGTTATCGGTTGGCGATAGGCGATCAACGCCAGCGTCTCCAGCAGGGCCCGTGAATACCGCTGTGGCTTTTCCTCGAACAACCGGCCCACCCAGGTGGCGTAATCCTCGCGTATCTGGAAGCGATAGCCGCTGGAAACCTTGCGTAATTCGTAGCTGCGATCCGCACAAGCCTGCTCCAACTGGCTCAATGCGTGCTCGACCACCTGCCGAGCCGGGCGCTCTTCCTCGGTGAAGAGTTCGCGAATCTGGTCCAGGTTCAGTGGTTTGCCGGCTGCCAGCAGGGCTGCCTCGATAATATTCTGGATGTGGCGGATGCTCTCTTCGCTCATGATCGTTCAATCGGTCTAGTTCACGGCCCGGGCACGGACATGGATCGGGCCCAGGACTTCCGCCTGGACCACCTCAATCAATTGCTCCTTAACCAGTTCCAGCGTCGCCAGGAACGTAACGACTACCCCGAGCCGGCCCTCTTCTACAGTAAACAGGCTCTCAAAAGTAATGAACCTTTCGTCGCTCAGGCAGGAAAGGATATGGGACATACGCTCCCGCGTGGAGAGCTTCTCCCGTTCGACATGGTGGCTGGTGAAGAGGTCTGCGCGATGCAAAACATCACGCAGGGCCAGCAGCATGTCTTTAAGGTCCACGTCGGGGTGCACCTGGCTACCCGGTAACTTGGGCAACGCTGCGGAAGAACCAAAGGTGTCGCGTTCCATACGCGGCACCGCATCCAGGTCTTCAGCTGCCTTTTTGAAGCGTTCGTATTGCTGGAGGCGGCGGATCAGCTCGGCCCGGGGGTCGACTTCGTCCTCCTCTTCGCTCTCCTGCCGCGGCAGCAGCATGCGCGACTTGATCTCCGCCAGAGTAGCCGCCATCACCAAGTACTCCGCCGCCAACTCGAACCTCATGGCCTCGACGGCGTTGATGTACTCCATGTACTGGCGGGTGATCTCGCTGACATCGATGTCGAGGATGTCCATGTTCTGGCGACGGATCAGATACAGCAGGAGATCCAGCGGTCCCTCGAACGCCTCAAGGAATACGGCCAGGGCATCCGGAGGTATGTAGAGGTCCTGCGGCAGCTCCTTGAACGGCTTACCAGAGACCTTCGCAACAGCGCGCGCTTCCTCGGCCGTTTCTCCAGCAGACGCTTCGGCAATCTGCTCGCCTTGTGCTTCATCGCGGCCCGAAACCGGCTGCTCGCCGGAACCCGATTGCTGAACGCCCTGCTCTTCGGTCATCTCGTCTCCCGGATGGCCTCGCTCTAACGGTAAGCCAGCCCCATCGCCTGCCGCACCTCATCGAGGGTTTCACGGGCCGCATCCCGCGCCTGCTCACAGCCTTCCTCGATGATGGAGCGGACGAGCTCCGGGTTACCTTCGTATTCACGAGCCCGTTCGTGCAGCGGACGCTGCTCCTCGACAATGGCGTCGATTACCGGTTTCTTGCAATCCAGGCACCCGATACCGGCGCTTCGGCATCCCTGTTGCACCCACTCCTGGGTCTCGTTATCGGAATAAACCTTATGCAGGCCCCACACCGGACATTTCTCAGGCTCTCCCGGATCGGTACGGCGTACTCGCGCGGGATCGGTTTGCATGACCTTGATTTTTTGGGCCACCGCATCCGGCTCTTCGCGTAGCCCGATGGTGTTGTGATAGGACTTGGACATTTTCTGCCCGTCCAGCCCCGGCATCTTGGAGTCCGGAGTCAGCAACGGCTGGGGTTCCGGCAGGATGACTTTGCCGCCGCCTTCGATATAGCCATAGAGACGCTCGCTGTCACCCATGGAAATATTCTGCTGTTCCTTGAGTAGCGCCCGGGCACGGTCGAGAGCTTCGACGTCCCCTTCTTCCTGGTACTTTCGCTTCAGCGAACGGTAAAGTTTGGCGTTCTTCTTGCCCATCTTCGTGATGGCAGCTTCCGCCTGCTCCTCGAAACCCGGCTCACGACCATAGATGTGGTTGAAGCGACGGGCTACTTCGCGGGTAATTTCCACGTGAGACACCTGATCGGCGCCTACGGGTACGCGACCAGCTCGATACATCAGGATATCTGCGCTCTGCAGCAAGGGATAACCCAGGAATCCGTAGGTTGCGAGGTCTTTTTCACGCAGTTTCTCTTGCTGGTCCTTATAGGTGGGGACCCGCTCGAGCCAACCCAGCGGCGTGATCATGGAAAGCAGCAGATGCAATTCAGCGTGTTCGGGCACCTTTGACTGGATAAAGATGGTCGCCGAGCCCGGGTTTACCCCAGCCGCCAACCAGTCGATGACCATTTCCCAAACGCTTTCCTCGATACCCCGTGTATCGTCGTAATTGGTAGTGAGTGCGTGCCAGTCGGCAACGAAGAAGAAACACTCGAATTCATGCTGGAGTTTGACCCAGTTTTTTAGCACGCCGTGATAGTGACCCAGGTGCAGCTTACCGGTAGGACGCATTCCAGACAGCACGCGCTGCTGGGGATCTACAGAACTCAAAGCATGAACTCCTTAATGAATATTTTATCGTGCTTGAGCCACTGGCTCAGGATACGGCGAAATACGCCATTTCAGCCCGGGATTATAGACTGATGAGCCGGTCAGGTTAACGCGAAAACACTTTATCGCCTAGGAAAGGCACGAATAAACCCGCCAGAACGAAAAAACCCCTGCTCTCCCTCAGGGAAAACAGGGGTTCGGGTTCCCGGCGGGAGTAATTACCAGCCAGTCACCTCTTTCAGCGCCTGGCCAATTTCCGCCAGGCTGCGAACGGTCTTCACGCCTGCAGCTTCCAGGGCCGCAAACTTGTCGTCCGCAGTACCCTTACCGCCGGCAATGATGGCGCCAGCGTGGCCCATGCGTTTGCCAGGGGGCGCCGTGACACCGGCGATGTAGGACACTACCGGTTTGGTGACATTGTCCTTGATGAACGCTGCGGCTTCTTCCTCGGCAGTACCGCCAATCTCACCGATCATGACGATTGCTTCGGTCTCGGGATCTTCCTGCAACAGTTTCAGGATATCGATGAAGTTGGAACCCGGGATCGGGTCACCACCGATACCAATACAGGTAGACTGACCAAAGCCAAAGTCAGTAGTCTGCTTCACCGCTTCGTAAGTCAGGGTGCCGGAGCGGGAAACGATACCCACACGGCCTTTCTTGTGGATGTGGCCCGGCATAATGCCGATCTTGCACTCATCCGGGGTAATCACGCCCGGGCAGTTCGGTCCAATCATGCGAACGCCCTTGCGATCGACATACTCTTTCGCGTAGAGCATATCGATGGTCGGGATGCCTTCGGTGATACAGACGATCAGCTCAATACCGGCGTCCGCCGCTTCGATGATGGCATCCTTACAGAAGGGTGCGGGCACGTAGATAACGGTTGCAGTCGCGCCAGTCGCTTCGACCGCTTCACGCACAGTATTGAATACCGGAAGGTCGAGGTGCTTGGTGCCGCCCTTACCCGGGCTAACGCCACCCACCATCTGGGTGCCGTAGGCGATGGCCTGCTCAGAGTGGAAGGTACCCTGGGCACCGGTGAAACCCTGGCAGATCACTTTGGTGTCTTTGTTGATCAGGACGCTCATTACTTACCTCCCGCGGCTTTAACGACTTGCTGTGCAGCGTCAGTCAGACTGGTGGCCGCGATAATGTTCAGGCCGCTGTCTGCCAGCACTTTGGAACCCAGTTCGGCATTATTGCCTTCCAGGCGCACCACGACAGGCACTTTAACGCCAACTTCCTTAACGGCACCGATGATGCCTTCAGCGATCATGTCGCAACGGACGATACCGCCGAAGATGTTCACCAGGACCGCCTTCACGGCGCTGTCTGACAGGATGATCTTGAATGCTTCGGTGACGCGCTCTTTGGTCGCACCGCCGCCCACGTCGAGGAAGTTGGCCGGCTGGCCGCCGTTGAGCTTGACGATATCCATGGTCCCCATCGCCAGGCCAGCACCGTTGACCATGCAGCCGATGTTGCCTTCGAGAGCCACGTAGTTCAGTTCCCACTTGGCAGCGTCTGCTTCACGCTGGTCTTCCTGGGAAGGGTCGTGCATTTCGCGGATCTTCGGCTGGCGGTACAGGGCATTGCCATCAACATTGATCTTCGCATCCAGGCAATGCAGGTTGCCCTGTTCGGTGATGACCAACGGGTTGATTTCCAGCAGCGCCAGGTCCTTGTCTTCGAACAGCTTGGCAAGTCCCAGGAAGATCTTGGTGAACTGCTTGATCTGGTCGCCTTTCAGCCCCAGTTTGAACGCAAGTTCACGTGCCTGGTATGGCTGTGCACCTACCAGCGGATCGATTTCCGCCTTGAGGATCTTTTCCGGCGTTTCCTCGGCAACTTTCTCGATCTCAACGCCGCCTTCCGTCGACGCCATGAATACGATACGACGGGTACCACGGTCGACAACCGCGCCCAGGTAGAGCTCCTGGTCGATATCCGTCAGATCCTCAACCAGGATCTTGCTGACCGGCTGGCCCTTCTCGTCGGTCTGGTAGGTCACAAGGTTGCGGCCCAGCCAATACTCCGCGAATTCACGGATCTCGTCTTTACTGCTGACGAGCTTGACGCCACCGGCCTTACCACGGCCACCGGCATGAACCTGTGCCTTGACGACCCAGCGGTCGCCGCCGATTTCAGCAGCTGCAGCAACTGCGTCCTGCGGGGTGTCGCAGGCTACGCCCTTGGAAACCGGCAGGCCGTATTCAGCGAATAGCTGCTTGCCCTGATATTCGTGCAAATTCATAGCGTTGTCCCACTCTTATATAGAGGATAACCATTCTGGAGCAATCGAGGTCGCCTGCTGGCAACTGCGACGACTCCCCTGGGAATGTGAACCCGCATACAGCGAATTCTGGACGGGCGCATCGGTAACACCAGGATACACCCGATCGGATCAAGCGGGCCTCGCTTCACCGCATCACCATCTGCGCGATGTGCGAAGCTCTCATGGATAGACCACCCGCACCGACCGGGAGAAGGTCCTGTTGCCCCTAGGCGCCACGTTGCGCCCTCTCCGTCTGCGCGAGATGAGCCGGATCCCCTCCGGCCACCCGTTCTTATTTTTTCTTGCGCTTGTTGGCGACGTGGATCGCGCCGCTGCCTGCTGCAAGAGCTGCTTCGTGGACCGACTCGGAAAGGGTCGGATGTGCGAAGCAGGTCAGCGCCAGATCTTCGGCACTGGAACCGAATTCCATGGCAATCACGCCCTGGGCGACAATTTCAGACGCTTGGGGTCCGGTGACATGGAAACCGAGAATACGGTCGGTCTTTTCATCAGCAATGATCTTGACCAGACCCATGGCTGAATTGGCTGCCATTGCACGGCCGTTGGCCGCAAACGGGAAAGTACCTACCTTATAGGCTTCGCCTTCAGCCTTGAGCTGCTCTTCGGTCTTGCCAACCCAGGCGACTTCCGGGTGGGTATAGATCACGTTCGGGATCGCGTCGTAGTTCACCTGCGGCTTGTGACCGGCGATACGCTCCAAGACCATGATGCCTTCCTCGGACGCCTTGTGGGCAAGCATCGGGCCACGTACCACGTCACCGATCGCCCATACGCCCGGCGCGTCGGTCTGGCAATTGTCATCGACGAAGATGAAACCGCGCTCATCCAGGTTAACGCCACTGTCCGCAGCCAGGAGGTTGTCAGTGTTCGGACGACGGCCGACACAAACAATAAGCTTGTCGAACTTCTGCTCCTGCTCGCCCTTGGCGTCTTCGTAGGTCACGTTCACCAGGTTACGCTTGACGGAGGTACCGGTTACACGCGCCTTCAGCTTGATGTCCAGACCCTGTTTCTTGAATTGCTTGAGTGCTTCCTTGGCACACTGCTGGTCAACCGCTGGCAGGAAGGTGTCGAGCGCTTCCAGCATGGTCACTTCCGCACCCAGACGTGCCCAGACACTACCGAGCTCAAGACCGATGATGCCGGCGCCGATTACGCCCAGGCGCTTGGGCACCTTGTCGAACTCGAGGGCACCCTCCGAATCGACGATGTAGCCTTCAGTCAGAGGCGCTGGCGGAATCTCGATCGGGTTGGAGCCGGTGGCGATAATCACATTGTCGGCTTCGTAGGTCTTGGTCTTGCCGTCATTATCGGTGACCTCTACCTGACGATTGGCGAGCACGCGGCCACGTCCGTGGATCGGGGTGACGCCGTTGGCCTTGAACAGCTGGGCGATCCCGCCGGTCAACTGCTTAACAATGTTTTCCTTACGCTCCATCATCTTGCCGATGTTGATGGAGGCGTCTTTCACCTCGATGCCCTGCTCGGCAAAGTGATGGTTGGCTTCTTCGTATTTGTGGGAAATTTCCAGAAGGGCCTTGGACGGAATACAACCCACATTCAGACAGGTACCGCCAAGCACCTGCTGCTTACCGTCCTTGGAGGTCCAGTTTTCAACACACGCAACCTTCAAGCCCAGTTGAGCACCCTTGATGGCTGCTACGTAGCCGCCCGGGCCCGCACCGATGACGATGACGTCGTACTTATCAGACATGTTTTATCCTGTTTCTCTAATGTGTTGTTTGACCGGTAATGCGTTGATTAACCGGTTCAGACATCCAGCAGGATGCGTGTCGGGTCTTCAATCATTTCCTTGATCGCGACGAGGAACTGAACAGCTTCCTTGCCATCGATCATGCGGTGGTCGTATGACAGCGCCAGATACATCATCGGCAGGATCTCGACCTGGCCGTTGACGGCCATGGGACGTTCCTGGATCTTGTGCATGCCCAGGATCGCGGTCTGCGGCGGGTTAAGGATCGGCGTGGAGATCAGCGAGCCGAAAATACCGCCATTGGTAATCGTGAAGGTGCCACCGGTCATTTCTTCAATGCCCAGCTTACCGTTCTTGGCCTTGGTACCATACTCGACGATCTTCTTCTCGATGTCGGCCAGGCCCAGACCATCGACGTCACGCACCACGGGGACGACCAGTCCACGATCGGTCGATACGGCGACACCGATATCCTGGTAACCGTGGTACACCATGTCGTTGCCGTCGATAGAGGCGTTGACCGCCGGGAAACGCTTAAGCGCTTCGGTAGCGGCCTTGGCAAAGAAGGACATGAAGCCCAACTTGATACCGTGACGCTTCTCGAAGCTATCCTTGTACTGCTTGCGCAGCTCCATGACCGGCTTCATGTTGACTTCGTTGAAGGTCGTCAGCATGGCAGCGTTTTGTTGAGCGCTGACCAGGCGTTTGGCAATACTCGCACGCAGGCGCGTCATCGGTACGCGTTTCTCGGCACGTTCGCCAGCACTGATGTCCGCGGTCGGCACTTCAGATGTAGCTGGTGCAGAGGAGACTGAAGGGGCTTCGTCTGCCTTCTTGCCACCGGACTCGATATGCTTCTGGACGTCTTCCTTGGTCACACGGCCGTCTTTGCCGGTACCCTGAACGGCGTTTGGATCGACGTCGTTCTCATCAGCCAGCTTGCGCGCCGCCGGGCTCAGGATCGCCTCGCCACCGGAGCTCTTTTCATTGCTTGCCTCAGATTTGGACTCGCTACCTGCTGGCCCGCCCTTCTGCTCTTCCTGGGAGTCTTCAGAAGAGGTCTTGGCAGAACCACCCGATGCGGCGGCGCCTTCCTTGAACTTACCGACGACTTCACCACTTTCGACGGTGTCGCCCTCATCCTTGATGATCTCCTCAATCACCCCGTCAGCAGGAGCAACGACTTCAAGGACGACCTTGTCGGTTTCGATATCGACAATCAGTTCGTCACGCTCACAGGCCTCGCCCGGCTTTTTGTGCCAGGTCGCGACAGTACCTTCGGCGACGGATTCTGGAAATATTGGAGCTTTAATTTCAGTTGACATCTCGGATCCTTAAATTCGGTAAGTCGTCAGACATCGAACGCGTCGTTGACCAGTTTCTTCTGCTCTTCAATGTGTACCGACAAATGCCCGCACGCAGGCGCAGCGGAGGGGGCACGGCCGGCATACTGCAGATACAGCTTGGGATTGTGGCGATGGAGTGCCTGGCGCATGTGGTGCTGGCTTGAGTACCAGGCGCCCTGGTTCATCGGCTCTTCCTGACACCAAACCGCATGAGTCAGTTTGGGGTAAGGCTTGAGCACCTCGTCCAGATCATCAGCCGGGAACGGATACAGCTGTTCCAGGCGAACGATAACCACATCGTCCCGTTCGTCGGCTTTCTTTTTCTCAAGCAGATCGAAATAGACCTTGCCGCTACAGAGAATCAGGCGACGGGCTTTCTTGGGATCGGTTGGCTCCTTCTCCGGCAATACCGTCTGGAAGGTGCCATTGGTCAAGTCGTCCAGTCCGGAAGTCGCTTCCTTATGACGCAGCAGGCTCTTCGGTGTAATCGCAACCAGCGGTTTACGCAGTGGCCGCTTCACCTGACGACGCAGCATGTGGAAAACCTGGGCGGGTGTCGTGGGCACGCAAACCTGGATGTTGTGCTCTGCACACATTTGCAGGAAGCGTTCCAGGCGAGCCGAACTATGCTCCGGCCCCTGCCCTTCATAGCCGTGTGGCAGCAACAGAGTCAGTCCACACAGACGCCCCCATTTATGCTCACCACTGGTCAGGAACTGATCGATAACCACCTGGGCACCGTTGGCGAAGTCACCGAACTGGGCCTCCCAGACAATCAACGCATCCGGTGTGGTAGTTGAATAGCCGTATTCGAACGCCATGACCGCTTCTTCCGAAAGCAGTGAATCATAGATTTCGAAAAGTGGCTGCTTTTCGGAGATATCCTGGAGCGGGATATAGGTGGCTCCATCCTTCTGGTTGTGCAGCACTGCGTGACGGTGGGAGAACGTACCGCGCCCCACGTCCTGGCCCGTGATCCGGATCGGATGGCCTTCGTTGATCAACGTCGCGTACGCCATTACCTCGCCGTAGCCCCAGTTAATCGGCAGCGCCCCCTGGGTCATCTTGTTACGATCGTCGACGATTTTGGACACCTGGCGCTGAACGGCAAAGCCTTCGGGTAGTTGCCCCATCTTCTTGCCCAGGCGCTGAAGCGTTTTTAGCGCAACGCTGGTCTTGCACTTGGCGGTCCACTCATGACCGAGATATGGTTGCCAGTCAACGTAGAGTGCCTTGTTGGGCTCCTTAACCAGCGCCTTGACCACATGGTCACCCTTATCGAGCGCATCGCGATATTCCAGTTCCATGGCCTTGGCTTCGTCTTCGCCGATGACGCCGGCCTCGAGTAACTGTTGAGCATACAGATCGCGTACTGTCTTAAGCTTGCGGATCTTCTCGTACATTACCGGCTGCGTCGATGAAGGCTCGTCTGCCTCGTTATGACCACGGCGACGGTAGCAGACCAGGTCGATAACCACGTCGCGCTTGAATTCGTTACGGTAGTCCATGGCCATCTGGGTGGCGAACATAACGGCTTCAGGATCGTCACCGTTCACATGCAGGATCGGCGCCTGGACCATTTTAGCGACATCCGTGCAGTACTCTGTGGAACGCGCGTCTTCCTGCTTGCTAGTAGTAAAACCAACCTGGTTGTTGATGACGATATGGATCGTACCACCCACGCCATAGCCCCGGGTCTGGGACATCTGGAAGGTTTCCATCACTACGCCCTGGCCGGCGAAGGCTGCGTCACCATGCATGATGATCGGTACAACCTGGCTGCCATCCTTGTCTTCACGACGGGTCTGGCGCGCGCGAACGGAGCCCTCGACCACCGGTGAGACGATTTCCAGGTGAGACGGGTTGAACGCCAGTGCCAGATGCACTTCTCCACCTTCGGTCATCACGTTGGAAGAGAAGCCCTGGTGGTATTTCACGTCGCCGGAGCCAGCATCAGCCAGCTTCTTGCCTTCGAATTCGTCGAACAGCTCCCGGGGGTTTTTGCCCAGGGTGTTGACCAGAACGTTCAGGCGACCGCGGTGCGCCATGCCGATAACGATTTCCTTCGCGCCGTAGCTGCCGGCACGCTGGATCAATTCGTCGACGCATGGGATCAGGCTCTCACCACCTTCAAGACCAAAACGTTTCACACCCGGGTAACGTGAACCCAGGTATTTTTCCAGGCCTTCGGCTGCGGTGAGACGCTCGAGGATATGGCGGCGGGTCTTGGCTTCGTATTCAGGGCGCGAACGGACCGGCTCCATACGTTGCTGGAACCAGCGCTTGATGCGGGTATCAACGACGTGCATATATTCCGCGCCGATGCTGCTGCAATAGGTCTGCTTCAGACCTTCGACGATATCGCGCAGCTTCATGGTCTCGGCGCCAAAGCTGAGGGAACCGGTCTGGAATTCGAGATCCAGGTCCGCTTCGCTCAACTCGTGGAAACCAACATTCAGGTCTTCGACTTCCGGACGATTCCAGACGCCCAACGGATCCAGGCTGGCACGCTGGTGGCCACGAAACCGGTAGGCGTTGATGAGCTGGAGAACACGGATCTGCTTGCGATCCGCATCGGAAGTCGCTGATGCAGGGACACCGCCGACAGCCAGACGACGCTGGTTACGGGAAATATGCTCAAACTGTTCGCGGATTGCGGTGTGGGATACGTCCCTGCCCGAGGAACCGTCAACACGGGGCAGTTTGTCGAAATAATTCCGCCATTCCTCAGGAATAGCGTTGGGGTCGGTCAGGTAGGTTTCGAAAAGCTCTTCAACATAGGCCAGATTCCCCCCCTGCAGGTGGGATGTCTGCCATAACTGCTCCATGATGCTTTCATGCATTTTGAATAGCTCACCTCAGGCTGGAGCGGGGAGCAATCGGGATGGCAGGGCTAAACGACAGTCACCCAATAGATCAACCGATGACTGCTGCCACCACAGAGATCGCACGGATGTTTTCCGTTCCCCGGTGGTTATACTCAGCAAAGCCGTGGCATGAACTTTTTGAGCTCACGACACGGCTTCCTTAGTTTGCCTTCCCTACCCCTCTTTGGGTATTAGCCAATGGTTTAAGCACTTAATAGTCTTGACCAATTGACCAAGGAAGGCTGGATTCATCAGAACAGTATAGCTTTTGTGCCAGTCTTTGCTGATCAGGTGGCCCGCTGCAACAACAGGTTCCGAATATGGCCGATCGCCTTGGTGGGATTCAAGCCTTTCGGGCAAACGCTTACACAGTTCATGATGCCGCGGCAGCGGAAAACGCTAAATGGATCATCAAGATTGGATAGACGCTCGGCCTGGGCCTGATCCCGGCTATCAGCCAGGAAACGATAGGCCTGCAGCAATCCGGCGGGACCGACGAACTTGTCGGGATTCCACCAGAAAGACGGACAGGAAGTGGAGCAGCATGCACAGAGAATACACTCGTACAGGCCATCCAGCTTTTCCCGGTCTTCCGGAGACTGCAGGCGCTCGATCGCAGGGTCCGGATCATAGTTGATCAGGTAAGGCTGCACTTTTTCATACTGCTGATAGAACAGACTCATATCGACGACCAGGTCCCGAATTACGGGAAGGCCCGGCAGCGGACGAATGACGAGCTTGTCCTTTTTGACAACCTCAGAAAGCGGCGTAATACAGCCAAGGCCGTTTTTACCGTTCATGTTAAGGCCATCAGATCCACAAACACCTTCACGGCAGGAGCGACGATAAGCCAGGGACGGGTCCTTCTCCTTGAGAAGAGCCAGCACGTCCAGCACCATCAGATCCTTACCTTCAGGAATATCCAGATCAATATCCTGCATGTAAGGTGCATTGTCAGTTTCGGGATTGTACCGATATACGCTTACCAACATTTCTGCGTCACCCCCTTAGTACGTCCGAATCTTCGGTTCGAACTTATCCACTGTCTTCGGCGCAAAGTTGACATCACGCTTGCCCACCCGCTTTTCCAGGGGGAAGTACAGTGAGTGCTTCAGCCAGTTCTCATCATCACGTTCGGTGAAATCGTTCCGCGCATGGGCGCCGCGACTTTCCTTGCGCTCGATGGCTGATACCGCAGTGGCATAAGCGACTTCGTACAGGTTATCCAGCTCCAGGGCCTCGACACGCGCCGTGTTGAACGCATTGCTGCGATCTTCAAGCTTGGTCTTGCGGACACGCTCGCCGATCTGATCCAGCTTTTCCAGCCCCTTCTCCATGCTCTCGCCATCCCGGAACACACCGAAATAAAGCTGCATGGTGTTCTGCAGGTCCTTGCGAACCTCGGCAACGCTCTCACCCTCGGTAGTGGTGTTGAGGCGTTCTAGGCGTGCCATCGCCCGCTTGATATCTTCCTCGGAGGCCTCCATCGCTTCGGCGCCTTCGCGGAGCTGCTTTTCGATATGCAGACCCGCCGCACGACCAAAGACAACCAGGTCAAGCAACGAGTTTCCACCCAGTCGGTTAGCCCCGTGAACGGAAACACACGCCGCTTCGCCGCAGGCAAACAGCCCATCGATGAACACGTCTTTGCCGCTTTCATCCTGGGTGATGGCCTGGCCGCCGACGTTGGTCGGGATACCGCCCATCATGTAGTGACAGGTGGGAACGACCGGGATCGGTTCCTTGACCGGATCGACGTGCGCGAAGGTACGAGATAGTTCGCAGATGCCCGGCAGACGCAGGTTCAGCGTCTCTTCGCCAAGGTGATCCAGCTTGAGCAGCACGTGATCCTTGTCCGGACCAACGCCACGGCCTTCCAGGATCTCGATGACCATGGAGCGTGCAACGACGTCACGGCCGGCCAGATCCTTCGCGTTAGGCGCGTAGCGCTCCATGAAACGCTCGCCCTCGGAGTTGATCAGATAACCACCCTCACCCCGACAACCTTCGGTCACCAGCGTACCGGCACCGTGGATACCGGTGGGATGGAATTGCCACATTTCCATATCCTGCACCGGGAAACCAGCGCGCAGCGCCATACCAATGCCATCACCGGTATTGATAAGCGCATTCGTGGTAGAAGCATAAATGCGACCGGCACCACCTGTCGCCAGAACGGTGGCCTTAGCCTTGATGTAGGCAACTTCGCCAGTCTCGATTTCGATGGCGATTACGCCAACGACCTGGTTCTTGGTGTTCTTGACCAGATCAACGGCATACCACTCGTTGAGGAAGGTCGTCCCGCCTTTCAGGTTCGCCTGGTAAAGCGTGTGCAGCAGAGCGTGACCGGTACGGTCGGCCGCGGCACAGGTCCGGGCAGCCTGACCACCCTTACCATAGTCCTTGGACTGACCACCGAAGGGACGCTGGTAGATACGACCGCTTTCGGTACGTGAGAACGGCAGCCCCATGTGCTCCAGCTCGAACACCGCCTGAGGGCCTACCGAGCACATATACTCAATGGCGTCCTGGTCACCGATGTAGTCGGAACCCTTAACGGTGTCATACATATGCCAACGCCAGTCGTCATTGGGGTCGGCGCTCGCGATCGCACAGGTGATACCGCCCTGAGCGGACACAGTATGCGAACGAGTCGGGAATACCTTGGTGATACAGGCCGTGTTGACGCCGGACTCAGTGAGCTGGAGCGCAGCGCGCATACCGGAGCCGCCACCGCCGATGACGATTGCGTCGTAGGAAATGGTCTTGATGTTAGACATGGATTAAAGCCCCCAGAGAATCTGTATGCCCCAAACGGTATATACGAACATCACCGCACCACAGAACGCCTGCACGAGGAAGCGCGGCGCCGTAGCCTTGATGTAGTCCGTCGTAACAGTCCAGAGACCAACCCACGCATGAGCACCGATAGACAGGAGCGCCATCAGGCTGAAAATGCGGAACCAGGATTGGTTGAACAGACCCGCCCAGCTGGCGTAGTCAACATCTGAAAACAGGATAAAGCCCAAAAGGAACAGCGTGTAGAGAGCGAGCACATAGGCTGTGACACGCTGGATCATCCAGTCGAAGACACCGCTGCGACCAAGGTTGGTTACGCTTCTTACCATACCCAAACCCCCGCGAGAACGATCAGAATAACAGAGATGACAACGGTAGCCTTGGCTGCCAGCCGGCCGGAGTGCAGCTCTTCGCCATAGCCCATGTCCATGATCAGGTGCTTGATACCTGCGACAAGATGATAAAGCAGGGCTGAAAGGATGCCCCATACAATCAGCTTCGCCAGGAAGCTGTCCAGCAGGTTGCTTACCGCATTGAAGCCACTCTCTCCGGAAAGAGACAGCTGCAGGCCGTAAAGAAGGAAAGCAATACCCACAAAGATAATGATTCCACTGATACGGTGCAGGATCGAGGTGATCGCCGGCAATGGGAAATGGAACTTGCTGAGATCGAGATTTACTGGTCGTTTGCTATTCACAGCTCTCTCACACTCTCTTATTGCCCGGCCATGAAATGCCAAGCCGGACGGATGGTTGGTGTAGTTAGGTGTTCTTCTGTAGATCAGAACGTGGAGGGAGGACACGGTGCTGACGAAACGTCGTCATTGGCGCTCCAGCCTGATATGTCCCCGATTCCGGGCTAGGGATTATAAGGAGTGGCCTTTTGAATTACAAACCGGCAATCGACGGAAACCCTACGGCGAGCGGGGAGTTAGCGCCAATCAACCTCATAGCTTCGCTTAATACTTAGGAAACTAAAAACCTGTTTTAGACCAAGGTCTAACCCCAGAAACCGCCTCCGAAACGTCAACGTCAAACCCGGAAATCCCCCTTTTCGCCACTATACATGACTTGTAATTCCTGCTTCATCCATTGACAAAAAAAGCCAACTCCCTATATTTTGCCGCCACGCTACAAAACTGTGTGCACGCCCAATGCAGGGCGGAAATCACGTGAATCACAGTTTGGCGGAATAACAAGCAACACGCCTGGCTGCCTCCCGGAGCCGCGGAATGCCTCCCACTGGCATTCCGACCGTGACCTTACGGGGCGATATTGCAATAATATGCGTTTTCAAGAGAGTAACCGGCGGCAGGCTGAGATCCCTTATGCCCTGCCGTAACAACGCGTGCGGGCGTTCCGGGGCCCTTTCTAACGCTGGAAATGCTGACTATAGGAGAGCACCATGACCGACAAGAAAGCTACGCTTTCGGTGGGTGATAAGTCTATTGAGCTGCCCGTATATGCCGGCACGGAAGGTCCAGACGTAATCGACGTCAGAAACCTCGTTCAGGAAGGCGTCTTTACCTACGACCCAGGCTTCGTTTCCACGGCAGCCTGCGAATCCAAGATCACCTACATAGACGGCGCCAATGGTGTTCTTTTACACCGCGGCTATCCCATTGAACAACTGGCAGACAATTCCGATTACCTTGAGGTCTGCTATCTGCTCCTCAACGGCGAACTCCCCACGCCAGAGCAAGACGCCCGCTTCCGCGATACCGTCAAGCACCACACCATGATTCATGATCAGATGCGCAATTTCTTCCACGGCTTCCGTCGTGACGCGCACCCGATGGCAATCATGTGTGGCGTCGTGGGCGCGCTGTCCGCGTTTTACCACGACCAGATGGACGTCACTAACGAGGAACAACGGGAGATCACCGCGCACCGCCTGGTTGCCAAGATGCCGACCATCGCGGCATGGTGTTACAAATACGCCAACGGCCAGCCGTTTATCTACCCGCGCAATGACCTGAACTATGCGGAAAACTTCCTGCAGATGATGTTCGGTAACCCGTGCGAGGAATACAAGGTCAACCCGATCCTGGCCAAAGCCATGGACAAGATCTTTATCCTCCACGCCGACCACGAGCAGAACGCCTCTACCTCCACAGTACGCCTGGCCGGCTCCACCGGCGCCAACCCCTACGCCTGCATCGCCTCCGGCATTGCAGCGCTGTGGGGACCGGCACACGGCGGCGCGAACGAGGCCGTGCTCGACATGCTGGCCGAGATCGGCGATGAAGCGAACATCGAGAAGTTTGTCGCCAAGGCAAAGGACAAGGACGACCCGTTCCGCCTTATGGGCTTCGGTCACCGGGTTTACAAGAATTTCGACCCGCGTGCCAAAGTCATGCGCGAAACCTGTCACGAGGTGCTGTCCGAGCTGGGCCTGGAAAACGATCCTCTGCTGCGCATTGCCCAGCGTCTGGAGCAGATCGCGCTGGAAGACGAATACTTCGTCGAGCGCAAGCTCTACCCCAACGTCGACTTCTACTCCGGCATCATCCTCAAGGCCATTGGAATCCCGACTTCCATGTTCACGGTCATCTTCGCGATGTCCCGTACCATTGGCTGGTTCTCCCACTGGAACGAGATGGTCAGCGGCAACTACCGCATCGGCCGTCCGCGCCAGCTTTACACGGGTTCCAGCAAGCGCGACTATCCTTCGAAGTAAGCACTTTGTCCGGATAACGTCAGAAAGGGCTGCACGATGTGCGGCCCTTTTTCGTTCATGGTCCCTACAATTTCAGAGAATCGCCCCGGTATACGACCGGTAACGTCAATACCCGAGAACCGATTTTCCGGCGTCGAAACTCAGCAACAACAGGAGCAAGCCACTCATGTCAGTGAATGTGACGTTTATTGGTCTGGGAGTCATGGGCTATCCCATGGCAGGCCACCTGGCTCGTGCAGGCCACAAAGTGACAGTGTTCAATCGTACGGTATCGAAAGCGCGGGACTGGACACAGGAATACGACGGCAAGGCTTGCGACACTATTGCAGAGGCTGTCGCCGAGGCCGATTTCGTCATGACCTGTGTCGGCGCCGACCCGGATCTGAGAGCTGTCTACCTCAACGAAAACGGTATTATCGCCAATGCGCCGACCCACGCTATCCTGATCGATCACACCACCGTTTCGGCTGAAGTGACCGACGTTGTGGCCAAGGCCGCGCATGACCGGGGTCAAGACTTCATGGACGCGCCGGTGTCAGGCGGCCAGCAAGGCGCCGAAAACGGCAAGTTGACCATCATGTGTGGCGCTTCCCAAGAGGCGTTCGACCGTGCAAAACCGCTGCTCGACTGTTACGGCAAGGCAGTGACGCGCATGGGCGAAGCCGGCAAGGGCCAGCTCACCAAGATGGTCAACCAGATTGCTATTGCTGGTCTCGTGCAAGGGCTCTCAGAATGCCTCTACTTCGCGGAACAGTCCGGACTTGACCAGGAGCAAGTGATCGATGTCATCTCCCAGGGTGCAGCCCAATCGTGGCAGATGGAAAACCGCTCGCCGACTATGATCGAGGGCAAGTACGACCACGGCTTCGCTGTGAACTGGATGCGGAAAGATCTGGATATCTGCCTCACGGAAGCCCGGCACCGAGGCATCACCTTGCCGGTAACGGCGCTGGTAGATCAGTTCTATGCTGACGTCCAGGCCATGGGCGGCGGTCGCTGGGACACCTCAAGTCTTTTGGCGAGGCTGCGTAAGCTGGGAAACCTCGAGTAGGATGCAGCCAATAGCGTTACCAATATAAAGAAAGGGCCACTCAGGGCCCTTTCTTTATCGCTTTTTGGCATCGCAAGGTCAGCACCTGAGTTCAGGCGTTCTTGTCCTTCACTTGCCACTTTCCGTCCTTGTAGAAGGCACTCCAACCCGTCGCCTTGCCATCCTTCTCACTCATTACGTACTGTTCCTTGGTCTTGCGGCTATAGCGAATCACCGTCGGGTTACCTTCGGGATCCTGCTCAGGCGCATCCATCAGGAAGCTGTACTTGGAATCGATTTCCTTACGGTGAGGCTTTATCTCCTTAACCAGCGGCGCACGGGTCTCACGATTCTTGGGAAACTTGCTTGCCGCAAGGAACAAACCGGAGGCGCCATCGCGCAGGACGTAGGTGTCGTCCACCTTCTCGCATTGGAGCTCTGGCATCGGCACTGGATCCATCTTGGGAGGCGCCGGCTCGCCGTTACGCAGCAGCTTGCGGGTGTTCTTGCACTCGGTGTTGGTGCACCCAAAATATTTGCCGAAACGTCCGGTCTTAAGCTGCATCTCGGAGCCGCACTTGTCGCACTCCAAGGTCGGCCCGTCATAACCCTTGATACGGAACGTGCCTTCTTCCACCTCATAGCCCGAGCAGTCCGGGTTATTACCGCAGACATGTAGCTTGCGGTTTTCGTCGATCAGGTAGCTGTCCATGGCCGTACCGCATTTCGGGCAACGGCGCTTCTTGCGCAGCAAGCGGCTCTCACCCTCACCTTCAACGTCATCGTCCGCACTGACCACTTCGTCACCTGAGACCAGGTTGATCGTGGTCTTGCAGCGTTCCTTGGGAGGCAGGCTGTAGCCGGAGCAGCCCAGGAAAACACCGGTGCTGGCGACCCGAATCTGCATCGGCCGGGAACAGGTCGGGCACGGAATATCGGTTTCCGTCGGCGTATTGCCCCGCATCCCGCCATGATCGGAATCCGAACCGGCTTCTTCGAGTTGCTGTCGGAAGCGTTCGTAGAAACCGTTAAGTACACGCTTCCAGTCGATATCCCCGGCGGCAATATCGTCCAGCTCTTCCTCGAGACGTGCCGTGAAGTCGTAATCCATGAGGTTGGAGAAGGACTCTGACAGGCGATCGGTAACGATATCCCCCATCTTCTCGGCGTAGAAACGGCGATTCTGGAGCCGGACATAACCGCGATCCTGGATTGTCGAGATAATCGAGGCGTAGGTTGAAGGCCGGCCGATTCCTCGCTTCTCGAGTTCTTTTACCAGGCTTGCTTCGGTGTAACGCGGTGATGGCTTGGTGAAATGCTGGGTCGGGTCGAGCTTCGCCAGGTCCAGCACTTCGTCGACCTTGATATCCGGCAGCGCCACATCCTCATCCTTCTTGGATGACTGGGGCGCCGCCTTCAGGAAGCCGTCGAAACGGATAATGCGGCCGCGGGTACGCAGTTCATAGCCGCTTGCCTCAACGACGATGGAGGTACTCGTGAATTCGGCGTCCGCCATCTGGCAGGCAATGAACTGACGCCAGATCAGGTCGTAGAGGCGCTCAGCATCCTTCTCCAGGCCGCTAATATCCGACGGGCGTCTTTTTACATCTGTCGGGCGAATGGCCTCATGAGCCTCCTGAGCGCCCTCCTTGCTGCCGTAGACCCGTGGCTTCTCCGGCAGGTACTTGCTGCCGAACTGATTTTCGATGTAGTCACGAACGCCGGTGACCGCCTCCTGACTCAGATTGGTGGAGTCGGTACGCATGTAGGTGATAAAACCTGCCTCGTAGAGGCGCTGGGCCAACATCATGGTTTTCTTGACGCTGAAACCCATACGATTGCTGGCCGCCTGCTGAAGCGTAGAGGTAATGAAAGGCGCACTGGGACGCGAGCGGGTCGGCTTGTCCTCACGCTTGGCGACACGGAAATCGGACGCCTTGAGCTTATCGACATGCCCCTTGGTCTCAGATTCGCTAGTCGGTCGGAACGCTTTGTCACCATCACGGGTGACTTCGAAGCGAACCGGCGATTTATCCCCCTTCGGCGAGAGGTCCGCATGCACCTGCCAATATTCCTCGGGTACAAAAGTGCGGATCTCGCGTTCGCGCTCGACGATCAGCCTTACCGCGACTGATTGTACCCGCCCCGCTGACAGGCCCCGCGCCAACTTGCTCCAAAGCAGGGGAGAGACCATGTAGCCCACGACACGGTCGAGGAACCGACGCGCCTGTTGGGCGTTGACCCGATCACGATCGAGCTGACCAGGCTCCTTGAAGGCTTCCTGAATCGCACGTTTGGTGATCTCGTTGAACACGACCCTGCGGTATTTATCGGGTTCGCCGCCTATGGTTTCCTGCAAGTGCCAGGCAATCGCCTCCCCTTCGCGGTCCAAATCCGTCGCGAGATAGACATGATCGGCGGATTTGGCCAGTCGTTTCAGTTCGTTGACCACTTTCTCCTTGCCGGGAAGCACCTCGTAGCGTGCGTTCCAGTCATTTTCCGGATCCACACCCATACGGGCGACGAGCTGGTCCCGCGCTTTGCGCTTCTTGTACTCGGCCTTTTCCTCGGGATTCATCTTCCGAGTCTGGGCCGCCTGCTTCGCACGCTCTTTCGGATCGGTCTGGGAGCCACTGCCACTGACCGGCAAATCGCGGATATGCCCGACACTGGACTTCACCACATAGTCGGAGCCCAGGTACTTGTTGATGGTTTTCGCTTTTGCCGGAGACTCGACAATGACGAGATTCTTACCCATAACGGAATCAGTTTCCTCGCATGCTCCCCATCCAATACTCAGGGAGCGTCAAAATCAGGTTTAGAGAGACACTGAGCAGATGTCAAAACCGATGGTTTCGGCCCGGCAGCTCTTCAGTGAATCCCAATATTGGCTAAAAATCAGTCTGCTAGCAGATTTACGCACTCGCAGCTTTATAGGTGCTCTGTTTTACAGGGTCAAGGTGAACAGCACAACCCATCATTGGGCCGACCTTTTGATAGTCAATGGTCAACCTGAACCCGCCCGCAAAAAAAAGCCCGGCAATCGCCGGGCTTTTGTCAGTCAGGTCGTCGAGATCACACCCGCTCCCAGACTGTTGCGATGCCCTGCCCCAGGCCGATACACATGGTAGAAACACCCAGCGTACCGCCCTTAGCCTGCATCACGTTCAGCAGGGTTGTGGAGATGCGCGCACCGGAACAGCCCAGCGGATGCCCCAGGGCGATCGCGCCACCGTTCAGGTTCACTTTCTCGTCCATCACGTTCAGCAGTTTCAGGTCCTTAAGGACCGGTAGCGACTGCCCCGCGAAGGCTTCGTTGAGTTCCCAGAAGTCGATATCCTCTACGTTCAGGCCTGCACGCTTGAGCGCCTTCTTGGTGGCCGGTACCGGACCGTAACCCATGATCGCGGGATCACAGCCGGCAACCGCCATACTGCGGATACGGGCGATCGGTTTCAGACCCAGCGCTTCGGCACGCTCTGCGGACATCAGTACCATCGCCGCGGCACCGTCGGTCAGCTGGGAAGACGTACCTGCCGTGACCGTGCCGTTCTTTGGATCGAAGGCCGGACGCAGCTGGCCCAGGGACTCAGCCGTGGTCTCCGGCCGAATCGTCTCATCTTCCTCGATCAGCTTCACGAAACCATTCTCGTCGTGACCCTGGATGGGCACGATCTCGTTCTTGAAGCGACCTTCAACCGTGGCTTCGTGGGCCAGGCGGTGAGAGCGGGCACCGAACTCGTCCTGCTGCTCGCGGGTGATGCCGTGCATCTTGGCCAGCATTTCCGCGGTCAGGCCCATCATGTTGGACGCCTTGGCGGAATACTTGGAGGCTGCCGGGTTGTGGTCGAAGCCGGACGTCATCGGCACGTGACCCATGTGCTCAACACCGCCGACCATGAAGACCTCGCCGTTGTTGGTCATGATGGCCTGGGCCGCAGTATGGATCGCCGTCATGGCGGAGCCACACAGGCGATTGACGGTCTGCGCCGCGGACTCGTGCGGCAAGCGGGTCATCAGTGAAATCTGACGCGCCACGTTGAAGCCCTGCTCCTGGGTCTGGTTAACACAGCCCCAGATCACATCTTCGACTTCTTTCGGGTTCAGGTTCGGATTACGCTCGAAAATGGCTTCGATCAGCGCAGCCGACAGGTTCTCCGCACGTACATTGCGGAAACATCCGTTCTTGGCACGACCCATCGGAGTCCGCACGCAATCGACGACGACAACGTCTCTCGGATTCAAGCTCATAGATCTTTCTCCGTTCGGAAATCTCGTTCAGGGTTAGCCGAAGAACTTTTCGCCATTCTTGGCCATTTCACGCAGCTTCTCGGTCGGGTGGTACAAAGGACCCAGATCTGCATACTTGTCTGCAAGTTCAACGAACTTGTCGACGCCTATATCATCGATATAGCGCAGTGCACCACCACGGAACGGCGGGAAACCGATACCGTAGATCAGGCCCATGTCTGCGTCGGCAGGTGCTTCGACAATGTTGTCTTCCAGGCAGCGAACCGTTTCGAGGCATAGGGGAATCATCATACGAGCGATGATCTCGTCTTCCTCGAACTCCTTCTTGCCCTGAACGACCGGCTCGATCAGCTTGTAGGTTTCCTCGTCGACAACCTTCTTGGGCTTGCCCTTCTTGTCGGTTTCGTACTTGTAGAAACCCTTGTCGTTCTTCTGGCCGTAGCGGTCATTCTCGAACATTACATCGATAGCGGACTTGTTCTCGTCCTTCATGCGGTCCGGGAAGCCTTCAGCCATCACCTCATTGGCGTGCTTGGCGGTGTCCATGCCGACGACGTCGAGCAGGTACGCAGGGCCCATCGGCCAGCCGAACTTTTCCATAACCTTGTCGATCTTCTGGAAATCGGCACCATCACGCACCAGACGGGCGAAGCCGCCGAAGTACGGGAACAGGACACGGTTGACGAGGAAGCCCGGGCAGTCGTTAACGACGATGGGCGTCTTACCCATAGCCTTGGCGTAGGCAACGGTGGTCGCCACAGCCTTGTCACTGGTCTTCTCGCCGCGGATAACTTCAACGAGCGGCATCATGTGCACCGGGTTGAAGAAGTGCATACCGCAGAAGTTTTCCGGACGCTTGAGATTCTTGGCGAGCGTGTTGATGGAGATCGTCGAGGTGTTGGAAGTCAGGATTGTGTCTTCGCGGACCATCTCTTCGGTCTCTCGCAGAACAGCATCCTTCACCTTCGGATTCTCGACAACAGCTTCAACAACCAGGTCTACGCTCTTGAAATCACCGTAATTTAGGGTCGGAGTAATGCTGTTAAGTACATCAGCCATCTGGTCGGCATTCATCTTCCCCTTATCGACCCGCTTGGCCAGAAGCTTCTTGGCTTCCTTGAGACCCAGGGCGATACCGTCCTGGTTGATGTCCTTCATGAGGATCGGTGTGCCTTTCAGCGCGGACTGGTATGCCACGCCGCCACCCATAATACCGGCGCCCAGCACGGCCGCCAGTTTCACGTCGTTGGCTTCCTTTTCCCACTGCTTGGCTTTCTTCTTAAGCTCCTGATCGTTCAGGAACAAGCCAACCAGGCAGGCTGCCACGTTAGTCTTGGCCATCTTGGCGAAGCCTTTGGCTTCCACTTCGATCGCCTTGTCGCGGGTCAGGCTGGCATGCTTCTGCATGACCTTGATGGCCTCAACCGGCGCCGGGTAGTTCCTGCCGGCCTTACCGGCAACGAAAGCCTTGGAGATCTCGAACGCCATCATGCTTTCCATGGCATTCAGCTTGATCTTGCCCTGCTTCTCTTCGCGGCGGGCCATGTAGTCCAGCTTGCCATCGTTACACTGGTTGATCAGGTCAACGGCAGCATCCAGCAGCTTGGAACCTTCCAGCACCGCATCCACAGCGCCTTCTTTGAGCGCTTTGTCGGCACGGTTCTCGGTGCCGCCGGAGATCCACTCGATGGCGTAGTCGACACCGATAAGACGTGACAGACGCACGGTGCCGCCAAAGCCCGGGAAGATACCCAGCTTGACTTCCGGCAGACCCACCTTGGCCTTGCTGTCCATGACACGATAATCGGTGGCCAGGCACATCTCGAAACCACCACCCAGAGCCATACCATTGATGGCAGTCACGGTCGGGAACGGCAGGTCTTCGATGGTGTTGAAGACTTCATTGGCCTTGAGGTTATTGGCCACCAGGTCCTCTTCCGAACCGGCAAACAGTTCGGTGAACTCGGTGATATCGGCACCGACAATAAAGCTATCCTTGGCGCTGGTAACCACCAGACCCTTGATATCCTTGGATGCTTTCAGCTTGTCGGCGGCGGCACCCAGCTCTTCGATCGTCAGGCGATTGAACTTGTTGACTGACTCGCCCTGCAAGTCGAAGTTGAGCTGAGCGATCCCGCCTTCGATCTCTTTAACCGTGATGGCTTTACCTTCGTAAATCATCAACTGATCTCCAGTCTGTGTTTGGAACTGCACCAACGACCCGGTCCGTGGCGGCGGGCCATTCATGCAGAGAGATTTCGGTCACTGCCCGATCATTCGATTCAAAAATTCATACAGTCGTTTGAATCGAGTGCCGCACACGATGAGAAAAAACCGTTCATTTGTCAATTTGTTTCTCTTGGCGCAGGGCGTGGCTGCGGGCCATTCCATGCGGTGCCATCTCGACCCAAAGTTGATAAACACTTTAAAACAATATGTTGCAGCCTACTCCTGAAGCAGGACTGCAGCGACAGCTCATAATCACCCCGTTTGACGGCTCTTAACGCGCGAATACACAGTGTAAAAGGCTGTCAAAACCGCTTGATTGGCCGACCGAGTTAATTTAGCCTCAGATTCAAACAAGCGTCCATCAGCCTGCAGCACGCCCCATGCCCAGGCACGATTGGCCTTCGTCGCCCACGCATATGCCTGGCAAACGCCAGACCTCGCGAAAGTCGCTGGGATAGCATAAACGGTTTACGACAAACGCTGGCACAACAACAAGACAACATGCCTCCTGTATTGTCGCAGCAGATAAAAACAACGTACCCGACAGATACAATAAGAACGGAGATTTCGCCGATGATTCACTCCGGCCGCTGGACCCGCGCGTCATTGATGGCGCTATTCGCCTGTGCACTCATGCTCTCACCGCTAATATCCCGCGCGGCCGAGAACCCCTTACTCTCCAGCCTCTACGATTTCAGGATCAGCAATTTCGAGGCTCTGAATGCCTACTACCAATTCAGCGTCAACGGCTCGACCGAGACCCTGAACGACATCGTCGCCTCCATCAATGCCTCGAACGCAGAAATGAACAGCATCAGCGAGAAGGCTTCAGGTCTGCTGAACGATGATCAGGTCGCACGGCTGAACCAGGACTTCGACAAGTTCAAGGACCTGATGCGCCAGAATATCAACGATGTGCGTCAGAACGGTTACCCAGACCTGCGACTGGTATCAGACATGGCGAACCAGGCAGTTACCCTGAGCAGGACTTCAGCCGAAATGTACGACATCGTCCGCACCAGTGAATCGGTAACCACGGATAAACGGGTCGAAGCGGCCCGTGCTGCCGCCGTACTGATGGCACAGATGATGAGCAAATACTCGGCGCGCTCGACCTCCTCCGTATCACAGACCTTCCAGGGGGCTGACACGGAAGAGCCGTTGGACGAACAGGCCAAGCAATTCGATGCGCTGATGTCGGAGGTTACGGCAGGCCATCCAAGCGGTGAATTGCACCAGACCCTGAGCAGCGTTGCCTCGAAGTGGGGCTTCATCCGCAGCTCCTACGTCAACTACAACGAAAACAATGTCTCGTTCGTCATCGACCGTTACTCGAAGGGTATCCTCGAGGAACTGAACCAGGCGATCGAGCTCATGATCGGCAACGACCGCGCTGCGGCAACCGCCAACGCTTCGGCCGGTTAGACCCAGCGATCCTGGGTCGACTGCATGAGCGTCGACCCCTTAACGTCATGCCAGGTTCTTGGCGATCGCCATTGGCTTATCCATGTCGCTAATGGGCGCCGATTCATCCCAGACGAAGCCGATACCCCGGCTATCCGCCAGCCACCCGCGAAACGCACCGGAGAGCGGTGGTAACTGCTCAGCCCCAGGCACCGCCGGATTTACTGCGCCTGATTCAAGTATCCGGGGCTCAATCAGCGCGTTGCGGTCCGCCCCACTCTGCTCACCCCAGGGCTTCCAGTAGAGATAAAGCTCTTCTTCCTCGACCCCATCCCCCTCCAGCCTGAAGCGATCCTTCAGCTCCCCCCTCAAGGTCTGCACTTTGAACCCCTCCTCCCGGATCGCATGGTTACGTAGACGCATGCGACGACGTTCGTCCGGCGAAGGCTTGAGCCAGAATATAGAGCCGACAATGAACGCCAGGGCGAGGAAGATAACCAGGGCTGGAACCATCGTAGATTTTCCTGTCCGAAAATATGAGAGGGGAGCAGTGTGTCAAAAATTGACGCACGTCAGTGTTTGATCGCCCGAATTGGCCTAAATTCATGACTCACCTATATTTATAGGTGATTTGCCATTACAGGTGATTATCTACATATTGGTATGAGCTCGCGAGTTGTCAGTCATCTGTTGAGCACTGGAGGGTAACCCAATGTCGATATACAAGACGGTATTAGCTGCCATCGACCTGACCGAGGAAGCAGACCAGGTCATAAAAAGAGCTCAGGAGCTATGCAAGGTTCATCAGGCAGAATTGATCCTCCTGCATGTCGTGGAGCCGGTAGGCTACGCGTACGGTGGCGATATTCCCATGGATCTGACGGAGTTACAGGAGCAACTCGACAAGTCAGCCCGCGAACAGTTGGCAGGCTTCGGCACGGACTACAGCATCCCTGAGAAAAACCTGATGGTTACCGTGGGGCGCCCGGAGGCGGAAATTCATCGGGTATGTGAAGAGCGTGCCGTCGATCTTGCCGTTGTTGGTAGTCACGGACGTCACGGAATCCAGCTACTGCTGGGCTCAACAGCAAATGGCGTATTACATGGCGCCAAGTGTGACGTGCTCGCCGTCCGCATCAATACCTGATCATAGCTTTAAAGGCGGAAAGTCTCGCCAGTCAGAATCCAGAACAGCACTAAGGGCGGAGCATCAGGCTCCGCCGTTAACACCTTCTTCCGCCAGTCGCGTTTCGAGTTTCCGCAACTGTGTTTCCAGCGAAAAGGTCACGCTGGACGCCATCGAAAAGAAGTTCAGCAACGCCTTGAGATTGCTATCCCCTTTGCAGACCGTATGTATCCGCTGCCATAGGGCCTGGTTGACCAACTGAAGCCTTTGGTTACGCCCTACCAGCCCCTCGAGTTCCCAGTCCGGCTTACCGTCGTGGCGCTTGGCAAAGTACTGTTGTAGCAGGTACAGCGAGACGCTACGCATGATGAATTCTTCAGAACTGGCAAAAGGCATGTGGTGGATGGCCATGGGCCGCAACTCACCCAGAATCGGACAACGACTGGTCGCCATGATCAGACCCAGCAGTGAGCGCAGGGCCTCCTCGAGAGTCGTTTCCTTTTCATAGCGACGCCGTTCGTCATCGACCATAACGGTCACTTTCTGGTAGGCGTTCTCGTCCTGGAATTCCTCTACCACCGGCAGTATATCGACTGCCGCCGGGCAATAGGCCGTATCCGTTTTCTTCAATGGACAGTTACTGCATTGGCAATGTGAGAGGCGGGTCCAGTCGGGCTTTTCCGTCTGCGGATCGTCCGGCCGGGAATCCAAGCTGACACGGAAGATTCGGGAATCACCGCTGGCCAGGGCAAACGTATAGGTGACACTCATTCAGACGACCTTTCACTGCAAGTACTGGAAGACCGGACATCGGGGGAAAACCACCGTCCACCAAGACCTCCAAGTGTATAGGAATGCCACATCCAGAAGCGTGATATTTGGTGAGATTTTGCAATTAAAGCGAGACGATACGACGTTCCGGATCCGTTGGCCGGCACTCAGCCGGCCATCTCCTCCAACTCCATCCAGCGCTCGATCCTGGCTTCCAGGTTCTTTTCGGTTTCCGCGAGGTCTTCAAGCACACGGGAAACTTCTTCATGGGGACGACTATAGAAAGCTGGATCGGATACCTGGGCTTGCAGGGCTTCCACATCAGCTTCAAGTGAAGCAATCTGATCCGGGAGCTGTTCGAGCTCCAGCTTGAGCTTATAGCTCAGCTTACGGCTTGCCGCGGGCGCAGGCTTCCCTGAAGTCTTGCGTGATTTTTCCTCTTTCTTTTCCTTACGAACTGCAGGTTCGGCGGGCGCCTCTGCCGGGAACTGCCCGCCCTGGCGACGCCAGTCGCTGTAACCGCCGACATGGGCGGCCACCTTGCCGGAACCGTCGAGGAAAAGCGTATCGGTCACCACATTATCCAGAAACTCCCGATCATGGCTGATGACGATTACCGTGCCAGAGAATTCCACCAGTTGGGACTCCAGTAGCTCCAGGGTTTCCACGTCCAGATCGTTGGTCGGTTCGTCCAATACCAGGATGTTGGCCGGCTTACTGAACAGCTTGGCCAGCATCAGTCGTGCCCGCTCACCACCAGAGAACACGCTAACCGGAGAGCGCGCCCGCTCCGGGGAAAACAGGAAGTCCTGCAAGTATCCCAGTACGTGCTTCTGCTGACCATTGACGTCGATAAACTCCCGACCTTCCGCCATGTTGTCCAGCGCGTTCAGGTTGTCATCGAGTTCGCCGCGCAACTGATCGAAGTAGGCAACTGAGCGATTGGTGCCCAGGCGTATCTGGCCGGAAGTCGGCTCCAACTCGCCCAGCAACAATCTCACCAGCGTCGTCTTCCCCGTACCGTTTTCGCCGATCAGGCCGATCTTGTCGCCTCGCATCACCGTCAGGTTTAGGTCCTGAATGATCGGTTTATCATTACCATAACCAAAGCTGGCGTGCTTCGCTTCGACCACCAGCTTGCCCGAGCGTGCGGCGTCCTCAATAGCGAAACTGGCGTTGCCGCTACGTTCGCGCCGCTGCCTGCGCTCCTCGCGCATCGATTTCAAAGCTCGCACACGTCCCATGTTGCGGGTCCGGCGCGCCTTGATGCCTTGGCGAATCCAGGCTTCCTCCTGTTTGAGCCGTCGGTCGAACTCGGCGTTCTGGCGCTCTTCCTCCTCCAGCGCCTTTTCCTTAAGCTCCAGGTAGCGCTCATAGGTCGCCGCGAAGCTCACCAATTGCCCCCGATCCAATTCCACGACGCGTGTCGCCAGGCGTCGGATAAAGGCCCGGTCGTGACTCACGAAAAGCAGCGCTCCGGGGAATTGGCGCAGGGTGTCCTCAAGCCAGGCAATGGCGGGAACGTCCAGGTGGTTGGTTGGCTCATCCAGAAGCAGCAGGTCCGGCTCACAAACCAGCGCCTTGGCCAGCAGCACCCGACGCTGCCAGCCGCCGGAAAGTGTATCCAGGGTGCGGTCCGGATCGATCCGGAACTGCGCCAGGATGGCGTTAACCTTCTGGTCGAGACGCCACCCATCCAGGGCTTCCAGCTTGTCCTGCACCTTCATGAGTCTATCCAGACTGGCCTCGTCGGCCTTTTGCGAGAGGACGTGAAACTCCGCCAGCAACTTGCCCGTCTCCGGGAAAGCCTCGGAAACAACCTCGTAGGCCGTGCGCCTCTCGTCGGAAGGCAGCATTTGCGGAAGAACGGATAATACTGCTCCATCGTCCAGGCGAACGGTACCGCCATCCGGCACCGTTTCACCCGTCAGGATCTTGAGTAGGGTCGACTTGCCTTCGCCATTACGGCCTAGCAGGCAGACCCGCTCGCCACGCTCGATGATCAACCCGGCATTATCCAGAAGCGGATGTAAACCAAAAGCAAGCGATATGCTTTCCAGAGACAGCAATGGCATTAGTTAACGACCCTCAAGATTGGCCCTCAAGATAATCAACGTCAAAACGATCTCCTACCCGGATCTCCCCCAATGCATCGTGCACAGCGTTCACACCGAAGACCACACCGCTGTCGGTCCGGCGGAAGCGACCCAGTTCACGCAGCGGCTGGAGATCTTCCGAACGCACGCCCTGGTCCGGGTGGACAGTGGTCATCACGCAGCGGGTGCAGGGCTTGACCAGACGCAGGCGCAAGTCGCCCTGGGACAGGGTCGCCCAGCGGTCCTCCTCGAATGCCTCACCACCAGAGACAACAATGTTGGGACGAAACCGACGCATATCCACTGGCTGACCAATACGCTCAGACAGGGCATCAAGCGAAGCGACATGGGTGACGAGGAAGGGAAAACCATCGGCGAAGCTGACCCGGCGCTCGTCCATGACGTACTTGTTGTCCACGGGCCGTAGCGTGGACTCTGGCATATAGACCAGGCTCACCGGCATGCCGAGCCATTCGCTCAGTTTCTCTGAGGGCCCCGGCGCAGCAATGCGGGCCTCGACCCAATCCCGCCAGATAAGCACCCGGCGGCTTTCATCGCCGGCGAAAACAGGTTCTGGCTCGCTGCCCGGGATGCGTATTTCGAGTCCTGACGAGCTCAGAGCCGCACCCACCTGCGCCAGTCGCGCCTGCTCGCGCTGAGTGACGAAGCGCCCCTCCTCATCGATGATCATCCAACGGCGATCACCCGCAGGTCCAAAGGCATCCAGCGTCATCGCGTCGAGAGCGACACCGTGAAGCGATTTGACCGGATAGTAGTAGAGTTGCTCGACTTTCAACTGCGCCATCTATGATCCCCTCCCCGCAAAGAACGAAGGATACCAGCGGCGCCGGCCAAGTGTCAGGGAGAATCAAACGGTTATTTGCGGAGAAAACCACGCACGTCAGGTGAGAAACGAAAAAGCCCGGCACTGAGGCCGGGCTTTTTCTGGAATCTGGAGCGGGAAACGAGATTCGAACTCGCGACCCCAACCTTGGCAAGGTTGTGCTCTACCAACTGAGCTATTCCCGCTTGTTTACGAGGGGCTCCCCTCTCAACGGCTGCGTATTCTACGCATTCGACGGCGTCCGTCAACTACTAACGCCAACTTTTTCTCCCTAACGGTGGGCTGACCACCTAAAATAGTCCCGACGTTCCCAACTCCGTGGGCGCCGCTCGCTCCTGAACTTCCAAGGCAAGAGCTATTCCAGGGTGCCGCTGGATTCAAGCTCACGGTAATCGCTCTCCACGGCCGAGCGCACATCGAGCAGCAGACTCAACACTCGCTCAAGCGTCTCCCTGAAGAACTGCGGACTGAACTTGTCGCGAAACAGCAGGCCGTCATAACCCATTCCCGAAACCACGCTGATCAGCAATGCCGCGTCCCGGCGGGGATTGGCGGTTCCCAGACGTACCAGCATCTGCTCCACCCCGTTTAGCCAGGCGCGCCTATACTCTCGTGCCAGGCCCTCCAGGCTGGGCTCGCGCATGGCCTCTGCCAGAAAGACCTGTTCGGTGAGGATCGTCGATTGATAATTGCGTAGTTGCTCGCCGAAATAGCCAGCAATGTAGTCTGCCAAATTCCCGGCAATATCTGATCGGCCGGCGTCGGAATGTAGCTTGCCTTGAGCAAGAGCGACATCTATCAGGGCATTTAGGTGCCCGTAGAAGTCCTCAAGATCCTCGTTGGCTTTCTCCGCGAACAGCATGAAGGCATCACGAATCAGCTCCTCGATGTCCCTGAAGTAGTAAGTGGTGGATGCCAGTGGTACGCCGGCCGCGCGAGCCACGGGGCGATGCTTGATGCCTCTTACACCCTCCCTGGCCGCTATATCCAGCGCCGCTTCGAGTATTCTGCGTCGGCGATGCTCGCTCTTGGCACGCGAGGCCTTCCTGCCACGATACTGGATGGAATCCTGTAATGCGCCGCCGACGGCAGATGGAGCAAAGTGCTTCTTCTCCGCCATATATTTTTGTCCGTCTTGCTTCTTCGTCAGGCCTTTATTGGGAACGGATCGCCCTCCTCGATATCACGGGTGCGATTCTTGTTTTGCGTTCGCCCGCCTTGATTGGATCGAGGCATATTCATTGTGACGAAAAACCCGACAGGAAAGAGTGATGCCGATCAACTTCGAATGGCCTGTCGTTACTGGCCGAAACGATCCCCGCCCTCGGCAATATACGTCAACTCTTCAGGCGTCGAATGGCGCCCCAGAACCTTGTTACGATGCGGAAACCGCCCAAAACGGGCGACGATATCCCTATGCGCTACCGAGGACATGTAAAAGCTCTGCAGTACATCCTTCAGCCGCCCATTGGCACTGGCCACCAACTGCTCGTACAGGCCGACCCCTTTCTCCTGGTCCTTGAGTCGCTCTGAATGCTGTAATGGCATGATAAAGAAGGCGCGCTGGATCAGCGGTAAACATACATCGTCGCCTCGCTCGAGACCTTCCAGGCAGCGAAGGCGCGCAGCGCGGTCGTTATCGAAGGCCATGGCACGGCCACGATGGATGTTGCGGGTGAACTGGTCCAGCAACAGTATTTCCGTCAGCGCCCCACCAGGCTCTTCACGCCAGTTTTCCAAGCCGTCTTCCGAGGCGACGAGCACCATCGACAGAAAACGCCGCCGTATTTCCCAGTCAAATGTCCGGCTGGGCTGGAACCAGCGCTCCCGATGGAACTTATCCGGCAAACCTTCTTCATCCAGGTCGCCAAACCAGAAATGCAAAATCTCCTGCCACGCGAACATCCGCTACCCTCTCGAAATCCTTCCGTTTACTTATCGAAGCCGAAACCAAATAAACACCATCGGTAGCATTGCTCCAATCCGGCATACTATACGTAAGGTTCGAACGGAGGACGTAAGATTCAACCAAGGTGGTTTCCGCTTAGACCCGCTTTCATGCCACTACGACTATTCTACGTCGCTACCGCAGCTGATGACTTAACAACGAGGAGCATTCAATCGATGCACAGTCACCGCGTACTCTTACTCGCCCACGGGAGCAGCGACCCGAGGTGGTGCGAAACCTTCGAGAAATTGGCCAGCCCCAGTCTTGCCGCCATTCCTGACGCAGCGATAGCCTACATGGAGCTGAGCGAACCCTCCCTCGATGCCGAAGTAGCCCGGGCTGCCAGCGAAGGCGTGCACAAGGTCACGGTGCTGCCCCTCTTCCTGGCAGCCGGTCGCCACCTGCGTCAGGATGTGCCCGCCATGCTGGATAAGCTCTCCGAGGAGCATGGCCTGAGTATCGAACTCGCCACCCCGATTGGCGAGCATCCGTTGCTGGGCGATGCCATCCGGCATATCGTTGAAGAACGCCTCGGTGCGTAATCGATGGAGCGTGGGCAACGGCTCGCAGCTCGGCAACGACTACAGTAAAAGCCCTCAACCAAGACGAGGAGACGTCAATGTCTCAGCATATCCTGGTTACCGGAGGAACCGGCTTTATCGGCCAACGGCTATGCCCGGAGCTTATCGCCAAGGGCTATACGCTCACCGTCCTGAGCCGACAAGGCGAAGCTGACGTAAAGGCACGTTGCGGGCGGGTCGACGTCATTGGCCAACTCCAGCAAATCCCCCAGATTCCACGAATTGACGCCGTGATCAACCTTGCCGGGGAAGGCATTGCCGAAGCGCGCTGGACCGATAAGCGCAAACAGGAACTCAGGGACAGCCGTATCGCGCTGACGCGGGAAATGATCGACCAGATCATGACCCGTGACCAGAAACCGAACGTTTTCGTATCCGGCTCGGCGGTGGGCTATTACGGTAGCCATGGCGGTGAACCGCTCGATGAAGACGCCCCTGCTAAAGACGAGTTCACCCATCACCTTTGCGCCGATTGGGAAGCAGAGGCCTTGCGCGCCGGCCAGTGGAACGCGCGGATTGCTCTCTCGAGAACCGGTGTCGTGCTTGGCCCGGATGGTGGCGTGCTGGGGCGCATGCTACTGCCTTTCAAGCTGGGCCTGGGCGGGCGGCTCGGTGATGGCCAGCAGTACATGCCCTGGATACATCGCGAAGACGTCGTGCGCGCCCTGATCTGGATGCTGGAATCGGAAGACGCGTCGGGCGCCTACAATGTAGTCAGCCCACACCCGGTGCGGAATATAGACTTCACTCACGCGCTCGGCCGCGTACTCAGACGCCCTACACTGTTCCCGGTGCCGGCATTCGCCCTCAAGACCGCACTGGGCGAGATGTCCACACTCCTGCTCGACGGCCAGCGCGCCATGCCGGAGAAACTACAGCAAGCGGGCTTCGAGTTCAGTTATCCCGAACTTCAACACGCCCTGCGCGCTTGCGTTTAGCGCCAAGGCCTCCGCTAGGGTCGATCTTTGCGCAGTTGCTCACGGATCAGTCGCCCGGCCACTGATAGCCTGTACATCCGTACCGAATACGTACACACGCCGGGACGCCATGCTAAAAAAGGTTGCCTTTCTCTTATCGACATTTCTGGTCATATCGGTGCCGGCGGTCAGCCCTGCCGAATCATCCCCGTTGAAAACGGGAACAAAGCAGAGCTTCGAGACTTGCGGGTTGATCACCAGCGAATATGTCACTGTGCTGCAATTACTTAAACAGGGCTTCACTGAAAAACAACTACTGGCCAGTTTGCCGGGTCTGACCGATAGCGGTGCCGAACGCGTTGAAGCGCTTGTCGATGCGGTCAACAAAAAAGGGTTGACCGAAACCTTCTCCGCGGTGAACTCCGAGTACGCACGTTGTAGCCAGGGTGTCTACGATCTTCGCGGCGCGCCGGATCCCGTCAGCCGTGAAGGCCACTTCTATTTTTGTGCAGGCGAGAACAAACTGCGTTATGAGATCCTGATGGCCGCTTCACTCCAGGCCCCCGAAGACGAGGTATTGACTCAGGTTCCCAGGCAGCGCCAGAGGATCGTCCAGGCGATTTTCGATCTGTATCGCGACGATGGGTTACCTGCCGCATTCGACGCGATTGGCGACGAACTGAAGTACTGCCTGAATGGCGAAAGCTGATTTTCCTGCTCTTTTCAGGAAAAAGTTTCAGAAAAGGGTTTGACAGGCCCGGGTGCCTTACTTAATATACGCGCCACCTCGACGAGGTCAGCGTCTAACGCGCAGCGTCCCCTTCGTCTAGTGGCCTAGGACTCCGCCCTTTCACGGCGGCAACAGGGGTTCGAACCCCCTAGGGGACGCCACTTCTTTTCCTCCGTCTATACTCATCCGGATCCGAGCACTACAGCTTGGTCAACATACGATCCGGTGAGATATATTCCAGATCCTGAGCAACCGCAACTCCTTCGCAGGTCAGTTTACCCTGGGCGACATTCAGCCCCGGCAGGAAGCCCTCATCACTTTGCAAGGCCCGCCGCACCCCCTCATCCGCCAGCTTCACCACATACGGCAGGGTCGCATTGGTCAACGCGAGCGTGGATGTCCTTGCCACAGCCCCCGGCATATTGGCCACACAGTAGTGCACGACACCGTCGACCACATAGGTCGGATCATCGTGGGTCGTCGCTCGCGATGTCTCGGCACAACCGCCCTGGTCGATCGCGACATCGACCAACGCCGATCCTTCCGGCATGACCTGCAACAACTCACGGTTGATCAACTTCGGGGCTGATGCGCCGGGGATCAGGACGGCGCCGACCACAAGATCAGCTTCTTCCAATACCCGCTCCAGGGTGTCCCGGGTTGAATACAGGGTGGTGATCTGACCGCGATAGTGCTGGTCGAGCTCCCGCAACACCGGCACCGAACGGTCGAGTACGGTGACTCGCGCTCCCAAGCCCACCGCGAGTTGCGCGGCATTTCGCCCAACGACACCGCCGCCGATCACGACGACGTTACCGGGATGGACACCCGGCACGCCGGAAAGCAGGACGCCCCGACCACCGCAAACCTTTTCCAGCGCCTGGGCCCCGGCCTGGATAGCCAGGCGGCCTGCCACTTCCGACATGGGCGCCAGTAGCGGCAATTGGCCGTGGCGGTCGGTTACTGTCTCGTACGCGATGCAGGTGGCGCCGGAGTCGAGCAAATCCCGTGTCTGGTCGGGGTCCGGTGCCAGGTGGAGAAAGGTAAACAGGGTATGGTGAGGCTGGAGTTGGCTGCGCTCTTGGGCCAGAGGCTCCTTGACCTTAACCAGGAGTTCTGCCCCTTCGAACACGGCTTTCGCGTCAGGCACGATATTAGCCCCTGCACGAGTGTATAGCTCGTCCGCGAAGCCCGCGCCCTCTCCAGCACTGGTCTCAACCAGCACTTCATGCCCATGTTCAGTGAGTTCACGCGCGCCCGCAGGCGTCAGTCCGACACGATACTCATGGTTCTTGATTTCCTTGAGTACACCGACCGTCGTCATTACAACCTCCTGTCTGGGCTCGAACTACGTCTATCGACGTTTTGCCGGGCCGATCTGAATTCAGCTCATTCCAGTATAGTGTCCTTCCAGAAACTTGGTTCCGGCTGAACTGATTTTCCTGCTCCCCACATGGACAAGAACCTGGCCCCTCCCGAGAACTTGCCTGATTCTCCGCCGCAACGATGCCGTCAGGTTTTGCAAAATCGTACTTTTATTTGCGCCACCGCAAGGGCAATGTCCAAACTCTGCTGCTATAGTGCGTAAAAGGCTGAAATAAAACCCAGTTTTCGGTTAAACAATAACCAGCCCGCCAGGCAGGACCCGTCTTCGCTGTTGGAGATGGACGTTCGTGTATAGACTGTTTATATAGACTGTTCGTCTATAAACCGAAAATACAGCCTGAGCGTTACACCAGACACCAGACCCTTTCTGTCACAGGCTCTATGAAATCGACAGCATGTCTAAATTGTCGACGCGATTAAGTCAGTTTAAGGCCAGTTCGCCCCTGTCGTTTCGGCTACTGGCTTACATACTGCTGTTCAGCTCATTGTTCACGCTATTTGCATCCGCCATCCAGGTCTACACCGATTTCCGGAAGGACATCACACTGGTTGACGAACGCATGTCCGTGATCGAGACCAGCTATGCCAGCAGTCTCTCCCGCAGTCTTTGGGCACTGGATCAGAAACTGCTGCAAGTGCAGATGGAAGGCATCCTAAGCCTGCCCGACATCGTTCATCTGCGCCTCAAGATATTTCCTGATTCCGAGGTGGTCATGGGGGAAGTTCCCCGGGACACCTCCACCATGACCCGAACGTTCATCCTCAATCACGAGGGCGATGAACTCTACAAGCTGGGCGAACTGACCATCACCGCGAGCCTGGCCGATATCTACCAGGACCTCCGGCGCAAGGTGCTGGTGATTATCACCACCCAGTTCTTCAAGACGTTCTTTATCTCCGTGCTGATCATTTGGATATTCCAGTATTTCGTAACCCGGCACCTGTCCGCGATGGCCAGCTATGCTCGCCAATTCTCTTTGCGTAACCTGCAGGAACCCTTGGAACTGGATCGTCCGGACACCGACGTGAATCGGCGGGACGAATTGTCCCAGGTGGTCGACGCCTTTAACCAGATGCGCGAACGCCTGAACGATGATATCCGCCGCCAGGAAGAAGACGCATCTGAAATTCGCAAGCTGTCGATGGCCATCGAACAAAGTCCATCATCCGTCCTGATCTGTGACAGGCACTGGCATATCGAGTTTGCCAATCACAAGTTCTCCCAGCTTACCGGGTTTCCGCTCAAGGAAATCCGCGGTAAGCATCCCGGCATGTTAACGAGCGATACGTTCTCACACCGGGAAAACCAGCAGCTCTGGCAGAACATCAGGCTTCAGGTACAGCGCGTGGGCGTATGGCAGGGCGAAATCAACAGCGCCCGGCGCAGCGGCGAGCGCTTCTGGGAACAGGTCATCGTTACCCCCATCAAGGACGAGAAAGGCAATCCGACTCACTTCCTGATCCTCGGCGAAGATATCAGCATCCGCAAACGCTACGAGCAGCAGCTCCTGCGCCAGGCCAACTACGACATCCTGACCGGCCTGCCCAACCGCATGCTCGCGCTGGACCGACTCAAGCTCGCCCTGGCCCAGGCACGCCGGGAAGAGACGCTTGTTGGCGTGATGTTCCTGGACCTGGACAACTTCAAGCACATCAACGACACCATGGGTCACGAAGCCGGCGACAACCTGCTGATCGAGGCTTCCCGACGCATTTCCAGCTGTCTGCGCGGCACCAGTACCGTGGCGCGCCTGGGAGGCGACGAATTTCTGGTGATCCTGCCCGGTTTACGCGAACCCATTTCCACCGAGCAGGTGGCGGACCGTATCCTGCAAACCTTCGCACCGCCCTTCCATTTAAACGGGCAGGAAGTCTTCGTCAGTACCAGTATCGGTATCGCCATCTACCCAACTGATTCGGACAATAGCGGCAATCTCCTGCAGCATGCCGATGCCGCGATGTACCAGGCGAAGAACAAGGGCAAGAGCGCTTACGAGCGGTTCGCACCCGAGATGAAGGAAGTGTCCCACGAGCGCCTGCAGATCGAATCCAGGCTGCGCCGCGCGCTTGAGCTCGACGAGTTCGAACTCTACTTCCAGCCCATCGTCGAGACCGCTTCCGGCCGCCTTATCGGCGCCGAAGCCCTGATTCGCTGGAATAGTCCGACCATGGGGCTGGTAATGCCGGACAAGTTCATTCCCCTTGCAGAAGAAACCGGCCTGATCATTCCCATCGGCGAGTGGGTCATCCAGCAAGCCTGTGCCGCCGCCAGCCAATGGCAGGAAAGCACGGGCTTGAACCTGAGCATCGCTGTCAATGTCTCGCCCCGACAGTTCCGGGATCCCGGTTTTGTCAATGTGGTGCAGCGGGCAGTGAACGAGCAGCATCTCGACCCCACGCTGCTAGAACTCGAAATCACTGAGCGGCTAATCCTCGACAACACCATAGAGACCGCCGATATCCTGCGACGGCTGGATACCATGGGCGTACGCCTCTCGGTCGATGACTTCGGGACCGGCTATTCAGCCCTGAGTTATCTGAAGAGCTATCCGTTCGACACCCTCAAGGTGGATAAGTCCTTCGTTCGTGACGTCATCATCGAGGAAGGAGACGCGGCGCTGGTCAAGGCCATTATCAATATGGCCCACAGCCTCGGATTGCAGGTTATCGCCGAGGGTGTCGAGGAGGAGGCCCAGACCCACTTCCTCAAGGCCCAGGGCTGTGACTATGCCCAGGGCTACTTCTACAGCAGGCCGGCATCCGGTGCCGATTTTGTAGAGTGGATCCGCACCAACCACAGGGCTCACGTCTGAGGTGCGAACTGACTATAAATACCTCCGAAATAAGGTCCACCCATAGAGGAGCCTACAACCTATCTACTGGTTGAGGTCCTGACGCATCGGTAGATTCACAAGCACATACCATTAAGGAAAGGAAAAGGATGTCAGATACGCTTCTTGTGGTGAATTGCGGCAGTTCATCACTGAAACTGGCAGTATTCTCCAGAGATATGCAGCGGCAAGCCCAGATACTCGCGGAACGCTTGGGCACTTCGGACTCGTCCGCAAGCATCGAGCGCAAGGGGCAGCGGCAAACCCTGCAGTTGCCGGACAACTCAGACCACCAGCAGGCCCTGACCGCAGTCATAGAGCACTTGGAACAGGAAGCAATCCTCGAGGGGGCGCCTCTTGTCATCGGCCATAGGGTCGTTCACGGGGGGGAAACCTTCCGCGAAGCTACCCGGATCGACCAACACGTTGCGGATGCTATCCATCGCTGCGGGGAACTGGCCCCGCTGCACAACCCTGTTAACCTCAATGGCATCAGGGCCATGCAGTCGCTATACCCGGACACCCCGCAAATCGCTGTATTCGATACCGCCTTCCATCAGACGCTACCCGACCATGCCTACCTCTACGCCTTGCCTCGGCGTTGCTACCAGGATTGGGGGGTGCGTCGCTATGGATTCCACGGCACCAGCCATGCGTATATCTTGAGGGAACTGGCGAAGAAGCTGGACAAACCCCGCTCAAACGTCTCCCTCATTTCCGCTCACCTGGGGAATGGCTGCAGCGTTGCCGCTATCGAGAACGGGCAAAGCCGTGATACCAGCATGGGGCTTACCCCGCTGGAAGGCTTGGTGATGGGTACACGCAGCGGCGACGTAGACCCTGGTCTATTCGACTTCCTGCAGCGCAAGGGCCTATCCCAAGACAGTATTTCCCGCATGCTGAACCAGGAAAGCGGGCTGCTCGGTCTTTCCGGCAAGACCAACGACATGCGTTCCCTCGTACAGGCGGCGGACTCCGGTAACCGGGCCGCTCAAGAAGCCATTGATGTGTTCTGCTTTCGCCTTGCCCGTTACATCGGCGCCATGATGGCGTCGCTCAGCCACCTTGATGGCCTGGTCTTTACCGGAGGAATCGGCGAGAACAGCCCTCGGGTCAGGGCCAAAACCGTCCGCCATCTCCGCCTGTTGGGTTTCGAAGTAGATGATGCCAAAAATGAAAATCATGGGCAGGACAACAATGGCAGCATCAATGCAGCGGGGCACGGAATCTACGTTATTCCCACCGACGAGGAAGGTATGATCGCGCGGGAAGCACTAGAAGCCATTGATAGGTCATCAGACTAAGGATTGATCATGGCAAAGAACCTGTTCATCGCACCAACAGCACTCGAGTCCGGACTGACCTCAGTATGCCTTGGGCTTTTCCGGGCTTTGGACCACGTGGGTGTCCGGGTCGGTTTCTACAAACCGGTCGCTCAGTTGGCCCATAGACAGGACGACGAAGACCGTTCAGTCGCCTTCGTTCGGGCTCGCACAGATCTCGACCCGCCCTCCCCAATCAGCCTTAAGCATGCCCAGAATCAAATGAACCGCGGCAATTCCGAGATGCTGATGGAAGACATCGTCGGGAACTACCAGAAAGCTGCAAAGAACGTCGACGTCGTGATCGTTGAGGGCCTGGTGCCCGATCGCAGCGAGGCTTATACGGCGCGCTTGAATGTGGAAATCGCCCGCAACCTCGATGCCGAGGTCATCCTGGTCAGTGCACCAGGCAATTGCGACGCCAAGGAACTCGACGAAGCCCTGGATTTCTCCGCCCGGTTGTTCGCGGACCCGGATGATCCCGATGTTATTGGTGTCATCCTCAACAAGGTCGGCCAGCCCGAACGTCCCGGCCTGTTCCTGCCCGATCGCGATCCGGCACGCACTGATCTCCCGGACTATGCGAACGAGTGCGAAGTATTCACCAGGAAACGCCTGCATCTCATCGGTCTGGTACCCTGGCAGTCGGACATGCTTGCGCCTCGGGTCGCCGATATCGCAGAGGCTCTCGACGCTGAAGTCCTGCACGAAGGCCAGATGGACCAGCGCCGGGTACAGCGAGTGACGGTCTGCGCGCATACGATCCCCAATATGGTCGAGACACTGCGCCCTGGCACCCTGGTCGTCACCCCGGGAGATCGGGAGGACATCGTAGTGGCAACCGCCCTTGCGGCCATGAATGGCGTTCCGCTCGCCGGTGTCGTTCTCACCGGCAATATCACACCCGACCCTCGCACTATCGAGGCCTGTCGTGGCGCTCTAAGGACCGGTCTACCCGTATTGCAGGTCGGCACCAACACCCTCGAAACCGCCTACCACCTGTCCCGTATTCCGGGCGAAGTGCCCGTTGACGACGCCGACAGGATTGAAAAGGTGATGGAAGCGGTCGCAAGCACCATCGATACCGAGTGGCTGCAGGAACACCTGCGTATCGAGCGCGAGCGCCGCCTGTCGCCACCAGCCTTTCGCTATATGTTGTCGGAACGCGCCCGCAAGGCTCAGATGAGGGTTGTGCTGCCGGAGGGCAACGAACCCAGGACCATCCAGGCTGCTGCCATCTGCCAGGAGCGAAGACTGGCCCAATGCGTGCTGATTGGCAAGAAGGATGAAATCGAGACCGCGGCCCGCTCCCAGGGCATCACCCTGCCCGAGGACCTGGAAATCGTCGATCCGGACGAGGTGCGTGACAACTACATCAGCCCCATGGTGGAACTGCGCAAACATAAGGGTCTAGCGCGCGACATGGCTGAAGCCCAGCTAGAGGACAATGTTGTCCTTGCGACGATGATGGTCGCCCAGGGCGAAGTGGACGGGCTCGTATCTGGCGCGGTGCATACCACTGCCAACACCGTGCGGCCCGCCCTGCAGCTGATCAAGACCCATGAATCCGCCAAAGTCGTATCCTCGGTCTTCTTCATGTGTTTGCCGGAGCAGGTCCTGGTGTACGGCGATTGCGCTATCAACCCGGACCCGAATGCCGAAGAGCTTGCCGATATTGCGATCCAAAGCGCGGAATCGGCGCAAACGTTCGGCATCGAGCCGAGGGTTGCCATGATCAGCTATAGCACTGGAAAATCCGGCTCAGGAGCAGATGTCGAAAAAGTCCGCGAGGCGACGCGCATCGCAAAGGAAAGATGTCCGGATCTGATCATCGATGGTCCGCTTCAATATGACGCCGCAGCCAATGAAAGCGTAGCCAAGAGCAAAGCACCGGACAGCCCGGTTGCAGGTAAGGCGACCGTCTTTATATTCCCGGACCTGAACACCGGTAACACCACTTACAAGGCGGTTCAGCGCAGCGCCAACGTGGTGAGTATCGGGCCCATGCTGCAAGGTTTGAGGAAGCCGGTGAACGACCTCTCACGAGGCGCACTCGTCGAGGATATCGTGTTCACCATTGCATTGACCGCCGTACAGGCCCGACAAGTCGAAGATATGGAACAAGGAGGCAGCCAGGCGCAGGATGCCTCTGACGCCTAAGGTCGTAAGGGCAGCCCCATGGCTGCCCCAAAGCCGAGGGGCACTGAGAGTGCCCCGAACTATTGTCCTAACCCTAAGTTCGAATTAAATCGTCGAACCACTGGAATCAGCGCGACTTCTTAAGCTTCTCCTTCTTCTTCGTCTTTCGCACATGCTGCATCATACGGCGCTTCTTCGCCTGCTGACGCGGCGTCAGACGATTCACCTTTCCGGCATAAGGGTTCTCGCCAGACCGGAACTCGAAGCGGATAGGTGCTCCGTGGACGTCCAGCACTCGCCGGAAGGTGTTTTCGAGGTAGCGTTTGTAAGCTCCGGGCAAGGCATTGGTCTGGTTGCCATGCACCACAATGAGAGGCGGATTAGAGCCCCCCTGGTGGGCATAGCGCAGCTTTATACGGCGACCGTTCACCAGCGGCGGCTGGTGCTGGGTCAGCGCATCCTCGAGGATTGCCGTCAGGCGGTTGGTTGGCCACTTGGCCATCGCCGATTCGTAGCACACCTTCACCGAGTCATACATCACCCCGACGCCCGAGCCATGCAGCGCAGAAATAAAATGCTTGTCTGCGTAGTCGATAAACTCGAGCCGGCGTGCGAGCTGCTCCTTGACCCGGCCCCGCTGCTCACCGTCCATGCCGTCCCATTTATTCACGGCAATGACAAGCGAGCGACCCGCATCCAGGACGAAGCCGATAAGGTGTAGATCCTGATCCACCAACCCTTCTCGCGCGTCAATCACCAGGATCACCACATGGGCGTCCTCAATGGCCTGGAGGGTTTTGATGATTGAGAACTTTTCCACGGTCTCCTTGACGCTCTTGCGGCGTCTGACACCAGCGGTATCGATCAGCGTGTACTGCTCGCCGAGTCGTTCGTAGGGAATGTAGATACTGTCGCGAGTGGTTCCTGGCATATCGTAGACCACCACACGCTCTTCACCGAGCATGCGATTCACCAGGGTGGACTTGCCGACATTAGGGCGGCCAACGATGCCGATCCGGATGCCAGGATAGCGCTCGGCAATATCCTCCTCGACCTCTTCCGCTGCAGGCAGCAGGTGTTCGAGCATCGAACGGATTCCGCGGTTGTGGGACGCGGCGATCAGGTAGACCGATTCAAACCCCAATTGATAGAAGTCTGCGGCAGCCATATCCGGATCTTGCCCGTCGGTCTTGTTGACCACCAGGTGCGCCGGCTTGCCCGAACGGCGTAGTTGGTTGGCAATGAGTTCGTCACCGGATGTCAGACCGGCTCGACCGTCGACGAGGAAGAGTACGATGTCCGCCTCTTCCACCGCCATCAGGGACTGGCGTGCCATTTCTGCATCGATGCCCTGCTCTTCACCGCTCAGGCCGCCGGTATCGATCACGATAAAACGCTGGCCCTCAAAATTGCCCTCACCGTACTTACGGTCCCGGGTAAGGCCCGCGAAGTCAGCGACCAGGGCATCCCTGGATCGGGTCATCTGGTTGAACAGGGTCGACTTGCCGACATTGGGCCGTCCAACCAGAGCAATTACAGGCGTCATAGAGCGTTCGTCATCAGGAGTATTGGGCGCGGATGCGTCGGATTCACGATCCTTCGCATCCGCTATGGATTACTCGGCTTCCTGGAGGCGATAGGCATCCAATTCGCCACCGTTGCCATAAATATAGATCAGACCGTCGTTCAGCATCATGGGTACCCGAAGTCCTTCCTCGTCGATCTGCTTCTGACCCTGTAAGGAGCCATCAAGCTGGGACAGGATATGGACATAGCCTTCGAAATCGCCGGTCAGCAGATACCCTTCCACCGGCAACAGCCCCGTGGTCTGGCGCCATTGGAGGCTATCCTGTGCCCACAGTTCCTGGCGATTGAACAGGTTGTAGGCGGTAATGACGCCGTTAGAGCCCGAGATATAGACATTGCCATAGTCCAGCGCGGGCGCCTGGAAACTGCTGGCCGGGCGCCGCCAGATCTCCTGACCGCTCCTCAGGTCGACCGCAGCGACATGCCCCTGGTAACCTGTCACGTAAACCACGCCGTCACGGACCACGGGACTGGCATCCACGTCAACCAGGCGCTCCAGCTCTGTTCGGCCCGCTGGTTCGCCCACAGCATACTGCCAGAGCGGCTGGCCCGTCTCCGACAGCAGCGCAACGACCTGGCCACTGGCAAATGCCACCAAAGTGACTTCCGGCCCAACCCACGGCGTGGCGTTACCACGGAAACTCAACACCGGGATCACGCCATCGTATTGCCAACGCTTCTCGCCAGTCTTCACATCGAAGGCCATAGCCTTGCCATCGATGGTCTGGATGACGACCACTGAGCCGTTAGACTGGGGCGGCGCCAGAATTTCACTGGGCAGCTCAACGGCCCAACGATCGCCCTCGCCATCCCGTGTCAACGCCAGCAAGGCACCATCGCGGGTTCCCAGGTATAGGTTTTCACTGTCTGCGCCGACACCGGCAATGACCTGGCGATCGAGATCTCTTTCCCAGTTGTACTCGCCAGTCTCAGGGTTAAGGGACGCCAGTTCGCCATCCGCAGATACGGCGAACAACTCGCCCCCGGACAGGGCCGGCTGCAGGAACAGCAGTTGCTCGTCATGGCCGTCGCCGATGGAGGTATCCCATACTTCCTCCAGCCAGACCGTACTTTCGATTTCCGGAAGCGGATTGGGCTGTTCGAAGGTGTCGTTGGAACTACATCCGGCAAGTAGACCCGCCAGACCAGCTCCCAGAACAACATATCGAATATGGCGTGCGCCCAGGGGCATCAAGCATCCTCCCCAATTGCCATATCGGCCATCTTCAACTCTAGGATTGGATTCGGTGCCGGACCCGATGCCTCACGGGCCGCGAGGTAGGCCTCACGCGCGCCTTCCATGTCGCCCTGCGCCCGCAGGATATCGCCTTCCAGCTCGGAATAAAGCGCCTTGAATTCGCCTGGATCTTCGACCGAACGCAGGGTTTCCAACGCGGCATCAGATTCTTCTGCCGCAAACTGTGCCTGCGCCAGGCGCTGATTGATGACGGTCTTGAGCGCACCTTCCGGCGCACGGGCCAGTGCCCACTTGTAGCTGTCCACGGCAGCCTGCGGATCGCCCTTCTCGGAAAATTGGTGAGAGGCCAGTATCAACGTACCGTAGACTGCGTAAGGGCTGTCCTCGTGCTCGTCCTGCAGCTGGTTAGCGACGAAGCCGATCGTTTTTTCCTGCTCCTCGTTCTCGGGCTGGTTAACCGCAGTAAGCAGCTGTTGATACTTGGAAGCCGCGAGGCTCAGCTCTTCGGCCTGGTGGTTCTGCCAGGCCTGCCAACCGAAGACGATGGCCAGGGCTGCACCGATGCCGATCAGCAATGCGCCGCCATTCTTCTTCCACCAGTCCTTGATCGCTGCAACTTGTTCTTCTTCGGTACGCAGTTCCACGTTATGTCTCCCGTAAAAATCGATAAACGGTTAGTTCCGGACCAATCAATCAGCCCAGCAATTCAGCCACGGTCGCGGCGAGATCAGCCTGGTCGACCGACCGTTGCTCGCCTTCGCTACGCAGGGGTTTGACGCTCACCGTCCTGGACGCCACTTCATCCTCACCGATAAGCAGTCCAAAGCGCGCACCACTGCGATCGGCCTTTTTCATCTGGCTCTTGAAGCTACCCCCACCGCAATGGGTCATGATAATGCGCTCAGGCATGGCATCACGCAGCATCTCGGAAACCCGCAAGGCGTCGGCTTCTCCGGCCTCCCCCATCCCCATGACATAGAGATCCGCATCGCTGTTGACGGTTTGCGGAACGACACCGAGCGTGTCCAGCATCAACACCAGGCGCTCAATACCCATGGCAAAGCCCACTGCCGGTGTCGATTTACCGCCAAGCTGTTCCACCAGGCCATCATAACGACCGCCGGCACAGACTGTACCCTGGGCTCCAAGGCTTTCAGTGACCCACTCGAATACGGTCTTTCCGTAATAGTCGAGACCACGGACCAGGCGGGAATTGATGGTGTACGGAACATCCGCCAGGTCCAACCGCTGCTGCAAACCGACGAAATGGGCCCGGGAATCCTCATCCAGGAATTCTGCAAGATCCGGTGCGTCCTTTAGAATCGCCTGCGTTTCAGGAACCTTGGAATCGAGAATGCGCAGCGGATTGGTTTCGAGCCGACGCTTGCTATCTTCGTCCAGCTGATCTCGGAATCCGGAGAGGTAGTCGACCAAAGCCGCTCGGAAGGCCTTGCGGGACTCAGACGTGCCGATGGAGTTGATTTCCAGGCGAACATGCTCTCCCAACCCCAGTTCTTTCCAGAGTCGGGCCGTCATGATCAGGAGTTCAGCATCGATATCCGGGCCATTCATCCCGAAGCATTCGACACCGATCTGGTGGAATTGGCGGTAGCGTCCCTTCTGCGGTCGCTCGTGCCGGAACATCGGACCGGCATACCAGAGCTTTCGGGTCTGGTTAAAGAGCAGCCCATGCTCCTCACCTGCGCGGACGCAGCCGGCTGTGCCCTCCGGGCGCAGCGTGAGGCTATCGCCGTTGCGATCGTCGAAGGTGTACATTTCCTTCTCGACGATGTCGGTCACCTCGCCGATGGAACGCTTGAACAGCTCGGTCTGCTCGACGATAGGCATGCGGATCTCTTGGTAGCCGTAGCCTCGGAGTACGCGCCCTACCGTCCGCTCCAGATGCTGCCAGATCGGTGATTGATCCGGCAGGATGTCATTCATCCCTCGAATTGCTTTGATTTTTGCCAAGGTTCTTTCCAATCGAATACTTGAGGTTAAAACAGCGGGAACTTGGCCGGGCCAGACAAGCCTGGCCGGAAGTGAGCATGAATCAGGTCAGCCCGAACCCGTCTTGGTTAATCGTGTGTCCGGGCAATAACGGCAGCCTCGCGCTCTTTGCGACGTTCCACTTCTTCCCGGATGAGGCGTTCCAGACTGTCCACCAAATTCTCGTTGTCGAGCTTCTGGTTGGGCTTCCCATCGAGATAGAGCAGGTTGCGCGGGCTACCGCCGGTCAGGCCGAGATCGGCTTCCTTGGCCTCACCGGGGCCGTTGACCACACAGCCGATGATGGCCACATCCAGGGAGGTATTCACATCCTCGAGACGGGCTTCCAGGTCGTTCATGGTCTGGATCACATCAAAATTCTGGCGTGAGCAGCTTGGGCAGGCTACGAAATTGATACCTCGAGCGCGCAGGCGCAGGCTCTTGAGAATGTCGTAGCCAACCTTGATTTCCTGCACGGGGTCGGCTGCCAGCGAAACACGGATGGTGTCCCCAATGCCGTCCATCAGCAGCATACCGAGGCCAATCGACGACTTCACCGTGCCAGACCGGAAGCCCCCCGCTTCGGTAATGCCCAGATGCAGGGGCTGTTCGATTTGCGAGGCTATCTGGCGATAGGCGGCGACCGTCATGAACACCTCGGAGGCCTTCAGACTGACCTTGAAGTCCTGAAAGTCGTGGCGATCGAGGATGTCGATATGACGCATCGCCGACTCGACCAGTGCTTCGGGCGTGGGCTCGCCGTATTTCTTCTGCAGGTCCTTTTCCAGCGAGCCAGCATTGACGCCGATCCGGATAGGGATGTTGCGGTCCTTTGCCGCATCGATCACCGCCCGCACGCGATCTTCCCGGCCTATATTCCCGGGGTTGATGCGCAAACAGTCAACGCCGTATTCGGCCACCTTGAGTGCGATCTTGTAGTCGAAATGGATATCCGCTACCAAAGGTACCGAAACGCGCTGACGGATCTTCGAAAAGGCTTCCGCCGCATCCATTGTCGGTACCGACACACGTACGATATCGGCGCCTGCCTGCTGCAGGGCCTCAATCTGTGCCACTGTTGCATTCACATCGCAAGTTTCGGTGTTAGTCATGCTTTGCACCGCAATCGGCGCGTCGCCACCTACAGGCACCGAGCCAACGTGAATCTTGCGGGATTTACGTCTCTTGATCGGAGATTCGTGTTTCATAGCGTCCTGGAACCGTATTCTGGATCAGTTTCCCAATGTCAGGGCGACCCGATTATTGGGCGCGGGATAGCGCGACAGGTCGACAACCTCACCATTAAAATTCAACGTCGCCGCGTCCGCGGCGCCAAGCACAACCCGGAATGGCCCCTGCCCTTCATATCTCAGGTTATCACCGGCACGTTTCAGCGAGGCGATCACCGTCTGCCCCGCTCCATTTTCCACCGAAACCCAGCAATCGCCGGTAAAATTGGCGGAAAGGACATCCGCGTCAGCCGTGGCGTCGGGTTCTTCCGGGGGAGTGGTTACCTCGTCGGCAGTTTCGGTCTCGGATGCTGTGTCTTGGGCTTCAGCAATATCGGCGCCTTGCGCCTGCTCATTCTGTTCATCCTGCACCGGTGACGTCACCAGCGGTTCTTCCTGCGGTGTCGCAGCCTCGGATGGCTCCGCCTCGGTCGACGGCGTTTCCGGTTGCGCCGGCACTGCGGCACTCTCTTCGAATTGACCTTCCGATCGAGCTTCCGGCTGGGAGACAGCTTCGGGCTCAGGCGACATCGTGGCGCTGTCCGTCGCTGAGACGTCTTCTTCCGGACTGACGGGCGCCTCAGCACCGCTCGTAACGCCAGCCACGTCCTCGTCCGGGCCCTGGGCCGGCTCCTCGTCGGCACCAGACTCCATTGATGACGAATCGTCGGTAGCCGGCCCTTCGCTCTGTTCGTCGACGGTTTCAGGCGGATTACCGCCTACCCAATCTCCGATGGGAAGCATGTTACTGTCCAGCAGGCGAATACCCACACCAACGACTGCAACCAAAAGGAGAGAGAGCATAACCCACCGGGCGACCCTGCGTTTTCTCTGCTTGCGCCGTTCTATATTCTCGAGCGGGTTCTCATGCCGTTCTTCTTCGGCCTGCTGGCGCATGGGTTCAAGTTCCCAGTCCAGCGCCTCGATAACCTCCGCTGGATTCAGACCAACCTGCTCGGCGTAGGTTCTGACATAGCCCTTCAGAAAGAGCTCGCTGCCAATCTTCTCGTATTGACCTTCTTCAATCGCCTGGATAACGGACGGGCGCAGGTGCTGGGCATCCGCCACCTGGGCAACGGACATACCCTTGGCCTCGCGCGCCTTCCGCAGCTGATTCCCGACTTCTCCGTTCAGCGCTGGCGCTTCCGGTGGTCTCTGGGCATCATCATTATTCATTCGAAATCAGTGCTCTGTACTGTTTGAGTTGTTCTGATTCTGGATATTGGTTGCGGAGAAGTAAAGCCAGGCTGGCTTCCCGATGCTGATCACCATAGTAATGAGCGAGTTTGAGGCCCGTCAGCAAACTGTCCGGCGAATGGGTCAACTTCGAATCCCGCTGGATCATGCCCGCCAAACGGCTATAGTAACGCTGCGCATCGTCATAGTTTCCCTGCTCTATCAGGGATGTGGACAACGCTAGCAGGTAGTTGGCATTATTCCGGGTAAGTTCGACGGCGCGACGGTAGCTTTTGACAGCCGCATCATGCTGGCCCAACTGGTCCTGCGTGCGACCCAGATTGTAGAAGATCGCCCCGCGGTCTTCGAAATCGGTATCTTTCGACGCCCGGCTGAACTGCTCTCGAGCGTCTCCATAGCGTCCCTGACCATACAGGAAGGCCCCGTAGAAGAGCCGACCTCTTGTGTAGCCGCCATCGCTGTCGATCGCCTTACGAAATGACTGCTCGGCCAGCTCTTCCTCACCTTCCTGCTGATAGATCAACCCCATTGCCGAAAGCGCCCCTGGGCTGTCCGGGTCGATCTGCAGCGCACGTTGTAAATGGTCGCGGGCGCGGTCGTAATTACCCTGGCTTATATAGGCTGTCCCGAGCCGAACGTAGTTCTTGACCGCCTTCTGTTGGTCAGCCTCCCGAGCGAACGGACTATTGGTCGTGGTGACACAACCGGCCAGCGAGAGTAAGCCGAAAAGCAAAAGCAATCTGGCGACCAGAACAGTACTACTTGACGATTTCACGCTTTACGGATCCTTTCTTCGCAACAGAGACTCATGAACTACAAGGACGCCATTATGGTGCGACGTTATGCACCTGAATATACCGCGCGCTACGACGGGTGCGGTCTTCGAACTGACCAACGAGCTGACCGCAAGCCGCATCTATATCATCCCCCCGTGTCGTTCGCACAGTGGTGACATAACCTGCCTCATTCAATATCGACTGGAAGCGACGGGTCGCCATGGCCTTGGGCCGACGGAAATCGCTTTCAGGGAATGGATTAAACGGAATGAGGTTGATCTTGCACGGCAGATCTTTGAGCAGCGCCGCCAACTGATGGGCGTGTTCCAGCTTGTCGTTGACGCCCGCAATGACCGTATATTCAATGGTCACCTTACGTTTGTCGGGAAGGCGTGATTGATAGCGGCGAGTTGCCGCCAACAACTCGGCGATCGGATACTTCTTGTTGAGCGGAACCAACTCGTTACGCAGCGGATCGTTGGGCGCATGCAGCGAAATCGCGAGAGAAACGTCGGATACCTCGCCCAGACGGTCGAGGGCCGGCACCACACCTGATGTACTCAGCGTCACCCGACGTTTGGAAATACCATAAGCCAGGTCTTCCATCATCAGGTCCATGGCATCGACCACGTTGTCGAAGTTGAGGAGCGGCTCCCCCATGCCCATCATGACAACGTTGGTGATCGGCCGATCGGCAACATTGTCAAACGGCATGAACGCTCTGCGCGCCACCCAGACCTGACCGATTATTTCGGCGGCGGACAGGTTGCGATTGAAGCCCCGTTTGCCAGTAGAACAGAAGGTGCAATCCAGGCTGCAACCGATCTGCGACGATACGCACAGGGTACCGCGCTGACCGTCCGGGATCAGGACAGTCTCGACGCTATTGCCGCTATCCATCCGCATGATCCACTTACGGGTACCATCCTTCGACGTCTCATCATAAATAACATCGGGACCGCGAACTTCAGCAACTTGTTTAAGTTTGTCGCGTAACGCCTTGCTGACGTTAGTCATTTGATCGAAGTCATCCACTCCGTGCTGATGGATCCATTGCAGGATCTGCTTAGCCCGAAATTTCTTTTCGCCCATGGATTCGAAAAAAGCCTCCAGCTTGGCCTTGGGCAGACCCAGAAGGTTGGTTTTTTCGTTTGGCGATGTCATGGCAATAACCTCGATCAGATAACCCGTCGGGACGGGGAGTCAACCTCCCCGCCCCTGGCAAGATCAGCCGCGCGGGCAGATCTCGTTGTCGTTGAAGAAGTACGCGATTTCGCGCTCGGCCGACTCGGCGGAATCGGAGCCGTGAACCGCGTTCGCATCGATGGATGAAGCAAAGTCTGCACGAATGGTGCCTGCTTCGGCTTCTTTCGGGTTGGTGGCACCCATCAGGTCACGGTTCTTCTTGATGGCCCCTTCGCCTTCAAGTACCTGTACCACAACCGGGCCGGATGTCATGAACGCGACTAGGTCCGCGAAGAAGGGACGCTCCTTGTGCTCTGCGTAGAAACCTTCGGCCTGCTCCTGAGTCAGGTGCATCATCTTTGCAGCAACGATGCTCAAACCACCTTTCTCGAAGCGGGAATAGATCTCGCCAATGACGTTCTTGGCTACGGCGTCCGGCTTGACGATAGAGAGCGTGCGCTCGATAGACATGCTAAATCTCCAGTTGGTTAAGGAAATCCTGTTGGCTAAAAAACCAAGGTAGAAAAACTAGACGGCGATTATACGCGGGAAGCCGGCCACTGCCTACCTGACCCCGGAACGGGACCGATTCAGCTCCCGAAGGCGCTCCAGCACAGTGGCGATCTCGGACGCGGCGAAGTCCACTTCCTCTTCGGTGGTAAACCGGCCGAAGGAGAAACGCAGCGCACTGTGAGCCAGTTCGTCGCTGACGCCCAACGCCCTGAGCACATAAGAGGGTTCCAGAGAGGCCGATGCGCAGGCCGAGCCGGAAGATACCGCCAATTCACGCAGCCCCAGCATCAACGACTCGCCGTCCACGCCTTCAAAGCTCAAATTGACAATACCAGGTGCGGTGAGTTCCGCATGACCATTGAGGAACACACCGTCGATGGCGAGGACCGCGCCCAGAAAGCGTTCACGTAACCCAAACAGACGTTCGCGCTCTTCCTCGATTTCTTCGCCAGCGATCCGGAACGCCTCGCCCATACCGACAATCTGATGGGTGGCGAGGGTACCGGAACGCATACCACGCTCATGTCCACCTCCGTGGATCTGCGCATCAATTCGTACACTGGGATCTCGACGCACATAGAGCGCTCCAATACCCTTGGGACCATAAACCTTGTGCGCCGAGAGCGAAAGCAGATCCACCTGCACCCGAGACAGGTCGATGGGTAGCTTGCCGGCCGCCTGGGCCGCGTCTACGTGAAACAGGACACCCTTCTCACGCAACAACCCGCCTATTGCGGGGACGTCGGTGATGACACCCAGCTCATTGTTCACCCACATCAGACTGACAAGACAGGTATCTTCCTCAAGGGCAGATGCTACCTGCTCTACGGTAATCTGTCCGTGAACGTCCGGCGCAAGGTAGGTCACCCGCATGCCTTGGGTTTCGAGCCAGGCGCAGGTGTCGAGCACGGCCTTGTGCTCGATTTCAGATGTAATGACGTGCCCCCCGGGAAACCGTGAGACCACGCCCTTGATTGCCAGGTTGTCCGACTCGGTCGCGCCGGACGTCCAGACGATCTCCCGCGGGTCGCAGCCGATCAGGTCGGCCACCTGGCGCCGAGCACCCTCGACCGCCGCTTCTGCCTGCCAGCCATAACCGTGAGATCGCGAGGCCGGATTGCCGAAAACGCCGTCCAATGTCAGGTGCTCGACCAGGCGAGTTGCGACACGCGGGTCGACGGGCGTTGTTGCGGCATAATCGAGATAGACTGGTTTTTTCATAGTGTTTAGACGCTGTCGTATTAATAAACTCGGGTATCAAGGTCAGGTCAGCATTTAGGATCAGGCGAGGTTGTTGGAGCGATAACCGGCCCGGCGGGTGAGGCCCGCATGAAATCCGATCAGACGGGATCGCCGTGCAGTAGGCGCCGGGTGTTGATCGCTTCGGCCTGGCGGTGGTTCTGCCGGTGGGCGACAACCTGGATTTCCCGCTTCTGCATCAGGTCGGCCAAGCTGATTTCACTCAGGAATGCATGGATCTGGTCACTGAGATCGGACCAGAGATGGTGAGTCAGGCACTTTTCACCATTCTGGCAGTCGCCTTTGTTCTGACAGCGGGTCGTATCGAGCGACTCGTTAACAGCATCGACGACCTCCGAAATAAAGACCGAGTCGTGAGGACGCCCCAACTGATACCCCCCACCGGGGCCGCGGACACTGACAACCAGCTTGTGTCGTCGGAGCTTGGCAAATAGCTGCTCCAGGTAAGATAGGGAAATGTCCTGGCGCTGCGAAATATCGGCCAGGCTCACCGGCCCGTCTCCGGCATGCAGCGCAAGGTCGAGCATCGCAGTCACTGCGTAGCGACCCTTGGTGGTCAGTCTCATGGATCACTGCCTCGAGCGGTCGGAAGATTCACTACATCAGTCTGAAAGTATGAATTGCCCGACTATTTCAGTCAAGTATTACACTTTCGACAAAAAATAGAGTCGAAGCAATAGGTTAACAGTGAAATCGCATCAGTCCTTGTCGTCACGAACGCAATCGAAATCCTCTTCGTCAATATGGGGCATGGCGCCATTGCGGTACTCCTTATCCACCCGTTTCAGCGCCTTGCACATATTATCGATGCGATCGTCCACGACTTGCATGTGGTCGAGCAGGCTACGCACAGAGCGCGCGATCGGATCCGGCATTTCTTCGGTTACACCGTAAGCGTCGAAACCCATGCGCTTTTCCATCTTGCGGCGTTTCTCGCCCTCTGCCGAGTCGTCACGCTTGATAACACGCCCCGGGATACCAACCACCGTTGCATCTTCGGGTACGGCCTTGGTCACAACAGAATTGGAGCCGATCTTGGCTCGGGCACCGACTTCGAAAGGCCCAAGAATCTTCGCGCCGGCGCCTACAACCACGCCGTCGCCGAGTGTCGGGTGCCGCTTGCCCTTGTTCCAACTGGTTCCACCCAGTGTCACCCCCTGATAGAGAGTGACGTCATTTCCAATGACCGTCGTCTCACCGATCACAACACCCATGCCATGGTCAATGAAGAAGCGGCGACCGATAACAGCGCCTGGATGGATTTCGATCCCGGTCAGCCAGCGCGCGACAGTCGAGATCGTGCGGGCAAGCCATTTGAAGCCGCGACACCAGAGACTGTGGGCCAGACGATAAAACAGGAGGGCATGAAGGCCGGGATAGTTGGTCAGCACCTCGAACGTGTTTCGGGCAGCCGGATCCCTGTGAAATACACTCGCGATATCTTCACGCAAACGGTCAAACATAGACTATTCCTGTTCCTGCTGTGGTTCGGGACGGCCCTTACCTGCCCCGGCACTCTTCTGCACGGCTGTGAGAATGCCCCGCAGAATATTGATCTCCATCTGGTCCAGATGTGCCCGCTGGAACAGCCGGCGCAACCGGGTCATCAATTGTCTCGGGTTTTCCCTACGATGAAAATCGATATCCACCAATACCTGCTCAAGGTGGCCAAAGAAACCTTCGACATCGTTTACCGAAGCCTGCGGAATATCCCAACCCACGTCACCGGGGCGCAGCATCGGCTCCAACGATGTCTCCTCCCCCGCCACATCGAGTGCGCGTAGATGATTCATCCGCAACTCATAACAGATCACCTGGACGGCCATCGCCAGGTTGAGCGAACTGTAATCCGGGTTAGAAGGTATATGGATATGGTAGTGGCAACGCTGCAGTTCTTCATTGCTGAGGCCGTGGTTCTCACGACCGAAAACCAGCGCCACCTCACCTGCACCAGCCTGCCCTGCGGCGCGATCGGCGCAGTCAGCGGGCGATATCACCGGCCAGGGCACCTTACGGCCGCGGGCGCTGGTACCCATGACCAGCGCACAATCCGCAATCGCCTCGTCCAGGGTATCGACGACCACGGCTCGATCCAGCACATCCGATGCACCTGACGAACGGGCGTAGGAGGCCTCGTCCGGAAAAGACGCCGGATTCACCAACCACAGGTTCCCAAGCCCCATATTCTTCATCGCCCGGGCTACCGCACCGATATTCCCCGAGTGGGAAGTTTCGACCAGGACAATGCGGATATGGGCGTGGGGATCAGGAGCAGTCATGGTGGTTTTCCAGTGCCTCGCAGACTTCGGAATTACGGAGGCGGGCAATGATACCAGAAACCGCCGCGACATCGCGCGCCTACAAGGTATTACCGGGGTAATCCCCTATGCCGGGAAATCAAAAAACGTACAAGCCAGGGAACCGATTTGCTATGATACGCGCCTTTTGAACAGCCAGGTGACAGAGAGCTCCATGCAACCAGCAATCAAGATGGCCCTGCGTATCGCGCGCCAGGGTTCCGAGTACCTCAAGGCCCACTTCGAACGCCAGGATCCTGCCGCCGCGGACGATGCCGGCGCCCGCAATCAACTGGAACGCGCCGAAGCCTCTGTCTATGCCAACTTCTCGGAGCAGTTGCAGAAAGCCTACAAGGACCACTACATCGCACCGGCGGGCGATATCGATGCGGCCGGCCATGAACACAGCTGGCACATCTTCCCGCTGATCGGCGCCGACAACTTCCTGCGAAGCATTCCCGATTTCGTGCTGGCGCTGGTGCAAAAGAAACAGAATCGTGCTGAACACCTGCTGCTGGTCAACCCGATTACCGGAGAAGAGTACTCCGCCAGCAGGGGCCATGGTGCAGCGCTCAACAGTCGCCGCATCCGCATGAATGGCGCCCAGCAGATCGGCAAAGCGACGATTACCACCAACGTCCTGGAATTCACCCGGGAGACCGAAGATCCGCTGGTATGGGGCGAGCTTGTCAGCACCCTGGCACGCGAATCAGCCCAAACCCGAACCTGCGGCTGCGTCCTCCTCGACATGGCCAGGGCCAGCGCTGGCCACCTGGATAGTGTCGTCCTTTTCCGACCGACTGCAATCGAACAGTCCCTGGGCCTGCTCCTTACCCATGAATCCGGTGGACTGTCCGGGGATTTCTCCGGCAACCCGTCCAGCCAGACCAGCCGGCAACTGGTCATTGCCAACCCCAAGCTGTTCAAGGATGTACTGAAAACCCTGCACCCCTTCCGCGGGCACCTACCCCGGTAATCGTCCACTTCCCCGTGCCGGGTTACTCTTCTTCAGTACGGGACAACGGACACGAAAAAGGCCGCAAAGCGGCCTTTTTTAATGCGCGGATAACCAGCCTTGAAAGCGAACTACTTAAACCTCAAGGCCAGCCTGCAACCACTGACATCTACATACGGTTCAGCCATTCCGGCGGCCGCTCATCCTCTTCCTGCCCCGCGGCCCCTTCCTTCGGCGGAACGATCAGATCGTCACGGGTCACGCCCAGCAGGATCAGCAGGTTGGCAGAGACGTAAATAGACGAATAGGTACCCACGATGATACCGATCAGCAGGGCTACCGCGAAATTGTGAATCGCCTCCCCGCCCAGAAAATACAGCGACAACAGCACCACCAGCGTCGTACCCGAGGTGTTCAATGTCCGGCTCAGGGTCTCGGTGATGGAATGGTTGACCACTTCTTCGGTGGTCCCTGTACGTAGCTTGCGGAAGTTCTCCCGAATGCGGTCAGAGACGATAATCGTATCGTTCAGCGAGTAGCCGATAACCGCCAGCAATGCCGCCAGCACACTCAGGTCGAACGTCCACTGGAACAGAGAAAAAATACCAAGGACGACAAGAACGTCGTGCGCCAGAGGCAGCACCGAGGCCACACCGAACTTGAACTGGAAACGCATACCGACGTAGATCAGCACGACGAACAGCGCAAGCAGAAGTCCAAGACCGCTGTCTTCCTTGAGCTGGTCGCCAACCTGGGAGCCCACGAATTCAGCGCGCACCATTTCCAGATTGTCGCCCGTGGCGCGAAGATCGTCTGTCATGCGAGTCGCCAGTTCGTCATCGAAATCCTGGCGCAGGCGAACGAGAACCGACGTCTCCTCACCAAAATTCTGCACGACGAACTCTTCGTACCCTGCCTCTTCCAGCGTCTGGCGAACCTCATCCAGCGAAGGCGCCTGCTCATATGAAAACTCGACGGACGTTCCACCGGTAAAGTCCAACCCGAGATTCAATCCGTTCACAGCCAGGATCACGATCGAGAGAGCGACGGATGCCAGGGATATCACCGACGCAATGCGCCGGATGCCCATAAAGTTAATGGTTTTTTCGGTCAGTTTAGCCATTGGCAAGCTTCCCCCCGCCGATCGCGAGTTTTTCGACCTTGCGACCGCCGTATATCATATTGATGATGGCCCGGCTAACCAGCAACGCCGTAAACATGGACGTCAGGATGCCGATGCAGAGCGTGACAGCGAACCCCTTCACCGGTCCGGAACCCATCGCGAACAGGATAATCGCCACCAGCAAGGTGGTAATGTTGGCATCGAATATCGATACAAAGGCGCGGGAGAAGCCGGCATTGATAGCGCTCTGCGGCGGCACGCCCAACCTCAACTCTTCCTTTATTCGCTCGAATATGAGCACGTTGGCATCCACCGCCATCCCGACGGTCAGTACGATACCGGCGATGCCCGGCAAGGTCAGCGTAGCCGACAGGATCGACATACACGCCACCAGCAACATCAGGTTGATCGTCAACGCGATGTTCGCCACGAGACCAAAGAACCGGTAATAGGCCAGCATGTAGAGCAGAACCAGGGCGAAACCGACGGTCACCGACATTACGCCCGCATCGATGTTCTTCTGCCCCAGGCTCGGCCCGATCGTGCGCTCCTGGACAAAGTACATCGGCGCGGCGAGCGAGCCCGCCCTGAGCAGCAGCGCCAGTTCGGCAGCTTCCGCGGTGGAATCCAGTCCGGTGATACGGAAGGAGCTGCCTAACGTCGACTGGATGGTCGCGAGACTGATAATGCTGCGATCGACCTTGCGCTCTTCGACTTCCTGCATTTCACCGTCGACACGCTTCTCCACGGTCTCGGTGCGGTATTCGATAAACAGTACGGCCATGCGGCGCTTGATCGCATCACGCGTGGCGCGGGTCATCATATCGCCACCGGTGCTGTCCATGGTGATGTTGACCTGGGGCTGGCCGTTCTCGTCGAACGCCTGTTGGGCGTTGGCCACGTTTTCACCGGTAACGATGATTTCCTGCTCCAGGCGGGCCGTACGATCTCGATTGTCTCGGAACGGATAAACCTCGGTAGCGCTGGTCGGCGCGTCCTGACGCGCTTCCAGACGGAACTCCAGGTTTGCCGTTGCCCCCAGGACCCGCTTGGCCTGGGCAGTGTCCTGAACACCGGGCAGTTCAACGACGATACGGTCGCGCCCCTGCCGCTGCACCAACGGCTCGGCAACACCCAACTCGTTGACCCGGTTACGGATAGTCGTCAGGTTCTGCTGCAGCGCATAGTCTTCGATCTGTGCAATTTCCTGCTCCGAAAGCGTCAACACCAGCTGGGGCTGTCCATCTTCGCCTTCAGTCTCGTCGAGCAGGAACTGATTGTACTGGCCGCGGATCAGATCAAAGGCCTCATCCCGGGAGGATTCGTCGCGGAACGTAAGCTCAACGGTATTCCCCTCGCCCACATCGCCACCACGATAACGGATGCGCTCTTCCCGGAGCTCACGCTTCATCTCGCTGGCAAAGACTTCCAGGCGTTTCTGCACCGCGCTTTCCATATCCACTTCCAGCAGGAAGTGCACACCACCGCGCAAATCCAGACCCAATTTCATCGGACCGGCGCCGATACTGCGCAGCCATTCCGGCGTGGTCGGCGCCATATTGAGGGCAACGAGATACTCGCGGCCGAGCGCTTCCTGAACGATCGGGCGAGCCTTGAGCTGCGCCTCCGCACTGGTCACGCGAATCAGCGCGTCAGGCGGGTTCAGGGACGCATCCTTGACGGTAATGTCCTGCGCCTGCAGTGCGTCCACCGCGCGACTCAGCGTGGTTTCGTCAACAACAGTGCTACTGCGGGCACCGGTGATCTGGATGGCGTAGTCGTCGGGGTACAGATTGGGTAATGCGTAGATGAATCCGATCACGACCGCGACCAGAATCACGATATTTTTCCAGAGCGGGAATTTATTGAGCATGGAAGCCTTGTCTGCTGGACGGAGCCAGCCCTGTGTCATTCTTTGATACCTGCCGCAGCCGGGACATTGTCGACCGCGCCGTTATCAGGCCCGGGGGGCACCGGGGCCCAATGTAACGAGGGGCACGTGCGTGCCCCTCGGGAAGGTTCAGATGTCTTTCAGGGTGCCTTTCGGCAGCGCGGTGGCCACGGCGACCTTCTGGACTTTGACTTCGACGTTATCAGCCACCTCGATGACGATAAAATCGTCGGTCACCTTAGTGATGCGACCCGCAATACCGCCGGAGGTCACGACTTCATCGCCCTTGTTCAGACCAGCCATCAGGTTCTTGTGTTCCTTGGCACGCTTGGACTGCGGACGCCAGATCAGGAGGTAGAAAATCAGGATGAAGCCGGCAAAGAAGATAATCTGGCCGATAACGCCCATGCCCTGGCCTGCAGCAGGATCCTGCGCAAACGCCATCGCCGGGAGTGCTGCGAGGCCGACAACAAGCGCATTAAGCAAAGCTTTCATTCGTGTACTCCGTTATTGATTGAAATCGTTTGCCCGCCGATTTTCGGCAGGCTCGCCCATCAGGCTTCAGACCCGGCGCTCATGGCCGGCACAGGCTGTCCCCGACGTGCGTAGAACTGTTCGATAAAGTCCGACAATGTACCTGCTTCAATGGCCCCACGCAATCCAGCCATCAGGTTCTGATAATACCTCAGGTTATGGATGGTATTGAGCTGGGAACCGAGCATTTCACCGCACCGGTCCAGATGGTGCAGGTAACCCCGGGAAAAGTGCTGGCAGGTATAGCAGTCGCACTGTTCATCCAGCGGACCGGTATCGTTGCGATGCTTGGCGTTGCGGATCTTCACCACGCCTTCCGACGTGAACAGATGGCCATTACGGGCATTACGAGTCGGCATGACGCAGTCGAACATATCAACACCCCGGCGAACAGCCTCGACGATGTCTTCGGGCTTGCCAACCCCCATCAGGTAACGCGGCCGGTCAGCCGGCATGCGCGGGGGGAGATGATCGAGGATTCGGATCATATCTTCCTTGGGTTCGCCGACGGAAAGCCCGCCAATGGCATAACCGTCGAAGCCGATATCCACCAGCCCCTCAAGCGAACGGTCACGCAGGTGGGGATACATTCCGCCCTGAACGATGCCGAACAACGCCGAAGGGCTATCGCCATGGGCGTCCTTACTACGCTTTGCCCAGCGCAGCGACATTTCCATCGAATCCTTCGCCTGTCTCTCTGTAGCGGGGTAAGGCGTACACTCGTCGAAAATCATGACGATGTCGGAACCCAGATCGCGCTGGACCTGCATCGAGATCTCCGGCGACAACTCCACCGGAGAGCCATCGACCGGAGAGCGAAAGTTCACGCCCTGCTCGGTAATCTTTCGCATCTCCCCAAGACTGAAGACCTGGAAGCCACCTGAATCGGTCAGGATCGGTCCCTGCCATTGGGTAAAGTCATGCAGGTCACCGTGCTCCTTAATGACGCCTGTTCCAGGGCGCAGCATGAGATGGAAGGTGTTGCCGAGAATGATCTGTGCCCCGATCTCTTCGATGTCCCGGGGCAGCATTCCCTTGACCGTGCCGTAGGTGCCGACGGGCATGAAGGCGGGCGTCTGGACCTCGCCACGCGGAAACGTGAGTGTGCCCCGGCGGGCCTTGCCGTCGGCGGCTGTGGTCTTGAAGGACATGAAACAACGGTCGGTCATCGTTCTGACTCCTGCTGGGCTCGCTCAGCCTGTTCCGAAGCCCGCTGGCCGGTCACGAACATGGCGTCGCCATAACTGAAAAAACGGTAGCGCTCATCGACGGCCTCCCGGTAGGCCTTCATAACCGCCTCGTAACCGGCAAAGGCGCTGACCAACATGATGAGCGTGGATTCCGGGAGATGGAAATTGGTCACGAGCGCATCGATGCACTGGAAACGGTAACCGGGGTAGATAAAAATATCGGTTTCGCCCTGGTAAGGCTTGAGCTCCCCGTCCCGAGAGGCAGATTCCAGCGAGCGTACTGACGTGGTACCCACGGCCACGACGCGGCCACCACGCTCCCGGGTACGCCTGATCGCATCGACAGTGACGTGCGGCACCTCGGCGACTTCGCTGTGCATCTGGTGATCTTCGATCGAATCAACCCGTACCGGCTGGAACGTGCCGGCACCCACATGAAGTGTCACGAACGCCTGTTCAATACCCCGCTCAGCCAGTTCCGACAGTATAGATTCATCGAAATGCAGACCTGCGGTAGGCGCGGCCACCGCGCCGGGATCGCGGGCATAGACCGTTTGATAGCGTTCACGGTCGGCTGATTCGTCCGGTCGGTCCACGTAAGGCGGCAACGGCATGTGCCCTACCGCTTCCAGCAGGTCGAGAACGGAGTCAGCCCCTTTTTCCAGCGCCAACCGGAATAGCGCACCCTGGCGCTCGACCATACGGAAAGCGCCATCGCCCTCGACGTGGATCAACTGGCCAGCCTTTGGTGATTTGGACGAACGGATGTGCGCAAGCAGCTCGCGTTGGTCGAGGACGCGTTCAACAAGGATTTCCAGCTTGCCGCCGGTTTCCTTCTGTCCAAAGACTCGCGCCGGGATCACCCGGGTATTATTGAATACCAGCAGGTCGCCCGGTTCGAGCAGGCCGAGGATGTCACGAAAATGGCCATGGTTGATCGCACCCGTAGGGCCGGCCAGGTGAAGCATTCGACTGGCAGTACGGTCTTCGAGGGGGTAGCGCGCGATCAGTTCGTCCGGAAGGTCGTAATGGAAATCAGAGACTTTCATGGCGGCTCGACCCGATCTTGGCCGTTCTTGGCTCCGTTCGTGGAAAAGGACCTATCTCAAGGGCCTGTCACGAGAGAACGGGCCAAAGGCTGTTATTCAGGTCCCGGAGAATGCGCTAAACACACTGGAATATAATGGTGCCGGGGGTGGGACTTGAACCCACACGCAGTTGCCTGCACGAGATTTTGAGTCTCGCGTGTCTACCAATTTCACCACCCCGGCAATCGGAGAGTGTGGCGATTATACTGAGGCGATTTGTGAGGTCAACTAGCGCCCCGCAAAAAGCGGGACGCTAACGGAAAAATCGATCAAAGACGATCGAACAGCGACAGCTGCGATACCCGCGCAAAAGACTGCTGCGACGCTTCCAGCACAAAGCTCTGGAAACTCAGGCGGCTGATGGCCTCGGCATAATCCACATCGCGCAGTTCAGAGCGGATCTGCTCGGTGTAGACCGAGGAATCCGTGAGGAATTCACGCGTAGAATCCACTGCATTCAATCGACCGCCGATCTGGGTCTGGGTGGTCAGGATGCTCTCCTGCGCGTTGTCCAGATTGGCTAGGGAATCAGCGATCAGCTCATCGAAGGTCTGCTGGCCACTGGCGTAGCGGGTGGAAGCGGCGCTGTCCGGCTGGAGGGTACCGCCTGCAATGTCGATGTCCTGGAACTTGGCGCCGTCCGTCGTCAGGTCGCCGGCCCAACCCGAGGCGTCCATCTCGAGATCGCCGTTCACGGATTCGATCGCTATCGATCCCGGTAGGTTGGCGGTGTCGACGCGGACGCCCGCCAGCGCTTCGTCAGTGCTGGCATTAATGGCATCCGCCAGGTCCGACAGCGTATCACCTGCATCGAACGTGAAGGACACGCCGTTAACAGTCAGGGTATCGCCAGCCTGCGGTGCGAAGTTGTTGACCGTTGCCACCGCCGGTGTCTTCGGCTGGTTTTCCAGGCCGTAGATCAGCTTTTCGATGGTACCGAACATCGACTGCTTATCGGCGGTCTTGATCATGAATTTGTCGCCGTCAGCCGCACCGGTGATTTCGAACTGGATACCGGCAACCTGGATGCTCTCCCCGCTCACGTATGCGTTGTTGGTGGGCGTCAGGTCCGCACCCGTCGACCGGTTGGTCACGGTATAGGTTCCTGCAGTGGCGTCCACCTCGATGATCAGGTCATCCGGATACACGCCATTGAAGACCTCCTGGTCGAGCATCATGCCGGAACTGATCGTGGCCGGCGGATTGGAGGTATTCCCGGAACTGGCTTCGGCGAAAAATGTCGGGTTGTTAGAGGCGACATCAACGAACAGCCCCTTGCCATTGTCACTGATCGCGACGCTTACGCCCACATCGATTTCCAGCTTGCGCTGGCCTTCGTCCCCTTGGTAAACCCAATCACCGGAAACGTTCTTGGTAAAGGCTTCCGTGCTGCCCTTGAAGCCGCTGAAGATATATTCGCCTGAGGCGTCACGGGTGTTGGCCAATCCGCCGAGCTGCTCCAGGCGTTCACGCAGCTCCGAAGCGACAGAGCGCCGGTCAGAGTCGGACAACGCGCCATTCCCCGCCTGTACCGTCAATTCGCGCACGCGCTGGATAACGTCGGTTATGTCCGCCAGCGTGCTCTCCTCCTGCTGGAGGCGGTTCTGCGCCAGATCGATGCCACGCTGGAACTGATCGATCTGTGCCTTCTCCTGGTCAAGCTTGAGAATACGGGCAGCGGCCACCGGATCGTCGGACGGATTGATCACCCGCTTGCCCGTGGAGACTTGCTGTTGGGTCTTTTGTAGTTGCGTGTTCAGGTCCTGCAGCCGGTTCACGCCACCACTAAAGATTTGCTGTGAGGAAATACGCATGGTAACTCCCGCCTAAGGACGCATTAGTTAAAGGTACCCAGCAACGTGTCGAAGAGGTCCTGAGCCACGCTCATCACCTTGGCTGACGCGTTGTAGGCTGCCTGATACTGGATCAGACGGCCGGCTTCTTCATCCAGGTTCACACCCGATACCGATTCCCACTGGTTGGTGGACTGCTCCAGAAGTGCCTGGCCGGCATCCCGATCCAACTGGCTCTGACGGGTTGTTACACCGACGGTTTCCACCAGCCCGGCGTAGGCTTCGCTGAAGCTTTGGTTGCCGCCATTCATCGTGTTGACCGTACCCAGTCCACCGAGCAACGTGGCATTCCGGTTGTCGGATACACCGTCGCTGTTGTAGCTGATCATAAAGACGTCGTTGGCCTCGGGATTACCGCTGATCTCGAACTGGAAACCGCGATAATTCGGGTCGGAGGGGTCTTCGGAGAACAGCTTGTTGGAAACCCCCGGCTGGAACGTGCCGGTGACCGGCGGCGTCAGTGCGACCGGGTTGGTCGGGTCAGACGCATCGAGGATTTCGTAGGCGCTACCCGACGTAAAGCGCACCATCAGCGGCGGAGACAGTTGTCCGCGCTGGCTGAACTCATCCAGCGGCACGTTGGTCAGCGGGTTTCGGGTGCTGAGCATGGTGCCCTGGGAAATACTGCCGTTACCGGTGTTGCCCATATCGGCTTCGGCCTGGATTGGCGTCGCAAACGCGAGGTCTTCCTCGCGATTGATCTGCAGATCCATATTGGCCGCGGCGTTACGGGTCGGGCGCACCAGGAAACTGTCGCCATCCTGGAATGAACCGGACTCGATATGCACGTTGAAGCCCGGCATCTCGATTTCTGCCGGGAGCGGATCGGGTAACTGCCCCTGACGCACGATCTCACCGGTTTCAGCGTCGATCAGATCGAAATTCTCGCCATTGGCGCCGGTAAAGCGCAGATTATAAGACCTGGCCTGGAGATCGGTCGTATTGGTGATCTCCACGGAAATTACGCCATCGTTAGGAGGAACATTGTTTTCGTTCCCCGTCACACGATCCAATTGCGCCGCACGGGTATTGATATCCGTAAAGAACAGACCACCCAGGTCGCCCTCCAGGTCCATCCCGATACTGTGCTGCTTGTTGACCTTGTCGGACACAGCCAAAGCAATCCGCCCAAGCTGGTCGAAGGCCGGTTCCAGCACCTTGTTCTGGAACGTGCGCAGACCGCCCAGGGCGCCTCCGATAATTTGGTCGGTGACGCCGCTGATACGGTTGCCGGTCTTCAGCTTGAAGTCCAGCTTGGTCGGATCGGCAGCGGACGTTTCCGTCAGCAATTGGGACGCCTGGCCACCAACGACCAATGCCTGCCCGCCACTGAGACTGACGTTGACCTGGTTACCATCCACTTCGGTTACCTTGACCTGGATCAGCTTGGATAGCTCGCGAATCTTCTCGTCGCGCTTATCCATAAGGTCGTTGGGCATATTACCCTGGGCAATCCCGGGGCTCTCGGAGATTGCCAGGTTCAACTCGGCAATACTCGATAATAGAGAATTGACGTCAGACGTCGCAGCCTGCATTTGGCCGGTTACCGACTGGCGTTGCTGGATAAACTCGGAGTGCAGCGACTGGAACCGGTTGACCAGGCCTTTAGCCTCACTCAGAACCATTTGGCGCTGCGGCAAGGCCGCGGGATCTTCCGCCGCACTCTGGATACTGCTGAAGAAGTTGTTCAGGGCATTGTTAAGGCCAGTCGACTCCCCGCCCAAAAGGTTATCCAGTCGGGTCAGTTCGGTATTGAGTGTATCCTGCTCGCTGAACAACGAGGTGTCGGAACGCAGTTGGTTAACGACGAACTGGTCCGTTATGCGCCGAATCTCGCTGACGCTAACGCCAGAGCCAATGGTGCCCGCGCCGGTAGTGATCCCGGTCTGGCTTTCAAAGACCGTTTGCTGACGGCTATAGCCTGGCGTATTGGCATTGGTGATATTGTTGCCCGTCGTATTCAGGGCCGACTGGTGACCCAGAATGCCGGTCAGGCCAATGTTAATCAGACCAGCCATTTCCTCTACTCCTCACCACCCTGGTTCAGGGACAGGGACTGCCCCGTGATCGCCTCGAAGGAATCACTGTTAAGAATGCGACGGATCTTGGCGCCGTACGCCGGATCAGTCGCATAACCCGCGGCCTGCAGGCCGTCGGCAAATGCCTCCGGATCATCGGCAACCGCCAGCACATCCCGATAGCGCGGATTGCGCTCCAGGAAGCCGATATAGTCCTCAAAACTGGCCTGGTAATCCGGATAGGCCCGGAACGCGGCACGTTCGTTCATCTTGATGCCTTCACGATACTCGGAGGTCAGGATGTCGACAGAGCCGCCCTGCCAGCGACTGTCCGCCTTGATACCGAACAGGTTGAAACTGTGTTCGCCATTGCCGCCCTTGATCATGTGCTTGCCCCAACCCGTCTCGAGCGCAGCCTGGGCCACCATGACCCGAGGGTCTATGCCGGAATCGCCAGCGACGGCTTCAGCCATCGGTAGCAGGGTCTCTACGAAGTGCTCCGGTGACTCGAAGCTCTCCGGCAGTTCTTCGGTAGCGGTTTCATCCGCAACCGGTTCTTTCACGGCAACGTCTTCGGAAATGGCCTTAACTTCGTTCACCTGGGCCGGCAGTCTGGGCGACAACGGAGGCAGGCTTCGCTCGTAATCGGTAATACTCGCCCTATGGCCGGCTGCCCTCTCCCCCTCGTTGTCCATACCGGGAATCTGACGGGCAAGCTGCCGTGCCAGGACGTCTGAAAGCCCCAAACCCTGGTTCTGGCTCATCGACAGGGTAAGCTGGTTGTCGAACATCTCCTGGTAGAACTTCGACTGACTGCTGTTCAGGTAATTGCCCTCGGCAAATACATCGTTCACAGAACGCATGGACTTCAGCATCTGCGACATGAACAGACTCTCGAACTGCTTGGCCACCTGCTCCAGCGCCGCCCTTTTATCGGTGCGAGCCTGGGTCTTCAGCGCATTCAGGCCGCTGAATTCGGTATAGAACTGGGCAGTATCGACGCGAGAGTCCTGCATCACATCACCTAGATAACGATTAACTCGGCGCGCAGTGCGCCGGCTTGCTTGAGGGCTTCGAGTACGGCCATCACGTCACCTGGGGCTGCGCCCACCTGGTTTACCGCCTGGACGATCTCGTTCAGCGTTACCGCGGGACCAAACTTGAACATCCGTGCCGGCTCCTGGGTGGTGGTAATCGTGCTGTCCGGTGTGACCACGGTGTCGCCGCCCGCGAACGGATTCGGCTGGGTGACCTGCGGATTTTCCTCGATGGTGACCGTCAGGTTGCCGTGGGTAACCGCCGCAGGGCTCACCTGGACGTTCTGGCCCACCACGATGGTACCGGTACGGCTATTGATCACGACTTTCGCCGCCTCTTGCGCGGGATCCACTTCCATGTTTTCCAACACGGACAGGAAGCTCACCCGCTGGGACGGATCCCGTGGCGCCTTGACGGAGATGGAGGTCGCGTCGTGAGCGTATGCCATCTCCGGCCCCAGGGTGTTGTTGATGGTTTCGACGACACGCCGTGCCGTCGTGAAATCCGGGCGCAGCAGATCGAAGGTAATGGTGTCGCCGCGACTGAACGGGGAAATCACTTCGCGCTCCACAGAGGCACCGTTGGGGATACGCCCCACACTCGGTACGTTCACGGAAATCCGCGATCCGTCCTGGCCGGAGGCACCAAAGCCGCCGACCACCAGGCTGCCCTGGGCCATCGCATACACCTGGCCGTCTGCACCCTTGAGCGGCGTCATCAAAAGGCTACCGCCGCGCAAGCTGTCGGCATTGCCGATGGAAGACACCGTAATGTCAATGTCCTGTCCGCGCTTGGCAAAGGGCGGCAGGTTCGCATGTACGGTGACGGCTGCGACGTTATCCAGCTTGGGACTGACGCCCGGCGGCAAGGTAATGCCGAACTGATTCATCAGGTTCCTGAAGGTTTGGTCGGTAAATGGCGCCGAATCGCCGGTGCCGTCGAGACCGACCACCAGGCCATAACCCACCAACTGGTTTGAACGTACGCCCTGTACCCGCGCCATATCCTTCAGGCGGTCAGCGAGAACTGGCTGCACCAGCACCGCAAAGACAATGAACGCAATGAACGCGCGGACCGGTTTCATAGCGGGAACCACTCACTGTTGAAGAAGCGTGACAGCCAGCCCTGTCGGGTAGCCTGGTCAAAATCGCCGGTGCCGCCGTAAGCGATACGGGCATCGGCAATGCGGTTGGAGGAAATCGTATTGTCCGGGCTGATATCCTGGGGCCGCACCAGGCCTGTCAGGCGAATAAATTCGTCGCCGTTGGTCAACGACAGCCACTTCTCGCCCCGGATCCGCAAAATACCGTTCGGGTACACTTCAGTGACCGTAACCGTGATGCTGCCGTTCAGACTGTTGCTCTGATCCGCCTTCGCATCCCCCTGAAAATCCCGCTCGAGATTGGCATTGGTGGCGAGATTCAGTTTGTTCAGCCCGAGTATCGACCCATCGTTGAAGCTGAGCTCGTTATCCTTCTTGATACTGCTCTTGGCGTCCTTGGACGCCTGTGTCTGCTCTTCCAGCGATACCAACAGGATGTCGCCAACGTTGAGCGCAACGGTATCGCCATAGAAATTGAAGTTCCGGGAGGTCTGATAGATCGCGCCGGACGACGCATCACGTTGCATCATGGCCTGGGCCTTAACCGGCGCATAGGCCGGATCGTCAGGCATCGCGCGCGGACGGCTGACAGCCTGGCACCCCTCCAACAGGGCCAGCGAAACAATCAGGAGCGGTGAGAATCGGAATTTCATGTTTAACCTCCCTTACCCATTACCCGGCCTTAGCCGACATTCTGGGACAGGAACTGGAGCATCTGGTCGGTGGTGGAAACCACCTTGGAGTTCATTTCGTAGGCGCGCTGGGTGGTAATCATATTCACCAACTCTTCAACCACCTCGACGTTGGATGACTCGGTCATCCCCTGCTCGATCGTGCCAAGGCCGCCGATACCCGGTTCACCTTCCTGGGGGGCACCGCTGGAGTTGGTCTCACGGAACAGGTTATTACCCACCGCCATCAGGCCCTGTGGATTCACGAAGTTGACCAGCGTGACATTGCCCAACTGCACGGGAGCTGCCTGATTCTCGACCACGGCAGATACCGTGCCATCCGTACCCACGGTGATACTGGTCGTGTTTTCCGGAACGTTGATGTTCGGTTCGAGCGGATAGCCGTTGGCATTGACGACATCGCCGTCGGCATTGAGCTGGAACTGACCATCGCGGGTATAGGCGATTTCGCCGTCCGGCAGCAGCACCTGGAAGAAGCCACGACCATTGACCGCCATATCCAGCGGCTGCTCGGTCACCTGCAGGTTACCCTGGGTAAACTGTTTTGCGGTGCCGACGACACGCACACCCGTACCCAACTGGAGGCCGGATGGCAGTTCCGAGTTCTCGGTCGACATGCCGCCGGGTTGGCGATTGATCTGGTACAGCAGGTCCTGGAAGACCGCGCGGTCACGCTTGAAGCCTGTCGTGTTAACGTTCGCCAGGTTGTTGGAGATGGTGGACATATTGGTGTCCTGCGCACTCAAACCTGTCTTGCTGACCCAAAGAGCTGGATGCATTGTTTGTCTCCTGCGTGGAATCGATCCTCGAAACGGCGAAAACTTGCCGCTTTTCGGTCATCCTCTCCGGCTAAATCCGGCTATTAACCAAGGTTTTGCAACAGCCGTGCCGTCGCGTCTGAATTACTTTTTGCGGTCTGCATGACCTTCACCTGCATCTCATACTGACGAGCAAGTTCAAGGTTGGAGATCATCTCCTCCACCGCATTGACGTTGGACGCCTCGAGAAAACCCGATTCCACACGAACGTTGACATCGAGCGGCTCGGCGCCATCGATGGCCTGATCCGGCTTGCGACGGATGAATCCGTCGGTCCCTTTCATCAGGGCATCCTGTGGCGGATTGACGAGTTTCAGGCGGTCCACCTGGACCAGCTGATCGGGCGGACCCCCAACCGGGACGATTGATACGGTGCCGTCCTGCCCAATGACCAGGCCGTCATAGGGGGGCAGCGCCACAGGCCCACCATTGCCCAGGACCGGCTCACCCGTTGCCGTGCGCATGAGGCCGTTGACGTCGACACTCAGGCTGCCCGAGCGCGTAAACACCTCCTCGCCTGTCTCGGCCTGCACCGTCAGCCAGCCCTCGCCGCCAATAGCGACGTCCAGGCCACGACCGGTCTCCATCAATGCGCCGGCAGAAAGGTCGGTACCCGGGCGCTCGGTCATGGCATAGGCACGGGTCGGGAAGTGCTCGCCGTATACCGGCATACTCCGGGCCTGGGCAAAGTCCCGCTTGAACCCGGTGGTGTTGACGTTCGCCAGGTTATTGGCATGGGCCTGCTGTGCCAGCATGGTCTGCTTGGCACCGGACATACCGATAAAGATGGATTTATCCATGGGAAAACTCCTGCCGGATTTTTGACTCTTGATAGAGTCATTGCAGGAGTCGTGCCAGAAAGTGAAGAATCCGCAGCAGCTTTGGCCTCAGGGGCTCACGGCTGCTGCGGAAAGGAGGTTTAGCGGAGGTTGATAATCGTCTGGGTGACGGAATCCGAAGTCTCGATGGTCTTGGCGTTGGCCTGGTAGTTGCGCTGGGCAATGATGAGGTTCACCAGTTCCGCCGAAAGATCGACATTGGACTCTTCCACGGAGCTGGCCTTGATCGCGCCGAGCGTACCGCTATCCGGCGAGCCGATAATGGGCTGACCGGATTCAAAGGTCTCTACCCAAGTGGTTTCGCCCACCGGCGACAAACCTTCGGCGTTGCGGAATGTTGCGAGGGCAACCTGCCCGAGGGTCTGGGACTGACCGTTGGAGTAGCGGGCAAACAGCACCCCTTCGTTGGATACGTCCAGGCCACTCAGGCGACCGGTGGTGTAGCCGTTCTGGGACTGGTCGTTGACCGCAAACTCACTGCCGTACTGGGTCGTCTCGTTCAGCTCGATCACAAAATTGGAGCTGATAGGGGGATCCGGAATCGGCGTGGTTCCACCATTCGCCACCAGGCGCGGGCCATCGGCGCCGTTCGGATCGCCGTTTGCATCCCGAGGCGTCCAGTTGGAAATCAGGATTTCACCTTCGGGATCACCGTTGACGCTTTGCAGCTCACCTTCTTCGTTGAACAACAGGTCGAATTGCGCCATGGTCGGCTCGCCGCTGGCATTGGGGGGGTCACCCACGTTCTGGCCATCGATCTGGACATACATCGACCAGACACTCCCCTGGTTCACGCCGGTTGGCGGCTCCTTGACGAAATACTGGGTCATCACATGAGGATTGCCCAGACTGTCGTAGATCGTGGTCGACGTGGCGTGGTTGTAGGTACGCTGGTCCGTCGGATCGAACGTGTTGCTGGTGAACGCCGTTGGCGTTACGCCGTCGAGTATGGTGGTTGTGGATGGCGCCATCGGGGTCGCGGCCAGCTGGACATCGCGATCCAGCGTAATGCTTACCTGCCCGACCTGTGTGGACGGGTTGGTGCTGTCGTTGGATAACGCGCCACCGCTACTGAACGCCATGGCGCCGCCATCGCTATTCACGTCTTCATAGCTCATGCGCAGGGTATCGCCGCGACTGGAGATCAGGCGCAGCTCGCCAGTGGATGTGATCGTGGCGTTGATGCTGCTCAGGGAAGAGCCATTGATGTCGTCTGCCAGTTGCTGCAGGCGTTCGGCATTGGATAGCGGGTTACCGCTGGCATCGGTGTCCTGGAGGGTGAAATCGACGCCTTCCAGGGTAAAGATGTCGTCCGCCTGGATTGAGGTGCCATCCAGCAACACTTCGGTTCTGGCAGAGGCGCTCACGCCTTCTTCCTGGCTCAGCGTGTTGGCAATTTGCCGTGCGGAGCTGTCGGCCGCGACTGCAACGTCGCGTGTCGTGCCGTCCGGATAGGTCAACGTCAGCGTCTGTTCACCCGTGGAAGCGCCTGGCGCGTAGCTACGCGTCGAAATACGCGTGCCGCTTTCGGCGAGGACCGCTTCGCGGGAATCCAGATTCAGTTCGGAAGCAATGTTGGTGGTCCGCCGCGGCGCAAGGTTGTCGCTGTCGATAAACAGATCGCCCCGCACACCCGACAGGTTACCTTCCTCGTCTGCCTGGAAACCCTGAACCCGCATCCCCTGGTTGTTCACCACAAAACCATCTTTGTCGATACCGAACTGACCGGCGCGGGAATATCGCACCTCGCCATTGTTGTTCAGGATAAAGAAACCATCGCCATTTATGGCCAGGTCCAGGTTATTGTCGGTAAAACTGATATTACCCTGGCCGAATTTCTGCGCCACTTCCTGAACACGCACGCCATCGCCGATCGGGTTATTGCCGGCGGACATGAAGCCACTGGCATAGAGATCGCCAAACTGAACGCGGCTTCCCTTGAAACCGACCGTGCTGGCATTGGCAATGTTGTTGCCGGTGACATCCAGATCCACGGACGCGGCGCGTAGACCGCTAAGACCGATGTTGAACGCCATACTTCACCTCACCTTTAATTCTGTTAGTTAATCTGCCGCACGTCTGACAGGGCAACCGATCCCATACCTGCCAGATTAAGGGTTACACCGCCGCTGGTGCCCAATGAGACGCTGTCCACATTGGCGCTGACCATCGTGCTGAGCTGTTCGGTTCCGCCGGTATAACTGGCATTCGCCTTGATCAGATAGGTGCCCTCCGGCATATCGTTGCCGCTGGCATCCTTTCCGTCCCAGCTGAAGGCTTTCTGGCCGGACTGGGCGGAACCCAGGTCAAGCTGACGCACCAACTCGCCGGAGGAGTTCATGATGTCCACGCGCAGGCTTGATGTGGTGGCCGGTACCTCAATGGCGCCGGTTACTTCACCCGAGACCCCTAGTATGCCGGTCTGGGACGGAACCATGACGGTCCGGCCCACCATGGCGGAGGCCTGCAGCGCCTGGGTGGAACGGAACTGACCCACCACGTCCTGGACACTGCCGGACAGGCCCTGCATTTCTTCCAGCGAACTGAACTGCGCCAATTGGGCGATGAAGTCGCCGTTGTCCTGGGGTTCGAGTGGGTTCTGGTTTTTCATCTGCGCCAGCATCAGCTCCATGAACTCGTTCTTGCCGAGTTCGCTGGAGGCTGAATTCTGCTCGCTCTGTATCTGGTACTGACTCAGTACATCAGAGGCGGACGTGCCGGTAATCGCGCTCATGGTTTACTCCTTACTGAGTCGGCTTAAGACTGGCCCAGGGTGAGGATGCGCTGCATCATCGACTTGGCCGTGTTCATGACATCCACATTCATCTCGAAACTGCGTGAGGAGGACATCATGTCCGCCATTTCCTCGACGACATTGACGTTGGGGTAATACACGTAACCGTCCTCATTCGCGGCCGGGTGATTGGGCTCATAACGCATCTGCAGTTGGGCATCGCTTTCAATGACCCCTTCCACCTGTACACCGGCGGAGGCGGCACTCCCCGGTCCCCAGCCAGAACCAAATCCGTCCTGGTTCATCATGTCCTGCTGGATGGCGGCGAATACCGGCTTGCGCGCACGGTAGGTTTCATCGGTGCTTGAACTGGCGGTTTCCGCATTGGCAATGTTGGACGCTGTGGTATTCAGTCGCAGGGACTGGGCGGTCATGCCCGAGCCTGCGATATCAAAAATGTTGCCGAGTGACATGTTGCTTATCCTCTACCTGCGAAACCGTTATTCACCGGTGATAGCCTTGGACAGGCCGGTAAACTTGCTGTTGAGAAACTGGAAGCTGGCCTGGAAGTCCATGGCGTTGCGCATGAAGCGGGCCTGCTCCTGCTGGGCGTCGACAGTATTGCCATCCAGCGAAGGCTGATGCGGATTGCGGTACATCAGCGCCGCGCGTTCGGACATGGCCGCAGCGGTATCGATATGCTGATCGTCGGTCCGGGTCATGGCCAGTCCCTGGGACTGCGCCTCGGCAGCACCGAGGGCTGCGCGGAAATCGATGTCCCGCGCCTTGAACCCCGGGGTATCCGCGTTGGCCAGGTTATTGGCCAGCACTTCAGCCCGCTGAATCCTAAGATTCACTGCCTGCTCGTGCACGCCCAGGGCATTGTTGAAATTGATGGCCATACCGTCTCTCCGCGGAGTTGCCGAAATCGTCTACTTGCGAGAGCTAAAGCAACAGTGATGCCAGGTTGAAAAAAACCCGCTGATTAAAGGGCTGGAGCGGACGGAAGCGTATGGCGGGCGGGATGGAGATGGATGGAAAGCGGTAAAAGCGGCAAGGGCTTTCCCCTGCCGCGTTGCAGGGGCAAAGCGGCTCAGGCGGACGGCCAATGTGCCACGAAATCCTTCGGCTCCGCCGGACTGATGGTCGGTTTATTGACGGTGGGTGTGCCCACATAAAGGAAGCCGGTGATCGATTCGTTGTCTTCCAGCCCAAGCCCTTCCCTGACTGCCGGGTGATAGGCGACCGGCCCGGTTCGCCACATTGCTGAGAAACCACGGGCTTCAAGCGCCAGCATCAGGAAGGCCATTCCACACCCTGTGGATAGCGTTTCTTCGATGGCCGGCACTTTCGGGTGATCCTGATGGCGAGCAATTCCGATGATAATCATCGGCGCCCGATGGGGCATCTTCCGCAGCTTTTCCGCCTTGGGCGCCAACGGATCGGACGAATCCGCAGCACGTTCAAACACTCTGCCCAACGCGTCTAGCCCCTCACCTTCGATTACCAGGTATCGCCATGGACGAAGTAACGCATGATCGGGGGCCCTCGCCGCACAGGCAAAAGCCTCCTCAAGTACCGCGGCGTCCGGGGCCGGTTCAGCGAGCTTGGGCTCGGACGAGCGGTTAAGAATCGATTTAATAATCTCACTCATGTCGTATCCCGGTGTTGTTATGACGATATACAGGCTGATCGCCGCAGATCGCGCTACAATTGAGCCAGTTCGGTATTACTGCTAACCTTGACGGGTATCCGTATAATTGCCTATGCCACATTCAGGGCTGAGCGCATGTGCAATTACTCGGAGAAGCAATCCGTGCCTATGTACCCTTTTCCAAACCATCTGGGTAACAAACCCTTATCCAGGGTATGGCCCGAGCAGACGGTACGGGTTTAGGTTAGTCGATGCCCTGCACACTATAACAACAAGTTGCCGGCGGAAAGTCATGACCCAAGACACCCGTGAATTCAACAGCTTTGCCGACTTTTATCCGTATTACCTGAAGGAGCATAGCAACCCGACCTGCCGTCGCCTGCACTACGCAGGCAGCATACTGGTCATAGCGATACTGCTCTACGCTATCGTCACCACACAATGGGCTTTCCTACTCCTGCTGCCCGTGGTGGGCTACGGTTTTGCCTGGCTGGGGCATTTCCTGTTCGAGAAGAACCGTCCAGCTACGTTCAAATACCCGCTGTACAGCCTCATGGGCGACTGGGTCATGCTTAAGGACATGCTGACGGGGCGAATCCGGTTTTAGAATGATGAACGCACCACTGGTCAGTGGCAAAACACTCTCGCTGGACTCCCAGAGTAAACCGGTCGTCATTCCGCCGATGCCCGATTACAACGGGCGCGTGCTGGCCTATGTCGGCGCGGCAGCGATCATCTTCACCGGGCTCAAAACCCATACCTTTGCTGAGTGGCTGATCTGGCTGATCCCCGGGGCGCTGCTCTGGCCTCACACAGTCCATGTCCTAACCCGCCGAACCTTTTTCAGGCATTCCGCACGCATCCGTCACAAGATGCTGCTGCTCGATTGCGCGATTGGTGGCGCCTTCGTAGGTACGATCGGCCTTATCGCCATGCCTTCGCTCTCGGTAATGATGATGTTGATGTTCAGTTGCATGCTGGTTGGCGGCATGCGGCAATGGCTGTTCGGCATTCTCTGGCTGACGATCGGTGCCTCTGTCGGCGTTGCCCTCAATGGCATAGCACCTTCACTCCAGGCCCCCTTGCCGCTGAGCGTGGTCGCGCTATTGTCGACGGGGCTTTACATCTGTATCACGGCGCTCTATGCCCACCAGCAGGCCCGTGCGCTGATGACCGCAAAGTCCCAGATCCAATACCAGCGCGAACAGTCCATCGCCCTTTCCCACAAACTGTCCAAGTACTTGTCTCCGCAGGTATGGCAGTCGATCTTTACCGGCGAACGGGATGTGCGGCTCGAGACCCAGCGGAAGAAACTTTCTATCTTTTTCTCGGATATCAAGGGGTTTACCCAACTGTCCGAGGAAATGGAACCCGAGGCCCTGACCGAGCTGCTCAATCACTACTTCAACGAAATGTCCCAGGTTGCCCTCAAGTACGGCGGTACCATCGATAAGTTCGTTGGCGACTCGATCATGATCTTCTTCGGCGACCCCACCAGCCGCGGCCCACGGGAAGATGCGCTGGCTTGCGTGTCGATGGCGATCGACATGCGCAAGCACATGAAGATCATGCGCCAGAAATGGCGCAGCCAGGGTATCAAGACGCCGCTGGAAATCCGCATGGGCATCAGTGCCGGCTACACGACCGTCGGCAATTTCGGGGCAGAGAACCGGATGGATTACACCATCATCGGCAAGGAAGTGAACTTGGCCAGCCGCCTGGAATCGCTGGCCGACCCCGGCGAGATCCTGATTTCCTACGAAACCTTCTCGCTGATCAAGGACAAGATCATGTGCCGGGATAAGGGTGAGATTACGGTGAAAGGATTCGGGCGTCCGGTACCCATCTATGAAGTGGTCGACTTCCGCCGCGACCTGGGTACCGAACGCAGCTTCCTGGAGCACGAACACGCCGGTTTTGCCATGTACCTGGATTCGGACAAGATCCGTGGCAACGAACGTTCGGACATCCTCCAGGCGCTGGAAGAGGCGGCCGACCGGCTGCGCCAGGACGACGACTAGGCTCGCCCCGTCGTCTGCTTCATTGCCTCAACAGACGCGGCATCGGCGGTTCATGGAGATCGGTGCTGCGCCAGGGATTGATGTCCAACCCACCACGGCGGGTATAGTGGGCGCTAACGGTTAACGACTCCGGCTGACAATAAGTCATCAGGTCAGTGAATACCGTTTCCACGCAGTGTTCGTGAAAATCCTGTTTCTGCCGGAACCCCACCACATAATGCAGCAACGCTGCGCGATCAATTTTCTTGCCGGTGTAGCGGATCAATAGACTGCCCCAATCCGGCTGACCGGTCACCGGGCAGTTACTCTTGAGCAGATGAGAACACAGGGCTTCGCTCACCTGCTCCTCGCCCGTGTGCAGACGATCAGGACACGGCGTATAGCTTTCCACCTCTATAGGCTCGTCGTCGATGAGCTCGAAGTCATCGGGGCGCGAAACGATAGTCGCCGGCTCATCGACCGAATAAAGCTCCACAGAAACGACTGATCCAGACGCGCTCGAAAGGTCGTGTTCGATGCGCTCGCGGACCTGGTCCGCATCGGAAAATACTTCTTGGTTGAACGAGTTCAGATACAGCTTGAGCGACTTGGACTCAACGATAGACGGCGACGCGGCCGGCACACGAATCACACCCCAGGCCACCGCCGGTACGCCGTTGGGCCGCAGCCAGGACAACTCCCAGGCCTGCCAGAGATCGGCACCAAACCACGGCCAACGGCCATCATCCAGACCGATGCGCCGGCGGTTGTCCTGGCGCGGTACCGGGAAGAGCAGTTCCGGTGCGTAGCGTTCGGGGTATTCGCTACTCTTGCCCAGTGGGGCGTCGTGCAATGCCATAAACGTGTCCTGTCAGCGGCCAGTGCCGTCAGTGGCGAATGCCCTTGCCTCGGGCCAGCATTCGCAGGGAAAGAACGATCAGCAGGGTAATGAAGACCATGATCATGGTCAGCGATATGCCCACGTGAACGTCAGAGAAACCCAATATCCCATAGCGGAACGCATTTACCATGTACAGGATCGGGTTGATCATCGATACGCCCTGCCAGAAATCCGGCAATAACTGTATCGAATAGAATACCCCGCCGAGATACGTCAGCGGCGTGAGCACAAAGGTTGGGACGATGGAGATGTCGTCGAATTTCGTGGCCAGCATGGCGTTGATGAAACCACCGAGGGAAAACAGCATCGATGTCAGCGCGACGGTCAACACGGTCACCAGCGGATGGTGCAGCGACAAATCGGTGAAGCCAAGGGATAGCAAGGTCACGATCAGACCAACCCCCAACCCGCGAACCATGCCGCCCGCAACATAGCCGGCCAGGATGACATAGTTGGGTACCGGCGAAACCAGCAGCTCCTCGATGCTGCGCTGGAACTTCATGCTGAAGAACGACGACACCACGTTCGCGTAGGAACTGGTGATTACCGACATCATGATCAGCCCCGGCACGATGAAGGACATATAGTCGTAGCCTTCCATCTGCCCGATCCGAGAGCCGATCAGATTGCCAAAAATTATAAAGTAAAGCGTCATCGTCACCGCCGGCGGCAACAGCGTCTGCGGCCAGATCCGCGTGAAGCGCCGGATTTCCCGTACCACGATGGTCATGAACGCCGTCAGCTTGGCCTGGGGACTCATGACAGACCTCCTTCTTCAGCGTCCTCGTTATTTTCCTGAACCATTCTGAGGAACAGCTCTTCCAGCCTGTTGGCCTTGGTGCGCATACTTACGACACGCACCCCCTTCAGATCTAGCTGACTGAAAACACCGTTCAGGTCCTGCCCCTGGCGAACATCCACCTCGAGCTGACCATCACCATTGAGTCGGGTTTCAAAATCAGGCAACAGCGGCACCTCGTCCAACGGCTCGGCGGTATCCAGCAAGAAGGTCTCCAGGCTGAGCTGCTTGAGTAGATCCCGCTTGCTGGTGCTCTGGACGATCCGGCCATGATCGATAATGGCAATATTCCGACACAGGGCTTCAGCCTCCTCCAGGTAGTGTGTGGTGAGGATGATGGTCGTGCCCTGTCGGTTCATCTCTTCCAGGAATTCCCACATGGATCGACGCAGTTCGATGTCCACGCCGGCAGTGGGTTCATCCAGGATCAGCAGGCGCGGTTCGTGAACCAGGGCCCGGGCGATCATCAGGCGGCGTTTCATACCGCCGGAGAGCATGCGGGCCGGCGATTCGCGCTTGTCCCAAAGCCCCAGCTTGCGCAGGTAACGCTCGGCGGACGCCTTTGCCTGGCGCGGGGGGATGCCGTAGTAACCTGCCTGTGTAACGACGATATCGAACACCTTTTCGAACTGGTTGAAGTTCATTTCCTGGGGCACGACACCGAGGTTCATCTTGGCCGCCGACAGATGCGTATCGATGTCATTACCGAACACCGATACCTTGCCTCCCGTCTTGTTCACCAGGGAGCAAACAATACCCAGCGTGGTGGACTTGCCGGCGCCGTTGGGCCCCAGCAAGGCGAAGAAGTCCCCTTCCTTTACGGTGAGATCGATACCCTTGAGTGCTTCAAAACCGGAATCGTAAACCTTGCGCAGGTTCTCGATCCTGAGTGCATCCGTCATCGGCGATGGCCTGTATCCATGAAAATATTGAGAGAGCAGAACGAGTCTGGCAATTCGGCGTGATCCGCATTATCAGGTGTCCCTTCTATAGTGGCGGACCCGCCAAATTCAACCCTTTACGTCCCGAAGGTCATTCGGATCACGGTCGGCCCATGACTTTGGCAAACTGCGACAGGCGTCCAACACGGGCTCTGCTCCCGTCCCTATAATCAGAGCCAAACAACGAAAGACTGCGGCAAGCCCTGACCGCGGCGAACCATGGAAAGAACGACAAGACTATGCGACTCAAGCCCCTTGTGTTGATCTCCTCCCTGGCCCTATTGCAAGGCTGCGGTGGCGATAGCGGCGGTGGCGACGATACTTCGACCGGCCAGCTTACCCTGTCGGGCGTCGAGGGTCTCGCCTACCAGACGCAAAGCCAGACCGGGGAAACGGATGCCAACGGTCATTTCAAGTACTATCCTGGTGAAACCGTCAGCTTTTCAGTCGGAGATCTGCCGATTGCCTCGGACGTACCGGCAGACGACATCATCACGCCGTTGCAATTTCTCGCAGAGACCCGTGAGGCTCTGCGCAATGCCATCCCCGACGACCAAGGCCTCCTCAGTCACAGACCAGTCGAGCGACAGGTCATCGATAACCCGACCCTGGTCAATATCACCCGCTTCCTGCTGGCACTCGACGACAACCAGTCCATTGCCGATGACGACAACGTCGTCATTACCGACCGCGTGGTAAGTCAACTGAACGAGCAACTCAAAGCGCTGGCCACCCCGATCGACTTTGCCCAACCTGTCAGCACATTCGCCGTGGCGGATATTGGTGAGGCAGACGATGACAGTGACGATCAGTACTCTCCTGTCAACCAGTTACTGCGCGACATCTGTTTCCAACCGGAAGGTGACGAACTGTGCGAGGACCCGCCAACCCAGGCAGAAATCGATGCAGCGCCGGAACTGGCCGAGGACGAAGTACGGGACCCCGACATCGAGTACAAGATCGACCTGGAGAACGAACGGGAGCGCATACTCAACGCCATCCGGGAGGTCAACGATATTGATCTCGACGACGTTGAGGAATACCTGCTGCGCGAACTCGATCGTATCACCACGGATCGGGCCAACGACTATTACCTGAGCAGCGTAACCGCAAACCTACCGGCGACGGACACCCGCATCAAGGACGTCATCCTGAAAAAAGTCGGTGGAAAGCCAGATCTGCTAAAGATCGAAGCAAAAAGCACCAACCCTTCAGCGGTGGTGGTCCACAGCTATAACGCACAGACGCACTCGGTGGAGTATTTCGTTGCTGGGGAGGCCGGGGAAGAAAGTAACCTGATCATCAACTTCCGCCCCGCGGACGACTACCGCTGGTTACGCAAGCCTTTGCGGGTAGTGATCGAATAGATATCGGGCAGCGGTTCCGGCGTGTAACGCGGAAAACGAAGAGGAAGTGGTGGCCACCCGCATGGTGTCGTAGCTACCCCATCAGGTGGCGAAGACTCCAGCGCGAGTTGGCACCCGTGACCTCGAAGTGACGCGGATCCAAGCCCTCGGCTCCAAACGGCAAGCAATGGCTGACCGACAAGACCTGCTCCGGCTCGCGCCCTTCGTTGAATTCTGACAGGTTTACGATGCGGGCTGCCTTTAATGGCTTCTGCTCCATATCAGTCATGACCATGACCTGGGGCCAGAGACGACGTCCCCGGGAATTGGATATCACGGCGCCTCGCTGGCCATTGCTGAGCTGGACGAGCGTGCCGGTGGGATAGATGCCAATGGATTGGATGAAGTGCTCGACGAGGTCTTCCTGGAACTCGATATTGCGAAGTTCGAACAGATGAGCCACTGCCTGGGCGGGGGTCATGGGTGTATGTTCGCCCCGCGGCTCGACCAGGGTTTCGTAGTAATCCACCAGCCCGGCTATTTTCGCCAGCAACGGGATGCGATCACCCCGCACTCGCCCGGGGAAACCTGAACCATTGTGCCGTTCACGGTGATACTGGACGACATTGATGACCGCACGGGGCATACCTGCCTGCTGCAGACGCTGAACCCCCTTCTCGACATAGGTTCGAAACTCGGCATAGTCGTCGACATCGAGCATCGTGTCCTTACGTACTAGTTGCACAGGAAGGTCGAGCTTGCCGATGTGGCAAAGTAATGCGCCGAGGGCCAGGTTGTTCAGGGCATCGACCTCCAACCCCATATGGCGGCCGCAAACCAATGCCCAGACAGCAGCATTCAGCGAATGCCGATAACTGTGATCATCGTGCTGGCGTAGCCGGGCAACCCAAAGCATGGCATCCGGATTCCGGACCACACTGCCGGCCATCCCTCTGGCGACTCGCGACAGAACACGGAAATCGGGCTGCGCCCCGCCCCGGACCTCACGCTCAACCAGCTTGAGAGCCTTATCCACGTCCTTTAGCAGGCGAGTGCTCTGGCGGGCCTCTTTCTTGAGCGTCGAGGCGATCGGATAATCTTGGCGATTACGCACCTGTATGGGCGGTAACTGCACGATATCCTGATCGATGCGTTTGGCGCTACGGCGGGCAAAGATGGGCGCACCGGACGTTTCAAACTCCGAGGTATCACGGGTTTCCGCCACATCCACCATCACCCACTTGCAGAATGACGTGAGCGAGCGGATATCGTCTTGGCTGCGGACATAGAAGCCCTGGATTGGGAACGGGGTCTGGTGCCACGGACGATCCAGATCGGACACGAACGCGCCAACCGTCAAATCATGAACCGCTACCTTTCTCTGGCGGACACCCACGACGTACCTCGAGCCCAGCAAATTGATCGACGCTTCCATTCTGATCATCCCAATCCAAGACACAATTACGATTTTGTACTCGCCTGCAACCGAGACATAACAGTTCGTTACAGACCATATCCGCGTGCAACAAAACGTAGCATCGAGAATGGCTTATCACTGAAGGCGTGACGTCCGTCACAATCCATGCGCAGGCTCTAGTCCTTGGCGCAGATGCCATTGTCGAATTCCGGCGGGCGGGAGGAAAGACTGTCTCGTGGTGCACGTCGGACGCTGATGCTGTAGGGCACCACTGAGGTCCGGAGATAATCGCGGTTAACGGCCTCTCCCCCGACCAATACCTCGGTATCATTCGGCTTGCAGGCCACAAGGAGCCGCACCTGGCGATCGAGTTCCAGCACCCGATCGGCATTGGCGATGCGCATACACTGAACGCCGGCACCGGCAGGCTCTCCGCTGGCAGCCTCCAGGTCCTGTTCCGGATCGCCGCAAGCAACGATCCCCTCTCCACAGGCGTCGGCATGGGGTGTCCGGTGTGAGGCGTCCTTTAAAACCCAGGTTCGTGTACTGCACTGGGTTTCCAGACGGATCGGCGTGGCCTGGTCCGAGGCTAGCCACCAATCGGGGTAGTCGGCTGTCGTCCAGGTCACGCGGAACTGACGCGCCTCCCCTGCGGAGTTAGCGGCACTGAAAACACCATAGTGGTTCTGGTAAGAGGCACAGCCCCCGAGAAATGCGCTTATCAACAGGGAGACTGTAGTCAGCGGCAGGCAATTCCGTTTCATCGTTCGTCCATGCGGCGGATATGGCAGTGTGCAACTATGCCATATCCGGATACACCGTTATGACGAGCTTTTCACAGCTCGAAGCTCAGGTCGATGAGCCTTGAAGATTGCAGGCGTCCTGAAATCGAATGTATCCGATACGGAAAGGTTTCAGAGATTGATGAACTGGAGCCCGAACCCGTCAACCGTCATTCGTACCACTTCCATTTCCAGAACGGGAGCCGGTACCGGCAAACCCTGGACCTGGACTTCGACACGGTCGCCGATCGCGGGCAATTCATCCTCTTCGGCAACGACGAAAATGCCACCGTCCGAGATGTCACGGGTATTGTAGATTCGCCGCCCGAGCGAGGGGTGGGTAACACTGACCTGCGCATTCAACGCAGTACGGATATGGGCTCGTCGATCAATTGACATTGTTGGGCTCAACTACAGCATTGACAACAGACAACACTTGGCGGCCCGGAGCAGGCTCGCCAATTCCTTGTTTGCTGGTGAGCATAGCACTAAACGCAACAGGTTCGCCTGTGATTATTTGCAACGAGGTATTTGATTTATTCAACTATAATAATGAGAATACGTTCGTTTTATAACAGCAATCACAGTTAATCGGCACGCATCGCATTCCCGGTGAAGCCGTTGACAGTGAATAATCAGAATAATCTCTCATAGCTTTACTAGGAGCACCCGATCGATGCTAAAGCACACGATGACCGTTGGTTTGACCACACTCCTCCTTTCCGCCCCAATGAGCGCCAGCGCAGCGGATGAAGTCAACATCTATTCCTACCGTCAGCCCTATCTGCTCGAGCCGCTACTCGAAGCATTCACAACGAAAACCGGAATCGAAACCAACGTCGTCTTTGCGAAATCAGGACTGGCCGAGAGGCTTGAACGCGAGGGCCGTAACAGCCCAGCAGATGTCGTCATGACCGTCGATATCTCGCGACTGAATGAACTGGTCGAGCGCGGCCTCACCGCGCCCCTGGAAACCGATGTTCTGTCAGAGGATATTCCCGAACAGTACCGTCATCCCGAAGGCAAATGGTACGGCCTTACCACCCGTGCCCGTCTGATCTTTGCCTCCAAAGAGCGGGTCGAACGGGGTGAAATCACGACCTACGAGCAACTGGCGGACGACAAATGGGAAGGCCGCATCTGCACCCGAAGCGGTAAGCACCCGTACAACATAGCGCTTATTTCGTCGATGATCGCCCACCACGGTGAGGCGGAGACCGAAGAGTGGCTGCAAGGGGTCAAGGACAACCTGGCACGCAAGCCCCAGGGCGGCGATCGTGACCAGATCAAGGCCGTAGCGGAGGGGGTCTGCGACCTGGCTATCGGCAATAGCTACTACTACGGCAACATGCTGCAGGACGAGAACCAGCGGCCGGCGGCCGAAGCCGTCAACGTTGTTTTCCCGAACGCCGATGGCCGCGGCGCCCACGTCAATATTAGCGGCATGGCCCTCACCAACAGCGCGCCCAACCGCGACAACGCCATCAAGTTCATGGAATTCCTGACCACGCCGGAAGCCCAGCGTATCTACGCCAAGGTCAACTTCGAATATCCGGTCAATCCTGCGGTGCAGCCGTCGGAGCTGGTTGCGAGTTGGGGTGACCTGAATGCGGACGAGCTGTCCCTGCAGACGATCGCAGAAAACCGGGAAGCCGCCGTCAAGATGGTCGACCGGGTCAATTACGATAACTGATCCGCGCGCTGGATTGCCGAACCCGGAAGGTCTGGTAGACTCCGCGCCTTTCGGGCAAGGCAACACATTCTTATGAACCAGGCGGCAAACGGCCTACTTATCGGGGCACAGAGTGAGCTCCACCAGACAAAGATGCGTTCCGGCACGTCCAAACGCTGGGTCCTTTCGGCCGCGTTTACAACCGCGCTGGTTGCACTCCCCGTGTTTGCGGTCCTCTACCTGGCCCTCTTTCCGGAAGAGAATGTCTGGCCCCACCTGATCGACACAACCCTGCCGATCTACCTGTCGAACACCTTCAAGCTCATGCTTGGCGTATCGATGATCACCTTGGTGATCGGCATTGCCACGGCCTGGCTGGTCACCATGTGCCAATTTCCGGGCCGGCGCTTCTTCGAATGGGCCTTGCTATTACCTTTCGCGGTACCGGCCTATGTTATCGCCTATGTTTACACCGACCTGTTGGATTACGCCGGCCCGGTGCAGGTATTCCTGCGAGACCTCTTTGGCTGGCGAAACGCCGCCGACTACTGGTTTCCGTCTATCCGCAGCGTGACCGGCGCTACCCTGATGATCGGCCTGGTGCTCTATCCCTACATCTACCTCCTGGCCCGCGCCGCGTTCCTGGAGCAATCCCCGTCCCTGTTTGCCGTCAGCCGCAGTCTGGGACAGTCAGCTTTCGGCACCTTTTTCAGGGTAGTCTTGCCGATCGCCCGGCCTGCCATTGCGGTGGGGCTTTCATTGGTACTGATGGAAACCCTCAACGATTTTGGCACCGTCGATTTCTTCGCAGTCAATACGCTGACGGCAGGTCTGTTCGATACCTGGATGAACCTTGGCAACCTCGGGGGCGCGGCCCAAATCGCTACGGTAATGCTCAGCTTCGTGCTGATCCTGGTCACGCTCGAACGTTACTCGAGGAGACGCCAACAGCAGTATGCTGCGAGGGACCTGCGTCATCCCCTGCACCGTTTCCGGATCTCCCGGCCGCGGCAAGTACTGTGCATTGCTGTCTGCGCCATTCCCCTGGTACTCGGCTTCGTGATCCCGGCATTAGTCTTGGGGTACTACGCCATCGAGTACTTCGCGGAGAGCTGGACCGCGACCTTCGTTGAAAATGCGTTGAACAGCCTTTTCCTTTCGGGCGCGGCGGCAGTGATGACACTCGCTATCGGCTTGCTGTTGGCCTACAGCCGACGCCTCCACGATACCCGCGGCATGCGGGTCCTGATGCGCTTGTCCAGCCTGGGTTACGCCATGCCCGGCGCCGTCCTCGCCGTCGGCGTCATCGTTCCCTTTGCCGCCTTCGACAACTGGCTTGATTTACGCATGGAGCGCTGGTTTGGCTGGAATTCGGGGTTGCTGTTGAGCGGAACGGCCTTCGCTATCGTGTTTGCCTACACCGTGCGATTCCTGGCTGTATCGGCGGGCAGCCTGGAAAGTGCCCTGCAGAAGATCACCCCCAGCATGGACATGGCTTCGCGCTCCATGGGTGTGCCCGCAGGGAAGACACTCGTGCGGGTCCATTTGCCAATGCTCCGCGGGACGCTACTTACCGCAGCATTGGTGGTGTTCGTGGATTGCATGAAGGAATTGCCGGCCACGCTCATCCTGCGGCCCTTCAATTTCGAAACCCTGGCGACTTACGTCTACCAGTTCGCGTCCGATGAGATGTTGCGCCAGAGCGGCCTACCGGCCTTGGTAATCGTCGTTGCGGGTATTGTACCGGTCATTGTGATGAGCCGGTCGATCGCCCAGTCCAGGGAGTTCCACTGAGCCGGCCATCCACAAAAGCCTGGTTTCACTATCGCGCTCAGGTGTCAGGGCCGTCTTCGCCCTTGATCACGACGAAGCGGCCGCTGAAAGTGGCGGCGGGAAAGGCCGAACCACCCTCATCTACGAATACCGTCGACTCCAGACAGACACGTCCCTTGCCCCTGCGCTCGACGCTTCGCGCAAAACGCTGCATATCCTCTTCCGAGGGCAAGGTACAGCGGGCGTGGAAGTTGTTGCTGACCGGCAGACCATAATCCATGGTGCCCGATTGAATGATTACCCGCCCCATGAGTCCACGCGCCTCAAGCCAGAGCTCAAGCAGCGACCACGCAGCCGTCACGGCAACGGCGTAGAGGCTGCCACCAAAGCCGGTTCCCTGGTGATTGTGGTTCGATGCAAGGGGCGCGCGGGCGATGATACTGTCGCCGGTATAGTCGGAGAAGGTTACGCCCAGGGCGCGGGTCAGGGGGATTTCTTCGTTGATGCGCTCTTTCAACCGGGCAAGCTGGGCCATAGGGATCGTCCTCCTTTACAGTCAGTCTAAGCTGCATGAGAACCTCACCCAATTCGACCAAAGGCTGGCCAGGGAATTCCATTGTCCTTAAATGCAAGGAAGGCCTCCGGGGAGGCCTTTTGCTAACGATCGATGGCCCATACTCCCGCAGGCTGCAACCCACCGGAGCTCGTCAAAGTTACTGCCAGATCACCGGCTGCTTCTGGGCATACCAGCTATCGGTGTTCGCCTTGTACGCGTCCTCGACCATGTTGCGTTTGAGCTTCATCGTCGGGGTCAGGAAATCGTTCTCGATCGTCCACTCATCCTTGACCACAGCGATAAACTTCAACTGCTCATGGGGGTCCACTGCATTGTTCACATCGCTGAGCAGCGAAGCGAAACTGGTTTCGAGCTCCTTGCGGAAAGCGCTATCGGCAGTCTTTCGCTGGGCGTCCTCGGACAGCATAACCAGGCAATGGGGCTGAGGATAGTTGGCGCCGGATACACAGACCATCTCGATATCGGGGTGACTCATCAGGCGATTCTCGATCGGCGCTGGTGCGACGTACTTACCCTTGCTGGTCTTGAAGATTTCCTTGATACGGCCGGTTAGCTTCAGGCGCCCCAGGTCATCGATCTCACCCTTGTCACCGGTACGGAGATAACCGTCTTCCGTGAATGTTTCGCGGGTCTTCTCCTCGTCCAGGTAGTACCCCATCATGGTAGCCGGGCTCTTGACCAGCACTTCGCCCTCCTCGCTGATCTTCACATCCACCCCCGGAAGCGCTTCGCCCACGTAGCCGGTGCGCGCCCTGCCGGGCTTGGTCATATGGGAATAGGCAAAGTTCTCGGACATCCCATAGCCTTCCAGCAATTCAAGTCCCAGCCCCCGATACCACTCGAGAATATCGTGGGACAGCGGCGCCGAGCCGCTACCGGCAAACTTGACGTGTTGCAGCCCCAGGTTGGTCAGGATCTTTTTCTTGATGACGCGATTAAGTAGCGGGATACGCAGTAGCCTCTCCAGCTTTTGCTGTGGCAGTTTCTCGAACACGCCGTGCTGGAACTTGGTCCAGATCCGGGGCACCGCGAGGAAAAGCGTGGGCTGGGCCCGCTTGAGATCCTCTACGAAGGTATCCAGGGACTCGGCAAAATAGAGCTGGAAGCCGCGGTACATCGAGCCCAGTTCGACCACGAAACGCTCGAATACGTGAGACAGCGGCAGGTAGGACAGCATCCGCTCGTTGGCGGAAACCTCCAGCGCTTCAGTGCCGCCGACGGAGGCGTAGCCAAGGTTGGCAAAACTCAGCATGACACCCTTGGGCCGGCCGGTGCTGCCCGAAGTGTAGACGATGGTAGCCAACTCGTCCGGATCCCGGGCCACGTTCTCTTTCAGCGGTGGATACTTGGCAACAATCTCATCCCAGGTCTTGAAGTCATTCTTTGGACTCAGCGGATAAGAGATGCAGTGGACCGATTCCGGCACGCCGGACTTCATGGAGTCCCAATCATCCAATTTGCCGACAAACAGGACCTCACACCGGCTGTGATCGAGTACGTAGCGCACCGTATCCGCGTTCAGCGTGGGATACAGCGGTACGGAGATATGGCCGGCCATCCAGATCGCCCAATCCGACATGATCCACTGGGCACAGTTTTTCGAGAGGATGCCTATGCGGCTCCTTTCCGGCAGGTTGAGGGATTTCAGGTAAGCCGCCATCCGACGGGCCTCGCCAGCGGCACGCCGCCATGTGTATTCCACAACGGTGCCGCCGCCCATCGGCTGCGTCATGTAGATATCTTCCGCCTTGGCGGTTTCCCAGTGGTAGATCATGTCGAGTGGAAGTTTGTTCTTGGTATCCATGAACTTTCCTTGCCTGCTTATTGGTGTTGTTGTTTCATCTGTTGCGAAGGCTGGACGGTGGCACCGTTGCCGCAGTGAGGATTACCCGTCCTGTCTTACTTTTTGAGCCCTTTGCCTCGTTCCGCCGAAGCGTGTAGTCCACGCAATTTCAGCACACCTCAATCCGTCAGAATGTGACAGGTATTCAACTAAATCACGATAGACACAAATCCCTGGCTTCACAAATGGAATACCTTGGACCGTTTGGGACAGATGTACCGAGGGGGATGCAAACGGCGCCTGGTTTAGGGCACGATAGGAGCCGAATCGACAACAAATAGAAGCGGATGATGAGTTTCGATCGCAAACCCACCATGTACGTCTGCGTTAGTTGCGGCAAAGGCCTGATGGATCCGGTCTCGCGTCTGGACGAACCTGACGCCGCGGACCGTTATCAGTGCAGTTACTGCGGACAGAAAGCCACTATCCCACCATTGATGATTAGCCTTACCCAGATCGGCTCCTGCATTGCCGGCCTCGGTTTTACGCTCTATTTATTGTTCCAGCATCTGAACGCCGCCCTGAAAGCATTCCAACTCGATACCCACGCAACCCTGATGCCGGACCTCCTGCTCACCGGTCTCGCCCTTATGTTCATAACCGCATTTGGTTATACGGTGTCCAAAGCCGTCCAGAATCTCAGGACCCAGTTGCGCTACCGTCACGTTCGCTCGTCCTCCTGACCCGGCTAACCGGCTTACCTGTAAAGCTGCGGCTTCCCACTAGGGAGCGAAATCAGACTTCTGTGGTAGAATCCGCAGCTTTTCGGCCACGCGGTCGACCTAGCTCAAAGATTGCGTACAACAATGTCGTGACTGCCCTGCCAGATCCGGGGCCTCAAATATGTCCAGCGGACGATAAGAAACCTTTCCCAACAGACCGGGAGTACAAGCGCATGACCAGCTCAACCCTGAAAATCGCTTTTTCGGCTTTTCTGTTCCTGCTTGCCTGCGCCGTGCAGGCCGACCCCAAAGTCGTCGCCGTCACGCAGATCGTGGAACACCCTGCCCTGGATGCGGTTTACCAAGGCGTCAAGGACCAGCTCAAGGAAGAAGGTTACGAAGAAGGCTCTGACGTAACCTATATGCACGAAAGCGCCCAGGCCAACACGGCTACGGCATCCCAGATCGCCCGCAAGTTCGTCGGTGAGCAGCCTGACGTTATCGTGGCCATCGCAACCCCATCTGCCCAGACCGTTGCCGCAGCCGCGCGCAATATTCCCGTTGTTTTCTCCGCCGTCACCGACCCAGTAGGCGCGCGCCTGGTTTCCAATATGGAAAAGCCTGGCAAGAACATCACCGGGATCACAGATATGCTGCCGCTGGACGAGCACCTGGATATGGTCCTGCGTGTAACCCCCGATGCCAAGCGAATTGGCACCGTCTATAACCCGGGCGAAGCCAATGCAGTCGCCCTGGTCAACCAGCTCGAAGAGCGCCTGCAGGCTCGGGGGCTGACCCTGGTCAAGGCTGCAGCTACCAAGACCTCCGAAGTTCTTGGCGCGGCCCGCTCACTGGTCGGTAAAGCAGATGCCATCTACCTCACCACCGACAACACCGTCATTTCCGCTGCAGAAGCGGTAATCTCCGTAGGCGAAAGAGCCGACATCCCCGTCTTCGCTGCTGACACGGCCACGGTTTCCCGAGGGGCCGTCGCCGCTATCGGATTCGACTACTACGACGTCGGCCGTCAGACCGGCAAGGTCGTGAGCCGCATCCTGTCCGGCGAGAATCCCGGAGAGATCCCGATCACCGGCGTCGAGGCCCTGTCCCTGCATGTGAATCCCGCTGCGGCTGAGCGCATGGGCATCCAGCTGTCGCCGGCAATCATCGAAGAAGCCGAAGAAGTCGTCGAGAACTGATACACACCGTAAGAGACGTTTATGTTGAGCGAAATCGCCCTCTACGGGGCCTTTGAAACCGGCCTGATCTACGGCCTGGTTGCCTTTGGGATTTACCTGTCTTTCCGGGTGCTCCATTTCCCCGACCTGACAGTGGACGGCAGCTTCCCCCTGGGCGCTGCCGTGGCCGCGGTACTGATCATTGGCGGTTACAATCCCTGGCTGGCTACCGGAGTGGCGATTCTTGCAGGCATGGCGGCGGGCGCAGTGACCGCCATCCTGAATGTAAGACTCAACATCCTTAACCTGCTGGCCTCCATTCTGACAATGATCGCGCTCTATTCGGTCAACCTGCGCATCATGGACAAACCCAACATCGCTCTGCTGACCGAGGACACGGTACTCACCCCCTGGTACGACCTGGGTCTGGAGTTCCACGAGGTTCCGGTCCTGCTGTTCTTCATCGTGGCCATGGTCGTGCTATTTCTGCTCTGGCGCTTCATGCAGTCCGAAACTGGGCTGGCAATGCGAGCAACCGGAGCCAACCCCCGTATGGCTCGCGCTCAAGGCATTGCGACCGGCTGGATGATCATCCTTGGCATTGCCCTGTCCAATGGACTCGTGGCATTGGCAGGCGCACTGTTTGCACAGAGCCAGGGCGCGGCCGACGTGACCATGGGTGTGGGCGTCATCGTCGTGGGCCTGGCTTCCCTGATTGGGGGTGAGGCCGTAATGGCGCCGCGTAACGTACTACGCGCCCTGCTGGCCTGTGTCATCGGTGCCATCCTCTACCGCATCGCCATAGCCCTGGCCCTGAACGCAGACTTTATCGGTCTGAAGACCCAGGACCTCAACCTGATCACGGCCGTGTTAGTCACCCTGGCCATCGTGCTGCCCAACGCCCGGCACTCCATCAAGAACTTTCTCTCCCGGAGCCGCGCATGATTAGTGCTACCGACCTCAAACTGACCTTCGGCAAGGGTACGCCGCTGGAGAATCCTGCATTGCGCGGGCTCAGCCTGACGGTAAGCCAGGGCGAGTTCGTTACCGTGATTGGTAGCAACGGTGCGGGCAAATCTACTTTACTCAACGCCCTGTCCGGTGAAGTGATCGTCGATAGTGGGCGGATTGAGGTGGACGGCGAAGAGGTTACCCGCCTACCCACCCACAAACGTGCGGGAAGGGTCGCCCGGGTATTCCAGGATCCGCTAGCGGGAACCTGTGAGGATCTGACGATCGAGGAAAACATGTCGCTCGCCATCCGCCGTGGAATGGGCCGGGGTCTCGGAACGGCGGTTAAAGCCCGTTACCGCGAGCGTTTTCGTGAGGGACTTGCCAGCCTCAACCTCGGGCTGGAGGATCGGCTGACCGACAAGATGGGACTCCTGTCCGGCGGCCAGCGTCAAGCAGTTAGCCTGTTGATGGCCAGCCTCAATCCCTCTAGCATCCTGCTTCTCGATGAGCACACGGCAGCGCTGGATCCACGCACGGCTGCGTTCGTCCTGGACCTGACCCGCCGTATCATCGAAGACCAGAAGAAGACGGCCCTGATGGTCACTCATAGCATGAAGCAGGCGCTGGAAGTCGGCAGTCGCACGGTGATGCTGCACCAGGGTCAGGTGGTCTTCGATATTGCCGGCAAGGACCGTGACGGCCTGAAAGTCGCGGACCTGCTCCAGCTTTTCGAAAAGCAGCGCGGACTGGAAGTCAGCGACGACAGCCTATTGTTGGGCTAGGGTCCTGCAGCCCTGACCTTGAGCCTTCAAAGAAAAAGCCATGGCGATGCGCCATGGCTTTTTCTTTTTTTAGCTTGCCCGGTGTGCCCGGGGCTTTAGTTCGCAGTGCGATCAGTGGCCGTAGATCCGCATCGCCGTGTCGCTGACAACCAGGTTATCCATTGCAACGGAACCGATTGAGGTGCCGCCGACAAGAACGCCACCGATGGTGACATCCGACCGAAATGCCTGCAGGTCGATCGCCAGTGCTTCTCGCCCATCTGCGCGACTGCCACGGTACATGTCGAACTCGACATGGGCGAACAGGCGCAGCGGCTGGGGTGCATCAGTATCGTACTCGTCTCCGGTCAGGCGCAGGTCGCGGATACCCAGCGCGATGAACGGCGCGTCGAACTCCAGGTCATCGATAGCGATATCCGTCTTGAAGTTCAGGACATCGGTTGCCGTGTCGACCCGAAGCGTGGCGGAACCGATCAGGGCATCCATATGGAAGTTATCGAGGATGGTGGTGCTATCGGATGTACCCCGTAGCGCCCACTCCCCAGTACTGACCCTGAAGTCGACGGCCCCAAAGGTTTGCGGCAGGATATTGATCACGGCATCACCGTCGGCAAGCACATCGATATTGATGCGAATGTTGTCCAGCAACTCGCTAGGCGGCTGACTGGTGATGTTGGTGCCGATTTCAGCAAACAGGTTGGTTCGGTTCGTACCGCCCACTTCGATATCACTGATGGCCAGAGTGCCTTCATCGATATAGCGGAATTCGTCAATGTTTACCTTGGTCTCCAGCTCGATGGAAACACCGGCCTGGCCAGTGACATCTCCCATTTGGCTGTCGTCGAGCGCTTGAATTTCCGCCAAGGCGCTGACTGGCGTTAAAGCCAGGCACAGGGCCAGCGGTTTGAGTTTCAGGCCTTTCATTGTTGTTAGTCCCTTATTGCTCTTATTGGATATGAAGCGATACAGCCTGAACAGCCCGTGCGTGCTGCTAGATCCCCTCCATAGTTCCACTTTAGCGACACGTCATATCATTAGACGCGCATGGCGTCACAAATCCGCTTTCAATGCGTCCAAATATTGACCACCACAAACACAATATGTAGTAGTCGAAAGATGGCAAAAGGAACGCGCCAATCCCCTGAATGCAAGTGAATCTGCATTGATTTTTATCGACCAACCAAACCCCAGCGATAGTTTTCACCATCTTCACAGACCACAATATCCTGTTATACTTCCCGCAAAATGACCGGATATATTGGGTTTGCCTCAGCAAACCCCGCCAACACGATAAAGGCGCTTACAGCGCCATACCGGCCTCGCTCCCAGGGCGTCTACCCCTCCGGCGGGAACCTGTCCTGAATCCGGACATGCGAAGGCACGGATACCAGATATAGTATTTTGTTTTTGTCCAGGGCTCCCAAGCACCTGGACTGGGGTCAGGCACTATGAGGTCTGAAACGAAGAATCATCGGAGCATTGAGGGCGGCATGAACGCGAAAGTACAGGAACTGATGACAACCATTCCCATGCAGGATGCGTCGCTGGACATCTGGAACAGCAAGTACCAGTTAAAGACCAAGAGCGGTGATCCTGTCGATGCCGCTATTGAAGACACCTACGCACGGGTCGCCCGCTCCCTGGCTGATGTCGAAACCAATAAGACCAAGCGCGAAAAGCATTTCAAGGAATTCGTCTGGGCCCTTAAAAACGGCGCCATCCCGGCTGGCCGTATCATCTCCAATGCCGGTGCGGAAGCCCACAAGCCGGCCACGTCCACGATTAACTGCACAGTTTCCGGCAGCATCAACGACTCCATGAACGATATCCTGGAGAAGAACCACGAAGCTGGCCTGACATTGAAGGCCGGCTGCGGTATCGGCTACGAGTTCTCCACCCTGCGCCCGAAAGGGGCCTACGTCGCCGGGGCCGGCGCCACCACCTCCGGTCCCCTTTCCTTCATGGATATCTTCGACCGCATGTGTTTCACCGTGTCCTCTGCCGGTGGCCGCCGCGGCGCACAAATGGCAACTTTCGACGTTCACCATCCGGACGTTATCGACTTTATCCAGGCCAAGCGTGAAGACGGTCGTCTGCGCCAGTTCAACCTGTCGCTGCTGATCACCGAGGATTTCATCGAAGCGGTAAAAAATGGTGAGGATTGGCACCTGTCCTTCCCGGTGACCGAGAAAGAGGCTGAAGCCGAAGAGCTGGACCTGAACGACGCCAACCAATTCGTCTACCGTGACTTCCCCGTGCAGGACGGCTATGTCTGCAACGACGAAGGCAAGGTCGCCTGCCGCATCTACAAGACCGTCAAGGCCCAGTTCATCTGGGACAGCATCATGACGTCCACCTACGATTACGCAGAACCGGGCTTCATCCTGATCGACAAGGTCAACCAGATGAACAACAACTGGTTCTGCGAGGATATCCGCGCGACCAACCCTTGTGGCGAGCAACCACTGCCCCCGTACGGCAGTTGTCTGCTGGGCTCGGTCAACCTGACCAAGTTCGTAGACTACCCATTTACCGAACAGGCCAGCTTCAACTACGAGAAATACCGCAAGGTCGTCGGCATCTTCACCCGCATGCTCGACAATGTCGTTGAGATCAATGGCCTGCCTTTGGAAGAACAGCGTCACGAAATCACGTACAAACGTCGCCATGGTATGGGGATCCTCGGCCTGGGTTCGACACTGGCGATGCTGCGCATGCCTTACGGTTCTGAGGAGTCCGTGTCCTTCACAGAAGATGTCGTTCGCGAAATGGCGGTCGAAGGCTGGCGCCAGTCGCTGGAACTGGCAGACGAGAAAGGCCCTGCGCCGATCATGAACGATGAGTTCGAAGTGACTGGCAAGATGCTCGCCAAGTGCCCGCAACTGGCCAAAGACGGCATCAAGGAAGGCGACAAGATTCCGGGCCGCGTCCTGCACGCCAAGTACAGCGCCTACATGCAGCGTATTGCCGAGGTCGAGCCGGAGCTGGTGGCCAAGCTGGCAGAAAAAGGCGGTCGCTTCACGCACCACACGTCCATCGCGCCGACCGGCACCATCAGCCTGTCCCTGGCCAACAATGCCAGCAACGGTATCGAGCCGAGCTTCTCGCATCACTATGCACGCAACGTGATCCGCGAAGGACGCAAGACCAAGGAGAAGGTGGATGTCTTCTCCTACGAGCTGTTGGCCTATCGTCACCTGATCAACGCCAAGGCGATGCCTTTCTCCGATGATCCGGAAGCGAAACTGCCGAGCTACTTCACCACGTCGGATGATGTGACACCGACACAGCACGTGGATATTCAGGGCGCCGCGCAGAAATGGGTCGACTCATCGATTTCCAAGACTGCCAACGTGCCCACTGATTTCCCATACCAGGACTTCAAGGACATCTACATGTACGCCTACGAGAAGGGGCTCAAGGGCTGCACCACCTTCCGCTTCAACCCGGAAGCCTTCCAGGGCGTCCTCGTCAAGCAGAAGGACCTGGAAAGCACGGTGTACGAATTTACCCTGGATGACGGATCCAAAGTCAGCCTCAAGGGTCACGAGGAGGTCGAGTACGACGGCGAGATCCATACCGCCGCAAACCTTTTCGACGCCCTGAAAGAAGGCACTTACGGTAAGTATTGATTTCTACTTGCGGAAAGACGGATCCGTCACCACAGCACAGGACATAGAACGATGACTGTAAAGATCGATAAGAAGATCGTCGGCTACCGGGTCACCAAAGCCGACGATTCCGCCAACCAGTCGGTTGAGTCTGCGGAAAACCAGGCGCCCCAGCCCATTGAGATGAACGAGCACATCGAGCGGCCGGACTTCCTGCTGGGCACCACCTACAAGATCAAGCCGCCGGTAGCCGAGCATGCGATGTATATCACCATCAACGATATCCTGCTCAACGAGGACACGGATCACGAGAGCAGACAACCGTATGAAGTCTTCATCAATTCCAAGTCGATGGAGCACTTCCAATGGGTTATCGCTCTCACCCGCGTTATCTCGGCGGTGTTCCGCAAAGGCGGCGATGTCACATTCCTGGTGGAAGAGCTGCGTTCGGTGTATGACCCGAACGGCGGTTACTTCAAGAAGGGCGGCGTATTCATGCCGTCACTGGTTGCCGAAATCGGCGCTGTGATCGAGAAGCACATGAAGGCCATCGGCCTGATCGAAAGCGAAGAGCTGGGTGACGTGGCCAAGCGTGTGCTGGCGGAGAAACGGGCCGAGTTCGAGTCTCGCGAATCCGCCAATAGCGACGGCGGCGGCAGTGATTATCCGGCCAACGCGACGCTTTGCAGCAAGTGCAATACCAAAGCGGTGATCGTCATGGATGGTTGCGCGACCTGCCTGTCCTGCGGCGACAGCAAGTGCGGCTGACCGGGTAACTCACAGACGCTAAAAATCCACCCGGACTTCGCGGTCCCGGTGGATTTTTTGTTCTTGGGGTTGTGAAGGGAATGAATATAGGGCGTAACTGAAATGTAGGGCGTACAGCGCGTCTTCAGAAACCGAATTCGCTGCGCAATTCGACAGGAAAGATTCGAGGCTCAACCTCCAGAGCCACACCAAACCGACCCTTCACATCATCCCGGATGCGTGCGGCCAGACTGAGCAGTTCCCTGCCTTCACCGTCACCATGGTGAACAAGCACCAAGGCCTGACGATTATGCACACCGACGTGAGACTCCCGGTAGCCTTTCCAGCCACAGAAATCGATCAGCCAGCCCGCCGCCAGTTTGGCACTGTCAGCGCTTTCATAGGCCACCAGCTCGGGGAAGCGCTCTTTCAACGTACGATACTGGCCAAGGGCCACTACAGGATTCTTGAAAAAACTTCCTGCATTGGGCAGGAAATCCGGGTCCGGCAGCTTACGGCAACGAACCTGCATAACGGCGCGTGCCACGTCTTCTGGGGTCAGCGTGCCCACATCCGCGTTTTCTTCGAAGAACTCCTGCAGGTCCCGATAGCCCAGATTGAGCGGTGTTTTCCGGGAAAGACGTAAGCGCACCCGCAGCACGACATAGCGGTCGGGATGACGCTTGAACAGGCTATCGCGATAACCGAATTCGCATTCGTCCGCAGACAACGTGCGGGTGTCTCCGGCCTCGCGATCCCAGACCTGGACGTCAACCACCGTATGGGAAAGTTCGACGCCATAGGCACCGATATTCTGGATAGGCGCCGCTCCAACGGTACCCGGAATGAGTGCGAGGTTCTCAATCCCACGGTAACCAGCACGGACGGCATACATGACAGTGGCATGCCAATTCTCGCCGGCGCCTAATTCCAGCGTTGCAGATTCGGCGGATACGTCGCTCCAGCAGCGACCGGAAAACGCAACCTTGATGACAAGGCCGGGGAAGTCGTCGGCAACAATGACGTTACTCCCGCCCCCCAGAATCAATGTCGGTAGGGAGCGGTGATCAGCCCAGTCCAGCGCTTCGCACAGCTCCTCGATGTTCTTCACCCGGCACAGCCAGGCAGCCTTTGCCGGCAAACGCAGCGTATTACACGTCTGCAGGGAAACGTCAGCCTCCCGTTCGACAACGCCGGAATTCAAAGCCGGTTCTCCCGGATATCCTTAATCAGTCCATCGCAAGCGTCTTCGATCAGGTCCAGTACCAACTCGAACCCATCGCCGTCGCCGTAGTACGGATCCGGCACCTCATCCTCCTGATGATGGATCGCGTACCGAAGGAAGAGCTCAGGTCGCGTCGTGGCGTTATCGGAGGTGAGATTGGCAACGATCTGCTGATTATCGCGGTCCATGGTCAAAACATAATCGAATTGCTCTATGTCGCTGGCCTGGATCTGCCGCGCCCGCAGCGACGAAAGATCATAACCGCGACGAAGGCCCGCCTCCATTGCGCGTGGATCAGGCTGCTTGCCAATGTGCCAGCTTCCGGTCCCGCAGGAATCGACCACGACCCGACCGGCCAGGCCCTGTTCTTCGAGGCGTTTCTGAAAGACTGCGTGGGCCGTGGGCGACCGGCAGATATTACCCATACACACGAACAGCACCTTGACCGGATCACGCATCGACTTCAACCTCCTCCAGTCCACTGGCAAATATCCGCCTCACGTGCTCCAGGTCTTCCGGCGTGTCCACGCCATTGGGCGGCCGTTCGACGGCGATATCCACGTGGATTCGCGCGCCGTTTTCCAGTGCACGGAGCTGTTCGAGGGACTCGGTCTTTTCCAGCGGAGAAGCGTTCCATGCGACGAAATCGTGCAGCAGGTCGACCCGATAACCGTAGACCCCGATATGGCGCAGGTAACCCACATCCGCTGGTAGCGTGCGCTCGGACGTTGGAGTGGTTTCGGTCCACTCGGAGCGCGCCCAGGGAATGGGAGCCCGACTGAAATAAAGGGCGAAGTTGTCGCTGGCGCGCACTACCTTCACGACGTTGGGATTGAATACATATTCCGGTCGCTGGATCTCCTCACACAAGGTAGCGATCTTCGCCTCGGGGTACGCTTCCAGGTTCCGAGCGACCTGATTGATCAGCACTGAGGGGATCAACGGCTCGTCGCCCTGCACATTGACGATGCGGTCGTCTGGCGCGAAACCGCATGTGCGCGCCACCTCTTCCAGCCGGTCGGTGCCGGAGGCATGATCCGCGGCGGTAATAACCACTTCCGCACCGAATCCTCGGGCAACGTCGGCAATGCGCTCATCATCCGTAGCAATGATAACGCGGCTCGCTTCGCTCTCGCAGGCTCGGTCGTATACGTGTTCGATCATGGTCTGCCCGCCGATTTCCAGCAGTGGCTTGCCGGGCAGGCGGGTGGATGCATAACGGGCTGGAATGACTACGGTAAATGACATGGGGCTATCCTAGACGTCGTTTATCCGGTCTGAATGTCGTTTCCGGGCTTAGGGCTGCTATCGAGACGTAGATAGCAGCCGGTGAGACTCAGCGCTTCTCGAGACGCTCATCCGTGGTCAGCGTCCTGGCCTCGTTTGAAAGCATCACCGGGATACCTTCCTTGATGGGGAACGCCATGCCATCCGCTCGGCAGATCAGCTCGTCCCTGGCATCGTTGATGACAAGCTCTCCCTTGCATACGGGACAGGCCAGCATGGCCAACAGCTTCTTATCCATTGGGTTTGGTTCCTCATTGATCGGGTTTGGTAGCTGGCGACGGCAGTTCAAGCTCCGCTAGACGGCGATCCAGCAGTATCCAGAAAGCATCAGGCAAGGCGGCACGAACTTCAAGTGACCAACAGTCCGCATCGGCCAGATCTACGCACTTCACTGCGTCCTTGGCCGTCATGACAAGCGCCTGCCCTACCGGGTGAGCCAGATCCTCACGGCGGAATTCATGATGGTCCCGAAGCGGACGCTCCTCGACGTTCGCACCCAGCATTCTCAACGTATCGAAGAACCGGGCCGGGTTGCCGATGCCGGCGACTCCTATCACGGTCCGACCTTTCAACCAATCCATTTCCCGCGTTTCGCCGGTAGCCATATTGGTCAACCGTTGCGGCTCGAACTGCATCGTCATGACGTTGGGGTGGCTCAACGGTTGCACAGGTACGCCGTTGAAGACCAGAGCATCTACCTCTGCAAGACGATCAGGCGCTTCCCGCAGCGGCCCCACCGGTATGGGTGCACCATTCCCCACCCCCCGGGCACCGTCGAACACGGCGATTTCCAGGTCCCGGCCCAGCGCATAGTGCTGCAGGCCGTCATCGCAAACGAGAACGTCCGCCAGCTTTTCATCGTACGCCCATTGCGCGGCCCGAGCACGTTTGGGGTCCACCACAACCGGCACGCTGCCCTGACGCGCCAGCATCAGCGGCTCGTCTCCGCTGAGAGCGGCTGGCGTCTCCGGGTTGACCAGCAAAGGGTAACGTTCAGATTTGCCGCCGTAGCCACGACTGACGATGGCCGGCCGCCACCCCTGCCGCCTCAGGTGATCGACAATTGCCAGCGTGAGAGGTGATTTGCCTGTACCACCCGCTGTGATATTTCCGACGACAATGATGGGAATCGGGGGGCGACTGGTTTGCCGTCTGCCCTCCCGATAGGCCTCGCGCCGGCGTTGGCTGATCCAGCGGTAGAGCCAGGCCAACGGCCATAGCAGCCAGAGCGGCCGGCCCTCCCCGTACCAGAGGCGCTCGACCATGCTGTTCAACCGGCCTCGCTGAAATTGGTCTGGTGCAGCTTCGCGTAAACGCCGCCCTGCCCCAGCAATTCCTCGTGACGTCCCGCTTCGACAATCTCGCCGCCATCCATGACCAGGATGCGATCCGCCTTCTCGATGGTCGACAGGCGATGCGCAATTACCAGAGTGGTACGCCCCTTCATGACCAGGTCCAGCGCTTGCTGGATGTGACGCTCGGATTCCGTATCCAGTGCGGAGGTCGCCTCATCGAGGATCAGGATCGGCGCATCTTTAAGCAGGGCCCGGGCTATAGCCAAGCGCTGACGCTGGCCGCCGGACAGCATCACGCCGTTGTCACCGATCAGTGTGTCCATACCCTCAGGCATCCGGTCGATGAACTCCAATGCATGGGCTTTCGCGGCAGCTTCGCGGATTTCGTCGAGGGTATGTTCCCGTAGCGAGCCGTATGCGATATTGGCTGCGATGGTGTCGTTGAACAGCACGACGTTCTGGGTTACCAGTGCAATCTGGTCACGCAGTGCGCGGAGGGTGTAGTCGCGGATCGGCACGTCGTCGATCAGGATGTTGCCGGCCGTATATTCATAGAAACGCGGCAGCAGGCTAACCATGGTCGACTTGCCGCTACCGGAGCGACCGACCAGCGCAACACTTTGACCCTGGGGGATATCCAGATCGATATCCTTCAGGACATCGTCAAGCTGGTCACGGTAGCGAAAAGAGACTTTGCGGAAGCTGATATTTCCTTTCACGCGCCCCGGAGAGTGGGTGCCGGTATCGTCTTCAGGGGTCTCATCGATCGTTTCGAATACATCGTGGGCCGCAGCGACACCACGCTGGATCTTGGCATGGACAGAGGTCACCTGGCGAATAGGCTTGGCCATGGTGGTGGCGGCCGTTATGAAAGCCACCAGTTCACCGGTACTCATCCCGCCGCGGATTTCGGGCGCCAGCATTAGCCAGACCAAGGCAGCAATGGAAAACGCCACGAGAATCTGGATGATCGGCACGCTGATCGCCTGGGTGGAGGCCATCTTGAGGCTTTGAGTCAGGTTACGCTGGCTTACGTCATGGAACCGCTCACGCTCGTACCCCTCACCACCGAAAATCCGAACCACTCGATAGCCGCTAATGGATTCCGAAGCCACGTGGGTGATGTCTCCCATCGAACTCTGGATCCGGCGACTCAACTTACGAAAGCGTTTGCTGGCAAAGCTGACGACAAACCCGATGACCGGCCCTACCGCTACGAAAATGAGGGTCAGCTTCCAGTTCGTGTAGAGCATGAAGCCGAGCAGACCAATGATCGTCAGACCTTCCCTCAGGCTGATAGTCACGGCGTTGGTCGTTGCATCAGCGACCTGTTCAACATTGAACGTAAGCTTGGACACCAGGTGTCCGGCGGAGTGATCATCGAAGAAGCGCGACGGAAGACGCAGCAGGCGATCGAAAACCTGGGTGCGCAGCGCATTGACGACCTGACGCCCCACGTAGTTGATGAAATACTGGCCCATGAACGTCCCCACGCCCCTTAGCGCGAAGACTCCGACGATCAAACCGGTCAGTAGCAGTCGGTTCTGTTCAGTGGGATTCTCGATAGCCTGGATGACATATTCCATCGCCGCGGCCATGCCCGTTGAAGCCCCGGCATAGATGATGTTACCCACTACAGCGAGGGAAAAGGCGAGCCAGAAAGGCTTGACGTAGGCTAACAGGCGTTTATAGGTCTGCCAGTTGGATGCGGAGTCCGCACTCATAATTGGGTCCTGGTCGGTCGTACGTCTTTACCGGCGCCTCGCACGTCGGAGGCGCCGGCGCTCACTCACCTTCCGATGTGCGCTGGGTGGTAATGCTGAGTTTGACGAAACCAAGCTTGCCCGCGACATCCATGGCGCGCACCACATACTCGTGGGGCGTCTGGGCATCCGCCGTGATGATGAATGGCAACTGGGCGTTGCCTCCGGACACTTCCTGCACCGCCTTGCGCAACGTCTCTTTCTGGTTGTTGACCAGCGGACGGTCGTTGACCGCGTACTGCCCTTCGGCATTGATCACCACATCGACCTGCTCGGCCTGGGCTTCGGCCACCTCGCCGTCGGCTTCGGGCAGATCCACCTTGAGGTGGCTTTCCCGGGTAAACGTGGTCGACACCATGAAAAAGATCAACAACAGAAAGACGACGTCGATCAGCGGCGTCAGGTCGACACTGACGTCCTGACTTCTCTGACGCTTGAACTTCACGGTGCTCAGGCTCCCTCTACATCGATTTCACGGTCGCCGTGGACCACTTCGACCAGCTTGATGGCCTCCTGCTCCATGTTTACGACCAGTTCGTCGACGCGACGGATAAAGTAGCGGTGGCAGATCAGGGCGGGGATCGCCACGCTCAGTCCGGCCGCCGTCGTCATCAGCGCTTCGGAAATACCACCCGCCAGGTTGCCGGCATCGCCTACGCCGGCCAGCTGGATTTCAGCAAACACCTTGATCATACCGATGACCGTGCCTAACAGACCCAGCAGCGGCGTAATGGTGGCTACCGTTCCCAGCGGGTTCAGGAAACGCTCCAGCTCGTGAATGACCTGACTGGCTTCCTGCTCGATGCTCTCTTTCATAATCTCGCGGCCGTGCTTGGCATTCATCAGGCCGCCGGCAAGCACGCGTCCCATGGGAGATGATGACTGAAGGGCCTTGAGTTTCCGGGCATTGAGCTCCTTTTTCTTGATCCAGCGCCATAACTCGTTGATCGTACTCTGCGGAGCGACGCGCGACGCTCGCAGACTCCAGAAACGTTCGAGAATGATGGCAAGGGCGAGAATGGAACACGCAATAATGGGCACCATAATGATGCCGCCCGCCTGAAGAAGCTCTAACACGCTTTATCTCCCTGATGTTTAACAGCCGCGCTACTTTAGCACAGGCGGCGCCCGCCGCCACACCCTCTGCCTCGCCTGCGGACACCTACCCGGGCGGTGGCGTTATCCAGAAGGGAGCATCGGCCCGTGTCGGGCTTACGCGCACCCCCTCACCCAACAGTTCGACATGAACGGCGCCTGACGTTGCCGTATTGTAGAGCGCCGCGCCGGCCACCCTGTACCGCGACTGCACAACGTCAGCCGGGTGCCCATAGGGATGCCGATAGCCCGCCGAGAAAATGACGACATCAGGCGCCAGGGCCGTGACCCAGTTCTCGCTGGATGACGTCTTGCTACCGTGATGGGGCGCCACCAGGATACGGTACACATCCTGTTCCAGCCGATGATCGGCCAGCCAGAGCCTTTCCTCATCCCCGGTAATATCACCGGGAAGTACGATTTCCACGTCGCCCTTGAAAATGCGCAATACGCACGAACGACTGTTGCCCGCGCCAGCACCGGGCGCCTGCCAGAGCTCCATACGGATAGCGCCCGCGCTATCCAACGTGCCTGCCCGGCAGGGGTCAAACCCAATCCCTTGAGCCCGGACCGCTGGGAGGCGTGTGGGCTCGCCGGTGACGAGTTGCCCCACTTTCATGTGGTCGAGCAGCGATCCCAGACCACTGGCGTGATCGGCATCGCCATGGCTGATTAGCAATGTATTGATGAACTCGACCCCCAACCCGCGCAGGTTGGGTCGAAGAACAGAATCCACGGCGGAGTAGCCTGACGGCGACCCAGGTCCGGTATCATAGACGAGCACTTGGTCGCCTTCGCGATAGAGCACTGACAAACCTTGGCCGACATCCCATACCCATAGCTCCGGGTGTGAAACTGTCGCATTACCGGACTTCAGACCCCACTGCCCGACGAGCACAGCTATCGATACGGAGGCCAGCGCCCATCGCGTCATACGACCGACCGGAAACAAACAGGCAATCACCGCGGCAGCGAGCACCGCAGCCTCTGCCATACCCATTCGAAAACCCTCGGGAGAAACCCTGGCAAACCACGCTAGCCCCTGCAGGAAACCGCTCAGTACGGCATCCAGGATTGGTGCCACGATGTGCAGCAACGGATCAGAAATCAGGCCAAGGGGCGTCAAAACGAAGAGCAACGGCAACAAAAGGAATGACATCAAGGGAATGGCAAGGAGGTTGACCATCCAACCCATTGCCGCGGCTGGCAACCCAAGCCCCATAAGCACCGGTAGCAGCCCGGCGGTTGCCGCAGCCTGTGCCTGGAGCAGGGTCTTAACCGGTCCGGGTGCATCGAGCCGGCCGGAAAACAGCAGTATCAAACAGGCTACGGCCCCGAAAGACAGCCAGAAACCGCCATCCAGAGGAGCGAATGGGTCGAGGGCCAGTACGCAGCCCAAGGCCACGAGCCAAGCCGTCCAATAGCCTGACAATCGACTCCTGAGATAGACCGCGGCAGCGACGGCAGCCATGACAAGCGCTCGCTGGGTAGGCACGGTAAAACCGGCCAGCAGTGCATAACACAAACAGGCTGAGAGACTGACCACAACGACACCCCGCCGACGCCCCCGAGACATCAGGACGCCGCGGGGCACCCTGGCGAGAAGCCGGGAGGCCAACCAACCGGAGAAGAGGCCCACCAACCCGATATGCAATCCGGAAATGGCGATCAGGTGGGACGTTCCTGTGGCCCGGAACACCGCCCAATCGTCCGCGTCCAGGTACCGGCGTTCTCCCAGCAGCAGCGCTTCCATCATCGGATAGGCGTCGAGCTTTCCGTATGCCTTACCCAGGCTTCGTGCGACTTGCTCCCGCCACTGGTGGAAATAGCAATGCAGGCCGCATTCGACGTCAGGCGCGGCTTGCCATTCCTGTACGCTGCCGGTAGCACCAAAACCGTGACGGAATAGCCAGGTTTCGTAACGAAAACCCTGAGGATTGATGCTGCCATGAGGGGGTTTGAGTCGAACCCTCATATGCAGACGGAGCGGCAGATCAAGCTTCTTGTCCGCGCCGTAGAGCGCCAAACGCAGCCTGGTTGGTAAACCCTGGGACGGCGTCGGCATAGTATGACGCTGTGACGTAACCGAGCTTTTCGTATCCAACCAACGTGTGATGCAGAAATCGAAGCGAAGACTGTCGTATGCTCCGGGAGACACCAGACTGCAACGGTAACCGGCCACCGCCCGGACAGACGAATCCGACGTCGCTGGCAGTTGGACCAGCAATCTTTCGCTGGCTGACCAACTAGCCCATAGAAGACCGCCTAACAGGCAACACAGCGCGAAGGCAGGATAGCGGAACCGTTGATTTAGAAGGGGAACCGAGCCAATCCCGATGAGGATAATCCACAACAGGGGCAACGGTAGTATTCGGCCGACACAATAAAGTAAGATGACGCCGCCCGCGAATGCTGCAATCCCTGCGCGCACGCAATTCTCCCGGGCAATCCTTGCCCTTTAGTCCATAATTACCGCACGTCGGCTCTGGCCGCGAAACGTGCTAAACAGTATCCACAGGCAACCGGACGTCATGCCGAAACGGTTTATCAAGCGGTACATGCCGACACCGGAGAAGATCAGGGCCATGAAGTCCCTGCACTTCCTGGGCGATGTATTGCATGAACCCAACCTCTGGCATATCAACCGTCATGCCGTGTGTCGCGCATTCCTGATCGGCGTCTTTTTCTGTTTTATCCCGATGCCATTCCAGATGGTTGCCGCCGGGTTCTTTGCGATCTGGTTCAACGCCAACCTACCGCTCTCGATCGCATTGGTGTGGATCAGCAACCCTCTGACCATGCCGCCGATGTTCTACTTCAACTACAAGGTCGGCGCCTGGCTTCTGGGCCGCCCGGTACTGAACTTCGAGTTTCACCTGTCGTGGCAATGGCTAAGCGAACGCCTACTCGATATCGGCGTACCGCTCTACGTCGGTTCCGTGGTACTGGGTGTGGTCTGCGCCTGCATAAGCTATTTGGTTATCCAGTTCCTTTGGCGCCGTAAGGTCCGCTCGGATTGGGGAAAGCGCCGGGGACTGCGCGAAGGCTCCAGACCACTGGGCAGGCCCACCAAGTAGCTGGCCCTACTAGCCAAACACGAGCAATCAGCTAGCTTCGACAAGCCGCCCCTCTTCTAACCGCAATACCCGTCCCAATCGCTGTGCCATCCCCATGTCATGGGTGACCACCACGAACGAGATACCAAGCTGGTCGCGAAGGGATTCAATCAAGGCCTGCACTTCCCGACCCGTATGCTCATCCAGGTTGCCAGTGGGCTCATCCATCAATACGCATTGCGGTGCGTTAACCAGGGCCCGAGCGATCGCAACCCGTTGACGTTCGCCGCCCGATAACTCGCCAGGTTTGTGAGAAAGCCGCTCGCCCAGACGCACCTTGCCGAGGATATCTTTCGCTTTTTGCCGAGCCGATCTCATCGACTCCCCCGCGAGCGCACACGGCATCATCACGTTTTCAAGCGCCGTAAACTCGGGCAGCAAATGGTGGAATTGGTATACGAAACCCAGTTGCCGGTTACGAAAACCCGCCCGCCCTTTCTCGCGTAAAGCGTGGATGTCCACGCCACAAATGGAAATGTGACCCGACGTCGGTTTGTCGAGCCCGCCAAGCAGGTTCAGCAACGTCGTCTTGCCTGCACCACTGCTGCCGACGATCGCGACGGTTTCGCCGGCCGCGACCTCGAGGGAAATATCCGAGAAGATCGTCAGCTCCGTAGGACCCTGCCGATAGGTGCGCGTAATCTCACGGCAATCGATAACCAGGGCCTGCTCGCCCTGGGTTTGGGCAGCATTACTCATAGCGCAGGGCCTCCGCCGGATCGACACGGGATGCCCGCCATGCCGGATAGATGGTTGCAAGCAGGGCCATGGCTAGCCCCGACCCACTGATAATGAACACGTCTTCCCATTGGAGCTGGGATGGCAGGTAGCTGATGAAATAGACGTCAGGGCTCAGGAACTTCATACCCAGTACATTCTCGATCCAGCCAATAATGGCGCTGATGTTCTCCGCACCCAGGATGCCCAGGATGGTGCCCACCAGGACCCCAACCACACCAATGACCGCGCCCTGGACGATAAAGATTCGCATAATGCGACCCGGTGTGGCGCCCATGGTGCGCAGGATGGCAATATCCGCCGTCTTGTCGGTGACAACCATGACGAGCGTCGAAACAACGTTGAAGGCGGCAACCGCGATGATGAACATCAACAGCAGGCCGATCATGGTCTTCTCCATGCGTATCGCCTGGAACAGATTGCCGTGGGTGCGCGTCCAGTCCGAGACGTAATAGCGCCCCCCAAGGCTTCGCGCCACGTTCTCGGCAACGCGGGGCGCCTTGAACAGGTCGTCCATCAGCAGGCGAACGCCTTCCGCCTTGCCATTGGTACGCATTAGCTTGGAGGCATCGTCCATATGGATCAGGGTATAGCTGCCATCCAGTTCGGCGCCCACACTAAAAATACCTTTGACGGTAAAGCGCTTGAGTCGCGGCAGCACGCCCGCCGGGGTAATCGACGCCTCCGGCAGGACCACCGTCACTTTGTCGCCAATCTGTAAACGCAGGTTCGCCGCCAGCAAACGTCCGACGATGATACCGAACTCCCCCGGACGCAGATCGTCCAGCGAGCCCTGCTCCATGTGGTTTTCGATGATCGACACCTGGCGTTCTTCCTCCGGGATGATCCCATTGAGCAGAACGCCGTGGACATTCCCCGAGCCTGTAACCATCCCCTGTCCGCGGATAAAGGGTGCCGCTGCAATGACTTCCGGGTTTTCCGTTGCCAGCCGGTCGATACGCTGCCAGTCGTCCACTGTGCTCTGCCCCTGAATGGTTGCATGGGGCACCATACCCAGGATGCGCTGTTGCAGCTCCCGGTCGAAACCGTTCATGACCGACAATACGATGATCAGCAGCGCAACGCCGAGCATCAGACCGATAATGGACGTCAGGGAAATAAATGAAATGAAGTGATTGCGCCGCTTGGCTGCCGTGTAACGCAGCCCAATGGAAAAAGATAAAGGCTTGAACATGAATGAGGGCCTACCGCTTCCCCGAAGTCGATGATGCACCGACCCCGCAGGGAGCCGATCTGCTGTTAAACTTGCTTAAATGCACAGGCGCCCTGCGCTACGTATTCTCTTAGAGAGGTTTCCTGCCAAAGGTTTCCCAACAAGGGTTTCCTAAATCCAGGTGTCCAGGAGTTTTGCAATGATTCCGAACCCCAACGAAGACCGACGTGACTTTTTCAGGATTCACGACAGGATCGGTCTTGAAATCAGGTCCGTTGCCGATGAACACGCGAGCCCTCCTGACGATCCCTTTGGTGACGGGCACCTGGCGCCCCTTCACGACGAACTACGGCGTATCGATCAGGACGTGCGCAGCCAACTGGCCAGCCTGGCCGAACGAGACCGGCTACTGGCCAATCTGATGAAGTCCTTCAACACCAAGGTCGACACGCTGGCGCGCATTATGGCCTTTGAGCAAAATCCGTTGCAACCGGACCGCTGGATCGAGGCAACGCTCGGCGAAGGCGGCGTCGCCTTCCCCAACAACGATCCGCAGTTCGTCGCAGGCAAGCGCCTGGCTGTACGCCTCACCCTGCCCCCGGAACTCTACAGGCCCCAAGGCACGGTCGAGATCGTGTCCGTTAGCCATGACGACCAGGGCCGGCGTTGGCTGCATACCGAATTCCGCGCTCTGGAGGATGCCGACCGTCAACAGATCGCCCGCCACGTTATGCGCTCGCAGATCCGGCAGCGCCAGCGGGAGTCTGCAGACAATTCCCCAACCCCATCTACTTGACCCTTCACTCCAACATTCGACGCCGGTTCACCAACCGTTACCTGGGCAATATTCCCTTGGAACATAACCTGTAGTAGTGTTTTATCGATAATAAATTTACGTAACCAAAACAACGCTTAGCAGACATTGCCAGGGACGGGCTCCGGGAATCCAAATCGCATGGATCATGCGCTCCTACCGCAAACCGAGTCTGCCAGGTCGGCTGTGCTTAAGATTAATGACCTTTGAAGGTGTACCGAGTCATGAAAATCCAGAACGCATGCAGTAGCCGTTTTAGTCGCACATCCCTGTTTCGCCGTATGGGGTGCGCCCTGTTGATGGGCGGATTGATGATGACTGGTGCATTCCAGGCCCATGCCGAACAGCTCAAGACCCCCGTAATGCAGCAAGGCGCAGACCGGGCAACCGTCCAGATGCCGCGTCATGGCCAGACCCAGGAACAGGTTCGCGCCAGTTTCGGGCAACCACAAGGCGTGAAAGGGCCAGTGGGCAACCCTCCCATTACGCAATGGTTTTATGAAGAGTTTGTCGTCTATTTCGAGTACGACCACGTAATTCATGCAGTGATGAAGCCTGAATCGAGATAATCCTCACGGCGAACAGGAACTTCGCAGGCTGGGCTGGGGTCTCAGCCCCCAACATTCTGGTGGCACCCCGGCCGCAAGCGGGTAGAATAGCGCCCTTTTAAACGCAGCCCGCTGCTCATACCACGCCGGGACGGGGTTGGGCTTGCCCAACGTTGCCGTCCTGGCTAGTCCGGGCCTCCGGCCTGCCAAATGGATACAGGTGAGTACGTTTTGAGCATGTCCCGCCGAATGCCCGCTGAATGGGCGCCACAAAGCGCCGTAATGTTGACCTGGCCGCACGCCGGAACCGATTGGCTGGATACTCTCGACCAGGTCGAACCCGTGTTCGAGGCCATAGCTAAAGCTGTCCTGCGTTTCCAGCACCTGATCCTCAGCTGCGAGGACGGTGCCAAGACGACCGCCCTTACCGACTCACTCAACCAGTGGGCGGCGGCGCAGGCATACCCAGGGCGCGTGCTCAGCGTGACAGCTCCTGCCAACGATACCTGGGCCAGGGATCATGGCCCTATTGCCATCGACGACGAAGGCCAATGCCAACTGCTGGATTTCCGCTTCAACGCCTGGGGCGACAAATTCCCCTGGGACAAGGACGATGTCCTTAACCGCCGTCTCAGCGAAGGTGGCTTGTTCGGCAATACGCCGCTGGTGCCGGTGGACTTCGTGCTGGAAGGTGGCTCCATCGAATCGGATGGCCAGGGCACATTGCTGACCACCAGCGAGTGCCTGCTCGCCACCAGCCGTAATCCCGGACTGGACCGCACACAAATCGAGGGCAGACTGAGGGAATCCCTCGGTGCCGAACGCGTACTCTGGCTCAATCACGGCTACCTTGCCGGCGATGACACCGACAGCCACATCGATACGCTGGCCCGTTTCTGCGCGCCCAACCATATCTGCTACGTACGTTGCGACGACGAACATGACGAACACTATGCCGCGTTGCGGGCAATGGAAGCGGAACTCCAGCAGTTCCGCGATGCCGGCGAGCAGCCCTATCGCCTGACGCCACTGCCCTGGCCGAACGCCTGCTATGGAGACGAGGGCGAGCGACTACCCGCGACCTACGCAAATTTCCTGATCGTTAACGGCGCCGTCCTGCTACCGACTTACGACGTACCCCAGGACAAAGAGGCCATCCGCGTCATGGGTGCGATTTTCCCGGATCGAGACATCATTCCCATCGACTGCCGCCCATTGATCCATCAGCATGGCAGCCTGCACTGCGTCACCATGCAACTGCCCGAGGGAGTCGTTAAGCCATGAGCCAGAAACGCGAACTCAAGGTCGCGGCGATCCAGCAAACCTGTAGCAATGACAAGGCCACGAGCCTGGCAACTTCCGAGCGTTTAGTCCGGGAAGCAGCCAGCAATGGTGCTCAGCTGGTAGTCCTGCAGGAACTGCACGCCACCCTTTATTTCTGCCAGAACGAAGACACCGCAGTATTCGAATTGGCCGAACCGATTCCGGGACCGACGTCTGATCGCCTGGGCGCCCTTGCCGCAGAACTGGGCATCGTACTCGTCGGTTCAATCTTTGAGCGCCGGATGAACGGTGTGTACCACAACACGGCAGTGGTCTTCGAGACGGACGGAAGCCTCGCCGGCCTCTATCGCAAAATGCATATTCCCGACGATCCGGGGTTCTACGAAAAATTCTATTTCACGCCGGGCGACGCCATCTTCAACGATGGCCGTAACGGCTTTACGCCCATACGCACCTCTGTCGGCAGCCTGGGTGTACTGGTCTGCTGGGACCAATGGTATCCCGAAGCCGCTCGCCTGATGGCCCTGGCAGGCGCGGAAATATTGATCTACCCCACCGCGATCGGCTGGGACGTGACCGACGAGGCCGACGAGCAGTCGCGTCAGCTTGAAGCGTGGGTCACCGTGCAGAGAGGCCACGCTGTGGCAAACAACCTGCCAGTCATAGCCCCCAACCGCGTTGGTATCGAGCCCCACCCGGAGGGCCTCGGCGACGGCATCCGCTTTTGGGGCAACAGTTTCGTTTGCGGTCCCCAGGGTGAATTCCTGGCTCGCGCCAACGAAACCGACGAGTGCGTCCTCTACGCCACGATAGATCGCGAGCGTAGTGAGAATATTCGGCGCATCTGGCCGCATTTCCGTGATCGGCGCATTGACGCCTACGGCGATATCTTGAAACGGGTACGGGACTGATAGCCCCATGAAAAAACTCGTTGATGCCACCGTTGACCGCCTGAACGCCATTCTCCTGGGTAAAGACCGTCAGGTACGCCTGGCCGTCTGCTGCCTGCTGGCCCGGGGCCACCTGCTGATCGAGGATATACCGGGCATGGGCAAGACTACCCTCTCCCACGCCATCGCCCGCGTCATGGATCTGAGCTATACCCGCATCCAGTTTACCAATGACCTGCTTCCGGCGGATGTCCTCGGTTTTTCCATGTACGACAAGGAAGCGGGTAGCCTCGTATTCCATCAAGGACCAATCTTCTCCCAGGTTGTGCTGGCCGATGAGATCAACCGTGCCTCGCCACGAACCCAGAGCGCGTTGCTTGAGGCCATGGAGGAACGCCAGGTTTCCATCGAAGGCGAAACCCGTCCGTTACCTGCGCCCTTTTTCGTGATCGCGACCCAGAACCCATTGGAACAGGGTGGGACCTACCCCTTGCCGGAATCCCAACTCGACCGATTCCTGATGCGTATCGAACTCGGCTACCCCGATCCCAGGGCTGAGCGTGAGCTACTGGAAGGCACCGATCGTCGGAGCCTCATTTCCGCACTCCAGCCACTGGTCACCGGTGACCACCTGCACACGCTGCAGCAAGGTGTGGAACGCATCTCGACCAGCCCCGCGTTACTCGACTATGTTCAACGCATCCTTCAGCAGAGCCGGCGGATGCCCGGTGTCCTGTATGGCCTTTCCCCCCGCGCCGGGTTGGGCTTGATTCGGGCGGCAAAAGCCTGGGCCCTTATGGATGGCCGACATCATGTGTTGCCGGACGACATCCAGGCTGTACTACCAGCAGTGGCTCGTCACCGACTGGAACAGGGCGAGTCCAGCCAAAGCCTTCAGCGGGTCAAGCTGCTGCTGGAACAGGTGCCAGTGCTGGCCTGAAAGGCGCCGCTTGAAATCCCCTTATTTGCCGTCATATCCGCTTAGCGGAAAGCAAATCGATCGACAGCGACGCCTTCGTCCGGCGCAGACACTTTAAGCCGGAGGCAGTACATAGTTCGGTGCAATAAAAGATATTGCGCCAAACAATTCGGGCCGACTGCGGGATCGTGGTATGCTCGCCCCCATTTACAAAACGGGTGGCGTTTATCGAGGATTGCCTGGTCTCCTGAGGGCGATGGGATTTCTCGAAAGTTGTCCTAGGGATGTCCCGCCGCCCGTCAGGCACATTTCAAGAGAGAACACATCATGAGCGAAGTCAACCACTCCCGACTGATCATTCTGGGTTCCGGACCTGCCGGCTACACCGCTGCTGTCTATGCCGCCCGCGCCAACCTGAACCCAACCCTGATTACCGGTATCGAAGTCGGCGGCCAGCTCACGACTACAACTGACGTGGACAACTGGCCGGGTGACAATGACGGTGTGCAGGGCCCCGAGCTGATGCAGCGCATGCTCAAGCATGCGGAGCGTTTCGAGACTTCGGTCGTTTACGACACCATCAATGAAGCCGACCTGAACCAACGTCCATTCCGCCTCAAGGGCGACAGCGGCGAGTACACCTGTGACGCACTGATCATTGCCACCGGCGCTTCCGCCATGTACCTCGGCCTGGATTCCGAAGAGAAGTTCAAGGGACAGGGTGTGTCTGCCTGCGCCACCTGCGACGGTTTCTTCTACCGCAAGCAGAAGGTTGCGGTTATCGGTGGCGGCAATACAGCGGTTGAAGAAGCGCTGTACCTCTCCAATATTGCCGACGAGGTTACCTTGGTTCACCGCCGTGACAAACTACGCGCCGAAAAGATCCTCCAGGACAAACTGTTCGAGAAAGAGAAGAACGGCAACGTAAAGATCATCTGGGATCACACCCTGGACGAGGTGCTTGGCGACGCCACTGGCGTTACCGGCATCCGCATCAAGAGCACCACGTCTGACGAGACCCGCGACCTTGAACTGGCGGGCGTATTCATCGCCATCGGCCACAAACCGAATACCGATCTGTTCGAGGGCCAACTGGATATGGATAACGGCTATATCCGCATTCGCTCCGGCCTCGAGGGAATGGCTACGCAATCCAGCGTTCCCGGGGTATTCGCCGCGGGCGACGTGGCGGATCACGTCTACCGCCAAGCCGTCACCTCTGCCGGTTTCGGCTGCATGGCTGCTCTGGACGCTGAGAAATTCCTGGACCAGCTGACTGATTGATTGACGCGCCACCGCATCGTCCCGGGCCGAATGGTCCGGGGCCCAGCCTGATTTCACTCGTGTGAACTTCCTGCTGCATGCTAGGCTTTGCATGGATAACAACCGCCGGCGCGCCAAGGAGTATCCGACCTAACAATGACCTCTTTGCCCTGGCTTGATCCCGACGAACTCTGGTTTCCCTCGCCCAATGAGGCACTGGAGGAGCCGGACGGCTTGCTCGCAATCGGCGGAGACCTATCTCCGGAACGCCTCGAACTCGCTTACCGTAGCGGCATCTTTCCGTGGTTCAGCGAGGAACAACCGATTCTCTGGTGGTCGCCCAATCCCCGCTGCGTACTCTTTCCTGACGAGATCCACATATCCAGGCGACTAAGGCGAACTCTGAATCAGGGACGCTACCGGATCACTATCGACCAGGATTTTGCCGGCGTCATCCGGGGCTGCGCCGAGGTCCGCGAGGAAGGCACCTGGATTACCAATGAAATGGAAAAGGCTTACCGGAGGCTACATCGACTTGGCCTCGCCCACTCCTTCGAAGCCTGGAACGCCAACGGCGAACTCGCTGCCGGCCTCTATGGCGTCGGTATCGGTCGCTGCTTCTTCGGCGAGTCCATGTTCACGCGGGAGGATAACGCATCCAAGGTCGTCTTTGCCCATGTCGCCCGGCAGCTACGGAGCTGGGGCTATTCGATGATGGACTGCCAGGTGGAAAACGGCCACTTGATCAGCCTCGGGGCGCGGTGTATCCCGCGCTCCAGATTTTTAACTATACTGGGGGAAAACATCGGCAAACAGCCCGGCCACCGTTTGTGGGCATTGGATAATCCTTGGCCCCAAAGCGGTGATGAGTGAGAGGTGTCCCTGATGAGCAGCCTCAAGACGCTGGTTTTCTTCGCCACGCCGCCGCATGACTGCAGCTATCTTCCCGACCGTGAAGCCACCACGATGTTCGTCGACCCCCGTGCCCACGTCGACAAGCGGCTGTACAGTCAGTTGACGGCACTGGGCTTCCGCCGCAGTGGTTCCCACTACTATCGGCCACATTGCGAAACCTGCAATGCATGCATCCCCGTGAGGCTGGATGCAGAGCAATTCGAACCGAACCGCTCCCAACGCCGCGTCTGGAAGCGCAACGAAGACCTCAGGTTCCGGCTGTCTCCTGCCCGCTTCCAGGAAAACTACTATCAGCTCTACGCGCGCTATATCGAGCAGCGACATTTTGATGGGGATATGTATCCACCTTCGCGGGAACAGTTCACTTCGTTCCTGGTGGAAGGCGCCAACCAGAGCGAATTCCTGGAAATGTGGCAGGGTGAACGCCTGATCGGCCTGGCCGTGGTCGACGCACTGGACGACGGCCTCTCCGCGATCTATACGCTGTTCGATCCGGACGAGGACGACCGCAGCCTGGGTACACTCGCCATCCTCTGGCAGATCGAGGAAGTTCGTCGCCGGAGCCTCTCCTTCCTCTACCTGGGCTATTGGATTCGCGAGTGCCGGAAGATGAACTACAAAGCCCGCTTCAAACCGCTGGAGGCATTGGTCGGCGGTCACTGGCAACAGTTGATCGCCAGCGCCTAGCCATTAAACAGGCCTTACTCCCGACAATCCTCGGAATAAGTGTGGTGTCGGCTTTTGCTATACGCTCAGGATTCAGGCAGAATTGCGCTCATTTATAAGACAGCGATTAACAGAATGGCGTGTGTTGGCTTGATTTTTACCCGCATCGACCCGATGTAGTAGGTCTACAGCCAATACGACAGACATACGTTTGAAAATTGTGAGGTTTCTACTGAATGGCAAAATCTGATGTCATTGAAATGGAAGGCGTCATTGTCGACACTCTTCCAAACACGATGTTTCGCGTCGAGCTGGCCAACGGCCACGTTGTGACTGCACATATCTCCGGCAAGATGCGGAAGAACTATATTCGCATCCTGACTGGCGACAAGGTCAAGGTCGAGCTGACTCCCTATGACCTGAGCAAAGGCCGTATCGTTTACCGCGCCCGCTAATCGCTCCACACCGCCCCACCTGTTCTGCATTTCGATTGTACTGCAACGTAACGCACCAACGGGTTTGGAGAGCAAGCAAGCGACTGGAACGATCTTAAGAAAAGCCCCAATTTGTTGGGGCTTTTCTATTTCAGGCTCCAAGTCATCCCGATCCATCACAACCCTCAGTGAAAGAAGGCCTATCGGAGGCCATAAAAAACCCGCTCCAACGGAGCGGGTTTGCTGACACCTGGAATCCGGCAGGATCAGACGGCTTCGGCCGGCTCGTTCTCGTACTCGAAGACCAGTTCGTCGCCCTCGAGATGAACATGCACCTCGCCACCGCTCTCGGCCAGTGCGCCGAAGAGGATCTGCTCCGCCAACGGCCGCTTGATCTTGTCCTGGATCAGGCGGGACATCGGACGGGCCCCCATGGTGACATCGTAGCCCTTTTCCGCCAGCCACCGCTTGGCGTCGTCGTCCACATGCAGAACGACACGTTTCTCGTCCAACTGGGCCTGAAGCTCCGTAAGGAACTTGTCCACCACATGGGTGATGGTATCCCGGTTGAGGTCCTCGAACTGGATAATGCCATCCAGGCGGTTGCGGAACTCAGGCGTGAAGGTCTTGGTGATGACTTCCATGCCGTCCGTGCTGTGGTCCTGCTCGCTGAAGCCGATCGAGCGGCGGCTCATGGACTCGGCGCCGGCGTTGGTGGTCATCACCAGGATCACGTGGCGGAAGTCCGCCTTGCGACCGTTGTTGTCGGTCAACGTGCCGTGGTCCATGACCTGCAGCAGAAGGTTGAATACTTCCGGATGCGCCTTCTCGATCTCGTCCAGCAGTAACACACAGTGCGGCTGCTTGTTTACCGCTTCCGTCAGCAGGCCGCCCTGATCAAAACCAACATAGCCCGGAGGCGCACCGATCAGGCGGGATACCGTATGACGCTCCATGTACTCGGACATGTCGAAGCGCACCAATTCGATACCCAACACTTTCGCCAACTGACGCGTCACCTCGGTCTTGCCCACACCGGTCGGACCGGCGAACAGGAAGGCACCTTCCGGTTTCTCAGGTGCTTTCAGACCGGCACGGGCCAACTTGATCGCCGTGGACAGGGATTCGATCGCCCGGTCCTGCCCGAAGACCACCATCTTGAGATCCCGCTCGAGGTTACGCAGCAGGTCCTTATCGCTAGTGGATACGCTCTTCGGCGGAATCCGCGCGATGGTTGCCACCACATCCTCGATCGACGACACGCCAATGACCTTACGTCGCTTGTTGCTTGGCAGTAGCCGCTGGCGGGCACCGGCTTCATCGATCACGTCGATCGCCTTGTCCGGCAGATGCCGGTCGGTGATGTAGCGATCCGCCAACTCCGCGGCGACACGCAAGGCCTTATCGGTATACTTCAGATCATGATGCTTCTCGAAGTGAGACTTGAGACCGCGCAGGATCTGGTAGGTATCCTCGACACTGGGCTCGTTGACATCAATCTTCTGGAAGCGTCGTGCCAAGGCGCTGTCCTTCTCGAAAATACCGCGGAACTCGGAGAACGTCGTGGACCCGATACAACGGATCTCGCCCGAGCTCAGCAGCGGCTTGAGCAGATTGGATGCATCCATCACACCGCCGGATGCTGATCCTGCCCCGATGATCGTATGGATTTCGTCGATAAAGAGAATCGCGTGTTCCACTTTCTTGAGCTCGGCGAGCAGTCCCTTGAAGCGCTTTTCGAAATCACCGCGATATTTGGTACCGGCCAGGAGCGCGCCGAGGTCCAGCGAATAGACGATGGCATCGGAAATCACATCCGGCACTTGACCGTCGACGATACGCTTGGCGAGGCCCTCAGCGATCGCAGTCTTGCCGACGCCAGCCTCACCCACAAGCAGAGGGTTGTTCTTGCGGCGGCGCACCAGGATCTGGACCACACGCTCCACTTCATGTTCGCGCCCGATCAACGGGTCGATCCGGCCTTGACGCGCCTGCTCGTTCAAATTCGTTGCATAGCTTTCCAGCGGCTTGGATGATGCGCCGTCCTCACCCATCTCTTCCTGGGTATGATCTGCGCCGCCACCTTCCTGCTCGTCACTTCCCTGCACCCGAGAAATTCCGTGCGAGACGTAGTTGACGACATCGATGCGGGCGATGTTCTGTTTTTTCAGAACATAGACGGCCTGACTTTCCTGTTCGCTGAAGATGGCCACGAGCACGTTTGCACCAGTCACTTCCTTCTTGCCGGAAGACTGAACGTGGAATACGGCCCGTTGTAGGACGCGCTGGAATCCCAGGGTGGGCTGGGTCTCACGCTCGCTGTCATTGTGTGGAATTAGGGGTGTGGTTGAGTCCACGAACTCCAGGAGTTCCTCCTGAAGCCGCTGAAGATCTGCGCCACATGCCTTGAGGACACCCACCGCGGAGTCATTGTCCAGCAGAGCCAGTAACAGGTGCTCGACTGTCATGAACTCATGACGCTTGTCCCGGGCATTCTTGAACGCAGTGTTCAGCGTAATTTCCAGATCTTTGCTTAGCATGGGCCACCCCAAAGGTCTAATCAGTCCGCACGTTCGATCTCGCAAAGCAGTGGGTGCTCGCACTCAGACGAGTACTGGTTCACCTGTGCTGCCTTGGTTTCCGCGATGTCTCGGGTGTATACCCCACATACGGCTTTTCCCTGCGTATGGACGAGCAGCATCACCTGCGTCGCCTTCTCTTCATTCATGCCGAAGAATTTCATCAGGACATCAACGACAAAGTCCATCGGCGTGTAATCGTCGTTGAGGAGAATCACGCGGAAGCGTGCGGGACGCTTGAGCGCAGGTTTCTCCGGAGAGACGACCAGACCGTCTTCGCGGTCCGGGTCCTGTTCATCCTCCTTCTGATTCAATATTAGTAGAGAATTCTCGATGTTCCGCATGGTTCATTACCGGATTTTAGATACTGGGAAGCGAGGCAAGTTCCGCTCCCTAACTGAAGGTGGTTCCCCAGGAGCCAGTTTTCAAGATTAATCTGTCTAGGGTGATGATAAAAAGCATTGCGGGGCTATGGAGCCTCCAGCTTACAATCTTTTTGACGCGTGGCCAGCTTTTGCCTGATAAACAGCTTTGCGAATAGCTACCTGTTTCTCGAAGGGCAACCAGCATCTTGGTATGCCCAGGCCCTGCCTGTTACGACTCGATTGTAAACCGCGCTGAAAGCCAGTGACCACCTGGACATCATCCAGGGCGCGCCTGTATCTCGATCAATTTCATATTAACGCCTCTCCGGGGCGCTCAACCAGCATTTTGGTATTGACTCTGTAGCAATACTGGTCAACAGTAGATTCAGCATTGTAAAATTGTGTAAACCCGAACCGAGGACTCGGTTCGGCCGGTTTTAGCGGTCAGATGGCCGAATACCGGTAGTTCGCAACTTAATGAAAAACAACAATAAGACGAGCAGGAAAACAAGGGAGTGAATCATGCCTCAAGGCAAAGTGAAGTGGTTCAATAACGCCAAGGGTTACGGCTTTATTATAGAGGATGGCGGTAGCGAAGACCTCTTCGCTCATTTCTCGGCCGTACAAATGGATGGCTATAAGACGCTTAAAGCCGGTCAAACGGTTAGTTTTGACAAGAAACCGAGTGACAAAGGGACGCATGCGATAAATATCGTTCCTCTGGATCGACTTGAAAAACGTGAGCCCAGCCATTCCCAGCAAGCTGCCAATTCCGAGCATTCCAGCTCAGAGTCGGAAGATGCGAAGGAATCGGAGACCGACAGCAATCACTTGCGGTCCGCTCACGCCTGACCAGTGACATTGATGGTGGCCTTGCCAGCCCTGGCTGGCAAAGGTCGTTGAAAGGTGAATTGCAGCTCGGGTCTTTCATAGAGACTCGAAGCGATGTCGTGCTGTTGAAATTCACGGTTTCGAACATGCCGTTCCCCGCTTTCTGAACACCAACCCTCGCCCCACCAGCAATAATTTCAATAATGAATCTCCATGAAAGGCCAATCCTGTTCCTACATAGGCATAGGCCTTTTATTCCCATTTAGTCGACGCACGACAACCCAATGTGCACACTACGCGGGATATTTTCTGGTATCCCATGAGCTGCCTCCGTGATATTGGGATAATTTTCCTCGCTTGCCATGATCGTGCAGGATATAGGAGGGGGTCAGTGGTGGAACGCCTTGCCGCCCCAACCCATATGTTGGCTGGACAAGCATTACTACATGCTCACGGACGGTTTGCGCCGTATAAGGTAGTTTTAGCTTGGTACACCATTCACTTTACTGCGTCACTCCATGGCCAACCTGATTCTGCTAAACAAGCCCTTTAACGTTCTGTGCCAGTTCACTGATAAGGACGGCCGCCCCACGCTTGCCGACTTCGTCGACATTGGTGACGTGTATCCTGCCGGTCGACTGGATTACGATTCCGAAGGCCTGGTGTTGTTGACAGACGATGGCGCCCTGCAACATCGCATTGCCTCACCCAGATTAAAGATGGCCAAGACCTACTGGGTCCAGGTGGAGGGCGAAATTACCCACGAAGCGCTGGAACATCTGAAGATCGGCGTAGATCTGAAGGATGGCCCCACGCAACCGGCCAGGGCTTTACGCATCGAGGAGCCGGCAATATGGCCGCGCAAGCCGCCAGTGCGTTATCGTGCCAGCGTACCGACCAGTTGGATCGAGCTCACGCTAACGGAAGGCCGCAACCGGCAAGTCAGGCGTATGACTGCCGCAGTCGGTTTCCCCACATTGCGATTGATAAGGATAGCCATAGGTGACTGGCGCATTGACGGCCTGCGCCCGGGACAGAGCCGGAAGCAGGAAGTCCATTTACCACAAGCGCCGCGCGACACCTCCAACCACTCAAACGGACGACGATCGAAGGGCGTCTGGAAGACCAAGAAAAGGAATCGCTGAATGACCTGGAAACCCCACGCTACCGTCGCCGTCATTGCAGAGAAGGACGGACGCTTCCTGATGGTGGAAGAACGCAGTCGCGGCCGGATCGTCTTCAACCAGCCCGCCGGACATGTAGAGGAGCACGAAGGCATCCTGGATGCAGCACGCCGGGAAGCATTGGAAGAAACCGGCTGGGAAGTCGAACCCCGCCATTTCCTGGGGCTCTATACCTACGTCGCACCAGCCAACGATGCGACTTACTACCGCTTCTGTTTCGTCGCGGATGTCCTGAAGCAGGCAACCGAAGAGCTGGATGACGACATCATTGCTGCGCACTGGCTGACCTACGACGAGTTGCGGGAGCGCCAGGAGAAGCTGCGCAGCCCGCTGGTCCTGAAATGCATCGAGGACTACCTGGCCGGACGCCGCTTTCCACTTTCGGTTATCGTTGATCCCGCCGGCTAACCCCCATAGCGCTAGCCGCAACTACGGATCACGTGCGATAGCTAAAGCTGTTAGAATGCGCACCAATCATTCTGTTTTTACGGCTATCGAACACGTCTGAATCGTCATGACTCAACACACGCCCCAAGACAATCGCAATACCCGGGTCATCGTCGGCATGTCCGGCGGTGTGGACTCCTCCGTAGCAGCCCTGCTACTCAAAGAGAAGGGCTACGCCGTTGAAGGCCTGTTCATGAAGAACTGGGACGAGGACGACGGCACCGAATACTGCACCGCTATGACCGATCTTGCCGATGCCCAGATGGTGGCCGACAAAATCGGCATCCCCTTGCATACTGCAAGCTTCGCGGCAGAATACTGGGATCGTGTGTTCGAGCACTTCCTGTCGGAATACCGAGCCGGCCGTACGCCCAATCCGGACATCCTGTGCAATAAGGAAGTAAAGTTCCGCGCTTTTCTGGATTATGCCGTCACTCTGGGCGCCGACTACATCGCGACGGGCCACTACGCGCGCAGAGACATTGGCGAGGACGGCGTCGCCCGGCTGATCAAGGGGCTTGACCCCAATAAGGATCAGAGCTATTTCCTGCACGCCGTTTCCGGCGAGCGTATTGCGCGCACCCTGTTCCCGGTGGGCGAAATCGAGAAACCGGAAGTCCGTCGCGTCGCGGAGGCTGCGGGCCTGGTCACCCACGACAAGAAGGACTCCACGGGAATCTGCTTCATTGGCGAACGCAAATTCCGGGATTTTCTCAAACAGTACATTCCCGCCCAACCCGGCAACATCGAAACCCCGACCGGTGACGTGATCGGCCGGCACCAGGGCTTGATGTATCACACCATAGGCCAGCGCCAGGGTTTGGGTATTGGCGGCCTCAGCAACTACAACGACGATCCCTGGTATGTCGCGGAAAAGGATCTGGATCGCAACGTCCTGATCGCCGTCCAGGGCAAACAGCATCCCCTGTTATTCGCCCGAGGGCTGGTCAGTGGTCCGGTTGATTGGGTGGCCGCGCGGCCCCCGGCAACGGAATTCCGCTGCCACGCCAAGACCCGTTATCGCCAACCCGACCAGGCCTGCCGGGTTCGAGTTGAAGGTACCGGTTGCCGCGTGATCTTCGACGAGGCCCAGCGCGCGGTGACACCCGGTCAATCCGTCGTATTCTATGACGGTGACGTCTGCCTGGGTGGCGGCGTCATCGAGACAACCTGGCGCGACGACAAGGACGAACCCGAGGTTTCCCAGGCCAAGTCTGCCTGAGCAACTCGCCCGTCAAATAAACCCACAGGATAAGAACGGCGAAGGCCGCAACAGAAAGCGAGGTAGCGTTGAGTCGATCCCTAGAAGAGCAGACCCTGGCCCTGGCCGGCGTTTTCCAGTCCGCGGCCCTGGTACAACAGATCGCCCATCGCGGGCAGTGCGCGCCGTCCACTTTCGAAACCTGTATCCGTTCGCTGTTCATCTCGAACCCTCCGAACACCTTGAGTGTGTACGGCGAACTGAGCGATCTCCGGGAAGGCCTGGCCGTCCTGAGCAGCCTGCTACAGAAACAGGAGGGTCAGCAGGATATCGAGATCCTGCGTTACGCACTCAACCTCGTGCACCTCGAATCCCGCCTGCGCAAACACAAGGACATGTTGCGCATTATCGGCAGCCGTATCGACCAGGCCCGCCACACCGCGGATCATTTCGGCTATAACCACATGAACCTGGTCAACAACCTGGCCTCGGTCTACACCGATACGATCAGCACCTTCCGGCTCCGTATCCAGGTGACCGGAGATCCCACCCAACTTCGGGTCGAAGAGAACGCCGCACGCATTCGCGCACTGCTACTGGCTGGCATTCGTTCAGCCGTGCTCTGGCGCCAGATCGGTGGGCGGCGCTGGCACCTGGTGTTCTACCGCAAACGCGTGGTGGAGATGGCTCGACGCCTATCCGAGCAGGCCAACCAGTCGGTCTTCCACTAAGGAACTTGGCCAATCGGCGTGATCAGAGCCCTCCTAATTCGACTCCCCGAACATACCCAGCGTGGTGTATCATAGGCGCCATTTTCAACAGCAGCGCTAGATCAGTTTCGGTGGGCTCCTTCGCGAGCTCCCGCCGTGATGATTATTGGCTGCGGTAACTGCACGATCTTTCGAGAGGTTTCCGATGGAATTGACGTCCCTGACCGCCATCTCGCCGGTTGACGGCCGGTACGGCGAAAAAGTCCGCGTTTTTCGCGAAATCTTTAGCGAGTATGGCCTGATCAGGAACCGCGTCACAGTGGAGATCCGCTGGCTACAACAACTTGCCGCCCATCCGGGTATAACAGAAGTACCCGAGTTGTCCGATGAAGCCAACACGGTACTCGACAAATTGGTCGCGGAGTTCAGCCTCAACGACGCTGAGCGTATCAAGTCCATCGAGCGCACCACGAACCACGACGTGAAGGCGGTGGAGTACTTCATCAAGGAGAAGATCGCCGATACGCCGGAACTCCACGCTATTACCGAGTTCGTACACTTTGCCTGCACCTCCGAGGATATCAACAACCTCTCCCATGGCCTGATGCTGCGAGAGGGACTTGACCTGGGCCTTGCGCCGGGCATGCAGAAGATCATCGACCGGCTCGCCGAACTGGCCCGCGAGCATGCCGAACAGCCCATGCTGTCGCGCACCCACGGTCAAACCGCATCTCCCACGACCGTGGGCAAGGAATTCGCCAACGTGGTCCATCGCCTGCGGCGCCAGCTCGAACAGGTGAAACGCGTGGAGATCCTGGGCAAGATCAATGGTGCGGTGGGGAACTACAATGCCCACCTGTCCGCCTACCCCGGCGTTGACTGGGCGGCCAACGCCGCCGCCTTCGTGACCTCCCTGGGGCTCACCTGGAACCCATACACCACCCAGATCGAACCCCACGACTATATTGCCGAGCTTTATGATGCAGTGGCCCGCTTCAATACCATCCTGATCGACCTGGACCGGGACATCTGGGGCTATATTTCCCTGGGTTACTTCAAGCAGAAGACCGTTGCCGGCGAAGTGGGTTCTTCCACCATGCCGCACAAGGTCAATCCGATCGATTTCGAGAATTCCGAGGGAAACCTGGGCATCGCCAATGCACTGCTCAGCCACCTCTCTGCCAAGCTGCCGATTTCCCGCTGGCAGAGAGACCTCACTGACTCGACCGTACTGCGCAACCTGGGCGTCGGCTTCGCCCACAGCCTGATTGCGTACGAGGCAACGCTAAAAGGCCTGGGTAAGCTGGAAGTCAATCCTACGCGTCTGGATGCCGACCTGGACCAGGCATGGGAAGTACTGGCCGAGCCCATCCAGACAGTGATGCGCCGCTACAATATCGAAAAGCCTTACGAGAAACTCAAGGAGCTTACGCGCGGCAAGGCCATGACGCCGGAACTGATCCAGGACTTCGTTCGTAACCTGGACATCCCGCAGGCAGCCAAGGATGAGCTGCTAACCCTGACCCCTGCCAACTACATCGGCAATGCCATCCACCAGGCGAAGGCCGTCTGATATGCAGATTCCAGGCGGCCTCGATGCAGCCGTTTTCCTCCGCGATTATTGGCAGAAAAAGCCCCTGTTGGTTCGTCAGGCCTTTCCCGATCTGGTTTCGCCGGTCAGTCCGGACGAATTGGGCGGGCTGGCCTGCGAATCTGCAGTGGAATCCCGGATCGTCATCGAGAACGACCATGGCCGCCCCTGGCAGCTGGAGAACGGTCCGTTCGAGCCGGAACGCTTTGAAAACCTGCCCCCGACACACTGGACGCTATTGATTCAGGGCCTGGACCATTGGGTACCGGAACTGAGCCCCCTGCTCGATCGCTTCCGCTTCGTTCCCAATTGGCGGCTTGACGACATCATGGCCAGCTACGCGCCGGAAGGCGGCAGCGTTGGCCCCCATTACGACCAGTATGATGTCTTCCTAATCCAGGCTCAGGGTCGCCGTGAGTGGCAATTCGGTGGCGAGTGCAACGAAGATTCCCCGCGAGTCGAGGGCACGCCACTGCGTATCCTGAAAGAATGGGAAGGTGAAGAAACCCGGGTTCTCGAACCCGGCGATATGCTCTATCTGCCCCCAGGCATCGGTCATCACGGCGTCGCCCTGGACGATTGCATTACCCTGTCCGTCGGCTTCCGTGCGCCCAGCCACGACGACATCCTGACGGGCTTCAGCGACTTCCTCTGCAACCAGCCGGGTGCCGAGCGTCTGCTACGCGATCCCGAACTGCAACTGCAGGACAACCCGGGCCTGATCAGCGATGCTTCGGTGGATGGCGTCGCCAGAATCGTCGAGGAGGCTCTGGGGCAACGCGACCTGCTAGCGCTCTGGCTCGGGCAATACACCACGGCCCCAAAGAGCAACGACATCGTCGCGGCACCTGAAGATCCGATCGATGCCGGGCAACTGGTCGAAGCCCTTGAGGCGGGCGAGGTACTGCGCTGGAACGAGGGATCGCGTTTTGCCTATCGGCCCGTTGGTGACCAGGTCGCCCTCTTCGTTGACGGCGAACGCTTTATGCTTGGTGGCGATGCCCAGGCCATTGCGCCCGTGCTGTGTTCAGGGTCGGAACCCAATCAGGTCGAGTTGCGCCGGCTAGCCGAGGACCCGGCCCTCGCAGGACTGTTGGTCACCCTGTTCAACCATGGCAGTCTCTACATTGATTGGAGCTGAAGAGCCCCTTATCGAGTGAGCCTGGAGAAGAACGCGTGGAACGGAACATCGAATGGAACTGAAGATCCGCAAATACAGTTGGCAGTTGGCACCCCCCAGTATCCGTGATATTCGTCAGCGTGTCTTTATCAACGAGCAAGGTGTGCCGCCAGAACTGGAGTGGGATGACACCGACGAGATCTCCGACCACTTCGTCGCCGTGCTGCCCGACAATACGCCCGTTGCAGTTGCCCGTCTGGTGCCTTCCATTACCGATATCGGTCGCATTGGCCGTATGGCCGTGCTAAGCGAATATCGGGGTAAGGGTTACGGTGACCTGATTCTGCGCCACCTCGTGGCGGAAGCAGCACCCCATTATGACGAGCTCTGGCTAAGCGCCCAGGAATACGCCATCCCCTTTTACGAGCAAGCCGGGTTTCATGTATGTTCGCCCCCCTATGACGACGCTGGCATTCCCCACGTCGACATGCGTTGCCTGGCGGCCACTCAGATCCTGGCCCGTGATGTTCACCAACTCGTCGCCCCGACGGTCGCCGGCCGGGATGACTCCAGCTGGCACTTCGAAACTGAGAAGGACTGCCTGGATTTGCTGGATACCGTTGCCGGGCAAGCCAACCAGCGCATCTGGCTCTACGACCGCCTGCTCGATCACGACCTCTACGATCGCAAACGGCTGCGGGACATCTTTTCCGACATGGCCCGCCGGCACCGGGTGTGCGAGATCCGTATTCTGATACACGACGATAAGCCACTGGTCCAGCGGCGACATCAACTGGTCGAACTCATGCGCCGCCTCCCGAGCAAGATCGAGCTACGATTGGTCAATGGCGACTACCCTGCCGCGGAACAGCCCTTCCTGCTGGCTGATCGCCAGGCCCTGGCCTATCGCCACCGTTTCGACAATATCGAGGGCTGGGCAAAGTTTTCCGATCCCGGTCGGGTCAAACTACAGGCGGAGACCTTCCAGCGTATGTGGGATACTGCTCGACCCTCTCTGGAATTACGGGAACTACCGCTCTGACTGGATAGCTGGTCCGCGTTCCTGGCTTTCGAAGGGCTTGCCGAATTCGGCGAACTCGGTGTCTACTTCCGCCGCCACATCCATAATCAGACGACGCAACCATTGATGGTCGGGATTGTGCTGGAGCAACGGGCTCCAGGCCATTTTCAGCTCGAACGGCGGAATCCTGAACGGCGGCACCTTGACCACCAGGTTGGGATTATCCTTTTGCAACCATGCGGCACGGCTGGGCAGGGTTGCAATCAGGTCGTGCTGCTCGGCCAGCAGCATGGCCACCTGGTAGTGACGGGTAAACACCGAAATCCGGCGCTTACGACCCATCAGCGACAAGGCCTCATCCACCCACCCCAGCCGCTGGACGTCCTTGGGGTTTACCCCAACACCGACGCCGAAACCGGTCTTGCTGACCCAGATGTGGCTGGCATCGAGATAGGTATCCAGAGTAAAGGGCTCCCTCAGGATCGGGTTACGGGCGTTCATCAGGCAGGCGAAATATTCGGTCCACAGGGTTTTCTGGTGGAAAGACTGGGGCAGCTTGTCAAAACGGTTGATCGCCATATCCAGGCGGCCCTGCTCCACATCAAGAAAGCTCACGTCACTGGGCGTCAGTACGTCCAGAGTCACATGCGGTGCCTCCTGGCGAATCCGACGCAAGACCCTGGGCATCAGGCAGGATTCAGCGTAGTCGCTGGCCATGATACGAAAAACACGATGACTCTCGGCGGCTGCGAACTCGGACTTAGCCTGCACGGCGCGCTCGATATCCGCCAGGACGTTGCGCACCAGGGGTTTAAGCTCCAGCGCACGTTCGGTTGCGGTCATACCCTCGCTGGTGCGGACCAGCAACGGGTCACCGAACAGGTCCCGTAGGCGGCGCAGGCCATTGCTCATGGCGGGTTGGGTGATGCCCAGGTGATTGGCAGCCTTGGTCACGTTCTTCTCGCGCAGGAGTACATCCAGATACACCAGCAGATTGAGGTCAACGCGCGAAATATCCATTAGAAGGTCCCGTTTACGCCATAGAAAACTGCAGACTACCATTCACCACAAAAATGGAAAATACGGTATACATAAATAAAAACCATCGCACCGTTAGGACTTCTGTCGCAGGTGACGTCAAATCTTGCTAATTGATTACTTTACACACACAACTTAACCCTTTGATTGATAGTAATGCGCTATACTCGGTCCACCATGGACCGCCCCAGCGGTCCCCGAGCATTGGGTATTGAGAGACGGCCGTCAGAAACATGGATACCACCACAATCGTCATCTTTTTTGCTGTCATCGTCCTGCTGTCGATCGCCGCTATTGTAATCAGCCAGGCTCGGGAAAAGGCAAAGATCGAACGCGCGAGGCGCGCCAAGGCCCTGGAAGACAGTTACCGCGCCAGCCGCCGGTTGCTGGAAGAGCTCCCGCCGCAATACCTTACGAAAGACCTCAAGTCGATCCTGCTGATGCGGGGCGAGGAAGTGTGCCGCGATGCCGAGTCACTCAAAGGTGACTTGCCAGTCGGCAAGTGGCGTGACGAACTGAAAACCCGGCGCCAGCAGATGGACGACAACGCCGACGAACGCTCCCCACAGCGCATCGATTCACCGGCTCGCGCTGCAGAGGTCAAGGGCCAGCTTCAGTTGCTGTTCAAGATGATCGAAGGGATGCAGAAACGTGGCCGGCTTGACAGTAAACTGGCGCGTCACAACCTGAAACTGGTGCTGTTCCTGATTCACAAAACCCAGGCAGACCTGCACGTTTCCCAGGCCCGCGAACATACGCGCCAAAAGCAGTTCCGCAAGGCCATCCACGCCTATCACCTGGCGTCGACCGAGTTGGGCAAGGCCAAGGATAATCCGATGGCGCTGAAAGCCATCAAAAGTTTCAGGGTCCGTATCAAGGAGCTCGAGGACCTGGCCAACGGAGCAGCGCCGAAAACCCAGGACGAAGAGAAGCATCGCCTGAACAAGGAATGGGATTCCTTCCTGCATGACGAAGAATGGAAAAAGAAAGCGGATTACGACGACTAGGTTCACCGGATGGCGCAATGCGTTCGGAGCAGAGTACTTTTTCCAGGATGGAACGCTGTTTTCGATACAGAGTAATAGCGTCGAGACAAGGATCGTTTAAATCGTGAGTATGCCCTTTACCAAGCGCCTGTCTTTCCGACTGACCCGTAACACGGTCCTGCTGGCCATGCTGTTGGGCATCCTGCTCAACATGGTCCAGGTCACCCTGGATTACTTCAACGCCCGCCATACGATGGACGAGGAAATCAGGGCGCTGATGGATATCAGTTACAGCCCGGCCTCGCAGATTGCCTACAACATCGATACGCGCCTGGCCAAGGAACTGCTGGACGGGCTACTTCGTCATCCGGCCATCGTCGATGCCAGGATCGTGGATCCCGACGGGCGCGTTCTTGCGGCTTCAACCCGGGAGTCCAGTGATTCCACCTATCGCATGCTAAGCGATTTCCTGTTCGGTCCCAACCGCGAATATTCGGAAAACCTCCGGGTACCCCAGCTTGATGAAATTCCCCTGGGTCGGCTCGAAGTCAGGATCGATACGCACCACTACGGCACCGCATTCCTGAGCCGTGCCGCCTATACCCTGGTTAGCGGCTTCATCAAAAGCCTGGTGCTCAGCATCATTCTGTTGTTCATCTTCTACTTTGTTCTGACCAAGCCGCTGTTGCGGGTAATCCAGGCCCTGCGAGAAGTTGAACCCAAGGCACCGGAAAAGGTCCGCCTCCCCGTTCCACCGAACCACGAGAATGATGAAATCGGCCAGATGGTCGGCATCATCAACCAGCACCTGGATACTATCGACAGCAGCCTCGACCAGGTGCGGTTGGCCGAGAGCAAGATGAAACACTACTCGTCCAAGCTCGAGCGCGAGGTCGAGGATCGGACCCGTGAGATCTCCGAGAAAAATGAAGCGCTGCAGCGCGGCAACCGGGCCCTGATCAAGGCCAAGGAAGACGCGGTGCACCGGGCCCGCAGCCGGGCCAACTTCCTGGCCAGCATGAGCCACGAGATACGTACGCCGCTCAACGGTGTCCTCGGCATGCTCAGTCTTGCGCTCGAGGGCGAGCTTGAACCGAGTCAGCGTAACCGGTTGGAAATCGCCTACAACGCTGGGCAAAGCCTGTTGAGTCTGCTCAACGACATCCTGGATATCTCCAAGGTGGAAGCAGGCAAACTCAACCTTGAAGCCATCGAATTCAGCCTCCGGGATGTTATCGAGGAATGTGCCACCCTGCTCAGCCAGCAGGCTCGCAGCAAACAAATCGACCTGGTGATCGACCTCGATCCTGCCCTACCGGAAACTTACCAGGGCGACCCGACACGGGTGCGACAGATCGTCAATAATCTGCTGGGTAACGGCATCAAGTTCACCGAGACCGGAGAAGTTCGCATACGCGCTCGAAGCCGGAACGGCGAGACCCGGATTGACGTGATCGATACCGGTATCGGCATGGGAGAGGAAACTCTTCGCCGAATCTTCTCGCCGTTCTCCCAGGGTAAAGCGGATACCACCCGGCGCTACGGCGGTACCGGCCTGGGCCTGACCTTGTGTCGGCAACTGGTTGAACGCATGCACGGCCAGATCACGGTGGAATCACGCGAGAATAAAGGTACCCACTTCACGGTCCTACTCCCACTACCTGTACGATCACCTGCCCGCGATGTCGAATTCAATGCACCCGCTTTGCAGCGTCAGGGTGTCGCGTTGGATATTTCTCACGCCAACCCCCATCGCCTCCCGCTGGAACGCCAACTCCAGGCCTGGAATATCCCGGTATTGGCTCCCGATGGGGATTCACCCGCAGCCTACCTGTGCGATACCGCTGCCTGGACCCGTGGCGCGCTGAGCGACCGGCGCCTATCCTGTCCGCTCGTTTTGCTGGGCGAGCCGCAGCAGTCGATTCGAGCCCTATCGGGGAAGGACCTCCGCGTGGTGTCCCTGCCCCTGCGGCGCAATCAGCTGGAAGAGGTCCTCCGAGTTGCTACTGGAGGCTCAGCCAAGCCGAATATCAAAAAGGACGAAATCGCTCCGCGACCGAGCGAAGGCCTCAATATCCTGCTTGTCGAAGACAATCGGGTGAACCAGATCGTCGCCAGCAGTATGTTGCGTAAATTGGGTTACCGGGTCGATCTGGCTGAAAATGGCGAACGGGCGATCGCTGCGCTGAATCATAGCAATTACGATGTCGTGCTGATGGATTGTCAGATGCCCGTACTCGACGGTTACGAGGCCACGGAAAGGATTCGACGCAATCCGGGCTGGCGCGAGATGCCGATTATAGCGGTCACGGCGAACGTTATGCAGGGCGATAAGGACGACTGCCTCGCCGCCGGCATGAACGATTACATCACCAAGCCCTACAACAAGCAGGAACTGCAGAAGGTTATCGAACGCTGGGCCGGCAATAATGCGACCAGCTCGCAAGCGTCCAACTGACGGGTGGGCGCCCGGAGGGCTTGGCCTGACCGGTGACGTACGGTTACTTTTCCGGCAACTGGTCCAGTAACCTTTGCAAAGACTGCCGCAAGGTGCGGGCGTCCTCCAAGCCGAGGCCGCTGCGGCACAGCAAGTTACCGGGGATGTCCAGTGCCCTGTCCCGCAGTTCACGCCCCTCGCCGGTCAGCGTCAACGTTACCACCCGTTCGTCATCCGTGTGGCGGCTACGGCAGATCAGTCCACGCGCTTCCAGACGCTTGAGCAGTGGCGTTAGCGTTCCCGAATCCAGACGCAGACGACGACCCAGCCAGGAGACACTGATCAGCTCCGTCGAAGTATCCTCGTACCCGGGCCGGTCTGCCTCCCACAGGACCAGCATGACCAAGTACTGCGGATAGGTAAGCCCAAGCTCTTCGAGAAGCGGCCGATAGAGCGTAGTCATCGCGCGATTGGCGGCGTACAGGGCAAAGCATACCTGGTTGTCCAGCGCCAACGGATTGTCGTTCTTTGCAGTCATAATCAAAGTAGATAGTGGCAGCCGAAGCTAGCGATCATCCTGGAAAATGCGCTACGGGCCAAGTGATTAAAGTAACTGTTCGATATCCTTGCGGATAGCTTCCGGTTTCGCAGTCGGAGGATACCGTTTGACCACCTTGCCATTCTGGTCAACCAGGAATTTGGTGAAGTTCCACTTGATCTTCTCCGAGCCCATCAATCCCTTGGCTTCGCTCTTGAGGAAACGGTACAGCGGATGGGTATTGGGCCCGTTGACTTCGATCTTGGCGAACATGGGGAAGTCTACACCGTAGTTGAGACTGCAAAACTGGCTGATTTCATCGTTGTCGCCTGGATCCTGGCTCATGAACTGGTTACAGGGGAAACCCAGCACGAAACCTTTGCCGCCCAGCTCCTGGTGCAGTTTCTGCAATCCCTCGAACTGAGGTGTGAAACCACACTTGCTGGCCGTATTGACGATCAACAGGACCTTGCCCTGGTATTCATCAAGGGTACGACTCTGGCCCTTGATATCCTGAACTTCAATGTCGTATAGCGCCTGGGAAGACATAACCTACTCCTGCTCAAGTCTGTGCGGGCTTGTACCGGGCACGCTCAAAGCCATACCTGCCTTGCCTCCGATTTTTCGATATTAAATTGTGCACAATTAAAACCGCTGCACAAGCAACCTCGTCTCAATTGACCCGCGATGACTAGTCGACCGTCATCGAGAGAATACGGCTGATATGCGCCAGGGGTCGCCCGGACTGAGCCTGCCATTCAAGGAAGACATCGTTCACCCTCTGCTTGTCGGCTTTGCGGGTCGGCTTCTCGTCGATGGCATCGCTGGTAACCAGGGCGGCGATCACATCGTCGGTTAGCAGGAAGGTGTCGCGCCCTGTCAGACGCAGGAAGCGCGCCCCCGATTGACCGCCCATCCGTTGGAAACGTTTACCGAGCCAAGCCCACAGACCAAACAGGTCGCCATCGTCCCAGTCCGCGATAACCTTGCCGAAACCGCCTTCGGCCCGGCTGATCCGGTACATTTCGCCTGCGTTGAAAGGAATCGTCCGAAGTTTGCCCCAATGGCGGATCAATTCCGGGTTCTGCATCGCCTGCTCCAGTTGTTCCTCGGAAAGCAGCATCAGCTTTTCCGGCTCGAAGCTCCAGAAGTAATCCTCAAACCTGGGCCAGCGATCATTGCTCACGCTGTGCTTCATCCCCGCCTGGAAGATACGCCGGGTCATGCTCGACAAAAACTCCCGATCCGGCATGGCGGCAATCTCTTCCTTTTTACGCACGTTCGGCATGCGACTTTCCAGGCCCTTTGGCCCGCCTACCCTGGCCGCGGCCCGGTCTTCGATCACCTGGAATGCAAGCATGGGCCTCCCCCTTCAACATTTTTTCGGCATTGTGCCACTTTTCATCACAATTCAGCAGGTTTCTTCCCTTTCTCCCCAATGTGGGGTTTGGCTAGAATAGCCGCTCTGACACTCAGTATTGGGAACCGCGCCATCATGCAGAATTTTAAGAAGTCGTCGAAGCTGGATAACGTGTGTTACGAGATTCGCGGTCCGGTTTTGCGTGAGGCGCGTCGCCTTGAAGAGGAAGGCCACCGGGTGCTGAAGCTCAACATCGGCAACCCGGCGGCCTTCGAACTCGATGTGCCTGAGGAAATCCAGCAGGACGTTATCTATAACATGCATTCGGCCCAGGGCTACGTAGAGTCCAAGGGGCTGTTCTCTGCCCGCAAGGCTGTGATGCATTATTGCCAACAACGGGGCATCGATAAGGTCGATATCGACGACATCTACCTGGGTAACGGTGTCAGCGAAATGATTGTGATGTCCATGCAAGCGCTGCTGAACACCGGCGACGAGGTCCTTGTGCCAGCCCCGGACTACCCGCTGTGGACCGCAGCCATCACCCTATCCAGCGGCAAGCCAGTCCACTATCACTGCGACGAAGCCCAGGATTGGTTCCCTGACATCGACGATATCAAGAGCAAGCTGACCTCCCGTACCCGCGCCATCGTGCTGATCAATCCCAATAACCCGACCGGCGCGGTGTATCCCCGTGAGTTACTGGAGCAGGTAATCGAGCTGGCCCGCCAGCACAACCTGATCGTCCTGTCGGACGAGATTTACGACAAGATCCTGTATGACGGTGTCGAGCACATCTCAACCGCCTCCCTGGCAGACGACGTACTGTTTTTCACATACAACGGCTTGTCCAAGAATTACCGGGCCGCGGGCTACCGCTCCGGCTGGATGATCATCAGCGGTGCCAAGCACAAGGCCCGCGACCTGATCGAAGGTATCGAAATGCTGGCGTCGATGCGCCTGTGCTCGAACGTACCCGCACAGCTCGCAATCCAGACGGCATTGGGCGGTTACCAATCGATCGAGGATTTGGTGGCGCCGGGTGGGCGGCTCTATGATCAACGCGAAACCGCCTGGGAACTGCTCAACGACATTCCTGGTGTAAGCTGCGTCAAGCCCATGGGTGCACTCTATATGTTCCCCAAGCTCGACCCCAAGCGGTATCCCATCCACAACGACGAGAAGATGGTGCTGGACCTCTTGCTACAGGAGAGGATCCTGCTGGTCCAGGGTTCGGCTTTCAATATCGAGGACAGGCAGCACCTGCGTGTGGTCTTCCTCCCACGGGTCGATGCCCTGGAGGATGCCATCAAGCGCCTGGCCCATTTCCTGTCGGCTTATCAGCAGTAGCTGTCAGGGCTGGGCCTTCACATGACGTAAGCCCGCAAGCAGAGTGCGAATACTGAGCAAGAAGAATTAGGCGAAGGATCATGGCTGATATTCACATCGAAGAGTTCTTCCGGGATACCGCCATCATCCTGGTTCAGCTCTATAACGCATTTCCGCGCAAGGTCAGCCTTTACGTGGAGGACATCTCCGGACCGGATTCGCCTGACGAATTCGGCTTGCACAGTCGTCGCCACCGCGCCTGTTTCGGGACTATGCTCTGGCTGGCCGACGAAGGCCATATCCGTTACGAAGACACGATCAGTCAGGATGCGGTCGACCAGGTCGTGCTGACACAGCCCGCTTTCACTCGGCTTAACGCAGCTGTAAAGACAGATACCCTGCCCGCTTCCCTGGCGGGCACCTACCCCGAAGATACCGAAGGACTGCCACCGGCGGTTCAGGCTGACCTCTCAACCAACATCCACCTACTGCGCGTCGCGCTGAAGAACGGCAATTCTTCGCTGATCGCCGATACGGTGCAAGCTGTACTTTTTCCGCAGAGCTAAGCCATTCCGGCAAGACGGAACGCCGTGACGAGGCCGAGTTTTTACCCGCCACCACCCCGAATTTTAACTGCATACCTGAACTTTCGTTCGCAGAAGCGGTCGACATCCAGCGTTGGTTAATTCGACGTAACCCTATTGAAGGTCGCATGGGCGACCCCGATATTGGTGGGCGTAAGCATTTGGATAATGGGAAAAAGCCATGAGAATCCTGCTCTTCCTGGCCACTAACCTGGCCGTTATCGTTGTCGCGAGTATCACCCTGCAACTGCTGGGGGTAGACAGCTACCTGAACCAACAAGGCATTGCCTATGGCAACCTGTTGATCTTTGCGGCTGTGTTCGGCTTTGCCGGTTCGATCATTTCACTCCTGATCTCCAAGAAGATGGCGATCTGGAGCACCCGCGCGAAGATCATCGAAAGCCCACGCACCCCTGCCGAGCGCTGGCTGGTAGAGACTGTAGGTGAATTGGCGCAGCAGGCAGGGATAAAAATGCCCGATGTCGCCATATTCCCGGCTGCCCAGTCCAACGCCTTTGCTACGGGCTGGAACAAGAACGACGCGCTAGTCGCGGTGAGCGAAGGTCTGCTCAGTCGGTTTAACAAGGAAGAGATACGTGCGGTTCTCGGTCATGAGATTGGTCATGTGGCCAACGGCGATATGGTGACCCTGGCGCTGATCCAGGGTGTGGTCAACACCTTCGTCATTTTCGCGGCCCGGGTAATCGGGTCGGTGGTCGATCGGGTGGTGTTCCGTAATGAGGGAGGCCACGGCATCGGTTTCTTCGTTGTGAGTATCGTCGCCGAAATCGTGCTGGGCATCCTGGCGAGCACGATCGTCTTCTGGTTCTCGCGTCGGCGCGAGTTCAGGGCTGACCAGGCGGGGGCACAGCTGGCCGGCCGTAGCGCCATGATCAGCGCCCTCAACCGGTTACGCCAGGAAAGCCAGATGCCGGATCAGATGCCGGATTCCCTACAGGCATTCGGCATCAACCGGGGCGTCCGTCACGGGCTCGCATCCCTGTTTATGACGCATCCGCCGCTGGAAGCGCGTATCGAGGCCCTGCAGCGGGCGTAAGATGAACACGATCTGAGCCAGGTTTAACTTCCGGTGGGGCGACGCGCTCGCCCCACTTTCGTACAATGTTCACTCGTTCCGATATCGGGAATACTTGTCTTGCCTATTCGCGGAAACGGATGTCATCGTGATCACAAATCGTGAAGCGTTACGATTCTTGTGAAGAGAGCCGGCGATGACTGTCATCATCGCGACACAATATGTCTGTACGCTTTCATCAGAACATTGAAGAGAGGCCGCTATCGTGAAGCAGGAAAACCATGAGACAGAAAGCTGGATGAACGGCGCCGCTATCGTTCTCTCCGACGGTCGGGAAGTACCGATCACCGACACCATGGTTCGCCAGTCGCTGGAAGAACTGGCAGAAGAATGCGAAGCAGAGGGAAAGGACTATAAACACGCTGCTTCTGCTGGCTGAGCAGCTTCTTATCCGCAATCTGGAAGCAAATGCCCTCTAGAGCTTCAGTTTGAATTCCAGTGCCTTGAAGACCTGCTGGAGTTCCTTTGCCCCGCCCTTGAGCTGTATCTTGGTGCTGGAGAATTCGCGCCGCACCGGATAATCCCGACGCATGGCGTCAAACGCTGCCGCCCGCTCGCCTTCGGGTAATTCCAAGACCCAGCGACGGAACCGCGAGTCATCCCGACGAACGTCATAGCACGCACGAATGGCCAGCTGGGCCGCGTCGCGGGCATTCGCAGACGAAGTAAACGAGAGTTTGCTCAGGGCGGGATCCGCCATGAACTGGCCGCTCTTCTTACGCACCGGCAGACCAAGGAAGTGGCAGAGCGACTGGTAGATCATCTCCGTTCCGCCAACCTTGCCCTCAAGGCTATAACCAGCAATGTGGGGTGTCATCAGCCAGACACGACTCGCCAGCTCTGCACTGACCTGGGGCTCGCCCTCCCACACGTCCAACACTACCTGCGGGGCATCCGCATCAGCAAGGCGGCTACTGAGCGCTTCGCAATCCACGACGCCACCTCGGCTGGTATTGATCAGCAACTGGGATGGATTAAGTCTGCGCAACCGCTCGGCATTCATCAGGTGGCGTGTCGGGTGATTCCCATATCGGGTCAACGGCGTGTGCAGGGTAACGACATCACAGCCGAGCGCATCTTCCAGGGAGTCGAATCCCTCGTCTGGCTCTTCAGCTTCCCGAGGCGGATCGTTGACCTTGATGTCGAACCCGAGTTTGTCCAGACGCGTCGCCAGGCGACGGCCAACGTTACCGGCACCGACAATGCCCACGGACAGGTCGGTCCAGCCCTCCATTGCGCGCTTTTCGGCATATACCGACAACACGCTGAGGACGTAATCCACCACGCTGGCCGCATTGCAGCCGGGCGCACAGGCAAACGCTATTCCCTGGGATTCGAGCCAGGCCACGTCGACATGATCCGTGCCGATCGTTGCCGTACCCACGAACTTCACACGACTATCTTCGAGCAACTGCCGGTCAACCCGGGTAACAGACCGCACCAGCAGGACATCCGCATCCCGGACGTCGGCTGACGTCATGGTGCGTCCGGATACCCGGCGGATAGTGCCGATTTCCTCGAAGAATTGGTCGAGTAAGGGAATATTCTCGTCTGCGACAATCAGCATGGTCGATCCAACCTCAACTCCGACGTTGTGGGCGACGGCCGGATGGCGGCCGGCGACCGCCGCGCTTGCGCTCGATAGCCGGTTTCTCCAGCGGCACCATCAATGCTTCGTCGGGCAATGTGCATGACAGCTTTTGACCAATATAGGACTCGATCGCCGGTAAGGAAAACGCATCGTCCTCGCTGGCGAAGCTGATGGATACGCCGTGCTGCCCTGCCCGGCCAGTACGTCCGATCCGGTGGACGTAATCCTCAGCGTTTTCCGGAAGGTTGTAGTTGAAGACGTGGGTTACGCCGCTAACGTGGATGCCGCGCCCAGCCACATCGGTGGCCACCAGTGCCTTGATGCTACCGTTCTTGAACTTGTCCAGGGTCCGCAAACGCTTGTTCTGTGCAATTTCACCGGACAGCAGGGCCGTGCTGACGCCCTGGCGACGCAGGTCCTCTTCAAGGTCACGACACTGGTCGCGGCGATTGGCAAAGATAATGGCCTTGTCCACCTCAGGGCGCTGGATGTAATTGACCAACACCCTGAGTTTCTCGTCCTCACCGACCATATAAACGGTCTGCTCGACCCGCTCGGCGGTCTTCTGCTCGGGCTCGATCTCGACGAACTCGGCACTGCGGGTCCACATGGAGGCCAGGTTCAGTACGTCCTGGTTAAAGGTGGCGCTGAACAACAGGGTCTGGCGCTCGTCCTTGGGCGTGCACTTACGGATGATGCGTTTAACATCGGGGATAAAACCCATATCCAGCATGCGATCGGCTTCATCAATGATCAACAGGTCGAGCTGGTCGAGGAACACGTCCTGGGAACCAAGAAAATCGATCAGCCGGCCCGGAGTGGCCACCAGAATGTCCACCACCTCATTGCGCAATTGATCACGCTGTTTGTCGTAGTTCATTCCACCCAGAACCGTGACCACGTTGTGGCCAGTGTGGGCGCAAAGCTGCTCTGCATCCTTGGCGATCTGCAGGGCCAGTTCCCGGGTCGGCGCCAGCGCGAGCACGCGCGGCTCGGAGGCATAACGTTCCTCGAACGGGATCGGCGACTGCAACATACGCTGGATCGCGGTGATCAGGAATGCAGCGGTCTTGCCGGTACCGGTCTGCGCCTGGCCGATCAGGTCATGCCCTTCCAATGTCAGCGGCAGTGTTTCCGCCTGGATCGGCGTGCAGAATTCAAAACCGATGCCTTGGATCGCCTTCTGCAGCTTGCCGTCCAGGTTGAACTCGGTAAATCGGGTTTTACCTTCTTCTACAGGTAATTCAGTTGTACTCAACGGGTCCTCCCCATGATGTCAGGTCCACAGGCCCCGGCGACCTCTCTTTTTCTCTCGGCCGCAGTCCCGCCTGCTGTTCTGGTCATCGTTCATATACCCGGCGCCGTAGTGCTCCGGGTCTAGCTTGTCTCATGCCCGGAAAAGGTCCGGACCAAAAACGGGATGCCGATCGTAGAAAGCCAGCAGCGTATCAAGGAAAAGATGCGCTCGCTGCGGCATGCCGTGGTGAAGAAAATCGCGCGCCTGCCCGGCGACATTGGCGCGGAAACCCGCCTCGTCACTGGCACCGCTCCCGGAAAGGTTGTCCACGCTGATATGGAACGGCGAACCGGCGGCGGCCGAAAAGAGCCATTCGAGCGCCTGGGGCTTCACCTCGACCTTCTCGAAATCAGCCTGCTCGCGGTCACTTCGCCCGTCAGGACAATACCAGTAACCGTAATCGCGGAGCTGACGGCGTTTTTCACCGGCAATACACCAGTGACTGACCTCATGCAAGGCGCTGGCAAAGTACCCGTGGGCAAAGATCACCCTGTGGACGTCGGTCGCGTCCCGGGCCGGGATGTATTCGGGCTCGTCGTCTCCCCGCACAAGGATGGTTTGCCACCGGTCGCGGAAGAGATCGTTGAACAGCATTATGAGATCATCTGGGTGGTGTTTCATGCATGCGCTATTGTGCGTCTTTCGTTCAACTATTGCCAGCATCCTGCATTATCGCGCGCATTGACCAAGAATAGGTGGTCCAACGCGGACTCAGGACGGTCACTCCGCAGACCGGAACTTTCTGATACCATCCTGTCTAATGCGAGCATTTGCCTGAGCCCGATTCGGCCCTGGCACACCTTTTTGTCAGAACAGCTTTGTCAGAACAGCTCGTCAAACCAGCTCATCGACCCAGAAAAGCACAACCGCATGATCCAGTACTTGATGCAGTCAGCAGGTTACCAGACCGGGTTAGTTGTTGCGGCCACCCTTCGTTCTGTTACCCGACGCTCTTTCACCCAAGCGCTATGCCTTTCTCTACTGAGCTGCATCGCGCTGCTCCTGACCTCCACCGGGGCTCTCGCCTTCGACCTGAAATCGGTAACGGGTAATAAAGGCATGGGTGAGTTCCTCCCCGTTGACGAGGCCCTGCCTTTTTCGTCCGGCCTCACCGACGACGGTATACAGCTGGTGTGGGATATCGCCCCGGAGCACTACCTTTATAGGGATCGCATCACCGTTACCGCGGCGGAACCCGGCGTCACGGTTGGCAAGCCAACGTTCACCGAACCTGGCCACCTGAAGGACGACCCCTACTTCGGCGAGGTCACCGTATTTACCGAACCAGTGCAGGCCCGATTTGACGTCTCTCTGCCCGAGGGAATGACCGAAGCCAACCTTCAGGTGCGCTACCAGGGGTGCGCGGAGGCCGGCCTCTGCTACCCACCGCAAACCCGTGACGTACTTTACGTCGGGTCAGCCCAGGCCGCGGGATCGATCGGCGGCAACTCTGGTAGCGCTGGCACGGCCGCCACCCCAGCGTCCATGAATACGGAAAGCGCAACCGGTATCGCCGCCGTTCTCGCCAGCCAGTCGACGCTGGTCATTGTGGGTCTATTCTTATTGCTGGGATTGGGACTGACTTTTACGCCCTGCGTGCTGCCGATGATTCCTATTATTTCGGCACTGGTCTCCAACAGAACGACATCGACTACGGGACAAGCTCTTCTGCTCGCTTCCAGTTATGTGCTGGGAATGGCCCTGACATATGCCGCGGCTGGCGTACTGACCGGTTTGTTGGGTGCAAGCTTTAACCTGCAGGCGCAACTGCAGTCGCCCGCGGTGCTGCTGGTCTTCGCGGCGCTTTTCGTACTCTTTGCCTTGTCAATGTTCGGCCTGTTCGATATCCGCCTGCCCCAGGGCATCGCCAACCGACTGAACCAGGCGAGCTCCCAACTGACCGGCGGGCGCGTCGTCAGCGTATTCGGCATCGGTGCATTGTCGGCCTTGATTGTTTCGCCCTGCGTCTCCGCCCCCCTGGCCGGCAGTCTGCTCTATATCAGCACCACTCAGGACGCCGTCCTGGGTGGTACGGCGCTGCTGGCACTCGGACTCGGTATGGGCATTCCACTGATCCTGGTGGCCGTCGGTGGTCGTCGGTTCCTGCCGTCCACGGGCGCCTGGATGAACACAGTCAAGACGATTTACGGCGTAATGATGATGGCGGTTGCCATCTGGCTGGTCGAGCGCCTGGTGCCCGGCTGGGTTAGCCTGGTGCTGTGGGGCCTACTCGCTGCCGTGACCGGCGTTCAACTGGGCGCCTTCGAGGCAGCCCGGGCGGGCTGGCAACGAACATGGAAAGGCTTTGGTCTCGTACTCTTCAGCTACGCCCTCCTGCTGATTGGCGGGGCGCTCGCCGGCGCCAATGATCCACTTCGCCCCCTGGCTCCCTTCACCGCCAAGAGCCCCGTCATTGCCAATAACCAGAGTCCTGCCGGTGAACATACGGTATTTCGTCGCGTTAGCTCGCCGGCGAACCTCAAGCAGGCCATGGCTTCCGCTGCCCAGGCCAACCAACCGGTCATGCTGGATTTCTATGCTGACTGGTGCATCAGCTGCAAGGTCATGGAGCGCAATGTATTCAGCGACGGCCAGGTACGCTCGGCCATGGCGCCCCTCATGCTGCTGCAGATCGATGTTACCGAGAATACCCCGGCGCAGCAGGCCCTGCTGGATGAGCTCGGCCTGTTCGGGCCGCCCGCCATCCTGTTCTTCGACCGTAGCGGTGAGGAAATTGCCCAATCCCGCGTGATGGGCGAGATGGATCGCACTGAATTCCTGGCCCACCTGAAAGGCACCCTGGCCCGGTCGAACATTCTGTGACACCGCTACAGCGCGGCGCCGCCTGCGTGTTGGCTGGCGAAATGCTACTGGCCGTGATGGGGGCCATCATCAAGCACCTCGCCCCGGAATTGCCGAATGCCGTCCTCGTCTTCCTGCGCAACCTGATGGGACTGGCCATTATCTTTCCGCTGATGATTTACCGGGAAGGATTCGTCGGGCTAAAGACCCAGCATTTGCGTTTCCACCTGATGCGCGCGTTCATCGGCGTCAGCGCGATGTACTGCTACTTCTTCAGCCTGGAAAAACTGGTGCTCACCGAAGCTGTGTTGCTCAAACTCACGGCTCCCTTCTTTATCCCTCTCATTGCGTTGGTCTGGCTCGGCGAAAGTACTTCACGCGTGATCTGGCTCACGATTGCCGCAGGTTTTGTCGGTGTGTTGGTCATCCTGAATCCTGCAGCCGCCAATGCGGAGGACTACCTGTTCGTCGCCGCCGGACTCGCGGGTGCCCTGTTGGGTGCAACGGCCAAAGTTACGATCCGACGGATGGGTGTGACCGAACCCAGTGGCCGCATCGTTTTCTATTTTGGCCTGTTTGGATCCCTGGTCACCGCGCCGGCGGCCATAGCCACCTGGGTCACACCGTCCGTGTCGACCTGGCTCTGGCTGGCGTTGCTTGCGATCTGCGCGACCTTGGCACAAATGCTGATCACGACCGCCTACCGCATTGCCCCCGCGGGACAAATCGGCCAGTTCACCTATTCATCGGTCATCTTTGCAGCGTTTCTGGGATGGGTATTCTTCATGGAGCCGGTCACCGGCTCACAGTTTATTGGCTGTGTCCTGATTGTCGGCGCAGGCCTGATCAACCTGCGCCAACGCAAAGTGCCCGTTTAAGCCCGGTCAAACCGGGTTAGTCATTCACCGCGGCGAATGTAGTAGACGAAGCTTTCCGCGCTGTGGTCTTCGCGGAGCAGAGTATGTTTCAGGAACTGACAGAAGCGCGGCACGTCCCGGGTTGTCGAGGGATCAGTGGCAACCACTTTGAGAATGCCATCCACCGGCACCTCAGCCATACGATTGTGCAGCATCATTACCGGCTCGGGACAAACGAGCCCTGTGGCATCGAGTTCCAGGTCATAGGTCAGGTCTACCACGGCTTGCCTCCCGTCGCGTCCAGTTTATATAGGGAACCTCTGGTCCAGTCTGGTGATTCTGCGGGCCCTGAGGGCTAACTGACTCAATCAGAAGCTCCTGACTACGCGTAATGTTGGATCAGGTGCTAGATTGAATTATAAGAACAATGAGTGGCGGAGGCCATGATGATCCGGGTATTGATCGAACGCCATATAGCGGCCACCCTCGAGTCCACCTATGAACAGGCGTCGCGCACCCTCCTTCAACGCGCCGTGAGCGCGCCGGGCTTCATTTCCGGCGAAACCCTGGTGGACGCCAAGGATATGAATCACCGCCTCACGCTGTGCAACTGGCGTTCTGTCGCCGACTGGGACTATTGGTACCATTCGGAAGAGCGCAACGAGATGATGAACGAGCTCAAACCAATGCTGGACCAGGACGAGAAAGTCACCATCCTGGAACAGTGCTGACGGTAAAGCTCTGATCAGTTCATCCTTTCGATAAAGCAGGTGATCTCTTCACGGTCGTGATAAAGGTGCCGGGCACGCAGCCGGACGTGGATGCCGGCCTCGTCCAGCGCCTCCAGCATGCGCTCGCGACAGGTCAGCCATTCATCGTAACGTTTCTTCATCGGCAGTTTGAGGTTGAACACTGTAAATCGACACAGGCGCTGACTGAGCCAGCCCACCACCATGTCCGTCGTGCGGCGGGGCTTGTCGACGATATCGCAGACCATCCAGTCCACCGCACGATGCGGTCGCCAGAGATAACCATCAGCGCGAACATGCTCGACATGGCCGGAGGCCATGAGTTCTTCATCGATGGGGCCGTTATCGACTGCAGTAACCAGCATGCCCTGCCGCACCAGTTGCCAGGTCCAGCCACCCGGGGCAGCACCCAGGTCGACGGCTTTCTTGGCGCCACCCAGGTAGTCCAGCCACTGCGCTTCCGGAATAAATACCTTCCAGGCTTCCTCAAGCTTGAGTGCCGAGCGGCTCGGCGCTGACGCCGGCAGTCGCAGGCGCGGTATCCCGCTAAGGTAAGGCGAACGGTTGTCACGATGACTCAGCCCAATAACGACACGTTCGAATGAGGGCAGGAAAATCTCGAGGCGCCACGGATTGGCGTCGTCATCGACCAGAAAACCAGTCTCTCGCAACGCGCGCGATAAGGGTGACGCCCACTTGCGCGAGAAGTTGTTCAGGTCGCGGTCACTGGAATCTTCAGGCACCCGCACTTCCACCCGTGCCGCCTGGGGAATGCCGGGGTTTTCCCGCAGTAGCTCCAGTACGGCAAGTACCCGGTCATCGGCAGGTAAGGCGCCTTCATCGAGCACCTGGAACCAGTCTCGGGTAAACACCAGCTTTTCCAGCAATACCTTCGCCATCAGCTCGCCGGCGTCGGCGCCATCGGCCAGTATGAATGACACGCGCCCCTGGCCGCTTTCAGGCTGGAAGTAGCCGTAATGCCCGGCTTCAGCGGCGGCGTCCGTCAACTCGCGGCCAGCCTCGGTTTCGAAGCCTGCCCGACAAAACAGAAAAATCTGACTCATATCTCAACTGTACGAATAATTTTCATGGTTTAACACGTGCCCGATAGCGCCTTGGTTATACTTCGCCGCATGTTGCATTCGAACAAGTTATTTCGGGCCGACGCCGTCCGATCGGTCGTGTGGACCCTGCTGCTACTGGTGGGATTTCTTTCGGTTTCGAATGCCTTTGCCCAGGCTGAAACCTGCCCCGAGCTCATGATCAATGATCCACAGGCCCGAGCCGATATCTATCACCATCTTTGCTTCTTTACGGAGCGCGGTACGTCACCGAAAGACGCGTCTATTTCAAGCGTGGAAGCGCCCGAAGACCTCGTTGAGAATGCCCAATGGGAGCTTGGCGACGGCCGGGAACTGGCCTTTGCCCAGACCGATGCCAGCTATTGGCTTCGATTGGACGTACACAACTCAGGTCCAAAGGCGGGCTATTGGTTCCTGACCCTGGACTATGCCCCGCTAGACAATGTCACCGTTTGGGTTGGCACGACGGGCAACTATCGCCGGATCGAAACCGGAGATCGACGGCCGTTTGCCACTCGGCAGGTAGACTACCGCTATTACCTGGTGCCCGTCATGCTCGAATCCGGTGAATCGAGCAGAATTTTCCTGCACATCAGTAGCAGCGGCGCCATTAATCTTCCGCTCAGTCTTGAGGAACCGACGCGTCTCGTCGCCGCCACCAACCAACTGACCCTGACCCATGGCCTGTTTTACGGCGGGCTCATGATGTTTGCACTCTTCAACCTGCTGCTGTTTTTCAGTACCGGCACAGCCTATTACTTTTACAATGCGTTCTACATGCTGGCGACGGGGCTCTTCCTGTTTTCCATGGGCGGCTTCTCGTTCCAGTATCTCTTCCCAGGCGCACCCTGGCTGGCCAACATGGCTATCCCCCTGTCTGAAGGGTTAAGCATACTTGCCTTCACGCTTTTTGGGCGTTCGTTCCTGGATATCGATGCTAACCAGCCCAGACTTTCGGGTTTGCTCAAGGCCCTTGCTGCCTTGAGCGTGCTTATTACTGCCCTGTGTTTCGTACTCCCCTACGCGGTGATCATCAAGGTCGCCACACTCTATGGGCTTGCCTGCATCGTGACACTGTTCTGCATCGGCATCCAACGTTGGCGACAGGGTTACTCACCGGCCAAGTGGTATGTGCTTGCCTGGTCCACCATGGCCATCGGTACTTGTATCTATGCCCTCGCCGCCTTCGGTTATCTGTCGGATTTCCTGGCCCGGGAAATCCTGATGCAGATTGCCGTCGGGGCGCAGATCCTGCTACTCAACTACGCCATGGTCCAGCGTTGGCGCCTGCTCAACGAGAAGCTGTTAGCCATGGAAACGGCGGCCAAGCACGAACTGGAAGTGCGGGTGAGCGAACGTACCGCACAATTACAGGAAACCATGCGTCAACTGGAGAGTGCCAACCGACGGCTTGAACAGATCAGCACCCAAGATGCCCTCACCGACCTGAACAACCGCCGCTACCTGGACGAGTCGCTGCCCAAGGCATGCGCCGAAGGGCGGCGAACGCGGCAACCCATCGCGCTGATCCTGCTGGACGCCGACCGCTTCAAGAGCATCAATGATACGTTCGGCCATCCTTTCGGCGACGAGTGCCTCAAGCACATTGCCGCCACGCTGGTGCATCACATCCAGCGCCCTAGCGACGTAGTCGTCCGCTACGGCGGGGAGGAGTTTGCGGTGGTGCTGCCGAAAACGGATGGCGTAGGCGCCCTTAAGGTGACAGAACGTATCCTGGATGACATGAGAAGCAAGCCTATAGTCGCGCCGGACGGCACGTCAGTGCACCTTACGCTAAGTGCGGGTATCGCCGTCTACCACAACGACGAATCACCCGACGGCTTCGTGCGTCGTGCGGACAAGGCGCTCTACGCGGCCAAGCAAGCCGGCCGCGACCGGGTCATACTCGGCCAGGCACCCGCGCGCTAGCAGAGATCGTGCGAAACGAGCGCAGCCGCATCGCTACGACTTTCTATCGCGCCAATCCCTAGCCAACGGCTACAGACTTCATCCAGTCTGCAGTGCTACGCGCCGCCTGCTCAATCAGGTTGTGCTGATCCAGCCCCGAAGCCTTTCTGGGCTTGAAGTCATGCTCGCCGTCCTCCAGCCAATTAAGCGCCACCGGGAATTTTCCATCAAAGTGGGCTAGCACTTCACTCTGCTTCCCAAACGGATCCCGCGTGCCCTGCTGGATCATCACCGGTACAGAAAAGTCGGTAAAGTGGTCCGTTCTCCAGCGATCCGGCTTGCCCGGTGGATGAAACGGGTAACCGAAGCAGACGCAACCCTCAATCGAGGAGTCTGAAGCCGCGACCAGGCTGGCCATGCGGCCGCCCATCGATTTTCCTCCGATAAACAGGTGTTCCGCATCGATGTACTGTTCGATTTTCTGGCGGAATTCATCCAACAGCTTGTCAGCCTTCGGCGGCAGGCGTCGCTTACCGTCTTCTCTCCGGCGTTGCATGTACTCAAATTCAAACCGGACCACCTTCACATCATGCTTGGCGAGACTCTCGGCAAGCATTGCCATGAAAGGAGAATCCATCGGCGCGCCGGCACCATGAGCGAGCAAGAGCACATGTTCGCCGTTACCGTTAATGAGTTCTCCGGGCATGCTCTACCTCCAAAGTCAAACAATTTGAGAACGTGGAAACAGCGAATACTCAACTTAACGGTCTATCAATTGCAATTGTCCCCGGGCGGCAATGGTATCCGGGCGCTGAAAAGGCAATGTACAAGATCTATCACTAACCTTTGTAAGCGATCATAAACGCGAATAACTATCATTTAAAATAGTGCAGAAATGACCGCTTGGTTCGACACGCCCAAAAGCCCCAAATCCCTGTTATGCCGCCGATTCCGGCGATATTTTCCTTGACCTGAGTCATTGCAAATAGATATCCATTTCTCCATACTTGCGGCCACTATTTTTCCCACTTGTAATACTCTGGTAAGGCTATGAGCACAGTAAATCCAAACCTGACATACAACTACAAGGTGGTGCGTCAGTTCGCCATCATGACTGTAGTTTGGGGAATCATCGGAATGGCGCTCGGTGTGCTGATCGCCGCACAACTTCGCTTCCCGTTCCTCAATCTCGACCTGCCGTGGACCCATTTCGGCCGCTTACGCCCACTTCACACTAACGCCGTCATTTATGGCTTTGGTGGCTGTGCGTTGTTTGCAACTTCGTATTACGCGGTTCAAAGAACCTGTCAGGCGAGGCTATTCTCTGATGGCTTGGCCAGTTTCACCTTCTGGGGGTGGCAGGCAATACTTGTATCAGCGGTAATTACGCTCCCAATGGGGTTCACTTCCTCCAAGGAATACGCTGAGCTCGAGTGGCCGATCGATATTCTTATTACCCTTGTCTGGGTGGTCTACGGGATGGTGTTTTTTGGAACCATCATGAAGCGCAAGACCAAACACATCTATGTAGCAAACTGGTTCTTCGGCGCATTCATTATTACGGTTGCCGTGCTTCATATCGGCAACAACCTGGCCTTGCCGGTGACGGCATTCAAGTCCTACTCCATCTACAGCGGTGTAACCGATGCAATGATGCAGTGGTGGTGGGGCCATAACGCGGTCGGATTCTTCCTGACCGCCGGCTTCCTGGGCATGATGTACTACTTCGTACCCAAGCAGGCGGGCCGTCCCGTATACTCCTACCGCCTGTCTATCGTTCACTTCTGGGCCCTGATCGCAACCTACGTTTGGGCCGGCGGCCACCACCTGCATTACAGTGCCCTACCGGACTGGGCCCAGACTGCAGGCATGATCATGTCCCTGATCCTGCTGGCGCCAAGCTGGGGCGGTATGATCAACGGTATGATGACCCTTTCCGGCGCCTGGCATAAGCTGCGCACGGATCCGATCCTGCGTTTCCTGGTGGTTTCCCTCTCGTTCTATGGCATGTCGACTTTCGAAGGCCCCATGATGGCCATCAAGACCGTCAATGCCCTGTCACATAATACCGACTGGACAATCGGTCACGTTCACTCTGGCGCTCTCGGTTGGGTGGCAATGATCAGTATCGGCTCGGTTTACCATCTGATTCCCCGCCTGTGGGGGCTGCAGAGCATGTACAGCATTGGCCTCATCAACCTGCACTTCTGGCTAGCTACCATTGGCACAGTACTTTATATCGTCGCCATGTGGGTCAACGGCATCATGCAAGGGCTGATGTGGCGAGCGGTCAATGCTGACGGCACGCTGACCTACAGCTTCGTTGAAGCGCTGGAGGCCTCCAAGCCAGGCTACCTGGTCCGCCTGATCGGCGGTGCGATCTTCCTGTCTGGCATGCTCGTCATGGCTTACAACGTGCGCATGACTATTCGGCAGAAGGACGCTGTTGCCCTCGACAACAGTGCAGCCCAGACGGCCTGATCGGGAGAGAGAACAAAATGAAACATGAAGTAGTCGAGAAAAATATCGGGCTAATGGCCCTGCTGATCGTGCTTGTGATTAGCGGTGGTTTCCTGGTTGAGATCGTGCCGTTGTTTTTCCTTAAGGAAGTCAATGAGCCCATCGCCGGCCTCGAACCCCTCACCCCGCTGGAGATGGAAGGTCGTGACATCTATATTCGAGAAGGCTGTCATGTCTGTCATACGCAGATGATCCGACCATTCCGTGCCGAAACTGAGCGCTATGGCCACTATTCCGTAGCCGGTGAGTTCGTTTATGACCACCCATTCCTCTGGGGCTCCAAACGGACAGGTCCGGACCTTGCGCGGGTCGGCGGTCGCTACTCAGACGCCTGGCAACGGGTTCATCTGTACAACCCGCGTGATGTGGTCCCGGAATCGACCATGCCATCCTTCCCATGGCTGTTCGAGCGCAAAGTGGACGCCGACGGCATTACCGGAAAGCTAGAGGCCTACCAAACGCTGGGTGTCCCCTACACGGATGAACAAATCGCATCCGCACCAGACGAAATTCGCGGCAAGTATGAAATTGAGGCCTTGGTCGCCTACTTGCAGCAGCTTGGCACGGTGCTTTCAACCAAACGGTGATAGCGATGGATATTAATGATGTGCGCGGGATTCACACCCTGCTCGTTTTGATCGCGTTTATCGGCATTTGTTGGTGGGCCTATAGCGCTCACCGCAAGAAATCCAACGACGAAGCGGCTCACCTGCCCTTCGATGATGACGAGATCGACCAGCGCACTCAGCAGAAAGATAAGACGGAGAACAAAGAATGAGTACGTTTTGGAGCATCTGGATCAGCGTGATCGTGCTCGCCACGGTATTTGGGTGCTGGTGGCTATTGTGGGCGACCCGGAAGAGTCAGCCGACCGACAAGGAAACGGATCGTACAACCGGCCATTCTTTCGATGGTATCGAGGAATATGACAACCCGCTGCCGAAGTGGTGGTTCCACTTATTCAGCGCTACCTGCGTATTCTCGCTAGGGTATCTGGTCCTTTATCCCGGGCTGGGGAATTACGACGGTCTGCTGAACTGGACCCAGGAAAACCAGTGGGAGAAGGAAATGCAGCAGGCGGACGCCAAGTATGGAGAGCTTTACGCACAGTACGGTGATGTACCCATTCCCGAGCTGGCGCAAAACGAGGATGCTCGTAAGATGGGCCAGCGGTTGTTCGCCAATAACTGTGCCGTCTGTCACGGGTCAGCCGCGCGCGGCGCGATCGGTTTTCCTAACCTGACCGACGATGCCTGGATTTGGGGCGGCGAACCCGAGCGTATTGTGGAGACCCTCCATCAGGGCCGCAAGAACGCAATGCCGGCCAAAGGCCTGATGCCGAATATGAGTAACGACCAGGTCGAAGCCGTCGTCAATTACGTCCTGAGCTTCAGCGGTCGCGAGAGGGATGCTGAACTCGCCGAGCAAGGTGCGGCAATCTTTTCCCAAGGTTGCGCAGGTTGTCATGGTCCGGACGCTACGGGAAATCCGGTGATTGGCGCACCCAACCTTACCGACGATGCCTGGCTCTACGGCAGCACGTATGAATGGATCAAGGAGACCGTTACCTACGGTCGTCAGAACGAGATGCCTGCACAGGAAGGTCGCCTGAGCGACGACCAGATTCATATCCTTGCAGCCTATGTATACGGTTTATCGCACCGAGACGACGACTAACCGTTCCAGGGGAGGCGCCTCCCCTGGAAACACTGTCTTTTGAACCCTGGGCAGTCCACGCTGTCCAGGCTTGAAAAGATAGCTAGAGGGTCAATAGACCCCTGATGAGAGGTACCGATGAGCAGTCAAATTCCGGTCAAGCAGATTGACCCCGCGACTGACGCCTCCTCCAATAAGAAGAATTCCGAGACCGTCGAGCTTTACGCCAGCCGCAAGAAAATCTACGTCAAATCCGTACAGGGCCTTTTCCAGCGCATACGCTTCTTCAGCCTATGGGCGCTGATGGGCATGTATTTCCTGTTCTGCTGGATCCAGGTTGGGGGCGAGCCGCTGATCCTGTTTGATCTACCGGCCCGGGAGTTTCACCTGTTTGGGACCACTTTCTATCCCAAGGATTTCATACTGCTTTCCGGCATGCTGATCATCGCCGCTTTCGGCCTGTTCTTCATCACCACCCTGTTTGGGCGGGTTTGGTGCGGTTACACCTGCCCTCAGACCGTTTGGACCTTTATCTTCATGTGGGTGGAAGAGAAGGTGGAAGGCACTCGCAACAAGCGCATGAAGCTCGACAAATCCCCCAATAGCCGCGAAAAAGTTGTCAAGAAATCTATCAAACACGCCATCTGGCTCGGCATTGCCTTCGCGACCGGTCTGACGTTCGTCGGCTACTTCTATCCTGTGCGAGAGCTGGCTATCGACCTGTTCACGCTCCAGGCCAACGGCTGGGCCTATTTCTGGGTGGGCTTCTTCACGGTCGCCACCTACTCCAACGCGGGCTGGCTACGCGAGCAGGTGTGCCTGTATATGTGCCCGTATGCACGTTTCCAATCGGTGATGTTCGATGAGGACACCCGCGTCGTGTCCTACGACTTTAACCGGGGCGAGCCGCGAGGCGGTCGGAAGAAGAGTGCCAGCAAGGAGGAACTGGGGCTGGGCGACTGTATCGATTGCGGCCAGTGTGTCCAGGTCTGCCCGACCGGCATCGATATCCGTGATGGCCTGCAGTACGAGTGTATCAACTGCGCCCTGTGTATTGATGCCTGCGATGAGATCATGGACAAGATGAATTACCCGCGCGGGCTGATCCGCTACACCACGGAGCACGCGCTGGAAGGCAAGCCATCGAAACTCTTGAGACCACGCACCTTTGGCTACGGCGCTGCGCTCATGCTGATGATCGGTGCACTGGTGTTTACGCTGGTCAGCCGGGTGCCCATCGAGCTTGAGGCACTGCGGGACCGCGGTGCCCTCTTCCAGATGAACGGCCGCGGTATGATCGAGAATTCCTACACACTCAAGATCCAGAACATGACTGAAGTGCCGCAAACCTATAATCTGAGCGTTTCCGGTCTTGAGTCTGCACGCATCCTGAGTGATACCCGCTTCCAGCTTGGCTCAGGTGAGAACCTGTCGCTGCCTACGGTTGTTGAGGTAAACCCTGAGTCCATTACCGACTCCAACAACGATATAATTTTCACCATTATGGCCGAAGATAACGGGGATCTCAGGGCAGAGACCGAAAGCCGATTCATTGGCCCGCGTCGATAAACCCGCATCCTGAACGAGGCATTCCAGCTATGTCCCCAACTCAGCCCCCGACCACGCCCGAAGGCGCTACCGACAATCCGGGGCCCTGGTACAAACAGTTCTGGCCCTGGTTCGTGCTGGCCATTCCGGCAATTACCATCGTCTGGTGCATTTTCATGATCACCGTGGCCGTGAGTTCCCAGGGCGCCATGGTCAACGACGATTACTACAAGGAAGGCCTGGCCATCAATATGGAACTGGCCCGGGATCGTCTCGCAGCGGACAGGGGGCTAGCGGGCGCGGTCCAGTTCGAAGACAACCAGATCCGCATGGAGCTGGACGAAGCCGGAAAACCAGTGAACTTCGATTTTCTGATCCTCGATATGGCACACCCGACCCTGGAACAGCAGGATCGGCGACTCCAACTGCAGCGCGTGGGTGACGGCATCTACGAAGCCAGCTTGCCGCGCCCGTTGGAAGGCCGCTGGTATCTCGAACTTCGGGGTCCGACCAACGACTGGCGTCTTAAAGGCGAAGCAGCACTGCCCGCCTCCATGCCGTTGAAGCTGGCGCCGGCGCCTCAGGGATAAGTCTTGGCTGCCGAACCCTGCTTCCACTGCGGCGAGCCGGTAATCGGCGAGCGTCGTGTGACCCTTGACGTTGATGGCACTACGCAGTCATTTTGCTGCCAGGGCTGTCGCGCCGTGTGTCAGTTGATCCTGGACGAAAATCTCGATGGCTTCTATCAACACCGGACCGCAAAACCGGCAACGCCCAGGACCATCGACGAACGGGAACGGGAACAGCTCCGGCTTTACGATCATCCCCTGGTGCAGGAAACCTTCGTCGCAGAACTGGAGGCGACGGAAAACACCCCGATCCTGAAAGAAGCGCAGCTGCTGGTCGATGGTATTACCTGCGCGGCCTGCATCTGGTTGCTGGAGCATCATCTCGCCCAGAAGGAAGGCGTCGAACAGTTTTCCGTCAACCACTCGACTCGACGGGCACGGTTGATCTGGAATCCCGGAAAAACACGGTTGAGTCAATTGCTCCTGGCTATCCAGGAACTGGGCTACGCTGCCCGGCCATTCGAACCGGACCAAGCCGAAGCCGCCCTACAAAGGGAACGACGGACCGCTTTGATCCGGCTGTGCCTGGCCGGCGTCGGGACGATGCAGAGCATGATGCTGGCCGTCCCCCTTTATTTTGGACTAATCAGCGGCGTTACCGACGAGTTCATACAGTTCTTTCGTTGGGTCAGCCTGATTGTGGCGACACCCGTGGTGTTCTACAGCGCCCGGCCGTTCTTTGCCAATGCTTTTCGCGACCTCCATAGCCGACACTTTACGATGGATGTGCCGGTCGCACTCGCAATCGGGCTCGCCTATGCGGCGAGCGCCTGGGTTACCGTTACTGGCGGCGAGGAGGTCTATTTCGAGTCGGTGTGCATGTTCACCTTCTTCCTCTCGCTCGGGCGCTATATCGAAATGCAGGCGCGCTACAGGGCTGGGCTCACGGGTGCCGCCATGAGCAGCATGACGCCCGCTATCGCCACACGGCGACAGTCGGATCGATTGGAGGTTGTTCCGGTACATCAGTTACAGGCGGGCGATATCGTCGAGGTCAAACCCGGCGAAGTCATCCCTGTGGATGGCGTCATCGATAGCGGTGAGTCAACCCTTAACGAAGCGGCCCTGACGGGCGAATACCTGCCGGAGCAGCGAGGGCCCGGAGCTGCGGCTCACGCAGGCTCGATCAATGGCGAAAGCCCACTATCCATCAGGGTCGAACGCACGGGCAGCCGAACACGCCTGTCCAGCATCCTGCGCATCCTGGATCGAGTCCAGGCTGAAAAGCCGCCTGTTGGCCGGATGGCTGACCGGGTTGCCGGCGTCTTCGTCAGCCGCATCCTGCTTATCGCGCCCCTGGTCTGGATCGGCTGGTGGCTGGCAGGATCGGATCGCGCTTTCGACATTGCCTTATCGGTACTGGTGGTCACCTGCCCCTGCGCCTTATCACTGGCAACGCCGACGGCCATTACCAGCGCCACCATGAAGCTGCGTCGCATAGGCTTTCTACCGACTCGCGGCCACACGCTGGAATCACTCAACAAGATCGATACGGTTGTATTCGACAAGACCGGCACCCTAACCGAAGGCCGGCTCTCGCTCGTAGGTACGGAAATCTACGGTGACATCAGTGAAGATGTCTGCCTGGCGCTCGCGGGTGGCCTGGAACAGTATTCGGAGCACCCGATAAGCCAGGTCTTCAGAAGTAAAGCCAGCCACCAGTACCCGGTCAGCGGCGTCACGAATCATCTCGCCGGGGGTCTGACAGGTATTTACCGGGGAGAAAAACTGGTCATCGGTCACGCTGATTTCATTCGAGAACAGACCAGCTTGGCCGACCTCTCCCGATCCGACGCCGGATTGGCCGTGTTTCTTGCCACCGATTCCCGTTTACTTGCGCGCTTCTGCCTGGATGACGCCCCGCGCCCCGACGCACTTGAAACCGTACGCGGCCTGCAAGCCCTAGGAATGCACACCGTGCTCCTCAGTGGCGATCGATCCGGTCATGTGCAACGTATCGGGGAACTGCTGGGTATCGACGATATCCGCGGCCAGGCCACACCGGAAGACAAGCTCGCTTACCTGCGAGAACTGGAACATCGGGGCCGGCATGTCATGATGGTGGGCGACGGACTCAACGATTTACCGGTGATGGCTGGCGCAGAGGTGTCGGTTGCCCTCGGCAGTGCCGCCGACCTGACACAGCTCAGGGCCGATGCCATACTCCTGAACGGCCAGTTGAGCCGTCTCATGGTGGCTCTCGATACGGGCCAGAAGGCACGCCGGGTTATCCGACAGAATATGGGCTGGGCCCTGCTCTATAACCTTTGTGCCCTGCCGCTTGCCGCCGCCGGCCTGGTGCCTCCGTGGGCGGCAGCGCTGGGCATGTCATTGAGCTCGCTAGTGGTTGTTCTGAATGCCATGCGACTGGGCAAGGCGAAGGAAGCCGGCAGCTATCTTTTACAACCGATCGGGTTGGAGCCCATGCCGCGCCCTGATACGGTGAGCTGAAACGTACATTGTCGAGGTTCGGGTTTGGAAATCGTCTATCTCCTTGTTCCCATTACGCTGATCCTGGTTGCCGTCGGCGTTGCCGTGTTCTCATGGGCGGTGAAAAGCGGCCAGTATGACGATCTCGAAGGGCCCGCCCACCGAATCCTTTACGATGACGACCAGGATATGATCCCGGACGACGCCAAGACTGAGCGCCAGAAATCCGAAGAACTCAAAAAGGAAGATCGCTCCACGCGTCCGACGGACGAAAAGAAAGCAGGATCGACCGGCAACGATGGGAAATGAGTTGCTGCTGAGCTATCCCAGTGCGTTCATGATCGGCTTGCTGGGTAGCGCCCATTGCTTGGGTATGTGTGGCGGGATCAGTGCCTCGCTTTCCATGGCGGTCCCCATCGGTCGCGCCTTCCGGTTGCGTCAGTCGCTACTTATTCTCGGCTTCAACATCGGCCGTATCGTCAGCTACGTCCTTTTGGCAACGTTGCTGGCGCTACTCAGCACCCAAGCGGTGGACCTCTGGGCACAATTGGGCCCCGTTCTGAGGACGATCGCGGGGCTACTGCTGATTTTTATGGGACTGTCCATGGGTCAGTGGTGGCAAGGGATTCATTACGTAGAGAAGATCGGTGCGCCGGTCTGGCATCGAATCTCGCCGTTGACCCGCCGTTTTACCCCCGTCCGCCACCCCACACAGGCCCTTGGCCTTGGCCTTCTCTGGGGCTGGCTACCCTGCGGATTGATCTATAGCACGTTGGGATGGGCTGCCCTACAACCCACTGTCGGCACCGCGGCACTCACCATGTTCTTTTTTGGACTAGGCACGCTGCCATCGATGCTGACAACAGGGTTTGCGGCTTCAAGCCTTCAGAAACTGCGTACCCATCGCCGGTTCCGGCAAGTGACGGGAGGCTTGCTGATTATTTTCGGTGTTTGGACTCTGCCCTTTACCGCCAGCCTGATACATAGCCTCTGAATCCTTCCCTCTGAGCTCTTTCCCTATTTGACAAGATTTAATGTTCAAGGATTGACCAGCCCGTTTTAGATGGACTAAGTTGATCATGTACTTAGGGCTGTTTTCTCAAGTGAATTTCACAGAGCAAAGCATAAGTGCTCGTTATGTTTGCGAGCTGACAGGACAGTAATGCCGTCAGTTCGCCAGGTTCCAGCGAGGGCCAAGCATATGTCGCAGGCATCCGCACTGTTAGATCACGTCATTCGCCCGGTATCCCATGCATTGGGCGAATCCCACCCTGTTATCGAAGAAATACTGCTAAGCGCGGCCACTCTGAGAAGCTTCGATCCGTTTGCCGAAAATGCGGAGGCGGGACTCGGCGTGTTCGGCATATCGCCGGAACTGCACCGACAGGTCTGGGATGAATTCCTGGCCTTCCAACCCGATCTGGCCAGCCAGGTGCGTGGTTTCGCCAGCCAGCATCAGTTTTTGATCAACCCCGACGCAGAACTCGTAACCAACACGCGCTATGCCGCCGCGATTGCGATCAGTGCACTCGAATGGGTGAAACCATCCTGGCCGCTGCCCAATGACGCCTATGCTCTCACACAGCTATGGTCGGGACTGACGCACATTCATGAGGAGAGCTACGTCAGTCGTTTGCAGCATACGCTGGAGGAGCTTTGCGACACGGCAGGCGCTCCTCACTACGCGTTCTAAGAGGCGAGAGTCTGCGGACCTCAGGCGTTCAAGACCTCAGATGTTGAGCACATCGAGACGTTCGAAGGCCGGCGCATCTGACGGCGCGGCTTTTTCCTGCTGACGCCAATCCACTTCAAGGTTATTGAAATCGTATATAGACGGATCCGCGAGGTGTGAAGGCGATACGTTGCAAATCGCCCGGAACATTGATTCGATGCGCCCTGGGTGCTGGCGATCCCAGGTATTCAGCATGTCCTTGACCACCTGACGCTGGAGATTCTCCTGGGACCCACAGAGGTTACACGGAATGATGGGGAACTCGCGTAGTCCGGCATAGCGCTCGATGTCTTTCTCCCGGGCGTAGACCAGTGGTCGGATCACCACGTTGCGGCCGTCATCACTCTTCAGCTTGGGCGGCATGGTCTTCAGGCGCCCCCCATAGAACATGTTGAGGAAGAGGGTCTCGAGCAGGTCGTCACGGTGATGGCCCAAGGCGATCTTGGTAACGCCGTGCTCCTCGGCAAAGTTGTAGAGTATGCCCCGGCGCAGGCGCGAACAGAGCCCGCAGGTGGTTTTGCCTTCGGGCACCTTGTCCTTGACGATACTGTAGGTGTCCTTTTCGATGATGTGGTACTCGATACCCAGCCTTCCCAGGTACTCGGGGAGCACGTGTTCGGGGAAACCCGGTTGTTTCTGGTCCAGGTTCACGGCAATCAGTTCGAACGGTACCGGCGCACTGCGTTGCAGATTGAGCAGGATATCCAGCATGGCATACGAATCCTTACCACCGCTGAGACAGCACATCACCTTGTCACCCGCTTCGATCATGCCGAAATCGGCAATCGCCTGACCCACGTCTCGCCGTAGGCGCTTCTGCAGCTTGTTGAGTTCGACGGTTGCCTTGCGGTTGTCTGCGAGTTGCTCTTCCATAACCTTGCCGGACAGTGAAAAATGGGACCCGAGTATACCGAATGGCGATGGCCGTCGTCAGGCCCGCCTCCCGGTATTCCGGCTTTCACGTATACCTCGGCGCGAACTTATCGGAGACTCTAGCGCCTCAAGGATGACAAACAGTTCATAAAAACCCATGGAAAGGGAGCAGTAGCATGCAAGGCAAGAAGCCAGGCCCTGCGGTCAAACAGGGCAAACGCGAACTTAACCGCTTCAACAACCGCCGCGCCATCCTTGGCGCCGCCCGGGAATGTTTTCGCGAACGGGGCTACGAACAGACCACTATTCGCGACATCATCCGCCGTACTGACCTGGCGGCAGGCACCTTCTACAATTACTTCTCCGACAAGCGTGATATCTTTATCGCCCTGCTGGAGAGTTTCCTCGGCACCCTACGCACACACATCAAGGCTGGTCACCGTTCAGCCGGCAACGAGCTGGATCTCATCCGCTCTACCTATCTGGCCCTGTTCCGGGCGACCGCCGATGACCCAGTCATCTACGAACTCGCCTACCGGAACGGACAGGCAATTCGCGAGCTCCTTGGTTCTGACCTTTTGGGGCTGGCCATGGCGTCCCTGGATGAGGATATCCGCCAGGCAGCTGACCGCGGATGGATTGCGCCCGATAAGCAGGATTACCTGTCGGCGGCATGCCGGGGTATCGCCTACGAGATGAGCCTTCAATTGGCCCGCCGTGCCGGCACCGAGCCCGACCATGCCGTCAAGGCTGCGGAGGAGGCAGCGGACTTCGCCATCGACATGCTCCGCCACCACTTCACACCGGTAGCCGGGACACGACGCAGGCAGGCATGATTTCCCGAGGGTCTGTTGACCCTACGGCTTTCACTTCGCCTGCGACTGCCTTAGTCTAATGGTATGAATGATCAGCCCGAGAAATCATTACCCGAAAACAGCGAGCGCCAGAATGCTGCGCGCTCAGCGGCCCTGCGCCAGAAAATCGCGACCATGCTGGTGGCCACAGAGGCCATCCTGCGTGAGGACGATGAGGGTATTTCGGAGCTTGCACTCATACGCCGACTCCAGCAGCCGCCCTGGCAGTTGCTCGAAAAGGTAGATTTTTCGGATCCCGCCGGACTCTATCCCGTGCATTTCCTGATCTTTCATTGCCTTTATCGACTAAGGGACGACCTCGCGCCGGATGGTGAAACCGTGGACATATCGCCCCTGCGCATCAGGCTGCGGCCCGACCCCACCATTGCCAGCGATGGACTACCAGCGGAACAGGATCAGCTGCGGCTTTTTTACCTGGACCTGTCACAGTATGATTTGTCGGAAATCGTAGTCCGCCGCATGCTGGACGATTTCTGGGCTGGTCGCACACCCACCCGTCTGGGAGTGGAAGAACTCGACGAAGCAGCGCAGGTACTCGGCTTCGAACAGTTCCCGGACGACTTCGACAGTGTCCGCCGGGCCTACCGGCGCCAGGCTATGCGCGCGCACCCGGACCGCGGCGGCTCCAAGGAGGAAGTCCAGCCCCTCAATGAGGCATTCAATATACTACGTACGCATTTCCTGTCTGCTGTCTAGAAATAGGAACCTATCGTGACTGGAAGACTATCCGCACCGATCGCCGGACTGGCGATACTGACACTGCTGGCCATCGGCGCACCGAGCCATGCCGATCTGGCTATCCTCCAATATCACCACATCAGCAACGAGACACCGGCCGCTACCAGCACCACGCCTTCGCTATTCCGGGGGCAGATCGATATGATCCAGGATCTGGAGCTGCCGGTTCGCTCCCTGCGGGAGGCCACCCGGGCGGCGCTGGCCGGCGATATCGGCGAGGAGCCGGTCGTCGCCATTACTTTCGACGATGCCTACAGCTCGGTCTACGACACCGCCGCGCCCATCCTGCTCCAGCGGGATATGCCATTTACCATCTTTGTGAACACCCAGGCTATCAGCGAGGGCCGTCACGGTCACATGACCTGGGATCAGTTGCGCGAACTCGCCGCCAAGCCGCAAGTCACCATAGGCAACCACAGCGCCGACCATGGGCACCTGGCACAGAAGCCTGAGGAACGCGAGGAAACCTGGCGCGAGCGAGTGACCACCAGCCTGGACCAGGCCCAAGAGACCTTGCAGGAAAAAATGGGTGAAGCCACTCCACTTTTCGCCTACCCCTACGGGGAGTTCAGTGAGGCCCTCGAGGAGTTGGTCGCCGAACGTGACTGGTACGGTTACGGCCAGCACTCCGGGCCGGTCGGCAAAACATCGGCACCGACCCGTCTGCCCCGATTCCCGATGGCGACCAGCTACGGACAGTTAGCATCGCTGGAAGATAAACTGCGCAGCCGCACATTGCCTGTGGATGCGACAACGCTACCTGACGGTATTGTCGACACGAATCCACCCAAACTTACGCTGGATTTACCGCAGGGTATGAAACCCGATCCCCTGACCTGTTATGGCTCAGGCGTTGGTCGGCTCGACGTAGAACCTGCAGAAGGCAACCAGGTGAAAGTCAGTGCAGACAGCGCCTTTTCCAGCCGCCGCTTTCGCTACAACTGCACTTACCCGGCAGGGAATGGTCGCTTCTACTGGCAGTCCGTGCAATGGGTAGACCTCTCCCAGCCGGAAGACTGAAATCGATAGGAAGTCGATGCAACGGTCAGCCGCCTAACTCGGCCAGCCCTAGCAGCCCATGCGTGGAATGCCTTATGACCGTGGTACCCTCCTCGGTCTCGAACACCGTCTGTCCCGCCTGGTCCTCAGCTCGACTCATAATCAGTAGCCAGCGGTCTCCCTGTCTTGGAAAAGCCGGGACCCGGGCCTCCAAGTAACCATGGCTATGCCAGCTCTCCGGCTGATACTCGAATGCCAGCTCGGTAACCAGACGACGGGTGGCCATATCCTTGTCGAGGAAAACAAGAGTCGGCAGGAAAACGCCCTGTTTGACGTAGGAGCGAACCTGCATCACGAAAGCGACTGAATTCTCTGGTTCCGGTAATTCAACCAACCGGTAAGCGCTGTTACCCGTGGAAAACCGGAATTCGGGCGCAAGGTCATCAAGGTCCAGCTGGAATTCCCGGGAATCATCCCACTCGGCCAGGTCTTTCCTGGGCAAGTCCTCGCAGCATTGCCTGACCCAGGCCTCCAACAAAGACTCTGTCTTGTCGATACCCAGCACTTCCAGCGCAGCGGGATTGGCCTGCTCGATCGTCGGTTGCCGTGACCCATCGATCACCAATGCCGAGGTCAGTTCTGTTACGCTCCGATCCTGCTTGGGGTTATCGAAACCGGCCTCGGGCCGGTAATAGTCGACACGGGTATTGCCTTGAGCATCCCGCCAAGTGAAGTAGGGTAACGGGTCGCCTTCGCGGATAAAGCCCTTCTTTGCCAGTTCGTTACCATCCGGATAGTTTTCGAGGGTGTACTCGGATTCGTCGTTTCGGGCTCGCTCGGGCGACGGTTTTTTTGAGGGCTCCGCCCCAGGTCGCGCCTCCTTTATGTCCAGTTCAGCAGCCCGGCTCGCTTTGTTTTTTGTTGACGCCTTCTCTGCCGCCACGAATGCAGGCAGGCTTCCAGGTGAAGCATCGGCTGGCGTATCTTTTGACGTATTATAGGAAGGAGCTGTTTGGGGGGGTAACGTAGCCTGCGCATCCAAGACCGCAGGTTTTGCCACATCAGATTCTGCTTCGAGTGTACCTTCGGCTTTCTTATTCGACAGCGCATGGGAGCGAATCTGAAGATCCGTAACAGGATCGCTAGCCTGATCCATTGCACGTGTCGACGTAGGGTCCTGTGCGGCCTCGGGTTCCACCGGCCTGGACTTGGCCGGCGTTCTCTGCCCTGCCCGTACCTGTTTGGCCCGCTGCTCGACAGGGTTCTTCTCTTCCTTGATCGGCGACTGACGCACGCGCCCGAACTCGTCGACCCACGTAAAGTACCGTCGATCGCCTTCGGCTCCGCCCCCAGTCGAACATGCGGCCAATACCAACACGCAGGAAAGCAGTAGCACAAGCAGACGTGAAACGACTATGGTATACAGCTTCATATCGGCTCCCCGAACGCCGCATGCCCAGGCTGCGCTCGTGCATACCTCCCCATTCAGAACTTGGTCCGGAAACTCAACCCCGCCATAACAACCCGCAGCGACGTCTTGACGTCGAGGCCGGCATAGGGGTTATAGATAATATTCGTAATACCGTCGCAGTTGATATTACAGCTGGTGTCCGCCGGAATTTCCTCGACCGAATGCAGGTAGCTCAGGTTCATATCGATCTGGGTGTCCCGGTCCCAACGGTAGCCCAGGCCAACGCTGTACAGGTTAGCGCCACCAAACGGCGCCATGATGGTTCGCTGGTCATCCGGAATGACCGAGTCACGGATTTCCACACCGGCGCGCAGATCGAGACGCGAAGAGGCATGGAATTCCGCCCCGAAGGCCCAATTCCACTGATCCTTGAAGCCCAGCGGTAAACGCAGGGTATTTGGGGTGGCGTTGTCCGGCGAAAGAATGCGTGCCGCGTTGAGGAACTCCAGATTGCGGTCGAACTTCAACTCCAGTGCATCCCATTCTGAATAGTCGGTCCAACCCAAGTCTACGTTCAACGTCAGCTTGGGATGGACCTTGACGCTGATACCGGTCTGAAAATGCTGAGGGTAAGTCAGGTTGAGACTGACATTCCCCGATTCCCGGGGCGCACCGGAAGGCAAACTCAGTATCGCCGAACCTATCGCCCCCAGAATTGAACTATTCACGCTCTGCCAGAAGCCTGACCAATCCTCGGTATACTCGATGGCGAACTGGCCCTTCATATTCATGTCAGCTTCGGAGGTATAGCTGGCACCCCAACTGAACCACTCCGTGGGCTCCCACATCACCCCAAGCGAATAGGTCGGTGAAAGGGTTTGCTGGACGTCGATACTTAATGCACCGATATCGTCCCAGGGGCCTACATTACCTCCGCATAGCGCCAGCCAGGGTGCCAAGGGCTCGTCGCCGGATTCACAGTTGAAGGCATCCTGAAGCACCTCCGCCACACCCAGCAGCATATTCGGCGCACGCATGTACTGGTCGGCGGCAATACCCATATGGGACAGATGGACGCCAGCCCCGACCGACCATTCATCGTTGACCTTATAGCCAACCGTTGGCGACAGATAGGTGGTCCGTTGCAAGGCCGTCGCCTTGGGCTGGTAACGGCCCGGGTCTTCTTTCTCCCGATAGAAGCCGGCGGCCATCGGCATATAGAACGCATTGCCGAAGGTCAGCTTGGAGCCGGGTTCGTTGATGCTGACACCTCCCGACGGCGCTAGCGCAGGCCCAGGCGGCAACTTCTGCAGGCCGAACCCGGGTACGTAAAGCGCCACGGTGTTGGTATGACTGTGGCTATTGGCAACGGGGTCCCGCTGCTCACCGGTGACCGGATCGGTTTCGAGCCCGTCGATACCAAAGATGTTGTAACCATCCGGCGCGTGGAAATCGGCATCATTGTCCAGATAGATGCTCATCAGGTTCACTTCGACCTGGCGATCTTCCAGCTTGGTGAGGCCTGCCGGGTTGTAGTGAATGGCCATAATCCCCGGGGGGTCTGCGGTGACGGCGTTGCCCAACGCCAGCGCTTTGGGGTGAATGGTCAGGTTCTGCGTCAATTGCGCGTGGGCACCGCACGACACAGCGCCGGCCGCCAGGGCCCCGATAATTCGTGTTCTGCAGCGGTTAACTCGCATGAAGATGATCCCTTGCCGATAAAACGTCCGTTGCCTCGTTTATTCCCGGAGTCCCGAGAAATTAATCGGCAGGGAGACACCCAACGAGAAATCAGGCGCATCTTCGGTCAGGCCGATGCCTACACTGGTATTGATGATGGTGGTGTCGCTGACCCTCGTACCGAGTGACAGGCTGAGGAAACCCGTCATCTGGTCCTGGGCCGTTGCGTCGGTGCCATCACTGAACTGCAGCTGGGTTTCATCGCTGTAGCTGATCTGTGAGGACACACTGAGGGAGATGTCGTAGGAAAGCGAATAAGCGAAACCCATGGATGCGGACAAACCAAAACCTGGCTCAACGGTGGTCAGAAGCCGTGCGCCGCGAACCTGTTCAAGATCATCCACTTCCATGTTGTAGCTGGCGCTGGCCGACCCGAAGAGCACGACCGGGTCAAGCACCTTCGACATACTGACCCCGCCGGCTACGGTGTAATAGCCACTGCCCGTGGATAGCTGACGGTTAACGTCGATCTCATAGGGGCTTACACCGGTCTTGCTGGTGATAGAGGTAAACAGTGTGGTCGACATCTTGCCGGGCACGTATGCAGCCGGCTGCCAGCGGGCGGTAAACGAAACGTCACCGATATCGTAGATTTCGAGCTCGTCCTGGGTATCGTACTTCACCACCAGAGGAATTCGCGTGCCGATGGTGAGGTTATCCAAGAGGCCGTAATCGTAAGAGAAGGCATTGGTGAAGTTATGGGTTGCAGAAGGCACGATATCCAGGTTACGGACCGAACCGTCGCTGATATTCACATCCAGCCGTTGATCCCCGGTGTAGGAGTAGTCGAAGGAATAGGTCAGCGCATGCGTGCCCTTCTTCTGCAGCGAATAGTTCTTTTCGGCGGACTGGAAGACCTCTTCCAGTTGCTTGGTGGAATCCTCGTCATCGTCCTGCTTCGCCAGGGCTTCCCGCGCCTTGTCGACGTTTTCTTCCTGGGCCCCGTTATTATCCTGAGCCCAGAGGAGGGTCGGCTGACCCGCGACGGAACAGATGATTAAACCTCGCACAACCCAACGATTCATCCCAGCTCCCTTATTTTTCGCATTCGTTTCCCTGACGTGCAGGACTCACCCGACCAGCCATCAATTGCGCCGGTAAAACAACTGTTTGCGGGTGTTCTCCACGGTGCCGTCAGGATTGTTCTTCTGTCGTTCAAGCAGATTATTGATCCGGCGACTGGTCGCCTCATGGAACTCTGGGATGGTGTCCAGCGCGAACAGCGTCATTGTCTGGTCGTCCACGAAACGCATGTCCTCTTCCTTGAGTTCAAGCGCATCCAGGGGCTTTTCACTCCCCGGGAATACGATGAAAAGGACATTGTCATCCCACTTCTCTTCGAACTGGGCCAACGTGAAGGAGATATTGCCGACGGAGGGATCTGCTAGGAACGCACGACCATCACGGATCGCACGCAACACCACAAAATGCTTAAAGCCGGCATGCTGAATGGGGACGATAGCGGGGTGATCCAGTTCCTTGAGATCGGCCACCGTGGCGCGGAAGCCACCTGATGGGTAACCCAACGCCGTCACCAGGCGCTTCATGTCCAACATTGAGAAGGCCCGGCGCTGGACAATGCGTTCGCTCTCGCCGTAATGCAGCAACCCTTCCATCACCTGGCGCTCATTGAGGTTTCGCCCCAGGTAATACTTCAGGACCGTGGTTAGTGCGGCGGAGCCACAGCTGTAGTCGTAAGCCTGGCGAACGATGTTGCGATAACGCTGTTCCACCAGCGGGTGGACATCGATGTCCCAGCGCAGCTCCTGCGGGCTGTCATCGAAATCCTGCTCGATGACGATAACGCCGGGTTCGCGTGGCTCAACGACTGTCGCCTCCTGCACCATCGCAAACGTCATGAGGGATCCCGCCAGCACGAGAATCATGGCAACTACGCGTCCTTCTTATAATTGGAATTCAATTTCCGGAATTCAGTCTTTGGTATTCTTTGAATCTGCTGAACTGTCGTTGTTGTTATCCAGCAGCCGCTTGTCTTTGTTTTGGCGCAGCTACCGTTACATCGTGTAACGCTAAGATACCGGATTGATATCACGCTGAAAGATAACTGTGCCTCAAATCCAGGGGTGGCCAGAAGGGCGTCTGGAGCGGTTTTGCGAGCCAGTTCACGTCATCGGAAAACAGGCTTGAGGAGGCATTGATAGAGCTCGGCCGGGGATTTTCTATCAGCACTTCAGCACATGAGTGTCGATAGCGAGGGAGAAAACGGCATGAACAGCAAAGAAGGGCTAGGGAAGGAAAAGAACAGAAAGGAAGGAAAAAAGGGAGCGGCCGCCGGGGGCTGGCTGACCGCTCCAATAGTGGCAACCTAGAGCAGGAGCTGGCGCAGGTCCTCCAGGCCCTCCCGCAAGGTATTGGTGAAACGTGCCGCGTCGGCGCCGTTGATCGCGCGATGGTCATAGGACAGCGACAGCGGCAGCATCAGACGCGGCTGGAAGGCAGAGCCATCCCACACCGGTGCCATGCTGGACTTCGATACGCCCAGGATCGCGACCTCGGGCGTGTTGACGATCGGCGTAAAGGCCGTGCCGCCAATACCACCGAGGCTGGTGATGGTGAAGCAGGCGCCCTGCATCTCCTTCGGGCTCAGCTTCTTGTCGCGGGCCTTCTGGGCCAGGGTTTGACATTCCTCAGCCAATTCCCAAAGCCCTTTCTGATCGACATTCCGGATGACAGGAACCACCAGACCGTCCGGCGTATCCACGGCAATACCAATGTGGATGTAGCGCTTGCGAATGATCTCCTTGCGATCCATATCCAACGAGACGTTGAAGTTCGGATGGGCCTTCAGCGCATTGGCGCAGATCTTCAGCAGGAAGGCCATCGGCGTCAGCTTCACGCCCCGCTTCTCGCCCTCACCCTTCTTCGACTTGCGGAACGCCTCCATCTCAGTGATGTCCGCCTGCTCGAACTGGGTCACGTGGGGCACGTTGAGCCAGCTACGCTGCATGCTATCCGCTGTCAGCTTCATCAGGCGGCTCATGGATTCCCGCTCAATGTCGCCGAACTGGCTGAAATCAGGCAGTTTCACGCCTGGCAGACCAGTACCCGCTACGGCACCGCCCTCCTGGGACTTGGCCAGGGCCTGTTTGATGTAAGCCTGCACATCCTCCTTGAGGATCCGGTTCTTGGGGCCAGAGCCTTGGATTCGACCCAGGTCGGCGCCCAGCTCGCGGGCCAAACGGCGCACCGCAGGACCTGCGTGGACACGCTTACCAGAGGCCGGCGCCACCTCTGCTTGAGGCTCAGGCTTTGATTCCGCCTTGGGGGCAGGTTCAGGCTTCGGCTCGGCGGGCTTCTCGGCTTTAGCCGGTTCAGCCGCCTTTTCGGTTTTCGGCTCGGGTGAAGCTCCGCCGCCAGACACCTCGATCTGACCGACCACATCGCCTTCACTGATGCGATCCCCCACCTTGACGGAGATGGACTTGATCGTACCCGCTGCCGGCGCAGGCAATTCCACCGATGCCTTGTCGGACTCGACCACCAGGATGGCAGCTTCCTCTTCAACAGAGTCGCCGGCGGTAACGCTGATCTCGATAACTTCCACCGACTCGGCACCGCCGAGGTCTGGAACATGAATGTCCTGGACACTACCGGAAGCAGACGCTTCTTTTTTTGCATCGCTCGCCTCTTCGGCGGGCGCTTCCTCTTCAGCGGGTGTTTCCTCCGCAGGCGTGTCGGCAGCGGAGGAACTCTCCTCGGCATCACTGCTATCACCCGCTTCCAGTTGGCCGATCACATCGCCTTCGCTGATGCGGTCGCCAACGCTGACGTTCAGGGCGGTGATCTTGCCAGTCTTGGGTGCAGGCAATTCGACGCTCGCCTTGTCGGACTCCAGGACCAGGATCGGGTCCTCTTCTGCCACGCTATCGCCCACGTTTACACTGATTTCGATGACCTCAACCGAATCGGCTCCGCCAAGGTCTGGCACGCGAATATCTTCTGCCATACTGCTGTGTCTCCTTAACGGGTTCAGTTGATGGCCGGAGCCGGCTTGTCGGCGTCGATGCCGAATTCACGGATGGCATCCTCGACAACCTCTGCCTTAACCTTGCCCTGGCGTGCCAAGGCACCCAGGGCAGCAACGACCACATGGCCACGATCCACTTCAAAGTGGCGACGCAGCTTTTCACGGGTGTCGGAGCGCCCGAAGCCGTCCGTGCCCAATACGGTGTAGTCTGCCGGCACCCACGCCCTCACCTGTTCGGCGTAAAGGCGCATGTAATCCGTCGAAGCGATCACCGGAGTTTCTGCGTCACCCAGGGTATCCTGGATATAAGCCGTACGCGGACGGGACGCCGGATGCAGGCGATTCCAGCGTTCGACGTTCTGACCATCACGGGCCAACTCGGTGAAACTGGTGACGCTATAGACATCGGAGGCGACTTCGTACTTCTCGGCCAGGATTTTCGCGGCCTCGCGCACCTCATTGAGGATGGTGCCGCTACCCAGCAGGCGTACGGCGTGCTTGGCCTTCTTGGCGCCCTTCTTCGCACCACTCTTCTCGCCCGCGGATTCCAGCTTGTAGATGCCGCGAATGATGCCCTCTTCCGCACCTTCCGGCATGGCCGGGTGGGCATAGTTCTCGTTCATCAGCGTCAGGTAGAAGTAGACACTCTCGTTATCGCCGTACATCCGCTGCAGGCCGTGACGCACGATAACCGCGACTTCATAGGCGAAAGTCGGGTCATAAGAGACACAATTGGGAACAGTGGCGGAAAGTACATGGCTGTGACCGTCCTGGTGCTGCAGACCTTCGCCGTTCAGCGTGGTGCGACCGGCAGTGCCGCCCAGCAGGAAACCACGGGCGCGCATGTCACCGGCAGCCCAGCACAGGTCGCCCACACGCTGGAAGCCGAACATCGAGTAGAAGATGTAGAACGGGATCAGCGGATAGTCGTTAGTGCTGTAGGAGGTCGCCGCGGCAATCCAGGCGGACATGGCACCGGCTTCGTTGATGCCTTCCTGCAGGATCTGGCCCTTACGATCCTCGCGGTAATACATGATCTGGTTGCGGTCGTTCGGCGTGTACTTCTGCCCTTCCGCGGTGTAGATCCCCATCTGGCGGAACATGCCGTCCATACCGAACGTCCGGGCTTCGTCCGGAACGATCGGCACGACGCGGGAACCGATCTGCTTGTCCTTGATCAACGTGCCCAGCATGCGCACGAAGGCCATGGTAGTGGAAAACTCGCGGTCGCCACTGTCCTGCAGTTGCTGTTTGAAGGTATCCAGCGGGGGAATGGTCAGCGGCTGGCTATCCGGACGACGGCGTGGCAGTGAACCACCGAGCTTGCCGCGCATCTTCTGCAGGTACTTCATCTCCGGCGAATCGTCCGCCGGTTTGTAGTACGGCATGCTCTCGATATCGTCATCGGAGATCGGAACACCAAAGCGATCACGGAATTCCTTGATGGTTTCCATGCTCAGTTTTTTCTGCTGGTGGGCGGTGTTCTGGGCCTGGCCCTGCTCACCGAAGCCATAGCCTTTAATCGTGTGCGCCAGGATGACCGTCGGTCCACCCGTATGGTTGACCGCTTCGTGGTAGGCGGCGTAGACCTTGTATGGGTCATGTCCGCCGCGGTTCAGGGCGTAGATATCCTCGTCGGACATGTGCTCGACGCGCTTGAGCAGCTCCGGATCGCGCCCGAAGAAGTTCTGGCGTACGTAGCCACCACCGTTGGACTTGAAGTTCTGCATCTCGCCATCGACGGCTTCGTCCATGACTTTCTGCATGCGCCCGTCATCGTCCTGCTCGAACAGCGGATCCCACAAGCGGCCCCATACCACTTTAATGACGTTCCAATTGGCGCCACGGAAGATGCCTTCCAGCTCCTGGATGATCTTGCCGTTACCCCGTACCGGTCCGTCCAAACGCTGCAGGTTGCAGTTGACGACAAAAATCAGGTTATCGAGCTTCTCGCGTCCTGCCAGCCCGATGGCCCCGAGGGTCTCCGGCTCATCACACTCACCGTCACCGATAAAGCACCAGACCTTACGATCGGGTCCTTCCGTGAGTTCACGGTTGTGCAGGTACTTCATGACGTGCGCCTGGTAGATTGCCTGTATCGGGCCCAGTCCCATGGAGACCGTCGGGAACTGCCAGTAGTCAGGCATCAGCCAGGGGTGCGGATAGGATGACAGGCCGTCACCGTCGACTTCGTTACGGAATTTGTCCAGGTGCTCTTCGGTCAGGCGCCCTTCCAGGAAGGAGCGGGCGTATAGGCCGGGCGAAGAGTGGCCCTGGAAGTAGATCAGGTCGCCTTCGCGGGTTTCGTCGCCGGCGTGGAAGAAATAGTTGAAACCGACATCCAGCAGCGTCGCGATGGACGAGAACGAATGGATGTGGCCGCCCAGTTCACCCGGGCGTTTATTGGCGCGGATAACCATCGCCAGGGCATTCCAGCGAACCAGCGAGCGGATACGACGCTCCATGAACAGGTCGCCCGGCATGCGCGCCTCGCGACTGGCTGGAATGGTATTGCGGTATGGCGTGTTTACGCTGTACGGCAGGGATGCACCCTCGCGGCTGGCCCGCTCTCCCAGCCGTTCGAGCAGAAACGCTGCCCGGTCAAGCCCTTCCTCACTGAGAACGGACTCCAGGGCTTCAACCCACTCCCCGGTTTCCGTTGGATCTTCATCATGCAACATCTACTTGTCTCCTCGTGCGGAAGCTGGGCTCGACCGGCTTGGTCTCGACTGGCTCTTAAAGGGTGGACCTGTTCATAATGGCGGGAACCACTAGCGACCAGGGGGCACATAACCAGGCGATCTGAGGCCAGAACGCAGCCCTGTTTAAGTCCTACGGTCGTCGTTCGAAAAGCTCTACGACTTTTGTAGTAATAAATAAATCAATGTATCTTTTAGGCGCTCTATAATAGAGTTTTTTTGCTATTATTTACAACAAATAGACATGATGGCCGTGATGATGACAACAACAATCGAGCCGGGGCAGCGCACCTATATCAGCGCCAAGACCCTACCACCCCAGGCACCCGCTGCTCTGATTGCGAGAGAAAAATTCAATGACCTTTTGCACGAAACCGATCCGGTCAGCCTGCTACTGATGCAGGCGCCGGCCGGTTACGGCAAAACCACTACGCTGGCCGAGCGACTGGCCGCCCTCGGGGCCCAGGCCGCCTGGTACCGACTCGACGACCAGGACAACGACGCGGCGCAGTTCGCGGCCTACCTCGCCCATGCCCTCGAGATCAACCGTCCGGGCACTTGTCCCGCTACCTTGCGTCAACTTGCGGAAACCGGCTTCGACAACTTGCAGGCATTCCTGACCGACCTGCTCGCGGAAATGCCACTGGACGCCGACCCGCTGTATCTGGTGTTGGACGACTTCCATCTCATCAAGGATCCGGAAATCCACGAGGCCATACGCTTCCTGCTGCGCCACCAACCGGGCTACCTCACCCTGGCGATACTCACACGAACCGTACCGCCGATCGGCGTCGCGCAATTGCGGATGCAGGGACGAATGCTAGAGATCTCGTCCAGGGATTTGGGTTTCGATGCCGACGAGGCGCAGACCTATTTCGAAACCAGACTGACTTACGAGGTATCGCGGGAAAGTATCGAGCGTGCCGTCCGTCGTGTGGAAGGCTGGGTCTCGGCGTTGCAACTGCTGGCGGCCAGCGCCTCGACCAGCGTTGCCTTCAACGACATGGTGGCCCAGTTCGAGGAGGGTAATCAGTACGTCTTCGATTATTTCGACGAATTGGTGGGTCGCAGCCTGGACGAGAGCGCGCTAGGATTTTTACTACGTACCTGCATACTGGACCGCTTTAACGCCTTTATGGCCATGCGAGTGGCCGGACACCAGGACGGACAGGCGCTTTTAAACCAGCTCATCAACCACGGCTTCTTCGTCATTCCCCTCGACAGTAGTGGCCTCTGGTTCCGCTACCATCCGCTGTTCAGCGCCTACCTGCGTCACCTGCTGGCCTGCTCAGCCCAGGAAAACGTCGCAATCCTTCACCAGAAAGCCAGTGACGCCTGGCTTGAGCAGAATCAACCTGAGGAAGCCGCACGCCATGCGGTCAAAGCCTGCGACCCCACGCGAATCGTTCGTATCCTGATGGATTATGGCCGTGCCTTCTTCACCGAAGGACAGTTCTCCCTTTTGCAGCAATGCCTTGACGCACTGGATCCCTCCACGATTGCCGACGAACCCATGCTGACCCTGCTGCGCGCGTGGGTGGCCCAGGGTCAGTACAAATTCGATGAAGTGGAACAGTGGCTGGCCGCCGCCGAAGCCAAGCTCAAGGAACACCTGGACGACGCGGACCTCCGATCGGTTCGCTGCGAGTTCAGCGCTGTTCGCGCACAGGTGGCCATGAACTTCGGAGACTCCCACAGTGCGTTGGGGTTGGCCACCGATGCCATGGAGCAGGAAGCCCGCTTCCTGCCCACGTCCAAGGTGGCAGCTGCTTCGGTCATGGGCGAAGCCCTGTTCGTCGAGGGCCACCTCAAGGAAGCCCTGGCCCGCATGCAGGAAACCGAGACCCTGGCCCGCGCTCATGGCGCCCACCAGAACGTACTGTGGGCCTTGTGCCAGCAGTCCGAAATCAGCGTTGCCATGGGCCTTCTCCAGAAGGCCTACAACGTCCAGGAGAGGGCTTTCCAGTATGCCGAGGAAAACCACCTCGATCACTTGCCGATCCTGGAATTTCTCTACCGCATTCGCAGCCAGATCATGTGGGAATGGCACCATCTGGAAAACGCGGAACGCTGTGCGCTCCAGGGTATCGAGATCCTCGAAGCCCAGGGCGAGCGCTGGTACCTGCAGAGTTATACCTCCCTGGCCAAGGTGGCCCAGGCCCGCGGCCGCCAGACCCTGTGTGCGGATTACATCCAGAAAATCCAGAAAATGCTGGCCTCCGGTGAATACCATATCGACTGGGTCGCCAACTCCCACGCCACCATGCTCTCTTTCTGGGACGCGGTACGGGACCGGGAAGCCATCCAGCGCTGGCTGACCGCCGCGCCGGAATACACCATCGACGACGCGACCAACCACTTCCTGCAATGCAATGCTCGTAACTGGGCCCGGGCCTACCTGAGCCTCGAGCAGCCGGAAAAAGCCCAGCCTATCCTGGAAGGTCTACAGGCAGTTGCCGAGCGCGTGGGTCTGCAGACCGACCTGAACCGCAACCATATTGCCCTCGCCCATCTTCACTGGCAGTTGGAGGATCGGGAGAAGGCCCTCTACCACATGCGCGAGGCGCTGCAATTGGCCAGCACCACCGGGGCCGTGGGGAGTTTCCTGCGCCTGGGCAAGGTGTTGATCGTCGTTCTCAAGGCGTTGATCAACGATAGCCTGATCGACGGCATGGAGCTACAGCGCGCTGAGCGGCTGATCCAGCTTTCCCAGCAGCAGCGGGACTTTAGTCGGGCGATCCGTATTTCGCTCGATGAGGCGATCATCCAGGACATCATCGACCGGCCGGACGTCCCCGAGCTGATCCGCACCTCGCCACTGACCCGGCGCGAATGGCAGATCCTCAGCCTGATCCACGCCGGCCTCTCAAACGACCAGATCGCCGAGCATCTGAAGGTTGCTGCGACCACGGTAAAGACGCACATCCGCAGCCTCTACCAAAAGCAGAATATTGCCCATCGGTCCGAGGCCATCGAACTGGCCCGCGACCTGCTGAGCAAGATCCAGGGGGAGTAGAAAAGCAAGCCGTCCTCCGGGGAGTGGGAGTCTTCTCCTCCCCCTCCTCCCCCTCCCTACGCCAGTAAAAACACGAGTGGGAGGATGCTTCAGGAACGGTTGCGAAGCACCCTATTCGCATCACAGAAACTCCTTATCACAACAAAAAAGGGGCCGACGGAGGGCCTGGGCGTGCGATCCACCCCGCCACAACTCCTGAAGCTCCCCAAGCGAATTCGTTCTGAGTGAGGCATGATGCAAAAGAATCCAGATTGGTGGCGCGGCGCAGTCATCTACCAGGTTTATCCACGCAGCTTTTTCGATTCCAATGGCGACGGTATTGGCGACCTGCCTGGCGTGACCGCCAAGCTGGACTATATTGCTAGCCTGAACGTCGATGCGATCTGGCTTTCGCCGTTCTTTACCTCACCCATGAAAGACTTCGGTTACGACGTCTCGGACTACCGTGGAGTCGACCCCATCTTCGGCACCCTCGATGACTTCGATACGTTGATTGCCGAGGCGCACAAGCGCGACCTGAAGATCATGATCGACCAGGTGCTGAGCCATTCTTCGGACCAACACGCCTGGTTCAAGGAAAGTCGCGCCAGCCGCGATAATCCCAAGGCAGACTGGTATGTCTGGGCCGAGGCCCGGGAGGACGGTACACCACCCAACAACTGGCTCTCGGTATTTGGTGGCTCCGCCTGGGCATGGGACAGTCGCCGACGCCAGTACTACCTGCACAACTTCCTCACCAGTCAGCCGGACCTGAATTTCCATAATCCCGAGCTGCAGGACCAGATGCTGTCCGAGGTCCGCTTCTGGCTGGACCGGGGCGTGGACGGCTTCCGTCTTGATGCCATCAACTTCTGTTTCCACGACCCCCTGCTACGCGACAACCCGCCCAGCCAAGCCATTCAGGAAGCGTCCATCGGTGTGCGCAAGGAAAATCCCTACGCTTACCAGTACCACAAGTACGACAAAACCCAGCCGGAGAACCTGGCGTTCCTCAAGCGCCTGCGGGCTCTGCTGGACGAGTATCCCGGCACCACAACCGTGGGAGAGATTGGCGACGACAATTCCCTGCAGACCATGGCCGACTACACCAGCGACGGCGACAAGCTGCACATGGCCTATTCCTTCGATCTGCTGACCGAACAGAACAGCGCCTCCTTCATCAAACACACGGTCGAAACCATCGAGGACAAGCTCGAAGACGGCTGGCCCTGCTGGGCCATTGGCAACCACGACGTCGCCCGCGTCGCATCACGCTGGAAAGCAGCCTCCCCCGAGCAGATGAAGCTGTTCATGATCATGATGCTGAGCCTGCGCGGCAGCGCGTGCATCTACCAGGGCGAGGAGCTGGGCCTGACCGAAGCGGAACTGGAATTCGAAGATCTGGTCGATCCCTATGGCATCAGTTTCTGGCCGGAATACAAAGGGCGGGATGGCTGCCGCACGCCGATGGTCTGGACAGCGGGTGAAGCCAATGCGGGCTTTTCCGAGGGCAAGCCCTGGCTTCCGGTCTACGCGGAACATCTGAACGCGGCTGTGGACCTGCAGGATCAACAGGAGACGTCGGTCCTGCAAGCCTACCGGGAATTCCTGGGGTGGCGCAGGCAACAACCGGTACTGCTCACGGGCGATATCCGTTTTCACGCGAGCCCGGCGGATACCTTGCTATTCAGTCGCACGGAAGGAGAAAACGCGTTTCTGGTCGCCCTCAACTTTACGGACGAGCCGGTCATGCTTGAACTGCCCTCCACCGCCAGGCCGATCGACGACGCACCACGTTGCCTGGTCGGCCAATGGCGGGGAGCCAGCGTCACCCTGCCCGCCTACGGGGCAGGTATCGGCAAAGGCTAAGCACACCAGTAGTTAATTTCACATCAACAACAAAGACTGAAGACTATGGCAAGCGTCACTCTCAGAAACGTCTATAAACGCTTCGGCGAGGCCGAAGTCACTCGGAACGTCAACCTGGACATCCAGAACGGCGAGTTCGTTGTCTTCGTCGGCCCCTCAGGATGCGGAAAATCCACGCTACTGCGTATGATCGCCGGCCTGGAAGACATCACAGAAGGCGAACTCTACATCGGCAACGACAAGGTTAACGATTTGCCGCCGAAGGACCGCGAAGTCGGTATGGTGTTCCAGTCCTACGCCCTCTACCCGCATATGAACGTGGCGGAGAACATGGCGTTCGGTCTTAAGCTTGCAAACGTCAAGAGAGCTGAAATCGATCGCCGTGTCCAGGAGGCCGCGCGTCTGCTGCAACTGGACAACCTGCTCGAACGAAAGCCGAAAGACCTCTCCGGAGGCCAGCGCCAACGGGTCGCTATCGGCCGCACCATCGTGCGCGAGCCGGCGGTATTCCTGTTCGACGAGCCGCTCTCCAACCTGGACGCGTCACTGCGGGTACAGATGCGGATCGAGATCTCCAGCCTGCACAAGCGTCTTGGCGCCACCATGATCTACGTGACCCACGATCAGGTGGAAGCCATGACCATGGCGGACAAGATCGTCGCCCTGGACAACGGCGCCATCGCCCAGGTCGGCAAACCCCTCGAGCTCTACCACTATCCGGCAACCCGTTTCGTAGCGGGATTTATCGGTTCGCCAAAGATGAATTTTATCGACTGCGAGGTTGTGAAGGCCGACAGCCAGGAAGTGACGGTCAGCATGCCGGGCGCTACAGAGATTACGCTGCCCATCAACGGTGCCGAACTAACGAGCGGGGAAACCGTTACCCTGGGCATCCGTCCGGAGCATTTCTCAAGCGAGGACGACTGCGCGCTGACGATGCAGGGCGAAGTCAATGTGGTCGAGCGACTGGGTTACCAGACCCTGGTTCACCTGAATGTCGAGGGTGTGGATGGCATTCTGACCATGCGAACCGAGGGTACCAACCCGGTCCAGGAAGGCCATGCGATGGTCCTGGGTATCAAGCCCGAGATGTGCCACCTGTTCCGACAGGACGGTACGGCTTGTCCACGGCTTTTCAAGGAGCCGTGTGTCGATCTCTGAATCGGCGTTATCTCCTCACACTCTCATTAGCGTTTGTCACGTTATTGCCCGCCCTGTGCGGGCTTTTTTGTGTCCGTGATTCGTCCAAACACGAAGATAGGGAAACGTCAGTGAGATTATTAGAGACAGACGGTCACACCTGGAGCGCTTGCTGCGCCTCAGAAGCTGAAGGTTCTGCTACATGCTCGAGTTGCCTGTAAATGCAGTAGCCGACGGTTCAGAGGGTGGTGCAAAGCGTCGCGAGCGAAGGTCAGATAAGGCGAAAATCAACGAAAGAGCGCAGTTTACGGGTTGTAAATGAGCATCTTGATCCGACTCGCGCACGAGGCGATTTTCAACGCCGTATGGCCGAGCGCAGTAGCTTTTGCAACTCCCTCTTCAGCTTCTGAGCAGGCCATCGGCCTGGCCTATTTATAGCAGTGGCGAACCCACCAATATCACCGCAGACACGAAAACCAATGCTCACAGGTCCAACCATATACTTACCCGTCGGCGTGTCGAAGACCGCCTCTGCCCCGCGATACAACATGAGCAGGCTCAACCGGGAAATGAAGATTACGTTGCATCGCCATTTACTCGCGGCCACCGCCGATGTCCGCGACACAGGGGACGCGGAAGCCACGGACAAACACCTTGTCTTTCAATAATCGGTGGGGACAACAAAAAAGCCCCGGAGCAGTCGCGGGAGGGCGCTGTTCCGGGGTCGCGTAAGGATTCTTTAAGGAAGACGCAACAGGTTTCGCGCAATCGGATGAAGCGGGAACAGCGCTCCTGATCATCCAAGAAGCATTCGTTCGTATTGCCCTACCCTTTCACACCGCCAGCGGTCAGACCACCAACAATCCACTTCTGGCAGTACAGGAACACGAGCGTAATCGGCAGGCCAGAAAGCACGGCGGCCGCTGCAAAATCACCCCACAGGTAATTCTGTTCATAGAGATACTGTTGCGCCCCTACCGCTAGCGTCAGTTTATTGGTATCCACCAGCAGGATCGAAGCCATCGGGTACTCCATGATCGTCATGATGAACGCCAGGATGAACACCACCATCAGGATGGGCACCGATAGCGGCAGGAGAATGTAGCGGAACGCCTGCCACGTGGTCGCGCCATCGACGATGGCCGCTTCCTCCAGGGAGCGATCGATAGAGTCGAAGTAGCCCTTTATCGTCCATATGTGTAACGCCATTCCCCCCAGGGAAGCGACGATAACCGCGCCGTGAGTATTCAGGCCCAACCAGCTGACGTGGTTGCCGATCTCATCGAACAGCGCATAGAGCGCCACCAGCGACAACACCGGCGGGAACATCTGGAAGATCAGCATCGACTTGAGCACGAACCCCTTGCCACCGAAGCGCATGCGGGCGAAGGCGTAGGCACTGGTGGTCGATAACGCCAGGATCAGGACCGACGAGATCACTGCAATCTTGACCGAATTCCACAACCAGAGGAGAACCGGGAACGGTGGCTGGGTCACGTTGCCCGCCTCATCGGTGTAGGGAATGCCAAGCGCCAGGGACCAGTGTTCAAGCGATGGCGTTTCCGGCAGCAGACTACCGGTGGCAAAGTTCCCGCTGCGGAACGAGATCGAGATGATCATCAGCAGCGGAAACAGGATCAGTGCAATAAAGCACAGCATACCGAGGTGGGAGGCGAGTACCCGGTATTTGGTGGAGCGGGGTTCGACCATTGCCATAAGAGCCTCCTACACCTTGACCTTGGACAGTTTGAGATTGATCAGGGACAGCGCGCCCACGACCACGAAGATCACCGTTGCTATCGCTGCCGCCAGGCCGAAGTTCTGGCCGGAATCCTGAAACGCAATCCGGTAGGTATAGCTCACCAGCAGATCGGTCGTGCCCGCCGGCGTGCTGGCACCGATTATGTCTGGCGCGCCGCCGGTCAGCAGGGCGATCAGCACGAAATTATTGAAATTGAACGCGAAGCTGGCAATCAGCAGCGGCGCCAGAGGCTTAAGGATCAGCGGGAAAGTGATGTTCATCAGATTATTGATTGGACCTGCCCCATCCATGGCCGAGGCCTCATACAAATCCCGCGGAATCGACTGCAACAAGCCCATGCACAGCAGCATCATGTAGGGATAGCCCAACCAGGTGTTGACGATCAGGATCATGCTCCGCGCCATGGTCGGGTCGCTGAACCAATCGGGACGGAGACCGAACAGGTTCTCCAATACCAGGTTGATCTCACCGAAGTTCTGGTTGAACAACCCCTTGAATACCAGGATCGAGATAAACGCCGGTACCGCGTATGGCAGGATTAGCATGGTGCGGTAGAAACCCTTGCCACGGATCTGGTCCCACTGCAGCAGGTTGGCCAGCAGCAAGCCCAAAATCAGGGTGAAGATGACGGTGAACACCGAGAAGGCCAGTGTCCAGGCGAATATCTGCAGGAAGGGGCCGCTAATGGTTGGATCGGTGATCACCCGCTCGTAGTTCGACCAGCCGGTGTTTACCGTCCAGCCCGGCGACAACCTCTCGCCCTCGGCACTCTGGTAAAAGCCGGTGTCATGATTCGGAAAGTAGGTCACGCCAGTGCGCTGATTGGTAAGCGCGCCGTTCTCGCTCAGCTCATACAGTGGCTGTATTCCAGCAAAGTCACGCAGCCCGACCATGGTGAGCATACGCCCGTCCTCGGTCTCCAGCGTCAGCGCACCCAAGGCTTGCCGGTTCTTGATAATGTCGCGCATCGCCAGCGGCTCGCCCGTTGGGGCGCTCGCGGCAGGCCGTAAAGGCACCGCTTCGGCATTGCCATTTTCCAGGGAGAACGGCGGCGATTGGAAATTCTGGTTCTGACCTTCGAGATAGATCACATACCCCTGTTCGGTCTGGTACAGCTCATATCCATAGCGTACCGCCTCGGATTGGTAGGTCCGCGCGAGTATCTGTTCCTGCACACGCTCGAAGCTCAACAGGTTGCTGGCGCTGTAATTGGTGAAGCCGATACCGACGGTGTACATCAGCGGGAAGATGACGAACAGCGTCATGCCCGCCACCGCAGGATAGATGTAGCGATGGGCGTACATACGCCGATTCACGAAAACGAAGACGGCTGATGCGGTGAGCACCAGGAACAGCATCGCGAACACGAATTCTCGCTGCGCGTAGAGCGCCAGGATCAGGTACAGCGCCAGGCTGACCAATATGGCCATCAGGCCCCACTTCAGAATATTTCGACTCATGAGAGGTTTGCTTGCTGCGCGAGGATAGGACAGCGTCTCGGTTAACATTGTAGTCAGCCCCGTCGGTTGTCGCCTGGACACGGTTACCCGGGGGCAACCGGCATCCGGCGGCGGTCGGCGCCGCCGCCGGACGGAGGCTTTTATCGGGTGATTCGGTTTGCCGCCGTGTCCAGCGCTTCCTCGACGGACTGACGGCCAGACGTGATGTTTTGCAAGGCCGGCGCCATGGAGGACCAGAAAGCACCCATCGCAGGAACGCTCGGCATGGGCTCGCCTATCTCGGCGTTCTTGAACGTGGCCTCTATGTGCGGATTGGCCGCAGACAATTCTTCCATCAGTTCCTTGTTGGCCACGGCGCCCAAGGGAACGTCGTCGTTGACCATTTTCAGGCCTTTGACCGACAGTGCATAGTTCTCAAGGAACTCCACAGCCAGCGCACGATTGGGGCTCGCGCTGTTAAGGGTAGCTGCCATCACACCCACCATGGGCTCGGGCGTTCCGCCGTCGATGGTCGGCAGCGTGGTCACACCGAAGTCGATGCCGCTCTTCTTCAGGTTCGCCCAGGCCCATGGACCGTTGATCATCATTGCCACTTCACCCTGGTTGAAGCGGGAGTCCATCGCGCCGTAGTCGGCCCCGCGAGGCATGACGCCCTGTTCGATCAGGGTCTCCAGCATCTTGGCGCCCTTGATGGCACCTTCGCTATTTACACCGGTATCGCTAACGTCGTACCCGTTATCGGTTTCCTTGAAGATGTAGCCACCGTTAGCCGCCAACAGCGGCCAGGTGAAGTAGGTGTTGTTGTAGTCCCACAGGATGGCCTTCTTGCCCTGCTCGGCGAGCTTCTTGTCCAGGGCGGGAATCTCTTCGAAGGTCTTGGGCGGCTCGGGTACAAGATCCTTGTTGTAGATCAGGCCGATGGACTCTACCGCCATAGGGTAGCCGTAGACTTTCCCGTCTACAGTAACCGCATCCCAGGTGAAGTCGTAGTTGGCGTCGCGTGCCGACTGGGAGGGATTGAGTTCCGCGATCAGGCCACTCTGGGCCCATTCGCCCAGACGATCATGCGCCCAAATGAAGATATCCGGACCGTTGCCGGTCGCTGCAGCCTGCTGGAACTTGTCCGTGGCGCTGTCGGGATGGGCTACTTCCACAGGGATACCGGTTTCTTCGGCGAACCAGTCGCCGACTTCCTGAAGACCGTTGTAGCCCTTGTCACCGTTGATCCAGACAACCAGCTTACCTTCCTCGATCTCGGCGTGGGCCGACCCCACAGCGCCCAGGGTTGCAAGCATGGAGACGGCGAGCGTGCTGCGGATGAAATTGCGGCGATTCATTGTCAGTACCTCTTCTGTTCTCTGCCTTATTGTTCTTGTCCGGTGTCTTGCTGAGGTTTGTTGCACCGGGATGGTCGCACTTGTCGTTATTGCGATGCTCAACATCGTCAGTGAAAACCGCAATACAGGCATCAGCCCTGTTTTTAATACCCGAGGCGTAGCGCGGGGGAGTAGGGGGCGTAGTTTTTTCCGTCTACAAAAAACGCGCCCGCTCTGGTTTTATTCAGCCTACTCCCAAACAATAACCGGCGCTCCCGTTAACGCGCCTGATAATAAATACCGCCAGGAGAATGCTATGCGCTCGCCCCTACGCCCTGCCCTGACCAGCCTCTGTGCACTGCTCGTCGGCTGCGCCGGCCCCACAAGTCAGGGAACTGGCCCACTCAATCGAACCGACGGAAACATGGTTAGTGACAAGGTCTGCACGGTCTCCGCCGAACCGGAACGCATTCCCGTTGGCGACGTCTTCGCCGATGGTGAGTGGGTTCGCGACTTCTATTCCGGACGCAAGGTACAGGTCGAGGACGGCCACGTCACCCTGGCCGCCGCACCCGGTTCAGAAGGTCTGATCATGCTGGAATCCGTCGAGGCGGAGCCCGGCAGCTTCAAGTGGGCCGGGGCTACCGTCTATTTCGTCATCACCGATCGCTTTGCCAACGGCAAGGCCGGCAATGATAACGCCTACGGCCGAAAGCGCGATGGAAAAGAAGAAATCGGCACCTTCCACGGTGGCGATTTCGTTGGCTTGACCGAGAAGCTGGATTACCTGGAACAGCTGGGCGTCAATGCAATCTGGGTGTCGCCGCCAGTAGAACAGATTCACGGCTGGGTCGGCGGCGGCGACCAGGGCGATTTCCGTCATTACGGCTATCACGGCTACTACGCGCTGGATTTCACTCGCCTGGACGCGGCCTACGGTACTGAAGCCGAGTTCCAGGCCCTGGTGGACGAAGCCCACGAGCGCGGTATCCGCGTAGTGATGGATATCGTCATGAATCACCCGGGTTACAGCACCCTTCAGGATATGCAGACCTTCAACTTCGGAGGGCTGTTCGAGGGGTTCGAACAGTACTTGCCGGAACGCTGGGGCGACTGGCGGCCGGAATCCTGGGAAAACCTGCATGCCTACCACGCCCTGATCAATTACGATCATCCGGACTGGTCGCGCTGGTGGGGTGGCGACTGGGTGCGGGCGGGCATCGCCGACTACCCCGATGCCCCCAGCGTCACCCTGGACCCAGTCAAGGGCTCGCTGTCGTTCCTGCCGGATTTCCGCACGGCGTCCGATGAGCCGGTCGACTTACCCGTTTTCCTTGCCGGGAAAGACGATACCCGCGCCAAGCAACTGGAGAACGCCACGGTCCGCGATTACCTGATCCAGTGGCACACCGACTGGATTCGCCGCTTTGGTATCGATGGCTTCCGGGTGGATACGGTCAAGCACGTGGAGCCCGAAGCCTGGGCTGAGTTGAAAGTCGCAGCACAGGAGGCGCTGGACGAGTACCGGTCGGCACATCCTGGAGCCGACTTACCGGCGAAGGACTTCTGGATGGTGGGCGAAGTCTTCCCTCATTCAGTCTCGCGCAGCCAGTACTACGATGCCGGGTTCGACGCCGTAATCAACTTCGACCTGCAGGAGGAAGCCCTGTCCGGAGCCGAGTGTCTGCCCAACATGGAGCCGGTCTATGCCGACTATAGCGACGCCATGCATGGAGAAGAGCGCTTCAACGTCATGAGCTATATTTCTTCCCACGATACCCGGTTGTTCAGCAGCGAAGCCGACGAGGACCCGGCGTTGCAAAAGCGAGTCGCCGCCGCCCTCCTCTTCACGCCAGGCACAGTGCAGGTGTTCTATGGTGACGAGAGTGGCCGCAAGGACGGCCCCAACGGTTCAGATGCGCACCAGGGCACCCGCTCGGATATGAACTGGGCTGAACTGGACGACGACGAAACGGCTGAGACCTTGCGCTACTGGCAAACGATGGGGCAATTCCGCGAGAATCATCCGGCCATCGGCGCTGGTCGGCATGCGCTGCTGTCAGAGGCGCCCTACACCTTTGCCCGGCAAACCCGGACCGATCGAGTCGTGATTGCCTTCGCGCGAAAATAAAACAGGAGCCCACCATGGCAACGCCCTATCCCGAGCTCGTTCTCGGCTTCATGCGCCTGCTGGACTATCCGGAACTGGGCCGGCCCAATGATCTGGCACGCTGGATCGAGACGTACGTCGACCAGGGGCTGGACACTTTCGATCATGCGGATATCTACGGCAGTACCGTGTGCGAGAGCGCGTTCGGAGAGGCCCTGAAAGCAGCACCGTCGCTACGAAACCGGGTTCGCGTGATTACCAAGGCGGACATCGTTCACGCTCATGGCGATACGGTGAAGCATTATTGCGCCGAATCAGACTATATATCCTCGGCCATCGACAGCGCCCTGCAGCGACTGAACATCGAACAGATCGATACCTTCCTCATCCACCGACCGGACCCCCTCATGCACGCGCCGTCCGTCGCACGTGCCCTCGAAGCCGCCGTGGAAGCTGGCAAGGTGGCCCAGATCGGTGTATCCAACTTCCTGCCAGAGCAATGGCGCTGGCTGCAAGCCAACACCCGGCTCCCGCTGGTATGCAACCAGAGCGAACTGTCACTGCGCGCGAACGCTGCATTGTCCGATGGCACTATAGAAGCGCACTTACGCGACAATCTCCACTGGCTCGCCTGGTCGCCCTTGGGCGGTGGCAACCTGCAAGCCGGCAAGCTGGCCGATGAGCTGGCACGGATCTCCAACGAAACCGGCCTGACCTCGACGGCCCTGGCCATAGCCTGGCTGCGCATGATCCCCGGAACGCCGACGCCGGTTCTGGGCTCCATGCGTGCCGAACGGATTGCCGAAGCGCGGGCGGGGTTGCAGGCGAAGCTGCCGAGGACGGATTGGTTTGCGTTGTTGGAGGCGGCGCGGGGGCAGGAAGTGCCGTAGGGCTTTAGGGCTTTGTCGGAGCTTGGTAAGCCGTATGTTTTTTGCTGCGGGGCACCTTTGGTGCCTCAGAAGCTGAAGCTTCTGCTACACACTCGAGTTGACTGGAGCATGTAGCCGACGCTTTAGAGGGTGTTGCAAAAGCGTCGCGAGCGACGGTCAGACAAGGCGAAAATCAACGAAAGAGCGCAGTTTACGGGTTGTAAATGAGCATCTTGAGGCGATTTTCAACGCCGTATGTCCGAGCGCAGTAGCTTTTGCAACACCCTCTTTAGCTTCGGAGCAGCCTGGTCAAGGCTGCCCTCTTTCTGAACTTCTAAACTCCATCACGCAGTTTGCCGCCAAGATGCAGTCCGCACCATTAAAAAAGCCACCGGAATCCGAGTCTCCGGTGGCTCTTATTTTCAACCAGTCAGCAATTAACTCTCAGCTGCTTCCCAGCTCTTCAGCAGTTCCTGGTAAGGAACGGTCTCACCTTGCGGCTTCTCGTTCTCGAGCTTGGGCTTCGGTGCTCCCGGCTGCTCCAGCCAGTAACTGGCTTCACGCGGCTCGTTCAGCTTGGGTCCGCAAGTTGCCATCACATTGGCCCGCTCCAGACGCATCATGATGTTGTCCTGGGCTTCAGCCAGGCCGTCCAATGCCTGCTGCGGGGTCTGTTCGCCGCTGGCGACCTGGGAGATGTACTGCCACCACAGCTGGGCCAGCTTCGGATAGTCCGGCACGTTGGTGCCGGTCGGGCTCCACTGTACGCGGGCCGGGCTGCGGTAGAACTCCACCAGGCCACCGAGCTTCGGTGCCGCTTCAGTCATGGCTTCCGAGTTGATGTCGGACTCGCGGATCGGGGTCAGACCTTCGAGGGTCTTCTTAAGCGAAACGGTCTTGGAGGTGGTGAACTGGGCGTAGAGCCAGGCCGCCAGGCGACGTTTCTCAGGCGTAGACTCCATGAAGGTCCATGAACCCACATCCTGATAACCCAACTTCATGCCTTCCTGCCAGTACGGGCCATGCGGTGAAGGCGCCATCCGCCACTTGGGCGTGCCGTCTTCGTTGACGACGGGCAGGCCGTCCTTCGTCATGCTTGAGGTAAACGCCGTATACCAGAAAATCTGCTGGGCCACGTTACCCTGCGCCGGCACCGGACCCGCTTCGGAGAACGTCATGCCCTGTGCTTCAGGCGGCGCGTACTTGTCCAACCAATCCACGTATTTCTGAGTGGCGTAGACTGCCGCCGGACCGTTGACCGCGCCACCGCGGGTCACACTGGAACCCACAGGATGGCAATCCTCGACACGGATGCCCCACTCGTCCACCGGCATACCATTAGGCAGGCCCTTGTCGCCTGCACCGGCCATGGAGAACCAGGCGTCGGTGAAACGCCAGCCGAGGGAAGGATCCTTCTTGCCGTAGTCCATGTGACCATAGACTCGCTTACCGTCGATTTCCTTCACATGCTCGCTAAAGAATTCGGCGATGTCTTCATAGGCCGACCAGTTCACCGGAACGCCCAGCTCATAGCCGTAGAGATCCTTGAACTGTTTCTTCAGATCTTCACGCTCGAACCAGTCGGCACGGAACCAGTACAGGTTGGCGAATTGCTGGTCCGGTAACTGGTAGATCTTGCCGTCCGGGGCGGTCGTGAAATCGAGACCGATGAAATCATCCAAATCCAGGGTCGGCGACGTGTACTCCTTTCCGGAACCTTCCATGATGTCGGTAATTGGGACCACCTTACCGTAGCGGAAGTGGGTACCGATCAGGTCGGAGTCGTTGACGTAGCCATCGTAGATATTGCGGCCGGACTGCATCTGGGTCTGCAACTTCTCGATGACGTCACCTTCCTGGATCAGGTTATGGGTCAGGTTGATACCGGTAATTTCAGAGAAGGCCTTGGCGAGGACGTTAGCTTCGTACTCATGCGTGGCGATGGTCTCGGACACCACGTTGATGTCCATGCCACGGAACTCCTTGGCGGCTTCCGTAAACCAGGCCATTTCCTCAAGCTGTTCTTCCTTACTCAGGGTGGATGGCGTGAATTCATTCGTCACCCACTTCTCGGCCGCATCGGAATATTGGTCGGCTCCGGCGTGCATGCTGAAACCCGCACCGAGCACGCCAACGGCGGTACTCAATAACAGGGCTCGCGGATAGTTCTTCTTGTTAAACATATCCAACCTCGTCTGTATTGTTAGTGTTGTCGACCACGGGGCCTCGCGGCCCCACTTCCCATCCATAGCCCCCGTGCTTGAGGCAACCACCGGGTCACAGATCGAAAACTTCCTCGCGATCGTTTGCGATCATTTTCCATACAATAGTTCGTTTACGAAAAGCATACAATTTCGAAAGTGGAAATATTTACCAGCTTCACCTCCTTCATCCCCACCTTAAGAGTACACCTACCCACACCACCGATATGGCCAGCGCGATCCACAGCGAAGCATCGGTCAACCCCAGGAATAACAAGTGGATATAGGCGCTGCTCAACAGGCCGATGAACAACCGGTCGCCCCGGGTGGTGGCGATGGGAAGAAACCCTTTTCGTTCGATACACGGCGAAACCACTTCGAAAATCGTCATCACCAGCAGGATTGCGGCGATCACGGCGAAGAAAATGGCGGTCGGCAGGGTCCACTGCATCCAGGCAATCATGATCGATCTCCTTAAACCCGGCCCAGGGCAAAGCCCGTGGCCACATGGTTACGAACAAACCAGACCACCAGCAGCCCGGGAATAATGGTAAGTACCCCTGCCGCCGCCAGCACACCCCAATCGATCCCGCTGGCACCGACCGTTCGTGTCATGATGGCGCTGATGGGCTGGGCGTCCACCGATGTCAGGGTGCGCGCCAACAGCAGTTCGACCCAAGAGAACATAAAGGCAAAGAACGCGGCGACACCGATACCCGAGCGAATCATGGGCATAAAGATCTTGATGAAGAATTTGGGAAAGCTATAGCCATCGATATAGGCCATTTCGTCGTATTCCCGCGGTACGCCAGAGATAAAGCCCTCGAGGATCCACACCGCCAGCGGCACGTTGAACAGACAGTGGGCCAGGGCCACAGCAATGTGGGTGTCGAACAGGCCAATGGACGAATACAGCTGGAAGAACGGCAGCAGAAAGACCGCCGGAGGCGCCATGCGATTGCTCAGCAGCCAGAAGAACAGGTGCTTGTCACCGACGAACTTGTAGCGACTGAAGGCATAGGCCGCGGGCAAGGCCACGACCAGGGTAATCACCACGTTGATCGACACATAGATCATCGAGTTGATGTAGCCGGAATACCAACTGGGGTCGGTAAAGATCACCGCATAGTTGTTTAGCGTGAAATCTTTTGGCCACAACGTCAGCGAGCTCAATATTTCCTGGTTGGTCTTGAAGGACATGTTCAGCAACCAGTAGATCGGCAGCATCAGGAACAGGATATAGAAGGTGATGCCGAAGCCTTTGCGTTGATTCATCTTCATGGCAGCGCCCCTACTTGTCTCTGTCCGGGTATGTGATGGCGGTGAAAAACAGCCAGGAAACCAACAGCACGATCAAGAAGTAGATCAATGAGAAGGCAGCGGCCCGGCCGATATCGAACTGACCTACAGCCATCGTCGTCAGTGTCTGACTCAGGAATGTGGTTGAACTGCCAGGTCCGCCCCCCGTAAGCACGAAAGGCTCGGTGTAGATCATGAAACTGTCCATGAATCGCAGCAGTACGGCGATGACCAGCACGCTTTTAAGACGCGGCAACTGGATATAGCGGAACACTGCCCAGCGGGAAGCCCGATCTATTTCGGCCGCCTGGTAGAAGGCCTGGGGAATAGCGCGCAGCCCGGAGTAACACAGCAGCGCCACCAGCGGCGTCCAGTGCCAGACATCCATCAGCAGCACGGTGAACCAGGCATCGGCGGTATCCGCCGTATAGTTGTAACTGAAGCCGATCTCGTTCATCGCCCGACCAAACAGTCCAATGTCGCCGCGGCCGAAAATCTGCCAGATCGTCCCGACAACGTTCCACGGAATCAGCAGCGGAATAGCCAGCAGGATCAGACACAGGGATGCCCGGCGACCCGCCGTCGGCATCATCAATGCAACGCCAATGCCCAGCGGAATCTCGATGATCAGTACGGCGGCGGAAAAGATGATCTGACGACCGAGGGATTCCTGTAGCGCCTCGTTACGCAGAACGTCCCGAAACCATTCGATACCGACCCAGTAGGCACTGTTGGGCCCAAAGATATCCTGTACCGAATAATTCACGACCGTCATCAGGGGAATCAGTGCCGAGAAGGCCACCAGGATGAATACCGGCAGGACCAGCCACCAGGCTTTATTGTTGGGTACTTTTCTCATTCTGCCTGCTCCTTTGCGCCACGCTCGTCGACCAGGAACTCATCGACATAGAGCTTCAGCCATTGCCTCGGAAAACCGACATGTACAGACTCGCTGGTGACCTCCTGGTCCTCGTCCACCCTTGCCTTCAGGGTTTGTCCGCCCAGTTGCAGGGTGACGATCTTGTATGTCCCCAGGTCTTCGATGTCGCGTACCTCACACGGATAGGTATCGTCGGCGGCGTGGCCTGTCAGGTGAACGAACTCAGGGCGGATACCCAGCTTGATGTTGCCGCTCTGATCTGCCCGGATGGCCTCCATCAGGTGTTCGCTCAGCGGTACGTCGATACCGTCGAACCGCACCCCGCCCTCAGTGGGCTCGACTTCGATGAGGTTCATGCCGGGGCTGCCGATGAAGAAACCGACGAAGGTGTGGTTGGGGCTCTCGAACAGCTCCCGCGGCGTACCAAACTGCACGATCTGGCCGTCGTACATCACCGCGATCTTGTCCGCGAAGGTGGACGCTTCGAGCTGATCGTGGGTGACGTAGACCATGGTGATATTGAATTGCTCATGGATCTGCTTGAGCTTGCGGCGCAGCCTCCATTTGAGCTGCGGATCGATCACCGTTAGCGGCTCGTCGAACAGGATGGCGGACACGTCGTCCCGCACCAGACCGCGGCCCATGGATACTTTCTGCTTCTCGTCCGCGGTCAGCCCCTTCGCCTTCTTGTGGAGCACCGCTTCCAGCTCAAGGATAGCGGCGATCTCCTCAACCTTGGCCTTGATCTTCGCCTTCGGCATATCCGCATTCTTGAGCGGAAACGCCAGGTTGTCGTAGACCGTCATAGAGTCGTAGACCACCGGGAACTGGAACACCTGGGCGATGTTACGGTCTTTCGGCGATAGCTCGTTGACCTTGACGTTATCGAACAGCACATCGCCTTCGGACGGCTCCAGCAGCCCGGAGATGATATTGAGCATGGTGCTCTTGCCGCAGCCGGACGGGCCGAGAAGCGCGTAGGCGCCGCCCTTGTGCCAGGTATGACTCATACGGCGAATGGCATAGTCTTCAGAGCCGGCCGGGTGGCGGCTGTAGCTGTGGGCAAGCGAATTCAACTGGATCTCGGCCATGGTCGCTTACTCCTCGTTGGCAGGGACGGAACGGACATGAGCCGGCGCATGGATCAACTCGCCAGCCTTGTCGAAGACGAACAGCTTGCCGATGGGCAGGTAGATCTTGATCGGCGTCTCCGTGTGGTACTCATGCACGCCCATTAACTGCAGCACGAGTTCGAAATGCTCGTTCTTGACGTGCATGAAGGTTTCCGAGCCGCTGATTTCCGCCAACTCCACCGTCATTGCCAGTTCCAGGTCGTCATCGTTCTGCGGTACAAGGCTGATGTGGCTGGGGCGGATGCCGAAGGTATAGTCGTCCGGCTGCAACTGGCTCAGTTCACGGGTGAGCGGATGGTGGGCGTACTCATCGAAGGTCACGTCGGTTTCGGTAACGCGACCAGGCATGAAGTTGATCGGCGGTTCGCTAAACAGCTCTGCAGCCACGACGTTGGTGGGCTTACGGTAAACATCCATTACCGGCCCGCTCTGGATGATCCGCCCTTCGTGCAGCAGCGTGGTAACGCCGCCCAAGGCCAGGGCTTCGTTGGGTTCGGTGGTCGCGTAAACGGCCACACAATTTCGTGCCTTGAAGAGTTCCCGCAGTTCCGCCCGCAACTCTTCGCGCAACTTGTAGTCTAGATTAACCAGCGGCTCGTCGAACAGGATCAGCGTGGCGTCCTTCACCAGCGCCCGGGCCATGGCGGTGCGCTGCTGCTGACCACCGGACAGCTCCAGCGGATAGCGTTTGAGCAACGGCTCGATGCGCAGCATCGCGGCTGTCTCACGTACCCTGCGATTGATCTCGTCGGACGACACCTTGGCGAGTTTCAGGGGTGACGCGATGTTGTCCCAGACGGTGAGATTGGGATAGTTGATGAACTGTTGGTAGATCATCGAGATATTGCGTTTCTGTACCGTTTGCTCGGTGACGTCTCGACCATCTACCAGCACACGCCCCTGGTCGGGCTTGTCCAACCCCGCCATCAGGCGCATCAGCGATGTCTTGCCGGCAAGCGTCCGGCCCAGCAGTACATTGAAGGAGCCCGCCTCGAAGGTGATGTTTGCATCAGCAACGTGGGCCACGCCATCCACGACACGGGAGACGTTATCCAGAGTGAGCGACATTGATGGTTGTCCTTGTTCTTATTCTGGACCTGAACCCGGGAACGCATCCGTCAGGTTCGCTTTCGAATATACGAACGCAATGAACATACCAATAGCTACGATAGCGCCTGCATTTTTATTTATTATATTGTTTTAAAAAGATTTTATCCGAACATGATCATGTTCTCATTCGATCTCAAGTTTTCGATTTCGAATAACACTGTTCACTTTGAACATTGACAAGGGAACAGTGTGAACACAATATTGAACAGGATTAAGGCCTCGAATAAGCATAAGAAGTCAGGTGAGCCACAGTGAAACAACAAACCACAAGTGACGAGTTCGCGGAGGTGATCGCGGCCTCCTGGGCCCGCTGCCAGGCATTCGGCCTGACCCATGCCAGCCGACCCGAATACACTCACCTTGACCGCCCCCACAGGGTCTTGCTGCGGGAACAGCATCAGGTGCTGCTGGAGACCACCGAGTGCGAAGTCCTGCCCTATTACGAAAACATCCTCGCCAACAGCCGCTCACTGATCATGCTTTCGGATGCCCGGGGCTGCATCCTTAACCACTGGGGCGACCGCCGTTTTATCGAACCGGGGCGGGAGGGCCTGTTCCAGGACGGCACCAGTTGGCAGGAACAGGTCAACGGCACCAACGCCATCGGCACAGCAATCGCCTGCGGGCAGGCCATACAGGTGCAACGCAATGAACATTTCCTGACGGCCAACCGCTTTATGGTCGGCTGTGCCGCCCCTATCCTGGATGTCGAACAAAACCTGGTGGGCGTGCTCAACGTCTCCAGCGATGCCTACCTGCCCCAGGCCCATACCCTGGGCATGGTGAAGCTGATGTCGATATCCGTGGAGAATCGCCTGATGGCGAGGACCTATGGTGCCGACTGCTACCTGCTGACACTGAACACCAACCCGGACAACCTGGACAGCCAGTGGTCGGGCATGGTTGCCATCGATCCCGGCGGCGAAGTGGTGGCGGCAAATCGCCGCGCTGGTCAATTGCTGGGTACAGGCCTGCTGCACAACCCCATCACGGAATTGCTGGACACAGGGTTGGACACGTTGTTAGGCCAAGCAGAGGGGGGCCATGGCAAGACGGCCGCCTTTCAACTCATTACCCGCACGCGCCGCCGGCTGTTTGGCTGCCTGAAGAAGCCCGCCCAGATGGCACATACTCCAGTGGCGAAAACCGATACTGCCCCGAGCGTTCGCGTGGATCAGCCGCTCAGCTTTGCGGATATCGAATTCGGGGATCTCCAGGTCAGGCGCTGTATCAGCCAGGCGTCGAGGGTAGCGAACAAGGACATCCCGATCCTGATTCACGGTGAAACCGGCGTGGGTAAGGAAGTTTTCGTCAAGGCGTTGCATCAGGCCAGTGAGCGGAGCGCCCATCCTGTAGTGGCAGTCAATTGCGCTGCCATTCCGTCGGAACTGGTTGAGTCGGAGCTTTTCGGTTATGAAAAAGGCGCGTTTACCGGCGCCAGTATCCAAGGAGCGTCAGGGCTCATCCGCAAGGCCCACCAAGGGATGCTCTTCCTGGACGAAATTGGCGAGATGCCAGCCCATGCCCAGGCACGCCTGTTGCGCGTCCTGCAGGAACGTGAGGTCACGCCGCTGGGCTCGACGCAGGCTTATCCTGTGGATATCCGGCTGGTATCCGCCACCAACCAACCGCTGCGCGACAAAGTGGAAAATGGAGAATTTCGACGGGACCTCTACTACCGGATCAGCGGCCTCAACATTGAGCTGCCACCACTGCGTGAACGCAGCGACAGGCGAGCCCTCGTCCGCAAGGTCCATTCGCTCTATCGGGAGCCGGGCCAGCCGGCCGAATTGCAGGAAGCCATTCTCGATATCTTCGAACAGCACCCTTGGCCGGGAAATATCCGCCAGTTGATCAACGTCATGCAAGTGGCTCTCGCCATCGCGGATCGAGACGTTGTGGAAACCTGGCACTTACCGGACGACTTCATGCGGGATCTGACCGCGCTAAACCACGACAAAGCTCGTCATGACAGTGCACCGCAGCCGGCCTTTTCACCCCGTAGTTTCGGCACGAGCCCCAACCCGCTTGAAACCCTGCTGGAAGTCTATAACCAGCACCAGGGCAATATCTCACGCACCGCCCGGCACTTCGGCTTCAGCCGGAATACCGTCTACAAACGGCTGCGGGAGCTGGGCGTGCGCTAAACCGCCACCTTCCACCGCCCGGGCTGGTCGCATGGCCTAGTGACTTTGCAGACGATCGACGGCTTCGACCCAGCCTTCATAGAGACGGTCGCGCTCTTCCTTGGTCATTTCCGGCTTGAAGCTGCGATCGCATTGCCAAAGACCTTCCAGGGTCTCCAGCGAGTCAAAAACACCGGCCTTGAGCCCCGCGAGATAGGCTGCACCAAGCGCCGTGGTTTCGATCAGTTTCGGACGATCAACGGTAGCCCCGAGAATATTGGCAAGGAATTGCAGTAACCAGCTGTTCTCCACCATACCGCCATCCACGCGCAAAGCGGTCGGCCGCAGACCATCCTTCTCCATCGCCTTCTGCAGGTCCTTGGTCTGGTAACACACCGATTGCAGGCCAGCGGTGACGATTTCCTTGATGCCGGTATCCCGAGTCAGGCCGAAAATCGCGCCCCTTGCCTTGGGATCCCAATGGGGAGCACCCAGTCCGGTAAACGCGGGAACCAGGTAAACCCCATGATTGGCAGGCGTCTGCTGCGCCAGGGACTCGGTTTCCTGTGCAATGCGGATTAGCTTTAGACCATCGCGCAGCCACTGGATAGCCGCACCAGCAATAAAGATGCTGCCTTCCTGGGCGTATGTCGGCTTGCCATTGATGCGATAGGCGACGGTCGTCAACAGCCGATAATTTGAACGTAGCGGCTTGTCGCCGGTGTTAAGCATCAGGAAACAGCCGGTGCCGTACGTGCTCTTGGCCATGCCCTCGCGGAAGCAGGTTTGTCCAAATAGCGCCGCCTGCTGGTCACCCGCCATCCCGTACACCGGAATGGATTCACCGAGCAGATCAGCTTCGATATCGCCAAACTCGTCAGATGAGTCCAGGACCTCCGGCAGTATCTGTCCGGGAATGTTAAAAATACCCAGTAAGTCCGGATCCCAGGCCTGGGTGTGGATGTTGAAGATCAGTGTGCGCGAGGCGTTCGTCGCATCGGTGTAGTGCGATTTGCCGCCTGTAAGACGCCATAGCAGGAAAGTATCTATCGTGCCGAAGGCCAGCTCGCCCTTTTCAGCCCGCTCCTGCGCGCCGGGCACCTGATCCAGAATCCAGCGGATCTTCGTCGCGGAAAAGTAGGGGTCGACCAGCAGCCCGGTCTTCTCCTGAATCATCGGCTCGTGCCCGTCCGCCTTCAACTGCTCGCAGTACTTCGCCGAACGCCGATCCTGCCACACGATCGCGTTATAGATGGGTTTGCCGGTCGCCCGATCCCAAATGACCGTAGTTTCACGCTGGTTGGTGATACCGATACCAGCAATATCGCCGGCACTCAGGCTGGCTTCCTTGAGTGCGCCGCGGCAGGTTTCGACCACAGAATTCCAGATATCCTCCGGATCGTGCTCGACCCATCCGCTGTCTGGAAAATGCTGCGGAAACTCCTGCTGGCTGACCGCGCAGAATTCGCCCCTGTCGTCGAAGATCATGGCCCGGGAACTGGTGGTGCCCTGGTCGATCGCCAAGAGGTATCTCGTCATGATCACACCCTGTCATCGTTGTCTTGTCGGTTGTTGTGTTGTTGACGGCTGTCGTGTTCCAGATTGACGGCATTTTTACCCTTTTCGAAAACGAATCCAAATATTTTTTCGTTTTCGCTAATGCCCATACCGCGAATGTACCCCATCCACGAGTCCCTTGTCTTATTAGACGCCACATTCCCTGCTATGCTTTGTGGATAATCGTATGATTTACGGTCATTAATTGTTAGAAAACGACTTGGGGCACGCCATTTTCGCAACGCGAGTGGCGGCGAACACCGACTCAGCGAGCAGCAGGTATGGCACAAAAACACCGACACGACCTGATCATGGAGCTGATCCAGAAGAACGGCTTTGTCACCACCGAGCAACTGGTCGACCACTTCCAGGTAACGCCGCAGACCATCCGTCGGGACCTGAATCAACTGGCCAAGCAAAGCCGCGTCAGGCGTCATCATGGTGGTGCTGGCATCGATTCCAGTACGGTCAATACCGCCTACCAGACCCGCAAGATCATGGAACTGGAAGCCAAGGAGCGAATCGCAGAAAGCCTGGTGAAGATGATTCCCGATGGCGCGTCGCTATTCATCAACATAGGTACCACCACAGAAACCATCGCCCGCGCGCTACTCAACCACAACAATCTCCGCGTGGTGACCAATAACTTGCATGTCGCATCGATCCTGGCTACCCGGGAAGACTTCAATATTATTGTTGCGGGTGGAGAAGTCCGTAATCGCGATGGCGGTATCGTTGGCGAAGCCACCCGGGATTTCATCAACCAGTTCAAGATGGATTTCGGGATCGTCGGCATCAGTGGCATCCATATCGACGGCTCCCTACTCGATTTCGACTACCGCGAGGTGCGCGTGGCCCAGACGATCATCGCCAACTCCCAACAGGTCCTGCTCGCCGCCGATCACACCAAGTTTGGCCGCAACGCCATGGTGCGCCTCGGCAGCATCATCCAGGCAGATCACTTCTTCACCGACCAGAAGCCACCCCATGAAATCCAGCAATTGCTGACGGAAAGCGACGTCAAGCTCCACGTAGTTTGACCTGCTGGCCCGGCAAGAACGGCGCCTACTTCACAAATCCATACACCCAAACGAGAGACAGCACCATAGACTGTCATAGCACCCTCGCAACGCACTGCTGGTTCCATCCTGCGACGTAAATCGCACCACATCTCAGTGTTCGTTTTTATTCTTTATTTTCCTTTACGAATACCTGTTCTTTTCGCATAATGGCCTTGCTGGCCATTTATTCGCCAAAACGAACACCTCTTATCCAGTGACGCGCTAGTGCAGTGTCGCCTCCGATCCAGCGACGCCGGCAGCCCAGCGGCACGTCAAAGCAAGTCTGCGCACCCGAGCCTTGGCAGCTATTGTCTCGGCAATAAAAAAGGTGCCGAGGCGGGAGATATTCCGGCATGAGCCCTGACACCACAGAATACGATCTCATTGTCGTTGGCGGCGGCGTCAACGGGACAGGCATAGCCATGGACGCAGCAGGACGGGGTCTCAAGGTCATGCTGTGCGAAATGAACGACCTTGCCTCGGCCACGTCGTCCAGCAGCAGCAAACTGATCCATGGTGGATTACGCTATCTGGAACACTATGAATTCAAGCTGGTACGCCAGGCCCTGGCTGAGCGGGAATCCCTGCTACGCAACGCGCCGCACATCATGTGGCCCATGCGCTTCCGCCTGCCCTACCAGTCACACCTGCGCCCTGCCTGGATGATCCGGACGGGCTTATTCCTCTACGACCACCTGGCCAAACGCGAGCTGCTCAAGGGCTCGAACAGCATCCAGTTCAACGGCAACAGCCCGTTGGTCAGCGAGATCAAAAAGGGTTTCGAGTATTCCGACGGCTGGGTGGATGACGCAAGATTGGTGGTTCTCACCGCAAAGGGCGCCCAGGAGAAAGGCGCTGATGTGCGGACCCGCACCCGCTGCAGCCGTGCCGAGCGGGACGGCAAGCACTGGAACGTCACCCTTACCGATCAGCTTACCGGTGAGGAAACGCGGCTTCGCGCCAAGGCGATGGTCAATGCTACCGGCCCCTGGGTCAGTTCCCTTTTCAAGGACACGCTGAATATCCCGGCGCCAAAGCAGATCCGCATGGTCAAGGGCAGCCATATCGTGGTTCCGAAGATCCACAATGAACCAGAAGCCTATATCCTTCAGAACGCCGATGAGCGCATCATCTTCGTGATCCCTTACGAAGATGATTTCTCACTAGTCGGCACAACGGACGTCGATTACGAGGGCGACCCGAAGAAAGCGGTCATTTCCAAGGAGGAAACCGAATACCTGATCGGTATCGTCAACGATTACTTCAAGAACAAGCTGACGCCCAGTGATGTGGTCTGGTCCTATTCCGGCGTACGCCCACTGATGGATGATGAAGGCGGGGACGCCCAGAAAGCGTCGCGGGACTATTCGTTCGAAGTGGACGGCGGCAAGAATAACGCACCGCTGATTTCTGTTTTTGGCGGGAAGATCACGACCTATCGCAAGCTTGCAGAGGCCGCAACGGACCGTATCTGCGGGTTCTTTCCGGAAGCCGGCGATCGGTGGACACGGACGGCCGCCTTACCCGGAGGTAACTTCCTTAGCCAGGACGACTTGCTCAACGAATTCAAGATCGAGTTTCCCTGGCTCCCCTCCGGCCTTGCCCATCGCTACGTCAGGACCTACGGTACCCGTACACGAACGATGCTGGAGGGCTGCGAATCCATGGACGAGATGGGTAAGCACTTCGGCGCCAACCTCTATGCGCGGGAAATCGACTACCTGGCCGATCATGAATGGGCTCGGGATGCGGAAGATGTCGTATGGCGCCGCACCAAGCTTGGCCTTCGCCTGACGGCCGGGGAGCTGAGCGGGATCCAGGATTACCTGGACCACCGCTCTCAGGCCCCTGCGCACGAAGTCGCCCATTCCGCCTGACCGGCTTACCGCCCCACCACGTCGAGCTGCCAAAGGTTGCCCGTCAGCGGCTGGGCGCCTTCGGCCGAAACCCGGACCGTCTCGCTAAAGGCCATCCCCCACTTGCCGGGAAGACGAAAACACAGGGGAAGATGAAAGACCATATTCTCCTCAAACCGGTCCGTTTGGCCACGTGCGATAAAGCCCGAGCCCTCAACCCAGGACGGTGGGAACTGCGCGCCCACGGTGTAGCCGTAGACGCCCGAGAAAAAGGCCTCGTCAACCTGATCCTCCCAGGCACTCGCTGCATGCCGGGCTGCTTCTTCAAACGTATTTCCCGGCACCATGGCGTCGATCAGCGTCTCGTAGATCCGCCGGCAGTTGTCAGCCCATTTCAGCATATTTGGATCAGCGGGCTGGTTGCCGGCGACAACCGTATGCATCATCGGCGCCGTATAACGCTGGTATGCCGAACCCAGCTCAAGAAACACGGAGTCCCCCGCCTGGATAGGAAAACGCCGATGGTTCGTGTGTATGATGCTGCTGCGAGTACCCGCGACGACGATCGGCTGCATGCTCATGAACTCGCTACCGGCACCATGCAAGGCGTTTGCGGCCGCGGCAGCCACTTCACTGTCGGTCGTTCCGGCGGCCACCGCCTCACGGGCACCTCGAATACCCGCCTCCGTGATCCGCGCCGACTGCGCGAGACACACCAACTCCTCACCCGACTTAACGCGACGAATAAGCCCCAGCAACCCCGAGCCGTCGAGCCATTGATGCCCTGAAAGACGCTGCTTCAGACCGGACACAATCCCGCTCCGTAAGCCGCCCCCCCAATAGTCGAGGCCGACGCGACGCCCCATACCCGACAGGACATCCGCCAGCGGATCGAGTACTTCTCGTGGATCTTCCCAGCGATAGCCGAGGATGCTGTCGCAGCGTGCGGTGGCGACGGCTGGGCCGGTTTCTATGGAGGGAACCTGGAGAACCGCGAGCCCGGGCGAATAAGCCAAAGCCGTATGGACAGAAACTTCAAAGGTGTTGTAGCCGGTCAGGTAATAGATATCCGCTGGCTGGGTGATCAACAGCGCATCCAGGCCAGCCTGTTCCAGCCGGCGATCCAGCGCCTGGCAGCGCCGGGTATATTCGGCATCACTGAAAGCGGTTTCACGCTCGGTGAGAACTTCCCGGAGCTGCCTTTCGTAGGTCGTGAAATCCATTTGCCACCTCCTGCGCCGTTTTCTGCAGTTTAGGGATAGCAACCCGTGGCGAACAACCCCCGACCACTCGCTTACAACCCGTTACCCACCACTACAATTTCTGCCTAAGTTTTGACCTAAGTACCATTGTGCCGCCCTCACCCCCGGACCAGACTCAGAAAGGTACTGAAACTACCCGTTTCGAAAAACAACGGCTACCCATTTCCAAAAACAACAAGGGCCCGGGACGCCGGAGCAGGGCCGGCGTCCCGGGCCAGGGAGATTACACATCATGTCATTCGCGCGACTGGCATTGGCCAGCCTGATGCTTACCTTCGTCTGCGCCATGCAGGCTGCCGCCGCTGTCAATATCGGCTTTAACTACCCACAAACCGGACGTTACAAGGACCAGGGCCTGCAGGAACGGCTCGGCGCGTTCATGGCCATGGAGGAAATCAACCAGGCCGGCGGGATCATGGGCGAGCCCATCGAACTGGTCATTCGCAACAACAGCAGCGACCCCAAACAGGGCGCCGCCAACACCGCCGAGATGATCGATAAGTATGACGCCAAGATGGTCTTTGGCGGTGTCTCCAGTGCGGTGGCCATCTCATCGGGTGAAGCTGCCCGCCAGCGTGACCGCCTCTATTTCGGCACCCTGACCTACTCCAACGCCACTACGGGTAGTGCCGGTCATACGCACATGTTCCGCGAGCCGTACAATGCCTGGATGGCGGCCAAGGCCATCAGTAAGTACCTGGCCTCCCAATACGCCGGTCAGAAATTCTATTACATCACCGCTGACTACACTTGGGGCTGGTCCACCGAAGATTCCATGCGTCGCTTCACCGACACGATGGACAAGCAAGCCCATCCCGGCGTCAAGACGCCCTTCCCCCGCGCCTATATCTCCGACTTTCGCAGTGCGCTTGAATCAGCTGAGGCCAGCGATGCCGACGTACTGGTGATGGTGCTTTTCGGCGATGATATGGTTCGCGCCTTGAGTATGGCCTACGAAATGGGAATCAAGGACAAGATGCAGGTGGTCGTTCCCAATATCACGCTGGGCATGGCGCAGGATGTTGGCCCCACGATCATGGAAGGTGTCATTGGCGGCGCACCCTGGGTGTGGGAAGTGCCCTATAAATACAACTATCCGCGCGGCATACAGTTCGTGGAAGACTTCGTCAGCCGCTACGAGATGCGTCCGTCATCAGCCGCAGCTTCAGCCTACAGCATCCTCTACCAATACAAGGAAGCCGTTGAACGTGCCGGCACTTTCAACACGTCAGCCGTTATCCGTGCCCTGGAGGGCTATCGCTATAGTCTTCTCAAGGATGAGCAGGAATGGCGGGCCTTTGATCACCAGAACGTACAGACCGTCTATGTGGTCAAGAGCAAGCCCCGCGAAGAAGTCATGAAGGATCCGCTGGGCGCGGACTACTTTGAGATTGTCGATACGCTGGATGGAAATTCCGCCGCGAAGACCCTGGAAGAATGGCAGGAAGAGCGTCGCGCTGCCAACAAGCCCACGAGCCTATAGGATGACGCCGGCCCGGGGGCCGGCGGATAAACTCTTCATCGCCACTTGGCCTGGGGCGAGGCGTAATCCTCAAACCGGGCCAGTATACGGCTGGGATCGTCGTCGACGATCAGCATGTCGCGATAGACATCCTTCAGGAAGCCGTTCTCGCGCATGTTATCGAGGAAGCTGAACAGCGGATCGTAATAACCCGCTACATTTAAGAAAGCGCAGGGCTTCTCGTGATAGCCCAACTGCGCCCAGGTCCACACTTCGAAGATCTCTTCAAGGGTACCCGGACCACCCGGCATGGCAATGAAAGCTTTTGCCAGTGAATTCATCTTTGCCTTGCGCTGATGCATGTCGTCGACCACAAACAACTCTGTGATGCCGGCATGGGCCACTTCGCGCTCCTTGAGCATATGCGGGATCACTCCGATGACTTCGCCACCGTGCTCGAGCACCGAATCCGCCAGGATCCCCATGAGACCCACTTTGCCGCCTCCGAAAACCAGGCTATGCCCCGCCTCGGCGATCGCTTTTCCCATTGCCCTCGCCTGTTCAGCGAAAATCGGATCGTTGCCGGAACTGGAACCACAAAAGACTGCAACCCTCATTCTGTCCACCACCTGTTTATCTGCCATCAGTGCGTCCAAGACGACCGCCAATGAAAGCAGATTGGCTGGTCCGACACAATCAGTTAGCGGTAGTGGGTACGCAACGACAGCAGATTGGGGCCACCTTGAACCGGCTCACTCCACTTCCCGGTTACGTAGGGCCTCTGCGGCACCAAGCAGGCCAGTATAGGGTTCCATAACGATGTGTACCGGTGTCGCTTCCATGAGAGGGCGCATGCGGCCCTTGTCTTCGAACGCAGCCTGGAAGGGGCTCTCCAGAAAGAACTCGAGGAACTTAGGCAGGATGCCACCGCACAGGTAGACACCACCCAGGCTGCCGACGGTCAACGCGGCGTTTCCGGCCGTGCGACCCAATATCTCGCAGAAGTGCCGCAGTGTATGCCGGGCCAGCGCATCACCGTCTTTTATCGCAGCCGTCGTAATCTTCTCCGGCGCGTCGAGTGGTGCTGAAACACCCTGGATTTCCGCATGGGCCTGGTAGAGGTTCAGGATACCCTGGCCACACAGAATGCGCTCGACAGAAACCCGACCAAAACGCGCCTTGAGGATCTGGAGAATCCTGATTTCAGTCTCGTCGGTGGGCGCAAAATCCACGTGCCCCCCTTCCGTCATCAGCGGAACCCAGCCGTCATGGATGGGAACAAGTCCCGATACACCAAGACCTGTACCCGGACCAATAACCAGTTTCGCGCGATTTTCATCGCCAGGGCCACCACAGACATGGATCAATTGATCCTGAGCTACGTTGGGGACCCCAAGGGCCATCGCCGTGAAGTCGTTGATCAACTTGAACGAGCGAAGCTCGAATTGCTCGCGAATAGCCTGCAGACCGAAACGCCAGTGGTTGTTGGTCATGCGGAATTGCGCATCCGGATCCTTGGCCGAAGGCACCGGTCCGGCTACCGCGAGGCAAACGTCCTTGACCCGGTCGATGCCGACTTTCTGCATATATGCCTTGATGGCACTGTCCAGGTTGTCGAACTCGCCACAGGGGAGAACCTCAATGGCGTGCAAATGCACGTCACCTTCCCGGGTCAGCGCAAAGCGGGCATTGGTACCGCCGATATCGCCGACCAGCTCTACCGCCGCTTGGTCAGTCATACTCGCTCGATCAGTCATGCATCGTGATTCCAGAAAAAGCTGGCGCCCTCCTCCGGCGTCCCGGCAGAACGGCGAAGCCAACCAAACAGTTCACGGCCGAAGCCGGTGTGCACCCGTGACAGGTCAACTTGCGCCTGCTCGCGGGAAGCCAATTCGTTATCGGGGACCTCGATGTCGAGCCGGCCCCTGGTGGCATCCACACAGATCATATCGCCCGCCTTGACCTTGGAAAGCGGACCGCCGTCCAGTGCCTCGGGATAGACGTGAATGGCTGCGGGCACCTTACCGGATGCACCGGACATTCGGCCATCGGTAACCAAGGCCACCTTGAACCCGCGATCCTGCAGTACTCCCAGATACGGCGTTAATTTGTGCAGCTCCGGCATGCCATTGGCCTTCGGTCCCTGGAAGCGGACAACCACCACGCAGTCCTTATCCAGGTCACCGGCATCGAACGCCTTGGCGAGGTCGTTCTGGTCGTCGAAGATCACCGCTGGCGCGCGGATCACATGACGATCCTCCTTGACCGCGGATACCTTGATCACGCCTCGTCCCAAATTCCCGTCCAGGACTCTGAGGCCACCACCCTGCGCAAACGGATCGCTGGCCGAACTGAGCACTTCCGGGTTCCCGGACTCTTTGGCCGCAGGCGTCCACACGAGTTTCTCGTTCTCAAGCGATGGCATGCGGGTGTAGCGATCAAGACCTCGACCCACGACCGTCTCGACATCTTCGTGCAGATAACCATGCTCCAGGAGTTCACGGATCAGGAAAGGCGTTCCGCCAGCATCGTGGAACGCATTCACATCTTCCTGGCCGTTCGGGTAGATACGGGTCATGGACGGCACTGCCGAAGACAGCTCGGAATAGTCATTCCAGTCGATGGTGATACCTGCTGCCTTCGCGATGGCAATCCAGTGCATCGTGTGGTTGGTGGAACCGCCGGTGACCAGTAACGCGACCAGGGCGTTGACGATGCTTTTCTCGTCAACCATATCCGCGAGTCCAAGTTTACCGCCGTTGGGTCTGGAAAGGCGGATGACCTGCTCCGTTGCCTCCCGGGTAAGGGTGTCCCGCAGGTCGGTGTTCGGATGGATAAAGGCCGAACCCGGAATGTGCAGACCCATGACCTCGACCAGCAACTGGTTGCTATTTGCGGTTCCATAGAAGGTACAGGTGCCGGGGCTATGGTAGGACTTGCTCTCGGCTTCGAGCAATTCGTCCTTGCCCACCTTGCCCTCGGCATAGAGTTGACGGATGCGCTGCTTTTCCTTGTTAGGAAGACCTGAGGGCATCGGTCCCGCCGGGACCAACACCGTGGGCAGGTAACCATAGCTCAGCGCCCCGATGAGCAGGCCCGGAACGATCTTGTCGCAGATACCGAGTAGCAGCGTCGCGTCGAACATGTTGTGGCTCAGGGCCACGGCTGTGCTCATGGCGATGACATCGCGGGAGAACAGACTCAACTCCATACCCGGCTGGCCCTGGGTCACTCCGTCGCACATAGCGGGGGTACCACCGGCAAACTGCGCCACGGAGCCCATACCATGGGCCGCTTCGCGAATAACATCCGGGAATCGGTGGTAAGGCTGGTGGGCCGAAAGCATATCGTTGTAGGCGGAGACAATGGCGACGTTCGCCTGGTTCATAAACTTCAGGGTGTTCTTGTCGGACTTGCCGCAGGCCGCAAAACCGTGAGCCAGGTTACCGCATGACAGCGTACCGCGCTGGGGTGACTGCTCCCCCAACTGCGCCATGCGCTGAAGGTAGTCCTCACGATCAGCCCGGCTGCGGTCGATAATCCGCTGGGTTACTTTTTCCACGATCGGATGCATGTCTCTCTCCTAAAATCATCGCCGTTTCATCCCCGTTGACCGGATCTCTGATGGCCCGGTCCGCCTACTGGGAACGCCCGGCGCTCACGGCTGTCTAGATTTTGACCATTTTCGGTCAATTACAGCTTTAATGGCCGTAATCCTACGTAACTTTTTTGTCTTTTTCACGAAATAATCTATATAGACCGAATGTATTTTGTTATGTTTACTACATCATACTGATTTCCCGACCTGGCAGGCGCTGGCCCGCTTGCTCAGGCCGCTGACGTAACTAGGAGCTTCTGATTAACGTCTTGATCGCCTTGCCTTAGAGGCAACGGGAGACGATCAAAGCGCTAACCGGAGGCTCCACAACAAACAGAGTCCGCGGAGGCCTGACATGACTACTCGCATCGCTATCAACGGTTTTGGGCGTATCGGCCGCAACGTATTGCGCGCCCTTTATGAGAACGACTACCGCAAGGATATGCAGGTTGTCGCCATCAACGATCTGGGCGATGCCGAAACCAACGCCCACCTGCTTAAGTATGACAGTGTGCACGGGCGTTTCGGCGGTGTTGTCAGTCATGACTCCGAATCTCTTTCCGTTAATGGCGACCGCATCGCCATTACTGCAGAGCGCGATCCTGAGAAACTCCCCTGGAAAGACTATCACGTTGACGTCGTGCTCGAGTGCACGGGCATTTTCACCTCACGTGATGCCGCTGCGGCCCATATCCGTGCCGGTGCGGACAGCGTAATCATCTCCGCGCCCTCCGGCGACGCCGACGCAATGATCGTCTACGGCGTCAACCATGACGTGCTGACCGCCGGCCACCAAATTATTTCCAACGCATCCTGTACCACCAACTGCCTGGCACCGGTGGTGAAGGCGATCCACGATGGCGTGGGTATCGAAAGTGGCCTGATGACCACAATCCACTCCTACACCAACGACCAGAAGCTCAGCGATGTCTACCACAAGGACATCTACCGTGCCCGGTCTGCCACCCAATCCATGATTCCGACCAAGACCGGCGCTGCCGCAGCGATCGGCAAGGTCCTGCCCGATCTCGATGGCAAGCTCGATGGCCTGGCAGTCCGCGTGCCGACGATCAACGTCTCACTGGTAGATCTGAGCTTCATCGCCAACCGCGACACCACCACCGACGAGATCAATGCCCTGGTCCGCGATGCCGCAGAGAAGAACCCGATTCTGGGCTATAGTGAAGAGAAACTGGTCAGCATCGACTACAACCACTCCGCCCTATCGAGCATCTTCGATGCCAACCACACCCGGGCGCTGGGTCGTCATGTGAAAGTCATGGCCTGGTACGACAATGAGTGGGGCTTCTCCAACAGGATGCTCGACAATACCCGTGCACTGGTCGCAGCCCGCAAGAAGTAGATCGGGCGACGGCCCATCACGGACGCAAAGCACCACCCATGATAACCAGAGGACATTAAATGCTCAGGCGCACCAAGATTGTCGCCACGCTGGGACCTGCCACGGACTCGCCGGAATCACTCGCCGCTATTATCGCGGCGGGCGTGGATGTAACCCGCCTCAACTTCTCACATGGCAGCGCGGAAGACCATATCGAGCGCGCTCGCCGGGTACGGGAAACGGCCAAGTCGCAAGGCCGGTTCGTCGCTTTGCTGGCCGACCTTCAGGGTCCCAAGCTCCGCATTGCCCGATTTGCGGACAATAAGATTACCGTCCAGGCCGGTCAGACATTTGTGCTCGATGCGGCCATGGACAAGGCGGCCGGCGATGAGACGCGAGTCGGCATAGACTACGAACAACTGATCCAGGACGTGGTTCCCGGTGACATCCTGGTGCTGGATGACGGTCGCATCGAAATGGAAGTCGAGGAAGTCAACGACCACAGCATCAGTTCCCGGGTGCTGATCGGTGGACCGCTCTCGAACAATAAGGGCTTGAATAAGCGGGGTGGCGGGCTCTCCGCAGACGCGCTGACCGAGAAGGACAAGCAGGATATCAAGACTGCCGCCGCCCTTGGCGCGGATTACGTTGCGGTGTCGTTCGTGCGCACGGCCGATGACATGCATACGGCCCGTGCGCTTCTGCGAGAAGCCGGATCCGATGCCGCACTGGTGGCCAAGATCGAGCGGGCAGAGCTTGCCCACAACCTCGAACAGCTGGACGCGGTTATCGAGGCCTCCGACGCGGTCATGGTGGCCAGGGGCGACCTGGCGGTGGAAATCGGCGATGCGGAACTGGTCGGCATACAGAAGCACATCATCAACCGCGCCCGCAGCCTCGACCGCGTAGTAATCACGGCCACGCAGATGATGGAATCCATGATCGACAATCCCATGCCCACACGGGCAGAGGTGTCGGACGTGGCCAACGCGGTTATGGACTATACCGATGCCGTCATGCTTTCGGCGGAAACCGCTGTGGGCGACTATCCGAAGGAAGCGGTCGACGCCATGGTGCGAATATGCCTCGGTGCGGAAAAGCAGCCGTCGATGCACCAGTCCAAGCACCGTATCCATGAGAGTATGGAGCGGGTGGACGAAGCCATCGCCCTCTCCGCGATGTATGCCGCCAACCACCTTGAAGGCGTAGCTGCGATTATCTGCCTGACCGAGACAGGCGCAACGCCGCTGCTGATGTCCCGGATCAAGTCGAGCCTGCCCATCTTCGCCTTTTCACGCCATCACAGCACACAGCATAAAGTCGCGCTTTACCGTGGTGTGCAAACTGTTCCGTTCGACTCCGAAATCCTTCCCAACGAGACGATCAACGCCCGAGCCGTGGATGAGCTTGTGGAGCGTGGCGTGGCCAAAGAAGGCGACCTGGTGGTCGTCACCAAGGGCGATTACGTTAACGCCCAGGGTGGCACCAATACGATGAAGATTGTACGGGTGGGCTCTACGATCCAGTAGAGTTCTACCAGAGAAAACCGACGACTGCGTGTGGTGCTCCAACCATCGTGGACTTGGCAGGGAAGCCACTCTCCCAGGGGTTTCTCCTGCCCTTTTTTTCTTTCCTTTGCCCCTCCTTTCATAGTTCTGTCTTTCAGTCTAAAAGCGTCGCTCGAGCCATTTGCTTATCTTCTCTCGCCAACGAAAAAGGCGCCCGAAGGCGCCCCAGATATTATTAGTTCGTTGTTCGGCGAGACTAGCGACTAGCCCTTCAACAACGCCAGGCTTTCTTTGGCAATGGCAGTCACCCGATCCCAATCACCGGCGTCGATGGCGTCCTGCGGTGTCAACCAACTACCACCAACGGCCACCACATTGTCGAGTGCCAGGTAATCTTTGGCGGTTTCCTTCTTTATCCCGCCAGTGGGACAGAAGCGGACGTCCGGGAATGGCCCGGCAAAAGCCTTAAGCGCATTTACTCCACCGGAGACTTCCGCCGGGAAGAACTTGAAATGGCGGAAACCACGCTGGTAGCCCATCAGCATCTCTGACATGGTCGCCACACCGGGCAACAGCGGTGCGCGGGCGGTTGTCGCATGCTCCAGCAGGGATTCGGTCACCCCCGGCGTAATAACGAACTGGGCGCCCGCCTTGTCCACCTCGCGATACTGCTCGATGGTCGTGACGGTGCCCGCGCCTACCCAGGCTTCCGGCAATGCGGCGCGAAGCTCACGGATGGCATCGAGGCCATAGGGGGTACGCAATGTGATCTCCAGAATAGTGATACCACCGGCCACCAGCGCGCGACCCAGGGGCAACGCATGCTCGGGCTTGTTGATGGCGATAACCGGCACCAGCGGGCAGGTGTCCAGCAGTGACTGGACCTGTTGGCGATGGGCTTCTGTCAGCAGTGAAGGCATTGAAAAGGTCTCTTTCTTAAGAATTCAGGGGCTCCAGAACAGGCTCACGCCCGTACTGAGAAAAGCCCGGATCGGCATGTCGCGCACCGCATTCATGTCGCCAATGGCCGTTTCCAGGGTATCCATCTTGTCCTGACCGCGCAGGTGCAGCGCAATCCAGCTTGCGCCCGCCAGCGCACTGCGGGTCAGCGAAAGACGGGGTTGCGGCTGGGATGCGGGGTGCAAGGCCATGCAGCGGTCGGCAAGGCTCTCCTCCAGCGCACGGTCGATTTCGGGCGCGTCAGGAAAAAGTGACGCAGTGTGCCCGTCGTTACCCATACCCAGCACCAAGACATCCAGCGGCCAGGTCATCTGGCTCAGGGCCTCTTCAGCCAGCGGTTGACCGGCGTTGGCGGTATCATGGCGCTGTTTCAGGCCGATAAACCGTGCCCCGCTTGCTGCGCCCTGCAGCAAGGTCTCCCGCAACAGACGTTCATTGCTGTCCTTGGAGTCGGTAGGCACCCAGCGCTCGTCCGCCAATGTGATATCGATACGAGACCAGTCCAGCGGCTTTTCCCGTAGCTTTTCAAAGAATGGCCTTGGGGTGCTGCCACCGGAAACCGCCATACTCGCGCGGTCCCGGCTCTGCAATGCCGCTTCCAGACGGTCGGCAACGGCATCCGCCAGGCGGGCAGCAACGTCATCGGCGCTCTCACCGAGCTCCGGCGTAATGGTTGGAGGCCAATCGATATCAGGCATCTTCATACCAGCTCCTGCCATCTCGGGTTATCAATGCAATGGAAGCCACCGGCCCCCAGGTGCCGGCCGCGTAACGCTTGGGTGGCGACGCATGCTCTTCCCAGTTGGAAATGACCTGGTCGACCCATTTCCAGGCGTATTCCACCTCGTCACGGCGCACGAAGAGATACTGATTACCCTTCATCGCTTCCCAAAGGAGCCGTTCATAGGCATCCGGAATACGCTCCTGGTTAAAGGTCTCGGAGAACGTCAGTTCCAGCGGCCCCTGGCGCAGGCGCATGCCTTTGTGTAGTCCCTGGTCCTTGGTGAGGATTTGCAGGGACATACCCTCGTCCGGCTGGAGGCGGATAATCAGCTTGTTGTTGGCCAGGTGCTTCTGGTCCGGATCGAAGATGTAATGGGGCGCCGGCTTGAAGTGGATGATGATCTGCGACAGCTTTTCCGGCATGCGCTTGCCGGTACGGATGTAGAACGGCACGCCGGACCAGCGCCAGTTGGAGATCTCAGCCTTCAGCGCGACGAAGGTTTCCGTCGTGCTGCCCCGCACCGCATCTTCCTCTTCCAGATATCCCGGAACCGGCCGACCGTTGGCGGTACCCGCGGTGTACTGGCCTCGCACCAGGTGCGTTTCCACCAGGTCCGGGGTAATGGGTCGAAGGGCCTTCAATACCTTGACCTTCTCGTCGCGGATACTGTCGGCGGAAAGATCCGAGGGCGGGTCCATAGCGATCAGGCACAGCAACTGCAGCAGGTGATTCTGGATCATGTCCCGCATCTGTCCGGCCTTGTCGAAATAGCCCCAGCGACCTTCGATCCCGACACTTTCGGCCACGGTAATTTCCACATGGGAAATGTGATTCTGGTTCCACTGGGTGGCAAACAGGTTGTTGGCGAAACGCAGGGCGATCAGGTTCTGGACCGTTTCCTTGCCCAGGTAATGGTCGATACGGAAGAGCTGGTTCTCGTTGAAGACTTCAGCCAACTGGTCGTTGATCTCATAGGACGAATCCAGGTCATGACCAATCGGCTTTTCGACGACGACGCGGGTTGCGGTGTCGATGCATTCGGTTTCCCTGAGATTTCGGGCGATCATGCCATAGATGGAGGGCGGCGTTGCCATATAGACGATCAACGCACCGCCCCCACCCTTGCGCCATTCGCGCAGACTGACATAGTCGTTGGTGGCTGAAAAGTCGAGTTGTTGGTAGTCGATGCGACTGAGGAAGCGTGACATCACGGAGTCATCCAGCTCCGCTGCCTTGATATGCTCTTCCAGCTTCTGCTTCAGTTTTTCCCGCGCACTGTCAGTATCGTAATCCTGACGGGCCAGGGCGAGGATGCGCGTTTTCGGCGCAAGCAGGTTGGCCGCGTCCAGCTGGTAAAGTGCGGGGAAAAGTTTACGCTGTGCCAGGTCACCCAGCGCGCCGAACATGATCAGGTCGCACTGGTTCTCGTTTTTCCGGCTCATTCGACGATCGTCCTTCAAGCTCTGGTTGGCGCTCAAGCTATTTTGGCGCTTATTGTCTATACATCACGCTACAGGTGTGAAAGCGGTAAACCGCCGCATCCAGCTTATGATGTAGTAATTTTGACAAAATAATGGCATCAAAAAGGACTAAATCCAAGATTATTTCTGATATTTTGACTACTTTACTACACAAGCAGTCCGTAAAAACCGGTATAATCCGCAGCTCCACAGACGTCACGATGTCTCTTAGTCATACGGCGAATGCCTCCAAGCCATCCGTCGAATATCAGGCGAGCGCCCTACAATCATTCAAGCAGAGCCAATCCGGGATAGCCAAACATGAATAAAGCCAGCGACAGTACTGCACCGAATCTGCTGGAACAGATCCAGAGTAAACTGGACACCCTGAACAAGTCCGAGCGTAAGGTGGCCGAAGCCATTCTCCGCGATCCAACGGCCGCAACCCGCTATAGCATCGCCGCCCTCGCCCGCGCAGCGGATGTGAGCGAGCCGACTGTCAACCGCTTCTGCCGCGGCTTCTCCACTTCCGGCTTTCCCGATTTCAAGATCCAGCTGGCTCAGAGCATCGCGACCGGCACCCCCTACGTCAGCCAGAATGTACGGCCAGACGACGACGTTGCAACTTTCTCCGACAAGATAGTGCTGAGCACCATCGCCAGTCTGGATAAAGCCCGCCAGGCCCTGGACCCGGTAGCGATCGGCACCGCCATTGACTACCTGATCCAGGCCAAGCAGATCAATTTCTTCGGCATGGGCGGCTCCGCCCCAGTCGCACTGGATGCACAGCACAAGTTCTTCCGCTTCAACATTCCCGTCATCGCTTACGACGACGCGCTGATGCAACGCATGGTGGCCGCAGGCAGTCACACCGGCGACGTCATCGTGGTGATCTCCTACACCGGCCGTACGCGGGACCTGGTGGACATCGCCGAGGCCGGTCGCAACAATGGCGCTACGGTCATCGGCATCACCGCGCCGAACTCACCCCTTTCCCGTGCGTGTACCGTCGCGCTGGAAGTCACGGCTCCGGAAGATACCGAGGTCTACATGCCGATGACGTCACGCATCATCCACCTGATGATCATCGATATCCTGGCCACCGGCGTGACCCTCAAGCGCGGCAGCGATTTCCAGGGCCACCTGAAGAAGATCAAGGACAGCCTCAAGCCTACGCGCTTCAGTGCCGAATAATCGGCGGGGAGCGGCGACACCCCACGCCGCTCCCTCCTTATGCTCTACCACCCTACGCCCCGCCTACCCCCTGATACTCACCCCCCTTTTCTCTCAACCTGGATGATGTGACGCCCTGTTGCATTGCGGACTATGAATACGGGTTTCCCGAAACATGGGCAGGAAGCCGGGAAGACATGACCTGATAACGGGCAACTCGGTCTTCCTGGGGTGAGTAACCGGCGAGCAGTCCGGCCGACGCCCGATTGCACCTTGCGGTGACTAACCCTGCGCTCATAACAAAACGAAAAGCACAGGACAGAGATGATGCAAAACAACAACAGACGACTGTTTAGACTGACTCCGATTGCGGCCGCGATTGCATCTACAGCACTGGCAACACCGGCGCTCGCAGTGGACTTCAGCGGTTACGCCCGCGCTGGCGCTTCAACCAACCTGCAAAGTGGTGGCGAGCAGACCTGCTTTGGTAGCGGTGCGGCCGGTCATTTCGTCGGCCGTCTGGCGGATGAATGTGATACCTACGCCGAAATCGGTCTGGGCGACGAGCTGTACAACGAGGATGGCAAATCCTTCCGCTTCGACTCCATGGTGTCCTACGGAACAGATAACCAGGGTAACGATTTCCAGAGCTACAGCTACAACGATTCCTCGGGTGGCTACGGCGGAGGCGACACGTCGCTGCGCCAACTCTATGTCTCTGGCGACAATGTCATTGACTCCCTCCCAGGCGCGACGCTCTGGGCCGGTAAACGCTACTACCAGCGTCACGATGTCCATCAGCTAGACCTCTACTACCTGAACAACTCCGGTTACGGCGGCGGTGTGGAAAACATCCAGGCTGGCCCGGGCAAGCTGTCGCTAGCCTTTGTCAACCACGACGGCGACGAATTCATCCAGAACAACAAGTTCGACGTGCGCTACGCGTTCCCGGTAGGATCCAGCACCCTGACCCTCGTGGGTATCTATGGCATGGCCGACCTGACCGACCAGCAGGAGGACGCCGGCTTTGAAGATGAGAACGGCTACTTCTTCACCGCTGAGCTGGCCAGCGGCATTATGGGCGGTTTCAACAAACTCGTCGTGCAGTACGGCGCCGATTCTATGGGTTTTGGCGCCTTCGAGAATGGCGGTGGCGGCCGGATTGCAAACAGCAATGTTGACGGTTATCTGGAAAGCAGTTGGCGCGTACTCGACCACGGCGTCATCAGTCTGGCGAGCAATTGGGAAATGGGCTATTCCGCGCTGTACCAGCAGGGGTCCGCTCACGACTCCGACGCAGAAGATGCAGAGCGCTTCAGCGTCGTGGTTCGTCCCACCTACAAGTGGTCGCCCGTCCTGAGCACGGCAATCGAAGTCGGCTATGACGATGTGCAATATGCTGGCATCGACAGCGAGTCCACTGATCTGCAGAAGGTTGCCATCGCTCAACAATGGTCTGCCGGCGGTAGCTACTGGGCACGTCCTGTCATCCGTGCCTACGCGGCCACATTCTTCGGTGACCGTGCCGAGGCAGCCCGCGAAGGTGACGGCGTCGACGGCGACATCCAGTTGGGCATCCAGATGGAAGCTTGGTGGTAAAACCTCAATAGAACCAGCGTCTTTCCTTTGCTTGAGCCTCCGCGCCCGCAATCCGGGCCGGAGGTTTTTTCTTTCCGATCCCCTTCCTCCTACGCCCCAAAATCTACGCCGCGATAAATCCCACCTGAGAGGATGTGTCGGCAAGACACGCAGGCGACCATTTCTTGTGCAGTAGCAAAAACAACAAACATACAAGGAATGCTTCTCATGAATCAGCGACATATCCTGAAGCTGGCCTGCGTATTCGCCCTCTCACTGGGCGTGGTGGGCTGCAATTCCGGGGATGACGATCCCTCCGACCCGGGCACACCCGGTGACTCGACTGAACCACTGATCGAACCAGGCGCCAACGAAGCGGTACTCTACTACCTGCGTCCCGATGCCACCTATGACGGCTGGGGCCTCCACCTGTGGAATAACGACGCCTGCGCCGGCGCCGCCGCACCGACCGACTGGGCGGAGCCTTTGGCCGCCGAAGGCGTCAGCGATACCTACGGCGCTTACTACATCATCGACACCACCGAAGACGCGTCCTGCCTCAACTTCATCATGCACAAGGGCGACGAGAAAGATCTGGGAGGCAACGACATCCTGTGGCAATTTGACGAGCTTGGTCGCAGGGTATTCACCCTGAGCGCGTCGAGCAAATTGTCCAGCGAGCCGATTTCCGCCGAGCCTTTGGTTATCGAAGGCGCCAGTGCCCATTGGGTCGACCAACAGACCCTGCTCTGGGATGACGCCGAAGGCGCATCGCGAGTTGAATTGCGGTATGACGTTAACGCCCGCATAGAGCTCAACGATGGCCAACTGGCTGGGGGAAGCTCCGTTGAACTCGCCAATGGCAGCCTTTCTTCAGCGTCTGCAGAGAAGTTCCCGCATCTTGCCAACTGGCCGGCCTTCGAGGTACCACTCACCGGCTCAGATCGTACCGACGCGCTGAAGGGACAGCTCGTGGCTGCGGCCTACAACGCCGACGACGAACTGATGGCAGCTACGCGCTTGCAGATCCCGGGCGTTCTCGACGAGCTCTTTGCCTATGAGGGGCAACTCGGGGCCACGGTAAACGGTAGTGGCGTGGATTTCCGAGTCTGGGCGCCTACCGCTAAAGCGGTGAATCTGCATGTATTCGATGCCGGTAAAAATGCCACAGACGGATACCCGGTCGCCATGACTGCCGACCCGGATCACCCGGGAGTCTGGACGTATTCAGGCCCCCTGTCGCTCGATCGCATGTTCTACCAGTATGAAGTCGCGGTGTTTCACCCGCGCACGGATGCCATCGAAACCACGATGACGACCGATCCGTACGCCCGGAGCCTGTCAACGAACGGCCAGTACGCCCAGGTCGTTGATCTTGAAGACAGCGACCTGAAGCCGTCCGGCTGGGATAGCCTGACACCGCCCACCGTGGCCAACCCTGAAGATATCGTGGTCTATGAAACCCATATCCGCGACTTCAGCGCTGGCGATGCGTCGGTCTCCGCCGAGGATCGCGGTAAGTATGCTGCTTTCAGCGAAGCCGGTAGCAGCGGTGTCACACACCTTCAACGCCTGGCCGACGCCGGTATCACCCACCTGCACTTGCTGCCTTCCTTTGACATTGCCACCGTCAACGAAGATCCGAGCAAGGTGGTTGATATCGAGGACGACTTCAACCAGCTTTGCAGTCTGTCGGAAGAAGCGGCAACACGATGGGCCGACAAATGCAGCGCGGGTACGATCCGGTCCGTACTGGCGTCCTTCGATCCAGCTACCGGCGATGCCCAAGCACTCTATTCCACCCTGCGTGGCATCGACAGCTTCAATTGGGGCTATGACCCGGTGCACTACACCGTTCCCGAAGGCAGCTACGCCTCCGATGCGGACGGCACCGCGCGCATCCTGGAGTTTCGCCAGATGGTGCACTCACTCACGTCCATGGGCTTCAACGTGGTGCTGGACGTGGTCTACAACCACACCAACTCATCGGGGCTGGCGGACAAGTCGGTGCTCGACAAGCTGGTTCCCGGCTACTACCACCGCCAGAATTCCCAAACCGGCGCGGTGGAACAATCCACCTGCTGCGAGAACACCGCGTCCGAACACGTCATGATGGAAAAACTCATGATCGACTCCCTGGTGACCTGGGCCGACCAGTACGGCATATCGGGCTTCCGTTTCGACCTCATGGGGCACCACATGCTAAGCAATATGACCAAGGCGCTGGAGGCGGTACAGGACGTCGACCCGGATACCTACTTCTACGGCGAGGGCTGGAATTTCGGTGAAGTCGCCAATAATGCCCGGGGTCTGAATGCCATACAGGCCAACCTGGCTGGCACCGGTATCGGCTCGTTCAACGACCGCAGTCGGGATGGCGTGCGCGGCGGCGGACCCTTCGATGGCGGCCAGGCGCTGCGTGACAACCAGGGCTTCGCCAACGGTCTTTTCACCCTCCCGAATGAGTTGAACTCCGGTGCGGAGGACGAGAAGCAACAGTTGCTGCACAGCATGGATTGGATTCGTGTGGGTATCGCCGGCGGCTTGGCCGATTTCAGTTTCGAGACAGCCGATGGCAACCTCCGGACAGGCGCCGAAATCGACTACAACGGCCAAGCGGCTGGTTACACCGCCGATCCCCAGGAATTGGTCAACTACGTCTCCAAGCACGACAACCAGACACTCTGGGACAACAACCAGTACAAGATTGCCTCATCGGCCAGTAGCAGCGACCGCGCAAATATGCAGGTTGTCGGCCTCTCCGTGCCTATTCTCGGACAGGGCATTCCTTTCCTGCACATGGGTTCGGAAATCCTGCGCTCTAAATCCATGCAGCGCGACAGCTATGACTCTGGCGACTGGTTCAATGCGGTGGACTTCAGCTACCAGGAAACCGCCTGGAACCGGGGTCTCCCGCGGGAAGACAAGGATGGGGACAACTGGCCAGTAATCCTGGAGATCATCGAAGACCCCAACGCCGAGCCTACGCCGACGGATATCCTGGCCACTCGTGATGCCGTGGAAACGCTGCTCCGTATTCGCAAGAATTCCCCGCTGTTCCGCCTACAAACCGGCGACGCAGTGAAGCAACGCCTGGCCTTCCATAATACCGGTCCCGGCCAGATACCCGGCGTGCTGGCCTTCAGTCTCGACGACGGGAGCAGTGCCGGCGCGGATCTTGATAACGCCCGGGATGCCCTGATGATGATTATTAACGCCACACCCGATAGTCAAACCGTCAGTACCGGAATGACCGGTTTTTCCCTGCATCCGCAACTCGACGGCAATGTCGCTGCGACGTTCCTGGCAGGGGATTTCGTGGTACCCGGTTTATCGGTGGCGGTATTCGAGCAGGTGCAGACCGGCGCCCAGGGGCCTGGCATACCGGCTCAGCCTTAACCACAGCCGGGCTGCACTTATCCCTTACCCGCAGGCAAAAAAGTCATAGCTGCGAGCAATAAAAAAGGAGGGCCAAGACCCTCCTTTTTTATTATCGCTTATCCCGAACCTGCAGTTTTACTGGACTGGATCAGGGGCGCTCAATTTCCGCGCTGTTACGCAGCGTTTCGGCATAGGCGCCATATTCGCGCTGTCCCCGCTGGTTGACCAGGAAGTTCGTCAGCGCCTGAATCTCGGTTTCCTTACCTTCGATATCACCGTCCTCAACACGCTGCAGGCTGATAATAACTGCACGCTGCGCACCGCTCACCCAATCGTAGGTCGCCTTTTCATCTGCCGGGCGCGGCATGCTGAAGGCGGCGTTAAGCACATCGTACTCCACGTCGCGCGCATTGCGGGGAACGGACTCGTGGGACGCCCATTCAGCACCGATATCCTCAGCCACCGCAGCCGGTTCCTCTCCATCCTGCAGGCGAGCCACCAACGCTTCGCTACGCTCGGCCAGCGCCTCACTGATCTGTTGGGCACGTAGTTGCTCGCGGATCTGGTCGCTTACGGCTTGCAGCTCCAACTGCTCCTGTTCGTGGTGTTCGCGCACATGAGCGACAACCGCAGTGTCGTTATTAACGTCAATCACTTCGGTATTGAAGTCGCCAGCCAACACGTCTTCCGAGAACAACTGACGAACCAGACCCTGATGATTGAACGGCGCTTCGCCACCCTCACGGGTAACACCTTCACGGGTCTGGATTTCCAACCCCAGGTCTTCGGCCGGGACTTCCAGACTGGGCTCCGAATAGGAAATATCAGCCAGTTGGGTACGCAGCTCGGAGAACCGACGACCGGCCTTTTCGCGGGCCAGTTGCTGGCGCAATTCGTCGCGACGTTCCTCGAAGGCGGGTCCTTCGGTCTTGCGAATGTCGGTCAGCTTGATGATGTGATAACCGAACTGCGTCTCTACCGGCTCGGATATCTGACCCTCTTCCATGTCGAACAAGGCATTCTCGAAGGCGTTATCGTAGACGCCCTTCCCGGCGTATCCCAGGTCGCCGCCCTGCTCTGCAGAGGCAACATCCGCTGAATAAGTCTTGGCCACTTCAGCAAAGTCCTCACCGTCTTCCAGCTCCTGCTGTACCTCGGCGAGTTTCTCCTGCGCATCATCACCCGACTCGATCAGGATGTGGGAAGCACGGCGCTGCTCCTCACCGCCGGCCTGGTCACGCTGCTGCTCATAATAGTCACGCAGCTCCTCTTCGGTGATTTCCACATCGTTGGCAAGGTCGTCGAGAGACAGGGTCAGGTAGGCTACGTCCACGCGTTCGGGCTGGAGGAAATTGGCCTTGTTTTCGTCGTAATAGTCTTCGATATCGTCTTCGGTAACCTCGACCTGTTCTGCGACCGTTGAGGCCGGGATGCGCAGTGTGTCGAAAGTCCGGCTCTGGGATTGGATACGAAGGATGTCCTGAGCGGTCTGTTCGTTGACGATGGCACTGCTGACAATACCGCCACGAATCTGGTTGACCAGGAACTGGGTGCGGAGTGCTTCGCGGAACTCGGCGACGCCCATTCCCAGATTGCGCACGGCGCTGGCAAACCTTTCGCGACTGAATTGGCCGTCCACCTGGAACTGCGGCATGGTGGTGATCAACTGGTCAACATCCTGGGATGACAGTGAGAGACCTTGAGCATGCGCATCCTGTGTCAACACGGATTGCTGGATCAGGCCTTCCAGGACATTTTGACGGATCTGGTCTTCATTGAGCAGGGACGGATCAGGATTCTCCATCTGGGCCAGCTGACGCTGACGCTGCATTTGAACGGTGCGGGTAAATTCACGCTCGGTGATGTCCTGACCGTTGACGGTGGCAACTTCGGGCTCCCCAGCAAACCCGCCGATGATGGCGTCAACACCGAACATGGACAGACCGATGACCAGCAGCACGATGATAATCTTGGCAATCGTACTCTGGGCGTTGTTCCGAATATCTTGAAGCATGTTCCTCCCAGACGTCAGCTTGGCCGGCAGTCGGATGAATCGTTGCGGCTCGCTGCGTTAGGCCTCTTATTGATGTTCTTCGGGACCACCAGCCGCTGCCTTCGAACCGTCGATATTGCCGGACAAGAGCAGCGCACTGAACGTAAAAAGGCGCATCCTGACAGGGATGCGCCTCGAAATCTGTGGGGCAGTTAATCAGTAGATTTCAGCATGATCAGGTATGTTGACTTACCGGGACCAGATGCCTTTAAGAAACTACCCCGGCAATGCCTCGACGGGCATTGCCGCGAAAGTCGCCTCTTACTTGACGGCGTCCTTCAGAGCCTTGCCTGCCTTGAAGCCAGGAACCTTGGAGGCCGGAATCTTGATTTCCGCGCCGGTCTGCGGGTTACGACCAGTACGTGCCGCACGCTCTTTAACAGAGAATGTACCAAAGCCGATCAGGGTAACCTGATCACCTTTTTTCAGTGCGTCGGTGATAGAGGCAACCATAGCATCCAGGGCACGTCCTGCACCGGCCTTGGAAATATCTGCTGACTCTGCGATTGCATCGATAAGTTCGGACTTGTTCACACTAAACCCCTTCGATTTCAGGTTGAAGATGTTATAGGTTGGTTTCTTTTTTTCGGAGCTTCCCGACTATCGCATAAGCGGTCGGGGAATTCCATTCTTCGGTTTTGTTATTCCTTTCGGTCATCTGGCGTCGATCGGAATACCAACAAAAACCCCGGGAGCCCTTGGTACAGGCTGCTTCAGGAGGAAACAGTTATACCAACGGGCTCTGAGGCCTGTCAACAACGGCTTCGACGTTTAATGTGTATTTATGCGTTCGCCGGTTTCGCCTTCATCCTCGCGGCTTTTAGCCGTTGCGCCCTCCTTCGGAAGGTCGACCGCATCAGGGTCCGGCTGGTATGCCAAAGCCACATCAAGCACCTGGTCGATCCAGGTCGCCGGTACGATTTCCAGCGACTCCTTGATATTTTCCGGTATCTCCCTGAGATCCCGAACATTTTCCTCAGGAATGATGACTGTCTTGATGCCACCGCGGTGGGCTGCAAGCAGCTTCTCCTTGAGGCCGCCGATAGCCAGCACACGGCCACGCAGAGTGATCTCGCCGGTCATCGCAACGTCAGCCCGCACCGGAATTCCGGTCAACGCTGACACCAGACCGGTGCACATGCCGATACCGGCACTCGGGCCGTCCTTCGGCGTTGCACCTTCAGGAACGTGAATGTGCAGGTCATTATGCTCGTAGAAGTCTTCCTTTATACCCAGGCCGGCCGCCCGGCTGCGAACCACGGTCAAAGCCGCCTGGATCGACTCCTGCATCACATCGCCGAGGGAGCCGGTCTTGACCACCTTGCCCTTGCCCCGGGTCAAGGCACACTCGATGGTTAACAGCTCGCCACCGACCTGGGTCCAGGCCAGGCCAGTGACCTGCCCTACCTGGTTAGCCTCTTCCGCAAGGCCATACTTGAACTTGCGGACACCGGAGTAGTGTTCCAGCAAGTCCGGCGTGAGCTCGACTGACGTCTTCTCGCCGGACTCCACGTGCTCGCGGACGACCTTACGACAGATCTTGGCGATCTCACGCTCCAGACTACGCACACCGGCTTCGCGGGTGTAGTACCGGATCAGGTCCCGCAGGGAGTCGTCGGATACCTTGAGTTCGTCCTTGCGCAAGCCATTCGCCTTCAACTGCTTTGGCAGCAGATGCTGCAGCGCGATGTTGACCTTCTCGTCCTCGGTGTAACCCGGAATGCGGATGATCTCCATCCGGTCCAACAGCGCCGGCGGAATATCCATGGAGTTCGAGGTACAGACGAACATGACGTCCGAAAGGTCGTAATCCACTTCCAGGTAATGGTCGTTGAAGGTGTGGTTCTGCTCGGGATCCAGCACTTCCAGTAACGCCGAGGCCGGATCGCCACGATGGTCCATACCCATCTTGTCGATTTCATCGAACAGGAACAGCGGGTTCTTCACACCCACCTTGGACAGCTTCTGCAGAAGCTTGCCCGGCAGCGCACCAATGTAGGTCTTGCGGTGACCACGGATCTCCGCCTCGTCGCGAACACCGCCCAGCGCCATCCGCGTGTATTTCCGGTTTGTGGCCCGGGCGATGGATTGCCCCAATGAGGTTTTACCCACACCCGGAGGACCAACCAGACAAAGTACCGGGCCCTTGATCTTCTTCACCCGGCTCTGGACGGCCAAGTATTCAAGAATGCGCTTCTTGACCTCATCCAGCCCGTAGTGGTCCTGGTCGAGAATCTCGCGCGCCTTGTCCAGGTCATGGCGAACGCGGCTGCGTTTTTTCCAGGGTACGGCCAGCATCCAGTCGATGTAACCGCGTACCACCGTGGCCTCGGCCGACATCGGCGACATCATCTTTAGCTTGTTCAGCTCGGTTTCCGTCTTCTTCCGGGCCTCTTCGGGAAGACCGGCTTCCTCGAGCTTCTGCTCGAGCTCTTCGAAATCGTTGTTACCCTCTCCGAGCTGCCCCATCTCCTTCTGGATGGCTTTCATCTGCTCATTAAGGTAGTACTCGCGCTGGCTGCGCTCCATTTGCTTCTTCACGCGGCCACGAATACGCTTTTCTACCTCTATCAGGTCGATCTCGCCGTCAAGGCGACCCAACAGAAGCTCAACGCGCTTGCGCACATCCAATGTCTCAAGCAGTTCCTGCTTCTCATGGATCTTCAGTTCGAGATGGGCGGCCATGGTGTCTGCCAGACGCTCAAGGTCATCGATGCCCGTGAGAGAATTCGTGACTTCCGAAGGTACCTTCTTGGACAGTTTGACGTATTTCTCGAATTCTTCGGACAGGGTTTTTACCAGGACGGATTCCTCCCGTTCCGGCAACGTATCCTCGTCCAGCAGCGCAGCGCGGGCACTAAGGAATTCACCATCCTCAATGGAATCCAGGCGGGCACGAGCATTGCCCTCGACCAGCACCTTTACCGTTCCGTCCGGCAGCTTGAGCATTTGCAGCACTGTCGCCAGTGTACCCATGTCATAGACATCTTCTGGCGCAGGATCGTCAGTGCCCGCGTCGCGTTGGGCAACCAACAGGATTTCCTTACTCCCCTCCATGGCCGCTTCCAGGGCCTTGATAGACTTCTCGCGGCCTACAAACAGCGGAACAACCATATGTGGAAACACCACCACATCCCGCAGGGGAAGCATCGGATAATCATTCATGGGGGCTTCAGGTATCGGTGTCATAGAGATTCCTCTGACTGACGTGTCGAAAGACACGTGGCGGAAACGATCAAACGCAAGTGCCGTTACCTTGATCGCGTACAAACGGGCTAAATACCGAACAGCCTTGGCTCAATAATGCCATAGAGAAGTGGCTGTCAGCTTCCTTTGCTTCTTATCATTGGGGTTCGGTTTGGGGAATGCAATGCCCTAAAGAGACCGTTTTTGGCCGGAACTCGCGCCGATTAGGCAAACACCAGGCAGCAAAAAGGGGCGCAAGCGCCCCTTTTTACCGAGCCCACAAACAGACCCAAGGCGATGGGCCGGCAAGTAGACTCATGATCCGCCGAAGAATCAGTCCTCCGGCACCGCCTTGGCATGGTCGTTGTTGGCGTAGATCTTGAACGGCTCGGAGTCACCGTTGATCACGCTTTCATCGATCACCACCTTGCAGACTTCATGCTCGGACGGGATCTGGTACATGGTATCCAGCAACGTTGCCTCAAGGATCGAGCGAAGACCTCGCGCGCCGGTCTTCCGCTCCATCGCCTTCCGCGCTACGGCGCGCAGGGCGTCTTCACGGAAGTCGAGCTCGACGTCTTCCATGTCGAACAACTTCTGGTACTGCTTGGTCAGCGCGTTCTTCGGCTCGGTCAGGATCTGCACCAACGCTTCCTCGTCGAGCTCTGTTAGAGTAGCAACGACCGGAAGACGACCGACAAACTCAGGAATCAAGCCATACTTGACGAGGTCTTCGGTCTCGACGTCCTTGATGATGTCACCCGTGCTCTTGCGATCTTCTTCGCTGACCACAGAAGCGGAGAAACCGATACTGCTACGCTCGGACCGCTCGCGAATGACCTTATCCAGACCGGCGAAGGCACCGCCACAGATAAACAGGATGTTGCCTGTATCTACTTGCAGGAACTCCTGCTGGGGATGCTTGCGACCACCCTGCGGCGGAACTGACGCCACCGTTCCCTCGATCAGCTTGAGCAGTGCCTGCTGCACGCCTTCACCGGAAACGTCCCGGGTAATCGAAGGGTTGTCGGACTTGCGGGAAATCTTGTCGATCTCGTCGATATAGACGATGCCGCGCTGGGCCTTGTCGACGTCGTAATCACACTTCTGGAGAAGTTTCTGGATGATGTTCTCGACGTCTTCACCCACATAGCCGGCCTCGGTCAGGGTCGTGGCATCGGCGATCGTGAATGGAACGTTCAGCATCCGCGCAAGAGTCTCGGCAAGCAGCGTCTTACCGCTACCTGTCGGTCCGATCAGCAGGATGTTGCTCTTGCCCAGTTCCACATCAGACTTACCTTCGCCGTAGCGCAGGCGCTTGTAGTGGTTATAGACCGCAACCGACAAAACGACCTTGGCGCGGTCCTGGCCAATGACATACTGGTTCAGCGTATCGCGGATTTCTGCGGGCGTCGGCAGCCGATCGCTCTGCTCTTCCTGTGCACTCTCCTGGATTTCCTCCCGGATGATGTCGTTACACAGGTCGACGCACTCGTCGCAGATGAATACCGAGGGCCCTGCAATGAGCTTGCGGACTTCATGCTGGCTCTTTCCGCAAAACGAGCAATAGAGCAACTTGCCGTTATCGTCGCCCCTGCCGTTTCTGTCATCTGCCATTGAAATACCTCTGTCTTGGCTAACATTTCTTTCGCCGGGACCCGGATCAGAGATTCCGGCCCTTCCCGACATACGCCCGCGACGCCTATTGCGATCACGGCACGTCCCTGCGAATTCCTGCTGGCCTCTATACAGGCATGGGGCGCACCGACAATGCCCGGTTACCCCAACCTTTCATAGCCACCAAATCAGTATTATTTATTCGACACGCGTTTATCAAGTACGGCGTCGATCAGACCGTAGTCCTTGGCTTGGTGTGGATCCATAAAGTTATCGCGATCAGTATCGCGCGAGATCGTTTCGAGATCCTGACCGGTGTGATGGGCCAACAGACGGTTCAGCGTTTCACGGATTTTTAGAATCTCACGGGTATGGATCTCAATATCGGACGCCTGACCCTGATAGCCACCCAGCGGCTGGTGAATCATCACCCTGGAATTTGGTAGACAGGCGCGCTTCCCTTCTGCTCCACCGGCGAGAAGGAACGCACCCATGCTAGCTGCCTGCCCCACGCAAAGCGTGGCCACATCGGGCTTGATGAACTGCATGGTGTCGTAGATCGACATTCCTGCCGTAACTGAGCCACCAGGACTATTAATATAGAGGTGAACGTCCTTATCCGGGTTCTCGGATTCCAGGAACAGGAGCTGCGCGACAATCAGGTTGGCCATGTGGTCCTCGACCGGCCCTACCATGAAAATGACACGCTCCTTGAGAAGACGGGAATAAATATCGAAAGAGCGTTCGCCGCGAGCAGTTTGCTCGATGACGATCGGTACCAGACCGGAATTGGTCACCATGGTCGGGCCGTCATAAGGTTTTTGCATCATGATGTGCCTGAACTCCTTAATGTTTGGGCGAGCCAGAATGTTAGAGCGGACCAATCGGTGATATGGGGGCCACCCGATTGGAAGTCAACTGAGGCGCTCTCCAAAAATAGGCCCAGCTATCTAAACAAACCCCGGTTTTCCAAGGGAGCCTTTAATTGCCCCCTAGAAAAAACAGCCGGCAAATCCGGCTGTTCCGTAGTCTACCCCATCCGTTTCAGCCTGGGCGAAACAGAACGTTATTCGAGTGTTGCATATCCGCCCCTCAAGGCTAAGTTATGCAACACCCCTCGCCACCCTGGTTATTGACACCGAGGGCGCTTGAGCCATCGCGGCGTTTAACCCTGCGACTGCCCTGCCTGAACCGCTTCCTCGTACTTCATCTTCTTCTCTTTGACCTTGGCCTTGTCCAGCACATGGTCGACAACAGCGTCTTCGAGCACTACGGACTCGATCTGAGCCTTCTGCTGCGGGTTGCTGCTGTAATGAGCGATGACTTCATCCGGAGTCTCGTAAGTAGACGCGATCTCCTGGATCTTCTCGTCCACCTTTTCCGGTTCAGCTTTGATGTCGTTCTGGCGGATCAGTTCCTGGAACAGCAGCCCGGTCTTTACGCGGCGCTTGGCTTGGTCAGTAAAGAGTTCAGCAGGCAGTTGCTTGGGGTCCATCTGGCCGCCGAAACGCTGTACGGCGTCCTGGCGCAGACGATCGATCTCCTGGTCGATAAGGGCCTGGGGCACCTCGACTTCAGTGCTTTCCAGCAAACCTTCAACAACGTCGTTCTTCACCTTGTTGTTGACCGCCTGCTTCAACTCCCGCTCCATGTTCTTCTTCACTTCGGTGCGGAAGCCTTCTTCGTCTTCGGCCTCGACACCAAACTTCTTGAAGAACTCCTCATTCAGTTCAGGCAGGACCGGCTCTTCGACGGTGTGGACCTTGATCTCGAACTTGGCCGGCTTACCCGCCAGCTCTTCGTTCTGGTAATCCTCGGGGAAAGTCACCTCGACCTCCAGCTCTTCACCGGCCTTGGCGCCGATGACACCTTCCTCGAAGCCGGGAATCATTTGGCCGGAACCCAGGGTCAGCTTGTGCCCTTCGGCTGAGCCACCTTCGAAGGCTTCACCTTCGATGAAACCCTTGAAGTCGATAGTGACGACGTCCTTCTTCTTGGACTTACGCTTTACGGATTTCATATCGGCCTGCTGGCGACGCAGGTTATCGATCATGTTGTCGAGATCCTTGTCAGACACCTCGGCTTTCGGCTTCTCGACTTCGATCTTGCTCAGATCGCCCAGCTCAATCTCAGGCAGTACTTCGAAGATGGCAATGAATTCGAGATCCTTACCTTCTTCCATGTTCTTGGGCTCGAAACGAGGCCAGCCTGCCGGCGAAATGTCCTTCTCTTCAAGCGCCTTGACGTAGCTGTCGCGCATGACTTCGCTCACAACTTCCTGGCGAACACCCGCTCCAAAACGACGCTTAACGACGCTCATCGGCACCTTGCCCGGACGGAAGCCGTTCAGGCGTACGGTGCGCGCGGTTTCCTGCAGACGCTTTTGCACAGCCTGATCAATTTCCTGGGCGGGCACACCAATCGTCATGCGACGCTCGATGTTGGACGTCGTTTCAACAGACACTTGCATGGAAGTTCCTCGAATTACCGATTCATGGGTTAGTGGATACAGGCCTGAGAAAAACGCAATGTAAACCACGTTATTCCGCGAGAACCTGCGAAAACTAAAACGCGTATTTTATCACGCTTTTGGTGGCGGAGAGAATCGCCCGGAGCGCCGACTTCACACATTCGCAAGCGCAATCGAAAGGAAAACCGAGAAGAAAGACAGGAAGAAACAGAATAATGGTGCGAGAGGAGAGACTCGAACTCTCACGGGTTGCCCCACTGGAACCTAAATCCAGCGCGTCTACCAGTTCCGCCACTCTCGCATACCGACCGCAGGGCTCATGATGACTGCCGCCATCCCAGGCCACCGGGCATGGAAATCAAATCGGGAAAAGTGGGGTGGACGAAGGGGCTCGAACCCTCGACCGCAGGAGTCACAATCCTGAGCTCTACCAACTGAGCTACGTCCACCACATTGTTGCGCCAAGCATGCAGAATGCAAGCTCTGACTTAAGACCTGAAGGCAATAAATTACCTGGCCTGATATCCGTTCGTTCAACTTTGCTTCGGGGCCTGGTTCGCGCTCTGTGAAGAACCCTCACCCGCCGGGTTGATTGGCGCGCCCGGTAGGACTCGAACCTACGACCCACGGCTTAGAAGGCCGTTGCTCTATCCAGCTGAGCTACGGGCGCTTGACCTTTCGCCCACCTGAATGACCAGGTTTTAAATAAGTGGTCGGGGTAGAGAGATTCGAACTCCCGACATCCTGCTCCCAAAGCAGGCGCGCTACCAGACTGCGCTATACCCCGTTCCAAACGACCTGAACAACAGATGCCTCAGCAAAGTTGGCGCGAATGATACCGGCGGTTCCGGGGCCCGTCAACACGGATTTCCGATTACCTGCCTTTCTCTTCCGCTCCGTTGGCCGAAACCCGGAAGCATGCGACAATAGCGCGCAATTTTTCCGGGGTCATACTCGCCCTTCCCTGTCGTCACACATAGATGCCGGCAACACCCAGAGGCCAGTGCCGATCCCACCGCCACTCGCACGCGCAGGCCCGCAACCTGCCCTCAAACCAGATTATACAGGCAATGACAGCACAACTGATTGATGGAAAGAAGATCGCCGCCCAGGTACGGGAAGAGGTCAGGCTAGGTGTCCAGTCCCGTATGGAACGGGGGCTGCGCGCACCCGGACTTGCTGTGGTACTGGTCGGCGAGGACCCGGCCTCACAGGTCTATGTTGGCAACAAGCGCAAGGCCTGCGAGCAGGCGGGCATTATCTCGCTCTCCTACGACTTACCCGCCGATACGACCCAGAAAAGCCTCGAAAAGCTGGTCGATGAACTGAATGAAAACCCGGAGGTCGACGGTATCCTGGTTCAACTCCCCCTACCCGATCACCTGGACGACGATCCGATCCTGGTCAAGATCAGGCCTGACAAGGACGTGGATGGCTTCCACCCCTTCAACGTCGGTCGTCTGGTACAGCGCCGCCCGGAGCTACGCCCATGCACACCTGCCGGCATTATCACGCTACTTGACTCAGTGGGCACGCCATACAAAGGCCAGCACGCGGTGATCGTCGGCGCGTCCAATATTGTCGGCCGCCCCATGGCGATGGAACTACTAATGAAGGGCGCGACCGTGACAGTCACTCACCGGTTTACCCAAAACCTCCCAGGATACATAGCTGAGGGCGACATCGTGATTGCGGCCGCTGGGAAACCGGGACTGGTCAAGGGCGAGTGGATCAAGGAAGGCGCCACAGTTATCGATGTGGGCATCAACCGAACCGAGGAAGGGAAGCTGATCGGCGACGTGGAATTTGCAGTCGCTACAGAACGCGCCGCCTATATCACCCCGGTTCCGGGTGGCGTGGGACCGATGACCATCGCCACTCTGCTGCAGAATACGCTTTTCGCTGCCAACGAACTGCACGAGGACTGAGGCACGAGGTTTTTACGAAAACCTGTTTTTACACGCCCGGCAGATACAAAAAAACCCGCACGAAGCGGGTTTTTTTGTGGCCGGTCGCTTACTGACCGTACTTGGCTTTCGCCTTCAGGCGATAGGCGTGCAACAACGGCTCGGTGTAGCCGTTCGGCTGCGAGCGACCCTTCAGCACCAAATCGACTGCCGCCTGGAACGCGACGCTGTCGTCATAGTTCGGCGCCATGGCACGGTAGCTGGGATCCTTCTCATTCTGACGATCGACAACGGTCGCCATGCGCTTCATGGTCTCCATGACCTGCTCTTCAGTGCAGATGCCGTGATAGAGCCAGTTGCAGATGTGCTGTGATGAGATACGCAGGGTCGCGCGGTCTTCCATCAGGCCCACATCATTGATGTCAGGCACCTTGGAGCAGCCAACACCCTGGTCGATCCAGCGCACCACATAGCCAAGGATACCCTGAGCATTGTTATCCAGCTCCTGCTGGATCTCGTCCGCGGACAGCGCCTTCGGATCCTTCATGAGCGGAACGGTCAGGATGTCATCGAGACTCGCGCGCTCACGCTTGGCCAACTGCTCCTGAACCTCGGCCACGTTGACCTTGTGGTAATGCAATGCGTGAAGTGTGGCCGCGGTCGGCGACGGGACCCAAGCTGTGTTGGCGCCCGCTTTCGGGTGGCCAATCTTGGCGTCCATCATTGCCGCCATCATGTCCGGCATGGCCCACATACCCTTACCGATCTGGGCAACGCCTTTCAGGCCTGATTCAAGACCGATATCCACGTTCCACTGCTCATAGGCCTGGATCCACGCGGCGGATTTGATCTCACCCTTGCGGATGATCGGACCTGCTTCCATGGAGGTATGGATCTCGTCACCGGTGCGGTCAAGGAAGCCAGTGTTGATAAAGATACAACGTTCTTTGGCGGCTTCAATGCAGGACTTCAGGTTCACCGTCGTGCGGCGCTCTTCGTCCATGATACCGACTTTCAGCGTGTAGCGCGGCAGACCCAGCGCGTCTTCCACGCGGCCAAAGAATTCGTTGGTGAACGCCACTTCCTCCGGACCATGCATCTTCGGCTTGACGATGAATACGCTGCCCTTGGTGGAGTTCTGGAATGGGCCATTGCCCTTGAGATCGTGAATGGCGACCAGGGAAGTCAGCAGGCCGTCCATCAAACCTTCTGGAATTTCGTTGCCGTCCTTGTCCAGGATCGCATTGATGGTCATCAGATGGCCGACATTGCGCACCAGCATCAGACTGCGGCCTTTGAGACTCAGCTCGCTGCCGTCTGGCGCAGTGTACGTGCGGTCACCATGCATCTTACGGGTAACCTGGCTACCGCCTTTCTCGAAGGTTTCTTGCAGGTCGCCTTTCATCAGGCCCAACCAGTTGCGGTAGACCACAGTCTTGTCTTCCGCATCAACGGCAGCCACGGAGTCTTCGCAATCCATGATGGTCGTCAGCGCCGACTCCATCAGGACATCCTTCACGTGAGCACCATCATCCTTGCCGATCGGATGGGTCGCATCGATCTGGATCTCGAAGTGCATACCGTTCTTGACCAGCAGGATCCCAGTGGGCTCACCGGCCGCGCCGGAATAGCCGACGAAGGCAGACTCGTCTTTCAGGCCGACAGCTTGGCCCTCATGCAGCCTCACGACCAGCTTGCCGTCCTCGACCAGATACTTGGCAGCATCCTTATGGCTGCCACTTGCCAGCGGAGCGGACTCGTCCAGCATATTGCGCGCATACTCGATGACCTTGGCGCCACGTACCGGGTTGTAGCCAGGACCTTTATCAGCACCACCCTCTTCGGAGATGACATCGGTACCGTAAAGCGCGTCATAAAGGCTGCCCCAGCGGGCATTGGCCGCGTTCAGCGCAAAACGGGCATTCATCACCGGTACGACCAGCTGCGGGCCAGCCATGGTGGCGATTTCGGGATCGACGTTGGACGTGGTGACGTTGAAGTCAGCCGGTTCGTCGACGAGGTAACCGATCTCTTTCAGAAACGCCTTATATTCGTCCAGATTGATCGGCTGGCCCTTGCGCTCGGTGTACCAACCATCCATCTTTGCCTGGATGTCGTCGCGCTTGGCCAGCAGCGCCTTGTTCCGCGGAGCCAGCTCGTGAATGATGGTGTCAAATTCCGCCCAGAATTTGTCAGCATCGACGCCGGTGCCCGGAATCGCTTCGTTGTTCACAAAGTCGTACAAGACTTTAGCGACCTGTAGGCCGCCGACTTGGACGCGTTCTGTCATCGTTATCGCCTCAGTGGGTTGCTGTATTCTGTGGTATCCGAGCGCGGAGTTCTGGACGCTACCCGGTCCACCTCCCTTCTTTTATATGTTCACCTCTCCATCGGAGCAGCGAACGCGCTTTTCGGAGCGCGATAGTCTACGTGAAAATACGGATGAATTCATACACGACGCCAAGTAGTGCCTTCCCGGGCATCGTCCAGGATCACGCCCTGCTCCGCCAGCGTGTCACGAATCCGATCAGCTTCAGCGAAATCCCGGTTGCGCCGCGCTTCGGCCCGGGCTTCAATCTGCGCCTCGATCTCGTCGGCCGTCGGACCATCCGCACTTCCCGTCTGGAAGAAAGCTTCCGGATTCTGCTGCAGTAAACCCAGGACATCGCCCAGACGCACCATCACACCTGCCAGGCGGGCGGCCTCATGCTCGTCTCCGTTGCGGCGCAGCCGGTTGATTTCAGAGGCGACCGCATGCAGCACGGTATTGGCACCCGCAGTATTGAAGTCGTCATCCATGGCCTCCCGAAATTGCTGGTCAAACTCGGTCTCGGGCACATCAGCTGCTGGCGCCAGGCCACGCAACGCCTGATAAAGACGCGTCAACGCACTGGAAGCTTCCGCCAGGTTGTCCTCAGAGTAATCGACCTGGCTGCGGTAGTGACTCGACACCAGGAAGTAACGCACGACCTCCGCCGGGTACTTTTCGAGGATCTCGCGGATGGTGAAGAAGTTGCCCAGCGACTTGGACATCTTCTCCTTATTTACCCGCACTGCGCCCGCGTGCATCCAGTAGTTGACGAAAGGCTGACCGGTGGCCGCTTCCGACTGGGCGATTTCGTTTTCGTGGTGCGGGAACAGCAGGTCCGGACCGCCGCCATGGATATCAAAGGTATTGCCCAGGCAGCAGGTGGACATGGCAGAGCACTCGATATGCCAGCCCGGGCGCCCCTTGCCCCAAGGCGAATCCCAGCTTACTTCGCCGGCTTTTGCGGCTTTCCAGAGGGCAAAATCCGCAGGGCTGCGCTTTACCTCGGACACGTCGACGCGCGCACCGGCAATCAGGTCATCGAGCTTCTTCTTGGAAAGCTTGCCATACCCCTCGAACTGCTCGACCGCAAAATAGACATCGCCATTATCGGCCGCATAGGCAAAGCCCTTGTCGATCAGGGTCTGGATCATGCGCAGCATGCCGTCCATATGACCGGTCGCGCGAGGCTCCTGATCCGGGGCGATTACGCCCAGGGCCCGCTCATCTTCATGCATGGCGTCGATCATGCGTTCCGTCAGGGCGGTGAAGGCCTCGCCATTCTCATCCGCCCGGCGCAGGATCTTATCGTCCACGTCGGTGATATTGCGCACATAAGTGACCTCGTAACCGCGGTGACGCAGATAACGGGTAATCACATCGAAAGCCACCAGCACCCGCGCGTGCCCCAAGTGACAGAAGTCGTAGACCGTCATGCCGCAGACGTACATGCGCACCTTGCCCGGTTCCAGGGTTTTAAGCGCTTCCTTCTTCTGTGTCAGGGTGTTGTATAGTTGAATCACGTTTTCTGGGTCCAAATCTGTTGGGTCCGAATCCTTTGAAACTCGCGCTGTCGGGATGCGTTTTACTTCTGGGCCTTCGCCCAGGAGTCACGCAAGGTGACGGTACGGTTGAACACCGGCTTCTCTGCCGTTGAACGAGCTTCGTCCAGGAAAAAATAGCCTTCGCGCTCGAACTGGTACGGAATATCGTTGCGCGGCTGCGCCAGACTCTTTTCAACGCGGGCTCCGGTCTTGACGATCAGGTTCTCGCTGTTGATATGGGTGACGAAGTCGACGCTCTTGTCACTGTCCGGCGCCTCATGGTTGAACAGCCTGTCATAAAGATAGACGTCGGCGTCCACGCTCTCGTCGGCGGACACCCAGTGGATGACGCCATTGGGCTTGTACCCTTCAGGATTTACACCCAGGGTCGCCGGATCATACTCGCACCTGAGCTCGACGATCTCGCCACTATCGTCACGAACGACTTCGCGACAAGTCATCACGTAACCACCGCGCAGGCGAACGGCCTGGTTCGGGGCCAGACGCTTCCATTTGCGCGGAGGCTCTTCCGCGAAATCCTCACGGTCGATATAAAGCGTCCGTGTCCAGGGCGCCTCCCGGGAGCCCATGTCCGGATCCTGTGGATGTACCGGCAACGTAAGTGACTCAGACTGCCCTTCCGGATAATTGGTCAGTGTCACTTTCAGCGGACGCATCACACACATGGCACGCGGTGCGCGGGCGTTCAGGTCCTCTCGAATCGCATGCTCGAGCATACCCAGGTCGACCGTGCCGCCGGCCTTGCTGACACCCACCATGTCGCAGAAGTTGCGGATCGATTGTGGCGTAAACCCTCGGCGACGCATGCCAGAGATGGTCGGCATTCGCGGGTCGTCCCAGCTTTCCACAAACCCTTCGTCCACCAGGCGCTTGAGTTTGCGCTTGCTGGTGATGGTGTAGTTCAGGTTCAACCGCGCGAACTCGATCTGGCGGGGCTTGCAGGGTGCGGAAATATTGTCGATCACCCAGTCATAGAGCGGACGGTGATCCTCGAACTCCAGCGTGCACAGGGAATGGGTAATTCCTTCCATGGCATCGGAAATTGGATGGGTGAAGTCATACATCGGGTAGATGCACCACTTGTCGCCAGTCTGGTGGTGCGAGGCGAAACGGATGCGGTAGAGGATCGGGTCCCGCAAATTAATGTTGGGCGAGGCCATATCGATCTTGGCGCGCAGCACCAGCGAACCACCTTCATGCTTGCCGTCGCGCATTTCGCGAAAGAGCTTAAGGTTTTCCTCTACCGGGCGATCACGGTAGGGGCTGTTGCGACCCGGCTCAGTCAGGGTGCCCCGGTACTCGGCCATCTCGTCGGCGTTCAATGCACAGACATAGGCCAGCCCTTTCTCTATCAACTCCACGGCGAAGTCATAGATGGCATCGAAGTAGTCGGATGCATAGCGGACATCACCGGTCCAGTCGCCACCCAGCCACTTCACATCGCGGGTGATGGCATCGATGTATTCCTGGGATTCCTTCTCAGGGTTAGTATCGTCAAAGCGCAGGGTACAGTCGCCGCCAAAGGTTTCGGCAATACCGAAATTCAGGCAAATGGACTTGGCGTGGCCAATGTGCAGGTATCCGTTGGGCTCGGGCGGAAACCGGGTTACCACCTTGCCCTGATGCTGACCGCTGGCAATGCTTTCTTCGATCAGGTTACGGATAAAGTTGTTGGCTTTTCGGGATTCTGCGCTCATACATACTCATCTGGTGGTCGATGGAAAACGGCTATTATACGCATAGATGAGGCCGTATCTCATGCATCCGCGTGAATGCTCGCGTACAATTTTATGAAGAAACCGTTTCGGGTGATTTCCACCACCCGAAGACCTATCCGACCGAGTGACGAACACAGGAACCCCTAATGATTCTGCTGAAAACCAATCACGGTGATATCAAGATCGAACTGGACCACGACAAAGCACCGAAAACGGCCGCGAACTTCGAGCAATACGTGCGCGAAGGCTTCTATGACGGCCTGATCTTTCACCGCGTCATCAGCAACTTCATGATCCAGGGTGGCGGCTTCGAGCCCGGCATGGTTCCGCGCAAGACCGGCGCGTCGATCCGCAATGAAGCCAACAATGGTTTGAGCAACATGATCGGCACCGTCGCGATGGCCCGCACCATGGACCCGCATTCCGCCACGGCGCAGTTCTTTATCAACGTCGAGAACAACGGCTTTTTGGACCATACGGCGGAAACTTCCGAAGGCTGGGGCTACTGCGTGTTCGGCAAGGTGGTCGAAGGTATGGACACGGTCAACAGCATCCGCAGTATCCGCACCACCATGCGCCAGGGCCACCAGGATGTACCGGCCGAGGACGTGGTGATCGAATCCGCTGAAGTGCTGGAGGATGGAGGCGCGGCGTGAGCACGCTCTTCATCTCTGACCTGCATCTTGAGGAATCGCGTCGGGATATTACCGACGCCTTCCTAGGCTTTCTCGAAGCCAAGGCAATGCATGCCAACGCCCTCTATATTTTGGGCGACTTCTTCGAGGCCTGGATCGGCGACGACGAACGCACGCCGCTGCAGGAGGAAGTAGCCGGTGCACTGCGCAAGGTGACCGACGCCGGTGTGACGCTCTACCTGATGCACGGCAACCGGGATTTCCTGATTGGCGAGGACTATTGCAACCGTATCGGTGGCACCCTGCTCGATGATCCCACCGTGGTGGACCTCTACGGCACCCCCACCCTGCTGATGCATGGCGACAGTCTGTGCACCGCCGATGTGGAGTACCAGAAGTTCCGCGCCAATATGCGCAATAAGCAGTGGCAGGCGATGTTCCTGAAGCGCCCGCTGGAAGACCGCCAACTCGTGGCCCGCCAGTTGCGCCAGATGAGCATGGCCAAGAACCAGGGCAAGCAGGAATTCATCATGGACGTCACCCCGGATGAAGTTGTGCGCGTCATGGAGGAATATGGCGTGAAGCGCCTGATCCATGGCCATACGCACCGACCAGCCATCCACGACCACACGGTCGCCGGCGAGCCTGCAGAACGCTTCGTGCTAGGCGACTGGGATTCGCACGTCTGGTGGATAGAGGCTGACGAAAACCAGCCGCCCGAGCTAAAGAAGGAAGCTTTTCGCTAGTTCTCTTAACAAGCAAAACCCCAAAAACGCAGAAAGGGACCGTCAGGTCCCTTTCTTATGCACCTCACCCTTGTATACCACTCAATCGGCTTGGCGCACTTTAACGCTCGACAAATGCCCGTTCGATAACGTAGTGGCCCAAATCGCCATGACGTGCTTCCTGGAAGCCCTGAGCGTCCAGAATGGCACAGGTGTCTTTGAGCATGCTGGGGCTGCCGCAAATCATGAAACGGTCGTCTTCTTTGTTGAAGGCGGGCAGGCCCAGATCTTCCATCAACTTGCCGCTTTCCATGAGATCGGTCAGACGCCCCTGATTGCGGAATTCTTCCCGGGTCACCGTCGGATAGTACAGCAGCTTGCCATCGACCATTTCGCCGAAGTATTCGTTGTCCGGCAGGCTGGTAATCTCATCCTGATAGGCCAGCTCGGACACATGGCGAACACCGTGGGTCAGGATCACCTTGTCGAAGCGCTCATAGACCTCCGGGTCCTTGATGATGCTCAGGAAAGGCGCAAGGCCGGTACCGGTGCTGATCAGGTAAAGGTTGCGACCAGGCAGCAAGTGATCCACCACCAAAGTACCGGTCGGCTTGCGGCTGACGAGGATCTCATCACCGACCTGAATCTTCTGCAGCTTGGAAGTGAGCGGGCCGTCCTGCACCTTGATCGAGAAGAACTCCAGCTCCTCTTCATAATTGGCGCTCGCAATACTATAGGCGCGCATTAGCGGCTTACCCTCTTGCTCCAGACCAATCATGATGAAATGACCGTTCTTGAAGCGAAAACCAGGGTCCCGGCTGGTCGTAAAGCTGAACAGCGTGTCGTTCCAATGACGCACGCTCGTTACAGTTTCGCGATTCATATTGCTCATAACGATCTTTCCTGACGCAGCTGTTTAATAGGTTCAAAAGTTTAAAAGTTGAGCACAGCTTACCCCAAGAGTAACCTATCGACAAAATGGGATATTTTCATAACCTTATTCGGTTTACTCGATAATGCGTTACACCTTTCGCCAACTCGAAGTTTTCCTGGCCGCGGCTAATACCCAGAACATCACGCGGGCCGCGGAATCCCTGGCCATGTCGCAGTCCGCCGCGAGCAGCGCCCTGAAAGAACTGGAATCCCAATTCGATATCCAATTGTTCGATCGTATCGGAAAACGCTTACAACTGAACGAGCTGGGCAGGCTATTTCGCCCCCAAGTAGAGGCCCTGCTCTCGCAGGGACGGGAACTGGAGCTGGCACTCGACCAGCACACTGAAGTGGGCGCTCTCAAGGTTGGGGCTACTCTCACAATCGGAAACTACCTGGCCGTTGGCGTCATGGCCCGCTACATGCGCGCCCAACCCCACGCCAAGGTTTCTCTTGAGGTGGCCAATACGCAAACCGTGGCGCGCCGGGTGAAGGACTTCGAACTGGACATCGGGCTGATTGAGGGCGAGCTGCAATCCGACGAACTGGAAGTCATTCCCTGGCGCCCGGACGAACTGGTCGTCTTTTGCTCCCCCGAGCACCCCTATGCCGACAAAGGCGACCTGGACGATGAAGACCTGAAGGCCGCTACGTGGATCATGCGGGAAACCGGTTCGGGCACCCGACAGACTTTCGAGCGCGGTATGCACGGCATCCTGCCCGACCTGAATATCCTGCTGGAACTTGAGCACACCGAAGCGATCAAGCGCGCCGTAGAGGCCAACCTGGGCATCGGCTGCCTGTCCCGGGTCTGCCTGGCCGACGCCTTCCGCCGCGGCAGCCTGATACCTCTCGCCGTGCCGGATTACCGACGATTCGATCGGCAGTTCTACTTTATATTGCACCGTCAGAAGTATCGTAGCGCGGGCATTGGACGCTGGATGGCGTTGTGCCAGGAGCTTTGGAGTTGAGCGAAGTAGTGGCCGGAATGATTCGGTTCACTTGCGCTCACCACATCCTACGCGGGAGCATGCGGCAACGTAGGATGCGCTGAGGCGAAGCCGATGCGCATCAATCCAATAAGGATCCGGTAGGTAGCGTTAGGCAGAGCAACCGCTGACTCAGTTGGCAACCGGACCACTATGGAAACGAAACTCGACATCCGGCTTTTCGATCAAACCTTGCTCGATAGCCAGAAATGCCGCAATACGGTCGTCGATCGATTCGCCAGCTGCCCTCTCCGCCAATTTCAGGTAATCCTGATAATGCCGCGCCTCTGATTTGAGCAGGCTGGTGTAGAACTTTTCCAGATCAGCGTCCAGATGCGGTGCCAAGGCGGCAAAGCGTTCACAGGAACGTGCCTCAATGATGGCGCCAACGATCAGCACATCAACCAGGCGCCCGGGATCCTCGGTTCTTACTTCCTTACGCAGTTCCGCCGCATAGCGTGCTGGCGTGAGGTGGCCGTACTCGACACCTCGTTTTTTCATGATCGCCAGCACCTGCTCGAAATGCCGCAACTCTTCCCTGGCAAGGCGCGACATTTTGTTCAGCAGATCGGAATAATCCACGTAGCGATACATCAGGCTTAGTGCAGTAGACGCTGCTTTTTTTTCGCAATGGGCGTGATCGATCAGCAGCAGGTCCTGGTTAGCCAGTGCGTTTTCGATCCACTGCCGGGGCGTGCGGCATGGCAGGAAGCTATGGATATTATCGAGAGCGGCTTGCATACGGGTTAAATCGGTTCCGGTACGTCTCTATCAATGGCCGCGCATTATACACGATTCGATCAATCCGGCTGCGTCGGCGGATGGCCGCAGGCATCATGACCAACCACATGCTCGCCATTTGTACAACTTAACTTCGTCAGGGATTTCCGCTAGAATTGCCGCCCGAACTCGGTGTCCTGTCGGGCTAATTCATTGACTATTGCTGGGTCCGCGCCGCAAGCGCCTGTCAGTATTGCGTTACTGGGGCGCCTGCCAGTAGATGAATGAATTAGCCAGACGGGACACATATCGGGGAACCAACGACGATTCCCCAGTCACCAATAATCCCTGCTCAAAAAGGAGCCACTGAATAAGTAACTTGCCCTTCCCCATCGATGCCAAGCACCGCCAGGAAGGTTACGTAATCTATTTATTCAGTGCCTCCTTTTGACACTGCGGGGCATCCTAACTGATGAGGGTCTTACCGTGTTAGAAGAATACCGTAAACACGTCGAAGAGCGCGCGGCACTGGGTATTCCCCCCAAGCCCCTGAATGCCGAGCAAACTGCTGCATTGGTCGAGCTGCTGAAGAACCCGCCGGCCGGTGAAGAAGAAGAACTGGTTTACCTGCTGGAAAACCGTATTCCGCCAGGTGTTGACGAGGCTGCCTACGTCAAGGCCGCATTCCTCACTGCAGTCGTCAAGGATGAAGCAAACTCCCCACTGATCAGCAAGGAAAAAGCCGTTGAGCTGCTGGGTATGATGCAGGGTGGTTACAACATTGCCACGCTGGTCGAGCTGCTGGACAACGCCGACCTGGCCAAGCTGGCCGGCGAGAAGCTGAAGAAAACGCTGCTGATGTTCGACGCCTTCAACGACGTGAAGGAAAAGATGGACGCCGGCAACGCCGTCGCCAAGGACGTCATGGAATCCTGGGCCAATGCCGAGTGGTTCACCGGCAAGAAGAAAGTGCCTGAAAGCATGAAAATGGTCGTGTTTAAGGTGACTGGCGAAACCAACACCGATGACCTTTCCCCGGCCCCGGATGCCTGGTCCCGCCCGGACATCCCGCTGCACGCCCGTGCCGCCTACAAGATGCCCCGCGACGGCCTGACCCCGGAAGATCCGGGTACCACCGGCCCGATGACCCAGATCGATGAGATCAAGAGCAAGGGTCTGCCGGTTGCCTTCGTTGGCGACGTGGTCGGCACCGGTTCCTCACGTAAGTCCGCAACCAACTCCGTACTCTGGTTCTTCGGTGAAGACATTCCTGGCGTGCCCAACAAGCGTGCCGGCGGTGTCTGTATAGGTAACAAGGTTGCGCCGATCTTCTTCAACACCATGGAAGACGCTGGCGCCCTTGTATTCGAGGCCCCGGTAGACGACATGAACATGGGCGACGTCATCGACATCCGCCCGTACGAAGGCAAGATCCTGAACGAGGCCGGCGAGACTATCTCCGAGTTCGGTTTCAAGTCCGAAGTGATCCTCGACGAAGTCCAGGCAGGCGGCCGTATCCCGCTGATCATCGGCCGCGGTCTGACCAACAAGGCTCGCGAAGCGCTTGGACTGGGCGCCACTGACATTTTCCGTCTGCCGAAAGATCCGGAAGCGGGCACCAAGGGCTTCACCCTGGCCCAGAAGATGGTCGGCAAGGCCTGCGGCCTGGAAGAGGGCCAAGGCGTTCGCCCAGGCACCTACTGCGAGCCGGAAATGACCACTGTAGGCTCCCAGGACACCACCGGCCCCATGACCCGTGACGAACTGAAAGACCTGGCCTGCCTGGGCTTCCAGTCCGACCTGGTGATGCAGTCCTTCTGTCACACCGCCGCTTATCCCAAGCCGGTTGACGTGGAGATGCAGCACACCATGCCGGACTTCATCCAGACCCGCGGCGGTGTTGCCCTGCGTCCGGGTGACGGCATCATCCACTCCTGGCTGAACCGCATGCTGCTGCCGGACACCGTGGGCACCGGCGGTGACTCCCACACCCGTTTCCCGATGGGTATCTCCTTCCCGGCGGGTTCCGGCCTGGTGGCCTTTGCGGCAGCAACTGGCGTTATGCCGCTGGATATGCCTGAGTCTGTTCTGGTTCGCTTCAAGGGTGAAATGCAGCCGGGTATCACCCTGCGTGACTTGGTTCATGCGATCCCGCTGTATGGTATCAAGCAAGGCCTGCTGACCGTCGAGAAGAAAGGCAAGATCAACGAGTTCTCTGGCCGTATCCTCGAGATCGAGGGTCTGGAGCACCTGACCGTCGAGCAGGCGTTCGAGCTGTCTGACGCCTCCGCCGAGCGCTCTGCAGCCGGCTGTACCATCAACCTGTCCGAAGACTCCGTTGCCGAGTACCTGCGCTCCAACATCGTCATGCTGCGCTGGATGATCGCCGAAGGCTACGGCGACCCGCGTACGCTTGAGCGTCGCGCCAAGAAGATGGAAGAGTGGCTGGCGAACCCAAGCCTCATGCGTGCCGACAAGGACGCGGAATACTCACACGTCATCGAGATCGACCTGGCCGATATCAAGGAGCCGATCGTCTGCTGCCCGAACGACCCGGACGATGCCAAGGTCCTGTCCGAAGTGGCCGGCGACAAGGTGGACGAAGTGTTCATCGGTTCGTGCATGACCAACATCGGTCACTTCCGTGCCGCCGGCAAGCTGCTGGAACAGCACAAGGGCCCGCTGAGCACCCGCCTGTGGATGTCGCCGCCGACCAAGATGGACCAGGCGCAGCTGATGGAAGAAGGCTACTTCAACACCTACGGCACTGCCGGTGTACGCACCGAAATGCCGGGCTGCTCCCTGTGCATGGGCAACCAGGCTCGTGTCGCGGCCAAGTCCACGGTACTGTCCACCTCCACCCGTAACTTCCCGAACCGCCTGGGCGATGGTGCCAACGTGTACCTGACTTCTGCGGAACTGGCGGCTGTGGGCGCGGTTCTCGGCAAACTGCCGACGCCGGCGGAGTACATGGAGTACGCCAAGGACCTGAACAGCATGTCCAAGGACATCTACAAGTACCTGAACTTCGACCAGATGGAGAACTACACCAGCAAGGCGGCCAAGGCTTCCGTAGCCTAAGCCCCGACTGGATACTCCAAGGGCTATGCCCGGAAGACGCCAGCTCTCGCAGCTGGCGTTTTTTTTGGTCTTCTAACCGTTCCGAAGTTACTTATGAGTACCGCTCTTCTCTGTCCCTGCGGTAGCCAGCTGTCCTATGCAGAATGCTGCAAGCCGTTTCACGATGGCAAATCCGCGCCGTCACCCGAATCCCTGATGCGATCGCGCTTCACCGCTTTCGTGATGCACAAGATCGGCTATCTGCTGCAAACCTGGCACCCAACGACACGCCCTTCGGATCTCGACCTCCAGGGCTCACCGAACTGGACGACTTTGCAGATACTCGACGCATCGGAAACGGGCAATAAAGGGAATGTACATTTTCGCGCCATGTATCGCGAGATGGGGCGATGGGGTTACCTGGAGGAAAACTCAGACTTTGTCCGCGAAGAGAATCAGTGGCTCTACGTTAGTGGAACCCCTCGCCAGGGAACGTTCAAGCCGAGCCGCAACGACCGCTGCCCGTGCGGGAGCGGTCGCAAGTACAAGGCATGCTGTCTCAACCGAGAGAGTAACGTCCTTGATTAGCCTCTGAACTTGAGTGGGCTGACTCCCTGCCCCGCCAGCTCAGGGAAATCATCATGCATCGTTAGCGGATCGGTGTTTTCACGGGCACCCAGAAATTCCGGACGTGGGTTTGGTGCGGCGTATGGTTCTTCCAACTGATTCTCTACGCTGTTGTAGACGAAGAACAGGTTAGACCGCGGCCATGGCGACATGTTTTTGTTGGACGCATGCAGGGTATTGCATTCGAACAGGAGTAGCGACCCTGCCGGTCCTTTCGGAGCCTGTATCCCTCCACGTTCAGCCAACATGGCGAGGGAATCCTGATCAGGAACACCGAGGCGCTGTGCCTTCAGGGAATCCGTCCAGTTCATGTCTGGCGTTTCGCCTATGCAGGGTACGAAGTAATGATGTGATCCCGGAATCAGCATCAGCGGGCCGTTGAACTCATTATTGTCGGTAAGCATGAGCGATGCACTTACCGCCCGCATGCGCGGCATACCGTCTTCGGAATGCCAGGTTTCGAAATCCGAATGCCAGTCGAAACCGCTTCCCTGAAAGCCGAATTTGTCATTGATGCGCGACTGGTGAATATAAACTTCACTGCCCAGCAGCTGACGCACCATTCCCAGTATACGAGGGTCCCGGGTGAGTCGGTTGAAATGATCGGAAATTTCGTGCATCGCGAAAACAGACCGAATCTCTCCCGACTCGGGGTCTTTGATGATCTGCTGCGATTCCATGAGTTTCTTATCCTCAGCCATCTCCTTCAGCTCGTCGAAGAAAGGCTGCATGCGCTCCTGGGAAAAGAACCCTTCAAACCAAAGAAAGCCGTCTCGCTCATATCTCGAAAGTGACATTTCATCCAGCGGTCCATCCCAGCGCCACTGATTACGGGAATGTACGACCGGATCAAGACGAACAAAGGGATCGATGCCCTGATCTTCTTTTAATCGCGAAGGGTAAGGGTTTGTTTCGTGGGTCATAGCGGATAACCTCAATTTCTCTGCAATGCATCAAAATTTCGGCCGTCCGGACTGAGCTCCGGGCATTTGCTCCGCCCACCGGTTACGGAGCAGGAAGGGGCCCGACGTCTTGGCTGTTCCTTCGGCCTTTCGCGGGACAAGAACACGTGCATCTGGAAGCGTTTAAACAGTTCCGGCGTTTTTCCTAAGCTTCCATACACGCTTCTCTTATCTACTCTATGTGAACCATAACCGCTTAACTCAACCACCCGCCAACAACATAAGGCAAACCCCGACCACGTAAAGCACGATTATTGCAAAACTTTCAGAGCCGATACGGGCAATGCCCTGCTCTTGCCGGCGGATCAGTCCCATCATCAGGATGCCACACATCAACAACGTCAGCGCCACCCAGAATTGCGACGAGTCGCGCATGGCGTGGTAAATGGAACCATCTCTGTACGCCACGTCAGACGCCGCCATGAAAAGCGTGTCGAAGGCGTTGCCGCCAATAATGCCGCCAATCGCCAGAGTCAGCGCGCCCCTTCGCACGGCCGCAATCGACGTCACCAGCTCAGGAATGGATGTACTGACTGCCGTGAACAGAACGCCCACCGCAGTGAGCGAGAGCCCGGAAGCCGACGCAATCTTGTTTGCTGTCGGCTCGAGCAGGAACCCGGCAATCGCAAGTCCACTTGTCAGTACCGCAAACTCGATACCCAGCCGAGGCAACGGCGGCATCTGGTTGACGTCATCCGGCACGTCCTGTCGCGTCTCCTGGGTGAACGATGGACGCCACATGGGTTCCAGGCGGGCATTCCTGACTAACCAGATACCGTAGATATACATGCCAAACAGGATCGGTGTTATCGGATGCACCCCCCAGATCGTGACATTCGGCGATAGCGGTGCAAACAGGATCAGCGAAAGGAGCGCTATCAGCAGCGCATTCTGCAGCATGTTGGGCACCGAAGCCGCGGCATGCTCCAGGTTTGCACGCCGGTAGACCAAGTCAGCCAGGGCCAGGAAGAGCGTCTGTACAGCGATGCCGCCCATCGCATTACTGATAGCCAGTTCCGGATGCCCCCGCCAGGCCGCAGTTACCGAAAGGACGGAACCGGAAAGCGATGTCGCGGCCCCCAGGATCACCGCGCCCGCAAGCGCCTCGCCAATCCCGAGCCGGTCCGCAAGTTGGTCCACGACCCGGGTGAGCCGCGTACCCAAGACGCCGATCACCAGTGCGCAGGCGCAGAAAACACCTACGGCGACGCCGACAGACCAGTTGTCCGGGCTCAGACTGATCACAGGTTCTCCTTTCTTACTGACCCGCCACCGCGATATCGGCCATCCAGTCGATCGCCGGTGTCGGGTATACACCTAACAGGATCACCAGCAACGCCAGGCCCAGGGTCACCAGCCCCCCGGCACGAATAGCCCAATCGTGAGGGGCATCTCTACGCTGCATGCCCGGCTCTACGAGGTACAGGGTAACCAGGACGCGCAGGTAGTAGTAAAGCCCGATGGCACTGCCCGCAAGGATACCGCCAACCAACCACCAGCGCCCGGCCTCGACGGCGAGCGCGACGATATAGAACTTGCCGATGAAGCCGGCGGTAAATGGAATGCCCGCGAGAGAAAGCAGGGACACGGTCAACACCGCCGCCAGATACGGCCGTCGCCAGAACAGCCCGCGGTAGTGATGCAGGGCCGAAGCATCTTCACCACTATAGGGACTGGAGAGCACCGTCACGACGCCGAAAGCGCCCAGCGTCGTGACCAGGTAGGTCACCAGGTAGATGCCCGCCGTCTCCACAGCAAGCCCATCAGCCACCACCAGCACAACCAGCAGATAGCCGAAGTGAGCGATGGAGGAATACCCCAAGAGGCGTTTCAGGTTGGGCTGGAGCAAAGCCAAAATGTTGCCCACCAGCATCGTAATCAATGCCAGTACCGTCAGGATCAGGTGGGGTCCGGTTTCGTGGAACACCGGCACCTCCATCACGATACGCAGGAAAACAATGAACACGGCCGCCTTGCTTGCCGTAGCCAGGAAGGTAGCCGAAGGTCCAGGCCCGCCCTGGTAGACGTCCGGCGTCCAGAGATGGAAAGGTACGAACGAAAGCTTGAAGCCGAGCCCCACCAGCATCAGCCCTGCACCTGCAATAGCCCAGACACCTTGCGTACTCGCCAGCCGGGCGCCAATGGTCGCAATATCCAGCGCGCCGGTCTCGGCGTAGAGCAAGGCCATACCGAACAGCAGGAAGGCTGTTCCGGCCGCGGACAGGATCAGGTACTTGATCCCCGCCTCAAGGGAACGTTCATCCCGAAAGGTGTACGCCAACATGCCGTAAAGCGGCATGGAGAGCAGTTCAAGGCCGAAGAAGATAGTCGCCAGGTGACGGCTGGCCACCAGCACCATACCGCCGGCAGCAGCACAGAGCAGCAGCAGGTAGAACTCCTCCTTTGGCCCTGGATAGCCTTCCAGGTAGCCATGGGCGAAAGTGGCGCAGGCCAGGGAGGAAACCAGCACGACCGCCATGCCAAAGATGGCCAGGCCGTCGAACACCAGCAGCGGCGTCTCGACCGTACCCATCAGCCACACCGCGATCACCGAGACCAGAGCCAGGTTCAGCCCCAGGACAGAAACCAGGAACGTGGCGGCATGGTGGCGGCGCCACGCAATCCCCAGCATCACCGTTATCGCGGTTGCGCAGACGAGGATCACGGGCGTCAGGGCAAAGATGTCGGCTTTCGTCAGCATCATTGCCCTCCCTTGAACCAATGGACCGTACCCACTTCGGCACCCGCAGCGAACACCTGCTGCACTTCAACCATGACCGCGCTGGTCGTGTCCAACAGCGGTTGTGGATAGAGGCCGAACAGCAAAACCAGGGCCAGCAAACCGGACATCATGGAATATTCACGCCAGTCCAGACCGCGGAACTGCCCCTCCCCCTGCGAAGGACCGAAATGCACCCGTTGCATCAGGATCAGTGAATAGATTGCTGCCAGCACAAGACCGATGCTGGCCAGTACCACTACGGTCGGGGCAACGGGGAAAGTCCCGAAAAGCACCATGAACTCGCCGATGAAATTGGCCGTCCCGGGCATACCCAACGAAGCCGCAACAAAGCACAGGGAGAAACCGGGGAGACTCTCGAAACGGCCCCACAAACCGCCCATCTTGCGCATATCGCGGGTATGTAGGCGCTCGAACAACTGGCCACTGAGTATGAAAAGGCCGGCCGCTGAGAACGCATGAGCCACCATGAGCACCACCACGCCCTGCAGAGCAAGTTGGGAGCCGGAGTAGATGCCGATGATCACGAAACCCATATGGGAGATCGACGTGTAGGCAATAAGGCGCTTGATATCCTGCTGGCCGCAGGCAAGCAATGCCCCGTAGAACACGCCCACCACACCCAGCGCCATCGCAACGGGCGCAAAAGTCTGCGACGCTTCGGGAAACAGCGGCAGCGCGAAACGCAGCATCCCATAGGCGGCGGTTTTCAGCAGGATGCCCGCCAGATCCACACTGCCGGCCGTGGGCGCCTGGGCATGGGCATCCGGCAACCAGCCGTGGAACGGCACCACCGGCAGCTTGACCGCAAACGCCACGAAAAAGCCGAGCATCAGCAACATGGCCATGGGTTCGGATAGCGGCGTCTGCAACAGATCGGCATAGGCGAAGGAGTACTCGCCGGTATTGGCGTGGTGCATAAACACCAGGGCCAGGATGGACACCAGCATCAGCAGCCCGCTCGCCTGGGTATAGATGAAGAACTTCATCGCCGCCCGGATGCGGGTCTTGCCCTCCGACCCGCTATGTCCCCAGAGCGCGATCAGGAAGTACATGGGCACCAGCATCATTTCCCAGAAGAAGAAAAACAGGAACAGGTCGATGGCCAGGAAGACCCCGACAACACCCGCGAGGATGAAGAGCAGGTTCAGGTGGAAAAAGCCGATCCGCTGGGAGATCTCCTTCCAGGAGCAGATCACCGCCAGCATGCCCAATAGCCCTGTTAAGGCGATCAGGATCAGCGAGAGGCCATCGAGGGCCAGGTGGATATCGATACCAAAGCGCGGTATCCAGGGGACGCGGTATTCCATGGCCCAGCGGATGGCGGCGTCGCCCCCCTCCGCAGCTGGCAACCGGTAGTCGCCGTGCCACCAGAGTACCAGCGTCGTGACGAATACCAGCGTCATGGTTGCCAGCGCAATCCAGCGCGGCACCTTCTCGCCCCATTGGTCAGCCTGCCAACACAGCAGGCCACCGATAAACGGAATCAGGATCAGCCAGATCAACACCATGGTGTCGAGTTCTCCCTCCCAGGGCCTGCATTGATCAACCGATGCGCCATCGCCTCTCGTCCTGGCGTCATACACTCTCCCTTTGTGTCAGTAATTCAGCGCCAAAACCAATAGGACCAGGGTCGCTCCCAAGGCCATCGACGTGGCATAGGTGCGCAGGCGCCCGGTCTGGGTCAGCACCAGGCCGGCGTTGAAAACCCGGACGACGGCTGCGACCAGTCCCATGAGGCGGTCGACCAGGTCATTTCGCATCCAGCGCACCATGGCCTGGTATGGCCGCACTAACGTGCGATCGAACAGCCAGTCGAATCCCCAGGCATGGTTCCAGTACGTCCACAACTGCGCAGGCCAGCCCTTCGATACACGACGGTCCAGCCACTGCCTGCGATTCAGGAAAAGCCAGAGACCAACACCAACGCCCGCAAGGGAGGTGGCGGCGGCAAGGAGCTCCAAGGTGACATGTCCGGAGTCGCTCTGGGCCCCTGGTCCTGCCGGCAGAACACCTTCCAGCGGAGGTGTGATCAATCCTCCCAGGAACGTCGAAAGAACACCCAGGACGACAATGGGCAGACCATGCTGTAGCCCACGGCCAGGCTCGGCATGCCGGGCTTTGTCGCTGCCTTCGGCACCATGGAAGATGCCAATGATCAAGCGCAGCGTGTAGATGGACGTCAAGAAGGCCCCAGCCAGGCCAGCAAGAAGCAATCCCGTCTGACCCGAAGCGAATTCTTGCCACAGAATTTCGTCCTTGCTGAAGAAACCCGCACTCACTAGCGGCAAGGCCACCAGGGCGGATCCCCCGAGTACGAACCCCGCGTAGGCCAGGGGCAGGCGGCGCCAGAGACCGCCGAGGCGGCGTATATCCTGTTCATGGTGACAACTGACAATGACCGCGCCCGCCGATAGGAACAACAACGCCTTGAAAAAGGCGTGCGTTTCCAGGTGAAAGATAGCGGCGTCGTAGGCACCTACCCCGAGCGCAAGGAACATATAGCCGATCTGACTCATGGTGGAATAGGCCAGCACCCGCTTGATGTCGGTCTGCGCCAGGGCAGCAAAGCCTGCCATAAGAAGTGTCAGCGCCCCAATGAGACCGACCAGGTACTGGGCAGCAGGAGCAAGGTCGAACAACCCATGCAATCTGGCAATCAGGTAGACACCCGCGGTGACCATGGTCGCGGCATGGATCAGCGCGGAGACCGGCGTGGGACCAGCCATGGCATCGGCCAGCCAGGTATGCAGGGGTAGTTGCGCGGACTTGCCGAGGGCACCACCGAGAACCAGCAAGGCGGCAATCTCCACGGTGGTATCCCCGCGCGCCCAGAGTTCGGGCGCCGTACGCAGGATCTCTTCAATGTTCAGCGTACCCACCTGGCTGAATAGCAGGAACATCCCGATCGCCAGGAACACGTCGCCAATCCGCGTCACGATAAACGCCTTGAAGGCCGCCGCCCCGTTGGCCGAGTCCCGGTAGTAGTAGCCAATCAGCAGGTAACTGCACAGGCCAACCCCTTCCCAGCCCAGGAATAGCAGCAGCAGGTTATCGCCCAGCACCAGCAGCACCATACTGAACACGAACAGGTTCATGTAGGCAAAGAAGCGCGTAATGCCCTCATCGCCGTGCATGTACCAGGCGGCGAAGAGATGGATGAGGAAACCGACACCGGTGATCACCCCCAGCATCGTCAGCGAAAGCCCATCAAGTGCGAGGCCGATGGTGGGCGTGAAGTCCCCGACCGAGATCCAGGTCCAGAGCGTTATGGACTGCGGCTCGCGATCGCCCACCAGGAATTCGAACCCGATGACAGCGGTCACGATGGCGGCCAGCCCGACGCTGGCAACCCCGACGAAAGCGCTGGGCCGGTCGCCCAGACGCCCATGTGAAAATGCCAGGATCAGCATGCCGATCAGGGGCAACAGAAAGGTCCAGGGCAAGAGTGATGTCGATAAATCCGTCATCCGCGCATCCCGCTTGCTTTATCCGTATCGAGGGTCCTGAAGCGCTGGTAGAGCTGGATCAGCAAGGCCAAGCCAACGCTGGCTTCCGCGGCCGCCAGCGTGATGACCAGCAGGAACATGGCCTGACCCTCGGGCTGTTGCCAGGCGGTGCCGGCGACGATAAAGGCCAGACCCGCTGCGTTAAGCATGATCTCCAGGCTCATCAGCACGAAAACCATATTGCGCCGGAACATCAGTCCGGCCAGTCCGAGCGCAAACAGGATGGCCGCCAGGATCAGGCCGTGCTCCATGGGCACACCGCTCATTGATCGCCTCCCCTGCCTTTGTCATTCGGTTTGGCGGGCCACATGCGGCCTACATGGGACGCTGTCACCAGTGCTGCCAGCAACAGCATCGCAGCCAGCTCGACCACCAGCAGCCAGGGTCCGAACAGCGTCGTACCCACAGCTTTGGCGGTCAGTGTCTCACCTTCGATCACACGGCCCGCATCGCCCTGCCACAGGCTGTAGACCAAAACACCCAGCAGGACCAACGCAAGTACAGAGGGCCCGAACCAGGTTCCAGCCTTGAGCCAGAGCCGCTCTTGCTCGGCCGCGCCCTCGCCCAGGTTGAGGATCATCACGACGAACACGAACAGCACCATGATCGCCCCGGCATACACGATAATCTCCAGGGCCCCGGCAAATGGCGCGCCCAGGGCGAAGTACACCATGGCCACGGCGATCAGCGAGACAATCAGGTACAACAGGGCATGCACGGCGTTGGTGCCGCTGATTACGCCCAGCGTGGCCAATACGGCCACGAGTCCACTGAGGTAAAAGGCCAGTTCCATCGTCGCTCTTCCCCGCTCCTCTTCCTAGTGCTGTTCTTAACCGTTGCTCTTCTTTCCTGCTCTCGGGCTGGCTGTGGCCCCGACCGAGTCAGGGCAACAACGTCTTCACGTCTATGGGTTCCTGTTCGTTCTGGGCCTTGCCTTTGTCCTTACCCGCAATCGACAGCCCGGCCACCTTGTAGAAGTGATAGTCATGGTCCTTGCCGGGCCCGTTGATCAACAGGTCTTCCTTCTCGTAGACCAGCTCCTGGCGGTCATACTCGCTCATCTCGAAATCCGGCGTGAGCTGGATGGCGGATGTGGGGCAGGCTTCCTCGCACATGCCGCAGAAGATGCAGCGGGAGAAGTTGATGCGGAAGAACTCCGGATACCAGCGGCCATCTTCATGTTCTCCTTTCTGCAACGCGATGCAGTCCACCGGACAGGCCACCGCGCAGAGATTGCAGGCGACGCACCGCTCCTCACCATCCGGGTCGCGGGTCAGCACGATACGGCCACGATAGCGTGGTGGCAGGTCAACCTGCTCCTCCGGATAGTTCACCGTCTCCCGTTTGCGGAACGAATGCATGAAGATGATGCCCATGGTCTTCAGTTGCGACCAGGTTCCGGTTATCAGCTGTCTGGGTGTCATCAGCTTCCTCCCGCGGCCGGTGTATCCAGCAGGATCACCGCACCGGTTACCAGCAAATTGATCAGCGTCAGCGGCAGGCAAACCTTCCAGCCAAAGCTCATGACCCGGTCGTACCGCGGCCGTGGCAGCGCGGCCCGCAGCAACACGAATACCATCAGGAAAAAGCCCGTCTTGAGCGCAAACCAGATGATCGGTGGCAGCCAGGGGCCGTGCCAACCGCCAAAGAAGAGCGTCACGATCAGCGCGGACACCAGCACCATGCCCACGTACTCGCCGATGAAGAACATGCCGAACTTCATGCTTGAGTATTCGATGTGATAGCCGTCTGCCAGCTCCTGCTCCGCTTCCGGTTGGTCGAAGGGATGGCGGTGGGTTACCGCAATACCCGCGATCAGGAAGGTACAGAAGCCGAAGAACTGCGGGATGATGTACCACAGCCCTTCCTGGGCCTGGACGATATCGCGCATATTGAAGGTGCCGGCAAGGGCCACCACGCCCATCAGGGCGAGCCCCATGAACACCTCATAGGACAGGGTCTGGGCCGACGCCCGCATGGCGCCGATCAGCGCGTACTTGTTGCCGCTGGACCAGCCGCCGAACAGTACCGCGTAGACGTTGATGCCCGCCATCGCGAAGAAGAACAGTAGGCCGATATTGAGGTCGGCCACACCCCAGCCCGGCGTAATCGGGATGATCATGAACGACAGCAGCAGCGAGGCCATGGCGATTGCCGGTGCCAGCACGAACAGCTTGCGATCGGCAAACGGCGGAATCCAGTCTTCCTTGAAGAAGATCTTGATCATGTCGGCGACCAATTGCATCGAACCGAAAGGCCCCACTCGGTTGGGACCATAACGATCCTGCCAGAGCCCCAGCAGACGGCGCTCGATCACCGTCATGACCGCCCCGAGCAGCACGGCGCCCAACAGGATCACCACAGCCTGGAACATGGCGTAGAGGATAGCGAGCAGCTCTGGCGTCAACCAGCTCATGGGCGTGCCTCCCCACCATCAGCCGCTGGCTGGTCCGACATCACCGGATCCGACCCGGCCAGGCTGAGGCTAGCCCAACTACCGTTGGCGAAGTCCGTTCCTGCGCCGGCGGGTAAGCCCACCATCCCTGACGGAAAGCCAGCCTCAATGTGAACCGGGAAGGTTCGCTCAGACCCATTCAGTGCCATTTTGAGAGAGTCTCCCGGGGACACACCGAGTAGCTGGGCATCCCGCTCGGAGAGGATCAGCTCCGCACGTCCGGCGCGCTCCTGAATCGGTTCCGCACGGGCCGAGGTCTCATCACCGCCGAACAGCCGCGGCAGAACTATGACGCGCCACTCACCTTCCTGCGAGGCAAACGCTGCCGGAACAGAATCACTGTAGCGGTAAATACCGGGTACCGGCTCCACCAGGCGCACGCCGGGGTCGCCGGCACTAAGATGGCCGCCCACCTCGTCGGTAAACTTGTTCCAAGCCTGGGGCGAGTTCCAGCCCGGAGCCCAGGCGAAGGCCACGGTATCCCGGGGGCGGTCGAAGCCGTTGTATCCCTCCATGGAGAATGTGAACGGCGTGTCCACATCCTGCGGTGCCCGTGGTTCGCTGACATTCAGATGCGCGCGCATCGAGGTGCGGCCGCTATAGCGATGCGGCTCCCGAGCCAGCTTGGTGCCACGGACCCGGTAGCTCGATCCCGGCGCCGCGTAGACTATCTGTGCCAAACCCGGGTTGTGTTCGGCGCACGCCACCGTCACCTGATCCAGGTTGATCTCCGTAACCATCTGGCGCTGCAGGCCGCATTTGAGCGCATGCAGCCAACGCCAGCTTTCGCGAATCCTGGTTTCCGGACGGATATAGCCCGGGTCGTAGACCTGGAAGAAACGCTGCGCGCGGCCTTCCATATTAACCAGTGTGCCATCCGCCTCGGCAAAGCTCGACGCCGGCAAGGACAGATGCGCTTGATTCAGTGTGTCGGTACTCTGATGGTCCAGCACGATGACGGTTCTGGCCTGACCCAAGGCCTTCTCCACAAGGCTGCTGGGCAGACGCTGATAAAGATCGTTTTCCAGGATCACCACCGCATCGGCGCGCTGTTCCGTCAGTTCCTCCAGCGCCCAGTCAAGGGTCTGCCCACCCATCAATCCAAGCCCCGTACTGTTTGCTTCCCGGCGCACCAGCATAAATCCACCATTACAGGCACGACGAGCCAGCGCGCGGGCTATGTTGCCTGCCGCGTCCAGGATGGCTGGGGATTCCATAGAGCTGCCACTGACGACCAGCGGACGGCTGGCTTTCAACAAGGCTGCAGCGATTTCATTCGCCAAGTCCCGGTCTTCGGCTTCGAGGTCCGGTACCGCGGGTGAGGCATCATCGATGCAATGGGCAACGGCATGACCGACTCGGGCAATAGCCTCGGGATCCAATTGCGGTACCGGCATGGCGATACCGTCCAGACCCGTGCTGGCCGGATATAGTGAATAGAGCGGGTAGCGACTGTCCTGGCCGAGCGTCTTGATCGCTTCGGCGTTCCAGGTCGGAATGCCGCGACTGCCGGCGTGCTCGCCCCGGCGGCCCAGGATGGCCTGACGCACGGAAAGCCCCACACGCGCAGCGCTCTGGATCAGGTCCTCACCCAGGACCAATACGGCATCGTGTTCTTCGACTTCCCGCAGGGTCGGCGTAGGCAGGCCGGTGGACAACGAAAGCTCCGCCATCTGCTGGATGCAAGTCCATTCGCTGGAGGCAATGCCGGTAGAGAAATTGTCGGCACCGACCAGTTCACGCAGCTGATGGTTACTTTCCAGGCTGGCCCTTGGAGAACCGATGCCGATGACCCGGCGCGCATCGCGAAGCAAATCACTTCCGCGATCAAGCGCGGCGTCTACCGACAAGCTGACCGCTGAGCCCTGCCCGTCGCCACGCCACGCCGGTTCGACTGGACGGTCGTTACGGTTGACGTAGCCGTAGCCGAAGCGCCCGCGATCGCATAGAAAGAAGCGATTGATCTCGCCGTGGTAGCGGTTCTCGATCCGGCGAATGTCGCCATACCGCTCGCCCGGAGAGATATTGCAACCCACCGAACATTGGTGGCACACACTTGGGCCGAACTGCATGTCCCACTTGCGGGTATAACGCTGGCTGTGGGTCTGGTCGGTGAAGACGCCGGTAGGACAGACTTCCGTCAGGTTGCCGGAAAATGGACTCTCCAGCGTACCCTCTTCGTAGCGCCCGAAGTAGATATTACTGTTTGCGCCAAACGCGCCCAGATCGGTGCCGCCGGCATAGTCGTTGTAGAAACGGGTACAGCGGTAGCAGGTAATACAGCGATTCATTTCGTGGGCGATAAACGGCCCGAGGTACTGGTTACGATGGGTGCGCTTGCGGAATCGGTAACGACGGCGGTCATGACCGGTCATTACCGTCATATCCTGCAGGTGGCAGTGCCCACCTTCCTCGCAGACTGGACAATCATGGGGATGGTTGATCATCAGCCACTCGATGACGCTGGCACGGAATTCTCGCGCTTCGTCATCATCGATGGAAATACGTGTCCCATCCGACGAGGGCGCCATGCACGCCATCACCAGCATGCCCTTATCGTCTTCCTCGTCCTTGTATTGCTTTACCGCACACTGGCGGCACGCCCCAACGCTCCCCATGGCCGGGTGCCAGCAGAAGTATGGAATATCCAGTCCCAGCGACAGGCAGGCATGCAGCAGATTATCCGCGCCGTCGACCGTGTAGGAATTGCCGTCCACATGGATCGTCGCCATACGCTTACACCTCGCCTACCGGTATCGGATCCGCGTGTGCTTCCCGCCTCGGATGGCTAACGCCAGCCTCGAATTCGTCACGGAAATACTTGATTGCGCTGGATAGCGGCATGGCGGCGCCAGGCGCGTGCGCGCAGAAGGTCTTGCCGGGGCCCTGATCGTCCGCCAGTTTTTCTAACAACTCAATGTCTCCCTCTTCCCCTTCTCCACGCTCCAGGGCCTGGAGGATCTTCACCGTCCAGGGCAGACCGTCGCGACACGGGGTACACCAGCCGCAGGATTCGCGGGCGAAGAAAGCTTCGAGATTCCGCATCAGCGATACCATGCTTTGCTGGTCGGTCACGACCGTCAGCAAACCGGTGCCCAGGCGGCTGCCCTCCTTGCCAATGGTGTCGAAGTCGAGTCCCAGCTTCAGGTGTTCGGGCAACAGGAAGCCGGTGCTGCCACCACCGGGCAGCCATGCCTTGAGGGATTGGCCTTCGACGACGCCGCCGGCCAGGTCCATGATTTCTTCACCGGGTGTTCCTATAGGCAGTTCCCAGAGGCCGGTACGCTTCACCCTGCCCGAAACCCCGTAGAGCTTGGTGCCGCCGTCATCGCTTAAATCCCCGGAAATGCCCTGGAACCATTCCGCACCGTGACGCATGACGGCCGGGGTGTTGCACAGGGTTTCGACGTTGTTGACGACTGTGGGCTTACCCCACGCACCGGATTGGCCGGGGAACGGCGGCTTTGCCCTGGGATTGGCGCGCTTGCCTTCCAGGGAATTGATGAGCGCTGTTTCCTCACCGCAGATATAGCGTCCGGCACCGGTATGCAGGGCGATATCGAAATCGAAACCACTGCCGGCGATATTGTCCCCCAACCAACCGGCGGCACGGGCCTCTTCGATGGCGCGCTGCAATGCGCGGGCCGATTCCACGTACTCACCGCGAAGGAAGATGTAGCCGAACCGCGAGTTGTTGGCGTAGGCACCCAGGATCATGCCCTCGATCAGCAGGTGCGGCATCTGCTCCATGATCAGGCGGTCCTTGAAGGTGCCCGGTTCCATCTCGTCCGCATTGCAGACCAGGTAACCCCGAGGCAAATCGCCGCCCTGCATGGTCAGGCTCCACTTCACCCCTGCGGAGAAACCGGCACCGCCACGGCCGCGCACGTTGGCTGTCTTCATCTGCTCGATGACATCCTTGCCGCTCAGCTCGTTCAGCACGTGCTTTACCGCAGCATAGCCATCCTTTTTTGAATACTCCTCGAGGAAGACCGGCTGTCCGTCGTCACGCATACGCCAAGTCAACGGATGGGTCTCCTCCCGCCGCTCGTGGGCCGACTGGCGAAGCTGGCTGTGGTAGCGAAGCCGGGGCAGATCTCGACTCATGAATAAGCCTCCAGGAGCACGTCCACATCGTCCGGGTGGACGGGCCCGTAGGTGTCATCATCGATCATCAAGGCAGGCCCGCGATCGCAGGCCCCGAGACAGCAGACCGGTAGCAAGGTGAACCGGCCATCGTCGGTGGTTTGGCCGAAATCAATGCCTAACCGCTGTGACAATGCTTCCCGCAGGGCCTCGTAATCCGTCAGGAAGCAGGAGCTGCTGTCACATACGAGGATGACATGCCGACCCACCGGCTGCCGGAAGACCAGACTGTAAAAGGTCGCCACCCCCTCGACCGAAGCCGGCGTAACTCCCAACGCGTCGGCAATGGCCGGAATCGCACCGTCGGGAACCCAACCATGACGACGCTGGACGATCTTCAGCGCCTCGATGCAGGCTGCCTGGGCCTGTTCGTAATGATCGCGTTCGTGGCGGATGGCCTCGAGGTCATCGCCGTGCAATACGAATCCGTGGCCGTCGGTGGCGATGGTGACTGCGTTGGAGGGCGTCTCTTCGGTTTTCATCAGCGGTCCACGTCTGCCATGACAAAATCAATGCTGCCCAGGTGGGCGATCAAATCCGGCACGAAGCCGCCCCGGAACAGCGCCGGTATCTGCTGCAAATGCGGGAAGCTGGGCGTACGGATACGGGTCCGGTAACTCGTCGTGTTGCCATCGCTGGTCAGGTAATAGCTATTGATGCCTTTGGTTGCCTCAACCAGTTGGCAGGATTCGTTGGGCTTGAGCACGGGGCCCCAGGAAACCTGCAGGAAATGGGTGATCAGCGTCTCGATATGCTGCAGCATGCGCTCCCGCGGAGGCGGTGTGGTCAGCGGGTGATCGGCCTTGTAATCCCCGGCCGGCATGTGGTCGACGCATTGCTGGATAATGCGCAGGCTCTGACGCATCTCGTCGATACGCAACTGGCCCCGATCAAAGACATCACCGTTCTTACCCAGGGGAATCTCGAACTCGAAATTCTCGTAGCCGGAATATGGCCGCTGTTTACGTAAATCGTAATCACAGCCGGTCGCCCGCAGATTGGGACCGGTGACGCCCCAGGCGAGGGCTTCCTCGGTATTGAACGCGGCGACGTTGCGGGTACGCTCACGAACCAGGATGTTGTCCATCATCGCTCGCTCATACTCCCGTAGGCGCTTGGGCATCCAGTCGAGGAATTCCTGGACCAGCCCTTCCCATCCCTTGGGCAGATCCTGGGCTAGCCCGCCGATCCGGAAGAACGCCGGATGCATACGGAAACCGGTAATACCCTCGATGACCTTGTAGGCACGCTGGCGATCGCTGAAGGTGAAGAACACCGGCGACATCGCGCCCAGGTCCTGCAGGTAGGTCCCCAGGAACAGAAGATGACTGGTGATACGGAACATCTCTGCCAGCATGACCCGCATGGTCTTGGCCCGATCCGTCACCTCGATACCCGCCAGTTTCTCGACCGCCAATATGTACGGCAAGTTGTTCATCACACCGCCGGTGTAATCCACCCGATCGGTGTAGGGAATGAAACTGTGCCAGGACTGGCGCTCGCCCATCTTCTCCGCACCCCGGTGGTGGTAGCCAATGTCCGGTACGCAGTCGACGATCTCCTCGCCGTCAAGCTGTAGCACGATACGGAAGGCGCCATGGGCCGAAGGATGGTTGGGTCCAAGATTGAGGAACATGAATTCGGCGCCGTTGCGCTCACGCTTCATGCCCCAGGACTCGGGATCAAACTGCAGGGCGTGCTGTTCGGTGTCCTGCCCCTCAACGGTCAGGGTGTAGGGGTCGAACTCCGTCGCCCGGGCCGGGTAGTCCTTGCGTAGCGGATGCCCGTGCCAGGTGGGCGGCATGAGGATACGCGTAAGGTGAGGATGGCCAGCGAAGCTTATGCCGAACATGTCCCACACTTCCCGCTCGTACCAGTTGGCGTTCGGGAATACGGAAACACTCGTGGGCACCGAAAGATCATCTTCCGTGAGCGCAACCTTCAGCAGGATATCCCTGTTACGGTCGACGGAAAGCAGGTGGTAGAAAACCGTAAAGTCAGAAGGCGGCAGGCCGGAACGCTGTCCCCGCAAGCGCTCGTCAATCGCGGACAGGTCGAACAGCATCGAGAACGGACCGTCCATATCTCGCAGGAAGGTCAGCGTATCGATAAGGTGCTCATGCGGCACCCACACTACGGGCATGCCCGTCAGCGCGGCCTGTTCGACGAATAGTGTTTCGCCGAAGTGCTGCCGCAACGATTCCAGCACCGGATCGCTCACGGCTTCATTGTCCGCTTGCCCTCTCGCGGGAGTAGCAACGCTCATAGTCGGCCTCTACCGAGGATGGATGACCAGGAACTGCCAGTGTCGAGGTCGCTATCGACGTCCTTCAAAGGTCGAAAGCTATAGGCTGTCGGGACTACGTAACTCCGTCGCCTGTATGCGGCGATCCCTGTGCTTCAAACGTTGTGACGGCATATCCGCCCTGTAGACCCCCTGATCCCCCACAACCCAGGACAGGGGCCGCCGCTCTTCGCCGATGGAGTCCCGCAGCAGTTGCAAGCCTTGCAGGAACGCCTCAGGCCGCGGCGGGCAACCGGGCACATAAACATCGACAGGCAGGAACTTATCCACGCCCTGCACTACTGAATAAATATCGTACATGCCGCCGGAATTTGCGCAGGAACCCATGGAAATAACCCACTTGGGTTCGAGCATCTGGTCGTAGAGCTGCTGGATCACCGGTGCCATCTTGATGAAACAGGTACCCGCAATCACCATGAAATCCGCCTGACGCGGGGAGGCACGGATGACCTCGGAGCCGAACCGGGCGATATCGTGGGGCGCCGTGAAGGCCGTGGTCATTTCCACGTAACAGCAGGAGAGTCCGAAATTGTAGGGCCAGAGGGAGTTCTTCCGGCCCCAGTTCACCGCCGAGTTGAGCACCTCCTCAAGCTTGCCGGTGAAGACATTGCGTTCAAGCTGACGCTTGATGGGGTCCTCTACTTTGCGGCGTTGGCCGAGCGGATAATGGTCGGTTTCCGCGGCCACAGCGTCATCAGCCCGTGTCAGGGTGTATGACATGTGCTTCCTCCCTCAATCGGTAACTTCCAGACTCCCTACTGCTTTTATCTTTATGGTTGATCGTAACGGCCTAGCGGACCGGTGTTCAGCAACAAATGTTCATCGCGACCTGCTCGTTGACGGTTTGCGGCCTTTTGGCGCCCAATCCAGAGCGCCAACCCGGCTGTCGTAAAGCAGACCGGCCAACAGGACGAAAATAAAAATTGCGGCGCCCCAGAAACCAACCCAGCCGACTTCACGCACGGACACCGCCCAGGCAAAAAGGAAGACGGCTTCGATATCGAAGATCACGAACAGCATCGCAACCAGATAGAACTTGACGGAAAAGCGCTGCCTGGCACTGCCCGTGCCGATAACGCCGGATTCGAAGGGAATGTCTTTGCTGCGCCCGCGACTGCGGCCGCCCAATAGCATGGACGCGCCGATCATAAAGGCACACAGAGCCAGAACCGCAAAAATGAAGAGTCCGATGGCCCAGTATTCAGCGATCACCGCAGTTACAGGCTGATCCATAATTTCCACCGAAGGTAACCCGCCAGTCCATGTGGGTCCGGACCTCAGTTCATGTTCCCAAGGTCCTCGAACCAAAGACTAACAGGCAAATCAGCAGGATGCGAACCAGCTTGACGGTTTATTCATCAACGAGGGATTAACGTTCGGTCATCTCACCAGCAGGATCTTGCCGAGTGCCTGACCCTTTTCCAGTCTCCGATGAGCCTCGGCAACGTCGGTGAATGCAAAGGTCTGCGAGTCGATCAGCGGCCTGACGGCATCCTCCTCAAGCATCTGCGTGAGGTTGTCCAGCAGGCGTGGCTGATCGTCCATACCAATACCGTGCAGTAGCGGCACCGACCGGAAGATCACGTGAAGCGAGAGGTTCTTTGCGTGCAGTTGAGACAGGTCATGTGTCGACCGGGTATTGATCGAACAGAGCCGACGTGAAACGCCTGTTGCTTCAATCGAGCGGTCAAGGTTTTCTCCGCCCACGGTGTCGAATACCAGGTCGAAGCCGCTGCCACCCGTCAGACGTGTGACGTAATGGTCCACCGCCTCGTCTCGGTAGAAAATAATATCCTCCGCGCCAAGCGATTGGGCCAGTTCGGCTTTCTCTTCCGAGGAAACCGTTGTCGCAACCCGAGCGCCCAGATGCCGGGCAATCTGGATCGCCGCATGGCCAACGCCCCCCGTACCCGCGTGAATCAACGCAAACTCACCGGCCTTGAGGCCGCCGCGATCCGCCAGCGCGGTCCAGGCCGTGAGGAAGACCAGCGGCAAGGCAGCGCATTGCTCCAACGGCAACTTGATCTTCGCCGTCCGTTTGGCCAGCACTCGTTCATCGGCGATCATGAAATCCGCCAGTGCTCCCTGCCAGCCTCGGACACCGCCCGCACAGCCGAAGACCTCATCGCCCTCGGCGAAACGCGTAACACCAGGGCCGACCTTGTCCACGATGCCCGCCACGTCGCCGTTCAGGATCGCGGGCATCTCCGGGCCGGAGCGAACGAAACCGGAACGGATCTTGGTCTCGATCGGATTGGCGCTGGAGGCGACGACCCGGATACGGACCTGGCCCGACTGGGGCTCCGGTGTTTCCACCTCCCGCTCAACAAAAACATCAGGTTCGCCGAACTGTTCGATAACCATCGCTTTCACGGTGTCGTCTCCCTTGCTATTCGCTTGCAGCACAAGCACCTTCGTTCAGCATAGCGCCGCTCTTGCGCTATCCAGCGTCATCAGCCAGGCAGCAGCGCTACCCGATCCTTACACCAACAACATACGAGCGGAAACCAGACATCAATAGAAAATCAGTCTGACCAGAATGGCGGCGACCATGACCAGCGTCAGCCACTTGATCCATTGGGCGCCTTTCGGACCCATATTGACTTTAACCGCCAGCATGGCGCCAGTGATATTGCCGGTGGCCAGCAACAGGCCAGTGCCCCACCACACCTGATCATTGATTGCGAATATCGCCAGCGCCGGCAGGGTATACAGCAGGATGATTGCGACCTTGAAGACGTTGACCTGGCGCAGGTCGATCCTGAGCATACGGTAGAGTACGACAATAAACAGCGCGCCCACGCCTACCTGGATAAAGCCTCCGTACAGGCCGATCAGGAACATCGCCAGATAGATAACCGGCCCAAGCCGATCCGGCGTCAATGGTCGGGTATCCAGTTGAGGTTGGGGCAGGAGCATAAAGGCCGAGGCGCCGATCATGGCTGCCACGAGCACGAATTCGAAGACCTCCCGGGAAATCCAGGTGGCAATCCAGGCCCCCAGCAACGAGCCCAGTATCGCTGGAATCGCCAGCCGGAGGCTGACGCCCAGGTTGCCATGACCACCGCGGAAGAAACTGCCGACCGCCGTGACGCTTTGCAGGGTAATGGCCACCCGGTTGGTACCGTTTGCCACCTGCGGTGGCAACCCGAGGAACATCAGCAGCGGTAGGGTCAGCATCGAGCCACCCGCGGACAACACATTGATAAACCCCGCCACACCGCCGAGGAGCACCAGCGCTCCGATCTCTACTACAGTCATTCGCCGGTATTCCTCCTTCTCAGGCTATCCCTTTGGGGCTGTCCGGGCTATACGGTGGCGGGCGCTACCCTCCCCTTGCGGCTACTCCAGACCAGTAGAACCAGGAAAACCACAAGCCCGGCGCCGTCAATCCAGAGCATGCCGTGCGGCCAGAGCATCAGCGCACCCACCGGAAACATCAGTAACCGTAACGACCAGCCGAGACGATGTTCCAGAAAGCCCTCGAGGCCGGCAATAATGGCATAGATACCGAAAAGACCGAAAATGAAGACGCGAAGCATCTCTTCGAAATCGCCGGAAATCAGCGGCGAGTAAGCAAAGAGCAAAGGCACGATGTATAGACCCTTCGCCAGCTTCCAGGCCGTAAAGCCAGTACGCATCTGCGGTGTGCCGGCGATGGCTGCGGCGGCAAATGCGGTTAGGCACACTGGCGGTGTAACGTTGGAATCCTGCGAGAGCCAGAAGATGATCATGTGCGCCGACACCAGCGCCATAGTAATCGCATGGGGCGACAGCGCCTGCTCCAGCAACTGCGAACTGAACGTGTCAGGCACCGCAGCCAGCATTTGCAACGCCGTCGCCTTATCCATGGGCGCGTTCAGTAACTGAACCTGGTCCGGCGCCGCTAGCATGAATACGGCTTTGGCCTGTTCCGGCAGGTTGCCGCTGTTCATCAGGTCCAGCAGCTGGCTCTGGGCAATGAGGTTGTAGATGGCGGGTGCTGACAGAGTCGCCAACACGATATAGGCCGCAGTGACCGGCAGCCCCATGCCGAGGATCAGCGAGGCCAGTGCTACCAGGATAATCGTCACTAATAGGCTGCCGCCCGCCCAGTCAGCAATCATTAGCGAGAAGGTATTGCCGATGCCTGTGGTCGAAACCACCATCACGATGAGCCCGACCGTAATCAGCAGGATGGCGGTGGTGATAATGTTGCGCGTACCCAGCGCCATGGCGTCGAGGATATCCTTCGGCTTCATAGGCTTGGACGACAGCCAGGACGCAGCCACCACCGACAGGATCGCGATACCCGCCGCATAGGTGGGGGTGAAGCCGTAGACCAACGCCGCTATCAGAACGACAAGAGGCAAGAGGTAATGCCACCCGTCCTTGAGTACTTCCTTTAGGGTTGGCGTGTACTCATCCTCTAGCTTCACTGCGTGGCTGCGCTTGGCTTCGATGCGTACGAACATGGCCACGGACAGGAAATATAGCAGCGCCGGCAAGGCCGCCACGCCGATGATCGTCAGGTAAGACACTTGGGTGTAGGACGCCATGATAAACGCCCCCGCGCCCATCACCGGCGGCATGAGTTGGCCACCGGTCGAGGCCGCAGCCTCGACACCCGCCGCAAAGCGGGCGGGGAACCCGGCCTTTCGCATCAACGGAATCGTGATCACACCGGTGGACACCGTATTGGCCACACTCGAACCGGAGACCGACCCCATCAACCCAGAAGAAAACACCGCGACAAACCCTGGCCCGCCGACAAATCGCCCGGCGGCGCAGCGGGCCAGGTCGATAATGAAATCCCCGGCGCCCGACTTGACCAGAAACGCGCCGAACAGGATGAACATAAAGACGTAGGTCCATGATATCCGGGCGATTGAACCCAGCATCCCCTGCCCGCCCATATAGGAGCGAAACAACACCGTCTCCCAACTCAGTCCGGGGAAATTGAACAAACCTTCGACATACTTGCCCCACCAAGCCACGTAGGTGAGCGAGACAATGCACAAGACCGGTATAAACCAGCCGGTGGTGCGGCGGGCGAATTCGAGAATCAGCACGACGGCCGTAATCGATACGACCCAGTCCATGGTGGAAAAGGTAACGCCCCGCGCGTAAAGGGCGTCTTCGAAACCGATCAGGTATAGAGCACAACCCAGGGCAGCAAGCCCCAGGAACAGGTCGACGCCAAAGACCCAGCGCTGGGTTGATGGTGTCGTGCTGCGGACCATCGGCATGGCCAGCGCGCACAATAGACCGAACAGGCCGAAGTGAAGTGCGGAGGTCCAGAGTTCTGACAGGGTGGAGAAGGTATTGAAGTAGAGATGACTTACGGCGATGACAATCGCCAAAAGGAAAATACTGCGGCCGATAACAGGATGCTCAAGGCGTTCGGGTGCCTCGGTACTGCTCTCATCCCGGATCTTTTCCAGGGCCGCGCTGTTATCCGGGTTATCGTTGTTGGTACCAGCAGACGTTTGCTCAGTCTTACTCACAGGAAACCCCAAGCAGAACGGGGCCAGCAAGTTGCCGGCCCCGGTTTCAGGTGGAAGGAATGTCCAGCATTACTTGGCGATCAGCCTATCCGGAATCTCCAGACCCTTTTCCCGATAGAAACGAGCAGCGCCGGGGTGTAGCGGCATCGGCAATCCGGCAATGGCCTTCTCCAGGGCCATTGCCTTGGTCGCCGGGTGGATATTGTTCAGGAACGGCAGGTTGGCGTACATCGTCTTGACGATCTGGTAGACGTCCTCCTCCGGCAGATCTGCCCGCACGGCCAGGATATTCGGCTGTGCAATCGTATTGATCGGTTTGGCCTGGTTGGGATAAGTCTCTGCAGGGATGGTATACGGCGACCACAGCTCGAACTCGCTGTTGATCTGCTTTAGTTGTTCATCCGTTACATCGAGCGTGGTGATATCGCCGCCCATGTTGGCATAGGCGCGGGTAACGGCAGAGGCCGGCACGCCCGCGGGAATGTTCATGCCATCGATGTTACCGTTCTGCAACGCGTCGGCACTGGGGCCGTAACCCAGGTAAGCCATCTCGATCTTGTCCAGATCGATGTCCAGTGCACCCAGGATGTAACGGCCAGAGCCTTCTGTACCGGAGTTGCGGGCACCGATAGAGAATGTCTCTCCGTAAAGGTTTTCCATGTCCGACATGGTGCCGCTTTCAGCCAGCCCGCTGCGAACGACGAAGTGCTCGACGTTCTGCCACAGCATCGAGACCGAACGCAGGTTCTTGTAGGCCTTGGGTACCGGACCGGTCCCCTTCCATGCCCACGCGCCATAGAGCCCCTGGAGAATGCCGAACTGCGCCTGGCCTTCATCCATCAGTTTTAGGTTCTCGCCAGAGCCGGCCGAGCTGATCGCGGAAACGGAAATACCGGTGGAGGGCTCCAGCTTCACCTTGATCAGTGTGGACAGGGCCACACCTACCGGGTAGTAGGTACCACCCGTGGTTGCAGTGCCCATGACGTAATTGCTTTTCTGGTTACTTTCCTCGGCGTAGGCGGGTCCATTGAAACCGAGTACGGCCGCTGCAGCCACGCTGATGGCGGTTTTGATAAACTGGCGCTTATCCATGGTCTTCCCGTGCCTCCTTTGTCGACAGCGTTGTTATTGTCTGCGTTTTATTGTTCAGGCGATTTGGAATCGAGAGGTCGCGCTGTTGGATCCAGGTGATTCAACATCACAGCAAATGAGGATAGCCACAAACCGGAAGGGGCGCCATGTTTGGCGGATAAGACATAAGTAGATGCTTTGGGGCCGACTCTGTCGTCGGTCAAACGTTCTTATCAAACGCGAAAGGGGCTGCCGAAGGAGCCCCTTTCTTTTACTGCTCGTCAGTTTTTAAGCAACCATTGGGCGCAACGCGCCACCGGTTATTACCGCTGGATCGGCTGATACTCACTGGCATCGGCCGTCGCGAGGCTGACAACCACGATGGCGATCCAAGAGACGATGAAGCCTGGGATAATCTCGTAAACGCCCGGGCCACCCATGAAGCTGGAGTTCCAACCCAGGGCGATCCAGATAATGACCGTCACAGAGCCTGCGATGAGGCCGGCTACAGCACCGGCGCCGTTCATCCGGCTCCACATGAGCGAGAGGATGATCAACGGGCCAAATGCGGAACCGAAACCCGCCCAGGCATTACTGACCAGCCCAAGGACCTGGGATTCCGGATCAGAGGCGATAACAGCGGCGACAAGACCGACCAGGACCACGCATGCCCGGCCAACATTGACACACTCCCGGTCCGTGGCTTCCTTACGCAGGAACAGGCGATAGAAATCCTCGGTCAGCGAAGAAGACGACACCAGCAATTGACTTGAGATGGTACTCATGACGGCCGCCAGGAGCGCTGCATACAGGAAGCCGGTAATTAGCGGATGGAAGAGCAGCTCTGAAAGGACAATAAAGATCGTCTCGGGGTCTTCCACGTCGAGCCCGTTACGAACCGCATAGGCACGGCCAAATACACCCAGGGCGATGGCACCGATCAGCGAGATGGCCATCCATGACATGCCGATGTTTCGGGCAGTGGGAACATCCTTTATCGAACGTATCGCCATGAAGCGAACAATGATGTGGGGCTGGCCGAAATAGCCGAGGCCCCAGGTCACTGCAGAGAGGAAGCCGATGAAGGTAAGCCCCTCCGTCCAGGAGAGTAAGGTCGGATCGACTTCATTCAGGGTCTGGGATGCCTGGGCAAACCCGCCGCCACCTTCGCCAAACAACACCACGGCAGGCATGACGACCAAGGCCAACATCATAATACAACCCTGGACGAAATCGGTCATGCTCACCGCCAGGAAGCCCCCGACCACGGTGTAAACAAGAACCACACCCAGCGTGATGACAATGCCAACCGCATAGTCGCTCATGCCACCGACATTGATGATCTCGGCAAAGGCACTCTCGAACAGTTTGCCACCTGCGACCAGGCCGGACGCGGTATAGACCGCGAAGAACAATACGATAACGATAGCCGATACCGTCCTGAGCGGAAGCGCCTTGGTGGGGAAACGGTTGGCCAGGAAGGCGGGAATGGTTAGCGCATTACCGTAGTGGACGGTTTGCTCACGCAGCCTCGGGGCCACGATTATCCAGTTGATAAACGCACCGACAAACAGACCGATGCCGATCCAGGCGGAAGCCAGGCCACTGGCATACAAGGCCCCCGGAAGGCCCAGCAGAAGCCAGCCACTCATATCCGACGCACCAGCTGAAAGCGCCGCGACCTTGGGACTGAGCCTGCGCCCACCCAGCATGTAATCTTCCGAAGAAGACGTGGACCTGCGCATTGCGTAAAGACCGATGACGATCATTAGCGCAAAGTAAAGGAATAGACTTATCCAAACACCACTAGCCATACGACTCCTCCGGTTTTATACGAGTCGGATCACATCCGCTCACTGGGACAGCGACAGTTGTTTCTAACCCGCGATATATAGCGGCGTTATAAACCTGTGCGTGCGCCGTTGTTCTTGTTGACTGCCTGATTTTTATTGATTGCCACATTCTTTTTGACTTCGATGAATAACGGCCGGCGTGTTCCGGCGGCTATCCGTTCGACTCCCCCATTCACTATAGACAACACTGAGTGCTCTGCGACCCTGGCGGTTACAGGGGCGGGAGTTCATCGAACGGTATAGGTTAGTATTAGTACGGATGCCCGAGTTACAGAATTCTCCGATTTTTTTGCAGAATCCTGCGGGAATTCACTCTATACACCGGCCCAGTTCACTCAACGGTCACAACTGACTGTTCCAAACGCATTTTCGCCGGCGTCATACCTTTGTGTTTTCGGAGTGCATTGGTAAAGGCGCTCTGTGAGGAAAAGCCGCTTCGGTAGCTGATTTCGGATACTGACAGTGACGTCGTCGTAAGCAGACGGACCGCCTGCTCCAGTCGCACCTGGATGACATATTGATGAGGGCTGACGCCAGTCATCTCACGAAAGGTTTCATGAAACCGACTGACACTGAGGCAGGCCTCACTGGCCAGGTCCCTGATAGTGATCTTTTGGTGCAGGTGGGCATGGATGTAACGTCGGATCGCCGCCACATCAAAAGTCTGGGGCCGGCGCCGACTGAACCGATATCTCTCGCTCAGGCGATTGGACAGGCAGTGGACAATGCCGGTGGCAAAATGTTCATGCAGGGAACGATTTTCCGGGGCCTGGTTCAACTCCGATGCACACAGATGGATCAGGCTCTGCAAGCGAGTATCCATATCCAGGTGTTGCGGTCGATCGAACAGAGGAGCCAGACGATCATAGTCATGGTGCTGCGGATTGGACAGGGCGGGTGCCGCACGGTCCAGGTCGATCACCAACACATGGTTGATATCGTTGCCGAAATAGTCGTGCCGGGTTTCGGTGGGCACCAGGCAGGCCCTGCGGTTATCGAGGTCGACGCCCCAACCCTGCCCCGCGAGCCCCGAGTTTCCCTGCAGACCGATCACCACCTGATGATGTTCATGGGTATGCTGGGCCGCATTCTCAGGCAGCTTCAGGACTCGGGCGTTGAGCATAGGTGGAAATATGGCCGTCACTGGAATTGTCGCCTATTTAAACACATGCGCAGGCTAGATTCACCCGGACCCTGTGTGGTTGCTACCACCCCGCGTGCCCGGCATCGAATCCTGCCATTCGCTACCCCCGTTAACTACGCTGCAAATTCGACACCAACCTCATTACCCAGACACCACTTGACTCGAGCCTTCCGATCGCCAATGCGTGGATGCCGAAGCCGCAAGGAAGCGCCTTCACTCACAGCGCCGTTGCCGCTGTAGTGCAGGCGCGCGCCGGATTCGGACATATTCACGAGCGTGCAAACCTCGCCGACATCCGGCATGTCCGCCACTGAAAGGCTCTCCGGCACTTTCAGTCTAAGGTGACGCCGCTCATGGAAGACCGGCGCCCCATCTTCGAGCGCCGTCTCGAGATTGCGGCGGTTATCGAACATGCCGCCGCCCTCCAGGCGGTTCATTGCAGAGATATGGATCTTCTCGCTGACGGACACCTCCAGCCCCGCTTGCTCCCGCTGTAGGCCGCCAATAGGTCGCAGATGCTCGCCGAAAGCGCGGTAGGCCAGGCTATAGCTGTCGTTCAGCGGCGCGTGGATTCTATCGTCCGGATCACTGGAAAAGATATTGCCCAGTTGCCATTCCAGTCCATGCTGGTTGGCCTGGGCGATCATGAACTGAAGCGCCAGGTCGGATAGGCCGGTGCTCGGGTAGCCGCCGCCTATGTCGCTATGCACACCGGGCAACCAGACCTGTAGGGTTCGTCGGTTCACAGACTCAACCTGCTGTTCGCTCGCATCCTGGGCATGTGTCCAGAGATCCGGCTGGAAAGGCGCACGACGCTCATCGATGGCAAGGGCCTGGACCGCGTAGGATACCGAGTCGCACAACTGCGTATCGTGAAACCCCACCCAGGGGCGCGACAGCCGCCGCAGTCCCGGCACCGGTATCCCCAGGGCCCCAACCGTATCGAAAACGCCAAGAAACCGGACCGGAATACGCCGACTCGTCTGCCGAAGTTCCTCGACCAAGGGGGCCTGGGGCAGCTTGTCGCGGTCCGGGCCGGGCTCCGCCCGATACCACTGGTAGGCCTGGGGCAGGTGCCGCATCTCTGACTTGGCCATCAGCCCCATAACGTGGATGAATCCGGCCAGGCTGCGCACCGTGTACGCCCCCCGACTGAATCCCAACAGGTATATATCGTCAGTGGGCGCCCAGTTATTGGCGATGAAGCGGTAGGCCTGCAGGAGATTGGCTGAGAGCCCCACCCCGAGAAAACCGCCGAGCCATCGATCCAGGCCACCTGCAGTCCCGATGCCCTCGTCGTAGTAGACGACCTGGTCCCGGCGCCCTGAGTGCGCCTTCAAGGCTCGCGTACACTTGAGGATGTTGGACGGCTCCACCCTTTCGGCTTCGGTCTCCGGCCGGTTCCACGTTCCGTCACAGCAGACGATGATAGCTTTGGACATGGCTGCCTTTCCTCCAAGCGCTTCACGGACTGCAAGGTGCGCGAGCAATCCGGCTGCCCGACATTGGTCACGATTGGCATTCGCGCGCGAGGGAACATCCGGTTTGCGCCGACCGGATGCGTATGCGGTTATTTTTTGATCACTTGAAAAGCGTAGCAGACAATCTAATGACCCGTTAGACAGGTTCGGCATGAACTGTCAGCTGAGGTCAGGAGTCGGCAACGTGGACGTCGAGGATGGATTGCAGGGTTCTGGACAGACTTTCCGTGACCGCCTCGATCGATTGCGCCGCGTCGAGCACGTGATAACGTTCAGGCCAGCAAACTGCCCGTTCACGGTAGGTGCTGCGGATGCGCTCGAAAAAGGCCACGGTCTCACGCTCGAAGCGATCGAGTTCACCGCGTTTCCTTGCCCTCGCCATACCGACTTCAACCGGTGCGTCCAACAGGATGACGTGATCGGGCCGAAGGGCATCCTGGACCAGGTTTTCCAGGATCGCGATCTGCTTGCGTGACACCCCGCGCCCCCCGCCCTGGTATGCATAGGTGGCATCGGTAAAGCGATCACACAGCACCCACCGCCCTGCATTGAGCTCCGGCAGGATCAACGTGTTCAGGTGCTGGGCGCGGGCAGCGAAGATCAGTAGCAGCTCAGTGAGGTCGACGACCTGTTCGTCCCGCGGAGCCAGCAGCAGTTCACGAATGTTCTCGGCCAGCGGCGTTCCTCCGGGCTCACGGGTGACGACAACGTCGATGTCGTGGGACCGGAGCCAGTTCTCGGCATGCTTGAGCTGGGTGGACTTGCCGACACCTTCGGTGCCTTCAAACGTAATGAAGTTTCCGCGTTTCATAGAGTCTGCCATTGGGGCGTTCGCCGGACCGCCTACGGTTGAGCCTGCGGTGACGAGCGGTAATCGGAGCGTCGTTGCAACTGGTATTCCCGCACGGCTTTCTGGTGCTCGCTGAACGTCTCGGAGAATACATGGGAACCATCGCCGCGGGCGACGAAATAGAGCGAGGTTCCTGGCTGCGGGTGCAATGAGGCGTGGATCGCATCACGGCCGGGCAACGCGATCGGCGTGGGCGGTAAACCGGAGATACGATAGGTATTGTACGGCGTTGTGGTGCGCAGGTGTTTGCGCGTGATGTTGCCATCATAGTCCTCACCCAACCCGTATATAACGGTCGGATCGGTCTGTAGCCGCATCCCCTTCTGTATCCGCCTGACAAAAACGCCGGCTATCTGACCACGTTCGTCGGGAACGCCCGTTTCCTTCTCGACGATGGACGCCATGATGAGCGCCTCATACGGCGTCTCGTAAGGCAGCCCATCTGCGCGGCCCTGCCATTCTTCGGTCAGGATACCTTCCATACGCTGGTAGGCCCGGCGCAGGATATCCAGGTCAGTCTCCTTCCCGGTATATACGTAGGTGTCGGGGAAGAAACGTCCTTCCGGGTGTTGCTCCGGCTTGCCCAGGCGCGCCATGATCTCTTCGTCGGTAAGCTCTTTGGTAAGGTGTTCGAGGTGCGACTGCTTCGCCAACGCCGCCCGTAGCTCGCTGAAGCGCCAGCCCTCGATGAACTGTACCGACCAGGTCTTGGTATCACCCCGCACCATCTTACCCACCATCGCTATCGGGGTCTCACGCGGCACGAACTCATAGGTTCCTGCCTTGATGACATTGCGATCAGGGTTGAGACGACCCCAGATCTTCAGCCACAACGCATCCTCGACAAGGCCCTCACGCTCCAGTTTGGTAGCCACCCAGTTGAACGCGCTGCCTTGCTCGACGTCGAACAACACGGGTTCTGGCAGGTCAACGGGCTCTTTTAGTGTCTGAAGCCCCTGCCACAGCCAGAGCGCTGAGCCACTGGCCAACAGGACGAGCCCGAGAATGGAGACGAGAAGAAGTCGTTTAAGCAAGATAAGGAACCGTTCGTTTAGGCGAAATCAGAAGCCAAGGGCTTCAGCAAGGAAGGACCGGATTTTGGCAAGGCAGGGACCCGTAGGCAACCTCAGCCCGTCGATTTCCGCGACCGGAATGGCGCCGAAAATACTGTTGGTAATCGCCAGGCCCTGGAAATCCGTGTGCCTGAGGTCATCAGGCGTGATGGCGCGATAGTCTATAGGCTCCCCTGCCGAATCCAGATAATCGATCACAGCCTGACGAGCCACGCCAGCAACGGCCAGCTGTTCCACCGGTGGTGTCACCCATCGGTCGTCCAGACGGGCAAACAGGTTGGTCTTGGTGCCTTCCAGGTAGTCGCCATGGCCACTGGTCATAAGCGCCTCGTACGCCCAGTCCGGCATCGACTGGCTGGCAAGCACCTGGGGCAGGCGATTCAACGTCTTCAGCCCCGCCAGCAATGGATCGACCGTAAGCACGCATTCCGATGTGCTGACCGCGATACCCGCCTGGGGTACCGGCGGCAGAACATGACGACTCGCAATCATTCGCGGCCGGGACGCTGGATCCGGGCGATAGCCTCGCCCACCGGTGCCGCGGGTGAGGATGATCTTGAGTATCCAGTCATCGGCATTACCGTAGCGTTCGACGGCCGCCTGTATCGTATCGACAATGTCATCGAACGCCAGGGAGATCGACAAGCGTTCAGCGCCCTGGAACAAACGTCGGACATGATAATCAAACAGGGTCGGCTGATCGCTGTGAACGCGGATGGTCTCGAAAAGACCATCCCCGTAAGCGAGGCCACGATCATCCGCGGGAAGCGATTGCTGGTCGGCCCAGATACACTCGACCATGACGCCGATCAGTTCTCGTAGCGGCGGAAGATCAGTGTGCCGTTGGTGCCCCCGAAACCGAAGGAGTTGGAAAGGGCCGCATGCACATCAGCCTTGCGGGATTGGTGAGGAACGAAGTCCAGGTCGCAGCCATCCTCTGGATTGTCCAGGTTGATGGTCGGCGGCAGGATACCGTCCCGAAGTGCCAGCAGCGAGAAGATGGCCTCAACGGCGCCGGCGGCACCAAGCAAGTGACCGGTCATCGACTTGGTACTGGAGATCGCCAGTTTACGGGCATGATCGCCGAAAACCGCTTTCACCGCGTCCACTTCCGCCACATCGCCTACAGAGGTGGAGGTGCCATGGGCGTTGATGTAGCCGATCTCCGCCAGATCGATACCCGCATCCCGCAGCGCATTGCGCATGGAGCGCTGGGCGCCCTCACCAGAAGGCGCCGTAATGTGGTGGGCATCATCACTCATGCCGAACCCGATCACTTCACCATAGATCGTCGCGCCACGGCGCCTGGCATGCTCGAGCTCTTCCAGAACCAGCACACCCGAGCCGTCGCTCAAAACAAATCCATCCCGATCCTTGTCCCAGGGACGACTGGCTTTTTCCGGCTCGTCGTTACGGGTGGACAGGGCTCTCGCCGCGCCGAAGGCAGCAACGCCGGTGGGCGTGGTCGCCATTTCAGAACCACCGGCCAGCATCACGTCAGCGTCCCCATACTGGATGGTACGCGCGGCATAGCCGATGTTATGGGTACCTGTGGTGCAGGCCGTCGTAATCGCGATATTCGGACCCTTGAACCCGAACTTGATGGCCACATTGCCGGCAACCATGTTGATGACGGACGCCGGCACGAAGAAAGGCGAAACCTTACGCGGGCCCTTTTCCTCCAGCGTCAGGACATTCCTTTCGATAAACTCGAGGCCGCCAATGCCGGAACCGATCGCGATACCGACGCGATCCAGGTCACAGGCATCTTCGCCATCCAGCCCGCTATCCGCCACCGCCTGGGATGCAGCTGCAATACCGTAGTGGATGAAAGCATCCATCTTGCGCGCATCTTTCACGCTGAGGTATTGCTCGAGGTCCAGGTTCTTGATGGCGCCTCCGATGCGGGTATTGAAATCGGCCGCATCGAACCGATCGATCGGACCGATACCGCTCTTGCCGGCACAGATACTCTCCCAGGAGGAAGCCACGTCATTTCCTACGGGAGACACCATACCGAGACCGGTGACTACGACACGTCGTCCAGACATTATTCCTTCACCTATCGTTGTGCATCTGTTGTCTGATCTTTAATTATTTGCAGAAATCAGGCAACGCTATCTTTGGTTAATTGCCGTTTCCGTAAAGCATCAACCCAATACGGGGCGCAGAACGGCTACATCCGGCTCAGGCAGTCAGCTTAAGGCGTCAGCGGTTTATCGCAAAACCCAATGACGCTTTTGTGACACGCTTTGTGAACGCAGCACCAGCGGAAGAAGGGAGCCCGACGTCCGACAGCTGTAATATCCCAGACGACGCCTGGGCCAATACCGAGACTATCACGCGGACGCGAACAAAAAAGCCGCCCTTTATTGCTCGAATAAGGACGGCTTCTGCTTGGCTTTCAATCTGTCTGAGTATCAGGTGTGCGCGACAATGTAGTCGATCGCATCCTGAACACTGGTGAGCTTTTCAGCTTCTTCGTCGGGAATCTCGGTCTCGAACTCCTCTTCGAGGGCCATGACCAGCTCAACGGTGTCCAGTGAATCGGCGCCCAGATCCTCTACGAAAGAAGATGTGCTCTGAACTTCAGACTCCTTCACGCCCAGCTGTTCGCAAACAATCTTCTTAACGCGCTCTTCGACTGTACTCATATTTTCCTCACTTAATTCGCAACCAAGCACAAATTCGCGTGCAGTTTAGTTTAATCCCCACCCGCAAACAAGCAGGGTTTGAAGCTAAAGGCTTGTTGTTCAAGGGATTACAACAAGACTTCAGGAGCTTCTGAACAGCTCCATTATCCCATGAACATACCGCCGTTCACGTTAATGGATTCGCCTGTAATATAGGCTGCTTCCGGCGACGCCAGGAACGCGACTACGGCAGCAACTTCTTCAGGTTCCCCCAGACGGCCCGCAGGAATGACACTCATCATAGCGTCCCTCTGGCCATCGTCCAGTTTCTTCGTCATATCCGTATCGATAAAACCGGGTGCAACACTGTTCACGGTGATACCACGGTTGGCCATCTCCTTGGCGAGACTGCGCGTCATACCTTCCACGCCGGCCTTGGCGGCACAGTAATTCACCTGGCCAGGATTGCCCATACCCGCGACTACGGAACTGATGTTGATGATCCGCCCCCAGCGAGCCTTACCCATACCACGAAGGACTGCCTTGCTGGTGCGGTAGACCGAACTGAGATTGGTAGCAATCACCGCGTCCCAGTCCTCTTCCTTCATCCGCATCAACAGGTTATCCCGTGTAATACCGGCGTTGTTGATCAGGATCAGAGGAGCACCGGATTTCTCGGCGATTGTCTTGAGACCGACGTCGATGCTTTCTGCATCGGCAACGTCCATAACCAGGCCATAACCGTTCTCACCACGGGACTGGAAGTCTTCGGTGATCGCATCCGCTCCGTTCTGGGTGGTCGCGGTACCGACAACCTCGGCGCCTTTAGCAGCCAGGGTACGCGCAATCGCGCGTCCGATGCCACGGCTGGCTCCAGTAACCAGGGCAACCTTGCCTTCAAGCGACATAACGCTTTCCTTCTCCTAAACGCTTATTTTGAAAATCCATCGAGGGCTTTTTGCAGCGAATCGGGATTCTCAATTCCAAATGTAGTCAGATTTCGATCGATGCGCTTCGCCAAACCTGCAAGCACCTTGCCCGCACCGCACTCGATCGCCACCGAAACGCCCTCTTCCGTCAGGTAACGCACGGAATCGGTCCACTGGACCGGCGAATAGAGCTGGCGCAGGAGATTGTCCTTAAGCGCATCGCTATCCTGTTCCGGCGCAGCACTGACATTCTGCACGACCGGTATGACAGCATCGTTGAACTTGACGTCGTCCAATGCCTTGGCTAGTTCTTCCGCCGCTGGTTTCATGAGATCGCAATGAGACGGCACACTCACCGGCAGCGGCAGCGCGCGCTTTGCACCCTTGCCTTTACAGATCTCGATGGCCCGATCAACCGCCGAGGCGTTACCGGCGATCACCACTTGCCCCGGGGAGTTGAAGTTTACGGCGGCGACCACCTCACCTTCGGCGGCATCTTCGCAGGCCGCGATGACGACATCGTCTTCGAGTCCGAGCACCGCCGCCATACGTCCTTTACCGGCAGGCACCGCGTTTTGCATCAGCTCACCGCGCAGACGGACCAGCTTCACCGCGTCGAAGAAGTTAAGGCTTTCCGCGGCGACGAGCGCGCTGTATTCGCCAAGGCTGTGACCCGCAAGAAAATCGGGACGCGGGCCGTCAGCTACGAACCACTGGCGCCAGAGAGCGACACTCGCGGTAAGGAGCGCTGGCTGGGTTACGGCAGTGGAGTTGAGCTCGTCTTCGGGGCCGTTCTGACAAATAGACCAAAGATCGAAGCCGAGGACCTCGGAGGCTTCCGAAAATGTCTGGGCAACAATCGGCCATGTCTCTGCGGCTTCAGCCAGCATGCCTACCGATTGCGATCCCTGGCCCGGGAAAAGAAATGCTGATTTCATGGCGCTCAGTCTACCCCTGTTTCCTTTCTGAGAAGATTAGCCAATGGTACAAGCCTTTTCCCTGCAAAACACGGGTTGCAAACGCTGAATAAGACTATTGGATGGCCTGAACGCCATTCGCTCCGATCGAGGCGCTAGTAGACCATTAATTCGTCAAGCTGCTCGTTGATCCTGCGCGGGACCTCGAGACGGACTTCGCGGTAACCCTGTCGGATAGCGGCCAGCATGGCACGCTCATTGGCATTACCATGGCTCTTGATGACGACACCTTGCAAGCCCAACAGGCTGGCGCCGTTGTGGCGGGAAGGATCGATAGTCTTGAGCAGACGGGTCAGCGTAGGGCGAGCCAGCCAGCCGATAAAACGGCCATATAGCGTGCGTGTAAAGGTTTGATCCAGCAGCTCCATGAGCATACTGGCGACGCCCTCCCCGGTTTTCAGCGCAATATTGCCGACGAAGCCGTCACAAACCACCACATCGGCCACATCGCGGAACAGGTCGCTCCCCTCCACGTACCCGATGTAATTAAGGTTCTCTGCCTGGGCGAGCATATGGGAGGCGAGCCGAACCTGCTCGTTCCCTTTGATCTCTTCCTCGCCGACGTTGAGTAACGCCACCCGCGGCTCCTGCAGGTTGTTGACGGCTGCCGCCATGAGCGAGCCCATCAGGGCATATTGGTAGAGGTTTTCGGCAGAGGCGTCGACATTGGCGCCCAGATCAAGCACGTGACAACGCCCACGCAAGGAAGGAATCAGTTTGACGATCGCCGGTCGCTCGATACCCGGATACATCCGCAGCAGCGACCGGCCAAAGGCCATCAGCGCGCCGGTATTACCGGCACTGACGCAGCCCTGGGCTTCGCCATCGCGTACCAGGCGTAGCGCTACCGCCATTGATGAATGCTGCTTGTGCCTAAGGGCGTGGGAGGGGCGCTCGTTCATCCGGACCACTTCGACAGCTTCGACGATCCGGATTCGCGGGTGAGGCTCTGACAAAGAAGCCTCGAGCTCACTCTGTTGACCCACAAGAATGACACTCAAGGCTTCGTTTTCCCGCACAGCGTCAAGCGCTGCCGAGACAGCAATGGCGGCACCACGATCACCGCTCATCGCATCTATGGCAATGGTGATAGAGCTCACCCTTTACCTTTCATACAGTCGGTGGCCATAATCAGCCGGCCACTCCCGGACGATTACTCGTCGCGGGACTCGACCACCTGCTTCCCACGGTAGAAACCGTCGGGAGACACGTGGTGACGACGATGCACTTCACCCGTGGTGGATTCCACAGACAGGGTAGGCTTGCTCAGTGCATCGTGAGAACGACGCATGCCACGCTTGGAGCGGGTCTTACGGTTCTGTTGTACGGCCATGATTTTACTCCTGGGCTAAAAATAACAAATCGCCGGCCAAACCGGTTAGGCTGCCGACCGTGTCTGTGACGCACTGCCAATCAGACGAAGCGTCTGACTATTCAGTGACCGTCTTTTTTCTTTTTGAGCTCCGCCAGCACGCTGAACGGATTCTCTCGCTGCTCCGAATCAGGCTCTGCTGTTTCGTCGCCCGCTTCTTCGAAGGCTTCCAACGTCTCCGCGGCGGGACACTCATCCCTCTCATGCAAGGGATAAGGTGGCACCACGAGCAGTAGCTCATCCTCGACCATCTGCCACAGATCCGCCTGGAAATCCTCGATCAGGAAAGGCTCGAGATCCCTCGGTAGATTGCGCGCCTGCTCATCGCCCACTACGAGACCTAACGCAAATTCGGAGGTCAGTGTCGTGTGCAAAGGCGACATGCAGCGCTGGCATTCGAGAACGACTGCCGCCTCCAGACGACCTTCGACGATACGCCGGCGCTCAGCATCCATTCCAAACTGCAAACGGGCACTGACGTCGCCATCCGACTCGAGCAGCATATCTGCGAAACGGGAGAGCGAGCGCAATGCGATGACCCCTTCCAGGCTGGCGTTTTGCTCGGCCAGTTTGTTGGGATCGATGGTCCGGGACAGCTCGGCATTCGACATAGGCGCGCAATTTTAGGGCCCTGCCCAGCGCCTGTCAAAGAGTTCTGCGCGTTATTTCGGCAACTACCCAGGCCGGCACCAGGGATTTCAGCCCGGCGCCCGGTTCGGTATGCTCAGCAAAAACGCAGCCAAGGATCGAACGTGACCACTAAACCACTGCTTCTCGCCTCATCATCCCCCTACCGAAAGGCCTTGCTGGAACGATTACACCTTCCCTTTACCTGCGCGTCGCCGGACATCGACGAGACCCCAAAGCCTGGAGAAACCGGCGAAGAACTGGCCGTCCGGCTTGCCGAAGAAAAGGCCGCAGCCCTGGCCGACCGTTACCCGGGCCACCTGATTATCGGCTCGGACCAAGTAGCGCAATTGGCGGACGGAACGCTACTGGCCAAGCCCGGCAACCACGAACGCGCCCGCCAGCAACTGGCCGCCTGCAGCGGCGAATCGGTACTCTTCCTGACCGGCCTGGCACTCATGGATGCCGATACCGGCAGCACCTGGAATGTATGCGAGCCCTTCCGCGTCAACTTTCGCGAACTGGATGAGGAGGAAATCGATCAGTACCTGAGCGTAGAGCAGCCTTACGACTGTGCGGGGAGCTTTCGCATGGAGGGATTGGGCATCGCCCTTTTCAAGAGCTTCGAGGGGCGCGACCCCAACAGTCTGATCGGCCTGCCCCTCATCGCACTGATTGACTTGCTCAGGGAGCAGAAGATCTACCCCCTGGCTATTGCTTACCGGAGCTCCAGACGGGACTGAATCAGCGCATTAGCGACGCCACTGCCCACGGAAACCCCAAGTTCGTCGACCAATTGCTTGAACGGCGATGGGCGGTGGCTGTAGTCGACCAACTCTTCCTGGCCAACGATTTCCCGGGCGACGTAGCTGGCACTGCCCAAGCCGTCGATCAGACCCAGGCCGAGTGCTTGCTCGCCCGTCCATATCAATCCGCTGAACAGCTCGTCGCTGTCTTCCAGGCGATCACCGCGCCCTTCCTTCACCTGCTCGATAAACTGCTGATGCGTGGTATCGAGCACCTGGTTCCAGAACTTCACCTCTTCCGGCTCTTCCGGTGAGAACGGATCGAGGAACGCCTTGTGCTCGCCCGATGTGTACAACCGGCGGTCGACGCCCACCTTATCCATAACGCCGGTAAAGCCGAAACCGCCGGCAACGACCCCGATGGAGCCTACCAGACTCGCCTTATCGGCATAGATTTCGTCGGCAGCAACAGCAATATAGTAGGCACCAGAGGCACCAATATCCGAGATCACCGCATAGACCTTCTTGTCCGGATGAACCTGGCGCAACCGTTCGATTTCATCGTTGATATAGCCCGCCTGGACCGGGCTGCCACCAGGACTGTTGATCCGCAGGACGATAGCCTTGGCCTCCGGCGCCTCGAAGGCATCCCGCAGGGCGCCGACGATGTTGTCGGCATTGGCTTCTTCATCAGCTGCGATCGGCCCGTGAATTTCGATCAACGCGGTATGCGCGCCAGCAGAAGCGTCCAGACCGCTTTCCATCGGCGCCCTGAACATGAACAGCAGGGCGAACAAATAGACGAAGGTCAAGACCTTGAAAAAAATCCCCCAACGCCGGCTCTTGCGCTGCTCGGACTGCAGGGACATCACCAGCTTCTCTATCAACTTCCAGTCCCTGCTGCTCTCGGGCCGCGGCCGCTCTTCCCGCGCCGCCTTCGGCTCGGGACGCTGTTCCTGGGAGGGGCCCCAGCTGTTCTTTCCATCGTTATCCCAGTCAGACATACCTCTTCCCTTCTCCACCGGACCGGCACACCATTAGCCGGCCTCTGTTGAAATCTACGCGACCCAGATGAACTTTCGCCATGCAGGCCCGCGATCTAGGCCAGGTACAACGCCTGACGTAAAGCCGCCATATCGCTGGCAACGGCCACAGGCGAATAGGCCTCCAGCCTGGCCCGAGGGTGCACACCCCACTCGACGCCGATGGCCGGCATGCCGATACGCTGGGCCATTTCCATGTCGTAGATGGTGTCGCCGATCATTACCGCCTCCCGGGGCTCGATACCGAAGTGCTCGATGATCTCGATCAGCATGGCGGGGTCCGGCTTGGACCGCGTCTCATCAGCACAGCGCGTTGTCGCGAAGCGCGATCCCAAACCACTGCTTTCGAGCGCTTTAACGAGCCCCCGGCGACTCTTCCCGGTGGCCACCGCCAGATGTGACGGGGCCCCCGCGAGATCGTCCAGCAGATCCTCGACACCTGGAAAGACGCTCTGCGGCGTGGTCTGCTTGCTGAAGAAATACCGCCCGTAACCTTCGCGGATAGCGTGGATCTCATCCATGGCCAATCCAGGATAGAGCTTCTGCAACGCCTCGATGATGCCCAGGCCGATAATATCCTTGTAGGCCTCGCGCTCCCGTGCTGGAAAACCCAGCTCCGTGGCCGCCAGGTGCAAACTATCGGCAATGTGATCGACGGAATCGATCAGCGTTCCATCCCAATCGAAAATGACTACTTTGGGGGTCATGTAAAAATGGACTCCATATCGACTTCAATCGGTTCCTGCCGCTCACAACATCGGCGGCTCACGCACAACTCCAGAGCTCAGCCACCTGAGCGCCGCAAACGAAGCCGCTCCAGGGTTTCGGCAAATCCGGTTTCGTAAGGGGCTTCGAAGCGAGCCTGCTGCCCGTCAGGCAACACCAGCTCCAGGGCATAGGCGTGCAACATTAGCCGCTGGCCGCCCTGGGCCCGAAACGCTTTCAAACTGACATCATCCATATACTTGTCGTCGCCAGCGATCGGATGACCCCCGAAGGCGCAGTGAACACGAATCTGGTGAGTGCGCCCGGTAACCGGGAAAGCCTGGACCAGGCTGTAGCCATCGAACAACTCCAGCACCTGGAAGCGCGTCAGCGCCACCTTCCCCGCATCCGAGACGCGGACCATGCGCTCGCCGGATCGCAACTCGAATCGTTCGAGCGGCGCGTCGATCTCGGTACGGCTGGCAGGCCAGTGACCGGCCACCAGCGTATGGTAAAGCTTGGTGACCCGTTTGCCGCGAATTTCATCCTGCAGATGACGCAAGGCCGAACGTTTCTTGGCCACCATGATCAGCCCGGACGTATCCCGATCCAACCGATGCACCAGCTCCAGGAAACGGGCGTCGGGACGGGCCGCGCGCAAGGCCTCGATCAAGCCGAAACTGAGCCCGCTGCCACCATGGACTGCCATACCTTGGGGCTTGTTGACGACGATAAGCTGATCGTTCTCGAAAATAACCGCGCCCTCGACCAGCCGGCGTACTCGAGCGCTGGGCGCCGGCGTCTCCGGCTTTTGCTTCTGTACGACTGGCGGTATGCGCACCTCATCCCCGGCCGCCAACCGGGAGTCGGGCTTGCAGCGCTTCTTGTTGATCCTCACCTCTCCCTTGCGGACGATGCGGTAGACTACACTGCGAGGAACGCCCTTCAATTGCGTGATGAGGAAGTTATCCAGGCGCTGCCCGGCACCTTCCTCGTCGATTCGCACCCACCGAACGCCGGGCTTGGGCGCAGCGTCCTGCTTGACGGCAGCAGCCTGCTCCGGCCTACGCCGGCGTTCGGTGGGCTTGGGGCGGCGCGTATCGGCGTGGGTGCGTTTTCTGTTTGGGGCTTGCCTGGGCATGGTTCTGCGTGGTTCCGGGTACAACTGTGCAGGATTGACGGGTCGGAGGAATACTGCTATGTTCCGGCCTGCTTTTATGCTCAGAATCGACACTTAAAAATCGGAGTGGCTGATTCAAGCGAGCCCGAAGTATACCGACACTATTTGAATCTTTGAAAGCAGGTGGTCGAGACTTTGAAAGCCGTGGCCGGACAAGACCTGACCACCGCGCTGAGCAAGAAAGGCACCTCCTCAACGCCTGTTGACCTATAACGGGCCCAGGGTTTGAGGTAGGACGTGTTCAATCCGCACGGAAAACCGGCGGGTGACATCGCGAAGAATCATTGCAATCACGCCGGACCGGGCCGTCCAGCTTACGAATATGACGTGAGACCTTGGCGCCGGTGTGAACTTGAACTGGATAGCATGCGTCATTTGACACTGAGTTGTTGCGGTTACTCCCTGCATATGCTGGAAAAACAAGCCGTTAGCCTTTTCAGGCACGGTGGACGGTCTTCCGTCGCCGCCTGATTGTGTCCGGCTGCCCTATTTGCAGCCAGCAGCATCCTGCCTCGCCGATGAACGCCAATCTGGCCGGTTTCCGTCGTTAACTGACAGGAAACTCGTTCTTCATGAAAAGAATGCTCATAAATGCAACACATCCTGAAGAGTTGCGCGTTGCATTGGTAGACGGTCAACGACTTTTCGATCTCGATATCGAAGCGAGCAATCGGGAACAGAAGAAATCAAACATCTACAAGGGCAAGATCACCCGTATCGAGCCCAGCCTTGAAGCCGCCTTCGTGGACTTCGGTGCCGATCGCCACGGCTTCCTTCCCCTGAAAGAAATTTCCAAGGAATACTTCAAGAAGTCGCCGAAAGACATCGACGGCAAGATCAATATCAAGGATGTCCTGTCCGAAGGTCAGGAAGTCATTATCCAAGTCGATAAGGAAGAGCGTGGTAACAAAGGTGCCGCACTCACCACCTTCATCTCGCTGGCCGGCCGCTACCTGGTACTCATGCCCAACAACGCTCGTGCCGGCGGCATATCACGCCGCATCGAAGGCGATGAGCGCGCGCAACTCAAAGAAGCCATGAGTGGCGTGGACGTACCCCGCAACATGGGCGTTATCGTGCGCACCGCGGGTATCGGCCGCAGCTCCGAGGAGCTGCAGTGGGACCTGAACTACCTGACCCAGATCTGGCAGGCCATTACCGACGCTGCCGGCAGTCGGCAGGCGCCCTTCCTGATCCACCAGGAAAGTAACGTCATTATCCGCGCCGTGCGCGACTATCTCCGCCAGGACATCGGCGAAGTCCTGATCGATTCCGAGATCGTGCACGAAGACGTGCTGAGCTTCGTGCAGGCGGTCATGCCTTCCTTCGAAAACAAGATCAAACTGTACAAGGATGAGATCCCCCTGTTCAGTCGCTATCAGATCGAAGGCCAGATCGAGACCGCGTTCCAGCGCGAAGTGAAACTGCCATCCGGCGGTTCGATCGTCATCGATCCGACCGAGGCCCTTGTATCCATCGACATCAACTCCTCTCGCGCCACGAAAGGCCAGGATATCGAGGAAACCGCGCTGCAGACCAACCTGGAAGCGGCTGAGGAAATCGCACGCCAGCTTCGTCTACGGGATATCGGCGGCCTGATCGTCATCGACTTCATCGACATGACGCCGGCCAAACACCAGCGTGAAGTTGAGCAGAAGGTCCGCGAAGCCCTGGAACTGGATCGTGCACGAGTCCAGGTGGGCAAAATCTCGCGCTTCGGACTTCTGGAAATGTCCCGTCAGCGCCTGCGCCCCTCCCTGGGCGAGACCCGCAGCGAAGTGTGCCCGCGCTGTGATGGCCAGGGCACCATCCGCGGTATCGAGTCACTGGCGTTGAGCATCATGCGCCTGATCTTCGAAGAGTCCGCCAAAGACAAGACCGGCGAAGTTCGCGCCATCGTACCGGTATCCGTGGCGACGTTCCTGCTCAACGAAAAACGCAAGCAACTGGCCGATATCGAAGCCCGCCAGGAAGTGACCGTGCTGGTCGTGCCCAATCCACACATGGATACGCCGCACTTCGAAATCCTCCGCGTGCGTGACGATGAGGTCAGCGCTGTCGATCGCACAACCAGCTATCAAATCGCCAGCGAGTTCAAGGAAGAGGAAACCGCGGAAATCCAGACCGCCCGGGAACAGCCTGCGCGCGAAGAAGCGGCCGTCAAGAGTATTCGTCCGGCAGCACCCGCACCCGCTTCGACGGCGACAGCAGCAGTGCCGCCTCAACCTGCTGACCAGCAGGAGGAGGGGCTGTTCAAGCGTCTGTCGCGTAAGATTTCCGCCTTCTTCAATGAAGAATCCGCCGAAGATGCCGGCCGTGAGCGTGAAAGCAGCGGCCGCAACCAGTCCCAGCGCCGCGACTCCAACGGCGGCCGCCAGGACCGCCGCAAGTCACGCGTTGCTCGCGACGACAATCGGGGCGGCAATAACAATCGTCGTCAGAGTGAGAACGACCGCCGCCAGGGCGATAGCGAAGGCAGCAATCGCCGCAACCGCGGCCGTCGCAGCGGCGACCAGCAACAGCAGGCGCGAAGTGATCGCGGTGGCCAGGGGGACAATAGTAATAAAGGTGGCGACCGTTCCGGCAAGCGCAAGGATAATCGCGACAACCGCGGTGATGACAAGCGTAGCCAGCAAGGCAAGGATACTCAGCAGGCTAAAGACGCCCCACAAGGCAAGGACAGCCAGCAACAGGGTAAAGGTGGCGACGACAACAAGCGTCGTCGCCCGCGTCGGCAGCGCAACCGCGACGGTTCGCCAGTAGAACCGACTCAGCGTCGCAGCGAAGAACGCAAGGCCAACAAGCCAGACACGGCGAAAGTCGACGACTCGTCCTCGAAAAAAGAGGCCGCACCGCTCGCTGAGTCAAGCTCCGATGACAAGTCGGGCAAGCCTCCGGCAGCGGACAAGCAGCAGGATAAACAGTCCGCCGAGGCCCAGAAGCGGGAGCAAAAGCCTGCGAACAAGCCTGAAACCCAGGGTGAAAAACCTGAACAGGCAGCCCTTGGCGACACACAAAAGCCGGCCGAAGCCAAGCCAGCCGACAGCACCCCTAAAGGTGATGCAAAGCAGGCTGATGCGGAAACAGCCAAACCTGCCAAGGAAGAGGTAAAGTCCGCGTCGCAAGCGCCGAAGCCTGGAACGGCTGAGAACAGCGCGGGTGAGGCGAACAAGGCCAAGGCCGAGCAGAAGCCAGCACCCGCTACGCCCGTGGAAGACAAGGCAACCGAAGCAAAGGTCGAAAAGCCGGCCACTGAGAAGCCTACCAGCGCGGCGCAAGGTAAATCGTCGTCAGATAAGGAGGACGGGGAAGCCAAAGCCCCGGCAGAGACACCGAAATCGTCGCAGCCTGACGACAAGGGTAAATCAAAGTCGGATAAAGCCGAGCCTAACGACAAGTCAGCTCCAGCTGCGGAAAGTCCGAAAACCGAACAGAAGGCACCCGCACGCAAGACACCTGCGCCCAAGCAGGAACCTGCAGCTCAGGGAGAGCCCTCAGCCAAACAGGAGCCCTCAGCCAAGCAGGAGCCTTCGGCCAAGAAGGAGCTCTCAGCCAAAGAAGAGCCTTCATCTAAAGAAGAGCCTTCATCTAAAGAAGAGCCTTCATCTAAAGAAGAGCCTTCATCTAAAGAAGAGCCTTTAGCTAAAAAAGGGCCGTCCGCGAAGGAAGAGCCCGCAGCCCCCAAGGAGGCCTCCGTACCCAAATCGCCACTGGGTGATGAGGAGCCAAAAGCGCAGAAGCAGCCTTCAGAGCAGCGGCCTGAGGCGCCAAAAGCATCCTCCGCTCCAAAAGAGGCGGTCGACACCGCCCAACAGAAAGGTGCGGACCAGCCCAAGGCGGAAAACCCAAAAGCGGCAGGTCCCGACTCGGAGAAATCCGAAGCGGACACCGCGCCTGCGTTGACTGAATCCGGTCGTGCCTACAACGACCCCCGGGAAGTGCGCAAACGGCAACTGGCCGCCCAGAAAGAGGCCGAAGGCAAGCAAAGCAACGACGACAGCAAGTCGTCGAAGGGCTAGACAAGGCTTCCCTGGCGACAGCGGTTGAACGCCAGCAGCCCTACGCTAGATAGAGCGGGTGCCCCTAGGGGCACCCGCTTTTTTCTACGTCCTTACAATTTCCAGCAAAAAGACCATTGATATCCGGTAACCCGGAAACTTACTGTGTTGCCGATACAGTCGCTATAATAGCGTCCAATCGTGTCGTGCCGCCCAATCGGGAGAGTTTGAAGAATGCTGTCTCCACAAGAAATCGAAGCCGTTGAAGATATCCTGTTCGCCGACCCCTGGGGCGACGATGCCCTGGATTTCTTCGGGCTGCATGGTGTGGTCAGCGCCAGCGTCGTAGGCCCACACGAACTGGACTCAAAGGCCATGTTCCTTATTGCCACCGGGCTGGACGAAGTGCCCTCCTCGGGCGTGCCGGAAGCCTTTGATCATGCTGTTCGCAAGATGAGCGAAGCGATGACCGTGTCGCTGGACCGGGGAGAAGCCCTGGAACTGCCGGAGCCTGAAGACGGCGATCCGATGAACGCTCTGGAAAACTGGTGCGCCGGATTCGTCGACACCTTCCTCCAGCATGAAGACGAGTGGCTAGAGATGAACGAAAAGAAAACCGCGGATCTGCTGTTGCCAATGCTGGCCCTGTCCGGGTTGTTCGAGGACGAGGACTTCGAGCGCGTGCGCAGTAGCGAGAAGCTTAGCCAGGAAATGGCCGATGCCATTCCCGATTCATTGACTGATCTGTACCTGCAATTTCACGTCCCCGCGTAGGGCCTCCTGGAGCCCTGGCAGATGGCGCCAGACAGGCTCCAGGCCCTCGGGCAGTACGCCGGGCAAGCGCCCAAGGTCACACCAAGCCGCACCAGGGAAGTGGAAATCGCTCCCCTGGGAAGCCAGATAACCTTCCCGCCGGCATAGCTCCGCCAGAAACCCCAAATCCCCACTGGACTGACCCGAAGTCAGCACCTCCATGCCCTGCCCGCCGGCGTCGACAAAATCCTTCATCAGTGCCCGCAGCTTGGTAGCCGTCATCTTGTACTTCTTCGGGTGCGCCACCACAGCGATACCGCCAGCACTCCGTATCCAGCCGGTGACCACTTCGAGTGAAGGCCAGCACGCTTTTACATCGCCTGGCTTGCCAGCGCCAAGGTAACGTTTGAACGCCTGGCCGTTATCCCTTACTACACCCTCGTCAATCAGTATCCGGGCAAAATGGGGCCGACCCGGGACATCGCCACCGGCAGCCCCGGTGGCCTTCGTCAGCAGGTCGTCGACACCCAACTTACGCAGGCGTTCCTCGATCATGCGGGCTCGCTGCCAACGATTATCGGCCTGTTCTTTTAGGGCCGCTTGCCATTGCGGATCCTCGTCATCAAATCCCAGGCCAACGATATGAATCGTGTGGGAGCGCCACTGGCAGGACAATTCGATTCCGTTGATCAAACTCAGCCCCACATCCAGTGAGGCCTGCCGCGCTTCCGGCAAACCTGCGGTCGTGTCATGGTCGGTCAGAGCCAGGTGGGTTACACCATTGTCCGCTGCACGCCTGACAACATCGCCGGGACTAAGCGCACCATCAGATGCTGTACTGTGACAATGCAGGTCAATTCGGACAGATTGTGTTGCAGATATGGTCATATGGTGCCTAACCCTTTAATGTACGGCACAGGATACGCTTCGACCCGATATCAGGCCAGTGCAACCCCGGAGGGATAGCCATGTACTACGCCATCATCAGTCAGGATGTGGACAACAGCTTGCCTCTGCGCAAGGAAGCCCGCCCCGCTCATATTGAGCGGCTTGAGGCACTCAAGGAAGAAGGTCGCCTGATGCTTGCCGGCCCCTATCCGGCGATCGACAGCCCGGATCCTGGCCCAGCTGGCTTTACCGGTAGTCTGGTCGTCGCGGAATTCGAGTCGCTGGAAGCGGCCCAGCGGTGGGCGGACGATGATCCCTACGTTGCCGCCGGCGTCTATGCGAGCGTGATGGTGAAGCCTTTCAAGCCAGTGCTACCTTGATATGACACATTCGACGTAGCATTGACAGATCGTAATAAGTCGGCGCTTGATCGCGTCGGGAACTATGACAGAATTCCCGGTTTACATGGCCTCTGAAAAGTAGCCTTACACGGCGTCGGGGGACACCATCGCCCGCCCTTCCGATGGAACAATAAAGGTCGCTCTCTCCCGACCTGGCCGACCTGATTCAGGACCCCGGGATGCGTCCGGAAAATAAGCAGGAACGATTCGTTGTGATTCACAAGCCATTCGCACTGAACAAGCTGTTTTCACCGAGCAAGCTACTCGTACCTAACAAGCTTCTGGTGGCTGTCTTACTGGCAGCGCTTTCGATCCCGGTTTTGGCCCAGACCCGATACGTCGATGATGAACTGCTGATCATGCTGCGTAGCGGTGCGGGTAACCAATTCCGGATTCTCGACAGCCTTACTTCCGGCACGCGACTGGAGGTGCTGGAAGAGGACGCGTCGGGATACAGCAGGGTACGCACGTCCGATGGACAGGAAGGCTGGGTGCTCACCCGCTACCTGTCGGCAGAACCCATCGCTCGCGACCGTCTATCCGCCGCGCAGCGAAGGCTCGAACAGGCAGAGGCCGAACTCAAGCAAAGCCAGGAACAACTGAGTTCGCTCCGCGCCGAACGCAACGAGTTGGCGTCTTCCGAAGAAACGCTCGAGTCGAGGGTGGGCAACCTCAGCACCGAACTCGAGCGCATCAAGGAAGTATCGTCCAACGCACTTACCCTGGACCGTCGCAACCGGGAGCTGCAGGAAAGTAATCAGCAGCTGCGCAAGGAAGTGGAGGTCCTCACTGCGGAGAACGAGCGCCTGGAAGCCAAGAAGGAGTCGGATTTCATGCTACTGGGCGCCATGCTGGTGGGTGCCGGCGTTCTGATCGCCGTAGTCCTGCCCTGGCTGAAGCCAACCCGCAAGACAGATAACTGGGCCTGATACGGTACTCATCCCCGGAGACACAGACGCCCCATATTCTCCGGGGATGCCGCTCGCTATAATATCCACTCTCTTTACATTCCCTTCATTTTTCTCCTGAAACACGCCTACCTCCAACGCCAGGCACCATATATTGTGGCTTTGATGATGCCCACGCACTAAATAACAGGCATCGACGCTTGTTTATTACGGATAGTTCTTTGACTGTGCTGCTTTGTCGCCTTATAACAGATAAAACATAAGCCGAAGAGGTATAACCGTGGCAACGATAATGCGTGATTTTTCAGAAAAACGGGATTTTCACCGTATGCAGGTGAACACAGAGATCACCATCACCGATGCCGAAGGCAGACAACACAAGGGGCTATGCAAGGATTTGAGTGGTACCGGTATGCAGGTTCTCGTGGAAACAGCGTTTGCTGAAGGTACTCAGCTCCATACCCTCCTACCTTCGACCAACGAACAGTTCCCACCGTTTGAAACCGTTATCGAAGTCCTTCGCTGCGAACCCGCCGAGGGCGGTTACCTGATTGGCGCGGCCATCAGGGAAGTTAAACGTTAGCGGGAGCGCCGCTGCCTGATACCTGAGCAGTACATATTACCGGAAGAGCTGCTCTTGAAAGAAAAGTGATAAGCCCGGGGGCATCGCTACCACCGGGCAAGGAACGCAGTCAGGCGGGCGTCGAGAGCGGCTTCTCAGAAACGATAATACCGTTGTTGTCCGCATAGACGTAGTGACCGGGCCTGAAGGTGACGCCATGGAAGGTCACGGGTACATTCAGGTCGCCGATGCCCCGCTTCTCGGTTTTACGTGGAATTGTCGCCAGAGCCTGGACGCCCAGTTGCGTTTCGCCGATCACGTCGACATCACGAATACAGCCGTAGATAATAATGCCGGCCCAGCCGTTGCTCGCGGCCTTCTCAGCCAGCATATCGCCAAGTAGCGCTGCGCGACGCGATCCGCCACCGTCCACCACCATAACTTTGCCTTTACCCGGAAGACCGACCTGCTCCTTCACGACGGAATTGTCCTCGAAGCACTTCACGGTCACGATCTCGCCGCCAAACGCCTTGATACCGCCGTAGTTGTTAAAACCAGGCTCTACGACCGTTACCTCCGGGTACTCATCGCACAGGTCAGGCGTCACTATATCCATCACATTCTCCTTCAGTCTTGAATGGGGAAGCTGTATGGCTCAATAAGCTTTAAGACAGAATGAAAAGCCGGTGAGATGAGCACCGGCTTTTCAGGTCAGACTTAGACCAACTCTTCGTCGGCGAGGAAGAACCAGGTATCGAGCACTGAGTCCGGGTTCAGGGAAACGCTGTCGATGCCCTCTTCCATCAGCCACTTGGCCAGGTCAGGATGGTCGGAGGGGCCCTGGCCGCAGATACCGACGTACTTGTTGGCTTTCCTGCAGGCCTTGATGGCATTGGACAACAGCTTCTTGACCGCTTCGTTGCGCTCGTCGAACAGGTGCGCAACGATGCCGGAATCCCTGTCCAGGCCCAGGGTAAGCTGGGTCAGGTCGTTGGAGCCGATGGAGAAACCGTCGAAGTGCTCAAGGAACTCATCAGCCAGCAGCGCGTTGGCGGGGAGCTCGCACATCATGATGACACGCAAGCCGTTCTCACCACGTTTCAGGCCATTCTCGGCAAGCAGCTCAACGACCTGACTGGCCTCACCCACGGTACGCACGAATGGCACCATGATTTCCACGTTCTCGAAGCCCATTTCCTCACGGACTTTCTTCAACGCCCGGCACTCGAGTTCGAAGCAGTCACGGAAGGTTTCGGAGATATAGCGAGACGCGCCACGGAAGCCAAGCATCGGGTTTTCTTCGTCCGGCTCATACAGCGTGCCGCCGATCAGGTTGGCATATTCGTTGGACTTGAAGTCGGAAAGGCGCACGATCACTTTCTTGTCGGCGAAGGCGGCAGCCAGGGTGGAAATACCCTCGACCAGCTTATCGACATAGAAATCCACCGGTGACGCGTAACCCGAGATCCGCTTCTCCACCGTCTGCTTGATATCGCGGGGCAGGCCGTCAAAGTTGAGCAGCGCCTTCGGATGTACACCGATCATACGGTTGATGATGAACTCCAGACGGGCCAGTCCTACGCCTTCGTTGGGCAAGGACTGGAAATCGAAGGCACGATCCGGGTTGCCGACGTTCATCATGATCTTGAACGGAATGGCCGGCATGGACTCGACCGTGTTCTCACGCAGTTCGAAATCCAGGCTGCCCTCATAGATCAGACCGGTATCACCTTCGGCACAGGATACGGTGACTTCCTGGCCTTCCTTCAATACATCGGTGGCATCGCCACAGCCGACGACCGCCGGAATACCCAGTTCACGAGCAATGATAGCCGCGTGACAGGTACGGCCACCGCGGTCGGTTACGATAGCCGCCGCACGCTTCATGACCGGCTCCCAGTCCGGGTCGGTCATATCCGTAACCAGCACATCTCCAGCCTGGACACGGTCCATCTCCTGGATGCTGGTGACCACGCGTACCGGGCCTTTGCCGATCCGGTGACCGATACTGCGGCCTTCGGCGATGACCTTGCCGGTTTCCTTGAGCAGGTAACGCTCCATGACGTTGGCGGCAACCCGGCTCTTCACTGTTTCCGGGCGGGCCTGGACGATGTAGATACGGCCATCGTCGCCGTCCTTCGCCCATTCGATGTCCATCGGACGCTTGTAATGCTTCTCGATGATCAGGGCCTGACGGGCCAGATCCTCGACTTCTGCATCCTTGATACAGAAGGTATTGCGATCATCCTGCTCGACCTTGACGGTTTCGACCGACTTGCCGGCTTCGGCACTGTTGCCGTAGACCATCTTGATGGCCTTGCTGCCCAGGTTACGACGCAGGACCGCCGGTCGACCCGCTTCGAGGGTCGGCTTGTGCACGTAAAATTCGTCCGGGTTTACAGCACCCTGGACGACGGTTTCACCCAGGCCATAGGAGGCGGTGATGAAGACGACATTCTGGAAGCCGGATTCGGTGTCCAGGGTAAACATGACACCGCTGGCCGCCGTCTCACTGCGCACCATCTTCTGGATACCGGCGGAAAGAGCCACCATCTTGTGATCGAAACCGTGGTGGACCCGGTAGGAAATCGCACGGTCGTTGAACAGGGACGCAAAGACCTCCCGCACGGCATGCTTGACGTGGTCGAGACCAACAATATTGAGGAAGGTTTCCTGCTGGCCGGCAAAGGACGCATCGGGCAGGTCTTCAGCCGTGGCCGAGGAGCGGACCGCTACCGCCATGTTGGTATTCCCCGCCTGCAGCTGCGAATACGCATCTTCCAGGGCCTTTTCCAGGGATTCAGGGAATGGTGTGTCATTGATCCACTGGCGAACCTGGGCACCGACCCGAGCCAGCTCGTTCACATCATTGATATCCAGCGCTTCGAGCGCTTCATCGATACGGTCCTTCAGACCGTCCTTGGCGAGAAATTCGCGATACGCATGGGCCGTCGTGGCGAAACCACCCGGAACAGTCACACCGGCGTTGGCTAGGTTGCTGATCATTTCCCCCAGCGAGGCATTTTTGCCACCCACCCGGTCGACATCTGACATGCCCAGGTTTTCAAACCAGATGATGTAATCTTCCAAAGCGCATCTCCCTTAAATCTGTGAGCCCATTTGGCGCTGTAGCCTGTCGAGCAGCTTTTCGAACTTGGCAATAGCCTCTCGAATTTGGCAGTAGCCTCTCGAATACCGGCCGTATCATACTGTAACCTGCGAGGATAACCTAGGGAACCTACCTACAGACGGCCTTGCAGGCAGATTACCTTACTCTCACCGGTAGCGCGCGAAAGGAGCCAGACTCCCTCGGATCCCTGCCTGACAACGAAGAAACGGAGCCATGCAGTTCACATGAAACGGACCGCCTTTTTTATATCCGATGGTACGGGTATTACCGCCGAAGCCTTGGGCAACAGTCTGCTTGCCCAGTTTGAGAAAATTCATTTCGAACGCATTACCGTTCCGTACATTGACGATCTGGAAAAAGCCGCCAACCTCGTCAAACGCATTAATAAGTCTGCGGAGCTGGATGGTGAAAAGCCGCTGGTCTTCGACACGATCGTCGACAACACGATTCGGGCCGAGATCACCAAGGCCAACGGCTTCATGATCGATATCTTCGGTACTTTCCTGCAACCGCTGGAGCAGGAACTGGCGGCTTCATCTTCCTACTCCGTTGGCCGCTCCCACTCCATCTCCAACGAATCCAACTACGAACGCCGTATCCATGCGGTCAATTTCGCTCTGGATAACGACGATGGTGCACGCACACGCTATTACGACGAGGCAGACATCATCCTGATTGGCGCTTCCCGAAGCGGCAAGACACCGACGTGTCTGTATCTCGCCCTGCACTACGGTATAAAGGCAGCCAACTATCCGATTACCGAAGACGATATCCACGACCAGCGTTTGCCCAAGGTCCTGCGCCCCCACCGCGAGAAGCTCTTCGGACTCACCATCGACCCCGACCGCCTGGCCACTATCCGCAACGAACGGAGGCCGAATTCGCGCTATTCATCTGCGAAACAGTGTCAGTTCGAAGTGGAGGAGATTGAGCTGATGTATCGTCGGGAACGGCTGCCCTACCTGAATACGACAGCCTATTCAGTCGAGGAAATTTCCACCCGGATCATGGTGAATACCGGCATAGAGCGGAACCGCTAGGATCCCGCTCTATGTCGCCAGCCAGTTGACGCCGTGGTGACCACGGACGCCTTAGAGTTCGTGGATTTCCAGGCCTGCAGCTTCAAGCACCGAGCGCTGCTGCGGGCTGGTAATTACGGCCGTGCTGGCTTTTTCAGGCACCAGCCATTCCGAAGCCACCCGCTTGAGGTCGTCGATGGTGACGGCAAGAACCCGCTCACGGAAGCGTTTCTGCTGATCCGGCGTACGTCCGAAGAGACGATTGTGGAAAGCATGCTTCGCTTCGCCAGCTGGGGAGCGCGGCTTGTCGAGCTGACCAACCACACCGAGGATCGCCTCTTCCAGCGACTGCGGGTCGTGATCGGTCTCTTGCAACCATGTCAGTGCGCCATCGAAGTCATCCAGCGTCTCCACCAGGCGTGGATCGCGGTAGGAGAAGAAGCGGAAGGTACCGTTTACGCTATCCTGCGCTGCGCCGCCGCCATAGGCGCCGCCCTGTTCCCGGATCGCCCGGTGCAGGTAACCATTACGCAGGAAGCCGCCGAGCACACTCAATGCCGCCGCATCCGGGTGATCCACGGCTACGGTGCTGTAGGCCTTGGCACAGAAGTTAACCTGGGTGGAGGTAAGCCAGGCCTGACGCACGGTTTCGTTAACCGGCGGCACCTGCCAAAGCTCGGTTTCGATGGACGTGGCTTTCGGCCATGCCTTGCGTAAGTCCTCGATCATCGGATCGAGCTGCTCGGATTCGCCCACCACCAGGAACTGACGCGCCTGCTCCTGAACCCGACCATGGATCGTCGCCAGCTTGTCACACAAGCCTTTCAGGGCCTGCTCGTCCTTCAGCGAGTCGTCCAGCGCCTTGATCCCCTTGATAGCGGACAGTCCGCCCAGCTTGAACGCCAGCTGCGCACCGGGGCTCAGACCCTGCGACGCAGCGCCCATCGCCAGGGCGTGGCCACTGCCCGTTACGGCCTGTTCGCGGCGAGACCGGATCTGGGCCACAATTTCGCGGATACGGTCATGCTCGTCGAAACGGGCGCTGGTAAAGACATCGCGCAGCAGCTGGGTCAGCTTGTCCTTATTGCGTGCCAGCGCCTTGCCACTGAGGACGAGATAGCCCGTGAGGTCCTGGACGTCGTCGACCTTACCCTTGGCCACCGAGAAGGCGCTCACGCCGCCGGATTCCGCTGACATACGGTCCTGCATGGCCAGGTAGTCCAGATCGCCGCAACCCACCTCCGTCAGGCATGTGGTATACAGCGGCAGCAGCAACAATTCCTCTTCGTTCAGGGAGGGCAGAGGTAGAACGACCTGCTCGTAGACCAGGCCGTTCGTGCCCTGGGCGTAGGCGGTGGCCGGAAAACCGTCTATAACCCGGGCGTCAGGCTCGGGCAATTGCAGCGGAACGTCGCTCAGGTCGACTTTCGGCAGGATCGAATCGTCATCCTTGCGATTCTGACGGGCCTCCAAGGCGGCCGCGCGATCGACGATGGCTTTCTTCTCATCCTCATCCAATGCCGCCTTACGACGCTCCAGTGCTTCGCTGATTGCTTTCTGCTGCCGGGATTCCATCTGGTCATCCGGCCGGAGCGTCAGAGTCACGCGGTGCGGGTTGTCGAGCAGCATGCGGCGCACCAGGTTCGGCACATACTGCGGGTCCTTGATCTTCTCCCGCAGGCGCGCCAGGACCGGCTCGAGGTCCAGCAGTTCAACAGGATCCCCACCATGTACCATCGGCGAGATGGAGGCCATGATCAGTTGCAGCCCATAGGGAAACTGATCCCCGGCGATTTCCCGCTGATGCAGTTCGAGTTGGTGCAGGATGGCTTCGAGACGCTCTTCACTGACGCCCTCTTCAGCCACCGTTTTCAGCACATCCTCGATAAGCGTCTCCAGATCGCCATCGCGGCCCGGTTCGCTGCCTTCGATACCGCAAACGAAGGTCATCTCACGGTTGGAATCCTCCAGTCCGCACATCGGTGACGGCGAGTGGCCAATGTCCGTGGTTTCCAACGCCCGCATGAGCGGGGACGCGCTATTTTCCAGCAGTACGTTGGCCAGCAGGTGGGCTTCCAGGTTCTCCTGCAGGTCGAAGCTGTGGCCCAGCAGCCAGCCCATCACGATATGCGTCTTGTGCTCGGTATCTTCACCAGCGCTCACCGGATAAGCCTGATCAACTCGCAACGGTGAGAAATACCGCTTCTCATCGTGCACCGGTAATTCCACCTCCAGGCGATCGAAGCGCGACAGCGCCAGGGACTCGAACCGTTCATGGTGTTCGATGGCCGGAATATTGCCATAGGTGGCAAAGATCGCATTGCTCGGATGATAGTGGTGGCGGTAGAACTCCAGCAGGTCCTCGTAACGCAGGTCCGTAATGTGATCCGGCTCGCCGCCACTGTTGTAGTGGTAGGTGGTGGTCGGGAACAGATGACTGCTCAGTGTCTGCCACAACTGGGCCGTCGCTGCGCTCATGGCACCCTTCATTTCGTTATAGACCACGCCACGGTAGACCAGTGGGCTTGAAGGGTCAGTCGGCTCCTCGAACTCCAAACGGTGCCCTTCCTGTGAAAAGTCCATTTCATCGAGTTTCGAGAAGAACACGGAATCCAGGTACACCGACAGCAGGTTGTCGAAGTCTTTGCGGTTCTTGGTTGCGAAGGGATAAGCCGTCCAGTCGCTGCTGGTAAACGCATTCATAAACGTGTTCAGTGACCGGCGGATCATCATGAAGAACGGATCGCGCACCGGGTAACGCTCACTACCGCAGAGGGCCGTGTGCTCGAGAATATGGGCCACGCCCGTCGAATTCATGGGAAACGTTCGCAGCGCAACGAAGAAGACATTCTCGTCGTTGTCGGACGCCAGGTGCAGGTGCGTCGCCCCGGTCTTGCGGTGCCGGTACTCTTCAACATCGATATTGAGCGTGTCGATGCGATGTTTGCGAACCTGCTCGAACGCGGGATGCACGGCTTGGTCTCGATTCTTGGTCATTACGTTATCCTGATAATCGATCGGATTTCCGTCGCGGCCTGATCAGGCGGACGGACTTGCGACAGCACGGTTCTGGTACGCGGAAAAGTCGGGCTTGCGCCGCTCGTACTGTCGGAAACAGGGCGAACTCACGATAAAGTCCGCAGAGCTTTCGTTACACGCTATCGGAATATTCCATAAGGTCGCAACGCGCAATAGCGCCTTGATATCCGGGTCATGGGACATGGGCTCCAACGGATCCCAGAAGAAAATCAGCAGATCCACCTGCCCTTCGGCGATCCGCGCTCCGATTTGCTGATCACCACCCAGCGGACCACTTTGCAGACGCTCGACCGCCAGACCGGTCACATCAGTCACCAGTTTACCCGTCGTGCCGGTGGTCAACAGGTGGCAATCCGTCAACAACTTCCGGTGACGACTGACCCAATCGATCAGCTCCGACTTCTTGTTGTCGTGGGCGACCAGCGCGACGCGCCGAATTCCTTCACTCATGTCGAGTCCCTACCCCATTATTGAACGCCGGGAAAATACCGGCAAAAGCGTCAGTGCTTTTAGGGTAACATGCACTCTCTACCTGCACGCACTATCCATCATGAAGCACCTGTAAAGGAACCAGGGTGCAGTTAATGGTTGAATTAGTTACTCTCTATCACATCACTTTTGAAGCAATACGCTTCCCCCACGGGATCGTATTCGGGATATCGCAACACGCATGACAGCACCTCTTTCCCAGGTCCAGACCGCGCAGGAACTCCCTGAGACCCGCGAGGGGACCGCCGCCGAGACGACCCCGGCAACGGCACAACGTGAAACCTCGGAGCTCCCCCATCCCCACGCGGAACCCGGCAGTGCTGAGCTGGCGCCCTATTGGGTCGAGCGCAAGCGCTACCTGAAGGAGGTCAAGCGCATACCCGAACTGCGACAGCGATTCTGGAGTGCCATCCTGGTCTATCTGTTGCGCCGCGTGCTGTGGTCGTTTGGCTTCTTTCCCATCTTTATCGCGTTCTGGGTACCACTGGTCATGGCCAGCTTCAATCCAGTGATCATGGTCAACGATATCCTCCCGGATTTGCAGGCCTTCGTCGCCGCCAACCCGGAAGTCCAGGCCAACCGTATCCAGACCCTGTTGATTGCCTGGCTCTCGATCGGCTTCGCTTTCCTCGTCTTCGATTTCGTGTTGACCCCTTTTCGCTCCCCGTACGAGTACGAAGCCGATGTCTATATGCGCGCCTGGGAGCAGCGCCACGCCTCTCCGGCTCGTCCGCTCGTTACGCCTGAAGAGCAGGAAGAAGGCGCCTCTCAAGGCTGATGTCCTGACCTCTCAAGCCTGTTTTCGGCAGAGGGTGAACCGCTTCCGACCAAAATGTGAAGCGGGCTACAAACTGCGAAACTCCGTTCACTTTCTGTTACATAAGCCGATATCGAACCGCTAGTATGACTGGATAAGAAGAGCCCGGGGCAGCAAAGTCGCCCCGGGCTGGGCCTGCTCGAGGCAGACCACTCAGTTTTTCCGGCATCCGTTCGAGGTCGTACATGGTCGATTTCAGGCCACTACTATTCGTCAACGCACTGGCACTTATGCTCCTGGTTACCGCGGGCTTTGCGTCCATCCGGAGCGATGCCGGCCATATGCCTGGGCTAGGCGGTCAGCCCGAGGATGTGTCGTCGGCCAAAGTCTCGCGTCACCTCAGCACGACGCCCGAGCGTTTTGAACCAGGGATCCCTCAGCAGCAAGAGCCAGCTTTCGCATCAGAGGAGGCTTCGGTCTTTGCAGACGTCGTGCCTGAATCCACTCTTCGACAAAAACAAGAGGTAGACGTTGAGTCAGGCCAGATCGAAGCCACCGTCGTCGGTACTGAGGTCTCCAGCGCCGAACGCCTCGACTCACCAGCGGCAACCGACTCCGCCACTTCAAAGAAGGCCTCAGAAAAACCCGAAGAAAACATAGAAACGGCCATACACGAAGCCATGCCGCCCCAGCTCGCGATGGCGGAGCAGGAAATGCCAGAGGAACAGGCCGTGAAGACGCCGCTGGAACCGATTCCCGAGCCGACGACCGCCCAACTGACTTTGCGCTCCAACGTGGTGGGCGACTCGGTCCGGATCAATGGTAAAGGCTACGGCGCCACCCGGCTCGACCTGGCGCTGGAACCAGGCGAATACAATGTGGTCATCAGCAAAAACGGCTACAAGGACTGGTCGGAAACTGTTCGATTGCAGGCTGGGGACGACCTTACCCTGCGCGGCCGATTGGAGAAATACACCCGGGTCAACTATCTCGACGGCCAGTGGCTCGGCGGTGTCCGCACCGGCGACGGAACCTATAGCGGCGGGGATGGCCTTGCATACAGCGGTCATTTTGTCGACGGCCAGTTCGACGGTCGGGGCATCGCCCGTTATACCGATGGTTCCCGCTACGAAGGTCATTGGTCTGCTGGTGAGCGCTCTGGCGAGGGCACTTTCCGCGCGGCCGACGGCTCAACCTATATCGGCCAGTTCGACAACGATGAGTTCAACGGTCAGGGCACCCTCACCCGTGCAAACGGCGATGTTCTGACCGGACAGTGGACCAATGGCCGCCTGGACGGCCATAGTTCCCTCACCACCGCGGATGGGATGCTCTATGTCGGCGGATTCAGGAACGGCGCATTTCACGGCGAGGGCACCCTCACCTATCCAGATGGGCGCCATTACGAAGGCGGGTTCTCCAACGGCGAGTACCATGGTGAAGGCAGCGAGATATTCGCCAACGGCAAGAAGTATGTAGGCCAGTACATCGAGGGCGATTTTCATGGCAAAGGTACGCTGATGAACCCGAACGGTAGCACGATCGAAGCGACTTTCCGCTACGGCGAACCCTACGGGCAAGCGAAGCTGACCACGCCTGAAGGCGAGGTTTTCAACGCGCGGACCAGCGAACCCGGCGTCTGTTATCGGGACAAGAGTTACAGGGCGACACAATGCCCACCACTGGAAGGATGGTAAGCTTCCGGCCAATCTGGGACGAAAACGGGCCGACCGGGATCAACCACATAGGGACCGGCCTATTAAACGAGTGAACATTGAGGTTGTATGATGGCAATCAAGAACGCACTCCTGGTGGACGACTCGAAAGTGGCCCGTTTTGCGCTCAGCAAGCTGCTCGAGAATCGCGAAATGCAGATCAACATGGCGGGCTCTGCGGAAGAGGCGTTGGAATTTCTCAATGGTGACAATCATCCGGATGTGATCTTCATGGATCACCTGATGCCGGGCATGAACGGCGTGGAAGCAACCAAGGCCATCAAGGACAACCCGGCGACCGCAGGCATTCCCATTATCATGTGCACCTCCAAGAAGTCACCCTCGTTCATGGAGGAGGCGCGCAAGTTTGGCGTCTATAACATCCTTACCAAGCCACCTCACAACGATGGGCTGAATTCCCTGCTGGACCAGCTGGCAACTGACGTCACGAACGAAAACCTGCCCGAAACACCCACCCTGGACGCAGGGACCGGGCTCTCGCTGGAACTCGAAGAAGAGCCGCTGGATCTGCCGGAGAACGCCTCACTGGAGCTCTCACCCAAGAACGGCAGCGAATCGGTGGCACTCGAAACGCACGATAGCAAGCACGAAGAGAAGGTTACCCCCAGCGAGGACCATACCTATCGAGCCAGCGAAGACCTCCATTCCACTCCTCAAGTGGTGCCCCTGACCAGTGACCTGATCGAGCAGATCGCCCGCTCGGCGGTCAAGACGCACATCAACAACCGCCTGCACGAACTCCTCAGCAGCCTGTTCGACGAGCAGTACGATCATCTCAAGCGAGTACTGGATGATGACGAGCGCAAACAGAACGAAGCGCTCACAGCCCAGCTCCGAACGTTGCGGGAAGACTTTGATTCTCACAACCAGGGGCTGAAGGACGAGATCGTCGCTGAGGTCAACCTGACACTGGCGCGTGAACTGGCAGACCTGAAAAAGCAGATTCAGGCGGGTTCCGGATTCTCGAACGATCGCATGTCCGAACTCAAGGACCACATTACCAGCGTCCAGACGATCGACACCGAGTTCTGGCAGACACTGCAGTCCGAAGCGATCCAGCAGGCCCACGATATTTCCCGTGAGACCGCCGAGGACATTGCCCAGCGTACGATCGATCTCTACGTACGCCAGCAACGGGCCACGGCCTCGCGGACCTACACTATCGGGCTGGCCATCAGTCTGAGTATCTTTGCGGTGGGCATCGCCTGGTTGGCCGGCCTATTCTGAGCCGTTCAGTGCTGTCCGGTCGGATTGCCGCAACGCTAGCCAGTCCGCCCGGGTATCGACGTCCACCTTCGCACCCGGCGCGGGCACCGCGATTGCTCCATTGCTTCGCAATAGCTTCCCGGCGCCGGCATCTCCCTGCAAATCCATAATATCCGGCCACAGCCAACGCGGAAGATAAGCCGGCGCGCCAACAAATCCTCCCAGGTCAGCCGCTACCGGCTGCCCACCTCCGGACCGCTCGACTGCGGTGATCAATCCGGACCAGAAACAGGCCTCGATGGCCGGCTGATCAACCAACAGCACATAAACACCTTTCACGCTTCCCGGCATGGACATCAGGCCCGCCTGCAGGGAAGACGCCATGCCTTCAGGCCATCGGGCGTTGAACACCCAGCGATCCGGCTGGTCGACGCTGCGAAAGCGAATCAAGGGATAGTGGCTGCCAGTCACAACGTGGAGCGGTGAGCCCAGACGACGCCCCTGGCTTATGGTGTGGGCGAGTAAGGATTTTCCACACCACTGCAGGTTAGCCTTGGGACGCCCCAAACGACGGGAAGCGCCTGCAGCCAGGATCAGGACACCAATTTCACTCTGCATGAACGCCTCGTAGCTCACAAACCTGTGACGCGAATGGGAAACACTATTGGGCACCGATTTTTGCTAGAATCGCGCCACGGAGCCTCCGCACGGATGCCACCTGGGTCGTTTCCGCGCGTTTGGAAACTCCCCAATCCTACACGCTTAGCCGAGAATAGATCGATCCATGAATCACCTTTTCGTCGACAACCTCACCGTTATTGATTTCGCCTACCTGGACCACCATCGTGGTCTCGTGGGTGAAAGCTGGATCGTCGACGTCATGCTCGCGGGCGAACTGGACGAGCAAGGTATGGTCTTCGACTTCGGTTCGGTCAAACGCACCATAAAGCGCGTCATCGACGAACGGGTCGACCACAGGTTGGTCGTACCTCGGGATCAAGCGGGGCTGCAGGTGCGCGAGCACGGTGATCGCGTCGAACTGGAATGCCCCCTGTCCGACGGCAGCGTGATCACCCATAGTTCGCCGGTGGAGGCCGTGCTGCTGGTGGGCGGCCGAGAGGTTCTTCCTTCCGCCGTTTCTGCTCTGTTGCAGGACGAGCTACGCGCCGTACTACCAGGTAACGTCATCGGTATCGAAGTCCACCTGCGGGAGGAAGAGATAGACGGCCCCTACTACCACTACGTGCATGGGCTGAAGAAGCATCTCGGCAATTGTCAGCGCATTGCCCACGGCCACCGTTCACGCATCCAGATCCAGCGCAACCACGCCCGGGATCAGCAATTGGAGCGGGAATGGGCACGTCGCTGGCAAGATATCTACATCGGTACCGAGGAAGATATCAGCGCCCGTTTCGTCGAGGACGAGATCAACTACGTATCCTTCACCTACGAAGCCAACCAGGGTGAATTCAGCCTTACCCTGTCCGCCAACCGCGTCTACCTGATGGAAACGGACACTACCGTCGAGTTGATTGCAGCTCACCTGGCCGATGCCTGTAAACGCAGCCATAGCGACGATGAGATCCGGGTGAAGGCCTTTGAGGGCGTGGGTAAAGGCGCGTTGGCGATTCGGTAGAAATATCGCTCCCCGGTAAAACGGCAAACGCCAGTGGCGAGCATTCGGCAAAAGGGCAGCCCCTCAGGCTGCTCCGAAGCTAAAGCGTCGGCTACATTTCACCAGCCAACTCGAGCATGTAGCAGACGCTTCAGCTTCTGAGGCACCGAAGGTGCCCCAATTCCCAAGCCCCTTCCATACGCTCCCCGCTCGCCTCAAATCCGCGCAGAACCAAATTCCAGGCATAAAAAAACCGCCACAAACGGGCGGTTTCTTTATTTCCGATAACCGGTGGACTAAACCGGTTTCGGAACGGGAAAGCTGTCTTTCGAACAACTCTCCAAAGTGGCGTCCCCTAGGGGGTTCGAACCCCTGTTGCCGCCGTGAAAGGGCGGAGTCCTAGGCCACTAGACGAAGGGGACTAGAAAATTGGTGGAGCCAAGCGGGATCGAACCGCTGACCTCAACACTGCCAGTGTTGCGCTCTCCCAGCTGAGCTATGGCCCCGTCAACGGAGGCGTATATTAGTGATGCCCCCCTATGCCGTCAACCCTTTCCTCGAACTTTTTTAAGGCATTGACGGCATTTACATGAAATTGCCTACTCCGCGACCAGCGCGGCGTACTCCTTTTCCACGCGCTTGGTCTCTTTCTTGGAGAAACCACCGAGTACCTGGAGCGCATGGCGCAGGCGCGAACGGGTCATGTCCGGGCCCAGCAACGCCATGGAGTCCATCACCGACCAGGAGTTGGGTGTTCCCGCGATCGCGACAAAGATGGGGAACATGAAATCACCCATCTTCAAGCCCATGGCTTTTGCCAGCCCCTTCACATCCGCGAAGATGTTGTCCTTGGTCCAGTGACGCTCGGCTTCCAGCGTCCACAGTGCAAACTGCAGGACGCGCTTCACATCGCCCTCCTCCAGTTTGTTATGGCTGAAATCCTCAGGCTTGAGGTTCAGCATGCCGGAAAACATGAAGCTTACCATCGGCGCTACGTCACTGAAGACTTCCGCCCTGCCGCGAATATGGGGCACGAGCGCTTCCAGGGACTCGCGGTTGAACCACCACTGCTGCAGGCGCTCGATAAACGCCTGGTCGTCCAGATCTTCACGCAACCACAGGCCATTCAGCCAGCGCAGTTTCTCCACGTCGAATACGGGACCACCGAGGGAAACACGCTGGATGTCGAAGTTATCGATCATTTCCTGCAGGGTGAACTTCTCCCGCCCGTCCGGCATGGACCAGCCCATCCGTCCCAGGTAGTTGAGAACTGCCTCGGGCACAAAGCCCATACGCTCATAGAAATTGATGCTGGTGGGGTTCTTGCGCTTGGACAGCTTACTCTTGTCCGGATTGCGCAGCAGCGGCAGATGGCACAGCACCGGCATGTCCCAGCCGAAGTATTTGTAGAGCAACTGGTGCTTGGGCGCGGAATTGATCCACTCTTCACCGCGAAGCACGTGGGTAATGCCCATCAGGTGATCGTCCACCACATTGGCCAGGTGATAGGTGGGCATACCATCCGATTTCAGCAGGATCTGGCAATCCACCTGCTGCCAGTCGATTTCGACCTTACCGCGCAGCATGTCATCGATCACGCAGACGCCTTCGTCCGGCACTTTCATGCGGATAACGTGGGCCTCGCCGGCTTCGAGGCGACGCTTCACCTCATCCGCAGGCAATTCCAGGTCGCCCTTGATGCCGGGATTCAGACCGTGGGCCTTGCGCTCTTCCCGGATCTGCTCAAGCTCTTCCGGCGTGCGGAAGCAGTAGAAGGCGTGGCCTTTTTCCACCAGCTCTTCGGCATAGGCCCGGTAATCGTTCTTGCGTTCGGACTGGCGATAGGGACCGTAGGGGCCGCCGACGTCCGGACCCTCGTCCCATTCCAGCCCCAGCCAGCGCAACGCGTTGAGGATATCCCGCTCCGATTCATCGGTGCTGCGGGCCTGGTCAGTATCCTCGATACGGAGAATAAACTGGCCGCCGTGCTGTCGGGCAAAGCACAGATTGAAAAGCGCGACATAAGCGGTGCCGACGTGAGGGTCACCGGTAGGCGATGGCGCAATACGGGTACGAACGGTCATGCATGGATCCCTGTGAACGAACGGCACACCACTGGAACAACGGCGTGCCGGCTTGGTGAATTCGAAGCGCGCATTATAGCGTTATGAAATAGTGTTCGCATGAAATGGGAGGCACCTGTAGATCCGCGCCCCGCGTAACTCGTTTACATTTTAGCTGTTACATTATAACATTTCGAAAAATTCAAGTCGGAACCCTATCATGCAAAACCGTTTTTTGCCGTTCATCGCGGCTGCCTGCCTGATTGCCGTCGCGCCCCTCTCTGCTGCAGATGAGCCATTGCGCATTGTCACGTCCATCAAACCGCTGTCCTTGCTGGCCCGGGCCATTGCACCGGAGGACACCCAAATCACGACGCTCATCCCCGCTGGCGCCAGTCCGCATACCTACCAGTTACGCCCCTCGGACCGCCGCGCCCTTGCCGAGGCCGACCTGATCCTCTGGGTTGGTCCATCCATGGAAACCTTCATGCAGCGACTGCTGGAAAACCCCGAACTGGCACCCCGCACCCAATCGCTGATGCCCACGGAAGAGGCTCAGATAGCTCATGAGCACGAACACGAACATGCCCACGCTGAAGAAGTTGGTCATGAGGAGCACCCAGGCCACGACCATGGCGACGGCCACCATCACGATGGCGTCGACCCTCACGTATGGCTGGATCCCGCGCTGGCCCTACTGATGACGCACACCATTGGTGACCGGCTGGCAAAGCTGGCACCCAACCAACATGACGTTATCGAACGCCGCCTGAAGCAGCTGGAGCATGCGTTGCACGCCCAGGATGAGCAACTGCGCCCGAGCCTGGCGCGACTGGAAGGCATCGACATCTTCACCTACCACGATGCCTTCGGCCGCTTTGCCGAACACTACGGCATACACCTCGCCGGCGCACTGACTCCCAGTCCGGAGCAGACGCCCGGCGCGAGGCACATCAATGCGATTCAGCAAAAGCTGCGCGGTGCGAATCACCCGTGCCTGCTGACCGAGCCGCAGTTCAACCGCGACTGGTGGCAAAGCCTCACAGAAGACGTCGGCCTGACTATTAGCACGTGGGACCCGCTGGCCTCGGAGATTCCGGAAACGCCCGACGGCTACGTGAAATTCCAACAGTCGCTGGCCGACGCCGCCCTGACCTGTCTACCCGAGCAAGCTCAGCATTAAGGGCATCGTGACGATGGCCAGCAAAGTCTGGCCGCTGATGATGCCCGCCATCAATGGCGCGTCACCACCCAGTTGGCGCGCCAGGATGTAAGCTGACGATGCGGTCGGAAGCGCAGCGAGTAGGACAGCCACCTGCAACAAGAGCCCTTCCACCCCTACCAGCCATGCGAGGCCAGCTGCGATAAACGGAAATGCCAGCAATTTCAGAGATGTCGCTACCAGGAATGGGCCCGATGCGCTACGTAATCCTTTGAGCTGCAGCCCGGCTCCAACCGTCAGCAGCCCCAGCGGCAACGCCATATCTGAGAGAGGCTCCAGGAAGCGCGCCATGATCGGGTGAAAGCCGATGCCGATATAACCCCACACGGCGCCCGACACGGAACCAATAATCAACGGGTTGGTGGCAATGGCCTTGAAAGTCGGCCCCAGCCTTATCGGGCCCTGCCCAACGACAATCGCAAACATCACGATACAGAGCAGGTTGAGCATCGGCACGTTGATCGCCACGGCCACGGCAAACAGAGAGAGACCATCGTCACCCATAAGCAAACCAGCAGCCGCCAGGCCGACAAACGTATTGAAGCGTATCGCGCCCTGGTAAACGGAACTGAATACCGCACCCGGCCAGCGCATCGCCACTTGCAGGACGGCGAGCAACACCGTCATCGTCAGCCCCATGCCGATGACGATCAGCGCAACATCGCCATAGGCCGAGGAAGGAATCTGGGCGCTGCCCAACTTATAGAGCAGCATCGGTGGGAACAACACGTAGTAGGTAAAGCGCTCGGCCATGGGCCAGAAGCCATCTCCAGGGAACTGCATGCGGCGCAGGAACTGACCCAGCAGGATCAAGCCGAAAACCGGCACCAGGGCCTGTATCAGTACATCCACCGACTCTACTCCTTTCGCCGAAACCCGACCGGGCCGAAGTCGCCATTCGCAACCCGCTGAAAAATGGCAGTTTACCAGCTCTATCTGAATTAAGCTGGTTCGTTGGGCGGGAGGTTGGCTCAATTTTTATTCATCTGACAACACGTTATAATCCCTCGCCCAATCTCATCGATAACCCGTCTCGTTATATCAGGGCAAAAACACAGGCGTTTAGATGACTCCGACGACGACCGCTACAACCTCCAGTTCACTCAATCGGCGCTTCTCCGTGGCACCGATGATGGATTGGACCACCTCAGCGTACCGTTATTTCGCACGCCTGCTATCCCGGCGCGCCCTGCTATATACCGAGATGGTCACCACCGGAGCACTGATTCACGGCGATACCCAGCGTTTCCTGCGCCATCATGAAGCCGAGTACCCGCTGGCCCTGCAACTGGGCGGAAGCAACGCCTCCGAACTGGCTACCTGTGCGCGCCTGGCCGAGGACAACGGCTTCGACGAGGTCAACCTGAACGTCGGCTGCCCCAGCGACCGGGTACAGAACAACATGATCGGCGCCTGCCTGATGGAGCATCCGAAAACCGTTGCGGAAGGCGTCGCCGCCATGCGCGCGGCCACGGAACTACCGGTCACCGTCAAGCACCGTATCGGTATCAATGGCCGGGAATCCTTTGATCAGCTTTGCGAGTTCATCGAGACGGTCGCCGCAGCCGGATGCACCACGTTTATAGTCCACGCCCGGATTGCCGTCCTCGAAGGCCTCAGCCCGAAGGAAAACCGTGATATACCGCCGTTGAAGTACGATTGGGTCTACGACCTGAAGCGGCGCTATCCCCATCTGGAAATCATCATCAACGGCGGCATCAAGACTCTCGGAGAATGCCGTAGCCACCTTGAGCACGTAGACGGCGTGATGATCGGCCGCGAGGCTTACCAGAATCCCTGGATGCTCGCCCAAGTGGACGCCGAGCTCTATGGCGAGACCTCCATCGCGCAGAGCCGTCACGATGTCCTGCGCGCCATGCTGCCCTACATACAGTCAGAGCTAGACCGTGGCGTCTACCTGAGCCATATCAGCCGCCATGTTATGGGCCTGTTCCATGGCTGCAAGGGCGGACGCCAGTTCCGTCGCCATATCAGCGAGAACGCTCACCGCCCGGGATCTGGCGTCGAGGTCATCGAGCAGGCTATGGCGAAGGTGCCCGAAGACCACCCCGAAACAACCCCGCTCCTGGCGAGCGCATAAGGGACGCGGCTGAAGGATCGACTTCTCACCCAGCGCCAGATGCTTGTGACAGGCGCTTAACAGGCCACCCCGCCTCTTGTTCCGCTGCTGGCAGATCGCTATTGTAGGTTTAATTCAAGGTTCCTTGCCTTACCGAAAGGACGCAGCGCCTGCTGTGCCCGCGCAACTACAATCAGGACGATTTGTACCCATGAGTAAACTCGATCAGCTCAAAGCCATGACCACGGTGGTCGCCGATACCGGTGACCTGGAAGCCATAAAACAGTGGCGTCCGGTCGATGCGACCACAAACCCGTCACTGCTGCTCAAAGCTGCCGATCTGCCTGCATACCGCCCAATGCTCGACGCCGCCATTAACTACGCGCAGAGCCAACACGGTTCAGAAGCTGATCAACTGGGCATCGCCACCGATTATCTTGGGGTGCTGGCTGGCCAACAGATCCTGGAACTGATCCCCGGTGTGGTGTCCACCGAAGTGGATGCGCGCCTGTCTTTCGATACCGAAGGCACTGTGACCAAGGCGCGGCGCCTGGTGGAGCTTTACGACAGTATCGGCGTACCCACCAACCGGGTGCTGATCAAAATCGCTTCCACTTGGGAAGGCATCCGCGCCGCCGAGATCCTCGAGAAAGAAGGCATACGCTGCAACCTGACCCTACTCTTCTCATTTGCCCAGGCCGCCGCCTGTGCAGAAGCAGGCGCCTTCCTGATCTCGCCGTTCGTCGGGCGTATACTGGACTGGAACCTGAAAGCTACCGGAAAGACAGCCTACGCGCCTCACGAAGACCCCGGCGTACTCTCGGTTACCCGGATCTACAACTACTTCAAGGGCAACGGTTACGATACCGTCGTCATGGGCGCAAGCTTCCGCAACGCTGGTGAAATCGAGCAATTGGCCGGTTGCGATCGCCTCACTATCAGCCCGGCCCTGCTGGAAACCCTGCAGAATGACGAAGGCAAACTGCCCCGTATCCTGTCACCGGAAACAACAGGTAAGGTGGAATCACGTATCAGCCTGCAGGAAAACGACTTCCGCTGGTTGATGAACGAAGACGCCATGGCCACGGAGAAACTGGCCGAGGGTATCCGTAAATTCGCTGCCGACCAGATCGAACTGGAACAGAGGGTCCGGCAGTTAGCCCGAGCAGCCTGAGCATGATCGAAGCCTTGAAGAAACTGTTCTCCGGTGACGCTGAAGGCGTACCGGAGAAAAATGATCCGAAACAACTGGCCGTTGCAGCAACCGCCCTGATGGTCCAGCTCGCACGGGTGGACCAGTACGAAGACGATGTGGAAATGAGCATGATCGTCGATTGCGCGATCCGCTCCCAGGAAATCACTCGGGAGGAAGCCACCGCGATCCTGGCGGACGCCCGCGCCCATGCCGAAGATGCAACGTCGCTCTATGAGTTCACCGAGCAGCTCAACGCCCGGCTCGACCAGGCGGGAAAGGCCGAAATTCTGGAAAGCATCTGGCGCGTGGCCTTCGCCGACGGCCGTATCGACAAGTATGAGGAACACCTGGTCCGGCGTATCGCCGACCTGCTGCACCTCAACCACCGCGAATATATGGAATGCCGACATCGGGCCGAGAAGGCGATGTCGTCCTGAAGGAGACGCCATGCTTGCCATCCTTTACCCTGACACGCCGTTGGATAGCGACGCCTATCGCGACACCCTCTCCTTCCTGGAAAACCTGCCGGGTGTCTCGGTAAGGATTCATGAGGTCCAGGGTGCGCAGCAAAAGCTGACGGAGCTCTATTTGCTCGGGGACACCAAATCCCTCAACAAGGAAGAAATCGAGGCCCTGCCAGCGGTCGAGCGCGCGATCCGGATTTCCGATGAATACCGCATTCTTGGACGCCACCGGGATGACCGACGTCAAACCGGCTTCAGCTATAACGATGTGCATTTCGACCAGGATAACCTGAACGTCTTTGCCGGTCTGTGCGCCGTCGACACGCCGGAACACGTTGAAATCATGATGAAGTCACTGGCCGACCATGGCCAGACCTGCACCCGCATGGGCGCCTATAAGCCGCGGACCAACCCCTACTCGTTCCAGGGCCACGGCGAGGCCTGCCTGCCCTACGTGTTTGAACTGGCCGGCAAGTACGGCATCCGGGTGATTGCCATGGAAATCACCCACGAGAGCCATATCGAGGAAATCGATACCTGCCTGGAACAACTCGGCCGACCGACTGGTGTCATGCTTCAGGTGGGTACCCGCAATACGCAGAATTTCGAGCTGCTCAAGGCCATCGGTCGTCAGAAAGAATATCCAGTGCTACTTAAGCGCGGCTTTGGCATTACCCTGAACGAGTCGCTCAACGCTGCGGAATACCTGGCGAGCGAGGGCAACGCCAATGTGATTTTCTGTTTGCGCGGAATGAAGACCGAAGCAGGACAGCCGCACCGCAACATGGTGGACTTCGCCCACGTACCGGCCGTAAAGCGTCTGACCCGCATGCCCGTATGCATTGACCCTTCCCATTCCGTGGGCAGCCGTGACAGCTCGCCGGATGGTATTCCGGATGTGATGCACGCTACGGCCCAAGGGATTGTCGCGGGCGCAAACATGGTCCTGGTGGATTTTCACCCCAGACCGGAGAAAGCACTGGTGGACGGCCCCCAGGCGCTGACCATGGAAGAGCTCCCAGCCTTTCTCGACGATGTAGCCCTATGCCATGAATTATGGAAGAAGCGGCGCGAGCTTTACCGTCGCTGATTCCAACCTCCATATGCAGTAACCCCGGGATGCCAAGTATTGGCGATTTCGGTTTATGTCTGTGCGTCAACAGCTTGAGAGACTCTCGCACAATGATTATCTACGGTCACCGCGGTGCAAAGGGAGAAGCGCCGGAAAACACACTCCCAGGCTTCAAACACGCTTACAAGCATGGTATCCGGCATTTCGAGATGGATATCCTGCTGTCTGCCAACGGCGAGCCGGTGGTTATCCACGATACGACGACAGACCGGACCACCGGCGTTGAAGGCAAGGTGGGCGAATTAACTACCGAAGCCCTGTCACAACTGGACGCCAGGCACAACACGGTGCCCTGGCACCAGCCCTGCAGCATCCCCACGCTGAGGCAGGTGCTCGATACCTGCCCCGACTTTGCTCACATGCAATTCGAGGTTAAAACCGACGAACGCCAGCGCATGAACGTGCTGTGCAATCGCCTGGCGGAGCTGATCCAGAAGAATCACTGGTACGACCGCGCCGCGCTGACATCGTCCAATACCTGGTTCCTGCGGGAGGTCAAACGGCGTGACCACAATATCCGTACCGGTCTGGTCTTCGACAAGCGCTTCCCCAACCCGGTCAAGAACGCCAAGCGCCTGGGTTGCGACTATCTCTGCCTGAACGCAAGGCTATGCTCTACGGCGGTGGTCGAGGCCGCACACAAAGAAGGCCTGCACGTCTCCGTCTGGACGGTTAACCGTATCCAGGACATGCTGGATCTGGAAAAAATGGGTATCGACAGCATCATTACAGACTTCCCCACCAGCACGCTGATGTACTTTGAGAATCGCGCCGCTAATGCTATTTCCCGGCTGCCCAGGCGCGTGGAGAAAGATCCGGAAACCCTGGCGGGGACCACTTGATCGTGTATACAGACCATGAGGAAAAGAGTCTTCGTGAATTAGCGTGAGAGGAAGGTGCCACCTGTGACGGCAAAGTCCATGGGCGCCTTCAGCGCCTCAGAAGCTAAAGCGTCTGCTACATACTCGAGTTAACTAGAAAATGTAGCCGACGCTTCAGCTTCGGAGCAGCCTGCAAGGCTGCCTATTGTGCCTATCAAGACCGTCAGGAGGGCTTCCCTGCTAAAGTGCGATGAATACTAAAAAGCCGGCGGATGAGTATCCTGCCGGCTTTTTTGTAGTGCTTGACGCGTAATCAGAAGATACGATTCAAACCGTTCAGTGCAGCCACCCGGTAGGCTTCCGCCATGGTCGGATAGTTGAAAGTGGTATTGATAAAGTAGTTGAGGGAGTTGGCCTCACCTTCCTGATTCATGATTGCCTGACCAATATGTACGATCTCTGCCGCTTGGTCACCGAAACAGTGGATACCCAGGATCTCCCGACTCTCGCGGTGGAACAGAATCTTCAGCATACCCACGGCTTCACCAGTGATCTGAGCGCGTGCCAGATCCTTGAAGAACGCCTGCCCGACTTCATACGGAACCTTCGCCTCCGTCAGTTCCCGCTCGGTCTTACCCACGGAACTGATTTCAGGAATGGTGTAGATGCCGGTGGGCACGTCCGAAACGAAGCGGAAGTGCTCGTCCCCAATCAGGTCGGAGGATACCGAGCGTCCCTGGTCATACGCCGCGCTCGCCAGGCTGGGCCAGCCAATCACATCTCCGGCGGCATAAATATGCGGAATCGCGGTACGGTAATGCTCGTCCACCGACAGCTGACCACGGGTATTGGGCTCCAGGCCGATATTCTCCAAACCCAGTTTGTCGGTGTTGCCGGTTCGACCGTTACACCACAGGAACGCATCTGCGCGAATTTTCTTGCCTGACTGCAGCGTCAGGATGACGCCATGGTCATCACCCTCGACCGATTCATATTGCTCGTTGTGCCGCACCAGAACGCCATTATTGCGCAGGTGATAACTCAACGCATCGGAGATTTCATCGTCGAGGAAGGTCAGCAAGCGGCTGCCCGGATTGATCAGGTCCACCTTGACTCCGAGTCCCGCGAAGATCGACGCATATTCGCAGCCAATTACCCCTGCGCCGTAGATTACCAGGGTGCGCGGCGTGTGGGAGAGCTTGAGAATGGAGTCACTGTTGTAGACGCGATGGTGGCGGAAGTTCACATCGGGCGGAAGGTAAGGGCGTGACCCCGTAGCGATGACCACCGATTTGGCATTGAGGATCTCCTCCCCTTTCCCACCGCGCACTTCAATACGATGCTCGTCGAGGAAATAGGCCCTGCCGTTGAACAGGTCGACCCGATTACGGGCATAGAATTGTGTGCGCAGCTTGACCTGCTTGCCCATGACTTTCTCGGCATTCTGCAGGACGCGCGGGAAAGAAAACCAGCGCGGCTCGCCAATGTCCCGGAACATCACGTTGGTGTTGAAGGTAATGATCTGTTTGACTGAGTGACGCAGCGCCTTGGACGGGATGGTTCCCCAGTGGGTGCAGTTACCGCCGACGGTGGGTTTATCCTCAACGATAGCGACACGCTTGCCATGCTTTGTCGCGTTCATCGCCGCACCCTCGCCGGAAGGACCGGCGCCGATAACGACGACGTCGTAGTGATGCTCTGCCATAGGCGCAGTAACTCCTTATTCCGTCGTGTTAGTTGATGTGGTGTTTGGCGCTGGCCCGGGCAGGTAGGCTGGACTGCCAGTTACCCAACCTGGAAACACAAACAACCCGCGCATGTAGCGGGTGCGCGGGCTTTTAACGAGACGAGAACCTAGTGCGGTTTCGACTCTGTTGCATCATAGCTGAGCGCTTCTGCGCGGGAGGCCTCGGTTGCAGTACGCTCGTTCTCTTCGTCGCACTTGTTGCGGTCGCCACCGCAGATTTCACAGGCCCCGCTTATACCCAGCGCACCGATACCGCCACAGGTACCGCTGATGGGCTTGCGACCCATAATGACACCGATGGACATGCCCGCAAGCAGTATCCCGAAAATGGCCAATACCAGGAGAAAAGTACCCATCGTACCCTCCGTCAGTCGATCAGAAAGGACGAAAACGCGGGTGTGTACTTGGTTTCAAACCCGCTTTCGGCCCGATAGATAAAGTATGCGGCGATGTCGTGTTGGACTGCAAATGCATAGCCCCGTTCCTCGCCCATGACATTCAGGGCGGTTGCCATGGCATCTGCCGTCATACAGTCTTCGGTGATCACCGAAACCGATGCCAGCCGATGGCCGATCGGATGCCCCGTCGCCGGATCGATCGTATGCGAATACCGTTTTCCGTCGGCCTCGTAATAGTTACGGTAATCGCCTGAGGTCGCCATCGCGCGGTTTTCCAGCGCCACGACCTGCTGCACCGTACGTTCCCGGGATACCGGCTTTTCGATGGCCAGTCGCCAGACCTCGCCGTCAGGCTTACGTCCGTGGGCGTTCACTTCGCCGCCGATCTCGACCAGATATGCCTCAACTCCGGCGTCCGCCAGATATCTGGCTACAGCATCCACCGCATAGCCCTTGGCAATAGCAGACAGGTCGAGATAAAGCGGAAAGTCGGAGCGAATAGTCTTATCCCCGGCATTCAGCTCAAGCTTCTCGTACCCCGTGTCAGCCATACGCTGGGCCAGCACATCGTCCGTCGGCACCTGGTCGGGGCGTGCCTCTGGCCCGAATCCCCAAAGATTGACCACAGGTCCTACGGTGATGTCGAAAGCTCCTTCGCTTAACCTGCTGACGCGCTGCGCCTCTGTAAGCACTTCAAACAGCGGGTCGGATACCGGAAACCACTCCCCTTTCCGCTCTTGGCGGTTGAAACGGGACAGTTCGGAGTCTTCCCGCCAGGTCGACATCGCCGCGTCCACGTCTTCCAGAACGCCGGTGATCCCTCCAGCCAGATTTTCCAGACGCCCTTCATCGTCGGTCAATGCGACCTTGATATGATATTGGGTTCCGAAAACCGGGCCACTTATTTCCCAAATTTCACGGTCAGGCTCAAACGAACAGCCCGCCAGGGCGGCGCTGCAAAGCAGCGCCACCAAGGCGGGCCAGATCATGCTGGATTTCATGCAGTCGTATTAACCCCCGAAATCGTCCAGCATGATGTTTTCGTCCTCGACACCCAGGTCCTTCAGCATCTTGATGACGGACGCGTTCATAATGGGGGGCCCACACATGTAGTACTCACAGTCCTCAGGTGCGGGATGGTCCTTGAGGTAGTTTTCGTACAGAACGTTGTGGATGAAGCCTGTCGGGCCTTCCCAGTTGTCCGTCGGTAGTGCGTCGGACAGCGCCACATGCCATTCGAAGTTGTCGTTTTCCTCCGCCAGCTGGTTGAAGTCCTCGACATAAAACATTTCACGGACACTGCGTGCGCCGTACCAGAAGCTGATCTTGCGCTTGGAGTTCAGTCGCTTCAACTGGTCGAAAATGTGGGAGCGCATGGGTGCCATGCCCGCACCACCGCCAATGAACACCATTTCCGCTTCGGTTTTCTTGGCGAAGAACTCACCAAACGGACCGAATACCGTGACCTTATCACCCGGCTTAAGATTGAAAACATAAGTGGACATGAGGCCCGGCGGGTGCTCAGTACCCGGCGGCGGTGTAGCGATACGGATGTTGAACTTGAGGACACCCTTCTCTTCCGGGTAGTTCGCCATGGAATAGGCACGGATGACCTCTTCCTTGTTAATGGCCTTGTAGCGCCAGATATCGTGCTTGTCCCAATCCTCGTGGAACTCCTCCTCGATATCGAAATTCTTGAAGTCGATCTCGTAGGGAGGACATTCGAGCTGGACGTAGCCGCCGGCTCGGAAGTCGACTTCCTCACCTTCGGGCAGCTTCAGCACCAGTTCCTTGATGAAGGTGGCCACGTTGTGGTTCGACACCACTTCGCATTCCCATTTCTTCACACCGAAAAACTCTTCCGGCACTTCGATCTTCATGTCCTGTTTTACAGGGACCTGGCAGGACAGGCGCCAGCCTTCACGCTCTTCACGGTTGGTGAAATGGGTCTTTTCCGTCGGCAGCATGGAGCCACCACCGTCAAGCACCTTGCACTTGCATTGCGCGCAGGTACCGCCCCCGCCGCACGCGGAAGACAGGAAGATGCCGTTGCCGGCCAGGGTACCGAGCAGCTTGCCGCCGGCTTCGGTCTTGAGCGTGTGCTCAGGGTCGTCGTTGATCTCGATCGTTACAGCGCCGGTACTGACCAGCTTGGAACGCGCCGCCAGGATAACCGCCACCAGTGCAAGCACGATGACAGTAAACATGACCACGCCGAGAATGATTTCTGTATTCATGGTCTCGCCTTAATCGTTATTAACCGTGTGCCGGATGACTTACAGGGAAATACCGGAAAACGACATGAAGCCCAGCGACATCAGGCCCACCGTGATGAAGGTGATGCCCAGGCCACGCAGGCCCTCGGGTACGTCGCTATACTTCAGTTTTTCACGGATGCCTGCCAGCGCGACAATCGCCAACGCCCAGCCCAGACCGGCGCCGAAGCCGTAAACCAGACTCTCGCCGAAGGTGTAGTCACGCTCGACCATGAACAGTGAGGCACCCATAATGGCGCAGTTCACGGTAATCAATGGCAGGAAAACACCCAAGGCGGCATATAGCGCGGGGATGTACTTGTCCAGGATCATTTCCATGATCTGAACCATCGCGGCGATAACACCGATATAGGTCAGCAGGCCCAGGAAGCTCAGATCCACCTCGGGAAGTCCGGCCCACGACAGCGCACCCTCACGAAGTACGTTGTTGTAGATCAGGTTGTTCACCGGGACGGTCAAGGTCAGCACCACGATAACGGCGATACCGAGACCCAGCGCAGCTTCGATCTTCTTGGAGATGGCCAGGAACGTACACATCCCCAGGAAGAACGCCAGCGCCATGTTTTCAACAAAGACGGCCCTCAGGATAAGGCTGATGTAATGCTCCATCAGAAGGCCTCCTTAACTTTGTGCCGGGACATTTTGTAATCAGGCGCTTCCACCTGGTCCGGTTTCCAGGCACGAAGGCCCCAGATAGACAGACCGATGATAAAGAAGGCACTCGGCGGCAACAGCATGAGACCGTTCGGGACGTACCAGCCACCATCGTTCACCACCGGCATCAGCGCCACGCCGAACAGAGAGCCAGAGCCCAGCAATTCGCGGAAGAATGCAATGACGATCAGCATCACCGAATAGCCCAGACCATTACCGATCCCGTCCAGGAAGCTCAGTAGCGGACCATTCTGCATCGCAAAGCCTTCCGCGCGACCCATGACGATACAGTTGGTGATGATCAGACCAACAAACACCGACAGCTGTTTACTGATCTCGTAGGCATAGGCCTTGAGGATCTGGTCGACCACGATGACCAGCGACGCAATGATCGTCATCTGCACAATGATCCGTATGCTGTTCGGGATTTGCGAACGCACGACGGAAACAAAGAGGTTTGAAAATGCGGTAACCGCAATAACCGAAGCACACATAACCATTGTGACGCTAAGGCTACTGGTCACCGCCAGCGCCGAACAGATCCCCAGGATCTGAAGGGCGATGGGGTTGTTATTGAATATGGGTTCGAAGAGAACCTGCTTTGCACTTACATCCGCCATGGTCAGACCTCCCCTTCGCGAAGCTTGTTGAGGTAGGGCGCGAAGCCACGTTCACTCATCCAGAAGTTAACCAGCTGCTGTACACCACGGCTGGTCAGCGTCGCTCCGGAGAGCGCATCGACCTTGTGTTCAGCATCAGGTGCATTGGGATCGACACCACCCTTGACCAACTGGATCTCGGGCTCTTCCAGGTTTTCGCCGTATACCTTCTTGCCAACCCATTGAGCCTTCCACTTCGGGTTATCGACTTCGCCCCCCAGGCCCGGTGTTTCCGCATGGGCATAGAAACCAAGACCTTCGATGGTATTGGCATCGCCTTCGAGAGAGACAAAGCCGTATAGCGTAGACCACAAGCCGTAGCCGTGAATCGGCAGTACAATGCGCTCGAGCTCACCATTCGTTTGCAGCACGAACACCTTGGCGATGTCGGCCTGGCGCTTGATGCCAGCCTTATCTTCGGAAGACGGAATGTCTTCCGACATTTCGGGATCCGCCGAAGCTCGGTACTGGTCGTAGGCCATAGCGTCATTCAGGCCGATAGATTGCGGGTCGACATATTCGCCAGATTCCAGATTGACCAGCCTGACGTCAAATCGCTGGAATTGCTCCTCGATTTCATCAGCGCTGGCACCTGGCTGCAACATACCGGCTGCGGCCAGGATATTGGTCTTCATGTCGAGGTTACGGTTGGTTATTTGAGCCGGCTTGAGCACAACCGCCGCGGTCGAAACGATGACCGAACAGACGATGCACAGCGCCAGGGCTACGACAACCGTGCGGGAAACGGTTTCCTTCTTCTTAGCCACGGGCGAGCCTCCGTTTGATATTGGCCTGCACGACGAAATGATCCATCAGCGGCGCAAACAGGTTAGCGAACAGGATGGCGAGCATGATGCCTTCCGGGAAGGCCGGGTTGACCACGCGGATGAGCACGGTCATCAAGCCGACGAGGATACCGAAGGCCCACTTGCCGGTGTTGGTCATGGCCGCAGATACAGGATCGGTTGCCATGAACATCATCCCGAAAGCGAATCCACCCATGACCAGGTGCCAATGCGCAGGCACACCGAACATCGGATTGGTTTCCGAACCTATGGCGTTGAGCAGCAAGGTAGTCGCGATCATGCCGATCATTACCCCGCCCACGATGCGGTAGGATGCGATCTTCATGCCCAGAAGGATCAGGCCGCCGATCAGGATGGCCAGCGTGGAGGTTTCACCGATGGACCCCTGGATCGTGCCATAGAAGGCTTGCGCCCAGGTCATGGACTCCCTTACCGCGTCCATACCGCCGGACGCTGCCATGCTCAGAGCCGTTGCGCCACTGAAACCATCAACGGCCGTCCAAATGGTATCGCCAGAGATCTGCGCCGGATAGGCGAAGTAGAGGAACGCACGGCCAGTGAGCGCCGGGTTCAGGAAGTTCTTGCCAGTACCGCCGAACACTTCCTTGCCGATAACGACACCGAAGGTGATACCCAAAGCTACCTGCCACAGTGGAATGGTGGGCGGGCAAATCAGGGCAAAGAGGATGGAGGTCACGAAGAACCCCTCGTTCACCTCGTGACGACGAACCGTCGCGAACAGAACCTCCCAGAAGCCGCCGACAATGAAGGTCACGGCATAAACCGGGATAAAGTAGGCCGCACCGTAGACCAGGTTGTCCCAGATGCTGCCCGGGTCGTTGCCTGCCAGCGCGGAGATGATAGCTGTACGCCAGCCACCATCACCCATCATGGCATCCGGAGTAGCAGCCAGGAATGAATTGGCCTGGTAACCAATGTTCCACATGCCGAAGAACATCGCCGGCCAGACACAGAACCAGACCGTGATCATGATGCGTTTAAGGTCGATACCGTCGCGAACGTGCGACGTCGTGGACGTCACGCTGCTCGGCGAATAGAAAATGGTGTCGACCGCTTCGTAGAGCGCATACCAGCGCTCGTACTTACCACCTTTTTCGAAGTGGTGCTCGATACCGTTGAGGAACTCTCTTAATGCCATGTGCTTAGCCCTCGATCTCGATGCGGGTCAGGTTCTGACGCAGGATAGGGCCATACTCGTATTTGCCGGGACAAACGAAGGTGCACAGGGCAAGGTCTTCTTCGTCCAGCTCGAGACATCCCAGCTTCTGGGCCATTTCGGTATCGCCCACAATCAGCGAGCGCAGCAGCTGCGTCGGCAGGATATCCAGCGGCATGATGTCCTCGTAGGCTCCGATGGGCACCATTGCACGCTCACTGCCATTCGTTGTCGTGGTCAGGTTGAAACGACGGCCACGGGTCAGCTTGGAGAGATAGATATTTAGCGTCGAGAAACGGTTGGTACCGGGTGACATCCACCCCATGAAGTCCCGCTTGTCGCCCTCTTCAAGCAGACTTACCTGATTCGCATAGCGACCCAGATAGGCACAGGAGCCGCGTGCGGTACGACCACCGAACACGGAGCCGGAAACGACGCGCACGTCGACAGACGTATCGTGCTCGCCTTCGAGCAACTCATCCAGACTTGCACCTACACGGGTGCGGATGAGGCGCGGCTTGGTCGCTTTGGGACCGCCCAGGGCCACGATACGCTCAGATGGCACTTCACCAGTCTCGAACAGACGCGCGATGGCCATGACGTCCTGGTAGCCGATGGACCAGACCACCTTGTCACCCACGACGGGATCCAGAAAATGGATATGGGTACCCACATTACCGGCGGGGTGGACGCCATCAAACTGACGCACTTCCACCTGGTCGTCCTTGGGTACGGAAACGTCGGAACCTGGCTTGCCAACCACGAACACCTTACCGTTGGTGAGCTTGCCCAGGATACGCAGGCCGTTCTCAAAAGATTTCGGGTCGTCCTTGATGATGACGGTGGGGTCTGCAGCCAGCGGATTGGTATCCATGACTGAGACAAAGATGGAATGCGGTGCGGAGTCGATTTCCGGCACCTTGCTGTATGGGCGCGTCCGGAACAGGGTCCAGAGTCCGGACTCGACCAGATTGTCGACCACCTGCTGACGCTCCAGAGCGCCAAGCTGACTGGACTCGTAGCGAGCAAAGCCTTCCGCCTCGTCGCCATCGATCTCGATGACGACCGACTGGAATACCCGGCGTTCACCGCGATTGATTTCTTTCACCACACCCGCAGCCGGTGCAGTGTATCGAACACCCTCGGTCTTCTTATCCGTAAACAGCAGCGAGCCCCGCTTGACGCGGTCGCCCTCCTGAACCGCCATCGTTGGCTTCATACCGTTATAGTCAAAACCAATTAGCGCAGCGCTGCGCACGGGCTTGCCTTCGGTAATAGTCTGTTCGGGAGCGCCACTGATGGGAAGATCCAGGCCTTTTTTGATCTTAATCATTTAGCCCCGTCCAATCATCAGAAACTTTCTATGGATTAGTCACGTCCGGGAAAAACTCCAGGATAGCCCCGAATTGACGCGAAAGCGCCCAGGACCGGCGAAATCAAGCACCTGGTGAGACCGGGTGTTTGGTTGAAGGGTGAAGTTTCAGCAGCCAGACGTACCCAAAATCGCGCCAATTATAGAGAGTCAGACGCGTCATTTCCACCAGAACACCCCCTACTTTACGCTCGGTTACGTAGTGGCCCACAACCCGTCCAAACCCTCCCGCGCGCCCAACAGCTACGGCCACTTGCACACAGCCAAGGGCCAAACAAAAACGCCCCGAAAGGCTTGGACCTAACGGGGCGCCGGAGATTCGCCGGCCACGGCTGGATAGCCATAACCGATCAAATCGGACCGATCAGCGTACGCGTGACGGGAAGATCGGGTAAGTCACACCGGCCATCTGGTTTACGCAACGGATAACCTGCGCACTGTAGCCAAACTCGTTGTCGTACCAAACGTACAGGATCAGCCGATTACCGTTGGCGATCGTCGCCTGGGCGTCGACCACCCCGGCGTGACGGGAGCCCACGAAATCGGTAGACACCACTTCCGGCGAGTTGACGAAATCGATCTGCTTCTGCAACTCGGAGTGCAGCGCCATCTCCCGCAGGTAATCGTTGGCGGACTCGACGGTCACGTCCTTGCTCAGGTTCAGGTTCAGGATCGCCATGGAGACGTTGGGCGTCGGTACCCGGATCGCGTTGCCGGTCAGTTTGCCTTTCAGCTCTGGCAGTGCCTTGGACACGGCCTTGGCGGCACCCGTTTCGGTGATAACCATATTCAGCGGCGCACTGCGGCCACGACGCGAGCCTTTGTGATAGTTGTCGATCAGGTTCTGGTCGTTGGTGTAGGAGTGCACGGTTTCCACGTGACCATCGATGATCCCGAACTCGTCATGGATCGCCTTCAATACCGGCGTAATCGCGTTCGTGGTACAGGACGCGGCCGACAGGATGCGATCATCCTCGGTGATATCACCATTGTTGATGCCGTAGACGATGTTCTTGATATTGCCTTTACCCGGTGCGGTCAGGATAACGCGGCTGGCCCCCTTGGACTTCAGGTGCAGGCCAAGGCCCTCTTCGTCGCGCCACTTACCGGTATTGTCGATGATAATGGCGTTGTTGATGCCGTAGTCGGTGTAGTCCAGCTTGTCCGGACCGTCGGAGTAGATCACCTTGATAAAGTTGCCGTTGGCGATCAGGGCGCTATTTTCCTCATCGACGGTGATGGTGCCTTTAAAGGAACCGTGTACCGAATCCCGGCGCAGTAGGCTGGCACGTTTCTCCAGATCATTTTCGGCACCACCCTGGCGTACGACAATCGCGCGCAGACGCAGATTGTTACCGCCACCCGCTTTTTCGATCAGGATACGCGCCAGCAGACGGCCAATCCGGCCGAAGCCGTAGAGCACCACGTCTTTGGTGTCACGACAGGACTCTTCGTGGCACTGCTCCTGATACTTGCCGACGACTTCGCCGATTTCCTCCCGCAGGAATTCTTCCAGGGAGCTGCCACTGCCCTGCTCCTTGAAGCGCACGGCCAGTTTGCCGATGTCGATGTGGGCGCGACCAAGGTCGAGCTTGTCAAGGATTTCGAGGATAGGAAGCGTGTCGTGGACAGATAGTTCGTTGTGCTCAACCTGACGCACAAAACGGTGAGCCTTGATGATGCCAATCGTGGATTGGTTGATGATTGCACGACCGTAAATTGACGTGACCACATTGTTCTTGCGATACAGGCGGCCGATCAGGGGAATCATCGCCTCCGCCATGGATTCTCTTTCAGTCCAGGCGGACAGGTGCTCGTTCATCTGCTCGTGACTCACGCGTAAACCTCTGGTGTTTAGACATTGATAGGCAGCGGAAAAGCCCGCTAACCCGCACAAATTGGGCGGTTATTATCCAATTTAAGAAGCTGGCGAACAAGCCCAAGGAAGAGCCCTGGCATTACAGTCATGACAGCCCAGATTCCGCCCGCTAGAATGAGCCTCCCAATATAGGGGCCTATATCTCCAAGGGCCTTTACCATCGCGCCCAACGCAGTAACCGTCGAAACTATCGAGGGCAATGCCCGCTTAATTCCAGACTAGCCAGGAAAGCCGCAACGCTATGAGTCCAGTCGCCACACCGCAGGCCCTGATCGCACCCAAGCTGCCCAGCCGCCCCTCGAACCATGAAATCTGGAGCGGCTTGCACGGTAGCAGCCAAGCCTTGGCGATTTGCGAGGGTGCACGCAGCCATGGCGGACTGACCCTGGTGATTACAGCCTCGACGGACGAGGCGATCCGTCTGGAGCAGTCACTGCGTTTTTTCCTTGGGCTGGCAGCAGACGAAGACCAGGGCGGCATCAGCGACGATGGGCTCGAATTGCTCTCCCTGCCCGACTGGGAAACCCTGCCCTACGACATGTTCTCGCCGCACCAGGACATTATTTCGCGCCGGATCCGTACATTGCATCGTTTGCCCCAGGCGCAATGCGGGCTGTTGGTGGTCCCGGCCCGAACATTGATGCATCGGCTGGCGCCGGTTTCCTACCTGCAGGGCAATACCCTGCTACTGGAAGTGGGTCAGACCCTGAAAATCGACAGCTGGCGCCAACAGCTCGAAGCAGCCGGCTATCGCCATACCGAGAATGTCTACGAGCACGGCGAATATGCGGTCCGTGGCGCCATCCTGGATATTTTTCCCATGGGCGCGGCCCAACCCTACCGGATCGACCTGTTCGATGATGAGATCGAGACCTTGCGCACCTTCGATCCGGAGACCCAGCGTTCCGTAGACCGTATCGAACGCATAGAACTGCTCCCGGCCAACGAATTTCCCTGGCACAAGGAGGCACGCTCCAGCTTCCGCAACCGCTGGTTCGAGCACTTCCCGCACGCCGACAAGGACGCGCCGATCTACAAGGACGTGAGCCAGGGCATCACCCCGCCGGGTATCGAGTACTACCTCCCGCTGTTTTTCGAAGAGACGGCAACACTGTTCGACTACCTGCCAGACAATACACAGGTCTTCACCTCAGCCGGCCTTGAACCCGCCATCGATCACGCCCGGGAAGAGGCCGAGACCCGCTACGAGGATCGCCGCTACGATCGCATGCGCCCGATCCTCGAGCCTCGATACCTATTCATGGCCAAGGACGAGTGCTACCGCCAGCTGAAAAATTTTGCCCGCGTAACCGTACAGACCGAGTTTGCCGATGCCGGCGCGCGTGAGCGCACCTGTGCCACAGCCGCCCTGCCCCGCGTTGCGATGGACGGCAAGGCCCAGGATCCGGCCCACCGGCTACGGGACTTCCTTAACGGATTCGAGGGGCGCACGCTGCTCTGTGTCGAATCGGCAGGCCGACGCGAGGCCCTGATCGAGAACCTGGCGGACTACAAGCTGCGTCCCGAGCCTATCGGCGACTGGGCCGCATTTATCCAGAGCAACGCCGACCTGGCCATCACCGTGGCACCACTCGATGCGGGGTATCAGCTAACCGAAAATCAGCTCGCACTCATTACCGAGACTGAACTCTTTGGCGAGCGCGTACTCCAGCAGCGGCGCCGCGAAAAGCCTACGGAAATCAACGATGCCAGCTACCGCGACCTGTCGGAATTGCGCATCGGCGCCCCGGTGGTCCACATCGATCACGGCGTAGGCCGCTACCAAGGCCTGCAGACTATCGCCGTGGACAAGGACAATGCCGAGGAATTCCTGACCCTTGAGTATGCGGACAACGCCAAACTCTATGTGCCTGTCTCCAGTCTGCACCTGATCTCCCGTTACGCCGGGACGGATAACGACCTGGCCCCACTGCACAAGCTCGGTACCGACCGCTGGAGCCAGGCCAAGCAAAAAGCGCTGGAGAAGATCCGCGACACCGCCGCCGAACTGCTCGATGTCTACGCCCGACGGGAAGCCCGCAAAGGCTTTGTCTTCGATGACCCGGCAGAAAACTACCGGGCTTTCGCCGCCGGGTTCCCGTTCGAGGAAACCCCGGACCAGCAAGCGGCAATCGATGCCGTTATGGAAGACATGACCAGTGAGCGCCCGATGGACCGTCTGGTCTGCGGTGATGTGGGCTTCGGCAAGACGGAAGTGGCCATGCGGGCCGCCTTTATTGCAACCTATTCCGGCAAGCAGGTCGCCGTGCTCGTGCCGACCACCCTGCTCGCCCAGCAGCACTATGAGTCCTTCCGTGACCGCTTTGCCGATACGCCCATCAACGTCGAGTTGCTGAGCCGCTTTCGTACCGGTAAGCAGGCAAGCCAGACCCTCGAAAACATCGAAGCTGGCAAGGCAGATATCGTGATCGGCACCCACAAGCTGATCCAGGGCGATGTGAAGTTCAAGAACCTGGGACTGGTGATCATCGACGAGGAACACCGCTTCGGCGTGCAGCAGAAAGAGCGACTCAAGGCACTCAGGGCCGAGGTGGACTTGTTAACCCTGACGGCAACGCCAATCCCGCGTACGCTCAACATGGCCATGGGCCACCTGCGGGATCTGTCCATTATTGCCACCCCGCCAGCCCGGCGCCTGTCGGTGAAGACCTTCGTGCGGCAGCGCGAGGACGCCATGGTGAAGGAAGCGGTCCTGCGGGAAATCCTCCGGGGTGGCCAGGTCTACTTCCTGCACAACGAAGTCAGTACCATCGAGAAAGCCGCGGCCGACCTGCGCGAGATGATCCCCGAAGCCCGGGTCGGCGTCGCCCATGGCCAGATGCGCGAGCGCGAGCTCGAGCAGATCATGTCTGACTTCTACCACAAGCGCTTCAACGTGCTGGTATGCACCACGATCATCGAGACCGGCATCGACATCCCCAGCGCCAATACCATCATTATCGAGCGCGCAGACAAGTTCGGCCTGGCCCAGCTGCACCAATTGCGCGGCCGTGTCGGCCGGTCTCACCACCAAGCATATGCCTACCTGCTGACCCCGCCGCCGAAGAGCCTGAGCGCCGATGCCGAGAAGCGGCTGGAAGCCATTTCCCTGGCGCAGGATTTGGGTGCGGGGTTCATGCTGGCAACCCAAGACCTGGAAATCCGCGGCGCCGGCGAGCTGCTGGGCGAGGAACAGAGCGGCCAGATCGAGAGCATCGGCTTTACACTCTACATGGAGCTCCTGGACGAAGCCGTCAAGGCGATCCGCGAGGGGCGCACGCCAAACGCGGAGCTACCACTCAGCCATGGCACCGAGATCAACCTGCGCATTCCGGCGCTGATTCCGGAAGACTACCTGCCGGATGTGCATAACCGGTTAATGCTCTACAAACGGATCGCCAGTACCAAGAGCCAGGATGAGCTCAAGGAGCTGCAGGTCGAGATGATCGACCGCTTCGGCCTGCTGCCGGACCAGACCAAGAACCTGATACGCCAGACTCAGGCGCGCATCCGCGCGGAAGCGCTCGGCATCACCAAGATCGATGCCGGCAGCGAATGGGGCCGATTGGAATTCGGCAACACCACACCGGTCGATCCGTTAATTCTTGTCCAGAAAGTCCAGGGCGCACCGCAATCCTATAAACTTGAGGGCGCCAACACCTTCCGCTTCAGGCTGAAGGATACCTCGACCGATGGTAAACTTGCCGGCGTCGCGGACATGCTCACGGAGCTGGAGAAACGCCCCGCATGACCGAGCGCCGCCCACGGCCGGCATGGCTGGCCCAGAAACGGGAGTATGGAGTTTTGCAGGATTTCCAGAACCGGTGGCTGGCGCCACTGGCCTTCGCAGCCGCCCTGATGTCAGCATCCGGAACAGCAACGGCCCAGGACAATCTCTACCGGGCCGAACTGGTTCTGTTCGAGCGTCTTGACGCCGCCTCGTCGATTGGCGAGGAAATGCAGACGCGCCGCCCCGAGGCCAACCCTGATGTTGAGAAACAGCTCTGGGTGGTCGGTCCCGGCGGCCAGGTCACCTCCGATCTATCCCTGATTCCCCGTAATAACCTGTATCTCAATTCAGCGGCAGCCCGGCTCGAGAACAGCGGTCGCTACCGCGTGCTGATGGCGACCGGCTGGACCCAGTCGTTTCCACCGGATTACCAGGGAGAACCCTTGCGGATTGCGCTGGGGGAAATGCTCGAGGAAGCCGGCGAGCGGGAAGTACAGGGCTACATCGACATCGACCGTATCCGCTACCTGCACGTCACGGCGCATCTCAACCACTGGGAACCGGCGCCAGAAAAATCCATGCAGGACGGCGTGAACCAGGACGGGAGTCTCGAGCCGCAACAGTCGGAAGTCAGCCAGGACAATCCCCTGGCGGCGAACGATCCGTATATGGGCTCGCGCTCTGCGGGCGACGAATTCACCGTGACTGATCTTCGCACCGAGCCAACCTCCGACAAGCAACTGCTGACGTGGCTCCACGAGACCCGCCGCATGCGCAGCGAGGAAATCCACTATCTGGACTCACCATCCCTGGGGCTGCTGGTCTACTTCAAACCGATCGCAGACCAGAGCGGAAGCGCCAGTACGCAATAGTTGATGGAGAAATAAATCTCAGGGCCGGTCGACCGGCCTGTAGTCCTGCTGGATAAACCGGGCCAGGATGGCCCGCACGCCGGACATGCCGGCGTCGATTGCCTCCTGGATTTCATCCATCGTAATGATGTGATCGGACTTCCCCGCTGCCCAGTTCACCACCAAGGCCAGACAGGCATAATCCAGTTCCAGCTCTGCCGCCAATGCTGCCTCGGGCATGCCAGTCATTCCGATCAGGTCGCAACCATCGTTTTCCAGTCGCCGGACCTCCGCCGACGTTTCCAGCCGCGGCCCCTGGGTGGCCGCGTAGACACCGAAATCCACGCAATGCACGTCTTCATCCAGTGCCGCCGTCTTTAGCGCCTGGCGCAGTGTCTCAGTGTACGGGTAGGTGAAATCGATATGGGTCACGTGCTCGATATCGCCTTCGAAAAAGGTGTGGCCACGCCCCCAGGTATAGTCCACCATTTGGTCGGGTATGACGATCTGGGCTGGGCCCATGGCTGCATGAATACCGCCCACGGCATTGACGCCGATAACCGTCCGGACGCCGGCTTCCCGAAGGGCCCAAAGGTTGGCACGGTAATTCACCTGATGAGGCGGGATCCGGTGCGGGTTGCCATGGCGGGCGAGAAAGATAACCGGAACACCACTGAGATTGCCGGTAACGAGCGGTGCGGAAGGCGCGCCCCATGGCGTCGTGATGGTCTTCTCCCCTGTTATCTCCAGACCTTCGAGCTCAGTCAGGCCGGTACCGCCAACGATACCGATAGTCGGCGTCGTTATCTCTTTGGCCGATGTAGCTGCTTGCGTCATTAGTCGGCATCTCCCTGGGTGGTATGGTCAGCCTTGGGGTTGTTTTCGTAGTTCTCGATGGCATTCTCTTCCCGGTAAGAAGGGCGGTCCTCACCCTTCCTGCGGCTCTCCTCCTCGCTTTCCTCTTTCCGGCTCTCCTGCCGCGGCGAATCAAGGCGTATGGCATCCGCCAGGTGCAAGGTCCTGGTGGGGAAAGCCACCTCGGCATCGTAGCTATTGATGATCTCGCTGATCTGCAGCAGCACGTCTTGCTTGATCGCGTGGTACTTCACCCACTCCACCGTCTTGGTGAAGGTATAGATCATGATGTCCAGGGAGGATTCGTTGAACTTGAGGAAGTTGACGATCAGCGTCTGCTCGCTGTCGATCTCTTCATGTTCCTCAAGCATGGTCCGAATGTCATATACGATGGAACTGATCTGGCTCACGTCCAGGTAACGGATGCCAATGGTTTCGTAGATGCGCCGGTTAGTCATCCTCGATGGGTTTTCCACTGAGATCTGGGTGAACACTGCATTCGGCACGTAGAGTGGTCGCTTGTCGAAAGTACGGATAGTGGTGAGGCGCCAGCCGATGTGTTCCACCGTGCCTTCGATTTCCTGGTCCGGCGAGCGAATCCAGTCCCCCACCTTGAACGGCCTGTCCATGTAGACCATGAGACCACCGAAGAAATTGGCCAGTAGGTCCTTGGCGGCAAAGCCGATGGCGATACCACCGATACCTCCAAAGGCCAGGACGCCTGAAATACTGTATCCCAGGGACTGCATAATAATCAGGGCCGCTGTAATGAAGACCACAGCGCGAGCCAGTTTGCTGACCGCAGTCACGGTCGTATAGTCCATCGGCTTGCGCATCTTGGCCGGAGAAGCGAGGATCTTTTCGCCCTGCTTGATGAAGCCCCAGAGGAACCAGACCAGCAGCCAGATCAGGCCAAGGCGGAGTACCATTTGATTCGCCTTGAAGATCTCGGCTTCGGAATAGCGGTGGGCCAGCGCAGCGGCCCAGTAGACGCCCTGCAGCCAGACGAAGCCAATCGCCGGTTTGCGCAAGGCATGGAGGAGCGCATCGTCCCAGAGGTTGTTGGTCTTGCTGAACTTGTTTTCCAGCCGCACGATGATACGGCTAATGGTAAAGGCTATCACCGCCGTAGCCAGCACAAGCGCGAAAACGACGATGGCGACGCGCCACTCCTGCGAAAGCAAGCTGTAATTCTCGATCCAGCGATTCAGCCTCTCAGGCGCTTCTTCCACACCTTGTCTCCTGGTTGTCTACAGTTGATTTCCTTCAGGGCACACGGGGCCCCTTACTCACATTCCGACTGTTCATTCAGGGCGGTTCGGTACCCTATTCGATAAATACCGGCGTACCGACCCGGATATGATCAAAGAGCGCAAGCAGATCATCGTTGCGCATACGTACGCAGCCATGGGATGCGGGCACGCCCATCGGTTCAGTATCCGGCGTGCCATGGATATAGATGTAGCGGCGCATGGAATCGACATTACCACCCCGGTTGACTCCCGACTCCCGCCCGCAAAGCCACAAGATCCGGGTCAGGATCCAGTCCCGGGAGGGGTGCTCGGCAGCGAGTTGGCTGGAATAGATCTCGCCGGTGGGGCGCCGGCCCACGAAAACAGAACCTCGTGGCTGCCCCGCCCCAATTCGCGCCCGGACGTAATGGCGCCCGCGGGGCGTGCAGCCAGAGCCGTTGGCTTCTCCGGGGCCATTACTGGCAGTGGATACTGGATACTGGCAAATACTACCGTCACTCATCTGAACCGTTAGCGTTTGCCGGGGAATACTGATCCGTATTTCTTCAGCCGTTAGCAAAAGGCACCTCTGGTCAAAGACGCGATCGGGACAACGGTCCATCGTAGGTTACAGGCGCAGAGATTACCGAGCCCAGGACGGCCAGGCAATACAAGAGGGTATTTCTGCGGGCGAAAGCGGGAGGCTTTCTACGGCGTGGCAAGGGGGTTGCAGGTCAGGCGAACATGGCTATCGAGGATACAGACAGTCCCAGCGTGTCAGGCTGTCTGCGGGAAAGCCACCGTATCTGACGCCTGCAACCCGGATGCAAGGAAAGGCACCAGGCGCGCCGCGATTTCCTGCACCGTGGTATCTACCCCAAGTTTGTTCTCCAGGATCTCCCGCAGCGCGTCGCTACTGGACATGGTGAACGCGGTCGCGCCCAGCATGAACTGGATGCGCCAATAGCGGTCTACCGCGGACAGTTGGGGTGTGGCCTCCTTGAGCAGCCCCATGAAACGCCCGAACGGTTCGCTGTATTCCTCTTCCAGGAATTTACGCAGGTGCCCCTGGGACTGTGTGTATGCCAGCCCCAACAGACGCATGAAAATGGAGATACCGTCCTCGTTACGGTGCGGCATGCGCACCGCACTTTCGGTGAGCGCCCACAGCGTTTGATGCAGCGAGGGCGGTCGACCGTTGCAGCGACGCTCGAGATCGTCGAATGCTTTTTCCAGAGTGTCCGAGAATGGGGTTAGAAAACGTGCGAACACGGCCTGAATGAGTGCGTTCTTTGATCCAAAATGGTAATTGACGGCGGCGAGATTAACGTTAGCCTTACTGGTGATCATGCGCAGTGAGGTCTCGGAAAATCCGCGCTCTGCGAAAAGCTCTTCAGCAGCATCGAGGATGCGATCAACGGTATCGGACTGCGCCATAGTATGTCGCCGGTTAGATAGTATTTCCCCAGCTTCTCCAGACAGACACGCTCTGCCCGTCAGAAAGCCAAACATTTGTTTAAAACATACGTTTGACTTTAGTGTGTGTCAAGCATGCACCGTTCTGGCACCCTTCCGCTCTCCTACTCCAGATCTTCGATCCATAAAAAAACGCAGATGCCGAAACACCTGCGCTTTCCTGTCCAGCCCTACGAGAAGGATCAATTATCCATCGAGGTCGCCGCGATACGGTGAATACTCAGGTCGGCACCTTCAAACTCTTCCTCTTCGGAAAGGCGTAGCGAACTCACCAGATTGACCAGACCGTAAACGATCGCGCCGCCGATAAACGCGACCAGCACGCCGACAACAGAGCCGATAACCTGCGCACCCAGGCTGACCCCGCCCAGACCGCCGAGCCCGGCCTGGCCAAATATTCCGGCAGCAATACCGCCCCATACGCCACAGATGCCATGTAACGGCCACACACCCAGTACGTCGTCGAGGCGGGTCATGCGATTCTGCGCCCACTCGAACAGGTAGACGAACAAGGCGCCCGCAACGCCACCGGTGACCAGCGCGCCGATCGGATGCATGAGGTCAGAGCCGGCGCAGACCGCCACCAGCCCTGCCAGCGGTCCGTTATGGATAAAACCCGGGTCCTTGCGGCCGACCAGCATCGACACCACGATCCCGCCGACCATGGCCATCAGGCTGTTCACCGCGACCAATCCGCTGATCCCATCGAGGGTTTGTGCAGACATCACGTTGAAGCCAAACCAGCCCACCGTCAGTATCCAGGCGCCCAACGCCAGGAAGGGGATGTTGGACGGCGCGAACGCAACCACCCGTCCGTTGCGGTAACGACCGTTGCGGGCGCCGAGGATCAGCACCGCAGCGAGTGCGATCCAACCACCCACACCATGTACGACCACGGACCCGGCAAAATCATGGAACCCGGCGCCAAAGGTGGACTCGAGCCAGGCCTGGAACCCATAGTTGCCATTCCAGACCATACCTTCAAAGAACGGATACACGAGCGCGACAATAAGCGCCGACGCTACCAACAACGGATAGAAGCGAGCACGCTCGGCAACACCGCCGGAGACGATAGCCGGGATCGCCGCCGCAAAAGTAAGCAGGAAGAAGAACTTGACCAGTGCGTAGCCATTGGCCTCCGTCAGTACGGTGGCACTGGCGAAAAAGTCTGTCTGGTAGGCAATGGTGTAACCGACAAAGAAATAGGCCAGGGTTGAAACACCAAAGTCCGTCATGATCTTTACCAGGGCATTGACCTGGTTCTTGTGACGGACTGTACCCACCTCAAGGAAGGCAAAGCCGGCGTGCATGGCCAAGACCATGACGGCCCCCAGCAGCAGGAAAAGCGTGTTGGCACCTTGTAGCAGCGTCTCCACTGCACTTGTTGTTTCCACGGTTTATAACTCCCGTTTACCTGATGAACCCACAAGATGCAGCAACTGCTTACACCTTGATGCTTTATAGGGGTGCACAGACATACAAGAAGTGTTCCAAAAAGGAACGCTTCACCGGAGCGCGGTCAGTTAAGCGTAATAAAAGACAACCCGAAGGAAACGAATGGTTCTTTGACTGCCCGATTTCGCACTATTTAAGTGCACTAATGGCAGGAAAGGTTCTTAGTCGCACCATTTTCGATCCGGACAAGTGGCCAAACGTGCACCACAATGCAGACTCAGAGTAAGTGCGAACGGCGTAGTCCTATCGGACTTCGAAGTATGAACCTGTTCGGTGCGATCGCCATTTGATCCAACGATGTAAGCAACACGCGATCGACCTAAGCTACTCTGGTCTGGCCGTGGCCTGTTGAGGGACGTCGTGATCCTCCTCCGTCACCTCATCGGTAGGCTCCGGCGGTGCCCAACCCTTGTCGATGGCCGTCTGGTGGCCTTCGAAATAGGCATGCTGGAGACGCTCATAGGCTTTCTCTGCCTCAAGCATGTAGATAAGGAACAGCCGTATATGATCCCGGCGGCGCAACTCCCGCGCCAGGCTACGTTTTTCGGAAAGGTTGACCAGCCCGCTGAAACGAGGCGATCTCAGCGCGGGATTGAACTCGGCCATCATCGCGCACTGCCACGCCAGTCCTTCAGCGCCCTCTAGATGCTGGATGTGACTGCGAGCCTCCCGCATGCGGTGCTGTCGGCGCAGTAGCAGATCGATATAGCTGGGCTGGCCGCTATACAGCCGACGCACAAAAGGAATGCCCGCAAGGACGATCAGCACGAAGGCGCCAAAGCCGGTACCCGCTATCCAGGCGGGCACGATGCCCGGCACCCCGGCCAGAAACACAATGGCCGCGAGGGAAGCGGAAAACAACCAGATATCGCGTCTACGACGGGCGGCGGCCATCGTGAAATTATCCGGCCAGTCCGGCATGGCAAGCGTGTTGAAATCCAGCAACAGCACCCGTTCACATTGACGCAGCAAGCGGCGGCGCCCCGACTGACGCATCATTGATGCCTCCCGATCATCCTCGGGAGCACTCTGGTCTTCGGCAGACCCAGCGCCCTCATCGAGTGGCGCCGCAACCGGCGGTTCGCTTTCTACAGGAATGGGCGGATGGACCTCATGGGCCGCCACCCCGGTCTCAGCAGCGACGGGTACCGGCGGAGCGGGATCGGCGGGCCGTCCCGGTTGCAATACCGGAGATGGACGTGTCCGCGCTTGTGTTGTTGCCACTTTCCTCTCCTCCGCCACACCAGACCTCGTTGTTCACTTCGCTTTCGTTAACTCACTAGTTACTCACTAATGGCTATTAACTATAGGTATCGGCAGCAAGACACATGACTTGAGCATTCCTTTACCGATCGCGCGCTGCTTGGCAGACCGGGAGCGTCTCGCTATCCTACGGCCTCTGCCCAACCGACGCTGGAGTCATCATGTTTACCGGTATTGTTCAAGGTCAGGCCCGAGTGGTTGCGGTCGATCAACGTCCTGGCCTCTCTACCCTGGTACTGGAATTCCCGGAAGATCGCGTCCAGGGGGTCGAAATCGGCGCGTCGGTATCCATCAATGGTACGTGCCTGACCGTCACCCGCCAGCAGGGTAACCATCTCTACTTCGATGCCATGCAGGAAACCCTGCGATTGACCACCCTTGGCGACCTGAAAGAGGACCACCGGGTCAATTTCGAGCGCGCCGCACGCATCGGCGACGAGATCGGCGGGCATCTGCTTTCTGGTCACGTGCACACCACAGCTACGGTCCGACGTGTCGAGGCCTCGGAAAACAACCTCACGCTCACGTTCCAGGTGCCTAAAGACTGGATGAAGTACATCTTTGCCAAAGGCTATATCGCCGTCGAGGGCGCCAGCCTCACCATAGGCACGGTGACCGAGGACACCTTTAATGTTCACCTGATACCGGAAACGCTGCGTGTCACCACCTTTGCCAACCTGGCAGGGGGAGATCAGGTCAATATCGAGATCGACAGCCAGACCCAAACCATCGTCGACACCCTTGCCCGTATGGGATACGACAAGCCGCCTCAACGATGACGGCAGGCAAACACCACGAACTTGGGTGAAGACGCCAACTGCTGCACCTGACGAAAGGTATTGCGTAGCTTGACGTGATACCCCAGATGGCGGTTGCCCACGACCAATAGCTGCCCCTGTCCGGAGAGTGCTTTTGCGGACTGGCGAAACATGCGCAGCGCAATATGATCGCCGACGGCACCACCTTCGTGGAATGGCGGGTTACACAGGATGAGATCATAACGCTCGCCCACCGGCACTGCGTCAGTATGGTGGAACCGGCTTCGCTCGCCGAACCCGCTGTCGTAGCAGTTCTGCTCAGCACTGGCCACGGCCTGGCTGGAAACATCGGCGAATGTAACTCGAATATCATCCCGGGCCGCCAGGGCAGAGAGTCCCAGCACGCCATTTCCACAGCCCAGATCCAGCACCCTGGCTCCGTCGGGTAACGATTCAATGGCCGAGACAACGTAGGGTAGAAACTCCCGACTGCCGATATCCAGCCGCTCCCGTGCGAATACAGCCGGCAAGGCCTTTACTGGCCCTACTCCCCCGGACAGCGTGTAGCCACGCCAAAGGCCGTCCCAGTCATCCAGCGTAGCCGTCCCCCGTTGCGATAGGATGACCCGTGCCTTCTGGCGGGCACGCAGGGGCTCGTTTGATCCCATCAACGCCTCGAACAACTGGGCACAGCGATCTGGCAGATGCTTGATCATACCGCCCGCAATCAACCGCCCATTCGGCGCGAGGTGGGCATTCACCCAGCGCAGCAGGTATTCGAGATAGTCCACCTGGCGCGGAATCTTGAGGACTATGATGTCAAAACACCCATCGGGCGGCATTCGCCAGTCTGCAATCTCCGGAACCTCCAGACTATTGAGGCGGGCGTTGATCGTGACCGACGGTTGCAACAGCGCGCTGTCGGCCACGCTGATCGGACCATATTGGCCCAAGGCCAATGTCAGGGCACCGAAGCTATCGTCCACAATGGCCACGCGGGGATTTACTTGCGATTCGGACCGGACTGCGTCCAACTGAACCATCGCCTGTTCGACCAACTGGGGATCTGCGGCGTCCCACGCCCGCAGGTCGCGCTGGCCCTTGCCCGGTCGCTCGAGACGCAACCGGCCACTCTCCCAAAGCATTTCGTTTTGTGACGACACCAACACTTTCCTAGGCTGATTACTCTAAAAATTGCCGATACGGTTGAGCCATAAGCATGACGCGAATGAACGCAGGGATGCCCGCTGGCTGCGAGCCTCCTGTAGGCATCGCAGTCTACTTGAGAGGACTTTCTGTTGCAGGACTCTTTCAAACCCAGGCAGACCCCGTAAGGTCACGAGCAGGGCCCGGAATAGTTTCAGGTTGTGCCCACCTTCTCTTGGAAGCTGATCTCTTTGCCCCCTCACCCCAGGGGCTTTTTTTTGCCCCGACCATCCTCGGAAACGGGATCAGGGCCGCAGGTGGAAGCCTGCTCTATCCGGTTCCGGCCGCGCTCCTTGGCTCGATAAAGCGCGCGATCAGCGTGGGCCAGGAGCAAATCCAGAGTCGGGACCTCACACTCTCCAATGCGCGCGATACCCAGACTGATCGTCATATGGATCTCCTTATCAGGCAGGGCCAGCGGTGTTGTTTCCACCATACTACGCAGGCGCTCGGCGATGTCCCCGGCGTTCTCGCCGGTTTCGTCCTCCAGTAGCAAAGCAAACTCCTCGCCGCCGATACGCGCCAGGAGGTCGATGTCCCGAGTGGCCCGTTTGGCGATCTCGACCAAATGCTTGAGTGCCTCGTCGCCCACGCCATGGCCATAGGTATCATTGATACGCTTAAAATGGTCCACGTCGAACAGGATGACGGCAGCTTTGGTGTGGCGTCGCTCAACCCGCTTGAGTACCCGCTCCCCTTCCTCAAAAAAATGACGCCGGTTACTGATACCGGTGAGGACATCGGTATTGGCGAGGTCCTTGAGCTGGCGGATCATCCGCTCGCGTTCGGCCCGAAGCGTTTCCCGAGTCGCAATTTCCTCACGTAAGGCGCGGTTTGCAGACTCAAGGTCCTCAGTGCGCGATGCCACCCGTTCTTCCAGGGTGATATTGAGTTTGAGTAGCTCGCTTTCCTTGCTCCTGAGCCCACGCACCATTCGGTTGAATGCCCGCGACAGTACGCTCACCTCTTCGAAGTCGTCACGCACGGCAATGTCTGAATGGCGTGCGCCGATCTCGATCGCTTCCGCTTCCCGGGTCATCTCCAGCAGAGGCCGTGATACACGCCGGGCTGTAAGCCAGGCCAACAGGCAGAAAAGTGCGGCCGCCACCAGGCCTGCGATAATGATGCCGTTACGAATATGCTGGGCGGGTTCGAAAGCGCTGGCGACCGGTTTGCGGACAAGGACGGCCCACCCGAGGCCCTCAAAATTGGGGCTGTCGCGGGTCTGGCTGTAACCGATCAGGTAGCGAACGCCGTCGCTCCAAATCTCGACGCCATAACCTGAACGGCCGGACAGTGCCTGGCGCACGGAGCGAGTGTGAAGCAGCGTCTCCTCGAGGCCCCGCGGGCCAAGCAACACGGTCGAGTCCTGGCCAACAACCAGTAAATCCGCATCCAGTCGGTTTTCCAGGGGCGAGAGCATGGCGCTTTCCAGCTTACGCGCCCATTCCCAGTCGAGGTGGGCCCCCAAGACTCCCAGCACCTCACCGCTATCGGCAGAACGTACGGGCACCGCTACATCGACGAACCTCAGGGTCTCCCCGCCGTCCGCGTTGAGGATGGCATCAAGCAGCGATGCACGATGCACATCGCCCAGGTAAGGCTCGCTTCGCGCGGCCTTGAACCAGGGCCTATGAGCAACGTTAATGCCCTCGAGCATATCGCCGGTACTTACCAGCACATCACCATCCAGGGCGGCAAATCCGATCCAGGCGTAATCCTCAAAGGTCATATGCAAGGCATTGACCATAGCCTGTACCCCGTCGAATGAACCGACCTCGATTTCGGGCGCGAGGATACTCGATGCTACCGTCAGATCGAGGTAGCGTTCTTCCAGCCCCATCTCCAGCTTGTCCCGCACCTGTTGCGAAACTTCCTGGAGGTTGACGCCCACACGCTCACGCAGTTCACGCACCGCTATGTCCTGGGCATAGGCTACAACGAGTAGCGTGAGCGTAACGGTGAGAAGCCCAAACGCCAGTGTAAGACGAGTCTTCAGATTGTTTTTTATAGTTGGAACCTGAACTCTCTTGAGAGAGTCGTTCATCCTGACGACCTCACCTGAATTGGTTCCCGTCCAATCCATGGCGACCGGGAGTCATAATCGAGCAAGGTGCGCTATCCTTCGTACGTGTTCCCTAATGACGGCTGCGTACTTACGCTTCGTTCCGGCCCGACTCGATGCGACACCCCTGGTTTGGCCAGGGACATCAATAACCTGTAGATGCGACATTTATTGTTAGTTTAGCGTCTAAATGCCAAGGATTCCTCAAGGCTTTTTCCATGACTGATATATCACGCAAACCCGTTTCTGCATCCGCTATCGACAGTCACGTCTACAAGGTGTTTCCCAATGACCTGAATGCCCAGCAGACAGCCTTCGGCGGCATGATCATGGCGAAGTGCGACCGGCTCTGTCTGGTCGCGGGCGAGCGTCATTCGGGGCGAGTCTGTGTGACGGCCGCCGTCGACTCCTTCGCCTTCCGGGCCCCGGCAAAGGGCAACGATACGCTGGTTTTCAAGGTTTCGGTGAATAGGACCTGGAATTCATCCATGGAAATCGGTGTGAGGGTCATTGCCGAGAACAGCTATACCCGGGAGGAAAGGCACATCATATCCGCCTATTTCACATTCGTGGCGCTGGACGAAGCCGGCAAGCCGGTCGCCGTACCTGAGGTGGTCCCCGAGACCGAGGGTCAGAAACGCCGCTTCCACGAGGCGGATATGCGCCGCGAAGCCCGGCTGAAAATGCGCGACGAGCTCAAGCGCTCGCGCTCGAAGCCCGGTGCATAGCGACCTGAAACCATTTCAAACCAGCATCGGCACGGTACTAGTGCCGCGACATCCTTGCCGCGGCGCTACCGGATAATGTATCGCCCAGATTTCCCGGGTGCCATTCCGGGATGCGGGAAGGAACCCGCTCTGGTTCGCGTTCGACGATATGGGGGCGCTCGGACCAGTGTAGTATTTCCAATACCCCATCGAAGCCCTCAACCAGCGCTGTGCAGTGCTCCACCCAATCCCCGTCGTTGCAATAGAGACCACCGGTGCTCTGCCGGAAGCCGGCAGAGTGGATGTGCCCGCAAATATAACCGTCATATTGTCCGCGCTCTGCCGCGGTCAGTGCCGCCATCTCGAACCGCTGGATAAAGGCTGCAGCCTTACCGATGCGAGGCTTTACCCAGGCTGCCAGGGACCAATAGGGCTTATTACGCATCCGACGCCAGACGTTGTACCAGCGATTCAACTTGAGCAGGAAACCATGGGCCCGATCGCCCACCAGTAAGAGGAAGGGACTGCAGCGAACCACCTGGTCGAACTGGTCGCCGTGACAGACCACGAAGCGGCGCCCATCCGCGGCCGTGTGGACAACCTTGTGCCGGAGATCGATACCGGCCAGAGTCTGACCGCAGAAGTTGCGTAGGAATTCGTCGTGGTTGCCGGGCACATAAATCACTTTCGTCCCCGCTGACGCCAGGCGAACCAGACGCCGTACAACCTCTTGATGGGATTTCGGAAAGTGCACCCGGCGCTGCATGGCGATCAGGTCGATAATATCACCCACCAGGTAAAGTGTTTCGCACCGTACGTTGTCGAGAAAGTCCAGAAGGTAGTCCGCCTGGCAATCCGGCGAACCCAGGTGAACGTCCGAGATGAAAACACTCCGGTATTGAAGCATCAGGAACCTCAGCCTCCCATAATCGCTATGTCACCGCCTTGAAACTGTCACCGCCAGCGTCGCGTCAGGCAATGACACCTCTATGACAGATCTGGGACATTTCCGTGAAAGACTGCGGAGAGCTATTGACCTCCCGCCATGGTCTTTGAACCAGTGCGGGATGTACAACGTAAGGTTCGTGAGACTATCCTGACTGAAACGCTGACTAAAACGTTCCGGACTAACACGTCTGTTGGAGAAAAAGGACCCAACGGATAAAGGCAGGATTCTGCTGAATCAGACAGCCCGTATGAGGAGGTACGCATGCTTCTGAAACACGCGCGAACCGGTCACCTGGTGGAAGTCGCCGATGTCACCACCCTGACCAATCCCTTCAAGGATAAAGTCGACGGCCAATTCCTCTGGGGCGAGGAAACCCAGGATCCAGAGCCCTTTACCAAGCAGGATCTGGTCTTCCCCTCGGATGAACAATTGCCCCAGTGCTGGTGGGATACCCACTTCCAGGATGAGGGTTTGGTGCGGCATCAGCCATCAGCCAACGAGCGGACGCCTGGCTATTACGGAGCCTGATGGCTCAGACTCCAGGAGAGAATCGACTCAGGCCGGGCGCGGGATCGTGATCACCTCGCCAAAAGTGACGTACTCGCCTCCGCCCAGCCGACCGATGGCATCGATGGCGTTGGCATCGATGCGCAGCCGCTCTTTCTCGTCCCGGGTTGCGGCAGCGTCGTCGACGTAGAGTTGTTGAACCTGGCCGAAAATCACGGATTGGCGATTTGGCCCCAGTTCCTGCAGTTGGAACAGTTCACAGGCCATGGCGATCCGGCAGTCTGCCAACCGTGGCAATTCGAAGCCGTCGAACGGAACCGTTTTCAATCCGTTCTCCGCCACTTCCGAAACGCCGTGGGGCAGGCTGCGGGAAGTTTCAGTCATCGCCTTAGCCATCTCACTATGGGCGATGTGGATCACGAACTTCTTGCGCTCTTCGATATTCACCCGTGTATCCTTGAAACCGCCGTCGGGCTTGCGACCTACCGACAGCATGATCATGGGCGGGTCAGCCGTTACTGCGGTAAAAAAGGAAAATGGCGCCAGGTTGTAGTCACCCTCCGGGTTTTCGGACAACACCCAGGCCACCGGTCGCGGGATAATGGATTGGGTCATGCAGTGATAGACGCGATCGGCGGGCATGGTGGTGAAGTCGATAATCATGCAGAAATCTCCTGACTGCAGATGAATGATTGAATGGCGAAGGCCTAACGACGAATGGCCCTATAGACGCTGAATCGCTTGTCCTCACTCAGTATCTCGCAAGGACCGATATAGCGCTGGATCAAGTCGCGATACGGCAGGAAGGTATTTGCCACGATACGCAGCTCGCCACCCCGGACCAGGTGCTTGGCCGCATCACGGAGGAACGCCTCGGTCATCGAGGTATCCGTGCGTACACCGGTGTGGAATGGCGGGTTGCTGACCAGCAGGTCGTATTGCCCCTCTACGGACGACAGCCCATCGGACGGCCAGACCTGCCCCTGCATGCCGGCACGGCCGAAGGTTTCCCGAGCACAATGCACCGCCTGGAATTGCACATCCACCGCATCGAGCCGGATGTCAGGCGCCTTCCGCGCCAGCCAGGCCCCAACCACGCCGGCACCGCAGGCAAAGTCCAGCACCTTCCCAGTGGGAACGACGTCGCCAAAAGACTCGAGCAGGCGCGCCGTTCCCTCATCGAGACGACCATCGCTGAATATGCCCGGCAAACCAGCGATCGCGAGCTCGCTCCCATTGACCTGGACGTGGTGCCAACTCAGCCACGCATCGAGGTCGAAGCCCGTCATGCCTGCCGGCACTTCAACCTGCCAGACCTGGCAATGGCGGGCGCTGTCGATCTTATACGCATTGGGCATGATGGTTTCGAGCACACGGGCGCCGCTGGCGATACCTTCCTTCTTTTCGCCGACCAGCAACAGCTGTCCGCCGGCTTTCGTCATATGGCCAGCCAGGGCCAGGCGCAGTTCCAGCTCCAGTCGCGACTTGGGCATGAAAACGACGGCCGTATCCAGTGAATCCGCCGCCAGGGCTTCATCCCGATAACCGAAAACGGGCCTCCATTTCGCCAGGCCCGACCAACTTCGGTAGATGCCATAGTTCTCCGTCATCACGATCCCGCCCTCTGCGGGCAATTCCGGGAGAACCGCGGCGTCGGTCAGGCCAATCAACCCGAGCCGGCCATTGACCGCCTCGCGATTACGAACGAGTACATCATGGGTATTGAGCATGGCGAAGCTTTCTATATCTTGAATGAGGGCGTTACTTTACCTGTATGAGCGTGTTAAGTCCTACTCACCGGTATAGCGGAAGGTGAGGTGCCGATAGTAGCGGGCAGTCACGAGCGCCGATTCGGGCACGTCGAACCGCGGTACCGATCGTATCGCTTCCAGTGCGCTGGCATCGAGCAGGGTATTGCCACTTGATTCAATGATTCGGGCGGACAACAGATAGCCCGATGGGTCCAGCTCGAAGGCGATCTCCCCTTCCTGGTACGACCGGGCGTTCAGGGGCTTGCGAAACCTCTGGTCCACCTGGGCCTGCATGCGTGCCAGGAACCGGTTGACCATCTGGATACGGCGATTTTCCAGCTCGCTGACCGGAGAGCCGGCGTTGGCTCCAGCCAACGCCTCGTCCGACAGATCTTCCATCCCAGCCGGTTTCTTCGGCGTCTCGGTCTGCTTTTCGGCGATGGATTGCCGGGCGGATTCGGTCGTCAATTCCGGCTTGGCCGCAGGCTCTGCAGCTTCCTTCTGTTCCTCCTCGGCAAGACGCGTTTTCGAATCGTCCTCCGCCTGCACTTTCGGCTTGGGTTCGGGCTTCTCCCCCGCCTGTACCTTTTCCTCAACGGGTGATTCGAAATCCGTGCCGCGCAGGTCGGTCTGCTCGGCATTGTGACGCGGAAGGTGAGCCTGTTGCTGGGGTTCGGGTTCAGGACGATCCGGCACAACCGGTTCCGGCTCAGGTGCAGGTTGAGGCTGTGCGATTTCGATGCGGACGGTGACAGGTTCGGACTGCTCAGTCGTTTCCGAAGGCCAGAACTGACGGGGAGAGGAAACTATGACCAGGACATGGGCAAGCGCGCTGAGCGCAAGGACCAGACCGAATCTGCTCCTGGAATGTTCATGATTTTCCGGAAGGCGGGGCGGCGAGTCAGTTGCAGTCGTCATCACCAGACAGTGCTGTGAACACAAAGGTTAGCCTGAAGATGCTGTGATCTCCTGGCTCAAGAATTATCTTTTCACAGCAACCCGCCAAAGTCGAACGCCGGCTCACTGGCCGGTGTTGGACATGGACATCTGGGTATCCGGACAGCCGAGAGACTTATTTATAACGAGCGACGATGCCGACTTGCAGGGCGTCCTGGGGGGACATATCCCAGTCGTCTGCGGCCTGAGTCTTCGAGACGGCCGGAGACGGCTTCTGAAGAGGGGCGGCTCTTTTCTGGTTCTTCTGACTTGCGGTCTTGAATCGACCAACCAAATGCTGGAATTTCTTCTTCATGGTGCGTGCCTCGTTTACCCACCCCAAGCTTGCGCGGGCTACAACATCTCACTACCAACAGTGCCCGCCGTCCTGGCTTCAGCAGCGCTGTCGATGACTTCCATTATCCGCTTGCGGATGAGCCATTTTGGTGATCCGTTTCACGCGATTTTACATTTATTTAATAATTACAATAGGCTCAATTTAGTTACATACTTTCGAGATAGACATATCGCCCTAGTCCGCCGTAGATAACTGACTAATATATAGATTAAAACGTTGACGAGCTCTGTGACAGGCGACGTATTTGGGGGGACAACAGCGTCGTTAGCGAAAAGAAGGGATTGTTAAAAGGGATCGATCGGTTGGTCAGGATGGACCAAGCATCTCAGTTACCGCGTCCTGCGTTTATCATAAATCGTAGCAACTCCTGGTACCGGGCCTGGAGAGAGGACAATCGCCAGGATTCAACGCCACTCCCAACAGGCGGTGCCTGCAGGAGCCCTATCAGTAATTCCGCAGCCCCGGAAGCTTCGCACTCCGGTTGATCAGGCAGACTGGGATAGCGCTGTCCTTCGGCAATATACTCCGGGTACGCCAGACGGTCCGGCGCCAACGACAGGCAGCCCGAAGCCATCGCCTCCAACATCGACAGCCCCTGGAAATCGTGCAGCGCGGTCGACACCACAACATCGGCACGTCGCATCAGCCAATGATAATCCTCTTGCCGAGCGACAAATCCCCAATCTTCGATGTGCTCGGCAAATTCGGCGTAGATGCTCTCGAACGTATCGGGCCGGCGTCGAAACTGCTCGCCCACGACGCTAAGACGAAACGGCTGCCCCCGATCCTTGAGGGCCTGCAGGATCAGCAGCAACCGATCCGGGCCTTTGTCGTACTCCCAACGGTGATTCCACAGAATATGCGGACACGAACGGTTGATAGGCTGGGCACGTTCGGTGAAGAGTGCGTCCGCGATCGGCACTGGCAGGATACTGGACTTGCCAGCGATACGATCGGATACGGACGCGGGCACCGCGTCCGGCAGGCGAGCCAGCAGGCGATCGATACCCTCGAGAAAACTGCGGCGGTTCCAATCGCTGTTGAAGGCGACGTGATCGGCGGAGAGAGCGCTGTAGAGATTGACCATCTGGTGATCGATACTGGCGTGCTGGTCACCGGAATCCGGGTAGGCGAACTGGTTCTCGTGCATGTAGAACAGCACCGGCGTACGGCTGGTGGCAGGATGAAAAGCCCGCAGCCCGGCCACGTCCACCATGGAGGTGGCGACGATAAGATCCCAAGGTGCCTGAAATTCAGGCGCATCCAGCCAACTCAGGGCATTGCCGCGAATGCGCCACCGAAAGTAGCGTGGGGGCAAAGCGAGAACCTGCCAATCGAAATCAGGCTGACTGGCGACCAGTTGCTCTCGCCAGCGTTTGTGGCTGCCAGCGTCATAACCGGATAGCAAGAGGATTCGCGGCTTTGTAAGAATTGTTGGAAGGGATGTGCTGCTCATGGTCGCAAATTCTAACCAATAAGCTCAGCCCGTACCTCATATGCCCCGCATTGGCACGGCTTCTTTACCTCGACCGCCTCTACTTCAGTTTCGAGGTGCTTTTGCCGGCTTGCCTGAAGCGGGGCCCTGCGGCTTGGCGGGAAGGTTGCCCGGGAACGAGGGCGAAGCCCTTCGCGCCCAAGGTCGCACCAGGACTGACCGCATCAGGTTCATCTGACGCAGCATCATCGATTCCAACCCCATGCTTCTACGCTCAATGCGGTGCGCCTCCAGGATGATCACGCAGCCATAGACGGCAGACGGATTTCGCCTTCTCCCTCCCATTCAACAGGGTTTTCGTGACAGTTTGGCGACAGTGTTGGCGGTCACCACTTCACCATCGGCAGAGGAGAACGGGGGTTACGCCGGGCATGGCCAAATGCCAGACGCGCCAACGCGCGTCGGAAGCCCCGTTCGGGGAATCGCGCCATCAATTCACGCTGCTCCACTTTTGGCAGGTTCGCCAGGAAATAGAGTCCGGTAACGTCCGTCCAGTCGGCCTTCCTGAAGGCCTCTATCATGGGATTTGAATCGTCAACCGGGCGCACCTTGTGATGGTGGCGAATCAGGTTACGTACGACGCGCTGCTCGGACTCCAACGAACGCGAACTGACATCCGGGTACCGAGCCAGCCAGGCACAGGCATGGTCGGCGGACCGTTCCAGATAATCGAAATTGCCATCGAGCCAGATGCCGATGTCATGAAAGGCGCCAGCCACTTGCAGCAGGTTGGCTTCATCGTCGGTTATCGCTGGATGAAAATGGTGAGTCAGATTGATAACCCGGTAGACGTGATTGCGATAAGCCTCGAAATGCTCACCGAGAGCCACATGCCAGGTTTGAAACAGCCGCTCCACGATGGGGAGGTGTGTTTTCATAGGCCACTCCTTGTGTAGGCTTTTCGCAAGGGTGCATAGTGGATTTAGAGCATACAACTTAAACCCCACTTGATATGCCGGGTTTGCGGCACCAGAACAATCGATGAGATCGCCGTAAAGCGCTCACATGTTGCATACCAACTCAATGGTGACTGACCTGAGTTCATTCCGAATCGATAACCGTTACGTCAAGCTCCCCAAGCACTTCTTCAGCCACGTTCAGCCCACACCGCTGAAAGCGCCGAAAATGGTGTGCTTCAACGATGAGCTGGCGCGTGAGATGGGGATCGACCCCGGCGAGAAAGAGGACTGGACCCGCGTCGGTGCCGGCCAGGAACTGCTGGAAGGCATGGAACCCATCGCCATGAAATACACGGGGCACCAGTTCGGCATGTACAACCCGGACCTCGGCGACGGGCGTGGCCTGCTGCTATGGGAGAGCTATGGTCCGGACGGCCGCCATTGGGACTGGCACCTCAAGGGCGCCGGCATGACGCCCTACTCCCGATTTGGCGATGGCCGTGCGGTGTTACGCTCTACCCTGCGCGAGTACCTCTGCAGCGAGGCCATGCATCATCTGGGCATTCCCACCACCCGGGCGTTGTTCATGATCACTGCCAAGGACCCGGTCATGCGCGAGTCAATCGAGACCGCAGCCGCTTTAATGCGCGTCGCACAGACACATATCCGCTTCGGCCATTTCGAGTACGCGGCCTATCACCAAGGACCGGAAGCGGTAAAAACATTGCTCGACCACACCATTGAGATGCACTTCCCGGAATTACTCGAAGTGCCCGAATCGGAACGCTACGTGCGCTGGCTTGAAGACGTCGTCAGCCGCACTGCCCGCCTGATTGCCCAGTGGCAAGGAGTTGGCTTCTGTCACGGCGTGATGAACTCGGACAACATGTCGATCATTGGCGATACCTTCGATTATGGGCCTTACGCCTTCCTGGATGATTTCGATGCGGGCTATATCTGTAATCACACCGACCAGGGTGGCCGTTACGCCTACAACCAGCAGCCGCAAATCGGGTTTACCAATTGCCAGCTCCTCGCCCAGAGCCTGACCAATATCATGGATGAGGACGATCTGCGCCGCGCCTTACGACGCTATGAAACCGTCTACAACAGCAGTTTCCAGCAAGTGATGATGAAGAAACTCGGGCTTGAGCAGCAAGGCGAAGAAGATATGAGCCTGATCATGGACCTCTTCAGCATGCTCCATGAGAATCACATCGACTACACCCTGTTTTTCCGCGGCTTGTCGACACGCCACACCCGGGGGAACGCGCCAGTGCGGGACCTGTTCGTCGACCGCAGCGTCGCCGACCGCTGGCTGGAGCGCTACGAAGAGCGCCTGGCGTCGGAAAACCGGGACCCGGCGGAGCGCGACGCAGCAATGTGCGCGACCAACCCGAAGTACATCCTGCGCAACTATCTTGCCCAGGAAGCCATCCAGGATGCCCAACAGGGTATTTACCAAACAGCCCACAAGCTGCTGGACGTCCTGAAACGGCCTTACGACGAACAGCCGGATAACGAACACTATGCAGCCCTGCCTCCGGATTGGGGCAAGCATATGCAAATCAGCTGTTCATCGTAGGCAAATCATTGGGCGGTTCCGTTAGACATTGAAGGGAGGAAGAGCCATGGCGACGGAATACGTGGAATACCCCGAGGACAAAACCGTTGAAATCCAGGTTGAAGGCAGAGTGTCCGCGTCGGATTTCGAGAATATCGCCAGTCGGATGGAGGCGTTTATCCGCCAGCACGGCAAGGTGAAGATCATCGAAGTGGTGCAGGCTTTTGATGGTTTCGACATGTCTATCCTGAAGGACGCCATCAACTTCGACCGGGAACACCTGAAAGATTTCACCCACTGTGCGGTCGTTTCGGACTCCGGCTGGATTGGCCCCTTCGCGCGCTTTATGTCTCGTTTCCTGGATATGGAGCTGCGTGTGTTCAGGATGAGTGAGCTAGAGAGCGCGCGCCAGTGGTTGCGGGAGGTCTAGACAAAAACGGGGCTCGTGAGCCCCGTTGGTATTGCTTGAGCCGGCTTAGACAGCCTTGGCGGCGATAATCTTCTCGTGCCACTCTACCGGGCCGGTCTGGTGAACCGAGCTACCTTTCGAGTCTACGGCAACGGTGACCGGCATATCCTCGACCTCGAATTCGTAGATGGCTTCCATCCCCAGTTCCTCGAAAGCCACGACTTCAGCATTCTTGATCGCCTTGGATACCAGGTACGCTGAACCGCCTACCGCCATCAAATATACCGCGCCGAATTCTTTAATGGCGTCGATCGCAACCTGACCGCGCTCAGCCTTGCCGATCATGCCCGTTAGGCCCGTCTTCTCAAGCATGGTGTGGGTGAACTTGTCCATGCGGGTTGCCGTCGTCGGACCGGCAGGACCGACCACTTCCTCACGGACCGGATCGACCGGGCCCACGTAATAGATAAAGCGGCCTTTCATATCCACTGGTAATTCCTCGCCGCGGGACAGCATGTCCACCATCTTCTTGTGCGCAGCGTCGCGGCCGGTCAGCATCTTGCCCGACAGCAGGATGGTCTCGCCCGGCTTCCAGTCCTTCACGTCTTCAGGTGTTACCGTGTCGAGGTTGACGCGGCGAACATCATCGCCCACTTCCCAGGTAATCTCGGGCCAGTCGTCCAGGCTCGGCGGGGTTTGCAGAGACGGACCGGAACCGTCCAGCACAAAGTGCGCATGGCGGGTAGCGGCACAATTGGGAATGATCGCAACCGGCTTGTTGGCAGCGTGGGTCGGATAGTCCTTGACCTTCACGTCCAATACCGTGGTCAGACCACCCAGACCCTGGGCACCGATGCCCAGCTCGTTCACTTTCTCGAACAGCTCCAGGCGCAGCTCTTCGGCCCGGTTGGACGCACCGCGCGCCTGCAGGTCATGGATATCGATCGGATCCAAAAGGGACTCCTTCGCCAGCTCCATGGCCTTCTCGGCGGTACCGCCGATGCCGATACCCAGCATGCCCGGCGGACACCAGCCGGCGCCCATCTGGGGCACCATCTTCAGCACCCAATCCACAACCGAGTCGGACGGGTTGAGCATGGCGAACTTTGACTTGGCTTCGGAGCCACCGCCTTTCGCTGCCACATGGACGTCGACAGTGTTGCCCGGCACCAACTTGTAATGGATGACGGCCGGGGTATTGTCCTTCGTGTTCTGGCGTTTGCCGTCCGGATCCGCCAGCACTGACGCGCGCAGTACGTTGTCCGGATGGGTGTAGGCCCGGCGAACACCTTCGTTGATGATGTCGTCCAGCGGCATATCCGCGTCCCAGGTCACGTCCATGCCCACATTGACGAAAACCGTCACGATGCCGGTGTCCTGGCAGATCGGGCGCTTACCCTGGGCACACATGCGGGAGTTGATCAGGATCTGGGCCATCGCATCCTTGGCTGCCTGGGACTCTTCCTTTTGATAGGCCTCATACACACCCTGGATAAAATCCTTCGGGTGATAGTAGGAAATGAACTGCAGCGCGTCGGCAACGCTCTCAATCAGGTCGTCCTGGCGAATCACTGTGGTCATGTTGGCTCTCATCAGTTGGGGACTTCTTTTTCATCCTCGAAGGCGGCCAACAGTAAAGGGTTGTACCGTCATCGATGCAAAATTGCGCCGTAGTTTACCCGATTAGATCGTTTGAATCAGCGTATGGTTACGGTAAGCGCCGCCTATGGGTTGACCGTGGCGAACCCCAGATTTCAACAAGGCGGGATGGCCCGGTAACTTGCAGGATATCTTTGCAATTGACCGGCAACTTTGGCTTTAATCCCGCAACAACCGACAACAATCGCAGGAGCCCAATGTGAGCGAACTGATCCAGACCGAACGCCACGACCGCGTTCTGGTGGTACGAATCAATCGTCCCGAGCGCAAGAACGCCCTCAACCACGCCATGTACACTGCGCTGGCGGACGCATTGCAGAATGCAGAAAACGACGCAGATATTCGTTGCACCCTGTTTACCGGCACCAGCGACTGCTTTACTGCCGGCAACGACTTGAGCGACTTCGCCGAAGGTCTGCCCGGCGAGTTCGAGTCCACCCCGGTGGGCCGTTTCCTGTTCGGGTTGGCGAACGCCGCCAAACCTGTTGTCGCGGCCGTTAACGGCCCTGCCGTGGGGATTGGGACCACCATGCTGCTTCACTGCGACCTGGTGTTCGCCGGTTCCAACACCCGATTCCAGATGCCCTTCGCCAACCTGGGCCTTTGCCCGGAGGGCGGCTCGAGCCTGCTGCTGCCCATGTGGCTGGGCCGTGCCCGCGCCAGTGAATTACTGATGCTGGGCGGTGCGTTTACCGCGGAGCAGGCAGATCGCCTCGGCCTCATCAATCGCATCTGCGAGCCGGAAACAACCGAACAGACAGCCCTCGACACCTGTAAGGCACTTGCCGCCCAACCACCGGCCGCGATCCGCGCCACCAAAGCCCTGATCACCCGTCCTAATAAGGAAACACTCAGCGCCACCCTTCTGGCCGAGGGCGAACTTTTCGGAGAACGGCTGAAATCTGCCGAAGCGGCGGAGGCTTTTGCCGCCTTCAAGGAAAAGCGGAAACCGGACTTCAGCCAGTTCGATTGATCGATCCCGTGCTTGGAAATCCAAACGAATCGCTTTCGCCCCGAACGGCTTGGAATCGTTAAAGCTAGAGGGGCGGCAGAACAGGCTCTGCAACTCGACAAACCCGCAGGTGCGATCTATTTTTCAGACAGGCCCGCGGTCACCACCAAGAATCACACTTTAGAGCGATCAACAGGTTTCTGTTTCTTTCGTTATAGTCAGAGTGATAGAAACCAGCGCTGGCCAGGGGACGACTGAAAGACCGGTTTACCCCACAGGTTTTCAGACAATATAGGCAGCTGACGAACGGCTTATCGGGCAAACCGAACCGGTCAGCGCCGACAATAACGACACAACAACAGGAAAAGGTTCCACCCATGTTCAAAAAAACGCTAATAAGCCTTGCCGTGGCGTCTTCCGTTGGACTTTCCGGCTGTCTTGATGACGGCTCTTCGGGGAAAAATGCGAATCCGGATTACGATATTACCGATACAACGATCGATAGAAGTCTTGTACGGCCGCTCTATAATCCCAACCCTCTCGTATCCGATGCAGAGTTTCCTATCAACTCTGACCTTATCCTATTGCTCGGCGCCTCACAGTCAGCCAATTTCGATTTCACCGGCACATCTAGCGGAACGTCACCTGCAGATGACGCCGTTCGTCGGCTGGGCGGGTTTTCAACGAGTGGCGCATTTAACGTTAGGTTCGATGGTTCACTCGACCCGAATACCGTAGCACTTAACCAAACCGTTTTTTTACTGCCGCTAAACGTTAAGCCGGCCGTTGCGTCGGCGCCCAATGCCCTTCCACCAACGAACCCAAGCGGGATCAATTCCGATAATCCTTTCTCTACCGATCCTGATGTTCAGCCCAATGTCAGAGTGGAAGTCGTAAGCCTGGATGGTGGACAAAACAACGCAATCCGCATCGTCCCCCTTGAGCCACTGGCGGAGGATCAGAAGTTCCTGGTTACTGTCACCACAGGTGTTAAGGGCGCCAACGGCAAGCCGATCGACCGTGCAGTTCAGGATAAAGCCCTGGCTGACGGTGAACTGGGTAACCCAGCCCTCGGTACAGTCAAAACACTACTGCAAAGTTTGGACTCTCTGGGTAATGGATTCCTGAAAGCTCGAGGTATCCCAGGCTCATCCGCCATCTCTTATACGTTCACCACTAACTCTGAGATGGATGTGCTGCGAGCCATGACTGCTCCGGCGGCGGCCATTCCCAGTGATGCGAACGGCGCCACCTACTTGACAGCATTGGGACAAAAAATTGCTTTTACCGCTCAACTAAAAGCGGTTCGGGACAACTATCCAACCCTCAACTTCTCAGAGCTCACTGCCAAACTGGCTGAGCTAGGGGAAAAGGCTGCCAAGCTTCAGGCGGACCCCAGTTATGCAAACAGCCTGACCACCCAGGAGCTTCAAGCCATCACTGCGCTTGGCCAGGCACAGGCCATCCAGCCGAACATCGAGGCCGCTATTACATCGCAAGTGGCGACGACCATTCACGTTCCACAACCACGCCCGTCGTTTTTCTATCCATCTGAACCCGCCAGTACACTGGCGACCATTCAGGGTATCGCAGCTACAGATCCAGGTAACTCTATCGTGGCGGCAGCTACTCAAGTGCGGGTATCACAAGGTGCTATTGCTCTACCCTACTTCCAGCAACTTCCTGGCGATGGCGGGGCAGGCATCGTTAACGGTAGCTGGACCGGCAGCACTGATCTCGAAGCAAATCTAAACGACGAGCTGACCGGAGGTGGGAGCCCTATATTCCAGTTCCTCCGCGATACGGATGGCAAGCTTAATGTGAATGGCTATTTCCCCTTCCCTCAGCAACGCGCAACAGTCACGGTACCCATCGTGGCTTATCACCCAGCAATAGAAGATTCAGGAACACCTCAACCCGAGCGTCCTGCATCATGCGTAGATGCTAACCTGCCCAATGGAGTCACCATTTTCCAGCACGGCATCACGGTAGATCGCAGTGTGTCGATGCTTCCGGGCATACTGCTCGCCAACCAGGCATGCCAAACTGTTATTGCCATTGACCAGCCTCTGCATGGTTTGGCTGGCGATTCCGCTGGCACGGTTGCAGGCCTCGACCCTCTTGATTCTCAGGCACTCAAGAACACCGTCAACGCCGTTATCTCAGGAGGTGTTCCCCAGCAGACTGAGGACGCGCTCAAGGCTTTGATCAATGCCGATTACATTGGCGAACGGCATTTCTATTACACGGCCAACAGCCAACTTCAGCCTGTCGAGGCCAATCTTTCCTCTGTAAGTTCAGGCAGCCTGTTTATCAACCCGCTCAACATGGCTAATAGCCGTGACAACCTCCGTCAGGGTGTTGTCGACCTCCTGAATGTCGCCGCCTCCACTCAGACGTTCGCGCTGGACGGTACTGCGGGGGTATTGGCAGGTAGCGAAGTCAACTTCGTTGGGCATTCACTCGGTGGCATATCGGGGACGACATTCGCCTCCCTCAGCAACAATACGGTGCTGAATGCGACTCTCAACGGCCTCTACGATCAGAATCCTGCAACGGCATCTTTCGACTACCCTGCGATGTTCTCAGTCAGCCTCCACAATACCGGTGGTCAGGTGACGCGACTGATAGAAAACTCCCCGGCGCTGTCTTCCCGCATCCTTGGAGGCCTGGCTGCTCAGGGGGTTAGCCAAGGCTCAGCAGACTTCGAGAATTTCTTCTACATTTTCCAGTCTGTGATGGATTCGACCGATCCAGTCTCATTTGCCAAAGATCTCGGGACTTCGACCAGAAATATCCTTATCTCTGAAGTTGTTGGAGACGATACGGTTCCCAACGAAGCTAACGTAAATCCGCTTGGAAATGCGTTCTCCGCTCCCCTTGCCGGAACAGAGCCACTGATGGCCCTGATTGACCTGGGATCAGAGGGCAACTCAGGCATCCTGGCCAACGGTACAGGCGTATCACTGGTCACTTCCAATTCATCAGCCAACCAAGGGGCCCTGCCTGCAGCATCCTTCTTTGCCGGCGACAACCCTTGCGCCGATGCAAACCACGGAACGTTCGTAGGGCCGCAGACGCAGGCTGACCCGGAAGATCTTCGCTGTCCAGGCGGTTCAAACACTGTCGCAGCTTTTGCCGAGATGGTTCGTCAAACGGCGTTGACTATAAATGATGTACCCGTTCTCACCACTACAGCACCCGGCAATGTCGCCAACCTGAATGTACTTGGCTCAAGCGACACGGTAGAGAACGCTCTCGACCAAGATGAGTGATTGCAATAGCTCTAACTAGTTCTTACTTTTATCCAAGCCCCTGACATTCATCAGGGGCTTTTTTGTTTGCGCTTTTAACAGTCACAAATATTTTCGCCTTAACAGGCCAGAGTACTAACGCTACCGATTAACGGGTATCACCGTCCTCACCTTTTAAAAAAGATTACGTTTTTGATTTTCGAATTTAGCTACACTTCAACCAACAATAATTAGCTAATCTAAACGACACACTTCAATGATCTCCGACCAAGCCAAGCAAGCCCGAGAAAACAACAATACTATTGAAAGGACTGACAGCTCCGCTACCGATCAGAAGCTTCGGAAGCGCCGTTTGGGCATGTCCTTCATTTCCTATCAGGTTACGCTCACGATCGTCGTGCTGTGCTGGTACTTCGGCATGGTTCCTCTCAGGGTAGTCTTCGAATTCCTGGCCTTTTCCTTACTTATCAACGCCGGTTTTTTTCTACTTATACATTTCAACTTGAACCTGAGATTCAAGGATCCGGCGATGACGGGGCTGCAGATGGTGATTTCCCTGTTGCCGCCAATATGGGTCATGTATTTCCTGGAAGATGGGCAGGCACGCGCGGTATTCCTGCTAATCGCCATGGTCCCGGCGCTGTATGGCATCCTGGCTTTGCGTACCCGTGAGTTCCTGCTGGTAGGCCTCTGGTTCTTCCTCCTCTATGGCGCTTTGATGAGCGCTATCTGGATAACGAAGCCGGAAGTGCTGATGGGCTCCAGATCTGTCGAGGTAATCCAGATGCTGGGATTCATGCTCGTCATGGGTCAGATCGCGATGATAGGCGGTTTTATCAGTGGATTGCGGGGAAAGCTGCGCGAGCGGAACCAGGAACTGCAAGATGCCATGCAGCGTATCCGGGAGCTGGTTAACATTGACGAACTCACCGGCGTATTTAACCGGCGGCGGCTTTTCGAGGTGCTCAGCGAGGAATCGAACCGCTACAGCCGTACACAGGGGCCGTTCAGTATCTGCATCCTCGATATTGACTACTTCAAGCAGGTTAACGACACCTACGGGCACCAGGCCGGCGACAACATACTGCGGACAGTGGCCCAGACCGTGAATCACAACCTTCGACAAATCGACTGTTTTGGCCGTTACGGTGGTGAAGAATTTCTGCTAGTACTGCCCCAGACGCCGCTCGATGGGGCTTGCATAAAGGCTGATCGGGTACGTCAAAATATACATGGCCTGCCGTTCGACCACATCAAGGATGGGCTCAGGGTTTCGGTGTCCCTCGGCGTTGCTCAATATCGCGAAGGGGAGACCATAGAAGATACGATAGCCCGCGCTGACGAAGCGCTCTACGTTGCCAAGCAGCAAGGTCGGAACCGAATAGTCAGCGAAGATCAATTGCCCGGCACTCCAACTCAAGAAGTGACTAGCAACCTCCCTCAGTCCTCCCACTAGAATTGACGTTTCTTGCTCTGCCCGTGTTGCAAACGAAAAAAGGCCGGCGTCTGCCGGCCTTGAAGGTTTTGCCTAGAAGTTATTTGCCGGAGATCGTTACCTCTCCCTGTGGCAACAGGTTTGCCATGATCTCCGACTCTGTGAACAACAACTTACGGTAGTTCTTCTCGGAATACAGTTGGCTTTGGTCGGTGAAGTACGGCGACATAGCATCACTGGACTGTGAGTAGCTCACCAGGCCATAGGCTTCCGGACCATTGTCGGTAAACTCAAGGCCGAAATGCCAGCTGGTGCCGCGAGCGATTTTCCAGCCTTCCCCGGAATTCGCAGAGACACCCGCTGCAAAGCGGACTCCCTCACTGCTGTTGAATTCAGGCGTGTTCTCACGCGGAATAATCGTATCCTCCGCGAAGTCGGAATCGACCACGCCAATAGCGTTGAATGCACCATCGACGTTCCCATCTCCGCCATGCCAAGGAATTGGCGCACTCTGAACCACTACTGCATTGGGATCGCCTCCGGGCGGGACGCCACCAGTGGGCTGATAGTACTGCACGTCTCCCAACCTGGCAGCCGGGTCTATACCAGCGGCGTCCAGGACCACCAAACCAGCGGCAAGTGACTGGAGCATCGGATCATTTTCCGTGCCTGCATCAACTGGGGAAGGATCAGCCGGCGTGTAGACCGGGTTCTCAGGATCAAACTTCGTTTGAAGATGATTCTGGAAGCTGCGCATATAAACATCAACAAAGGCTCGGAAGGTATGTGCGCCGGTACTATCCAGATCGTAAGTACCGTTCCAGTTGGTTAGTGCTGCGCAACCATCGGCTACCGTTCTGGTACCACCGGCGAGGTCGGGAGCAGCCGGCAGTAATTCGTCCGGTACGTTGACCGGCGTGCTGGCGATCATGCCGCAACGGCTCAATAGCTCATCCAGGAACTGTTCGGAGTACCAGGCCCGGTTATTCCATATCACACCAATCAGGTCTTCCGCTCCGAACTTGCCGTCTTGACCTGCCGGCGCGGGTGTACTGGGATCAAGACCATGCTCAAGCGGATTTTGCAGCATCTTGATACCAAGACGCGTACGCGGATTGATTGGGCTTTCCTCGGAACCAAACAAGGGAGAATACCCCGTCAGGAACTCGTCCGGGTTGGTTGCCCAGTAGCTGCTGTTGGAATTCTGAACCCAATCTGCTCTCAGGAGCTTTGGCTTATCCTCATACGGAACGAGTCCTTCACACTCGCCTTCTACCCAATCATTTACTGAACTACTTCCGTCCAATAGAGTCACGCCGTTATCGAACAATTCAGCATAATCCGCATTTTGAGATCGGAATAGATTGACGATAGCGATCGACTTTTCGGAAAGGTTGGGTACCGAGCTGCTATCTATATAGAAAGCATTACCCTGATCGTCGGCATAAGTCGAGTTGGTCCAGAGCGTCGACCCACAGTTCTTGAAGACATTCTGGAACTCCGTCAGGTTGGAAGCACGACTCATCTGCAGCCACGTATCCAGGAGCCTGGGCGTATCGGCGTTCGCATCACGGTACGTATAAGCAGCTGGAGCACCGGTCAAAGCGCCATTGCTTCCCCACCCGGGTAGTTTTGAGCTTACTGCATTAGCAGCCAGCATCGGACCATATTCCGAATAGTAAAACTCGCGCTCCAGAGTCACCGGTTCGACCATACCCATATCCACTTCAATACGAAGCGTTTTGGAAGTAATAGGCTTTTCCTGGCCGTCTTTGACATAGGTTAGATTATCGCCTTGCTTGAGCTTGAGCTCGTACCAAGTAAATCGACGGCTGGTCGTCACGGTATGCGACCAGGCAAGGTGCTCGTTAAAGCTGATAAGCGGAACTGCGGTCCCTAACAACCCTGCCCCGTTGACATTCAAATAACCAGGTACCGTCATTTGCATTTGATAGAGCCGGCGGTGTCCTGTGTAAGGAAAATGGGGGTTAGCCAATAAGGCACCACGACCCTGCTCGGTCATTTCCCTGCCAACGCCCCACGCATTACTGGCTAGACCAGTATCCTGAAAGTTTTGCTTGGAGCCAGCGCTTGTCCTAGCGGTATCGACTACCTGTTGCATCAGATTGTCGATTCTTGAGGAATCAGAGACTTCGGTAACTACCCGAGGCGCAGGAGACTGCGCGGGCGGTACGGCCAGAAATACAACACCAGTCGCAAACTGTGCGCCGCTCGCATACTGACCAACAATTCTATAATGAGCCAAGAGGTCTACGGGCGTAATCTCCTTGACCCAGGGCTGATCACGACATTCCTCCGGAAAATCAGAGGGATCGGTTTCTACAACATATTTATTGTAGCCCTCGGAGAAACCGGTTATCAGCGCCTTGCTTTCGTCACTTAACGAGTCGAACTGCTCTTCGGCCCCGCTGTAGATCTCCTGAGCCTTATAGCTAAAATCAGAGATGATGTTGAAGCCCACCGACTGGCCCGGAGCGAACGTTACGTCGTAGCCAGGCCCAAAATACTTAGCCCGCTCACTCCGGGCTTTGACGATAGCCTCCGCCAAGAGACAGATATTATCTTGGGCCTGCGAGTACCCGGCACCAAAACCTGCAGAGGACAGATCGTCCGCCTTGATGTGCGGAACGCCGTTGGTCGTGCGTCTGATAGTGGCCTGCAACTGGCCGTTTTCGGGAAAGAGCGGATCGCTTGCCGTGTCATCTGAACCAGAGGAACTGTCGCCGTCAAAGCAGCCACTGAGGAGGAAACTGCTCGCAACGGCGATGCCCAGCGCTTGCAGCCCACTCCGACCGGGTGCTTTGAACCCCAATCTGGAATGTTTCATTTTGGCCTTCCATTTTTGGATTTATTAGTCGTTAGAAGGAGCCCATGGAGGACTCTTTTCCAGCCTAGCAGATGCTTGGTTACGGTCACACCAAAAAGTGATTCACTATTCAGTTTTTGATATTTCCTGCTGCAACTGAATGACTTAACTAATTTTTAGTCAATACATCGTTAAAGACGTGCACGACATTTTGGTAGGGTCTGGACTTGGGAGGGCATAAAAAAGCCCCGGCAGAACCGGGGCTTCTTGGGTAGAGAGCAATCTCAACTCTAGTCTTCGTCTGAAAGCAACTCGCTCGAAATAGTAACCTCCCCCTGTGGAAGCAGGTTGGCCATGATTTCATCCTCCGTGAACAGGATTTCGCGATAATCCTTCTCCGAGTAGCGGTAGCTCTGATCGATAAAATAAGGTGACATCGGATCGGTCGACTGCGAATAGCTCAACAGCCCAAAGGCTTCGGGGCCGTTGTCGGTAAACTCCAGCCCAACGATCCAGGTGGAGCCCTGCGAGACATTCCAGCCTTCGCCCGCGTTGGCTGATAGGCCTCCGGCAAACCGGTTGCCGGCCGCGTCGCGGAAGGCCGGCGTATTCTCGCGGGGAATCACCGTGTCTTCGGCGTAGGGCGAATCCGCTACGTCCGTCGCGTTGAATGCACCGTCGATGTCCGCATCCCCGCCATGCCAGGGGATCTCCGGGCTCAGCTCGACCACACCAGAGGGATCGCCTCCAGGCGGTACGCCACCGGTAGGCTGGTAATATTGCACGTCACCTAATGCCGCCGCAGGATCGATACCGGCGGCATCCAACACAATCAAGCCGGCCGCCAGTGACTGAAGCATCGGATCATCCGGTGTTCCAGCCTGGTCGTTCGAGGGATCCGCGGGCGTGTACACCGGGTTGGCCGGGTTAAACGGTGTCTGCAGATCGTCCGGGAAGCTGCGCAAATAGACATCGTTGAATGCCCGGAACACATGCGCACCGACGCTGTTCAGGTCATAGGTGCCGTTCCAACTGGCCAACGCTGCGCAGCCATCGGAAACTGTCCTGGGGCCGCCGTCCAGATCCGGATTGGTCGGCAGAATCTCGTCCGGCACGTTAACCGGGTTACCGGCAATGGCTTCACACCGGTTAAGGAGTTCGCCTAGATACTGCTCGGAATACCAGGCCCGGTTGTTCCAGATAACGCCGGTGAGTTCCCTCGCGCTGAACCGTCCGTCCTGCCCGCCAGGCGCAGGGGTGCTGGGGTCAAGACCGTGTTCCAGCGGGTTCTGCAGCATCTTGATGCCCAGACGGGTACGCGGACCAAGAGGGCTCTGCTCGGGACCATAGAGCGGCGAGTAACCAGTCAGGAACTGATCCGGATTTGTTGCCCAGTGGCTGTCGTTTGAGTTTTGTACCCAGTCCGTGCGCAACAGCTTTGGCATCGACTCATAGGGAACCAGGCCATCGCACTTCCCTTTAACCCAGTCGTCGCGGGATGTACTTCCATCGAGTAGCGTCAAGCCGGCCTGGAATAGCGCATTATAGGCTGGGCTCGCGTTACGCTTGGCCTCGATCACAGCCAGGGTCTCTGCCGAGAGATTAGGCACAGAGCTGCTATCGATGTAGAACGCATTTCCCCGATCATCGGTGTAGATGGTGTTGGTCCAGAGCGTAGAGCCGCAACCACGGAAAACGTGCTGGAATTCCTTCAGGTTGGACGCCCGGCTCATCTCCAACCAGGTTCCCAGCAAGTCGCTGGTGTCCCCATTGGCATCCCGATAGGTATAGGCGACCGTCGCACCCTGCGCGTTGGTCCCGCCCCACTTCGGTAGCCCGCCGCCGGTCACGGCATTCGCCGAGATCATCGGTCCATACTCGGAGTAATAGAAGGTCCGCTCCAAAACCATCGGTGTCGGCGTGCCATTAGCCACTTCGATCTCGAACGTTTTGGTGGTAATCGGCTTTTCTTCACCATCTTTTATGTAGGTCAGGTCATCGCCCGACTTGAGCGTCAATTCGTAGAACGTGAAGCGACGGCTGGCGGAATTGGTGTGGGACCAAGCCAGGTTCTTGTTGAAGTTGATCAGCGGAATGGCCGTACCCAACAAGCCCGCGCCGTTGATGTTCAGGTAACCCGGCACGGTCATCTGCATCTGGTAAAGCCGACGATGGCCGGTATAGGGGAAGTGGGGGTTGGACAAGAGCGCGCCGCGGCCCTGCTCCGTCATGTCCCGGCCGATAGCCCAGGCGTTGCTGGCCAGCCCGGTTTCCAGGCTTGCTCGCAGGGATGGCAATGCGTTGGCGCCACCGGCCACACGCTGGGCGTCGTAATCCAACGCCGTACCGGCCATTGCAGGCACCGGTGCAGGGGATACGCCGGGAGGCACGGCGAGGAAGGTCGCACCCGACGCAAACAATGCACCGCTCGCATACTGCCCGATAATCCGGTAGTAAGCGATCAGGTCGGCGGGCTCGATCGACTTGACCCAAGGCTGGTCACGGCATTCTGCCGGGAAATCCGATGCCGGTGTGTCCTCCACATACTTGTTATAACCCGCAGTGAAGCCATCAATCAGGGCACGGTTCCGCCAGGACAATGTGGAGTAATCTTCACGTGCACCGCCGATAACACCCTGAGCCTTGAACGAAAAATCGCTTATGACGTTCATGTTGTCAGGACCGGGGCCGAAATATTTTGCCCTTTCGCTCCGGGCTTTAACGAAAGCCTCCGCGAGCAGACAAACATTGTCCTTCGCCTGAGCGTAACCTGCCCCAAATGCAGCAGAAGTCAGATCACCCGCCTTGATGTGCGGGACGCCATTGGTGGTGTAACGGATGCTCGCCTTTAACTCACCATCCTTCGGATAGAGTGGTTCAAAGCAACCACTCAGGAACAGACAGCTTAAAAAAGCAATAGAAGTACGTAGCGCAAGCCAGCAGGGCCTTTTATAGCCCAATATGAAGTTTTTCATTGGAATTCTCCATTCCTTGGATATGCAGTCTGAAGAAACGAGTCCGAAAAACAGACTTGTCTCTCAGATTAGCAGACGATTTTGCAGTCGACATTAAAATATGAGTGGTGCATCACTTTCTTTTTCATATCGCAAGCAACTGATTTTAATTGACTTTTATTATTATCAAGCAATTCAAAGACAAAAAAAGAGCCGCCCCGGTGGGGCAGCTCCCGATACGCAAAACAGGTCGTACCCGTTTAACTCAACTTGCGTCCCTTGCTCGCAGCAATGCGCAGACGCAGGGCGTTCAGCTTGATGAAACCCTCGGCGTCTTTCTGATCGTAAGCGCCCTGATCTTCCTCGAACGTGGCGATTTTCTCGTCGAACAGGGAGTCCTCGGATTTCCGGCCAACGACTTCCACGTTGCCCTTGTAGAGTTTGAGACGGACCGTCCCGTTGACGTAGGTCTGGGTTTCGTCGATTAGCGCCTGGAGCGCCTGACGCTCTGGCGACCACCAGTAACCGTTGTAGATCACTTCAGCGTAGCGCGGCATCAGGCTGTCTTTCAGGTGAGCCACTTCGCGATCCAGGGTAATGGACTCGATCGCGCGATGGGCTCGGAGCATGATGGTGCCGCCCGGGGTTTCGTAGCAGCCTCGGGACTTCATGCCCACGTAGCGGTTCTCGACGATATCGATACGGCCGACGCCGTTCTCGCCACCCAGCTTGTTCAGGTTGGCCAGGACTTCGTGGGGTTTCAACCGCTCACCATCGATGGCCACGATGTCGCCTTTCTCGTAGGTCAGCTCAATGTAGGTCGGCCTGTCCGGCGCCTGCTCGGGGGCGACACTCCACCGCCACATATCCTCTTCGGCTTCGGTCCATGGATCTTCCAATACCATGCCCTCGTAGGAGATATGCAGCAGGTTGGCGTCCATGGAGTACGGCGATTTGCCCTTCTTCTTCTCGACCGGGATGTTGCGTTCCTCGCAATAGGCCAGCAGCTTCTCGCGGGAGTTCAGGTCCCACTCGCGCCAGGGTGCGATCACATGCACCCCAGGCTTCAGTGCATAGGCGCCCAGCTCGAAGCGTACCTGGTCGTTGCCCTTGCCGGTTGCGCCGTGGGAGATTGCATCCGCACCGGTTTCGTTTGCGATCTCTATCAGGCGCTTGGAGATCAGCGGGCGGGCAATGGAGGTACCCAGCAGGTACTCGCCCTCATAAACAGTGTTGGCTCGGAACATGGGGAAAACGAAGTCTCGCACGAACTCTTCGCGCAGATCTTCGATGTAGATTTCATTGACCCCCAGCGCTTCGGCCTTGGCGCGGGCCGGCTCGACTTCCTCGCCCTGCCCCAGGTCGGCTGTGAAGGTCACGACTTCACAGTTATAGGTGTCCTGAAGCCAACGCACGATGACCGAGGTATCCAGGCCACCGGAATAGGCTAGCACTACCTTTTTGATGTTCGACATGCCCATGCTCCGATTCAATAAATGAACAGACGCTCCTCGCCGCAACACGGTCAAAGGGAGCATCTGGAATTCGACGAAGGGCGTTATTGTACGGCAGCGCGGGCCGGCATCCAATTGGATCGGCGGGAAAAGGCGATATGTCGGCCGTCAGGGACGGCTGATGGTAGCGTTCGCGTCTACCCGTTGACCCGGGGATCCAACTCCGCGCCGGCTCGCTGGAGAGTACGGCGCTCCTCCCCTTGCCTCTCGAGCCTGACGGTCGTGCGACGATTATCCGAAGCACTTGAAGAGGCCGGATAACGCTCCCCGTGATAGCGCGTCACGATAAGCTCTTGGGAGAGCCCGTTCGCCGTCAGGTAATCGGTCACGGCATTGGCGCGTTGTTCTGAAAGCGTCCGGTTGTGAATGCGGCTGCCACTGCTATCGGTGTGCCCATCCACATAGATCTGGCTTATGGTGCTGTCCGCCTGGACAAACTGGATGATCAGGTCGAGGCGATCCAGGTCCGCATTGCTGAGTTCGGCGCTGTCCAGTTTGAAGCGAATGCGTGAGCGCTGGATCTGGTCATAGTTGACCGGCAACAGGCTTGCCGTGCACGTCCTATAATCGTTGAACGTCGCAGGGAAGTTGATATTGGACACACTGACCCGAACCGGCTGTGGCGAATAGCGGGCTTCACTGGTGACCGTCGGCGCCATACCGGACATCAACCCCTGCACCATTGCCATGGCCTGCGCAGTCTCAACGCTGACAGACCGACGGTCGTCAGTCACCTGCACCGCGCCCAACGGCCTTGGGGTGGCGCCAGGCCGCCAGCTGGGCGCCTCGATATTCAGCGATGCCCGACCGGTCTTCATGAGGCGGATGTCCGATTCCAGGAAGAACTTCAGATCTTCTCCCGCCCGATGCTGGAAAACTGCCCGTCCGTAGCCCGGCACCTCATGTGTCAGAGTGCAACTGAACACGGAGGATGCGAGATACCACTGGCTGTTTTCGATACCGGCACCAAAACTGGCGGCTTCACTGCCGACGGCAGGAATGCCGAGCAGCGGCAGGATCATAAGGGTTCGGATTGTCTGTCGCATCGCAGGGCCATCGGATTTGCGTAAGTTAGCGTCTTTACCCTTATCGGCATCGCCCGGCCAATCTTTAGTCCATCCGTACCAGAAATTGGGACTCGTCATCCGAAGCTCATGCCGCTTCTGGTATACTGCGCCGCAAACCGAATCACGCTTCAGGACGCAGGACGATCCATGACCACGACTTTGACGCTGACCCGCCCCGATGACTGGCACCTGCACGTTCGGGACGGCGAGGTCCTGGCCGATACCGTGCCGGCTACGGCCCGCTGCTTCCACCGCGCCATTATCATGCCCAATCTGGTACCGCCCGTGGTCAATGCCGAGCAGGCATTGGGCTATCGTCAAAGGATCCTTGATGCCCTGCCGGCAGATACATCGTTCGATCCGCTGATGACGCTCTACCTGACGGAACAGACGACGCCGGGCGACATCCGCGAAGCGAAGGATGCCGGCGTGGTTGCAGCCAAGCTCTACCCCGCTGGCGCCACGACCAATTCCGCGTCCGGTGTCACCGATCTCCGTAAGATCGACGATGTACTCGCCACCATGAGCGAGTGCGGCATGCTTTTTCTTGTCCATGGCGAAGTGACCGACAATGACATCGACATCTTCGACCGCGAGAAAGAATTCCTCGATCGGGTGCTGGCACCCACCCGGGAGCGTTTCCCGGAACTCAGGATCGTCCTGGAGCACATCACTACGGCCGATTCGGCGGAATTCGTGCGCAACAGCGACCGCAACCTTGGCGCGACTATTACGCCGCAGCATCTGCTGTACAACCGCAACCACATGCTGGTTGGTGGCATACGTCCGCATCTGTACTGCCTGCCGATCCTCAAGCGCCAGCGCCACCAGCAAGCGCTACAGGACGCCGTAGCCAGTGGCGACTCTCGCTTCTTCCTGGGTACAGATTCCGCACCCCACGACACCAGCCGAAAAGAGTCCGCATGTGGCTGTGCTGGCTGTTTTTCTGCCCCGGCTGCGATCGAGCTTTACGCCGAGGCTTTCGACGATCTGGGCGCACTCGACAAGCTCGAGGCCTTCGCCAGCTTCAACGGCCCCGATTTCTATGGCCTGCCGCGGAATACCGATACCATCACCCTGGTCCGGGAGCCCTGGACTCAAGCCGCATCACTGCCGATGGGCTCAGGTTCAATCACCCCGTTGCGCGCCGGCGAAGCGATTCGCTGGCGGCTTCAGGACCGGGCATAATCAAGCAAGCGTATAAGCAACTACCAGTCATCAACAGTAAGGGTATTCAGTGATCGAGGAAGAAAAGCCGACGTCTCCTATGGCCGCACGGTTCAGGGGGTTCCTGCCCGTAGTCGTCGACGTGGAAACCGGTGGATTCAACTCCCGGACTGATGCCCTGCTGGAAATCGCCGCCGTACTAATCGACATGGACGACGACGGCTGGCTGACCCGAGGCGACACCCTCGCCCACCATGTGCATCCATTCGACAACGCCAACCTGGAGCAGACGGCCCTGGACTTCACCGGCATCGATCCCTGGGACCCGGACCGGGAAGCTGTCCACGAGCGTGACGCATTGGCGGATATCTTCAGCCCCATCCGCAAGGCCATCAAGAACAACGGCTGTAAGCGCGCAGTGCTGGTAGGCCACAACGCGACGTTTGATCACAACTTCCTGTTCGCCGCAGCGGACCGTTGCGGCATCAAACGCAATCCCTTTCACCCGTTCTCCACGTTCGACACCGCAACCCTCGCCGGGCTGGCTTATGGCCACACGGTGCTGGCCCGCGCGTGCAAACTGGCCGGTATCTCGTTCAGCAACCGCGAGGCCCATTCGGCGGCTTATGATGCGGAAAAGACAGCGGACCTGTTTTGCCGAATCGTCAACCGCTGGAAGGAGCTGGGCGGCTTCCCGCCGCCATTCGCTGAGCTGGCAGATGAGATGGAGTAAAACCAAAAAACCCCGCCGCGGCGGGGTTTTCGTTTTCTCGGGACGCTAGACTCGCGAAACGCGAGACTACCAGTAAATACCCCGCATAATTGCCGCAAAGGCCACCTGCTCGGTAGAAACCTTCGGCTTCTCCGCGCGGCGCGCACCGGAGGCCATGGCAGAATCCGGGAACATCCGATAGCCCGTGTTCATCACAATCTCGCCCATTTTCGGCGCCAGTGCATGTAGCACCTGGGCGAACACTCCCAAACGCGTGGCAATGCGCTTGGGTCGGTGGACGATGGCTTCGGCCACCATATCCGCAGCCTCGTCCGGCGTCAGGGTCGGTACCTGGTCGTAGATCTTGGTCGGCGCAATCATCGGCGTCTTCACCAAGGGCATATTGATGGTGGTGAAGGTGACGTTACGGTCGGACCATTCCGCCGCGGCACAACGACTGAAGGCATCCAGGGCCGACTTGGAGGCAACGTAGGCGGAAAAACGTGGCGCGTTGGTCAGCACACCGATAGACGAAATGTTAACGATATGGCCGCGGCGACGCTCCAGCATGTTGGGCGCAAAGCCCATGATCAATCGTACCGAACCGAAATAGTTCAGTTGCATGGTGCGCTCGAAATCATGGAAGCGATCGAAGGACAGATCCAGGGAACGACGGATCGAACGCCCGGCGTTGTTGACCAGAACATCTACCTGACCATGATTGTCCAGCACGGTCTTCACGAACTCGTCGCACTGGTCCATATCCGAGAAATCGCACTGGTAGGGATGCACACTGGCGCCGCGCGCTTCCAATGATTTGGCCACTTCCTTGAGTCGCTCCGGCTTACGCGCGCCTATCACCAGGATCGCCCCCGCATCGGCTAACTTCTGCGCGGTCGCCAGACCGATGCCCGAGGTCGCACCAGTGATAACGCAAACCCGACCTTCCACGGTGCCCCTGAGCGTACGGTCCTTGAAAAGATCCGGATCCAGATGGCGTTCCCAGTAATCCCAAAGCGTCGCAGCGTAATCGGTCAGTCGGGGGACCTGGATATCGGTTCCTTTGAGTACGCGTTCGGTTTCGCGCGCATCGAAACGGGTTGGATAGTTCACAAAGGACATTACCGAGGGCGGGATGCCCATGTCGTCCAATACCGCACTGGTCAGGCGCCGCACCGGAGGCAGGTTCTTCAGGCTTTGACGGATAAAAGGGGGTATGAAGCCGAACATTCGGCTATCTACCCGCATCGCCATCCGCGGCGCGTGTCCGGCCTCGCAGAAGATATTGAGGATTTCGCCAACTTTGTACGGGTCCGGATCGACCAGGTGGAAACAGTTGCCGTCCTCACCGTCCAAATGGGCGATATGGTCCAACGCATCGACTACGAAATCCACGGGCACGATATTCAGGCGACCGCCCTCGATACCGATGGTCGGTACCCACTGGGGCAACGCTGCGCGGATCTTCTGGATCATCTTGAAGAAGTAATAGGGGCCGTCGACCTTGTCCATCTCACCGGTCTTGGAATGACCCACGACCATGCCCGGCCGATAGATCCGGAAGGGGATCTTGCACTCGTAGCGGACCACTTTCTCTGCATCGTGCTTGGTCTGCAGGTAGGGATGGTCGAGCTTTTCTGCTTCCTCGAACATATCCTCCCGGAACGTCCCCTTGAACATGCCCGCCGCGGCAATGGAGGACACGTGATGGAAGCACCCGGCATTCATCGCCTGCGCCGCCTCGACGGCCTGATGGGTGCCATCGATGTTGGCTGCACGCTGGGATTCCTCGTCGGCGCCCATGTCATACACCGCCGCCAGGTGGAAGAAATGCCGAACATTGCCCTTGAGGCTCTTCAAGGTCGCTTCGTCGATACCGAGGTTCGGTTGGGTCAGGTCGCCTATCACTGCCTTGAGACGTGACTCGTCAACCCCGTAACGCTCGCGAAGACGCTCCACCTTTGCCAGCGACTGCTCGCGTACCAGAACGTGGACCGTCCCCCCACGATTCAGCAGCTTTTCAACCAGAAACCGACCGATAAACCCGGTTCCACCCGTCAGGAAATATTCCATAGTTTGCCCATCCAGTTATTGCTTTTGTTTGGAACTTTCACTCGTCCCCTAAAATTCGGTCGCATTGTACTCAAGTGCAGTGTGCAAGTATCGCTATTTATTAGAGCATTTGCTCTTTAAGCTCATGTTTTTAAATTAGATTATTTACTCTAACCACGCCAGCGAGGGCTGCAACTGAACGATGGAGCCGGGGCGACTAAAACGGACAACAAACGCTCGCACCCTTCCGTTTGCACCGTACTTTGAGACTAGCACAACGCCATGCGCCCGCACGCTGGCAAGGGGTGTTGGTTGACCTTGGCCACACACAGTCAACACCATAGATGCCATACCTGTGACAATAACAGCACCCGATGCGCAAGAGCGCAGATTTTCGGGACCCATTGCATGCATCCGGCCATACGGAATGCCATAATCCGCGGCCTTTGAACTTTTTGGGAGTGCACCATGTCTCAGAGCAACGCCAACTCCGAGCGTTACATCAAGATTGCCCGCGCCTGCCTGCGGGCCATTAACGCGTCGGCAACCAGCGGTGAGAGCCGGGAACAGCAGATCCAGAGCGTCTACGATGCGATCGATGACGCCTTCCAGGCGGAGTTCCAGGACTATCGCGAGTCGGTTGCGGTTATGGGCTCGGTACTTGAGCGGATCGCCTCGGGCCAGTTGAGCGGCGATGCTGCCGCGGACCTGGCACGCAAGACGCTATCCGGCTCAGGACACAATATTGAGCAGAAACCGATCCACTGATCGGTGCGGTTCGCAAGACGGACCGGCTCAATATATATCACCGCTTTTTTGCAGAGAATTCGTATGTTTTGGCCAACTGGTTAATACCAAGACCAATTGGTTAACATCACCAAGAGGAGTTCCGTGTAGATGCGTCATGCGCGCCCTGTCCGCTTTTGGTTCCAATCCAGTCTGTTTGCCCTGCTCTTTCTCGCTGTTGGTTTCGCCAACGCAGCAGTCCAGCCCATCAAGAGTCCCAACGATGAGGCCCAATACCGCTACCTGACGCTGGACAACGGGCTGGACGTCCTGCTGATCTCGAACCCGGACGCCGATAAAGGTGCAGCGGCAATGAACGTCGCGGTGGGGAGCGGCGACGACCCGAAAGACAGGGAAGGTCTAGCGCATTTCCTCGAACACATGCTGTTCCTGGGCACCGAAAAATACCCCAAAGCCGGCGAATACCAGCAGTTCATCGCCAGCCACGGCGGCAGCCACAACGCCTTTACATCGTTCCAGGACACCAACTATTTTTTCGACGTTCAGGCCAAATACCTGGAACCTGCCCTCGACCGCTTCGCCCAACAGTTTTCCGCTCCGCTGTTCACGATGGACCTTGTCGGGCGGGAAATGAATGCGGTGCACTCGGAATACTCATCCAAACTCCGCGAAGACAGCCGCCGTTTCTTCTCTGCGGAGAAGGCAATCTATAACCCCGACCACGCTTACAGCCATTTTGCCGTCGGCAACCTCGATACCCTGGCCGACCGCCCCGACGATCCGATTCGCGAAGATCTGGTCGAATTCTGGAAGACGCACTACTCAGCCAACCTGATGTCCCTGGCCGTCTACGGCAAGCAGTCCCTCGGCGAGCTGGAGAAGATGGTGCGGTCACGCTTTGCTGCGATCGAAGACCGGGAACTCAACGCCAAAGCGCATACGGCGCCGCTGTTCAAACCCGGCTTCCTGCCGGCCCTGATGCAGGTCGAGTCAATCAAGGATGTGCGGAAGCTGGAACTGGTCTTTCCGCTTCCCTCCCTGCGTGACGATTACGCAGTCAAGCCTGCGGGCTACGTCGCCAACCTGCTGGGCCACGAGGGTCAAGGCAGCCTGCTCAATGTGCTGAAGACAGCGGGGCTGGCTGACAGTCTCTCCGCCGGTCAGGGTATGGATACCGGATACGAGAGCAGCCTGCAGATCAGCATGTCACTCACGCCGAAAGGCCTTGAAGAATGGCGCACGGTGGTCGACCTGACTTTCGACTACATCAGTATGGTTCGTGACAACGGTATCAAGCGGCATTATTTCGAGGAAATCCAGCAGCTATCCGAGATCGGCTTCCGTTTCCAGGAAGCGTCTGAGCCGATCCACAAGGTCAGCCGGCTGGCGATGCAGATGCAGCAGGTGGCGCCGGAGGATGTCCTGCAGGCCCCATGGATGATGGAAGAATACACGCCGGAAAAATACCGGATGGTATTGGAAAAACTGAATCCGCAGAACGTGTTGATCACGTTGCTTTCGCCTGAATCGCTGCCGAAGGACGCTCCACGCACCCAGTGGTACGACACCCCTTACCAGGTCAAGACGCTGGAAACCGGCGACCTGGGTAAGGCGCCAGAGAAGCTGGAAGCACAGCTCGGATTGCCGGAGCCCAACCCGTTCATTCCGGAGAACTTCGCCATGGTCGAAGGTGAGACCATGCCGCACCCGGTCGCGCTCGACGTGCCGGGGACGCCTCAGATCTGGTACGCGCGTGACACACGTTTCGGCGCCCCCAAGGCAAACGTCTACCTGAGCCTGCGTTCACCCGAGACCCGGGATTCGGCCCGCGGCCAGGTGCTCACCAGCCTGCTGGTGGACAGTATCCGCGACAACCTCAATGCCTACGCCTATCCGGCCCAGCTCGCTGGCCTGGACTACGCGGTCTACAACCACCTGCGGGGTGTCACCCTGCGGGTCGGTGGTTATGACGACAAGCTGCACGTGTTGCTGCGCCGGATCATGACTCAGGTGGCCGAGCCGGAGATCGACCCGGAACGCTTCGAAATCAACCGCAAGCAGTTGATAGACGACCTGCGCAACCAGAGCAAGGCCAAGCCCGTCCAGCAGGCGACGTATCAGCTCCAGAATACGCTGATCGAAGGGGCATGGCCCGCCGAAACCAAGCTGGAAGAAGCGAAGTCGATCACCCTTGAGGAGCTGCGGACCTTCGCACGCAACTACCTCAACGATGTGGATCCGGTAATGCTCGCCCACGGCAACCTGACCGAGGCCAGCGCCATCAACCTCCAACAGCAGGCCAACGCCATCCTGTTCGGGAATAGCGATATTGTGGAGGTGCCCCGCAGCGGCATCCGGGATCTGCCGGAAGGCCTGACGGACATGGCGCTGCAGGTCGATCATCCGGATACCGGTTATGTCCTTTACCTCCAGGGTGCCTCCACACGGTTTGACGAACGTGCCCGCTACGCGGTACTGGCGCAGATCATCAGCGCGCCCTTCTATGAGCGCCTGCGTACACAGCAACAACTCGGCTATATCGTCTCCGCATCGTCCTATGAAATGCTGGAAGTGCCGGCTTTGGGGTTCATGGTGCAATCGCCTTCGGCCGATATGGCAACGATCGATGAAGCTGCAACCAGCTTCTTTGCAGACTTTAGCAAGACGCTGGACAACTTCAGCAAAGAAGATCTGGAGCGTGAGAAGCAGGCTGTACTGAGCCAGCTACTGGCCCAGGATCGGCGGCTCGGCGAGGTGTCTGAACGGTATTGGCGCGAGATCGACCGTGAGCAGTATGACTTCGACAGCCGTGAGAAACTGGCAGACGCCATCCGCAATGTGACGCTGAAGGATATCCAGGACACCTACCAAGGTGCGGTGGATCCGCGCACCGATGCGCTAAGAGTCTTTACCGGCCCCGACCTCAAGGAAGATAGTGAGGGGCTGGACGCTCTGCGCAGCGCGCGCTTCGTATACTAGTTAAGGAAGCGGCCGGCGGACTGTGGGTAATCCTCAGCCCCGCCGGCCAAGGCTTTCAGGTTGTCGCTGAGAGTCTTAGTCCCGGGTTGCGAACATGGCCTGCATGGCATCGCGATCCGGTCGTTCGATTACCCCTTTTTCGGTCACGATGGCATCGACGAGTTCCGCCGGCGTCACGTCGAAGACCGGGTTGAAGACATCGACGCCGTCGGGCGCAATCGAAACGCCCCGCACCGCACGCACCTCGGTGCCGTCGCGTTCCTCGATCGGAATATCCTCCCCGGACGCCAACGCCATATCCACCGTGCTCGACGGTGCAACGACCATAAAGCGGACCCCATGATGGCGGGCCAGGATCGCCAGGTTGTACGTGCCAATCTTGTTGGCCACGTCACCATTGGCGGTAATACGATCTGCGCCGACGATCACCCAGCGTACGTCGCCCTGGCGCAGGATCTGGGCTGCGGCACTGTCCGCATTCAGCGTTACGGGAATGCCCTCCTGCTGCAGCTCCCAGGCGGTCAGGCGGCTGCCCTGGAGCCAAGGCCGTGTCTCGTCCGCGTAGACACGTTTAAGACGGTTGGCATGCCAGAGGCTGCGCACCACGCCTAGCGCCGTACCATAGCCACCGGTGGCCAACGCGCCGGTGTTGCAATGGGTCAGTACGGCCATGGGCTCGTCCCCCATTACCGATAACGCGTGACGCCCCATCAGTCGGTTTGCAGCCACATCTTCGGCATGGATAGACTCCGCTTCGCCGGTCAGCTTGGCAATGGCCTCGGCGGCCGATTGGCAGGCCTGGAGGCGGGTTTTCATTCGCTCAAGTGCCCAAAAAAGATTGACGGCCGTCGGACGGGATTTCGCCAGTACCTCGATGGCGACCTCGATGTCGGCTCGCCAATCCTTCGTATCGCCAGCCTGATGAGCAGCCAGGACCACACCATAGGCGGCGCTGATACCTATTGCAGGCGCACCACGCACAACCATATCCCGTATAGCGTCCGCTACGGCGCTGGCGTCCTTGTAGGTGAGCCAGATTTCCTGGTCGGGCAACTGGCGTTGGTCCAGCAAGGCAAGATGATCACCGTGCCAGATTATGGCCAAAGTGCCCAGATGGTTGGAGTCCGGATTGGGAACGCAGTTTTCAGTCATGAGAACGAAGGTCCAGGAAAGCGGAAATTCAAAGCCGAAGTATAACGGGTAAGCCGCCGGGCGAAACAGTCGGGTGGCTGGTTCGACATGCCTCGCACCGCTATACTGGCGGGCACTCCGAGGGGCGTCGGCGGTCTACAAAATGACTGCAGCACCGGCCCCGCGTAAATCCGTACAAGCCAGCATCTGGGCCCGTCGCCATAATAGCCCTAACGAGGAAGAAGGCTTGGCCGTCACAGAGAAAGACATGACCGCAGACACGATCACCGCAGTCGACACGCGCATCAATGCCCGCTGGATCATTCCCATAGTGCCCTCCGGCACCGTGCTTAACGAGCATGCGTTGCTGATCCAGGGAGACCGGATCGAAGCCATCCTGCCCCAGGCCGAAGCCGACCAGCATTACCGTGCCAGGGAGACCCTGAACCTGAACGATCACGTGCTGCTGCCGGGACTGATCAATGCCCATGGGCACGCCGCCATGTCGCTGATGCGGGGCATGGCGGATGACCTGCCGCTGATGACCTGGCTGAACGACCATATCTGGCCGGCGGAGGCCAAGTTCGTCAGCCCCGAGTTCATTGCCGACGGCACCCGCCTGGCCATAGCCGAGATGCTCCGCACCGGTACGACCTGCTTCTCGGATATGTACTTCTTTCCCGAGGTTGCTGCACAAACGGCCTCCGATGTCGGGATCCGCAGCCAGATCTGCTTCCCGGTGCTCGATTTCCCGACGGCCTGGGGCGATGGTCCGGACGACTACTTGCGCCAGGGCGCGGATCTGATCGACCAATGGCAGAACCACAGCCATGTGCGCATCGGCATCGGCCCCCACGCCCCCTACACCGTTTCCGATGGCCCGATCCGGGACCTGATCCGTTTATCTGACGACAAACAGGTCCCCATCCAAATCCACCTGCATGAGACGGCCTTCGAAGTCGCCGATGCGCTGGAAAAAAGTGGGACCCGCCCGTCACAACGACTGGCGGAGCTCGGACTGCTGACACCACACACGCAGTGTGTGCATATGACCCAGGTGGATAGCACGGATCTTATGCTCCTTGCCGAGAGCGGCGCCCACGTTGTCCACTGCCCGGAATCCAATCTCAAGCTGGCTAGCGGTTTCTGCCCGGTGGACAAGCTCCAGAAAGCGGGGGTCAACGTATCTATCGGTACCGACGGTGCAGCCAGCAATAACGATCTCGACCTGTTTGGCGAGCTCGAAACGGCAGCCATGCTGGCCAAGGCTGTTGCCGAAGATGCAGCTGCGCTGTCCGCGCATCAGGCGCTGGCAATGGCGACCATCAACGGTGCCCGCGCCATGGGGCGCGAGAAAGACATCGGATCCCTCGAAACAGGTAAAATGGCCGACGTGATTGCTATCGACCTGAGCGATCCGTTCAACCAGCCCATCTACGATCCGGCGTCCCACCTGGTCTACAGTCAGCATGGCCGCCAACTGAGCCATAGCTGGATTGGCGGCGTACCCCAGGTCCAGGATGGCAAATTGACTCGCATTGATGTGCCGGATCTGATGCTCAAGGTTTCACATTGGGCGAAGCGCATCCGGCAGGGTTGAGTCCACCGTTTATCACAGGAAAGATGACACCATGAATACGAACAATTCTGGCGGGAACGATGGCTTTAGCGGACAGAACGTCGACCAGAACGAAATCGCCAAGTTCGAGGCCCTGGCTAACCGCTGGTGGGATCCGAACAGCGAGTTCAAACCCCTGCATGAGATCAATCCGCTGCGCCTTAACTACATCGATGAACGCGCGCCCCTGCCCGGCCGTAAGGTGTTGGACGTAGGCTGCGGCGGCGGCCTGCTCAGCGAAGGCATGGCCCAGCGCGGCGCTCATGTAACGGGGATCGACCTCGGAGAGGCGCCGCTTTCGGTTGCCAAGCTCCATGGGCTGGAATCAGGGGTAAAGGTGGATTACCGCCGCATTGCCGTTGAAGCGTTGGCGGAGGAGCCCGAGCACGCCGGACAGTACGACGTGGTGACCTGTCTGGAGATGCTGGAGCATGTGCCGAATCCGGCATCAATAATCCAGGCCTGCGCAAAACTGCTCAAGCCCGGCGGCGATCTGTTCGTTTCCACCATCAACCGCAACCCCAAGTCATTCCTGTTTGCGATCGTAGGCGCCGAGTACGTGCTCAATCTCCTGCCCAAGGGGACCCACGAATGGCGCAAGTTCATCCGTCCGTCAGAAATGGCAGACTTCCTGCGCCACGCCCATTTCGAGGTGGCCGATCTGACCGGTATGACCTATAACCCGTTGACGAAGATCTACAAGCTCGGTCGCGATGTGGACGTCAATTACATGATGCACGCCCGACTCGACGGGCGCTCGTAAACCATGAGCCAGGCTGAGCGATTCCCGAAACCGCACGCGGTGCTGTTCGACCTGGACGGCACCCTGATCGATACGGCACCGGATTTCGTGCGCTGCCTGAACGCCGTACGCCAGCGTTATCAGCTCCCGCACTTGCCCGAACTGGAAATCCGGGAGGCCGTCTCAGACGGTGCCCGCGCGATGATCCACGTGGGCTTCGGCCTGTCGCCGGAAGACGACGACTATTTCGACCGGCATAGCGAGTTCCTCGATCTCTACGAGAGTGAAATTGCGGTCGAAACCCGCCTCTTCCCGGGTATGGACGAACTACTGGGCTGGCTGGAAGAGGAACATATCGCCTGGGGCATCGTGACCAACAAGCCTCGGCGATTCAGTGTACCGTTACTTCAAGCGCTGGATTTGTCCGACCGCTGCGACGCCCTGGTTTGTCCCGATGATGTCTCTGAGCGCAAACCCCACCCCGAGTCCCTGCTGCTGGCAAGTCATTTGCTCCAGGTGGAACCGACGGGCTGTATCTACGTGGGCGATCACATCCGCGATATCGAGGCGGGTCGCCGCGCCGGAATGACCACCATCGCCGCCCGTTACGGCTACATCAAGCATCCCGGTACCATCCCGGACTGGAAAGCGGATTTCGTGATCGACTCTGCCGGCCATTTGCTATCGATGCTGCGTAACCGCTAACCCTTCCAAACCTGAAGCCCGCTATTTTCCTGATCTGCCCGGGGGAACGTCGTACCGGTAACCGGGGTAAGATCAGGCGCAAAATCAAGACTGAATCAGCGGCATCAGACCGTTACAATAACCGCAACGAAAGGTCGCCCGACAAGATGCTATGGCGGCCCAAACAGGAGATTGTCGCTATGTTTGAATACCAGGCACCGTCCGACCTGTTGAAGGATCGGATCATCCTCGTGACGGGCGCAGGCGACGGCATTGGCCGATGTGCAGCCAAAACCTATGCAGCCCACGGCGCCACGGTCATCCTGCTTGGCCGTACCCTGAGTAAGCTGGAATCGGTCTACGACGAAATCGAAGCGGCCGGGCATCCACAACCGGCCATCGTACCGATGAACCTGGAGGGAGCGGCCGTTAAGGACTACGAAGAGATGGCCATGACCATCGAGGAATCCTTCGGTCGTGTGGACGGTGTTCTTCACAATGCCGCCCTCCTGGGACAGCGCACGCCTATTGAGCTCTACGACCCGGAAACCTGGGACCAGCTGATGCGGGTCAACGTGACTGCGCCATTTCTCCTCTGTCGGGCGCTGATTCCGGCTATGCGCAATTCCGAAGACGCGTCGATCATCTTCATGTCCTCCAGTGTCGGCCGAAAAGCCAAGGCCTACTGGGGCGCGTACGCCGTTTCCAAGTTTGCACTGGAAGGCCTGAGTCAATTGCTGGCCGACGAACTCGATGACGAGCGCCATAACATTCGCGTGAATAGCCTCAATCCCGGCGCAACCCGAACCAACATGCGTGCCCATGCCTACCCAGCAGAGAATCCGGTCAACAATCCAACGCCGGCCGAGATCATGCCGGCCTTTCTCTACCTGATGGGCCGCGACAGCCATGGCGTGACCGGCCAACAGATCAACGCCCAGGGATAAATCCGCAGGAAAATAGAATGCAGCTGTTGTTCTACACGACCGAGCACTGTCACCTTTGCGAACTGGCTGAAGCGCTACTGGTGCAAACACCAATGGATCCACCCATTCCGGTGGATGTCGTGGATATCGCCCAGTCCGACGCTCTGGTTAATCGCTATGGCACCCGCATCCCGGTGTTGAGGCGCGACGATATCGGTGAGGAGCTTGACTGGCCGTTCACCCAGGAAGAGCTGCTTGCCTTTCTCGAGCGTAAACCGACGAGACACTGAGATGCCCGAGCACTCGTAAACAGTCGCAACAGATCAATAGCCAAATCCAATCGCTATTCTGTTAAATTATTGGTCGGCGTTATAGAAACCTGATGACTTCCGGCCAAGATCGGCGGAACCCGAAAGACGAGGATTGCAGACATGCTGATGGTGATTTCACCGGCCAAGAACCTGGATTACGAAAGCCCGCTGGCGACCAAGACCTACACCCAGCCGCAGTTCCTGGACGATGCCTGCGAGTTGATCGACCAACTCAAACCGTTGGAGCCGCACCAGGTGAGCAACCTGATGGGTATCAGCGAGAAGCTGGGCGAGCTGAATGCCGAGCGCTACCAGCAGTGGCATACTCCCTTCACACCGGATAACGCCCGCCCAGCCGTTCTGGCTTTTAACGGCGACGTCTACACCGGCCTGGACGCGCCCTCTTTCAGCGAGGACGATTTCCAGTTTGCGCAAAAACACCTACGGATTCTCTCCGGTCTTTACGGTATCCTTCGTCCGCTCGATTTGATGCAGCCCTACCGCCTGGAAATGGGCACCAAATTCGAGAATTCACGCGGCAAGGACCTGTATGCGTTCTGGGGCAACAAACTGACCAATGCCCTCAATGACGAGTTGGCCGATGAGGGCGAGGTGCTGATAAACCTCGCCTCCAACGAATACTTCAAGAGCATCAAGAAGCAGGCGCTAAACGCCCGGATCATTACGCCGCAGTTCAAGGACTGGAAGAACGGGCAGTACAAGATGATCAGCTTCTACGCGAAGAAAGCCCGTGGCCTGATGTGCGCATACGCTATCAAGAACCGGATCGACGATCCGGAAAGCCTCAAGGACTTCGACGTAGCCGGTTACCGGTTCAGCGACGAGCAGTCCAGCGGCGATAACTGGGTTTTCCTGCGTGACGAACCAGCTTGAGTGCTCGCTCTCAGATAATCGGAGCCATGAATGAGTGAAGCCGTCTTTTCTGAAATTGCCATGTATGTGCTGCTGACGGCACTGATTGTCTACATGGGGTTTATCGTCTGGGACCTCGCAAAAAAATCACAAGCCGGCCGGTTTGGCACCATTGCTCTGTTTACCGTGCTGGGTGCCGGTGTGGTTGGCTTTATCATCAAGACCATCCTGGTCGAGGTTATGCAGCTCTAGCGAGTGGTTAAGCGTAGCCTGGGCTGCGCCACCATAGTGGTCAGGATTTCCTAGAGGGAACGTCCGGCCTTCCGCACGTACTGCCAATTCAATAACGATCTAATCAGGGAACAATCTGAATGTGGTTTCGTAACGCCCGAATCTACCGTTTCACCAAACCTTTCGACGTCAGTGTCGAAGAGCTGGAAAGCAAGCTGGAAGAAGACGCCTTCAAACCCTGCGGCCCGCAGGAGTCCTTCCGCCAGGGCTGGGTCGCTCCGCTGGGCCGGCATGGCGTGCAGAAGGTCCATAGCGCCAACGGCTACCATCTCGTGGCCCTGCGCAAGGAAGAGCGCGTATTGCCGGCAGCGGTGATCAAGGAAGCCGTTACCGAACGGGTCGAAATGATCGAATCGGAGCAGATGCGCAAGGTTCCTCGCAAGGAAAAGGAGGAGATCAAGGAAGAGCTCACCCAGGAAATGCTGCCCCGCGCATTTACCAAATCCAAGCGCACCTTCGCCTATCTGGCGCCGAAGGACGGCTTCATGATCGTGGATGCGGGCTCCGACAAACAGGCGGAGGAATTAGCCACAACCCTGCGCAAGGCGCTGGGCTCCCTGCCGATTCGTCCGCCCGCCCTTGAACAGGCGCCGACCTTTACATTCTCCGGCTGGCTGAACGAGACCATCGACCTCCCCTCGACGTTCTCCCTGGGCAACGAATGCGAACTGAAGGATACGGGCGAGGAAGGCGGCGTGGTTCGTTGCAAGGGCCTGGATCTACTGGGCGATGAGATCCGCAATCACCTGAACGCCGGCATGCAGGTCACCAAGCTGTCACTGGGCTGGGAAGATAGCCTCACCTTCGTACTGGACGAGGAACTGGCCCTGCGCCGCCTGAAGTTCGGAGATACCTTCCAGGAAAAGCTGGACGATATCGACGCGGACGACGCTGCCGCCAAGTTCGACGCTTCGTTTACGCTGATGACGCTGGAACTGGCGCGCCTGATTCCTGCGTTGCTGGAGGCGCTGGGTGGTGAGGACCGGTCGGCGATTGTCGAGGAAGACGCGGCTTAAGCACCATAAGCACAATAGTCGGCGCTTTTATTCCTTCGGTCCCGGAGGTTGCATCCGGCAGTCCTTCGGACTGCTCCGAAGCTGAAGCGTCGGCTACATTTCCCAGCTAACTCGAGTATGTAGCAGAAGCTTCAGCTTCTGAGGCGCCGAAGGTGCCCCCCCGGCGCGGCGGTCTGAAACGCCGACAAACCTGCGGACGACGCCAAAGCCGAAACGCCGCCGTATTTCGGCTTAGTTGTTGTCCACTAACTCCTCAAACGCTCCCGCTTCCAATCCGTCTCCGGCTCATTCAAGGGCAGCCGCAGGTCCATCACATCCTCTTCCATGTTGTAGGTGATCTCAAACCCGAGTCGACGGGCCAGTGCCAGCATTGGCTGGTTATCCGACAACACGTTGCCGATCATCTCCACCGTGCCCCTCGCACGGCAATAATCGATCATCTTGCGCATCAGCGTGTAGCCCAGGCCTTCACCTTTCATGTGGTCACGGACCATCACCGCAAACTCGCACTGGATGTTATCCGCATCGGTCCACACCCGCACGGTGCCGAGAGTTTCCTCGCCGCTGCCGTCTTCCTTCTCGGCATTGGCGACAAAAACCATTTCCCGGTCATAGTCGATCTGGACCATCTGCGCGATGTCTTCGTGGGAGAAATGCTTACGGTATTGGAAGAAACGGTAGCGGATGGACTCCGGCGACTGAAGGTGATGAAACTCCATGTGGGAGGGTTCGTCCTCCGCCAGCACAGGCCGCAGGATCACGCGACGACCGGATTTCGGCAACACAATCCATTCTTCCAGTTCCCTGGGATAAGGCTGGATGATGGGCCGACCAGGCTCTTTCGCCAGATCGATTGCCACGTCGACTGCAACGGCGCCATGCCGGTCGAACAGCAACGGCAGAATTTCCACCCCCTTGATATGGGGAATGTCGATCACGATCTGCGACAGGGTCACCAGGGTTTCGCAGATCGCCCGGATGTCTTCTTCCGGTTGGAGGCTGTATTCCCGCAGCAGCCGGTACATGTAGGTCCGGCGCAGTAGCTCCTTGGCTAGAACCATGTTCAGCGGTGGCAGCGCGATCTGGCGATCGGTCATCACGTTCACACTAGCGCCAGCGGCACCGCAGACCACCAGGGGACCGAAAATGGGGTCGCGGGTAATGCCGACACTGAAGGCGATACCCCCCAGGTGCTGATAGGTGCGCTGTACTGCAAACCCGAGGAATCCGCTACGCGGGAAATGGGCCTGATACTCTTCCATCAGTATGTGGCAGGACTCGATGATCGCCGACTCGCTGTTCAGCCCCTGGATCGTTGCCTTGTAGCGCCCGCGCCCGGTCTGCTCTTCCATGAATGGATGACAGGAACGCTCGTGGATAAGCGTTACGTCGACGGGGCGGCGCTCCACCTGGAAGCTCTCCACGACGCCTTCGATATCATCGCAATAGACGGTATCGACAGTGCGGATGCCGTAGTCGCCGATGACCGCCCTCGCCTCGCTGTTGGACAGGTGATTGCGGCCAGCACGATGGGCTTTCATCACGATCTTGCGCGCCTGGGCGCGATCGGCGAAGTGATCGGTGAAGGACTCCGGCGTCTCCCGCAACAAGCGCTGGACCCGCTGGTGATGCACGTGTTGCATGAATGCCTTGACTGCCTTCTCCGGCGAAAAGAACGACGGAATCCCCGCCCTATAGAATTCATCCCGTGCGTCCAACACGGTACTTTGCCCCAGCCAGCAGGTGAAGATATTCAACCGCGTGCCCTTGCTCGCCTGCACGACCGCATCTGCAATTTGCAGGCTGTCTTCGGTCAGGCTGGGCGCATACATCACCAGCACGTTGGAGACGTTCGGATCCTTGGCCAGGATGCGGATCGCCTCGGCGTAGAGCTCCGGGGAAGCATCGTAGTTCAGGTCGATGGGATTCTTGCGCGTCCAGTAGGGCGGCAGATGCTTAGCGAGGGCCTCGATGGTTTCGTTGGATAGCGTCGCCAGCTCGCCGTGCTCCCCGGCCAGGCGATCCACCGCCAGCACCCCGGGGCCAACACCGTTCGCCATAATGGCCAGCTCTTCACGGCGTACTGGACGCATGCGGGTCAGTGTTTCGAGCGCATCGAACATCTGCCCCAGTCCGTCGACCCGAAGGACACCAGCCCGGCGCAGGACGGCATCGTAAATCGGGTCGGTGCGTGTTACGCCGACAGGCAACTGGACCGGCAACCATTCCGACTCCGGCACCCGGCCACTCTTTACCGCAATGACCGGCTTGGTCCGAGAAGCCACCCGGACCGCGGACATAAAACGGCGAGGATCCGGGATGCTCTCGAGATGCAACAGGATTGCCCGGCATTGGGAATCCTGTGCCAGGTAATCGATCAGGTCGTCATGCCCGATATCCATGCCGTCGCCGAGAGTCAGGAAGTGCGAGAAACCCACACCCCGGGCGAAAGCCCAGTCGATAATGGAACTGGCCACGGTACCGGACTGGCCGACAAACGCGACCTTGCCCGGGATCGCCCCCATATGGGCGTAAGTGGCGTTCAGACTGCGAGCGGGCACCATCAAACCAATGGTGTTGGGGCCCAGCACCCGTATGCCGCTTTCACGCGCAGCATCCCGGACGGAGTACATCAGTGGCTGGCCAGTCTTACTGTGGGCCCGGGACAGACCCCCCGTCATCACAATGGCGGTTTTAACACCCGCTTCCCCCAGTTGCCGAACCATCTTCGGAACCGTATCAGGTGGCGTACAGACGATCGCCAGCTCCGGCTTGAAGGGCATCTTGGCGACCTTACGGACGCACGGCACCCCGTGGACATTCTGGTATTCGTTGCGGTTGACGACCAGGAGTTTGCCCGGAAAGCCGCCCGCCATCAGGTTCCGCAAAACCATACCGCCGAGGTTTTCGGCGCGCTCCGATGCCCCGGTAATGACGATGGATTCGGGATTGAACAGGCTTTCCAGATACCGCGTACTCACGTCGACGTCTCCCCTTTTTATCAGCCCTAATGTTAGGCCTTAAGCCGGCGTTTTAAAACGAAACCTTTCAGGTATCGAACCATCGGTCTGCATTACGGGCAAAAACACGCCTGGCAGTAAGGAACCAACCGAACAAAACGCCACCAAAAAGCGGCTAACCCTGTTAACATGGAATCGATGAAGCCAACAAATAAGACATGAAGAGCCGCTTCGCCACAGGACTTCCCGCATTATGACGACCGCCTTTTTCTTCCATGATGACTTCCTGAAACACGATATGGGACCGGAGCATCCGGAATCCCCGGACCGGCTGAACGCGATCGTCAGCTATCTCGCGGATACTGAACTGGAGCAGAAACTGGACTGGGTACGGCCAGACGAGATCACCCATGACCAGCTCTTGCTGGTTCATCCGGAGCGCTACCTACAGCAGTTGGACATGATGCAGCCCACCCGCGGGCGAGTCTTCACCGATCCGGATACCGCCATGACGCCCTACACATTACGTGCGGCGCGGCTGGCTGCGGGCGCCAACATCCAGGCGGTGGACATGGTGATGTGCGGCCAGGCAACCAATGCGTTTATCGCCGCCCGCCCGCCCGGCCATCATGCCGAGCGCGGCAAGTCCATGGGCTTCTGCTTCTATAACAACGTTGCCCTGGCGGCCAAACATGCCCTGACCTTCCACGGCCTCGAGCGCGTTGCCATCATCGATTTCGACGTGCATCAGGGGAACGGCACGGTCGATATTGTCCAGGGTGACGAGCGAATCCTGATGTGCTCCAGTTTCCAGCATCCGTTCTATCCGCATTCCCACGTGTACCGGCTGCCAGAAAACATCATCAATACACCGATCCTCGCCGGAACATCGGCAACAGATTACCGCAAGAAGGTGGAGACGGAATGGCTGCACCGGCTGCAGGATTTCAAACCCCAGCTTGTACTCGTTTCAGCGGGCTTCGATGCCCATAAAGCAGACCCGCTCGCGGAGCTCCAACTGGAAGCCGAAGACTACCGGTGGCTCACTGATCTGATTACGGGCGTAGCGGGCGATTCGGCCGACAATCGTGTCGTTTCAACCCTGGAAGGGGGCTACCATTTGAAGGCATTGGCTGAGGGCGTGACGGCTCACCTGGAAGGGCTATGCGCCATCGACTGACCGGCCAGCACCGTGGCTAAACAGATGGAATGTTAGTATGGCGGGGTTATAGCCTCGCACGAATTTCAGTAAAGGCGGCACGGGCTGGCGCACACGACTAAAGAAGAATTCTGACAGACCGTCGAGACCGAATTTCAGACGAGTAAACGGCATGACGCTTGGGGTTCGGGTAACAACCATTTATCGGGCAAAGACGCCCGCATCTTGATGAGCATACAAGGGGAGCTGGACACCCAGCTCAGCTTCCCCAACGCAGCCGTCTACAGAGGTCAATACTAATCAGACGGCAGCTTGCTGACCGCTCAGAACCTCACCGCGGATGCCATCCCACCCTTCTTTGATCTGGCGCAGCAGACGGGCCACTTCATCGAGCTTTGCTGCGTCGTTGTAGCGATTGGCCTCGAACAACGTGCGCTCCATGTAGTCATAGAGGGTTTCCAGGCGCTCGGCCAGTTCACCGCCCTTCTCGAAATCCAGGAAACTGCGCAGGCCACCCACGATCTCCATGGTCTTGCTAATTAGCCGACCTTTACCTTCAAAGTCTTTAGCCTGCATGCGAGCCTTCGCCATATTGATACGCTCCAGCGCTCCGTCGTAAAGCAACTGGATCAGTTTGTGCGGATCGGCATCGACGATGCTGGTCTGGGTATTCACCCGCTGGTAAGCCTGTAAACCATTCATATTCAACCTCTCATGTGGCCACGCCTAGGCGCCGGCTTTCACTTAATTGTCGCTACTGTTGTTCGGAGCCAACGCTGCAAGCTGCTGACTAATGTAATCGCGTGTGTTGTTGAGTTGGGCAATCAGCGAATCTGCGGCGCTAAATTGAGAAACCAGCCGTTCTTGGTAGGACGTCATCCGCTCTTCCAGAGCTGCACGGTCCTCCGCAATTCGCTCCAATTCCGTTTGCAGGCCGTCGGTCCTGCTCTCGAGAACGCCGTCTGCACCCAAAATATCAGTAACCAGATTAACGGTTCGTTCACCAATACCTTCTACGAAAGTGATAGACCCCCTCGATCCGGTCGTCTCGCCCGTAACGCGGACCTGGAGTCCAGCCGGTCCGGAGCCTGAGCCCTCCAAATAGAGAACCTGGCCATCACCACTTGCAGCTCGTCCGCCTATAGTACCCGCGACATCCTGACCAACCGTGCCAGTTGCAACCGAAAGGCCCAGTTCCGAGCTGCTATTGGTATCGACCTTGGTCAGACTGACGTTCGACTCACTACCGTATTTGTTCGAGGTGAAGTTGAAAGTTCCGGTACCCCCGTCGAATTCGACCTTAACCGACTGCCCTTTGGCGCTTAATCCCGCACTCGAGTTCAACTGCGTTTGGATTTCTTCCGCCAGAGCCTCCCGCGTGTATGTTCCTGCGGTTAGCTTGATACTTACTGAAGTCGAGCCGTCTACCTCAAATGTGAGGTCGTCGTTATCCGTATTGATCGTCACATCACCGGAGCCCACATTTGCGCTCTGCAACCGCCCTTGTGTCGCCGCCTGGGTTATTTCAATCGCGTAGTCGCCCGGCTCAGTATTCAACCCGCTCCTTACAAACTCTACTTGCGGATCGGTCGCACGGCCTTGCTCGGCAAATAAAGCAGTCACATCGTCCGGGCTGGACTTTAGTTTCTTCTCGAACGTCTCACGGTCAAACGACAGGCCTCCCGTTTTATAGTCTGTCGTGATACCCACATCGGCCAAGGTTCGAACGGATGCATTCTCAAGACCTGGCACTACGCGCGTAAGAACGTTGCGGAGCTGGCTCTGGATATTCCTGACCGTGGCGTCGCCAGACAGCAGGCCGCCTTGCCCTGTTTCGGCGTTGAAACCCGCAAGCCCATCGATGGTCTGCTGCAAGGCATTGAATTTATCTACGAACGCTTGAACCCGATCAGCAACCGCGCCTGTGTCTTGCTCCACTTTGACAACAGAAGTAGCGCCTTCCTCAGCGACCTCGAACGTCAAACCATCGATGACATTCTCGATCGAATTAGTGGGTCGGGTGATCGCTATGCCATTAACTTGCACCTTGGCATCTTTCGCAGCGACAGTTTCTGTCAGATTCTGATTCTGGGAATCGAAGGCAAACTTCGAAAGCCCCATACCATCGTCCAGGGACCCATCGCTATCGCTCACAGTGATAGAGATAGCATTGTCTGTACCGGTTTCCTCGGCAGACATAACCAAACGGTACCCATCACCAGTGTCGATGATGCCAGCCGTTGCCCCGAGGCCAGCCTCGTTTATCGCGCCGGCCAACCCCTGAAGGGTGTTGTTAGAGCTATCGATCACAATGGACTTGGTCTCGCCGGCAACATTCAGAGTCAGCGTGCCGGAACCGATTGCCGTACTGTCTTTGTCCTCGAAGCTTCCAGAAGCTAGCGACTGTGCCTGAGCCAGGCTATCCACTTTGACTGTATAACTGCCTCGGCTTGCCTTTGTGCTATCCACGCTTACGGCAATATCGTCGTTGGAGGTTGTCGCCGAAAAAGACTTCAGGTTATCGGGAGAACTCAGTTGACGCATGGGGAGGCGCAATTCTGTTATTGCGCTACGCAACGTGCCATAGGCAGAAATCAAGGCTTCTGCACGCTGCTGATTAAAATTAAGGCGATCGGTAGCCGGTTTCCTTTCCGCAGCTACAAGCTGTTCCACCAGATCCGAGTTGAGGACCCCAGAACCTATACCGAGTGACGAAATACCTGCCATATCGAAAGCCTCCCCGAGAAGGCGCCATAATCCATTTGTATGCTTATCGGCCGAAAGCGGCAAATCTTTGCCCCTCACGCCGTCGAATTTGTAACAAAATGTTGAGCGTCGGACTCACTTCCTGGTCGCCCGAAACGCGAACACCGCCGGCTCCTCGCGGAGGCGGCGGTGCTGAAATACCGCTATTTAACGTCTGGGTAAAACCGGCAAAGGCACTACACTTCGATGTTAAACAACGTCAGCGGTTCTTCCTGCTGCAAATTTTCGGCCAACCTCAGAGCCACATCATCAGGAATTTGCCGAATGACTTGGTCTGTCTGCTGATCGACAACGCGCACAATGGTCTTTCCAGAGTCATTATCCACTTCAAACTGCAGGTCACGCTGGACAGTCTGAACAAAGTCATTCAATCGGGAGACGGCTTGGTCGAGCGACTCCCGCTGTGTATCGCGCTGCTCCTCCAACCGATCGACCCTGGACTGGGCTTCGCCGGAAAGTGCAACAGAAACACCGGGTTCCTGGACTCGAGCGGAAGGCTTGTTTCCTTCTGCCTGAGGTGACGCAGACGCCCGAGCCGGAGCTTGCTCACTGGAGCGAACCAGCTTCAAATCCGGGCTGTTCAGGTTTACGTCATTCATAGCTCACCTCGCTAGCATGTCACGGCGGAAAGCCGGTCCCCGAAGGGGACCGGCCATTACCGCTCTACCCCTATTACTGCAGGAGGGACAGAACCTGCTGCGGGCGGGCGTTAGCCTGCGCCAGGACAGAGATACCAGCCTGCTGCAGAACCTGGGACTTGGACAGCTTCGCAGTTTCAGCGGCGAAGTCTGCGTCCAGGATCCGGCTGTTTGCAGCGCTCAGGTTCTCTGAGGTCGTCTGCAGGTTGGAGATGGTGCTTTCCATACGGCTCTGAAGGGCACCAAACTTCGCACGCTGCGAGTTCACCGCGTTCAGAGCAGAGTCAACAATGGCGATGGCGTCAGTAGCACCAGAAACCGAAGTGATATCCAGCTCTGAAACCTTTTCCAGATCAGAGACCTCTGAAGCAGCGGTTACAACTTCACCCGCAGTAGTCGCAGAGAGGCTGAACGAACGGTCTGAGTCGAACGTAACTTCGCCGGTCAGAGTCAGTTGTTCACCGTCCGCAGTAACACTTTGACCACCCATCGTCACGGCACCTGCCTGAGCACCGTTTGCCGTAATCGAGATGTTTTCGCCCTTGGCGTTCGTCAGAGTGATGCCGGTAGCATCATCATTTACCTGAGCAGTAACACCTGTCTTGGACGTTGCATCGTTGATCGCCGTCACGGCAGCGCTAAGCGCGCTCTGGCCGGTGCCCGCACTCAGCGAGAAAGAAACAGTTACCGCGTCCGAATTATCCGATTGAATATCCAGGCTGTATGCGCCACCAGCTGCAAAGGTTGCGTCAGCTGAAGTACGAGCGGAAGCCGTGACGCCAGTCACATCAGAGATGTTGTTGACCTTCTTGGCCACATCCGCAGCGCTATCGCCCGCCGCAGTGTCAAAGGTATCGGAACCGAGAGCACCGTTAACAGTGACTGTTTCCGCCGTAGCAACCCTACCGACCGCATCTGCGGTTGCTGAAGCCGCAGCGCCGTCTACGCGTTGCAAGCCGTATTGGTTCGTACGGAAGTCAGCAGTGGTGGCAGAAATGGTCTCGTTGGCGTCGGCTCCAACCTGGAATACCGCAGTTCCGAAGGAACCATCAAGAAGCTTCTTGCCGTTAAACTCAGCTGTATTGGCAATACGGTCAAGCTCGGAGACCAACTGGTTCACTTCGTCTTGCAGCGCCTGACGGTCAGAGGCTGAGTTGGTTTCGTTGGCAGACTGAACCGACAGATCACGGACCCGCTGGAGGATGTCACCGGCTTCACCGAGGGCACCTTCAGCTGTCTGGGCCAAGGAAATACCGTCGTTCGCATTTCGTTGTGCAACGCTCAAACCATTAATCTGGGACTGGAAACGGGATGAAATTGCCAGACCTGCCGCATCATCTTTTGCAGAGTTGATGCGAAGACCAGACGAAAGACGTTCGAGCGCCTGGTTTGAAAGACTCTGTGACTTGTTCAGTTGGTTCTGTGCGCTAAGGGATGCGACGTTTGTATTGATACCGAGAGCCATGATGCTTCTCCTAAAACCTATTAAGTTTCTCTTGGAAGAGGTCTGGCGCCCGTTCTCGTTTATTGGGTGCGCCGCCCTGCTGTAATGCTTAGCGGCGCATCCCGGGAATCCTTTAGGTGGGCTTAGCGTTTTTATTGTTAAGTAATGTAAAACCGAACCCAATCCACCTTAATTATTTGAAAAATAAAGGTTTAATAAAACGCGAAATTAGTCTTGCTGTGATCGTCGTCGGGAAAAAAAGCGGCAATCGCTTTCCTCATCCCAAGCCAATGTTTTGGCGCCTCATCGAGCACGCGTTAAACACAACATCTATTTTTCCCTTATTTTATATAAACTTAGATAAAAAATTAAAAACTGGCACGCCATTCGCTTTATCGCTTGCAATAGCTTCATTTGTTGAACGTTTGCCGGTGCGGCGTCCCTGTGATCGGGCACTAGGTTTCCGGCTTTTCCTGGCAAGGAGAGACAACATGCCTCAGATCATTAACACCAACATTGCGTCACTGAACGCTCAACGGAACCTTAACCGCTCGCAGGAAGATGCGAACACGGCCCTGCAACGCCTATCTTCCGGTTTGCGCATTAACTCTGCAAAGGATGACGCGGCAGGCCTGGCCATTTCTGAGCGTTTCACCGCTCAGGTCGCCGGCCTGAACCAGGCGGTCCGTAATGCCAATGACGGTATTTCCCTGGCGCAGGTGGCAGAGGGAGCCCTATCAGAGTCAACCGACATACTGCAGCGCATCCGTGAGCTCGCAATACAGTCTGCGAACTCGACCAATTCCGCGACGGATCGCCGTGCTTTGCAGGCTGAAGTCAATCAGCTCAAACAGGAATTGGAGCGTATCGCACAGACCACCGAGTTCAACGGTCTCAAACTACTGAACGGTACCTTCCAGGCACAAACATTCCAGGTCGGCGCGAATGAGAACCAGAACATTTCGGTCTCCGTCGCAAATGCCACATCGTCAGAGCTCGGGGTCTATAACTACGATTCAGCAAACGGCGAACCACAAAAAGGTCTAGGTTCAGCTGCTGCCGCCGCCGCGGACGCCGCTTCGCTGGCCGAAGTACTTACCGACCAGACGCTGTCAATCGCCAGCCCATTGGGCTCCGTCGATGACATCGACATTGCCTCGACGGATTCCGCAGCGCAAATTGCAGCAAAGGTTAATAGTAGAACTGTTGAGACCGGCGTGTCGGCGACAGCTCGTACCACCGCGACGCTTTCCGGCCTCAGCACTGGCGGAGCGATTACTTTCGCCCTGGGTAACGGCGATCCGAATTCCACTGCTCAAATCTCCGTCTCGGTGGATGATACGAGCGACCTTTCTGAAGTGGCTTCGGAAATAAACCGCGCCAGTGGTAAAACGGGAATCACCGCCGTCGCGGACGGCGGAAGCATCACGCTTGTCCAAGCTGATGGTAAAAATATAGTACTTGAGGACTTCAATCACTCGACGGCTGGCGAGACGATTCAACTGGCAGGCGCCGACGAGAATAATGTGCAGCTCGAAAGCGGCGCTGCCGACACTACAAAGGTAATAGGTACTGTGTCGTTTGAGTCATCGCGTTCATTCGCGTTGAGCTCATCAGACGGTGGTAACGCGGCAGCCGCTGATTCAGGGCTCTTTGATGCGGCGGCGGACGAACCCGTAATCTCCGAGAAAGATACTGTCGAGGAGATTGATATCGGCACACCTCAGGGCGCCAACGAGGCCATCGGAATTGTCGACGGGGCGCTCGAGGTAATCAACGGGATCAGGGCTGATCTGGGTGCAGTTCAGAGCCGTTTCGAATCCACCATTGCAAACCTGAGTACGACTTCTGAAAATCTGTCGGCAGCACGCTCACGTATCCGTGACGCCGATTTTGCGGCCGAAACGGCCGAACTAGCGAGAACGCAGGTGCTTCAATCTGCGGGCTTGTCGGTGCTGGCTCAAGCAAACGCCCGCCCGCAGCAGGTTCTGCAGTTGCTTCAAGGTTAACGACACTTCTTTCGATTCAAGGCCAGCAATTGCTGGCCTTTTTTATTTCCTGATTTAACACTTTACCACGCCGACTTGGCACACCTTTCGCTCTAATCACTTCAAACCCTGCAAATTATTCCAAAACTGCAGATTCTTGCCGCCCATGCCAAAAAAGCGGCATGCGCGAACACGAGGTGAACCATGTACGCACAGCATCATTCACAGGTTGCCCAGCACGACAAGGCGAGAGTGGCCCGTCTGCTGCTGGAGGCCAATAGCGCCTACAGCGAGTCCAACCATCCGCAAAACAGCTACGCGCGCCGGCTCGAAGCTCGCCAGGAATGCCGTCAGCTGTTGGAACGGATCAATGGGCTGACTGAGAGCAACGCGGCGGCCTGGGGGCTGCTGGGGCGTGTCGAGATGGACGAGGGCAACCTGGAAAAAGCGCAAGCCCTGTTCGAACGCAGCCTGTCGATCGACCCGGAGCAAGCGCAGCAGTACACCAATCTAGGCTACTGGGCACTGGCCAGCGAGCGGCCGGCATTAGCCGAGCAATACTTCCTCGAAGCCCTGGAGCGGGATCGCCAATCCGCGGCCGCTTTCTGTGGTGTTGCCCACGCCAAACGGCGCCTGGGTCAGTTTGACGTTGCCTACCTGCACTATCGCAAGCTGCTGCAACTGGACTTGAACTGGCCTTCGGTCTACAGCGGCATGGTGACCTGCGCAGCGAACCTACAGGTTGATCAGGCCGACCAGGAACTGGCCTACGACGCAATCACGTTACTCAGCCGCGACGATATTCCTCACCAGAACCTTGGAGGTTTCGTCGCCGGTATCCTGCGTCAGCAATACGACCTGGACAACCCTAACGCCCAGGTTTTCCTTGAAGCCGCCGGTCAGGACGAACTCCTGCTGTTGGCCCTGGAAAAGACGCTGATGCCGGATATGGCTATTGAGAATCTGGTAACGCTGCTACGCCACGCGATACTGGCGGAAATCGCCCAGACCGCTGAACTCCGTGATGAGCTGCACCGCCTCGCCGGCGCGATCGCACTCTACGCCGACCGCACCGGTTACGCCCTTCTGGTCGGCGAGGACGAGGCACGGCTGATGGAGGCCATCAACGACAGCATCAGTGCCCAGTTCGCAATGGGTGAAGATATGCAGTCGATTGCCGGATCGTTGATGATCAGCGCCATGTATGGCGCCCTGTTCCATCAATCCTTTGCTGTAGATATCGGCCGCTGGAACCTAATGGAATGGCCGGTTGGCCTGCAACCGCTGCTTGCCGCCAGCTACTACAATCGCGCGACCGAGGAAGCCATCAAGCAGAACTTCGAAGAAAAACTCGAGGAACTTCCGCTGGATCCCGCTGACGTCGCTCAGCCCTGGCCGACGTGGCAGCGTCTGGCGCCGCATCCCAAGAGCAGTCTCAAGACGCTGATGCAATCGAAGCTACGCCTGGAGACGGACGGGCTGCCGGAGACCCTCCGCATCATGATCTGTGGCGCCGAGTCCGGCCAGCGGGCGCTGGAACTGGCCGCCAGCCTGAACGATGTGGAAATCATCGCCGTCGATGAATCCCTCTCCAACATCGCTCGAGCTGCACGTACGGCTCAGGAGATGGGCATGGAGCACATCGTGTTCTGGCCTTGGTCCCTGGCAAGCCGGTTTATCTCTGATGGCCACAAGGTTCACTGGATCGAGTTGGGCCGTCTGCCGTCAACTGAACTGGGTCAGGTCTCCCTGGCCGCAATGGTGAACAACGCCTGCGATCAGGGCGCCATCGTCCACCTGCATACGGGCCCGATAGACGAGTCCCCAGCCGACAGGCAAGTACGGCAATTGATTGCCCAGCATGGGTTGCCGCAAACCAGCGCAACGCTCCGTCGACTGCGCCGCATGGTGATGGAAAACGCGAAGGAGCAATCCTGGAGTGAACTGTTGTCTGGCAGCGATTTCTACGGACTGGGAGGCTGCCATAACCGCTGGTTCCGCCCGGAAGACACCGAGCAGTTGCGTAGCCTGATGGGATTGATGTGCAACGAAGTGGACTGGAAGCTGGTTCGCGCCCAGGACAGCGATGGTCACGCCCTGGCGGTAGCGCCGGTTCAACGCCAACTACAGGCAGAGGCCAGCGGCAGTGACGTGCAAAGCGTGATGGGCCAGCCGCTGACGCTGTACTTCATGAAGCGTCGCTGATTAGCGGCTGACTGTTTGGCTACAAGCAGCCCCAAGCATGTAGCCGACGCTTTAGCTTCGGAGGGCCCGCCAGGGCCCCGGGTATATCGGCAGGCCTGCGGCCTGCTCGGAAGCTGAAGCGTCCGCTACATTTACTGCGTTACCTGCCATTCCGTACAAAATCGCTCCCAGTCGGCGAGTTCATCAACGTCCCACCGTTCGTCCAACTGAACTGTTCTAAAGCCATTATCGAGCAACGCAGCCACTGTTTGCGCCAACGCCTGATCTGTCCCCCAATCGATGCCGTTCAATGCCGAGCCCAAGTCGCGCCGGCTGCCGAGAAGTACGAACCCACCATCGTTGGAAGGCCCCAGGACCACGTCAGCGCTCTCCAATGCGGCAAACGCCTGGAGAACGTAATCGGCATCCACCGAAGGACAGTCACTGCCGACAATCACTGCCCGGTCCGATGATTCAAGCCCTTCATTCAGAGCGTGCGTCATCCGTTCGCCCAGACCCGCCCCAACTTGGCTGCCTGAAATGACCCTATTGGCTTCAAGTCTTGCCAGGATTCGTGCTGCATATTTCCTGCTTTTCGGCTCGGGCCGGTCCCACCAGAAATGGAGCGGGCAGCCAACCGCCAGCAGGTTGTCGAGAACCGCACAGGTCAATTGGATATGCGCCTCCATGGCTCCGTCGTTACCGAGCTCTGCAGCAAGCCGGGTCTTTACGTGCCCGGGTTCCGGCCACTTGGCGAATTGAATGATACAGTCTCTGAAACTAGTGTTCGGGTTTGGAGGAGACATCGGGATAGTAGACCTCGGCCAGGGACGCGGGATCCTCGCCGCGCCAATAACGCCAGCGCAGCCGCCACATCATTAGGATGGTTTTCCAGGGGCCGTGTTTTTCCCAGCGGCGACTGTCGGTGACGACCTGGGATCGAACACAGTATGGACGCGATAGAACGAGAAGCCGTCGACTGAGAGCGATGTCTTCCATTAGGGGGAGCGGCTCAAAACCGCCCACCTCCTGAAACATGGCGCGGCGTACGAACATTGCCTGGTCGCCGGTGCACATACCGGTCAGCCGTGACCGGAGATTCATCAGGCCGCCAATAACGCGATAAATCCATTGCCCACCACTCAGGCGAACGTCGAAACGCCCCCAGGTCGCCGGACTGTCTACGAAACGCTGTAGATGCTCCAAAGCATCAAGGGGCAAACGGGTATCAGCATGGAGGAACACCACGACTTCTCCACCAGCGACCGCGGCCCCGGCATTCATTTGGCTGGCCCGGCCCTTGGACGCCTGGATCACCTGATCGCAGAATGGCGTGGCCAAAGCGACCGTATCGTCAGTACTACCACCATCCACGACGATTACTTCGTGCCCAATCTCACGCCAGCCTTGCAAATCACCGAGCGCGACTACAATAGACGCAGCCTCGTTCAGGACAGGCACGATAAAAGAAACGTGCAGCGGGACGGTGACCATGGAAACTCCGGCTCCACAGAAAACGGGGCGTTAAATTATCAGGTGTGGGCGGCTTGGCCAACCAGCTTGGTTGAGCCAGGCGCAACCCACGGGTATCATACCCGACCTCTCGCCCCCGTAGCTCATCTGGATAGAGCGGTCCCCTCCTAAGGGACAGGTAGCAGGTTCGAGTCCTGCCGGGGGTACCAGTTACCCTTCCGCATCGATCCACAGAAACTCTCAATCATCTGTTTTAAAAGCTTTTTTCCGAAAAGCAGCGTCCTTATCGATCTACTATATTCCGCCTGAGTCTACACATTTTGGGGGCACATCTGGGGTGCAAAGTGAAATCCATCCAGCTATAGTAGATTTTGTACCCCCAATGAGAGTTCGAACCCACGCCATGTCCAGGCCTATAAACCTCCTTACCGACAAAAAGGTTCAATCCGCCAAGTTCGAAAAATTCGGCAAGCGAACCAAGCTCACTGATGGAGCCGGACTTTACCTGGACATTCAGCCGTCCGGGAAGTATTGGCGCATGAAGTACCGATTTGACGGCAAAGAGAAAACACTTGCCCTCGGCGTTTACCCCGATGTATCGCTGAAACTGGCTCGGGAGCGTCGGACCACGGCGCGGGAACAGATTGCTGACGGTATTGACCCCAATGAGGTCAAAAGGGATCAGAAAGCCGCCAAAAAGGAGCAAACGGATACATTCAAAGCCGTTGCGGAGGACTGGCTCAAACTGAAGAAGGGAGAGCTCGCAGATAGCACGCTGGAAGTCGCGAAGAGAAGGCTTGAGACCTGGGCATTCCCAAAACTGGGCAGCATACCGATCAAAGAAATCAAACCGGCAACTGTCATGGAAGCCCTAAGGCCAATAGAGGAACAGGGCAAACACGAGACAGCTCATCGAATCCGGCAACGTATCGGAGAGATCTTTCGTTTTGCAGTAGCAGCAGATCGCGCCGAGATAGACCCCACAGCCACGCTGAAAGGCCAACTCAAAACCACCCCGACTCGACATAGATCCGCCATTATCAACCCGGATGAGCTAGGAAAGCTCCTCAAGGCAATCGATGCCTACTCGGGACATCCATCCACCAGAGCGGCCTTAAAGCTTGCACCCATGCTATTTCTTCGGCCGGGCGAACTGCGAAACGCAGAATGGGCCGAGATTGATCTTGATAAAGCGACTTGGGTTGTTCCAGGAAAGCGAATGAAAGGTACTCAGAAAGCCAAGAGAGCGGGTCAGGTGCCGGACCACATCGTGCCTCTTTCGACCCAGGCCGTCGAAATACTGAAAGAGCTCAAGATCATCACCGGACATCAGAGCCTGGTTTTCGAATCCGTTAAACGGAAACGGCCACTCTCCGAGAATACGATTAACGTCGCATTAAAGACCATGGGCTACGATGGCTCCGTCATGGTTGGTCACGGATTTCGCGCAACAGCATCCACCCTACTCCACGAACAGAACTGGCAGCCAGAGGTAATTGAACTTCAACTGGCTCACAAACAGCGCAACCAAGTAGCTGCTGCCTACAATCGCTCAGCGCGGCTCGAAGAGAGGCGCCAAATGATGCAATCTTGGTCGGATTATCTCTTTAAGCTCGCTAGCAAGTCCTGATAGCGCTGCAAAAAGGGGGAAGCCTTTAACCGTCCCCTATAGTTCCAGGGAGCCGAAATCGGTGCCGTCACTCGTCTAATGATAGGTTTGTCAAAAGCCTGCGCATGCAGCAAATCCCTATAGTCTTCGTATAACTGCAATATGAGCCCCCTCTGATTATCCAGGGTTACCGCATCTTCGAGATACTTGTCCTCCTGCGCTTCAAGATCCTTAGCGCGAGCCTCAAGCTCCGCCAGCTGACGCTGAACCTCCGCCTCTCTGGCGTCTAGCTCTTTGCGCTTGTCCTCCGCGTCTTTCAGCTCTTGAGCTAATTTATCCAATCGCTTTTGGATATTGCTCTGGCTCAACTCGACCCACGCCTTGGACTTTACAATGCTTGCGTATTCAAGGACCACCGCCTCCAAAGCCTTATAGGCAGGCTCATTGCGATCTTTCGCCAACTGGCGCAGCTTTGGCCCGATCGACTTGCTCATCATGAAGGAGTAAGTCTTTCGCGGCCCCTTTTCATCCCGTTTCTTTTTCTGACTCCAAGCCCTCTTCAATTTCCGCAGGTCGTCTTTCTTTGCCAAGACTTCAGGCGCATCACGGATATGGGTTACCAGGTAGTCGTAGCTCGACTCATCAGGTCGCCTACCACGCAAAAACCAGCCTTTCTCTCCTAAGTAGTTAATGGCCCAGGATTGCTGAGCCTCGTTGCTTTTACTCAACCAGCGGATAGCTCTTTTTCTCCAGTCTTCTGGCATACCTACCCCACAGCGAAATTAGATGCATTAATCAACAGTCCAAACAGACTGATTTTAGCTACCACTTAGTCGTACTATTTAGTGTGACGACTTAGTTTTACCACTTAGTGGCATTACTAATAAACAGCTAGACCTTTTTATTTTCTTTTACAGGGGTATTTATGCGCATTAAATTCTAGACAGCTACAGCATTGAGGGCTAAGTTGAGTGGATGTCGACCTCAACTTTGCTGACAAACCTTTCCGGTAATTCTCCACAAGCTCGCTACGTGCTGATGAAGCTCTGGCTGGACAAAGGGGATAAGCTGCCTATCCGTATAACCGTTCAGGAGTGCGCTCAAACGATGGCGATACCTCGGTCAAGGGCCGGCAAGATTCTCAATGAGCTGACTGAGAATGGCTATCTTGAGTCCCAGCACCTAACCGGTGAGAAAGGACGACCCAAACGACAGTTCAACGTCTCACCAGAAGCCGGGAGACAGTTGCAGGCGCTGAAGCCCACTGAGTCACGTGAAGAGCCCCATCTTGCATCGATCCGGGCCCTCCTATCCCACCGCACCTCAAACCTCGGCGCTGATGGTCCTATCCTCTCTCCGTCAAACATTGTGTTTCTTATCGCTCTGCTCAGTTCAGCCAATGAGTGTGGAGCAGTCTACGGCCTTGGCTCGACTAAGCTGATGACCTACACCGGGATGACAGCCCAAAGGATAAATCTCCAGGTCAGCAAGCTGAAAAAAATGGGATTGATACTTGCTACAGTACCCGGCGTCACGGGGAGGCAAATATTGGGGAGAACGACTACGTCTTATTGGCTAGACCTGAGTCATAACCTGCTCAAGCTGCCGATTCCTTCAACGATCATCCAAAAGACTCTAGTGACTCTCGATTCTGGCGATGCGGCCCATGCGCTTTTCGATATTAAAAGCCAATCAAGGACCCTCAGACGTGAACGCGCCAGGAAATCGGGGAAGCAATTGAGCAATCAAGAAACCCTCGAACTTGCAACAGCCAAATTGCATGTTGAGCAGTTAATGGACATACCGAATTTCGATTCTGCATTGGTGAATGACTTTTTTAAGGAAGCCACGAATTCCGGGCTGCGGCTAGCATTTCAAACAGTAGTGGATCGAGTTGCTCGCGTAATAGCCTTTTCACGGATGGCTGAGATTCCGGGAGAGCACAGGAAATCGCCGACCATTGGTCAGCTAAAGACGCTATATCGCGAATTGTTACCTGTTCGCTTTCAGCCGTTTAAATCTGCAGGCTTTCCTCTGAAAGAGAACCGGCAAATGCTTCTGAGAGTTGTTTTTAAGATTGCAAGCTCTTTGGCGAGCGCCATCTTGGCGAACCTGCCAACAATGGGAGGTAAGTTTTCCCCAGTAGTCTCATTCGAACTGGTGCCAACGCCTCGCGGGTCGAATTTTCGTGCTCTGATAGCCGTAGTCTACCCTCCCGAGTCCCACAGCAGCGAGAGTAAGCAATCGAATATTGACACCAATGAACTTACCCCCGAAGCCGGCTCTGAAAGCTAAAGGCTCATATCCAGCTCAAGTCGCTCTGTTAGTTTGTACAGGGCTCAACAGATCTTCTGAACCAACAGGTCAGGAGATCAACCATGCAAATCCTCAGGCTCAGAGACGTCATTCAAAAGACAGGCCTTGGCCGCTCATCAATCTATAAGTTTTCAGGCCAAGACCTATTTCCCCGCCCGATAACGCTTGGTGGTATGTCAGTTGGCTGGACAACAAAACGAATAGACCAATGGATCGTTGAACGAGTGCGCGAACGTGATTCCGTCCCTGGCAACGCAGAGCACACCACCCCATGGGCCGTCACCATTGGAAAGGGCAACATCTGTCAAAAGGACCTACAGATCCTCAGAATCAAGCAAGTTGTTGAGTTAACGGGCCTGGCTCGGGCGACGGTGTACAAATACATTCACGAAAGAGAGTTTCCGCATCCGGTATCACTGGTAGGTGCCTCGGTCGGCTGGCTGCGGACCGAAATCGAGTATTGGCTAGCTTGCTGTGCTGAAGAGAGTAGCGATGAGTCCCTCGATGAACCTGAAGCGCAATTCGAAGCTGCCTGACCCATCCGCAATGTACCGGTATCAGTAACGCCTCTGGCTAGCCCCGCTACCAACGTTAATTCTTTTTGCAACCAATCTACCTATCCTCCAGCTTTGCCCGACATTCCGCATCCAGCGCTCCCGACTTTTCTTACGAAGTAAAATATCCGCTTTTGGGTTTGTATGTTATTGGCTAACAGCTGTACGCCTTATCAGTGGGTACAGTAGCAAAGAGGAGATGGGCTCACACAGTGAAAGCCCATCGCGGTACTGGGAGTGGTTACAGAGATATTGAGAGAATCAACACCTTAAAGCAATCCATTGCATACGGGGCAATGAACCGCATTCAGCAATTCAAACGAGGATCAAAAGGGGCTTAACCGAATTACGTTCAGGAGGACAGATCACTTTTTACAGGCCGGGGTAATGATACGAGCGCAACGCTCAGACCACCTAACCCGGAGAACGACAATGGACCATTACACATACCACGATACCCCGACCGACGAGGAGATGATGGATTGGTTGGGCGGATTACACGGCGGTGAAATCATTACCAATCCGCTAGGTCAGCCAATCACAATGCCCTCAGATTACCACTGGCGACACGATCTGGTTTGGGTTGACCAACAGCTAAAAACCATGGCCAATGCGCGGCATATCCTTAATCACCAGCGACTCATTCAGCCCGAAGCCTTCGGCGCAGAAACGGTAGTGTTGGCCCCAGATCCGCTCTTAGAGATGCTGACAGCAGTTTTCACCGTATTAGTGACCATGTTTGAGAAGACGGATATTGGTCAGCATTATCGACCCAGTCCCTACGCTACTCGTTTTCTATGGGCCTTCGGTGAGTGTGGGTATCTGCACGAGGCTGGATTTCGTCAGCCGTCAGCGATGAGCCGTCAGGCGGCGGAACAGGTGGTCACAGATCTCAATGAACGCCTGGAAGCCTGGTATCAGAGCATGGGGCAGCGGGACTTTGTCTACGAGTGTAGTCGGAACCGACGTAATAGCCGCGACAATTACAAGCGTCTCTGTGAGCTCATGGAAGCCCTCTTCGAGTGCAACAGTCGCCTGATGGTTGTTCGAGTAGACCTAGGCTACAGCAAGTTCGACAGTCCTTATATCGACTACGAGACGGCGCGTTACCACAGAGAGCAAATCTGCCACGCATTTAACACCCATCCCCTGTTCAACCATCTGCTAGGGTACGCCTGGAAACTGGAGTGGCAGCCCGAGAAGGGCTTCCATTACCACTTCATCTTCTTCTTTGACGGTCATCAATGCCAGGAGGACATCACCCATGGTCGCCTCATTGGTGAAATGTGGACCAAGGCTATTACCGGTTGCCAGGGTCATCCTTGGAATTGCAATCTTGGTGCAGAAAAAACCTATCACTACAACGCTATGGGCTGCATCGACTATCACGACACAGAAAAGCAAAGGGGGCTTTTCGAGCTGGCCAAATACCTTACCAAGGTCGACGAATACGCGGCTATGTTGGTCAACGGCAGGACGTTTCAGACGAGCCGCAAACCGAGTAGTCAGGAAGGACCGCGTCGTGGGCGGCCTCGTTTATATCAGAGCACGCCTTTGAATTTTGGGCTCTGAGTCGACCTCGATATCGCCTAACTTGATGTGGACACTGAGCCGCCCGGCATGACCGCTTGAACTCTCCGACAAATACTCTGAGCAATTGAAGGAGGAGGATGTATGAGAGTGCTCAGACTGGCAGAAGTGCAAGATAAAACCGGACTGGCCAGGTCCACACTGTACAAGTATGTTGATGCAGGCACGTTTCCACGGCCCATCTACCTTGGCGGCAGAGCCGTCGGCTGGATTGATTCCGAGGTGCACGCATGGTTGCTGGAAAAGCAAGTCGAACGTGATATGACCCATGGAGCAACGAGAGGCTGGAGCCTCTAGGTATTTCGGTGGGCCCCATGGACGTCAGTGGCAGCCAGTGGACGCCGGACAGGGCCCACCCTACGAACAGGCCTGCAATTTTGTGGCATCATGATGGTTCAACTTAACGAAGAGAAAGGGTCGAACTAGTGAACCACAAGAGCCAAGCAGAATCTGCAACAACTTCCCTTAAAATAATAGTCGAGAGCGTGGAAGCCATTGTCAGTGAAACGGGACGTGACAGCGACCCCACCGTGAACCTGAACCATTTCCTAGACCAACTCACCCTACCTGAGGTGAAGGCGATTTACGTAATCAGTCAAGCTGGAAGAAATCCTTCCTGGCTTGAGGAAACCAGTTCCATAGGCCCTCTTTATTTAAACCTCACAGAGATTCGTCCGGCAAACGAGGGCAAACAAGGCTTTATGAATTTCATTTTAACCAACACGGACGACCTAAGAACCTATATCGATCGGTACCTTGAAACCTGCAGCAGACTGAGCCTTGACCCATTTGAGGAAATAGGAATCCTGATTCAAAACGAAATGGCGCAGGAGCATTGATTCGATTGATCGTGAGGTAACCAATTGAATCACTGGGCTAAAGAATTTTAGGTGGCAGCGCTATCAAAAAGGCTCCATCAAGACCTTATATTACCACCTGAGACCATGTTGCCCAGCGAAGCGATACCAACACCTCAGACACTGCACCTACCGCCAGCTCTGCTTGTCGATCCGAAACGGGCGGAAATTTCGTCTCAGCGGGCTTGCCCCTCGCGTGCAATCTGGCGACCGTGTGAGCAAGACTGGCGACCACAGTTCTTGTCTCTGTCACAGCATCATACTTTTTTATCAGGTAGCCCAGGTCCTTACCGCTTATCTGGAGCTCTATCGACAAGAACACCGTCAAAGCGTCACGGCACCGGTCTATAACTGAAGCTGGCGGGGATGAACGAAAGCCCTGCACAACGTCGTCTAAGGCCGATTCGACACGGCGTTGGTCCTCTTTGCTAAGAACGCCTTCTTTTATGTGCGGAAGAAATCCGAATTGCGGCCTCATCTTTATCGTTAACAGCTCCTGGCCAATCGCATCCGTCTCAAAATGCACAAGTTCACCAATCGTGAAGTTCGACTGACTGCCAAAGGTGAACATGACTTGACTGGGTAACTCACCACCGCCCAAAACACCCTGAAACCCCTGATACTGGAAAGTAACCAACCTGGCTTCCTGTCGGGGAGGATGCCCCCAATACTGAGGCTGCGAGTCCATTCTGTGCCATACGTAGCCGCGCCTTATCTGAGACACGGGGTCAAATGAGACCTCCTGGAACACATACTCAGAGACAATAAATGAATCTACTTCCGGCCCAGAAATAGCGTCAGGCAGCTTTCCCCAAATCCGAACTGGAAAAACCGGGACATGTCGGGCTCGTTCTGGACCACGGTCCCGACTGCCGATGTATATGTCTCCGGTATCTTTATCAATGCCTAGATTCTTCAACTGAACCACCCTTACTCAGTGAACGTCGTAGTGCCCAATCTCAAAGCCTATTTTTCTGCTCGGTATTCGGCCACTTACCTATCGGGTATCATTGCGCAGAATCAAAAAAGATAGCACCTGGCAGACGACAAGTCGGGATTTCCTCTAGCGGAACGCAGAGCCTAGCAGCTTCCCGCGTGAACTAGTCCGTGGCAACCCGCGTCGCACGTACCAAGACCGCACTCTCTCACTGCGAATAGACAAGGGACCTGTATGCACCGCCTAAGCCATCTAACAATCAAGAACTTCCGGGCATGCCAAAACGTCGCTCTGCCTCTGGAGGGTTATACCCCGTTGGTGGGCCAAAACAACACGGGGAAGTCTACCATTCTCAAGGCCGTTGAGTGGGTTTTGAAGCCAACGGCACTTTCAAAACAGGATTTCCACGACCCCGACAAGCCGGTAGAAATCTCTGCGTGTATCGATGGGGTCAGCGAAGCCGTTCTGGATCAAATACCCGAGGCTAAGCACCGCAAAGCAATCGCCCCATATTGCAAAAGCGGCCGCTTGTGGATTCGCGTCGTCGCTTCCGGCACCACTGCAAAGTCCATCGAAAAGCAGGTTTGGGATGCAGAGCAATGTGCGGACGCTGACAAACCCGACCAGTGGCGCAATTATCCAACTGGCCTGCCGCAGGCTGTGTCGGCTCTACTCCCAGAGCCGCTGGTTGTCCAGGCAATGCACGACATCGGCGAAGATCTTGGCAAGGCCAAGGCAGGCACAACTATCAAAAGCCTACTCGATGAAATTATGGGGCCGCTTCTGGAGGCCCACGCAGAGCTCAGTGCAGCATTGGAGACAATACACCACGTTTTAACCGCTGACGGCGATAACCGATCAGACCACCTTCAGCAGTTCGATTCCGACGCAACCGACGCACTGGCACATTTTTTCCCGGGTCTCGCTCTTGATCTGGATCTTCAAGTTGTAGACGTCAAAGAATTTTTCAAAGCTGGCGATCTCCACGTCACAGACAAGGTCACAGGTGACAGGCGGCGCTTCGATCAGATGGGTACTGGCACACAACGGGCCATCCAAATGGCCCTAATTCGATATTTGGCGGATACGCGCAAGAGCAGTAACGATAGCCCATCCCGCCGGCTTCTCCTGATCGACGAGCCGGAACTCTATTTGCACCCACAAGGAGTTCGGCGATTGCGGCAGGCGTTATCGCACCTATCTGGCGCCGGTTTCCAGGTTGTCTTCTCCACTCACTCTCCGATGATGCTAAGCCGAGACAACGCAGCCGATACCGTGATTGTTGGGAAAGCTGCCGAGACTGGCGTAAACGTTCGCAAACCACTACGCCAAGCTGTCGAAGAGGCGCTGGAAGGAGGGCCAAGTCAATCGCGCACGCTGTTCGAGCTGGGCAACCTGACTGAAATTTACTTTGCAGATCGAGTAGTCATTTGCGAGGGCAAAACGGACCGCCGATTGCTCCCCCTTGCCTACGAGCGGCTTTATGACCAAGCGCCAGAGCTCGATCACATCGCTTTTGTGTCTCTTGGCTCCTGTGCAGACATCCCCAAGGCACTGACTGTTCTCTCCGCCATGGGCATTAAGGCCTGTGCCGTTGCCGACCTGGACTTTGCCTACACACACGCTCGAAGGAGCGGGCTTCTTGAGCGAGATGGTGAAGACATTCAGGCTGCAAAACGAATTCTGGATGCTTTGAAACAACAAAATGGCTTTACGCTCAACGGTAACGGGCTTCCTCAAAATGACAAAAAGTCCGAATGGTCAGCTGCCGATGCCTGGGCCTGCTACGCCGCCAATGAGGACGGCAAGGCAATTGCCCTGAGCAGCCATGAAACATTAAAGTACAGCGGCGTTTGGGTCTGGCTCGAGGGCTGTATCGAACAAGTCACGAAAGCCGACCAGAAGGGTGAAGACGCCATTGCAGAACAAGAAGATACTCTTCGAGCGCTCAGCGCGACCGAGATTGAAGAACAGATGCCCGCCTTCAAGGCGTGTTTTGACTGGATCAGGAGCTTTTAATGCCAACGCTTGAATTCAAGGGCAAGCAATTTGTCTACTCCCACCACCTTGGGGTGCCATTTCGCGAGTTAAAGGTAATCTCGGACAAATCTTTGCCTGCAAAGAATCAAGAACCCTCGTTGGATGACAACCTGATCATTCAGGGTGACAACCTGGAAGCTCTCAAGGCCCTGCTACCCACTCACGCCGGGAAAGTCGACTGCATTTTCATCGACCCGCCGTACAACACCGGCAACGAGGGCTGGTGCTACAACGACAACGTGCGTTCGCCTCTAATGAGGGAGTGGTTGAAAAAGTCCGCCAACCCGGTGGACAAAGAGGACCTGGAACGGCACGACAAATGGTTGTGCATGATGTGGCCTCGATTGCAGCTGTTGAAAGAGCTTCTATCTGAGCGTGGAAGTATCTGGATTACGTTGGACGATAACGAAGCGCAGCGTTGCAAGATGATGCTGGACGAGATTTTCGGCGAAGAAAACTTCGTCGCATCCTGCATATGGCACAAAATGGATAGCCCCAAGAACACTGCTCGCTACTTCAGCGAAGACCACGACTATTTGCTGGTTTACACCAAGAACATAGCGTTTTGGGAGCTCAACCATCTCCCCAGAACCGATGAGATGATTTCTCGCTATCAGAACCCAGATAACGACCCGCGTGGACCCTGGCTCCTCAGCGACCTTGACGCAAGAAACAAGTACTCAAAAGGGCTTTACTCCATCACCACTCCGAAAGGACGAGTGATACAAGGCCCACCGAAAGGCAAGTACTGGCGGATCAGCGAAGAAAAGTTCAAGGAAATGGATCAGGACGGGCGAATTTGGTGGGGCGCTGATGGGAATGCAGATCCAAACATTAAGCGATTTCTGAGTGAGGTGCGGGACGGTGTTGTTCCCCAGACGATCTGGAACTGGAAGGACGTAGGCAGCACCCGGCATGCAAAAACTGAGATCCTCAAGGTATTTTCCGATACCGATGAGCGAGAAATTTTTGTTACTCCTAAGCCCAAGGCTCTCGTAGCACGGGTACTGGCGATTGCGACAGATAAGAACTCTCTCGTCCTGGATTCATTTGCGGGCAGCGCAACCACAGCTCACGCCGTCCTGGAAGCCAACAAAAAGGACGACGGAAACCGCCGCTTCATCCTTATCGAATGCGAAGACTATGCAGATACTCTCACTGCTGAGCGCGTACGCAGGGTAATCAATGGCTATCCCTACACCGGTACCCAACGTGAGGAACTGCACCGAGAAAACATCACCTGGAGTACATTCGAGAAGAAGCACTCCAAGGTGCTGGACCATGTTGCGTCTATAGAGAATCTGCAGGGCCACGAATACGACAAGATCAGTAAACAGATAAAAGATGGTGTTCTCACTGTCACCGGTGAGCGCAAGGTAAAAGGAACCGCGCCAGGACTAGGAGGAAGCTTCACCTATTGCACACTCGGCGAACCTATAGACATTGAAAGCCTGCTTACCGGCACGGGGTTGCCCACCTTCGATGCCCTGGCCCGTTATGTTTTCTACACTGCCACAGGCCAATCACTGGCCAAAGTCGGCGAACCGGCACCCGATGGCTTTATTGGTGAGACAGATCTATTCCGGGTACACCTATTCTACCAGCCAGACCGTGAATGGTTGCGCTCCAATGAAGCTGCACTGAATGCCGAGAGGGTGACGGCGATAGAACAGAACAGCAAAGGTGGCAAACGCGCCATTGTGTTCGCCGTTGCCAAGTTCATGAGCCAGAAAGAACTGACTGCCCGCCGCATCGAGTTCTGCCAACTCCCCTATGCCGTCCACAGAATCCTGGGGGATTGAGCATGGAACTGAAGGAGTACCAACAAGGTGTATTGAGCAAGCTGGACCGATACCTGACAGTGCTTCAAGAACAGCGCGAGCAGGCTGAAGAATTTGTTGAGTTCCAGCAGACCAAAGGCAAAACGGCGCCCCTCGGCGATTACTGCCGCGAGACATGGGACCAGTTGAATTCTGAGCGACTATTGCCTTATCTTTACCATGGCGACCAGCCGGTAGTAGCGCCCCACTTGTCTCGCCATGATGGCCTGGGCCTTTCCATTCCCAACATTTGTTTCAAAGTGCCTACTGGTGGCGGCAAAACGCTGCTGGCCACCGCCGCTTTGGAGCGCGTGCAAACGGATTACTTCAAGCGCCAACTTGGACTGGTTTTATGGGTTGTGCCATCTGAAGCCATCTATCGACAAACCTGGAAGCAACTCGCAAACCGCGAACATCCCTACCGACAAATGCTGGAACGCGCATCTGGTGGACGGGTAAAGCTGTTAGAGAAAGGCGACGCCTTCACTCGCCGCGATGTTGAAGGCCAGTTGTGTGTGATGCTACTGATGCTTCCCTCTGCCGCTCGCAAGTCCAAAGAAACGCTACGCCTGTTCCGCGACAGTGGCCGTTTTACCTCTTTCTTTCCTATCGAGGATGACAGCGAGGCTAACCGCGCCCTTCTTAATAAAGTGCCAAACCTGGACCAGAACGATCTGGCTGACCTTGGGTTTGCGGAAGGAGTCGTGCCAGACTCCGTTTCAATCAAGCAAAGCTTGGGTAATGTGTTGCGACTGGTGCGCCCGGTTGTCGTGATCGATGAGGGCCACAAGGCCTACTCCGACACCGCCCGCGATACCATCGCCGGATTTAATCCCCGCTTCATTCTGGAGCTATCCGCCACACCAAACACCAACAGCAAACACCAGTCCAATGTCCTGGTGAACGTACCCGGGGCGGATCTCAAAGATGAAGAGATGATCAAGCTGCCCATCAACGTGATCAACGAGGGCAAAGGTGGTTGGAAGCACACTCTGACTCTCGCCCATTCGAAACAGCAAGAATTGGAGCAAGCGGCGCTCGCCTTTCAGAATGAGTCAGGGCGCTATATACGGCCTATCGTTCTGGTGCGGGTGGAACGCACCGGTAAAGAGCAACGTGATTCCGGGATGGTTCACGCAGAGGATGCCCGGGAGTACCTGCGGGATCAATTGGGGGTAAAGGAAGAACACATACGCCTCAAAACCTCTAGCGATGATGAGTTGGCTGACGAGGACCTCCTTTCGCCGACCTCTTCCGTGCGATTTATCATCACCAAGGACGCACTGCGTGAAGGGTGGGATTGCCCATTCGCCTACGCGCTGGCGGTGCTGTCACGCACGACCGCGACCACCGCACTGACACAAATGATCGGCCGAGTGCTGCGCCAGCCTCATGCTAAAGCTACAGGGGTCTCCGCCCTGGACGAGTGTTACGTGTTCACGTTCGATCAGGATGTAACGGCGGCAATTAACAGTGTACGCAAGGGCCTGGAAGATGAGGGCATGTCAGACCTGGCCTCAAGCGTAACCTCAGTGGACCCTGGTACCGGAAAAACACGGAATATGCGTCGAGAGACCATTCAACGGCGAAATCAGTTTTCCGGTTTGCCCCCGATTTTCCTGCCCCGCGTACTACATCGAGACATTAATTCGCCTGATGGCTACCGGCCTTTGGATTACGAAAGGGATGTTCTCAGTGCTCTGGATTGGGAAGCCTTGCAGTTTCTGGGCGCCGACAAAGCCACTATGGATACCGACAAGCTCGAACGTACCGTGGCCAAGGTGACACTTGACCGAAACGCAAAGGCGGACGGGCAAACCTCATTCGCGCTTGAACAAGAAGCCGTTTACTCCGTGCCAGAGGAGGGATTGGATATACCCTACTTGGTGCGCCAGCTCCTGGATGTAGTACCAAACCCATGGCAAGGCATGCGCCTGCTGGAGGAAACACTCACTGCCCTGAGAAATAAGGACGTGACCGAGGCCCAGATATACGCAAACCGACTCGACTTGATCCAGGCAATGAAGGTCGACTTGCGAGAACAAGTCAACGCAATGGCTGAAAACCTATTCCGAGACAAACTCGATAGCGGGGAGATCAGCCTGCGCCTGGTATCGTCGAATGACCCAGCCCTTAACTGGAAAATTGCCGAGACTCTGGAAATCAATGTCTCTGACGTGGACCCTTTGCTGTATCGCAAAAATGGTGACCCACTTGAAAAGAGCCTGTTCGAGAAGGTCTATCAAAGTGAGCTTAACGATCTGGAGAAAAGCACCGCCTGGTACCTGGACGAGAGCAAGTGTATTTATTGGTGGCACCGCATTGCCGTTAACCAGCGCTCCTACGGCCTGCAAGGCTGGCAACGCCATCGGGTATACCCCGACCTTCTCGCCTGCGTGCACGGTGTTGAAAATGGCAAGTTCCGTTTCTCAGTATTCGAAACCAAGGGTGACCATCTGAAAGGCAATGACGACACCGAGTACAAGCAGAAACTCTTTGATCTATTTACCCGATACGCGGATGTGACAGCATCCATCGGGCAGCTTGCACTTGAGGGGCAAGATGAGCCGCTAAGCTTCCGGATGGTGATGGATAAGAACTGGAAACAGGCTCTCGTAGATGAGGGCATCCAATAACACGCAAGCCCAGATCGCCTCTGAAGGTGACGCATAGGGAAAGGATATGAGCTCGAACCAGCCCAGCTTCAAGCTACCTGTGGGAATAGATAAAGATACGGGCTCGCTACTCAGAATTGACGAAGTGAGCCGTGGGCTGGGATGTAATTGCCTCTGCCCTGGCTGTGAAACGCCGCTGGTTGCCCGAAAAGGAGAGCTCAAAGCCCATCACTTTGCCCATCACACTCCCCCACCCGAAAGCACCCTCAGTTGTGCAGAGTCTGCCCTGCACAAATGGGCAAAAAATATAGTCGCAAAGCAAAGAACATGGAGCTTACGCGCGGAGCACTTCGTCCCTAAGGCCTGGACGACCCGGCTGGGAGAAACGTTAGCCAGCCATGACGAATGGTGGAGCCCCTTCTCTGACAACTCTTTCATCATTGAGAATACGATGGAGGAGCATGATTTCGGTGATTGGAAACCAGACGTGCTTCTTGTCGGTCAGTTTCGAGGCATAGAAACTAGGATTGCTGTCGAGATAAAAGTATCTCACCCCGTCGATGAGGCGAAGCTCAGAAAGGTACAGAAAAGCGATATCGACCTTCTGGAAATCGAGCTCAATCCAGATTTAATGCTGGACGGCATTCTCACCGAAGCCAAACTCGAAAAAGAGATTCTTGACCACAAAAATCAGCTCTGGCTGCATACCCCATTGGCGTCCCGGCTGAAATCTGAACACGACTTGGAGTTTGAGGAACGAATAGCAAGACCGGTCTTGGCCGATCACGATAAAAAATTTGAAGAGTTCGGGCAGAACCTAACCGGCCAGGATTTCGAGGTGCCTGAGTGTCGGCTTTATGACTTCCCAGATGACCTGCACACAGGCACGTTCTCGTTTTTCAGCGACGGTAAATCAATAGATTTGGCAATTGGGAAAGAGATAATCAGCCGTCGAAAGACCTACCCCGTTGCGAGAACGGAGGTATTGTTAGACCGAGTTCGACTCCATTTGGTTGTGAACGAACGAAAAGAACACCCTATCGATTTGATCCTTCGTTCAGTTCGAGCTGATACCGAAATTTCTCGTAAACCGCTCGGGAAAACCTCGACCTTAGCTCTGCTGGTTGAACCAAAGAATGACCCCGAATCGTGGCTCCTACGAGACCGATTAAAATGGATTTTTTCTCGGCGGCGCAGCAAGGTTATCAGCGACCTGCGCACCCAGTTGAACACCAGATTGCGAGAAATAAAACAAAGAGAGCGTCAAGTAGAAGAAAGGCGATATGAGGCCGCGACGAGGCTGACCGACCAGATCATCAAACTTTCCGATTTCTATCAACACTCTGAACCTGATTGGTCTCGATCACACCGAGACCGATTCATTGAGGCTAGAGAGATTGCGAGGGCTCTTGGGGAGGGACCTTACGGAGGGAACGGTCTCTCTGATCGCACAACTCACGACTGGATATTTGGGGTTCCAGGCCAGCAATGGAAAACCATAGTGGCTGCTGAAATGATCCTCCGCCCAGACATCGACGATCTCATAAAGTTCAAAAGCTTGCGATTCTTTCTCCGCAAAAACCGTTTAACGATGCATAAGGCATTGAGCTCTCTCTGGAAACTAGAGGAAGGACCGAAAGTATTTGAAAACCAGACCCGCCATTTAGATCCAACAATTGAATTACCAACAGTCGGAAGCGCATTGCACCATTGGCTCTCACACTTAGCTGAAGTTCAGCCCAATCTCATCATGACGGTAGGCCGTTTCAATAGAGGATTCCGCTGGATCTCTGGCCAAAGAGAACGGCTGTTAGCCGATGCAAAAGAATCCCTTGAAAGCTTTGGACATTAAGAGTGCTGCAAAAATCATCGAATTATTGATACCAGCTCTTAGGTTAAGAGCCCTGTAAAATCGATGGCAAACTCTTTCTCTAAGTATTGGACCGTGTACGGCTGGCCATCCAGCGAAGCCCGTACCAACTGAGACGTAAACAAGCCGCTCTTCGGCTTCCACTTTGCCTCGCTCCGAGGAACAGCCCTCAACCAATCGACAAGGGCGACATACTCCGATCTATCTGGATCGTTTGAGTGTAAGCGTTCATTCCGCGACGTTCTGCCACCCCGCTGAGATTCGCTCTACAGTAACCTCACATTTCCCGATACGAGGTTACCCCCATGAGAAAGCACCGTACTCCAGAACAGTGGCAGACCCTGGTTGATCAGCAGCGCGCCAGCGGCTTGTCAGCACCGCAGTTTTGTAAACAGGAGAAGATCGGTTACGCCAGCTTCTGTAACTGGCGCAAGCGCCTGTCCGACCCGTCGACTGATGAGTCGTCAGGTCCCGGTGAAGCCGATTTTCTGGATCTCTCGTCGTTGATGGGCAACTCTCCATCCTCCGGCCCCGGCTGGAACATTGTGCTCAGCCTGGGCAACGGCGTGGAACTGCGGCTGAGCCAGAACGGATGATCGGGCTCGATAGTCAGGCCCGGATCTGGCTGTGCACTGAGCCCACCGATATGCGCAAATCGTTCCGGGGCCTGAGCGCCCTGGTCCGGAATCAGTTGAAGCACGACCCGCTCAGCGGCCAGTATTTCGTCTTCGTCAATCGCCGTAAAACTCAGATGAAGATGCTGTATTTTACGACCACTGGTTACTGCCTGTGGGCCAAACGCCTGGAGCAGGGACAGTTCCGGGTGCCTTTATCTGCCTCCGGTCAGCGAGCCCTGACGCTGACGGATCTGCAACTGCTGATCGATGGCATTGAGGTGCAGAAATACCGCCAGTTCAAGCGTTTTCGAGGGGTATAGAAGGCCGGGTTCCGGTATAATATCGGTCATGAATTCAACGGCTTCTGCTCCTTCTCCCAATGCATCGTCCTCCTCGGCTCTGGCCGAGGAGAATGCACTGCTGCGTGAGCAGGTCCAGACCCTTCAGCGCCAGCTGGACTGGTTCAAGAAGCAGCTGTTCGGCCCCAAATCCGAGAAGCAGGCATTTGACCTGCCGGGCCAGAACAGCCTGTTCCAGGAAGGCGATGCACCGGTTCCGGAGAACCCACCGGAAGAGAAAAAGCGCACGGTTAAAGCCTATCAGCGTGGTACCGGTAAGAAGCAGCGGGACGACGACTGCCTGAACGACACCGGCCTGCGCTTCACCGCCGATGTGCCGGTGGAGGTCATTGAACACCTGCCACCGGAACTGACCGGGCCGGAGGCTGACCAGTACGAAGTGATCGGCAGCAAGACCACCTACCGGCTGGCCCAGCGGGCCTCCAGCTATGTGGTGCTTAAGTGCGAACGCCCGGTGTTCCGGCGCAAGGGCACCGAGAAGCTCATCACGACACCGGCTCCGTTCAACGTGCTGGACAACAGCCTGGCCGATGTCAGCCTGCTGGCCGGGTTGCTGGTGGACAAATTCCAGTTCCATCTGCCGCTGTATCGCCAGCACCAGCGTATCCAACAGGCCGGTATCACCGTCAGTCGCAGCACTCTGACCAATCTGGTCAAGCGTGCCATCGACCTGCTGCGCCCCATTGTGGATGCCCAGACCGACAACGTACTGCGCAGTCGGGTACTGGCCATGGACGAAACGCCCATCAAGGCCGGTCATCAGGGCCGGGCCGGCCCGCAAAAGGGCAAGATGAAATCCGGCTGGTTCTGGCCGCTGTATGGCGATGCCGACGAGGTGGTGTTCACTTACTCTAACAGCCGTGGGCGTGCCCATATCGAAGAAGTACTCAGCGAATCGTTCAGCGGCACCCTGATCAGTGACGGCTACGCGGCCTATGCCCGTTATGCCGCCGCCCAGGAAAACGTCACCCATGCCCAATGCTGGGTGCACAGTCGCCGTTACTTTATCGAGGCGCAGAAGGATCATCCGGAGATAGTCACCGACGCGCTGCAACAGATCGCCACGGTGTACCGGAATGAAGAGGCCATCAAAACCCAGGGGCTGACTGGCGAGAAGAAACGCCAGTACCGGTTGGATCACTCGAAACCGGTGGTCAGCGACTTCTTCCAGTGGTGCCGGGATCAGTTGGCGCAAGGCGGCCTCGTGCCCAGCGATTCGCTGACCAAAGCCCTGAACTACGTGCTCAGCCGTGAAGCGAGCCTGACCGTGTTCCTGGAAGACCCGGATGTGCAGCCAGACACCAACCACCTGGAACGAGCACTACGCCCCATTCCAATGGGCAAGAAAAACTGGATGTTCTGCTGGACCGAACTGGGCGCGGAACACCTGGGCGTCATCCAGAGCCTGATCAGCACCTGCAAGCTGCACGATATTACCCCGTACACGTATCTGGTGGACGTGCTGCAACGTATCAGCCAGCACCCGGCCCGTGAAGTCAGCGACCTGACGCCCCGACTCTGGAAACCCCGGTTCGCCGACAATCCGCTACGGGCGCTGATCGACCCACGCCACCCTGACCGACAGAACAAACAGCCGGAGGCCAACGTCCGTGCGCATTGAGGACATGACCATCGACCAGTTGCTGGAACTGAACCAGACCATCTGCCAGCGAATTGATGAACTGCAAGAACAAGAAACCCTGCATGCCTTGAGTCAATTGCGGGTTGGCCTGAAAGTGACCTTCGAAGGCCGGGAAGGACCGGTGTTGGGGATCGTCACCAAAATCAATCGCAAGAGTGTGATCGTGCTGGGTGAGGATGGCAGGAAACAGTACAAGGTCTCGCCGGAGTTATTAAGGCCTCTCCGTGACGTGAAGTAGGTCAACTACGTCGTGGAATGAACGCTTACCCAACAAAGCCATACCCTTTCAAATATGCTGCTACGACATCGCCGACTTGAAGGCTCTGAATAGCATCACGAAATCGCGGCGCTTGGCCTGCCGAGATAAAGCCATATTCAACATAATCATCCCAGTTGCGGTGAGTTCCTTCCCCTACGTTGTAGTAGTAAAGCCCGTTTTGGAAATCGAACCCAGAGAGATGTCGGTGCAGCTTATCGTGAGGCCGGAAATTGTCTGCGTAATGGCCTGAGGAAACATTTGTCAGCTGCTTACCCAGTTTCCAAAGAAGCGTCTTCTCAACCAGCAGCGCATCGTGCTCGGACAGATTACGAGCAATCACCCGAATGATTGGCTCTAGCCCCTCTTTCCTGATCGCCTTAATCCGCCTGGTCTTCTCGCTATCCGAGTCATCATTCACATGGGCGTACTTCCGGGAGCCCTTTCCTTTTCCATAATAAAACTCCTCGAAATTCCGGGGGTCGATGTAGACGTAGACGTAATAATTACCCATAGCAACCTTGATGTGATCTCCGAATGACCTCAGTGCAACGCTGCATTGGTTAGCTTTCTTTCAACTCAGCGATGATTCTTTTTACAGTGGGCTCTCCCCACCCTTTCGGATGTTTAATTTGAACCCGTCCACCCGAGCCAATCTTATCTGCTAGCTTAGCTAAATCGGTAGCGTGACGGTCACTCCACTGGTTCTCGATTGCCAGGGTATAAACATCGTCCATAGACAGCGGAATCCCCTGCTTATGGAGAGCTTTGAACAACTCCTTTGCTCTTGCCTCATCGACGGGGTGAGCCAATCCTGCCGAGACATTGGCCACGACGGACAGCTTTGCTATGGACTCTCGAAGTATTGGATTCACACACACCACTCCTCATGAAATTTGACTTATCTATCCACTGGCCACACTTTGGCCCCTATCTTTTTAAATTTCGTCACTGCCAAAGCACCACGTTCATTTCGTGCTTTTGAGCCAGGCGCCAGGATGGCCCTCTCAACTGCCGGACGCTCAGCCTCCCACATTTCGATTACTTCAAACATGTCATCCAGCAAAACCAACAAGACGCTGTCCCATTCATGGTCAAGGCGAATCGATCCCAGCCTTTGGCCAGGGCCAGGTTTTTCTGGCAGACAACGGCCCTTGATCTGAACCTTTCGTCCCGCACGATCAGTGGCGTCGTAACCAGCTTGTCTCGCCTCGGCTAACTTTAAATCGAGTAGCTCCGCGGCGCTGAACTCTGCAATTTCACCCGTAATCCCTAGCGGTTTGCCAGTCAGCTTTTTTAAAACGAATAGCGACGTCTTTTGCAGCCGCAAGAATCTCCTGCAACTCGTTATTCACGGAATTCCTTTTGATTGGGAATTCGCCGCCCTGATCGTGTATGCGAGTATTAGCCATTATCCAACAACGTCTTCAGGTGGCTCATATTTCGTCGTAACGTAACCAACTGACTCTCTGCATCCAAGATGTGCTCATTTTCATGTAGCACGAGTGTTCTGGCCTCGCCTGAGAAGTACAGACACCTTGCAAGTCGAATGCAGGTTTCAAAAACCGTATCGGCAACCATCCGCACATGTTGGCTCTCTTGATTATTCCTGAGGATGTCCCCTGAAAACTCGAAAGCGCGAAGTACCTCCGTAGATATGATCTCCTCATCACCTATTTGAACCTGAAGCTCGTGCCCGACTAGGCCTCGGTGAAGCGCTTCTAGGGCTAACCTGTGATATTTATCATCCAGCTCTTTGCTCATGGCTAACACCAGCAACTATTAATAGATCTGAAAAGGAGAAGTCGGAACGCTACCATGTCGCAACTACGAGGCTCAGGAAAGCCACCTCCTCACAATTAATCAACAGGTTAGACGACTCCCAGTCGCCTTACCATGGGTTTGCTGAAACTTTCCATCACCCAGTACGATCACGAGCACGAGAATCACTAGCTTGGCCTGTAGCACCTCACCGCCCCACCTCAACACAAAAAATAAACATATTCCGAGTCTGGCAAGTGGCCCATATAGGACCACTTGTCAAAATCTAACCAGAAATCGACTTCGCTGAATCGATATCTCTCCTCAGCTTAGAAACAACAGAAGAATGGTCCGGCGATTCTTCGCGAGGAGCTGTGGAATAGAATTCCTCAACCACCTGACTCATTTCGTCCTCATCGTATTCAAACAGCGCATTACCGAATCCCCTGGCTGCAGTCGCATCCAGCGCAGCCTGGTCAACGCCCTCTTCTTTTACCTGCCTGGCCTTTTCCCTCGCTTCAGCCACCGCTTCCTGCAATGACACCCCTTCCTGGATCACCAAATCCACATAGTAAATCGGCGTGCGATGACTCTGCGTCGTGCTTTTGCCCCGTAATTTCAACTCCAACGGCATGTACGCCAGCAGACCACCAGAGACTGCCTGGTAGTAGCTCAGCCTGGCAGCAAGAGTCCGGATGCTGTTGTAACCGGTCGTCCGAAAGATAAAAGTGCCGAGATCATCGTCGTCACCCACCTTCACGTTCAGGCGGCCATAGGGCTTGCACAGACCGCCTTTGCCGAACTCACACAACGTTGGGCCCGGGCATGGCAAAGACTGCACTCCTGATTGCGTTAGACGCTTACAGGTGTCGCCATTGCCTACGCACACAGGGCGCCCGCTTTTCCGGTCGAACATGGTGTACTCGGCCCGCAGATTGAGATCCGCGTCGTTGAACAGCATCCGCACCGGGATGGTCCGCAGTTTGCTGTTTGGGGCATCCTTTCTCAGTTCCTCGTCCATGGGGTGAAGCACCCAGCCATCCTTTTCCTGGATCTGGGAGGTGATGGTGAATTGATCGTCTTTCTGCGGTAGCCGGATGCCGTTCTTTTCAACGACCCTACCGATGCTGATACGCCCCAAAACCGGAGGCGTAATGGCTAAACCTTTAATCATGATGGCTCTCCTTAGAAAAAGGGCCACGGGGCACTCGTCACGCCCGCGTGGCCAATGGGGTATTCATGCTTGGATGAGGAATCGACGGCTTCCTGGCTTCGTCAGTGGGTATTGCTCCAGTAGTTCTGGCTGATCCTTCAGTAGCCTTTTCACGTTGAGCCCGACGGAATCCTTGCTCCGCTTCCAGCTCACGCTGCCACTTGGAAAGGTTGCCTTTGAGGCATCCCCCATCTGGCTCTCGATTCGCTGTTTCAAGTGGGATGCGGTAGAGCTGAGGTCTTCCATTTCCTTGCGGATTGCCAGCAATTCGTCGAAGGCATCGGACAGCTCCTTGCTTTGGCTGAAGTCCAGGGTCTCCCCTCTGTCTATTGGATACAGATGACGCAAGGCACGTTCAGCAGAATCGGTTCCATCGACTGGTGGTGGGGTATCCGTTTCCACGAAATCCCAGAACTGACGCTCCAACACGTAAAGTGCCTCGATGAGCTCCTCGTTTCGTTCAACGCGATAGATCTTTAACTCCTGGCCACACAACAGAACGCACACGTCCGCTGCCTGTTTGCCGGTGACAGCCAACTGGTGCTGCACCTGGCACTGTATGTAGTCCGGCACACCCTCTTTCCAGAGGCGTGATCCGAACTCCCCTGCCGTTTTGCATTCCAGGATCTGCACGTCGTCATCAGCCACCACGGAGTAATCTAGATTGGCCAACATCCAGTGCTTTTCCGGATCTGGATGCTGCAATACCGCATTCACCCGGCGCACTTTCCGGCCCGTCTGCTGGCTGTACTGCTCGGCCACAATCGGTTCCAGGATATGGCCCCAGTAAACCGGTGAAGTCGGATCGTCCGAATCCGGCTTTGGTAAGCCAGCATCTCTGCCGGTTTTGACCATCCAGAGTTCCAACTGGGATTGATAAGGGTTCATGCCAACGGCCGCAGCGGCATCGCTACTGCCAATGCCCTGCTTACGTACCTTTAGCCATTCATCCCGGCTGAGGCCCTTGGTGGAGACCAGGCGTAAGGCCGGTCGCTGTTTCTGAACTGTATTTGCACGCATGCCCATGGTTTTTCCTCCAGACATAAAAAAGCCCACCAGAGCATCAGGCTCCGGTGGGCTTTATGGCGGTTTTGAGTTTTGTAGGATTGGCTTAGGCCACAAGTGACATGGCCTGCTCTAATGCACGGTTCTTCAAGGCTGCACCGGTGCCAAACCAGGCTGAATCCAGTCGATGGTCCACAGTTTTGGCACGGCGCTGGTGATCGATGAATTCCGTCACTGCATTCAGCAGCCCGTAGGCTGTGCCGTCCGATGAAGCCAACGTGGCACCCATGCCCTCGCCTTCGAATAGACCCAGGGCTTTTGCCATGGAACGCTCGTTGGTTTTACCAACCCCAGCACTAGAATCGTCCGTGAACACCTTGAGGAAGTAGTTCCTGGCCTCAGTAATTTTCACTTTCCGCTCACTCAGGGTCTTCAGGCGGTACATGAAGTCATCCCATACGCTAACGGATATGCCGAGCTGCTTCTTCACCAGGTCCGCGTCGAATGCGGTGTTGTGCTTCACCTTGACGGCGTTGGCATTAGAGCCCTTCAGCGCAACAGCCAGTGTGTTGTTGCAAACCACACGGATACTGGTGAACAGGGCAATGGTTGCCATGGTTCCGTCGCAAGCGGTGGCCAGCAGAACGTAGGCATTGGTTTGATCGTTGCCCTTGAGCATGCCGGATTGGCCGGTGCGGGCCAGAGCCCACATCTTGCGGCCACCTTTAAGGACACCGGCTGTTTCCAGCTCAAAACCAGACACTTCGGTCAGATCCCGATAGAACTCCAGGATCTCCTCGGGCTGGACCACTTTGAAGCGATTACCGACGACCGACAGCGGAGCCTTGGTATCCGAGCGGTAAAGCACTTTCGAATCCGGGTAGGACAGAATTTCACCCAGGGTGCCACTGGAGTTGGTGACAAAGCGGACAGGGCTTTCCTGAATCTTCCAGTCTAGGCCCGCTTGTTTTGCCCAGACCTCCAGGGGTTGATTGGAAGTCAGTTCATTCCCCAGACCATGCCAGGGGGTTTGGCCAACGTAGGCCATTTGCTCGATGAGATGAGCCATGGTTGCTCTCCTATGGTATTTGCGAGGGGAATCAGCGGATATCGTCGCGGGAGTCGGGATCGGTACTGAAGGAATAGCCGCAATCCAGGCAGCGAAGGTTATCCAGCACACGGTCATCCAGGACATCGCCCAGAATCACGCCAGCGGAAGCGCCAGTGGCACCACCCAGCAGCGCACCAATGACGGCACCGCCGATACCACCGACGGTTGCACCTACGGGACCGGCAACGATTCCCAGGGCAGCACCCGCTTGGGCACCGGCCGTGGCAGCCGCATAGCCGCCGTAGGTCCCGGCAGACGCACCAACCACACCAGCGGCCTTCTTGCCATAATTGTTCTTGCCAATCCGTCGCGACAGACAGTTGGGACATTGTTCAGACATTGGGAATTACCTCTGTGAAATGGGAGGGAAGGCACTGTCAGTGCCCTGGTTCACAGAGGTGATATAGGTTTCAAATTTGATGGAATCATGAAACGGATAAAGACGTAGATCCCGTTGTGTCTTGAAGCCGACTGTTCGCACAAAAGCCAACGATAATTCTGTGTCACCCAGAGCTGACTAACCAAAACGAGGACCGAGCTGTGGCGAAAGGCTCCTCTTCAACAACGGTCTACCGGACGGGCTACTCGGCTAAAAGAGCAAGCTTAGGTCGCAAAGCGAACATTCAGGAAGGTTCATGAGTTTTGGTCCAAGTGGTTTTTTCGAGTCTTCGGGCATTTGGAATGGAACTTTCTGGTGCTATCCAAAATGCCCGAAGACTTGACCATTGAATTACCTCTTTAATTTAACGCATTGATAGTACGCACCGGTATCAGGGCTTCGTATCCGGCCGAGGCACTATATAGATCACGGATCACCCCAGCTCGACGGAGTTTGACCCCAGTAAGCTGTCTTGCGCTATTTATTGCGTCCTCCAGTCTGCCAGTGCCACTGGCCAGCTCGTTCAGACTGGCTTCCCAGTGCGCGCGCTGGTTTGGCAAGTGTCGCTCGTTGAGGATGTTCAGGCGACCATGGCCGGCCTCAACGCTTGCCCTCAGTTTAGCGATCGAAGCCCGCCATTCCCGCTGAGCCTGAGTGGCCAGCCATCGTTTTTGTGAGGCTTCGGCAGTCGCCTTTCGAACGGCGCTGTGCTGGCGCTGCCCACTAAATGGAATCCGAACGCCAATGCCGACGACCCAACGTTTTCTCTCGTCAGCCCACAGGCTGTTATAGCCGGCATTAGCTGTGAACGTAGGTCTACGATCGACTTCGGCAACATCCAGCCGCGCGCGCGCCTCGGCTTCCCTTGCCTCGGCTGCCCGAATCAGCGGATGATCTGGTTCCAACTGTCCATCGGCGAACAGAAGCGTTTCAGATGCCTCCGTCAGTTGCAAACTGGCCCCCGTCGGACGACGCCCAAGCAGAGGAATCAGGTCGCTGGCTAGCCCGGCCTTTTCCGCTTGCAGCTCTACTAGTCTGGCATCTAGAGTGTCCAACTCCGTTTTGACCCTGAGCATTTCACTTTGCGAGCCGATGCCATAGTCAAGCCTCTGTTCCGTTACGGTGGCCAGTTGCTCTACCAAAGCGCGTGTCTCATGATGGAGATTGATCGCTTCATTGGTATACCACCAATATGCATACGCCTCCTTAACGCGAGCTGTCAGCTGCCTTATTAGCCACTGAGTCTCCTGCTGGGCGGCAAGCATTCCGGCCTCCGCTGCCTTGCGAGACGCCGACAGATGATCCGGCCAGGGCAGCTGCTGGCTTACCTCAAAGCGATGCCCAACTGTATTAGGTCCCTCTAGAGTTTCAGGCGCAATGCCATACTTGATGACCGGGTCGGCCCAAGGCACCTTGCTTTTATTGCTACTGCCAGCGGGCATTGCGCTAATGGGGCTTGCATGGCTGGTTCACGGCCTCTTACTGGACCGGATGTCCCGGGAATTCGTCGAGACACGTCTCAAGGATGAGGTCGCCTTTCTGGAGCATCAGATTCGTGATTCTGGCGGTCAATTGGACAGTCTCCAGACTGGTGACTATTTTCAGGAAGTCTTTCACCACGCCTTCGCCATACATTCTCCGTCCAGAACGATCATTTCCCCGGATTCCTGGGCACCGGTGTTAACGTCGTTAATAGAATCAGCAAAGGATGGGACCGTTCGTGTTCGGGATGCGGACACCGTCGAAGGCCCAAAGAGCATTCTTGCGTACCGAAAGTCGTTCCGGATCGGCGATACGCCGATTGTAGTGATCGTGTCCGAGGATCTTGGCGCACTGAAACGCAGCCAGGCAGAGTTGCACGGGTGGACGGCCATCGTCTCTATTCTGCTGATTCTGCTGTTGGTCGTTGTGATCTGGTTCGGTATCAATCTGTCCATGCGCCCTGTCGTCGAACTGAAGGCCACGCTGAAGCGACTTCAGGATGGCAAGGTCTCGCGGATTCATGTCCAAGCACCTGAGGAATTTCGACCGCTGGTCCAGCAGCTCAACCAATTGCTCGACTCGCTGGATCAACGCCTGGAACGATCAAGGGATGCGCTGGCGAATCTGTCTCACAGCGTCAAAACCCCCATTGCGGCCGTCCGGCAGATTCTTGAGGACACCAGTCGTCCGCTCTCCAACGATCTCCGCCTTCAGATGACCGCGAGACTCAATGACATCGACAAACAGCTTGAAGCCGAGATGCGCCGAAGTCGCTTTGCAGGGCCACAGGTTGGGAAAAGCGCTTACCCTCTGAAACAGGCACGGGATCTAGTCTGGATGCTGGGGCGACTATACCCGGAAAAGTCCTTTGAACTGTCGAGCTCCCTGCCGGAGGACGCCCGCTGGCCGATCGAGGAGCACGACCTGAATGAAATCATGGGCAACCTTCTGGACAATGCAGGCAAATGGTCGGAACGATGCGTGGAGCTGTCACTCGTTCAACACTCCGGAAATCTGCAGATCGGCGTAACAGACGATGGGCTCGGCGTCGCGGACGCTGAAATCGGCAATCTGGGTCGACGGGGGTTGCGGCTGGACGAGCAGACCCCAGGCCATGGCCTTGGGCTGGCGATTGTTCGAGAAATTGTCGAACGCTACAGTGGAACCCTCAACTTCTCACCTGCTCCGAAAAGTGGGTTGTCCGTGATAGTTGACCTTCCCAGGGCGGTCCCGGTGATCAATCGTTGACCCGGCCACCTGGTATGTGGTTAAGCGATCACATGTGGATAGTGTTTGTATAGAAAACTTTCCTCACCGTAATGCCTTTTTCAAGCTAGATTCAGCTTCGTCTGTTGTTATAGCGGGTCGCTTGAAGTCCGGTCTCTTAGCTAATTTTGATTTGCTCTCGAGAAGGGCGACAGCCACAATTTTCCAACATCCAGAGACGGCGCTTATAGATGAAGGTTCTAATTGTCGAAGACAACGCGGTACTCGCAGAAAAAATCTCCGTTTGGCTTGCGAAGGAAAACTTTACTGTAGATGTTGCCCAAAACGGAAAAGAGGCAAATTTCTTCGTAGAGACAAGCAGTTATCAGGCGATCATTCTGGATATAGGACTGCCCGACGAGAACGGGCTTTCTTTGATGCAAAAATGGAGAAGCAGTGGCAGAGATGAAGCTATTCTTATTTTAACTGCCCGCTCCAACTGGACAGAGAGAGTTGAGGGCTTGAATGCCGGGGCAGACGATTATCTTCCAAAACCCTTCGAATTCGATGAACTAAAAGCTCGACTTAGCGCCATAATACGAAGAAAAGACGGGCGAGCAACTGATAAGATCATCGTGGATGGTTTTCTACTTAATGCAACCTATAGAACCCTAACAACTCCCGATCATAAAGAGTTCAGACTAACCGCAACGGAGTACCGCCTTTTACAATGCTTTCTTCGCTCTCCTGACAGAGTTTTCTCACAGGACGAACTTGTTGAAGCACTCTATAATATCGAAAGGTGCCCAACCAGAAATGTCGTTCAAGTCTACATAGCCAGGCTCAGAAAGATACTCGGAAAAAAACGAATAAAAACATTGAGAGGACAAGGATATTACTTTGCAAGAGATTCTCTTCAAAAAAGGGTTGAAGCTTAAATGATTTTACTGTGATTTAACCATTTTCCTCAAGGACCAGGGCTCGCCAGATAAATGCGCTGGCCCACAAACCGGGCCAGCTTTCTCAACGATTAACCATTTCGGTGAAAAATACCAAATAGATTAAAAAGACTTAGTCCAGCCCAGCCAAAACTTCGGGTCGTCCGAACTGACCGAACCAAGTGCGTTACTTGAATCGATATCAGCGTACTCCAGATTAACACTAAAAGCTCCAAAGCTTCCCGCATCTTTGGTGACGTTAACAGCTGCATGTCCGTAGCTCGCCTCGCCAATAGACGCCTTGCCATCATCAGTGAAATCATAATAGCCAATCAAAACACCTGTGCTGAAATCGTCTTCCAGTGGCACATCAACTGATGCGTAATAATAGATATCGCCTGGAACGAACAGCCCTTCGCCGCTTACGTCGCTGTTTGCTGTGTAAGCAACACCTATAGATACAATGCTGTAACTCAACTCTCCGTATATTTCGCCAAAATCAATAGATTCAGGAGCATCAGGGTAAGAGTAATAAATGTAGCCAACATCGTAACCGATATCCTCAATTACACCGGAGAAGCCAGCATAAAGATCAAGCTCGTAGCTCGTCCCATCGCCGAAATCCACATTGGAGCCCCAGCCGCCAACATAAAGCCCCGACGCATGTTCGTAGTCAAGCCCGCCTTGCGTCGCCGTTGAGCCATCTGTTTGTGTCACACCGCGAAATAAGTAGTTGCTTGTTATGCCCAAATTAGCACTAACACCTGCGCTGGCAATTAACGGGACCGCTTGGAGAGTTACGAGCAAACCAACACTTAGCAAACAATCTTTAGTCGAGATACGTCTTTTCATCGTTTTTACCTTCTATTTGGGCAGCTTAGTTATTTGCGCATTGAATAACGCACCTATAATGCATACACGTTTTGTGCCACCTTTTAAAAAACTTATTCTATGAGCAATTATTGTCAAATCAGGGCCGCAGTTCATAAAAATGATTAAATATTTAACAATTCAATGCAATAAGCACTCTGCTTCAAGTGTTGCATTGCTCGTCGATAGTGCGCTCATCAATAATGCGCACCAAATAGGAACAAGAATTGAAAAAACGATGACTAAAATAGAACTATTTTTAACTTGGTAATTCTAGATTAGATATGGTTTTATGAAAAATCGAGGGAGGTCTGAATTAGCCATGAATACTGCAAAATATCTTAGTTAAGAATGCAGCTTTCCAACATTTTGCGCTCTGTCTTCCTTACGAGATTCATCAATACTAAAGCGCGACTTTCGCAATTTTGGGAAAATTAACAAAAATCTACCATTAAATTAATCTTGGAGCCACGTAATTGCCCGTCTGGCTCCAAGTAAACAACGATAAATGTTATTGCTTTTCCAAGAGATCCCCAATCAACTCTTTAATCAATCTATGTTCTTCCTTCAGTTTTTTGATGGTCTCGCTCTCTTCCACACGATACTGGGAGGAACGTTCATCTATGCTCTTATTAGGATAGCTTCTTGCCTCGTTGTATCTGTCCGCTTGCCCTCCTGCGTGGGCTATAGAAGCACCACTTGCCACGAAAGAAGCTACTATAATCATGGATACTTTCTTCATAAAACGGCTCCGACATTTTTTTCAATTAGACCAGCAACATTCAATGGCCTTGGGTGTTTAGTAGAACATCGAAACTTTAAACACACTTGAAAATATATGCTGATGAAACGTTTTTTTCAGCGGCTACCACAAGCTCAAAAGCCATTTAGGTCGGCTTTGATTTGATGACACTAAATCAAGTTATTCAAATGCCTAAGAACGATAAGACCAAGCCAGACCGATCTGAAGACCAGAGCGTCCCTCGCTCCGGCTCGCACCCGTTGCGGCACGCTTCGATTCCAACTATGCTTTCCGATCAGAGCACCTCTATGTGCCTTCAACTGAAGCCTTCCGCTCAATCGACAAAAGCACCTTCATGACAGCGCAGAAAAGCATCGGAAAAACTGTCCTCCAATATGGCATCGGTTTCAGCCTCTTGTATTTTTTACTAATTTTTTTCTCGCACACTTATGTAATAGAGCAGCTTTCGAACGAGTCCAGAAAACATCGCCTTGACAAGGAGGTGGAGAGTTTTCAAACCATCATTGAAAACGAAGTTCCGACGCCCGACGAGATTGGCAGCATGATTGATCGATTCCAATTGCTACTGGAGCACGCCCTCGTCGTCGAAGTGAAAGACGGAAGCATCATTGCCAGTAGCAACATAGATCAAACAACGTTGCGAATGGTTTCAAGAAAGCCGGCGGGCTTTGTAGAAATATCCCAAGGTGCAGATGACCTTCTTGGATTGAAACGAGGTTTCGGAATTGACAGCCCGCTTTCGTCAGTCACCATCCTGGAAATGGAAAGTGGACTCGCCGAGCGATCCAGTGGGGCTCACCTGACCTTGCTGGCTGCCTCCGCATTATTACTTGTTGTTCTCTTGGCTCTGGTAGGCACCACTACTTACCTCGCTTTGAAACCGATCGTACACATCAAGGAAGACATGAGGAGACTGCAATCTGGCAAACAACCTCGTTTGAATCCTGACGCACCAGAGGAGTTCAGTCCGCTGATCAAACAGTTCAATAACCTACTTGAACTAGCAAGTCGTCGCCTTGACCGCCACCGCCGCCTCAATTCCGATCTTTCTCACATGGTCAAGACCTCGATCTCTGCCAATCTCGCAATCTTGTCAGACACTGGTTCATTACCTCCGTCCCGCGACGACATAGAGTTCATGACCTCCAACCTAAAGGATCTAAGCCGGTCCTTGAACTACCGCATGAGCAAGGCAGATATCTCCGGCAGGCAGATGGGGCAAACATGTTTGCCGATTGAAATAGCGAACAACGTCATTTCTGTCATGGAAAAAATCTTTCCCGATAAGAGTTTCCGTATTAATACATCCTTGCCGAATAACTTCAGTTGGCCCATGGAGCGTCAGGACCTATCAGAGTTATTCGGTAACCTGCTCGAAAACGGCGGGAAATGGAGTCAGGCTGAGATTGACGTTTCAATAAGCCAGACCGATTCCGGGCTAACGATAGAAGTTGCAGACGACGGCCCTGGGATTACTCCAGAAGCGGCCTCAAAAGTGATGGATAGAGGTTCCCGGCTTGACGAAACCGTTTCTGGATTTGGATTGGGACTGTCCATCGTGTCCGAAATACTAGAAGACAATTTCGGACGGATGAACATTGGCCCCTCAGAAACAGGGGGCGCCAGAATTACAGTTGTGCTTCCTTTCCCAGAGTAGAGCACAACCATAATTCCTCCGCCCCGCTATGACGGAGGGATTACCCTCCCCTGCTCGCGATCAAAACTGTGTATTTCCACCTCTCTTCTACCGTTGCATATCATCGAGTTTAGACCTTGAGAAGCGCGTGAATAGAGCCGGCAAAACAAAAAGCGTTAGGAAAGTCGCAGTCACGAGGCCACCTACAATCACGCTGGCCAATGGCTTCTGGATTTCCGCACCCACGCCCGTCGACAATAGCATCGGTATCAAACCGAGTGCCGAGGTTATTGCTGTCATCAAGACAGGACGCAAACGGGAGACGGCACCTTCAAACACCGCAGTATCCACGTTCAACCCATCCTGTATTCGCTGATTGATGCTTTCGACCATTACGACCCCGTTAAGCACCGCCACACCAAACAGTGTGATAAATCCAACGGAACTGGGCACCGAAAGATACTGGCCGGAGATCCAGAGTGAAAAGACGCCACCAATAACGGCAAGCGGCACGTTGACCAGAATCAACAGCGCTTGACCAACCGAACTGAAAGCAAAGTACAGCAACAGCGCGATCAGGCCCAGAGATACAGGTACCACAATGGTCAATCGCTTCTGAGCTCGTTGCTGGTTTTCAAACTGACCACCAATATCCACCGAATAGCCGGGGGGAAGGTTCACTTCTGTCGCGATGGTATCCTGAATATCGGCAACCACACTGCCCATGTCACGACCCTGCACATTAGACTGAATGACCACACGGCGCTGAACGTCATCGCGGCGCACCTGAGGCGGGCCGGACTCAATAGACACATCGGCCACATCACCGAGTCTCACCCAGGCTCCGGACGGCGCCTGTAACCTGAAATCGGCAATGGCATCCCGGTCTTCCCGGAAACGTTTGGCCAGACGCACATAGATATCGTACCGCTCATTTCCGTTGATGATCTGGCCCGCGGCGGCACCACCCAGTCCATCCCGGACGACACTCATCACATCAGACACGGCAAGTCCGTACCGGGAGAGTGCCTGACGGTCAGGCTGAACCACCAACTGCGCTTCACCAGCAATCTGCTCCATGGCCACGTCTCGTGTTCCCTGAACTGTTCGGACCGCCGCTTCAATCTGCTGGCCTTTCTCCGCCAGTACGTCGAGATCCGGGCCAAAGAGTTTGATGGCCAGTTGCGCGCGGACACCTGACAGCAATTCATCAACCCGAGTCGCGATAGGCTGAGAAAAGTTAAACAGTAGCCCCGGGTGTTGTTCGAGCTTCTCCTCAATCAAAGCCTGCAATTCATAGCGATTACTGGCGCTGGTCCACTCGGCTGTTGGTTTGAGACCAATATATATCTCGATGTTATTGACTGGTTCCGGATCGCCGCCTATTTCCGCTCGGCCAGCCCGGGACAGGGCGTAGGTCACCTCTGGAAATTCCATCAGCATGGCCTCCAGTTTCGGCGCCACTTCAAGCGCGGTATCAAGGCTTGATGAGGGGGCTAGCGTTACCCGGAGGTTAATGGTCCCCTCTTCCAATTCGGGGACAAACTCAGTACCGAGTCGCGGCACGACCAAGGCCGCCAGCACAACAAGGACAGCTGCTGCACCGACAACAGAGCGGGTGTGTTTCAACGACCAGTCAAGGCCCTTGCGATAAAGCTTTTCGAGGGGCTTTAAAATGAAACTTTCCCGCTCCCGAATACCCTTGCGAAACATAAACGATGCCAAGGCCGGCACAACCACCAGAGCAACGATCACAGCGGACACGATGGCCAACATTATGCTGATCGCCATTGGCTGAAAAAGCTTGGCTTCCACACCTTCAAAGCTGAATAAAGGCATGAAAACGACCAGGATAATCGCCGTCGCGAAAAAAATTGGTCGCGCCACTTCCCGGCCTGCCTCCTGCAGTCGAAGCGCAATGCCATGGTCATCGTGTGACGCGTCCAATGGGTCAGGGTCGTTTTTCACCAATTCATCCCGACGGGCGTCATGCTCAGCATCCGGATGCGTCAGATGTTTGAACATGTTCTCGACCATAACAACAGAGCCGTCCACCAGCATGCCAATTGCCACAGCAATGCCGCCCAGAGACATCAAGTTGGCCGAGAGACCGAACCAGGCCATGATCATCAGCGCAATACCGATAGAAATCGGTATAGAAAGCAGCACGAGCGTTGTTGCCCGAAGATTCATCAGAAACAGGGCAAGCACGATCGCAATAAACACAAAAGCCAACAGAAGTGCATTGGTCACCGTCTCTACGGCCTTGGTCACCAGATCCGCCTGGTTGTAATAGGGCTCAAAACGAACCCCACTCGGAAGCGCCTGATTTATGCGATCAATGCGGGCCTCGATGCCGTCGATGGTGGCTTTTGTATTGGCCCCCATTCGTTTGAGTACAATGCCAGAAACCACTTCACCCAGTTGTTCAACCTGACCGTCTTCATCCTTCCGGGTCATGGTCACCGCACCCTGGCGAATTTCAGTGCCCAGCGCTACCTGGGCGACATCGCTCACCGTCACTGTAATGCCATCACTGGTTTTAACGGGCACTTGACGGATCTGCTCCAGCCCCTGCTCGCCATTACCCAGCCAGCCCATACCGCGAATAACCAACTGCTCCTGTCCACGGCCCATATACCAGCCCCCAACATTGGAGTTGGTGTTCTCCAGGGCGTCCATGACGTCGTTCTGTGATAAGTCATAGGACAGCATTCGCGCCGGGTTCAGATTGACCTGGTACTGGCGGACCTCTCCGCCAAACGACAGAATCTCTGTTACCCCTTCAGCAGGTATCAGCAACAGCTTGACCAGCCAGTCGTGCAAGCTGCGTAATTCCATTGCGTCGTACCCCGAATCCGGGTCCGCTATCAGCAAGTACTGGTAGACCTGGCCGAGACCGGACGTATTCGGGCCCATTTCAGGCACCCCGACCCCGTCCGGAATCAGCTCCCGCGCGGCCTGCAACCGCTCGAACACCAGTTGGCGCGCGAAATAGATATCCGTGCCCTCTTTAAAGACCACGGTGACACCAGACAACCCGGTTTTGGAGATGGACCGAACCTCCTCAACATCCGGCAACGCATACATCACCGCTTCAATGGGATAGGTGATCAGTTGCTCGACTTCCTCGGCCGCAAGTCCGGGCGCCTCTGTATTAACAGCGACCTGGACGTTTGTAACGTCAGGGAAAGCATCAAGATTCAGTTTTGGGATCTGAAACGCGGCCGTGGCGATAAGCACTGCAAGCGCAATAAGAACCAACAGGCGGTTCTGAACCGCCCAGTCGACAACTCGGTTGAACATAATGGCTCCCGGAATCAGTGGTTGTGTGGGTCAAAGCCGCCTTTGGCAATTTCAGAGGCCACAAAAAATGCGCCCCGCGAAACGATCCGTTGGCCTGCAGTCAGGCCCGAAATTTCACGGAGTCCGCCAATTGCGCGACCCAGTTCCACTTCCACAGGCTCGTACTCCCCTTCAGCCTCTTCCACATAGACCGTCCAGTCGCCATCGGCGCCTCGCATCAACGCACTCTCCGGCACCGCAAGCACCGGCTCCGTGGTTTTAAAAAGGAAATACACATCTGCAAACATTCCGGGATGAAAACGATCTTCCGGATTGTCCAGCTCCAACCGAACAATTCGCGTGCGGGTCACAGCGTCAATGGTATGAGCTTCCTGGGATACCGTTGCCACAGCTACTCGGCCTGCAACTCTTACTTCCGCTTCGGCCCCTTGCTTAAGGACAATGTCGGAGTTTGCTGGCAGGTGAGCCTCTACCCAAAGTTCGCTTTCATTAGCCAGAGTCACCAGCGGTTGGCCTGCCTCAACTCTTTGTCCTTGCTCAAACTCATCGGTCAGCACTGCGCCATCCACGCGAGCTCTGAGCGTGTATTCACCGAGACTACCTACGCCGCTGGCCTTCAACGCACCAATGTCATCATCGTTTAGCCCATAAGCAAGCAGAGTCGCCCTCGCCGCTTCAATATTCGCTTTCGCCGTATTGAACCGCTGATCACCAACCACGGAACGACCCAGCCCGCTGATTCGCTCCCATTCAGGAAAAGCCTTCCTGTAATCAGCCTGCGCCTGTGCCACCGTCTCACTGAACAGGGTTACCAGTTGCTGACCTTTGGTTACGTGCTCACCCAATTCCACGTGACGTCTCAACACCACCGAGGCAACCCGGGGGGACACGTGATAGCTGGTATAGCCGTTGGTCAGCAGCTCACCGGGAGCGTAGATTTCATAGTCAACGCGCTTGCTCTCGAGGGTTGCTACCTCAATGCCGGCGAGCTCTTTCTGTTTGGCATTGATGCTTGCGGTAGTTGATTCTTCATGACCACCATCGCTCTCCTCTTCGTGGCCATGACCTTCTTCCTCTTCATGCTCACGTTCTTCAGCATGCCCGCCCTCATGCTCATCCTCTTCACCGGTACCTTCTCGATGATCGTCGCCACCGGCGGCATGATCATGGCCCGCCTCGTTATGCGCATCTTCCTCGGCCTGCACCAATGAAGGGGGAGCTATAAACAGCGTCAATACAAATACTGAAATCAGAGTTTTTTTCATGATGACTATCCAGTTTCCAGAATATTATTGGAAGGGGGTGATCAGTTCGCCAGACTGGCTCAAGAGTTCAATCAGGCCCAGCTGCGCCAGCTTTTCCAGTTCAATACCGGTTTTCAGGCTCTCCGCGCGCTGGCCTAACGCCTGGAGATACTCAGAGGTGGAGAGGTCGCCGACCTGCCACTGCTTCTCAAGCAAATCGGCACTTCGCTGTACACGCCCCTGGGATAGTTCTTTCCATCGACGAAGTTGCTTGTCGTATCGCTTCCAGGAAGCGCGAGCGCCTGCCAGGTCATATTGTTGTTTCCGGTAGAGCGCCTGAAACCGCGCTTCGGCCTCCAGAGCCCGTCGATTCGCGGCCCGGATTTCAGCGCTGTAGTTATTACGGACGTTCAGAGGGATCGAGAATGTCAGGCCAACCACGTTCTCGCCGCCGTCACGCCCTCCGCTCAGCCCTACTGTCGGCGATGCTGTGGCTTTGCGTCTCGCAACCTCTGCCTCACTTTTCAGCACCTGCCACTCGGCTCGAGCGACTGCAATTGACGGGTGTGACAGCAGATCAGCCTCACCAATCTGGGACTCCAGCGCTGACCATATATACTCGGGGATTCCCCCATCCTGAGGCCTCCAGTCCGGCAGACGTTCTTGAACCTGAGTTTCTGCCCGATCAACTGCGGCCTTTGCCTGGGCGACTTCGCTCAACTGACGGGATAGATTTAGAAACAGAAGCTCTGCATCGGCACGCCCCAGATCACCTGCCTGCTGGCGCTGTTCAACCTGGTCCAGCAAAGCATCCAGGCGCTGCTGTTGGGATTCAGCAATTTCCTCAAACAGCGTAGTGGCGCGCCACTCGACAAGCGCAAACAATGATTCAGACGTTTGTGTCAGAACTGCTTCGCTCAAGCCAGCTTGCGCAGACAGCCTGATCAGCTTTGCCTTCTCCTGTAATGCGCCCTGTTGATCAGACCAATCGATCGTTTGTGACAGCCCTGCCTCAAAGTTATTCTCACTGCCCGTTCTGTCTGCTCCTACGGACAACTCCGGGTTATACAGCGGTTGTTCGCTTGCCTCAGCGTCCTCTTTCCGCGCTGCCGCCTGCTCTGTCGCTGCCAGTACCTCCGGGTGCTTGCTTATCTGGCCAGTGAGCCAATTCGCCCAATTAACAGTCTCAGCTTGACCGAACAGAGGAATGGACAATAGTACTGAACACAGCAACGCCCGAGGCGAGTGCTTGCTTGCCTTCATCGACTTTCTCCCGAAGCGATTAATAGCCAAAAATCATAGGTGTAAGGCGCCTATGACGAGGCAGGAAAAGATCGAGATAATAAGTGCAAACCTTGAAAGGAGCTTGAATTCGGAAAAGCAGTTCAGAAACGAGTCGCTAAAAACTCTTTGTAGCAATACTCAAAGGAGCTAAGAACGGCAGCTCGCGACCAACCGCCGCGATGCCACCGTCTCGTTTTAGGTTGGGACTAGATTGAAGTAGGTTGAAGTGCGCTTTGGTCGGTCGCGCCGTCCTCGATACGGACCGCCCGAACCAAGGGGGATACAAGCACCTTGCCATCCCCTGGGTGTCCATCCCGTGTTCTGCTCGTTCGCACGATGATGTCCACAACTTCATCGACAACAGCATCGGTCGCTACGTCTACTTCCAGCTTGACCATCTGCACTTTTTCCAGAGGCGATTCATTGCCAACCAGATGACCAAATTCGTTGAGAGACACGACAGCAATGCTTGCCACTCCCTTAACTCTGGCGAGAGCGTCAATTACGTGCTCTGCCATCACTTCTCTGACATACGCTTTTATTTCGTACATAAACATTCTCCTACCTATCAGACTTCTATGTCACGACGTTCGGATGCAAACCACTGATACACGCTGGGCAACACTACCAACGTCAGCAGCGTTGACGTGATCAGACCGCCAACCACAACCGTTGCCAGTGGCCGTTGGACATTAGAGCCAATGCCATCGGCCAGCAGCAGGGGAATCAGCCCCAGAATAGCCACAGAGGCTGTCATCAGAACCGGCCGCAAACGGCGTTGAGCGCCCAGCTTGACTGCTTCAATGACTTCGTAGCCTTCGTCCCGCAACTGATTGATGTAGCTCACCATTACCACACCGTTCAGTACGGCTACGCCAAACACCGCAATGAACCCCACAGCAGCGGGCACGGAGAGGTAAAGCCCCGTCACAAACAACGCGACAATGCCACCAGTAACCGCAAAGGGCACATTCATGAAGATCAGCGCCGCATAGCGAAGACTACTGAATGCCGAAAAGAGAAGCAGGAAAATAAGCGCCAGAGTAATGGGCACAACGATCGCTAGCCGCGCCATGGCCCTTTCCTGGTTCTCAAACTGACCGCCGAACTCCACGAAATACCCCGGCGGCATATCCACTTGCTCCTCGATCCGCTTGCGCAAATCCTGAACAACACCGCCCATATCGCGACCACGCACGTTCATCTGCACGTACTGACGGCGACTGGCATTGGAGCGTGAAATTTTCTTGGGGCCTGCGTACATTTCAACCTCGGCCACCCGTGAAAGCGGGATAAGCTCGCCACTGTTGCCCCTGAGGGGAAGCTTTCTGATTTCATCGATGGACCCGCGATAGGACTCTTGCAGCCGGGCGAAAATCTCAAATCGACGGACACCGTCGAAGACCAGCCCGGCGCCTTTACCACCTATACCGGTTTCAACCGTACTCATCAGGTTATCGACGCTGATGCCGAACTGCGCCAGCACTTCACGGTCCGGGCGAATAACGATCTGTTTTTTACCAGCACTCTGCTGAGCGCGGACGTCCGTTGCACCCGGCACCTCTTGCGCCAGTGCCGCCACTTCCCTGCCGATCCGGCCCAACTCGTCCAGGTCGTCGCCGAAAATGCTGGCAACCAGTTGCGCCTGAACGCCTGATAGGAGTTCGTCGGTTCTAAGCTGAATCGGTTGGGACAGATTGTTGGCAAGCCCGGGAACCCGCTTATCCAAAGCATCCGCAATCCTGGTTTGGAGATCCTCGTAGCTCACGTCCTCTCGCCACTGATCCAGGGGCTTCAGATTGACAAGCGTCGCGACAACGTTCACAGGTTCAGGATCACCACCGACCTCGGCACGACCGATCCGGGCATAGGTGCCGGTGACCTCTTGAAATTCGTCTACAACGGACTGAATCCGTTTGCCATATTTAATGGCGGATTCAAGACTGGCTCCGGGAGGCAGTGTCGAGCGAATCTGGAACGTGCCTTCCCTGAGCGTGGGCACGAATTCGCTCCCGAGATAGGGAAACAGCAGAAGACTGCCGGCAAAAGCTATGACGGCGACGCCCATCACAATCTTTGGGGTTTTGACGACAGTATTCACCACCGGCTTGTATAGCCGGTTCAGGAACAGAACCAGCTTCGGCTCTTTGTGACGTCCGCCCATCTTGAATGACAGGGAGGCCAGAACAGGCACCAACGTCAACGCGAGTAATAGCGCACCGATCAACGCAAAACTGATGGTGTAGGCCATGGGCGAAAACAGCTTGCCTTCAACGCCCTGTAGCGTAAACAACGGCAGAAAAACGATGATGATAATGCCAATCGCAAACACAATCGGACGAGCCACTTCCCGGGCGGACTCGCCTACAAGCCTCAGAACGCTGATCTTTTCATCGGATCGCTCCTCGAGGTGTCGGAAGATGTTCTCTATCATCACGACAGCGCCATCCACCATCATGCCGATGCCGATAGCCAACCCCCCCAGACTCATCAGGTTGGCCGACAGGCCCGAAATCCGCATCGCGATGAACGCAATGAGTACAGATAACGGCAACGTCGCCACCACGATCAGTGTGGAACGAATGTTTCCCAGGAACAAATAGAGAAAAAGCAGCACCAGAACCGAGCCTTCAAGCAGAGCTTTCTCGACAGTGCCTATAGCCTTGCCCACCAAGTCTGACTGAGAGTAATACGCTTCTATTTTCAGCCCTTCGGGAAGTGACTTGTTCAGATCATCGATTTTTGCGTTGACATCCTCTAGAACCTTACTGGTGTTGGTGCCAATCAATTTCATCACGTAGCCACCCACGGACTCCTCACCTGAGGACACCTCTGCGCCACGGCGAATTGCTGGTCCAAGGTCAACCTCCGCCACATCCTTGACGTAAATAGGAGGTTCCCCCTCACTCTTGGACACAATGATGTTCCGGATATCTTTGATGCCTTGGGAGCCAGAGTTGACCCAGCCGTAACCACGGACAATGTACTCTTCACCTCCTCGAGTAATGAATGAGGCGCCGACGTTACGATTATTCTGGGTGAGGGCACCGCGAACATCAGACACCGTCAGGTCCCTTGCCTGAAGCTTCTGCGCATCAACATTGACCTGGTACTGCTTTACCTCGCCGCCGATAGAAAGCACACCGGTTACGCCCGGCACGGTCCTGAGCTGGGGTTTGACAATCCAGTCCTGAATCGTGCGAATTTCCTGCAGGCTGTATTGATCTTTATCCTCAGCTTCCAGGGAATACATCAGGATGCGCCCAAGACCGCTTGCGATGGGCCCGAGTTCGGGTTCCCCCATCCCTTCGGGAATCTGGCGCTTGGCCTCGGACAGCCGTTCGCTAACTAGCCTCCTGGCGAAGTAGATATCGGTGCCATCTTCGAAATAGATGGTCACCCGGGAAAGCCCGAAAATCGACGTGCTCTGCACTTTTTCCAGTTTGGGGATTCCATACATGCTGATTTCAATGGGATAGGAAATCAGCGTTTCAATATCCACCGGCGACAGACCAGGACTAGCAGTAAAAACCTGAACCATGGTAGGCGTCGCGTCAGGAAATGCATCCACCGGCAGTTTTTGAAATGAAAATACGCCGGCAACGATCACGGCGATAGCAAAAACAAGCGTCATCAGACGATTGTTCAGCGCATAACTCACAATTGCGTTGATCATGCTCCCCCCGAGTATTAGTGTCCATGAGCGGCGCTGCGGCCACTGGCGGTAATGGCCGACATCAGATCAAAAGCGCCCACTGAAACCACTTCCGTGTTTGCACTGATGCCGGACTTGATCTCAATCCAGTCGTTTGCCTCTTTGCCCAGTGCCACAGAAACCGCCTTGTAAGCGCCCTCTTCTTCACCGGGTACAAATACAACAGACTCATCACCGATGGTTTGCACGGCATCGTGTGGAACTAGGGGCAGTGATTCCGCCGATTGAGTCATGACTCTCGCTTTGGCATAGGTGTTTGGACGAAGGTCGCCGTTGGGGGATTCGAGCACAACGCGAACCGGAATGGTGCGGGTTTGCTCATCAAGCTCATTTGAGATCCAGGACACTTCCCCGGTGTGAAAGCGATCTGCAACCGACTTCGAGAACACCTGAACTTCATCTCCGACGGATACCCTGCCAATGTCTGTTTCGGCAACTTGCAACATCACCCATACCACAGAGGTATCAGCTACGGTAAAAGGCGTATCTGAAGAGCCTAAGGTTTGCCCCAACCGTGCATCTATGCGCTCAATGCGCCCCTTGATAGGAGAACGGAGGGCGTACTGTGCGAGACTGCTATCTGCGCCTGAAGAATCACTGCCAAAAACCTCCAATTGCTCACGAATCGAATCGTACTCCGCTGTAATCTCAAGATAAGCGGCCTTAGCATCTAGGAACTCTTCTTCGCTAGTGAAATTTTCACTTCGCAATTGCTTTTCTCGCTGATACTCCGCAGTCGCGGCTTCTTTCCGAGCTTTCAACGAGTTCAGGCGGGAACGAATCCGTGCCAACTCAACGCTGTTCAAAGAAGCCAACAACTGGCCTTTTTCAACCTGGTCCCCCAGATCAACAGCCAGTCTCGTAAACTTTCCCTTCAACAGCGGCCCTACCTCAGCGACGCGATCCGGAACATAGTGAACTTCAGCTGGCGCAGTGACGATATTGTCAGCACGGCCTCGTGGCACCGCTACAGTCTGCACAGCAAGCAACTTTCTCTGCGCTGGGGTCAGGTGAACTTCGCGGGCCTCACTGGCTTCAGCGGCATGTCCAGCCTCACCCTTTTGGTGCTGCCCTCCTTCGGCTTCTTCGACGCCAGACGCCAATGGCTGATAGACCAGAAAACTGATCACGACAAACAATATCTGCATATTTCGAATCATCTAAACACCTTCGATATAAGAGAACGTTCAACCATTAATTTTCTAGTCATCAGGAACCGGATGACATTGAAAGAGCACCACCGGTGCTAACTTCCAATGCCTGCACAGCGTCGATATAGTCGTGTTGCACTTGGACGTATTCCTGCCTCACCGATAAAAGATTGTCCTGGGCCGCCAGGACATCGGAAGCATCGACTTTTCCCGTTTGGAGGGCTTTCTGCATCAGTTGCAGCGTTTCCTCTGAACGCTCGAGAATCAACTCGTTCATCTGACGCAACCTGGTTACGGCGGATTCGTACCGGGCCACAGCGGATACAACCTGGCGCTCAGTAGCCAAGCGCAGCGCCTCGGCCTCAAGCTCGGATATTTTCAGCCTCGTAGAGGCCTTCCTTTTTTCCCCGGAATAATCGTGAAATACAGTCAGAGGCATCGACACGCCCGCGCCAAAAAGGTTGGATCTTTCCTCCCGCTCGTAGAATCCAAACACTTTGAGGTTCGGAATCGTCAGGCTCTTAGCCAGTTCCAAGCCGGACTCGTTCGCAGCAATTTTCGCGGCCGCCGCCTTCAGATCCGATCTCTGGCGCTGAGCCATGGCGACAAGCTGATTAGTCGGTGGCAGGTTGTCTCGAGCAACATTAAGCTCGCCGGTCACCCCGACCGCCTCGGAGGGGGGCACCCCAAGAACTTCCGTCAGGTCAATTTTTGCCTGACTAAGCTTTTGCGCCGCTTCGGCCTTTTGGTTCTTAGCTCTAGCCAAGCCAATCACTGCGGTATTAAGTTCAATTCGAGTCTGCTTACCCCGCTTGACGGACATCTCGACCAAGTCCTTCGTTCGCTGCATAAGCTCAACGGCGCGGGTTGCGGTTTCAAGCTCTCTCTGAGCAAGCAGTATCTTGAAGTAAGCTGACCGCACTCGGGCTTTGGTCGCGATCTTCAGGAATTCAAGTTCCTGCTGTTGAGCAGTTAATGTGTCCTGCGCACGCGACTGACCGAGATCACCCCGATTGCCCATCCAGACTTCCTGAGTAACGCGAACCTCGTAATTCAGTGACTGATCCGCCTCATTTGGATTATCACGGCCACTCAGCTCAAGCTCGGGGTTGCTGGGCGCCCATCGGTTGGCGTGATCGAGCTCAGCTTCTTGTATGGACACCGCAGCCCGCCTCAAAGCCAACACCGGGCTATTTTCAAATGCCATTACCATTGCCTCTCTCAAGGAGAGAGCCTGGCTGGCCTTGGCTCGTTGGTACTCATCGAGTGAAACGCTCTCCCCGGCCGTGGCCGCCGCCGAAGGCATGAAGTTCAAGACTCCGGATACTATGAGCACCCACAACAACAGTCGTTTTTTCATTCAATATCATCCTGACTATCTGACTGAGATGCATAAATCAGCGTTTTCGTCGCTAATACCATGGCGACCCTACATACTGACTTTTAAATCAGTCTGAACTCGGCATCTTCAGATGCTAAAATTGAGCGGAATAACGAAATACAGAGGCGGGGGACGTGGCAAGTTAAAAAGAGAGAATGAGAGAAAGAAAGCAAAGTCATTCAGCACACGAGATGGTAAGTCTGTTGCAGAGAACGACAGGCCTATTCAGACCCGCCGTCCGAACTCACTGAGAGATACAAAAGTTATATACAGTTACGACCTTTACCTTTTTTAAGTAATTCAGATATTCTGGTCGGAAGACGACCGTTGCAACGGTTCGAAATTTACACCTCTATCAGTAATTCACATTGACCATAGCAACAACCTTATAGGTATCCTCCGGGTCGTCTCCGTAAAAGTCACCCATAAAACCATAAGAGCCGCGCAGGCTGACGTCATAAAGTCCGGCAAACGTTTTACCAAATTGGGCAGCGACTTCAGTACCAAGGCTCGAGCCATTGGCTTGAGTAGCGCTGTCCGGCGCATCATCTGCAACTCGGAAATAACCGGTCCCGTACTTCAAATAGTAGTCGTTGGAAAAGTCTTGATCACCCGAGACCATAAGGCCAATCAACCCATACCCTTGGTAGGCACCATCGTATACCGCCTTCGCTCCCTGAGAGCCATTGTTGTAGTATATATCGGTCCCGAAGATTTGCAGATTATCGTTATACAATTCATACCCTGTTTGGTTGGCCGCGAAACGATCTGCACCATTACTGCTGTCATCAGCTGGAATGTAGATGCCGTGAATCTTTAAGCCTGATCTGCCCCAATGCCTCTCGGCATACAAGTTGAGCATGAACGTGTCGCCATCTGTTGCGTCAGAATCAATTCCGGATGACTTTTTATAAAGTACTGAGCCGCTGAAGGCCATTTGGTTATAGGTATAGTCGGCATAGGCACCTAGATAGTTATCATCTGTGCGAGCCGCCGTACCATTTAGAGCAACCTGGCTACTGTTGCTGATTTGAGCTCCGGTGAAGCCGAATTGGAAAACCTCGCTGGGGTGAAGCTCCGCGCTTAACGTATAAAAATCCACGTCATCTGCGGAATCTCTGTCATTTTCCTCCCACTTGAACCAGCCACCTGTCAGCGTAGCCATACCAACATTGCCAGCAAATGAGATACCGTTCATGTCGTCGTTGGTAACGAAGCTCTCATACTTACCGAATCCATATCCTTGAATACCTGCTCGCAATTTCCAGTCGCTGTTAGGCACCCTCAAGTCGACGTAAGCATTCTTAGTTTCAACACCAACGCCATCTGCGCTAAGCTTGCCGCAGTTATCGCCTTGGCAACTTCCTTTCTCGCCCCACGGGGCATCAACCTCGCCGTACCAAACCAAACTAATATTGTCATTCAGCTCGCCGGTAATCTTCGCGCGAAGGCGCTGATCAACAAAGGCGCTACTGTTATCGTTGGTCTCGTCCAGACTTTCTGAGGTAGCCTGAAGACGATAATAGCCTCCTACGCTGAAGGGCGAATCGCTTTTCTTAAGCTTCTCAACTTCTGCCGTCAGTTGATTGATTTCGGTCTTCAAGTCTTCCACAGAGGGAGATGCGCTGCCGACCGGCTCTGCGGCCAAAGCCGGTGTCGTCACTACAGCTATCGCCAGAGGAGCACTTATTGATTTAATAATTTTGATCACTTAAAACTCCTTATTCTAATTCGCGTCCCGACAAAGGTTTATTGGTTTGATTGAGAAACGCCGCTTAATCGGCAATTAACTTTGCCTCATAAACCTTAAACGAACTTGAAATTTAGCCGGGCTTTTGCCGCTGTAGTGGCTTAGTATTTCTGGCCACCTGATTTTGAGCGTAAGATCACTCGCTGAGTCAATCAGGTGCATAGGATGACGAAGACCGGAAATTTCAGCCCGGAGTTCCGTTATGAAACAGCCCGGCTTGTGGTTGACCAGAGCTATACGGTGAAAGCGGCCTGCGATGCCATGGGGGGGGGCTGGCAAGTCCACCATGGAGTACTGTGTATAAGCTTCATGCCGAGCAGGCCGAAGGCCCCGCAGAAAGGCGAGGAGGTGACTCCGGAACAGGGTGAGATCCAGGTGCTGAAGCGCAAGCTGCGGCGGTTGGAGGAAGAGAAGAAAAATTAAAAAAAGTTATGTTGGATTAGGTTGTCGAGGCTCATGAAGCCAGTAACCGTTCCGCTGGAGCACGCAGCCACGAAGTCATGCCTACACGAAGGCTGACCAGCCGCATTTGGATATCCGGAATCATTTTGATCGGGAGTTCGATCCAAAGGCTCCCAATCAGGTTTGGACCGGCGACATTACCTATTTCTTGACCGGGACACGCTGGGCTTATCTGGCGGTGGTCATCGATTTGTTTTCCCGTAAACCTGTGGGCTAGGCATTGCCCCTTCTGCGAACGCGGAGCTAGTGAAAAAAAGCACTGACCCTTGCCTACGAATCGGGTGGCGAGCCATCAGAACTTCTGTTCCACTCGGACCAGGGGGCCAGTACACAGCTTGGGATTCCGGCAGTAGATCTGGCGATATCGGATGAAGCAGAGTCTTCGTCGCCGGGGGAACTGCCGGGATAATGCGCCGATGGAGAGGCTGTTCCGGAGTCTGAAATCTGAATGGATACCGGGCTTGGCATACCGGAACCTACACGAGGCCCAAAAGGATGTTGGTAGCTATCTGATGGGCTACTACAACCGGCAACGATCTTATGCATTCAACGGTGGATTTCGCCCGCTGCTGCTGAGGAAAACCTTAAAATACTGTCCGGGATTAGTTGACCACTACATGAGGTTCACCAGGTTCCTCTTAACTTCCCTGTTCCTCTTCCTCCGACCCATCCTTATGCGGTTCGACTTTAGGAAGCGGTCCACTTTGGTCATGGCTTCATCCAGCGAGAGGATGGTCTTGGCTCGGCGGATGTCTCGGTCCAGTCCAGCTTTGGTCTCCGCTTCGTCCCGCACGTGGTGTTCCCGCAGTGGTGGCGGAGCAGGCGTCACAGCTTCTCCCGATTCTCGCCCAAATCCTTGACGGCGCCGGTCCACTCGTTGCTGCCGTTGGAGGAAATCTTGCAGCCGTAGATGACAAAGAGTTCGTTGCGTCGTAGGCCATGCTCGAGCATGGTCCCCGATCTCATCGGCAAGGCCATTGACGAACTTCGCCAATGTGGTGAAGTCCATTCTTTAGCCCCCCTACTCCAAAATCCATCATAGATCCTGCGAGCAGATTTTAAGCGAAGCTTGCCCGCCCCACCTCCACTTTTCTTACAATTTAACTGTATTTTCAAGTTCAATTAAAGCTCATCTGTTTGAATGACAAATACATTAAATTTAATAAGAAGGTGGCTCAATGAGAACAAACTTCTTGCTCGTATCTTCACTAGCACTCGTCTTCGCTGGCAGCAATATTTATGCCTCCGAGCAAAAAAGCGACAATTCTGGGAAACGTATGTTGTCCGAAAGCAGCGTACAAGACATGAAAGAACGACACAGAATAATGACACAGTTTGCTTTATCCGAGCCCGGAATGGAAGCTCGCCGGAATTTAGTACTGTCGAAGAAAGATGAAACTTATCATGAGATGATCAAATCGGGCGACATTAAACTTTCGGAATCAGATAAATTTTCAGCAAATCAGTTCAGTCATTAGCAAGCTCTCGAACTAAAAGCTAGCTATAGAAATGTAACTAAATGCTTGTTGCGTCCTGATGGTTTAGACCATTGCGCTTAGCCGCACTACACGTGTAGCGCGGCTTTTTTTAAAACAAAAATATATAAAACAACTTCCAATACCCATCTTGACAAAAAAATGCCCCTCAAAAAACAGAAACCCTCAATAAAGCGAATATTATTTACTTTTTTGGCACTCACTGGCGCTCTATATTCCGGATTAATATTCATATCACACTCCATTTTAATTGACTATATTCATGAAGAGATTCATAGAGAGCAGCTAAAATCCGCAGCCAAACTAGTTGCAGATACATTTATGCGCAACCAAAAACAAATTGATATATCGAACATCTTCAGCACACCTTCGTCACGATATTATATTGACATTAAAATCGACAAAAATAAATTTTACACAAGTGAAAACATAAAACCGAGTCTAGATTTGGTGAGCGCACATAAGAGACCGGGAATATTTCACATATCACTAGAAAACGGGTTTATCCTTGGCTATAACATGATTTTTAATAACGGAAAGAAAAAGATAAGCATCACAATAATTGAGAAAAATTCATATGTCCCCAGCGATTTAAAAAACATCCATACTCTGATATGGATCGTTTCTTTTACAATACTTTTTGCGATCTCCGCCATCATATTCCTAGGTGTAACTATCGCACTAAAACCTTTGAAATTAATGAGCGCCCAATTAACTTCACTAAAAAAAGGGGAGCGTAATAGTTTGGATGAGAATGTACCTGAAGAATTCAATGAACTTGTCAAGCACCTTAACCGCCTATTAGAGTCGTACGACAAAAAACTTAGCCGGTCACGTCACCTAGCCGCAGATATTTCTCATAGCTTAAAAACCCCCCTTGCCGCCATAAACTCCATGATCAATGACGAAGCCATTCCCCGCACAATCGCGAGTCAAATTAAGTCTCAACTGTCTGAAATGCACGAGCTGATCGACACTCAAATGAGAAAAACCGAAATGTCCGGTCAGCACATTGGGAAGGCCACACCAATCATAGAAAAAGCTCTGGCACTGGTGGACGTAGTCAGTCGCATCTATCCTTACAAACAGATCTACCTTCGAGAAACAATATCCAGAGAGGTTCTCTGGCCAATTGATGAGCGTGATTTTAATGAGATATTGGGCAATGTCCTTGACAATGCTGGCAAATGGTGTGTTCTGGAAGTTCATTTACACCTGAAGCTTCACGATGACACTTTGACTATTCTTGTTGAAGATGACGGCCCAGGAGTGGCGTCATACCAACTTCCTGATCTTACCAGGCGCCAAAAAAGACTGGATGAAAAAACCCCTGGCTATGGCCTTGGTCTATCAATTGTTGAGGAAATCGTTCACGACTACGCTGGCGCCATTCATTTCTCAACATCACCCAAAGGGGGTCTTCGGGTTTTAATCGAACTTCCAAAAAGCATTTGACGACTACCTGGGCGGTTTATCCTGTTTTGGTCATCAGCCTCCTAGCATAGCGGTCCGATACACCAATGTCTCCACGCCAAGATTGTCGCTTTGAACGGAGTTCTAATCAGGCGACATAAAAAAAACAACTCTGTATTACTATTACCTGATGCTAGAAGGCTTATTGATTGCTTTCGGGAGATTTCCCGGATCTCAGCGTCAATTAATCAAATCAAGAGTCATAAACACCCATCATATATTCGGCTGCACTCGATTCCTGCGGAACCCCGATATTAACAGCGTCCTCAATGGACCGTACAAACAGGTTCGGCAGAACCAAATTCTGCCTTGGTTAAACACCAGCTTAGGCTAAACACCGTAAGTCCTACTTGTGCACGCTATTCGTCTTTCAATCTCATAGTCCAGATGGGGCCCACAGTGCCAGCAGGGAAACTGAAACCTTCCCTTTAGAGACTGTCACCACATCCAACGATCCCAGTTTGCTCTGAAAAACAGCACCGATTGCCCGAAACACCTGAGTGTTTCGGCTTAATTCTTTATGATCGGCCTGAACAAAATCAGGCCCATTCCGTGAAATTGATATTTTACGAATTTTTGAACCAAACCTCCGATTCGAGTAGAAAGACTGCCCAAGAATAGTTTCCCGGCGACTGTCAGCATATAAACTCTGCAATCCCAAAATTAAGGGAATGAAACCGATGGCTTCGGCCTACCACTCGGCCAACTGGATCAAAGAACTGAAACACGACGACCATTCCACTAACTCAAAAGGAGGTAATATGAGTTTTCTGAAATGTACCAATCCATCCGGATCACTTTCTTCCGACGGGGACCTCATTGGATGCCAAAATCTGAACAACCCGACTGGAATCAACAAGGAAAAGCTGAGTTTATTTCCATGCTTCACTTAAAAATAGTAATCGTCGCCAGAACGAAACGCAGACAACGGCTTTGCTTTGATGGGCAGTCTTGCAAATGGTGGCGCTGAAGCTCCAACTGGCCTTACTGCCTGCGATCTACAGAACTTCGCTTAAAACGGGGGGGGCTACCAAAAGAAAGGCAAAAAAGGCGGGAATGAAGAACTCCCGCCATAAAATAACCTAGTTAACTCGAATGTAGATTCTCACACGAACCTTAAATGGACTTGAAACCTTGAAAATATTTCACATAACTGGAAGCAGCCTCTTAAATTCAAAGATCTCACTCGACGCTACGAGGAAAACTTATGCTCGAAGCCCACACCAAATGTGGTGTCTTCAGCGTGGGCCAAGTCCGCCTCCACCTGCGACACGTACGCATAGGCCTTGCTCCTGCCAGCCAGTTTATAGTCGAACCCGAGGGCTAGAAGGACCAATTCCTCGTTTGTCCTCTCTGCCTCTGTCAGTCCGTATTGCGCCTTGATCTTCCAACACTCAAGGCGAGCATTGTCTGACCTGAGCAGCATCAGCCACATCAAATGATCTGGCGCTGAAGCACCCTGTGACTCCGGCTTCGCGATCTAATTGTTCCGCCCGTTCACGCCCTTTTTCCAGCGACCGGCCTGCCAAGACAATGGTGCCGTCGATCCGTTGCCCCAAGAGTGTTGCAATAGCCGCCCCTGCAGCTCCGTAACCACCAAGGATAAGTACGCTCTTGTTGCTCTGTCTCATCGTTGCTCAAACTCCTTTTTGACGTACTTCAGTTCAACCCTTTAGTTACTACAGAGTCAAACCGCAAGTCGTCGAATCGCGGTGGGTTCAACAGTGTCGTCAAAAACTAACAACTTAACGTTGACCCTGTAGTGACTACAGGGTTTAAAACAACGGAACTTATGTGATAACCGGAGCCGCGAAAATGAGCAAACCCTGCGATGGGCAGTGTGGCAGCGAAGATTCTGTCGTAAACAATGAGCTTCAGAGCCCCGTCGCCGCCGAAACAGACAGCCAGCTCAGCACCTACAGCGTGCCAAAAATGGATTGCCCCTCAGAAGAGCGAATGATTCGAATGGCGCTCACTGGCTTTGACAACATTCAGGCACTCTCATTCGACCTATCGAATCGAAAGCTGGAAATTATCCATCTAGGCGAAACCGGAGCTATCACCAGCAAACTGGAAACCCTAGGTCTGGGCGCTTCCCTGCAGACGACGGAACACACCAGCCTTAAATCTGTCAGGGCGGCTGAATCGTCGAGTACCAACGAGACCGAGGAATCCGGCACTCTATGGATACTGCTGGCAATAAACGGTTTGATGTTCCTGGTCGAGATGACAATGGGCCTGATCGCCCAGTCTGCTGGCTTGATTGCAGACTCGCTTGACATGCTCGCTGACGCGGCCGTTTATGGTCTCGCGCTTTACGCCGTTGGGCATGGCATCATAATGCAGGTCAGAGCGGCCCATGTTGCTGGCATTCTCCAGCTTATCCTTGCAACCGGAGTAATGATTGAAGTTGGCAGGCGCTTTCTATTTGGCAGTGATCCACAGTCACTGATGATGATGGCCGTCGCATCCGTGGCCCTTTTTGCCAACATCAGTTGCCTGCTCCTGATCGCCAAACACCGTGACGGCGGCGCCCACATGAAAGCCAGTTGGATCTTTTCAGCCAATGATGTGGTTATCAATCTGGGGGTTATCCTTGCGGGGCTTCTTGTTGCCTCGACCGGCTCCAATTACCCGGACCTGGTTATTGGCGGCATTGTGGGAGGCATCGTACTCATTGGTGCCAAGCGCATACTTGCGCTAAAAGGATAATTCGATGTTTAAAGACCGCGCTAGTTTGTCAACGCTTACCTTTCTCGGCTTTTCCATACTGGTAGCGCTAACCGACCAGATTATTAAATGGCTCGTCCAGCAATCCATGGCTTATGGCCAATCCATTGAGATCACTCCTTTCTTTAATTGGGTGCACGTATGGAATGAAGGCGCGGCTTTCAGTCTCTTTGCCGATAGCGGTGGCTGGCAGCGATACTTTTTTATCGCAATAGCCATTGTCGTCTCGGGTGTTCTCGTCAATTTAATCCTGGACAGCCGTCAACGAGCAGAAGCCCTGGCTTACGCTATGGTGCTTGGAGGCGCACTAGGAAATGTCATCGACCGAGTTTTTCGAGGCTACGTTGTCGATTACTTGGATTTCCATTGGCAATCCTGGCATTGGCCTGCGTTCAACCTTGCCGACGTCTTTATAGTCCTGGGCGTGATCATGATTTTGGCCATGAGCTCAGGTCCAACAAAAGTCCCAACAAACAGGTGGAAGACTCACCCTCACAACCGGGCGACCACAGAAGGGAGTAGGAGGAGGAATCAATGCACAGTGAATTGAAGCACTTCTTTCGCGTGGAACTTCAGGCTGCCCATGAGGCAGAAAAAAGGGGCGATTTTCAGGCAGCGTTCACCTATCTTGAACGCGCCCATATCCTCAGCCAGAAATTCACTCTGGCGCACACTGCAACTCATATACGGATGCTCAGACTGGGGTGGCGGACGAGAAATGTTCGCGAAGTCCTTGGGCAGTCTACTCGAGCGATTGCCGCCCTACTCTTCTCCCGCATCTGGGTTCCGGCTGGGAACACAGGGCGCGCAAACGTCAGTGCAATTGCGCCCATGCCAGTGCCAGAGGATTTAGCACGTGTACTAAAGGAAACGCGCGGACCGTAGGTTAGCTCCCCAGAAAACGGAAGAAACCAACGGCAAACATTTGACCCTGTAGCTACTACAGGGCTCATAACTGTGAACAAATCTTCGTTGATAGAGGCAGACATGCACGACCACAGTCACGATCATAGCCATCATTTCGACACTCATAACCGTTCATTTGCGATTGCGGTCATACTCAATACGCTGTTTGTCGTTATCGAAGCGGTGTATGGAATTATCTCCGGCTCTCTGGCGTTGCTGGCCGATGCTGGACACAACCTGAGCGACGTGATGGGCCTGATTCTGGCCTGGGTGGCCAGTTGGCTCGCAAGTAAAGCCGCAACATACGGCAAAACCTATGGTCTGAAGAAAACCACTATTCTGGCGGCGCTTTTCAATGCTTTGATTCTGATCGCCGCTGTTGGTGGCATCACTTGGGAAGCCATTCAACGTCTGACAGAGCCTGCTGGTGTTGCTGGTCTCACTGTAGTGATCGTGGCTGGTATTGGCGTGTTGATAAACGGTGCCACTATGATGCTGTTTCTCAAAGGGCAGAAAGGCGACATCAATATCCGCGGTGCCTTTTTACATATGGCTGCAGATACGGCGGTTTCGGTGGGCGTCGTGATCTCCGGCACGGTACTGATGTTTACCAACCTGACCTGGATTGACCCCATCGTCAGCCTCATTATTGCCGTTGTGATCTTTATGGGCACCTGGCAGCTACTGAAAGATTCCGTAAAGCTGGCCGTCGATGCCGTCCCAAAGGGCATTAACCCTTCGGCTGTCCATGAACGCCTGGAGAATCTACCTGGCGTTCAATCGGCCCATCACCTTCACATCTGGGCACTGAGTACCACTGAAAATGCACTAACCGTTCACTTGGTGAAGCCGAACCCAGAAAGTGACGACCGGGTCCTCAGCGAGGCCGCTGACATGCTGAACAAGCGCTTCGGCATCCAGCATACAACCATCCAATGGGAGCGCGGTGACGATCAATGCCCGAACACTGCCCACTGCGGAACGTAGACTCACTGACAAGGCATGCAAGCGGGAAGGCGACACAGAAATTGTACGCTTGCTGTTTTTTGGGCTGCGTTCCTGCGTGGACTTAGTCGAAATCAAAGCGGGCATTCTCACGGTCATGATGAGTGTGGTGCAGTCACCGATGGAGCCGTTTGGAATAATGTTTATCTGAGGTGGGCGCCCAATCGGCTGCTACCGAATACCGGAAAACCTGACACTCGTTAAACCCATCTAAAATAGGAAGATCTTACGTGCGTACCCGAACCCTGGTCACAAGCCTCGTTCTTTTTTGTCTGGTTGTCTTCGCTGGTGCTTTTGTTATTTACGATCGGTCTCAGGGCACTAATGAGCCCGCTGTTGTTGAAAAAACGCCACTGGTGAGGGATTACTCTCCCGTTATCGGCCCTGAGGACGCTTAGGTAACCATTGTCGAGTTCTTCGACCCATCCTGCGAAGGCTGTCGCGCCATGTACCCTTATGTGAAACAGATTGTGGCGGCCTACCCGGACGAAGTGCGCCTGGTATTGCGCTACGTGCTGTTTCACAAAGGCTCGGAAGATGCCGTCAGAATCCTGGAAACCGCCCGCGAGCAGGGGATCTACGAGCCGGTGCTTGAAGCTGTCATGGAAGCCCAACCCCAATGGCATGACGACCCCGAGGTCACCGCTGCATGGGATACGGCGGAGTCAGCCGGGCTGGATGTAGAAGCCGCTCAGGCCGGTATGAACTCGCCCAAAATTGACGCCATTATTCAACAGGATGCTGCGGACGTTAAAGCGGTTGGAATATCCGGAACTCCAACATTCTACGTTAACGGAGAAAAGTTGAGCCGGCTGGGCCCCCAGGAACTGTACGACTTCGTGACGTCCAAGGTAGAGTCATCGAAATAACAACACCAGAACCTGCAACGCTATGTCACTGCTTGACTACCTTCTACCCTACGATTTCTCGCCGCTGACCGTGCTGAGCTACATGCTCGTGATGGGGTTCTATGGCATCGGTCTGCTTCGGATGCCGAATCAGGATCGGCCTGGCGCGCTGCGGATTTTTGCTTTCACGTTAGGGGTGCTGATCTGTTATGCGGTGATGCAGACGCGCTTCGATTACTACGCGCAATACATGTTCTTCGTCCATCGGGGCCAGCACCTGATTCTTCATCACATCGGGCCTATCCTGATCGCACTTTCTAATCCCCTGCCGATCATATGGTTCTGGTTTGAAAAAATCAGCCCAGGCTGGAGGCGCACGCTCCGGCCTCTGGGTTGGGTTTATCAGGTTCTGCAACAGCCCTTAATCGCGCTGTTTCTGTTTGTTGGGCTCATTTATTTCTGGCTGTGGCCATCGATCCATTTCGACGCCATGCTCAGCCGGGATCTGTACTGGGTCATGAACTGGAGCATGTTGCTGGATGGTCTGCTGTTCTGGTGGTTGATCTTCGACCCGCGACCGCCTGCAATCACCTCATCGCTGGGGTATGGCAGACGCATGTTGGTCTTGGCTGCCGCAGGTGTGCTTCAGATGTTTCTTGGTGCGTGGATCGTGTTCTCACGTGACATGGTCTACGACGTTTACGAGGTCTGCGGCAGGGCCTGGCCGCTGGACCCCGAAGTCGACCAACTTTTAGGCGGCATGCTGACCTATATCCCTCCGGCCATGATGAGCATCCTAGGCATTCTTCTGATGCTCCGGCGAGCCATGCATCAGGACGGAAAATACACGAATCATTCAAAAACTCTTGCGGAAACTGCTTCATGAAAGCCTATTTCTGGCGATCCAACACCATAACTATACCAGCGGCCTTAACGCTGACAGTGGCCCTATTGCTGACTGGCTGCCTTGGTAACGACGAGGAAGACTGGAATGGCAAAAACATCAGTGGCCTGATGCCTGAGCTGGAATTCGACCTGATAAACAGCCAGGGCGATCCAGTATCTAGCAATGATTACAGTGGCCGCGTAAGAATGCTGTTTTTCGGGTTTACGTCGTGCCCCGATGTGTGCCCGACGACTCTGCAAAAACTCAATCAGGTAACCAGCGCCTTGTCCCCAGAGCTTCAAGAGGAAGTGCTCACTTTGTTCGTAAGTGTCGACCCGCAACGTGACACGCCTGAGCGCCTGACAGAGTACGTCGATTTTTTCGGTGGCGATATTGTCGGTCTCACCGGGGAAGAGCTGCAACTTCGAGAACTGGCCAAACGATATCGGACTACCTTTGGTTATGAGGAACCTGGCCCAGACGGCAACTATGCTGTTTCCCACAGTAGCGCGATTTATGTATTTGATCGCGAAGGTAACCCCCGCCTGCTAATACGGCCCAATTTGAGTGGAGAAGAAATTCGGCATGACCTCGTAGCTCTCATTCAAGAGAGTTCCTGAATTCAGTCGGAGTTGATGCCTCGGTTCACATTTCCGCGTTCACGGGCTCCCTCGTTGGAAAACAATGTGAAGTACATGCAAACTAAGCCAATCTACGGCTGTCTATTCTGCCACTCTTCAATAACCTGTCCTCAACTTACAGTTCTCTTCGCCCCAGTAAAGTTGCGAGATGCTAATCGAGAACTATTCGATTTTTAGGGCACATAATCGGGAAACACTCCCGATTACACAAACAATTTTGGGGGTATATTTAGGGGCATATTAGAGTTAGAGCAATTTTATATTATATATATTACATATAGTTACCAATTAATTTTAGTCCTGCCGGGGGCACCATCTCCTCTCGCCGTCCCGTATCACAACATCATCTATTCGACCTTGGGCGTGGGCCGTACGAGGATTTCGTTGACGTCCACATGCGACGGCTGGGAAAGCGCGTAGATCACAGCCCGGGCAATGTCGTCGTCCACTAGCGCATGCTCTGGCTTCTCGTCGAAGAACGGCGTATCGACCATGCCCGGCTCGATAAGCGTTACGCGGATACCGCTTCCCCTTAACTCTTCCCGCAAACCATAACCGATTGCCGATACGGCCCACTTGGTGGCGCTGTACATCGAACCAGGAATAGTGGCACGGCCGGCGGCGGAGCCGGTCAGCAACACATGACCTTTCGATTCACGCAGCGCGGGCAAGGCGGCTTGCAGAGTAAGCCCAACGCCATAGATATTGGTCAGGATCATATCGCGCCAGGCTTCGTGGTCGGCGCCGCTGAACCCGCCTGGAGAACCGCCACGACCGGCGTTAGCAAAAACGGCATCGAGACGACCGAATTGGTCGACCGTCTGCTTGACGACCGATTTCTGCTGGTCGAAATCCTGCACATCGCATTCGAGCGACAGGGCCTGGTCCGGGCCGCCCAATTCGTCCTGGAGCGCTTTGAGCTTGTCTATGGAGCGCGCCGCCAAGGCCAGCTTGTAGCCCTCTTTTGCTGCCGCCCTGGCCGTTGCAGCGCCGATACCGGTGGATGCGCCCGTGATCAACATTACCTTGCTCATAGTTCGTCCCTCTTTCATTGCATGAGTGATTCCGTCACTGCCTGTACGTTCGAGCGTACCATGCGGACTTGAAGCCCATTCAATGGTCACTTGATCCATTCAACGACGGGATGGAGGCGAAAAAGGAACTGGCCCGCTTTGTGCAAGTTTTGGATATCAGAAACCACTTTTGCGTCCGAGGACGGGGAAGATCATGTCATTGCTCGCATCACTGGCCCGGGCAGGTGCCAGTTTCCAACAGGCCGCTGAAAATCGTGCAGCCCGTCAGGCTGCAGCCCAGACCGCTGCTGCCGCGCCTGAGGACAAAGCGGTAGTGGCGACCGATGACAGCGTCACCCTTAATGGCGGTGCGGTCCGCAAACCCTCCAGTCAATTGTCAGTCAATCGTTACAAGCAGGATGTGGGGCAGGACCATACCTTCGTCCGCGAAACCCTGCGGCATAAACTTGCCGAATACAGCCTGAATCCGGCAACCCGCATTGCCGTCGAGAAGAAGGACACCGGGGGCTTTGCGATTAAGGCCATGATGCCGGAGAGCACTCGCCAACAGATCGAGAAGGACCTGGACAACAACAAAGGGTTCCGGGAGGCGTTCAACCGTCTAAGCGTCAACGAACCGACACTGTCCTTCGTCGATAACGCCGTGCGCCTGAACCAGGCCTATGGCGTCAACAACGCCCTGCTCGACCAGATGGTGAGCGAAAACCAGCAGTTTAATGGTCTTCAGGACCTCACCCACCGCTTCGACAGCCTACGCCGCACTGCCAACGCAGCGAGCCTGGAAGCGGCAGGCCAGAGCCGCCAGTACGCGTTTAGCCTGAACGCTCGCGCCTGAGCCACTCCAAAACATGGTGCTACTGGAAAGGTGTTGGATCGCCCTTGCCGACGCGAGTGACTTCCGGCGCCTCGTCGCAGAAGTTCACGACGGTCGTCGCCTCCATGCCGCAGAAGCCGCCATCGATAATCAGGTCAAGATCGTGTTCGAGGGTTTCACGAATATCGTAGGGGTCGGTCATCGGCTCGGTGTCACCCGGCAGGATCAACGTACTGCTCATGATGGGCTCGCCCAGCTCCGCCAATAACGCTTGCACGATCGCGTTGTCCGGTACCCGCAGGCCGATCGTTCGACGTTTCGGGTGCAGCAGGCGACGTGGCACTTCGCTGGTCGCATCGAGAATGAAGGTGTAGGGCCCCGGCGTGAAGTTCTTCAGCAACCGGTACTGGGTATTGTCCACCTTGGCGTACTGGCCGATATCCGACAGGTCGCGGCACACCAGGGTGAAATTGTGCTTGTCGTCCAGCCGCCGTATGCGCTTGATCCTATCGGTCGCCTGCTTGTCTTCGAGTTGGCAACCGATGGCATAGGCCGAATCTGTCGGGTAGACGATTACGCCGCCCTTGCGAAGGATATCCACAGCCTGCTTGATGAGACGGAGTTGCGGTGTTTCCGGGTGAATTTGGAAAAACTGACTCATAAGCCATCCTTTTTGGCGACCGTTGAGGTGAATGTTCAGCCTTGAATGAAGTATAGGCGCTTAAGTGGTTGTAAGGCCTCTGCGCGTCAGGCCTTATCGTGTTTCGAACCACCCAGACACTGCGGCGATGCGGGTGATACTTCATGGCGAGCCTGCCACTCCTCAGGCGTATAAAGATGCAAAGCCAGGGCATGGACCCCGCCCTGCAATTCGCTGCCGAGCGTATTGTAAATAGCCTGGTGGCGCTTCACGCGGTTCTTCCCGGCGAAATCGTCGCTGACGAGGGTCACCTTGAAGTGGGTTTCCGAATTCGGCGGCACACTGTGCATATGGCTCTCATTCTCGACAGCGAGATGAACAGCATGGAAGCCATCTGCAAGTTTCTGCTCGATGGCGGACTGAATCGGCGCGTTGGAATCTGGCATAGTCAATCTCCCGCTTATGTACCGCTGATTGTACAGCATCATCCCGGGTTCGGTGTCCCCCTCGTTTGCTTGACAGCGCGCCCCGGGTCGGCCATCTTCCTTCGCCCATTTACCAAGCAGCTCCTGATAGTCCATGCGCCTGTTCATCGCCGAAAAACCCAGCCTGGGTCGCGCTATTGCTGCGGCCCTGCCCGGCCCGATCCAGAAGGGCAAGGGTTGGCTGCGTTGTGGCGAGCATGATGTGGTCACCTGGTGTATCGGCCACCTACTGGAGCCTTCGGAACCCGGGCAATATGATCCTCGTTGGCAAAAATGGCGGTTGCATGAACTCCCGATCGTTCCGGAACAGTGGGCCGTCACTCCGAAAGAGAGCGTACGGGAACAGCTCGGTGTGGTGGAATCCCTGATCGGCGACACCGAACACATTGTCCATGCCGGCGACCCGGACCGTGAAGGTCAGCTGCTGGTTGATGAAGTCCTGCGCTATTTTCGCGTTCGCCGACCGGTTGAGCGCCTGTTAATACAGGATCTCACGCCCTCTGCTGTGTCCCGGTCGCTCAATCAGTTGCGCGATAATCGCGAATTCCGCCACCTATCCCATTCCGCCCTGGCCCGCCAGCGGGCGGACTGGCTCTATGGCATCAACCTGACCCGGGCCTACACGCTGCGCTACCGCCAGCAGGGTCAGCAGGGTGTCTACTCGGTCGGCCGGGTTCAGACACCGGTGCTGGGATTGGTCGTGGAACGAGACAAGACGATCGCCGAGTTCGAGCCTCGCCCGTTTTACACACTGACCGTCGATTGCAGCCCGGACAGTGGTGCCGAGACATTCAACGCCCACTGGCGTCCCGGAGAGACATTCCGCGAGTTCATGGATGAGGAGGACCGGATTCTCGACCGCAGTGTCGTAGAGAAAGTGGTCTCAGAAATTGACGGGCAACATGGAACCATTACCGAAGCCCGCTTCCGTGAGCGCAATGAAGCACCGCCGCTGCCTTTGTCGCTCTCGGCGCTGCAGATCGAGGCGGGCCGACTGTTCGGCATGGGCGCCAAGGCAGTCCTGGATACCGCGCAAAACCTGTATGAGAAGCACCAGCTCATCACCTATCCACGCTCCGACTGCCGCTATCTGCCGGAAGCTCATTTTCAGCAGAAGCACGATGTGATCGCAGCTATCCGGTCTGTTACTCCGGGCCTTGCCTCACATGCGGATCAGGCGGATTTGAAGCGTCACTCCCGCGCCTGGGACGATGGCAAGGTGGACGCCCACCACGCCATCATCCCGACCGCCCGCCAGCGGCCGGCGGGCAACCTGCGGCGAGAGGAGCAAAAGATCTACGACCTCATTGCCCGCTACTACCTGATGCAATTCTATCCCGACGCTATCCACCGGGAAGGACGACTTGACCTGAAGGTCGCCGGTTACGATTTCCGGGCCACCGAAACCGGCGTCGTCGACCCGGGCTGGAAAGTCGTGGAGCTGCGCAAGAAGGAACAGCAAGAAAAACAGTCACGTCCACTGCCCCGGCTCGACAAGGGTGAAAGCGTCCACTGCGCATCGCCGCTGATAAAGGACCGGATGACTCAGCCGCCCAGCCATTTCACCGACGCGACGCTGCTGTCCGCCATGACGAATATTGCCCGCTTCGTTGCCGATGCCGAACTACGCAAGACGTTAAGGGATACCGATGGCCTCGGCACGGAAGCAACCCGCGCCGGGATTATCGAAACCCTGTTCAAGCGTGACTACCTGTTCCGCGAGGGTCGTCATATCAAGGCCTGCGAAAAAGGCCACGATCTGATAGGCGCACTCCCCGCAGCCGTCGGGAAACCGGACATGACCGCTGTCTGGGAGTCCACCCTGGAACGCATCCGCCAGGGCGAAGGAGACCCACGCACCTTCCTGCAAACCGTCGAGACCCAGATTACCGAGCTGATCACACCGTTGCAGTCCGGGGCGACGGATCAGGCCCATACCGTCGCCGAGCAGACGGGTGTCCATTGTCCACAGTGCCGGGCGCCGATGCGGGAAAGGGAAGGCAAATTCGGCCGTTTCTGGGCCTGCTCCCGGTACCCCCAGTGTAAAGGCACGCGCCGCATCGAGGACGATACTGCCCACGCTGATGGCGCTGACCAGGCACCCACACCCTGCCCCGCATGCTTCTCCCCTTTGATACGGCGGCATGGAAAAAAAGGCTGGTTCTGGGGCTGCAGTAATTTCCCTTCCTGCCGACAAACAGTCAGTGACATCGATGGAAAACCCGGGCTGGGTCGCGCCTGAAGGCTGTTCTCATAGCGTCTCGCGGCACCTCTATCGCAGTACCGGTCATGCTGATGGAAACGGCGTAGGTCCGGTGTGTGGCTGTTTTCGTCTGTTTTTTTAACAGTACGCTACACAATGACACTGACCGCGAGTCACCAATTTGCAAAAATAATCAATAGAATGGCGCAGATTCTCTACCTGTTTGTGCGCCACGATTCTCAGGAGATACTCGATGCGCATCGCCCTTTTGGAAGATCAGTTGGAGCAGGCCAGGAATATTGAAAACCTGCTCCGGGAACGTGATCACCAATGCAACAGCTTTCAGACCGGCCAATCGTTCCTGAGTGCGGTTACGCATCGTAGTTACGACCTGTTGATCCTGGATTGGCAGATACCGGACATGACCGGCATCGACGTGCTTAAACACGTTCGAGCCCAACTGAACTGGCCGATCCCGGTGGTTTTCCTCACCCAGCGCGACAGCGAGCAGGATATCGTCCAGGCCCTGGATGCGGGGGCTGATGATTACCTGGCGAAGCCGGCCCGCCCGGCAGAATTGATGGCGCGCATCAATGCCCTGGTCCGTCGCAGCAACCCGGAAGTGGATCGTGAGGCTTTGGAGTACGGTCCCTTCCGAATCGACACCAAGGCCCGCACCATCCATTTGCATAATGAGCCGCTGACACTGACCGACAAGGACTTCGACCTGACACTGTTCCTGTTCCAGAACAAAGGTCGCCTGCTTACACGGGAAATGCTGCTGGAGCGGGTCTGGGGCGTTACCCGGGACATCAACACCCGGACCGTGGACACGCACATGAGCCGTCTGCGGCGACGCCTGGGCATCAAGCCGGAGAACGGCTACCGAATCAAGACAATCTATCAACGCGGATATCGACTCGAATCCATGGACGAACTGGGCGCTGAAACGGAAAACGCTGTCGACGATGAGTCGTTGAGCTAACGAGCCTCAGAATGACTCCTGAGGCTGCAACCAGGATTCCCCGCTATCGGGGTGGGTAAGACGACGCTCATGCTGTTACTGACAACTCGCTTTCCGGGCCTCGCCGCCATAGCTGCCGCGGCCTTCTTGGCCGCCACGGCGCTGACTGCCAATGCGGAGCTTTCGGTCACTCGAGGCTCCCAAACCAGTGCGACCACTGCCACTGTCTCTACAAGCAGCATGCATGACTGGCGCTACACCCTCCGCCCCGGCGAGACCCTTCCACAGGTCAGTCAACGCCTACTGTCGTCCGGGTACGACGCTATCCAGTTGGCTCACTACAACGGCATCGACGACCCCAACAACTCCATCCCCGGTCAAAGCATCAGTATCCCGGTAAACTGGCTGGACAAGCGACCTGAGCCCGCCATGGCCCTGGCTGTTTCCGGTCCCGTGCATTACGTGGATGGGGCGTCGGGACGGCGCCAGGCTCTGACACCTCATACCATGCTCCATGCGGGTGACGAGATCGTGACGCAAACCGGTTTCACCGTAATCCAACTGGCAGATGGGTCGTTGGTCCGGCTCGGACGCGACAGTCACCTGATTTTCAACCGGCTGACCCGGTTCGGCAAGACCGGCATGGTCGACACCCGTATGCGCCTGGACCGCGGCGAACTGGATGCCGATGTCGAAGTGTTGATTGAAGACGGCTCGCGCTTTGAGGTGGATACGCCATCTGCGGTCGCAGCAGTTCGCGGTACCGCTTTCCGCCTACAGGTCAGGCCATCCGTCACCGAACTCCAGGTCACCGAGGGCACTGTGGCCTTCGGGCCGGCCGGGCGAACAGTCAATATACCGGCGGGCTTTAGCGGAACTACAGGCCAGGGGACGCAGAGCCCGGTGGATATCCGTCGCCTGCCGACAGCACCTCAACCGAGTAACCCTTTGCCGGAAACCGCACACCAGCTTCCCCAGGAACTGTCATGGCCGGAGATCGCCGGTGCGGATCGCTACCAGGTCGATATCTTCAACGCCGATACCGGCCAATGGCTTAGCCGGGAACAAACCACACAGCCAGCTCTCGCCTTCAATCATCTGGATAATGGCCGCTACGATATTCGCCTGGCCGCGGTCGACGCGCGTGGCATGCCGGGAATGCCCTACAAGCAGACCTTCGATGTCGCCCAACAGGCCAAGACGGCGACCCTGGAAAAACCGGCTGCCGACGCCAAACTTGATGACGAAATGCCTTCTTTCTCCTGGAGCTACAACGGCAACAATGAAGTGGCCCGGGTCGAGATAGCCAGGTCCAGCGACTTCTCCGACCTGATCGCTACCAGCGAATGGGCACCGGACAGCAATGCCATACCGACCAGGCCCCTGAATCCGGGCCAATATTACTGGCGGGTAGTTACTGAAGCCGGCGGCACATCGATTGCCACGTCCGAGCCAAGAAAGTTGATGATAAACGGCACGCTTCCGCCGGCGCGCATTATCAATGTCAACTACGTAGACAGCCAGGTCCGTATCTTCTGGCAACGGATCGAAGCTGCAGACAAGTACCAGTTGCAACTGTCCGAAGACCCGAGTTTCAACAATATCATCAAGGAAGCCGACGTCGCTGACACCACCGCGGCCTTGCGCCTGATTCCCGGAAGGCGGTATTTTGTGCGCTTAAAAGCGCTTTCTGACGGGCCAATCGCAGGTCGGTGGGGACCAGGCAGGGAGCTTTTTGTAAACTGAACCGCTGCTGAAGAGTAGCAGCGGCGGCTAGCACTAAGCGAGACGCATGCACAGGGAATGGTTCCGACTGACACGCACGGCCTGGAAACTGGCGGTTCCCCTCATACTCATTGCGTTCGCACTGAAGCTTGCCGGTCTTCCCCAGAGACTTGATCTCTGGTTCTACGACACCCTCGCCATGGGCATGCCCCTGGGTCCATCGCAAAAGCTCGAGTTGGTCGCTATCGACGAGAAGAGCCTGCGCGAACTGGGGCGCTGGCCCTGGCCCCGCGAGCGTCACGCAGAGCTGATCTCGAGGCTGCACCAGGCCGGCGCCAACGTTATTGTCTTTGATATCCTGTTTACCGAGCCCAGTCCGGGCGACACGGCCCTGGCTGCTGCCATGCAGCGCCATGGCAAGGTCGTCCTGCCGGTTCACCTATACCCGTCCACCGCAGACGCCCCCTTATCCGAGCAGTTACCAACGCCAGAATTAACCCGCGCCGCTGGCGCCCTGGGACATGTCCATGTCGAACTGGACGAGGATGGTATCGCCCGTGGCCTCTATTTATATAGTGGCCTGGGTGAGGCTACCTGGCCCGCCGTTTCGCTTGCAGCCGCGTTGATGGATGGCGAGAAGGTCCCAGAAGCCGTTCCGCTGGAAGAACCGGCCTCGCCCTACGTCAATGTGCGCAGTCAGTATGTCTATATCCCTTTATCCGGGCGCGTCGGTACCGTATCCGCAACGTCCTACAGTGACGTATTGCTAGGCCGCGAATCACTTAACCGATTTGCCGGAAAGACCGTTTTCATTGGAGCCACGGCGCCCGGTTTTGGCGATGTGTTGCCGACACCACTGTCCGGACTGGCCAGCCCTATGTCCGGTGTCGAGTTCCACGCCAATGCCTACTCTGCCCTGGTCCAGAACAAGCTGATCACGACGCTTCCCCGATATCAGGTAGTTCTGCTAATTATTGCAGTCATCCTCTTTATCAGCTTTGCCCTGCCCCAGCTGAAACCATCGCACACGCTTTGGGTCTGCCTGATGACCAGCGCCCTGCTGCTACTTGGTTCTACCCTTTTATTTCGCCACGCCAACCTCTGGGTCCCGATCGCTCATGCCCTGCTGGTACCGCTGATCGCCTATCCGCTCTGGAGCACACGGCGCCTGACACTGCTCAATACATTCCTCAACAGACAGCTCGATGCCCTCGGTCGCGATCCCGGGCTGGGCCTGAAAGATCCCCAGGACCAGCAGCCGATGCGAATTGTCGAAGACCTGCGTCATCTACTCCAGGCAAAGGGGTGGTGGCTGTCGCAAGGTAACGACATGCTCGCAAGCCATCGGCTGACGGAAGACGATCGGCCGCCAGCCCTGAACATCGGACTTTGGACCCACCTGGACGATCAGAGCTGGATCCGGTTTACTCGTGGTGACCGCCATTTTGACCTCGGACTGGAACTGCCGGCCACGCTATCGCGAGAAGCCAGCCGCCGCTACCTGCAGCGCCTGCGCATCGATAATCCCAACAAGTTCATGGATGTCGAAAGGGATTTTCCTGCAGAGAATATCGGCGCCAGAATAGAGCGGGTACGCTATGCCATCGAATCCCTGACGGGTATGCGCGAGTTCATCGGTCGTGGCTTCGAGCGCATGCCGGATGGCGTCATCGTTACCGACGCACTGGCAACCATACAGTTCATCAACGGTCATATCGAAGAGTGGTTCGGCGAGCCCCGCCCCAGCCTGATCGGCATGCCTTTACCCGCCCTGCTGAACGCCCACGACCCCCGGGAATCGGCTCCCTGGCAGGAGACTATTGCGGACACGCTCACCCTCGGCCAAACCCGCACGGTGGATCTAAGACTCAAGAACCTGGATCTGCTGATCCACCTGGCGCCGTTCAGCATGTCCGACTCCGAACAGCATGGGATCATCGCCAACATTTCCAACATCTCGGAACTTCGCGAGCAACAGCGGCAGCATCGCGAAGCGATAGACTTCATCTCCCATGACGTGCGTTCTCCGCTGGTTTCCCAACTGGCGTTGATTGCACAACTCAAACGTCGCCCAGAGTCCATTGGGCCAGAACAGCTTGAGCACCTGGGCAATCTCGCCCGACGGAGTTACCAATTGGCGGAAGAGTTCGTCCAACTGGCGCGCGCCGAACAGCTAACGGAAACCCGCTTCTACGACTGCGAATTCCTCTCGGTGGTCGAGAACGCGCGAGATAGCGTCAGTGAACAGGCGCTTAGCAAGGGCATAGAACTGGCCCTGCACGGCGTCGAAGATATCTGGCTGCGGGGCAATGCAGAGCTACTGGAGCGTGCGGTGATCAACCTGCTAACCAACGCCGTCCAGTACAGCCCACCGGAATCAACGGTAACGATCCAGGTATTCCGGGCCGGCCATCAGGCTTGCCTGACGATTTCCGACGAAGGGGCCGGCATCGCAGAGCACGAACTTCCTCATCTTTTTGACCGCTATAGACGACAGAAAAGCACGGAGCTTTCAGGAAATCGGGGTGCAGGACTGGGGCTTTCTTTTGTGAAGGTCGTTGTGGACAAGCACCGTGGCGAGATCAGCGTACAATCCAAGGAAGGGGAAGGCTCGGCCTTTACGATACGGTTGCCGGTTGCCGATCCGCTGGCGCTGATGGCTCCCCCACAGGAATAAAAGGGCGCTCTATGGAAAATCCGATGAGCGCCATCCGAGTCAGATCGACTTGGTGACCACCGTTGAAAGCGGGCTTTCCAGTCCTTCGGTATCGACCGCCTGAACTGCGAAGTACCACTTACCTTGGGATAGATTTTCGATGGTGTGACTCGTTGTACTGGCTTCGTCGATCGTTACTTCCTCATCCAGAGCCTCGGGATCACGACCGTAGCTGATCTTGTAGCCACTCAACTCGCCCATTGCGATACTCTCACCGCTCACACGCGTCATCGGAGCATTCCAGCTCAACTTCGCCGTGTTGCTCACAATCACATCGCTTTCGTTGCTACCGGACCCCGATCCTGCCGCAATGTCGGTGTAAAAGCCGTGTGTCCGTGTGAAAACCAGATCCAGTGAATCCAGCACACTGGACTTCGAGACTTCAGTCTTTAGACCCGCTGAAAGCACCGCTGCCTCAAGCATGACCTTTTCGACCGACGGGATACCATCGCTCTTGGAAGGGGACGAAAAAGCGCCTTCGCTACGGATCAGCGCTTCACTGTCGGCCAGGACGTCTTCAATAGAGTCCCAGTGATCGCCATCCACTAGCGCCAGGAAAGCCGCGTTGATTACCGCCAACTGAATGGCATCCGTGCTTCCGCTAAACCCATCCAGGCGAACCAGGTCAGGAGGCGGCAACTGCAGGGTACCGGCAGTTAGACCGAAGGCATCCTCCATATCGCCGTATGCCTGCTCGATGGCAGTGCCTGAAAGGCCGGACGATGATTCCTCCGCCAGGGTAACCGCCAGCGTTGAAAGCGGCGTCAGGTAAACCTCACGTGACGCATCGAGATTGACTGCAGCCCGGAGGCGGAAGTCGCTACCCAGCGCAAAAGTCTCGCCGAAGGCCACAGCGTTGGAGGTTCCCGTAAAGCAGGAGGGCACGACATCGCAGGTCATGCGCGTCTGGCCATCGGCCGTTAGTTCGATCAGGACCCAGCCGGATGTCTTGCCAGCAACAGGAAGCTGGAAGCGCCCCTGGGTGTCAGTCACAGCAGCCTGGCCAAGGGTCTCGTCTATTTCGTACTTGCCGCTCGCCGTATTGAGTTCCAGATCCCACGCTGTAACCTGACCGTGGCTCACGACGCCCTTGATCGCGCCGCCGTTTAGCACGACAGACTCAGAGCCGGCGCTGGAAGAGGTGCTCACGTCATCAGACGAGCCGCCACAGCCAACAAGAAGTAGGGAAACTGCAAGACCGGCGATCCCTGCCCTTGTCTGTTTTATGACGGATAAAAACATTTTCTGCCACCGATTTATTGACGATTTGGTAGCAGTCTAATCGAGAACACCCATTAAGAATGTGTTTTACGTCTTCCAGATGTTATTTTTTTAGCCAATTTTTTGACATAGTTTTACAGGCGCGATGCTGACCCGCGCCACCAGGGAGCTCACAGGCAAGACTATGCAGCCACACAGGATTCATTTCGCTATTCGCCGCTTCAGGCCGGAGTTCGACTGTTCAGCGATCGGCGCACTCTATCGAGCCTCGATCAGCCAACTGGCCCGCAACGATTACCCGCCGGATGCACTGGAAGCATGGAGCCGCTGGGGCAAGGACATTCACGCTATAGCGCTGACCCTGAGCCGAGGCCAGACGCTTATCGCCCAACATAGCGGCCGGATCGCGGGCTTTGGCCAACGCTGCCCCAGATCGCATATCAACATGCTCTATACCCACCCCGACTTCGCCAGGTGCGGCATTGGCCGTGCGCTACTGGAAGAATTGCTGAGCTCGGCCCGCAGAGAACAGGTTACACACCTTACGGTGGACGCCAGCCGTGTCTCGAGAGCACTTTTTGAGAAAGCAGGATTTGTGGGCGGTGAGCCTGAATGGGTCGAAAGGGAGAAGGTGAGAATTGAGCGCTTTCCGATGGAACTGGAACTCTAGCTTCGCGGGCGGGACGCACAAAAATAAAAAAGGCCAGTCATTTGACTGGCCTTTAAAGTGGTAGCGGGGGCAGGATTCGAACCTACGACCTTCGGGTTATGAGCCCGACGAGCTACCAGACTGCTCCACCCCGCATCAAACTGTGCTCTGCCTTCAGACTCGAACCCAACCGGGAGGCGGGCTCATCACCCGAAGGTCGACAGACTCCCTTCGGCTGTTTTGGGATGGAGAGCCCGCCGAGCTACCAGGCTGATCCACCCCGCATCAAACTGTGTTCTGCCTTCTTTTCAGAAAAGGCCGAGAGGTTCTGGTTCCCTCTCTCCTCAGCAAACAACCTCTCGGTAATTTACTGGAAATTGGTAGCGGGGGCAGGATTCGAACCTACGACCTTCGGGTTATGAGCCCGACGAGCTACCAGACTGCTCCACCCCGCATCAAACTGTGTTCTGCCTTCAGACTCGAACCCAACCGGGAGGTGGGCTCATTACCCGAAGGTCGACAGACTCCCTTCGGCTGTTTTGGGATGGAGAGCCCGACGAGCTACCAGACTGCTCCACCCCGCATCAAACTGTGTGAAACGGATAACGTATAAATGTGCTCTCCGTCTCAGTGGCGCGCATATTACGGATTCGTAGCGGATGTGTCAATTGATTCCGGTATATGTATTTTCACCATTGTAAAACCTGATCAAGCAGCGAACGATCTCTTGCGGATTGGCGCATTAAAGGTTATTCAAGGAGTGTTCTTTTTCGGAGATTTGGTCGCCATCGAACGCCAAATGTCGTAAAGCGGTCGTTCAGTCGGGATTTAGATGTCGTCTTCTGATCACAAGGCAAATACACACCGGCTGGAAGCCCTGATCCAGCAGGCGCGCCGGAACGAGGCCATAGCCGCGAAGCTGTTCGACATCGAACTGGAGATGCTGCGCGCAACTGAACTCTCTGGATTTATAGACCGATTGACCGAGCAGGTCCGTGATCGCTTCGAACTCGACGATGTCTGGTTCGTACTCACGGATATCGAGGAGAACCGCCGTATACTCCATCTTCTCGATGAACAGGGCGCGCTGTCGGAACGTCAATTGACCAGCGCGGTGGACTTCCTGCGGCTAACCGAAAACAGCAACTATCCCCTGCTTCGCGACAGACCCCGAGCCTGGGCAAGACTCATCCCCTCGCACCTGCGTGAACACGTCAAATCCCTTGCCATCCTGCCGCTCCAGATGGAAGGCCGAACCATCGGCGCACTCATTCTTGGCGCATCAGATCCGAAACGATACCAACCGCACATGGAAGCCTTCTTCCTCCACCAGTTGGCGGTCAAGACATCGGCTGGACTAACGAGCATCTGGGCCAGGGAGCAGCTTCGGCAATTGGCAACCCGAGACTCGCTGACCGGCCTGCGCAACCGGCGGGATATGGAAGCCGCCCTGGAGCAGGAACTGGGGCGCTCCCAGCGCTACGGTAACCCTCTTGCTCTACTATTCCTGGATCTGGACGAATTTAAACAGGTGAATGATACCTGGGGACACGAAGCGGGAGATGCCTGCCTGATCCATGTCGCCAACCACCTCAAGACGCTACTACGCAGGGACGATAGCATCTTCCGTTTCGCCGGCGACGAATTCATCGTGCTTTTGCCCTCACAGGACGAAGCAAGCGCAGAACAAATCGCTAAACGCATGCAACGGGAGTTGGCTGACAACCCTTTGGAGATGGGTGACACGGCGGTGACCGTATCCTTTAGCTATGGCGTAGCCTGCATCAAACCGGAAAACGGCACGAACGCCGACGAGTTGCTTAGACTCGCCGATCAACGCCTATACAAGATGAAAAAGGAAAACCAGCGAGAAAGGGAAAGAGGCTTAGAAGGCTAAGGCACTTCTGATCGACTCGTGGGCAGACTGGCTCTCGGAGCGATTAATAATCAGGGTGGAGCTTTTCGGAGAGGGCGCTCGCCGTCAGGAATCCGCAATGCCGGGTGCAGACTTTCCTGAAAGCCCCTAAGGGCTCGCCGAGACGGCCCGCGAGGCGATCGCAGGCTTTCCAGGAACGTCCGAGAAGATCAGGCGTCGAACAGATCCGTTGGGATCACGGCCTCACCGGTCTCTATCATTCCCATGGCCTCCAAGGCCTCGCGCACCGGTCGGAAGGACCTGCGATGAATTGGGCAAGCCCCGAGACGCCCGAGGCTTTCCATATGCATCGGCGTGGAGTAGCCCTTGTGGCTGGCGAAGCCGTATCCGGGGAAGCGATTCTCCAGTTCAACCATTTCGGTATCCCGAGCCACCTTCGCCAGTATAGACGCTGCACTGATCGCCTCGACGCGGCTATCGCCCTTGATCACGGGCTCACTGGCCCAACGCCACTTGGGGCAACAATTGCCATCCACGAGGATATATTCTGGCACCGGCGTAAGCCCGGCTACCGCCCTCTCCATGGCAATCAGTGTGGCCTGGTAGATATTGTACTGGTCAATTTCATGGACCTCGCAACGACCGAGGCTCCAGGCCACGGCCTGCTCCTTGATGATCAACGCGAGCTCCTCGCGTCGCTCTCCGGTTAACACCTTTGAGTCCATCAAGCCGTCTATCGGCTTTGCCGGATCCAGAATCACAGCGGCAGTCACCACAGGGCCGGCGAGAGGGCCTCGACCGACTTCATCGACGCCCGCCAACAAGCGACCCTGGTAGGCGCATACAAAGGGCGCACCGATTAGATCAACACTCATCCCGAATTTCCCTCGATCAGGGGCACCAAGGCCTCGGCTGCTCGTTGGCTGGCATTACGACGGAGCTGCTCGTGCAACTCGGTAAACGCCCCTTTTAGCTCTTCAACCTGGTTCTTGGACTCCAGACGTTCCAGCACGGCTTGCCCAAGAGCCTCAGGCGTCGCTTCGTCCTGCAACCGCTCAGGTACCAGCTCCTTACGCGCCAGCAGGTTGGGCAGTGCAACGTAAGGTACCTTGACCAACTTCGATGCCAGGAAGTAGGTAAAGCTGTTGAGGCGATAACCAACGACCATCGGCTTCTTCAGCAGCATCGCCTCAAGTGTCGCCGTTCCGGACGCGAGCAGGACGACATCGGCGGCAGCCATGACCTCCCTCGAACGACCCAAAACCAACTTGACCGGCAACTTCACCGCCTCCGCGTCAATAATCGCCTGAACTTGCCGCAGCCGAGCCGGATTAACGCAAGGGATCACCAGCTGTACGTCCGACCGGCGTGATTGTAGCCAATGTGCCGTGGCGAGGAATAGCCCTCCCAACCGCTCCACTTCGCCTTGACGGCTACCCGGCAGGATGGCCAGAACCGGGCCCTCTCCCTCTATTTCCAGCGCCTTCCTGGCGCCGTCAGTATCAGTATGCAGAGGCACGGCGTCCGCCAACGGATGCCCGACGAAGGTCACCGGTACGCTATGTTCCTCGTAGAAACGCGCCTCGAAGGGAAACAGTGTGAGCATCATGTCCACAGCCCGGGCGATCTTGAAGATACGCTTGCGTCGCCAAGCCCAGACCGTAGGGCTGACATAGTGCGCGGTGCGGATGCCGGCCTCTCGGAGCTGGAGCTCGAGGCCGATGGTAAAATCGGGCGAGTCGATACCGATTACGATATCCGGCGGCGTGCTGAGAAAGTAGTCGCGCACCCGGTGACGGATAGAAACCAGCTCGCGGATATGCTTAAGCACCTCCACCAGGCCCATCACGGATAACCGCTCCATCGGCACCAGCGAATGGAACCCGGACGCTTTCATTTCCTCCCCACCGATCCCGACGAACCTAGCGTTAGGGTAACGTTGGCGCAAGGCGTGGATAAGTCCTGCGCCAAGGATATCCCCCGACGCCTCCCCGGCAACTATGCCGATGGTGACGAGGCGCTCGCTAATGATCGAGGTGTGCGACGGGGAGGAAGAGGCAACCTCGATCTCTTCGGGCGAGGTCACAGATGGCGGCAGGGAACCAGTCACTAATCAACCATTCATTCGTAAACAATTCATTGATGAATCATTCGTTGATAAACCATCACCGCTGCCAACTGACTAGCGGACGATTCCCCGATGGGCATTGCGGAGTGAGTCTACCATGAGCTGGACTTCTTCAACCCCGGTAAAATCCCTTTCCAGGGCTTCGAGGGCCTGGGCCAGCGTCAGCCCCTGGCGATAGATAACCTTATAGGCTCGTCGCAGTTCAGAGATAACCTCTCGCGAGAAGCCCCGGCGCTTGAGGCCTTCAGCATTGAGGCCATGAGCAGACGCCGACTGGCCGCTTGCCATGACGTAGGCGGGAATATCCTTGAGGACGATGCTCCCACCGGCACTCATGCTGTGGGCTCCGATATGACAGAACTGGTGCACCATGGTGCCGCCACCCAGGATTGCCCAGTCGCCCACCCTGACGTGGCCGGCGAGCGTAGCGCAGTTGGCGAGGATCGTATTGTCTCCCACCACACAGTCATGAGCCACATGGACGTACGCCATCAGCAGGTTGTCGTTACCGATCCGGGTTTCGCCCCGGTCCTGCACGGTACCTCGGTGGATGGTGCAATTCTCGCGGATGATATTATTGTCGCCGATCACCAACTTCGTGGGCTCGCCAGCGTACTTCTTATCCTGACACTCTTCCCCAACGCTGGAGAACTGGAAAATACGATTGTTGCGGCCGATCACCGTCGGTCCCTTGATCACTACGTGGGACAGGATCTCGGTACCATCACCAATCTCTACATCCGGACCGACATAGCTTAGCGGACCGACCGTGACGTCTTTACCCAGTTTTGCAGAAGGATCGACAATTGCCTGAGGATGGACTCCCGACCATGCCTGTGTCGCCATCAAACTTCTCTCTCAGCGGTCATGATTTCCGCCACGCAGGCGACCTCATCACCTACCAGGGCGCGGCAGTCAAATTTCCAGATCCCGTGCTTGTCCGTCAGGAAGCGGGATTCAAGCCGGAGTTGATCTCCGGGTACCACAGGGCGCTTGAAACGCGCCTTACTGGAGCCGGCGAGATAGTGTACCACGCCATCGGAGGGTTTCCGGTCAACGGTCACAAACCCGAGGATGCCAGACAGCTGGGCCATGGCTTCGATGATCAGTACGCCCGGCATAATCGGCTTACCCGGGAAATGACCATTAAAAAATGGTTCGTTGATCGAGATGTTCTTATAGCCAACAATTGACTGCCCTTTCTCGACTTCCGTGACGCGATCCACCAGCAGGAAAGGATAGCGATGGGGCAGGAATTCCATAATTTCTTCAATATGCATCATCAGGTACGGCCTCAGGCTCGTTTAAGCAGTTTCTTCTCAAGCTCGCGCAGTTTCCGTGCCATCTCATCCAGCTGACGGAAACGCACGACATTTTTTTGCCACCGGCGGTTCGAGTCTGCACCCAAACCTGACGAGTAGACCCCGGGCTCTTTCAGGCTACGGGTGACCATGGTCATGCCAGTCAAATGCACCTGATCGCCGATTTCGAGATGACCGGCAATGCCTGAAGCCCCACCGACAACGCAATGGCGACCGATCCGGGTGCTGCCGGCAACGCCCACCAGCGCCGCCATTGCCGTATGTTCACCGATACTGACGTTGTGCGCGATCTGGACCAGGTTGTCCAGCTTCACGCCATCGCCGATCAGCGTGTCATCCAGCGCACCGCGATCGATGGTGGTATTGGCACCGATTTCAACATCGTCGCCAATCACCACACCCCCCACTTGGGCGATCCGGTGCCAGACCCCTTTTTCGTTGGCAAAACCAAACCCGACCGAGCCGATGACAGCGCCGCTGAGGACAAGACAACGTTTGCCAATGATGACATCGTGGTACAGCGTAACCCGCGCGTTCAGGCGCGAGCCCTCCCCCACCACCGAGCGCTCGCCGACAATGCAGCCAGCACCGATAACAACATTCTCTGCGATCGTTGCACCAGCCTCGATGACCGCTTGTGGTCCCACCGTTGCAGAGTCGGCCACTGAAGCGGAGGGATCGACCACCGCCGATGGATGGATGCCAGCCTCCGGCTTGGGCTGTGGGTCAAACCAATGACTGAGGCGAGCATAACCGAGGTAGGGATTGTCGAGTAACAGGACATTGGTCGGACACTGGTCCGCCATATCGGGGGAAAGGATAACAGCCGACGCCTGTGTTTCCCTGAGGTAACGACCGTAGGCCGGATTGGCCAGGAAGGCGACCCGCCCCGCCCTGGCCGACTGGAGCGTCGCGATGCCGTCAACCTTCACATCCGCATCGCCCACCAATTCAGCACCAAGCGCCTGGGCGATTTCACCCAGCGAATGGACTTTGTTCGTCATCGCGCTCTCCACCGGCCTGCGTAACGGCGACCTCCCCAAGCACGCACGCTGGCGTAGAAAGTAAGGGGAGACACCGTTAACGGATCGCCTAATTTTTCAGATTATCAATCAGTCGTTCAGCTTTTCGATCAACTGTTCGGTCAGATCCATATCCGGCTTGGCATAGACAACCGCTTCGCTGGGCAATACCAGATCCAGATCATGTTCGTCGAGCAGTGACTTCACGGCGGCATCAACCTTCGGACGCGCCTGTTCAAGGAACTGCTGTTTGCGGCTGCTGACTGTCGAATCCAGGCGATTCTTCAGGTAATTGAACTCCTGAACCTTTTCCTTGAATTGGCTGGTCAGCTCTGTCCGCTCGGTTTCATTCATCATAGCACCATCTTTCTCGAGGCGTTCCTTGAGCTTACGGGCTTCCTCCTGGGCATCGCGAACCTTGGCCTCGTCGTCCGAGAATTCGGACTGGAGTTTCTGGCTGAAGTCCTGGGCGCTCTCAGAAGAGAACAGGGCGCGCCGCAGGTCCACCACGCCAATCTTCGTTTCGGCCAATGCCGGCAGCGCCAGTACCATGGCCAGGGCCGCTACCATGAATTTCTTCATCATACTGGGAACTCCTGTTTTCCTTCGTCTTGGCTCTTTCGCCTTGTTGTATTCAATGCCTGTAACGTCGTCTTGCTGGCTGTGATCCCTGATCTGGCACTACTTGATCACAGACCTAACACTACGTGGTTACAGATCGTGGTTACAGATTTAGCATGGGTCGTAGAGTCGAATGGAATACCCGAAGCCCCTCGGATTTCCAGGCGAACTGTCTGGCTATCCTTCTAGAAGCTCTGCCCCAGCGAGAACTGGAACACCTGGGTCTCATCATCGTCATCGGGATTAAGCGCCTTACCCAGACTGAACGCCAGTGGGCCGATCGCCGTAATCCACTGGAATCCCACACCTGCAGACAGCCGAATCTCACCCAATTCCGGATCATAGCCTCGGTCGGTGTCAAATACCTGACCGGCATCCAGGAAGAATGCGGTGCGCATCGAGCGCGAATCACCTGCGAACGGCGTCGGGAAAATCAGCTCCAGGCTGGCTTCGGTGAGCAGGTTACCGCCAAAGGGATCGGGATCAGAGGTGTCGTCCGGGTCATTCGTCGCCAGCGGCCCGAGCGAGTTGGCTTCGTAACCACGTACGGAGCCATAACCACCGGCGAAGAAATGCTCATAGAACGGCATGGTAGACGCGTCACCATAGCCATCGCCGTAACCTATATCCGTACGGGCACGGAACACCCACGTCTCGGCTTCGTTGATAGGCTGGTAGAAGTTGGTGCGATGGCTGAGTTTATAGAAGGTCAGGTCGCTACCCGGCACCGCTACATCCAGGGAAATGGAGTGACTGAAACCGTCGGTGGGGAGCACACCCCGGTTAAGGGTATTCTTGTTCCACGAGCCGGTCAGATAGTAGGTGTTGTAACTGTCGCCGTTTTCATCAATGAAGTCCTGGACCTCGACCGCCGGGTATTCATTGGTCTGGACGGACGTATTGGTGTATCCCACGCCAAAATTGAGGCGCGTAACACTGTCGATGGGATAACCGAAGGTCAGACTGCCGCCGATCTCATCCAACAGGTAGGACGAAATATCCTCTTCCTCGTAGTCCGTTTCCCGGGCAAAGAGCTTAAAGCCCCGACTGACGCCATCAACCGTATAGTAGGGATCGGTGTAGGCGAAGTTGGCACTCTTGATCGAATCGCTATAGTTCGCCCCGACGGACACGCGTTTACCCGTGCCGAAGAAGTTGTTTTCCGACACACTGGCACCCAGGATGATCCCGGAAGTTTGGGAGAAACCGACGGAGGCCGAGAGGCTGCCTGTCGCCTGCTCTTCGACGCTGTAGTTCACGTCGATCTGGTCATCCCGGCCGGGCACCCGCACAGTCTCGACGTCCACCGTCTTGAAGAAGCCAAGCCGTTCAAGCTTGGTCTTGGAGTACTCGATCAGGTCGGTGGAAGCGACGGCGCCTTCCATCTGGACCATCTCCTGGCGCAACACTTCGTCGCGGGTGGACACGTTACCGTTGAAGTTGATACGGCGCACATAGGCCCGATTACCGGGCTCGACGAAGAACGTAACCGACGCCGTGTTGTTGTCGCCGGTCTCGGGAACGGCGTTGACGTTGGCGAACGTGTAACCCTCGCGCCCCAGTCTTCTTGAGAGCCGCTCAGAGGTGTCCGTCAGCTCCTGCCGCGAGAAGATGTCACCCGGCTCCATCTTGATCAGTTCGCGAAGTTCACTTTCCTTGAGAATCAGATCGCCCCGGAGATTGATATCGGAAACGGTGTATTGGGGACCTTCCTCAATGGAGATGGTGATGAAGACGTCTTTCTTGTCCTGCGAGATGGAGACCTGGCTGGACTCGACATTGAAGTCGATATAACCCCGGTCCAGATACCAGGAACGCAAGCTCTCGAGGTCGCCGCTGAGGCGTTCGCGGGCATACTTGTCGGCGCTGGTAATGGACGACCACCAGTTCGAAGTCTCCAACTCGAACAGACTCAAGAGCTGCTCATCGGAAAACGCATCGTTACCGATGACGTTGATATGCCGGATGGACGCCACGTCGCCTTCATTGATATCGAGCTTGATGGCGACCCGGTTACGCGGGAGCTCTTCCGCTGTCGCTTTGACCCGCGCATTGTATCGCCCCTGGGCCACATAGGAGCGCAGGATTTCCAGTTCGAGACGTTCCAGGGTAGCGCGCTTGAACACCTGCCCTTCCTGCAGGCCGGCACTATCAAGCGCCTCACGCAACATCTCAGTCTCGATCGCCTTGTTGCCCTCGATGTCGATAGAACTGATGGCCGGCCTTTCCTTGACGGATAGCACCAACACATTGTCGTCGCGGCTCGCACTCAGATCAGTGAACAACCCGGTCTGGAACAGATTCTTGATCGCATCTGCCAGGGCGACTTCATCGATCTCTTCACCAATGCTGACGGGAAATGAGCCAAATACCGTGCCCGCAGAAACCCGCTGCAAGCCCTCTACTTCGATATCGGAAACCACAAATTCGTCAGCCAGAGCCGCTGGCACGGCCCCAACTGCGGTCATGAGGCCTACAGCCACACTCAGAAGAGAACGTCTCATTCAGATAAATCGCCTGTTTATGCGCGTACGGAAGGTCGCAATTCTCACAACCGCATCAGGTCGTTGTAAAGGGCAAAGACCATCAATGTCAGGATCATTGCCATTCCGATTCTTACTCCCACAGCCTGGACCTGCTCGGAAAGCGGCCTGCGACGGATCGCTTCAACGCTGTAGAAAAGGATATGGCCGCCGTCCAGCACGGGCACGGGCAGAAGGTTAAGCACCCCAAGACTGACACTCAGGTAAGCCAGGAACTGGATAAAATCCTCGAATCCGGAACTCACGCTGGCCTCGGCAACGCGAGCAATGGTAATCGGGCCACTGAGATTATTCAAAGAAAGCAGGCCGGTCACCATCTTCTTGATCGCGACCAGGGTCAAGCGGGTATCGTCCCAGGTTTCGCCAATCGCCTGGGGGAGCGCGGCGAGAGGACCATACCGGTTGTCGCGCAGCATATCGTCCGGCCACTGGATGGGGGCGACGCCGGCACCAACGCGACCGATGACTTCGCCCTGCTCCGTCTCTACACGCTCGGGAGTGACTGTCACAGTCATCTGCTGTCCGTCCCGCACCAATGTGACTTCGATGGGCTCGCCGGGCGCATTACGGATCCTGTCCACCAACGCGAACCAGTCGGCAACGGGTTCGCCATCCACCGCCTGAATGTCGTCACCGGACTGAAGGCCAGCGGCTTCGGCGCGTCCGTTCGGCATGATATCGCCCAATACGGCGGGCACCGCAGGCCGATACGGCGTAATGCCGAACAGGTCGATGGGGTTGGGTTCATCCTGGTCCAACCGCCAGCCTTCAAGTGCGGCGGAGCGTGTACCGACGGAGCCATTGTCTCTTACGGTCATCTCTATCTGCCCATACTCCCCGGCCCGTTCGAGCAGGAGTGCACCCACGTCGCGCCAGTCCGTCACCCGCTCGCCATCGATGCTCAGGATCTCCATGCCGGATTCGAGTCCCACACGCTCAGCGACACTATCGGGCTTCACATCGCCCACCACCGGAGCGACTGTCGTGAAACCAACCACGCTCAATAGCCAGTAGGCGAAGATCGCAAACAGGAAATTCGCCGCAGGCCCAGCCGCCGCGATGGCAATACGCTTGCCAGGTGTTTTCTGTGTGAATGCCTCGTGGAGCTGGTCTTCAGGCACCGGGCCTTCGCGCTCGTCGAGCATCTTGACGTAGCCACCCAAAGGTATGGCTGCAACGGCGAACTCGGTGCCCCGCTTGTCATACCAGGAGAACATGGGCTTACCGAAACCCACTGAAAACCTCAGTACCCGCACACCGCAACGCCGGGCAACCCAGAAGTGGCCGTACTCATGGATAGTCACCAGGATACCGAGGGTGACGATGAGGGAGAGAACCGTTTCTATGAACTGCATGATGCTCCAGAAGCAGAACAGGTTAATCCATTCCGGGCGACTCACCGCGAGCCACGGACGACCAAGCGCCGACCATTAGAACCTAACCCAGACCGGAAACTGAGACCGCGTGGCGACGAATCTGTTCCAGCGCCAGTGCACGGGATTCCCCGTCCTTCTCGAAAATAATATCGAAACTGTCTGCGCCGACTGCAGGTAGCGCGTCCATGACTGATTCAATAATAACGGGAATATCCGTGAACCGCAGTTCACGGCGCAGGAAAGCGGCTACCGCTTCCTCGTTGGCGGCATTAAGCACCGCAGGACTGGTTCCGCCCTGGTCAAACGCTTCTGCGGCCAGCCTCAAACAGGGGAAACGCTGAAGATCCGGCCGCTCGAAATTAAAGCGGCCTAGGGCAAACAGATCAAGCGGCGCCACACCGGAATCAATTCGCTCGGGCCAAGCCAGGCCGTTGGCGATAGGGGTTCGCATATCCGGACTGCCCAACTGGGCCAGGACCGAACCATCCACATATTCCACCATCGAGTGAATAATACTCTCGGGATGGACGTGAACCTCGATCTGCTTGGGCTGGGTATTGAAGAGCCAGCAGGCTTCGATCAACTCCAACCCCTTATTCATCAAGGTAGCGGAATCCACCGATATTTTCTGCCCCATACTCCAGTTCGGATGGGCGCAGGCCTGTTCGGGAGACACATCGGCCAAGGCATCAGCCGCTGTCCGCCGGAAAGGCCCGCCGGACGCTGTCAGCAAAACGCGTCGTACCCCTGCACCGGAGAAATTGCGGACCTGGTGCGGAGGCAGGCATTGGAAGATTGCATTGTGCTCGCTGTCGATTGGCAGGAGCTCTGCGCCACTGTCCACGACAGCGTCCATGAACAGCTTGCCGGACATCACCAACGCTTCCTTGTTGGCCAGCAGAACACGCTTGCCCGCCCGGACGGCTGCCAGCGTTGATTCCAGACCGGCGGCGCCGACAATTGCGGCCATGACCGTATCGCACTCAGGCGCCGAAGCGACCTGCACCAGCCCCCCGGGCCCGCCTAGCACCTCGATGCCCCAATCCGCGGGAAGATCCTTCGCCAGTCTCGCTGCGCTTGGTTCATCCGCCATCACCGCGTATTTCGGGCGATGGAGGCGACAAAGCTCCAGCATGGCGTCTACCTGCCGGCAGGCCGTCAGCGCAAAAACACGAAAGCGATCAGGATGACGCTGGATAACGTCAAGCGTGCTTAATCCAATGGAACCGGTGGCGCCCAGAATGGTGACCTGACGCATGACTCTACGTGCCTCGATTGCTATTCACCTCGATCCTTGCTCGCCTATATGGATTAACCGTGACCATCAGGCGATTGGACTGACGTGGAGCCAGCCCAGCAATGTCATACCCAGGGCAAAAACAGGAATGGCCGCGGTCAGGCTGTCTATGCGGTCCATAATACCACCGTGGCCCGGCAGCAACTGACTACTATCCTTGATACCACGGAAACGCTTAAGCATGCTCTCGAGCAAATCGCCAAGGACGGATACCGCCCCGGTGATGAGACTCAGGATCAGCAGCAGGATTGTTTCCCGGCCGTCACAACCGATAAGCAGACTCACGATAAGTGACAGCGCCGCCACCGCGGCGAGTCCACCCCAAACACCGGCCCAGGACTTGCCAGGGCTGACACGGGGGGCCAGTTTGGCTTTACCGAAAGCCCGCCCGGCAAAGTACGCACCGATATCGGCAATCCAGACGACGCAGAAGACGTAAACCAGCAGAAGAAGGTTGTTATCGATGTTGGCAAGCTGGAAGTGGCTGGAGCGCAGGTGATTGAGGCCGACCCAGGCAGGCACCAATACCAGCGCGCCCATCAACCCCCTGACGGCAACCGGCTTCCAGAGTGCGCTACCCTCGGGATAGGCCCGGACCAGGATTAGACCCACTATCCACCAGATAACAGCGAGCACCAATACGGCGAACGCCGTCGTATGCAACAACAGGAACAGCACCACCGCTGTCAGCACCGCGTAGCCGATCCGGCCCGCGCCACTGGTCAGGCCGGCCATATTGGCCCACTCCCAGGCGCCAAGTGTAATAATGATGCCGGTGAAGATGGCAAAGCCTAACGGCGGCAGGAAAAGAATACACCCAATAGCAATGGGCGCGAGAATTAAGGCTGTGATGACACGTGTCTTGAGCAAAACGGGGCTCGCTCTTATTAGTTTTTAAGCTTTTGAGCCGTTCGCGGCCAGTTTTTCGAGCTGGTCGTCAGTCTGGCCGAAGCGACGTTTACGGCCACCATAGGCTTTCAACGCCGTGAGCATCTCCTGCTCGTCGAAATCCGGCCAGTAGACTTCGGAAAAATAGAACTCAGTGTAGGCCAAGTGCCACAGCAGGAAGTTGCTGATGCGCTGCTCTCCCGCTGTCCTAATTAACAGATCGGGCATGGGCAGATCGCCGATACACATCCGCTGCTGCATATGATCTTCAGTGATATCACCCGGCTGGAGCAAACCCTTGCGCACATCCTCCGCGAGAGAACGTGTTGCCTGAGTGATATCCCAATGCCCACCATAGTTGGCAGCAATAACCAGCGTCATACGGGTATTGTTTTCAGTCAAGGCTTCGGCACGGGCCATATGTTCACGAAGGTTTTCGCTGAAGGCCGAGCGGTCACCGATCATACGCAAACGGATGTTGTTGCGGTGGAGTTTCTTGACCTCCCGCTCCAGCGCAATCAGGAACAGCCGCATCAACGCCGACACCTCATCCTTGGGGCGGCGCCAGTTTTCACTGCTGAAAGCGAACAGGGTCAGCACTTCCACCCCCTGCCTGGCACAGGTTTCCACCGCTGCCCGCACCGCGTTGACCCCGGCCTTGTGGCCCGCCACGCCCGCCAGGCGACGCAGCTTGGCCCAACGATTGTTGCCGTCCATGATGATCGCAACATGCCGCGGCGTGGAGGCCGCTGCTACCGGAATTTCGGCCGTTAGACTGTCCGTCATGCCTACCCCTGATACGTCACGGGGGCGTCAGGTAAGGTGAAACCCTCACCATGACAGCCCCCGGAAAAGTTCACTGAGCCAATACCGTTATCGAAGAATCAGACCTCCATGAGGTCATCTTCCTTCGATTTGAGCATTTTCTCGACTTCTGCAATATATTGGTCCGTCAGCTTCTGGATCTCATCCTGACCTTTGCGCTCCTCGTCCTCGGTAATTTCCTTTTCCTTGAGGAGATCCTTGAGGTCGTTATTGGCGTCACGGCGCGCATTGCGGATGGACACCCGACCGTGCTCTGCATCCGCCTTGGCTTGCTTGACCAGCTCGCGGCGGCTTTCTTCGGTGAGCATCGGCATCGGTACGCGGATCACGTCACCAGTACTGGAAGGATTGAGGCCAAGATCCGACATCATGATGGCTTTCTCGATCGTCGGGATCAGGTTCTTTTCCCACGGGGAGACAGCCAGGGTCCGAGAATCCTCGACGTTGACCGACGCCACCTGCTTGAGCGGTGTTTCCTGCCCATAGTAGTTGACCGTAACGCTATCCAGGATCGCCGGATGCGCACGACCGGTGCGGATCTTGTTGAAAGCTGAATGCAGCGAATCGAGACTTTTCTTCATGCGCTTTTCAGCATCTGACTTAATTTCGTTAATCACTTTAAATTCCTCAATTCAGTCCGTTGCCCGGAAAATTCTGGCTGGGGATCTGTCACGCGCATCATCTGCGTGCCTTGTGATCCGGCTTGGTCGTTGGACGTTCAGCCTGTAAACAGCATCAGCAGGATGAACGGCACGCGGCGACCGTTAACCCACGACCTTATTCGATCAGTGTACCTTCAGCTTCGCCAACGACGATACGGGTCAGCGCGCCGGACTTGTTCATATTAAAGACGCGCACCGGCATACCCTGATCCCGGCATAGACAGATGGCCGTCAGGTCCATAACGCCCAGTTTCTTGTCCAGGACTTCATCATAGGTCAGGGTTTCGTATTTAACCGCTGATGGATCCTTGACCGGATCCGCTGAATAAACACCGTCGACCTTTGTTGCCTTCAGCACCACATCAGCATCGATCTCGATGCCACGGAGACAGGCTGCCGAGTCGGTAGTGAAAAACGGGTTGCCGGTGCCGGCGCAGAATATTACGACATCGCCGTCCTTGAGGTCACGGAGGGCGCGGCGGCGATCATAATGTTCGACGATGCCACTCATGGGGATGGCAGACATGACACGGGTGCGGATATTGGAGCGCTCCAGCGCATCCCGCATGGCCAGGCCATTCATCATGGTCGCCAGCATCCCCATATGGTCGCCGGTGACGCGGTCCATGCCAGCAGCATTCAAGGCTGCGCCCCGGAACAGGTTACCCCCACCAATAACCAGCCCCACCTGGACACCGATACCAATCAGCGCACCGATTTCCAACGCCATGCGGTCGAGCACCTTCGGATCAATCCCGAACTCCTGCTCCCCCATGAGGGCTTCACCACTAAGTTTCAGGAGTACACGCTTGTACTTGGGCTGGGACTGCGAGTGTTTTGCCATGGCGAGGGATCCCCTAACTGGCGTCCAGGCGGACGATGATAAAGCGGGTGCAAATGACCCTGTATGAAGACGTCCCTTATCCAGAGTGGACACCAGGACCAGGGTTGCATGTGGGATAACCCGATCGCCTTGGGGTAACCAGACTATCTCGCATACAACCCGTGCTACGACCGCTTCCGGGAATAGCTTTCAGCAACCCTGAAACAGCGCGCAGCACGGTATTGATGAGACCCTTATCAGGCCTTGCCGGTACCTGCGGCGGCAGCAACTTCGGCCGCGAAATCAACCTCTTCCTTCTCGATGCCTTCACCGACTTCGAGACGGACAAAGCCAATCAGGTCAGCACCGGCTGACTTCAGCAGTGCGCCAACAGTCTGGTCCGGGTTCTTGACGAACGGCTGCTCGACCAGGCTGTTTTCCTTCAGGAACTTCTGGATACGGCCAGACATCATCTTCTCGACGATTTCGGCCGGCTTGCCTTCCATGTCAGGCTGGGCGCGAATGATGTCTTTCTCTTTCTCGACTTCATCCTGCGGCATTTCTTCCGGCTTGCCGACGCGCGGATTTACAGCCGCTACGTGCATGGCGATATCGCGGGCGATTTCCGCATTGCCACCGCTAATCGCGACAATGGAAGCGATCTTGTTGTTGCTGTGCACATAGCCGTCAACAACCTCGCCTTCCAGCTTAACCACACGGCGAACGGTGATGTTTTCGCCAATCTTCTGGACCAGCGCCTCACGCTTACCTTCCAGGTCACCCTCCATCAGCTTGGCAACATCACCCTCGCCGGACTTCACAGCTTCAGCCAGAACATCGTTGGCGAAGTTCATGAAGTTGTCGTCACGGGCAACGAAGTCAGTCTCAGAGTTGACTTCCAGCAGAGTCGCGCTCTTGTTGTCGTCGGCAACGCTCAGCACAGCCACACCCTCAGCAGCGGTACGACCAGCTTTCTTTGCAGCCTTCAGACCAGAAGATTTGCGCAGCTCTTCGATTGCGTTTTCCACGCTACCTTCGGCCTCAACGAGCGCCTTCTTGCACTCCATCATGCCCAGGCCAGTACGCTCACGCAGCTCTTTGACCATTGCAGCGGTAATAGCAGCCATGTTCAATCCTCTCGTTTCAATCTCTGGAAAATGGCGCCAACCTGCGCGCCACTTGAATCGATCCTGCAGGGTGAATGCCGCAACAAGGTGACACCCACCCGGGGAGCATGGAAAAACTCCCGAATCACATCCTTTGGCTGTCAGTTCTCGACCAGCGGTTACAAACCTCAACCAGCGGTTATAAAAAAGGGGGATTCAGCTCCCCCTTCTTTACTGCTGAATCCTGATCAGCCAGCTGCCGGGCTTATTCAGCCGCAGGCGCGTCTTCTTCGCTAACTTCTACGAACTCATCTGCACCGCCGCCAGACTGGGACGCTTCAATGCAGGTGTCAGCTACAGCCTTGACGTAAATCTGGATGGCGCGAATGGCGTCATCGTTACCCGGGATCACGTAATCAACGCCGTCCGGGTCACTGTTGGTATCGACAACACCAACAACAGGGATACCCAGCTTGTTGGCTTCCTTGATCGCGATGCGCTCGTGGTCGACATCGATCACGAACAGTGCGTCCGGCAGGCCGCCCATATCCTTGATACCACCGATGCTGCGCTCAAGCTTGTCCATCTCGCGGGTGCGCTCGAGGGCTTCTTTCTTGGTCAGCTTGTCGAAAGTACCGTCCTGGCTCTGGGTTTCCAGGTCACGATAGCGACGGATGGACTGACGGATGGTCTTGTAGTTGGTCAGCATCCCGCCCAACCAGCGATGGTTGACGTAAGGCTGGTTGGCGCGCTGAGCCTCTTCCTTGATGATCTTTGCCGCAGCACGCTTGGTACCTACGAACAGGACCTTGTTCTTGCTCTCAGCCAGTTGACGGACGAACTTCAGGGCGTCGTCCATGGCCGGAACGGTCTGTTCCAGGTTAATGATATGAATCTTGTTACGGGCGCCGAAGATGAACTTCGACATTTTCGGGTTCCAGTAACGAGTCTGGTGACCGAAGTGGGCGCCTGCCTTCAGCAGGTCACGCATGCTTACCTGAGCCATGATATCTACCTATATATAAGCTTTGGGTTAGTCCTCCATGTGTCCAATTGCCCAACCGCGCGGAACGTTCCGCTGCGGCACCCTGGGTCAACGTGTCGACACATGTGTGTTTTTTGCCGAGGCCTGGCCACTCGAGACTGCGTCTATGCGGCCACTCTTATGAAGAGCACAACAGCTTCAGCGGGCGCGTTTATACCATATTCGGCCCATTTAACGCCACCAGTTTGTTACGTAGTTTCCGCAAAACAAGAGGTTAAGCGCCGCTATCATGACCCTTAGTTGCTCGAAATGAAGACGATTGGAAACCGCCTTCCTTGTACCCTGCTGGCCACCTCCCTAAAATGGGCGTCTGATACGAACGAAGGAAAGCCCCTCCAATGCAGGTATCCATCAAGACCCCCGAGGAAATCGAGAAGATGCGCGTTGCCGGTCGGCTCGCGGCGGAAGTTCTTGAAATGATCGGCGAACACGTCAAGCCGGGCGTGACCACTGAAGAACTGGACCGCATTTGTCATGACCACATCGTTAACGTCCAGAAGGCTATTCCGGCACCTCTCAACTATAAGGGCTTTCCCAAATCCATTTGCACATCGGTCAACCACGTCGTCTGCCACGGCATTCCCAGCGAGAAGAAGGTGTTGAAGAGCGGCGACATCGTCAACATCGATGTGACGGTCATCAAGGATGAGTATCACGGGGACACCAGCAAGATGTACTTCGTTGGCGAACCCAAGATTGCCGCTGACCGGCTGGTAAAAATCACCCAGGAATGCCTCTATAAAGGCATGGAACTGGTCAAGCCCGGCGCTCGCCTGGGCGACATCGGCCACGTTATCCAGAAGCATGCTGAAAAGAACCGCTTCTCCGTCGTACGCGATTACTGCGGGCATGGTATTGGCCGGGTTTTCCATGAAGAACCGCAGGTTATGCACTACGGCAAACCGGGAACCGGACTGGAGCTCCAGGAAGGCATGACCTTTACCATCGAACCGATGATCAACCAGGGCAAGTATCAGTGTAAGCTGCTGCCGGACGGATGGACCGTGGTCACCAAGGATCACAAGCTATCCGCCCAATGGGAGCATACGATCCTCGTGACCAGCGACGGCTACGACGTGCTTACCAAACGGTCCGAAGAAGCTTTCTAAATGGCAGGCGCTTTTACGGCGAGATCTTCATCTCTTTCAACCGGGGCCCTTTCGGGCCCTCAGAAGCTGAAGCTTCTGCTACATACTCGAGTAATACCCAAATGTGGCCGATGCTTTAGCTGCGGAGCAGCCCGCAGGGCTGCCAGACAGGGCGGGCACAAACCGATCCTGCTCTTAATCAGCCTCTGAGGCATTGTTAAGATGGCGACTGCTGACGTCCTAGATAAAGCCAGCCTGGAATCCCAGATCGCGGAAGCGCCTTCACCGATCAGCCCCGCGCGCAAGGCATTAAGTGAAGCCTTCAAGGCCCACGCCGACGCCTTCAAGACCGGCGCGGATATTCGCGAACTGGTTATGGCCCGGGCACTTACGGTGGACCGGGTCCTGTCCCTGCTTTGGCAACGCTATCCCTTTTCCCAATCCGGGGACATTGCATTGGTTGCGGTGGGCGGATATGGACGCGGTGAACTTCACCCTCATTCCGATATCGATCTGTTGATCCTGACCCGCGACAGGGTGCGCCCCGAGTGGCAGGAGGATCTAACCGCCTTTATCACGCTGCTTTGGGACCTGAAGCTCGATATTGGCCACAGCGTCCGCAGCATCGATGAAAGCAAGGCCGCCGCCCGCGATGACGTGACCATACTGACCAACCTCCTGGAAACCCGAACAATCGCCGGTCCGGATAGCCTGCGGGCGGTGCTCTCAGAACAGGTCTATTCAGACGAAGTCAGCGATGATCGCGCCTACTTCATTGCCAAGCGCGAGGAGCAGCGCCAGCGGCATGAAAAATACGGCGATACGGAATACAACCTGGAGCCCAACATCAAAGGCTCGCCGGGCGGCTTGCGGGACATCCAGACCATAGGCTGGATCACGAAACGCCACTTCGGTCTGGAATCGATCGCCGACCTGACGCGGTTCAGCATCCTCACCGAGGAGGAATACCAGATCATCCTCGGTGGCGAGAACTTCCTCTGGCGCCTGCGCTATGGCCTCCAGTTGATTGCCGATCGCAACGAGAACCGCCTACTCTTCGACCACCAGCGTGCCCTGGCCGAAATGCTCGGCTACCGTGACAAAGGCAAGCGCCTGGGGGTGGAAATCATGATGCAGGAATACTACCGCACCGTCCTTGCCCTGGCGGAGCTTGCGGATGTGATCCTGCAATACTACGACGAGGCTATTCTCGGATCCGACAAGGACGAGGATATCCGGCCGCTGAACAAACGCTTCCAGGTGCGCAACCGCTATATCGAAGCCATCAACAACCAGGTCTTTGCCTACGCACCCTATGCGTTGATGGAAATCTTCGTACTGATGGCACAGAACCCGGAGATCCGGGGTATCCGCGCGACGACCATTCGCTCCCTGCGAGCCCACCGGCACCTGATCGACGATGCGTTCCGCTCAGACCTGGCCGTCACCACGCTGTTCATGGAACTGCTGCGCACACCTCATGCTTTGGATCAGACGCTGTCCTTCATGAAGAAGTACAACGTGCTGGGCCGCTACCTACCTGAATTCGGTCAGATTATCGGGCAAATGCAGTACGACCTGTTCCATATCTTTACGGTGGATGCGCACACCCTGCGCGTGATCCGCAATATGGTCCAGATGCGTAGCGAGGAGGCCCTAACCAACTTCCCGCTCGCCTCTCGGCTGATCCATCGCCTGCCGAAACTGGAAAACCTCTATATTGCCGGGCTCTATCACGATATTGCCAAGGGCCGTGGCGGCGATCATTCGGAGCTCGGTGCCGAAGAAGCGATTTCCTTCTGTGAACGGCATCATCTCAGCCAACGGGACACGCAACTGGTTGCATGGCTGGTGGAAAACCATCTGCTAATGTCCATGACGGCCCAGCGTAAGGACATCTCAGATCCGGACATCATCCATGCCTTTGCCCGGGCGGTACCCAGTCAGGTGCACCTGGATTACCTCTATGTGCTGACCGTATGCGACATTAGCGCCACCAATCCCAAACTATGGAACACTTGGCGCGCCTCGCTGCTGCGCCAGCTTTATATCGAGGCCAAACGTGCATTGCGGCGCGGCACGGAGACGCCGGTCGACCGCAATGAATGGATCCAGGCCACCCAGTCCGAGGCCCGCGAAATCCTGCTGGCGCAGAACATTACCGATGACCAGATCAATGCCATCTGGGATGTGATGGACGAGGACTACTTCCTGCAGGACTCGACGGTCGATATTGCCTGGCAGACTGCCGCCATCATCCGGCACGGCAACAATCCCGATCCACTGGTGATGATTCGGGATACCCGCGGCGGCCCCAGCGACGGCTACTCCCAGATCGTCATCTACATGAAGGATCGTGCCGCCCTCTTCGCGGCCACCACCGCGGTGCTCGAACAGCTGAACCTCAACATCGTCGACGCCCGGATCAGCAGTAGCGAAGGCCCCTACTCGATCAGCGCCTACGTCGTGCTCGACGAAAAAGGCCAGCCCTTGGGCAAGGACCCGGCCCGTAAGGAGCGGGTACGTGAGCGCCTGATCGAGGAACTGGATGACCCGGAAGATTACCCGGACATTATCCAACGCCGCACACCACGGCAGCTCAAGCACTTCTCATTCCCGACCCAGGTGACCTTCTCCAATGACACCGTCAACCAGCGTACCGTCATGGAGGTGATCACGCCGGACCGTCCAGGGTTATTGGCTCGAGTCGGCCGCATCCTCCTGGATCATGGCGTACGCCTGACCAACGCCAAGATCGCCACCCTGGGCGAGCGCGTCGAGGACGTTTTCTTCGTCACCGACGACCACGGCGCCCCGCTGAGCGACCCGACAACCTGCCAGGATCTGCAGGACGACCTGTGCCGCCAGCTCGATGAAAACGTCGGCGTCTAGACGATCCGAAATGTTGAACCAGACCCACTCCCGAGACCTACCATGAACCCGAACCTTGACCGCCTGCACCCTTATCCGTTCGAAAAACTTGCCAAGCTCAAGGCCGGTATCATCGCTCCAGAAGGAATTTCGCCTATCGCCCTGTCCATTGGCGAGCCCAAACATGCGTCGCCAGGGTTCGTCCAAGACATTATTCGGGACAATCTGGATAAACTCGCCAATTACCCCACCACGAAGGGGATGGATGAGTTACGGGAGGCCATCGCGCAATGGGCAACAGCGAGGTTCGAGCTGTCCCCCGGTACGCTAACAGCCGACCGCTACATCATTCCGGTTAACGGCACCAGGGAGGCGATCTTTTCGCTGGTCCAGGCGGTTATCGAGCCGACTGCCGATGCCACGGTCGTCAGCCCCAATCCGTTCTATCAGATCTATGAGGGCGCAGCGTTTCTCGCGGGCGCAACACCACACTACCTGCCTTGCGATGCCGATAATCACTTCATCCCGGACTTTGGGGCGGTTCCCGGATCGGTCTGGGATAAATGCCAGATCCTTTTCCTCTGCTCGCCCGGCAATCCCAGCGGTGCCGTTATTCCGAGGGATACCCTCAAGCACCTGATCGAACTGGCGGACCGGCACGATTTTCTGATCGCCTCCGACGAGTGCTATTCCGAACTCTACCCTGACGAGAACAATCCACCGGAAGGGCTGCTCCAGACTTGTGCCGCGATTGGCCGCGACGATTACGCCCGCTGCATCGTCTTCCATAGCCTGTCGAAGCGCAGCAACCTCCCCGGATTGCGCTCCGGCTTCGTCGCCGGTGACGCCAGGATACTGGGTGAATACCTGCGCTACCGCACCTACCATGGCTCGGCGATGCCGATTCAGCACCAACTTGCGAGCATCGCCGCCTGGGGCGACGAAGGCCACGTGCGGGAGAACCGGATCGCCTATCGGCAGAAGTTCGACGCCGTGGTTCCCATTCTTTCGGAAGTGATGCGGGTCTCAGCCCCGGATGCCGGCTTCTACCTTTGGCCGGAAACGCCGTTCGACGACGATATCTTCGCTCGCGACCTGGCTGCAAACGAGAACGTGCATGTACTACCCGGTCGATACCTGTCCCGCACCATCGACGGCCACAACCCGGGAGAAAACCGCGTGCGCATGGCGCTGGTTGCGCCGCTGGACGAGTGTATCGAAGCGGCAAAGCGTATTCGTCAGTTTATCCAGCAAACCAGGTAGACGTTTCTTGCTTCCAAATAGCGACGCCTAAACCCTTAACGACCGAGTAGTAACGAAGAGAACAATCATGGACATCTACGGCATCAAGAACTGCGATACCGTCAAGAAGGCCCTGAAGTGGCTGGACTCGAACAACCGCCATTACGCTTTCCACGACTTCAAGAAAGAAGGCGTCAATCGAGTGCAACTCACAGCCTGGGAAAACCAGGTCGGGTGGGAAACGCTCCTCAACCGGCGCGGTACCACTTGGCGCAAACTGCCAGACGAGGTTCGTGATAATATAGACCGCGATTCAGCGCTCACAGTGATGGAAGAGAATCCCTCTATTATCAAACGTCCGGTCGTCGAGCATCAGGGCCAGGTAAGTGTCGGCTTCAACGCTGACGAATGGGCCTCAACCTTTTAGTCCGAACCAGGACAACGCGCATTTATTGCAAACAATTTCCAGAAGCTTTTTGCAGATCACTCCAAAAGCTTTTTATAGAACATTCGAGAACAAGGAGCAGCAACCTCATGAGTTTCGCATTCGGCATCGGTATCGGCACCCAGAACAGACAAGGCGACTGGCTGGAGACCTTCTACCAGAAACCGCTCTACATGCCGGAAGCGACTGTCGTGGAAATTGCTGGCAATACCCTCGACTACAAGGGTGGCAACCAGGCCATCGAAGCAAGCCCGGACCAGCTGAAAGCCTTTGCCGACGGTCTTCACCAGGCAGGCATCGAAGACCAGTCTCGCCTCGCGGCGAAGGCGGCTGAAAGCAAACGCCCCGCCGTTGTCACTATCCTTGAAACAGATGATACGGCATCAAGCACACCCGAGGTTTACCTCAAGCTCCACCTGATCTCCCACCGCCTGGTGAAGCCGCACGGTCTCAAACTGGACGGCATCTTTGGCCTACTCCCCAATGTTGCCTGGACCAACGAAGGCGCAATCGATCTTGATGAACTGCCCGAGCGTCAGATGGATGCGCGTACCGCCGGCACTACCCTCGAGGTGAAATCGGTCGACAAGTTCCCGCAGATGACCGACTACGTGGTGCCTCGCGGTGTGCGGATCGCCGATACCGCACGGGTCCGGCTCGGCGCCTATGTCGGTGAAGGCACGACCGTCATGCATGAAGGTTTCATCAACTTCAATGCCGGCACCGAAGGCACCAGCATGATCGAAGGGCGCATTTCCGCTGGCGTCATGGTTGGCAAGGGCTCCGACCTGGGCGGTGGCTGCTCCACCATGGGGACCCTCTCCGGTGGTGGCAATATCATTATTTCGGTGGGCGAGAACTGCCTGGTCGGCGCTAACGCCGGTATCGGCATTCCACTGGGCGATCGCACCACCGTCGAGGCAGGGCTTTACATCACGGCTGGCACCAAGGTTGCCGTCCTGGACGACAAGAACGACCTGGTCCAGGTGGTCAAAGCCCGCGACCTCGCCGGCAAACCTGACCTGCTGTTCCGTCGGAATTCGCAGAACGGCGCAGTCGAGTGCAAGACCAACAAGACAGCGATTGAGCTGAATGAGGCGTTACACGCCAATAACTAAGCAGACCGTTTTACCACTCGAGTTAGTCGCTAAATGTAGCCGACGCTTCAGAGGGTGTTGCAAAAGCTTGCAGCTTGAAGCCTCTCTCCCCTGGCGGGAGAGAGGTTTGGAGAGAGGGGGACGAGGCGAAAGCCTCGCTCGAAGTCGGCTCTGGCAACGATGGGCGCCTGACGGCGCTGCCCCTCTCCCCGGCCCTCTCCCGCGAGGGGAGAGGGAGTTTATGCCGGTACTTTGGAGATACGGCTACTTTTGCAACACCCTCTTCAGCTTCGGAGCAGCCTGCAAGGCTGCCGAGGGTTACGGTACGTGCCGCGAGACTGCCGCCCTATAGTGAATGCACTTCCGGCGCCCCAGGAGCTGAAGTTTCCGCTACATACTCGAGTTACCGGAACGTAAATCGATTAATGCCAACCAAAGAGACTAGCATGCAGTTATCCCCTACCCTTGAACTCGCCATGAACCTGATTCGCCGCCGCTCGGTCACTCCGGACGACGCCGACTGCCAGGCTTTAATGATGCAGCATCTCGAACCACTGGGGTTCAAGGGCGAATCCATGCGCTTCGGGGATGTCGACAACCTGTGGGCACGCCGTGGCACCGAAGGACCAGTGCTCGCGTTTGCAGGCCATACGGATGTCGTGCCCACGGGTCCGGAAAAGAACTGGTCAATCGCACCTTTCGAACCAACCATCCGCGATGGTTACCTCTATGGCCGGGGCGCTGCGGATATGAAGGGCAGCCTGGCGGCCTTCGTAACGGCCTGCGAGCGCTTCGTGGCACAGCATCCGGATCATAAGGGCTCTATCGCGCTGCTGATCACCAGCGATGAGGAAGGTCCGGCGCTGGACGGCACCGTCAAGGTAGTCGAGACGCTCGAGAAACGTAACGAGAAAATCGATTGGTGTCTTATCGGCGAACCGTCAAGCACCCATCAGGTGGGCGACGTGATCAAGAATGGACGCCGAGGTTCACTGCACGGCTACCTCACGGTGCACGGCATCCAGGGACACGTGGCTTATCCCCACTTGGCAGAGAATCCGGTACATACGGCTGCGCCAGCACTCGATGCGCTCGCTAAAACCGAGTGGGACCAGGGCAACGAGTTCTTTCCAGCCACAACATTCCAGATCACCAAGGTCGATGCGGGTACCGGCAGCAACGTTATTCCCGGCGAACTGACCGTACACTTCAACTTCCGCTACTGCACTGAAAATACGGCCGAAAGCCTCCAGCAGCGGGTTATCGACATACTCGATCAGCACAAGCTGAAATATGACCTGCAGTGGCACCTCAGTGGCGAACCGTTCCTCACCGAGCGCGGCTCCCTGGTTGATGCCGCATCAAAGGGTATTAAGGCTGTGACAGGGCGAGAGACTGAGCTTTCCACGTCCGGCGGCACGTCGGATGGTCGCTTTATCGCGCCGACGGGTGCACAGGTGGTTGAATTGGGGCCCGTGAATGCAACGATCCACAAGACCGACGAGTGCGTTAAAGCGGAAGATCTGGATACCTTGTCGGCAATCTACGAAGAGATGCTTGTGCGGCTGTTGGTGGAATAGATTACTCATGGAGTAGATCGAATTTCATAGCAGCCCTGCGGGCTGCTCCGAAGCTGAAGCGTCGGCTACATTTCTCAGCCAACTCGAGTATGTAGCAGAAGCTTCAGCTTCTGAGGCGCCACAGGCGCCCTGTCCAGCACCCAAATATAGCATCTAGCAATTTAGGATCACCCTTCCCCGTCAACGAAAATCAATAATGCGGCGGCGGCGCCTCATCCTCTTCCCGCTTGATATTCGAAGGCGACATTTCGGAAAGCTGCGTCTTCAGCAACCTCTTGGCTTCCCACAACTCACGAAGATCCATCTCTTGACGAGAAACCTGCTCGCTGAGGGTGGCAATCAAATCGTCCTGGAACGCCACACGGGTTTCCAGCTCAACCAATCTGGCTTCCAGATCTTCCCAGCTCATTATTGACTCCCCTGACGTCAAAGCTAAAGCCCACAGATTGGGTCGTTCGCAGGATGATCTGTTATCATGCTGCGCTTGCACGGAACGGGCCCTGTTTTCCTGCCCAGACCGGCATTTCCGTCTGTGCCTGGTAGCCTATTTTACGTGAAATCAGGCCGTTAGTGTTTTTGATTATGGAGAATAAGACGTCTCATGCGTAATCCAAAGAAAGCGATTCTTGTTGCCCTGTTAATCGCTATCCCCGCTCCCTTCATCCTCGCCTTCTGCCTGGTCACCTTCACCCCGGAGCTTTTCCAGATCCTGTCGAAGTCAGGCTCCAGTGAACTGGCAACCAATACACCGTTCGTTCTTGGCAGCGCTCAGGGCATTGCTGCCTACGTCATCGCAGTTATCCTGTTTGGCGCTGCCGGCTTCCTGACCGTCGCCCTGGCACAAGGTGCTTCCCAAACGCGTACTCAGCAGTCCAACCGCCCCGAAGGCGATGGCTTCGAGGACGATTTTGGTCCCGAAGGTGACGAGGAAGGCACGGTTAAGTGGTTCAACGTGAAGAAAGGCTTTGGCTTTATCGTTCGTGACAGCGGTGACGAAGTCTTCGTCCATTTCCGGGCGATTCGTGGGCGCGGCCGTCGGGTGCTCCGCCAGGGACAGCTGGTGCGCTTCGATGTTGTCCAGGCCGACAAAGGTCTTCAGGCGGACAACGTCAGCATTCTCGACGAATAAGACCTACCACTCTGGCCGGCCTCAGGATAGTCTCCCGTATAAAACGGGAAGGAGGCCGGCGTCAGATTCCACGCAGCCGTTCAATTCCAGACTACTTTCTGCTCCCCACGGGAATCGATCCTCCACCACTTCTCATCTTCAACCGGATCGCCTTCCTTCCAGTTACCGGGACTACAGCGAATTTCCGTATCCAGGTGACGCCAGGCATTTCGCGCACAGTCGAGATCTGAACGCCATGGCAACTCCTCACCCTCCAGCACGACACAGGTGAAGTGTTTATTGAACGCCCCGGGATAAAGGGACACCCGGACTTTGTGGTCACAGTAAAACCCCACCCCGGTGATCACGCCTTTGGAGCCTTTTTGCTCTAACTGCAGATCTTCCAGGGACTCCCCCAGCCAATGGCGAATAGGGTCGTGTGCAAGCTCCTTCACGTAGATTTCCAAATCGTGCATGGACTCTGTGGGCCTCCGGTCACGTCAGGCTTTTCATGGCAGCCATGATTAAAACCGCCATGATGCCCCAGGCAGCCGTAAGCGGCAATAACGACCAAGTGCGATGCCAATCAACCAAAACGGCAAAGCGGCCTTTCGTCATTATTGTTACGGGAGACACTTTCGACAGCATCGTCGCCCGCCTGGTTTTTGAAATCGCTTTTCCCGACTTCGATCTCGTGCTCCACATCAAACGCCGTGACCAAATAGAGCTCCCCTTTTCGCTCGCGCTCACGCCAGTCAATGAGATAGGCAGCGTATTCAATGTCAAGCTGCTCCAACTGACACCGTAGCCCTTCGACATCTTGACCACGGGCTTGAGCAACCAAAAGCGCACGATTAAGGTCGTCGACCTGAGCCTGTAAGGCACGAAGATGGGTGTCCCCGTGCATCATTCTCAGACAAACCCGTGTGGCCGCCGCCTCCAGCCAGTATATGGCCATACCCGGTGTCTCCGCGCAGCCGGGTGCTCTACCTCGGGCGGCCCGCTGCATAGCATCGGGATGGATTCGAACGCGCATCTGGCGCTCGATCCGGCTTTGCCGAGCGCGGAGAATGCTTAACCGCTGCTCAGGGCTGCTGGGCGGCATCGCCATCATCCGCAGAGTCCGTCCTGTTCGCGCAGACAACTCCGCTGCAGCATCTTCGTCAACATCCTCACTGACCAGCAGGATGGGACCCGCATGCTTCGGCACGATTTGGGAGGCAGGATGTAGAGGATCTGAAACCAGCGTCGCAAGATCCCTTGGCGTCATGTCATCCAACACCAGCGCCAGAGATCCCTTCGCCGCCGTTTCACCTATGATGCCGGATTGATCCGCCATCACTTCACACTCGCGGCGGAGATCCAACCACAGGCTTGGAAACGGCCACTGCTGAACGCTTTGCTGTAGAAATGTTGTCTTCCCGGACCCCATGGGCCCTTTCAGCCACAACAAGGCCTTGGGTGACGCCGCCAATCGGACTGCGACGTCGTCTGCAAAGTCCAGCTCTAGGGTTGATGCCGGTTTGGCAAGTACGTTAGGTGTGGCGGCACCTGCTGAGTTTGAGCCATTCCCTGGCCAATCAGACATTGGGTAACTTCCTTTTTTAGAACTACAAGAGCACGTCGTCGAACATCAAGAGCGCGAGCCCTCGATCGCACATCCTGTGCAAAGTTCGCCTGGATCCGTAAAGTAGTCTGGTCAGGCGCGATTATAGGTATCGGCGTAGCGAACGATATCGTCCTCACCGAGGTAGCTGCCGGTCTGCACCTCGATCAGCTCCAACGGGATTACACCCGGATTGGTTAGTCGATGGCGATGACCGACCGGGATATAGGTCGACTGATCCTCAGTCAGCATGATTTCGTCATCCCCCCGAACGACTGCAGCGGTGCCCTTCACGACAATCCAGTGCTCCGCTCGATGATGGTGCTTCTGGAGAGAGAGGGAAGCCCCGGGGTTAACGGTAATACGCTTCACCTGGAAACGCTCCCCCATGGCTATGCCTTCGTAGGTGCCCCAGGGACGATGCACTTTTTTATGGAAGCGATGTTCCTCCCGCCCCAGGGTTTTAACCTGGGCCACGAGCTTCTTCACATCCTGGACCCGATTTCTATCCGCCACGAGGACAACATCGTCGGTCTCGACGATCACGTGGTCGCTCACACCCAATGCAGCGATAAGACGACCTTCAGAGTGTATGTAGGAACCGCTCACGTCCTCCGTAATGACGTCGCCACGACAGACGTTGCCGTGTTCGTCCTGAGGCTGGATCTCCCAGAGTGCGGACCAGGAACCGACATCGCTCCAACCCGCATTGAGCGGAACGACTACCGCATCCTTGGTTTTTTCCATAACGGCGTAGTCAATTGAATCGTCGGGGCAGGCTTCGAAGGCCTCGTGATCCACACGAACAAAATCGAGATCCGACTCACGGCCAGCGAAGGCCGCCTTGCAGGCCTTAAGCATGTCCGGATTGTGCCTGCCCAATTCTTCGAGATAGCGATCAGCCCGGAACAGGAACATGCCGCTATTCCAGTAGTAGCCACCTTGGTCGAGGTACGACTTTGCCGTCGATTCGTCGGGCTTTTCCACAAACGCATCGACAGGCGCATAGCCGTTCGCCAGGTCGCCTCCGCGAATATAGCCGTATCCGGTATGAGGCGACGTGGGGACGACGCCAAAGGTGACCAGCTTGCCCGACGCTGCGGCTTTAGCACCTATCTGCACGGCATCAGCGAATGCAGCTCGATCCCGCAAAACGTGATCGGAAGGCATCACCAGCAAAAGTTCTTCGGGATCGCTCTCTGCTGCCGCCAGTGCCGCCAGCGCGATTGCCGGCGCTGTATTTCGGCCCACCGGTTCGAGAATGATGCCATCCACTTTCCCAGCCGCCATCTTCTGCATGTGAGCTGCCACTACGAACCGATGATCCTCGTTGGTGATCGCCATGACTCTCGTCTGCGGATCGAGTTTGAGTCCACGGTCTATGGTTTCAGCTAGAAGGGACTCGTCGGATACAACCGGAAGAAACTGCTTGGGATAGGCTTCGCGGGAGAGCGGCCAAAGGCGCGTTCCGGATCCACCAGAGAGAATGACAGCTAGCATACAGCATCCTTGTCAGAAGATTTCCCGACGATTCTAACGCAAACCGGGGTCATGTTTCCTGTGGGATATCACTGAAATACGATTAAGAAGCTGAAACAGTATTAAAGGGAGATATATCAGGAGGGAAACTTTACGTGTTTAGGAAGTCACACATCAAACGAACGGATCGATGCTGGAGCATCTGTTAGTCATTCAAATTACAATGAAACTCGCCAGACTTAAGGACTCCGACCGCATTGGCCGGAGCCCTCAGCAAAATCAGTCTTGCTGCCAGCCTTGTACCGCTTCCTTACCGTACTTATCGCGCCACTCGTTCAGCGTCTTATGGTTGCCACCGCGAGTCTTGACGACCTCACCGGTATGCGGATTCTTGTAGGTTTTCAGCGGACGCTTCGGACGTGAGCCTGAAGCCGCTTCGGCTTTTCCGCCGGAAACAGACGGATCGATTGCGCCCAGTACCTGCAGCACGTCTTTCGCAGACTTGTTGTGCTCCTTCATCAAGCCGCGGATCTTCTCTTCAAACTCAAGCTCGCGCTTCAGCGCATTGTCTTCCTCGAGTTTGCGCAGCTCATCTGCAAGCTTATCCATAAGCTGTTTCTTCTGGTAATACTCATTGATCTTTGCCATGGATATATACCCTTACTTGGTTCAAGCTTTCTGTGATTCAAAACTAACTGAGGCTCAAGCTAGCTACTGATTCAAACTACCAACCCTTCAAATCACCTATCTATTCATATGCGCTTGAAAAATTGGCTGAACAAAAATGTCGGGAGGAAGGCAAAAATAGCTAAATCTTTGCCGAGCCATATCTGACGACAGTCATAATAGAACACTAAACAAATTATGACAATTAAACGCTACTGTGTGACACCGTTGTCATAAATGTGGATAACTTACGCCGAAATAAAAAGGACCTTAAAAAGGTCCTTTTCGTATACGGCAGCTTTGCAATATGGATCAACCGATGAAGATCACAGGCGCAAGTGCGACGACGTTTTATCGAACGTGCCTTTCAAGTCATAGAAAATGCCACTCGATTTAAGATACGAACGGATTTCCTCCGCACCCATCTCGACATACTCACGATGCGGCACTGTCAAAATCACGCCGTCATATATCTGCTTCTCGCTCAACTCGCAAAGCGAAATACCATATTCGTGGACAGCCTCTTCATTATTTGCCCACGCATCCGCAACATCAACCTTACAACCGAAATCGGATAACTCGCGAATCACATCGATGACCCGTGTATTGCGTAAGTCCGGGCAGTTTTCCTTGAACGTCAGACCAAGGACAAGCACTCGGGCACCGGAAATAGTCTGCCCCGCCCTAATCATACCTTTCACAAGTTCGGACGCTGCATAAGCGCCCATACCATCATTGACACGGCGGCCCGCCAGGATCATTTCCGGATGGTAGCCCACAGCCTGGGCTTTGTGAGTCAGGTAGTATGGGTCGACACCGATACAATGGCCGCCAACGAGTCCAGGTTTGAAGGGCAGAAAGTTCCATTTGGTGCCGGCAGCAGCGAGCACTTCATGGGTATCGATACCCAGACGGCAAAATATCATCGAGAGCTCGTTCATCAATGCGATATTGACGTCGCGCTGAGTGTTCTCGATGACCTTGGCCGCTTCGGCCACTTTTATGGAGCTTGCCTTGTGGGTCCCTGCAGTAATCACGCCGGCGTATAACGCGTCGACTTCATCCGCTATTTCAGGCGTCGACCCGGCCGTTACTTTTTTAATCGTCGTAACGCGATGCTCCTTGTCGCCGGGGTTAATACGTTCTGGGCTATAACCCGCATAGAAGTCTTGGTTAAAGGCCAGGCCTGAAAACTTCTCCAACACAGGGACACAGACTTCTTCAGTAGCGCCGGGGTAAACCGTCGATTCATAAATGACGATATCGCCTTTCTTGAGCACCTTGCCTACGGTTTCACTAGCCTTTACCAGCGGCGTCAGATCAGGCGACTTGAATTCATCAATCGGGGTCGGGACAGTGACAATGTAGATCTGGCAGTCACTGATACCTTCCAATGAGTCCGTAAATGAGAGATGCCTGGACTCGGCCAGTTCCTCCTTGGACACTTCGCGCGTAAAGTCCACACCCTGCTTGAGCTCGACGATTCGCTTCCCGTTGATATCAAAACCGACGACTTCCCGCTTCTCGCCAAAGGCAACGGCCAGTGGCAAGCCAACGTAACCCAAGCCGATAATTCCAATTTTTTTCATGTTAACTCCTACCCGATATCAGGGGATCAGAATCCTGCTATCGTATTTCGTTTCGAGAAGATGCTGGAAAGCCAATTTGGCATCTGCATCTCCATGTACAATTCTTATCTCTGCCGGCGTTTCGGGAATGCCCTCGACAAACCGGAGCAAATCGCTCTGTCCCGCATGGGCCGAATAGCCGCCTACCTGATGAACCCGAGCGCGTATGGTATACCGTTCGCCATCCAACTCAACATAACCTCCGTGCGGGCCGTAGCTGAGTATCTCTCTGCCCGGGGTACCGACTGCCTGGTATCCGACAAACAGGACGTCGTTGCGAACATCGCCTAACAGGGCCTTCAGATAATTAACAACCCGCCCGCCGGTGCACATTCCCGAACCGGCCAGCACAACACACGGACGATGCGAGCGTGCCAGATAACTCACCGCGTTCAAATGGTCTTCGTGGCTATCAATGACGGTGAGCTGCTCGAACGACAAGGGGTGCCGCCCCTCGTTGACGAGCTCTGTGGCTTCGGCATCCCAATAGGGCTTAAGGTCACGGTAAATACGCGTGAAGTCCGCCGCTAACGGCGAATCCACGACAATTTCGAGATCCTTCCAGGAGAGCTTCGCACCATGAGGTAAGCTCACGTCTTCGGCGACCTCATCGTCACCGAACTCATGGATGAGACTTTCAATTTCGTATAGCAACTCCTGCGTACGGCCAATACTGAATGCAGGCACGAGTATGGTGCCACCGTCCGCCAAGGCATTTTCAAGAATAGCCTTCAGCCGGTACCGACGCGTTTCCCTGTCTTCATGATCCTTGTCGCCGTAGGTACTTTCAATCACTAACCGGTCTGCCCGTTCCGGCGACGTTGGTTCAGGCAATAGCGGCGCATGCGGGGCGCCGAGATCGCCACTGAAGACGATACGCTCGCTTACCTGATTTGCCCAGGCGTCGCATTCAACATAAGCCGAGCCCAGAATGTGCCCCGCCTGCTGCAACCGCACGGAGAGCGAACACTCACCCTCCGCGAATACCGAATACCACTGACTATAAGGAAGGGGCACGATTCGAGAGCGAATCAGGTCCAGCACTCGCTCGATGAGCTTTCTATCCCGGGTAAAACCGATCTTCAGCGCGTCTTCCAGTATTTCCGGCAGCATGAACGCTGAAGGCTCGGAGCAGATGATCGGACCCTCGAAGCCAGACGCGAGTAGATAAGGTATACGTCCCACGTGGTCGATATGCACGTGGGTAACGACCAGCGCGCGTATATGATCGATGGGGAAATCGATGGCAAGGTTTGAGGCCGTGGATGAATGCCCTGCCTCTTGCCCTTGGAACAAACCGCAGTCAATGAGAATGCCGGCGTCGCCGACACTCAATTCGTGGCACGATCCGGTAACGCCTGTGGTGGCGCCGTGGTGTTTTATTTCAATCACTTCAACATTCCGTGTTGAATAATTTCAGATTTGGCAGCAACGTCAGTGAGGCAACTGCCTGACCGAACTCTCACTTAACTGAACCACCTGGTCTCCTCCGTTCCGCCAAACGAGGTCAACCATATCCCCATTCGGTGAGTAGCCGGTGGGCGCCTCCCGTAGAAGTTCGATGACGGCGCCACAATCAAAGTTCTGACTGGCCAAGGTCAGCTTCTTTAACAGTAGCTCGACATCGGACCAATCCATCGACACTTCCCTGGCCATCATGATCCGAGGATGATTGGTACCTTGCGGGTCGTCCCCAATGAGCAGCTCCTCGAAAAGTTTTTCTCCCGGGCGAAGACCGGTGAACAACACCTCGATGTCCCCTTCCGGATTTTCGGACGTTTTCTCTTCGAGCCCCATCAGATGGACCATCTTCCGCGCCAATTCGGCTATTTTTACCGGCTCCCCCATATCCAGTACGAAAACCTCACCACCCGTTCCCATGCTTCCGGCTTGCAGCACGAGCTGACTGGCTTCTGGGATGGTCATGAAGTATCGAATAATGTCTGGATGCGTGACCGTAATAGGCCCACCATCACGAATCTGATCGCGGAACAGCGGCACGACCGACCCAGAAGAACCCAATACGTTGCCGAATCGCACCATGGAAAAGCAGGTATCGGCCTGACGCTCTGCCAATCCCTGAAGCACGAGTTCAGCCAATCGTTTGGAGGCGCCCATCACGTTCGTCGGCCGCACCGCTTTATCTGTTGAAATCAGCACAAAGCGCTGGACGCCCGCACTGATAGCAGCCTCTGCGGTATGCCAGGTCCCAAAGACATTGTTCTGTATACCCTCAATAACATTGTGCTCAACCAGCGGAACATGCTTGTAGGCGGCAGCGTGATAGACCGTCTCAATATCAAAAGCCCGCATGACGGCTTCGCATCTGCGGCGGTGGCAAACACTACCCAGAATCGGGTGGATCTGTACCTCTAAGCTCTCAATCTGATTGATCGATTCCAGCTCACGCTCAATCGAATAAAGCGAAAACTCCGACTGTTCAAACAAAACAAGGCGAGAGGGTTTGTGACGGATGATCTGGCGACAGAGCTCGGAACCGATCGAGCCGCCCGCACCGGTGACCATCACAGACTTACCGTAGAGACTGCCAGCAACAATCGCGTTCTCCGGACGAACTGGATCGCGTCCTAACAAGTCTTCGATATCCAAATCTCGGATATCATTAATACGCGCCCGGCCGGTCACTAGTTCGGACATGGAAGGAACAGTTTGTACCGGGATTGAAAGCGGCTCTAATTGTCTAAGCAATCTTTTGCGATCAACTTTAGAATTCGGGTCCAGCGCGAGCAGGATCCGTTGAACACGGTGCTGCTGTACCGCTTTCGCGACATGCTTGATGTCGACAACTGGTAAGCCCTTAATCGTTGACTTGTGGTTGGCTCGCCTAAACGTAAGAAAAAGAACAGGCCCGTACTCCGTGCCTTGTTCGAGAGCTGAGGCGAGCTGCATCCCAGTCTCGCCCGCGCCAACAATAGCGACTCTTTCTTTACTGCGCATGCGAGGGCGATTGACGAGCATGCGAACACCCAAGCGGGTGCCACCCACAAAGATAAAAGCCAAAGCACCGTAAATAATAGGGACAGAGCGCGGCACGAACGCCTGCAATAAATAACCTAAAACGATAAGGGTCACACTCGAAGCGACCACGCCATAGATAATCGTCAGGAAAGCCTTATCGCCCAAATAGCGTATGACGGCGCGGTACAGGCCGAGTCGTACAAAAATGCCAACCGTGATAACGACCGTAATGGTGGCAACAGTGAACTGCTCTCGCGAAGGGATCCAAATCTGCTGCTCCAAACGTAAAGCAAAAGCCGCCCACACAGCGAAGAACAGGAAGAATACATCGGAAGAAACTGAGATCAGGCGCTTGTAAACACGAGGTAGATTCAGGAAAGTGTTGATCATGTTAGCCCTTTACTCGATCTCCTGAGCCTTTGCCTAGCAAGGTCATTACAATGTAGTGAAAGTAATTCCGAACATTTAACTCGGCCAGTAGCTTAGCATCAGTCTCAGCCAATAGTCGTGGGGTCGACATATCGATATCGTTGATTTGTGCTAACCCAGTTATCCCTGGCCTTGAGTCATACACATTCCGAATCTCTCTCTCAGAGATAAGTTTCTCCTGAGAAAAAAGGCAAGGACGGGGACCAACTAGGCTCATTTCCCCCGTCAATACATTCCAGAGCTGGGGCAGCTCATCAAGTTTGGAGCGTCTCAGAAAACGACCAAATCGTGTGATAGCATCTTTGCTCGCTAGATGACTGGCAACTGAAGCTGTATCCTTTTTCATGGTCCGGAACTTGACCAAGGTGAACGGCTGCCTATACCGCCCTACTCGCTGCTGTCTAAAAATTGGAGAGCCAGTATCGAAAAATCCAATAATCACAACCACTGATAAAAGTGGCAAACTCAGCAATAGGCCGATCAACGAAAAAACAAAGTCAAAAAATCGAATCAACTTACATTCTCCGGAATAAAGCAGCGCCGCAGTCCTTCATCCACCGAAAAAGGAGGCTCCCAGCCTAAACGGCTTTGCGTTTTGGAAATATCAACCTGCAAGGAACTCAGCAATCGTTGAACCATAGCCCTCTTACCGATCAAGATAGCCACTAGCTCCAGCAATCCCGGGGGAACAGAAATGAGTAGGGAGCGCCTGCCAGTGGCCGCAGCTAGCCGGCGTAACAACTCTGGAGTTGAGAGGTCCTCACCGTCACTAACCAAAAACACCTGATTGGCAGCGGCGGGATGGTCGATACAGGTAATAATAAGATCAACCAGATTGTCCACCCCCACTAACGAACGCCTATTAGGAATAGCACCCAATGGTAGCGGCAGCCCTTTTTCAACAAGCTTTATGAGACTTGCAAAGTTTCCCTTCACCCCAGGGCCATACACAAGCGGCGGCCTAATAATAACTACCTCCATACCAGTGCAGCGGGCTAGTTGCTGAAGCCCACGCTCGGCCTCCATTTTAGAGATACCATAGGGATCTTCTTGTGCAGGATCATCCTCAGGGGTAAAGGCTCTGCCTTGAGGGGTTCGCTCGCCATTAACCTTGATCGAACTTATAAACACAAAGCGACTGACACCATGCTGCGCTGCCTGCCGCGCAAGGCTGAGAGTATCTTGAACATTAACTTTGCGAAACTCAGACATAGGGTCTCTCGCATCATCCTCCATAACATGAACGCGTGCCGCACTATGGATGACTACTTGCACACCCTGTAAAAACATAGGATCGGGCAGAGCCGCAAACGACGAACTCACTATAGGTGTGATGCTCGCAGGAAGATGCTTGTTGTATTGCCGAAAATGAGCGAATATCTGCATATCCCGCTGCCTCGCAAGGCGGTTGAGTATGGCAGAACCGACAAAACCCGCCCCCCCCGTTATAAAGAGTTTTTTCAGCATACTCAAAACAGCTTTCTCCAGATTGCGATAAGTAATGGCGAGGTCGTCTTCCCAGGCACCATTCCCTACTGAGTACCGGATTGGTTGGGTCTCTAAGGCTTGTTATCAGGTTCCGGCAGGACTGTGCCTGTTGTTAGACACAGACTTTACCTTAACTTTCATCGTCAATCGCTCCACATCGACACAAAAGAGCGGCCGATGATACGCACGCTAGATAGAGCAGCTGATACCAATATTTTACAGACCTTATCTACAACTTCTATCTGCTCAGCAGGGCTACAAGCGTACGACGCGTCTCGCCCGACAGCAAGTGAGCGATTTACTTTTTCGCGACTCTCTCGCATGAGACCAATAGCTGATCGACGCAGCGGTGCAACGTAGTATTTGCGTGCACCCTTTGCGTTGCTTCAAATGGGCTGCTTCGCACTCGAATCAAGCCTGAAATTGACATCCTTTCCGGGAATCATAATTTTTCTAACGATGGCAATATTGCCCCTCTGATAGCTTTCGATATCATCGGGCAAAACAGCCTTTAAGAACATCTCCGCGAAGACTAATACTCTATTTTTCCCCGTGGCTCACCACTGCGTCATAAATCTGTAAATGTTGATTAACGACTGTTTCGATCGAAAAAGCCCCCTCAGCCAACTCCCGACCACGTTCACCCATCGCTCTTCTCATTTCAGGATTTTCAATTAACTTTTGAATGGCATCCGCCAAAGCTATTTCATGCTTAACCGGCACTAACAGTCCCGTTACATCAGGCGTAATTGCATCCCGACACCCCGGGTGATCCGTAGTTACAACCGCCCGCCCACACGCTGCCGCTTCAATCAGGCATTTTGGCAAGCCCTCCCCGTAATATGACGGCAGACACACAATATTAGCTAACGCATATTGACGAGCTATGTCCGTACGAAAGCCCAGAATTTCTACTACTCCCTCTTTTTCCCACTGCTCAAGCTCAGCTGTCGTCACTGTGGTCGGGTTTCCGGGATCTCGCGAGCCCAGTAGACGCATATCAACATCAATACCTCTCGCTCGCAAAATATGAGCCGAACGCACAAATTCAAACACACCCTTGTCTCTCAACAGACGCGCAGCCATAACTACGACAGGCTTGCCGTCTGGCTCCGGTAGACAAGGATAATCGGATAACGCGACCCCAGATCCGCGGACCATTCGTGTTTGTTTCGGGTTCAAAGCACCGGTCGACAGCAAAGTGTCACGATCATCTGGATTCTGGAATATAACCGTTAGCTGCTTTTGCCGGAAAGCGGACGCATAAAGCCGTGTAACTACCCATCGACGAAGCTTAGACACCATCGACCCAGCTACGAACACCGTACCAAGACCGGAGACAGCAAAAACCACGCCTTTTATCCCAGCGACTCGAGCTGCCAATCCGCCGTATAACACCGGCTTAATAGTAACGAGATGAACCAACGTTGGCCTAAGACGGCGAAGCAGCTTATACAGCTCGATAAAAGTGCAGAGTTCCACCAACGGATTTTGACCGCTTCTCGCAAAAGTAACAGTGTAATGTCGAAAGCCCTGAGCCTGGATTTCTGTGACCGCCGGACCGGGAGAGGAGGCAACGTGTACTTCATACCCAGCATTTTTTGTAGCTAAAGCCACCGGCAAACGATGAGAAACAAAGAACTCTGGAGTATTCACTACAAAAAGTATACGTTTCATCCTGCTGACCAGCCTAATCTCAGTTTAAGCGCAAAATGCGCTCAGTCAAAGCTCTTTTTTAATGTTTAAATTCAACTTAACCGACGATTAAAATCCATAAATCTCAAACCGAGGAATATATCTTAAGCTTTTTAAATAACTTAAATAAATTCTCTAAAGAACTATTTACGCCCATACCAGCAAGCTTCGTATGCATCTACCATACTTTGAACTGAAAAACGCTGAATCTTCTGAACACAATGTATTTTCGTTCGCTCCCATATTTCTGGCCCCTCGAACCACTTCAAAAACATTCGCTGAACCAACGAAGCAAGAGCATCGGGATCACTAGGCAAACAGGTTAGTTCGACGTCCCCAACGATATCCAAAGCATCGCCCACCTCGGTCGTAACACAAGGTGTACCACAGGCCATTGCCTCCGCCAATACGTTAGGAAAGCCCTCCGAAGAGCTAGCTAGCACGTGAATGTCAATTGCATTCATAACATCGGGAACATCCTCACGCGAGCCAGCCAATAGAACGCTCTCGTCCAGCCCCAAATTGGCAATTGCATTAACTAGAGCGCCATTAGCTTTGTTCACATTTTTTCCAACCAGCAAGCATCGAAAATTCACCCCCGCATCCTTCACCAAAGCAAGAGCTTTAAATAGGTTCTCGTGATCTTTGCAGGGGTGGTATCGCCCCACACACCCAATTAAAAATTCAGACTCGGAGACTCCAAATTCCTCGCGAACACGTTGCCGACTGTTCTCATTAGGCGAAAAACGGGTCAAATCGCACCCGTTATGAATAACACAGAGCTTATCTTTGGTATAACCCAATTCTTCGTGAACTCTGGATGCTTTATTAGCACAACAGATAATCTTTTTAGGTAGCCAAAAAGAAAGCGACGCACAAAGCCGAGCAACCAAGATAGTCGAGAGCTTTGTTTTGCCCCTCTCCAAAGTAGAATGCCGGATGCCCCAATAGACATTTTTGTTACCAGCTATCCTCGCCGCTAGGCCACCTATTAAATCGGCATGATACATCCAAGTTTGAACTACACCAGGGCAAACGCTCCTGACAAGGCTTACCAACCTAAAAAACTTAAACAGACTAGGTTTTCCGGGATTCATACCTAAGCAAAAAACTTCGATTCCCGCTTCGCGCAAAAGCGAACCATATTTTCCTTCGTCCATTAAGGAAATAACGACATGTTTCGTGGAGGCGCTGTGTTTACAAAGACGATACATGACACCCTCCGCACCACCATCTTGCAAGCCCGTAATGATATGTAAAACTGTATTAGAACTACTCACCAGTAGAAGCCTCTGAAACCTCGGATAGTGTATACACGCCAACCGCGGACACATACGAGAACCGCCGCACCAAATTCGGGACCAAGCAACTAGAATTTCAATTTACAAGAAAGCTTGAATGGCTTGCCATTTATTTTTCATGAAATAACCAATCTATGCTCCCTCTTTAAAAATGCCGAGCAACTTTTCTGCTCGTGCTTCCCATGTAAAACCTGCACCAAACGCCTGCCTTGCTTGACGGGACATTTCTTCGCAAAATTTTTCGTCATTAGAAAGCTGTATTAAAGCATTACACCAGCCGCGCAAATCGTCGGGATCTACTAGAACTGCTGTTTTATCGGAAATACAGTCCCGAATAGCGGGGAGATCAGAGGCGACAATCGCTTTTCCGCTTGCCATATACTCGATAACTTTAATGGGATTCATAAAACTACTGGTATCACCTTTCCCCCCCGCCACCGCTACACCGGATGACTGGTATGGCGCTACCAATACATCGCAACGATCACGATATGCGGATACAAGGTTCGGTTTGACAAAACCGTGGAAATATACATTTCCAGCGGAACTTCGGGACTTCCAATAAACAATATCTTCTTCATTACCGCCTATAAAATGAAAATCCAGATCAGGTAGGCACTCCGCGCATCGCAGAATCAGGTCAACACCTCTACCTGGATATAAATGGCCTGTATAGCCAACCTGGAGAACTCCTGATCTGCCCGGCCAACCGCTATTTAACGTCTCACAACCAGCAATATCATCGGATGCGCCGTTCATAGCAACGTATAAAGATGCCCGCTCTGGTAGTAAATTTTGATACTCATACCAACGTCTCATAGCTTTGGAGTTAAAGGTCATTCGTTTAAAGTTTGACGACGATAATATATTTTTAAAACACCACCTCTCGATAAAATTCTTTTCAGAGATTGGTCCGTGAGCATCAAACACGAAATCGATATTATTCTTGGCCGAAAACCAACACGGTATAGCTGAGCGCGATATTACTAAATCAACACCGCGTCGCCGAGCCTCATGCACCGATTTCTTGGCATAAAGTATCCGATTAATTTTTGGTATTTTCGACTTAGTTTTAATAACTTCAAAACTTTTAGCGACACCATAACTTTCTAATATTTGCTCATTAGTATAGCCTTGGTCTCTCAGAAACAAAACCACATCAGAGCCAACTTTTGATAAAGCCTCACACATTCTGATCACATGAATGCTATTAGCTGTACGAGACGGAAAATCCGCTGCATATGCTGAAATATATGCCACTTTCATCGGCTCAACCTTATATATCGATACATCAAATCATCTGAAAATTAACACTAGTTTTTATATTAAAAGCTGTATGGCAAAACACCATTTGAATTACCTGATATCGCCCTTATATATAGAATAAACATTAGCGCCGAAAAGCCAAAGGAAATCAAGGCAATCTCTACCTGATGCCGAAAAACAAGCGTAACGTACCCAAGATATAAAGGAATAAATATCTCAAAGTACAAACTCAGCCTTTCAATAAACCCGAAGTGTAAAAATATATTTTTAAATATTACGGCGGACATCACCAATATTGACACCATGGAACACATCGAGTTATTTCGAAAAACGTAAAGGGAATACAAAGCAACAAAAAAAAGAAATTGATAAAATAGATCTCTTACCTCTAAGCTGCCGTAGCTACCCCACAAATAATCACCAAAATAGACTTGGTAACTGGAAGGAAACATGTAAGAAGTTTGATCTATAACGTATTTTAGTGGATCAGGATCAATCATTATAAATATAGATAATGACCACACTAAAAGCCAAGCTATAGCTTTTAAGCGCAGTCTTAGGAAAACAAAGGATACTAAGAAAAATATTGCACTTAGGTGGAATAGGATAGCTGTTAAACACCAAACTATACCTTTCTTATCCTTCCCAGAGTAAAGGTTCAGTCCATTCAAAACAAAAGCCATCGCTAAAGCCTGACGCACACCATTAAAGGAGAAGATATAAAACGACAATCCTAAAAAAACACTAAAAAAAACTAAGTGGTTAGTAGAAAATCGATGCGCCGCGAGTACTATCAAGAGAGAAAACAAGCTCGACGATAGAAAAATAACCCCTGAGGGTCCCCAACCAAACCAATTTGAAACAAGGTTCATCATTACAAAGCCCGGCTCATAGCGCGTAAGAAAAGGATTAACCGCGGAGCTCGTTAGATAGTTGAATATAATATAATAAGCGGACGTGTCTGTACCTACGCTCTCTGCCCTTATCCCCGAAAAGATAGCTAACACGATAAATAGGGCAGCCATCAACAACGCATAAAAATACCCACGCCTATTAGCGAAGTCGGACATTAAGGCAAAGAAAGAAACCAAGACGTATAGAAAAATATAAGGTAACAAAAAAATTATCCAACTAAAAAAATGATTATATGCGTTATAAGCGGCTTCCTAGGCTCATACAATAAAAGCCCGAAGAGGTCCTAAACAACTCTAACTCTCCCGGTAACGTGCGCTCTGATGAAGCGCCAGACTTCAACGATCTCAGCCCGAAAGGTGAAAATAGTGCTTAACAACACGAGAGCCCAAAATGCATGTGCCAGCCATCCTGCTCGTCCCGCCGCCAATGTGCTCAATATGGCGCCAGATACAACCAATATACTGTAGCAATAGATGAGCTTTCTCGGGAATGACTTCCAGAGATAGCAAGAGAATTCGGTTCTTGCTACGAGAAATAGAAGAAATGAACCGCATGTACTTATCGCTGCACCAGCGGCACCGAACTTAGGGATCAATAGCCAATTGCCAAATAGATTTACGGCGAACGCTAGGAAGGCTGCAGCCATCGCGAAAACACTTCGCTTAGAGATGCCAATCCCAACGACTGTAGTCTCTGACAACGTGTATAGCAATGGGTACCCAAGGCATGAAATTAACAGCCACTGCACACTCGCGTACTCACTTGGCAAAAAGATCGTAATTACCCAAGAAAATAATCCAGCTAGGGAGAACAACACCACTACACAGAGAAGAATATACCGGCTAGCTCGATGAATGTTTTCAATCCCGCCCCCCTTGCTAACCCACTTATACACAGTAGGAGCCCATACCGTGGAGAAAACGCTTTGCAAAATCGTAGCGGCAGCTGCAAAGCTCACTGCGACAGAATAAATGGCAAGCTGTTCGTAGCTCGAAAACATACGAAGGAATACTTTATCGGTAGCCGTGAGCCCCCAAAATGCTATTCCACCTAGAATCAGAGGCAGGCCAAAACATAACAATTCTCTTAGCGCGGCGAGGTCCAGCTGATGTCTAAGCCCTTCGATCCATTCATTTCGCGTATTCCAGACTAACACCACACTTACCAGCGCGATTGCTGCTGTATTAGCAGCGACCAGATTAGTCAAATTTTTTGCGCCGTCCAAAAGTACATAACCAATTATAATTACAAGTAGTAAAAGCTTCGGCACCACTTGACTCATTGAAAAAGCTAGACCTCGCTCATTCATTCTGAGGACAAGCGACAAAAACCGAGAAATAAAGGAGGCCAAAAGTGCTATAGCTACTAAAACGCTCAATTGCAACGAGGAAACATCAAACAACCATTTTGATACAGCCCCTCCCATTGTTAAAAGCACAGCAAGCGTGGAAAGCAAAAAAACGAGACCAGGCAGGATAACACTTTTTAATAACGCCGGTTGATTATGGCTTTGGTGGAATTCCCTCACATATGCCTGATCTAAGCCCAAGCTGAACAGCAAGGTGCTAAAGCTGAGAGTAACCTGAAGCATAGCCATACGGCCAACGTCTTCCTGTGAAAAATACCAAGTAACTAGGGGCAACGTAACGAGGCCCAGACAGGAGCCGCCTAAAGGGCCAATGGCGAACAGCGCAATCTGCTTGGGAGTCATGCACGCCATCCACTCAATATGATAGTTTCAACGCTAGTGATCAACTTATATTACCAACAGCTTGCTCAACCAGAATATTAGTTCTCTCAATACCCCGCTCACGTGACCAGTAAACACTTACTGCCTTCCTGTTCGTTTCACGCTCCTCGTCAGAAAGCGGTAGATTAAGTAGACCCGGATTCACTTCAAGTTCCTGAACAGTTGAGAGTGACACACCCAATTTTTTAAAAAAGGTATAAACCAAATTTTCTTCTCGAACGAATACTCTGGCCCCCAAGTACAGCATGATTACGATGTTGCCGACTGCCTGTTGCCGTCTATGATTCATTATTACGTAGCCGCATTTTTTTATCATAGCCACGTAATCTTTTATAGGTAAAAATTCTTGTAGCGGAACAAAGTCCACACCGAAATAACATTCCCCTGACTCTATAACTTTCCTAGCGTATAGCTTATTTCCATAACTAAGAGGAACAATAAATTTTCTATTTTTTAGATTTTGTGCCAGGAGAAAATCAAAAGCTTCTGCATGATTACAGTTCGGCGAAGCGCTATTGCCAACCAAGATCGCATCGCCACTTACTTGGTGTCTTTCAAATCCTCTAATTAAGTTGTCTTCGATGGTGCCATAATTCCAACTTGCGCTTCGAGGGAAGTCTTGCCACTTTCTGGCTTTTCGAACCAGCTCGTATTCATTAGGTAGCACCGGCGAAAACAGCGATATCTTTTCTATCGCCTTTTCTCGCGATTTAGAAAAACCTAGTGCCAGCAAGGCGCGACCAAAACTAGCACCGACAATTCTTAAAGTATTATTTTTTCTTAATTCGTCAATTAATAGCCGTGTTTTTGGAAGAAGCAATTCGCTTGAGGTACCAATCAATTCGTAGTAGTCATACCCCCATCCTAGCCAAATCTTTGGTAGATGCTCGGGGATATTGTAAACTTCTGGGTAAATTAAATCGTCAAGCGAATGAAAAAAAACCGCGTCGTAGTTTTCATAAAACGATCTTCGTACCTTTGGCCGCCTTTTGATTGAAAATCGGACCAAAGAAAGTTTTTTAGGAACCAGTTTAACGTACTTTAAATTGAAAGACTTCGAAATTATAAGTACGTCATTTTGCTTTGGAAACGCAGCTTCGAATAGATCAAACGCGTGATCTATGAATTTATCGTCTGTTGCGACGTGAAGTATCCTCATGACAAACTAAGCAGTTCTTTTTCCAGATTCTCGATATTCCTACTTCTATTTTTTATTGGCTTAGCCGGCACTCCAGAATATATTTTAAATTCCTGGCAATCTTTAACAACTAGACTAAGTGAACCCACCGCTGCACCTTTGTTAATAGTCACCCCAGGAAGAACGACTGCGCCAGAGCCAATAATTACATGTTTTCCAATGTAAACATTAGATACTTTCACACGTTTAAACTGGTCGGGAACTGTAGGATTGGTAAGGGAACCCCCTGAATAATCATCGTTACTGCTATAGACGGCGACTCTAGATGACAAACCGCTAAAATCATCTAGATGTATTGAGCCTGCGCCGATTAATAACGAGAAAACAGCAATATGAACATAGTTTCCAATAAAAATCCCACCGTCACCGGCGGAGAGCACACAATAATCATCTATCCTGACATTGCTTCCAATTTTGATATTTTCGGGATTATAAATGGAGGCTTTGTCAGATATTAATACGTTATTACCTAACTCAGAGAACCCTATAGACTTAAGCTGATCACAAGCTAGAAACGCCATTAGTACAATCTCCAAATTGAATCAACAACTCTTTCAAAGTCGCAACCGAAATAGAGTGGAAGGCATAGAATTCTTGAGGAGACGGAGGCAGAAACTGGCATCGGCTTTTCATTCTCCAGAAACTTAACACTCTCAAGTGATGGATAAAAATAGCGCCTCGGAAAGATATTTTTTTCAGCTAAGAATAACAACAACTTTTTAACTTCGTCTTGATTTTTCAGCATTACCGGAAAGTATGCGTAATTATATGTGATATTTTTATTTATTTTTTGTTTGGTAAAGTGCGATGGGACCTTTTGATAGTAGCCCTCCCACGCTTTCTTCCTCGCTCTAAGGTTATCTTGCATTTCATCCAAAACAGACAAACCCATCGCTGCCTGGAGCTCACTCATCTTCGCGTTGATGCCGATCTCCTCCATGCTTTCAGGCGCGGTTATTCCGAAATTAATCATTTTCCTGGCTCGCTCCAAATCCTCTTGGCGCTTGAAGACAATTGCGCCCCCCTCACCGGTATGGAATAGTTTCGTAGCGTGAAAACTAAGCGTGGCAGCATCTCCCTGCTTTAGTAGGCTCTCGCCTTTATATTTTACGCCAAAAGCGTGGGAAGCATCGTAAATGACTTTTAAGTTGTACTTGTGAGCAATTCGTCCGATAGCTTCTACATCGCAAGCGTTGCCGAATACATGCACAGGAATGATAGCGCGGGTTTGTAGTGTAATCTGCGCTTCGATGCTCTCTGGCGCTATACACCAGCTTTCCGGGTCGATATCTGAAAACGATGGCTGAATACCATCCCACTTCAATGAGCTTGCCGTAGCGATGAACGTAAAAGGTGTTGTAATCGCTTCAGCAGGTTTACGATCGACCAACTTGTTAATACCGAGCGCGCGATAAGCAATTTGTAGCGCAAGAGTACCATTTGAAACCAGGAGTAGATTTTCAACTTCGAGAAAATCTTCAAGTCTACTAGTAAGTGTCTGTACCAGCGGGCCGTTGTTGGTTAACACATTGCTGTCATATATATCATCAAGGTACCGGTTCAGCTTTTCCCGGCTTGGTAGGTACGGCTTAGTGACAGGGATCATTTTGTGCCTTCCAGTATATCTAGTAAGTATTGGCCGTAACCGTTTTTCTGAAGCCGGCTGGCTTGCTGCAGAAACTGTTCTTTGGTAAGCCAGCCTTGATTAAGGCCAATTTCTTCAAGACAAGCGATTTTGTACCCTTGACGCTTTTCAACAGTTTCCACAAACTGAGCGGCCTCCAATAGGCTTTCGTGTGTTCCAGTGTCCAGCCATGCGAACCCCCGACCCAACAGCTCAACATTTAGCTTACCTTGCTCCATATAGACCTGATTTATGCAGGTAATTTCCAGTTCGCCTCGGTTGCTGGGCTTTACCTTTTTGGCAATTTCTACGACGCTGTTATCGTAGAAATAAAGACCGGTAACTGCGTAATGGGATCTCGGATGTTCAGGCTTTTCTTCGAGGGAAATTGCGCGTTTGCTTTCGTCAAATTCTACTACACCAAAGCGCTCGGGATCTTTTACCTGATAACCAAAGACGGTGGCCCCATCAATACGCCGGGCCGATTGTTGCAATTTGGGAGTGAACCCTTGGCCATAGAAAATGTTGTCACCCAGCACTAAGCATACGCTGTCGCTACCTATGAATTCTTCCCCAATAATGAAAGCTTGGGCGAGTCCCTCCGGACGTGGTTGTACTTCGTAGCTCAGATTTATCCCGAACTTATCGCCCATACCCAATGCTCGTTTAAAACCAGCCTGGTCTTCAGGCGTCGTTATGATGAGGATATCCCGAATACCTGCGAGCATGAGTACGGAAAGAGGGTAGTAAATCATCGGTTTGTCGTACACCGGCAGAAGCTGTTTGGAAGTGCCTAGCGTTATGGGATATAGGCGCGTGCCGGAGCCGCCTGCAAGGATGATTCCTTTCACGTTCAATCGCCCTTTAGTTTGGTGATTTGAAAACTACTAACGCGGTGCTTGACCACTCAGAAATTCCATTTCGCTGTCTCATCCCGATACGCCCAAGCGCTCTCGTTGGTAGCTGCTATCTTGAATACGCTTGCACCAGTCGATGTTCGTCAGATACCAAAGTACGGTCTTTCGAATGCCAGTTTGGAAGGTTTCTTTTGGCGTCCAACCGAGTTCATTCTGAATCTTCGTTGCATCAATCGCGTAGCGCATGTCGTGGCCCGGGCGGTCTTTTACATAAGTAATTAGCTCCCTGTAATGGCCCTTTCGAGGACGGAACTCCTGTAGGAGCTCACAGAGGGCATGTACCACCTCAATATTTTGTTTCTCGTTGTGACCACCAACATTGTAAGTTTCACCCACCTTACCTTTTGTCACTACCTTATATAACGCTCGGGCGTGGTCTTCCACATATAGCCAGTCCCGGATCTGCTCGCCTTGACCGTAGACGGGTAGCGGCTTACCTTCCAGAGCGTTGAGTATCATCAGAGGTATGAGTTTCTCAGGAAAGTGATAAGGTCCGTAATTGTTAGAACAATTAGTTACCAAAACAGGCAAACCATAAGTCCGGTGCCACGCGCGCACTAGGTGGTCAGAACCGGCTTTACTTGCCGAATAAGGCGAGCTTGGCGCATAGGAGGTTGTTTCGGTGAACAGGTCATCCGACCCTTCCAGGTCACCATATACTTCGTCAGTGCTTATGTGATGGAAGCGGAAGCTCGACCTCCGTCTCAAATCCAAGGCATTCCAGTATTGACGGGCCGCTTCCAGTAACGTGTAAGTACCAACTATATTGGTCTCGATGAAGGCTGCGGGACCATCGATAGAGCGATCGACGTGGCTTTCTGCGGCGAGATGCATGACCGCATCAGGACGATGCTCGTCAAAAATACGGTCCATTTCCGCTCGATCACAGATATCCGCTTTCTCAAAGACATATCGCTCACTATCGCTTACTTCTGCCAAACTCTCCAAGTTGCCGGCATAAGTCAGCTTATCTAGATTGACCACTTGATCCGTCGTATCGTGGATAATATGGCGAATAACGGCAGAGCCAATGAAGCCCGCCCCACCTGTAACTAGTAGCTTCATGTGTTACTCAACATCTCCAAGATCCTAAATATACATTTTCGTTGAAATATACCCCCTTATTACAGCCTCTACTTTATGTCTACTCTCAATTTGGCCCTCACCAAAACGCAAAATTCAGCGAGGAACACGGCAAAAATACCACCAGCGCCAGCCAAAATGCCGGCTACCACCACAATTAGCACTCGCCGCGGCTCAGTTTTGTCGGCACTCTGGCGACTCACGACAAGCTCATCCACCGGCTTGAGCTGTTCCAGCTCACTCTCCAGGTTCACTCGCTTCTCGATTGCGCTCGCTAAAGCTTCGCCCGCATTCTGTTGTCCTTCAAGCGCTTGAATCACGTCGTCCAAAGATTTGACCTGACGCTGGAGACTTTTCTCCTCAATTTTGAGCGAGCCATTCTGATGTTCTTTTACTTTTTCAATTAACGTTGTATGAATTTTTTCTACCAAATCAGCGCTTTCTTGTTCTGCCTCCGACACCAGACGGACCAGACTGGTCTGCTCTGGATTGCTAGCCTTTACTTCGAAAGGAAGCTTCATATCCATTTCCGCTCGGAAACGTACGCCGACCTCCGGCAACCAGCGATTCTCTATAGTCGCAATAACTGTATGGGGTTGCTCAACCGATTTACCGTCTCCCAGTTTGGCCACTTCCAAGAGGCTCACATACTCATACTTGTCCGATGCAAGCAGAGCGTATGCTAGGCCGGCTAACGTCACGATGATGAATACGATATAAAATACAAACCGCCGCCGAACGAATACCGCGGCGAGATCTACCAAACTTATGTCATCGTCCAGCTTTTGTTGCTGCTCGTAAGCACTATTCATCTGCAATACCTGCTACATCTTATTGGCCAAGCCGGCACGCTACCGCCCCACCCACCCATTTCAGTGCTTTGAGGCATACGCCATCCGTGACAGTGGTTCAATAACTGTCCGTAAAGCCTGATGGGTATAAGCTTACCGGTGATTGGTACGCGTTACGGAAGGAGCCGAATTCTACGGCATTTTGGAGGATTTTTGCAGTTTCAGTGAGTGACGAACTTGTAGGGTGGCGTTTCAGAGTAGTCTTTGATTAGCGTTTTATGGAAGATACCGGCATGCGCACCCGCTGTTGCTTCTGCAAAAACTCAAGCAGAACAATGGCTCGGGTGTCACCGTCGTAGGTTTGAAAAATCGCGCTAAAGCCTTTAAAGGGACCTTCCTGAATCTCAATGGGCTGGCCAGGCTTCATACCACCCCGCTCCGCGATGGCTTGCATGCCTTCTTTAATCTGAGCGATGACATCGTCACCAACCGGTGCAGGATTCCCGGCAAAACTGACTACGCGTAGTACACCTCGAGTTGAGCGAAGCTTTGCCCATTGAGGGTCGTCGGGTTCCATTCTGAAAAAGATGTAACCGGGGAAAAGCGCTTCAAGCCTTTTAAAACGCCGACCAGCTTTGACCTTCTCGACTTCGATCTTGGGATAGAAGCAAGCAACTTCCTGACTTTGTAGGTGCTCTACCGCGCGATCGCCCTGATTTGGTTTGTGCCGTAGAACGTACCAAGTCATAGCTATGCTCCGCGTTTGGCGATGAGTGTGACTTCATCCAAAGCTATTCTATATTGAGCCCTTAAACTACGCGTAGTAGCGGGGGCTCAGAATGCGTCGCCCTAGGAAGACGGCCGCTTTGACTGGTTTGCCCATACCCTCGAATAAAGGCGCATACGGCAATGAGAAACAGGCCGAGCATCCCGCCTTACCATCACGCGCTTGGGTCCGCCTGTAAACATCCTTGTTTTAGTTGCACCGCTGATTAGAGTTTTCCGTCTGTTGGTGTCTCGCCAGATATTCCCATGGCGTCAGGTCTTCCAGTGAATCGTGGGGACGTTCGTCGTTGTATTCGGCCATCCACGACTCGGTCCGCTGCCGGACTTCGGTGAGATTCCGGAAGACATACATATTCAGGATCTCGTCCTGAGCCCGGTCGGGTCCGAGCCAACAGGGCACTGCTGCAGCAGATCGAGCAGGTTCACCATCAGAATCGGCACGCCTACTGTCCGCTTAGGATCAGGAAGGAGTTGCTCAGCCAAGGGGTTCTGGGCGGTGTGAACCGCATTGCGAAGCTCAAGCGCCAGGCGGGTCTGGTGACCGCTCTAGCCAAGGTCTGGCAACGTTCCTGTCGTGGCCAAACCTTCGAACACATCGTTGAGCGTCGGCTGCTCAGGTGCTTCTCGGCTGAGGCACCGAATCAGCGCTGGGTGGGCGATATTACCTTCATCTCCACCGCAGAAGGCTGGCTGTACCTCTCCGCCTTCATGGACCTGTTCTCACGCATGATTGTAGGCTGGTCGAAAATGGCGGCCCTAGTCGAAACCTGGCTACAGAGGCACTGGAGATGGCTTTAGGGCGACGCGGCAAACCGGACAAGCTCATGCTTCATACCGACCAGGGCGTTCAGTACCGCACCGCTCAGTACCAGGCACTGCTAACCCTTAATGGCATCGAGCCCAGCATGAGTCGTAAAGGCAACTGCCTCGATAATGCGGCAATGGTGAGCCTCTTCCATACGTTGAAGACCGAGCATGTACGGCACCATCGATACCGGACACACCAGCAGGCTCGACAAAGTTTATTGGATTACATGACACCCTTTTGAGTATAAACAACGACACGCTGTCTCTTAACCGAGTGTCCGTATAACTGAGGCTAGTTCAATCTGACCCCTGCACTTGCACCTGCACTTGAGAGCCAAACTTTCAATGCACGGATTGATAAGAAGCGGGCAAATCTGCAGCATATCCATGCAGCCAAAATCTAGGGTAGTACGTTACTCCTCCCTCTGAATAACGCCCGCCATCGAGTTTCATTGATTCCCAATAGTCATAAACACCCCTAGACCACAAAATCGCCCATGTAGAAAGCATTAGCACCATACAAATAGGCACAAGAACATTCGAGCCGCGCACTTGGTTGTTCGAGACAATAAAGCCGGAAGATTCAGCCTCCAGCAATGCCCACAAAGAAGACAAACAAGTAACACCAACTATCGCCGAACTTGGCATCAGCAGATTGCCAGAAACACCGGCATGAAGTAGACCAGAGACGCACGAATAAATAAAACCAAGAGTCAGCATAACTTTTGCCGAATCGGCCTTACTGGACAGCTTAACGGTCATTTTGAAATATCTAATCCTTAATGCAAAAGCAAGAAAAACTAACGCCAATCCAAGAAGCGAAACCCACCCATACTCCGCAGCAAACAAAAAATATGTGTTATGGGGATGACCGTGGGACAAGTTAGAAATAAAATTACCGTCTACCGGTGCGTGCAATATCCATGATTCACCTCCCATACCCCAAGGGAAATTTACGAAGCTCATGCCCCAAGCCTCTCTCCATAACATTACGCGCCCCGTTGGGTCTACAACAAACTCATTGGAAATAAGATCTTTGGAATCTATAACAAATTGAGTGACTGCCACCCATAACAAAAAGGCAAGAACAAAGGAGAGTAAAGCCGGATATACATGATTCCTACTTCTACCTCCAAATACAAGAAATAGAAAAACACTAGATAAGGCTATACTAAGAATCGTCCCCCGGATTGAGACGCTCAATACGATGAACCACAATCCAGACATAAGAGAAAATGATAGTATTCTAATTAGTTGGCGACGATACCTATATTCATATGAAGCCGCAGCGGACAACAAGGGTATGCACCATGTAGCCACTTGGCCTAAAAAGTTGATATTTGCAAAACCCGAGCCAATTATCGCACCTCTGAAACTTTGCATACCTCCAGCCACCAATAAAGCAACATATAATGAAAGGTAAACTAATGAAAAGACGAATACTGCGCATATTACGACTTGAGCCAGAGTGATACGAAACTGAGGAGATTGCGAAGAGAAAAACACGAAGACAAACAACAGGGCGAACAAAAAATAGGAAAGGTTTGCCAGCCAAAACTTCGACACTGCATACAGATGATCTGAGATCAGACTAGATAATACGAAAAGCAGAGTACCGAGCAGAAACAATATAGCACTAGGACTTCTAGAAGAACGCCAGTTAAAAAAAAGGACAGAAAGAACTACAGAAACAGCCAGATAGGAAACAAGAGCAACTCTGACCTGATCAAACCCTCCAACCCCAAGTACTCGCACTATCCCACCAAAAAACGCGAAGAAAAATAGGACGAAAATGAGGAAAACAGAAAAATACCACCAAACACTCCGGACGAATGTCAAAGGAAGACCCTCAAATAACCCCCAGCCCGGTGATGTGCTGGTCACCGGGCTGGGGTTTATACCAACTTCAGCAGCGTTTTAGGATGCGCTGTCGTTACGGCATTCGTTCGGAATACGATTGTAGTAGTCTGAATCAATATCAGTCCAGCATGTCACAGCCAGCCCGTTCGCCGACGGAGTTAGCGTGAAGTTCAGCTTCTTGCTGTCCAGATTCGTAGCATCACCGGTATTGGCAAGTGTAAGCTCGACTAGAGTTGCATCGGCAGTCGTGGCGCCAGCGGTATAATCAGCCGCACTTACGAGATCAGATTGCGACGCAATACGATCGACAATCTCTTCACCGTCACTATCGTCAGGCCATGCGCCCTCAGATACCATACGCTCATAGATATCCAGCTTTGCTGCAGACATCAGGGATACAGGCTCGGCCATACGGGCGCGAGTTGTATAGTCTTGGTAAGCAGGAATGGCAACAGCTGCCAAAATACCGATAATTGCAACCACGATCATCAATTCGATCAAGGTAAAACCCTGCTGCACACGTTTCATATACTTCTCCAATTCTTCAATTTTGGTTTGACACGTCCGTCACGGACAGCCTGACCAAGTCTCTACATATATCGTGCCAACCGCATAAAAAAATTTTTTGCCATATTTTTCAGCACAATAGGGACGACATGAAACATGACCCTAGTAACTGATACGACGAACGATGACCGTTTAACGCAAATTGTGACGCTCCACGTCACCCAGTCCTGCTATTTACAAAAGATCTCAAAAACCCACCGCTCCATAACTTTCCAAACCTTGGCCTGCCATCTAAACTACTTCGTCGACTAACGGGAACCATCGAGCGTTTAAAGCTGCCTATGCCTCCTAGCAATCAGAACGTTACTCTTACCGGGCTTGCACGCCGCTTCGTTGAAGACGGACTGCTGGACGAAGCCGCTGCTCGCGATGCTTTTATCCAGGCATCCAATAATAAGATCCCGCTCATCACCTATCTTGTGCAAAACAATCTAGCCGATAGCCGTGGGCTGGCGTTTTCAGCCGCAATGGAGTTTGGTGTTTCGGTACTGGATCTAAGTTCTTTCGCTCCTGAAATGCTGCCGGAGAAGATCGTCGACGAGAAACTCGTCAGGAAACATAACGCTCTACCACTCTACAAGAGGGGTAAGCGCCTCTTTATCGCGGTTTCCGATCCGACAAATATCCAGGCGCTCGATGAGATCAAGTTCAATACCGGCCTGAGTACCGACGCCGTGCTAGTCGATGACTCTCGACTCAGAGAACTCATTGACCGCTACCTCGAATCCAGCGACACCTCCATGGGAGATCTTGACGACAGCGATCTTGAAGACATCGATGTGGAGGGCGGGGACGATGAACGTGAAGACGCCGGCGTTACAGCCGCTGACATAGACGATGCACCTATCGTCAAGTACGTGAATAAAGTTCTTCTTGACGCTATCCGTGGCGGAGCTTCGGATATTCATTTTGAACCTTATGAAAAGACCTATCGAGTTCGCTATCGAACCGATGGCATTCTTAAGGAAATGTCCAAGCCCTCCATAAAGTTGGCACCGAAGATCTCCGCTCGCGTAAAGATCATGGCTCAATTGGATATTTCAGAGCGCCGCGTACCTCAAGACGGCCGTATCAAGATGAAGCTGTCCAAGACCAAAGCCATCGACTTCCGGGTAAACACCCTGCCGACACTTTGGGGCGAAAAGATCGTACTGCGAATATTGGACCCAAGCTCTGCCAAACTCGGCATTGATGCTCTGGGCTATGAGGATGAACAAAAGCAAATGTATATGGAGGCGCTGGAACAGCCTCAGGGCATGATTCTGGTTACAGGCCCTACGGGTTCGGGTAAGACAGTCTCGCTCTATACCGGCCTAAATATCCTCAATACTCAGGAACGCAATATTTCCACCGCCGAGGATCCGGCGGAAATCAATCTCGAAGGCATCAACCAGGTTAACGTCAACACCAAGGTTGGCCTCGGCTTCGCTGAAGCCCTTCGCGCATTCCTGCGTCAGGATCCGGACGTCATCATGGTCGGTGAGATCCGGGATCTGGAAACCGCCAATATAGCTATCAAGGCTGCCCAAACAGGCCACTTGGTGCTCTCGACGCTACATACTAACAGCGCCCCAGAAACACTGACCCGAATGATGAACATGGGCGTTCCCGCTTTTAACATTGCAACTTCCGTAAGCTTAATTATTGCCCAGCGACTTGCCCGACGCTTATGTAGCTGCAAAGAGCCTCTAGATGTCCCCAAGGACGTTCTTTTGAAGGAAGGCTTCACAGAGCAACAAATTGAAACAGGCTTTACTTTGTACCGACCCAAGGGCTGTGATAAATGCAATGGTGGATATAAAGGTCGCGTCGGGATTTACGAAGTGGTGAAGATTACGGATGAGCTGGCCAACATGATCATGGAAGAGGCTAGCTCCATCCAGATTGCAAAACAGGCTCAGGCGGAAGGCTTCGCAAACTTGAGGCAGTCAGCCTTGAAGAAAGTCATTGACGGCATGACCAGTCTCGAAGAAGCGAACCGCGTGACGAAGGATTAAACATGGCAGAAAATGCACAGAAGCTGTCTACCTTTGTATGGGAAGGTAAGGACCGTAAAGGTAACAAGACCAACGGCGAACTCGCCGGTTCGAGCTTGGCTTTGGTAAAAGCACAGCTAAGAAAGCAGGGGATTGTTCCTAGCAAGGTTAGAAAAAAACCTAAACCATTGTTCGGCGGAAGCAAGAAGATCACGCCGTTCGATATTGCAATGCTTACGCGTCAATTGGCGACCATGATGAAGGCGGGCGTACCGCTAGTTCAGAGCTTTGATATCGTAGCAGACGGTCTCGATAATAAAGGACTGCAAGAACTAGTGATCGCGATCCGTAATGATATCGCTGCAGGTACTAGTTTTGCCGGCTCCCTCCGCCGGCACCCCAAGTACTTTGATGATCTCTACTGCAACCTTGTTGATTCAGGCGAGAAGGCAGGCGCATTGGAACAAATGCTTGACCGTATCGCCACATACCTTGAGAAAACCGAGACACTTAAGAAAAAAGTAAAAAAAGCGATGACATATCCAGCTGCTGTCGTCGCGGTGGCGATCGTTGTTACCGCCATACTGCTGGTGAAGGTCGTACCTCAATTCGAATCTCTATTTCAAGGCTTTGGCGCGGACCTACCGGTTTTCACGCAATTTATTATTCGAATCTCCGAGTGGATGCAGGCTTGGTGGTTTATTGTACTCATTGGAATAGTTGGAGCTATCTTCGCATTCAAAGAAGCCAAGAGACGCTCTCAGAAATTTTCTGACTTGGTCGATAAATATGTCTTGAAGCTCCCTATTGTCGGCGAAATTCTAGATAAATCGGCTGTCGCCAAATTTGGTCGAGTGTTATCTACAACATTCGCATCAGGCGTTCCCCTTGTCGACGCTCTCGAGTCCGTTGCAGGTGCAACCGGCAACGCGATTTACCGCGATGCTGTACTTCGAATCAGAGATGAAGTTTCAAGTGGTACTCAGCTTCAAGCATCCATGCGCTCGGCGGGAGTTTTCCCCGTGATGGCAATTCAACTGACCGCCATCGGGGAAGAATCCGGTAACCTCGATTCCATGCTAGAAAAAGTCGCTGACCACTACGAATCTGTTGTTGACGATATGGTCGACAACCTCACGGCTTTGATGGAACCGATGATCATGGCCGTTCTCGGGGTGCTGGTCGGCGGTCTAATTGTTGGTATGTACCTGCCAATCTTTCAAATGGGCCAGGTCGTCTAACAAAAAGGTATTCGTGCGCCATCAGCCAGATGGCGCTTTTCTCCTTTAAAATCAAGCTTCCTCATGCCAACTCTTCAAGCATTCTTGAGTACCTCTTGGCTACTCTATCCCGCAGTCATTGTCCTCGCCCTCTGTATAGGCAGCTTCCTAAACGTAGTCATCCTCCGCCTCCCCAAGATGATGGAGCAGGACTGGCGCTGCCAATGCGAGGAGTTCCTCAAGCTCCCTGAAAAGCAACGCAAAAAGTCAGAAAAGATCAACCTCTCCTATCCCAATTCCACGTGCCCCAAATGCGGCCACGAGATCAAGCCTTGGGAGAACATCCCGGTCATCAGCTATCTGCTCCTCCGCGGTAAATGCAGCTCTTGCAAGACATCAATCTCGGCACGCTATCCCTTTATCGAGGCTGCGACTGCGATTCTCTCGGTGTTCACGGTTTACCTACTGGGAGCGACACTGGAAGGTCTCTGGGCGCTGCTCTTGGTCTGGGCTCTGATTGCCCTGACGGTTATCGACTTCGACACTCAATTACTACCAGACAGCATCACGCTGCCCCTACTCTGGCTGGGCTTAATTCTTAACTACTTCGGCATTCTGACTGATTTCACCAGCGCCTTCTGGGGCGCCATATTCGGTTACCTGTCACTCTGGTCCGTCTACTGGCTCTTCAAGCTGGTAACCGGTAAAGAAGGCATGGGGCACGGGGATTTCAAGCTGCTGGGCGCTCTCGGCGCTTGGCTGGGGTGGCAGTTGCTGCCGGCTGTGATTCTGCTCTCTTCCGTGGTGGGTGCTGTTATCGGCCTGAGTTTGATCGCCTTTAAAGGCCATGGTCGTGAAGTACCCATTCCTTTCGGCCCTTATCTCGCCATCGCTGGGCTTTTGGCGTTATGGTTTGGGCCTGAGATCCAGGCACTGTGGTTCAGCTACCTGAGGGGCTAAGCGCAGCCCTTCCTGTAGAACACTGATTGCAGAGCGTACTTTTCCATTTCCGGCAGGAATATTCGTTTGAGAGTCATCGGTCTGACAGGCGGGATCGGCAGCGGGAAGTCGACGGTTGCTCGCCTCTTCGAACAGGAAGGCGTGCATGCGGTCGATGCCGATACCGTAGCCCGAGAAGTTGTGGAACCCGGTACGTCAGCATTAGCAAAAATAGCAGACCATTTCGGGCCGGCTATTCTCACAGCGCAAGGCGCCCTGGACCGTGCCGCTTTGCGTCGCATCGTCTTCGAGGCACCTGCCGAACGGGATTGGCTCGAGAAGTTGCTGCATCCGATCATCCGTGATGAGCTGATGCGCCAGCTCTGGCTGACGCCTGACGCGCATGTTCCGCAGGAGTACAAAGCCGGTTACGTTCTACTCGTATCACCACTATTGCTCGAGACCGATCAGCACCAGCTCGTCGAGCAGGTCATCGTGGTGGATGTTCCGGTAGAGACGCAGATAGAGCGCACAATGGCCAGGGACGATAATGATCGCGCGCAGGTCGAGCGGATTGTCGCCGCGCAGATGAACCGCAAGAAGAGGCTGGAAAGTGCCGATATCGTTGTCGATAACACCCGGCCCGTCGAGGAAGTGGCAGATCAAGTCCGCAGCATCCATCACAAGCTAAGTGACGAAGGCTGAAAAACTGCGATACTTGCTATCCAAAGACCCAAGTATCCAACGACTTATTGGGATGAGATTCCGTAAATGGATTGCGTATTTTGCCAGATCGGCCAGGGACGGGCGCCCGCGGCACGGGTATTTGAAGACGAACACTGCTGCGCGTTCATGGATATCCATCCGCTTGGTCGAGGACATGTCCTGGTTATCCCGAAAACGCATGTGGTGCAAATCACCGAACTATCCGACCCGGTCTCGAATCACCTGTTTTCCGTGGCACGAAATATACTCAAAGCACAACGCGTCGTCGGCTGGGGCGTGGACGGTACCAACCTGCTGATTAACGATGGCAAGGCTGCCAACCAGACACTGCCCCATACCCATATCCATGTGATCCCGCGAGAAAAAGGCGATAGCCTGAAATCTGCCGGCCGGCTTTTACTTCACGTAACTGGCCTGTTTGGACCCAAGACTCGCCCCCACATCCTACAAGAACAAGCTGAAGCGCTACGTAATGCCTTGGAAACCCCTAGCGGCTAAAAGCCTCTATTTCACGATGATCGCCTCTGTTTTACTGCCAGGCAGGCTGGTTGCGGCGACAGAAGATCCTGATAACAAGTTTCTCTCGCCTCCGGGCATGGAGAGTGTGGAGCCATCGTTTTTTACCTACTCGCCCGACGAGACCCAATACCCTGCACAGGACTCCTGGTGGCTCAGGTCGTCTGACTGGGTCATCAAGGAGCATTACCGTCGCTCTGACCAAGTCCAGCAGGTTGGCGCCTGGGCGGATCGCACGCTTTCAGGGGACGAGCAAGCCTTGCCCGACAACGAGAGCTATTTACGCCTGGGCTTCGCTACTCGCCATGAAACCGGCGACCTTGCCCAACTGGAACCGGAAGCCCGTTTCAGACTGGACCTGCCAACGCTGGAAGAAAAGCTACGGCTGGTTATCGAAAGCGAGAGCGAGGAGACCAGATCACTGTCTGAACGTGACCGGGACCGCCAGTTGACCGACGCTGAACGCTCCGAATCCGAGACTACCGGCGCGCTACGTTACATCACCCAACTCACAGAGACCCTCAACCTGAGCAATGATGTAGGCGCTCGCCTACACTTCCCGCCGGACGCTTTCTGGCGCGCGCGGTCGCGGGCGCGATTCGATCTCGTGGACAACTGGCAGTTGGAGATTGACCAGCGCATCTACTATTTCCACGTGGATGGCTGGGGTGAAAGCACCCAGGTAGAATTTTCCCGGCCCATTGGCGAGTGGCATTTTCTCAGTGGTTCTGAGCTTCGCTGGGTCCATAAGGACCGCAATTTCGAGTTCTCGCAAATCCTGAGCCTCTACGATCGACTAAACAATCGAGCCGAACTGAACCCACGGATCGGCGTCATTGGGGAAAGCAATCCGACATGGCGCACTACCGAATATTTTGCCGATATGACCTATCGCTATCGCCTTTACGATACCTGGCTCTATGGCGAGGTCATCCCGGCCGTCAACTTTTATCGCGATGACGACTTCGGTGAAACCACATCCCTGACCTTGCGTATCGAGATGTTCTTCTCCCGGAGTATCCGATGAGCAGGCACCTTTCGCGGCCAGCCGAAGAAGCGCTCACACTGACCCCCATTGCCATCACCCGCTCCTGCTTCCGGGACAAGTTTGGCGTTCCGCGGCAGCCGGGATTGACTCGTCACGCCTGGGCCGACCTGGTAATCCAGCCGCCTTTTAACCGTGAAGATGCCTTTCGTGGACTGGAGGATTGCTCGCATATCTGGCTGACCTTCCAGTTCCACGAGGCGGTCCGTGCTGAGTGGCGCCCGACTATCCGGCCTCCACGACTGGGGGGTAACCGGAAGATTGGCGTCTTCGCCAGCCGTTCGCCTTTCCGGCCGAACAGTCTGGGACTCTCGGTGGTTCGCAACGAAGGCTTGTGTCGTCGCGATGGGGAGCTGGTTCTACGCGTCCGGGAGCACGATCTGATCGACGGTACGCCAATACTCGACATCAAACCCTACCTGCCGTTTGCCGACGCGATTCCCGAGGCGCAAATCCCGTGGGCCTCAACACCGCCGACCGAGCGATTCCCTGTCATTTTCGACGCTGAAGCGGACCGGCAACTGGCGGCACTGGATCCGGCGCGCTATCCCGATTTCAGGGCTCTGATCGAAGACGTGGTGGCCTACGATCCACGCCCGTCATTTCGGCGTGGGAGGATCGAAGAACGGATCTATGGCGCACACCTATACGACCACAATGTGCGCTTCCGATTTGACGATCACCAGGTGACCGTTTTGACGGTAAGTCTGCTAGACTGACAATCCGTTCTGGCGACATATTACAGGTTTGTTGAGCGCCATCTATCCGGCGCTACAGCGTCCATATAACACAGGGTTGCGGCATACGGACATGCTGCCACGTTGAAGGTCTCACCCTTCGATTCTGCGAGCCGGTCGAGCTGTGCTTGTGCCCGGTGACTCCGCGAAATGCCAGGGATGGCGCTTCAGCATGAAACACGGCCAACTGACCGAAGACACATGCCGGAGTCGCAAAACGAGCAACCACCAAGCTGTACCTATGCAGCCTTGGACGGTCTCAAAACCAGGGAAACGGTAGCGTGGCATTACGATTATCCCTCCGAAAGCTTGGCATTCGCCCCCTCGCGGCAAGATTGTTGGTCTACGTCTTGCTGTTCAGCCTCCTGTTGTCTCTGGTAGCGACCGGTGCCCAGATGGTGGGCGAGTTCGAACAGCGCAAGAGCAACCTGATGGACGTGCAGAACCGGGTCGCCGAGATGCTACTTCCCATCCTCAGCAAGAACCTCTGGATGCTGGATATGGAGGCGGTCGAAACCAGCCTTGAGGGGCTGCTGGCGTTCCCGTCCATGCAATACGCCGAGGTTCAGTCTGAAACCGGCGAAATCTTCCGGGCCGGTCAGCCCGTCGAACACGAGCATATCGAACAGCACTACACCATCGTGCTCAATAGCGAAGGCCGCCCACCCCAGGAACTGGGAACGTTGACCATCAGCTCTTCCCTGGCAACCGTCTACGACGAGATTATTGGCCGCGGGCTCCTATTGCTGATGTTCCAGAGCCTGATCGTTATGCTCGGCACCCTAGGCTTGCTCCTGATCGTCAGGCTGACCCTCACCCGTCACCTGGAAGCTATTTCCGATTACATCAAGCGACTGAATTTCGACGCGTTGATTGCACCGTTGAAACTGCGGCGTAAACCACCCAGCAAGCCAGACGAGTTGAGCGAGGTGGAGCACGCCCTGAATGTCATGCGCGCCCAGCTACTCGAGGAAGCGCGCGACCTGCGGCAGTCTAACCTGCGGAGCCAGGATGAGAGAGACGAGGCGGTCCGGGCCAACCACGCCAAGAACCTGTTCCTGGCCAACGTCAGTCACGAACTGCGAACGCCACTTCAGTCCGTGCTTGGCTACGCGAGCCTGCTGGAAGATACGGAGCTGGACCAGGAACAGCTGGATTACGTCAAAACCCTGCAAAGTTCGGCGGAGAGCCTATCCGCCATCATCAATGACCTGCTCGACATCTCCAGCATGGAAGCCGGTAAGCTGGTGCTCGAGAACATCGCCTTCGACCTGCGGGACACCCTAAACGACCTGGTCATCATGTTGGGCGGACGCGCAAGGGAGAAAGGCCTCGCCCTGGAGTTGAGAGTTGACGAGAACCTCCCCTCTGCCCTGCGCGGCGACCCGATTCGTTTGCGCCAGATCCTGCTGAACCTGACCTCCAACGCCATCAAGTTTACCGACTCCGGCCATGTCCTGATCAGCCTGGAAGTCCTCGGGCGCAGCCATGAGGACATCCAGATCCGCATCGCCGTTGAAGATACGGGTGTGGGTATTCATTCCGAAGACCTGCCCCTGGTCTACGAGCCTTATGTCCAGCTCGGCCAGCGCTTTCGCCGGCAGTTACCGGGCGCAGGGCTGGGCCTGACGATCTGTCGCCAGCTAATCAACCTCATGGGCGGCAATCTCGATGTCCAGAGCACGCCGGGCGAAGGCTCCACGTTCTGGATAGAACTGAATCTGACCCTGGCCCCCGAGGGCTCAACGCGGGTGCGGCCGGATACGCGGATGATCCTGGGCAAGCGGCTGCTGGTCGTCGATTCCTACGCCCTCTCCCGCAAGATCACGCTGGAGATGCTGTCCCGGCACGAGGTGGAGATCGAAGCGGTCAAGTCTGCGGCCGAAGCGATCCTCACCCTGCGCCAGAGCAGCGAGGGCGACATTCCCATCGATGCCATCATCCTCGATGGTTTCGTTCCGGATATGGACAGTGACCTGCTCTGCCAGCAGATCCGGGAAAACCCCGACTGGAAGGAGACACGTATCCTGGTGCTCTCCTCCAACCCGCAGCGCGGTGATGCTGAACATTTCAGACAGGCCGGCGCCGATGGATTCCTGAGCAAGTCGCTGCGCGAATCCTGCCTCACTCCCATGCTGCATCAGCTTTTTGCGGACCGCTCTAACGGCCAGCGCACCTTCCTCACCCGGTTCTCCCTCCAACCGGCACAGGAACAGCGCGAACGTACACCGCTACCAAGCCAGCGCATGCGCATCCTCCTGGTAGAAGACAATCCGGTGAACCGGACCCTCACCCGGCGTCTGCTGGAGAAACTCGGTTGCGACGTGACCACTGCCAACGATGGCGAAGCTGCGCTTGGTCTGATCCAGTGGCACCAGTTCGACATGATCTTCATGGACTGCGTCATGCCGCGAGTGGACGGATTCGAGGCAACCCGCCGCCTGCGTCAGCGCGAACGCGAGCAGAACCAGCTACCGGTGCCGGTCGTCGCGCTCACCGCGAGCGCCATGGAGAAGGATGAGGAACGCTGCCGCCGGGCCGGGATGGATGCCTTCGTAGCGAAGCCGGTCAATATGGAGATGCTCCGGGCAGTGTTGGAACAGTTCTGCCAGAGTGCAATCGACGTCTGAGCTGGTTACCATAGGCCACGGGAACGCCCTGTTCGCTACCCCAATTCCCTCGTGGCTACCATCGATGGTCGTTACAGACTTTTTGAGAACGGCCACTAGAGGTTCCCGGAGGTAAAGGGCGCCAAAACAACCCCTGTTTGACCGGTATACAGAAAGACATGCGAGTAACCTGCCCGACCTGCAAGAAAGACATCGAATGGGACACCGGCAATCCCCGCCGGCCATTCTGCAGCGAACGCTGCAAGCTGATCGACCTTGGCGCCTGGGCAAATGAGGAATACAGGGTTCCAGCCGAGGAGGTGGACCCGAACGACATACCCGCGGGCCAGGAAGACCCGGACGCCCCACGGCACTAAGGCAAGGATTGGCTAATCACCGAGGACGAACTTGGGAACGATAGGAACGACAGTCCCCAAGGCCATAACAAAACCGTTACCCAGCTTTAAGTTGAGCGGCCCCAAGCCCATGGCTACCATGAGCCGCTGATTCCATCAGAACGCATTATAAGGGTGAATCCATGAAATATAGCCGCCTTTCAGTTCTGGCACTTGCCATCGCCGCAACGCCTGCCCTGGCTGCCGATTTTGATCTGAGCCTGACCGACGACTCCGCAAAAGGTCAGGTCAACTTCACGCCGACCAACGCCGATATCCAGGCTGGTGCAGGCTACACCTACCACCAGGGTAGCCGTCACATTGCCAACGTCGATCTTCACGCCCAGGGCCGTACCGCGGTCGGTAATCTACCGACAACTGCTGGCATCGGCATGCGCGGCATCGGCTGGGATGACGACGATCTGGACGGCGGCGCCATCGGCCTGGGTGGCTTCGCCACCATGAACATCCCCAACGTGCCGGGGCTGTCCGTCGGCGGCAGCCTGCACTACGCGCCGAGCATCCTGTCATTCGGTGATTCGGACGACATGACCAGCGCAGAGGCCCGGGTCAGCTACCGTGTTATCCGCAACGCGGAAATCTTTGGTGGTTACCGCTACCTCAATACCGACCTGGATGGCGGCGGCGACGTCAACCTGGACGAAGGCATCATGGCAGGCATGAAGATCTTCTTCTAGGCCAGAACACTGATCGACCAGACGGGGCCCATCAGCGGCCCCGTTTTTGATTCCGTGCCCCGCCTCACTTTTTACCGCCCTCTGCACTGCTAAGCTGCTTTTTCCAATAATAGTCTTCAATAAAAATACAGGGATCGTCGCAGCCTATGTCTCCGGTAGTTCGTCTTATGTGTCTCGTTGGCCTCTCTACCCTTCTGGCAGCTTGCGGAGGTGGCGGAGATGATGCCGTGGAAGAGGCCGGCAGCCGGCCCAACACCTTTCCAGGCAACAAGAATCCTGCCGACGGTTTCTCGGAATCCAGTACGGGCGATTCCAACAACGCCAACGGGCTCAAGAAGAACCAGGTTCGCATTACCGTCGAGGTGCCCACCTCGCTGGCGCCCGGCGCTCCGTTGTCGCGCCGGAATTTGCGGTTGGTTCAACCGGATGGGATTAGCGTCTACCGGACAAACCAGACCCTCACCAGGATCTCGTCGGTCGACACAGAACACGGTGTCGACGATGATGGCTTTGATGTTATCGAGTTTTCGGAGGGTCAGCCCCTCGGGCCCGACGTCCTTATCGAAGTCGATTACAACGGTACCCGGATTCGTGCATTCGCCACGGATCGTGATCGTGACATCAAAGTTAACCCCTTTTCGGAGTACCTGGTGCGCAATGCGCTTGGTGGCTATAGCAGCGCGCAGTTCGAAGAAGTCATGGAGTGCGTCAACTCCAGCGATGACGCGTTGTGCATCAACAAGTACGTCTGGTCGACGCTTGCCGACCAGATCCAGGATTTCGAGATCGATATACCGGATGGCAACGACATCGATAGCGCCGTTGCACTGCTCGACGATCGTGCGGATTTTGCCGGTTACGTCAGTGACATGGCTGATCTGGCACAGGTTCCACCGAACGAATCGGGCGTGATTTCGGCGCAGTCCGTCAATATGAATACCGTATTCTTTGGCCTTGAACTCGGGCGCACCAGTCGGTTCTCGGATGAGCCGGCTTCCCAGTGGGGTACCCGGCGCGGCTACGAAGAGCAACTGGAGAGTTCCGGCACAGCATACGTCTATCCCGGGCTCAGCATGGCTTCACTTGAGGCTTTGGGTATCAGTGTCACAACCCTGGCCAGCGATGTCCCCTATGAGCGCGCCACCCTGACGCGCTTCGCCGATTACACCCCGCAGACTGAAGGTCCCGATTTCTGGGGCATCAATAGCCACGCGACCTCAGGTAGCCCGGCGAGTATCGTGAACGACACCCGCCTGCTATCGGGGCAGGCGCTATTCCAGACCATTACCGGTAAAAACAGTGCCCAACCCATTGGCTGGTCGCGCAACCCCTATTTCCTGGATGCCCAGCTCCAGCTGACCGGCCAAGATCCCAACGCATTACTCGCAAGCTACTTCGTCGGAGGCCGAGCGATTGAACTGGAAGGCTCATCGGGTGACTACGAACGTGGCGCCCTCGTCGAAGAGCACTATACGTCAGTGTTCGATGTATCACTGACTAAAACCGACGTGAAGGAAGAAGGCGCCTTCCAGATCGTCACCCTTGCCGATAACTACAATGTCGTCAGCTTTTCGGTTCAGCTTGGGGACAGCAGCTTTCCGTACAGAGCCGAGTCGTTCGTCGGCACCTGGACGGAAAGTGGCGGAATTGCAGGCCAATACACCCAGCAGGCCGATGCGCGTGAAATAAACCGCACACCCAACGGTGCAATAGGAACAGCAACGCCCAACCGCGCTGACACAGCTCAAATTGGCAACAGAACGTCGACGACAAGCTCCGGTCCCGAGGAGAATGGACGCCTCAATCTCGACTACACCGGGATTGGCAACGGATCCCGCTCGGAAGACGGCATTGGTGCAAGTAACCCTGATGGATCCATCGTCGCCTTCAACCTCAACAATCCAGCCAATGGCGATGGCATCCTGATCGCCATGGAGCGATCGACCCATAGCCCCGAGCTCGCCAACTACCGGTTGCAGGGCACTATTGCGGGTCTTGGGCCCGATACCAACTATCTTCGTCACATCAAGGACGGTCAATTATCGTTCACAAGCGGCACGGAAGCTTCGGTCTCGCTTGCAGGTTTCCAGGTAGAGCAGCAAATCAGCACCCGCGGCCTGACACGCCCCGTTAAGTCGAGTAGCGATCCGGTGGACCTCACGTATACCCAAGACGGTACAACCGGTCGACTCTCGTTCACCGCCGGGAGTGGCGCCATGGAAATGGACGGTTTCGTCTCCAGCAATGGTGAGTATCTGACGCTCAGGATCAGGGAGGCTTCCGGCAGTGGCGAGCAATACCTCGGCCTGCTCCTGGGCACGTTGGAGGACTAGCCCGTAACAACAAAACAACAGTTGGGGCCGCAAACCCGAATCGGGCACCGTTTCGTAACCTGATATAATAGACCTCACGCCGCAGTATACGGAGGACGTAATGTCAGCAGGTGCGAAACTCACGGCAATGGTCGTTACCCTGGTCGTCGCCTTTGGATGGGGGATCTTTCACGAGCCCGACGACTACCAGCCAGAGTATGACCAGGAGAGCATCACCCTGGATGCGCTGCCGCCCCTGCCTGAGTGGGCTCATGCCGATCTTCCGGATTTCAACAGCTACCGCGATACAGCCGAGAAAAAGGCTGCCTTTTTCTCCTTTCTGTACCCGCGCATCGTCCTGGCCAACACGAGGGTACTGATGTTGCGCGACAACCTGCAGGTGCTTGAAACCAAAAGCGAACTGACCGACACAGAGAAGGCCTGGTTGCAACGCCAGGCGGACAGGCTTCGTGTCGATGAGCAAACCGGATCGGCAGCAATGTATGAACTGCTGAATCGCCGCCTCGATGTTATTCCACCCTCACTGATCATGGCCCAGGCGGCCAACGAATCGGCCTGGGGAACCTCCCGGTTTGCGCGCAAAGGAAATAACCTGTTTGGTCAGTGGTGCTTTTCAGCCGGTTGCGGCTTAGTGCCCCTGGAGCGCAACGAAGGCGCCAGTCACGAAGTAGCGAGTTTCGAGTCGCCCTATGAATCCATCCGGGCCTACATAACCAACCTGAACCGTCACACGTCCTATCAGGCCTTGCGCAATACCCGCGAGCAGGCCCGCAAGAACGAACGTTTTCCCAATGGCACAACGCTGGCCCAGGGGTTGATCGGTTACTCCGAGCGGGGGGCAGCCTATGTTGAGGAAATCCAGTCTATGATCCGTTACAACAATCTCGGATACTATGACCAGCAGTACAAAGCATTGATTGGAGAGCGAGACTCCCTGCCGGACCTTTTACAACTGGCAACGAGCGACGAAAATGCGTTCTCTCCGGGAGGCATCGCAAAGAATGAGGGCTAACGATGAAAAGGCCGACGATCGACACACTTGAAAACTGGTCCGCGGATTACTCAGAGCCCGGCTTCTGGTCCAAGGTGCGGAACCGCACCCGGGCAATAGGGCGCCGCCCGGTAGAAATGGGCCTGACGTTGTTCTACACACTCAGGGAGCCATCCACGCCCATCTGGTGCAAGGCGGTCATTTCCGGAAGTCTTGGTTATTTTATCAGCATGGTCGACGCCGTTCCCGACTTGACGCCAGTCCTGGGGTATACCGATGACATCTACGTCATGGCTGCCGCCTTGGCCGCCCTTGGTGTCCATATAACGCCAAGAGCCCGTCAGAAGGCGCACGATACAGCCCGCCGCCTGATTAGGGACGACGCCCCTGCTCGCAAGCCAGAGTGACAGCCGTTAAGTAGCATCCGTTAACCGTGATACTCGTCGTCCGGCCGGCACGCTGGCAGAGAGTCACTGCATAAACCTGAGAGCCCGTGTACATGTTGTATTTCCTGCCCGCGAAGCTAAAAGGCTGTCTCGCGGCCTTATTGATTCTTGCCAATACGCTTTGGCTTTTCCCGATACTGCTGGCCTTCGCCTTCCTCAAACTACTCATTCCGTTGCGCTTTAGTCGCAAGCTCTGCACCAGGGTCCTCAATGCCATCGCCTACTTCTGGATCGGCTTTAACAACCGGTTGGCAGATCTCTTTCACCGCATCGAGTGGCAGGTTGAGGGCGCCGAAGCTCTGGCCCGAGATGATTGGTACCTGGTCACCTGCAATCATCAATCCTGGGCTGACATTCCCGCGATCCAGTACGTGCTGAACGACCGCATTCCGTTGCTGAAATTCTTTCTCAAGAAAGATCTGATCTGGGTGCCCTTTCTCGGCGTCGCCTGGTGGGCATTGGACTTCCCCTTTATGCGCCGATATACCAAGGAACAGATTGTCCGCCAGCCGGCGCTGAAGGGTAAGGATCTTGAAACAACCCGCATTGCTTGCGAAAAGTTCCGGTATATGCCGGTAACGGTCGTCAACTTCATGGAAGGCACACGATTTACCCCGGCCAAGCATGACAGCCAACAATCACCTTACCGTCACCTGCTCAAACCCCGTGCCGGCGGGACGGCTTTCGTGCTGGGGGCCATGGGCGAGGTTCTCAATAAGATGCTGGACGTCACCATCGTCTACCCGGGCAGGGCCCACGGCTTCTGGGATTACCTCTGCGGACGGATTGAGCGGATTATTATCCACATTCGCACCATCGATATTCCCAGCCAGTTCCTGGGAATGGATTACGCGAACGACGAAGCCCTACGGGAGGCGTTCCAGGAATGGATCGCCCAGGTCTGGGCTGAAAAGGATCGTCGAATCGAGAGCCTCCTGCACAACGGCCCCCACGAGCAGGAACAGGACATCAAGTCGTCAGCGGCCTGACCAGGCAGACCGCCGCTATCACCTCCTCCAACCAAATTCAGAGAACACCCAGCTCCCGCGCCCTTACGATGGCTTGGGTGCGGGAACGTACGCCCAGTTTGGCGTTAATGCGCCGGGCGTGGGTTTTTACAGTATGCAGGGAAATATGCAGACGGTCGGCAATATCCTGGTTTGAGAGTCCGATCGCGATCAATTCCAGCACACCCCGCTCCCGGTCACTGATCGGCTCCGCCAAAGCTTCGCCACCGGCCGGCCTGTCGCTCTTCTCTACCCGGAAATAAGCCCGCAGCTTGTCGTAGAAGTCGGAGTCGCCCGCGCTAGCCAGCACTTTCGGCAACAGGGCACGCAACGAGCGCTCCATTTCAACGAAGGGACTGATGTACTCCTCCCGGGCAGCCTCCTGGACCGCTTCGCGTAGCACGACTAACGCCCGGTCCGGCTTACCTGCTTTGTCGTGGATCAGCGACTGCAGGATTTTCGAGTAGATCAGGTGCCCCAGAGGGACCAGGCCACTGTCCCCGCCAGGTTCCAGATAAGCATCCAGCTTGTCCTGCGCCGCCTCCTGGTCGCCATTGGCAATATGCAGGCGAATGCGCATGGCCTCGAGCAATCCGGGTAACATCGGAAACAGTTCAGGGACTCGATCGTCCTGATCGTCCATGGGCAGCTTCTGCAGGGCATCGCTCACGTGATCGAGCTGATCGCCGTGCAGCCAGCATGACACTTTCAGCGCCTCGAGAATCGGACGATATACGACGTCGTCGACCTGCCACAACTGCATGGTCCGCTCCGCCTGCCCGATCCAGCTGAATGCCTGCTCCAGCTCGCCCCGGGACTTGGCAATCAGTACGCGCAACGCCATGTTCAGCAACAGGCCGAGATCCCGACATTGCTCCGCCTGACGAGCCGAGCGCACCAGGCAGGTCTCCGCCTCATCGAACCGACCCTGATGCCAGAGCACCAAGGCCAGGCTCAACTGGAGGCGGCTCTCCCCTACCCGCGGCGGCTGGTACGGCACGTTCAGAGCCACGTCCAGCCCTCGGCGAATCAGCGTCTCTGCGCGCTTGAGGTAGCCTTTACCCAGTTCGATTCGCGCGTGATCGTAAACCGCCAGTATTTCGCAGCCGGCATCGCCGGATTCCCGCGCTAGCCTGGCTGCATTCCGGTTAGCACTGCGTGCCTCGGCGTAGCACTGGGTCGCGCAGAGCGCACTGGAACGCACAAGCAGGGCCATCAACCTCGCGTGATCGGATAACTCCGCATCCTTCAATGCCCAGTCGGCCTCATCGAGCGCCGGCGTAATCGCGCCCCGCCCACGCAGGATGAATGCCTTAAGTGCCGACAGGCGGCCACCGAGGGATTCGACTTCGTCCTCCGGGAGGCCCGATATCAATTTTTCCGCTTGAGCGAACTGACCACCAATCGCATGCACCCAGCCATAAACCAGTCGCAAACGTGGACTTTTCTCAACCAGATGACCAGGGAGGTGCTGACGCCAGCTTAGGAGTGCGCCGGTATCCTGGCCGGCTAACAGCGCTTCGGAGCCCGATGCTGCGATTTCAAGCGCCCGATCGGCATCCTGTGCCCGTAGGGCATAGGTAAGCGCCTCGGACCGGTCCCCACGGGACTCGAACCAGTGGCTAGCCCGCACAGCTCGCTCGAATCGGCCGTTAAGCCCCTTCGCCAACAACCAATCGCGGAACAAGGGATTGAAGCGGTACCAACGGCCCTTGCCGGCAACCGGCCACAAAGGCAAACCTTTCTGGTAGGCGCTGGACGGCGAAAAATCCCCATTATCCCTGGTCTCGTGGATGGCATGAAACAGCGCGTCACTGATGAGGTCCGGTTCAGCCATCTGGAACAGGGTAGCCTGGGCTTCAGCGGTGAACCGGGCCAACAGGCCGTCGCGGAAGAAGCGAGCCACGCCGGGGCTTTCCGAGATCGAGCGGGCCATTGCATCGACCGTATTCAGCTCCAAGCGATAGAGCTGTAATGGCGTCAACCAACCTTCCGAAAGATGGTGTAAATGTTCGATCGACGTTGTGGAGATTCGCCCCCGGGCCATTTCGTCGGCGAACAACGTGGACGTCTCCGCCAGGGTCAGGGTGAGTTCATCGACCCCGAGGCGTTGGAGGCGGCCGTTGAGTGCCGGAGCGTGCGTAGAAAAGCTCACCTGCTCACTGGCTATGATAACCAGTGCAAGCGAGTCGGGTAATTCGGTAATGAGCTGGGCCACCATCTCCCGTGTGACGGACTGGGACAGCCAATGTACGTTGTCCAGTATGAGGCATCCAGGCAGTCCATCCGCGCCGGCTGCCCGTTCATTCTCGTAGCCCTGGAGCATGAGAGAGATCAGATCAGGGTAGACGTCCCGCTGGATCGGCGAGCGTCCCATTTGCTGGTCCTGTTTGAGAGCAATCGCCAGCAGGGTTAGTAGCCGTGAAGGCTCGTTGTCGCGGGGCTCAAGGCTCAGCCACGCAACACCCTGTCTCTCGCTGGCAACTGTCCGGACCGCCTGGGTTTTGCCGTATCCGACGGGGGCCTCCAGCAACAGCACGTGACCTGGCCTGATCGCGGAATCGATATGGTGGAGAAGCGCCGGCCGTTCAAGCATATCGCCGGCGGCAGGTGGAATTCGGATTCGATGGGTTAACAGATCCCAAACAAGATCACCCGGTTGTGCACCCCGGGCCTGACCGGCATAGTCGTCGTTCGCCGCATGTACGTCGTGGATACTTTTCAAGATTTGCCCCAATCAAAGCGGTGCGCTGCAGGCCAATCGCACCTGTGTGATGTCTCATTCTTATTCTCCTTGTTCTTATTCGTTCTTCCGTCCGGTTGCTTGGAGCTTCATTGGCGGATTTACCCAAAAGCCCTTATAGCCGACGTCTTGTGCGCCTTGGTTTCCGGCTCTTCTAATAACCTCAGCGCCTAGAGTAATACAAAGCTCTCAACAATCGCAAAATAACGTAAGGGGCTCAACTTCCTGAATTCACAGGATTTCACACTTTACTAAAGGTAAGGAAACCATAGCAATGAGGCAAAAAAGGTTCATCGCACCTTAGCGGGAATCCGCATAACGGAAAGCATTCCAAGGATGGGCAGCCCGACGGTCTGATCCGAAGCCGAAGCGTCGGGCAAATTTGCCAAATAACTCGAGCATGTAGCAGATGCTTCAGCTTCTGAGGCGCTGAAGGCGCCCATGGTCTTACGGCTCGTGCGGAAGGCTCCGAGTTCCCCGTCACGCTGATCAGCGATGAACCAAAAAAAAGCCCCGGCCATTGCCGGGGCTCATGAACGTCAGACGTTCCTGCGATTAACGGGTGCCCGCGCGGCGCAGGGCTGCCGGCGTGTACTCGCGGGAGTGGCGCTCGACACCAAACTCGTACGGGTTCGTCTCCTCGTTGGTCAGACCCAGCGCGAGGTAGCGGCCGGACAGCGTGTCATACAGGGTCTCAATGGCGTACCAGGGGACCTTCTGATCGTAGAAGTACATGCTATGGGCCTCGGCCACACGCCAGAGCTCGCCGCGTCCGTCGTAGTGATCGATGACCGTCGCCTGCCAGGTATCCTCGTCGATATAGAAGTCACGACGGGCGTAGATATGACGTTCACCGTCCTTCAACGTTGCACGCACGTGCCATACGCGGTGCAGCTCGTAGCGCGTCAGCTCCTGGTTGATATGGCCCGGCTTGATGATCTGGTCGTAGTTCAGACCACGGTCGACCAACTGGTAGGAGTTGTACGGGATGTACATTTCCTTCTTGCCGAGCAATTCCCAGTTGTAGCGGTCAGGAGCGCCGTTGAACATGTCGAAGTTGTCGGAGGTACGCATGCCGTCAGCAGCGGTACCCGGACCGTCATAGGCGACCTGCGGCGCACGACGGACACGACGCTGACCGGCATTGTAGACCCACGCACGCCGAGGCTCCTGGACCTGGTTGATAGTCTCGTGGACCAACAGCACATTACCCGCCAGACGAGCCGGACCGGTAATCGCCTGCTTGAAGTAGAACAGCACGTTCTCGTCTTCGTTCGGATCGAAGTCTGCCAGGGCCGTACGCCAGGTCAGCTCATCCTGAAACTTGACCACGCTATAGGCGCCGTCGGCAGTCGGAGTAACCTGCCCCACGTTACGGGAAACAGAGCCACCGCGATAACGCGTGATATGGTTCCAGATCGCTTCCAGACCGTTCTGTGGAATCGGGAACGGGAAACCTTTGGTGTAGTTTTCCATCCCGTTGCCGCTAGGGATCAGGCTCGTCTGAGTCGCATTGTTTTCGGTCGCCTCGTAAATGTCCTGAGGATAGGCCGCAGTCCGGTGGGTCGGGTAGACCGGGATGAAGTAACTGTCGTACTTCTTGATCATCTTCACCTGGCCCGGCGAAAGCTTGTCCGCGTACTCGTCGACGTTGCTCTGATCGATGCGGAATTCTTCTTTCTCGTCAGGGAACGGGTTCACGTAGATCCCATCACCCTTGTAGCCAGCCGGAATATCCTGCAAGCCCCCGTCCCAGGCCGGGACGGCGCCGCCATTGCCCGATTTTTCGGCGCCGACCGGTGTCAGCGAGTTGCCCAGTTGCTCGGCCTTATCCGCCGATACTTCAGCGAGAGCACTGCCGCTCAATACGGACGCGGCGAAGATACCGGACACAATCAGTTTCTTGTTTAATTTCATTGAATCTATACCTCGTTATACGAATTCAGGCCCGATCAGAAGGAAACCGATACACTGGCGCTGACATTATCCCGGTCTGCAAGTTCGTTATAGTCGCCGCCGAAATAGTTCGTATAGCCAACCGATGCACTGTAGCGGTTCTGGTAAACCCCCGTCAGGGAGACGCCCACCGCCTTGCTGCCCTCATTGAAGTTACCGCCAGGAGACGGCGCGTAACCCAGGACATCATGAGAGAACGCCAACTGCGGGCTCAGGTTCACGCCGGCAAAAACGTTCGGGTAATCCCATACGAAACGGGCACGGTAGCCCCACGAGAAATCGGTGGTGAAACCTTCGTTGTTACAGTAGTTATCGTTGATGTTCAGCGCGATGCAGCCACCACCGTCGAGCTCGCCGATGCCGTAGGTACCAGAGCGGCCGTAACGGGCTTCGTCAGTGTCCGGCAGATCGTGGACATACGTCGCACCTACTTCACCCACGAATGTAAGACGACTCGCACCCATGATCTGATCGAAGAATTTGATCAGTGTAAGCTGCGCCTGCGAGACCTTGAACCGGTCATACCCGCTGCTCTCCTGGCCGGAAAGATCAGCGCCGTTGGCTTCTTCGGTACGCTGGATCTCCAACAGGCTCGCGGGTTGCCCCGTAGCCGGGTTTTCCAGCTGCAAACCGCCGTAGATCAGTTCAAACGCGTTCCACTGGATCGGCATGTTGTCGCGGAAGCTGTATTCCGCACCCAGCGACCAGCCACCCGGGATGGTGGTGTTGATACTGATGCCGTATAGATTGATGGCTTCCGGATACTCAATAAAGTAATCAGGGAAACGCTTGCCTGCGGAGGGATCGTTAACCACACCGCTCACATAGGGCAGACGGCTATGGTAGCGAATGTAGTAGAAGCCGAGTTCAGAGTCATTCAGCTCAGGTACGTACCAGCGGATTGCCGCACCAAACTGGTCGCGATCATCCGGCTCCTCGTCCCCCAGGCGAGGGGAAACAAATCCCTGGGCATAGGCCTGGGAGTCCGGGAGCTGACCGGCCAGCAATACCGGGCCGCAACCGTCTGCTGCAAAGTCGTTCGTGGAAAAGAAGGTGCCACAGTCGTCCGGACGGACCTTTTCCCACTCGGTCTGTACGAAGCCTTCGAAGGTAATGTTCTCCGTCAGACCGATAGACGTATAAAGCATCTCGACCGGCAGCAGCGCGTCCTTGAGCTCCGCACCAGGCGCGCGAATGGCGTTGACGTCTACCGGATTGATCACGTTGATACCGCCCTGGATGAACGTGCTCTCGCCCCAGCTCAGAACCTGCTTACCGTAGCGGACACTGACCGGTGTCTCACCGAAATACCAGTCGGTAAATACATAAGCATCGAGGAATTCGCCGCCGGAGGCGTTGTCTTTGGCATCTGAGTTGAGTTCACGCTGCTGGCCTACCGGATCAATCGCACGGGATTCGTCCTTCAGCTCGAAATCGTACCAGTACCGGCCACGAACGAAGCCGCCGACGCGGGTCAGGTACTGACTGTCGACGTAGTAGTTCAGGTAGAGTTCACTGGTGCCCTTGACGATCTTGCTGTAGGTGTCGCCTTTCTCGAAATTGAGGTTACCGTCATCAAAGTTATTCGAGGAAGCACCGATGTTCTCGTTCACGCCACCCGGCGCATAGGACGGCCCGAGGTTACCCTGGGCGATCAGTTCCTTATCCTGCTCCTCAACGCGCCAGCCAACGCCGGCAGTCAGTGTGGTGTCGAAAGACGCTTCCACGTCCCCCAGATAGAACTGGAAAGCTGCAGCCGGAGTGGAAATGCTCGCTGCAATGGCTGCCGCCAGTGGCAACTTCGCCCACTGCTGCCGCTGCTGAATTTTTCTTGTCATTGGAAGGCTACTCCATTGTTGTTCTGAGTCGCTGCTCTAGTTATTGGTCTTCACGATATCGGAGGTCCACGCACAGTGCTCGTGATGCTGGCACTATAGCTAAGCGCGTGGGACGCTTTGATCAGTCAAAAGTATGATTTTGTGGACTCGCAGGTCGACGGCGCATCCGAAATGTCCAAACTGGCACCTCCCCCTGGGACATGCGCCGGCCTGGCGGTCAGAATCAATATAGACGCTATTCCAGCATGCAACCAGTTGGACATGCAGCGGGAACAAAGGGGAGCGGCAAGGTTGGGAGAGAGAGTCGGAGGACGGCGGACGAACACGTTCGCCCGCCAGGAAAAGACACGCCTTAGGGGATTTAGAGCATTTCGATCGCCATGGCCGTGGCTTCACCACCACCGATACAGAGTGCAGCAATACCCCGCTTCTTGCCCTGTCGCTTGAGCGCATGCATCAAGGTCACCACGAGCCGGGAGCCGGTGGAGCCCACAGGATGACCCTGGGCACAGGCGCCACCATAGATGTTCACCTTTTCAGGACCCAGAGCCAGTTCGCGGATGGGCATCATTGCGACCATGGCAAAGGCTTCGTTGATCTCGAAAAGGTCTACATCATCCTTCGACCAGTTCGCCTTCTCGAACAGCGTCCTGATTGCGCCTACCGGTGCGCAGGTGAACTCGGACGGGTGCTGGGAATGGGTCGCATGGGCAACGATCCGGGCCATTGGCTTCAGGCCGCGGCGTTCAGCTTCACTCTCGCGCATGAGCACCAGCGCTGATGCACCATCGGAGATCGACGAGGCATTCGCTGCGGTGACCGTGCCATCCTTCTTGAACGCAGGACGCAGGGTCGGGATCTTTTCGAGGTTCGCGGTCAGCGGCTGCTCGTCATCCTCGACAAGGGTCTCTCCCTTGCGGGTCTTGACGGTGACTGGCACGATTTCCTCTTTAAGCACGCCATCCTTGATGGCCTGCTGTGCCCGCTTGAGGGAGTTGATGGCGTAGTCGTCCATCTCCTCTCGGGTATAACCTTTCTTGTCTGCCATATCCTGTGCAAATGCCCCCATCAGGCGGCCGGTCTCTGCGTCTTCGAGCCCGTCCAGGAACATATGGTCCTGCGGCGCGGGGCCCGGGCCCATACGATAGCCCTGGCGCGCGCCTGTCAGGACGTAGGGGGCGTTGGACATGCTTTCCATGCCGCCAGCGACCATGATGTCGTTGGACCCCGCCTTGATCAGGTCGTGAGCCAGCATCGCAGCCTTCATACCCGAACCACACAATTTGTTGATGGTGGTTGCGCCCGTGCTATCCGGCAGACCCGCCTGGCGCGAGGCCTGACGAGCCGGTCCCTGTTTGAGCCCTGCGGGGAGCACGTTCCCCATAATCACTTCCTGCACGTCTTCCGGCTGCAGGGATGCCCTGCGAACAGCCTCGGCGATACTGACCGCCCCTAACTCAACGGCACTGACACTCCCAAGACTGCCCTGGAAACCGCCCATCGGCGTGCGTGCGCCGCTCACAATCACAACGTTGTCGTGGCTCATTCTGATTCCTCATCGGTTGAGTCAAGCTTGAAGCCCATCTTTATGGGCCGAGCCGCCGGTTAGGCGGTTCTTGTTATGGTCTTCTTTGGTTTCAGTTGATGATGGTCAAGGCTTATGCGGTGCTTCCAGATACTCCTGGGATTGCATCTCCAACAGCCGGGATTCCGTGCGCTCGAATTCGAAACCCAACCGTCCGCCCGCGTATAGCTCATGGATAGGAGCAGCAGCGGACATGATGACCTTCACGTTGCGGTCGTAGAATTCGTCCACCATATTGATAAAACGTCGCGCCTGATCGTCCTTGTCGTTACCCAGCACCGGCACGTTGCTGATGATGATGGCGTGGAACTCCCGCGCCAACTCGATGTAATCGTTCTGGCTGCGCGGCCCATCGCATAGGGCAGTAAAATCGAACCAGACGACATCCTCACAATGAGCCAACGCGCGGATCTTGCGGCCGTTGACCTCGAGATCCAGCTCATCGCGATCACATTCCACGGCGAGGCTGTCGAAACTGCGTTTCAGGCTTGCATCGGCGGATGAGTCCAGTGGCGTATGGAAGAGTTCGGCCTGCTCAAGCGTGCGCAACCGGTAATCCACACCGCCGTCGACGTTAACCACATCGGTGTACTTCTTCACAAGATCGATCGCCGGCAGGAAACGTGCGCGCTGTAAGCCGTCCTTGTAGAGCCCATCAGGCACGATGTTGGAGGTGCAAACCAACGTCACGCCACGACTGAAAAGCGTATCGAGCAGGGTGGCCAGGATCATCGCATCCCCGATATCCGACACGAAGAACTCATCAAAGCAGATAACGGCCGTTTCGTCCGCGAATCGCTGGCCCACGGTTTCCAAAGGATTCTTGGTGCCTTTCAGGGACTTCAGCTCGTTATGGACTCGTTGCATAAAGCGGTGAAAGTGAACCCGCATCTTGCGATCGAACGGCAGGGTTTCGTAAAAGGTATCCATCAGGTAGGTCTTTCCACGACCGACACCGCCCCAGAAATACAGACCCTTGACCGGTTCCTCACGACCACTGCTCAGCTTGCGACGTAAGCGGTTTAAGGGCTTATCCCGTTGCCTTTCCGCTTCAACAAGTTTGTCGTAAAGCGCCTGGAGACGCTTGACTGCATCTTCCTGTGCGGCATCCTTCTCAAAGCCGTCTTTCTGGAGATCTTGCTGATATCGTTTCCAGGGGGTCATGCGGTACTCTTGTCTCGCTCGGTAATCTTGGAGTTTGAGGATCGTCACGCTGAATGGCTGTCAGACCAAATAACGTACTTTGTCGACGGACAGCGCGCATCGACGCCTGCTCTAGCGCTCGGTTCAACAAAGCGCCGTATTGTCGCTGATTTCGTTCCTTTTCTCCATTATGTGAGTAGACTCACAGCAAGTACCCAAAGCACCGTCCCGACCTATTCGACGATTGGAGCAAGGTTCAGGCATGGGCGATCCGCGGGTCAGACGGTATACTCGGGCAACCACACCATTTTGAATTCAGGGCCAGGGACAGTATGACGAAACTCATTCTCATTGCTTTAGCGACACTCGTTATCGGGCTCATCGCCGGCGTTCTCATCGGACGCTCGGGGCAGAGCACCAGCCTGCGCCAACGTCGGCTGGAGCAGCAGATCGACGAGCTGCGCAGCGAGTACACCCGCTATCAGGCCCAGGTGAACGAGCATTTCATGGAATCCGCTCACATGATGCGCCGGCTCAACGATGTCTACCGTGATGTCAGCCAGCATATGGCGCGTGGCGCCAATCGGCTTTGCCACGATGAAGATTGGCTGGGTGAGCTGGATGAAAAAGACGACACCGCCCGCCTGGATAGCCAGAAGGACAGCGGCTTCGAACCGCCCAGAGACTACGCGCCCAAGAGCGATCCGAAAGAGAAAGGGACATTGGCCGAGGATTATGGCCTGAAAGAGAAGAACAAGGCCTAAACCGGTTCAACCTCAACTGCAGTAGACGTCTTCATAGCATAGGGCAGCCCGCCGGGCTGCTCCGAAGCTGAAGCGTCGGCTACATTTTACGGACAACTCGAGCATGTAGCAGAAGCTTCGGCTTCTGAGGCACCGCAGGTGCCCCAGTCTGGCATCTATACCGGGTTATCAATATCGATAAATTGGTGCTCTATATCCAACTCCCGCGCCAAACGCTCCCCCACTGCCTGAACACCATACCGCTCCGTTGCATGATGCCCCGCCGAGAAATAGTGGATGCCGCATTCGCGAGCGGTATGGACCGTCGGCTCGGAAATCTCCCCACTAACATACGCATCAGCCCCCGCCTCCAGAGCGTGGGTTATAAACCCTTGGGCTGCGCCCGTGCACCAGGCGACCTTGCGAATTCCCGCGCGCCCTTCCCCAACGTGTAGCGGACGGCGTGCGAGGCGGTCCTCAAGCAGACCGGCAAAGTCTTCGGCCGACATCGCGGCCTCCAGATCACCCATCCATACCAACCCACCTTCGGGATCAAGCGGCTTGGCATGTTTGATACCGAGCCTATTCGCCAACTGCCGGTTATTGCCCAATTCGGCATGAGCATCCAACGGCAGGTGGTAGGCCAGCAGACTGACGTCCCGAGCCAGCAGCGATTGCAAGCGCTGCTTCTTCATACCCTGGATGCGTTGATCCTCGCCCTTCCAGAAATAGCCATGGTGGACCAGGATCATATCGGCGTCAGCCGCCAACGCAGCATCGATAAAGGCCTGGGAGGCGGTGACGCCGCTGACGATGCGACGCACTCGGGATTTGCCCTCAACCTGGAGGCCATTTGGACAATAATCCTGGAAGCGGCCCGGCTGCAGCCATTCGTCGACGCGTCGCACGATATCGTCGCGTGCTACCTGAGCTGTCATGGTCTCCTCCGAGTCAATTACCCGACATCACCAATACCCCACAATCTCCGGCAACGCGCCCAGCAGGGCATCGTTCTGCTCGGTGGAGCCGATGGTGATCCGAAGGTGGTTTTCGATACGTGGCTTGTTGAAGTGTCGCACGATGATGCTGCGTTCACGCAAGCCCGCGGCAATATCCGCTCCTGCGATGCCGGGGTGCCGAGCCAGTACGAAGTTGGCAACCGACGGCAGCACCTCAAAGCCCAGCGTCTGCAGCGCCGCAGTCACACGCTCGCGCTCGCGGATAACGTAATCGGTGGCTTCGCGGAAGTAGGTTTCGTCTTCATACGCTGCCACGGCTCCGACGATGGCCAGGCGATCCAGCGGATAGGAATTGAAGCTGTTCTTGACCCGCTCGAGTGCTTCGATCAGGTCGGCATGACCAATGGCGAAGCCGACCCGCAGCCCTGCAAGGGACCGGGATTTCGACAGCGTCTGGGTGACCAGCAGGTTGGGATACCGATCCACCAGCTGTATTGCTGATTCTCCGCCGAAGTCCACATAGGCTTCGTCGACGACCACCGGTACATCCGGATTGTTCGCCGCGATCGTCTCGATATCGGCAAGCGGCATTAGCCGCCCGGTAGGCGCGTTGGGGTTGGGAAAGATAATACCGCCGCAATCGCCGGAGTAGTCTTCAGGACGAACGGCGAACTGCTCATCCAGTGGAATCAGGCGCGCCTCGATGCCATAAAGACCGCTATACACCGGATAGAAGCTGTAGGTGATATCGGGGAATAGCACCGGTTTGCCATGCTGGAACAGGCCGTAGAAGATGTGCGCCAGCACTTCATCGGACCCATTGCCGACGAACACCTGTTCAGCTGTTACGCCATGGTAGTCCGCCAACTTGTTTTTCAGCGCGTCGGCATTGGGATCCGGATAGAGGCGCAGGTTGGCGGATACTTCCGCCTGGATAGCCTCGATCACCCTGGGCGATGGGCCCCATGGGTGCTCGTTGGTATTCAGCTTGACCAGGTTGACCAGTTTGGGTTGCTCACCCGGCACATAAGGCACCAGGTCGTGGACCAATGGACTCCAGAAACGACTCATATTCAATCCTTCAGCTGCAATCTCGAATCAGGACTTCACCCGGTATTCAGCTGAACGGGCATGAGCCGTCAGCCCTTCGCCGCGGGCCAGAACCGAGGCCACTCTACCCATTCGGTCGGCACCCTCGGCGGAGAAGCCGATGATTGAAGAGCGCTTCTGGAAATCGTAAACCCCGAGCGGCGACGAAAAACGTGCTGTTCCGGAGGTAGGGAGCACGTGGTTCGGGCCCGCGCAATAATCACCGAGAGCTTCCGCCGTATATCGGCCCATGAAGATCGCACCTGCATGACGGATCGACGGCAGCAGGGCTTCGGGATCGGCTACCGACAATTCCAGATGCTCTGGGGCAATGCGATTGCTGACCTTGGCGGCTTCAGCAAGATCCTCAACCTGGATGAGGGCCGCACGGTCAGAGACCGACTTGGCAATGATCTCCGCCCGCTCCAGTGTCGGCAGCAGTTTGCGAATACTGGTTTCAACCTTGTCGAGAAAGTCGCCATCTGGGCTGACGAGGATGGACTGGGCCTGCTCGTCATGCTCGGCTTGCGAGAAAAGATCCATCGCGATCCAGTCCGGGTCCGTCTGCCCATCGCAGATCACCAGGATCTCGGAGGGTCCGGCAATCATATCGATTCCAACGGTGCCAAAGACTTCCCGCTTAGCGGTCGCCACAAAGATATTGCCCGGCCCGACGATCTTGTCCACCGGCGGGACGGTTTCGGTGCCATAGGCCAGCGCGGCCACGGCCTGGGCCCCGCCGAGGGTAAACACCCGGTCGACGCCGGCGATACACGCAGCCGCCAGCACCAGCTCGTTAACTGTGCCCCCAGGCGTCGGCACGACCATCACCACTTCACCGACGCCGGCCACCTTGGCAGGGATGGCGTTCATCAGGACGGATGAGGGGTAAGCCGCCTTGCCCCCTGGTACGTAAAGACCGGCCCGATCCAGCGCAGTCACTTTCTGCCCCAGGACCGTTCCATCGTCTTCTTCATACTGCCAGGAGCCCGCATTCTGCCGCTCGTGGTAGCTACGGATACGCTCGGCGGCCTTTTCCAGCGCCTCGCGCTGGTCCGCTGGAATCTTGTCCAGTGCCTGCTGCAGCCGTTCGGCGGAAATTTCCAACTCTGCCACGCTTGCCGCGTCCACCTGATCGAATTTGGAGGTAAATTCCAGCAATGCCGCGTCGCCACGGGTTCTTACGGCTTGGAGGATATGACGGACCGACTCGTTCACCTGATGATCGACACTATCCTCCCAGGCCAGCAGGCGATCGAGGGTGGCATCAAAATCCGCATCGGCCGCGGACAGGCGTTTTACGGTGACCTCAGTCATAACACATCCTCTCGGGATACGAACAAAGCAGGAGTTCCAGGGCGGCACACGTAAGTACCGCCAAATACGGGGCGACTAAAAATCGAAGGCGTCGGCTGTGAATCAGTCGTTACGGCGACGATCCACCGCTGCCCCCAACTGTTCAATAATAGGGTGCAGTCCCCGGTGTTTCATCTTCATTGAGGCACGGTTGGCAACCAGGCGCGTACTGATATGCGTGATCAGCTCGCGCGGCTCCAGCCCGTTGGCCTTGAGGGTATTGCCGGTATCGACAATGTCCACGATCTCGTCGGCCAGGTTCAGTATGGGAGCCAACTCCATCGCGCCATATAGCTTGATAATGTCGGCCTGCCGTCCCTGTGAGGCATAGTACTGGCGGGCAAGGTTGACGAACTTGGTGGCCACCCGCACTCGACCCTGGGGCGCCTTTACCCCCACTGGTCCTGCCGTCATCAGCTTACAACGGGCGATATTCAGATCCAGGGGCTCATAGAGGCCAGCACCACCATGCTCCATCAACACGTCCTTACCGGTCACACCAAGATCAGCGCCGCCATACTGGACGTACGTCGGTACATCCGTCGCCCGGATAATCAATAGCCGGACATTCGGATCGCTGGTGGGAAACACCAGCTTGCGTGATCGATCGATATCGTCGACCGGCTCGATGCCCGCCTCCGCCAGTAGCGGCAACGTCTCCTTGAGGATCCGCCCCTTGGAGAGCGCGATGGTGATGCTATCAGTCATAATACGTCCACAATGCTGGATCAAGCAGGCAGCCGGCGGATGCTTGCACCCAGGAGCTGCAACTTCTCTTCGATACACTCGTAGCCGCGGTCGATATGGTAGATGCGGTCGACGATGGTATCCCCATCAGCGACCAACCCTGCAATAACCAGGCTGGCCGAGGCTCGCAGGTCCGTGGCCATGACCGGCGCACCATTGAGGCTGCCAACGCCCTTGATGATGGCGGTGTTGCCTTCCAGCGCGATGTCAGCACCCATGCGGATCAATTCCTGGATATGCATGAAGCGATTCTCGAACACCGTCTCCGTGATGGAGCCGCTGCCCTCCGCGACGCTGTTCATTGCCGCAAATTGCGCCTGCATATCGGTCGGGAAGGCCGGATAAGGCGCCGTACGAAGATTGACAGCACGGGGCCGATTACCCTTCATGTCCAGCTCGATCCAGTCCTTACCGGTCGAAATATGGGCACCCGCTTCACTCAACTTGAGCAGCACGGCCTCAAGCAGATCCTCACGCGTATCCTTGACCTTGACACGACCGCCGGTCGCCGCGGCCGCAACGAGGTAGGTTCCTGTCTCCACCCGGTCCGGCAGCACGTTGTAAGTACAGCCGTGCAGACGCTCTACACCGTTGATTTCGATCGTGGCCGTGCCCTGCCCCTTGATATCCGCGCCCATGGCAATCAGGCATTCGGCAAGGTCGACGACTTCCGGTTCGCGGGCCGCATTTTCGAGGATGGTCTTACCATCGGCCAGGGCCGCGGCCATCATCAGGTTCTCGGTGCCTGTTACGGTAACGGTATCCAGGAAGATATGCGCGCCCTTCAGACGGCCGTTGGAGCGGGCCTTGATATAGCCGTTCTCCACCTTGACCTCGGCTCCCATCTGCTCGAGCCCCTGGATATGCAGGTTGACCGGCCGACTACCGATGGCACAACCACCCGGCAGAGAGACCTCGGCCCGGCCAAAATGGGCGACCAGCGGACCCAGCACGAGGATCGACGCGCGCATGGTCTTGACCAGCTCATAAGGCGCGTGGAATTCCTTGATCGTGTTGGCGTGGATCTCGACGCTCATCTTCTCGTCGATCATGAGTTCCACACCCATGCGCCCGAGCAGTTCGATCATCGTGGTGATGTCGTTGAGGTGCGGCAGGTTGCCTACCGTTACCGGCTCATCGGCCAGCAGGGTGGCGGCCAGGATGGGAAGAGCCGAGTTCTTGGCGCCGGAAATCCGGATCTCACCGTCCAGCGGCTTGCGACCGCGGATGAGTAGTTTGTCCACAATTCTTGTCCTGTTAGTAAGGTGTCGCACACAGTGGCGATCAACGTTATGCAAAACGGGCGGTATAGCTTTTTACAGTCACCCTTGGACCAGAAATCGCCTTGCCCTACGAAAGTTTGCCCGGCAAGAACTATTGCCCCTGACGTGCTGCCCACTGCGCGGGTGTAAAGGCCTTGATCGTCAGGGCGTGTATGGTTCCTTCGGCCAACTGCTCGTTGAGCGCTGAGTAGATCAGCTGCTGCTTCTTGACCGGTGACATACCTTCGAACCGCTCACCAACGGCGACCACCAGATAGTGGTTGCCATCGTTCTGGACCTGGATTTCGCAATCCGGCAGCTCTTTGCGGACCAGTTCTGCGACGTCCTCCGCCTGCATATATACCTCATCTGTTCTAGAGAGTGGGCTGCAACCGGCAACCCAGTCGGGAATCGGCCGGCCGCTGTACGAGCAATCTGTAAAAAGCCCCGGACACGGGTAGCCATTTAGCCCCATGATGAATCCACGACTGTGGCTCAGAATTATCGGCCATTCCGGACTTTTCAAAGACCCTTGCACAGAGGCGGGTTAGACGCGGGATTGTATCGAATTACCGAGGCAGGCTAAACAATAGATATCCAATGATGTCGATCAGGCGCTTTCGAGACCCAGGTACCCGGCGACGTGGCTCATCTCTGCCAAATCACGAAGACGCTCATTAGCGCCTTCGAAACGCAGCTCGATGTTGCGCCGGATGGCTTCCCGCTTCCAGCACAACATCAGGGAAAGCACGACGCTGCTGGCGTTGTTCAGCCCGGCGACATCAACCGTGCATTCGCCACTACCCCACTCACCCAGCAGCCGCTCACCTTCCTTGCGCACAGCGCGTACATCAGGCTCAAGCACCGTACCTGAGAGCTTCAGACAACCTTCGGGGTCTTTTTCCACGAGCGCTGGGGCCTGGGCATTCACGACTGGTCCACCTCGTCGTCGAGGTTCAGGTCCTTCACACTGTCAGTCCAACCGTCGATGACAGCTTGCACGTTGCCACGGCTTTCTTCCATTTCCTGAGCGAAACGGTCCCGGAACGCAAGTCCAATATTTACACCCTCGACGATGACATTCTCCATCATCCAATTACCGTTATTCGCCTTGAACATCGAGTAAGTCACCGGGTAGCGGTTACCGGAAGCGGTGTTCACCTGCAATTGGACAGATGCTCGATCTGAATTGTTCTGGTTTATTGTCGCCTCCTTCACGTCAATCGTGAAGCTGTCGGCCTCAACCAGTGCCTTGGCATAGCTATCGAACAGGCTGCGCTTGAACTTCTCGACGAAGGCATCACGCTGCTCGGGAGAAGCCTGATGAGCATACCGACCCATGACTCGGGCCGCGATCCGGCGAAAGTCGACAAAATCCTCCAGCGCGCTTTCCATCTCGCGATAGAAGGCTTCAGGATTCTTGCTGTAGAGAGAACGCTCTTCGTTGAGCTTCTGCACCAGTTCCTGGGTGTTTTCGTCCACGTACTGACGCAACGACTCGTCCGCCATGGCGGGCATGCCCAAAACCATGGAAACCAGAGCCACCAAACCGATCCAGAGTTGCTGGACTGCCTTCATAAACCTGCTCCTGCCTTGCTTTACATGCACAGGTTACACGCCGAGTGCAACTTGCGCCTTGCCCAAACCTGCAGCTTATTTGCCCGATGCAAAGTTACTGATCAACCGTTCGATGTTGAGCGCAGATTGAGTACCGTAAAAGGTATCGCCTGGTTGCATGTACGACTGATCGGCGCCAATGGATACATCGATATACTTTTCTCCCAAAAGACCAGCAGTACGGATAACCGCCGTGCTATCCGTCGGAATGATATCCACCGACCGGTTAACCGCCATTTCGACCCGAGCTTGGTAAGTTTCACGATCCAGCGTGATATCGGTGACTTCGCCGATGGTAACGCCGGCCATGGAGACCTGGCCACGCACCGATAAGCCACCGATATCGTTGAAATTGGCGTAAACCTTGTAGGTCGGCTCACCCGATTGCGGTGTCAGGCCGCTGACCTGCAACGCGAGGAACAGCAGTGCACCGATGCCTGCGAGCATGAAACACCCGACTACAATTTCCAACGTTCTCTGACGCATCAGATTTCTCCGAACATGACTGCTGTAAGAATAAAATCGAGACCCAGGACCGCCAGCGACGAGAAGACCACGGTCTTTGTCGTCGCCGAGCTTATGCCCTCGGAAGTCGGTACCGCGTCATAGCCCTGGTAGACTGCGATCCAGGTGCAGACGAAGCCGAACACAATACTCTTGACGATGCCGTTGAGGACATCCTCATAAAACGCCACGGAAGACTGCATATTGGCCCAGTAAGAGCCCTCGAACACACCCAGCCAGTCCACGCCGACCAGCATGCCACCCCAGATACCCACCACCGAAAAGATCATCGCGAGTAGCGGCATGGCGATAAAGCCTGCCCAGAACCGCGGCGCAATCACCCGCCGCAATGGATCGACGCCCATCATTTCCATACTGGAGAGCTGCTCGGTAGCCTTCATCAGACCTATTTCCGCCGTTAGCGCCGACCCGGCACGGCCAGCGAACAGTAATGCAGTCACGACCGGGCCAAGCTCACGCACCAGGGTTAACGCCACCATCTGGCCAATAGCCTGTTCGGAGCCATAGTCAGAGAGAATGTTGTAACCCTGAAGTCCCAGCACCATGCCGATAAACAGGCCCGAGACGACGATAATCGCGAGGGAAAGCACGCCCACGGCGTAAATCTGTTTGATCAGGAGCGGCAACCCGGTCGCCGGGCGTGGCACGGCAACGATACTGCGGAAGAGGAACTCACCGGAACGACCAACAGATGCGAAAGTATCAAGGGTTCCTCGCCCCAACGCGGCCAGACGTGCAATCATTGGGAGACTCCAGCAAGATCTTCGGCGATCGCCCGAGCGGAATAGTGGAAGGGAACCGGACCGTCGGGCTTGCCCTGCAGGAACTGCTGGACCCGCTCGGATTCGCTGGCCTTGAGGTCCGACGGCACGCCCTCACCAATGACCTTGCCATTGGAGACGATACAGGCGTAATCGCAGATACTCAGCGATTCAGGCACGTCATGGGAGACCAGCACGCTGGTCAGCCCCATGGTCCGATTGAGCTTGCTGATCATTTCCACCAACACGCCCTTGGCAATCGGGTCCTGCCCGGTGAACGGCTCGTCGTACATGATCAGTTCGGGATCCAGGGCAATGCTTCGCGCCAAGGCGACCCGGCGCGTCATGCCGCCAGAGAGTTCGGACGGCATAAGCTTGCGCGCACCACGCAACCCCACCGCTTCGAGCTTCATGAGCACGATGTCGCGGATCATATCTTCGGGCAGGTCGGTATGAACGCGTAGCGGAAAAGCAACATTCTCGTAGACACTCAGGTCTGAAAAGAGAGCCCCACTCTGGAACAGCATGCCTATTCGGGCCCGTAAGGCATAGAGCGCAGAACGGCCCAGGTCGTGGACTGCTTGCCCGTCGACCAGGATTCGCCCACTGTCCGGCTTGAGCTGGCCGCCGATCAGCTTGAGCAATGTGGTCTTGCCGGTGCCGCTCGGCCCCATGATGGCCGTGACCTTGCCGCGGGGAATCTTGAGGGAAAGACCATCAAAAATCCGGCGTTCGCCACGCAGGAACACCAGATTCTCAATATCGATGTACGTACTCTCGATATCGCTGTACGTGGACGCCATCAAGACCTTCCTATTGGAATAGTACGAGGGCATGCTGCGTTAGTGACGCATTAAACACCCATTAAATCCGTTACATACGTGCTCGTCATAACGCTATGGCGGACACGGACGCCAGTGTACTCTGACAGTACGCCAAGTGGCAGTGCGGTACATTAAGCGAAGTCGCTGCGAAGCTCAAACGCGACTGCAACGAGCCACCGTCAGCGCGTTACGCGGTTACATCGTCGACGGACCCGTAGAATACCCCGATTTCCCGCTTAGCGCCCGCCCGGTTGCGGCAATCCACCATCTCACGCACAATCCCACGCCTTCGCAAATCAAATACCTAATTGCTCCAACAACCTATTCGGTCTTCAAAACAGGAAACCGCAGGATGTCCTTACTCCCCTACATTGGCGCGCTCGTTGCCGGTCTTGTACTACTGATCTGGAGCGCCGACCGATTCGTCGAAGGATCGGTTGCCATTGCCCGCGGCTTCGGCATGTCACCTCTTCTGATCGGCCTTACGATCGTCGCGTTCGGCACTTCAGCACCCGAGATGCTGGTCTCCGCCACAGCGGCGCTCACTGACGCGCCGGCGCTGGCGGTAGGTAACGCACTCGGTTCGAACATCGCCAATATCGGCCTGGTGCTGGGGATCACCACCCTGATCGCACCAATACCGCTGAAACGTACCGTTCTGTTTCGTGAGTTCCCCATCCTGCTGGCTGTCACCATTCTGGTATTTCCATTGTTGCTGGACAACGAACTGTCCCCCCTCGACGGCATTCTCTTTCTCATCATGCTTGGGGTGTCGCTGTTCCTCATGAGTCGCAACAACGACCCTTCGGACGCTCCGGAATTCGTCGAGGAACTCGAGGACATTCCTGCCATGACTACGGGACGAGCGGTCCTCTGGTTCGTTATTGGACTGGCCGCCCTGGTCCTGAGTTCACGGATCCTGGTCTGGGGTGCTACCGAGATGGCGCTATCCCTGGGCGTGAGCGAACTGATCGTCGGCCTGACCATCGTCGCGATCGGCACCAGCCTGCCGGAACTGGCCGCCTCGGTTGCCAGCGCCCTCAAGGGGCATCACGACGTCGCGCTCGGCAACATCGTAGGCTCCAACCTGTTCAACCTGCTGGCCGTACTGGCAATGCCGGCGCTGCTCAACCCGCTACGCGTGGAGACCGACGTGCTCTACCGCGACTATGCGACCATGGGTGGACTCACGTTGCTGCTCGCCGCGTTCGCCTATGGCATGCAGAAAAAGGGAAAACTGGCCCGCTTTGAAGGTGGTATACTGCTGGCCGGATACATTGCATACACCGCCCTGCTTTACCATGCAGCGCGCTAGAGAGATATTTCTGCAATTATGACAACGTCCTTTATCGATTCGGCGCGTCAGGCCATTGCTATCCAGCGCGAGGCTATCGACGCCCTCGCCAATCGGATCGACGACACCTTTTCCAAAGCCTGCGAAGTTATCATGTCGTGCTCCGGCCGCGTGGTCGTGACCGGCATGGGCAAGTCCGGCCATATCGGCAAGAAGATTGCCGCGACCCTGGCCAGTACCGGCACACCATCCTTTTTCGTGCATCCCGGTGAGGCCAGCCACGGTGATCTGGGCATGATTACCGGCCAGGACGTGGTTCTCGCCATCTCCAATTCCGGTAAGACCAGCGAAGTGCTGACCATTCTGCCCCTGCTCAAGCGCATGGGCGCGCCTCTGATCAGCATGACCGGCGATGCGGAGTCCGTATTGGCCCAGGAAGCGGTGGTCAACCTCGATGTCAGCGTACCGCGTGAAGCCTGCCCATTGAACCTGGCACCGACCAGCAGTACCACGGCTACCCTCGTCATGGGCGATGCCCTGGCGGTGGCCTTGCTCGAGGCGCGAGGTTTCAGCGCTGAAGATTTCGCCTTTTCACACCCCGGTGGCAGCCTGGGCCGTCGCCTGCTGCTCCGGGTTTCCGACATCATGCACACTGGCGACCGTATCCCCCGGGTCTCTACCGACACTCTGCTCAGTGGCGCCTTGCTTGAAATTTCACGCAAGGGCCTGGGCATGACAACGGTCGTAGATGACAACGGCATGATCGTAGGCATCTTCACCGATGGCGACCTGCGCCGCACGCTTGACCGTAATATCGATGTCCGTGTGACGCCGATCAGCGAGGTTATGACTGCCGGGGGACGCAGCATCTACGACGACCAGCTCGCCGCGGAAGCGCTCAAGCTGATGGACGAAGTAAAGATCAATGCACTGCCGGTACTGAACCGTGAAGGACGACTGGTCGGCGCCATCAACATGCACGACTTGCTGCGCGCCGGGGTCATTTGAAGACAGGTGCCGACAGACACCCTAAACGAGACTCAAGAATGACCGTGAAGGACCTCCGAATGGAACGCCCCCTACCCGAGGATTTGATCAGTAAAGCTGCCGGCATCCGCCTACTGGCACTGGATGTCGATGGAGTCATGACCAATGGACAGCTCTACTTCACGGCCCAGGGCGACGAGATGAAAGCCTTTAACATCCTCGACGGCCACGGCATCAAACAGCTTCGACGCAACGGCGTCGAAGTGGCCATCATCACCGGCCGCAACTCCCCGCTGACCGCTCGCCGCGCGCGGGACCTGGGCATACAGCACCTACAACAAGGGCGAGAGGACAAGGAGAGCGCACTGCGCGAGCTATTGCAGGACCTGAATATCCCGGCCGAGTCGGCAGCCTATATGGGCGACGACCTGCCGGACCTGGGCGCCATCATGCTCGCCGGACTGGGCATCACCGTGCCCAACGGCCACTGGTACGTGCGTGAGCAGGCCGACTATTGCACCGAAACTGGCGGCGGCGAAGGCGCCGTCCGGGAAATCTGCGATCTGATCCTGCAGGCACAGAACAAGCTTGCCGACCTGCACCAGACCTATCACGGAAGCGGAGGCTGAGCCATGCTGAGCCGCCTCAACCTCCTCCGACTGCGCTACCTGGGCATCGCTGCCCTTTCGGCGGTGCTGATCGGACTGTTGTGGCAGAGCGACGAGAAAAGCGACGTCGATCCGGCGGCCCAGCTCCGCGGACCCCAGGAACCCGACAGCTTCGTCGTTAATGGCGAGTACCGGTCGTTTGCCGAATCGGGCGAGGTCTCGACCATTATCAGCAGCCCTCGCATCGAGCAGTTCGATGACCAGAACCTGGCCCACATGAACGAGCCCAGGGGCCGCCTTATCGACGTCAGCACCGGTACCCCCTGGACCGTCAGGGCAAACGAGGGCCGCTACCAGCTGGACAGGGATATCATCAGACTCAGTGGCAACGTGGTCATTACCCGCCTCCTCCCCTCCGGTCAGGAGGGCCAACTGGAAACTGAGCATCTCACGCTGGATAACGACGAGCGCATTGTGCACACTGACGCCCCGGTAGTCCTGACCGAACCCCGCGGCATCACCCGGGCAACGGGTATGCAGGCCTGGATCGACGAACGAATCGTGGAACTCAAATCACAGGTGGAAGGACAGTATGACACGCCCTCAAACCGGTAAAGCCCGCATACTCCAAGGACTCCTCGGCGTCGCTCTAGTCATGGTGGGCAGTCACGTGACGGCCTTCGACCTGGACTCGGACAACCCGATCAAGGTGAGCGCCGATAGCGCCCGCCTGGATGACGCTGAGGGTACGGCGGTCTACACCGGCGACGTGGTCGTACGGCAGGATGCTACGGAACTGACCGCCGACCGGGTGGTTTTGTATCGCACCGAAGGTGTACTCGATCGCATCGAAGCGTTCGGACAACCGGCCCACTATACCCAGCCACGCCAGGGCGAAACCCCGAAGACCGATGCAGAAGCCCTGACGATCATCTATGCCGCGGGTGAGAACCGCATCACCTTCGAGAAGCAGGCGGTCATTCGCCAGGAAGGCAACGTCTTCAAAGGCGATCACATCGAATATAATACGGCCAGTCGCGTCGTAGTGGCCGAAGGCGGCCGTGACGCTGACTCGGACGGACGGGTGGAAATGGTCATTCAACCCCGTCAGAGTGAAAGCAACCAGGACGGAGCCAACTGATGGCCATCCTCTGCGCGAGCAACCTGGCGAAGAGCTATAAGCAGGTGAACGTCGTCAAGGATGTTTCCCTGGAAATCCGAAGCGGTGAAATCGTTGGACTCCTTGGCCCCAACGGTGCGGGTAAAACCACCTGCTTCTACATGATCGTGGGCCTGGTGCCGGCCGACCGCGGTCGGGTCACAATAGACGATCGCGACATCACCCCTCTGCCGATGCATGGCCGCGCCCGCGCGGGAATCGGTTACCTGCCACAGGAAGCATCCGTTTTCCGCAAGCTCAGCGTGCGCGACAACATCATGGCGATCCTGGAAACACGCAAGGGTCTGTCCCGTGCTGATCGTGAGAGCCGCCTGAAAAACCTGCTGGAAGAGTTTCACATTACCCATATTCGTGACAGCCTCGGGATGGCCCTTTCGGGGGGAGAGCGAAGGCGGGTGGAGATAGCCCGGGCATTGGCCATGGAGCCGGCCTTTATCCTGCTGGATGAACCCTTCGCCGGGGTGGATCCGATTTCTGTCAGCGACATCAAGCAGATCATTCGCCATTTGCGGGACAAAGGCATCGGCGTCCTGATTACAGATCATAACGTGCGTGAGACCCTCGATATCTGCGAAAATGCCTATATCGTCAGTGGCGGGCACATCATTGCCTCCGGACATGCGGACGATATCCTGGCCAACCAGCAGGTGAAGGAAGTCTACCTGGGGAACGAATTTCGCTTATAAGATTCGTTTTGGGATTACTGGTAACACCGACTGGATTGATGCAAACAGCGATATTGAAAAAGAACGTAGCGCTGAAAAGCCCAGTATTTGAAAACGCAGTCCTTGAAAAATCAGCCTCTGACAAAGAAGTTCTGATGAAAGAGGGGCTGAAAAGAAAAAAGCGCTCACAGGTCGAGTTGCGAATTGACGGCGCCGCGAATTGCCTGATCCTGCAAACAGCCGGACTGGCGCATATTCCTGTGAAAACGCTACACTCAAAGCATGGTCGCCCGGGCACGGGCTCAAACACCGGCGGCCATAACGTTGTCATCTGCACACCCATGGCAGTAAACTTCGGCAAAGAATTTGCTTGTAGAACCGGGTCGCTACTTTGCAGCAACCATATCAATGCCCTATGCAATGCCTAATAATTGAGGGCGCGGCTTGGTTCGGCAAAAAATTAACCGCCGATAGCGCGGAGCCTCTGAAAAGCTCCAAAGGGTGACGGGACTAATTCAATGGTAATGAAAGCTTCGCTCCAGCTTAAGCTGGGTCAGCAGCTCACCATGACACCACAATTGCAGCAGGCCATTCGCCTCCTGCAGCTGTCGACGCTGGATCTACAACAGGAGATCCAGCAGGCTCTTGAATCCAACCCCATGCTCGAGAACTCCGAGGAAGAAGAAGGCTCGGACAACTCGACTGATTCCGAGAGCAACGCCGACGGCACCGAAGTAAAGGATCAGGACGACACCCGTTCGCAACAGGAAGACGGTAACTGGGACGAATCCGGCGACGATCAGGACTGGTCAGCCGACAATGAGCAGGACATCCCGGACGATCTGCCGGTCGATACCGCCTGGGACGATATCTACCAGTCTGCACCAGCGTCAGCGTCCCGCGGTGACGACGAAGACGACACTGACTTCGAGTCGCGTAATTCCCCGACGGAAACCCTGCAGGACCACCTACTCTGGCAATTGAACCTGACACCCATGAGCGATCGCGATCGGGCAATTGCGCATGCATTGCTGGATTCCGTCGATACGCGCGGTTATCTGGTCACCAGTCTTGAGGACATCCACACCGGCCTGCTGGACGAGACCGACGAGGACCCGCTGGAAATGGACGAGGTTGAAGCGGTGCTACGCCGACTGCAGCACTTCGACCCGCCCGGCGTTTTTGCCCGGGACCTGCAGGAATGCCTGCTGATCCAGCTCAACCAGTTCCCAGCAGAAACGCCCTGGCTGCCCCAGGCCCGCCTGGTAGTAAGTCATTACATCAACTTGCTGGGCAACCGCGATTACGCCCAACTCCTGCGTCGCAGCCGGTTGACCGAAGAACAGCTGAAGGCGGTTCTGGCGCTGATTCAGACCCTGGATCCGCGTCCGGGCGACATCCTCGACCAAGCCGAGCCCGACTATGTGGTCCCGGACGTGGTCGTCAGCAAATCCAAGGGGCGTTGGCGCGTCGAACTGAATCCGGAAATTGCGCCCCGTATTCGGGTTAACGCCGGCTATGCGGCGCTGATCCGCCGGGCAGACAACAGTGCAGAGAACACCTACCTGCGCGACCAGCTTCAGGAAGCCAAGTGGTTCATCAAGAGTCTGCAGAGCCGCAACGAAACCCTGCTAAAGGTAGCGACCCGTATCGTCGAGCATCAGCAGGGCTTCCTGGATCACGGCGAGGAAGCAATGAAGCCGCTGATCCTGTCGGATATAGCCCAGGCGGTGAGCATGCACGAATCGACGATATCCCGGGTAACGACCCAGAAGTACATGCACACACCACGGGGCATTTTCGAGCTCAAATATTTCTTCTCGAGTCATGTCAGTACCAACGAAGGCGGGGAGTGTTCGTCCACTGCAATCCGTGCCATGATCAAGAAACTGGTAGCGGCAGAAACACCAAAGAAGCCGCTTAGCGACAGCAAGATTGCCGCTTTGCTCGGCGATCAGGGCATCAACGTCGCCCGAAGGACGGTAGCGAAGTATCGCGAAGCGATGCACATTCCACCGTCCAACGAACGCAAACGACTGGTATGAGGGACTGCTGCTCCAATGAGTGAGCGGCTGCGAGGGCATTATTTCTGGCGTCCGCCGTCCGCGACGGGCTCAACACCGGAGACCTTCCGGGCCTCCGGGCATGTCGACAAGTAGGAGAAGCCTATGCAACTCAATATGTCAGGTCACCATGTCGAATTGACTCCCTCCCTGAAGGACTATGTGTCAGAAAAGTTCGAGAAACTCGAACGCCATTTCGACCATATCAGTAACTGTCAGGTGACCCTGTCCGTGGTGAAGCTCCGCCATACCGCCGAAGCCACCCTCCACGTCGTCGGCGGCGAGGTTCACGCAAAGGCTCAAGACGAAGATATGTATGCAGCGATTGATTCGCTTGTAGACAAGCTTGATCGGCAGATCCTGAAGCACAAGGAGAAGACGGTCGATCGAATGCACGGCGCGGCCAGTCGCTAGCCGTTTCATCAAGGAAAAGCATTCCATCCATGACGGAAACACCTTTAACCATCCAGTCCATCCTGGTACCCGAGCTCACCCTTTGCGGTGTCTCGGGCACCAGCAAGAAGCGCATCCTGGAGCTGATCGCCGAGCACATTGCTCGGCGCTACCCAGAGCTCGAGGAAACCCAGATCTTCAACAACCTGGTTTCCCGCGAGCGCTTGGGCAGCACCGGTATTGGCCAAGGCATCGCTATCCCTCACTGTCGCCTCGAAGGCTGCACCCAGGTCATTGGCGCCCTGTTGACGCTTGAGGAAGGCGTTGCCTTCGACGCTATCGACAACCAACCGGTTGATCTGCTCTTCGTGCTGATCGTACCCAAGGAGGCGACGAGCGAGCACCTTGAGCTGCTCAGTCAGCTGGCCGAGAAATTCAATGAACGCGCTTTCTGCGAGCGATTGCGTCGGTGCGAGAACGCGACCCAGCTCTATGAGGCCATGACGCAGTCGGACTAAACGGTAAAACAGGCGGCGGTCGCGACGCCGGATCCGGACAGGGCATTAAGGCTCACCATGAAACTGATCATCGTTAGCGGTCGCTCAGGCTCCGGAAAGAGCACGGCCCTCCACGTGCTGGAAGACCTGGGTTTCTACTGCATCGACAACCTGCCCATTGGCCTGCTGTTCCCGCTAACCGAGGAAGCCAGCCAGGCCTCGCCACGCAAGTTGCGCAATATTGCGGTGAGCATCGATGCCCGCAACCTGGCAGGCGAGATTGCCAACTTCGAATCCATGCACGAACGTCTGCAGAACGCCAAGCTCAAGGTTGAGATCATCTTCCTCGACGCGACTGACCAGGCGTTGTTACAACGTTTCCATGCAACCCGACGTAAACACCCGCTGAGCGATGATCGTACGTCGCTACGTGAAGCGATCACCGGCGAGAAACGTTTATTGGAGCCCCTGGCCCGCCTCGCCGACCTCTACATCGACACCACCGAACTCTCGATGTACGAGCTGCGAGACATGGTCAAGCAGCGGATTGTCGGCCGAAGGGAACAGGAACTGGCGCTGCTGTTCCAATCCTTCGGCTTCAAGCACGGCGTGCCAGTAGATTCGGATTATGTATTCGATGTGCGCTGCCTCCCCAACCCCTACTGGGACCCCAACCTGCGCAGGTTCACCGGCGTGGATCCCGAGGTCAAGGCATTCCTTGAGCAGCAGCCGGCGACACAGCATATGCTGGATGATATCAAGCGCTTCCTCGAATCCTGGCTACCCGCTTTCCGCGAAAGCAACCGCAGCTACATGACCATCTCGATCGGCTGCACCGGCGGCCAGCATCGCTCGGTCTATATGTGCGAACAGCTCGGCAGTTACTTCGAAAGTCACTACAGCAATGTCCAGGTTCGTCACACCGAGCTTCCTCACCTGCAAACCAAGCCCGCTCAGGACGCCACATGATCCGTGAGCCCATCACTATCATCAACAAACTCGGCCTCCACGCCAGGGCAGCGGCCAAGCTGGTCAGCACCGCATCGGAATTCGAAAGTCGCGTACTGGTTGCGAAAGAAGGCCGCGAAGTGGATGGCAAGAGCATCATGTCCGTCATGATGCTGGCCGCAAGTTGCGGAACCCAGATCGAACTGGTAATTGATGGGTCGGATGAGAACCAGGCCAGGGATGCGCTCGTAAACCTGATCAACGACTATTTTGGCGAAGGCGGGTGACAGGCCAGGGAGCCCAGCGGCTGTCGGTGGAATTCACCTACACTGATTTCTCACGTCTGCAACGTAAGTCCGCTATAATAAATCAGTTTCTTGAGCGGTAACCCCCGGGGAGCCAGTTATTTGCTCCCATCCCCACCGCCGTTATCCCGATTTCGTGGGTGATTCATGTCCGATGCACTCGAAAACAGCCAGGCCCGGCAGCGCCTCCGTACGCTTGGAGAAGCGCTGGATAGCGGCGCCCTGCAGCAGGTCGCCAGGATTCTCAATGGCGGCCTGAGTCCGAGTGATATCGCCCATCTTTTAGAATCGTCTCCGCCACGCCAGCGCGCCCTGCTGTGGAACCTGGTGGACAAGAGTCTGGAGGGGGAAGTCCTCCAGTACCTGAGCGACGATATCCGAAGCTACTTCCTGAGCAAGCTGAACGCCCAGGAACTGGCTACCATCATCGAGGACTTCGAATCGGATGACCTGGCCGACCTGCTGCAGCAGCTGCCGGACACCGTCATCCAGGAAGTCCTCGACACCATGGACGATCAGGACCGACAGCGGGTAGAGGAAGTACTCTCTTACCCGGAAGACACCGCCGGCGGCCTGATGAACACCGACACCATCACGGTACGTCCGGACCTCAGCATCGACGTTGTCCTGCGTTACCTACGCCGTCATCGGTCGCTACCGCCGATGACCGACAGTCTGATCGTGGTCAACCGCCGCGATGAATACATCGGTGTCATGCCCATCACCAAGATGCTGGTATCCAGTCCCAGTGCAACGGTACGGGAGGTGATGGATACCGATATCGAGCCCATTCCCGTTACCATGTCAGATACCCAGGTTGCCACGCTGTTCGAACGCTACGATCTGATTTCCGCTCCGGTGGTGAGCGAGAAAGGCAAACTACTGGGGCGTATTACAATCGATGACGTGGTCGACGTTATCCGCGAAGACGCCGACCACTCGCTGATGAGTATGGCGGGTCTGGACGAAGACGAAGATACCTTCGCGCCGGTTATGAAAACCACCAAGCGCCGCGCCATCTGGCTGGGCATCAACCTGATTACCGCATTCATCGCCTCATCAGTGATTGGCCTGTTCGAAGGCACCATTTCCAAGGTGGTCGCGCTGGCGGTACTGATGCCTATCGTCGCCAGCATGGGTGGTATCGCCGGCAGCCAGACCCTGACCCTGGTGATCCGGGGCATGGCGGTGGGACAAATCAGTGGTGCCAATGTGGCCTGGTTGCTGAACCGGGAGTTTCTGGCCGGAGCACTTAACGGCGTCCTCTGGGCCCTGGTGGTCTCTGTTGCCGCTACAGTCTGGTTCGGAGATCCGATGATCGGCCTCATCATCGCGGCAGCTCTGGTCATCAATCTGATTGCTGCGGCCCTGGTAGGCACCCTGTTGCCCCTTTTCCTGAAAGCCCGCAATATCGACCCAGCGCTCGCCGGAGGCGTTATTCTGACCACGGTTACCGATGTGGTAGGCTTCCTCGCTTTCCTTGGCCTGGCTACATTGATATACGGCTAGAACCACGCTTATTTGGTTATTTGTACTTTAAAATGGAAAGCTGCAGCCGGTAGCAGCTTCCTTCAATCCGGCAGCCCCTCGGGGCTGCTCCGAAGCTAAAGCATCGGCTACACTTTGCCTCAAACTCGAGCATGTAGCAGGCGCTTTAGCTTCTGAGGCGCCGAAGGTGCCCATGGCTTCAGCTCCTCGAGTGATGACCTCTCGCTCGCGCAAATCCGCTAAAAATACTTATTACGGTGGGCGGTAATTTAAATTCAATACGCCCGAAATAAAGAGAACAGTAATGACGACCGACCAGGAAGACGATTTCCACGACGAGGATTACAAAAGCAAATCCCAACTCAAACGGGAAATGCATGCGTTGCAGGATATCGGCAAACAGCTGATCGAACTGCGACCTGATCAGGTCACGCCCCTGCCCATGAGCGACAAGCTGAGGGCAGCCATTGAGGAATCACGCCGGATCACCCAGCGCGAGGCTCGCCGTCGCCACCTGCAATACATCGGCAAGGTCATGCGACAGGAAGATCAACTGGACGAGCTGATCCGTGCTATCGAGGGCTACGATGCCGGCAGTGCCGAACACACCCGTCGCCAGCACCTGGCTGAGCGCTGGCGCGACCGACTGGTGGACGAGGGAGACGCGGTTGTCGGAGAGTTTATCGACTACTGTCCGTATGCGGACATCCAGCACCTGCGCAACCTGGCCCGCAACGCCCGGCGGGATGCCCAGAAGGAAAAAAATACAGGGCAGGCAAAAAAACTATTCCGCTACCTGCGCGAGTGTATCGACGAGCAGGAAAGCCCGGGCTGAACCGGTACCCGCTTGTCTAGGGCGGGCACCGTGTCCCATGGGCGGTCCGTCGATCCGCTTTCAGCGATGCGGCTCCAATCGACGGTGTGACCATACCGGCATTCGCTCACGGGTCATGGCCAGGCGCTGCTGATCCAGTTCGGCCAGGGCCAGGGTCATGCCCTCACTCACCTCGACGGTCATGCTGCCCCAGGGGTCGACAATCATCGAGTGGCCGTAGGTGCGACGCTTGGAGTCATGCTCGCCGCCCTGCCCTGCTGCTACCATCCATACCTGGTTCTCGATTGCCCTGGCCCGCACCAACGGATGCCAGTGTGCGGCGCCAGTCTGGTAGGTAAAGGCGCTCGGCAGGGTAATCCATTCAGCCCCCTCCTCGCGCAACATTCGAAACAGCTCCGGGAAACGCAGGTCATAGCAGATTGCCAGTCCCAGACGTCCGAACGGCGTATCGACGGTAACTACGTCCTCGCCAGGTTCGAAGGTATCAGATTCCCGGTAACGCCCCTGCGCATCCTCGACTTGGGCGTCGAACAGGTGGATCTTGTCATAGCGGGCAACCTGATCGCCCTTATCGTTGAAGACCAGGCAACTGGCCCGGACCCGCTCGGTCAATGCCGTACCATCAGGGCGAGCGGCGATGGGCACGGAACCACCAACGATCCACAATCCCAGGCGCCGTGCCTGTTCGGCCAGGAACGACCGGATCGGACCATCGGGCGCACGCTCGTCCAGGCCGCGCTCTAGCATCTGACGTGTGCTGAGCACGGCGAAATTTTCGGGAAGCACGGCCGCCACGGCGCCTTTTTCGCTCGCGGCTTCCAGCAATTCACGGGCATCGGCCAGGTTCTGATCGAGGTCATGGCCGCTGACCATTTGCAACACGGCTACACTACGGTTCGTCATCACACGCTCTCCGGAAGAACCTCAATAACTTCAATGCTGCAGGGTGTTCTTATTGTTCTATTGCTGCTAGAAGATGGACATGCCGACCAGTCCAATCAATCGCCGGTATCGAACACGTTGCGCAGATCGACATCCGGCTCATCCCAGGTCCCTTCAACCGAATATGTGGCACTGGTCAGCCTGCTTAAAGGATCGCCCAAAACCTTGTCCAGCACAAACAGCGCACCACCGATCGGCGGCGCGGCCCCCATCAGGATTGCAGCCAGCGGCAGGTTTTGGGTGAGAGGAAGGACGACAACCAGACGCATATCCAGCGTCTCTTCCACGAGATTGGTAAAGCCGGTCAGCTTGAAGGCACCGGATGGTCCGACGATCTGCAGTTCCGGGTCCCAGCTCAAAATGCCTGAACCCAGGCGTGCGGTTCCGGAAATCGCATCGAAGGCGACACCCGCCTCGTAAAGATCGGAGAAATCCAGTTGCAGGCGTCGCAGCAACGTATCGGAATTGAGAATGCCGAACACGCGAAAAATCTGTGCGGTATTATTGCTCTCGAGAATCACGCCATCATCGAGACGAAACCCCAGCGTGCCCTCCACCGTCCTGAGCGAACCGTTAGTGGGGGCGCCTGCCCACCCAAGATCCACCGCGATTGCGGTCTTTTCGCTACGTAGCGGTACCGCGCCGCTAATCCAGGGGCTGATGTCGGCCAGGTTACCCCCCGTGAGGTTGCCGTTAATCTGCGTTTCTTCGATGCCGTCGAGCATGGACCAGACCACACTTCCATCGAACACCAGGCTGCCTACCTCGCCTTTCAGTTGCTGGATATTCAGAGAACTGGTCGAAGGCCGCAACAGGAACGACCAAGCTCCGTAATTCCGTCCGTTCAGGCGCAGATCCTCGATATTGACGTCCACGTCCGGCCAATCCGCTATCCCCCTTTCCTTGAACGTCGTGGCGGAGGGCGCTGTTGCAGACGAATCATCGTCTTCGCTGACCAGCACGACATGCTTGAAATCCACCTTAACGGGCTGCGCTTCAGTAGGCAGGGTAATCTCCCCGGCAATATCCTCACCGTCCAGAGCGATTCGCCAACCGGCGGTACGGGGCGTTGCGATAACCATCGTGTCGTTAAACTGCTGGCCCGCAACGTCGGCGACACCTATGTTGATCGCGATTCGATTGAGCCAGGCGGGCGTTTCGGGAACCGGGCGGCTGCCCTCCTTCTTCCCGCCGATACCCTGCTGCTCAAGGAGCCGGCGCCATTCCGCCAGGTCCAGGTGCGGTATGACGCCGATAACCTCCAAGCCAGGCACACCGGAGAGCGAAGTTGTCGCCGCTCCTAGTTCAATACGACCGCGCTGGAACTGACCCTGCGACCACCTCAGGCGGTAGGCCAGTCGATCGCTCCAATGGCCGGACAACAGCATGCCGTCATCGTCGCCCCAGCTAACAACCAACTGCATCGGGGCTGCAGTGCCAAGAGGCTTAGCCAGCGGCTCTGGCCATTCGACAGCAACATTGGCGAGAGAAGAGGAAATTACCAGTGACGACGCGCCGTTTGCAGAAAGATCCAGACGAGCAGAGTAGCCAGCGCGCCCGCTGATGCCGGGCGGAGGGGACTGCTCGAATTGCCTGGCGAGATCGGCAATCGCCAGTCGGCCAGTCTGGGTGACGCGCAACGGTGCGCCCGATTCGGGTCGGGACAGGGCGAGCTCTACCGGCGCGTCCAGAAAACGGGCGGTCAGCGGTTTACCGGAAAATCCGTCAGTGCTGCTGTAGTTCACCGTACCGGTAACCTCCTGCCAGACAGCCATGGTGTCCCCATAGGCAACCCGGGCACCGACCGCTTCGACAGCTACGTCCACTGCGGTCCGAATTTCGTCCTCTAGCGCAAGATCGATCCCCAGGTCGAGGTGGAAATCACCTTCCAGCTGCAGTTCGGAGGCCGCATCGCCAGCAAACTCGCCCAGAGGCGACATTGCCAACCAATGACCCACATCGGGGCCGGAAAACGGTGCTGCCGTCTGGATGGATACTTGAGCCGGCTTCGCATCTCCATCTACGGTCACGGTGGAGGGTTCCAGTTGAAGGCCTTCGGTCACAGCCGAATCTATCGTAATACGAGCCTGGGCATTCTGGACTTCGACAGTACCGGCGGCCTCGGTCACCGCCGGCCAGGCTTCGTCGTAGCGGATCCGGGCGTTTTCGAAACGGTAACGCATGCTGGAGGTAAAGCTGCCCGGCGGCGCGCCTTTATTGATCTGCCCATGGCCATAAAACCAGCCCTCGGGTACGTCGGCCTGCTCTACCGCTGTGGTTATCCAGTCATAGAATTCCCGGTCCACTTCCTTAACCGGGATAAAGTCAGCCAGCATAGGCGCCGTTGCGTTCCAACTGCCTACCCGCAAAGACAGGGTATCTTCACCCGGATTGTTAAGCACCAGTTCAAAGGCGCCCTCCAGTCGGGTCTTGCCCTGGTATTGCATGTCAATGCGATCGGACCAGACCCGCTTACGGCCACCGTCGAGCAACCAGTTAACCTGGGCCTTCACATTGTCCAACTTCCAGAAACCCGCGAACAACTCGGGAAAACCCAGGGTCACCGGCGCTGCATCCACATGAACCCGACCTGCTGATTCAGTCATGCTGATGCTTCCGGTAAGCCCCTCGAGGCCTGGCGCACCATCGTGGGCCGCGACCGAGACGCCTGCGAGTTCGGCTGCCAGCGAAAAGGTATTATCACCCGGCGTAGCGATCACGACGTTGCGCAGATGGCCACCGGGTTGATACCCCTCAAGGGCCCGTCGAATGCGGTCATCCAGCGGCGCCATCGCCAGCATCATCTGCCTGACCAGGCCAACCGGCAGACGGTCAGCCCGAACATCCCATTCGCCGTTTCGGATGACCTGGATGTCGATCGGATCTGCTTTTTCATCAGCCCACTGCCATTCCAGGTCTTGCACATCTGCTCGCCAGCCGCCTCCGTCGAGGTGCTGCCAGCCAACGTGAGCCTGTACGGCCTCGATCGGCGCCTGGCTTTCGCCTTGGGCACGGAATTGTAGGTGAGGAATCGACAACTGAGCGTTGACCCTCTGCAAGTCACCGCCAGCGAAATGCAGCCAGGCCCGGGCATCGGCCTCCACGCCGACAATGGCCCTATCCTGCCAGTCGTAACGAGCCAGTAGCGCATCAAAAACGCGACCTGAATCGATATCCAGGTAGAGCCTGCCATCGAAATCGCCACGGAAGAAGTGCTCGCCCTTGAGGTAGAAGCGTGCCAACTGGGTAACCGAACCCGGCTGCATCGCCCGACCTGAAGCGCTGAACACGCCTTGTTCGTAGTGCAGATCCACTTGGGGGATAAAGAATGTCCGCAAGTCGTCATCTGGTGTCTTGAGACTCAGACGCAATTGGTTGAGCTGGACGGAGGGATCGGAAAGGATATTGCCCAGCTTGTCGATCCAGGCCCTGGGCCCGCCCCTGAATCGAGGCTCTGCATCATCGGGATTAAGCAACGAGGAATGAGCTAATGGAATGCCCTGTACGGTAATAGCACCGGACGGCAGCTGCTCCAGCGTGAGATCCAGTCCGCTGGCGACAAACTCGCTGAACACCAGTCGGAGACGCAACAGTGAGGTAAACGAGTCGAGCCGGATACGCAAGCTGTCGATTCTGGCCGCCGTGCCATCCTGGCCGTCGGGCGCGAAAACCTCTTCGCCGGGCGCCCCCGCTTTGGCATCGGCTACTGTCTGGTCGCCGGATATCGCTTCGGCACGGGTCAACACTTTGATGTCGGACAGGCGGACAACCGGGTCCAGTTCCTGCCACTGCCCCTCAATCTGACCGATACTGACAGGTTGGCCGAGACGCTGAGAGAGCAGGTCTTCGAGTTCCTGGCGATAGTCCCCGGCCGAGCCGACCAACTGTCGGCCGATAACCACGTACAGGGCCACAAGGATAAGCAGGACGAGGACCACGCCCCAAATCAGGTTGGCGATACGCTCCAACCCGCGCAGAGCCAACGATTTTTGGTCTTCCTGACTGCGTGACGCTCCCATGGTTTGCCGGCCAGCCTACTGCAGCACGAGAATCGGCAAGCCTATGGAACAACGCCTGTACAAGGCGGATCTCATTATGGAGGGCAGTCGCACCCTAAAGCAGAACCACATCGTACTGTTCCTGGCTATAGAAAGGTTCGACCTGGAAGCGGATGCTCTTGCCGATGAAAGTCTCCAGGTCGGCCACGTTGTCGGATTCCTCGTCCAGCAGGCGATCCACCACTTTCTGGGATGCCATCACCAGGTAGCTCTCCGCCTCATAAGCCCGGTTGACACGCAGGATTTCCCGAAAGATTTCGTAGCAGACTGTTTCAGCGGTCTTGAGGAAGCCTCGTCCGTCGCAGATCGGACAGGGCTCACACAACACTTGCCCCAGACTCTCGGTGGTGCGCTTGCGGGTCATTTCGACCAGACCAAGTTCCGAGACACCGGTGATCTTGGTTTTGGCGTGATCGCGCTCAAGCATCTTCTCAAGCATACGATGGACCTGGCGCTGGTGCTCGGAATCTTCCATATCGATGAAATCGATGATAATTATTCCGCCCAGGTTGCGCAGGCGCAGTTGACGGCTGATGGAACGCGCCGCCTCCAGATTGGTCTTGAAGATGGTTTCCTCGAGGTTGCGATGCCCGACGAACGCCCCGGTATTGATGTCGATGGTGGTCATGGCTTCGGTCTGGTCGATAATGACGTAACCGCCAGACTTCAGCTGCACCTTGCGGCTCAGGGCCTTCTGGATCTCGTCCTCGACACTGTAGAGGTCGAAGATGGGCCGCTCCCCCGGGTAGTACTCCACCTTATCGGAGAACTCGGCCACGAATTCGTCCACGAACTCCATAACCCGTTGGTAGCTCTCGCGGCTATCGATGCGTACCTTCTCGGTCTGTGGCCGGATAAGATCGCGAATAGTGCGGATAAACAACGGAAGGTCCTGGTAGACGACGGCCGGCACCTTGCCGGATGTATTGCGTTCGACCACCGACTGGTGCAGGCGATGCAGGTACTTCATGTCGCCCAGCAGATCATCAGCGGACGCGCCTTCGGCCGCGGTGCGGATAATATAGCCACCGGCGCTTGCACCCAGGGCTTCGGCGCCCTGCTCCACCAACTCCTTGAGACGTGTGCGTTCGGCTTCGTCCTCAATGCGCTGGGAGATGCCTATGTGCTGCACCTCGGGCATAAAAACCAGGTAGCGGGACGGAATCGAAAGCTGCGTGGTCAGGCGCGCGCCCTTGGTGCCGATGGGATCCTTCGTAACCTGCACGACCAGCGATTGCCCTTCGCGAAGCAGGGAACGGATATCGGGTACCGTTTTCGGCCCCTCCGAGGCCGAATCCTCGCCGTTGCCGACGACCATCACATCCGAGGCATGGATAAAGGCGGCCCGTTCGAGACCAATATCGACGAACGCGGCCTCCATTCCTGGCAGTACCCGGACCACCTTGCCTTTGTAGATATTGCCGACGATGCCCTTGCGGCTGGTGCGCTCGATATAGGCTTCCTGCAACATGCCGTTTTCGACCAGCGCCACGCGGGTCTCCACCGGAGTCACGTTGATCAGGATTTCCTCGCTCATAGGGACATCTCCGCCGATGACAGCCAGACGCTCCATACCGGCTGACCTGCTTCTTCAAACAATTCCGCCGTTTCCTGTAAGGGTAGGCCCACAACTGCACTATAGCTGCCCCAAAGACCGTCCACGAACACTGCGCCACCGCCCTGAATACCATAGCCGCCAGCCTTATCGGCCGGCTCACCGGTCTGCCAATAGGCCTTGATCTCCTCCTCGAAGATCTCCCGGAAACGCACTTCGGTAATCACCAGTCGCGCATAGCAACCGTACTCGCCAGCCAGCGCGACGGCCGTCATCACCTTGTGCGTCCGCCCCGAAAGGAGCCGCAGCATGTCAGCCGCCTCGGCTTCATTGGCGGGCTTGGCCATAATGCGATCCTCGCAAACCACCGTCGTATCCGAGCCAATCACCAGACTGTTCGGATCGGCGGCGCGAGTCAGGCCAGCCTCGGCTTTCTGCCGCGCCAGGCGCTCGACGTAATGGTCAGGACGTTCATCGGGAAGCGGCGTCTCGTCGATATCTACCGGTGCCACGGTAAATGAGAGCCCGATCTGCTCAAGCAGTTCCCGGCGTCGGGGCGAAGCGGAGGCGAGCACAACAGGACGCATGGTCCGGGGATCTGATGACATAGTCAGGCCAGTTTCAGGTTGAGACGGTCGAGGATTGCACATAAAAATGGCCAGACAACGGCGCTGGTTACCGCAGGCAATAAATAAGTGAACCCGGGATTATCGGCGCCCAGCACCTGGTTCACGAAGTGCACCACCATCTGGTTGATGCCCAGTAAGAGAAACACCATCAGGCATTGCTGCGGCAAAGGGAACATGCGCAGCCGCTGATGGGTGGTCAATACCAGGAAGGCCACCAGCGCCATGGCGAAGGCGTTGATACCCAGGGTGCCAGCTTCGAGGACGTCCAGCAGTAACCCGAGCACCCAGGCAACCAACACCCCGAAACGGTGGGGTGCACGAAACGTCCAGTAGAAAACCACCAGTCCGACCCATTCCGGGCGCAGGATGAGCCAGTCGACCGGGAACAGGGAAATGCTCAGTACCAGAGCAAAGATCACGCTGACCACGAACACCGGATAGCTGATCACAGATAGACTCATGGGGTGACTCCATTACTGCTTCCAGATGCCGTACCCGCTTCGTCCGGCAGACACTCCGGCGAAGGCGTTTCACCTTCGGCGACAGGCTCGCACTCCGGTTCCAACCTCTGTACCTGCGGCTGGAAGACCACCAGGACCAGATCACTGCGGTTGAGCTCGGCCGCAGGCTCGGCCTGGATCTCGGCAAAAGGTTCACCTGGTTCACTGTGTATCCGGGTGACCTCGGCCACCGGATAGCCTTTGGGGAAGCGGCCGCCCAGACCGGAGCTGACCAGCATATCGCCCTCACGGATATCGGCGGTGTCCGGCACATGCACCAATTCGAGGGAGTCCACGCTACCCGTTCCCAGCAGGATTGCGCGAACGCCACTGCGCAGGACCTCAACGGGCACCGCATGACTGCTGTCGGAAATCAATAAAACGCGTGAGGTAAAACGATTGGTCTGGATCACCTGGCCCATCAAGCCATTGGCATCGAGGATAGCCTGGCCCTCGGTAACACCGTCGCGGGACCCGCGATTGACGATAACCTCGTGGGAAAACGGATCTGGCGACACCCCGATGATATCGGCCACCACCACTGTTTCGTCCAGTTGTTCGGAAGCATTCTTGAGGTTGCGCAGCTCAAGGTTATCGGCGGCGAGAGAGGCATACTTAATGGAGCGGCGTTCAAGGATCAGCAGCCGCGCGCGCAGCGACTCGTTCTCTTCCAGCAGTTCGTCGCGACTGGTGAAGACATCCTCGCTCCACTCCCCAAGACTATCGGGCACATGCCCCAACCAGATGACCGGCGTCAAAGCCGAACCGATCCAGCTGCGCACTTCATCAACCCGATTGAAGCGTGAATCCAACACCACAAGCACTAGAGACAGCACGACCACCAGCAACAGCCGGAAGCCCGGGATGGGTCCCTGAACAAAAAGTGTCTTGATAGCCCAATTCTCCACACTCAGGGAACGTCGGACCAAGTCTGCTAGCGGTGCTGCAACTCCGCGGATTACCTCTCCTGCCCACGGAAGCAGTGCGAACTGCCACTCGACTTGATCTTGGGTTCCTAAAACGACAACCGCCGCTGCGACGAATCGTCAGCGGCGGCCTTATACAGTGAGTCAGCCCACTGCAGTGTATTCAGTAGCGAAAGCCGGATCAGCCTTCGTGCGAGAACATACCAATGCCGCCCCGATCGATCACCTCAAGCGCCTTGCCCCCGCCGCGAGCCACGCAGGTCAGCGGGTCTTCAGCGACAATCACCGGCAGCCCGGTCTCCTCGCTCAGCAGCTTGTCGAGCCCGCGCAGCAGCGCCCCGCCACCGGTGAGGACAATACCACGCTCGGCGATATCCGACGCTAATTCAGGTGGCGACTGCTCCAGCGCACTCTTGACGGTCTGGACGATCTGCGCCAGGGATTCCTGCAGGGCCTCAAGGATTTCCTCGCTGTTCAGCGTGAAGGCCCGGGGCACCCCTTCGGCAAGGTTGCGGCCGCGGACATCGATCTCGCGGATTTCGACGCCTTCGTAGGCACAGCCAATCTCATGCTTGATGCGCTCGGCGGTGGAGTCGCCGATCAGGCTGCCATAGTTGCGCCGAACGTAGGTCACGATCGCCTCATCAAACTTATCTCCACCGACCCGGACCGACTCGGCGTAGACGATACCGTTCAGGGAAATGATCGCGATCTCGGTGGTACCGCCACCAATATCGACGATCATGGAGCCGCTGGCCTCTTCCACCGGCAGGCCTGCACCGATAGCGGCCGCCATGGGTTCCTCAATCAGGAACACTTCACGCGCGCCGGCGCCCATCGCAGATTCTCGAATCGCCTTACGCTCGACCTGGGTGGACTTGCTGGGAACACAGACAAGCACCCGCGGGCTGGGCGTAATAAAGCTGTTCTCGTGCACCTTGTGGATAAAATGCTGCAGCATTTTCTCGGTGACCACGAAATCTGCAATCACGCCATCCTTCAACGGGCGGATAGCCGTGATGTTACCCGGTGTCCGGCCCAGCATGCGTTTAGCCTCGCCACCGACGGCCGCCACCATCTTTTGCGCATTGTTGGTACGAATGGCTACTACGGATGGCTCGTTCAGCACGATACCGCGGTCGCGAACATAAATGAGGGTGTTGGCCGTCCCCAGGTCAATGGATAGATCGCTGGAAAAAAGGCCACGAATTTTCTTGATGAGCATTAGCGTATTTTCAACCTGAGGAATGCTGTTGGAGCCCCTGATTCAAGTCAGTTGGCGATTCTGGTCGACCAATGAACTCGAATCAGAGGGTCCTTCGAAAATGAATGCGGCAACTTTAGCAGTGGGCCGATACTCAGGCAAGGCTCATACAGGCCGGAGGCGGCGTCATATCTGACGAAACGGGACAGTTGTCGTGCCAGGAATCTAACAAAGACGGCCTCCCGGAGCCTGCACAATCTGTTACCATATTGCGCCGTCAATTGAACCGTTCTTGGAGACGTTACGTGGCCATATCCCGCGAGGACATCGAAAAAGTCGCCCTGCTCGCCCGTATCCGGCTGGAAGACAGCCAAATCGCTTCCCTGGAAAATGACCTGGGCAACATACTGAACCTTGTCGATCAGCTCCAGGCGGCCGACACCTCGTCCGTCGAGCCGCTGGCCCATCCGCTCGATGCCGTGCAGCGCCTAAGGGCCGACGAGGTGACGGAAAGCAACCAGCGCGAGGCGTTCCAACGCATCGCACCGGCGACGGAAGACGGACTCTACCTGGTTCCCCGCGTCATCGAATGATGAGCCCAAGCCGACTTCATTCTGTAACGGATACATCGATATGCACGACAAGACAGTAGCCGAACTGGCCCGCGAGCTGGAACAGGGCAAGGTTTCCAGCCTCGAGCTGACCCAGCATTTCCTGGGGCGCATCAAGCAGGAAGATACCCGCTACAACAGCTTTATTACGGTGACCGAGGAAGAGGCGCTACGGGACGCCAAGGCCGCAGACGAGCTGCGAGCCAAGGGCGAAGCGACGCCCTGGACCGGTATTCCCTTTGCCCATAAGGATATCTTTTGCACGAACGGCGTGCGCACCACCTGCGGCTCACGGATGCTGGAGAACTTCGTGCCTCCCTACGACGCCACTGTCACCGCCCGCTTGCGCGGCGCTGGCGCCGTTTGCCTCGGTAAGACCAATATGGACGAGTTCGCGATGGGCTCATCCACCGAAAGCAGCTACTTCGGTCCCACCCGGAACCCCTGGGGCGACAACCGCGTGCCCGGCGGCTCTTCCGGCGGTTCGGCAGCGGCGGTCGCCGCGCGCCTCGTACCGGCGGCTACAGCCACCGATACCGGCGGTTCCATCCGCCAGCCTGCAGCGCTATGTGGCGTCTCGGGCCTGAAACCCACCTACGGCCGGGTTTCCCGTTACGGCATGATCGCCTTCGCCTCCAGCCTGGACCAGGGGGGCACCATGGCGCGCACAGCGGAAGACAACGCGATGATGCTTAACGTCATGGCGGGCTTCGACCCCAAGGATTCCACCTGCATCGACAAGCCGGTACCGGATTACACTGCAACCCTGAACGAACCGCTCAAGGGACTGAAGATCGGCCTGCCGAAGGAGTACTTCACCGATCAGCTCGACAGCGAGATGGCACAGCAGGTACGCGCCGCGATCGGCGAGTACGAGAAGCTGGGCGCTACAGTCCAAGAGATCTCCCTGCCGAACACGCACCTGGCCATCGCCGCCTATTACGTCATCGCGCCGGCAGAAGCCTCCGCCAACCTGTCCCGGTTCGACGGCGTACGCTACGGCTACCGCTGCGAAGACCCGAAAGACCTGCTGGACCTCTACACCCGCACCCGGGCGGAAGGCTTTGGCGAAGAGGTCAAGCGCCGCATCCTGATCGGCAGCTATGCGCTATCGGCCGGTTATTACGACGCCTATTACCTGAAAGCCCAGAAGGTTCGTCGCCTGATCCAGCAAGACTTCATTGAGGCGTTCAATGACGTGGATGTCATTATGGGCCCTTCTTCGCCCACGCCGGCCTTTGCGCTAGGTTCGAAGACCGACGATCCGGTCAAGATGTACCTGGAAGATATCTACACCATTGCCATCAACCTGGCCGGTGTCCCTGCGATGTCCATCCCCGCCGGCCAGATCAACGGCCTGCCTGTAGGCCTACAATTGATTGGCAACTATTTCGACGAATCCCGCCTGCTCAACGCCGCGCACCAGTACCAGCAGGTTACCGACTGGCATAACCAAGCGCCGCAGGGAGGACGATAACGATGCAATGGGACGTTGTGATCGGGCTGGAAATCCACGTTCAGCTCGCAACCCAGACCAAGATCTTCTCGGGCACCAGCACCGCCTATGGCGCAGAGCCCAACACCCAAGCCAGTGCCGTTGACCTGGCCATGCCCGGGACCCTGCCGGTCGCCAACGAACAGGCGTTTCGTTTCGCCACTATGTTCGGTCTGGCCATCGACGCGGACATCAACCGCCGCTCCGTTTTCGAGCGCAAGAACTACTTCTATCCGGACCTGCCCAAGGGTTACCAGACCACCCAGCTGGCGGAGCCCATCGTCGGTGCCGGTCACGTGGACATCCAGCTCGAGGATGGCACCGAGAAGCGTGTGCGCATCCACCACGCCCACCTGGAAGAGGATGCCGGCAAGTCACTGCACGAGGACTACCACGGCATGACGGGTATCGACCTGAACCGGGCCGGCACGCCGCTGATCGAGATCGTCACCGAACCGGACATGCGTAGCGCAGAAGAAGCCGTCGCTTTCGCGCGCAAGCTGCACGGTCTGGTAACCTCCCTGGGCATCTGCGATGGCGATATGTCCCAGGGTTCCATGCGCTTCGACGTCAACATCTCAGTGCGTCCGACCGGAACCGAGAAGCTGGGCACCCGCACCGAAACCAAGAACCTGAACTCGTTCCGCTTCATGGAAGCGGCGATTCACCGCGAGGTGGAACGTCAGATCGACGTCCTCGAAGATGGCGGCACCATCATTCAGGAAACGCGCCTCTATAATGGCGACCGCGACGAAAGCCGGTCCATGCGCACCAAGGAAGAAGCGAACGATTATCGCTACTTCCCCTGCCCGGATCTACTGCCGGTGGTGATCGATGACGCGTTTATCGAGCAGATCCGGGCCACGATGCCGGAACTGCCGGACGCGAAGAAAGCGCGCTTCCTGTCGGACTATAACCTGACGGATTACGACGCCGGCCTGCTCAGCGCTAACGCCCGTACGGCCGAATACTTCGAGGCCACCGCGAAGACTAGCGGCGATGCCAAACTCTCCGCCAACTGGATCCTCGGTGAACTCAGCGCCCGCCTCAACGCGGAAGACCTGAGCATCACCGACTCCCCGGTTTCCGCCGATCGCCTGGGCGCACTGATCCAGCGAATTGCGGACAACACACTCTCCTCGTCTGGCGCGAAGAAGGTGTTCGACCTGCTCTGGAACAACGATGAAGCCGACGTGGACAGCATCATTGCCCGCGAAGGCCTCAAGCAGGTTTCCGATACCGGTGAGCTGGAAAAGCTTGTGGACAGTGTCCTGGCAGATATGCCGGAGCAGATCGCGCAGTACCAGGAAGCCGACGAGAAGAAGCGTAAGAAGCTGATGGGTGGCTTTATGGGGCCACTGATGAAGGCGTCGAAGGGCCAGGGTAACCCGAAGGTGCTAACCGAGATTTTGAAAAAGAAACTGGACGGCTAAGACGACCTTCTTGCTCGCCCGATAGCACGAGCAAAATGTAGCCGACGCTTTAGCTTCGGAGGGCCCGCCAGGGCTCTGATTGTTCTCGAGAAAAACCCTTTGAGCTATCGGCAGGCTTGCGCCTGCTCCGAAGCTGAAGAGGGTGTTGCAAAACGTAGCGAGCGAAGGCCAGGCAAGGCGGAAATGCGCGAAAAAGCGCAGTTTACTGATAGTAAATGAGCATTTTGAGCGGATTTCCAACGCCGCATGGCCGAGCGCAGTAGTTTTGCAACACCCTCTGAAGCGTCGGCTACATTTAACTGCCAAGCCCGCACGAGGTGAAGACGACCTTCACCAGACACCATCAGGCAATCAAATCCGCCCAAAGATCATGCTCATCAGCATGGGTCACACGCGCCCGAACGATTTGACCCGGCGCCAGGCCAGTCTCATCGTTCAGATAAACCATGCCGTCGATCTCCGGCGCATCCGCCTTGCTGCGGCCGATTGCGCCCTCCTCATCCACTTCATCGATTAGCACGTCGATTTCCATTCCGATCTTGCGCTGCAAACGGGCGGCGCTGATCTCAGCCTGTTTGGCCATGAATCGGGCAAGACGCTCCTCCTTGACCTCTTCCGGCACAGCACCCTCAATCTCGTTTGCCTTGGCACCTTCAACCGGGCTGTACTTGAACGCGCCAACGCGATCCAGCTGGGCTTCGTCCAGCCAATCCAGCAGGTACTGAAAATCTTCTTCGGTCTCGCCTGGGAATCCCACGATAAAGGTGGAACGGATAGTCAGTTCCGGACAGATCTCGCGCCAGGTGCGGATACGTTCCAGTGTCTTGCTGTCGTGCGCCGGACGCTTCATGGCCTTGAGTACACGCGGACTGGCGTGCTGGAACGGGATATCCAGGTACGGCAAGATCTTGCCTTCGGCCATCAGCGGGATCACGTTATCCACGTGCGGGTACGGATAGACGTAGTGCAGCCGCACCCAGACACCCAGTGAGCTCAGGGCTTCGCACAGCTCCTGCATCCGGGTCTTGAGCGGACGGCCCTGCCAGAAGCCGGTACGGAACTTCACGTCCACACCGTACGCGCTCGTGTCCTGAGAGATAACCAGCAACTCTTTCACACCCGCCTTGACCAGTCGCTGGGCCTCATCCATCACGCCCCCCACCGGCCGGCTCACCAGGTCGCCGCGCATGGAGGGAATAATGCAAAAGGTACAGCGGTGATTGCAGCCCTCGGAAATCTTCAGGTAGGCATAATGACGCGGCGTCAACTTGATGCCCTGCGGTGGAACGAGGTCGACAAAGGGATCGTGGGTTTTCTGGCTGGGCACGTACTCATGCACCGCACCGACCACTTCTTCATAGGCCTGAGGCCCGGTCACAGCGAGCACCTTCGGGTGAGCCTCACGAATACGATCCGCCTCGACGCCCATACACCCCGTCACGATGACCTTGCCGTTTTCCTGTAACGCCTCGCCAATGGCATCCAGGGATTCCTGCTTGGCCGCATCGATAAAACCGCAGGTGTTGACCACCACGACATCCGCATCGTTGTAGGTCGGTACCACCTCGTAACCGTCCATACGCAGTTGGGTCAGGATCCGTTCTGAATCAACCAGAGCCTTGGGGCAACCCAGGCTGATGAAACCGACCTTGCCACCGTTTGCAGCGACGCCCTGACTATCACTCATGATCAAACCTTCAGAAATGGAAACCAATGAACACCCGAAGCGGGCTTTGGCGCGCATTGTACTCCAGTCGTGCGCGGTTCTCTAAGTCTGTACGGCTAGGTTTAAGTTCATATCAGGAAGCCATCGAACGCGTTCCAATGGGAATTCGCGCACAGACCCGACCACATAAACGACACACAGCTTGCTCATCTTTTGGCATAGGTCTAAACTTTCAACACGTTAGCTTTCGAATGTTAAATGTCTGGGTGCCATTCGTCTGGCAAACTGTTGAGACCCCAGGTCTTAGGCACAGGGCGTCGAAGCCGGGATGTCGCGACGAGGTACCTTATTATGGAAGATCAGACGACGTTATGGGCAGCGCACTCACACCTTCACCTTATTCGCGAGGCGGCTTGAAGACCATGGCCGGCAAACCCAACCTTCGCCAGCAGCAACGCGTTCCGACGAACCTCGAAGTCACCGTCACCCATCCTGACGGGACCTGCATCACCTGTAAGACCGCCAACCTCTCCCGGGCGGGAATGATGGTGGAGTGCGATAGCGCACGGGTGCAGGAGTTGGTTCCCGACCGCCTGGCGGTAGCCCCAAAAGATCCGATCCAGCTCAGCATTAAATTTTCCGTACCGGTCGTCAGCGTGCAATCCGTCAACGTCGAAGCCCAATGCGACGTTGTTCACATCCGCCGCATATCCCGCCAGGTTTTCCATCTGGGGCTGCAGTTCCGGTTTTTCGAAGGTAACGGCCACGACTACGTCGACCAATACGTCAGCCGGTTGCTTAGCAAAGACTGAAGTGGCTACTGGCCGTATAGGCCCCGCCTGACGGCAAGTGTGAATAACCGCTTTGGCATATTGTTATGCCTCTAAACTCTAGCACCCCGCCTTCTTATGCACTTACCTGCTCTGGTATAGTTCTGCTCCAATTATGCGGTCTTGCGTCCTTGTAAAACGATCGCCGCTGGCTGATCGCGACGCCCCGCCTGAACGAATTTTTCTGCGCTCCATGCAACCGGTAACTGGATCATGACCACCTATAACCTGACGCATCTCAAGCAACTGGAAGCTGAAAGCATCCATATCATCCGGGAAGTCGCCGCGGAGTTTGATAACCCTGTCATGCTCTACTCCATTGGCAAGGATTCCTCCGTCATGCTGCACCTGGCACGCAAGGCGTTCTACCCCGGTAAGATTCCGTTCAAGCTGATGCACGTGGACACCACCTGGAAATTCAAGGAAATGATCGAGTTCCGGGATGAGCAGGCCCGCAAGTACGACCTGGACCTGATTGTCCACATCAACCAGGACGGTGTGGATGCCGGTATCGGGCCCTTTACCCATGGCAGCGCCAAGCATACCGACGTCATGAAGACCCAATCGCTGAAGCAGGCATTGAATAAATACAAGTTCGATGCGGCCTTCGGCGGTGCGCGCCGGGACGAAGAGAAATCCCGCGCGAAGGAGCGGGTCTACTCGTTCCGCGACGAATACCACCGCTGGGACCCCAAGAACCAGCGCCCCGAGCTTTGGAACATCTATAACGGCAAGATCAACAAGGGCGAGAGCATTCGGGTCTTCCCGCTATCCAACTGGACTGAACTGGATATCTGGCAGTACATCTACCTCGAGAACATCGAGATCGTACCGCTTTATTACGCCGCCGAACGTCCGGTGGTCGAGCGTGACGGCACCCTGATCATGGTGGATGACGACCGTATGCCGTTGAACGAGGGCGAAAAGCCGATGATGAAATCGGTCCGCTTCCGCACCCTGGGCTGTTATCCGTTGACCGGCGCGATCGAGTCCAAGGCCGACACCCTGACCGACATCATCCAGGAAATGCTGCTGGCGAAAAGCTCCGAACGCCAGGGCCGCGTGATCGATCATGATTCCGCCGGCTCCATGGAGCAGAAGAAACGCGAAGGCTACTTCTAAACGTCCGCCAGCCAGCATCTACGGGAAAAGAATCATGTCACACCAGTCCGAATTGATCGCAGAAGACATTCACGCTTACCTGAAACAGCACGAAGAAAAAGAACTGCTGCGTCTGCTGACCTGCGGCAGCGTCGATGACGGCAAGAGCACCCTGATCGGCCGCCTACTACACGACACCAAGATGATCTACGAAGATCACATGGCCAGCCTTAAGGCCGACAGCGCCAAGCTGGGCACGACGGGCGAGAAACTGGACCTCGCGCTGTTGGTGGACGGCCTGCAGGCGGAGCGCGAACAAGGCATCACCATCGATGTCGCCTATCGTTATTTCTCCACCGATAAGCGTAAGTTCATCATCGCGGATACCCCGGGCCACGAGCAGTACACTCGCAACATGGCCACCGGCGCTTCGACGGCACAGCTGGCGATCATGATGATCGACGCCCGCCACGGCGTGCTGACCCAGACCCGCCGCCACTCGTTTATCGCTTCCCTGCTGGGCATCCGTCACATCGTTGTCGCGATCAACAAGATGGACTTGGTGGACTACAGTGAAGAGCGATTCGAGGAAATCAAGCGCGACTACCTGGCCTTTGCCGACAAGCTCGGGCTTCAGGATATCCGCTTCGTGCCGATTTCCGCTCTGGAAGGCGACAATGTCGTCAACCGCAGCGCGAACACCCCCTGGTTCACCGGCCAGCCGATGATGGAAATCCTTGAATCGGTAGAGGTGTCGCGGGACAAGAATTTGGAGCATTTCCGCTTCCCGGTCCAGTACGTCAACCGCCCCAACCTGAACTTCCGTGGCTTCAGCGGAACTGTCGCATCGGGTGTCATCCGCCCCGGCGACGAGGTCATGGCCCTGCCCTCTCGACGAAAGAGTAAGGTGAAGGATATCGTCACCTTCGATGGCAATCTCGAAGAAGCCTATATCGACCAGGCCGTCACCCTGACCCTGGAAGATGAAATCGACGTCAGCCGCGGCGATATGCTGGTCAAGCAGGACGACGAACCGCTGGTAAGCAACAAGTTCGATGCCCATCTCGTGTGGATGATCGACCAGCCCATGGCCAAGGATCGCCTCTACGACATCAAGCTGGGACCAAATTTCACCTCTGGCTCGATCACCCGGATTCATCACCAGATCGATGTCAACACGCTCGACAAGGCCAGCGACCCTGACCACCTTGACCTGAATGAGATCGGTCTCTGTGAAGTGACCCTCAGCCAGCCCGTTGCTTTCGATCCATACTCACGCAACCACGCCACGGGTGCGTTTATCGTTGTTGATCGGCTAACGAACATCACCATCGGCGCGGGCATGATCAACGGTCTGGCCCAGAGTAGCAGTGATGGACTGCAGCCCGTCACCAGTGAAGAGCGCGAGCGCCGTCTGTCCCAGAAGCCGATCATCATTGGCTGCGCAGGCAGTCAGGCGGCAGAACTGGCCAAGGCGATTGAGCGCAAGCTGTTCGACCTGGGGCGCACCAGTGTCGTGCTGACTGAGGACAATGCAGGCAACGCCGATGATCGCCGCCGCGCAGCCCAGTTGCTGACCGCGCATGGTTTGATTGCCGTAGCAGTTAACATCGATGATGACGTCGCCGGCACGGTGGCCACCGCGGATGCCGAATCCGACCTTGCAGCAGTTGGCGATAGCGTGGTTCAGGAGCTGATCAACAAGAAGCGAATCTGATAAGCTCGCCACGCTAAAAGCTGAAACACGGCCATGGTCCGCTCATCCGGACCATGGCCGTTTGCTTTTCCAGAGAACGATTATTCCCAGAGGACAGCCATGGCCATCAAACAACTGCGAGTGACCTTTGCCAGCCAGATGCAGCCGGGCCAGGAGGCCCAGGTACGGCCGGGCAAGCCGCTCTCCGAGCCGGGCGGCGACTACGAAGGACTGCACAAGCAGCTCAAGCGTCTGTTCAATGCAAGACCGGGCAAGAAATATGGTCGCTTTACCGACGACATCGGCACCAGCCCAGCCAGCGCCTGGCTCCGCGACTACATCGAAGGCAAGCTGGGTTTCGAGTCGCTAACCGATAAACTATTCGGCCAATGGCAGGAGCTACTGACGAGCTCGCAAGAAGAATATTACGGTCACCTGATGTTGGTGCACGAAGCCCTCGCCGATGGCGAAGTGCTCTATCTGTTTGCCTTGGAAAGTGATAGCGCCTTGCGTCTCGATCATGAGCAGGCGTTGGATGCAACAGATGTTCTGAGCACTTCACGCCTGAACCTGGCCTTGCGACTGGAGGTGGAGGATTGGCTCGGCGACCATCCGTCTGAAAACTTCCTGACTCTGGTCCACGCCCGCGGTACCGGTGAACCGGGGGAACTGTTTATTCGCCTCTGCGGCTTCACCAATCAAGTGGATGTGGAAAAGGAAACCCTGACCTTCCTCAACGCGGTTGAAGCCTTCGCAGCCCAGACCGAGGAACCCGAGAAAGCCGGTCAGGTGCGCTCGAAGGCCTATGAGTTCTGCAAGGAGCAACACGCTCTGGGTGAACCCGTGGCTATCGAGGCGCTCTCCGGCTATCTCGATGAGGACCAGCCGGAGCGCTTCCAGACGTTTGCTTCGGAAAGCCAGGACATCCCGGCGGATGCCGTGCTCCACCCGGATCATCGCAAGGTCAAGAAGCTGGTTCGCATTTCCGGTTCCGGCGGCGGGATGAGTGTTTCGTTCTCATCGGACCTGGTTAACCAGGCGGTCTATTACGACCGGGAAAACGACGCGCTGACCATCACCAAGCTGCCAAAGGCGCTTCGGGAGCAACTGCAGCGCTACCTGGAAGCCCGCCAGGAAGGTGGCGAACAGTAATGGCTTGACCGGGGGCGAGGGCTATTCGACCGGCTCTGGCGCGGTGAAATCCGCCGGGTTCGCCCGGGGCCGGTTGCGCCGGATCTCCCGCACCTCGGTCATCCAGCTTACGCCATCGATCAGTTCTCCGGTTTCGACGTCGAAGGGTGGATAAGGCAGGTTGCGATCATCGCAATAACGGGTGACCTGCGGCTGGCACCAGCGAAACAGCAGGCGCTCGTACTCTTCATCCGGCAACCGGCGCTGATCGAACATTCCCGCCTCGGACCGCTGGCGCTGGGCCTCTGCCAGTATAATTGCGCAGGCCGCCGACACGTTCAGCGACTCCACCATACCCATCATCGGCACAATCACATGCTGATCCGCCTCTGCGGCGGCTTCGTCCGATACGCCATCGAGCTCATTACCCAGCACCAGTACGCAGGGCTGGGTGAAATCCGCATCCCGGTAATCGATCGCCCGGTCTGAAAACTGGGCGGCGTAGATGCGATGGCCGGATGCCCGTAGTTCAGCGATAGCTGGGGCCATATCCGCATGAGTATGGGTTGTCACCCAATGGTGGCTGCCTCCAGCGGTCTTGCGGAACGCGCGATAGCCCTCGCGCGGCCAGACCGCATGCATATTGGCTACACCAAACGCATCACAGGAGCGTATGACGGCTGAAATATTGCGCGGCTTATGGATCTGATCTGTGAGTACACGCAGGTCAGGCTGGCGCCGGTCGAGCGTGGCTTTGATACGGGCAAGGCGTTCAGGCGTCATGGGCTAGCAGGTTTCAGTCGCGGTTACGGTTTTGACCAGGCGAGCCCGGGAACGGTGTCACGGCATTCTTGACGCGCCCCAATGGATGGGCATTCTCCGCGGTTTCCACTTCGTCGATCCGGATCACCGCGTTCATCGGGATATAGGTGCGCTGTACACCTTCGAACTCGGTACGCAGCTTTTCCTGAGACGGATCGACCAGGACCTGGCTACGCTCGCCAAAGGTCAGGGCCTCTACTTCCAGGAAGCCGAACATCTCGCTGGGATAGACGTGCCCGGCGTAGATCTCGAACACATCGTCCTGATTGTAGAAAATGATCTTGTAGCACTTCTTGGCCATCCACCACTCCAATCAACAGAAAACCGCCAACCACGCCAGTTGACCGAAATCTCCAGACTGGCGCAGCGCCATGTTACCACGCCGTCGTGCAATATTGGCGCGGATATCCACTACGCCTCTGGTTGCTGTTTACCCACCCCGTTATAATAGCCGGCCCTTTACACACCAATCCCTATCGAGTTCCATGACCAAGAAGCTGTTTATCAAGACACATGGCTGCCAGATGAATGAGTACGATTCATCGCGTATGGCTGACCTGCTGAAGTCCGGCGACGATGTCGTCATGACGGATAGTCCGGACGACGCAGATATCCTGTTGCTCAATACCTGCTCCATCAGGGAGAAGGCACAGGACAAGGTCTTCCACCAGCTGGGACGCTGGAAGCAACTCAAGGCCCGCAAACCGGAACTCGTCATCGGCGTGGGCGGCTGCGTCGCCAGCCAGGAAGGCCAGGCCATCATCGACCGGGCGCCCTACGTGGATATGGTGTTTGGGCCCCAGACCCTGCACCGTTTGCCAGACCTGCTGAAGGAGTCCCGCAACGGCGGCGTTGGCGTAGTGGACGTAAGCTTTCCTGAGATCGAAAAATTTGACAACCTGCCCTCACCCGGCGCGGAGGGCCCTTCGGCTTTCGTCTCCATCATGGAAGGCTGCTCCAAGTACTGCACCTTCTGTGTCGTACCCTATACCCGCGGCGAGGAAGTGAGCCGGCCGGTGGACGACGTGATTGCCGAAGTAGCGCACCTGTCGACCCAGGGTGTACGCGAGGTCAACCTGCTCGGCCAGAACGTGAACGCCTACCAGGGCGAAACCCATGACGGCGACACCATCGACCTGGCAGAGCTGATCACCATGATCGCCACCATCGACGGCATCGACCGCATCCGCTTCACCACCTCCCACCCGGTGGAATTCTCGGATGCGCTGATCGACGTCTACGAGAATGTGCCGGAGCTGGTCAGCCATCTGCACCTGCCGGTCCAGAGTGGCTCCGACCGTATCCTGGCGGCCATGAAACGCGGTCACACAGCGCTGGAGTATAAGTCCAAGCTGCGCCGGCTGCGCAAGATCCGCCCGGATATCAGCTTCTCTTCTGACTTTATTATTGGCTTCCCTGGCGAGACTGAACGGGATTTCGAGGCCACCATGAAGCTCATCAACGACATCGGCTTCGACGTCTCCTTCAGCTTCGTCTACAGCCCGCGTCCCGGCACCCCGGCATCTGATTTACCCGACGACACGCCGATGGATGTGAAGAAGCAGCGCCTGAGTATCCTGCAGCAGCGGATTAATCAGCAGGCACAGGACATCAGCCGTCGCATGGTAGGTTCAACCCAGCGCATCCTGGTGACCGGCCTGTCCAAGAAGGACCCGGGCGAATATGCCGGACGCACGGAAAACAACCGTATCGTCAACTTCCGCACGGACAATCCGGAGGTCGTAGGCAGCTTTATCGATGTTGAAATTCTCGAAGCGCTCCCCAATTCACTAAGAGGCCGGCCGATCGACGACCGGCTACACTGACGACGGTCCCGCACCAGAGCTGGTGCGGTCATCCCTATTTTCTCTGTGAGGCCTGATTGAGCAGCGAAGACGCTAAACAGTTCGACCTGAAACCTGCCGATCCTCGCCGGCTGGCAGCCCTTTGCGGCCAGTTCGACGAGCATCTCAAACATATCGAACGTCGCATGAGTGTGCGTATCGGCTACCGCGGCCACCATTTCCGTATCCAGGGCGAGACCGAGCACGCCAACGCGGCGGCGGAAGTGCTGCGCCACCTGTACCGGGAAACCGAGGCTCTGGACGACATCTCTCCGGATATGGTGCATCTGTATATTCGTGAGTCCGGATTCGAGCGCCTGCCCGACGAGCAGCCCTTCGACGGCAGCCAGATCATCATCAAGACGCCGAAACTGCAGGCGCGGCCCCGGGGCAAAAACCAGCAGAAGTACGTCCACAGCATCCGTACCCACGACGTCAATTTCGGCATCGGGCCAGCGGGCACCGGCAAGACCTGGCTGGCTGTGGCGTGCGCGGTGGAAGCGCTCAAGGACGAACAGGTCAAGCGCATCCTGCTCGTGCGGCCCGCGGTGGAAGCGGGTGAGAAGCTGGGCTTCCTGCCGGGCGACCTTGCGCAAAAGGTTGATCCTTACCTGCGTCCGCTCTACGACGCGCTTTACGAGATGCTGGGATTCGAACAGGTCACCAAGTTGATCGAAAAGAGCGTGATCGAGATCGCGCCCCTGGCGTTCATGCGTGGGCGCACCCTTAATAATGCCTTCATCATTCTCGACGAAAGTCAGAATACGACCCGCGAGCAGATGAAAATGTTCCTGACCCGCATTGGCTTCGGCTCAACCGCGGTGATTACCGGCGATACCACCCAGGTGGATCTGCCCCGCGGCCAGCATTCTGGCCTCGTTCATGCAGCGGCCGTACTGCGCCAGGTAACCGGCATCGGCTTTACTCGGTTCGATGCCCGGGACGTAGTTCGTCACCCGCTGGTCCAGCGCATTGTCGAGGCCTACGACGACCACGATGACGAACTGACCGCCGGAGGGCGAAACCATTGAGCTCCATCGAGGTCGATATACAGCAGGCCTCCGACGCTGAAGAACTGCCTGACGACGAAAATCTTGTGCGTTGGGCCCAAGCCGGCTGGCTGGGCGACTACCGTTCCGAGGTGACGCTGCGCATCGTCAATGAGGACGAAAGCGCTTCGCTGAACGGCCAGTATCGGCAAAAGGACTACCCGACCAACGTCCTGTCCTTCCCGTTCGAGCAGCCGGAAGGGATTGAGGTACCGCTGGCCGGAGATTTAGTGATCTGCGCAGGTGTTGTGGCGCGGGAGGCGCAGGAACAGCACAAAACCCTGGATGCGCACTGGGCACACATGGTGATTCATGGCATGCTCCATCTTCAGGGGTATGACCATATCGATGACCGGGAAGCTGAAGAGATGGAAGCCCTTGAAGTCCGCCTGCTGGCGGAGCTCGGATTCAGCAACCCCTACCTTGCAGAGGAAACGGATCAGGACTCATGAGCGACGATCACTCGAGTCGCAGTCAGGGCAACAAGTCCTGGCTGGAACGCATTTCCCAGGCTTTCTCCAACGAACCTGAATCTATCGGCGACATCCTGGAAGTCCTCCGGGACGCCGAATCCGAGAACATCATCGACGCGGATGCCATGAGTATCATTGAAGGGGCCATGCAGGTCACCGATATGCGCGCCGATGAAATCATGATCCCCCGCTCCCAGATGGTGACCGTCAAGGCCAGCGCCGAGCCCAAGACGTTTCTCGCAGACATCATCGATTCGGCCCACAGCCGGTTCCCTGTCATTGGCGATAGCCAGGACGATGTTATCGGCGTCCTGCTCGCCAAGGACCTGCTGCCACTGGCGCTGAACAACGACCTGAACTGGAGCAAGATCCGCGAGATCCTTCGCCCGCCGACCTTCGTGCCGGAAAGCAAGCGACTGAACCAGCTGCTCAAGGAGTTCAAGGAAACCCGCAATCACATGGCCATCGTCGTGGACGAATACGGTGGCACCGCGGGCCTGATCACCATCGAGGACGTACTCGAGCAGATTGTGGGCGAGATCGAGGACGAGCACGACTTCGACGAAGAAACCCACATCAAGAGCCGGGCCGATGGCAGTTACGCGGTCAAGGCGGTCACGCCAGTAGAAGACTTCAACGAATTCTTCGACACCGAACTGGACGAGGAAGAGTTCGACACCATCGGCGGCCTGGTGCTGAAGGAATTCGGTCACCTACCCCGCCGCGGCGAGGAAATCGAGTTCGGCGGCTTCCAATTCACAATCCTGAACGCGGATAACCGTGTCATCCGGCTGATTCAGGTCCGTCGCCGTGAGTCTTGACGATAATCGACTGAGCTGGCTCCGGGCGCTCGCCCTGATTATCGGCGGTGGACTCCAGACCCTGACCTTCTCCCCCTTCGGCCTGACCTGGTTCGGGCCGCTGTCCGTCCTGATCATCCTCCTCGCAGCCATGGCACTGCCAGCGGGCAAACTGTTCCGCGCAGGATGGTTGATGGGAGCGGGCCTGTTCGGCTCCGGGGCATCCTGGGTTTACATTTCGATCAGCCAGTACGGCAATACGTCCGAACCCCTCGCGGTGCTGCTGACGGCCATCTTTGTCGCCGGCCTCGCGCTGTTTCCCGCAATCACTTTCTGGGGCTGGGGCAAGCTCTCCGGCGAAGGGCACGTGCGACGTCTGATCCTGTTTCCAGCGATCTGGATCATCGGTGACTGGGTGCGCAGCTGGCTGCTCACCGGCTTCCCCTGGCTTTATCTCGGTACGGGGCAGGTCGACGGGCCATTGGCCAGCCTGGCGCCCATCATGGGGGTGCATGGTGTCACCCTGCTCGTGGTGGCTACTGGCGCAGCCCTGTATATCCTGATCGACCTCGGTCGGCGGAAGCAGACCATTCCCGCGGTTACGGTAGCGGGTATTGCCTTACTGCCCTGGGTGCTCGGCCCCCTGCTCTCGCCCGTTAGCTGGACGGAGCGCGCTGAGAAGCCGCTGAGCATCGCTGCCATGCAGGGCAATATCCCCCAGCAGATCAAGTGGGATCCGGAATTCCTCGAACAGCAGATCGTCACCTACCTGAGGATGAGCGACGAGGATTGGAACCGCGACCTGATCCTGTGGCCGGAAACCGCTATTCCCATCACCCAGGACCAGGCCGGTCCGCTCATCGACAGCATCTCAAAGCGCCTTGGTCCGGACAGTACCCTGATCACAGGCATCCCCTGGTATGGTTTCAGCGACAGCCTGGAAGACTTCACCTTCCGTAATAGCATTATGGCCATCGGTAATGGTGAAGGGATGTACTACAAGCAGAAACTGGTGCCGTTTGGTGAGTACGTGCCGCTACAGCAATACCTGCGCGGCTTGATTGGCTTCTTCGATCTGCCGATGTCCAGCTTTTCCCGGGGCCCATCAGACCAGCCACCATTGACCGCCGGGCAGTACCGGGCCATGCCGTTCATCTGTTACGAGATTGCCTATCCGGATTTCGTTGCCCGTAACGCCTGGAATACCGGCTTTCTCGTCACCATCAGCAACGATGGCTGGTTCGGCCACTCGATCGGTCCGTTACAGCACTTACAGATCGCCCGGATGCGCGCGCTGGAAACCGGCCGCTTTGTGCTGCGCGGTACCAACAATGGCGTGACGGCGATTATTGATGACAAGGGGCGGATCACCCAGCGGATACCGCAATTCGAACGGGACGTCCTGCGGGGCGAACTCTACCCGGTCACCGGCGCCACGCCTTACATGGCTACCGGCTCCTGGCCAGCGCTGATCCTGGCATTGATTCTGATCGTCTTTGCCCGACCGCGGCGGATACCGCAGCCGAGCCACCAGACCCACGCGGGCTAGTGTCGAGTTCGTTCAGGAGGCGACATCCCCCGCAACTTCCGGTTCGTGGGGCCAGCGCGCGGTAATCCGCTCGAAGTAGTGGGAGTTGCAGGCCTCGCACGGCTCGATATGGCTGGTTTCCACCAGACAGACCATGTGCCCGCAGGCCATGCAGCGCAGCACGCCGGCGGTGGCGATTTCGCCGGCGATATACTGGCTCGGGCCGTGGTGGAGCTTGTGGTCCAGCTCCAGGGTTTCTAGCCGCGTCTTGTCGGCAATGGAGAACAGCAACTCCAGCAGGCGCTGCTCGATCAGGGCCAGATCCAGACGCAACCACTCGCTGGCATCGCCCCCGGTCTCATCGACGAAGTTCATCAGGTGGCCTACATCACGCTTGACGTAGGCGGCCAGCAGGTCGATCTCCTCCCGGGTGAGCTCCTCGACGTCGTTCTCGAATTCTACGGCTTCGTCCACGCTGTCGCGCAAGGCGTCCCAGCTCTTGCGCTCCATGTTCTTCAGACGCGACTCGACGCGCTCGAGCATGCGGTTGTAGACCTTCAACGCCTTACCGGAGAAATCCGGCTTATCCCGTTCACTCATGACCTGTTTCCTCGCTCTCCAAGGGCCAACGGCAGGACTCCCGAATCGGGAACGTCTCCCACTCGGAGCATCTCACACCGAAGGCGTAATCCGCTCTGGGGATGACTCACAAAGAGTGTGGCACAAACCTTCTCGTACTGCCGAGAGGGAGCTGTCTGTATGACTGAACGGTAACAGGCTACCTGTCGAGGCCCGTGTGCGTTAAAATGCGCAATTTCCCGCAGAAGCGCCGTCGCCAGTGAGACTCCGGGTCTCAAGCTCAGCCCCAGCCTCTAGGCCGACGCGCGTTCTGGTACCGTGACCGCATACAGTTCCACAACAGGGTAACCTCAGTAATGGCAGGAATGGACGAGCACTATCGCCCGCAGGACATCGAGAAAAAAGCCCAGCAGTTCTGGGAAACCAATGAAACCTTCTCGGTAAAGGAAGAGCCGGGAAAACCCAAATACTACTGCCTGTCGATGTTTCCCTACCCCAGCGGCAAGCTGCACATGGGCCACGTCCGCAACTACACCATTGGTGATGTGATCAGCCGCTACCAGCGCATGCAGGGCAAGAACGTGATGCAGCCCATGGGCTGGGACGCCTTTGGCCTGCCTGCCGAGAATGCTGCCGTGAAGAACAAGTCGGCGCCCGCCAAGTGGACCTACGCCAATATCGAATATATGAAGACCCAACTGCGCCAGTTGGGTTTCGGTTACGACTGGAAGCGTGAGCTGGCCACCTGTTCGCCGGATTATTACAAGTGGGAGCAATGGTTCTTCACCAAGCTCTACGAGAAAGGCCTGGTCTACAAGAAGATGGCGACCGTCAACTGGGATCCGGTGGACCAGACCGTCCTCGCCAACGAGCAGGTCGTCGACGGCCGAGGCTGGCGCTCTGGCGCGCTGGTGGAACAGAAGAAGATCCCCCAGTGGTTCATCAAGATCACCGATTACGCCGAAGAACTGCTCAACGACCTCGACGAGATGGACGACTGGCCCGAGCAGGTGCGCACCATGCAGCGCAACTGGATCGGCAAGTCCACGGGTGTCGAGCTCGACTTCAAGCTGCACGACCATGACGGTGCACTGCGCGTCTATACCACCCGCCCAGACACCTTGATGGGCGCGACCTATATGGCGGTCGCGGCCGAACACCCGCTGGCAAAGGAAGCGGCCGAGCGTAACCGTGAGGTGGGCTCGTTCGTGGAATCCTGTCGCAACAGCAAGGTGGCCGAGGCCGACCTGGCTACCATGGAAAAGCAGGGTATCGACACCGGCTTCAAGGCGGTGCACCCCCTGACCCAGGACCTGATCCCGATCTACGTCGCCAACTTCGTGCTGATGGACTACGGCACCGGCGCACTGATGGCCGTACCGGCGCATGACGAGCGCGACCACGAGTTTGCCCGCAAGTACCGCTTGCCGATCCGCCAGGTGATCGCGCCGAATGATCACCGGGAAATCGATACCCAGGAAGCAGCCTTCACCGATAAGGGCTTCCTGGTCAATTCCGGCAAGTATAACGGCCTCACCAGCGAGGAAGCCTTCGACGAGATTGCCGGCCACCTGGAAAGCACCGGCATCGGCGAGCGCAAGGTGAACTACCGTCTGCGCGACTGGGGTGTTTCCCGCCAGCGCTATTGGGGGGCACCGATTCCGATGATGACGCTGGAAGACGGCACCGAAATCCCGGTTCCCGAAGACCAGTTGCCCGTGCGTCTGCCGGAAGACGTTGAAATGGATGGCGTGAAGTCTCCCATAAAGGCCGATCCCGAATGGGCGACGACCACCTATAACGGTCAGCCGGCCACGCTGGAAACCGATACCTTCGATACCTTCATGGAATCATCCTGGTATTACGCCCGCTTCTGCAGCCCGCAGTACAAGGAAGGCATGCTGGCGCCGGACGCCGCCAACTATTGGCTCCCGGTCGACCAGTACATCGGCGGCATCGAGCACGCGATCCTGCACCTGCTCTATGCACGTTTCTTCCACAAGCTGCTGCGCGACTTCGGACTGGTCACCAGCTCCGAACCGTTCAAGCGACTGCTGTGCCAGGGCATGGTACTGGCCGAGACCTACTTCCGGGAAGACGCCAACGGCGGCAAGGAGTGGATCTCGCCGCTGGACGTGGAAGTCGAGCGTAACGAAAAGGGACAGGTGGTCAACGCCCGCCACCGTGGCGACGGCAAGCCGGTGGAGTCCGGCGGCATCTCCAAGATGTCGAAATCCAAAAACAACGGTATCGATCCCCAGGCGATCATCGACCAGTTCGGCGCGGACACCGTGCGCCTGTTCATGATGTTCGCGGCGCCGCCGGAACAATCCCTGGAATGGTCCGACAGCGGCGTCGAAGGTGCGCATCGCTTCATCAAGCGCCTGTGGCGCATGGTCAGCGAGCATGCAGAAGGCGGCAAGGCGCCGACGATCGATCCCGCTAACCTTAACGACAGCCGGCGCGATCTGCGCCGCAAGACCCATGAAACCATCGCCAAGGTAAGCGACGATGTTAGCCGTCGCCTGACGTTCAACACGGCCATCGCAGCCGTGATGGAATTGCTTAATGAAGTGAGCAAGCTTCAGGTCAACGACGAGGCTGATCGGTCGGTCGTCCAGGAAGCCCTGGATACCGCCGTTCTGCTGCTGTCCCCGATCATCCCCCACGCTTGCCACGCACTGTGGGAAAAGCTGGGCCACGAGGGTGCAGTGGTCGACGCGACCTGGCCGGAGGCCGACAAGGATGCCATGGTCCGCTCCACGATCCAGATGGTGCTCCAGGTGAACGGCAAGGTACGCTCCAAGGTCGACGTGCCGGCGGATATCCAGAAGGACGAACTGGAGAAGCTGGCCCTTGAAGACGAGAACGTCATGCGCTTTACAGACGGCAATACGGTTCGCAAGGTGATCGTGGTACCCGGCAAGCTGGTCAATGTCGTCGCCAATTGATCCTGACCAAATCAACCATGGCCGGGAGTTGCCATTAATGCCAAAAACGTCGCGGACACCGAATCGCCTGGCCGCCTTTATGGCGGCGTTTCTGCCCTTGGCGCTCACCGGCTGCGGGTTCCAGTTGCGTGGCGCCCCACCGGTATCAGCAGCACTCCAGCCCCTCGGCGTGGAATGCGACGCCAGCGTGCCCTTCGACCTGTGCGACACCTTGCGCACACAGCTTGAAGAGGGAGGTATCGAGGTTGTCGATAGCGAACAGGCAGCCTACCAACTCACGCTGGACAACTTCTCCGAGACCCGCCGCGCCAGCGCCATACAGCTTGACGCGTCGGCAGCCGAATACGACCTGCGCCAGTCCGTCGACGTCAACGTCACCAGCGACGATGGCGTCCCGGTACTCATCGATGCCGAAGTCCGTTCCAGCGAGATCTACAGCTACGACGAGACCAACGTGTTGGCTAAGCGACGTGAAGAAGAGGAACTTCGCAATAACCTTTACCAGCGTCTGGCGCAACAATCAATCTTCAGGCTCGCCCCATTGACTGAAGAGCGTCTCAAGGTCATTCGCGAAGACTTCAAAGCCAAGCAGCAAAGCGAAGGCGCGGAACAGCAATGAAGACCAGTCCGGCGCAGCTCGACCAGGTCCTCTCCCGGGGGTTGGCGCCAGTCTATCTGGTGTCCGGCGATGAGCCGCTGCTGGTCCAGGAGTGCTGCGACAAGATTCGGTCAAAGGCGCGCGAGGCCGGGTATGAGGATCGTCAGATCTTCCACGCTGACCGCAATCTGGACTGGGGACAGGTAGGCGAGGAGTTGAATGCCCTATCCCTGTTCGCGGAAAAACGTCGACTGGAAATCCACCTCCCCACCGGCAAGCTGGGCGATGGTCGCAGTATTATCGAGCAGGCACTGCAAACCCCGCCGGAAGACATCATCCTGATCCTGATCAGCGTCAAGCTGGATGCCGCCGAGATCCGCCGCAAGTGGTACAAGCTGCTGCAGGAGAAAGGCGTGCATGTGCCGGTCTGGCCGATCGATGCCGACAAATTCCCGGGCTGGCTCCAGCAACGAGCCCGGATTCACGGCCTGACCCTGACCCAGGGCGCGCTGGAAGAACTCAGCGACCGCCTGGAAGGCAACCTGCTCGCCGCAAGTCAGGAAATCGACCGCCTGGCCCTGCTGGCCCCCAACAAAACCATCGACGAGCAGTTCGTCACCCAGGTGGTGCTCGATAGCGCCCGTTTCAGCGTATTCGAATTGGTGGGCGATATCCTGACCGGCAGCACCGAGCAGGCCCATCGGGTTATCGGTGCGCTGCAGCAGGAAGAGGACAATCCACTGGGCCTGCTGGCCATTCTCAGCCGCGACCTGCGCATGGTCGGTCGGCTGCAACTGGCCCTGCAGCGCGGCGAAACGGCCAAGGATTTCTTCCGCAGCCAGAATATCCGCCAGCCCCAGCGCATGCGCCAACTGGAGCAGGCCGCCCGCCGTCTGCATCCGACGCAGATCCGGCAAGCGATGCTGCGCTGCAGCGACATGGATCGCAGCGCCAAAGGCTTCGACTCACTCTCCCCCTGGCACTACCTCCGCACCATGGCTACAGAACTGGCGGCCCGACGTTGATGCGAGACCACTAACACACCCTAAATGCGCTCTTGACAGGTTCGTACCTGCGGTAGCATCGTTCTGCTTATCACACGCCACACGCTCATTTCCATCGTGCGCCGCGCGGGAGGGATCTCACCATGAGCTGGAAAGAAGACCTACGCAAACTCTCCGACAACCTGAAACAGCAACGGGACGAGCTAAAACTCCAGCTGCACCTGGCCAAACAGGACGTGCGGGATGAGTGGGACGACATGGAGGAATACTGGGATCGTTTTCGCCACAAAATGGACCAAGTCCTTCATGATGCCTCAGACGCCACCGACGAGGCCTATCGCACTGCCCATACCATCGGGGAAGATCTGAAGTCCGGATATCGTAGGCTCCGCGAGCGCCTGAAATAACGATTGCACACTGCAACAATTAAACGACAAATATCCTGACCCCGCTCAATGCTCCGCGGCCAAAATTGGCCTATGATGACTCATCAAAGACTTTGAGTAGCCGTTAGCGTCATTTATAACACACTGGCCACTTAAAGACTGGCGGCGTTTCCACGGATACTCCAGGCTCGCTTGAGTTCGAGCGCATCGAACGAAAGTCGACGATAAAAAGGTGTGGGCAAGTGGCGGGGAGGCCTGATCTGCAATGCCAAATCGCATCAGTTCAGGTTACAAAGTGATCATGAATACAGTGATCAAGCAGGGACCGATACTTGCGCTGCTGATGCTGGGTATTGGCAGCACAGCCCCGGCGCAAACCCGATTTTCCGATCCTGACAAGACGGCCTCCGACGTTTTCTGGAAGCAGCTCTACGGGGATGGCGGAGTCACTTTCTTTTGCCAGAAGCCGTTCACCGGAAAATCCTTCCTGCTAACCCAGGGTTACATCTACCCGATGAGTCATGTCCGCAACGCACTGCGCTGCGGAACGCCCTCACAATGCGAGCGCGAAAGCGAAAGATACCGCCATATTGCTTCTGATCTGCACAATATGATTCCGGTACAGAACTCAATCGAGATGCGCCGGCGCAACGCCGCATATGCCCACTTGGGTGAAAGCGTCGCGGCGGAGGAATGTGGAATCCGCGCGGGCTTCCAGAACATCGAACCTCCGGATAACATCAAGGGCGATGTGGCAAGGGGCGTTTTCTATATGGTCCAGACCTACGACCTGCCCCTGATCGGCACGGATCAGGTATTCAATACCTGGAACCGGGAAGACCCGCCGGATGATCGCGAGCTGACCCGCAATCACCGCATCAAGGAACTCCAAGGCAACGAGAATCCGTTCATCAGCAGCCCCGGCATCGCAAACAGCTTGTAGTCGAGAGTTATCAGATCCGACAAAAAAAGCCGCATGCTCACACATGCGGCTTTTTCATTGTGGCAGGTTCTGTCCGTGACCGGATCAGAACTCGTCTGCGGTCAGGTCCATCATGGCATCACTGCCACTGCGGATACCTTCGGCCAGCGACACGGTCTTCGGCAGCATGCGGTTGTAATAGAACCGCGCAGTCTTCAGTTTGCCGGAGTAGAAACCGGAGGTATCTCCTTCCGCCTTGGGTGCCGCCGCCTTGACGATGCGCGCCCACATGTAAGCCAGCGCCGTCAGCCCGAACAGATCCAGGTAGTCCACCGAGGCAGCACCCACTTCGTTCGGATTTTCCGCAGCGGCCTTGATCACATATTCGGTGACATCCGCCAGACGCTCAAGGGCCGCAGCCAGGGGTTCCAGGTACGGGCGAACCGCCGCGTCCGACTGGTTGGTCTCAATAAACTCAGCAACATCCTCGGCGAAGAGTTCGAAGAAACGCCCCTGGTTCAGGACCACCTTGCGCCCCATCAGGTCGAGTGCCTGGATGCCGTTGGTGCCCTCGTAGATCTGGGTGATCCGCACATCGCGCACCAGTTGTTCCTGGCCCCACTCGCGGATAAACCCATGACCGCCGAAGACCTGCTGGCCGATAACGCAGACATCCAGGCCGCGGTCAGTCAGGAACGCCTTGGCAACCGGGGTCAGCAGCGCAACCATCTGCTCTGCGTGTACGCGACGCTCTTCATCATCGGCATACTTGGAAATATCGAGCCACTGCGCCACGTAGGTGGAGAATGCACGTCCGCCTTCGATGTAACCCTTCATGGTCAACAGCATACGACGCACATCCGGATGGACGATCAGCGGGTCTGCGGCTTTTTCAGGCTCCTGGATACCGGTCGGGGCACGACTCTGGAGGCGCTCCAACGCATACTCACGCGCGCTCTGCAGGGAAGCCTCAGCCGCCCCCATACCCTGGATGCCCACACCCAGGCGCTCGTAGTTCATCATGGTGAACATCGCAGCCAGACCCTTGTTCGGCTCGCCCACCAACCAGCCCTTGGCGCCGTCGAAGTTCATCACACAGGTCGCTGACCCCTTGATGCCCATCTTTTTCTCGATAGAACCACAGGCCAGGCTGTTGCGCTCGCCCAGGGAACCGTCCTCGTTGACGAGGAACTTGGGCACCAGAAACAGGGATATGCCTTTTGGACCTTTCGGTGCATCCGGCAACTTGGCCAGCACGAGGTGGATAATGTTCTCCGCCATGTCGTGCTCGCCCCAAGTGATAAAGATCTTGGTGCCGGTCACGTTGTAGGAACCGTCATCGTTCGGATCGGCCTTGGTGCGGATAATGCCCAGGTCGGTACCGGCATGGGGCTCGGTCAGGTCCATAGCGCCAGACCAGACGCCGGAGTACATATTGGGCAGGTATTTGGCTTTCAATTCCTCGCTACCGTGGGCGTCCAGCGCCAGGCAAGCGCCGGCGGTCAGCATCGGTGCCAGGCCGAAGGCCATATTGGAGGCCTGCAGCATCTCTTCGAACTGCGCCACCAGGGTCTTGGGCATGCCCATGCCACCGAAGTCCGGGTTGCCGCCAAGGCCGTTCCAGCCGCCTTCAACGATGGTCTGGTAGGCTTCCTTGAAGCCTTCTGGCGTAGTGACTTCACCATCGTTCCACTTGCAGCCCTGCTCGTCACCCTCGCGATTGAGCGGTGCGATCACGCCGCTGGTGATCTTACCGGCCTCTTCCAGGATGGCATCCGCCGTATCGGGATCGACGTTTTCGGCCAGTTTCGGGAGTGACGCCCATAGCGCCGGGGTATCGAAGACTTCGTTCAATACGAAGCGGATATCACGTAAGGGTGCCTGATAGTCTGCCATTGATGAATTCCTCTCTGTACGAGCATTAAACCTTCGGCCAACCTATTAGCCAGCAGCCCGATGTGTTGCGCATCGTTGTGCATAATCACGCACATAGTCGCCCGAAAGGTTCTGTTGAACGTGTTGTCTTATTATTGGGGCCGGATTTTACTCCAATTTGGCAGCAGTCTCATGCCATAGCTGCCAAGAAAAAGCCCGCCTCCGAAGAGAGCGGGCTTCCGTTGCCTCTTATATTCCCACGATCAGAATACGAAGGCTTCTTCCGGCATGTCCATCAGGCTGTCGGCGCCGGCCAGCATGGCTTCGGCGTGGGCCTTGGAGCGCGGCAGCATGCGCTTGAAGTAGAAGCGCGCGGTCTGCACCTTGGCGTTATAGAACATTTCCTCACTGGTGCCATCGACCATCTTATCGAGAGCAACCTTGGCCATGCGTGCCCACAGGTAGGCGAAAACGGCATAGCCGGAATACATCAGGTAGTCTACGGACGCTGCACCGACTTCCTCGCGGTTCTTCATGGCGTTCATGCCGATCTTCATGGTCAGGTCGCCCCACTCCTTGTTGATGGCCTGGAGCGGCTCGATGAACTCCTTCAGCTGTTCGTTATCCGCGTTCTCCTTGCAGAACACGTGAACCTGCTTGGTGAAGCCCTTCAGCGACTCGCCCTGGGTCATCAGGACCTTACGGCCCAGCAGGTCGAGTGCCTGGATACCGGTGGTACCCTCGTAGATCATGCCGATACGGGCGTCACGGACGTTCTGTTCCATGCCCCACTCGGAAATGAAGCCATGGCCACCGAATACCTGCATACCCAGGTTGGCGGACTCGTAGCCGATCTCGGTCAGGAACGCTTTGGCAATCGGGGTCAGGAAGCCCAGGGTGGCATCCGCCGCCTTACGCTCTTCCTCGTTCTTGCCGCTGTGAACAATATCGACCTGCTGGCCGGCCAGGTAGATCAGCGCACGAGCGCCTTCTGCAACGGCCTTCTGGGTCAGCAGCATTCGGCGAACGTCCGGATGAACGATGATCGGGTCAGCGATGCCTTCCGGGTTCTTAGGGCCGCTCAGCGAACGCATGGCCAAACGCTCCTTGGCGTAAGCCAGTGAGCCCTGGAAGCCCAGCTCGGACGCGCCCAGACCCTGGATCGCAGTACCGATACGCGCCGTGTTCATGAAGGTGAACATGCAGTTCAGGCCCTTGTTCTCCGGCCCGATCAGCCAGCCCTTGGCGCCATCGAAGTTCATGACGCAGGTCGCGTTACCGTGAATACCCATCTTGTGCTCGAGAGAGCCGCAGGATACCGCGTTACGCTCGCCCGAGGAGCCATCTTCGTTCGGCAGGAACTTCGGAACGATGAACAGGGAGATGCCCTTGGTGCCCTCCGGCGCGCCCGGCAGGCGGGCCAGTACGATGTGGACGATGTTCTCTGCCATGTCGTGTTCACCGGCGGAGATGAAGATCTTGGTGCCACTGATGCTGTAGCTGCCGTCGGCATTCGGCTCGGCCTTGCTACGCAGGGTGCCCAGGTCGGAACCGCAGTGCGGCTCGGTCAGACACATGGTGCCGGTCCACTCGCCGCTGATCAGTTTGGTCAGGTAGGTCTGCTTCTGCTCTTCGGTGCCGTGAGCTTCGATCGTGTTGGTGGCGCCGTGGCTCAGCCCCGGGTACATCCCCCAGGACCAGTTTGAGGTGCCAACCATCTCGCTGATGACCAGACCGATGGAATGCGGCAGGCCCTGACCACCGTAGTTGGTGTCTGCGGTCATGGACGGCCAGCCACCCTCGACGTACTGCTGGTAGGCTTCCTTGAAACCGGTCGGCGTCTTGACGTCGTCTTCGCTCCAGGTACAGCCTTCCTGGTCACCCACCCGGTTCAGCGGAGACAGGACCTGCTCACAGAACTTCGCGCCTTCCTGGATAATGGCATCGACCATATCCGGAGTCGCATCGTCAGCACCTTCCAGATTGGCGTAGTGCTGCTCGCTGTCCAGCAGCTCGGACATAACAAACTTGATGTCACGCAGGGGCGCTTTGTACTCAGGCATGGAATCCACCTCATTCTCGGTTGTGACCGTCGCGCAGCAACGGAGCACCAGCCTTTGGTTTTGCTCTGGGTCAGCACCAGGGCGCCAACCCGTTAATTAAACGGTTGTTTGAAACATACGTTTGCAGCGCCTCGAATGTCAAGCATCCCGTATGGAAATTGTGTTGCGTTAGGCAACCGAATATTGCCGAAATCGACGGTAATTAGCGGGTTTCAGGAAAATCAGGCAGTTGCCTGGAACGAGGAGGTATTGCCGGTCTGAGCTAGCGCGGAAACGCGCTGATAGGTGTTATCAGCGTGCTGTTCCTGGCGGGATATCTGGCGTTGGGAAGAGTCCTCCTGAGTTTCTGACTCGGAGGCCTTCGACTCGGGGTCGTCTTCACCGGTATCCGGTCGTCGCCCGGCAGCCAGCTCCACCTGCGCCTGCAACATGGTTTGCATGGCCTGGGCCGCCACCTGCCTGTCCTGGGAAGACGGTTCAGCCGGTGCCAATGCGGCGGCGCGCACCACGCGCATCTTGTCGATCGTCGCCTGGGGGTTGTTGGGTACGGGAGCCACATCAATGGACACTTCGCCACCTACGGCGTATTGCACGCCATCCGGACCGCGGCTGTAGGTATAGCTCACCGCCCCCGCATGTTGCCCGCCAACAGACTGGTGTGCCGCTTCGTGGGCCCTCACCTCGCGGTCGCGGGCTTTAAGCTCTTTGAGTTGCGCCAGCTCGGCCTCTTCCAAGGACTGGCCGTTGACTTTCTGGGAATCGGCGGCATTCCTGACCCGCTCGGTTGGGCTTTCAGCCTCCTTTTCAGCGGGACTGCCAGAGGCGTGCGCGTCAGAAGCGACAGCAGAACGCGTCGACGGGGAGACGCCCGATGCGCTTACCGTCGCAGAGGTGACATAGAGGGAAGCAGATAGTGCCAGGGACACCGCAGACACTCCAAAGGCGTTGCGGGCTAGGCCATGATGTCCAGAAGCGTTCCCACAGTCTCGTCAGCCGTCTTCACGACTTGGGCCGAGGCCTCGACACTCCGGGAATAGAGGTTAAGTTCAACGATCGGCTCGACCAAGCTGTTGCCACTCTCGGCGTTGATACCTTGCGGACCGTCGGCGCCAGCACGGGCGATCTTGCGGGCGGAGTTTTCCATTCCGACCATGCCATCCTGTACGCCCTGAATACCAATTGCAAAACTGTTGTTGATCATCATGGCCACCACTTAAAGACCGTTAACGGCATTCAAGCAGAAACCTGTCTAAAAATCAAACAGACCATTGATATCGAGGTGGGCTGATAAGGCCTCGGGATCCGGTTCTGGCTGCCAAGGCAGTTCGCCGATCATCGGGGCTGCCATGTGGGTGCGCAGATACTGGAGGTTTTCCGGCTCCACAGCCATCGGCTCGGGTCCAATACGGTTGGCGACCCAGCCTGCAACCTTGAGTCCATCGGCACGAATCGCCTCCGCACTCAGCAAGGCATGGTTGATGCAGCCCAACTGCAAGGGGACGACGAGGATGACGGGCAAATCCATTTCCTGAGGAACCCGAGCGTACGTTTCCCGGTCATTGAGCGGCACACGCCAGCCGCCTGCACCTTCGATCAGCATGAAATCTGCGGGCCGCATCTGCAATCCACGGCATAGGCCCACCAGACGCTGCACCGACAACTGTCGGCCGGCCTGGAGGGCGGCTATATGCGGGGCGATCGCCGGCTCGAGAGCGATCGGATTGATCTGTTCGTAAGGCAGGCTCTCAGTCATGGCAGCCTGGAGCGCCAGGGCGTCCTCGTTACGCAGACCCTCAGGCGTCTGGTCACAGCCGGACGCGACCGGCTTCATGGCGATGGTACGCAGGCCAGCCGCCTTTGCGGCATGGAGCAGAGCCGCCGATACCAAGGTTTTTCCGACGCCGGTGTCGGTGCCCGTTACGAAGAAGGTTTTCTTTGCCATTTTTGGGTCGTGCCTTACCTACAAATTGTTGGTGCCTGGTAGTCCCAGACTTTAAGTCCGTGCAGGAAGTGGATGGATACCACTGCTTACGCCGGTTTGGATGGCCCTCCCTGGCCAACCAAACCTCCAGGGGCGTCCCTGTCCCTTGCTACAGCAGTGGTACCCACCCACTTCGGCGATCATAGAGTTAGACCATAGAATCCGACTTTGCTTCATCAGGTTCGGTGACGTGCAACGACGAAGCCGGCTTCGTAACTTGCCAATACGCCCTCATTCGTCCTCGGGTATAGCCGATACAACTGCTTCAAGCGACGGGCACCCGTCATAGAAGTGCGTCGTTCCGACGACTTATGGTGGGCACCGAGATCCTTCAGTTCGCGTAAAAGCATCGACGGATGATCGTACGTCAGGTGGTAGCAGCGGTTGTCGATTCGCGCCCCTGGAAATACGTTGTCGACTGCCCAGCTAAACCGATCCGGCGCCTCGAATCGGTTAACGTGGGGAACGCCGGGATCAACCAAGTCCCAGGTCTGTTGGAGTTCTCGCAAGGTGCCGTCAAGTAGCGTCGAGCATAACAACCAGCCACCCGGGCGCAGTATACGTTGACACTCGCGCAGCACAGCCTCTGGATCATCACACCACTGGATCATCAGGTTCGAGAACACCAGGTCCTGGCTGTCGTCGGGTAGCGGCACGGATTCGGCAGCAGCACAGACCCAACTTGCATCGACATTTCGGTTGCACTTGGCATGAGCCAGCATCGCAGGTGACAGATCGATCGCCGTAAGGTTCTTCGAACCGCATTTGGCAGACAGTGCTTCGAGGAACAAGCCGGTACCACACCCCAGATCCGTGACATTGGTGAAGCTGTCTTCCGGCATCACACCGAGCAGGTGCGCCCCCATTTCCCGCTGGAGGCGAGCCGCACGATCATAGCTTGTGGCCGCAGCGCCAAAATCCCGTGCAATCGACGCCTTGTCGCCCCGGGAGTAGATTCGCGTCGAATCGCTCGGTTCGAAAATTTCAAACGCCTGCACGTTCATCGACAAATTCCGTGAGGAGGCGGGCAATAGAATCAGCGGCCTCGCCGTGAGGCCAGTGCGGCACAGCTTTCAGCAGGCGGCAATCCAGATTCTGCGTGCGTAGTATCGAGGCGGTATCCGGATTCACCAACCTGTCCCGGCCCGCAAACAGGTGGATAGCAGGCACGTCCAGTCGCCTCCAAAGTTCGCGCTGATCCAGTTGCCCCAACCAATCGAGGGAGCGCGCCAGATTCCGTTCGCTGACGCCCGGCCCGGCCTCCAGCCAACGCTGTAGCGCTCGTCGATCATCGGTCTCATGATTGAGTTTTTTCTCACTAGAACCCGTCTGATCGCTACCCCGCACCTGGAGCAGCATGAATCGCTTCCACTGCTTGAGGCAGGCCCGCTCCAGGCCCGATCGGAAATACTCAAACTCGGGCGAAGCCATGCCAACCGGCCATTCGGGCCGCTCAATAAAACTCGGCGTACTGCAGACAGTCACCAGTCCCCTCACCTTGTCCGGCATCTGCTCAGCTGCGGATGCTGCAATCTGGCCACCCAGGGACCAGCCGATGAACAGGCGCGGCGCTTCAGTGCGCTCCAGAATCCGGGTTGCAGCATCATCAGCCGTGCGGGATTGCGCCAGTAGCTCGTCGTCCAGGCTGATGTACCTGATATCGTCCGATAGGCCTTCGACCCATGGAGCGATCATGGATACAGGGGCACCCCATCCACTGATCAGTGTTACGGGCGGTAAAGGCATTGTGGTCATGCCGCGTGGCCCGGCAACTCTTGCTGGGCTTCTCCAAGCGCTGTGAGCAGCTTGTCGAGATGGGCTTCAGTGTGGGACGCACTGAAAGTGACCCGCAGGCGCGACTCGCCTTCGGGGACCGTTGGCGGCCGGATGGCGGTCACCCAGATGCCCCGGCCTTCCAGGGCCTTGCTCAGGGCCAGCGCAGACCAGGCATCGCCCAACAGGATCGGCTGGATGGGGGTGTCGGAGGGCATAAGGGTATAGCCCAAAGCCTGGGCTTCCCGGCGGAAGCGGTTGATCAGCCGCGCCAGATGTTCGCGCCGGTCGTCGGCCTGCTTCACCAAACGCACGCTGGTGCAACTCGCGAGCGCGACCGCAGGCGGCATCGCCGTGGTGTAGATATAGGTGCGCGCCTTCTGTACCAGGTAATCCACCATCATGGCCGAACCGGCGACGAACGCACCGCTGGTGCCGAACGCCTTGCCCAAGGTTCCAATGACGATCGGCACATCCTCTGACCCCAGCCCGAAGTGCGCCACGCTGCCCCGCCCTTCCGGGCCTACGCAGCCGAAGCCGTGGGCGTCGTCGACGACAAGCAGCGCGTCATGCTTCCGACAAAGCGCCGCCATTTCCGGCAGCGGTGCAACGTCACCATCCATGCTGAAGACGCCGTCCGTCACCACCAGCTTGTGCCCGTCGGTGGTCGCCAACTGCTCTTCCAAGGCTGTCATATCGCAATGGGGATAACGCTTCACCGTGGCGCGACTGAGGATGCAACCATCGATAAGCGAAGCATGGTTGAGGCGGTCGGAAAAGATGGTGTCGCCACGTCCGGCCAGGGCGCTAATGACGCCCATATTGGCCATGTAGCCCGTAGAGAAGAACAACGCCGATTCGCGTCCTGTGAAACGGGCCAACGTTTCTTCAAGCCGATGATGGGCAGAGTGATGGCCGCAGATCAGGTGGGAGGCGCCACCACCGAGTCCGGTTTCCGGCAGCGCGTCGCGAGCGGCGGCTATCGCATCGGGGTCGTTGGCCAGCCCGAGATAATCGTTACTGCAGAACGAAAGCACCGGGCGGCCGTCGACGACCATATCCGGTTGCTGGGGCGTTTCTACCTGGCGTCGCCAGCGATACAGCCCCTGCTCGCGCCGTTTTTCGAGTTCAGCCCTGAAGTCACGCACAGGTCACCTCAGGCGGACTTACGCTCGTCCGCGTTGTAGAACAAGTGGTGGTTGCGCTCGTGCTCCATGGCTTCGATCAAACCGGCTTCACGCTCTTCGTCGGTATGGGCTTCGCCACGCTGTTCCGGGCGGATGCCCAGGCGATTGAACAGCTGACGATCGTGATCCGCCTCCGGATTCGACGTGGTCAGCAACTTCTCGCCGTAGAAGATGGAGTTTGCACCCGCCAGGAAGCACAGCGCCTGCATCTGGTCGTTCATCTGCTCGCGACCGGCAGACAGGCGCACGTGGGAGGCCGGCATGACGATCCGGGCCACGGCAATGGTGCGGACAAATTCGAACGGATCGAGGTCCTCGACGTCGTCGAGCGGTGTGCCGGCCACCTTGACCAGCATGTTGATAGGCACGCTTTCCGGATGATGCGGCAGGTTGGCCAGTTGCATCAGCAGGCCGGCGCGATCGTCTTCATCTTCACCCATACCCATGATACCGCCGCAGCAGACTTTCATGCCCGCCTTGCGCACGTTTTCCAGGGTATCCAGGCGATCCTGGTAGGTGCGAGTGGTAATGATGTGGTTGTAGAACTTCTCGGAGGTATCGAGGTTGTGGTTGTAGTAATCCAACCCGGCTTCCGCCAGCTCACCCGCCTGATCCTCGTTGAGCATGCCCAGGGTCATACAGGTTTCCAGACCGAGGGACTTAACCTGGCGCACCATATCCAGCACATAGGGCATGTCCTTCTTGGTGGGACTGCGCCAGGCAGCGCCCATGCAGAAACGGGACGCGCCTTTCTCCCGAGCAGCCCGAGCTTCGGCGACCACCTTCTCGATTTCGAGCAGCTTCTCTTTTTCCAGGCCGGTGTTGTAGTGGCCACTCTGCGGGCAGTATTTGCAGTCTTCCGGACAGGCACCCGTCTTGATCGACAGCAGCGTGCTGACCTGGACTTCATTGGGATCGAAATGCTCACGGTGCACGCTCTGGGCTCGGAAGACCAGATCGTTGAACGGCAGTTCGAGCAGCTCGTGAATCTCGGAAAGTGTCCAGTCGTGACGGATCGGGGTGGCAGTCATGGGGATGTCCTGTTGGTTCTGACCCAGGGAGGCTTTATGCTTGTGCTCGCCTCGAAGATGGGCTTGTTTCTGTTCAGGGATTGAACGCATGATAAATCGCCTGCGAGCACTGTCAACCTTCATCAAACTAAAGGTTAACATCTCACCCAGCATGACTCACCTCTGCGTTGGCTGCCTCACCCCGACGCAAAACGATGGACTCTGTGGCGCTTGCGGCGCGGATCTTCCCAGAAATGACGCAGCCTGCGCCAGGTGCGCCCTACCGCTAACGTCGTCAATCGCCGATCCGCTTGGGGTACTCTGCGGCCCCTGCATCAGTCAACCGCCGGCGTTCGACCGGGTCGTAGCGCCCTGGCTCTACAGCTTCCCGGTTAACAGCCTGATCAGCCAGTTCAAATACGGTAAACAGCGAGCCTTCGGTAAACCGCTCGCCGGACTGCTTGCCCGGGAAATCGCGGCTTCAGGCGATGGCCGGCCCGAGTGCCTCATTCCGGTCCCCATGCATCCCTCCCGTGAACGGGCGCGAGGCTTTAACCAGGCAGAGGAAATCGCGTTGTGGCTGGCCGACGAACTTGATGTGCCGGTGATCAGCCACCTCGTGCAACGTCGAAAGCTAAGCGATACCCAATCCGGCCTCACCCGGCGACAGCGGCTGGTTAACCTGAAAGGTGCGTTTGGGGTGTCAGGGCCGATCCCCGAACACGTGGCTGTCGTCGACGACGTCGTCACTACCGGTGCCACCGCGGAGGAGCTCGCCAAGAAGCTGAAGAAAGCGGGAGCGCGCACTGTCGAGATTTGGGCGCTCGCCCGAACACCCAGAATACCCCTCGACGACCTGTAAAAAGAACGCCCAAAAGGTCAGGCGAGCTTGTCAGCCACGTATCGAGCCAGGGCCAGGCTCGCTGTGAGTCCGGGAGACTCGATTCCGAGCAGGTGAACGACGCCCGGCAATCGATGGGCTTCCTCATCCTGCACCAGGAAATCCTGAAAACCGGCACTGGCGTCGCCGAGCTTGGGCCGGATACCAGCATAAGCAGGCTGCAGCCGGTCAGCATCCAACCCTTGCCACCAGCGTCTGATCGAGGCAACAAAAGCTTCCCGGCGCGCAGGGTCGACACTGTAATCCACCCGGTCGATCCACTCCACATCCGGTCCAAACCGCGCCTGACCGGCCAAATCCAGGGTGAGATGAATGCCGAGACCACCCGGTTCCGGTACAGGATAGACGAGCGTATCGAACGGGTGCTTTCCGGAGTAACTGAAGTAGACGCCCCGAGCGAAATACTGGGCCGGCCTGGCGCTCTCCGGATAGCCCTTCCACCGCCGTAGTAGTGCGATCGCTTCGAGCCCGGCCGCGTTGACGACGCGGCTGGCAACCAGTTCGCAAGGAGACTCGCCACCTACGGTCACAATGTGCTTTGCGGGCATCGCACTGCTGTCAACGGACTCCACCGGTGCACGGCAGATCAGCATACCGCCCTCACCTTCTACGTCAGTCAGCAGTCCCAGCATCAGGCCATGGCTGTCGACAATACCGGTTGTTGGTGAAAACAAACCCGCGAAGGCGGTCACATCCGGCAAGGCGCGGGAAAGCCGTCGGTGATCCCCCATTCCAGCGGAACACCGCAATCCCTCGCCCGTCCCGCAATCCCCTGGAGCACAGCCCCCTGCTCGTCGGCGGTGGCGATAATCCATTTCCCGGTCCGACGATGGGGAATATCGCGTTGCTCGCAATAGTCATAGAGGAACTCGCGCCCCGAGATACATAAACGGGCCTTGAGCGACTCAGGTGGGTAATAGAGTCCGGCATGGATCACCTCGCTGTTGCGCGAGGATGTTCCCTCCCCCCAATGGGCACCCGCCTCCAAAACGAAGACGGATTGGCCAGCGCGGGCAAGCGCCCTTGCACATGCTAGGCCAATGACACCGGCACCAATTACAACTGCATCGGTTTCATAGCGTTCTAGTGTCATGGTTGCTTAAGGGCCTTTAGTGGATTTGGATGCCGTTGAGTTGACCTAAGCACTTATCCAGTCGGAAGTCACTGAAGTGCAATGCTATCATTAGCCGCCCCCATTCGAGGGACGGCTGAGGACTCTTCAAAAAGCCAACTCTGTCTGCAAAGCAAGGCACGGCGAAGCAGAACGATTTTTTCAGAAGGTCCATGAGTAAGGATAGCGAAGGAGGCGTGTGTGAGTGCATCTTCACGACAGTTGGCCATGGCTGGCCTGGTACTGACGACCCTGTTCTGGGCGGGTAATGCGTTGGTTGCACGAGGGACATCCGAGTCCATTCCTCCATTCGCACTGTCTTTCTGGCGCTGGCTGATTCCGACGATTTACCTGCTCCCCTTCACCATTAAAGCCGTCATTCGCTACCAGACCATTCTCCGCGAGCACTGGCTCGAAGTCATCGGCCTGGCCTTCTTCAGCGTGGGCGCCTACAACACCATCCTCTACCTCGCCGCCCAGAGTACGGGGGCCATCAATATCGCACTGGTGAGTTCTACCATGCCGCTAATGATCGTGCTGCTTTCGGCGCTGATCCTCCGCATCATTCCCGGTCGCCTGCAGATAACCGGCCTGATCCTGGCCTTCTGCGGCGTTCTGGTGATCCTGACCCGGGGCAGCATCAACACGCTGCTTGATGTGAACTTCAATCCCGGCGACCTGTTGATGGTCCTCTCGATCAGCAGTTGGGCGCTCTACTCAGTGCTACTCAAACGCTGGCCGCTGGATATTCCACTGTTCCCTCTACTGTGCCTCCTCATTACCCTGGGCACACCGATGATCCTCCCGTTTTACCTTTGGGAGCTGCAGAACGAAGGCAGCTTCGCCATGAGCATGCCGAACATGGCTGCGCTGCTCTACGTGGGCACCCTGCCTAGCGTGGCTGCTTATTTTCTCTGGAACAACGGGGTGAAAACCCTGGGTCCCGGCACGACGGGGCTTTTCGCTTACCTGATCCCGGTGTTTGCGGCGCTGATTGCTGTCCCCGTACTCGGCGAATCGATCGAGGCCTATCACGCTGCGGGCGGGGGGCTGGTGCTTGCGGGGCTCATCGCATCTTCGCGCCAAGCAAAAGTACCCGTTACAACGGAACGGGTAGCACCGTAACGACGTGTTATTCTTGTGAGCGTCTGACTAAGAGCACCGCTCTCTAAAAACCGGACCGCTGGCGAAATAGGTCCCTGTGGGCGTCCATTAACCTATAACGTTCGCACGGGCACATAAACTCGCTATACTGCGGCTCACTGATGTACCTACAGAAAGCATGGAATGCTACGGAAAACCTAGATGTCTGATCGCAAGCAGTTTCTGATCGTCATGCTGGTCGCCGCTATTTTTGTTGGGTGGCTGGGCTGGCGAGGGGTAGAAGTGATCTCCCTGAATGACCGTCTCCAGTCCGATCCCAAGCTCAACGGCTATCCCTATCTCTTCCGCGTGTTGCGGGTGGATGGCGACACCGCCATCATGAGCTCACCCCGCTCCTACGAGGTTACCACCCAGGAAGCCCTGCAGACCCTTTTCCCGGGCATGCGCTCCCTCAACGAGAATCACCGGGACTGGCAGCGGGCAGAACGGGAATTCGCCCACCTGCAGGCCCACGCGGCGAACCTGATTCTCGAGGACAACCGTATCGACCGCATCCGCTGGGAGTTGGACGAGAACTGGTATCACCTCAAGCACATGAAAGAACGGAATTCCGTTCTCCGGTAAGCTGTCAGAGCGGACAGGACATAGGTGCGGAGGCTGAGGCACACCCCGCGCCTGTGGTATATTGCGCCACCTGAACTTTTTAGGAGCGTCCGAGCAGCTCCTGGACGGCGGAGCTTTATGTCAGATACCGGAATGCCAGAAATCGGCCAGCCCAACGGACATCCCTATGACGCACTGACGCCCGACGTCCTGCTGGACGCTATGGAAGCGGCCGGGTTCGTCATCAATGGCCGGATATTTCCCCTCAACAGCTACGAGAACCGCGTCTACCAGGTGGGCATCGAGGACAGCCCCTCCGTCATCGCCAAGTTCTATCGCCCAGGTCGGTGGAATCGCGCCCAGATCGCCGAAGAACATGCTTTCTCGCACGAACTGGAAGACGCGGAAGTGCCGGTCGTCGCGCCGATGAAACTGGCGAACGGCGATTCCATCTTTGAGCACCAAGGTTTCTACATCGCCGTTTTCCCTCAACGTGGGGGCCAGGCGCCCGACACCAGCGAGCAGGATATGCTTTGGCGTCTAGGCCAGTGGCTGGGCCAACTGCATAATATCGGCGCCAACAAACCATTCCACGAACGCCCGGCGCTGGACCTCATTACCGGCCTGGAAGCCGACACCCGTTTCCTCGCCCAAAGCGGCCTGATACCAAACGATTTGCGCCCGGCCTGGGATTCGCTGGTACCGGAGCTGATCAGCCATTGCCGTGCCCGAATCGACGATGCCGGTCCTGTAGATACCTTACGCATCCATGGCGACTGCCATGCCGGAAACATCCTGGTACGGGACGAACAGATGCTGTTCGTGGACCTCGACGACTGCCGTCAGGGCCCGGCCATACAGGATCTGTGGCTGCTGCTCAACGGTGACGAACATGAACAGGCACTGCAGTTCAGCGAGCTGCTTGAGGGTTATGAGACGTTCCGCGAATTCAATCGGCGTGAGCGCTTTCTGATTGAGCCGCTACGCTGCTACCGTCAGGTCAGCCACGCAGCCTGGCTCGCCCGACGCTGGGACGACCCCGCTTTTCCCAAGTTTTTTCCTTGGTTCGCCCAGGCACGCTTCTGGTCAGATCATATCCTGGCCCTACGGGAACAATTGGCTGCGTTGCAGGCACCCCCGATTAGTCTGTTGGGTCAATACTGACCCGATCTACCCCGAACAACCTAACTGGAATGGACATAGCCGACCATGAGCAACACCGAAAACCGCTACAGCGTCAGAGCCCTGCTACTCACTTTTTTCCTGACGGTTGTCGTAACGGTTCTGGTGCTCGAATCCACCGGACGCATCGTACACACTGAAGACAAGGCCGAGGTGCCGGTGGGAGAGTTCCGCGCTGTATACGTCGGCCCGCGAGAGGACTACCGTATGTCGCCCAAGCCCTCGGAACTGCACGCCGAGTGCTACCGCGGTTACCTGGCTATCGGTTCAGACACTGACAGCACGCTTACCGGTGTATTGGTTGACTATAAGAATCGCGGTATCCGTTGCTTCGCTGGACCTCAAGCGTCGACCGATTCCGGCACCCCGAACAAAGACAGTCCAGAGCAAACCAACGAGTAGAAGCCCTTCGAGAAAAGCATGAGCAAAGCCCCTATAGACGCCAACCCAATGTTCGAGACAGACCGCATCTATACGGCAACGACCTCGGCAGGTGGCGATTTTCGTTTTGACGCCGCAGTGGCGCGGGTCTTTCCGGATATGATCCGTCGCTCGGTGCCGGGCTACACCACCATTATTCCGATGATTGGTGTCATCACCGAACGCTTCGCCCGGGATGATAGCCATTGCTATGATCTCGGCTGCTCCCTCGGAGCTTCCACCCTGGCCATGCGCCACGGAGTGGGCGACCGGCGCTGTCGCATTATCGGCATCGATAACTCAAGCGATATGATCGAACGCTGTCAGCACTTCATCGCGCTCGACGACCATCCCGCCCCTGTAGAATTGCGATGCGAGGATATCCTGGACAGCGAACTTGAGAAGGCCTCGGTCAGCACCCTTAACTTCACGCTGCAGTTTGTCGAACCCGAGCGCCGGCCGGAGCTGCTAGAGCGGATTGCCAGGGCCACGCTGCCCGGCGGCGCCCTTATCCTATCGGAGAAGATTCGCTTCGAGGAGGATTGGGAGCAATCCATCCAGACTGAACTGCATCACGATTTCAAGCGGGCCAACGGTTATTCCGATCTGGAAATCAGCCAGAAGCGTTCTGCACTGGAACAGGTGCTGATTCCCGAAAGCCTCGCCACGCACCGTGAACGCCTGCTCGCAGCCGGATTCCGGCAGGTTACGCTGTGGTATCAATGCTTCAACTTCGTATCACTGCTCGCCGTCAAAGGCTGACGGCGTGCTGCGGCCACCGGGGACTGACGACACTACTGCCAGGACTTGACGGCACAATACTGTAGGGAGACCGTACGTGTTTGACTGGAAACAACGCTTTCAGCCCCTCTTTACCGACCTTGAGTCCAACGACCAGCTCCAATGGGCGGACCATATCTGGGACCAGCTTTACCGGCAATTCGAAACCCGCCCTCATGGCGACCTGGAGCGCTGGAACGATGCGCTATCGGAACTGCCAGTACTGCATGAAGTGGAAACCGACTTCAACGCACCAGCGGTTACACTGACCACACCGAAACCGTTGACGGAAGGTCAGCATCGGGAGCTGGAAACCGGCCTGCGAGGCCTCATGCCTTGGCGAAAAGGCCCTTTCTCGTTCTTTGGCATCGAGATCGACACCGAGTGGCGCTCGGATCTGAAATGGGATCGAATCTCGCCTTATATCAGCGACCTGACAGGTCGCCGGGTACTGGATGTGGGCTGTGGCTCAGGCTATCACTTATGGCGCATGGCGGGCGCCGGCGCCAGCGACGTTATTGGAGTGGATCCGGGCCTGCTCTTCCTGATGCAGTTCTTCAGCGTGAAGGATTTCGTGGACGCACCTCACATTCATATGATCCCCGCGCGCCTGGAGGACCTGCCGCCCAAGCTGGAGTACTTCGACACCACATTTTCCATGGGCGTACTCTACCACCGGCGCTCGCCGCTGGATCACCTGCTGGAGCTGCGGGATACATTACGCGACGGTGGGGAATTGGTTCTTGAAACCCTGGTTGTCGATGGGCCGGAGGGTTACAGCCTGATGCCGGAAGACCGTTACGGCATGATGCGCAACGTTTGGTTCCTCCCCAGTTGCGATACGCTGATGCGCTGGCTGGACCGCACTGGCTTCAGGAACGCCCGGGTCGTCGATGTCACCGTAACCACAGCGGAGGAGCAGCGCTCGACGGACTGGATGCGCTTCCAGTCGCTGGAAGACTTCCTCGATCCAAATGATCCAACCAAGACCATCGAGGGTTATCCCGGACCCAAGCGGGCTACGATTATTGCGGATAAGGGGTGACTGGCAGGTACGTCAAATGCTTTAACGCAGACAATATGCATGAAAGGACGCTACAGACTGCATCGCGAGAGATATCACTGAAAGAGGGGCGCCTTTCGGCGCCTCAGAAGCTAAAGCATCTGCTACAAACCCGAGTATTACGTGAAATGTAGCCGACGCTTCAGCTTCGGAGCAGCCCGCAGGGCTGCCCCATAATCGGACTATCAGCGCGATCAGACGTTCTCACCGAATGGATGGCGCAGCACAACCGTCTCGACCCGGTCCGGACCGGTGGAGATGATGTCGATTGGCGCTTCGATCTGCTCTTCCAGGAAGCGGATGTAGGCCAGCGCATTCTTTGGTAACTGGTCCATGCTCGTCAGGCCGACGGTACTCTCGCTCCAACCCGGCAACTCTTCGTAAACTGGCTCGATATCGCCATAGTTGTCACAACCGATCGGCGGACGCTGGAGTTCGCCATTCGGCGTCTTGTAGCCCACGCAGACCTTCACGGTTTCCAGACCATCGAGCACATCCAGCTTGGTCAGGCAGATGCCGGAGACACTGTTGATCTGGATCGCATGGCGCAGCGCCACGGCGTCAAACCAGCCGCAGCGGCGGGCGCGGCCCGTGGTAGTTCCGAATTCGTTACCCTTTTGCGCCAAGTGGCGACCAAAATCATCAAACAGCTCAGTCGGGAAAGGCCCGGAGCCCACGCGGGTAGTGTAGGCCTTGGTAATGCCCAGCACGTAATCCAGGAACAACGGTCCGAAACCGCTGCCAGTCGCCGTACCGCCGGCCGTGGTGTTGGACGAAGTGACGTAGGGATAGGTCCCCAAGTCGATATCCAGCAATGAGCCCTGGGCGCCTTCGAACAGGATGTGTTCGCCTTTCTTGCGCAGGTCGTGGAGGATGCCGGTAACATCCGCCGCCATGGGAAGGATTTCCTTGGCCATGGTCAGCAGGTCTTCGAGGGCCTGGTCCACATCCACGGCGTCCTCGCCAAAATACTCGGTCAGCACGAAGTTATGGAACTTCATGATGTCCCGGAGTTTGGTTTCGAAGGTCTCGACGTTATACAGATCCCCCAGGCGCAAGCCTCGGCGGGACACCTTGTCTTCGTATGCCGGACCGATACCACGGCCTGTCGTACCGATCTTGTCGTTGCCACGGGCCTTTTCCCGGGCCAGGTCGATACGTACGTGCGTGGGCAGGATCAGCGGGCATGCCTGACTGATGCGCAGGCGCTCGCGAACCGCGACGCCGCTGTCTTCCAGTTGGCGTACTTCCTTCAGCAGCGCCTCGGGGGACAGCACGACGCCGTTGCCGATCAGGCAAGTGACATGCTCGCGCAGGATGCCTGAGGGAATCAGGTGCAGTGCGGTCTTCTTGCCTTCGATAACCAGCGTGTGGCCCGCGTTATGACCGCCCTGGAAGCGGGCTACAGCTGCCACCTGGTCCGTGAGCAGATCAACAATCTTGCCCTTGCCTTCATCACCCCATTGGGTGCCGAGTACGACGACGTTCTTACCCATGATTTTCTCTCAATCCCGCCCGTCTGGCCCGGACGCCTTTATCCGTTTAATGACTCGACGACCCACTGGCCGTCCCGTTTTACCAATTGCCGCGTGCAGCCTCGCGCCGCCGGCGTCGTGGAGGAATCATCCGGCAACGCCTGTAATACCGTGTCGGTTTTGCGCAGGTCGGCGATCATCGCGTGCAATGACGCGTCGTCGCTGACCGGTGCCCAGATAGCACCGTCGCGCGCCGGCACCTGTCGCTCGCCCAGTGCGACCAGCGCACGCACATCGGCACTGAAACCTGTCGCCGGACGCGGACGGCCGAAATCCCGACCGATAGCGTCATAGCGCCCACCCTGGGCGACAGCCTGACCATGCCCAGGCGCGTACGCGGCGAACACTAGGCCGGTGTGATAGTTGTAACCACGCAATTCGCAGAAATCGAAGCCAAGATCCACATCCGGGAATGCTTCGGCCATGACCGAGGCCACTGACGTCAAGTCATCCAGAGCCTTCAGGGCTTGAGGCGAGGCACCTGCCAGCACTTGCCGCGCCTCGTCGAGCACTTCGACACCACCACTGAGCCTGGCAAGTGCACGCAAGCGAGCTGCGGGACTACCCTGCGGACTATTGCCCAGCACAGTGTCGAGCTCGGGAATGGATTTACGCCGCATGGCGTCGAAGATTTCCGCCTCCGTCTGACTGTCCAGATCAGCTTCGGACATCAACGACTGGTAGATGGCCACGTGAGCCAGATCCAGGTGGATCCTCGGGATGCCGGCGATGCGCAGGGTTTCCAGCATAAGGCGGATCACCTCCTGATCCGCCAGCGCCGAAGCGCTTCCGAAAAGCTCGCAACCGGCCTGGATCGGCGTGCGCCCCGTCAGCATATGCTGCGGACGGGTATGCAAGACATGACCGGCATAACACAGGCGAGTCACGCTGTCCTGCCGTAGGGTATGGGCATCGATACGTGCCGCTTGCGGCGTCATATCCGCACGCACGCCCATCATGCGCCCCGTCAACTGGTCGGTAAGCTTAAACGTCTGCAAGGCCAAGTCGTTGCCGGTGCCAGTCAACAGGGATTCGAGGTACTCGATAAGGGGCGGGATTACCAGCTGGTAGCCCCAGCGCTGGTAGGTATCCATTATCTCACGGCGCAGGGATTCGATTTTCCCCGCCAGAGGCGGCAGGATATCCTCCACACCATCAGGCAATAACCAGCGGTCGGATGCAGTCATGAGTCGCGTTAAGTCCGTTCTTTTTGCCCACTGGTCGCAGGCTTCAGAATTTAGGCTGGTGCGTCAAATACGCCCGACTGGGGAAACAGACAGGCAGCGCACCGGAAAGCGCTGACGGATCCTAGAAAGGGATCACAAAACCCGGCAATTCTACACATTTGGCGCGCACAAAAAAACCGGAGCACGGCTATGCGCTCCGGTTTATTTCAAACCCCGCTAAAGGGCGCGGTCAAGCGCAGGCAATCAGTTACGCGCCTGCCCCTGAAGGTCGCCAAAGTAGCGCATGAAGTCGCTATCAGAGTCGATCACCAGGATATCGCCCTTGTTGGAGAACGTCTGGCCATACGCGGTCAGGCTGCGATAAAAACGATAGAACTCTTCGTCCGCCGAGTATGCATCGGCATAGATGCGGGCAGCCTGGCCATCGCCCTCACCCCGGGTTTCTTCCGCAGTCGCAAAGGCCTCTGCCAGTACGACCGTCCGCTGGCGATCCGCATCGGCTCGAATGCCTTCGGCCAACTCGCGACCGCGGGAGCGGAATTCCTGCGCCAGCTTCTCACGCTCGGTACGCATCCGACGATAAACGTTCTCGCTTACCGACTGGGGCAGCTCAATGGCCTTGACGCGGATATCCAGCACCTTGACCCCGAGTTCGTTGACAACTGTCTCATCGATGCGAGCCACCAGTTGCTCCATCAGCTCGTCACGCTGGCCGGAAACCACTTCATGCATGGTGCGAACACCAAATTCATTACGCAGCCCGGTATCAACCCGCGATTGCAGGAGTGAAATGGCCCGCAGCTCGTCCCCGCCGGTAGCCCGATAGAATTGATCCACGTCCTGGATCCGCCAAGCGATGTAGGAATCCACGTCAAGCGGCTTCTTCTCGATCGTAAGATACTGACGGGCCGGGAGGTCGTTGGTCAGTACACGAACATCGAACTCCCTCACCTGGTCGATTACCGGTACCTTGAAGTGAAGACCCGCTTCGATATCGGTCTGGATCAATTCACCGAACCGGAGCAGCACGCCACGATGGGTTTCAGGAATAATGTACACACTGGACGACACGATCAGTACGACGATAAGGGCGCCGGCCAGGCCCAGTACAGCTTTAGGACTCATGATTAACGCCCCCTCCGCACACTTGAGTTGCTCCGCAGACGAATCTCGTCCATGACCTGATCAGTCAGGGCCTGCACATCAGTCCCCGAACCCGACGTATCCGTCGCATTGGTTCCCGTGGTGGTGGTATCCCTCTGCTGCATCAGTCGGTCGAGCGGCAGATACATCATGTTATTGCTGCTCTCCGTATTGACCAGCACCTTGCTCGTGCTGGAGAAGACGTTCTGCATCGTATCCAGGTACATGCGGTCGCGAGTTACCTGCGGTGCATCGCGATAGACGTTGAGCAGTTCAACAAAACGGGCGGTTTCACCACGCGCCTTCTCGATGACCTCTTCCTTGTAGGCATTGGCTTCCTCGAGCATGCGCTGTGCGCGACCACGTGCCTCAGGCACGATCTTGTTGCGATAGGTCTCCGCTTCCTCCACCAGACGCTGCTCGTCTTCCTTTGCGCGCTGGACTTCGCGGAAGGCTTCCTGAACTTCCGAAGGCGGCTGTGTGCTTTCCACGTTGACCTGCACGATCTGGAGGCCGGTGCCATACTGCTCAAGGAAGTTCTGCAACCGCTGTTCCACGTTGATCGCCAGCGCCGCCCGACCTTCGGTCAACACCTGGTCCAGCTTGGAACTGCCTACCTCGTGACGCAACGCACTGTCTGTGGCAAATGCCAGGGCCTGGTTGGAGTCGCGCACGTTGATCACGTAATCCCGCGCATTGCCGACCCGGTACTGGACCTGCAGGTCCACCGACACCAGGTTTTCATCCTGGGTCAACATCTGTCCCTGGGATTCAGCGTTACGAACGTTGGTCACCCGAACCTTGGTTACGCTATCGATGATGGGCACTTTGAAGCGCAAGCCCGGATTCTCGGTAGTGTGATACTTGCCGAAGCGCAGGACGACCGCACGCTCCTGCTCATCGACGGTGTAGAAAGACTGGTAGATAACGTAGCCCAGAAAGAGGATGCCGATAATCGCCAGCACGGCGCCGAAGCCACCACTCGATTGACCGCCTCCGGAGCCGCCGGTGCCACCGCCCCCTTTTTTCTTGCCGCCCAGCATCTGGTTCAGCTTGTCGAGACCCTTACGCAGCGCCTCATCCAGATCGGGTGGTCCCTGATCGTTGCCACGACGCCCCCCGTTACCCCAGGGATCATTGTCGTTCCGGTTACCACCCGGTTCATTCCAGGCCATAATTCTCTCCGTTCGCAAACTCATCGAATGGCTGCAAATACTATGGATTAAGGCGCCCGTGGACAAGCCCTGAACCCGCTAAAGCAGCCTCGTACTTCAGCGCACTCACTTCAGGCCTGCGTTTTCCGCGTAGCGAACCTGGTCGGCACGCATACCGGCCTTACTGAGAAGTTGATGCCAATCCCTCGACTGCAGGCGCACTTCGACCTGCGCATCACCATTATCCAGATAAGCCTCGTCGATCACGCTGCCAGCCTCGTGCAGCAAGGCGCGAAGCTTGCCGTCATGAGGGCCTAGCAACACAGAAAGCTGGAGCACATCCTCGGCCAAACGCTCGACCACAGCATCGAACAGCATCTGGATGCCGGCACCGGTCATGGCTGAAACCCAGACCCGCACCGGCAGCCCATCCTCGTTGCGATCGACCCGAGGCTGAAAGTCCTCGAGCAGGTCAATCTTGTTGTAGACCTGCAGCACAGGCACCTCGTGAGCGCCTATTTCCAGCAGTACGTCCTCCACCTGCTCGATATTCTCGTCGCGACGCTCATCCGCACAGTCAATCACGTGCAGCAATAGCGACGCTTCGGTCGTCTCTTCCAGGGTTGCCCGGAAGGCCTCGACCAGCTTGTGCGGCAGGTGACGGATAAATCCGACAGTGTCGGCCATCACAACCGGCCCGATGTCAGGCAAGTCCAACCGACGCAGTGTCGGGTCAAGCGTCGCGAACAACTGGTCCGCGGCATAAACCGAAGCTGTGGTTATATGATTGAACAGCGTCGACTTTCCGGCGTTGGTATACCCCACCAACGATACGGTGGGAATATCCGCGCGCTTACGGGCGCGCCGGCCCTGGTCCCGCTGTCGACGAACCTTGTCCAGCCGGCGGTGAATTGCCTTGATTCGGCCACGCAACAGGCGCCGGTCCGTCTCGAGCTGGGTTTCACCCGGCCCGCGCAGACCGATACCGCCCTTTTGCCGCTCCAGGTGTGTCCAGCCGCGTATCAGGCGCGTCGACATGTGTTCGAGCTGAGCCAGCTCCACCTGCAGCTTACCTTCATGAGTCCGGGCACGCTGGGCAAAGATATCCAGGATGACGCCCGTACGGTCCAGCACACGACACTTGAGCTCACGCTCCAGGTTCCGCTCCTGACTGGGCGAAAGGGAATGGTTGAAAAGCACCACATCCGCTTCGTTCACCTGGACGGCCGCACGGATTTCCTCCAGCTTGCCCTCGCCGACAAACAGGCGCGAGCTAGGCTGGTTACGCGATCCGGTGACCTCATCGACCGCTTCGACACCCGCCGAGCGGACAAGTTCTACGAATTCACCAAGATCTTCGGATTCGTTGTGGGAAGAAAAATCGATATGAACGATAACCGCTCGTTCACCGACATCAGGACGCTCAAACAAGGAGCATTCTCTCCGGGAATAACAGGGGGTGGATGTCGTCAGAACAGACCCAACGGCCTGTTCCGACAAACGGATGGCTAGAGTGACAGGCGGCCGGAGTCATGGAATAAACCGGACCATCAAATCAGCCGCCTGGGAGAACTCAGGCTTCGCCTTCGCCCTCACCAACTGCATTTTGCTGCGGAATTCGGACATTGCGGGCAGGCACAACCGTCGAAATGGCATGCTTGTAAACCATCTGGCTCACTGTGTTCTTCAACAGGATCACGAACTGATCGAAGGATTCGATCTGTCCCTGCAGCTTGATCCCGTTAACCAGGAAGATGGACACCGGAATGCGTTCCTTGCGCAGTGCATTGAGGTAAGGGTCTTGTAAAGAGTGCCCTTTTGACATGTTATTTTCTCCTGTTTTTTTAATCGCAGATCGTCTGGTAGAAAGCGGATCACTGCTGCTGGGGGCCCGGCAGAGGCAATCCTGAACAGGTCTGAGATTCAGCACGCTTCATTTCAAACCTGAACGGTAAGGTACCGGCCACTCTTCAAGACCGGCGCAATATAACCCGGGCCACGATAACCCACGGCTACCTAATCAATGTGGTGCGAGATTCGATGATTTTCAAGGCGCGTGTCAAAGAACTTGCTGAATCGCCGTTGATCCAGTGCAAATCGTTCCATTTCCGCAGCCACGTCAACTGGCGCTTGGCCAATTGGCGTGTGGCTGCCACGCCCTTTTCCACGAAAGTTGGGTAGTCCATTTCCCCATCCAGCCAGGACCAGGCCTGTCGATACCCTACACAGCGAACCGACGGCAATCCAGGATGCAAGTCACCCCGCGCATGCAGGGCTCGGACTTCCTCGACAAATCCCTGATCCAGCATCTTGCCGAATCGCAACCGGATTCGCTCATGCAGTACCGAACGATTGTCAGGCGCTACCGCCAACTGCACCACATTATACGGAAGCCCCCCGGGAGCGTCTGCCTGCCAACGCGTTAAATACGGGTAATCCACGTCACCCGGGTCAACTTTGGGTGACTGGGCCGCCCAGGCCTCTGAGATAGGTTTGCCTGAGAGGATGACCACCTCAAGGGCCCTGAGCACGCGCTGCCGGTTGTTCGGATGTATCGCCGCCGCAGCCGCGGGGTCACGACGCTCAAGCTCAGCATGGAGTGCAGACCAGCCTTCCTCAGCAGCCCTGGCTTCCAACTCGGCACGCAAGGCCTGGTCCGCGCCAGGCATATCCGCCAGACCATGCAACAGCGCCTTGAAGTACATCATGGTTCCGCCAACAAGCAGCGGTATCCTGCCCCGGCCGGTAATCTCGGCCATTTCTCCCAGGGCATCCCGACGAAAATCGGCGGCTGAATAAGTCTCGGCCGGATCACAGATATCGATAAGACGGTGCGGTGCCCGGGAAAGTTCCCCGAGAGACGGTTTTGCCGTCCCGATATCCATGCCGCGATAGATCATGGCTGAGTCGACACTGACGATGTCGCATGGCAACTGTTCGCACAGATCAATCGCAAGATCAGTCTTGCCCGCCGCGGTCGGCCCCATCAGGAAGAGGGCTGGCGGTAGCTCGCGAGCTTCTGCCATGGGCTAGCGCCCGCGCAGGAAGAGTTTATCCAACTCCCCCAGAGTTACCAGCGTCCAGGTCGGTCGGCCGTGGTTGCATTGGCCGCTGCGCTCCGTGGCTTCCATGTCGCGTAGCAGGGTATTCATTTCCGGGATCGTCAGTTGGCGGTTGGCGCGGACAGATCCATGACAGGCCATGGTGCCGAGCAACTCGTTGGTGACCGCCCGAACCCGATCCGACTGGCCATGCTCGACGAGATCCGACACGACATCCCGCACCAACTGTTCCGTATCCGCGCCACGCAGCAATGCGGGGATCTGGCGTACCACCAGGGTCTCCGGCCCCATGCGTTCGATCTGCAAGCCCAGCGCATGCAATTCCTCTGCATGAGTCTCGGCAACACTGGCTTCACGCTGGCTAACCGCCAGTGTTACCGGCACGAGCAACGGTTGGCTTTTAAGATCCTGCGCCTCCAACGCGATTTTCATGCGCTCGTAGGTAATTCGCTCATGGGCCGCGTGCATATCCACCACGATCATGCCCTGGCGGGACTGCGCCAGGATATAGATGCCATGTAGCTGGGCAATCGCGTACCCGAGTGGCGGCTCCTCATCACCGGTCTGCGGCGGTGTTGGCATCACCTGGGGCATGGACGCACCAACAGGCGCTTCCGCTACGCCAAGTTCTGCATGTTCCAAGGGAGCCGTCGCCGCCTGCTGGGTGCCACCACCACTATTCAGCGACTGGTAGAACGCCATCTGGTCCTGGGCCTGCCAGGCTATCGGCCGTTCCGGGACATAGGCTGACCGGGAGGAAGCTCCACCATCGCTTCCATTCAAGCCTCCAGGCGGCTGAGACTGCCCGTAACCGGCCTCGCGAGTCAGGGACTGGGCAACCGCACCGTGCATATGGTCCTGGGGTTTCACCTCTCCCAACGCCCGATGCAGCGTTCGAAAGATGAAGTCATGCACCAGACGGCCATCACGGAAGCGAACTTCGTGCTTGGTCGGATGGACGTTGACATCCACGTTGGCCGGATCCAGCTCGAGGTAGAGCACGAATGCGGGATGCCGGTTGTTGTAAAGCACATCCCGATAGGCCTGACGTACTGCATGGGCTACCAGGCGATCCCGGATCACCCGACTATTGACGAAAAAGTACTGCAGATCCGCCTGGCTACGTGAGAACGTCGGCAACGCTACCCACCCCCACAGGCGCAAGCCGGAGGCTTCCGCGTCAATAACCACGGCGTTGTCGATAAACTGCTGGCCGCATAAGGACCCGATACGCCGCTCCCGGTCCAGCGGCGTCATGGCAGGACGCAAACTCTGCACGGCGCGCTGGTTATGGCGCAGGGTGAAACCGGTCTCGAATCGGGCCAGGGCCTGGCGCCGCACACATTCTTCGATATGGCCGAACTCGGTTTTCTCGGTCCGGAGGAACTTGCGGCGGGCAGGGGTATTGAAGAACAGGTCGCGCACCTCCACAGTGGTACCCACCGGGTGGGCGGCCGGCGACAAACGCGCATCCATATCACGACCTTCCACCTCGACACGACTGGCGGCATCGCACCCTTCGGTACGAGATGTCAGCGCCAGCCGGGAAACAGAACTGATACTGGCCAGCGCCTCCCCACGAAAACCCAGCGAGGCAACCGCTTCGAGATCGTCCAGATCCATGATCTTGCTCGTGGCATGACGGCTAAGCGCCAGCGGCAAATCATCTTCGGCGATACCGGTACCGGTGTCTCGCACCCGAATCAGCTTCACCCCGCCCTGCTCGATCTCGATTTCAACCCGGTCTGCCTGCGCGTCCAGCGCGTTTTCGACCAATTCCTTGACCACAGAGGCCGGCCGCTCGACCACTTCGCCGGCAGCAATCTGGTTGGCAAGTCTGGGGCTCAGCAGTCGAATGGCAGGCATGGGTGTCTACAGCGCCTCTGTCGGTGAGTCTGCGCAAAATGATGCTTTGCGAAGTACCCTGAAGGATTTGCGCAATATACTAACAGAGACCGCGACCGGGTCTCAGGTCAATTTGACACATTCGACCCAGATCGCACGAAGCGGATATAAAACCGGCCGTTTAGGACGTAGGGACAGCGATAGTCTGGCCAATCACGACCTGGTCGCTACTCAGGTTATTGATTTCCTTGATGCGACGAACGGTCGTGGAATAACGGCGCGCAAGGTCAGATAGCGTATCGCCTCTCTGGATACGGTAGGAGGCAACACTGTTGTCCTGCCCGTTGCGCTTCTTCCACGCCAACAGCGTGCCAGGAGGCGGCGTATCGTTGAAGTACGCGGAAATGCCTTCCCAAATGGCATTCGCAAGCTTGCCTTGGTAGGCCGAGGATTGGAGATTCTTCTCTTCCTGGGGGTTGGAGATAAATCCTGCTTCGACCAGGATCGAAGGAATATCCGGCGATTTGAGCACCACGAACGCCGCTTGCTCCACACCGGATTTGTGCAGTCGCGCCACCTGACCGAGGTTGCGCAGGACGTAATCGCCAACGCCTACACTGGCATTGATACTCGCCGTCATGGAAAGGTCCAGCAGCACACCCGCCAGCACCTCGTTCTTGTCCCCGAGGGAGACACCGCCGACCCCTCCGATCAGGTCTGAACTGTTTTCATTGCGCGCCAGCCAGCGCGCTGTCTCGCTGGTCGCACCACGCTGCGACAGGGCAAACACCGAAGCCCCTCTAGGCTTGGACGTGCGGAAAGCGTCGGCGTGGACCGATATAAAGAGGTCGGCATTTTGCTTGCGGGCCAGCAGGGTTCGCTCACGCAAACCAATGTAGTAATCGCCGTTGCGTGTCAGGCGGGCCTTATAACCAGGCTTGGAGTCCACCACCGCCTTCAGCTTGCGGGCCAGTTTCAGCACCACATCCTTCTCACGAGTACCACTCGGACCGGTGGCACCGGGATCCTCGCCACCATGACCGGCGTCGATGACTACAATAACGTCACGCTTGCCATCATGGTTATCGCTGAGGACAGGCTGGCTGGCCTCGTTACGACGCAGACCGTCTTCATCGATCAGGTCCAGCACGAGGCGATGACCATACTGTTCGTTCGGCTCAAGCTGAAAGCTGCGCGGCTTGATTTCGGACTTTAGATCCAGCACGACCCGTAGGTCATCACCGTTGCGAGGCGCACTCCGAATACGGCGAATCGGGCTGCCAGACAGATCCAGCCCGTCCAGATTAGCGCTAAGCTTGGTATTTTCGATATCGATAACCAAACGATCCGGATTCTTCAGCGCAAAGATCGAATGTTCCACGGAATCGCCCATATCGAGGACCAACCGGGTGTGATCGGGCGCGGGCCAGAGGCGCGCGCTGTTGAGCGCCGTATCCGCCCGTACGCCAGCGGCCATCAACAGCACCGACATCAGCGCCAGGAAAACCCGAGCCACCGACATATTCATATTACTGCCCATCGTTCCAGATCCTTTCGTCCCGTGACAGGGTAATCCAGCCTTTTTTCAAATTTTTTCGTAGTGTGTCTAGCAACTGCTGACCCGTGGCGGTAGCTGCGTCCAAACGGGCCTGGCGCCCCGGCTCAGCCATAGTCAGACTGATGGCGCAATCGGCCTGTGGTAACACACCGACACCACGCTCGGGCCATTCGATCAAACATACGGCCCCCGTCTCGAGGTAGTCCCGAATACCCATGAACTCGAGCTCTTCCGGATCGCCCAAACGATAGAGATCGAAGTGGTAAACCGGCGGCTGCAGTTCCTCGTAAGGTTCGACGAGGGTATAGGTCGGACTCTTGACGGCCCCCGCATGGCCGAGGCTCCGAATGAATCCCCTGCTAAACGTCGTTTTACCGGCGCCCAAATCGCCGATCAGATGGAGCACGCAACCGTCGCCGATACTTCTCACGGCCTGCACGACCAGCGCACCCAGCTGCTCGGTCGAAGACTCGTCCGGCAAATGAACTTCCAACTCTGAATTATTCACGGCAGCGCGCTCCGCCTCGACTCTCTCTGCCAACCACGACCACCCATTCTCTCTGTTCTTCTATGCTCGCTGAGACTTACCTTGCGATGCGAGCTGATACGCTTGCCGACTCAGGCATCCACTGACTAGCGGAAGCCGAGGGGGATTAGCACGCCCTCAGCCTCACCCAACACCTGCGGCACACGGTCGGTAACGTCCATGGGCAACAGCCCCATGAACCCTTTGTCCAGTGCTGCACGGTCCGCAGCCTCCGCATGGAGGCTGGCGCCGATCACTGCGGCTTGCGAGGGCACCAAGCCCTGGACCGCCAGCGCGCCGATTATCCCGGAGAGCACGTCACCCATGCCGCCGGCGGCCATGCCCGGGTTGCCACCCTGCACCACTACAGGCGCGATCATATCGTCCGCATAGACCAGAGTGCCCGCGCCTTTGAGCAATATGACGCCACCGTAGCGTTGCTGCAGCTGCCGCACCGCCTCGAGGCGGTCGCTATTAACCACCTTGTTTTCGACACCCAGTAGGCGGGCAGCCTCCCCCGGATGCGGCGTCAAAATCCAATTGCTGTGCACGCCCGGCGCTCGAGACGAAAGCATATTCAGACCATCGGCGTCCATCAAGACCGGGCCGTCAAACGCCATGATTCGCTGTAACATCTGCTGGCCCCATGCACCCTGGCCGGCTCCGGGACCGAAAACCACCCCGTCGGCGGCCTCAAGCAGCGCATCCAGCTCATTGCCATGGGTCAGACCGTGCACCAGCAGGCTCGGGCAGCGGACCAACGCCGGACTCACATGCTCCGGACGGGTGGCCAGTGTCACCAGACCCGCGCCGGTTCGGGCGGCCGCTTCGGCAGCCAGCAAGGCTGCACCGCCAAACCCCCTCTCACCGGCCACCACCAGCAGATGCCCGCAATCGCCCTTGTGCGCCCCACGCCGTCGTAGCGGCAAATTAGGCGCCACGCGATTCCAATCCACACGACCGGCGACCGGATCGACCCGCTGATAGATGTCTTCGGGCACCCCCAGGTCATCGAACAGAACGTCACCGGCAACATCCGGACCCTTGCCGGTCATCAAACCGGCTTTCAATCCTATAAACGTTACTGTTGCACCCGCCTTGACGGCATCACTTTCGATCCAGCCGGTGGATGCGTTCAAACCCGAAGGCACGTCAATCGACAGGACAGGACAGCCACTGGCATTCAGCCTGGCGACCACCTGATCAAAAGGTGATCGCAAGGCACCAGTGATGCCCGTTCCCAGCATCGCATCGACAACGACGTCAGCCTCGCTCAGGGCATTCTCAAGCTCACCCTCGCCCAGTGCCTCGAACGCCTCGACATGCAGACCCGTATCACGCGCAGCATCATGGGCCTTAAGCGCATCACCCTTGAGTTTACCTGGATCGGCAATAGCCAGACAGCGGACCTGCAGGGCCTGCCGGCATGCCGCAGAGGCCACCAGGTATCCATCGCCGCCATTATTACCGGCGCCACACAGTACCAGCACGGACTTGGCGTCAGGCCAGTGCCTCATCAATTGCCTGAAGCCTGATCGGGCCGCCCGTTGCATCAATTCGAACCCGGGTACCCCGAATTCCTCAATCGCACATCGATCAAGAGCCTGTACCCCATCCGCAGCGTACAGGCTCTCTGGTAAACTGGAACTTTCAGCAGCACTCATCGGTCTGTGAATCACCTTAATCGGTCTGTGAATCACCTGATGGCTTGCATTCCCTGGCAAACAGAGCGTTGCAGCCTCCCTGAAAAAACAGAATCCGGTTGAACTCATTCGGCCAGATGCCTGTTAAGCATAGCAAAACGATCGAAAAGGTCATAACTTAATCAATGTTAACTGACTCGCTAGGCGCCAACCTGGACAAATTAGCGCGGCAAATTCCTGTTTGGGCTGAAGAACTCGGTTTCCAGGCTACCGGTATTACCGAGGCGGAAACCGGCCGCCATGGCGCGCGGCTACAGGAATGGCTGGACTCCGGGATGAATGGCGAGATGAACTATATGGCCGATCACGGCAGCAAACGCTACCGGCCTGACGAACTCCTTCCCGGTACCCGCCGGGTCATCTCCGTACGGATGGACTACATGCCCTCCCCCGACAGCCCGGCCCGGACACTCAATGATCCGGAAAAGGCCTACATCTCCCGCTACACCCTGGGACGCGACTATCACAAGCTGGTGCGCAAACGCCTGGCCCAGCTTGCGAAGCGCATCGACGATGCGCTGGAAGGCCACAATCACCGCGCCTTCGTCGACAGCGCGCCGGTGTTGGAGCGAGCACTGGCCCAGCGAGCAGGCCTGGGCTGGTTCGGCAAGAACACCATGCTGATCCACCCAAAGGCCGGCTCGTTCTTCTTCCTGGGCGAGATTTTTACCAGTGCGCCCTTACCGGTCAGTGAACCTTTTGAGACAGAGCACTGTGGCAGTTGCTCCGCCTGCCTCGACGTGTGCCCGACCGATGCGTTCGACGGCCCCCATCGCCTGGACGCGAGGCGCTGCATCAGTTACCTGACAATCGAACTGAAAGGGTCGATTCCGGAAGAACTGCGCAGCAAGATGGGAAACCGGGTGTTTGGTTGTGACGACTGCCAACTGGTTTGCCCCTGGAACAAGTTCAGCAGACCGACCGACAAGGATGACTTCCAGGCCCGCCACAACCTCGACAACAGCGAACTGGCAGAACTTTTCCTGTGGACCGAGGCAGAGTTCCTGAAACGCACCGAGGGCTCGGCGATCCGGCGTACAGGCTATGAAGGCTGGCTCAGGAACCTGGCAGTGGGGCTCGGCAATGCGCCATCGACTATTCCCGTAATCGAGGCTCTAAAGAAGCGGGCGGACCATCCATCGGAACTGGTCCGCGAGCATGTGCAATGGGCCCTACGGCGGCATGGTATCACGAATTAAAGCGCCCGTTACGCCAACGACTCCCGCTGATCAGTCTTCCAGCCTGAAGAAATGCTCCCGATAGTGCCGCAGCTCGTCGATCGAGTCGCGGATGTCATCCAGTGCCAGGTGCGAGCCCTTCTTTTCGACGCCTTTCAAGACATCGGGTCGCCAGCGTCGTGCAAGTTCCTTCACCGTACTGACATCGAGATTGCGGTAGTGGAAGAAAGCCTCCAGGGCCGGCATGTAACGCACGAGGAAGCGGCGGTCCTGACCAATGCTGTTACCGCATAACGGGGACTGGCCACTCTCCAGGTGTTGCTCAAGGAATTCGATGGTCTGGCGCTCTGCATCAGCCTCGCTAAAGGAGCTTTCCTTGACCCGCTGAGTCAGGCCACTCTCGCCGTGCGTCCGCGTACACCATTCATCCATGGCATCCAGCAGACTGTCCGGCTGGTGGATCGCCAACACCGGACCTTCAGCAATGGTGTTGAGCTCCGAATCGGTGACGATAGTGGCGATCTCGATAATACGTTCCTTGTCCGGGTCGAGCCCGGTCATCTCCAGATCGATCCAGACCAGACGGTCGGTAGAAGCCATGCGTGAGTCTCCTGAAAAACCATTTCGCGGAAAAGGAAGCCGCCATGAGTGGTGGTATGATGGCACACTTGCACGAACAGGCAGAAATCCCGAGGAATCAAAGACGAAACCTTATGGCAAAACGTCGGCTGAACAGGCAGCAGAAATGGCGCATCGAAAAAATCCAGGATGAGCGCACGGCCCGGGCGTCACGCCGGGAACGGGACATCAACCGGCAGCTCCAGGCTGGAGAGCTCGGTGACGAGCAATCGGGCCTGGTCATCGCCCACTTTGGCAAGCAAATCGATGTCGAAGCGCTGGAGGGCGATCACCGAGGGGAAATCATCCGCTGCCATGTACGAGCCAATCTGGGCTCGTTGGTGACCGGAGACCGGGTCGTCTGGCGCCCGGGCGCGGAGGATCTGGGTGTTATCGTAGCCGTTCAGGAGAGGGATAACCTGCTACAGCGTCCCGACAAATTCGGCCAGCTGAAACCCGTCGCCGCCAACATCGACAGGATCATCCTGGTCATCGCCCCGGAGCCAGAGCCCCACGACAACCTGATCGATCGCTACCTGGTGGCTGCCGAGAATTGCAACATTACGCCACTGCTGCTGCTCAACAAAACCGACTTGATCGGCGACCACAACCGTGCCCAGCTCGAGGCGCTACTGCAACGCTACGAAGCGCTGGACTACACGGTAGAACAGACCTCGATGCATACTGCGCCGGAAGACGACCACACTATAGAATCCCTGCTCAAAAATCGCACCAGCGTCTTCGTCGGCCAATCCGGGGTCGGTAAGTCGTCGATCATCAGCCGGCTGCTGCAGGACAGCAGCATCAAGGTGGGCGAGGTGTCGCAGAGTACGGGCAAGGGCATCCACACCACGACCACGGCGCGGCTGTTTCATCTCGGTCTCGGCGGCGACCTGATCGACTCACCGGGTATCCGGGAATTCGGACTCTGGCATATGGATATCGAGCACCTGGAGTATGGCTTCCGCGAGATACGGCCGCTGATCGGCCACTGCCGCTTCCGCAACTGCCGGCACCAGGCTGAGCCCGGCTGCGCACTGCGGGAAGCCGAGGAGAAAAGTGAGATCAGCCCGGCGCGCATGCAAAGCTTCCGCCGAATCTATGCGGAGATCGAGGCGTCGGACTGGCAGAATCCCGCTCGGTAGCGACCTAAGCCCCTACCAGTTCACCTCGCCCGGATCGGGCTCCGGCGGCGGGTTGAACCATTCGCCGGATTCCAGCTGCTTGAGCGCCTCGCCGGACTCGGCCTCGGTTGGCTGGGTCAGGTCAATGACGGGCTGTGCATCGGCGCCGGAATCAGACTGAATATCTTCCACCGCCTTCTTGTTCAATACGATAATGGCAATACGACGGTTGACAGGGGCTGTTGGAGCATCCTTATCAAACAGGACCGAATCGCTCAGGCCAACCACCCGACCGATCTGCTCGCCCCTTACACCGCCAGCCACCAGCGCCCGGCGGGCCGTATTGGCCCGATCCGCCGATAGCTCCCAGTTGGTGTAGCCGGGGCGGCCGACGAAAGGCGTGGCATCGGTGTGCCCGGTAATACTGAGTTTATTGGTAACGGCGCTGAGCGGCTTGGCCAGCTCGAACAGGATGTCCTGGGAATAATATTTCAGGCGAGCACTACCGCTATCGAACATGGGCCGCTGGGAACGGTCGACAATCTGGATCCGCAGCCCTTCATCGGTGATGTCGATCAGCAACTGGTCCTTGAATTCCTGCAAAGTCTCGCTTTGTTCGATCTGCTCCTTCAGGTCCTGGAACAGCTCTTCCATCTGGCGCTGTTCGAGGGTTTCCGACAGCTCCTCTATTTTCTGGTCCTCGAGACGGATTTCGGTATCCGCGATGTCGGCGCTTGAGGCATCGACAACCGACGCGCTGCCCCCCAGATCAATGGGATTGCGACTGGCAGCCTCCATGTAACCCACCGGGTCCTTGAAATAGCCTTCAATAGCCTGCTTCTCTTCATCCGAGGCAGTCGTCGTCAGCCAGAGCACCATAAAGAACGCCATCATGGCCGTCGCGAAATCGGCAAACGCAACTTTCCAGGCGCCACCGTGGTGTCCCCCGGAAACCTTCTTGACGCGCTTGACGATGATCGGTTGCTCTTCCACGACTTACCTCAATACGAAGCGGTACTTATCGAGGACCGCTCGTGATGGCCGCTTGCGCTGACTCGTTGAAAAGATTACTTGGAGCGAACGTGATCGTTGAGTTCCTGGAATCCAGGACGCTTGTCCGATGGCAGGGCCTTGCGGCCGAACTCGATAGCCATTTGCGGAGCCTGTCCAGACACCGTAGCCAATATGGCCGCTTTGACACATTCGTAAGCCCGCAACTCATACTGGGCCTGGTGCTCCATGGCGGTCGAAGTAGGCCCGACAAAACCATAGCCGGCCCAGATACCGAGGAAAGTACCCACCAGCGCGGCGGCGACCTTGATACCAATCATTTCGGGCGGGCCGCCCAGCAGCCCCATGGTGATAACGATACCCAGAACGGCTGCAACAATACCCAGGCCCGGCAATGCGTCAGCCACCTTCGCCACCGCGTGGGAAGGCTCCAGAAGTTCGTGCTGCCGGTTCTCCAGTTCCATATCCATCAGACCTTCCAGCTCATGGGGTGCCATATTGCCGGTGCTGATGATGCGCATGTAATCCGTCACGAACGACATCAGCTTGTCGGACTTCATGATGGCCGGATAGCGGGTGAAGATCTGGCTCTCCTTGGGATTATCGATATCCTCCTCGATCGCCATGACGCCCTGCTTCCGGGACTTGTCGAAGACATCGTAGAGGAGGCTCAGCAAATCCATATAGAAGGCTTTATTGAAGGGAGATCCTGTCAACAGCCGAAGCACGCCACCGATGGTCTCTTTGATGGTGTGCATCGGGTTGGAGATAATGAAGGCACCCGTGGCGGCGCCGAAAATGATCAGTAGCTCCAACGGTTGCCACAAGGCCATCAGTTGACCTTTGGACAGCACATATCCGCCCAGCACACAGGCAATAACAATAATCGAACCGAGTATTAACGCCATATCGGTTTGGAACGCCCCCTAAATAACTGCATACCACTGCTTGAGGCATTAGACCGGAATACCCGGATGCGCCGCCAATGCACTATTGTGGGAATCTTGTTTCTATGAGTAACGGGCAAAGGTTGAGATGCAACCGCCTTTTTCCTGATTTGTCAGAATCATAGCAAGAGCCTCCGCTGATCGCGAAAAATTGGATAAGTTCCCTAAATCCATTTGAATGTGACTCAGTACATATACGCCCAGCCAACCGCTGCAATCTGATAAGATGCCGCCTTGGAAAGTGACCGCCATCTCGCGAGATATACCATGATCGAGCTGCCACTCGTTATCGAGCCGGAAACCCTCGAACCGTTACTGACGCCTGAGTCAACGGCAGAAGAATCGGGACTGCTGCTTATCGATCTCTGTCATCCGGAACGCTACGCCGGCGGACACTTGCCGGGTGCCGTATACGTGCACCCCCATGAGACGCTACTGGGTTACCCGCCAGCGCCAGGCAAATTGCCTACAGTCGAAGCGCTACAGGAGCTCACCAGCCGTATCGGTCTGACGCCGGATACGCACGTGGTGGTCTATGACGACGAGGGCGGCGGCTGGGCCGGACGTTTCATCTGGTTACTCGACTGCATCGGCCACACCCACTATAGCTACCTGAATGGTGGCTGGCTGGCCTGGCAGGCAGAGGAACGCCCGCTGACCACCGAAGTACCGGATCCCGAACCGACCCGCTACCCCATTGAGTTCCAACCGGAACCGACGGCGACGCTGGAAGAGGTCATGGCAGGCCTAGGCTCTACGGACCAGGTCATTTGGGACGCCCGCTCTCCCGGCGAATATTTCGGCAAACGGATCGCCGCAGCCAAGGCGGGTCATATCCCCGGCGCACGCAACGTGGAGTGGACGCAGGTCATGGATCCTGCACGCGAACTGCGGTTGCGCCCCGAATCAGAGCTTCGGGCGCTATTGGAGCAATACGGCCTCACGCCGTCGAAAACCATCATCACCCATTGCCAGACCCACCACCGGTCCGGCCTGACCTACCTGGTCGCCAAGGCTCTCGGCTATCCGCGCGTGCGCGCCTATGCCGGGTCCTGGGCTGAGTGGGGCAACCACCCCGACACACCCGTGGAGATTTGAGATTGATGCGAGACAAGCTTTTCGTGATGAGCCAATATCTGCTGCCGCAACAAGGGCTGTCGCAGTGGCTGGGCCGTCTGGCCGACGATGACCGGCACCCGCAGTTGAAAAACCGTGTTGCCCACTGGTTCATCAAGCGCTATGGCGTGGACATGAGTGAGGCTGTCGATACCGATCCTGCAGCTTACGCCACGTTCAACGACTTCTTCACTCGCCCACTGAAGCCCGGCATGCGTCCCATAGATGACGACCCGAACCATGTCACCAGCCCGGTAGACGGCGCGATCAGTCAATTGGGACAGATCGACGAAGGCCGTATCTTTCAGGCCAAAGGACAGGATTACAGCCTGCTCGAATTGGTGGGTGGTGACGAACAAAAGGCCAAGCCCTATGTGGACGGGGAGTTCTGCACAATCTATCTGGCCCCCAAGGACTACCACCGTATCCACATGCCATTGGCCGGCACGCTCAAGGACATGACTTACGTGCCGGGGCGACTGTTTTCGGTGAATCCGGTAACGGCAGCCAATGTGCCCCGCCTGTTCGCCCGTAATGAACGGGTCGTGGTCAACTTCGACACCGAATGGGGACCGATGTGCATGATCCTGGTTGGCGCCATGATCGTTGGCAGCGTCGAGACCACCTGGGCAGGCGTGGTCGCGCCCGGCCGCGATATCGCAACCGTCGACTACAGCCAGGACGCGCCCATTAGTTTCGATAAAGGCGAGGAGATGGGCCGCTTTCGATTAGGGTCCACTGTCATCCTGCTGTTCCCCAAAGGCCGGATGGATTGGTCCAAAGAGCTGAGCGCGGAAACCGTCCTGCGCCTTGGACGACCTATCGGCACCCGAGCCAGGGGCTGAGAGAGCCCAGCTAAAAGAAGGGCGCCTGAGCCAAGGTCCGGGCTCAGGCGCGCTCGATCGGGAAAGCAATCACATCCTGGATATCTCGCGTGCCAAGCCTGCACATCAGCAAACGGTCCAGCCCCAGTGCAACGCCAGCACAGTCAGGCATACCGGAGGCGAGCGCCTCCAGCAACCGCTCATCGGCAGGCATTTCAGGCTTTCCATGCAGTCGACGCAGCGCATTGTCCTGCTCGAAGCGCCGCCGTTGCTCCTCAGCATCCGTCAATTCCCAGTAGCCATTGCATAACTCCACGCCGTAGAGGTAGAGCTCAAACCGGTGAGCCACCGGGTGGCCCGCGGCCTCGCGGGTACGCGCCAGGGCGGCCTGGCTGGCGGGATAGTCATGAATGAACACCGCAGGCCGGCTTTCAAAGGCCGGCTCGATGGTATGGGTCAGGATGAAATCGAGGCAGCCATCGCGGTCGAGCTTTCCGGCAAAGGCCGGATCGCCGGCCTGTTCGCCCACCTGTCGCCGGAGCGCTTCGAGAGAAATAGAGAACGGGTCCAATCCCGCGTGTTGCAGGAAGGCCTGCCGATAGGTCATCCGCTCTGGCGCAGGGATCCTCAACCAACCGCAAACCAGGTCGCTGACTTCGTCCATCAATGCCTGGTCGTCAAAGCCTGGCCGGTACCACTCCAGCAGGGAAAACTCCGGATTGTGACGCCGTCCCCTTTCGCCGTCCCGGAAAGCGCGAAAAACCTGATAAATAGCCCCACTGCCAGCTGCCAGCAGGCGCTTCATGTGGTATTCCGGAGAGGTTTGCAGATAAACCCTGCCACCGGCGTAGCCAGATACCGCAGCGAGCTCCGCGGGGACACAATCGAGATGCAGATCTGAAACACCGCGCCGTGCCAGGAGCGGAGTCTCGACTTCCAGCACGTCACGGGCTTCGAAGAACTGACGCAGATAGGCGAGCAGCGCTGCCCGCTCCCGTTGGGCGGCCAAAGCGGCGGTCGGCCGCCAGCCCGGTTCCTGCGTCATGGAGAGTATCCCCCTGAGACTACTCTGGAGCAGCCCTAACGACTCCGAATCAGCTGCTCTTCACGCGGCTGACGTATTCGCCGGAGCGGGTATCGACTTTCAGGACTTCGCCGATCGTGATGAACAGGGGCACGTTGACAACTGCGCCGGTGGACAGGGTTGCCGGCTTGGAGCCACCCTGCGCAGTATCGCCTTTCATGCCCGGATCGGTGTCCACCACCTCAAGTTCCACGAAGTTGGGCGGAGAGACAGACAACGGTGTCCCGTTGTATAGGGTGACCGTGTAGACGTCCTGCTCCTTGAGCCACTTGAGCGCATCGCCCACGGCCTTCTCGTCAGCGGGGTGCTGTTCAAAGGAACCGTCGGTCGCCATGAAATGCCAGAATTCGCCGTCGGTATACAGGTATTCCATTTCCTGGTCGACCACGTCCGCTGCTTCAAGGCTTTCGCCAGACTTGAAAGTCCGCTCCCAAACCCGGTTGCTCATCAGGTTGCGCAGCTTGACCCGGTTGAACGCCTGGCCCTTACCGGGCTTGACGAACTCGTTCTCGAGGATGATACAAGGGTCGCCGTCCAGCAAAACCTTAAGACCGCCGCGGAATTCGTTGGTAGAATACGAAGCCATGAAAATCTCACCTGAATTAGTGCAGTTGAAAACAATGGTGCAGTTGGAAATCCAAAGGCGCTCATGATACAGCGAACCGCCACGTCGTTAGAAGCCCAGTCGTTAGAAGCCCAATCTCGGGAAATCCGGTCGATGGAAGACGGTCGTGGACCGGCGTCGCCCCTGACGTGGCAACAGGAACTGGCCCGGGCCATCAACCGCCCGGAAGCCCTGCTGTCCGAACTGGGCCTGCCCCCTGACCTCCTGCCCGGTGCACGGGCCGGCGCCACGCTTTTCAGCGTTCGGGTTCCCTATCCCTACCTGGCCCGCATAACGTATGGCGACCCGGATGACCCCTTACTGCGCCAGGTACTACCCCTGGGCGCAGAAACCCTTGAAAGACCAGGCTTTGTCGACGACCCCTTGAAAGAGGCCGACCACACACCGCAGCAGGGCTTGATCCGCAAATACCATAGCCGCGCCCTGCTCATGGTAACCGGCACCTGCGCGATCAACTGCCGTTACTGTTTCCGGCGCCACTTCCCCTACGCAGATCATCGGCAGTCTCCCGATGCCCGCGCTGCCGCACTGGAAACCCTGCGCGATAGTCCGGAGATCAACGAAGTCATCTTCAGTGGTGGTGATCCGCTGGCGGTTAACGACCGCCTCCTGGCCGCCTGGGCAGAAGATCTGGCGGCCATTCCACACCTGAAACGCCTGAGGATTCACACCCGCCTGCCGGTGGTCATTCCCCAGCGCATCGACGATGCCTTTATCAAGTGGTTCGGCAATAATCGCCTGCAAAAGGTGATGGTGGTGCATATCAACCACCCGCGGGAGATCGACGACGCCGTGCACCGCGCCATGGCGCGACTGCGAGACGCCGGTGTAACCCTGCTCAACCAGAGCGTGATCCTCAAGGGTGTCAACGATTCGGTGGATACACTGCGGGAACTCAGCGAGTCATTGTTCGATGCCGGTATCCTGCCGTACTACCTGCATGCCTTCGATCCGGTGCAAGGCGCCGCGCATTTCGACGTATCGGACGAACAGGCGCGAGCGTTGATGCGAGGACTTCTCGCCATGCTACCCGGGTTTCTCGTTCCACGCCTGGTGCGCGAAATTCCCGGCGAATCCAGCAAGACCCCCCTGACTATTCAGGATTAAAAACAGGCCAACAAAGACGACACAACGGCCACTCAAATGGAGAGGGACCGCCCTCTCGAAAGCTTTTTTGTCAAACAATGTCAACTTGGCGCGTTCTGACTTTCTGAAAGGCCTCCGCTACTTTAAAGTCCGAAACATCCTTATAAAAATATGTATTGTCGCCCTTTTCCGGTCAGCCTATCGTTCGCGGCCTGGCTGGCAAAAGGAGCAGGCACAGGGACTGGCCAAGATGCAATAACGGTCCAGGCAGGCTACGCGCAAGGTGTGACGTTGAAACCCGATCTGACATTACCCGAGCAAAAGATTGCCAACCTCTCCTTCTGCGATGCGACGCCCAAGTCCTTCGGCCGATGGGTGAGCGCCCTTCCAGTGGCCAATCTCGGCGAGACGTCACGCCAGCTCTATCATGCGGTTATTGAGCTCAACCAGTTGATCATCGCGCCCCAGCAGCGCCTGCAACTACTGGAACTGATCCGCCCGCGCATCAACTTCGTGTGCAGGGAGCTATCCCGCCACTATCTGGGACTGTCCATCGCCCTGCCGGAAAAGCAGCGGAAGATCGCTAACCTGTCCCAAGCCTTACAGCTGCACCTGGCCAACGGTTACAAGACGACACTGATAGAACTGCTGGATGCGGGCCCCCTGGACAAGTACCGCAAGGCTATCACGACAGCCTGCCACCGGATCATCACCGATCTGGGCCATACCATTCTGCGGGCCCATCAGCTCTATTGTCCGAGCCCGGCGCGGAGCTGGCTGGAGTGCCATCGCGTCTTCCGCTTTGCGCTGCGCAACAAGCTGCAGGACGGGACCGTGGAAGATGATACGCTCATGCATCGCAAGGCGAGCAGCATCGCCGATACCTACAAGCGTCTGCTGCTGCTTGGCTGCGCGAGACCCAACCAGCTCCGACAGAATGAGCTGGTACAGGCCTATGAGCTGTTCGAGGTCTGGACCAGCCATGTAAATTGCAGCATGGAACAGCTGGAAAGCGCCTTGTTCCTCATCAACATGGAACAGGATGGAGCGCCAATATATAAGAGCCTGATCCAGCCGGACCAGCTCACCCGCGACTGTCTCGGCTTCGACACGCTCAAACTCTCCAGCGCCATCAGCGAACATCTCAGCCGGCGCTCCGCCAAGCATGAACCGGAACCCGAACTGAGCCTGCCCGCCAATATATCGGACAACCTGCTCATGCACCTGAGTCAGGCGCTGGGCAATCTCACCAAGCGCAACTTCAAGCGTGTGAACACCCAGGGCAGTCTTCAGGTCTGTGTAGGTCTAACCGCGGCGCATTACTTCATCGCCGGTGAAAAGACTTTCAAGCAATTCATTGCCAGTGGCGACGTCCCTTCCCGGGAAGACGACAACTTCTTCCTCAAGCAGGCACGCAGACGCAACGACGCCTGGGCCGATGCCCATGATGCGGGGCCGTCGAACGATTTTTCGTCCTCGGCCGACACGCCCATCACCTTCCGTGGTGCCGGCGGCTCCGTTGAGACGGATGAAGCCCCTGGCAACCGACCCAAGACTTACCGCACCCCACTGGTCAACACCAGTCCCGGTGGCTACTGCGTGAGCTGGGAGGGGGAAATCCCACCGTCCCTGCAAGCCGGTGAGGTCCTCGCCGTTCGTGAGCATAACGCCCATCCCTGGAGTGTTGCGGTCGTGCGCTGGATTCGCCAGCTGCGTAATCAGGGCACGCAGATTGGTATCGAACTGCTGGCGCCCAGTGCCTCTCCCTGTGGCGTGCGCCTGATCCAGAAAGTCGGCAACAGCAGCGAATACCTCCGCGGCCTATTGCTACCGGAAGTCTCTGTCATTGGTCAGCCCGCGACGCTCATCACCCCACGCCTGCCCTTCCAGCAGGGTAGCCGGATCGTCCTGCGCCAGGGCGAGCGGGAGGACAACGGCCAGCTCTCCAAGCGCATATCGGCCACTGGGAGCATTAGCCAGTTCGAGTTGCGCCTGCAAAGCCGCTCGACCGATTCCACGAGCCAACCCTCCAGCCCAGACAAAACTAGCGAAGACGAATTCGACTCTCTCTGGCCATCCCTGTAAGCTTTCAACGTGCTGCATTTTGATTGTTAACCGGCAGCATAAGAGCTACCTAGCGGGTAATTCAGGCAATTTTCTGGTTGAGCCGGCGTCCTGCCGTGCCTAGAATCAACCAACGGCCTCAAAAATTCCTGACCAAGTCGCGTTAACGCCTTCAGGATTAAGGCATAATCCGACTTAGGGGCCTCTGGTTAGCGCCTGGGCCTGCTCTGGCTTACAGAGGGATTCAAGCGCTAATCAGAGGCTCCTTGGATACCCGAATTCAATTTACCCCTTCCGTTACGGACCAACGGAATGCCGGGCTGTGCGAGATGGTTTACGAATGCAGAAGAAGAATACGACGGTTCATCTGCTGATCCTCGATCCTTCCCAGAACGATGCCGAAGTACTGGTCAGTCTGTTGAGAAATTCCGGACGGGCAACCCGGGCCCACCGGGTCACTTCCGAAGAAGACCTCGAAGAAGCGCTGAGGACCAGCAACTGGGACCTCATGCTGGCCCGGGACCTGCCCGACCAGGAAGTTTCGCCCGATGCCGCGCTGGCACTGATCAAACGGCTCGACAAGGATATTCCGTTCCTTCTGCTGACGACCGAATTCAGCCGTGAACGTAGCGTCCAGATCATGAAGGCCGGCGCCCAGGCGGCCGTGCCGGGCGACTATAACGACCTGATCATGCTCACCGTCAAGCGCGAGCTGGACAGCCTCGCCGCACGTCACCAGCGCCGGGTGCTGGAATCGCACCTGCGCGAGTCCGAACAGCGTTGCCAACTGCTGCTCGAAAGCTCCAAGGACGCCATCGCCTACATCAATGATGGTATGCACATCTATGCCAACCAGTCCTACATGGACTTCTTCGGCTACGATGATCTCGACGAGATGATCTGCATCCCCATCCTGGACACCCTCGCGCCAGAAAGCCACGACGACTACAAAGAGTTCATGAAGGCCTTTGCTGAGCACAAGGAAGACGGCATGGCCCTCAATTGCGTTGCCAAGCGCAGCGACGGCACAGAGCTGAATATCGTCATCAAGGTGTCCGCCGCCACCTACGACGGCGAGCCCTGTACCCAGATCGTGGTCCAGCCGGAGCAGGACAACGCCGAGCTGGAAGAAAAACTGAAACAGATCAGCACCCAGGATCTGCTCACCGGCCTCTTCAATCGCCAGTACCTGATGGACGAGCTGGGCAAAGCCGTCGTGCGTGCAGGCGAGACCAAGCAGACCGGAGGCATTGCCTATATTGCGCTCGATAACTTTACCCAGGTTCGCGGCCAACTCGGCATCGCCGGCGCCGACCTGATGCTTGGTGATGTGGCGAACATCCTGCGCGAACAGGTCGAGGACGAGATGACCCTGGCTCGCCTGAGCGACGACGCCTTCTGCATACTTGCCCTGCCCTGCCAGGAAACCCGAATGGCGGAGATTTGCGAATCGATTCGTAAGACGATCGAAGATCACCTGTTCGAAATTTCCGGCAAGACGGTGCAATTGACGGTTTCAATCGGCATTGCAGCGATCACCGAAAATGCGCCCAAGGCACCCGATCTCTTGGGTCGTGCGCATACGGCATCCTCGGAAGTACGCAAGCTCGAGGGGCACGAAAACGGCAATGGTGTACTGGTCTACAACCCGGCCAAGTACGAATCCCTGGATGACTCAAATTCAGTAGAAGCCATTCAGAAGGCGCTCGATGAGGATCGATTCCGCTTGCTGTTCCAGCCGATTATCAACCTGCGTGGCGAAGGCGAGGAGCACTACGAGGCCTTTGTCCGCATGCTGGACAAGGACAACCAGGAGGTCTCGCCCTATGACTTCCTGCCGCCGGCCGGACCATCCGATATGGCCAGCAAGATAGACCGCTGGGTGATCCTGCAAACCATCAAGCACCTGGCCAGCCATCGTTCGAAAGGGCACGACACCCGCCTGTTCCTCAACGTGACCGGCGAAACCATCCAGGACAAGACCTTCACGGCTTGGCTCAGCGTGGCCCTCAAGGCGGCGCGCCTGCCCGGCGACTCGCTGATCTTCCAGATCCGCGAAGGCGATGCCAACAACTACATGAAGCAGGCCCGCGAATTCGCCAAGTCGCTAAGGGAACTGCACTGCAAGCTGTCCATCAGCCAGTTCGGCTGCGCATTGAACCCGTTCAACACGCTCAAGCACGTGGACGTGGACTATGTGAAGATCGACGGCTCCTTCACCGAGGAAATCCAGAAGAACGAAGATGTGAAGGAAGAAGTGAAGGAGATGGTGTCCGCTCTGCAAAACAACGGCAAGCTGACCATTATCCCGCTGGTGGAGAACGCCTCTGTCCTGGCGACCCTGTGGCAGGCCGGCGTGAACTACATCCAGGGCTACTACCTGCAGGCGCCGGTTCCGGAGATGGATTACGACTTCGGGGACCAGTAGGTTGATTGGCGTTGGGTGGGCGTAAGAATCGGAGCCAGGCCGGAGATAGAGCCGGCATTAGATGCGATTCGGGGTCAACTTCCGGCCAACCAAGCAGGTCGGGTTAGCTGAGCGTAACCCGACAAACCTTTCCTCCAACCCGTCATTTACGGGTATGTCTAGAGTTCAATGTCGGGTTACGCTTTGCTAACCCGACTCACATTAACAACCCGCGATCTATTCTGCCTTGAAAAACTGCCCCGTATCGCTCTCGCGGAAGCCAATCAGGTAAAGGATCGCATCCAACCCCAGGGTAGAAATCGAATGCCGCGCTGATTCCTTAACCAGAGGCTTGGCGCGAAAAGCAACCCCAAGCCCAGCCTGGCTCAGCATCGGCAGATCGTTGGCTCCGTCACCGACGGCGATCACCTGCTCTCGGGATACACCTTCCCGCTCGGCAATTTCCGCCAGTAGTTCCGCCTTACGCTGACCGTCAACGATACGGCCCGATACCTGACCCGTAACCTTGCCGTCCTTGATTTCCAGCTCGTTGGCGTAGATATAGTCGATGCCCAGCCGCTCCTGCAGATGGCGTGCGAAATAGGTGAAGCCACCCGACAGGATCGCCGTGCGGTAACCCAGTGCCTTGAGACTACGTATCAGGTGCTCGGCGCCCTCGGTGAGCGTCAGGCGGGCCGCGATCGTCTGCAGCACGCTCTCGTCCAGCCCCTTCAGCAGGGCCAGACGCTCGGTAAAGCTCTCGCTGAAATCGAGCTCGCCCTGCATCGCCCGCTCCGTAATCTCGGCTACCTGGTCGCCAATACCGGCCTCCCGGGCCAGCTCGTCGATCACTTCGGCCTCTATTAAGGTGGAGTCCATATCGAACACCACCAGCCGACGACTACGGCGGAAGATGGTGTCCTCCTGGAAGGCGATATCCACGTTCATCTCGCCGGCAATGCGCAGGAAATCTGTACGCAAGGTATCCAGGTCGGCCGGGGTACCGCGTACCGAGAATTCGACACAGGCGATGCGGTTATCCGCCGGGTTCAGTGACGGCCGCGCAGAGAGGCGGGTGATGTTGTCGATGTTCAGGCCGTGCTGGGCGGTTATCTCGGAAACCTTGGCAATCTGCTGAGCCTTGATGTCCCGGGACAGCAGCGTGACGATGTAGCAGGCGCGATTACGGCCCTCCGCCCACTGCTGATATTCCGCTTCGGTGATCGGCGCAAACCGCACTTGCAAGTCCAGTGAGTGCAACCGGAATAACAGGTCCCGGATGACCGGCGGCGCATTGGCCTCGTCCGGGATCTCCGCCAGGATGCCCCAGGTCAGGTGATCATGGATAACCGCCTGACCAATATCGAGGATACGCACGTCGTATCGCGCCATGATCCCGGTGATTTCGGACGTCAGCCCCGGCTTGTCACGGCCGGAGACGTTGATCAGAACCAGCTCACTCACTGTCGACTGTTCCTTCTGCTTCCGGCGCATCGGCCGCCGTCGATGCCGACACCACTTCAAGCGCGTCCACCCGCTGCAAACCTCGCGGCAGCTTGTGCCCACGGCGACCGCGTTCGCCGATGTAATGCTCCAGGTCGCTAAACTGCAGCGTCATCTTGCGCTTACCGGCCTGGACCACGAGCTGATCCGCTGGACGGAACACACATACGGCAACGACGAATTCTTCCCGGGTCTGGACCCTTGCCGAGGGAATGGAAATAATCTTGTTCCCCTTACCTTTGGCCAGTTCAGGCAACTCCGACAACGGAAAGACCAACATACGCCCTTCATTCGTGATCGCGCCCAGGTGGAGATCATCTCCTTCCGGCACCATGATCGGCGCCATGACCCGGGCCCCTTTAGGCACGGAAACCACAGCCTTGCCGTTGCGGTTCTTGCTGATCAGGTTGTCCAGATTGGATACGAAGCCATAACCACCGTCCGTGACCAGCAGCACCCGATGACGGGGATCCCCCATCATCACGCCGGCAAAGGTCGCGCCCGGCGGTGGATTAATACGACCGGTCAACGGCTCGCCCTGCCCCCTGGCGGAGGGCAGACTGTGGGCCATTAACGAATAAGCCCGACCGGTGGAATCGAGGAAGATGGCCTGCTGGTTGTTGCGCCCTTTCGCAGCGAGGGCGAAGCGGTCACCCGCCTTGTAGCTGAGCCCTTCGGGATCGATATCATGGCCCTTGGCCGCGCGGACCCAGGCTTTTTCCGAGAGTACGACCGTGACCGGATCGTTCGAAACCAGATCCACTTCACTGAAGGCCCGAGCCTCCTCGCGTTCGACAATAGGCGAGCGGCGTTCATCACCGTAAGTCTCGGCGTCTGTCTGGAGTTCGGACTTGATCAGGTCACGCAGTTTGGACTCGGAACCGAGTATCGACTGCAGGTGGTCCCGCTCCTGGGACAGCTCGTCCTGCTCACCCTTGATCTTCATTTCCTCCAGCTTGGCCAAGTGGCGCAACTTCAACTCGAGGATGGCTTCCGCCTGCTCCGGGCTTAACCCGAAACGGCGCATGAGCTCGTCTTTGGGCTTGTCCTCGTAGCGAATAATCTCGATAACCTCGTCGATATTGAGGTAGGCCACCAGTAGGCCTTCGAGGATGTGCAGACGTGCCAGGACCTTGTCGAGGCGGAACTGCAGTCGTCGGCGGACGGTCGTGGTGCGGTAGGTCAGCCACTCGGTCAGCAGCGTGCGCAGGTCCTTGACCTGGGGCCGGCCGTCGATGCCGATCATATTGAGGTTGACGCGGTAGGTCTTCTCCAGGTCGGTGCTGGCAAACAGGTGCGTCATCAACCCATCGAGATCCACCCGGTTTGACCGGGCCACGATCACCAGGCGGGTCGGGTTCTCGTGATCGGACTCGTCACGCAGATCCGCAACCATCGGCAGCTTCTTGGTCTGCATCTGCTGGGCGATCTGCTCCAGCACCCGCGCACCGGAAACCTGGTGAGGCAACTCGGTAACGACGACCTCGCCGTTCTCGCGTATCCACTTGGCGCGCATGCGCAAGGAACCGCGGCCGGTTTCGTACATCTGCCGCAGATCCTTGCGCGGCGTGATAATTTCCGCCCGGGTCGGGAAATCCGGGCCTTTGATGTGTTCGAGCAATTCGCCAGTGGTGGTTTCTGGGGCATCCAGCAACCGGATACACGCCGCCGTCACCTCGCGTACATTGTGAGGCGGAATATCGGTGGCCATCCCCACTGCGATGCCCGTGGTACCGTTAAGCAGCACATGTGGCAGTCGCGCCGGCAGCGAAGCGGGTTCGTCCATGGTGCCGTCAAAGTTGGGCACCCAGTCGACCGTACCCTGCCCCAGCTCACTTAGCAGGACTTCCGAAAAAGGGGCAAGGCGCGATTCGGTATAACGCATGGCGGCAAAGGACTTGGGATCGTCCGGGGACCCCCAGTTGCCCTGTCCGTCGATCAACGGATAGCGGTAGGAAAAAGGCTGCGCCATGAGCACCATGGCTTCGTAACAGGCGCTGTCGCCATGGGGATGGAACTTACCCAGCACGTCACCGACGGTTCTTGCCGATTTCTTGTACTTGGCGGTCGCCTTGAGCCCCAGCTCCGACATCGCATAGACAATGCGGCGCTGTACCGGCTTCAGACCGTCGCCCACGTGGGGGAGCGCGCGGTCCAGGATGACGTACATGGAGTAATCGAGGTACGCCTTCTCCGTATAGTCCCGTAGCGAGACGCGCTCAAAACCTTCGTCGGTCGTCTGAAATTCAGCCATATCGGCCCCTTTTCCTGGAAATTTTCGGTCGGATCGCGACACCTCGACAATCCGTATAGGGGAATCCTCGGATACGTGTCCGAGGGCTCCCGACAGCAAGCGGCCATTATAGAAAGGCAGGGCCAAACACACCAACTCTTCGCCTTCAACGGGCGGGGATTGTACAAAAACCTATCGATGGAATAGCGGAATCCACGAATGGAGGCTCCGGGAGGTGCTCTTTATTCTCCGTTTTGTGGTTGAGACACAGTTCTCAATTGCCTACACCTGCAGACTGGCGCCCGGAGGAATCCGGCCCAATCGCAACAGGCGCAGCGGACGCGTCGTCTACAGAGAAGGGTTATCGTCATTCGTATGCAGACACATTCGCTGAAACTGACCTTGAAAGCCTGCGGCCGCGCCGTCCTTACGGCCTGCATCAACGCAGGACTTGCGCTGGCTCTCATGCTTCTCGTGGAGTTCGCGATCAGCGGCAGCCTCCACCTGGCCGACCCCTATCTCTACGCTGGTCTTCTTATTTGGGTGGTCGTATTTACAGGTCAGATGTTCCGCCAATACCGCCTGTGCCATTGCCAGCGAGCCCAACAACAATAGCCTGACTTTCCATACCTCGAGCCTACGACTAGATTTACAACTGTTGACAAAAAATAATCGATTTACATGCATTGTCGAATTATAAATGTCACTAGATCTATAGCTCGAGGTAATAAGAATGAATTTCATCCGCAAACTGGGATTAAAGACCAAGATTGTTCTTCCCTTTGCGTTGACTGCGCTGGCTATTATTGCACTGGGCATCGTCAACCTTCTTACTACCCAGGGACTGGTACGTGACACAGGGCGTGTAGCACATGACTATCTACCATCTGTGAGCGCCGCATTGAATGCGGACCGAGACCTCTATCAAGCCTATACGGCACAACAAAACCTCCTCTTCGCCGCACAAGCCGGCGAAGATACGCAAACTTTTCTCGAAAGCTATGAGGAAAACGCGCAACAGGCCATCGACCGTATGGGAACTGTGCGTAGCAATCTTTCCGTAGACGGGGTGGAAGATGAGCTGAAAGGTTTTGAAACCGCTTTCGAAGGCTGGAAGTCTGCAGCAGACGCCGTTAATGAGAAAGTGCTCCAAGGCCAACTTAGCGAAGCAAGAGCGGACATGATAGAGACGGTTCTGCCGCTCTTCTCCACACTACGCGACTATTACGACATCGCGGGCGCATTTGCCGATGAGAGAGCCCTCGCAACCGCCGAAGGCGCGACCCAGGCGGGCAATCAGAGCATGACCACAACCGTTCTGGTGACGATCGTTGTATTGGCCATCAGCGGCCTCATTTTCTATATCTCGACCCGGCTCATCATTTCATCCCTGAAACACCTTCGGTCCAGGCTGGATGATATTGCCGAAGGCGAAGGTGACTTAAGCAGCCGTGTACCGGTCGAATCCGATGACGACTTGGGGCGACTGGCCAATAGCTTCAATGCGGTACTTGCCAACCTTCAGGGCATGGTCAGGGAAATCAAGAGCCTTTCCCAGGAGCTGAACCAGGGGGCCGAGAAACTCGAGCAGGCTGCAGCTGAGAACCGCGAAGGGATCAGCCATCAGACCGATGCGATTACCCAAGTCGCCACTGCGATCAACGAAATGCAAAGCGCGATCGAGGAAGTTGCCGGAAACGCGGGAACAGCGGCAGACGTGACCCGCGAAGCCCAGAACAATGCGGAATCAGGCTCCCGAATCGTTCGCAACTCATCTGAAGAGGTCCATCGTCTTTCCGATCAGATTGAAAATGCCGTTGGCGTTATTCGCAAGCTCTCAGAAGATTCCAATAATATTACGTCTGTTCTTGATGTCATCCGTGGTGTAGCCGAACAAACGAACCTGCTGGCACTTAATGCAGCGATCGAGGCGGCTCGCGCGGGGGATCAGGGCCGCGGATTTGCGGTAGTTGCCGACGAAGTGCGCACGCTGGCTCAAAGGACGCAGGAATCGACGGCCGATATACAATCCATGATCAGCACGCTGCAATCAGGCGTCTCGGACATCGTCGACGTTATGGAAACCGGCAACAAGCAGGCCGCTCAGACCGTGAAACTGTCGAGCGAGGCCGAGAAAGAACTGCATTCCATCCTTGAAGCGATGAACAGCATCAGCGACGTAAACGCCAGTGTAGCCTCAGCAACGGAAGAACAGACGCAGGTGGTGGACGAGATCAATCGCAGCATTACCCAGATTCACGATCTCGCACAAAGCAGCGACGAGCGTTCTACGGAGATCAACGAGATCAGCCTACTGTTGGCAGGATACGCACAGACACTGAATACTCAGGTGGGCCGTTACCGGGTCTGAATTGGTTGCTGGCAAGGGCCAGGCTTCTGGCCCTTAGCAATGCTTGCACAACGGGTTCAGGTTGCCAGGCCAGCAAAATTGGCGGCCATCAGGGCCAGCAAGACAACTGTGAGACTTAAAGTCACAAAACGAAGCGATCGATTGCGCCGGACGCGCTCCATAACACCTTCCTGAAAACGAGAAACACCGCCAATTTAAACCAGGCGGTGTTTCTCGTTCAATAGCCTGAGCGGACGTATTTCACATCCACCCACGATGTCGACTACTGGCGTACGCCCTCGATGGAGATAATCATCTCGAGCGTCTCGGAAGCGGGCCCCAGGTTGGTCGGGATACCCCAATCCGACAAGCGCAACTCGGTGTCGGCCTCGAAACCCATCCGGTAGCCGCCCCAGGGATCCTCACCGTGACCGATCATCTCGGCATCCAGGGTAATTTCCTTGGTCACACCGCGAAGGGTCAGATCGCCGACAATTTCGGCTTCGTCCTTATCGTCACCATCGACAATAATACGCTTGCTCTTGAAGGTCGCTTGCGGATATTCGTCTGTGGCCAGGAAATCATCGCTGCGAATGTGCTTGTCACGCTCGGCATGGTTGGTGTCGACGCTGCTCGTATCGATAGTGACTTCGACCGAGCTTTCGGATGGGTTATCGCCGTTGTAAGTAAACTGGCCATCGAATTCGTTGAAGCGCCCATACAGCCAGCTGTAACCGAGGTGCGAAATCTTGAACATGACGAATTGATGCGCGCCTTTTTTGTCGAAAGCATAAGTACCATCACCTTCGGCCGCCTGGGCACCACCAGCGATAAGCGCCATGGATACCGCAGAGGAAATTGCCAGTTTCTTCAACATGCTCTTTCTCCTTCTATCGGCCCGGATGGGCCTTCATATTTATCGAATCGAAACCAAGAGTTTATTGATTCGCCAACCAGTCATTTGGTGATTCGCCACTGTTTGTTGATCACGCCTCCGATATGTCGATCGATCAGCCAGTACTTCCATATCGGATGTCCACTACTTAATTAGCGAGCACCCAGATCAAACAATCACCGCGTCCGGGAATGCCGAGGCCTCAACCCCAGCATACGACGCAGGGTTTCATCCCGATCCATTAAGTGATGTTTGAGCGCGCCCAACGCATGGATGCCGGCCAGGACCACGACCGCCCAGGTTGACCAGTAATGCACCTTCCCAGCAAGCTCTTCCATACCCTGTTGGCGACCGGTGACAGACGGTACCGAGAACCAGTTGAAGACATCAATACTTGACCCGTCTGTAGTCGTAATAAGGTAGCCACTGATCATCGCGACAAATATGAGAACGTAGAGCAACGCGTGGGCAGCGTGGGCGCTGGCTTTCTCCCACGACTTATGGGTCGGTAGCGTTTTCGGAGGCGGCGACACGATGCGCCAGATAACCCGGACGACCATCGTTGCCAGTAGCAGGATACCGATACTCTTGTGAATATGCGGCGCCAGGCGATACCACTCATCGTAATAGGTGAGTTCCACCATATAGAGCCCGAGCCCGAACAGACCGAAGACCGCAACGGCGACCAGCCAGTGCAGGACGATACTCGTCCACCCGAAGGCTCCATTATCATTCAAGAACGCCCTGGCCATGTTTATTCTGCTCCCTTTACTGCGCTTCCCGAAGGCCATTCAGGTCGGATAGGACATTGCCCACCATACTAAGAACCGTATTGCCCACCGCCAATCGAAATGTTTTGTTTTCATTGTTCAGAAAAACTGATGGATCGCTTTCAAAGATAAAAGTTCCCGCTGGCTTGATAACACCCATTCCATCTTCGCTGACTGTACGAGGTAGTTTCACACCACTTTTGTCGAATACGGCTAATACTGATTGGCGCCTATGCTTATTGAAGCCATAGTTAAAAACCATCCTGCCCGTTCGTCACATGCTGCTACTGGGTCCGTGACAACTGAATTATTGGCCCAAGAGTCAGTAATAAAAGAGTCGGACATAAAAGATCGCCGTAAAGGTCGCGATAAAAGAGTAGTAACGGGAATAGTACGAGGCGGGAATTTCATCGGCATAAGTATTGGAGAGCAAAACAATGGAAGTCGAGTTCGACGAAGACGTTGTTGTTCCGAGCAACAACTAAGTTGACCTGTACCAGGTCCACAGCAGATTTCCGGCACGGGCGTGGCAATAGTGGCGCCCGTGCCACCAGGCATGAACGGTCGCCTTAAAGCGAGATCAGTTTGTTACGTAAGCAACTGATCAAAATGATTTTTTTAACGCCGTTTTACTGTTTCCTCTGGCACACCCAAGTAAACTTTGGCATTCTGCTCACGTGAATAGCCAACTAACGATGCTATTCCGCGAATGCCTGCCTATTGCGGTACCCGGTGAACCCGCTTTTACCGGTCAGAACAGGCAGGTTGCCGATAACGCGAGCAGTAGTTTCGATGTCGACGAGCGTTCCACAATACAACGCCGAGCCCGAGCTGGAGTTCCTCACCCCGATGCTCGACCGCCACCCCACTGGGTGGACGGCCAGTTTCCAGGGACTGACCCTGCGTACCGCTCTGCAGCCAATTTTTAGCATTTCCCACAAACGCATCGTCGGCTATGAGGCGTTGATTCGGGCCTTTGACACGGATAACGCCAGCGTCCTACCTATCCACCTGTTCCAGTTGCCCAGCAGCGATCCGGAGAACGTCCTGCTCGATCGCCTTTGTCGATACCTGCATATCCAGAATTTTGCGGCACTCAAGGATGATATCAACTGGCTGTTCCTGAACGTCTCGCCACGAGTGGTCGCCACCGGCACACATCATGATTCATTTTTCGGCCAGCTACTGAACCGTATCGGCTTTCCATCCCACCGCATCGTCGTCGAAATCGTCGAACAGCCGACTGACGATGCTGAGCAACTGCGCGATACGGTCAACTATTACAAGCAACTGGGATGTCTAACCGCCATCGACGATTTCGGGGCCGGCCATTCCAATTTCGAACGCATATGGAACCTGGCCCCAGACATCGTCAAACTGGACCGCCAGATCCTTACCCGAGCCACCGATGACAAGCGCGCTCGCCAGATACTCAACGGCATCGTGTCGCTGCTGCACCAATCCGGCTGCCTCGTGCTGCTAGAAGGAGTGGAAACTCGGGACCAGGCCATGATCGCCATCGATGGCGGCGTGGACTTTGTGCAGGGCTTCTTCTTCAAGCGTCCGGGGCTGGAATTGGACGAAGTCATCCGGTCGGCTACCGATTTCGATGCGCTTCTGACGGACTATAAGCGCAACAGCCAGGACGCACTCGATCCGACTCACGAGATTGGGCTTTTTTTCGAGAAACGCTTTACGACAGCAGCCGATGCTTTGCGGGCCGGCAAATCCTTCAGAGAGGCCTGTCAGCCTCTCACCGCACACCATACGGTGTCCCGCTGTTACCTGATCGATGAGCGTGGCGTCCAGATAGCAGATACGCTGAACTCGGATCGCCTGATCGAATGCTTCGACCCGCGATTCCGTCCCCTGGAAAATACCGCCAACGCCGATTGGTTCCGCCAGCACTACCTGCGCCAGGCACTGGGCCACCCGGAACAGCTCCAGGTTACCCGTCCCTACCTTTCCGTTACCGGCGCCTATATGTGCGTCACCTTGTCGCAAGCCGTTCGCCACGGCGGCGAATTGAAGGTGCTGTGCTGCGATATCCTCGCCGGCTGATGGCATCAGCCACTTTCTGAATAGATTGAAAAAGTAAGGATTACCCAGGGAGCCTCGAAATGGCTCCCGGTAGGATAAAACATCCGGTTAGACCGGTACGTCCGCCATGTTGCCGTAGGTTTCCAGCCACGAACGACGATCAGACGCGCGCTTCTTGCCCAACAGCATATCCATGCGCTCGTCGGTGCCGTCATTGTCTTCAAGCGTCAGCATCACCAGTCTACGGGTATCCGGCGCCATGGTAGTCTCGCGGAGCTGCAGCGGGTTCATCTCACCCAGACCCTTGAAACGGGTGACCGAGACCTTGCCCCGGCGCTTTTCGGCCTCTATCCGGTCCAGGATGCCCTGCTTCTCGTGCTCGTCCAGGGCATAGAAGGTTTCCTTGCCCAGATCCACACGATACAACGGCGGCATCGCGACGAATACGTGACCGGCAGCAACCAGCGGCCGGAAGTGCTTGACGAAGAGGGCGCACAATAGCGTGGCGATATGCAACCCATCCGAGTCCGCATCCGCCAGGATACAGATCTTGTTGTAGCGCAGTCCCTCGAGCTTGTCAGAGCCAGGGTCGACGCCGATGGCTACGGCGATGTCATGCACTTCCTGGGATGCCAGGATCTCACCCGAATCGACCTCCCAGGTATTGAGGATCTTACCCCGCAGCGGCATGACCGCCTGAAATTCACGTTCCCTCGCCTGTTTTGCCGAGCCGCCAGCGGAATCCCCTTCCACCAGGAACAGCTCCGACCGGTTCGCGTCCGCACCCGAGCAATCCGCCAGCTTACCGGGCAAGGCTGGCCCCTGAGTGACCTTCTTCCGGGCCACCTTGCGGCTGGCCTTCAGACGACGCTGAGCATTGCTGATAAACAGCTCTGCGAGGGCTTCGGCGATATCGGTGTGCTGGTTGAGCCAAAGGCTGAAGGCATCTTTCACCACGCCGGAAACGAACGCTGCCGCTTCACGGGATGACAGACGTTCCTTGGTCTGGCCGGAGAATTGCGGGTCCTGCATCTTGAATGAAAGCACGTACGAACACCGGTCCCAGATATCCTCTGGAGAGAGCCTTACACCGCGCGGCAACAGATTACGGAACTCGCAGAATTCCCGCATGGCTTCCAGCAAACCGGTGCGCAAACCGTTGACGTGGGTACCGCCCTGAGCGGTCGGGATCAGGTTGACGTAGCTCTCCATCACCGCCTCGCCGTCTTCCGGCAGCCACTGGATAGCCCAATCTACTTCTTCGGTGTTGCCAGCCATACGTCCAACGAACGGCTCGGCGGGAATCAGCTCGATATCGGCGAGCGCAGAACGCAGATAATCCCGCAGGCCATCTTCGTAAAACCACTCGTCCTTTTCGCCGGTGGCTTCCTGCTGGAAGGTGATGGTCAACCCCGGGCACAGGACCGCCTTGGCGCGCAAGTTGTGGCGCAGACGACTGACGGAGAACTTGGGACTATCGAAATACTTCTCGTCGGGCGTGAACGTGAGGCGAGTCCCCGTATTGCGTTTGCCTACGGTATCGACCACTTCCAGGTCGGTCTTCTTCTCACCGTCGGCAAACGTCATCCGGTGAAGCTGGCCATCACGCTTGATGGCGACTTCCAGGTGCGTTGACAGGGCGTTGACGACCGAGACCCCCACCCCATGCAAACCGCCGGAGAAATTGTAGTTACCCTGGGAGAACTTGCCGCCGGCATGCAGGCGGGTCAGGATCAGCTCGACGCCCGGCACCCCGTGCTCGCGATGAATATCGACGGGCATGCCCCGACCGTCATCCTCAACCGACAGCGACCCGTCCTTGTACAGGACCACGTCGATACGGTGGGCGTGGCCCGCCAGGGCCTCATCCACACTGTTATCGATCACTTCCTGAGCCAGATGGTTGGGCCGCGACGTATCGGTATACATGCCCGGGCGCTTGCGCACGGGATCCAGACCGCTGAGGACTTCAATGGCGTCGGCGTTATATTGTTTCTGGCTCATAGGGCGTTGGCTGCTCTCAGTCGACTACTATAAGAAATAACGCCCATAGCTTAGGGATTCACGGCCAAAGATCAACGGTTCTTTTGTTGCCCGGTGACAGGCTCTCATGGGTGTTGGCGCGACATTGGGAAAGGCGCTTCTCCGGAAACCGTCACCGTCTCCCAGCCGGTGGACGGCAGGTCGATAACCATGCACGGCGTTGTGAGTGCCTGTGTCACCATTGCATCGGCGGCGGGGCGCCTGACGTTCACGTTGATCGTCAATTGCTCTCCAGCCACGTCAACGCTCTCGAACTCAAGGCCATACCCACCGGTACGCTGCTGGCCCATACTGGCCACGATGAGCCAACGCCCCGGGGCGTCAGGCCAGGCCGGTAAATTGGCGCCCAGCCCCGAGGATAGCTTTCGCCATTGACCGACATTCTCCACCACCACTAGACCGGGCGCCGTCAGACCACAGTGCGTTAACGAAGCCACAGGCTTTACCTGAGAGGGCAAGGATTCGGAATCACCCGACATGGCACTGCACCCGGCCATAAGCAGGCAGCTCCCGAGCAGGGACGAGAACAGCCAACCCCGGGTCATGGCGACACCTCGCGAGGAAGATCGGTCTCAGGTTCCGCAGACAGCAATCGGTAGCCGCGGAAGCCGGCTCGCGGCAAAGACGCACTCTCCAATGACGGACGGGTAAAGCTGGTTGTCAGGGTGATACCCGATAGAGGCGCGTCGCCTTTAACGAGTGGCTGCGGCAGGCCATTGGTCGGGTACTCGGCGCAGGCTTCGCCGGACTGGCAGATGAAACCATCGTTATCCATATCGGTACCGGCGACAAGGAAGTATTCGCCGTCCGGCACCTCATCGAAGGCGAACACATAGCGACCGTTCTGAGCCACAACCGTTGTTTGGGCCAGCGGTTCGCGCTCTTCGTCGGCAGACACCAGAAGCACGAAATGGCGCCCCGCATTGCGGGTCGCAGGCTGGTCGCCCAATTGGACATTGATCGGAATAGCCAACGTCCGCAGATCGCCGGCAGCATTTTTATACTCAAGGGTCATTTCTGTTTGGCGGGCCGCCGAGGCATCGTTAATCGTGGCATTCAGGAACCGGGTGTTCCCCTGACTTTGTGACAGGTTCACGTCCAGCCATGCCGGAACAGAATCTTCCTTGACCGTGACCGAAGGCAACACCGCGTCAGTATCGTTGGACGGTACAACCTCGATAGCCAACTGGTCGGTGGTTACCGAGCCACCGAATTGGAGCGACGACGGCGACGTCGTCAGAAAGGCCCCAATGCCGTCATTGGCCGCGTTCACGGCTTTCAGCGCGTTGATCAACCCTGCGCCATATTCTGCCTGCGAACCCAACCCATCCGTAAGCGCGCCCTGTCGGATCAGCCCGAGAATCGCAGGCTGAGTCAGGGTTTCATCCTGCTGTCGCATTAACGCCAGCACCCCCGATACATGTGGCGCCGCCATCGAAGTACCCTGCAACCCCGCATAGGCTGGTGTAAACACGTTCCCCGAATCCGACCCCCACGTACTGATGATCACGTCGCCCTGGCCATCATTGTTCCCGTCTCTAGAGGCGTCCCCACCGGGCGCTACCAGATCAAGCCAATCGCCAAAACTCGAGTAGCTGGCTCGCCGGCGCCCGGCATCCACGGCACCAACCGCAATGGTGTTTGCGAAAGCTGCGGGATAGACCCGCTCGCTGGTCCCTTGGTTCCCCGCTGCGGCCACGACCAGGATGCCTGCATCAACCGCGCGCTGTATCGCCGACTCTAACTGCACGCTGGCGGCTTCGGTCCCCAGGCTCAAATTCATAATATCCGGTCGCGACGCCTCATCGAGTGCCACGAGCGCATCGATGGCGGCAATGATGTCGCTCAGTGATCCCATACCGTCCAGGCCCAGCACCCTGATAGGCAGCAAAGTTGCCTCGGGGGCAACGCCTATGCCGCCATGGTTGTTGTCCAGAGCAGCAATCGTTCCCGCGACGTGGGTGCCGTGGAACGACGTTGCGTCAGCGCGTCGGTTGCCCGGATTTGCCGGGTTGTAGTCTGGACCCTGCTCACCATCAACGTCAGCCTCACCGGTCACGAAATCGCTATAAGACGTGACCAGGGCAACGTTATTGCCGTTCGAGTTGCCATCGTCCAGGTCAGGGTGCCAATCACTTGCCGTGTTCGGGGACGAACTGAAAATACCGGTGTCCAGCACCGCCACCCGAACACCCTGCCCCGGCGTACCCACCGCCTGCCAAGCGGCCGGCAAGTTGATCAGTGGGTAATTCCACTGGCGGCCATAAAGCGGGTTGGTTTCCGGGCTGACGGCCAACGCCCTGAACTGGTAATTAGGCTCAGCAGCGAGGACGCCGGGAGCCTCGCGCAGCTGTCGAATCCAGTCCAACGTGGCCTCCTTGGCCGTCTGCGTCGATCCCAAGGTACCGAGGCTTGAATGACGATTGACAAGCCAGACACCTGCGCCCAGTTCACGGGAAGACGCGACCGCGGGTAATACCGCAGATGCTGCGTTGACGACCGTCGGCGATGCCATCGTGATGACCGCTTGGTCAGACTCGAAAGCCACATCGGGATAGCTGAAACTAAGGGAGGTTGCTGACGCCGTATTGACGCTGACGACATAGCGAAACGGGCCGCTACCGGCGCGCGACTCGATATCGAGGGTATAAACCTGCTTGGCGGCACCCGACGGAGGTTCGATGCTGACCGCCGTGGTTGGTGTCAGAACGCCTGTACCAACCTCACCGTCAACGTTGGAGAGCGTTACGTCCGCCTCGGGAGCCGCTAACAGCCCCCGACCCGGCTCAAAAGCCTGGACATAAACGGTCTGGCCACTTTCCAGCGCCAGGCGGAATCTATCTTCGCGGTCCGCATAGAAGGCGTAAGTCGAATCGTACCCGCCGGACTGCGAGCTCAAGTAACCGCCAAGCAGCGTAGGGCTGGGCAGATCCTGGGGGTCCGACGTATTGTCCGTCGCCTCCCGGAACAGGAAATCTGTCGCCGTATCGCTATCGGAGCGAGTGCGAGCCTCGATCTGGATGACACCGCTCAGGTCGGCGTCGGGAAGAACCGGGGGCGGGGCGACACCACTGTCATTTTCTTCACCGCTACTCCCCCCGCCTCCACCGCAGCCAGCCGTGACTGCAGCAAGTAGGACCAATGTGGGAACTGAAACCGAATAAGAGCCGGACAACGAACTTACCTCCACCGAAAACGTAACTGTACGCTCCTGTATCCTGAGCGTATCAGCACCAGTTGGCCTGTCCTAATCCCAGGTTAGTTTCAAAACGAAAAAAAGCCGCAACCAGATGCACCGGTCGCGGCTTTTTTCCAGCATTACGCCTTCAGGCGTAGAAGAACATGGGCACAAAGGCGACGATCAGCAGCGTGCTCCCCATCACCACCAGCGGCAGCAGCAGGCGCTCGTAACGGTGCCAGAAGCTACCGGTGCGCTCAGCCGCGAGCACCTCCGTTTCGCCCACGACCTGACGGGTGAGCAGGTGATTCAGTGCGACCGGCGGGCTCAGGTAACCCAGTTCGAACGCCACCAGGCACACCAGCCAGAAGTGTAGCGGATCGATTCCGAGGTTGATTGCCGCCTGGGCGATCGTAGCCGAGACCAGGATCACCGCGCCAAACGGGTCCATAATCATGCCGATGAAGGTTAGCATGACCACGATGACCAGCATGACCAGCCAGGGATTGGTGAGCCCTTCGGGGAAGATGGCGTGAACCACCTCGGACCGTTCAAGGATGCCGCCCAGGCAAACCGAGAAGCCAATCAGAGCCAGCAGCGCACCGATATGCACCGCGGAGTCGCTCGCCGCCGCAATGGATCGGCTCCAGAACACGGAAGACCGGCTCTGCCCAGGCGCCTTCTCACCCTTACCCGAATCGAGAAAGACCAGCGCCAGCATGACCAAAGGCAGAATCAAGGGTGCGCTGTACTCGTTGAACGTCAGTCCCAGCAGGAACCAGATCAGGCCAATCACCAAGGCGGCTACGAGGACATAGGGCACGAGCGGAACCAGCCGCCGGCCGGCTTCGCCGAAGGCACCCGGCTCCGGCTGGGGTTTCCAACGGCCCTGTGTCTTACACACGACCAGGGTGAACAGACAGGCGGACATCAGGAAAATCCAGAAGCCCCAGCCGTACATCTCATCGGTGGTGACTTCCTTATTCAGGGCAGCTACGACGACGATCAGCAGGCAGGGATTGAGTACCACACCCATGCTGCCAGACATAGCGGTGGTAGCGAGTGACAATTGACGCCCCGCACCCGACTTGCGCATTTCGTCGTAGATCACCCCGCCCACAGCCAGGATGAAAATCCCCGAGGCCCCGGTGAATGCGGTAGGGAAAGCCGTGGCAAAGATCATCAGCGACGCCAGTGCCGGCGCCGGCAGCCGGAACGGCTGGATCACCCCCAACAGAAGGTCCGGAAGGCGAGTCTGTTTCAACACCATGCCCACCAGCACGTACAGCCCGATATTGATGAACATGGAAGCGAGATTGGTCATCTGACCGAAATAAATGGCCAGGCCGGAACTATACCCGTCCACGAAGTAGAAATAGGCCATGGCTATCAGGCCCATCTGGCAGTAGAGCGGCACTGACAGCAGCGACGATGGCGCCAGCTTACCGGGACGTATACGCGCGGGTATCACCGTAAGGCGGTAGGCATTGATCAGAATGAACAGGACGAAAACCGCCGTCCAGGCATACTCCAGATGACGGAGCGCCTCCGTCGAGCGGGAATCTCCCAACTGTCCCGCGTAAGCGGTCAGCGAATACGCCATCAATCCGTTTACCAGCAACTGGATGCCCTGGGACAATTTCCATTCGGCCCGGTTGCGCGGCAGACGCAGGGCGATATGGTCCGTATCGAACGCTGCAATCATCGCCGCCAGGCCAAACAGGCCGAGGAACAGGTACTTGGTGAGGTCGATATTATCCAGCAACCAATCCGCAATACCCTGCTCGACTGTCTTATATAGGGTCAGCGCAGGCGTGATCTGCTCCTGGTTTGCCGCAAACATGGCGTACTTGTCCCGACACAGCTCCAGGTTCTTCTGGAAGCTCTCACGCAATGCCTGGGGGTCAGGCGGCGACGAGAACAGCGCATCGGGATCGGGCTTGTATTCCTGCATCCGCTTTTGCACTGCAGCGTCGATATCCATATCAACATTGCAGGTGGGCTCGGAGGCCCAGGGATTGAGCAGGTAGTAGTTGGGCCAGGTCTGCTCGCCGATCCAGAGCATCCGCGAATGCAGGGAGTTCCCCATGCCCAGCAAGAGTGTGAATACCAACAGCGCCAGCAGGATGACCCCGTGTAACCGGTGCATCGGGTACAGGGTGGTCACCCCGCTGGCTGAGAGCGCACGCCAGTTCATGATGCGTTATCTACCCTTTATTCGCGGTTGCCCGCGGTGCACTCGGAGGCACCGGGATTGCTCGCACAACGCACCTTGCTCAACAGGGCCATCATCTTCGGATCGTAGACTTCAGGCGCACCATTGACGCCATCGCGCAGTTCGATACGGTTCTCCCGGAACATCTCCTGATAGCCTTGGATGTCCTTATCGGGGATCCTGATCCACTGCTTCTCAGGAATGTTCTTCTCGCTCTTTTCCACCAGTGCCATGGCCTGGCCGTACATGCCCCAGACCGTCTCACGCGAGGCCTGCGCCATTTCATCGCTGAAAGCATCGTCCTTCGCCACAAGCTGGATCGTCAGCTGCGCCAGGGGGTAATCAACGATACCACCGTCCTGTCCGACGCCTTTGTAGAGTTCCAGCGCTTCATAGGCAAAGGCGGGCGCATAGGCCGTGTCGACGGAGCCGTTGTTGAATTTGCCGGCAAAGTTGGTGATGTCCGAAGGCACCACGGTCGCTTTCACATAGTCGACCATATGGATGGCGTCCTTCTGGTAGTCCAGGGTCGCCATGCGTTTGCCCGCCAACTCGCCTGCAGTATCGATGGAGCGGTCGTTGACGAACAGGTAGCCAGCGCCAGCCGGCGTAATCCCCAGGACCTCGTAGCCGTCTTCTTTCATCAACTTGGCGGCCTTGGGTTGGGCCAGGGTCGCAAGGACTGTCCTCAGATCGTCATAGGTCGGGATGGCGCCCACGGCACTGATGGAGCCGGTAAAGCGGTTGAACTGACGAATGCGAATATCGGTGGCCGCCAGGATATCGCACTGGCCGGACTGGAAGTCCCCCAGGGCAACGCCCTCATCGGTATAGGGCTTCAGCTGGATGTCCACGCCCTGGCCCTTCATCTCCAGGGCATAGTCCTTCATCAGGTTATAGACATCGCCATTGGCCCCGATCACATCGAATACACACATGCTCGCCGACTTGGCCTGGGCCACCGGCGCCACGGCCAGCGCCATCAACAGTGCTGCGGTCGTCTTGCGAAACATATTGGAACCTCCCGGATTATTGTGATTGTTGAGTCAGTATTCTCGCCAGCCGCTGTGGGCGGCACGGCCACCCTCCACCCAGTTGCCGGCGCATAAGGGCCAGCTAGAAATGGGTCAGAGCAGGCTGTCCAGATCCATTACCTCGGCATCAGCCGCGCTGTTCGGACTCATCTGGCCGAAGTAGGTGCGCGGCGTGCGGTAGCCGTATTCTTCAGTCCAGTGCTTGTCGGAGGCGTGAAGGACGACCGAACGGCCAACCTCGTCCACCAGTCGGTAGTCCTCGTGCACGTCGAAGCCCGCCTCGGAGGCCTCGAAACGCCCGATCACGTCAGCAATGATATCGTCCCGTCCCTTGGTCTCCGCCGCTACGACTTCCAGCGCCATAGCGGCGCGGAAGCCGGCCTTCACGCCCAGCTCGGAACTGTGACGCAGCACGCGCCAGGGGTCCGGAGCCATTGCGGGCCGGGTATCCGGCAGCAACAGCCAGACATTGGCGCGAATGGCATCGGGAATCCCGCCCCACTTTTCGTTATCGACGCACTGGGCAGCGCGTTCGGCTTGAGGAGCAATGTCCTTGGGCACGCCCGCGGCCCCACCGGAGTTCGTATCGTTGATAATGGCCTGGAGTCCTGTCAGCAGACCCAATAGGTAGGTGAGCTCGTCCTGGTCCGCATAGAGGAAGGGACATTCCGCCTCCGGATCGGAAGGATCGTATTCATAGGCGCGCATCGCCCGCTCAAAGGCCTTGAGTCGACGCTCGGCAGTCAACGCGTGCCAGCGTTTTTCGGCATTGCGGGCATCCTTGGCAGTGGGCACATCGTCCTGGTAGTTGGCACGCAGGTAGCGCAACTCCTCTTCCCAGGCTTGAGCTTCGGAACAATTGGCTGCCAACAGTTGCAACAAAGACCCGGTGGTGTCGGGTTTATCGGTTACGCGCCCAAAGGAATAGACCAGAGGATCGAGGGAGTTGCCGAGATTGCAGGCCATATTGGCGTCGGACATTTGCATGACGTAGGGGGTGGCTTCGGACTCCGAGTATCCGGTCATGACAGCGCCCGTGGTTTGATAGACCGGGTTATAGCCGCAGCCACTGAGGAAAGCGAGCAATCCGAAAGCGAGCAGGATTCGGTTCTTGGAACCGCTCATCCGGAAACGAGGAATGATTGAAGTCTGCATTCCAGATCCTTTCTCTTGTTTATTGTTGTATCGCCGTAGTCAGTCACTTGGCCGAAAACAGCGTTGCAGCAGAAGGCTCCAGATCTTTTGGATCAGCTCCATCCGACGCCGATCAAACCGCATCTGTCGCTTCTCAAGCTTGGAGAGAGGATGCGACCTGTACCGAGGTTAGTGAATGACCGGATTGCCGTCAGAATTGGCCGATCAGGCCAATCGGAATGGCGACACACCTACGCCAAGCCCGCGCCAATCCTACTTCTTGGGCAAATGTACAACTTTGCCGCGCAGACTGTCAGAGATGACAAAAATGCGAATTTGATCAAAAAGAGGCGGGAGCATCACCCAATCCAAGCATCGCCATGACTTCGTCGGCCAGGGTATCCAGGTCGCTTGGGCCATCGGGTCGGTACCAGGTCACTGTCCAGCTCAGGGCGCCGGTCAGCATGCGCCGGGTAACGAAGGGATCAGCCGCGAGCCGCCCGGCCTGGTGCAGCTCACCGAGTACGTCCAGCCAGAGCTGCTCGTAGATGTCCCGCAGTTTCAGGATCTCCCGCTGGGACTCCGGCGACAGACTGCGCCATTCGAAGACGAGTACGGCCATGGCCTCCCCCGTCTGACCATTGATGGCTTCCAGCTCGCAGCGAACCAGGGCGCGCAGACGCTCCTCGGGGGAGCTTGCCTGACTGACAGCATGGCGCATCAGCTCGGTATTGAGCAGCACGGTTTCCACCATCACCGCCTTGAGGATTTCCTCCTTGGTGCGGAAGTGGTGGAACAGGCTGCCAGACTGGATGCCGATAGCGGCCGCAAGATCGCGCACCGTGGTGCGTTCATAACCTTTCTCCCGGAACAGCCGGGCGGCTTCACGCAGTAGGCGGCCACGGGCACCGGCAGGATCGGAAATGCGCTCTTCGGAAACCAGTTCGGCAAGGATGGATTGCGGCGTCAAAACGTACTTCCTGTTGTCGTTATCGGGATCGCGAGTATTGGAATCGTCGCTACCGGCATGAGCCCGGAATCGGCCAGTATAAACGCTGGACCAGTGTACCCCGAATTTCACCATTTACAAACCAAGCGCTTGCTTGGTATTGTCATCTGCATCGATCGACACCGTTCCGCACAAGACCACAATACGGACAGGGCTCCTCATGACAGACGCACCCGTGCGCATCGGCTGTTCCGCCGCCTTCTGGGGTGACACCGAAACCGCCGCCCGCCAACTGGTGGACAAGGGCAACCTGGATTACCTGGTCTCCGACTACCTGGCTGAGATCACGCTATCCATCATGGCCGGCCAGCGTATGAAAGACCCACAAGCCGGCTACGCCCGGGATTTCGTACAAACCGTGATGGGGCCTTTGCTCAAGGACATCAAAGCCAAGGGCATCCGCGTCATCAGCAACGCCGGTGGCGTGAATCCGGAGTCCTGTCGGGATGCGTTGCAGGCCCTTTGCGACGCGCAAGATGTCGACCTGAAGATTGCACTGGTGCTTGGCGACAACCTGCTCCCCCTAAAGAAGCAGCTTGAGGCTCAGGGCATCACCGAAATGACCACCGGCGACTCACTCCCCCCCACGATGGTCAGCATGAACGCCTACCTTGGCGCGCAGGGCATTGTCGCTGCGCTGGAATCTGGCGCAGATATCGTTATTACCGGACGTATCGCCGACAGCGCGCTGGCGCTGGCGCCGCTGGTGCACGAGTTCGGGTGGGCCTGGGACGACTACGACAAGCTGGCCCAGGGTAGTCTCGCCGGTCACCTGATCGAGTGCGGAGCCCAGGCCACCGGCGGCAACTTTACCGATTGGGAGACGGTTGCCGATGGCTATGCAGATATGGGCTTCCCCATCGTGGAAGTCCAGGCCAATGGTGACTTCCTCATCACCAAACCTGATGCCACGGGCGGTGCGGTGAATACGGGCACCGTGTCGGAGCAGCTGGTCTATGAAATCGGCGATCCGCGGGCCTACCTGCTACCGGATGTGACCTGCGATTTCACCGAGGTCAAACTGGAGGATCTTGGCCATGATCGCGTCGCCGTCACCGGCGCACGGGGCTCGCAGCCAACCAACAGCTACAAGGTCTCCGGCACCTGGCCCGACGGTCACAAATGCACGGTCACCTTCCTGATCGGGGGTATAGACGCAGCCCGCAAGGCACAGCGCGTTGCCGATGCCATCCTCGACAGGACCAGCCGCCTGTTCGAGGAACGCGGCCTACCACCCTATTCGGAAACCAGCGTCGAACTCCTGGGTACCGAAGCTACCTATGGACCTCACAGTCGCACCGGCCAGACGCGGGAAGTGGTAGTGAAGATCAGCGCCGCGCATCCCAAGAAGGAAGCGCTGGTGCTGTTTTCTCGGGAGATCGCGCAGGCCGCCACTGGCATGGCGCCGGGATTGACCGGTATCGTCGGCGGCCGCCCGACGGTCTGGCCCAAGATACGGCTGTTCTCCTGCCTCGTACCCAAGGATCAGGTGAGCGTACGCGTCGAAACCGGAAGCGAAACCTGCCCGGTCGATGTGATGACCGCCGGTTTCGACACCGTCAAACCAGGCACCCAGCGCATCGAGATCGATCCGCCGCAGTCAACCGATGTCACCGTACCGCTGGTCGCCCTGGCCTGGGCACGTAGTGGCGACAAGGGCGACCACAGCAACATTGGCGTCATTGCCCGCCACCCGGCGTACGTCCCCTACCTGGCAGCAGCGCTTTCTGAGGAGGCTGTAGCCGAATGGATGGGCCATACACTTGATCCTGAAAATGGTCGGGTAACCCGATGGTTCATGCCTGGATTCAACGCCTTCAACTTCCTGCTGGAACACAGCCTCGGTGGCGGCGGCGTGACCAGTCTGCGTATCGACCCCCAGGGTAAGGCTTTCGCCCAACAACTGCTGGATATGCCGATTCCCATTGCCAGTGCCCTTTTAGAAGGACATCAATCATGAGCTACCAATCCATCCTGCGCCCCGGCCTGTTCGACGGCCAAACGATTATCGTCACTGGGGGCGGATCGGGTATCGGTCGCTGCACCGCCCATGAATTAGCCTCATTAGGCGCTCAGGTGGCTTTGGTCGGCCGCAAGCCCGAGAAACTGGATGCCGTCAAAGGTGAAATCGAAGAGGACGGCGGCAAGGCGTCGTCCTATCCCTGCGACATTCGGGATGAGGATGTCGTCGCTGCGACGGTCAAACAGATCCTGGCCGCTCACGGCCCCGTCAAAGGTCTGGTCAATAACGCCGGTGGCCAGTTCCCCTCGCCGCTCGCAGGCATCAACCAGAAAGGCTGGGAAACCGTCGTACGCACCAACCTCACCGGCGGCTTCCTGATGGCCCGGGAGCTCTACAACCAATCCATGAGCAAGACCGGGGGCGCCATCGTCAACATCGTCGCCGACATGTGGGGCGGTATGCCCGGCATGGGGCATTCGGGCGCCGCCCGGGCCGGCATGGTCAATTTTACCCAGACCGCGGCCGTGGAATGGGGCGCCTGCGGGGTGCGCGTTAATGCGGTCGCCCCAGGCTGGATCGCGTCCAGCGGCATGGATACCTACCCCGATCAGATGAAAGCCTGGATTCGCGGTCTGGCGGATGCCGTTCCCTCCAAGAGGATTGGCACGGAGTCCGAGGTCAGTTCGGCGATCTGCTTCCTGCTCAGTCCTGGCGCGTCCTTTATCAGCGGTGACACCCTGCGCATCGACGGCGGTGCTTCCCAGGGTAGTCGGGTGTGGCCTTTGCCCAAGGCGAAGAACATCGAGGTGTTCAATGGCTTCCACCGTGCCGTGACGCCCAAGATTTTCAGCGAAGACTGAGGCCCGCTCATGCAGATTCTCGAATCCACCATCGATCCCCAGTCCGAGGCTTTCGCCGAAAATGCTGCAGCCATGAAGGTCCACATCGACGCCTTCCGCGATGTGGAAAAACAGGTCTTGGCCCTGGCAGAATCGGCCCGGGAAAAGTTCACCAAGAAGGACAAGCTGCTGCCCCGGGAGCGGATCAACCGATTGCTCGACCGGAACGCCCCGTTCCTCGAACTATGCTCGCTGGCCGGCTACAAGATGTACGACGACAAGGACGGCAGCATGGCGGGCGGCGGTATCATCGCCGGCATCGGCACCGTCAGTGGTATCCGCTGCCTGGTGGTGGCCAGCAACTGCGCCATCAAGGGCGGCACTATCACGCCCGCAGGGCTCGACAAGACGCTGCGTTTGCAGCAGATCGCCATGGAGAACAAATTGCCGGTGGTATCGCTGTCCGAGAGTGGCGGCGCCAACCTGAACTACGCGACGGATATTTTTGTCCTTGGTGCCCGGGGGTTCGCCAACCAGGCGCGCATGTCCGCCGCCGGCATTCCCCAGGTCACCGTGGTTCACGGCAATGCCACAGCCGGAGGCGCCTATCAGCCGGGGTTATCCGACTATGTAATCATGGTACGCAACAAGGCCAAAATGTTCCTGGCCGGACCGCCGCTGCTGAAGGCCGCCACAGGCGAAGTCGCCACCGACGAGGAACTGGGCGGTGCGGAAATGCACGCCGAAATCGCTGGCACGGCGGAATACCTGGCCGAGAGCGACGCCGACGGTATCCGCCATGCCCGCGACGTACTCGACTCCCTCGCCTGGAACGAACATCTGCCACCAACCCAAACCGGTGCGTGGGAAGAGCCGCTCTACTCGCCGGACGACCTGGCCGGCATCATCCCGGCCGATCCCAAGAAGCCCTACGATGTCCGCGAAATCCTCGCCCGTATCGCGGATGGCTCGCGTTTTCAGGACTTCAAGGCCAATTACGACGACCAGACCGTCTGCGGCACCATTCGTATTTGCGGGCATCGTGTTGGCATTGTCGGCAATAATGGCCCGATTACGCCCGAAGGCGCCACCAAGGCGGCCCAGTTTATCCAGCTCTGCGATCAGGCGGGCACGCCGATTCTCTTTCTCCACAATACGACCGGATTCATGGTCGGCACCCACGCCGAACAGCACGGCATCATCAAGCACGGTTCGAAGATGATCCAGGCCGTCGCCAACTGCCGCGTGCCAAAGCTGGCGATCGTCGTCGGCGGCTCCTATGGGGCGGGCAACTACGCCATGTGCGGCCGCGGCCTGGACCCGCGCTTCATCTTCGCCTGGCCCAACAGCCGCACAGCGGTCATGGGCCCGGCCCAGGCCGGCAAGGTCATGCGTATCGTAGCGGAAGAAAAGCAGCGCCGGAGCGGCGTGGAGCCGGACGAGAAGACACTGGAGTTTCTGGAGCAGGCCACTGCCAAGAAACTTGAGGATGGATCAACCGCACTATTCGGCACTGCCCGGCTCTGGGATGACGGGCTGATTGATCCGAGAGACACGCGCAAAGTACTGGCGTTGGTGCTCTCGGTCTGTCGGGAGGCGGAACAGCGGGAGCTACGCCCAAACAGCTTTGGCGTAGCACGCTTCTGAGGGTTTGCACGAGCATGTAGCCGACGCTTTAGCTTCGGAGGCGCCGAAGGTGCCCATGACTTCGGACGCCGGTACCTGAAGCCAATGGACACCATCGCCTGCGCCGCCCTAGAGGGCCATCCATGGCCCGCTATTTCGGTCAAGGACATCCTTGTCCTTTCCTCCGGCGATGGTGTCGATTGGCTTCGATCTGAGTTCGATACGAAACGCCGGGGCCCTGGCGGGCCCTCCGAAGCTGAAGCGTCGGCTACATAAAGACAAAGCCAAAAGAACAATAGCCACCACAGGCAATAAACATAACAAGGGGATCCACATGCTATTCACCGAAGAACACGAAGCCTTACGCAAGACCGTCCGCGACTTCGTCGAGAAGGAGATCAACCCCCACTGCGACGACTGGGAGGAGGCGGGCAGATTCCCCATCCACGACCTCTTCGGGAAACTGGGCAACCTGGGCCTGCTGGGCGTCCATAAGCCGGAGGAGTTCGGCGGCATGGGTCTGGACTACAGCTACAACCTGGTCGTCGCCGAAGAGCTGGGCACCGCCCATTGCGGTGGCGTACCTCTGGCAGTCGGCGTACAAACCGACATGTGTACCCCTGCCCTGGCCCGCTTCGGCTCGGATGAGCTCAAACGGGAGTTCCTGGCGCCGGCCATTGCCGGGGAAATGGTGGGCTGTATCGGCGTGAGCGAAGTCGGTGCAGGGTCCGATGTAGCCGGCATGAAAACCACCGCCCGCAAGGACGGCGACGATTACATCATCAATGGCGCCAAGATGTGGATCACCAACTCCCCCAGCGCCGATTTCATCTGCCTGCTGGCGAACACCTCCGACGACAAGCCTCACAAGAACAAGTCGCTGATCATGGTGCCCATGAATACGCCGGGCATCTCATTCTCGCCGCACCTGAACAAGCTGGGCATGCGCTCGTCCGAAACCGCCCAGGTGTTTTTCGACGATGTGCGCGTGCCACAGCGCAACCGTATCGGCGCCGAAGGCACCGGATTCATGATGCAGATGGTGCAGTTCCAGGAGGAACGCATGTGGGGCGCGGCCAACGTGATCAAGGCGCTGGAGCACTGCATCGAGGTGACCATCAACTACTGCCGTGAGCGCCAGACCTTCGGTCAGCCGTTGATCGACAACCAGTCCATCCATTTCCGTCTGGCCGAGTTGCAGACCGAAGTCGAAGCGCTGCGCGCCCTCACCTACCAGGCCTGCGAACTGCATGTGCAGGGCAAGGATGTGACGCGCCTGGCCTCCATGGCCAAGCTGAAGGCCGGTCGCCTGGGCCGGGAAGTCACCGACAGCTGCCTGCAATACTGGGGCGGTATGGGCTACATGTGGGATAACCCGCTGTCCCGGGCCTTCCGCGACGTGCGGCTGGTCTCCATCGGCGGCGGTGCCGACGAAATCATGCTGGGCATCATCTGCAAGCTGATGGGTATCCTGCCCGGCAAGCGTAAGGACTGAGGAGGCACAATGAGCACGCTGCCTGACTGCCAGACGCTTTCCCTGCGCCAGTATGGCGCCATCCTGCACCTCACCCTCGACCGGCCCGAGAGCCGCAATGCGATGAGCCTGGATATGGTGCGGGAGATGTCGACGGTGTTCGATCAGATCGCGGCCGATTGCACCATTCGCGCCATAATTCTACGCGGCGCCGGCGGGCACTTCTGTGCAGGAGGCGATATCCGCGATATGGCGGCGGCCCGTTCCCAGAAGCCCGGGGCCGGCAAAGATCCTTTCCGCGACCTGAATCGCGCATTCGGTCGCCTGATCCAGCAGGTCAACGAAGCACCGCAAGTGGTCATTGCGGTACTCGAAGGCGCCGTGATGGGCGGCGGTTTTGGTCTTGCCTGCGTCAGTGATCTGGCTATTGCCGCAGAAAACGCCCGCTTTGCCATGCCGGAAACCAGCCTAGGCATTATTCCCGCGCAAATCGCGCCTTTCGTGGTGGAACGCATCGGCCTGACCCAGGCTCGCCGCCTGGCACTGCTCGGCCTGAAGATCGACGGTGCCGAGGCCCAACGGCTGGGTATCGTGCATCAGGTGGTGGAGAATGAAAGCGCCCTGGCCGCCGCGACTGACGCGGCCATAGACCAGCTTATTCGCTGTGCACCGCAAGCGACCGCCGCTACCAAGGCGCTGCTGCATCAAGCCGGCACGGTGCCCATGAGCGATTTGCTGGACGAAGCAGCCCAGCAGTTCGCTGAAACCGTGCGCGGCGAGGAGGGGGCGGAGGGCACCCTGGCGTTCATGCAGAAACGCCCACCGGCCTGGGCCGCCAAAAACGACACATAGGACGACGGGCATGCTCAACAAGATTCTGATTGCCAACCGGGGCGAGATCGCAGTCCGCATCATGCGCACAGCCCACGCCCTGGGCTATCGCACTGTGGCGGTATACAGCGATGCCGATAAAGATGCCTTGCATGTCCATACCGCCGAAGAAGCCGTCTGTATCGGGCCTGCTACGGTCAACGCCTCCTACCTGAACATCGAAGCTATCCTCGAGGCGGCCAAACGCACAGGCGCGGATGCCATCCACCCCGGCTATGGCTTCCTGTCGGAAAACGCCGCCTTTGCAAGCACCTGCGTCGATGCCGGGCTGGTCTTTATCGGGCCACCTGCCGAGGCCATCGAGCTGATGGGCAGCAAGCGAAGATCGAAGATCGCTATGCAGGAAGCGGGGGTGCCCGTTGTACCCGGCTTTGAGCAGGCCAATGCTTCCGACGAAGCATTGCAGGACGCCGCGGAAAAAATGGGCTTTCCGGCGATGATCAAGGCCTCCGCAGGCGGCGGTGGCCGCGGCATGCGGCTCGTCCGTGAGGCCGCCCAGCTACCAGACCAGATCCAGCGTGCCCGCTCGGAAGCGAAGAATGCCTTCGGCGACGATGAGCTGATCCTTGAGAAGGCGGTCATCGAGCCTCGCCATATCGAGGTTCAGGTCTTTGCTGACCGTCACGGTAACGTGATCCACCTGGGCGAGCGTGACTGTTCGATCCAGCGCCGGCACCAGAAGGTGGTAGAGGAGGCCCCTTCTCCATTCATGACGCCGGCGTTGAGGGAAGCCATGGGCGACGCCGCGGTCAAGGCGGCCAAGGCCTGCGACTACGTTGGCGCGGGCACTGTCGAATTCCTCGTGGACAAAGACCGCAACTTCTATTTCCTGGAGATGAACACCCGACTGCAAGTCGAGCACCCGGTGACTGAGCTGGTAACGGGACAGGACCTGGTCCAATGGCAGATCCGCGTGGCCGAAGGCGAAACGCTCCCCCTGACCCAGGATGATATCCGGTTGACCGGTCATGCCGTGGAAGTGCGGCTCTACGCCGAGGATCCCGCCACCGACTTTATGCCGCAGACTGGCACGCTGTTCGACTATTCACCGGCAGAATTGCCGGGGCTGCGCTACGACAGCGGCGTACGTACCGGCGATGCCATCTCGCCGTTCTACGATCCGATGCTGGCGAAAGTGATTGCCTATGGCGAGACCCGCACCGAGGCCATTCGCCGCCTGAAACGGGCCCTGGAAGATACCCGCGTATTTGGCGTGACCACCAACCGGGGTTTCCTCAGCCGGATTATGGCCCATCCATGCTTCATCGCCGGCGAGGCTACAACCGCGTTCCTCGATAATGATTTCGCCGACGATCCGTCAATGCAGACCGGTCGCGCATCACTAAAAGAGCTGGGGTTGGCAGCTCTGCTGCTCAGTTACGACGACGTCTCCACCAGCCGCTGGAGCAATAGCCTGCCAACGCCCTTGCCGCTGCGCCTGGCGGTCGACGATCAATATCACGACGTTCGCTTATTATGGGACCGGCAAAGACTCACGATTGCCGACGGTGACTCGTCCGCTACGCTTGAGGTGACCTCGCTGGGGGAGCACGAGCTGGACTATATAGACAACGGCGTTCGTCAGCGTTGCCAATATCAGCGTTGTGGCGATCGCCTATATTTGCAGCAGCTCAGCCGGGCTTTTTGTGTTCGGGACGTAACCCATGCTCCGGTTTCAATGCTGGACGGCGGAGCCTCAGACCGCGTATTGGCCTCCATGGACGGCGCTATTATCGATGTGCGTGCCGAGCCGGGTCAGAACGTGCAACGGGGTGATACGCTGGTAGTGCTGGAAGCCATGAAGATGGAACACCCGCTGGTTGCCGAGCGTGACGGCATCGTCGAAACGGTCCATGTCACCACAGGCACTCAGGTCAAACGTCGGCAGTTGCTGGTTGCGCTATCCGGCGAGGAAACACCATCCAATGAAGGAGCATCGGCATGAGCATGAAGGACAAAACCGTATTCATTACAGGCGCCAGCCGCGGCATCGGCCGGGCCATCGCCCTGGCCTGCGGCCGGGAAGGCGCCAACGTGGTGATCGCTGCAAAATCGGATGAACCACATCCCAAGCTGCCCGGCACGATTCACTCAGTCGCCGAGGAAGTCGAAGAGGCCGGGGGCAAAGCCCTGGCACTGGTACTGGATGTGCGTGACGAGAGGATGGTCAAGGAAAAGGTCGACCAGGCGGGCGAGCATTTCGGTGGTATCGATGCTCTGATCAACAACGCAGGGGCGATCCGTTTACAGGGCGTGGAGAAACTGCCGGTCAAACGTTACGACCTGATGCACCAGGTCAATGCCCGCGCGGTTTTCACCTGTTCCCAGGCTGCCCTGCCCTGGCTCAAGCAGTCCGAGCGGGCGCATATCCTGAGTTTGTCGCCGCCGCTGAATATCGAGCCTAAGTGGTTCGCCCAATACGGGGCCTACACCACCACAAAATACGGCATGTCGATGCTGACGTTGGGCATGGCGGAGGAATTCAGGAACTACGGGGTCGCCGTAAACTCGCTCTGGCCCAAGACACTGATCGCCACGGCCGCTATTGAGTACGAAGTCGGCGGACCCGAAATGATGGCCCAAGGTCGTAAGCCGGAAATCATGGCCGACGCGGCGACCACCATACTGGGCCACAGCCACGAAACCCTGACCGGCAAGCTGCTGATCGATGAAGATGTATTGCGGGAGGCCGGTGTGACGGATTTCGAGGGCTACCGCTATTCGGCCGGGGACAAACCGCTGTTGCCGGATCTGTTTCTAGACTAGAGCTCCAGGCGTGCTGTGATCTGGAGTCGGGAAAAACCTCACCACAAGACACTGGACTGCAGCATGACCCAAGACACCATTTCTGTTCGCGACATAGCCCGCCAGTTGCCCGGCGTCATGCGCCGGGTCCCGGCCATCGCCAAGGGCCTGTACTACTATTCCATCAAGGACGACCGCAAGGAACTGACCCTAGGCACCCTGATCGAACGCAATGCCCAGAAATACGGGTCCCGCCCGGCGGTGATGTACGACGACCGCCGGCTCACTTACACCGAATTCAACGCCTGGGCCAATCGCATCGCCCATTACCTCCGCGCCCAGGGCCTGAAGAAGGGCGACAGCATCGCCATCCTGCTGGAGAACCGCCCGGAGCTGCTGGCCATGGTCGCCGGCGCCGCCAAGATCGGTGTGGCCTGCGCGATGCTCAATACTTCACAGAAAGGCAAGGTGCTGGAGCACAGCATCAACCTGATCGCGCCCCAACTGATCGTTGTCGGCGAGGAGCTGCTGGAGAGTTTCGAAGGCGTACGCGACCACGTTGCCTTCGGTCATTCTTCGCCCTACCACTTCCTGCCGGATACGGACTCCATCCATGATTTCGGTGAGACGCCGAAGGGCTACATCAATCTGGCGCAGAAACTCAGCGGCTATCGCGGAGATAACCCCACCGTCAAGAATGGCCCGCGCCTCGGTGACACCGCCGTCTACATTTACACCTCCGGCACGACGGGCCTGCCCAAAGCGGCGTGCGGCTCCCACCGCAAGTTCATCAAGGCATACGGCGGCTTTGGCCTGATGACGTTGAACATGGGGCCCAACGACGTGCTCTATTCCACGTTGCCGCTTTACCACGCCACCGCGTTGCTGGTGTGTTGGGGCTCGGTGCTTTCCGGGGGTTCCGCCATCGCCCTGCGGCGCAGGTTTTCTGCGAGCGAATTCTGGAACGACGTACGCCGCTACGGCGCCACGACATTCGGCTATGTGGGCGAGCTGTGCCGCTACCTGCTCAACCAGCCTCCCAGCCCCGACGACCGGAACCACGGCCTGACCAAAATGATCGGCAATGGCCTGCGCCCGTCCATCTGGCGGCCGTTCAAGGAGCGCTTCGGTATCGAGACCGTGGCCGAGCTCTACGCTTCCAGCGAGGGCAATATCGGCTTCAGCAACTTCTTCAATATGGAGAACACCGTCGGCTTCACCACAGCGCCGTATGCGCTGGTGAAGTATCACGAAGGCACCCGGGACCCGATCCGCGACAGCAAGGGCCGCATGGAGAAGGTCAAGCAAGGCGAGCCTGGCCTGCTTTTGGGTGAAATCACCGCCAAGTGGGCTTTCGAAGGCTACACCCAGAAAGACGCCACGGAGAACTCGATCCTGCGGGACGCCTTCAAGAAAGGCGACGCCTGGTTCAATACCGGCGACGTGCTGAAGGAAATCGGCTGGCGCCACCTCCAGTTCGTGGACCGCATGGGCGACACCTTCCGCTGGAAGGGCGAGAACGTCTCCACCACCGAAGTTGAAAACATCATCGACGAATCCGGCCTGGTCGAGGAAGCCATCGTCTATGGCGTGGAGATCCCCGGCACCAACGGAAAAGCCGGCATGGTGACCCTTGTGCCGCAACAGGGCAAAGTCGACGACTTCGACGTACAGGCACTCTTCCGCTACCTGCAGGAGAACCTGCCGCCCTATGCCATTCCAGTCTTTGTAAGGGTGACGTCAGCTATCGAGAAAACCGGGACCTTCAAGTACAAGAAGGTGGATCTGAAGAAGGCGGGCTTTTCGTTGGATCGGGACGGTGAGGCCGTTTATGCCTGGCTGCCCAAGACCCAGGAATATACGCGCTTGGATGCGGGACTGGCTGGGCAGATTGAAAACGGCGAAATCAATTTCTGACCCCGAGCCGGGCGACCGCACGAGCATGTAGCGGACGCTTCAGCTTCCGAGCAGGCCGCAGGCCTGCCGATATATCCCCGGGGCCCTGGCGGGCCCTCCGAAGCTGAAGCGTCGGCTACATTTCTAAAGCTAGTGGCCGACGACTTGAGGCGATGATCAGGTTGAAAACGGCAAGATTAATTTCTGACACCTAAACCGGATCGATCGCACGAGTATGTAGCGGACGCTTCAGCTTCCGAGCAGGCCGCAGGCCTGCCGATATGTCCTGAGGCCCTGGCGGGCCCTCCGAAGCTGAAGCATCGGCTACATTTCTAAAGCTAATGGCCAACCCCACTATACGAGGTTGGGACTCGAGGCGGTGATCAGGTTGAAAACGACGAGATCAATCTCTGACACCTGAACCGGATTGATCGCACGAGCATGTAGCGGACGCTTCAGCTTCCGAGCAGGCCGCAGGCCTGCCGATATCCCCCCGGGGCCCTGGCGGGCCCTCCGAAGCTGAAACTTCGGCTACATTTCTGGAGCTAACGGCGAACCCCACTATACGAGGTCGAACTCAAGGCGGTGATCAGGTTGAAAACGACGAGATCAATCTCTGACACCTGAACCGGATTGATCGCACGAGCATGTAGCGGACGCTTCAGCTTCCGAGCAGGCCGCAGGCCTGCCGATATTCCCGGGGCCCTGGCGGGCCCTCCGAAGCTGAAGCGTCGGCTACATTTCTGGAGCTAGTCATCGGTCCAATGAGGTGGACTCACCCCATTCAGCCGACTTTCAGAACAACCTTACCCGTCGCGGTGCGCCCGGTCAGGGCGTTCAAGGCACCCACATAATCCTCGAACGCAAAGGTCTCGCTGATCTTCGGCTTGATCTTGCCCTCACCGTAGAGCTTCAGAAGGTCCTTCATGTTCTGGGCGCTGACCTCGGGTTCCATGCGGGTGAAGTTGCCCCAGAATACGCCGATCAATGCACAACCCTTGAGCAGGGTCAGATTGGCGGGCACCTTGGGAATGTCGCCGGCAGCAAAGCCAATGACCAAATGACGTCCGTTCCAGGCCATTGCACGCAGAGCCTGTTCGGTGAAATCACCACCGACCGGATCATAGATGACGTCCACGCCCTTGTTATTGGTCATCTTCTTGAGCGTGTCCTTGAGCGGCTCTTCGGCGTAGTTGAGCAACTCGTCCGCACCAGCCTGCCTGGCCACTTCCAGCTTCTCGGCGCTGCTGGCCGCGGCAATAACATGCGCGCCCATGGCCTTGCCCAACTCTACCGTCGCAAGTCCTACACCACCGCTGGCGCCCAATACCAGCAGGGTTTCCCCCGGCTGGATGTTCGCCCGCTGTTTGAGCGCGTGATAAGACGTGCCGTAAACCATGGTAAAGGCGGCGGCTTCCTCGTCGCTCATGCCATCAGGTACCGGCAGCAGGTTGGCCTCAGCCGCCACGATCTCCTCGGCGAAGGCACCGAAGCCGGTCAAGCCCATGACCCGGTCACCCGGCTTGAAACGGGTGACCTTCTCGCCCACTTCCAGCACTTCGCCAGCCATCTCGCCGCCCGGTGAAAACGGCATGGTGGGCTTGAGCTGATACTTGCCTTCGATAATCAGCGTATCCGGGAAATTCAGGCCAGCGGCCTTGACGCGAACCTTGACGCCGCTGCCTTTGGCTTCCGGAGACTTTACATCTTCGATAACCAGGCTTTCAGCCGGGCCGTATTCCTTGCAGAGAATCGCGCGCATTAAGGACCTCTCCTATTGGTTTTATTCGTCGGTGAGCTATGGCATTTGATACCGCAGATGAAAGGCCTCAAGCTAATGCGATTACAAAAATGAGGCAAATCAATATCAGTTATTCTTCTCCATAAACAACATTCATAGCTTCATTACAAGGGAATCAACGACAATGACTTACGCCTGGGTCGGCGCTTTTGCCGCTGTTCTGATCTGGTCCGCCATCGACCCTTTCGATCCCCTGACCTGGGTGCTGGAAGTCATGCCTGCCGTGCTTGGTTTCGTGGCCCTGGCAATCACCCGCAGCCGTTTCCCGCTGACACCGCTACTTTATGTGCTGATCCTGATTCACAGCATCATCCTGATCGTCGGTGGCCACTACACCTATGCGGAAGTGCCCCTGTTCGATTGGCTGGGTGAGGTCTTCGGCTGGGAGCGCAACAACTACGATAAGTTGGGGCATTTCGCCCAGGGCTTCGTGCCGGTCATGATCGCGCGGGAAATCGTGGTTCGCCTGGAGGTAATCAACGGTAAACGCTGGACGAACTTCTTTGTCGTGTGCTTCGCACTGGCCCTGAGTGCGTTCTACGAACTTATTGAGTGGTGGGTGGCGTTGGCCAGTGGCCAGGAGGCCGAAGCCTTCCTGGGAACCCAGGGGTACGTTTGGGATACCCAATCCGACATGCTCTGGTGCCTGGGTGGCGCCATTGTCGCCCTGCTCTCGCTGTCCCGGTGGCACAACCGCCAAATGAAACGCCTTGAGGCCTCCTAGACAAGAAACCAGCTCGCCGCGATAGCGACCACGACGATAACGACGGCTACGGCAACCAACCCCGCACGCGCCATTCCTGCGGGAGCGCTGTCGGCAGCCAGGCTTTTGGCAGCCCCCATCGTCGGCGCACGGTCTGATTCCCTGCGCATCAGATGTACCATCGCCCGGGTCGTTGCGGCATCGAAAGCAAACGGATCGAAGCTCTCCAGACCACGCTGGTTGAGGAAGGATGTGACCGACGTCTCAAGGGGCACATACTTCATGGACCAGTCCTCGAAGGCGTAATCATCGATCGGCTCCTCAAGCAGGAGGGTGACCTTGCGATGGCGATCATCATCGCGGATGCGGTTGTAGAGGTCGTGGACCTTGCCAGATTCGCCCTCGAGACACTGGAAGAAGTGGCCGTCACCGTAATAGAGCCCGCCCACCAGGCCGAGGGTCGGATTATTGCGGCGAGATGCCATCAGGATACGGCCGACATGAGGCTCGATACCCTGTTCGTCGGGCTGTTCGGCGAACGTTGCTTCGCTGGCGTATACCAGTCTGATCAGTCCCATTCCTTTGCTCCTTCGCTCAGGTGGCGATCTGATTGCCCCTACCGGGAAGAGTATAGGGCGTCGGAAAGTCGCTATCTCGAAAGGGCGCGGGACTGTTGCCCGTCGACCATCGCAATTCGTTACGTATGAGCTACGGGCAAGGATTCACGGGATGTCCGGCTTTTACATTTTTTTATCTCCAGGCGGGAAAGAATGAGTTGGCGCGGTGCACAAAAGCGTTAAAAGCTGCAATAGCCACCCGCTTTGCCGGGTCTTTTCTTGGCCTCAGCCCGCGTGGCCGTTAAGATTTGCACCTCATTTTGAGTATAAGAATTCCCAAACCTGAATTTGCTTTCACTCATTTAAGGCAGACCCATGCTCGACAAATTCTTCAAACTCCAGGCCAACGGCACGGATGTGCGCCGGGAGGTCATCGCAGGCATCACCACATTCCTCACGATGGCCTACATCATCGTGGTCAACCCCAGCATCCTGTCGGCTACGGGCATGGATTTTGGCGCGGTCTTCGTAGCGACCTGTCTTGCCGCGACCATCGGCACCCTGATCATGGGACTATGGGCGAACTATCCGATTGCGTTGGCGCCGGGGATGGGTCTCAACGCCTTCTTCGCCTTCACGGTCGTCGGCAGCATGGGTTACAGCTGGCAGGTGGCGCTTGGCGCCGTCTTCCTGTCCGGCCTGATTTTCTTCCTGCTCAGCATCTTCAAGGTGCGCGAGTGGATCATCAACAGCATCCCCTTGTCCCTGCGCTTCGGCATTTCCGCAGGTATTGGTTTCTTCCTGGCGCTGATCGCCTTTAAGAATGCCGGCATCGTTGTCGATCATCCGGCAACGTTGGTAGGTTTGGGTGAAGTAAAGGCAGCCGAAGCCCTGCTCTTTTTTGGCGGTTTTGCCTTGATCTGTGCGCTGTCCTACCGACAGATTACTGGGGCGGTGATGATCGGTATCATCGCCGTTACCGTGATCGCCATGATGTTGGGCCTGGTGAAGTACGAAGGCTTCGTTTCCGCTCCGCCCAGCCTGGCTCCTACCTTCCTGCAACTGGACATCGCCGGCGCACTGAACGTCGGCATGATCAGCATCGTCTTCGCGTTCCTGTTCGTCGACCTGTTCGACACGTCCGGCACCCTGATTGGTGCCGCTCAACGCGGCGGCCTGCTGGACAAGGACGGTAAGCTGCCGCGCCTGGGCAAGGCGCTCATGTCGGATTCCGTGGCCACCATGTCCGGTGCGGCACTCGGCACCTCCACGACGACCAGTTATATCGAGTCCACCGCCGGGATCTCCGCCGGCGGCCGGACCGGGCTAACGGCGGTTGTGGTCGCTATCCTGTTCCTGGCATGTCTGCTGCTGTCGCCGATTGCCAGCATCATCCCGGCCTATGCTACGGCGCCGGCTCTACTCTACGTCGCGGTGCTGATGACCAGCGGCCTGAAACTGATCGACTGGGATGACGTCACGGACGCCGCACCCGCCGTGGTGACCGCGTTAATGATGCCGCTGACGTTCTCCATTGCCAACGGTATCGCGCTGGGCTTCATCACCTATGCGGTGCTCAAGGCGCTGAGCGGCCGGTGGTCCCACCTGAACGCCAGCGTGGTAATCATTGCCATCATCTTCATCCTCAAATTCATCTTCCTGAGCGAATAAACCGGGTGGCGCAGGCTAGCCTGCGCCACCCGACCGAGGCCTGACCCCATGGACTACTTTTCCGAAAGCATCAAGAAAGCCATCCGCACCGTGCCCGACTGGCCCAAGCCGGGTGTACAGTTTCGCGACATCACCACGGTCCTGCAGGACCGCACGGCCTTTCGCAAGCTGATCGATGCCTTTGTACACCGTTACCACGGTCACGAAATCGATGCCGTCGCCGCCGTCGATGCCCGCGGCTTCATTATTGGCTCCGCCCTCGCTTACGAGCTGAATGCCAGCCTGGTGCTGGTGCGCAAGAAAGGCAAACTGCCGTTTGACACGCTGGTGGAAGATTATCAACTCGAGTACGGCACGGCGTCCGTCGAACTCCACAAGGATGCGTTCAAGCCCGGAGACAAGGTCGTGCTGGTGGATGACCTGATTGCCACCGGCGGCACGATGCTAGCCGCTTCACGCTTGATCCGGCGTATTGGCGCCGAGATACTGGAAGTCGCCGCCATGATCGATCTGCCGGACCTGGGCGGGTCACAGAAGCTGCGGGACGAGGGTCTGCAGGTCTACACGGTCTGTCAGTTCGAAGGCGATTGATTCCGTTCGCCAGCAGTGGCAAGGTTTGACCAAGACCTCTTCTCTCCAGGGACGACGCGTACCATGCACGGCTACCAGCACTTCTGGCACACCGGTAATCCGATAGAACTGCCACTCGGCAAGATTGTGTGCGTGGGTCGCAATTATGCGGCTCACGCCAGGGAACTGGATAATCCTGTCCCCGATACGCCACTACTGTTCATGAAGCCGGCCACGGCGGCAAAGGTTATGGAAGAACCCATCCGCCTGCCCCAGGGCCGCGGTGAAGTCCATTTCGAGACCGAGCTGGCCATTCTGATCGACAAACCGCTCACCGATGCTTACGAGGACGAGGTACGGGAAGCCATCATTGGTTATGGCCTCGCCCTGGACCTGACCCTGCGCGACGTCCAAAGCCAGCTCAAGGCCGACGGGCACCCGTGGGAACGGGCCAAGGCCTTCGATGGCGCCTGCCCGCTCTCGCCCTTCGTACCGGCGAAGGCGATCCACCTCGACGAAGCGATTACCTTTGCACTGGACATTGACGACCACCGTCAGCAGAACGGGTCTTCCTGGGATATGCTGCTCCCCATCGTTCCGCTGATCGCTCATATCAGCGAGCATTTCACGCTGACGCCCGGCGACGTCATCCTAACGGGAACGCCCGAGGGCGTGGGAGCCCTCGTTCCCGGGCAGAAACTGTCCCTGCAGTTGAACGAACAGCTGTTGATCGAAACCCGGGTGATCTGACAAAGGGCCACCTCTTCACGACCGATGCAAAGTCGGCTCCTTCGGGACGGGATGGGCCACGGGTTAAACTCTCTTCAGTTAAGGCATCGAGCAGTAAACCCGAGCCCCGTCGTCTCCGTACAAACGGTCTGACAACATCATCACGTACACACTCCGGGATAACGCATGGCCAAAAAACCGGTCACCACACGCAAGGGCCGTTTCTTCAAGTTAGCTGGCATGACCGCTTCGGTTGCGGGCCAGTATGCGGGCCAGAGGGCGCGCCGCTTCCTGGGGCGTGAGGAGGACGAAGCCGCCCGCAGCGAAAACTATACCCGCATGGCCGGTCAGATCGCCGACACCCTGGGCGAGCTCAAGGGAGCGGTGATGAAGGTGGGGCAAATCGCCTCCCAGACCCAGGATTTCCTGCCCAAGGAATTCTCCGACGCGCTGCAAAAGCTGCAGAAAGAAGCCCCGCCCATGCCGTTCGATGTGATCGTCGAGCAGGTCGAGCGGGAGTTGGGCAAGCCGTTGGGAGAAGCCTTCGAGTACCTGCAAGAGAAGCCCTACGCCGCAGCCTCCATCGGCCAGGTACATCGCGCACGGCTGCATTCAGGCGAGGATGTGATCGTCAAGGTGCAGTACCCCGGCGTCGACGAATCCTGCGATTCAGACCTGCGCCAGCTAAGGACTGCCCTGAAGCTTGGCGGTCTGCTGAAAATGCCAAAGGAGAGCGTGGACCAGCTCTTCGGCGAGATCCGCGAGCGTTTACATGAGGAGCTGGACTACGAGAACGAAGCACGGAACATCAAGCTGTTCCGCGATTTCCACAAGGACGATGAGAACGTCCTGATCCCCGGCGTTATCGACAGCCATTCCGGCCGCCGCGTGTTGACGCTGGAGCTGGTGGAGGGCGACCACATCAGTCAGGTCACCCCGGAGCACTACGACCAGGATACCGTCAACGCTATCGGCACCCGGATCTTCGCCACCATGGCGGACCAATTATTCCGCTTCCACTGCATTCATGGCGATCCCCATGCCGGTAATTTTGCTTTCCGACCGGACGGCACGCTGATCATGTACGACTTCGGCTGCGTCAAGAAGCTCAAGCCGGAGATCGTCGAAGCCTACCGCAAGGCGCTGATCGCCGCCCTGGACGAGGACTACGAAGCCCTCGACCGCCACCTGATCGACCTCGGGGCCCGGGTGGAAAGCCAGCCCGCGGTGGACGAGGCCTACTACGCCATGTGGAGGGATATCCTGATTAAGCCCTTCAGCACCGACGCGCCCTATAATTTCGCTGAATCCGAGATCCACAAGCACGTCGCCGCCAAGACCACGACTGTGTTCAAGTACCTGGACTACTTCAAGCCGCCGGTGGAGAGCATCTTTATCGACCGTCTGATCGCCGGCCATTACTGGATGATGAAGCGGCTGGGCGTGCATGCGGCTTTTGGGCCGGAGCTGCAACGTTACCTTAATCATTCTGGCTAGTCGCGAACCATCCTGGCTAGCCGCAGCATACGTTGAAGAAGGGGCGGAAACGGCGCCTAAGGGGCGCCGATCCGCTTGAACCACTCATCCGAACCGCTGATCAGAACTGATCCACGGCCGGTTCACGCTCCCAATAGCGAAGCTTCCGACAGGCCTCGATGAAGGTCTTGGCCGATGCCGGATCGTCGACCGGAATGCAGCCTTTATCCAGCATCTGGTCGAGGCCGGCGCTGGCGAAGAGCTTGTTGGCCTGCGATACGTAACCGATGAATTTGCAGTGCGAAAACGCATCGTTGACGAAGTCTCGGGCTGTAGCATCTTTGGCCAACATATCTATTTCATCATCCGATGGGACCACGACCACAGCGTCGAAGAGCACCGATGGCCCCCCATCCAGCTTCTCATCCGCCGGAATATGGCGCCCAACGCTGTCCTTGATACCGCCTATAGTTGGAGTGACCACTTTCATCTCGGCGCCTTCATCCTCGATGGCCTGTTTCATGCCGTCGATGATCCCGGAATCTGCACCATTGGTCAGTAACAGCCCGACCTTGCGGCCCTTGAAGCTATCCGGACCGTTCAGCAGGATGCTGAGCTTAGGCGATTCCTTGAGGTCCTGCCGGGTGGGCATGGCCGCCTCCGCTGCCTCAGGCATTTCCGCCAGACCAAGTCCCTTTGCAACCTCGTTGGCCAGGTCGTCATCGATATTGAGCAGGTGCGACACCATCCGTTCGCGGATATCGAGCCGCTCACACTTGCTCAGCTCGAAGACAAAGGCGTTGGCGATGTGACGCTGCTCAATCTGGGTCTGGCTCTTATAGAACTGCCGGGCCTGACTGTAGTGGTCAGAAAAGGTCTCGGACCGTACACGCTGCTTGTCGCCTTCGACGTGGGAGGGATAGGTGTTGAAACCCTTTTCCGGATTTTCCCGTGGGCCGCCACCGTCGCCCCAACTGTTGGGCTCATAGTTCGAGCGCCCAATCGGATTCTGCATGGCCATATGGCCGTCCTGCTGGAAGTGATGCATCGGGCACTTGGGGGCATTGATGGGGATTTGCGTAAAGTTGGGTCCGCCCAACCGTTTGAGCTGGGTGTCCAGGTAGGAAAAATTCCGTCCCTGCAGCAGCGGATCGTCCGAATGGTCGATACCAGGCACGATATTCTGGGTACAGAAAGCAACCTGCTCGGTCTCGGCGAAGAAGTTATCCACCATCCGGTTGAGCACCAGTTTGCCTACCTTGCGCACGGGCACTTCTTCTTCGGGAATAATCTTGGTGGCGTCCAGCACGTCGAAATCAAACTTCTCTGCAAACTCTTCGTCGAAGACCTGCAGCCCCAGTTCCCATTCCGGATAGTCCCCGCTCTGGATCGCATGCCAGAGATCCCGGCGATGGTAGTCGGGATCAGCGCCATTAATCTTCAATGCCTCGTTCCAGACGACGGATTGCAACCCCTGCTTGGGTTTCCAGTGGAACTTCACGAATTTCATTTCGCCCTGGGCATTGACCAGACGGAAGCTGTGCACACCGAAACCTTCCATGAATCGGAAAGAGCGGGGAATCGCGCGGTCAGACATGATCCACATGAGCATGTGCATGCTTTCCGGCATCAGCGTGGAGAAGTCCCAGAAGTTGTCGTGAGCGGTCTGGGCCTGGGGAAACGCGCGGTCCGGCTCCTGCTTTGCCGCGTGCACCAAATCTGGGAACTTCATAGCGTCCTGAATGAAGAACACGGGAATGTTATTTGCCACCAGGTCCCAGTTACCTTCTTTGGTGTAGAACTTGGTAGCAAAACCCCGTACGTCCCGGGCCAGGTCGAACGAGCCCTTGTTGCCTGCCACAGTAGAGAAGCGGGTAAATACGGGGGTCTGTTCTCCGGGGCGCTGGAAGAGGTCCGCCGAGGTAATGTCGGACAGGCACTCATAGTTCTCGAAATAGCCATGTGCCCCGTAGCCCCGGGCATGCACGACACGCTCCGGAATGCGCTCGTGGTCGAAGTGGAAGATCTTCTCACGCATCACGTGATCTTCCATGAGGGTTGGGCCCCGCGCCCCGGCCCTGAGGGAATTCTGGTCGTCAGCGACCGGACAGCCCTGCTGGGTAGTCAGGGTATGCTGATCCCCGGTCTCTTCCTGGTGGTATTCGCCGCCTTTTCCCGCGCGGCCATCTTTGTAGGTGAACCTTTCGGCCATTTCAGTCACTCCTTTTGACTCAGGTTTTGTGATGCACGCCAGACGGGCTTCGAGACAGGCAATGCCCCATAAAGGGCTTGCGACGCCTCGTGCGCACGGCACGGGATTGATGACAAGATTCACACCGGGCTTACCGGCGCAAAGGCGCTCGGCAGCGGAGACTTCGAGATGTCAGCAGCCAATCCGTCGTCTGGCTGATTCTCGTTTTAAGGGACATCTAGAGCATGCCTGCATTGCTCTGCAGGCGCCGCACAGTATGTGCGGATGCCGGCTTTACTGGCCGGCGGGGCCCCGCGGGGCCGGAAATACGCAGCTGAAAGCCGCGATACTGCACTTGCGTCTTACGTCGAACGCGTGTACCGCGCCTCCTAGCTGGCTTTCTGCAACGCGTCGACGAGTTCCTGCTTGGACATGTGGCTGCGCCCTGAAATCGACTGGTCCTGGGCGCGCTGGTAGAGCTCATTACGGGAAAGCGCCTCTAGTTCCTTCTGCCGGGATTTGCCCGACCGGCTCTTGTTGGCTGTCTTCTGTCCACTATTCCTGTTTTCACTACCCTTCTTTTCACTACCGTTAGCTTTGCGTGACCCACGTCCTTTGGATTGTGCTCGCTTTTCCGCGGATGAAGCGCCCGGATCCTTGCCCTGCAGGCGCTGCTTGAGCACCTGCATCAGGTCCACGACCTGGCCTTCCTCCTCAGGGGTATCCTCAACTTCCTCTGGCAACTGGACCACGTCTTCTCCCGCAGAAAGTTTCTTGTCGATACGCTTGAAGATGCGCTCGGTCTCACGGTCCCGTAGCAGATCTTGGTCGAGCGTCTTGGTCGACAGGGACTTCATGGCCCGGGTCATCTGGCTGACCTGCTTGCGGTCTGCCTTTTCCAACTCAGGCAATCCGATATCCGCCGGCGACCGGATCTCATCCTGGAAGCGGAGGGTCTCGGCGCGCAAGAGGCCTTTCTCCGAAATGATCGCGATAATGTATTCCTTGCCCCGCATGACGAATGTCGCCACGCCAGCCCGCTTCTTCTGGGCCATGCTGCGGGCCAGCAGCCGGTAAGGCTTGGTGGCGCCGGAGTTGGGCGTGAGGTAGTAGCCTCGCTCGAAATAGACCGGGTTGATGTCATCCAGCGGCACGAATCGGCGCAGGTCGATTTCCCGACTCTTCTCCGGCGCCACGGCCTCAAGGTCTTCGTCGTGGATGATGACGAACTTGTCTTTCTCGATCGGGTAACCCCGCACCAGATCTTCGTTCTCCAGAACCCGATGCTCCTTCTCACAGAAATAGCGCCGACGCAGGGGCATACCGTCCTGATCCACCATATGTAAAGATAGCGGTCGGCCACGGTTAGCCGGGAACAGGCTGACCGGCAGGCTCACCAGGCCAAAAGAGATCACCCCCGACCAGAAGGGACTCGGCTGGAAAGGCTGCGCGTTGTCTTCCTGTTCCTCTTTCCCGGCCTTCTGATTAGACGCCCGTTTAGCTGCCATCCTTCATCCTCTTCAGGCTTGCCTCCAGGGCGCCGGAAAGATCTTCCGAGGCTTTCTCCCGCTTGGCCGGCGGGCGCTTGACCTTACCGCCCTTGCGCTTCTTCTCGATCATTTCGAGTACCCGTTCCCGGTACTCGTTCGGGTAGTCTTCCGGCGTAAAGGAAGCATCGAGCATGCCGATAAGCTCTTGGGCCATGTCCAGTTCCCGGCCATCCAGTGCCTTGCCGCCCGGTGCCTTGAGCTCATCGGCCGAGATCACCCGATCGGCATAGCGCAGGGTCATCAGCATCGGATAGCCTTCGTAAAGACGCAGTGCCCCGACATACTCCTTTTTGCGCATCACCCAACGCGCCAAGCCCTCCTGATCCGCACTCTCCAGTGCTTCCGTAAGTGCAAAATACGCTGTTTCGTCGCCATCAGGCCCCAGGTAGTAGGGTCGGTCATACCATCGATGGTCGATCACGCGCGGCGGATAGAAACGCAGCACTTCGATGTCCCGGGACGGTTCCGGCTGCAGATCGTCCAGCTCCGAAGGTTTGAACAGTACCTCCTCGCCCTCGCCGGTGCGGTAGGCCCGCAGCATCTCATCCCGGGAAATCACATCTTCAGTCTCAGGATTGATCATGGTTTGCTTGACCGGCTGGTGATCCTTGCTGTGCAGCAGACGGAAATGAACCGTGCGGTCGGCCACCGCAGAATAGAGCTTGACCGGCACGGCAATGCTCTTGAAGCGCACAACACCTTTCCAGATCGCACGGGCTGCCATCAGCGGCCCTCTGCCTTGCCTGCTTCGCTTCCATCCGGGTCGCTCCCCTGCTCCGCTGCACATTCCGGACAAAGCAGATCATCGGACTCCACCGTCTCCGCCACGCAGATGTGGCAGACCGGACGATCACAGGCCATACAGTAGGCCAGCGCCTCGGCATGCCAGGAGCCCGAGCAGAACGGGCAGTACTCGCCGCCAGGCGAGAGCCACCAGTGGTCGTCGGGCGGGCGTTGATCGGCGTTATCTGTCACGTGCCTGCCTCCAGTTTTTCCAGGGTTTCGACAGTGATCCTGCGGCGGGCGACCTCGAAGTCGGCCCAGGGGTCCCGGTCCAGGGAGCTCAGGCGCCGGGGCAAATTGGCCACGGTATAGCGGTTACCCCGCCCTACTCGCGCCACCTCATCCCAGCGCAAGGGGGTAGCGACCGGTGCGCCGTCCCGTGCCCGCACTGAATATGAGGCAATGCTGGTTGCACCCCGCCCGTTGCGCAGGTAATCGAGGAAAATCCGGCCCTTTCGACGGCTCTTGGACATATTGGTCGTCATCAGTTTGGGCTGTTCCTGTACCAGGATTCTTGAAACAAAACGGGCAAATTGTTTGATAGTGTCCCAGTCCGCCTCCGGCTCAACCGGCACGACGATATGGAGGCCCTTGCCGCCGGTAATACGCGGGAATCCGGTCAGACCCGCGTTGTCCAGAATCTCGTTCAGTCGACGGGCAACGGACACAATCACCCGCCACTCAAGCGAAGGATCAGGGTCGAAATCGAAAGTGAGTGTATCCGGCCTTTCCACGTTCTCGACGCGGCTGCCCCAGGGGTGCAACTCGATCACACCGAACTGGGCGAGGTAGACCAGGTCCTGTGCTGAATCCAGGTACACCAAATTCTTGTCTGCGCCCGAGTTACCGGAAATGCTGACCTGCTCCAGCCGACCCGACAGCGTGCGCCCCGGACTCTTCTGGAAGAAGCATTCCCCCGCCCTACCTTCAGGACAACGCACCATAGCCAAAGGCCGATGGGCTGAGTGAGGGAGGAGCCAGTCCGCAACTGACGCGTAGTATCGGGCGAGATCCAGCTTGGTCAGGCCGTTCTCGGGAAACAGTAACCGGTCGGGATGCGTTATTCGTACACCGGCAACTCGAGGATCTTTACTGCGGGCCGTCCGCTTATCAGGTGGGCGCGGAGCCTGCTGCTGTTCGGTATCGGCGCCGGTCTCACGCTCGTCATCGACCCTGACTTCGTCAGCAGTCTTGTCTTCCCTGAGTCCCCGAAATACAGGCTGGCGCAATACCCCCCGGGGCGAACGCTGGGCAAAGGCAACGTCTACTACCAACTCGGGCTGAACCCAGCGGGCCCCCTTGCTATCCGGTACGGCATCCACAAATGGGCTATCGTCGGCGTGTGTCCGCTGAAATTGTTTTTCGAACCAACGCAGCTGTCTTGAAGAGAAACCGGCACCGACGCGCCCCTGGTACTCAAGCCCACGTTCACCATGGGCCCCCAGTAACAATGAGCCAAATCCGCTGCGGCTTCCCGAAGGCGGCATGTACCCACCAACCACGAACTCATCCTGCTGGATACACTTGGTCTTGATCCAGCTGGCATCACGGCCGGAACGATACGGACCGTCAGCACGCTTTGAAATCACGCCTTCCAGCCCCATTTCACTGACTTCGCCCAGAAAGGCCGGCCCGTATCCCCGAATATGGTCGGAATAACGCACAGGCTCGTTTGTCGCATCGGGCCGCGCATCAAGCACCGTCTTGAGCGCTTCCTTCCTGTCCGTTAGCGGTGTACGGACCAAATCGTAGCCATCCAAGTGCAACAGATCGAACACCTGATACACCAAGCCGGCCTCGTTAACCGTATCGCCACGGCCACCGACGCGCGCCTGCAACTTGCGGAAACTGGTGGAGCCATCGTTTTCGAATACCACGATCTCACCGTCTACCAGAGCCGATTTCGCAGGCAACCGCTGCAGGGCTGTGACCAGCGAGGGGAAGCGGTGGGTCCAGTCGTGGCCATTACGGGTCATCAGCCTGACTTCACCCTGCTCAAGGTACGCAAGCAGGCGATAACCATCGAACTTGATTTCGTGCAGCCAGGCTTCACCGCTCGGCGGCTCCGACTTGAGTACCGCCAGCTGCGGACGCACGTTTGGTAAGGTAGCGGTTTTCCGAGCCTTGGGCAGATCCGCTGCATCTAACGGTGACGCTGTCTCGGCGCTCGACCAGACCCGATTTCGGTCCCTGGCGATCTCATCCATCGTACGGCCGGATACCACACTCAGGTCGTCAGGCTCCAAGCGGCGGTGGGTGCGATCCCGGCGTTTGATCATCAGCCACTGCCGGTGATCTTCGCGCGTCTTACCATCCTTCGAGCCACCCTTCGTCCGGACCAGGGACCAGCGGCCTTCGAGCTTGGTTCCGCGCAGTTCGATGTCGATCCGGTCATCGCCGGTCTTTCCGTGCCGTATCCAGGCGCCGGTATCCCAGAGCATCACCGTGCCGCCGCCGTATTCCTTACGGGGTATAACCCCCTCGAAATCGCCATACTCAAGGGGGTGGTCTTCGACTTCCACCGCCAGCCGTCTCTCTCCGGGGACAAGGCTGGGCCCTTTCGGTAAGGCCCAGCTACGCAGCACCCCGTCTTGCTCAAGACGCAGATCGAAATGGTCGTGGCTCGCGGCATGCTTATGCATGACGTACCGGGCCTGACCCTGGCGTAGGGATAGCTCGTTGCCCCGGGGCTCGGGGGTCCGTTGAAAATTACGCTTATCCCGATAGGTCTTGAGGGTCTCGGCCATCCTGGAGCCTCTCCGATTCTGATCCTTGCAGTACCACCTGTTGACCTTAGCTTGATACAGGGCGTCGACGACTGACAAAAACCTGGATTAAGCTCGGACACGATTGTGGCGATGGAGGCAACGACATTTCAGGGGCTTAGGCACGCCATGAAGGACATTAAATTACCGTCACCCCAAAAGCGCGCCTCTGCTAATCCAGTTAATTGGCCTGCTCCGCACAACGGCGGTAGTCTCATATCAGTCGTTGAAAAAGAACCTGGGCTCGAGGCAATTCGGAATGATGTGTGGCCTTGAAGCCCAACGATATAGAGGTCAGATCAATTAGCAGATACAGCTACCCAACGGGAAAGCTCACAACGGCAGTTCTTTCCTGATCAGGTTCGCAGACTTCGTTCGCAGAACACGTCGATCAGTTAAAGGAGGAACACATGACACGGAGCGCTTCTACACCCTCAAGCAGTCCCGCCCCAGACACCCCCCAAAGTTCGAACAGCAAACACCGGCCGGTTTATATCGTCGACGGCGCCCGGACGCCTTTTATTAAAGCCCGCGGGCAACCCGGTCCGTTCACGCCGGTTGACCTGGCCGTCCAATGCGGTCGGCCTTTGCTGCTGCGTCAGCCCATGCCGGCGGATGCGTTCGATCAGGTCATCCTTGGCTGCGTCAACGTGCTACCCGAAGAGATGAATCCGGCGCGCATTGCCGCGCTGCGCCTGGGTATGGGCGAAGCCATGACCGCCATTACCGTCCAGATCAACTGCGGGTCGGGCATGCAGTCCATCGATACGGCCTACAAGTACATTCGCGATGGCGATAGCGACCTGATCCTGGCTGGCGGCGCCGAAGCCCTGAGCAAGGCACCGATGATGCTGACCGAAGATGCTGCACGGTGGCTCGCCGGATTGAATAGCGCCTCGTCACCGCAGGACTATGCGCGGCAGCTTGCCCAGTTCAGCCCTGGACAGTTCAAGCCGGAAATCAGTCTGGTCAAGGGCCTGACCGACCCTATCGTCGGCTTGAGCATGGGCCAGACCGCCGAAGTACTGGCGCAGCAATTCAACATCACCCGCCAGCAAGCCGATGAATACGCGGTGAGCAGTCATCAGCGCTTGGCCAAGGCACAGGAGGAAGGCTGGCTCGACAATGAAGTCATTCCGTCCATCGCGCCGGATGGCACGCTCTACAAACATGATGACGGCGTACGCGCCGATACCACGGTCGAAGCGCTGGCCAAGCTCAAGGCCGCATTCGAACCCCCGTACGGCCAGGTCACTCCCGGCAATAGCTCCCAGGTGACCGATGGCGCGTCCTGGGTCATCCTGGCCTCGGAAGAAGCCGTCAAAAAGCATGGCCTGGAACCCATCGCAGAGATCAAGGACAGCGAGTGGTCAGCGCTGGACCCGAAGATTATGGGGCTCGGCCCGACTCTCGCTTCAACGGCCATTCTCAAGCGGCTGAAGTCGGGCCTCAACGACATCGACCTGTGGGAGATCAATGAAGCCTTCGCGGCGCAGGTTCTGGCCTGCACGGCTGCCTGGGAAGATCCGGAATTCTGCCGCGTTGCCCTGAACCTGGACGAGCCCATGGGCAAGCTCGACCCCGAGCGTCTGAATGTGGACGGTGGCGCCGTGGCGATCGGCCATCCAGTGGGCACCAGTGGCAATCGCATCGTGCTGCATCTGGTCAATGCCCTGAGACGCAAGTCGCTCAAGCGCGGCATCGCCACTGAGTGCATAGGCGGTGGTCAATCCGGTGCCATGCTGATCGAAACCGTCTAGGCGATCAAGGAGGACAACACCATGACAGGTCACATACTCAAGACCCTCAGTACCCGCGAAATGGCGCTTGGCCCCTTCGATACCGACGAGCGCCACTCCCTTTCCAGTAAGGAGCAGCCCGGCGCCGCTGGCCACTGGAAGCATTGGCACCTGAGCCGCGACGCCAACGACATCGCCTGGCTGTTGCTGGATAAACAGGACGCCAACGCCAACGTGCTTTCTGCCGAGGTGCTTGAAGAGCTGGATTCTGTAGTCAGCGAACTCGAAAAGGACAAGCCCAGGGCACTGGCCCTGCGATCGATCAAAGCATCCGGCTTTTGTGCCGGCGCCGACATTACGGAGTTCAAGGAACTTGGCTCCGAAGCCGAAGTGGTTGAGAAACTCACCCGAGCCCACGACGTCGTCAATCGCTTCGAGGCGTTGCCGTTCACCAAGGTCGCCATTATCCACGGCGCCTGCCTGGGTGGAGGCCTGGAGCTGGCCTTGTGCTGCGATCATCGACTCGCCATAGCCGGTGCCAAACTCGGATTTCCCGAAGTTCAACTCGGGCTGCATCCTGGGCTGGGCGGTACGGACCGGCTTACGCGCCTGATCGATCCCATCGAAGCCATGACCCTGATGCTGACGGGAAAGAACTGTCATGACAGCAAGGCCAAGAAGCTCGGCCTGGTGGATGACGTGATCCAGGAACGCCACGTGGAGGCAGCCGTACGTATGGCGGCCGAAGGCGAGCTCAAGCACAACGGCAATGGCTTCCGCGAGCGCCTGCTGACCACCCGCCCGGCACGTCAGTTCGAGGTGCGGCAGATGCGCTCCAAGACCTTCAGTAAGGCGCCGCCCAAGCATTACCCGGCGCCCCAAGCGCTGATCGAACTCTGGGAGCACCATGGCGGCCAGGAAAAGGCCATGCGCACGAAGGAGATCGAGTCTTTCGCGCACCTGCTGACTACAGACGCTTCGCGCAACCTGGTACGCGTATTCTTCCTGCGAGAGAAGATGAAAGGCCTGACCCGGGCCGACGCAGAACCTGTACGCCATGTCCATGTCGTCGGCGCTGGAGAAATGGGTGGCGACATCGCCGGTTGGTGTGCCTTCCAGGGGCTGCGGGTGAGCCTGTTCGACATGGAGCCGGACAAGATCGCCAACGCGGTCAAGAAACTCGCCACACTGTGCGAGAAAAAGCACCGGTCCAAAGCGGAAACCCGCAACATTCTCGATAACATGATCCCCGACTTCGAGAACGAAGGCGTCAGCCGGGCCGATTTGGTGATCGAGGCTGTGCCCGAGAAAGTCGATATCAAGCACAAGGTCTACGCCGAAGCCGAACCCAAGCTCAAGGAAGGCGCTATTCTCGCGACCAATACCTCGAGCATTCCACTGGAGAGTCTGCAAGAAGGGCTCAAACAGCCTGAGCGATTGGTGGGCCTGCACTTCTTCAACCCGGTGGCCAGCATGCCCCTGGTGGAAGTGGTCAGACACAACGCCATCGCCGACAAGACCTATGACCGCGCCCGGGCCTTCGTCGGCCAGATCGATCGCTTGCCGGCGCCGGTGGAGACTGCCCCCGGCTTCCTGGTCAATCGCGCGCTGACACCCTATCTGGTCGAAGCCATGGTGATGCTGGACGAAGGTGTCCAGGCAGAAGCGATCGATAAGGTCGCGGAGGACTTCGGCATGCCTATGGGCCCTATCGAGCTTGCCGACCAGGTTGGCCTGGATATCTGCCTGAGCGTTTCGGACATGCTGCGCGAGCGGCTGGACACCGATATGCCGGACTCGCCGGAATGGCTCAAGATGCTGGTGGAAGAAGGCAAGCTCGGCAAGAAATCCGGTGAAGGGCTGTACAAGTGGAAAGACGGTAAGCCGGACAAGAAGGAGAAAGCATCGTCGCCGCCCGAGGATGCCCTCGACCGCCTGCTCCTGCCCATGCTCAACGCCTGCATGGCCTGCATCCGCGAAGGCGTGGTGGCCGATGAGGAAACCGCCGATGGCGCCATGATCTTCGGTACCGGTTTCGCGCCATTCCGCGGCGGGCCGATGAAGTACGCCCACGACCGCGGCTTCGACGTGATCCGCGAACGGCTTGGCACCCTCGCCGACCGCTACGGCAAGCGCTTCAAGGCCGATCCGGGCTGGGACGGCTAAGGACGTAACGGGTTTGCAACGGCCCCGGTCTTTTGGGGTCGTTGCCATCGATCCGCTCATTCCCGTCCTTGATGGCTATTGCCTTGATAGTCGGCGTCGCAACCCCAACTGATGTAGTCTCGAACCACAACGACGATCGCCGGTACAAGGAGTCACCGATGAGCGAGAAAAATCAGCCGCAGCAACCCAGTAACCAACTGGATGAGGATGCCATTGCATTTGCGCAGGGTATTTTCGACCTGGCGCGTAACGGCGGTACCGAAATGCTGGCGCCTCTGCTGGACGCCGGCGTGCCGGCAGATATTCGCACGAGCAGCGGCGACAGTCTGCTGATGCTGGCCAGCTACAATGGCCACCTGGAAACCAGTCGTCTGCTGCTGGAGAAAGGCGCCGACCCCAACCTGCCCAACGACCGCCTACAAACCCCATTGGCGGGTGTCGTCTACAAAGGCGAAATGGACATCGTAAACCTGCTGTTGGAAAAAGGAGCCGACGTTGATAGCCGGCCCGAAGGGGCAAAGACACCGCTGATGTACGCCGCGATGTTCAATAAAACGGAGATGATCGAACGGCTGATCGAAGCCGGCGCGAATCCCGAAGCGGTGGACGCCGACGGCAATTCCGCCATGACCCTGGCCAAGGCCATGGGAGCAGAAGAGGCCATTGCCTTGCTGGAGTCTCGTTAAACGGTCGCATTGATGCGATTCACGTTGTTCATCAGCATCCTACGTGTTGCTCGAGTCGGGTATATCCCCCCGTAGGATGCAGGTGAGGCCCGCCGAACCGCATCAAACCTCACATTCCCATTGCCACCGCCAGACATAGCGTCCGCCGTTATAAATTCCCGTCGAAGTTCTGTAACATCGATGCCACACAACACCGGCGAAGTCTTCCGTCACAATAAGCAACCGCCCCCACCAACAGAATGACAACTCCGGGCATATAACTTGACAAGTTTTGCAGCCCCCATGAAAAACCTGACTTTCTCTTCCCACTATGCGCGGGCCGCCCTCTACGGACTGGAACAGCAGCGAGGCAACAGCGACGACCTGCTACGCCAACGGGATATCGACCCCGAGCTTATCCGCGAACCCAAGGCCCGGGTACCCCTGGAACAATTCATTCGCCTGTTCCGACTGGTCTGGAAAACGTTGGACGACGAATTCATGGGCCGCACCACCCAGCGTTGCCGCGTCGGCCATTTTCATCTGATGGGATCGTTGTCGGTTCATAGCGCCAACCTGGAAGAGGTCCTGCGCCAGAGTATCCGCTGCTATCGGCTGTTCAACGAGGACATCTCTATCGAACTGGACCTTTCGGGCGGTGAGGCCCGATTGTCCATCACGCATCACCGCCCTGAGCTGGATCCCGACCACTTCCTCGTCGAATGGCTGCTGATGGTCTGGCACCGACTGGTAGGCTGGCTGATCGGCCGCAAGATCGTGCTCAGCCACGCCACCTTCACACAGGCCCTGCCCCAGCACTTCGACGAATACCGGTTCATCTTCCCCTGCCGCTGCTTTTTCGAGCGCGAGAGAAACAGCCTGTTCTTCAGCAAGAACTACCTGAACATGCCCGTCGTCCGTTCTTCCGAGGAACTGGACGAATTCATCCTCGGCTCCCCCAGGCACCTTCTGATCTGGACCGTCGACGACGACAGCATCACTACACAGGTTCGCCGCCTGCTGGAAACCTGCGACGACAGCCGCTTGCCCAACCTGGACTGGGCCGCAGAACAGCTACACATGACGAGCTATACCCTGAGCCGCAAGCTCAAGGTGGAAGGCAGCGCCTACCAGAAGATCAAGGACAACCTGCGGCGGGATCAGGCGGTGATCATGCTGACCCGGCAGAACCTGAGCGTGGCGGAGATTTCTTCACAGTTGGGGTTTACGGAGCCCGGGGCGTTCTCCCGGGCGTTCAAGCACTGGACGGGCGTGAGTCCGCTGGCCTATCGGAAGCAGGAGCAGTAACAGCGAAAATCGCAAATGTAGCCGCCGCTTCAGCTTTCGAAGCGGCGCAGGCGCAGTGTATAGGGTCCGCACCCTAATCCGAGCCGGCCAGGCAGCCCGGCGGGCTGCTCCGAAGCTAAAGCGTCGGCTACATTTTCCAGGCAACTCGAGCGTGTAGCAGAAGCTTCAGAGGGTGTTGCAAAACGTCGCGAGCGAAGGCCAGGCAAGGCGGAAATTCTCGAAAAAGCGCAGTTTACTGGTCGTAAATGAGCATTTTGAGGGAATTTCCAACGCCGCATGGCCGAGCGCAGTAGTTTTGCAACACCCTCTTCAGCTTCTGAGGCGCCGCAGGCGCCCGGTGTAGAGGGCCGTCCCTTCCCCTGCCCGCCAGGCAGCCCGACGGGCGGCTCCGAAGCTAAGCGTCGGCTACACTTTCCAGACAACTCGAGCATGTAGCAGAAGCTTCAGCTTCTGAGGCGCCGCAGGCGCCCGGTGTCCTAAAGCACAAAAAGGGGCCTGTCGGCCCCTCCGAAGCTGAAGCGTCGGCTACATTGCCTAGAGCAATCTGCAGGCTTCAGAGAAGCTCAATCGCAACAGCTGTACCTTCCCCCCCACCAATACATAGCGAAGCTACACCGCGCTTGAGCCCACGACGCTTCAGGGCGTTGATCAGCGTCACGATGATTCGTGAGCCGGACGACCCAATGGGATGACCCAACGCACAGGCCCCACCGAAGACATTCACCTTATCGTGATCCAGCCCCAGCTCGTTGATCGCCAGCAGCGCCACTACGGCAAACGCCTCGTTAACCTCAAACAGATCCACGTCGTCCTTGGTCCAGCCCGCTTTATCCAGCACTTTCTGGATCGCCCCGATCGGCGCCAGGGTGAATTCCGACGGCAACCGGGCATGGGTGGAATGGGCCACGATGCGGGCCAGCGGTTGCAGGCCACGCTGGCTGACTTCATCGGCATTGGCGAGGACCAGGGCTGAAGCGCCGTCGCTGATGGAACTGGCATTCGCCGCGGTCACACTACCTTCTTTGGCAAACGCCGGCTTCAGGGTCGGGATCTTGTCCGGGTTGGCCTTGCCGGGCTGTTCGTCGATTTCGACCAGGGTTTCGCCGTGGCGGCCTTTCACGGGAACCGGCACGATCTCATCACCGAAGTCACCGCCCTCGGCAGCTGCCAGCGAGCGCCGCAGGGATTCGATAGCGTAGCTGTCCATGGCTTCGCGGCTGATCTTGTACTCGTCCGCCACGCGCTGGGCGAAAACACCCATCAGGCCACCCTCATAGGCGTCCTCCAGGCCATCCAGGAACATGGAATCCAGCACCTGGCCGTGTCCCATGCGCAGACCCTGGCGCACCTTGGGCAACAAGTACGGCGCCTGACTCATGTTCTCCATACCACCGGCAATCATGATGCGGTTGGTACCGGCCTTGATCTGGTCGTGAGCCATAATCACCGCCTGCATACCGGAGCCGCACATTTTGTTGACCGTGGTACAGCCCGAACTGTCGGGAATGCCCGCCGCTCGCGAGGCCTGCCGTGCCGGCGCCTGTCCCAGGCCGGCCGGGAGCACGCAGCCCATGACCACTTCGTTGACATCCGCAGGCGTGAGCCTGGCCCGCTCAATAGCCGCCTTGATGGAAATCGCGCCCAATTCCGGCGAGCGAACACTGCTCAGGGCGCCCATCATTCCGCCCATCGGCGTGCGGGCGCCACCGGCAATCACAACATCGATATCTGACATAGCTTCACCTCAATCGTCTGGCTGGCCCACTCACTTACCCAGGATGGAGCGGGCGATCACTTCCTTCATGACTTCCGACGTGCCTCCATAGATCCGCTGGACGCGGGCATCCGTGAAGGCACGGGAAATCGGGTATTCGGTGGTGTAACCATAGCCGCCGAACAACTGCAGGCAGCCGTCCGCCACCCGGCACTGCATCTCGGTGGCGCTGTACTTGGCCATGGACGCGGTGGCCGCATCCAGCTCGCCGTCGCTGTACAGGTCAATACATTCGTTGATGAACGCCTGGTTGATCCGGTAGTCGGATTCCATTTCGGCGATGCGGAAACGGGTGTTCTGCAACTGCTTGAGCTTTTGCCCGAAAAGCTCCCGTTCGTCGGCGTAGGCGATGGTCAGGTCGAGCGCACCACGAGCAGCGGCACAGCCCAGGGCGCCGATCACCAGTCGCTCCCGGGGCAGTTCGGTCATCAGGTAGACGAAGCCTTTGCCTTCTTCACCCAATAGCGCCGAAGCCGGTACCCGCAGATCCTCGAAGAACAGTTCGGAGGTATCGCCGCAATGCTGGCCGATCTTGTCCAGGTTGCGGCCGCGACTGAAACCCGGCAGCGACGTATCGACGAGGAACAGACTGATGCCCTTGGCACCGGCTGCAGGGTCGGTCTTGGCGGCGACGATCACCATGTCGGCATGTTGGCCGTTGGTGATGAACGTCTTGGAGCCGTTCAATACATAGTCATTGCCATCACGCTTGGCGCTGGTACGCATCGCCTGCAGGTCACTCCCTGCGCCGGGCTCGGTCATGGCAATGGCGCCGACCGCTTCGCCACTCACCATTTTCGGCAGCCACCGCTGCTTCTGCTCGTCATTGGCGAGGTTTGTGAGATAAGGCGCAACGATATCGGAATGGACCATCACGTTGGTCGCCAGCGCGCCGAAACCCATGCGGGCCAATTCGGCACCGACCACAATGGAATAATCAAACGGCACACCGACGCCGCCGAAGTCCTCCGGCACATCCACACAGAGCATTCCGGCTTCGCCAAAGGTGCGCCAGAGCTGGCGCGGTACGATGCCGGCTTCGTCCCATTCCTCATAGTGCGGTTTGACCTGGCTTTCCAGGACCTTCACCACCATGTCGCGGAACATGGCGCGCTCTTCGGGTTCTCGCCTGTTGTTCATAACAATGCCTCCTGAGCCCGGTTATTTCGGCGCCATGCGCAGCGCACAATCCAGACGGACGACTTCGCCGTTCAGGATCGGATTCTTCACCATCTGCTCCACCATCATGCCGAACTCTTCCGGCTTGCCCAGACGCTGGGGGAACGGCAGCGTGGCGGCGAGGCTTTCCTGCACGTTCTCGGGCATGGCCGCCATCATCGGCGTCATGAAGATACCCGGCGCGATGGTGTTCACACGGATTCCGCTCCGGGCCAGTTCGCGCGCGGCCTGGAGCGTCATGGAAACCACCCCGCCCTTGGAGGCGCTGTAGGCGACCTGACCGATCTGGCCTTCATAGGCTGCTACTGATGCGGTGGAAATGATCACACCCCGTTCGCCATCGGCATTCGGTTCACGCCCGGCCATCTGTGCCGCTGCCAGGCGCATGATGTTGAAGGTGCCTACCAGGTTGACCTGGATAACCTTATTGAAGTCCTCCAGCGGCATGGGCCCTTCCTTGCCGACAATCTTCGCGGCCGGGGCGATGCCCGCGCAGTTAACCGCGATACCGCAGGGACCGTGGGCTTCACGGGCTTTCTGAAGCGCCGCTTCAGCACTCTCAGCCGAAGACACATCGCATTCCACGAAGATACCGCCGATCTCTTTGGCCACGGCGTCGCCGCGCTCTGCCTGCAAATCCAGGATCGCCACCTTGCAACCTTCGGCCGCCAGCGCCCGGGCTGCACCCTCGCCAAGGCCCGAAGCACCACCGGTTACGATTGCGGGTATATCTTTAAAATCCATCGCGTTTTCCTGTTGTCTACCAGAAAATCAGGTCGTCTCTCGTCGTTGACGGAAACGTTGCTCATGGATTCAGTGTGGGCCCCGGCGTATCGGATTGCCATGACAACTTCGGGCAGGAAATTTGATAAAAACAGGCGGGAAAGCGGGGGTATTCGCGGATGGATCAGCTATGCGTCGGTCCATCCACCACCGTCAAACGGATCGTACCTGGGTCGGGAAGAGCTCTAGTCGAGGGTGTAGGCAAATTCGAAGAACCATTCCTGCTCTGTACGTGTCCCCGACTTCCAGGTAAAGCAGTATTCCTGGCTTTTCTCGACGTCGAGCGTCGATGAGAAATTGGCCTTGGATTCGAGTTTGACTGGATAGAGAGTTTCAGTCGCGGTGTGGACGTGGATGTTGAAGTCCACAGGGTACTGCGAGTCGAACCGATAGTTCACCCGCGCACCCTCTTCCAGGTTGATGCATTTCTCAGTCGTGTAACCCGGATCGATACCCATCCTGATCGAAAATTCCTTCATCCCCTCCCGCGCTTCTTCATGCTCATGCCCGCCATGAGCAAGGGCTTGAGCGGAGACGGCCAGCATAAATGCAGAAAAGGCCGCGGAAAACCAGACACTTCCAGACATTGTCTTGATTCCTACAAGAAGTATTCGAGTGTTGAGGTGTGAACAAAGGCCAGCCCATATAGGCTGGCCCTTGACTATTTCGTTTACTCAAACAGCAGTGGGAAATGAAAGTCTAGCCCGGCAGAGACGTAATAGGTGGGGTCCCTGTCGAATTCGAAGCGCTGAACTTCGGTGCGCAGTGACAACAGCTCGCTATACCGGTAGTCCGCACCGATACCGTAGTAGAGATCGGTGCCGTCATCCGAGGTATCAGCCACCGCTACACCACCCTGGGACGTACCATAGTCACCCTCCCAGAAGAAGACGCCTACCCTCGCCCCAAGACCCCAGCGCTCACCCAGGCCATACCGGTAAGTGACGGAAGCCGCCGGTCCTTGGCCGGACTCGGGGTGTACTTCCGCGATCTTACGGTTGATCGGCGTGGACTGGAAATGGACTTCGGTGTCTCCCAGGTCGATATAGGCAACCTCCACCGCAAACTGGTCGTTCAGGCGGTAGCCGGCACCGATCATGCCTGCGAGCCGGTCGCCGTCTTCGGAAATCACGCTCGCTTGGTAACCACGGTCCGCAAAGCGGCCCTCGAGCTCACGTGCATCGATATCCGTATACGCGTAGCCAAGACTGGCCGTGAGATAGACGGGGGCTTTGTCGCTGCTGCCTTCTGACGCATAGGTGTCAGGAGATTGCAGGACGGCTGAAAACGCCAGGCCCACCGCGACGACCGAACCCAGCAGCTGCGCCCCGCCGGCGGCGCGCTGACGCGCCGCACGGACCAGGACACCGCCAGCCATCAGAACAAGCAGCGTGAAGGGGCCAAAGGCACCACCACCGCCGGACGTCTTCAGCGTGCCACTATTGTTGAGCCCACTGATGACGGCGACACCGCCCGGATCGACTACCGTACCGTTGACCTCACCGTCGTCGTCATTCGGGCCACCGTCTTCAATCGTCAGCTGCACACACCAATGGCCCGCCTTCAACCCATCGGTGTAGGCGTCACTTCCGGCTGTCGGGCAGAAGCCCGGCTCGCCAGCGGCCGATTTGACGTTGTTCTTGCTATCCTCACGGAAGTCCATCCATCCACCAACGGCGTTGTACTTGCGATAAATCGCATTCTCCGGAATGGCCGCACGCTGCGGGACCACCACACGGACGCTGTCGCCGGGGCGTGCCAGATCCTCGACCATGAAGTCGAAGACGCCACCCACGTTGGTCGCGGCACTATCTTCGGGCAGCCTGGTCACGCTCAGGGCGCCGATATCGTGGCCAGCGACCAAGTGACTGCCGCCGTTCATTGCGAAGCGGGAATAAACGCCCAGCTTGAGACAGCTACCCGGGTCACTTTCCATCAGGTAACGCTGATAGTCCTTGGCTTCCTCAGCTACCACACTGCAGGCGTTCAACTGGCTATCCAGATAATCCGGAATGCCATCCTGATCCGCATCACCATAACCTTCGTCGGCATCGGCGATGCCATCGCCGTCACTGTCCGTCGTTGCTGAGAGTGTCGGCAAAGCTTCCACAATCTGTAGATAGACCGTCGCGGAGCTGCTCAGCGAAGGAATGCCGTCATCGCTCACGGAGAGTTTGACCGGATACGCCTGGCCGCTCTCCATAACGCTCGGATCCAGCGTCACCGTCATATTGCTGCTGTCACCATCGATGAGGTAACCGGTGTCCCAGCTATAGGTATGCGAATCGGCCAGGTTGCTGTCTGTCACCGTGGCTTTCACCATGACCGGCCCCCCATCGCGCAGCAATTGCATACGATTCTCACCGTCCTGCACGACAGACAGACTGACGTGAGGCTCAATGTTCCTCTCGCTGATCGTCATCACATGCCGGAACGACGGGCTACGATTCACGTCCTTGCCCAGCGTTAAGATAAGGTTCTCATCAGCTTCCGGGATGCCGTCCTTGCGCACATCGACTTTGATCAGTGCCTGCAAGCCAGCGTTGATGACCACCTTTCCGCTCACCAGGTTATGGTCGGACGGATTCTCGGCATTACCCGCGACTGTATAGGGCACCTCGACCGGATAGGACGGCGCCGGACCATTGAGCACGACTTTGATCGTTGCGATCGCACCTTCGGGGACTGTCTGGTCCTTGCTCAGGCTGATCAACGGTTTCACGTTCAGCACCTGTTCTGCCGTGCCGACGTTTCCACTGTCATCCGTGGCCGCCCAGACGATCCTGTGCTTGCCCGGGGCGAAGAACGGCTCGTTATCGACCAGTGACTTCGGGTAGGGCGAACAGCAACTGGCGCCGTCCCGGCTGTCTGATGCAGAGGCCACACCCAGGGACTCGAGCTGGGCCCGGGTGATCTTGGTGTACAGCCCGGTTGCATTCACGGTGACCGCCGGAGGTGCCGTTACCTGCGGGGGCGTCGTGTCGCCCTGGACTTTCTCGACATAGTCCGGCTGACCATTGCCATTTGCATCGCGCACGCTATTGACATCGCCCGGATCTGTGCCGTCGTTATGAACTTCGTAATAGTCCGGTACGCCGTCGCCGTCCGTATCCGGGAAGTTGGTTTTTACATCCGGATCGGTACCTTCGACCACCTCGATATAGTCTGGCACGCCGTCACCGTCGCCATCGGTAAAGTTACGCGGATCGTTCGGGTCAGAGCCCCACTGTTCCTCGATGTAGTCGGGCACGTCATCGCCATCGCTATCCTTGAATGACTTTGGATCGGAGGGGTTGGTACCGTCCTTCGTTTCCACGTAGTCAGGCACACCATCCGCATCGCTATCCTTGTAGTCACCGTCATCATTCGGGTCGGTACCATCGCTGGTTTCCTGACTGTCAGGAACGCCGTCGCCGTCGCTGTCGGTATACACCCAGATCGCAAACGGCCCGATGCTATCGGAGGCACCGACGCTATCGGTGACGGTAATCGTGATGTTGCCATAGGTACCGAGATCGGCGCTGGCAGGAGTACCCGCAAGCTCACCGGTCGAAGCATCGAAAGAGGCCCAGCCTGGCAGGTTGACGATGCTGTACGTCAGGGTCTCACCAACGTCACCGTCTGCGGTTATGGGCTGGAAGCGATAGCTGGAACCCAGTGCCAGCGATGTGGCGGGGACACCTGTCATGACCGGGATATCATTCACGTTGGTGAAGCTTACCAGGCCGGCAGAGGGCAGCGTCGTTTCGGTGCCATCCGTCGCGGCAACCTTGTAGGACGGTGCAATTTCACTCCCGTCGTGAACGAAGGTCACTTGTCCCAGGTCGACCTGCTCCTGGGTAAAGCTTGTGACCGCTGTGCCAGGGATGCCGGACATCTCGAACTGACCATGGACGACATCAGAGACCGTCAGGACGATCTCGTGGCGGCCTGAATCGGGATCAGAGAAGTTGATATCTTCCGTGCCCAGGGCAACGGAGCCACCCTCGGTAATGGTGATCGCATTGGCAGACTCGACGGGCCCACCGCTGGCCGGACGTGAAGGATGGTCCTGCACATTGACGAAGAAGTTGTAGGCGTTGCTCTTACCTTCTCCATCCATGATGAAGAGTGACAGGTTGCGGTCCCCCGGGGCGCGCAGGGAGAACGTATCCTGATAAGTCAGGTTGCGGACAAGCGCAGTCAGGGCTGCGGGCGTTGAGTCGGGGCCCTTGAGGTGAATCTTGAGGGCACGTCCGACACCGTTGTCGCTGCTATCGACGGTACCGATCAAGTTACCTTCGTAGAAGATATCATCACCCGTACGGCTGATCTGGCCAGCGCCTGTCCCGACGCTCTGGACGCCCAGGTTTTCCTGCAGGCCATCCGTGAACGTGACATTGAGCTTCAGCACACCACCGTCGAGGTCAACGCTGTTGGCATCAGTGACCACGGCATCGAGGTTCTGATCGACAAGCTGGTAGTTCGCATCAGCGTAGACGGTCCGGTCTGCCTCAAGATTGACGATTTTCGGCGCATCGGGATCAGGCACGATGAAGTTGAGGATCAGGTAGTTCTTGGTGAAGGTATTTGTCGTATCACGGATTTCGAACGTGATCGGGTAGGCTGCGGGCACCAGGTTGGTCGGATCGAAGGTAAATTGTCCTTCTGTGGCCTCTTCGACTAGCGCACCCTGAATATTACCCAGGCTGGTCGTCTCAATGGCCTGGCCTGCAACGTCGAACGTGTACGTAGTGCCCTTCTCGACAATGATGTTACGTGTCTCCGGCACATTGCCGGACGTTGTGAACTGGGTGGCTTTCTTGGGCTGCAGGTAGAGGATGAAGTCAATATGGGACTTCGACTTGATCAAACCATTGGCGTCGAGATCTTCGGCAACCACGCCGGCGCTATACAGGCCTGGGGTCAGGTTGCCGGAATCGGTCCAGGTTATGACGCCTGTGTTGGGGTTGATGGAAAACCCCGGAGGCTGCACGGAACTGCCACCGCCAAGCTCATCGAGATTCGCCAGACGGAACTTGAGCTTGTCGGCGTTCGGATCCGTTGAACCGGTATTGAACGTCCAGTTGACCAGCGTCGAGTCATCCTGTTTGAGCTGGGGAACCTCGAAAATGATCGGCAAGTCGATCTTGGGCGCAAGGTTGCCGTCGGCGAGGTTTACCGTGGTCTGGATCTTCCATGTGCCATCGGCGTTATTGACCAGGTTGCTTATGCGGCAGCACGAGGAGTAATAGAGATTGTAAGTCGTGCTTAGGTCGAGATCTTTAGCTTGGAATATTTGCGTACTCAACTCGTACTGGCCGTCGGGATCAGTGCCCTGACTCAGTTGTGTCAAGTTTGCATTTCCCACCGGCGTGAAGTTCAAGGATGGCTGAGCATTCAGAACCGGGCTATCCGCAGCGTTCAGTCGCCATGCCGTCTTCACGGTAACCTGAATGTCGTTTCTCTGACCGTCGCCATCCAGATCCAAGGCTTGCCAGGTCAGTGACCCGCCACGAAAGTGACTGGCAAACCCCGTTGCCGGCAAAATAGAGGCCACCAGCATCAGCCAGACAGCCACGGAAAACCGTTTGAACATCATCCACCCACTCCCAACACAGTTAAGTCTGCAACGCGCAGCACCAGGCCATGCCTGGATTGGGCGGATAATATATGAGTTCCTCCCAGCCAAAAGATGGGAGAACAATTGTTTACAATCGGTATTAAGAGGTCTTCAGTTTAATTGAGAGGCGCAACCATCCTAATAAGTGGATTGGCACTTCTATGAAAAACAGCGACCTGGAAATCGAACATGCCAGATGCTCGTTTAGTATTTATAGTGTCTACTTATCCGTTTGGGCCAACAATATTTTGTCTACTAAACATAGAGATTTGTAGCCATATGTGCTTTGTCTTAAATGGCTTGATGGTTGTGTACCTGCAGCCGCGTGCCTAGCGTTTTTTGCTCAAAAAAGCGCGTTCGCCATAACCCCTATGAAGCGGCATTCCCAAGAATAACTGCCGGCTAGAAGTAACCAACGAATCGCCCAAGCACCAGCGCCACAGGCCAGACCAGGAGCGAAATCAAGGCTCCAAACCGCAATGACGCGGGCATTGTCGAACAGAGAGGTAAGCTCTGGATGTCCTCATTTGCCAGTACGCGAACAATAAATAGCGCATTGATGACGCCTAGCAAAACGACCGTCATCTTTGAAAGGAACCACCAGGAATGAACGTAGTCGGTTGCGGCCGTGGCGAAGAGCAACAGTCCACAGAAGATCGCCAATCCGAGCCCTAAAGCAGATGTGGCCCGCAAAACATGAAGAAAAGGCGCCACAGGATAGGCCCGCCAGGCGCCCAGCAGACGCAGATCCAGCGGCACGATACCTCCCACCAGCAGGGCTACACCCAGGATGTGGCCCGCGTTGACCAGCGGATAGGCCCAGATGGATTGGCGCAAGGCCGCCACCGGGGCCGAACCTTCGATCGCGACCAACACCTGCTCGATCATGGGTTATGCCCGCTCAAACATTGTTTATGAGAGATGCTTGTCAGGAGTCGCGATCCGGATAGAGATTGTAGTCTTTGCCATCGATCACGACGCGTTCAGCCTTGACCAGTCGTTCCCCTTCGTCAGCTGAACGATGGCCATGCACCGTAATCTCACGGCCGGGGCTGAGCATATCCTTGGTCAGCCCTACCCGGTCGTTTCGCCAGGGTTGGCCCACCTCGACGACCCAGGCTTCACCGTCAACGTCGATCGTAACCTCACCGTGAGGATTGCCCAGGCGCACATCGGTGATGGTGCCGGCAATCTCGAATTCTTCATCGGTTGCCCAGGCCCAACCATGGTGAGCATGGGCAACGGTCGTGGCCATCAAGGTGACGATGAAAGCCAAACCTATGAGCCAAGTAGGTTGCAGTTGATGCATATCAAGACCTCCTGTTCGGACGTTCAGGCATCGAGTGATCTGTTACAAACACTCTGGACAGTTGAAGTACGGCGGAATTCCCGTATCGGCTGGGGGCCGGCTGGACGCACCTCCAATTTGCCCGGCCTGGCACCTGACATTTAGGTAATCCTATGTGAGTGTCCGAGTTCCGATTGCTACGCTAGCATGGACTCAAATCCCATGATGGAGCAGTCAGTTGGAGCGCGAACAAGGCGAGATAAAGTCTCCGGCTGTCCGTCTAACATGGAGGTTATCTTCTGATGCCAGAGAGCCAACTCTGTACCCTCACCTGTGACGGCAAGGAACTGGTCGGGCCCGCCGGGACCCCTCTCATCGACTTTCTTGCCCGCTACGATATCGACCTTCCCCATATCTGCTACGACAAAACCCTCGGTGCACTGCAAACCTGCGACACCTGCTGGGTCAGCGTGGACGGCGAGCTGCGCCGTGGTTGCACGGTTCGGGCCGAGGATGGCCTGAATGTCCAGCTGGAGAACGAAGACGCGTGCAACGCCCGTCATGAAGGTGCCGACCGTATCGTGGCCCGGCATGAACTTTACTGTTCGGTATGCGAGAACAACAACGGGGATTGCAAGGTCCACAACGTCATCAATGCCATGGACGTGACCCACCAGCGTTATCCCTATCGCACGAAACCCTATGAAACGGACGACAGTCACCCGTTCTATCGCTACGACCCGGACCAATGCATCCTGTGTGGCCGCTGTGTGGAAGCCTGCCAGAACGTTCAGGTAACCGAAACGCTGACCATTGACTGGGAGCGGGAAGACCCGCGGGTCATGTGGGACGGAGGCGAATCCGCCAACGATTCCAGCTGCGTCTCCTGCGGTCATTGCGTCACGGTATGCCCCTGCAACGCCCTAATGGAAAAGACCATGCTCGGCGAAGCCGGACCGCTGACGTCCCTGCCGACCTCTTTGAAACGTCCGGCTATCGATTTCGTGAAGAAGATCGAACCTACCCTGGGCTTCCAACCCATCTTCGCCATGTCGGAAATGGACGAGGCCTGGCGCAAGTCCGAGATCAAGAAGACGAAGACCGTCTGCACCTACTGCGGGGTCGGCTGCGCCTTCGATATGTGGACGCGCGACCGGAAGATTCTCAAGATCCAGCCGGTGGAAGAGGCGCCGGTTAATGGCATATCCACCTGCATCAAGGGCAAATTCGGCTGGGACTTCGTCAACTCCGACGACCGCCTGACCACGCCGTTGATTCGCGAGGAGGGTCGCTTCCGTGAAGCCAGTTGGGAGGAGGCCTACCGCCTGGTCGCGAACCGCTTCAACGAGATCAAGGACGAGCACGGGCCTGACGCGCTGTCCTTCGTCGCATCGAGCAAGTGCACCAATGAAGAATCCTACCTGATGCAGAAGCTGGCCAGGGCCGTCATCGGGACCAACAACATCGACAATTGTTCACGCTATTGCCAGTCTCCGGCGACAAAGGGCCTCTGGCGTACGATGGGTTACGGCGGCGATGGGGGCTCCATTTCGGACCTGGAACAGGCGGACCTGATCTTCTTTATCGGCTCGAACACAGCCGAGAGTCACCCGGTGCTCGCCACGCGTCTCAAACAGGCGCAAAAGCACCGCGGTCAGAAGCACCTGGTCTTTGACCTGCGCAAGCACGAGATGGCCGAGCGTGCCGATGAATTCATCCGGCCCAAACCCGGTACCGATCTGGTATGGCTCTGCGCCATGAGCAAGTACATCCTGGACAATGATCTGGAGGACAAGGCTTTCCTCGAGGAAAGGGTCATCCAATTGGATGAGTACAGAGAGAGCCTGGCGCCTTTCACGCTGGAGTACGCGGAGTCCATTACCGGTATCGAAGCGTCGAAGCTCGAGTCCCTGGCCCGGATGATTGCCAGCGCCGACAAGGTGTGCGGCGTCTGGGCGATGGGTGTAACACAACATATCGCCGGCTCGGATACATCAACCGCCATCGCCAACCTGCTGCTGGTCACGGGCAACGCGGGCCGTCCGGGCACCGGCGCATACCCCATGCGCGGTCACAACAACGTCCAGGGTTGTAGCGATTTCGGCTCGATGCCGAGCCGGCTGCCCGGCTACGAGTTCGTAACCGACGACGAGGCACGCAAGCGCTACGAGGATGCCTGGGGCGTCAAACTATCCACCAACAACGGTTACAACAACCACACCATGGTGGAAGCGATCCACGACGGAAAGATTCGCTCCATGTACATCATGGGCGAAGAAATGGCTGTGGTGGACTCGGATGCCCACTATGTCCAGCAGGCGTTCGACAAACTGGACTTCATGGTGGTGCAGGATATCTTCTTCACCCGTACATGCGAACATGCAGACGTGGTACTCCCGGCGGCTCCGAGCGTCGAGAAGGAAGGTACGTTCGTGAATACTGAGCGGCGCATCCAGCGGCTCTACCAGGTACTTCCTCCGAAGGGGAATAGCAAACCCGACTGGCTCATTCATACCGAATTGGGACGCTACCTGGGTGCCCCCTGGGACTACCAGTCTCCAGCCGACATCATGGCGGAGGCGGCTTCCCTTTCGCCAATGTTTGCGGGCGTGACCTACGAGCGGCTTGAAGGTTACAAATCCCAGCAGTGGCCGATCGCGGCCGATGGTACGGACACCCCCCACCTGTACCTGAATGGTTTTGCCTTCCCCGACGGAAAGGCCCGTCTGCACCCGCTTGAATACACAGAACCGACGCAGCAGACGGACGAGAAGTACGACCTCCACGTTAACAACGGGCGTCTACTGGAGACATTCCATGAAGGCAACCTGACCCACCAATCAGCCGGCATCCGTAGCCAGGTCCCAACCAAGTTCGTGGAAGTCTCGCCGGAACTGGCCAAAGAGCGGGATATCGAAAGCGGCCGCTGGGTTCAACTCACGTCACGGTATGGTTCGATACGCCTGCAGGCCCTGGTGACCGACCGGGTTACCGGCAACGAACTGTTCGTCACCGAGAACGCCACCCGCAACGACCATGCGATCAACATCCTTACGTCCTACGATGCGGACAAGGACAGCGATACGCCCACGTTCAAGGAAATCGCGGTCTACATGGAACGGCTCGATACGATTGAGGAATCACCCTTGCCGCCGGACAACTTCAGATTCGGCCGCCCAACGCCTCGCCAGGGAGTGGAAGCTGAGTTGAAGTGGAACCGCTCGGACTACATCGCGCCGCCCGGCCAAGCCCGCTACCCGGAGAAATTCTGATGGCCAAACGCATACTTTACGAAGTTCCCACGCCGCCCGAACCGGATACCGCGCGGGAAGAACTCGACCAGTTGGTGGAGAACCTCAGTAATGCCGGCGTCCTCCGATTTGCCAACGACCTGCTGAAGGCCTCTCCAGAGGTATCGGAAATACTCCTCAGGGGCATCAATACCCAGGAGAGTCGCAACGCCGTGCAGAATCTTTCCTTGTTGGTGATGGCACTGGGCCGCCTACCGCCGGAACGGATGGCGACGATTACCCGCGCTTTCACCGAAGGTCTGGATAGTATGGAGGAAGCAGCAACGGATAAAACGGATGAACGGCCGCCTGGGGTCTTTGGCTTCTACCGACTGCTTCACGACGAGGAACTCTGGGCGGGTTTGAGACCCGTGCTGGCCGGGCTGAAAGGTTTTTCGGACAGGATCCATGAGCCACCGGAAAAGCCGGCCGCCAAACGCGAGGCGGAACGAAATAGCAAATGATGTGATTCCGGGCGGGGTCGCGTAGGGTAAGCTAGTCTGCGACTAACATCGATGTAACCGATTAACGGACCGGTCTGATGAATACGCCGTCGCCCTATATCATCTGCGAGTACTGCGATTCGGTGTATCACCGTCCTGACCTGGCACTGCACCAGAAAGCCGTGTGCCAGCGTTGCGGTGCGGTGATCGCCCGCCATCACCTTTTGTCCGTCGATCACATGCTGGCACTGAGCGTTGCCGCCGGCATGCTCCTGCTGTTCGTCTGCTTCTACCCAGTCCTGTCGATCCAGGCCCAGGATCAGGTGAATTCCGCCTCACTGGTTGATGCGGTACTCTCCCTGGCCGAGGGCTCCATCAGCCTCATGGCCGCCATTTCCGCGTTTGCGATAGTTGTCGTACCTGCGCTGCAAGTGGGCCTGATGCTCTGGTTGTTCAGCCATGCCCGGGCAGGCTACCGGGCGCCAGGATTCCGGGGCTGTATGCGGCTGCTCGCGACACTGCGGCCCTGGGGAATGCTGGAAGTGTTCCTGCTGGGTTGCCTTGTCGCGGTGGTCAAGCTGAAGGGACCGCTGGACGCGGCGCCTACGATTGGGTTATTCGCCCTTGGCGGTCTCAGTCTACTGATGATCGGCATGGCCGGACGCGACGTTTCGCTGCTATGGGAGAAGCTGCCGTGACGCCGCCTTCCGCCGAAGCCCTCAATCTCAGGCTCTGCCACTGTTGCCAGCTGGCGTGCTCGCTCGAGCAGCCTCATCGGGTCTGCCCGCGCTGCGGCACCACGCTGCACGACCGCAAGCCAAACGCCATCCCCCGCACCTGGGCGCTGATGCTGGCAGCACTGGTACTCTATCTCCCGGCCAACATCCTGCCGATCATGCACACAAGCACACTCTACGGCGAGTCCTCGACCACGATACTCGGCAGCGTCGTTACCTTGTGGCAAGGTGGAGCCTGGGATATCGCGCTGATTATCTTCATCGCCAGCGTCGGCGTACCGGTCACCAAATTCCTGGTACTGGGTCTGCTGCTGGTCACGGTCCAGCGCGGCAGTGTGCGGTCGCGCCGGGAGCGCACGGTGCTCTACCGCGCACTTGAGCTGATCGGCTACTGGTCTATGCTCGATGTATTCGTCGCTGCCCTGCTGGCGTCACTGGTGCAGTTCGGTGTGCTGGGTGCCATCGAGCCGCGATTGGGCATCCTGTTCTTTGGCCTGGTGGTGGTGCTGACCATGCTGGCCACGTTGAGTTTCGATCCACGACTGATATGGGACACAGAACCACGTAATGAGTGATAACCGGGAGTACAGGGAGCCGGGCGAAGCGGATGTAAAGTCCCGGCGCTGGGGATTATCGCTGGTATGGCTGGTTCCGCTCGTCGCCACACTGGTCGGTCTGTCGATGCTGATCCGCGCCTGGCACGAAGCCGGGCCCACCATCCGGATTACCTTCGAGACGGCAGGCAGCCTGGCGCCGGAAAAATCCCCGATAAAGTACCGCAATGTCGTCATCGGCGAAGTTACCGGCGTCCGGCTCAGCGAGGACCACGAGAAGGTCATCGTCACCGCCCAGCTGAACCGGGAAGCCTCCTCCTTCACCCGAGAGGATTCCCGCTACTGGGTCGTCCGGCCGCGCATTGGTGCCGAAGGCATTTCGGGTCTGGATACGCTGCTCTCAGGCGATTTCATCGCCGCAGACCCGGGCACGTCGTCGCAGCGCTCGGAAACCTTCCAGGGCCTGGAGTCGCCCCCTCCGGTGACCTACGGCGAGCCTGGCAAGCGCTTCCAGCTCAAGGCGCAGGACCTGGGTTCGCTGGACATCGGCTCACCGGTCTACTACCGCAAGGTGCGCGTGGGACAAGTGGTCTCCTACAAGCTGGACGAGTCCGGTGATGGCGTGAACGTCGATGTCTTTATCGCCGCGCCGAATGACCGCTTCGTCACCAACGACACCCGCTTCTGGAATGCCAGCGGCATCGATGTCGGGGTGAGTGCGAATGGTCTGGATATCGACACCCAGTCGCTGATATCCGTGGTGGCCGGCGGCATCGCCTTCGGCACACCCAGCTACAAGCGGGCACCGGAACCGGCCGAATCAGGGACCGAGTTCCCGCTTTTCGCGGAGCGGGAAACGGCACTGGCCCCCAATAAGGGCCCGGCCCTGGAGATCCGCATGCGCTTCGACGAGTCGCTGAGAGGGCTCCACGAAGGCGCACCGGTGGATTTCATGGGCAAGCGGATCGGCGAAGTGACCAGTGTCAGCCTGGATTACGATACCAACCAGCAGACGTTCCCTGTGATCGTCGAAGCCAGAGTCCACCCGCGACTCATGGGTCGGGCCTATGACAAGCTGCTGGAATCGGTCGATAACCAGGTCAGCGATGACAACGTCATGCCTCGCCTGTTCAATACCTTTGTGCTCCAGGGGCTGAGGGCAGAAGCCCGCACCAGCAACCTGCTGACCGGGCAGATGCATGTTTCCATGGAATTCTATCCAGATTTAGAGCCGGTCGAGGTGGAAGTCACCCGCCGCCCGGTCGTGATCCCCACGCGTCCCACAAGCCTGGCCCAATTACAGGACCAACTAATGGCCCTGGTAGATCGCCTGAGCGAGGTCCCCTTCAAGAGCATCGCCGGCAATATGGACAGCAGCCTGGCGGAGCTGCGCCAGACGCTGGAGCAGATCAACGACAACGTGTTGCCTCAGGCCTTGGGTGCGCTGCAAAGTATCGACACGACCATGAACGACATGCAGGACACACTGGGCACCGCCGCCGAAGCCTTGGACCCCGCATCGCCCGAACGACAGCGTCTCGGCCACGCACTGGATGAAGTAGAACGCATGTCACGGTCCGTGAGGGAGTTGACCGATTACCTGCGGCGCCACCCCGAGTCGCTGATTCAGGGTCGACCGGAAGCCCAGAGGAGAAACCTGCAACCATGAAACTGCCCTGGCCATTTACCGGACTTTTATTGGTTGGCCTCAGCCTCGGGCTGGTCGCCTGCAGCAGCGCCCCGATTCGCTTCCATACCCTGGTGCCACCGCCGGACAAGAGCAGCACTGCCGGCAATCGTGAGCGCATCGTCGTGGAAAGCGTGAGCGTTCCACCCCAGGTGAATCGGACAGAACTTGTCGTCCGCGAGGAAGCCAGTGGGTTAGTGATTCTGGAATCCGACTGGTGGGGCGCCTCCCTGCCCGAAGAAATCCGGAGTGCTCTCACGGCCCGGCTGGACGGCCCATCCACGCAGAATCCGACCCGCGCCTGGGTCACGATCACACGGTTCGATACCCTGCCTGGGCGGGGCGCCTGGCTGGAAGCCGACTACCGACTGAACGCAAGACAGTCCACGGACACCACAACCATTTGCCGCTTCCGTCATCAAAGCAATGCAGGCGACAGCATCACGTCGCTGGTACTCGCCCATCAGGAGAACCTGGATGCGCTGGCACAAGAGATCGCCCAGGGCGCCAGCCGTCTGGAACAGAGGCAAACGGGCTGCCCCTGAGCCGTGTCCGAAAAATCAGGAATGACCAGCGATAGCATGGGGCACGTAGGCGGCCTCCAGCAGTTCCATTTCCTCGGCACTTAAGGTGATATCCAGCGCAGCGATGGCATCGTCCAGGTGCCTTGCCTGGCTTGCGCCGACGATCGGAGCCGTGACCACCGGGTTCGCCACAACCCAAGCTAGTGCAATCTGCGCCATCGGCAATCCGCGCCGATGGGACACTTCTCGTAGCGCCTCAATGACCGGCGTATCGATACCACCACCCAGTTGCCACTTGCGGGTGTTCTCGTCGGTCCGCGCGCGTGTGCTCTCGCCACCCTCACCCTGGGTCGTCTTGCCCGCCAGGACACCCCGGGCCAGCGGACTCCAGGGAATCACCCCAATACCCTGGTCCCGGCACAGTGGAAACATTTCCCGCTCTTCCTCGCGATAGATCAGGTTGTACATGGGCTGCATCGTCGCAAACCGGTTCCAGCCGTTGCGCTCCGCCACATGCTGGGCCTTGGCGAACTGCCAGGCGAACATGGACGAGGCGCCGATGTAGCGTGCCTTGCCGGCTTTGACCACATCGTGCAGGGCTTCCATGGTTTCCTCGATGGGCGTGTCGTAGTCCCAGCGGTGAATCTGGTAGAGATCGACATGATCCGTACCCAGGCGCTGCAGCGAGCCGTCGATGGATTTCATGATGTGCTTGCGTGATAGCCCGCGGTCGTTGGGCTTGTCGCTCATGGGGTGGTAGACCTTGGTGGCGATGACTACATCGTCACGCCGGACGTAGTCGAGTAGGGTCTTGCCCAAAACCCGCTCGGATTCACCCAGCGAGTACATATCCGCCGTGTCGAAGAAATTGATGCCGGCATCCAGGGCTTTCTCGATAAACGGGCGGCTGGACTGCGCATCCAGCACCCATTCGCGCCACTTGGGGCTGCCGTAGGTCATGGTGCCCAGGCACAGGGGAGAAACCTTCATACCGGTAGTGCCGAGACGACGGTATTCCATGGTGAGCTCCTTATCATCTGTGATTGGCTGAGACAGCTTTTCGGGGGATCGGCGATTCAATCGTTCGATCGAACGGTAGCGGAAAGAGATGAAGGATTATGCTGGACCGACGGATCTGAATGCGCAAGCAGTGGCGATTGTCGAGGTCAATCCTCAAAGCCGTAATCGATGACCGGGAAGGTGATGCGGTTCGCTTTGCTCACCGCATCCTACGCGGGTAGCCCGAACCCGACGGGGCCACTTAAGACGTTATCCGCGCGGCTCGGGATCCACATCCCGATAGTCCTCGCGCCGGAACCTGGGCGTGCACAAGGCCAGGAAGATCAAGTCGCTCTCACCGATATTGCGGATGCGTTGCGGGCTCCCGGGCGGGATGATAACCACATCACCGATGGCCACCGTTTCGGCCAGCGTATCACCCACCTCCACCTGGCCTTCCCCGTCGAGGATCACATAGCGCTCAACCTGTTCGGCCAGGGTGTGCAGGCGGGTGATACAACCCGGCTCGAGCCGGGCGCGGGCGATGGAGAGCGCCGCATCGTCGGCGCTGTTGGACATTTCCAGGATGTAACAGCCTTCCTCGAAGAAGTATTCCTTCGAGGGATCGAAACGATTGATGGTCGGCTTCATCCTGACTCCTGTTTACGTCTAAATGTATCTACCGATTCTCGCCCTCGGGCTCATCCGGCAGTATCTCGCCCATGACGGCGCGAGCCCCGCCGGTGACCCGGTCTACGATATCCTCCAGCACCATATAGAGCGACGGCACCACCAGCAATAGCAACGCGGAGGAAAACAGGATCCCGTAGCCGAGGGAAATCGCCATCGGGATCATGAAGCGGGCCTGCATCGAGGTCTCGAAAATCATCGGCGCCAGACCGCCGAAGGTGGTGCAGGTAGTCAGGAAGATGGGCCGGAAACGCCTAACGCCGGCGGCATGGATCGCCTCGATGGCCGCATACCCCTCGCGCTTGCGGGCGTTGGCATAGTCGATCAGCACCAGCGATCCGTTCACCACCACACCGCCCAAGGCGATAATCCCCATAATGCTGATCAGGCTCAGGCTGTACCCCATGATCAGGTGCCCCAATACCGCGCCAACGATACCGAATGGAATGGCGGTCATTACGATAAACGGCTGGACATAGCTGCGGAACGGCAGCGCCAGCAGCACGAAGATGCCCATCAGCGCCAATGAAACGGTGACGTAGAAGCTGTCGACGGCGTCACGCATGCTCTCCTGACGACCGCCAAAGCTGTAGGACAAACCGGGAAAATCCTGCATCAGCTGCGGTAAAAGCTCCTGCTGCAGGGTCGAAAGTACGCGGTTGGTCTGCTCCATCGGCTCCACGTTGGCGGTGACCGGCATTACCCGGCGGCCATTTTCACGACGGATGCTGGTCGCGGAGACGCCGGGTTCGATCGTGGCCACCTGGTCCAGGGGTACGTATTGGCCACTTTCGGTCCGGATCATGAACGACGACACCGCCACCGAGCTCTGGCTGAGTTCCGGCGGCAGCTGCACCCGAACCGTCACCTCGTTGGCGCCACGCAGCAGCTTGAAGGCCTCGGCGCCATAGAAGGCATTTCGCACCTGGGTCGCTACATCGCCGGCTGTGAGGCCCAGGGAGCGTCCGGCTTCGGTGAGCTTTAAACTCCAGCGGGGCTTGCCCTCAGCATAGCTGTCATCCACATCAGTCACATGGTTAACGGACGCCAGGCGCTTACCCAGTACGGAGGCGGCCTGGTTCAGGGTTTCCGTATTGCTGTGGCTGAGCTGGACGGTCAGGCCCGCACCCCCACCCGGTCCGCCACGGTCAGACTGGAACTGCAGGGACTCCACCCCCAGGATGTCGCCGGTAAGCTGGCGCCACTTCTGTGCGACCTCCGCGGTGCTCACGGGACGCACATCCGGCTGGGTCAAGTAGATACGCACTTCGACGGTGGAGTCTTCGATGGAGGCGTAGATCCCGCTGGCCAGTGCATCACCGCCGTTATCTGCGATCACCTGGCGGGCGGATTCGGTGAGTTCGTCACGCACGCGCCGGGCCTCACTCACCGGTGCGCCGTAGGGTAGAGTCGCGGTCACTTCGGCACGGTCGCCCTCGACCCTCGGCATCAGGATAAACCCCATCCGGCCGCTCAGGGGCCAAGCCAGGGTGATCGCCAATACCGTCAATGCGGCTGCCAGGGTGACGTAACGCCAACGTAGCGTCAGCGCGAGCACGCGACCGTAGACCTGATCGATCAGTCGGGTGAAGCCGTGGCTGATCTTCTGCTGGAAACCATGCAGGTGCGCGCCGATGCGGGTCCTGGCGCCCTCGCGCACGTAGGCGAGATGCGCCGGCAGGATAATCAGCGCCTCGATCAGCGAGATCACGAATACCGTGCCCACCACGGCAGGAATAACAGCCCAGATCTGGCCAAACGGTCCCGGAATGACGGCTAGCGGCAGGAAGGCCACGATATTGGTGACCACGCTGATCAGTATCGGTACCGCGATATCCCTGGCGCCCTGGATCGCCGCATCTAGGAACGGCATGCCGCGGCTACGGTATTCGTAGATGTTCTCCCCGGCCACGATGGCATCGTCCACCACGATACCCAGCGCGATAATAAAGGCGAACAGGGAAATCATGTTGATGGACACGCCCATACCGGGCAGGAACAGGAAGGCCCCAAGGAAAGCCGTAGGAATACCGACCGTCACCCAGAACGCCAACTTGAACTCGAGAAACAGGCTGAGCAGCGCGAGGACCAGCATCAGGCCGAAGAAACCGTTCTTGAGCAGCAGTTCCAGGCGCTGCTGGTAGACCTCGGACGCGTCCCCCTGGATCACCACGTCGATTGACGGCGGCAGGCCGGAACGGATTTCGGGAAGCACACTGCGCGCCGCTTCCGACACACCGATGGGCGTTTCGGTGCCTACCCGGAACACCTCCACTTCGAGGGCGCGCATGCCGTTGTAGGACTGGATGTCCTCGACGGTTTCCGAGAACCCATCGGTAATGGTGGCGATATCCCCTAACCGCAGGATCGAGCCGCCCTCGCTTGCCCGGATGACGATGTCACGGAATTCTTCCGCATGGCTACGGCGCTCATCCACCTGCAGCAGGATCTCGCCGGCAGCAGTATCCACGGCGCCGGCCGAGCGATCGCGCGCGCTATCGGCCACAATAGAAGCAACGTCCTGCAGTGTCAGACCGTAGGCGCGCAGCCGGTCTTCGGGGATATCGATGTGAATCTCGTAGTCGCGCACGTCATCGAGGTCAGCCTGGGTAATTCCCGGCTCCAGCAGCAGACGGTCGCGGATCTGCTCCGCCGCCGAGCGCAGACTCTGTTCAGGTGCATCGCCGTAGACCAGCAGGTCCAGTACGTCGCGGCGCCAGCCGCTGTACTCGATCTCCGGTTCCTCGGCGTCGTCCGGAAACGTCTGGATCTGGTCGACTGCGCGGATGACATCCTGGTAAGTGCGCTGCATGTCGGCCCCTTCGATCAGCTCCAGGGTCACCATGCCGGCACCTTCACGAGCCACGGAGGTGACTTCCTTGATGCCGATCAGCCCGCGTACGGCTTCCTCGACCGGCAGTACCACGCCCTGCTCGATTTCCTCGGGGGTCGCGTTGGGATAGGACACGCTGACTTCGATAGCATCCACCTGGAAGTCGGGAAAAACCTCCTGGGTGATCTTGGTGGTCATGTAGAGCCCGCCCAGGAGCAGCACCAGCATCAGCAGGTTCGGCGCCACCCGGTGCGCGGTCATGAAGCCGATCAGGCCCCGCGTCCGGTCAGACATCGCTGCCTCCTGCGACGTTCGAGGAGGTATCCACTTCCTGTACCCGCAACGGCATGCCTTCGGTCACGACCGAAATCTGGGAGGTCACGATACGGTCGCCATCCTCGATACCTTCGGTGACCAGCACCCTTTCGGCATCCCGGTAGGCGATGTCCACCTTGCGCATGGCCAACCCGTCATTCTCATCCATCAGCCAGACCGTGTTATTGGCGTGAATCCATTCAGGCTGCAGGGCAACAGCCCCCTCGATTGTGCGGCCCTGGATCTCGCCACGGATATAGGCGCCCAGCAGCAGGCGCGGCTGATCTTCGTTGCCGGGCAATCGGGCCAGCGGGTCATCGACCGCTACCAGCACCTGGGCCATGCGGCCGCCCTCTTCGAGTTGGCCCAAGAGACGCACCACGCGGCCCTGGCGAGTCACGTGGGAGGGCCAGACGCTCTCATAGCGCAGGGTAACCGTTGAACCTTCACTCCCCTGCCCTGGGAAGCTCAACCACTTGAGGGCATTGACCGGCACCGAGAGCTCCACCCACCAGGTCTTCACGCCGACCAGCTCTGCCAGCGTCGTGCTGGTGGACACCTCGGCGCCTTCCGCTACATCCCGGCTCAGCACCAGGGCCTCGAAAGGCGTCTGGATTTCGGTGCGCTGCAGGTCCAGGCGCGCGTCTGCCAGATCCGCTTCAGCCGAAGCAACGACCGCTCGGGCCGTATCGAGTTGGGGCCGGCGCAGTATCAGTGCACGTTCGGCGTCACTGACGTCTTCCCCCAACAGTTCATATTCGCGCTGGGCCACCGCCTGCTGGCCCTGCTCCAGGGTGAGATCCGCCTGTGCCTGGGTCAGCGCGCTGCGGGCGCGGGTCAGCGACAGCTCGTAATCCTGCGCGTCGAGCTGCAGCAATTGTTCGCCGGCAGCCAATACGCTGCCCGCCTCGAAGTCCCGCGCCAACTCGGTGACACGGCCGCTAACCCTGGGAGTCAGGTTCAGTGAACGGGAGGGGGTGACCTGCCCCCAGGCGGTGACGGTCACGGTATGAGGCTGACGTTCAGCCACCTGGACTTCCACCAGGCGTTTGGACCTTTCCGCAGGTTGCTGGCGCCCGGCATCGTCCGCAGTGCCCAGGAACAACCAGGCGATACCCCCGCCCAGCACCAGGACGATAAGACATACCAGCACCTGCATCAGGCCCCGCGCCGGCGTCAGGCGACGGGACGTGGTCTGGCTCTTCAGCTCTTTCGGATCAATACTCATTAGCTGTTCTCACTAGCCTCGGATTCACCGGTGTTCCAACCACCGGCGATAGTTCTTATCAACGCAATCCGATCCAGCAGCAGGGCCCAGCGGGCTTCCAACTGCTGGCGCTGGACGTCCTGCAGGGTTGTCAGTGCGGACAGCACATCCAGGTACTCCGTCGCGCCGCTGAGGTAACGTCCGCGAAGCCGGTCCACCACCGCCTCCGCCAATTCCAGTTGCCGATTCAGGCTTTCCAGACGGTTGCGGTCGTAGCGGGCGTTAGAAAGGGCAATCTCTACTTCGGCCACCGCGTCCACCACGTTCTGGGCGTATTCGTTGAAGGCTACGGCACGCGCCGCCTGGCTACGCTCCACCTCGGCCCTCAATGCGCCACCTCGGAAGAGCGGCACAGTGAGGCTCGTCGCCAGCGAGCTCACCCAGTCCTCGAACAGATTCGAGGGCGAAGTGGCCGCTGTTTCCAGGGAGGCGGACAGGTCCAGCCGCGGATACTGGTTGGCGATGGCTGCTGCGGTATCTGCGTCTGCGGCGCGCACGCGCAGCCAGGCTGCCTGCAGGTCCGGGCGCCGCTGCAGCCACTCGGCGGGGATACCGACGGCGGGAATCGGCGGGAGTTGGGTAATCTCATGCCCCTCAGGCAACTCAAGGGCCTCGGCAGGCCGCCCCAGCAGCGCTGCCAACTGGTTGCGCTGTTCCTCAAGTGTTGCCCGGGCAGATAGCAGGTCGGCGGTGGAGGCTTCGGTCAGCCGTTGCTGACGCAGGTATTCGTCAAGTTGGGCCTGACCATTGCGATAGCGCACACGGATCAGGTCAGCCACCTGTTGGTTGGTTGTGCGCTGCTGCTCCAACAGGTCGACGATGGCCCGTTGCAGAAGCAGGCTGTAGTAGGTATCGGCGGTTTCCGCCGTCAAGCTGATATAGGCAGCCTGGAGATCGGCACGCGTAGCGCCGGCTTCCAGCTCGGCGGACTCGATGGTGGCATCGATGCGACCCCAGAGATCCACTTCGTAAGATGCAACGACGCCGACACTGTAGGACTCAGCATTACTGCCCTCCTCGCGAGAGACCCGGGCGTCCCCGCTGCCATCAAGCGCAGGCAAGGCGTCGGCTCCGGCGATACGCGCCGCAGCGTTGGCCTGGCGCAAACGCTCGCGGGCCGCCACCAGGCTGAAGTTGTCAGACACGGCAGCACCCACCACGGCATTGAGACGGGGGTCGTCGAAGTGCGTCCACCAGCCCTCGGACGGGGGCATGCCGGATGCCGTATCAGCAAAGGTCGACGGCAGCGGTGGCTCTGTAGGAAGGGACTCAGTCGGCGTCGTAGCACAGCCGGCCAGGAGAACCGTGATCGCAGCGGCCAAAAGGCTGCGACCGGACATCATTAGGAGCATAGAACCTCGAAACTCATACAGACTACAGCGCTCAGTACTATCAACACTGATTGGCCAGTCCACGCGCCCCTTGCATCGTTATTAGTCGGGCGCGCGCTCTCCAACCCGGCCAATGATAGAGGAGTAAGGCGACGTAAAGGGTGCCTTTGCACAAGATTTACACTGACTTGCAGAAATTGACGCAAACTCCGCAGGCCCCTCAGACAGCGCCGCGGGTCCGGTGTTCCATGCAGAGTTTGGTATCACAGTCACGCGGGCTTGCGGAGGGAGTTAAGCATGAATACGAAGGCCACCGAGGAGCAGACCGCCATGGCCAGCACCACTGCCAGCAGCGTGTGCGGCAACAGCGCAGAAGCGGCACTGAGCGTACCGGCGATCCCGAACTGGGAAGCCCCCAACAAAGCCGCCGCCGTGCCCCCGCTGGTGGGGAAGTACTCCATGAAGCAGGCCTGGATGTTCGGTGTGATCGCACCGACCACGCTAATAGCCAGCATCATGGCCGCCAGGAAGGCGTAGACCGACCAATCCATAACCGCGCCGATGGTCAGCAGTAAAACGCCCACCGCCTGAAGTGCCGTGGCGATCTGCAGGACCCGTAGCGAACTGATGCGCGACAGCAGGAACCGGTTGGCCAGGTTGAGGAAGAACATGGCGACGATATTGGCGCCGAACATTAACGCAAAGGCGTCCTCGGACTGCTCGAAGTGGGTCTGGTAGATAAACGAAGCATGGGTAATGAACACCATCATCACCGAGAAGGAGCCCGCCTGCCAGGCGATAAAGGGAAGGGCCTCCCGGGTCTTGAGCACAGCCACGTAGCGTTTCACCAGACTGACCGCGGCGCCGGGATGGATCGAGGTGTCCGGCGCGTTCCGGAAGACTGCCGTGAGCAGCAGGGGAACCACGGCCACGGAGTAAAGCGCCAGGAAAACGAAAATAATGTTCCAGGGCCCGACCTTTAGCAACAGGCTGCCGATGCTCGGCGCAATACCGGGCGCGATGACCATGATCAGCCCCATCAGCGAGAACAGCTTGGCGGCCTCCTGACCGCTGACCCGGTCGCGCACCAGCGCCGGCACCGAAACCAGCGCCCAACCTGCACCCAGAGCCTGTACCACCCGCGCCCACAGGAAAACGGTGATATCACTCGTCTGCGCCAGGACCAGGCTGGCCACACAGAAAATGCCCAGACCCGACAGCAGCAAGGGCTTGCGGCCGAAGCGGTCCGAAAAGGCACCACCGATGAGCTGCCCGAATGCCAGGGCGAAAATATAGACCGATACGCTGAATGCCACCGTCTGCTCGCCCACCCCAAGGCTGTCGGCAATGGATGGAAACGCCGGCAGGTATGTATCGAGGGAGAACGGCCCAAGCATCATGGTGGTGGCTAGGGCAATAACAAGGGGCATCCGAACGTTCGATTCGGTAGATGGCATGACAGTCCTGTTGTACGGGGCAACCTCTTTGCTTGAGCGGGCCGGAGCGATCGGTTGCAGGGAGAAGCGGAAGGTCGATCAATATAGAGCCCCGGGTCCCTGGCTTCAATTCCGCGATGGCCGGTGACTTGCTCCAGGCAAAGTGCGTTTCCATACAAAATGCTTTCCCATAATGGGTATGTCTTTCCTGAAGACGCTGTAATTACGGCCTTGACGCTATTACATCTACACTAAGGCGGACAGTCTGACTAAACATTCACCCCGTCTAGCTACCCCGAGGGAAATGCAGCGAAAGGAGTTTCGCCCATGCCCAAATGGTTCGACCAGCTCGATAAGGACGCTCAGGAGAAGCTGAGCAAGACGAAGATGCCATCGGAAGTGAATCCGATGCTCGCCACCCTCACCGACAACCATTTCTCCGACCCGGATTGGCTGTTCGAGCGCAAACTCGATGGCGAGCGTTGCCTGGCCTTCCACGATGGCAAAACCACACATCTCTACTCTCGCAAGCCCAAATCGCTCGATGCCACCTACCCTGAACTGCGGGAAGCCCTGGCCAACCACGACACCGCTTTTGTGGTCGATGGCGAGATCGTCGCCTTCGACGGTGATACCAGCAGCTTCGCCCGGCTGCAGAAGCGCATGCAGATCAAGGATGAGGACGAGGCGCGTAAGTCCGAGGTCACGGTCTACTACTACATCTTCGACCTGCTCTACTTCGATGGTTACGACACCAGCCAGCTGCCCCTGCGTCAACGCAAGCAATTACTAAAAGACGCGCTGACGTTCAAGGAACCGTTGCGTTACACGGAGCACCGCGACAAGGAAGGCGAGCGTTACCTCGAAGAGGCCTGCAAGAAAGGCTGGGAAGGGTTAATCGCAAAGGACGCCAACGCCGCCTACCGGAAAGGCCGCTCCAGGAAATGGCTCAAGTTCAAGTGCGTCAATCAGCAGGAACTGGTCATCGTGGGCTACACAGACCCGGAGGGCCAACGAACAGGGTTCGGCGCCCTGCTGCTCGGTTTCTACGATAATGACCAGCTGCACTTCGCTGGCAGGGTCGGTACCGGCTTCGACGAAAAGGAGTTGAAGTCGCTGCACGGCAAGCTGACACGGCTGGAACGCAAGTCGGCCCCGGTCGTTGACGCGTCGAAGGCCAAGACCAAGGGGGTCCACTGGGTTAGACCCGAACTGGTCGCGGAGATCGGCTTCACCGAATGGACGAGTGATAACCGCCTTAGACACCCCAAATACATGGGGCTTCGCGACGATAAATCACCGAAGGACGTCGTCAAGGAAGAACCGGGAGCACGCTCATGACTGAACGCAAGATTGGCCGTTACACCATCGATCTATCAAATGCCGACAAGGTCTATTTCCCCGACGCAAAATTCACCAAAGGCGACCTGGTGGACTATTACGAGCAGATCGCCGACACCATGCTGCCCCATATCAAGGGCCGTCCACTTACCCTGCACCGGTTCCCTGACGGCATCGGCAAGAGCGGTTTTTTCCAGCAGAACAGATCCGACCACTACCCGGACTGGCTGGACGAACTCGCGGTGGACCACGGCGGCAATACCGGCGAGGTGCGGCATGTCCTGGCCAACCACAAGGCTGCATTGGTCTACCTGGCGGATCAGGGCGTGATCACGCTCCACCGCTGGCTAAGCGAGCAGGCCAACATCGAAAAGCCGGACACCCTGATCTTCGACCTGGACCCGCCCGGCGAGGATTTCGGCCCGGTGCGTGAGGCGGCGCGCTGGGTGGCTGAAGCCATGCGCGAATTGGGAATGACACCCTATGTCATGACCACCGGCTCCAAGGGCGTTCATGTGGTCGCGCCCCTACGACCGGAAGCAGGCTTCGACAGCGTGCGCGATATGGCACAGGAGCTTGCCCGTTGGCTGGCCGACCAGCACCCGGACGAGCTCACCACCGAGCAGCGCAAGAACAAACGCAAGGGTCGCATTTACCTGGATGTCATGCGCAACGCCTTTGGCCAGACCGCCGTGGCACCTTACGCCGTGCGTGCCAAGCCCGGCGCACCGATAGCGACGCCATTGGAATGGGAGGAGCTTGACGACAAAGCGGTCAAACCCCAAACATTCGATCTGGAAAACATCATGAAACGCGTAGAGGACCGAGGCGACCCCTGGAGCGGCATGCAGCGTCATGCCGTTAAGCCAGGAAATGTAGCGGAGGCCCTCAAAAAGCTGAGCACAAACGGTTAATTTTGCGCACCCTTATCCTATGTTCTGGCCACCGTGCACCCTATTGCTCTTAAGTGTGCAAAGTCGCACTGAACACTCGGCCAATCAAGGAGTTGCGGAACCTCTCGGGCGCCGGAGATCCACACTGGAAAAGAGCACCCAAAGTGCCGGTCATCCCTCGTCGGACGTTCCCAGCCTCAGGGACTGAACATCAAACCTCGTTTGAGGACACATTTTTTCGACACCATCGCTGCCCCAGTCGGGATAAAGGTGTCGGATGACAAGGAGAACACCTGTCGTGGTCGAACGTATCTCTACCGGCATCGCCGGCCTGGACGAAATTACCGATGGTGGGCTTCTCAGCCAACGAACCTATATGGTCAGCGGCGGACCTGGCAGCGGCAAGACAACCCTCTGCCTGCATTTCCTCACCCAGAACCCCGACGAAGACACACTCTACGTCACTTTCGACAAGAACGGGCAGACCATACGCTGGCTCTCCGAAAGCCTTGGGCTGACCTCCCCGCGCCTGCATTTCGAGGACATGTCACCGGGAGATCTCAGCGAAGAAATCCGTTCGGCGTTCGACGTGGTGCCAAGCTCGGAGCTGGGGCTAAGCCCTATCCTGGAGTCGATCTGCGACGCGGTCGAGCGCCATCGTCCCACCAGAATCGTCATCGAGCCGCTGTCCACCCTGCTCTACCTGGCACCCGACAGCTACCAGTTTCGCCGCCAGTGCCAGTCGCTGCTGAATTTCCTGACCGACACCGGCGCAACGGTCCTCTTCACCTCCGAGTCCGGTTCAGCGACGTTCAGCGAGAACGCGGGCGGCGACCTTCAGTTTATTTGTGACGGCATCGTCGAATTGAAGAACATGCGCGAGGGTCGCAGCATCCATATGACCAAGTTCCGCGGTTCCGGGTATTCCGACGGGGCTCACTTCATGCGGCTCACCTCCCGTGGAATGGAGGTGTTCCCTCGCCTGATCCCAGAGGACCATTCCCGCGAGTTTCACCGCGAGACGGTTTCCAGCGAGATCAAGGAAGTCGACGATCTGCTTGGCGGCGGTATCGAACGGGGCACCGTTACGATCGTGGCTGGCCCTACAGGCGTCGGCAAAACCACGCTTGGCATGCAGTTCCTGAGATCAGCTGCACGCCGCGGGGAACGCAGCGTGGTCTATACCTTTGAAGAACACAGCCAGACCATGCTCTCGCGCTGCCGGCAGATTAATATGCCCGTGGATGAAATGATCGAGAGTGGCGCCTTGCAGATCACCTCCATCGAGCCCATGCGTTACTCACCCGACGAACTTGCATTGTCGGTGCGTCATGAAGTTGAACAGAGAGGTGTCAAGACGGTCATGCTGGACAGCTCCTCCGGTTACCAGATTTCCGTATCCAAACTTTCCGTGGCGGGCGAGGAAATCATCGAGCGCCTGCACGCACTGTGTCGTTACCTCGTTGGCATGGGCGTCACGGTCATTATCGTCAACGAAACGCCCATGATTGCCACCGACAACGTTCAGCCTACGGATCCGAGTATCAGCTACCTGGGAGATACGCTGATCCTGTTGCGTTACCTGGAGGTCCGCGGTGAAGTCCGCAAGACCATCGGCGTGCTGAAGAAACGCACCGGGGACTACGAAAAAAGCTTGCGGGAACTGGAAATTACCGGCGAGGGTATTCGCGTAGGAAAGCCTTTGCGCCACCTGCGTGGTATCCTGCGCGGCCTACCCTGGTACCCTTTCGAGCATCAGGATGACGTTGCCGGAACCTGAGGAGGCCAGCTGTTGGCACGCCTATTCGTATCATTAGGACATACCGGTAACGAACGCATCTTCAGGGATGTCTTGCCCGACCATGACCTTGAGTTTTCACGCTCGGGGCGCTTGCCGGAAGAACCTTTTGACGTCGCCGTACTGGACCTGACCACCTTCACCCGATTGCGTCGGGACCTGCGTGCCTTGAGGCGGCTGAATGCACCGGCAGTGCTCCCGGTACTGTTAATCCTGCAGCAGAGTCAGATGGGCCAAGTACGTGAGCTGCTGGGTAACGAAATCAACGAAGTCCTGCTCAAGCCGGTCAGCAGCGCTGAATTGGCGGCCCGGGTGGACAACCTGATACGCCTGCGCAGCCTCTCGCTCCAGCAACAGTCGGAATTGGACACCGCCCAGAAAGACCGGACGCGAACAAACCGGGCCTATAAAGTGTTGGCGGCCTGCAACGAGACCGTATTGCGCGGCGACACGGAGTGTCAGCTCATCAGTGCCGTGCTCGAGAAATTGATTGAGCTCAGCGATTACAACCTGGTATGGATGGGTATCGCCAGGGAGGACGACGATCATAGCGTGGACGTCCTGGCACATGCGGGTGAGCTCGAACCGTACATGAAGCACCTGGTCGTCCGGTGGAAGAAAAACGACGACTTCAGCAAGGGACCGGCAGGGCGGGCTATCAACGAGCAGCGTCCAATCGTGTGCCAGAATGTGGCTACGGATCCCGAGTTCGCGCCCTGGCGGGAGGCTGCCCTTGCGCACGGTATCGCTTCCACGCTCGCATTGCCGTTGGAAATCGACGACGGCGAGAAGGGCCTGCTCGCCATCTATAGCGCCCATACCAATGCGTTTACCGCCGACGAAATCATGCTGCTGGAGCGACTTGCAGCCAACCTGGCCTTCGGCGTCAGCGCCCTGCGCCTGCGGACCAACCTGCAGGAGCAACGCACGCTGGCCTGGAACCGGGCGTATCGGGATTCGCTCACCCACCTGCCCAATCGTCAGTGGGTGATGGAAGAACTGAACAAACTCGATGCCGAGTTATCCCGCCATAAGCGCTATGCGGCGGTGCTATTTGTCGACCTTGACGGCTTCAAGCGCATCAACGACAGCCTGGGTCATGAAGTCGGCGATCGACTGCTGTATCAGGTGGCTGGCCGTCTGCGAAACATAGCCCGGGAAGAAGATTTCGTCGCGCGTCTCGGCGGCGACGAGTTCCTGATCCTGATGCGGTTCGACGCGACCGATGAAGCCATAGCAGCATCACTGACGCCTCGGAACGCTGTCGCTGAAGCTGCCGCACGGCTCGCCCAACGGCTGGTGGAAGGCCTGCAGCAGTCGTTCGTGGATGGCGAGATGGAGCATCACCTGGGAACCAGTATCGGCATAAGCCTTTACCCCGACGACACCGACCAGGCCAGTAGCCTGGTCAATTGCGCCGATATTGCCATGTACGAGGCCAAATCAGCCGGCGGCGGCGATTTTCGCTTCTACTACAACGACCTCTCCGTAAAGCAGCGAGAAAAGCTGGTCCTGAAGAATGACCTCCATCGGGCAGTGCATGACGGCGCCTTCAGCGCCCACTTCCAGCCCATCGTCGATATCGAGACCGGCCAGGTGGAATATGTCGAAGCCCTCATGCGCCTGAACCGTCAGGACGGCACGGTGGTATCTCCGGTGGAATTCCTGCAAACCCTTGAAGAAACCGGCCTGATCTCACGTACCGGCCAGATGCTGTTGGAGCAGGCAGGCCATACCCTTGCCCAATGCCGGGAAGTAGAACCGAACCTGCGTTTGGCGCTGAACCTCTCGGTCAACCAACTCTGGCAGGCTGACCTGGTCGAGCAGCTTGAACAGATGCTGACCAAATACAACCTGCCCGCAGCGGCGCTGATGCTCGAAGTGACTGAAGGCTCGATGATTTCGGATGTCCGCAAGGTGGAGACCTTCCTGGAACGGCTTCACGCGCAAGGCTTCGAGATTGCTATCGACGATTTCGGTACGGGCTATTCCTCCCTGAGCCGTCTGAGGGCGCTACCGGTCAGCAAACTGAAGCTGGATAAATCGTTCCTTACCCATGTGCCCGAGCAACACGAAAACCTGGAGATGGTAAAGGCGGTCCTGCAGATGAGCCGGAGCCTCAACCTCGTGATGGTCGCCGAGGGTGTCGAGACTGAAGAGCAGCTCGAGATCCTGCGTCAGCTGAAATGCCCGTTGGGCCAGGGCTACCTGTTCGCCCGCCCGATGCCCTCAAATGAGTTGCTAGCCTATTTGCTCGCCAAGAAAAATCGCCCTGAACTCGCCGGCGGATCCGGCGCCGACTTGTCCTGAATAGCCGCCAATCCGGCGCCAAGCTAAAGCTTCACCGCCTTTCCGACGCGCTCTTCCAGTAAAGTCACCAATTCCTGGTCCATGAACGGAAAGCGATCCGGTATATCCAGGCTGACCACCTCTTTGTTTTCCAGTTGCAGCGCAAAGCCATTCATTAGCCATTCCCGCTGGAATGCGTCCATCACGAGGATCACATCCGCCCACTCGATCAGATCCGTCGACACGGAGCGGTTGGCCTCGGGGCTGATGCCGGCACTGAGCGCCTGAATATCGGGATAGCTCGAAAAGACCGCTTCAGCCGTGGGGCTGCGGAGTCGGTTCTCGCTACAGACGAAGAGGAGTTTCATTAGCGTCCTCCTTCACCATGAGGGATGCCTTCAGAGTGAACGGCGCCTCCAGGTCGCGTCAATGCCCCGGTTATCGTGTCCAGTCGCCCCCGCGGAACGTCCGTTGACCCACATCAAGACCCTTTCGTCAGCTATCGGTATTGTTATTATCCATAGGACTTTTCGCCTGTTACCGCAAAGACCCAGAGGCATTCATGACCCACCCAACCCGGACACGCTCCCTGGTGGGGGCATTGGTCGTTATCGTTCTGATCATTGGTGTGATCGTCGCCTACCGGTATCGTCCCGGTGCCGATCAGTTACCGCCGTTCGTAGCCTCCGGCAATGGCCGCATCGAGGCCACCGAAGTGGATATCGCCACCCGCCTGCCAGGGCGCCTGGAATCGGTCATGATCCGGGAGGGCGACATGGTGGAAGCAGACCAGCCCGTTGCCCGCATGGATACTGACGAGCTAGAAGCCAATCTCAGTGCCGCCCAGGCCAACCTGCGCCAGGCCATCGAAGCCAAGCGGCATGCCGAAGCCGTGGTCACCCAGCGCATAGCGGAACTGCGTCTGGCCGACGCCGAGTTACGTCGCATGGCCTCGCTGGTGGAGAAAGGCCATGTGTCACGGGAACAGGTCGACCAGTCACAGACGTCCGCCGAGACGGCTAAAGCAGCGCTACGCGCAGCGCAGGTCCAGGTGGAATCCGCCCAGGCCGGTATCGAGGCCGCGGAGGCAAGCATCCAGCAGGTCCAGACCAGCCTGGACGACAGTCTCCTGACCACGCCTGTTGGCGGCCGCGTGCTGTACAAGCTTGCCGAACCCGGCGAAATCCTGGCTTCAGGCGGCAAGATCGCAACCGTGCTGGACGTGACTGACGTCTACATGACCATCTTCTTGCCTACGGGCCAGGCTGGTAAGGTCCGGGTGGGCTCTGACGCCCGTATTATTCTCGATGCCATCCCCGACTACGTGATCCCCGCCAGCGTCAGCTTCGTAGCCGCAGAGGCGCAGTTCACCCCCAAGGCAGTCGAAACGCGCGCCGAGCGCGACAAGCTTATGTTCCGCGTGCGTATCCGGATCGATCCCGAACTGCTCAACGCCTATCGCGATCGCGTCAAGACCGGCGTGCCCGGCGAAGCCTACATCAAGATCGACGACCAGCAGCCCTGGCCAGACACGCTCGAGGTCAACCTGCCCAATGCGTGAACCCGTCGCCCTCCTTCAGGACATCAGCCACCGGTACGCCCGAACCGCTGCATTGACGGATATCTCGCTAGCGATACCTGCCGGCTGCATGGCGGGTATTATCGGACCCGACGGTGTCGGCAAGTCGACCCTTCTGGGCCTCGTTGCGGGTGCCCGCAAACTGCAACAGGGTCAACTCATGGTGCTGGGCGGCAACATGCGCAGCCGTCGTTTTCGCGCGGCGGCTTCACCACGCATTGCCTATATGCCACAAGGCCTCGGAGGCAATCTTTACCCCAGCCTGACCGTCCGCGAGAACCTGGAATTCTTCGCCGACCTGTTCGGTCTGAGGGGTCGATACAAAAAGGACAAGGTTAACCAGCTGTTGGCCGCAACCGATCTCCTCCGTTTTATCGAACGGCCCGCCGGTCAGCTATCCGGCGGCATGAAACAGAAACTGGCACTGTGCTGCGCCCTCATCCACGATCCGGATTTGCTGATCCTCGACGAGCCGACTACCGGTGTAGACCCGCTGTCCCGTCGGCGTTTCTGGGAATTAATCAACACCATCCGCGCGGACCGGGACCAGTTGAGCGTTTTGGTGGCCACCGCCTACATGGAGGAGGCCGAACGCTTCGACTGGCTGGCCGCCATGGATGCTGGTCGGGTGCTCGCTTCCGGAGCACCCCATGAGCTACTGACCGCAACCCGAACCGACCATCTGGACGACGCGTTCATTCAGTTGCTCCCCGAATCCAGACGCGACGGCGCGCGAAAACTGGAAATCCAGCCCCGCGAGCCAGATGGGACCGGCGACGATACCATCGCTATCGAGGCACGAAACCTAACCCTGAGATTCGGCGAATTTACGGCGGTTAACGACGTGAGTTTCCGCATTGAACGCGGTGAAATCTTCGGTTTCCTCGGTTCCAATGGCTGTGGGAAGACAACCACGATGAAGATGCTGACCGGGCTGCTGGAACCGAGCAAGGGCGAGGTGGTGTTGTTCGGGCAGCCCCTGGATTTTCATGACCGGGCGGCTCGGCGGCGCGTGGGCTACATGTCCCAGTCGTTCTCATTATATGGCGAGCTGACCGTTCGCCAGAATCTTGACCTGCATGCCCGTCTCTTTGATTTGCCCCGCACCGCCATCGAGGCCCGTATCGCCGAGTTGGGACGCCAGTTCGATCTGGAAGCCGTCATGGACAAGGTTGCGGCAGAGCTCCCCCTTGGGGTGCGCCAGCGCCTCTCCCTGGCCGTCGCGCTTGTGCATTCGCCCGAGTTATTGATCCTGGATGAACCTACCTCGGGTGTCGATCCGCTGGCCAGGGACAACTTCTGGCGAATGCTGATGGCTCTCTCACGGGAGGAGGGCGTCACGATCTTCATTTCTACCCACTTCATGAACGAAGGCGAGCGCTGCGACCGTGTTTCCCTGATGCACGCAGGCAGCGTACTGGCCTGCGACAGCCCCCACAAACTTGTCGAGCAGTACCAGGCAGATACCCTCGAAGAGGCCTTTATCAAGGTGCTCGAGCGCGAGGACCAGAACACGGGTAGGCCGATCGAACAAAGCGCCCTGCTGGCCGCACCTGAGTCAACGGGCCGCAGGCAGCCTCGCAGGGTTTTCAGTCCCGGCCGTATGTTCGCCTATTCCCGCCGGGAAGCGAAAGAACTGATGCGAGATCCGATCCGACTGGCTTTCGCCTTCCTCGGTTCAGCCTTGCTGATGGTTATCCTCGGCTACGGCATCACCATGGACGTCGAGGATCTTCGGTTCGCCGTGCTCGATTACGACCAAACCCCACAAAGCCGGGACTACATCGCTGCAGTCTCGGGCTCGCGCTATTTCCTGGAACAGCCGCCCATCCCCGATCGGGAAGCATTGGAGAATCGGCTACGTAGTGGTGACATCAGCCTGGCCATAGAGATACCCCCGCATTTCGGTAAAGACCTCAAGCGCGGTCGGGACACCGCTATCGCCATCTGGGTAGACGGCGCCATGCCGTTTCGAGGTGAAACGATTACCGGCTACATCCAGGGTTTGCACTACGCATACCTGGAGGACCTGATGCAGCGCAGTTACGGCAGCCAGATCTCTCTTGCCCCGTTCGGAATCGAAGACCGCTACCGGTACAACCAGGACTTCAGGAGCCTCGATGCCATGGTCCCGGCGGTGATACCCATGCTGCTGATCTTTATCCCGGCCATCCTCATGGCCCTGGGCATCGTGCGTGAGAAAGAGCTCGGCTCAATCACCAACCTCTACGTCACTCCCGTGACGCGCCTGGAATTCCTCATTGGCAAACAGTTGCCCTACATCGGCTTCAGCATGATCAGCTATTTCAGCCTGGTAGGGCTGGCGCTGCTGGTTTTCCGCGTGCCGATGGCCGGTAGCCTGCTGTGGTTGACCATAGCCGCCTTGCTCTACGTGACGGCGACCACCGCCATCGGCCAGGTCATGTCCTCGTTCTCTTCCACTCAAATCGCAGCGCTGGCCGGTACGGCCGTGCTGACTATGCTCCCCACCACGCAGTTCTCCGGCCTCACCGAGCCGGTCACCTCGCTTGACGGTGCCAGCGCCGTGATTGGCCACTTCTGGCCGGCGACCTGGTTCCTGCTGATCAGCCGGGGCATCTTCACCAAGGGACTTACGCCGGAAGACATGCGTTCAGCCTATATTTTCCTCGCGGCTTTCATCCCGGTGCTGACCGCCATGGCCGCCATGCTGCTGAAGAAACAGGGGCGCTGATATGGCTTTCCTGCGGAACGTCTATCACCTTGGCATCAAGGAGCTGCGCAGCTTGCGGCGGGACCGTGTGCTCCTCATTTTCGTCGTGGTTGCCTTTACCTTCATGGTGTATACCGCAGGGACTGGCGGCTCGACGGATCTTCACAATGCGCCCGTTGCCGTGGTCGATGAAGACCAGAGTGTCCTATCTGAAGCGATGGTAAATTCGCTGCAGCCGCCCTGGTTCCTTCCACCGGATACCGTCCGAATGCACGAGATCGACCGCGTGTTGGACCAGGGCACCCATACCTTTGCCATCGTTATTCCCAGCGGCTTCGAGCGGGACGTGCGTGAGGGCCGCCAGCCCTCGATCCAGCTTAATATCGATGCCACCCGCATGAGCCAGGCATTTATCGGATCCAACTACATCCAGCAACTGTTTACCACGGAAGCCCAGGAATTCCTCACGGCTGGCAGTTCCCGGGAAACCTCGCCGCTGGAGCTGGTTACCCGCACCAGCTTCAACCCCAATCTCGATGGCACCTGGTTTGGCGGCGCCATGGAGCTGATCCAGCAGATCACCATGATCAGTATCATCCTCACCGGCGCCGCGCTGATCCGGGAGCGGGAGCATGGCACCATCGAACACCTGATGGTGATGCCGCTCAGTCCCCTGGAGATCATGCTGGCCAAAGTCTGGGCCAACGGCCTGGTCATCCTGCTGGCTACCGCGATATCGATCACCCTTATTATCCACGGGTTCCTGGCCATGCCCGTCAGGGGCTCGATCCTGCTGTTCCTGGCCGGTACGCTGGTGCATCTCTTCTCCACCACCTCCATTGGCATCCTCATTGCCACCGTGGCGCGCTCCATGCCGCAACTTGGGCTGCTCATTTTCCTGGTCATACTGCCCTTGCAGATGCTCTCCGGTGCCATGACACCAGTCGAAACCATGCCGTCTGCGGTCCAGGCCATCATGCAACTGGCACCCACAACCCATTTCGTTAGTCTGGCGCAAGCGATCCTTTACCGGGGCGCCGACCTGTCCATCGTCTGGCCTCAATTCCTGGCGTTGCTGGGCATTGGCCTGGTGGTGTTCCTGTTCGCGCTGGTGCTTTTCCGGAAACACCTGGCGAGCTGAGTCTACTCAAGTTGAGCACAAACAAAGGACGGTTATTCCGCTACACCTTCATTCCGCTACACTTTCCCCTCTTGACCCACCTTCCCGCCATGAAGAGGAAAGCGGATAGCGAACATGTCTGAACCCGGCTGCCTAAACCTCGACGATGTCGCCGTAGGCGAGCTTAGCGGCGTCGGCCTAACCGTCGCGCCTGGTGAAATCGTGTGCATTTCAGGCCCTTCCGGTAGCGGCAAGAGCCGGCTGCTGCGGGCCATCGCCGACATTGAAGCTCACGATGGCCATATCCGACTCAACGGCCAAGACCAGCAAGACATGACCGGGCATGCCTGGCGACGTCGGGTGATCATGGTCCCCGCAGACAGTCAGTGGTGGTTCGATTCGGTGGGAGAGCACTTCCCAACTTCCCTGTCGCAGGATGATCTGAAGGCCCTGGGCTTCGATGAGGATGTGAGCGACTGGTCCATCAGCCGCCTGTCAAGCGGGGAACGTCAGCGCCTCGCGCTGCTGCGCACGCTCGTCCTTAAGCCGGAAGCCCTGTTGCTGGACGAGCCGACGAGCAACCTGGATCCGGATCGCGTCGCGGATGTGGAGACCTGGTTGCTGGAGCAGATTCGATCGCACCGCATCCCTACACTCTGGGTCGCCCACGACCCCGCGCAGATCGACCGGGTGGCCAATCGTCATTTCCGCCTCCAGTCCGGCCGCCTGGAGGCCACATAATGGACGTGATCGATATCGCCTGGTGGAAACTGGCGCTGGCCTCAGGTCTGGTACTGCTGCTGGCCGCCTTTACCTATTTCGGGCATTTGGGCATGACCAGAAGTCTCCTGGTCGCAGCCCTCCGCACGGTCATTCAACTCGCCCTGATCGGACTGGTGCTCGAAGCGCTGTTTGCCAACGCCGGCGTTCTGTGGGTGATCTTGCTGGCGATCGTCATGCTGCTCGTCGCCGGGCGAGAGGTCATGGCCCGTCAGAACCGACGTCTGACCGGCGCTTGGGCCTTCGGCCTGGGTACCGGCGCGATGTTCGTATCCTCGTTTACGGTCACGATTTTCTTGCTGACCGTCATTATCGGTCCCAATCCCTGGTATGCGCCGCAGTATGCCATTCCCCTGCTGGGCATGATCCTCGGCAATGCCATGACCGGTATCGCCCTTAGCCTGGATCGCCTGACCGAGGCAGTCTGGCGCCAGCAATCGGTGATCGAGTCCCGGCTGATGTTGGGCCAGACCTGGCGCGAGGCGGTAGGCGATATCCGTCGGGACGCCATGCGCAGCGGCCTGATTCCTTCCATAAATGCCATGGCGGCCGCCGGCATCGTCAGCCTGCCCGGCATGATGACGGGCCAGATCCTGGCTGGAAGCCCGCCGGGGGTCGCGGTTAAATATCAAATCCTGGTGATGTTCGCGATCAATGTGGGGGCGGGGTTTGGCTCGGTAATCGCAGTAAACCTGGGCAGTCGGCGCCTGTTCGACGAACGGGAACGCCTGCGTCTTGACCGGCTGGAAAAACGATCAGGGACGTAACGGGCAAGTGAAGGAGACCTAGCCGCGATATCTGCCCTGTCGGATATCGCGCCAGGATACTTCCCAAGGCGACTTGAACCACAACCATACCGAACGAAACATACCGGGCAGTGAGGGCTTATCGCTGTCCGGTGTCGCTTCCACGGGCGCTTGGCTGCCGCCTGTCACGGTTGAACTTGAGGTCGGCTTTACTACGACAGGCTCGTCCTCCTCCGACGATGCCTGATCTGCTTCGGGTAGAGCAATGCCGAAATCAGCGGTCTCTATGGGTAGTGGCAATTCAGCGACGCCGTGCCCGGCTCTGAGATGTTCAAGATTGGCAAGCAATCCGGTCTGCAACTGCTCCAGTAATTGGCGCATTGCCGCAGACAGATCGGTTCGTTCCAGCAACATGCGCACATCATTACCCATGGCCCTGACCTGTTGGATAACCTCCCGGCGTGCCTGTTGCTCTTCACGTGCGATGGCAAAGAGCTTTTTCTGTAGCTTTGCCCGATCCAAAGGCAAGCGGAAAGCAGGAATGCTGAGGCCTCGCCGGGCGAGCATGCCACGAAGGGCCAATGCTGTCCGCGACATGCGTTTGAGGGCATCGATGTCGTTCGAGGCTTCAGCCAGCATCCGGTCATCGACGCGTGCTTCGCCGGCGCTGATCCATTCAATCAATGGCATCATGCGGGAAAACAACCCATGCATCCTCAGGTCCAGCTTTTCGAGCCGTAAGGCCACCTCTGCATCCGACATGTTGCGCACCTTGCGCCCCAGGCCCTCGATAAACTGGGTCGCCTCCGGATCGCTGTCCGCGGCCGGCTCCCCCTGGGCCAGCATATCCTCGATACCCCGTTTGAGCCCCTCGATCGAACTCGTCATACGGATCAACCGCAGAAGAAAGTGACGACTTTCCTCAAGTTGCCGCAATGCGGTGGTTGCTGCAGGACTACCAACTACCTCGCCCAATTCTGTCTCCGGTTCATGGATATGCCATACCAGTTTAAAGCGTAAACCCGTCGATACTACTTTAAATGGTGCAAATATCGCGCATCCTCATGCCCACCTATCAAACATCGCCGCCCGCCTCACAAACCGTTGCAAGATAAAGCGACCAGCGATTATCCGAAGACTGCGCCAGGAAGAAGAATCGCCATGGTTTCATCGGCCTCTGCCACCAACTCATAATTTTTATATCGGAACCTGCAGTTAACCGAGGCCGGGACGAGGCGGCGAAAAGGGTAAGTTTTACCGGGACTGACTCACTCTCCCAACGCATTGTCGAGCGCTGCCTCGACGATGCTGAAATCAGGATCGTCCGGCAACTGCGGATCGAAAGGCGCCGGGGCTTCGCCCTCCTGCCACTTGGGGCCGAATGCCCGTACGGCTACATAGAACAGCATGGCGCGCCGGTGATCGACGCCGTCCTCGAGCATGGCCTCATAAAACATGCGGTGGGCGTCCCGAGAGCTGCGGATGTGCTTATTGCAGGCGACATCATGTACCACAGCAGCCCTGCGGTAATCACCCACGAAGGGCGTCCCCGCCAGGCGTGACCAGATGGCTTCCGGCAGGCTGGCGCCATTGATGACGTCGCCCGACTCAGCGGGCCAGGTACGGCCCTCGCTATCGATGAAGGCAAACGGCGCCAACAGCTCCATACGGCGGTCGAGACCTTCCTCCACGATCCAGCGGGTTTCCACTTCGCCGACAAAAGGCATGATTCAATCTCCTTGATAGCTTCAGGGCCAGTTTTACGGCATGGTCCATTCGAGCAATATTGTCCAAGCCATTCCCTCATACCCGTTTTAAAGTATCCTTAAGCATCGGGGGAATCGGCAATGGAACAAGACAGTCAGTTTCGATTTATCAAAAGCGTGCACTTGCCCGAAGTGACGGCACTCGAAGCTGCCATGGACACCTTCACCTATGACAAGCACGCACATGAGGAATACGCCTTTGGCGTCACCCTGAGCGGCCGTCAGGATTTCTTCAGTAACGGCGTCTATCACCGTAGCCCGCCCGGCAACATTATCCAGCTCAATCCGGACGCAGTGCACGACGGCAATTCCGGTGGCGATGAACCGCTCAACTACGTGATGCTCTACGTGCATCCCCGCCAGATCGAACCGCTGTTCGCCAATGCTGCGGGCGCGGAGGAAGCCAGCGATATCCGCATGAGCGAGACCCTGACGCACGACCCAGTCCTGCGCGGACACCTCATGGAACTCGTACGCCTGATTGCCAACAATGTCGGCAGCCGTATCGACCAGGAGCACGCGCTTTACCAGATCGCGTCACGGGTTGTTCAACGCGTCGGCCGATTCGAGCCGGACGAGGTGGCGCGGCGGGCCGATGTGCTGTTACGGCGCGCCAAGGACTTCATCCACAATCATGTCGACGCGGACCTGTCGCTGGAAGAGATCAGCGACGCCGCCAATCTTTCCAAATACCACTTCCTGCGCCTGTTCCGGCGCCAGTATGGCATCACGCCGCACCAGTATGTCATCAACTGCCGTATCAATGCGGCACGAACGGCCCTGGAGGCCGGCGAACCGGTCAACGATGTGGTCTATCGCTACGGCTTCTCCGACCTGAGCCACTTCAACCGGCGCTTCAAACGCATCTACGGCATGACGCCCAGGCAGTACCAGCAAAGCGTCACAGCCTGACGGCGCACTCGCTACCCGCATCCCAAAGGTTTAACCATGATTGAGATCTTCGCCTACGCCATAGGCGTGATGTACACGCCTGGGCCCGTGAACCTGCTCGGCCTGAATTCCGGCATCAATGGCCATTTCCGCGCATCGTCCGGCTTCTACGTGGGCGTTGGCACGGCCATGCTGATCCTGTTCCTGTTCTTTGGCTGGGTCGGCTCCAACGTCGTCGGAGGCAACGGCCTTATCCTGGTGAGCGTCCTGGGGTGTACCTACATCGCCTACCTGGCGTTCAAGATCCTACGGGCCAGCGTCGAGATCGAGGAAAACAGCCGGGCCACACGTCCATTGCGCTTCCGGGAGGGTCTGGTCACCCAGCTCCTCAATCCAAAGGGCATCGTCGCCACCCTGCCGATTGCCACCATCCAGTTTCCCGGCGTCGGTATCCACGGCATTGCGCTGGTGCTCTGGTCAGGCGTGCTGGCCTTGCTCGCCATCGGTGCGCCGGGGAGCTATTCATTGGTAGGTAGCCTGGTGGGCAAACGCATCCACCATCCGGCTTTCTTTCGCTGGTTCAACCGCGTTATGGCGCTATTACTGCTGTATGTAGCAGTGGCCATCGGGTACGAGTATATCTACCTGCCATTGGCGCGGTGAATACGGTTAAATCAAACCGTAGTGCTCGAGAAGATAAAGGCCGAACATGATGGTCACCATGGAAAAAACGGTGGAGATGGCAATGATGTTGGCTGCCAGCTTGCCGTCGCTTCCTGCAGCCCGCGCCATAACGTAACTGACGGCGGCTGTCGGGCTGGCGAGGAAGAGATAGAGCATGCCCAGGTCGCGGCCCTCGAAACCGATCAGCCAGGCGATGACGGTAAACAACGCCGGGGTCCAGAGCACCTTGATCAGGCTGGCACTGATAGCCAAACGTCCCGAATCCACCAACGAACCCAGGGAAAGCGACCCACCAATACAGACCAACGCCAGTGGCAGGGTCATGGACGCGAAATAATCGCCGGACACCATCACCCATTCCGGCAGCCCGAGCCCCACCCAAGACGCCAGGAGTCCAGCTAACACGCTGAGGATCAGAGGGTTGCGCGCCAGGTTGCTGAGCACCGATTTGATATCGCTCTCAAATGTCGGACTGTAGATACCCAATACGACGACCGACAACACGTTGAAGAGCACGATGCCGATGCCGGCAATCACCCCGCCAGTGGACAGGCCGTAGACGCCATACTGGCTCGCTGCCAGGGCCAGACCGATGATCCCACAATTGCCGCGAAAGGCACCCTGCACGTAGACACCCCGGTCCCGCACCGGAACGCGTTTCAATGACCAGAGCCACGCCCACCCGAAAGTCAGCAGCGTAACAAGGTAGAAATAGCCGATAAGATCAAGCTGAAGCGCCGTATCCAAGTCAGCCTGGAGGATCGAGAAAAACAGGAGCGTGGGCATCAGGGCCCGAAAACTGAGATTCGAAGCCGTGGCGATGAACGCATCGTTGATCAGCCGTGCCTTACGCAGGTATACGCCGGCAATCAGCATCGCGAACACCGGACCCGTGACGGTGAAGACCTGGAAAAACAGCGCTGTCTCCATCGATGGACGCTATACCGGCGTCAGCAAGGGGCTACCGGAAAAGTAGGCGGCCACGTTATCCACCACCAACTGTGCCATGGCATGGCGCGTTTCCTCGGTGCCACTGGCGCAATGGGGCTGCAGGACAACGTTGTCCATATCCAGCAGCGCCTGAGGCACGTTGGGCTCATCCGCAAAGACGTCGAGTCCCGCGCCGGCCAGCATGCCGCTAGATAGCACCTCTACCAGGTCAGGCTCGTCCACAACCGAACCGCGACCGATGTTGACCAGATAGCCGTCAGGACCTAACGCCTCTAGCACCGAGCGACCTACCAGTCGATGTGTGGGCTCGCCACCCGGTAGCGCAACCACAAGAATATCCACGTCTTCCGCCAACGCTTGGAGATCGTCGTACCAGGGATAATCCACCTCGGGCTGCTCCCGACGACCGTAATAGGCGATATCCAGCCCGAATGCCTCGGCCCTGTGCGCTATGGCCTTACCGATACGGCCGAGCCCCGCGATGCCCAGTCTTTTTCCGCGTACGCAGCGATTAAGCGGCATCATCCCATCGCGCACCCAGTGCCCTCCCCTGACCCAACGGTCACCGGGCAGCAGACGTCGTACCGTGGCGAGCAGGAGCATCAGCGCCATATCAGCCACGTCATCGTTGAGTACGTCAGGTGTGTTGGCGACATGGACGCCCCTGGCCTTGCAGGCCTCGACGCAGAGTCCGTCTGTGCCGACACCCTGGGACGACACCAGTTTGAGATTGGGCAACCGATCGAGTAGTTCGCGGGAAAAACCCACGCCGTTGCTGGTTACCACCACCTCGATCTTCTCGCCAAAGTTTGCAATCAAGACGTCGGAATCAGTGGCTTGGTCCAATCGGTGCAGTATATAGAGGTCTTCGAGCTCGGCCATTTGGGCCGGTCGAATGGCGCCAACGACGAGCACATGCCGCTCTGCCCGGGTTGCTGAGCGAGTATCTGAATTCGGTTCTGACACAGGTACCTCCCTGAACCAAAAAGGCCCCGCTCTCACGGGGCAAGGAGAGGATCGCTCCGAACCGGGCGCCTATAGAGCCACCCGGAAGAAACCAAAGATATGAGAGCGGATCGTCTAGCGTTGGTCCTGACCATCCACCAAGCGGCGAATGCCTTGTGGATTGCCATCCTTGAGGCTCTCCGGCATCAGCTCCTGCGGCAGGTCCTGATAGCAAACCGGGCGCACATAGCGCTGGATCGCCAGGGAACCGACAGAGGTGGTGCGGCTGTCGGAAGTCGCCGGATAGGGGCCCCCATGAACCATGGCATGGCAGACTTCCACGCCGGTAGGATAGCCGTTGCAGAGGATGCGCCCTGCACGGTATTCAAGCACCGGGAGCAGTTTGCGGGTGGCATCGTGGTCGCCGTCGTCCAGCTGCAACGTTGCCGTCAGCTGACCTTCCATTTGATCCGCAACGCGGGCGAAGTCGTCGACGCTCTTGCACTTGACCACCAGGGACGTCGATCCGAACACCTCGGCGGACAGACTCTCATCCGCCAGGAAGTCTTCCGCAGTCGTTACGAACAGGCCCGCCTGGCACTGGTTGGGCTGGTCGCTATCCTGGCCGGTCGCGACCTCGGTGACGCGGCTGTTGCCCTTGAGCTGCTCCATGCCGCTGCAATAGGCCTTATGGATCCCCGGAGTGAGCATGGTCTGCGTGCCGGCCTGGGACAGTTCCTCAGCAGCGACTTTCAGGAAGTTGTCGAGGTCCTCTCCTTCCTGTGCAAACACCAAACCCGGGTTCGTGCAGAACTGGCCTGCCCCCATTTGCAGGGAGCCGATAAAGCCCTTGGCAATCGCTTCGCCCCGCGCCTTGAGCGCCTGTGGCATCAGGAATACCGGGTTAATGCTGCTCATTTCCGCATACACCGGAATAGGCTCCGGGCGATTGGCTGCGATGTTCATCAGCGCCGTGCCACCGGAACGGGAGCCGGTGAAGCCTACGGCCTTGATGCGCGGGTGCGCGACCAGCGCCTGACCCACGACGTTGCCAGCGCCGAAGATTAGCGAGAACACGCCCTCGTGTAGGTTGCACTTGGCCACAGCCTTCTGCAGGGCGCGGCCGACCAGTTCGGAGGTGCCGGGATGCGCAGAGTGCGCCTTGACCACAACCGGGCAGCCCGCAGCCAGCGCAGAGGCGGTATCGCCACCTGCCACGGAGAACGCCAGTGGGAAGTTGCTGGCGCCGAAAACGGCGACCGGACCCAGAGGGATCATGCGCATGCGCAGGTCGGCGCGCGGCATCGGCTCACGGTCGGGCATGGCCGGATCGATCCGGGCATCAAGATAGTTGCCCGCACGCACGACGCTGGCGAAAAGACGCAACTGACCCATCGTACGACCGCGCTCGCCTTCGATCCGCGCCCGGGGCAGGCCGGACTCGGCCACGGCACGCTCGATCAGTTCATCGCCCAGGGCGAGGATCTCGTCAGCGCAGGTCTCAAGGAACGTGGCGCGGGCTTCGGGTGCCGTTTCGCGGTAACTGGCGAAGGCGTCCCAGGCCAGTTCTACAGCTGAATCCACATCTGCTTCGGTACCGCCGGCGAAGACCGGTTCCAGGGTCTCGTTAGTGGCAGGATTGATTGCGTGGATCGGCCCGTTGCTGCCCTTCACGGCGCGTGAGCCAATGAGCATTTCGCCAAGAATAGTCATCTGCATCTCCATTAAAGATTGTCTGCACTCCAGACGATCCGGAGCGCATTCAGTCAGGCCAGTACTCGGAGAAAGGTCCGCGGCTATGAGTCGATGGCTACAAAGTGCGAGCCATTGCCACTGCGTCATAAATGACGTCAGCTAGCGTTAGTCGAACTCATTGCTGGTGCGGTACTTCTCGTACAGGTGATAGGCACGATAGAGGTGCTTGTGCATCGCCTTACTGGCCGCTTCGGGCTGTCCCGATTTGATAGCGTCGAGGATTTCGCGGTGCTCCTGACGCACCCGGTCCAGGTACTGCTCGGTCGCCGGGTGATCGAGACTGGTATTGACGATCTTTGCTCTGGGGATGATGTTCTTGTTGAACTGCTCGTAGAACTGTCGGAAAAACGGGTTCTTGGTGGCGCTGGCGATGCCGAGGTGGAACGCGAGATCCTCGTCCCGGGCCAACTCCCCTTTTTCCAGGGCCTGGTCAAAGCGATCCAGGCATTGTTCGAGCCGTTCGATATCCTGTTCGTTCCGGCGCACCGCAGCAAATTCCGCCGCCTTGGTCTCGACACTGAGACGCAGTTCCAGGATGTTCAGGATATCTTCCACGGCCGTGGGATTGATGGTGTACGCATACAGGGTTTCAGCGGGCTGATTACGCATGACCGTCGTGCCAACACCACGGCGCGTCTCGACCAGGCCCAGCGACTTGAGCTGGGTAATCGCTTCGCGGACCACGGTGCGGCTGACCTCGAACATGTCGCACAACCGGCTCTCGGTCGGCAACTTGTCGCCAATGGCAATCTGCCCCTGGGCAATCATCTGCTCCAACTGCGAAGCGACATGCGTCGCCAGGCTGCCCGTGCGCTTGACGGGTTCAACCTTGAACGTACTACCGGAGGAGCCAGTGTTTCCCATTTTTGTTGTTTCCATCATCAATCCAATTCGGCCGAGTTACATTACCCCATGAGCTGATCAGCGAACAAGCGCGGGGCGCTTGGGATTAAAGGTCCAGCCCGGAATCAGGTACTGCATTGCCATGGCATCGTCTCGCTTACCGAGAGATAGGGACTTGAACAGCGCGTGCCCCTGCTCCAGCTTTTCGCGATCCAGTTCGATGCCGAGGCCGGGCTTTTCCGGAACCTTGAGTTTGCCGCCACGGATCTTCAGCGGGTCCTTGGTGATCCGCTGGCCGTCCTGCCAGATCCAGTGCGTGTCGATAGCGGTGATTTCGCCTGGGCAAGCAGCTGCCACGTGGGTCATCATCGCCAGTGAAATATCGAAATGGTTGTTGGAGTGAGAACCCCAGGTCATGCCCCACTCGTTGCATAGCTCACCCACGGCGACAGCGCCCTGCATGGTCCAGAAGTGGCAGTCGGCAAGCGGGATGTCCACGGAGTCCAGTCGAACCGCGTTGCGTAGTTGCTGCCAGTCGGTGGCGACCATATTGGTCGCCGTGCGCAGGCCCGTTTGGCGACGGAACTCGCTCATGGTTTCGCGACCCGACCATGCGCCTTCCTGGCCGCAGGGATCTTCGGCATAGCTGAGCATATGCTTGACCGGCGTGAGGTATTCCACCGCCTGCTTGAGCGTCCAGGCGCCGTTAGGGTCCAGAGTCAGCCGGGCCTCGGGGAAGACGTCATAGAGTGCCGCGATACATTCAGCTTCCTGGTGGCCATCGAGGACGCCGCCCTTCAACTTAAAGTCCCTGAAGCCATAACGGGCGTAGGCGGCCTTGGCCAGCCGCGCAACAGCCTCGGGCGTCAGGGCCTCCTGGGTCCGAACAATGTCCCAATCGTCGGAAGGATCGTCGGCGGTCGGATACGGCAGGTCCGTCTTCTTCGGATCGCCCAACAGGAACAGGTAGCCGAGGGCCTCGACCTCGTCGCGCTGGCGCCCGAACTGACCCAGCAGCTCGACCACCGGTAGCCCCATGCTCTGGCCAGCAAGGTCCAGTAGCGCGGACTCGATGCCAGTAATCACATGCACGGCAGTGCGCAGATCGAACGTCTGATTGCCACGGACGTCGTCCGCCTGTCCCGACGTGGCCTCGCGCACACGGCTGATGATGGCCTTGTAGCGTCCCACGGACTGGCCTTCCACCAGCTCGCGGCACTTCTCCAGGGTATCGATGATCGAAGCCGTTGCCGGGATTTCGCCCAGGCCGATATTGCCGTCGTTATCTTCCAGAACCACCACCGTCCGGATAAACCACGGGGCATGCCCGCCGCTGAGGTTCAGCAGGAAGCCGTCGTAGCCGGCGACCGGCACCACGGACATCTTCTTTATGGTTGTAAACATGCGCATACCTCACTCAAAGGTTTGGACAGGGCCCTTGTTCTTGCTGTTGCCTGTCCAGGGGACGTGATACCGCGGTCAACGATTGTTGTTGATGATGGCCGCAAGTGCCTCGCGGTCCGCCGGTGTCGGCATGGTCAGTGGAGCGCGCACGTCGCCTGCCGGCTGGCCCATAATGTCCGCACCGGCCTTGATCAGGCTGACCGCATAACCTTTCTTGCGATCGCGCAGGCGGCAGAACGGAATGAAGAAATCCTTGATGATGGACGACACCGTGGCCTGGTCGCCGCCGCGCAGCGCCTTGTAGAACTTCATTGTCATTTCCGGCATGAAGTTGAAGACGGCTGAAGAGTATGTATTCACGCCGACAGACAGGTAAGCCTCGGCAAAAATCTCGGCGGTCGGAACGCCACCGATATAGACCAGGCGATCGCCCACGGTCTTGATGGTGTCGTTAAGGGCGGCGATATTGCCGACGCCGTCCTTCAGGCCGATCAGGTTCGGACAGTCCGCCGCCAGCGCCTTTACGCTTTCAGCATCGAGAATGCCGTTGCCGCGGTTGTAGTAAATCACCTGCAGCGAGGTGCTGTTAATGATCGCTTTTGCATACTCGACCACACCTTCTACCGGACACTCAGTGAGGTACGGCGGCATCAGCAGGATACCGTCACAGCCCGCCTCTTCCGCGGCCTTGCAGAAGGCCCGGGCGTCCGGGACGCTACGGCCGGCACTGGCAATCACCGGCACACGGCCGTCAACGACCTCGACAGCTGCCTTGACGATCTGCCTGTACTCATCCAGCGACAGGGAGAAGAACTCACCCGTACCGCCAGCCACGAACACGCTGGATACGCCCTGCTCCACGAAACGCTCGATGCGTTGGCGATAGGTCTCGACATTGAAGCGGCCTTCGGCGTCCATGTCGGTGATCGGGAACGAAAGCAGGCCGTCGCTAAGGGACTGGCGGATACGTTCTACTGAAAGTGTCATTATTAATAATCCTCGATCTGTCGTTTTCGGGCGCCCACCTGGGTGGTCATACTCGGCAGAAGAGTTTCGATGCCCGGTCACTTAGTAATACATCATACAACATGCAGCGGTCGTCTCAACCACGCATCCCTACTACATCAAGTCACTGGCGCTGGATTAAACAGGACCAGATCGTTATGAAGACCCAAACGATCGGCGGCGACGACCTTGCGCCCGCTGGCGACATCAAGAATCATCTCGAAGAGTTCCCACCCGAGCGTTTCTATCGTTGCTTCACCGGTAGCAATCCGTCCGGCATCCAGATCAATCAGATCGTGCCAGCGGTTGCCCAACGTGCTGTTAGTGGACATCTTGATGACCGGCGCAACTGCCAGGCCATAGGGAGTCCCCCGTCCCGTGGTGAACACTTGCAGATTCATCCCCGAGGCAAACTGCAACGTGCCGCAGATAAAGTCGCTCGCCGGCGTCGCCGCAAAGTTCAGGCCGCGCTTGCGGATACGTTCGCCAGGACCCAGAACGTCGACGATCGGACTGGTACCGGACTTCACAATGGAGCCGAGCGCCTTCTCGACCACGTTACTCAGGCCGCCCTTCTTGTTACCGGGAGATGGATTCGCACTGCGGTCAGCCATGCCCTGGGTCAGGTAGTTGTCGTACCAGTCCATCTCACGGACCAGCGCCTCTGCTACCGATCGGTCGGCCGCTCTCGGCGTGAGCAGGTGAATGGCATCGCGAACCTCGGTCACCTCGGAAAACATGACGCTGCCACCGGCGCGAACGATAAGGTCGGAGGCAAAACCAACGGCCGGATTCGCCGTCACACCGGAGAAGGCGTCGGAGCCGCCACATTGAACGCCGACCACCAGCTCACTGGCGGGACAGGTTTCGCGACGGCGGCGATCCAGCTTCCGCAGGTGGGCTTCGGCCATTTCCAGGATCCCGTCAACCATCTCGCCGAAGCCTTCAAACTGCTCATCCTGCAGGCTGAGGATGTGATCGATCTCTTCGGCCGGATCGATAATACGCAGTGGTTGCTCATCATTGCCCTCCCCCAGCAGTCGTTTGGGTTGCAGCTTCTCGCATCCCAGGCCGATTACCATGACTTCGCCCCCGAAATTGGGGTTATTCGCCATGTTTTGCAGGGTACGGATCGGCACGATGGCGGCCGGTGCATTTATCGCCACCCCGCAGCCATAGCTGTGATTGAGCGCGACGACGTCATCCACATTTGGATAGCGCGGTAGCAATTCCTGCTTGATGCGCTTGACCACATAGTCGGTCACACCCGCGACACACTGCACGCTGGTGCTGATACCGAGGATATTTCGCGTGCCTACGGTGCCGTCGGCGTTGCGGTATCCCTCGAAGGTATAGCCCTCCAGCGGGGCGGCTTCCGGAGCAGGCCGCGTTGCCATCGGCAGGTTATCGAGCCCCGGAGGTGTCGGGAGCTGCACGAGGGTTTCGCGTATCCAGCGTCCGCGGGGCAACGGTTCGAGCGCATAACCTATCACCTCGCCGTAGCGGACAATCGGTTCGTCGCTCCCGATATCGGCCAGGGCCACCTTGTGACCTGACGGAACACCCTCGATCAGCATGGTGCCATCCTCGAGCTCGGTCCCCTCGGGTAGTCCTTTGGGATTGACGACAATAGCGACGTTATCCTCAGGTTTAATGCGGATAACCAGTGGCTTCGTATTCGCTTCAACACTCACGCGTTAGCCTCCTCTAGAGCAGCCTGAAGCTTGTTGCGGCGATGAACGACGACCGAGAACACCAGGGAAGCGATAATCAGGATCCACAGCACAACAGCAATGGGGCTCTTGGTAAAAAAGATCGTCAGGTTGCCGTAGGATTCGATGCTCTTGACGAAGTAGACTTCCGCGGACCCACCGAGAATGAAACCGATGACCAACGGGGCCGCCTCGATGCCTATCTTGGTCGCGGCCCATCCGAAGATGCCGAAGATCAACAGCGTCCACACGTCAAACATGATGCCGTAGTTGATCGCATAGGCACCGATGACACACATCATGATGATGATCGGGTAAAGAATGTACTTGGGTACCATCACCACCTTGGCAATGTGGCGAATGGCGAAATACATCAAGCCAAACATCACCAGGTTGGCAAAGACCAGCGCCACGACCATGGCGTACCACATCTCAAGGTTCTCGCCGATAAACAGCGGGCCAACCTGCAGGCCTTGCAGCGTGAAGGCGCCAATAAGCACAGCCGTCGTGCTGTCCCCCGGGATACCCAGTGAGAGAAGCGGAATCAACGCACCGCCCGTCAGACCGTTGTTGGCCGACTCAGAGGCAATAAGCCCTTCCGGCGCACCCTTACCCATCTGGCTCGGGTTCTTGGACATGTTCTTCTGCTGGGTGTAGGACAGCACGGAAGCCGCGCTACCGCCGATACCCGGAAGCATCCCCACGAACGTGCCGATGAACGAAGAGCGCACCAGGTTGACCCCTTGGCCCTTGAACACGTTGAACTTGAAGCGCTTGCCCTTGGATAACGCGACCTGGTCCTCGCTGGTATTCTCCTTGATGCCTTTCTCGGCCTCGTCAAAAATCGTGGCCAAGCCGAACAGGCCGATCAGCACTGGCAGCAAAGCAAAGCCCGCGTAGAGGTAGTCCTCCATGCTGTCGGTAATCAGGCGGTACTCGCCGTTACCGCCGTCGGAGATCTCGTAGGCCCCAACCAGTGACAACAGGACGCCCAACAGACCGCTGAAAATTCCGGCCAACACGTTCTTGGAGAGGGATGCGATAACCGTCAGCGCAAAGAAGATGATCAGGAATTTCTCGATGTAGGAAAACTTGATCGCAAAATCAGCGAGTAACGGCGCGAAGAAAAAAAGCAGGATGGCGCTGAACAGGCCGCCGAACACCGACGCCACGATACAGATCTTCAGGGCCCGCTCGGGCTCGCCCTTCTTGGCCATCGGGTGCCCGTCGAACGTTGTCGTTATGGACGATGGCGTACCCGGCAGGTTAAGCAGCACGGCCGGCACCATACCGCCGGAGATACCACCGACATACAAACCCAGGAGCAAGGCCAGGCCTTGCTGGAGTTCCAGCGAATAGGTCAATGGCAGGCAGACGGCAACGGCCATCGTTGCCGTCATTCCGGGGATCGCGCCGAAAATGATACCGATCAGGCAACCAACAGCGGCAAGCAGGAAATATTCAGGAGACAGTAGTGCTATAAATTCCATGTCAAAGCGCCCCTATGGAAGCGTAATCCCAAACAATTGCCCCAAGACGTACCAGGCGCAAAGCGGAGCAATCACGGCATTGAGCGTAATGATCAGCACGACACGTGCAGTAACGCCATGCACATAAACGAGGGATAGCAGGAACACGAACGGGATGGAGGTCAACAGGAAACCCAACCCCGTGTTGGGAAACATCTGGCCCACGACATCCATCAGGTAAAAGTAGGCGGTGACCAGGATCAGGGTGCTGAAGAGCCGGAACTTATCCGCCCCCGGTGTAAAGAACGCGAAACCACCCTGCTCGCCTTTCACCTTTGCAAGTAGCGTCTTGTGATTGGCAATCGCTATCCACACCAGGAGGATGCCGAGCAGCGAAAGGATGATTGTCGGAAAGAACAGGTGCGACTTATCGAAGTCGACCGAGACTTCCATCAAGGCGTGAAGTTGCTCGCCCATAACAATACCTCTACCTATCAACGGCGGCAGATCCAGCGACTACGCAGGACATGCCGGGAGCCATTCCAGTAAAGACAGGAGGGATGGCGACCGGCACCAGCCCTCCACAACCGTCGCTATTCGTTCAACGCTTCGATGATGTCAGCGTAACGGTCACGTTTGTCTTTGAGGTAAGTCTGGGCTTCACTCGATGGCTTGAAGTTCGGGATGAAGAAGGACTTCTTCTGGACCTTCTGGATGTTTCCAGCCTCGAATATCTCGGCGAGAGCGGTATCGATCGCCTCGATAATCTTGGGATCCGTCTCCTTGTTATAGAGGAAGAAGAATTCCTTATCGAACGTGAAGTTCTCATCGTCTCCCATAGGGACGGTAACGGCCGGCTCGACATATTTCAGAAGGTCTTCGCGGCTGGTCTTACCCATTCCTTCTGCGTTGGCCTGCTCAATCGTGTCATGGCGTGCTGTGAGCCAAAGGAATAGCATGGCTTTCTGGTCATCAGCAGGAAGGCGGGTGTACTGCTCATTTGCTTGGACGGTGCCGTTGATCACGTCGGCCAGCCCATCAAATAGCGTCTGGTTCTTGTCTGATTGGGATCCGGTATTTAGAGGCACCAGATTGGATTCCTTACCGGGATATTGCAGCCGCACCGCATTCTTCAGCGCGCTATAGCCGATCTCTGACACCCCTCCAGGCTGGATGGCGACGCGTACCGTCTTACCACTACCTGCCGCATCGATAACGTCTTGAGGTGTTTTGTAAGGAGAATTTTTCGGGACGAGATACGCGTTGCCGGGGTTGATGGCAAACGTCGGGCCGACGATAAAGTTCTCGAAAATATTGTCGTAACCGGGCGTGCCATACAAATGTCCAAGATACGCCTGATCATGGAAGATCATAATGGTGCTGCCGTTGGAGATTCGCTCCAGCGTCCGGAATGCGGCAGAGGAGCCAACGGCATCCACCTTGAAATTGACACCCAGATTCTCTGAGAGCGCATCAGCAATGATGCTGGACGCTTGATAGGTATCCCCGCCCGTCGAGGATGAGCCTATAACGACACGCACGTTACCGCGAATGGCATCACTGGCAGCAAAGCTCTGCATGGGCGCGACAAGGGATAGGGCTAAAAGGGCAACCTTCGCCCGGGTTAGGAGCTGTTTCATGACATTTTCCTGTTTTTGTGCTGTCAATTTTGGCCTTCACACCCCCTGCTCCGACACTGGCAGTCGCATTCACGACTTCGTCGTGCCCAATAACAGGCGAGCTTGTCGGTTATCATACATCATACAACTGCTCTTGCAACTCGGTTGCTCGGTTTTCTTAGAATTGGCAATGGGTATTTCTACCAGTGCGAAAGCAGGCCTCTTCGGTCCCTGACGGAGCCGCCGGAAGACAAGCTTTAGGCCAGCATGGATAAGGCGCTTCCCATATCTCACCAAAGCTCGACAAAAAATTCAGATAAGCTCAATGGAAAGGAAAGACATAGTTCATCCACGCCGACATCCGCAGCAGGATCTTGCGCATGATGGCTACGTGGTGAAAATGGTCGCTGTAGAGGGCCATTTGGCCGTAGGCGCCGCCCGGGAGTTGCTGACGGTACTTGTCGAAGGCTGGGTCGGTAATGCGTACCGCAACCGGGATACGGCCCGGCGGGGCGACGTCGATGGCCAGCGTCCCTGACGGCTGGAGTTGTCCCTCGGCCAGGATGGGCACTACGATTTCAACCTCCCCACGGAAGACCTGGCCGGGAATGCCATCGAAGGCCACCTCGGCCTCATCGCCCTGCTCCAGCCGCAGCAGGCTGTTTTGCCTGAACCAGCCGGTAAACAAATCTGCCTCCTGGTGCACGAATACCATAGAGGGCCGCAATGGAAGACTGACCGCGCGCATACCAGGTCTCAGGAAGACCTGGGAGACATAGCCGCGCGTGGGCGCCCGGACAATTGTTTCGTCCAGATTGTACTGAGCCGCAATCATCTGACTTGTCAGGTCATCGTAGCGAGCCTGGGCCAGATCCTGGTCCCTTTTGGGGCCGGCCCCTCGCTGCGCCAGCTGGGTTGCCCGGTCGAGATCCATCCTGGCGGATTTCAGTTGGGCCTCGAGGGAATCTACAACCGCCTGGTAAGGCGTCGGATCCATCCGAAAGAGTACATCCCCCTTCTCGAGCAACGCGTTCGGTCTCGCTTCGACACTGACCACGCGCCCTGACACGCTAGGGATAATCGGCGTCGTTAGTTCGTACTTGCGCGCGCGTTCCGAATAGGGATGGTTGTAGTTCATCAGCATGATCAATGCGCCGATCAGCACCACGCCGCCCAGGACCGCGGTGGGAACAGTCCACTTGTTCAACGGCACCCGGAACACCTTGAAGATCACCACGCAAATGGCGGCATAGGTGAGGATCAGCAGCAAATCCATGCTCAGGCCCCCGGTTCGTTCGTGGAACGATCGCTCTCGTAACGATCCAGCCGTTTCTTGAGTTCGGCGACCTGGGCTTCCAGGCTCGCCAGATGCTCATGGTCGGAGCGCCCGTCCTTGAAACCCCACCCACGATCGGGGCGATAAAGTGTTGCCCAGATCCACAGGAAGGGCCAGAGGATATGCAGCGTCAGCAGGCTGATCCACCCCGTCACATGGATTGCGTCCTGATGGGGATGACCGCGCTTCTTGGCGATCTCATAGGGAATGTCGTGAATGGCGATGATGCCGTAGAACAGTACGATCACCACAAACACGAGCATGAACAGCGCCACGTAGTCGAGCATGGGTCCGAATCCTCTTCGGGGCCGATCACGTCTTTACCTGAAGTAATCTCGAGACAGAAGCGCTTTCTCTGTAGGAAGCACGTTCTGGTATAACACGTTCTGGTATAAAGAGTAGCACCATTACTGAATTGCGCAGCGGCGGGCGTCACCGGTTATGGACCGTTTTTCATCGCTAGTGCGCTTATCTATAACTCGTTTATTTACAAACCCGTGAGTTGCGTAGCATCGTGACGGCACGCCCATCGAAAACAAGGAGAGGATATGGAAAGCCAGCCGCTGCTGTTTGCCCTGGAAGGAAGCGAACACCTGGGCCAGGATGTCGCCGATGCTCTTGGTATCCAGTTGAGCGAACACGAGCTCCGGGAGTTCGAGGACGGCGAGCATAAAACCCGTCCGTTGCAGAGCGTTCGCGGCCGGGATGTCTTTATCCTGCATACGCTGTTTGGCGACGAAGGTCATAACGTCAACGACAAGCTGATGCGGCTGCTGTTCTTTGTCGCGACGGTCAAGGACGCTGGCGCCCACCACGTTACCGCCCTGCTCCCCTATCTCGCCTACGCGCGCAAAGACCGGCGCACCAAGGAGCACGATCCGATCACGACACGCTACGTCGCCCAATTGCTGGAATCCATGGGGACCGACTGCGTGGCTGCACTGGAGGTGCATAACCAGGCGGCATTCGACAACGCGTTCCGCTGCCGGACAATGCATCTCGAAGCGCACCATCTGTTCGTCGATAGAATCCGCGAGCACATCGGCGAAGAGCCCGTCGTGGTGGTCTCCCCGGACGCTGGCGGGACCAAACGCGCAGACCGTTTCCGTGACGCCTGGGCCGAGGCTACCGGCGAGACGCCCCCGACGGCTTTCCTGGAGAAGCACCGGAGCGAGGGCGAGGTTTACGGAGATGCCGTGGTGGGGGATATGACTGACCGCGTGGCCATCGTCATCGACGACATGGTCTCTGGCGGGACGACGCTGCTACGCGCAGTGGAGGCCTGCAGGAACAAGGGTGCGACAGCGGTTTATGGCGTCATTACCCATGCCTTGTTCCGCCCCGGTTCGGAGAAGCTCTACGATACGGACGTTATGGACCAGCTCTTCGTCACAGACAGTGTCAAACCCCAACGCGAGGCCGAAGATGGCAGCAAGGTGACGGTGGTACCCGTGGCTGAACTGTTCGCCGATGCCGTACGGGAACTGCACGGGTTCTAGAATAAACTCGACCTCCTGGCGGGAGCGATCAACAAGCGGCCGACGACTCTCCAAGTGTCCTCTGTCCACGCCGCAAATAACCCCGTGTAATCTCCCGCCAGGGTTTACGATGATCCTCCCGCTCCAGGGTAAGCATACCCAAATAGACCCCGGCGCCAGTTCGGAACTGATCTGCACATCGACTTCACAGTTGCGCACGCGGCTTCTCGGGAGCCGCAGCCCAGAACGTCATATGCGAGAGGCTTTTTTAGTTTGTAGATGAATTCCCTCCGGTGCGGCATCAGCAAACTTAAATCTTCTCCATGAATAGCTGGGGCGAGCTCACCCTTGATGGGCCCGGAACAGGCCCAATCCCCGCCAGACCTGGAGTCCAACAGTATAGAAAAGCTATTGAGAGGGTCCTGCGAAAGGCACAGCCTATCGGGCCTATTGATTGACTGACGCTCGCTCTGATCTGAGGATTGTGAGGCTTAACGTTGAATTAAGCGCGATTATTCCGCCAGGCAGTTTCTCGTTCATCCAGGACGACCGGGGCTCGCTAAAACGCCTCGATGATGACCGGGTACGTGTTGGACATCGCTTCAAAGTGAAGACAAGGGAGACCTCACGATGAGCAGTAATAACAAACCGACAACGACCGATGCCGGTATACCGGTAGCAAGCGACGAGCACTCGCTCTCCATCGGCCCGGACGGCCCCCTACTGTTGCACGATCATTACCTGATCGAACAAATGGCCAACTTCAACCGGGAACGCATTCCCGAGCGCCAGCCTCACGCCAAGGGCGGTGGTGCCTTCGGCCACTTCGAAGTTACCGAAGACGTCAGCAAGTACACGAAGGCGGCCGTATTCCAGCCCGGTACCAAGACCGATGTGGTGATTCGCTTCTCAACAGTGGCAGGCGAACGCGGCAGCCCCGATACGTGGCGCGACCCGCGCGGTTTTTCGATCAAGTTCTATACCAGCGAAGGCAACTACGACATGGTCGGCAATAACACGCCGGTCTTCTTCGTTCGTGATCCGATGAAGTTCCAGCACTTCATCCGCTCCCAGAAACGCCGCGCCGACAACCACTTGCGTGACCACGACATGCAGTGGGATTTCTGGACCCTATCCCCGGAATCTGCGCACCAGGTGACGTGGCTGATGGGGGATCGTGGCATTCCCAAGACGTGGCGCCATATGAATGGCTACTCCAGCCACACCTACATGTGGACCAACGCCGAGGGCGAAAAATTCTGGGTCAAGTACCACTTCAAGACCGACCAGGGCATTGAGTGCCTGACCCAGGAGGACGCCGATCGCATCTGTGGTGAGGACAACGACTACCACACCCGCGACCTGTATGAGTCCATCGAGCGTGGCGAATATCCGAGCTGGACGCTGTATATGCAGATCATGCCGTTCAAGGACGCGGAAACCTATCGCATCAATCCGTTCGACCTGACCAAGGTCTGGCCGCACGGTGACTATCCGCTGATCAAGGTCGGCAAGCTGACCCTGGACCGGAATCCGACTGACTACCATGCCGAGATCGAGCAGGCGGCCTTCGAGCCGAACAATCTCGTACCCGGGATCGGGATCAGTCCGGACAAGATGCTGATCGGCCGTGTCTTCTCCTATGCGGATGCGCACCGGGCTCGCCTTGGGGTCAACTACAAGCAGATTCCGGTCAACCAGCCTGTCGCGCCGGTGCACAGTTACAGCAAGGACGGCGCCATGCGGATCAACAAGGTCTCTGATCCGGTCTATGCGCCCAACTCCAAGGGTGGCCCATCCGCCGATGGCGAGCGCTATCCGACCGATTCCACCTGGCATACCAGTGGAGACATGGTCCGCGCCGCCTACACCCTGCGGGAAGGCGACGACGATTACAGCCAGGCCCGCGACATGATCAACAAGGTCATGGACCAGGCCGCTCGTGATCGGCTGGTCAGCAACGTCGTCGGCCATGTGTCCGGGGGCGTCAAGGAGCCCGTGCTGTCTCGCGTCTTCGAGTATTGGAAGAACATCGACCCGGAAATCGGTGCCCGGATTGAGAAAGGCGTGAAAGAAGGCATGTAAGGCTTTTCCATCGGTTGGAATAGCCACAGACCAAGAGCCCGCAACGGTTCCGCCGGTGCGGGCTCTTTTGGTTCGTCGTATCAAGATGTGGAAGAATGGCTCCCAATGCCATTTCCAGACGACAAACTGCAAGGAGGGTCAGCCATGCCCGAACTGCCTGACGTCGAAGCATTCAAACGGTACATCGATTCCACTGCCCTTCACCAATCCATACGTCGCGTGACGGTTCCGGCGCCCAAGGTCCTTGGCGATCTCAGCAAGCGTAAACTGGCCCAAGCGGTTTCCGGCCATACCTTTACCAAAAGCTACCGATGGGGGAAGCATCTCTTTCTCGCCCTCGACAGCGGCCAATGGCTCGCGTTGCACTTCGGTATGACCAGCCGCCCCCGGTACGGCTGTAAAGACAGCTTGGACAAGAGTCCTGACGCTGCCTACGACGCTGTTCGTTTTTTCTTCGATAACGAGTACGCACTAGCTTTCAACTCTCGACGGAAGCTCGGGCACATCCGCCTTATCGACGACCCCGAGCACTATGGCCAGGGACGAAAGCTTGGGCCGGATGCTCTGGAACTGGGAAAAGACGAGTTTGTAGACATTGCCCGCAAGGCACGGGGCGGTCTGAAATCCTTTCTGATGAACCAGAAACACCTGAGTGGCCTTGGTAATGAAACCAGTGACGAGATCCTGTTCCAGGCACGTTGGCACCCCAGCGCAGAACTCAGGGCACTGGATCACGAGCAGTATCGAAAACTCTACGAGACAATGCACAGGGTGCTGAAGGCCGATTTGGATGCCAACGCCGACCAGGACCGCATGCCCGACTGGTTTATCCTTCCACGCCGACACGAGGGCGAGCCCTGCCCACGATGTAAAAGTGCCCTCCGCAAGATCAAGGCCAGCGGTCGCTCTGCTTATATCTGTCCCAGGTGCCAACCCGAGCCTTGAGCCGGGAATGCGCAGCCTTCAAAGCCGTTCATACTTAAGGTTTGGTAAGCCGTCTGTCGTCCGACGCAAGGAGGCCTTATCCCGAACGTGGTAAATGTTCTTTCCATTAAACGGGTTACATCCTGTCTGAAACTTAACCCCACATATCGCGGCAAACGACAACATAACCTATGTGAGTGAGGTTACTGGAGAACAACTCGTATCTTTCGTCACAGGAGGCTACGGAATCGATGAACCAGATCGCATGCGTGGATAGCGCATCATGCTCGAACTTCTCCCAGACCAGACCCGTACTCGTCGATGACGCATTGAATGCTATTGCCATTGAAGACCTGGGGCCGGTCCTTGTCGCATCGCCACACCCGGACGATGAGTCGCTGGGGTGCGGTGGCCTGATCGCCCGTTGTGCCGACTTGTCGATACCGGTGACTGTACTGGCCATGACCAGCGGCGACGCATCGCACCCTGGCAATCGGGTATGGCGTCGCGAACTGGCTACGATTCGCAAACGCGAGCAGCGAAATGCGTTAAAAACGCTTGGATTGGAACGGCCGGATGTTCTCGCGCTGGAATTACCGGATGGACATCTGGATAAGATCACCGGCCAGATGCGCGACCGCATCGTCGAGCTGATCCGGGACACCCTGCAATCCCGTGCTGTTCGAAGCGTTTTCGTACCCGCGGTCGATGACTGTCACAACGACCATCGTGAAACCGCCCGGCTCATGGCGGAAGTGCTCGGGCAATGCCCCGTCGAGTACGTGTTCAGCTACCAAATCTGGCCGCCGGAGCAACGGCCAACGCACGTCGAGGCGAATGAACAGCCATACCGACATGACATCCGCGACCTTCTGTCGTTGAAGCGAAATGCCGTACACGAACATCAGTCACAGCTCGGTGGATTGAAGACCGCTCAACGCGAGGGCTTTCAGATGCCGGCGGTGCTGTTGGAGGAAAAGCTCAAAAACCAGGAAATTTACGCGTTAGTTCGCGACCTACCCGCATGGAGTATATAAAACGCGCAGATTGTGATGTTCACCGCGTTGAAAGAGGACCTGCGGCGCAGCATGGACAAGGAACGATATGGACAAGGACATCACCAGAGCCCATCCCTTCTTGGATCTTTCTGACAACGACATACTGACGGACAGCAAGGCGCCAGGCTCCCGATCCGGCGTGGTCATGCACATCGCACTGCAGGGATGTTTGCGGGGGGGCGACATCCCCTACGGCCTGACCGCCGACACCGGAGGCCACATCCGCTACCTGCTCGAACTGGTCGAGGCTCTGTCGCGAAGGCCCGAAGTCGAGCACCAGATCATCGTTACCCGAGCTTTCGACGATCCCAAGCTGGGTGCCGAGTACACCGCCGCGGAAGAGTCCCTGGGGCCCAACGTCACGCTCTGGCGCTGCCCGGGCCAGACCAGCGACTACCTTGCCAAGGAAGCACTCTGGAGCGAGCTACCGGCGCTGACGGAAGCCTTGGTGGACCGTATGCGCGAGCAAGGCATCCGCCCTGACCTGGTACATGCCCATTATGCCGATGCGGGCATCATGGCCTACCAGCTCAAACGCAGATTGGGCATACCTTACGTGTTCACTGCCCATTCACTGGGGGCGTCAAAGCTACAGCATGCGTCTCCGGACAAGCCAATCAGCAGGACCCTAAGGCGTCGCATCCGTTACGAGGAGCTGGCCGTGCGCGGTGCGTCCAGCATGATTGCCAGCTCCGAGCACGAGGCAAAGTTCCAGTACGGACTTTACCGTTGCCACGACCTAAACCGGACGAAGGTCAATCCGCCCGGCTGTGACCTGCAGAATTTCAGTCGACCGGCGCCTCAAAGTACGACCCACGAGGTGGATACCCTGCTTAAGCGCTTCCTGCGCGAGCCCGAGTTGCCGTGCCTCCTGGCCATAGCGCGTCCGGTCGCGAAAAAGAACCTGAAGGCATTGATCAAAGCCTACGGCGAAAACCCGGAGTTACGGCAGAAGGCCAATCTCGTCCTTATCGCTGGTACCCGTTCCCGGATCGAAGCCTGTGAACCCGAGGCCCAGCAGGTCTGGCTCGAGATGCTGCAGCTGATCGACGACTACGATCTTTACGGCCACGTCGCCTACCCGAAGCAGCACGAACTCCGTCAGATTCCCGCAATCTATCAATGGGCGGCGCAACGCAAGGGTGTTTTCGTAAACCCGGCGCTCAACGAGCCATTCGGACTGACCCTGCTCGAAGCGGCTGCTGCCGGCCTCCCGGTCGTGGCCACACAGGAAGGCGGCCCCATCGATATCGTCCGTCGTTGCGGGCATGGTCTCGTGGTTCCGCCGACCGATACCAGGGCCATTGCTGAGGGCTGCCGGCAAATCCTGTTCGATGATGTCGGCTGGCAGCGTCTGAGCGCCCGCGGGCGCAAAAATGTCGCGTTCTACAGCTGGTCCCGGCATGCCCGGCAATATGTGATGGAAACGGGGCTGGTGACGCGGGATTCGCTCCCCGTCCTCGGACACGAGCGCCCCACTCGGATCCTCGCTTCCGACATGGATGGCACACTTCTTGGCGACCATCGAGGCCTGGAACGCCTCAAGCAGTGGCTGGCGCAAAACCGAGAATGCCTGTTTGTCGTCGCCACGGGCCGCGCTGTAGATGAGGCACTTGGTGAGCTTAACGCCTGGTCCGCTCCGCTGCCCGATTTCCTGATCGCGGACGTGGGGTCGTCAATCTACCGGATCGATCCCCAAGGCCGCCCCCACCCGGTCCAGGCCTGGCAAGACAAACTCGATCAGGATTGGGACAGGCGCGCATGCGAGCAGGTACTTAGCCCGTTACCAGGGCTCCGGCTACAGCCAGCACACACGCAGTCAGCCTACAAACTGAGCTATTTCACAGATGACTCAGGCGCGTCCAAAGATAGCCTCATCGTCAAAGCGAAGCAGTGCCTGGCAGGTGCAGGTCTGGAAGCGCGGGTTGTCCATTCCCATGGCCACTTGCTGGATATCCTCCCGGTAGCGAGCGGCAAGGCCCGGGCCGTGGACTTTATCCGCCAGCATGCGGGAATAGCCCGCCGCCGGGTTGTCGCCGCAGGAGATTCCGGCAATGACGAGGACATGCTCCGTTACGCCGCATTGGGGATCGTCGTGGCGAACCATAGCGGTGAGCTTAACGACCTGAAGGGCTACGAACACATTTTCTGGGCCCGCTCATCCTGCGCCGCCGGCATTCTGGAAGGCCTGAACTCCGTCGACACGTCTACGGGACGCCAACTCAACGACAACAATCAACGCCATACGCCGCTTGAAATCGACATCAATGGAAACGCAGCGGGTATGGAGGCAGGTGCATAACATGACGTCACATCACGTTCTCCCCGACAACACGTTCTCCCAGCGGCCTGTGGGTTACTTCGTACACCACCATGGCCATGGTCACGCCAAACGCTGTCTGGCCATCACCCAGCAGTTGGCCCCTCGGCCGGTGACCATCTTTTGTGCCAAACCGGAGATCTTCCCGGACCCGCCGGATAACGCCGAGATCGTCCGGATACCGGATTTCCATGGAAAGCAGGCGCGCTCGGAACAGTTGCACAACCAACCTGCCTGCGTGGCGCTGGATTGCGCCCCCGTAGGCGTGTCCGCCATTCGCGGGACCGGCGGCATCATCGCCTCTTGGCTTGCCAGTGAAGATCCTGCCCTGTTCGTGGTGGACGTTTCAGCCGAGCTGGCGCTGCTGGGACGCATCTGCAGCGTACCGGTGGTTAAAGTCCGCATGCACGGGGACCGCGAAGACCAGGCCCACCAAGCCGCTTATTCGGCATGCGCGGCGATGCTGGCCCCCTACGACGAAGCGCTGGAACAAGCGGATTGGCCACCTCACCTGCGCAAGCGCACGTTCTATACCGGCGGGCTGATCGATACCCGTGAGTCAGTTCCAGACCGATCCGAAGCACGGGAACGCCTGGGGCTTTCGCAAGATCAGCAAATCTTCGTCGTCGTCGCCGGCAACGGTGGCGCCGGCATTCCGATCGCGCCTGTAACCCTGGCGGCGCGGGCCTATCCCGATGCACTCTGGCTTACGGTCGGTAAAACCGTGCGCTACGGCCACGAAACGGATTTCTCCAACGTGATCGATGTAGGCTGGGTCGACAACGTCAACGATTACCTGGCCGCCGCGGATGTCGTCATTGCCACGCCAGGTGACACCCTGACCCACGAAATTGCCCGGGTGGGCCGGCCGCTGATCTGTATTCCCGAATGGTGCTACTACGACGAACAGGCCTGTAAGGCCGAGGCCCTGGCCGCCCGGAACTACGCAGCCTATTCGCCGACCTGGCCCGCCAGTTTCGCCCAGTGGCGACGCCTGGTCGACCAGGCCAACACCTGCGACATCGAGGGCCAACGCCAACTGGTCGATGAGCATGCTGCACGCCGCGCAGGTGACTATCTGGAAGGTTTGATACGCGACCTATGGCTCGACAGCCGTCCCGACGAACTGTCGGAAGATCAGCATCCGGGCCTCTATCGGGCCATTCCGGCGTCCGCCGCCCTGTCCCCCGGCGAGTACGAAGAAACCGTGCAGGACCCCGAATGACGTCCAACACAGATACCGGGGCACGTGGCACTAAAGCCAGCGTGCTCACACTGGTTCGGGGCCGCCAGGCCCACCTCGACGCGCTGATAGACGGCCTGACCAGGCAGACGGAGCCGGCCTTCGAGTTGATCATCGCGAGCATGCAGCCTGAACCCCCGCGGATATCAGCCGAGGTCCCGTTCCCGGTCAGGGTCGTCACTGTTCCGGGCGAGAGAATGCCCCTGGCCGCGGCCAGGAACGCGGCTGCACGGGCGGCAGATACCGAGCGGCTGATCTTCCTCGACGTGGACTGCATACCGGGCCCCGAGCTGGTGGGCCAGTATATCCGCCAGCTCGATGCATCCGGCCGTTGCCTGCTTGGCGAGGTTCGCTATCTCCCGGGCACCTGCTCCACCGAAGATATCAAGGCGAGCACCTTTGCCGATTTGGCCGGCTTTGCCGTGCAGCACCCAGCCCGCCCCAGCCTGGAGAGCGATGGCTGGATCGACGAACCCGAACACCGGGCACTCTGGGGGCTTTCGTTCGCCCTGACCAAGGACCAATACTTCAGCGCTGGCGGCATGGACGAACTCTACGTCGGTTATGGCGGCGAAGAAACCGACTTTGCCGAGCGATTGGCCGCAAACGGCACACGGCTAGCCTGGTGCTCAGATGCCCTGGCCCTGCACCAATACCACACGGTGTATACACCGCCGCTGGATAGATTCGACGACATTATCGAGAACGCCACCCGTTTTCGTGCCACCTGGGGCAGTTGGTGTCTCGAATACTGGCTGGACTACTTCGCCCGCTACGGCCTCGTTCGATGGGCACTGGATGCCGACAGGATCGAGATTTTAAGACGCCCAACACCGCAAGAGGTAGAAGCCTCTCGCCAAGGACCGGAGATTGCCTTCGCATGAGAACATCCCATACCTTTGATTCCTCCCCGGATACGTCGCCTGAATTCTTCGAGAGCTTGTACCGTCAGTCCGAAGACCCCTGGGATTTCCGTAACTCCGCCTACGAACGCTATCGCTATAGCGATATCGTCGACGGCATCAGCGACCGTCAATACGCAGCGGCCTTTGAACCGGCCTGCGCCATTGGCGAGTTGACCGCCTTGCTCGCACCGCATTGTGATTCGTTGATTGCCATGGACTGTTCTGCAGCCGCCATCGAGAGCGCAAAGCGTCGCTGCAGCGGTTTCGACCATGTGGAAGTGCACGAGGGCAACCTGCCAGGCGACCTTCCCGGGCAAACCTTTGACCTGATTGTCTTCTCGGAGCTGGGCTACTACTTCACCCCGGACGAACTCGCACTGCTTGTGGCCCGGTTATGGACGCGCCTGGAACCGGGCGGGCGGTTGATTGCCTGCCATTGGCTGGGATTCTCCGCGGACCATCGCCTCCACGGATCCGAGGTGCACGCAACGATGGACCAGGTGATCCGCGTACCCGATGACTTCGACATCAGCAATCCGGGCTACGCCCTAAAACGCTGGACCAAGCCGGAGGGGTAACCATGGACGATTCCGAACTCCACGGCCTGCTCTCAGATCTGCCAGGCTCCCCCACTGCCAAACAATACCGGAACCTGGCCCGGGCACTATTGCCCTATATCCAGGCCCATGTTCCCCCCATGGGAGAGGGCCGTAGCCTGGCGCGCCTTCAATTCCTTATCGAGGTCGCAAGGCGCGATCTGGGCCTCGCCCGCATACTGGAAGGCCATCTCGACGCCACGCAGATTCTCCACGAGGCCGAACGCACAGCGGAACCCGGGGCACTCTATGGGGTCTGGGCTTCCGGAGGACCGGACGATACCACGCACTTCATGCAATCGGAGGCCATAGGCGCGCGAGACGCGCTTTCAGGTAGCAAACCATTCTGCAGTGGTTCTGACATCGTTGACCGCGCCCTGGTCTATGTCTATCCCAACGAGCAACTGGTGGACGTCGATATGCAAGCCGCCTCGGCGGAACATCGGCTCCGCTTCGAAAGGGGGCAATGGAAAGCACAGGCGTTTTCCGAAACCCATACCTGGACGGTCACCTTTGATCAGCTACCGATTGGGCCAGAACAGAAAGTCGGCGAGCAAAAGTGGTACTTCGAACGGCCCGGTTTCTGTCTCGGCACCCTGGCGCCGGCCGCATGCTGGGCGGGCGGGGCGAGCGGCCTGGTCGACCACGTACGCCAGAGAACCTTGAAGGGCGGTCACGCGAAAGCCCACCTGGGAGCGATAGTCGCAGCCAGCCAGAGCAACGTGGCAATGCTGGAATGGGGTGCAACGCGGATAGACACGGATCCCGCCAATGAACAGGGCCATATGTTTGCGACGGCGTTGCTGGTGCGCCATCTCATTGAACGCAACTGTACCGAAGTCCTCGATCGCTTCGGACGTGCATTGGGGCCGCGTCCCTTTGCCTTCGATGAGGTGAACGCACGGCGGACGACGGAGCTTCAGCTTTACATTCGCCAGTGCCACGCCGAGAGCGACCTGGAAGAACTTGGCACCCACTTGGCGGCGCACCCGAATTTTCCCTGAGAGCTCTGTAAGGTCTGGTGCCCCCTTTGGCGAATCCGTTGATCTCCTGCCCATTCACCAAATGGGACGCCTGCCTTCTCGCGCCGGTCTGAATTTGTGCGAAACTTATCGCCTGTGAGAAGTTGAACCACAAAATAAGAACAGATCCAGGGAGAGAGTATGTGAACGAATCACTGGTCATCACAGCAGCCGACGGCCCGGTCTGCACGATCACGATCAACCGCCCGGACAAACGCAACGCCGTCGATCGCCCCACCGCCCGGGCCCTTCGCCAGGCCTTCGAAGACTTCGAAGCCAACGATACCCTTAAAGTCGCCATACTGACCGGTAATGGCGGCAACTTCTGCGCCGGGGCCGACCTGACCGCCATGGCCGATCCCGATCTGCGCAACGAAATCGAACCCCAGGGCACGGGCCCCGGCCCTATGGGCCCCAGTCGGCTATGGTTGGACAAACCGGTCATCGCCGCCGTAAACGGTTACGCGGTTGCCGGCGGCCTGGAACTGGCCTTGATGTGTGACATGCGAATCGCGGGAGAGTCCGCTGTCTTCGGCGTATTTTGCCGACGTTGGGGCGTACCGCTGATTGACGGCGGCACGGTGCGCCTTCCCCGTATTGTTGGCCAGGGCCATGCCATGGATATGATCCTGACCGGACGCCCGGTTCAGGCAGACGAGGCTTTACGTATTGGACTGGCTAACCGGGTGGTTCCCGACCACGAATCCCTCGAGACAGCCCAGGCGCTGGCCGCGGAAATCGCCCAATTCCCCCAGCAATGTCTGCGCGCAGACCGCCGCTCAGCCTATCGTCAATGGGATCTGGAGCTGGACCAGGCGTTGATCGAGGAAGGCGCCGACGGCTATCCGATCGTCTTCGAGGAAGCGATCCAGGGCGCGCATCGGTTCGCCAAGGGTGCCGGACGTCACGGCAAGTTCGGGGAGTAGAAATCGACTACTTGCGTTGCCGGGCTCTTTCCTGGCGCATGGCCTTGCGCTCCTGCTTGTTGGGTACGTGCTCGCGGATGGAGAGCACGTCCTTGAGTTCGGCGTAGGCCTGCTTCCATTCCGGCTGGTCCTTGAACCGGATCGTCCGGGCCCTTGCCCCGGGCCGGTTGAGTGCCGCATCGCCCGGGATAGCGGCGGTCTCGGCGCACTTCAGCAGCGCCGACCGCCGATTCATCAGCGAACCGGTATGCATCTGTTCCAGCTTCGCCCTGGAAACGATGGGAACCGGATGCGGCTTATGTTCCGTGTCGGCCATACACCTTCCAATCACGCCCTTTCCGGTTAGGGTAGCGCCTTGGCGAATACCGTCTTGAAGCGATCGAACGCTTCGATGTGCGGCAGGTGTCCGAGGTCTTCCAACTCGTAAAGCTGGATGTCCTCATTGCGTGCACGGATGGCACGGCCGAGTTGGTCGTAACGCCCCAACTCATACTCGACGCCCTCTTTCTTCCAATTGCGGCCTGGGCCGGTGCGGTCCCGGGTACCGAGGATCAGCGCTGCCGGCACATTGAAATCATCGTATTCCTCGACCACAGGCTGGGTGAAGATCATGTCGTAGGTCAGCGCACTGACATAGGCCAGATCGTTCCAGTCCGGGCCCTGGACCCAGCCTACCAGCGGCTCGGTCAGTGCGGCATAGTCTTCATTCCAGTCACCGGCGTAGTAGTTCTTCCGCTGGTAAGCCTTGATCTTGTCGGCTGATTGCTTGAGTTCGTTCTGGTAGAAAAAGCCCACGTCCTTGTACTGGACGAAATGCAGGTAATTCTCCAAGCCGATGGGATTAACCAGGATGAGCTTTCGGGTGGCATCCGGGTAGTTCAGGGCAAAACGCGAAGCCAGCATGCCACCCATCGAGTGGCCTACGATCACGGCGTTGTCGATGTCCAGCGATTTCATCAGCTCCCGCGTATTATTGGCGAGTACGGGGAAAGAATATTGATAGCCGGTCGGCTTGGATGACTTGCCGAACCCGATCTGGTCCGGCATCAACACGCCGTAACCCTGTTTCTGAAGGAACTGCGCTGTCCGCTCCCAATAGGCCCCGTTGAAATTCTTGCCATGCAACAGGGTAACTACCGGCTTGTCGCCCTTGGGCGGCAAGTACATGTAGGCCATTTCCAGTTCCTGGTCCTGGGAGTCGAAACTGAAGGTTTTCACATCGAACGGGTAGTCATAACCGGACAAGCGCTTGTCGTAGGAAAGATCTTCTGTCGAGGACTGGGCGCTGCGTTCTTCTTCGGCAAAAACCGGGCTCGCGAGCCCAAGAGCCAAGAAAGCAATGCAACCAATGCGAGGCAAGAGATAACGCACGGGGAAACTCCTTTTTCTGGTTTCGCATTCATGGATTTCGCATTCGTGGACCTAAAGTCCCGAAACGAATGTTTGGATGGAGTCCCAAGAGCAGAGTTCCCCGCGTTGTATGACAAACCCTTTTATGACAGTACCCTTTAAGCCCGCCAGAACGGTTTACCGGCCTCCTCCGCCAACGTCCCCATCGGCAGGCCGACATCTTTCTCAGCCAGGTAGGTGTCCATCTCTCGTAGCTGACGGCGCAGACGGGACCGGCTCCGGTAACGCCTGGCCCACTCGCGCAGTATCGCCCCGATCCTCGTCCGAAAATCGCCCCGGCGGTTTACCTGCGACTCTAAATGACAAGCCTCGAACGGCGGGATAAACACCGTTTGTTTCTCCGATGACGCTGCATTGTGCATAACACCTTCCTCCATAAAAGACGAATTGAGCCAGGCCTGTGATTGCCATTAGACTGCTCTGATAACGGCACATCCATCAGTCATTCATGAAGGCGGCGTTCGTAAAACATGAACATCAAACTCGACAAGCTCCGCTCCTTCGTCCTCGTGGCCGACGAAGGCAACCTGACCCGGGCAGCCAACCGTCGCCACACCACACCGTCGGCAGTCAGTGAGCACTTGCGTCAGTTGGAGGATCACTTTGGTGTGTCGCTATTCGAGCGTTCAGCCCGGGGCATGTCGCTCACACCCGAAGGCCGCAAGCTGGTGGTGCCGGCGCGGCAGGCACTGCTGCAGGTAGCGGAGCTGGATGAAATCGCACGTACCCTGCGCTGCGAGAAGCCGTCACGGTTGTTCCTCGGCCTGAATGCGCCGCCCGAGTACCTGAAGGTGGATCAGCTGCTGCGGCAGGTTGCGCGGCATATACCGGAAGTATCACTGGAACTGGGCACCAGCGCGTCCTATCTTATTGCCGAGCAAGTGCGCGCAGGCAAGATGGACCTGGGGTTCGTTTACGGGGATGTGCTCGATGAGCAGATCCAGAACATTCGTCTGTCGCCCATCCGGATCTGTATCGTCGGACCCATGGAAGGCGGCCTCGATACGATACCCGACGATACGAAGGCCCTGCAGCGCCTACCCTGGATCTGGCCTTCCTGCAGTTGCCCTTTCGATCGCCTGATGCCGGAAATTATCGGCTGCACCCGTGACGAAGCGAACACAGTCAGCACATCGGAAGACGAGCACACGACCCTGTCGATGATCCGTGCCGGTATCGGCTACGGCATCCTTGAGTACGAGCTGGCCAGGCATTGGGCCGACCGGGGCAGTGTTCGGCTCTACGATAAACCGGACAGCGCGATTAACCTGAACCTGCTGGTCCGCCGCGACCAGCTCACACGCGCACCGGTGGCCTCCATGGTCGAACTGGTCAAGCAGCTCTGGGCAAGGGAGAGCGAGGACGTGGTTGCGCCGGAAAACACGATTGGGTGAGAGCGGCCTGTTCTAGTCCGCCAGTCGCTCCTGGGGCTGATGTGACTGGCGCTGAAGCACCATGGCTGTCGCAAGGGTCATGAGGGAAAGCAGCCCCAGCGCGGCGAAAGCGCAAATATAGGATTCGGTCGTCGACAGGATGTTGACCTGTTGCAGGACAATCACGACGGCCACCGCGCCTATTGCGCCCCCTACGCGCTGGACGATATTCACCAGCGTGGTGGCGTCCCCCATTTCATCGGTATGCGCGACTGAGTATGCAGCCGCTACAGCCGGCATTTGTGCCAGTGCCAACCCGGCGCCCCGTGCCAGCAGGGCCGCCGCCAAAACACCATCGGAAAGCGCAGTCGGAAACAGGAAGGGAATGGTACTGACCAGCAGCAGCCCGGCGCCGGTCAGGGAAACCGGACCGGCGCCAAGGCGGTCGGCCAGCGAACCTGCCACCGGCAAGGCTACCGCGCTCCCTAACCCCATGACCAGGAGCCAAATGCCGGTCGCACCCGGCTCCAGCCCCACCACGATCTGCAGGTAAAGCGGCAACAACAACAGGCCACCGTACATATTGGCGCCGGTGAAACCGGTGATCACCGTTGCCGCGGCAAAACGCCTCATTCCCAACAGATGAAGATGGATCAGTGGATGACGGGCATTCATCGTGCGCAGGACAAACGACCCTACGAGAAACGCCCCCAGCGTCCCCGCCACGATTGCCATCGAGCCGAGACCGGCAGCACCGATTTCCGTCGCGCCATAAAGCAGCAAGGGAAGTCCCAGGCTAAGCATCAGCAGCCCGGCAATATCCAGTATTCGCTCGGGATCTTCCCGCCCTTCCGGAACCAAGCGGATAGCCATGAGCAACGCCGCGATACCAAAGGGAACGTTGATCCAGAATAGCCAGCGCCACGACGCCACATCCAGCAGGAAGCCGCCAGCCGCCGGTCCAATCGCCGGCCCCAACGCAATGACCAGGCCGAGGAATCCCATGATCCGCCCCAACTGACGACTCCCCGCCACGGCGCCAATCACCGCCTGGCCGGCAGGTACCATGAGGCCACCGGCCAATCCCTGTAGTAGGCGCGCGGCGATAAGCATTCCGGGACTCGCAGCCACCGCGCAGAAAGCGGAGGCCATGACAAAGAGGGCCAGGCTCACCGCCCAGATCCGACCGTAGCCGAAACGGCCACCTAACCAGGCCGCTGCCGGCAGGGACACGGCCAGTGCCCCGAGGTAACCGGTGCTGACCCACTGGACGACAGGAAGCGTGGTGGCAAAGTCGGCGCGAATGGATTCAAGCGCGAGGTTGGCCACAGTGGAATCGAGCATAGCCATAAAGGCACCTGCCCCCGTGACCGCAGCGATACCCCAGGTACGCCCCGAAATCGGTGGGTTCACGTGCGCTTGCCTGTCCATTGCTAGCTCCTGCGGCACTGCCAGCGGTTGAAAAGCGGCCTCTCGGAATTGAAGAACGTGGCGGTAATTATTTGAAGCTAGTCGGTTAAGGGCCGTCTTGCATTAACACTGGATGTTACTTCGATGATGGTTTGCGGAAGACAGTGTCGCTAGCGGTAGCGTATGACGGGTGATACATGGAAAAACATCGTCGATACAACTCTGTATCCTGTACCAAACGTCAACGGAGCATGATGTTGCTATCGGTTTCGCCATATTTTTAGATGGTGGCCCAAAAACTTAGAATCCATTGACTACCGATATCTATCGAACCCTTCGACCTTCCGTCGAATAGCCGGAGCTCACCTATCGTTTCCCTATTTGAGAGCTACAGCGCGTGGGCCGGCCAGTTCTTTGGCCTGCTTTCCCTGATCCTTTGCGTGCTGGCCTTTTCCAGCAAGCAGGACGACCGACTGCTGGTACTGCTGCTCTCCGCTAATGTGGCATTCGCCCTGCAATTCCTGTTCTTTGAAAGTTGGACGGCGGCGGCGCTGACCGTGCTGGTTATTGTCCGCATTGCCCTAGCAAGGCGCTATCCAGGCAGCAAGAAGGTCATGACGTTCGTGTTGGCTGCCAGCGGCGCGGCGGCAGCGCTGACCTGGCAGGGTTGGGCGGACCTGCCGGCTATCGTGGCCATGGTGCTGGGCACGATGGGCATGTTCCTGCTCAGGGGCATCCCGCTGCGCACCTGCCTGGGACTGGCGGCAGTAGCGTGGATGCTCAGCCACATCCTGGTGGGCTCGGTCGGAGGGACGTTGGCCGAAGCACTCGTGCTCTTCACCAACGCGGTTACCATCTATCGCATCCATCGTGACAAGCAACGGTATCCGGAAGCCGGCCACTGACGCCAGGGCTTTCCAGCGTATCCTCCCTTAATCGAGGTTTCGTTCTACAACCGCCACATCTTTTATTCAACAAACTGGTTGAATGAAGAGACGCACAGGTCTATATTCAACCATATGGTTAAATCAGAAACGACTCAGTTGAATACCGTCTTCCATGCACTCGGTGATGCGACGCGCCGCCAGATGTTGCTGGAGCTCGCCGATGGCGAACGCACCGTTGGCGAGCTTGCGAAGCCGTTCGAGATCTCACTCGCAGCAGCGTCGAAGCACATCAAGGTGCTGGAAAAAGCCGGGCTGATCCGTCGCGAGGTGCGTTGGCGCACGCATGTGTGCCACCTCGAGCCGGCACCGCTGGCAGGCGCCCACGAATGGCTGGGCTTCTATGAACGCTTCTGGACCGACCGACTGGATGCGCTCGAACGTCTCCTGCACAAGGAGGACGCAAGCCAGTCCCCTTACGACAAAGAAGGAGATGACCCATGAACGGAACCGTAACCCCCGACGCTTACGGCACGTTGATCGAGCCGACCACGCTGAAAATCCAGCGCCTGCTACCCGGCCCCATCGAGCGTGTCTGGGCCTATCTGACCGAGAGTGACCTGCGCAGCCAGTGGCTTGCTGCGGGCCAGATGGAGATGAAGGTTGGCTCCACCTTCGAGCTGGTCTGGCGTAACGACGAACTCACCGATCCTCCCGGCACGCGCCCACCGGGTCACTCCGAAGAACATCGGCTGGAGAGCCAGGTCACCGAACTCGACCCGCCCCACAAACTCGCGATCACCTGGGGCGGTACGGGTGGCGTCGCCTTCGAGCTGGAGCCGCAGGGAGACAAGGTATTACTCACAATCGTCCATCACCGTATTTCCGATCGCTCGACCTTGCTGGGTGTCAGCGCCGGATGGCATACCCATTTGGATATCCTTGTCGCTCGCCTGACCGATCAGAAACCGGAACCGTTATGGGACGAGTGGGTGCGGCTGAAAGTGGAATACGAGCAGCGCCTGCAGGTCTGATATGCACAAACCGCTGCACCCTGCCGTCGATTTGCACGGTGCGGCGGCGACCAAGGAGTAGCAGACCTAGGGGGCAGTCCATATAACGGCGGTTTGACATGGTCTGGGTTAGGCGGCACGACGAATATCCAGGAAACTAGCGTTTGACGGCGCCCGGTGGCGACTTCTCCAGACCAGATCGATAGAGGATCCAGCCACCGACCAGCATCGCCGCACCCCATACCAGGAAGCCGATATCCCAATAGATCCACTGGGATTGGGGCACGGTTTCGTTCACATGATGCAAGCCTAATATCTGGTGATTGATAAGCCCCTCAACCAGATTGAAGATGCCAAACCCCATCAATAGCGACCCGGCCAGGAGCTTGCCGGACCACCACAGATGCGCGCGGTGCGACGTCCGCCAAAGCAGGAGTAGCCCAACAAAGATAAAAACATAGGTGCTCGCGTGGAACAGGCCATCCCATAGCGTGTTTATTCTCAGATTCTCCATGCTGGTAATGGGATAACCCGCGCTTGTCAGCATGTGGTGCCATTGGAGAATCTGATGAAGGACTATGCCATCGAAGAAACCGCCGAGTCCCAAGCCAAAGAAGATTCCGGCAGAAGTGGGGAAAGTTCGATCCTTGTGTGCCTGGTTAGTCGCCATGGTCGGGATCCCTCCATCATCCATGCTATGAAGTCTGTGCAGCGTGGCACACTTCGGGGAGATGGCGTTTAACCTATCTTAATTCTCGCGCCTCGCCGTCGCTGCAGGACTAACCACGTGATCACGGGCTTCCATACCGCGGACGTCGACCAGGCTGGAGTTCTCCGGACGATCTGCACCTCGAACAACACTGAACGAGCCGTCTGTCTCCAAGACAACGGCCTGGACCGCGTTCAGATCGCTGATCCCCGCTGACCTGACGGCCGCGCGTACCTCACTTTTCGTGACCCGGGCACGGCGCAAAGCCGCCGAAACAAAATGGCCGCCGTGAAGAAGCAGTTGAGGTTCGCCCGTCACTATCTGCCTGACCCACCGGATGCGCACACTCGACCAGGTCACAACGAACTGCAGGGTTATTAAGAGCACGAACGCGCCAACACCCTCTGCCAGAGCAACACCATCGCTCAGAATGATCGAGGCAAGGGTCGACCCGAGGGAGACCGTGACAACCAAGTCAAACGCATTCATCTTCGCTAGCGTACGTTTACCTGAAATACGCAGGCACAGGATCAGGCTGATGTATGCGAGTATGCCAACAATCAGGATTCGAGCCAGTCCCTGCCAGCCATCGTAAAGAATGTTCTCCAAAATCCCCTCCTATTCTTTGGTTCATCGCGGATTAGCGTGACAGGGAGCCGGGAGTTCTCCGCACGAGTCGTAAGACCATGGGCACCTTCGGCGCCGGGCTGCCCATTCCCGGAATGCTTTCCGTTATACGGATTCCCGCTAAAGTGCGATGGACCTATTCTTTTCAGTTTGGCCAGGCAAATAACGACCAACTGGCGGTAGAGATGGGCAGCCGCGGAATCCCAGCGTAGCGGGAGGGTACTACTTCTCAAGCAACGTCTTCAGCGTCCTGAGATCGGTCTCGATCGCCAATCGGTCTTCCGCGAATTGCTCGTCGGTCATATCCGGTTGGCGAATCAGCGTGAAGAGAAATTCACTGCCCTCGCCATTGGGCACCACGCGCATCGGATTGTGAACGAGCACACCCGATGCGAGCTCTACATCGTGGTCCATGACACCAAAATTGTTCCGATCGGCAAACCGGATCTTGACCCTGCCGAAGGGTGCTTCGGCCACCCAGCCGTCAGGGCCTTGCGTCAATTGCGAACTGGCCAGACCGGCAGCCCATTGCGGGAGGTTGGCTGGGTTAGATGCGAAGGTGTAGACATCTTCTGGTCGGCGGGCGATGGAGATGCTGATATGTTGCACTTCATACATGGGGCATACCTCCTTTCCAGACGCCTATAGTTTTGCGCGCAGCAAATTTAAACCAAGCACCACATAGACGGCACCCACCGCTTTGCAAACGATTCGTCCCACTACACCGTCAGCACGGGCAGCCTTGGTAAAATAAGCGGCGAAGACCACTAGCATCAGACACCAAATCGTACCGCCCAGCACAAATAGGACACCCAGCAAGAGCAACCTCGCGCCGCCCTCGTTGATACCCGGCGCAACGAACTGAGGTAAGAAGGCGAGAAAGAACACGGCGACCTTCGGGTTCAACAGGTTGGTGAGAAAACCTTGCCAATAAATTTTTTGATAGCTTAGCGTTGCTACGGAAGACGTGTTGGGTGGCGCGTTGCCGCGTCGAAATGCCTGGATACCCAAATAGATGAGATACGCAGCGCCAATACACTTCACGACCGTGAAGGCCGCGGCCGATGTTGCCAGCAAAGTAGAGAGCCCGATGGAGGCAAGAAGTGTGTGAGCAAGCACACCGCTACCGATACCCAGAACCGACACCACTCCAGAAAGGCGCCCTTGGGTCGTTGTTCTGGCCAGAATGTAGACGGTGTCCGGGCCCGGGGTAACCCAGAGGACGAAACTGGCGCTCAGAAAAATCCATAGGTTGTGTGACTCCGGCATCCTGCCCTCCAAAAGTCCGTCCTTAAAGATCCGTCTTTACCAGTCGTATCGCAACGCCAGTATATTCCGCCCCGGTATTCGTCGTGTGGCTGGAGCCGAACAATTGGACCCACTGGCCTTCATTCACGAGTAATTCGCCGTGGCCAGCGTTCATATCGGCATCGATCGTGTACTCTGCCGAATAGGTGAAAAGGAATCTTGCACGACCGCCTTCAATTTGCTTGATCCCATAGCCCATCGAAAACCCGTCGGAAGAAACAAACCCCTCATCCTCACCAAAAGCCCCGACCTTGAGAAGCTTCGATGTCTCAAGAAAGCTTGGAAGCACAGCGTCTGACGCGCGACTCAAGTCCGTCGCCGCACATTCGCAGTAGCGTACTTCCAGCACGAGTGGCTTCGACGAAAGGTAAGCTCCCGGCGTCGGCCCTGGCGCTGCAAAAACCTGCGAAAAGGCACCTATAGCGGTTGCCCCAACGACAACCCACGCATCGCGTATTAACCTTGGCATATCCATTCCCTCGGTTTCACCAAAAAAGACTAATATTACCGCTCACTCACCTGACGAACACAATGATCGGCGGCCCGCCGAGTCCGGTCTTCGGGTACGGGTTCCTATTCGCACACCGGACGCCAACCTAGCTTCGCAATGACGCCAGCCACTCCAACACCCCTTCACTCGCCGTCTTCCGAATCACCGTCGCCCGGGACACATTCGCCTCACCTGGATCAATCACGGTGATCGGTACATCGAAATCGACGAAATCCACAAGCCCCGCGGCCGGATAGACCTCCAGGGAGGTGCCGACAATCAACAGATGGTCTGCAGTACCCACCACATCCGCTGCGGTTTCGATCATGGGGACTGCTTCGCCAAACCACACGACGTTGGGGCGCATCTGGCTGCCCATATCGCAGGTGTCACCCATCCGGATAGCGTCGTAACCAATATCGTAGACGAGATCTTCGCGCTTGGAACTGCGGGCTTCAGTGAGTTTGCCGTGAAGGTGGACGACTTTGGTGGAGCCGGCGCGTTCGTGGAGGTCGTCGACGTTCTGGGTGATGATGGTGACGCGGTATTTCTCTTCCAGCTCCGCCAGGGCCCTGTGGGCCGGATTGGGTTGGACATCCTTGAGTTGCCGGCGACGGTCGTTGTAGAAGCGCAGTACCAGCTCAGGGTCTCGCTGGAAGGCTTCGGGGGTGGCGACATCGTACACATCGTGTTTTTCCCACAGGCCACCGTTGTCGCGGAAGGTGGCGAGCCCGCTTTCAGCGCTCATGCCGGCGCCGGTGAGGACGACGATGTGTTCTTGCATATCCAGCCTCGCATGTTTGGGGGTGTGTTGGGACTTTAGCATCTGGCAGAGGTTGGGTGGAGGCAGGTAACTCCTGGCGCAGAAGGTTAACCGGTGCGGTTCGCGTTGCTCACCGGCCCCCACATTAGATGAGTTGAACTTATGGGGTAATCGGCTCACACTTCGACAGGTATCGAAGTGAAAGATCACTGACGAACACGAGGACACAAGGATGCGACGCCTGATTACGCCCGAACCTGGTGATGCGGATGTCCTGAAGGTCGAAGAGGTTGCGGATCTCCAACCGCTACCGCATGAGGTCCTGGTCAATGTACGCGCCGCCGGGCTCAACTTTGCGGATGTGCTGGCCCGGCAAGGCCTTTACCCGGACGCGCCGCCCTATCCGAACTGCATGGGTTATGAGTTTGCGGGCGTGGTCGCCGCCGTCGGCTCCAAGGTCGAGGGCGGCTGGCAGGATAAGCGGGTATTCGGCCTCAGCCGCTTTAATGCTCAGGCCGAACAGGTCTGCGTACCGGCAGATCAGCTGTTCGCCCTGCCCGAGGAAATGGACTTCGAGACTGCGGCGGCCATTCCAGTGAACTACCTGACCGCCTGGCAGCTCCTTGTAGTAATGGGCAGCTTGCAGCCGGAAGAGACGATCCTGATCCACAACGCCGGTGGCGGCGTGGGACTGGCAGCGCTGGATATCGCCCGCAAGATCGGCGCACGCACGCTGGGCACCGCCAGCCCCGGCAAGCACGCCTTCCTCAAGGAGCGGGGCCTGGACGAAGCCATCGACTATCGGGCGGATGACTGGGAAAACGAGGTGGCCCAACTGACAGATAACAAGGGCGTCGAGCTGATCATCGATCCCATCGGTGGCAGTCACCTCAAACGCAGCTATAAATCCCTACGTTCGACCGGTCGGTTGGGTATGTTCGGGATATCTTCCGCCAGCGAGTCGGGGCTGAAAGGCCGGCTGAAACTGCTACCGACGGTCGCCGGCATGCCCATCCTTCATCCCATTGGCCTGATGAACGCCAATAAAGGCGTGTTCGGCGTCAATCTGGGGCATCTCTGGGAGGAAACCGGCAAGATCCGTATTTGGATGCAGCGGCTCCTGGAGGGTTATAGCGAAGGCTGGATGCGGCCACACGTGGACAAGGTCTTTCACTTTAGCGGAGGCGCCGACGCCCACCGCCACCTGGAACAGCGGCGCAATATCGGCAAGGTGATCCTGGTACCGGATGTTCGATAGCCGGCCCGACCTATGCGGCCCGGCTATCGCTTGGGATCAGAGATCGAAGATCTTGCCCGGGTTGATAATGCCGTTCGGATCGAAAACCTGCTTGATACCTTTCAGATAGGCGATCTCGGCTTCGCTGCGGGTGTATTGCAGGTAAGGCTTCTTGGTCATACCCACACCGTGCTCGGCGGAAACGCTGCCGTTGTAGCGCTCGACAATCTCGAACACCCACTTGTTCACCTGCTGGCACTTCTCGAAGAAGTCTTCCTTCGCCATGTCCTCAGGCTTGAGAATATTCAGGTGCAGGTTGCCATCGCCGATGTGGCCGAACCAGATAATCTCGAAGTCCGGATAGTGCTCGGTGACCACCGCGTTGATCTCGGTGAGGAACTCCGGAACCTTGGAGACCACCACGGAGATGTCATTCTTGTAGGGCGTGCGCGGCGCAATCGACTCGGAAATGCCCTCCCGTAACATCCACAGGTTCTTCGCCTGGGTCTCGCTCTGGCTGATGGCGCCATCCAGCACCCAACCGTTCTCGACGGTCTGCTCGAACAGGCTCATGGCGGTATCCATCACCTCATCGGAAATCGCCTCGAACTCAAGCAGCGCGTAGTACGGCGCCTCGGTCTCGAACGGCGCCTGCACCTGGCCATGCGCGAGGACAAACTGCATCGCTTCATGGGAGAAGAACTCGTAAGCCGTGAGGTCGATCTGCTTCTGGAAGGCCTGCAGCACGTCCATGGTATTGGTCAGGTCCGCCAGGCCGAGCACCAGTACCGTAAGGTTATCCGGCTTGCGGGTCAGCTTCATGGTGGCTTCGGTGATAAAGCCCAGGGTGCCCTCGGCGCCGATGAACAGGTGACGCAGGTCGTAGCCGGTGTTGTTCTTCTCCAGGTCCTTGTTCAGGTAAAGGATATCGCCCTTGCCGGTGACCACGGTCAGGCCCGCCACCCAGTCGCGGCTCATACCGTAGCGGATGACCTTGATACCGCCTGCGTTGGTGGAGAGGTTGCCGCCCAACTGGCTCGAGCCGGCGGAGGCAAAATCCACCGGGTAGTACAGGTCGTTCTCTTCCGCAAAATTCTGCAACTGCTCGGTAATCACGCCAGCCTGGCAGCGGACCGTGCGGTCACTGGCGCTGAAATCGAGGATCTGGTTCATGTAGTCGAACGCAACAACCACCTCACCATTGGCTGCAACCGCGCCCGCACTGAGACCGGTGCGACCGCCGGAGGGTACCAGTGCCACCTCGTTCTCGTTGGCGAAGCGGACCAGCGCCTGCACCTGCTCGGTGGTCTTGGGGAAGACGATAGCGACAGGCTTGGGCGGATAGATCTTGGTCCAGTCCTTGCCGAAGTTGTCGAGGTCGTCAGGGTCGGTGAGCACCTTGCCATCGTCTACAAGGTCTTTGAGGGCAGCAATAATCTGGTCGGCAGTCATGAAGGTGTCAGTCTCGTGAAAGGCAAATCCGCGGCGTTTCAATCAGTTCCCGGCACTGCGGCGGCAGCCGTCACAGGGTCTTGATGGAAGTCACCGAACACAATGTCAAAACGGGCGATTATGGTATCATACCGCCCCTATTCTGCGAGCCCGGCCGCCTGGACGGCCGCGGCCACGGTTTACATCACGCGACGAAAGGTCTGTTAAGCCCATGGCAAATACGTCCCTCGACAAAAGCAAGATTCGGATCCTGCTGCTGGAAGGTGTTCACCAGTCAGCGCTGGATACGTTGCACGAAGCGGGTTACACCAACATCGAGTACCTTAAGCACTCCCTCGCCGAGGACGAGCTGAAGGAAAAGATTGCGGACGCACATTTCATCGGCATCCGCTCCCGCACGCAGCTGACCGAAGCCGTATTCGAAGCGGCCAGCAAGCTGGTTGCCGTGGGCTGCTTCTGCATCGGGACCAACCAGGTCGACCTGAAGGCGGCGACCCGTCGTGGCGTGGCCGTGTTCAACGCACCTTTCTCCAACACCCGCAGCGTGGCCGAACTGGTCCTGGCCCAGGCTATCCTGCTGCTTCGCGGCATCCCGGAGAAGAACGCCAAGGCCCATCGCGGTGACTGGCTGAAGTCCGCCAAGGACAGCTACGAGATCCGAGGCAAGAAGCTGGGGATCATCGGCTACGGTAACATCGGCACCCAGTTCAGCGTATTGGCCGAGTCCCTGGGCATGAAGGTCTACTTCTATGACGTGGTTTCCAAGCTGTCGATCGGTAACGCCACCCAGGTCAACTCCCTCAAGGAACTGCTGAACATATCCGATGTGGTGAGCCTGCACGTACCGGAAACCCCGGCCACCAAGTACATGTTCGGCCCCGAGCAGCTGGCCCAGATGAAGCCGGGCAGCATCCTGATGAATGCCTCGCGCGGTACCGTGGTCGACATCGAAGCCCTGGCGGAAACCCTGAAGAGCGGTAAGCTGCTCGGCGCTGCGATCGACGTATTCCCGGTCGAGCCGAAGTCGAACGACGAGGAGTTCGTCTCTCCCCTGCGTGAGTTCGACAACGTCATCCTAACGCCGCACATCGGTGGTTCCACCATCGAGGCCCAGGAAAACATCGGTCGCGAAGTGGCCGAAAAACTTGCGATGTACAGCGACAACGGCACCACCGTATCATCGGTCAACTTCCCGGAAGTGGCGCTGCCGTCCCACCCGGGCCAGCACCGTCTGCTGCACATCCACGAGAATATCCCGGGCGTCATGTCCGAGATCAACCGCGTTTTCTCCGACAACGGCATCAACATCTGCGGCCAATACCTGCAGACCCAGGAGGACATCGGTTACGTGGTGATCGATGTAGACAAGGCCTACGGCGAACTGGCACTCGAGAAGCTCAAGTCTGTCCGTGGCACCATCCGCTGCCGCGTGCTTTTCTAGGCCGCCCAGGCTTCAAAGCACAAACAGGCCGGGATATTCCCGGCCTGTTTTGTTTCAGCGCCCCAAATCCCCCTGCCCTCACGGTATCTCATTTTTAGCAGCCTTAACCTTGCCGGCCTTTTCTGACCTTGTTTCGCAAACTGATCGTCCTAATCTAACTAGTGAGGCGAAGGGAAATCTCACGAAACCTTGGTTAAAACAGGTTATGGCCGTCACGACGCTGAACACATATCACAGATAACGCAGCAGTCCACTTTCACGAGTCGTTCAAGTCACGGGTCGTTATAACCACGAATGGTTCCACATCACGACAGTCAAAAGGAGAAGACTATGTCCCTGAAAGACTCACTCCTGAAGAAACTCGAAACCCGACGAGACCATTGGAGCAAACAGGTTGAGCGCCTGCGGGCCGAATCCGAGGAAGAGCAGGCCCGTGCCGAAGACGAGAAGGCCGAAGCCGAAGTCCGCGAGAAGTTCGCCAAGCGCATCCAGGGTGTGGAAGATCGCATGGACCAGGCTCGTAGCCGGATGGATGAGCTACGCGAAGCCGGTGAAGACAAGGTCGATTCCCTGAAAGGGAAGGTCGACGACTTCCTCTCCAGCAATGAAGATGAGGAAGACCGGAGTCAGGCGTCCAATCAGTGATCTGTACGATGGATGATTCGGGCGCTGCATCTGGCGGCGCGCCTATCTACTCTGCTCAATACCTGACGCTGGTATCCGGCATTCAATTAGGCCCCCTTTTATTTGATTTACGAAAATGGAGGTGACTCATGGCAGGGAACAGAACATCGCCGACAGACTGGCCAACCCACGAACTGGACTCCCAGACCGAGGAATGGAACCGGGAGATAGAGCGTTTGCGCAACCAGTCCCACGAGAAAATGGCTGAGGCCCAGGATCCCCAAACCCGACAACGGATTGAGGAAGAGTTCGCACGGGAAATCCAGCAGAGACAGGACAATATCAGGAAGGCCCGCGAGCAGGCCGAAGCCGGGCAAAGTTCAGGTAACGGCAAGTCTGAGGAAAGGAAATAGCGAGCTGGCCCATCAAAAAATAGCGCAATTCCATCTTGTCGAAGATGATAGAAAGGCGTGGTCCCGAGGGACCACGCCTTTTTAACGCTTCGCACTTTTTCACACCTTGCAGGTTCAGCCCTGCATCGGCACCAGCGTCAGTTCCACGCGGCGGTTTTGCTCGCGCCCTGCGGCGCTGTCGTTGGACGCTACAGGATACTGCTCGCCATAGCCTGTGGCGCGAGTGCGTGACGGCGAGATACCCTGATTGAGTAGAAAATCACGCACGGAGGACGCCCGGCGCTCGCTCAGCATCTGGTTGTAGGATTCGGAACCGGTACTGTCGGTAAAGCCGTCGATCTGAATCATGGTCTCGTCGTACTCATTGAGCACGAGTGCGACGGATTCAAGGACACCCGTGAAGGACGAGCGGATCGATGATTGATCGACGTCGAACGTGACGTTGCCCGGCATGATCAGTTCAATCTGGTTGCCGTTACGCTTGACCCGGACACCCGTACCTTCGAGCTTATGGCGCAGCTCGGATTCCTGGCGGTCCATGTAATAGCCGATGCCACCCCCGGCTGCACCTCCGGCGGCTGCGCCAATCAGCGCGCCCTTGCCGCGGTCACTCTTGCTGGACGTCGCCGCACCGATCGCGGCACCAGTGACTGCACCAATCACACTACCTTTAGTCGCGTTCGATACCTTTTCTTCACCGGAATACGGATCGTAGGTCATGCAGCCACTCAGCGTGGTACCTGCAACCACGACCGCCATGATTGTTTTTTTCATTCCACTTCACTCCCTAGCTACTTCTACATCAATCACGCGCCGGCGGCTCTTCTGGCCTCGGCCGTTTCTTCGCTGCGTTCAACGAAAGCATTGATGGTCACGTTGAACACGGTGGCCTGGAGGTCAGTCGCCTCGTTGACGAGGTGATGACGACCGTTGGGTAACCGCCGCTCGGTAACCGCTGAAAACTTGTTCCTGATAATTCTCAGGTTGTGCTGCCAGTCTACTGTCAGGTCTTTTTCACCCTGGATAACCGTGACGGCGAACTCTACTGGCGTTGCGGCCTCGATACGCGGCACCCACTGACGCAATGCCGAGACCCAGTCCACATGTACGGCGCGGGCCTGGAGCGGATCATGCTCACGCAGGAAGCGGAGAAAGCGGGAATTACCGCTGTTCTCCGAAAACATCCGACGCCAGCGCGAAATAAAGGGGCGCATCACGCTGTGCAGAAGTTTGGCGCCAATCCAGCCCGCCGGCCGCACCAAGGGCGCCAAAAGCACCACGTGACGAAACTCTGACTTGCCTTCGGGTACATTGTTCAGCAGGTAGTCGATCAACACCCCGCCGCCCGTGCTCTGGCCGACCGCAAACCAGGGTCCCGGAGCCTTACCACGGGCGGCTTTCATAACGTCCGTCAGTACCTGCTGATACTCCAGAAAACTACCGATCGCAGCTGGCGTACCGCTGGATAGCCCATGTCCGGGCTGGTCGTAGGCGAGCACATCGAAGCCTGCAGCCAGGCAGCGGTCAATCAGTTGGCTGTAGAGACCGACGTGGTCGAAATAGCCATGCAGGATAAACACGGTTCCGCGGGCCTGGGGCAGACGGTAGTAGTGAATGGCCACCCGGTGAGCCCCAGCCTGTAGGTTACCGACGGTGTACTGCACATCCGGGTGCTCGACCCAGAGATCCAGTCCGTAGAAACGGCAGTAGGCGGCAACCTCGTCCTGGAGCTGGGTCTGCCCGCCCTGGGCAGCACCACGAACTTCACCAATGGCGAAGTCAGGCAACAGGGAAATCAGGCTGGCCCGTTCCCACTCGGGCATATCCAGATTGTCGGTTTTCCAATACACAGTGATTCGCCGTTTGCGGACATTCTACGAAAGGGGTTTTGGAGACGTTATTACGTCTCTGTCATCTGCCCAGGCTCGCGGCACGATCATTCCCGTGGCGATTAATCACCTGAACAACGACGGCCTACCTGCGCGCGCTCTTCTCTGAATCTTCCAGTGCGACTACATTATCACAACGTGGCCGGATGCAATGATGCCGTATTGACCGAAATAGATGACAATCCACCGAGCCAAGGCCACATCAATGCGATGCCCGATCGGCAATCATAGGCGCACGTCGATGGAGCTCCCTCAATGCTGCAGACCGCTTTACAGAACGTTCTGAGATTTACCCTGCAAACCACGGTCAAGCCGCTGCTCAGGCCCGGCATGCCGGTTGGACTGCAGCGCAAATTGATCCGCCAGGCCTATCGCCTGTCGCCGCCTCCGAGACATTGCGAGTTCTCGCGTTCGAGGATCAGCAACATTCCCTATGTGCGGGTTACCCATGGCAAGCCCAACGGCACGGCTATGCTCTATCTCCACGGCGGGGCCTATATCATAGGTTCGTCGGACACCCATCGGGGCCTAACCGGCCACATTGCCAAAGTGTCGGGGACCACGGTTTTCGTCCCAGACTATCGTCTCGCACCGGAGCACCCCTTCCCCGCCGCCCTGGAAGATGCCCTATGCATGTACCACCACTTATTGGCATTGGGCTACCGGGCAGATCGCATCAGCATCGCCGGCGATTCCGCGGGCGGCGGGCTGACGTTGGCCCTCGCGCTGAAACTCAAGCAGGAGAAAGTGCCGTTACCTGGCGCCTTGATCATGCTCTCGCCCTGGCTGGACCTGACACACCGCAAAATGCATACCCCAGAGATTGAACCGGTACTCCAGCTCGGCTGGATCATGAAAGCAGCCGAAGAATACAGCAGCGGCCTGTCACTTGACGAACCACTGATCTCGCCCCTCTTCGGCGATCTGACGGGGCTGCCGCCGATGCTGGTCCAGGTGGGCACCCAGGAAATCCTGTTGAACGACGCCCGCCGTCTATCGGAGAAAGCGCGACAGGTCGGCGTCCACGCCAGACTGGAGGAGTACACCGACCTATGGCACGTCTTCCAGATTCATGCAGGCCCCCTGGAGGCAGCCAATGAAGCGATTCGGCAGATCACCGAGCACCTCGCCCTTCATGTCAATGCGTTGTCCTGACCTGGTAGCTTCAGCGTCCCCCTAGACCAACAGGACAGGTCAGCAGGCGTCCTGAAAAATACGTACCAAAAACGAGCTCGTCCTATGGCATACGCATACACTGAATCAAAAAAGAGGAAAAACGCCCGCAAAACCATGCTGGTTACCGGCGCTGGCGCCGGCATCGGCGCCGCCACGGCGCGCCGCTTTTCCCGCGAGGGCTGGACCCTGGGCCTGATCGACATCGACGGCGAAGCGGTGGAGACCCTCAACACCGAACTGGGTAGCCGCCACTGGCACCGTGCGTTGGACGTGACCGACCCGACTGCCGTTGCCTCGGCCCTCAGTGACTTCGGCACCTTCGTCAACGGGCGGCTCGACCTGCTGTTCAATTGCGCCGGCATCCTGCGTGTTGGCCATTACGAGGACATCCCCGCAGCGGAGCACCGCCGTATCATGGAGGTCAACGTATTGGCGTTGATGGAGATAACCCAGCAGGCCTTTCCCTTGCTTCGAACAACGCCCGGTGCCCGGGTCATCAACATGAGTTCGGCCTCGGCGCTCTACGGGATCCCCCACTTCGCCAGTTATTCGGCATCCAAGTTCGCGGTCCGTGGCTTCACCGAGGCGCTGAACCTGGAGTGGCGGCAACACGACATCACCGTCCAGGACATCATGCCGCCCTTCGTAAAGACGAAGATGGTATCGAGCCAGACCTTCCAGGCGCCTATCATCGACCGCCTGGGCGTCAACCTGGAAGCGGAGGATATTGCCGAGGCGGTCTGGAAAGCACATACCGTCGACGACGTCCACAATCCGGTCGGCCTGCAGTTCAAGTCCCTGGTGACCGGCAGCAAATGGCTGCCCAACGCCGTTACCCGTCAATTGATCGGATTACTGAGCAAGACCTAGGGAGCCTTACCTGTGAACCGCTCTGAGGGCCAGAGGTGATCCGGCGTTATTCAGGGGCTCCCTAGGGTTCGATATCGTCCAGGTGAATCTTGCCCGCCACCAGTCTTTCCTTTCGGGTGCGCGGCCAGCGCTTGAGGGCATACTCGAGCTGGGCGGCACGGGTTCGGTCGCCAACCTTCGCGGCATAGGCCAGCTCCAGCGGCCCCTTGCCTCGCAAGCTCCGGGCTGCCCTGGGTCCGCCGGACTGGTGTTCGGAAAAGCGGCGCTGAACATCCGTCGTGATGCCCGTATAGAGTGTACCGGAGCGGGTCCGGATCAGGTAGAGAAACCAGGGCGTCATACGGCTTCTGCGGCCAGGTCCCGCTTGCGTCCACGCTGCTGCCACCATAGCCCGACCACGATCAGCACCAGCCCGACGTAGGTGGACTCCAGGATCTCCTCGCCGAGAATGAAGTGAATGAAGATCAGGGAAAGGAAAGGCGAGATGAAAATCAGGTTACTCACCTGGGAGGTATTTTCCGCCTTCTTCATGGCGAACATCCACAGCACGAAGGCGATGCCCATCTCGAAGACGCCAATATAGACAGATGCCATCAAGGCGGTATTGGATCCGGTAGGCAACCCATCAACGACCATACAGATCACCACAATGAACGGCAGGCTGAAAAGGAAGTTGAGAAACAGGCCAACCAAAGGATCCCGGGTGTCCCGGGCGGTGGCAATCCAGTAGACCGCCCAGACGACGGTGCTGGCCAGGGCCATAAAGACGCCTATGGGATCCGAGAACTCCAGAGCCAGCACATCGCCATGGGTGGCGATAACCACAACCCCGCTGTAGCAGATCAGCCCGGCGACGATATCCGCCCGGCTCAGACGCTGCCCAAGCAACGGCACCGACAGGTACGCCAGGGTCAGCGCCCAGGTGTAGTTCAAGGGCTGTGCCTCTTGGGCGGGTAGTCGGTCAAACGCCTCGAACAACACGAGGTAGTAGAGCAACGGATTCAGCAACCCCATGACCACCGAAACCAGGTATTGACGCCGGGTCAGCTCGAACAGCATCGGCAAACGCTTCTGCGCTACCAGCACCCCTGCCATCACGGCAACCGAGGTGGCACAGGCGATCAGCATCAGCTGCAACGGCGTGAGGTCCCGCAAGGAGAGCTTGAAGGCAGTCGCCACCGTCGACCAAAGCAGCACGGTGCCCGCCCCAAACATCAAGGCCTGCTTTTGATTCTTCATGATTCTCCCCGTCGCGGTGCACATACAACATGAACAGGCACCTGGTCCCAGCGAACGCCGCAGAATAACCAAGATGCCTTTCTCCCGCCAGCGATCAGCGGTCACGAAAAGCCCGAGCGTCCTGTAGGAACAGGCGGTGAAGAAGGGCCTGACAGCGGCTTTTCAGCGGTGCCAAGTGTGGCCAAAGCATGGGTAATCCTTAACTTGAACCAAAAAACACACATGGCAAGGTGAGCAGTGTCTGATTTGGATGGGTTGTCGCTCTAGGACTGGCGCCATCCGGGGGAGCTATTGGGTAGGTACCCGCTTGCTCAAGCGCGTCTTTTCGCGACTCCCCGAGAAAACGGAAACTCCCTGGGAAATTGAGGAGACATCTATGAAGACTTTAATCACATCCGCTGCGGTTTCCATGGCGCTGCTGGCTGCAGGCCCCGCCATGGCTGAATCCACCCAAAACCAGGGCTACCAGAACCCGGCAGCCACCGGCACCCAGAAGACCGACTACACAGACGCACAGTTGAAGAAATTCGTGAATGTCCAGGAAGATATCAGCGACATTCGCGAGCAATATATTCCACAGATTGAGAAGACCGACGATAAGAACAAGGCCCAACAGCTCCAGATGGAGGCGAACGATAAGATGGTCAATGCCATCCAGGAGAAGGGCCTCGACATTCCGACCTACAACGCCATTGCTACCGCTTACAATAGCGAACCGCAAGTGCGTAACCGGGTCGACGCGCTGATGTAATAAAGCGCAAGAACGAAAAAACCCGCTCCGAGGAGCGGGTTTTTTTATGGGTGGTTGTTTTTGGCTGGTGCCCTACTGCATTAACCCGGGCAGGAACAACGCAATCTGCGGGAACATGATCAATAGCACTGTCGACAACAGCAATAGCACTATAAAGGGAGGCGTGCCGGCAATGACTTCCAGATAGGGGCGCCTGAATATCGCCACCGCTGTAAAGATGTCACAGCCAAAAGGTGGTGTCGCCGAACCAATTGCTGCCTGCAGTGTCACCAGGGTGCCCACCAGAACCGGATCGATTCCTGCCGCTTCAACAGCCGGCGCAAAGATGGGTGTAAGAATCAGGATCACCACGATGGGATCCACGAACATACAGCCGATGAAGTACGACACCGCGATCAACCCGAGAATGAAATACGGGCTATCCGCCGCGTTGGCGACCACATCCCCGAGGAGCAAATCAGGGATCTTGGCGAATGAGATAACCCAGGAGAAGGCAGTACCCGCCGCCACGAGGATAAACACCACCGCGGTGATCAGTCCGGTCGAAAGCGCAACGGAAGGCAGGTCACTGATCTTAACCTGTCGGAAGATCACCACCTCCAGCAATAGCGCGTATGCCACGGACATGGACGCTGCCTCCGTGGGACTGAAGGTCCCCGAATAGATCCCGCCGATGATGATCACCGGAAAGCCCATAGGTAGCAGCGCCTTCTTCAGTGCCACCCAGCGTTCGGACCAACTCGCCTTTTCTGCAGTCGGGATCTTGAGCCGCACCGACTTGAAATAACAGTAGACCGAAAACAGCACCAGAATCATTAGCCCGGGGCCGATGCCCGCGATGAACAAGTCACCGACTGAGGTGCCGGAAACCACACCATAGATGATCATGCCGATAGAGGGTGGAATCAGGAGCGCGATGTCGCTGGCGTTGATGATCAGGGCCATCGCGAACTTGTCGGTATAGCCCGCCTCGATCAGTTTTGGCCGCAGCGGCTGGCCCATGGCCACTACAGTGGCCTGCGTGGAGCCGGAGACGGCACCGAAAAGCGTACAGGACATCGCAGTGGTCATGGGCAGTCCGCCGCGCAAGTGGCCGACGAACTTGGAAACCAAATCGAGTAGCCGATCCGCGGTATGACCCTTGATCATGATATCCGCGGCCAGGATAAACATCGGCACCGCCACCAGAACGCTCTGGGAGATGCCGCCGATCATCTGCTGGATCAGTACCGTGCCTTCGAGGAAGGGAAACTGGGAAAACAATAACACAATGGCACCGATCAGCAGCGGGACCATCATCGGAAAGCCCAGGAGCAGGAATACGATCATGACCACCGCCACCACGATCGCCATGCTGAATGTGCTCATGCCAGCCAGGCCGAGAAACTCCATGACCTTATCCATTGGACTTCTCCTTTCCACCGGCTTCCTTCGGCGCACTCTCGCTTTCGTAATACGCCTGCTCTTCAGTGGAGATGCCCGCCTCGGCGGCCAGTTCATCCTCGTACTCGTCCCGGTTATGCCATGACAGCCAGGCGCCCTTGCTAATGATGTTGCGTACGCCTGCAAGGAAGAACTGCGCCGAACCGACGATCAGACCGACAGGTACGATGAGATAGGGAATCCATAAGGGCAACTGCATGGAGGGCATTACCCGACCAGACTTCTGGAGGTTCTGGATGTATTCGATGGAATAGTAGGCCAGCAGGGCCAACAACGCGCATGAGAAAAAGCTGACGAAGGTCAGCAATATTTTCTGCCCTTTGTCCGGAAGCATGTCATGGAGCGCGGAAACCCGGATATGGCGGGCGTTTCGGACGCCGTGACCAACCCCCACGAAAGTCACGATCACCACGAGTAACTGAGCCAGCTCGTCGACGAATGACAGGCTGTGCCCCATGTTCCTGGCGAAGACGCCGATGATACTGGTTGCCGCCATCACCAGTATGCCGACGATGAGAATACCCTGCTCAACAACGTTGAGGCCGGTATCAAGCATGTGAAAGGGCCCACCTTTCTTTTTCTTTCCCTGTCCCTGTCCCTTATTTGGGCCATCGGATGCGCCCGTGGATGATGCCATGGTTTCGCTCCATTTTCTTTTCAGATAAATACAGTATACGTTGTAATGGATGGCAAACTTCAAGAAATATGTCTATTTGATAGTATGTTATCTTAGAGAAGTTGGTTAGAACTCAAAGGAGAAAAGCACATGAGAACACTCATCCGCTGGCTGGGAAGCCTGACCCTTCTGATGACATTCGTTCTGGTCGGATGCTCGGATTCAGGCGACGACAGCGCGAATCAGGATGCCAACACCCAACAACAGGAATCTTCAGGCTCGTCCTCCGAAACCGCAGAAAAGAGCGGCGAAACGGTGACCTGGCGCTTTGCACTGGAAGAAATCGAAGGCAGTGTCCAGGACGCCTATGCGCAGGAATTCAAGAAGCGCATCGAAGAGAAATCCAACGGTCAGATCAAGATCGAGGTCTATCCCTACGGGTCCCTGGGTACGTCATCCCAGCTGACCGAACTGGTCCAGCAAAAAGCAGTTGAGCTGGCGTTCGCTTCTCCAGGGCACCTTGCGTCAGTGATTCCGGAAGTGGGTATCTTCACCCTGCATTTCGTGCTTTCTGACGACAACGATGTGAACAAGGAAGTCCTGTCCAGTTCAGAGGTACACGACATCCTGGCACCGCGGTATGCGGAGCAGAACCTCCAGTTGCTGAGCATCGTGCCCGAAGGCTGGATGGTCTGGACCGCCAACAAGCCGCTGCGTACTCCGGCGGACTTTAACGACTTCAAGATTCGCACGATGACCTCCCCGATCCTGACCCAGTCGTACGAGGCTTATGGCGCCAACCCGACGCCGATGCCCTACTCCGAAGTCTACAGCGGTCTGCAGCTGAAGCAGATCGAAGGTCAGGTGAACCCGATCTTCGCCATCGAAGAAATGAGCTTCTATGAAGTTCAGGACTATATGATCATTGCCAAGCACGCGCAGTTTATCGCCACCGTTATTGCTAACGACGAGTGGTACGCGAACCTGCCGGATGATCAGCGTCAGTGGGTAGACGAAACACGTGACGAGATGGTCGACTTCATCTACGAGAAGCAGGCGCAGTTCAACCAGGAGCGTCTGGAGAAAATCAAGAATAACAGCGACACCGAAGTAATTACGCTGAGCGACGAGGAGCGCCAGGCCTTCCGCGAAGCCAGCATGGGTGTTCGCGACACCTACGTCGAGCAGGCTGGCGAGAACGGTCAGAAGCTGCTGGACACCGTAACCTCCATGGTTAAAGAGAAAGAAGGCGGTTCCGGGTCTGATTCAGGTTCTGGCTCGGGCTCTGAGCAGCAGTAATCCCTCCGTTTTACTGCATGAAAGGCGTGGCTTCGGTCACGCCTTTTTTCGTTCCACCTCCACCTGGAGGCAGCGCAAAACCCCAGCCATCTAAACGAAACGCTATTGCAGATCCCCGGCCTCGAATTCGGCCAATATCTTGCCGTCGTCCGTCATCAACAACAGCGTTTCGCCCTCGATAGCAAAACGTTCGGTCCGTTCCAACGCGACAAAGAACGCGTTCTCGGTTTCCGCCCGTTCCGGACACATCATGCGTGTTGCGGCCAACGGCCCCAACTGCAAGTCGTCCTTGCTGCGAGTGAAGGGCCCACTGAAACGGTTACAACCCGCCAGACCGGAGACCTTACCGTCCGCGCCGAAGGTAACATGGATTGCACGTTTGCCCCTGTCTGTCTCAATGTGCTCGTTTCCCAGCTTGCGCAGGACCCAGTATGTCCCTTGTAACGCGACCTGGGGACAAATCCCTGCGCCGGCTTTTCCCAGCGCCTCGAGGTTCGCGGCCCGCAGGAAAAGCACGTCACCGACACCATCCGGCGCATCGTCCAGCACCCAGTGTCCACTCACCTGGATTGGCAATCGTTGAGGCGGCTGGAGACCAGACTCGAGATAAGCGGCTTCCAACTGAGGGTAGGCCTCTGCCATCTGTACCGGGTAGTTGCGGCGGGTGAGCGGCTCGTAAGCCAGCGGCGCATCGGCCTGCGTCATAAAACAGATGGCCATGGGACGCGGCGTCTCGAGAGGTTCCACATCGTCTTCACGAACCAGGTTCACCGGACCGGTAACGCTTGAGCCCTTAAGCGTTGCCGTATCGTCGGACGCCACGTCCAGAAAATAACGAGATGCCTGCCCCCCGCGTGCGATAGCGACGCCCATGCCGTTAAGGTCATGCCACTGGCCCCAGTCAAACTGCGGCTGCGGCGCGGCATCGTTTGCGCTTCCAGGTTCCCCGCTTTCAGTTTCTTCTCCGCCGATCGCTGACCGCTCGAACATTCCATTTTCCCAGAACACCCACACCTGGCGCTCGTCGCTCGATACGTAGGTGCCCGGATTCAGGGGTAACGGCTGATCCCCGGGCTGGCTACCATTAATGGCGCAACCGGAGAGTGCCGATGCGATCAGCAGGGTGATGGGCAGGGAGACATTCGCCTTCATAGATACTCCTGGATTGGGATTCAGTTGACGCTGACCGGCGCCGTAACCTGACGGACATTCAACTGGCGCAGGGCCGCCTTGCCACGCACCGTCAAGTCGGAGATGAACTGGAACTGATCGCGAGGTTCTACCGGATAGGCCTTGACCCGGTAGCAGGTGCCCCAGGGCTTCTCGGATAGAACAACGACGACAGGCTGATAGGTCTTGGTCCATGGACTGGTGTAGGCCACGTCCCGCAGGCAGGCTCTGACTTCGGCGGCATCGTGTTCGGGTTCCAGGTAGAACTCCACCACACACATAAGATTGCTGGTACCACCATTTCCGTTGGCGATCAGGTTGTCCCAGAGCTTCCCATGCGGAATCACGACCGCATTGTCGTCCGGGGTCACGATGGTCGCTGCACGCGTGCCGATGGAGCGCACCTCACCGTATTGTCCATCCACTTCGATCCAGTCGCCCGGGCGGTAGGGCATTTCATAGAGGGTAACGATGCCCGCGATCAGGCTGTTGGCGTAGTCCTTGAAAGCAAAGCCCAAAGCCAGCGCCAGGGCACCGAATATGGCAATGAGGTTTTCGAACGTGGGCTCCACCAGTACCGGCACGACAAGGATAATGGCGCCGATGATAATCACCAGCCGCAGCAAGGGCGCCACTGCCAGGATATAAAGCCGCGACTTGCCGGAGAACCGCCCTGCTACGCGTGGCACGACCCATTGAATAAGTAGGATCAGCCCCCAGCATGCCAACACCAGCACAATCGCCTCGATCACCGCCGTCGAGGTGATTGCCTGTAGTGCGTCCTTCAGCCCGAGATCTCCCATTATCTTTTCTCCCGAGAAAACATCTAGAAACCGTCCACGGCAAAGCCTTCCGTCTGCAGGTAGCGCCTTATGGCCGGGTAGCCCCGGGCCGTCACGAACCAGCCCCGCGGGTGCGGTTCGACCAGTTCGGCCCGGCGCAGGGAGTGCAGTGAAATATGGATATCGTCCAGATCGAGGCCGGTGGTTTGGCGCAGGTGTTCTTCGTCGAGCCCCTGGTGCATCAGCAACGCATGTAACACGAAAGCCAATGGACGCGATTCACCGGGGGGGAGGGACGGTAAGGTGAGCTGATCCCAGGGCACTACCCAGCAGGTAGACTCATGTCGTACCGGCGTCGTACCTGCCGTACCTTCGACCACTTCAGCCTCCGGCTGAGCCCGTAAAGCCTGGCGCCATGTCGACCAGGCCACTTCAGGGATGCCTCTCGACCAGGCGGCCAGGTCCCGGAGGAAGGCGCTGGTCTTGTGGTTTTGCTGCTCGCCGGCAGCCTTCGGCGGGACCACCCAACTGCCATTGGTGGTAAGACGAAAATGTGACGAGGGTTCTTGGGCAAGATCACCAAGCCAGCGTCCCAAGCGAACATGATCGTAGGCTTGAGGGGTCATAACCGAAAAGCGCAACTCCGGCATCAAGTGACGCCAGAACTGCCAGGTCCAACTGGAACAGCCGATGACACCCTGTCCCAACTCGCCCGCCGCAATGGCGCCGAGTAGGCGTCGCACCAATGTGAGCCCGGCCGGTGTTCGCAACCAGCAATGACCCAATTCAGGCAGCACCCAGGTTGTCTCGCCATCGAACTGGGACCACCAGCTAACGGCATCCGTACGGTGAATAGCCCGATCATCCGGTGGTTCTATCAGGCGCCAGCCCCGTTCCCTACACAGCTGCTCAAGGGACTCTCCAATACCGGAAAAGGGTGGCGCAACCAGGAATGCCACAGTCTGGACCGTGCCCCACCGCTCCCACCAGTTATCGAGGGCATCGGTCATACCCACCAGCCCAGACTGCCAATCCGCTGGCGGCGCCCATCGGGACAACTGGCGGCGGGACAGCGGGCGTAGCGCATCGCCTCCCTCCTCATCCGATTCCGCCAGCCAGGCCGTCTGCCGGGCACGCTCGAGAAAGCTGCTTATCGCGTCCCGCAAGGTGCGATGCACGGATGTCGTGGGCAGACTCCATTGGTCCAGGGGGACGAACACTCTCCTTTCAGACTCACTGTATGTACTTTCAGTCAAGACGGGGATCCAGCTTCAGCACTTGGTTTCGTGACAAAACACATGTCCTGGGGTCGGCGCCTGGTTTGGCGTCAGGGCCGGCGACATCAGAATTTCTTCGGCCGCGTGGCAATCAGGCGCGAATCGGCCAGCGCCGCTGTCCGGTGGTGGACGACTGCCTGATATTCGGGATCGCCGACCATGGCGAGGAACGCTTCCGCCGACGGGTACCGTACCAGCAAAACATCATGCCACCCTTCCTCGTCAGGCCCGATGACCGTCGTCATGGCTTCGCCCACCCATTCAGCCTTTGCGCCTACTTTCTCCAAGTGCGGCAAAGCCTGCTTACTGTAGCGCGCATAAGCCTCACGACCGGTGCAGGCGGTTTCGTTCTCATCGTCCGAATAGACCGCCTGTTCGCGGAAACGCAACAGGTTCAGCATCACTACGGGCTCATCTGGAGAGAAATGCCGAACCAGGGCTTCCAGGCTGGCACGAGAGGGGTGGATCGATGACATGAATAGCGACTCCTTTTACTATTTTTACTAACGAAATAAACTTGTCCGGCCCTCCGGCCCTGCCCTACCTTTAACCCAACGGGCCATCACTCAGGCACTACCCAGTCAAGCTGATGGCGCGCGGCAATCGCCCCGCTGGCATGGATCTCGCCCAGCATCGACTGGATGGCATCGGCCCAGCCCCACGGCGGATTTACCAGCAATAGTCCGGAACCCGCCATACCCCGCTCCGGTGGTTGGTCCAGCAAGTATTGACTGCGCAAAACCTTGGTCATCGGACTGCCCTGGACCTGCTCGATCATCCGTTCGAACTGGGCCTCAGGCAGCACCGGATACCATACAAGATAGACGCCGTGGCGACAGCGCTTCCAGGCGCGGATCAACGTATCGGCCGTCCTGGCGTAGTCATCCTTGATCTCGTAAGGCGGATCGATCAACGTGAACAGGCGCGGCTCCCGCGGCGGCAGGGCCGATAGCAATCCCCTGAAGCCGTCGGCTGCAATCACGCCGACCGACGTCGATGCCGCCCACTGCTGCAGCCGCGAGCTTTCATTCGAATGCAGCTCGAAAGCGGTTACGCTGTCCTGCTCCCGTCGCAAACCCTCCAGCCAGGCAGGCGATCCCGGGTAGTAACGTAACGCTGCTTCGTTCGGGTCACCGCCGATCAGCCCCCAGACCTCTGGCCAGAGCTCATGCTCCAACGTTGCTCGCCGTTGCCAAACGCGCTGTACGCCCGCATACGCTTCCCCGGTCTTGCGGGCCTTGTCGCCAGCAAGGTCGTAAAGCGCACTTCCGCCATGGGTATCAAAACAGGCAATTGGGGTAGGTTTCCGCTGCATCAGCTTCAGCGCAACGAAAAGCCCGAGATGCTTGTGGACGTCAGCGAAATTGCCGGCGTGGAAGGCGTGGAGGTAACTCAGCATAACGCAACAGATTTCCCGAAAATGGCAGTGGCTCATTAAGCCGCAAGCGGTGGCATCCAGCAACTCTACTTCGACATGTGGCCATCGATTTCATTGCAAAACATTAACGCGCCTTTATAATCGCAAATACAAATGAGTGTCATTAAAATTATTCAACAACCTCGTATTGACAGGGAGCATTTCCATGGGGGCCCGCTTTCCACTCAAAGCCTTGACCTTTGCGATCACGACACCGGCTGTGATCACCGCATGCGGAACGTTGTCCGGCGAATCAGCGATGAATGAAGAACCGGCGACACCGGCCAATGTGGTCGAACAGTATACAGACGTTGCCTACGCCACCTACCACGACGCCCTTAAAACGGCGCGCGCCCTGGATAAAGCCACCGACGCACTCATCGCCAACCCGACCGCAGACAACCTCGCGACGGCCAAGGCTGCCTGGCTCGAGGCACGGGTGCCCTACCAGCAGAGCGAAGTCTTCCGCTTCGGCAACGCCATCGTCGACGACTGGGAAGGCCAGCTGAACGCATGGCCGCTGGATGAAGGCCTGATCGACTACGTGGAAATCAACGACTACCAGTACGAACTGGGTAACGAAGGCGCCACCGTCAATATTATCGCCAGCGAAACGGTCAACGTGGGTGGAGAATCCGTCGACGTCGCCGTTCTGACACCGGAACTGCTGGCCGAGCTGAATGAAATCGGCGGTTCCGAGGCCAACGTGGCTACCGGCTATCACGCGATCGAATTCCTACTCTGGGGCCAGGATCGTCATGGTTTCGAGTCTGGCAACGGCGAGCGCCCGGTGACCGACTACGCCACGGATAGTGACTGCACCCACGGCAACTGCGAGCGCCGGGCCGCCTATCTAGACGCAGTGACCGATCTGCTGGTGTCCGACCTGGAATGGATGGCTTCCCAGTGGGCGCCAGGCAGCAGCGATAACTACCGCGCTGAACTGCTGGCCATGGAACCACAAGCAGCAATCCAGAAAATGCTGTTCGGCATGGGCTCGCTATCCCTGGGTGAACTGGCTGGCGAACGCATGAAGGTCGCGCTGGAGGCCAATTCCTATGAAGACGAACACGACTGCTTCAGCGACAACACCCACAACTCCCACTACTACAACGCCATTGGCATCCGTAACGTCTATACGGGCAGCTATACGCGCGTGGACGGTAGCACGATAACCGGTCCGTCCTTGTCCGACCTGGTCGCCGCAACCGATCCGGAACTGGACAAGCGCCTACGCTCCGATTTAAACAGTTCGGTAAAGGCGTTACAGAGCATGAAAGACCGCGCCGAGGCGTCCAGTAATGCCATGACCTTTGACATGATGATCGCCCCGGGAAACGAGGAAGGTGCGGCGATGATCAACGATGCCATCTCGGCGCTCGTGGCGCAGACGGGCTCCATCGAGAAGGCATCCAATATTCTGGGTGTCGCATCGCTGCAGCCGGACGACGCGGGCCACACATTCTAAAGCGCGGTCTGTTCGTTTAAGCTATGGGGCCCCGACCGGCCCCAGATAGCATAGGTTCCGCTTAAACCAGAGAGTCCGGCTGATACCTAACCGGGCTCCATGCCGTTGAAGAGCAACAGTAACGTGTTCAAGATATCCTGGCGCCGGTTAGCCCCGGCGCTTCTCGCAGCACTGGCCGGCACCGCTACCGGAGCAGCTACTGACCCGCCCGTCCAGGACACACCGATGACAGGCGGCGAAGGTTCGGTGGAACAATTCGACCGCAACGCCTATTCGCTGCCGCAAGCCAACCTGTCGATGACCAAGCGGCTGGACTTCAGCGTGGGCAACAGCTTCTTCCGGAATCCCTGGGTGGAAGCGCCCTCGAGCACCGACGCACGGGACGGCCTGGGCCCGCTGTTTAACACGAACTCCTGCCAGGGCTGCCACATCAAGGATGGTCGTGGGCATCCGCCAACCATCGACGAACCATCCGTATCGCTTTTCCTGCGCCTGTCGGTGCCTGCCGACCCGGTAGGCGATGCCGAACTGCTAAAAACCCATGGTTTCAAGCCCGCGCCGGTCTACGGCAGCCAGCTACAGACTGCAGCTATTTCCGGCCATAAGCCAGAAGCCGATCTACGGCTGACCTGGGAGTCCGTCGAACAGGTATTGCCAGACGGCACGAGGGTTGCGCTTGAGCGCCCGGTCTATCATATCGACAACGCAAACTATGGCCCCCTGCCTCAGGACCTGCTGGTGTCGCCGCGTGTCGCACCACCCATGATCGGTCTCGGACTGATTGCAGCTATTCCTGAAGAAACCATTCTCGCCCGGGCCGATGCGGAAGATAACGACGGCGACGGGCTCTCCGGACGTGCCAATCGAGTCTGGGACAAGGCCGCCGGGAAAACCGTGCTGGGGCGCTTTGGCTGGAAGGCTGGCGAGCCCAGCGTCCTGCAACAGAGTATGGGTGCGTTTTCCGGCGACATGGGGCTAACGTCCACTTTGGTGGCCGCGACCGACTGCACGCCAGAACAAGGGTGCGACGGCTTTCCCGATGGCGGTACCCCTGAGGTAAGCGACAAGATTGCCCGGTTCATCGACTTCTATGCCAGAAGCCTCGCCGTACCGATGCGCCGCAACATGGAGAACCCCGAGGTACAGCAAGGCGGACGGCTGTTCAACGGTATCGGCTGCGCAGGTTGCCACACGCCCCGCCAAGTAACCGGAACCGTGGTTGACCGGCCGGACCTGAGCCAGCAAACAATCTGGCCCTATACGGACTTGCTACTACACGACATGGGACCCGGACTCGCTGACAACCGCCGGGAGTTCGAGGCCGACGGCACGGAGTGGCGTACACCCCCCCTGTGGGGTCTGGGATTGGCGCAAACGGTCAACCCTCGTGCCGGTTTCCTTCACGACGGCCGGGCCCGTACGCCGGAGGAAGCCATCCTCTGGCACGGCGGCGAAGCCCAGAACGCAGCCGACCAGTATCGATCGCTGGCGCAGGACAAACGCGACGCCCTGCTGCAGTTCCTTGAATCGCTGTAGTTCCTCAAATCATTCTGATAGGAGATGCCGATGCCCGGCTTACGACACCTGATTCCAGCCTTGGCTATCGTTATCGCGCCCCTACTGCAGGCCGCCGAGTCGCCCCGCGCACAATGGCAGACAGACATCGCCGCCGGCTACGAGACCCTCGCCGAACACGTGATCGACCTACACCAGACGACCCAAACCTACTGTGAAGCGCCCAGTCCGGAGAACCGCGCCCACGTCGAGAACGCCTGGAAATCCGCCTTCCTCCAGTGGCAACGTGTCCGGTTCGTCGACTTCGGGCCCATCGAGCAGAACAGCCGTGCCTGGCAAATCCAGTTCTGGCCCGACACCAAGAACCTTGTGGCCCGCAAGGTAGGCTTCGCCCTCGACCAGAATACCGCCGACGAGCAGCAGGTCGCAGAAGCCGGCGTCGCACTACAAGGCTTTCCAGCGATGGAGTACCTCCTGTTCGATACGCGTATGAACCAAGCGGACGACGCCTTGCCGGCAGAGAGGACATGTGCCCTGCTAACCGCCATCGCTGGTCACCTCGCGGCAACAACGGGTAGTCTTTCCGCAGACTGGCAACGATTCTCTTCCCATTTCCTGGAAACCGATAGCTACACTGCCCGCACCGTCGAGGCGGGGCTGAACGGTCTGGAGATCCTTCTGGACCGGCGCCTGGCCGACCCCATGGGGTTACGGGGCACGCCCAAGCGCAACCCCTATCTTGGCGACGCCTGGCGCAGCGGCTATTCACTGGCAGCGATTCGCGCCAGCATACAGGGCATGGATCGGTACCTGCGACCGGGGCTGGACAGGCTGTTGACCCAGCAGGGACATCAGGAACTCGCCGAAAAGCTCGACAAGCAGTTCGAGAGCACACTAGAGGAACTCGATGCGCTGCCCGATGCGCTCGCACCCTCACTGGAAGACGATGCGAAGTACCGCGGATTGCAGTCACTGTTCATCGAAGTCACGCAGCTCGAACAGGTGCTGGAGAATCGTATCGCTCCGGCGCTCGGAATCCGGCGCGGCTTCAATTCCAGTGATGGTGATTGAGGCTCCGTCAATGATGACTCGACGCCGTTTTCTCCAGGCCACGCTCGCCGGTCTGTCCCTGGCCGGATTTGGCGCGCGACTGGCCCTGGCGACGGGTGCGGGGCGCCAGCCCCTCGTGCTCAGCGCGGTGGACGATGCCGCCGGCAATCACTTCATCGCCGGCATCGACCTGGCGGGCCGCCCCCGATTCCAGATTCCCGTCGACGACCGCTGCCACGGCGGGTGCCAGCGCCCGGGTATCGAACATGCCCTGTTGTTTGCCCGCCGGCCAGGACGGCATTTCTATATCGTCGACACCCGGCGCGGCGAGGAAGTCGCACGGATCGAAGCGCGCGAGGGATTCCACTTCTACGGTCACGGTGTCTTCAGCCGTGACAGTCGCTACCTCTATGTCACGCTGAACCATTTTCCCTCTGGAGAAGGCGTGATACGTGTCTACGATGCCGACGAAAATTATCGGCACATCGCCGATTATGCGCTGGACGGCATCGGTCCCCACGAATTGCGCCTGCACCCGGACGGCGAAACACTGGTCATCGCATTAGGCGGCATCAAGACCCATCCTGACTACGACCGCATCAAGCTCAACCTGGACACCATGGAAACGGCACTCGTGCTGATGGATCGCCGGGACGGCCGCATCCATCAACGTTTCACGCCCTCACATCACCAATTGAGCTGCCGCCACCTCGACATCGCCCCCGATGGCACCGTTATCGCTGGCTACCAGTACCAGGGCCCCGAATGGGAGACGCCGCCCCTGATAGCGCGACTGGACGGCCACACCGGCAAGTTCAGCGAAATTGCCCTTCCGGAAGACGATCAGTCCCGGCTGCGCAATTACACCGCGAGCATCGCCGTACACCCCGAAACGGCCTATGCCGCGATCACCGCGCCCCGTGGTAATCGTGTCGTCATCATCGATTACCGGAAGAGCCGTTACGTCCGCAGCCTCGATGTGCCGGACGTAGCCGGCGCACTCCCCCTCGCAGGGGGCGGCTTCGTGGTGTCCTCGGGCAACGGTTCGGTTCAACTGATTCATCCGGACCGCGAACGTCCTGAATTGCTGACCCACCTGGATCTGCGCTGGGATAACCACCTGACACTCTTCGCCTAGCTCTACTCCAGCCGAATCCAAACCAACACGCTCCTGTTAATCTGCATGCGCCGTGCTGACGTAACCTGCTTTCATCCATTGACGCGACACATCGCCTGTCGGTGATGGATTGCGGCTGTTAATATCCCGTTTTTTGGATTGCAAAGGAGTGTGTCTTTGGCTAACCAGCGCGATACGGCAGAACAGCTCTACAGCCTCATTGCCAATGAGGAGGACGCCCGGACCTGCAAGGACATATCCGACGACGCCTGCAAGGAGGTTCCACGCAACTTCTTCCTGATTCTCGGCAGCCTGGTACTCACCAAGCTGGGCGACCTGTTGATCAGCCCCAAGACGGTGCTGGCATGGCTACTGGGCGCCGTGGGAGCACCCGGTCTCGTCGCCTGGCTGGTGCCGATCCGTGAATCGGGGTCGCTGATTCCGCAGATGGTCATCGGCGCTTGGGTCCGGCAGAAACCCGTACGCAAGTGGTTCTGGATAGGTGGCAGCCTCGGACAGGCCGCGAGCGTTGCCGCCATGGCCGCGAGCGTATGGTTCCTTGAGGGCAATGCGGCAGGCCTTGGAGTCATCGGTGCGCTGGTCGTTTTCTCTCTCGCCCGCGGCTTCTGCTCGGTCGCCATGAAGGATATCCAGGGCAAAACCGTTCCCAAAACGCGTCGCGGTCGTCTGTCCGGGCTGGCAACGACCCTGGGTGGCAGCGCGACCGTCGCCCTCACTTTCCTGCTGTTCTGGAACCAGGGGGATCCTTCGACCGGTTTCTACGTGACCCTGCTCGGCCTGGCGGCGGTGCTCTGGCTCATTGCCGCCGTCCTGTTTAGCGGTATCGAAGAGGAACCCGGGGAAACCGGCGGCGGGGGCCATGCCTTGCAGGAAGCGTTCCGTAGCCTGTCCTTGTTGCGGGACGACCCACCCTTCCGGCACTTCGTCATTACCCGCGCACTGCTTCTCTGCTCTGCCCTCGCCTCGCCCTATTTTGTACTCCTGGCTCAGCAGCAAGGCGAGAGCGGTTGGCTTCTTGGCGGTTTCCTGCTGGCAAGCAGCCTGGCCAGCTCCGTCAGCGCATCGGTCTGGGGCTGGATGGCTGATAAATCCAGCCGCCAGGTAATGATCCGGGGCGCCGCTATCGCCAGCGGCGTCTGCCTGGGTGTCGGCGGGCTCAACCTGTATTACGGGGGCAACCTGCAAAGCGCCTGGTTTTATCCAGTGGCGTTCTTCATTCTCGGTATTGCCCACGCTGGTGTACGCCTGGGGCGCAAAACCTACCTTGTGGATATGGCAGGCGGCAACAAACGCACGGACTACACGGCCGTGAGCAATACTGTCATTGGCGTCCTTCTCCTGGTTACCGGCGGGCTAAGTGCGCTCGCGTCACTCATTTCCGCCACCGCTGTCATTATTCTGCTCGGGTTAATGGGCGCGTTGGGAACGGTCAGCGCTCTACGCATGAAGGAAGTGGAATAGGTTGACTGAAGCCACCAGCGGCCTGGAGCCCGGGATTGCCCAAAACCCAATAAGAGTTCCTGTTCTTCATAAACCTAGGTTTATGTAAACTTTTGCTACAACCTGATAACTTCTGTAAGTACAATTCGAAGCGCGGTATCTCATACTGTGAGCGGTGAATGGGATGGATGGTTGCACCTTGGTCCAACCTGTCGTCGCAGCCAAGGATCGGGCCAGACCTTTAGCCCGAAGAAGCACACGTGGCGTCATGTGGTCCAAGTGCATCGTTCGGGAAAAGGGTCATCATTTCCGGGGTTTTGGCCCGCAGTCGATAATGAGCCAAAGGAAGGATTCGAGATGTCAGTCGTACGCCAGCAGTTCTCGCCGATCCGCACGGACCGATTCATTCGCACCCTCGTCGGTTGGTATGTCAGGACCCGCGAACAGGTCGATCTGGGGCCTTTCGCCGATGCCTCCGCCGCAGAAACCGCATTGCGGGGCCACCTCAACCAGTACCGCGGGTTGAACCGCCCTCGAACCACAGCAACCCTTCAACTGGGCATGGACATTCACGATCCGAGCGCCTGCAGCAAGGTCAACTGTGCCGTCTGTATGGAAGCGCGTATTGCCTCTCAGCAGCTGGATTTTGGCGCGTAACGCGGAGCCGACCATCCCCGCACCCTGAAACGAGGGCCATAAGCCTTCCCTTACTGGGGTTTCCTCACACTGTGAAGAGACTCTATCGGTCTCGAGCACCAGCCACCCGCGAGCTCTCTGACAATTGTTTACGTTCTGACGAAACTGCTTCCTCCCTCCCACCGTACTCACTAGCTGATTGTTCTGCATGGCTAAATGGACCTTTTTTGCGGTTGCCTATACCTCAATCGCACATCCATACGTCGATGCCCCTATAGCTCAAAAACTGCACTGCCGCTTAACTAGGTGCAGAAGCTAGTTTTTTGTATATCTAATAAACAAGTCTGCGCCGGATCAACAACCATGATTTTTACCAAGCACACTCGTCAGATCGAAAAGCAGAAGGACACCATCAACGAATTGCAGTCGACAATCGACGCCATCCGGACGGCAGTCGCGACCATCGAATTCACACCCGACGGCCATATCCTGACCGCCAACCCCCTCTTTCTCGGCGTGGTGGGCTATAGGCTCGATGAAATTCAGGGTAAACATCACCGGATGTTCTGTGACGCAGACTATGCCGGGTCCTCCGAATACCGCCAGTTCTGGAGCAAACTCGCCGAGGGAAAGAATCAGGCCGGTACCTTTTGCCGGTATGATGGCAAGGGCAATGAAATCTGGCTGGAAGCCACCTACCTACCCGTACGTAATGGTGAGGGTCGGGTATACAAGGTGATCAAGCTGGCCTATGACGTCACCGACAAACACCAGAAGATCAGCCGTCAGACGGCCGTTTTCGATGCCATCAATCGTTCCATGGCCGTTATCGAATTCACACCGGATGGCACAATCCTTACCGCCAACGGCAATTTCCTGAATGCGGTGGGCTATTCTCTGGAGTCCATTCGGGGCAAGCATCACAAGATCTTCTGCAAACCCAATTTCCACAAAGAGAACCCTACTTTCTGGGACGACCTGGCTCGCGGCCAATACAAGTCGGGGAAGTTCGAGCGGCTTCGCGCCAACGGGGACGAGTTATGGCTCGAGGCGTCCTATAACCCGATCATCGATGACGATGGCAAGGTCTGGAAGGTGGTTAAATTTGCCAGCGACATCACCGATTACGTCGCCCAGACGGAACGCACCAGCAAAGCCGCCGGAGTCGCCTTCTCGACCGCCCAGGAGACCGCACGCAGTGCATCCCAGGCAACGGATTCCCTGGCCAGCTCGATGAAGACCACGGACCTGATTCGCGAGCGGATCGATCAGACCAAACAGGTCATCGCGAAGCTCAACGCGCAATCCCAGAATATCGAACGCATCGTCGGCACCATCTCCGGCGTAGCCGATCAGACCAACCTGCTGGCACTGAATGCCGCCATCGAAGCAGCCCGGGCCGGTGAGCAGGGCCGCGGCTTTGCGGTGGTTGCTGACGAGGTGCGACAGTTGGCTGCGCGCAGTGGCGAATCCACAGCGGAAATCGAGAAGGTTATCCACGAGAACCTTACGTTAACCGAAGAGGTAGTGAGGAAGATCGAGGAAGTGGCGAATGTGGCCGGTGAAGGCCAAACCCAGGTAGCCAGCGTGGAGACGATCGTTAGAGACATCAGCACTGGCGCCGAGCGGGTACTCGAGGCTGTCGCGTCGATCAGTCACTAACTACCCGACTCAAGGCCTGCCGAGGCGGAGTTCTCTGCAGGCCTCCTTTTCATTTGTCGGTCAAGGCGCCTTGCCGTCATTCAGCGCCAGGGCACCCTTGACGATCCGGTAGATCACCCAGATTGAAATCCCGAGCAGGACGAACCAGCCGATCAGTATCGGCAAGGTGACGAAGCCGATCACACACCACAGCAGGCCAATCCAGAAAGTGCGGATCTGCCAGCGGAAGTGGGGCTCGACCCAGGTGTTACGTACATCGTCAAGCTTCACGTAGTTCACGATGACGCCGGCAAGACCGGTAATACCGCCAACAAAAAAAGACAGGGCCTGCAGCAGGTAAACCAACACAGCCAGGTTTCTGGATTTATCGCCACGGCGGACGATGGGGTCGTCGCTATCGACCTCCACGGGGCGGGCTTCCTGTTCGTTCAAGATCATTCCTCGGTTCGGTGGTTTCCAGCCAGTATAGAGGAATCAGCCGCCCGTTTGCGCCGGGTTCGGTACGTGAATCCCGTTGACGACCAGGTGCACGGCAATCGCGAGCATCATCAACGAGATCAGTCCATCGATAATGCGCCAGGCCATCGGTCGCGAAAGAACCGGTGCCAGTGCCGAACCACCCCAGGCCAACAGCGTGAACCACATGACGGACGCACTACTGGCGCCCGCAGCGAAAACCATCGGATCGGGCTGCTGGGCACCAACAGACGGAATCAGCAACAGGGTATCCAGGTAAACCTGCGGATTGAGCAACGTGACGGCCAGTGTCGTCATCAAGACAGCGCCCAGGCTGCGCCGTGATTGCTCGTCGGCGACCAGACCATCACGCCCTTGCACGGCCCGGACAAAAGCCGTAAATGAAAGCCACAACAGGAAGACCACACCTGCCCAACGCAGCATATCCAATGCCGAAGGAAACGCGATCAACGCCGCACTGACACCCAGCATTCCCAGCGTAAACAGGACTATGTCCGCACTCATGCACAGTGCCGCGGACCACCAGTGGTGTTCCCGCCTGAAGGCCTGGCCCAGAAGATAGGCATTCTGGGCGCCAATCGCGATGATAATCCCGCCGCAGACCACAAGGCCGGTCAGGTAACTCTGTAACATGGTTAATCTCCCTCCAAACACCGCCTTCAAGCTCGGACCGTCGTTTTGCAGGGAAAGACTAACCAAATGTCGTTATACTAAAAAATCATATTGCTAATACTGCATCACTTTTACTTATGCTCGACTACAAACTGCTGGAAGCACTCATCACCGTCGTCGAAACGGGTGGATTCGAACGGGCCGGCATGGCATTGGGTCTCTCCCAATCTGCCGTGTCCCAACGCATCAAATTGCTGGAATCGCGCCTTGGCCAACCCGTCCTCACCCGGCACCCCCACCTGCAAGCCACGCCGGCGGGTCGGAGGTTGCTCAACCATGCCCAGCAGGTCCAGCTGCTGGAACGGGACCTGAGGCGTCAGATTCCCGCCTTGTCCGAAGACCGCACCCGGCTGCGCATCGCCCTCAACGCCGACAGCCTCGCCACGTGGTGGGGCGAAGCGATTGGCGCGTTCTGCCAGGAAGAAGGGTTACTGATGGATATGGTGATCGAGGACCAGGACGTGGGGCTGCGCCGTATGCGGGAAGGCGACGTGGCCGCCTGCCTGTGCAGCAGCGACCAGCCTGTTGCCGGGGCGCGATGTATTGCTCTCGGCAACATGCCCTACCGCGCCTGGGCCCACCGGAACTACATTGCGCGATTCTTCCCCGACGGGCTCACCGCGCAGGCCTTCCAGGAAGCGCCGGCGATTGTCTTCGGCCCACATGACCAGCTCCAGCACCGCTTCCTGGCCCAGTGTGGGTATCACGGCCGCTTCCCCTATCACCTGTGCCCGTCAGCGGAAGGTTTCGTACGTCTCGCCATGGCCGGCATGGGCTACGGCATGATCCCCGACAACATGATCGGCGACAACCGCACGACCCTTGCGGTGCCGGAGGGTGAACTGGTCAACCTGAACCAGGCAGTGACGGTGGACGTGCCGTTGTACTGGCATTACTGGCGCCATGGCGGCGATTTCATGGAACGGCTGACCCGAACCATCGCCCGGGCCGGCAGTGCACTGCTGGAACCGATACGCTAGCGACGTGCTATGTCTACCGTCCGTCATCCAGCCTGCCGCGGCCGATAACCCAGCCGGAACCCACCCCAGTGGCGTCCGTTTACATAGATCGGTACCGAGAGGTCATGCATGATCTCGCCGGTGTCACGGCGATAGGTCTGCAGCAGCATATCCTGCTTGTGGCTGCCGCAGCGCTTACCGGTACGATCATTGAACAGTCGCTTGCTGCGACTTTTCACCAAGTCCACATTGGCATCGCCGGTAGGCTCGTTGGCAAAGGCTTTATTATGGGTGGGCACGTAGCCGTCCGGCGCCGTGGCAATGGCGAAGACCAGCGACTCATGGGAATCCTTGACCGGTTCCTGGATGGTATGGATATGCTGATCGGTAAAGCGATCAAAGCCACTATGGTATTTCTGGGGGCTGGTGTTCGGAATAGGCTCGCGTTTGCTATCGAATAACTGCGCTTCGGATAGCTTGCCATCGCTCAGTGCCCGCTCGAACAGGGAGCCAATATGGTCGGCACCTTCACGGGCTCGCTCGTAGAAGAACCGGTGGTAGCTGGCATCGCTACTCAATGCAAAGGCGGCGTTGGCGTTCTCGGCGATTTCCATTAGCCGCGCCGCTTGCTGGGCGAGGGATTGCACGCTGTTGTCGCTCTCGGTCATCTCGTCCCGCAGTGTTTCGATCGCCTGGAACATCTGCCTCAGGCTTTCCTCGTTATGCTGGTCACCTTCAGCGATGCTGGTCACCTGCTGTTCGACCTGCTCGGTCTGGGCTCGTATCTCATTGAGCCGCTCACCAACACTCTCCACTGATTCCAGGCCGCTTTCGATACTGCCGGCGAGTTTCTCGATCTGCGACACGATCGTTCCGGTATCCACACGAATCGCCTGCAGTGTTTCTGCCACCTCGCCGGTCGCCTGCGCCGTACGCCCTGCCAACTGCCGCACTTCATCGGCCACCACGGCAAAGCCCCGCCCCTGCTCGCCGGCCCGGGCTGCTTCGATGGCAGCATTCAGCGCGAGCAGGTTGGTCTGTTCGGCAATGGCCTGAATGGTCGTGGTGACGCCCTGAATTTTCTCGGACTTTTCATTCAGCTCCTGAATCTGCCGCAAGGTCTCGCCCGACTGCTGGTGTACGGTCCTCACCTCTTCAATCGCCTGGCCCAGGGCCTGGCGACCACTGGCACTGAGTTCGCTGGCGTGCCGCGACATGGTCGAAGCCTGACTCGCCTGCTCGGCGGATTGCTTGACGGTAGAGGTAATCCGGGCCGCGTAATCAGCCATTTGTGCCGTTTCCTCGACCTGTCTGTCCAGCCGAGACTTGAGCTGATCTGCTGCGTAAGACACCTCCGCAGCGGAAATGGCGTTGGCGTCAGCACCGGAAGACAGGGATTCAACCAGGGACTGTCCCGCCCTCGCCTGCTGTAAGAGAGACGGAATCCACTTAGCCGCCGGATTGTCAGGCGCCTTATCGCCGGCTTCCAACTTCGCGAAGCCCCGCTCCAGCGGTTCCAGTACGCGAATTACCAGAACCAGCGTAGCCAAAACCAAGCCGAGGATTAAACCGATAACCAAGGAGGGCGCATCCAGTCCAAGCATGGGAGACATGAAATACCCCACAACTGAAACAACCAGCGCAACAACGCAAACGGCAGTAATTGCCGCACTATTGATGAATCTCATTGAGCCGCCACCTCTGAACGAACTCGCCCGCTATCACGCCTCTGGCGGTAGGAGCTGATTATTATAATTTTCCGCACTCACGCCCCGCCTTGGGCCGCGTTATCCCAGCCTACGCAAACATGGACGATAGTTAACTTCTACTTTAGTTGATTTTCGAACAATTCGGGAGATCAGGATGAGTTTTTTGTTCTTGCCGGAATACCGTCGAGAAACATACGAACACGCTCGGCAATATCCTGTTCCTGCATGAAATCGAGATCGATACTGTCGAGGTTCGGCGAACGCCCCACGCGCAGGGTTTCGTCATCATCCATCATGTAGAGGTTCAGTCGGCCGGACTCCACCGGTTCGACAAAGGGGATAACCCGATCCGTTCTGGACAACTGGATCAGGACGGAGAAATCACCACTACCCCTTTCGACCTTTTCGTAGCCCAGAGCCTCAAGCTGCGTGATGACAGCGCGCTCCACCTTTTGGAGAAATCGGAAGCGGCCAGGAGCCGGGCGAACATCGGTATGGAAAGTTTCGGCGGACGCCGGTATAGGCTGTGCCCCCGTATCGAGCGACAACGGTGGCGTCGGCTGCAGTGAGCAGGCGGACAGCAGCCATACAGCCGTCAGACCGACGACCAATCCCGGGATACGGTGGCCCCGGAAACGTGAAAGGATTGAGGGGAAATTCGGGATGGTGTCCATAACCTGCTCCTCCTGGCGGACAGATGCCTTACTATGGGCAGGTGGACGACCATCCCGCAACCGTTCAGACGGTTATCGTGCGACCGTCACGGTTTGGATAGGACATTTTTAACTGGCAACCAAAGACCAGAAAACTTAGTTGGTAGCTTCTTCGGCCGTGTCTTCTACGGCTTCACCAGCTTCCTCAGCGCCTTCCTGAACATTTTCCCCGACGCTGTCAGACTGACCCGTTGCGTCTTCGTAAGTCTCTTCGACAGAATCGCCTGCGTCTTCTGCCATTTCACCGGCATTTTCGGCAGCCTGATCGATAGACTCACCTGCTTCCTCAGCCGGTCCTTCGTCACAGCCAACCAGCCCAAGCGCCATAAGAGCAGCAAACGTACCCGCGATCACCTTTTTCATGTGCTTTCCCTCAGCAAAAAATAAATTCCAAATTTCCAAACGATCGTTTGACTACGGGAAGCAGTGTATGAGTGAGCGGCACATCAACACAATAAACGGGCGATTACGTTTTCTTTAACAATGACAAAACGTTAGGAAAACCCTGACGATACCTACGACGCCCAGTGCCAATCAGGCCGAAACCTTGCCACCTTGGGTAACCGGCTTGCCGTCCACCAGGATCAGATGGTCCAGACGAATCAATTGACCGCGTCCCAGGAGCAGGAACTCCTCGCCGGCACGGGTAAAGACATCACGGATCCTGTCGTGAAAGGCCTGAATCTGGCCAGCCTCGTCTCGAAATACGATTTCCACGGTACGTTGGAAGGTTGCGACTTCGAGGAGGATATCGTGGGCAGAACAATCGATGGGCTGATAGTTGTTGGTCATTGAACATCCTCTGCCTGAGTGTGCTGCCTAGAGTAATAGGTAGCAGCGGAGATCGTGCCGAACGGCAATCTAACCAGTCTGGTTCAGGATGGGTGTTAACGCCAACTGCATGCCTACCAATCGCAGGCAAGCGAATTCAGGAAAAGGCAGGAAGACGGCCCCGAGGCAACGCCGGGGCCGAACAATGAAGGACTAGAACCACTCCGGCTTCATGGCAAGGCAGGTATCGTCCCGGTTCTGCAACAGTACGATGTCCTGGGCTACCGTCGGCAATTCCCAATGGAAGAAATACTGTGCAGCCTGGAGTTTGCCTTCCAGGAAGTGGCGTTCCTGCTCCGATAGCCCCCCCGAGGCCAACTTGAACTCCGCCACGTTCGCCTGGCGCAGCCACATCCAGGCCACCGCAATATGACCGAACAGATGGAGGTAGCAAGAGGCATTGGCCAGTACGCCGTCCGGACTTTCCTTCATCAGCGCTGCGCCCAGCTCCTGAGTCACCTTGACAGCGCGCTGCAGGGTTTCACTCAGGGACAGCGCCCACTGCTGACACCGGGCCGTGGTTGAGGCTTCAAGATCCGCCTGCATGCGTTTCATCAGCAGTTGCAGACCATAGCTCTTGTCCTGCCAAACCTTACGCCCCAGCAGGTCCAGCGCCTGGATACCGTTGGTGCCTTCGTGGATCGGATTGAGGCGGTTATCCCGCCAGCACTGCTCCACCGGGTATTCACGGGTATAGCCCGCACCACCATAGACCTGGATCGCCAGGTCATTGGCCTTGGGTCCATACTCCGAGGGCCACGCCTTCATGATGGGCGTGAGCAGGTCGAGGAGCTTACCCGATTGCTCCCGGACATCCGCATCCGGATGGGTATGCTGGTCGTCCACCAGCCGCGCGCCATACAGGCAAAGGGCCAGACCACCCTCACAGTAGGCTTTCTGAGCCAGCAACATACGGCGAACATCCGCGTGCTCGATGATCGGTACCGGCGGACTTGTCGGGTCGGATTCGGACGGCTTGCGGCCCTGTAAGCGATCCCTGGCGTACTCCAGGCTATGCAGGTAACCACGGTAGCCGATGACCGCGGCACCGAAGCCCACGCCCAGACGAGCCTCGTTCATCATTTGGAACATGTACTTCAGGCCCTGGTGGGGCTCACCTACCAGGTAGCCATGACAGGGTGCATCATCGCCGAAACTGAGCGCCGTGGACGTGGTACCCCGGTAACCCAGTTTGTGGATCAGCCCTGCCAGCGCCACACCGTTACGCCCGGTCACCTGGCCGTCAGCGTCAGTCAGGAACTTGGGCACGATGAATAGCGAAATGCCCTTCACTCCCGGAGGCGCACCTTTGATCTTGGCGAGCACCAGGTGAACGATATTTTCGGTGATCGATTGCTCGCCGCCGGAAATGTAGATCTTGGCGCCCTTGATCAGGTAGTGGCCGTCGTCAGTCGGCGAGGCGGAGGTACGGATATCGCTCAGGGACGAGCCGGCATGGGGCTCGGTCAGGGCCATGGTGCCGGAGTAGCGGCCGTCGAGCATCGGCGGCAGGTACTTGGCCTGCTGCTCCTCGGAACCAAACACCCGGATAAGGTTGGCGGCGGCGGTGGTCAGGAACGGATAGCCTGCCGTACCCGGGTTGGCTGCGGTGAAGAAACCATTGCAGGCGGCAATCACCGACTCCGGCAACTGCATTCCACCCAGGTCGTGGTCATAACGCCCCGCCAGGAAGCCGGCTTCGGCATACGCGTGGAACGCCTCTTTGACCTCCGGCAGCATTTCTACCTCGCCATTGACGAAGCTGGGCTCCTGCTTGTCCGCCAGACTGTTATGCGGTGCGAATTTTTCGCGTGCCATGCGGTCAGCGGTCTCGATCACAGCATCGAACGTTTCGCGGCTGTGATCCTGGAAACGCTCGCGACTGCTCAGCGCGGCGGTATCCATGACGTCGTAAAGCAGGAAATCGAGGTCGCGGCGATCGATCAGTGTGTCAGTCATTACAGCTACCTTTATGGAGAATCGGCAAGCGTCCCAAAGTGGGCGGAGCCCTGGAGGTTCGTAAGGTTCGCATAGCGCCGACTTGGTGAAAACCGTCACATCTGACACACTTTAGGCCAAATCCGCCAGCCATGATGTGTTACAGATTGCACCGATGAGAAAGGTTTCCATTGTAGGCTTCCCCGGTGCCCTGGCCAGCGCCATCACCGGCATGATCGACCTCTTCCGGCTAGCCGGCGTCACCTGGGCCCGCATCCAGGGAAGCGAGCCGGAGCGCCATTTTGAGGTGCAACTGCTTACCGAGGATGGCCGCCCGTGTCCCTGCCTGAACGGCATTTCCCTGCTTGCGGACGGCAGTATCCAGGAAAGCGAACCCGGCGAGCTTATTCTCGTTCCCACGATCGGCGGGCCGATCCTCCCGACACTGGAAAATGCCGGCGTTCTACTGAACTGGCTGCGGCAAAGAGCCGATGCCGGCCAGGAGATTGCCAGCAACTGTACCGGCGCCTTCCTGCTTGCCGAAGCCGGGTTGCTCAACGGCCGCAAAGCCACAACGCACTGGGGTTTCAGCGAACTGTTCCGACAGCGCTACCCGCAGGTCGAATGCCATCCGGAGCAACTGGTCACCGTGGATGGCCCCATCGCCTGTGCCGGCGGCGGCACCGCCTGGTGGGACCTGGGCATTCTGCTGATCGAACGCTACGCCGGTGCCCAGGTGGCCCGGGAGCTCGCCAAAGCTTTTGTGATCGATGCCGGCCGCCGCAGCCAGGCGCCTTACGCCGCGCTTCAAACCAAACGCTATCACCAGGACGAAGCAATCCTGGCCTTGCAGGACTGGCTCGACCAACGCTATGCACATCCATTGGCCACCGACGACCTGGTACGCCAGTCCGGCCTCAGCAGCCGGTCGCTGCTCCGACGCTTCAAGGCCGCCACCGGCGAAACGCCCCAGCATTACCTGCAGGCCCTGCGCATCGAGGCGGCAAAGTCACACCTGGAATCCTCGCGCCTGCCAGTCGAACGGATCACCCAGGCCGTCGGGTACGAAGATGTCAGCTCCTTCAGCCGCCTTTTTCGCCGCCAGACCGGTTTGACGCCCAGCGACTATCGGGCGAGGTTTGGACGCTAGGGAGCATGCTATACCGTATGTGAGATAGACGGCCCTGCACGTGGGCACGTCGCTACGACCATGCGTCGCCCTCACCTCGGCGCCCGGTGGTAATCCTCCGCAACGTCACGTAACATCGCCGTCTTGCAAGATAGATTACCTTTCAGCAATCACCTTTCGAAAAGACGGACAGGAGTCAGTTCGCCAGCGCTATCGCTTGAGATCAGGCCATATAGATACTCAGGGATGGGTAAATCAACGACCATGTTTTTCCTCCTTCGCAAGCGTCGGCAGTCCTACGCCCGAATCACCCGCAAACTCGACATCAACATGCGAGCACGCCTGACGCGCGCCCTGCTCTGGCTCCTTGGCCTATCCGGCGCCCACGTGGCGGTGATGCTCGCGTTTGAAGGGCTGGGCTTCGGCGATGCCGTCTGGCTTACGCTCACCACCTTGACCACCGTGGGCTATGGCGACTTTTCCGCATCGACGGTGGTCGGCCGCTTCGCAACCACATTCCTTTTGTATTTCGCGGGTATCACGCTGCTTGCCCAACTTGCCAGCGACTATATCGACTACCGCCTCAAGCAAAAGGAATACATGATCAAAGGCCTTTGGAGATGGCGTATGAAAGACCATGTTCTGATTATCAATAGCCCCCTCAACAACCCGGCTGTCTACTTCCAGCGCCTGGTCAGCCAGTTCCGTGCCACCAAAGCCTTCGCCGACACGCCCATCCTGGTGCTGACCGATGCCTTTCCTGACGGCCTGCCGTCACGCCTGAGGGAAATGGGCGTCGTCCACTACCACGGCGAGTCCACAGACCGAGGTGCCGTTGAAGCCGTCTCGCCGGAACATGCCAGAGCAATCATTGTATTGTCGCGCGACGAGCACAGCCGGATCTCCGATAGCGTCACGCTCGACGTGCTGCTCCAGATCCGCAACCGGTGTGGCGACAGGATGCCCTACACGGTTGCCGAGTGCGTGGACGAAGATAACCGTCAGCGCACCGAAGCCGCCGGCGCCAACACGACGCTACGCCCGATTCGCGCTTACCCGGAAATTCTCGTTCGATCGCTGGTCGCCCCGGGCGCGGAGAAAATCCTGGAAAACCTCTTTACCCATCATGACGACCACGCCATGCGCTTCGATGTCACGGTGAAAGACACCGTTTGGGCTGACGCCGCCTGTAAACTGATCAAGGCGGGCCACGGTACGCTCATGGCTTACGTCACCGATAACGGCGAGGTGGAATGCCACCCGGCCCCCGACCATCGTTTCGATGCCAGCGCACTGATCCTGATGGTGCGCGAGGAAGCCATCCCGACCGAACAGGACCTGAAACACTGTCTTCAAACCTGAATCCAATCTGCCTGCCGATGTCGTGTTCAACCAATATCGAAGGTCGACCGATGCCAGACAACCATCAAGGAGCGATAACCCATGACGACTGCCTACGCCACCGTTAAGGACTACGTGCAGCAACTGCCGCTCACGATCGTCGAAGAATATCCGGATGATCAGATCCTGATCGTCGAGGCCCCCGCCCAGGGTATCCACAACCTGATCCTGGACTGTGAGGACGACATCCTCATCATCGAGCAGTTCATCACCGCGCTACCGGGCGCCGATGCCGCCTGTTACCGGACCCTGCTACAAATCAACCGGGAACTGGTTCACGGCGCGCTCTGCCTGGACGAAGACGGCGAGCGGCTGATCTTCCGCGATACGCTGCAGCTGGAAAATCTGGACCTGAACGAACTTGAGGGCTCAATTAACGCCTTGAGCCTGATGCTCGCCGAGCATGCCAACCAATTGATCCAATTCGCCCGCCAGGGAGGAGTTACCGCATGAACCTGTTCAAGCGTCTTTTCAAGGTCAGTTCGGCCGAAGCACACGCCGCCCTCGACAAGATGGAAGACCCCATCAAGATGAGCGAGCAGGCCATTCGCGACCTCAAGGCCGATCTCGACAAGAGCCTGCAGAGCCTGGCCGAAATCAAGGCCATCGGCATCCGAAGCCGCCGAGATTTCGAGGTCGCCCAAGCCGATGCCGAGGACTATAAGGTCAAGGCTATGCGTCTCCTGCAAAAGGCGTCATCAGGGGAGTTGGCAGCGGACGAAGCCGACCGGCTCGCGACACGCGCCCTGGACCAGCAGGCACAGGCCCAGAAGCAGGCCTAGCAGCACCGTCAGAAAAAGGAAAAGTACGAGCGGCTCTCGGCCGACCTGGAACACCGCATCCAGGACCTGCGCGCCCAGATCACCCAATGGGAAAACGAGCTGAAGACGCTCAAGGCCCGTGCCAAGGTCAGCTCCGCAACCAAGAAGATCAACAAGCAGATGGCCCAGATCGACTCGTCATCCACCATCGCCACGCTGGAGAAGATGCGCACCCGGGTGGAAGAAGAGGAAGCGCTGGCCGAATCCTACGGCGACATGATCAAACCCAACCGCAACCTGGATGACGAGATCGACCAGGCGCTCGCAGGCGAGTCCCCCGGCAGCGATGCGTTGAGCGAACTCAAGAAACAGATGGGCCTCGACGGCAAGGACACATCGACCAACCAGCCCTGAGGAGAACACCGTGCTTTCCGAGCTTCTGTTGCTGATGGTGATCGGGGTGTTGGGCTATGGCGCCCACCGCCTCTGGTCGAACCGTCAAGGTAGCGCCCAGGCTTCCCCGGCATCTGCGCCCACACCGACCAATGCCACCATTGAGGACGTGCGACCCGGTGGCATGATCCAGTTGCCGCCCCACGGCGAGGATATGGAAGAACGCGACGTCCAGATCACCTCACGCCATGTCTACCGCCAGGACGGGTTCAACTGGTATGAACTGGAAGGCCAGTCCGGTTCAGGAACGGTTTGGCTGGATGTGGAGCATGACGACGAGCTGGAAACCAGCGTCACGTTGCAGCGCCTGTCACTCGACGACGCGGGCCTGACCGCCGAAGGACTGACCAACATCAAACCGGGCGCCACGGTCCGTTGGCAGAGAACGACGTTCAGGTTCGTCGAAAGAGGCCGTGCGCAATTCCTGAAAAACGGCGAGGCCCAGCAAGCCGAATCTCTCGAGTTCTGGGATTTCGAAGGGGACGACGAGCGACACGATCTTGCGGTTGAGCGCTGGGACCAGGAGTACCGCGTCTACATCACCCAACGCATCAACCCCGCCCGTATCCGAATCTACAGTCTGGGAGACAATACGTGATCGATCTGGACATCGACCTGCTGCTGCGTGGCGCCAGCATGCTGCTGTTGTTTGTACTGCTCTTCGTCGTTGCCAAGTACCTCAAGCGACTGCTAACGCCTTACAATATCGAGCAGGAACTGACCGGGGACGACAACCTCGCCCAGGCCACCAGCCTGGCCGGCTACTATATCGGCTTTACCATCCTGTTCTGCGGCGCCTACCTCGGCCCGAGCCAGGGTTGGTTGACGGATCTGGTCGTGGTTTCCGGCTACACCCTGCTTGGACTTGTGCTGCTGAACATATCCCGTCACCTCAACGACCGCTTTATCCTGCACGCCTTCTCTGTCGCTGCGGCTATTCGCGACCAGCATAACCAGGCAGCGGGCGTTATCCAGGGCGCCAACTACATCGCATCTGCGCTCGTCGTAGCCGGGGCGATCCATGGCGAAGGTGGAGGAGTGGCCACTGCGCTGGTTTTCTACGCTATTGGTCAGGTGGCCCTGCTGCTGTTCAGCCAGCTTTACGAAAAACTCACGCCCTACCGGATCCAGAACGAGATCGAAAAGGGGAATCTCGCGGCCGGACTTGGTTTCGGTGGCAGCATGGTGGCTCTCAGCATCGTGATCATGGCATCGGTTAACGGCGACTTTGTCAGTTGGACCTACAACCTGTCCTGGGTGGCGATCAACATTCTTGGCGTTTTCCTTTACCTGATCGTCGTACGGGTGTTTTTCGACAAGGTCGTTATCAGCCGCGACGATCTCAACAAGGAAATCGCCCACGACCGGAATGTCGGCGCGGGCCTGCTTGAATTCGCCATGGCCGTCAGCTTCGCCTCTGTCTTGTATTTCATGATCGGATAAAGCCATGACCCAGAATCAACCGCTCCCCCAGATCAACGTTGTCGGGCGTTGCCTCTTTGCTTTCGCCGTGGCGTCACTGATTACGGCCTTCATCCTGAGCCTGCCGGGCGGCACCCAGAAGCTGGCTGAAAGCGTACCGGCCGACGGCGGCATCGTGGGCCCATTTCATATCGAGGAGGACGACACGATCCTGCGTGCCAACGTCCGTCAGAACCTACCGGTCAACCAATGGAGCTTCGTCACACTCTCGCTACTCGATAGCCAGAAAAGGTATCTCACCGGCTTCGGTGAAGGCTTCTGGGACGAAGACGGGTACGACGAGGGCTACTACTGGCGGGAGGCCGAAGAGTCCTATGAAGCCAAGGTCACGGTAGCCAAACCCGGGGATTACTACCTACAGGTGACACCGGAGAGCAATCTGTCGCCCAACCAGATCTCAAGCAGCCCGATCAATGTGCAGGTCGCGACCCTCGGTTTCAGCCCGATCCCCCATATGGCGATAGGCATACTGGCACTGATTGCCTATTTCGTTCTGCGTTTCTTCCGCAAATCGGGCAGCACGCTCGACCTGCTCAGGGAACACTAATCTACAGGGACGTCCGTTATGCGTTTGATAACAGGTATGACACTCGCCCTATTGGGCATTCTCTATCTCGGTATGTTCTCCTTCGCCAGCGAGGGCTACGGCTACTCCGGATACGACGGCTATGACAGCGGCCCATCCTTCTGGTATTTCGGGGGGCCGCGCTACTTCCCGAACCGCTCCGTCCGTAACGGCAGTATCGGCGGGCCGGGCGATCGCGGTGCCGGCATCCATTACGGCAAGTAAGCAGTATGTCCTCTGCACCTCAAGGTCTGCACGACGGGAAGTCGGCGCAACATCCAAGATTCCACCGCCAGAAACAGGTGCTCATCGGCTCGATCCTGATTGCCGGTCTCTGCTCAATTATCTATGAACTATTGATCAGCACCACCGCATCCTATTTCCTCGGCGACAGTGTGCGGCAGTTCTCGATTACGATCGGGGTCTATATGGCCGCCATGGGGCTGGGATCGTGGCTTTCCCGCTGGGTCAACGGCAACCTGTTGATGGCATTTATCGCCGTGGAACTGGTGCTGGGGCTGATAGGCGGTCTGTGCGTGCCGTTCATGTACCTCGCCTATGCCTATACCGATCTGGTTCAGCCGGTCATGCTCCTGCTGATCCTGACCGTAGGTACGCTGACCGGACTGGAAGTGCCGCTGCTGACCCGCCTGCTTGAGCATCAGGACATTCTCGCCAGGAATCTGTCCAACGTGCTTTCGCTCGACTACCTGGGCGCACTGCTGGCCACCCTCGCCTTCCCGTTCCTGGTGCTGCCCTGGATGGGGGTCTTCCAGTCGTCCCTGGTTTTCGGGCTGCTCAATATCGGCCTCGGGCTGCTCAACCTCTGGTACTTTGCGCCGCAGCTTGACCTGTCGCGCAAACGTCTATTGGGTTGGTCGGGCGCCATGGTGACCTCGTTCCTTGTCGTACTCCTGGTCTTTTCCCAGGGCCTGCTGTCCCACTGGACGAACAGCCTGTACAGTGACCGCGTGGTCCACCGCGAACAGACGCCCTACCAGACCATCGTTCTGACGCAATACAAGGACGACATCCGGTTGTTCCTCAACGGCAACCTGCAGTTCTCGTCGGTCGATGAATACCGCTATCACGAGGCGCTGGTCCATATCCCCCTGTCGCAGCACGAGGCGCCACGCCGTGTTCTCCTGCTCGGTGCGGGCGACGGCATGGCGGCGCGGGAATTGCTCAAGTACCCCGAAGTGCAGTCCATTACCATGGTGGATCTCGATCCCGCCGTCGTCCGGCTTGCGCGAACGGATCACCGGCTGGCCGAGCTGAACCAGGGCAGCCTGGATGACCCGCGAGTCACCACCGTAGCCCAGGATGCCATGGTTTTCCTGAAGGAATCGGACAAGAAGTTCGACATTATCCTGGCGGACTTGCCAGACCCGAATAATGTATCCCTGGCCCGTCTCTACAGCCGCGAATTCTATCGACTGGTGGATATGCACCTCGCCCCCGGGGGAAGTTTCACCACACAGGCCACGAGCCCCTACTTTGCGACCAAAGCGTTCTGGTCCGTTCATGCATCGCTGGCAGCAGCAGGTTTTGAGCGCGTCGTCCCCTACCATGTCCAGGTGCCCTCATTCGGCGAGTGGGGCTTTGTCTATGCCAGCCACTCGCAGCGTCCGCTGAAACCGGAAGAACCGTCCGTCCAGACCCGGTTCCTGGATAACACCACCTTCGCCGAAGCGTTAACCTTCCCCCGGGATCTCAAACCGACAAGCCCTGTCGAGGTCAGTTCGCTGGACGACCCAACCATCCACGACTATTACATGGACGGCTGGACCTACTGGCACTAAACACCGGGTATCGCAACAGACCGCTGCAGGGGCTTGGCATCCCGGAACGAAAACAGCCAAGCTGGAGATGGCTTCGCCCGCCAGCTCGAGTTTCGCGCTATTTCCGCCGCGTACCGGCATACTGGCTAAGCCGGCGACTCCACCGCTGCTTGGCGTAGCGGCGAAGATTGGAGACATTGTCGGTCTCATCCATTATTTCGGTGCCGAGCAAGGTCTCAAGGATGTCTTCGAGGGTTACGATACCGAGCCAGGTACCCATTTCATCGTACACAACCGCGAGGTGCTGCCGTTCTCGCAACATCTCTGCGAAGACATACTCAATGTTGGTTGTGCCCCTAACGCGTTTGATGGCCCTGAGATTCTCCATCAGGTCATCGCTATCGTTCAGATTGATAAGATCCGACTTATACGCATAGCCAAGGGCCTCGCCTTCTTCGTCAAGAACCGGGTAGCGGGAGAAAGGCAGTGACCGTACCCGCTCACGAAATTCGGCGACCGTAGTGTCGGGTGTGATGAACTTACAGACGGTGCGCGGGGTCATCACTGCGCTCACCTTGATTTCGTGGAATCGCAGCGCATTCTGGATCAGACGACGTTCATCCTCATCCAATGCCTGCTGATCCCGACCTATTTCGGCCAGCGCGCTGATCTCTCCGCGAATGTCGGTCTCCTGCTCGCCCGAGACCAGGCGCCGGGTAACCTGCTTCGACAGCCACACGAAAGGCAGGAGCGCTTTCATCATGAAACCCAGGACGGCGGGTAATCTCGGCGCTATCCCACGCCAGTACTTTGCGCCGATGGTCTTCGGGATAATCTCCGAAAAGATCAGGATAGCCAGCGTCATCAGGGCTGACGCGGCCCCCAACCAGGCCTCGCCGAAAACGACTGCCACCTGTGCGCCAACACCTGTTGCGCCGACGGTGTGCGCAATGGTGTTCAAGGTAAGAATCGCAGATAGCGGATCGTCGATGTTGTCCTTCAGGGCACGCAGCTTGTTGAAGAGTGCCGGCTGCTCCTGCCGGATGGAGGCAATGTAGCTTGGAGTAATGGAGAGCAACGCCGCTTCAAGGACCGAACACAGGAAAGAGAAGCCAATAGACAGCGTCGCGAAAAGAACCAGCAGTAACATAGAAAACCAGTACGTGGGTGGGGAGCGTCAGTATAGCTAACCCGTCAACGGGTGCCCATGGGGCGATATAGCTGGCCATCGCTGGAAAAATAAATTCGCCCCCTTCGAGAGACGCAGGGGGCTCATCGTACCCAGTAGCAGCAGCACGGGAGGGGCAGAGCGCTAGATTCCCGCCGCCACCTCGGTCCCCTGACGGATCGCCCGCTTGGCATCCAGTTCCTCTGCCACGTCGGCTCCGCCGATCAGGTGGGATTTGATGCCGGCCGCGGCCAGTTGGTCGTGGAGGTCGCGGAAGGATTCCTGACCGGCGCAGATGATGACGTTATCCACTGACAACACGCGTTTCTCAGTTGTCTTCCCGTCCTTGCTGCTCACCGTGATATGCAGGCCGTCATCGTCGATGCGGTCGTAGGTGCAGCCCTGCAGCATTTCCACATCGCGGTGCTTCAGGCTGTTGCGATGCACCCAGCCGGAGGTCTTGCCCAGGCCACCGCCGACCTTACTGCTCTTGCGCTGCATCAGGTAAATCTTGCGTGGCGCTGGAGTTGGCTGGCGTTCAGCCAAGCCGCCAGGCCCCTCGAAAGCCGGATTGACACCCCATTCTTTTTGCCAGGCCTGTACACTGATCTGCTCGCCTTCCTTGTGGCCACCCATCTCGTGGGTCAGGAACTCGCTGACATCGAAACCGATGCCGCCCGCGCCGATGACGGCTACGGACTGACCAACGGGCTTGTTGTGGCGCAGCACATCCAGATAGCCCAGCACCTTGGGATGGTCGATGCCTTCGATGCGCGGTGTACGGGGTTTGACGCCTGTGGCGATAACCACGTCGTCAAAGCCTTCAGCCTTTAAAGCGTCCACATCCACTCGAGCGTTGAGCCTGAGGTCGATCTCCAACAGTTCGATCTGGCGCCGATAATAGCGCAGGGTTTCGTAGAACTCTTCTTTGCCGGGAATACGCTTGGCGTAGTTGAACTGGCCGCCAATGTCGCCGTCCGCCTCGTACAGCGTCACCTTGTGCCCACGCTTGGCGAGTGTGGTAGCGGACGCGAGACCTGCGGGGCCGGCGCCGACCACAGCCACACGCTTTTGCACGGGTGCGACCGTCAGTAGCAATTCAGTTTCATGACAGGCACGGGGATTGACCAGGCAGGAGGCCCGCTTCGCCTGGAACACGTGGTCGAGACACGCCTGATTGCAGGCAATGCACGTGTTGATTTCATCTGCACGGCCCTGCTCCGCCTTGCGCACGAACTCGCTGTCCGCCAATAGTGGACGGGCCATGGAGACCATGTCGGCCTTGCCGGCCGCCAGGATGTCCTCGCCAATCTCCGGCGTGTTGATGCGATTGGTGGTACAGACAGGAATATCCACTTCGCCGTAGAACTTCGCGGTCACGTCGGCGAAACCGCCACGGGGAACCGACGTGACGATGGTGGGCACCCGGGCCTCATGCCAGCCGATACCGGTGTTGATGATGGTGGCGCCGACTTTTTCGATGGCCTTTCCGAGCGTGACGATCTGGTCCCAGGTCTGCCCGCCTTCCACCAGGTCCAGCATGGACAGCCTGTAGATAATAATGAACTCAGGCCCCACCGCCTCGCGCATACGGCGTACGATTTCCACCGGTAGGCGCATGCGGTTCTCGTACGGGCCGCCCCACTTGTCGGTGCGCTTGTTGGTGCGCTCGCAGAGGAACTGGTTGATGAAGTAACCTTCCGAGCCCATCACCTCGACGCCGTCGTAACCGGCGAACTTCGCTAGCTTGGCAGCGTTCACGAAATCGTCGATCTGCTTATCAACGCCCTTGGTGGAGAGTGCCCGAGCCTTGAAAGGGCTGATCGGCGCCTTGGTTGCAGAGGCAGAGACGATCAGCGGCTGATAACCATAACGGCCAGCGTGCAACAGCTGTAGGCAGATCTTTCCGCCCGCTTCATGGACAGCGCCGGTGACCTGCCGGTGCAGGAAGGCCGTGGCACGGTTGTTCATCGTGGACGACAGTGGCGCCAATTGGCCAACCAGGTTCGGCGAGAAACCGCCGGTCACCATCAGCCCCACACCGCCCTCTGCACGTTCGGCGAAATAGCGGGAAAATCTGTGGATATTCCAGAAACGATCTTCCAGTCCCGTATGCATCGAGCCCATTAGCACGCGGTTATTGAGTTCGGTGAAGCCCAGGTCGAGGGGCTTGAGTAGATTGGGATACGCGGTCGTCATGTGGAGGTGCCTTTTATCGGAGTTATCGCGTTCTCATCAGGAACGGCCATGGTAGCATGCCCATCTACGACTAATGGATAATAAGCGTGGATTTTATGGCCAATAATCAATCAGATCGGGTCCTCCTGGAGATCGACCAGGGCATCGCTACGGTCACCCTGAATCGCCCGGACAAGTACAACGGATTGGACATGCCCATGTTCGAGGCCATCGCCGGCACCGCACGCAAGTTAAAAAAAGAGCGCCAGGTGCGGGCTGTCGTGCTTAAGGGCAACGGCGAGGCCTTCTGCTCCGGCCTGGACGTGAAGACCGTCAGCAAGAACCCGATGAACTTCCTGAAGCTGCTTGTAAAACCCGGCCGCAAGATCAGCAATCTCGCGCAGGATGTGGGCTACCTGTGGCGGGACGTACCGGCGCCGGTCATTGCGGCAACTCACGGCTACTGTTTCGGTGGCGGCTTCCAGATCGCCCTGGGGGCGGACTTCCGCTACACCACGCCGGACTGCGAGTTTTCCATCATGGAAGCTAAATGGGGACTGATCCCGGATATGAGCCTGACGGTGACCCTGCCCGAGCTGATCAGCATCGACCTGGCCAAGGAACTGACCATGACGGCGCGCCGGTTCAACGGTATCGAAGCCAAGGAGATGGGACTGGTGACGCGGGTCTGCGACGACCCGGTACAGGACGCCTATGCCTTTGCCGCGACCCTCGCCCAGCAATCACCGGACGCGGTCGCTGCCGCCAAACTCTTGTTCAACCGCGCCTGGCAGGCGGACGACAAGGCCAGCCTCGCCTGGGAAACCCGCCTACAAAAGAAAATCATCGCCCGTACCAATCAGCGTACTGCGGTGGCACGAAATACGACTGATCCGGAGCGGACCTTCGAGAATCGGAGAACCTTCTAGCCGTATGGATACGTGATCGGCGGACAAAAAAATGCCCGGATCGAATCCGGGCATTAACTCGTCGGAACACTTGCTTGTCAGGCTTTTAAGCCCCTAGCAATCAGTAATCTGTTCCGGTCTCGGGATGGTTGTCAGCGGCGTCCATATATTCCTGGCGGCTAATCTCACCATCTTCGTTCTGGTCAATGTTGTCCATGTTCATGCGGTTACGTTCCGCCTCGCTTTCGGCACCGGCACCGCCGGCAGCGGTGGAGCCGTAGACATTCAGCTCATCTTCGCTAATGACACCGTCGCTATTGGTGTCGATGCTGCTGAACTGCTCGGCCTGTGAGGAAGAACCGCCATACTGGTCAGTGGTTGCACCTTCGCGATCGGCCTTGGAGGTACCTGCACTATCCATTCCGTCGGACCCAGCGAACGCCATCGGCGCTGCCAAAGCCATGGAAACTGCAGCTGCAAGGGTCATCTTCCTGATATCCATAATGCCTCCTTCTTGGTGGCTATTTCCGATCTTTGGATTGACTCGCACATCAACCGTACGAGTTGTGGCACTACACGCTCGAGAACTTTCGAGCAAACCAGCCGTTCCCAGCTGATTCTGTGGAGTTGGTACGCCATTGCGTCCCAACTGGATTTCCTTTTTTGGTCTAGACACCACACCTCCTATTTAAGTTTCCCAACCACCGGTCTGACAAATGACATGTGCTTAATTAAGCGCCATGCCGATTAGCCACACGCATCCGGCCTCATCCAATAGTTGCTCAACGCCCCATGAGAGCGGGACGCCGACGTATCGACCCACAAAAAATCACCCCACCAAGGCGAGGAAAATTGAGCGGGTAAGGACAGCGAAGCACGTCGACGTCGACGATATTGATGAGGAAAACGTAATAGTTTTGCCTCACTTTTTCTTAATCCAGGCCTGCCGAGCATCGGATAATGGACTGACAGGGCATAAGAGCAGGAGCCTGCCCTCCAAACTCATATAGCGAGCAGCTATCCCTAACATGTCGTGATACGAAGTATTTTCTATTGGTCGACATAGCCCGCTTCAACTTGAATGTAAGTGGTAGTCATCTCCTGGGATTACTCGCTGAGCAGGGGAACGGCACTAAACCGCGAACTGGCCACAGTGATGCGGTACACCTACTGGATCAAATGCAGTCAAAGACGTTTTGGTCATGATGAACTTGGTCGCCTGAATGCAGGTCGCCAAAAGGAGGTTCGTTATGAAGATCAGGATGTATGCACTGGTTGCAGTTTCTGCAGCACTCATTCCCTTCACCTCGTCACTCGCTGAGGAGTCCATGCAGAAGTCTGGAGATTCCATGGAAGGACACAGCGATGAGATGGCCATGAAGGGGCCAAAATTCGAAGAAATGGACGCCAATCAGGATGGCGAAATCAGCTCTGACGAGCTAAACGTCTACGGCAACACTGCAGCTGGGGACTCAGCAGCAGAGCGTCGGATGCGACAGATTGAGAAGCACGACATGAATGACGACGGCAAGATCAGTCGCGATGAGTTTGACGAAGCGGTCAGGAAAGCCCAGTAGTTCCCGCAAGGCGTCCGGCGGCATCACTGCCACCAGGCGCCTTGTGTCCGCCGCTTTCTTCTCCGTTATACCGCCCAAAGCAGCACGATTGCTTGACCTGAGAGGTTTGCCACGTATCATCGGCCTTCGAGATTAACAGAGCGCTCTGGACATTCCGTCGTCTAGCATAGTGGCCTTTGCATACACAGGTCACTGGATTGCCGGGCCCCAGAAACGCGTTGACGGAGCATTCATGTTCGAAAGGCATCGTGTCATTACACTGCCATCCCCCCAGCCGGACGCCTTTGTACCCCTGCGCCCCGGCCGTCTTCCCTATTTCCCCGACCCGCCCAGCGTCCACTGACACGAATCCGGTCGCGCTGAGGCCGTGCATGGCCGACGTCTGAAGGCTAAACTCAGGCAGCCCATGTTGTTTTCCAGACGGTTCAGCACCCGATAACGTCGAACGCATAAGCTTTCAAAGACGGAAGCTTCTTAACGCTTGAAGCATTCCAGATACCAAGAGCTTTCTAAATACCGCAGAACAACGAGGTTGCAATGACCCTTGCGCTGGTCGTTTTACTGCCTTTTCTTGGCGCCATTGTCGCCCCCCTGTTTGCCCAGGCGGGCCGAACGGCAATCGCCATCGCCTCCTCCATACCAGCGGTGGTGGCCCTGGCCATGCTCTATCCGCTTTGGGGGCCGCTGGCCGAAGGCACTGTCCTGGTAGAAACCATGCCGTGGCTACCGACCATCGGATTGTCCCTGAGTTTCCGGTTGGACGGCCTGTCCCTGCTGTTTTCGCTGCTGATCCTGATTATCGGCCTGCTGATCATCCTTTACTCCCGCTACTACCTGAAGAAACATGAAAACGTCGGCAAGTTCTATTCCCTGTTGCTGGCTTTCATGGGGTCGATGCTGGGTATCGTGTTGTCCAGTAACCTGATCCTCATGTTGATTTTCTGGGAGGTCACCAGTCTGGTGTCGTTCCTGCTGATCAGTTTCTGGAACTACAAACAGGACGCGCGGCGCGGCGCGCGCATGGCGCTTGCGGTGACCGGCGGCGGTGGTCTGGCGCTACTGGCAGGCGTGCTCCTGCTGGGTGAAATCGTCGGTAGTTATGAACTGGACGATGTATTGGCAGCCGGCGAGCTGATCAAGAACCACGCGCTCTACCCTGTCACGCTGGTGCTGATCCTGCTGGGCGCGTTCACCAAGTCCGCCCAGTTCCCTTTCCATTTCTGGCTACCTCACGCCATGCAGGCACCAACGCCGGTTTCGGCCTACCTGCACTCCGCGACGATGGTGAAGGCCGGCATCTTCCTGATGGCCCGGCTTTATCCGGCCTTGGCGGGCACCGAACTCTGGTTCTACCTGGTGAGCTTTACCGGCATGGTGACCCTGCTGGTTGGTGCCTATACAGCACTTTTCAAGCACGACCTGAAGGGGCTGCTGGCGCACTCCACGGTAAGTCATCTGGGCCTGATCACCCTGCTGTTCGGTATGGGCACCAAGCTGGCAGCCGTGGCCGCAGTGTTCCACGTCATCAACCACGCTACCTTCAAGGCCTCTCTCTTTATGGCTGCCGGTATTATCGACCATGAAACCGGCACACGGGATATGCGGCAGATCAACGGCCTATGGCGCTTCATGCCCCATACGGCAACGCTGGCGATGGTCGCCGCGGCCTCGATGGCGGGGGTGCCGCTACTGAACGGTTTCCTGAGCAAGGAGATGTTCTTCGCAGAATCCCTTGAGCTGAACCTGCCAGGATTCTGGGCCTACCTGCCGCCGATCGTCGCGACGCTGGCCGGGGTCTTCTCGGTCGCCTATTCGGCACGATTCATCCACGACGTGTTCTTCAACGGCAAGCCGGTCAACCTGCCGATCTACCCACCCCACGAACCGCCCCGCTACATGAAGATCCCGGTGGAAATCCTGGCCTTCGCCTGTGTGATGGTGGGCATGTTTCCCGCAATTGCAGTCGGTCCGCTACTGGACTCCGCTGCCCTGGCTACATTGGGTGGCGCACTGCCGGACTATCACCTGCAGATTATCCATGGCTTCAACCTGCCACTGATGATGAGTTTTGCTGCCTTCTTCGGGGGCTTGCTGATGTATACCCAGCGTCAGAAGCTTTACGATTTCCACGACCGCTTCCGTGACATCGACGAGAAAGCCGTGTTCGAAGCTGCAGTATCATGGTTATCTGAACGAGCCCGGGCCCTGACAGATCGTATCGAGAATGGCTCACTGCAGCGTTACGCCGCGTTGCTGTTCGGGGCCGCGGTGGTGGTTGCCCTAGCGCCGATGCTCGATCTGGGCCTGAGTATCGGGGACCTGGGCGTGAGCTCCGTGGACCTGCCCACCGCAATCGCGGCAGCCATCCTGATCATCTGCGCCCTGGGCACTGCCGCCATGCATCGCGAGCGGCTGTATGCGCTGATCCTGCTGAGTGTGGTCGGCCTTATGGTCGCCCTGACGTTTGCCCGGTTCTCAGCGCCGGATCTGGCCATGACCCAGCTTTCGGTCGAAGTGGTCACCATCGTGCTGCTGATGCTGGCACTCTATTACCTGCCGTCCTGGACACCCCTGGAAGCCAGCCGTTTCCGCCGCTGGCGAGACGGCATCATCGCGTTATTGGCCGGTGGAGGGATGTTCCTCGTCACCCTGGCCATGCTGACTCGGCCGTTCGAGTCCATTTCCGACTACTTCCTGGAGAACAGCGTCACCGGTGGGGGTGGCACCAACGTGGTCAACGTGATCCTGGTGGACTTCCGGGGCTTCGACACCCTGGGCGAGATCACTGTGCTGGCCATCGCGGCGCTGGGTATCTTCGCCATGCTGCGGGAAGCCAAACTGACACCCCCGTCCACCGACGGTCAGGGCCACCCGTGGACGAAAGATGTGCATCCGACCATGCTCGCGCAAATTTCCCGGCCCCTGCTGCCGCTGGCGCTGATGGTGTCCCTCTTCATCTTCCTGCGCGGCCACAACCTGCCTGGTGGCGGCTTCATCGCCGGATTGATCACCTCTGTCGCGCTGATCCTGCAGTATATCGCCAGCGGCATGCGCTGGAGCCATCAACGCATGCCGTTCAGTCTGCGCACCCCAATCGGCTTGGGCCTTTTAGTCGCAACCGTAACGGGACTGGCCAGCCTGTCCGCGGGTTATCCGTTCCTTACATCCACGTTTACCCACATCCACTGGCCCATCGTGGGCGATTTCGAACTGGCATCGGCGCTGGCATTCGATGTGGGTGTATACCTTACCGTCGTCGGCGCCACCCTAACGATACTGGCCAGCCTGGGCCGCCTGTCGATGAAATCAGCTGCCATGCCGGAGGATGCCTGACATGGAAATCATGTTTGCACTGGTGATTGGCGCCCTTACGGCGTCGGGGGTTTACCTGATCTTGCGAGCGCGCAGTTTCCCGGTAGTGGTTGGGCTGACGATGCTGTCATACGCTGTCAACCTGTTCCTGTTTTCCACCGGTCGCCTGGCTACCGGCGCCGCGCCGATTATCGGCCACGTGGAGAACTATACCGATCCCCTGCCCCAGGCTCTCGTGCTGACAGCCATCGTGATCGGGTTTGCCATGACGGCCTTTGTAGTCGTTCTCGCGCTTCGTGCACACGCCGACGCCGGCGATGACCACGTCGACGGGCGTATCGACTACGAAGAACCCAAACAGGAAGAAACATCGTCGGAGGAGGTCAAATGAATCACTGGTTGGCCGCCCCCATCCTGTTGCCGTTATTGGGAGGGATCCTCCAGATCTTCATGAGTTTCGCGCCGCTGGGGCTGCGCCGCGTGCTCGGCCTGGCAACCACCACACTGATCCTGGTGATATCCCTCGGCCTGGTCTTGCTAGCCGATGACGGAAGTTACCGCATCTATGCTTTCGGTAACTGGGCACCGCCCTTCGGCATCGTGCTGGTGCTGGATCGTCTGTCGGCGATCATGGTCTTTATCACGGCGTTCCTGGCCCTGTTCTGCCATATCTATTCGATTCGCGGCACCGATGCGGTGGGGCGGCACTTCCATGCGTTGTTCCTGTTCCAGATCATGGGCCTGAACATAGCTTTCCTCACCGGCGACCTCTTCAACCTTTTCGTCGCTTTCGAAGTACTGCTGATCGCGTCCTACGGATTGCTGATGCATGGCGGAGGCTCGGTTCGTTCCATCCCGGGTCTGCACTATGTCGTGCTTAACCTGGTAGGTTCGGCCCTGTTCCTGATCGGTGTAGGCATGCTCTATAGCGTGACCGGAACGCTGAACATGGCCGACCTGGCGCTGGCTGTACGGGATGTCGATCCCAACGACCTGCCGTTGGTTGAATCCGGCGGCATGATTCTATTGGTGGTATTCGCCCTGAAGGCGGCCATCCTGCCCCTGTGTTTCTGGCTGCCACAGGCCTACGCAGCCGCGACCGCACCTGTAGCCGCGCTGTTCGCCGTCATGACCAAGGTCGGCATCTACGCGATAGTCCGGGTCTACTCGCTCATCTTCGGAGCCGAGGGCGGGCCGGTGGCCAACCTGGGCATGGACTGGCTATTCCCACTAAGCCTGCTGACGATCGCCATGGGCGTGCTTGGTGCGGTGGGGGCCGACGGCCTGCGTAAACTGGTCGCCTGGCAGGTCATCATTTCCGTCGGCACCCTGATGGCGGCCATCAGCCTGGGAACGGCCCCAGCCACGTCCGCTGCGCTGTTCTACCTTGTGCATACCACCTGGATAACCGCTGGCCTGTTCCTGGTGGCCGACCTTATCGCCCGCCAGCGGGGAACGGCCGAAGACCGGATCGTGACCGCTCCACGCATGCGCAGCCGGACACTGCTGAGCATCCTGTTCCTGCTGGGAACCACCGCGGCTGCGGGGCTTCCTCCGCTCAGCGGTTTCTTCGCCAAGGTCCTGATCCTGGAATCGGTTAACACCGGCGTATCCATGGCCTGGGTATGGGGCGTCATTATCGTGGGTAGCTTCATGACAGTCGTAGCCTTCAGCCGTGCGGGCAGCATCGTGTTCTGGCGTAACGTTGAAGGCCACGTCAAGGATCCGGGCCGGTTGACGCTACCGGTGACCGTGTCGACGTCGGTACTGATCGGCATGAGTCTGGCAATCGTTGCCTTTGCCGGACCGATCACCGAGTACACCGACGCAGCCGCCCGCCAACTGCACACGCCGTCCATGTATATCGAAATCCTGCAGACCCCCATGGTCGGTGAGGAGGTTACCCAATGAACAGCCGCTTCGGTTTGCCCCACCCGGTCCTGAGCATCACCCTGTTTTTGGTCTGGCAGGCACTCAACAATGGCATCAGCGGCGCCAGCGTGGTCATGGGCCTGCTGCTCGCCTGGCTGCTGCCGCTGTTCACTCGCAATTTCTGGCCAGACAACCCGCACGTTCACCGGCCGCTGCGCTTCATGCTCTACGTGATACGGGTCATATGGGACATCATCGTCGCCAGCATCAACGTGGCGCTGATCGTCATCAATCCCAAGCGGCGACCCAAACCTGCGTTCGTGTCCTTTCCACTGGAGCTCAAACACCCATTGGCCATTTCCACCCTGGCCGGAACGATCTCGCTGACACCCGGCACGGTGAGCGCGGATATCAGCGACGACCAGACGCTGTTGCTGATCCACGTACTCGACGTGGGCGATGAAATGGAACTGATCGAAACCATCAAACGGAACTACGAACGGCCACTGGGGGAGATTTTCAAATGATCGAGATAGCCCTGCAGATTACGCTCGCCATGGTCACCCTGGCCGTTGTACTCAATATCTACCGTTTGATAAAAGGGCCCGACGCGCCGGACCGCATCCTGGCGCTGGACAGTCTCTATATCAACGCGATTGCACTGATCATCCTGCTGGGTATGACCCTGGGTTCGCGGATGTATATCGAATCCGCACTGCTGATTGCGGTGATGGGTTTCGTAGGCACGGTCGCATTGTCCAAACACCTCAAGCGCGGCAGCGTTATCGAATAGGTGGGAGAAAGAACATGTCCATCGTTATGGAAATTATTATTAGCGTATTGCTGGTCACAGGCGGTCTGTTTGCCCTGGCGGGCGCTATCGGCCTGGCACGACTGCCTGACTTCTACACCCGGCTGCATGGCCCGACCAAAGCCACGACCCTGGGCGTCGGCGGTATCGTGTTCAGCTCGGTGGTGTTCTTCTCGGTGAGTGAACGCACACTGGGCATCGAGGAAATACTGATCATGGTGTTCCTGTTCCTGACCGCGCCTATCAGCGCCAATATGATGGCCAAAGCCGCCATGCACCTGCGGATCGACCGGGTGGAAGGCACCCGGGGCAATCCTTGGGATCAGTGACGTAAAAAGACTCAGGCGCTGCCCGTCGCCATGAAGAGGGCGCGCCAGAGCATAACCAGCAAGAACAGCAACAGGGCGCCGAAAACCGCAATCAGCGCATATTGGAACCAGGGTTTGCGGCGCTTGCCCTCGGGCTCCAGGCGCTTTTCGATATGGCGCCGCAGCAGCGCAGCGTTGCGATTGTTGGCTTTCCAGTACAGGTCGAAGGCATCGCCAAACAGCGGCACCAGGCCGACCACGAACTCGACCAGCACATTGCCGGCCATCTTGACCACCTGCCGGGTGCCGGCGCCCAAGCGTACGGCTTCTGCCATCAGGTAAAGGGAGAGCATCAGGCCAGCCGCATCCCCGATCCCAGGCAAGAGGCCGATCAACGGGTCCAGCCCGAAGCGGATGCGGGTAAAGGGAATCCGGAACTGACTGTCAAGCAGCCGAGCCGAGCTGTCGAGACGCTCCAGGGCCTGCTCGAGTCGGGCGCGCTCAGCCGGATCGGTTGCCGGACCAGGGTGTTTTCCATCAGCCATAATTTTCATCCATGCCAAACAATTTTCCCGTATAGTAGGCCACCCTCGATTCAGGAGACATGACTATGTTGAAAGTGAACGAATACTTTGACGGCAAAGCCAAGTCCATCGCCTTCCAGACCTCGACGCTACCAGCTACCGTGGGCGTCATCAGCCCGGGCGAGTATGAGTTCGGTACCAGCAAGAAGGAAACCATGACCGTGATCAGCGGTGCACTGGAAGTCCTGCTGCCGGGCATGGATACCTGGATGACCTATGGTGCAGGCGAAACCTTCGATGTGGCAGGCCAGGCCAGCTTCAAGGCCAAGTCCGACGTCGACACGGCCTATCTCTGCACTTACGAATAAAGTCCGAACACCTGTCTCCGGCGGGGTGCCCGCCCTGCCGGCTTTATCCTTTCCTTCTCCTCTTAACACCTTTCTCCAATCTGCTGCCAAGCTCCAAATGCCTCCCTGAAGATAACGCTTTCGAGTGATTTGCCTTTTTCGTGAACTGTGTCAGATTACCTCTTACAACGAAAAACAAAATCCACTTCCGAAAAATGACGAGGTTGTTTCACGATGGCAGAGACAAAAATAATCCCGCCTGTCAGCAACGCCTATAGCTATCCCCTGCTGATCAAGCAACTGTTGCTTTCAGGACCACGCTACTCCCCGGACGAGAAGATCGTCTACGCCGACCGCAGTGAATACACCTACCGCGAGCTGGTCGAACGTATCAACCGGCTGGCAAATATGCTGACCGAAGCCGGCGTCAAACCCGGTGATACCGTCGCCGTGCTGGACTGGGACACACCACGCTACCTGGAGTGTTTCTTTGCCATCCCGATGATCGGCGCCATCCTGCATACGGTGAACGTGCGACTGTCACCGGAGCAGATCGTCTACACCATGAACCACGCCGAAGACGACCTGGTCCTGGTCCACGACGACTTTGCACCGCTGCTGGAGAAAGTCAGCGACGACCTGCAGACGGTCAAGGGCTACATCCAGCTCACCGAGAACAGCCAGCCGGTGTCCACATCGCTCAAGTCACATGGCGAGTACGAAGCTCTGCTGGCGAAAGCCGAAGCGCATTTCGACTTCCCGGATTTCGACGAGAACAGCGTCGCCACCACCTTCTACACCACCGGGACCACCGGCAACCCGAAAGGTGTCTACTTCAGCCACCGCCAGCTGGTACTGCATACCATGGCCCAGGTGGGCAGTCTCGGGTTCAGCGACCAGATGCCCCTGATGCGCTCGTCCAGCGTCTACATGCCGGTTACCCCGATGTTCCACGTCCATGCCTGGGGCGTTCCCTATGCCGCCACCATGATGGGCATCAAGCAGGTCTACCCGGGCCGTTACGAGCCGGAGCTACTGGTCGACCTGCTGAAGAAACACAAGGTCACCTTCTCCCATTGCGTACCCACCATTATGCAGATGATGCTGGCGACCGAGTCCATCAAGACCGCGGACCTGAGCAATTGGCATGTCCTGATCGGTGGCAGCGCACTCACCGAAGGCCTGTGCAATGCCGGCGCCAAGCTCGGCATCCGCATGTATACCGGTTATGGCATGTCGGAGACCTGTCCACTGCTCTGCTCTACCCACCTGACCGAAGACGACGTCAAACTGCCCCTGGAAGAACAGACCGACAGGCGCACCAAGACCGGCGTCGCAGTGCCCATGGTGGATCTGCAGGTCATCGACGCCGACGGCAACATGCTCCCGCATGACGGCAAGTCGAAAGGTGAAGTGGTCGCCCGTGCGCCGTGGCTGACCCAGGGCTACCTGAAGGAGCCAGAGAAAGGCGAAGCCCTTTGGGAAGGCGGTTGGCTGCATACCGGTGACGTGGCCACCATCGAGCCAGACAGCACGCTGGTCATTCGCGACCGCATCAAGGATGTGATCAAGACGGGCGGCGAATGGTTGTCCTCGCTGGATCTGGAAAACCTGATCAGCCAGCATCCAGCCGTGGCGGCAACCGCTGTTGTTGGCGTGCCTGACGACAAATGGGGCGAGCGTCCGCATGCCCTGGTGGTATTGGCACCAGGCGAGGACGTAACGATCGAGGATATCCAGAAACACCTGCAGCAGTTCGTCGACAGCGGCGAGATCAACAAGTGGGCCATCCCCCAGCAGATCGACTTCGTCGACGATATCCCCAAGACCAGTGTGGGCAAGATCAACAAGAAACAGATCCGCGACCAACTCCACTGAGCCACCGGCTGGCACTGCGCCTGCGGTGCCAGCCGACCGTTCGAGCTCTGGCGAACGAACCCCTGATTGAAACAAACATCTGGTTAAAACGAACATCTGGTCAAATCAAAGGTGCCCTAAATCACTTCCTGTCGTAACCGTAACCGCTTGATCTTTAAAAGTGCTGGCAGCGCCACTATTTATTAGTAAATTATTTTTCGTGATTGCAAAGGGCTTTTTTAAGGAACCTTCGATTAAGTCCTCCGCCCCATTCCACTGTCAGCCGGAGTCACCATGAATACCATCGTCAAACGTTTCCTCATCGTGTCGAGTCTCTACCTGCTGGCCCCATCGGTTGGCGCGCTCGACCTGGGCAACAAACTGAATTCCGGCGCCTTGCTGGTGCCCGAGAAAGAGGTGTCCGTAAGCGGCGAAGCCCAATCCCTGGTAGACGACCTGCAGGATCAACTTGGCGTCACCCGCACCCAGGCCGCGGGTGGTGCAGGCGCAATGTTCCAGTTCGCCAGGAATGAACTGGATCCGGCCCAGTTCGGTACGCTTTCCGATCAGGTCTCGGGCCTTGGTAGCCTGCTGGGGGGCGGTAGCGGCAGTCAGTCCCAGGGGCTGATGGCATCCGCCCTGTCCGGCATTTCGTCTATGGAAGGCCTCGAGAAAGCATTTAGTGCGCTGGGCCTACAGGAAGGTGCGGTCGAACAGTTCGCCCCGGTTATCCTGGACTTCCTCAAGAAACAGGGGCTCAGCGGCGACCTCTTGGGCAGTCTGACGTCACTCTGGACCCCGGCGGGTATGCAACCGCAATGACCCGCACCATTCGAAAACTCTTTGCCTCCGCCCGTGGACTGCAGCGGGCGCTGAACGTCTTTGGTCCGTACCTGGGCGCCGGTATCACGGTCAGACACCTGGCCCCGGACTTCAGCGAGGCCATCGTGGAAATGAAACTCCACTGGTACAACACCAACTACGTGGGCACTCACTTCGGCGGCTCGCTCTACAGCATGACCGATCCGATGTACATGCTGCTGCTGATGAACCGGTTGGGAAACGAATACATCGTCTGGGACAAGGCCGCCAGCATCGATTTCCTGAAACCCGGAAAGGGCAAAGTCACCGCTCACTTCGTACTTTCGGACGAAGTCGTGGAGAACATCAAGACCCAGACCGCGAATGGCGACAAAGTCCTGCCCGAGTGGGCAGTGGATGTCCTGGACGAATCGGGAGAGATTGTCGCACGGGTCCATAAGACGCTTTATGTCCGCAGGAAACGCCCTTCCTGAGGCTTACTGGCCGGGCGCGTCCCCGGTAATACTCGATTCCAGGCGTTGTCCCAGGATCCGCCCGATGATCTGCCGGCGGGTCTGCAGAGCTGCATTCGACGCATGCAGGCGGGCCCGGTTGCGGGCGTCGTCGCGACCTGAACTGGACACGACTGCAGTGAAATAGTGGGTCACCGCTGTCTCATACCCCTTATAGACACTCTCACAGGCGCCCTGGGCAGCTTCGGCGATGTCTGCGGGCGGAGCCGACAACACCTGCACGTATGGATCGGATTCAGCCACCATGCAGTCCTGGTAGGCCCCAAATGCCGCCTGCAGGTTGCCCTGGAGATCCTCCTGCTGCTGTTTCGACAAGTCCGGCTGCATCGCCGCGCAGCCCGCCAGCAGGCCGACCGCGGCGACAAGCGTTACCGTGTGGCCGGCCGGCCATCCATTACGGTTTTGCAAAATCATACTCGCCTCCTCGCTCCAGGGCGCGCTGATAGGCCGGCAGTGCCTGGAAGCGTTTGACGTAGTTACGGATCTTCGGTCTGTTGCGCCCTACGATCCCCCGCGCCAACGATGCTTCCAGAGGGAAGCTCATCTGGATATCCGCAGCGCTGAACTTGTCGCCCAGGAACCACTCGTTCTTCGCCAGGTGGCCCTCGACGAAATCCATATGGGTCTTGATCTGGGGTCCGATAAAGGCCTCGTTGGTCCTGTCCGCGATGCCCTTGGCAACCGGCTTCACGAAGAACGGCATGGGGTTGGTCTTCACCTTTTCGAACACCAGCCGCAGTAATAACGGTGGCATCAACGACCCTTCGGCATAGTGTAACCAGTAGGTGTAATCAATCCACTGCTGGGTGCCGCGTTCAGGCAGCATGGTCTCGGGACCGTAGGTGTGCGCCAGGTAATCGATGATGGCACCGGACTCAGCGATGGTCATATCGCCATCGGTAAGCACCGGCGCCTTACCCAGCGGATGAACCTCTTTCAGGCTTTCCGGCGCCTGCATGGTCTTGGGATCGCGCTGGTAACGTTTGATCTCGTAAGGCACCCCGAGTTCTTCCAACATCCATAGAATGCGCTGTGAGCGGGAATTATTGAGGTGGTGGACGGTGATCATCTGGCTCTCCCTGTGATGATTGCAACCTGTGATGACTTCAATACGCGCCGTTGGGGCCGCGGAAAGGCTTCACTGTACGCAATGCCAAGCGGGTTCGCGACCTTTGGTTTACCACCCTTTGATTTTCCGAACCCCTTGATTTACTGGGACCGTTGATTTGTCAGCCCCCCAATCACCCATTCGAAGGGCAACAGACAGTGGATCACTTCCGGGATACCTATCGTGCCGGCGTGGTGGCCGCTGGTGCCGGTCGCCGCGAAAGGATCACCAAGGCAATACCGCCAAGAATAATCACGGCCGAGACCACCAGTCGTACCGTAACCGGCTCGGCCAACAGCGCCACCCCGAAAGCCGCGGCAATAACCGGGACCGACAACTGCACGCTGGCTGCCCGCGTGGCCGTCAACCCCGACAACGCGGTATACCAGATGGCGTAGCCGATGGCCGAAGCCACCGCACCGGACAGCATAGCCAGCACCACCCCATGCAAGTCCACCTCCCACATCGGGATGGCCAGCAACAAGGCCACCAAGGCCATGGGCACGGAGCGCAGGAAGTTGTCCGACGACACCACCAATGGCTGGCTGACACCCCGCCCGCGCAAGGAGTAGACACCCCAGGCCACCCCAGCCAGGGCCATCAGTAAGGCCCCGGTCAGCGACGGCGCGGTAACGCCCGGGGACAGGAGATACACCAGGCCGCCAACGGCCATGACCGTGCCGGTCCATTGCAGGACTGAGGGCCGCTCGCCCTTGACCAGTCCCCAGCCAATCATGGTCAGCTGCACCAGTCCAAACAGGATCAGCGCACCGGTCCCGGTATCCAATGACAGGTAGGCGTAGGAAAAGCAGATGGCATACAGAAACAGCATGGCGCCGGAGAACCAACTGCCCCGGTCTTCCGAAGATGGACGCCCTACCCTGATCCACACCAGGCCCCAAAGCATCGCCGCACCGGAAACCAGGCGAATGAAGGTAAAGCTCGCGGCGTCGATATTGCCGGTATCCAGCGCCATGCGTCCCAGCACGGAGTTGGCGGCGAAGGCCAGCATGGCCAGGGTAGTCAGGACCACGATGCGCAGTGCGCCGGAATCAGACACGCCGGTTCTCCTCAGGTTGTTGTTTTCTTCGAATTGGTTGTTGTTATTTTCGAATCCGCTCATTACGTTCTTCGGATACGGTTAATGCCTTGTTCCCGATAAAGCTAGCAGCTCGGGCCGTCAGGAAAATAGGACTTTCGTTCCCCCCGGCACGATCACGTCATCCTCAGCTATGGGTGAAGGCAAAGTCGACATCAGGCTTCCGCCCGCCAACGATGTCCGCCAGCGCTGATGCCGACCCACAGGCATGCGTCCATCCGAGTGTGCCATGGCCGGTGTTCAGGTAGAGATTACGCAGCCGGCTACGGCCGATATAGGGCACATTGGACGGCGTCGTGGGCCGTAACCCGGTCCAGTACTGCGCCTGGCCCCACACCCCGGCCTCGGGCATCAGCTGAGATACACGGCGCACGATAGCCCGACAGCGTTTCAGGTCCAGATCGCGGCTGTAGCCCCCGAATTCCGCTGTCCCTGCAACCCGGAGGCGATCTCCCAAACGGGAATAGACCAACTTGTACTGGTCGTCGATCAGACTCACGCTGTAGGCTGCGGCCTCGTTACGAACCGGTACGGTGATGGAATAACCCTTGGCCGGGTAGATCTGTAACCGGATACCCAACTGACGGGCCAGCAAGGCACTATTGCAGCCCAGAGCCAGCACATAGCCGTCGGCCTTCAGGGTTCGATGGACACCTTCCCGGATCACCCGCACGCCGGTCAGTTCGCTGCTGTTCGACTCAAGGCCGACGATGTCCGTGCCATACAGGAAGGTGACGCCGGCCGCCGCTGCCTTGATGGCCAGTGCCTGGGTAAAGGCATGGGCATCGCCGGACTCATCCTCTGCGGTGTAGGTGGCCCCGACGATACGGTCCCTGGCTGGCTTCAAGGCGGGCTCCAGCGCCACCGCTCTATCGGTGTCGATCATCTCCCGCCGGCAGCCCAGTTCCCGCATCCGGCGCGCCGGTTCCCGGGCATTATCGAATTCCTTGTGGTCGGTATAGATATGCAGGATGCCCCGCACCAGCTGGTCGTATTCCAGCCCGGTCTCCTCCCGCAAAGCCTGGAGCCGGGCGCGGCTATAGCTGCCCAGGTTCACCATCTGGCGCAGGTTGTAGCGCGCCCGCTCGGCCGTACATTGGCGCAGGAAGTGTAAGCCCCAGAGCCACTGGGCCGGATCCAGACGTGGCCGGAACAGCAACGGCGCCTCGGGCTGGTTGAGCCATTTCAATATCTTCAACGGTGTCCCGGGATTGGCCCAGGGTTCAGCATGGGAGACGGAAATCTGGCCACCATTGGCAAAGCTGGTTTCCAGGGCAGCGGCAGGCTGTCGATCGATCACAGTCACCTCGTGACCCGCCCGCCTCAGGTACCAGGCGCTTGTGGTTCCCACAACACCAGCGCCGAGGACCAGGATGTGCATCAAGTCGCTCCTTGTCGGATTAATTCAGTTCTTTAAATCAGGCAGGATGGTTCAAGGACGGTTCAGCAACGATGTTTACGATAGATTTCCCGCACCCAATCCAGGGTCGGGCGACCTTCGAAAGCAGCCAGGAAATCCTTCATCGCCTGGGGCTGTTCGCCGGGAAGCTGGAATGGCGCTTCCGGTGGCTGCGCCAGCGGCCCCAGCAACGCGGCGACGGCCAAGTCGGCCACGGAAAACCGGTTCCCCACGAGGTAGCCGGCTCCATCGCCCAAGCGGTTATCCAAATGGTCCAGGGCGGCAGTCAACCGCTCGAGACTGCGCTCATAGCCCCGTTCATTTATTCCCATTCCTTCCTTCATCGCCCGGATCACCACGGTCTGGCTGGTGCGGAAGGCCATGCGCCCTATGGCACTCTGGCCCTGGGTCAGGATCTCGAACATCAGGCGGCTGTCGTCGATTATGTGGAAGTAGGCTGTCCGCCGCAGGTGCGGTCCGATCTCGCGATCGGCATAGGCCTCCCAATCCAGCGCCTCTGCCAGAGCTTGCTCGTCTTCCGGGTAGAATGAAGGTGCCGATGGAAAGCGCTCCTCCAGGGTCTGGAGGATGGTCGCCGAGTTCGCAACGTAGCGCCCATCCAGCTTGAGGATCGGGACCTTGTTCTGACGTGTGCGACGAAAGGCCACCGGCATATGGAACAATGGTAGGAGGTTCCGGGTCTCGTACTGCAGGTGCTTGTGGTCCAACGCCCAGCGGACTTTCTCGCAGTAGTGGGACACGGGGAACTGGTACAGAACGGGCTTTGCCATACCTCACCTGACTTTTTATTGTAGGAAACCCAGTTTTAGGAAACCTGATTTTAGGAAGCCTAGTTTTTAGGCCGCCTTGTTTTCGGGGAACTTCTGATTGAATCCCGGCCACTCCGGGCTATCAGCCGCCGGCCTTCTTGACCGTCCAGCCCTTTTCCTGGAGCAGCGGCACCAACAGCTCACGATGATCGCCCTGGATTTCCACGACCCCGTCCTTGACCGTACCCCCGGTGCCACATTTGGCCTTCAGGGTTTTTGCATAATCCTTCAGGTCCTTACCGGCCAACGGGATGCCCGTAATCAGGGTCACGCCCTTACCCTTGCGCCCCTTGGTTTCCCTGCTCACCCTCACGATGCCGTCGCCGGGCGGCGCCTGGGCTTCGCCGCAACGGCAGGCTTCGACCGGCTCGCGACAATCCGGGCACATGCGGCCCTGGTCGGTTGAAAATACCAGGCCACCGGTGGATCGCTTCTTCAAACTGTAACTCCTCAATTCCCAAAACAGCGTACTGGCCAACGATAATCGTCCGCCAAGCGGCTCAGGATCCAATAAACCAGAACAGGAAAGCAAGGAAGAATCCACGCCGGTAACGGGGATCAGCCAATCGCGTCAGACGCGGAGCCTCGCCGGTCTCCCGCGATGCCAGGCCGGGCGCGATGGATTCGTCCACCAGGTCGGAACGGTCCTCCGCCAGCACGGCCTGGGCACGGGGCACATCCGCTTCGTCGACCTGGAGGCGCACCCCGCCCATGGCATCGGAGTAGAGCCACTGCATATTGATCGTATGTTCGTCGACGACCATCGCATGGATACCTTCGGACTCCAGCCGCGAACGCGCGACATGGGCCTCGAACGGCAATGAATAGCGAGCAACAGTGACCCAGCTCATAGGCGACAGCTTCAGCTTGGTGGATAACGATCAAACATGGCGGTAACCACCTCATCAATCAACTCGATGCGATCCTCCGGGGACTGACTCTCATCGAGATAACGACGACTCACGCCACGCCAGACAACGCGCTCGGAGGTGCGGTCCACCAACTCGACAACAAGTTTGCCCTGCTTCACTTCGCGCACATCCGGCGGCGTGGACAGACCAAAGCCGAAGTTGCCCCGTCCCAGGCCGAAGCCATAGGTAAACCCTCTGGTCTCCAACTTCTCGGCATCCTCAACGCGATAGGACACCAGCAGATCCGCAGCATCCGGTTCAGCCTGGGTCAGCGACTCGCCCCGCATCTCACGCTGGATCGCATTCTCGACCCGCGCGCCGTCCAGGCTCAGGAAACCGCTCTTTCCTTCGTTCGGTGCGAAGGCCCAGGTCTGGTAGTTGCCGAAAGAGGCACCGGCATCGTAATCGGTGTGAACGATACTGGCACAGCCCGAAACCAGGCCCAGCAACATCACCAAGATCAGGTAGCGCATAGACTTCTACTCCTCCGTCGGTTTCGAAAATTCCAGGAACTCAAAATCCCAAGAATCTGGTCGGCATACGAACACGCTCAATCCTCGGAGGCACCGGTTTCGACCGTGGGCAGGCTAATACCCGCGGCACGGCAGAAAGCAATGAAGGCGGCATGATGATCCTCGGGGACCAAAACCCGCATCGTCACACTTTCACCATAGTCCACACCGGTCACCTCCGCCTCATGCTGCTCGCACCAATGGCGCACAGGCTGCTCCAGGGCAAAATCCAGGTCCAGCGACAAGCCGCGCATCGGCCGCTGGGTCTTCCTTGGCACATCCGATAGCACCGCCTCCGTGGTGCCGGCGTAGGCTCGCACCAGCCCGCCTGCCCCAAGCTTGATGCCTCCGAAGTAGCGGATCACGACGACCATGATATCGCCCATGTCCTTGTGCTGGATCACATTCAGTATCGGCTTGCCCGCCGTACCGGAGGGCTCGCCATCGTCATTCATTGCCGCCTGGGTTGCGGCGCCGGGGCGACCGATCTGGTACGCCCAGCAATGGTGGCGGGCATCTGGAAAATCGACCCGGGCCTGCTCCAGGAAAGCCATCGCCTCGTCCCGGGAACTCACGGCTTTCACCCTGGCGATAAACCGGCTTTTCTTGATCTCGATTTCCCGCTCTATCGATTCCGCCGGAATGGGGTAATCTTTCGTTGTAAGGTCGTCTTTATTCACTTAGACAGCCGTTTTGCATGAGTTCCGCTCGGTTGATCGACGATAGAGTTAACTAGGGCGCCTTCGATAATTCAGCTTATCAAGGACTTGGAGGAAGGAACATGAGCCGTTCGGTGCAACAGGATGACGAAGAGTTCACGCAACGGGCGGGTACAGCGAGCCCGGTAAAGGTCATCAAGGCCGGTTGCGGCATCCGCTTCGGTGAAGACGAACTGGCCGAAGGTATCGACTTCTCGGGCGTCGAACGCCTGAAACCCGATACCGATTCGCCTTCAGGTGAAGACCGGCCAGTCGAGCCGCACGACAAGTCCGCCCGCTGAGCCATTCTCGGCGGCAATCCGCCCATCGTGGGCCTGCATGATATCCCGCGCGATCGCCAGGCCCAGCCCCCAGCCTTTGCCACCCCGGGCCTGGTCGGAGCGGAAGAACGGCTCGAACAAGTTGGGCAGATCGGATTCCGGCACGCCAGGGCCCTGATCCGCGATCTCACATGTCAGCCACTTACCCGCGACCACCAGGTGCAGGTTGACGACACGCCCGGGCGGCGTATGGTCGAGGGCATTCTGCAGCACATTATCCAGCGCTCGATGGATCAGGCTGGCATCCCCCAGGACCGTCGCGCGGCGGGCGCCTTCGGCGACTTCCAGCTTGCAATCGACCCGGTTCTGCTCCGCGTAGTCGGCCGCCCCCTGCAACACATCGTTGAGAACCTTGGTCATATTCACCGGCTCCTGGGCCATCGATTGCCCCTTGGCGCCCAGCCGGTGCAACGTCAGGATCTGGGCCGTCATGGCCTCCAGACGTTCGTTCTGGCGCAGGATCGAATCCATGATGTCCGGATCGTCGACGCTGTCCCTCGCCAATTCAATGGCCACGCGCTGCCGCGCAAGCGGAGTACGCAGGTCGTGGGAAATGTCCCGCAAGAGTTGTTGCTGGCGTTCCAGCAACTGGCACAGGCGGTCGGTCATCGCATTAAAGGCCTGGGCCAGCGCGCCGATCTCATCCCGTCGATTGGCGACGGCATTCCGAACCCGCAGGCCGGTATCGCCCTTGGCGATGGCACGGGCCGTGCCCTCCATATCCCGCAGCGGCCGGCTGATACGGCGCGCAATCCACCAGCAGGCCAGGGTAATCAGGATGAACGTCAGACCCAGCTCGAACGAGCGGAAAAGGCGAGGATCAAGCCAGCCGTCGCTGCCGGCCCGGGGCCAGACCACGAGCCGGTGGCCTTCCGGTGCGTCGATAACGGCCGGTCGCTGGGGCTGGAATCCGGGACGGTGGCGATCACGCATTTCTTCGCCTTCGATCAGGAACAGGTGCAACCGCTCCCGCTCACCCGCTTCCCGAAGCAGACGAAACGCCTGGCGTCGATCCCCTGCCTCCTTGATCGCCACCGCTTGGCTGGCTAGCTGCGCCAGGTCCTCGCGCTGTTCCAACTGGACCCGTTCCCGGCGCGCCCACTCCTGGATCGCGGCATTGCTCAACACCACCGCCAGGGCCATGGCGAACCAGATCAGGAAAAAGATGCGCCATGACAACGGCAGGAAAAAGCGCGACTTCATGCAGGTCTCCGATAGCTGTAGCCCAGCCCCCTGATCGTTTCGATGCGGGAGGATTCACCCTTGTCCAGCTTGCGTCGCAGGTTGCTCACATGCATGTCCAGGGTACGGTCGTGGGGTGTAAGGCGGCGCCCGAGCGCCCACTGCATCAGGTCGGTCTTGCGCACCACGGAACCGGCCCGGCTGATCAGTACCTGCAGGATTTCGTATTCGGTCGCCGTCAGCTCCACCGGCTGGTCGTCCTGGTAGACCCGGCGCTCATCCGGTTCGATACGCAGGTCGCCGATGGTCTGGGCGCGGGGCCCCTCCGTTTCCTGGTCCCAGGCAACGCGTCGCAGCGCGGCCTGGATACGGGCCACCAGTTCCCGGGGATTGCAAGGCTTGGGAATATAGTCATCGGCCCCGACCTCGAAGCCGACAATACGGTCGGTCTCCTCGCCACGGGCCGTCAGCAGGATCACCGGCAGGCGCGTGCGATACCGAAGCTGGCGCAAGACGTCGAGGCCGTTGATGTCCGGCAGCATGATATCCAGCACCACGAGATCGGCCAGTTCATCCTGGGCCAGTGCCAAACCGTCGTTACCCGTTGCGGCCTCGCGGACCACGAAACCCTGGCCGTTCAGGTAGCGCGCCAACAGGCCGCGGAGCTCCTCGTCGTCTTCGATCAGCAGAATACGATCCTGCACCCTATGTCCCAACCTTGCTCTATGCATCAGTGAACGGAGTCTATCACGCTCGTATCTGCGCACCCCGCCACCCTGCGCACTTTACCCAACCTTTACGTTGCCCTGACAGAACCTGACATTGAATTGGATAGTCTAGGGCCTGTTGATTCGAACTATCCCTAGCAATCAGGAGTACGCCCATGAAAGCGTTCAAACGATCCCGACTGATGATTCCCGCGGCCCTGACCGCCGCACTGGTTGCCAGCCCCCTGGCGTGGTCCCACGGTGGCCCCGGCGACTGGGAACGCGATCGCCCAGCAATGCACCATGACATGAAAGACCGCCGTGCCGAGATGCAGCATCGCTTCGACCACATGGCCGAACGGCTGAACCTCACCGAAGCGCAGCGCGACCAGATGCGCGACATCTTCAGGCAGGGTATGGAGCAGCGCAAGGCACGCTTCAAGGACATGCATGGCGGTGAGCGCCCCCATCTGATGACCGGCGACCCGGACAGCAGCGAGTACAAGGAAAGCCTGCAGGCCGCCGCAGACAAGGCTGCCGAAGCTGCCCGCGCCCGTGTCGAGGCTCGTGCCGAGCATTATCGCGCCATCTACAACGTGCTGAATGACGAACAGCGCGAGATCTGGGCCAAGATGCAGGCCGAACGCGAGGAAGATAGGAAAGAGATGCGTGAGCGAGGTTGGGGAAAAGGTCCGAAAGGTCCGCGTCACGACTGAAGCCATCCTCACCACGTGATCGAAACCGGCCAGTTAGCGTATGGTTAGAGGCTCACCAACCTGCGAGCCTGAACCGACAATGGCCGAATCCTCGACAACGACCGTCCCAGCCCTTCGCATCGAGTCCGTCGGCTCCATCGACGACATCAGCGAAGCGGACTGGGACGCGCTCAGCGGTACCGATAACCCGTTCCTGCGCCATGCGTTCTTCGCGGCGCTGGAGCGTAGTGGCTGCACAACCCGGCAGACCGGCTGGATACCCGCGCACCTGAAACTCATCCAGGGTGGAGAGCTGGTCGGCCTCATTCCTGCGTTCCGCAAGCTCCACTCCATGGGCGAGTACGTGTTCGACTGGGCCTGGGCAGACGCGTACGAGCGCTATGGCATGGACTACTACCCGAAGCTGCTGATGGCCGTGCCGTTCACGCCGTCCCAAGGTGCACGACTACTGCTCAAGCCCGAATTCCGCGAGCGGCTCCGCCCTGAAGATCTGCATGCCGCCCTGGATCAGGTCGCGGAAGCCCTCAGCTGCCACTCGTGGCACCTGCTGTTTCCCAACGCCCGGGACCAGTCGCTACTGGATCTCGACGGCCGGCTGCACCGGATCGGCTGCCAGTTCCACTGGTTCAACCGGGATTACCAGAGCTTCGACGATTTCCTGGCCACCCTCACCTCGCGCAAGCGCAAATCCATCCGCAAGGAGCGCAGGCAAGTCAGCGAACAGGGCATCGAGTTCCGGCACTTTCCGGCGCACGAACTGCCGGATCATGTGCTGGACGCCTTCTACGTGTTCTACCAGGCCACCTACCTCAAACGGGGCCAACGCCCCTACCTGAAAAGGGGTTTCTTCCAGGCCCTGAAGGAGAACCAGCCGGAACAGATGCATGTGGTCATGGCCGTAAAGGACGGTGAGATGATCGCCGGCGCGCTATTCCTGCTGGGGCAAGACACGCTCTACGGGCGCTACTGGGGCTGCCTGGAAGACTACCAGCACCTGCATTTCGAGACCTGCTACTACCAGGGCATCGAACTGGCCATCGACAAGGGCTTTCGCTGTTTCGATGCCGGGGCCCAGGGCGAGCACAAGCTGGTGCGCGGGTTCGAGCCGCAACTGACGCACTCGTGGCATTGGGTGGCGCACCCGGGGTTTGCCGAGGCGATCGAGCAGTTTACGTTGGATGAGGCGGAGGATGTGATCGATTATCGGGATGCGGCATTGGAAGCGTTGCCTTATCGGCAAGAGGAGTGATATGTATTCGGCAATCGGGATCGATCCATTTCAATTCCAACCCGACTCAAACTCCCCGGCGCATTGATCCCGTTGCACAACATACCGTACGGTGATTAACAGAGCGTGCAGTGCGACGAGTCGCTTCGCCACAAACCGCGCCTACCCTGCGCACACTCTCACCTGACGCTGGAGACTACCCATGGAGCTATCCGGCAAAACCATCTTACTGACAGGCGCCAGCCGAGGCATTGGGCGCGAAATTGCACTGGCCTTTGCACAAAAGGGAACAAATCTCGTGCTTGCCGGGCGTAGTGAAGATGCGCTTAACGAAACCCGGGCCGGCGTTGAACAGGCGGGCGGCGAAGCGATCGTCGTGCCGGGCAACGTGACCGATGCCGATTGGCGACAGTCAGTGATCGACAAAGCGGTTCAGGCGTTTGGCGGTCTCGATATTCTCGTGAACAATGCGGGCGTCGTTTCTGCCGGTTGGCTGGAAAATCTCTCCGAAGCCGATGTGGAGCAGCAGCTGCAAATCAACCTCACCGCTCCGATCCTGCTGACACGCGCAGCCCTACCCTCGCTCCGGAAAAGCACAGGCGCCGCCATCGTCAATATCTCCTCGATTTTCGGCCTGCTGGGCATGCCGTTCTACGCCACCTACGGCGCCACGAAAGCCGGCATCGCGCACTTCGGCGAAGCCATGCGCCGTGAACTCATCGATCAGGGCATTCATGTGATGACGGTGTATCCGGGCGCCACAGACACCCCGATGATGGAAACCGCCGGCCTGGGCGACAAGGCGGGCTTCGCCTATGACACGCCGCAAGGCGTGGCACAAGCGCTGGTGGAAGGCCTGGAGGCTGACGAGCTGAGCGTCGTCCGTGCCGACGAGAACAGTCAGGGCATGCTCGACGCCAACCAGCAGAACCCCCGGCAACTGGACAAGCAGATTCAGGAAATGAAACCGACGCTCGAGGAGGCCGTCGCGAATCACCGCAGCATGTGAATGGGCTAGGGAGCGCCGCGCCGTTTTACGACAACGGACGAGGCGGGGCGCCCCAGGCAGCTGACACTTAATCTCGTGCCTCTACTCAGCGGCCAATAGCTCTCCCCCGTTTCATCAACATTTGAGCCGTTCACTCAACAAACTCAACCGTCACGGTCTTCCACGCCATAGCTGACACCGCAATATGCAGTAGCCTACCTTCTGGCGGAGCTACGCCTTCCTCAAACAGAGGCTCATTCGCCTCAAGGGAAAAAGTCGATTCTCCCAAGCGTTTGGTGTAAACGTTCACTCTGCCGGTACGTGTATAGTACTCGAACTTTACATACTCCCCTTGCGTCCGAAGGGCAGTTCCGAAATGCGCTGTGTCGACGTGACGTCTTAACCCATCCCGGCCACTATACGCCCACTCATCCGCATACATCCCAAGTTCATGTGCTATAGGATAAATTTGCGGGTAACTCGCAAGCCCAAATGACATACCGTTCCGCGCTGGGTGGTAGCCATCCGCGACAATTTTAAACGTCCAGGTATAAACATCGTCCCTGTCGACGGGTAATGCCGGCCCTTGAATTATGCTGTGCCGGTCAACATTCGTTGGCCAGGTATAGGAGGTCTCGCCATTCGCAAACCTTAACTCTACGTCGCATTCCCTGCCGGTAACCAGTCCGAAGGCGCAGTCGCAGGTGTTGTTACTGGAACAGACCCCGCGGCCGCTGCATACGGTCGGATCGCTGGCTTTCTTGCCGTAGCAGACTGGCCCCGAGAGCTGTGGCGTTGCCGAAATCAGCGAGCTGGAGGCCCCATCGAGGTGACCCGTTGCGGTATTACCGTTGATGGCGAAATGGTATTTTGCGCCGTTGATGAGGTTATTGATCGTGAAGGGCGAGGCCGCCACATCCGGCTCAACATCGAAGCCTTTGGCGACCGCGGGGTTGTCCGGGTCGAACGTTTCGGTGGCGTAAGTGATGTCGTAGCTCTGCGCATCTTCAACAGGGTCCCAGCTTAGGGTGACCTGCCCCTCGCCTTTGCTCGCCCGCACATTCTGGGGGGCGGCCAGATCCACCCGAAAGCTGGCCGTGATTGTACAGTCACCGACGATATGACTAGCAGTGTAGGTGCCAGCGTTCAGGCTGCCGCCGCAGCCGTCGACCTTGTCCACGGCAAATCCTTTGGCGGGCGTCACTCCGAACGAAACTGCCTCGCCGTGTTGCACCGTTTGGCTGGACGAAGGGTCAACGGTACCACCCACACCAGCCTCGATGCTCACGGTATAACTGGTTGTTTCGAAGTGTGCAGTCACCATGCAAGCGGCCGTGATAGTGCCTGTGGTGAAGGTATTTCCGACCAATGTACCGCCGCAACCAGTGACGGACGCAATGCTGTAACCGGTGGCGGGTGTCACGATGAAGCTTGTCGACTTGCCGTGAACTACCGTTTTCCTGGCAACGTTGAAGGCGCCTCCGGTCCCGGTTCCTACCGAGGTTGTGACAGTGTGCCGGTATACGACGCCCGCCGGCACGTGTTGTTTCTCAATCGGCTGAGTTGCCCATTCAACCAGGTCTTCTACCCATGCTGCGAGTTCGTCACCGCCGTGGATATACTCGCGTGCGCTCGCCAGATCAAATTCAGGGGCCGGCTTTTTATCCACGTACACCCGCAGGAACGGGTCGTAATCCATGCCTGTGCGCGAATTGACCTTTGCCATGGCTTCATCGCGGTTATAGCCCCCTTCGCGCATCAGCAGAGAAACGGCGGTGGTGACGGGTGTCGCGTTGCAACGAACTGCCGTTACGCAGGGGGCCTCGAGAACCCCCGTGTAGGGCTTGCCATCCAGCAGACCGCCCTCTACTTCGATGCGGTAAGGCGGCGGGGCGCTCACGTCAACCTGGTAAAATCCTTCCGCATTGGTCATAGCCTTCCCTATCAATACGCCTTCAAGGCTATAAACGCTGACCGTCGCTCCGTCCAGCGGTCCATTAACGATGTAGCCAGATACCTCCAGGGGGCTTTCGGTGGTGGGAGCTTCAGTGGTGGGCGTTTCTGGCTCCGACGGCATGTCGGAGTCCTCAAGGCTGGGGTCATCGGACGAGGGCGCGTCAGGCGTCGATTCGCCCGTCGTCGGAGACTGCACCTCAGAAGAAGTCGCGGAATAGTCGTCATCGCAAGCCGCAAGGCCCAGAATGGCTGTCACAAGCAAAATGCGGCAGAACGCCGAGCCGAACGGTACTGTCATGGCTGATACTGACCCCGATGGTAAGGAGCAAATTCGAGTTTCCGTGCAGTGCGGCGGAACACACTGGCACGTAGACTGGAATTATCAGTATCGAAAGGAAGACTTGCTTGACGATGCGTCTCTGGTTTTCTTGACCCTCTGTCTCACGCGGGCCGTGATTACTATGACAGCTGTCTCAGCCAGTGGTGAAATTCAGGCGTCGACGAACTGGCCGGGCTTCCGGTAGGCAACCTGCCCGAACCTGACGCATCCTGTGCCTGACTGATCACATCGCTTGGGCTCAAGCCAAACGCTTGCTTGAACAGGCGGCAAAAGTGGCTGTGGCTGCTGAATCCCCAGCGCAAGGCGATGTCCAACACTTTGGCCTTGCCGCCAGGGCGGCTCAGTTCGTCGCGGCAGCGCACCAGCCGGCATTGCCGGATGTAGTTGGCCACACCGCCTAACGGGGCGAACAGGCGATAAAGTCGAGCACGGGAACAGTTGAAATGCTGACACAGCTGATCGGGCGTAAGCTCACTGCTCAGGTTGGCCTGGATGTAGCGCTGTATCGTCTCAAGCTTGGCGCTATCCAACGTTACCCCATGGGCGTTGCGTTCGCTGACGCCAGCGGCGAACGCCCCCACAATGGCGCCGAGCAACATAGGGTTAATGGCCTCGAGCTCTTCCATGGAAGCCGAGCGCACGTTTTGCCAGACGTTTAACAGATGGCTTCCCAGTATCCTGCCCAGCGGAGACTGCCCTTTCAGGACGGAACCACAAGCGAGCTTATGGGGCGGCACAAGGGAGAGCAGCAGTTCACGCGGAATAACAAGCGACAGGTTCTGCGATGCCCTGGCCCGTGTGGCTAGCGGCTGCCCCAGGTCCAACAGGCTGATATCCCCCGGACCGACCTGGAGCTGATGGAAGCCGTTGTAGCCCTCATAGCCACCCTTCGTGTAGAGCTGCACCAGAAAATGGTCTGACTCTGCCGAAGCGTGACCCGCGTCCCGGCGAAAGCGATGGGCAGAGAACTCGCTCTTACCAAAGAACATGTTATTTAAATTGAAGCTTTCCACGCGGGCTTCGAATGCGTGCACATCCCGCTCGGTTTCCGGAACGGCATCAAAAAGGGGTGACACGCCTTCTCGCCAGGCATCGAAACGGTCAGACGCCGGCAAAGCATCTGTCTTGAAAAGCGTATGCGGGACGGGGGCCAGGCTGCTGGTGCTTTGCATCAAAAGTGGTCGCCTCTGGTATACCTGTCTATCTTGCGCGCGAGAGTCTGGCCAATCCTGGCTCGACGCTTATGCTCTCCATAGACTCGGCAAAGGCGGCGTGTTGTGCCTTGATGCCCAGCGTGAACTTCGCCTCCAAACGATAAACATGATCATCACGATTCAGACATGATGACATCGTTGAAAAATCGATTCTGCCCTGTACGAACCGTCGTTTCCGTTGTCTTTTTGTTCACCGCAGTAGCAAGCGATAAAGACAGGAGAGATTGGGGCCAGCCGGCACCTATCTTAATCCAAGATAGATTTACCATTTACTTACCACCGCTCAGTAATGGCCCTGTTCCATAAGTGACGTTGGGCACGGATACGCTGGCCACCTTGAAAACATTGACCCTGCCCCCAACTAGAGGGTAGTTCGATGCTTCGGCCTGAGAGCCAGTCATCATCCCTTCTTAATGTATTCTCCACCGGGAAAAGCACTATGGGAATCGTTTATAAACCCTTTCAACAGTGGAGTGCCTGGAAGCTGGCACCGCTGATGGCATTGGTTCTGTTACTGAGTGGCTGTGGGATCAACAACATTCCCACTTACGATGAAAAAGTCACCTCTGCCTGGTCCCAGGTGGAAAACCAATACCAGCGCAGGGCCGACCTGATTCCCAACCTGGTGGAAACCGTCAAGGGCTTCGCAGCCCAAGAGCAGGAAACCCTGACAGCAGTCATTGAGGCACGCTCCAAGGCCACATCGATTCAGGTGGACGAAAGCATTCTCGACAATCCCGAGAAGCTACAGCAGTTCCAGCAGGCCCAGGGCGAGCTCAGCAGCGCCCTCAGCCGTTTGATGGCGGTGTCGGAACGGTATCCGGATCTGAAGTCGAATCAGAACTTCCTAGCTTTGCAATCTCAGCTCGAAGGCACTGAAAACCGCATTGCCGTCGCGCGCCGGGATTTCATTCAGGCGGTGGAACGCTACAACACCGAACTGCGCACCTTCCCGGGCAAAATCTGGCACAGCATTCTGTACAGCGATCTGGAGCCCCGCGCCAATTTTGAAGCCACCACGGAAAATGCCGATGAAGCACCCGCGGTGGAATTCTGATGGCTGTCCAGCTCCGCAAAAGCATGCTGTTGGTTTTACTGGTATTGCTGCCAGCCACCATCTGGGCCCAGTCCACCCCGAAATTTCCCGAACTGACGGGCCGTGTAGTGGACCGCGCCGAGATGCTGTCTCCTGACGTGGAGGCGCACCTGAGCCAGATGCTCCAAGCCCATGAGCAGGCCAGCACCGAACAGGTTGTAGTAGTTACCTTGCCAGACCTCCAGGGTTTCCCAATTGAGGATTTTGGCTACCAACTGGGCAGGCACTGGGGTATCGGTCAGGAGGGCGAGGATAATGGCGCCTTACTGATCGTGGCTAAGGAAGAACGCAAGATACGCATCGAGGTCGGCTATGGTCTCGAAGGCAGGCTCACCGATGCTGACTCCTCGGTCATCATCAATCGGATTATTACTCCGGCGTTCCGTCAGGGGAATTTTCAAGCAGGTATTGTTAACGGCGCTGAAGCCATGATCCAGGTGCTCGGCGGCGAGCCCATGGCCGTCGCGCAAGACCAGCAAAGCGGTGCCGTCCAGGAAAAACCCAAAGCCGGCATGGTTGCATTGGCCTTCATTATCATGATGGCCGTGGTGTTCGTGATCGGCAGTCGCGGTGGCCGCGGAGGGCGCGGTGGCGCAGCCCTGTTAGGCGCAGCTCTGCTGAGTGGCGGCCGGGGCGGCGGCTTCGGGGGTGGTGGCTTTGGCGGCGGCGGAGGTGGCTTCGGCGGCGGTGGTGCCTCCGGTGGCTGGTAGCTCTGCACCTAACGGCGAGTGCGCTGAATCCCTTCACCTGACAATGAGAATCACAAAATCATGACATTATTAAGCAAAACCGATCAGGAAGCCGTTACCGCCGCCATCAACGACGTGGAACGCGAAACTGACGCCGAACTGGTTACCGTACTGACGGCCCAATCCGACAACTACAGCTATATTCCACTACTTTGGGCCGGCATCCTGGCGTTGCTGGTGCCGGGCATTGCCAATTACTTCGGCAACTGGTTCGGTGCCGACATGCTGATGCTGGTGCAGTGGGGTACGTTCATCCTACTTAGCCTGCTGTTCCGGGTGCCCGGTATCAACACCCGCCTGATTCCCCGGCAGGTGCGTTACTGGCGGGCTTCCAACCTCGCGCGGCGACAGTTCCTGGAGCAGAACCTTCACCATACCGAAGGCTCCACCGGCATGCTGATCTTCGTTTCTGAAGCTGAGCGCTATGTAGAGATTCTGGTAGATCAGGGCATTGCCAATGTGCTGGACAACTCGGTATGGGAAGGCATCGTCGCCGACTTCACCGCAAAGGTACGCCAGGGTCAAACCCGGCAGGGGTTTATTGACTGCATTGCTGCTTGTGGCCAGCTATTAAAAGAGCATGTTCCCGCCACCCACGAGCGCAATGAGCTACCCGATCACCTGGTAATCCTGCCCTGATGAGCATGCTGCCACCCCGTTGGAGCGCTGACCCAGGCCTCCTCCTAGCTGGACACTCACAGAAAACATAGCCCGTCGCGCCACCTTCTGATACTGTTCATCCATACAGCAACCGAAAGAAGGAACTGCCAATGCCCCGGGCAAGGAAAGCCCAGGTCGCCCTCGAAGCGACACCCTATTATCACTGCGTCAGCCGCTGTGTCCGCCGCGCCTTTCTCTGTGGCCGGGATCATGTAACAGGTCAGGATTTCTCCCATCGCAGGGCCTGGATTGAAAACCGCCTACTCAAGCTCGCTACCGTCTTTGCCCTGGAAATCTGCGCCTACGCCGTGATGAGCAACCATGTCCACGTGGTGCTGCATATCAACCAGGCCGAAGCCGAACAGTGGTCTTTGAGAACGACCGTCGAGCGCTGGCATCAGTTGTTCAAGGGCACGCTCTTCAGCCAACACTACCTGCGGGGCGAGCCGTTGCGGGACATCGAACAACGCAAACTGGAAGAACAGGCCGAGACCTGGCGGGCCCGACTGCAGGACATCAGCTGGTTTATGCGTTGTCTGAACGAGGACATCGCCCGGCGCGCCAACCTGGAGGATGGCTGCACCGGCCGGTTCTGGGAGGGTCGCTTCAAGTCCCAGGCGTTGCTGGATGAGCAGGCCCTGGCTGCCTGCCTGGCATACGTCGATCTGAACCCCGTCCGCGCCGGCATCGCAAAAACGCCGGAGGCCAGCGGATTCACTTCGGTCAGAGCCCGTGTGCGACAACACCTTCGTGAAGCCCACTCCCAGCCCTTCGGCCTCTTTCCGTTTGCAGGCAATCCGCGAAATGGCATGCCGGCAGGGTTACCCTTCCGTTTGGAGGACTACCTGGAACTGGTGGACTGGACCGGCCGCCAGCTGAGGGACGATAAAAGAGGTCATATTACCGAAGGGTTACCGCCCATTCTCGAGCGTCTCGCCATCGATCCTCAGCATTGGCTCTACATGAGTCGGAGTTTTGAGAGCCGCTTCAAAGGATTGGTTGGTACCGCTTTCAGTCTAAAGACGGCCTGCCAGCAGTTGGGTTACCGACGAACCGTTGGCCTGGGTAGTTGCCAAGTACTGTTGGGATAGCCCACCTAAACCATACCACCACCCGAATCACCCCTGCCCTCCTTGAGTGGCAGCAGTCCTCTATTGTCCGAAATGTCGTATTGCCGGGTTTGCCCTACAGCAGAACGCGATTCGCTAATAATTTCCTGTCTGATCAAACCCATTTAGGTAGCATCGACGGGATTGATTACGGCAGTTGCGTGAGTCTGCCGAATCTTGGGTTCATTTTGAGGTGGGTGTCCTATTTACTGTCATACACATACTCAGACTGACAACTTGGACACGGGGGTAATGACATATGCTCTCGATTTCAGGATTTACAAAGCGCTGTATGATAAGCCGTCGTCGCTCAATTAGCGAGACAGGCAGCGGTGTTCCACATCATACCGCCCTCTGCTGTTTCTCAAGCCAAGCGGGACACCCATCAATATTATAACCTTCAGCTTGAAAGCAGCCTGCCAACAGTTGGGTTACCGACGACCCCCTGACCGGGGCAGCTGCCAAGTACTTTTGGGATAGCCCACCTAATCCAGTACTCCACTCGATAGTCCCTGCCCTCTTCGAGTGGCAGCAGCCCCGTTGAAGATGACGCCTTGCTAGCGGCCCGCCTTGTAGGACCCAATTAGATTTCTCAAGCCGGACGAGTGGGTAGGCGGAAGCTCGAGATTACGCCACGCTGATCAAAATTAAATCAATCCGCCCCCATCATTAGGAGCCGCCACTGCGCCGGGAAACTGTTCCCGTTGACGCATTGGCTAGTATTCGTCATCAAATAAATCCGGCTTATCCAAAACTTTAAAGCCCCGTGGATTCACCAAATACGCGGATCTGGGTGTTACGTGTAAATCACCTTGGCAAGTTACTGGTATATTTGGCTTGTGAGCTCTAACTGCTTCCCAATAGTCATCTAATCCTAGCTCCATTGAAATATTCTTCTCTGAACCATTGACCATAGAGCTCACCCTAACAGTTCCATAGTCCTCTGACGGCTCATGATCCATTCTCACCACCAAGCCATAAACTTCATAATTTCTAATTACATAATTACCTTTGTAATATTCCGAAGCAGTTTCTAGAACAGGAATATGGACCGTTGAAAACCTATGCAATGTGATTATCTCATGAGAGTCCTTTTCCGAGGGAGCTAGCTCAATGGATATCTCAACGTCCCTATTTTTTCTACTGCCACTAATCCCGATGAGGGCATCGCAAAGGTTAGCGCTTACACCGCTTGACACCACTTCCTCAAATGCCATTAGATCTTTGGTTTTCTCATATTTATTAATGGCTGATATGGTTGCTTGTAAACTTGTGGAGAGATTATTGCTCACTGATCTAGTAATAGACCTATCAGCCTCGAGAAAGCTTTCATGCGAAAATTTTATTAATGGCGCAATAACATTAACGACGTAACTACCACGCTCAGTTTGGCCAAACCTTAAAGTATCCAGAAAATCTCTTGCCGCAGCCGGCCAGCTTCCCGAGAAAAATTTCTTCTTTTTGAAGGCAGACAAAGTGGACGAAACCAATAGGTCTTTGGCTCTCTCAAACAAAAGAACGCCATCATCTATTGGGATAGCCCCGCCTTCCACATCGGGGCTAACAACCCTTACCTTGATTATGTCTGAATCATAGTTGATTATTTCTTCAGTAATTCTTCCAAAAGTTCTCTCTTCAAACTCCGAGATGACCTGTATTGCTTCACTCACTCTCAGGTAGTAATCGCGCAATTCCGAATTAAGAGGCTGGATTACCTCTAAGTCAAAATAGGCTTCTTCAGGCCTATGCCAAATTTTGGCCTTATTGCTTATTGCCCCATCATCTATCCAGCCGGTAGCAATCAAGTATTTTGCTAGTTGGTTCGGAACAATATCTTCTACGGCTCTGTTGGTCTCAAAGGAATTCATGCGGCCTCCTTTGAGCTAGCCATTTGCATCAGATAAAGTATGCTCTCAGAGGTGAGTCTCTGACTTCTGGGTATGTTTATGGTGACTTTTGATTTGTTAGAGACTTCAGGCATGTCTCTTAGTGAAATCCAATAGCAACAATGCTTTAGGACACTAAAAGCTGGTTCATGAACAAGCCAATCTCCGCAATCCTTCGGCACCACTAAAACAAAAAGGTACCTCGGGCAAATAATGTCCTCCCCTCTTAATTCGTTGTAGTTTTTGAGGGGAAGGGAGAACTTAAGATATTTCTCGTCTCCCTCGTCGATTGCAGTGCATTTCAGCTGAACATCAATTTGGGGGTTGCGGATCGCGGCTCTATATCCTCTGCCCCGAACAATAACATCGACGCTATCATCATCGACGTCCGGCTCAGAGCTTCTCAGCCCAGCTTGGGCGGCTAACGCTTTGACAAACGCCTTGCTGAACAATTCTTTTTTTAGGTTTTCGTCCATTTGGCAATCCGTATCCAAAAATTCCTAACGCCAAGGTAACCGGCGCCGGAGCGCTAGCGAAGGGAACCAAAAGCGGTCAGCTTTTGGCGTCCGGTTGACCGTATCGTTATGACTAAGATGGGTCAAAACCGTAACGCCATCGATTGAGTCTGCCCCCAGAACTTTGGATACCATAGATATCCATTATCTCCTCCATGTATGAGAGAGCACGATCCATCTCCTCAGAGTCCATAACAGCGTAGGCTCTTGCGGCTATTTCCATTACTTGCCAGAACTGTTCTTCCGAAGGGCCAGGCTTGCCAAATTTGATCAACGAACCGATCGCCCTATTGAGAATAGTCTCCGCTTTGAGCCTCTGGGATTCGCTCGGTGCCCCCGGATAAAACGAGCTCACGTCTTCATCAAACTTATCCCGCGCCTCGAGGCTTTCGAGACTGGCGATTACCTGTGGGGAATTTTCCAAAACGCTCTCTGCCTTTGCGTCACAACCGAAGAGAAAAAGAATGGCCAAAACAGTCGGTAACTTCATGCTCCTCCAGTCATAACGCCGCTAAGCACGCGCGGTTGCGGAATGGAGGCGAAGCCGCAATGCAGTAACCGTCGCCGTGACTTGCCTGGTTATGTGTAGGCCTGCTTAACAGCGAAGGCATAGTCCAAACTGCTTAGAACTGCAGGCTTCAGCTTGCAAAGGAGCCACCCAAGCCTAGTACAGACAATTTCGAAACTCTCCACGTAAGGCTCATTTGCCCATATGTAGATGTTCTTCTGAACCTCTCGGTCAGTGTCGGAACCGAAAGAGTCCATTAGCAAAGTGCAGTAACTTTCCCGCGTTGAGGCAGCGACAAGCATTAAAGTCGCTCCGCACTCGAAACTCGCCGAGTGCTTATCGTATGTGGCCCTGATCTGCTCATCACTGGGGAACCCATTCAGAGCATAGATAAAAAGTCCGCTCTTCGTGAGTCGAATTTGCTCGCAATGCAACCACACTATTCGGTGAGAAAACCCGTGCTTCTCAAGCTCTCTTCGGAACTCATGTAAGATACTGTCACCATTCATAAAGACACATAACGCCAAAATTCAGCAGCGGCCTTTGCGTAGCGAAGCGGAGGAAAGGCCGTCCGGTGGAGGGCCTTCAGGCCCGGAACGAACTGGAATGATTGGTTATGCCCGACCCGGACGCAGCATATTTCTCAATCTTGCCCCCCATTTACGCTGGTAAAACGGCTCGACGGATTCGTACATGTAACTCGCGGCGCCTGAATCTCCCCTGCTTACTTCAATAAAGTCGACAGGCTTTCCTGGAGGCGCCGTATCTGCAACAACAGATCCCGCCTCTTTCATAGCCGACGCCAGATCACCCTCCCCCTCAAATCCAACCAAAAGAGTCGGCAACTTATCAGTACCCTCCTCATGCATCATGCAAAGGTACGCTGCCTTTATATTTGAGTGCTTGGAAAGGAGCGAAGTAAGTGCTGAGACCATTCTCGCCGGATACTCGGCCGGTTGCCCCAGTAGTATACGCGTCGCTTCTTGCACAACTCGTTGGGTTAAAGAATGATTTATGCCGGTTTCCAAAAGAGCCTCAATCTCGTGTGGAAAGAACTCCTTCCCGTAATCGAGCTTGGGGTTAAGGTAAAGAGTTGACCCTCTAGTCATTTCGAAGAAGTCTCTAGCCGCCAAAGAGACAAAACTCGCTTCCTCGTCCAAAGTTTTTTGCAATGCTGAAAGACTAGTGAAAAAAGGTATTACTGCCGTTCCATCGTTTTTTTCCCAGTTTACGAGTGATAGCTTTTCTCCCTCAGCAACGGTTCTCAAGCCTTCGCCTGGAGAGTCGCTGAATCCCAGAACAAAAATTTTCGCCGCCAAGAGCTTCTTATAGAACATGGGACGACTCGAAGGGTCGTTTGCAGCCTGGATTAACGCCTCTTCGAGGTCATTCTGTGGGTCCATCATGAAAATTCCTTGGGGCATAACATTTGTATATCAGTCGCCAAGACCGATATCCCGGCGACCGATATTTCCCTTCCCAAATTCGCTTCAAACTAGCCCGCAACCCCCGGCACGTCAACGCTAGCGACACAATTGAACAAAACGTCACAGACGGCAAAACGGTCGTCACGACTGATATCCCCGTTTTTTCGGTGATACGCCAACCTATTGATACAGCTAAGAAATAGAGCTATCCCTAAAGACCTCCCAAAAATCACCGTCACCAAGACCGTTTTTCCAGCCAGCTCGAACCAACCACCTCTCCAAACCAAAAAAGGCTTGCCCCCACCTAAAACCTCGGGTTATGTTCTGTCCATCCAAACTGTTGTACTCAAAAGATTGATCCAATGATCCGTAACTCTGTTGTCGTCATCGTGAAGCTAGTCCTGGTGGTCGTGGTGCCATCCGGGGGCTTTTGCGTGGATGACAGGATGAGCTAACAACAGCCTGACTGAACACCGAAAGCCCCCGGCACCGAAAGGTCCCGGGGTTTTTTTTTTGCTGCAATTTTTGCCAAACGAGAAGAAGGGAAAATGACGTGAACGCTGCACAGCACATACTCGACACCTTGAGACGACACCGGATCGAAACGGTTTTCGGCTACCCCGGCGGTTGCATCATGCCGCTGTACGATGCGCTGGTCGCGGACCAGGCGGTGGGTGGTGTCGAGCATGTGCTATGCCGCCACGAACAGGCCTGTGCACTGGCGGCCGATGGCTATGCCCGGGCCAGTGGCAAGGTCGGGGTTTGTATCGCCACCTCCGGCCCTGGCGCGACGAACCTGATTACGGGGGTGGCCAACGCCCACCGAGATTCCATTCCCATGCTGGTTATTACCGGCCAGGTGCCGTCCGGGCTGATCGGTACCGATGCCTTCCAGGAAACTGACGTGTTGGGCATGACCCTGGGCATCGTTAAACACAGTTATCTGGTCACCACCGCCGATGAAATCCCGCAGGTGATGGAAGAGGCCCTGCAGCTGGCGGCTTCCGGACGCCCCGGGCCGGTCTGGGTCGATATTCCCAAGGATGTGCTGTTGGCAGAGGTCGCGCATGAACCCGAACCGTCGGATAGAGCGCCGGCCACCGATACTCTTGATCTCGACACGATTGATGCGGCTATCGCGATGTTGCGCGAGGCCCGGCGCCCCCTGCTCTACAGCGGCGGCGGCATCAGCCTGGCCAACGCGGAAACCGCTTTTCGACGCTTCGCCACCCAGTCCGGACTGCCGAACGTGGTCACCCTTAAAGGCATCGGCAACCCGGGCCGCGACAATAGCGATCAGCTCGGCATGCTGGGTTTGCACGGTTCGAGAGCCGCAAACATCGCTGTTGATAGCTGTGATCTGTTGCTGGTAGTGGGGGCCCGGCTGGACGACCGCGCGACCGGCGTCTTGAAGACCTTTGCCCCAAATGCCCGGCTGATCCATATCGATACCGACGCCGCCGAACTCAATAAGCTGCGCCCGGCGGACCTGGCTCTTCGTGGAGACCTGAATATCATTCTCGATGCCCTCGCTGATGGGCTGGGCGAGCAGCCGTTGGCGATCGACGACTGGCGCGAGCAGTGCCGCACCTGGCGCAAGACCCACGGCTTCCAGGCGGCGATCAACGAGGACCCGCATGCGCCCATTTCAGGGCCGGAGTTCATCCGGCAGCTTTCCGGCATTGCGCCCCGCGAGGCCATCGTGGCCTGCGATGTGGGCCAGCACCAGATGTGGGTGGCCCAGTACTTCAACTTCGACCATCCCCGCAGCCATCTCACCAGTGGAGGCCTGGGCACCATGGGTTTCGGCTTGCCCGCGGCAATCGGTGCGCAGTTTGCCTTTCCGGACCGGCCGGTGATCAACGTGACCGGCGACGGTTCCTTCATGATGAATGCCCAGGAACTGGCCACCATTCGTCGCCACAACCTGCCGATCAAGCTGGTGATCATGGATAACCAGTGCCTGGGCATGGTCCGCCAGCAGCAGGAGCTGTTCTACGGCAACCGCGAGAGCCAGATCAACCTGGACGACAACCCGGACTTCCTCGCCCTGGCCCGCGCGTTCGACATTCCGTCACTGCAGATCTCCCGCAGCGACCAGGTACGGCGTGGCATCCAGACCATCCTTGCCTACGACGGCCCGATGCTGCTGCACGTGGCCATCGACCGGGCGGAAAACGTCTGGCCCATCGTCAAGCCCGGTGCGTCCAACCGCGAGATGCTGGACGCCACCCATAGCCAGAAGCAGAAAAACCGCCAGGACCAACACAAGGAAAACGTGGCATGACAACGTCAACAGAGAACGCCAAGACCCACACCCTCACCTGTCGCATGGCCGCTGAGGCTGCCGCCATCGAACGGCTCTGTCAGGTCACGCGGATTCGGGGGTTCCGCATTGAACAGATGCAGGTTCAGACGGATGCCGGGGAACTTGAGATCAGCATGACGCTTTCCGGGGAGCGTTCCATCGATATGCTGCGCAGCCAGATCGAGAAGCTTCATACGGTGCTGTCATTGCAGCCCGAGGCAATGCCCTCGCCGGGGACGGCTGCGGACATGAGGCAGACCGCCTGATCCACCGCCGGGCCCCTCAGATGTCGGACGGGCCCGGCGGTCAGGCGTTCGGTTGGAGCCTCAGGTGACGTGGAATTTGCCGTCTCTCTCGACAAACGGGTTGTTGAAGCTGGAGCTTTCGCCCTGAAGCCGGGCTTCGGGGTGATTCTCGGCCATCAATTGCTTCATCGTTGCCATGTACTTCTTCGGGACATCGACCATGACGAGGTACTCGCCCTTTTCGATGTCATCATGGAAGCGGCGAATCCGGTAGTTCTCGCCGGTGATACCGCCGAAGCCGCCCAGCCAGCCACCGGCCAGGGTGAAGAAGGCGACCAGGGCGATCCAGGCGAACAGTGGCCATTCAAGCCCGCTGAACGTCTGCAGGCTGATGGTCAGCACCAGTCCGAATACGGCGCCGATCATCAGGCCACGTTCGATAAAGCGGACGAGGTCGGTACGGTCCAGCACGCTGGCCCGGTGCAGGCGGTGGGTGTATAGCCCGGCCTCATCCTTACTGACGATATGGAAGCGCCAGTCGGTCACACCGTGCTCGTGCAGATCCTCGGAGATTTCGTCGACGCTGTCGATGCTATGGGCAAGATAGTAGAGCCGTCTCATTGATTATCCCTCCCTGTGGTCGGGAATAGATGACTTCTCTATGTAATTATAGGGACCGACGGCTCCAGATTGTCACCTTCATCAGATGGATTGCGGATAAGCACGTCCGGCTTAGGATGCAGACGAATAAAAGGGGCCTGGGGCCCCTCTGTTAGCGTTTCCAGTGCTTCGAAAAACGCCCCTATGAGTGTTTCACACCCAGGGATTCCAGCGTTCTGGACTGCAGTTTCTGCAAGCGTTCGCTGATCGTCACCTGGTAGTCTTCCGCCTCGTCCAGTTGCCGCAAGCGTTCGGGCAATCGGGATACAGCTTCGCGAGAGGCTGCCGTCGCATCATCCAGAGAGGCGATGGCCCCCTCGACCGCGCGCCCTGCCCAGAGGGTTGGCACGAGTAGCGGTGTTCCCTCGGCCGATTCATCCCGGTGCGTGATGATGTCCCGTGTGTAGTTGCCGTCCGTATCCTGCTGGCGATAGACCTGCTTGCGCCCCGGAAAAGACTGCTTGCCCGGCGAGTTCTTCATCCGTGGCTTGCCCGCATACTCAGTCAGCTTGTAAGCCAGCTCCAGGGCTGGAGCGTCGTTGGACGCACCAACGGCGGTGCCGACACCAAAGCCATCCAGCGGAGCGCCCTGCTCCCGCAGGCGGGCAATCTTGTATTCGTCCAGTCCGCTGCTGGCCATGATCTTGATGTCTTTGTACCCCGCCTCGTCGAGCATCTTGCGACAACTGAAGGCCAGTTCGGCCAGGTCGCCGGAGTCGAGCCGGATGGCACCGATATCTACGTCCGGGCTGTCTTTCATCCAACGGATAATGTCCTGGACGGCCTTTTCCGTGTCGTAGGTGTCGACCAGCAGCGTCGTGCCGGGATAAAGGCGCGCGTAGGTGCGGAAGGCCGCCATTTCGTCATCGCAGGCCTGCACAAAGCTGTGGGCCATGGTGCCCCGGATCGGCAGGTCGAAGTCGAGTCCTGCCAGGACGTTACTGGTGCCCGAGAGACCGGCAATGCGGAACGCCCGTACGCCGCGATAGGCCGCATCCAGGCCGTGCATCCGGCGCATACCGAAGTCCACTACGGGCCTGTCGCCTGCAGCCTGCACCAGCCGGGCAGCCTTCGAGGCCAGCACGGACTCCAGGTGCACATAGTTCATTATCAGGCTTTCCAGCAACTGCGCCTCGGCAATCGGCGCTTCCACCTCGAGCAGGGGTTCCTGGGGAAATACCGGCGTGCCTTCCGGCAGGGCATGAATCGAGCCACTGAAGCGGAAACGGCGAAGCCAGTCGAGAAAATCCGGTTCGAACATATCCAGCTCGCGGAGCCGGTCGATATGCTCTTGGGAAAAGCGGAGCGACTCGATGATATGGGCGACCTGCTGTTGCCCGCAGGCCAGGACGAAATTCCGGTGGCGGGGCATCTTGCGGAAGAACAGGCTGAACGTAGCGGGCTCCTCCATACCCTCGGACCAGTACGCCTGTGCCATTGTCAGTTCGTACAGGTCGACCATCATCGACAGGTCTTTTTCCTCGACCATTCGCCCTCCTTAGATCGTGAAGTTTCGCTGTTCCGGGTGATCAATGCGCTGGCATGCTAGCCGATAATCCTGGCGCCGGCGGAACTCAGTGTACTCAGCACCTGCGTCGCCTGGCTGTCATCCACTGCGCGGGTCGCATCTGCCAGCAGATCTACCTCGAAACCCGCTTCGAGCGCGTCCCTGGCCGTGGCCTGGACGCAGACGTCCAGCGCTAGCCCGGCAATCTTCAGGCGTTTGACGCCCCGCCGGGAAAGAAACTGTTCCAGTTGCGTGCCCTCGAACGCGGAGTAGGCATCCTGCTCAAACGCAGTGCCCTTGCTGACGCGGATGGCGTCAACCGGTAACTCCATTTGGGGGTGGAAGGCTGCGCCGTGACTGTCCTGGACGCAGTGAACCGGCCAGGGCCCTCCCCGGCGCTCGAAGCTGCAATGATCCACTGGGTGCCAATCCCGCGATGCGATAATGGGCCAGCCCTTGTCCTGGGCCTCACTGATCGCGGCGTTGACCACGGGGAAGATCTCTTCGCTCTCCGGGACCGCAAGGCTACCGCCTGTGCAAAAATCGTTCTGGATATCGACCAGCAAGAGGGCTGTCTGGGGTTCCTCGGCCATCGTGAACTCCTGTCCCTGAAAGGGTCTACTAAGTTCGCCTCTTCACATAGCCTTGGGTCTGGGTCGGGAAAATGCAAGTGCCGCCCGGAGGCGGCACTGGAAGGTTTTAAGATGGCCGGATTTGATTCTGCCCGGCGCGGGCAAGCTAGAACGTATAGGCCAGGCTCGCTTCGACCGTGCGCTCTGCACCAAACCAGCAATTCAGACCGTCATAGCAGGAATAGTAACGTTCGTCGGTCACGTTGTTCGCTGACAAACCAATTGTCGTGCCACGCAAGGTATTGCTGACATAGCCGAGATCGTATTTGAAGGCCAGATCAAACAAGGTCGCGTCAGGCACCTTGTCGGTATTGGACGCATCAAGTTCCGCTTCGCCGATATAGCGTACACCCGCACCGGCGTTAAGCCCGGCAAGCGCACCTTCGAAGAAGCTGTAGTCCGCCCATGCCGACGCCATCTGCTCGGGAATCCAGACCGGGGTTGTACCCTCGACAACACCCACAGCACCGGCGTTCGCTTCAGAGTTACCTTCGGTCACCTCCGCGTCCGTATAGGTGTATGCCACGCTTAGACGCAGGTTTTCGATGGGCTGAGTCTGCGCTTCAAACTCAACCCCGCGAGATCGAACTTCCCCCGCCTGAATGGTTTGGTAGGCGGTTCCCTCGGGATCTCGGACCTCAACGTTCTCCTTGGTAACCTGATAAGCCGCCACCGACATACTGGTAATGCCATCAGGTGCGGCATATTTGATCCCTGCTTCCCATTGTTCGCCGGTGGAAGGATCAAATGCGTTACCGAACCGGTCCGCGCCGGACTCTGGCTGAAAGCTTTCGGAATAACTTACGAAAGGCGATATACCATTGCTGAACTCATACAGCGCGCCAGCTCTGGAAGAGAAATTATCTTCCTTGAGCTCGCGATCGATTTGCGAGCCATACTGGAGTCCTTTTTCCGTGCCCCGGTAATGATCGAATCGCGTGCCGGCAATAAATACCCATTGGTTCCAGCGGATCTGGTCCTGAAGGTATACGCCTAATTGTTCCTTTGTCAGATCAAAATCGCTGGAATAACCGGCTATATATTCGAGTTCCGCAGGATTGATCTGGTAGTGGTCAGGCGAGTAAAGGTCTATGGACGGCGCTGGAGCATCTTCATACTCGATGCCAGAATCGAGGTAGAGGTAGTCGATACCCACCAATACATTGTGTTCCAACGAACCGGTTTGTATCAGGCCGGACAGCTGGTTATCGACGGTTACCCCCTGGGTTTCCTCGTCCGTCATATAGGCATTGCGGCTCAGTGTCCGCATGTCTGCTGCCAAAGCATTGCTATAGGTATTTTCCTGATACGCCGACGCATCTGTGTAGCGAAGATTGTGCAGGAAGGTCCACTGCTCATTGAAACGATGATTGACCTTGTAACCAAGCATGGTTACTTCACGGGTGTACTGGTCCCAGTTCGCATCGCCGGAGAAGCTATCAACTGGAAGCTCTCCGTTGGGATTGTCCTGGAACAGGCCTTGAGCGGGCAGCGTGTTATAGACCCCCATGTCAGGATCTTTCTGGTAGTACAGGTTTAAATTGACCAGGGTGTCGTCACTGACCTGCCAGTCCACCTGTGGCGAGATCATAATGCGCTCTTCCTCAGACGTTTCAGCCTGACCGTCCTTGGAACGGGCCAACCCCACCAGGCTATAAGAAAGATCCGAATCTCCCAACTGCCCGGTACTTTCGAAACTACCTTCCTTCAAATCGTGGCTACCGGTTGCGACTTCAATACGGTTGAAGCTTTCGGTGTCCGGCTTCTTGCTGATCAGGTTGACCATACCGCCGGGCGCCATCGAACCATAGAGCGTAGAGGTGGGCCCCTTGAATACTTCGATCTGCTGGACCGCCAGCAAATCGATCTGAGGCTGGAGATTCCAGTCGTTATAAAGCAGTACGAGGCCGTCGTAATAGTTCTGGTAGTTGATAAAACCACGGATATTGAAGAGATCCGACCGCGTGACCGCGCCTCCCCGCAACTCCGTATTGACGCCTGATGCATAGCGTAATGCAGACGCAACGGAATCCGAATCCCGCATTTCCAGAGCCTCACGATCCAATACTGAGATGCTCTGGGGCGTTTCTTCCGGCTCAAGCGCCGTTTTGGTCGCCGTATTCCGATAGGTGTCGCCATACACGGTAAGGCTGTCCAACTGGACGGAATCGTCGTCCTGAGCCTCAACCACAGGCGCAATTGAAAATGCCACGGCTAGGGACAGCAGTGACCTCGGAAAGGAATTTCGGATGCTCATGGAATGTTCCTGCTACTTCTAGATTGGCCAAGGTATTTTGCAAATAACAATCATTCCCATTGTATGAGTACACCCATACTGGAACTTAACCATTTGGTGCATCTAGGTAGCGATGTGTCGTGTAGAGGCAGGTAATCCTATGCTGAGCCCAACGCCAGGCACGCAAAGCCCAGGGCCCTTCGACGAGCGGGATCAGGTTCCACCGGTACCCAATATTCCATTCGCGCATGGGGGTCCGAAGACTTGAAACCGGGCGGGTAGACTTCAAGGTCGTAACCGTAACAACCGCGATAGCCCGAGGCGGGGAGCCAATGGTGGATAAACCAGTCGAGTGTCTTTTCCAGCGCCGGCAATGGGCCCTGGAAGGGAATAACGGCATATGTCTGTGCGGGGACGCGAAGTTGACCGAAGCCGGGGTCAATAGAGCCGCAGCCAGACTCATGGCCGGCCCAGTATGGAAAGCTGCAGCCGTTGTCTGTGGATTCTGTCACACCCAGCACGCCGATCGATGCCTGCTCTTTATTCGATCCAATGTGTTGATGGAATGCCTGCCAGAGGCGCGGCACTCGTGTCGCAAAATCGGGACATTCAGAGAACAGGCCCTGAACCTGGTCACACAGACCCACTATGGTGAAAGCAGAGCGGGTTTCCAGACGAATCTGCAACAACCGATGATCGAGTTCTACAGGCGGAGACGGAACATCACCGGCGGGGATCGGTGTTCGCAAGCCGACCAGCTGACCACGCTGGCGATATGCGCGGGGGGAGCAACCAAACATCTGGCGAAAGCTACGGCTGAAGCTGATTTCTGAACAGAAACCGCACGCCAAAGCGATATCCAACTGCCGCCAGCCGGTATTGAGCAACGCCTCCGCTGCGCGACTTAGCCGCAGCTCCCGAACATACTGGGCCACCGAGAGCCCCGTGTGCGCGTTAAATACCCGCTGGAATTGCCAGCGCGACCAGCCCGCAAGTTCGGCCAGGTATTCAACAGATAGCGGGGCATCCAGGTTCTCATGGATGTGACGAAGCACCGCCTCAACACGATGTTCCGGGGTAACGGCAGGGGATGGAAACATTGGGTTCGCTCAAAGTGACACTTAATCCACGCGCCACTTTATCGCAAACAATTCTCATTTAAAATAAAACATGGACAGTTCGACGAACATGTCACTAAACCAACTCCACCAGCCAGGACACGCCCAAAGCCCCTAACAGCAGCCCCGCAGCCAGTTTAAGCTTCACTTCCGGGATCTTGCGCAGTTGCCCGTGCAGAACCAGTGCAGCCAGGCTCACCACCGCGATACCCGTACTGACACCCAGGATAACCTGGCTCCATGCCTGGGAGGCCGCGCCGACCGGGACCACCACAACCAGTATCTCCGCGGCTTCTATCAGCGAACTTTTGAGCATCACCGCAAATACCAGGAACGAGAAACCGTAGGTCGTCGCTTCAGCGACATTCACCTTTCCCATTGGATCAGTCGCCCACCGTGGTCGCTCTTGCCGGGCCATTCGTCGTAGCGATTTCTGGGTCCAGTGCAAACCCATCGCAGTCAGCAGGAGCGCAGCAAGAAGGGTGAGACCGTCCATGGGAAGAACACGGTAGAGAGGGAAGAACGCGGTCGCCAGCATAAACATGACGGCGTGCCCCAGCACGACAGCGCCGAGTGCTTCCCGCGCATGCCCTGCCCGCAAAACAGCGTAGGCGATAACGATGGTTTCGAAAAACTCTACGGCTGTACCGGAAAACGCGGCAAGGAAGGGTTGAGTCACGCAGGCCCCGGTCTGTTGTGATCATCGATTGCAGGATGGAAATGCGAATCATACACAACAAACCAGGGAAAAACAGGAAGGATCCCTAGAAACGGTTAATCGGCACCTTCAGATACACCTGCCCATTATCTTCCGCGGGAGGCATGTGCCCGGCGCGCATGTTGACCTGTACCGAGGGCAGGATCAGCCTCGGCATACCCAGGGTGGCATCCCGTTCGGTGCGCATCTTGACGAAGTCGTCCTCGCCCACCCCTTCATGCACATGCACATTATGCGCACGCTGCTCGGCAACGGTCGTCATACAGACAAACTCGTCGCGGCCGGGTGCCTTGTAGTCGTGGCACAGGAACAACCGGGTTTCAGGCGGCAGGGAGAGCACTTTCTGGATCGACTTAAACAAGGTGCGCGCATCGCCACCGGGGAAATCGCAGCGGGCGGTACCGTAATCCGGCATGAACAGCGTATCGCCGACAAACGCGGCGTCGCCGATGACGTAGGTCAGGCAGGCCGGCGTATGGCCCGGGGTGTGCAGCACATGGCCCTCGAGGTTGCCGATGCGGAAGGTGTCCCCCTCCTCGAACAACCGGTCGAACTGGCTGCCGTCCCGCGCAAACTCGGTGCCGGCATTGAATGCCTTGCCGAAGATCTCCTGTACCTCGACGATGTGGGCGCCAATGGCCGTCTTACCGCCGAGCTTTTCGTGCAGGTAGGGCGCGGCGGAGAGGTGATCCGCGTGGACATGGGTCTCGAGAATCCATTCCACCTCAAGCTCATTCGCGCGAACGTATTCGATAATGGCATCGGCGGAACGGAGGTCAGTCCGGCCCGCGGCGTAATCGAAGTCCAGCACGGAGTCGAGGATGGCACAGGCCTGGCTGTCCGGGTCCCGGACCACATAGCTGAAGGTGTTGGTAGGTTCGTCAAAAAAGGATTGAACGTGCGGTTGCTGGCTCATGGTTCTTCACCTTTCCGGTCGACAACCGGAATTGCGATATATTTTGGAATAACCTTATACCATTTTCACATATGGGCTGTCTGGCGATTTTTCAAGCCCTGTCCTCACGCCGTGAAACCACATAAACTGCGCGCTCGATTCGCCAGCGAGTATTCCGATGTCCGCCAAGTTTCGCGCGCAGATCACCAGCATCCTCCAGGAAACCGGGCTCGTCTACCTGACGCTTCTGAAGCTTCTGGTACCGGCCCTGATCATCGTAAAGATCCTCGAATCGATCGGTTTTACGGAATGGCTGGCGACCGTGCTTGCTCCGCTGATGTCGCTACTGGGTTTGCCCGAGGAACTAAGCATCGTCTGGGCCGCCACCCTGCTCACCAATATCTATACGGGCATGGCCATCTTCTACAACCTGCCCGGCGACTCGGCGCTGACGGTGGCACAGGTCACGGTGCTGGGCACCTTGATGGTGGTGGGGCATGGCCTTCCGGTCGAGGGTGCGGTCGCGCGCAAGGCGGGGGTTCCCTGGTGGCTGACCCTGCTATTGAGAGTGGGTGGAGCACTGGTACTGGGGAGTCTGCTGAACCTTGTTTACCAGTGGACCGGTTGGTTGCAGGAAGCGAATCAACTGGTCTGGCGTCCGGAACAGATCGATACCAGCTTGAGTGCCTGGGCCTGGGCGCAGTTGCAGACCCTGGTGACGATCTTTGTCGTGATACTGGCGCTGATCAGTCTGCTGCGCATCCTCCGAGCAGTAGGCATCGAGCGGTTGCTGCATGCCCTGCTCTACCCCATGTTGCGTTTACTCGGTATCGGTAAGGATGCCGCTAACACGACGATTATCGGTATTACCCTGGGATTGAGTTTCGGTGGGGGCTTGCTGATTCGCGATGCCCAATCAGGCCGTCTCAGCGCGCGGGATGCTTTCCTGACCCTGGCGTTTCTCGGACTCTGTCACAGTCTCATCGAGGATACGCTGCTGGTCATGCTACTGGGCGCCGACCTATCCGGCATCCTGTGGGCACGCATCCTGTTTGCCTTCCTGATCATCGGCATCCTGGCTCGCCTGCCCCTTTCGGATCGACCGCAGCCGGAACGGCCGAACGAACGTCCGGCCGCTTAATTTCCGGTTTACTCAGGCGTCAGGCAATGGAATCCACCACGCCGCCATCGACGCGAAGTGCGGCACCGGTAGTCGCCGAAGCCTGCTCGGAACAGGCGTAAATGATCATGTTCGCCACTTCCTCGACGGTCGCCGGGCGCTGGAGAATTGAGGACGGACGATGCGCCTTGACGAAATCGCGGCCCGCTTCCTCCAGTGACACACCGCGTTCCTTCACATCGTCCTGCAGCATGCTTGCGACACCCTCACTGAGGGTTGGCCCCGGCAGTACAGAATTCACTGTGACACCGGTGGCCGACATGATCTTCGCCAGTCCGCGCGAGATCCCCAGAACCGCGGTCTTGCTGAACCCGTAATGCAGCATCTCAGGCGGCATGTTGAGACCGGATTCCGAGGACAGGAAGACCACCCGGCCCCACCCGCGATCCTTCATTTTTGGCAGGTAGCCGCGTGCCAGGCGGACGCCGGACATGACATTGATGTCGAACATCTGCTGCCACTCGTCGTCGGTGATTTCGAAGAAGTCCTTGGGACCGAAGATACCGACGTTGTTCACCAGGATGTCGCAGTCAGGCACGGCATCGAAGATGGCATTGCAGCCGTCGGCCGTTCCAGCGTTGGCCGCCACGCCTTTGACATCGGCGCCGGAGACTGATTCGCGAATCGACGAGACGGCCTTGTCGACAGCCTCCTGGGTGCGCCCATTCACGACTACCGCTGCGCCTGCTTCAGCCAGGCCCTTCGCTGCGGCGAAGCCAATTCCCTTGGTTGATCCGGTCAATAATGCTGTCTTTCCCTTCAGGCTGATGTGCATGACCTGTCTCCTTACGTAGCTTGAATGGCATCCATGGGCATGAATTTAGAACATGGCTTTCGCTTGAGCCTACCATTTCGGACCGACCTGATGGTCCACCGAAATATTAACGCTGGTTCACATGGGGATGCCCGGATACTGCTATGCTTTTCCATATGGCTACGCTAACGAATGCAACGCCTCTTCGGCGCTGGCTAATCGTTCTTGTACTTCTGTCGTCCTCCCTATTCCTGGGACACGCAGCCACGGCAGCAAACAAACCCGTGCTGACCGTCGGCCTCGAGCTCTTCCCGCCCCTGATCGAGGAAAACCGTACCGGCTACAGCGTCGAATGGTTACAGGCGGTTGCCGATGAGGCGGGTATGGAACTGCGTATTCGCATCATGCCCTACAGCCGGGCGAAAGTAGCCTTGATGACCGAACAGGTCGACCTGATTGGCCATACCCCCTACAAGCTCGAAACCGACCGCTTCTACGATTACGCGGCGGAGCTCGACCATCGCGTACCCACGAAAATGGACGCCTTTGCGCTCACGCCCGGCGAGCTGGCTTTCGAAGCGGGTTATATGGAGCTGATCGGTACGCCTTTCGGCAACTCCGCCTTTATCGCGGACCTGACCGACGTCTCTCGTGACCGGTTCGTGGAGGCATCACTGACGCGGATCGTTAACATGATGCTCGCAGGACGCGTGCATACGGTGGTATTCGAGAGGATGTCGGTGGTCACCCAGTTGCGTCACCAGGCCAGGCAGCCGGTCTACTACCGGCTGGTCAGACAGATCGACGCAGGGTTTGCGGTACGCAAGGATAACGATGCCTTGCTGAAACGCCTCAATGCGGCCGCAGAACGGGTCGATGCGAAGAAAATCTACAAACCCTATATCAACCTGCTGGACTGGCCTGACGAAGGCAAGATCGAACCCTAGTTCGAGCGGTGTAGCAGGCCAGGCGAGCCAAAGCTTCCGAGATCACGCCAGCCCATTCCACAACCCGACGCAGCTGATCAGCAGGAGCACACATCCGAGCAGCCGGAAAAAGACCGGTGTTTCCGATTTGAGCATGTGGTCGTGGAACTTCAGGCCAATCACATGGCCGATCGCCGCACAGGGTAACAACCAGAGGTGATGGATAAGCTGAAGGTCCACACCGACGGCAATGAATGCTGCCATCTTGATTGTGACCAGGATAAACCAGAGTGCAAATAACGTATCCCGCAGCTTCTCCTTCGGTAGCTGCTGGGCGACCACCGCGATGATCAGCGGCGCGCCAATCAGGGAGGTGCCGCTGATATAGCCGCCCAGCATCAGGAAGATGGTATCCACCACCTTACTGTTGCTGCGAAACGGCCGGTTGAAGATATAGGACAGCGAATACACTGACACGATGCCGAAGATAATGACGCTCATGATCTGTGCCGGCAGGGTGATCAGGCCAAATACACCAATCAGTTTGGGCACGATCATGATGCCCAGGATGCGCCAGAGGTAGGGCCAGTCGACGGTACCGCCCTCCGGTTTGGTGTCCGCCTTGCTCTTGCGGTTGTTCATGGCGATGGTCAGCGCCGAGAAGACCAGCAGGTGGACCGCAATGATCGGCAAGTAAACCAGCGGATCGTTGTGGACCAGCAGCAGGAACGGCAGCGACAGCACCGCACCACCGAATCCCAGCCCGGAACGGACGAAACCACTCCAGATAAAGATCAGGCCAATAAGGACGTATTGGACGAGCGACAAGTCAGCCATGGCATCCCGGCGTTAGTACAGATGATGGGAAATCAAAGGATTGGAAAGACGACGAGTGTAATCGTCTCGTTCACCGATTGGTACTCGACCCAAGTGGAATCAATGCCCTGCCTCAACACGAACCTTGCCGTGCTCCAATATGACGCCCCGCCCAACAGGCTGCACACATTTTGAGCTAACGCCGGCGGCGAACGGTGCTCATGTACCCGCATCGATCAGCCCTACCCCATGCTATTTCCCACCGGTATTCAAATAGGTACAGAAGTTGCAATCGCCTCCCTCGAGCGTAATGGGACGCTCCAGAACCAGAGGGACCTGAATGCCGAGAATCATTGCCGGGTACGTGCGGGTCGTCGATGCGGTGAACTACCGGATCGGCCGGACCGTGATGTACGGCGTTTTCGTCATGGTGGCGATCCTGTTGTGGTCGTCGATCTCAAAGACCTTCTTCATGCCCTCGCTCTGGACCCTGGAAGCTGCCCAGTTCGCGATGGTGGCCTACTACGTACTTGGCGGCCCCTACTCGATCCAGATGGGGTCGAACGTTCGCATGGACCTGTTCTACGGTGAATGGTCCGACCGCAGGAAGGCGTGGTTCGACGCCTTTACCATCTTCTTCCTGATCTTCTACCTTGGCGTGCTGCTCTACGGCGCCATCGACAGCACCAGCTACTCCCTGGAATACGGCGAACGCACCCGCACAGCCTGGCGGCCCTACCTCTGGCCGATCAAGGTGGCCATGTGTGTCGGTTTCTTCCTGATGCTGCTGCAGGCGTTTTCCGAATTCTTCAAAGATATTGCACGGATCCGGGGAGAAGCACTCTGATGTCCTACGAAATGATTGCTGCCGCCATGTTCGGCTCGATGATGCTCATGCTGATGACCGGCCAGCGGGTATTCGCCGCGATTGGCGCGGTTGCCGCCGCAGCCGCCCTGGCACTGTGGGGAACCGGAGGATCGGATATTCCCTTCTCGGCCGCCATGAAACTGATGAACTGGTACCCGCTGCTGACGCTGCCGATGTTCATTTTCATGGGCTACATCCTGTCAGAGTCCAAGATTGCCGACGACCTCTACCGCATGTTCCACGTCTGGATGGGACCGATTCATGGCGGGCTGGCCATTGGCACCATCGGGCTGATGGTGCTGGTCTCGGCGATGAACGGGCTTTCCGTGGCCGGCATGGCCATAGGCGCCACCATTGCCCTGCCGGAACTACTGCGCCGGGGCTATGACAAGAAAATGGTGACCGGCGTGATCCAGGCCGGCTCGTCCCTCGGCATCCTTGTACCGCCTTCGGTGGTGCTCGTGCTCTACGCCATGATCGCCCGCCAGCCGGTCGGCCAACTCTGGCTGGCCGGCGTGATTCCCGGCCTGATCATGGCAACCATGTTCATCCTATACATCGCTATTCGCTGCCGCCTGCAGCCGGATTTGGGCCCTGTGCTTCCAAAAGAGGAGCGCAACGTCAGCACTGCGGAAAAGCTCCGCCTGCTGCGTGCCGGCATTCTCCCTATCGTGATTTTCGCGGTCATGATGATCCCGTTCATCAATGGCTGGACCAGCCTGGTGGAGAGTTCTGCCGTCGGGGCCATGGCCGCATTGCTCGCGGCCATCATCAAGCGCCGCATGAACCGTGAAGTATTCGAGAACTCGGTGCGCCAGACCCTGGGCATCACCTGTATGTTCATGTGGATCATCCTCGCCGCCCTGGGATTCGGTGCCGTATTCGACGGCCTGGGAGCCGTGCAGGCTATCGAGAACCTGTTTACCGAGCAGATGGGGCTCAGCCCGTGGATGATCCTCATCCTGATGCAGCTGTCGTTCCTGGTGATGGGCACCTTCCTGGACGACACCGCCATGCTGGTGATCGTTGCACCGCTCTATGTGCCACTGGTCCAGGCCCTGGGCTTCGACCTGATCTGGTACGGCGTGCTCTACACCATCACGACCCAAATTGCCTATATGACGCCGCCCTTCGGCTACAACCTGTTCCTGATGCGTGCCATGGCACCACCCGAAATCACACTGCGGGATATCTACGGCTCGATCCTGCCGTTCGTGTGCGTGATGGTGCTGGCCCTTGCCCTGATCATGGCGTTCCCACAGATCGCCCTATGGCTGCCGGAAACCGTCTATGGCAAATGACCCGCAAAGCCGACCGGCACCCGAGGCCGGCTGAACATGAAGAGAAACTTGTGAGTTTTAAACCGGAAGGCTCTGCCTTCCACAAAAAACGCCTGTGCAAAGGAGAACACCATGACCACAAGACGCCATTTTCTCGCATCCGCAGCCGCCATGGCCGTCGGCGCCGCCACACTGACACCGCCCAGACTCTATGCCGCCAACCCCAAGATCAAATGGCGCATGCAGACCTATGCCGGCCCGGCTTTGGCAGAACACGTCATCAAACCGGCCGTCGAAAGCTTCAACCGGATTGCCGGTGACGAGATGCAGATCGAACTGTATTTCGCCGACCAGCTCGTGCCCACCAGCGAACTGTTCCGGGCGCTGCAGAAAGGCACCATCGACGCCGTGCAGTCCGATGACGATTCCATGGCCTCACCGACCGAGGTGACCGTGTTCGGTGGTTATTTCCCCTTTGCCAGCCGTTATTCACTTGATGTGCCGGTACTGTTCAACGACTACGGCCTGGGTGAAATTTGGGATGAAGAATATTCCAAGGTGGGTGTGAAACACCTCTCTGCAGGTGCCTGGGACCCTTGCCATTTCGCCACCAAGGAACCGATCCGCAGCCTGGACGACCTTAAAGGCAAACGGGTATTCACGTTTCCCACCGCCGGTCGCTTTATGAGTCAATTCGGCGTAGTGCCGGTGGCGCTTCCCTGGGAAGATATCGAGGTCGCCGTACAAACCGGCGAACTGGACGGCATCGCCTGGTCCGGCATTACCGAGGACTACACCGTGGGCTGGGCGGATGTGACCAACTACTTCCTCACCAATAACATCTCAGGCGCCTGGGCGGGCTCCTTCTTTGCCAACATGGACAGCTACAACAAGTTGCCGGATCGCATGAAGGAACTGCTCAAGGTGACTATGGACAGTTCCCACTACTACCGTCAGTGGTGGTATTGGGGTGGCGAAGCGCGTCTGCGCACCGAGGGCCAGAAGATGGAACTGACCACCATACCGGACGCCGAATGGGCGGAGGTGGAAAAGGCCGCAAGGATATTCTGGGACGAGATCGCCGAGCAGTCGGAGACCAAGGCTCGGGTGGTCAAGATCCTCAAGGAGTACAACGAGAAGATGGAAAAAGCGGGACGTCCCTATCGTTATACCTGATCGTCGTTTCGGTGGATGTCGCCTCACCTGAGCGGCAGCCATTGGTCGACATCGAAAAGGCATCGCTTGCGGTGCCTTTTTCTTCGTCGACCACTAACATCCGGTGATACCACGATTTATTGCAATTTGCACTCATCCCTGGAGCGTGGTGGTCGCCTACTATGAAAACCTGCTCAGGTTTTAAGCATTGACGGCGTCTGTGGAACCCTCTAGGTTAGTGCCTGTTCGACGCCCCACAAGGGCCGTGTTGAACACTGAAATCGAACTACCGGTCACCGCCGGTTAACAAAAACAAGATCACCACCGAGGCCGAGATCCGGCGACGTGGACAGGATTTCAAGATGAATATGCAAACCGCACCCTTGGCGGGACTGTGCCTGTCGCAGGCCAAGTCCACGCTTTCTCTTATACCTCCCAGTTCTACCCGATCACCTTGCCGATCGACCGACTCGCCATCACCTGAGACGACTTGCCGATCCTGTCCGGACAATACGTCGGACACGTTACCCGGTTCCTGACATTCAGAGCCTTAATTCGTGAGATTGAGATCGAGCCCGACACACCCTATCCGGTTCCCGTCGTGCGATCAGCCTAACGGCTTGCGGTGTTACTACACCTTGAGTCTGGAGGTCTGAACTCCTACGGACTCAGCCGTACTAAACTTTAGATGAGTTGGACGGTAATCCCGCACCCGCTCAAAAGACCGTTGCCCCCTGTCCGCCCCACAAGGGTACAGGTGGCCCGAACAGAAGGTGAAACGCCATGAACGTATTCAGCCATCCCGAGTTCGACAACCACGAACACCTGTCCTTCTTCTGCGATCCCGAAACCGGCCTGAAGGCTATCATTGCTATTCACAACACCTCGCGTGGCCCGGCTCTCGGCGGTTGCCGCATGTTTCCCTACGCCTCTGATGAGGAAGCCTTGCGCGATGTACTGCGCCTGTCCCGAGGCATGACCTACAAGTCCGCCCTGGCCAACCTCGACCTGGGCGGCGGCAAGTCCGTCATCATTGGCGATCCGCGCAAACACAAGACGGAAGCGCTGATGGAATCCATGGGGCGCTTCCTCGAACAACTGGGCGGCCAGTACATCGCCGCCGAAGATTCCGGCACCAGCGTGCCTGACCTGAAAGTCATGGGCCGTCATACCGCCCACGTGGCGGGTATCAAGGAGCACTTGGGCTTCGACGGACTGCCAAGCAACGGGGACCCCTCCCCCGCCACCGCCTATGGCACCTATGTCGGGCTGCGTATGGCGGTGAAACACGGCCTTGGGCGCTCGGACCTGGAAGGACTCAAGGTTGCGGTGCAGGGCATCGGCAACGTTGGCTACCGTCTGGCTCGCCACCTCAAGGATGCGGGCGCCAAACTCTGGGTCTACGACATCCATAAGGACCAGATGGACCGCGCAGTGGACGAACTGGGCGCTACGCCCGTATCTGCTGAGGAAATCCTGACGTTGCCGGTAGACGTCGTTGCCCCCTGCGCCCTGGGTGCGGTGCTTAACGACAGCTCGATTCCCAGGATCCAGGCCAGGGTTGTGGCCGGTGCGGCCAACAACCAGCTCGAACGTCCCGAACACGATGCGGCGCTGCAGAAGCGCGGCATCCTGTACGCGCCTGATTTCGTCATCAATGCAGGTGGCATCATCGATGTCTTCCACGAACGCACGGACCATGACCACCACAAGGTTCGCGCCCATGTGGAGTCCATCGCCACCACCCTGGATGAAATCTTTACGCGCGCTAGCCGCGAGGGCCTTCCAACGGGTACCATCGCCAACCTTCTGGCGGAGGAGCGTTTCCGCCATATCCCCGCTCAACGTCAGCACACGGCCAGGAAACTGGCACAGGTGGGCTGAAACATTGAGTTAGCCGTTGATGAGGCCGGGGCTGTATCCTGGCCTCGGTCCCCTGGGAGCCCACTGACAAAGACACCGCCGCGTCGAAGCGCAGGTAGCGACGATAAGAACTGAGGTGTTCGGGGTTCGCCCACAACAACAATGTTTTTCGCAGGAGACTATAGTTATGTCATCTTCTTCTTCCGCCACCACAGGGGGCGTTATGGAAGGATCAACAGCAAACCGCGGCCTATGGTCGTCACGCCTTGCCTTTATCCTGGCTGCGACCGGCTCTGCGGTCGGCCTGGGCAACATCTGGAAATTCCCCTACATCACCGGTGAAAATGGCGGTGGCGCCTTTGTCGTGGTTTACCTGGTGTGTATCGCCGCCATCGGGATTCCCATCATGATGGCCGAGGTACTGATCGGCCGGCGCGGCGGTCATAGCCCGATCAACAGCCTGCGATTGATCGCGCAGAACGACCGCCTCTCGAAAGCCTGGCCCCTCGTTGGTGCGGTGGGTGTACTGGCCGCTTTCCTGATCCTTTCGTTCTATTCGGTGATCGGCGGCTGGGCGGTGTCCTACGTGGGTACGGCAGCAACAGGCGGTCTGACCGGCCAATCCGAGGAAGCTATCGGCGCCATTTTCTCCGGTTTGCTGGGCGACCCTGCCACCCTGCTGCTCTGGCATACGGTCTTTATGGCACTGGTCATGATAGTCGTCGCACGGGGCGTTAAGTCCGGCCTCGAACGCGCGGTGACTTTCCTTATGCCCGCGCTATTTATTCTGCTGCTGATTGTGGTGGGTTATGCCATGACCACCGGCTCCTTCGGACAGGCGGCAAGCTTCCTGTTTGCGCCTAATTTCTCCAGCCTCAGTACCGCGGGTGTCCTTGTCGCCCTGGGTCATGCCTTCTTTACCCTGAGTCTGGGCATGGCGGTGATGATGGCCTACGGCTCCTATCTGCCGAAGAACGTCTCCATCGCCAAGACGGCGATTACGGTTTCCATCATCGATACCGTCGTGGCCCTAACGGCAGGTCTGGCCATTTTCCCGATTGTCTTTTCCAACGGTCTCGAGCCGGGCGCCGGTCCGGGCCTCATCTTCCAGACCCTGCCGCTGGCCTTCGGCAACATGCCCATGGGAAGTTTCTTCGGTACGCTGTTCTTCGTCCTGCTGATCTTTGCTGCCTGGACCTCCGGCATTTCCCTGCTGGAACCGCTGGTGGAATGGCTGGAAGAGCAAAAAGGCATGAACCGGACGATCTCCACCCTGGGCGCTGGTATTGCCTGTTGGGCACTGGGTATTGCCTCGATCCTGTCGCTGAATGTCTGGTCCGACATCACACCGCTGGGCATGTTCAGCATGTTCGAGGGCAAAACCATCTTTGACCTGCTGGACTTCCTGACAGCCAACATCCTGCTTCCGCTGGGTGGTTTGCTGGTCGCCGTATTTGCAGGCTGGTTCATGTCGCGGGAAGCGCTGCAGACCGAGTTGGCCACATCGCCCGGCGTGTTCAAGGTTTGGTACGGCACCCTGCGGTACTTCACACCGATCGCGGTGGGTGCGGTGTTTATCTATAACCTGCTTTGATTTAGCCGGTAAGAACAGAAAGGGCGCGTTCGTAAGATCGCGCCCTTTCTTGTTTTCCGGACATTGAAACGTATGTCAGGTTGGCAACGCGTAACCCGACATCAGGCTGCCTGGTGGCACCTAAATCCCGCAATTACGACCGGTTTGTAGGGTTACGCTTCGCTTTTTACGCCCTTGGGTGAACCCGACCTGCATTGGCTTGGGGGCGGACTCGATATATGCCCCTTCCTGCAACAAAAAAGGGGCCTGACCGGCCCCTCGATTATCAAAACCAAACCTCAACCCGACAACAACTCGATCGGATACCGGATCGTCGTCTGCTCCACCCCCGGTTTGGAACCAAAGTTCACGAGCCGCAGGCGGTTGCAGATCTTCTGTTCCAGGTCCGGTTCGTTGAGCGTCGATTCCACCACCGAGCAGCTGGACACCGCACCGCTCGCCTCGATCACCAATTCGGGGGTGATCTGCCCCTGCAGCGAAGGCTGTTTGCGCAGGGCACGGTTATAGATGCTATAGATCGCCGACTTGTTGGCGTCCATCGTCCGGCGTAGTTCTTCCCGCGAGCGCTGGGCATTGTCATTGCGGGCTGCGGCTTTCTCTTCCGCTTCGACTGCAGCGGCCACCTGCTCCTGCTGACGGACTTCGGTCTGCTGACGCTGGGCCAGGGCAAGCTGCTGGGTTTCCTGGCTGAGCTGGGCCTCGTCGACACCCTCGCTGCGGGTAGTAGCCGCCTTGGCAGCCAGCTTGTCCGTGCTCTTGCGAGCGATCGGCTTGGCCGTGACGGTATTCGGTGTATCCAGCTTGACCGTATCCGCCAGTGAACTGAGCTTGGACAGTTCCTTGCTCATCGCCAATACGCCGGTCTGCTTGGCTTTGTCCCGCGCCTGCTGGACTTCGGTTGGCGTGGGCTCTGGCTTCTTGACGATCTTCGGCTCTGGCTTGGGCTTCACCGGCTCCGGCTTGGGAACCGGCTTGGGTTCAGGCTTCGCCACTTCCGGTTCCGGTTTGGGCTTCTCCGGCTCCGGCTTCTTTTCCTCAGGCTTGATGATCGGTTTGGGGGGATCCTTCTTCTCGAGGATCAGCTTGGCCAGCTGCGGCGGGAGCGCCTCACGTTCTTCGCGGGCCTGTTCCGGCAATTCCACCCAGGTGATGTAGCCGGCGACCACCAGGAACAGCGGCAACAGCAGGACGGCAACCAGCCTTAACCGTCGTTTTTCACCCGGTTCGTCGCTCCACGGCAGGCCGCCCTGATAGATTCCGCCCCGATAGGTTGCAGTACTCATCCGGCCCCCTGCTTCGCATCCTGGCTGACCGCCAGGGAAATGCTCGCGTAACCCGCCTCGACGCAGGTGGACATGATCTTCTTGAGCAGCTCATAAGGCAGCTCACGGTCCGCCACTATCGTGATAGGCCGGCCGGTCTCCGGCGGCGGGGTGCCGGCACGCTGGGCCTGGTAGTCGAGCTCCTGCTTCAGTGAAGGCTCGATTTCACCCTCGAAGCGCAGCAGCGCATCCCGCTTGAGCACCGGGCGCCCGCTTACGATGATGTCCTGGTCGGTTACCGTCAGTGCCAGGGTTTCATCCGGCGGCGTGTCCGCGCTGGACACAGGCAACTGGATGCCCTTATCCGGATTTATCACCTGGACGTCGCTGGAGGAGTTCACCATCAGGAAGAAAACGAGGATGGTGAAAATATCCATCAACGAAACGAGGTTCAGCTTGCTTTGCTGTTTGCCTCGTCTCTGATGCCTTTTCAGGCGTTTTGCCTTGGCTGATTCTTTCATGCCCTATCCCTTGATCCGTGTTTCCTGGCAGGCCTCTCGTTGGCAAGCCGGCTGTCAGGATTCACTTATCGTTTCCGGCGCATCGCCGATGGAAATGTCCGGGAACAATTCAGCATCGACAACGCTGCCGGCCACCACGGCTTCATACGAGCGCACCGTATCCATCACGGTCACGAGGTTCTGGTAGGACGTCTGCTTGCGCGCCATGATTACGATGTCTTTCTTCTCCGGCACCCGCGCCTTGATGTCCTTCATCACCTGTCCGAGCAACTCGAAGTCGTGATCGCCTTCCTTGTCTGGAATTCGCTTGATCACGCCACCCTTGTTGTCGGAAACCACCAATTCCTCGTCGAGGATGATGACCTGGAGCTGTAGCTCCTCCGCCTGGTCGGCACCGCCGGAGGTTTCGGGAAAGTTCAGCTCCAACACACTGGTGTGGGCAAAGACCATGTTGAGCAGCAGGACCGGTACCAGCACGATCATCAGGTTCATGAACGCGGTGATGTCCAGATCGGTGTCGCTTTTCAGGCGACGGTGTTTACGCCTCATGCTGCGGGCTCCTGTTTAACCTGGGTATCCGCGTCGATCATCAAGCCGGGGAGCCAGCTTTATTCGGGGCCGCCGTAGCGGCGGCTGCTGGTGCCGCGGCCTTGCCGTCGCTGACCAGGTTAAGCACCTTCACGCCGGCCATCTCGAAGCTGTCGACGATTTCGTTGGTCTTGGTCTGCAGCAGGGAATGGACCAGCAGCAGCGGAATGGCGGACATCAGGCCAAAGGCCGTGGTGTTCATCGCCACTGAAATACTCTGGGACAGGAGGCTGGCTTTCTCGGCCGGATCGGCGGACGCCACTGCGGTAAAGGCGGCGATCAGGCCGATGATGGTGCCCAGCAGGCCCAGCAGCGTGGATACGTTGGCCAGGGTGGACAGGTACTGGGTGCGCTTTTCCAGCCGAGGCATGACTTCCAGCAGCCCTTCCTCCATGGCGTACTCGATGTCTTCGCGAGACTGGCGGCGCACAAGACGCTGAAGGCCGGCACCGATCATGTTGGCCATCGCACTGCCGGACTCGGAAGCATACTTCACGGCCCCCCTCACATCACGGTTGGCAAGCATGTGGTGCAAGCGCTGGAAGTCCTTCCGGTTGGAATGCTTCTGGGCAGTCAGGTAGACATAGCGTTCGATGGCAACAATGAGACCGATCACCAGGACAATGGAAATCGGATACATAAAAAAGCCACCTTCCTGGAAAAAGCGAACGGCGGTTTCGATCATCTGAGAAGCACTCCAGCTTGCTAGTTTTTGAGGTCACTCGGAGAACCTCCTGAAGACTCAACGGGAGGTTCCTTAATTTCTTCAATTAGATCAGTATTCAACTGCACTCGCGGTAAGATTGCGCAAGCAAATGTTGTGAATTGTTGTGCCACCGAATGCGCCGCAAGTGATTTGTGACGCCGATCACACTATTCAACTTCCTCGCTATCGCCCTCTTCGAACTGGGCCACGAAGCGATCATGGTAGTCCAGCATGCGCCGGAACTGAGCACGCTCCAACGGTACAAAGGTACGTTCGAGCATCAGCCGCTCCGTAGGCTGCTCCAGCGCCTCGATAGCCGGCGGCTGCCAGGGCACCAGATACATCACGGTAGGCATTTCCTGGTCGCCGCGAATCATGGCGCCATCGATCGTGATGATTTCGTTCTCTTGCGCAGACGCCGTGGCCGTCCACGAACAGGAGATAGCCAACAAACAAAGGGATAGCGGACGCAACATAAACGGGTTCTCCATCGCCTCAGTTCATCCGGTTTTCCAGGTCGAAAATCCAGTCTTTCAATTTCGGATCAGGTTCCGGTTGAAGCGCCTGGTAGTGGCGGTATAGTGCCAGCGCTTCGTCGAACTCCCCCCGGTACAAATCCAGCAGGATTGCCAGGTTTCGAACTGCGGGCTGGAAATCCGGATCGACGGCCAGTGCCGCACGATAGTAGCCCTCTGCGGCCTGGAAGTCACCGCGCTGGCGGGCCAGCACGCCGAGATAGTTGAGGCTGTGCAGGTGGGCTGGGTCCGCGGCCACCGCTTTCTGGAAATAGGCCTCGGCCTGCTCGTTCTCGTCACGCTCCAGGGCAATGATACCGAGGTTGGCCAAGGGCCCGGGCAGGTCGGGATGCGCCCCGTTGAGTTTGAGGAATTCCGTCTCCGCGGCGACGGTTTCACCGGCTCTCTTGAGCGCTACGGCCTCCGCGAACGCTGACGCCACTTCCGGGGCAACGGCGCCTTCGGTTTCAGGCTCGACATCCGGTGTTGGCGTCTGGCTTGCGCAGGCCGAAAGCAGCAGTGCAGCCACAACCGCCAGGCAGAGCCTGACCGGAGACGAAGCGCCCATCAGATTACCGCACCTCATCGATCACCTCCGGCGTCGCCTCGGGCTTGTTGTAGCGCCCCGGCAACAACCCACTGAGTGCCTGGAAGCTCTCCCGAACCCACTTGTCGTAGAGGCCTTCCCAGGCCCGGCGTGCGTTCTGCTCGTGAATATCGATGGCATTTTCCTCGAACGGATAAGCCTGCTCTTCCAACAGCAATTCGTATTGCATCAGCTCCAGTTCGCTCAGGTTATCCGGGCGTTCGGAATCGATCAGGTCCGATCCGAGCTGCGCGTAGAGATCGGCAATGCGATAACCGGCCTCGGTGGAAAAGTCGGCCACGCCATAGTTCACCGTCTTCTGGTATGCGTTGACCGCCGCTTCAAGCGCCTGCATTTTGGCCGGTAAGGTCTGCTCCAGCGGCAGGGTCAGATCGATTGCACCGTAGGCCTGGTAAGCTTCGTCGGCGAGAATGGCCGAAGCCTCAGCGGCCTGGTAGCGCGCGCGGTCATCAGCAGCGTCGGGATAACGGTCGACAGCCGCCATTTGAGCATTAAGCCAGTAACGCCGCTTCGCGGGTTCGCCGGTCTCGTCATAGAGCTTGGCCAGTCGATTGGCGGCTTCCATATAGTCCGCAAGTGGCTGCGGATAACGGTTGGCATAGTCGCGCCAGGTGGTGATCGCCTTCGGCTTGTTGCCGGCACGGTCATAGAGTTCGGCTGCGATGTAGAGGGTCTCCCGCTTCTCCTCGTCAGTAGTCGCCAGCCCCACCATGCGCTGGGATTCGTCCGCTGCCTGCTCCCACTGTCCGGTTTCCCGGTATGCCAGGGCCATCTTCGCTGGCAGCGTATCGATCATCTCGTGCTGAGGGTAATTCGCGCGAAATGCCGTCATAACCTCGATAGCGCGATCCCACTGGGCCAGTTCCACCAGGTAGTTGGCGGCGTCGTACTCGGCATTGGCTCGCAGGCTGGACTCAGGGGCCACAGCACCGACCCTCAGGAACTCGTCAACGGCCGACGCCAGGTTGCCCGCTGCCAGGTAGTCTTCCCCCTGACGATAGACGCTGGCCGCCAGGTTCTCCCGAATGTCGCCACGCCTCTGATCCTGTTCAGGCATCGCCTGCAGCGCCTCCTGATAGGCCTCCTCGGCAAAGCGATAATCCTCCAGTCGATAAAGCGCATGGGCCTTAAGCAAGCGGGCTTCGACAACCATGTCCGCTGGCGCGGCCGGTCTCCAGTCGATGATCTGCTGGGCGTGGGCGATCACGTCCAGGTCATTTTCCTGCTCGAAATCACGCTGAGTGGCGATGTAGAGAATGTCGATCGCACGCGCGTCTTCGGGGAAACGATGGACGAAATCCAGGCGACTTTCCTGCTGTAGAACCAACAGGCGGTCGCGCTCCGTTTCAGGCATCTCCCCGGAAAATTCCAGATAATCCCGGTAAGCCAGGACGGCTGCGTAGCCTGCCTCCGCCGCCCGATCGTGAGCGCCATAATTGTAGGCCACCCATTCGAATGCCTCGATCGCTTCGGGCCAGTTTTCCAATGCCAACTGCGTTTCCGCCAGCAGGAAGTGCATTTCCGGCGTGCGCTCATGGTTCGGGAACGTCGCCACGAATTCACCGTAATAGTTCGCAGCGGCGGCATACTCTCGACGAGCCTCGGCGGTCCTATTCGCCTGCTCAGCCCGCTGGGCCAATACGTAATGGCGATTAGCCAGTTCGGTCAGCAAGGGCTCCAGTTGTTCGCGAAGGTAACCGCGGTTCGCATCGGATGTTTGGCGCCAGTAGTCCGATCCGACGCCGTAGTCGCGGACGAACGCGGCCTTGCGAACTGCGATTTCCTGCGTGAAACCCGCCTTTTGCAGTGTATCGATAATCGCAACGTGGTAGCGCGGTGCCCAGGGCGAGTCGGCGTGGCTGGCGATAAACCGCTCATAGACCTCGATAGCATCGGTGTACTGTTCCTTACTGATCAGCAACTGGCTATAGCGATCGTAGATCAGCACTTCGTAGGGTTTACTGCCGACCTCCTCAAACAGGGCTTCCAGACTGTCCGCGCCACCAAGATGGGTAAACGCAAGCCCCATCACCCGGAACACGTCTTCCACCAGCGTCTGGTACTTCTGTTCCACGGCGTCCAGGCGCGGGTCGTCGGGCAAGGTATTATCCAGCACCCGAGTGAAGCTGATCAGGCTGTCGTCATAGTCGAGCAACTTGAACTGGCTCCATCCCTTCATGAAATAGGCGTCCGCCAGGAACCGTACGTTCTCATTCCGACGGCTCAGTGCGATGACGGTATCGAAGGCATCCTGCGCCTCATCGTAATAGCCATCGACGAACAGCAATTCACCACGGCGGAACTCCGCTTCGATGCGGAATTCGGAATCCGGGTATTCGGCCACGAGCCGATCCAGGGTTTGCAGGTACGCGTCCCGGTTACCCTGCATTTCGTAGGCTTTGCCCAACTGATACAACACCTGGTCGTTGGTATCACGCTCCGGATACTTTTCCAGGAGCCGGTGATAGGCATCGACGGCGATGTCGAGCTCGTCCACCGCCTGTTCGACCATGCGATTCTCGGCTTTCTGGAAGCGTAGGTCCGCCAGGCGATGGTGCACCTGGACGATGCGGGCGGGATCATCCAGCAGGGGTAGCAGGTTTTCGTAGCCGTCGATGACCTCGTCAAGGCTTACAGAGGTTTGCAGCTCGGGAGACCGTTCGGTCTCTAGTGGTTCAAGCGTGGCCAGTGTGCCAGGTTGGATGTCGGTCCTGTCTTCGCTGAACAGTCCAAAACTCTGGCAGCCTGTCAGCACGGATGCGATCGCCAGGGTCAACAACGGTTTGGTTGTAGAACGAACACCTCGCTTCAGGAGGGTGTTGTAAAACGTAGCGAGCGAAGGCCAGGCAAGGCGGAAATTCGCGAAAAAGCGCAGTTTGCTGATAGTAAGCGAATATTTGATCGGACTCGCGCACGAGCGGGTTTCCAACGCCGCATGGTCGAGCGCAGTCGATCTCCAACACCCTCTCATGGCCGGCCTCCGGCCTGGAACAATGCATCGGCAAGGCGCGCCTGGCCATGCCGACTGGCCAACAGGAAACGCTCGACTTCGCGCTGCTGCCGAACCAGTTCCTCCCGCACCTGCGCGACCAGTGCATGCCTGGCCTGGGCCAGTGCCTGATCCAGCTTATCTTCTACGGCAGCGACGCGCCTCTGACTCTCCTCAACCCGCTCGGCCAGGGCTGTTTGGCGACGGTCGGTAGTCATCTCTTCAGCCAGCGTGGTCCGCTGCTGATCAAACGTATCCATCGCCGCGTTCAACTGCCGCAGTTGCTTCTCGGCGGCCCAGCGGTTAACGGCAAAATCATCCGCCAACTGCCATTGGAAATAGGCCTTCATGCGGGCAAATTTGCGGCGTTGCTCGGCGGTACTTCGGTTGTCCGGCAACACTGCGAGCGTGTCCTCGACCTCTTCGATACGTGCTGCCAGGTCCTTCTGTTTATCGCTCATGAAGAACGCTACGTCGCCAATATCAGCAGCTTCGTTGATCAGCCGATTGTATGCGGACTGTTGGGAAGACCAGGCTTCGGCCCCCAGTGACTCCAGCGAGTCCCGGGTCTCACGGATCTTGCGTTCCCGAAGCTGGGCACGGGTTTCGAGCATCACATCGAACGAGGCCAACTGCTGCTCACGCTCCTGCATCCGCCGTTTCAACTGGTAAAGTTCGTGCAGATCGCGTAGTGCCATCTGGAACGATTCCCGGGACAGCAAGAAGGCCAGACTGAAGTTACCCGGTTCGACTTGTAGACGTCCGTAGGAATCGTTGGCGATTCGGGGGTCGCCCAGGCTGAGATTGGCCCTTTGGAGGGCTTCGTCCTCACCGGCATCCACCTCGAAGCGCAGCCCTTCGATAATTTCAGATTCACTCAGTTCACGGCTGGCCTGCTGCAGGCGTGTCACCAGTGACTGGTAGTGGTCGGCCGCTTCGCGGTAGGCCGCCAATGCCGTCTGGGGGCGTTCAAGCTGTTCGTAGACATAGCCCCGGGCATAGGGAACCTGCTGTAGCCAGGGCGAAAACAGCGTGCGCTGCTGCAGCGTTTCCAGCACCTGGAGCGCGAGACCCCAGGACTGTGCCTCGGAGGCGGCCACAGCATAGTGATAAAGGGCTTCGTCCGAAAACACGCTGTCCAGGCTGATGGCGGCGAGATTCTCCAGGGCGGCCGCATAATTGCCCTGTTGCAGGTAGAGCTGTCCCAGGCTCAGGCGAACCCGTTCAAACAGCGCCCGGCGCTCACGATCATCTGCCCGCTCCTGGCGGTCTTCGTCGGACAAATCGGCTTCGTCGGGTTCTTCCGGCTCTTCTTCGAGCTCCGGCAACGCCTCCTGCAATTGCACAGAGATAGCATTCAGGCCCCGAACAGCGGATTCCGTCTCGCCGGCGGCCATCTGTTGCACGGCCAGGTTGTAGCCCAGGTAAGGCTTCCAAAGACTTTCTTCCGGCAGTTCCCCCGTAACGATGTCGATGATCTCGGCCGCATCCCTGCCCTGCGTACGCAGGGCAAGCTGTCCCTTCAGGTAGAGCCATTCATGGTATAGCGGCTCATCGTCATCCTCGAGAATCTCGCCGTCCACACGGCCCAGGGCATCCGCCGCACGACTGTTGTCGCCTTCCAGATAGAACACCTTGCCCAGGTAAAACCAGGCCTGGTTGCGCGCTTCGGGCGTGACGGCTTCGTCCAGCAAGGACTCGTACAGGTCGCGGGCTTCGCGCGTCATGCCATAGGCCAGCATGATGCCACCCTGCACCAGTTTGGGATGGTCGCCGTGACCCTGGATGCCGCCCCGCTTTTCGGCCACGGCGAAACGGGTCAGTGCCTCGAAGGAATGACCCTGGAAGTGCTCGTAGAGCACCGTGCCGTATTGAAGGTCATGCACCCGGCGCGGTGCTTCTTCTGCCATGGAATTCCCCGCGCTGCCTGCAATCAATAGTCCAAGCAGGCATTGGCGGAAGGGAAGACGGGAAGCCATCAGTCGCACGCCCTGACCTACTCCCACTCAACGATCTTGACGTCGGGCTGGTAGTCCGACGACTGGTCCTGGATACGGATCTCCAGGGAGGTGATGTCAGTGCCCTTGTCGATACTCAATGTCGCGGCCTTCTTGTAGGCGCGCTCATCCGGACCGATGCCCTCCACGAACACGGTCACCTCATGCTCACCACTCTTGAGGTTGCCGATATGCAGCCGCTGCATGGCGCCACGTTGCAGGGCTTCGACCTGCCGCTCGGTATACAGGTGGGCGGCCACGATCTCATCGTCCACCTTGAGTTTGACGCTGTCGAGCTTGAGGAACTTACCGGTGTCGAGACTCAGGAACACCGCGAACTGGGTGCTGGCCGGAAATAGCAGGTCCTCTTCAAGGATAAACAGGTCCCGGTTGAGCTGGATGACCTTCTTCTTGAGTGCTTCGACGCTGAGTGCGACGGACTGATCTGTCTGCTCCGCCGGGTCGGCTGCCATTGCAGGCTGAAAGCAAAGCCCCATCAACAGGGATAGCAGAAGACGGCGGACGATCTGTTTGTAGGCGGCGATTCGATTCATGGCGGTCTACTCAGTACTCGAGAATAAGCGATGCGCGGGTGACCAGGGCATCGAATTCGTACAGGGGCTCCTGCCCCGGGAGATAGTCCCCGGAAGCAGTCACATCCCGGAAATTGTCGTATTGGAAATCGATATAGTCGACGAGCAGGCTGAACTGCAGACGGTCGATACCCGGAATGTCCGGCTGTCGCCACTCGTAGGTGGCGCCAGTGCCGAAAGTGATGTCGGAGAAGCTGCTCAATTCCTTGTCCCGGGCGAGGTAATTCTGTGAGCTCTCGTAGGCAAACAGGTCGCTGTAGAAATCCGCCTGGTCCTGGGTGTAATAACGTACGCGGCCTTCCAGGGTCCAGCGCGGGGTCAGCGGATGCACATATGCTAGTTCAACGGTGTGAGCATCGATACCCCAGCTGTCGTTGAAGTAGCGGTATTCGCCGCGAATCGAAGCGCGGTACGGCAGGTAATAGAGTGCCCGTGCGGCCACGGCAATACTAGTGCGGGTTTCGGGATACCGTTCAGGCTGGTAGAGGTAGTTGGTCGGATCCGTCGGGTCCAGGTAGCGGTTCTGGCGGTAGGGATTCTCCAGGAACCCTTCGTCGGTAATGGCCTCGAAATCCAGGCCCAGCAGACTGTTCCTGGTAATCACCTGGGACAGGCCAAGCTGGTAGTTGCGGCGCTTGGCTTCTTCCTCAAAGGTGTCGTTGCCAACTTCCCGGACGGTATCCCACCCCTGGGCATAACCCATTTTCAGGGTGGAGAGGCCGCCGAAGAACTCCTGCACAATGGAGAAGTAGACCGTGTTGGCCTCGTAGTCATTCTCCTCGCTGTTGGTGTAGCCGAGGCTCATGATGGCGCTGTCGTGCAGGTAGTCGACGCCGGCGGTGTATTCGGTGCGCTCCTCGGTGTATTCACTCGCCGTGGCCAGTACATCCACGGAGGCCGCTGAAACAGAGTCCACGTAGTACTGGCCCGTCAGGGAGACCTGGGAACCGGCACTCTTGCGCACCAGTACCGACGGTCCATCGATGACCATGCCGCCGCCGTCATACCGGTGATACAGCACGTCGACGTTGTCGGTCGGCAGGGTCGCCGAACGCGCTCCGGGAATCAGCGACAGCAAGACCAGGAGCCCGACCAGCAGGTGCATCAGAACGCGCTCAATTGCAGCCACAACCGCCTCCCGAGCCACCTTCTGCGCCCCGCGCGGCTTCCCGCGCCTGGTAGACGTGATGCATGTAACTGTCCGCAGCGCCATGGCGACTCAGGCTCATGACGGGATCGGCCAGGTTGGCCCGTTCATAGGGTTTCACCCAGGGTTTGATGGAGCTGCAGCCCGTCGACGTCAACGCCAGCAGGACGACCAGCCCGACTCCGATAAGCGACTTCTTCATACCTGAACCGACCATGCCTTGCCTTTATTCCCGCACCAGCTGGCGAACCTGCTGCTCGTACTCATCTTCGTACCCAGGTTTGTAACCCCGGTGGACGAAACGGGCGTTGCCGTCGCGGTCAATCATGACCGTGGTGGGCATGGCGTCGACGCCGTAGGCCGCAGTAACCGTGCTGGTGTTGTCGTAGAGGATCGGATAGGAAACCGGTACGGCGTCGAGGAAGCGCTTGGCGTCGGTGGAATCTTCATCCACATTCACCGCCAGCACGGTAAAGCCGAGATCCTTGTACTCCTGGTAGATGTCGTCCATGAGCGGCATCTCTGTGCGGCAGGGTCCACACCAGGACGCCCAGAAATTCAGCATCACGACCTGACCACGATAATCTTCCAGGCGCAGGTTCTCGCCCTGGTTGCTCTTCAGGGTGAAGTCCGGTGCCGGCTCGCTGGCCACACTGGTCATGCTTATTGTTGCCGACAGCACCAGCGCGGCCGCACGGCCGCTTATCTTGAGAAGGCCCTTCATACGTCTGGCTCCTGTTTGCCAATGAAGATATCGACTAGAAGAACATGGACAGGCCGGCGCTCAACTCGGTGTTGAAGGCCGTCTTGTCCTCGCCCAGTATGTCGATGTTGTACATATGCTCACGCGCCCCGACATGGATGGAGAAGCTGTCGGTGAGCAACATCTGGTAGCCGAACCCGACATTGCCGGTAAAGCGGTTGTCACCGGCGAATTCCGTCGCACCGGCGCCGGCCACCAGGTAAAAATTGGTGTTGAAGGCGTAGTCGCCGATGAAGGCTTCGCCAGGCAGGACGCGGTAGCCGAAATTGAGGTTGTAGAAGGTGTAGTCCCGCTCGTCGTCGGTGAGCAGCTCCACGTTCCCCGCCAGTTTCTCGAAACTGGTCTCGCCGCCTTCGGCAAAGCCCACGTTGGCTTCGAGGAAAAAGGACTCGCTGAGGTTGTAGGCAATGCGCGCGCCGTATACCGCAGACGACTCGAAGTCCTCGATGTTGAGGACGCCGCCGAATACACCGATCTCGAAGTTCTCGGTATCGATCAGGGATTCGTCCACCTTCTGCGGTTTGACGTCCGGCTCGATCAACGGCTTGTCGTCTTCAGCCGCCGCCCAGGCTGGCAGCGCAGCCAGGGCCAGAACGACTGCGCTGGCCCGTTTCAGAAAAATACGCTGAGTCCCACTTTCCATTCTGTCGCTTCTTCATTGGTTTCACGTTCGGTGAAGATCTTGTAGTCCTTCACTTCGGCACGGATGAAATACCGATCCGTCACATAGAACCGCAGGCCCAGCCCCGCGTGGGCCACCACGTCGGTGCGGTCTTCCGGCTCGGAAAGGGTCGCTTTCGGCTTGATGTAAACCTGCCCCACACCAAGCGTGAAGAATGGCGAAATCCGCCAGTAGGGAAACGGTTGGTGCACGATATTGGCGTTCACCATCAGGATTTCCGACGCGTTACCCAAAATCTGCGAACCCCACAATTCCGCTGAGAGGTTTTCCGTCATGGTGTAGCCGGCATAGGCCGAGGTAACCGAGGCGCTGTCGAACTCGCCCATGAGGACGCCCGCTTCCCAGCTACGGGTCTCGTAATCGTCGAAACGCGGTTCGGACAGCGCCACCAATTCACCCGACCCGTCCGTGGTCAGCAGGATGTCATCCACATGGACCCAGCCTTCCCTGCCCTGATCGTCCTGGACCTTGAACCACTGGGTCTTGCGCAGGAGCAGCGTCAGCCATTCCCCTTTTTCGCTGACCCGCACGACCGGGTAGCCTTCTGCCGGGCCGGTCCGCCATTCGACATAAGGCTCGGCCACCTGGACCTGCGGCAGCGGCTCGTCGTCACCCCAGAGCCAACCGGCCAGGACGCCTTGGCTTTGCAGCAGCACCGTCAAAAGCATGGCGAAGCGCAACCACCCGCGCGTATGCCGATAGAACCGGTTTTTCGTTTCTGGCTTAACCATCAATCTTCGGGCGCATCGAACGGGTTGTTGTAATACTGGGCGCCAAGGTCCAGCCACTCGGAAATCAGTTTCAGCTCGGCGGCCGAGAGGAACCCCTCATGGGCACCTCCGGTACGGAACTGGCTCATGAAACGGTTACTGTTGCGTGCTCCAGCAGTACTCATGGGCGCAGGTACGGGCACGGTCGTAAAGATCGGGATTGGGTTACCGTCGCCGTCCAGGATCAGTTGGCCATCCTCGTCACGCTGAAATTCACCGGTATCCACCAAAAGGTCGATCAAGGCTCCACCCTGCACTTCCACTTCGTTGTCGTTAAACAGCAGTTCGCGATACGACTTGAAGTGCGCAGGATTGTCGGGCGATGGGCCATCGGTCAGGTCCAGTTGCGCTGCAGGAACCTGGATAGCGTCCATGGCGTCTTTGTCTGAATGGCAGGACGTACAGGTGTAGTCGTCGATGACCGTCCCCACTCCATCAGTAATGGTCCGATCGAGCCCCCACAGCGGGTGGATATGCTGTTCATAATTGATCACCACCCGACACAGACTAGACCATTCAGCCGCACAGGCTGGTGAAATCGGCGACGGGGTTTGCAGGTCCGCATAGGCGAAACTGAAGGAGGTCGCCTTGGGTACAACCGCCGGGTTGGTCCAGTCATCCTCGAAAACCGCGTCAGGCTGCAATTCTCGCACACCGTAGGTACGAGACCAGGTTTCCGCCATGGTCTCGCCCAAAGCGGCTACCAGCGCCGTTTCGGTATTGGGAAACGGGATGCCACCGGTAAGCGAACCATAATAGGCCGCACCCGGTCCGGCGCCTGGGCGACCGTGGGGTGCATCACTGTTCGGGTTATGGCAGCCCTGGCATTCCAGGGTTTCGCCTGGACGCAGCTGAAGCCAGTTCTGGTGCCGTGCGCTGGTGCGCTGGCCATTGGCATCGAGCACACTGATGGCGAAAGCCACGTTGGCAGGAACAGCCACGCGCACGGAACCATCCGGCTCCACTGGCGCATATCCGAGTATTTCGCGCATGGACTGCGCAGCGCTGCGGCCGAAGGCGGCATTGTCGAGATCCCGCACGTCGTCATCGGGAATGGAGACCGGCTTTTCAAAACGCACGAACATCGCCGGCCGATCGGTCGGATCGGTCCGGGCGGGATCAGCGACAGTACGGATGCCACCCGGCGCCTGGTCCCTGCCGTCCAGGTCGTAGACGCTCTGGATATGGACAACACCATAACCGTTTTCAGCCAGTGTCTCGGCTTCATCGAACAGTGTCGCCGGCGGGATATAGGTCGGGACCGGTCGGCGGGTCATCAACACCGCTTCGTCAATCTGCTGACCTTCGACGGGGCGTTCGATCGGAAGCTGGGTACCGGTGGTTTGATCCAGCAACCACAGGCCGAATACCGGATCGGCGGTTTCGTATTCGCCTGAGTCCAACCTTTCCTGCGTACAGTTGGTGATACGGTCGTCTTCGGCTGCTTCCGCCATAACCAGTCGGCAGGGGCTCCAACTCACCAGGTAACGATTGGTGCCATCGAACAGGGGAGAGGCGGCACCATAGCTGCCTTCAAGACCAACCTCGGCCAGGGCATCGTATCCGTCAATTACGGGCACCTGCCCTTCACCCTCCATGCCGTCGAGCTGTTGGTTCGCTTCCACGTAGGTGCCGACGTCGATATCCATCGGCAAGGCCGTGAGATTCTCGCTTTCAAAGGGACGAACCTGCACCAGCAGGCGATCGGGTTCAGTTTCTACGGCGCGATAATACTGCACCTGTTCATCGCCCACGGAACCATGGGAGTGCCGTCCATAAAGCAGGGACAGTCCCGTGCCGTCGGGATTGACCTGATAGAGATTGACACCGTTATTGCGGGTCTGGCCGGCATTATCCCAACGGCTGAAGACGATCTTGCCGCTCCCCATGACTGTGGGGTCGAGGTCGTGACTCTGGTTGAAGGTGATCTGCTCGATCTCGCTGCCATCACTCTCCATCACGTGCAGGACGAAGGCGGGCGAGTCACGGTCCTCGTCCAGGGCATCGAACTGGGGTTTGCCTTCGTCCAGAAGGATCGCCTTGGAAATCCGCTGGCGGGTAGACGAAAACACGATACGATCGTCCGGCAGGTACGCCGGTGCCACATCCTGACCGGCTTCGGCTATGGTGTCGGACTCGATGATACGGTGCAGATCGCCGGAGGTAGTGTCGTATTCCCAGATGTTCCAGGTGGGCTGTTCGTCATCGTCCGCGTCTTCTATTTCCGGCGCACGCATGGCGAACAGTAGCTTGCTGCCATCGTAGGAGACATCCAGGCCTCTCACGTCATAAAGCAGATCGCCTTCGTCATTGAGGAAGGAAGGGTCGGAGAAAACAGCGGACGTAATGTCCCGGGAACGCGCGCTGGGAGACGCACGATCCTTGACGTACAGACGCGCGCCCGGACGGAAAGCCTCCGGATCGCGACGATCGTCACCCATTAGTGTGTCATTATCGAAAGCCAGGGGCCGCTTGATAAAGGCAACGGCATTCTCGACCACAACCGGGTCCGCTTCCTGGTCACTACCACCGCTCGAACGGCAGCCAGCCGTCACAAGCGTCAGGCTTACTACCACTACGAGCCCCAACTTCGGGCTCATCATTTGCTTAATCCTTTTGCTAAAAAACCAGCTAATCCCTTGCCAACAGACAGCTCGGCCAACCTGGAACGCACACTTTCTGCACAGTGGCGTGTCTCACGCTCCGGCCGAGGAACCCTGGCGCGAGGCCCTGTATACCGGGTTTTAAGGCATATGGGAAGAACCAGAGTATTCCCACGCTCGCGTAACACTCCAAAGGGTTTGGGTAAATTTCTGTAATACCTTGTCGCACGTCTCAAAATTGCATTTAACAAAATTTCTAAACTTCGGGGGTATAGAAAACTCGAATACTATTTCGGATTTCGAATTATCCCGAATGGCAACCGCTGCGGAAAAAGTGCTTTGCACAAGGATTTGCAGTCCAAGGCGTTTGCTTAACAGGGCCCAGCTCGTTTAGGAAGGACACAATGAGACCCTGCAACATGTTCATCATCAAGGCGACTAAGGCAGTAGCGCTAACATGCTTGCTGGGGTCGCTTTTATCGCCGGGACTGGCAAACGCCGATGCCCGGGACCAGGCAAAACGTATCCATGAGCGCCTGACTGGTGTGCCGCCGGACGCCGCAACTCTCGACACTATGGCAACCCAAGTCAGCAGTAGTCCGGTGACCGCGGCCTATACGGCGATGGAAGATCCAGCATTCTATAATGTGACTATCAAGAACTTCGTTGCACCCTGGACCAACGAGGCCATGTCCAGCTTCGTGCCCCTGAACGACTACACCGCGACGGTGATCGGCGTGGTTCGGGACGGACTCGATTTCAGGCGGATTCTTTACGACGACATCCTGTACGTTGGCCAGGCTTCGGGCCTGCCTGCCTACTCCAACACCAACAACAATCACTATGCAGCTTTGGAACGAGGCAACTACGACCTTTCTGATCCGGACATACTCGTAGATACGACACAATCCAGCAGGAACGGTCTACCTTCTTCGGCAACCGCCGGCATCATGACTTCCCGCGCAGCGGCCCAGGCCTTCTTCAGCGCCGGTACCAACCGGGCCATGTTCCGTTTCACCCTGCTCAATCACCTATGCAACGACCTGGAACAGGTCAACGACGTGACCCGGCCACCGGACCGGATCCGGCAGGACGTGTCCCGCAGTCCGGGGGGAGACAGTCGTGTATTCCTCAACAACTGCGTAGGCTGCCATAGCGGCATGGACCCCATGGCGCAAGCTTTCGCCTACTACGACTACCAATATGACGCCGATGCCGATCCGGACGGCGAATTGGGCCGCTTGATCTATAACACCGTCGGTACGGTCGACCCCGAAACCGGGACCCGCGTCCAGGGCAAGTACCTGATCAACGCCGGCAACTTCGAGCATGGTTACGTCACTACCGATGACCAGTGGGACAATTACTGGAGAAAGGGGCCCAACAGGCGACTCGGCTGGGCCGATACGGCGCCAAGAGGTTCCGGTAGTGGTGCGAAATCGCTGGGTCAGGAGCTTGCGCAATCAGAGGCCTTCGCCGAATGCCAAGTGAAGAAAGTCTTCCGCAACGTCTGTTTGCGTGATCCGGTCGACACTGCCGATCACAACCAGATCGACAGCATGGTCAACTCACTGTCAGCCAGCAACTTCAACCTCAAGCAGACGTTCGCCGAGTCTGCCGTGTACTGCATGGGGGACTGACCGTGAAACTAACGATGACCCGTCTCGCCCCTGCCCTGCTGCTTTCCGTGCTGGCGCTTACCGGTTGTAAGACCGGCGATTCCACCGAGTCGCTGCCCAATACCGGTACCCCTTCCAATGCAGGAAACTACAATGGCCCACCACCGGCCACTGACGACGTGCAGAATTTCAAACTCGCCGTCTGGGATAACCTGGTATCCACCGATCGCTGCGGCGGCTGCCACAGCACGGGCGGCCAGTCGCCGATGTTCGTGCATGCCGACGACATCAACGTGGCCTATGCCCAGGCCAATACCGTGGTCAACCTGGATGATCCCGGCCGGTCACTGTTGGTAGCCAAGGTGGCCGGCGGCCACAACTGCTGGCTGTCCAGCGACCAGGCCTGTGCCGACACCATCACCAGCTATATCGAAGCCTGGTCTGGCAACTCGGCCGGATCGGTCAAGCGTATTGAGTTGAAGGCGCCGGCCATCAAGGATCCGGGCGCAACCAAATCGTTCCCTGACAGCTCCTCCGATTTCAAGACCCTAATCTACGATCCCCTGCTCGTTCCCTTCTGCGGCGAATGTCATGTCGAAGGTATACAGACGCCCTACATCGCCAGCGAAAACGTCACTACTGCGTACAACGAAGCCCAGAGCCGGATTAATCTCGAAAACCCGGCCCTGTCCCGGTTGGTAGAACGCTTACGCTACGACTTCCACAACTGCTGGGACGACGATTGCGCGATGTCCGCAGACATCATGGAAATGGCTATCGAGGACTTTGCCAACGAGCTCGATACCGACCCCGTCGATCCGGACCTGGTCACCAGCAAAGCCCTGACCCTGCTGGGCGACGGCCTGGTCGCCAACGCCGGCGGCCGCTATGAAGACAACGCCATCGCCCTTTACGAATTCAAGGCGGGCACCGGCTACACCGCGTTCGACACCAGCGGCGTCGAGCCCGCCCTGCACCTGAACCTGACCGGCAACGTCGAGTGGGTTGGTGGCTGGGGCATCGCCATCGGCGGTGCCTACGAAGACGAGCAGACCGGCGCCACCGTACCGAACGGCAAGGCCCAGGGCGGCACGTCCGCCAGCCGCAAACTGCATAACCTGCTGTCCGCCTCCGGCGAATTCAGCATCGAGGCGTGGATCGTACCGGGCAACACCACCCAGGAAGATGCGCGGATCATCACTTATTCCGGTTCCTCCACCGCACGTAACGTCACCCTGAGCCAGTTCCAGCAGAACTATGAGGTCCTGTTGCGAAGCTCGACAGCCGACCAGAACACGGCCTTCTCCACAGCTGACGGTGACAACCGCCTACAGGCGTCCTTGCAGCACGTGGTTGTGAACTACACCCCGAGCCAGGGCCGCCGGATCTACATCAACGGTGAGTACACCGGGGATATGGACCCGGAAGATGCGGGACTTCTGAACGAGTGGGACGATAGCTTTGCCCTGGTGATGGGCAACGAAACAGACGGCAACTCACTCTGGGAAGGCACCCTGCGCATGGTGGCCATCCATAGCCGCGCGCTGACCGAATCCCAGATCAAGGCCAACTTCGACGTTGGCGTCGGGCAGAAATACTACCTGCTGTTCAGCGTCTCGGATCTGGTGGATATCCCCGAAAGCTTCATCGTGTTCGAAGTAAGCCAGTTCGACAGCTATAGCTACCTGTTCAGCGCGCCCTTCTTCATCAGCCTGGTCGATAGCCAGGAACCCAGCGGCATCCCGGTCAAAGGCATGCGTATCGGCATCAACGGCAAGGAAGCCGTTGTCGGACAGGCGTACGCCAATCTTGATATGACGCTCGACGATGATGAGTATCGGCCCGGTGTCGGCCAACCACTCTCACGCCTGGGCACCATCGTTGCCCTGGAGAAGGGCCCGGAAGCAGATGAGTTTTTCCTGACGTTCGAGAATTTGAATGGCCACGACCATGTTCGTACCGAACCCGCACTCCCCGCGGAACCGACACCATCCAATGGCCCGGAAACGCCCCACATTGGCATCAAGACCTTCGACGAGATCAACGCCTCCATGTCGCGCATGACCGGCGTTTCGGTGACCCATCCGGATGTGGCCGAGACCTTTGCAACGGTTCGCCAGCAGTTGCCTAGCGTTGAAACCCTTGGCGGTTTCCTGGCTTCGCAGCAGATGGCCATCACCCAGATGGCCATCCAGTACTGCGACGCGATGGTCAACGATACGACCCTTCGTGGCAGCTTCTTCCCGGATTTCGACTTTACCGAAAGCGCCAATACCGCTTTCGATACCGATGGCCGGACCAGCGTGATTACCCCCTTGCTTGACAATTTCGTCGGCGACAATCTTTCTACCCAGCCAACGGATGTGGATGTCACCGACGAATTGAACAACCTGATGGATCGCCTGACGACATGTACCGGCAGCTGCGATGCCGATCGCACAGCCACCGTCGTCAAGGCCAGCTGTGCCGCCGTGCTCGGCAGCGCCGTGACCGTGGTTCAATAACGAGGATTTACGATTATGTTTATCAGGCCTTCCCGTAAAAAGCCTCTGGCGAATCACGAACCCTTGCGGCACGACGACCATCGACGCCCGGTGACGCGTCGGGAATTCCTTGCCCAGGGATTTATGGCAACGACGGCCACGGTATGTGGCTCATCCGTCTTCAGCCTGTTTGCCAATCCGCGGATGGCACAGGCTGCCCTTTCCAGTGACCTGGAGGGCCTCAAGCCCGGCTGCGGCATAGCTACCGTCGGTGCCGGCAAGATTCCCTTTATCTGTTTCGACCTGGCAGGTGGCGCCAACATCGTCGGCTCCAACGTGCTGATGGGCAAAAGCGGTGGCCAGAAGGATTTCCTGAGCACCGCCGGCTACAACAAGCTCGGCCTGCCCGGTGACATGCTGCCAAATAATCCTGCGTTCCTGAACGAGGAGCTGGGGCTCGCCTTCCATTCTGATAGCGGTTTCCTGCGCGGAATCCTCGAACGGACCACGGCGGGCACCCGAGCGGCCATCAACGGTTCGGTCATCGCTGCACGTTCGGAGAATGACACCGGCAACAACCCGCATAACCCGATGTACGGCATCTACAAGGCAGGGGCCAATGGATCACTGCTCTCGCTTATCGGTTCCCAGAGTTCGGAATCCGGCGGCAACTCGATGGCCCCCATGAATCTGATCGATCCGGAAGTGCGCCCCACCAAAGTTGACCGTCGCTCGGACGTCACCGGCCTGGTGGACGTCGGCGACCTGATCGGGTTGCTGGACCAGAGTGATGCTGTGGCGGTGATGGAATCCATCGCCCGGATCAGCCGAAACAAGCTGGACAGTGTCGATACGAAGATAACCGCGGACGATGTGGCTAAGGACCTGGTCGAGTGCGGCTACATCAAGAGTGCGGACATCGCCGACCGTTTCGGCAATCCGGCCAGCCTGGATCCTATGGCCGACCCTGACATCGTCGGTGCGTCCGGTATTTTCTCGGTCAACGAATTCAACAACGAACGGGACTTCCAGAAGACGGCTTCCGTCATGAAACTGGTGATGGAAGGCTATGCCGGTGCCGGCACCATCACCATGGGTGGCTACGACTACCACACTGGCGAACGTGGCACCGGCGAGATGCGCGATCTGAAAGCCGGCCGCTGTATGGGCGCCTGCCTGGAATACGCCGCCCGCAAGAACAAGCCGTTGATGATGTATGTGTTCAGCGACGGTTCGGTATCGAGCAATGGCCGCATCGACGATTCAATGGAAGGTCGCGGCAAGGGTGAATGGACTGGCGACAACCAGCAGACCGCCGCCTCCTTCTTCCTGGTCTACAACCCGAACGGTCGTCCCACCGCCCTACGCAACCAGATCGGCTTCATGCGCGCAGACGCCTCGGTGGAAACCGCCTCCAGCCCGGCGGCGAACAACGTGAACCTGCTGGTGCAGACGGTGCTGTTGAACTACATGGCCCTGCACGGCGAAGAAGGCAGCTTCGGTAGTGTGTTCACCGGCCATGGGCTGGGGAATGCAGCCATGCAGGATACGTTGATTGGGCTTGAGGGGATCGTTAGCGGGAAGATTGCTTGATTGGAGTCGAGCTCGCTTTACCTCCCTCTCCCCATCGCGGGAGAGGGCCGGGGAGAGGGGGAGGCGCCGGGAGGCGCCCCAAAATGGGCTAATGTTGAACAGGAGCATATGCCTCGCCCCCTCTCCCCAAACCCCTCTCCCACCAGGGGCGAGGGGCCTTATCCGCCGCCAACTCGAGCATCAACCGCCATTCGCTTCATCCACCAAACCTGAATGTCTACACCCTCCTACTCGGATTCGGAACCCCCCTTCGGATCCAGCAACCCCGCCGAATAATGCATCCGCCGCTGCTCGTCGATAATGATGGCGTCGACCCCGGCCAACTGGTTGATCATCGTCAACCCCTTCTCCACGCCCAGCACGAATACCGCTGTCGACAACCCGTCGGTGGTCAACGCGTTGGTCCCGAGTATGGTTACGCTTTGCACACCTTTGACCGGACGGCCGTTCTTGGGCGAGATGATGTGATGAACCCGCTCGCCGTTCTCGTCGATAAAGAAGCGCTCGTAGTCCCCGGAGGTGGAAATCGCAACATCGGATAGCGGCAGGACGACCGCGTTGGCACTCTCGTTGCGCGGATCCCGTACGCCGACGATCCAGGGCCTGCCGCGCTTGTCGCCCAGCAACCGCATGTCGCCGCCGGCACTCAGCCGCGCATGTCGGATACCTTCGGCCCTGAGAATATCAATGCCCCGGTCCACCGCGTAGCCTTTGGCGATACCGCCCATGTCGGTCAGCAAACCCTGCTGACGAAAGAAGACTGTCTGTTCGTCCTTGTCCAGGACGATATCGTGGTAGTTGATATGTGGCAGGTTCTGCTGGATCTGTTCGGCCGTGGGCTGGTGCTTTTCGCGGTAGTCGTACATGTACCCCACCGAACCGAAGCTGATATCGAAGGCGCCGCCACTGAGCTCGGAGACGGCCTCAGCCTTCATGAAAACCTGGAACAGCCCATCGCTCACCTTGACCGGACGCTCCGCCGCCGTCCGGTTCACCGCCGACAACTCCGAATCTTCCCGGTACCGACTCATCTGCCGGTCGATGCGATCGAACTCGTCGAACACTCGCTGGCTGATCCGTCCGGCGTCCGCCTCGCTCTCACTCCAGAACTCCATGGTGATGGGCGTCGTCATCGCGGTTCCGGAGAATTGAAACCATTCAGCATGCGCCAGCGGAGAAAACACGCACACCACAGCAACGAATAGGCATCGACGAATCACGGGAACACTTCCAAAGGCCGGTTAGACAGAGGCCCATTCTAGCGAAAGCAGAATGCAACCGTCCCAATTCGGTTGTTGTGTCTGTGTATCCGGGCTGTTTAACAGAGCTCTCTGGCAGAGCTATTTGTCGGATCGGGGCCGCGACACTGCTCATGCCGGCACCACCTCCGGCTCTACGAGCCCATCAACATGCAGATAGCTCCATAGCCGACTACCTTCGGCATCGATGGCGACGAACTTGCCGGCGCGGAAATTCTCCAGGTAATGGGCGTTAAGCAAATGCCCACCAGCCCGATAGGTGAAGCGATTGCCGGAGAACTTTTCGCGATTGGCCGCCACCCCAATGCGCGCTACAAAGTCGTCCGTGTGGTAGAAGTGCTCGGCATAGACTTGCGGCAGGTCGAGCTCGGTCGCAGCACTCGCGAAGGAATAGACCTCCAGCTTGTTGAGCAGGAGAGAACGTGATCCCTGCAGCCGGTCCCGAAGCTGGTAGAGCGCGCCGGTACTGATGATGCCGCCCTGGGAATGAACGATCAGCACAACCTTGCTATAGCGGCCCAGCGCGTCCTCGAGGATATCGGCAACACTGGTTTCCAGGGTGGAGACGAGCTGCATGGTGCGCCCGAGAACGCACTCGAAGATATCCAGCGCAAAGCCATCGGACGGGTTGTGCATCAGGTAGACCTTGCGCCCGAAAAGGTCCGCCAGCGCCTTGCCGTTTAGCCGCAACACGTTGCGGTCGGTACAGATGCCATTGAGGAAGAACCAGCCCTGGTTGTCATCGATCTGCACCCGGTTCTCGGGCACTTCGTAAGGCAGGTGCGGAACCTGGCGAAACGGTGAGAAGATCGGGAAAACCGCGCCCCTCACCGCATGCACGAAATGCAGAGGGGATTCGTAGTTCCCGGGAGCCAACTCCGACCAGGGGGCGGCGGTATCGACCGGATTCAATACAAAGGGCAGGTACGGCAGGTTGCGGATCCCGGTGGCAAAGCGCTTGAGCTTGTCGGCGACGATCATGGACAGACCTCCAGCAAGAAAGTTACGACACCGGCTCGGTTGCCTTCCGTGGCGCGTGCTCACCCGTTTCTGACAGGCTGACCACATCCGATCCGAAGTTTTCCTTGCCGGTGGGCTCGATGTGCCGTTCCTGGTTGATGGCCTGTCGAACCCGCGATGTGCGCAGGTAGATATCCCGCCGGGCCCGGTTCTGGTTGCCAAGGGGGCGGTGGACCGCCAGGGTATGCCAGGGGTTGTAGGTCAGGTTGCGGGCAAAGGCGTCCTGTGCCGCGAAATCGAAGCGCTGGGTGGGTATCTCGAGAGTTGCCACCGGAATGAACGGCGACTCCCGCTCCGACCAGACGATCGATGCATCTTCGATCGGCATACGCACCGGGTCGGCCTGGAACTGGATGGCGAAGTCGAACACCGCCGGCTCCCGTGCCAGTGAACGGACCATCGCCTCCCGCAGGTAGTTGTCGGTGAACTCGGTAATGCGAGAACGCCTCGTGAGGCGGGGGATCACCGCAAACTTGATCGCTCGGTCCCGCCCCCGCTCGCGGCCATACCGGTAGGGCACGCAACTGTGATAGGTCAGTTCCAGCGGATTGGCGTGTGCGCGGGCATAGAGCCCCTGCATGATCATGTCCAGGACGTGGGAATCCAGCGGATTGACGAAATACCAGGCCGGCGTGCCCAGACCGATCTGCTTTTGCAGCTTCACGTTTTCCCAGATGTCCGGCGTGGTGAATGCAGGCGAACTGATCCCAGTCAGGTCCATGGTCGATTTCTCGTCGGCCATCAGCTTGTGCCCGGGCAGGCCCATCAGCTTGATGCCGATACTGAGGATGCCTGCGTCCTCGATGTCCGGGACCACCCGGGGGCCCGGCCCGCCAAAGCGCACATAGGCCGAATACTGCCGCCCGGCCTGGAAGGCGCCTACCTGGAGCCGTCGCGGCAAGTCCCCGCGCACCGTAAACGACGCGCGCACCAGACCATAGGTCTTGGTGTTGCCCGCCCGCTCGGCCGTCTTACCGGTTTCCTGGTATTCACCCACGAGGAATCGGCTCATGCTATCGGCGATCCGGCGGGTAACTTCCTCCTCGTCCGCCCGGATCAGTTCCTCGGCGATCACCTGGCCGCGGTCCCGCAGCCGACGGCGCAGGAGGGCCTGGGCCACCTCCTCGATATAGGGTCGAACCAGGTCGTCGAAGGCATCCCGGTAATAGGGGTCGAAGCGTCTGATCATCGGCGCCAACCGCTCCGTGGCCGCCTGCACGAGGCGCGGTATTGGACGGGTCAACATGCTCACGATGCATCTCCCGATAGTAGGTAGTGGAGCGCCCGCCGCCCCGGCAGGAAGAAATAACCGCCGCCACGCGTCTGGATAAAGGAGGGCAGCCCCTGCAGCCGGCAACGGGCTGGCTGGCGCTGGATGGTGAAGTCTTCTTGCGGTCGGCCATAGGCCGTGCGGGCGCCGATGATCGGGTCGGGATCGTGGTGCAGGCCGTTGAAGTTCGGGTTGTTGGCCCAGGTGTGCTGCACGAATTCGAACTGCCGGCCGATGTTGGCGTTCAGGCAGATGAAGTGGAGGCCGCGTGCCACCGGTTCATCTTCTCGCTCCAGGTTCTTCAGGATCGAGCTGGGATCCATGCTGATATCGTACGGAGGGCCGTAGACCCTACCCCGGCGCAGGAGGCGGTGGCGGTTACTGAAGGCGATAGATTTTTCGCTGCCGGGCTCCGGTTCCAGGCTATCCCTTGGGTGGGTGCGTCGGATGTGGGCGCCCAATGGACACTTCAGGCCTTCGGCATCTGCGTCGTGATAGAGGAAGTCGTCCTTGTCCTCCTGTTCGGGTCGGTCCTTGTCAGGCGACTGCACCAGGGCCGTGCCGCTGGGCCAGCGACCCACCATCTTCGACGCCAGCTGTATCGGCTCCCATTCAGGATGCAACTGGGACTGATGCATCATGGCCCGCCAGAATCCAGGCACATCCTGCGACAGTTGCCGGAACACCAGATAGGTGCCATTCAACCCCAGATCCTTGCGCGAGGAGCCTTCCGGGTCGGGTGGCAACATATCATGCGGGTCCTCACCTGGTTCGATCAGCGGCCGGTCGGTATAACGCTCATAGCCATTGGGATAGCCCAGCAGGAACTCACCCAGGGGCACTGGATCAGGCCTGCGCCGACCATGGCGGCCGAATTCGGCAACGTAGGGCTGGCCGATGCTGTCGCGGAAACCGAAATGTTCACGGAAGTCCGGCAGCGTGAAGGTTTCCAGGTGAGCGATCAGTTCAAGCCCCTGGTCTGGAATTCCATCCTGTAGGCGCTGGACGTGCGCCTTGAGCAGTGCATCGTCCCGCGCGAACACCATCAGCAGCAAATCCACCTGTGTGGTTTCAGGCCCGCCCCATAGCCAATGTTCCGGCGCGCTTTCAGCGACGTCGCCCAGGATGCGTCGCTTGTGGGGTGTGGTCATCCCTGAGCGAAACTCATTGGAAAAGCGCTCCAGGATACCCTGCTCAATCCCCAGGTCGACCAGGCCATGATGGGTGACCGCCAGGTTGGTCGCCAAGTCATCCGGATGCAGGTCCGCATAGGTGACCATACCTGCCAGATCACGCAACGCAGCCTGGGAGCGCGGTCGATCGGTGATGCGCAGCAGTAGGTAGCTGGCCGCGTGCAGATGGCCGTAGCCGCGTACGACCAGCCCCTGGATATCGCCGAAATCAACCCTGCCATTGACGTCCATTTGCTTGCCCTCCCGTGATCGACAGCCGTTCAGAACCGCCGCAACCAGGCCTGGGCCTGGCCTTCGGACATGCGACCCCGCAGGCCTTCGCGGACCGCGGCATTGTTTGCGATGTTCACTGCCGTCAGGTGGGGATACGGCGAGTACCAGACGGCGTTTTCCAACTGGTGGAGCCCCAGGTAGTCCTTGAAACGCTGCTCCTTTCGGGCACCCCCGAACACCAGCCAGCGGGTGCGGGGATAGCCTACGCCATTGCTGAAGATCAGGTTCAGGCCCCAGGCCACCTTGTCGATGAAATCCACCATGTAGCTTTCCAGGCTGCCGTCGTAGTTACTGGTGAACAACAGGCGGCGGTCGTCATCGATCAGCGTCCAGCGGGCAAAATGGATCGTATCCACGCCATCCAGTCCCAGCAGGGAGATACCGGCCAGGTCGCCGCGGTTGAACACGTGTCGAAGCGCGACCTGGGCCGCGGCCAACAACGCCTTCGCCGTCAGCAATCGAAGCTTGCCGGGTTTGACGTAGCCCACCGCAGCAAAGGGGTTATGGGCGGAGATGTCTTCCGACGCGCGCAGCTGGTTGAGCCGGCTCAACGGGGGCCGATGGGTGAACTCCAGGTCCCGGCCCTCACGGACCCGCAAGGCGACCAGCCACGCCAGCAGCACCGGCCAGCCCCACGCAACGATCAGCACGCCGAACGCCGCCAAGGCAGCGAAACGCAAGTTTTCCCACGCCCGCCAGACGACCCCGCGCTCCGCGCGCGACGCCAGCGCCCAGGCCAGTTCCGGATTGGTGGCGACGAATTCGATCACCGACTCGCGGAGCTGCTTCGCTGATGCGAAGGCTGCCGGATCGACATCGTCGATAAAGCCCTGCAGCGCCTGATATAGCTCATCTTCCTGGCGTATCTGCTTCGCGTCCCGACCGATGGTGTTGATGTAGTAGGCCTGGGAGGGAATGCGATGGCGCTGCAGAAAGGCCATTCGCGTTGCCTCACTCCGCTTGCGTTTGGGTGGATAGCCCTGACAGGCCTCAAAAATGGTGTCGAGGCCGTCCGGCGACTGGTTCACCAGCCGATCAAGGAACATATCCACCGGGCCGTCCACATTGGCCATGAACACCAGGCTGGTACCGTAGGTCTGGGGCTCGGGCCCTTCCATGACCAGGAAGCGGGCGAAGTGAAGGTTCTCATGCACCGAAAACGGCAGCAGCGGGTTATCCGCCGGACTCTGGTTAACCGTCGCCAGGTGCTCCCGTAACTTGCCTTCGCGGGAGCGCACCAGCGGTACACGGAGGGTCAGGTCGTTCTGCGGCATCGGATGCAACCGCTCCAGCACGGAGCGGTTCAGCAGGGCACTGGCTTGACCGAGCAGGGACGTCACAGGTCGGGGCCGTCGACCTACGCCGTCTTTGGGGCTGGCATCTCCAGGGCGAAATCGAGGATCCGCCGCTTACCCCACCATACCTTGCCCAGGTAGAGCCCGGGCGAAACCTCCCGGATCTCGTCGCGGATCGCACGCGCGAGCAGCGACGTACCGGAATAATCGATTACATTGGTCTGCTTTCCATCGAGCCAACTGTCGTTGCGGTAGGTTTTGGCCACAATCAGGTTCAGCCCTAATGGGAGAACCTTGTTGACCGCCACCCCATTCTCGAAATTCGGGCCAAAGCTATCGAACACCTTCCCCTGCCAGGCAAAACGCCGGGCCAGCCCTGCAAATAGGCCGGCGAAAGGGGCGCCTGCCAGGATCGCCGTACCTCGCGTATCGCCCTGCGGCAGCTGACCGGGCTTGGCCTTGCGGTAGACGTCGTCCAATTCCTCCCGGGTCATCCCCAGCCAGCGTTTTACCTGATCGGCGGGAGTGGCTGGTTTTGTACGCGTGGCAGATTTCCGGCTGTTTGCGCCGCGCGCCCTGGAGGTGCCGGAGCCCGGCGAGCCAGACTTGGATGTACGGGTGCTGGCCGGCTTTTTTTGTGGGGTTGTCTTGGTATTTTCCCGGGTGGTTGTCGTGGTCGTCTCTGAATTAGCCATGCTGTGGATTCCTTCTTATGCCGTTAGCGAACGGGAGGTAGAAACCGGAGACGGCGTCGGCTCCAGCGGCATCGCACGATTGCTGGGCGCCTTCGCGTCCCCTTCCCGCAACTCCCTCCCGTGGATCATGTGGAAAGCCACCCGCTCGGCAACGGCACAGATCGTTGCCGATGGGTTGACGCCGATTGCGGCGGGCATCAGCGCGCCATCCGCAACATAGAGGCCCTTATATCCCCAGACTTCGCCGCGGTCGTTGGTGACCCCTTTAATCGGAGTATCCGAAAGGGCACAGCCGCCTAGAGGGTGGGCAGTCAGGGTCTTGCTCAATGGCAGGCGAGTCACTGGCGTCTGCCAAAGGAAGCTGTTCATCAGCCGGCCGCCGGAGCATTCGCTCAGCGCCTGCATGTGCTCCAGCATGCGGCGGAACATCGGCAGGCTGCGGCGTACCGACCAGTCCAGTTCCAGTTCGCCGGAGCGGTTGAGGTAGAGCCGACCGTCGGCCGCGTCGGTACCCATTCCCAGGTAAGGCAGGAAATGGGTCAGGTAGCCATCTTCGAGCAACTGGTTCAGCTCGAACCGCAGTGGCGCGCCGAGGGCGTCAGCCAGGTATCGACGGGTCTGGCGTAGCCATTTGCGATAGCGGCTGCGGCGAGGAATCACGCTGTTGAAGTACCAGATGAACGGGTCCGGGTAGCCCAGGTCCTCGATGTAGATGAGCTGGTCGTCCTTTTCGTGGAAGCCAACCCCGGCGGTAATGCTGGGCCCCCGCCCCGGGTCCACCAGCCGGTTTTCGTAGCGCGCCCCGGCAAAGATGAAGTCGCCATTGCCGGAATAACCTTCACCGAGACGTCCGGATAACCGTGGCAAGGTGCGATAGAGGTGTTTGCAGCGCAGCAGGAGCTCATTGGTACCCAGGGTACCGGCCGCCACAACGACCTGGCGGGCGCGGAGTGTCCTGAGCATACTATTCGGCTCGTCCGCCGGCGGCGCACCGAGGTCAATGACGTCGACGCCGTACCCCTCGGGTTCGGGGGTGATCCTGAGCGCCTGGTGCAATGGAAGCACCTCCGCCCCATGATGTTCGGCTAGCGGAATGTAGTTCAGGTCCAGGGTATTCTTGGCGTGGACATGGCAACCCAGCAGACAATTGCCGCAGAATTCGCAGGTATTCTCGGTCATCGTCGACGAGTGCAGGCGAACGCATATCGGTACCCGTTCCGCCTGCCTGCCGATACTGTTGACCGCGTCCTCGAAGGTCTGGGTACGCGAGGGTACGCGCTGGTCCGATGCAACGCTGAGACTGTTGGCGCCCAGCATATCGGCGGCCACGGAATAATAGGGCCGCATCCGCCGCATGGTGATCTGGCGGGGCCAGGCGGGGCGGTCGAAGATGAAGCTCGGCGGGCGCATATGGACGTTGAAGTAATGCAGTGAGCCGCCACCAACGCCCGTCCCCTGCACCACGTCCATAGTGCGGAACGTCAGGTATTCGATAAATCCCCGCCCAGCCAGGTGGTGGCCGGCGCCGGCAATGGCGTTGCGCGACACCTCCACCGGCGAGCGTGGGAAATGGGTGCGGTCCCAGCGCCGACCTTTCTCCAGCATACAGACGGAGCGTCCGGCCTGGGCCAGCCGGCAAGCGGTAATCGCCCCGCCGAAACCGGAGCCGATCACGATGACGTCATAGTCCCATTCCACGGTCTCTCTCCCGGCCTGTTCCGGCCAGTATGCTCAGGCTGCCGTCCGCCGGCGTTTTTTTGCCTTTCTGCCGCCGTTGCTATCACCACTACCATTGCGCCGGTCGATGACCCGTTCGAGTTCCCGCGCAAGCAGATTGGGCGCTTCCAGGTCGACGAAGTGACCGATACCTTCCAACGGGCGCCAGTCCACCGGGCAACCGGCATCCTGTTCGCTCCTGCGCGCCACCCGGTAGGACAATGCCTCGTCTTCCATGCCCCAGATCAGAGTGACGGGGTCCTGGATGGCTCGGTCGTAGATGGCCTTGAGTTGCGCACTGCTCTCACTGTGTAACAGGGTGCGCACAATCTCGCGGTAATAGTCGATGGCACCGTGCATGTCCGCGGCGGTCCGGAACCTGCGTACAATCTCGCGCACCAGGTCCCGGTCCATGCTCCCCCTGGAACCCTCGCGCAGCGTGAACGACAGTTCCAGCAGCTTGCGCCCTACCCTTGTGGTCAGCAGGTATTCCGGCAGGAAGGGCACCTGGAACGGGGGCACCCAGGGGATACGCAGGGTCTGGAAATCGTCGAAGTGCAGCACGGCGCGGACCAGCGTACGCGGATGGGTACAGTTGACCACCATCAGATGGCTGATACGGCCCGGGAAGCGGTGCGCGTAGATCCAACCGAGGGCGCCGCCCCAGTCATGGGCGAGCAGGATCGGCTTCTCCAGTCCGAGCTTGTCGATCAGCTGGTCAATGTCCTCGGTCAGGGTGAACACGTCATACCCGGCCAGGGGATAGTCCGATACCGGGTAGCCCCGCATATCCGGGGCGAAGAAGGCAACATTGGGCATCAACCGCATCAGCGGACGCCAGCCGAGCCAGCCTTCCGGGAAGCCATGGATACAGAGCACCGCCGCCCGCGCGCCGTTGGAAGCCGGGTCACCGGTATCTGCCGGCACCGCGGTGGCGACATGCAGACTGACGTCGTTGACCACGACCCGGCGATGCGTAATCGGCGCGCTCATGCGCTAGCCCACCTTCTTGGCCGGTTCAAAGCAATCTTCCACGCACTGGAAATGGTGATACCAGTGGTGGGCCTTTACCCGCTTGGGAATGTCACCCTGCTCCACATGACAACCACAGGCCTGACGTGGCCGCACCGTCAGGCAGACCTGGATGATCTGTTCATAGGCCCCCTTCACCTTGATGACGGTGCGGTACTTGCTTCCGGCGAAGGTCTCGGGAATGGTGAAGCTCGCTTCCGCCTGCAGGCTCTCTTCGGTGCCCAGGGTTTGCTTGCCCGGCGTGACCGCAACCGCTTCCTGTGTGTGGGGAAACGGCACCGACGTCAGGGTGAATTCCCGCTCGGTCTTGGAGGTGTTGGTCACCTGGATCGCGTGCTTGAAGCTATCCCCCGGGCAGCCTACCCAGTGAATGCTGCAAACGCAGGGGCTGGGGCAATGGATTTCCGGGATGCCGCAACAAATGCCGCCATGGGCATGGGTTTCGCCACAGGCCGGGCAGTTGTCGTCGTATGTACCGTCGAAGGTTTTCTTAAGCACGTCCACCGCGCCGTGGATCGTCGTCGCCAACAGGCGTGGCATCAGCAGGATCAGGCTGGTGCCGGATGGCAGGTAAACCGTCCCGGCGGAGGCCGGGTCGCAGCAGGTCGATTCCTTGATTGGCGAGATAGTGCCCATGGCGCGCCTCCGTATGCTCCTGTTTATTGATTATTGGGTAATCCTGGCTATCCGTTGAGTCCCAAGTGGATGATTCAGCCTCGTTTGTTTGAGCTGATGGACCGGCCGTTGCAATACAGCTCCAGCCAGATCCGCGTTTCGTTGATCTTGATAAACCCCATATAGAGCCGACCCTTCTGCAACCCCTGCGGCAGGGTCAGGTCCAGTGTCCGTGTCAGGCACTGCCCAACGGCCAGGGGGTCATCGATCATCGGCGTCAGTTGTATGCGGGCCGGCGAAACGATGGCGCGGCGGAAGTCGTGTAGCAGCCTGTTGGCGAAATCCTCGTAGCTATCGCTCTCCTGCGTTTCCCGCAGGGCGTAGACCAGCGTCCGCCCTATCCAGTCACGCTCGCGCAGCCAGACCATACCGACGTCACGCAGGGCCACCGGTACGTTACCTTCGTTAGTAATAGTGATGGGCACACTGACCGCGTCGCCGCTGTGGCCCTGGATGCGGATATGGCCCGGAGATACGGCCAGCGCCGCATGTTCGAAAACCGTTGCTTCGACCCTGACCTTGCGATCGCCGCAGGTTACGAGCGCATCGTACTCGCCGGGCGCCGTGCCGGGAGGCACCTGGAAATGCGCTTCGGTGCGCAGGATTTCTCCCGGTCGCATTCGCACCGAGAATTGCAGGTTCGCCCCTTCAAGCGTCCGCCTTCCCTTGCGCTTACGGGGCGGCGGTCGGGTCTCCAGCCGCCGTATCCGGACCTTCTCATCCGAACAGTTCACGAGCGTGACCTCGCCAAGGCAGTCCCCGGGCACACCGGCAAACACATAGGTCCCTTCCGCCAGGTACCAGTCCTTACCGGGTTCGCCATTGAATGCGGGTCTCACAGGTTCGCTCCTTGACGACGCTGGGTCTGTCGGGTCAGTCGCATCCTTCCGTCTGCCGAGGCACATAATCTTCGGCCACCACCATGGCTTCGCCACAGCTGGTAAACTCGAACACCTTGCAGCCAAACAAGGTCAGGCAGAATCGGTAGTTCATGGGAAAGTGGAATCGCATCGGCCTGAAGCCGAGCTGCAAGTCGATACGAGGCAGCTCACGAACGCGCAGATCCAGTGCCAGGTCGATCTTGCTCTCGGTGCGGACCTCACTGTCGGTCTTGACCGTGCTGTCGGTTCGCAGATCGCTCTCGGTATCCAGCCGGATCGTCGGCAGTTCGTGGACCGTAAGCCCGGCATTAAGATTGATATCAGGCAGTTGCGTAAGCCCCACGCTGATTGCCGGCAGGCTGGTAATGCCCACATTGATCGGCGCCAACTCACGGATGCGCAGGTCATCCAGGCCGAAATCGGCATCGAACTGACGGATACGTATGTTATCCAGGGCGACGTCAACGCTCATGGCGGACTCCAGTCAACAATCGATCGTCAATGGGACGATCCACTGAATCGGGACTCCAATACAGGTCGACGGCCTCAGGGCCTAAAACGGAGCGAAACTCGGTAAAGAGAAAAAAGTGACAGCGGGCAAACCGCAGGGAAGGACAGCAAATTCCTTTTTGCCATTGCGTTAATCTAAATTACTTCGAACCTACATACAATATTGACGAGACGCATTCACACATCATTGCGTTTTGGTAACGTTGCCCTTCAATAACGAGATTCGATAAAGGGACGCCGGCCAGACCTCATTGGGCACGAGATCACTTGTTCAGGCTTTCTTTTCATCCTTCATAACATCGCGTTCGAACCAGCCCAGCGCCACCATGATCACGATAGCCATGGCCGTTACCATTGCTGCCAGCACCAGGTTGCCGATGCCGCAGGCGACGCCGATAGCGCCAGAGGTCCAGATCGATGCACCGGTGGTGATGCCCTGAATATTGCCACGGCTCTGGATAATGCTGCCGGCGCCCAGGAAGCCGATGCCGTTGATGACGCCCTCGACAATCCGCGTCGGATCGATACGCGCCGACGGATCACCCTCCGCCGTGGAGAACATGATGTCCATGCCCACCATGATGAAAGCGGCGGCGCCTATGGCTACCAGCATATGGGAGCGCAACCCTGCCGGCTTGCCTTGAAGTTCCCTTTCAAGTCCCAGGATAAGCGCCAGGCCTGCGGCTGTAGACAGGCGGATTAACATATCGAGCCAGGGAATTTCCGTATCCATGAATGACTCCTTTACTTTCCTGGATTTACTTTTCAGTGTGACCTAGCCAATAGGCGCTTCCCCTGCTGACCTCCAATCGGTCTATTTGCCGAGCAACTCCCCTACGGACCGTAGATTGGCGATGTGATCGCACATGGACTTGATGATCATCAGGATGGGCATGGCGATCACCAAACCTACCGGTCCCCAGAGCCAGCCCCAGAACAGGAGCCCCACAAAGATAGCCACGGCGTTCAAGCTGGATACTTGACTGGTGAGCCAGGGCGTTAGCAGATAGCCCTGGATACTTGTTATCACAAGAGATATACCACCCACGATAAGCGCGATGTCGATTTCACCAAACTGGATAAATGCCGCGACGCTCGACCCGACCAGGACCAGGAACGGACCCAGATAAGGGATCGCGCTGGCCACGCCCGCCAGCACACCCCAAAGCGCCGACTGTTCAACCCCCATCAACAGGAAGGCCAGCCAGGTCAGGACGCCTACAAAAATGCCGCTCAGCAACATGACGAACAGGAAGCGTCGTATCTGCTGATGAAAATCGTTGAGAATCCATACCGCGCGACGCATCCGGCCGAACGATGGGCCGGACAACCGGACCACCTTACGCTTGTAGAGAGACCCCACCGACAACAAGAAGAAAACCAGCAGCAGCACGGAAAAGACCTGGGTCACAAGAACGATCGCGGCAGAGGACCCCTGCACCAGGTACTGCCTCAGGTCCACCGGCGTATCGACGATCATGACCGGCGTTACCCCTCTCGGCGTATCGGTGTTAGCGCCCTGATTCTGATCTGCCGTTTCTTCGATCTTCTTGGCGGCCTTCTGGGCCTTTTCGACCATGCTTTCCTCTTGCGGGACATTCCCAGACGTTCGCTGGAAACGCTCCACAGCCACAGGCACCTTATCGAGCATGGCCACTGCCTCTTCCTTAAGCGGAACGCTTGAGATCGCGAGAATACCGACTAATAACGACAGGATAAGGGCGGCGCTCAGCGGGCGGGGAAAACGGAAGCGGTCGAAGAAAGAGACCAAAGGATCCAGTGCATAGCTGATCAATACGCTGACCACCAACGGCAGCAGGATGGCTTGGGCCCAGTTGATAAAATAGATCGCGACAATCGTCGTCAGGATAACCAGCGCGATGCTGCGGATATTGATGGGTCCGATCAGAACGGGTGGCTGGTCATCGCCATCTGCTTCGCCAGGCGGAGGTTGTGTTCCTCCGTTCGGCGCTGGTCTCGCAGCATCGGCATTTTCGGAGTCGCTTTCTCCCTCGGCGCCCCATTCGTCATCGGCCGCGTCTGGATTTTCTGATTTACCGGCGTTGTTGTTCGTATCCATTCGGCTATTCCGGGATGCCCGCATTCATACTCCAGTTCCTCTAGGTGGGGTTGACCCACAGGAGGTGACGATCACCTGTTCAAGCTGATCTACACCTGACTCGATCCTATCACCCCTGAAAAGTATAGAAGGTCCATTTCAGCTACACACAGTAAAGCCTGTCTCCGTGGACAAACATTTCGATTCTTTCATTCTTGCCTCGGGCCGGTTTTTATCCGCTAACGTAGACCTTAAGTCATGTAGGTGAGTCGCAAGGTTTTTACATTACTGAAAATCGACAAGGAGGCATTAACCCATGACAGCCCCACTGCACGGAAAGAAAGTGGCATTCCTTTGCACCGATGGCGTTGAACAGATCGAGCTGACACGCCCCTGGAAAGACCTCGAGGGTGCCGGTGCGACACTAGAACTGGTATCCCTGGAGAGCGGCCAGGTCCAGGGCTATAACCATCTCGACAAGGCCGACACCTTCCGGGTCGATCGTGCCATCAACGATGCGGATGGCGACGATTACGACGCTCTGGTCCTTCCCGGTGGCGTGGCCAATCCGGACGATCTTCGCACCAACGAGCGCGCCGTCGCCTTCGTACGCGACTTCATGGAGAAGGGAAAGACCGTCGCGGCAATCTGCCATGCGCCATGGACGCTCGTCGAAGCCGGTGTGCTGAAAGACCGCACGCTCACCTCATTCCCCAGCGTAAAAACGGACATCAAGAACGCTGGCGGCCATTGGGTCGACGAACAGGTCCAGGTGGACAAGAACCTGATTACCAGTCGCAAGCCGGACGATCTCGACGCGTTCTGCGCCAAGATCATCGAGATAATGTCGCCCGCCGCGTGACGGACTCGCTACACCGGCCGATGTAGCTGGCTCAAGCCCGCCGCGCCCGACCTGATTCGTGGCGGGCTTGAACCTGGACTCTAAGGGTCCATAGTGAGTAATAGGGAATGCCCGACCATCACGACAGGTGAAGCTTGAGGGCAACGCACGGAGGTCACCATGGATGATCCTAAGACAGTTGTGAAGAAGGAGCCCCGCAAGAGCCTGGTTATCCTGTTTCTTGCGGCGATATTTACCATTGTGATCGGCGTTATCGCGTTATTTGCGCCGGGCGCGGAAAATACCGACATGGCCGATAATGTCGGCTGGATCATGATTGCGATCGGCATCGCGTGCCTGGGACTCTATGTCTACGGGCGGCGGGAACGGCCCAAGGTGCCGCCGAAATAGCGGTCGCGGTTGATCGGATCAATCGGAACGGAAACTGCGGTCCATCGCATAGACGCCGCTTGTCGGCGTCTGGCGTCAGCAAGTCAAACCGATGTGGCCGGGTCTTTGGCGGGCACTTCGACGTCCTCCACGGGTCGTCCGGACAGGACGGTATTGAGGATCAGCGCCGACAATCCACTCATGGTGACCGCTGAGCCCATTACGTTCTGCGCCATTTCCGGCAGGTTCTTGAACAGGTCAGGTACGGAGTCGACGCCGAGGCCAAGGCCGAATGCGACGGCCATGATCAGCATGCTACGGCGGTCCATGTTTACCGTTGCAAGGATACGAATACCGGCGGCCGCCACCGTACCGAACATCACCAGCGTGGCCCCACCAAGCACCGGCTTGGGCAATTGCTGTAATACCCCACCGATGATCGGAAACAAGCCCAGCAAGACCAGGATTCCAGCGATCCAGTAAGCCACATAGCGACTGGCGATACCGGTCAGCTGGATAACGCCGTTGTTCTGACTGAACGTCGTGTTTGGGAAGGTATTGAACACCGCGGCGATGGCCGAATTGACGCCGTCGGCCAATACTCCGGCGCGAATACGCTGGCGATATTTGTCACCGCTGATCGGCTGCTTGGAAATCATGGATGTGGCCGTCAGGTCGCCGGACGCCTCTATGGTGGTAATCAGGTAGATCAGCGCGACCGGTAGGAAGGCGGCAAAGTCGAAGGAGATGCCGTACTTGAACGGAACCGGCAGCGCGTACCAGTCCAGCTCGGACAGCCCGGAAAAATCCACCTTGCCCATGCCAATCGCAACCAGGAAGCCGACCACCAGACCCACGAAAATGGCACCGGAGCGCAGGTACATGTTTCGGCTCTGGTTCATGATGATAATAAGCAGCAGCACGCCACCGCCTAAAGCCAGATTGGTCAGGCTTCCGAAGTCCGGCGCGTTGAAACCACCGGCCAGGTCAGTCACGCCGACCTTGATCAGCGATAGACCGATGGTGGTGATGACGATGCCGGTCACCAGCGGGTTGATGAACGTCTTGAGCTTGTGCAGGAACTGACTCAACACGATCTCGACAAAGGCGCCGAAGAAACAGACGCCGAAGATCAGACTGAGGATTTCGTCCGGCCCGCCCCCCTTTGCCTTGGCAATGAAGCCGGCCGCCAGGATCGAGCTCAGGAAGGCGAAACTGGTGCCCTGCAGCGCCATCAACCCTGACCCGACCGGCCCGAACCGCCGCGCCTGGATAAACGTCCCGACACCCGACACCACCAGGGCCATACTGATCAGGTACGGAATTTCAGACCCAAGCCCCAGGGTGCCCCCAATAATCAGGGTCGGCGTGATAATGGCAACGAAGCTCGCCAGCATATGTTGTAAGGCGGCCAGCAACGCCGCCGGCACTGGCGGCCTGTCGTCCAACCCATACAGGAGTTCCGACTGGGGATCGGGGCTTGAGGTCATAGGAAATCTCCAATAGCTGCCACTCTGGGTTTGCCAAGGGGTCCAGCAGACAACAGCTGATCTAATGGTTTTTTGTGAAAGCTACGGGTTAGCGGTCGATTGAGGCTAGCCTTCCGGACAGTATGCGTTGACCACGCCCTACCCCTGTGAACCCGTACACTGAAGCGGCGACACAATAGCGGGAATTGCCGGTCGAACGCACGCCCAAAACCGGATACTTGCAAATGCCGACAGATGCAAGTGGCCCGCGAGGTCAAACGGTGAGGACGAATAATACCGGGTGATAGGTCCGTCTGGCGACTAGCGGGTCAGGTAATCGGCCAGGAAGAGGATGATCAGGAAGCTCAACCAGAGGAAGCCGCCCAGCGCGAAAAGTCGGATCAGAGCCTCGGCTGAACGCAGACGCATAAAGAATGTCATCACCAGGGCCGCCATGAGCGCCGCGCAGGACAGACTTATCACATACTGGACCGGGCCGGAGGTCATACTGACACCCAGCAGGCTGATTCCAAGCAAAACCAGCACACCCACCCACGTCAGCACCATCAGTCGATAGTTCATATCAGCCCCGCAGCAGGTAGAGAACGGTGAATACGAAGATCCAGACCACGTCGACGAAAGCCCAGTAAAGACCGACGATATGGATCTGCCGATCCAGCTTGGCAGGTGCACGCCAGCCGGCGATCAGCGCCGCCATCACGCCGAGGATGACGATGCCGATCAGCATATGGGCAGCATGCATCCCGGTCATGGCGTAATAGAAATTAAAGAACAGTTCCGCTACCTCCGGGTGCTCGCCCGGGTAGTTGAAAGGCAGGTCCAGCACCGGCAGCAGTTGCTTGGTGTATTCGTGGTGCCACTCGTAAGCCTTGATGCCGAGAAACACGATGCCCAGCAGGATCGTGGCCAGGAGAAAAAACACGCCCAGTCCGCGGCGCCTCACCCCGACCGCCTGCTCCGCCAACGCCATCGTCAGGCCGCTGGTCAGCAACAGCACCGTATTGATGGTCCCGAGCATGAGATCCAGATGATGCGCCGCTTCGGCGAAGACCTCGCCATGCTGGACCCGGAACACGGTAAAGGCGCCGAACACGCCACCAAACAGCAGAAGCTCGGTAATCAGGAACACCCACATCCCCATCAGCCCGGCATGGCGTTGCTGCTCCAGGGTATCGAACTGTTCGGCCGGGGCGGGTTCAGTCATAGGCATAAGGCCCCCCTGTCACCCTCGGAGTCTCGGTAAAGTTGTGTTCGATGGGCGGCGAGTTTGCCCGCCATTCCAATCCATACGCGTCCCAAGGATTGGCCGGTGCGCGCGGGCCCTTCCAGAGCGACCACGCCAGGTAGGCCAACGGCAGCAGATAACCAATTGCCAGCACACCGGCCCCCAGGGATGACAGCACATGCAGGAACTCAAAGGCCTCGGGGTAGGCATGATAGCGCCGCGGCATACCACTGTAGCCCAGCAGGAACTGGGGATAGAACGTCAGGTTGAAACCGATGAACAACGCAAGCGCCGCTACCTTGGACCACAACTCCGAATACATTCGCCCGGTCATCTTCGGCCACCAGAAATGCAGGCCGCCCAGGTAGGCGGTAACTGCCCCGCCCACCATGATGTAATGGAAATGTGCGGTCACGAAGTAGGTATCGTGCAGGTGCACGTCCAGGGCCAGGGAGGCCAGGAAAACCCCGGTCAGGCCGCCGATGGTGAATAGCCCAAGGAACGACAGTGCATAGATCATTGGCGCCGAGAACCAGATGCGCCCGCGGAACATCGTGGCGGTCCAGTTCAGCGTCTTTACGGCTGACGGCACCGCCACCAGGAAGGTAAAGAACGAGAACAGGATGCCGGAGTAGAGACTTTGGCCGGATACGAACATGTGGTGGCCCCAGACCACGAATCCGAACAGCGCAATGGCAGCGATGGACAACACCATGCCCTTGTAGCCGAATACCGGGTTGCGGGAAAAACAGGCGATGATCTCCGAAACCACGCCCATGGCGGGCAGGATCATGATGTACACCGCCGGGTGGGAATAGAACCAGAACAGGTGCTGGAACAATAACGGATCGCCGCCCAGGGCGGGATCGAAGATGCCGATACCAAGACCCCGCTCCAGCCCCATCAACAACAACGTGACCGACAGCACCGGCGTGGCCAGCACCATAATCAGGCCGGTGGCATAATTCGCCCATACAAAGAGCGGGAGGCGTTTCCAGGTCAGCCCCGGCGCACGCATGGTGTGCGTCGTCACCATGAAGTTAAGACCGGTGAGGATCGACGAAAACCCCACCACGAACACACCGGTTGCAGCCGCTATCACCGACGTATTCGAGAAGAGGCTGGAATACGGCGTATAGAAAGTCCAGCCCGTATCCACACCGCCGGCGAGGACCGCCGCCAGGGTAAAAATGCCGCCGACGGTGTAGATATACCATGACAGCAGGTTCAGCTTCGGAAACGCCATGTCCTTGGCCCCCACCATCATCGGCATAAGGAAGTTACCCAAGGTGGCGGGAATCGAAGGAATCAGGAAGAACCAGACCATGACAATCCCGTGCAGGGAGAACATTTCGTTGTAGACCTTTGCGCTGAGCAGATCCCCCGGTGCGGTGATCAACTCAAGCCGGATCAGCAGCGCAGCGATACCCCCCAGGAAGAAGAAACCGGTAATCGATACCGTGTAGAGCCAGGCAATACGCTTGTGGTCCACCGTCAACAACCAGCCGCGTAGCGTCCAGTTACTGCTGAGATAGTGTTCCGGGTAATCGTGTTCCCGATGATGGTTTTCCGGATGCGAGGCGACGGTCATTGCGGGGCTCCTGAAGCTCTGTCCTGATTCCATTCACCAGGCTGCAGCGATTTGATGTAGGCGATCAGCTCGAAGATTTCACTCTCGGACAGTTGTCCGGAGAAACTCGGCATAATGGGCTGGAAGCCGGCCACTACATGTTTCTGCGGCTGCAGGATCGAATCGCGAATATAGGCCTCGTCCGCCACGATGGTGCTACCGTTGTCCAGCGGTACTGTCCGGCCATACAGGCCATCCAGCGCCGGGGCCGGCGTTTGGGCGCTGTCCTGGTGGCAACCGGTGCAGCCGTGGCTCTGGAACAGCTGCCTGCCGGCCACTGCCGGACTCGGACCTTCCCCATGGCGCGTGAGCCATTCCTGGTAATCCGCCTGCGATAGCACGACGATGCGGCCTCGCATCTTAGAATGCTCATTGCCGCAGTACTCGGCGCAGAACAGGCGGTACTCTCCGGTCTTGGTGGCAACAAAGTGCGCCGTGGTGTACAGCCCGGGCACCGCATCCCGCTTCAGACGCAGCGCCGGGATCGAGAAGCTGTGGATCACATCCTGGGAGGTCAGCCGCAACTTCACCGACTCGCCGACCGGCACATGCAGCGTATTGATTTCCCGGGTGCCATCGGGGTGCTGGACCTTCCACATCCACTGCTTGCCGACGATATTGACGGTGATGTCCGACTGCTGGTCATCATAGAGATGCATGTAGAGGTGGCCGCCCCAGTAAAACAGCCCGAGAAAGAGCAGGGTCAGACCCGCAGCGAACCCGATCTCGATCCGGTGGCCTACGCGGTCCGAAAAACGGGGTTTGCGCGGCCCCTTACGCGACCGGCGATAGCGGAATCCGAACACCACGATCAGGCCCACCAGAATCGCCACCAGCAACGCCGACAGACCCAGCAGCCCGAAATACAGGTGGTCCACTTGCGTGGCGTAGTCAGACGCCTCCGTGGGAATCAGTTGGAGGCCGATGTCAGGATCAACAATCGACTGCTCGCTCATGACCGTTCACGCCTCCGCAACCAGAAGAAGATCACGACCATGGCGCCGACGAACACACCACCAGAGGCTTGCAGCAGCCTCATCACTGCCAGGTTGTACTGACCGGACTCGACATTGAAGCGGTAGCAGCGCAGCACCACCTGGTCCACCGGACTACCCACCTCGCCCTTGCCGGCATCCAGCAAGGCCAGACGCAAATCCGGCGCCTTGGGATCGATGCCGAAGAGGTAACGGTTGATGGTGCCGTCCGGGTCGACGATGACCAGGCCAGCGGGGTGGGCATAGCGGTCATGTTCGGCGTCATAGACGTATTCAAAACCTACCGCAGCGGCCAGCCGGTCAATCGCCGACTGGTCGCCGGACAGGAAGCGCCAGTTCGCCACCAACTCGCCGTTACGCGAGGCCATCCGCCGCTGGACGGCCTGGGCCTCCTCGGGGCCCTCCCCCGGATCGATGCTTACGGTAACCACCTGGTATTCATCCGGGCCGAAGGCGAGCTTTTCAGCCGTTTCCGCGAGGCGACCCAGCAGCATCGGGCACAGGTTAGGGCAATCGAACCAGGACATCACCAGCACCATCGGCTTACCCTTGACGAGCTGACCGATGGTCACCGGCTCGCCATACCGATCGACAAAGGTTATGTCCTCGGGCAGGGGCTCGCCGATGCGCTGTTCGAAGGCCACCTGTTTGAGCCGCTGCTCGGCGGTTTTCACATCATGTCCGGATTCGGCCACGGCCTGCAGCGCAGCCAGCAACAGTAGCGCCCCCACCGCCAGAGCCCGACGTGTCCCGAGCAGGATTCGAATCATGGATTGCCCTCCCCCTGTTGGCCTGGCAGCCGGGCTTCCTCCGCCGAAATATCCGTCTCTGGCAGTCCCCGCTCGACCAACAGCGACATGGCGTATTCGATGGGTATATGCACCACCCTTGCGTCGCGGTCGACCCAACCAACAGTCTCCAGTCGTTCCCGGGCGCGGGCTTCGAGTACCGCCAGGTCCTTGGGTGGGTTGGCCTGCAGGCGCGGCTGACCCTCGGCAACAGGTCGGTCTCCCAACGCCGACGGCTCGACCGGTGTCTGCCAGCCCAGGAACGCCCACCAAATCAGCAGCGTGATCACGACGACAATCACCAACGTGGCGAGCATGGCCGTGACCAATGGCCCCACGTTGGATATATCTCGTTCGTGGCCCGGCGGGTGCTTGTCCGTTTCAGCCATAGCGCACCTCCTGGCGAGCCCGCACGCCTCTGATCCAGCCCAGGTAAGTTGCGCCGGTCACGATCAGGATCAGTGGCGTCAGGAACATCTGCTCCACCTGCAGCGGACCGAAAGCGGGCAGGATCAGCCACTGCAACTGCAGCACGTGTCCCGCGAGGCAGAGCATCGCGACAGTCCATAACCATGTGCGGCGCTCTTTCCCCTTCCCCGGTAAAAGCATAAAAAACGGCACCAGGAAGAAGAGCACGAACGAAATCACGCTGATTTCACGCCAAACATGCTCGCTGCGGTGGATATACCAGCCAATTTCGTCCGGTAGGTTGCCGGACCAGATGATGATGTACTGGGAGAACGCCAGGAACGCCCAGCCCAGCAATATGGCCAGCCACAGGTTAGCCAGGTCCTTGCGTGGAGGGCTTTCCATCCCCGCTCCACCGATCAGCAGTCCGACCGCCAGGGCCGCTCCGGCGAGATTGGTACACAGCATCAGACCAAACACGTCGGAATAGAATTTCGGTTCAAGGGACATGAACCAGTCGAAACTGAAGAAGGTAATGGTCAGCACCCAGAGGATCAGCCCGGGCGCATGTATCCGCTGCGTCTTGGGCGTGCCCGAGATCGGCCGCCACAAGCCCTGCATCCAGGCCAGGGCCAGCCAGATGGCGCAATACAGCAGCAGCCGCGCGACAAAAAACGGCGTATTCAGGTAGAACTGCTTGCGCTTGACCACCTCGGGCAGCAGGTGTTCCGGCTGGGTCCAGGTAAACAGCGTGTCCATGGCCAAAAGCAATGGCACCAGGGAGACCACGAACAGCGGCAACGTCGCCGCCAGCGCCAGCCAGACAGGTCGACTCTGGTCGCCCCAGCGGCCGCCGGTCAAGCCATGGATCATGAGTATCGGCAACGCGCCCAACGGGATCGCGCCCCAGGTTAACGCCGCAGCCAGCCAGCTTTGCAGGAACGCTTCCGGCCAGAATACCAGGCCGGCGATCACCACCAGCAGCGTCAGCCCGGCCGGCAGCCAGATGCGGGGATTCGCGATCATGGCGTCCCCTCCAGTTGCGCGCGTAGACCTTCGGTCAAGTCCTGCGGGGCGGCATGCTGGGAAAGCTGCAAGGCGCGAATATACGCGGCCACCGCCCAACGATCCTCCGGCGGGACCCGGGCCGCATAACTGTACATCACCCCATAGCCATTGCTGATCACATTGTAGAAGTGCCGCAGGGCCACCGAACGTAAACGCTCGCTGTGCAGCGTCGGTGGTGCCGGAAAGCCGCGCTGCACCACCATCCCGTCGGCGTGCCCGGTGCGGCCGTGACAGGGCGAGCAATAGGTGTCGAATCGTTGCCTGCCCCGCTCCAGCAAATCCAAAGTCAGGGGCATGGGCAAGTCTTCCGGGACGGGCCCCAGCGAGGCGCCACGGGGCACGGTGCCGGGCACGGGTTGCAGGGCGGACTGGTTATGCTTCCACCCAGGCGCGGCCTCGTACGCCTCGTACCGGGGCTGGTTGGCCATGTCCTGCTCACAGCCGGCCAGCATGAGTATGGCGAGCCCCAACATCCAGACCCGGCACATCATGGCGCCAGCTCCTTTATCTCGCGGACATCGTGCTCCTCCAGGCAGGTCTCGACATCCACCAGGCTTGCACCGGGACACAGCAGGAAAAAGCCGTCACTGGATGCCCGGTCGAACGCCCGATCGTTGAAGACCGGGTGATAGGGTCGCGGCAACCCGTTGCGGATCAGCATGCCAAAAACAGCAGTCAGGACAGAGGTCAGCACGCCCACCTCAAAGGTGATCGGCAGGAAGGCCGGCCAGCTGTTCAGGGGTTTGCCGCCCACCACGTAGGGATAGTCGAAGGAGGCATACCACTGCATGAAGAAGGCGCCTGCGGCGGCGATCAAGCCGAGCACGAGTGCCAGGGGTGCGATCATTCGCTCCCGGTAGCCCAGTGCCTCCACCAGCCCCGGTACGGGAAAGGGCGCAAAGGCATCCAGTTCGCGAAAGCCTGCCCGCTTGGCCGCCCGCGTCGCCTCCACCAGAGCCTCGGCGGAAGGCATACGGACGAGAATGCCGAACACGCTGGATTCACTCATGGCGCTTGCTCCCGTGTATCTCCAGGCGCATATCATGGATCGACACCAACGGCGCCACCCGCACGAACACCATCAACAGGAAGACAAAGAGACCCAGCGTGCCCAAATACACCAGCCAATCCCAGGTGGTGGGCCAGGCGGTATCCCAGGCCGAGGGCATGAAATCCGCGTGGGTACTGGTAAACACGATCTGGAAGCGCTCCAGCCACATGCCGATGTTGCTGGTGATGGCCAGGCACAACAGGGCCAACGGCGAACGGCGCACCCGCTTGAACCAGAGCAGCTGCACCAGCACCACGTTGCAAAAAATCATGCTCCACCAGATCGGCGCATAGGGGCCGGTCCAGCGATCGTAGTAGACATTGAAGTAATTGGGATCGCCGGAATAGAAGGCGGTAAAGATTTCCTGGCTGTAGGCGTAGTCGACCACCAGGGCGAACACCAGCATCATGCATCCAAGATAGTCCAGGTGACTGCGGGTGATGAGATTCTTGAGGCCGAACATAGCCCGCATCACCACCGCCAGCAGCGCCACGGTAGAAAACCCGGAAAATAACGCGCCGGCCACGAAATACGGGGGAAAGATAGTGAAGTGGAAACCGGGCACGATCGACACCGCCAGGTCCAGCGAGATGATCCCGGTCACCGATACCACGATCGGCGCCGCCACCGCCGCCATCACCTGGTTGGCTTTTTCATAACGTGCCCAGTGCAGCGCGGAGTTGCGCCACCCCAGCGCCAGCATGGCGTAGAAATACTGGGCGAAGCGGTGTTTGGCCCGGTCACGCAGGGTAGCGAAATCCGGCAGCAGGCTGAGATAGAGGAAGCTCGATGTGTAGATCAGGTAGGTCGAGATGGCGAAGAAATCCCATACCAGCGGACTGCGCCATTGGGGCCACAGGTCCATGGTGTCCGGGTATGGCAGCAGGTAGAAGAAAAACCAGGGCCGTCCCAGGTGGATCAACGGGTAGAGCCCGGCACAGGCAATGGCGAACATCGCCATACCTTCGGCGAGCCGGTTGATCGACGCCCGCCAGCGCTGCCGGGTCAGCAGCAGCACCGCGGAGATCAGCGTTCCCGCATGGGCGATCCCGATCCACCAGATGGTATTGACGATGGGAAAACCCCAGGCCACCGGAATGTTGATCCCGAACAACCCAACCCCGGTCGTGAAGACCACCCAAAGCACCACCAACAGCATCAATGCCAACGCGGCGGAGATCACGAAGGCAATCCACCATGACGCGGGCGCCTTGCGGTCCTGTATCAGACCGGCAATCCGCTCGGTTACCGAGCGGTGGGTCATATCCGGGATCAGCGCGGTCTGGGAACGTTTCGCCATCGACTAACCCTTCCCTTCCAATGCCGGATTGGGATTACGCACGGCGGCCAGATAGGTGGTGCGGGGCCGGGTATTGAGGTGACCCAGCATGGCGTAGTTCAGCGGGTGCTCCTTGAGGTGTTTCACCTCGCTGTCCCGCTGGGCCAGGTCACCGAAGACAATCGCCTCGGTGGGGCAACTCTGCTGGCAGGCTGTCTGCAGTTCGCCCTCGGCAATCGGCCGGTTCTCGGCTTCGGCATTGTGCCGGGCACTATTGATGCGCTGGACACAGTAGGTGCACTTCTCCATCACCCCGCGGGAGCGTACGGTCACATCCGGATTCTGCACTGGCGGCTCCGCCGGATAGGCCGCCTGGGCGCTGGTGTAGTCGAACCAGTTGAACCGGCGCACCTTGTACGGACAGTTCTGGGAGCAGTAACGGGTACCGACGCAGCGCTGGTAGAGCATCTCGTTCAGGCCATCCGCCGAGTGCTGGGTCGCCCCGACCGGACACACATACTCGCAGGGCGCATTCTCGCAGTGCATGCAGGGCACTGGCTGGAAGGTCATGCGCGGGCCGTCCAGTTCCCCTTCGAAATAGCGGTCTACGCGAATCCAGTGCATATCGTGGCCGCGGGACACTTCCTCGGGACCGACGATGGGAATATTGTTCTCCGCCTGGCAGGCGGTGACGCAGGCATTGCAGCCAGTGCAGGCCGACAGGTCGATAACCATGCCCCAGGCATGCTCGGCTTCGCGTTCGGCCGGCCAGGGTTCCGGATAGAGCGAAAGTTCGTGGTGCTCGTGCTGGGCGAAAGCCGGGTTGTCGCGGTAGGTCTGCAGGGATGCCCCGCGCACCATGTCCCGGTCCTCGATATCGTGATGCGCCTGGATCACGGCCAGCTTCTGGTGTTTATCGGTCGCTTTAATCGACGCTGGTACCGCCCAGGGTCGGCGGCTGTCACGCACGTGAAAGGCGTTGCTGCCCACACCGTCGGCCACCCGCCCGGCTGAACGCCGGCCATGGCCCATATGGAGATTGACGGTATTGTCCGGCTGACCCGGCAGGATATATACAGGCGCCTCAAGCGTACCCGCGTCGGTGGTCACCTGGACAACCTGGCCCTCCCCCAGCTGCCGCGCTTCCGCCAACCGCGGACTGATGAGCAAGGCATTGTCCCAGGTCAGCGTCGTAATCGGCCGGGGCTGCTCCTGCAGCCAGCCGTTGTTGGCGTAGCGGCCATCCCAGAGCGCCGGGTCTGGGCGCAGTTGCAACGTCAGCCCCTGAGAAGGCTCTGCAGGTGCCGGCAGCGTCTGCGCCCAATTCGCGACGGGCTCGACACTCTGTGCCGGGTAGGCGCTGTCTGCCACCACGCCGTCATGCAGACTACGCCGCCAGAATCCTGGAAAATCCGGCCCGGTGTATTGCCCTCGCCAGTAATCCATCAACAAGTCCCGGGCTTCGCGATCCACCCCCGTTGCCAACGCATCCAGTATTTGCAGCGCGGAGCGACCACCGTGCATTGGTTTGATCAGCGGCTGGACCAGACTGGCCGAACCGTCGTAAGCGCGCCCATCTGCCCAGGTCTCCAGCATGTTGGCCGCCGGCACGTGCCAATGCGAGAGTCGCGCGGTTTCGTCCCGGTACTCCCCCCAATGCAGGCGCCAGGGCACCTGCTGGAGAGCAGCTTCGAAGTCCAGGTCCGCCGGTGCTGTGTAGACCGGGTTACTGCCCAGGATCACCAGATCGTCCACCTCGTCGGCACGGAGGGATTCAGCCAGTTCCGGCAAGCCCGGTGCAGTCACCAAGGTCGGCACCGGCTCGATCCAGTGAAGGGTACTGCCAAACGCATCCAGTTCGGCATTGATGCCATGGGCCAGCATGTGTACGGCCTGCGGCTGCTGCTCGCCCGGAACCACGAGCGCCCGGCCCCGATGGGCCCGTAAATCATCCGCCAAGGCGGTAACCCAGGCTTCAGGTAAGGGTGGGTTTTCAGGTGCCTCGACCATCAGTCCCAGCGCTGCTGCAATTTGCCGTGCCGCCCCTTCGATAGCGTCGTAAGACCTCAACTCCAGGTGATCGGCCACGGCACCGGCCACTGACGGCGTCGATTCCACCGCATAGAGCCGGGCCAATTCCGTCTCCCGGTCCCTGGGCCTGCGCCGCGCCATAAAGTCGTGGGCATAGCGCAGGAAACCCGGCTGGGATTGCAGGAAATCCGCATCCAGCGTCAGCGCGACATCCACCTGGCTAAAATCGTAGCGCGGCTCCAGCGGGCGACCGAATAGCGCGGCGCTACCCTGGTACACAGCCTTGCGATCCACCGGCTCGTGCACGTACCAGCGGGCCTCGGGCCAACGTTCACTCAGGGATTCGATAAGAGCCGCCTCACTGGGCGACGTCACCGTGCCCACAACAAACGCCAACCCCTGCCCCTGACGCTCGTCCCATTGCTTGCCCTTTTCCGCCAGCTCCACCAGACAGGCGCCATACCCGGACACCGCGCCGTGATAGCGCACCGCGGAAGACCGATCGGGATCGTAGAGCGACAAAACCGCCGCCTGGGCGATGGCGTCGCAGGCGCCGAGCGTCGCGGGATGGTCGGGGTTACCCTCCAGCTTGGTGGGCCGGCCTTCGTGACTTTCCGCCAACACACCATGGGCGTAGCCGCCGATAAGCGCTGTGGTGGCGTAGTAGCGCGGCTGGCCGGGCACCATCTGCTCGGGCATGTTCACGTAGGGCACGATGTGCTCTTCCGCCTGCCGACTACAGCCGGTGACGCCCGCCAGGGCCATGCTGGCACCCAGCAGCTTCAGCACGTTGCGGCGACTGACCGGGGCTTCCCAGGGCTTTTCCTCGCCGCCGAACTCACCGGACGCGGCATCGACGTACTCCGGGGTCTGGGCCAGCTCGGCCAGACTGCGCCAGTAGCCGACGCCTTCCTTTCCGGCCAGCCGTTCGCGCAATGGGTTGTAGTCGATTGGCGTTATCGGTGGCATGTAGTGCACTCGGTCATTCGATCCGTATGAATGTCGTAGAGCTTCAGATACTCCTCATCACTGCGTCCGCTTTCCGGTGAATACCCCATTGCCGTCACCTTGTCCCTCGGTCGCAGACGCGGGCCGGGATCGCGGTGACAATCCAGGCACCACTTCATCGTCAGCGGCTTGTCCTGGCGCATAAGCGGCATACGGTCGACGCGACCGTGACACGACTCGCACCCGACCCCGTTGTTGATATGCATCTGATGGTTGAAATAGACGTAATCCGGCAGGTCATGCACCCGCGTCCATTCGATCGGTTCCTCCCGGGCCAGGCTCTGACGGACCGGCGCGAGCATGTCAGCGTTGGTCCAGAGTTGAGAGTGGCAGGTCATGCAGGTCTGGGTATCGGGCAACCCCGCAAAGGACGACCGGTCGACACTGGTATGGCAGTACTGACAATCGATACCGAGTCCCCCTACATGATGCTGGTGGCTGAACGGCACGGGCTGTTCGGGTATGGCGTTCTGGCCGGTGTTGTATGGGGAACCGTTAAGTGTCAGTGCCACGCCCGCCAGCAACACCACCAGTGCAACCAGCGCCAGGAAAAGCTGGACATAACCATTGGTCCGGCGCCGGAAGAGCTGCGGCATGGGTACATTACCCCCGCAGCGTTTGGCGTCGGCTGGTCACTCGCTCCACTGGCGCACACAGGAAGGCTGAACGCTTACGGGTAAACTTCGGGAGCCCATAGCCGAGTGACAAATGGGTTACTGGAAGGGAAAGAAAACTGTGAGCAAAGGTGAAGCCACATACAGGTTCACGCCCTGCGATGGGCGTGTCAAAAGCACCATTCCGAATTGTGGCAATTCGCTGACTTTCGGGCATCCTCCTCCCTCCGTGTCAGACGGACAGCCGAACTTCCAAGCCCGGACTGACTGCTCCATCCATGAACCTCTTTTCAGGTTAGACGTCCACGACCGCTGAGTTCAATCGCCCGAACATTACGAGAGGGCCACGAATAAACATGGATCAGTGTCAGAGGATGCGCTGGATCAACCGGGTCGTGTGAATCAGGTCTCGGTGTAGAAACGACGGTGCAGTTCATGCACCTGCTCGGCCAGCTCCGGCACCGGCCCTTCAACCACAACGCTGGGCGCAACCGAGCTGATCGGCAGGGTATTTACCGGCGGGGGCGGCACTTCCAGTTCGCTAAGCCAGGCCGTCAACTGTTCAGAGGAGCTGACGTATACGATCCGTCCCAATCCGACCCAGGCATGGGCCGCAGCGCACATCGGGCAATGCTCACCAGAGGTATAGACCGTTGCCGCCGCCCGCGCTTCGGGCGTCATGTTGGCCGCCGCCCAGCGGGCCAACTCGAATTCAGGATGACGGGTATTGTCACCCGAGGCCACGTGGTTGTGGTCCTCAGCCACTATCTCCCCTTCGGCCGAGACCAATACCGAGCCAAATGGCTCGTCGCCCACCGCCAGGGCTTCGGTCGCAAGCTCGACGCAGCGGCGCAGGTATTGAAGTTCGCTATTTTCCACGGATGACGCTCCTCTTCCCGGTGAATCTGGTGACAGCGTAGCGTGCTGGCAAGGCCCTGCCGAATCGCACGATGTTTGCGGCGCGGAAGGCGTCAGAACAATTCAAACTGCCCGTATTCGCCGTTGCTCGCCTCATGGGCCAGCAGCCAGCGCTTGCGCTCCACACCGCCGCCGTAGCCGGTGAGGCTGCCGTCGGCGCCGATGACCCGGTGGCAGGGGATGATGATCGAAATGGGATTGCGGCCGTTGGCCGTGCCGACTGCCCGGTTCAGCTTTGGGCTGCCCAGTTGCCGGGCCAGCTCACCGTAGCTGCGGGTTTCACCATAGGGAATCTCGACCAGCGCACGCCAGACCGACTGCTGGAACTCGGTTCCCGCCGGCGCCAGGGGCAGATCAAACTGTTTGAGGTCGCCGGCAAAGTAGGCGTCGAGCTGGCGCCTGGCCTCGCCGAACTGGGATTCGTCCTGCTCCCAGCCCGGTTTTACATCGCAACCGTATTTCTGCTTTCGCATATAGATACGGGTCAGGGATGTGCCGTCACCGGTCAGCAGCAGTTCGCCGATGGGACTGGGAGTGTGGCAATAGAACGTGGTCATGCGCTTGTGCCCGATGCCTCAGCCCTGATACCAGCTACCGGCGGCGATAAAGTGAGGATTCATGACGTCCTCCTTGCCGTAGCGCATAGGCTCGCCGTCGATGGTCTGTACCTTGCCGCCGGCGGCTTCCAGCACAGCCTGGGCGGCGCCCGTGTCCCATTCACAGGTAGGGCCAATGCGCGGGTAGATGTCCGCCCTGCCCTCGGCAATGCGGCAGAACTTCAGGGAGCTGCCGGCCTGCACCAGGCAGTGCTCACCCAAGGCGTCGATAAAGGAACGGGTCTCCTCGTTGAGGTGGTTCTTGCTGGCGACGACCCGGCGTACCGGTGGAGGTACGACCACGTGGAGCTGACGGGTGTGGCCTTCGCTATCCCGCTTCCAGGCCCCTTCATTTCTGATGCCCCAGAACGCTTCTTCAAGGGCAGGCGCGGTCACCACGCCCAGCACCGGCACGCCGTCCTCGATCAGCGCGATATTCACGGTGAACTCGCCGGTTCGTTTGACGAAATCCTTGGTGCCGTCGATGGGGTCAACCAGCCAGAATCGTGTCCATTCCTTGCGCTCGGACCAGGGCGCGTGCGCAGACTCCTCGGACAGGATCGGTACGTCCGGCGTCAGTGCCTCGAGCCCCTTGACGATGACATCGTGAGACGCCAGGTCCGCCGTGGTCACCGGCGACTCGTCTTCCTTGTGCTCCACCGAAAAATCGGTGCCGTAGATCTCCATCACCTTGGCGTTGGCGGCTTCGGCGATGGCGAGGATATCGTTCAGCAGAGAGGCGTTAGAGGCCATGGGGCATCCTTTCGCGTGGTATTTTCCGGAGCGCTTTTGACACTTCGGAAAAACGAATGGCTATACCGACCGAGTTTAACGGATCGGCACCGCGGAAAGTACCGGAGGTAGAGATTACGAAGGTAGAGAGTCCAGAAGGTAAAGAGTATCAGAGCTAAGGGGCACCGGCGTTCGGGGAACAGGGGCGGGTCTACGGTGCCGAACAGTTTTACATTAAATCTGCTGCCCGACGTGGCGTAACTCTGGGTCGGTTGGCTATCGTTGCCAATAGCGGACGACTGATAGCGCCCCCTTACGTTGCCAGCCAATTAACACAAGTTCGCCCGGCATTTCGGAAAAGCTGGTACAAGGGAACTCAATTTGAGACAACCTAAGCAGATGAGGGCCCGCGTACGTCAGTCGGACGTAGACGGGCTTTTTTCTGAGCTCTTTGGCGGAAGGCGGAATGAGCGGTCTAGATGCGCTCGTTGCTGCCAGCGTTGCTTGCGGTACCGGCCATCTGCGTCGAGCCGCAGTTAAGGTAATCGGAGGACTGGAGCCACCGCTGATCCGGATAGTAGGTAAAGACGAACTGGCCGCCCTTGAGACTGTCGACCACTTGGCGGATCACTTTCTGGCTCACGGCCGGGCAGCCATGACTGCGACCGATGCGGCCGTAGTTCCGGACCCAGGCGGTATCGACGTAATCAGCGCCGTGAATCACGATGGCGCGCTGACGAGCGAGGTCGTTGATGCCCTCTTCGAGGCCATCGAGACGCAGGGAGTAGCCATGTTTGCCACGGTAGGTCTCGCGGGCCTGGAACAGACCGATACTCGACTGGTGACTGCCTTCGATATTGGAAAAGGCGCTCGCCTGGTTGAGGCCGGAGTTCTTGCCATGAGCCACCAGGTCACGCAGGACCAGCGCCCCATTCTCCAGGTCGAAGATCCAGAGCCGTTTTTCCGAAGAGGGCAGGGAGAAATCGATGACGGCAAGACGTTTCGGCTTCTCCAAACCGCTGCTCACCGCGCACTGGGAGGCCTGCAAAGCGCTTTTCAGGACATCACGGCTGATGTTGGGGGCGGACACGCTGAGTTTGCTGTACAGCGTCTGGTCAAACGGTGACGCCGTGGTGTTCGAAACGACTGAGACGGAAAACAGTACGCCCATTGCGACTGCCAGCACGCGTGGAAAGCGACTGTTGAGCATCGTTGATCTGAGCCTCTCGGGTGTCGGGGAGCCTTTTTTCGGCGTCCAGGGCATCTCGGATACAGCGCTGGCTTGGGGCCAGCCACTGGCTTCCGGAGCCATTGCCCCGAAAGGATGATGCATTCTAGCAAGGTTTTCTGCGATGGAAATCAGGGTGTACAAAAACCATACAATTCGGAACGTATGGCGACGCGCATTCAGTCTTGCCGTTGGTCTGTGCGTGCTACCCACAGCCCAGGCACTGCACCGGATCGATCCTGACCAGTGCGAGCCGCTTCCGGACAACTCGCCTTTCCATAGCGCTGCCATGGCCCGTTTCAGCGCGCAGACTCGCAACGTCGCCCTATGGACCGACACCCAGCGCCTGCAGTCCCTGATCGACGCCCTCGATAACCTGGCCAGCGACGGCCTCAATCCGGCCGACTACCATACCGAAGCACTGACACATGCGCTGGGACACCTGAAAACCTGGGGCCAGCTGGGCAAATGCGACATTCGTCTCGCCAACGATGCCTACCTGCGTGCCCTGGCTGACCTAAGCTATGGCAAGGCGCGCAATCTCGAAGCCCAATCGATCTGGTACTCGGCGAACATCGCCCGGATCGAGGACCCGGGACGGCTGGTGAAACAGGCGGTGAAGGGGCTGGATAACCTGGCCCGGGCGATCGCCCGAGCCCGGCCGGAATCGCCGCGTTATCGCCATTTGCGTAAGGGTTATGCACAGGCCTTGGAAAGCCTGCCGGAAGCCTGGGCCAGGATACCTGAAGGTCCGACGCTGCAGGTGGGCGACGACGATGACCGGGTACCACTGTTGCGCGAACGCTTGCGGGCCGAAGGCTACCTACCCTCGCCGCCGGTGCCCGACCGGATGGCAACGCGATTCGACACCGCACTGGCCCTGGCTGTGGAAGAATTCCAGCGCCGGCATAGTCTGGCAGACGATGGCAGGGTCGGCAGCCGGACACTCCAGCAACTCAATATCTCGCCCCAACGCCGCCTGGAGCAGATCCGCGCCAACCTGGAGCGCCTGCGCTGGCTCGCACATGATATGGAGCGCACGTTGCTGCTGGTGGATATCGCCGCGGCGAGGCTTGAGTTTTACGCGGATGGCGAGCTGATCTACCGTGGCCGTGCCCAGGTAGGCAAACCAAGGCGGGCAACCCCGGAACTGAAATCAGTGATCACCCATGTCACGGTCAATCCACACTGGAACATGCCCCGCAGCATTTTCCTAAGGGATGCCCTGCCCTCGATCCGTAACAACCCGTTCTACCTGAGCGAACGGGGCATGCGCGTCTACGACCAGGAAGGCAACGAACTGAGCCAGTCGGAGGTGGATTGGAGCAATCCCCTTGGCCTGCGCCTGAGACAGGATCCCGGGCCCGGCAATGCGCTCGGCCAGGTGGCCATTCGTTTCTCGAATCCCTTTGCCGTCTACCTGCATGACACGCCTTCAGCTGGCCTGTTCGAGAGCCAGAGCCGCTTCTACAGTTCCGGCTGTGTCCGGGTGGAGGATGCCATGAGCCTCACGCGATTATTGTTCCGGCATGCCGGTCCCGACCTCCAACAGCGACTGGAATCGGCCGTGGCTTCCGGGGAATCCAAAAACGTTCACCTGTCGCGGGGTGTGTATATCCTGATGGCTTATTGGACGGCCGAGGCAGACGCCTCCGGCCGTATCACCTACCGCCCGGACGTCTATGGCAGCGACGGCCAGTTGCTGGCTTTTCTGGACTAGTGATGATCAGACAGCGCGGGGATAGACACCCTCAACGCCGCCCTTGGAGAGCACCCACTGCCACAGCTGGATATCCCGCGCACGGAAAATCCCGGCGCAGGACAGCAGGTAGTAACGCCACATGCGGTAGAACCGCGGTCCCAACTGCTTGGCAAAGCGTGGCCAGTTTTCCTCGAAGTTCTCGTACCAGGCCATAAGGGTGCGATCGTAATCGGCGCCGAAATTGTGGACGTCTTCCAACACGAAGAGATTGTCGACGGCATCACCGATCTGGCCGACTGAGGGCAACTCGCCGTTAGGGAAGATATAACGGTCGATCCAGGGATCGGTGTAGGGCTTGCGTTCGTTCTTGCCGATCGTATGCAACAGGAACAGCCCCCCGTCTACCAGGCAGCGGTGGGCGACGTCCATGAAGGTGCGGTAGTTCTTGTTGCCGACATGTTCGAACATGCCCACGCTGACTATGCGATCGAAGGTATCGTTGACTTCCCGGTAGTCCTGCAGGCGGAATTCCAGGGGCAGATCGGGATACTGCTTCCTGGCCCAGGCCGCCTGTTCCCTGGAAATCGTCACGCCGACGCATTCCACGTCATAGTGTTCGGCGGCATACGCCATGAAGCTGCCCCAACCGCAGCCGATATCCAGCACCCGCATGCCCGGCTCCAACCGGAGCTTGCGACAGATCAGCTCCAGCTTGGCTTCCTGCGCTTCGTCGAGGGTTTCGGCGTCCTTCCAATAGCCGCAGGTGTAGGTCATGCGCCGGTCCAGCATGGCGCCATAGAAATCATTACCCAGATCATAGTGCTGCTCGCCCACCTGGTAGGCCCGTTTCAGGCTCTGGCGGTTGAAGAATCGGCTTTTCAGGGCCTGCCATATAACGGTGGATGGCCTGACTTTCTGCTCGAGATGGGCCCGCATGACCCGGTTGAAGAACTCGTCGAGCTGCTCCACCTCCCAATCGCCGTCCATATAGCTTTCGCCCAGTCCCATGCTTCCTCCGGCGAACACCCGCTCCGGCACGCCCGGCGCCAGCAGCTGCATGTCCCAGGGCCGGCTACCGCCGATCCGGACGTCCGCCTGCTCCAGCAAATCCCGCATCAACCGATGTACCGACGATCGCTCGGATAGAAATTCCGATTCCACTCTTCTGGGCATATCCACGAAAAAACACACCTCGACGCTTACTTATATGAATGCTCTTTTACACCTCCAAAATAACCTAAAGCTATCAATAATCTGAATTAGTTAGTTTTTATTGCTGGACCAGTTTAACGCTATCGCACGTGTATAGATTGGCGTATGCCAACTGCAACGGCATACGCGCTGACGACTGAGTTTCTATAGGTCTAGAACTGAAGGCGTATCGATGCTTGAACCTGGATAAAACCTGGCCCGCCGAGGGTTGCTCGTGCAACAACCTTTTACATTTCACGCTGGAGCAATAGCGGGCGCTGCCGATAACAAGAGTCAGACAACAACTAATTAGTTTATTCAACGATCGGATTATCTACTGATGAACCTATTTAACCGCTTGCGTATTCGTTCCCGACTGCTCATTGCTGTCCTGGTACCCGTTATTTTGACCGCATTCACTATTACCTGGTTCACCGTTAACCAGATCGAGCAGGATGGTGAAGCAGAAATCGATCTGCTGCGCGTAAACCTGCTCGAGGCCCGGAAGGCAGGACTAAAGAACGTCGTGGAAACGGCCTACTCGGTCGTTCAGGACGTCATTGACGATCCATCACTCAACCAGGAAGAAGCCAAGCAGGAAGCCCGTGAGCGACTCCGTGCGATGACCTTTGGTGACAGCAACTATGTCTTCGCCTATACACGCGACGTGTTCAATCTCGCCTACCGCCCGGACCCCGGCCGCGAGGGCCCGACAACCAAACCGGAGGTGCGCAAGCTCATTACCGACATCTTCAAGGCAGCAGCCGGGGATGGCTTCCATGCCTATGAGTGGCCAAACCCCGGAACAGGAAACGTCGAACAGAAGGTCTCCTACGCTACCCTGATCACGGAGTGGGACTGGATGATCGGCGCCGGCGTCTACACCACCGACATCCAGGCGGCCCTATCGGCCGCTGAACGGAAGGTCCAGTCACATATCGCTGGTACCATCAGCTTTTTCGCCATTATCACGGTCGTCGTTGTTCTCATCGCGCTGAGTATCGGCCTGCTGGTTGGGCGTAGCGTCACCGCCCCGATCAAGCGCGTAAGCACTACGATGCGTGAGATCGCGGAAGGCGAAGGCGACCTGCGTCAACGACTGCCTGATGAAGGTAACGATGAGCTGGCAGAGTTGGGCCGTCGCTTCAACGCGTTCGTTATCAGGATCCAGAACACGATCCAGCAAGTGGGCGCCACAACGGATCAATTGGCGTCAGCTGCCGAAGAACTGAGCCGGGTATCGGTCGAGACCCGCGCATCGGTCCAGGCCCAGGGTTCCGAGACCGACCAGATTGCCTCGGCCATCAACCAGATGGCGGCCACGATCCAGCAGATTTCCGGCAATGCCAATGAAGTGGAAAGCGCCGCTTCCGATGCCGATCGCCTCGCCCGGGACGGCGGTGCGACCATTGGCCAGGCCCAGGCAGCGGTCAATCAGTTGTCTGAGGAAATCGAGGATACGGCGAGCAGTATCAGCGCCCTGGCGAAAAAATCCGACGATATCCAGCAAGTGCTGGACGTCATCCATGCGGTCACCGAACAAACCAATCTGCTGGCACTGAATGCGGCTATCGAAGCGGCTCGCGCCGGCGAACACGGGCGGGGTTTCTCGGTGGTCGCGGATGAAGTGCGTCAACTGGCTCGTCGCAGCGCGGAATCGGCAGACCAGATCAGGGGCATGATCGAAGGCTTCGTGACCGAGTCAAAAGCGGCGGTAGAGCGCATGAAGACCTCACAGAACCGGTCCGGCGAAACGGTCGAACGGATCAACCATGCGACCACCGCACTGCGCACAATCGAGAGTTCGGTGGGTACGATCCACGATCAGGTCACACAGATTGCGACGGCGTCGGAGCAACAAAGTCAGGTTGCCGAGGAAATCAATCGCAATATCGTGCGAATCGTTGAAGCCGCCCAGCGCAGCGATACTGGAACAATCCAAACCAACGAAGCCAGCGAGGAGTTGGCTCGCCTGGGCGAAAACCTGCGCGAATTGGTGGGTCAGTTCCGGGTCTAGTGGAAACAGGCAAAGAGGGGCGGAACTGGATCAGTTTTTTGGAACCCAGAAAAGCGCCGACCCGCAGGATGCGGGTCGGAGCACAAGTTACGGATCTCGGGTATGTCGCTTAGGATTTGCGACGGGCAGCAGCACCCATGCCCAACAGACCCATACCGAACAATGCGAGGGTACCTGGCTCGGGCACCGCTTCCACGTCGGTCAGACCAACGACTAGGTCGTTGTAGTCACGGTCGCCAGCTTCCTGGTCTTCGAAGGCAACGACCAGGTTGGAGCCGAACAGGCCTTCACCTGAGGTACCGACGGTATCGTATATCAGGGCCGGATCGAAGCCATCGTTCATCTCCGGATCTGAGTAGTACTTGTTACCGTCGCCGTTGTCGATATAGAAGCCGAAGGTAGAACCCACTTCAGCAGATTCCTCGGTGGTCAGGTTCGTGGCCTCACCGGTAGCGAGGTCGAACGAAATGGTAACGCCGGTGTTGACGTCAGTTCCACCGGTGAAGAGTGAAAGCTCTTCGCCTGTGTTTTGGTCATAGATACCGAATGAGTTACCGCTTGCCAGGTTGGCATACTCGGCTAGAAGAGTGACGTTGCTATCGTCGAGATCGCCGTCGGTATCCGTGAGTGTAACGTAGCTCGCATACGTATCGCTGTACTGACCTTCGGAAACGTCGGCGAATACCTGATCGCCGTCGTCTGACTCCAGATCAGCCAGATCCGTTGGCATAGCAGCGACACTGCCTGCAGCGAACATAAATACGGAACCTGCGAGTAGCTTCTTTGCGAACATACATGTCCTCCTGGACTTTACTTCCTACTGAATATCCCTCGCCGACGAAACGTCTGTAACGAGGCATGCACCCCCTGCAACGCAATGTCGATGCCAACCCGGGCGAATACGCGTCTCAGGCCTTTCTGAAACATCCTTAATATTCAATTTGTTAAAAGAGAAAACACATCGATTAAAATGACACACTGTATTTAACTGCCTGTTTTGGGCACAAAATTACCCAAACACTCTACTCGGCCTTAAACATACGTTAAGTCAATAGGTTAGAGGCCTGTTAAATTAACCGTCCAAAGCCCGTTAAATATTCTGACAGCCACACATCCAACTGGACGGTATAACCGTTTAAGGACCTAAAATGTGTCGACAGGTTCGGGCGGAAGACCGTCATCGGAGGTAGCCCTCTACCGGTCCACCGGCCGGCTTCGCCGTACAGTTAATAGTGAGACCTATGCTGAGCATCACCACATCTGGTCGGCGTGTCCGGCTCATCTACATCGCAATCACCGTGGTTCTGCTACCCCTGTTTTTCGTGGGGGGCCCCGACTGGACTTCCGGGCCGTTATTCAAGGCGGCCTGGAACCTTGGCCACATCATCTTCTTTGCGCTACTGATGCTTGCGGTACAGCCCCAGCAGTGGTTTTCTGGCTGGCGGCTATGGCTGGTCGTTTCGGCAGTGGTTATCGTCGTGGGCGTGGCCATCGAATGGCTGCAGGGCAACGTCGGACGGCAAAGCGACTGGCATGATATCTTTCGCAACCTGATCGGCACCTGGCTGGCCCTGGCGTGGATGAAGCGACCCAGCCCGAACACGCGCAAGGCCATTACGCGCTGGGTCCTGCGTATTACCGCCGTCGTACTGCTGGTGGTCGAGCTCAAGGCGGTGGCCGATGTCGCCCAGTTGCAATATCGCATCAACCACCAATTGCCTACCCTCTATGATTTCAGCGCAACCGAACCGTTGCTGTTCTGGCGCGGCAACGTGCATCGCACACGGGAACACGTCTCGGGAGACGATTTCAGCCTGCGCATCGACCTGGGTACCAACTTCTATGCTGGTGCCGCCCTCGATAACCTGCCCGAGGACTGGCGGGAATACGACATGCTCCAGGTGGCGCTCTACAATCCGGGATCGACACCGCTGGAGATGACCTTACGCATCAATGACGTCGTGCACGATCGCAGCAAGAGTTCGTACAGCGATCGCTATAATACGCGGCTACCGCTGGAGCCAGGATTGAACCGCTTCCGTATCCCACTCGACGAAGTGCGCAACGCCCCGAAAAGCCGCACGATGGACATGCATGAGATCCGCAGGCTGGTCATCTTCACCACCCAGCTCAAGCAACCGCGGCAAATTTTCCTTCTCCAGCTAGCCCTGGACCGGTCGAACTGAAGTTCCATTGGGAGACGCGGCGAACCTGCAGGTTGATCTGTGTAAATGCGCGGGCGGCTACCGTCTGCAGAATGATTCTCTACAATAGAGAACATCGAATGGATTGAGATTTTCAACAATCAATGCTGTTCGAGAATGGCAGTAAACTGACATCGCGTATCCTGAACAAGTCGGCCGCCTGAAAGATTCCATAGAGCGACGTTTCCCGCAGCCGACATCCCAGTTGACCAGCTTTACAGGAAGAGAGCTGATATCCAGACGACCATGACGACAACCAACCTGAGTTTCCAACTTTCCGACGCCAACGAATTACCCACCGCCCTCAACTGGCTCACAGGCCATTTTTCCGAAGCTGGGGCCGACGCCAGTGTGAATGCTGAACTGAAGCGCCTGCTGGACATCGAGGTTAACCACCTGTTCCACCACCATGCCGACGAGCCCCGGCGGGTCGAGATGCATGTGGAACTGGAGCTAGACCGTGGACAGGTGTGCGTTAGGCTGATCGACAACGGCCAACCCTACAATCCGCTGCAGAACGGCAGTGGGGGCAGCGCACTTACCGGGAACGCCAGCAGCCAATCGCTGGTAGAAGCACTCTCGGACGAGCAGGTGTACTACAGGCGCCACGAGCAAAACATCCTGGTGCTAACAAGGCACTTTCCAGCAGTCTGAGGTGGCTCAAGACCGCATGAAACTACTTCAAATCGAATAAGTCGCTGTCCGGCCGGACCAGGCGTTCCAGCCGGATATTGTCTACAACACGTCCAGGGCCACCTTCAGGGTTTCCCCGATACGTGCGTTGAGCTTGAGGCTCACCAGGTCGTCGGCACGGGTTCGCCCCAGGTTGAGTGTTGCCATGGGCTTACCCCACTCCCTGGCGTAACGGCAAAAGCGGAAGCCGGAATACACCATGAGCGAGGAGCCAATTACCAGCAGGCCGTCACTCTCCTTGAGCGTATCCAGAGCCGTCGTCACCCGTTGTTTGGGCACGAAATCCCCAAAGAAAACCACATCCGGTTTGAGAATACCGTCGCACCTCGGGCAGTTCGCAACCCGGAAGTCGCTGAAATCAACCTCGAGATCTGCATCGCCGTCGGGCGCAGTCGTGGCCTTATAGTGGCGAAAGGCGGGGTTCAGGTCACTGCAGCGATCATGCACTTCATCCCGCGCGCAGCGGTAGCCGCAGCTCATGCAGACGACCTGATCGGCGCGCCCGTGCAGGTCCAATACGGCGTTGGCACCCGCACGTTGATGCAAGCGGTCGACGTTCTGGGTCACGACCAGTCGCGAGTGGGAGCGGTGCTCCAGTTCCGCCAATTGGAAGTGAGCCGGATTGGGCTGGGCATTGCGCATCACCGGCCAGCCAATGAGGCTGCGCCCCCAGTAGCGGCGGCGTACGTCATCCTCCGTCATGAAGGCCTGGTGCTGTACAGGCTGCTTACGCTTCCAGGCGCCCTCCCCGTCACGGTAATCGGGAATCCCGGAATCGGTACTAACGCCGGCACCAGTGAGCACCAGCAGGTTGGGGTGGCGGTGGATAAACTCAGCCAGCCTTGCGCCCGCCTCTTCAGGTTGGTGCAACTCAAGGGGCGGAAGCCCAGCGGCCGTGGAACGGATTCTCGATGCGGTAACGTCTGGCATAGTCCTTACTTTAGTGATCCGTTTGTGCCACGCCAAGGGCGCTTGTCAGCTATCGCATCGGTACATGCCCCTAGTATGCAAGCGATATGGTCCGCAGCCCGCACTGGGTGCCGTGGTCCGACAAAGCTTGGCTTCCCGTTAGTTTGCGCGATAAATTACCGCCATCAATCCCTCGGGAGCCCGTAATGAGCCAAAACGACGACTGTGCCGAACTCCAGCTGGAAAACCAGCTCTGCTTCGCCCTTCATTCCACGTCATTGATGATGACCAAGGTCTACAAACCCTTTCTCAAGGCTTTGGGCCTGACCTACCCCCAATACTTAGCGATGCTGGTGCTTTGGGAAAACGACGGCCTCACGGTGGGCGAAATGAGCCGGAAACTTCTTACTGACCCGGGTTCCCTGACGCCCCTGCTGAAAAGACTCGAAGCAGAAGGGGCGATCAAGCGTACCCGTCGATCGACGGACGAGCGCGTGGTCGAATTACGCCTTACGCCCGAAGGTAAGGCCATGCGTGAAATAGCCCGGACTATACCCAGCTGTATTGCCGGCGCCAGCGACCGAAGCTTCGAGCGCCTGATGGCGCTGAGAGACGAACTCGTTGCGCTACGAGAGGAATTGCGTAAGTCGCTTTAGCAACAGGCAAACGGCATATCAAAGGAAAACCCTCCTGTTGTAGTTCGGGGTTCGTTAAACCCCGTTATCTCCTCGCTCAATTACCCTCATTAAAATTTAACTTGCGCACAAGATAATTAGCGACTAGCTTGATCATGTAGTTAGCGCGCAATATATTTGCGAGCAATATTGTTCTGGCCTTTTTATGCTTTGCGGTGTCGTGTCCGGCAGCAGTCGCTTCCGGGACATGGACTTCATTTAACAGAACCAAAGGAGAAGAGATATGTCGCTCGAGAAAGTAGCCTATCGTGCATACGCTGAAGCCACTGGCGGTCGGGACGGCCGAGCCGTTTCCTCTGATGGCGTACTGGACGTAGCACTGACCACGCCCAAAGAACTCGGCGGTTCCGGCGGCGAAGGCACCAATCCTGAGCAGCTGTTTGCAGCGGGTTATTCAGCCTGTTTTATCGGTGCCATGAAGTTCGTGGCCGGCCGTGACAAGCTGCCGATGCCGAAGGATGCCTCCATTGAGGGCGCTGTAGGTATCGGGCCGACCGATACAGGCTTCGGAATCGAAGTGGAACTGCGCATCAGTCTCCCGGGTATGGATGACGACCAGGCCAAGGAATTGATCGACAAGGCCCATATCGTATGCCCCTATTCCAACGCTACCCGTGGAAACATCGACGTCACCCTTACCCGGGTCGATTGATCGCAGGATTTTCACACTTCGGGTATCGAAAAAATGCCCCCGTCCGGTTTCCGGATGGGGGCGCAAGTGTTCAGGCCTGGCTTGGGGTTAGGGACGGATTGGATTTAAAGCATCGGTTTTCATCCGATGCGTCTCAGTGGCCATAGATGCGCATCTGCGTATCCTGAATCGACAGGTCATCCAGCGCCATGGAGCCGATGGATGTACCGCCTACCAGCACACCGCCGATGTTCATGTCGGCGTCGAAAGTCTCGATATCCACGGCAAGGCTGTCTACACCGGCCGCGTTCGGTGCCTTGTAGACATCCATTTCAGCCACTGCGCCAAGGCTGACGATATTCGGGTTATCGTCGTAGCCTGCACCGGTCAGTTCCAGGTCACGGATACCGACGGCCAGGAAGGGCACGTCGACATCCATGTCGTCGATGGCGAAACGGGTGCGCAGGTTGAGATTGTCAGTTTCGGTGTCCACGCGAATCTTGAACTCGGTGAACAGGCCCTCGATCGACAGGTTGTCCATCAACAACGTACTGTCGGTATCGCCCCTCAGTTCCCAGGCGCCCGTGCGTACCGCGAAGTCGATCGGGGACCCGAAGAGCGGAAAGATGTCGATCGCGGCATCACCGTCCTCGAGCACATCGATGTTCATCTTGATATTGTCGATCAGATCCGTGGCTTCGTTGGGGATGGCAAAACCCAGTTCGGAGAACATGTCGTCGCGCCCAGCGCCGCCGACGAAGATATCGCTGACCGCCAGCGTGCCTTCATCGACGTAGCGGAATTCGCCGATGTTGACCTGGGTTTCCAGTTCGATGGTCACACCCGCCTGGCCGGTAATACCGCCCATCGCGGAGTCGTCCAGCGCCTTCAGTTCCGCCTGCGCCATCAGGGGCAGTCCGGAAACAGCCAGCGCCAGGGCTGTCGTTTTCAGGCTTTTCATGGTCGTGTTCCTTCTTTGTTGTTGGTCTTTTGTTGCTTGTTCGGAGAACGTTTGTCGTTATTGTCGGTTATCCCCCCAAAGGCGCAGCCCCGGAGGACAGGGCACCCAGAGGGGGAGCCGGGCGCCCCGGTACAGGGCACCCGGCAACATCCTTAGAGGTTCGGAGTCAAGGAGAGATTGATCTCGTTACCGTCACCTGCCAGGAACAGGTTGAGGATGTCGGTCAGACCGCCGCAGTTCTCCAGGGGCGGCAGTGCATAGGTGCCGGTGAGGTTGCCACCTTCAGCCGGCTTGAAGGTTTCGCCTTCAGGCGACTGCATGCTGATAGTGACTGGATCCATAGTCTGGCACTGGTCGCCACCGCCGATTGGCAACTTGAAACCAAACAGGTTGATGGTGACCTTGGGTACCTTGACGATCAGCTTCGACTCGGCCGTCAGCGTGCCGTTATTCAGGGTGCCCGTCGTCTGCTCCACCGGCTCGAACTCGACGTTCGCCGTGGCCTTGAGCTTCCTGAAGAACTTGAGCACCTGGAACGAGCCCTGGGTCGGCTCAATGTTCAGGTCCGCCGTGTACATACCGGTTGCCAGCTCCAGTACCGCGTCGATCGTGCCGTTGAGCGGCAGTGTGCTGTCAGACGCGTTGATGTAAGTGGAACCTTCGAGATCCAACAGGAAGTCGACGGTGCCGCTGCTGCCGTCATCACCCTCGCCGCTCAGCGGAACGGTCAGGCTCGCGGTATCCGGATCGTCGGACTCGATGACCAGTTCAGCCGCGCCCGCGTCGGCGGAGGCCGGTGTATAGGTCACAGTGACCGCACAGCTCGCGTCAGGCGCCACCGTGGCACAGTCGTTAGTCTGCATGAATTCGCTGGTCGCACCGTTGATGTTGATCGCAGCGATGTTCAGGGCAGCGGCACCGGTGTTGGAGACAGTGACGGTCTGCTCTGCTGTGGTACCGACCTGCACGGCGCCGAAGCTGACTTCCTCCGGTGAAGTGGCAATGTTCGGTGTCGCCATGGTGTAGCTGGTACCGGTCAGTTGCAGTTCCACGCTCGGGCTTTCAGGATCGGTGGACGCCACGGTCAGCGTTGCGGACTGCTCGCCGTCGCCTTCCGCGTAGTAGGTCAGGTTAACGCTGCAGCTTGCGCCCGGAGCGACGGTGGTGCAGTCGTTGGTCTGCATGAAGGCACCCGAATTGGTGCCACCCAGGGTCACGTTGTTGATACCCAGGTCGGCGCCGCCGGTGTTGGAAATGGTGACGGTCTGCTCGCCGGTCAGGCCGGACTGTACTTCGCCGAAGTCGACGGTTTCAGCCGGTTCGAGACCGATGACCGGATCGGTGGTCTGCTCGCCGACGATCTGGAAGGTCTGAAGCACGTTGTCCTGGCCCGCGACCTGGGTACAGTCAGCGACAAACTCGCCGATGGGCGCCGGCGCGACAGAACCATCTGCGGTTCGCGCCGTCATGTCCAGCACCAGGCCTCCCACCAGGATCGAGCCTTCGCCGACCTGGTCAGCGGTAAAGGTCTGGGCCGCGGCTTCGCCGGAGGCCGGCACGGTAAAGGCACCGGTCTCGTCCGGGATGGGTGATTGCGGAATGGTCAGCGGCACAGTGATGTTGGTATCGCCGGTGACCGTGCGAATGATGTTGGTCGAAGTGGCGACACCTTCGATGGTTTCTGAACCCACCAGTTTCAGGCCAGTGCGGGAATCCTCGTTAACCGTGGTCAACGCCTCGATCTGGAAGGGCCCCAGCGGTTGTCCTACCTGCGCCTCGGCCGGGATGTCGGCTGATATTTCCGCGAGAATCGGCTGGTCGCCAATCAATGGAAACGGACAGGTGTATTCAAGGGTAAGCGATACGGGCTCGGCGGTCGCAGCACCGCTTGCCGCCATCAGTGCCGCTGCGGTCATCGCAAACGGCAACCGACGCGGACTCCTGCGTACATTCGTCGAAGTCATGGTTCGTCCTCTGTTTGAGCGTTTAACTGTTTTTGTTGGGCTCGCAGACTGCATCGATGAGGACTTCGCTATCGATCTGCGGCGTATCCCTGTCATCCGTCGTCGTTGGAACAGATAACTGCCTGGTTGCACCTGGCCTGACGGGCAAAGTGCATCATCGTTATTAGGCGTGCCGGGGGCCGGGAGGGTCATTGCCAGAAACGGCAAGGGCTTTGACAAAAGAGGAATAGGAACGGGCCAATGCACCAATTCGTGAAGGCCTTCAAATTTCTGACCGATAGGGTTCTATTGGCCCGATAGGACTGCCGAACGCGCCCAGGCGCCCGCGGGAGCAGATCCAGCTACTCTTTGCTGTGGTTGCGCCTGACTTCCCCAGGGGTTTGCCCGGTCCAGCTGCGGTAGGCACGTGTAAAGCTGGCCTGGTCGCTGAATCCCATCTTCTCGGCGATGACATCCAGAGGTACGGTGGTTTCGGTCAGGTAACGGGTGGCGTAGGTGCAGCGAACCTCGTTGCGGATTTCGCGAAATGAGGTACCGACCGAGGCCAAGTGGTGACGCAGTGAACGCGCACTCATTACCAGCCTTTTAGCAGCGTGTTCGAGACTGCCGCCCTGCCCCGGATGATGCATCACGATCTCGCGCACCCTGGTAACGATTTCGCCGGGACTCTCCGGTTGCATCTCTTCCCGGGACCGGGCCTTGGCCAGGAAATACGCCAGCCCCAGTTTCTTGTCTCGCACAGGACGACCGGACAGCGGCATGATCACCTGGGTCGCGGATGCGTCGAACACCACATCGGCGCCCCGCGTCAGACGACGCCACTTTTCGTGCGCCACATCACTACTGAAATCGAATTCGAAGCGGAACTGATGGCAGGCCTGGGATGCCAGGGCGTGGATGCTGCCCATGTATATCTTGGCCATGAACGGTCGGATGTCGCCCAGCTCCCAGGAATCCCGCAGGCGGATGCGCACGTCGTCGCCGGTGGAACTGAGTTCCATATCCATAATCGGGAGGCAGACCCGCAAGTACTGAACGATCATGCTGACGAGTTTGCGCTGGTCCTCCTGGCCGAGCAACGCAAACCCCAGCAAGCCATGAGCGGGGAAATCCAGCTGCTGGCCGAACTCGAACGGCGCCGTTTCGTCGCGCAGGAGCGAGTTCGCCTGGCGCAGGAGTTGGATGACCTGGTTCATGGAGAGGAAGGCTTCGGGATTGCCCAGGGTGGCTTCGTCGACATCGGAGCCTTCCACGAGCGCGTGCCGACCAATACCCCGGGCTTCCATAAAGCGGAGAAAGCGGCGCCCATAACGCACAGAAACGATGGGCACGTTGTACGCCATGCGACTGGATGGGTGCATGTCTGGTTCATCCCTGAGGTCAGTTTCGAATTCTTATGCTTCTGACTACTGGCAACGGGCGAGGGCCACCGGCAAGCGCCATTCCATGTTGCCCAGAAGGGACCGCAGGCCAGAAAGAGTCATCATCGGCAAGACGCCTAGCGACTTTGTCTTGCTGGCCGTGGATGGGAGTATAGGGTCAGGACCGATTGACGTTTCTGCCGACCAGTTACGATTTCCAGGGCCTGGCCGGAAATGACAACTTCAGGTTGCGAACTTGTGACAGCACAAGCGGCCGTAGCGGCCGCATGCCCTGTCCGACAATCTATTCCGGCCAACCATTCACTTCCGCGGGGGCAGGTACACGCCTCACAAGCACCCGGCCATCACGCACCGAAGCGAGGACCGGAGACTGGTTCAGCAACACCTCATAGGGCGTTTCGCCGTTCAGTATGACGCAGCGGGCTGGCTTGCCCTCGGCGACACCGTAGTCAGCCAATCCCATAACTGCGGCGCCGTTCTCGGTGATAAGTTCAAGCGACCGGTCGATCCGGTCAGTCCCCAGCATATGACAGGCATGGAGCCCGACATCCAACGTACGTAGCAGGTTGCCATTACCCATGGGATACCAGGGATCGCGGATCGAGTCCTGCCCCATGGCCACCTTGAGGTCGGCATCCAGCAGTTCTGGCACCCGGGTCACACCCCGGCGCTTGGGATAGCCATCGAACCGGCCCTGTAAATGCAGGTTTTCGGTGGGCAACGCGACGAAGCGTAGGTTCGCCTTGGCCAAGAGGCGGAACAACCGGCTGCAGTAGGCGTCGTCGTACGAATGCATGGCGCAGGTATGGCTGGCGGTGACACGTGTACCATAGTCCCTGGCCAGGGCTTCGGCGGCCAGCACCTCGAGGAAGCGGGAAGCCGGATCGTCGATCTCGTCGCAATGCACGTCCACCAGACTGTCGTGGCGTTCCGCCAGATCCATCAGCGCCTTGACCGATTCCACCCCATAATCACGGGTGAACTCGAAGTGTGGAATGCCTCCGACCACGTCGGCTCCGATTGTCATGGCCCGGTTCATCAAATCCTTACCCCCGGGGAATGACAGGATACCCTCCTGGGGGAATGCGACGATCTGCAGATCGATGCAGTCAGCCACCCGCTCCCGCACTTCGACCATTGCCTCCAGGGCCACAAGCGTCGGATCGGTCACGTCGACATGGGTTCGCACGTATTGAATGCCGTGGGCGGCAAACAGCTTCAGGGTTTTCTCCGCACGTTGGATCACGTCCGCTCGGGTCAGCATCGGCTTGCGTTCGGACCAGCACTCGATACCCTCAAACAGCGTACCACTGCGATTCCAGCGCGGCTCGCCGGCAGTCATTGCGGCATCCAGGTGGATATGGGGCTCCACGAACGGCGGCGTCACCAGATTTCCGCCGGCGTCGAGTTCGCCGTCGCCGACAGTGGCCTTCTCCGGGAGGTGCTCGATGGCGCTGAACTGCCCATTGGCCATCGGCAAACGGAACAGGCCGTCACGCCCCGGCAGCCGGGCATTGGTTATCGCGGTGGGATGGGAGGTCATTCAATATCTCCGGGTGGGGTCTCGAATTCGGTCGTTGGCCGCAGCATGGCGCGGACCATGACCAGGGTTTCCAGGTCTTGCGCGCAGTCCGGGCGCAGGCCGGTCTCGCGAAACAGGTTATCCAGGCGGTAACGCAGGCTGTTGCGGTGCGCACCCATAGCCTGTGCAGCTGCAGATAGGTTGCCGCCATGTGCCAGCCAGGCATCGAGCGTCGGGCCACTTTTCTCTATCAGTTCAAGGCGGCCGTTCACACGAGCTGCCAGCATTTCAATAAGCTCCGATTTGGGTCCGATGCGCCGGCGGATAACCTGGGCCAGCGGCTCACCGGATCCACTGGCTGGCAGGCACGCCCGCTGCTCATCCTTTAGAAGCGCTCTCGAAATAATCTCGGTAACTTCCACCATGGGCAGGGCATACGGCTGTTCCAGCAATGGCAAGCCCTGTTCCTCAGCCACACGCACCAGACGCTGGGGCAATTGCCCAATGTAGGCATCGCCGGTAAGGATAACCAGGCCGGCTACGCCCGCATCCACCCCTTCGTATATCAGCTCGCTCAGGTTTTCCGGACTGCGATGGCGGCTGATACCGGTGATGAAAACCAGCTCCCCGCCCTTCACCCAAGGCCGGAAGGATCGGTTCTCCGCCACGTAAGGCCAGCGGACCGGTTTCAGTGGGCCACCGCATCCACCCCGGATAAGGATCGATTCGAGTCCGGGGAGTTGCGGAATATCGGCACAGGTCAGCGGCATGTCAGACCGGCTTCATCATTTCGGCCCGGCGTTCCTTCACGGCCACGGTTGCCACATGAATCAAGGCAAAGGCCAACGCTGCCGCGACAACCCCAACCACCGGCGCAATCCAGGGGGAGGTATAGGCCGCCAGTGAACCCAGACCATAAGCCGCCAGCCCGGGCAGGTTGAACGCCGGAAGCGAGGCCGTTTCAAGATCCGGATACCTCGCACGCCAGGCCACGAAATAGTTTGCCATTATCACGCCGCCCACCGGCGGGATGAACGTGCCCAGCAGGATCAGGAAGGGAATCAGCCATTCGTACATGCCCAGTACGGCAAGCAAGGTGCCCACACCGGCACCGACGACGGTAACCAACTTGCGACGGCGGGTGCGGAACATGTTGCACCCAGCGACCGCAAAGTTATAGACGGTATTGTCCTGGGTCGTCCAAAGGTTAAGGAACAGCATCAGGATTCCCAGCGTCGCGAGACCCTGCGCCACCAGGATGTCGACGATATCAGCCTGCTGGTAGACCAGCGCACCGAATGCACCCACCAGTGTCATCAGTCCATTACCGATGAAGAACGCTGCCAGTGTGGCAACCACAGCAGCCTTGCCTGAGCGGGCGAACCGGGTCCAGTTGGTGGCTTGGGTACCGCCGCTGACAAAGGTACCGAAGACCAGCGTAATCGCCGCCGCCATGCTCATATCCTCAGAAGGCACGATGGCACTCAGTCCAGCCAGCCCACCACCATCGTTCGTGGCAATCGTCATACTGACGGCAATCAGGATGATCATTGCCGGCACTGCAAATCGCGACAGCCACTCCAGACCTCTATAACCGATAAACGCACTGATGCAGAAACCGAAACCGAACACCACCATCAGGGGCATCTCCCAGGCCTGCGAAAGCCCGGTCATCTTGACCAGGAGGATCGCCATGGTCGCGGTACCCCAGGCGTACCAGCCGATCTGGGTAAAGCCGAGAATGAAGTCGGACAACTTGCTGCCCACCTGTCCGAACGCAAAACGGCTCATCAGCGCGGTATTCAATCCGGTCCGTGCAGCAATGAAAGCCAGGATCGCGGCGTAGGTACCGAGCAGCAGGTTACCGATCAAAAGCACCAATAACATCGTCTGGAAATCGAATGCAGTCCCGACCGACCCGCCGGCCCACATGGTGGCAGTAAAGAACGTAAATCCCAGGAGAACCAGGCCCATCGACGCCAGACTCTTGCGTGCCTCGAGCGGCACCGCGCTGAGCGGATAATCCTGTTCTTGTGGGGTGGCTGGATGATTCATGAAGGTTGATCTCCGTTCCGGTTGATATGCAGTCGGATTGGCAATGGCTGTGCCAGGAGACCATTCTCGGGCCGAAGCTTCTTTCATGGCGCCTCACTCTTTGTGCAGGTTGCACAAGCCATAGCCGCAGTCACGAAGTGTGCGAGGAAGAAGGCACCGTAACGGTGCGGTTTCTCGCGCCGAGCACCAAAACACGACAGCCAAACTTTCAACTTGTCAATGATTCAGGTCAGGTGTACGTGCTTTTACGCTGTTTAAATTGCAGCGCTGGGCACTATATTGAAAGAAGAAGCTGATGTACTACCGAATGCAGAAACGAAACAATCGGTTTGGCGCGAGGTAAAGCGCAATGCTCTACTCACATTTTGGCCGCATGCTGGTCGCTCTTGCGATTACGCTTTTTTTTGTTGGCTCGACCCTGTCCCAGTCTACGGATCTCGCTTCAGGCTATTCGGCAGGTGTGCCCAGCGCCGATACCGTAACCTCCCTGGCTGACGAGACCTTTTCCTCCGCCGAACTGGCACCACCACCCCAGACCGCCGGACTCATAGCCCTGTCCGCGTTGATCGTGCTCGTCGGGTTCCGCCCGCGTCCGGCGGCCAGATCCTATGACGTAAGCTACCCCGTTTTACCTCAGGGGCCCCCAGCCCGTCATTGAAGCCGTTGAAAACCATGCCGGAATTCATTGCCAGATAACCTGGCGATCACCGGATAGCTAACGATTCCAATGACGAGAGGCGTACCCATGAGCGCAAACTACCAGCCCCTGCCGACCAGCGAAGTACTTGGCAAACAGCGTATCGTAGACCCGGACCTGCACCCGGAACTGACCCCGGAAGATCCGGCTATAAAGATTATGCGCGACTTTCGCGAAACGCCGCCGTCCACCATCAGAGGTGACGTCTCGGTGAGCGAAGCCCGCGTGGTAATGAAACTGGCCGATGTGCCGCTGAAACTGGTGGTCAACGGTTCCGGTGAATTCGTCGGTATCATTTCCCTCAAGGACGTGCTTGGCAAAAAAGCACTAGCTACCGCCCATGCCAAGGGCACCAGCCTGGACGAAGTCCAGGTGAAGGACATCATGGAGCGGCCCAACCAGTTTCCCAGCATCCATGTCCGTCACCTGGCGAACGTGCGTATCGGCGATGTGGTCGAGACCTTCAACCAGGCGCAGACCGATCACTTCCTGGTATTCGAAGACGACGAGAACCAGCCCGGCCGAACCCGCCTGCGCGGTCTGATATCCTCGGGACTGATTGCTCGCCGGTTGCATATCGCCTTGGAGAGCAATGCCCGGGCCCGCACGTTCTCCGACATCGTGCATGCGGTCCACGGACACTTCGAGTAGATGCTACAACCCGGCTAACCGCGGAGAGACCGCTGGCTGAACCAGCGGTCTTCTTCGTTCAAACGCCTTAGTGTGCGCAGTGTCCGGCTATAGACTCGATGTGCCGGATATCCGTACCGCAACACCCACCGAGAACGTTCAGGTGACTGAAGCGCTCGCGCAGTTGAGCATATTGCGCCCCCAGTTCGCTCGGATCACCTGCATCAAGCTCCGTTGACCGATCCAGTTCCTCATGGCTCTTGCGACTCGCATTGGCGCGGATACCGCGAACCCGTCGTGTCCAGGGCTCTTCCGTCAGAGCTGGCGTAAAGTGGTCCGGATGGGCGCAGTTGATCATGTAGTAGATCGGGCCCGTGTCCGTCGCCGCATCCACTGCCTCTATCGCTTCTGCGAGCGATACGCCGCAAGGCAGCCGACCGTCGGTCTCCGTCGTGAAGGAAATCACCACCGGGATACTCGCCGCCTGTGCAGCCAACACGATACCGGTCGCCTCTTCGATGGTATTCATCGTCAACGCCGCGACCATATCGGCCGCGCTACCGGCAAAAACGTCGACCTGCCTCTGGTGATAATCCCGTGCCTCGTTGACACCCATGCCCTGGTTCGGCACGTAGCCATCGCCCCGCGGGCCCAGGCAACCGCTGATCACCATCGGCGTACCTGCCGTCTGGTAGCGCTCACGGATACGTTCCAGTAGCCCGATCGACTTGCGATTGAGATCGTCCAACTCATCCAGGCTGTAGCCCAGTTTCTCTGCCCAATCAGGGCTGGCGCGCCAGGTCGGGCTTTCCAGGATCAGCCCACGGCGTGAACGGCGTGCCAGTTCAACGAAGGGCAGATAATAGGCTTCGAGCTTTTCTTCCCCTTCTCGAGTCGACAACAAATCGAAGGCGGCAAAGTGAGGGAGCTCAAGGCCATCCAGGTAGATCAGCGTGGTTTCCATGCCGCCGTCGAGCAGGAAGAGCTGGTCGCCAAGCTGGGGCAATGCATTTCTGTAAACCGACATTATTCGTTCCTCCGGGAACACCGCATGGGAGTGATGCAGAGTTCATTCCTTGTCCATAACGGGTTAAACTTTTTGGATTGATCAATTATTGTCCGGACGAAAAGCAGTTTAGAGCCGCCCCTGCCCCAAAACTAGTGAACCGACGGTACGAACTTCGTCCATCTTTAAAACCTTTGAAATCAACATATTGCGTAAACCACGCATTGCGCCGCCAACTCAGTCTTGAGGCAACACAGATTTAACTGGACCACGGGTAAAGTTAAGGATGGCTACACGAGCAAACAGCAGTCGCGAGAGAATCTTGGCGACCGCCGAGGCGTTGATACTGCAAAAGGGATTTACGGGCACCTCGATCGAAGAAATCCTCGACAAGGCAGCCATCACCAAGGGCGGTTTCTTCTATCATTTCAACGGCAAGACAGCCCTGGCCAGGGCATTGGTAGAACGCTATATCGAGCAGGACAATGCGGTCTTCCATGAACTGTTGGCGCAGGCGGACAGGCTCAGCGAAGACCCACTCCAGCGCCTGCTGATCTTTCTCAACCTGTTTACCGAAATGGTGAGCGGCATGCTGACCATTCATCCGGGCTGCCTGGTAGCGGCCTTCACCTACGAGCTGCAGCAATTGGATGAGGAGGTGCGTGAGCAGATGGTCGCTGGACTGTTAGGCTGGCGCACCCTGATTGCCGAGCGACTGGTAGAAGTGGCTGAACGCTACCCTGCAAGAACACCGGTGTCGATAGACACCCTGGCGGACATGTTCAGTTCCTCACTCGAAGGCGGCATCATCCTTGCGCGGTTGCTCGACAACAATCAGGCGCTGATCGACCAGGTCCAATCCTACCGCACGCATCTGAGACTGGTTTACGACCCGGCGATCAGCGCCCTGGCGCATTAATCTGTTCGGGCACAACCCTGTAACCGCTGTTGCAAAACCTCAAAGGCGTCGGTTTGTAACGGCTGGCGAGCTGCCCACGCGAGATCCTCACGCTTGAGCCCCAGCACCGCCAGATGTTGGTCGTCGTAATTCAGCAGGCGGCGGAACTTGCGGCGCTGCAGCCAATGGCTAATCCAACGGTCAAGCGCCTCAGTTAGCTGGATCGGCGGCATGGCCGGCATGTAGAACGCGGGCACCTGTACACGGCCGGTATCGGGATGGCGGTTCGTTTCATTGTTCCGGCGATTCATGGTCGGCTCCTTCTTTCCTACGTTGATTGCTCAGTAAGGCCCCGTGTCGCCCGGACCATCCGGGCGGCTTGCTGGCCTCAACCTCGACCATCAGGTTGCGACCACGACTTTGTTCATTCAATCGAAATAAACTACACTGAGCCTTCAATCTAATTTAACGAAAACGGGAGCCGGCCATGACCTCCCCTGTCCCTCTCACTCGCACGTTGCCGTTACTCGAAAACGATGTCCTGCGAACGTTCGTTGCCATTGCAGAGACCAATAGTTTTAGTCGGGCGGCCAAACAGGTTTTTCGAACCACGTCGGCGGTCAGCATGCAGATCAAGCGACTGGAAGAGATGCTCGAAACACAACTCTTCGTTCGCGAAGCCCGGCGCGTGTCCCTGACGCCCGAGGGGGAAACACTGCTGCGTTACAGCCGGCGACTGCTGAAGCTGAATGAAGAGGCCGTTTCCGAATTCCTGCGCCCTTCCCTGAGCGGCACGGTCAAATTCGGCACCCCGGACGATATCGGCACCCGCATACTGCCCGGCGTGCTTGCTGATTTCGCTCGCTCCCACCCGGCAGTACAGGTGGATGTCGTGGTCGGCAGCAGCCAGACCATGGTGGAACGGCTTGAATCCGGTGAAATCGACCTGGCGCTGATTACCTCGGGTAGCGACGGGCAAGCCGATCACGGGACAGTGGTCCATACAGAGCCGCTGGTCTGGGCACACCGGGCTGGCGGTACGGCGATTGAACGCTCGCCGCTACCCGTTGCCTTTGCCAGCCCAGGCTGTATCTGGCGCGCCACTGCATTGGCTGCCCTGGATCGGGCTGGCATTCCCTATCGTGTGGCCTACACCAGCGAGCATTGTGCCGGCCAGCAGGCGGCCATGGAGGCCGATCTTGCCATCGCGCCGTTTCCGCTGGGCCTGATCCGCAAACCCATACGCCAGGTTCCGGAAGCAGCTGGGCTGCCGCCATTGGGGCATTACCAAATCGAAATGCTTACCGGCGCACAGCGTGGCGATGTGGTCGAAGCGCTTGGAGGACATATCGCGCGAGCCTTCACGGCATTGCGAAGCGAACAGGCGTTGTACCCGGAACCGATGCGTCAACTTGCATAACCGGCTGCCCTTCAGGCAGCCTTTAAAGGCCTTCGACTCTCCTGGAACACTCAGGAAGGTGTTCGAGGGCTCAAAGACCTCCGGGGAGGTCAGGGACTTCGAGCACGAGGGCGCATGGAGATACTGCTGTGGTCAGTGGTTGCACTGATCGGGACAGCCATTATCTGGAAGGGTAGCGGTTTACTGGAGTCCTCCAGTGCCCGGCTCTCTGCCTACTATTCCCTGCCGGAGATCGTCCAGGGCGCGATTGTCGTAGCGGTCGGCTCCTCCTTTCCGGAACTTTCCACCACCGTTATTTCTACATTGGTCCACGGCGAGTTCGAACTAGGCGTGGCCGCCATTGTCGGCTCGGCACTGTTCAATATCCTGATCATTCCCGCCGCCGCCGGACTGAGTACCCGCAAGCAACTACGCGCCAGCCGCGACCTGGTGTACAAGGAAGCCCAGTTCTACATGATCGCGGTGGCGGTACTGACGCTGACCTTCTCCTTCGCCGCCATCTATTTCCCGGTCGAGAACGAGCACGCTATCGTCGGTGAGATCAATCGCTGGCTCGCGCTGATGCCGATCGGGCTGTACCTGCTCTATATTTTCGTCCAGTACCAGGACACGCTGGACCAGGGTGAGAAGGTCGACACCACCGGCATTTCGGCCCCGAAGGAGTGGGGAAAGCTGGGCCTGTCGTTGATTGTTATCGTCGTCGGCGTCGAGGGCCTGGTACGCGCCGCCATCAACTTCGGCGAGATCTTCAGCACGCCCAGCTTCCTGTGGGGGATCACCGTGGTCGCAGCCGGCACCTCAATTCCCGATGCCTTCGTCTCGGTCCGCGCCGCCCGGGACGGGCGCGGGGTCACCAGTATCGCCAACGTGCTGGGGAGCAATACCTTTGACCTGCTTGTCTGTATTCCGGTTGGTGTCCTGATCGCCGGCACCACCGTCATCAACTTCTCCGTCGCTGCCCCGATGATGGCCGTGCTCACCGCCGCGACCATCCTTCTTTTCCTGCTGATGCGCACGAATATGGTGCTGTCCCGTACCGAATCCGTTGCCCTGCTGGTGTTCTATCTGGTGTTCGTGGTGTGGATCAGCGCGGAAAGCTTTGGCGTTGTTGACTGGGTCCCCGGCCTGCCGCCTACCTCGCCACAAGGGAGCCACTGACCCTTCTCAAGATCGCTTCATTGAAGTGCAACTGGGCCTTCGAAGTGCACGCCACCGCGCTTTACGCTTTCTGTAACCGCCCCCATAAAACCAGTTTAATTACCATTAAATCAATTACCTATCACTCGCTTACCATCATTGGCATACAACTCGCTTAGAGGCTTCCAACTGGTCAGACCAGTTATACCAGTCTGATCTCAATAGTCAGCCAGTTGAGTAAGCGAGCATCATGTCGACCCTGTCCAGCGTAGCTGCCCAGGCCCTCCAACGGAAAATTGTCAGCGCCGACTATTCGCCGGGCGAGCGTCTACCATCCCAGCGGGAACTGGCGTTGAGTCTGGGTATCAGCCGTACATCGCTGCGGGAAGCCATATCCATGCTGGAAGCCCTGGGCCTCGTACGTTCCCACCCGGGCAAAGGCGTCTATGTCAGCGAGCGCGCAGTTCACGACGAAGTGCCGAAAGGGCCGTCAGGGATTACACCCGAATCCATTTTCCAGCTGCGTTACATCGTCGAGCCCGCAGCCGCCGCCCTCGCCGCACGTTACGCCAGCGAAGCCGTCAACCAGTTGCAGGAAACCCAGGACGGACTGGAGCGCGCCCTCCACAAACTCGACCTGGTCAGCGCTGCGGAATGGGACCTCGAGTTTCACAAGCGCCTGGCCCGCCTTTCGGGTAATCCCTCGTTGGCGGCAGTAATGCAGCAGAGCGAGATCAAGATCGGCTATAGCCTCCGGCTCCCCTTCGCCAATACCCAACGCATCTGGGAAACCGTCGACGAGCACAAATCCATCATTCAGGCGGTCGCCGATGGCGATGCAGAACGGGCCCGTGAGGCCATCCAACGCCACCTGCTCTGCGCCGCCAGTCGGATAGGCATTCGCTTCGAGCAACCTTGATCGGTCATCCACAGCCAAACCCGAAACCCAAACCAGAGGAAAAACCATGCAAGCGATCAACCGAGTGACACGAAAGCAGACCGGCGCCTGGACCCTGCGGTTCTGTGCCATGGTGCTGGCTTGCTGCGCCAGCTTCCTGGGCACTGCCGCAGCCCAGGCCGATACCTTGGAAGACATCAAGCAGGAGGGCGTCCTCAAGGTTGCCGTACCTCAGGATTTTCCGCCCTTCGGCAGCATTGGCACCGATATGAAACCCCAAGGCTATGACATCGATATGGCCACCCTGATCGCCAACGACCTGGGCGTCGATGTAGAGCTCATCCCGGTGACCAGCGCCAACCGCATCCCGTTCCTGACCACCGGCAAAGCCGACCTGGTAATTTCCAGCCTGGGCAAGAACCCGGATCGCGCCAAGGTGATCGACTTTTCCGAGCCCTACGCGCCGTTCTTCAATGGTGTATTCGGTCCCAAAGCCTCGACCGTCGAGGGCGCCGAGGATCTGGACGGCAAGATGATCGCCGTGACCCGCGGCTCCATCGAGGATCTGGAACTCACCAAGATTGCACCCGACAGCGCCACGCTGAAGCGCTTTGAAGATAACAACGCCACGATCTCCGCTTTTCTCTCCGGTCAGACCGACCTTATCGCTACCGGTAACGTCGTCGCCGCCGCCGTTGCCGAGCGCACCTCAAGCCGAGACCTGGAGGTGAAGTTCCTGATCAAGAACTCGCCGTGCTATGTGGGCGTGGCCAAGGGCGACACCGCACTGATCGCCAAGGTGAACGACATCATCAAGGCCGCCCGTGAAGACGGCCGGCTCAACGACATCTCCCAGCGCTGGCTGAACGCCCCTCTGCCTGAGCAGCTCTAGGCGTCTACGCGTTAGAAATCCAGCAACGTCGCGTGATCGACTATGGCTTACGAATTCGACTTTGCCGCCACCCTTGAGTATGGGGATCTCCTGCTCAAGGGGGCGGGTTTTACACTGACGCTGACGGCGGTGGGGAGCGTGTTCGGGATCACCCTGGGCATCGCCTGCGCTATTTGCCGGGCCTGGGAGATCAGGCCGTTCAATTGGATCGCGACCGGCTATGTGGAGTTGATCCGCAACACGCCGTTCCTGGTCCAGTTGTTCTTTATCTTTTTCGGGCTACCGGAACTTGGCGTGCGCATGAGCGAATGGCAGGCCGCGGTGCTTGCGATGGTGATCAACCTGGGGGCCTATTCCACCGAGATTGTTCGTGCCGGGGTACAAGCCACCCTCAAGGGCCAGATCGAGGCGGGTGAATCGCTGGCGTTCAGCCGCTTCCAGATCTTCCGCCATATCGTGCTGCGCCCTTCCCTGCAGCGGGTCTGGCCGGCTCTGAGCAGTCAGGTGATTATCGTGATGCTCGGCTCCGCGGTCTGTTCGCAAATCGCGACCGAAGAACTGACCTTTGCCGCCAACTTCATCCAGTCCCGCAACTTCCGCGCTTTCGAAACCTATGCCATCACCACCGTGATCTACTTCCTGATGGCCCTCGGCATCCGCCAGGTGTTCAACCTGTTCGGTCGCTACGTCATCGTCCGCAGACCACTGGACGGGAGGGCTCGCGCATGACCGAATTTACCTTGTTCGACATGCTGCGCGGACTCTGGTCCGGTCTGCAATGGACGCTGGTACTTTCACTGCTGGCCTTTGTGCTGGGCGGGATCGTGGGGCTGATCGTTCTTTTTGCCCGCATTGCCGATAACCGCATACTGCAGGCCGTGTCCAAAGGCTATATCGAGCTGTTCCAGGGCACGCCACTGCTGATGCAGTTGTTCATGCTATTCTTTGGTATCTCCCTGCTTGGTCTCGACGTGTCGCCCTGGTTCGCAGCGGCGCTAGGTCTCACGCTGTTCACCAGCGCCTTTCTTGCCGAAATCTGGCGCGGCTGCGTCGAGTCGATTCCCCGCGGCCAGTGGGAGGCCTCCGAGAGCCTGGCCTTCAATTACGGCGAGCAGATGCGCCACGTGATCCTGCCCCAGGCCCTGCGTATTGCGATTCCGCCCACCGTCGGGTTCTCGGTACAGGTGGTCAAAGGCACGGCCGTCGCCTCCATAATCGGGTTCACCGAACTCACCAAGACGGGAACCATGATCGCCAACGCCACCTTCGATCCATTTCTCGTGTACGGCCTCGTGGCATTAGGGTATTTCGCCCTGTGCTGGCCGCTATCCCTGTTCGCCCGCCGTCTGGAAGGAGCTTTCCATGTCTCTGGTTAGTATCAACGAAATCCACAAGCACTTCGGCGACCTGCACGTCCTCAAGGGCATCACCATGGACGTCAGGGAGGGTGATGTGGTCACCATTATCGGCCGCAGCGGATCGGGTAAAAGTACCCTGCTGCGCACCATCAACGGCCTGGAAGGCATCGACGACGGTGCTATCCACGTGGATGGCACAGAACTGGTGGCTGGCCAGAAGGATCTGCGGGCACTGCGCCTGAAAGTCGGCATGGTGTTCCAGCAATTCAACCTGTTCCCTCACCTCAAGGCCGGGGAAAACGTCATGCTGGCCCTGAAGGTGGTCAAAGGCATCAGCAAGGCGGAGGCCCGGGAGATGGCCATGGCCGCCATGACCAAGGTGGGCCTTGCCGAAAAGTTCGACGCCTACCCCGACCAGCTTTCCGGCGGCCAGCAACAGCGGGTCGCCATTGCACGAGCCCTGGCCATGTCACCGAAGGTTCTGTTATGCGATGAAGTCACATCCGCCCTGGACCCAGAACTCGTCAATGAAGTGCTGAACGTTGTCCGCCAGCTGGCCGACGAAGGTATGACGCTGATCATGGTGACCCATGAAATGCGCTTTGCCCGGGACGTCAGCGACAAATTGGTCTTCATGCACGAGGGTCGGGTTCATGAATCGGGCGACCCGAAACACCTCTTCGTGAATCCGGGCACCCCGGAACTTTCGGCGTTCATCCAGTCCGTCTCCTGAGCGGAGCCGGTAACACTGCCATGGCGGTTGCGGGCCCCACCGCCTCCCCGGATCAACTTTGCCCACCTCATCCCTGAACCGCACTTAATTTGACCCTTCCAAGCGCTTGCGAGAGGCTGGACCGGTAACGTCAGGATGACGACATACCCACACGCAGAGCGCAGGCGACATCATGCCACTTGCTGACCGACAACGGCTGACCCGCTATACCTCGGACGTCGACACCTACACCCTCGCCATCATCACCGATGAAGACCATGCCTCCCAGGTAGAACTGGAAGACGGCCAGACGGCATGGCAGTCCACCCTTCGTTATGATCGGCTGACACGCTGCGAAGATCCGTCCACAGGCCGCGCCCGTTATACGTTGGAAGAGATCCCAGCCGATCAGGGCGGCGAACATCACCTGATCAGCCTGATTGCCGAGGGTGGCCGCGGCGCCGAGTTTTCCGAGCTGGTGATGTTCGGCGAACGGCTGGTGACCTTCGACGATCGTACCGGCCTGGTCTGCGAGATCCGCAACGACAACCAGCTGGTACCACGCCATATCCTCATGACCGGAAGCGGCGACGAGCAATTCAAGGGTTTCAAGAGCGAATGGGCCACACTGAGAGGCGACCAGATGATCGTCGGCAGTCACGGCAAGAAGCCCCAGGAAGAATGGATCAAGGTACTCGACCGCACCTACACGCTCCAGAGCATCAACTGGCAGGACAACTACCAGCGCATCCGCGATGCCCTGGGTGTCGATGCCGAGGGCTACGTCATCCATGAGGCCGCGGAATGGCATCCGGACCGTAACCAATGGCTGTTCTTCCCTCGCAAGATCTCGAATGAACCTTTCGACGAACCGGTGGATGAACGGGAAAAGGGATCGAACGTGCTGATCGTCGCCGACGAGGACTTCACCGACATCCGCACGCTGGAAGTGGGTGAACGCGTACCGGAGCGTGGTGTTTCCTCATTCAAGCTGGTGCCGGGCCGGCCTAACGAATGCATCGGGCTGAAGAGTGTGGAAATCGGCGACCGTACCGAAACCTACCTGTTCTGTTTCGATCTGGACGGCAACATACTGCAGGAAGATACCTTCCTCGGGGCCTACAAGTGTGAGGGCGTAGAGATCATGTAGCGCAGCGTTTCGGCGATATAGCGAATGGCCGGGGTATCACATCGATAGAATCAGCCGATTACCCAGGCCAATTTTCTATCATTATGATTATGGCTCGCCGTTATCAGGGAAAGTTGAACGTCATCAGGGAAAGTTGAACGAGAGTTAAATCATGCCCCCATCCCCGGAACATGGATCGACATCCGCCCTCGTCGTCGAGGGTGGCGCCATGCGAGGTATCTTCGCCGCTGGCGTGCTCGATGCCTTTATGGCCCAAGACTACAACCCTTTCGATTTCACGGTCGGTGTCTCAGCCGGCGCCACCAACCTGGTCGGCTACCTGGCTGGCGATTACGGACGCAGTTACCGGGTAATCACCGATCACGCCTGCCGACCGGACTTCATCAACTGGAAGCGCTTTCTACGGGGCGGTCACCTGTGCGATGTGCACTGGCTATGGCACCAGTCATTCAACGACGTCAGGCTCAATTTCGATCGCTACCTCCAGCAACAGGTTCCCCTCTGGGTGGGCACCACGCTGGTCCGCAGTGGCGAGCCTCGCTACTACCGGATCGACGAACGAAACCTCCATGACGTGTTCACGGCCTCCTGTTCGCTGCCGGTCGCCTATCGGGCCTTTCCGGAGGTCGAGGGCGAACCCATGACCGATGGAGGCATGGCCGATTCCATCCCCGTCAAATGGGCTTATGAACAGGGTGCGAGGGACATCACGGTGGTGCTCTCCAAGCCCTTGGGTTTCCGCAAGAAGCCGGCGCGCTTCCCGGCCCTGATGCGCCCGCTCTTCAGGCAACAACCCGCGCTCTACGACGTCATCCTGAAGCGTGCAGAAGACTACAACCGCACGCTCGATTTCATGACCTCACCGCCGGACGATTGCCGCGTCAATATCATCGCGCCCCCACCCGGTTTCCCCGTCAGTCGGCTCACGACCCAGATCACCAAGCTTGACCAGGGTTACAGGCAGGGAATATCTGCGGGGAATACCCACCTCGAACAGACAGCAACGCCAGTACCAGCGGCAAAAGAACGGATAGAGGCGCACGCCACAGAGCCGGACGCGCTCGCCGGCTAACACCTGAGGCAACCGTTTTCCCTACGTCGCTGAGAGCCTCATCGCAGCTGACTATCCTTGCTGCCCCGACGATTATAGCCGCTATAGGGGCCTGTGGCCTTGTCATGCTCGCTCTGACACTTCACACACAATCTCACCCCGGGTAGCGCCTTCCGACGCGCTTCCGGAATTTCCGCATCGCATTCTTCGCAATGCGTCAGGCTCTCACCGGAAGGCAAGCGGGCCCGAGCCCGCTGCAGTTCGTCTTCCACAGTACTATCGATCTGATCCTGGACGGCTCCGTCCTTCGACCATCCGCCAGCCATGGCCCTTCTCCCAAGCGTCTTCTATCAACTTTCATGATCCGCCGCGTTCAAACTGAATTCAACTCACATTCGTCCGGAACACGATGGGCAACTGGACGAGCAAGATGAAATCTCAGGATGTACCGCCACCGTGACGGAATTAGCGTCTACATTAATAGAAGTGAATGAAACAAGGTTGCAGACGACGCGCGAAACATTACGAATCCCGGTTTTCTATGAATTCACTGTCCGCCTTTCATTGGAGTTGAAAGGGCATCCGCAAGGAGGCAATGAATGAAGTGGGCTGAGACCAGCAGCAAGCAAAGCCGTCGGTTAAAAGTCGCAGGGCTGGTCGCGGGATTGGTTGTGCTTGTTATTGTCGCAGCCGCTTTTATCGTATCGGTGGTGCAGATCCAGGCGGCGATTACCGGGTATGTCGGTGGCAACGGTGCCTGGTCTCGCGCGCAGGTCAACACCGTCTGGCATCTGGATAAATATGCCCGGACCGGCATGCCCAGGGAGCTGGAAGCCGCAAAGAGATGGATTGATATTCCACTGGGGGATATGTCCGCCCGGCTGGCCATGGAAGCCGAATCGCTGGACCTCCAGCAAGCGAGGGCAGGACTCATTCGCGGCTGGAACCATCCTGATGACCTGTCTCGCATGATCTGGCTGTTCCGCCATTTTTCCGAGCTCAAACACTTCCAGTCAGCCATCGACGCCTGGCGCGAAACCGATCCTCACCTTATCGAACTCCAGAACATCCTCCGGTTCCTGGAGGACCAGTGGCAAACGGGCGCGCCTGACGAGGAACGCATCAGCCAGCTACGTGCACGACTCGAAGAGGTAAACGCGAGCCTGGACGAACTGGCGCGGCAATTTCGTCGGTCCATGGGAAAAGCGGCGCGCTGGACCACAACCATCCTCTCCATCACCAGTATCGTGTTCCTGGTTCTACTTTCCGCCCTGGCATGGGCGCTCGTCCAGCGCCTGGTCCAAATACGGCGAGCCCACGAACTGAAATTCCGCGCCATCTTCGAGCAAACGGCCGTCGGCATCGCCCAGGTCCAGCAGGATGGCCGTATACTGGACGTCAACCAGGCCGCCTGCGAAATCCTCAATCGGCCTCGGTCGGAGCTGATTGACCTGCCCTTCTTCCACCTGGTCCATCCAGAAGACTGGAAGCTGGGTCGGGACGAACGCCTTGACCTTCTGGAAGGTCGGAGACAGAGTGCGACCACGGAGTACCGGCTGCTCAAAGGCAGCAATGACCTCCTCTGGGCGCGCATCACAGCGTCGATGATATGGAAACAGGCGGGAACATCCCCCTACATGATCGCCATGCTCGAGGATATCTCCGAGTCCCGCCGATTAGCCTCAGAGCTGAGTTTCCAGGCCACCCATGACGAGCTCACCGGCCTCTTCAACCGCCGCGAATTCGAACGCCAACTGGCCAGTACGCTCGGGCGGGCCCGAAATGATGGTTCGGTCCATGCGCTGTGCTTTATCGACCTGGATCAGTTCAAGGTCGTCAACGACACCTCCGGCCACAGCGCCGGGGACCAACTCCTGCGCCAGGTCGCGCAACTGGTTCGCTCTACGTTGCGCGACCATGACATCCTCGCGCGGCTGGGCGGCGACGAGTTTGGCGTTATCCTGGAGAACTGCGATCTGGAACAGGCGACGGTTGTGGCTGAGAAGCTGCGGCGCGCGCTGGAGACGATCGTGTTCAGTTGGGAAGGGGACAATCACAGTATCGGCTGCAGTATCGGCGTCGTACCCATTACCACCGAAGCCCCGGATATCGGCGAACTTATGCGCGCCGCGGACATCGCCTGTTATGTGGCCAAGAACGAGGGACGCAACCGGGTCTATGCCTCCGCCCACAATGACCAGCTCCAGTTGGCCCACCGGGGCGAGATGGCATGGCTCAATCGCATCCAGGAAGCCTTGCATGAAAACCGTTTTTACCTGGATGCCCAGTTAATCGTACCGGCCAGCGACGCCGGCGACCTGCCCCGTTATGAGGTGCTGATTCGTCTGACGAACACGGATGGCGAGGTCGTCCCACCGTCGGCTTTCCTGCCTGCTGCAGAGCGTTACGGCGTGATCAGCAAGATCGACCGCTGGGTGATCACAGAGGCAATCCGCAAACTTGCTCAGCATCCAGAGCACCTGGACTCTATCGAGGCCTGTCACATCAACCTCTCCGGCCGCTCATTCGATCAGTCGGACTTCGCAGATTTCGTTATTGGCCAGATCCGCGAACATAAGGTACCCGCCAACAGGCTCTGCTTCGAGATCACCGAAACCGCCGCGGTCCACAACCTGGTGGACGTGCAGACATTTATGGTCCGCCTGGCCAAGATGGGCTGCTCCTTCGCCCTGGACGACTTCGGTACCGGACTGTCGTCCTTCAGTTACCTGAGGCAACTGCCGGTGGACTGCCTCAAGATCGACGGCGCCTTTGTGCGCCATATCAGTAGCGATGACAGCGATCGGGCTATGGTCCGCGCGATCCACGACATCGGACACACCCTTCACAAGTGCACGATCGCCGAGTTCGTAGAGAATGACGAGGCTGCGGACATTCTTCGGGAGATCGGCGTCGACTATCTGCAGGGCTTTGGCTTACACCGCCCCTGTCGTTTCGACGACTTACTTAAACAGGACCTGTCCAGAGACCCCAAGACCAAACCCCGGCCCCGGAATCGACGCTGGTTGCGTCACTGAGAGTACCGGAATGGAGAGCGTCGGAATGGAGAGACGGTAATCCCAATGTTGTTGGGACACCCCATTGCCCACCCCCATGGTATGTGTATGAGTAGTCAGACCAATCCATGGACATGGCCGCAAGGAGACACCCAATGGCGGATGTTTATCAGACCATCAACCCCGCAAATGGGGAGCCCATCGAAACCTACCACCTGATCAGCGACGAAAAAGCACGCACGTTGGTCCTGCAGGCCCACAACGCCTTTCTTGAGTGGCGAAAAACATCGTTTTCCGAAAGAGGCGATATTCTGCGCAATATTGCCCGAATTCTCCGGGAACGGAAGGAAGCCCTTTGTGACCTGATGACCCAGGAGATGGGCAAGCCTATCAAGCAAGGCGGCGATGAAGTCGAACTCTGCGCGGCCATCTGCGAGTACACCGCGGATAACGGCGCCGAGGAACTTGCCGACGAGGAGCGGCCTTTGAAGGGGGGACACGCGCTCATTACCTATCAGCCGATGGGCGTGATTTTGGGCATCCAGCCGTGGAACTTCCCTCTTTATCAAGTTGTTCGTTACAGCATCGCCAATATCATGGCCGGCAATACGGTATTGTTGAAGCATGCCCCGAATGTTTGGGGGTCGGCCCTGGAACTGGCCAAAATATACCGGGAAGCAGGCTTGCCTGAGAATGTCTTTACCGTGCTGCTGATCAATGCGGAACAAACCGCGCCGCTGATCGAGCACGAGTATGTCCGCGGCGTCACCCTGACGGGTAGTCCCGGCGCCGGTCGTAAAGTGGCTTCAAAGGCCGGTGAATGCCTGAAGAAATCCGTTCTGGAACTGGGCAGTAACGATGCTTACCTCATCCTTGAGGACGCCGATATCGAGAAAGCGGTCAAGACCTGTGTTCAGGCCCGGGTGATCAACAACGGCGAAACCTGCGTTTCGGCCAAACGGTTTGTTGTCGTGGACAAGCACTATGACGCATTCCGCGATGCAATGGTCGAGCAGATGGAAAAGCTCAAGTACGGTGATCCGACCGATCCTGAAATTGACATAGGCCCCATCGCCCGGGATGACCTGCGGGAAACCCTGCATAAACTCGTCAGCGAGTCGATCGATAAAGGCGCGACCTGTCTTACCGGCGGCGAATTACCCGTGGGGCCGGGCTATTTTTATCCGCCAACCGTCCTGGAGAATCTGAAACCGGGGATGCCCGCCTACGACGAAGAGTTGTTCGGACCGGTCGCTTCGCTGATCAGGGTCAAGGATGACGATGAGGCCATGGAGGTGGCCAACGACTCACGCTACGGTCTGGGTGGCGGCATCTTCTCCAAGGATCAGGACCGCGCTGTGGAGTTGGCCCGCAACCTGTTCGATACGGGCATGGTGAACATCAACGGCTATCGCCTGGCGCAGCCCCACCTACCCTTTGGCGGCGTCAAGGATAGCGGCTACGGACGCGAACATGGCGGGTTTGGCATGAAAGAGTTCACCAACGCCAAAACGGTTATGGTCATCGACTAAAGGCCTCTTTCTCTGCCGGGCCCGACGGTCCGGCAGTTTTCCCCCACCACAACCCATCCTTGCAGGTTCACGTAACCCTGCCAGCGTTTCAGACCGAGCTGGAGCTCAAGCCCTCCGACGAATCGACGTCGACAAATGACAAAGATCAATATCTGATCAAGCCTGTTGTTGCCATCGCACCAAAACAGGGCGTATCGTTCCCGGCCTTTTTGCTATACATCGGGCGTGATCAATGGGGATCAGGAACGAAAGGCTACGCTGGCAACTGGTTTCGGGCGTGCTCAGGGCCTTACATTTGGAGCGGCTCGCTCAACGCTACAGCCACAGAGCCGTCATGGCCGGCTTCAGCTTCGTCAACGGTACGATCAGCATTGCGCTCATCGCCTTTATCGCGCTGATAACACAGGAAGCGTTTATCTTCCCATCGCTGGGCGCCACTGCCTTCATCCTCTTCCACGTGCCTCTGGCGGCTCCCGCATCCCCGCGCAATACACTGTGCGGACATCTCATCGGGGCGCTCATGGGATACGCCAGTCTCTATCTGTTCGGCCTCATCGACGCCCCCTCTGCCATGATGTCAGGCGTTGGACCAGAACGTGTTGCGGCTGCGGCGTTTTCGCTTGGAGCAACGGGTTTTCTGATGGTGTGGTTTCGGGTCCCACATCCACCTGCCGGAGCCACGGCACTGATCGTTTCCCTTGGTCTGATGCCGGAAATACAGCAGTTACCACTGCTTATGGCGGGGGTGCTGATACTGCTGATCCAGGCCTTTACCCTGAATCGCCTTTCCGGCCTGCCCTACCCCCTTTGGCGAGCGAAGCCAAATGCCGACCCCGTCGCATTTTCCGGCGCCCGTCTACGCGGCTGAAAGAGGGAAAAGCAGGAGTAGTCGGGCGCTCAAATTGAGGGTATAAAAGTAGGTCCCGCAGCGGAGATCTGTCATGGACATCGTCAAAGCCACCCCTGAAGACTGCAGGGCTATCGCCGAACTGGCGCTTATGGCGGGCGAAGGCATCCCATCCTATTTCTGGCAACAGTCGAAGAGAGAGGGGCAGACGACCATCGAGTACGGCGCCGAGAAGGCCGGCAGCGAGAGCCAGAACTTCTCCTTCAGGAATGCCCACCTGGCCATGATGGATGACAGGGTAGCCGGCATGTTGCTTGGCTACCGGCTGCCAGACGCCGAGCAAGACGAGGACCTGTCCAGCTATCCGGCGTTTATCCGCCCGTTAATCGAACTCGAACGCTGCGTGCCCGGGAGCTATTACATCAACATGCTTGCGACCTATCCCCGATATCGCAATCAAGGTATTGGGTCTGCACTCATGGCAAGGGTTGACGGTCTGGCCCGGGAGGCAGGATGCCGCCTCGCCAGCATTGAAGTCTTTGAACAGAACACCGGCGCCGTTCGATTGTATGAACGCCTGGGCTACCGGCCTGTCGAAAGACGTGCCGCGGTACCGCACGAAAGCTATCCTTACACAGGTCAAGTTGTCCTGCTCACACGAGAGATCGACAACGAATAAGGCTGAGTCTCCATGGATCTGCCGTCCCTGAACCTGCTACGAACCTTCGACGCCGTCGGCCGCCGCAAGAGCCTGCGCGTCGCAGCCGATGAGCTGCGCCTGACCGAATCAGCGGTCACCCAGGATATCCGTGACCTGGAGGAACAGCTCGGCCTGTCCCTGTTCGTCCGCCAACCTCCGCAAATCAGCTTTACCCCCGAAGGGGCCCATTATCACCAGGCGGTGGCTGCAGCCTTTGCCGACCTGCGAACGGCCACCCAGGAGCTGCTGGCTCCAGCTTCGAGCTCGCCCCTGCGGTTCCACGCCATACCTTATGTCGCCACGGAAGTGGTGGGACCAATGCTCGGTGATTTCCTGAACGACTGGCCCGGCGTGCGGGTCGAGCTCGAAGGCCACCGCCGCACCCCGGATCTGCAGACCGGTGAGGCGGATGTCAGCATTCGCTATGGCTTCAACATTCCGGACCAGGCTATTCCGCTGGCGCGTACGTCGTGCACCCTGGTCTGCGGTCCTTCCATCCTTTCGGAGGTCAGAGCCGACCCACCAGGTGCGTTCGAGCGCTTTCCCGCCTATAGCATGGCTGGCTATGCCGATCTCTGGCAGCGCTGGACCGAAGCCCAGGAATGGGATGTCACACCGACGGAGCTCATTACCCTCAATAGATATCGGGAGCTGCTGGTGGCGGCATCCCGTGGTGGCCTGACCCTGGGCCTGTTGCCTATCATCACGCCCATGCTCGAATCCGGCGAACTGGTCGTTCCCTTCCCTGATCGAATCATTCCTCTGGGCGCGTTATCTCTATCGGTGCGGGATGCCGTGCGTTACCGGCCGGAGGTGGTTGCGCTGGTGCCCTGGTTGCGCAAATTATTCCAGGGCTACGTCCAGCGCACGGATGAATTCTTCTCATCACTGGCCGTGAAATGAACATGCCTGGCCAGCCACGGCGGATTCGTGGCCATGCGTCGGAGGCCAGAGGGCCCTGTGAGGAGGCATAAATGCCGGGCCCTCAGTACGGACCCTAAGGTCTAGGCCGCTTCTTCCTCCTGCGCCTGGTAGAGGCCCTGGCGCGCCATGCTGTTGAGCTTGGCTCGCTTCAGGAACGCCTGCTGGGCCTTTTCGCGGTTCCCCGTATCGCCACCCCACGCTTTCATGGCATGTTCCTGCAGCGCCCGGCCGTAGGACATGCTCAGATGCCAGGGCGCCTTATCGCGCAGGTGATTGAGGGCATTGAGGTTAGCCGTTGCCTCCTCCGGCGTCTGGCCACCGGACAGGAAGTTAACGCTCGGCACCGCAGCCGGCACCGTCCTGCGTAGGATCTTGAGCGTCATCTCGGCCACCTCTTCCGGGGAGGCCTTGCCAGTTTCCTTACCCGGCGTGACCATACTCGGCTTGAGGATCATGTGCTCCAGTACCACCCCATGCTGGTGCAATGCATGGAATACCGAATGCCAGACCTGCTCGTTGACCTCAGCCGCCCGGTACATGCTGTGATCGCCGTCGATCAGCACTTCCGGCTCGACAATCGGCACTATACCCGCCGCCTGACATGCTGCCGCATAGCGCGCCAGCATTTCGGCATTGGCGGTCAGACCCAGCCGGGTGGGATTGTGGTCGGTGATGGGATAAACCTCGCGCCACTTGGCGAAGCGCGCGCCCTGGGCCTTGTAGCCGTCCAGGCGTTCCTCGAGGCCATCGAGACCGTAGGTGATCATGTCGCCCGGTGCACCTGGTAGAGGCCCCTTACCCTTATCCACCTTGATGCCGGGGATCACCCCCTGGGATGCCGCCAGTTCCGGCAGTGGCGTGCCATTGTCATCCTTCTGACCCAAGGTTTCCTCGTAGAAGATCACGCCGCAGATATACTTGCCCACATCGGGCGCAGACAGCAGCATCGAGCGATACCAGCGCCGGTTCTCCTCGGTGGATTCGACACCTACGGCTTCCAGCCGCTTGGTCATCGTGCCCGTGCTTTCATCGGCGGCCAGGATGCCTCGTTCGGAATCAATCATGTCGTCGATGGTTTTTTGCAGCTCAGCGCTGTTCGACATGGCTTAAACCCTCCTTGTGAGTCCACTGGTTCTCCGATATTTGCTGATTTGAAAGCACTGAGCAAGGGGAAAGGCCGGCTGTTAACGCTCTCGTCATGATCGGTCGCGCTGTCTAGTCGACGAAGTACACGACAGAGGTTGATCCATTGCCCGTCAATCAGCATATCTTTAGGGAACACACTTCATCCGACCAAGGGAGGGATCCGATGAAACAGTTGCTCACCACTGCCCTGTTCGTGGCTGCCCTGGCCACCTCACCCGCGGCGACGACCGCCGAGCTCATGCAGGGCGAAGTCGAACTGATTACCTACGGCGTCAAGACCCTGGTCGTCAGAGGTATCACCTTCCATGCCACCGAGGGCACCGTCTACCGTGGCGAACAGGAGAACTTCGACGGCATCAAGACCGATGAATCGGTCGAGATCGTTTTCCATTTCCGGGACGGTGTCCACTACATCGAAGAAATCGCCATTGACGAAGACTTGCCGTAGCGAGAGCGCGGCAGTTACTCGTCCTTGGCCTCCAATCCCTGCGGATCTTCGAGCCCAAGACGCTGATGCCAGTCGGCCAGGGATTCGTCGGGATACTCGTCGAACACCTTGTCATTCTCACCGGCGTGTACCTGGACCCAATCCGGCTTGGAAGCGACCATCAGGTGCGTACGCTCGGGCGGCACCGGCAAGGGCGTATCGATCGCCGAGGCCATGGGGTGTACCAGCTCCGGCCAACGAGGATCCCATATCCACAGGGCACTGCCACAGTTCTTGCAGAAATGACGGGCGGCCGGACTTTCCTCCACGGTGCCGTTCTCGGCATTGGCAATACGGGCGTGGTAAATGCTGACGTTCTCGATCCCGTAGGTATGCAGCGTCCCGTAGTCTGCTCCAAGGTTAATGGAATAGCCGCCACCACCGGCGGTCTTGCGGCAAATGGTGCAATAGCATTGCATGAATGGATAGGGATGGGCGGACTCGACGGAAAAGCGAACCGCACCGCAATGACAGGATCCTTCTAGTTTCATTTGCGCCTCCCGGATCGTGGGCTTGGTTGGATAACGCGCAGGGCCATTCGAAAGACCGGTGCCGGCGCGCCATCCGAGGTGCTCTGGCACCGGTTAGAACACAGTATCCACGCTAACGCTTCGGCTCCCCCGTGAAAAGCAAACCATGTTAAGGCCGTTTTTTTGCCGTCGATGTCACAAAGTCGATGCCAGCACCGTCTTATTCCGTGAAAGGCCACCAAACTCACGGAGACTGGACATGAAAGCACGCATGAATCCCTTCAAGGCCGCACCGGAAGCCATCGATGCCATGGTCAAGCTGGAGAGCTACACCCGCCAGAGCGGCCTGGAGTACAGTCTGATCGAACTGGTCAAGACCCGCGCCTCGCAGATCAACGGCTGCGCCTTCTGCATTCACATGCATACCGCGGATGCCCGCAAGGCAGGCGAAACGGAAGAAAGACTTTACCTTTTATCCGCCTGGCGCGAATCTCCCCTGTACAGCGAACGCGAGCGAGCTGCATTGGCCTGGACAGAGTCACTGACCCGCATTGCGGATACCCAGGCACCGGACGAAGATTACGAATGGGCGCGCAGCCAATTCAGTGAGGAAGAGCTGGTGAAGCTAACCCTGCTGATCGGCGCGATCAATATCTGGAACCGGTTTGCTATCGGCTTCCGTAACATCCATCCGGTTACCAAAACGCCTTCGGCCACCCGTGCCAAGAAAGAGGAAGCGGTCTAAACGATGGACGAGATACGGGACATGGACTTCGAAGCCCACCGCGGCATGATGAAAGGCCTCGCCTACCGCATGCTGGGTACAGTGTCGGAAGCGGAGGACGTGGTTCAGGATGCCTATCTTCGGTGGCACAACACGGACCGGGCCCACGTGGAAAATCCGCGGGCCTTCCTGTCCACGATCGTCAGCCGCCTGTGTCTGGATCGTTGGAAAGAGGCCCGGCGCCGCCGTGAAACCTATGTCGGCCCGTGGTTACCCGAGCCCCTGATCGACGAGCTGGCTAGTCCCATAGAGGAGGACCTGGCTCACGACGTCTCCGTTGCCCTGATGCTGGCCCTGGAGAGGCTATCGCCCTTGGAGCGCGCTGCGTTCCTACTGCACGACGTGTTCGACATGGGGTTCAGTGAGGTCGCCCGCGCACTGGACCGCACCGAAGCGGCCTGCCGGCAGTTGGCAAAACGGGCCCGCGAGAATGTGCAAAAGGCGCGTCCGCGCTTCGATGTTGCGTCGGAGGAAAACGAACGTATCGCCGAAGCCTTCTTTGCGGCTTCGCGTGCCGGCGATACGGCCGCGTTGAGTCGTCTCCTGGCAGAAGGCGCCGTATTGCACACCGACGGCGGTGGCGTTCGCCCAGCGGCACTGCGACTGATCCGCGGCGCCGACAAGGTTTGCCGTTTCTTTGCCGGTATCGTTCTGAAGAAGCGTGGTAAACCGCCCCTATGGGCGCGGCAGGTCGTGATTAACGGCATGCCCGGCTGGCTCACCATCGAAGCCGACGGCTTGCCCCAGACCACCACCCTGGCCATCGTTAACGGCCGGATTACCGATATTTATGTGATGCGTAATCCCAATAAGATGGATCATCTGGCCACAATGGTTCCAGAACCTGTCCTTAAAGGAGGAGGCGAGCAATGAGTGCAACTCAAAATCCCGAACAGGAAATCGCGGCAACCCCGTCATCGCACCAACCACTAACCCTCTCCAATCCCGAGGGTCTGTACGACCCGTCGGCAAACGGCTACTCACACCTGGGCATCGTAGCCCCCAACAGCCAGCTGATCTACATCGCCGGCCAGGGTGGCGAGAACGTGCAGGGCGAGCTGCCCGACGATTTTCACCTGCAGGTGCGCTGGGCCCTCGCCAACCTGAAAACAGCGGTGAACGCCGCCGGCGCGGAGTTGAAGGACATCGCCAAGCTCACGGTGCTGATCGTCGACCACTCCGAGGAACGGCTGCGAATACTTGCCGACGAACTGGACGCAGCCTGGGAGTCGGCGATGAAACCCACCTGTACGTTAATCCCTGTGCCACGCCTGGCGCTGGACGGCATGCTGTTTGAGGTGGAAGCGGTAGCCGTGGCGCCGAAGCGGGAATTCTGAGCGGCCGGTACCACTGCCGTTACCACTAAAAGCAGGCCCCGTGTGAGTGAAGCTGATGGAGCGCTTTTCCCATCAGCACCACGGTATGGCCAATCCCCGAGCGCGCACCCTAGTCACCGGCGGTGATGCGAATGGAGCGACTCGGGGCGCCCGGGTTCGCTGGCCTGCCCTTCGTGACTACCGGTACCTGATACCTCTCTCGAATCTCCGGTTTTGTCGTCCTTGAAGCCCAGCAGACGATCGATCTCATCCGCCTCAAGGGTTTCACTGTCCAGCAGTCCATGGGCCAGCTCATCGAGCTTTTCGCGGTTGTCCTTCAGCGCTTGCTCGACTTTCCGCTCGATACCCGTGATCAGCTTGCGCACTTCCTGGTCGACCCGCTCAACCGTCGCTTCACTGAAGTCACGTTCCCGGGATATTTCGTGGCCGAGAAAAACCTCTTCCTGGCTGATGCCGATGGAAATCGGACCAATTTCGTCGCTCATGCCCCAGCGGGATACCATACGCCGCGCCAGCTTGGTGGCCTGTTCCAGATCGTTCTCGGCGCCACTGCTGTATTCGTCGTAGATCAACTTTTCCGAAACCCGACCGCCCAGCATCACGGCGATGCGATCCTTGGCATAGCTGGCGGTCATGTTGAGTCGGTCTTCGTCGGGCGCCTGTTCGGTCAAGCCCAAAGCCTGCCCTCGGGGAATGATGGTCACTTTCTCCAGCCGGTCCGCCTTGGGGAACAGAAGGGCCGTCAGGGCGTGGCCGGATTCGTGGTAGGCGATAACTTCCTTTTCATCATCACTCAGGCGCTGCTCCCGCTCGGCGCCCATGATGATCTTGTCCCGGGCCTTGTCGAAATGGTCCATGGAGATGGTGTTGGCATTCTCTCGACCGGCATTGAGCGCCGCCTCGTTAACCAGATTTTCCAGGTCCGCGCCGGAAAAACCAACGGTACGGCGCGCCACCATGTTGATATCCACGGAGTCGTCGAGCGGCACATCGCGGCTGTGGACCTTGAGAATGCGCTCGCGTGCCTCGCGGTGCGGCCGGTCCAGCAGAACCTTGCGATCGAACCGGCCCGGACGCAGCAAGGCAGAGTCCAGGACGTCCGGTCGGTTCGTCGCCGCGATGACCACTACGGCTTCGCTGGGCGAGAAGCCGTCCATTTCCGACAGGATCTGGTTCAGGGTCTGCTCGCGCTCGTCGTGACCGCCGCCGACTCCGGCACCGCGGGCCCGTCCAATTGCATCGAGCTCGTCGATAAAGATGATGGCCGGGGATTCCTTGCGTGCTTCAGCGAACATGTCCCTCACCCGGGAAGCGCCGACGCCGACAAACATCTCGATGAATTCGGACCCGGAGATGGAATAGAACGGCACGCCGGCTTCCCCGGCGACCGCGCGCGCCATCAGCGTCTTACCGGTACCCGGCGGGCCAACCATCAAGACGCCCCGGGGCAGCTTCGCGCCCAAGCGGCGGTAGAAACCCGGTTCGCGCAGGTACTGGACGATTTCTGCCAGGTCTTTCTTGGCGTTTTCGGAACCGGCTACGTCATCGAAGCTGGTGCTGGAGTCTTCCCGGCTGAAACGCTTGGCCTTGGATTTGGAGAAGCCAAAGATGCCCTGCTGCTGGTCGCCCATTCGCTGCTGCATACGCCGACCCACATAAATCAGCAACCCTACGATCAGGACCCAAGGCAACAGATTGATCAGCAACTGGCTCCACACGCCGGGCTCGTCCTCGACGGCGTTGATGGTCACACCATTCTGCTCAAGCAGGTCGAGCACGCTTTCACCGGCAAACTCCGGAATCTGGCTATTGAAGCCGGTGGGTTGGTCCGCCGCAGCTTCTCCCGACGCGTCGGTCCCGGCGGAGGTCAAGGTACCGCGAACTTGCCGACCTTCGATGGTGACCTCCTGGACCTGCCCGGCCTGCACCCGCTCCTTGAATTCGGTGTAGGACAGGTTCTGCGCGCCGGACTGGGAGAGCAGTTGAACCACGTAGAACAACACGAACATCAGTAGCAACAGGTTCAACACGTGGAACCACTTGGGCCCCTGATGTTTCTGGCCCGCTTCGGACATCGGGTCGGGGGGGCGCTGCTGTTTCCGTTGATCCTTGGACTCTTCCGAGCGCAAAAGGCGACGCATCATTTCCGCGTCCTCCGTACTGGGTGCTGAGAGAACAGCTCAAGCATGTCCTGCCGGACGCGTATTTTTCCGGCAGGTCTTTAGGGATTACCTTGGTCCGACGCAGCCAATCTCAAGCCCACGCTTGCCTCAGTGGGTCGGGCCGTGCATCGTTGTGCCTGACTTCAATACGGTTCTGGACATGAGACTCGACCGATTTATCTGTAAGCAAACGGGCCATAGTTTCCGACAGGCCCGCCTCCTTATCGCCGGAGGCCGGGTCTGGGTCGATGGCCAGCCGGAGCGTAATCCTGTGACCACCGTCGAGCGTTTTATGACCATCAGCATGGACGGCACTGTCTTGCAGGAACAAACCGCCCACTATCTCATGCTTCACAAACCGGTGGGCTACCTCAGCGCCACCCGGGACCCTCAGCACCCGACCGTCCTTGATCTCGTCGCACCACAGCTTCGGCCAGTGCTGCATATCGGCGGACGGCTGGATCGCAGTACGTCCGGCCTGATCATTCTGACCAATGATGGTTTGTGGTCGCGCCGACTGACCGAGCCGCGCGAGAAGATTCCCAAGACCTATCACGTGGTTACCCGGGACCCCATCTCGCCCGAGACTCACCAACGCTTTGCGGATGGCATTTACCTCGCCTACGAAAGGCTGACGACTTCCCCGGCTCGACTTGAACAAGTCGCCGAGCGTGAGGCCCGCCTGACGATCTACGAGGGTCGCTACCACCAGGTCAAGCGTATGTTCGCCGCCGTCGGCAACCGCGTGAAGTCCCTGCACCGGGAGAGCATGGGCGAAATCCGGCTCGACCCGACGCTAGCTCCCGGCGAGTGGCGGCCATTGCTCGACAGCGAAATCGCCTCGGTGATATGAGAGGTCAATGCTTCTCCAACGACTCCAGCAGTTTCTCCGCATCGTGCGGCGCGCAGGCCTTCTCGTCGTTGTCGAAGTAGCAGAACACGTCCCTACCCTCATTCCGCCAGCGATTGATCTTGCGCGCGTAGCCAGCCAGTGTGCGTCCGTCGTAAGAGCCTGAGTAAGCCGTCTCCTCGGGACCATGGAGGCGGATATAGATGAAATCAGCCGTGGCCTGTTCCGGCGATTGATACTTCTCGTAGTCATAGAAGCACAGGGCTACATTGTGCTTCTCCAACAGGTCGTAGACTTCCTGGCAATGCCAGCTGGTATCACGAAATTCGAAGGTATAACGGTGTCCCTTGGGCAGCTTTTCCAGGAATGCTTGCAGCCGTTCGGCATTCACTCGCCAGTTGGGCGGCAACTGGAAGAGGATGGGGCCAAGCTTGTTGCCCAGGGGCTCCAGCGCGTGAAGCATCTTGTCGATGCCCTCATCCGGGTCCTTTAGCTTCTTCATGTGCGTGATGTAACGGCTGGCCTTGCAGGCAAACAGGAAGTCGTCCGGGGCTTCATCCTTCCAGTGCCTGGCAGTCTTGGTGCTGGGCAGGTTGTAGAAACTGTTGTTCACCTCGACCGTCGAGAAGTGCCGGGCGTATTCCGGCAGCAAATCGCTCTTGCGCAGCCCATCGGGATAGAAATCCCCCGCCCAGCTATCGAAGTTCCAGCCCGACGTGCCGACATGAACCTGTCCCTTGCTCATAGTGCCTCCCTCCTTTCCGTCACTGTACGTGTTTCCGTCGCTGTGCGTGGAGGCGGTAAGGCCTGATCCGCCGATACCTTCAGCGTACTGCTCGGTTATGGGGTTTTAAACATCACAGGATGGCTGTCGGCGGGTCATGAATGCTTTGTCATCTGCGATAAGGCATGCTTTCGGGCTAGACTTACAGGTTAACCAATAACTCGGCTCGATTAGGGAAAGTGCACGCATGATGTTGTTGAGTAAGCTGCATCCCGGTACCCGCCCCATTGTTTTCTCCTTGTTCGGTCTACTGCTGATCCTGATCAGCGTCACGCCGGCCGTTGCCCAGCAGATGCCCCAGCTACTCGGGGGCGAACAACAACAGGAAGGTGAGCAACAACAACAGGAAGGCGAACAGGCCCAGCCTGAACAGGGCGAACAGGCGAAAAACGGGAAGTCTGCCCCAGGTGAGGAGCAGCCCGAAGAGGAACCCGCACCAAAACCCACCGGACCTCCGGTGCAACCTGACATCGATGATGAGGTTGCCGAACCGGAACCGCTGGATCTCCCTTCAGCCACTTCAGCCGGCATCCGCCAGCAAATCCAGTCTCTACGAGACTCCCTGGATCAGCAGCAGGCGGCACTGGAAGCGAGCAGCACCCGGCTGGCCTATGCCCAGTCACTCCTTAAGCGGCTCAACAATGAATACGAGAGTTTCCAGCTACGACTGGAGCGCGCGGGTCTCAATGTAACGGAAGAATATGCCAGCCTGCTGCGCCAGAGGCTCGACCGGCTGCAGCGACAGACGATTGCCGACAGCCTTACCGACGGTATCCAGAAGAAACTCTCCACCGCGCGGGAAGAGCAACTCAAGCTGGAGGAGTTTGAGGCTTCCCTGGACAGGGATATACAAAAAAACATCGAGTTGAAGGAAAAACGCTCAGAGCTCATTCGTCAGTTGCACGACGTCATTACCAGTCACATCGACGTGCTCAACGAGTACTTCACAACGGTCGCCGACCTGAGGGAGCGTGTCCTCGCTTACCAGGAATTGCTGCAACAGCGGTTGTTCTGGCTGCCGAGCGCTCAGCCATTTGCACTCGACACCCTAGGGCAACTCTACCAGGCTGCGGTATGGCTGGTGACCTCCTTCAAGCCATCTGAACTGGTGGCCACGATGAAGGCGTCGATCGACGAGCGCGGGGCCCGCATGTTGTTAATGCTCGCTGTGCTGATCGCCGTCGTGGTAAAGCGGAAGACAATCCGAAAAAATATCGCCACCAATGGGGAATTTGTCGGCAACGTTGGCAAAGACCGCTTTTCCCATACGCTGCTGGCGCTCCTCAACAGCATTCTCCTGGTTTTCCCCGGGGTTCTGGCTCTGTCGATCGTCTCGCTGCTGCTGATGGAAGGCAACGAGTTCTTTAAGGCGCTGTCACAGGGGTTCACCGCGGCGGCCTTTATCGTGCTGCTGTTGAGTTTCGTGAACAAGGTGGCACGCAACGACGGCCTGGGCGAACGGCACTTCAAATGGAATGGCCTGACCCTGCGAGTCATCCGACGGCAGATTCCCATCCTGCTGGCGGTACTGGTACCCATCACCATCCTCCTGCCGACGATGCAAACACCAGACGGCGCCGCCTATAGCGACAGCCTCGGACGCGTGCTGTTCACGATTGCGTCCATCGCCCTGGCGTTCTTCGCCCAACGGGTGATGATCACCGTAAGACGTCGACGCATGGAACAGAAGGTCCTCAGGATGCTGCACTGGCTTGCTGTGACACTACCCCTGGTGTTAGCAGCGGCGTCGCTTTGGGGCTACCACTACACGGCCGTCCAGCTCGAAGGCAACCTGTTTATCAGCATCTGCTGGCTGGCCTTTACGATGTTGGTTTACTACTTGGGCCTGCGCGGTCTTTCCGTACGTGAACGGCGTATGACCCTACAGCGGCTACGTGAGCAACGGGCGGCCGAGCGCAAGTTGGCCGAAGCCAAGGAAGCCGCTGAAAACACAGGCGAAGGCTTACCCCAAGCATACGACATGCCAGAAATGGACCTGAAGGATATCAGCCAGCAAAGTACCGCGCTGCTGCGCATTCTGACCATGGCCCTGGCACTCTCCGGGCTTTGGATGCTTTGGGAAGGTGTGATCCCCGCGCTGCAGCTGTTTGACAGTCTGACCCTGTGGACGATCACGACCGGAATCGAGGGCAGCGACCCCATCCCTATCACATTAGGTGATCTGCTCTTTGCCATACTGGCGATTGCTGCCACGGTGCTGGCGGCCAAGAACCTGCCGGGCACCCTGGAAGTCATGGTACTCAGCCGGATGAATCTCCAGCCTGGCGCCGGCTACGCCATCATAACGATTGTGACGTACCTGATCATCATCCTCGGCGTCACCCTGTCCCTGGCGGTAATCGGTCTACAGTGGTCCAAGCTCCAATGGCTGGTGGCGGCCCTGGGTGTCGGCCTCGGCTTCGGCCTGCAGGAAATCGTGGCCAATTTTATCTCGGGCATCATCCTGCTATTCGAACGCCCTATCCGCGTGGGTGACACGGTCACCATCGGCGGTATCACCGGCACGGTCTCCCGCATCCGTATCCGCGCCACCACGCTGGTGGACTGGGACCGTAAGGAACAGATCATCCCCAACAAAACCTTCGTCACCCAGGACCTGACCAACTGGACGCTGACCGATCCGATCGTGCGGGTCATTGTCCGCGTGGGTGTGGCCTACGGGTCGGACGTAGACAAGGTGCAGGAGGTCCTCAGCCGCGTGGCGGAAAGTAATGCTCGGGTCGTGGATGATCCAGCGCCGGCTGTATTTTGCGTGGGATTGGGCGAGAGCAGCATCGATTTCGAGGTACGGGTGTTCATCCAGGACCTCCTCGACTACATGCCGCTGGCCCACGAACTGCATTCATCGATTACACGAGAGCTGCGCGACGCTGGCTTCCAGATTCCGTTCCCGCAGCGGGACATCCACGTACGCAGCTGGATCGACTCAAAAACCGGCGAAGAGACAAACAAACCCGACGGACAGGCGACTCCCAGCTAATGCCACTGCTAGGGGTTCTCCACCGAGAAGGTATTGCAGTTGTTGATGTCGCCGGTTTCGAAGCCGCGCCGAAACCAGCGCACCCGCTGCTCGGAGCTGCCGTGGGTGAAGCTGTCCGGCACCACCGTGCCGCCAGTCTGGCGTTGGAGGCGATCGTCGCCGATGGCACTGGCCGCGCCCAGCGCCTCCTCCAGGTCGCGCGGCTCAAGCAACTGACGCTGAGTCTGGGCGGCATGCCCCCACAGGCCGGCAAAGCAGTCCGCCTGCAATTCCTGACGTACGGATAAGGCATTGACCTCTGACTGGCTGCGCCCCTGACCGGCCTGGCGCACCTCAGCGCCGATCCCCATCACTGTCTGTACGTGATGCCCCACCTCATGGGCAATCACATAGGCCTGGGCGAAGTCCCCCGGGGCAGCATAACGTTCACGCAGATCGCGGAAGAACGCCAGATCGAGGTACACCTGCTGGTCGCCTGGGCAATAAAACGGACCCACAGCAGAGCTGGCCAGCCCGCAGGCTGAGTTCACGCGATCTGAGAAAAGCACGAGGGTGGGTTCGGTGTAGGAGCCACCGAGATCGGTAAAGATCTGGTTCCAGGTATCTTCGGTGTCGGCGAGAACAACCGACACGAAATCCGCCAGTTCCTGCTCCTGCTCGGTCAACTCACGGGAAGGCTGGACCGTTGTCGGGCTGCCGGTGCCCAGCAGCATGGGCAAAACATCCACGCCCAGGAACTTGGCGCCGACAACCACCAGCACCCCGACGATCAAGATGACCCGCCCTGTCTTGCTGCGCAGCATATTGGGCAGCAAACGCAGCAACATCAAGCCTCCGGCGCCGGCGCCACCGTAGCGAACGGATTGCCCCCGCCGGTCCTCCACATTGCTGCTCTGCCGCCTGCCTCGCCAACGCATGGGAGCACCCCCTTGATCTTCGAGGTATGTCAGGAGGCCCGACTACGCTGGTCCGGGCTTCGATAAACCAACTGGTGCTCCCTGAATAATAGCCCAAGCCGGGACATAAGAGCGCGTCATTAAATCTGTAATAACGCTGCCCTCAGGTCCACCTCCGGTTCGCTTTCATCGAGCAGGAGGTGGTTCTGGATGTCGTCCATGTGGTGATCCATGAGCCGGATAGCCTCGTCCCTGTCCTGTCGCAGAATGGCTTCGGCCACGGCCTGGTGCTCACCGATAGAGCACTTCACGTCGAAGGTTTCCTGGTACAAGGCGATAATCAGCGATGTGCGCGTTATCAGCCCCTCCAGCAATTCGCCCAATACCCGATTGCCACTGATGTCCGCCAGCAGGCGGTGGAAGTTGCCTGACTCGCGGATCATCTGCTGTCGATCCTGACGGGCAATGGCTTCCCTCTCTTTGTCCACCTGCTTGAGCAGACGATTGTGATTACGCGGGGTCAGGTTGGTGACGGCAAGCTCGACGATAGCGCGCTCCAACACCATGCGCGCACTGAAGATCTCGCGCGCCTCCTCAGCGGTCGGCTTGGCGACGAACGCACCTCGGTTCGGTATCAGCGAGACGACCTTGGTCTCCGACGCCAACTTCTGCAGTGCCGCCCGCACGTGATTGCGATTTGCCGAGAGAACCTCCACCAGTTTGGCTTCTGTCAGGCGTGCGCCCGGCGGGAGGCGATGTTCTACGATAGCGCTGGTCAGGGACGCCATGATGCGCTGCACTTCCTGTTGGGCCTTGGTGCTCATGCGATCTCTTAATCGTTAACAATCTAACAGCCACTCTATCCGATTGGTTTGGAATAAACAGCCCTTCCCTTGTTGAAGGTCATGCACAAAATACGAGCACCGCGCCTCATTTTCAGGCATACAGCGCTTTGCCTCACTATTTCCTCCCTGCTGATTTACTGACCAAAAAGTCAGTTATGTTCTTTTTATACCCATATATTAGAGACCTATAACGGTAAACGTGCCGCTGGCACACTAACTGCAATCCTATTCGCTAAAATTGTTAGCAATTTAGGAATGGGTAATGAAGAAGGGAGCGGTTGAACTGGTCAGTGTGGCCAAGCGCTATGGCGACACGACAGCGGTCAGCGAGATCAACCTGTTTATCGAAGGCGGCTCGTACTGCTGCCTGTTAGGACCCAGCGGCTGCGGGAAGTCCACGACCCTGCGCATGATCGCCGGCCATGAAGAGGTATCCGAAGGCGATATCCTGCTCAATAACCGAAACGTCACCGCCTTGCCGCCCCGCCAGCGGGGGACGGCGTTGATGTTCCAGAACTATGCTCTCTTTCCACACTTGAGCAGCCGGGACAACGTTGCCTTCAGCCTGAAGATTGCCGGTGTGGGCAGGGCGGAACGTCGCAGCCGCGCGGACGAGATGCTCAAGCTGGTCAATATGGACGGGTACGCGGACGCCTTTCCGGAGCAGCTCTCCGGCGGCCAGCAGCAACGGGTCGCCCTCGCCCGGGCACTGATCAACGAACCGGACGTGATTCTGCTGGACGAGCCCCTGTCCGCCCTCGACCCCTTCCTGCGCACACGTATGCGGGCGGAACTGAAGCGCATCCAGCAGCAACTGGGCATCACCTTTATCCACGTCACCCACTCCCAGGACGAAGCCTTTGCCCTTGCGGACCAGGTGGTGGTGATGAACCACGGTTGCATCGAACAGGTGGATACACCGCCTGGCATCTTCAGTACCCCGCGCACCGCTTTTGTGGCCCGGTTTATCGGGGGACACAACATTATCGAGGGCTCGACCCGAGGTAACCGGCTCCAGTTCAGCGAGGAGCGCGTACTGGAACTGCCCACGACCAAGATCAACGGCCATGGCCAGCCCTCCGGCGCTTCCTTGCGCTGCGACCAGATCCACGTGGGCCATACGCCCACCGATTTCAGCACCGTCAACGCCATGAATGTGGAGTTCGTCGAGTACCAGGGCCGCTATGTCCACCTACGGGGGCGCTGCGATGACGGCCTCCGGCTTTCTGTTTTCCAGACCGATACCGATTACCTCAGCCACCCCGTACAGGAAGGCGACACCGTATACGTGGGCTGGGATCAACAGGACCTTAACCCACTCTATACCGCACCCAATGGGTGAGGCCCCATGGCAGTCACCAAGAAAAACGACACAACCCCTAGCGGCAGATAAGGAGAGCAGCAATGAGCAACGAATTCGACCAGGATAACGACGCCACCGATTCCCAACCCGAAACGCCGAAAGCCAAGACAGGTGGACTGACACGGCGCAGCTTCCTGAAAGCCGCCGGTGCGGTTGGTGGCGCCGCCGTGGGTTCCGGCGCGATCACCGGGTTCCCGATGATCTGGGCCCAGAACATCAAGAACGTCACGCTGCGTCAGTTCGGCACCGGCGTCTCCAACCTCAATGCCATTGCCGAGAAAGCGAAGGAAGACCTGGGTATCAACCTGCAGTTGACCGCACTGGACTCCGATGCGGTTGCCCAGCGCGCTATCACCCAGCCGGGCTCCTACGATATCGCGGACATCGAGTACTGGATCGCCAAGAAGGTCTTCCCGGCGGGGGTGATGCAGCCGATGGATACCACTCGCCTGAAGAACTACGACAAGATCTCGCCGCTGTTCATTACCGGCAAACTGACCGAAGACTCGCAGATCGCCCAGGGCACGGCGCCTCACACCGTCGGTTTTGTCGAGAGCCAGGATTCGACCACCTTTGCCAGCAACCCCACGCGCTGGATGACGCTGATACCGACCATCTACAACGCCGACACCCTAGGGATCCGACCTGACCTGGTGGGCCGCCCGATCACCCACTGGCGCGACATGATGGACCCGGCATTCAAGGGCAAGACCTCGATCCTCAACATTCCGTCCATCGGCATCATGGATGCGGCGATGATCTGCGAGTCCATGGGCGAAATTAAGTATGGCGACAAGGGCAACATGACCCGCGACGAAATCGACGCCACCATCGAAATCCTCAAGAAAGCCAAGGCCGACGGGCAGTTCCGTGCCTTCTGGAAGAGCTTCGACGAGTCGGTGAACCTGATGTCTTCCGGCGAGGTGGTCATCCAGTCCATGTGGTCGCCGGCGGTGGCGGCCGTGCGCGCCAAGGGGATTCCCTGCAAGTACCAGCCGCTCGAAGAGGGCTATCGCGCCTGGGGCGGCGGCATCGGTCTGGCCAAGCACCTGTCCGGGCTGGAGCTCGACGCCGCTTACGAATACATCGACTGGTACCTGTCTGGCTGGGTCGGCGCCTACCTGAACCGGCAGGGCTACTACAGCGCCGCGCCGGAAACCTCCAAGCAATACATGTCTGACAACGAGTGGGGCTACTGGATCGAGGGCAAACCGGCCCAGGAAGATATTCTCAGCCCCGACGGCAAGGTCATGGAGAAAGCCGGCGCCGTGCGTGATGGTGGGTCCTACGAGGAACGCATGGGCAGCGTGGCCTGCTGGAATTCCGTGATGGACGAAGACCGTTACATGATCCGCAAGTGGAACGAGTTCATCGCCTCCTGATCATCCGCGGTATCACCCTTTAACCCACCCGACAGATCCCCGATACCGTGCCGCATACACGGTATCGGGGCGGGAGCTGCGAGCATAGCCATGTCCCTGTCGCCCTCGAAAATCAGTTACCTGCAGGTCACACCGCTGACCCTGGTGATCCTGTTCTTCCTGCTGTTCCCGGTATTCACCATTATCGTGGTCAGCTTCTGGGACTTTAACGCGTACCAGCTGATCCCCGACTTCATGCTGGAGAACTACGAGTTCCTGCTGACGTCGGATGTCACCTACAAGGCGTACCTGACCACCTTTTTCTATGCCTTCACCAGTTGGGCAATCTGCTTCGTTCTGGGCTTTACCGTCGCCTACTACCTGGCGTTCCATATCCGTAGCCCGCTGGTCCAGGGTCTGATGTTCGTACTCTGCACCATTCCGTTCCTGACCTCGAACATCATCCGGATGATTTCCTGGATCCCGCTGCTGGGCCGCAACGGGCTGGTGAACTCAAGCCTGCAAGCCGCCGGCCTCACCGACGCACCCATCGAATGGCTGCTGTATAGCGACTTCTCGGTGATCCTGGCCTTCGTACACCTGTACACCCTGTTCATGGTGATCCCCATCTTCAACTCGATGATGCGGATCGATCCCAAGCTGGTCGAAGCCTCCATCGACGCCGGCGCGACGACGCTCCAAACCGTATTTCAGGTCATCCTGCCCCTGTGTAAATCCGGCATCGCCATCGGCTCGATCTTCGTCATCACCCTGGTCATGGGCGATTTCATTACGGTGAGGCTGATGAGCGGTGGGCTCAGCGCATCGGTGGGTGTGCTGATCCACAACGAAATCTCGCTGCTGCAGTATCCGGCGGCGGCCGCCAGTGCCGTGGTGCTGCTCATCACCGTACTCATCATGCTCAGCATCATGTTCCGATTCATCAACATCAAGCAGGAACTGTAATGGCATTCCGCAAGCGCAAACCAGGCCATGTATTCCTGACGATCGTCTTCGCCCTGTTTCTCATCTTTCTCTACGGGCCGACCCTGACGATTGCCATTCTCTCCTTACAGGGTCCGGAAGGCGGCCTGACCTTTCCCATGAACGGTGTATCGCTGCACTGGTACGGGGAGCTGTTCGAGAAACAACAGGTGGGGGACTTCGGAGGTTCGCTCTCCCGGTCCCTGCTACTGGGCTTTGCGGTGATGGTCTGCACCGTAGTCTTCGCCCTGCTCGCCGGACTCGCCTACCGACGCCATTTCCGTGGCAGCAACGTGATCTTCTACCTGACACTCGTGAGCCTGATCCTGCCCTCGATCCTGATCAGCCTGGGGATCGGCATCATGTTCGACCGGCTCGGGCTGGCCCCCTTCTGGTACAGCTCGGCATTCGGTGCCCACCTGACCTGGACCCTGCCCTTTGGACTGCTGATCATGTTTGCCGTGTTCAACCGATTCAACAAAGCCTATGAAGCCGCCGCCATCGACATGGGCGCCAGCCCCTGGCAGAGCTTTTCCCAGGTGGTACTCCCACTCATCCTGCCCAGCCTGATTGGCGTTGGACTCCTGGGTTTCACCCTGTCCTACGACGAATTCGCGCGCACCCTGATGACGGCAGGCAGCTTCAATACCTTGCCATTGGAAATCTATGGCATGACCACCAACGTCACCACACCGGTACTCTATGCACTGGGCACCTTTACCACCCTTTTCTCGTTTGCCCTGATCGTGACGTGCCTGTTGTTGATGCGGCTTTTCAAGCAACGCAAACCAGCGCTTAAAGCGGCCAGCGCCAATGCGGAGGTCACCGGGGCATGAAACTCAGGGTCATCAATCCCAACGATAGCGAAACCATGCGGCAGATGATCGAGCAGACATGCCTTGATGTTGTTGCTGCCGATACCGAGCTTGACGTCGTTTGCGGTGGCGCCGGGGTGGAGAGCGTTGAGGGATTCTATGACGGTGCGCGTGCCCAGGTGGGGGTATTGGATCGGGTTATCGAAGGCGACAGGGGCCGCTGCGCTGGCTATCTGATTGCCTGTGCCGACGACACGGGGCTGCATGCAGCCCGGGAGATCGCGCCTGGCCCGGTGATCGGGATCGGCGAAGCCGCAATGCATGCGGCCACACTCCTGGGGAGCGGCTTTTCGATACTGACCGCGCAGCAGAAGTCCGTACCCATCCTGGAACAGAATGCCTTCAGCTACGGTTTTGGTCGCCACGCCCGGGGCGTGCACGCCGCTCGGCTACCGGTCCTGGCGCTCTCCGACACCAGCAATACCGTTCAACAGGAGCTCTTGATCGAGCGGGCGAAAACCATCCTGATCGAGGACGCATCCGAAGTATTGGTACTAGGCTGTGCCGGCTTCGCGCCTTACCGGAAGGCGATGGAACGCATTCTCGGCGTACCAGTCGTCGATGGCGTCCGTGTAGGCATACTATTTCTGGAAGCTTTCGTGCGTGGCGGACTGAAAACCAGCAAACGCAATGGATATTCGCCCGGCATCAGTACCTGACCCGAGTGGTGCAATGGTGCGCTGTTCGACGTCCCCGAAATAAGCATTCGCGGAATCGCTTATTCTTCTATCCCGGTCATCAGCGGATAATGCGCCTTCGTTAGTCTCCTAAGAAACCCGATCCTCACCCCAGCATGAGCTCGGGTTCCTCTACTCATTTTTTTGCGACCCAGTAAGGATGCCATGTCGACCCCAGCGTCTACGCACGGTTTTTCACCATTCAAGTTGCTGCTGATCGAGTTCGCCCTGGCCATGGGCGGTTTCGGGATCGGTACGGGCGAATTTGCCATTATGGGACTCATGCCCAACCTCTCCCAGGATCTCGGCGTCAGCGAGCCGCAGGTCGGACACCTGATCAGCGCCTATGCCTTGGGCGTGGTCGTCGGCGCACCGCTTTTGGCCATACTGGGATCACGCCTGTACCGGCGCCATCTGCTGATTCTCTTGATGACCTTCTACGCCATCGGCAATATTGCCAGCGCCCTGGCCCCCAACTATGAATCGCTGATGGCATTTCGCTTCGTCGCCGGGTTGCCCCACGGCGCCTACTTTGGTGTCGCGGCGCTGGTGGCCGCTTCACTGGTTCCTGCAAACAAGCGGGCCAAGGCCGTCAGTCGCGTGATGATGGGTCTCACGCTGGCCCTCTTGATCGGCAATCCACTGGCGACGGTACTGGGTCAGTCGCTCAACTGGCGCTATGCCTACATCTTCGTCGGTATTATCGCCATGCTGACGGTGGCACTTGTGTTCTTCTTCCTGCCACTCAACCGCCAGGAGGTGCGCAACAGCCCACTGCATGAGGTCCGCGCATTCCGCGGCGCCCAGCTCTGGTATGCCCTGGCGATCGGCTCGATCGGTTTCGCCGGCATGTTCTGCGTATTCAGCTACCTGGCGCCGACGCTGCTGAACGTCACCGGAGTCGATGAGTTCTGGATCCCGATTGCCCTCGCCGTTTTTGGCCTGGGCGGCTTTATCGGCAATATCCTTGGGGGCTGGCTGTTTGACCGGCTGCAATTCCGCAGTGTCGGCGTGTTGCTGGTCTGGGCCATTGCCACACTCAGCCTGTTCCCGCTGGCTAGCGGGTCTATCTGGAGTCTGCTGGCAGTTTGCTTCCTGGTTGCCCAGATGTCCGCGTTGGGGCCAGCCCTCCAAACACGCCTGATGGATGTCGCCAATGAGGCACAAACCTTGGCTGCGGCTTCCCACCATGCGGCTTTCAACGTGGCGAATGCCCTTGGGCCATGGATGGGCGGTATCGCCATCACCGCCGGGCTGGGCTGGCAATCCACCGGTTATGTCGGGGCTGCCGCCGCACTCGCCGGCCTGCTGATCTTTGCGATGGCCTGGCGGCATGAAGTAGGCGCCACGCAAGAGATCGAAGCAGCGCGTCAACCCAGCAGTACCTCCTGCTAGCGGCTACGCCGAGCAAACGAACGAAAACTCACGGCCTACGGGATGTCTGTAGTGCTTCGTACAGGCGCGCATCCCGGGTGTAGACGTCGTTGCGGAACTGCAGACGCCCGTCGTCGCCCGTCCAGGCGGTCCAATATTCAAGGTGAACCGGTATCGGCTGCTTCAATGTCACCGTCGTCGTCTTGAGGGAATCCACCACGCTATCGATACGAGCCCTGTCCCAGCCGCCTTCGATTTCAAGCAGGGCGGCGGCGAGATCCAGGGGCTCGTGTACGCGGATACAACCGGAACTGAAAGAGCGCTCGGACTTACGAAACAGCTCGCGGGAGGGTGTATCGTGCAGGTAGACGTCGAACTTGTTGGGAAACATGAACTTGACCTGCCCCAGCGCATTCTGCGGCCCCGGCTCCTGAACCAGCTGGTAGGGGAAGTTGCGCGATGACAGGGACTGCCAATCGACTGTTTGCGGGTCCACCTGCACTCGCTCAGAGCCCCAACCGTGATAGATCGAGAAACCCAGTCGCTGGATATAGTCGGGGTCGCGGACAATTTCTGGCAGCTTGTCCTGCACCATCAACTTGCGCGGCACCGTCCAGGTGGGGTTGAAAACGAGGTAACGGATCTGGTCACTAAACACCGGCGTGCGACGGAAAGGCCGGCCAACGATCACCCTTTTGCTCAGCTTTACCTGGGATTTCTGGACCAGCTTGAGCTCGAAGGCCGCAATGTTCACCAATACATAGGTCTCGCCCAGACTATCGGGCAGCCAGCGCCAGCGCTCCAGGTTCAGGTCGATCTGTTGCAAGCGGTCCTCGGGCGTCCGGTTGAGCGCGGCGAGGGTGCTGCGGCCGACGATGCCATCGTCCTCCAGCCCGTGGCGGCGCTGGAACTCGACTACCGCCTGGTCCATTGTCCTGTCGTAGGTTGATGATGGCGCAGCTTCGTCATTCGCTGCTTCAAGATCGCCCAGGGTCACCAGTCGCTGCCTGATCAGGGGCACCCGCTCGTCTTCCATCCCCAACTTGATGGCTGGCCCCACAGGGATATCAGCCCAGGGTTCGCCCACCAGTCCAGCAATGCGGGCCCGCGCCGCCTTAAGTTGTCGGTAACCATCCTGGGAGGGGCGCAGCACATCGAGCGTCGCGGTTATGGCACTATTGGCGAGTGCCTCTGCCAGCAAGGGCGCCATCGCTCGCTGACGGCGGTTGGCGAACCATTCCGGATCGATGGTTTCCGGGTTCACCTTGCCTTCGAGCAGATGCGACCCCAGCAACAGGAAACTGTCGGACAGCAGCAAATCGAGATCGTCCCTGGCAGCGGCCGAAAGTTGCTCCCAATCCTCGGCCATTAACTCCTGCAGCGCCAACAGATGATAGTCGGTCGGCAACAGGCCATCCTGGGCCACCGCTTCCACCTCAGTCAGCAATGCGATCCGCGAGCGAAGATCAGTCCAGGCCAACTCATAGCCCCGAGCCTCGTAGAATTCACTCAGCGCCTGTGTTGTCATCAGCCGCTCGCCGGCGGCTTCGGCCGAATAGCCGGAGTGCAACGCCTCCAGCCGCTGACGCAGACTTTCACCGGCGTCGGCGACCAACGAAACCATGAGCAACAGCATCGCCAACAACCGGCATCTGCCCGGCGATAAAACAACCCGCATAGAGACTCCAGAACGACATTCAGTGCAATTATTCTTAACTAGCGGCTTTCTTAAACCACAGCTCAGTTGAATGGCACCACCCCGAACCACCAAAAAAGTGGGGAATAGCAGCGTGCTAAGCATAGTCAATCCGGGCTGCCCAGGGTATCCCGGACATGCGGATATATTTGTTTTGGAGGGATCGTCGGATTAATCCGAATTCTAGCCAGGACAGGCTGAGGTGTCTCGCAAGACTAGAGGATGGGTTTGTACTGTCGTCCACACACAGCAAGGTGGTTCGTTACTTTGGTAAGGCACTGGAAGAACTTCTTATTGTTGCCGGCAGCAGAGCGACACTTTGAAACGTTGAGACCCGACTGGAACGATTCCAGCTCGCGCATCCCATAGGCATACTCCGCCTGACTCATATGGCCAGTCTGCAGATTCCGCTTAGCCACATCTCGCATGCTTTTTATCCAGTCCTTGCCATTATTGATAGCGGTAACGCAGGCATCACCCGAGAGGCTAGCACCCTCAACTGAGGAAGAATTAGCCATAGGTGAAGAAGCAGAGTGACTACTACCGCCGGATAAAAGGGTTGCGGGCGGGATTTCCAGAGGCTCTGCGTTGACACAAGGCTTGTCGGAATATGAGATTTCACCCGAAGTTTTCTGACATTTGTATACGCCTGCCTGAACTCCGCCTGCGGCGAGCAACGAACTGATCAGAAAGACACCAGCAATTAGAATGCGCATAGCCCTACCTTTAAACGGATCAACTGGCGATTGCAGAGTATGTTATGTCCAGATCCAGGAATGCATCATCACTAAAGTGTGGTTTCCTGCACTTAAAATGGGAATGATAGCTTCCACCGTCTTTCGAAACAGCCGGAAGGTCTACCGCTTCTTCGCACCGGTCTATTAATCCCGCTAAAAGGTCGGGCGACGCCGACGTGTAACTTTTTAATAGGTAAGTTAAGGTCTGGTGTGCTGCCGAGGTAGTATCTTGAGAAACCTTCTGCGGCCCACGGATTTCTGCGCGCACCTTAGTCAACATATAAGCGTCGTCTACTTCGAGATACGTCGTCACGGTAGCCCCCTCCTGATGTTTCTGGCACCAGAAAGCTGGGTGTCCATCAAAGGTAGTGACCCTACCCTTCTCATCACAACTGACAGCGGCAAGGAATCTAGGCGTGTGCAAACTCAGGCTTCGGGGATCATCACTCTCGTTACTGGAAGAGCACGCTGATATAAGAATGAGGATCGAAAGCAGATATAGGGTCTTCATCTAACATCCCTGTCAATTTTCGCCCGGGCGCTCCCGAGTCGTTTTGCTGCATGAGACTGAAACAAAGAGAAAGCTATACGAGGTTATGCAAACTGTCTGAAAAAAATTGTCAAATCTTCAAAGGGCGGCCATGCCAAGTCGCCAACCCAATAGCGTTGAAGAATAAGAGCCCGGCGCACCTCTCCCCATTAAAACCTGGCAACGATAGTGTCACTTGCACTTCCTTCATCCCTCCGTAATTGTTGAATATATGCGCGAACCAGTCGGACGAACCGACGCGTACCAAGGGATGACATGACATGGACGAAAACAGTGCCCAGAGTAGGGAACGTAAGGGCCTGAGCCGGGCTCAAGTGGCAGGTTTCATTCTTGGCCCGCTATTTCTGGTGATGACGTTGTTATTACCTCCACCGGCGCAAATGCCGGAGGAGGCCTGGCGGGCGGCGGGGCTGATGCTGCTGATGGCGACCTGGTGGTCGACGGAGACCATCCCGATTCCCGCCACGGCCCTGATTCCGATCTGCCTGATACCCGCCCTTGGGTTGGGCTCCATCAAGGAAGCGACATCGCCGTACGCCAACCCCATTATCTTCCTGTTCCTTGGCGGGTTTACCATCGGCCTGGCGATGCAACGCTGGGAGCTGCACCGGCGTATCGCGCTGAATATCCTGGCCACCGTAGGCAGTCATCCCAAACGCCAGATCGGCGGATTCATCCTAGCGACTGCCTTTATCAGTATGTGGGTATCCAACACCGCGACGAGCATCATGATGCTCCCCATCGGCCTCTCAGTGGTGAACATGCGCGAAGGCGACGACCCTGAAGCCACCCGTCAATTCGCCACGCGACTGCTGCTCGCCATTGCCTATTCCGCCAGTGTCGGTGGCATTGCCACCTTGATTGGGACGCCACCCAACGCCTTGCTCGCGGCCTACCTTGCTGACAATCACGATATCAACGTTGGGTTTGCCCAGTGGATGCTGATTGGCATACCTATCTCTGCCACCATGCTGGTGGCTATTTGGTGGTGGCTGACCCGGGGTGACCTCGGCTTCAACAGGGATGGCGTCAGCAGCGGTGACGATAGCGGCCAGATGATCAAGGACCAGCTCAAGGAACTCGGCGCCATGGGCCGGGGCGAGAAGCTGGTACTGACCGTCTTCGTACTAACAGCAGCGGCTTGGATATGCCAGCCACTGCTCTCCAGTAGCCTGATTCCCTGGCTAGACGATACTGTAATCGCCATCGCCGCAGCAGTGGCCCTGTTCGTGATCCCGGTCAACCTCAAGACCCGGACGTTCATCATGAACTGGGAAACCGCCGAAAGGATCCCCTGGGGCGTGCTGCTGCTGTTCGGGGGTGGTCTTGCATTGGCCGGCGTGATAAGCAGTTCCGGACTCGCCAAGTGGATCGCCGAGAGTCTGTCGGTCATTGGCGTACTGCCGGTGCTGTTAACCGTCGCGCTGGTGGCTGCGGTCATCATTTTCCTGACAGAGATCACCAGCAATACAGCCACTGCCGCCGCTTTCCTGCCTCTAATGGGCGCGCTGGGACGTCCCAGGGCGCCGACCCCTACCTGCTCGCCGTACCTGCCGCTATTGCCGCGAGCTGCGCCTTCATGATGCCGGTCGCAACGCCGCCAAACGCCATTGTCTTCGGCAGCGGGCACATGCGCATTAGCGACATGATCAGTGCAGGCTTCCTGCTCAATCTGGTGGGTATAGTAGTCGTCACGTTGTTAGGTTATGTGCTGATGGGAATCGTCTTTGGCTAACGTCCGCTGGCGGCGCATCGGCCTGGCCAGGTCAAACCTGATAGAAACCGGAGCCGGGTAGACATTCTGCACGGCTGTCGCTTACGAAATTAACCTGGGAGTTGAGCATTTACGAGGCACCCAACATATCCTCTTATCAGTACGTCATCTTTAAAGCGATCAATCTGATCGGCGTCAGGGGCATTGCACGTATGCTTTGGCATACCAAGCATGAAGCTAACGAGGGCCCCATGAACGCCGGCCCATGGAAGAGAAGGAGGGATACGCTATGAGAGTGCCGTTGATGGCCCTATCCACGCTATTGGGCGCAACATTGTTGACCTCCCCGGTTATCCACGCCGGGGACTATCAAGGCGGCAACGAAACGCCCCAGCCGGCTCGTGAATCGAATACACACTACCCGGGCCTGGGTATGAGCCAGGGTACATTGGATTCGACATTGTTCAACCAGCTCGACCAGAATCAGGATGGTACCCTGAGTGGTGAAGAACTCGATGCCTATGGCGAACCAGCCGCCGGCAAAAAAGATGAAGAAAAACTCCGGTTATTGGATCGCTACGATACCAACGACAATGGCAAGATCAGCCGAGAGGAGTTTGATGAGGGGCGGGAATAGGAAGGCCCTGCACTTGCGACACAGTACCCTACAGACTGAATGATCAAACCCGGGACGCTTTAGCCGTATGTTTACGGTTAAGCTCCCGGGCCTTTGTCTATGCCTGCCTTTCCATTAAAGAATCAGCAGGACTTTACCGGATATGCCACACCCCCTTTTCAAAGACGGACGGGTTCGCCCAGTCTATCGGTGAGGGATCTGGTATAAGCAAACCCGTCCGCTAGGATCACCTGTTCAATGAAACAGGTGCTTGCGGATGCTCTCCTCGTCATGAGTGACCAGGTTCTTATCCAGGCTTTGCGTGACCATCTTGCTCAGCGGCTTGCTGAGCGAGTTCCGCAGGATACCCAGGAAGTTCGGCGCAGCAACCAGCACCAGGCTATCGAAGCGGCCCTGCTGGCGGCCCTCCTCCAACTTCTCGATAATAGTGCTGGCAAAGTCTTCCTGCTCTTGTCCCCGGTAGTCCGGCTCTTCCATCTGGTTCTGGGCTACGCCCATACGATCGTTCGTCTGGCCCGGCTTGTCCGAGACCAGCTCGCTTTGCTTCATCCGGGATTCAGGGTGCTCCAGCGATGCTATTTCAGCCGGAGTATTGACGCGCTGCGTGGTAGCCAGAATACGGGCGTGAGCGCTATCAGCTACGACAATCCAGGTCTTATCCATGATTCCCTCCTGTTGCGGATTTGCTGCTATTGCGAATTCATCCTTGCTGCCACCAGCAACGATGAATGTGACGGAATGACCTCAAACCGAATCGGAAAACCACCGGCATTTGCTGAAGAGTGCCGATCTGGCTCACCAAAACGGCCATTCCCTCTTTAACTTTAGCCTACGAAAAGGCGTGGGACACGAAAAGGGCTTTATCCACGAAGCTACAGAATCGTAACCCAACTTTCGTACCTCCGTTCGTTGATAACGGCTTCGTTATGGCGATGAAAGCGGGGGCCGGCTTTCATCAACGATTCAATCGTGCATCACTCAATCGAGGATGCATCGGTATCAGTGGTTAGGTGTAAGGGCGACATTGCGCTGACGTGCACCCAGGTATTCCGGACGTGGATTGGTTCCGGAGAACGGATCTGCCAAGCGGTTTTCGACGCTGTTGTAGACGAAGAACAGGTTCGCACGGGGCCAAGGCGACAGGTTCGCGTTCGACGCGTGCAACGTGTTGGAATCGAAAAGCAGCAACGAACCGGCACGACCTGTGGGGGCCTCGATACCGCGCTTGTTGGCCAGTTCAGCAATGGATTCCTGATCCGGCACGCCGATCTCCTGACTCTTGAGCGACTGCAGCCAGTTGTTATCCGGCGTTTTGCCAACACAAGGTACAAAGCGGTTGTGAGACCCCGGAATCAGCATCAACGGGCCGTTGAACGCATTGTTGTCGGTCAGCATGATCGATGCACTGATCGCACGCATCTTCGGCATGCCATCCTCACTGTGCCAGGTCTCGAAATCCGAGTGCCAGTTGAAGCCGCCACCGGAGAACCCGGCCTTGCTGTTGATCCGGGACTGGTGGATATAGACGTCGCCACCCAGGATCTGCTGCGCCATGCCGAGCAGGCGCGGGTCGCGGGTCATGCGGTCGAAGGCTTCAGACAGTTCATGCATGGCAAACACCGAGCGGATCTCGGTCTTGTCCGCATCCATGATGACCTCGTCCCGATCACGGATCTCCGGGTCGCGGGCCATGGCGTCGAGCTCTTCGAAGAACGGCTCGATACGTTCCTGGGGGAAAAACCCTTCAAGCCAGAGAAACCCGTCGCGCTCGAACTGATCGAGCTGGGAAACGCCGAGGGGGCCGTATTCCCGTTCTTCGCCTTCGCAGTGAATCACAGGTTCATGGCGATCAAACGTCTCCCGCTTGTCGTCCGTCCTGGTGGGGTAATGATCTGCATTCTGCAACATACCTACACACTCCATTTGTAAGTAAATGTAAATGACGGACGAAAGTTATCAGCCCACCCCAGGGGCTGACACAACATACGTTGTCACAACTTAGATCAAGGACTTAAAAAAGTTATTATTAATCAAATAGATAAAGAAATAGTCCGGGCACTGGCGCGCTTGGCGTGAAGCGATCGTAACTTCACTGACAGGTAGTTTTAGGCGTGGTGGATTTTTGCGGTGCAATTTTGGGTCCATCGCCCACGGCGATGTGTCCTTTGAGACTCCGTACTCGACGAAAAAACTGCATTTATATCGGGCAACTAGACGCATTATTGAGCAGTTTGAGGGCGAAATTTTTGCTTGGTTAAGGTTATTTCATTAAAACCTCAAAACGCTAAACATAGGTTATGGAGTTCGGGGGATATCGGAGGCTGAATAGGGCGCATCTCAAAGAATAAGGGCTAACCAAACCCATACGACGAAAGCCCAAAAAAGATTAGTCGTTAACATCTCTGTACAGATTAGCGTTCATGACAGACTCTTTGGACACCCGCTTTATCGTTGAGCAGTTCGAAAATTTCACACCCTTGAGCCAAAAGGATAAGGAACTCCTGAGTTCTCTGGTGAAGCCGCCCGTCACCTACATGAAGAACACCTCGGTCTGGCAACAGGGCACGAGTTCGGAACGCTTCTATATCCTGAGCAAGGGCTGGGCCTACGCCTACCGAAACATGGAAGAAGGCACGCGCCAGGTATTGGATATCTATGTCCCGGGCGACATCATCGGCCTGCGGGAATTTGCGTTCCGTAAACGGGGCTCGGGTCTCATGACACTGAGTCACGCGGAACTCTACCCGTTTTCCATGCCGCAGCTCAGCACCCTGTTCGCAAACTCGCTGTCGTTATGCAATATCTTCTTTACCATCGTGGCCCGTAACCAGGCGATCCTTCTGGAACGTATGGTCAACCTGGGTCGCCGCTCGGCAAAGGAGAAACTTGCGCATTTCCTGGTGGAGCTGTCCGAGCGGGTGCGTCGCGTACAAGGCGACATCGGCCATCACCTCGAACTGCCCGTACCCCAGGCCCTGCTCGCGGATGCATTGGGGCTCAGCGTCGTCCACGTAAACCGGACCTGCCGGGAACTCAAGGAAGAGGCATTGCTGATGCCCACCGGTAATGGCCTGACCATCCTCGATCTGGAGGGACTGCGGAAGGTTGCCCGGTTCGACGCCTACTACCTTCAGCATGACGACGAGACACTGTCCGCATACCTGCGCACAGTGCCGCAATTCAACATCAACCCTGGCCTGGGCTAGGCCGCCTGCCTCCCCCCCTGGCATCCTGTTTTGCGCCAGGGCTTGAACGACGGCACCCACTCTTCTTAAAGTTATTGTGACTGGTCCTTACGAACCCGTTATCTCGCTAGCCCCGCCCGAGAGCCTCGTAGGTACTGGATAGACAAATTTTACTAAACCCGCATCTGCACTGGAGAATGGAGAATCCCGTGAACGGCAGTTGTATCATTAAGCACTTCGAACATTACTCGCCCTTATCCGATAGCGACAAGGCGCTTCTGGATTCTCTCGAAAAAGGGCCCAAGAGCTATGTGAAGGGAACTACAGTTTGGGATCAAGGCTCGAGTTCGGACCATTTTTACACGGTCAAGAACGGCTGGGCCTTTTCGCACCGGGTTCTTGAGGACGGATCAAGACAGGTCCTGGATATCTTCGTACCCGGAGATATCGTGGGGCTGCGGGAATTTGCCTTCAACAAACGTGTATCTGGCCTAACAGTGATGAGCGACGCCGAACTCTGCGCCTTCCCCAAAACACGGCTGACAGAAGTCTTTGCTGAGTCAGTGGTGCTTTGCAATATCTTTTTTATGATCGCCGCGCGTGATCAAGCCATCCTGCTGGAGCGACTGGTGAACCTCGGACGCCGTTCGGCCCGAGAGAAGCTGGCCCACTTTCTGGTCGAGATTTTCGAACGACTGAAGAAAACCAATAGTGACGTCGGCGCACGCTCGAAGCTTCCCCTGACCCAGCCTATGTTGGGCGACGCCTTGGGGCTTAGTGCGGTTCACGTCAATCGAGTGTTCCGGGAGCTAAAGGACGAAGGACTGATCAGTCCGGGCAAAGGCGACGTAGAATTGCTCGATATAAAAGGCTTGGAAGAAGTTGCCCATTTTGATCACACCTACCTTCAGGAAGACATCGACGACATGCTGGAGCAGGCCCGCAAACTACAGTCCGGCAGCAACCGCCGCGCCCAACATTGACGCGGCCTGACAGTCATTCTCGTTTCATATCAGGGCGCCTTGTCACCGGTCCCCAGAACATGCTTGATCGTTAAACCCTGCACCAGGATCGAGAACACGACCACCACATAGGCCATAGGCAGGATCAAGTCGCGCTCCGGCCCCGCGGGCAACGACAACGCCAGAGCGACCGAAATCCCGCCCTTGAGGCCGCCCCAGGTCAGGGCTCGGATGGAATGGGGATTAAACTCTCGGAACGGCTTCAATGCCATGACCGGAATGCCTACCGCCACCAGCCGCGCCAACAGCGCCACCGGAATAGCGACGAGCCCGGCCCAGAGCGTCGGCAACTCAAAGGACAGGATCAGGATCTCCAGACCGATCAACAGGAAGAGAACGGCGTTGAGCAACTCATCCACCAACTCCCAAAAGGTGTCCAATTGCTCCTCGGTCTTTTTCGACATGGCAAACTTGCGGCCATGATTACCCAGCATCAGTCCGGCGACGACCACCGCCAGGGGACCGGACATGTGCAGCCGGTTGGCCAGGGCATAGCCACCGGCCACCAACGCTACCGTAACCAGTATTTCCACCTGGTAGTTATCCAGCTTCCGCAACAACCGGTAGCCGATGAAGCCGAGGATGAAACCCAGCACCAGCCCGCCTACCGCCTCTTCCAGGAACAGGAGGCCGATACTGGCGAACGTCGCCTCCCGTTCGCCCTGGGCGATACCAAGTATGCCCAGGAATACCACGACCGCTACACCGTCATTGAACAGGGATTCACCGGCAATCTTGGTGGACAGGCTCGCCGGCGCATCCACCGACTTCAGGATAGCCAGCACCGCAACGGGATCCGTAGGCGCTACCACAGCACCAAACAACAGGCAGTAGATAAACGGCAGCGACAGCCCCAGCCAGTCGACGACCAGCCACAGGGCACCACCGACCAGGAAGGTGGTCGTCACCACGCCAAAGGAGGCCAACAAGGCCACCAGCCATTTCTGCTCGGCCAGATCATCCAGGTTGACGTGCAGGGCCCCGGCGAACAACAGGAAGCTGAGCATGCCGTCGAGGAGCGTTCGTCCCAGATCCGCCTCCCCCACCAACTGTTCAGCCCAGTCAGCGAGATCGCGTATTCCCAAGTGGTTCAGCCCCACCAGGATCAGCGAGAACACCAGTGAGAAAGCCATGACGGCGATACTGGTGGGAAGCCCTATGAAGCGGGCATTGATGTAACTGAATAGCGCCGAGAGGCTGAGCAGGATGGCAACAATTTCGAATAAGGTCATGTGGTCCTTCACATTCTGGTTTTTAAAGTTGCTTTCGGCGTCTTTAACGATGCCTTCTAAAGCATCAAAACGATACCGATTGCCACGATTTCAGCAGATAATCTGTACACGAGCCAATTTCATAGGATTGAACAGCCACGTCAGACGACAATGACTCGCTGGTACCATGTCCGATAAGCGGGTCTGTTGCCCCTTGGGCGCGGTTTTTATAGATTAGAAAAGTTGATGGTCCCTTTGATTCGCCCTTCATACACTAGGCGTTACCCAGTGTAGGCAGTAAATAATGGCGGTGCCGGTTGCCTTGGCCAGATCGCGAGACACCTGCTTTTAGGGATACCGGTTGGCTTGTCGTCACCGGTGAATCCAGCAACTAATCAAAATAACGACATATGAGTAACAGGCTTGACGGCAGGAGGGCGCGATGGAAAAGAGCTGCATCATAAAACACTTCGAACATTATTCACCGCTAACCGAGGATGACAAGCTACTCCTTGATTCCCTGGAAAAGAGTCCACGGGAGTATCGCAAGAACACCTCGGTGTGGACCCAGGGAGAACCCTCCAACCACTTTTACACGGTGAGTAAGGGATGGGTCTACTCGTACCGGAACATGGAAGATGGCAGCCGGCAAATTCTGGATGTCTACGTACCTGGCGATGTGGTTGGCCTACGGGAATTCGCATTTAACAAACGCATTACCGGCCTGACGGTGATGTCCGATGCAGTCCTCTGCGCCTTTCCCAAGACCCGCCTGACGGAAGTCTTTGCCGAATCCCTGCTACTGTGCAGCATCTTCTTCATGATTTCCGCCACCGATCAGGCCATCCTGCTAGAGCGGCTGGTCAACCTGGGTCGCCGATCAGCGCGGCAAAAGCTCGCTCACTTCCTGCTGGAAATATCCAAACGCCTGCAAAAGACCAATGTCATTATCAACAACCACCTGACGCTGCCTCTTACGCAGACCCTGCTGGCCGACGCACTCGGTCTGAGCGCGGTCCATGTAAACCGGGTATTCAAGGAGTTGCGGGAAGAAAACCTGATCGAACAGACCAACGGCCATGTCCAGCTACTTGATGTCGAAGGCCTGCGCGAGGTTGCCGGCTTCGATGCTGGCTATCTCGAGGAAAACATCGAGGCCATGCTGCAACAGGCCCGTCAGATGCAACGCAAAATCAACGGCGCCGGCGGAGCCGATCCGGCGGACCTTGGCATCCTGGAGACCAGTTGATGAATCAACCGTCGGCGCTGGCTGATAATCGACTCAAACCGGCACAACCTCGGTAGCGGTCCGGCCCAGATACTCCATCAAGGACTCGAACGGCATCGGCCGGGTAAACAGGTAGCCCTGCCCCAGACTACACCCGAGGCGCCTCAACAGCGTGCGCTGCTGATCGTTCTCTACACCTTCGGCAACGAGCCTGAGCTCCAGTTTAGGCGTCATATCTGCAACGGCTGAGATCATCGAGGCGGCGTTGGGTGTATGCTCCGCCGCTTGCAGGAATGAACCGTCCAACTTGAGCGTCGATACGGGCAACGCCAACAGGCGTGCCATCGACGAATAACCGGTGCCGTAGTCATCGACGGTGAGTGAGAACCCGTGCTGCCTGAGATCCTGCAACACTTTCTCCATCCGTTTCACATCGCTCATCATGGACGCTTCCGTCACTTCCAGCTCGACGGCTGCCGGAGGCAGGCCAGCCTTCTGGACAACCTCTGCAAGACGCGCCGGCAACGAGGGCTGCCAAAGCTGGCGTACCGAGAGATTGAGGGACAGGCGCAGTTCGGGCAGGTGCTCCCGGGCCTGCCGGATGTCCTCGCAGGCACGTCGGAAAATCCAGTCGCCGACGCGAATGATCAGCCCGTTTTCCTCCAGTATCGGCAGGAACGCTTCCGGCGCTACCATACTGCCGTCGGCCTGGGGCCATCGCAGCAATGCTTCCACAGCCTGCACCTGGCCGGTCTCCAGATTGACCACCGGCTGATAGTGCAGCTCGAACGCCTGTTGCTGCACCGCCCGGTACAGGTCCTGCTCCAGTTCCACATGATTGGCATGCTCGGCGGAAAGCTCATCGCTGTAGAACTGGTAAGCATTGCCGCCCTGGCTCTTGGCCTCGTACATGGCCTGATCCGCCAACACCGGCAGCTCCATGGCCTCGCCACTGTCGTGCGGGAACAGACTGATACCGACACTCGCGCCCAGGTAGTGCTCATTGTGACCGTCGGTGAAGGGCTTCCGCATGCCGGTAACGATACGATCCGCCACATGGGTGGCCGCCGCGGTCAGGTAGTTGTGCTGCCCCTCCCGGTCGCCCACCTCTCCGGCATCCAGCTTTTCGAAAGGCATCAATACGACGAACTCGTCGCCACCCTGACGCGCCACAAAATCCTCTTCCCGGACCAACCCCTGGAGCCGTCGCGCAACCTTACGCAAGATCCGGTCCCCTACCTCATGACCCAGACTGTCGTTAATCCGCTTGAAGCCATCCAGATCGACGAAGAGCACGGCCGCATAACGCCCGTGCCGGTCAGCCTGGGCGTCCAGGGTGGTCAGCTGCTCATGAATCCACTGGCGATTCGGGAGGCCGGTCAGTACATCACGGTAGGCCCGTAGCTCTGCACTCAGCTTGGCGAGGCGCAAGGCCTCCCGGTCCCGAAGAGCCTTTAGGCCAAAGGCAATATTTTCGCTCAGCCGCCCCATCAACTCGATTTCCTCGGCCGTAAAGGCATGCCGGAGTTCCGAATAGAGCACCAGTATGCCCATTCGGTCATCGCTAACCTGGCACGGCAACACCAAGCAGGAGGCGAAATTGTACTCGCGCACTGCATCTTTCCATGGTTGGAAGCTACAGGCGCTCATCATGTCGTCGCATACCTGCGGCTGACCGGTGCGGACAGCGCGCCCGGCAGGACCGTTGCCCTCCGGTCCATCGCCCCATGTCGGAGATACTTCAGAGAGATAGCTTCCAGCATCACCACTCTGGGCCAACACTTCGATACTCTTGCGCTCGTCATTCTTAGCCAGACCTACCCAAGCAAACCGGAAACCTCGGTTACCGACCAGCTCGTCGAGCGTACTGTTAAGCAGCGCATCTTCGCTGTCTGCCCGGAGTATCAACTCGTTGCAAGAGGAAAATAACGAAAACGCACGTCCGAGCACACGCAGCTCACCGTCACTCTCGGCAATGCGATTCTTGAGGCTGACAGACAGGTCGCGCACCCGCACCAGATTGTTGACCCGAGCTAACAGCTCCGCCGGCTGGAAGGGCTGAACCATGACGTCCTCGATCTGCTGACCGATTAGTCCCATGGACAAATCCAGCTCCCGGGCTGGTAGCATCAACAACACGGGCAAGGCCGCCGGCGCTTCCCGTGAGCGAAGGATGCCGATCTCTTCCTGCCACGTATGCATCGCTTCGCGGTCGACGATAATCAGGTCCACCGCTCCAGCCTTGCGCAGTTCTTCCTGGTCGGTTGTAACGTCGAAATTCGACAGGGTTGCGTCAATCAGGCGCCGTTCACCTGCATTACCGACGAGTGATAGGATGCGTGCCATATGCGGCCTACGGGAACCGGAAATGTATCCGCCAACCTTACGCGGCACAAAGGCCCTAAGTCCTTAACATAAATAAGTTATTGATAAGCTTTAATTCCCGATTCACTCCTTGCAAACAACTGTTCTGACAGCACCTTCAGATACTTGCTGCATATCGCCTCGCCCGCCAATCCGTTCAAAAAACAAACAACGTTAATCTTCAGACCCAGTGTTTCCATTGCACGAATGGCACGTAATACCAAGAGTTCATTTGCAATGGAGTGCTTCAGATGTAGTAGGCTGAAGCCAGGACGCTGATATTCTGCCGCTCAAAGCATCATAGAGTAATCAGCCAGTGATCCGGCCCTGCTCCCCGGCAGTCGGGGCCGGATAACCGACGCTGCTGTAACTGAAATGCCATCGGTAGCCACGTTAATAGGGATGCACTCCCCGTTCGTAGGGCGGGTGAAAATAAGCTACAGAACAAGGAGAGAGCGCCATGATCAAATCCGGTGAGCTCGCCGGCCGGGAGACGGACGAACTCATGCCCCTCGCCCATCTCCGCGACATGTATCGCGACGTGCGACAGAAGTTCGAAGACTACTGCGCACCCCTGGAAATCGAGGATTACGGTCTGCAGGCGGTGGCGGAAACCAGTCCCGCCAAGTGGCACCTTGCCCACACCAGCTGGTTCTTCGAGACATTCCTGCTCAAACCCTTCATGCCGGGTTACCAGCCTCAACATCCGGCCTTCGAATATATTTTCAACTCCTACTACAACGGAGTCGGCGCCCAGTTCCCTCGACCTCAACGCGGCCTGCTATCGCGCCCGACGGTGGCAGAGGTCTATGATTACCGCCACGCCATCGACGACGCCATGCTGCGCCTGCTGGAATCCACCAACGGCGACCAGGAGACCATCGCCAGTCGCACCGAGCTCGGCTTGCAGCATGAGATGCAGCACCAGGAACTGTTCTTCACCGACCTGAAATACAACCTGGCGCAGAACCCGCTCTGCCCCGTGTATGTCGAGGCGCCCGGCCATGAAGAGCCTTCTGCCCCGCCCGAACTGGCCTGGAATAGCCATGACGGCGGTATCCTCAAGATGGGCGCGGAGACGGGTTCCGGTTTCTGCTTCGACAACGAAACGCCCCGCCACCGCGTCTTCCTCGAACCCTTCGAACTCGCCAACCGGCCGGTCACTAATGCCGACGTTCTGGCCTTTATCGAGGATGGCGGTTACCGCCAGCCGGCGCTTTGGCTGGCAGATGGTTGGGGCAAAGTGCAGGAGGGGCACTGGCAGCACCCGCTGTACTGGCGCCAGCAGGACAGTGAATGGTTCGAGTTCACCCTGCATGGTCTGAAACCGCTCAATCCCCAAGGCATTGCCTGCCACCTGAGCGCGTATGAGGCAGACGCCATCGCCCGCTGGATGGATGCCCGCCTGCCGACGGAATTCGAGTGGGAATCGGTGGCGCAGGGGCAACCGGTTGAAGGACATTTCGTCGATAGCGGCCTTTACCACCCCGATACCCCCACGCCCGATACGCTGTTCGGCAGCATCTGGCAGTGGACCAGCAGCGCCTACTCACCCTACCCCGGCTATCGTCCGGCCGAGGGTGCCATCGGTGAATACAACGGCAAGTTCATGTGTAACCAACTGGTGCTGCGGGGCGGCTCCTGCGTGACGGACCCACGCCAGGTACGTGCCAGCTACCGTAATTTCTTTTATCCGCCGGACCGCTGGCAGTTTAGCGGCGTGCGGCTTGCCAGGGATTACTGTAAATAACGACGGTCGCAGATCAGAACCGCCGTATATAACTACAGATTTGGCTCCAGGGACCAACGCGGCTACACATGCTAGCGCTGGTCGAACGCCTACCAGGGAAAAAAGGTAACGACATGGCTGAATCCGCCAAGGCACTGAATAACCGATTGGATTTCACCGACATGCACCCGGCCCAACAGGATGTCGTCGCCGAGGTGCTCGATGGGCTAAACCAGCCGCAGAAAACCCTCAGCCCCAAATTCTTCTATGACGAACGCGGCTCACAGCTGTTCGAGAGTATTACCGAGCAGCCGGAATACTACCCGACCCGCGCCGAACGGATGGTGCTCAGGAACAAGGCGCCGGATATCGCCCGGCATGTGGGCGAAGGGGCGATGCTGATCGAGCCCGGCTGCGGCAGTTGCGAGAAGGTACGCCTGTTGCTCGATGCGCTCCAGCCTTCACGCTACGTGGCCATGGATATCTCGTCGGAGTTCCTCCTCACAGCCGCCAACACGGTGGCGGGAGATTTTCCGGAGCTGGACATCCAGGCCGTGTGCGCTGACTTCTCGCAATTGGATGATTTGGAATTGGAGGCCTCTCCGGCACGTCGGGTCGCCTTCTTTCCCGGCTCGACCCTCGGCAACTTCACCCCGGAAATGGCCCGGAATTTCCTGCGCTCGGTGCGTCACATGGTGGGCGACGATGGCGGCCTGCTGATTGGCGTCGACCGGCATAAGGACGCCGACACGCTCACGGCCGCCTACAACGATCAGGCCGGGGTCACGGCGGCATTCAACCTGAACGCGTTGACGCACCTGAACCGTATCCTGCCGGCGGACTTCGACACAGAGGCCTTCCGCCACCGGGCGTTCTACAACACCGACGCGCGACGTGTCGAGATGCACCTGGAGAGCCTGCGGGACCAGTCGGTGCAGTGTGCAGGACAACGCGTCGGATTCCGGGTCGGGGAAACAATCCACTCGGAAAACTCCTACAAGTACACCGATGACGATTTCAGCGCACTGGCCCGGGATACCGGTTTCGCCGTCGAAGCGGACTGGTCCGATGCCCAGTCGCTGTTCTCGGTATTCTACTGTCGGGCGAACTGATCGTTCGCTTGTCACCGTAGGGAACCCCTAGACGGGTTTCCCGACATAGAATCTGGGCTAGGCTCTAGTCACAGGACTCGTATTGAAGAGAGCCCAGGTCAAAGCGCCCAGGCCAGAATGCCCGAGCCTGCGCGCTCAAGCCAGAAAGGAGACCGGACACATCCATCGAGGTATGCAGTAAGCAATGGAACAAGCTGAACTCGAACGCCGTGCAGGTTGGAAGAAGTCGCCCATCGTGGGCATCCTGGCCAGCATCGTGCTGGTCGGCGCTATTCTCGCAGTGCTCTACGCCCTCGGTATTCACGAGCGCATCGTTGAGCTGTTGCAGTGGTTTGATGCCCAGGGAGCCTGGGCGCCGGTGCTGTTCATCCTGATCATGAGCCTGGTAATGGTCCTGCTGTTACCCGGTGTGCTGTTCACCACCGGCGCTGGGTTCGTCTTCGGGGTGTTCCACGGCACCCTCTACGTGGTCGCCGGTACCGTACTGGGCGCGACCCTGTCCTTCCTGATTGCCCGTCACCTGTTCGGTGAAAAGGCCAAGGCCTTCATCATGGCCCGTTCCAGGCTCAGGTTGATGAGTGACGAGCTTACTCCTCACGGCTGGAAGATCGTGCTTTTGACGCGCCTCATTCCGTTCTTTCCCAGCAAGATCTCCAACTATTTCTTCGGGCTGACCCACTTCTCGCTGCCGGGATTCGTCGTGGGATGCGCCCTTGGCTATATCCCCTTTTCCCTGCACAACGTCTACCTCGGTTCCCTCGCCGCCGACCTGACCACGCTGGGCGTACGCGAGACCGGTCGATCGCACCTGGAATGGGCCATTTACGGCGCCGGCTTCGTAGGTACGGTTGTGGCGGTGATATTCCTCAATCGCCTCGCCCGCCGCGCGTTGGCCAAATACACAGGCAATGAAGATATCGTGGAGGATCCCTCGTGAGCTGGATGAAATGGCTGCCCTGGCGCTTCGTCGTACGTCATGTCGCACGCAAGCACGGCTTCCTCGACCCGATAGCGCTGCTGTCCCGCCTGCATAGCTTCGCCCAGCCGTCCGACGTCGGCGAACCCATTGAACTCCTGCGTGCCGGCGTGGTGTTCCACGCGCGTGGGCTGATCAACAGCCGGGTGATCCAGCACAACCTGGATTGGGTCTGGCCCTACTGGATCGAAAAACAGTTCGATCCGCTGGACCCGTCATTCATTCCGCGCGCGTTCTCTATCACGCACATCAATCTTAGCCATCGCAACTGGACCGCTGTCGGCCATCCCGACGTGGACGAACTTCCGATCGTCGATCCGCGCGGCCTGCTGACCCCGTTCTTCGACGGCTGGTCCCTGGACGGCTGGCTGATGGCCAAGGACGGGCGCTGTCTACTACCTTCCCGCATTCCCGACGCCAGGCAGCGCCAGGAGCTGGGCCAGGGTGTAAGTGTTACGACTGAATCGGCCATGGCGGGCATGAAGCTGACCAACCGCGCCTGGGTCGAACTGGAGAATGGTGTCCCCGTCTGCAAGATGCGACTGCGGGCCCAGAGCGACACCGAAGGTTCGCTCGTGCTGGCCTTGCGGCCCAGCAATCCGGAAGGCATTGCCTTTATCCACAAAGCCCACCTTTCCAGGGAACGCAATGCCTGGACCATCGACGGGCATAAATCGGTTTCCTTCAGCCGCCCAGCGGGCCGGCACCATGTATCCGACTACACGCATGGTGACGTGCATATCCACCTGCAGGATCGCGACGACCAGACCGAGGGCGTCTGCGATGTCGGCATGGTCACCGCCGCGGCACTATTTACCGTCAAGCCAGGCGAGACCACAGAGATCACCGCCAGCGTACCCCTGTCGGAGCGCTCCGCCCGCCTGCCTTCGCCCGACGCCTGGACCGAGGAGCGCGAAGGCCATGCAAAACTGGTGTGCCCCGACGCGAAGTACCAGTTTCTCTATGACGCCGCGGTTGTCTCGCTAATCCTCCACTCACCGGACGATGTCTATCCCGGTCCGTTCACCTACAAACGTTTCTGGTTCCGGGATGCCGCCTTCATCATCAATGCCCTGCTGAGCGTGGGCCTGACCGGCCGGGCCGAGCGGGCGCTGGAACGCTTTCCCGACCGGCAGACGACCATGGGCTATTTCCGCTCCCAGGAGGGGGAGTGGGATTCCAACGGCCAGGTGCTCTGGATCCTGCAACGCTTTTTCCAGCTGACCGGCACCAAACCCGGAGCCCATTGGCATGGCCCAATCAAACGCGGTTCGCGCTGGATCGGGCGCAAACGCCTGAAGGAAAACCTCGATGCGCCCCACGCCGGCCTACTGCCGGCCGGCTTTAGCGCCGAACATCTGGGTCCCAACGACTACTATTTCTGGGATGATTTCTGGGGGTTGGCCGGCCTGCACGCCGCGAGTGAGATGCTAGCCGAGTTCAACATCGAGGAGAGCAAGGAAATCGCCCGCGAGGCGGACAACTTCGCCCATGCCATTGATCGCTCCCTGGAGAAATGTCAGCAGCGTCTGGGTCGCCTGGCCATCCCCGCTTCGCCCTACAGGCGCCTGGATGCGGGTGCGATCGGCTCACTCGCCTTCGGCTATCCGGCACAACTCTGCGAGCCAGACGATCCGCGCCTGCTTGACCTGGCAAACTTCCTGATCGAGCACTGCTTCGTGAAAGATGCCTTCTATCAGGACATGATCCATTCCGGCCTCAATGCCTACCTCACCCTGCACGTAGCGCAGGTCCTGCTACGGGCTGGCGATCCGCGTCATGTGGACCTGATGGATGCCGTAGCCGATCTGGCCTCATCCACCGGTCAGTGGCCCGAAGCCATCCACCCGGGTACCGGGGGCGGTTGCATGGGCGACGGCCATCACGTTTGGGCATCGGCGGAATGGGTGCTGATGATCCGCAATTGCTTCGTCCGTGAGGAAGGCGAGCGGCTGGTCCTGTGCGCCGGCATTCCCCAGCGTTGGCTCGACCAGTCCAGACCGATCAGCTTCGGCCCGGCTCCAACGACGTTCGGCAGCGTTTCGGTAAGCATCAGCCCTAACCCTGACGGTGATCCCGAAGTGGTATGGACGGCCGACTGGCACGGTGCAGAGCCTGAGATCTCTGTCCAGCTTCCCGGCCACGACCCGATCATGGCGAAAAAGGGAGCGAACTCGGTGACGCTCGAACGTCAGGGTCAGGAAGCCTGATCAACGATGTGGAATGCCCAGATATAGAGAATCCCGAGGCACGCCAATACCGTCGCCAGGTTGCTCGCGCCGTGGTTCTTGCGGAAGGCGTGCCAGTTCCAGTGCAATAGCCGTTCGCGATCCAGGTTGGTCAGGCGAGGGACAAAGCGCGGCACACGCTCGCAGTAATCGCGGTACGCGTCGCCGAAAACCGTCGGAAGCAACGCCTCTTCCCTTTCCACGCGAGTGACCGCATAAAAGTAGTAAAGTGCCATCGTAGCCAGCACCAGCCACGGACTGCCCGTCATCATCACCACGCCGATGACCAACAGGAACCGGGTGATGTACTGGGGATTGCGCACGAGACTGTAGGGTCCTTTGTCCGCCAGCACTTTCTGGGTATCGATACACGCGAAACTCCAGGCCTGCAGTAACGCGCCGACCAGTGCTACCGCCGCCCCCGGCCAATACCAGGCTGCGCTGATCTCGCTCATGATGAGCACGAGCAGAGCGATGCCCAGGGGGACTCTGAGTTTACGGAACCACTGGCGGAAGGTGGCGTTGTGAAAGAATTGGCGAATGGCGTGCGTCATGTCGCGCCCCCAATGTTTTGGCTTGGAATGGTGCCGGTGATAATACGCTTGGAGGTACCTGGTCCGGTCGTCGTCGAGAGACTCCGGCGCCAGACGAGCCCAGGACTTGTAGAGGCGGCTGTAATCCATGCGTTGTAGCCGGTGGGTCAGCTGCTTGGGAACGAACTGAGTGAAGACGCAGGAGCCGAAATCAATCACACCGGGCTCTCCGGTTTCGTCGGCGACAAGGATATTACGAGTATTTCCCAGGTCCATATGCACCACCCCGCGGTCGTGGATCTGCCGGAGGGTACCTTCCAGCCTGAGGAAAAACCCGGCATCGAGCTTATCGTTCCGCTCACGTCGCTCGCGCAACGTCGTCCCGCCAATATAGCGGTAGCAGAGTGCATCCCGATCCAGCATGAACGGTTCGCGTGGCACGCCCGGCAGGTTCATCAGCAGTTTTAGGGCACGATACTCTCGGGCCAGGAGCCAGCGGCCCCAAAGGTATTTGGTAACCCGATTGCCCGAGACATCCTTGATCACCCACTCGTGGCCGGCGACCAGCCCACGGCTGACACGGGCCTGACCCCAGCGGGTCCGGTAGAGTGAAGAGAGTGACGCGGCCGGCTGGCTGCCTATGTCCCCGCGTGTAAACGGTTGGTGGCCAACAATGACGTCGGCCCATTGCAGATCCTTGTCCATGGTGTCGCAATGACTTCCAGAGCAAAGACCCAGGGGAAAGCTTCACACCCCGACAGCGGTGGTCGGTTGAAGATGGTCGCAACGCCTCCGGATGTTACAGAGCACGCTACGAAATGATTATAGAATCAGCATTCAGGATGCATCAAGAACGGGCGTCGAGACTGAGAGCTGCTCACCGTTTTCACGAGAATAGGTACCTGTTGCGCAGCACGGGCAATGGTCGCAAGCTAACATGAAATCCGAATCCGGGCGCTGCCGCGAGTCGCGGCCAAAGATTATGTGATGGCAAGGAACCCAACAGATGGACATTGACCGCAAACGACTGGCCGAACAGGCGGCTCGCCCACATTATGCCAAGGGGCGATTCCGCAACCTGGAACGCACGGTCACCCATGGCCTGGGGGATTTCCTGCGCTGGCAACTGGCACCTGGCCGCCGGTTCCCACGGGGCAAGCGCTTTGCCCTGTTACATCCGGAAGCCCGCACCCTGGCGCAGCCACCCGCCGAACCTCAACTCACCTGGCTCGGCCATGCCGCGTTCCTGTTCCAGTATCGTGGTCTTAATATCCTCACCGACCCGGTGCTGTCCGAACGCGCGAGCCCGTTCAAGCGGGTCGGTCCCAAACGCTACACGCCCGCGGCGCTGACAGTTGCGGAACTGCCTGAAATCCACCAGGTACTTATCTCCCACAACCACTACGACCACCTGGACGAAACCACCGTACGCCAGCTCCACCGGCGATTCGGCGATGACCTGTGTTTCTGTATTCCCAAGGGATTACGGGCATGGTTCGAGAAACGGAAGATCCGTAACCTCGTGGAGCTGGACTGGTGGCATTCCGAGAAATTCGCGGATGGCCGGGAAACCTTCTGCCTCCCCACCCAACACTTCAGCGGACGTTCACCCACCGATGGCAACCGATCGCTGTGGTGCAGCTGGCTGCTGGATATTGACGGATTCCGCTTCTACTTCGCCGGCGATACGGGCTACGGGACCGTTTTCACGGAGATTGGAGAAATCTTTGCGCCGATCGACCTCGCCCTGCTACCCATCGGCGCCTACGACCCTCGCTGGTTCATGTCGCCGGTCCACGTCGATCCGGAGGAGGCCGTCCACATCCACAGGGATATCGGCGCCCGGCAGTCCGTGGCCATGCATTGGGGTACTTTCGTGCTCACTGACGAACCGATGGACGAACCGCCCCGACGCCTGCGTCAGGCGCTAGCGGATCAGGGCATAGACGAGGGAGCCTTCCGCGTCATGCAGCACGGTGAAATCCGCCCCTTTCCTCGTACAGCGGAGAAACACGAACCGGCAACCGTCGCCTCACGCGCCTGAATCGGCAGCGACAGATCAGGCAACCCTGCGCTCCTGGCTGAAGAAGGCCACGCACTGCTCCAACTGCTGGCGTTTGGCCGCACTCTGCTCGGCGAATTTGATGCCATACCGGTAGCGGTTGTCCTGATCCCTGCGCCAGACCACCTCACCCTCAACCTCGACGATGTCGTGGCGAGAGAAATCACGGATATCGTCACTGGGCATCTGGATCTGCAGACGCAGGTGGCTGCCTTGTTCGAAGGACTGCTTTGCCAGCAGGTTCAGCCCCGTGAGGCTAATGTCCTGGGACAGACCTTCGTACTGGGTACTGTTATGCCAGATCGTGACCAGCAGGTGTCCGCTGACCCGCTCGGCATTGCGGCGCTCCTCGCCGTTGCTCGGCGCGTCCGAACGCTCGCGATGGCTCTCGTCATACTTCATACCGGTCAACTGGTTCTGTAGCCGGCTGGTGAGCTCGAACAGGGCGTCGCCGATATTGGCGGTATTGCCGATTTTCTGTGAGTTTTCCTGCAGCGTACTGAAAAGGGTCGACAGGGTATCGTTGACTTGGGCCAGTCCCTCGAGTTGCTCGGAAGACGCCTGGCTAATGCGTTGGTTCAACTCGGTGGTTTCGCTGATATCGTTACCCATGGCCTCGATAATGCCAATGGTGCGCTCGGAGCTTTCACGGTTCTCGTCCATATCGGCCACCACACCATCCATAACCCTGGATACCGCTTCGACTCGCTGGATCAGTGTCTCCACGATCCGCGCCACCTCCTCGGCCGATTGTCCCGTACGAGCGGCCAGCGCACGCACCTCGTCGGCAACGACAGCGAAACCACGGCCGCTGTCTCCGGCCCGGGCAGCCTCGATGGCCGCGTTCAGGGCAAGCAGGTTGGTTTGTTCCGAGATCGAGCGAATCGTACCCACAATCTCGCCAATGGTGCCGGCCGCAGCCTGAAGCTCACCGACCTCCGAGGACGCCTTGCCGACGCCCTGACCGATGACTTGCATACGCTGGATGGTCTGCTGCACCGATTCGACGCCTTCACGGCCGCGTGCTTCGGTCTCCAGGGCTTTTTCCAACGTGTTGCCGCTCAAGTCACGCACCTGCTCCGAGGCCTGGTGCAGGGCATCGGTCGCTTCGGTGACTTCCGTCGACCGGGTTTCCTGGGCGCGACTGATCTGCTCGATTTCTCGAGAGACCGCTGCGATCTGGTAGGCGGATTGCCCCATATGTACCGAAGAATCGTGGATACTCGCGATCAATCTGTTGAGCCGGGATAACATGTCGTTGAACTGACGCTGGACCTGCCCGATTTCATCCTGGGACGTCACCTCAACCGGCTTTGTCAGATCGCCTTTCTCGACCGACCTCAGCGACCGGTTCAGAGCCATGATCGGACGCACCATGACGGCCGCCAGTATGGCAATCAATACGAACTGGACCAGGAATTCCAGTGCCGATTCCCATATCGCAGTCACCATCACATCGTCGTAGTGCTGGTGCAGTACCGCCATGGTTTCTTCAGTCACGCCTTCCCTTTCCGCCAACGCTAGCATGGACTGCAGATTCAGCATTTCGATGAAGCGGTTATAGAGCGTCGTCGCCATGGTGACGGCGAAAAAGGTGAACTGCAGTTTCCAGCGGATGCTTAGGCGGGACCACCAACCAAACATGTAAACCTCGATCATTTGTTGTAATGCAGATCCGGGAACCTCGGATTCCCGAATGTGGCTGTTCAATACCCAGCCAGCAAACTCGCAGACGTTAAGGAATGCTTTTAGACGAACCGACTACCTGAAGATACAACATAAGTCGGCAAGGGGCGGGAAACTGCAGGGAATTAGCAATCTATTGTAATTTTCTGTCGCCGGTTCATCGGCATCTAAGCTGGGAGAAGCTGCGGCCCCCCAGCTCTAGCCTATATTTCAAAGACCGAAGGGATAGGTTTCGGGGGTCTCGTCACTCCACTCCGACACATCATCCATCGGCTGTAACGCATGGGTACGATCGAAGTGAAATACCGCGTCGAACTGCTCAGGCAATCGGCAGCGGAAGTAGTGGCTTTGACGCTCCGTCCTGGGTAGGTATAGCACGCCAATCGCACGTTCGAGACGCGGCGCGCGAAGGATTTCCGGCGCAGCATCGCCCAGCTCCAGGAAGAAATCATTTTCGTCCATCTCGTGGAACAGACCCTCGTAGCTTTCCGGCAACGCGGGGCGTACGGTCTTGCGTTCAACTGGGCCATCCCAGGCGGACGCTGCGGAAACTGAACCGCTATGGGTGGTGAAGCCAAGTAGCAAAGCATCATCCCCCACCCTTTCCCGGGTGAGTTGGCCGACATTATGTTCATCGCGGTCGCCCATCTGGGTGGCACGTGCATCGCCGAGGTGGGAGTTGTGTTCCCACACTGCGATTCTCGCCGGCTTGCCGGAACGTTCGGAAAGGTGTTTCTGTATGGCTTCCAGCGTATCGCTCATGTGTCGGTCCCGCAGATTCCAAGTGCTGATGCGGTCGCCGAACATGGCCCGGTAATAATTCTCGGCATTGCGGACCAGCCGGGCATTTTGCTCCGCATGGAACAGCTCGTCCCGCGCGAGCATACCGCCTTCCTTCACGTAGTCGGGGGCATTGAGCCGCAGGCGTACCAGTTGCTCGACCACTTCCTCCTCACAGGAAGGGCGACGCCCCGTGCTCACCCCGAAACCATAACGCTGCTCGTTGGACATGTGATCCAGACAGCCATACTGGCGACGCGCCTCCCGGGCGGCCTCGGGATCAACCCGGTCGAGGTACTCGAGTACAGCGGCGATGGATTCGTAGAGACTGTACATATCCAGCCCGTAAAACCCGACGCGCAGTTCAGGCGGCTGACTTTCGTTGTACTCGCGCAGCCAATCGACGAACGCCAGGACTACGGTATTGCGCCACATCCAAAGCGGGAATCGCTTGAAGTCACCCAGGGCCTCTTGCGCGGTGGCGTCATTCCCCAGGCCGTTAACGTATCGATTCACCCGATAGGCTGCCGGCCAGTCCGCCTCCACGGCGATAGCCTGCAATCCCTGGTCGAGGATCAGTCGCTTTGTGATCTCCACCCGCGTTTCGTAAAACTCATGGGTGCCGTGTGTAGCCTCACCCATCAGGATCAGTGACTTGTCACGGCACATGCTCAGCAACGTGTCGAAGTCGTGGGCGCTGTTGCGAAGCGGAGTCAACGAGTCCCTGAGCTCATCAAGCTCAGTTGTACTCTCGATGGCCATAGACGCCTCCTTGGATTAGATCGCCCACGCCGTGTGTTTCCGGTCCGGGTGTCGGCGCGGGCTCGATGTGTCGCTAATCCAGGCGCGACTGCGGTTTCTGCTGCCTGTGGGTAGAACGTTGTGACGATAGCTGAAGAGTTAAAGGGTCAATGTTCTAGACCGGCTGTTTAAGCCGCATCACGGATATCCCCAAACTGACGAAGGCGCCGCCCAGTATCCGGTTGAACCAGCGTGTACGGCGCGCCGAATTTAAAATGCGGGTGATGCGCTTCGCGAGCGTGCCGTAAGCCACCAGCGTTAAAAACGAAAACGCCATGAAGGTTCCCACCATCAGCAGGAACTGCGGCCAGACAGGACGCCCCGTATCCAGGAACTGTGGAAAGAGTGCGGTAAAGAAGAGGATCGCTTTCGGATTGCTCACAGCCACCAACAGGCCCTCAGTGAACAAGCGAACACCTGTTCGGTGCTCCCCCTGGCCAGAGGGAGACAAGACGAAGCCATGACTACGCCATTGACGAACACCGAGATAGATAAGGTATGCCGCACCGAGAAGCTTGAGCAGCAGGAACAACCATTCCGACGTCTTGAGTACAACGCCCAAACCCAGCACAGCAAATCCGGCTATGGCCAGAAGGCCGCAAACGTTGCCCAGTGAAGAAAGCACGACTTTGCGAATGTCGCCCGACATGCCGTTCCTGAGGGCGACAAGGACTGCAGGCCCGGGACTGAGAATGCTGACCGCAGCGGCGGCAATGAAAAGGAGCCAAGTGGAAATGGACATTTAAGCACACTCCTTCCCTACGAATTAGCTTGCAATACTCTTGCACGTTCTCCCAATCAAATGAATTGTAAAAAACAATAAAAAACACAAAAAGACATAGTTTTTAGTAATTCAATTGCCACAGCTTCAAGTATTGCTTCCCGGTAGCTCATACCGAGCGTCGTCGTCAGACCAGGAAAGGTCCCCGTCAGACTGTTGAGTCGGAGGCACGACATACCGAAACACTATCCTGGACAGGTGACGAATTCATGTTTGCAAAGCTCAGCACTGCCCAACGTCTAGGCGTTGGTTTTGGCCTCATTCTTTCACTCATGATCCTCATCAGCCTGATCGGTATTAACCGCGTCGACTTTATCGACCGTACCTTGACCGACGTCAGTGAAGGGGCAACCGATAAGCAGCGCCAGGCCATCAACTTCCGTGGCAGCGTCCATGATCGGGCCATCGCCATTCGCGATGCCGTGTTGGTCCGAGAGCCGAGCGCACTCGAAGGTCATCTCCAGAACATCGAACGCCTCGACCAGTATTATCAGGACGCCGCAGCCATCATGAGCCAGCTGTTCGACGAACAGGACAGCACAGCCAGGGAAGACGATCTCCTGGAAGCCATAGAAGCGATCGAACGTCGCACGCTGTCACTGACCGCTGAGCTGATCGAGCTACGGCTGGCAGGGGAAATCGAAGAAGCCCGCACGTTTCTTCTCGAGGAAGTATCCCCAGCCTATACAGAATGGCTCAAGCGGGTTAACGCCTTCATTGATTACCAGGAAGAGGCCATTACGGCAGATGTAGGCGCCGTGATGGACACGGCCAGCAACTTCCAGTCCATTATTCTGGCAATCACTGTCGTTGCCCTGATAATCAGCATAATGATCAGTACCGTAATTATCCGCACACTCAAGTCGACGCTGGGTGCCGAACCCCATGAAGTGGCTGAGGTGATCCGTCGTCTCGCCGAGGGGCAGCTGAACCACACGATTCATACCCGTTACGAGAATAGCGTAATGGGCGCCCTGAAGAACACGCTCACCCGGTTGCTGGACACCATCAATCAGGTCCGTTCCGGCGCGGATGCGCTGAACGGGTCCTCTGCGGAACTGCTTTCCACGTCTGAAAACAACAGCCAACAGATCCGCCTGCAATCACGGGAAGCCGAGCAGATGGCCGCGGCAATCAATGAAATGGCCGCATCGGTGGCTGAAGTTGCCGACTATGCGGCCCAAGCCGCCACGGCGACCCGCACCGCCGATGAAGAGGTCAAGACCGGCAACCGGATCGTCAGCGAGACTGCCGGTGCTATCAATAACCTGGCCGAGACGCTTGAGGATGCCGCCGAGACCGTTCACGGCGTCTCCAGGGACAGCGCCGACATCGAGAAGATTGTCGAGGTGATCAATGGAATTGCCGAGCAGACCAACCTGCTGGCGCTGAATGCGGCGATCGAAGCCGCTCGCGCGGGTACCCATGGTCGAGGTTTCGCGGTCGTTGCCGATGAGGTGCGCTCGCTGGCCAACCGCACCCAGGACTCCACCCGCGAGATTCAGGAGATGATCGCAAAGCTGCAGACCGGCGCCCACAAGGCGGCTGATGTGATGGAGGCCAGTCGGGATAAGGCCCGCAAGACTGTCGAGCAAACCCGTGAGGCGGAGCTGGCCCTGGCCAGCATTGGTCGGGAAGTCGGCGCCATCACCGACATGAACGCCCAGATCGCAGCGGCATCCGAGCAGCAGAGTGCCGTGGCCGAGGAGGTCAATCGCAATATCACCCGCATTCATGATGCCGCCGTCGCGACCTCAGCGGGCTCCGAACAGGTCGCCGTCTCCAGCCGAGAACTCTCCGGCCTGGCCGATCAGTTGATGTCCAAAGTGAGTTTCTTCAGGGCGTAGCAGAACGCGCGTTTGCCAGCCTTTCCTCGAGAAACTCGACAAAGCGCTTCACCCGGACCGGCCTGGGGCCGGTTCCCGGGTAGACGGCGCTGATGGGGACCGAATCGCCCAGCCAGCCTTTGAACGCCGGAACCAGCCGGCCGGCGGTCAGGTCGGCCCGGCTGTCCAGCTCGCTGATATACGCCACCCCTACCCCGTCCAGCAACCACTCCCTCACCATTGCTCCGTCGTTGCACGTGCGATCGCCATTCACCTCGACCACCACGGTTTCGCCACTTCGCTGGAACGACCAACGGCGATAGGCCTGACCGCGACTCTGGTAGATCAGGCAGTTGTGATTTAGCAGATCGTTGGGGTGAGCGGGGTAGCCATGACGCTCGAAGTAGTCCGGGGAGCCCAGCACCAGTCGGGAGTTTTCCAGCAGTCGCCGGGCGACGAGAGCTGAATCAGGCAGTTCGCCGTAGCGGATAGCAACATCCAGCGGCTCCGAGACCAGATCGCTCAGTGAATCACCCACCTGCGTGACGAAGCTGACCTGAGGATGCAGACACTGGAATTCATTCATTAGCGGCCGCAGGAACTGGTGCGCGAAATCCACCGGAGTGGTGACCCGAATCTCGCCGCTGATCTCAGCGCAGTCGTAGTGCATGGCGTGGCGGGCTTCGTCGATCAGTGCCAGCCCAGCTGCGATCCGCTCCCGGTACAACTGACCTTCCGGGGTCAATCTCAAGTGTCGGGTATTGCGCTCGATCAGCTTTACACCCAGTTCCGCTTCGAGTCGTTTCAGGGCTGCGCTGGCCGCTGCCGGCGTGCGTTCGAGCTTGCGCGCGGCGGCACGCAGGGAACCTTGGCGGGCGGCTTCGACAAAGAGCCGCAGGTCGTTGAGGTTGCTCATTTTCAAATTTTGCTTAAAAGAGTTTTATAGCCCAGCCCAATTATCACCACCGTTCCCCATCCGCACAATAGCGCTCAACGCTGTTAACCCCGTGAACACAGCTATCCATTCGACCCAAGAGGAGCGGATTGTGTATCCCATCATTTCCCACAGGAGGTCGTCACAATGACCACCTCCGCCGTTGCCACAGAGAAGCAGCCTCTGCCTTTGGCACTGCTTGCCCTGACCGCCGGCGCCTTTGGCATTGGCGTCAGTGAATTCGTCATCATGGGATTGCTGCTGGAAGTCAGTGCGGACCTCGTCGTCTCCATTCCCGCTGCCGGAATGCTGATTTCCGGCTATGCCCTGGGGGTCGTGGTTGGCGCCCCGGTGATGACCGCGCTGACCGCAGCCTGGCGGCGGAAACAGACGCTATTGGTGCTCATGGTGATCTTTACCCTCGGCAACCTGGCTTGCGCCCTGGCGCCGAACTATGAAGTGCTGATGCTCGCGCGGGTGATAACAGCCTTCGCCCACGGCACCTTCTTTGGCGTCGGTTCCATCGTGGCTACAGGTCTCGTAGCGCCGGACCGCAAGGCCTCCGCTATCGCCGTCATGTTCACCGGGCTGACGGTCGCCAACATCCTGGGCGTCCCTTTCGGTACCTGGCTGGGTCAGGCATGCGGCTGGCGTGCGACCTTCTGGGCCGTTACAGCGGTTGGACTGATCGCCCTCGCCGTGATTGCTGCCTTCGTACCCCGCGACAAGGCAACGCCGGAAAAGCCGGACTGGCGAGCGGATCTCCGGGCCCTGGGGCGGGCGCCGGTGTTGCTGGGCCTGCTGACCACCGTGCTCGGCTTCGGCGGCATGTTCGCCGTGTTTACCTATATCGCGCCCATCCTGACGGAGATCACTGGCTTCGCCGACTCAGCCGTTTCACCCATTCTGCTGGTCTTCGGTGGAGGCCTGATCGTCGGCAACCTTCTCGGTGGACGCCTGGCTGACCGGAAACTCGTCCTGACGGTCCTGGGGAGCTTGCTGATACTGGCCGCCGTCCTGGGGCTGATGACCTTTGCCATACACAGCAAGGTACTCGCGGTGCTGTTCGTCGGGCTAATGGGCATCGCCGCGTTCGCAACCGTACCGCCGTTGCAGATGTGGGTGCTGTCCAAGGCCGAAGGCGCCGGCCAGAGCCTGGCCTCAAGCTTCAATATTGCTGCCTTCAACCTGGGTAATGCGATTGGCGCGTGGCTCGGTGGTGCAGTTATCGACCAGGGGCCGGGCCTTGCCTCGATCCCCTGGGTTGCGGCGTTGGTGCCCCTCGCGGCCTTGGCCACGGCACTATTGAGCCTGCACCTGGAGCGATCAGCCCGAATTTCGCAAGTGAAATTGCAGTCGGCCTGTCCCTGCGACTGACCCAACGTACCCATCGTCGATATTGCCTGGAGAAGACGTCATGACCGCACACCGTCCCCGTTTCCTGACACAGCGCTTACTCACAGCGTTCCTCGCGTTGCTATTGTGCTCGCAATCCGTTTTTGCTGAGACCAATGGCGATACCCACTGGATCACGACATGGTCCGCCAGTCCGCAGCCGACCTGGGAGGGCGATTTCGCGTTGCCGACACGCACGCCCTTCCAGTTCTGGAACCAGACGGTACGCCAGGTAACCCAGGTCAGCCTGGGCGGTGATCGTGTGCGGATCACCGTATCCAACCAATATGGCGACGAGCCATTGGTCATCGGCGAAGCCCGTCTGGCGCGTTCCGAGGGCGGCGCCAGAATCGTCCCCGCGTTGGACCGGCCGGTGACCTTCTCCGGCGCACAGGAAATCACCATTCCGCCAGGCGCCAAGGTCGTCAGCGATCCGGTGGAACTGGCTGTCGAAGCGCAGGCGTCCCTTGCGGTGAGCCTCTATCTGCCCGAACCCACACCGCCGTCCACCTTCCATTGGGACGGCCTGCACACCACATACGTGGTTCAGGGCAACGAGACGGCTGAGCCCACCATCGACGCCGAATCACCGCTGACAGCGCGATTCTTCCTGACCCGTATCGCGGTGGACGCGCCCCGAGGCCAGGGCGCCGTTGCGGCCTTCGGCGATTCGATTACCAACGGCAATGGCTCGAGCCTGAACGCCAACCACCGCTGGCCGGACTTCCTGACAGAGCGCCTGGCTGGGAAAGATATTGCGGTAATCAACGCCGGCATCTCCGGCGCGCGATTGCTCAGCAACCGTATGGGTGAGAATGCCTTGGCGCGCTTCGAACGGGATGTGCTGGCTCAACCGGGCGTGAAAAGCGTGATCGTGCTTATGGGTATCAATGACATCGGCTGGCCCGGCATCCCCCTGGCACCAAACAAGGAGCCGGTGACGGCCGACCAGTTGATCGCCGCCTATCGGCAGCTTATCGCCCAGGCCCATATGCAGGATGTGCGCATTATTGGCGCCACGCTGACCCCATTCAAGGGAGCGCTTGATGAGACGCCCATGGTGGGTTACTACTCCGAGACCAAGGAGAAAATCCGCCAGGCGGTCAACGAGTGGATTCGTACGTCCGGGGAATTCGACGCGGTGATTGATTTCGACAAGGCCACCCGGGACCCAAAAGATCCACAGCGCTTTCTGCCTGCTTACGATTCCGGGGACCATTTGCATCCCGGGGATGAGGGCTATCGGGCCATGGCGGAGGCTATCGAGATCGACAAGTTGCTTTGATCGACGTCGGGGCTGAAAACCAGGGTCTGAAGCCGAGAGCGATCATCGCTTACGTCGTCCTGGGTGACTGAGTTCACTTAGAACGAATCAGGCCCTGCGTGATCGACAGAAGGAAAGTCGATAAAAAGCCATGCCCTGGGATAGGATTGGGTACTTGATTGCCCGACTCACGTAGAGGACGTCCCATTGAACCTGACTACCCCGGCCCTGCTGTTCCCCGCCATTTCCCTGCTGCTCCTTGCGTACACCAACCGTTTCCTGGTGCTGGCCCAGCTGATCCGTCAGCTCAAGCAAATGGAAAGCGAGAGAGACCAGCAGATCATCGCTCGCCAGTTCGGCACGCTGCGTAAGCGCATCGTCCTGGTCAAACGCATGCAGGCGACCGGCGTGTTGAGCTTCCTGCTCTGCACGGTTTCGATGTTCGGGCTGTTCCTTGGCGCCCATACCTTGGGGGTGATCTGCTTCGGCGCCAGTCTGGTGCTTCTCTCCCTGTCTCTGCTGTACTCGCTCTACGAGATCATCATTTCCACCGACGCCATCAATGTGGAGCTTGAAGATTTCGAGGCACGGCAACAGCGAGGTTAGTCTACAGACCAGCGTCAGGAGCCGCCGAAAAACCGGGGATTCCGCTCGATGAACGAATTGATCCAGCGCTCGAGGAACGACACCCGGCGCCCGTGTTTCAGGTAGTGCCAGCCCAGGATCGAGATCACCAAAGCGCCGATGGTATCGACGATCAGGTCCCACATGGTGTCGGTCAGACCGGATGGGTCGCCTAGCATCGCCTTCTGCATGTTCATGCCGAAAACCTGATCCATGGTGAACTCGAAGATTTCCCAGATCGCACCGAACCCGAGGGCGAAGAGGAAAGCGAAAAAGGCCACGAAACCGGGCCGCAGATGGACGTCCACACGGTCGGTCTCGTTGAGGATATGCACCAGCAGGAACCCGACGATCCCCAGCAAGAAGCCGGAACTGGTATGGAGAACGATGTCCCACCACCAGAAACGGATGTAATAATCGCGAACCTCCCCCAGGAACAGCGCCGCGAAGACAAAGGCGATGGCCAGAAGTTGCATCTGCGGAGGAATAAAGATCCGGAATCGGCGTTCAAGCAGGACGGGAAAGAACGTAATGCCGATGATCAACAGGGTAAAGCCAGCAGTTACCCACTGCATTTCCCACAACGCGAACAGCGCCTGGGACAGCAGGACCAGTTGCAGGGTAAGGGTAATTCGCTGGTGGGTAATCCTGAAACGCATCCAAGGCATCCGTTGTCTTGAATTCGCTTCTCACCTTATCACAGAAGCTGGCGGTGGCTGCCTTAACGCAAGACGGCCGCCCTTGCCGACGCTTGGGCCTGGCCAGACCGTCTGGCGCCTGTCCGCTCAGCCAAGACCAAACGCTTCCAGGAAACACCGGTAATCCACTTCTACACAATCCGCATAGTCCTCAGCAACAGAAAGCACCAGGCGGACGAAGTCATCTTCCCGGTCCTCGACCTTCGCCTGCACGCCTTGCTCGAACAGGAAGGGCTCGTCCGGATTCAGGGTACGGCTCGCCCGCTTGTGCTCAGTCGCCAGAATCTCGCCCCAGAGGGCCGCCATTTTCTTCAGGTCTTTTTTCTTATCGAGTTTGTGGGTCGGGAAGTCATCTTTGAAGGGTGAGCGCTCACGTACCGAGAAGACACCACCATCCATCGTCAGCCATCCCAGATAACGGTCTGGATGCTCAGCCAGCGCGCGGAAGGCACGAGCGTGGCGGATGCCCTCATTCTCATAGGTGTCGTCATAGACCTTACGCTCCTCCGGCGACATGGCCTCCAACACTGACGGCCCATCCTGCTGCTTGATGTCGAGGATCACGTCGTCGTGTTCCTCGCCGCCGGGCCCTTCTATCAGGACGTAGAACCGTGGTGTGCCCAGCGAACCCGTGCCCGCCTTTATCCGGCGCACCACATCCTTGACCCGAAAGAACTCCGAGTCACCGCCTTCGCGCGTCTTGCGATACGCCTCGAATGCCGCCATGAATTGTTTGCGGGCTTGCGGCGACAGGCGCCTGAGCTTGGGCTTGGTCGCGTCGAACACGCGCTTGCCGTTTTTCTGGACCCGGGTCCATTTGCCCAGCATGCGTTGGCGGTCCTTCTTCTTCGCGACTTTCTTTAGGAATTCCTTCAGCGGCTTGCCAGCGGTGTCGGCCGTGAAATGGACCTCTTTGTCCAGGTCGTTCGCCTCGTAGCGGGTGGCGGCGTGCAGGTAAGACCTGGCCAGGACCTTCACCGCCTTGGCGATGTCCGAGGCGTCGAAATCACCGTTGGCGCGGCTGTCCAATACAAGGCTGATCGCCAGTCGCCAGAGGTCATACTGATAGTCACTGACGATGGCGTCGTCGAAGTCGTCGAGGCCATAGATCACTTCACCTTCATGATTGGCGAAGGCACCGAAGTTGTAGACATGGGCGTCACCCTGGATCCACGTCTGGGTGGAAGACACACCGCCAAACAACACAAAGCGCCAATCGTGATACATATCCTGCCAGAACAGATGGCTAGTACCGCGAAAAAACCGGTACGGGGACTCGGCCATGGCGTCGAACTTGCGTTTGCGGGGGGCGCCATCCCGATCCTCGTTGTTGTCGGATATCGCCTGGATGACTTGCTGGGCACGGTTATGCAGGGTCAGTTCCTTCAGCATTCAGTGTCACGGCTCCCTTAATCGAATGGCGTTTAACCGGCTTGTAAAACTCGCGTCCTCTGCATGTCTTAAACACCCTATCAGCCTCTATAAAAACTGGACAGTTGAAATCCGGATGAAGGGGGCCATAAGTTAGAGAGACCCTTGAGCAAAAACGATGGAAAAGGAGCGCCTATGTTGCAAGTAAACCCGGAGACCGTCTGTCGCCTGATTGAGCTGGCCCAGAGTTTCCATGCGAAGGAACAGGCCGGCCTTCCCGAGGAAGGCGGCAATGCCGGAGACGACTGGACCCAGGAAATGCTGGCCGACCACGGCGACAACACCAGTTACCAGGAATTCGAAACCATCGTTAAGGATCTGGACCCGGACCAGCAGCAGGAAGTCGTCGCATTGCTATGGCTGGGGCGCGGCGATTATACATTCGAGGAATGGGATAGCATCGTAAAACAGGCCAAGGAGCAATGGACGCCTGAAACCGCCCAATACCTGATCGACCACCCGATGCTCGCCGACGAGTTGCGCGAAGGTTTGGAGCTGCATGGTCACAGCTGCGAGGAAATGAGCACGATCGGGCCTTGATCCGACGGGATCGTCACTCTGATCTATCCGGCGATGCGTCCTGCTGCAGAAATAACGTCTTCACGACACCCTAGAGGGGTCAGTCAAACCAGAAGAGCCGGCAACCTTCCAACCAAGTCGGGCTGCCGGCTCTTTGCAAGGTAATATATCGCAGCGCTAGAGCCGATAGACCACGCTGAAAGTCGCGTCGAAGACCCTGCCGTTTTCCAGCTCGACACCGTTGGCCTCAAGTCGTGCAGCCCAGGAACCTGAAAACTGGTAGGTCGCGCCAAGCCCATAGGCAATATCGATGTGCGTGTCGTCGACCTCCTCCGTCCAAGCTTCGGAACCGAGATTGCGAACCGAGTCATCGGCGATATCCAGTTCGAGTGCCTCGTGGTGGTATGTCTGCGTCTGCTTCGTCCAGGCTGCGCCAAGGCGCCCAAATATCGAGAGGTCTTCAGCCAGCGGGTAGCTCAATACCGAAGTCAGGCTGGCTCCTTGCGTATTCAGTTCAAAGTCTTCACGACCCCAAGCCTGCGAGCCATCACTGAAAGTTAATTCGAACCGGTTCGTCACATCGGTCTCGCCGTAGTCGAACCAGGCCAGTTCGAGCGCAAGATACTCATTCCATGCATATCCGGCAAAAAGCCGATATGCAAAGGTTTGCTCGTTTTCAAAGTCATAATTCCGGGTCTCCGATTCCAGCAAACGCCCCCCGAGGACCTCGTCACCACCCCCTACCGTGCCCTCCTCCAGGCTCGCACCAACCAGACCGGCACCGAGACCAGCCCCAAGATAAAACCCATCACCCGCTACAACCGGCCCAGCAACCAAAAAACCGGCCAGCACGAGAACTCCTTTCATGGAACAGCTCCGTTTCCATCGTTATTAGAATCCGGTGTTATGACGACTTTCGGATCGCCGCCCTATACATTGCCTCTGACCTTACTGCATACCATTCGCTTTTAGCGTCAGGACTCGAACGAAATGCGAACCAGATCACAATAGAAACGGAGTCGGTCAATTGAGCCCTATGATCGGCGGCTCTGGATGGCACAAAAAAACCGCTACCGGATCCCGGTAGCGGTTTTCATTTACCGGCTCTACGATCAAAAACCCTGCCCCAGCAGTCCAAGAATGCCAAGCACGATCAGGTAGGCCGCAACGATATAGTTAAGCAAACGCGGAAAGAACAGGATCGCCACGCCTGCACCCAGGGTGATCAGCGGCGCCAGTTCCAGGTGGAGCGTCATAGCTGTACTCCTTGTGTCAGCATTGATGAAGCATCGCGCGACATCGATCTGTCGCTTTTATAGATAAATCGCCTTCAAACTCAGCCTAGCAAAAGAACGTTCACAGCAGGATTACACTAAGCTTGCCATTCGTTTATATCGGTTGGTCTACAGGTCAATCGCCGGCTTGAGTGAGCTGACACAGACTCAATGTTCCCGATATGGAAAGCCGTTCAAAGCGGCGCTGTTTCGATACGCGTCACCCGATCCGGATAGAAGGCCAGATGGTCCTTGATCGCCTCCACACCCGATAGCGGTGATTCGTACGACCAGGCTGCATTCTTGTGCAACCGGAACATAGGTAACACTTTGAACCGGCAACATGGGTTACACCTATTCCCCCGCATGCCACTCGCATGCGGGCTCCAATCGCGCGGTTTTGAGGTTAATATGACCGAGCAGATGGGTGCTGTATCGCACCTCGACCCGGTCATTCTCCACCTCTTGCAGGCCTACGCGATGTCTGGCTAACAGCCCGCTGATGTAGATCAGATGGCCCTGCCACTTGATTTCGCCGTTGTGACGAACGTTGCGAACCGCCTGGTCCACGTTATATTCAATCGGGCGCAGCACGGGCGAGTACCGACGCCTTGAGGGCTGATACACGCTGGCCGGTGTTTGCCTGCCCAGCGCCTCATGGCTGCGTTGTTCGTTAAACTCCTCACGGAATGCCTGCAGCGTGGTCTGTTGCTGCATCAAGCTTGTCCCGCGCATCCGTCCACCCACTGCTCGATTCAGTGAACCGTGCATGCGCTCGTGACGGGCATTCTGTGTGGGCGTTCCCGGCTTGCTACGATGCACCCCAATGCCCAGCTCGACCCACCATTTCGACAGTCGCGTCAGACCTCCTGCTGAGCGACTGGCGAAGGGCGCCCCGTTGTCGGACAAGATCCCCTCCGGCAGACCGTACTCATGGAAAACCCATTCCATAATCGGCTTCGCCTGGACGTAGTCTGTTGCGCTCACGCCATGACAGCCCAAGACATAACGGCTGGCATTGTCGGTTACCGTGAGCGGATAACACCAGCGCCCGCCGGCCGTCCGGTACTGCCCCTTGTAGTCCACACTCCACAGCGCATTATTGCGATCACCCAGTTCAAACGGTTGCGGGTCGGCCGGGTACGGCCGCTTGTAGCGCCGTTTCTTGACCAGACCCGCCGCTTTGAGTATCTCACCGGCCGTGCTGTCTGCCGGCAATGCCATCGCCGGTTCTAGCTCACGCAAGCGGTCCAGAACCTTCTTGGGGCCAAAGCTGGGATGGACTTTCTTGATCGCCACAATCTGTTCAGCCACGTCCTCCGTCACTGCATGTGGGCAATAGTGCGGCGCTCGGGAGCGCTCCTGCAGCCCACCGGCACCTTCCTCCTGGTAGCGCCTGATCCACTTGTAAGCCGTCTTGCGGCTAATGCCGTAGCCGCGGGCCAGATCGCTTACACCGTGCCCGCCCTGCAGCCAGGCCGCGATCAACTGCATCTTCAGATCCATTACACAAGTCTCTTTCCAGGGCATGGGCGCGTCCTCCTTGCCCATACCGTAACTTGTGTAACCCATGTTCCCGGCTTGAGGTGTTACCTATGTTGCCGGTTTGCACATCTCCGACCGCTCCCCCCCGGCAGGAATGCTGAAGTAAGTGGCATCGCCCTTGAAGGGGCAATGCGTCGAATGGTCCGTCTGGCGCAGTTCGGTCATCACCACATCCATGCGCGGTATGTAGAGCACATCGTCCAACCCCTTTTCATGCAACACCTTGGCCTGCGCCGAATCGGCAATCACCAGGCCGGCGACAATGACGGTGACTCGATGGGTACTCGGTTCGATGGAAATAGCGTGCGGGTGGTCGTGTTGAGCATCAGTCATGGTCCATCTCCCTGGCAATGATCGCCACAAATATGGTGGGTCGATAGCCCTTATTGTGCCTGGTCCAGGGCCTGAAACGTCAACAGCTCAGGTAAACGACAAACCGCCGAGTTTTACCTGATTTCACGTTTCGTAACCATGAAGCAACAAAATTCCAGCCCCTTGCGTTTGCCAACACGCGACTTCAGAGCAAAACTTTATTTTGCTGTGCGATTATATAAATCCAAAAACAAACTACCATTCTGCCTTTGAAGGATAAAACCCCGCTAAATTTCATTCGGTGATTGACTGTATCGCTCACGGTGAAGTACCTCCGGATTTCCGATTTGCCTTCACCCGCCAGCACGTCGCATCACCTTCGGAATGACGGCGGATAGGGCAACCTAGCTTTCGTGCAATGGCCGGTGGAATCGTCACAGGGACGGCGTAAAGCCGCTCCAATGGAATAACCAATAACCACAATCACAAAAAGGACGATGTAAACCGATGACTTACCGCCTCCTTCTATGCCTGGCTCTGCTCTTCTCCCTGCAAATCGCCAGTGCTGCCTCTCCTATCAAGATCGGCCTGAACTACCCGGAATCCGGACGCTACCAGTACCTGGGTTTGCAACAACGGCTTGGTGCATTCCTCGCCGTCGAGGAGATAAACGCCCAAGGCGGCGTATTGGGCCGGCCGTTGGAACTGGTGATCCGCAACACTCGCCTCAAGCCGGATCGTGGAGCCCAGAATGTCGTGGATATGATCGAGAAAGAAAATGTGCAGATGATCTTCGGTGGCGTATCCTCCGCCGTCGCTATCGCTTCCGGCAAAGCGGCAAAAGAGAGGGATCGTATCTATTTCGGCACCCTGACCTACGCCAACGCGACCACGGGCAAAGCCGGCCACACCCATATGTTCAGGGAGTCCTATAACGCCTGGATGACGGCCAGCGCACTTGGCCAGTACCTTGCCAGCGAGTATCAGGATAAGCGCTTTTTCTATATCACCGCAGACTACACGTGGGGCTATTCGGTAGAAGAATCACTTCGCACAAAATCGGGAACCGAAGATACCGAAAGGCACCCCGTAGCGCGCACACCATTTCCCAATGCCCGTACGCAGGACTTCTATAAGGCCCTCGAAGCGGCAGAAGCCAGTGAGGCCAACGTGCTGGTACTGGTTCTCGGCGGCGGAGACATGGTGCGTGCGGTCAATATCATTCACGAGATGGGGCTGAAGGAGAAAATGGACATCATCTGGCCCAACACCAGCCTGGGCACGGCGATCCAGATCGGTCCGGCATTGATGCAGGGTATCATTGGTGCGGCGCCCTGGTTCTGGGAACTGCCTTACGAGAAGGGCTATCAGCCGGGCATCGACTTCGTGGAGAATTTCTCGAAAAGCTACGATATGCGCCCTTCTTCGGCAGCGGCATCGGCCTACAGCATCGTCTACCAGTACCGCGACGCCGTTGAGCGGGCAGGCACAACCAGGACGGCCGATGTCATTCAGGCGCTGGAAGGCCATCGCTATTCGTTGCTCAAGGACACCCAGGAGTGGCGCGCCTTCGACCATCAAAATGTCCAGTCCGTCTACGTCGTCCGCATGAAACCCCGTGATCAGGTATTAGCCGACGAGTACAACAGTGACTTCTATGAGATCCTCGCGACGATCGATGGCAGCGATGCCGCACGAACGCTGGAGGAGTGGCAGGAAGATCGGCGGAAAGCCGGGGCGCCGCTAAAGCTGCAGTAGAACGCCTCGGGGGCCACCTCACCTAAGTACAGGCCGAGGTGGCCTGAATACGAGCGGTTCCTGCACGCAGTGTTTTTTTGGGACTTCCTCAGTTCGAAACCAAGCTTTCGACTGGATGCTCGCTGCAGTTGCGGTTTTTTTGATTCTCACTGCTATTTCGACTAATTTTTAAACAGTCCCGTCAGGCTTCGATTTCCGGTTTTACAGGACGTACTCCGTCAAAGAACAGGGAGCGAGCCGGTATGTATCCAGCCCTTCGAGTTTTCGCTCTGGCCCTGCTTGGCCTGAGCTTCAATCTCCATGCACAATCGGAAAAACCCAATATCCTCGTGATATGGGGCGACGATGTGGGGATGTGGAATATCAGTGCCTACCATCGCGGCATGATGGGGGGGCGATACGCCCAATATCGATCGTATCGCGGAACAGGGCATGACCTTCATGGATCACTATGCCCAAGCTTCTTGCACAGCCGGGCGCGCCGCGTTTATTACCGGTCAATATCCCCTACGGGTGGGGTTGGCAACCGTCGGCCTTCCCGGCTCACCCATCGGCTTGCAGGAGGAAGATCCAACCCTCGCGGAAATGTTAAAACCCCTCGGCTACGCCACCGGCCAGTTCGGCAAGAACCATCTCGGTGACCGGGATGAACACCTGCCCACCAATCACGGCTTCGACGAGTTCTACGGCATCCTCTACCACCTTAACGCCGGAGAGTACGTCGAGCAGGATGATTACCCGACCGAAGCCGTCGAGAAGGCGGGCTTTGCCCAACGTGGGGTTATACATTCCCGCGCCACCGACGATGGCAGCCAGGAGATCGAGGATCTGGGCAATTTCGGTCGGGAACGTCAACGCACGCTTGACCAGGAGGTGCTTGAAGAATCCGTCCGCTTCATCCGTGATGCTGTTGCGGCCGGCAAACCGTTCTTTGTCTGGCACAACACAACCCGCATGCACTATCGCACCAATCTCAGTGAAGAATACGATGGGGCGACCGGTCATGGGCTTTACGCCGACGGCATGAAGGAAATGGATGATGATGTCGGCGTGCTGCTCGATTTGCTCGACGAACTCGGTGTCGCTGATAACACCATGGTGATGTTTTCCACCGATAATGGCGCTGCATCGAACAGTTGGCCTGACGGTGGCAACCAGCCCTTCCGCGGTGAGAAAGGTGTAGGCGGTTACGAGGGCGGGTTCAAGGTGCCGATGGTGGTTAAGTGGCCGGGGGTGATTCCCGAAGACACTACCACCGGCGAGTTGATGACTATGGAAGACTGGATTCCGACAATCATGGCCCAGCTCGGGCAGCCTGATATCAAGCAGCAACTGCTGGAGGGCCACAAGATTGGCGGTACCAGCTATAAAGTGCATCTTGATGGCTACGACCAGACACCGGTCCTGACCCAGTCCGGCCCCAGCAATCGCAAGGAGTTTTTCTTCTTTACCGAAACCACCTTCCATGGCCTCCGTTTCGGTGAGTGGAAATTCCTCTTCACCGAGCAGGACAAGTGGTTCAACGGCATCCAGAACGAAATGATCACACCACTGATCACGCGGCTCGATATGGACCCCTTCGAGCGCTTCCACGATGCCCGTGGGTTTGACGAGTGGCAGGAAAACCGATCCTGGGCACTGTCACCTGCGATGGGCGTCGTGCAAAAATTTACTGCTTCCTTTGAGGAATATCCGCCACGCCAGGCCAGCTTCAATCTCGATACCAAGGCAATCATGCAAACCATGATGGAGCCGAATACTCGTTAGGGTGGCGGCACCCAATGCCAGTGGGTCGGTCCGGCCATGCATGCATATGCAAAGGTTTTTGGGTCGACTCCCTACATCCAGCCGACCAACCACGAGGTTAGGGTCAGGAAGTTCCCGACTTACTCACGCACATCCATAAACTTCCGGGCCCATTCCCGGTTCTCATCGAAGGTCGAATAACGCACCGAGAGCTCTGACGCGTTGAGCGTGCCTTCGGCGATATCCCGCTGTTCACGCAGGCAGTCGTAGGTGGCCTTGATAGCGGCGAAGTAGGCGGCATGGCCGTTGACGACAATGCGGACCCCGTTGGCCGCCAGGCGCTCCCGGTCACACAGTTCCGGGTTGTCGTAAGCAACCAGCATGACCGGAACGGTGATGTGCCGGGTGATCTGCTCCAGGTGGTCAAAGTCCCGGATGCCAACCATGCAGATGCCATCCACCCCGGTCGCCTGATAGGCCGTCGCCCTCTCTATCGTTTCTTCGACGGTGAGCTGACCGGCGTTGGTGCGCGCAATAATCGCCATGGCCGGGTCGATGCGTGCGTCTAAGGCGGCCCGTAACTTTCCTACTGCTTCCTCGAGCGGAATCAAGTCGGTGGACTTGTGGCCATACTTGGCCGGAAGCAGTGTGTCCTCGATGGTCAATGCCGCAACACCAGCGCGTTCAAGCTCGGTGATGGTACGGATAACATTCAGTGCGTTGCCGTAGCCATGATCGGCATCGGCGATGATCGGCAGGCGGGCGACTCGGCCGATGCGCGTGGCCTGCTCGACAAATTCGCTCAGGGTAATCAGCGCGAAGTCCGGCGCGGCTAGAACCTGGAGGGAAGCCACGGAACCACCGAGAATACCGACCTCGAAGCCAAGATCTGCGGCGATACGGGCGGACATCGGGTCGAATGTCGAGGCGGTGTAGTAGCACCGCTGGGTTTCCAGCAATGAACGAAAATCCTTGCGCAGATCATGCTGCGAGGGTGTTGCCATACCTTTACTCCTTGAAAAGGCAGTGAAACGGGAGGGGCGAGGATAAAACGAATCCAGCTCAACAACGATCAGGCTTTACCGCTATCGTGGCGTCGGACTTGCGTCGGGCAAAGTAGACTTGGCGTCTCGAGTGCGCCCTGCGGGTGCAGTATTGCCGTGGTCGTGTTGCCGTGGTGCAGGCAAACGGCTTCGATAACTATGCCTACCAGGAGGGTCTGCGTGCGCATGAGCGTTTAGACAGCCAGCCGTAGGCCTGGCGACCACACACCTGAAAGTGTATGCCAGCGGTCGCTATGCGATAAATACGCCAAAGGTCACCCTGGCGCGGGCGAACAGGTAAGGTGCGGAGTGAGATGGATGTAATAGGCATGCCGGAGCGAGGGCAAACAACGAAATAGAATCGGGCAGCCTCGCAGCCTGGCGATAAGGCAGGAACCTCCCTTTTCCCTATTTCCCGGATCGCGAGCTATGCCAACTCATCAGGAAGAGAGATACGGCGAGCGCCAAGACCGAGAGGGCCAGATAGATCGCGTCCAGGGGTGTCGAGAACCGGATATCCACAACCGCCCTGAAGAACTCAATGATCACCGCCAGGATAACCACGCGTACGATCTTGTCTTTCAGTTCGTCGAAGGACTTCACATTAAAAGGATGAGAATCGCCGTGGCTCTCGGACTCATCAATCGACGAGATGAATAGACGGTAGATACCCAAACCGAAAATCAGCAGAACGACGGCAATCAGGTAGATGTCGATGGCAACGATAATATCGGTGACGATGAAGTCGTGAATAGCGACCGTGCCCTGCCCCATATAGTAGCGAGCCGCCGAAACGGCCACTTCAACGATGTCTATCGTTCCCACCAGGAAGAGTACGAAAGCGCCCAGCAAGCTGGCGATCACGGCAACCAGCACCAGAAACCGCGATTGCCACAAAAACTTTTCAAACTTCTGTTCCAGCTTATTCATTGATACGACGTTTCCTACCCGATTCCATTTTTTTGTAGGGACGGTTTGTTCGGTTTCACCTGAACGTTAGTGGCTCCTGCATGGCTCACTTGGGCCAAAGGAAGGACAGGTACGGCATCGTGTTGATTTCCCCGCAGACTTGGCGGGCAAGCTGATCAGGCCGCCAGCGACTCACGCATCATATTCAGCAATCCGCCCTTAAGTATCATCTTGATCTGGCGCTCGCTGAGATCATGGGTGAATTCGAAGGCACCACCGCGGTTGCTCTTAGCCGTTATCTTTCCTCCTGAGACCAATGTTTGGGCCAAATCAGCGAATGTCAGTTCGTCTCCCTGCTCAATCCTGTCGAGATCGTCCGCCTTGGCAAAACGCAACGGCAGAATGCCAAAGTTGCAGAGGTTCTGCCAATGGATACGTGAATAGCTCTTGGCAACGACCACCCGTACGCCCAGATAGCGCGGCGCCAGTGCAGCGTGCTCGCGACTAGAACCCTGGCCGTAATTGTCGCCGCCGACGATCACTGAGCCCTGCTCCTGATACTTCTTGGCGCGTTCGGGGTAGGAGGCGTCGACGCGCGTATAGGTGAACTCGCTGATCGCCGGAATGTTGCTGCGAAAAGGCAGGATCTTCGAGCCGGCCGGAAGGATTTCGTCCGTGGAGATGTTATCCCCCACCTTGAGCAACACCGGTGCCGTCAGCTCGTCTGGCAACCCATCGAAGAGGGGGAGCGTGCTGATATTGGGTCCCTTCTGCACGACGCTAAGCTCCGGATGTTTGGCCGGCGGAAGTATATTGCGATCCTCGACATAGAAGGTTTTGCGTTCGTTGAAGGCAGGGTAAGCCATATCCAGATCCCGCGGATCGGTAATCACGCCGGTAAGCGCCGAGGCCGTCGCCGTCTCAGGACTGCACAGGCAGACCTTGTCTTCTTCCGTACCGGAGCGACCGGGGAAATTACGGGGTACCGTGCGCAGGCTGATCTGGTCGGTGGCGGGCGCCTGCCCCATACCGATACAGCCGTTGCAGCCGGTCTGGTGTAGTCGCGCGCCGGCACTGAGCAGATCCATCAAGTACCCCGACTTGCTCAGGTTTTCCAGGACCTGCCGGGAGGTGGGATTGATGTCGAACGACACGCCCTCGTGAACCTGGCGGTCCTTGACCATCATGGCGGGCACCACGAAATCCCGTAAACCGGGATTGGCAGACGAGCCGATATAGGCCTGGTAGATGGGCTCGCCCGCGACCTCACGCACCGGCACCACCTTGCCAGGGCTGCTGGGGAGCGCGATCAACGGCTCCAACTTACTCAGGTCGATCTCCTCGTGTTCATCGTAGGTCGCGCCCTCATCGGCCTCGAGTCTCTCGAAATCGTCCTTACGGTGCTGCTGTTTGAGAAAATCCCGCACGGCATCATCCGCCGGAAATACCGTAGCCGTATGCCCCATCTCCTGGCCCATGTTCGCAATAACGTGGCGATCCATAGCTGACAGGTGTTTAAGTCCCGGTCCATAGTATTCGATGATCTTCCCTGCCCCGCCTTTTACGTCATGGCGGCGAAGCATCTCCAGCACGACGTCCTTGGCGCTCACCCAATCCGGCAGCTTGCCGGTCAGTTTCACCCCCATCACTTTGGGCATGTTCAGGTAGAACGGCTCGCCACAGATCGCCATGGCAACCGCAAGCCCACCGGCGCCCATCGCCAACATACCCATGGAGCCAGCGGCGCAGGTATGACTATCCGAACCCAGCAGAGTCTTACCGGGTTTGCCGAAGCGCTCCATATGCACCGCATGACTGACGCCAGACCCCGGCGGACTAAACCAGATACCGAATTTCTCGCAGGCACTTTTCAGGAAGAGATGGTCGTCGGGATTGCGGCTGTCGACCTGGAGCAGGTTGTGGTCGACGTACTGGGCGGAGAGTTCGGTCTTGGCCTGATCCAGGCCCATGGCTTCCAGTTCCAGCATCACCAGGGTGCCGGTGGCGTCCTGGGTGAGCGTCTGGTCGATCCTGAGGCCGATTTCTTCGCCGGGTTTCATCTTGCCGGACACAAGGTGGGCTTCGATGAGCTTTTGCGCCACAGTGCGCGGTTGGGTCTTGCTCTGTTTCGTCATTGGAGATCACCTCCCTGCGCGATCCAGAAGGGTGTGCCCGATCACACCTCGAAAGACACGTCCTTAAAGACAATATGTGCGTTTGGCGGAAAGGATACAACCCATCGACTTAATGGGTCTCGTTTCAATTGTGCTCAGTCGCTGGACGTTGCAACTTCAAGGATCAGACGCGACACCGTTTAAGAACATTCAACAGCAGCGGCATGATCATGATCAGCACGGTGATTCGCAGCAGGTGATGGGAGGTCACGAAAGCCGGCTCGATATTCAGTGACAGCGCCACCAGACTCAGCTCAGGCGCCCCACCCGGCATATACGCGAGCAAAGCCGCAGCCGGCGAATAACCGGTCACCAGATGGCCAACCCACGCTGCGGCGAGGGCGATCAGCATTAACAGCAGAGCCTGGACTATTGCAATCATCAGGCTGAGCCCCACCGACGACAGCGACGTCCCGACAAACCGCACGCCGACCGACACACCGATCACGATCTGGGCCAAGGCTACGATCACCGGCGGAATCGTAGCCTCGCAGATACCGGTTATATGCAGGGTTCCAGACACCAACACCGGCCCGAACAGCAACGGATTCGGCAACCTGAGAATGCGCCCCAGCCATGCGCCGGCGATACCGGATCCTACAAGCATCAAGGTATCGGCCAGCCCCGGCATGGCCAGCCATTGCGTCAGTGTGGTGGTGTTGGCCTGCAGACTTACGTGACCGATCAGCTGCAATACCGGAGGAATAGCCAGCAGCAGGACCAGAATGCGCACCGCATGGGTAAGCCCCACGACACGCAGGTCCGCATCCGAGTCCGCAGCCATCAGCGTGACGGCCGATAGGCCGCCCGGCATCCCGGCGTAGATAGCCGTATCCACCGAATTGCCGGCGACCCGGCGACTGAGCCACACCGATACGACCATCATGACCGCTGTACTAAGCAACATGATGACCAGGCTGGCGCCCCAGCGGCCAACATCCCCCGCCATATCCGGCGTAAAGGCGGCGCCCAATACGACGCCAATCACGACCAGAACGGCCTTCCTTGATCCCGCCGGTGCGGGAAGGCGAACACCGGCGAGGCTGAGTACCGTAGTGGCAATCAACGCCCCAAGTAGCCAGGGCAGCGGCATATTCACGGCGTAGGCCAGAACACTGCCGCAGACCCCAACGGCGAGCGTCGGGAGCAGCCTGCTGCCGGCGCTACAGCGATCTTTCAATGCATCGATCAAGGTCGCACTCAAGCGCTTGCCAGCGACTTGCGGGACAATAGCTTTGGCAACAACCAGGGCACCGCAACGAGCAGGACCGCCGCGATCCACAACCCGATCGATATACCCGATTGCCAGAGGATGCCCACATCGCCACCACTGATCGACAGGGCGCGGCGCAGGTTATCCTCCATGAGACCACCCAGCACGTAACCCAGGATCACCGGCGCCAGCGAGAATCCCAGCTTGCGCAGGGCGTAGCCGAAGATACCAATGATCAGCATCAGGTAGATGGCCATCAGGTCAGAGTGCAACTGGAAGACACCGACGAACGCCAGGATGGCGATGCCGGGCACCAGCACCCAGCGGGGAATCGTCAACACCTTGGCGAACAGGCCGGCCAGCGGCAGATTGAGTGCGAGGAGCACGATATTGCCGATGTAGAGCGAGGCAATCAGGCCGCCCGCCACTTCCGGGCGCTCCGAAAACAGCATTGGGCCCGGGGTAATGTTGTAGAGCATCAGAGCACCGAGCAGCACTGCCGTAGTACCCGAACCTGGAATCCCCAACGTCAGCATGGGCACGAACGAACCTGCCGCAGACGCGTTGTTGCCCGCCTCCGGCGCCGCCAACCCGCGCATATCACCGGTACCGAACGTGTTGTCCTTGTCGGACAGGCGCTTCTCAGTCGTGTAAGTCACTGCGCCCGCAACGGACGCGCCGGTTCCCGGCAGGACACCGACGATAAAGCCGATCACGCCGCTACGCAGCATGGTCCACTTGCAGTAGAGCAGTTCCTTGAGACTGACCATGACCCGGCCCAATGGCGGCATTTCGTCGCTAGCGTCCTTGCGGTTGGCGTGCTCCAGCATGAGCAGGATTTCGCTGATGGCAAACAGACCGATGATCATCACGACGAAGTCGACGCCGTCGTAAAGCTCAGCCATACCGAAGGTGTAACGCATGACGCCGGTTCCGGAATCCACGCCGACCATAGCGACCATGACACCAAGCACCGCACCAATACCGGTCTTGATCGGGTCCTTGCCCATCATCACGGACATGGATGCAAAGGCGAACACCATCAGCGCAAAGAATTCAGCAGGGCCGAACATCACCGCCACTTCCGCCAACAGGGGCGCAAACAGCGTCAGGCCGATGATTGCGATCGTTGCACCTACGAAGGAGCTGACGGCCGACAGCCCCAGGGCCGGGCCTGCCAACCCTTTCTTGGCCAACGGGTGACCGTCGAGGGTAGTCATGACGGCGCCGGCATCACCTGGCACATTGAGCAGGATGCTCGACATGCGTCCGCCGTATTCGGCCCCGGTGTACACCCCAGCCAAAAGGATCAGGGCGGATTCAGCCGGTAAGCCGAGGGTATAGGCCAGCGGCATGAGGATGGCGATACCGTTGATCGGGCCGATACCGGGCAAGGCGCCAAATAGCGTCCCGAGCAACGCGCCCAGGAATGCGAGCCCCAGGTTAAGGGGGCTGAGGGCAACATCAAAACCTTGGATCAGAAAATCGAACATGCCAGGCACCTCAGTTGAAATCGGGCAGCCAACGGCCGCCTGGCAAGGAAATTCCAAGCCCGAGGGTGAACAGGTAGTAGCTCCCGATGGCCATCAGGACGCCTGCCACCAATGCCTTGAGCCAGGTGGCATCGAACAGACGCGATAGGGAGAATACCGCCAGGAAGGTGGTCACGAGGAATCCAAGGCGAGTGAACAACAATGCATAGACCAGGAGCACGGCCAGCACCGCCACCAGTTTCAGCACCACCTGCTTTTCAGGCCATTCCCCGTTCTCGCCCGGGCGGAATACAAGCACCAGCGACAGGGCCGCCAATACCACCGAGAGCAGGATGGGAAACGCTTTGGGCCCGACGGGCTCGTAGCTGAACGTGACCTGGAACTGGGTGGCATTGAAGGCGGCGAATGCCGCCAGACCGATCAAGGCGAGCCCCAGAATACGGTCGGCGGCGATCCTCATTGCTTCAGCCCTACTTCTTCAGCGAGCTGCTTGAACTGGACGACCTGATCCTTCACATAAGTGTCGAAGCTGTCGCCGAAACGGGACATGGGGAACAGACCGCGCGCTTCCCGCATCTCGGCGAACTTCTCCTTGCCGGCCAGCTTTTCAAGCTTGCTCACCCACTTCTGGTAGGCTTCGTCATTCACATCCGGCCCCATGTAATAGCCGCGCCAGATCGGCCACTGAACGTCATAGCCTTGCTCGGCCGCGGTGGGAATCCCCTCATAGGGCTCGCCCATGCGCTCCTCTGACAGGGAGGCGAGCACACGGATCTTGCCGCTTTCCAGATGCGGGCGCAGTTCGGACAGGTCACCGGTGAACACCTCGATGTGGTCACCGAGCAGTGCCGCCAAGGATTCGCCACCGCCTTCAAACGCCACATAGCGAAGCTCCCGTGGGGAAATACCTGCCGCCTTCGCGGTCAGTGCTGCCTTCATCCAGTCCTGGCTGCCTACGGTGCCGCCGGCACCAAACACGATCTTGTTGGGCTGGCCCTTAAGGTCCTTCATGAGTTCATCAAGGGTTTTCCAGGGTGCATCGGCCTTGACCACGATAGCGCCGTAGTCGACACCCAGTGCGCCGACCCAGCGAACCTCGTCAGCGTCGTACTGGCCGAACTTACCCAGGGCCAGGTTGACTGCGGCACCGGTACTGGCCGCGACAATAAGGTTGGGGTCGTCATCGCGCACGCCATTGACGTGGTTGTACGCGACCGCACCGATACCGCCAGGCATGTAACTGACCATCATGGGCTTGTCGATCAGCCCGGTCTCCTGCAGGCCGTTGGCCGCCAGCCGACAGGTCAGGTCGTAGCCACCGCCGGGTTTGGCGGGCGCGATACATTCGGTGGTTTCGGATTGGGCATGCGCGTTGCCGGTCATCAGTGCCGCGCCCATAACCAGCGGCGCAGACCAGCGAAGGAATGCGGAGTTGAATTTCATGTTGGACTCCTGTTGTATTTGTTTTGCCGCGAGGGCGTCAGGAAACGTCCCCGCCGTTCATCATGTCGATGACCCGATTCATTCTAGGGACGCAACCTGTCATCAACCTGTCAGTTGCCTTTCATTGCCGCCCCCACCTGTGAGAGCCGGAAACCATGCGCCTGCTTGTCGTCGAGGACGATCCGTTGATCGCCGATTCCCTGACCCAGGGCCTTGCCCCGCTGGGCAATACGGTGGAGATATTCGCCAGTCTGAGAGAGGCGCGGGCGGCGATGGCGCACAGTCAGTTCGATCTGGTGGTCCTCGACCTGGGACTCCCGGACGGCAGCGGCCTGTCGTTGCTGGAGGAGATACGCAAACACGGGGATGCCACACCGGTCATGATCCTGACTGCCCGCGATGGCGTCGCCGAGCGCGTCGAGGGACTCGACCTGGGCGCCGACGACTACCTGACCAAGCCTTTCTCCCTGGCCGAGCTCCAGGCCCGGGTACGCGCGCTGCTCCGCCGTAGCCAACAACGCACCGACAACAGGCTCCGGTTCGGCCCGCTGTGCTTTGACCCTGCATCCGGTGAAGTCACCCTGCACGGTGAGCGCATGGACCTGCCGCCTCGGGAGCTGGGGTTAATGGAGGGCCTGCTGCTCCACGCCGGGCGCATCGCGCCCCGGGAGCAACTGATTGATCGGCTGTTCGGTTTTGGCGAGGCCGGGCCCAACGCCCTCGATCTATACATCAGCAGGCTGCGCAAGCGACTCCAGGGCAGCGGTGTCCATATCCGCACGCTACGCGGGCTGGGTTACCGGCTGGAGGACGATCCTGCGTGATCATCATCGATGGCACGCTCAAACGTCGGTTGGGCGTATGGCTCCTGGCCACCGTCGGCGTACTGGGCACATTTCTGTTGGTTGAGGCGTACACCAGCGCCCAACGGGCAGCGAACCGTGCCTTCGACAGTCAACTCGAAGCCGCCAGTCTGACCATCGCCGAGGCGATCCAGTGGCAGGATGGCCGCCCCGTAGTGGAAATACCGGCAGCCGCATTCCAAATCCTCGCCACCGACCAGCAGGAGCGCGTGTTCTATACCATCCTCGATACGGAAGGCCGTGAAGTCACCGGGAATCTCGAAGGCGTGGTGACAGATCAATTGCGCGTCAACGCCCAGAGCAAACCAGTTTGGCAATTCGTCGACTACCAGGGCGCCCCGATCCGACTCTACGGTCGCGAGCTGAAATCCGCCGGCTGGGAATCCGTCGAGCCCGTACAGATCTGGGTCAGCCACACCCTGTCCGGCCGCGAAGCCCTGGCCAGGGATCTTTTCGCGCGGGCCCTGACCCGCTTTGTGGCCATGGTCATACTCACAGGGCTGTTAATGCTGCTTGCGATCCGTACGGCGCTGGGACCGGTGCGCCGGTTGCGTCACCTGATACGCCAACGGGATGCCGACGATGTCAGCCCGCTGAACGCCAAGGTACCCGGCGAACTCTACGATATGGCGGATACGCTGAATGCCCTGTTCGAACGCCAGCGCGAAGGCCGCGATGCGCTGTTGCGTTTCACCGCCGATGCCAGTCACCAGCTCAAGACGCCGCTCGCGGGTTTGCAGAGCACCAGTGAGTTGGCACTGCACAGCAACCGCCCGGAAGATTGGCGCCAGGCCCTGCAAACCGTGCATGACAGCTCCGCACGCACCAGTCGTCTGGCGGGGCAGTTACTGAGCCTGGCACGCTTGCGCCACGGTGAGGAAGGCACGCCGAGCCGGATCGACCTGGCCTCCCTACTGCGTGAAACAGTCATGGAATGGGCAGAACGCGATGATGCGCGGTATCACGACCTGGGACTGGGCGACATGCCGGACGGGCCGGTTCCGGTGCAGGGAGAACCCTGGTCACTGCGGGAAATGATCGGCAACCTGATCGACAACGCCTTACGCTACACACCACCCGGGAGCGAGATCACCCTCGGCCTGGCCCGGCTAAACAATACTGCCCTGCTGACCATTCGGGACAACGGTCCCGGCGTCAATCGCGATCTGCTGGATCGCCTGCACCAACCCTTCGAACGTGGCGGACGCCAGGATACTGAGGGTTCAGGCCTGGGCCTCGCCATCGTCGACTCGATCGCCCGCCGTCATCACGCCACCTTGGAGGTCCGCAGCGAACCCGAAAAGGGGCTCTGGGTAGGCGTGCGTTTTCCCATCCTGGAGGGAGAAAACCTGAAATGAGGAATCGGTTACCGACGTATCTCCTGCTCTGGCTGTTACCCGCGCTGGCCATAGCCCAGGCCAGAACGCCCCTTGAAGTCGAGGCCGCCCTGGACCGGCAGGTCGTCGCGCCCTTGCTCGAGGCTTTTGAGCGCGCCCACCCTGAGATCGACTTGCGTTATAACGACCGATCCACGCTGGATGTCGACGAGAAAGCGCGCCACGCCCGGCCTGCCCCGGATGTTGTCATCAGTTCCGCCATGCCGTGGCAGATGGCCAGGGTCAACGAGGGGCTGGCCCAGCCCGTGGACAGCGACGCCGCCCGCAACTGGCCTGAATGGGCCAAGTGGCGTAATGAAGTCTTCGGTTTCACGTTCGAACCGATCGTCACCGTGTATCGGCTCGACCTGGCGCGTCACATGATGCCGCCGACCACACATGCGGACCTTCATACCCTGCTCGAGAGCCACCAGGACTTGCTCAAAGGGCGCGTCACCACTTATTCACCTTCGGGGAGCGGGATCGGCTATACACTTTTCCAGCAGGATGCCCGCTATTCCCCCCGGTTCTGGGATCTCGTGGCCGCCATGGGTGCCGCAGGAGTCATCCTCGAGAACAACACCCGGGACATGCTCGAAGGCCTCACTGATGGCACCTACTGGGTGGGCTATAACCTTCTGGGTTCCTACGCCATGCACTGGGCACGCAGTCACCCTGACCTGATCGTCCAGATCCCCCAGGACTATGCCCTGGTCATGATGCGTATGGCGTTCGTACACCGGGACGCCCCACATCCGGTCGCCGCCAGGATCTTCGTGGATTTCCTGCTCAGCGTCGAAGGTCAGAAGACCCTCGCCGGAAGTACGCCGCTATTCAGTGTGCTGCCTGACGTCATCGGCCCCTACACCGCTCAACGCCTGCGCGACCAGGTGGGCGAACGCCTCTACCCGATTCCTATCGACGCCTCGTTGCTGGCTTTTGTCGATCCCATGCGCCGTAAGGCGTTTATGGATCGATGGAACCGGGAGATAAAGATACTGACGCCGTAATCGTGATAAACATGACGTCAACGTACGCTCCTTCCTCTCAGTAACCCGTGTTAATTGATCTCACCATACCGGAAACGGCACAGTGAGGGTTGGCACAGAATGTCGACTACGCCAAAGACAAGGATAGTTAATGGATTCGTTGATCCTGAACAGCCTCAAGATCATCGGCCTGGTTACCGCCACAGTCCTCCTGCTGTTGGGCTTCTGGTTCTATTCAGATTTCTTCCTGCTGCTTTTCGGAGGCATGCTTTGGGGGCTCGCGTTGAGCGGTGTCGCCGGCTTTACAAGTCGGCATGCCCATGTCCCGTATCGGCTGGCGGTGGTGCTCTCGCTCCTGTCTTCGCTGGCCGTGGTCGCGCTGATAATCTGGCAGTTTGGCCCCAAAGTGCTCAGCGGTGTTCAGCAACTGCAACAACTATTGCCGGAGATACTGCAGGAGCTGAAGTCGCAAGTGCATCAGCATACGTTCCTGAGTGAGGCTTTCCGGCTCTCCGAGCAGCAGAGTAGAGCCTTGTTGACTGCCGAAAACTTCAGCCGAATCGCCGGTATGTTCTCTTCGACCCTGGGTGCGATTACTGCACTTCTCTTTATCATGGTCACCGGCACCTATTTCGCGGCGACACCGGGTCTGTACAAGAGCGGTGTGATACAGCTCGTCGTACCGCGCCGCAGGGATGTCGCAGAGCGACTTCTCGATGAACTGGGTCACGCCCTCCGCTGGTGGCTATTAGGACGCTTGCTGTCTCTGAGTGTCGTCGGGATACTGACCTGGATTGGCCTGTTCGCCCTCGGTATTCCTTCAGCTGCCGCGTTGGCGTTCGTAGCGGCTGCGCTTTCATTCATTCCCAATATCGGACCGATCCTGTCAGTCATTCCAGCCGTCCTGGTCGGCTGGTCCGTAAGCCCCTCAATGGCCCTGTGGGTCGTGCTGCTCTACCTTGCTATCCAGACCCTGGAAAGTTACCTGATAACGCCACTCATTCAGCAGCGCAACCTGGCTATCGCCCCGGCACTACTTCTGGCCGTGCAATTGCTGATGAGCCTGATGTTCGGCGTGCTGGGCCTACTGCTGGCAACGCCGCTTACGGTTGTCGCGTTGGTGTTGGTGCGTTTGCTCTATATCCGCAAAGTGTTGGGAGACTCGATACGCCTGCCGTAACGCGAGCGTCTCCGCATCCGTCATCGTGAACTCCTGCGGGCATTTGATAATCGTGGAGTATGGACGCAGACGCAATTATGGATCGGGCGTATGAGATACGGACGTGGCCCGATAACATAAGGATATGGCAGACGATGTGTTTTCCCGCCAAGCGCGAGGGATCGCACCAGACCATTAAAACGGGCGCCTATTTCCCGACCGGCGCCCGGTTTCAACAAACCGGAACACAGGGTTTACGTCCGCATTGATTCACGACAAAACGATCCGTTGCGACTGGGTTACGCTAATAGAAACGCCACTGGAGAGCCGCCATGCGAGCCATGATTCTCCGCCATCAGCGCCAACCCCTTGAGCTCACCGATATCCCCATTCCTCAGGCGGAGACGCACCAGCTCCAACTTCGCGTCACCGCTTGCGGTATTTGCCGAACGGATCTACATGTGCTGGACGCTGATCTCACCGAGCCCGTGCTACCGCTTATTCCCGGGCATCAGATCGTGGGCGAGGTCACACAGATCGGTGCCCATGTTACGGACTTCGAACTGGGCCAACGGGTAGGCGTGCCGTGGCTGGGCAGCAGCTGTGGCCATTGTGACTTCTGTAGCCATGGCCAGGAAAACCTGTGTGACCAGGCCCGTTACACCGGCTATCAGATCAATGGGGGGTTTGCGGAGTTCACTGTGGCCGACGCGCGGTATTGCTTCCCTATCCCCCAGGATTTCAGCGATCTGCAGGCGGCCCCATTACTTTGCGCCGGACTGATCGGCTATCGCGCCTACCGGAAAGTCAGGGACAGCAAACGAATAGGACTTTATGGGTTCGGCTCGGCGGCGCATATCCTGATCCAGGTGGCTCGCGATGCAGGCCAAATGGTCTACGCATTTACTCGGCCCGGGGACACCGAAGCACAGGCCTTTGCCTGCTCCCTCGGCGCTGTCTGGGCCGGGGACTCGACCAGCACGCCGCCCGATACCCTGGACGGAGCCATCATCTTCGCGACGAGCGGCGAACTGGTGCCCGCAGCACTCCGAGCCATACGTAAGGGCGGACGCGTCGTATGCGCCGGCATTCACATGTCTGACATCCCTTCCTTCCCCTACGACATCCTATGGGGCGAGCGGGAAATCTGCTCTATCGCAAATCTCACCCGGTGCGATGGCGAGAAATTCCTGCCGCTGGCCGCACGCATTCCCATCAACACGACCGTCAACGCCTATCCATTGGAGAAGGCCAACGAGGCACTGGAGGATCTGCGTCACGGCCGATTTACCGGCTCGGCCGTGCTGACAGTGGGTTAGCTCCAGCAAGGGCCGACTGAGTCGTCACCGATACTGACGATCACGTTGTTTAAAGGGGATCGCTATTGGCAGGAAAGTCGCTATAAAGAAGGCCACCAACCCGGCGAGCCACGACGTTATGAGGAGAATAAGGGTAGCGTTTTATCCCTACGTAGATACTTCCGGTACCACGCGTCAAAATCATCGCACGTCATTGGCCGCGCAAGATGAAAGCCTTGGCCCTGCTGGCAGCCCAAGGCGCGCGCGTGCTCAAGCGTACTTTGCGTCTCTACACCTTCGGCGACCACATCAAGCCCCAGATTACGAGATAGCGCGACGATTGCCCCCGTTATCGTCTGGCTCACGCTATTCGATCCAAGACCGGTAATAAACGACTTGTCGATCTTTACCTTGTTCACCGGCAGACGGGCAAGGTAAGTCAAGCTGGAGTGTCCGGTGCCGAAATCATCCAGTGCGATTGTTACTCCCCTGCTTCTCAGCTTCGACAACTGTCCTATCTTAAATTCGATGTCGTCCATGGCCGTCGTTTCGGTGAGTTCAACCTGTATGGCATCGGGCGGAAGCCCCGCCTTCGCCAAGCTCTCGAAAAAACGGTCGACAAATTCGTGATCCCGCAACTCGACCACGGAAATATTAATGGCAATGGGCAGCGGAGGCAGGTTCATGTTCTGCCACGCCGCATACTGATCGGCTACTTCGTCAAGCAGCCACCCCCCGACCGCCCCGATCATACCGGTGGCTTCCGCGACCGGCACAAACTGTTCCGGCCCGATATTCGTGTCGCTCCAGCGCAGAAGGGCTTCAACGCTAACGATCTCACCGGACGTCAGATCGAAAATGGGCTGGTAGGCGAGATGGAAGCCCTTGTCCCGGATCGTCTCCGACAGCTTATGCTCGATTATGTGCTTTAAGCGAGCATCCGCAGCCAATGCGCGAGAATAGAAACTGTACTGGCCACGGCCACTCTGCTTGGCTTGGTACATGGCCAGATCCGCATGGCTGATCAGCGTATCGATATCCGTGCCATCCTTTGGGAACAGGCTGATCCCAACCGATATCCCCAATGTCAGCGACTTTCCCTGAATGCGGTATGGGGCACTGACGCGTTCGATGAAATTACGCGCCATCTCAGCCGCGGTTTCATCGTCGGCAATCTCAGGGTACAGAACCAGGAACTCATCCCCGCCCAGGCGGACCAGGAAATCTTCGGCACGGACACACTGCCGTAGCCGGAGCGCCACCTCCTGGAGTAGCGCGTCGCCGACCGCATGGCCATGAGAATCATTGATCTGCTTGAATCGGTCCAGGTCCAGAAAGAAGGTGGCGGCTTGTTGCCCCGACCGATGGTTGTGGGCAAGGAGATGGCTTGAATACTCAAAGAGCTTGGCGCGATTGGGCAGGTCAGTCAGGGGATCGTGTAATGAGGCGTGCAGGATCTGTTGACTCGCCAGCTTCCGCTCGGTGACTTCCTGCACAATACCGGTCATCCGCGTTAAACGCCCCTGGCTGGCGTAGAAGCGGCCCTGTGCGTGAATCCAATGAATGCTTCCATCAGGCCAGACGACCCGGCACTCGACATCCAGATCCTTGCCCTCTGCAACCGCCTTGGCAAACTCACCTTCGACCCAGGCCCTGTCGCCCGGATGGACATGTTCAAGGAAGGTCTCGCGTCCCCAGTGAGGCGCACCCTCGGGATAGCCGAAGCACTGGTCGTGAATCAGGGAGCGCTGTGCCGTGTCGTTCACCAGGTCGAGATCCCAGTCGCCAATGCGGCTGGCATCCATGACAAACTTCAAACGCGCGGACGTGTCCCTTTCGATGGCTTCCGCTTTGTGCTGGGCAGTAACATCGACCGCTGAAATAACCGCACCGACGATGTTGCCCTGTTTGTCACGAACAGCCGCCGAGGAAGCCTGCACAATCTTGCGCTCAGGCGGCACATCGAACGTTTCGATTTCGAATATTTCATTCGTGACGGTTTGCCCCTTCAATGCCCGAACCAAGGGCCATTCGTCCAGCTCAAGCGGCCTGCGGGGTCTACCTGGGCGCTCCAGGTGCCAAGCCCGGAAATTAGGCAACTGACCAAGATCGACGTTTACCGGCGGCTCAATGCCCCACAGACGTTGATGCGCGTCATTCATCTTCAACACCACGCCCCGCGCATCAGCAACCACCACCCCTACAGGGGCGTGGGCGATAGCAGCCTCCAGCTGACGCTGCTCGATGAGCACGTCATCGCCGGAAGAGATCGTTTCACCAATTGATTCGTCGGTCACCCGACGCAGGCTCTTGCCAAAGCCGACAAGTTCGTTGTACTTGCCATAGAGCGGAGAGGTTATGTCCTCGATGAAGATCTCAGCCCCACCCCAACAGCGCTGCCAATACCTCGCGCTGGTCTCGGCCTCGTGGCAGGATTCGGCGGATGGATAGGACAAAGGCGTAGGCAGGGGATCACGACCGTCAAGGATTTCAGTCCAATAGTGCCCCTGAGCTTCTTCTGCAGACCAGCCCAGCAAGGCCTCTGCACCGACGGGCCAGGCCACTACAAAACCATCGATATCAAGCACGATGAAAACCGGCGCGGAACGAGCCTCGCTGAAGAGGGAGAATGCCGATTCGGGAAGAAATGGCCGCAAGTCAGTCATAAAGGGGGGCCCGAACTGCGTCCAATAACGACCGCTGATTACAGATTTGACTCACCTTCTCCGGCATGAAACCCGATCGCTCCAGCGGACCTCGCGGAAAGGATCGCCAACGTCCGCATCCACCATACAGGTTTATCCGAGCGAATACATAAAACAATTGACTGAGCGACCAGCCGCACATGCCCCATCGAGATACCGCTTCTCTGAGCACTGACCGAACTTGCGAACTGGGGGCTTCGGAGGTCACAATCACTTTTTCCTGGCAATAATAAAAACCGAATCCCTCTTTGGCTGCCACACGTATTCGATCGAAAAACCCGCCGTAGTCAAAAGGTTGATGAGCCCAGTCTTGTTGAAGCGGCTTACAGGCGGAGCCAAATTCAACCGTTGCATGATTGGGATCAGTATGCGCCAGTGGACTTTCAGGTCGGCGATCAATGCACTGCTGGAGACAAATATACCGCCCGGCTTGAGTACCTCCCCCACCCTGACGATAGCCGACTCAACGTCCTCAAGAAGATGCAGGATATTGAGCCCAAGCACGGCATCGAAACTCTCCGTCGCCAACTCAAGAGTCTCTAACGTCCCCTGTCGGAAACTGACATTGCTGACATGGGCATCGCGTGCTTTCTGCTCGGCGATCTCTAGCATCTTGCTGGACACATCGGTTGCCAGAATGTGTTCGACGTGAGGCGCGTGGATGATCGCCGTGCTGCCAGTACCGCAACCGAATTCCAGCACCTGCCAGTCAGGATGGAAGTAACCCTGGGTGACGGCGAGCTTCTTCTGGTAGGTTTTCTCGTCGCGGATCGGGCTTTTGGCGTAGCGGGGTGCGGCCTTGTCCCAGAATTGTTGTGAGCTTTTCAAATTGACGTTCCTTGAAGAATGAAAAGCAGTTCGAAATTCCCCTTAGGGAACTCCGCTTCCTACCTGGACGTATTCCCGCTGGCTGTCACTCGCTATCGACGTCCCTGTCATTTGCACTAGTGCTCACTGCGCGACCCGGGCCACCGGATGTCCCGATCTCGCCGCCCGAGCAGCATGCAGCTTCTTGTAGCTCTCGATCAGCCTGAGGTGCTTATCGAGGCCCTCCAACTTCATGTTGGTCGGCGTCAGACCATAGAAACGTACGGTGCCGTTAACCGTGCCAACCACCGAGTCCATCGTCTCATCGCCAAACATGCGGCGGAAGTTGTACAGGTAGTCGTCCAACTCGAGCTCATCGTCCAGGGCAATTTCCAGTACGGCGCATACCGCGCGGTAGAACAGTCCACGTTCGACGGTATTGTCATTGAACTGCAGGAAGGCTTCGACGAACTCGAGCGCTTCTTCGTGCCATCGCAGGGCCAGGCAAATCAGCGCCTTCAGCTCCAGGATCGTGAGCTGGCCCCAGACGGTATTCTCATCGAACTCGACACCGATCAACGTGATGATCGTCATGTAATCGTCGAGTTGGCTCGCCTCCAGCCGCTCGACCAGATCTGCCAACTGTTCGTCGCTGAGGGTATGGAGGTTGAGAATATCCTCGCGATAGTCCAGGGCCATGTTGGTATTGTCCATGATCAGGTCTTCGACCGGATAGACCTCGGAATAACCCGGCACCAGGATGCGGCAGGCCGGTGCGCCCAGGTCCTCATAGACGGCCACGTAGACTTCCTTACCCATGTCCTTGAGGATGCCGAACAGGCGCGCGGCTTCCTCTTCGTTCGTACCTGAAAAATCCCACTCACAGAATTCGTAATCATGGTTGGCACTGAAGAAACGCCAGGACACAACGCCCGTCGAATCGATAAAGTGCTCGACGAAGTTGTTGGGTTCTGACACCGCCAGACTATTGAAGGTGGGTGGCGGCACATCGTTCAGCCCCTCGAAACTGCGGCCCTGCAACAGCTCGGTGAGACTGCGTTCTAGCGCCACTTCAAAGCTTGGATGCGCCCCGAAGGAGGCAAATACGCCGCCCGTCCGAGGATTCATGAGCGTGACGCACATGACCGGGAATTGGCCGCCCAGGGACGCATCCTTGACCAGTACCGGGAAGCCCTGCTTCTCCAGCCCCTCCAGGCCTTCGACGATGTGCGGATACTTGTCGAGTACCGCTTTCGGCACGTCCGGCAGCACGATTTCCTGCTCGATGATCTGCTTCTTTACTGCCCGTTCGAAGATTTCCGACAGGCACTGCACCTCAGCTTCATTGATGGTGTTACCGGCACTCATGCCGTTGCTGAGGAACAGGTTCTCGATCAGGTTCGACGGAAAATACACCACTTCGCCATCCGACTGACGAACGAACGGCAGTGAGCAGATTCCACGGTCCGGCCGTCCTGAGTTGGTATCGAACAGGTTGGACCCGCGCAGGTCGCCTTCCGGGTCGTAGATCGCCCGGCAGTGGTCGTCCAGGATTTCTTGCGGCAATTCGTCATTAGGCCCCGGCTTGAACCACTTCTCGTTCGGATAATGCACGAACGCGCTGTCGCCGATCTCCTCGCCGAAGAACTGGTCGTTGTAAAAGAAGTTGCAGTTCAGGCGCTCAATGAACTCGCCCAGCGCAGAACACAGGGCGCTTTCCTTGGATGCTCCCTTACCGTTGGTAAAGCAGGTGGGCGAGGCGGCGTCACGGATATGCAGGGACCACACGTGGGGCACGATATTGCGCCAGGAAGAGATCTCGATCTTCATGCCGAGCTCCGCCAGAATGCCCGTCATATTGGCGATGGTCTGCTCCAACGGGAGGTCCTTGCCCTCGATATAGGTTTTGTTGCCGTCCGCAGGCATTGTCATCAACAGTGCCTGGGCATCCTCGGCGATATTCTCCACCGTCTCGATATCGAACGTGGGGCCCGTCTGCACCACCTTCTTGACGGTACAGCGATCGATCGAACGCAGGATGCCCTGCCGGTCCTTCTCGGAAATATCCTCCGGCAGCTCTACCTGGATCTTGAAGATTTGGTTGTAGCGGTTTTCAGGATCGACGATGTTGTTCTGCGACAGGCGGATGTTGTGCGTCGGAATATCCCGGGCCTTGCAATACACCCGCACGAAATAGGCCGCACACAGCGCCGACGAGGCCAGGAAGTAGTCGAAAGGACTGGGCGCAGAGCCGTCGCCCTTGTAGCGTATCGGCTGATCGGTGATGACGCTGAAATCGTCAAACTTGGCTTCGAGCCTGAGGTTTTCGAGGAAGCGGACGTTGATTTCCATTACTGGGGTACCGGGCTTGGAGAATGTTGGCAGGTTTGATCGGCCTCTGATTAAGGCCTGGTTGTCAATTCCTGGGATCAGATGCCGCTATTGTCCAGATTTTGGCCGTCCACGTCTTCCTCAGTATGGTTATCGGAGGCCCGAGCAAATGCTTGTCGACGAGCCCATACCGCTGCTGTTAACCCGTGCTGGTGCCAGGTAGATAGAAGTTCAGCGGACGATTTCATCGCCAAAGCCCGTTGCCACGAGATTGGCAACAGAGCTGGCGTCCAGCAACGGGAGGTCGCCTGGCAAAGTGTATTTGAAGGCAGCGCTCGCGCAGCCCCAGGCCAGCGCGTCATCCGTTCCCATTCCGTTTAGCCAGGCGTGAAGGAATCCGGCGGCGAAGGCGTCACCACGACCGATCCGACAGGCGGACCCGCTGACCGGAAAGGCCGGATGATGTGCCGTCGGGCAACCTGCCCTGATGGCCAGGGCGCCGGCGGCGCCCCTTGAGACGACCAGCAACGGCATAGCAAAGTGACGGTGCAGTGCCTCGGGACCATCCAGCTCCGGCCAGATGGCTTTGATATCCCGTTCGGCAACGAATACGACATCGGCAGCAGCGATAGCCGCCTCATAGTGCGGACGAGCGGTAGCACAGTCCCAAAGCCCGCTTCGGTGATTGATATCGAAGCTGACCGGCACATTGGCTTGCCGGGCCGCATCCATGGCTTCCATAGCCGCAGCCCTCGACCCATCTCCTATCCCCAGCGTAATTCCCGTGGTATGGAGCAGGCCTGCAGCGCCATCCGCGAACAGGTGGAGCGGTAGATCGGCGGGCGTCAGATTCGCCATGGCGGAACCCGCACGATCATAAATCACCCGCCCCCCACGCGGAGCCGGGCCTTCCTCGTGGAAATACAGCCCCATACGGGCACCCTTTACGGTCGTGATGAGACTCGTATCGACGCCAAAGCGCTCAAGTTCACCACGGACCCGACTTCCCAGACTGTTGTCCGGTAATTGGGTGAGCACTGCGCTGGGTGTACCCAGGCGAGCGAGCCCCACCGCCACGTTGGCCTCAGCCCCGCCGACATGTACGCCCAATGCGCCCGCAGTCTCAATCAACCCCTGGTGATCTGCACTGAAGCGCAGCAAAGGTTCACCCAATGTATATGCGCATGGCGTCATGATTCCCTCTCCCGGTTTGGTACTAACCCGCGTTGTTCGGGCTCCCCACAGCGTATCGAAGCCACGCTCAGTTGCCATGGGGATTTTCGACAATCGGCCAGATATCGCGACGCAACTTGCGGTACTTCGTGGTGCGAGGATCGCTTGGATACGGCGCACCGGCGTCCACGTAAATGATCTCGTTGCTGATACGGGCGAAGGCCTCGTGAAAATGATTGGTGGACTTGATGAGGAGGATATGGCGGTCCATCGGATCGATCCCCAGGTTACTGAACAGGTCCGGAGAAAAGGATTGCGAGCGCACCGAATTCAGGATGACATCGATACCCTGGTCCATGGCAATCCAGACGGCATCACCCAACGGCACCCGGCTTTCGCCAAAACTCTGGTGGGCATCACGCACCACACGCTTTACGGTCACCCATGCATCGTAGGGATAGCCGGCCTTTTCATCGGTCTTGCCGCCGAAGCGCAGACGAATGTGGGCGCCCTCGCCGGCTGCGACACACAATTGCACGGCGACTGGATCCCAGATCGTACCTACCGCAGCGTCTGTTACGCCCTGGGCAACCAGTTCCCGCAGGATAAGCGTCGCGTCACCGGCTACCCCGCCTCCAGGGTTGTCCCAAACATCCGCAAGAACAACCGGCCGCTCGGGGCTGGCTTTCGCGCGGGCCACGGCATCCGCCGGGCCCCGATAAGGGGGCCTGGCACGACCGCGGAACGAGAACAGCTCCATGCCGAGCTTGCGGGCGATAGCGTCACCCAGTGTCCCCGCGTCATCGGTGATGACCAGCACCCGCGTTCCCATATCAGGAACGTCGCCGGCCATAAAACCATGGATGACGGAAATGGACAGCACATTGAGATTGTCCGCCTCGATACGGCGTACGCGCTCCAGGAACGAACGCATGGGGTCGATGCTGGTAGGCAGGACCTCGATCATCCGGCAGTCGAATGCAGACATCGCCGGCTTGATCTCACCGCGCATGTGTCGAACGGCCAGTTCGACGAGCTCCTCTGCCCGGTCCAGGAAGTCTGTATGGGGAAATTCCTTGAACGCGATAAGAAGGTCCGCATTGTCGAGGCGCTTCTGGGTCAGGTGACTGTGCGGGTCCAGCTCAGCGGCGACCGTCACGTCGGGGCCGACAATTTCGCGCACCCGCTCGAGGATATCACCCTCGCAGTCATCGTAACCGTTTGCCACCATCGCGCCATGCAGACCAAGCAGGACACCGTCGACCGGCATCGCTGCACGCAGTTGCTCAAGCACTTCGTCGCGCAAGTGCTCATAGGTCCGGCGGTTAACCAACCCGCCGGGCTCAGCCCAGGCTGCAGTGCCCTCGACCAGCTCCCAGCCCAGTTCCGCAAAACGCCGGCGAGCGGCAATGAAGGGCGCGCTACACAACGTGGGGGTCTCGGGGTGTTGGCCAGGAGGCGCATAGAGACTCGCCCGAAACGAACTCATATCCGTATACACCGGTGAGAACGTATTGGTCTCGGTGGCGATGGATGCAACGAAAGCCTTCATGAATACTCCTGTGGAAGCCTCCCGGGACCATTACCCGGAAGGCAGTTACCGGATTACTGCAAATAGTGGTCGTTGTTGGCAGCCTGCGATTCCTCGATGAAGAGCTTGAGGAGCTCCTGACCCTGCTCGTCCAGGTTGTCCTCGAGATACTTGCGAACGGCCGGCTGGGCCACCTCGCGAAACTTCTCCCTGACGTCGGGCGAGAGCGCATTGACCTCCATCTTCTCTGACAATCCGGCCAGTCCACGGTCCTCGGACGCCTCGATAATCCGCGACATACCCCTCGAAGCAGCGATACCCGAGCGGGCGGCCGCACGCAGAACGTTCTGCTGATGTTCGGTGAGACTGTCGTAGAAATCTCGATTGATCAGCAGGATGTAGGGTGAGAACAGGTGGTTTGTCAGGGTCAGGTAGTCCTGGACCTCGTCGAACTTTGCAAACGACACCGTTGGGACAGGATTCATCTGGCCGTCGATGGCACCGGTTTGCAGGGCCGAATAAACCTCACCCCAGGCAAGTGGGTAGGCCTCGCCACCCAGCGACTGGATGAGCTTCTGGTGAGCGGGCAACGTCATCGTACGGATACGGATGCCCTCGAAGTCTTCCAGGGACTCGATCGGTCGTACCGAGTTGGTGATCGAAAAGAATCCCCCCGTATCCGGGAACCCGAGCACCTTCACGTTGCCCAGTTTCTCCTCGATATCGGCGGCCAACGCCCTGCCGAACTTGCCATCGAAGACCTCGTAGGTCGCGGAGATATCGTCGAATGCGAACGGCAGGTTAAGGACGCCGATCCGCGGGTAGTAGCTGGCAAGCGCGCCGACGGAGGCGAGCGTGCCCTGGATAATCCCGTCACGCACCATCTGGATGTGCTCCTTTGCACTTCCCAGCTGGTTATTGGGAAAAACTTCGACCGTCACTTCACCGTTGGTGGAAGACTTCACCAGGTTGGCAAACACGCCGGTGAATGCCTGCGCGGGATTCTCGGTCATATCGGCCTTGTTATCATGGCCAAAGCGAATCGTCTTCGCGGCATGGCCGGCGAGCGGAACGGTCAGACTGAGCGCGCCGACCAGAGCGGCACTCACGAGGTGTTTACACAGACTTCGCATGCTTTTTCCTCCAAGGGGTATATCGGTCGCGTGATTTCAGAATCCCAGCGCGCGCGGCACCCATAGGGTGAACGCCGGGGCATAGGCGATCAGCAGAAGCAGCAACACTTCGCCGATCAGGAAGGGCATGAGCTCATAGGCGATGCGGCCGACCCGCTCACCCGTCACCGACGACAGCACGAACAGGCACGCCCCTATCGGCGGGCTCATCAACGAAATATTCAATGCGAGTACGAAGACGATGCCGGCATGCAACGGGTCCATGCCGATCTGCTGGGTAAGCGGTACCAGCACCGGCGCCAGGATGATCAACATGGCATTGATATCCATGACCATGCCGACCACCAGCAGCAACCCGATAATCAGCAGCAGCACGATGTCCGGGTTCTGTGACACACCCATGACGAGTTCCGCAAGCGCCTGCGGTACCCGCTCGAAGCTCAACCACCAGCCTAGAATGGCGGCGGCACCAATGATCAGGTAGATCACGCCGGAGATCTGCGCCGTGCGCACCAGCATCGCGAAAAGGTCCCGCCACTGGAGCGATCGATACACGAAAGCCCCGAGGACGAGTGCATACGCCACGGCAATAGCAGCCGCCTCTGTCGGTGTGGCGATACCCAGCAGGATCGTACCCAGGATGAGCACCGGCATGACGAGGGCCAGAAAGGAACGGCGGAACAGACGACCGAGTTCACGCAACGATTGCCGCCGTTCATGCTTCGGCAACCCCTTGGCGCGGCCACTCACCGCAATAATGATCATGCAGACCAGGCAGATCAGCACACCGGGTAGTACGCCGGTCGCAAACAACCCACCGATGGACACTCCCATAAGCGATCCGTAGAGGACCATGAGACCGGACGGCGGAATAGTGGGACCGATGATGGAACCTGCCGCTGTGACGGCGCAGGCATAGGGTCGCGAGTACCCTTCCTTGACCATCGCTGGAACCAGCGTGCGGCCAAACGCCGCAGCGTCGGCCGTAGCGGCGCCGGTGATGCCGGCGAAAAACACCGAGGCCACCATGTTGGTGTGTGCCAGTCCCCCACGGAAATGACCGACCAGTCCCTGCGCGAAAGCAACGACACGGGAGGTGATACCTGTGTGGTTCATGATCTCGCCGGCAAGGATGAACAGCGGCATGGCCAGAAACGGGAAGATATTCAAGCCATTGAACATCTTGCTCGGTGCAAGCTCGGTAAAGTTCGTCCCACCCAGCGCATACATACCGACCAGTCCCGCCACACCCAGCGTCACGCCAATGGGGACGCCGGCGAGGAGCAGCACCAACAGAATGATCGCAACCGTCATGCCTCGAGCTCCTCCAGCGTCTGTGGATCACGTGGATCGCTATAGAACCCGGTGATGAAGGTCAGGAGCGATTGCACCGCCGCCAGCCCGAACGACACCGGAATCGCGGCGTAAGGCACCGCCATCGGCATGCCAAACAACCCTGAGAACTGTTCGAAACCATCGGCGACCAGCGCCTGGCCGGCGATCGCAAGGTATGTAAAGAAAGCGAAGGTGACCACCTCGGCCAGGCGCGCCAGGGGGACGCGTACCGGCCGCGGTAATGCATCGCAGAGGAGTTCGAGACGGATGTGCTGGCGATGGTAGGTGCAACTGGGTACGGCGAGCAGGATCGCCCATATCATGAAGTAGCGGGCCGCCTCTTCGACCCAGTTGATCTGCCAGTGGAGCAGATAACGGTCGACGACGCCCACCCAGACGTCAATGATGAGCACAGCCATCAGCACCCCGACGGCCAGCCGATTCAGCCGGTCGAGTCGGAGAGCCAGCCACGAGGCGGCATATTGCGCGCGCTGCATGCGTCTTCTCCTTGCATCTATTTATGAAGATTATTTTCATTATGACTGGATACTGTGCTAGATTTGACCACCAGTCAAGCTCATAATGTACAAAATCTTCATGTATTGACGAGCGAAGCCATCAATCCACGAACAAACCCCAGTACAGCAAGGCAATCTCTAAGGAGGCCAACGAATGTCGATCAAACGTTATGCAGGACCGGTCACTGGCGTGGGCGGACAAACCATGCCTTTCGCACGAGCTACCGAAGCGGGCGGATTTCTCTACATCTCGGGTCAGACCCCAATGCGTGACGGTGAAGTGGTACCGGGGGGGATCGAAGTGCAGACCCGACAAACATTCGCAAACCTGCAGGCTATCCTCGATGAAGCCGGATATACCTTCGACGACGTGGTGAAGGTAAACGCGTGGCTGGACGACACCCGGGATTTCGCGGGATTCAATCGCGTATTCAAGGAATATTTCGATGGTCGGCCCCCGGCACGCTCTACGGTACACTCGGCGCTCATGGTCGATGGCAAGGTCGAGATCGACCTCATCGCCTACCGCGAGCCGAAGTAGACAGACTGCTAACCGAAGCCGCTATCCGCAATTAACGGGAGTTTGACGCGTGGCCAGAAGAGCCGTAGAGACCCAGGACATCGTCTCGCTCATGCGGGACCAATCGTCGATGAGCAAGTCCGAGCGACGCATCGCCGATATGATACTGGCCGACTTGTCCTGGGCCGTGAAATCCACGACGACAGAGCTTGCCGAGCGCACGGGCACCAGTACCCCGACCATCACCCGTTTCTGCCGCCGCCTGGGTTGCGACGGCCTGCGCGATTTCAAGCTTCGCCTCGCGCAGGCTACGGCAGTCGGCCATCGTTACCTGGGCCCCCAACAGGTCGAACGAACCCCGATCAAGGCGGTAACCTCGGTGATCGGCGCCGCCCATGACGCACTTGAACGGGTATCGGGCCAGATCGACGAACAAGCACTGACCCGCGCGGCGGAATGGCTGGGCGGCGCCCGACGCATCGCGATCTTTGGCGGTGGCGGCGGCTCGAGTATGGTCGCCGAAGAAGGCGAGAATCGGTTGTTCCGCCTTGGACTGAGCGTCCACGCCTGCATCGACACCCAACTGCAGCAGATGATCGCAGCCACCCTTTCGCCTGATGACGTACTCCTGACCATTTCCACGTCGGGGCGCTATCCAGAAAGCCTACGCATGGTGGAGATCGCACGCACCTACGGCGCGAAAACCGTGGCGATCACGAGGCCAGGTTCCGCACTCGCCCAAGCGGTGGACGTGCTCCTGGGTGTCGATGTGCCCGAGACCGAAGAGGTGTTGAAACCCACGGCATCACGCTACGGGCTATTGGCGATGATGGACATACTTGCGACGGAACTTGCCGGGCGCTGCGGCGAAGCAGCGGTCGAGAATATGAGACGCATCAAGTACCAGCTCGTCACACACCGTGATACCGATGACACACAGCCGCTCGGTGACTGACCAAGGAGACAACCGTGAGTTCGAACACCGCCGATATACAGACGGCCATCGCAAGAGGTGACAAAGGACTGCCCGTGGCGACGTCTCAGGCCAGTAACGCGTCCCTGCCAGATGACGAACTCAGCCTGCCGGCCATGGTGCTCAGGGAAAAGGCGTTGGCACACAACATCCGCTGGATGCAACGGTTCGTCGATGAGCGGGGTCTGGCACTTGCGCCACATGGCAAGACCACGATGACACCCGCGATCTTCCGGCGCCAGATCGAAGCGGGTGCCTGGGGAATTACGCTGGCCACCGCAGCCCAATGCCGCGCCGCCTACAGGGAAGCCGGCGTGCGACATCTGCTCATGGCCAACCAACTGGTCGGCGCGGGTAACATGGCTATCGTCTCGGCGCTTATCGCCGACCCTGAGGTCACCTATTACTGCACAGTGGATTCGGTTGACAACGTGCGGGCCCTGAGCCACTTCTTTGCCGCCCGGAACCAGACCGTTCAGGTGCTCATCGAGTTGGGTGTGCCGGGAGGGCGCTGCGGCTGTCGCTCGCAGGAGGAGGCCCTTGCACTCGCTGAGCTGATCGATACCTGTCCCGGCATTCAGGTGGCCGGCGTCGAGGGCTACGAAGGCATCATTCATGGTGACGATCTGCCGGATCGTATCCGCGCCTACGCCGACGAGCTGATCGCCACCACAGCGGCGCTGGTCGAACGCGGGCTGACAGCCGTCAAGCGTCCCGTCATTACAGCCTCCGGCTCCGCCTGGTACGACGTTATCGCCGCCGCCTTCACCGAATCAGGGGCGCGGGACCGGTTCCTGCCGCTGCTACGCCCGGGCTGCTACGTTGCCCACGACCACGGCCTCTACCGCCGTGCTCATGCCGACATTCTGGCTCGCCTTCACAGCGACCCCGGAGACGGGCTGATGCCGGCCCTGGAGGTTTGGGCCCATATCCATTCGATTCCAGAACCGGGTCTGGTCGTGGCGGGCATCGGCAAACGCGACATCGCCTACGATGCCGACCTCCCCATACCACTGCGCCGCTGCCGCGCGGGCGGGGACGACAGCGCGTTGTCCGTCAACGGATGGACGGTCACAGGCATCATGGATCAGCACGCGTTCATTGCGGTCCCTGCCGATGAAGACGTGCGCGTGGGGGACATCGTGGCCTTCGGCAGTTCGCATCCCTGCCTGACCTTCGACAAATGGCGTTTTATCGCCCTGGCTGATGAGAACTTCCGAGTGAAGGATTACCTGACGACCCGTTTCTGAGCCGGTGCGCTGGAGATCGGGTCCCACCGCTCCAGCCCTGCCGTCCGTAGCATAACTTATGCGGCATGGCTTATAGTGATGCCGCCGACCGTGCGGCCTGGTCGTACAGTCCGGAGACACCGCGCAGGAAACTCGCGATGGAGCCCAGGTCCGCGTTCGAGAAACCCAGGGTCCGTAGCGAGTCCACCAGGCAGTCCTCACGGATCTCGCTGTAGCTTTTGCAGATAGCCTCGCCCTTGTCGGTCACGGTATAGAAGGTTTCCTTCCCCCGCTTCTCCGAGCCCACCACGCCGTGTTTGAGTAGTTTTTTCAGGGCGTAGGTCACCGTGTGGCTGTCCTCGACATTCAACACAAGGCAGATATCGGCCGACTTCTTGGGCCGGTTGCGATGGTTGACGCTGTGGAGCACCAGTACATCCAGGGGGCTGAGGTCAGGCAATCCCGCCGCTGTCATGCAACGCACCATCCAGCGGTTGAACGCATTGCTGGCGACAATGAGGCCAAATTCCAGCTCTGACAACTCCGCCGATTTACCCGCCGCCAGATGGGCGGAGGACACGATCGGCCCCACCCGGTGTGATCTCTCTTCGGACGTTTCTGGCACCTGAGTATCCGTATTCTTTTTCATACACGTATCTTTGGTCGATTATCGGTGGCATCCGGCGCGACACCGGCCGGGCGACGGGCAGTCTATCAGTTGCCCATCTTGCCTGGCAGGTAAGTCACGATTTCCGGGAACAGCGTAATCAACACCACGCCGGCCAGTATCAGCAGGAAATACGGCAGGGCCGCCCAAGCCACCCGCAGGATGTTCTCGCCCGTCAGGCCCTGGATGACGAACAGGTTGAACCCGACCGGCGGCGTAATCTGACTCATCTCCACCACAATCACCAGGTAGATCCCGAACCAGAGCGGATCGATACCCGCGGCCTGAACCATCGGCAGGATGACCGAAGTCGTCAGCACGACCACAGAAATACCGTCGAGGAAACAGCCCAGCAGGATGAAGAACAGGGTCAACGCCACCAGCAGCATGTAGGGCGAAAGATCCAGCGTGTTGATCCAGGCTGCCAATTCCCGGGGGATCCCGGTGAACCCCATGGATGTGGTCAGGAAATGGGCCCCCACCAGGATAAACGCAATCATCGACGACGTTTTAACCGTGCCCATCAACGCACTGATAAAGGTCTGCCGACTCATGGAACCGCCACGCCAGGAAAGCAGGTGAGCCAGGGCAACACCGATCGCGGCGGACTCGGTCGGCGACGCCAGGCCACCGTAGATCGAGCCGATCACGCCAATGATCAATAGCACCACCGGAATCAGCGGACGGCTGCGTTGGAGTTTCGCGGCAAACGAGAAGGACTCCGACTCGCCCTTGGGCACGGCTGCAGGATTCATCATTGACCAGATCATGACGTAGCCCGCGAAGAGCACCATCAGGAGGATACCGGGCAGGATGCCGGCGACGAAAAGCCGGGCAATCGACTGCTCGGTGGCAACACCATAGACAATAAGAATAATCGAAGGTGGAATCAGCAGCCCCAACGTCGCCGAGCCCGCCAGCGTTCCCAGGACCTGCTTCTGGTCGTAGCCGCGACGGGTCAGCTCCGGGATCGACATCTTGCCGATCGTCGCCGCCGTTGCGGCCGACGAACCGGAAATCGCAGCAAAGATGCCGCACCCCACGATATTGGTATGCAAGAGACGCCCGGGTACCTTGCCAACCCAGGGCGCAATCCCGCTGAACATCTCTTCCGAGAGGCGGGAACGAAACAGCACCTCCCCCATCCAGATGAACATGGGAAGCGCAGCCAGCTCCCAGGATACGCTCGCGCTGTAGAAGGCTGTGGACAGGCTGTCACCGACAGGGATGCTACTGAAGAAATACAACGCCACGCAGCCAATCGCCGTCAGCGAAAAGGCCACCCAAAGACCCGCAGCCAGCAGCGCCAGGAGCACGGCGAGGAGGATGAGACTCATCCAGATCATATCCATGCGATTTACTCCTGAGGGTCTTCAGTAGGGATGGTCTGGAGACGGCCGGTCACGAGCGAGACGAACGCATCGAGCAAAGCAATCAGCAGCCAGACGAGTCCGAGTACCATACCCAGCTGGGGGATCCACAACGGCACGGGCACCATACCGATCGACAGGTCACCAAAGTCATAGCTGTCATAGGCGAGCCAGGCGCTGTACCACGCGGCAAAGGCTGTAATGGCAATGGCAACCAACACCATCGCCATATCGAAGTAACGCTGGACGCTCACAGGCAGGCGCTGCAAAAGCAGGGTGACCCGGATATGGCCGCCCTGCCAGAACGTGTACGCCAAACCAAAGAAGGTCGCCCCCAGGAGGAGGAAGGCCGCCAGTTCGGCCAGCCCCGGGATGTTCAGCCCCAGGGCATCGGCACCGACCCAGACCAGGAGACGATCGAGAACGCGACCCAGGACCTGCAATACCACCATCACCATGATGGCCGTCAGTTGCAGTGCAGACAGTGCGCCAGCTAACCGGTAGAACCCATTCAGAGCGTTACGCATGGGTCGCCCTCGCCTTCCGTTAACCGGTTATTGTTCGCGATAGGCGTCGATCAGTTTCTGACCGTCAGGACCGGCACGTTCCAGCCACTCGTCCGTCATGGTCTTACCCACCTTCTCCAGGCGTTTTGACAGCGCTTCGGACGGTTCGGAGATCTCGATGCCGTTTTCGCGCATGATCGCAATCTTGGCATCCGTCTCTTCTTTGCTCGCTTCCCAGCCACGCTTTTCAGCGTCAGCGGCAGCCTTCTCGATGGCAGCCTGCACCTCTTCGGGGAGCCGCGAGTATTCGCGCGCGTTCACGACGACCATATTCTTGGGCAACCACAGCTGGGCGTGGTTGAAGTTCGAGAGGTAGTCCCAGGCCCGCGTGTTGGCGCCAGTGGACGGTGAGGTGATCATCGCATCGACGCGCCCTGTCCCGAATGCTGTGGGGATATCCGGCACCTCCACCTGTGTGGGAATCGCCCCCAGCAGTTCAGCCAAACGTTCGCTGGACTTATTGTAGGCCCGCATTTTTACGCCCTGCAGCTCCTCGCCCGTTTCTACCGGGAACTTGGTGTAGATGCCCTGGGGCGGCCAAGGCACCGCAAACAGCAGCTTCAGCCGCTGACTTTCGAGACGCTTGGCCAGGATATCCTTCGAGGCCTGCCAGAGTTCCCAGGCTTCGTCGTAATTGCTGGCTAGGTAAGGCACGGAATCCACTTCAAACAGTGGGTCCTCGTTCGCCAGGCGGGACATGATCAATTCGCCAATCGGAACCAGCCCACGGCGCACGGAATTCTTGATTTCATGGTGTTTGATCAGCGACCCACCACTGTGGACCGTGATGTTCAGTTCCCCGTCGGTCGCCGTCTTAACGTCCTCGGCAAACTGACGGATATTGACGGTGTGGAAGTTGGAATCCCCATAGGGTGTCGGCATATCCCAATCCGCTGCCTGGACGCCACCGATCACCAGCGACGACGAGACAGCCGCCAGAGAAGCCCAAAAGTGTTTCATTCGCATGTTGTGCCCTCCTGGTGACTGCTCTTGCGGTCGCGATGCGCCACGCAGACACCGATTAGCCCGTTGTTTTGACGCATCTTTAAGGCGCGCCCCTGTTGAGATTCGATCATGCAAGATCTGTGCGTTATCTAATCAAACTAACGGCGACAGAATTCGCTGTCAAACTTTTTGTTTAGATGATATAGGTATTTTTACTTTTATTTGTCGATAATTTATCGATAATTTGCTTGTACAGAGAAATGACAAATACAACTGACTGACGCATGCTGACCATAGCCCTCATGGAACAATGGCCAGCGGCGGGAGGCTGACATGCGACTGAACTGTGATATTGGCGAGAGTTTCGGCGCCTGGACCATGGGCCTGGACGAACAGGTCATGCCTTATATCGATCAGGCCAACATTGCCTGCGGCTTCCACGCCGGCGACCCAAGCGTCATGACCAGGACCGTGCGTCTCGCGCTCACCCATGGCGTTACCCTTGGCGCGCATCCGGCGTACCCCGACCTCCAGGGGTTCGGCCGCAGGGCCATGGCCTGCAAACCCGAAGAGATTACCGCCATGGTTCTCTACCAGGTCGGGGCACTCACCCAGATTGCCGCGTCCGAAGGCGGTCACCTGGCCTACGTGAAACCGCACGGCGCGCTCTACAACAGCATGATGCGGGACGACGCCATACTGCATGCTGTACTCACGGCCCTGCGCAAGTCACCTCAACCACTCGCTCTGATGGCCATGGCCACGGCAGACAACGCGCCCCTCAAGCGAAGCTGCGCGGAACAGGGTGTCGAACTCATGCTCGAGGCCTTTGCCGACCGGGCTTACGACAGCGCAGGGTATATCGTCTCGCGCAGCCAGCCCGGGGCGGTCCATCACGATCCGGATGTGATCGTGCAACAGGCTATCGCCCTCGCGCGGCACGAGCCGATTCAGACCATAGACGGCCAATCGTTGACCCTGGAGGCCGACACCCTCTGCGTCCACGGAGACAATCCCGAATCGATTGCCGCCGTGCGCGCCATCCGGGATGCCCTGCCGGAGTCCGCCTGATGTTCTGGCGCTATGAAATCACCGGCGTGGATACCATCACCCTGCATTTCGGCGAACAGATCGACGTGGCGCTGGTGGATAGCATCCACAAGGCCGCGGCCGTTCTTCGGGAAACACTCGGGGAGCGGCTGCTGGACGCCGTGCCTTCCTACACGACGCTGTTGCTCAGATATGACTTGCGCCAGGACGACCTCGCAAGCCTGGTTGCCGACGTTCGGCCAGCACTCGACACCCTTTCCCCCGAAGGCGGGGAAAGCGAGGTGGAGCCGGATGTGGTGGAGGTCCCTGTGTTCTACGATGTCCGCGTCGGGCCTGACCTCGAGCGCATTGCCAGACGGGCGGATCTGAGCATCGACGATGTTGTTAAACGCCACACCGCGAATACATACCATGTGTTCGCCATTGGTTTCGCACCGGGTTTCGCCTATCTGGGTCAGGTGGTCGACGAACTGGCGACGCCACGGCTTTCCACCCCTCGCCAGAAAGTACCGGTGGGCACCCTGGGCATCGCGGATACCCAGACGGCGATCTACCCCATCACGTCACCGGGAGGCTGGAACCTGATCGGTCGCACGCCACTCACCCTGTTCGATCCTGAGCGCGACCGTCCCGGTCTCCTGGAAGCCGGGCAGCAGGTTCGTTTCAGGGCCATCGACGAAGCGGAGTACATCGAGCTTGGCGGCAGGCTGGACGACCTCCCCTGGGAGCGCGAAACCACAACGGCATCAACGACGGGGGAACGTTCATGACCGCTCGGCAACAGGGTCTTATCGTTCGCAAGCCCGGTTTCCTCAGTCTGCTGCAGGACGCGGGGCGCGAACGGGTGATGCATCTTGGCCTCGCCACCGGGGGCGCGATGGACCGTCACGCCTGGGCCTGGGGGAATCAACTCCTCGGCAACCGCTACGGTGCGCCCGCACTGGAAATCACCTTTGGCGGCAGCGAATTCACCTGCACCCTGGATACGCAGATCGCCGTCACAGGCGCCGCAGTCACCTGCACCGTCAACGGGGAAACACAGCCGCTGTGGGCGACCATCAGCGTATCGCGCGGCGACGAGATCGCGCTCAGTGCCCCCAAGTCGGGGTTGCGCGCTTACCTGGCGGTTCGTGGTGGCTTCCTGGTCGAACCAGGGCTTGGTGGCAGCTGCGCCACCTTTACGCGAGAGAAGACCGGGGGGCTGCATCATGACGGCAAGCCGTTGCAGACGGACGATATCCTCCCGTGCCCGGAGACATCTGACTACGTCCCCAACCGGAAAGTACCGGCGCAATGGATTCCCGAATACACCGCGGCAGCCACCCTGGACGTCGTTCTCGGGGCGCAGGTCGACCGCTTTCCGAGCCGTGCGTTGGATGACTTCTTCAGCCACGCCTACGAACTCAGCGCGCAGAGCGACCGAATGGGGGCGCGACTCAATGGCCCCGCCCTGGCCGTTAAAGGGGAGCGTTTGATTTCCGAGGGTATCAGTCTGGGCTCAATCCAGGTGCCCGCAGACGGGCAACCGATCATCCTGCTGAATGATCGCCAGACGATCGGCGGCTACCCCAAACTTGGCGCCGTGACACCACGCAGTCTCGACACCCTGGCCCAATGTGTCCCGGGGAGTTCACTTCAATTCCGGCCCATTTCACTGCATGAGGCCCAGAAGCAGGAGCGAACGTTTTTGCGCTTCTTTTACCTGTAAGCGTAGGCTGTATATCGGCCGTCGGGCGGGAAGGGGCAATCGCAGCCTCATCTTCGCCCGACTTATCTTAACCCCCTACATGCGCGCCTTCAGCGCGTCGATAAACCCATACAGATCCACCACTTTCTCGGCGTCCTTGTTGGTGATCTTGCCTTTCAGGTCGGCAGTAACGATACCGTCGGCCACGGTATCCTTGAGTGCCTGTTTAAGTCGTCCCGCATAATCCGCCAGCTCGCGGTTTCCATCCCTTTCGCCCAAGGTTTCCAGCGCGTTGCCCAATGCATAGATTAATGCGGAAGGATTGAAATGCGCCTCCTTGCCCCCGCTCTCCTGATACTTCACATAGAGGTCATGTGCGGTACCGTGGGGCGCCTCGAAAAGCATCGCGCCGTCCTTGCTTTCGATGATCGAGCTGGCCGTGGCGAGGCTGCCCCCGAGGGCGGCGGAGATATCGGAGAAGATATCGCCGTCCAGGTTCTGGGAGGGATAGAGGGCATTGCGGGGCGGATCTGTAATCATCTTCCGCAATTGTCTGGACGGTCGCATGATCATGAAGGACGGCGGCGGCGTATGCTGCTTCGCCAGCTCCCGGCGCACCTCGGTGATGACATTGCTGAAGACTTCGTCGTACTCCATGTATTCCCGCTTCAGGCCGAAGTAGACTTCCTTATCCTTACGGGACGCATCCCGGAAAACCTGGCTGACCCAGTCCTTGATAGCCTCACGGTCGTTGGACATGAGCAGCATGGGGTCGCCTTTCTTGACGTGCCTGGCGTGCCGCTCCTCGCCATCGACAACCACCTTGACGATCCCGTCTTCCCTCGCCGGCGCGTTGAAGCTGCCGTACTGGTCGCCGCCGCCCGCGCTCATACGCGAAATGGAGACATGCGCACTGCGATCGGGTATGCCGTAGCGTTTCAACTGGTTGACCAACTTGAAGAGCTTACGGCCTGTGGTGTTGTCCGGCACGCCCCACAGGGCTCGCTCCGGCGGGTTGGACACGATTCGCGCTGCCTGCGCGTCAATCAGTTCGTAATAGAAGTTGAGTCCGAGGCCCTCCACCTTTTCCCGATAGTCACTCTGGTAGATGTCTTCGATGGCGGAGCGCATGGCACCGTCATAGCCGGGGATCACCGTATCCTTCAGGCCCAGGTAGATATCCCGTTTCTCGTCGATGGCGCGCTGGAAGAACCGATGTGCCCAATCCCGGATGTCGCCCAGGTCGTTGGTGGCCAATAACAGGGGATCGCCCTTGTTGATCTCCCGGCGATGAAGTTCTTCCGGATCGCCGCTGCTGCCGACGAACAGCAGTTTGATGATGCCTGTGGCGCGAGCCAGCTCGTTGAAGCTGTCCTTGATGCCACCGTTATCCATGGTCATGACTTCAATATCACGGTCGATCCACTCGGGTCGACGGACGCGGAGATTGCGGAACTGGATGTCCTCCCGGGTGATGTTGCCGCCGATGCCTTTACGGATAGCGCCGTTGGGCGACTTGGTGGCCAGCGGATCCAGGGCGTTGCCATCGACGTCAGGGTATTTCTTGAGAAGCGCTTCGAGCTGGCTACGGTTGACGGTGATCCCTGCGTTCTTGATGCCGATGCCGTATTTTTTGATCGCCTCAATAGCTTCGGTGACTGCCTGCCCATTGGTCGCCAGTCGATTTTCTGCAGAGAGATCGATTTCCTTAAGCTCGATCTCCAGCCGCGACGTGACAAACGTCTTCAGGAGTTCCTCAAAAGCTACCTGGGCCATCTCGTCACCATGGAGGATGACCAGTGGCGATTCCACCCGGATCGTGTTGTCCATCGCGTTCTCCTTTCAGTTGTTCCGGTAAGCCGGCTGTTGCCTGATAGCCGGCGCCTGTCCTTTGCGCTGGAAATTGGTCGTCGGAAAAATGGAGCTGTCTCTGCTAACCCTAAGCCTGTTTGCGTGGGGGTCAAGGGAAAGAGCACCAGAATTGTTTGAGCGCAACAGCGTTCAACAGCCTGTATGCCCGGAAGAAACCAATGCAGGGGCCTGCATGACCAAATGCGACAGACCAACACTTGAGAATATTCTCAAGTGTCAATCCGTTTTACGCACGAAGGCATGAGTGAGGCGACGCGATGGCCGTATAATAAGCTTCCGGATCTAAACGGGTCTTCTTTATGCCAACAAAAATATATTGGTAGGCATTCAGATTACGGGCCTCACAAGGCCGCACGCGACTCGTCGGGTAAATTTACAGTTCACCAGAAAGTGACAACAGTTGATAAAAACAAATATTTGAAATCATGTTCATTATTACGCCACGGCATGAATCTGGTTAGCCAACATCATGTTTTTTGTTGGCGACTCCCTTTCCCGTTCAAGTAGTCAGTGTCCCAGCACAGATCTCTTAAACAGACGGCAAAAGGACGAAAAGGTGGCACACTTTTTCGAGTCCCCCGAAGCCATTTTTGTCAAACACAGTCAGTTCCTGGGAGTGATACAGGAGGCCCTTAAGATTCAAAGCCATGCCGATCTCTTTCATTGGCTACAGGGAGATCTGCAAACGTACCTACCCCATGAGATTGTGCTCGCGGCATGGAGCATACCGGGTACGGATGCCCTCGAAGTGGATGTCGTTTCCGCGCTCCCGGGCATGCGTACATCGGACGTTGTCAGTGCCGACGTGATGCCCTTTCTCAAGAACCTGCTAACACGTTGGAACGACGGTGGGGCACAGCTTTTCTGGCTTCGGAACGAACGGGGGTTTGCGCTGGACCTTAACAAGGTCGACACGCCGGGCTCGGTGTCTGCGACCTTCAAGCGTATGCGGTCGGCAATTGTTCATGGCATAAAGGATGAGCGGGGGCAAAACCATATACTCTACATCGTCTTCAGTCAGGCGCTGACCCCGCCCCGGTCGGTTCAGTACTATTTCAAGCTGTTGTTGCCTCACGTGGACACCGCCTTGCGACAGCTGACGCCTTTACGGCTACAGCCCAACCTCAATAGCGCGGCGAAACCCTACCTGGAATTCGGGTTAACCCAACGCGAGCGCGAAATTATGGATTGGGTAAGGGCCGGGAAAACCAACGAGGTTATTGGCGTCATTCTGGATATCAGCCCGTTCACCGTGAAGAATCACGTGAAGCGCATTTTCCGGAAACTGGACGTCTCGAACCGGGCCCAGGCCGTGAACAAGATCCATGTGCGCTCTGATGTCAGGCCCCGGAACGATTCAGGGTAAAGTCCGTGGCTGGTTGCAACTATCCCGTGACGGTGACCTGGCTTATGACGCTCACTGTGTCGAGTCTCGGCCTTACGAAGTCAACGGTCGCTTTCAAAGTCGACAGTATAGGCGTCTATACGCGCTGAGCAGCTCGTCCTGGCCTGGCCGTGTGGGGTCAAGTAAGTACTCGGGGACCGAGAAGGCGATGGTCTCGTCAGGGCCGGGAGTGAGCGCGGCGACCGCATCCAGCTGCTGCCGCACCCGTTCGATGGGCGCCGCTGTCGCGCTGAACGGCGCATCATCCAGCGGCGGTCCGCTTTCCTGGGAAAAGAGCTCGACGATCATCCCCCAATACCGATCTTGTCCAGCGGCTATCTGGTTGATGCCTTGCGCGTATTCGTTGAACTCCGCACGCGGTAAAGCGCCTACACCGGCTCCGTCCTGCAGGAGGAGGTGGAGGTGGGGCGCTGCGGCCCATAGCGCCCGCCAGAGGTCCTCGAACTGGTCCGCCGATCTGGCGCCACTCACGTAGGTCGAGATGCTCACCGTCTTTGCAGGGCTCAAGCGCGCAAGAGTCTCGACCTGCGCCCGCAGATGTTCCCGCAGCATATCCACCTGCCAGGCATCGGCCCACGAGCGATCGTCGATTTCTTCGGGAAGATACCAGCCGGCAAAGGCAGGATGCCCCCCTATCCTGGCATCGAGTCGACCTGCCACCGCCAGGGAGCGGGCACGAAGATCTGAGAGGTACGCAGACAGTGCATCAGCAGGCTCGGTGATGCGCGTACCGAAGTCCGCATCCGCGACCAATCCCAGGTGGACACTCAGTCCGCTTGAATGGGCCTGGTCGAGCCACCCGGTGAGAAAGCCGATACCGGTGTCCTGGCTAAGATCCAGGTCACCATAGACACTCCACTGCAGGTACAGGGTCTCAATGCCGGTCGCTGCGATACCCGCCAACTTGGCCTGCCATTCCTGAGCTGGACGTTCGAGGTCGGAAGCCAGGGGTTGAAGAAAGCTTGAGCGAAAGGGCGCGTCGGGGCACTCGTTCGCGTAGGCGGGAAGAGAGATTGCCAGCAGTAGCCACAAGTAGCGATGCTTCACCGACATGAGTCTTTGACCACATCAGAAACCGACATACAGGCGCACGACAACGCCCGAATCTTCGTCCGTGTTTCCACCCACCACCTCCCGATACTCCAACCCCAATTCTAGCTCACTGCTGTGGGTATGGTAGGCGTCACCGCCAAACCAGCCACGTAGGGCGATGCCCGGACCGATCTCGTAGCGGCGTTCGGTTTCAGCATCATCGGTATAGCTCACGGCAGCAACAGCATAGGGAGCGACACCCAAGCCCTGCCCTACGCGGATGGCGAGCCCCTCACGCCACTCTCCCACGAGAAATTCGGCGCTGTCATCCACGACCAGAGCCGCGTCCAGATAGACCGATCGGTAGTGCTGGTATGTCTGGTCCGGAACATAGGCGGACCCGCGGTTGAAGGAGGCACTCGCACGCAGCATCCAGTCGTTCCTCGCATCGCTTCCCAACGCCACCAGTCGCTCGCCAGAGAGGAAAAAATTGACCGGGGCAAAGGGTTTTACCCTCAACCCGACGCCACCCTGGGTCTCGCTCCCTTCGGGTGATAGCGTATCTTCCTCAAACGCCCAGAGGCTGCGCCCGAACACCTCGACAAAGCGGCCATCCGAGACATCATCGAGGCGGTACCCGATATCCACACCGGCCTGACTCTGGAACCCGGCGAGGCCGAGGGGCGCATCTAGCGCCGATGTGCCGTCCCCATTCATGCGACGGACGAACAAGCCCGCGCCTATCCGTAGCCGATCCTCCAACTGCTGGACCTCTCGGCGTAATTCATAGCCAGCCTCATCGGTGCCGGTACCGACGACATTGTCACTTTTGGAGTCCCCCCGTAAGCCGTTGGCTACGCCGGCTTGCGCCAGATCGATACGCGCTCGGAAAGCCTTGGCAGCGGCTTCATCTTCCCCTAGCCGTCGGTAAACGTAGCCCAGTTCCTCATACAGCGGCAGGCGCTGGGGTTCGGCGGCCAGGGCGGCTTCGAAGTGATCCGCCGCGAGCGCCTCTTCCCCGGCGTTCAGGTGGGCGTAACCCAGGCTGGCCTGGAATTCGGCGTTGTCGGGTTCGAGCATCACGGCCTGCAGCAGTTCGCTGCGGGCACTGGCCAGTTCATCGAGCTCCAACTGGTACTGGGCAAGCCGATAGTGACGTTCCGCCGTGGGATCAGCCCAGACCGCCCTGCGTTGTGCCTCCGCAGCTCGTTGTGTATCCCCCTCCAGCGACGCAAGTCGGGCGCGTTCCTCATACAGCAGCGCCTGGTCGCCACGTGTCAACTCGTCCTCGCTGACTTGTGCCAGCATTTGGTCGGCCTTCGCGAACTGGCCTGAAAGCCGCGCCGCACGCCCCGCATGCAGCATCAACGACTCCGACTGGGTATCGTCTGTCCGGTAGAGTGCCTCCCAGGCCTGTGCTGCGGCGGCCCATTGGCCCTCGGCTTCCGCTACGCCCGCCCACTGTCGCATTACCCTGGCCCGGTCTGGATTCTCTGGCGGAAGGTCTTCCACAAGCTGCTGTAATTCGACCGATGCCGCATCGAAGTTCTCGGCCGCCAGCAATATATCCACCAGTCTGGCGCGTGCGTCCGTCCCGCCCTCCAGCTCGACCAGTCGTCGCTGGGTGTTCGCGGCCCCTTGCAGGTCTCCGGCCCCGACCTGCCGTTCCACCAGGGCATTCAGGGCCGGTGTATAGTCCGGTGCAAGTGCAACCGCCCGCTCAAGAGCCGCCAGTTGGGCATCCGTGTCTCCCGCCCTGGCGTGCATTTCGGCAATCTCCAGCGCGACAGGTCCCGGTGCCTGCTGGCGGGAGGAGCTATCGAGCAGCTTGTTCAGCTCACGCTCTGCGTCCTCTAGCCGGCCCATCTCCATGAGAAGCTGGACCTTAAGCCGCGTACCGTAAATGGTGAGATCATCACTGGACTCAAGTACTTCCAGCGCCTGAGCCGGCAGTCCTGCCCGCCTCAACGCTTGCGCCTGCTCCAGCCGTAGCCTTGCGACGCCACCCGGTTTCGGTCCGGCGCCTGCAGTCAAGTCATCATGGGATCGCGCGCCCCCGGCCTGCCGGCGGACAAGCTCACCGAACATCCTGGCCTCGGCTTCGTCCCGACCAAGGCGTCGGTAGGTATACGCTAACTCCTCGTACAGCGACAACCGGCCCGGATCGATCGCCAGCGCCGCCTCGAAATGTTCGGCAGCGCGCTGGTCATCGTTTCCTTCCACATAGGCATAGCCGAGGGTGGCCTGATATTCGGCGTTGTCCGGCGCCATCATGACCGCCTGCTGGAGCGCTTGGTGGGCATTACCGGTTTCCCCCACCTCGTTCCAGATCTGGGCCATCTGATAGTGACGCGCTGCCGTAGGTTGAGCGATTACTGCCTGCTGCTGCGACTGGGCGGCTGCAATGCGGTCGCCCTCCAAAAGGGCCAGCTGGGCGCGCTCTTCGAAGAGCGCGGCACGCACGCCCGGAGCCAGGGCGTCATTGTCGAAATCGTCGCTGGCGAGCTGGTCGAGAAACTGCCTTGCCAGCGCCGGCTGATCCCCAAGGCGCGCAGCGCGGGCCGCCTGTAGCAGCAGTTCCGGCGGCCTGTTGTTGTCCGCCAGGTACAAGCCCTCCCAGGCGCGGGCGGCATCCGGCCATTGCTGTTCGGCTTCGGCCACAATCGCCCATTGACGCAACACACGCATCCGCTCGGGATGACCAGACGGGAGACTCTCCGCGAGCAAACGCAGCTCCACCAGGGCCGTCGGGTAATCGTCTGAGGCCAACAAGACGTCCACCAACCGTAATCGGGCTGACGGCGAGTCTTCAATCGCCACGAGCCGCTCGAGCGTGGCCGAGGCAGCCGCCAACTCGCCGGCGCCAATCTGCCGCTCGGCCAATGCCCGCAACGCCGGGGAGTAGTCCGGCATGAGCGACACCGCGCGTTCCAGCGCCGCCATCTGGGCCTCCGATTCCCCCGCCCGGGCATACAGATCCGCTATTTCCAGCGCTATTACACCGGCGTTCTCTCCTTGTGAAGGATCCTCAGTAAGTCGCGTCAATACACGCGCCGCATCCTCGGGCCGCCCCATATCCGCGAGCAACTGGGCGTGTAGACGACGGCCGTAGGGCGATGTCTGCTCGACAGTCTCAATGACGTCCAGCGCCTGGGCGGTTGACTGGGACTCTGCCAAGGCCTGGGCCCAGGCCAGGTACAGCGCCGCATCCGGCTCACCCTCCTCGGCCGCCTGGGCAAAAGCCCGGGCGGCAAGGTCCGGTCTGCCCCGCTGCATATGGAGATGACCCAGGGACGTCGCCAGCTCGCGTCTGAGGGCTGCGGGTTCCTCGACTTCCAGCCCGCGATTGATCGTGACAGCCGCAAGCGCGGGTTTGTCCAGTTCCAGTTGGTACTGCGCGATCGTGAGCCATCCACCGGGCGGAACATCCTCAACTTCGAGCACCGCCTGGAAAAGTATTTGCGATGCCTCTGCCGGCCGGTCAAGTTCCAGGTAAGCCCGGGTGAGCCGCATCCGGTCCTCGAAGGGCTGGTCGGCGCCATCGTCTTCGAGCAGTGGAGGCACCGCTGCAAAGTCGCCACGTTGTATTGCGATATCCGCAAGTTGACGCCGGATATACCGGCTGCGGTCTTTGCTCAATTCCCCGGTGTCGAGCGCGCGCCTCCAGTCTGCGACCGCCCCATCGGTATCTTCGAGGTAAAGCTTGGCCAGGGCGCGGTAGTGGTATGCCAGCCCCAGCTCGCGATCCCGTTCGATCAGCTTCGACGCCTGTTCGCCGGCAAGGCCGGGTTTATCCAGCGGTCCCAGCAAGAGCACGACCAGGCGCAGCCGGACATCGACATCGTCAGGATCCAGGGCCAGGACCCGCTCCAGCTCGTCAGCGGCTGCTTCCGATTGCCCTGCGCCAATCAGCCGTTCGGCGCGCTCGAGATAGGGGTATTTACGGAATTTCGCCAGTTCCTGCTGAAGCCAGCTCTGGCGGCCTGCCCAGGTCGACGCTTCGCTGTCGCTTCCGGTTGCAACCTCAGCCTGTGTCGGCGGCTCGGCTTGCTGCGCCCCGCTGAGTGGGCTGAAAGCAATAAGTGCGACGAATAGAAGCCGGTTTTGGATAACCCTGAAATGGCCGTGATGATCGTCAGACCGACCGGCCGCAAAAATACGTCGTCCCATGGCACCGCGGTTCCTTGCTTGGCGTTCGATTCCGGCTGACGGTTATGCGGCTTTTTCAAAGCCTTCCTGCATCCGTAAAGCCCGTTCCAGGGTCTGCTCGTTCAACCAACCGCGATCCAGCAGGAGATGCCCCAGGGGACGCGGGTCCTGGCGCTGTTCGGCCAACACCGCGTGCAGCTGTTCGGAGGCAATGGCGTGGAGGTCCAAAAGCAACTCACCCAAAGGCCGCCTGCGCTGGGCGCCCAGCCCGGGTGCCACGGGAAACGCGTGCTGGGTCTTGTCCCAGCCCAACTGACGGCCGTGCAACAGGTGCCCGGCAAACTGTCGCAGGGCGCGGTTACAGGCGAAGAAATTGACCACGTTGGCCCAGATCTGTCGGGGTGCAGAAAGTAGCCCCTGGCGCCAACCGAAGAGGTGCGTCATGAAAACAATCCGATGCAGGACGCGGTTACTGAGTAGCAGTGCGTTGACGATCATCAGCCACCACAACCAGCTGTCGACCGGAACCAGTTGCGGGAACCAGTAGCTATCGGGAAGCAGCAGGTGGACAACCTCCATGGCCACCACGTTAAGCACGACGAAATAAGCCAGGAAGCCAACTTGCGACGTGACCAGCGCCTTGCGATCTCGAAAGAGGATGTACTTGGTGGCCAGGTCACCTTTCCAGCCCACGTTCGCCCAGCCCTGCAAGGCAATACCGAGTATCCAGCGGGCTTTCTGGCGGTAGGCAGCGCGGAAACGATTGGGGAAATACTCGCGTACGGCGATGTACTCATCCGCATGGCCCGGGTTCCTGCGCTCACTCGGGCTTTCGATGGGTACCCGAACGCGCACGAACACTTGCCTCATGCCCAGCTCCCGCAGCCGCAGGCTGATGTCGTAGTCTTCCGTGAGGCTTTTGGGATTGAAGACTTCGCCATCGCGCTCGCGATGCAGTGCCAGGATGGCGTGCCGGCTGAACGCGGTGCCCACCCCTGCACTGGGAACGATCCCGGTGAGCGCCGCCCGGACAGGAACATCCTTGGAATGGCACTCCGAGAACTCGTCCTTGTAATGCCCCCCGGTAAATTCCCGCCAGGGTCTGGGCAGGGGCAGAACCGGAATCTGCACCAGGTCGTAGCGGGAGACCATGTGGTTGAACAACCGTAATTCGAGGGGATGCACGACATCTTCGGCATCCTGGAGCACGAAGCCGGCAAACTCGATGCCCTGTTTCTCCTCGAACGCGAGTATCGCAGTGATCACCTCGTTCAGGCAGTCCGCCTTGCAGGTGGGCCCCGGCCGGGCGCCAACCACTTTATGGATATTGAGCTGCGAGGCGGCCACCCGGTCGACTTCCCGTTGGGTGTCGGGATCGTTGGGATAGGTGCCGACGAAGATGTGGAAGTTCTTGTAGTCGAACACCGTCAGCGCGTTGTGCAACATCTGCGCGATAACGTCCGCCTCCTGCCAGACCGGCACCATCAGGGCGATGGGTCGCTCCTCGGACGCCCTCAGGCTCTCCAGCGTAGGTGTTTCGGAGGCCTCGATGCCGGTCAGCCGATGGTATGTCCGCCGGCACCAATAGCAGATGTCGATGAACAGGTCATCGAAACTACTGATGGCGATCAGTACGGCCGTCGTAATAAGCAGCAGCTTTACGAGGAACCAGTAAATCGCGATGCTGTCTACCCAATCCATTCCCTGACTCCTCGTATCCAGCTAGGCCGCAACGTGGGACGCGCGCTCGGTCTTCGCCGGCTGCTGCGACAGGAACTCGGCCATGCGCTGGACGATCCGGGCCGCCGCGTAGCCATCCCCAAACGGATTGACGTTCTTCACCATCGATCGATAGGCCGCATGGTCGTCGATCAAACGTTGCGCGGCGCTGACCACGATATCCGGATCGGTTCCGGTGACTTGCGCCGAACCCTGCTCTACGGCTTCCGGCCGTTCGGTCAAGCGGCGTAACACCAATACCGGCACGCCATAGCTGGGCGCTTCTTCCTGGATGCCGCCGGAGTCCGTGAGCACCAGGTAACTCTGGCTCAACACCTTTTGCAGGCTGAGGTAGTCCAACGGATCAAGCAGATGGATCCGGGGATGATGCCCGAGTAACCGGTGCACAGGTTCCCGTACTCTCGGGTTCAGATGGACCGGAAAATGAATCTCCACCTGGGAACGGCTATCGGCGAGCGTGCGCAACGCGATGCACATCTTCTCCATCTCGTCGCCCCAGGCTTCCCGACGGTGCATGGTCACGAGAATCCGACGCTTGTGCTCGTCCACCGGCCGGCAAAGGTGCAGCAACTTGTCTCGAACGTGATGCACCGCATCCACCACCGTATTGCCGGTAATGAGGATCTGTGCTTCCGATACCCCCTCGCGACGCAGGTTTTCAGCCGCCCGGGGTGTTGGCGCGCAATGGATGGTCGCGAGGCTGCTGATCATCCGGCGGTTGGCCTCCTCCGGAAACGGATTGGCACAGTCGAACGAGCGCAATCCGGCCTCGACATGGATGCTGGGAATCCGGTGGTAGAAGGCCACCAGCGCGCCCGCAAAGGCTGTCGTCGTATCACCCTGCACGACGACAGCCTCGGGCGGCGACTGGGTAAACAAACCATCGAGCTCGCTGACCAGGTTGCGGGTGAGTACGCCCAGCGAGCCGCCTGGAGCCATACTCTCGAGCACCCGCCCCGGACTGACACCGAACGCCTGGAGGGCCAGGTCCGCCAGCGCGGTATGCTGTCCCGTGTTGATCCATTCCACAGCATCGGTACCAAACCGATCGACCGCCTCCAGGTAGACCGGAGCCAGCTTGATGACTTCCGGTCGGGTCCCCGCAATCACCAGTATTTTCTTCATTATGCGTCCTGCCTTTTGGTTGCGCGCTTGCGCTGCCTGCTGAATAAGCGTTCTTTCCCCTGAGAGCGGCCCGGGCGGCGGCGATACAGCCGTATGCCGCCTTTGCCGGGCCATGGGCGCTGCCCTATTTCGTTAATGGCGGGGGAGGACTCAGGTCACTCCCGTCTATCCAGGTGAAGCCCAGTTGGTTAATGCCGTTCACGAGGTTCTGCAGGTCCGCAAGGCCCGGGGTCCCCAGGCTGGGCTCGAGCCAGAACGGGTGGAAGAAGAAGGAGGCAAACCCGTCCCGGACGACCAGGGCGTACTGGGCGTTCAGGTAGAGGTCTTGCCAGGTGTAGTCGAAGTAGGACGCCGGATCGATATGGCTGATGTCATACTCGATGTTGCCCAGGTTCTCCGGCAGGATGCGCTGGCCGTAGTAGTCCTGCTCGATGATGTACGGGAAGAACTGGCCCACCGCGAAGTCCGGGTCGCCGTTCGCACCCGCGAAGTCGGGAACGTCAGCGGTGTAATAAACGACGCGGTTGTAGGTGGTATCGAAGCGCTGTGCAAAGGCCCGACTGGCGGTCGCAGAGGCATGGTAGTGAGGTGTTTCCCAGGCATAAGGGTAAATGCCGTAGGCCAGGAATTCGGCCATACCCGCATTGAGCCGATTCAATACCCACGTCGTCGAATCTTCAGGAACAGGCCGGTTGTTGACGATATCCCAGAACTCGAAGTCGTCACCGCTGACCCCGGTCCACGGATTAAGCACTTCGCCATACTGGTGGGTATAGCCGTGCAGCACCACGTTACCGCCACGGGCCATGGCATAGGCAAGGCCGTCGCGGAACTCTGTAGCATCGGCGAGCGGGATTTCCTGCGGCACGCCACCATTCCATTGACCCAGCGGATCGCGATACATGGGGATGGCGGCAATCGAGAATTCGATCCCCTGGCCGTAGAGATAGTCCGTCAGGGTCTCCATCGCGTCGTAGTCGGTGAGCGCGCCCACGTCTTCCAGACGGATCATGGCAAGCCGCTGGGTCGGCGTATTCACGCCCAACATATCGTGCAGAAGGTCTGCAATAACCAGGTAGCGGTCCCGTGGCCCGATGTACGAGAACGGAATGTCCGCGACATACCAGAAGTTGCCGGCGCGGACGACGTAAGGCAGGCGCTGGCCGGTGTCGCCATTCTCGACCTCGACAACGGTGGTGGCCGTCGCTGGGTTGGTAATGGCGGTCGCACCCGTTTCGGGGTCGGCAAAAACCGAGTTTGTCTGGGGGTCATAATCGTAGTACTTCACCATGCTGCGTCCTTTGTACAGCACGGTGTCATAGAACCCCGGCGCCGGGTTCTGTGCCGATGGAGCCGCGTTTAGGCTGACGACGCCATCAAACCGGAAGCCGCGCGTCGCCTCGAAATTGAAAGCCGGGTTCCAGGCCAATTGCCAAAGGTTGTACTTGAACCATACCAGGCTGCGCGTGGTGGTCGAGGCATCGTTAAGGAAGGCCGTGGGCAGCGCATTATCGTAGTAGGAACCTACATAGAAAGTGATGTCCTTGGCCTCGATCTGGCCCGCTACGTATTCTTCTACCGGCTTCATCTCGACGGACGTATCGAAGTGCCCTAGCAGATTGCGAAGCATGATGGCATAGGCTTTGCCAAGCTTGTTGTAACTGCTGCCGGGCTCGGAATCGTAAAGAACCAGAGCCTGCACCGAGGCAGCCGACGTCGTTGCGGCGCCGCCGGAGAAAACGAACAACAAGACCAGAGAGAGTGTACGAATGGTGAGAGGGAGTTTGCTGAACATTGCCTGGTTTCTCCATGGCATGATCGGGTCCTGGGTTAGCGAGCGTCGGAAACGACTTCGCTAGGGCGCCGATTTGTCTGACTTGTTACCGATCTTCGGCTTACCTTTGTCCGGCTTGCCCTTGCCCGGAGGTACCGCGCGCACTTCGACGATTTGGCTGAATTCACCAGGCACCACAACGATGCGATTGCGCGTCATCTGGGGACGCTCAGACCGCAGGCCCCGCTCGCTCCGGAATCCTTTCTTGCCGGGATGCTTCTTCGCGCCCCGGATTTTCTTGCTTTGCACCGACTCGCCCTGGGGGCGGACCTGCTCACGCATCAGCACGACCTCCGGCATCGCGTTGGCTCGTTTGGGCGGGGCAACCTTCTGTTTCCCTTTATCGGCGGGGCCCGCAATGCCTGGTCCCGAGGCAAACAGAAGAAAGAGGGCCATCACCGCGCCCCGATAGAAAAAGCGGCAGTTCGTTTTCATAACCAGCTCCTTGTCAGTGATGGGCCTCTCGGTCCCACTGCCCGGCCGGACACCCTGGAAGCCGTGCAATGGGACAGGCCAACGCCTTAGGTTGTGACGCCCGTTGGCCGCTCACGGAAGAATTTATATATCAGCGAAAACTTCGCCCGAAAGGGCGCAAAAGGGCTAATGGTGGGCGTCGGGAAAGGCAGCGATCCTGCAAGCACCAAGGCCGGGTTTGGTGCTGCCCAATGAGACCGTTAACGAATAAAGGAAAAATTGCAGATACCGGGAGGCGGCTGGCGCACCCGGTAGCTGCAGGAGAGGGGCAAGGTGGCTCTAATCATGGAGGTTCAACTGGCCGCGATCCAGGCGCCTCGCAGGACGTCTGGAGACCGTAATGCGGTTCCGAGGCCATCAGCCGCCGCCGACGGTTCAACGCCAAGGATAATCAGCTGCCAGCGTCGGGTTTGCCGTCCGCCTGCAACTGCGCTTTGATCGCCGCCAGGTCGATGACGGACCAGACTCGGGCAATCTTGTCGCCCTTGAACTCATAGAACACATTCTCGGTAAACGAGACAGCCTTTCCGTTCACCTCGAGGTCGAAAAACTTACCCTTAGGCGAGCAATCGAAACGCAGACGGCTGGCGATCCGCGGCGGATCAGCAACCAGTAGCTCCGCCTGGAAGTGCAGATCCGGGATGGCCTCGAAATCATCTTCGAGCATCCGGCGGTAACCCTGTACCCCAAGCGCCCTGCCGTTATGCTCGACGTCAGCGCTGACAAAACGCCCCAGCGACGACCAGTCCTGCGCGTTCAGGCAATCGAGGTAATTCGAATAGATACCGATAAGTTCCTGTCTCGTCATTGCCTACCCCTCGGACGAAGATGGATCTGGATGGTTGGGGTCAGGGCTTGCCCTTCGCCACCACCCCGTTACTACGGGCCCGATAACAACTCACCGGTGGCACGTTACGCAACACGAACTCGCGACTGACATCGTCGAAGCTGCGGTGCAGGTACTGGGCGGAATGCCTGGAGAACTGATAGACCAGGAACTCGCCTTGCGGCGTGAGTCGGGCGCGAGTCTCATCCAGCACCGCTTCAACATCGGCCGGCGGCATGGTCGAGAACGGGATGCCGGAAACGGCATAATCGACATGGGGCCAGTCCAGTTCGTCGAGTACCGCCCCCAGTCGCGCGGCGGAATCGCTTCGAATCACCAGTCGAGGGTCGTCGATAGCGGCGTTGAGATGGCGTACGAAGTCGTCATTGATCTCCAATGCCAGGAGCCTGGCATCGGGACGCATTCGTTTCAGGATATGCCGGGTAATGGTACCGACACCGGGGCCGTACTCGACAAAGTAGCGAGCCCGGTCCCAATCCACCTGCGCCAGCAGACTCCGTATGAGCCACCGGGAGCTTGGGATCACCGAACCCAACATGGTGGGATGCTTGACGAAGTTCACGGCGAACAGCCACTCGTCCTTACCTCTAGCCATCAGTTTCTCCATTAACTGCGTTCAGGGCCCCAAACAAAGCTTGGCGGTCAGGTTTAAAGCATAGGCTCACGCGATACCTTTTACCTCCATATTCTCCGACATAGTCGCCCAAAGCACTTTCCTGCTTGCCTCCCTGCGGGGGATCGGTAAGATTGTCGCAAACACGAATACTTCACATTTAAATTTGATATTACGACATGCATAAAATTTCCCGGACGTTTGCTGTTGCCCTCACCTTTGCCATGTCGCTGACCATTCCTGTAACCGGGTGGTCGCAAGAGATTGAACAGTCCTTCCCCATTACCATCGAACACGCCTTCGGAACCACGACAATCAAGCAGAAGCCCAGGCGGGTGGCAACGGTGGCCTGGGCCAACCACGAGGTCCCCCTGGCGCTGGGCATCGTTCCCGTAGGCTTTGCCGCCGCCGCGTTCGGGGACGACGATAACGATGGGCTACTGCCTTGGGTCAGCGCAAGACTTGAGGAACTGGGTGCCGACCCGCCCGCCCTGTTCGATGAAGGCGACGGCATTGATTTCGAGGCTGTGGCCGCGACGCAACCGGATGTCATTCTGGCTGCCTATTCCGGCCTTAGCCAGGCGGATTACGACACACTCAGCCTGATCGCCCCGGTTGTTGCCTATCCCGAGTCGCCCTGGTCCACGGACTGGCGCGAGATGATCCGCATCAACAGCACTGGGCTCGGCATGAAGGCTGAAGGCGAGGTCCTGATCGAAAGGCTTGAAGCCCGGATCGCCGATACGGTCGCACAGCACCCCGCCCTCGAGGACAAGTCGGCGATGTTCATTACGCATCTCGACCCCACCAACCTGAGCATCATGCGTTTCTATACCGCCAACGATACACGGGTGAAATTCTTCGAAGACCTCGGAATGCACTCCCCGGAAAGCGTTGAGCAGGCAACCGGGGGAGGCCAGTTCTCCGGCGAGGTCAGCATCGAACAGATCGACGCCTTCAATGACGTCGATATCTTCGTGACCTACGGCAATGAGCAGTTGCTCGATCCCCTCAAGGCGAATCCGCTGACGTCCAGGATGCGCGCGATTGCCAATGGTTCTGTGGTGATGCTGGGGCGCGGCCCGGCAGCCACGGCTGCCAATCCGACGCCCCTGTCGATCGCCTGGGTGCTGGACGATTACGTCGCGATGTTGGCGGAAGCCGCCCGCAAGTCAGAATGACAGGCCTCTCGGAAGGTTCAAGCGGAGCTCCACCCTGGAAACAGAGTAATCGGATGAAAGCCGCCAGTCTCGTGGCGCTGGTCGTGCTCATGGCGTCACTTTGCCTACTGTCGATTGCCATAGGTACCCGCGACGTATCCTGGGGCGAGATCACCGCCGCCCTACAGGGGCACGTGAACAGTATCGGTGAAGCGGCGGTCGCGATGCGGATTCCCCGCACCCTCCTGGCCGCCATTGCAGGGAGTGCACTGGGGCTCGCCGGGGCCATTTTGCAGGGTGTGACCCGCAACCCCCTGGCCGATCCGGGCATCCTCGGCATCAATATGGGCGCATCCCTCGCGGTGGTGATTGGCCTTGCCTGGTTCGGGATGAGCATGGCGAATGCCTATGTCTGGACGGCTATCTTTGGTGCCGCCGTCACGGCGGTCTTCGTCTATACCATCGGATCAATGGGGCGTGGCGGCGCTACCCCACTCAAACTGGCGCTGGCGGGCGCAGCGACCTCGGTGGCCCTATCCAGCTTCACCATTGCCGTCGTGTTGCCCCGGAACGATATCGCAGGCAGCGTGCGTTCCTGGCAAATCGGCGGCGTCGGCGGGGCCACCTTCGACTCCATCCAGCTCGTAATCCCATTCCTGGTCGTGGGTTTCGTGATCAGCCTGCTCTCGGCGCGGAAACTGAATACGCTGGCGCTGGGCGACGACCTGGCCGCTGGCCTCGGCGAGAAGGTCGCACTGGCTCGTGCCTCGGCCGGCATTGGCGCGATTCTCCTCTGCGGGGCAACAACGGCGGTCTGTGGACCCATTGGTTTCGTCGGTCTGGTCGTACCCCACCTTTGCCGTTTGCTGGTCGGCGTTGATCACCGTTGGCTCCTGCCCTTCTCAGCACTGAGCGGCGCCAGCCTGTTGCTACTTGCCGACGTCGTTGGGCGCATCATCGCGCGGCCAAGTGAACTCGAGGTCGGCGTAGTCACTGCCTTCATCGGTGCGCCGTTCTTCATCTGGATCGTGCGACGGCAACGGGTCCGGGACTTATGACCACCGAAACGTCCAGGATTCTCTCCCGCGTCAAGACCAGCCGTCAGCGCCGCTCCCGCTTCTGGTATGGCATCACGTCAGTACTCGTGCTGATTGTCGTCGCCGGCATCGCCGTGACGCTGATGCTGGGCCAATCATTTACGCCGCCCCAGGATGTCCTGCGCGTGCTGATGGGTGAGAACGTACCCGGCGCCAGCTTTACCGTCGGCCACCTGCGTCTTCCGCGGGCCCTGCTGTCGGTCCTGGTCGGTATGAGTTTCGGTTTGGGCGGCGTGGCCTTCCAGATCATGCTGCGCAACCCGCTCGCCAGCCCCGACATTATCGGTGTGAGTTTCGGCGCCAGCGCGGCAGCTGTGTTCGCCATCGTGATCCTGCAGCTGGATGGCCCCGCGGTATCTATGTTCGCGGTTGTCGCCGGGCTTGGGATCGCGCTGCTGGTTTATGGCCTTGCCTCCAGGAATGGCGTCGCGGGGACCCGGCTGATCCTGATCGGCATTGGCATCTCGGCGATGATCGAGAGCTTCATTGCCTATATCCTCGCCCGTGCGCCCGCGTGGGATTTACAGGAAGCCATGCGCTGGCTGACCGGTAGCGTCAACGCTGCGCAACTTGACCAGGCCTCGCTGGTGCTCGTGGCGCTGATCGTCTTCGGGGGCCTTCTCCTCAGTCGCGGGCGTGATCTCGAAGCCCTTCGCATGGGCGACGACACGGCAGCCGCCCTCGGCGTTCGCGTTGGCCTGACCCGCATCACGGTGATTATCTGCGCTGTTGGCATGATCGCCGTGGCCACCGCAGTAGCCGGCCCCATCGCCTTCGTGGCCTTCCTGTCAGGGCCGATTGCCGCCCGTCTTATTGGCCCCAACGGTTCGATCCTCATTCCGTCAGCATTGATCGGTGCTTGCCTGGTGCTCGTCGGAGATTACATCGGGCAGTTCCTGATGCCGAGCCGCTATCCGGTTGGGGTTGTTACCGGCGCCCTGGGTGCGCCCTATCTCATCTATCTGATCATTCGCGTGAACCGCAAAGGAGGCTCGCTGTGACTGCCTCGCACCATCTCGTCGTCGAAGACCTGTCCGCCGGCTACGGCGAGCGCATCATTCTCGACGAACTTAATCTGGACATCGCTCCCGGGCAGGTCACATCGATCGTTGGAGCCAACGCCTGTGGCAAGTCGACATTGCTCCGCACTATTTCCCGTTTATTGTCGCCCAGCAAGGGCCAGGTGCTACTCGATGGTAAATCCGTACATCGCAGCCCGACGCGTGAACTGGCCCGTACGCTCGGCTTGTTGCCGCAATCGCCGATAGCACCGGAAGGCATCAGTGTCGCCGACCTGGTCAGCCGCGGCCGTCACCCGCATCACGGCCTGATGTCGCGCTGGACAACGTCTGACGACGAGGCTGTCGCCAACGCACTGGAGGTCACCAAGACAGCCGATCTGGCGGACAGGGAGGTGGACGAACTCTCGGGCGGACAACGCCAGCGGGTCTGGATCGCGATGGCACTGGCACAGGAAACCGATGTGCTGCTGCTGGACGAACCGACCACCTTCCTTGACGTCAACCATCAGGTCGAGGTTCTGGACCTGCTCACCGACCTGAACCACAGCCGTGGAATCACCATCGTCATGGTGCTGCACGATCTCAATCTCGCCGCGCGTTACTCAGACCGCCTGGTGGCAATGCATGGGGGCCGGCTGTACGCCCATGGCCAGCCCGAGGAGGTGTTGAAGGAAGACGTCATCCAGTCGGTCTTCGGCCTGCGTAGCCGGGTCATCCGCGATCCGATCTCTGGCAAGCCGATGATGCTGCCTATCGGGCGTCATCGGGTGGAGGAGCAATAGGTTAGTTAAACCGACAACCTCCCGAATACACAAATGATAAATATTATCATCATAATTCGCATATAGATTGACACTATAACGATATCCTCACAGAATGTAACGTTCTCGTAATCAAAAGGCATAAGGCGGGCCGTTGAGGCTGCCAAACATCGAGGGTGTCAACAATGACTGATAGCAAAACCAGGGTTAGCGCGGCATGGATGCAGCGGCAACGTACGACTACCGCACTTCTATGTGGCACGGCTCTGGTTGCCGTTCCCATGATCGGGAACGCGCAGGAGGCAGGCGAAAGCAACGACAATGGTGAGGCTTACCGCCTCGCGCCGATTATCGTCAACGCGACCGCAGCAGCGGATGACAACGCGAACACGACCGTAGCCCGGGAGCTATGGGTGGGCGGCAAGGTCGCGACCAGTCTCCAGGATACTCCAGCCTCCGTTTCAGTCATCACCGAAAAGGAAATCGAACAGCGGGATGCCAATACGACTGAGGAAGTCCTGCAATACACCCCGGGTGTTATCACCGATTACTACGGTACGGATGACCGCAACGACTATTTCAAGATTCGCGGTTTCCAGGCCACGACCTACCGCGACGGTATGACACTGGGTTCCATGCGCGGCGTTCGCGAGGAACCTTATGCGTACGAGCGTGTAGAGGTGTTGCGTGGCGCCAACTCCACCCTCTTTGGCCCAGCAGATCCGGGCGGTTCAGTAAACTTCGTGAGCAAGCGGCCACGGTTTGAGTCATTCGGTGAAATCTATCAGGCCTATGGCTCATTTGAGCGTCAGGAGCTAGGCCTTGATTTCGGCGACACGCTGAACGCCAGCGAAACAGTGGCCTATCGTTTAACCGGCAAAATTACAGACAGCGAACGCGAATACGAACATTCCGAAGACGACAACGAGTTCGTAATGGGTGGCCTGACCTGGGAACCAACGGCATACACGTCTGCCACGTTAATTCTGGATTACCTTAATCGCGAAAACACACCCAATAGCGGTGGCTACGCACTCGACAAGGAATACGACCGAAGTAAATTCTTCGGTGAACCCGATTTCAACGAACACAATGTCGAGCGTACAAGTGTCACAACAAAACTCACCCATGATTTCGATAACGGCCTGATCCTGCGCGGTAACCTACGCTACAGCGACCTGAAAGACGAGTTCGGCTATGTCTACATCACTGACTTTGCCGGGCGAGAAGGCACTGTAGTGGAACGCGACTACTTCGGTACCGACAGTGAAGCCCAAGAGTTGATTGGTAACGCGATTCTGCAATATGACATCCGCTTTGATCGGATCGATAGCAGCACTCTCGTTGGCATTGAGTATCGCGATGCGTCCAGTGAAGACATTTCCGCCTACGGGGATACAACCTCAATCGATTTAGCCAATCCTCAATACAGCGGCGCCCCAACCAGCCTTAACGTCTACAGTGCTAATGATCAGGACTACACGACCGAGTCCGCTTTCCTGACGCAGAACCTCTCATTCGACGACCGATTCATCGTCACCGCGGGGGTACGGCATGACTTACTGGATCTTTCCAGCAAAGATATTAGCGGCGTAAGGTCTTCCGACGACTTCTCCGAGACTTCAATCCGCGGCGCGCTGACTTACCGAGTCAATGAGGAAATCTCCACCTATATCAGCCAGGTGGAATCCGTCGCACCGCCGTCGATCGGCGTTACGCCCGAACGTGGTGAACAATACGAGATTGGTGTGAAATACGCGCCGACGGGAATGAATGCCCTGTTTTCTGCAGCAGTCTATGACCTCACCAAGGATGACGAGACCATCGCGGTTGTTCAGGACAACGGCACTATCGAGCGGGAGACGGTTGGCAAGTCACGGGTACGCGGGCTGGACCTGGAAGCCAGGGCCGAATTGTCCAGTAACCTGAGCCTGAGCGGTGGCTACTCCTATATGGATTCGGAAGTGGTTCGCGGCGCACTGCGGGATGGCACTTCGCTTGAAGGCAACGAGTTCAGCGCGGCGCCAAAACACACGGCTTCGCTCTGGAGTTACTACACCCTGTCCAGCATGCCTATGAGCTTCGGCCTGGGCGCCCGCTATATCGGCTCCTACTACTTTGATGCCTCCAATACTGGCAAAAGCGACGGCACAACGCTCTTCGATGCGGCCTTCAGCTATGAGGTCGTTCGCAACGTCAACCTCACTGCCAACGTCAGCAACCTGTTCGACGAGCAGCACGTAGTCGGCACCGGCACGGCGAATTACTACAATCCTGGCCGTGAGATCGTGGCAAAGGTGAGTTATAGCTGGTAAGCACCCCATCAACCAGGCACTTACCTTCAAAGAAACCGGGGCTCGGCAATTGGCCCCGGTTTTTTTATGGTTCATCACGGATTAGCGTGACGGGGAGCCGGGAGTTCTCCGCAAGAGCCTTCAGACCACGGGGCACCTTCGGCGCCTCAGAAGCTGAAGCATCTGCTACATGCTCGAGTGATCTGGAAAATGTAGCCGACGCTTCAGCTTCGGAGCAGCCCGCCGGGTTGCCCATTTCCAGAATGGCTTCCGTTACACGGGTTCCCGTCAAAGTGCGATGAACCGTTTTTTATAGCCCTCAGACCGACGGGCCATACGATCAAACCTGATCCGTTTTTTGCACACCTTCAGCCTGGCTTTTCAGGCACGCTTCGAACGCTTCCGGCGTTAATGGTTTGGAGAAGAGAAAGCCCTGCGCGTAATCACACCCGGCCGAACGTAGCCACTCTCGCTGATCCTCCGTTTCGACACCTTCGGCAACGACCTTGAGCCCCAGCTTGTGCCCCATGACGATGATACTTTCAGCAATCGTACGGCTACTGGCATTGCTCGCCATGTCCTGCACGAACGACATGTCTATCTTGAGGTAGTCGACATCGAATTTCTTGAGATAGGCCATCGAGGAGTAGCCCGTACCGAAGTCGTCGATGGCCAGCTCCATGCCCGCCTCCTGAAGCTCCAGAAGCTTGTCCGACGTCGTCGCAGTAGCGTTGAGGATGACACCTTCGGTAATCTCCACCGAGATGCTATTCCCAGCCATGCCCTTTTCCTTAAGGTGGGCTGCCCAGTTCATCTTATGACCTCGACCCTCGAACTGGACGGGTGACTTATTGATGCTGATCTGGAAAGTGCGCCCCAGTAGCTGGCTCCATCTCTTCGACCATTGCGCCGCCTGGGTGAATACCCAGTTACCCAGACGCTTGATCTGGCCGCTTTCCTCAGCAAGCTGGATAAACTCATTCGGGAGCAGCAGTCCTCGGGCGGGATGCTCCCAGCGCACCAGTGCTTCTGCCTTGACAATCGCGCTGTCGGCCAGGCGTACAATCGGCTGGAAATACACCCGAAGCTGCTTCTCCGAAACCGCATGGCGCAGGTCCGTCATCAACCGCAGGCGGGTCAGCGCCTCGTCCTGCAACGACCGGGTAAAGAAGCTGAACTGGCTGCGACCGCTGTTCTTGGCGTTATACATGGCCTGGTCGGCGTTCCTGATCAGATCGGCCGGTTCAACGGCATCTGAGGGATAGAGGGTGATGCCCACACTGCCCGAGACATGGCAAATGTTTTCCTGGACGCGAAAAGGGCGAGCCAACTCGTCCAGGATCTTCTGCGCTGTGCGCTCGACATGCTCATCGTCCAGCTCGGTCAGGATCACGGTAAATTCGTCGCCACCCAGTCGCGCTACCGTGTCGGATTCACGAACACAGGAATGTATGCGTGTCGCAGCTTCCCTGAGCAATTCGTCGCCCGCACCGTGCCCATACAGATCGTTGACCTCCTTGAACCGATCAAGATCGATAAAGAAAAGTGCGAGGGAGGCCCCATTGCGCTCGGCGTGCTTTACTTCGAGCTCAAGGCGGTCGCGAAACAGTCTACGATTGGGCAGCTGGGTCAGGCTGTCATAGTTGGCTTCCTTCCAGACCCGCTCGCTGGTCTCCCGATGCTCGGTAATATCCCGGGTCTTACCGGCAACCGCCTCTATGCGGCCTTGCTCGTCCAGCACCGGCACGAAGATGTAATCAAACACCCATCGCTTGCCTGAGGCAGCCGTAAATGGCACTTCCGACCGGACAGAATCGCACGTCGTGATGACTTGCTGGATGTGATCCCATATCTGACGAACGGTCTCCTCAGGAAAGCCCAGGTCGGCGGTCTTCTTACCAATAACCCAATCGAGATCCAGTTCCAGTTGATCGGCCAAAGCCTGGTTCGCATAAAGAAAGCGGCCATCGAGATCGAGCACATAGACTTGATCGAGCGAGGACGAAAGCGCCGATTCGAAAAGCCTTCGCTGGTACTCTTTTTCAGCAACGGCCAGCGTAAAGTCGTGCTGTGCTTTACGTTCCGCTTTAAGAGCCCGGTTGCGTTCGGTTACGTCTCGCAAGAAAAGCGAAAACCCTATTAGTGCACCGGAATCTTCCCGAACTTTCGAAATAACGGCTTCAACCTGGGCCACACCCTGGAGTCCGGAAACTTCAATCTCCGTTTTGACAGTTTCGTCACCGGCGCGCACCTGATCGAGATACGAGGCCAGGGTTTCATTCCAGAAAGGGAGCTGGCTGACCTGCCGACCAGCAACATCGTCCAAGCGGAGGCCGAAAAGGCGTTCGGCGCCATCGCTCCAGTATAAGACCCTGCTCGCGGCATCCAGCGAAACCACGGCTTCATGGGCCTGGGAAAGGAAGCTTTTCAGGTAGTAATCGGAGTTAACGAGCCGTCGATAGCTATGGCTCTCGATCGGCTTGGGCGTGCCAATCTGGCGATTGGCCCGGTCAAGGGTCGTGTGAAGCTGCAGTCGACGCCGGTTCGTGTTGGCCGCCTCGACGATCAGGTCTGGCAAAACGTGTTGGTCAAAATCAGCTACAGACCAGCTCTTACCGATCATGGGAGCCCGTTGCAGTTCGCCCTTCAACGAGTGCACCTCCGTGCGATTCGGAGCGAAGAGAAAGTGGGCCTCGGGACAGAAGACACGAATCTTTCTGGCAAGGGAGAGCGCGTCGCGAAGGCCTGGTCCGAACACGACTACCGCGAAGCGATCCTTCGAGGCTTCGGCCTGATTGACCTGCGCCACCGCATCAGACTCCGCAGCCAACAGAACCTTCGCTCCCTTGGCTTGGACCTCGCGGGAAGTTGACTCCAACATCTCGCCTTCCCCAGCATTGCCGGAGGTTATGATCAGAACCTGCCACGGCGCCTGGGCATTACTCATAGCATTGGCCTTCCCAGCAACGCACGTCCGGTCCAGGTGCGCAGCAAATCCGTCGTCGGTGCCATGACATGACTTGCACGGGCATCCCGCAACATCTGTGCGACGCGGCTGTTTTCCCGGTAAGCCTGGCCACCGCAGATCGTCATAGCCTCGTTGGCAAGTTGGACGGCGGTCTCGCCCGCATCAGCCTTGCAGGCCAGGATGAAAGGTAACGCATCGGGGCTGCCGAGATCACCGCGTGACGCTGCTTCATGAATCAGGCTGCGCGTCTTCTCTACCGCGATCCACATATCCGCAAACTTTGTCTGCAAGGCGTCTACATCGGCCAACGACTCGCCTGAGTGGCTGTGCTGGCGGGTGCGTAAATGTTCGGAGGTGATATCCACGGCAGACTGGGCGATACCCAGGTAGGTACCCGCCATCGCCATTAAAAAATACGGTGCAACCACTTCGAAGACGTACCAGACCTGGTCGCCCTCCTCGCCCAACAAGTTCGTTTGCGGCACATGGGCGTCGGCTAAGCGTAGCCCCCTGGATGAATTGCCTCGCATACCGAACCCCTGCCAGGGCTCCAGCCACTGCATACCCGAGGTGTCATGATCGACAATAAGGCAACTGAAATCGCCGGGCGCAGCGTGATCGTCTGAAGCAGCGGTGGATACCACATAGGAGTCGGCATGTCCGCCGTTAGTGATGAACTGCTTCGTACCATTCAGCACATAGCCGCTGTCGCTGGCGGCGAAGCTCGTCTCCGGGAGATAGAAATGCGATCCGGTACCGGACTCCGCGAGAGCGAGCGTCGTAATGTGCTCTCCCCTGGCGATTGGCCGCAGGTATTCGTCCTGTTGGAACTTCGTAGCCTTGGCGGCAATGACGGCCGTACCGACGCAGTGCATGCCAAAGCAAAGTGCCGAAGACGGACAAACCTGCCCTACAAGCTCGGTCAGCACAGTAAGGCTGAGCAGGCCCTGGCCGTGCCCACCGAACTCCTCCGGAACCTGCAAGCCGAGAAGCCCCTCGTCCGCCAGGGCGCGCATCGAGTGCTCGGGCCACATGCAGTCACGATCAACCTGCCCGGCGAGGGGAGCCATGTCCTGCTCGATTACTCGCCTGGTCCTCGCCACAAGATCGATCAACTTCGGAGGCAATTTATCCATCAAGCAAGGCCTTTCGTAGAGAATTGGCCGCGATTGTACCGGAATCGACACCAAACGTATCCGTTCACCGCTCTGACGCCAGCGTACAGAAAGTATTCCAGTAAACACAAAATTGAAGGTAAATGGCCGGCCTGCCGTATGTAATGCCCTGTCGGACAGACAGGTTCAGGTATTCTGGCAAATAAGGGGAAGGGGCGCGGAATCAGAGCTTACAACCCCCTCTGATTCCGCTCTTTAGATCTTTCTTAACGGTGCAAGTCGAAGCGGTCATTCTCCATGACCTTGACCCATCCCTTGACAAAACGGTCGATCAACCGCTCCTCGCCACCGTTTGCGGCGTACTCTTCCGCAATGGCACGTAACTGGGAGTTGGAACCGTAGATGAGATCCACGCGGGTCGCTGTCCACTTCTTCTCGCCCGTGCTACGGCTCTTACCGACAAAGCGTTCTTCCTCGTCGTCGGTCGGTTCCCAAACGATACCCATATCGACGAGGTTGACGAAGAAATCGTTCGTCAGTTGCCCCGGACGGTCGGTGAGGATGCCCTCTTCACTGTCACCGGCATTGACACCGATCGCCCGCATGCCGCCCAGCAAAGCTGTCATCTGCGGTACGCTGAGGTTGAGCATGAATGCCCGGTCGACCATCAGGTGCTCGGCCGGGATAGAGGTCGTCTGGGTCTGCATGTAGTTGCGGAACGCATCGTGCTTCGGTTCGAGGTGGGCTTGCGTGTCGACCTCGGTCATTTCCTGGGTCGCATCAGTACGCCCCGGGGTGAACGGCACGGTGATATCGTGGCCAGCCGCCTTCGCTGCCATTTCGACCCCGACGTTACCACCCAGCACAATCAGGTCCGCCAGCGAAATATTCGCATCGGAGCCGTTCTTGATCTGCTCAAGCCGATCGATCACTTCAGATACACCGGTGCGCACATTGACGTCCCAGCCGGCCTGAGGCTCAAGCCGGATACGCGCACCGTTGGCACCTCCACGATAGTCAGTCTGGCGATAGGTGCAGGCCGAAGCCCATGCCGTTCCCACCAGCTGTTTGGCGGACAGGCCAGAATCGGCGATCTCCTGCTTCAGCTTGGCGATCTGCTGATCATTGACCAACGGACCGTCCTGCTCGGGCACAGGATCCTGCCAGACAAAAACCTCGTCGGGAACCTGCGGGCCAAGATAGCGGTCGCGTGGGCCCATGTCGCGGTGCAGCAGCTTGTACCATGCTCGGGCGAACTCGTCGGCAAGCACGTCCGGGTTCTCGTGGTACTCCTTGGCAATCTCCAGGTAGGCGGGGTCGGTGATCATCGCCATGTCGGCAGTATTCATCACCGGCGGGTTCTTCTTGCCCTCAACGTGGGCATCCGGCACCCAGTACCCTTCCTTGACCTCGACCGGCTCCCATTGGTTCGCTCCAGCGGGCGACTTCTTCACCTCCCACTGGTGGGCAAAGATGGTATTCAGGTAGGTGTTGTCCCACTTGGTCGGCGTCGGCGTCCAGGCGCCTTCGAGCCCGGAGGTCACGGTGTATTCACCAAGGCCGGTCTCGTGCTTGTTTGCCCAGCCGATGCCTTGCTGGTGGATCTTCGCCCCTTCGGGCGCCTCACCAACCGCATCCGCAGGTCCGTTGCCGTGCATCTTACCGAAGGTATGTCCACCCACGGTCAAAGCAACGGTCTCGCGGTCGTTCATGCTCATGCGCGCGAAGGTCTCGCGGACGTCCTGCGCAGACTTCATTGCGTCAGGAATACCATTGGGGCCTTCCGGGTTGACGTAGATCAGCCCCATTTGCACGGCGGCGAGCGGGTTGTCCAGAACGCGGTTGCCGTCCTCGAAGGAACCGGTATAGCGCTCGTCCTTGGTCGCCAGCCACTCGGTCTCGGGCCCCCAGTAGATGTCGTCTTCAGGCGCCCAGATATCGGCACGACCGAATCCGAACCCCAGTGTGCGGAACCCCATTGTTTCGAGCGCCCGGTTGCCGGCAAGCACTAGCAGGTCGGCCCAGGAGATTTTCTCGCCATACTTCTTCTTGATCGGCCAGAGCAAGCGGCGTGCCTTGTCCAGGTTGCCGTTATCGGGCCAGCTGTTCAGTGGTGCAAAGCGCTGTGCCCCGGTGCCGCCGCCGCCGCGGCCATCGACTGCCCGGTAGGTGCCGGCCGCGTGCCAGGACATGCGGATAAAGAACGGACCGTAGTGTCCCCAGTCCGCGGGCCACCACTCCTGCGAATCGGTCATCAAAGCATCGATGTCGGCATTGAGTTCATCCACATCGAGCTGCGAGAACGCATCGGCATAGCGGAAGTCAGGGCCAAATGGGCTGGCGTCGGGATGCTTCTGGTGAAGAATGTGGAGGGTAAGCTGGTCGGGCCACCAGTGCTCATTTCCTTGCAGGCGTGGCGTGGTACGCGCACCCCATTCGGGGCGTGCAGGTTTTGGATCTGTCACGGTCGTCTCCTTGGCTGGATGGAGGCAACAGGCACCTGAGCCAAAACAGCAAATCCGCCTCAGTTTTCCTGCGGCCTTTATTGTTCTACGGGAAGGCATGGAGAACTCCCCCAAGCCGTACCCATACAGTGAAGGATTCCGGCACTGAACCGTCAAGAAGCGGTATGGCTTTAGCCTTGATAGGGGTAAGCTATAGAAGCTGACGACCGGCCTCGCAGGAAACTGAAACAGCAATCTGATATCCGGGGCGACGGGAATACGATCGAAGCGCGACAACGAATGGACCGGTCGCGTTGACACCCTTTATGGATTGACGTATTACGGGTCACCAAGCACCCGCCCGCTCGAAAGGAATCGATAACGGAATGTAGCTCAATCGTTTACTGTGCGTCTTATCTCCTCACCCCCCTCTTTCAGAGCTTTAGCAATCAAAGGATCAACAATGTTCATCACGGATTTCAGATGGGAAGACCATGAAAGCGGCCAATGGACGCTTTCCGCGAAGGTAGATAAGGAAGAGATATATTTTACGTTCAAGGGAATAGCCCGCCCTGATAAGAGCCAACTGGTTGGGGACGCCTTTGTGATATCTGCTCTAGTCCCCTCGATGATGCGTAAAGAATCGCTCGTCATCGACCCATCGGTCCCGGTAAGCCAACAGTTGCTGGAGCAATTACCGAAATATCAGGAAGTCTACCGTCACTGGCACCCTGACCTTCCTGAAATCGCAGTAGAAGCAGAAAACCAGCTAAAGCGTGACGAGGGCCAGTTGGCCGCGTGCTTTTATAGCGGCGGAGTCGACAGCATCTATACCGTTGCCAAAATCAAGGGACAGCTGGACTATCTCATCCTGGTGTGGGGCCTAGATATAGCACACCGTGAAACAGATCGGTGGAACAAAACGGTTACGCTCGCACAACAGTTCGCGGATGGTTTGGACCTTAAACTCATACAGGTCAAGACGAACATAAGTAATCTAAGAACTCGTGTGGCAGACAACCACGGAGCCATCCTAATCAGCAACGGCATCAGCCTCGGATTCAAACAGCTATTCGTACCGGCGTCGCACTCCTGGGAAGAACTGTTTCCCTGGGGCAGCCACCCTGCGACCGATCCGCTGCTTAGCAACGGTACGACACAAACCATTCACCACGGCAATGTCCATCGAACCGAAAAAACCAAAGCGATTATTGAGCTAAAGCATGGACTCGACGAGCTTCGCGTGTGCAATGTCTATTCCGATTACAACTGTGGAAAATGCGAGAAGTGCTTGCGTACATCGGTAGCTCTCCGCTTGTTTGAGGCGTCCAGTCCTTCACTCCCCGCGCTCGATAGTGTCGAACGGATTCGCAAGTTGCGACTGGATAACCATAGTCAACACTCATTCTGGCGTGACAACTACCGCCTTGCGCAGCAAAAAGGACACGCAGAACTGGAAGGTGCAATCGGCGAGGCGCTCATGCGCTATAGGCGCCGTAACGTACTAAAGGAGTTTGATGAATTTTTCTTCAAAGGGTCGTTTATCAAGCTTAAACGCCGCGTACTATAAGTGAATGCCCCCTATCGACCCTTAGGGTAGTTGAACCGGCCCGGTCATGGGCCATCCTAGGGGAACCGGTTGTGGCGGAATTTGTGCTTGGATCATTAGGGCTCAGGGACGAGCCGTCTCCTACCTTGGCAGTTCTGGCTGCGCCTTCTTTTCTATTCGAATGCCGCTAGTGGTTTTCTAACACTTGAAACAAACGGGCACATAGTCGCTAAACCGCTCGCCGTCCATAGGCAGCTTAAGAGGCGACGTGCTTGAGGGATAACGCGTGCGATTTTCGTATGTATAAAGCTGGAATTCGGGGTCAAATTGGGACGACTCCCAGATATCCACCTTATCGAAAATCACCTTGTAACGATCGAAATAGTCGACGCCGGGCTCCCTGACATGCCCGAATTGCAGCAATTTACCTAAGTATCTAGCTGCACTAAAATGAGGAAATGCGTAGTGCTGGCGGCTACTCCAATTCAGCCAGAGGTCTAACCCGTTTCTCTCACGACGCCTACCAACCTCCCCACCCTGGTCTTTTATCTCAATGGCAACCTATGCCGATATGGCTCGAACGGGCTATTTACTCGGGGCTGGATTTGCGTAAGTGACAGGACATCACCGGGCTGCATTCGGGTAGTGCATACATATAGGTACTCGGTGAGATGCTCCTTGAACCCACGACACCTGCAATGTGACCCACCGCACAGCATGGAAACATTTTGTTACACAAGCAGGCCAAATTTTTGGGATGTGTCCGAAATCTCGTTATGTTTAAAGATACAACAACAATACAGGGACCTGCCGTATGTTCGGTAAGGCACTACTCGTTTTGACAGTGGTACTGGCTGTCGTGTTTGGCACGGGCTATCTGCTGGCTACCGCGGTACCTCAGGACGCTGACCCTGTGGCCGGTATGAGTAGCGGCGGGCCCTCCAACGCCGCATCCAAGCCGTCAGTCCAGCATGCCCTGGATGCAGTTCAGCCATCTCAGCCCGAACCACCGCCAGAAAACGCCCTCGGTTTCATGCTGGCCCGCGTTGCTGACCAGTACGAACAAGCCAGCCGGTATCCGGTCTGGTCCGTACCTCTTAGCCCAGAACAGGCAAGCGCGTACCGGGGCAATCACTACGAGCCAACCACCCTGCGCCTCCCAGGTGACGGACAATTCACCGTTACCCTCGAGAAGTTTCGCTTCACCCGGGGCGATGACATCCTGATTGCCGCCGCCATAAAGGGTCCGCAAGTGGTTGGTAACAGGCTTGAAGCAACCCTTGAGGCGCCGGATAGCCGCGATGCGGTTGCCAGTACAAGTCTCCAGGAAGCGGGTTCGCAAGGGTACTTCGAGGGTACGCTGAGCGCCGACAAAGCTCCTGGCGAGTACCGCCTGATTGTCGAAGCGACAATCGACGGACGACCGGTCCGCCATGCGTCTTCGCTGAGCATCGAACCCTACCTCGGCGATTTCGAGGGCGTTGGCGATCCGCACATCAGCGATAACAACCTGATCATCCCGGTGCAGTTTTCAGCGGAAGAATCCGGGTTCTATAGCCTCTCCGCCCAGCTCTATTCGGGGCAGCAACCTATTGCCCAACTGCAGGCGGAGCAGCGCCTGGACAGCACCACAGGCACTATCAACCTGCGAGCGCATGGCACCGTGCTGGCCGACCGATCCCTGAAAGGGCGGCTCCAGTTAAAGGCTTTGCAGCTACGTCAGCTGCCCGCAAAACCCGGCGACCGCACCAACCATGCCTTCGGTCCTGAGGAAGGCTATTCATTTACACCACCGGATCTTGATGGGCTGACCGATACCCCGGCGGTGAACCCCGAATCGGAACAACGTGCGGCTCTGCTTAGGCAGCTTGCCGACAAGTTCTGATGGCAGGGCTATGGCTCTGCGCCGGCTAAGGCCGGGAAGAACCGCCGGACCGGCGGAGAAACGTCTTGGGACAACAATAATTCAGCAAAGACGGAGCAACCATGAAAACGACAAGGATCGAAAATGCCTGTAAGACCGCCCTGGCGGTCGCCCTCACCGGCAGCTTGTTTGCCGGAACCGCCCAGGCCAACCTGGCCGGGCATAACGTCATACTGGTGCATGGTTTCCAGCAGGAAGACCTGGCCAATCCGCCGGCCAATATGGAGGCCGTGAAGAGCGCCGGCGAGGACTACTGGCGAACCTTCTGGCTGTCGCGATCGGAAGCGCGCATAGACTGGGGCAGTGATGGTCGCGTCGAGGGCAATATCGCCCAGCAGGCCTACCAGCAGCTTCGCGAGATCAGCCAGCAGGGCCTGTGCGACAACTACTGTATCGTAGTCTCTCACTCCACCGGGGATTTGGTGACCCGTTACCTGCTGGAGAACCAGGCCCGCTGGCTCCAATCCGAAGGACTGCAACCGCTGAAGATCCTGGCGACCCTGGACTATTCAGGTGCAGGCGGCGGGACAGAACTGGCAAACCTCGCCATGAGCCTTGCCTACAATGACAGTTGGTATAATTGGCCCCTGCGGCAAGCCGTACAGGCTTTCACCGGTATCGAGCCGGAACCGGGCAAGCTGGGCGTGGTGAATGATCTGCAAACCAACGCCGCCCGCAACCTGGCCGTCAGTCCCAATGCCATCCCGAGGTTGCGGTTCGTGGCCGGTGGTTCTTCCTATGGGGGCATTACAAAGCCGTTCATTGCCGGCACCGACGATGGTGTGGTGCCCACCCACTCGGCCTGTGGTGCAACCTCAGCCGAGGGTATCGAGTCCTGCACTTCGGGCATCAGCCTCGCGGGCAAGGTCACCAGCCAGAATGGCCCTGGTGCGCTGTACTACAACCACTATCCCGTTCTGATGAACGAAGGCGTCAGCCACAGCGGTGTACTCGGTTCCGAAACCGGAAACATCTCGGTGCCGGTGGTCAACAATACGAGCCTTGGCGGTCTGCAGGTGGACTTCGCCAGCCGCACCTACAACCAACGCGCCTGGTGGCAACTCTGGGGTTCCGGAGACCAGTACATCGAAGTGCCCGGCTCCGACCAGACTGACATGTCGAACCTGGTGTACAGCACGCTCGATAACTGATCGGACCTGACGCGAGGAGCAACGAGGCTCAGGGATGAGCCGCTTTCCGCTTTAATAGACCCAACGCGTCTTTGCTTTGCCGCCCTTCGACTGGAAGCGTGAGCTGTGAGATCCAACCCTTCGCACCGGCTATGGCGACTTCACCACTTCAATCTCTACATTAACCAAACCCTGGGATGGGCGACCAATACGGCTAAAGGCTGATTTCGACAGATCAATAATGCGGCCTTTAGAAAAGGGACCACGATCGTTGATCCTGACGACGACGCTTTTGCCATTCCTGACGTTGGTCACTTCTACGGTGGAACCTAGCGGTATCTTCTTGTGGGCTGCGGTCAGCAGATCATGCTTATAGAGTTCACCGCTGGCTGTCTTCCTATTCTGAAATGCGTCCGCATAGAACGACGCTTTTCCGGTTTCGGTGAAACCCACCCAGTCATCTTCCACACCAGGCTGGGCGGTTGAACATCCGGCGACTACGCTTAAAAACATAGCAACCAGCAAATTTCTACAAATGACTGCCATCATCTGAGTCCTCTTTGGCCTATGCCGTGCTCCAGGGCCGGAGCTAAAAAACAACAACCCACGCCCGGGCATTTATTCACGCGGGAACCACTGGTCGCGTCCGGACCACGCAACCGTAAATCACGGCCAGACTATTGCCAGAAAATCTACTGACGACGTGCCCATCGCTTAGGCCAGAAAGCCCAATGCATCACGCAAACGTTGCTCCAAAGACTTGGGATAGGCCTCAGTCAAACTCACCCTGTCGCAGCCCTGGAACTGGCAAAACGTTCTGATAGCCTCCACGAATGCCGCGATGATCAGCGCTTCATCAAAGCGATGTTGCTCAAAGTGGAGCGACTTAATTTCCAGCAGTCGATCCTTCCTGTGGGCCTTGCAGTCCATCCGTCCGACGAACTCATCGCGGTAGAGTAGCGGCAGGCAAAAATAGCCATATTGGCGCTTGGCTGCCGGCGCATAGCATTCGATTTGATAGTCATACTGAAACAGCGCTCTGAGCCGCTCTCGCTGGATAACACTGTTATCGAATGGAGAGAGAATAAGCATGCGGTTTCTCAAACGCGGCATCGGACGCTCTAGGGCTCCCGCTTCCACCAATAATATGTCGCCGCTCGGGAGTTTGACCTGCTCTAATGCCCCTGTTGCCAATCGTTCATTCACCAACCTTTTAACCGCTTTGCGAAGAGCGGCATTGCGGCGCAGGTAGGTGATGCCCTTGAGTGACGCAATCCCATGGCAGCGAAACTGCTGATCGACCAGGTGTGCGGCAAATTCGTCTGTAGTGGGGAATGTGGTATTCACCTGCGATGGCAGCACCCGCTCGGTCAAGTCATAGGTTTTCTGGAAGCCCGTACGGTCGCTGACCATCAGGTCGCCCTGCATATACAGCTGCTCGATCGCCTTCTTGGCTGGCTTCCAATCCCACCAGCCTGCCCGTTTCGCTTCGCCGCTCTCTAAATCGCGGGAACGGAGCGGCCCCTCCGACCTTATGCGTGCAAGCAGCTCTCCCATGAGTTTCTTGTCCGGGTTTCTGAACCAGTGGGTCTGGCCGTTTTTGATAGCGTGCTTGTAGGGCAACGAGAAGCGATAATCGGCCATGGGCAGGAAGGCCGCCGCGTGGGCCCAATACTCGAAGATGTCGCCATCAACCAACATCTGGTTCGTCATGGCTGGGTCGTAGCCAGGAACCCTGGAATGCAAAACGTGGTGATGCGCTCGCTCCACGACCGATATGGTGTCGACCTGCACATAACCGATGTGATGAATCGCCTCCCGGCACCCCTTCAACCCACGCCCAAAGGGCTGCGCATGGAGTAGGCCCTGGGCAGCCAGGGCAAGACGGCGTATGCGGGACAGGTCCTTTGGGCGTCTAATCTCGATCATTCGTATGCTTATTCGTGGTGTTGCTGGAAAAGCGCGGCCCATCATTAAGGACTGATTGCCGTGCCCTTGACCGAATCACTCTGGAACGACCTGGGGTGAGAGCATCCATTGCATATAGTGCGTATCATCCTCGCTTTTGACGATGCGGAACCCCAAACGCTCATACAGGCTAACCGCAGGATTGCCTTCGAAGACCCGTAGGCGCAGGGTACGGATACCGGATTCCTTCGCGATGCCCGTGGCATAGTGAACAGCCTCAGTACCCAGCCCCCGGCCCTGCCAGGCCGGCTCGACGTGAAGGTCTCGAATGTAGCAGGCGACGTCGTCGTGGCTGAGACAAAGAACATCTACGGCTTGGCCGTTCACGCATATCTCGTAATTCTCAAAAGCGCTCCAATTCCTTTCGAATGAGGCCGAATCCCAGCGAATTTGCAGCTTCGCGTAGTAAGCAGCCATATTCTGGTGGATCAAACGCTCCGCATAGTGCGAATCCCTGGCCTGACGGAAGCTAACGGTCATTTGCGCTGACATATTCCAACAATTCTTCCCAATGACGTGCCCTGACGTTAACTATTCGCGTCAGTGTGTATTTTTGTAATGAACCCCAAAAATAACACCATCCTTGCAATGGCTCGACTCTATAATCCTGTCAGCGAATCTATCACGGCAGTGAATTATGAGAGCAGTAAAGATCGTGGTGCTAATGGCCTTCCTTTCAGGCTGCGGGGGTGGTAGCTCCTCTTCCGGCAATTCAGGTGAAAGCACGCCACTCGAGCCTGCGGTCGACCCGGTCACCGAAGGTGATTGGTATCGACCGAAACCGCTGGTGACCTGGCAGTGGCAGCTACAGGGCACCGTCAATACCGGGTATGCCGTGCAGATCTACGACATCGATCTATTTGACGCTGAGGTGTCCCTAATACAATCGATCCAGGCGACGGGGAAGAAGGTGATCTGCTACTTCTCCGGAGGTTCCTATGAAGAATGGAGGGACGACGCGGCGGACTTTAGCCCGGCAGACCTGGGGCATACACTCGATGGCTGGGAGGACGAACACTGGCTGGATATCCGCAGCACGAACGTTCGCGACGTGATGGAAAAGCGGCTCGATATGGCAGTCAGCAAAGGCTGTGACGGTGTCGAGCCGGATAATATGGATGGCTATATCAACGACCCAGGGTTCGCTTTCACCGCGGCTGATCAGCTTGCCTATAACCGCTGGATGGCTAATGAAGCCCACAGCCGCGAACTGGCCATTGGCTTGAAGAATGACCTCGACCAGGTCGAAGAGCTCGTGGATTACTTCGATTTCGCCGTCAACGAACAATGCTTTGAGTACGACGAGTGCGATCGACTGCAGCCGTTCATTGACGCAAACAAGGCCGTACTGAGCGCAGAATATCTCGACGGATACGTAAACGACGCCTCGCGGCGGAATCAATTGTGCACCGATAGCGTCAACCGACAATTCAGTACGCTGGTGCTACCGCTGGATCTGGACGACGCGTTCCGTTACAGCTGCAATTAGCGATTATTTGCTCTGACACCTGCCCCACTGTCTATTTCACAGCGGGGCAGAGGTTCACCGCTTACCGGGTCTCGGGGGCAAATAACGCCCTGATTCGGTGATCAACTCCCAGACATCCGGGCGGCGTTGGAGAATGCCATCGATCAGCGAGGCCGCCTCGGTGAAAGCGGGCCGGCGGAGGCCGTGGTACTCCATGACGGGGCCGACGTGATCAAACTCCACACCAAAACGTTTTAATAATCGCAATTGCGCCGGCTCCATGACGGCCATCCAGTGCGTGATACCGTGTTTGACCGACATCCGCAGGATAGCGGCGAACAGGCCCAGGCTGATATAGGGCATGGCGCGTCTACCGCCCTCAGCATCGGCGTAGCTGCTTTCGTCCGTAACACCCGTGGGTGATTCATACTCGTTGAGACGGCGGCGAAATTCCCGGCTGACCGCCATTCTGGAGATCTCGGCCATGTGCTGCCGAGGCGCCGCCGCAACCGCATCCTGTGCTTGCTGATCCATCCTGTGCATACAGGGCCCTTCCATAGGAAAGTCCGACTGCTCCGGGTCATCGCCCGCCATGACGAGTCGAACGACCGCGACGCTATCCCCGGTCCGCCGGTGCTGGATCAAGGCATGCGCCGAGCGGGGGTCGTAAGCATCATGCTCTCTTTTGTCGGGAAACTGGTTGGGGTCTTCGAAGGGTCTGTCGATACAGTAAACCTGGTACCGGACCTCAAAGACCTTGTTGACCGTTTCCTCACTCGAGGCGACCTCAATATGGAAAAAAGAGTTGAAGATCTCGCTGAGGTTCTCGGTTTGGCCGGAGGGTGTTGAACGTCGTTCTTCATTATTGGATGAAGAGTGTGCGGGCATGATCAAGTCCTCCTATCCATCCTCGCGGGGCGTGTCGCCCGCATAGGCCATGTCGATCAAAAGCCCACCGGGACAGTAACGGGTGGACTATCGGTGCACAGATGGAATGATATCGAGGGCAGAACTGCCGAGCCTCGTACTGCGGTTCCAGCGTTGTTCGGTGCTACGTATCAGCGCGTTAGTGAAATGTGTTGGTGGCTTCCTTCGTTACTCTAAGGGAAAGCTTAGTTGAGGTATACGGGCCGAGCCATACGATCAGATTACAGCGCTGAAACTGCACAGGAAGCGTACAGGGAGACGACTTGCCTCCTGTCCGCGACAGGCGAATGATGTGTGCTTCCCGAATTCATTAGCCACCAAATATTCGGGCTGATCCCCATGCTCTGCCGCGCCATGATTATCGTCAAAGATGTGTTCCCGGGACCCAGTGTAAGGTCAGGTTCTTGAAAGACAGAAGCAGACGACGTTTCTGACGCAAGAGCCTCGCTCATTATCCACCAGGGAACACAAAATGCGACGCAACCACGGCCCGTACAGCCCACGCCTCGAGAACGCGTTACAAGCAATCATTTCATCGTTCGTAACGCTCGCAATAGTCATGATTACGCTATTCTTGACGCCAACCACGGGCACTGCGGACATACTGAATATTGACGCAGCGATCAACAAGGCTGGAATGCAACGCATGCTGACCCAGCGGATCGCCAAGTCCTATCTATTGATCGGTCAGGACGTAGCGACAGACACGGCACTGAAGCAGCTGGATGGGAGTGTCGCGCTTTTCGAACAAAACCTCGGCGAGCTGGAAGACTTTTCTCCTACACGAGAAATTACGGCTTCCCTGGGGGATATTCGCGACTCGTGGAACCAGTTTCGTCAGTCGGCTATTAGCCAGCCAAAGCGTGACCAGGCGCTTTCCGTGATCAAACAGGCCTCGCGCTTGCTTGAGCTGTGCGATAAAAACGTTCAGTTGTTTGAAACATATTCTGGCGGTCGAAAGGGCGAGCTGATTAATCTCGCGGGGCGTCAGCGTATGCTGTCCCAACGTATCGGCATGTTATACGTCGCAAAGAGTTGGAGAATCGACGACCAGACCGTTGAGGAAGGATTCGCCCTGGCAATGAAAGACTTCGACAGTGCCCTGGGCCTCCTGACCCAATCCCCTCTTAACACCGAAGAGATCAATCAGGCCCTGAGTGACGTGGTGAGCCAATGGCAATTCTCACGGTCAGGATTCGAATTGGACGAGAGTGGTCGCCATGTACCCTTCGTTATCCAGGTCACTACTGAATCCATTCTGAAAAAAATGGACGCGATCACTAACCTGTATACGTCGCTTGGCTCCTCCTGAATGGCCCTTCCAGAGCCATATGATTTGCGTCGACCGGGACTGGCGCATGAGCCGTTATCCGTCGCGCTTCACGCTTCAGAAGCCGCACTGATAGCGGATGTGCTGGGTCGGCGCGCAGACATATGCTCTGACAACTTTTTTACCCGCGGTTAGCTTTCCGCGCAAACCCGTGCGTACGAGGTTCGGTCAGTAATCGCGTCCAACCCGCAGTAGAAGCGCCCCAAATACAGTGCACAGCCAGCATCAACAGGTTCCGGCGAGCCGGATGTTGGGTGGCTGGCCGCAATACCTTTGCGGCAGGTATCCAGCCAAGATAACTGGCAGCCCAGACAGCGAGCCCAAACGCCATACCCCCGGCCACGGGCCGTTGGTTCTTGGGTGCGAGTGCGCCCCACAGTGTTCCCGCAGCCGCACCATAGGCGAAGTGCGCAGCCAGGGTAAGCTGCGTTAAGGACGTGTCACCGCGGGGCTTGTTGACCGGCATACGCTCGACAACGTCTTCGGTGATTTCCCGCGGTGGGAGCGGGTATTGCTCTTCCCGGGGCAGCCTTTTGTGCAACCTTCCCATTGCGATGGTCATCGGCACGGTGGCAAGCAATCCACCAAGTGCACCCGCGAGATACCGGTTCATGCGCACGTCTCCTCCACTGATAAGTGATGGCAATGTGTTCGAGCCCTCGCTCGCGCTCGCTACGGTTGGAATAACTGAAGGGCTGCCGCGTCCTTGTAACGATAGCTCATATTCTTTGGGCAGTTAAACTCGCGCACGGCAAAGGGTCAGGTCTTACCTGCCCGAAGCTGGAGGCGACGGTCGTAGTATGGGGCAACCGGCAAGACCATACCTCGCGTCTGCTGACTTCGGGCGAGGTCGGATCGACGGGGATGTTTACACTGGCCGGTGCCGAACAGAAAATCGCGAACGGGCTGTCAAGCCAGTGGAAGGTCGAGATGGTTCGCAATGTCCGATAGTCCGGTATGATTGCGGCCAGCATTAATCAAGGAAGACAGGAATCAAAAAATATGGAAGAGCCGTACCAGTATCGGGACAGGATCGTCGTTAAAAACCCCGACAAAGAATTTCGCCTGGGGGAAGGCAGGGTTAGCGGCTACCTGTCCGCTACTCTGGGTATCCTGAGCCTGCTTGCCGTCTTTGCGTATCTGTATCCCTCTTTACTGACAACGACAGAACTCCGGCAGTTGTACGACGCGGAGAAACTGCAAATCGTTCTGAAATACGCCATGTACGCGTCCCTCATCCTGGGCGCGCTAGCCTTCTTTAAGAACAACGGGCGCTATAAGCTCCACGGCCTGACGGGCATTTGCTTTACCCTCGTGGCGTTTTCTCTTGGCGGGTACTCCATCCCGGTTGGTCCGGTTGAGCCACGAAAACTTTCCATCGGTGTTGACTGGCTCATCCTCGCTTTTCTCGGTTCGATCGTGATCTTTCTGACCCTGGAAAAACTGTTCCCTAAATATAAGGACCAGCTCATTCTGAGGCCGGAATGGGGCGTCGATCTTTTCTATTTTGCGTTCAATCATCTGGCGATATCGGCCATTATTATTTTCGCCAACTACCATGTCAGCCACTTCGACTGGGCTATCAGCGCTTCGGCCCAGGACTTTATCGGGTCAGTTCCGCTTCCCATTCAATTCCTCGTGATTGTTATCTGTGCCGACTTCGTTCTCTACTGGGAGCATCGCGCCTACCACGAGTTCAAAACGCTGTGGCCAATCCACGCCGTTCACCACTCCATCGAAAATATCGACTGGCTTGCAGGCTCCAGGGGTCATTTCATCCAGGTGTTCTCCGAGAGAGCGATGGTGATGGTGCCTCTCTACCTGCTGGGCGTCGGGCAGGATGCCCTGAACCTCTACGTGACCTTTGCCGCTTTACAGGCGGTGCTGATCCACTGCAACCTGGGACTTTCTTTCGGCCCTTTAAAGTATGTGTTGGTCACACCGCAGTTTCACCATTGGCACCACAGTTCCGAAAAACCCGCCATCGACACAAATTACTCCGCCCACACGCCCTTGTTCGACTGGCTATTCAATACCTATCACTTTCCAAAGGATCACTGGCCCGCCGAATACGGCACGACCCAGCGGTTGCCTAGATCGGTGATTAGCCAAACCATTCACCCAATGAAGGTTTGGCTCCGCCCTTTTCGTCAACCAAAGGATTAAGCACAAATTCGCTTGATTCAGTCCAGCAATAAGGCCAGCGCAGAAGCACGGATAACGACCGGTGCAATTGCCTCTCAACCTCGAGGATGGTTGTGCCGGTCCTGGGAGGGTCGCTTCAAACCTCAAGCCTTGCTGGCTGAATAATATGAATTTGTCCCGGTTCTTATTGTGTGGGAGGGGGTCTTAGGATGGGTGTCCTTTTTCGTAACCCTCATTTTATCGGGTAACATCCGCTAGAGAAGTACCGGATCCCTTCATCTTTGCAGGAGAAAACAGTGTCAGACAACAATATCGAATTGACGTCCACTATTAGCGAAGACAATAAACTGGAACTTGCCCTGCGCGAGATCGAAGTTCCGCAGCCGGGCGAAAACCAGGTGGTCATACGCGTCGAAGCCGCCCCTATCAACCCGTCTGACCTGGGCGTGATGTTCAGCGCGGCCGATATGAAGACGGCCAGCCAGTCCGGTAGCGCCGATCGCCCAGTCATCAGCGCCGATGTCCCAGCCAAGTTCATGGGTGCCGTTAAAAAGCGAGTTGGCAAGCCTATACCCGTGGGCAATGAAGGCGCCGGCACCGTGGTCGCGGCAGGCTCATCCGACGCCGCGCAGCGCCTGATGGGCAAAACCGTGGCGTTCATTGGCGGCGGTAGCTACCGCAAATACCTCTGCGCCAATGTTCAAAGCTGTCTGGAACTGGATTCGGGTACGACCGCAGAAGAAGGCGCTTCAAGCTTCGTGAATCCGCTGACGGCATTATCCATGGTAGAAACCATGCGCGCTGAAGGTCACAAGGCTATCGTTCACGCTGCGGCCGCCTCTAACCTCGGGCAAATGCTCAACCGTATCTGCATCGCCGACGGCGTCGACCTGGTCAATATCGTCCGCAAGCCGGAACAGGAAGCGCTGCTGCGCGACCAGGGTGCCAAATACGTGGTCAACTCCAGTAAAGACAGCTTTATGGCAGACCTGACCCAGGCACTGATCGACACCGGCGCTACCATCGCTTTCGACCCAATCGGTGGCGGACGGATGGCCAGCGATATTCTCACTTGCATGGAAGCGGCCATCTCTCGCAACATCACGGAATACAGCGTGTATGGATCGGACACCTACAAACAGGTTTATATCTATGGCGGTCTCGATCGCGGCCCCATCACATTGAACCGCAACTTTGGTTTTGCCTGGGGTGTGAACGGCTATCTGTTGTTCAATGCACTAGGAAAACTGGGCACGGAAACCAACATCGCCATGCGCAAACGCGTAGCCGCCGAGATCAAAACCACGTTCGCCAGCCACTACACCCATGAGGTATCCCTGGCCGGTGCTTTACAACTGGACGCCATCTCGGCCTACGGCAAAATGGCCACCGGTGAGAAATACCTGATTAAACCACAGAGCTAACGTTTAGCCTCTCGCCGCAGGGCCATCCTGGGACGCTGACGTCAGATTGACGCCAGCGCCAGCATGAAAGGTAACCCTGCGGTTCTATGTTTCTGAACTAACCCCGGTTGTACGGGCACCTAAAAATGGCTATACACAGAGTATAGGAAGGTGGCCCGTCTGGCGGATGTCCTGTTAACGTTTCTAAGTTTTCAACGTCCCTATCAAGTTTGTAGGTTCAATCAGGAATCCATCAATTGGCCGCTCGTGACCACTCGCTCCCACCCGGTTTCGACAAGAATACGATCCGCAAAATACTCGTCATACGATTGGGACCATTCGGGGATGGCTTGCTGACCACAGCTTATTTCGAGACCGTCAAGCGATTCTTCCCCAACGCGAAGCTGCATTACCTGATCAAGGAGCCGTACCACAAATCTGCGGTGAGGCATCCCTTTATCGACAAGCTGGTAACCATTCCCGAATCTCAAGGGGGCCGGCTGCGTTATCTCATGGAACGCCTGGGGCTTGTTAAACGCCTAAGAGCCGAGAAGTACGACCTGATTATCGACTCCCAGAACAAACCATCCTCGCAATACCTCGTCCTGTTAAGTGGATCGCGTTTCCGCCTGGGCTATGACGAACGGGCGTTGAGCTGGATTTACAACATCAAGGCCTCTCGTGCCCCCAAGCGGTATACCGCCTCCCGCCGTTTCGACATTCTTAAGCCCCTTGGTATCGAGGAGGAGCCCTTTCAGTTGTACTTTCCCATACCAGACGACTGCCAGGGGGCCATAGATCGATGGCTCTACGCTCAGGATCTACGTGATGGCCGGTTCGTGGTAATTGCCCCTGGCAGCCGACAGGCACGCAAGAAATGGCGAACTGACTACTATGCGGCTGTGGCCGATCAGGTGCAGACCGAACTCGGTTTGCGTGTAGTTCTGCTTTGGGCACCGAAAGAGAAAGAGGACGCGGAAACCATGGCCCGGCTGATGACCACGAGAGCCGTTATGGCGCCGCCCACGTCGCTTGAAGAAGGGGTTGCCCTGGTCAAGCGGTGTCGGCTGCTGATCTGCAACGACAGCGGTCTCAATCACATGGCCGTGACAACGAAAACAACTACGCTGGCCCTTTTCGGCCCCATGAATCCGATCAGTTGGTCGCCCTCAACGATTTTCAGTCATCACCACCACCTGTACGTACCGGGTGGTGTTAAGTTGGGGGACGGTTCCTTCGGTATAACGCCAGCGATGGTGTTGGAGACGGCGCGTGAGATCCTTTACACATCGTCAACACCGGTTGTCGAAGAAGCGGGCTAGCCGACGCCTTGTTTTTCTGGGGATCAATAGGGTCAGAGGGGATCAATAGGGTCAGAGTACTTGGTCAGTCGCAAATTTATATTCCTTAGATCGCCGATCACCTCCCCGCTTGCTCGCGACAGCGCTGCGCCCGCTGACCGTTTCGAAATGCCGCTTAAAGGAATCACTGCCCAAAACCCAAGCCTTATTAGTTGCTTCACGGATCTCCTCGAGTTCCCGCTCCGCCATCCTGCCGTTAAATAGTGATCGATATTGCGCCGTAAGCGTTCATTCCGCGACGTTCTGCCACCCCGCTGAGATTCGCTCTACAGTAACCTCACATTTCCCGATACGAGGTTACCCCCATGAGAAAGCACCGTACTCCAGAACAGTGGCAGACCCTGGTTGATCAGCAGCGCGCCAGCGGCTTGTCAGCACCGCAGTTTTGTAAACAGGAGAAGATCGGTTACGCCAGCTTCTGTAACTGGCGCAAGCGCCTGTCCGACCCGTCGACTGATGAGTCGTCAGGTCCCGGTGAAGCCGATTTTCTGGATCTCTCGTCGTTGATGGGCAACTCTCCATCCTCCGGCCCCGGCTGGAACATTGTGCTCAGCCTGGGCAACGGCGTGGAACTGCGGCTGAGCCAGAACGGATGATCGGGCTCGATAGTCAGGCCCGGATCTGGCTGTGCACTGAGCCCACCGATATGCGCAAATCGTTCCGGGGCCTGAGCGCCCTGGTCCGGAATCAGTTGAAGCACGACCCGCTCAGCGGCCAGTATTTCGTCTTCGTCAATCGCCGTAAAACTCAGATGAAGATGCTGTATTTTACGACCACTGGTTACTGCCTGTGGGCCAAACGCCTGGAGCAGGGACAGTTCCGGGTGCCTTTATCTGCCTCCGGTCAGCGAGCCCTGACGCTGACGGATCTGCAACTGCTGATCGATGGCATTGAGGTGCAGAAATACCGCCAGTTCAAGCGTTTTCGAGGGGTATAGAAGGCCGGGTTCCGGTATAATATCGGTCATGAATTCAACGGCTTCTGCTCCTTCTCCCAATGCATCGTCCTCCTCGGCTCTGGCCGAGGAGAATGCACTGCTGCGTGAGCAGGTCCAGACCCTTCAGCGCCAGCTGGACTGGTTCAAGAAGCAGCTGTTCGGCCCCAAATCCGAGAAGCAGGCATTTGACCTGCCGGGCCAGAACAGCCTGTTCCAGGAAGGCGATGCACCGGTTCCGGAGAACCCACCGGAAGAGAAAAAGCGCACGGTTAAAGCCTATCAGCGTGGTACCGGTAAGAAGCAGCGGGACGACGACTGCCTGAACGACACCGGCCTGCGCTTCACCGCCGATGTGCCGGTGGAGGTCATTGAACACCTGCCACCGGAACTGACCGGGCCGGAGGCTGACCAGTACGAAGTGATCGGCAGCAAGACCACCTACCGGCTGGCCCAGCGGGCCTCCAGCTATGTGGTGCTTAAGTGCGAACGCCCGGTGTTCCGGCGCAAGGGCACCGAGAAGCTCATCACGACACCGGCTCCGTTCAACGTGCTGGACAACAGCCTGGCCGATGTCAGCCTGCTGGCCGGGTTGCTGGTGGACAAATTCCAGTTCCATCTGCCGCTGTATCGCCAGCACCAGCGTATCCAACAGGCCGGTATCACCGTCAGTCGCAGCACTCTGACCAATCTGGTCAAGCGTGCCATCGACCTGCTGCGCCCCATTGTGGATGCCCAGACCGACAACGTACTGCGCAGTCGGGTACTGGCCATGGACGAAACGCCCATCAAGGCCGGTCATCAGGGCCGGGCCGGCCCGCAAAAGGGCAAGATGAAATCCGGCTGGTTCTGGCCGCTGTATGGCGATGCCGACGAGGTGGTGTTCACTTACTCTAACAGCCGTGGGCGTGCCCATATCGAAGAAGTACTCAGCGAATCGTTCAGCGGCACCCTGATCAGTGACGGCTACGCGGCCTATGCCCGTTATGCCGCCGCCCAGGAAAACGTCACCCATGCCCAATGCTGGGTGCACAGTCGCCGTTACTTTATCGAGGCGCAGAAGGATCATCCGGAGATAGTCACCGACGCGCTGCAACAGATCGCCACGGTGTACCGGAATGAAGAGGCCATCAAAACCCAGGGGCTGACTGGCGAGAAGAAACGCCAGTACCGGTTGGATCACTCGAAACCGGTGGTCAGCGACTTCTTCCAGTGGTGCCGGGATCAGTTGGCGCAAGGCGGCCTCGTGCCCAGCGATTCGCTGACCAAAGCCCTGAACTACGTGCTCAGCCGTGAAGCGAGCCTGACCGTGTTCCTGGAAGACCCGGATGTGCAGCCAGACACCAACCACCTGGAACGAGCACTACGCCCCATTCCAATGGGCAAGAAAAACTGGATGTTCTGCTGGACCGAACTGGGCGCGGAACACCTGGGCGTCATCCAGAGCCTGATCAGCACCTGCAAGCTGCACGATATTACCCCGTACACGTATCTGGTGGACGTGCTGCAACGTATCAGCCAGCACCCGGCCCGTGAAGTCAGCGACCTGACGCCCCGACTCTGGAAACCCCGGTTCGCCGACAATCCGCTACGGGCGCTGATCGACCCACGCCACCCTGACCGACAGAACAAACAGCCGGAGGCCAACGTCCGTGCGCATTGAGGACATGACCATCGACCAGTTGCTGGAACTGAACCAGACCATCTGCCAGCGAATTGATGAACTGCAAGAACAAGAAACCCTGCATGCCTTGAGTCAATTGCGGGTTGGCCTGAAAGTGACCTTCGAAGGCCGGGAAGGACCGGTGTTGGGGATCGTCACCAAAATCAATCGCAAGAGTGTGATCGTGCTGGGTGAGGATGGCAGGAAACAGTACAAGGTCTCGCCGGAGTTATTAAGGCCTCTCCGTGACGTGAAGTAGGTCAACTACGTCGTGGAATGAACGCTTACATTGCGCCTGACGTTCGGCCGGTTTGCATCCAAGTGCCAAGTATTGAGGGTGCGGAGAAACCAACTGGATCGCCTTCCCCACGGCATTGTATTGGTAACTCGACCAGGGATACTCCGACGCATGCTCAACCATGCCGGCCCGGACGGGATTAAGTTCAATATAGCGATAGACAGTCAGCAAATAGGTTTCGGTATCAACGACCGTCGACCTATATCGCCCTTCCCAAAGTGTTCCGGTACGACCATGAACGTGATTGAAGTACCGGACATAGCGACGACCCAGCGCCTGCATCATCCGGGAAACCCCTGTTTCACTTTGAGGGGTTGCAAGCAGGTGGACATGGTTTGTCATTAGCACAAAGGCATGAATGGAAACGCGGTATTGCTCCGCCGCGTCCTTCAGAAAAGCCAAATAGGCACTGTGATCTGTGTCGTCGTGGAAGCACGCCGTGCGATTATTGCCGCGCTGAATAAGGTGCTGAGCGCACCCAGGGAGATAGGGACGTGGTAAACGGGCCATCTGGAATTCCTTTTCCAAGATTGGTTTCGTGTTGAATTGTATGAAGGCTTCGGTTTTGAATCAAAGGACTCTGACCCTATTGATCCCAGATAATATATTCTTCGTATTTTATCGAGGGCTTTAGTTTTTCGGTAAATTTCGGCCACAATGTTTTTAGCTAGGCTACATCCTCTCTTAGGAGATACCCAGTAATTGAATATTGCTCAACCAGAAAATCCAAAACCACCATTGACTGCGCCCGTAAATTTGGTGTTCGTCTAACTTTGTCATGATTTTTGAATAGATATCTTCTCATATATCTTTCCAAGAAAAATATCGTATTTCCTGATTTATCGTGCGATAAGTCGATATCAAAGGTATTTATTGCATGGCTGATCCAATAAATACCATCATCTAAAAATTCACTTCCTATGCCACAAAGGAGTTTAGAGATGCTATATATAAAGGATGATTCACCACCTATCTTACCGCTTAAATCACTAAAAAACGCTCTATTCTCCGGCGAAAATGTATGCCATGTCTTTGCTTCATCCTTCCAAGGGATTCTTGCAAACAAAAAAGATTCGACTACGCGCTCCTTATCATGCCTCCAACCTTGATTTCTTATTGAATCAACGATGTGGCCTTTAAATCGGTTCCAAACATACCAAAATGAGTCCGACATATTCAATGAGTCTTCAGCGCTAACGAATTCATTTAACAAATCTGCCACACTTTCACCCAAGGTAAAATTATCGGTAAAATATTTAAGATATTTTTCCTTCTCGCTATTCTCTAGATGAAGGATAAAATGGGCATAGTGCTTTAAAAATTCATATCTGGAAGTATAATCAAGCCGGTCTTCTCTGTCTCGTGAAAGCAATTGTTGTGATATTATCCTAATAATTTCCTCGACAAACGGTACTGATTTCTTGTGTTCGCCATCCAATGGTACAAGCTGAAAAGCAGTTATCAATATATCCTTATCTATACTTTCAATGTTGTCTATTGCGGATTCCGTTATGGTTTCATCTTCGATACTGCTTACTACACTCTCTAATTCTTTAAATAATTCCCGCTCAAATTCATTGCCGCTAATTTCATATTTGTTCTGCTTATATGCCTCTTGTCTTAAACGATCCCGAACATTTCTATGTTTTTGAGCAATTACCAAATACCCAATGTACAGCGACTTCATGAACTCAGATTCATTCTTCCATAAGTGATGAACAGCCTGAATGGCTACTGAATTTATCCTGTCCATTCCCATCATCGATATTGGATCTTGCCTCATTAATGCTTTGATTAATAGCAGCTTGATAGTTAGTCTTTCGTCCGGAAAATCTTCTATCAATCTTGGGAGTACAAATAACGCAGGAACAAGACCGTCGCCGATCTGGTGCCTATAATCATCATTGTTAACGATATCTGTATATCCAAATATGACTTCCCTGCAAAAATCTAGTTCGGTTTTTTCCAATTTTTCCTTAAAATCCCGCAATAACACGGCGCATACATACGATGGTGTGGCTCGATCAAACAGTAATGCCTCACCCATGTTGCCTTCTGAAAGTTGATTCCATATTTCTTTTGCCTCGCCCAAAGCAGCCAGCGGATCATTTTCATATGATTCATATTTTTTGTAGTTATCTTTATTATAGAGCCTGCTATCAGCCCAAACCTTTAAACCGGAATGTGTAAACGGCTTGCTCGCTTCTCGTTGGGACGTTTCACTATATTCCTTAAGCTCTGGATCAATCTCTGGATTGAATTCTATTGCTATACCATCCTCTACTTCCTTCACTTCAGGTAACATTTTTCTTCTGTCCATACGGGCTAAATATAAACGCCATGTTTTATCGTGATGGTTTTCTTGTTCTTTATCTGGTAAATCCATGTAGTGAACATCAAGGATTTCCCAAACTTCCTGAAGCCTTTTCTCTGACTCCTCCTCGCTTACTTCCTCTGATCTAAAAAACTGGTAGTGAAGCGCAATGCTTTCTAATGAGAGTTTCCGGTGTTTTTGGTCGCAGGCGCTTATCCTTTCATTTTCGTGATATTGATTTATCTGATTTATGCTAAAATTTTTCAGCGAAGTAAGCTGAGTCTTATGTGTTTGATCAAGCATCATTCGAGATGTGTCATAGAAGAAAAACTCTTTTGTTCTGAATAGAATTTTAGCTACATTGAATGTTTTCTCAGGAAACGCACATACAACGCTTGCAACAACTGCCACGAGTGCAGAAGATTCAGATCTAGATAGGATATAGTTTAGATAATATTCTAGCGTTTGAGCCTTGGTGTTTTTTCCTCTCTCAAGAAAAAAACGTTCTAGTGACATTAATATTGATTCTAATAAATTAGGGTTTACCTGTGTACCTCGGTACATGCACCAAAGACGATTCGAAATGGGCAGATCAATTTTATTCCCATCATCTAGTAACAGTGTTACTGTTTCAATCTGACCCTTATCAAGGTTGGAATCTGCATATTTTTTTGAAGCATAATTTATTAGGTCGATAATGAAGTTTAATGTTGATTCTAAATTGGCTTGTAGCAGGGCGTATATGGGTGTTTGATAAGCACTGGCGGGGAAATAGTCTTGATGTCCATTCTCAACACCAAATTCATGATCTATCTCTAGTCTTGATCCATAAAAATAATCCTCGTTTTCTAGTTGTTCATACACCCAAAGGCATTTGGCTAGAGCGATTACTTTTTCCGGAATTTCCATAGCAACATTAAAGCATTCCATTTTCTTTAAAATGAAGTCACTCATTAGATGATAGGGGTCGTTATGTCGCCTCCAATTATTTTGAATTATTTCACCAACGATTGCTTCAAGTTCACTTTTAATTTCGCCTACCCCATACAGAATGGTGAGGATTAGCTGCTTGAAAAAACCATCATCCCTAATATAGACGTTGTTTTCGATTACTGATTTGTAAAACGATAATGCAATTAGGCTGGAATATTTAGTTGCGTCGCCTGACTTGTTGTGGCTGTTCCAGTCGTAGAGGTTGGGCAATACAAAATTGAGATTATTAACACCTATCTTTTCGAGGTTGTCATGGATGAACTTGATAAGCGATTTCCATCCGCTTCCTTTCGGCTTGGTTATTACATATTCCATTGATAAAATATCTGGCGTTCTCACACCAAGCCTATCAAAAAAGCTATTATCTATCTCCTTGCATCCTATTCTTATCAGCAAGCATATCCGTCTGAGAAGCCGAAAGTCGTCTTCCAATAGTGAATCTTTATTAACGTTAAAAAAATAATCGGAATAGTCGGATAGAAGCATAGAAACGAGCACTTCATCTTTCCACAAATTAGATATTTTGCGCGATGACAAGGTTTCTACAATAAGATGGCTAACCTCTTCGTTAGCCACGCTAAGTTTCTCTGATAGCCACCGCCTGAAAACTCTTCTTATGGGCAAAGACTGTTGTATTCTATCAAAAAATATTTCTGCATTTTCTGAGGATAAAAAGTTACTCTCGACGAATTTATCGAGCGCCCATTCTTCATAAATATCATGGGTGATAAAATATCCACGAGCGGACTCATAGCTAATTATTCCATCGGAAACCAACGCTTTTTCTACCGTTTCATTTGAGTAGCTAGAACCTGGGATGACGAAAAATCTTCCTGAATTAGCTCTTTCTTCGGCAAGATGTATAAAGAATTGTTCTCGTTGCGGGGACCGTTTTGTTATGACTCTTGGCCATAAAGACTCTTTGAATTCAAAGTAGTCTGCGCCTTTGTTTTCCTGATAATGCCTCAAATACTCTCTGAGATAAAATGGAGTCAATATGAGCAATTTGAGCTTTTTGTCATCAGGGATGACAAAATCATGTTTTTTTGCAAGCTCGAATAATGCATCTTCGTTCAGTTTTTCTAGATGTACTGACTTAAAGGTAATTTTGTACACTTCATATAGTTGAAAAATCAAATCATCTAGGTAGGTATTTCTCGTGGTGAACCACACCCTCCATCCGGCTTTGATTAAGCTGGATAGGTACTCTTTAATGGGATCAGTATTTTCTAGAGCAATTAGGTGTTCCGCTGAATCAATGACAACTGTTTTATTTTCGGCCCCCTCATGTGCTTCAATAAAATCCTTTAAAAAAACACCCGATAAGAACTCATTCAAGTTGTTAACAGAAAATTCCGTCGCCTTATGGACATAAAAGGCATCATCCCCCCTCTTATTTCCATAAAGCTCTTTTATTAGAGCTGTTTTCCCTGTGCCACCTTCGCCACGTATAATTAATGCGCTAGAACCTGAATTTTCGATTTGAGATATAATATTAGAGCGATTGATTGAAAAATCTTCGTCTCCAAATGTTATAGAAGTTTCAATATCGTCCAGAATTGCACCCGCATGAGACTCAAACGACTCCAAAAGACCAAATAAATTATCAGATTGAGTGAAGAAGTACGAAGTGATCCGGCTACAATCATCGACAACAAACGGCGATTCGAAAAAGCTACAGCATCTCCATTCAATTTCTAAGTCATTTTCCTTTGCCTTTTTTTCTGCTTCTATTTTTCCTTGTGGTTCCTTTCCTTTGCTTTGCCCCCACTCCGAATTTGTGTAAAAGATTATTTTATTTAAATCAGGGTAATCACGCTTCGCTTTTGTAATAGTTTCTATTATTTCATTTTTGTGGCTAGATAATGCGCCATCATAAAACTTAGCTTGCCAACCAACATTATCTCCATTTGAGGAAATTGGATTGGTTTCTATCGCCGATTGGTTTTTATAACGAAAAATTCCAGTTTTCACACTAAATTCATTGCAAAAAAGTAGATAACACATCCACTCAAAAGCATTTTGTGGATTTTCTGAAAATTTTGCTTTAAATATATCCCAGTCAGTTTTAATCAATTTCATTTTCTCATTTTGTGAGTTTTAACTAATATTGGAACGATACCATCTGGAAGGTTATTAGGGAGTTTGGAAAGGCAATATAATCCCGCTTTGGTGCAAAATCAGATGCTCGCGCGGTGCCGTATAAACGCCCGCGTTACGGGCTGGTTTGTAGCGCCAGCGGAAAACCAGTCCGGGTACACGCGATTGTTAAGTTGCTCGGTTCTGACCACTGCCCCCGAATCCGGCTAGAGCTTTTTGCATGAGTGTCAGAACGGGACCGTCCCTAGGTGAATCGTAGATCACCAAGACAAGTCCTTTCTCAACTAATCCAGGTACAGTGTCGTTGTATTTCTCGATCGTGAATCCATCTCGGAAAAGCACTTCCGAATATTCTGGGAGATCTGGAGACACTGCTTCTACACCACTCAGGTGCAGGTCTCGCATGCCGTGGATGAGATCCGATTCACGCTTGCTCAGTGGTTCCATTTCATCGCTCATAGGTTGGCTGGTGCTGAAATTTAACGGCCAATTATACGAACACGTTCGTATAACACCGGTTCGTATAACTCCAACAAGCCTCGCTCAAGTAACCTATATTTACCCACAAAAACAAACACCTAAGAGAGGCCACTCAACAATTCGACCGGAGTTATACGCCCCAGAGCTCATACCAAATGGCGTATAACTCCACCCTACAATTTTAAAAACCACTCTAATTCAATCAATTAACAAACAAGTCCCGCACTTTTACGAACCCGTTCGCTGAACCCCAAACCTAGCCCGCCCAAAACCCTACGTCAACAAACCCGACATACCGTCTTTCAATCCCAACAACCATAAACAAAAACGCCAGCAAAACGCTGGCGCCAAAAGCTTCTCTATTCCGGGAGCAGCGTCCCTACCTCACCGCCACTCCAACGTCCGTGGCTCCCCCACATGCTCACAAAACAAATGCCCCACATCCGGCACGGCATAGCACCGGTCCCCACGCTGGGGCCTGCGGGCATTAAACTCGGTGTGGCTGATTCCCACTTCCCAAAGCTCTTCACAGTCCCAACCGTCGGGCTTGAGTTCCACACGCACTTCCGCCCCAATTAGGCTGATGGCTTCGATACGGAACGGCAGGTGGGCATGCTCAGTCGGTTCCTGGGTCAGGCGCACTTCGTGGGGACGCAGGTAGAGCTGGGCGTCGTCGTTTTCGCAGCCTTCGGGCAGGCGCACCCAGGCGTCGCCCTGGCGGATGGTGCCTTCGCTGATCTTGCCGGAGAGTACGTTGACCTGGCCGAGGAATTCGAACACGAAGCGGCTGTCCGGGCGGGCGTAGAGTTCCAGCGGGGAGTCGACCTGTTCGATGCGGCCGTTGCTCATGACGACCACCTGGTCGGAGAGTTCGAGGGCTTCTTCCTGGTCGTGGGTGACGAACACGCTGGTGAAGTGCAGTTCGTCGTGCAGGCTGCGGAGCCAGCGGCGCAGGTCCTTACGGACTTTGGCGTCCAGCGCGCCGAAAGGCTCGTCCAGCAGGAGGATTTCCGGGCGCATGGCCATGGCGCGCGCGAGTGCGATGCGTTGCTTCTGGCCGCCGGAGAGTTGCGCCGGGTAGCGGTTGGCGAGGTGGTCGAGCTGGACCATCTCCAGCAGTTCTTTCACCCGCTTGCGGATTTCGGGTTTGTTGGGGCGTTCCTTGCGGGGAAGTACATCCAGGCCAAAGGCGACGTTCTGGGCGACGGTCATGTGGCGGAACAGGGCGTAGTGCTGGAACACGAAGCCCACGCGGCGGTCGCGTACGTGCAGTTGGGTGACGTCCCGGCCGCTGAAAAGGATCTTGCCCTGCTGCGGGGTTTCCAGGCCGGCGATGATGCGCAGCAGCGTGGTCTTGCCGGAGCCGGACGGGCCCAGCAGCGCGGTGAGCTGGCCATCGGGGATGGTCAGGTCGATGTCGTGCAGCGCCTGGAAGTTGTCGAAAAACTTGTTGATGCCCTGGATTTCGATACTCATGGAAAACCCTTAAAGTCGGCTCTGACGCCATTCGACGATGGCCTTCACGACAAGTGTGATCAGCGCGATGCCCGCCAACAGTGACGAGGCGGCGAAGGCACCGGCAATGTTGTAGTCCTGGTACAGCAGCTCCACGTGCAGTGGCAGGGTGTTGGTCTCGCCGCGGATATTGCCGGAAACCACCGACACAGCGCCGAACTCACCCACCGCGCGCGCGTTGGTGAGGATCACCCCATAGATCAGCGCCCAGCGGATATTCGGTAGCGTGACACGGCGGAACAGCTGCCAGCCGGAAGCACCGAGCACCACACCCGCCTCTTCCTCTTCCCTGCCCTGCTGCTGCATCAGCGGGATCAGTTCCCGCGCGACGAACGGACAGGTCACGAACACGGTCACCATCACAATGCCCGGCCAGGAGAACATCAGCTGGATATCGTACTGGCCCAGCCATTGGCCAACCCAGCCGTTGCTGCCATAGAGCAGAAGATAAAGCAGGCCCGCCACCACCGGCGACACGGCGAACGGGATGTCGATCAGCGTGGCGAGCAGCTTGCGACCGGGGAACGTGAACCGGGTCACCAGCCAGGCCAGGAACACACCGAACACCATGTTCAGCGGCACGGTGAGCAGCGCGACGAACAGGGTCAGGCCGATGGCGTCGAGCGTGTACTCATCGAAGATGTTACCGATATAACCCGCCCAGCCCTCGGCGAACGCCTGGATGAAGATCAGTACCAGGGGCATGAACAGGAACAGCACGGTCAGCGTGGTGGCAACGCCGATCAGCGTGCGGCGGACGAGCGGGCTATCCCCGACTCTACGATGCTTGGTGGTCGCCATACCCTAACCCCCGTGCAGGCGCTTGAGGTAGCGCCCCTGCCAGACATTGATCGCCAGCAACAACAACAGCGAAACCGTCATGACCACGGCGGCGATGGCACTGGCCGCCGGGAAGTCATATTCCTCAAGACGCACGAAGATCATGAGGCTGATCACTTCGCTGATGTAGGGGGAGTTGCCGGCAATGAAGATGACGGCACCGTATTCACCGAGGCTGCGAGCAAACGACAATGCGCCACCGGTCACTACGGCAGGCCACAACGTGGGGAACAGGATCTTGCGGAATACGGTCATGTCGGAGGCGCCCAGGCTCATGGCCGCTTCCTCGTCTTCCGGGGCCAGTTCTTCCAGTACCGGCTGCACCGTGCGCACGACGAACGGCACACTGGTGAAGGCCATGGCGACTACGATGCCCAGGGGCGTGTAAGCGACTTCGATACCCAGCTTGGCGAGGTACTGGCCGTACCAGCCGCTCTCCGCGAATAGCGTCGCCAGGGTGATGCCCGCGACAGCCGTCGGCAGAGCGAACGGCAGGTCCATGATGGCATCCAGTAAACGCTTGCCGGGGAACTCGTAGCGCACCAGTACCCAGGCCATCAGCAGCCCGAATACGCAATTGAACAGGGAGGCGGCGAGCGCGGCGAGCGCCGTGACCTTGTAGGAGGCCACCACACGCGGGTCAGTGATGACGAACCAGAACTGGTCCCACCCCATGCCCGCGGTTCGGATGATCAGGCCGCTGATGGGCAGCAGCAAAACCAGGCTGATAAAGAAAAGCGAAATGCCGAGGCTCAGTCCGAACCCCGGCAATACGCGTTTGGTGGCAGAAGCGCTCAGCCGTTTGGCCGGGCGCTCCGTTACGTCAGTGGTGGCCATGGATCAAATGGGAATCCCTTAGCGCTGGCGCTGAAGCTGGTCGAGCTTACCGCCGCTGGCGAAATGGGTTTCCATGGCCTCTTCCCAGCTACCCGCAATCTCTTCGATCGGCAGAAGTTTCAGCTCGGGGAACTTGTCAGCCACTTCTTTCTTGACGGTCTCGTTGTGCACCCGGTAGTTGAAGCCGGCCAGCATGCGCTGGGCTTCTTCGGAGTAGAGGTATTCCAGGTATTCCTTGGCGACCTTCTCGGTGCCTTTCTTCTCGATGTTCTTGTCGATCCAGGCCACCGGGAATTCCGCCAGGAAGCTGACCTTCGGCACAACCACTTCGAAGTTCTTGCTCGGGTTCAGCTCGGGGATGTTGTTGACCTCGGATTCGAAGGTCAGCAGCACGTCGCCCAGACCACGCTCGACGAAGGTGGTGGTGGCGCCGCGGCCGCCGGAGTCGAAGACCTTCACGTGGCCGAGCAGGTCGCTCATGAACTGGTCGATCTTCTCCTGGTCGTCGCCGAATTGCTCCTGGGCATAGCCAAGGGCCGCCAGGTAGGTGTAGCGGCCGTTACCGGAGGTTTTCGGGTTCGGCATGATCAGCTCGACGTCCTCGCGGATCAGGTCGTCCCAGTTCTGGATGTTCTTGGGGTTACCGTCACGGACCAGGAACGCCATGGTGGAGAAGTAGGGCGAGCTGTTGTTGGGCAGGCGAGAGGCCCAGTCGTCCGGGATCAGGTTTCCGCGCTCGGCGAGGATGTTCACGTCAGTCACCTGGTTGTAGGTGACCACGTCTGCATCCAGGCCCTGCAGGATGGCTCGCGCCTGTTTGGAGGAACCGGCGTGGGACTGCTGGATATCGACCGTTTCACCGGTCTCCTCTTTCCAGTGCTTCTGGAACATGACGTTGTATTCGGCGAACAGCTCCCGGGCGATGTCGTAGGAGGAATTCAGTATCTGTGTCTCCTGGGCGGAGGCAGGCCCGGTCAGGGAGAAAGCCAGCGCAATAGCGCTGAACCAGCGGGCTTTGCGGGTCTTGAGTGTCGAGAGAATAGCATTCGGCATAGCGGACAGGGCTCCCTGTTGGCTCGGAATCTCTATATTCACTAGGAGAATAAAGGACGTATTCAGTTAGAACTGAAAGATAAGGCACTGACAGCAAAACAACAATGCCGTGTATAGACGAATTGTGCCTGTCATTGGAACCGGCGGTTATAAAGGTAGGTTGCTTAGCGTGAAGGTCTTGGCGCAGAACGATTAAACACCGGACAGAAACTCGGGGTTTCTTTGACAGGGGGAGATGTGGTTGCTGCATTGAAGGTGTAAGCGGTCATTGCTGGCGACATGGAGGTTAGCTGTCTGCGCTTAGCTACCGCATCACCCATCCATGGGAGGTGCCGTCTTGAAAGCTATCGAATCCTTTCTGCAATCGGTGTCCAACTTTCTCTGGGGGATTCCGCTGATTATCCTGCTGGTCGGCGGTGGGCTCTTCTTCCTGTTCTATTCACGCGCACTGCCCTACCGACACTTCGGCCACGCCATCGACATCCTGCGGGGCAAGCACGACCGCTCCAGCGATCCGGGGGATATCTCCCATTTCCAGGCGCTTTCCGCCGCCCTGTCAGGAACGCTAGGCATGGGCAATATTGCCGGCGTCGCATTCGCTGTCAGCTATGGCGGTCCCAGTACCGTCGTTTGGATGTGGGTTACAGCGCTAGTGGGCGTGGCAACGAAGTTCTTCACCTGCTCGCTGGCGATCATGTATCGCGGCGAAGACAGCAAGGGCAATATTCAGGGTGGGCCGATGTATGTGATCCGCGAGGGCCTCGGCCGCCGCTGGATGCCGTTGGCGATATTCTTCTGCCTCGCCGGACTGATCGGCACCCTGCCCGTATTCCAGATCAACCAGCTTACCGAAACCATGCGGGATGCCATCCTGTTGCCTTACAACGTCATCGGTGAGGATCAGGTCACCCTGTTCAACTTCTGGTTCGGCCTCGGGATTGCCGCGTTGGTGGCCTATGTCATCTTTGGTGGCGTACGGCGCGTGGGCTATTACGCGGCTCGACTGGTACCAACGATGGTGGTGGCTTACCTGCTATGCGTGATTGCTATCCTGGCAGTCAATGCCTCACAAATCCTGCCTGCGTTGGGCACCATATTCACCCATGCGCTGCAGGCAGATCTGTCCTCCGTTGCCGCCGGCGGCCTGATGGGTGTTTTGATCACCGGCATTCGCCAGGGTGCGTTTTCGAATGAAGCCGGTATCGGTACCGAGGTCATGGCCCATGGAGCCGCACGTACCAAGGAGCCGATTCGGGAGGGCCTGGTCGCAATGATGGGACCGGTGGTGGATACGCTGATCGTATGCACCCTGACCGCGCTGGTGCTGCTAACCACCGGCGTCTGGTCGAAGGAAAGCGGCGACAACGTCTCAGGAGCCGCGCTCACAGCGGAAGCCTTCGCCCAATCACTTGGCGCCGCCGGACCGTGGATCATCATGGTGCTGGTGACCGTTTTCAGCATGAGCACCATGTTCACCTTCTGGTACTACGGTGCGAAATGCCTGGGCTTCCTTATCGGTGCCGAGCACCAGGGGTGGTATCGATATATCTATATCGTGTTGATCGTCGTGGGCGCGGTAATCTCGCTGAAGGCGGTCGTCTTCCTGATCACCACCGGCTATGCGCTGATGGCGATCCCGACCATGATTGCGTCCCTGTTGCTGGCCCCCAAGGTGATGGATGCGGCACAGCGCTATTTCGAGCCGTCCACCAGCCGACGCTGACTGGCGCGAGCGTGGAGCCGTGAGAGACGTTCAAATTGGTCGAGATCTTTGGAAAAGGCTTCGTGGGCATCGAAAACCAGCTGGCGAATATCCTCGGACACACGCTCGTCGGGGATGATGCGGTCGTTAACGATGCCCATACCAATACGCACCAGAAAGTTATCCAGGCCCTCGAAAGCGCCGGCGATATCCAACTGGGCGGCCTTGCCTGAGTCCGGACGACTGATCTCCGCCGAAGCCGCGATGCCCTGGCCGCCATTGCCTTCGCAGGCCACGGTGAGGAAGTCCACCACCAGTTCGTCGATATGCCGTGGCAGGAAGACGTTGATCAGGTCGGCTGGCACCAAACCTAACGCCCGGCCTCCGACCTTGATGCCCGGCACCTGGGTGACTTGGCTCTCGACACGGGCGCCGGTGTCCGTCGGCGAGTAGCGGATGTTCGCCATCATACCCTGCACGTCTGCGACGATGCCGAGGATGTCCATGCGCGTGTCGATACGGGCGACCAGGTCGCGGGTTTCCGCTGGATCAAAAGGTCTGGCGTCGCGCATGGGTTTGCGCCCGCGGGTAGGTACGAGCCGGCCATTCTCTAGCACCATGGAGACCGTGCCTTCGAGCGTCTCGGTATCGAATCGGAGAACCAATAACTGGCCCTGGGCATCGTGCAGTTGAAGGTCGATTTTCAGTAAGGAATCCAGACGGCCCAGATGTCTGGCAAGCGCTGGGTAGGTATGACCCAGGCGGTCGGTGTCGATCGAGAAGGACGCCTCGATGTCCCGGTAGCCATCCTCAGTCGACGGCCCGGCCAAGAGATTGTCGACCTTGCCGACCTGGGCCAGCAAACTCCAGATTTCCGGGAAAGCGGCCCAAAGTGGCGCCAGCGTCTCGACTTCGTCAGTAGTCAGCGACGGGTTCATTACTTGCACATGCCGCCGGAACGCATCCGCATCGGCAGAGGTGTCCCGATCGAAGGCGGGGTCGCGCTGGACCATAAGACGCAAGGCCTCGTTGGTGGATTGCACCATCGACGGCCAGGTCAGCTCACCGATACCCAGACTGACCTCACCCTCCAACAGGTAGTGGGTCGCGTCACGCCGTTCGATTTCCCGGGCGCGAATCCGGGCGTCGAACTGGCCTAATGTAGGGGCGGTTTGCCAGTGGTCGCCAACGACCGGATCGGGACCTACGCGGTAATGATCCGACAGGACCCGACCATAGACTTTCATGGTTCGCCAGGCTTCGGTCTGCTCGGGCAACAGGCGATAGAAGCGGTCCAGGTCGAAGGATTCGAGGGAGTCCCACAGATCATCGATAAAGCGCTGGGTTTCCGGGTGGATATCGGTGTACCCCATGACCAGACGCTGCAGTGCCACGTAATCCCGCAGCCGCGCAACCGCCCGCGCCGGATCACCCTGCCCGGCCAGCGTCACCGGTGGTTGCCAGGCGCGCTCAATCACGGTAACTGCCACCGCATGGGCAAACAGGGGCACCGCCAGAACAGCGCCCATCACCCCGAGGATCAGCCTTCGCATAGTCGCTCCCATCGTTGTCGTTGTTATTGACGGAACCGGGACGTCCGACGATGGGTCGAGTATACGTTGCCCCCAGGCTGCCTCCCTTAGCGTATGAGGCCGTTAGCCGGCTAATCTGGCCCAGGGATACGACTTCCTGACCAGGATGTGAAACGGGGCACAGCCTATTCATTTTGGCGCCTCGCGCGATCATGACGACGGCCGTAGGCCTTGCCGATCGGCGCAGCCGTCACACCGTGGACGATCAGGGATGCTGCCACCAGCAAGCTACCCGCAACCCAGGCTTTCTCGTCGCCGGTCTTGTGGTGGATCAGCAGCGCATAGAAAAGCGCCGACACGCCGATGGGCCCGAACCAACCCGCCAGCAGCGCGACTTTCATATCGCGCCAGCGTTCGATCCACGGCCTCAGCAACAGGACGAAGGGCAGACGACGCAGAGCCAATACGGCAACCACCAGACCAATACCGCTCCAGCCCAGCGACTGCCATTCCTTCACGGGCGCCATCAAACCGAACAGGATGAAGACCGGCAGGGTAAAGAATAGATTGACCGCTTCCTGGATGTTGGCTTCCTCAGCCCGGTCCTGACCTTCCACCTGTTGATCAAAGGCGACGCCGGTCGCGAACACGGCGAGGATGCTATCGGTGCCCAACACCTTGCCCAACCCGAGAGCCAGTAGCGTCAGCGCGAGTGTTGTAACCAGGAAAGAAGGCTGATCGATGAGGCCACGCTGCTCGGCCGTGCGCAGGGCCCAGCCTGCCGCGTAGCCCAGTGCTGCGCCAAACAGGATGGAGCCACCCACCTGCCAGACCATCACGTGCAGCACCCACTCGGTCCAGGCGCTACCGGTGGATTGGGTGAGCAGCAATATAGGAATCATCACCAGGGGCAACGCCAGGCCATCGTTCAGGGCGGATTCGGCAGACAGGGTATGACGGAAGCGGCCGGGCAGATTCTCCTTTGCGACCCCGCCAGTGACGATGGAACTGGCGACCACCGGGTCCGTGGCGCACACCGACGCACCCACCAGTAGCGCGCCCAGCAGCCCGACCTCCAGGAAGCCCCAGGCCAGTACTGAACTGGCCAGGCACATCAGCGGCATGCCCAGGCCCAATAGCACTGCAAGTGAACGCCAATGGCGAAAGACAAAGTCGGCGGGAATCCGCAAGGCAATACCCATCAGGCTTACGCCCAGGGTCAGGCGGGTGGCTTCCTCCAGGATTTTCATTTCGTCGCCCCACTTGCCCGGATGCAACAGGCCGATCATAGCTGGCCCTGCGACCAAACCAATCAGAAAGGCCAGGAGCGGCAAAGAGAAGATGCTGCGGTTCAGGGGGCGGGAATAAAGTCCCATACCCAATACGGCGGCGCCGGCGATCGCCAACGCCAGGTTGAACTCGCTCATGACTTCTGCCTCCATGCAGTCAGTTGATGCGTGTTCGTATTTGGCTAAAGCGGATAGAGAGACCGGGGTTGGCCCCCGGCACCATTCCAGTCTTTCGCAACCAGGGCCGGGTTTAAAGGGGTGAGGTATTAAGGTGCTTTAATCAGCAACCGCCGATATCCGGGGCGGATACCGACGGGTGTGTTCATCAGGCAACCGGTTAGCCAGTCGCGCCAAACATCCGTTCGAAGAAACCTACCGAACGTACGCCGGGTACCGGCAGTTCGTCCACTTTCTCCATTGCCTGACGCCAGTAGCGCTCAGGCGTGTCCAGGTTGACCGCTTTCTCACGCTCCTCCTTGCTGAAGGAGTTGTGCGGGCCATTCAGGCCCAGGGCCATCAGTTCCTCGACCCACAGGTAGATGGCGGAACGAATGACCCGCAACAGGTCGGAGTATGTTTCGCGACCGACAGATAAGGCCAGTTCGGCCTTCAGGTTGATGTGTTGCTGTATATCGGCCTGCGCCTCTTCAGAAAACTTGATTTGGTGCCCGCCGCCCTTCTTGCAGTTGAGGCAGATCTTTTCAAGGGTCTTGACGCCATCCCAGGTGTCGACGTGACCGTACTCGGTCGTTTGCTGTTCGCTGATGGGGGCCTGGATCCAGCCGTACTGGGGGGAGCGAGCGACGATGTGTCCGTGAAGATCGACACGGTAAGGGGGGAGCGCCGTGCCTTCGGGATAACCTTCGAACTCGATGCGCAGCCATGAGGCCATGGTCCGGTGGCGGAACATCATCGCCAGGGTGATCGCCGCCGGCATGATGTCGGTCAGCCCGTCGCCTGAATCCAGCAGCCGTTGCTCGAGATCATCGACCGGTGATTCCATCCTAGTGTCTCCTATGCGGGTTCGACGCGCCTGAAGTCGCTGAGGGCAAGACGCGTTGCGTTGTTATTGTTGGACCCAACTTCGGTATTAGACCGAAGTCTATGGTTAAAAAATAGACATTGGCGACAGATTCATCCGTTGTAGATTCGTTGCGGTTCGTTACTGGAGGTAATGTGGAAGTGCAGGGGTAAGCATAGCGGCCCCGCGTCGTAGCTATCCTCCCTTGGCAGCCCGTTGGGCTGCTCCGAAGCTAAAGCGTCGGCTACATTTAAGGCATTACTCGAGTGTGTAGCAGATGCTTCAGCTTCTGAGGCGCCGGAGGTGCCCGCTGTTGTTCCAGGTTTGTGTGCGGCTACTTACCGGAAGTTGCACCTAACGCACGGGTAAGTGGAGCGATCTGGGCTCGCAGTGCCCCTCCCTTGGCAGCCCTTCGGGCTGCTCCGAAGCTGAAGCGTCGGCTACATTTAAAGCCTTACTCGAGCGTGTAGCAGATGCTTCAGCTTCTGAGGCGCCGAAGGTGCCCCGCTTGTTGCTAACTACTCATCATACACGCCGCTGAGCAACCGCCCTGCATTCGGGATATGCGTCGACAACTCCAACGCCCGTAGCATCTGGAAGGTCGTGCATGTGGCCGCCGATACCACCGGCACGCCCAAACGTTCCTCGACGGCGGCAATTGCGCCCAGCGAGGGCATCTGGACGCACGCGGATAACACCACCGCATCCGCGCCATCCCACTTGAGCCGGTCGACGATATCGTTCAGCAGCATCGGGTCACGCCGACCGACTTCGAGGTTGTCGGGGATCTCCAACGAGATACTGTCGACGACCTTGATGCCCTCGGCTTCGATATAGTCTGTGACCATCTTCGTCAGCGGCTGCATGTACGGTGTGATGACTGCGATCTTCCCTGCCCCCAGGGTTTTCAGGCTTTCGGTCAAGGCACCGGCGCTGGAGACGACTGGCGCGGGATGGCCGTTATCCACGGTCACCTGGTGCAGGCGTTGGGCGGATTCGCGGTGATAGCCATGACCGCGGCTCATGATCGCGACCAGGCAGGCGTAGCCGAGGACGTCCACATCGGCATCGGACAGTTCCAGCGCGCAGCGGTCGGATTCGTCGTCCATGGCAGCCAGCTCTTCCCGCGTCACCTTCTTCATGCGCATACGGCTGGAATGAAAGGTGAAGCGCTCCGGCGCCACCGCCTCCCGAGCCCTGAGAAGGGCAGGGATTTCCGTTTCCATGGTGGTGTTGGAGCTGGGCACAATCTGCCCGATGCGGTAGCTGGCTGCCATAGCCGTCCTCCCCTACCCTGTTTCAGGCGTTGTCGTAGATCGTTTTGTAAGTTTCCCGCAGCTGGTTCTTCTGCACCTTGCCCATGGTGTTGCGCGGCAAGCTGTCGACGAAGAAGACCCGCTTGGGCTGCTTGTACTTGGCCAGACGGTCTTTCAGGGCAGCCAGCACTTCAGCTTCGGTGGTTTTGGCGCCGGACTTGAGCACCACCACAGCCGTTACACCTTCGCCGAAGTCCGGATGCGGCACGCCAATCACCGCGGACTCGTCCACCGCATCCATCTCGTCGATCACCTGTTCCACTTCCTTGGGGTAAACGTTGAAGCCGCCGGAGATCACCAGGTCCTTGTCACGGCCGACGATCTGTACGTAGCCGTTCTCGTCCAGCTGCGCCAGGTCACCGGTGACGAAGAAGCCGTCGTCGAGCAACTCTTCCTTTGTCTTCTCCGGCATACGCCAGTAACCCTTGAACACGTTGGGCCCGCGGACTTCCAGCATGCCGATATCGCCATCCGCGACCGGCTCGTGGGTTTCGGCATCGGTGATACGGATCTCCACGCCAGGCAGCGGCTTGCCGACCGTGCCGGCAATGCGGGCACCGTCATAGGGGTTGGAAGTGTTCATGTTGGTTTCGGTCATGCCATAGCGTTCGAGGATGGCGTGGCCGGTACGCTCCTCGAAGGCCTTGTGGGTGTCCGCGGTCAGGGGCGCCGAACCTGAGGTGAACAGGCGCATGTTAAGGGTCAGGTCCTTGTTGAGCCGGTCGTCCTGCAACAGCCGGGTGTAAAAAGTGGGCACGCCCATCATGGACGTGCCCTCAGGCATCGCCTCGATAACTGCGTCGAGGTCGAACTTCGGCAGGAAATAGAGACTGGCACCAGACATCAGCACCACATTGCACGCCACGAACAGGCCGTGGGTATGGAAAATCGGGAGCGCGTGGATCAGCCGGTCGTCGGCGGTAAAACGCCAGGCCTCGGTCAGCGACTGGGCGTTGGACCCCAGGTTGCCGTGGGTCAGCATCGCGCCCTTGGAGCGACCCGTCGTGCCGGAGGTATAGAGGATCGCCGCCAGGTCGTCTTTGTCCCGCGCTTCCACGGATTCGAAGGGATGAGCCACCCGCGCCAGGTCCATCAGGCTGCCATCGCCGCCGGTGCCGAGGGTTTCCACATTGGGGCAATTCGTTTCGTCGGCGATGGAGCGCGCTTCAGCGAAGGCGGCAGGGCGACAGACGAACAGCGCCGGTTCGGCATCCCCCAGGAAATACCCCACCTCGGCGGTGGTGTAGCCAGTATTCAGCGGCAGGTAGACGCCACCCATACGCAGGCAAGCTAGGTAGAGGATGATTGCCTCCGGGCTCTTGTCCACCTGCACCGCCACGCGGTCGCCGGGTTTGACGTCCAGGTCTTTGAGGGCGCCAGCGAGCCGGGCACTCAGCGCGAGGGCGTCGGTGTAGCTGTAGCGGCGCCCGTCCGGGGTCACGATAAAGTCCTTGTCCGCCTGGGCGCCCATGCGTTGGGCAAAGGTTTCAAACAGGTTGTCAGTCATTTTCCGGTTTCTCCCTTGAACAGTTTGCGGCCTCGCCGGCTGAGATCACGGACGCTGGAGGAACAGACGATGGTGTGATCGGTGATGTACTGCTCGTGGTTGCGTTCGATGTTATCGAGTACATACAGGTAGTTGATCATCAGCCCGGTGGACTGCTGCAGGCCCTGCGCCGAGATATCCCCCTGCCAGTTGATGCGATGCAGTTCCGCCCCATTACCCAGATGGAATCGGGCCACGGGATTGAGTGGCTGGCCGTCACGGTTCTTCTCTTTCAGCAGGTAGCGCGCGGCCAGCGGCCGAATCACGGCGTTAAGGCGTTCGGACAGCTCAGGGTCCTGTAGCCAGTCCGGATTCTCCAGCTGTTTGAGCGTGGCCAATGCTTCCGGGTCCAGGGCCACCTGTTCGTCCAGATAGGTCGACTCGAGCCACTTTCGGAAGCCGGGCATGGGCGAGAGGGTGACGAAGTTCTTGAGGTTGGGCAGTTCCTGCTTGAGCTCCTGGACTACCTGCTTGATCAGGAAGTTGCCGAAGGAAATCCCGCGCAACCCGACCTGGCAGTTACTGATGCCAAAGAAGGCCGCGGTATCCGCCGCTTCAGGATCCTCGATATCGTAGCTCTCGGTGTCCAGGATGGGCTGGATCTGGTCCGGCAAACCTCGGGTCAGCGCCACTTCCACGAAAATCAGCGGCTCGTCGCCGATAGCCGGATGGAAGAAGGCGTAGCAGCGGCGGTCACGGTTATCCAACCGGCGGCGTAGGTCGCCCCAGTCCCGGATCTTGTGCACCGCCTCATAACGGATGATCCGTTCCAGGATCGCGGCGGGGGTATTCCAGTCGATCCGTTTGACCACCAGGAAACCCCGGTTGAACCAGGATGCGAAGAGGTGGGTAAAGTCCGCGTTGATGGCGGCGAAATCCTTATGATCCCGCATCAGGCGCAACAAGTCCTCACGCATCCGCACCAGTTCGTAGGTACCGCCAGCGGTAAGGTTGAGCCGGCGCAGCAGTTCCTGCCTGCGCGGCTCGCAGGCATCGAACAGCCGCTGAAGGGCGGTGTTCTCCCGATCCTTGCGGTAGGCGGCATAGGCGAGGTCAATCTCCCGCGGGTCGGCGGAGAAATCCTTGCCCAGCCGCTCGAAGAAACGTGTCTTGCTGTTATCGTCCAGCCGGGAGTAGATTTCCAGCGCATGACTGGCGTGGGTGATGCTGGAGGCCTCACCATCACTCTCCAGCAAGGCCCGGCAGGCCTCAAGCAGGTGGCTGTGATCCACGGTTAGCCCGTTACCCGTGCGTCGCCTGAGTAAGGCCTCACGCTGGGTGATGTTGCTGAACAGCTCCTGCAGAAAACTCATGTTCATGGTCGGATCCTGTCGCTCGTTATGGAAGTCGGCTCGAAGGCGTCATCGGCGCGTCAGTTCATCAACGCTCTAATTCATCAGGACGTCGGGCAACCAAAGCGCAATCTGCGGGAAGAAGCAGAGAATGACGATGCCCAGCACCATGCACAGCGCATACGGCAGGCTGCCCATGAGAATGTCGCGCAGGGCGATGTCCGGCGTGATGCCCTTGATGATGAACAGGTTGAGACCCACCGGCGGGGTGATCAGCCCGATTTCCAGGTTGATGGTGAGGATCACCGCGAACCAGTAGGGATCGAAATTCGCCGCCACCACGATGGGCAGCAGGATCGGAGCCGTCATCACGATCACCGCCACCGGCGGCAGGAAGAAACCGGCCACCAACAGGAACACGTTGATCGCCCCCATCAGCACCCAACGGTTCACTTCAAGTGCCGCAATGGATTCCGCGAGCGTCTGCGTGATGTACATGGACGACAGCGCGAAGGCGAAAATCTCGGCTGCAGCGATGATCAGCATAATCATCACACTCTCACGCAGGGCGTCGCGCATGATCGTTTTCAACGGCTTGAACTGCCACATGCGGTAGACGATGATCGCCAGCGCCAGACAGAAGAAGGCGCCGACACCAGCAGCCTCCGAGGGTGTTGCCACACCGCCGTAGAGGGCGAAGAGGATCGCTATGACGACCACCAGGAAGGGCACCACCCGCATGAGGGCGCGCAGGTTGCCTTCGACGTTTTCCTTGACCTGGGTCGCCACTTTCATCAAGGGGCTGGGCGTATCGTAACCGCCGGCCAGTTTGCAGGCGATCAGCGTCCACAGCATGAACAACCCGGCGAGCATGACACCCGGTAACGCGCCGGCGATGAACAGGCGCCCGATCGAGGTTTCGGTGGAGATGCCATAGACGATCATGGTGACCGAAGGCGGAATCAGGATGCCCAGTGTGCCACCAGCGGCAATACAACCGGCCGCGACACCGTCAGGGTAACCGCGCTTGCGCATCTCCGGGATGCCCAGCTTACCGATGGCCGCACAGGTTGCCGGAGACGAACCGGACAGCGCAGCGAATACCGAGCACGCGGCAATGTTGGAAATCGCCAGCCCGCCGGGCAGACGGCCCATCCATAGATCCAGGGAACGATAGAGATCGCGCCCCGTGGGCGATGAGGCCACCGCGGCCCCCATCAGGATAAACATCGGGATCGCCACAAAACCGAAGGAGGCGATGCTGCCGAAGAAAGTTTCACCGAAATAGGTCAGTTCGGCCATGCCCTGGTTGAGCACAAGAGCCACAACAGAGATGCCGCCCAGGGCAAAGGCGATAGGTACACCGATCGCCATCAGGAAGACGAGGGCAATCAGGACCAGGATACCGCTGGTTACAGGATCCATATCAGCGCCCTCCCCGAATCATTTCCGCGACATACTGCAGCGACAGGAGCGTGGAACCGACTGCCATGGGGACGACGGCCGGCCAGAGGGGAGGATTCCAGACCGTGCCCGTACTCCAGTCCATCGTGTAGGCCTCGTGCACATAGATCCAGGCGCCGTACGTTAGCGCCAAGCAGAAGGCCAGACCGAACAGGGAGGCAATAAGGCTCATGATCTTGCGCGGCGTCTCGCTCAACGCATCCGGCAGGACAGTGACGGCGACGTGGCCGCCAGTGAGCAGGACATACGGCGCACCCAGTAGCATGGCACCGGCGATGGCGTAGGTCGTGAACTCGGTCTGCCAGACCGTACTTTCGCCCAGGACATAGCGCATAAACACCATGTGGCAGACAGCGAGCACACCCAGGCAGAGCAGGACGCCGGCGACGACGCCGGTTACGACAGACAGCGCATCCATCATTCGAACATAGGCGCCGGTGACGCCGGATAAGGCAGGAGCAGGTCGGCTCAGGGAATTAGACATGGCACCCTCAACTCGTTGGCAGCGGAGGCCGCCCCCGTCGAGGGGGACGGCCCGGATCTATCAGCGCTTCCGGGAAGCGACTATTCCACTTCCAGCGCGGCGTCGATCAGCGCCTGTCCATTGGGTACGTTTTCGGCAAAGGTCTTGTAGGAACTCTTCTTGGCGATGTCGAGCCACGCCTGGTAGTTCTCCGGCGACATCTGCACGACTTCCACCCCATTCTCCTTGTAGACATCCACCAACTTCTTATCGAGATTCTCCGCTTCGCCGGCGAAGTACTCTTCAGCCTTCTGACCGGCCGCTTCGAGTGCTTCCTGCTGTTCCGGGCTCAACCGATCCCAGCTGCGTTGGGAAATCAGCACCGGTTCGTACATGAACCAGAGGGCATTCTCACCCGGCGCTGTGAGGCAGGTGGCCTGCTCATAGATACGGTAGGAAACGAAAGAGCCGGACGAGGTATTTGCACCATCGAGCACACCGGTCTGCATGGCGGTGTAGATTTCGGAAGACGGCATTGAGGCAATGGACGCGCCGGCTTCTGCCAGCATCTCGTCGAATGCGGGGCCAGCCGCGCGCATAGCCTGTCCCTGGACGGTCTCAGGCGCGGTGATACAACGCATGTCGGAAGCGAAACCGCCGGCGAGCCAGGCATCGGCGAGAACCTTGACCCCCGCGTCGTTGATCACTTTCTTGATCATGTCCATGAACTTGGAATCATTGAGGCGCTGGGCCCGTTCATGACTGCGTACCAGCCCGGGCATAAGCGTGGCGGAAAACTCCGGGTGGCGACCACTGGCGTAGTCCAAGGGTAGTGCCGTCATATCCAGGCGGCCGCGAACCAACGCACCCCACTGCTCCTTGGCCTTGAACAACGACTCCCCCGGATAGACCTGGATCTTCAGATCGACGTCGGCCTTGGCAACCTCTTCGGCCATCATCTGAACCATTTCGTCGCGTACATCGCCCTTACCGCCGGGGAACTGGTGGGAAGCTCGCAACACGGTTTCCGCCGCGGCCGTGCCGGCAACGGATACGGCCAGACCTACAGCCGCTACGATCGATAGGACTTGATGTTTCATCTTGTGTTCTCCGGTCTCTTGTTCTTGTATGTATTTATCAGATCGCTCTGATGTATACATCATCGACCGAGGTGTATACTTGTGTCAACATTACAACTGAATACACTTCGAACGCCCGGGAAGGGTCCGCCTCAGACGGACTGCCTGCATCGCGGGAACAACCCGGCAAAAAAACAAAATCCGAGCCGCAGCAGTAGAAGAATAAATAACGCGAGCTCATTTGAATTGCCCCAGGAGTAGCCAACGCGTGAAACGCTCTAACACCCAGCGTCTGAAGGACTCCCTCGAAGACGACATCATCAATGGCCGCCTGTCACCGGGTGCGCGCCTGGATCCGGAAGAACTGGCCCAGCGTTTCAGTGTCTCCCGCACGCCGATCCGCGAAGCCATCCACCAGTTGACCGCCAGCGGCCTGGTGACGGTGGTCCCCAAGAAAGGCACCTTCGTCGCCAAGATGGGCGTGGAACAACTGATCGAGATGTTCGAAGTGATGGCAGAGCTGGAAGGCATGTGCGGTCGCCTGGCAGCACGCCGGATTACCTCAGCGGAACTGGCCAGACTGGGCGATGCGTTGAAGCGTTGCGAAGCCGCCGCGGAGAATGGGGATCCTGACGAGTACTATTACGAGAACGAGGATTTCCACCAGTGCATTTACCGGGCGAGCCACAATAACTTCCTCGTCTCCGAAGCCAATCAGCTCAAGCAGCGGCTGAAACCCTATCGACGCCTGCAGCTTCAGGTGCGCCACCGGGTCAGCAATTCATTGCAGGAACACCGGGATATCTACGAGGCCATCGAGGCTGGCCGGGCGGACGAAGCCGAAGATGCCATGCGCCAGCATGTCCTGATCCAGGGCGAACGCTTCAGCGATTTCGTCGCCAGTATGAAGAAGTTCAGCGACAGCCTCTGACGGCAAGGCGCTCGATATCGCCGGTCTAGAACTGAAGGACCGGCTCTCCCAACAGATCGAAGTCCGGCTCCACCCCAAGGCCCGGGCGATCACTTACCGTCATCCTGCCGTCTTCCGCCACCGGAGCCCCCTCGGCCAACTGTGTGGTGTTGTAGTTGTGCAGGTCGGTGGCATTGAGCAAACCACGCTCCTCCGTGCTGACCGCCAGGTGGGCGAAAGCCGCCGTAGCAATGCCACTGCCCCAGGCATCCTCGAAGGTGATTGGAATGCCCGCATCGACACAGACGTCGCGGATGACCCGCGCCCGGGTCAGACCACCGAACTTGCTGACCTTGAGCGACATCGCGTCCATGGCATCATCCCGCAGGGCCCGCTGTACCTCCCCAAGGCTGTTCAGGCTTTCATCCAGCTTGACCGGATGCTGGATACGCCGACGTACGGACAGGCATTCGTCGTAAGATGCACAGGGCTGCTCCAGGATCATGTCGATATCCGCGAGGGCGTGGGAGAATCGAAGGACTTCATCCCGGCGCCAGGCGCCGTTGATGTCGCCCACCCAGACCTCGTCGGCCTGGAAGCCATCGGCCAGTTCCACCATCAGCGCGATATCTTCCTCCACCGCGTGCCCGAGCTTGATCTGGAAATGGCGGAAGCCGGCATCCCGGTATTCCTGCAGCGTGCCGCTCATGGCCTCGGGATCCGACAGCGGCACGATGCGGTGCAGCGGCAGGCTGGGCGACATCATTCCGCCCAGCAGCGTATGGACGGGCAGATCGGCAGCCTTGCCCAGCAGGTCCCAGCAGGCGATGTCGATGGCCGCCTTGGCATAACCGTGGCCATTCAGGGCCTGGTCCATGCGTTGGGTGATGCGGGTGAGTTGGCGTGGGTCTTCGCCCAATACCGACGGCGCCAAGGCCTTCAAACAGGCCGGCAAGCCCTCCGCAAACGCTGGCATATAGCTTGGTCCGCATGGACAAACCTCCCCATAGCCACGCAACCCGGTGTCGGTTTCCAGCATCAGGATCGTGCTAGTGAAACTCTGGTAGCTTCGGCCGCCAGCAAAGGCGTAGGTTTCGCCGGCGTACTTCAATTCTGCGGTGTAGACACTCATCGTTTTGATGCGCATGAAGCTCTACTCCCAGGGTGGGGTTCTGCTACCAAACTACGCCCATACCCGAGACCTTGTCACGCCTCGACGCTGCCTTCGCCTTACAAATAGACACAATTTCATACAGCTTGCCATTGTGACTCGTTTCACATTCCGGGCACGATCTATACCTAGGCTACAAGCCGCGCGAAATAAAGGGTTCCTTCCTTTTGTTTTGCTGTGCGAAAAGTAATTTCTCATAAAAATGATTAGATGTTTACTTGTAATACAGGTTCCGGTGCGTTGACCTCCATAAACGGCTGATTTATATATCAGCATTACTCGACAACATAAGAAAACCCGGAGATGCCCTCGTGAAGTTCAACCTGTCCTGGCGCCAGAAATTCCTGGCGTTGATTATCGTCACACCTGTTGGCTTGGCTTTCATCGGGGGCGCCGTCTTCTGGGGCCTGGAAAGCGTGTCCACCTCATACCAGCGGATCTACGAGATCTCTCGTTACGAGAGTACCGCCGGCAAGCTGGTTACCGAGTGGAGTGCCGTCGAAAAGGAACTGGGCGCGCTCAGTCCCGACACCCGTGATACAACAGCTAACGCGCTCGATACCCTGCTCGCCGATGCCAATGCGCTGAATGAGCAGGCTGCAGATCTGGATGATGCCGAAGTGGCCAACTACGCCGACCAAATCCAGGCCGAAGCCGAACGCTATGTCGAGTTCCGCCGCCAGTGGCTGACACAGATGGACAGGCTGGGACTGACCGTGAACGACGGCATCCGAAAAGAACTCACTGTTGCTATGAAGCAGCTCGAGGAGCTCTCCCTGAGCCTCTTCGAAAAGAACCTGAAGGAAATCAGCACCACCTCGCGCGCTTATATCGGTGACCTCAATCCTGATCTTGCAGAACCCGCCGACAGCGCGGTGGCCGGTCTGGAGGCGCTGGTCGAGGAATATGACTGGAAAGACAACGTCATCGGAGAGAATACGCGGGCTTATCGCGAAACCTTTACTCGCGCTGACGCCATCGTACAGGAACTGATTGCTACCGGCGTCCAGGCCGAACAGGCGGGCAACGCGCTGCAGGACACGGTCCTGGCCCAGAGTGAATCCCTGCGCTCCGGTCTGATTGCCGATGCGATTCGCGAGGCGGAAGGCGCAGAGACCTCCGCCAAGGTTGTCAGTATCGGCGCCATTGCGGTATTCGGTCCATTGCTGGTGCTGATCCTGTTCCTGACTTCCCGCGTCCTGGTCAGCCGCCTCAATAGCGTGGTGTCGGTGCTGTCGCGCGTATCCAAAGGTGACCTGACGCAGAAACTCACCCTGGGCAAGAACCCCCAGGACGAGTTCAACATCCTTGGCCGGGCCACGAACGAGATGGTCGACAACATCGGCAAGCTGATGCGCGAATCCATCGCCGGCACCGAGAACCTGCTGGAAGTCCATGGCGAACTGGAAAAGACCATGGACCGGCTGAGCCAGAACAGCGAGAAGGTGGAATCCCAGACTATCCAGGCAGCGACCGCTACCCAGCAGATTTCCGTGACCCTGAACGATGTGGCCCAGCGCACCTCCCAGGTGGGCGTCTCCACCCAGAGTGCCAACGAGTCGGCCCAGTCCGGCGCCCAGGTGGTGGAGAGCAGCGTCAACGCCATGCGCCGCCTGTCGGCCATGATCCAGGACACCCACAACCATGTGAAACAACTCACCCAGGCCGCCAGCAACGTGACCGGCATTATCGACGTCATCAATGGCTTGGCAGACCAGACCAACCTGCTGGCACTCAATGCGGCCATTGAGGCCGCCCGCGCGGGCGAAGCCGGTCGCGGTTTCTCTGTGGTTGCCGACGAGGTTCGTACGCTCGCCCAGAAGACCGTAGCGGCCACCACCAACATCGTCAGCATTATCGATGACCTCAACAAGCAGACCACCAGCATGGATAAGCTCGCCGCCGAGGGCCTGAACATCGCCAAGGAAGGTGAAGCCAGCGCCACCCAGATCGCGGACGCCATGGGCAACGTGACCACCTCTATCGAAACGCTCAATTCGGAGATGGACCAGGTGGTCGTGGCGGTCGAGGAAATCTCCGTCACCACCGAAGAGATCGCCCAGAAGATGGAAGAAATCCGCGGCCAGAGCGGCGAGACACAGTCGATCGGGCAGGAACTGGGCCGCCAGAACGAACGTCTCTCCCAGCAGGCGGGTGTTATTGCCGAAAGTACCCGACGTTTTCGGGTTCAATAAGAAATCGTAATCCTTACTGAACCCGTCGCGATGGCCTTCAGTATGTCTTGAACACTAGTATGTTCAGGCAACACTAAGGACATCGCGTCGGTTCAGGGCTCGCAAGCAACTTACTGATCCAGGGCTGCATCCCACCGGCATTCATTTCCCCCATCAGGATGATCAGGGAGATTCATGCTCGCAGACATGAATGTGGTCTGGCTGGGCTCGTTTGCCAGTCTTCTTGCCGGCATGGGCACGGCACTGGGCGCGCTGGGTGTATTCCTGGTACGCCGTCTTTCCGACAAACTTCAGGATGGCATGTTGAGTGCGGCCGCCGGTGTCATGCTGGCGGCGTCCTTCTTTTCCCTGCTACTACCCGGTATCGAATACGGCGAAGAACTGACCGGGCATACATGGATAGCGGCCCTCATGGTAATCGCCGGGCTGCTGATGGGCGCGTCCCTGCTCTACTACATCCACCAACGTCTGCCCCACGAACACTTCGCGCTCGGCCGCGAAGGCCCCTCGATCGCACATATCCAGCGGATCTGGTTATTCGTCATCGCCATTACCCTGCACAACTTCCCGGAGGGAATGGCAGTGGGCGTCGGCTTCGGTGGCGGCAATATCAGCAATGGCGTCGCCCTGGCCATCGGTATCGGGCTGCAGAATATTCCCGAGGGCCTTGCAGTCGCCGTGTCGTTGCTGGGGATCGATCACTCGCGAACCAAGGCGTTCGGGATTGCCTTACTCACCGGGCTGGTCGAACCGGTTGGTGGCGTGTTCGGAGCCACGATGGTCTGGCTGGCCGAGCCCATTATGCCCTGGACCCTGGGATTTGCTGCAGGTGCGATGCTGTTCATCATCAGTGACGAGATCATTCCGGAAACACACCGGGGCGACTACCGTACCCTGGCCACCTTCTCCCTGTTGGGCGGGTTTGTCATCATGATGTTCCTGGATGCCACGCTGGGCTGACGCCGTATTCGATGGGTGCGAATCACGCATAAGGAGACATAACCATGACAGCCCCTTTACACGGAATCCGCGTGATCGACCTGACGGCCATGGTCTCCGGGCCGCTGGCGACCATGATGCTCGCCGACCAGGGTGCCGAGGTCATCAAGGTCGAGAATCCCGCCGGCGGCGATTTCACCCGGCTCGCCGCCAATCGCCAGGCTGGCTTCGCCGCCTCCTACCTGAACAACAACCGCAACAAGCGCTCCGTTGCCCTCAACCTGAAAGAACCGGAAGGCAAGGAGGCATTGCTGAAATTGATTGCGGGCGCCGACGTGTTCGTACAGAACTTTCGTCCGGGCGTGATCGAACGCATGGGCTTTGGCGAGGAAGCTGTGCGCAAGGTGGCGCCCGATATCGTCTACGTATCGATCAGCGGCTTCGGCGAAACCGGCCCCTATGCCGACCGGCCGGTATACGACCCGCTGATCCAGGGCCTGTCCGGACTCGCCAGCGTCCAGGCCGGTTCCGATGAGCGCCGGCCGCAACTGGTCCGCACCATCCTGCCGGACAAGCTGACCGGTGTCACAGCTGCACAGGCTATCACTGCGGCCCTGTTTGCCCGGGAACGTACCGGTGTGGCCCAGCATGTGCGGCTGTCGATGCTGGATGCAGTCATTGCCTTCCTTTGGGGATCGGACATGGGCAGCCAGACGTTCGTGCAGAACGAGCTGCCGCAACAGGAAGCAGCCAGCTTCCAGGACCTGATCTACGAGACCACCGACGGCTATATCACCGTCGCGGTCCAGAACGACCGGGAGTGGCAGGCGCTGCTCAGGGCGCTGGAGAAGGAGGAATGGGCTGAGGATCCCCGCTTCCTGGACGCCGAGCTGCGACAGCAGAACATCGATGCCCGGCTCGAGCTGACCCAGTCGGTGCTGCGCACGAATACATCCGGCTATTGGCTGGCGCGTCTGGAAGCAGAACGCGTGCCCTGTGCCCCGGTTTTGACCCGGCACCAGATGATCCGCCACCCGCAGGTGGAGGCCACCGGCATCGTTCGCGAATATGAACACCCAGAGGCCGGACGCCTGCGCCAGGCCCGCGCCGCGGCTCGCTTTTCCGGCGCGGAATTGCCGGCACCGGCGCCCGCCCCTGCCCTCGGCGCCGACACCCGGGCCCTACTAGGCGCCCTCGGCTACGATGACGCCACACTGACCGACCTGGCCAGGCGGGGCGTTATCGGGGCTATTAATTTAGAGAGCAATACAGCGAGCGATGCTGAGAGCGACACAGCGAGTGAGGACTCCGAATGATCGATTTCTACTACTGGCCCACACCCAACGGCTGGAAAGTCTCCATCATGCTGGAGGAATGCGGCCTGGATTACCGGGTCATTCCGGTAAACATTGGACGCGGCGACCAGTTCAAACCGGAGTTTCTCGCCATCAGCCCCAACAACCGCATGCCGGCCATTGTCGACCATGATGTGGACGGCGAACCGCTACCCATTTTCGAGTCCGGCGCGATCCTGATCCACCTCGCGGAGAGAACCGGCCGCTTTATGCCCACCGACGCCCGTGGCCGCAAGGAGATGCTGGAATGGCTGTTCTGGCAGGTGGGCAACCTCGGGCCGATGGCGGGTCAGGTAAGTCACTTCGTCAACTACGCGCCTGGCAAACATCCCTACTCGTCCGAACGCTATAACAACGAATACAACCGTTGCCTGGGGGTATTGGACCGGCGGCTGGAGAACCGCGAATACATCCTGGGCGATGACTACACCATCGCCGACATCATCAGTTGGCCCTGGGTGTTGATTGCCAAACCGCTGGGACAAGACCTGGATGACTTCCCCAACGTACGGCGCTGGCGCCAGACCATCAAGGAACGCCCCGCGGTGCAGGCCGGCGTGGACCTGGGCAAGGAAAACCGGCGCCAGGCGCCACCGGGCGAGGCCGAGCGCAACATCCTGTTCGGGCAGAACAGCCGTTCGGGACAGGGCAGCCGCTCGGGTGAGGATAGTTAGGTAATCGTCGCTACTGGCCGGCAATGGCGCCATCCACACGCGGGTCTGTACCGCCCCGCCAGCCATCGGCGTGCCGTTCGATACCGTGCAGACCGCTCATCAGGCCATCGACGTCCACGTCATGCCCCATCGCCTCGAGCCGGTCGATGATGGCCTCCGGCACCGTGCCCTCTTCGATCTCAAGGATTTCCCCCTGGTTGACGATGTTCGGTAACTCGATCGCGTCCTGGACACTGAGGTCCCAGTCCAGGACACCCACCACGACCTTGGCCACGTAGTCGATGATCCGCCCGCCGCCCCGGGAACCCATCACCAGGCGCACCTGCCCCTCCGGGTCCAGCACGATGATCGGTGACATGGAGCTGCGCGGCCGTTTATGGGGTTCGGGCGCGTTTGCCTTCAGCTTGCCATTTTCGTAGGGGACAAAGTCGAAATCCGTGAGCTGGCTGTTGATGACGAAACCGTGGGTCATCACCCGGCTGCCAAAAGGTGCGGCGTTGGAATTGGTCATGCTGACGACGCCACCGTCGGCATCGACGATAGAGAAATGCGAAGTACCGTGCTCCTCTTTGTATTCGAGCGGCCCGGCCACATCGTTGATCGCTGCCGTGGGCGGCATACCGGGCTTAACGTCCGCCAGCGCGTTCTGCGGCTCGATCAAGTCGGCGCGCTGTGCCAGGTAGTCCTTATCCAGTAACGAGGCCAGGGGGATATCGACGAAATCCGGATCACCGACGTAATAGTGAACATCCGCCAGCGCGAGGCGGCTAGCTTCGGAAAACAGATGAATGGCTTCCACTGACTTCGGCGCCATGGCTGACATGTCGTAATGCTCCAGGATGCCCAGGATCTGCAGCACACCCAGTCCCCCACCGTCCGGAGGCGGCGGGCCGCAGACCGTCCACTCCCGGTAATTGCCGCAGATGGGCTCGCGTTTTATCGCCCGGTAGTGGGCGAAGTCTTCGATACTGATCGGACTCCCCAGAATCGTGTCATCCCTGGCGGTTCGTACGAAGTCACGGGGAATTTCCCCCTGGTAGAACGCCTCGAGGCCTTCGTCCGCGACTCGCTCAAGGGTTCTGGCCAGTTCAGGATTCTGCAAACGGGGATGATCTCCGGCACTCGCCGGCTCGACGAAGGCATGGTCCAGGGCATGGAACAGGGCGAGAGAGGGATCGAAATCAACCTGCTCGCTCAGTCGCTCCGGTATGGGCACACCGTCCTGTGCCGCATCGATGGCGGGCTGCAGGAGATCTTTCCAGGGAAGCGTGCCATGGTCCTGGTGAGCCAGATGGAGCATGGCTACGGTACCGGGAACGCCAATCCCGTGGCCACTAATCACCGCAAACCACAGAGGCATTGCGCCCTCCAAACCGGGAACACCACGAAAAGCCATCAACTGGTACGGCGACATGCCCGACGGCGCCATCTCCCGCCCATCATAGACGTCGATCTCACCCGTACTGCCGTTCCGGTAGACCATAAAGCCACCACCGCCTATGCCGGTCGACGGCCCAGCCACGAACGACATCATCATCTGTACAGCGACGGCTGCATCGACCGCGTTCCCGCCCCGGCGGAGGACCGCCAATCCCACCTCAGATGCCAGCGGGTTGCCGGAGACCACCATCATCTCCCGGGCTATTTCGGCGTTTCCAGGAGCGTCCGTTGCGGCCATAGCTTTGCCTGACAGCGCCACGACACACGTCACCGCAAGGAAAAACAGCAGCACGCAACCGACCGCAGTGACCCGAAAATCTCCGGCGATTCGCCTGAACCACTGACTTGCTTCCTGGAAATCCGCGGGCTGGGGCAACATGGCAAATCCTTAGTCGAAACGGTCGGCATCCGATGCGCAACCAAGCATGCCACTCCCCTGTTACAACCCGCGACAACCTGAGTCTTACCACTTCGTAATCTGCTCTGACCGCGTTTTAAACCTTTGCGGTTGCAACCACAGCGACTCCTTAGGTGTAGTGGATATTCAACCGTGCATTTATTGACTCGAGGCTTTTCGGGCTACGGGCAGCAAGAGCGAACAACAGGAAAGATCTCCATGGACAAAGCTTCAAGACACAAGGCACCCCATCACGCTGGCCTTAGTCGTACCCGTCGTCGTCGATTAAACGTTAGGGGTCCATTTCTGGCTCTCTGGCTGCTGGGCGGCTTCAGCCTTCAAGGCTGCGCCAGCGCCGACCAGTCCCACGGTGCCCCACCTGCCAACCAGTCGCCCGAAGAGCAGACTGCAGAGAAGTTCATGGTGACCGCTGCGAATCCGCGAGCCGTGGAGGCTGGCGTAGAGGTCTTACGTAACGGCGGTAACGCGATGGACGCTGCAGTCGCCGTGCAAATGGCGCTGACCTTTGCCGAGGCCCCGGAGACCGGTATCGGGGGCGGCGGTTTCATGCTCTACCGGGACGGTAAGACCGGTGAGATCACCATGTATGACGGCCGCGAAAAGGCGCCGGCGGACGCAGAGCGCGAAAGATTCATGATGTGGCGTTGGTCCATGCCGCTTTGGCTGGCGGTCCCCAGCGGCTTGTCCGTCGGCGTCCCTGGCCTGGTGGCGATGATGCACGATGCCCATGGGGACCATGGTTCCAAACCCTGGGCCGAACTCTTCCAACCTGCCATCACAATGGCCGAGAACGGCATTCCCATGCCCCGCCGTCTGCAACGGCAGATCGAGAACGACTGGTCGCTGCGGATACTGGATGATACCGACGACTACTTCGTCGACCAGTGGGCGGCGTCGGACGAACCGCAGCTACGCAACCCGGCGCTCGCAGACACCCTGCGCGAAATCGCACAGCAGGGACCTGAAGTCTTCTATGAAGGGCATATTGCCGAGGATATCGTCGAAGCCGCGCGCAGCCGTTGGCTCTGGGGCAGCGATATCACCATGGAGGATATGCGCAATTACGAACCGCAAACCCGCGAACCGGTGTGTGGCGAGTATCGCCAATGGACCCTGTGTGGTCTGGCCCCGCCCTCCTCTGGCGGCATCGCGGTTCTGCAAATCCTCGGCATGCTCGAACAGTATGAAATGAGTGCATTGGAGCCGGTCAGCGCCGAGGCGATCCACCTGGTTGCCGAAGCCAGTCGGCTGGCCTTTGCGGACCGCTTCAACTATGTGGGCGATCCGGCGTTCGTCGATGTGCCATCGGACGCCCTGATCGCCGAGGACTATCTCAACCGGCGCGCCGAGCTGATCGAGACCGGTATCGCCATGACCGAAGCCAAGCCCGGGCAACCTGGCGGCCCGGCGTACCTGGAAGACGAACAGGTACCCGAGGAAAAGGAAACCACCGGCACTTCCCATTTCAACGTCATCGATAGCGAAGGCAACATGGTGGTGATGACCAGCTCCATCGAGGCACCGTTCGGTAGTCGCAACCGGGTGGATGGTTTCTTCCTCAACAACCAACTGACGGATTTTACCTTCCAGCCTCGCTACGACGGGGAGTTGGTGCCCAACGCCGTCGCCCCGGAAAAGCGCCCGCGTAGCTCCATGTCCCCCATCATCGTAATGAATCCCGAAGGCGAGGTGGAACTTATCGTCGGGTCGCGGGGCGGGAGTCGTATCATCGGCTATGTGGTCAAGGCCCTAGTGGGGGTACTGGACTGGGACCTGACCATCCAGGAAGCCATCGCCCTGCCCAATTTCCTGCATCGCGGCGAAGGCAAACCATTGGAGCTTGAGGCCGGCACCCTGGCGGCCACCCAGGCCGACGCCCTGCGCGAGATGGGTCATGATGTGGAGGTACTTCGTCTGGAAAGCGGCCTGCACGGCATCCAACGCACAGAGACCGGTTGGCGCGGCGGCGCCGATCCACGCATGGATGGGGTAGCGCTCGGCGACTGAACGACGCTTCCCGTAAGTTAAGAGAAGAGTGAACGCTCCATGCTCTCTGTCTTTCTGGCTCGCGAAGCGTACGCCCCGCGTCATTTCCATCTTCGCGGGGTTCACCGAAGACCAGCAAAGTTAAGGAACCGTCATTGGCGATTTGTGAACGCGGAAGGTTGAATGATCGTACACAATCGGTGAAACAATCAGTCACAGCAACAAGGAGGAACGCTTATGTCCAGCCCGGAGCACAAGGAAAAAGTCTGGGATCTGATCCGCCACATCAAGACCGGTATGCTGACGACGTTGCATGGCGAGGAGCTACGTGCCCGCCCCATGCACCTCGTTCAGGATGAGTATGATGGCACGCTCTGGTTCTTTACCGACCTGGAATCTGAAAAGGTTTTCGAAGTGGAGAATGACAGTGACGTCTGCGTGGCATTCGCCGATACGCATGACGATACGTATGTCTCGATGACCGGTGTGGGCCGGATCGTCAAGGACAAGGCTCTGATCGACAAGTTCTGGAATCCATTCATCGGTGCCTGGTTCCCCGATGGCAAGGGATCACCCAACGTCGGCCTGATTGAAATCAAGATCCAGAAGGGCGAGTACTGGAACAGCGACACCAGCAAGATGGTATCCTTCTTCAAGATGGCGAAAGCCAACGCGAAGGACGAGACACCCAATATGGGCGAGCACGAGAAGTTCGGGACGTCCTGATCGAGCATGGCACCCGAACCGGGCCCTCGCGAAAGCGGCTAACGCCGCTTTCGCAATCTATTACCTTGTACTCACAGCGCCAGCCTGGCGCCCCAACGCCGCTCCCAACCGACGAAAATATGCTCCATAGGCCTCGTTGATCCGCTCACGTTGATGGCCCAAGGGATAGAGCCCCATCCTCGCTTCTTCAGACTCCCGCGCGCCCCTTACGAGAAAGGCATTCTTGACGGTCGCATCCTGCACAAAGGCTTCGAATGCCCGAGCGCAGAGTTCCTCCGGCTGACTGAAGTAAACGATACCCGCTGCCTTGTCGGCCCGCGCCGATTGGCGGAACAGGTCGCTGGGTTCATCGCCTCCCTCGTCTAGCAGGACCGCCTCGAAGCATCGCTGCAAAAGCGTGTTGAGTGGATGAGCGACAGCCTTACGCCTGGAGAGCCAGACCTTTGAGGCAAAAGCGCCCGTTTCCGCTCCCGCGAACAGCTTGCCGCAGATATAGTGATCGAAGGCGTGAAACCACTCGTGGGCAATGCTTCCCGGACCGGCATTCTTGGCCAGGGCAAAGCTTCGGGTGGCCGGGGTGTAGTGGGCAGAAACACCCGGCCGGCCGCCGATGCCGTATTGCAGCCCAAGGCTGCCGCGCAGGGAAACCAGCTCCTCCGGGCCGCCGAGGATCGCCATCAGGTCGCAGAGCGCGTCGTAGAACAGCGCTGCACTGCGCTGCTTCTCCGCCTCGGTGACCCAGCGCCCCAGCTCGACACTGCGAAAGCCAAAGCGGCACCTCACATCCAGAAAGGTGACGGTAGAGCCTGCCCGGTGATCGGGTCCGCGACGAAAGAATTGCCTTGCCATTCAAACCAACAAATACTGTTTATTTATACAGCCATTTTTAGACAGTCAACGGTCTAAAGCAACCCCAGCGTTGCGCAGATGCCTCACTGCCTGCCTCCAACGCTCCTAACGCATTATTTCTTTTTAATTTTCATTTCCTGCCAATGCCGCTAACGTCGAGGTTTGAGGCCTTTTCACCAGTGCCAGGACTTACCATGTCGGATGGATCCGAAACCACGACCCGAGAAACGCGCAGGAACTCCCGACTGCGTCGCCTGCTCAACCGCTTGATTCACTCCAAACACATGCTTTGGGGGCTTGGCCTAGCCTCGTTCCTCGAATCGATCATCGTACCGATACCCCTTGAGGCCATCCTCATCCCGCTGATGCAGGCGCGCCGCAGCGCGATGATTGCCCTGGCGACCGCCGCGCTGCTCGGCTGCCTGGTCGGCGCCAGTGTCGGCTACGCGGTCGGTTATTTCATCTTCGACGCGGTGGGCCAGCAACTGGTCTCCCTGATCGCCAACCAGCAGCAGTACGAACAGGTGGCCCGGCAAATGGAAAGCCAGGGATTCTGGTTCGTGCTGAGCGTGGGCGTGATTCCGGTCCCCTTCCAGATCGCCATGCTGGCGGCCGGCGCCACCAAGTATTCGTTTGGCCTGTTCCTGGCGGCTTCGATCATTGCCCGGGGACTACGCTACTACGGGCTGGCCCTGCTGGTCTGGCTGGCCGGCAACAAGGCCCAGGCATTGTTCGAGCGGCACAAGGTATCGGTCACCATCGGTCTGACGGTGGTGGTGGCCGCCGCCTGGGGACTCTCGATGCTTTAGTGGGCCGCGCGTGCGGCCTCACGTGCTTTCGCACATTACCCGTTCTTCAATTTCCGGCTCCAAGCCTTTAACTCAGGTTTTTTGCCATAACATTCAGGCTGTACCAAGCTTGTCCATACACTGACTGCGACACCGCTCATTAATACCGATGGAACCGGAGGATCGATGTCGAAAACCGCACTCAGCCTTTCTTCGCTCATTGCCAGCATCATCCTGCTGATCGGCGGTAATGCCTTCCTGATGACCCTGCTAGGGCTGCGCCTGAGTATCGAGGAATTCAGCGCCAGCGTGATCGGCTGGATCCTGGTGTTCTATTCCGTCGGCTTCGTGGGCGGCACGCTCTACGCCGGGCGCATCATAGAAAGGGTGGGACACATCCGCGCATTCGCGGTGTTTGCAGCGGTGCTGGCGGCCTCGATCCTGCTCTACCCAATGGCCGTCAAGGCTGGGCTCTGGGGAGTCCTGCGGGCTTTGGGCGGGTTCGTCATGGCCGGCCTGATGATCGTCATGGAAAGCTGGTTCAGTAGCCGGGCGGACAACAACAACCGGGCAACCCTTTTCGCGATCTACCAGATTGTCTTCTTCCTCTCTACGGCCGGCGGTCAGGTACTGATCCGGGTCGCGGATCCAGCCGGTTTCATTCCGTTTTCCCTTGCCGCAATGCTGGTGGCCCTGGCACTCGTTCCGCTCTCGCTAACACGCCGGGAATCGCCCACGATCATCCAGGGCGAACGGATGTCACTGGCCAAGCTCTATCGCATTACCCCAGTGGGCACGCTCGGCGCGCTGGTCGCAGGCCTGCTGATCAGCGCCTTCTACGCCATGGGGCCGGTATACGCCAACCAGATCGGGCTCGACGTCAATCAACTCTCCAACTTCATGGCTTCGGCTATCGTAGCCGCCATGATCATGGCGTGGCCGGTGGGCCGCTTCTGCGATCACTTCGACCGTTACCGGGTGATGCAGGTCGCCACGCTGGTCGCCGCAGGTTGCAGCGTGGCTGCTGCCCTTGTCGGAAGTTTCAACATGCTGGTGCTGATACTGTTCGTGGGGCTCTACATGGGTATCAGCGCAACGATCTATCCGATCGCAGTGGCCATCAGCAACGACCGGATGGACAGCCACCAGATTACCGCCGCCAGCACGGCGCTGCTTCTAAGTTACGGTATTGGCAGTTGCATAGGCCCGGTGGTCAGTTCGTTCGTAATGGACCTGATGGGGCCGGCGGGGCTGTTTGTCAGCAACGCCGTGATCCTCGGGCTCCTGCTGTTTTTCATCACGGTTGGCCCTGGTCGCCACAAGCGAGTACCGGTGGAAGAACAGGAGCATTACTACACCACCTCGCCGGAGATGGCCCTGGGTATGGCCGATCTGGATCCGCGCAATCCAGACTTCGAGGCCCATACCAACCATGAATCTGCGGACGAGGGTGAACCGCCACCTGAAGACCCGCACCACGTGGAAGCCAATGCGGAATCGGAGACGTCAGGAGACGATACGGATGATAGTAAAAAACAATAGCGCTCTTAGATGGTTTAAAGCGCCAGGCACTCCAAAACGCGTTGACGGTTAAAAAATAACCACCTTTACTGATTGTTGCCCAAGCAACCATTGGAAAGGGAGTGCCACAACAATGACAAGAAATACCCTAGCAATCAGTGTCTCCGTCCTTATCGCGCTATCGCATTCCGGTCTTCTCAGGGCCGATGATACGCTCAAGAAACTGGGCAATTTCCAGACGACGGGGACCACCGAGTTCACCGTTATCGACCAGAAGTCCGCCAGCGCTGACGCTATCCGCAAGACGCTGGAAACGATCAAACTACCCAAAGGCTTCCGCATCGAGCTTTACGCGCTGGTGCCCGATGCACGCCATATGGCCGTCGGTCCCCAGGGCATCGTGACCTTCGTGGGCACGCGCAAGACCGAAGTCTGGGCCGTCACCGATCGCGACAAGGATCGGGTGGCGGATGAGGTCAAGAATTTCGCACCCTCGCTGGCCAAAGCCATTCCCAACGGCCCCTGCTTCTCGCCGGAAGGCGTGCTGTATATCGCCGAGCAGAACCGGGTACTGGCCTACCCCGCCGCTGAGTTTTTCTATGAAAGTCCGGATGTCGTGGCGTCGGAGGTGATTCCCGGCGGTAAATTGGTGCCGTCGCAGTTCGAAAGCTATAACCACACCGCCCGGGTCTGTGACGTCGGCCCTGACGGCAAGCTGTATATTTCCCTTGGCCAACCTTACAACGTGGCGCCCAAGGAGCACCTACAGGTGTTCGAGGAACAAGGCATTGGCGGCATCATCCGGGTCAACCAGGATGGTACCGAGCGCGAGGTCTATACCCTTGGGGTACGCAACTCCGTGGGCCAGGATTTCCACCCCGACACCGGCGAACTCTGGTTCACGGACAACCAGGTGGACGGCATGGGCGATGATATCCCACCCGGTGAAATCAATCGCCAGACCGCCATGGATCAGCACTTCGGTTTCCCCTGGTACGGCGGTGGTGACGTGCGCACCAACGAATACAAGGACGAGGACGTGCCGGCCGACACCGTTATGCCTGTCGCAGAGACCGTGGCTCATGCCGCCGATCTCGGCATGATTTTCTACACCGGCAACATGTTCCCGAGCGAGTACAGCGGCGGTATCTTCTCGGCACAACATGGTTCCTGGAACCGTACGGAGCCCGTGGGGGCACGCGTCATGTTCACGCCGGTGGATGGCGAAGGTAACGTTAAGGGCGAGCCCAAACCCTTTGCCGAAGGCTGGCTCGACCAGAACGGCGAATACCTGGGGCGGCCCGTGGACGTGGCGCAGCTCAGGGACGGTTCGCTATTGGTGTCCGACGACTTGGCCGGCGCGGTATACCGGATCTCCTACGGCGGCTCATAGCATTCCCGCCCCATCATCACTTGCGACGGGGTAACGCCGTACCCGCCGCACATCCGGAGCCCTACCATGCCTCGTCCACGCCTTTCGCTCGTGCTTTTGTTGGCTACGTGCCTGGTTCCCGTCTGTGCCCAGGCCGCCGACCCGGCCAACGGACGCAAGCTGGCGCGCCAATGCCAGACCTGTCACGGTCTCGACGGTATCGCCAGGATTCCCATCGCCCCGCACCTGGCCGGCGAGAGCCAGATCTACCTCGAACGACAGCTCAAGGCCTTCCGCAGCGGTGAGCGCCAGCACGAGATGATGACGGTCGTTGCCAAGGACCTGACCGACCAGCAGATCTCCGACGTGGCCGCCTGGTACGCCTCGATCAAGATTTCCGTGACCCTGCCGGATGAGTGAAGGGTGGTCAGTTCGCGTCCGCCTTGAAGAACTGCTCGATTTGCCGCGACTGGCGCTGGGCATCCTCGTACCCCATACGAATCAGCTCGCGGCAGAAGCCCTGATCGAACATCAGGTAGCTCACCAAACTCGAACCGGAGGAGTGAGCATCACGGCTTGCTCCGGCAAATCGACGCAGGACCATGGGGATGCGGTTGAGGTAGCGGGTGGCCAGCTCACCCATGTCTTCCGACGGAGAAATCTCCAGCAAACGTACGGGTTTCAAGTCAAGTTTCGATTCTTGCAGCTTGTCTTCGGGCACCAGTTCCAGCAATTGGTTGATCAGCCGCAGACGGTCGATATCGTAATCCAGGGTGTCCAGGAACATGCCATTGAAGACATGGGCGATCACGTGGCCCAAATCGGCCACCTCCGGCGTTTTTGGCCGCTTCGGCGGGCATATGTTGTTCGCGCTGACACCGATGACCAGCACTTTTGATGCGCCCAGCCGCAACGCCGGGCTGATATGGGCCATCTGCCGGGTGACGCCATCGCCAAAATACTCGCGGTTGATTCTTACCGGCCTGAACAGTGTTGGGATGGCCGAGGACGCCAGCACGTGGTCAAGCCCCAATTCCGTACGGACACCCGCTCGCTGTCCGATGGCCCATCCCGCGATCGACGGCGCTCCCTCGAAGAAGCAGATGCTTTGGCCCGTGGTATATCCACACGCGTTGACGCCAAGCGCCGCGATGTTACCTGCGGCGATGGCGGCCCTTGCCTGACCAAAATCCACCTCCCGCTTCAGCAAGGCTTTCAGCGGGCTGTTGTTCAGCAAGGCCATGGGGCTTTCATCGTAGGCGCCTGAGATCATGCGCCGGGCGATATCCGTCATATTGCGGAGGATGTCGTAGGAATTGGCCTTGTAGATCTGGTCGATGGTGAGTTCTGACCAAATCTGTTCGAGCTTGGTGATATTGTGTCGGAATACCCCGCCACCGCCGGCCAACGCCACGGCGTTGATCGCGCCGGCGGACGTACCGACGATCACGCGAAAGGGGTGCGCCCAGTCCGGGAAGATATCGGAGATCCCTTTCAGCACGCCAACCTGATACGCGGCTCGGGCACCGCCGCCCGTAAGTACCACTCCGGTATCCATCCGAACCCTCCCTACCTGGTGATGGACTTGCTATACAGAACCTAACCAAGCATAGCCCAGGCACCAGCCACCACGGCATGACGCAAATCAGTTGGCGTGGTATCCCCCGCATCGGGAATCATCTAGACTTCCACCGTTTCGGGAGAAGGACTTCACCATGACACTCGCCACTTGGCTCACGGTCGTCAGCATCTGCATCCTCGGCGCGATGTCACCGGGCCCGTCGCTTGCGGTGGTATTGAAGCAGACCCTGGCGGGCGGACGTCGCAATGGTGTCGTCGCAGCCTTACTGCATGGTCTGGGAGTAGGTCTTTACGCGCTGTTGAGCATTGTCGGACTGGCGGCAATCATCACTGCCTCGCCGACGGCTTTCACGGTCCTGCAATGGGGCGGTGCGCTTTATCTGGCGTGGCTGGGCGTCAAAGGTCTGACCGCCCGAAGCCGAGCTGACAACGCCCTGCCCGAGGTACCCACCACGACCAGCGCTGCCCGCGACGGCTTCCTGGTGGTCTTCCTCAACCCCAAGATCGCCGTCTTCTTCATTGCCCTGTTCAGCCAGGTGGTCGGTCAGGACACCTCGTTCATCGCCAAACTCGGCTACGCGGCCACCGCCATGATCATCGACGGCGCCTGGTATCTGATCGTCGCCTGGCTATTCTCGAGCCCCCGCTGGCTCAAGCGCCTGCAACAGCACACCGTCTGGTTCGAGCGTCTGTTCGGAGCGATCCTGCTGGCCCTGGCCGGTCGGTTGGTGGTGGGGATACTGAAAAACTGAGCTAAAGGCCCTGCCCCGGGCTTGCTTTGCTTAAGCTCAGATACCATATACGCTTTTCTGCCCATCCCTAGCGATGGCCATTTTATCGTCCAGTGAGGGATCGCCGCCTTGTTGTCGCTTAACGTCCATCTCCTCTCAGCCTTCATCCCCACCTTCTTCGTGGTATCGATCACCCCGGGGATGTGCATGACCCTGGCGCTATCACTGGGCATTACCATCGGTGTGCGCCGTGCGCTGTGGATGATGGCGGGGGAACTGGTGGGTGTGGCGGTGGTTGCGACGGCTGCGGCAGTCGGGGTGGCGACCTTTATGTTGCAGTATCCGACGGCGTTCGCGGTGTTCAAGTACGCCGGTGGCATCTACCTGGCGTGGTTGGGCGTCCAGATGTGGCGTTCGCGGGGCAAGATGGCGATGCCGGAGAGCGACGCGGCGCCACCGGACACATCGCCGGTGCAACTGGCCACTCAGGGTTTCGTGACGGCAATCGCCAATCCCAAAGGCTGGGCGTTCTTCATAGCCCTGTTGCCGCCATTTATCGACAGCTCACTACCCATGGTGCCGCAGCTCACGGTGCTGATCCTGATTATCCTCGGGCTGGAATTCCTCTGCCTGCAACTCTATGCCCATGGGGGCCGTAAGCTGAGCCAAGCCTTGCGCCGCGGTGTCGGCGTACGGGCGATCAATCGGGTGGCGGGAACGCTGATGGTATTGGTGGGAGCCTGGCTGGCATTCGGCTAGGCTCCGCCAAACAATGCAGCATCTAGTTCCTCCGTTCGTTAATTCGTCAACTTAACAGGACACCCGTGTCCCGCCTGGTCAATTCGTTGATCAGACGGAACACTAGCGCTTCGGCTCAGTTTCGCGCTGGCTGTTTTCCCAGTTTTCCATATGGAAGGCGGGAACCTGCGCAGGTTCTAGCAAGCTGCGACCAAGGATCATGTCCGCCGCGCGCTCACCGATCATGATCGTGGGCGCGTTGATATTGCCGTTGGTGACAGTGGGCATGATAGAGGAGTCCACCACCCTCAGGTTTTCGATCCCATGCACCCGGCATTGTGGATCGACGACGGCGTTTGCATCCGTACCCATCCGGCAACTGCCGCAAGGGTGATAGGCCGTCTCGGCGTTGTCAGCAACCCAGTTGTCGATCTCATCGTCGCTCTGCACCTTGTCTCCCGGCATCAGCTCTTCGCCCCGGTAGGGATCGAACGCCGGCTGGGCGAAGAGTTCGCGGGTGAGGCGGACACCGTCCCGATAGGCCTGTTTATCTTCCTCCGTGTCCAGATAATTGAAGAAGATTCGCGGCGGGGCCTCCGGGTCACTTGAGCGTAGCTTCAGCCAGCCGCGGCTCGTGGGCTTGTTGGCTCCGAGATGGGCCTGGAAGCCGTGTCCCTCCGCCGCACTGGAACCATCGTAGGCAATAGCCCCGGCAAGGAAGTGGTATTGCAGATCCGGATACTTGAGCCCCGCCCGACTGCGGATATAGCCATTGGACTCGAAGTGATTGGTGGCCCCCAGTCCGGACTTGAAGAAGAACCATTGCGCACCGATCAACAGCTGGGCCAAGGGATTGAGCTTGCTGTTGAGGGTAATCTTCTGGGTACAGGTCTGCTGGATCCACACTTCCAGGTGGTCGTGTAGGTTCTGCCCCACTCCCGGCAGGTCGTGGACTACATCGATGCCCATCTCTTTCAGGTGCTCGGCCGGGCCTATGCCCGAGAGCATCAATAGTTTCGGCGAGTTGAAGGCACTGGCACACAGGAGTACTTCCTTACGCGCCGCTACTCGATAGTTTTTTCCCTGCTTGCGGTACTCCACTCCAACAGCTTTCTTACCCTCCATGAGAATGCGGGTGGTCAGCGCATGCATCTGCAGGTTGAGGTTGGAACGCCCCAGGGCTGGCTTGAGATAGGCGTTGGCGGTGGAGCTTCGGACACCGTTACGCACGGACATGTCCATGCGGCAGAAGCCTTCCTGACGATAACCGTTGTAGTCTTTGGTTTCACCGTAGCCGGCCTGGCGCCCAGCCTCGATGAAGGCCCGGTACAGCGGGTTCTTCATGTTATTGCCATTGCAGACGCCGACAGGTCCGCCGGTTGAGCGATAGTCATCGTCACCGTAGATACAGTCCTCGGCCCGCTTGAAGTACGGCAGCACGTCGGCGTAGCCCCAACCTTCGGCGCCGTGTTCCACCCATTCCTCAAAATCACCGGCGCAACCACGCACATAGGCCATGCCGTTGATCGATGACGAACCGCCGATCACCTTGCCCCGTGCCTGATGGATGGAGCGACCGTTGAGACCGGGCTCGCGTTCGGTGTGAAAGCCCCAGTCGAACCGGGGCTTATTGAGGGGGATCGAGAAGGCCGTCGGCATCTGGATATAGACCGAGTTATCCTTGCCGCCGAACTCCAGCACCAGCACCTGATTCTGGCCATCGGCGCTCAACCGGTCCGCCAGCACGGAACCGGCGGAACCCGAGCCGACAATGATGTAGTCGTACGTTTCGTCGAAGTTGGTCTCACTCATGTTTTCGAAGCTCCCTCATCCTCCGATGACGTCGTATTCTCCGGCATGATCGCGTCGCCGCCAGGCAACTCCCGTTGACTATGCAGGAAATACAGGTGGCGTTCGTACTGATCCAGGATGTCGGCGATCACCTGCTCCCTGGTATACCCGAACAGGTCATATCCCTGGCCGCCTTCACCGATATGCACCTCAAGCCGGTAGTAGTGGGTATCGCTGCGGGTCGCCCGTATCGAAAAGGCCGGCATCAGGCACTTGCGCGGCCACACCTGGTAGGTGAAGTTCTGCTCGCCACCCAGGTCCACCGTCAGTCCTACATGCTCGTTGACGCCGTTGTCCTCTTCCACGCGTACCTTGAATCCCTTGTCGACCAGGACTTCGGAGATTTCGCCCATCGCCGGTTTGGCAATATCGACGAGAAAGGTCCTCGCCTGCTTGTGATCCGGGAAGCTCACGCTGCGCGTCAACCGCTGGCGCCAGTTGAGCATACCTTTTTCCGTCGTTACCACGCGTCCGGAGAGATGCCCCGCCAGACTGGACATCTGGCTATCCTCCTTCAGCCCTTCCAACCGCAACGCCCGGAAGACACCAACCATCATCAGGAAAAGCACGAACGCGAACGGCAACCCCATGATCACGACCGTACTCTGCAAGGCGGTCAAGCCGCCGGCAATCAACAGGGCCAGGGTCAACAAACCGATGACGGCCGCCCAGAGGATTCGCATCCAGGCCGGCGCATCGTGGTTCGGGTCCCGCAGTACCGATGTCAGGTTGGACAATACCAGCGAGCCGGAGTCGCCGGAAGTCACGAAGAAGACCACGGCAAGGATCGTCACTACGATGGTGGTCAACCCGACCCAGGGATAACTTTCCATAAACAGATAGATGGACGAGCCCGGATTCTCCATGGCCTGCTGACCAAAGTTCGCCACGCCGGTGTCGTTGATGACAAGGTCGATGGCACTGTTACCCATGATCGACATCCACGCCATCATGAAAGTCAGCGGCAGGATCAAGGTGCCGGCCACGAACTGGCCGATGGTGCGCCCGCGGGATATGCGTGCCAGGAACAGACCGACAAAGGGGCCCCACGCAATCCACCAGGCCCAGAAGAACACGGTCCAGGCATTGAGCCAGTCGGTGGGCGGGTCGAAGGCATAGGTATTCATCGACAGACTGACGAACTCGGAAAGGTAGTCGCCGATGTTCATCACCAGGGCGTTGAGCAGGAACAGGGTCTTGCCCGAGAACAACACGAACAACATCAACATCAGGGCCAGCAGCATGTTGAACTCGGACAGCCGGCGGATGCCTTTGTCCACGCCGGTGACGGCGGAAATAGTCGCGAAGATCACGATCAGCACAGCCAGTATCGCCTGGGTCAGGGTGCCGTCGGGTACGCCGAACATGTAATTCAGCCCGAAGTTGAGCTGGATGATGCCGATGCCCAGGCTGGTCGCAATACCGAACACCGTCCCCAGCACGGCAGCGGTATCCACCGTGTGGCCGATCACGCCTTTGATACGTTTTCCGAAGATGGGATAGAGGGTCGATCGTATCGTCAGGGGCAGGCCATGACGGTAACTGAAGAATGCCAGTGCCATGCCCACCAAGGTATACACGCCCCAGCCCGACAAACCCCAGTGCAGGAACGTCAGTTGCAGAGCCTGGCGGGCCGCTTCGATCTCGTCGGGGTTCCCTGTCGGTGGCGCCAGGAACATGGTCACTGGCTCGGCGATACAGAAAAACAGCAGGTCGATACCGATACCCGCGGAGAAGAGCATTGCCGCCCAGGTCAGGACATTGAAATCGGGTGTGGAATGGGCCGGCCCGAGGCGCAGTTTGCCGTAGCGGGATAGTCCGATACAGATTACGAAGACCAGGTAGACCACAACGGCAATGAAATAGAACCAGCCGAAGGTATTGGATATCCAGCCCAGTACCGCGGTAATAACGGCACTGGCGGATTCGGTGAACACCATGGTCCAAACGGCAAAGGCAACGATGCCGATGACCGAACCATAGAAGACGATTGGATTGAGGTGCGCCTCTTCGGACGTTGCTTCGTGAGACGGCTTTCCTGCGGAACTTCCGGCTTCTTCGGCCATAACTTCCCTCGTCGATCGCATTGGCGGCGCATTCGACAGCGCCCATCGTGCACGAACAAGGGCAAGTACTGCTGGGCAACACGTACGACTAGGCAAACACTACCGATCGGCCATCCTGCCCCGGACAGACCTTAAAGAAAAACGTCGGGCTCCTAAAAGATAGGACTGCAAGCAGAGCTTCTAGAGGATATAGAGAGAAAGCGGGGCCCCGTCAAGGACGCCCCTGCTCGGCGCCGCGCAGCATGGCCTGCAGCAGTTCTTCCGCATCGAACTTGGTCAGTGCCTCGTTGGCACCAACCTGGTTGGCATAACTGACACTCATCTCACTGTTCAGCGACGTGTGCAGAATGATGTATGGCTGCTTCAGGGAGGCGTTGTCCCGCACGCTGAACGCCAACTCGTAACCATCCAGCCCGGGCATTTCGATATCGCTGACGAGGATATCGATGCTACGGCGATCCTGGGCCGCATCCAACATGATGTCCAGGGCTTCCTGACCGTTAGAGGTGACGTAGTAGGTAATGTCCTTGCTGTCGAGCACATCGGACAGCTGCTTGCGCGCAACTTGCGAATCATCCACCAACAGGATATTGAGGGATTTCAGGGTTTCGCGCTGGACGTCGGTCAGTAGGACATCGCCCGTATCCACGGCGCTTGGATAGACTTTCGACAGTAGCAGCTCTACATCCAGTAACTGGATAATTTCTCCCTCGATGTCGAGCAGCCCCGTGACGAAAGCATTCTTGCCCAGGGCCTTCGGTGGCGACTTGACCTGCTTCCAGTCGGCTTCGACGATCTTGCGCACGTTGGGCACCACGAAGCCAATTTCCTTGCGCTGGATATCGGTAATGATGACCGAGCTGTTCTTGCGGTCCTCATAACTCAGCGGGGGATAGCCTACGGCTGCGGCCATATCGATCACCGGTACGGCCGCACCCCGGAATGTGGTGGTGCCAATCACCGACGGGTGGCTATGCGGAAGTTTGGTCAGGCGTGGAAACGGCATGATCTCGCGGATCTTGAGCGTGCCGATGGCAAACGATTTCTGGGCTGACAGACCGAACAGCAGCAGTTTCTGTGAATGACTATTTCTGGAAGACATCAAGATCGGTGATCCTCGAAAAACGAAACGCCGCGATCCTGCACGCATAACACGCGGGCAGCCACGACACGCTTCCTGAGCTCAGACATATCTGCAGAAATTAATATGCCGGCCCCCAGAGATCAATTTCCGTTTGTGTACGGGCTGTGTACGCAATGTGACCGGGCCGGTGCGGACATCGATACCCTGCCCCTCTATCTCCACATTTACGTTGCTGGCGATAAACTTGATAGTGTCGGACAGGCTTATGCAAACTACCAGCAAACGAGGAAGCCAATGGTCGACCAAGCCCTCCGCCGCGTCGGTTTTCTCTACCCCGGCCATGCTGCGGAAGACGATTATCCCTGGCTGGGCCTGGCTCTCGATCCGCCGGTAGACCCCCGGGTCGTCCATACCGGCTTTCTCGAGGATGCCCATACCGTCGAGGCGCTCAGCGAAATGGGCAGTACCCGACGCCTGGCCGATGGCGCCCGGGCATTGGCGGGCAGCGGCATCGAATCGGTGCTCTGGACGTCAACCAGCGCCAGCTTCGTGCTCGGCGTTGATGGCGTTCGCCGACAGATTGCGACACTCGAACAGGCCTTGCAGGTCCCGGCATCCACCACCGCGATGGCCTTCATCCACGCGATCGAAGCATTGGGCGCCCAGCGAGTCGCGATCGCAGCCACCTTTCCCGAGGTCGTCGCGCAACGATTCAGGGCTTTCCTGGAAGTCTTTGGAATAGAGGTGGTCGCCCACACCAGCCTGGGCATCGTCACCGCCGCCGAGGTGGGCACACTGGAAAAGGACGCCGTAGTCCAGTTGGCTGCCAGACATGGTCAGCCGGATGCCGATGTCCTGCTTGTCCCCGATACCGCCTTGCACTCGGTCGCCTGGCTCGAGGACATGGAGGCCGCGGCGGACCAGCCGGTATTGACGGCAAACCAGGTCAGTTTCTGGGAAGCCCTACGGCTTTGCGGAGACCTCAAGCCACAGTCGGGTTTGGGGCGGCTGTTCGAGTAATACAGGCAATCGTGACGCGCTGACCCCATTGGGACTGTCGCCTGAATCGTGACTGAACGTCCGCTCGCGGGTTCGTTAACATGGGGCTATGGTCAAGGCGATTACTGTCTCGCACGGGCTTTTCCCGGTATAGGTTATGCCCCGACGCTGTTCGATCTCCACGAATCAGGTACCGATAAGAGTAGTCGTCAGACTGGTTCTGACCCAAACTAAACTTGTTCTCGTAGCTTCTCCCAACGGCATAGCGCCACCCTGGAGGACGATATGAACATCACCATGACTGAAGCCCGACTCAGACCGGAGACGACCATCGACTTGCTCGAACTCGTTTCCATGGAGGGCTGCCATTACATGGCGCGTTACTACATCAACGACGAGCCTTACATCCTGGTCGGCAAGGACCAGCACCCCTTCTGGTTCAATGGCGCCCGCGAGGCCAGGGATGCCTTTCGCGGCTTCCAGGTGAAGGAAACCGTTATCATCCCGCCCACGGGCACCGACGAAATGATCGGGATGTCGTCATATGATATGACCGAGATGCGGGTGCGCCTCTAGCCCGTCCCGGAACCGGATGCGAGACGGCTACGAAAGCCGCTAGGCGTGCTATGATCATTGGACATGTCATGGAACTTCCACCCTGGGTGAAGGAGGATAACGCCATGATCAGTCAAAAACTCCGAGAGTACCTCGATAGCCATGCGGTGAAGTACCACACCGAACGCCACGCTCCGACCGTCGACGCCGCTCGAACCGCTCAGGCAGCCCACGTGCCCGGTCGCGAATTCGCCAAGACCGTCATCATCCGAAACAACGGCCGCCTGTCCATGGCGGTGTTGCCATCGACCGATGTCGTACATGTGGAGCAGCTGAAGAAGGCGCTGGGTTCGGAAGACCTGGACCTGGCCGATGAGTCCGAGTTGAGCTCCGCCTTCCCGGATTGCGAGCTGGGCGCCATGCCGCCTTTCGGCAATCTCTACGATATGGAAGTCTTCGTCAGCGACCACCTGCGCAACGATGAGCACATCGTGTTCAACGCGGGCGCCCACGACGAAGTCATGCGCATGAGCTACCGGGATTACGACCGGCTCGTCAATCCAACGGTGCTTCACTTCTGATCGAAGCCGGCGGGCGAAGCGATCGCATTTGCCCGCCGCTTTCCTGCTCATCGGCTACGCCAGATTCGCGACCTTCCTTGAAACACGACCCTCCGGGAACGCGTACCTGATCCATCCTGTCTGAATGACCTATAATCGTTGAGAGGCTCTTTGGGTGACCTGGAGAGTTAGTGACCTAGAGAGCTTCTTGATTCCCCTTGATTCCCAGGAGGCTCTGTCAACCATCGGGAGCTCCTCTCTCCACATCGACCTTGTCCCGACAACAACAACCGACGAGGCAGGGAGTCGGACATGGTGCAGCACTACAGGGGGGTCAATGGCAGCCGCTTGCTGTTGACGCCCAACCGGTCACTGAGCTGGCAGGGCAACGTCTGCATCTGGCTGGCGTTGTGCGCCGTTTCGGCGGTGATCGTCACCGGAATGTTCCTGCTTGGCGCATGGGTCGTGCTGCCATTTGCCGGCCTGGAGCTGCTGGCCGTTGCTGCCGGTCTCTACAAGACCGCGCGCAAATGCCGCCGCCTGGAGGTCCTTCGAATATCCCCGGAAAACCTACTCCTGGAGAAGGGAGTTAACCGTAAGGAAGCGGAGTGGAATCTCCCGCGACGGGCCACCCGAATCTATCTCGTATCCTCCCGGCATCCGTGGTCGCCCCCCAAACTCTTCCTTATGTACCGTGAGACCGAAATCTCCCTGGCATCCTTCCTCAACATCGAGGACACCAGGATTCTGATCAGCATCCTGGAAAGCCAGGGTATCCTCATAGAACGCCGCCAGCCGATCGTGGGTTTCTGGTTTTGACGACCCACCCAAAGGGCGACCTACCGTTTCCTCTGCCGGGATCGGCGATGGTTAATAGACTGTAAGACAACCTGATTTTACTTGCACAGGCGAGTGGTTTGCTTCTTTAATCTTTGCGACAGGGACGATTTTCGCGAGGGCCAGTCGCCCATGATTCTCGACAGAGTCACCCAGGATCACTACGACGTGATCATTATCGGCAGCGGGCCTGCCGGTATCTCCACTGCTTTGCAACTGGCCAACAACAACCCTTCGGTGCGCGTAGCGATCATCGAGAGTGGTTTGTTGGAACATGATCAGGACATCCTGGAGCTCTCCCGGGTGGAATTGGTCGGCGAACTGCCAGACGACTATTTCCCCATGCACACCCAGCGGCGCTTTGGCGGCAGCTCCACCATCTGGGGCGGATTCTGCGCGGTGCTGGAGAAGCGCGCGTTCATGGACCAGTCCTGGCCGATCCCCTACGAGGAACTGGAACGCTGGTATCCCGAAGCGGCGCAGGTGATCGAAGTTCCCGAGAACATCTACCGCCGATCATCGACACACTTCGCCAAGACCTCGGATATCGTCTATAAACCGTTCTACCTGAGCCCGCCGGTGCGCTTTAACGTCAAGTACGGGCCCTTTATAGCGCAACACCCCAACATCCACCTGATACTGGGTGCCACCTGTACCCAACTGGACATCCGGGATGAGACGGTCGATGCAATAAGGCTCAAACAATCGGTCGCCCCGCACCGGAACCTGCCGTCGCTGACCGCTGACCGCTTCGTGCTGGCTTGCGGCGGCATTGGCAATCCGCGCCTGATGCAGCTCTCGGGGTTCAAGCAGCAGCTACCGGTGGGCCTGGGCCTCATGGAGCATCCGCATCTCTATGCAGTGGCGGAGATGTACCTTGATCAGGACCGCATCAAACCGTCGCTGGAGAAGCAGGCGCCCGTCGTCCATGCGCTGCAGCTTTCGGACAGCTACTGCGTGGATCATGGCCTGCTCTCCTTCAGCGCCGATTTCAACCTGGAACAACTGACCAGCGAGCCCCTGATGGGTCGGCGCGAGGAAACCATCCTGACCCCGGTCACCCTGCGCACGGAGACCCCGCCCCACCCCGATTGCTACGTCGAGCTCGGCGACAAAATGAATGCCCTGGACCAGCCCTGGTCGCGAGTGGGGTTCCGCTTCCACTGCGAGGAACTGGCCCAGGAGAGCTGGCTGCATTTCTCCCGCGCGCTACTGAAATCAGGCCTTGGCCGTCCATCCACACTCAAGCCCAAATTCAAGCCAGCGGGCGGCGGGCACCTCATGGGCACGACCCGGATGGGATTCTCCGAGGAGGATTCCGTGGTGGACGGCAACTGCAAGGTGCACACCACAGACAACCTGTACATTGCGGGATCTTCGATATTCCCCGCCGGCGGGGCATCACACCCCACGTACACCATCGTTGCCATGGCGCTAAGGCTCGGAGACTATCTTGCGAGCCTGACTCAACCCGCACGAACAGCCGGTGTGGGAGGCCCTGGAGACAGCAGGAGATCCCCACGATGAATAGACGCGCGTTCCTGACAGGTCTCGGCGGACTACTGGCCCTGGTCGGATTCAGTGGCTACCTGCTACCCGTCCAGGGCTCCGAAAAGACCGGGATCACCGTCACCAAGAAGCTTCGGCGCGAACTGGCGGAATTGTCAGACCCGCGCTTCCAGGACTACGCCAGTACGCTCGACCTGGAAACCCTGACCGATGCCCTGGCCTCAAAAGGCGTCGTTTCACCGGAATACGGGGTGGATTACGAACGCCTCAGGGCCCTGGCCACCCAGGAACCGCTGATCGTCTATCACGGCTTCTACTACACGCCAAGCGAGCTGGAACTGTATTCACTGGCCTACCTGGTGTCCGGTGTTTGAGCATTGCGCTTGCGTGACGCTACTTGAAAGAGAACGGACGCAACGTTCGCCCTGTATTTTCATGGATGTCGCGAGCAAGGGCGGCGGCCACTGATAAACCCCCGTTCGCATTGAGATAGCGCATTGATGAAGGTTAATTCTGGCCGGGGCGAGCGGGCTGTAGACTGGGCGTCAACATTCAAGGAAACAAGGAGCTAAGCGAATGGATCTCCTGCGCATTCTGATCGCAATCCTGCTGCCGCCGTTGGGCGTGTTCCTGCAGGTGGGTATCGGCAAGCACTTCTGGATCAATATCCTCTTGACGATCCTGGGTTACATTCCCGGCATCGTGCATGCCGTCTGGGTTATCGCCAAGAAGTAGTTGCCGGCCAGCCGGTTCCGATCGCCGGCTGGCCCTCGCAGAGATCTACACGACGCCCTGCGCCAGCATTGCATCAGCCACCTTGATAAAGGCGGCGACATTGGCACCCGTCACATAGTCCGTTGACCGGTTATTGCTACCCTTCCCTACCTGCCCGTGCCGCTGGCAGGCATGGTGTATCGACACCATGATCTCATGCAGCTTGGAATCGACTTCACCCTCCGACCAATGCTGCCGCATGGAATTCTGGGCCATCTCAAGGCCACTGACCGCAACGCCGCCGGCATTAGCTGCCTTGCCCGGTGCAAACAGGATGTCTGCCTGACGAAACTTCTCGACCGCCCCCGCGGTCGATGGCATGTTCGCGCCCTCGGCGACGCATATACAGCCGTTATCGATCAGTTTTTTAGCCGCATCCTCATCCAGCTCATTCTGGGTGGCGCAGGGCAAGGCGATGTCACACGGGAAATCCCAGGGTTTGGCGCCCTTGCCATATTCAAGGTCGAACTTCTCGGCCAGTTCAGAGACACGGCCGCGGCGCTCGTTCTTCAGCTCCACCAGGAAGTCCCACTGCTCGCTGGTGAAGCCGTCGGGGTTATACACCGTGCCGTCGGAGTCAGACAACGTGACAACCGTGGCCTCCATCTCCATCGCCTTGTAAATGGTATGCTGGGCCACATTGCCGGCACCGGAGACGGCAACTTTCATCCCGTTCAATGTCTTCTCCTGCGTCTTGAGCATTTCCTCGACGAAATAGACCAGCCCATATCCGGTAGCCTCGGGCCGGATACAGCTACCGCCATAGGAAAGCCCCTTGCCGGTGAAGACCCCTGCAACCTCGTTCGCCAGCTTCCGGTACATGCCGTACATGTAACCGATTTCACGTGGTCCAACACCGATATCCCCGGCAGGCACATCGAGATCAGCGCCTATATGACGGTACATTTCCGTCATGAAGGACTGACAGAAACGCATGACCTCCCCGTCGCTCTTTCCCTTGGGGTCGAAATCGGCACCACCTTTGGCTCCGCCCAGCGGCAGGGTGGTCAGCGCGTTCTTGAACACCTGCTCGAACGCCAGGAATTTGAGGACACCCAGATTGACTGACGGGTGAAAGCGCAACCCGCCTTTATAGGGACCGATGGCGCTGCTCATCTGTACCCGGAATCCGCGGTTGACTTGTACGTTCCCTTCGTCGTCTACCCAGGGCACACGAAACTGGATAACCCGCTCGGGCTCTACCAGTCGTTCCAATAGGCCTTGGGAATGGCACTCAGGATAGGCTTCGAGGTAGGAGGAAAGGCTGGACATCACCTCTTCCACCGCTTGGTGAAATTCCGGCTGGTCGGGATCGCGTTCGTGCACGATTTCCAATACTGACTTGAGCGACTTATCCATAACCTCCTCCTGAGTATGCATTGCTTGGGGTGCGGACTGTATGACTTACAGGCTATACGAACTTTAAGTTCTACAGATTTACGGCTGTCCCAGAATTAACACAGGTTCGATGGATCGTCGGGGCTTACGGCCATAATTGGAGCCGTCAACGTGATTCTGCACCGTGATCCGTTCAGATCTTGGTTGCGTAAAGGAAAGCCGCAACCAAAAAGTCGAGATTCAGACTTGAATTCGAACTGACCGCCCCCATCTCCTTACGCGGTAGGTCAATTGCACTGACGGCCGATGCTCGATCCCTGAACCTCCAGAACCTGACTTTTTGCACGTAAAAAAATCAAGGAAGAGGAAAAAAATCATGGAGACCATCGAACAACCAGAAGAACGTTTCCCGCTTGAAAGCATTCCGCTCCAGGAGAAACGGAACCTTCCTCTGGAAAGCATCGCCTTCGCGATAGCAGCCCTCACGGCAATTTCATGCATCGCTGCGCTATTTCTGATCAACCTGGAATACCTGCTCCCGGAACTGGCTCGGTCCAACGGACTGACCCTTTCCTACGCACACAAGCTGTGGCTGGCGCCAACCAGCATTGTTTATCTGCTGGCGAGCATTGCCTGGACAATCAGCCACCTGGCCCATAACGACAACTGAGGAGGTCACTTGGAAACGGACCAATCCAGTATCCAGATCAAACCTGGCAAAGGTCTTTGGATGGCCCAACATAGCGGCCCCCATACCTCTGAGCTCATCGAGTTGTTCGGTAGCGATCGCCTGCCGACCGCCTTCGATAGCTCCACGCCCAAAGAAAAGGTCATTGCGGCGCTGCGCAAGCGCAACCCCGGTTTCAGGGTTTCCTAACACCGCGCCACGGTGAACGTGTTCTGCCTATGCGCGCATGACATGAAAAAGAAAAGCCCGGCATCACGCCGGGCTTTTTTTGGTTCATCGCGCTTTAGCGGAAATCGACGAAAAAGCGCAGCTTACAGATAGTAAATGAGTATTTTGATCGGACTCATGCACGAGTCGATTTCCAATCGCCGTATGCTCGAGCGCAGTAGTTTTGCAACACCCTCAGAAGCGCCGGCTGCATTTTCCAGATAACTCGAGCATGTAGCAGATGCTTCAGCTTCTGAGGCGCCGAAGGTGCCCACGGCCTTAGACTCCCGGCCCCTTGTCACGCTAATCCGCAATGAACCTTTTTTTGTTCCAGGCTTGATTAGCGGATCATCCGCGGGAATACATCCACATGGCCCGGCTTACGTCGATGCACCCAGGCCATAACGATGTGACCGACGACCAGGGCCAGCAAGGTCCAGCCTAGGAAGCCGTGGAGCAGGTTGGCCGGCATCACCATCCAGCCGATTTCTTCACCGGAGAAGCCCGGCATCAAAGGCAGGCCGAAGGGTTCGAACGCCCGCCCCGAGCCATACTGTCGCAACAGGGCCAGGGCCGGAATGACGACCATCAGCAGGTAAAGCGCGATATGCCCCAGCTTCGCAGGCGTGCTGACCGAGTGCGGTCTGCGGCTGATGTTGGCCAGCGCCCAGATTCCTCGTATCGCAACCAGGATCAGCAGTAACAGGCCCAGCGGCTTGTGGGTGGCCCAGAAGAATGCCTCTACCGGCGTATCGTCGAGAAAGGCGTGTGCCGAAGCGGAAAGGAACTGCCAGAGGAAGAGCAGTGCCATTCCCCAATGCAACCACCGACTCACCGTGCCATAGCGTTCACTCGTATCTCCCAGTTGCACGTCATTTCTCCCTTTTTTTGGCCGATCTTTGCCTTATTGATCTCTCACACCGGACGGCCCGCTCGGGCTCGTTCAAGGAACAAGACAGTAAAGCCGCCAGCAGGTTCAACGGGCTGCCGGAACGGCGGCGGGCCGGGAGCGCCAGGACGACCAGGAGTAAAGCACGAGTGCCGTCCAGATCAGCGCGAAGCTGGCCAGTTGGGTCTGGCTCAGTGGCTCGCCGAAGATGAAGAGTGCGATGAAGAACTGCAGGGTCGGGTTGATGTACATCAGAAAGCCGACCGTGGAGAGACGCAAACGCCGTGCAGCGCCGGCGAACGCCAGCAACGGTAAGGCGGTGATGATGCCACTGGCAATCAGCAGCAGCGTGGCAGGGGTGTCCACAGCAAAATGGGACGCCCCTTTGGAACTTAGCCAGCCCAGGGCCAGCAGTCCGATCGGCAGCAACAGTAGCGTCTCAACGAAGAGTCCGGATAGCCCGTCCAACTCCACCTGTTTGCGCAACAGACCGTAGGTTCCGAAGGTCATCGCCAGCACCAGGGAAATCCATGGCAGACTGCCGATCAGGGCCAACTGGATCAGGATCGCAACCCCAGCCAGCGTTACCGCCACGCCCTGCAGGCGCGCCATCTCCTCCCGTAGCACCAGCATTCCCAGGGCGACATTGACCAGTGGGGTGAGGAAATAGCCCAGGCTGGCCTGCAATACGTGGTGGGTTTCCACCGCATAGATATAAATGCCCCAATTGGTGGCAATCAGCACCGCGCAGCCCAGCACCCGCCAGAGCTTACGTGGCTGGGCCAGCGCCAGTTTCACCGGTGGCCATCGCCGCAGCACGGAAATGACCACGGCCAGGAAGATGCTGGACCAGATAATCCGGTGAATGAGCACCTCGTAAGCCGGCACACCCTGGAACAGGGCAAAGAACAGCGGGAAGCAGCCCCACATGGTGTAGGCAGCCAAACCGTAGGTAACGCCTTTGGTGATCTCCGGCGCACTGACAGACGTTGAGGTGGACATGCGAGTCTCGCGGGCAAAGCGGAAACACTACCATAGCTCGCAAGCGGGACAACGAAACAGATGGAGCACAACAGACCAGCACAGTTGGTTCGCAGTCTGACCTATCGCCCCAGCCCTATCCGAGGGGGCTGCACATTCAGCTCTTACTGCGAACCGGCTTTAGCTCCACCGGCTGACGCATCAGGTTCGGGCCAGGCATGCTGAAATATTCACCTTGGGAATAGTCGATCCCCAGAGACTTTACCTTCTCCTGCACCGCCTCGCTGTGCACGAACTCCGCCACCGTCTTGATGCCCAGACTGCGGGCAAACTGCACGATGCCCTTGGTGACCAGGAGGGCTGTGTGATCCTGGGCGAGATAGCGGATCAGGCTGCCGTCGATCTTGATGATGTCGATATTCAGCTTGAGCAGGTGAGAGAAGTTGGAATAACCGGTACCGAAGTCGTCGATAGCAATCTGGCAGCCGTAAGGCTTGATCTGTTCGATAAAGCGGAAGACTTCTTCGTAGTTCTCGATACCGTCGGATTCGAGGATCTCGAAAATAACCCGTGGCCCCACATCACTGGACTTCAGGTGTTTGAGGATCAGCGCCAGGATATCCTGGTCGACGATATCGGCATAGGACAGGTTGATGGCGAACTCGTAGGGCTCACGGGCGAAGGCGGCGAACGACTTCTCGATCATCAGGCGGGTAATCTGACGGTTCAGCCGCAACTTGCTTGCCACACCGATAAACTGCCCGGCGGCAATTACGCCGTGTTCGTCGTCCTGCATCCTGACCAGGCATTCATACTTGACGATGCGCTGCTGGCGGTTGTCGTAGATCGGCTGGAAATGCGGCAGCAACTGATCGTGTTCCAGGGCGTGCTTGAGACGCTGTGCCCAGTAAAGATTCTGCTCGTAGCCTTGTTCCACTTTCTGCATCTGATCATAGAACAGGTAGTGGCGCATCTGCTCCCGGGCCTGCTGGACCGCAATGGTCGCCTGACTCAACAGCTGGTCCGGGACCTGGTCCTTTCCCCCGGCAGACTGGAAGGCAATACCGGCACTGGCATCCAGACTCAGGGACTGCTGTTGCCAGAAAACCTGCTCCCGACGCAGGAACTCGGTCAGCCCCGCGGCAAAATCCCTGGCCCGTGTTTCGGTGATCGCCGGACCGAGAACGGCGAATTCGTCACTGGCCAGTCGGTAGAGCTGCAGCCTTGCACCCACCGTATCCGCCTGGGAACGGATATAACGCTTGATCCTGCGGGCCAGCGCCAGCAGGACATGGTCGCCACAATCGTTGCCGAACAGGCTGTTGATTTCCTTGAAACGATCCAGGTTGAGGATAATCAGGCAGGCGCCATCGCGATCGCCGGCATCCTTGAGCAGGCGCGACCGGTTGGGCAGCCCCGTCAAGGAATCCGTATACGAAGTCTGCAACTCCCGCATCAACTGGATAATGCGGTACAGCAGGTAAAGGCTGAGGATGAGCAACACCGACCCGGTCCCCAGCAGGATACGGTAGTTGGCATCGCGCATGGGCAGGAGCACCTGGTCGATCTCGTCCCTCGGTACACCGGCACCGTAAACCATTCCCGCTGGTGTCGAGGCATAATAGAGTTCGTATATACGCCCCTCGACTTCGATCGCCCGGGTTTGCAGACGCTGCCCCTGAGTCTCTGACCTTGAAATCGAGGCGGGCGAATCCTCGCCGCCCGCAGACAGTTCCTCAGCGAGGATGGCATCGATGATCTTCTGTTCCAGCCGCGGATCGGTATTGTTGCTCAGGCTGGACAGGTTGCGGTTATTACTATCGTTGAGGAAGGCGAAGCTGTTATCGGTGACCGCCACATGGCTGACCAGGTCCACGATCTGGTCCGAGGTCCAGTCCGTGGTCACCACACCGATCAGTTTGCCTTCTTCGCTGTACATGGGTCGGGCCAGGGTGAGCATGGCCCGCTGGGTGGCCAGGTCAAAATACACCGGTGACCAGTAAAGCTGCCCCGGTTGCTGCGGGTCCGGTATCCACCCCTTGCCCAGGGTCAGGTCGAACCAGCGTTCCGCCCGAAATCCCTGGGCCCGGGTCGCTCCGCCGGCCGGGCGGGCAATAAGTGCGTTATCTGTCTGCACGAGATAAGGGGAATACGCCTGACCCCGCTCAGCCAGGATGCCCGGCTGGAACCAGATGCCAGCGCCTGAGACCCCTTCGAAGTCGCGCAGGTGTTCGCCAAGCGTGGTCTCCAGTTGGGCCCGTAGCGCCTCGCGGCTGGAGGGTTCGTCCTCGCCATCCCGGGAAAGCCGATAGAAGGTTTCGCCGATAATGGCGAGGGTGGAAATGTGCCGTTCCAACTCGATCTGGCGGGCGTCGATCCGCGTCAGACTGGCGAAGAACACGTCCTTGATCTGCTGGCGCCGCAACTCGTACATCGCCTGCTGGGAATAGCTGAGGTTCAGATGGGAAAGCAACAACATGCCGGCAAAGAACAGCACCGTCAGCAGGAGCAGCAGCCACATAATGGAATGCATGGCGTAGTTGGTGCCCCAGAAAGGTAACTGGGGCCCCTGACGCAATCGCAGGCGTTGCAGGAGGAATTTACCGGACTTCATTGCCGGCGCTAACCTTTACGTTGCTGTCGAGCGTGGCCTGTGCGCCGGCATGGCCGAGACTCGCGGCTTGCTGGAACCATTGGCGGGCGACCTGCTGGTCCGCCGCAACCCCCTGCCCCTCGGCGTACATCCGTCCGATCAGGTTGGCCGCATTGCCGGATTCCGGCGCCGCTCGTTTCGCCCAATCGAGTGCTTGATCATAGTGCTGCAGAGCGTAGGCGATGGTCGCCATATTGGTCTGAGCCCTGACATTACCGTTCTCCGCTGGCGTGCGGCAGGCCTCCAGGGCATCGCTGAAATTGCGGATCGCCGTCAGCAGGAAGCAATCATTGAGCTCCTGGGATACAGCCGACGGTACCGATCCGGCGGCAGCACTTTCGGCAGCCATGTCCTCCTTCGCCAGATCTTCTTCGTCTTCAGCCCCTTTATCCTCCGCCTCGGCGAGGCGCACCTCATTCTGCTCCTGCCGGCGTTTTTCTTCATATCTTAGCGCGAAAGCCTCGACGTCCTCCGGGCAAGAGAGACTGTACCCGGCCCGATAACGCGCCACCTGCTCGCGCGTCAGCGGCCTCGCTGCATAACGTTTGGCGATGACGCTGCAGCGTCGTTCGCGCTCGTCGCGCACCTGTGCCAACTGCTCGGCGCGGGAGGCATCACCATCGTGCTGTTTCAGGTATTTGGTCAGGGGATCGATATAGGATTGGTCGAACAACGTCTGGACTTCGGCGTCGCGCGCTATCTTGGCAGTGGGTTCGCCAATCTTGCCCAACGCCTTGCCGGCCCGATCAAAGAAATCAGAGGACGACGCCAGGAAATCCTGGTCCTTCAGACTCGCACAGCCCGAGATCAGGATCACGCCCACAAACATGACAAGCCATCGGTACATCATCATTCACCCAAAACATCATGATTCCTATTGGCAGTGTCGTCCTCGGCTATCCCTGCCGACATCGCGGTTCATTCACATCCAGTGCTCCGGCGCAGCCAAGCAAACCGTACGCCACGGACGTCTTGAACCAGTTCCGAAGCCTGGGCTATCCCAGATCCTGATTGGCTGACACCACAAACAGCCAATCCGCGCGGACCGTGTATCAAATTACTGAAGGGTCAAGCGAACCAGGAATAACATAGAACAAGGCGCCGGAAGGTTTTACTAGATTTTGCGAACCGGCGCGAACAACTCCAGCGAATGATTTCCATTGAAATTGTTTGTTATTCGACGTTATTACTTGGAACCCTAACCGAGGTGCTGTTGAAAGTCCGGATTAACTTTGTAACTAATTGAAAACAGGAGCACTAATCGGTCGACGAGAAGGGCCGCATCGGAAGTGCGGCCCTTCTCGTTTTACTGTCTATCCCGCCGACTATGCGACTTTTACTAACCGTTTTGCTGACTACCGCCTGATGTCAGTCAGGACGCAAGGAAGGCTCCGGAGGCCACAATGGCCGCTCCTATACCACGAGTGACGCGGCTATCGGTCTTCATAAGCAGTGCACCCAGGCCGGCACCGGCGAAGGTGATGGCCAAGGTGGCCATGGAGAACCCCGCCATATAGGCCGCCAGGGTCGCACCGGCCGGCATTTCGGTGCCGTGGGCAAAACCATGGAATACCATGAAGACGACCACAAGTGATGCACCTACCGCCAATGGCAATTTCACAAGGGTCGCCAGCAGTACGCCGGCCAACAACACGGAAAGCGTGATGCCAGTTTCAACACCCGGTAGCGCCAGCCCGCCCCAGGCAAGGCCTGCCCCGAGCAGCATGCCACCAACCACGAACAGCGGTGTGCCGCGTTTCATGAAAGTGGATTGCCGCATACTCCATAAGCCTACGGCGGCCATGGCCAGCAAATGGTCAAGCCCCATGAGGGGATGCAGCAGACCGCTGGTAAAGCCACCCTCAGCATGTCCGGGGTGCGCGGCTGCAGTCGTGGCCGTCAACATCAGGCCGATAGTCAAAAAGATCTTGGTGCTGCGAGTCATTGTCTGTCTCCGTTTTTCCATATTGTGGGGGGATTAACACGTTCAGGATTCAATGGACCAGACGCCGGAGACCGCGTTATGGGCGTACTGATCCTGAGGCGTTGGTATCCTGCGGGCACTGGGTCGTCACGCGCTCGGCCGCGGGTGCCCCGTTCATTACTGTATTCAAGCGGGACAGGCCTGGACCGCGAATCACCATGAGCACCTTGCCCGCGACCCTTTCGCGAGGAATTTGGCCCAACCGCTCGCTGTGCGTACTCATGGCAGGGTTATCGCCGGAAATATTCAGGTCACCACCGGGCAGGATACGGTCCACTCGCTTGATGATCCGCCCGAACTCGGGGTGGTCGACAACCACCCGGTCCCCGGCTTCCAGGGCCTGCCGGGCGCACCTGAACGCCAGCACGAAATCACCGTCCGCAAGGGCCGGGAGCATGCTGTGGCCGGTCACCTTGTAGAGTCTCAGGCGCATCAGTTCAGCTTCGGGTAGACGACCGTTTCATTGGGCGGATACGGAGAGGTTGCCGTGAATGTCGAGACATCCTTGGTGGCCCAGAACAGTTCGGCGAACTCATTGATCAGCTTCAGCAGCTTCTCGCCGTTGGCACGATCAAGGCCCTGCTTGCAGGCAGACCCAGCCATCATGATGCTGTGCGCGAGGCTGTGGACATCCGGATACTTGTCGATGTGTGGCTGCTTGATGTAATCGCCCCAGATCACCCGAATCTCGTGCTTGGCGATCTCCGCATGCTCTTCCTTTTGCAGGGTCAGGCGAACCAGCTCAGCCTGGTCGGCCACCGACAGGTTTCCCTTTTTTTCGACGTCTGCGATCAAATCCATAAACCGCAGCACACTCAGGGCGGCAATCTGTGCTGCCGACGGGTCATAGATCTTGCACGGAATGTCGCAATGGGCCGACACGGGCTCCACTCCGACGGTTTTGTCATACCAGTCAATCAGTTTATGCAGCATTTCTCAGACTCCTCTCTGGATTAACGGTTGGTTCCTCTTTTCAGTCACTACCACCAAAGCCAGCAGCGGTCAGGGCCATAGGCCCCAACCACCGTATGTGCCACCCGCCATGCGGATCGGCAACAAACAGGAAACGTCATCGAACATCAGCTGGAAGCCCACGGGTTTGAACGTACTGGGGCAAAAAAACCCTGTAACTTCCGGTTATAAAAAATTCGCACTAAATAAAAATAATTATCAATTAGATTTGATCAGTATAGAAACTGAATCCGGTTACCGCAATTGGTCGTGGGCGACGGGGCTGCAAAACTTGGGAAAGCGTCGGGATAGGCGTATGGGTTATGCCAACTGGATGCGGAACGGAAGCGAGAAAGATAAGCAGCAGGATACGCTCGGGAAGGGGATGCCCGGACCGTTAACGTTCAACCACATCCCTGCGGGTCCTGGCGGCCCGGCCCCATTGCGGGGCGTACAGAACCATTGCTTCGGGCCGCTCATCTAGAAGAATTGCAAAACGCCAAATACCGCCAGCAGGGAAATCGGCATGCTGATAAGGATCACGGCCGCGATATCGTCCTTAGGTCCGTTATAGTGACTGGCCAGGATATAGCTAATCACCGCAACGGGCATGCTGGCCTGGATCAGCAGCGTCTGGCTGACAATCGGGTCGAGCGGCAACACGCTGATAACCGCCAGCGCAGCCCCCATACCCAGTGCAACGCGCCCCACCGACAAGCCCGCAATACGCCCCAGGTGACCCAGGTCGCGTGGGTTGATGGTCGACAGGGAGCGCCCTAGCAGCAGCAACATCACCGGGATGGTCATTCCCGCCAACATATCCAGCGTGCGGACGACAGCCTGCGGTGCCTGCAAGCCGGTAGCCACCCAAACGATCCCCACTAACAGGGCAACGATCGATGCATTGGACAGAATGGCTTTGAGGGAGAAACGTCCAGACAGCAGCCAGACGCCCAGCGTGAAATGACTGATCTGAACCGTGGTGGAAATCACTACAGCATGGACAAGCGCCTGGTCCCCGAGCAGCGAGAACACCAGGGGAATACCCAGGTTGCCGGTGTTGGGGTTCACCAGCATGGACAGGTAGCCGCGCACCTCCAGCCCCGCCAGCTTCAGCCCGACCGCACCGACAACCGCCGACAGGGCCAGTACCGCCAGGATAGCCATGAGCGTATCGGACACCGACCAGATGGGCGTTTCCATACCGAGCATCGCGTTGAGGATCAATGCCGGCAGCCCGATCATGGTGACCAGTTTCGACAGGGCGGGCGAATCGAGCAGCGTGGTGGTCCGCGCCAGGACCAGACCTAGCGCCGCGCAGAATACAACGGGAAACAGGGCGTTCAGGTATGCCGACAGCACTACAACGAACCTCTGGAGCAATGGGTAAGCGATGCAAACCCGGCATTGTACCCGCTCACGCTGTCAGGGGCCCGTCATGACAAGCAACAAAATTGATCCAGTGGATGATGCGCTCGCTAGTCGTAGTTTTCCGTGCTGAGCTGGAAGCCCAGCGGCACCAGTTGCCGTCCCACCGCATCGAGCATACCGGAATGACCACAGGCATAAGCCAGGGTCGACCCGCTATCAAGTCCCGCCCGTCGCAGGTATTCGACCACCTGGGTGTCGACACGCCCGGTTTCCCCCGACCACCCCTGGTTCGCAGGTTCATCCGGACGGCTCACTGTCGGTACGTAAGTGATGACCTCCGGATGGGCCGCAGCCAAGCGCTCCAGCTCCTCGCGATAGCCGAATTCGTTCTGGTAGCTGGCGCCCTGCAACAGGTGGAAACGGTGACCGGTTCGGCCCTGGTGAAGATAATCCCGCAGGATACTGATAAACGGATTGATGCCGGTAACCGTCGACACCATCAGGTGGTTGGGAAACCCCGGGTCTAAGCGCAGACCGCCCTTGGGAGGCCCCAAGGCGACCCGCTCGCCGACACGCATACGGCGCAACTGCTCGGACATCTGGCCGCCCGGCACCAACTCCACGAAGAACTCAAGGACCGGCTCGTGGGGTGCCGATACCAGTGAAAACGAACGCCGGATACCCCCTATCCCGACCTTGACCGATTGACCGGCGATGAAATTGAAATCCTGCGGCCGGGGCACGGTGAACTGAATGAGCTCCGGCGTCACGTCGCGGCGCGCCAGTACCGGTACGCCTTCAGCCGCCGTCGCCGGCCGGGCTACAGCGTCACCCGCCACTTGCGGGGACTCGGACCGCGATACCCGGTCCGAGTTGGCGGGAGCATCCAACACTGGCCCCGCCACCTCATGCCGGTTCACCCAATCGAGCAGCCGCAACGTCTGATCTGAGCGCCGTCGACTGATACCAGCCAGCAGGAGTTTCAGGTCGCTGTCGACGCTCGACTCTGTGGCGCCACTGAGCGTTTCCAGGACGGCCAGGTTATCCTCTGCGCCCTTCCTGGCACGCCGGATATCGGACTCGTTGGCCATGACTTACGTCTTCTTGACCAGGGTGCAGATGGCGCCCGGCTCTTCCACGCGCAACACGAGGCTTTCGCTGGCAAACATCTGGTGGTGGATACCATCATTGGACGAATACCCGGACATCAGGTCCTGGCCGATGATAATCCGGCCGACCCGGGCATCCACCAGCACCGCACCTTCGATCTCGGCCTTGAACACACCCAGCTCGCACAGCCGCTTGAGGTGCTCCAACTGCAGCATGTCGGTACCTTCATAGCGACGGAACAACAGGTTGTACCAGACCGGCGACAACGCCAGTGCATAGGGGCCGTGGAAGCCGTTATCGTCCAGGTAGTTGACCGCGGACAACACGTCGTTCAATGCCTGCTCGATCTTGGCCCAGTCCTCACACTTGACCTCATTGCGGCCCTTGGCGGTAAGCAAACCTTCCAGCCCGAAGTCCGGCTGACCGTAGTAGATGAACTCCTCTTCGCGACGGGCCACGGCTTCCGCGGCGTCTTCGACCGAGCGCAGGTCCAGCGGCTGCCCCATGGACTCGTAGCCCTGTACCCGCCGCACACTGAGCCCGAAGCTCTTGCGCAGCATGGGGATGGCACTGGCACGGCTAAGCACGGCTCCGGCCTCGTCGGGCGCTGGTTGGCGACAATAACCTTCCTCCCCGACTTCGATCGCCGTAAGTCCGACACCGTATGGGCCATCCACCTCCAGGAACCGCCGCCCTGTCAGGACTTCACGCGCCGCGCCCACCGCGGCTTCGTCGATTTGATCCCAGACTTCCCGGGAGAAGGAGGCATTTTCGCGATTGAGATAGTTCATGATGCTTACTTCCCCTTCAACGAACCAATGGTGAATTTATTCAGAGGCTGACTGGCCACCTTGGCTTCGGCTTCGCTAACGTCGCCATCTTCCTCTTCCGCGTCCAGGATGGGCTTGTCCGTAAACAGATAGATGCGCATCTGCTCGGCAAAATCGGGATGGTTGCGGCGTAGCCACTCCAATACCATGCAGGCGTGCTCGATCTCCTCGCGCATGTTATGGAGCAACAGTCCCTTCAGTTCCTCATCGTGACTGGCATCCGCGCGCTGCTGATACCAGTCCACCGCCTCCAGTTCCTCCTGTACCGAAACCAGGGCGCGATGCATTTCCTTCGTCTTCTCCGACAACATTTCTATCGGTTCGTGGTAGCTCTCGCTTGCACCCGCCATGTCACTCTCCGTATGTAAGGCTCCCTCAATGAGGGGCTCCGCAAGTGGATTATGGGTCCGAAAAAATTGTGGGTTCGATTCAATAAGTAAGAGATGAGCTTAGTCCCTTATACCTACCTTATGACACAGCCTTGTGATTACAAGGTGGACATGGGATGCCCGCAAAACATGTACAAATATTAATCAGAAGAACGATTCAGGTTAATTACGTCGCTTCGTTCGGTTGCTAGCTTTATTTGATCCGCTTATGGGAAGTGTATGAGCAAACCCACCCCTAGCCACGGAGGAGGCAATGAGTCGAAAAGCGCAGACCGACCTTGGTCTTTGTACCGCAACCGAGCTGGCTGAACTCTATCGGTCGGGAGAGGCCTCGCCGGTGGATGCCACCCGCGCTGCCCTCGCCCGCATCGAGCGTTTCAACCCCGGCGTCAATGCCTACACTTATGTCGACGAGGAAGGTGCCCTGAAAGCAGCGCGGGCAAGCGCCAGCCGCTGGGGACAAGGAAACCAGAGGAGCCCGCTGGATGGCGTCCCCGTTTCCCTGAAAGACCTGACCGACGTGAAGGGGATGCCCTCCAGCGAAGGTTCAAGCACGTCCGGCGAAGGCCTTTGCGATAGCGATGCGCCGCCGGCAGAGTTCCTGCGCGAAGCCGGTGCCGTGCTCTTGGGCCAGACCAACACGCCAGAGTTCGGCTGGAAGGCGGTCACCGACAACCCCCGCTATGGCACCACCCTGAATCCGTGGGATACGCGGCTCACCGCTGGCGGTTCCTCTGGCGGCGCGGCAGTCGCCGCGGCTCTGAACATGGGTGCCCTGCACCAGGGCGGCGATTCCGGCGGATCGATCCGTATTCCTGCCGCTTTCACCGGTGTATTTGGCTTCAAGCCAACGTTTGGCGTGGTACCGCAATGGCCACCCAGCAAGATGGCATCACTGTCCCAGATCGGCCCGCTGACACGAACCGTCGAAGACGCCGTTGCGATGCTCAAGGTCATCGGGCGCTACCACTACCGGGATGCCTACGCGATCCGCGCCCAACCGGAAGATTGGGGGTACGCGCTCAAGGACGGCCTCAAAGGCTTCCGCATCGCCTTCACCACCCAATGCAACTCGGTAAGCATCAACCCGGAAATCGAGAAACGCCTGAACGTGGTGGCCAAGGAATTCGAAAAACTGGGCGCCACGGTGGAGCGCATCGATCCGCCGTTCGAGGACCAGATCGAGGTGTTCCGCGCCCTCTGGTTCATCGCGTCCGAAGAATTGTGTTCGCAGATGAGCGACAAGCAACTCGAACAGATGGACCCGGGCCTGCGCGCGTGCGCCGAACGCGCCAAACCGTATCGCGGACTGGACCTGTTCCGGGCACAGGTAAACCGGGCGCTGCTGACTGAGAAGCTCGAGCACCTGTTCCAGGACTACGACCTGTTGCTCAGCCCCAGCGTGCCTATTCCACCCTTCGAGGCTAGCGACAGCGTGCCACCGGAAAGCGGCATGCGCGACTGGATGGAATGGACGCCCTACACCTACCCGTTCAACCTCAGCGAACAACCGGCCGCTTCCGTGCCCTGTGGCTTTACTAAGGAGGGGCTCCCGATCGGATTCCAGGTTGCCGCCGGCAAGTACGATGATCTCAAGGTGTTGCGGGCCAGCTACAGCTATATGGATGAGCATCCGCCGCACTTCCCGGAATCACTCAACGAGAACCTCAAGCACGACGTATGACGGTTAATGGCCAGGTTCCGTTTAACAGAAACCAGCGGATGTCAGAAGTCCTGCTGTTCAAAAACCAATACCGAAAAGCTATTGGCAACGAATAAGGAGACGCCATGCTTGTTAAGAGCATCGAAGGCCTGAAAGGCACAGATGACGAAGTAAAGGACGAAGGATTCGTAAGTCGCCGGCTGATCCTCGCCCACGACGATATGCATTACTCCGTGCATGATACGGAAATCTCCGCCAACAACGAGCTGCACATGTGGTACAAGCACCACTTCGAGACCGTGCTCATCACCGAAGGCAGCGGCGAGATCGAAGACCTGGGTAGCGGTAAGACCCACGAACTCAAACCGGGTGTGATGTACGCCCTGAACGAGCATGACAAGCACATCCTGCGCGCCGGCAAGGACGGCCTGCGTATGACCTGCGTGTTCTACCCCGCCCTGGTCGGTCCGGAGACTCATCAGGAAGACGGCTCCTACCCGCTATACAACCGGGAAGGCGAGATTCTCGAGAACTAGGCCATCGCTTTCGGGCCCAAGTCGGCCAAGAGGTCGATTTCCGGCCTGGGCCCAGGTCGGGGCTTGCTGCGAACGCAGCGCCCCTTCCTCCACATTATTGCCCCCCCGAACAGCGTTACAAATCGGCGCAAAGCTACAATAGTGAAATTCTGTCAAAACCCGCTAAGATCGGACACCGCTATTTAGACGCCCCTAACCAGGATTCACCATGCGCCGTCAGTCCCTTGCCGTTTCCATCGCCAGTGCCCTGTTGACGTTTAGCGTTTCAGCCTCAGGCATGACTATCGCCACTGCCAGCAGCGACAACGGCTACGTGCCCTCCAATACCCTGGATGGCAGCCTGGCGAACTGGTCACGCTGGACCAGCAAAGGCGACGGCGAGTGGATCCGTTTCGACCTGGGCAACGTGCGGCTGGTCAAGGCAGTGGACTTGGCCTTCCAGCGCGGAAACGCGCGTGAATACTACTTCGACCTGCAAGCCTCGGCAGACGGCGAAAACTGGACACCGTTGATCGAGGATACCGCCAGCAGCGGCCAGACCCTGGATTTCGAGCGGGTCGATACGCCGGATATCGAGGCCCGCTATGTGCGCTACATCGGTTGGGGCAACAGCGACAACCTGCAGAACAGCCTCACGGAGGTCCGCATCCAGAGTTCCGCCCTGGAGCCTACGGCGCCTCCGACCACCGGCGACTAGTGGCAACCCCAGGGCGGCCTTACCTGGCAGTGGCAATTACAGGGAACCATCAATACCGGCTACGATGCGCAGGTGTATGGGATCGACCTGTTCGATTCCAGCGTGGAGCTGATCGAATCCCTGCAGCAATCCGGCCACCGGGTCGTATGCTATTTCTCCGCAGGGAGCTACGAGGATTGGCGTGAGGACGGTGATCGCTTCACGGCGGCGGACCTGGGAGACCCGATGGGTGACTGGCCGGGCGAGAACTGGCTGGATATCCGTACGCAGAACGTGCGCGACATCATGACCGACCGCCTGGTGCTGGCCAAAGCCAAGGACTGCGATGGCGTGGAGCCGGATAACATCGATGGCTACACCAATCCCACCGGCCTGCCCCTGACCTATGCCGACCAACTTGACTATAACCGTTTCCTGGCGGAAACCGCCCACAGCCTGGACCTGGCCATCGCCCTCAAGAACGACCTGTCCCAGGTGCTGGACCTGGTCGGCTACTTCGACATGGCAATCAACGAGCAGTGCCATAAGTACAACGAGTGCCACCTGCTACAGCCGTTCATCGATGCCGGCAAGCCGGTCTTCAACGCTGAATACGGTTCAAAGTACGTCACTGACCCCGTTGCCCGCGATGCACTCTGTGCTTCTTCCCGGCTGTTCGGCATGCATACACTGATCCTGCCTCTGGAACTGGACGACAGCTTCCGGTTGGATTGCGGAGCGCCGCAGGCGCACTAGATCAGCACTAGCGTCAGCCCGGCGGCCAGCACGCTGGCCATGGCCAAACCGGTGCATGACAACGCCAGACTCCAAAGCAGGGATGCATCCTTCGCACGGTAGCCAGTGAGACGCTCCATGATCAGCGCATTGGCAGCGAAGGGCGTGCCGAATGCAGTCACGCCCCAGCCGGTCACCATGGCGATTCCGAGCCCCAGGATGGCGCTGGTCGGCCAGATCGAGCCAAGGATACCGCCGATAAGGGTGCCGATGACGATCGGATTGATCCCGGCCAGCCCCGCCGCGAAATACGTCCAGGGCACCAACGCGGCGAGCAGCGGCCATGCCCAGCCCGGCAGAGTCAGGCTGCCGTCGATCTGGCCCAGCACCACACCACTGATGATCGCCCCGATAAAGGCCGACCCGCCGACGATGGCCAGCTCATTGCTGACCTTATCCATGCTGGCCATGGGCGGGTACTCCCGGCGCATCAAGGCCAGCAGGCGCGCACCGACCACCACCGCCAGGCAGCTCAGGGTTACGGCGTGGGCATAGCTCAAGTGGAACACGTGACTGAGTACGAACACCCCGGCGCAGATAGCAAGGATAAGGCCGCCGAAGCGCAACCAGCTTGCCCAGCCAGCCGACTCATCGCCGCTGACTGCAACGTCCCCTTTTTCGGGCTCCCGCCAGATTAGCCCCAGGAAGACCATCAGTACCGCAAAAGGCAGCGCCAGGGCGATGAGGTGACTGCTCTTGAGGCCAGGCAACAGGGTCAGGGTGAGCACTACGGAAATCGATAATGGCGAAAAAGATGGCGAGGTGCCGAACCCGCGCAGCACGGCCCGTGTGGCATTGCGTGTGGCCGGCGAATCACCGTCCGCCCGGATACGCTCCCCCACCAGGCTCCCCACCACTGCAACCGAACCGAAATTGAGCGGAATGGACACCAGCGCCGTCCCGAATGCCAGGCTCAGGTAGCGGGTCAGCGGCTGGCCACCGAACAGGCTGACGGAGATTCGCCTCAGATCCTTCGAGCGCCCCAGCACAGCCGACAACAGCATCACCGACAGGATCAATCCCGTGAGTCGCGCAACATTGGCTGCGGCTTCAGGAATCAGCGAGACATCCCTGACCAGGGCGTACAGCAGGCCGGCACAAGCCACCAGGAACACACCACGCGGCACATAACGCAGCTCTCGCCAGCCCAACAGAACGACAACCGCTACCAATACCGTTGCGACATAGGCGGCACCCGGCAAGAATGCGAATACAGCCAGCAGCAGAGCCAGATAGGCGAGGATGGACCGGGGTGTCAGGACCGATTGGAAAACAGACGGCATGGATCGTCCCTGGGAAGAATGAACGCTTATTCTAAGCAAGCTATATAAGGGCCCGATATGCGCAATTATGCGAGGTGGCGTAATCTGTTGCTCAGCAGTCCTTACCACACTGCGACCCTATACCCTGCGAACAGGAGTTCCGCCCATGTCCCTGACACCCTTTCACCTCGCGATCCAGGTTCGTCATCTTGCTGAAGCCCGCGCGTTCTACGGCGAAAAGCTCGGTTTCCCGGAAGGCCGCAGCTCCGAGCAATGGATCGACTTCAATATGTTTGGCCACCAATTGGTAACCCACCACAACCCGCAGCTTGGCAAGGACGGCTCCGTTCGGGGCACCTCGAACCACGTCGACGGCCATGGTGTGCCCGTCCCCCACTTTGGCGTGGTGCTGACGTTCGAGGAATGGGAACGTTTCGCCGACAAGGCCCGCTCGGTCATCGACGAATTTATCATCGAGCCTTATGTGCGCTTCCAGGGCCAGGTGGGTGAACAGGGCACCCTGTTCTTTGCAGACCCTTCAGGCAACGCGCTGGAGTTCAAGGGATTCCGTGATATCGAGCACGAACTGTTCGCCAAGTGAGCGGCCGCCCCTTTAATGTCATCCCACCCCATTTGTCGTTTTATTGACATAAAACAAGGGGTGGCCGCGGCGATTCGCTAACCTCTCCCCGTTCTTCGGTTCAACGCCCCATCGGTCCCATGGGAGAGGTAATATGTCGGCGAAAGCGCCTATCGTGCTGTTTGATAACGGCGATCACAAATGTCTTATGTTCGATTCGCTAGTGACCGGCGAAGGGGTACAGTCAAACCAGTTCTTGCTGGTGGATGGCAAGCAGGAAGCCCTGATCGACCCCGGTGGCGACCTGACCTATACCCCCCTGTCGGTCGCAGCATCACGCCACATGAACATCCAGCGACTGGCCTATGTATTCGCCTCGCATCAAGACCCGGATATCATCGGTGCCATCGACCGCTGGCTGGTTCATACCCCAGCCCAGGTCGTCACTTCCAAACTCTGGGCCCGCTTCCTGCCTCACCTCGTGTCCAACTACGTCACTGGCCAACTGTCAGGTAGCGTATTCGATCGCATCGTCGGCGTACCGGACGCCGGTATCAACGTACGGTTTGGGGATAGCTACATCCAGTGCCTCCCGGCGCATTTCATGCACTCGGTTGGAAACCTCCAGTTTTACGACCCCGTCTCCAGAATCCTCTTCTCAGGTGACCTGGGCGCTTCAATGGAAAGCGAGAACGATCATTTACCGGTGGCGGACTTCGACCGTCATATTCCGCACATGATCGGCTTTCACCGACGCTATATCGGTTCGCGCAAGGTTTGCCAGCTTTGGGCGGAAATGATCCGGGGGTTGGACGTGGCGATGATCGTGCCCCAGCATGGCAAACGGTTCGAAGGTCCTGCGATGGTCGAGCGCTTCCTGGAGTGGGTCAGCTCCACCGATTGCGGCATCGATCTGATGGGCCAGGAGAATTATCGTGCGCCCGTAGACTTTATTCAGTAAGTCACCCGTGAGCTTCAATTAAAAACCCTTAATTGGATTTTTTGCACTCAAGGGATGACAAACGCTCAAGCCTTTGTTATCTTTTGTAACAGTTCACGGACGATAAGGACGGGACGACGCCATAGAAGGCAACCCCGATGGACCGGGGTCGAGCAGGGAAAAGGACATAGCGAGCTTAGGGATTTCCAAATTCCAAAAGAACCGGATCGGCTGATCCGGTTTTTTTTATGCCCGACGCAAATTTCTACCCGAGAAAGTTCTACCCAAGACAGTGGGCCCCGGGATATACCTCCTTCCACTCATCCTTCATCCCGTAACGGTCACTCGGTCTTAAGAAAAAATTTTGCTCTAGGGGGTGACAGACGCCAGAGCCTTTGTTATCTTTTGTAAAAGTTCACGGACGATAAGGACGGGACGACGCCATAGACGGCAACCCCGATGGATCGGGGTCGAGCAGGGAAAAGGACATAGCGAGCTTAGGGATTTCCAAATTCCATAAAGAACCGGATCGATCGATCCGGTTTTTTTATGCGTGACGTATAGGCTCATGCCACCTACCTAAATGCGCACTGCCATTTCCGCTGATCCCGGAACTCTTGTCGGGATACGGCTGAAGTTAAGGAATACCCTTGTCCGCCTACGCCGACGATGATGACAAGACCAACAGCAAACCCGACTGGCGGGTGATCCTTGGCCTCTGGCCCTACCTCGCCGAATTCCGTGGCCGGGTCATTGTCGCCTCCGGCTGCCTGGTCCTCGCCAAGCTGGCCACCGTAGCCACCCCCATCGCGCTGAAATACATCGTCGATTACCTCGATCAGCAACGGGATGGTAATGTCCTCCTGTGGATCCCCCTGGCCCTGGTTATCGCGTATGGTCTGCTGCGGTTTGGCAGCACCCTGTTCAATGAACTACGGGATGCGATCTTCGCCCGGGTGGCCGAACGTGCCATGCGACGGGTCTCGCTGCAGGTCTTCCGCCACCTGCACGAGCGGGAACTGGCGTTTCACCTGGATCGCAAGACCGGCGGCCTCGCCCGCGACATGGAGCGCGGCACCAACGGCATCAGTTTCCTGATCCGGTTCACCCTATTCAATATCCTGCCAACGATACTGGAGATCGTCATGGTGTCGGCGATCCTGCTGGCCGCATTCGATCCCGGTTACGTCATGGCCGTCGTCATCGCGGTGGTCATCTACGTGCTGTTCTCCATCAAGGTCACCGAGTGGCGCACCGGCTTCGTGCGCGAGACCAACGCCCGGGACAACCAATCCAATGCCCGCGCCCTGGACAGCCTGCTCAATTACGAGACTGTCAAGTACTTCAACAACGAACGCCACGAGGCCGAGGTTTACGATCGGGACCTGGAGGCCTGGGAACAGGCACGCCTGAAAACGCGGCTCTCGCTGGCAACCTTGAACATCGGCCAGGCATTGATCATTGGCATTGCCATGATCGTCATCATGGGCATGGCCGTCAGCCAGGTGGCGAGCGGTGAGATCACCCTGGGGGATTTCACCATGATCAATGCGTACCTGATCCAGCTTTTCATTCCGCTTAACGCCCTGGGCTTTGTCTATCGCGAGATCCGTCAGGCCCTGGTCAACGTCGAGCGCCTGTTCGCTCTGCTGCACTCCACACCCCGGGTGCTGGACGCCCCTGACGCCCGCCAACTCGTTACGAAGGGCGCCGAAGTACGCTTCCAGAATGTGCGCTTTGCCTATCAACCCAACCGCCCCATCCTCAGGGATGTCGACTTTACCGTGCCCGCCGGCCGCAAGGTGGCGGTCGTAGGGGCGAGCGGTGCCGGAAAGTCGACCCTGGCCAGGCTACTGTTCCGCTTCTTCGACGTGGACGAGGGCGCAATCACCATCGATGGTCAGGACATCCGCTCCGTCACCCAGGCCAGCCTGCGCCAAGCCATTGGGGTGGTCCCCCAGGACACGGTGCTTTTCAACGATACGCTCTACCGCAACCTGGCCTACGGCCGCCCCGACGCCAACGAGGAGGAGGTCTATCGCGCGGCCCGACTAGCGCACCTGGAACACTTCATCGACGCACTACCTGACGGTTACCATACCAAGGTGGGCGAGCGCGGCCTGAAACTCTCTGGCGGCGAGAAACAGCGTGTTGCGATCGCCCGGGTTATCCTCAAGAACCCGCCTCTGCTGATACTGGACGAAGCCACGTCCTCCCTGGATTCGCTCTCGGAACGGGCCATCCTCGGTGCGCTGGACGAAGTCAGTCGTAGCCGGACCACGCTGGTCATCGCCCACCGCCTTTCCACCATCCGCGATGCAGACAGCATTCTGGTGATGGCCAACGGTGAAATCGTCGAGTCCGGTAACCACCAGCAACTGCTGGACGCCGGTGGACGCTATGCCGAGCTATGGTGGCAGCAACATCAGGGGCGCTCCGCCCAAGCCTGATTCCACCCCTTGCCCTCACGACCGGTATGGGTGTCGATCTGCAGAATTGACGATCTACCCGGATATACCCTGAATCGCTCAGTTCGGGCGCAAGCCACGCCCGAATCGGATGCCTTCGCACCAAGGTGGTGCATCGCTGAATCCTGGCCGTACGTTCCTGGACACATACGACCTGCCTGAACGACTTCAAGCATCTGAATATGGGAGGAATTTGACCTTTTTCGAGATTTGGGCACGGGTGTTGCGTAGGTATAGCCGATCTTCGTATTTCCCGGGGGCCGCCAGTCCCCAACAATCACACAGGTATCCGGACAACGGCGTCCATAACCAAATGAGGGGCATCCTCTCCGATTTGGCGATGGTGCCGTTTTTTTATGCCCGCGCATAACGGATCCAAGAATAACCGCCGCCAAGGCGACTCACTCAGATAGACCGAAAACCCGCGCTCATTGAACGAGGTAATCCAATGTCCTATTTAGCTCCGTCGGAATTCGTCACCAAGATGGTGGATGCCGGTGAATCCAAGATCTACATGTCGACCCGCGACACCCTGATCCGCGCCTACATGGCCGGCGCCATCCTCGCCCTCGCAGCCGCCTTTGCCGTGACCGTCGCGGTGGAAACCGGTGTCTTTCTCATCGGCGCGGTGCTCTTTCCTATCGGCTTTTGCATGCTCTACCTGATGGGGTTCGACCTGCTGACGGGTGTCTTCATGCTCACGCCACTGGCCCTGTTGGACAAACGGCCCGGCGTCAATATCAACCAGATCCTGCGTAACTGGGGCTGGGTCTTCCTGGGCAACTTCGCCGGTGCCCTGACCGTCGCCTTCATGATGGCCTTCATCTTCACCTATGGCTTCAATACCGATCCAGGCCCAGTCGGCGCCAAGATCGCCGGCGTCGGTGAAGCGCGGACCCTGGGCTATGCCGAATACGGTCTGGCCGGCTGGATCACCATCTTTATCCGCGGCATGCTGTGCAACTGGATGGTCTCCATGGGCGTGGTCGGTGCAATGGTCTCTACCAGCGTCAGCGGCAAGGTACTCGCCATGTGGATGCCGATCATGCTGTTCTTCTTCATGGGCTTCGAGCATTCGGTGGTGAACATGTTCCTGTTCCCGTCAGGCATCATCATGGGCGGTAACTTCTCGATCATGGACTACTTCATCTGGAACGAGATCCCCACTGTGCTGGGTAACCTGGTGGGCGGCCTCGCCTTTACCGGGCTAACGTTGTACACCACCCACGTACGCACCGCCGCCAAACGCAAGATTGCCCCGCGAGCCAGCAGCGAGCGCGCAGCCGCTTGAGTTCGATGCATGAAGCCCCGGCCGCCGCACAGGGCGGGGCTGCAGTACATGCCCCTTCCGGTCGGCGGCTCAAGGCGACAGTCGGACAGTGCACCGACAAGGGCCACAAGCCGTCGAACCAGGATTTCATCGGATACCAGATTCCCGGCGAGCCCCAGCTCAGTCTCAAGGGGATCGCCCTGGCCATGGCCGACGGCATCAGCACAAGCGATGTCAGTCATATTGCCAGCGAGACCGCCGTCACCAGTTTCCTGGACGACTATTTCTGCACCTCCGACGCCTGGTCGGTCCGGCATGCCGCCGAACGGGTGCTGACAGCAACCAATGCCTGGCTCCACTCACAGACCCGCAACGGCCCCTACCGCTATGACAAGGATAGAGGTTACGTCTGCACCCTCAGCGCCTTGGTGCTCAAGGCCGCGACGGCCTACCTGTTCCACGCCGGCGATACACGTATCTACCGCCTGCAGGACGGGGGCCTGGAACAGCTGACGCACGACCATCGATTATGGCTATCACGGGAGGAAAGCTACCTGAGTCGTGCATTGGGGGCCGACTCCCTGCTGGAACTGGACTACCAGGCTCTCGCCCTCAGGCCAGGCGACATCTACATCCTGGCGACCGACGGCGTATACGAACACGTCGATGCCAGGGAGATCATAAATACGCTCCGTGGAGACTCTGTCGATCTGGACGTTGCCGCCCGGCAGATCGTCGACCTGGCCCTGGACAACGGCAGCGAGGACAATCTCAGTGTCCAGATCGTACGGATCGACGACGTTCCGCACGACGCCGCGCCGGACCTGCACCATCAGTTGGAAGACCTTCCGTTTCCGCCAATCCTCGAAGACTGCGCAAAGTTCGATGGTTACACCATCCTGCGTGAAGTGCATGCCACCAGCCGCAGCCATGTCTACCTGGCACTGGACGAGGAAACCGATACCCAGGTCATCCTGAAACTACCCTCGATCGACATGCGTGACGACCCGGATTACCTGGAGCGCTTCCTCATGGAGGAGTGGATCGCCCGCCGCATCAACAGCGTTCACGTGATGAAGGCAGGCCTGCAGGACCGCAAGCGCAACTATCTCTACACGGTCACCGAGTATATCGAGGGCCAGACCCTGAAGCAGTGGCTGATCGACAATCCGCAGCCCGATCTTGAAACCGTACGTGACATCGTCGAGCAGATTGCCAAGGGCCTCTACGCCCTTCACAGGATGGAGATTCTCCACCAGGACCTCAAACCCGATAACGTGATAATCGACAGCAACGGCACCGTTAAACTGATCGACCTGGGCGCCGCCCGGGTGGCCGGCATCGTCGAAGCCTCTACCGTGGACCGTCAACACCTACCCGGTACCGCGCTCTACATGGCTCCGGAGTATTTTATGGGAGAAGTGGGGACGACACGGTCGGACCTGTATTCGCTGGCGGTGCTCACGTACCACATGCTGTCGGATCGCTTTCCCTACGACACCCAGGTGGCCAAGGCCAAGACAGCGGCAGCCCAGCGGCGATTGACGTACCGCTCGGTGCTGGATGACGAGCGGGAGATTCCCGCCTGGATCGACGAAACCCTGCGCAAGGCGGTCCATCCCAATCCCGAGAAACGCTACCAGGAACTCTCCGAGTTCACCTACGACTTACGCCACCCGAATAAGGCGTTCCTGAGTAAGACCCGGCCACCTTTGCTTGAGCGCAACCCGGTAGCCTTCTGGCAGGGCCTCTCCGCAGTTCTGGCAGCAACGATCGTGTTTCTGCTGGTGTTCGATTCGTAAGCCAAAGGACTCACACCGCTTCACGCCGTCTTGAAACGGCCCATCATCTCCTGCAGCTTGCCCGCCAGGTTAGCCAATTCCGCACTGGCAATCTCGGTCTGCTGGGCGCCGCCGGCGGTTTCGTCTGCGGACTGGTTGATACGCTCGATGCTGCGGCTGATGTCCTCCGCCACAATGTGCTGCTGTTCCGCAGCACTGGCGATCTGCATGTTCATGTCGCTGATGCGGGTCACGGCCCCGGCGATCTCTTCCAGCAGGCTTTCCGCCGCCACCGCCTTCTGCACGGTGCCAGCCGCGTCCGACTGCCCGCCCTGGATAATCGATACCGACGCCCGGGCTTCCCCTTGCAGGCGCTCGATCATGGTATGAATCTCGCGAGTCGATGTCTGCGTGCGCGAGGCGAGCGTGCGCACTTCGTCCGCCACCACGGCAAAGCCACGGCCCTGTTCCCCGGCACGGGCAGCCTCGATGGCCGCGTTGAGGGCCAACAGATTCGTTTGCTCCGCGATTCCCTGGATGACGCCAAGGATGTTACCGACGTTGTCGGTTTCACGCTCAAGCTGACCGATGGTCTCAAACGCATCCCGCATCTTGGTCGCCAGGGCGTCCATGGCGCTGCGGGTGCCCTCGACCTCCCGCTGACCTGACCGCGCAGCGCGCTCTGCACTCTGGGTGGATTCCGCAGCCTGGCTGGCGTTGCGGGCGACATCGTGGATCGTCGTGGTCATTTCGTGCGTGGCAGTCGCGGTCTGCGCGATAGCCTCTTGCTGGCTGTCCACGCTGGCCCGGGTCTGGGTGGTGATCGCCGACAACTCTTCAGCGGACGCGGACAGTTGCAGGATCGAGCTGTCGATCTCGCCAATCACGCTACGCAGGCTTTGCGCCATACGCCGCATGGCATCCAGCATCACGCCCGTTTCATCCTTGCTATCGACCCTGATGTCGACCGTCAGATCGCCTTCCGCCAGCGCGTTGGCCGCATCTACCGCCCGTTTCAACGGCCGGGTAATGCTGCGGGCGATCAACAGACCGATAACGATGCCTACAACGATGGAAATGGCGCTGATCACGATCAGTCCGTGCAGTAGGGCCTGCTCGTCCTGCTCCACCACGGCCAGCGTATGACTGGTCATCTGTTCGATGCCCTTGAGGATAGCTTCCAGGTGCTGGCCCAATTGCATGCGGGACACTTCGATGTCCCGGGCCAGGCGATTGGCTTCGGCCATATCACCGGCATCGAGCGCGGCGAAGAGCGTGGTGAATTCTTCTTCGAATGCCGTGTGCTCCAGCTCGGCATTCTTCAGGTCCGCAGCAAGGGCATCGATTTCCGCGGCAATCGCTGCATTGGGCGCATGGGCCTTCGCCTTTTCGATCAAGACCTCGGCATCACGGATCTCAATGTCGACGGTTCTGCCCAGAGCAACGATGTCACGCCTGATAGCCTGGATACTGACGCCTTCCCTCGTATCGACGCCACCGACCCTGAACAGCTTCTCCAGCAGGATCGCTTTTTCCAGCTGTTTGACGGTGACGTCCGACACCAGCTCAACCAGCGGCATATCTTCAGTGGCAATGGCATGGAATTCGTTGCCGACCTTGGCAACCTTGACGATGGCGAATGCAGCCACGGCACCCAATAACACTAACAGCACCGCAGCCAGGGCGAGAATTTTCGTCCCAATCGCCAGATCCTTTAGGGCTTGCATAGATTCTCCGTGAACGAGCGTGCTCGGCAGATAAGGAGGTAACACATCCAGTGTGGACAGGGAGGAAGTACAGGTTAGCCGAAAAAATGCGAACCACGTCGCAAAATTCTGCAAAATCAACCTTCACCAATACGTGTCGCTGTCAACATCATATGTGTCATAAAACGGCATGAAACCTGACGTTATCGATTACGGAATCGAAATCACGCCGCCGTCAGCTCTTCTGTTAGCTTGAACTCAGGAGTTGGCAAATGCGCCCTCCAAAAGGAAGCAACAAAGTCACTCGAGAACACAAAAGACAGGGAAAGGAAGGAGATAAGTATGCAAGCGCAACTTTCTAAGACCTTCAAAATGTCACTGTTGGCGAGCGGTATCGCCCTGAGCATGTCAGCTACCGCAGCAGAAGGGCTCTACTCCGCGGACGACCTGATGGATGCAAACGTCTATGACCAATCCGGCGAGGAAATCGGCGAGGTCGAAGACATCCTGATGGGCAACGGCATGGAAGTACACTCGCTGGTCGTTGAAGCCGGTGGCTTGCTGGACATGGGGGATCGTGAATTCGTCGTCGAACGCGGCGACTTTACGGTGAATACCCGCGAAGGCAATCAAGGATGGGAAGACATTGTCTATGAAGTGCATATCGATGCACCCCGCGACCAGATCAAGAACTTCGACGAGTACAGCGAAAGCTGGTGGAACCAGACCCAGCAATCATTGAATCAGGCCTGGCAAAATACCCAGGAAGGAGCCGCAAGCGCTTGGGAAAATACCAAGGAAGCTACTTCGCGTGCCTGGCAGAACACCAAGGAAGCGGTCGAGAACCTGGGCGATGAGGTTGAGGAAGACACCGACCAGATGTAACTGTCAGGCCTTAAATTCGCAAGAAAGGCTGCCAATGGCAGCCTTTCTTGGTCCTACCCCAACCTGTCGAGGCCCTACGCCTCGTTCAACTGCTCAATCAACAAGCGCTCCATATCATCCGCAGAAATCGCCTCGCTGAAGACAAAGCCCTGCCCGCCATGACAGCCTCGCGATTCGAGGAAGGCCATCTGCTCCAGGGTTTCCACCCCTTCGGCCACGACTTGCAAATCCAGCTCAGTGGCAAGATTGATGATGGCCGTCGCAATCGCCGAATCGTGCCGGCTATTCGGGAGACGCTGGATGATACTCTTATCGATCTTGATCGCATTCACCGGCAACCGCGCCAACTGCCCCAGGCTGGAGAGCCCCGCCCCGAAGTCGTCGGCACAGATACGCAACCCCAGCTCCCTCAAGTCATGGAGCACCGACAGGACTTCATCCTGGTGCTGGATCATGTCGCCTTCGGTCACGTCGATTTCGACTGACGCCGGGTCGACGTCAAAGCGTTCCAAAAGCTTTTTGGCGTGCTCCACAAACCCCGGCTGCCGGAGCTGCTTGAACGACAGATTGACGCCGAGGACGAAATCCTTCAGCCCCTTGGCCCGCCAATCCCCAGCCTGCCTGAACCCCGCTTCCATGGCCCATTCGCCAAGCGGGAGGATGAGACCCGTTTCTTCCGCCAGCTCCATAAACCTGGACGCCGGCACCAGCTGCATTTCCGGGTTCTCCCAGCGTAGCAGCGCTTCGGCACCGATGGTGCGGTTGGTCTTCAGGTCAAAAACCGGTTGGTAGCCCAGTTTCAACGCGCGCGTCTGCAGCGCCTTACGCAACCCCTCTTCCAACGTCTTGCGGTCGCGGACTTCACTGTAGAGATCCTCGGTGAAGAAGCCATAGGTCCGACGGCCACTGTCTTTGGCACGGTAAAGAGCGAGGTCCGCATTCTTGAACAACCGGACCGGGTCCTCCGCATCATCAGGATAGATGGTGATACCGATGCTGGTGCCGCTGTGGATTTCCGTACCATCCAGCAGGTATGGCCGGGCGAGTTCGGTGACGATTTTCTCCGCCAGTCGCCCGGGCGAGAGATTGGAAGCCAGGTGGCTCTGGATAATGGCAAACTCGTCACCGCCCAGGCGCGCCACCACGTCCGTTTCACGGATACTGGACTGCAGGCGCGCCGCGACCTCTTTAAGGAGGAGATCGCCGATATCGTGGCCCAGGGTGTCGTTGACCTGTTTGAAACGATCGAGATCGAGCAACATCAATGCGAATTGGCCCTGATCGCGCTTGGCGTGGGCGATGGCCTCATGGATTCGATCGCTGAAATAGGCCCGGTTCGGCAGACCGGTGAGCGTGTCGTGGTTCGCAAGATAACGGTTTCGCTCCTCCGCGGTCTTGCGCGTCGCAATATCTTCGACAATGGCAATGAGGTAGCGCGCCCGCTGGTTCCTATCACGAATGAGGGAAACCGTCAGATTGGCCCAGATGGCGTTGCCATCCTTACGGATGTAACGCTTCTCCATGCTGTAGGTTTCGATTTCGCCTTTCTCGAGCCGCTCCAGTTGCTCAAGGTCGGCGGCGAGGTCATCAGGATGGGTAATCTGCTGGAACGTTCGCGTATAGAGCTCGTCCCGACTGTAGCCCAGGGTGTCGCAGATTTTCTGGTTGACCATTATCCACTTGCCGTCCATCGCAACGTGGGCGACCCCGACGGCGGCCTGTTCGAAGGTGGCACGATACCGTAGCTCACTCTCACGCAGGGCCTCTTCGGCATGGGCTCGCTTGATCTGTTCTTCACGCTCGAGAATCAAGCGCCTCAAGTCCAGCGCCATGTTCACATCCAGCCGGGTCCACCGCGCAGATTGCCCGCGCACGGTTTCGAGCCAGTTTTCGAACGATTTACGTGGGTGGATGCGCGCGTCGGGGTCTTTCATCTGCGGTTTATTGGGATTGCCCGCCCAGATCCGTGACTCGACCTTTTCCCGCCGCAGGACCAGCAAGGCATCACCGTAGTCGCTCAATCGCACCAGCATAACGCCACTTGCCTGGTCAGCCAGGTGCTCGAACCGGACATCCAATGCGCCTAACTCACGCGTCTGGGAGACCAAACCCGGTCCTGCCTCTAGCTCCATTCGTTTGAAAAGCTCATGGAGCTCCGCATCAGGCAACGGCTGTCCTACCAGCGTCGCTTCCCCGCGCAGACGAACGACGACGGTACTCGCCTGCAGGAATGCGAGAAGATCCGACTGGGCTCTTGCAACCCCCTGCTCGACACTGTTCGCCTCCAATAAATGCTCCCTTACACGGGCTTCGTCCAGTTTGCGAAGATTCTCATCGTGCACGAAGCTGCGATGCTCCAATGCGGCGATCGTATGCGAGGCCAACTCGCCAAGAACCTTGCACCGCAACCGAATAGAATGTGGGACGTGGCGAGCCGACACATGATGACAGGTGACCATCCCCCACAGGCGCTCGTTCTCCATCAGCGAGATTGTCAGCGAGGCGCCCACGCCCATATTTTCCAGATACTCGAGGTGGATGGGGGACGAATTCCGCAGCATGGAGTGCGTCATGTCCAACGGTTTTCCGGTCACCGGATTGGAAGCCGGCATCACCGGCACCGGCGTGTAGGAGGCATCCGGGATAATCCGTAACCGATTGATGGCGAACAGCTTCCTGGCCTGTGCAGGAATGTCGGTAGCTGGAAAATGGTGATGAAGGTAGGTTTCGTGGTAGCGCTCGTTCCGGGCTTCGGCGATCACCTCGCCGTGCCAGTCGGTGTCGAAACGATACGCCATCACCCGGTCAAAGCCGGTCAGGCGGCGGACTTCACGCACCAGCAGCCGGCAGAGGGTATCGGTATCGCCGCAGTCGTTGATGGCACCAAATGGCATTTCACCTTCGTCCCAAAAGCCCCGCTCAGACAGGCCATCCTCCTCGCGCACTTCGAATTCCGCAATCAGCAGGGGATCCTGCCGAACATAGAATACGTTGCAGTCTCCGCCATGGCTGTTCAACCTTACCGTGGTGGGCCTCAACGAGTGGAGCTCATTCGAATGGAGTTCCTGCTGGAGCTTGTCGAAGTTATCTGAGCCGATCAGCTCCAGCAGATGACTTTCCAGCACGGCGTCGACCGGACGCCCCAACAGCTCCTCAACATTGGCGCTGGCCTGGACAACCCTGAAATCCTCGATGCGCACCACCACGAGAGCGCCGAACGGTTGGATTGCAGCCGGAATATGAATGGGCTCGCGATCACAATTCGTCAGGTCGACTGGCTGTGAAACGGACATCTCCATGCTCACTCCTCTCTCATGAGCCAGCGGTCCAGAGCGCTGAATGTCTCAACCGCCGCTGTCGTTATCTTTGCTGTCTGGGAAGCGTCCATGTCCAGGTTCGCCAGCTGTTGCCGGAACCGTCCCCACATAGGCCCATTATCCGGGCCGTATCCGTGATAGAACCGACCGCCATTGGCAGCCGTGATATCCAGGCAGCTCTCGATCTGTCGGGAAATGAGCTTGCCGCCCAGGGTCGCCCCTTCCAGTACGTAAAGGCACCCGATGACTGACGGCAGCCCCTCGATACCTGGGCATTCACTTCGGGGAGCCCGCGGCAGCCCGGCTATCGCCTCATCGCTCAAACCAAGATTGCGTAGATCGTGCCGTAACCAGGGCGTTTTCCAGCGACCTTCGGTAGTCAACGCTATGGCCTTCCGATCCGCATCGCTCAGTAGCAACGCGGCACAATCCAGTTGGGCTTCCACAGGCTCATAGAAGCCGAGGAGGTCGGCGAGAAGTTGTCGATACGCCGTAACCGATAGGTCACTGGTGAAAAGCTGCTTTAGCCGGGGATTGCGCTCAATCGCCTGATGGGAAATCTCGGTTGCTTGGCGAAGTTCGGCCAGCAGCGGATTGGATCGAGACCCGGTAGCTTCGGCTGATCGCGCGTTGACTGCTTCGACTATCTGCACCGACTCTCCTTGCCGAGCTTGATCGTGCACCAAATCGACATAAACGAGCACGCAAGTCGTGGGAACGGGTGACCGTAAGCGCACGCAAAATGCCAACTCATGTGCGAAGTTGACGACTTGATCAGGTAGTCTAGAAAAAGCTGGAAACTAAAGATCCAACATAAGTTTAGAGAAGAGCTGATCGCGACGAGCTATGAGAAGCAACTTACGGTTCGGAAACACGCAGTTCACATAGGCCGCATATTAGGAGGCGGTATTATAGCCGCAGCGTAGGGAAGGGTGGCAACCATACTGGAAGGAACGGCTTCCATGCCGTCCGTACGTCCCTGTAATTTTTTGATTTTCAGTTGTTCAGCAGCGTTCAATCAGTGTGTCGCTATTTTCAGGTACCCCGCATCGAAACAGGCGAACTTCACCAGATTCTGCCAATCGGCAACTGTCAGGGAGCCCTGTCTGAGATCAAGCATTCCTTCCTTGCGCAGTTGACGCACCACACGGTTCATGTGGACTATGCTGATCCCCAAGGCCTCAGCGAGTTCAATCTGCGTCAAAGGCACATTGAAGCTGCTACGCGTTGCAGCTGCGGCACCGTGACGACGGTAGACGATCTCACACAGCAAATGCGCCAGGCGTTGGTCCGCCTGCAGACTCACCAGGTTGACCAGCCATTGGTGCGACATACGCTTACGCAGCACCTCCTGCTCACGCACGAATTGGCGCGTATCGGGCAGCGTATCGGCCGCGTGGGTCATTTCCGTCAGCGGAATCTTGCGCGCGATGACCGGTCCCAGTGCCCTGACGGACATCGGTGATTTGAGCAGCATAAAGGTGGAAAGATTGCAGAGATCGCCTGGCATGAAGAAATGCAGCGTCTGCATGGTCCCGTCGACCAGGAGTTTGTAGCCACAGGCCCAGCCCTGCTCGATCAGGAATACATGGTCTATCGGGTCGTTTTCGAGGATCAGGTTTTCACCCTTCCCCAGATGGATCTCACTCCCGCAGCGCCGCAGAAAATCAGAACTATCTTCAACGAAATTCTCAGCCAAAACGCCAGCGTGGGGCTGTACCGCAACATTTATCGTTTTCATAATTCGTCCTTGATTGCGAAGACTGTCGTTTTTTTGACGTCCAGCTTATCTGCGCCAATTTACCGTCGCATTAACATACGCTAGTGCTTTTAAACGGATTGGTTAGTTCCCAAATAATTTTTAGGCGACGTAATTTTATGTCGCATAAAGAGATGCAAGCCCGGAAGCGACGCTTGAAGAGCCCCGTGAGCGAGGAGGACGCCAAGAGAGCCACCTACGACGCTATTCGGGTGGAAGAAACGAAGCGAGAGAAGAATGAAAAAAACTAGAAAAAATAGTAGTTGAGGATCTGCAAGACGATCAGGAGGGCAATGAGCGGAAAAATATAGCGCGCCAGGTGACTGTAGTCTTTCGGACTACGCCCCTTCTGGTCGCCCTTCGCGGCATATTTTTCCCATAGCGGCACGAGAATGACCAACGTCAGGAAAAGAACACCAAGAATGATCAGCAGTGTACCCATCGACCATTACTCCCTGGGAAGAAACTTGCCATGAAACCGGTTGTTGCTGGCATATCCAAGCGGAACTTACTGTTCTCATTGCATCATGGCGTCCCCCGGAGGTAAAGGTGGCGCTGCCCGTATGTAAGCGGGCATGATCCATCGCACCGCCCACCATTGAAATTTCCGCCGGCGACCCGAGTCTCGGGGATGGGACGGAAGTATCCACGCAAACACGACTGATCCTTATGATGGCGCTAGCCTCTGAAGGCTAGCCACACCCAACGTAACGAGGTTCGATGCATGAAGGTTGTTACACTTTCCAGCCCCGGCGGCCTGGACAAACTCCAAATTGGTGAATCTGCTGACGCCCAGGCCCCCGGCCCCGGCGAGATTCGCGTGCGCATCCACGCCAGCTCCCTGAACTTTCACGACTTTGCCGTCGTTACCGGTGGCATTCCCACCGAGGATGGCCGCATCCCCATGTCAGACGGTGCCGGTGTCGTCGAGGCCATCGGTGAAGGCGTGGATGAGTTCGCAGTGGGCGATCATGTGGTCTCAACCTTCTTTCCGAACTGGCTGGCCGGTTCGGCCTGTATTGACGACTTCACCACCACGCCGGGCGACGGCGTTGACGGTTATGCCAGGGAGTATGTTACGCGACCGACCCATTGGTTCACCCACGCGCCGCAGGGCTACAGCCATGCCGAAGCGGCCACGCTCACTACGGCGGGGCTGACCGCCTGGAGAGCCCTGGTGGTGGACGGCGGCCTCAAGGCGGGCGACACCGTGCTCACCCTCGGCACCGGCGGCGTATCCGTATTTGCCCTCCAGCTTGCCAAGCTGATGGGCGCCAAGGTCATCGCCACATCGTCCTCCGATGAGAAAATCGAACGGCTACGCACGTTAGGTGCCGACCACACCATCAACTACAAGTCCGAACCGTCCTGGGGCAAGCGGGTACAGGAACTCACCGGAGGCCGCGGCGCCGACCACGTCATCGAGGTGGGTGGTCCCGGCACCCTGCCCGAATCCATCGATGCGGTGCGCATCGGTGGTCACATCGCACTTATCGGCGTGCTAACCGGTCGCGCCGGCGACGTACCCACGGCCAAACTCATGGCCAAGCAGGCACGCCTGCAGGGCCTGATCGTCGGCAGTCGCACCCATCAACAGGAGATGATCCGGGCGATCAATGCCAACGGTTTACGTCCGGTCCTGGATCGTTCATTCCCGCTGGAAGACATTGCCGATGCCTTCCGACATGAGGAGGCTGGCCGCCACTTTGGCAAGATCTGTCTGGAGTTCTAGGTCTCACGCCCCCCTGGAACACCCTTTTAGGCCGGCCTCGGTGCCGGCCGCTCGCTACGACAACATCTACATTAAATCAGCAGGTGATTGGAAGGCGGCGTCCCGGTAATAACTGCGGGTAACCCACTGATTTCTCTGGCACGTTTACCCCATCGGGACGTCCGCGATTTCGGCGAGAGCGTTACAACTGCCTCCAAGCGCCCCAGTACAGCCGGACGGGGGTTGTCCGAACTTCTCGTTTTCTACTAGGCTGATTATTAGAGAATCGACCAAAACCATGCCGTAGCCCCTGTCCCAGTCCGGCCACCGACAGCGTCTCCGGCCATCTCTACCCGACTCTTCTCTCAACGCTGTCTGTTACCCGGTCGGCAAGCCCAAGCTATTGGACGGGAGGGAGCCCTCATGTCCGACTATGAGCGAGAACGTCTGTTCACCCTGCGCCAGCTCAGAATACTGGACACACCTCCGAGCGAGAGTTTTGACCGCATAACCCGCACCGCCAGCAAACTGTTCAACCTACCTCTTTCTGCAGTTTCGCTGTCGGACGCGGATCGCCAGTGGTTTAAATCCCGGGTGGGCACGGAACTGACGGAAGTACCGCGAACCAAATCCCCCTGTAGCGATATTTCGGCCACATCTGAAGTCCTGGTGATAGAAGACTTCCTGGCGAAGGATTTCTACCAGGATTGTCCGCAGGCAAAACTCGGTATGCGGTTTTACGCCGGAGCCCCGTTGACCACTCACGACGGCTACACCCTGGGCACCCTCTGCGTATTGGGGCCCGAGCCGCGTAAGGCCTCCGATGAAGAGCTGGAAGGCCTGGTGGACCTCAGTCATATGGTCATGGCCCAGATCGAGTTGCAATACGCATTGGGACGCGTGGATCCCAATACACTGTTGCCGAATCGGTTCCAGCTTAACGAGGACCTTGCGGACCTGGCCAAGGATCGGGCAGACGAGACCTGCCACGTACTATTCGTGGAACTGGGCGATGTCCGGGAGCTCAACACCCTGGACCGCGTCATGGGTGCCGGCCATACTGACGAACTTGGCCGTGAAGCAACACGCGCCCTTCGCCCCCTACTAAACGGTGAAGAGAAGCTTTATAGCGTCGGTCCCTGCCAGTTCCTGGTCCTGTGCCCTCCAATGGAGAACAGCAGCGTCGAGGACAAAGCCCAGCGAATACATGACCAACTATTTGAGATAAACAGCGGCTCCACACTGAATATCCTCGTGCGTCCAACACTGGGCATCGCCCCTGTGCAGTTGGGTCGCGACAACCTCAAGGATACGATCAGGCACGCCCAGAGCGCCTGTCATGACGCCCGTCGAGACCAGGCTGCCTGGCGCGTCTACAATCCCTTTACCGATGCCGATTTCCAGCGCCGCTTCCAGTTAGTTCGCGACATACGGGATGCACTGGAGACCGGGGAAGGCCTGCGTTTGGTGTACCAGCCGCGTATCGAGATTAAATCCGGTCTCTGTATAGGCGTGGAGGCCCTGTTGCGTTGGACACATCCTTCGCTGGGCGAAATATCCCCCACTGAATTCATCCCCCTGATCGAGAACACGCCGTTGGCCCGGCATGTGACCCGCTGGGTTCTGGACACGGCCACTCAACAGGCGGCCCTTTGGTTTCACCAGGGTCGCCATTTGCGGGTGTCAGCGAATGTTATGGCATGCAACTTTGAAGAGGAGGCCTTCACCGAGCGCCTGATCAAGCGCATGCAAGAGCTCCGGTTGCCGCCCTCTGTGTTCGAACTCGAGCTCACAGAGAGCGCGCTGGCACGCAACCAGGAACTCCTGGAACGCCAGCTCCGCATGCTGACCACGACCGGGATTCATTTGGCCATCGACGATTTCGGCACGGGGTACAGCAGCCTCTCCTACCTGCTCAATATTCCGGCCAAGGTTATAAAAATCGACCGCACGTTCACGGTCCGTGCCGACAGGTCACTGCACGCGTCGCAGGACACGTTGCTCAAGGCGATGATCGACCTGGCCCATGGCATGGGCTTCAGAACCGTGGCCGAAGGTTACGAACCTTCGGAGATGCTGCAGACGCTCAGCCTCTTCGGTTGCGATGAGGTTCAGAGTTTCGCTATCTCAAGGCCCCTCAGTCCTGCCGAGCTGGAACGATGGCTCGACGACGCCGAATGGAACGGGCCATTTTCAGGTCTGTCCTCATACTGAGTCATTCCGACCGATTGTCTTTTGCCTTCACATCGCTATGGTTAAGGAGCCTCTGAATAACTCCGAATCGCCTCTGCGTGATCTGAAGGCTGTAGCCGCAAGGCCTGGCTCGCAGGGAACGGCCGTAGCCCTTGCCAGGAGCCATAACGCCGCGGATGCAGCCTTCAGAGCACGCCTACGGGCCACCAGAGCGATCCGGTGTTATTCAGAGGCGCCTTAAGTTCCTGGCGAAGCGAGATGCATGCCGGAATATGCCAACCAATCGAACGTAGTGAGAGCCATGAATCCAACCATCGAACGCCTGCAGTCCCATCGTTCCATTCGTAAGTTCACCGATCAGAAAATCCCCCGCGAGGCCTTCGAGACGTTTATTCGTGCTGGCCAGAGCGCTGCCACCTCGAACCATGTGCAGGCCTATTCCATCATTCACGTGGTCAATCCTGAGAACCGCAGGAAGCTCGCCGAACTTGCCGGTGGTCAGGCTTATGTGGTGGACAGCTCCGACTTCCTGGTGTTCTGCGCCGACATGAAGCGCTCCACCGAAGCGGCAGAGCGGGCCGGTGCAGAAGTGATCCGCGGTATGACCGAGCAACTGCTGGTCGCCAGTATCGACACGGCCCTCATGGCGCAGAACATCGCCGTCGCCGCCGAATCCGAGGGCGTTGGACTGTGCTACATCGGCGGCATCCGCAATGATCCGGCGCAAGTCAGCGAGATCCTCCGGCTGCCGGAGCACGTCTACCCGGTGTTCGGCATGTGCCTCGGCTATCCGGACCAGAACCCGGAGGTCAAACCGCGGCTGCCGCTGGCCGCCATCCTCAAGGAAGACTATTACCTGGACCACCAGGATCAGTCCCTCGTGGCCGAATTCGACAACACCATGCGCACCTACTACGCGGCCCGCACCGGCGGCACCAAGGACACCACCTGGTCGGAACAGCTCAAACCGCTGTTCACCTCCAAATTACGACCACACATGCGCGAGTTCCTGTTGGGCAAAGGCTTCGAGATGAAGTAGCTCTCGCCAGCATCACGCCGTGACTCGCTTCACGGCGTAACACTATTCCAACAAAGCGTTGATTTCTTCTCCCAGTCAAAGGCTTATGATTGCAGATCTAGGCTATGCTGGATCGACAAGCATAGAACACGGATAGCGCTGTCTGATTTCGAAGAATGAATAGAAGAACGATCCTGACTTCAACGCTGGCTGCCTTGCTGCTAACGGCGTCGGGTTTCCTTTGGGCCGACGGCGTCAAGCGCATCATGCACGCCGATGGCACGGTGGAATTCACGAACGTCAAGAGTGCCAGCCCGAAGCGTGCGTCTACCAAGAACGAGACCGTATACCGTTATCGCGACGAAAACGGCGTCGTGGCGTTCAGTCAGGTTCGTCCAGAGAATACCGAAGTCGACGTCATCCATTTCTACTGTTATGCCTGCGACCCCAACTCCAAGGTCGACTGGCATAACACTCCGCTGTTCTTCAAACCCTATCGCACCGAAATCAGCACGGCCGCCCAGGAGTTCGGTGTTGATGCGGCGCTGGTACGGGCTGTCATCCACGCCGAATCGGCGTTCAACGCCCAGGCGCTCTCACCCAAAGGCGCACAGGGCCTGATGCAGTTGATGCCCGCTACCGCTGAGGAACTGGGCGTGAAGAATGCCATGGTTGCCGCCCAGAACATCCGTGGCGGCGTGAATTACCTGGCCAAGATGCTCAAACAATTCAACGGCGATATTCGCCTGGCAACCGCAGCCTACAACGCCGGCCCCGGAGCGGTCAGTCGCTACGGCGGTATCCCGCCCTACGCGGAAACCAAGGCCTATGTGGAACGGGTGGGCATCCTCCGCGATCGCTATGCATCCCGCTAGTGCCCCGGCAAACGCTCAATAAAACGATCCGGGGCCGAGCCTGGTAGCCCACGTACGCTTTAACCTACCGATACCTTCGCTCCAGGCGACTCAACGGAATCAATGGCATGGCGCACGATTTCTGCGCTATGCAGAAACGCCCTGCTCTCACCTTCACTCAACCGCGGATGCAGCACGCGCTCAATGCCATTGCCGCCAATGACGGCTGGCAAGCTAAGGCAAACATCCCTTACACCGAGAAAGCCGTCGACCCGCAAACTGACCGGCATCGTGTGTTTGGCGTCCAATGCAATGCACTGGATGATTTCCGCAGCGGCCAAGGCAATGGCGTAGTTGGTGCATCCCTTATACTTCAGTACTTCAAAGCCGGCCCGGGACGCCCGTTCAAACAGGGCGTAGCGGGCTGGCGTGGGATCGAGAGGCTCACCACCCGCATCGGCACAACTCATGGCAGGGAACTGACTGTCGCCATGCTCTCCGAGAATGTAGGCACGGATATCTTCCATATGGATACGAAGCTCCTCGGCGAGCAACTGACGAAAACGGGAGGAGTCCACCAACGTTCCCGTCCCCAGAATCTGGTGTGGCTGAAATCCGGTGAACTCCAATGCGTAATGCACCAGGACATCCACCGGATTGGAAACAATGACGATCTTGCTTTCGGGGGCATGTCTGGCCAGAGCGGGCATGAGCTCGCGCAGCAAATCCACGTTGCCCTGTGCCAGCTCAAGCCGGCTACGCATGTTCTTCGGTGTAGGTACCGATGCGCAGATCGCGATAACGTCGGAACCGGTCGTGTCCGCAATGCGACCTGCGAATACTTCGGTGGGGGAATCGACGAAAAGCTGACCATGGCGTAAGTCGAGCACATCGCCCATGACCGAGTCGCGGTTACGTCCGACCAACACCAACTCGCGAACGAAGTTTCTGATAGCCAACACGAATGCCAGACTGGAGCCGACATTCCCAAGACCAATAACGGAGACTTTCATGGCTGCTCCCGGGACGAATGGAAGGACGCTCCGGCCTGCAAAGCCGGGAGTCAAAGGGAACATCGTTGCAGCAATCATGCCCGCAGGATTATGCGTCTCCCGCCGAAGGTCAGGCGTCCACGCTGGACGGCACTGGCACTATTCCGGGTCTGGTGACCCGTTTTGAAGCATGAAAATCGAACCGCACCACCTTGCCATGATCGTCAACGGGCTGGCTGCTGAGCCTGAAAGAAGTCCTGGCCACGAGAATCGAGTCGATCAGCCAACGTCGGTGAAGGCCTTTTTTCCATATGAAGCCTCTTCGGCGCCAGCGTTCCAGGCCAAAGCCAGATGCCGAGCCAATCGCTCTAGATCGTCTTCCTCCAGTGTTTCGTGTGCCAGCAGTTCACCGGCGCCCTCTTCCAGGATCGCGCGATTGTCCGATAGCGCGGCATAGACCCTGCTGAATACGTCGTGGATGATGCGTCTCACTGCGGCATCAATGGCCTCGGCACTTTGTTCACTGAAAGCGCGCTCGCCAACGGGCGCAAATTGACCCATGAGTGCGGACCTATCATTGCCATAGATCACGTAGCCCAGGTCTTCATCCATCCCATAGCGGGTCACCATACTACGGGCGATGTCCGTCGCCTTGGCAAGGTCATCCGCTGCACCAGTCGACAGATGGTCAAAGATCAACTTCTCCGCCGCCCGGCCCCCGAGGAGCACCGCGATCTTGTTCTCCAGCTCTTCCCGGGTCATCAGGAAACGGTCCTCGGTCGGACGCTGTAACGTGTAACCCAGTGCACCGATGCCACGGGGAATAATGGAGACCTTGTGTACCGGATCCACCCCGGGCAGCATCAATGCCATCAGGGCATGGCCCATTTCGTGGTGGGCCACGATGTTCCGCTCGCGCTGGTTGAGAATGCGGTTTTTCTTTTCCAGACCGGCGACGATACGCTCGATTGCCTGGGTAAAGTCGTCCATGGTCACCGTTTGGCCCGCCCTTCGGGTCGCAAGAAGGGCGGCCTCATTGACCAGGTTGGCCAGATCTGCACCCGTGAAACCCGTGGTTAAGGCGGCAATCTGTTCCAATTCGATCGACGGGTCCAGCGTCACCTTCTTCGCATGTACGCGCAGGATCTGTACCCGCCCGCGTTTGTCGGGCCGGTCCACCAGCACCTGGCGATCAAAACGACCAGCTCGCAGCAATGCTGGGTCGAGAATCTCCGGCCGGTTGGTCGCCGCCAGCAGGACCAGGCCTTCACTGGTATCGAATCCATCGAGCTCCACCAGCAGCTGGTTCAGTGTCTGCTCCCGCTCATCGTGGCCACCACCGGGATTGAAGGCGCCGCGAGCCCGGCCCAGGGCATCGAGCTCATCGATGAAGATGATGGCCGGCGCCTTCTGTCGGGCCTGCTCGAACAGATCCCGCACCCGCGCTGCACCCACGCCAACGAACATTTCGACGAACTCGGATCCGGATATGGAGAAGAAAGGCACCGCTGCCTCGCCGGCCACCGCACGTGCCAGCAGGGTCTTGCCGGTCCCGGGCGGTCCGACAAGCAACACCCCTTTCGGCATATGCGCGCCCAACGCCCCATAGCGCTTGGGATCACGCAGGAATTCGATGATTTCCTGGAGTTCTTCCTTGGCCTCGTCGACACCGGCGACATCGTCGAAGCCCACCTTGGTATCCGTCTCCACGTAGACCTTGGCCCGACTCTTGCCAACCTGCATAAAGCCACCCATGCCTCCGCCCTGCATCCGGTTCGCCACCCGCCGCATGACGAAGAGCCAGACGCCGACGATCAATGCCGTGGGCAACAGCCAGGAAAGGATATCGGTCAGCCACGTACGGTCCTGGACCGCACGATACTCGACGCCAGCCTGCTCGAGATCCGCCCGCACATCGGCGGGTACGGGGACGGTGGTAAAGCCTGTAACCCCGTCCTGGTCAGACTTGAACTCGCCGCGAATCCGCTGCGGCCCGACCACGACATTGGCGATAGTGCCGTCTGCCAGCAGTTGCTGGAATTCGCTGTATGGAATCTCCCGAACGTCTCTTTCTCCCTGCCACAGGTCCTGGATCATCAACAGGCCAATCATGAAAGCCAGGACGTACCAGAGAATATAGGGTTCGGGTTTCGGAGGTAATTTAGCCATGATCTCAGCTTAACTCCGCGCACCGATAGGCGCATGACCTGTGTCAACGGACAGAACGATTCAGGTATTCCGGTGTGAGAAGTTGGATCAGCTAAAGGTCCGGTCGGCCTACATTTTTCACTTATCAAAAAAACCGTCCGACTGAAACCAATCGGACGGTCTTTGCCAGCGACTACAAACTGCAGCTTATTCAGATGCCGCAATAAGGCTCGCGTTGCCCCCGGCAGCCGTAGTGTCGACGCACAGATGGCGCTCGATCACGTAGCGTTGGTCCAGGGTCACTTCTGTGATCAATGGCAGCAGCACGCCTTCGCGCTTGGCCAGCGCCAGGCGGTACTGTTTCAGCAAATCACGCTCGGCGACGCTGACGACACCGTCGAAGCCGGTCAGGGTAGCCAGGGCCTCGGGGTCGATCAGGCCGTCGGTACCGGCGATCGGCAGCCCAGCCTTCGCCGCCTCAGTCACGGTCTTCTCGACATCCGGCGCAACGACCACCACCTTGTTGCCCTGGGACAGGGCCACACCCGCTTGCTGCAGGGCTGAGTCACTATCCGGCCCCAGGCAGAGGATGACGCCACGGGCGTAATCCGTCAGGCGGTTGAGTTCGCCGGTTGGTCCCGGCAGGTCCTCGGAGTGACCATCCAGCGGGGCCGGCGTCTGGCCGAAGATCGGGTTCAGCAGTTCGGCCCGGGCCTCAGGTTTCGGGGCCTGTAGGCTATCCAGTTGACCGATCAGTTTCTGCACCTTCTTAGCATCGATTTGCTTGGCATCGGCGGGTGCCGACTTCTCAACCAGGGGCCCGCGAATGAAGCGACGCACGTAGTGCGGGCCACCCGCCTTGGGACCGGTGCCGGAGAGGCCTTCGCCACCAAACGGCTGGGAACCGACGATCGCACCAATCTGGTTACGGTTGACGTAGGTGTTGCCCACCTTGATGCGCTGGGCGATTCGATCGACCCGGCGGTCCACCCGACTGTGGATGCCGAAGGTCAGGCCGTAGCCTTTGGCGTTCACTGCATCCACCACCTTGTCGATGTCCTTGGCCTCAAACGTGGCGACGTGCAGCACCGGGCCGAAGATTTCCTCTTCCATCTCCTCGATGCCGCTCACTTTCAGCACCACCGGCGAGACGAACAGGCCCTTCTCCGGGATGGGCACCTTCTTCAGCAGTCGTCCCTGTTTCTCAAAATTCTCACAATGGTCGACGATTTTCTTCTTGGCCCCTTCATCGATGACCGGGCCCACGTCGGTGGACAGCTGCCAGGGGTCACCGATACCCAATTCCTCCATGGCGCCGTAGAGCATTTCCAAAAGATGATCGGCAATGTCGCTCTGCACATAGAGCATGCGCAATGCAGAACAGCGCTGACCGGCGCTCTGGAAGGAGGACGCCAGTACATCGCGTACCACCTGCTCCGGTAGCGCGGTGGAATCGACGATCATGGCATTCAGGCCGCCCGTCTCCGCCACCAGAGGGGCGTCCGGGTGCATGTTCTCGGCCATCTTCTGGTTGATGCGATGGGCCGTGGCAGTCGAGCCGGTGAAGCACACCCCGGAAACCCGCGAATCCGAAGTTAGCGGGCCACCAACCGCTGCACCGGTCCCCGGCACCAGTTGGAGAGCATCTCTCGGAATGCCAGCCTCGTGCATGAGTTGAACCGCACGGTAGGCCAGCAGCGACGTCTGTTCCGCCGGCTTGGCAATGACGGCATTACCCGCGACCAGGTTGGCCAGGATCTGGCCGGAGAAAATCGCCAGCGGGAAGTTCCACGGTGAGATACACACCATCACACCGCTCGCTTCACCCGAATCCTTGTAGCGCAGCCCCTCGTTGGCATAGTACTGGGAGAAATCCACCGCTTCGCGAATCTCGGCGACGGCATCCAGCAGCGACTTGCCCGCCTCGCGGGTGGTGATCGCAAACAGCTCGTAAGCATGCTCCTCGAACAGGTCCCCGACCTTGCGCACACAGGCGGCACGTTCTTCCGCCGGAGTGCTGGACCAGGTTTTGAAACCCGCCTGAGCCGCGACGATAGCCGCGTCGATATCCGCTTCGGACGCCTGGGTTACATGACCGACGGTGTCGTCCTGGTCTGCCGGGTTACGTACGACCTGAACTTCGGTGCCCACCGAGTCGACCGCCATGATCGGGCCGCCCTTCCAGCGATGGGTCTTGAACGCGCCGCGACCTGCTTCGATCTCCTCGATGGTTACCGGATCGGTGATATCCCAACCCTTGGAGTTACGGCGCTGATCACCGAACAGCTTGGGCGGCGGCACGATGGCTTTGCTCGAGATTTCTGTCCCCATAGCCTCCACGGTGGCGATCGGATCCTTCGCAATCTCTTCCGGCGTAATCCGGGTGTCGACGATCTGGTTCACGAAGGAACTGTTGGCACCATTCTCCAGGAGCCGGCGAACCAGGTAAGCCAAAAGGTCCTGGTGGGCGCCCACCGGCGCATAGATGCGGCAGGGCACGCCGCTATCCTTGATCACCTGGTCATGCAGGGATTCACCCATGCCATGCAGGCGCTGGAACTCGAAACGGTCGCGACTGACGTCTTTCGCCAGTTCCAGCACTGCCGAAACGGAGTGAGCGTTGTGGGTCGCAAACTGGGGATAGATGCGATCGGTCATCCCCAATAACTGCCGGGTACAGGCCAGGTAGGACACGTCACTACAGGCTTTGCGGGTGAAAACAGGGAAACCGCTTAAACCCATCACTTGCGCGCGCTTGATCTCCGCGTCCCAGTATGCGCCCTTCACCAGACGCACCATGATGCGGCGATCCAGTGACTTGGCCAGCCCATAAAGGTAGTCCAGCGTCTGCGAGGCCCGTTTCCCGAAAGCCTGGACCACCACACCGAAACCATCCCACTCGGCCAACGCGGGGTCGGCAAGAACGGCTTCGATCACATCCAGGGAAAGGTCGAGGCGATCCGCCTCCTCGGCATCGATGTTGAAACCCATGTTGGCTTTGGCGGCCTTCTTGGCCAGCTCCAGTGCGCGAGGCATCAGCTCGTTCATCACCCGCTCTTTCTGGCCATATTCGTACCGGGCCAGCAGCGCGGATAGCTTGACGGATATACCCGGGTTGGTGCGTACGTCGCCCTTGCAGTTCTTGCTGATGCTGTCGATGGCCTTGGCATAGGCATCGTAGTAGCGCTGCGCATCCGCATCGGTGCGGGCCGCCTCGCCGAGCATGTCGTAGGAGTAGGTGTAGCCGCGCTCCATGTAAGGCTGGCCATTTTCCTGGGCCTCCTCGATATCGCGACCCAGTACGAACTGGCGTCCCATCTCTTTCATCGCCTGGCCGGCGACGGTACGCACCACCGGCTCGCCCATGCGCTTGACCATCTTGCGCAAGGTTTCGCCCACCGTCTGACGCTCGGAATCCTTGAGCAGGTTGCTGGTCATCAGCAACGCGAGAGTGGTGGAATTGATTAGGGAGGATGAGGCCTTGCCCACATGGGCGCCCCAATTACCGGAGGTGATCTTGTCTTCGATCAGGGCGTGGATCGTCGTGTTGTCAGGCACACGCAGCAAAGCTTCGGCAAGGCACATCAGCGCCACACCTTCTTTGGTCGTCAGACCGTATTCCGCCAGGAATTTTTCCATGATGGTGGGTTTCGCGTTCTCGCGAACATCACGAACCAGGTCGGCGGCGCGGGCGGAGATGGCGTCGCGCTCGTCCTGGGTCAGGCCCGCTTCAGCGATCAGCTCACGAATCACCTTGTACTCGTCAGCCAGGTAGTAATCGCGGATTGCTTGCCGGCGTTCGGTTAGTTCGGGTGTTGCTGACTGCTGCGGTTTCATAGCGGTAACCTCGTCTTTGTTAGTCTCCCTAAATTCTACAGAGACAGTTAGAGTCCGTTTTCCTATTCAAACCGTTGGCGTACCCATTTTTTGCTTTTTTTATTAAATAATTGACACCCTCCTCCTTCAGGAAAGGTGAAAAACAGGCAATTTGTCCTTTACCGACCTGGCACTGATACCCAACCACCACAATTAACCAGGCTCTATCGCCAACTCGCGCAGGACGCTGTTTGCTACGGAAAACACAGCGCAGTCAATGACTTTCGTCGCCTGCATATCCGCAAGCATCTGTCGCCAACGGGTCAACTGCCCCTGTTTCCCGTCCCTCCAGGCCTCCAGCATCTGTTGTGGCGCCTGGCCGGGCTCACCTGACTCGAACACACTGGCTGTCAGTTGCCTCAGCCGGTGGTCCAATTCGTCCCGATAGTGGCTGGTCGCCAGCGCCTGCCAGTGCCCCTGGCCCCTAAAGGCGCGAAGCTGCCGATCGAGCCAGGTGAGCTTCAGGCCCTCGCCGAGGGTGAAGTAGACGCTGGCGACGGCATCCAGCCGCTGGTCGAATTGTTCGGCCACCTCGATGATATCCACCAGCCAATAGCGACTTTCGGTGGAAGCACAGCAAGCAGCCAGCGCCTCGGGTACGGCATTGTCTACATAATAAGCATAGCGCTCTTTCCATCGACTTTCCGGAATCACGGCCTGGAGCCGCTCCAGCGAGGCCAGGACCTCCGCCAGCGGCGCCGCAAAACGGGCCTCGCAGGCCGCCGCGTCCAGGCCGGCGGGCCGGTTGCGCAGCAGCCAGGTGGTCGATCGCGTCACCAGGCGGATCAGATCACGGAAAAGTTCGAGCTGGACCTGGGACGGCACCTCACCATCCAACCGCTCGACGTCACGCCATTGCTCATCCACACCGTAGATACGTACGGCAATGCGATAGGCGATCACAATATCGCTGACTGCAGCCCTCGTCGCCTGCCGTACGCGGTCCAGCCAGGTGATGCCCATGCGGTTGACGAGGTCGTTAGCCAACTGGGTCGCCGTGATCTCAGCGCGTAAGGGGTGATGCTCGATAGCTTCGGGATAGGCCTGACGTAATGAATCCGGGAAGGCGGAATAAAGCGCGTCAAGGAAGCGGTCGTCGAGCACGTCCGGCGCTGCGAGCAGGGCCTGCTTGAGCTCGAGCTTGGCATAGGACACCAACACCGCAAATTCAGGCCGTGTGAGACTCGCGCCGCGTTCGCGCCGTTCCTGCAGGGCCTGTTCATCCGGCAGGAATTCCAGCGCCCGGTCGAGCCGGCCTTCCGCCTCCATCCTTCGGATCAGCCGCTCGCATGCATCGAGGGAAGCGGCACCGCCGGCATCGGCTATGCTCAACGCCAGGGCCTGGCGGTAGTTGTTCTGCAGCACCAGCGCCGCGACCTCCGGCGTCATCTCCCGCAGCAGGCGATTGCGTTGGTCAAGCGTCAACCGGCCATCGCGCACCTGCGTGTTGAGCAGGATCTTGATGTTTACTTCGTGGTCGGAACAATCCACGCCACCGGCGTTATCGATAAAGTCCGTGTTGACCGAGCCCCCGGCCCGCGCGAACTCGATACGCGCCCGCTGGGTGAACCCCAGATTGCCGCCCTCACCCAACACCTTGCAGCGCAGGGTATGGCTATCCACGCGCAACGGATCGTTCGCCTTGTCGCCGACATCTTCGTGGGACTCGTGGCGAGCCTTCACGTAGGTGCCAATACCGCCGTTCCAAAGCATATCCACCGGAGCCTGCAATAGCGCGCTGATCAGTTCGTTGGGGGCCAGGCGCTTTGCCTTGATGCCCAACGCCGAACGCATCTGTCGCGAGATCGGGATCGACTTCAGGGTTCGCGGGAAAACCCCGCCACCCTCGCTAATCAGCGAACTGTCGTAATCCGCCCAATTGGAACCCGGCAGGTCGAACAGGCGCTGGCGTTCGCGGAAGCCCACGGCGGCATCTGGCTCGGGGTCGATAAAGATATGCTGATGGTTGAAGGCCCCGATCAGCCGGATACGGTCGGACAACAGCATGCCGTTGCCGAAGACGTCCCCGGACATGTCACCAATACCAACGACGCTGAACGTATCGGACTGCGTATCGGTGCCCCGCTCCAGGAAATGCCGTTTGACCGATTCCCAGGCGCCCCGGGCGGTAATCCCCATCTTCTTATGGTCGTAGCCTTCGCTGCCGCCAGAGGCAAAGGCATCACCCAGCCAGAAGCCATATTCCCTGGCCAGGTGGTTGGCAATATCAGAGAAGGTCGCCGTACCTTTGTCAGCGGCGACGACCAGGTAGGTGTCATCGCTGTCGTGACGCACCACATCGACCGGCGCGGCCACTTGGCCGGCCTCAAGGTTGTCGGTAACGTCCAGCAATGCACGGATAAACGTGCGATAGCAGGCGACGCCTTCCGCCTGCATGGCTTCGCGGCCGCCCTCTGCAGGCGGCTGCTTGACGATAAACCCGCCTTTTGCACCGACCGGCACGATGACCGAGTTCTTCACCTGCTGGGCCTTGACCAGACCAAGTACCTCGGTTCGGTAATCCTCGATGCGGTCGGACCAGCGTAAGCCGCCACGGGCGACGGGGCCGGCTCGCAGGTGCACACCTTCGATACGGGGTGAGTAGACGAAGATCTCGAACTTCGGCCTGGGCTTTGGAATGTCGGGAATCGATTGGGGATCGAACTTCAGGGAGAAGTAGCCCTTGGGCTGACCGCCGTCCTGCTGGAACCAGTTGGTGCGTAATGTGGCCTTGATCAGGCTGAAGTAGCGCCGCAGGATTCGATCTTCATCCAGGCTCTCGACTGCCTCCAACGCCCCCAGGATTTCGCTTTCGAGTTTCTCCATCGCAGTCGCCCGATTCTGCGACGCAGGCAACTCGGGATCGAAACGGGTCCTGAATAGTGAGACCAGCCGCGTGGTGATATCGCCGTGCCGACCGAGAACTTCGGCCATGAAAGGCTGACTGAAGCCGAAGCGCAGTTGCTTGATGTATCGGGCATAGGCCCGTAGCAGCGCAACCTCCCGCCAATCCAAACCGGTATGCAGGATCAGCCGGTTGAATTCGTCGTTCTCGGCGAAACCGTTCCAGACCTCCCGGAATGCGTCCTGGAGCAGGGGCAGGATCCGATCCAACGCCACCGGAGCACTGCCACGGAATTCAACCGTAAAGTCGCTTACGCCAAAAAGTTCGCCGTCGTGACGCCGGATCGGATAGGGATGTTCATCCAGCACCCGCATGCCCAGGTTTTCCAGCAGCGGAATCACATCCGACAGAATGACGGGTGTGCCCAGGCTGTAGAGTTTGAATCGCAGTCGCTTGTCGTCGCCATCACGATCGTAGAAGCGCATCGGCACGTCTGAGCTCACCGAGATCGACTGGATCTGGCGGATATCCTCGACAGCGTCGGCGACGGAAAAACGGGCACGGTAGGCGGACGGGAAGGCGTTGGCAAAGGCGTCGGCATATTGGGGACCCAATGGTTTGCCGAAGGCCTGCGCCAGGCCTGCGCGAAAGTCTTCGTCCCAAGTGCGGGACTGCGTGACCATTTCGGTGATCAGTGTCTTCAGGTTTGCGGTGCCTTCGGCATCCAGCGTCTCGTCCTGAAGGGCGTCAGCAAGCTGTTCCAGCAAGGCATCCTGGTCAGCTGGGCGGGCATCGGTCATCGGGCGTCTCCGGGAAAGCCACTCTACTGAGAATGAACGGCATTAAACCAGTATAGCTAAACGTGTAAAGGCTCTTTGGCCATAAGGTTTCAAATTGCAGGCATGTTGATTATATTCACCGGCTCAACTAGCCATTAGTTTTCCGGAGAAAGCGAAAAATGGTCGAACTGGACAGAATCGATCACTCCATCATGCGCGAATTGCAAAAGAACGGGCGCATTACCGTGACCGAACTGGCTTCCCGTGTCGGCCTCTCCAAGACGCCGTGCCAGGTACGCATGCGGCGATTGGAGGAACAGGGTTACATTACCGGCTATACCGCCCTGATCAACCAGACCAAACTTGGCCTCAACCACATCGCCTTTGCCCAGGTTACCCTGAGCGATACCAGCAGCAAGGCTCTCGGTTCCTTCAACGATGCGATCCGGCAAATCTCAGCCGTGGAACAATGCCACATGATCGCCGGCAATTTCGATTACCTGCTGAAGGTGCGGACCCGGAACATGGCCGAATACCGACAGGTGCTGGGCGAACAGATCTCCGCCCTGCCCCATGTACTGCAGACCAGCACCTTTGTGGTGATGGAGAACGTGAAGGACAGCAGCGTCTGACGGTCGGCCCCGGATCTATCCGGCCTGCGAAGGGGCCGCAGACGACGCTTCATCACCTTCAGCCGCCCCGCCACCCTTCTGTTTCCGGGACGCCTCCACGGTCCGCGCCGTGCGCTCCAGGGTCAGCGCCAGCCGCTCGAACATCCCTTCGACGACCTCTATTTGTGAACCCGGCTCGGCGACCTTACGGATAGCCTCCAGCAACCGTTCGCTCGCCGGTCGGAAACGATCGTTGAACTGCCCCTCCGCGCTCATCCGATAACTTTCGGACAGCTCTTGCTGCCAGTACTGCAACGCAACATCGACTGCCGGTGTACGATTGTCCTGGATCAGCCTGCGAAGACGAATGGAAACGTGCCCCAGGTTCAGGCCGGTGAAGCCCAGGTCGGTCATTGTACGGTCTGCGGCGTTGGTTGCCTGGTCATAATTGGCCAACCGCAACAACCGTTCTCCCATGCGTCCGTTGATCCAGTGTTCGGGCTGCTCATGATCATCAATGTCGAGCAGGTCCTTTGCCGTCGCCCGGATCAACCGGCGCTGCATCAAGCTGCTATCCGGCGGCGAAACCAGTTTGAAGATCCAGTACAGCAGGCTGATACCGACCAGCAATCCGAGCGCGGTACTCAGTGCGGTATCGGCACTGAACGACATCTCATTGCTCGGCTGGATCACAATAATGCTCGGAATACAGAAACCAAGCCCATACGGCAACGTCGTTCGATCCGCCAGCAGTATCAAGCCAACAAATAACGGGGCTGCCAGAACCAGTACGAGGAGCTCAAAGTCGCCACTGCTCTGGGACAGTAGCCCCAGCGCCAGGAGTGCCACCGGGACGGAACAAAGCGCAGCCATTAGCAATCGTTTGAGAATGAAACTCTGAACGACGGACGAGAAACGGGCGAACATCACCGAAAACACCACCGGCATGATCATCAACATGATGGCCGCCGGACTCGCGGTCTGGACCCAGATGAAGGCCCCGATCAGGAACACCAATGCCGTCCTGAAACCGTTGACGCCGCCGATCAGCAGATCGCGATGGGTCTTGAGTTTGGGCGTCTTCAACAGGGTTCGATCTCGGGACTCCAAGGCGTTGTAGGCCCGCAGCACCATAACGAGATCCGCTACCAGGTCCAGGGCCGTCTGGCTCAAACGGGTCACGATGGCCGACTCGTCCTGGAATTCCGAACGAATTTGGATCAGCACCCGGCGCAACTCCTGCGCCAGCCGGTAGCTGTCCTCGTAATTATCGGCTGCTGCAATATCGCTGAAGTAGCGCCGCATCTGGGCAAGGAGCTCGCTGAACGCCGGCGACACCAAGTCCGCGTGGTTACGCTGGAACCGGCCCATAATCTGGGTTACCGCCATCAACGACATCACCTTATTGCATAGCAGGTTGGCGGCGCGGCTGCGCCCGGGACCCTCCGGGCCTTCGTAGGAAACGGCGCTGGAGTCGTCATTGAGGAGGATCAGTGTTTCAAGGATCTCGTCCGCGTGCTTGTGTCGCTCAGCATGGGAACTGTCGAGGTCCAGCTCAAGGGTCAGGTATTCGAGGGTGCGGTTGATCACCAGGCGGGCGTTGGCGCGCAGGCCATCCTTAACCCGGACCGGCCACAAAAGCTGGCTGACCAGCATGGCACAGATCGCCCCGACGGCGATCTCACTGATACGCGCCTGGGCGATGGCAAACACCGCGCGGCTGTCCGCGCCCTCCGGATGCGCCATGACCAGGATGACGACCAACCCGGCGGTCATCCCTGCCATGGCAAAGGCATAGATGAAGTTGACGTTGTGCACCATCGAGGCGGCCGCCGAGTTGAGCCCGATCCAGAGTGTCAGGCAGCCCAGCGCCAGGACCGGATACGGCGTGAGGAAGGCCAGGATCAGGATGCCGATGCCCCCGCCTACGATCGAACCGGTGATCTGGCACAGCGCCTTTTCGATCACGAGCCCACTTTCCGGACGGATCTGCAGGAATACCGCGGAAACCAGCGCCCAATAAGGCCGGTCCAGTTGCAGGAACATCGACACGTAGAGCGCCAACGCCATCGAAATGACGCCCTTAAGGGCGAAGATGACCGCCTGCCGGTTCGGCGTCAGCAGTTGGGCAGCCAGCGGATGCAGCGTCATGACCCGTGGACCTATTGGGTCTCAAGATCGATGGAGACGGTCATCCCGGCGCTCAGCTTTACGCCCTCCGGCACCGGGTCCAGTGCAATATCCACCGGAATACGCTGGGCCAGCCGCACCCAGTTGAAGGTTTGCTGTACCTCGGGCAGTAATTGGTCGTTGCTGGTGGTATTGGTATCGGCGATGCCCTGGGCGATGCTGGTCACCTCGCCGGTCAGGGTCTGGTCAGCGCCCATGAGCTGGATATGCGCGGGCTGCCCGACACGCACGAGCTGCAGCTTGGTCTCCTCGAAGTAACCGGTCACGTAGAAAGACCCTCGCTTGACCAGCGACAGAACCGGCTTGCCCTGGTCGACGTAGTTGCCCTCACGCAGGCTCAGATTGATCAGCGAGCCATCGGCGGGTGCGTCTACGCGGGTTCGCTCCAGGTCGATCTGGGCCATGCGCAGGCGGGCTTGTGCCAGGGCGTAGCTGGCCTTGGCGGATTCGGTGTTGATGCGGTAGGTTTCCAGGTCCTCTTCACTGATGGCCTGACGCCCGGTCAGCTGCTGGCGGCGTTCGTACTGGTGCCGCGCCAGTTCCCAGGCGATGCGTTTTTCCTCCACCTCGGCCTGCGCCTCGGCGACCTCGGCACGATAGCGCGTGTCGTCGATGACGAATAGCAGGTCGCCTTTTTCCACCGATTGGTTGTTGCTTACCGAAAGCTCGGTCACCCAACCGGATACATCCGGCGCAATCGTCACCACATCCGCCCGGACCCGTCCGTCCCGCGTCCAGGGCGAATGCAGATAATGGTTCCAGACCCAGGTGCCTGCAGCGATGGCAAGGGCGACCACCACCAACGTCAGTCCAACGCGCAATACCTTTTGCATGACTGTGTACTAGCTCCCGAACAGATAGACGACAACGGCCAGGTAGCAGACGAACAGGCTCACCTCGAACCACGCGTGCTTCCATATCAAACCCTGCACGTCCAGTTGATGGAGGACCAGACGGGTCAACAGCACAAGCGCGAACGCAAGTGGCACCAGCACCACCAAGGGACTGAACAGCATTCCGCCAAACCCCACTTCGCGAAGCATGCCGACTCCTGTATCGATTGCTTGAAGCGGGAGGCAATGGCCTTTATACCTCCCGGAACGCAGTTTGGTCTGCCGGACACCAAGAGTCCACTCGATGCTGGGTTCGCTCATGTGCGAATCCCGATTATAAGCCCGGTCACAACCGGTATCCGTTTGATGCAGCAATACTTCAAGCCACGGGCGATTGAAGTGAGTTTCGCGATGTGGAACTGCTGGCAATACGCTTGCTCTACGTAAAGACCTGTCCGGATCGTAACCCAAAGTACCGATATAGCCCTGTTAGGTTGAATCTAATCATCCAATGGCAGTACACAAGTCATTGCGAGCTTCTAACAGGACAGGGAGGACGTCATGCCAGACGCATTCATCGAACCGGCCCTTTTCCGTGAACAGGCCTATATCGGAGGGCGCTGGATACGCTCCCGCGAAGGCGACATGAAGACCGTCGAAGATCCTGCGACGCTGGAGATCGTCGGTAAGGTACCGATGCTGGAATCGGATGCCATCGGCGATGCCATCGACAGCGCCCAGGGGGCGTTCGAGCAGTGGTCGCAAACCGCTGCGGTCGAGCGTGCCGACCGGCTGATGGCCTGGTACCGGGCGATGCACGACAATCACGAGGCGCTGGCCCGGCTGATGACCCGGGAACAGGGCAAACCCATTGCCGACGCCCGTGGCGAGGTGACTTATGCCGCCAGCTTCCTGCGCTGGTTCGCCGAGGAGGGCCGGCGGTCACTCGGTGCACGGATTCCATCGGAGAATCCGGACAGTGCGCTCGGCACCGTTGAAGAGCCTATTGGTATTGCCGCCATTATTACGCCGTGGAATTTCCCGCTGGCAATGATTACCCGTAAGGCGGCTGCCGCCCTGGCGGCCGGTTGCAGCGTCATTATCAAACCCGCGATGGAAACACCGTTCTCGGCCCTGGCCCTGGCGGTACTGGCGGAAGAAGCCGGACTGACCAACGGCGAATTCAATGTGGTTACCGGCGATTCCAAATCCATCGCGAGCCAGCTCTGCGCCGAGCCAAGGGTGCGGGCCCTTTCGTTTACCGGCTCCACTCACGTCGGCCAGCAGCTTTTGAAGAACTCTGCGGACACGGTCAAGCATGTCTCGATGGAGCTGGGCGGTAACGCCCCACTGATCGTCTGCGACGATGTGGATCTGGAACAGGCCGTTGACGGCGCTCTCGCCGCCAAATTCCAGACCAGCGGCCAGGATTGCCTTGCGGCAAACCGGATTTTCGTCCACCGCCGCATCTACGATGAGTTCATCAAGGGATTCAGCGAGCGCATGAACGCGCTAATCGTGGGCAACGGCGCCGAGGAGAAGACCGATATTGGCCCGCTCATCCATGCTGGCGCCGTGGAGAAAGCCCAGGCGATGGTCGACGATGCGCAGGGCAAGGGCGCTAAAGTGACCGGCCGTAGCCAGGACGACGCGCCGGGCGCCAACTTCTTCATGCCTACCCTGGTGGAATGGATTACGCCGGAGATGCGGCTATTCAGGGAAGAAGTCTTTGCCCCAGTTGCATCGATCTGCGTCTTCGATGACGACGACAGCGTGATCAAGGCGGCCAACGATACGGAGTACGGTCTGGCCGCCTATATCTTCACCAACAACGACGCCCGCATCCGCAAGTTCCTGCGCCGGCTCGACTACGGCATGGTGGGCATCAACACCATGGATATCACGGGGCCCCACGTACCGTTTGGTGGCGTGAAGCAGTCGGGACTCGGCCGCGAAGGCGGACACGTGGGTTTGAAGGAATATCTGGAGACCAAGTACTACTGCATCGGCGGTGTACCCGTACATTAGCCTCCGTTTGGGGGCGGGTCGCGATGACGCTTCTGCCGTTCCAAGCTCCACACCTGAATGGGCTGAGCCGCCCAAAAAGTGATGGGACTGGCTCAGCTTCGAATCAGAACGCGGGGTCTCCGGATGTTAGGCGCGCCCGAGGAAGCGGCGCTCTTCGACGTTGATCTTGATCCGGTCGCCCGTGGAGATATGCTCCGGCACTTGCACCGTGAGTCCGGTGGAAAGGCGGGCCGGCTTGGTGCGGGCCGTAGCGGAGCCGCCCTTGATGGACGGATCGGTCTCAACGATTTCGAGATCGACCGTTGGCGGCAGGTCCAGCGCAACCGGCGCTTCACCGACCAGCACCGCCATCACGCCCTGGGTGTCTTCATTGATGAACAAAAGCTCCTCGGCGATGGCCTCCCGGTTGAGGCTGTACTGGGAGTAGTCCTCATTGTCCATGAAGACATACTCATCACCGTCGGCATAGGAGAAACTCACCGGCCTGCGGCTCAGGTCCGCCAGGTTCAGCATGTCTGAATCCTTGAAGGTTTCATCGAGCTTCTGGTTGGTCACCACATCGTACAGGCGCATGCGATAGAGGCTTCCGCCGGCACGGCCCTGGGGCACCGACCGCTCGATATCCTTGACGAAGTAGACCCGGCCTTCGTATTCGACCGCTGAATTTTTCTTTATTTCACTGGCTCGTGGCATTGCTACTGGTTCCGCATCCGAGAATAGTTTGATCGAGTCGCTGATATACCACGACAGGGGAAAAGAGGCGATAGGGATCGACGCCGTCGATGCGCCAAGAAGGAATTCGGTAAGTCAGGAAAGGAATCGGAGAAGGAAAAGAAAGTGTAAGGGCAAAGTGATCCAAAGCCATGATACCGGCCCAGGCGCCGGAGCTCTACCGACGCCTGGCCGTTGATGTTCAGACTGCGCCCAACGCCACCAGGATGCCGCCCACCGCAAACACGATGGGAATCACGGCTGCCAGGACCTCGCCCACATCAACTCCAGCTTCAACTTCTTTTTTGCGCTCGCCCGCCATACAACGACTCCACTCAACTACGTACATCATCAGGACGCGCAACTGTAGGGCTTCAGGCCGGTTTTCGACAATAAGTAGGAAGCGCAGAAAACCGGGAATTTCGGGTTTCCGCTAATGCCAAGGCAGCTACCACCGTATAAGGCAGTTTATTTCCGCTTGTTCATTGTTAACGCAGGTTAAAGTCCGGGGGAAATCCAGTCTGACACCATCACCGGAACAGTAGAAAGACAGCCTGCAGATGCAGTCGCAGACGCTGAGCAGTAGTCGACAATCCACGTAACGCAACATCCCAAGGAGACAGACATGCAAGGGAGTATCGACACTGTAGAACGCAACGTGGCAGTCATTAATAACTGGCTCAAGGATACGTCAGAAGAGCTGGGCGGCATTGGCCAGGACGAAGCCTGGAGCCGTCTACGCGCCGTACTCCAGACGATTCGCGACCGTATCACCACCGATGAGGCCGCCCACTTCGCAGCCCAGCTGCCGATCATCGCCCGGGGCGTATTCTTTGAAGGGTGGCACCCGGCGGATAGCCCGCAGACATGGCGCGACCGGGACGAGTATCTCCAGGCCATCGATGACAAGATCAACACCAATCAACAACCAGGCGTTGATGCAGAGGAAACCCTGAAAGCGGTACTCAGGGTCATCGTCCGGCATATTGATGCCGGCGAGGTGAAGAAGATCAAGGAAATGCATCCCAAGGAAATGTGGGACCTCTGGCCCAACTAAGCGCCAGGTCACCCCGCCCGGCTTGCCTCAAGCCGGGCTTCCTTCAATCCTCAATGGGACCGCCCCCGCACTGCGCTCTTCCCACTCGCTCCCCCCAATGACACCTGCCTTGGGATAACCACCTCGCCGGCCGTGTTCCACATCGAAGAACGCGTTAACTCTACGCATCCAACATGGTGCTCCGACGTGACACCAATATCCCATCTAGCTGCATTGCGGCACCTGGTGTGATGTTTTGCACAGATGAGTGCCAAATCGTGAAAGCCATACCGTCGGACATGAACTAGGGTCTGCATGGATGATTGTTATCCAGTGACAACAAATTCAACACGACTGCGAGCGATCGACCATGCCCTTATCAATGAACAAACTGCAAAAACTACCGCTCACCCTGACCTCCGCCGCGCTGTTATGCGCAGGCGGCCTGACAGTTAACACCGCGGTCGCCGAGACCCGCGGTCCTGACCCTACCGAGGCCTACGTCGAGGCCGAAGGCCCTTATAACGTCGACACCATAAACGTCTCATCGTTGGCCCTTGGCTTTGGCGGCGGCACCATCCACTACCCGACCAATACCACCGGGCAAATGGGCGGCATTGTCGTTATCCCCGGTTACCTGTCTTACGAGTCCTCCATCGAATGGTGGGGCGAGCGTTTGGCGTCCCACGGCTTTGTGGTGATGACCATCGATACCAACACTATCTACGACCAGCCGGGGTCCCGGCGTGACCAGATCGACGCCGCACTCGATTACCTGGTCGACCGCAGCGATTCGTCGTTCAGTGCGATCAGCGGGATGGTCGACGGCGACCGTCTTGGTGCCGTGGGCTGGTCCATGGGCGGCGGCGGCACACTTCAACTGGCGTCCGGCGATCGCCTGAGCGCGGCAATTCCACTGGCGCCGTGGAACTCTAGCTTCAATGATTTCGACGACATCGAGACACCCACCCTGATCTTCGCGTGCGAGAACGACACAGTCGCACCGGTCGGTGTCCATGCGTCGCCGTTCTACTACGATATTCCGGCCAGCACTGACAAGGCGTTCTTCGAGATCAACAATGGCAATCACTTCTGCGCCAATGGTGACAACGCCAACGATGCCGTTCTGAGTAAGTACGGCGTGTCCTGGATGAAGCTGCACATCGACCAGGACGCGCGCTATGGGCAGTTCCTGTGCGGCCCCAACCACGAGTCCCAATACCGGATTTCGGAGTATCGTGGGACCTGCCCCTACTAAGGGCGGCTCGGTACGCTCCCAAGCTCAGGGAGACCGACTTCGAGGAGTATGATGATCCTATTGCCGGGCCAACCAGGCCCGGCTGTTTCAGGTTGTGGACCTGGTATTGATGGTTCCGGCCGCCATGACGGGGTTGAGCATGACCGACAATAAAAACCGTGCACCGATATGCCTCCGGACACCCAAACTTTGTCTCTGGAATCGCGAGGTGGTTTTCCTGGGCACCGGCTATGCCCGGCAGCAACCTCATCGCACAACGCAGGAGCGGCTGACCCTGTGCCTCAACGGCACGTTTACCGTGCGGGGACGGAATAGCCAACCCATCCAGACCCGAAGCTGCCTGACGCCCTCCGGTGTGTGGCTCGACCATACAGTCCTGGATACGCGACAGGCGGTGGTCGCCATCTTCTTCCTGCCCCCCCTCTCGCAGGACTACGCCGTACTGGGCAGCCTCATGCGTGAAGCTACCCCCGGCGTTTTCTACGAGCACCCGGACGAAGATGCCCTCATTCGGGAAGCGCTACGAATCCGCAACGCCCCTGATGTTTCAGCCCCGGCAGCACGCCAGCGACTGCGTAACCTGCTGCTGCCCCGCTCCCTTCGCAACGCCGTGCTGCAGGACTTCGACCCGCGCATCGTACGAACGGCCCAGAGAATACGAGAGTCCCTGCGGACGCCCTGGAGCCTGGACGAAATGGCACAGGGCGTTCACCTGTCTGGCTCCCGGCTGGAAAAGCTGTTCAAGCAGCAGGTCGGCCTGCCCATCACCCAGTACCGGGTCCGCTACCGCGTTTTCATCGGCACGATCCTGATGGCCCTGGGACACTCGATGACCGATGCGGCCATGTACGCGGGCTTTTCAAATTCGGCGCATCTCTCCAGGTGTTACCGATCGATCAATGGACTGACTCCCTCGGCAATGTTCCTCCAACCCCCGTTCCTGCGACCACTGATCGATGAGTCCGCGTTTGAACTGGTTGCACCGTTGCTGGGTAGGCAGGTCGCGGTATGAAAGACCCGAAACACCATCGCAGGACTTCGAAACGTAGGCGAGCCCGCTGGCTCATCGCCAGCAGCCTTGCCCTGCCAGCGTTAGTGGTCGCGCTTTACTATGGACTCTCGGAGCCATTCTCCAGGCCTTACGAAAAAGTGTTTCGCACGAACGACAGGGTTACCCGTTCGCCAGACCCCGAGGCGATTTTTTCCGAAACAGGGTCAATCGCGTCCAAAACAGGGTCGATCGCTCCTAAAACAGAGCCGAGCGCCGGCAGCACCGATCACATCCACACGAAAGAGGCCGCGGCGAAAAGCCCGGCTTCTGGGCAAGCAGACGAAATTCCCTTCACCGTCGACGAAGTCTACGCCGTCGCACGGACCATGAACCTCGATGAGTCCGACAACCTAGCCCTAGGCAACGATACACTACTGGCACTGGACCGGCTGTTCCTGAACGGCGCCAAGACACTATCGGAGCAGGATCTGCAGAACCTGCGAGAGCTGATCCAGGCCGGGCTGCCCGGAGAAACCGGCCAAAAAGCGGCCAAGGTAGCCACCGACTATTACAATTACCTGGCGGCCCAATCGCAATTGATGGCGACCCATAGGCCGAAAGAAGGCTCGGCCAACAGGCTCTCCGGCGAACAGCTTTATCGGGAGTTGCGCCAACTACAGACCATGCATATGGGAGAAGAGGTGGCGGACCAGTTATTCAGGACCGCCGATGCCCAGTTCGCCTATATGACCCAGGCGCTCCGGCTTCAAACCAACACGGACCTAACTCAGGCGCAAAAACTGGACGAAGCACAAAAGCTGGGCGAAGCATTGCAGGAGGCCTCCATTGGCGTTGCTGACTGGCCCCAACGCCGCGACCGGTTCCAGGTTGAAAAGCGGCTTATCGTCGAGGCCGCCCTTCCCAAGAGTGAGAAACGGGCGCAGGTACAGGCGCTGTTGAAGCGACATTTCCGTCCCTATGAACTTGAGCACATCAAACATCTGCAACTCGATAACTTGTAGCCTCCATACCTGGTTCGGCGCAGGATGACCTACGTCAACCAAACTACCACCCGAGCTAGTGGCCTGGGCACGTTGTTTTTTTCCGTTCATCGCGCTGTCTTTTTTTGGTCATCCCGCTGTCATTTTTCCCTCTTAGGCTAAATCCCGTTAAAGCGGGGCTCGACTATAGCCTGGACGAATAATGATGAGAGGGAAGTAGCGGTATGAGTAAAGAAATCGAAAGCCACGAGTTGTACAACAAAAGCGGCAACGAGCCGTTCACTTCGGTTATGGAGCGCCGTCTTAGCCGTCGCTCGATGATGCGCGGCAGCCTGAACGTCGCAGCGCTGTCGATGTTTGCGGGTTTCGGCGTCAGCCTTGCCGGCTGTAGCGACGATGATGACGACAACGACACGGGCACGGGTGGCGGCAACCCGACGCCTGAGCCGACGCCGATTACCCTCGGCTTCGAATCCATCGCAGGCTCCAAGACCGACGCTATCGTGGTACCGCCAGGCTACAGCGCCCAGGTTCTGATCCCCTGGGGTACACCGCTGAACGATCTCGCCCCGGAATGGAGCGAGAACCTCGCCTTTACGCCGACCATCCAGGAAAATAGCGTCGGTATGCATCACGACGGCATGTACTTCTTCCCGCTATCTGAAGACACCGCCTCCAACGATTTCATCCTGGCCCTGAACAATGAGTACATTGACCAGGGAGCACTTTGGGCGCCGCAAAATGGCCCGACAGCCGCGCCGCGCCCGGCGGACGAAGTACGCACCGAGATCAATGCCCACGGTATTACCCTGGTGCGCATCCAGAAGCAGTCGGATGGCAGTTGGAGTCATGTCAAGAACTCGTCCTACAACCGCCGCATCACCTCTTCGACACCCATGCGACTATCAGGACCCGTTGCGGGCAGCGACTACGTCATAACCCCCTACTCGCCTTCAGGTACCATGACCCGAGGTACGAACAACAACTGCGCGATGGGTTACACCCCGTGGGGTACTTACCTGACCTGCGAAGAAAACTGGCCAGGCTACTTCATTAAGGATTCTGGCCGTGAGAAGGACGACGACCGTCTTGGCATTGAGACAGGACATGGCCGCTACTACTGGGAAACGGCCGCCGGCGATGGTTCGGAAGTGAACGACGAATTCGGCCGTTTCAATGCGACGCCGACAGGCACTGGCCCAAGCGACGACTACCGTAACGAGCCTCGCACCTTCGGCTACGTAGTCGAGATCGACCCTTACACCGGCACCGCCGTCAAACGCACGCACCTGGGCCGTTTCCGTCATGAAGGCTGCTGGCTGGGCAAACTGGTCGAGGGTGAACCCGTTGTGTTCTACTCCGGCCACGACTCCCGCAACGAATACATCTACAAGTTCGTCTCGGCGAAGATGTGGAGCGCCTCCGATGAAAGCAAGGTTGGCAGCTCATACGATCGCCTCGACGTCGGCAACAGCTACCTCGATGAAGGCACCCTCTACGTCGCCAAGTTCAACGACAACGGCACTGGCGAGTGGATTGCGTTGACCCCGGATGCGCAGACACCCGGCGGCAGCACGCTGGCTGCAGAGTTGGGTCTGGGGGCTGACGATCTTGCCGGTATCATCATCCATACCTGTGACGCTGCCGATATCATGGGCGGCACCCCCATGGACCGCCCGGAATGGGCTTCGGTCGATCCGGCATCCGGAATGGTCTATATGACCCTGACCAACAACTCGAAGCGCACCGAGGAGAATACCGCTGCTACCTACACCAACGGTGGATCTGCCATAGAAGAGGCGGGCGTCGGCTTTTCGACAGCGCCTACCAACGGGCCGAACCCCCGTGCCAGCAACAATGGTGGTCAGGTCGTCCGTTGGCTGGAAGCCTCTCCGGGCGCCACGGAATTCGAATGGGAAGTGTTTGTCTTCGGTGCCGCCGCCTCCGATACCGACAACCTGTCAGGCCTGACCGACATGAACCAGTTCGCCAGCCCGGACGGCCTGTGGTACGACCAGCGGGACGGTGAGCAAGGTATCCTCTGGATCCAGACCGATAACGGATACAGTAACGTGACCGACTACACCAACGACCAGATGTTGGCCGTGGTGCCCTCTTCCGTAGCTGGCGAGAGCAATAGTCCATCCATCGTGGACGGTCGCGACCAAAGCAACCTGAAACGCTTCCTGGTGGGGCCGAACGGCTGCGAAATTACGGGTGTTTTTGCCAACGCTGACAAGACCGCGATCTTCGTCAACGTCCAGCACCCGGGCAACTGGCCATCCGTGAAAGATGCGACGGTCGAGACCGCCGGCTCGGTGCGTCCGCGTGCATCCACGGTAGTGATCTGGAAAGACGATGGAGGCCAGGTCGGGGTTTGATGACCGACGGGTTTCAGGAATGAAAACCGGGGCCGCGGCCCCGGTTTTTTATTGCCTGAACCGGGCAACTCCCTACCCTGCATAGAGGACACGATCCCTGTCCTGCCTCTCGCTCTTCGCCAACTTGATCGCAATAAACTTCGAGGTCGGCGTGTTACTGCCCGTACCACGACTTTCCAGCGGCACAAGCGGGTTGGTCTCCGGGTAATAGGCAGCCGCCTGCCCCGCCGGCACATCGTAGGCCAGCAATTTGAAACCGGCCACCCGACGCTGTCGGCCATCCTCCCAAAGTGAGGTGATATCGACCCATTCCCCCGCTGCAAAGCCCAGGCGCTTGATGTCGTCACCATTCATGAACAACACCCGACGCTGGCCACTGACTCCACGGTATCGGTCGTTCAGGCCATAGATCGTGGTGTTGTATTGGTCATGCGAACGCAGTGTCTGCAGGATCACATCCGGTTGTTGACCTGATGCCTTGATACGCTCGTGCAACAGGTCATCCGGCAACGGATTGGCCGAGAAACTGGCTTTGCCGCTCGAGGTATTCCAGCGCCGATCCCGGGCCGCATTCCCCAGATAGAAGCCGCCATTCTGCTTGAGCCGTTCGTTGAAGTTTTCGAAGCCCGGAATCGTTCGCGCGATATAGTCACGAATTACACCGTAATCAGCGATCGCCGCATCCCAATCGATGGGCCGGTTACCCAATACGGCCTTGGCGATACCCGCGATGATCGCCGGTTCGGACTTCATCTGGTTCGAGCCAGGCGGCAGTTGACCGTACGAAGCGTGGATCATGCTGAACGAATCTTCCACCGTCACCGCCTGGGGGCCAGACGCCTGCATATCGATGTCCGTACGGCCCAGGCAAGGCAGGATCAGCGCCTCCTTGCCCTTCACCAGATGGCTGCGATTCAGCTTGGTGGAAATCTGCACTGTCAGGTCACAATTCGTCAGTGCCTGATGGGTCAGCTCGGAATCCGGCGTCGCCTGGGCGAAGTTGCCACCGAGTCCTATAAATACTTTGGCGTTACCGCGGGCCATGGCGTCGATGGCCTCCACCGTGTTATGCCCTCGTCCACGCGGGGCAGCGATACCGAAAACCTTCTCAAGCGCATCGAGCAACCCGGACGGCGCTTTTTCGTCGATACCCATGGTGCGGTCGCCCTGGACGTTACTATGTCCACGCACCGGGCACAGCCCGGCACCGGGTCGGCCGATGTTGCCGCGAAGCAGTTGCAGGTTAACCAACTCCTGAACCGTGGCGACGGAATGACGATGCTGGGTGATTCCCATGGCCCAGCAGAGCATCACCTTGCTCGACTTGCGGTAGATGTCCGCCGCTACCTCGATATCGACCCGCGTCAGCCCGCTTTGAGTTTCGATCTGGGACCAGGGCGTTGCCTTGACCTGCGCGATGTAATCCTCAAGCCCTTGGGTATGACGTTCGATAAATGCCCAGTCCAGGACGGGCGCTTCGTATTTCATCCGTGCCTGTTCGTCATATTGGATCAAGCACTTAACCATACCCCGCACCGCAGCCATATCGCCGCCGAGCGCCGGCCGGAAGTAGGCGGTGTTCGTCGACTCGGCCCCGTTGCTCAGCATGTCGTGGATGGCTTGGGGATCCTGGAAGCGTTGCAGGCCCCGCTCCTTGAGCGGATTGAAACAGACCACGTGGGCGCCACGGCGGACGGCCTCGCTCAGGGGGGCCAGCATGCGTGGATGGTTCGTACCCGGATTCTGACCGAAGATAAAGATGGCGTCGGCTTCGGCAAAATCATCAAAAGTCACCGTACCCTTGCCGGTACCGATGGTCTGGGATAAACCTACGCCGCTGGCCTCATGGCACATGTTGGAGCAATCGGGGAAGTTGTTGGTACCGAAGGCGCGTACGAACAACTGGTAGAGAAAAGCAGCCTCATTGCTGGCACGGCCCGAGGTGTAGAACTCGGCCTGGCCAGGACTCTCCAAGCGGTGAAGATGATCCGCAATCAGTGCAAAGGCGTCGTCCCAGCCAATAGGCCGATAGCGGTCAGTGGCCCGGTCATAACGCATCGGCTCGATCAGTCGCCCCTGGTATTCCAGCCAGTGATCACTACGCTGTAGCAATTCGCTGACACTGTGCGTGGCAAAGAAATCACGCCCCACCGCGCGCCTGGTAGCCTCCCAGTTGACCGCCTTGGCACCGTTCTCGCAGAACTGGATGCGCCCGCCCTTCGGGTCGTCGCCCCACGCACACCCCGGACAGTCAAAGCCACCGTGCTGGTTGGTCTTTAGAAGCGCGCGGATGTTCTTGATCGGTTGCTTACTATCGAGCCAATGTGCCGCAACACTTTTCAGGGCGCCCCAACCAGCCGCAGGCCCCTTATAGGGTTCGTATTGGGCCTTCTGCTGCTTTTCCGGAAGCGATTCGTGCGTCATGAACCAAACCTGCTGGATAAATAGCCCACAGGTTACGGCTCGACTTCATAACCGTCTAATCAAGATTAAAGATGCTTCGATAAGATCTACTTATTGGTCGGGCGTGATTCACTTGAATTTTGCGAGCGAAAGAACTGGAGCAACGCTTCCGCCAGAGCCGACACCGGTGCGCCACGGCGGGTTGCCAGACAAAGTGGGGCTAACGTGTGGCTGTTCGTAATCGGCAGTAACGCCAGGCTTTCGTCCTGTTGTTCGAGGCCACCACCCAAAGGCATAACGGCGCAGCACAAACCGGCACGGACGGACTGAACGAGGATTTCCACCGAGTCGGTTTCCACCAACGGCTTAAGTTCGATACCGGCGCTGCGCAAGCCATGGTCGAGGGACTGCCGGAAGTGCATGCCCTTGCTCAACACACCCAACGGCAGGCTTTCCAGCGCGGACCAGTCAAGGCTTGACCCTGCAAAGGACCAGCGGCTCCGATTGAACAACACCCCCATCCCCGTCTCGGCGACCTCAAGCAACTGGTATTTTCGCTCGTGGCGACTTTCGACGTAGGCCAATCCTGCATCCAGCTTATTGTTGTCCAAACCCGCCAGGATCTGCTCACTGCTAAGCGACTTCAGTTCGAAGCGGACATCTGCATGCTCGCGCGCGAACGTTTGCAGCAGCGGCATCGGCTCGAAGCCTGCAAGCGGAACCAAACCCAGGCGAAGCGTACCGACGAGTTGCCCGCGACACACCGAGGCCTCAGCCTGCAACCCATCGTGTGCCGCCATCACTGCCCTGGCCCACGCCAGGATGCGCTCCCCCTCCTCGGTAAAGCCTACAAACCGGTGCCCACGGGAAACTAACGTTAGTCCCAATTCATCTTCCAATTGCCGCAGCCGCATCGATAACGCCGGCTGGGTCACATGGCAGCGATTCGCGGCCTCGCCGAAATGGCGGACCTCGTCCAAGGCGATGAGGTATTGCAATTGCCGAATGTCCATTCCGCCTCTCTCCGGAGGATTTCCGTTCACGACCTTTCATATCTTTTTACAGCTTCGCACAGACTCATGTCTAGCAAGGCTACAGTATGTCGATTAATATCCTGTCGGTACTCTTGTCTTTGCCTAAACGCATATTTGAAAAAAGACGTCTATTTGAACCATACATAAACAAAAAGGAACACGCTGTGCTAACTGTAAGGAGCACAATTATCCTGGCTGCACTAGCCTATCTCTCCGGCTGCGCTTCCGGTGCAAAAATGGAAAACATGGTGTATGACGGGCCGCTGAAGCAATACGACACGCACCTGGCCGATAACATGGGATTGACGAAAGTTTCGGGCGGGGAAGAAACTAATCCGGCCTGGACGTCCGAGATAGATGACGACGCCTTCTCCGGCGCACTCAAGGAAAGCCTCACAGCCCAGGGCCTGCTCTCGGACAACGGCCGCTATCAGTTGGAGGTGGTCATGGTCGAGGTCGACCAGCCTATGTTTGGCCTCGATATGGCTGTTACCACCCACATCAAGTACATCCTTAGCGACCGTGAGAATGGCAACGCGGTTGTGATGGACGAAACCATCGCAGCCCAATACACAGCGACCCTTGGCGACGCCTTTGCTGCCGTTAAGCGGCTGCGCTTGGCCAACGAAGGTTCGGGGAAAGCCAATATAACCGCTCTGCTGGACAAGCTGTCGGCGCTGCAGATCGACCCGGGAGAGATTTCGCTGACCCAGTAACCTGAAATGATACTCACGTCCACCCCCGGCCGGGGCTGGACTGATTTCCAAGCGTTAACCCTTGAAGTAAAGTACCTGGTGCGTTGTCGCCAGGAGCTCGCCATCTGCGCTCCAGAGCTCCGCGTCCTGATCGCAGTACCTCCGGTAGTATCGGCCTCCGCGAGCTTCGGCCAGGATCTCCCTATCCCCCTAACGGGCCAGCGTATCGCTGTCGGCATGGAAGTAGGTGGTCATGGAAACGGTACCTGCGGGCATGCGCTCCTGGCGCCGGATGTAGACCCGGGGGAAGAAACAGTCGCTGATCGCTACCAGTGAGAGGAAGTCCAGCGGACGCGGAGGGTTGTCGCGCACCCAAAGCCGTGTCAAGGCATTCTCCTGCTCGCCCGTATTGCCAGTGGGATCGAACCCACCCTCTACCAGTCGCATATGGTAGTTCTGCATTCACCTCATATAGCCCTGGGTGTCCAATGGCTCAATATCGCTGGGCTGAGGGACCTGGGGCATGGTGACGTCGGCGCCAGACCATGAATCGCCGCGTATCGCCAGAAATACGGTTGCCGTAGCGACAATGGCTCCATCCTGGACCAATTCGAGGGTCCAGTGTTGGGTCGAGCGATTGGTGCGGCTGACTTTCGGTACGATCTCGAACTCAGTCTCCGCCATCGGCGCCGCGAAATTGACCGTCATGGCCACCGGCTCGCCCTGGCGTTCGGGGTGCGTCAGCACCGCCTTAAGCAGCAAAGCCGCGGTGATACCGCCGTAGGGACCGACCATGTTGGCATACGCATGCGGAAAGTCTCCCCGAAACCGCGCATTTTCCAGCGGCTCCAAGCTCGTGTTCCGGTCAAACGGATGCTTCTGGGCTTCATGCGTGATGGGGTTGTCAGTCATTCCGGCGCCTTACTTCGCGGGTTTGAAAAATCGAAGGATGGTCCTTGGGTGTGACTCAGGCCTTCCTGACGAACTCGGACTTCAGCTTCATGGCGCCGATGCCGTCTATCTTGCAATCGATGTCGTGATCCCCAGTCACCAAGCGAATGTTCTTGACCTTGGTACCCACTTTGACAACCAGGCTTGAGCCCTTCACCTTAAGGTCCTTGATGACCGTAACCGTATCGCCATCCTGCAACGGATTGCCATTGGCGTCGCGAACCAATGCATCTGTCTCTGCTTCGGCCTGCTCGGCTTCCGACCATTCATGGCCACATTCGGGACAGACAAGCTGGATGCCGTCTTCGTAAGTAAATTCAGAGCTGCACTGGGGGCAAGGTGGGAGCTGGGACATAACCATTCCTGAAAGAACGTGAAGGCGGATAATAGCAAAAAGGATGGTAGGGTTCTTCTCACCCCCCAGTGCCGCTTTTCCGCTCAGGGCTATGCCGTTCGCGCAAGAGCGCTTCGAAATCTTCAGGGGGCAGCGCCTTGCTGAACAGATAGCCCTGCCACTGGTTGCACCCGTGCTCCCGCAGGAACGCCAACTGGGCTTCGTTCTCGACCCCCTCGGCAATCACATTCAGTTTGAGGTTATGCGCCAATACGATAATGGAGCTGACGATGGCGGCGTCGTCCGGATCCTCGGTGATACCCTGGCTGAACGCGCAATCCACCTTGATCGTATCGATCGGCAGTCGCCTGAGCTGGCTCAACGACGAATATCCCGTCCCGAAATCATCGATTGAGATGATCACGCCGGCTTTCTTGAGCGAAGCTAGCATCGCTCTTGCGCTCTCGACATGATGGAGAAACACACCTTCAGTGAGTTCCAGTTCCAGCCACCGGGGATCAAGCCCGGTTTCGTCCAGGATGTCCATAATGTCGTCAGCCAGGTCACGCTGCTCGAACTGACGCATCGAAAGGTTCACGGCCACAGGCATTGGCGCATAGCCGGCATCCTGCCACGCCTTGTTTTGTCGACAGGCTTCCCGCACCGCCCAATACCCGATGTCCACGATCAAACCGGTTTCCTCGGCCAGGGGAATGAACTGCTCCAGGGGCATCGAGCCGTAGTCGTCGTGATGCCAGCGTAACAGGGCCTCCATCGAGACGATTTCACCCGTGGCACAGTCGAGCTGGGGCTGGTAGTACAGTTTCAGTTGCTCGTTCTTAACGGCCTTGCGCAAACTATTTTCCAGGTCCAGCCTCGCCTTGGCCTGGCTGTTCATCTCTGGGGAGTAGAATTGGTGGTTATTGCGGCCCAGCTTCTTGACTTCATACATGGCCGTGTCGGCATTGCGCAACAGGAGATCAACGGTGTCGCCATCGTCCGGATAAACGGCGATACCAATGCTGCTGCCGATATAGAATTCGCGCCCTCCAAGGACAAACGGCTGCGAGATGCTCTGCAGGATACTGCGCGCCACCTCGGCGGCCACTTCGGGATGGGCGATGTTCATAAGGGCCAGTGTGAACTCGTCACCGCCCAGGCGGGCCACGGTATCGCTCTTGCGAACGCATCCCAGCAGCCGCTCAGCTACTTCGCGCAACAGCTGGTCCCCTTCTGCGTGACCGACCGTGTCGTTCACATTCTTGAAGTGGTCGAGATCCAGGAACATGACCGCCAGGTTTTGCGGTTCACGTTCGGCTCGTTCTATAGCCTGGGTCAACCGATCCTCGAAGCAGGTCCGGTTAGGCAGGCCCGTGACCGCATCGTAGTTGGCGAGCCGATGCTCATGCTCGTGGGCCTTGGCCAATTTGCGGTAGGCCTTTTCCAGTTCGCGGGCCTCGCGACGTTCCACTTCCGCGACTGCCGCAGCAGCCGCGAGCTCTTTTTCCCGTTCGGATTGCTGTTTCACCTCGTCGAGCAAGGCGGTAAGTTCCTCGTTCCGCTGCTGCACCTCTTCGAGTAATTCTGCCTTCGTTAGACGAACCAAACGCTCGCGTTGGTCGATAATAAAGCGTTCCGACGGATCGAATGCCCGGTTCGGTATACGCTTGATCACCGTAAATCCGTGGTGACCAGTTTCGAGGCGAAGTGGGTATGCGTCGTCGAAGAGGGATCCGGCGTCGTGGCGGCTTAATGGATTGCTGCTACCCCTGAAAATCAGCTGCAGACTGCAATCCTGGTGGTATTCACCAAAGCCGATGGTGAGGCTGGCATCGTTTCCGTGCTTATAGAGTCTGCGACAAAGGTTGGAGGTTACAGCCGCCAGGCGGGTCGATGCGAAGACATCAAACTCCAGATCCTCCGCGAGAAACCGTACGCGATTACGCGCGCCGGTTATTGCCGCTGAGCTGTTTATGGGAAACGTCGCCAATTCAATCATTCAGTCCACCTTGACTACGATACAGCTGACATCGTCGTCGTCCTTGCCATACTCAAACAAAAGACCTTCGGCGATCGCCTGAGCCGAGCGCTCGCTAGACAACGCCCCGCTAAAATCCTTGTGTGCCGGTAAACCATCGCTGTGTAAAATCAGAACCATGCCCGGGGAAAGAATGAGTGTTTCTTCACGCGGGCTGCTCATGACGTCTCCAACAATGCCTTCCCGAGGAACGAACGTAATGGGGTTCGGCGCGTAGAGCTTGGCGCTGATATTCCCCACGCCGGCATAATTCAGCTCACCAGAGGACGTATTGATTCGACAGAGAGCCACCACGGCCCCCTTGGTCCTGCGAAGGCTTTGGTGCAAACCCTGGATGATATCGACCAGGCTGGCCTTTCGATACGCATGCTCGAGGTATGACCGCGCCTGACGCGCGATTTCGTCTGCATCAGGCCCGTGACCCAGCCCATCGATGAGCGCGAGGAATACCCCTTCATCAGTGTTTTTTATTAACCCGGTATCCCCACAAACATCGGCGTCCTCATCGATGTGAGATTGCGTCGCCAACGCATAATCCAAATGCAGGGTCATCTGAGCCACTTACGCACCACAATGCGGGTGCCCTGTTTTCGTTGGTCGTCGAAACAGAACTCGTCCATCAGGCGTTTCACGCCCGGCAGCCCAAGCCCCAGGGTGCCGATGGTGCTGAACCCTTCCTGCAACGCCTTATCGATATCGGCTATACCTGATCCCGTATCCTCGGCGATCACCTCTATACCAGTACGCCCATTCTCAGTGACCGCCCTTAATGTTATCCGCCCCCCGCCGCCGTGAAGGGACGCGTTGCGCGCCAATTCGCTCACGGAAGTGGCAATCATAAACTGGTCGGTTCGACGAAACCCCATGGCGGAAGAAAGGTCATGAGCTTCGAAGACTGCATGGGCGACATCGTTTTCTTTATTAATTTCCACATAGCGTATATCACGGTCAGCGCCCACGAGTGTTTTCCGGGTCGGTTGGAGTGGTTAGAGCCTGGCTCGTATAGTCATCCAGTAAGGACACGCTATCATCGACGGCAGGGGCGTCGGCATCAACCTCAGCTTCATCGATCGAAACAGGATCATCCTCGCTCAACGACGCGGGCTCACTATCCTGTATGAAAGGCTCAAGCATCGCCATCCCCTGCTCCAGGGTGACCGCTGTACGCAAATGCAGAGGTGGCGTATCCAGATCCATCAATGCACTCGCCACGGCAGGCCTTATACCCACCATGACAGTACGTGCGCCGAGCATTTCCACCATCTGGAGTGTCTCACTCAGACACTGGGTGATATGCGCATCCATGATTTCGACCATCGAAACGTCGAGCAGAACGCCCCGAAGACGAGATTCACGCACTTTCGCCAGTATTCCATTCTGAACCTGTACAACGACATCGTCATAGAGCTCAACCTGAACCGATACGATCAGGCACTTACCCATGACGTACATTCCCGCTCGAGGGTAATTGGCTTCCGCTTCCATGCTATTGACCTACTGTTTTCTTCACGAAAGTTACCGTAGGGGTGAATTCGCTGACTGACGGATATCGAGCCCCAGCGTCTGCAATGCGTAATACACCGCGTCACGAAGTGTCGCCCGAGTCACGATCTCGGTTAGAGGAATCCCCAACTGAACCAGCGTCTGGGCGATAGCCGGAGAAATACCGGAAACCACACAGCGCGCGCCCATCAATTGGGTAGCCTGGGTAATCTTGATCAAGTGATTGGCAACGGCCGTATCGACCGTCTCCACCCCTTCGATATCGAGAATCACGACCCGCGCCTCGGTCTCCTCGATGCGGGCAAGCATCGTTTCCATAATGGACTGCGCACGCTGGGAATCAACGACACCCACAATTGGGAGCATCAGGACACGATCCCAAAGCAGGGTCACGGGGGTATAGATTTCCATTGTTGAATTCGAGGTGGATGGCATAGCGTCTCCAGACGGTTATTCAGCAGCTTTTTAGCACATAGCTATACAACAAGCGCGTACCGGCGAAGCCGTACGCAACCAATAGGCACGCGGTAATACACGCAATAACAGCTGTTCTAGGCGAACAAATTTCGAGCAAGAGGGGCGCATATTAAGGGAAGGTACGTCAAATGAGAATCTCTTATGTTTATTTCGTGAGGGCCTCAAGCGTCGCCACCGTGGTAAAAACAGGCATTTGAAGGGCGCGCCTTGCGACGACGACCTGCCAGACGAACTAAAAAGTTCGGGAAAGTGCCCGGAAAAACCGGGCACAAGAGCTAAAGCTCACGCAGCTAGAGAGGGTCGCCGCTACTCTCGCAGCTCCTCGACCTTGGGCGGCAGGCCGACCCTAACCTCGCTGATATTTTCCCGCAGCACACCCCGGAATAACGCAACGGCCATGACGCACACGAGGATAAACATAGGCAACCCGACAACGGTGATCACCTGCTGCAAGGCTGTCAGGCCAGCCTCGCCCGCCAGGACGATAAGCAGGGCTGCGAGCGCACCTTCCGACACACCCCAGAATACGCGCTGGTGCACCGGACCCGGGTCCGGGGTACCCGTACACAGCATGTCGACCACCAAGGACGCCGAATCCGATGAGGTGGAGAAGAAGATGGCGACGATCACAACGGACAGCCCCTGGATCAGGGTAGCTGCAGGGAAGTGGTCGAAGAACGCAAAAATCGCCAGCGGAATACTTTGCTCCACTTCCTGCGCCAGGGCGCCCGCCTGGTCACCGAGTGCAGCCCGCGCCTCCTGGCCGATACCGTCAATTTCCATTGCCGACCAGCCGAAAATCGCGAACCAGACCAGGGTAAAGATTGATGGCGCAAACAAAACACCCAGGACAAACTCGCGGATGGTCCGCCCCTTGGAAATCCGCGCCACGAATATGCCGATGAACGGCGACCAGGTGACTGTCCAGGCCCAGTAGAAGACCGTCCAGTTGCCCTGCCAGCCCCAACCACCTTGCTCGTGGGTGTATTCCGCCAGCGCGTCGTTCCAGAACGACATCGGCAAGAAATTGGTAATGTAGATACCGAAAGTCTCAACCAGGGCGCGCAGCAGGAAGACGGTGGAACCGGCGAACAGAACGAAGAACATCAACCCCACGGCCATGCCGATATTGATGTTCGACAGTACTTTGATGCCCTTATCCAGACCGGCCACGATAGAGCAGACAGCAACGGTGGTCAGGACACCGATAATGATCACCTTGGTGCCGACGGCATTGGGGACGCCGAGCAATTCGGTCAGGCCGGCATTGATCTGCTGGGTACCCATACCGAGCGAAACCGCCACCCCGAACAGTGTTCCCAAGATGGCAAAAATATCCAGCGCCTTGCCCAGCCGACCATAGATCCTGTTCCCGATCAGCGAGTAGAACACCGAACTGAAACGCATCGGCAGATCATAGCGGTAGATGTAGTAGGCGAACGCAAGCCCGGGCAGGGTGAAGATCGCCCAGGTATGCAACCCCAGGTGGTAGATGGCAAAGCCCATGGCGTCGTCGGCGGCTTCGACGGTGAAGGGTTCGACATCCGGGCGGGGAGGGTTGGCGAAATGCGACATGGGTTCGGCCACCCCCCAAAACATCAGGACGGTACCGATACCGCCTGCAAACAACATGGTGAACCAGGAAATGTTGCCGTATTCAGGCTTGGCATCATTGCCGCCCAGACGTATCGACCCATAACGGCTGAGCGCCATGTAGAGCAGGAAGGCAACCCAGCTGGTGACCCCGAAGATAAAGAACCAGCCGAGATTGGTGACGATCCATGTTCGTCCCGCGCCGAAAGCGTCCCCAATCGGACCTGGCGCCACCAGGATGGCTATCAGGAAAACGACCATGATCCCCGCCGAAACGAAGAAAATAGTCGGGTTGGTCCTCAACCCAAGCTTGCGCGCAAGTTCCTCCATTGCCTTTCTCCCCTTCGTTTACTTCAAAGGTAGGCGGCACGGGCGGGGCAGTCCAAATCCTGTAACCTTGAGAGGCTCTGATTAACTCTGGGGGAGCCGTTTCCATCGCCGCCGTTACCCGGATCGTGGTCCAGCGCCAATTTGAGCGCCTTAACCCATGTGAAACAGGTTTAAAACAGCGCGACGAGAAGCCACGCACACGGGAAGAATATCCCGACTAGAACGTACGTGAGGGGGGGGAGGTCCGGGACAACCAGCGCCTGGGCGCTGCCCGGCTCAAGGATGGTTTCAAAAGGTGAACGCTGCGCCCACCGAAAAGTAGTCGATATCGAAATCATCCAGGTCATAGCGCTCGTATTCCGCCCTGACCTGAAACGAGAACAGGGTAAAACGCGCACCCACGCCATAGAAAGGATCGGTGCCGTCATCGTCGCCTATCACATCGATATCACTGTCCCAGTTAATGGCGCCGACCTTACCGAACACGCCGATGGGCCCCAACTTGAAACCGGCGAGTCCAGCGCCGGTCCAGCCGGTCACGTCCAGATCCCGTCCACTGGCACCGGCAATCCTGCCACTGAAGTTGCCAAAGTCCACATAGGCGCCTTCAACAGCCAGGTCCACCAGCGGGATCAGCCCAAGGTTATAGCCGACGAAGATCTTGTAGCCGGCATCGTCGTCATCGAACTCAACTTCCCCGATATCCGCAAGCTCGTCGTCGTAATCCAGCTGTGACGAGCCCACAGAACCACCGATATAGACACCGCTATCACTGCCTGCAAATGCCACTTCGGCGGTCGCTATAAGAACAACTGCAAGGAATGGAACTGCAAGAATGGAGTATATGGAACGTGTCATGACCCTAGCCTCCCTTGCTAAAGACACACACCTGAGAATTAAACCGCAGCCGTGTTGCACCCATCTCGCTCTATTAACTTGTGCTGCTTGAGCACGTTTCCCTCTAGAGTAACTCTCCTACCGGGACACTCCCCTTCTATATAGTTCAGTTTGCCGGGTTTCACCACGAACAAACCCAGCAAGCAAACAAGGCCGGCAGGAGGTTTAAAGGACCGAACCAGAATGAGACGTCCAGACGCCTGAAATGGACAAACTCCCCGTACATACGACTCAATCTATATGCCAGTTACGTCGCGACATCGACCTTTGCCTCACCGCCATCACGCTGCGTTTGCTCTCCCGTTCTCACATACTTCCGTTCAGTTCGGGAAATGATGGCTGTACCTACCAGGTCGCCAGTCACATTGAGCCCCGTCGCCCCCATACCCACCAGAGCATCGATGGAAACGAGGAGAGCCACGGCCTCGATGGGCAGGCCCACCTGGGCAAAAACGGTGGCTATCATAACGATACCCGCTCCGGGTACACCCGCCGTGCCGACGGATATTAGCGTACCTATCAACACGATCTCGACCATGGTGACCAGGTCCAACGGCGCGCCCGCCACGTTGGCTGCAAACACGGCGGAAATGGCGATACGGATGGCCGCACCGTCCATGTTAATGGTCGCGCCCAGCGGCAGACTGAAGCCGTAGATACTCTGCGGCAAATTCATACGACGGGCGGCGTCCAGGGTAAGCGGGAGCGTACCGGAACTGCTCTGGGTGGCAAAAGCAGTGGCCATCGGGGTACGCGCTTCGCGAAAGAACGGTCCCAATTGAACGCCAAATAGCCGCATCAACCCGCAATAGATCAGCAAATGGATGAGTAGCGCGACATAGAGGACGAGAACCATGTCGCCCAGCGCCAGGATGGTATTGACGCCCTGCTCGCCCGCCGTCTCTGCGACAATCGCGAACACGCCAATCGGGACATAGTGGAGCACACCAGCCATCACCTTCAGGGTTACGGCACTTAGTGCTTCGACCACCTGATATAGGCGCTCTCCCTGCTCCCCATGGGATTTGCTTTCACGCAGTTTCAACAGCGCAATGCCAAAAACGATGGCCGTGAAGATAATGCCAAGCAGATTGGGTTCACTGAAGGCGCCCACAATGTTGGTCGGTACGATACTGAGCAGCACGTTGACGAAGCCGGGGTTCTCAGGCACCTCCACCTGAGCATTCTCATCCAGTGTCATGCCGGTACCCGGCTCCAGCAGGGTTGCCACTGTTAATCCGACAACAATGGCAAACGCGGTGGTCGCTACGTAGTAGCCCAGCAACTTTCGACCGACACGTCCCATGCTGCCGACATTGGCCTGATTGACGCCCACCATGAGTGTGAACAGGATGATCGGCACGATCAGGAATTTCAGGAGCTGCAAGAGCAGGTCGCCAAACGGCGCCAGCCAGTCCGCAACCGGCTGCCCACCCAGCAGACCGACAACCACGCCCAGCACGAGAGCAATGCCTACACGCAGAATCAAAGATGAGTTCATGTACGCACTGAGCATAGCGCTCATCGATTTACCCCCGTTCCCTGAAGATAGATGGACGAAAAGAAAGGATTTATCAGTCCGACTGTGGCCTCTGGAGACTGGTCAGACAACTTAAAGACTGGCAACCTCGGATAATAGAGTGCTCGGGAATGCTCGACTATTCGCTTGGCACTATTCGCTCGGTACTACTCGTCCGGTACTACTCGTTTGGCCACTACTCTCTTGGCACCAGGGAAAGGATGCTTATGCAACGGCCCAATCCGCTTATACCCGTCGGACTGATCTTTCTGCTTGCAGCGTGCGGCGACAAAGCCCAGCTCTCGGTTTCCGAAGGCACCGGAAAGGATCCGAAGTTGCCCGACCCTACCCAGACCTTCATCCCAACCGTCAACATCGCCAAGGCCACCGGCTGGCCCTCCGGCGAAAAGCCCCAGGCAATCGAAGGCACACAGGTCGAAGCGTTCGCCGATGACCTGAAGCATCCCCGCTGGCTCTATGTACTCCCCAACGGCGATGTGTTGGTCGCCGAAACCAATGCCCAACCCAAGTCCGGCGGTGAAGACGACGGCTTCAGCATCCGCGGCTGGATCCAGGGCATGATAATGGAAGACGCTGGCGCTTCGGTTCCCAGCGCCGACCGCATCACGCTGTTGCGGGACACTGACGGCGATGGCGTTGCCGATGAACGCTCGACATTCCTGGAGGACCTGCGGTCACCCTTCGGCATGGCCCTCGTGGGTAACGATTTCTATGTCGCCAATACCAACGCGGTAGTCCGCTTTCCATACGAGGAGGGGCAGACGCGTATCACCGCCGAGGGTAGCCAAGTCACGGAGCTGCCCGCAGGGCAGATCAACTACCACTGGACCAAGAGCCTTGTGGCCAGCCCGGATGGCAGCAAGCTGTATGTAGGCGTGGGCTCCAACAGCAACGTTGGCGAAAAAGGCCTCGATAAGGAAAAAGGCCGTGCGGCCATTTGGGAGATCGATCCAGGAACCGGCGAGTACCGGGAATATGCCACCGGCCTGCGCAACCCCGTAGGTATGGCGTGGCAGCCTGATACGGGCGAGCTCTGGGTTGCCGTCAACGAACGCGACGAACTCGGGAGCGACTTGGTACCGGACTACATGACATCAGTCCGGGAAGGCGGTTTCTACGGCTGGCCCTACAGCTATTTCGGCGATCATGTCGACGAGCGAGTGGAGCCGCCAGCTCCCGAGAAGGTCGCCGAAGCCATTGTGCCGGACTATGCCCTTGGCCCGCATACGGCATCACTGGGCCTGACCTCGGCCGAAGGCAACAACCTCCCCGAACAGTTCCGCAACGGCATGTTCGTCGGCCAACACGGTTCCTGGAACCGCAAGCCGCGCAGCGGTTACAAGGTCATTTTCGTGCCGTTTGAAAATGGCGAACCCAGTGGCCAGCCGGTGGATGTATTGACGGGCTTCGTCAGCGAAGAGGATAAAGCACAGGGCCGCCCTGTAGGCGTTGTTATCGACAAGGAAGGTGGCCTGCTAGTCGCGGATGATGTGGGCAACATCATCTGGCGGGTCAGTGCGGCTGAGTAACAGACCCTTGCTCTTGCCCTGATGTTGCCAATACCATCCGCAGCAATTTGATGGGCTTTCGAGCGGCGATGTTTCCGCTACGGGCTGTTGCGCTACCCACCGGAGCGATTGGACTGGTTCGGGGCTGAGAAGCCCACCCACTATGCTTGGCAGACGAACCAGCCGGCTTCGTTCAAGTCACAGGATCATCCGAGCCATGCCCAAAGATAGCCGCCTGGGTCCAGACTTTCCGCGCGTGACGCTCTACCTTCCCCACCGCCCCCGCGGACTCATCCAGCTTATAGAAAACCCGAATGCTCATGCCCTGCTCTCCCTGAACTCCAACCATTGGCGCAAGATCGTAACGTTGCTGGCCAAGATTGCGAGTCCGGTGGCCGATGGCTGGCGACAGTTCCGGGACCAGGACCTGTTCAGGGATACGGCCCTGGGTTTTTCGCCTGAGCTGGACGAGGGAAGCCATTGGCACTGGATCGGCGGTAAAGAAAATCTCCAACGTTTCGGCCATCTTCACCATGATGCACAACCGCTGGTGGACCAATCCGAGGTTTTGATCGATCCCGATAAACGCTTACTACTGACGCCCTATCCGGATTATCGCCAACTCAGCAATACCATGGTCGACCGCATTAGGGTGGCGCTTGAATCCAAGGGCTTCTACGACACCTGATCCAGCGGTAGATCGGCACAGCTGCCGGGAAACCGGGTAGAATAAGGCGCTGACTGACGCAGCCATGTAATTCGCTATATTCACGATCGCGCCCCCTTTACATAGCACTAAAAAATGACCACACCCTATTTCCTCGGCTGCCCCCAATGGCAAGATCCCGACTGGAACCGCCTGCTACCACCCGGCGGCAGTCCGCTTGAGCGGTACAGCCAGGTTCTCAATTGTGTCGAAGGCAATACCACGTTCTACGCCACCCCCACCCAGGCGCAATGCCGGCAGTGGCGGACGCAGGTGCCGGACAACTTCCGCTTCCTGTTCAAGTTTCCTAGGCCGATTACGCACGAACAATTGCTGGCTGGGCCGCGGTCAGAAGTCGGTTCATTCCTGGAAATTGTCGCCCCGCTGGAGGATGTCCTGGGTCCATTCCTCCTGCAGTTGCCTGCCGCATTCGGACCAGAACACCTGGACCGCCTGTGGCGCTTCGTCGATGGCTTGCCGTCGTCGCTCTCGTGCACGGTCGAGGTTCGGCATACGGCCTTCTTCAGCAAGGGAGAAGCGGAGAAAGCGCTGAATCGGGGCCTGCGCGAACGCAATATCGCCCGCGTATCATTCGACAGCCGCGCCTTGTTCGCTGCCTCGCCCGACAGTGAGACAACAATAGAGGCCCAACGCAAGAAGCCCAGACTACCGGTGCACGTGCTGCCCGTGGATGCGCCCCCCGTCGTCCGCTATATCGGCCACCCGGACCTGGACGCGAACCGCGCCTTCCTGGAGCCCTGGGTGGAACGGGTAGCCCTATGGATTGAGGAAGGCCAAAAGCCTTTCTTCTTTATACATATGCCAGACAATGGCGACGCCCTGCCGCTTGCAGGACTATGGAGCGAACTGCTGCACGAACGGATACCGGCCCTGGAACCGTTACGCCTCAAGGAAAAACAGCCACAGATGGGGCTGTTCTGATCGAAAACCCCAAAGCTTAGCCTGTAGGCTGACGTGCCCGCTGGAGGAGATCCGCCAGCCCTTCCTCCATCTTCGCGACGCGCTGTTTCCATTCAGCCTTATAGCCGGCGAATTCGTCACTGAGCTGTGCGAGTTCCAGTTGAGTTTGGACGGCGGTCTGGGAGCTCCGGGCCACCGACCGAAGGTCGGGCGTATCCAGATTGTCGCGCTGCACGTCCAGGCGAAGCACCGCCTGGTTCAACCGGCGGCGATCTTCCGGTGGTGCTGCGGGATGATTCTGCAGCGCCTCGTTAATGGACCGGGAAAACGCATCGAGATGATGCTCCAGTGCTTCGGCGTATTCCTGAAGCAGACTGGAAAAATGCTCGTTGGCCTGTTCAGCCTTTTGTTCCAGATCGTCGTTCAGCCGCTCGATCTCTCTCACCATCTCGCTGGACTGCTGTGACCTGCGGGCCTGCAGTTCCTCACCCAACCTTCCCAGCTTGTTCAGCACGTCGCCGAACAGCGGCCCCCGATCGAGGGCGTCACCGGTGCGGTAATAATCCACCAACCACTGGTCATCCTTTTTCACCAGGTACGTGGTCACCTCCCGTGGCTCGCTCTGTCCCTTCAGGCCCCGCAATGTGGTTTCGACGCTCGCCTGGTGACCATCGATGACCACCCGCCCCCAATCTACGCCAACACCTCGCCAATCCTGCTCATAACTATCGGAAGCCGCATCGTCGACGAGCGTGGAATATGTATTGGCGGAGCCGGCGTCGCCTTCGAGCATCGACTGCCAGAACGCTTCAGAGACCTCTTGAGGCGTGTTCGGGCCAGAGCAAGCCGAAAGTAAAAAGGTGACAGCGATCAGGGGAAACAGCAGGTACTGCGTTGTCATTTTGGTGAATCCATCGACGTATATTTGTGAGCGATATGCTAGGCGGATCTGCAGGTGATTGGCGCGTATTTATGCAGCACTGATAGTTTTGTATACACAATAAAACAATCAACAAGACGCCTTTTTATATGTGAAGCCTATACACGTGTCGCCAAATATTTCACTTTAATTAACCGGAAAAATCGATACTTAACTTAGGTTAACTAGTTTTAATGATACCGCGTGACACGACTTCTCAATATGGCCCACAACTTATTGTTTGCCTTGAACAAGGCTGATTACAACCATTTTCAAAGACGTAACTCAATATCGTAGTTTTGGCCGGCTTTTCTCGCCTATAATTCCGCGCAATTCATGAACAAGTTGTCAGCAAAACATAACAGGATGTTAATGCGAGGACAGGACGTTATTACAAACCTTTTTTCATAACTTTTTGGAACATTCGTGAATAGCACCTCCCTAGAATCTGCGCTTACAGAGTGGACCTACATCCTGGGCGAATCGAGAGTCATTCCCGCCACTGCAGAAGCCTTTGGTGCGTCCACGATCGGCGCGTCGACTATCGGCGCAAAGCGCAACATTCCAGCGATACTCAAACCGGGAAACCGGGAAGAGATCGCCGCGATTCTAAAAGTCGCACAGCAGTGGCGTATCGCTGTCTATCCGGTCAGTACGGGCAACAACTGGGGTTACGGTAGCGCCAACCCCGTCGAGGACGATTGCGTGGTTCTCGACTTGAGCCAACTCAATCGCATTAGTGATTTCGATCCCGAACTCGGCGTCGTCACGGTTGAACCGGGTGTGACACAAGGTGCGCTACGAAAGTTCCTTGACCAGAACGATGGCGACTACCTGGTGCCGGTCACCGGAGCAGGACCAACCTGCAGCCTTCTTGGCAATGCGCTCGAACGGGGATACGGCATTACGCCCATCACCGATCACTTTGCTGCAGTCACAAAGATTGAAGCCGTCCTGCCGGACGGGAGTATTTACGAAACCGCGCTCAGCGAGCTTGGCGGTCAAGAGGTGGACAGGCTCTTTAAGTGGGGCGTGGGGCCTTACATCGACGGTCTTTTCAGCCAGGGCAATTTTGGTGTGGTCGTGCGTATGACGATCGCCCTTGCCCCGGCGCCCGAGACCATCACTGCATTCTTCTTCTCGACGAAAGACGACGCCAGACTGGAAGCTCTCGTCCCAACCGTCAGAGCGGTATTACGCGCACTCACGGGTTCCGTTGTGGCGATCAACCTCCTCAACGACCAGCGCATGCTTTCCATGATGACGCCTTTTCCTGAAGACAAGGCGGTTGATGGTGTGCTCCCCCCGCAAGAAGTCGAGAAGATGGCGAACAGTCACGGCGTCGCGGCCTGGAGTGGCGTGGGCGCGATCTACGCCAGTAAGGAAGTGGCCCGGGCTGCGCGGCGAACCTTACGCCGACTGCTCGGCCCGGTAACCGACCGGCTTGTCTTTGTTGATCGTCGGAAAGTGAACACGGCCCGCAACCTTGCCAGACTCTTGCCCGGCAAGCTGGCGACCCGGCTCCAGGGTATGGCCGATACATTGTCCGGCGCTTTGGAGATTATGCATGGCGCTCCCAACGAAGTGGCATTGGCGCTGGCATATTGGCGTTCCGGGGAACTGCCTGGTCCCGGACAGCCGAAAAACCCGGCCCGTGATGGATGCGGGCTTATATGGTTTGCGCCGTTGGTCCCCATTCGTGGGGACGACGTCCGGCGTTATACCGACATGATCGAGAGGATCTGTCCGCAGTACGGCATCAACCCTCTTATCACGTTGACAACAGTGAGTGATCGCTGTTTCGACTCCACTGTGCCCCTGCTGTTCGATCGTAACGATCCGGAAGCAACGGCGCGGGCCAACGCTTGTTACAAGGCATTGTACGAAGCTGGAAGAAGGGAAGGCTTCTTGCCGTACCGCCTTAATATCGACGCAATGGGCTCGATACACGCCCAGGGCTCGGCTTTCTCGAAGCTGGCGAGCCAGCTGAAAGCCGCCGTCGATCCCAACTTTATCCTGGCACCAGGACGTTACGTGTCCAGGATCCAGCACTCCGAGGTCTGATGAGCTGTAACCTCGATACAACCGTAGTACGCCGCAATACAACGATTTAACGGCGATTTTCCATAAACCTGCGAATTATCGGCATAACAGCTCCCTGTCAAAGGGACGAATGAGGACCTAACAATGCAGACAGGCTTTGCTCTTCAGCGAGATACAGGAATCACACAACCTAGCGAAGTCCAGGAAGACGTCAGCACTATCTTCAATTCCGTATTCAATGTTGAATTGGCGTTAACTCCCGAGGCGATCAATACGGTCTACGAAGTTCGGTACCAGGTGTATTGCATCGACCGCTCATTCGAAGACCCGAACTGCTTCCACGATAAACGGGAGCGTGACAGTTACGATCCGCGTTCAGCACATGCGCTCATCCGGCATCGTATTACCGGCGATAGCGTTGCAGCCGTTCGCCTCGTACTTTCTGGAGACAATCCGGAAAGGGCGGATTTTCCCATGGAAGGGCCATGTGTCCCGCACATGGATCAGCATGCAAAGAATGCCATTGCCGCCACGCCTCGTCATCGTATTGCGGAAATATCCCGTATGGCAGTAAGCCGTGAATTCCGGCGTCGTCTCAACGAGGATCAATCCGTTTCGGGTATTAGCGAACACGCTTACTACTCTGATGCCGAAAACGGTAAACGCGCCATGCCTTATATCAGCCTTGGCCTGTTTGCCGCGATACTGCAGATGTCAGTACGGCACGGCATTACCCACTGGATGGCGGTGATGGAGCCAGCCCAACTGCGCCTGCTGAAACGCTTCGGTGTCGAGTTCGACCATGTGGGCCCGATCATGGAGTACCACGGCAAGCGCCGACCTGCCTATACCGAGGCGGCGTCCCTGGTTGAAGGCATTCGCAGACGTCGTCCGGATGTCTGGTCGCTGATCACGGATGGTGGTCGTTACCTTCCGGCGGAACCTGAGCTCAAGCGTAGCGAGAGAAGGGTCGCCTGATGGGGCGGTCGTTGTAGGGCGTTCAATTGATAGATACTTGGTAGTCTGCCGTTAGCTGTTTGGTAGTTATCAATTGTTGCTTGGCGACTGACAGAAGGCTCCGTTGTCACACAGCAGTCTTAAACGAAAAAGCCCCCGTTCTCACGATCGGGGGCTTTTTTATCAGCTCAGTCTCTCAGATATTAAGACTTTGCTGCTTTCTTGCGACGAGAGAGGCCGAATCCTGCCAGACCCATACCCATCAGGGCCAGGGTGCCAGGCTCGGGTACCTCTGTGGCGGTGATGCGGAAGCGGGTCTCGAAGTTGTTTTCGTTGCCTTCCTGAGTCAACAGACCAACACAACCTACTAGCGCACCTGCTTCTTCACAGGCATCGGCGTCCAACATTGTCAGACCTGCCAGCTCCAGAAACACAGTGTAAGTGTAGTCATCGATCGTGAATGACTGCGACGCAAACTCGTAGCCATCATCAGTTTGCACAGCATCCAGCTCATTGATGTTAAAGACTGTGAAGATGTCATCACAGGTCGAAACCGACGCGTCTACACATGAGCCGCCGTTGAACGTCTCACTGAAGAAACTGTTAAACGTAATCGACGGTACAGTGTACGAGTCACCACTGGTCGGAGCGTAAGGTGTTAGCGTCAGTGTTGAGGTCAGATCAAAACTGGTTAACGCCGCGTCTCGGTCGCTGATAACAAAGTTGTTATGTGTAAAAACGCCGCCATCGACGTAACCACCATTGGTCATCAGCCCGCTTGGCGCCGAGACATCTGTGATCGAGATTGAAGACTGCTCATCCGGATTTACGGTACCCCAAGACAGGGTTTTATTGTCGGCAGATGATGTGACGGCGCCGTTTCCAGAACTAGCAGTCCAGTCTGTGAACTGGCTATCGACATCGAAACCCCAATCAGTAATCAGCTCAGCAGAGGCTGACTGCGCACCCAACGCGAAAGGCACAACCAGGGATGATAGAAGCGTTTTCTTCAGGGCACTTTTCATTAGGTTATCTCTCCTTGATTTTGATAACTGACAGCTAAAGTTAAAACCCAGCCTCAATCACTCTAAAGCAATCCTTATGCCATAATTTTAAACGACTGATTTTAAACAACTTTTAAATTTAAAAGGATGGATCACGGGAGTGGATGTAAACTTAACCGACACAAACAAATAATTTGTTCATCACCTTTGAAGTCATGTTGTTTTTTGCGTCGTATTTGAGCAAGAGACTTCCGCAAGGAGGAAAAAAGCGTTACTTACCTATTGATTTCTGCACCCCGGGCGATCATGAGAGCTGAAGCAGCGTTTCACCTAGCGGCTCCCCGGATTTGCTGTTTTCGATGCAATCTTTAAACGAAAGCCCCCGCTTATATAAGCGGGGGCTTTGATGTCAGCCTGATTGTTAAGCTGTTAGTGCTTCGCAGCTTTCTTACGACGAGCGAGGCCCAAACCTGCGAGGCCCATACCCAGCAACGCGAGCGTACCCGGCTCGGGCACCTCTGTGGCAGTAATACGGAACCGGGTCTCGAAGTTATTTACAGCGCCCTCTTCAGTCAGAAGACCTACACAACCCACCAATGCACCTGCTTCGGCACAGGCGTCGTCATCCAACATGACCAGGCCCGCCAGCTCAAGAAACACCGTGTAAGAGTAGTCGTCGATAGTGAACGCGGGAGACTCGAACTCGTACCCATTCTCTGTCGGTACAGCGTTTAGGTCGTTGATGTTAAAGACGGTAAAGATGTCATCACAGATAGAAGTCGATGCATCCACGCATTCACCGCCGTTAAAGGTTTCGCTGAAGAAGCTGTCGAAGGTCCGGGACAACGGGTCCACAGGGTCACCTGACGGCGAGAAAGGAGTCAACGTCAGTGTGGAGGTCAAATCGAAACTGGTCAACGCCGCATCATTAGCGTCGATAACAAAGTTATTGTGAGTGAAGACGCCACCATCGACGTAGCCTCCGTTGGTTATAAGACCGCTAGGGGAGGATACGTCGGTAATGGAGATAGAAGACTGCGAATCCGTACCCCAAGACAGGGTGTGGTCATCGTCGGATGGGGTGACGCCACCTTCACCGGGGCTAGCCGTCCAGTTAGAGAACTGACTGACAACGTCATAACCCCAATCCGTAATCAGCTCAGCGGAGGCAGACTGCGCGCCCAAGGCAAAAGGCACTACCAAAGATGAAAGAAGCGTTTTCTTGAGGGCACTTTTCATAGTTTATCTCTCCTTGATTTTTCGTAGCTGACAAACTTAGACCTGAACCATCACGTCAGCGGTATTTGTTGATAGCAGCTTCCATACCACATAATTAACCCATTGTTTTAAAATAATTTAAAAATTTAAACATATGTCGCGATCAAAGCCGGTGTAAGCATATTTGACGTCACACCGCTATAAATACATCGCCTAAAACGCCATGTTATTTTATGCATCATATTTACGAGCAAAATATTATCCCTTTAAGAAATAAAGAAGACCTCTTATTTATTAAAGTTGCATAAAAGCGGATTGTTAAATTAAGTTCATCAGCAGCTGCGTAAATTAAGCTGACGCCGCCGATTCCGGAGCGGTTCCAAAGCCGCCCGGATGCAGCCGCACTGAACTTTCAGGCATTTACAACCAGGTGAAAGGGAGGTAGCGCGCGCACATCTCTTGCCTACTTTAACGGCTTCAGCGCGACATGACTGATGGCCCCGGGGTGGGCATCGGATCACTCTCGGCCGATAAGTCGCAAATCCCACCAGGCACGTTCATTACCCATTCCCGGATCGCAAGAATTGTCGGGTCCTTGCGTCTGCTTTCCGGATACACCAAGTAGAAGGGTTTGCCTGGCAGCTCCGGTCCAAACGGCTGCACCAATCGGCCCTGGCTCAGCTCATCCTCGATCAATTGACGGCTCATCAAGGCAACACCCTGACCACCGATGGCTGCGGAAATGGCGTGGGTCTCGTCGGAGAACATCAACCCGGCACTAACGTCCAGGCCCGGTACCTGGGCCAGTTTCTGCCAACCCGCCCAATCCAGCGGTGAGACCGAGGTCGCCGCCTGAGGACGGAAATGGATCAGCGGATGTATTGGCAGGTCAGCAACATCATGCAGCTGCAGATGGGGACTGCAGGCGGGGATGAAAACGTTATCGAAAAGCTTCTCTGCGACCAGCCCTGGCCAGCGGCCGTCACCGTAGCGAATGGCCAAGTCCGCCGTCACACCGTCCAGGGCAACAGCCTCATGGGATGCATGGAAGCGAAGATCAATGTCCGGATGCGAATCCCGCAGCATACACACCCATGACAGCAGCCACCGCACGGCAACGGCAGGCGTGGTCGAGAGTGTGATGGCCTGGCGCGCAGGCGTTGTTTTTAGGCGCTCGACAACATGGCCAATGCTGTCGAATGCCGTTTCCAGCACCTGCTGCAGTTCCCGCCCTTGCGGTGTCAATTCGAGCTGCCGGGGCCTACGAATGAACAGGGATACTCCCAATGCCTCCTCCAGCCCACGGATCTGGTGACTGATGGCGGTAGCCGTCACGGACAGTTCCTGCGCAGCCTGCTTGGCGCTTTCGTGCCGGGCTGCGGCTTCGAAGGCGCGCAGGGCAGAAAGAGAAGGCAATCGACGCGTATTCATGGATGAATCTGACTCATCTATAAGTGCAAGAAATGATCGTTTGTCGTTCTTTATAGCGTAGCGATAGCCTGAGTCTGCTGAGAATAACAGATGAATTCAACTCAGAGCATGACCAACCAGAAGGACCACCGCTATGACCCATATCCTGCAACTCAACGCCAGTGCCCGCCCCGGCTATGCCGGTATAGACGAGCACGGCTCCCATAGCCGCAACCTGACCCGCCAGTTCGTAAACCGGTGGCTGGACCATTCACCCGCGGATACGGTCACTTACAGGGATATCGGCGCGACGCCACCTTCGTTTATTACCCGGGACTGGATACAGGCCGCCTTCACGCCCGCAGACCGCCAGGAACCCTGGATGAAAAACGTGCTGGCAGAAAGCGACCAACTGATTGACGAACTTATCGCCGCGGACATCCTGGTCATCGGCGCGCCACTCTACAATTTCGGCATGCCTGCCACCCTCAAGGCCTGGATCGATCTCGTCATTCGCATGGACCGGACGGTCAAGTACGACCCGACCAAGCTGGACGATCCGTTCATCCCGATGCTGAATTATCGTCCGCGTCACGCGGTTATCCTGTCCTCTAGGGGCGGTGTTGGCTTCGAGCCCGGCGGAGCACTCGCCCATATGAATCATCTGGAACCCAGTCTCGTCACCGCCCTGGAGTTTATCGGTATCACTAACTTCCATCGCATTGCAGTGGAGAACCAGGAGGCAGGAGGCGAGCTACTCGCAGACTCCGTCAAGCAAGCGGAGCAACGGGTGGAGGAACTGGTGGAGGAGCTACAGCTGGTACGCCGTTCTAATCGCGTCCCCGAACTGGCTTGATAGGTTTATCGGCATAACGTTGAGAAGGGGCAAAGAGACTGCCCCTTCCCGAATGCGGTCCGCCTACGAATAACAGTTCGGGAATGCCCAGCGCCTAGGCCTGGTCCACCTGCGCCAGGATTTGACGATCCAGCTCGAGAACCATCTCCGGTGGCAGGTTCAACGCCCCCGCCAGTTGATCCAGCCATGCCCGCTCCATCGGATTCTGATCGTCGATAATAGCGGCGCTAACCAGGTAGATCTCCCGAGCAGCCTGCGGGGAATCCGCGCTTCGTGCCAACGCCGAGGCATCCAGCGGTGCATCGAATTGCTGCTGGATCCACGCATGCAGCTCGTCGTCCGGGCCCAGCTTCTCGATTTCCTGCGTCAACAACGCACGTTCGTCAGCGTCAATATGGCCGTCGGCCTTGGCAGCCATAATCATCGCCTGCAGGATCTCCAGCCCACGCTGCTCCTGCTGCTGACCCTGCAGCTGTTCAAGCGGCTGCCCCTGCTGATTATCGGTGGCACTCGCCGTGCTACTGCCCTGGTAATTCTGGTAGGCCTTCCAGGCCAACACGCCGATGCCAGCCAGCGCACCATACTTTAGCGCCTTGCCCCCCATTTTCTGGCCGCGCTTCGAGCCGACCATCATGCCCAGGGCGCTGCCGCCAAGGAGGCTTTTCATATCAAGGCCACCACTTGATCCCCGCCCTCCCTTAAGCTGGGACGACAGGCTGTCTACCATCCGACCGACATCCAAACCTTTACCGGAGCCATGCCCGGAAGACTGGCCAGCGGCCTGTTTAACCAGTTGATTCAGGATCGACGATACATTCATGGCAATGACTCCCTTCCGGCTGAACGAAAGATTCGGGCCGTGAGCAATCAGTCTAGTCACGGCTCCCATGCGTGGACCTTGCCTCATTATTAAGACTTGGCCAGCTTGAAACGGGGGCGTCATGCATACAAGTGACGGCCTGGTCCTCCGACTTCTAACTCCGACCGGCAAACAGCCGTACGGTTCGGCCAAGACGTCAAAACAACACAAAGGCTTCAAAGACGCTCGAATAAAGCGTTGACTTCAACCTAACTTGAGGCTTTATAACGTCAAACCACGTCGAAAGCAGGAGAAGCGGAAAGGGGCGAGCGGGTCTAAATCCCTGGAACTCGGCGCCAGGGCAAAAGGAGGGGTCGTTAACCATCATCTCTTGCCCGGTAGCCCGCTAAGTCACATCTCATCCGGAATTTCCGGGTCCACCAGCAATGCCAGCAGGCCTAGCGATTCCTGCCAGCCCTGGTAGCAGAGCGCCTCAGGAATGACCTCGGGAATCCCTTCCTGAACAATGGAGGGGTCCGTACCGCACAACACCGGCTGCAGCCTGATCGTCACCTGTATCTCCCCCGGCAGGTTGGCGTCATCGAATCGGTCGATGTGACGAATCAGCTCGCCAGGTTTGAGTTCGGTAAAGCGGGCGCTGAAGGAATGCTTGTTGCCCGTGGTGAAATTGGTGAACGACATGTGATAGCCCCCGCCTTCGCGGACATCCATCTCGTCGATATGACCCACAAACCCATGGGGTGGAAGCCATTTCACCAAAGCGTCCGCGTCAACAAAAGGCACGGTAAACGCGGTCGGGACTGGCGCGCAGCACCCGGTGCAGGTGGATAGTATTGCCGGGCATGATGGCTCGCCTTTTCGAGTTATAGAACACCTTCAGGTAAAAGGTATTGACTAGTCGAACAGGCATTTCAGGTTTCGACAGCCCATCGAACGATCAGTCCGATGGGGCCGACCTCCTTTTACTGGCAATCGCGATAGCCATCCGCGCCAGTTGCTCTGCGGCCTGCACAAGATTCCTTTCAGCATTGCCCATAGCATCACCGAGCGAGGCCGGACCGGGAACGATCGCGAATGCTGCCGTCAGCCCCGAGGCATGCAGCGGCGCCAGCTCGTCACCAACACGCCCTGCGAGACCGATAACCGGTACAGCGTATTTCCGGGCAAGGGACGCAACGCCCGCAGGGGTCTTGCCGAACGCGCTCTGGCTGTCGATCGCCCCTTCTGCGGTAATCACCAGGTCAGCGCCACGAATCCGCTGCTCCAGGTGCACTGTTTCCATGATCAGTTCGATACCGGATTTGAGGGTGGCGCCGAGAATGCCGGCCACCATGCCACCGATACCCCCAGCGGCCCCACTTCCGGCGAACGAGTGGATATCAAAACCCGCCCCCTCTGCCAGTTTGGAGAAACGAGCCAGTGCTTGACCCAGTATGTCTACCTGGGCTGACGTTGCCCCTTTTTGCGGACCAAACACCGCTGCCGCTCCCTCTGGCCCTAGCAGCGGATTTGAAACATCACACGCTACCGTCAACTGGATCCCGTCCAGCAGGTCCAGAACCGGGTCGACATCCAGGCTGGCCAAGAGTGCCAGGCCCTCGCCACCCGGGGATATATCCTGTCCATCGGCATCGCGTAGTCTCGCACCCAGGGCCTGGAGGATCCCTGCCCCGCCATCGGTTGTAGCACTCCCTCCCAGGCACATGACCAACTTCTTGGGTCGATTCAAGATCGCTGCCCGGATCAGCTCACCGGTCCCATAACTCGTAGCCCGCAGGGCGTCGCGGGAATCTGCGGCGACAAGGTGCAACCCGCTCGCCTCAGCCACCTCGACAATAACGGTGTCACCATCGCCCACCCGGCCGTAATGTGCCGTGACGGTACCGCCAAGCGGGCCGGTCACCTCGACAGCGTGAAGGCTGCCACCCCGGGACTCAATGAGTGCAGCCGTACTGCCCTCGCCACCGTCCGCCAGCGGCACCTGTACAATATCGTCATCGGGAGCCCCCTGACGCCAACCTCGCGCAATGAACGCCGCGACCGACTTGGCGGAAAGACACTCTTTGAATGAATCGGGGGCGATGACGACGCGCATATCAGAGCGCCACCAACGAGACCAGCCAGACACACACAATAGTTACCAGCCCCATGATGAGTGTTGCCGTCGTATGCGACTTATAAGCCGTGGCAACCCCCATCTTGCTGAACTGCGAGACCACCCAGAAATAGCTGTCATTGGCGTGGGACACGGTCATTGCGCCAGCACCAATCGCCATGACGGTCAGCACACGCCCGAAGTCGGAATCCAACCCAAGCTGGGTCATCAACGGAGCCACCAGGGCCGACGTGGTCACCAAGGCAACCGTCGACGACCCCTGCGCCGATTTAAGGGCTGCCGCGACGAGGAACGGCATGATGACACCCAGCCCCAGCGTCGACAGCGTATCGCCCAGGTAATCGCCCAGCGGCGTCTGCGACAGCACGCTTCCGAAAGCACCGCCGGCACCCGTGATCAGGATGATGGGGGCGGAGACCTCAAGTCCTTTTTGCGTATGACGGGCAAACTCCTCCAGTTTGTTGTCGCCCTTAAGCAGCACAACCGCGAAACCAAGACCGATCATCAGCGCATTCAGGGGCTTTCCGAGGAAGTTCAACGTTTCATAGAGGCCACCTTGCCCGAGCGGCGCAGTGGGATAGCTCGCCACGGAGCCAAGACAGATCAGCACGATGGGTACGAAAATCGGTGCAAAGGCCGCCCACGCCGAAGGCAGCTCACCATAGTGCTCGCGGGCTTCCTGAAAGGCTTCTTCCGCCTGCTCCAGCTCCTTGCTTTCAAGGTTTCTGCATCTGGAGGCCCAGAACAGGCCGGCTGCGGCTGCAATGACAGCGAAAACAAAGCCAACGGCGATGACCAGTCCAAGGTTGTTCTCAAGCCCCAGGTTGCCAGCAGCCGCGATTGGCCCCGGCGTCGGCGGCACCAGCGTATGGGTGGCAAACAGCCCGGTGGACAACGCAACCGTCATGGCCACCGGGGACACGGACAGGGTTCGGGCCATGGAACGCTTGAGGCTGTTCAGGATAACGAAGCCGGAATCGCAAAAGACCGGGATGGACACGATGAACCCGACCATGGACATCGTCAGCGTCGGGAAGCGCTGCCCCAGCATCTTGATAATGCTCTCAGCCATAACGATGGCGGCGCCCGTACGCTCGAGAATAACGCCGATAATCGTCCCCAGTACGATCACCAGACCTATATAACCAAGGATGTTACCGAACCCGGTACGTATGGTTTTTTCGATCGAGTCGATCGGCAGACCGAAGGCAAATGCGGCCAGGAAGGAGGCCAGGAGGAGTGTGATAAACGGATTCAGCTTGAGCTTGCTGGTCGCGAAAACGATAAACACGATCAGCGCCACCAGGATCAGGACCAGGTGCATGAATTATCTCCTTTGACTGCATTGTTGTTGGAATGGAGCGAAATTCTGCCAGACAGTTTAAAAGCTGCTTGCAAGAAGGTCGTTAGGGAGACAAACAAAATTGACGACGGAATAGCCGACTATTTTTGTTCATTTGGACAATCTGCGGCTTTGAGCATCGGGAGAACGTCAGCGTGTAGCCAGAGCCAGCTGCAGGATCAACAGTTCGCGCAGGAGGAAGGGCGACAGGCCGGTGACAGAATGAACCCTGCGGAGCCGGTAACGCACCGTGTTGGGATGGACATGCAGCTGTTCGGCACACCACTGAACCTGGCCATCGCAATCGATGAACCTGATGAGGGTTTTCAGGTAGAGCTCTCCCTGGCGCTCCCGGAGTAGCGCCTCTACCGGCGCCTGGATGTCATCATGCTGCCATTCAGGCACCAGACTGTGCCAAAGCACACCGATACGAAACTCGTCATAGTACAGGGTCCGTTTTGCCGGGGCCTTACGCCGACCGACCTCCAGCGTTGCCCGGGCAGACTGGTAGCCAACGTGGAAACGACCCGAGAAGGGCTGTCCCACGGCGAGACGGATATCTTCCCGGTCCGGCAGAATTAGCAAACGGCGAAGTTCGACAGCGCTGTTTTGCCGGTATTCGACCTCAAGCCTGTTTTCAAAATCAAGGAAGACCAACAACTGCCGTGGAGACAGGCGTACGGGCAGCGCAGTCTTATGCCGCTGCTCGATGGAGGGCAGCAGGGGGACCAGTACCTGGTCGACTGCAAGCTGAGTCGTTGCCTCCACGATGACCGCAATGCGTCTGCGCTGGACATCGATACCCAACTGCTCGAACCAAACCGCCGGCACGGTCTTACCCTCACAAGCGGCCAGTAGCGTCTCCTCGATCTGCCGACGGCGATGCTGCCCTGCCTCTAATAGCGCCGCCTGTTCAAGCATCAGTTCTGCGGTCATACAAACCAGGTCCGCAAACTGGGCGACCTCGTCGGGAGAGCCCGAGATCCCCACCACCGCAGCCAACCGTCCACCCACCGTCACCGGCAGATTAACGCCCGGTCGCGCACCCGGGTATCCATGCGCATCGGCCACCTCAATCACCAGCGGCTGGCCCCGCTCGGCAACCAAGCGAGCCGCCTCATGCTGGCTCCCTATCCTCTGCGGTTCTCCAGACGCAATGATCAGCCCATCCGGACTCATCACGTTCACGGAATGACCGATAGCCAGCATCGTGCGCTCGACGATGCGTTTTGCCGTTTGCTGGTCCAATACGAGCACGTGTTATTGTCCAGGTCGTTTTGAAGGATGAGACTGGACTCCGCACCCGATTCGGACGTCCAGTGCAAGAAAGGGACGCTACCACGAGTCCACCTTCTCGTCAGGCGCTATTTCTTTCCGATGGCTCAAAAAGGAAGGATTACCCGCAGGCCTCCAGACAAGACGCGGGTGAGCCGATCAACCCGTCCCGCTATAAAAAAAATCGGACTCATTGCCTGGCTGTTTTTTCGGGTATTACCCATAGCCTCAAGTCGCCAGATAGATAGCCTGTTAACCAGATCAGGCGCAGACCGAGAAAAAGAATACAATCACGCGCTACCCCTCATTCCTCTTCAATCCGCCAAGGAGGCAGCTGATGACCGCGCAGCATAAGCGCCCGAGTGCACCTGACGAGCGTGGTTTCCCTGCCTTGCTACTTTTTCTCGGGCTTGCCTTCTCGTTTAGCGTGACGATGATCGGCACCACATTACCCACGCCGCTGTACCCGATTTACCAGGATGTCTTCGGTTTCTCACAGTTGATGATCACCATCATCTTTGCCGTCTACGCTGGCGGCGTGATTGCGGCGCTGGTGATTACCGGTCGATGGTCCGACCAGTTGGGCCGCAGGCCGTTGCTGTTTGCTGGCCTCGCCTGCTCACTGATAAGCGACGTGCTGTTCTGGCAGGCTAACGGATTGGAGTTTATTCTCGCCGGACGGATGCTATCGGGATTCTCCGCCGGAATTTTCACGGGCACCGCCACCGTGGCCGTCATGGAAGCCGCACCACCCCACTGGCGCGAGCGGGCCACATTCATTGCCACCGCCGCTAATATGGGCGGACTGGGTCTCGGCCCGATGTTCGCCGGGGCCTTATCGCAATACCTACCGGCACCACTGGCGCTGCCCTACCTGGCGCATACGGGGCTCGCTGTCCTGGCCCTGATCTGCGTCTGGAGAGCTCCGGAAACCGCATCGAAGCCAGCTCACCCCAAACTGTCGCTGCAGCGCCTGAGCGTACCGCCGGAAGTACGCGGCGTGTTTATACCTGCAGCCATCGCGGGTTTTGCCGGTTTTGCCGTTTGCGGATTCTTCACTTCAATTGCACCCGCAATGATGGGCAAGGTGCTGGGCTACCAGAACCACCTCCTCATCGGATGCGTGGCCGGTAGTATCTTCATTGCATCAACCGTCGGCCAGTTCGTGCAGGGGAAACTGCCCATCAACCTCCGCTTGCCGCTGGGCAGCGCGACACTGGTGTCAGGCGTCATTCCCGTAGCCTTGGGCATTCACCTCCAGTCACTGATCCTGTTTATTCTGGGGGCGATCATTGCAGGTATGGGCCAGGGCATTGCCTTTCGTGCCGGCATGGGCGCCATCACCGCAGCCAGCCCGGCAAATGAGCGCGCAGCTGTGGCGTCGACTTTCTTTATTGTCGCCTACGTGGCAATTTCCGCTCCCATCATCGGCATTGGGTTGATGGCGAGTGCGATTAGTCTTCAAGCCACCGGAATCATCTTCGCCGCGTTCGTGGGCACCTTGGCGGCGTTGGCATTAGGACTTCTGTTGCGACGGGGTACCACGCCCGGCTAATACCGCTGAGAATAGTCCCGCACGCAGAGGTAAAGCAGGCCAGGAACAGCTAGGCAGCATAACCCCAATCGGCCGTGTTGAACCGGAACCGAACACCTGCGCGTTCACTTCCTGTTCGACATTCACCGATCTCTTCTTCCAGCAGGAACTGACAAAAAGCCTCCACGTCGGCGTTTGAAAAGGTGCCGGACACCAATTCGCCAGGGATGAGCCCCTCATCCCACCGGTTTGTTACCAATGTGTACGAGTCGTCCTCGTCGTTAGCGGGATAAATCTCCACAACGGCCTTTGTCTGGTGGATATACAGGTCACGTAGGTTTTTCGAGCAGCGAAATTGATCAGGCCTAACCTCGGCGCCACAGTCGTAACCTGCGCTGACGAAGAAGTTGCTGGCAATTGAGAATAAAGCCTTGCTACCAGAAGGTGATGCAGAAGGCAGCTCGATTATTCTGGCGACATCTCCAGCGACGTTTGTACAGCCCCCAAGCACCAGCAGACAGGGGCACACGAGGCCTCTTAGGGTTTTCAGGGAAAAAGAATACCGCTTGTTCATCGAGAGCCCTGTTTTAGTGTTCATAGGATTATCGCTAACGCTTCCTGAGGCCGGATAGTACCTCGAGATGGTTCTCTCGATCGACGGCAACCGATCAAACGCCCTCTAAGCAACGATCTATTATTAAAAGATGCATTACCCCCGGAAACGGTTGCATCGAAGCGGTAACGACCGTCTCGTCCTCACACTACTGCTTGCCGTCGGCGCTCTGTCGACGTTTCGGCCGAGAGGAGGCGACGCCATGAAAACGTTACCCGAGTACATACGCTCACTCAGTCTCGTACTATTGGCGGCATCCATTGCCTATTTCGGATACGCCCTGATCACCACGGCGGGTACGCTTGGCCAGATGACCAGCCAGGCCACCCGAACCGTGGAAAGGCTTGATCCGCTCCTGGCATTGGCGCCCACGGTCCTGGAGCAGGCTGAAAAGCTCAGGCAAACGACCGACGCCACGGTATCCGAAGTGGCAGCCGTTCGCGAACTACTGCCGTCCGTGCTCGATGAAGTCAGGGCCACCCGGGAAACCGTCCCAGCCATACTGACGCAGACCGAACGCATGCGCGTCGAGTCCCAGGCGATCCGCAAGGAAATTGCCCTCACGCGCGATCAGATACCGCCCCTTCTCGCCGAACTGGAAGCCTACCGCACACTGATTCCCCAGATCCTGGCGGAAAGCGAGCGCATTCGTCAGCTGGTTCCTCCAACGCTGGACCGGGTCGAGTCGATCGTAACCCAGGCCGACGAGGTGGCTTCAACCGCCGGCGAAAACGTGTTTACCGGCATGATCTCGGGCATCGTCAAGGCGCCGTTCAAGCTCATCGGTAGCGCCGCCAGCGCGATAGCACCTTCAGGAGTCAATGTCTCGGAGGCCGATACGGAAATACTCGAGCAAAGGATCGAAACCTTCCTCGGCACGGCAGAGGTCGGCGATATCGAAGCCTATGTTTCAAGGGACGGAACCCTGACCTGGCGATACGGCTTGACCGCCAAAACGACCGAGGATTCAGAGACATGCCGGGAGCTGGACCTGACCACCCTCCGTAGCCGTAAACAGATCAAATCGACCCAGCTCACCATCTGCCTGAACCAGGCCGAAGGCGAATGGTATTTGAAGGACGCCAACTGAAGATGAAATCACCCACGCGATACGCGCTGTCTGAACACGTGTTAACCCCGCGGGTATCAACATCCACTAGGATGGACAAACGCATCGAAGCATAGGAGGGCTCGGCATGGCGGTACTTTCGATTAACGGCCAGGAAGTCTCACTCAACGAAGATCCCCGAACGACGCTGCTGGATACATTAAGGGAAATACCTGGACTCACCGGCACGAAGAAGGGCTGCGACCACGGTCAGTGCGGTGCCTGTACGCTGCTACTGGATGGGAGGCGAGTCAATTCCTGCCTGATCCTCGCGGTGCAGTGTGAAGGCAGCGAAGTGACGACGATCGAAGGCCTTGCCCAGGACGGCACGCTCAACCCGCTGCAGGAGGCCTTCGTACGACACGATGGTTTCCAGTGCGGCTACTGCACTCCCGGACAGATCTGTTCGGCACAAGGCATGCTGGATGAACTCGCCAACCTGGAACCCAGCGATGTGACTGGCAAAGGCGAAGTCAGCCTCAGTCGGGAGGAAATACAGGAGCGCATGAGCGGTAATCTCTGTCGCTGTGGAGCCTATGCCAATATCGTGGATGCCATCCTTGAAGCCGCCGAGAAGACCGGAGTCGCCAGTTCGGTGAGCAAGGAGGCTGAGGCATGAAACCGTTTCACTACCAGCGCATCAACGTGGTCGAGGATATCAGTGCCGGCACCCACGAAGCCGCCGCCGTTCAGTTCCTCGCCGGCGGAACCAACCTGATCGACTTGATGAAGCATGAAGTCGAGCAGCCGGACCAACTGGCCGACATCACCTCGCTCTCTCTTCGACAGATTGAAGACAGCGACGACAAGGGGCTCAAGGTCGACACCCTGGTCACCAATACGCAACTGGCCAGTGATCCTCGCGTCAGGCAGCGTTGGCCGTTACTTTCAGCGGCATTACTTTCCGGGGCGACAGCCCAGTTGCGCAACCGTGCGACCACAGGCGGCAACCTGCTGCAACGCACCCGCTGCTACTATTTCTATGACACGTCCCGCCCCTGCAACAAGCGACAACCGGGGGAAGGTTGCAGCGCTATCGACGGCCAGAACCGGATACACGCGATCCTGGGCGCCAGCGATCACTGCATCGCCACACATCCCTCGGATATGGCCGTCGCCATGGTGGCGCTGGATGCCCAGGTGAGCATACGCAGTGGTGATGGCCGCCAGCGCACGTTGCCCGTCGAACAACTCCATCGTCTGCCCGGCGAGCATCCGGAACGCGATACCGTACTCGAACCCGGCGATCTCATTCTCGGGGTCCAACTGCCGGAACCGCCACCAGGGCGACAGATCTACCGCAAGGTTCGGGATCGCAGCTCTTACGCGTTTGCGCTGGTGTCCGTCGGCGTCATCCTGAACGTGGTCGACGACAAGGTCGACAGCGTCCATATCGCCTTTGGCGGGGTGGCCCACAAACCTTGGCGTGCGCGCAAGGCAGAGGCCGCCCTGCTCGGCCAATCGCCAACGGAAGAGAATTTCATTCGCGCTGCTGAGACCGAACTGGCCGACGCTCAGGGTTATGGCAGCAACGACTTCAAGATCCCGCTGGCCCGCCGCACATTGGTCGCCACGCTCAGGGAAGCAGCCCGCCAGGACGAGGAGGAGGTCATCGCATGAACAATCCCGCATCTATCGGACAGCCACTCGACCGGGTCGACGGCCCCCTGAAGGTCACGGGTAAAGCACCCTACGCGGCCGAGCACCAACTGCCCCAGCAGCCATTGATTGGCTGGATTGTTGAAGCCTCCATTCCCAAGGGCCGCATCAAGTCAATCGCGACCCAGGCAGCCGAAAAGAGCAGCGGCGTCGTGGCAGTACTCACCCACCACAATAGCGCCTCCCAGACACCGCCCCATGAACCGGAGGAAGAGGGGCGTTTCACCCAGTCCCGGGCTATGCTGTTCGACGACCATATTCCCTACCACGGTTTTCCGGTCGCACTGGTGATCGCCGATACCCTGGTGAACGCCCGTCACGCTGCAAAGCTGATGGAGGTGAGCTACGAATCCGCCGAAACGACCACCAGGGCCGGTGATGAGGCCGACGAAATTCCGAGTGAACTCGACGGCGGCATGGAGCCCGATATCACCCAGGGCGATTTCGAGCAGGCTTACCAGGGTTCCGAGGTGACGCTCGATGTGACCTATACGACGCCCCATCAGGCGGCTGCGGCGATGGAGCCGCATGCTACCATCGCAGACTTCGATGGTAGTCAGCTGAAGGTTTATATATCAGCCCAGCTGATTGGGCCTTCGGTCCAGTCACTTGCGACCACCCTCAAGCTCGACCAGGACAAGGTTCGAGTGATGAGCCCCTATATCGGGGGCGGCTTCGGATCCAAGCTGGGCGTCCACAACGAAGCCGTTCTGGCCTGTCTTGGGGCCATGCACCTGCAGAGGCCCGTGAAGGTGGCTCAGCATCGGCGCCACGTTTTCCAGAATGCCCCCCATCGCGGTAATTCAATCCAACATATAAGGCTCGGCGCCGGCACCGATGGCCAGATCCGGGCCATCGGGCACGAGAGCTTCATGCCCCGGGCCCGGGGTTACGAGTTCGCCGAACCAACCGGGGCTTCAGCACGGACGACATACCGTACCGACGCCCTGAAGAGCCTGCACCGCGTTAAACAGGTCGACATGCCGCCCTGCGACTCATGCCGGGCGCCGGGCCATGCGATTGGCTCCCTTGCCTTCGAGTCGGCCATCGATGAGCTGGCCTACAAGTGCGGGCAAGACCCGCTGGCCTTCCGCCTCGCCAACATGCCTGACAAGGATCCGAGCACAGGCCAGCCTTTCGCCAGCCATGACCTGGCCGCTTGCCTCAAGGAAGGCGCCGAGAAGTTTGGCTGGAAATCGGATGGACAAGAACCGGGGACCCGGACCGAGGGGCGCCATCTGGTGGGCTACGGTGTCGCCAGTTCCATCCGCGTGAATATGCTGATGCCGTCGAAAACCCGGATTCGGCTCGACAGCGACGGCACGCTTACAGCGTGGGCGGATATGACCGATATCGGCACGGGCACCTACACCATCCTCACCCAGATCGCGGCCGAGGGTCTGGGACTCGCAGCGGAGAACGTCCGCATCGAGTTGGGCGACAGCACCTATCCGGACAGTAGCGGGTCCGGCGGTTCGTTCGGCGCGGGCAGCTCCGGCTCTGCTCTCCACGATGCCTGCTTGAATATGCGTAAAAAGCTGCTCGACGTTGCCCGGGAGCAAGGTCTGGTGAAAGACGCCCCTGAAGAAGATGCCCGCTTCGAAGACGGGAATCTGCACTGGGGCGACCAAACCCTTGCGCTAACCGATCTCGTTCGCCAGAGCGGAAGCGACGCTCTTGAGATGGATGGCGAAGTCGAACCCGGTGACGATCAGGAGAACTACTCCCAACAGGCTTATGGGGCCCAATTCGCCGAAGTGCACGTGGACCGGGACACCGGGGAGGTTCGGGTGAAACGCCTACTGGGCGTATTCTCGGCCGGGCGTATTCTCAACCATAAGACTGCACGCTCCCAGATACTCGGGGGCATGGTCTGGGGGATTTCATACGCCTTGCTGGAAGAGCTGATGCTCGATGAACGCTACGGTGCCTTCATGAACCGGGACCTGGCCGAATACCACCTGCCGGTGAACCGCGACGTCCCCGCCCTTGAAGTGCACTTCCGGGAAGAGCCGGACCCGCGCTCCAACCCCCTGGGTTCGAAGGGTATTGGCGAGCTGAGTATCTGCGGTGCCGGCGCGGCGGTCGCCAACGCCGTATACAACGCGACCGGCGTCCGGGTGAGGGATTTCCCGATCACCCTGGATAAGGTGCTGGAAGCCCTACCCTGATCGGCAGGGAATCCGGCCTGGACCCTTCAAAGCACGCTATCCAAGCAGGTCGATCCCAAGTGGCGGATCGGCCTGCCAGGGCTTACCAGGGGGTCGGTTGCACCGGCAGCCCGGCTTACCGGCGACTAGCGGTCATGCCACTCGGGCTTGCGCTTATCCAGAAACGCACAAATGCCTTCCTGGGCATCATGGGCCTGGAGGTTCTCCGCCATAACGCGGGAGGTGAATGCGTAGGCATCAGCCAGGGGCATTTCCAGTTGCCGGTAAAAAGCCTCCTTGCCGATTTTCAGGGTATGACCCGATTTGTCTGCAATGGTCCTTGCCATCCGGTATACGGTGTCGTCCAACACCTGCTCATCCACCGCCCGGTTCACCAGACCAATCTCCTCGGCGCGAGTGGCGCTGATCATCTCGCCGGTCAACAGCATCTCCATCGCCTGCTTGCGTGACACATTGCGGGATAGGGCCACCATGGGCGTCGAACAGAACAGCCCAATGTTCACGCCCGGGGTTGCGAACCGAGCCGTGTCGGCAGCTACCGCGAGATCGCAGCTGGCGACAAGCTGGCAGCCCGCCGCTGTAGCCACTCCGGCCACACGTGCGATCACCGGCTTCGAAAGATCGACGATTTGCTGCATCACCTTGCTGCATTGGTCGAACAACGCCAACTGAAAATCAGCATCATCGAACTTCTCTCGAATCTCCCTCAGATCATGCCCCGCGCAGAATACGTTCCCCTGTGCAGCGAGGACCACGACTCGGGTCTCTGCGTCCTCCACAATATCGTGCAGTTCCGCCGACAGGGCTTCGAGCATCGCCATCGACAGGCTGTTACGGCGTTCCGGCTGATTAAGGGTTAGCGTGGTCACTCCGTTATCACTGGTTTTAAGGACCAGTGGTTGATCTTCAGACATGGCGACTGCCCTCCTCCCGGCTTCATTCGATCAAGTTTGTTGGCAGGTTCAGTATCGACCAAGTCATCGGGCCTGTCGTACTTTTCGGCCCTGCGTCTGGTTATCTCTTCGAGTCAAGCTCAATCCTTCCGTAGCAATCCCTCGGCTAAACATCGGAAGGCGTCCACCGCTCTGTCGAACACCGCTTGCGAGTCATCCGCTGCCGCGATCCATAGCGCGGCGTTAAGGGCGGCGCCGTTGATTAACCGGGCTGCAGCCTCCGGATCCACTTTCTGAATCGTTCCCTCGTCAATCAACGCCTGAAGCGTTTCCATCGTCGTATGTAGGCAGGCATTCTGGTTTGGCCATTGCGAAGGGTCGCCGAGAACCGCCGGCCCGTCCAGTAACATGACGCGCTGGATCTCGGGCTCCAGGGCCGTTTCCAGGTAGGCCATGCATTCATCCATGAAACCGAGCCAGGTGTTGTCAGCCTTTTCCCTGGCCGCGCGCATACGTACCAGGATTTCCGCATCCATCTGATCGATCACCGCTTGGAGCAATCCCTTCTTGTCGCCGAAGTTGTGGTAGAGGGCACCCCGCGTCAGGCCCACCTCGGCCGTGAGATCATCCATCGATGACGCGGCGTACCCCTTGGCGGCAAAAGCCTTCCGAGCCGCCTGAATCAGCTTGCCACGGGTCTCCTGGACCATCTGTGCCCGGCGTTTCGCGACCATTCACGTTTCTCCTATCGATAACATACGCTGGGTATGCCTATTGACATACGCGGCGTATGCAAGATTATACTGACATACGGCTCGTATCTTAGTTGCGATGGCGGGCCGTTGGAAGTCCGGCGTCTCGCAGTGAAGCAGCCGATCTTCCTATTACTCACTTAACAGGACTGAAATCATGACCAAGCCCCAAGCCATCTTTCCTGCCGGTCGGCAGGCGCTTTACGACATCAACCGCTACTCAGCGGCAACCCGCTCTGGCGACCTGCTGTTTGTCTCCGGCCAGGTCGGCAGCCGCGAAGATGGGTCACCTGAACCCAATTTCAAAAACCAGGTTCAACTCGCCTTCGATAATCTCGCTGCCGTGCTCAAAGCCGCCGGGTGCACGTTTGATGACATCGTGGACGTCACAACATTTCATACCGATCCCGAGGCGCAATGGAACGACATCGACGCCGTGAGAAGGAAGGTATTCGGGGAACCGCCGTACACGAACTGGACCGCTGTAGGCGTGAACTGGCTGGCCGGTTTCGATTTTGAAATCAAGGTGATCGCGCGCATTCCAGGGAACGCGTGATAAAGCGATAACCTCTCGCAAAAGACAAAAGGAGCATCCGGAATGAACGTCTTCATCATCGGTATCACAGGCGGTGTCGGCAGTCTGCTTGCCCGGGAACTGCACGTAAGGGGTGATAGTGTTCGCGGCCTTGTGCGCCTCCATGCACAGCAGACCGAACTCCGGCAGCAAGGCATGGACGCCCAAATCGCGGATCTTGCCACCATGACGCCAAACGAACTCGCCGATGCGTTCAGTGATGCGGATGCAATCGTATACAGCGCCGGGTCGAACGGTGGCAGCCGCGAGATCACGAAAGCCATTGATGGCGACGGCGTCGAGAAAGCCATCTGCGCAGCCCATATCGCTGGCGTCAGGCGCTTCCTGCTTGTGTCCGTGCTTCCCGAATCCTGGCGAGAACGGGAGCTTGGTGAGGAAGTGGAGTATTACTTCGCCACCAAAAAAGGAGCGGACGTTGCCGTTAGCCAGAGTGAACTGGACTGGGTGATCCTCCGCCCCTCCCTCCTGGTCGACGAGCCTGGGACAGGCACCGTTTTCCTGGGCCCGGCGGCATTCCATGATCAGATCCCCCGCGCGGACGTTGCCAGTACCCTCTCACAACTGCTCCACGAACCTCGGCTCAGTCGGCAGATTCTGGAACTCAATACAGGGTCGATGCCAATCCAGGAGGCGGTTCGGGTGAATGTTCATGCAAGGTGACAGGCTGGCTGCTGCTCTGTTCTCAACGAGCGTCTGCCCTCGGTTAGTGACTATAAAATAAACTTGGCAATCACCCTTCCATAAGCGTAGAGTGCATAGACAGGAAAGATCGAGCAAAGCATTTCAATAATAAGACGTTACATTGTTGTAGTTAGTAGTGCACCGTCCTGTTTTTGATTCCGCGTGTTTTTTGTTTCCGCACACTGCTGATCGGGCGTCATACCGATGTACTGACAGCACTCTAAATATTCGAATGCAGGATAGTCTTTTATGTCTACTACTACCGGTACGGTTAAATTCTTCAACGAAACCAAAGGCTTTGGCTTTATCACTCGCGAAAGCGGAGCGGACGTCTTCGTTCACTACAGCGCTATTCAGGGCGGCGGTTTCAAGACACTGGCAGAAGGCCAGTCTGTCGAGTTCACCGTGACCCAGGGCCAGAAAGGTCCGCAGGCGGAAAATGTCGTTGCTATCTAACTAGCACGCGTTCCGCTTGAAAAAGGCAGCTTCGGCTGCCTTTTTTGTTGCCCGTGACTCGTCCTGAATAAGGTTTACACCTACCTATTTCAGAACTAGACGCCGGAGATTAAGTGAACACCACTTACCCTCCTTCGCGATCTGGGTTTGACCGTTCCTACCTTCACGCACGACTGTCAACGTGCCCATCTTTACGGTCTAATGTTCCAGTCATTCACAGAGCTACTGATACACCCATCGCTATGTCCACCGCTACATCGTCCGGCCAGGATATATCCGAAGCAGAGATAGAACAGGCCACCCGCTCAGCTATCGAGCGCTATTTCGACGACTGCAGGGGGCGTATACCCACCTTTATTGACCGCCATTTCCATTACCCAGGCGCGATCGAGACCAACCGTCAGGCTATCGGTTGGGATATGATGCGTGCCCCTATCAACCTGCTTTGGGCGCCCGTGTACGCCCTGGCGTGTCTGGTGAAGTTTCTCGTTCGGAAACGAGCCCGCCTGAAGTGGTTGTACCGCCTGATGGATTCTGTGCCCGCCGGCTTTACGACCCGGGTGCAGCAGCACATCTCAACACTCATTCAGGTCGAGCTACTGAACAATGGCCGGCCGGGTCTTCTGCTGGAGGACTACCTGGTCGAAGCCTTGGAGGTCGTCTATGCGCGGCACATTCAGGAACGATCGATCACCAACGCTTTACCGGACTGATCGAGCCCGTGGTCGCCGACGCGCTCAGCCAGTACCGCATAACCCGGACGGCCTCGGCCGACATCACCAACAGCATTTCCTGCGCGGTGCTGGGTGCGTTCGCATTCCAAAAATTCACCCCGGGGGGCATCGGGTTGGGCGTGGTACTGGCATCCATACTTGCCAAGGCCTTGGCCGCCCGGGAATTTATCCTGGGTGAAACAATCGGCGGATGGTACTACAGCTGGTTTCCGCCGGAGCCCTCGCTGGCGATGACGACCAGCGTAATGGTCGCTGTCATGGCCATATTGGCAGCATTTGCTGCGTTATCCGGTGTTATATCCGATCCCATTCAAGCCGCGGTCGGCCTGCATCGCCGACGTCTGAACAAACTGCTCGATCATCTGGAGCGGGACATTTCAATCAGCACCCAGAGTAGCTTCCGGCCGAAAGACCAATACGTGGCACGCATTCTCGACACCTTCGACATGATCAGGTCGGGTTTGATCTGAGGAACCTCTAATTAAAAAATTTCTCGCCTTGTCGATTTTCAAAGCTGCTGCACGACAACCCGTAAAGGCCAACCAGATCACTGGAGAAGCGCATGATGAACCATCCAAAGAACACCATTCGCCTGTGGTACAACGGCGATGCCGAAGAGGCTGCCCGTTTTTACGCCGAGATCTTTCCCGATTCATCCGTCGACGCCGTACATCGTGCACCGGGCGATTATCCAGCCGGCTCTGAAGGCGATGTTTTGACCGTCGAGTTCACAGTCATGGGCATTCCCTGCCTCGGACTGAACGGCGGAGACGCGTTCAAGCACAGTGAGGCCTTCTCCTTTCAGGTCGCTACCGTCGACCAGGAGGAAACGGACCGCTACTGGAATGCGATCGTAGACAATGGTGGTGAAGAGAGCGCCTGCGGCTGGTGTCGCGACAAATGGGGACTGTCCTGGCAGATCACACCGGTGGTATTGACGGAAGCGATTACCGACCCTGATCGCGCAGCCGCAAGACGGGCATTCGAGGCCATGATGGAGATGGGCAAGATTGATGTCGCGGCGATTGAGGCAGCGCATCGGGGCTGAGGTGAACTCACCAAGACGGCCCGCCCTATGGGTGCTTAGTCGTCAGAGACTCTCTGACTCTGTCTCGGGCTGGTCGTGGCATCGCTCTTTTCTCGGCCGCCCCACCCGCACCTGGCCCAGTTTCCGCCCCAAGGCTGACTCCACCTGTTCCTTGAACCGGTTCTTGCCCAGGACCTGGCCTGCCGAAAGGCATTCAGCAATGGCCCTCCTCTCTTCCAGCGGCAAACTGAAACGAAAAAGTTCACGATAGGCTTTCCGCCTGACCACTGGGTCGTCAGACAGACCTGAATAGATAGGATGCGGTGAAACCAAAGGATTATGTTCACCCAGTGCGTTAACCCGAAAGCTACTCCAGCGGTATTCTTCCGGATGTGTAACCCTATCTGCCGTAACCGGATTTAGCTCGATGTAGCGATAGCAGCTCAACAGGTAGTTTTCCGCGTCGATCAGACTGCCCCTGTGTCTCCCCTCCCACAAGGTTCCAGAGCGGCGGTAAGTACGATTCACATAACGGACATACACGCTACTGACGTGCTGCATTAAGCGGGAAATGCTGACAGAGGTTTCCGGCGTCAACAGCAAGTGGACGTGATTCGTCATCAGGCAATACGCGTGGAGTTCGACGCCGTACCGCTTCAGTCCCTCACCAAGCAGGAACTGGTAATAGTGGTAATCTTCATCCGCAAAAAAGCAGGCGTCCCGGTTGTGGCCACGTTGAACAACGTGGACGGGAATGCCAGGTAGATACATCCGTGTCTTCCGGGGCATAGGCAAATTCCTTTTTACTGCATATTGGGGCCTATCCTTTAGCCTTGTTTAATTCTAGCGGAATTCGGCGATAGCGCCAGAATTAATCCTGAAAACATCCAGTCATCCCAAACTCTCACATCCATTATCTCGCACGACAAAAATTACGCCGTATGCGCTGATACTTTATTTATACGCTCAAGGAATTCTCAAACCATTAATATATTTCCCACAATACGGAACAATATGGCCTTTTTAATATATTTCGATATTTGCTCTGACACCTTTTTCTTCTCCTCTCTACACCAATGTAACAACATGTAAGCGATTGCTCTGACACCATTTTTATATTTTAGTCACTTTTAGATTATGTGATCCAACTCTCAGAATTAGTGAGACATTGATATTAAAAAAATTAAAACCTCATTGATCGCGAGCATCAAAAACTTGCTGTTCAACGACGGTTTTTATCATTGACAAGACCGGTCTGATTTCACAGTCGGAACTTGTTTTCAATACCGGTTAACTGGGCGCACTTCATGTTGACCGATAAAAATAGTTGTGTATATGCAAGGCCATCTACCGACGTCTTATTTATCGTTACACATATGTCGGCGTTCAGTGCATGACATGGACAGAAACACATAAATAAAGGAATTATTATGACGATTAACTCGAGTAAGGGGCGATTAAGTCGCTGGCTGATGGCTGTAGGCGCATTGGCAGTATCTTCCTCAGCCCTCGCGGTCGACTGTACCGGCATCAGCGAATGGCAAGCTTCGGAAGTCTACCTCGGCGGCGCAAAGGCAACCCAGGATGGCAAGCTATACGAAGCCGCATGGTGGACAAGGAACCAGAGCCCGGCAACGCATTCCGGCCAATGGCAGGAATGGAAGCTGCAAGGTGAGTGCGACAGCGTAACGCCGCCTGGAAACGTGGCGCCTGTAGCCGGCACAAACGGCCCCTACAGCGCAAGCATCGGTGGCACTATCAACATGAAGCCGTCGGGCTCTTCTGATGCGGACGGTTTCATCGAATCATATGATTGGACCTTCGGTGACGGTACGTCATCAACGGACATGAACCCGGCTCACCAGTACAGCCAGGCGGGCGACTACACCGTAACACTGGTGGTGACCGATAATGACGGCGCCCAGGCAACCGCAACGACGACCGCAGCTATCACCGACGGAACAGACCCTACCGATCCGACAGATCCACCGAGTACGGGCGACAAGAAAATCATCGGCTACTTCACTAACTGGGGTGTCTATGGCCGTGATTATCATGTCAAAGACATCGTCACAAGTGGTTCAGCTGACAAGCTGACTCACATTGTCTATGCCTTCGGTAACGTCTCTGGCGGCAAGTGCGTCATCGGCGACCCGTACGCCGATTACGACAAAGCCTACTCGGCCGCAGACAGTGTTGACGGTGTTGCGGATACCTGGGACACCGGCGCACTGCGAGGCAACTTCGGCCAGTTGAAGCGGCTGAAGCAAATGTACCCCGACCTTAAGGTGATCTGGTCCTTCGGCGGCTGGACGTGGTCACGTGGCTTCGGTGAAGCGGCGGCCAATCCGCAGGCATTTGCCGAATCCTGCTACAGCCTCGTCAACGACTCCCGTTGGGAAGGCGTGTTTGACGGTATCGACATCGATTGGGAATACCCGAACGCCTGTGGCGCGACCTGCGATAGCAGTGGCTTCAACGGTTACCGCGACCTGATGGCGGCGCTACGTGCACGCTTCGGGAACCAGCTGGTCACGTCGGCCATTGGTGCCGCTGAATCGAAATTGCGCGCAGCGGACTACGGCGGTGCCGCCCAATACGTCGACTTCTATATGTTGATGACCTACGACTACTTCGGCGCCTTTAACCCCCAAGGTCCGACAGCACCCCACTCACCTCTGTATAACTACAGTGGCATCCCGACGGAAGGTTTCTATGCCGACAAGGGCATCCAGGTCATGAAAGAACTAGGCATTCCTGCAGACAAGATCCTGCTGGGCATAGGCTTCTACGGTCGTGGCTGGACCGGCGTTACTCAGAGTGCTCCCGGCGGGGCAGCAGGCGGCGCGGCACCCGGGGAATACGAAGCGGGTATCAATGACTACAAAGTCCTGAAAAATACCTGTCCTTCAACCGGCGTCGTTGCAGGCACGGCCTACGCACACTGCGGGAACCAGTGGTGGAGCTACGACACGCCAGCCACTATCGGAGGCAAGATGGATTACGTGAAACAGCAGGGTCTGTCTGGCGCCTTCTTCTGGGAGTTGAGCGGCGACACCAGCGATGGTGAGCTCATCGACGCGATTGACGACGGCTTGAACTAGGCACCCGCGCTACCAGCAAGTATCCATTAACAAGCCATCTAAAAGCACAGCTTCGGCTGTGCTTTTTTGTGTCTGAACGATGTGTGGACAGAGGCATGCGAGCAAGGCCAGTAAGCGCTGCCGTCTACAGTGTCAGCCCATGCTCGCCAGGGTGGATGACCGGAGTGCGGTCTTATGGGTTTTCCCGTTATATCGCGCTACCCTCGTCCTTATCCAGCAAACTCCCGGAAGCAAACAGCAGGCTTCGCGAAAGCCCTCAGTGTTGGTAGCGTTTGCCACCTGATGTCAATCGCGACCCGGACCAAGGGAAAAGCAGTGATAAGCCAGATTGGACGGGCGGGTTGTGACGCTTGTTGTTAGGCGTGATCACATCGGGGCAGGAAAACAGTTAGACACGCTGGTCAAGGGAATCGGTGTGTCGGTATATCTAATGGGAGGGAGGCTGACAGTGGCCAGTCAATACGCGGTGAGACGCGGGCCCGACAATACATCAGGCCCGCGTATGCGTTACTGTCCGATCAGGCGGACTTCGTAGATCGAGTAACCCCAGTCATTTCCAGCACTTCGATTCCCCATGACCAGGGACACATACCGGGCGGACTGGTTCAGCGAAACGACATCCGTCCGGCTACCGAATGTGCGGCCGGATACGCTCGAAGCATGCCACCAGTCGCTGCCATTCTCGGACAGCCAGATATCGTAGTTCGCTGCATTGGCGGCTTCCCAATCAATTTCCACTTGGCGGATCGCCGTGGTCTGAGGCAGGTCAAGCGTGAGCCACTGCCCGTCGTTGAGCCAGTCGCTTTCCCAGCGAGTGCCCGCGTCGCCATCGACGGCCAGTGACGGACTCTGCGTGGCAGTACTGGCGGTGGCCCGGGAAATGGTTAGCGCTCCGCTGTCACCAGCGTCGCCATTTCCTCCACCGGTGTCGGAGCCGCTATCGCCGCCTCCATTGTTACCACCGCCGTCGCTGCCTCCATTACCGCCATTTCCACCACCATTGCCGAACGTATGGGAGGACCATTCCGTATCGTAGGCGGACGGTTCGATGACGGTGAAGAAATAATCGACCTGATCGCCCTGCCCCAGGTTCGGGATGGTGTAGACGTGCTTGCTGCCATTGCGCGTCATGCGAACGTTCTGCTGCGGACCATCGTTGACCCGATAGTGGAGATCCACAGCCGTACCCACATGCGCCGTAACGGTCAGACTGTCAGCGCCTTCGGAGAAACAGAAATCGCTGCAGGAGCCACCATTGCCACTGCCGTCGTCACCCCCGTTATTGCCGCTGTCTCCGCCGCTGTCGCCACCATCGTTTCCGCCGTCATCGCCACCGTTATCGCCGCCGTTACCGCCACTGTCGTCGGGCGTACCGTAGCCGGAGATGCCGAAGCTGTCTGCCGGAACGTCGAGGCGAGTACCGTCGGAGAACGTCACGGTCTGCGGGGTATCGTGATAGTTATAGGCGACGTAGGTTCTCTGGCCGTTTTTCTCATACACCTGGGCAATCGGACTGTCCGCCGTTATTTCGCCCTTACCGCTTTCGATATGCCCCAGGACATTTAGCGTGTGAATCCAGTGATACGTATGGGGTTTGCTCTCCCCGGCCTCGACATCGTAGTTGAAGTCCATGGTATTGAAGTCGGCGATCGCAGCCTCCGGCTCGGTCATCGCCCAGATATTCCACCAGACATCGCGCCATTGATCGTTGGCAAGGCCGGACGGTTTGCCGTTCGACGACTCGCTCAGTCCCAAATCCACATAGTCACTCAGGTAATCGGCATGCTGTCCGATGTGCATGACCATCGGATTCAGTGGCAGCCCCTGTATACCAAGGATGTGCGCATAGGCGCCGCTGAACCAGGTCGAGAAGACATGCCCACTGCCCCAGATGATCGACGTAGTCATTTTGTCGTATTCCGGGGCAAAGTTATCGTAGGGCGCGCCGAAACCACGATAGCGGTCGATGTTGTTCCAGTATTCCCAGTAACTGGCAGTGGACAGCGTGTGCAGGTAGATACCGTGGTCGACGAGGTCGTCGTTGCCGGTAATTTCGCCGTACAGGACGATGGCCCCGTAGGCGTTGGCCGCTTCAGACGTCGACTCGTTGTTATTGCCGAGAACGAAATTGGCGTGACCGGACGCCCAACTGAAACCGTTGGCCGGATCGAAATTACGGACGTACGGGAACAGCGGATCGTCACGCTGGCCGGCATAATCCCGAATCAGCATCTCGACCATCCCGCCCCAGGCGTTGGCCGCACACCAGCTCTTATCGGTCCGGCAGATTTCCGCCGCCGCACGGACGAAATAGCCATAGTGGAAATGGTGGTCGTTCAGCTCCTGCTGGGCGCCGAAACTCTCGTCGTAGCCCAGCAGCGTGTTCCACTGGTCATCGTAAGAGAAGTACCGGGTGACGTCCGCCTGACCGTTGGTCTGCGCGGTAAACCAGTCTTCGAGCTCGAGTTTCAGCCACTCGACCAGGATCTCGTGCTCGTTGGTCAAGCCGTGCTCGTAAGCCAAAGCGGCGACCTCCGCCACTTTGCCGTAGCTCTTTCCTGACCAGTAGGTATCGCTATAACTGTTCCAGGCAGACGGACCCTGCGCAACGAATTCACGGATCAACTGGGTCAGCTTATCGTTGTCGTAGCTCCGGTTGAGTGCGGGAAGGGTCGGCAGTACACCAACGAAGGGCAGCCGGTAGCGGAACTGACTCAAGTTGCCGAATTTCAGGTAGCCACGGGCGCTGCGGATCTGGTCCTGACTGCTGATGTCGTCGACCGTATTTTTCCATTGCAAAGGCATCAAACCGGTGAACGTATCGACCGGCTGGCCGTTAAACAGATAACGCTGGGTCACCGTCACGTCCTGGGTCTGTTCATCGACCTGATAGTCAATACGGACTTCATTCACCCGGTTCAGGGCACGCGCGGCGAACCGGTTGATCTTGGCCGCATCCGGAACGGCGCCATTCGCCGTCGGGATCAGTGCAACGGTAATCTGCCCGGCGGGGTTAGACACGCGGACAGCGTCACTTCCTACGTTATGGAATTGGGTACTGCCATTGCCGACAACCAGGAAATTACCGTGATTCCCGGCGACGTCGGTCCACATTCCCAACTGGTTTGCGGACTGATGGAAGACGCCTTTCTCCGGGCCATTAGGCGCCTTGCTGCGCAGTTCCAGTTCGCCCTGCAGGACATCGACATAGACGTAGGGTGAGCCGTGAACAAAGGTCCCGCGCATGACCGGCGAACCATTATTTTGCCACTCGACCGTCACACTACCGTCTGAGTAGTCGTACATCTTGGCGTCCAGGGTGCTGAACTGGCTGTTGCCGATCGCTAGCCCGTCAAACACTTCATCGAACGGTGCCGGCACGTCATAGGTATCGGTATTGCCGTTCTTGAACTGCATGCCATCGGGAATACTGGCCATGCGGAAGCCGCGGTCGGTAATACGCGCCGCAATCGGATCGGGCGTGATATAGCCGGCCCGGTTGGCATCGCCGATCGGCATATCGCCATAGAAAGCCACCGAGCCCCACCAGCGATGTGTCCCGGTCGGTTGGGCATCGGCTGGCCCTGTCACATGGGGATAAAGCGGCGTTGGCTCCCCGATGGGGCCCTGCACCGGATCACAACCGGCGATGCCGGGTTCGACGACCCCCGCATTATGAATCCAGGCGCCGTAGTCGTTGACACAGGTGTAGCCGTCAGGGTTGGGTCGGTCTGCAATGCTGCCAGCGCCGATGGTTTGAATGGCAGCCAGGGTACTGGCCGGAGTGAAAGTCAGAAAAAGCGTACTGGCTAGAATACTGCGAACGAACGCACGTGATCGCGCGCCCCACTGAATATCTTCCATGATATTGCTCCTTGTGTAAGCGACTAAAACATATAATAAAAGCGCCTACAGTGGTCAAATAGCGACCAGCCCTTTATGAGAACCAATTCACAAAATCAGGCAGATGTTCCTTATAGTGGGACCGCGCAAAATATGCTCTGACACCTTTTAATCCTAATCCCTGACACCTTTTAATCCGGTTTACTGAAACCGCACTCGACGATAATTCAAAACCAGCTTTTTCATCCAAAGTACGACCTGAGCGGGATTCCGCAGCTCTTTCAGTCGCCTGACCAAAGGGCTGTCCTGCTTTCTGAGCTTCTCGATATTGCTGCCCAGGCTCAATGCGCCCTCCCCCTTGTATTTGTCCTGCTGGGTAATGGCTGGAACGCACTGGAAGATATTCAGCTCTCTCGCCACCGGGCTGTCTTCAAAGGAGAAAAGGAACATATCGATGGGACAATGGCGCTTCTTGTCGATGTTGATTAGTTTCTGTGCCGTGGTTTTCTTGAGAATGTAGGAGCCCGCGCACCAGGAGGTGGAACGTAGCCTGAAGATATTCCTGTCGGCGACCGTCACGTCAGGCTTCTTCGCCAACCGGACGAAATTGGTGGAAACTTCCAGACGGATAATATCGGCCTCCTCCGGTATCCAGTCGGTCGACGACAAGAGCGCCTTCAACTGACTGGAAACGTGCAGATCATCCTCAATAATCAGCGAATGGGCCCCCTCCGCCTTGGCACAGTGTTCCCACGCTTTAAAGTGACTGGAAAAGCAACCGATCTTCCCCCGCGACCAGGACTTCACCCCATCCCGCGGGCGGGCCGCCCGAAACGCCTCGGCATCGATCTCTGGCAACGTATGGCCATTGACGGCGTCTACCCTTACGAAATCCAGCCCCATATCGCCAAGCTGTTTCCGCATGAAGTCCAGACGGGCGGTATCTTTTTCCATATTGATGACGAAAATATCCATAGTTATCGCGCCTTGAATAACGAGTCATGGTGGATTGGATTCGCGGTACGACTTGCTGTCCGGTACGACTTATTCTTGGATGGAACTGCAACTGCTGAGGGGGAGTGGCCTTTCGTCGCCTGTCGGTTCGTTATCCCAGGAGACTGCGGACTGCGCCAAGAGACGCGCACCACTCGCGACTGTGGCGAGAATACGTAGCAAAGATCCAGGTAACATCTGGATGCCTCCACTATCAAAACTACCCACGTCGAATATGTATTGCAAGCACACCCTTCTGGCAAGCAGGCATCGCCTGCAAGCGACGATACCCCGTTACCGACAATCGACAGCTCAACTGCCATTTAGGGTTTCAGGCTCAGGCGACTCCAGCACCCGCGCACGCAAGCGCGGCAGGTGATCCGGGTAGTGTTCCTGGATGAAGGTCACCAAACCTTCCCGAACTGCGCAGCGAAGGTTCCAGTTCCTGCTGGAATCCGAGGCGCTTACAAGGAACCGTATCTGCATAGCCTGATCGCTGGCATCAGTGACCTGTACTGTGGCCGTTTTCCCGTCCCACAGGTCCGAACTCTCCAACAACCGCATGAATTCCTCCCGTAACGGTTCCACCGGCATGGTGTAGTCCACCCAGATAAAGATCGTGCCAAGCAGGTCCGCGTTGTTGCGGGACCAGTTCTGGAACGGGTTTTCGATGAACCACTGCAGCGGTACCACCAGCCGGCGTAGATCCCATACCCGGAGCACGACGTAAGTGGCAGTCACTTCCTCCACCCAGCACCACTCCCCCTGGACGTGCAGTACGTCGTCGATACGGAAAGGCTGGGTAATGGCAATCTGCATGCCCGCCAGCAGGTTACTCAGCACCGGACGGGCGGCAAAGCCGAGAATCAAACCACCGACACCCGCCGAGGCAAGCAGACTCGCCCCCATGTGCTGCACAGACTCGAATGTCATAAGGGCGGCGCCGAGGCCGACGATCACGATCAGGATATTCAGCGCACGCACAACGAAACGGGTCTGCGTTTCGACCTTGCGGGCCCGTTTCCACTGCCCCTCCAATACCGGGTTCAGCGCAACGATCACTTCACCAATTGCCGATGTGAGCCGCACCGCGGCCCAGGTCACGGCCAGCACCAGTAGCAGTTTCGTGACGTGCTGGACGACCGACATGAACGGCAGATCATCAGGCGCCGCTTCCAGCCCTCCGGCCACCGCCAACAAACAGAACACCACGCCAAGGGCCTTGGCAGCGGCGTCGAGAAATAGACGAGGGACCGTTCTGGACTCGGAAAAGTGGCGCACAAGCGCAAGGGCCACCCGGTAGGCCAGATAGGCGACGGCAGCCGCGGCAAACACCGACACCCCCGGCCATAACCAGGCCATCAACCCCGACTTTAAAGCCTCCAACACCGCCCCTCCGCAACTTCCGTTCTTCCATTGTCCATTGAAGCCGCGGCATCAGCGTGTTGCGCAGCTCAAGGATGAGGACCTCAAGTCAGCTCGACTTTAGCCTTTGTCACCCAGGTAGCTCAATGCCTAACTGCTGGCGCAACGTCGATGCCTCCGGCGCAATAAGTAACCATCCCAGGGCGCCCAGGTTGGCCAACACCGCCAGCCAGAAGACGAATTGATAGCTGCCCTTTCGCGTTTTATGCCGGAACACCTGCTGGGCCAGGAGTGCACCTGGCCAGCCACATAGGAGTTCTAGGAGATGGAGGGTATTTTTAGGCGTACGTTGGGCTCCGCGAGTCGCGGCCCGCTTGTCGATCCAGTACATCAGGAATAAGACCAGGCTTATCGCAGAATAAACCCCGGGAAAGGAGGCCGGTAGAACGTTTCGGTAAAACAGACCTGCCAGAGCGGCGAAGAACACCAGCACAACAGCAGCGGCTAACCAGACTCCCGGCGAAAGCCCGGCCCCCATCCGGTAGGCACCTACGTATTGGAACTTCCCTGCTCTCAGCCGCCCCTTCCCATCTTTGGCAACGCTGTAAGTCACCTTGCGGCGGGAAACGGGGCGCCCGCGGCCGGCATAGCTGCTGATATGCGCGAAGACCCGGTCACCGCCGGTTTCCGGTGTAATGAAGCCGAAGCCCTTGGCGTCGTTCCAGGTGGTCAGAGTGCCTCTCTGATTCAATGCACTTCTTCCTTCAACAACATGCGCCACAGCCATCCGCCCGTGCAACTTTCTTCGCCGTCCTACAGCTTTTCGCTGGAGTTCGCCCCGGTTCAAACAGACAGTTCAATAATCTCACCCGTCACACCGTCTTCAGTCACTTCCAGTCGCCCAACCGTAATCGGCAGCGTAAAGCGTCGGGGCCCTGCGCCGCCGGGATTGAAATAGAGCACGTCGTCGACCCACTCGTTACGAGGTTTATGGGAATGGCCGGCGATCACTACACGGCATCGACCCTGAGGATCGAAATCGAGGGTTTTGACATCGTGCAGCATGTAGAAAGTGTGGCCGGCGAATTCGAGCTCCTGCACATCAGGCAGCTCCGCTGCTCGACCGGTCTTGTCGATGTTGCCACGAATCGCGATCACGGGCGCCAACGACTCCAGCGCGTCCAGAACCTCGTCCCGCCCCACGTCGCCGGCGTGAAGGATCAGGTCGGAGCCAGCCAAAACCTCGAGGGCTTCGCGGCGCATTTTGCTATGGGTGTCTGCGATGACGCCGATTTGCATGCCTTAGCCTTGCCTCGTTTCTCTTGTCGTAGAAAATGAGTGGGGGCCAACGGGTTCAAACCCAAGTATAGTGGTCGGTCGCCAAACAGAAGCGGAAAGAGCGAACCCGATGAAGAATAAAGTCCTGGTACTGAACATTGCGCTTCTGGCACTGTCCGGCTGCACGAATACCGGCCATAACAGCGAAGGGTTACCGCTGGATGCCTCCGCAACCTATTGCCAGGAAATTCGTGTCAGCCAGCCCGAACACTACTCGGAAATCTGTGAATCAGCGGCGGCATGGAAGGCCCGGGATCCGCAGGGATATGCCCAATCAAGCCGGGATGACGGTTACGATCTTTGGGATTTCATCTTTGATCTCGCCGGCGAGGACGATGATCGGCATCGCCCCGCCTACAGTACGCGTGGGCCTTTCGAGGGCTCCTGCTGGGACCCGACGCATCCTGCTTGCCAAGCGGCGCTCAGGCGCTCGCAACGCTGATCCCCGATGGCACTCCAAGACGGTCTGGATTTATTTGTGCCAATCGAGCGCCCTTCCAAAGCAGCCCTCTTCCCGATGCCTACTTTCAGTGATGCCCACCCGGCCCATGCACATGACCGTGTGAGATTTCTTCCGGATCAGCATCGCGAACTTCGATGATCTCGATATCGAAGGTCAGGGTCCGACCGGCCATCGGGTGGTTGGTATCGACATCCGCAAACTTATGGCCGACCTTGACGACGACCACATGACGAGCACCCTGCTCCGTCTGCACCTGGGCAATCATGCCCGGCTTCCAGCGCTTGGCGCCGCGTAGATGTTTGATCGGGACACGCTGCATCGCCTCTGGATTACGCGGACCGTAGCCTTTGTCCGGCGTGACAGTGACACTGAAGCTTTCGCCGGCTTCGCGGCCTTCCAAGGCCTCTTCCAGGCCTTTGATAATACCGCCATGGCCATGCAGGTAGGCGTTCGGCTCGCCGTCACGGGAGTTTTCGATGGTGTTGCCTTGTTCATCGCTAACGCTGTAGTGGAATAAGACCACCTGATTCTTTTCGATTGGCATAAGGTTCTCCGCGCCAGTTCGGGGTACGCCATTATAGCGAGCCATGGCGTGGACTATAGGGGTGTTACGACGGGGTGATTGAAGTTAAACGTTGCGGCCACTTTTCACTTATTTTCCGCTTCAATCGAAGAACCGCCGGGGCCAGTCCCGGCGGTTCTCCTCACGCTCTATCGATGATCTATCAGACAGCTGAGGCGGTAGCCTGCCGACGGCGCTCCTCTTCCTCGATTTCAAGGTCCACCGAGGACACCTGGTACTCGTCGGCAAAGCCGGATTCGGGCTCTTTCAGCCACATGACGCACAGGACCCAGCTGATAAAGGCCCCCGCAGCAATGATGTAGAAGAACTGCGTTGGGGTAACGAAAGTGAATATGGTGAGATAGACTACCGCACCCACATTACCGTATGCCCCCGCCATGCCGGAAATCTGTCCGGTAAGCCGTCGCTTGATGGACGGGATGATGCCGAAGGTTGCGCCCTCCGCGCCCTGTACGAAGAACGATGTGAACACGGTAATCCCGACCGCAATGATGAGCGGCCAGCTGGAGTTCATGAGCCCCATCAATGCGAAGCCAACTGAAATGCCGAACATGTAGCTGAGCATCACAAAGCGCCGGTTCCCCAATCGGTCCGAAACCAGCCCTCCCATGGGCCGCGCAACCAGGTTCACAAACGCAAACGAGGCGGCTATGAGGCCTGCGGCCGTAGCGCTCAGACTCCAGGTTTCCTCGAAGAACATGGGCAGCATGGAGACAACGGCGAGTTCTGCACCGAAGTTGGCAAAGTAAGTACTATTCAGTGCCGCGACACTGTTGAAGGGATACTTGTCGTCCTCGGGCACGCCTTTTTTGAGAATGGGTACATTCACCCGCAGGATCTGGACGATCTGGTAACACACGATGGCGAAGATCGCTGCATAGCAGACTGCGGCTCCGGTGGTCCCCAGGTAACCCATATTCTGGATTCGCCATACCAGGATGCTCAGGACACCAACCAGCGGAATGGTTCACAGGATCAGTTTGACCATGTCACCCCAGGTACTGACTTCCAACGCTACCGCCTTGCGCGGCTTGCGGTGCACGGTTCCGGCGGGGCCATCGGTAATGGCAAACCAGTAGTAAACGCCGTAGGCGGCCATGACCAGGGCGCTCTGTGCGATGGCCCAGCGCCACCCATCTTCACCACCGTACATATGCAGTGCGATGGTCGGCAGGGAGATGGCCGCAGCGGCGGATCCGAAGTTGCCCCAACCGGCGTAGAAACCTTCCGCAAAACCGATGTCCTTCGGCTTGAACCACATCGCCGTCATGTGAATGCCGACGACGAAGCTTGCGCCAATGGAACTGAGCACCAGACGGCTGACCAGCAACTGGGTCATGGTATTGCCGAAAGCGAATACCAACGCCGGGATCGCCATCAAAACCATCAAGACCGAGAACACACGGCGCGGCCCGAAACGGTCCAGGGCCATGCCTACGATAATGCGGGCGGGAATGGTAAGGGCCACGTTACAGATGGCGAACAGGCGAATATCGTCGGTAGTTAGCCAGGCGACACTCTTAAGCATGCTCGATGCCAGCGGCGCCATGTTGAACCACACGTAGAAGGTAATAAAGAATGCTATCCAGGTAAGGTGCAACGCCTTGATCTCGGCGTTCCTGAAGTGGAAGACATCTGCGACTTTCATGTCAGCCTCCTTGGGCTATCAATCGAAAACTGCGTCGTCGCCGGGTTAGCGGCTGGGCAAGATCAGAAGTGGGCATTGAATCCGCCGGGCGAGGAACGAACTCACGCTGCCGAAGGTCATGTAGTCCAGTTCGTCCACGAAATAGGTAAGGGACCGCGCGATAAAACCGCCATCCGGCTCATGGCTATGGCGAGCGATGACCAACATGTCCGGACGGATGTTCTTTTCGGCGGCAAAGAGGAGCATCTTGCGCGGGTCACCCTCGAGCAACATCGTCTCGGCGACGATGTCGGCGTCCTGGCACACCTGCATGGCTTCTTTCAGGTCATCTTTGAGACTGGCGACTTCCTGCTGAAACAGGTCTTCGTTGCCAGAGGTGATATCCCGTGGGTTTTCAGCAACCGCGACAAGCACGATTTGGGGATTCAGATCGCGAAACAGGGTGATCGTCTGGGCCAGTGCCAACCTGGCATTCCGCGATCCATCGTAGGCAAGCATGATTTTCATGGGCGTCTCCGAGGACAGATCTCGGCCCCTGGGCAAGAGGCCGCAATTGATATCTGTCAGCTATTACCCCACAGCCTGGCCATGCTAATACTTGATTAAAATCAACGTCCTTGGTGCGTACCCCATTAGAGGAATACGGTAATTACCCCCTTTTCCTTTACTCCCAATATTTCGTACCACCCCGCCACCATAGACGAGATACCTCCACCGCCCCAGCCGATGAAAGCCCGCAACAAGGGCTCGACCGAAAGCACACGATGGGATGACTCGACACCAGTTCCGAACGTGACCAAGTAGCCAGGAATGTTCTGTGCCCCAGAGGCAACGGCTTTAGAGGAGGTATATGGTCGCAAGCGACCCGCGAGGCCCGCCTGAAAGTGTTACGTCACCTTTAGTGTTAGTGTCGGCGGCTAAATGGTGAAGCGGGCTTGAACCGCACCCTGAATGAGAATCGAGGTGCGCAAGGCAAGCGTCACTCCGGTGGCGCCATAATCAACATCGACTGGTTCGCATAGCGGTTGAGGTAATCGATGACACTGCCGACAAGTAACCGCTGCCAAGCAGTCTGCCTTCGTCGTTCGACGAGGATCAGATCGACCTGATGTTCATCGGCCATGGCAACAAGCACTTCGCCGATCTTGCGCCCTCGCTGAACTCTGGAATCCACTTCATACCCCAGGGATTCGAGTCGTTTGACGACCTCAAACATCCGTTCCTGCAACTCGACCTCCTGGGCTGCCACTTGGCGCCTAAGCTGTAGCGGCGGCATCAGACGCTTGCGGAACCAGGACAGGCTCTCCTCGGGGAGTTCGCAAGCCATCACGACCAGGAGGCGCGCATTTTCCGGGCTGATCAACCGGCCACCGGGATCCAGATCTTCCAGGTCGCGGTAGGGGTCACAGGCATAAAGCACCTTAAGCTTGTCACCTTTTTCTTCCGCCATGACTTGTCAGGCCTCCTTGTGTTGGAACGGGTACATGAGCCCGTATACCAAAAACGAAACGGCCAGGGCTGGCAGCAATTCATACAGGGAATCGGAATAGCCGAGTAGCTGCCAGATAATCAGGGTTGCCATCCCCGATGCCATCATCGTCAATGCGGTGGGCCTGCCCAAGGGCGCGTGCATGATGCGCAGGAGAATGACTGGGCCCAAGGTCCCACCGAGCGAAGACCAGGCAAAAACGACCAGGGTAAATACGTTTGCCGGTGCCGAGAGAGCGATGGCCAGCACCAGTACAGTAATACCGAGAGTACCCACCTTGGTTCTGACATAGGACTGACCGAACCTCGGAATCAAATCCTGGCTGATCGCCGCAGAACAGGAGAGCAGCATCGAATCGGCAGTAGACAGGGTGGCGGCAAAGATGGCCGCGAGAACCATGCCGGTCAGAATCTCCGGCAGGTACAGTTCAGCCATCAAGGGCAAGGTCAGTTCCGGATCGATGAGTTCACCATCGAGCAATACGCGTGCATACAGGCCTACCGTGACCGTCAGTACGGCAAACGGCAAGTACCATGCGAAGTAAACCCGACGGGCGGCGGGCACATCGTCGGGGCTACGCAGTGCGATAGTGCGTACCAGAATATGAGGCTGACCGATAGCGCCGATGCCTGCAGCTACCCAGCCAAGGATGAAAGGCACCAACCCGAACAGCAGGCCGTCGGGGCTCCAGTGCACCAGCGTCGGGTCCACCGACTCCAACGCAGCGGCTAGCTCCCAGGGCCAGCCCACGGCGAGCAATCCCGCAACGAACAGGGCGATCATGCCGAAGAGCATAACGAACGATTGCGCAGCATCGGTCCAGATTGATGCGCGGATTCCGCCAGCAAAGGAATACAACAGGACCACGGCCGCCCCGAGCAGTGCCCCCAACCATTCAGGCCAGCTGAACATCACATTAAGAGCCTTACTCCCCGCTTTGAGCTGGGCGGCCGCATAAACAGCGAGAAAAACCAGGGTAATCACAGCCGAGACCAGCCTTAGCGGGCTTGACTGGGTTGCCGGGTCTAACGCCGTCAGTGCGGGAATGGTATTCACCGGATGCGCCTCGGAGTAGCGACGCAGGCGCTGGTGGAAGCCACACCATACGAGCCAGTCGCCGAATAACCAGCCCAGAGCAACACAGAACGCCGAGACCCCCGCCATCCAGGTATAACCCACCAAGCCGATGAACATATAACCCGAATTGTTGGTGGCGACCGAAGACAGCCCAATCAACCAGGGTGCGGTGCTGTAGCCGGCAGTAAGGTAATCATTGACGTCAGAGTGCTTCTTTCGGATCGATGACACACCGATAGCCAGAAACACCATCAAGACCGCGACGAAGCTATAGGCTGTTACGCTCATAAAATCAGTCTCGAACGAAGCTTAACAGGCCCACCTTAGCTGAATGCCCAAGCCCGCTTCTTGCATCAGATCAACGATTGGCACGGACGTCAGGCCCCAACAACTGGAATGAACGCCTGGTCCTGCGCACATGGGACTGCTACGTTTTAGAGAGTATGTTCCAGGGAGAATATGGTTTAGACGTCTGACAGAAAGTGCACGGTTACCCAGAGAGGATGAACCTTAGTAACCAAGGAGGCTGTCATGTCGTTCGAGGAGATATTTGACGAGAGTTACAACCGCGTCCTCCTGGCCACGCCCGAAAATACGGAATTCTTTGAAGCTTTCTACCAACGGTTTCTGCGCTCGTCGCCCGAAGTCAGGCAATTATTCCGCAATACGGACATGGCCGGGCAACGCCGGATGTTGAAAAAGTCGTTCTTCAGCCTGGTCGCCTTTTACGCCAGCGGCGCCATCGACAATGTGCTTCGTCGAATCGCATACATTCACAGTGCCCGAGAGCTCAACATCAAGCCTTATCTCTACGATCTTTGGCTAGAGTGCCTCATCGACACTGTAAAAGCCTACGACCCTGAATGCCGCGATGAAGTCGAGCTAGCCTGGCGACTGATTCTTAGCCCCGGTATTACTTACATGAAATTCGGCTACGATCACTTCTGACAGGGCCCGCTCGCCCTTTCACGATGTTTAGCGCCTCGTCTTCACGCACACTCCTTCAAACGCAATGACTTTCAGGTCGTTGCGTACAAGCCCGTGCGTTCACAAAGGCAAGCTTCAAGCACCTACGTCAAGCACCGACGATGGTGACAGGCCCAGTCGCATGCCGGACAATCTTTTCACTGACGCTTCCGAGCGTCAGGCTGCGGATGGCTGAATAGCCGCGCCGACCCAGAATGAGATGGGAACCCGGATTATTTTGCATGTATTCCAGAATTTCGTGCGCTGGATCACCACGCAAGATCACCTCGTCCTCAGGTTCGACGCCGTCGCCCAGGACCTCCCTGGCGGCATCGAAGGCCGCACGGGCGTATTTTTGCTTTTCAGCCTGCATCGTGTCACCGCCGACTCCAGCCAGTACAAGATTCGACGCTTTCGATTCTGGAAAGACAGTGAGGAGCTTGAGAGGCTGGCCAAGAGCGCTTGCCAAGCTCCCGCCCAACTTTGCAGCACTACGCGCCTGGTCTGAACCATCACAGGCAACAATGATACTCGATGAACCCTTGTCCACGGTGGTACCTCCTCCTCGGGTATTTCCAAATAAACTACCCCTCGATAGACCGCCGGGGGTTGATTCAAATCAATGTCACGAGGCCTATCATCGATCCGGCTCTCGCACCTCTCTGCCGTTAACCTATGACTGGGTATCAGGCTTTGGTTCAGCCCGCTGATCTTCGAGGTTCGAGGCATCGGTGCCTTTCTCGTCATAGGTGAACGGCTCGCCCTCCTCGGTCTGGAGTTGATAATCGTATGCGGCCTGGAGACCGGTTTCTTCCTCTGCTTCCTCTTCGTCATCGTGTTCCAGATGGCGGGGGTAGAACGGCGAGAGCATGGCCACAAGAATGCCAATGGAAGCGTATGTGGCGAACGCCACGTTGTACCCGAGGTTGTTTACCAATATGCCCAGAATTGGCGAGCCAGCCGCCTGGCCAAGCGAGACGGCCATGAATGGCAATACCGGCCCCAGCGAGAGGCGCCCCGGCAAGAGGCGGATGCCCGTCATCAGGTAGAGTCCGGTAAGGCTCATATACGCCAGGCCGAACACAAGTGCGGAAAACGAAGCAAGCACTAACTGACTGGGACTCGCCGCCAGCAAGGCCAGGCTGGCAGCCAGCATCATCAGCATCAGGGCCTGGGTAATGGCTGGATTGTTTCGATCAGCGAGGTCAGCCACCACGGCACCCCCAAGCCCGGCGACACCCACAGCCAACCATAGCCACCCCGTCCCGGAGGCATCCAGACCGCCAAGGGTCACCATCAAATCGGGCGCAAAGATCCAGTAAGCGGAAGAAACGAACCCCATGACAAACGCAAACAGCGAGAGCTTGAAAAGACGCGACCATTGCAGGGCGCTGATCGGCGGTGGCGGCGCCGCATTCGACGGTGTGACGCGGGAGACCGAAGGTATGAAATACCACGCAGCAAAAACGCCAAGGGCCGCCAGGACGGCAAAGGATGCGTAGGCGTAGCGCCAGATACCCGCAAGAAACAGGACGGCGGGCACCGCAAGGGCAACGCCGATACTCGTGCCCGCGTTCATCACGGAACTGACCCGCCCGTGCATGGAACGATCGACCAGAACCTGCATGGCGGCCGTCAGCGCCGGCATCATGAGACCGGTGCAGATACCGCAGGCAAACACGCCTATGCCGAGCGACAACGCGCCCGAAGACTGGCTGATCAACCCCAGGCCCACGACGCCGAACACGCCCGCCAACATGGCCGTATTGCGAGCGCCGAGACGAACCGCAGCGAACGACGCCACCGAAGACGCCAACAGAAAGCTGATAAGCGGTAGCGCGCCGATAATACCGATCAGGTAAGGCGTTAAATCCAGATCGTCGCGGATGGGCGGCACGAACAGGCCGAAGGCGAAACGCGCGAGGCCATAGCTGATCGCAATCAGCGAGGCGCCGAAAATGGCAAAGCCTGTGCTCGACAAGGATTTCATGCCCCTATCTCCAAGAGTCGCCTGCCCCGCCGCATACGGCAAGATCGAGCGTTACTCTGAGCCTAGAGCAGTTCGGAGTGTTTCTAAAGTTTTTGACCTAGACACTACAGCCCTCGCACCAGGGGTATTTGCCTCAGGCTCACCACCTGAACCCGCAGGTCAGAGATAGGCGTGCGCATTCAGAAAATCGACAACAAGCGCGGCGATCTCATCGGGTTTGTCTTCTAGTGAAAAATGCCCCGCCCCCCTGACAATCGTCAGGTCCGAACCCGGTATATCCCTGTTGAGCCGATGAGCCCAGTCCGGAACCTGCCAGGCATCGTCTTCGCCCCAAATCAACTTGACCGGGATGTTTCCCAGTTCGTGAAGCCGATCTGCAATCTTCATGGTGTGTTTTGGATCGTAGTGACGGATTTGGTGCTGAAACAGGCTCCCCTGCCCGACCGGACCCGAGATGTAGTCAAGATAAGTATCCAGTGCTGAAGCCTGCAGTGCCTCCCGATCGACCACTGCCGTCAACAGCCAGTCCCGGAAATGCTGCCTGTGCTGCGCGTTTGGCGCCTTTCCCAGGACTTCGAGCCCTGCTTCCATCTGCTGCCGCGTGCGCTTTGAGGGATAGCTGTCATAGCTGACCGTGTCGATAAGCGTGAGGGTCAGCAGACGGCACGGCGAGAAAACGCCAAGCTGCTGTGCGATGCCGCCGCCGAAATCGTGGGCGACGATATGCGCCGTATCCAAACCCCAGTGTGCCATCAGGCCTTCCAGAATGGGCAGTTGCCCGCTGATCGACGTATCAACGTCCTTATCCCATGGCCTCTCGGACAGACCATAACCAAGTAGGTCGAAAACATGCACCTTGTAGCCCGCTGCGACCAGCTTTGGGATGACATCGCGCCAGATTAGCGACGAGGACGGCGTTCCATGGAGGAGGACGACGGGAATTCCCTCACCATGCACACCACAGGCAATACGCGCATTATTGATGATCACATGATCGGTTACGACTGGCGTCATGACGTCCTCCTGTTCAAGTGCGTCGTTCAAAGGAGCATGGCCCGTCCTTTAGAGACACAAATGACTTCCCCGAATTCAAGATGGAGGTCCAATTGGTTCGGGGCGCTGCGGACGCCAGGGTTTGCTGTGACCCGTTCGAGGCCCGACATTCATAGAAAATCCTCTGGCCCATCGTATTGGGCCAGCCGCTGCGTTTTTCCTTTCGAAAATTAAGGTGCGGATTCCTGAAGCGCCTGCTGCTTATTCTGCATCTCACGCATGAGTTCAGCGATCTTTTCGCGAGGCTGATGGGTACGCTGCGCTTCCATCAGATCGAACTTGAGCATCCATAGCTCACGGCGCGTTGTCGCCGTTTTATCCAACCATTCCTGATGTTTGAGGTAGTCGTCCGCCTGCAACCCGTATTGCCCCATCATCACGCCGTGAGCGTCCATGCCGGGCCCCATCATCCCCTTATGCATACCGCGGCCGTACATACCCGGCCCCATCCCGGGGTTCATCATGCCCTGGCCCATCATGCCTGGGTTCATCATCCCCGGCCCCATCATGCCTGGGCCCATTGGGTATCGCTCGTCAGGCTGCCCTTGCTGGGCCCAAAGCGAACCGCTAAACAACAGAGCGGCCAAACTGGCAACCCATACGCGTTTTGTTTTCATTAACGAGTCCTCCTTTCACTTGTTGCCACAATCTTGAGCCGAGAACCGGCGGATCGACAACGTGGTTCGGGTGGAAACTGCAAGTAGTTTGATGCAAGTCAACTTGGAAAAACCTTGGTAGAACGGGAGTCACTAAGATCGATCTGATATCGATCAGTGCGGCGCACTGGCCTGCGAGAGAGGCTGATATCAGCTACCCTCAATAAACGGGATCTGGCTGTTCGAGACATCTCCAGCGCCTGGCGCCTTCGTAATCCACTCCATCGACGAGGTGATTGTGAGCAAGAGAGAACAACGCCCCTTGTACATTCCCTATGCCGGCCCCTCCCTGCTGGAGCTGCCGCTACTGAACAAAGGCAGTGCGTTCTCGCACCGGGAGCGTGTGGATTTCAACCTGATCGGCCTGCTCCCACACAACGTGGAGACCATCAAGGAACAGGCGGAGCGCGCTTACCGACAATACGAGTTATGCCAGACCGATCTCGACCGACACATCACGCTGCGCGCGTTGCAGGACGACAACGAAACCCTTTTCTTCTATCTGCTGGAAGATCATCTGGAAGAAATGCTCCCGATTATCTACACCCCGACCGTGGGCGAGGCCTGTGAGGAGTTCTCCAAGATCTACCGCAACCATCGTGGCCTGTTCGTGTCCTATCCCGACCGGGAACACATGGACTACCTCCTGCGCAGTGCCACCAAGGACAACGTCAAAGTCATCGTGGTGACCGATGGCGAACGCATCCTGGGTTTGGGCGACCAGGGCATCGGCGGCATGGGCATCCCTATCGGCAAGCTGTCGCTGTATACCGCCTGCGGCGGCATCAGCCCGGCGAATACGCTCCCCATCGTCCTCGATGTCGGCACCAACAATCAGGCGCTGCTCGACGATCCGATGTACATGGGCTGGCGCCACGAGCGCATTGGTCCGGAAGAATACGACGCGTTCGTCGCTGAATTCATGGGCGCTGTGAGACGCCGTTGGCCCAAGGCCCTGGTGCAGTTCGAGGATTTTGCGCAGAACAACGCCATGCGGCTCTTGAAGCAATACCGCGACGAGGCCTGCTGCTTCAACGACGATATCCAGGGAACGGCGGCCGTATGCCTGGCTACGTTACTGGCGGCATGCAAGGTGAAGAACGAAAAGGTCAGCGACCAGACGGTGGCTTTCCTGGGCGCCGGCTCGGCTGGCTGCGGCATCGCCGCACAGATCGTAGTCGCCATGACGAATGAAGGGGTGCCGGAGGACGAAGCGCGACAACGGGTCTACATGGTTGACCGTGATGGACTGCTGACGACGGATATGAACGGCCTGCAGGATTTCCAGTCAGCGCTCGCCCAGGATCCTGCGCGGATCAAGGACTGGTCGGGTCGAGAGTTGATTAATGTAGTAGAGGAGGCAAAACCGACTGTGCTGATTGGCGTCTCAGGCCAACGCGGATTGTTCACGGAGGACGTGATCAAAACGATGCACGCGGGCTGCGCCCGCCCCCTGGTGATGCCGCTATCGAATCCCACCTCCCGCGTCGAGGCGACACCCACTGACATCCTGACCTGGACCAACGGCAAAGCGCTGGTTGCGGCTGGCAGCCCTTTCAAGCCGGTCGATCTGGACGGTCATACCTACCCCATTGCCCAATGCAACAACGCCTATATCTTCCCGGGCCTCGGGCTCGGGGTGGTCGCTGCCGGTGCGAACCGGGTAACCGACACGATGTTGATGGCCGCGGCTAACGCCCTGGCGAAACAGGCGCCCATCGTCCAGCAGACGGGCGAGAAGCTCTTGCCGAGTCTGGCCGATATTCAGGATATCAGTCGCGCTATCGCCTTCGATGTGGCCAAACAGGCCCAGGAAGAAGGCGTCGCCTTACGCTCTGACGATGAGACGATCCGGCGGGCCATTGAACGGAATTTCTGGAAACCCCGCTATCGGCGTTACCTGCGCCGTGCAATTTGAAGAGGCCGCTTACTGCGGCGTCTGCTCTGGAACCGGCTCGTAGCCAAAGTCGAAATACCACTCCCGAGCACTCTTTTCGCGAGCGTGCCAGGTGAAGCAATATTCCTGACTTTCAGAGGCGGTCAGTTGTGCGTGGTATTGCGCGACGTTCTCGGCTTTTACCGGATAGATCGTTTTTTCGGTCAAGTGGACGTGAATATTGAAATCAAGCGGTTTCGGCGCGTCGAAGTGATAAGTGAGCTTTGTGCCGGCCCCAAGGAAAACGCACTTTTCGGTGAAATACGTTGCGCCCGTTCCCATCCTGATGGAGGCCTGGTGCGCCTGGATTTCATGGTCCGCATGTTCGTGGTGTTGATGTCCCACGGCCAGCCCGGCCCAGGTCATCACTATCGAGCCGCATACGACAAAGAGAAAGACCTTAACTTTCATGTACTGCTGTCTCCGACGAAACAAGAAATAGCCTGCCAGAGCCCGCAAGGCGTCTCCTCAAAAGGCTCCGATGCAGAGTAGTGCAAACCCAACGGGCTTCGCCCCATCGTGCTGACGCTTGAAGCGCCGAGCGGTATCCAAGGGGACAATCAAGACGACCGATTGGAGTGAAACAGGCCACGAACGGTTTACATCAGTCCGTTCTTGGCCTGTTTGGTTTTATTTCAAGAGTTCAGGAAAGCGAAACTCCATGCCTGCGGACAGGTAGTAGCTCGGATCGCGGTCGAACTCGAACCGTTGGAGTTCGGTCTTGAACGAAAACACATCGCTGAACCGGTAGTCGGCACCCAAGCCGTAATAGACATCTTCACCGCTATCCTCTGCGTCGGCGACATGGAGGGAGCCTTGCTTCGTGTCGTAGTCACCATCCCAGAAGAAAGCACCGACGCGGACATTCAGCCCCCAGCGTTGACTCAACCCGTAGCGGTAAAGTACCGAAGCCGCAGGCCCCTGGCCGGACTCCGGGTAAACATTCGCGATATCCCGATCGATGGGCGTGGAGCGGAAGCTCACTTCGGTCTCTCCCAGGTCGATATAGGCCACCTCAAAGGCAAAGCTGTCGTTGAGGCGATAGCCAGCGCCCAGCATCCCCCCCAACCGACTGCCGTCCGTCGAAGTAACCTGTGCCCGATACCCGCGATCAGCAAAGCGACGTTCAACATCCCCATCGTCAACGTCCGTGTAGGCATAGCCCAAACTGGCAGTGAGATAGATAGGCGACGGTTGCTGCCCTTGCAGCCCCTCAGCCTGGGCCGTCGGTGCCTGCGTGGACAACGTCAGTGCGGCAGCTGCACCCAGGGCGGCAACGCCGAACCGCGTCGCACCGTCCTTGCGAAGGCCTCGCTTGCGCGCGACTCTCGCAAGTCCGGCCAAGGCCAGCATCGTCAAGAGACTGACAGGCCCCATCGAACCGCCGCCGGACGTTTTCAGCTTACCGCTGCTGTCCAGCCCTGCGATCGTCGCGACGCCACCGGGATCGAGTACCGACCCGTTTGCCTGACCGTCAGCGTCGTTCGGACCGCCGTCTTCTATCGTCAATTGCACACACCAGTCCCCCACATTCAGGCCAGGCCGATATTGGCCGCTACCCGGTGTCGGGCAGAAGCCCGGCTCGCCCGGTGCCGACGCCAGTTGGTTTTTGTCGTCCTGGAAGAAATCCTGCCAACCGGCGGATTCGCTGTATTTCCGGTAGATCGGGTTCTCCGGAACCGCCGCCCGCTGGGGTACCACAATGCGTACGCTCTGGCCGGCCTGCGGAAGGTCATCCACCGTAAAGTCGAACACACCACCGACATTGGTCGCGGCGATATCCTCCGGCAAGTGGGTCGGGCTGTTCGCACCGATGTCGCTGCCATCGATAAGACGGCTGCCACCGCGCGAGGCAAAGCGGGAGAACACACCCAATTTCAGGCAGCTACCCGGATCGCTTTCCATCAGGTAACGCTGATAATCCGCAACCTCCTCCGGAACGACGCTACAGGCATGGGACTGGCTATCGAGGTAGTCCGGAATGCCATCCTGGTCCGCATCGCCATACCCTTCTTCGGCATCGGGAATGCCATCGCCATCGCTATCGGCCGTCGGGGAAAGCGCCGGCAACGTATCCACCACCTGCAGGTGCACCGTCACGGTATCCTGCAAGGCTGGGCTTCCGTCGTCCGTCACAACCAGGGTTACAGCGTAGTCCTGGCCCGGCTCCATCACACTGGGGTCCAGCGTGACCGTATCGTCGTTCCGGTCGCGGTCGATCATGATGCCAGTGTCCCATTCATAGCTATGGGTATCCCCGGTATTGGCATCCATCACGAGCCCGCTTATGACCGCGGGGGCACCGTCACGCAGCAACATCAATCGATTCTCGCCACCCTGCGTCACCTTCAGGGACGCCTGGGGCGCGATGTTCCTTTCACTGATAGTCAACACGTGGCGATAGGATGGGCTGCGATTCAGGCTCTTATCGAGGGTGACAACCATCGTCTCGTCCACCTCCGGCACGGAATCCTTAACGGTGCGTACCGCAATCGTGGTGGTCAGGCCCGCGTTGATCACGGCCGTACCGCTCACCAGGTCATGATCCGCCGGATTGAGGGCCGTACCGCTCACGGTATACGGCACTTTGACCGGATAGGCAGGCGCCGGCCCATTGAGCACGACCTGGATGGTCGCCATGGCACCCTCGGGTACCGTCTGGTCCTTGCTGAGACTAACCAGCGGTTCAACGTTCAGGATCTGCCCAGCAGTGCCCGTGTTGCCCTTGGCATCCTTCGCGGCCCAGACAATTGTGTGCTTGCCGGGCGGGAAGAAGGGCTCATCGTCAACCAGTGACCGGGGATATGGCGAGCAGCAATTGACACCGTCAACGCTATCGCTCGCAGTGGCTTTGCCGAGCGACTCGAGCTGGGTGCGTGAGATCTTGGTGTAGAGCCCGGTCGCACTCACCGTAACTTCCGGCGGCGCCATTACCTCAGGCGGGGTGTTATCCCGGTAGCTCTTCGGATCTTTCGGATCCGTACCGTCTATCTTGGTTTCGACATAGTCAGGCACACCATCGCCGTCTTCATCCTTGTAGTCCTTCGGATCGCCGGGATCCGTGCCTTCGACCAGTTCCACCTCATCGGGCACACCATCACCGTCACTGTCAGGATTCGACTTCGTCGTTATTGAAAACGGTCCGACCGTCGCCGTGCCGCCGTCCGTATCCGCGACCGTAATGACGATGTTGCTAGCCGTTCCTGCATCGCTGTTCGCAGGCGTACCGCTGAGCGTACCGGTTGCTGTGTCGAATGACGCCCAGGATGGCATGTTCTGGATCGTGAAGGTAAAGCCGCCGGTCGAATCGACATCCGTCACCGTGGGGGTATAGCGATACGGTTCACGGGCAGTCGCGTTATTTCCGGGAAGATTCGTGATCTCAGGGGGATCGTTGACGTTGGTGAAGCGGATCAGCGCATCGGCTGGTACCGTTGAAGCCGTACCGTCGGATGCCGACACCTTATAGACGGGCGCCTCTTCGCCACCATCGTGCACGAAGTTCACCTGGCCCAGATCGACCTGCTGCTGCGTGAACGAGGTGACCGCCACACCGGGCGCCGAGATCAGCTCAAACTGCCCGTGGGTCAAGTCGGAAACGGTCAGCGTAATCTGGTCGCGATCCGTGTCCGGGTCACCGTAATTGATGTTTTCCGTACTCAGCGTGGTGGTACTGCCTTCCACCACCGTCAACGCGTTCGCCGCCTCCACCGGCCCGCCACTGGTTGGCCGGGTGGGATGGGCCTGGACGTTCACGAAGAAGTTATAGGAATTGCTACGGCGATCCGGGTCCTCAATAAACAGGGACAGGTTCCGGTCACCAGGTTCACGCAGCGCGAAGGTATCCTGGTAAGTGAGCGCACGCACCAGGGCCGTCAATGCCGTCGGCGTGGAATGGCTACCGGTCAGGTGAATCGTCAATGCGCGCCCGACACCATCTTCATCGGCATCCACGTCACCGATCAGATTGCCCTCATAGTAGATCTGGTCGCCCATCCGGTTGATCTGGCCAGCACCGTCACCGGAAGACATCACGCCCAGTATTTCCTGAGTGCCGTCCGTGAAACTGACGTTGAACTTGAGTTTGCCGCCACTGAAATGGGTGTTGTCCCGGTCGGTGACCACGGCATCCTGATTCTCATCGACCCGCTGTTCCGGAATGTCGGCGTAGAACGTGCGATCGGCCTCGAGGTTGGCGATTTTCGGCGCATCGGGATCGGGCACGATAAAGTTCAGGATGAGGTAATTCTTGGTGAAGCTATCCGTGGTGTCCCGGATTTCGAATGTAATGGGATAGGCAGCCGGCAGCAGGTCGGCGGGATCGAACGTGAACTGACCTTCCGTGCCTTCCGAAAGCGCGCCCTGGACATCGCCAAGACTGGTCGATTCGATTGCCGTTCCATTCACGTCGAAGGTGTAGGTCGTCCCCTTCTCCACAATGATATTGCGGGTCTCGGTGACGTTATCCGACGTGGTGAACTGGACAGCCTTCTTGTTTTGCAGATACAGGATGAAATCGACGTGAGACTTGGACTTGATCACGCCGTTTGAGTCCACATCCTCGGCAACCACACCGGCACTGTAGAGCCCCGGCGCCAGGTTGCCCGAGTTCGCCCAGTTAATGACACCGGTATTCGGGTTGATAGAGAAGCCGTCCGGCTGCACCGAACCACTACCACCGAGTTCATTCACGTTAGCGAGCCGGAACTTGAGCTTGTCCGCGTTCGGGTCCGTCGAACCGGTATTGAAGGTCCAGTTCAGCAAGGTCGAGCCATCCTGCTGCAACTGGGGTACCTCGAAGATAATGGGCAGGTCGATCTTGGGCGCCAGATTACGGTTGGCGAGGTTGATCGTACTCTGGATATTCCAGTCGCCATTCGCGTTATTGACCAGATTCGAGATACGGCAGCAACTGGTGTAGTTCAGCGCGTACGTCGTATTGAGGTCCAGATCCTTGGCCTGGAAAATCTTGGTACTGAGCTCATACTGCCCATTGGCGTCGGGGCTTTCGCTCAGTTTGGTCAGCGTTCCGGTTCCAACCTCGCTGAACGTCAGTGCCGGCGTGGCATTGATCGCAGCCGCCGAGGGAGGCGTGCCGCCGTTCAAACGCCATGCGGTCTTTACCGTGACCTGGACATCGTTTTTCTGACCGTCGCCATCCAGATCCACCGATTGCCATGTGATCGACCCACCTCGGAAGTGACTCGCCAAAGCGGCCGTAGATGCCAAACTGGCAACGATCAGCAACACACAACTGCTGATCACCTTGAGAGAACGAGAACTCATGACGGAATGAACCTCCAGCGCATTTTTAGTTATTCAGCACGTGCCTGTTTATGCCTCAGTCAACGTAGGCCGAGCCGTCGGTGGCGTTACCACGACAAAGCGAGGCCTTGAGACGGCCGGCCACGACGTTCCTTAACGTGAACCAGGGTGACTGCAAGGAGGTCGGCGTTCGGATCCAAGCGAGTCGCGCAACCAACCACGCCTTGGGCGTACAGCCCCAAGGCAAAACCAGGTCGTCCTATCGCTGGTTGTTCATGGGCAAGTTCAGACGTCAAACCGTGAATCAGCCTGCATCCATCACCTGCATGTCTGCGAGCACCGGGGCGGTGGAATACGACCCACCCATGACCCGGCTGTCGTCGACCGTAACGGTCCAGTGAAATAACGCGGTAAAACCGCGCCATAGCGGGATTTGGGGGAAATCTATCACGGGGGAACCTCGAATTATCTTTCGAGTTGTAACACCGTCAGGCGCAGCTCAGCCGGTCGCTTCAGGAACAGATCCTGACCGGCTCGCTAAACTGGTAGCCAAGGCTGTGAACGGTTTTGATGGGAAGGGTGTAGCGGTCGTTGGTGAAGCGGCGACGAAGGCGGGAAATGTTGATATCGAGGCGTCGGCTCTCAGGCTCGTAGTCTTCTACGCCCAAGGCTTCGTAGAGCTGCGACCGGCGTACTGTCTCGCCTGCATGGGAAGCCAGAGCCTGAAGCAGATTGCGCTCTGATATAGACAGTGTATGTCGTTCGCCATCGGGAGTGGTGAGTAGCCATTGAGAGATATCCAGCACCCACCTTTCCGCTGGCCTGGCTATGCTTTCGCTCCCCTTTCGGCGACTCGCAATGACCGCCAGCAGTTCGCGGATATCCACCGGCTTTGGTAGGTAGTAGTCAGCGCCGGAGTGAAGTCCATCGACACGGTTTTCGACGGTCTTCAGCGCCGACATCATGATGATGTCGAGATGCCGCGTCTGTTTTATCTGACGGGCGATATCCAGGCCCGTCGCGTCAGGCAGGTTAACGTCGAGCAGCAGCAAATCCGGCTCGAACCGCTGCAAGATCTCATGCATTTGCGCTGCGGTCGCTGCCTCCCTGACGTCCATCCCATATTGCTCGAGAATCGCTTTGATCGGCGCACTGAACTCAGGTTCATCGTCGACAATCAGCACTCGGGTGTCGGCATGCATAGTATCTCCGTCGACCATAAACTCATGGAATGGGCGGATAAAACGCAAGAAAACCATAGCACAGTTGTTGAGGCTAACCGCTATAACCTGAAGCGCTGGCAAGCGGCAGGGTCAGTGCAAAGCGCGTCAGCTCATCACTCTCCAGGGTAATCTTGCCACCGTGGCGTTCCGCTATACGCTTTACGAAGTACAACCCCAATCCCGACCCGGTCGCCTTTCGGCTGTTCTCCGCCCTGAAGTATTTTTCGAACACCGTGTGCCGCTGAGCATCGGGTATACCGGGGCCATCGTTAACCACGATTACCGATATCTCGCCAGTGGCACGATCCAGACGAACTTCGATGTTGTCCAGGTTGGCCGCATATTTCCGGGCGTTATCGATCAGATTGGATAAGAGGATATGCACCATGAAGGGATCGCCCTGAATCTCTACCCTGCTCGCCCCACACCCGTTAACGAAGCGGACGCTGTTTTCCTGGCATAGCTGTTCGAGCAAGGCCGCAATATCGATGCGTTCGAATCGATAGTCATCACTATCGACGGCCTGGGATATAAGAGCACCATTCAGACTATCGTCCACCAAGCCCGCCAATCGTGTGGAGGTACTCCGTATCCGGTCAACGCTGTCTTCGATGAAACGATCAGGCGCTTTTGTACAAACCAGGATGGAATCGGCGTTGGCTTTGATGATACTGAGCGGCGTTTTGAACTCATGCGTCAGCATGGCAAGAAAATTCTGCTGGTCCTGCAAAGTCTGGTGGGCCACGTCCCTGGCCACTTCGAGGTCGGCAAGACGATGATTCAATGTTTCACGCAGACGCTCCGAAGCCATGACGATAATGCCGACGGTGATTCCGATAATTTCAATGATGCCCCAGATAAAAATCACGTACATCGAATACCCTTTCACCTCCAGAAGCACGCCGCGCCCAACAGGGTAAAGGAGTGTCGCTATCATTCTGAAGAGCGCAAGCGAGCTGAAAATGGCAAACAGGATACTTAACGCGCGGCGTCCGGGCAGCCGTTCCGCGCCCTCCCAGAGAACCTTGGCCGGCATCATCCCGAGCACGAACAATCCCAACGAACTCAGGACAATGCGCAGGCCCAGATAGTCGCTGCCATGGAATATCAGCAATAACGGCATCAAGACACCGATGACGATGGCTGGCAGTCGCCAATCCTGGCGGCGGTTATCGAAGAGCCGGGCGGCCTGGTAATAGAAAGCGAACGCGAGAAAGTAACCAATATTCGTAAACAGGATGGAGACCAACACGCCGACCTGCTCCCGCCCCAGCAGAAATAGCGAGGCAACAACCTGCCAGCCGCCGGCAATGGCCGCCTGCTTAAGACCCGCCACTTCAGGTAATAGTCGATAGAAAAAGTACATGGACATCGCTGCGACAAACGTGGTGATGGCCAGGATTGCAACGAGCGTTCGGAAATCAAGATTTAACATTGTCGCGTCGTATGGGGCAGCAAACAGAAAAAAAACTTCGGGGATTCAGCCCGCAGTATAGTTCGACGAAGGGTACAACCATCCGCAAGGAAGCGAGACCAACCTTCGATAGATACCAAGATTTAATGAAAGGGGGGTGTACTGGAAGATGGCGCGCGGAACGCCCCGGTTGGGATAGTCGGTACCTTCGAGCAACGAAGGTACCGACCGAGCGTTCAAACGTTACGGCGACGCTTGCTACCCATACCTACGCCAAGCAGGCCCAGGCCCAGCAGCGCCAGGGAGGCCGGCTCCGGTACCTCGTGAGCCTCTACGATGGCGTCAAGTCGTGAGGTTTTCCACCAGAAGTCGTTGTGGCCCGCCCACCACTCGGTGTCCAGAGCGGTCACGGTGACCTCGAGCATGCCGAGTGAATTAAGCGCAGAGATACCCGCAGGGCCTACGCCCAGCACACGAACGTCGAATCCGAACAGGTGGGTGCCACCCACTTCATAGGTACCGCTCAATCCGGCGCCGGTAATACCGGCCAGATCCAACGCGAAATCACCGAACAAGGTGCCGTCAGAGAAGCTCAACGTCAGTGAAGCCGCGGTCACAAAGAAATCAGTAGGCACGCCGTCATCAGTCAGGTCGTGCGTAATGGTCTTCGATTGACCTTCATTCAGGAAGGTATAGGGATTATTCACATCCGTGATGACCAAAGCCGACGCAGATGAGGCTAATCCAAGAGAAAGTACAAACGCTAGCGTTTTATAGAGCACTGCCATTGCTCTTACTCCTTTTTAGTATTTTAAAATCTAATCACGGACAAGCCATAAGCACAAAACGCTCCATAAAAAACAAATAACATTAAAAACAATTAACTAATTAGGAATTAAAAAGGCTTGGCCAATCGACATGTAAATTAAATCGACGTTAAAGGCCGTGTTCGTGCGAAGGCTTTGCGCACGCTAGCGACTTCGGGGAACTGATTTCAAAGAGAGGAGGGCTACGCGAGGCTGGTCAACTTTAAAGTTTATGACTTCGCTACTGTTCTTGACTTTGAGAATTCCAGCGTTTCGAGCTGAACGAAGCATGGCTTGGACAAAAAAGTACGCGCCCTCAAGCTTGCCAGGCGCGATCTGTGCCGATGTTCATTTTGCTTTCTGGGCACTCTGCTTTGACCCTTGATCCTCGTACTGCTTACTTCTGCCTTTATCCACATACTCGATTGTTCCGCCCGCTTTTAGGAAAGCAGCCGTCTGCTCCTCGATCATGGCAGTCGTCAATGTCGCCTTCTCAGGTTTCTTACTCATCATATCCTCCAGGTTAACGGTCAGCTTTTGCGCCAACTACGGTCCCCCATGATAAGCGATACAGGAAAAGAATGTTTGAAGCGAGTATGTTTCATCCAACGGCGGCGAAAGACTAGACCCGACGAGAACAGTGCGCGTTGCCACCTTCTGCATCCCCCGGATCAATTTCGGCCTTTAATGCCCTAGCGACTGGGTGATCCAGACCCGCCTAAGCCTGCACCGGTAGCAAAGGAAGCCCTGTCGTTCATGCGTTTCGCGAATGGCACCGAATAGTGTCTATAATTTTTACACCACCCAAATATGCGTCAACTATATTTACACTCGACTTACAGCCGGCGCCTTATCTATCTGATATTCCGTTCATTTTTACAACTGGCCTACAAAATGCTGAAGCCAGAGTGGACCCATAACAAGGATGATTAGCTATGAAGTACGTTATCACTGGACTGGTCTTCTCTGCCCTCTCCGCTACCGCCAATGCAACAAGCCTCGTAGCACCTATCGAAGTGCCTGAACCAGGCATGCTGGGCTTTCTTGCTGCCGGCCTGACCGCACTTGTTGCCTTCAAGATGGCCGATGAGTAAGTGAAATAATCGCCGTGAAGAATGGCAACGAATGCTTAAAAAACGAAAGAGTAAAAAGGGACAAGTTGGCAAGGATGCCCTCGTGCCGGGAAAGCAAACAGCGAGAACTGGCTGCCGGTCCTTTGGTCCTGTCCTGTTCCCCGCCGAAGGAGCCAGATCGATTTAATATTGATCTGCCCATCCAAGTAACTCACCTTCCCGCCATCTTGCTTGCACCACAGCCAGACAGAGAGTATCGGACGGGGATATTGATAAACGGACCTACGCTCAAAAATTAAATCGTTCTACCCCATATCACCACAACTGGATTATGCGACAGGCCGGCTGTGAAATAGAGGAGATGGTAACCCGCGGGTTGTAGCTAAGCTCACCAAGAAGGACGACGAGCATGCGGTAAACAAACTGCGGACTGATATTTGCGAGATGCAGCGCCGGGTGCACGAGACCAGAGCCCGGATCTTGCTCTTGTTTGAGGGGCCGGATACTAGGGCAAGGGCGGCGTTATATTCCCCACCTACCCGCCGGCGGCGGGGCGGTCCTGTTCGACCGCAGTTGGTACGGGGGTGCAGCGGTTCATGGGATGCTGTTCCGCAGAAGATATGGCAAGTTCGTTCGCACCTGCCCAGCTTTCGAGCGTTCTCTGGTTGAAACCGGCATTCGGCTGCTCAAGCACTGACCGGATGCTGACCCCGAGGAGCAGGAGGAGCCCTTCCGCGAACGAATCGAGGACCCTCCCAAGCACTGGAAACTCTCCCTAATGGATATTGAAGCAATTCGCCGTTACTACGACTATTGGTGTGCCTACGATGCGATGTTAATCATGACCCAAACCAGCTACGTTCCCTGGCATATTGTCGACACCAACGACCAGGAACGGGCGTACCTATACTGCATTGCTCACCTAGTCGACAGCGCACCCTGGACCCGTCCCTCTTCGGATAGCCCAAGTTGCCCAAGAGGTGGGCCCCGGGCGACTATCAGCCGTCGCACCCCGCCGTAAATCACGTTGAGGAAGGCTGTTAGGGCGGGTTTGGCTTGTAAGGATCTGAATCCCGGATAAAAAACGAGTACGTGGTCGAGTTCGTTAAAGCTAAATCGCTCTGCCCCTCATCACCGCCTATCATCCATGAATGAAGTAGACCGCCCCCATTTGAATATCCGAATACGATGACACCGCCAAAGTCGCTATTTCATCTCAAAGCCCCTGGCTCGCAGGAAGTCACGCATGTGACCGCGCAGTTTGGTGGAAAATAGCGGTTTAAGTTGTTCTGACCAGGTGGAGTGTTTTTTGCCGGCGCTACGTGCCTGGTAATAAGCGCTGATGGTGTCGTCGTACTCCGCCACCAGCGCCACGTCCTGTTCATCCTCGTAGTAATCCCGCTTCAGGATCGTCGCCATAGGAAGGCGCGGTTTGATTTCAGGTTTTTGGTCAGGATAACCAATGCACATACCAAACACCGGGTAGACATGGTCTGGCAGGCGGAGCAGTGTGCTCACCTCGGCAGGGTCGTTGCGAATGCCACCAATGTAACAGACACCCAAGCCCTCAGATTCTGCTGCTGTCGCCACGTTCTGGGCAACCAGAGCAGTATCAACAGTGGCCACTAATAATTGCTCTGTCGTACCTCTGACCACCTCGATTCCCGCACGTTCGGCGGCATCGGTGGGCCGCTTCATATCAGCGCAGAACACCAGGAAATGCGAGCAATCCAATACATAATGTTGGCCACCACTCAGCTCCGCCAGGGCTTTGCAGATTTTCTTGTTGGTGACATGGATAATGGAATAGGCTTGGATGTGACTGGAGGTGGCAGCGCTCTGGCCTGCACGAATCAGCTCTTCAAAAAGCTCGTTGCGAATCTTCCAGTCCAGAAATTTACGAATAGAACGGTGTGACTTGAGCAGTTTAATCGTTGGGTTCATGCTACCCTCTTTCTCATCCTGAGAATCAAATAGCCTGCCATCGCTTCGCAGAGCTCGCATAGCCAGTTTTACAGCATGGCGGCGCTCAGTTAATAAAGTTAGTCTCCCACCGAATAAAGCAAGAATTCGTGACCTATGACTATAGGACAGGCTGTTCCCCGGTGCTAGTCGTTAAGGACCCGCGCCCTGGACCAGGTTTTGTTGCCGATGGATGCTTCATCCTGAAAACATCAGATCGAACTAATCCTTATCATTTGCGCCAGGGGAACAGAAATCTCAGGTAGATACATCCCTTCCTTACTTGGTGCGGGTCAAGCCCACTCGTATGGCCAAGCCAGTCCGTTGGCTTGAGGGTTATGGAATTTAGTTGGGACGAAAGGCTACGCCGAGTTGGTCAAAACCAAATCGATCGGACACTCATCATCCTGCTAAACCGTGGCCGGTAGCCGGAACTCGTTAGCCAAATCCTGGAGCTGCCTGGCCAGGCGGGCCTGTTCGCCGGTTACCTGGGTAATTTCCTGCGAACCCGTTAGGGTCAGGATAGCGACCTCGCTTACCGACTCCATGTTGCCAGACACCTCACGGGTCACGGAAACCTGCTGCTCAGAGGCTGCCGCAATCTGCGTCGCCATATCGGATATACGGCCCACATCGGCCAGAATGTCCGCCAAGGTTTTTTCCAGTTCTCCGGCACTGTCGCTAGTCTGTGTGGCCAGCTGGTAGCTGGCTGTTACCGAGCGGCCGGCATTTTCGGTAATGTCGCGGAAGCCATTGATGATGCCTTCGATCTCAGTGGTCGACTCGTGGGTCTGGCGCGCCAGGGTACGGACCTCGTCCGCAACCACCGCGAAGCCCCGGCCATGCTCGCCGGCCCGGGCCGCCTCGATAGCCGCATTGAGTGCAAGGAGGTTGGTCTGGTCTGCGACTTGGCGAATGACATTGATGACTTCACTAATGGTTCCGCTCCGCCCTTCCAGCTCTTCAATAACCTGATTGACCTGCTGCACCGATTGGACCAGTTCATGGATTCGCTCGACGCTGGTCCGCAGTACCCGCTCACCTTCGCGACTCTTGTCGGTCGCGCTGGTTGCAGCCTCGGCCACCTGCTGGGTGTTGCGGGAAATTTCCTCCGACGTAGCGGACATCTCCTCGGTTGCCGCGGCCACTTGCTCGATCTGCTGTTGCTGGTTCCGCACCTGACCGGCATTCTGGGAGGCCGTTGAACTGGTTTCCTCAGTGGCGGTGGCAAGCTGCACACTGGCTTGATCGATTTGACGCAACGCCTGGCCAAAGCGCTGGAACAGGTCATTGACGGCCCGTCCGATATCACCTATCTCATCCCGCGAGGTGACGGTCAGCGGCTGAGACAGATCCTTGTTATCCATGGCATAACGAACACCCTCCAGCAGGTTGCGCACCTGACCGGTGATCGCCGCGGTAATCAACCCAACCAGGACAAGCACCAACACCACCGCACCGGCAGCCATTACGGAAGTGGTCACCAACGCGCTACGCGCTGCGGACACCTCGGCCTGTGTCACGACGGCGACTTCATCGAGAAGGTCATTGCGAATTCCGTTCAGGACCTCGATACGGTCCGTGGCTTCGTCAAACCATTGCCCCGGGGTCATTTGCAGTATGCCGGTCTCGCTCAGGATCAAGGTATTGCGTAGCTTGCCCATGGCGCGGGCATTGGCCGACGCCACGGCTGCCTTGACCGTCTCGCGCGATTCCTCGTCAAGCATCTCGGCAGCGGACCTGAACAGTGCCACCTGCTGGCCATAGAGCTCGGTAATGCGGGCTGCGGTTTCAAGACTGAACTGATTACTCTGGACCAGCCCAGCACCGATCGCCCGCTCCCTGCCCGCCATCTCTACACCCTCCGACAGGCCATGATAGGCGGCCATCAGGCGGGTGACGGTCGCAGAGGACGAGCGGCGGAGGATCCGGCCCTCAAGATCGATAACGTCAGTGATCAGATCGGTATAGAAGCGCGCGGATTCTGCGCCGGTTTTTTCCAGCCGGTCCACCGCCTGTCGCAGCCCCCCCAGTTTCTGCAACTCGCCGAGAAACTGCTCGGCGCCACTGACAATACTCTCCGGCAGGTTGCCCGCCGCCAGTAAGGGCTGAACCTGCTGCCGGAAGTCACGGATGGCCGCATCTGTGTCAGCTCGCTGGGTTTGAAGGCCCGATTCTGCCTCCTGGCTCTGACCGCCCGAGGCGATGTAGACCGCAGAACGCCCCCGCTCCCGCTGGAGGTTCTCCACGACCGGCGCCCCCAGCCGGACCTGCTCGATCATAGCCTGCAGCACGCGCGTGTTGTGGAAATTGTCATAGCTTGCAGAGATTCGGCCTGCCGCAAATATGAGAATGACGATCAAGGCTGGAGCAACCAGCGTAAGGAGCTTCGCCTTCATTGATAGGCGACTTAAAATAGACATGCAAAGTATCCCGACGTGCGAACTGATAAAGCCGTAGCTTAATGGCTGATTATCGAGTGCGCCATCCGCCAAAAGTGATGAAAAAGAGGTAGTTACAGCATAGTTAAGCTGCGTAACGCCGTGTTAACGCAATGGAAATTAAGGCGTTTATTGGGGATTCCCGATGGGTGAGGGAGGTACCCCATAAGGAGTATCGTTAGAGTGTGAAGGCTTGGTCAGAGCTAAATGCTTGCTCTGATAAGTACTTACCGGAATAACCCGATAAAATGTTATTTTTCGCAAATGCGCGGTAAGCCCTGTCGATACATGGGGACTCGTTTGACGACGCGCTGATCCAACCTACACCTCATTCGCCTTACGATAAGGCCCCCGATAATCGAAGATCCTCTCCTGCACCTGCCAATAATGCTTCTGCTTGCGGGCGATGACGAAATCCGGCGCCGACAACAGGGCTTGCATCTCAAGCACCTCCCCCACCCCGCTGAACATTCTCGGGGCCTGGCTATTGGCGAAACGACGCCCGAACAGCTTGTTGAAGACGGTGCGCTGCGCCGGCTTACCGAAATCGAACGACTCGCTGAGTTCCTCCCCATCCTCACCGTGATAGGTGATCTTCAGTTTTTCGTCGTTTCTGCTGTTAGGGGCGCCTAACGTAATCCCGGCGCACCGAATCACCATGGCGTCCTTGAGTTTCAGTGCGTCTCTTAGCTGATCGTCGGGATCGATGATGGCCTTTTGGCACTGATGGCAGTTTCGGGCGGCGATATCATTCTCGCCACCGCAGTGTGGGCATTCCTTGAAGCGAAAACGGTAGTCGCACTGCTGAGGTCGTGCGCTTTGCGCAGAAACACTCTCCTCATCCGCAGGCTCAAGCAATCCCTGACAGCGCCGGCCGTAGTGTTCGATCACAAGACCGTCACCATCGGTTTTGCCCCAGAAGATGTTGGCGAAACCACAGCCGGGGCAGAAGACCTGGACCGGTACACTGTCGGCATCCGGTTTCGGCTCCCCCACCTCCGGATGATGAAGGTTCACGTTGTTGCCCGCGTAATCGATGACGAGACAATCCTGCTTACCCTCATCTAGTCGAAGACCGCGACCCACGATCTGCTGATACAGGCTGACCGACTGGGTCGGACGAAGGATGGCGATAAAGTCCACATGGGGCGCATCGAAGCCTGTGGTGAGCACAGATACGTTAACCAGGTACTTTAACTGCCGCTGCTTGAAGCGCTGGATCAGCGATGCCCGTTCCGTCAGGTCGGTCGCGCCGGTCACCAGGGCAGTTTGGCGTTCCGGCAGATAGCTGGTGATCTCACGTGCATGATCCACCGTGGCCGCAAAAATCATCACACCCTGGCGCTCCTCGGCCAGCTCCATCACTTGCTCGATGATGGAACGGGTCACACGCGGGTGTTTGCTCAGCAGTTGGTTGACGTCCCGCTCGGCGTATTCGCCAAAGCGGTCCTGAGGCAGCGTGGAGAAATCGTATTGCGCCACCGCTGCGTTCACCAGCTCAGGTTTGGTGAGATACCCGCGGTTGATCATGTAGCGCAACGGCAATTCGTAAATGCAGTGCTGAAAGGGTTTGTCCTGATCTTCACTAGAACCGCGAACAAAACCCCGGTAGTGATAGCGATAGATCCAGCCCATCGCCAAACGATAGGGTGTGGCGGTCAGCCCAAGCACCTTGAGGGCGTCATTCTGTTGCCGCAGCAGCTCGATGATCCGTTGATACTGACTGGTTTCCTCGCCACTGACCCGATGACATTCATCGATAATGACCAACGAGTATTCGTCCCGGAACTGATCCAGGTTCGCCGCGACGGACTGCACGCTGGCAAAGGTCACCTGATGCCGGCTTTCCTTTTGTTTCAGTCCGGCGGAGAAGATGCCGCCCGTTAAACCGTAGCTCTCGTACTTGGCGTGATTCTGCTCTACCAGCTCTTTGACGTGGGTCAGCACCAGAATCTTGCGTCGGGCCAGGCGGGCCAACTCGGCAATGACCAGGCTTTTACCCGCACCGGTGGGAAGCACGATCACGGCCGACTCGTCGGATTGGCGGAAGTGCCGCAGCGTGGCATCGACCGCTTCCTGTTGGTAAGGCCGCAGTTTGAAAGGTGCGTTCATTTGCAGGGCTTAATCGTTATCGGGGTGATGGGGCGAACATAGTAGCAAATGGTGGTGCCTTACCTGTGGGTCGTTTCCATTTGCGTGGCGGAGCCAGTCCGTTGGCTAGTCAGACTGGGGTTACAGCGAAAACGAAACGTTACGCAGAGTCTGCCCAAGTGGAATCTAACCACACCTCATCGTATTACTTTTTCACCAAAAGAAACTTCAGCTTTGCATGCGTTTGCCGATACCTTCCCTAACAGCAATTATTCAGGCCGGTATGCGGCCCTTGGCATTTGACGCGCTCAAAGTTTGAGCTGCCTTCAAGGCCCGTTTTACTGGAACGGCAAAACGAGCAATACCCTTACCCGGCAGTAAGTCGTTAGAAAACGGACTCGCTCACGACTCGCCTGTTTGAAAGGTCTTAGACATGTTTGACAGAAAGGTAAAAAAAGAGATCGAGGCGCTGCAAGAAAAACTCTTCATGCGGGACCAGATCATCGATGGTCTCTGTGATGAAAAGATGGTCCTTGACCTGGATCCCTCAGGCAAGATCACGTCGATCAACCAAAATTTCCGCGAAGAGTTTGGCGCCGGTGCTGATGCCGTTATTGGTCAGCAGATGAAAGACCTCGTACCGCAAGCCCTGCGCAACACCGATCACTTCCGCAGAATGGTGTCTGCAATCGAGAAAAAAGAAGTCTGGGTGGGCGCGTGGCAGGTTCAGAATGGTGACCACAAAGACATGTGGTTCCGAACGACGCTCTTCCCCATAAAACATCGGGACGGCGATCTGGAAGGTTACAGGGCCTTTGCCAACAACCTCACACGCACCATTGAGACGTCTAAAGAACACGAAAGCCTGATCCACGCCATGCAACGCTCGACGGCCGTAATCGAATTTGACTTGGACGGCCAGGTGCTGGCGGCAAACGACCTGTTTTTGAATTGTCTGGGCTACACCTTGAGTGAAATCAAAGGACGACATCACCGGATGTTCTGCCCACCGGACGTCTACGAGAGCCCCGAGTACGAACAGTTCTGGGCGCGGCTCGCTAGGGGCCAATTCGTGGCGAGCCGCTTCAAACGTGTCGATAAGTTCGGCAACGAGGTCTGGCTGGAGGCGTCCTACAACCCGCTCAAGAACTCACGGGGCGAATACTACAAAGTGGTCAAGTTCGCCACGGTGATTACCGACCAGGTTATGCAAGAGCGCGAGGTCGCAAATGCCGCGGGCGTGGCCTACGAAACCTCCAAGGCCACCGATGCCAGCACCAAACGCGGCATCGAGGTCATGCAGGGTACCGCCGGCGTAATGCAGAAGCTCGCCGAGCAAATGACCAAGGCGACTGAAGGCATCAGCGCCCTCGATCAGCAATCCCAAAAGATCAACTCAATCATCCAGAGCATCAGCGGCATCGCCGACCAGACCAACCTGCTGGCACTGAACGCAGCGATCGAAGCGGCTCGTGCCGGTGATCAGGGCCGAGGTTTTGCCGTGGTTGCCGACGAGGTGCGCCAACTGGCACAACGGACATCTGCTGCCACCGAGGAAATCGTCGGCGTCGTAGGACAGAACCAGCAGATGACCTCGCACGCCGTCAGCATCATTGAAACCGGCAAAAAACAGGCCGAGGAAGTCAACCAGATGGTGGATGAAGCCAGCAGCGTCATCAACGATATCCAGGAAGCTGCCCAGCAGGTGGTTGATGCGGTCTCGCGATTTGCGGACCGGTTGGGTCGCTAGCGGCCACCAATGACGACCAGAGCAGCAACGGACCGCCGGCCTGAGTGCCGGCGTTCTCTGCAGCTGCCCGACCGAAAGTACCGCACACTTTGGCGACCGACACCCTGTATTCGCGTGTCCCAAACAAGCAAAACGACCGCGAGTCCGCCCTGTACCGGGATGAGATCGATTTCAGCAAGTAGATGTGTCCCGGCTTTCCCGCCGCCTCAGTCTTCCGCCGTTTTCCCGTTCGGCTCGATGCGAAGAATCTCGCCGGAGGCATAGTCTGTCAGCAGGTAGAGTTCGCCTTCCTTGCCGACGATAACGTCGCGAATACGCTTGCCGAGTTCGTGGAACAGGCGCTGGTCGGAGACCAGCTCACCCTCCTCCATGTTCAGGCGGAAAACGCCCTGTCCCGCCAGGCCGCTGACCAGCAGGTCACCTTTTAGCTCAGGGAACGCCTCGCCGTCATAGACGGTCATGCCTGACGGGGCGATCGACGGTGTCCAGTGATTGATAGGGCCCCGCATGCCTTCGAGCTGATCGTGAGGGGTAATGTTCGAGCCCGGATAGTTGATGCCCTCGGTGGCCACTGGCCATCCATAGTTCACGCCCGGCTCAATAATGTTGACCTCATCCCCTCCGTAGGGGCCATGCTCACTCTCGTAAAGACGACCGGTCTCTGCGTAGTAGAACAGCCCCTCGGGATTGCGGTGGCCGTAGCTGTAGATCTCCGGCTGCTTGACCTCCTGTCCCACAAAGGGATTGTCCTCCGGCACGGACCCGTCCATATTCAGACGGATCAGTTTGCCCATGTGGTTGCTCAGGTCCTGGGCCTCCTCACGGAAGTCGAAGCCATCGCCAACCGATACCACCAGGGTGTCGTCGGGGAGGAACACGATCCGTGAACCGAACTGTAATGTCGTATCTTTCAACGGCTCCGCCCGGAAGATGCGCTGCACGTTCTCAAGCACTCGCCCATCAAGTTCGCCCCGGCCGACACACAGGTTGTTGGCTTCTACCGTGCCGCAGGCATAACTGAGGAACAGGGTCCGGTCCTGCTCGAAGTGGGGCGACAGCTCCATGTCCAGCAGACCGCCCTGCTCGCCGAATACCACCTCGGGAACGCCCTCCAGGGGCGATTTGAGCAGCGCCCCCTCGGTATCGATGATGCGGATATCGCCCGTGCGTTCAGCCACCAGACGCCGCCCATCCGGCAGCGTCACCATACTCCAGGGATATTCCAGGCCCTTGGCCAGAATGGCGACCCGATAATTCGTATGGGAGTAGTCATCAATGGCCAGCTGGCGTTCCGGGCGCATCGACAGGTGAAGTGCAAACGCCGCGATCAGCACGACCACGGGAAACGCCAGGTGGGTCCAGGTGAACCCCTTTTGTGACCGAAACTCCGGCTTGCCGCTGGTGACTGCAAAGACCCAGGCACCGATCAACCCGGTCACCATCATGGCCACGAAGCCAACGACGTTGCGAGTAGCGGCGATCACCGTCGGTATAGCGGATATCTCGTTGGCAACGACAAACGCAACGGCCAGCCCCACGGCGCCCGACGCACCCAGTGCAGTCGAGCCTAACCTGGGCCAGCCCCGGGACACCCAGAGTGCGCTGGGAAACGCGAAGAGAAAGGCAACGCCAACTAGCAGCGCATAAAACGGCGCAAAGGTGAGCAAGTCGTGAAGGAGGGTCCGCCCCCAATCGTGCCAGGTTGCGTAGGACCCCATCTCGAATATGTTGATGAGATTCAGGGTAGACTGGACCAGAGAGCCGAGGACAGATGTAACCAGTACGGCAAACAGCCAGGGAAGCAGATTACGCCCCAGCTTACGCCAGGAACTCTTGAAAGCCTGGCGACTCATATGTGCAGTGGACATGCGCTCCCTTGTCTTTTCCAGGTTCCGCTTCTCTCCCAATTAGGTGTCGCTAACCAAGCGAACCTCGCCATCAGTACACCGCACCCCGGTAATGCATGCTGTTAGCAAATTTAACCTAACAATGAGGGTTGCAGTGGTCAAACCAGCGGGGTTTCTTATCCAGCGCGGGGGCACGGTCCAACCACGGGGCGGGTCGATTTATCCCGATCAACCACGGTTAGCCGGCCGCCCCGCTCATCTGCCCGCCTTGCGCCTGAGTGCAGCTTCAACTTCTTCCTTAAATCGGCCGCCGCCCAGGAGGCAACTCGCCGGAACATTGCAGCCAAAAATCTTGTTGATGTATTGCACTGACTGCATCAACCGATGCTGGACAAAATTAAATCGATCCGATCCTCACCATGCAGGCCAATATTCTTTCCGGAACGTAAGTATATCCATACTCACTAGTACGACCTCTTCTATATCGGAGGACAACCCAATGAAGCGCCCAACTGCTCTTTTGCTAACGGTGCCCCTACTGGCATTTCCCTACGTAAACAACGTGTTGGCGGACGAAAGTAGAAGGGTGCTAGTACCTCTACCTTCCCTGGACGATTTTACGGATGGTGACGGCTGGGGTATCGGGCTGGGGCTTTCAGTGGAGTATGAATCCGAGTACGAGGGTTCTGACGACTTCGATTTTGAAGTCGATCCGGCGGGGGCACTCCAATGGCGTAGCGGCCGCCACATTTACTATTTTGCGGGAGAAGCCATTGGTTGGCGTGGTCTTGTTTCCGACGCCTGGCTTTTGGAGGCATCGCTGGGATTCGATGAAGGTCGACAGGAATCCGATTCAAGTGATGGGGATCTGGATGGGCTCGGCGATCAAGACGACGGGGCCGAAGTGGTACTGCAATTACGTCGTGACCTCAGTGACGGTTGGCGCAACTGGATAGATGGCCGCCTAATATTCGGCCCGAATGGAAACCGAGCCTTGATCGGGTACGGGCATAGATTCGGCGCACAAACGGACGGAACCGGCTCCGAAATTGGCATTGTCGCGGTGTTTCATGACAGTGACCAAGCCAATAGTGATTTTGGCGTTGATGCGACCCAATCTTCCGCCTCGGGGCTCCCACTTACCGATCTTGATGGCGGCTTTCGATCGATCGGGGTTAACTACAACTACAGATACAACTTTAACGAGAATTGGCAATTGTTTGGCGAGGTCCTTTACGAGCACTACGGGAACGATATAGCGGATAGCCCCGTGTCTCGTAACAATTACGAGGCTGAGGTAGGTATCGGGGTGGTTTATGTTTTCTAATGGAGAGCTTTGCCAAGGGGCGTCCAATTGACAGCCCGCTTCCTTTAAAGTATTAAGTCGCAAACCGTCCGCGAACTCGAAAGGAATCGAGCCGGACATAGCTCTGATAACAGTGGAAAGGACGCCACTCCATGTCTCATCGCCTCAGTGCAGTACCGCATATCGTTCGTTTTCTTACAACCGCTCTGCTAATGCCTGGCCTGATGTTTAGCTCGGGTTGTGCGCTTACGATGACGAATACTCTCGATACCGTCGGCGAACGCGAGCAGAGCGGCGAAATCATCGTCAGGGACCTCGAAGAAAACCACGCCATCCCTACAAAGATTCACGAGTTCAACGTCGACAATAACTTTTTCTATTCGCTGGCATTGCAGACGTCGATCAGTAAATCGGAGAAAGGCGAAGGAGGCACAGTCCGTATCCCTTTTAACCGACTGACTTCATCATGGACCGAAGTAAATGGCACCCTGGACGGGGAACCTGCAGTGTTTGAAGCGCGGCAGCGTGAAACCGATTATGGATACAAAGTTGAAGTTCGACGAGAGTACAGCGAATGGTATGCCTACCCATTCAATGCGCTCGCTACCGCAATCACTCCGATTGATGCCGCCAAGAATTTCACAATTACCTATTCCGCCATGATCCTGTTTGCGATCGTGAATCCGTTTATCGATGCAAGCATACCCATTGTCCCACTCACGCCCACGGGTTATTAAAAAATCTTCGGTCCAAGCTCAGCCCACCTGACGCTTAAAGCAAACCGCTGTTAAGCCACATGCCAAATTCAACAACGCCAATAACACGCTTGGTCTAAATATGAAGAGAAACCAATGAAGAGCACCAGCCAGAGATCCGGCGAGAACTGGCAACAGAGGGCATTGTTGACGATCGTACTCGTTGTGGCCAGCCTTACATTGATTCATGTACTTGGCCCTAAAAGCTTTCTTCCACACCTGTGGCTCGAACGTTTATCTACGTACATTTCTATTGGGTTAACCGTTACGATTCTACTCTGGTATACGCTACTTTTACGGACAGGGCGCCTCAAGCCCGATGCACAATGGTACGCTCTAAGTCGCGCCAAGAAGTCCCTCGCAATTATAGGAGCACCGCTGTTGATATGGTGGACGTTCTTCATGTCCATCGGATATACGATCCCAAACCTCTGGACGACACTGTATAGCGAAAGCAAGATCATCGAGTATGAGGTATCCCTGGGCCGCGGCGGTGGGCGTCATTCATGCGATTACCAGCTCATCAATGAGAGGATAGACCGACTGTTTTTCGAGATGTGTATTCCTAAGGGACTCTGGTATCGCCTTCCGGAGCATCCTTTTCTTGCGCGATTCACCGTTGAGTACTCCTCCGTTGGGATGAAGTTCACTGGCGTCCAGTTAAGTTATAAAGTTCTTTCAGGCTTTGCCGAGCCGGCCCTGGCTCGTTGAACGCCTCGAACAGAAGAACAAAGGATCCCGAAGCCGAGAATGGAAGAGTTTTAGTCTCCATAGAGTCCGCTAAACATATTGCCGTGAAATTTGAGCCCGCGCCGGCTGGGCCAATCAGCTATATTCTAAGCTTGACAGTCGATGAGTAGCCATTAAAAGCCGGTTTAAGAGAATCAGGCTTAGCTAAATATGAAACGTCAACCTGCGTCATCAATTGCATAAAGAAGACTATGGAATTCTCTGTCACTCATTTTTGACGTAACTATTGGAGAATTTTTGCTCTCCAAATCATAGGCCACGGTTGTAGGATCACGCGATCTTCGCGATTCCAGATATAGCGTTTCCGGTAAAGGAAGCGTCACATTCATGTAGCATTTTATGATTTCCCAGACCTCTAAATAGGCACGGGCCGACGTACTCGCAACAAATGGGGCTAAATCCACGACATGGCCGTAAGAATAATCTTCGTTTCTATAAGCCATATGCAAGCTTCTCACCCACCCGGTGCGGCCACCATAGTACTCCTGCTTGAAGTAGCAGTTAAAATCTATAAAACGATGGCAAAAGACCTCTTCCCCATTTTCATATAAAGTAACCAACCCCGTTCGTCTGTTCAGAGTAAACTCTTTTGAGCCACCATGGTCTTGGTAATATCCCTTGAATATTAGTTGGTGAGCGATCACACCTCCACTAAGCATAAAGAAAACAACATAACCTATAACATTAACGTTACTTGCATCTAGACCGAACAAGTGAACGATAACGAGCGGCCAAGCAAGCAAAACTATAGGCCAGCATAAGAGTTGCACTCCGAGCATATTACCCTGAAAGGAAGAGGGAGAGACGTACGCAAGCTCCTCCTCATTCCACGCCACGCCCTGGAAATTGGAATAACCTCCAATATATCTCCGCCATCTGCTTGGTTTCGCGTCTCCGCCACGAAACGCCGTTAGGGCGGATCGAGGGCTTGGCCTGCACTCAAAATCAAGGATATTCAATCGGGCGGCGCCCGACTTTAGGCGGTGACTCGCGCGTCGCCTAAACCCTTCGGCCTGCAACCGCTTTTGTTTTTTTTCATCGATCCAGAGTACAAAATGCAATATGGCAATAGCAGCCAGGAACACGTAGACGGCGGAGAAAAGCGGGTCATTAATCATGACGGAAGGCCTCAGGCCAGAACCGAACGCAGCCATACCGAAGAGTATAATGCTGGCAATCAGGGCCGCCGTGATCACAAACATGAGAAGCGTTTTGGAAACCCGCCAAGCCTTCCCTGGAACCGGTAGCTGTTCGTCATGGGGTGCCTGCACAGCGAATTCACAGCTGAAGGGCTTCTCGCCACGCCAAGCTGACTGAGCGTATGTCTGCATAGAACAATCCTTGTTCAAGATAAGTCTATAATTCTGGATAATACCAATTAAAAGAACAATATTCCCGTCAATAGTCTTTTCTGGCCACCGAGACATGGTCGAATCGATGGTGGTCTAGCGCGGGGGTCAGATTGAACTGCGCCCTATAATGTATTCACCTCAGCGAACCATAAATCCGATATAAAACAGCGTGGCGCTATGCTAATTTCCTACATGTTTAGAAGGACCAAATTATCGCCAAAAGGAGATTGGCATGAACAACGACGAAAGAGCGTACTGTCATCAACTACTTCTGGGGACAAGGCACTGCAGCGCCTCGTGCTGTGAATGGTGAGTCGGCAAAAGTCGTGTACGAAACCCTCGAAGAAAGCCAATCCTGTTATGCCTCCATGGATCTCGTGCCGAGGCCAAGCTCCGGCAAACCCGGGATATCCTATATCGTCAAACAGATTGCCAAGATCGGCAAGCGAATGGCCGAGGGCGATACCGCTGTCTACGAAGACTACCGGGCTCAAGTCGACAGAAGCTATAAATCAAAATCCAGTTCGCACTTATGGGCCTTTGATATGCGTCGCTTCCTACTCGCAATGTCCTGTCTACTCATCTTCTCCGGCTGCGCCACACGTAGCGACGTGGAGGCTTCTTACTCGGGTTTGAACTTCCATATACCCAGCAATGTCGTTGCCGTTGGTTCAGCCGGTGGAGATGACAACTTTCTCGGCTTCAAGTACAGCACAAAGCCTGGCGAGCAATTCATCGCGTTTACTAAGGAGGGCAGCTTCGGAACGGGCGGGTGCGACTACCCCTCATTCTTCCGGCAGGTTCTTAAGTTGGAAGACTCAGGCGCGTGCGATATTTCAGCCGTCGAAAGCTTCAGGAAGGTATTCGACGTGAGCGATGCGTCAGGGGTTTGGCAAGCCGGGCAGCACGACGCTTATTACTTCCCCGCAGACGACGGGAAGATATTCGTCTTCCTGGTGTTAGATGGACGTACTGTCGTGAAAATTGATTCCGATTTTCTAGACGAGAAAGGGATGAAGGCTGTTTTGTCAGATCAGCTACCCCCCTAGGCTAGCGGTCCATCGACCTTATGCAGAGAGCTGGATGAGGTTCGGCCAGGTTCACCCTTGCCAATTACCTATATATTGAAATAAAGGCTGTTTACCTGTCTTCTTGTCGAATGTTGCCGTCTCTTCCGCACCCGCCGCTTTACCCAGCCACGCGATCAGGCGATCCGGGAAGTCCGCGTTACTTTCTCGGAAATCGGCCAGGGGCACGCCGGACCAGTTCACGGCCAGCCACCACCAGTTGCTGGGCGTCCAACAGATCTGCGATCTGGTTGGCAATCTCTACCCTAGGCACTTTATAAGCTCGCTGAAGAACCCAGGACAATTCGCACAGCGCGATACTGGACATGTAGCACGGGTCGTCCACGGTGCCGTGGGTCTGTATGAAGTCAGCCGCGATTTCGTGCTGTTCCGGATCGCCCTCCGCGTCGACCAGAAACCGCACCAGAGCTTTGGTATCCAGCCCTTTCACTCGCCGCCGCCCCAGCCTTAATGGCCTCATCCATTTCTTCGACAGACACTGATTTGCCGCCACTCTTAGTCCGGCCTCGCAGCGTCAAGAGGTCGCCCTTTGCCAAGGTGACCCGGATAGTGCCATCGTCATTCATGACCCAGGACAGTTTGTCGCCCCGCTGCACATCCAGGGCCTGCCTGATTTCCTTCGGGATTACGAGCTGGCCTTTCTCACTGACTGTCGATTCACCTTTAATCATTATCCCTACCCTCCCAAGTATCAGGCATAACTGTGCGTAAAATTCACCGTCTTACTTCAAAGTAAGCCAATCCATCTTACCGAAGATAAGAGCACTTCCATTGCCGTAGAGATCGTCTAGGGCAAATTTGCCCTGACATCATTAACTCCGACCGCTTTAATCGAAACGTGCATGTGTGTGACCCTGATCGCAGGATTCAAATCCTGATCGCCCGCCTTTCACTCGATTGGAGATTATTCATGCCTGTCGCCCTGTACGCCCATCGCTTTTCGCAACCCAGCCGCGCCGTGGAGATCCTGCTACGCGAACTCGATCAGCCCTATGAATGGCATGAAGTGGATTTCGCGAACGGCGAGACCCGCGAATCCTGGTTCACCCAACGCGTCAATGCCTTGCAGACGATTCCCGCGATCATCGTTCCGGCGGCAGAATGCGACGGTCGGGAGACGGAATTCAAGCTCGGCGAAAGCCATGCGATTCTGCGCTATCTATGCAGGCACGCGCCGAACGGGAGTGCGGCCGCGGCATGGTATCCCGGCGCGGCCGACGCCGAGCGCACCGCAACAATCGATCTGTGGATGGCCTGGCATCACAATCACGTTCGGCGTTACGACATGTTCCACGACATCATGAACCTGCACCTGACCTTGCCGATGCTGAAGTACGAGCTGCAAAGCAATGTGCTCGTGCCGTTGCAGAATGCACTGCAGCCGAGCCTGGCGACGCTCGAATCGCAGCTGTCCGCACAGGACGGCGGCGATGCGAACACCCCCATGCTCTGTGGCGGCACGCAGCCAACGCTCGCCGATCTCACCATCGCCTGCGAACTCTATCAGATCGTGGCGGTGGGCTATCACTTCGATCGCTATCCGCGCGTAGCCCGCTGGCTCGACACCATGGCCGCACGGCACCATTTCCGCGAAGTCTCGGCCGAGATCGACGACCAGGGCCGCACGATTCGCGAAGCCAGCGGCGACTACCTGGATCTCGACGCGTTCGCCTGATTGCGGGCGTAGCGGCCCGGCTGTGCAGACCGATTTAATTTGGATCATCCAAAAATGGCTGGTCGCCCCGTCCGATCTGCCCCGCCTTACGCCCGAGGGCAGCTTCAACGTGTTCCTTAAATCGCCCGCTGCCCAGTACCCGCCATCTCCGGAAATTAAATCTGCCTATATCGCCGTTCCCGCAAGCATGCTAAAAGACTCCTCCCGGCAATAGCTCGGGTATTCTCCTCACCAGGATGTCGCGATGTCAGATAAATTTTTCTACAAGGGTCGGCAGGACGCTCACCAGCACCACACCGCTTACGGCGGCTTTCAGACCAACGCCAGCCAAAAAAGTGGCAGCAGGAAGTATCCGCTAACGCTGGTAGTTACCAGTGAAGCGCGCAAGCAGGAAATTGAGGCACAGGTGGCCAGGGCGAAGCTGCACGCGACTATTTCGGTTGATACCCGCGAGGGCGCCGTTGAATCCATCAATGAGCTCACCGCTATCCTGAACAAAGGCGGGACCGTCACCACGGCAAAATCACCCTCCCGCAACGACGTTTGCACCTGCGGTAGTGGTATCAAATTCAAGAAGTGCTGTGACTGACAACAGTCTATGCACAGAGGGCGGCTATGATTGTTTGCGGGGTTGAGCTGACGGGCAGCGATGCGGTGGTGTGTTTGCTGAGCATGGAGAGGGGGCAGTTCAACCTGCCGGCGTGCAAGGTGCGCAAACTGTCACTACCGAAAAACCACAGCCGTGAAGATCTGAAGCAGTTCCAGGCGGCGTTTGCGAAATTAATGGCCGAGTACGGGGTCACCCGTGTCGCGATCAAAGAGCGGATGCCAAAAGGCAAATTTGCCGGTGGTGCCATCAGCTTTAAAATGGAAGCGGCCATTCAACTGATCACCGGTATTGAGTTGACGGTGACCTTGCTGCCCCCGGCTCTGATCAAGTCGACCCTGGCATCCAACCCGCTGCCCATTGCGTTTGCCGATACGGGCCTGAAGGCGTTTCAGGAAACGGCTTTTATTGCTGCCTATGTGGGGCAGCTGCAAGGTCGTTGAGCTGGCCAGAGGGTACTCAGAAAATCGATTGGTACCGGCTCTCTATGCCGGTGGAGCCTTGAATTCGATGGCAGTTCCGCCGATTTAATCGCTGGCGCGCATCTCGCGAATGCGCATTGGCATGGCGTCAATACGGCGGAAAATAGCGTCAAGATTGAGACTGGACTCCCGGCTTTTGATACCGCCGTCTTTGCCGATCAACAGGACCCGCTCATCCGAACGGGACTCCTCAAGCAGAGCCCTGACGTCGCTCTCCAGGCTACTCGAAAGAACGTCCTGGTTTGAAACGACGTCCGACCCAGTGTTCACAAACCAGACAATATCACGGTCATCACCGTCGGCCTTGGCACGCCTGAGCGTTTCAATCTCACCGCCATTCTCACTGGCAGCTTGAACCAGAATGAGTCGATTTCTCCACTGATAGTCGTTCAGCCTGTTCATATCCGTTCCGTGAGCAGTCAGTGCGATAAGCGAAAGCAACACCGCCAGAATGGTTTGCCCTGTGGTGACGAAAAAAGTGAAGCGCATATTTTGTTCCCGCAATTGTTCCCTAAAGGCGATACGAGAGTTTGTGCTCACCTGATCATACGAACGGCCACTCAATATGCGCTCTGCCCCATTACTTCTGCCGGCCCTAAACAGCATTCCCGGCGCCTATCTGCATAGCGTTCTGGTTTCAAGGGATTGTCAGTATCGACGCCGCCTCGGTACATGACGTGTAGGAAAGGTTTCTTCTACCATCCCCGGACCACTCCATTCCGCCCTTCACCCGCGAAATAACGACGCTATAGCGATCACAGCAGAAATGTGAACGGGCTGGCGAATCTCTATCTCAAGGCGGCCATTGCCCGGGAGGGCGCGCTACCACCCGCCTCGAGATGCCTGTGCGGCGCCCAACTGACGCCTAAAATTCGGAGAACTCGTTCGTAATGATAGCAACGTAAAAAATATCGACGCTCTGGGAGATCTACGTCGCCAGCCTTATTGCGCGGGAAAGAGATATTTCGACTACATGCTTCACACGCCGCTTGTTGTGCGGATTGGCGCCCAGGGCTCCAATTTGAATGTCCTTTTTAAGTATATGTCCACCCTGCCACTTTGTAATTTTGAAAATAATATTAAATATCACTATTTATGTGCGCTCTTGTTTCATGTATCTAAAACAGCCGTAGCTGAGCAGCCCTTTATATAGGGGCTTTAAATATATACCCCAATAAAAGATACATGTATTCGCCGCTTTAAACAGATTGAGTAATTTTAACAAATAGATGTGTTCCATCCGTTGTCGGCTGGCTTTACGGGGTATTCATAAAAATTTTAAGTAAAATACTCAATCCATTGAAATTAATAGCTAAATAAAACTGGCATGATGAGTGCTAACTTGGGGCAAACGGGTCGCGACATTCAGCTACAACAATCCCGTTTTGCCCTCTGGATAAATGATTCATCCTCAAACAATCAGGTGGTTTACATATGACTCGGCTTCCGAAGAAAGCAGCACTTATTACAACGGCAGTTCTTCCCTTTGCTCTGGGTGCAACTGCTGCCAGCGCCGCCCAAATCACGTCATGGGACTACGAAGTAGACAATTCATTTTCCGATGTCACTTTTAGCGAAGGCACAGGGACCGGAAGCGTCGCTGCAGACGGCCAATCGGTTTCCTGGGGTTCAGACGATGCCAGAAGCTCCATCTCCATTACCGACGCCAGTAATCCACCTCCGCTGGTAACCAACGGTGACATGGTGCCCGGTGGCGTATTCAGCCATGATAATGCGGTTATCCCCGCTTCAAGCGCAGCGCTGGCCAGCTTTAACCTGAACAGTACGCTAACGCTGACCGCGGCGACCCCAGACGAAATGGCTGGTACCTCGCCAGACCCCGTCACCATCAGCTTCCAGAGCTTCTTTACCGAAACCTTGAATAACGGTGACTGCTTCGAAGGTTCTGCTTCTACCTGTGACGATGTGTTTTCCCTGGCGAACCCCGAGTTCGGCAACTTGAACGAAGCGGGTAACTTTGAAGTCACTGGGCCCAACTTCTCCATCGATGGCACCAGCTATTCCGTGTTCCTGGAAATCGTTGGCCTGAACCAGCTGAGCGATGAGCAATGTGCGGTAGCGGACGCACCCGCGAACTGCATTGGCTTCCTGACCCAGGAAGGCAACAACAACATCTTTGAAAGCAACTTCCGTATCGAAACCGCTGCGGCTTCAGTTCCGGAGCCGGGTTCCCTGGCACTGCTGGGTCTTGGCCTGGCCGGCCTTGGCGTAGCCAAGCGTCGCAACAAGTAATTCGCCCCAGGCGAACGGCGTTTAAAAAGGTTCATCGCACGTTACCGGGAAACGCTGCTTTTATCTTCAGGAAGAAGTAGTCGTTGTCCCGGTAGCCATCGGCCATCCGCTTGCTCACCTTGATCTTGTTGTTCATGCCTTCCCGCACACTGGTATGCATGCGGTAACCGAATGCGGGGCCAGATCGATTTAATTTTGATCAACCACCGTTAGCTGGCCGCCCCCGACCAATCTGACCCGCCTTACGCCCGAGAACAGCTTCAACCTGTTCCTTGAACCGGCCGCTACCCAATATACGACTCGCCGAAATGCTCGCAGATATATCGTTGCGGGTCTTCTCAGTTAAGTGAGACCGAAAGAGGTCTTGATAGACGGATTCGCGCTTGAGTTTATCCTTGGCCAAAGACTCAAACAGCGGGTGCGGGGATATCAGGGTGTCCGTCTCAGCCAGCGCGTTGGAGCGATAACTACTCCATGGATATTCCTCGGGCCGATCCACCATACACGCCGTGACCGGATTGAGCTCAATATAGCGATAGCAGCTCAGCAGGTAGTTCTCGGCATCGACCAGGCTGCTTTTGTGCCGCCCCTCCCAAAGTGCCCCCGAACGGCGATAGGTCTTGTTGATGTACTGAACGTACTGGCGACCGACATGCTGCATCAACCGGGAGATGCTGCCAGTCTCGTCTGGCGTGACCAACAGATGAACGTGGTTCGTCATCAGCAATAGGCGTGAAGCTTGGCGCCGTAGCGCCTCATGCCCTCCCCTAATACCTGCCGGTAGTAGCGAAAGTCCTCTTCTGCGAAAAACAGGCATCCCGGTTATGGCCGCGCTGGACCACATGAACGGGAAGGCCAGGCAGATACATCCGTGTCTTGCGTGGCATCGGTCAAGTCCATTTGTGGGGCTGAGCCAATCCGTTGGCTCGTGAGCGTGGGATTCTAGCTGGCACGAGGGGCTACGCAGAGTTGGTCAAAATAAAATCGTTCTGCTCCCCCCATCGTTTCCAATCTAAGCAGGCCCCACTTATCTTCGGCCTCCTCTAAATCAAACTCAATAAGCAACTATTAGAAAATCTAATCAATCGCATGTTCCTCAACCCTGATGGATTTTTTCTCAATACAAAAACAAAACCTTTCAAGTTATTAATAAATCATCCAACACAATAATCTTCTCGGAGATGCAAGGATGGCAAATATTGTGATAGTGGGCGGGGGCAACCAAGCTCATGCATTGATCGGAACTCTTTCAGGAAAAAATCATTCGGTTTCCATACTGACGAGGAAAGCTAAAGAAATCGAACAGAAACTAAAAGACTATAACGGTATAGCGATATTTCATGCCGCAAAAAACGTAACACAGTTTGCGAAGCCTGATAAGGTGACCGATGCAGCCAAAGAAATTATCCCTCACGCAGATATCATATTAATAACTAACCCCGCAAACGACAGAGAACGAGTATTAAAGCAAATAAAACCTCACCTATCCAAAAATAAAAGGGTATTCGTTGGCGCGATACCTGGATGGGGAGGTTTTCACTGGTTGGTAGAGAAAGAGCTCGGCAATGAAAAAAACATCATAACTTGGGGCCTGAAGGATACGCCCGTTATGGCATCCCATTTAAATCCCGGCGTCAGCGTTACTCAACTAGGTGAAAAGAACACGCTCTATTTCGCAATAAATAAACCAAGCACTGACAAAATCGAGCATACCAAATATATTTTACAAACTATATTCGATGCCGAATTAGCCTACTGCGAGAATTTTCTTGAGTTCTCACTCTGCGCAGGTAATCCCATCGAACACCTCCCTATATTATATGGGAAGATAGGACCCTACTCCCAATGGGACGGAACACCCTTCTCTCAGCAGCCCCTATTCTATGAGGACATCAGCGAACTAGAAGCATACTTCGTCAAGCGAGCCGATGAAGAGCAACAAAAGCTGGTTAAAACCATTAGAAATAGTTACCAAATGAAGATGGACAATGCAATCCCATTACAAGAAGACATTATTAAAATCTATGGAGATCAAGTTAAAGACAAGTCTACACTTTATAAAACAATAAAAACTAATACAGCTTATAAAAGTATAAAAATGCCCATGAAAAAAGGGGAGCAAGGATATGAACTCGACTTTGACCATCGAATATTTAGCGAGGACATACCATTTGGGCTTGATATATTAATTGAGATTGGAAAAATCTTGGCGATAGAAACACCATTTCTAACCGAGCTCAAAAGATGGCTATCTACTATAGGTGCTAACTACCCTCGGTCGGCGCTTGACTACATACCAGAGAAAGCAATTTATTAGCTCCCTCTTACACTGGCAGTAGCGAGGAACAGATAAATGGTTAACCTACCTCCTAAAAACGATACATCTATCTTTTACCGGGACCTAATAAAACAACTGATATTATCAGTGTCATCGCCGCTACACGCGATATTACCCGACAACATGAAAAACAACATAATAGAGTTACAGCAAGCGCTAAAAAAATATACGGGGCTCACATCGACTTTATATTATGCAATGAAAGTCAATCGATCCGTCACGTTATTGCAAACCGCTATCAAAGAAGGTCTTGGCATTGATGTTTCGTCTGAAAATGAGCTGAAACTGGCTCTATCAAGGGGCGCCGATAGCAGCAACTGTTCTTTATCCGGTCCTTGTAAGTCCGATGAGTTCATTGAACTCGGCATATTAGCCGGTTCAATAATTGCTGTCGATTCATATGACGAATTGTTACTAACGACCAATATTGCCGAATCGACCAATAAGACAGCAAGAGTAATGCTTCGTTGGAATGGCGGGGTATCTTGCAGTCGATATGGCATGCCTTTCTCTGATTTGAAAAGAATTTCGAAAAATATAAAAAACGAAAGCTATATTAAGTTGGTAGGCTTCTCATTTCATCTCCCGGGATACTCGCCGCTTGACAGAGCAGGCTGTCTTGCGAGCATTTTAGAGCTAAGCAGTCAGCTTCAAAAGCAAGGTATAGACGTCGAAAAGGTAAATATTGGGGGCGGTATTCCCATTTCCTATATCAGCAAGGAATCTTGGAACCAATATCATGCAAACATCTCCAAGGCTAAATTTTACAAAAACCAAGCTCCAAAGGATTACTACCCCTACTGGAATTCAAGCTCAAAAGAAAGATTTATAAACCAAGTATTGGTAAACCACGACAACATCGAGCGATTGAGTAGTTTGGGAATAGAGCTGATTTTAGAACCTGGACGGGCGCTTGTAGATAACGCAGGATTTTCGGTCTTCGAAGTACTTGGGCTTAAAAAAACCGAATTGGGAGATAATTGTATAATCGTGAGGGGCCTCAGTTTCAGCGCCTGCGAAGTTTGGTGCAACTCTGAGTTCCTCGTGGATCCAATATTAATTCCTCGGACTACAAACAACAAAAAGCGTCCCATGTATGCATATATAGCAGGGCAAAGCTGTTTAGAGGACGACCTTATTACCAAGCGTCTAGTAGCCTTTGAACGTTCCCCCGTGCGAGGAGACCTTCTTGTCTTCAACAATACTGCCGGATATCAGATGGACCTTATGGAATCAAGGTTTCATCATCTGCCCATCCCGAAAAAGGTAGCACTTAATTGCTATCGGACCGACATCTCATGGACCGTTGAAGAGGCTATGTAGGAACCCACTATGATTTATAAAGCTATGCATCAGATGATTGGTGGAACGCCCATATTAGAAATGGGACTTCTAAATAGCAAATGGAGACTGTTACTTAAGATCGAAAAATTTAATCCTGGGATGAGCATGAAAGATCGCATGGCTCGACAGATGATTTTTGATGCTCTGGATAGCGGTAGATTGACTAAAGAAGGCGTTATTGTTGAGTCTTCTTCCGGAAATACGGCTACGGGAATCGCTTACATAGCGTCTGAACTCGGAATTAGGTTCATTGCGGTTGTAGATCATCATGCGGCAGAAGATAAGATTAACACCATAAAAGCCTATGGTGGCGAAATACATATGATCCAAGGCGATTATGCCGATAATGAAGTCGCAACGGTGGAAAGGGAAGCGACAGCGGCAAGATTGGCTAAAAAAATACCTGGAGCAGTATTCTTCGACCAATCAAATAACTTTTCAAACCCAAAAGGGTATGCGCTTACCCTCGCACAAGAAATACTGAGCGACGTAGGCCCAGACCTCGACGAGTTTATCGCCTGCGTCGGAACAGGTGGCTCATTAACCGGAACCGCACAAGTTCTAAAAGATGAGATTCCCAATTTGAAAGTAATTGGCGTGGAACCGAAGGGATCCACAGTATTCGGCTATCCTGGCGGACCATACTACCAAAGCGGTACAGGAGTGCCGCCCGGGGACAAAATAGGAGTCATCTATAAGCCATCGCTACTAGATGAGGGTGTCATAGTGAACGACCAAAAAGCGTTTACAACGTGCAAATACCTAGCACAAGAACATGGACTGCTTGTCGGAGGTTCCGCCGGCGGAGCCATCTATGAGGCGGTAAGACGTTCAATTGGATACTCTGGAAGTGGCACGTCATTATGCTTGGTTTGCGATGGAGGAGAAAAGTATTTGTCAACGGTATTCAATAACACATGGCTAGAAGAGCGAGGGCTGTACTGCAAACAGACCTATAGATTCTTGAAGAGCGTATTGTCGAAGCCCAGTTATATTACAACAAAACGGAATTCTGTAGCGGATTTGGAATTATGAATATGCCCCTACTTCGTGATCGCAAGGCGATGTTCTTTGTATTTATCGCCGTAATTGCCGGGACCGTTATGGACGCAGTAGTAAAAAGCTTAGGACAGGAAATCGGAACATGGCAATTGCTAACCATGCGATGGTTCTTTGCGATATTGCTCCTCCTGCCGGTCCTGTACCGCCGCCGGACAATCAGCACAAGTATAAGATGTAAAAAGATTTATTTCGCAAGAGCGATTTTAAATTGCATTGGTTCTTTCGCGCTATTTTATTCACTAAGCACTGTACCGTTAGCAATTGTTGTCACTATTATGTTTGCAGAACCCATATTTGTTATACCCTTTGCGATCCTTTTACTCAACGAACGACCTTCGGCTAAGGATATCATATGTGGACTATTCGGCTTTCTAGCAGTGGTATATATAAATGATACAAGCCATTCCGATTATTCGATTGAAGCGCTAGCTCCCATTATAGCTGCTACTTCTTATGCGCTGATGCATGTTTTGACAAAGAAATGGGGCGCAGAAGAAAATGCATTCTCCTTGATGTTCTGGCTCGCAATTTCTACTTTTTTTATCTCCGCGCCGTTATCTTTGCAGGAATGGAGACCTTTAGATATTAATGTAGTCTCAATGGCATTTATTATTGCCATACTGGGCTCCATTTATAGTTACTTCATGATCGTAGGTTTTAGATATGGCAGCGTCCAAAAGGCATCTCAAATATCTTATATCTCAGTTCCAGTTGCATTTTCATTAGGCTGGATATTTTTTGACGAACCTCCCACATGGAAGATGGCCATCGGTAGCTTGTTTATTTTATCTACAACGTTGGTAGTTACAACAGAATTTAAAACGCTAAAAATCTTGGCTCGAAAAACTTAGGACCTCAAAATTAGTCAAGTCATACGCTTTCATTAGTCCAAGGTATTAGCCGTAACTTAAGTTTTGACAAACTCGCCGAGTCGATAAGGCAAGGATGCGTCACCAACCAATCGAGGAAGCTCCTATAAATTCTAGAGTCTTCCATAGTCTTCGGACATACTAATTTGTAGCCTAAACCTGTTTCAACAATGTAATCAAATACAGGAATCAGCTTACCGGACTCTAATTCCTTCTGTACGTACAGTATATCTACAACGGTAATACCGCCTATTCTCTCAACAATATCTAAGGCCGAATTCATGGAATCGGCCACTAAAATTTTTGCCTCCTCTATTAACGACTGGTTAAGTTGGCTTCGCGCAAAATATACGTACCAGTCAGACTTATTAATAGAGGGACTAACTAATACCGCTTCCTTAATTTTATTTTTATCAATTTTTCCCTTCGACAGGAACTTTTCAAGATATAGGGGATCGGCCACCGCCACTAATCTTTCTTTGTAAAAGTAATTCGTTGAAACCTCATCGGAAAAAATTATGGCCAGATCAAATCGTTCTTGAAGGAAGTCTACCGAATGTCGCCAAGCTATATGAAAATTAACATTATCTCCTAAAAGCTCGTACGGAGCATTCTCCAGCAACCATCTCAACCCAAAGGTTACGGGAACTTTCACTTCTAATTTAGGGTTATCACGCATCGCCGAGCAAGCAGAGTTAATAGCTTCAAAGCCAATCGAAAGCCGATTAGCGACATCCTCACCGACCGCGGTTAACTCCAGTTCCTTACCTGGCTTCCCAATTAACCTCAAGTTATAATATGCCTCAAGCGCTTTGACATGCTTGGAGACCCCAGTGTAATCGATGCAAAGCTCATTTGCTGCTTTTGCATAACTCTTAAGTCTCGCGACTGCTTCAAAGACCTCTAGAGACTTGTAAGACGGCTTGGACATAATCAACCTTCCTGTTGTTTGACTAAATTTCCAATCTCATAATTCGCTGCGGACCTAGGGCTCCGCCATTGTAATCTTTATTTATGTCCACAAAGCCTGCCTTCAAGTAACATCGATAAGCTTGCGTATTATTATGGTTTACGGTTAGACAGATAGCGGTATAATTTTTATAGTATTTAGAAACAAACTGCCTTAGTTGAAGGATAGCTTCTAGCCCATATCCTCTCCCCTGAAACTTCCTATCTATCATAACTCCACGCAAACCTATTTCATTAGTAGTCGCGAAGCAATAGGTACTACTGTATTCAAAGTCTAGTTTCATCGCGCCTATGGGCGTATCATCTAGCTTCACCATTAAAATAAGCTCTCCAGATTGGACATTACAATAGTTGTCCAATCCACCTATGTATTCTTGCTGTGTTTTATCTAGTTCTATTTGACTGAGGAATTCTGCATGTTGTGGAACTATGCTATCCAAGGTTAATTCCATCTTTAATTCCTCTTTCTATACTGCTGGCGTAAGGCAACAAGCGTTGGGCGTCGGGGCTAAAGCAAAATAAGGAAATGCATTCTATTTTGGGGCTCTCGGACAATTATACATAGCATCAGCTCACCGGCTGTGCTACACAATTGATATAAGGCAAGTAATCATAGCTCAGCGTTTCTAGATACAATGTTACTCAGCCTGGTTCGATTTACTTTTGATGAAATCGCCGGAATCGCCGCGGGGCAGATCAATTTCGCCGAAGGCTCGCCTGGAGTCCGGCCCGGTCAGCTCGATTTAATTTTGATCAACCAATACTGGCTGGTCGCCCCCGTCCAATCTGGCCCGCCTTACGCCCGAGTGTCGCTTCAACCTGTTCCTTGAATCGATGGTCCGCCCCGGGGGTCAGATCGATTTAAATTTGATGGGTCCGCCCCGGGGGTCAGATCGATTTAAATTTGATCAACTACAATTGGCTGGTCGCCCCCGTCCGATCTGACCCGCCTTGCGCCCGAGGGCAGCTTCAACTTGTTCCTTAAATCGACCGCTGCCCAGTATCCGACTCGCCGAAACGCTCGCGGCGATATCGCTGCGGGTCTTCTCTGGCAAATGAGACCGGAAGAGGTCCCGATAAACCGACCCACGCTCGAACCTATCCTTGGCCAAAGACTCAAAAAGCGGATGCGGGGATATCAGGGTGTCCGGTTCAGCCAGTGCATTGAAGCGGAAACTGCTCCAGGGATATTCTTCGGGGCGTTCCACCATACAAGCCGTGACCGGATTAAGTTCGATATAGCGATAGCAGCTCAACAGATAGTTCTCAGCATCGACAAGGCTGCCTTTGTGCCGGCCTTCCCAAAGCGTGCCCGAACGACGGTAGGTCTTGTTGACGTACTGCACATATTGGCGACCGACGTGCTGCATCAACCGGGAGATGCTGTCGATTTCGTCTGGGGTTATCAACAGGTGAACATGATTGGTCATCAGACAATAGGCGTGAAGCCGGGCGCCGTAACGCTTCATGCCCTCCCCTAACACCTGACGGTAATAGCGGAAGTCCTCTTCGGCGAAGAAACAGGCATCCCGGTTGTGACCGCGCTGGACCACGTGAACGGGGATATCGGGCAGATACATCCGGGTCTTTCGGGGCATGAGTCAAATCCATTTGGGTGGTTAAGCCAATCCGTTGGCTCGGGAATTTGGGATTCTAGCTAAAACGACGGGCTACGCCGAGTTGGTCAAAATTAAATCGATCTGACCCCTATCATACTTATCATACTACTGAACTAACCCCGTTAATTGCTTTGCTATCTATTTATATCTTTCAGAGCAAGCGAAATTCGATTTAGAGCTTCGCAATATTTATCGATACCCCATTTCGCTTTAGTTAGAATAAATAAAGTAAGCACAGAGACGACCAAGAGCGGCATATCATCATTCGTAAAAAGATATGTACACGACAAGCCTAGAGCTGCAATCATTACGGAATAAAGTTTGCTAAACGTTCCCATAGACATAGCGTGAGAATCGACGCGAAAACTCCAATAAGAGGGAGAGGCCTCATCCCCGCTCTGTCTCGACAGAGCTAGACCTATGCTCTCTTTAAGCTTACGATCCAAATCCATGTCATCGTCTCGAATCTTAGAAAAATTCCTCGAACTTTCCCTCATCGATGCGCAGAACACAGATACATTAAATTTCACTTTCTTCGCCTGTCTTTTTACTTCAAAAACACCTGCTTGAATAGGATCCATAAAAACTCCAACACTACTTATTAAAAGCAACCGCCTAAATGCTCATAATAAATATATAATCACCCCTTCTAATAGGTTAATTTTATTGAAACTTTGCATTGCTAGCTCGATCGATGGCCGGCAGAACGGAATTTTTTATTTTTTTCAACAACCGCTTATAAGGCATATTCACTACGAACTGAAAGAATGGCCAGCTAGTGATAGATAAAATTGCAAGCGATGCTATTTCTGTGTATTTAAAAACTCCAAAAGCCAGCGCAAGTGAGAGGACCCCTGGTACGATATATCGCTCGCCTTTACCAAAGAGTTTTTCCGCAATTGTCTCTGCAACATAATCCACAGATCGAATAACTGAATATCTGTTTGAGCTCATATTGATTCGAGCCAAGTCAGACAGCTCCCAACGACCGTTGCTAGCGAAAATAACACGTAAGCGTTGTCCTGGCAGGGCTGTTACCGAACCGGGCAGCGACTGCAACTCATCTTGCGAACCATCTTCCCAACGAACCCAAAAGGCCGTCGACTCGTAATTATCTTGGTGCAAAGTAACCTTTTTACCGTGCCTAGTCGTTCTGTAATTCGTACCTGCGTGGGTTCGAGCATCAAGCACCTCGCCCTCACGGGCCAACAACTTGATGGTCGTACTATTGGAGTAGATTTCACCAACTTCGATAACCATGAACTGTCTCACTACCTTGTCTCTAGTATAGCAACGGCAAATATTGGCAACGCAAAGGTGAACTAAATCAGTCCGACACCAATAGTTCAAATCCTGCCGCTATAAATACGTGCTATGACACCTTTAACTTACAGTTTCGCCAAGCTTCTCTTCCATAGCATCTAGCATTTCTTCCAAGGGGGCCGCTTCTAACTGCCCCTTTATGCTCTCATCCTGTACTAGAACCTCAATCATTAGCGTCTTAAAGGCGCTGCCCAAAGCGGCTTGCTGCGCTTCGCTTACTTCCTGTTCGTTACTATTTTCTTCTTCCGCCTGCGAAAGCACCCTCCAAGCTCTAAACCACATAAATAGGCCAGCCTCTCGTCCGACAGATAGGATCAACTGGTCCAGCTTTGCCAACAAACCGTCTCTGGTATCGTCGAACTCTCGATTCAGTTGCCGTGCACCATAACTTGCCACCTTTTGTGTGTCTGGATCGTCTTCAGCCAAGCCAGGTAAGCTTCTGAATGAAGAAAGAGTTGAATCCAGGTTTTTCGAGAGCTTAGGAATCAACTTCATCCCTCGCAGCCGATGCGTGAGGAAAGGATCAATACGAGCATAGTTCGCAAGCGCCACCTCGTAGCTATCGAGAAGACTAGAATCGACTCTATTTAACCCATTCGTTACAGTCCCGAGCATTGCCCCAAGTTCCGTTTTCGGCAACATATCGACGATTTTTAAAAGATTAGTTCTCTCGCCTACGACTGCTCGAAAGTCTTCCTGCAGTTTTTCAACTTCATGATCTGACCGAGGCAACCTGAGACTTAGCTCGTGACGAATTTCTAAAAGATGAAACAATAGATATCGGGCACTTTGACGCTTCTCTACACCAAGCTTATATAAGTAACCTACTGACGCCAGTAACGCACTGATGACAATCCCAATGTCTAAGGCAGAAAAAGTCATGTATCAGAAGATCCTAGTCGTTAGTTGAGCCTGCATTCAAAGCAACACGCCCGTGTGAAATCAAATTGAGCTGGCACGATATTGAGGCTAAAGTATCAGAGTTGATTGAAACATATGCCCTCGAAAATATGTGCTCTCCCCCTTTAATTCCTCAATTCTCGATAGAGGCCGCAAAATCGCTGACCAGGCCGTCCACTGCAATACTTACTGACTGCTCAATAATCTGCCGAGCAAATTCGGGTTCCAACATCCACTCCTCGAGATTGCGACCGTCTTCAGTCGATATGGTGTAAATATTAGTCTGGTGCGAACCTTCCCAGACCGACGCACCATCGTTGCGCAAAAACGAACCTTTGATCTCGACTGTTGGCATCACGCTGGTGGTTAAAGGGTTGGAACTCACAAAACTCAACTTGAGCGAGTCCAAAAAGAATCGAGCGTCGCTGTCTTGGTATGATTCGACAATCTCGAAACGAGGCGTCTGCGCACGCAGTCCTGCTGCAAGCTCCCTATTAGCCTGACCGGTCAGATCAATCTCCTGCTGTTCCAGAAAGGCTTCAATAATTTCTAGTTCAGAAGCGTCATCCTGAGATGCCAGAAGCCCGCCTATAGCTCCGCCAATGGCGGCTCCCCAAGCCAAAGAAGGGCCCGTGTAGCCGATTTTGGGGCTCGTGTGCTCAGTAATGAGATATACGCCTTCAACACCAGACAAAGCCTCACCACTTATCCGTTGTTGGCTCGCGCAACCGGCCAGAAAAAGCAGGGAGACCATCGGGAAAATCAGAGAAACGGAGAACTTCATTAACTACAGCTCCAGGCAAGGAAATCTAAGAATGTATGGAGTAACGGCCGCTAAAATAAAAACGATCAGGTAAACACCTGCTCGCAGGCGTATAGCCCACTGTGATTAACAAATATGTGCTCTGACACCTTTAACTCTTCAATGATCTATGGCGGAAAAACAATCAGACTCCGCTTTCTGTCTATGAGGCTATGGAGTCAGAGCTGATCAAAAAAAAAATGTGCACTCGACCCCATTAATTCCTGTTGACTCAACGTTGGCTGGCTACGTAGCCCTTCAGCATGTCGCCAATTGAGCAATCAACAAGCAATAGCCTCAGCATTTTGGCGGTTGCCTCAGATCGACCGTCACCGGCATACAAACGCTTGTCGCCTTGACTGATAGTCATGTTCATTAAATAAAGTTCTTTGAACGCAGTCGTTAGCCCCATATCAAGCCCCCTGCCAACAAAATTCAGTCGAACGCTGAAGGTGTCGTCAATTGTGAAACGGGATGCCACCACGTATCCATCTTGCCCGTCTGAGTTTGAATGCACTGAAAAATCGGTTATCGAGTCGCATTCATCAACACCGTCGCCTATGGTAGTGTCGACGTCAAAAGGCGCGACTTCGTGAAGTTTGTCCATAAGCCGCTCAATCTGTTCGTCATTCGTATCCCTCATGACTTGAGAGTAAACAATCATTTCGGCTATGGAGGTGTCTTCAACAGCGCTTTCAGGCCCAAAACTTATACCGCAACCGCTTAACAAAAACGGCAATAACACAACAGCGTTCTTTAGCTTCAAAACAAGTTCCTTATATATTTTTATATCTAAACCAGCTTAACACAAACAAAAAGCACCCCTACTTCGAAAATGTAATAAATAGTGAACAGTAGGGTTTTATCAACAACAGCGACCAATAATTATGTGCTCTGGCCCCATTAGTTCTTTTCATGCAGCCACGTCGATAATGAGCAGGCTGCCGATCCGGGTTTCTCGAAGAGGGTCGTTCTCGTACTCCACCAAGCAGTGTATCTCTACTTGTTTTTCAGTCATCGACAAAATGTAATCTTCAACTTCTTGCCTGCCAATCACTTTAAACTTGTAGTTTCCCTCAGGAAGTTGTTGAGATTCGGAAACCCTAAGTTTTCCGATGCGATCATATTTATTGAAATCGAAAATATCACAGTTTATTGTTTTGGGCTCTTCATCCACAGAAACTGGTGGATAGTACAAGCCCTTTTCTCCGAAAGGCATTTTTATGGCAGGTTCTTTCTCATACTTTGAGCCAAGGGTTATTTCTTTAACATTATCTTCTTCTAATGCATCGTCCAGAGTACGAAACCCCGTAATAATCTGGGTGGCAATTTGGTAAACCGGACCATGGTAGACATGAACGGTATTTTCGTTTCCCTCAGTGACTACCGCAGTATTTTCACCCTCTTGGTGAAGGGTCACGGACTTTCCTTCGTGAGCAGCTTTGTAAACATCATACAAGAAGGCTGCACTAGCCTTGGTGTATTCCCACATATCCTCAGGAGACAAAGACGGAAGAAATGGAAGCGTCTGCTGAACACCAGAGAAAAGGGCTCCTAGATAAACAAGCAGACTTCCTGACTGAACGTCTTCCGCTATTAGTTTGTAGAGCTCTCGGTCGTTTTTTGAAAGACGTGATTTACCAGTAACACCCTTATACACACCTTCAAGAATTTGTTGGGTGCCATGGAGCCCTGAAACCATTTTGTCCAATCTGTATCCATCAGAGAAAGCTCCGCCTTCCATCCGGAAAATCAGGTTCTCCATAATATATTCCTATGCTTTTTTTATTTTTCCTAACGTCAGCAGTAAACGGTACTTCTGTAGGGAACGAAAGGAACACCCGCACTCACGATCTTATTATGAAAATTAGCTTTGCTGAAATATTTCAGCCGCATCACGTTCAATTTCTTTGTATGACTCAGGCAATAATGCCACCCTAACGTTGGCAGTACTTTTCGCCCAATCTACGATCTTCCCATCTTTTCCTTTTCTGGTTAGCTTGATTCCACCGCCAAGACTCATTGAGAAAAAGTCTAAGAAGCGTCTCGCGCCTACGCCGGTAAATGGCTCGAAAACAACATGACTGCTTTCTGAGTTCCCATCTGACTCCAACTTTGTCCTCAATTCAATTGAATCTGAGTGAAACTCAAGGGCCTTGCTCTTCGGGTAGGGCTCGACATAAACCACCCTTTTAATTCCTGCTGCAATAATGTGTTTTGCGCAGTTATGACACGGAAATGTGGTGCAGTAGAGAGTACCGTCTATTGTTGATATTCCAGCCCTGCCACATGATAAAATAGCTTCCATCTCGGCATGAACAACCCTTCCAAACTCAGTCAAGTCTTTAATTCTACTATGGTTGAGAACCATTTCTACTTCACTCGCTTGAGCTTCGGTCAGGCCAGAGACCTGCTTAACACCTCGCATAATCTCCGATAATATCTCTTGCTGCTCTACCTTGTTAGAATCTTCATTTCTTGTGTAATCTTTTCCATCTTGCTCGTCTATCACCTTTCCACTTGCACCGTCAACCTTGGCCCAGTAAAGCCCTCCACCTTTCCTCGGAGTTTCATTAGAACCTGTAGACAATATTTGATCATTTCTCGCAATCACTGCACCAACTTGACGAGAAAGATCACCCGATCGAACCGAGCTTGAAAATGCCATGAACATTGCAAATTCATCAAACGTTGGATTTTTATAAGGGTGAGCAAATATAAGCTCGAGAAATCTTTGAACAGTATTTTTTACTTGATCGTCATTTTTCCCAAAGTTTATATAGAAATCGGCAAGATGGAATGTATCTCGGGTGCGTTGACCATGCTTTACCTTTTCGTCTTCATCGATATCAGTAAGCTCTATCGCCTGTGGGTCACTTAGATTTTTGTCATTAGTCAGATAATGAAGTCTTCTCTTCTTTTCGGCATGGACACCAAACAAATAGAACCCTTGCCCATAAATCTTCCGAAGGGCCTCTACTTCATCGGGATGTTTCAGAGAATTAATGATGTAAGCTCTCTTAGGCTTTGCTTCATCTCGCTTATCGGAAATTAGTTTGGCGGCCCCATAAGCGAGTATTGAATTAAGCTTAGTGTCTTTTCGGCGCTGATCGCCAGCATCCATTAAAGACTTTATTCGCTCGTACTCATTTGCTGCTGATCCATCGGTTACGAGCAATGAAGAGACCTTTATCTCTTTTGCATCGTATCCAAAATGTGATAGCCGATCTTTCAGGGGGGTGACCACTCTAGTTGTTTCTGTGCCCACAGCACTTACTAAGCCAATCACTATCTCAGAGTTTTCAAATACACCATCTAGATATGCTCTTCCAACACTCCCTCTTTCAGGAGTTGAGTCCTCGGTGCTGTCTTTGGGCTCACCACTTACTCCCTCTTCTATTGGATCAGCTGTCGCTTTCGGTTGATGATCTGGATCTAGGCACGACAGCACTAAATCTTCCAATTTCGCTCTTGGTTTATCTTTTCCTTGGAACTGAATAGTTCCAGTACTTTCATACCAATTCATCACTCCACCATTTAGGCGGAGAACTTTCTTATTGGCTTGGCTCTCGTCCCAATCACCTCCAATGGAGCTTAGTCTTTCTTTCAACTCATCGAAGGTACCGGTAAATATCGATTTCATCACAATTCCCTATTAAAAGATGCTATCGCAGGGTTATTTGTATGCATAACAGTGGTCAGGAAGTCAAAGAGCTCGACAGATCTATTATCTCAATTTAAGCGATTCATAAACCCAACATAACTCCCGCTTCTCCCGCAAAATCCCCGGTTCCCGACTCCCCATAGCCGCCACAGTAGCCGCATTACAAGCCTGCCTCGCCTTCGCCAGCTCAGTCTCTTCCGTGCCGGCACTCACCCGCGCAATCGTCGGCCTAAACGAAACCGACGCATTGCAATACATCGTCCGGAACTTCCCATGCTTCCAGTTCTTCTGCGGCGCTTTGGAAAGCTCGGAGCAAAGCTCCCCAAAGAGTTGTTTCGCCTTCAGAGTGCATTCAGAGAACACTTTCAGGTTATGGCTAACATTGCCGCAAACGCTCTTGTCCCGAATGCGCCAGAGCTGGTGCTGAAACGCCACCTCGACGCCTTCGTACTGAATCTCGACCGGCGTAATCTGGGTGCCGTACCTTTCGGCGAAATGCTCCTGAACATTGGTCTGTACCGTATTCAGGTAAGCAGAAAACAAGTAAGAAACTGGATCCAATTCTCTCTACTCCGCCTGGAGATTCAGCATTCCCCTACACCTCGGAAACGCCGAACACCCCCAAAACTCCTTCCCAACGTTCTCGCCGCGTTTCACAACGCGCCGAACCATATCGCCTTGACACTTCGGGCAGAGAACCGTATTCGTTTTCTCTTCAACGATGGCTTGGACATGCTTCACGTGTTCTCGATGCGTCTTAAAGGAACCCTTCAGACGACCCGAGGCGATCCTTTCTACTACCTGACTGACTTCTTCCGACGTCAGTACCGTTTCTTGATGGGATTTGATAAACCGCAAATACCCGCCGCCTCGCGTCACATTCCCCGGCATCTCCGTCTTAAACGTCGAATCCCCCACAAACACCACCACCGAATGCACCTGTGCATCACTCAGCCCCAGCAGTGCTTGAACCGTCTTCACATGCTTGTAATTCTGATGCAGCGGATTCTGAAACTTTTGCGAGTGCTTATAGATCTTCTGCGTCCAATACCGCTGCTTGGCACTGCCGAAGATCCACCCTTTCATGTTCTTGGTTTCCACCACGAACACGCCGTAGCGTGACACAATGATGTGGTCGATCTGTGTGGTGCCGTCTTCGGTGGGCAGGGTGACGTTGCGGATCAGGTGGTAGGTCTTCTTGTCGAGAAACAGGCGCGCAGAGAGATTAACGAGGCTTTCGCCGACCCAGCCCTTGAACCGTGGCGAGTTGATAATGCCGCCGAGAATAGCCAGCGGGATGAGATACCAGAGGGCGTGGATTAATGGCTGTAAGGCGGGAGCAAAATCCATTTTTAGTATCCTTAGCAAACAGAAAGCGGGAGCCTTCCCTTAAACAATCCCTCGAACATTCCTCACATGATCCAGCTGAGTCCGAAGCACCTCCTTCAAACGCCCGGAACCCACCATCTCAACCACCTCATCAACCTGCTCCGCCGAAAGCACCGGCTGGCGACGAGCCTTAACCGCCCCCAAATACCCCCACCCCCTCACAACATTCCCCGGCATCTCAGTCCGAAACCGCCCTTCTCCCAAAAACACCACCAGCGAATGCACCTGGCCCTCACTCAGGCCAAGCAACGTCTGCAGGGTCTTCACATGCTCCCGGTTCTGGAACAAAGGATTCTCAAACCGGTTCACATACCGCCTCCTGCGCTGTAGCCAGTCCGGCTGTTCGGCACTGCCATAGATCCCGCCTTTCATGTTTCGGGTGTCCACCACGAACACGCCGTAGGGCGAGACGATGAGGTGGTCGATCCGGGTGGTGCCGCCGTCTTCGGTGGGGAGGATGACGTTGCTGATCAGGTGGTAGGTCTTCTTGTTCAGCAGGCGCTTTGAGAGCGTGAAGGCGGCTTTGCTGAACCCGCTTCTGAACTTGGACTCAAAGAGGACGCCCGCGATGATGACGAACGGGACGGTGTACCAGAGGATGTCTAGAACGGTTTGGGTTGTCGGTGAGAATTCCATTTATTGTTATCCCCAGCCAGCGACGTCTCCCTGCTTGGCTGTTTCTTATTGTGATGACTGACTGGGCGTGTCGGTGCCAAAGCTTTCTAAAAGTTAATGTCCTTTTTATACCGCGGGGGAAAGTTGGGGGGCAAATGGAATCGGTAACAGGAGGGCAAAATTTTGTTAAATGGCGAGATAGGGAATTATTGCAAACATTAGATATTCAAGGTTATTTGAAAGAAAGGCAGACCATTGGCCTGCCCTCTCTTCAAACCTCCACTCCCCACTTCGGCGGAAGAAACGGAGCTTTGTTTTTATCGGCCTCTACCTCCACGAGGAGACAGAGGCTTTAACCGACCTTAAGCTGCCAGGAAAGCCCCTGTCGCGGCCAACACTGCACCCAGCGCCTGGGAGACGCGGTTGTCGGTTTTCATCAGCAGCGCGCCAAGACCACGACCGGCAAAGGCGATCGCCAGCGTCGCCAGCCCGAAACCTGCCATGTATGCCAGGAAGTGGGAGCCAGCAGGCATTTCTGCACCGTGGGCGAAGCCGTGGAAGACCATGAATGCTGCGACCAGGGTTCCACCAACCACCGTCGGCATTTTAGCCAGGGTGGCGATCAGGACACCGGCCAACATGACGGACAATGCGATGCCGGTCTCGACGCCGGGGATGCTCAGGCCCGCGAAGGCCAGCCCGGCGCCCAGGAACATGCCGCCGATCATGAACAACGGTGTGCCGCGTTTCATCCAGGTGGACTGGCGCATGCTCCAGAAGCCGATAGCGGCCATGGCCAGCAGGTGATCGAGGCCGAGTACGGGGTGCATCAGGCCGCTGGCGAAGCCGCCTTCGCCGTGTCCCGGGTGGGCGGATGCGGCGGTTGCGGTCAGCATGAGGCCGGCGGTGAGCAGGGTTTTGGTGAGTCGTGTCATGGTTTGTCTCCGTTTAACTGCAATCCAGTTCGTTTTGTTTGTGCCGGTCTCAGGCGCTCGCTTCTATTTTCTCTGGCCGTCTTTCCGGCAGCATGCCTTTATCCAGAATGAAGCTGATGATCTCTTCCAGCCCTACCCCGTCATACAGATTGGTGAACACAAACGGCCGCTCGCCGCGCATCTTCTTCGAATCCCGATCCATCACCTCCAGCGAGGCATGAACCTGTTCGGCGATGTCGATCTTGTTGATGATCAGCAGGTCGGACTTGGTGATGCCCGGCCCGCCCTTGCGGGGGATCTTGTCGCCGGCGGAGACGTCGATGACGTACAACGTGAGGTCCGACAGTTCCGGGCTGAAGGTGGCGGAGAGGTTGTCGCCACCGGATTCCACCAGCACCAGTTCCAGGTCCGGGTGACGGGACTGGAGGTCGTCGATGGCCGCCAGGTTCATGGAGGCGTCCTCGCGGATGGCGGTGTGCGGGCAGCCGCCGGTTTCTACGCCGAGGATGCGGTCGGCTTCCAGCGCTTCGTGGCGCAGGAGGAAGTCGGCATCTTCGCGGGTGTAGATGTCGTTGGTGACCACGGCGATGTTGTAGTGGTCGCGCAGGGCCAGGCAAAGCTGGCGCAGCAGGGCTGTTTTACCGGAACCGACAGGGCCACCGACCCCGACTCGCAGACAATGTTTCATGGTGTGTTCCTCATCGTTGTTTCTGGTTGCGCTCTGGTAGGCGCATTAACTACGGAATAAACGGGAATACTGTGTTTCGTGGTGCGCTGAAGCGAGCGCCAGTCCCGGCAGTACCGGACCCAGTTCGTCGTCTTCCAGCGCCAACGCGGCGTCCACGGCACTTACCAGCGCCGGGCGCAGTTTTTCGGTCAGCCGTTGTGCCGCCGTGTGGCCTAGGGGCAACGCTTTACACGCGACAGCGAGCTGGTTTTCCAGCCAGGCCCAGGCAAAACCCAGCAGGCTCTGGCGCACCGGTACGTTGCGCTGGTGCGCGGCCCAGGCGAAGACGGTGACGTAGCCCGGTTCGTGGGGCATCAGGCCGTCTTCGGGCATCAGTTCCAGGCTGGTCAGCAAGCGTGTGAGTGCGGAACCCAGGCGAACATCCTCGTCGCTCAGTTCGGCGGTTTCCCGGGTGGCATGGAGCCAGTCGTTCCACTGCGCCAATGTTGTCGCCTCGCTATCGGCCCAGGCCTGTTGCTGGCGCGCCAGAACGGGTAGCTCGCAGCGGGTCAGGCCGTCGTCCAGAACGCCCGCCAGCCATTGGCCCAGCTCATCCTCGTTGCGCACCCAGTCCAGCTCGAAGGCGCTTTCCAGACCCTGGGACCAGGCGAAGGCGCCGATGGGCAGCGCCGGGCTGACCAGCTGCAGCAGGCCGAGCAGGCTTAGGTCGGCCATGGGTGTGCTGTCAGTGGACATGGCCTTTACCCGATCCATGGCTGTGATGATGGTCGTGTTCTTCGCGGTGGCTATGACTGTGGCTGTGGGAATGACTGTGCGCGTGGCTGTGGCTATGGCCGTGCCCTTCCCCATGGCTCTTTTCATGGCTCTCCCCATGACTATGGGAATGCCCCGCCTGGGAGTAGGCGCCCGGTTCGGGATCGAAGGGGGCCTGGTGGTGTTTGAGGGTGGCGCCCAGGCGTTCGGCCAGTTCTTCCAGCACGTGATCCGGCGGGAAGCGGACCCAGCCTGTCTGATCATCAATCGAGCCGATGGCCAGTTGCACATGGCGGTTGCCCAGGTGGTAGCACAGGCGTGCCAAGGGCAGGCCCGCCGGGATCTGGGCGGTGACGACCGGCTCGTCGGCCGCGCGGATGCGGACCACTTCGCCGCCGGCGGATTGCAGGCAGTCCCCGTCCCGCAGCACCGGGCCGCGATCCAGGAACAGGCCGACGTCGGTGCCGTTGTCGGTGGTGGCCCGGAGGCGGCCACGGATACGCAGTTCGAACGGCAGGGTCAGGCTGTCGAAGATTTCTGCCGACTCGACCGGGGCGATGCGTTCTGTGAGTTCGATCATGTCTGCGCTCCTAAAACAGATGGTAACGCTGCGCGAGTGGCAGCTCAGTGGCCGGTTCGCAGGTGAGCAGTTCGCCGTCGGCATGGACCTCGTAGGTCTGCGGATCCACGGTCAGGTGCGGGCAGGCGTCGTTGAGTTTCATATCGCCCTTGCGTACCTGGCGGACGTTCTTGCAGGCGGACAGCGGGCTATCGAGACCCAGTTCCTTGTCGATGCCCGCGTCCAGTGCGGCCTGGCTGACGAAGGTCAGGCGGGTGGCACTGGCAGCCTTGCCGAAGGCGCCGAACATGGGGCGGTAATGCACCGGCTGCGGTGTGGGGATGGAGGCATTTGGGTCGCCCATCGGCGCCGCCGCGATCATGCCGCCCTTGAGGATGCAGGCGGGCTTAACGCCGAAGAACGCCGGGCTCCACAGCACCAGGTCCGCCAGCTTGCCCACTTCCACCGAGCCCACATCGTGCGCGATGCCGTGGGTGATGGCGGAGTTGATGGTGTACTTGGCGATGTAGCGCTTGGCGCGGAAGTTGTCGGCGCCCAGGTCTTCGTCTTCCGGCAGCAGGCCGCGCTGGACCTTCATCTTGTGGGCGGTCTGCCAGGTGCGGCAGATGACCTCGCCCACCCGGCCCATGGCCTGGGAGTCGGAGGAGATCATGGAGATCACGCCCATATCATGGAGGATATCCTCGGCGGCGATGGTCTCGCGGCGGATGCGGGAGTCCGCGAAAGCCACGTCTTCCGGGATGTTCGGGTCCAGGTGGTGGCAGACCATCAGCATGTCCAGGTGCTCGTCGATGGTGTTCACCGTGTAGGGCCGCGTCGGGTTGGTGGACGACGGCAGTACGTTGGCTTTCGAGCACGCGGTGATGATGTCCGGTGCGTGGCCGCCGCCTGCCCCTTCGGTGTGGAAGGTGTGGATGCAGCGGTCCTTGAACGCGGCCAGGGTGTCTTCGACGAAGCCGGATTCGTTCAGGGTGTCGGTGTGGATGGCCACCTGCACGTCGTATTGGTCGGCGACGGTCAGGCAATTGTCGATACTGGCCGGGGTGGTGCCCCAGTCCTCGTGCAGTTTGAGGCCGATCACGCCGGCCTTCACCTGCAGTTCCAGCGCTTCCGGCAGGGAGGCATTGCCCTTGCCGAGGAAGCCGATGTTCATGGGCAGCTCGTCCACCGCCTGGAGCATTTTGCCGATGTGCCAGGGGCCCGGTGTACAGGTGGTGGCGTTGGTGCCGGTGGCCGGTCCGGTGCCGCCACCGAGCATGGTGGTGATGCCGCTCATGAGAGCTTCTTCCACCTGCTGGGGGCAGATGAAGTGAATGTGTGGGTCGATGCCGCCGGCGGTGAGGATCTTGCCCTCCCCAGCGATGATTTCGGTGCCCGGGCCGATAACGATCTCGACGTCCGGCTGGGTGTCCGGGTTACCGGCCTTGCCGATGGCAGCGATGCGGCCTTTCTGGATACCGACGTCGGCTTTGACGACGCCCCACCAGTCGAGGATCAGGGCGTTGGTGATGACGGTGTCCATGACCGCGTCGTCGCAGCGCTGGCTCTGGCCCATGCCGTCACGGATGACTTTGCCACCGCCGAATTTCACTTCGTCGCCGTAGTGGGTGTGGTCTTTCTCGACTTCGATCCAGAGTTCGGTGTCCCCCAGCCGCACGCGGTCGCCCACGGTGGGGCCGTACATGTCGGCGTAGGCCTGACGGGAAATCTTCATGGCTGGCCTCCTGTTTTCTTCTTATCCACGGCACCCATGACTTCACCCCGGAAGCCGTAGATTTCGCGGTTGCCTGCGTAGGGGATCAGGGTGACTTCGCGGGTCTGGCCCGGTTCGAAGCGGATCGCGGTGCCCGCTGCGATATCCAGCCGGTAGCCTTTGGCCTTGTCGCGGTCGAAGGTGAGCGCCGGGTTGGCTTCGGCAAAGTGGTAGTGGGAGCCGATCTGCACCGGGCGGTCGCCGGTGTTGCCCACCTCGACGGTGATGCGCTCGCGGCCGGCGCAGAGCTCAATGTCGCCGTCCTTGATTTCATATTCGCCGGGAATCATCTGCGCCTCCTTACACTATGGGGTTATGGACCGTGACGAGTTTAGTGCCGTCCGGGAACGTGGCTTCCACCTGGACCTCATCCACCATTTCCGCCACGCCTTCCATCACGTCATCACGGGTGAGGACTTCGGTGCCGGCGGTCATCAGTTCGGCCACGGTGCGGCCTTCCCGGGCGCCTTCGAGGATCTCGGCGCTGATCAGGGCGACCGATTCCGGGTAGTTGAGCTTGAGGCCCTTGGCCTTGCGGCGCTCGGCGAGCAGGGCTGCGGTGAAGAGGAGCAGCTTGTCTTTGTCTCTGGGGGTGAGTTCCATCGTCGTAACTCCGTTGTTTGCGATGCTCGTATGTGTGTCTTTCGTAGCCGACGCTTTAGCTTCGGTGCAGGCCGTAGGGCTGCTGGTGTTGGTCCGGGCGTCTGGCGACGCCTCCGAAGCTGAAGCGTCGGCTACATTGTTTGTGCTTCCTATTGTCTCCGAGCTATCCGGCTCGGGTGTTTTGTAGCCGATGCTTTAGCTTCGGAGCGGGCCGTAGGGCTGCCGGGCGTTGGCTGGGCGTCTGGCGACGCCTCCGAAGCTGAAGCGTCGGCTACATTGTTTGTGCTTTCTGTTGTCTCCGAGCTATCTGGCTCGGGTGTTTTGTAGCCGATGCTTTAGCTTCGGTGCAGGCCGTAGGGCTGCCGGGGTTGGTCCGGGCGTCTGGCGACGCCTCCGAAGCTGAAGCGTCGGCTACATTGTTTGTGCTTCCTGTTGTCTCCGAGCTATCCGGCTCGGGTGTTTTGTAGCCGATGCTTTAGCTTCGGTGCAGGCCGCGGGGCTGCTGGTGTTGGTCCGGGCGTCTGGCGACGCCTCCGAAGCTGTAGCGTCGGCTACATTGTTTGTGCTTCCTGTGGTCTGCCGAGGTATGGGCTCGGGTGTTCGTGTTTTTTGGAGACGGGGTGTCGGGTTACGCTTTGCTAACCCGACCTACGTTTCCCCGAGTTCAACCTCGTAGGTCGGGTTCACCCAAGGGCGTAAAAGCGGAGCGTAACCCGACACATCTCTCGTCTTTTATGTCATCCAAATCCTGGGTATGTGCGCCTCGTAACCGGTCAATCTTGGTCTGAGGATTTCCCATGCCTGCTGGCATATCGCCCAGGCTTCGTTGCGTTCGTTGCCGAGGTAGCGGAGGAGCAATACGCCGCGGCGGCGGGTGACGGCCCATCGCGGTGATACGGTGATCTGCTCACGCAGCGCTTCTATCGCCTCGCTTTCATCGTCCAGTCCCACGACCCATAACGTGCCCTGGACAGTGCTGCCGCCCTGGCCCCAAGGGCCTTTGAATCTCGGGTGCTTCGGGTCCATGGGCTGGCGTTCGATCCACAGGGGGCGGCCGTCGCGGGTCAGGCGGAAGCGTTGTTCCAGGTGGCCACTGACGAAGGGCAGATCCCCCACCGGTCGGCCCAGGGCCAGGATTTCCCAGCCGATGCAGCGGGCGCTTCCACTTAGGTCGATGGTGGTGGTCTGTTCGCCGCGGGAGCCGTCGAAGGCCAGGGTTTCCTGGGGGAGCCATTCGAGGGTGGCGCCGTCTTCGACGATCAGTTGGGTGTGCTGGCCCCAGGCCACGCCGTGGCTGTCGGCCTTGTAGAGTTTGGCGGCGGCGGGCGTGGTGAGCAGGGCGTGGGCGCCGGTTTGGATATTCGCCTTGATATGCAGGGCATCGCCGCTCACCAGACCACCCGGTGGGTGCAGCAGGTAGACGTGGCAGCAGCGGGTCTTGCCTTCGGGGTAGAACGGCTTCTGCACCCGCAGCGGGCCGTAGTGCCGGCGGCGGGTCAGGCGGGTGACGGGCTGCAACTGTTCACGCCGGGACTCGAAACCCAGCTCGATGGACGCCGCCCAGCGACGCCCGGTATCGAAGCGATGGCCGGAATCGTTGGCGGATTCGCGGCCCGGGTCCACGTTGGCGGCCAGCGGCGTGAAGATCGTCATACCGTCAGGTGCTGTTTGATGAGTTCGTCGGACAGCTCGGCGATGTCCCCTTCGGCCACGCGGCGGCCCCGGTCCATGATCGCGAACTTGTCCGCATACTTGCGGGCGAACGGCAGTTTCTGCTCCACCAGCAGGACGGTCAGGTTGTCCTCCTCAATCAATCGGCGGATAACCTCACCGATCTGCGCGACGATGTTGGGCTGGATGCCCTCGCCCGGCTCGTCGAGGATCAGCAGCTTGGGCTCGATCACCAGCGCCCGGCCAATGGCCAGTTGCTGTTGCTGGCCACCGGAGAGGTCGCCGCCGCGGCGATTCTTCATCTCCTTGAGCACGGGGAACAGCTCGTAGATCCGTTCGGGGATCTGCTTGCTGCCATCCGCGCGAGCGGCGAGGCCCACGCGCAGGTTTTCTTCCACCGTGAGCAACGGGAAGATCTGCCGGCCCTGGGGTACGTAGCCGATGCCGAGCGCGGCGCGGTCTTCCAACCGGCGTCGGGTCAGGTCTTCACCCCCCGCGCCGCTCTCGTCACCTCCGTAGATAATGCGTCCGTCCTTCACCAGTTCTTCGCCCATGACGCACTTCATCAGCGTGGTCTTGCCTACGCCGTTACGGCCCATGACACAGGTGCACTGGCCCTTGGGTACGTCCAGATCCAGGTCCCAGAGGGTGTGGCTCTCGCCGTAGAACTGGTTGAGTTTTTCGATCTTGAGCATCAGGCGCCCTCCCCCAGATAGACTTCGATGACCTTGGGATCATTGGACACCTGATCCATGGAACCTTCCGCCAGCACGCTGCCCTGGTGCAGCACGGTGACCGTGCGGGCGATGGAGCGGACGAAGCCCATATCATGCTCGACCACGACGACAGACTGTTTACCGGCGAGGCTGGTGAGCAGTTCGGCGGTACGTTCCATTTCCTGTTCGGTCATGCCAGCGACGGGTTCGTCCACCAGGAGCAGGCGCGGCTTCTGCATCAGCAGCATGCCGATCTCAAGCCACTGTTTCTGGCCGTGGGAGAGGATGCCCGCCTCGCGGTTGCGCAGCTCGGTGAGGCCGATGGTGCCAAGAACCTCCTCGATACGGTCCTTTGTTTCACCATTCATGCGCGCGGTCAGCGTGGGGAGTACCCGCTTGTCCGCCGCCATGGCCAATTCCAGGTTCTCGAATACGGTGAGCGCTTCGAACACCGTGGGCTTCTGGAATTTACGGCCGATACCGAGGCTGGCGATGTCCGGCTCGTTCATGGTCAGCAGGTTGTGGCGGCTGCCAAACCAGACCGAGCCCACATCCGGGCGGGTCTTGCCGGTGATGATGTCCATCATCGTGGTCTTGCCCGCGCCGTTGGGGCCGATGATGCAGCGCAGTTCGCCGTCGTCGATGGTCAGGTTTAGGTTGTTGATCGCCTTGAAGCCGTCAAAGCTGACGGTCACATCCTCCAGGTAGAGGATCGGGCCATGACGGACGTCCACTGGTGACGCCGTCGGGGTGAGGAAGTCGAAGACCCGGTCGCGCTGGGTCAGCTCCGTCATAATGCTCATGCGGTGGCCTCCCGTTCGGTGCCGGTGGTTTTCGGGTCGTCATCCTGCTGTTTTTTCCTGAAGCCTGGCAGCAGGCCGGCAATGCCCTTGGGCAGGAATACCGTCACCAGCACGAACAGCGCACCCAAGGCGAACAGCCAGGCGTCTGGCATGACACCGGTGAACACGGTCTTGGCGTAGTTGACGATTAGCGCACCGATCACCGCGCCGTAGAGCGTGGCGCGTCCGCCCAGGGCCACCCACACCACGATCTCGATGGAGAACAGCGGCGAGAATTCGCTGGGGTTGATGATGCCCACCTGCGGCACATAGAGAGAGCCGGCGACACCCGCCAGCATGGCGGAGACGACGAACACGAACAGCTGCACCCGCTCCACCCGGTAGCCGATAAAGCGCGTGCGGGCCTCAGCATCGCGGCAGGCCACGCTCACCCGGCCCAGCTTGGAGCCGACAATGGCGCGGCAGATCACGTAACCGATAGCCAACGCGACGCCGGTAGCCAGGAACAGGCCGAGGCGCGTGGCGTCGGTGCGCAGGTCGAAGCCAAGGATGTCCTTGAAGTCAGTCAGGCCGTTATTGCCGCCAAAGCCCATCTCGTTGCGGAAGAAGGCCAGCATCAGGGCAAAGGTCAGCGCCTGGGTGATGATCGACAGGTAGACGCCGGTCACCCGCGAACGGAACGCCAGGAAGCCGAACACCAGGGCCAGAATGCCCGGCGCCAGCAGCACCATCACGAAGGCAAACCAGGCCATGTCGAAGCCGTGCCAGTACCAGGGCAGCGACTCCCAGTTCAGGAACACCATGAAGTCAGGCAGGACCGGGTCGCCGTAGACACCGCGATCGCCGATCTGGCGCATCAGGTACATGCCCATGGCATAACCGCCGAGCGCGAAGAACGCCCCGTGGCCCAGGCTGAGGATACCGAGATAACCCCAGACCAGGTCCACCGCGACCGCCAGCAGCGCATAGCACAGGTACTTGCCCAACAACGTGACGGTGTAGGAGCTCACATAGAGCGCGCTGTCCTGCGGCATCGCCACATGCAGGAAGGTAACCACCGCCATGGCGGCGAAGAGCACACCCAGGAAGATCTGGGTGGAACGCTCGGTAAAGGGCCGCGTCAGCCAGGATTGGGAATAGCTGGTGTTTGTAGTCGACATCGATCAACCCTCCGCCGCACGGCCCTTTTGCGGAAAGAGTCCGCGCGGGCGTTTCTGGATGAACAGGATGATGAAGACCAGCACCAGGATCTTGGCCAGGACGGCGCCTGCCCAGGGTTCCAGCAACTGGTTGATCGTGCCGAGTGAAAGGCCGGCGACCAGCGTGCCCCAGAGGTTACCCACGCCGCCGAACACCACCACCATGAACGAGTCGATGATGTAGTTCTGGCCCAGGTTGGGGCCGACGTTGGTGATCTGCGACAGGGCCACACCCGCCAGGCCCGCTACACCGGAGCCCAAGGCGAAGGTCATGATGTCCACCCGGGTAGCCTTGATGCCCATGGAGCGCGCCATGGCCCGGTTCTGGGTGACCGCGCGCACTTCCAGTCCGAGGCGGGTCTTGCGCATGATCAGCATCAGGCCGGCGAAGACCACCAGCGAGAAGCCGATGATGTAGAGGCGGTTCAGGGTCAGGAAGAGGCCTTCGTTCACCATGAACGACCCGCTCATCCACTCCGGCGTAATCACCGTGCGGTTGAGCGGGGAAATGACCGTCCGCACCAGTTGTTGCAGGATCAGGCTGATACCGAAGGTGGCCAACAGGGTTTCCAGCGGGCGCCCCTTGAGGAACTGGATGACGCTGCGCTCGATAGCAATACCTGCGAGCGCAGCAACCAGGAAGCCCGCCGGGATCGACAGGATCAGGGCCAGCCCCGGCTGGCCCGGCAGCAGTTGCTGCATGCCCCAGGTGGTGTAGGCGCCGAGCATGATCAGCTCGCCGTGGGCCATGTTGATGACGCCCATGACCCCGAAGGTGATGGCAAGCCCGATGGCAGCCAGCACCAGCACGGAACCGAGTGACAGGCCGAAGTACAGGGTCTCGGCGGCACGATTCATTTTCAGTTTCTGCTCAATGCTGACCATGGCTTCTTTCGCGGCCTTGGCCAGGGCGGCATCATCGCTGCGCGAGGCGGCATTGAGTGCGGCCCGCGCCTGGGAGTTCAGGCTGCCGGAGAGGGTCTCGACGGCGTCAACGTCGCCCAGCTCTTCCACACGGTAGATGGCGATGGCTTCTTCCAGCGCGGCTTTCACGCTGTTGTTCTCTTCTTCCGCCATGAGTTCGGAGAGGTTCTCGACCATGGCGTCGTCCACACTGCCACGGAGCCCGCGGGCGGCGGCGAGTCGCTGTTCGGGGTCGTCCACCTTGAGATCGATGACGGACAGGATGCCGTCCAGTTCGCCGCGCAGGGCGTTGTTGATGCGGATCGAATCGAGGTTACGGCGGGAGATTTCGCCGATTTCGTCGCCGGTCAGGGCGTCGGCCACGGTCCAGTCCCGGCCGCGGTTTTCGAGTACGATCACGAAGGTATCGGCCGGGGCGACATCTGTGTCCTCTTCCACCCGGGCCAGCTTGCCGTCGGCGAAGGCTTCGAGCCATTGCCGGGCCCTTTCGTCACCACTGCCTGCGATGTCGTTGATAATGCGGCCCTTCTCCGCGTAGGACGCGTCGGCCAGTTGCTTCAGCAACGACTGCGCCTGCTCATCACTCGCCTGGGCATGGACGAGGGCGGGCAACGTCAGCAGGCAGGCCATAAGCAGCTGTTTGAGCGATCGGGTGATGCTCATGATGGCTTTCCTTGGTTATTGTCTTTGAATCTGTTCCGGGTTGGCGCCGGAATGGGCGGGCCCTGGTATGTCCAGCGCCCGCCGTCGGTTCAATGGCCTATCCGGCCTGGAACTTATTGCGCTGCAACTTCGGCCTTGCCGCCGCAGGTCTTCTCGACCACGTTGTAGTTGCCGCAGAACAGGGGCTTGCGCCAGTCGCTGATCAGGTCCTTGGAACCCGGCAGGAAGTCAGACCAGGCATCGCCAGCCACGGTGGACGGGGTCTGCCAGACTACGGAGAACTGGCCGTTGTCCTGGATTTCGCCGATGAGGACCGGCTTGGTGATGTGGTGGTTGGGCATCATGGTGGCGTAGCCGCCGGTCAGGTTGGGTACGGAGACACCAATGATGGCGTCCTTGACCGCATCCACGTCGGTGGTGCCGGCTTTCTTGACCGCTTCGATGTACATGTTGAAGCCGATGTAGTGCGCTTCCATCGGATCGTTGGTCACGGCATCTTCCTTGCCGGTGTACTCGATCCACTGGTCGATGAAGTCGTAGTTGGCGTCGGCATCGACACTCATGAAGTAGTTCCAGGCAGCCAGGTGGCCTACCAGCGGGCCGGTGTCGATACCGGAGAGTTCCTGCTCACCCACGGAGAAGGCAACCACCGGGATATCGGCGGCATCGATGCCCTGGTTGGCCAGCTCGCGGTAGAACGGCACGTTGGCGTCACCGTTGATGGTGGAGACGACGGCGGTCTTCTTACCGGCGCTGCCGAACTTCTTGATGTCGGAAACGATGGACTGCCAGTTGGAGTGACCGAACGGCGTGTAGTTGATCATGATGTCTTCCTGCGCCACGCCGTGATCCTTCAGGTAGGTCTCGAGGATCTTGTTGGTAGTGCGCGGGTAGACGTAGTCGGTGCCTGCAAGAACCCAGCGCTTAACGCCCACTTCGTTCATCAGGTAGTCAACCGCCGGGATCGCCTGCTGGTTGGGCGCAGCGCCGGTGTAGAACACGTTCTCGGAAGACTCTTCACCTTCGTACTGGACCGGGTAGAACAGCAGCCCGTTCAGCTCTTCCACGACAGGGAGGACCGACTTACGGGACACGGAGGTCCAGTTGCCGAAGATCACGTCGACTTTTTCCTTAGCCAGCAGTTCGCGGGCCTTCTCGGCGAACAGCGGCCAGTTGGAGGCCGGGTCGACCACGACCGGCTCGAGCTGACGGCCCATCACACCGCCTTCGGCGTTCTGCTTCTCGATCAGCATCAGCATGGTGTCTTTCAGGGTGGACTCACTGATCGCCATGGTGCCGGAGAGTGAGTGCAGGATACCGACCTTGATCGGACCTTCGTCGGCCGCTGTGGCAGCCGTGGAAATCGTGAGGGAGAGCGCTAGGGCAGAGAACCCGGTCTTGAGGTGTTTTTTAATAGTCATGTTGTGCGTCCTATTTTCCTGTCCTGATTGGTTTCGCAACATTTCAAAACGCAGTACTGCGATTGCATCCACCATTCCAGCAGGAAAATAAACCAGCTAGTTCAGACACTTAATTAGTATACAAGCCTGTTTTTCGATCACTACCCACGACACACCATGCCCTTTATGGGACCAGCCACACGATTAGCGCACCAATATCGTGCATCCAGTGGACCGCCGTCCGAAATCGGGCACCTGTCTCAAATTCAAATAAAAGCAGGGAGTTAGAACACGCCAAAGTTTCCGTAACCCAACGGCCTATTTTCTGCACTCGTTTGGCCCTCTACCCGGGATGGCGCGCATCCGTAGTGCACGTTTCTCGCCAGCTTCTGCGCCACAAAAAAGCAATTTCTTTTGTGGTTAATGACTTAGGGAGCAACATCCGCCATGGCACGGGCATTGCCATAGCCCGCTACAGACAGGTTGTATACAAGTTGATAGCGAAAGGATGAATCGATGCCCGACATACTCGGATGGACGATCAGCGACTGGCAGCAGGCCTACCAGGGAAGCAGTACACCGGCGCAGTTGCTCGGCGACCTGCAGACCTCGCTGGATAGTAACGATAGCGCCTGGATCAGCGTGATCAGTCCGGACCAACTCGAAGCCAGCCTGGCGGAGCTGGCCCATCGACTGGAATGCGCCGAAGGTGATCACAGCCGCCTGCCCCTTTACGGCATTCCATTTGCGGTGAAGGACAACATCGATGTGGTGGGTTTCGAGACGACGGCCGCGTGCCCGGCATTCGCCTACACACCGGAGCACGATGCTGTCGTCGTCGCCCGGCTAAAGGCCGCCGGAGCGATCGTGATGGGCAAGACCAACCTGGACCAGTTTGCCACGGGCCTCGTGGGTGCGCGGTCGCCCTATGGTGCGGTGCCCAATAGCTTCGACAGCGAAGTCATTAGCGGCGGGTCCAGTTCGGGCTCAGCTTCGGTCGTGGCGCGCGGCCTGGTGCCCTTCGCACTGGGAACAGACACGGCGGGGTCCGGGCGCGTACCTGCGGGTCTCAATAACCTGGTAGGCCTCAAGCCCACTAAAGGTGCAATCAGTATCAACGGGGTGGTTCCCGCCTGCCGCACGCTGGACTGCGTGTCCATTTTTGCGCACACCCTGGAAGATTCGCGCACCGTCTTTGATCTGGTGGCGATACCTGAACCGGCGGATCCATTTTCGCGGGCGCATCCAGCCGCTTTCTCGACAGACGAACCGGCGATCCGCAGGCCGGGCGTTATCCGGCGGCTTGCCGTGCCGGCGAACCCAGACTGGTTTGGTGATACGCAAAACGAGGCCGCCTGGCAGGTCACCCTCGAACAGTGGAAGGCGCTGGGCTATACGCTGATGCCTGTCGACTTCTCGCCGTTGTTCGCGCTGGCCGCATTGCTCTATGAAGGGCCCTGGGTGGCCGAACGGCATGCGGCCGTGGAAGATTTTATGGCTGATCATGCGGACAGCATGAACCCGGTGGTTCGGGGCATCATCGAAAAAGCCAGCCAGTTCTCGGCAACGGACACCTTCAAGGCGATGTATCGCAAGGAGGCCCTGGTCAGGAGCATTGACCAGTTGCTGGCCGAAACGGACGCCCTACTGGTGCCCACGGCGCCAATCACACCGACCCGGGCCCAGGTCGAAGCCGATCCGGTGGGCGTCAACAGCTTGCTGGGCACCTACACCAATTTCGTCAATCTCGCCGATATGAGCGCACTGGCGATCCCTGCGGGGTTTCGAACCGACGGTTTGCCGTTCGGGCAAACGTTGATCAGCGGCGCCTGGCGGGACGCGGATCTCCAGCAGATCGCCGGGCTGTGGATGAACGCCTACCCGACGCCGATTGGCGCTACCGACCGTGATCGTCAGCCCGAAGCGCCTTTTATAGCCAGCGATGCCAACGACATGATCGCGGTGGCCGTGGTCGGTGCCCACCTGAGCGGGATGCCGTTGAACATCCAGTTGACGGAGCGGAATGCCGAACGGCTGGAGGAAACCACCACGGCGTCCACCTATCGGCTGTACGCCCTGCCTGATACGACACCCCCCAAACCGGGTTTGCGCCGGGTCGATCCGGCAGACGGGGCGGCTATCATCGTCGAGGTCTGGCAGATGCCGGCATCGGCCTTCGGCTCGTTCGTGGATCTGGTGCCACCGCCCCTGGGCATCGGCAATGTGGAGCTCTCCGATGGGCGCTGGGTGAACGGGTTTATCTGTGAAGGCTATGCGCTGGACGGTGCTCGGGACGTGACCGCGTTTGGCGGCTGGCGTGCCTATATCGACGCTGTGAAAACCGAACGTGCTTGATCGTGCTGATGGCGATCGATAGATGAGGCGTGATTATGGAAAAACCAGCACGTAATCCTCGCCGCAAAGCCAGCGTCGCGGACACGGTCTACGAGGCCCTCAAGGACGATATCTTCGAATTTCGCCTGATTCCCGGCGACAAGTTCAGCGAAGGCGATGTCGCCGCGCGTCTGGCCGCCAGCCGGACCCCGGTACGCGAGGCGCTCTATCGCCTGCAGCGGGAAGGCTATGTCGAGGTGCTGTTCCGCAGTGGCTGGCAGGTCAAGCCGTTCGACTTCCAGCAGGTGGAAGAGCTCTATGACCTACGCGTCACACTGGAGCGGGCGGCGATGCACAAGATCTGCCGGCTCGCTTCACCGCCGCCGGTGTTGCGCCAGCTCAATGCCCTCTGGCGGCCGGATCATCCGTCGGAGCGCGCCATCGGCAGTACCGCGCGGGCCCTGGACGAGAGCTTCCACTGCGAACTGGTCGCCGCTGCCGGCAACCGCGAGATGGCCCGCATTCATCGGGAAATTACCGAACGCCTGCGGATCATCCGTCGGCTGGACTTCACCCGCGCCGACAGGGTGGATGCCACCTACGAGGAGCACGCCGAAATCCTCGATGCCCTGGCCAACAACAATCCGGCCGAGGCCGCGGCGAAACTGACCGCCCATATTCGCAGTAGCCAGATGGCGGTCAGCGAAATCACCATGGAGAAGATCCGCGAGGCTGCCGAGGCGCACAAGGCGCGACGGGCCAGCGGCGACTGATTTGTTCGCCGGCGTGCTTCAGCACCGACACTGTCAACCGGTTTACAGACAGGCGCCCTTCAGCGGTCTATGGTGTTCTGGATAAGAACACCCCAATAAACATGATCCAGACAAAAACAACACAGACCGGAATGCATTGATGACAGACTCCCCCCGTATCGTGATCTTTGGCGCTGGCAGTGTCGGCTGCTACCTGGGTGGACGCCTGCTCGCGGCGGGCGCAAACGTGGTGATGGTCGGGCGCCCGAAGATGGAAGCCCTGTTCGCATCGACACCGTTGCGGGTCAGCGATTATCTTGGTGTCGATCACGAGCGTTCGCTCACGTCCGGCCAGTATACGTCCGACCCGGGCGCTGTCGCCGAGGCCGATCTGGTGCTCCTGACCGTAAAATCCGCGGCCACCGAGGAGGCCGGTCAGCAGATGGCACCGCACCTGAAGCCCGGCGTTCCGGTCATCAGTCTGCAGAACGGCATCAGCAATGCTGAGCGCCTCGAGCCCCTACTACCGGATCAGGTGGTCCTGGCGGGCATGGTTCCATTCAACGTGTTGCAGAAAACGCCCGGGCATTTCCACCATGGCACCGAAGGTCAATTGATGGCCGCGCACAGCAATACGCTGACACCTGCAATGCTGGACACCTTCGCACGCTCCGGCCTGCCACTCACCTTGCAGCACAACATGACCTCGGTGCTCTGGTCCAAGCTGCTGCTGAACCTGAATAACCCCATCAATGCCCTATCCGGCAAACCGCTACGGGACGAACTCTCACAACGCAGCTACCGGCTCTGCCTCGCCATGGCTCAGCGCGAAACCCTGCAGCTGCTTAACAAAGCCCGTATTCGTACCGTCAAGCTGGCGGCGGTCCCGATGCCGGTAATTCCCATGCTCATGTCACTGCCGGACTGGCTGTTCCGGCGTCTGGCCCAGGCCATGCTGGCGATCGACCCGCTGGCTCGTTCCTCCATGTGGGAGGATCTCCAGGCCGGCCGGCGCACCGAGGTGGACTGGATTAACGGTGAAGTCGTGCATCTGGCCGAACGCCTGGGCCGTTCCGCCCCGGTCAACCAGCAACTGGTGTCGTTGATCCGTGATGCGGAGGCGGGGAAGATAGAAAGCTGGACGGGGCAGGCGTTACTTGAGACTCTTAAGGGCAAGTAGCACGAGCAACTTCGACGCATTAGCCTTTTGTCTAACCCTCCACAAAGCCTGCCGTTACAGGGCTGACAGCCCACCTTTCCGAACGATTACACCCATGTAATCCATATCTCACACGCCGCATTGAGAATGTCCGATTTGCCAGATTTGGGATTCCAGTAAACTTGTTTTCAGCAAGGACGCAGAACTGCACGGATGCAGACAAGGATGTGTTGGCCTAACGGAATTAGGCAAACGAGGCGACTCGTAGATCCAAGGACGGATGCGCCTGAAGGAACGGGCGATCAAGGATGAAAAGGTCCGAAGGAACGGACTGAAGCATGGAAGAATGAACCTGAAGGATCAGGTGATCAAGGAAGACAGGTCTGAAGGACCAGGCCGGTAGCAAGGAAGAACGAACCTGAGGGATCGGGTGATCAGGGAAGACAGGCCTGAAGGATCGGGCTGGCAGCAGGGAAGAATGAACCTGAGGGATCAGGTGATCAGGGAAGACAGGTCTGAAGGATCAGGCCGGCAACAGGGAAGAATGAGCCTGAAGGATCAGGTGATCAGGGACGAATGGCCTGACGGAACAGGCACTCAAGGATGAAAAGCCCGATGGATCGGGCGACATAGGGAAATATCCGCCCAAATGGATCGGGCAAGATAGGGATATGCAGGCCAAGGGATCAGGCTTTTTAAAGCCACGGAACGGGCGCACAAGGAAGGTGGGCCCCATTCCGTGACTTTATTTCCAAGCTGTGAGCATGCCATTAGGCCAAGTATTCCTCCCCTCCTCTGACTTTCGTCACTCTCTTCACTGAAAATCGCTTATCGAGCTTCTTGCTTTTCAGTTTTCACTACAGTCACCCGGATTTTAACGTTCGTTCATCAGCCCGGCCTCGGGACATTTCCATTGCAAGCCCGTTTGCGCGTTCCTGTTCGATCGCAATGCAGCTTGTGCTGATAAACCTAAATAAACGAGATAGATGCATGAAACTACTGATTAGCGCCTTCTTCGTCATCACCACCCTGTTCTCCGGCTTTGCTTTGGCCGACGCCACTGCACCGGCCGAACCGGCCGCCACCGCTGCTGCGCAGGTGAATATCAACACGGCAGATGCCAAAACCCTCGCGAAGCTGGATGGTATCGGCGAATCCAAGGCCCAGGCGATCATCGACTTCCGCGACGCCAACGGCCCTTTCGCGTCCGTTGCAGATCTGACCAAGGTCAAGGGTATTGGTGAGCGCACCCTGGAGCAGAACCAGGCCGTCATCACCGTTCAGTGATTTAACGCTGGGCACCCCAAGCGGCGGAACCTGCCCTCTTCGCCGCTTGTTCGATATCCTCATCTATTTCTTCTGCAGTTCCTGTTCATCTGTCTCTTCCAAGTTTACAACGCTGGTCCTCAGAAGCGTCGCTATCCTCAGGCCCATGCGCCAAAGCCCGTTCGGGCTTGTCCGCCTCATCGTTTCCCGTTAACCTTCCCGCCATGGATACGCAAACACTGATCTTCGGAAAACGCACACCACCGCCCGTCCGGTCCTGAACCGGATACGGTCCTCGATTGCCGGAGCGCTGTTTAGCAGCGATTCGCCGGCGCACCTGTCTGTCCGGTTCCCCTTTTACGCTTTTGATCGCTTTCACCCTTTGATCGTTTAACCGGACACGAGATTGATCATGAAAACACTGACCCAAGGTTCCGCTGCGGTCCGCGGCGCGATACTCATTGCCGTTGCTGCCGCGCTCTGGGCCACTACCAGCATCGCCGCCAAAACCCTCTTCACTGAAACGCAACTTGAGCCGATCGTGCTCGCCTTCCTGCGCCTGTGCATTGCCTTCCCGTTCTTCTTCCTGCTGATGCTGGCTGAAGGCCGCAAGACGCGCCTGCCGTTCAATCGGGGCATGCTGTTTGGCCTCGTTGTGCTGGGCTTCTTCCAGGCGGGCTACCAGGGCACGTACCTATGGGCCGTCGACCTGACCGGCGCGGGTATTGCTACGCTGATTGCCCTCTGCCTTGCACCGGTACTGGTCGCAATTGCGGCGGCACCTCTGCTGGGTGAACGGCCCAACCGAACGACCGTTCTGGCCTTGATTGCGGCGATCATAGGCTCCTTGATGTTGGTCGCCACCGATGTACGCAGTCCTGACGCCGCTCGAGTGGGCGGTGTATTGATCGCCGTGCTGGCGGCGGCCGTCTATGCCGCTTTCACCCTGACCAGCCGGCACATGTCCGGGGGCGCCTCGGTCTACGCGACCGCGTTCGTCTGCTTTATGACCGGCGCGCTCGTGCTCGCCCCCATCGCCGTGCTGAGCGGCGGCCTCGGCGAATTAGCCGACCTGGACCTGAAAGCCTGGCTACTCATCGGCTATATCGGCATCGTGCCCACCTGTGTGGGGTATGTCTGTTTCTTCCGGGGCATGCAATCCACACCCGCGACCACCTCTAGTATTATCGTGACGCTGGAGCCGCTGTTCGCGGCGATGCTGGCGTGGATGATTCTTGGCGAGGCACTGGGTTGGATGGGCATTGCCGGCGCGTTTGTGCTGACCGTTTCGGTGTTGGTGGCTTCGCGGAGTGGGCGTGAAGTTTCGAAGAGCGAATCGGCGGAGACGGTTGAGGCGGAGACGACTTAAGGATAGATGCTAATGTAGCGACACAGCCCGATCCGAGGCCGAGCAGGCCACCGGGATTGGCAGAGCACCTGCGGTGCCTCCGAAGCTAAAGCATCGGCTACATGGTTCGTGTCGCCTGCGTCTACGAGGTAGCGATCAGGGTGTGTTGTAGCCGACATCGTAGCTTCATGACGAGCCGGTGATATAGCGAGCTTGAGTTTTCCGATAAGTGTAGCCGACGCTTTAGCTTCGGAGGCACCGCAGGTGCTCTGCCTGGCTCCGGCAGGCCTTCGGCCTGCTCCGAAGCTGAAGCATCGGCTACATGCTTTGTGTTGCCTGCGTTCACGAGTCAGCGGTCGGGGATGTGTTGCAGCCGACGCCGTAGCTTGGGCAAGGCGGTGATACAACGAGCGTGAGTTTTCGGATAAGTGTAGCGGACGCTTTAGCTTCGGAGGCACCGGAGTTGCCCTACCTGGCTCCGGTAGGCCTTCGGCCTGCTCCGAAGCTAAAGCGTCGGCTACCTGTCACGGGCAAACGTCGGATGCGGTGAATCAGATGAACCGCGTCAAACCAACCGCTACTCCGTACAAATAAAAAAGGCCGGTCATGCCGGCCTCTTTTGTCCTGGACTTTATCCAGGCTATTGCATCCTTCAGGACGTGGAATCCCCGTCCTTGCGTTGCCGCTCCAGCATGTTCGGCTGGAGGATCTCGATCCAGTAACCGTCCGGATCCTTGATGAAGGCCAGGCCTTTCATCTTGCCGTCATCCGGTTTCTTGACGAAAGGTATGCCGAGGGATTCAAAACGTTCCGCCGCCTGGTAGACATCCGGCACGGCAATACCGATGTGACCGAAGCCCTGGGGCTCGTCGTTGCCGTTGTGGTACTCGAAATCCGCATCATTCTCGGTGCCCCAGTTATGGGTCAGTTCAAGCATCGCTTCACGGGCGAAGATGTAGGTGGTGCGGTGACCATCATCAGACGGGACGGTTGTCGCCTGGCGGTCGTCCAGATACCCAAGGAAATAGAGGGTAAACTTCATTTCCGGAAAATCGAGTTTGCGGATCAACCGCATACCGAGCACGCGCGTATAGAAATCCAGACTGCGTTCAGGGTCCTTGATACGCATCATGGTCTGGTTGAAAACATAGCCTTCCGTCGCCGGGTCAATTCCTTCCGAAAGGCCGGGCGCTTCCTCAAAATGGGGGGACATGCCTGTTCTCCTGTGTGGCTGTGCCTTTGGGCTTACGTGCTATCGGACGAAGCCTGGTGAAATGATGAGATCGCAGGGGAACTCTGTTGGGTAGGAAATTGCTGAATCAGCCTGCTCGCCCGACATGAACGTATTGATTCAGAAGCCCACGAACAGGTTCACCCAGCAACTCCGTATCATCACGATGGGGGGTGAACGTTTAACTTTCAAGCCGCAAGTAGGTCTCCATCGTCGTAGAAATGCATAAACTAATGGACGATGGTCAGCCCAGGCGCCACGTTTAACACTGGTCGTTAAGTCGCGCTGTCCATCTCTGGCCAGTGGACGTTAATCGGCAAACGATGATCGGTCATTAACGGCCATCAAACCTGACTCCGTTCATCAGCATAAGGATTCGAATGAACCCACTCGGTCAACTCGTTGTTCTATTCCTGGTCGCCGTTATTGCCGTCCCCCTGTTCAAGCGCTTGGGGCTGGGCGCCCTGTTGGGCTATATAGCCGCAGGCATGCTGATTGGGCCATACGGCCTCGGCGTCGTCGGTGATGTGGACAACATGATGCACATCTCCGAGTTCGGTGTCGTGCTGCTGATGTTCGTGATTGGACTGGAGCTGCAATTCTCCCGGCTACGGGCGCTACGCAAACCCATCTTCGGCCTGGGTACCCTGCAGGTACTGTCTGCCATGGCCGTGATCGGCGGACTGATCCTGATAGCGGGTAACGATGTGACCCTGGCAATTGTCCTGAGCTGCGGCCTGGCACTGTCGTCCACGGCTTTTGTGCTTCAGCTACTCGCAGAGAAAAGGCAACTGGCCACCGGCCATGGCCGGCTGGCTTTCACTATCCTGCTGTTCCAGGACATGGCCGCTGTTCCCATGCTCGCGTTCCTACCCTTCCTGGCCACCGGTGGCGATGCCGGTGATACCAGCTGGCAGGAGTTTCTGCTCGATGCCGGGCGTATCCTGCTTGTTTTCGGCGGCATCGTGATCGCCGGACGCTACCTGCTACGCCATTGCCTGCGCTTTATCCATGCCGCTCGGGTGCGGGAGGTGTCTATCGCCGCTGCGCTGCTGGTGGTATCTGGCACCGCCTACTTGATGGATCTGGCAGGCCTGTCCATGGCGTTGGGCGCATTTGTTGCCGGCGTACTGCTGGCGGATTCGGAATTTCGTCACCAGCTCGAGGCGGATATCGAACCCTTCAAGGGGCTACTGCTCGGCCTGTTCTTTATCTCTGTGGGTATGACACTGAACCTGAACCGGGTGCTGACAGACCCATTTATTCTGTTTGCCTGCGCCGCCGGCCTGATGCTTATAAAGGCTTTGCTGATTGCCGCTATCGGACACTGGGGCGGTAAGCTCAGTGGCGTGAGCGCGTTCCGGCTGGGACTGCTGCTCAGCCAGGGCGGGGAATTCGGCTTCGTGATCTTTTCCCTGGCGGGCCAGCTCGACCTGATCGATCGCAACCTGCGTGAACAACTGGTGGCGGTAGTGACGATTTCCATGATGCTGACCCCTCTGGTGCTGTTCCTGTTCGAACGTCTTGTCGCACGCTTCGCACCTGATGACAGACCGCCGTTCGACGATATCAACGATGGCCGCACAGGCGCTGTCATTGCCGGGTTTGGCCGTTTCGGGCAGATCAGCGGCCGGGTATTGGGCTCCCTGAAGATCCCCTTCACCGCGCTGGATGTGAACCCCGAGCAGGTGGACGTGGTGCGCCGGTTCGGCAACGAGGTTCACTATGGCGATGCGTCCCAGATCGATGTATTGAATGCAGCCCGGGTGGGCGAAGCCAAGGTGTTCATCCTGGCGATCGACGACATCGACGCTTCCATCCGGGCCGCTCACCTGGTACGCCAGAACTTTCCCGACGTGCGTATCCTGGCCCGCGCCCGCAACCGCCGCCATGCGCATCTGCTGATGGATGCCGGCGTGCGTTGGCTGGTTCGGGAGACCTACCATTCCGCACTGTTCATGGCGGAAGAGATGCTGGTCGGACTGGGCAAGGAACGTAAGGAAGCCCGGGAATTGATTGGCCTGTTCCGGGACGCTGACGAGCGTAATCTGGTCAGACAGCATGGCCTGCATGACGACCCGGCCAAGATCCTGCAATCTGCCAAGGAAGCTGCGGAGGAATTACGTCAACTCTTTGAACAGGATCAGGAAGAACGGGGAAGGGATTGACGTGTAGTGGGTTTACACTGTACCCGCTGGCAAACCAACGCGCGAATCTGACTAAAAAAGCGTCAATCGTCTTTACATCGCATGTTCTTAACCTGCGTCTATATACGCCAACTACCTGTTTTATAAAGCTACGGTCCAATTCTTGCTGATAGCGCTCTGCCGATAATTTTTTCGGCAAAACAACCTATTAAAGCGAAACAAGGTAACCGAACATGAATGGACTCAAGACGTTGATAGTCGCTGGCAGCTTCGCTTTTGCCAGTAGCCAGGTATCAGCGCTGGCTATTACGCCTAGCAACGATGGCAGCGCGCTTGTCGATGCCATCGTTGGCTCGGGTATTTCCGTTATTTCCAGTTCGATTAACTACGTAGGCGCCGACGGGCAAGCAGGCTTTTTTGACGACGGTCTGGCCTCGACTATTGGCATTGAAGAAGGCGTCCTGCTTACGACCGGCCTTGCCGAGAATGCGTTGGGGCCCAACAATGCCCCTGCGCTCTCAGAAGAGCTTGGAACACCCGGGGATAGTGATCTGGATACCCTTGCCCCCTCATTCACACTCGATGCAAATATCCTGGAATTCGAATTTACGACTGAAGGCGGCAACCTCACCTTCGACTATGTTTTTGCCTCGGAGGATTACCAGGAGTCAGTGGGCTCGATTTTCGCCGATGTCTTTGCCCTGTTTTTGGACGGCGTCAATATCGCAACGATCGGCGGCGAACCAGTATCCGTTAATAGCGTCAATTGTGGCCGTACCGATCTTGGCATTCCTCCCAGCAACTGCGACGCCTTCAACGATAACAATACGTCGCCTTTCGAAGACATCGAATATGACGGTTTCACGGATGTCTTTACAGCGTCTGTCCTTGGGCTCGCCGCGGGCACACATTCGATTAAACTGGCTATTGCGGACAGTGGCGATCAAACCTTCGATTCCGGCGTGTTTATTCGGCAGAACTCGCTATCCGTGTCGGCCGCGCCTCCTAGCGAAGTCCCCGAACCGGGCACCCTTGGTCTGATGGCTGCCGCCCTGGCCGGGCTCGGCCTGCGTCGGCGCAGCCGGTAGTCAGTTTGCTATCAATGCGAAGGGCGCCGCGGGAGGCTAAATAACAGGCCGCTGCTGGCCTCAGACGCCATGGCCATTAAGAATGAATGCCTCGGCTTGCCGGGGCGTTATTCGTTAGGCCTCGGTTTTGGAAATGAAGGCCGCGGCAGCGAGGTCTTGCTACGGGACTATCCTCGTAGGTAGCACATACAAAAATAGCCGTGAACCCATGGGTTCACGGCTACCTCGCATCCGGCGAGGCTGCTTCCACGCAACCTTCCCCCGCCCTTTTTCATTTTAGGTTAACGAATCAACCTTCCTGTTTGCTAAAGGCCAATCCGTCACCTTCAACATCGGCTACGATGGTATCCCCTGCGGAGAACTCACCTTTCAACAGGCGTTGAGCCAGCGGATTCTCGATCAATCGCTGAATAGCCCGCTTCAAGGGCCGCGCCCCGTAGACCGGATCGTAACCCACCTCGCCCAGACGGTTCATGGCAGCATCGGATAGCTCCAGCGTCATCTCCTGTTCGCGCAAGCGGCGGTTCAGGGACTCGATCTGGATCCGTGCAATACCCTGGATCTGATCGCGGGCCAGCGGATGGAATACAACCACTTCATCCACACGGTTGATGAACTCCGGACGGAAATGGGTGCCGACGACTTCCATTACCGCCTCTTTCATCGCCTCGTACTCATCCTTGCCGGCCATGGTTTGGATTAGATCCGAGCCGAGGTTCGAGGTCATCACGATGACGGTATTGCGGAAGTCCACGGTACGCCCTTGCCCGTCAGTCAGCCGTCCATCCTCCAAGACCTGTAGCAGGATATTGAAGACATCCGGGTGGGCCTTTTCGACCTCATCGAGCAACAGCACCGAATAGGGCCGGCGGCGCACGGCTTCCGTGAGGTAACCGCCCTCTTCGTAGCCCACGTAGCCAGGAGGCGCGCCAATCAGACGAGCCACGGAGTGCTTCTCCATAAACTCGGACATGTCTATGCGCACCATCGCCTCTTCCGTATCGAACAGGAAGGTCGCCAGCGATTTGCATAGTTCGGTCTTACCCACGCCAGTCGGCCCCAGGAACAGGAAGGAGCCGTTGGGCCGGTTCGGATCTGCCAGCCCTGCCCGGGAGCGCCGTACGGCATTGGCAACGGCCTCGACAGCCTCATCCTGACCGATAACCCGGTCGTGCAACGCCTCTTCCATGCGCATCAGCTTGTCGCGCTCGCCTTCGAGCATCTTGGATACGGGAATGCCCGTCCATTTGGAGACCACTTCCGCGATCTCCTCATCGGTCACTCGATTGCGCAGGAGCTTCATCTCCATCATCTCGGCCTGGCTGGCCATATCGAGCTGACGTTCGAGTTCCGGGATGCGACCGTATTGGAGCTCGGACATCTTGCCCAGGTCACCGGAGCGTCGCGCGTTCTCCAGATCGATACGGGCCTGCTCCAACTGGCTCTTGATCTTCTGCGAACCATGCAGTGCCGCTTTTTCGGTATTCCAGACTTCTTCCAGATCCGCGTACTCGCGCTCGACACTGCCGATCACGTCCTTAAGTTCTTCAAGGCGCTTCTTGGAAGCGGCGTCGGTTTCCTTCTTCAAGGCCTCTCGCTCGATCTTCAACTGGATCAGACGACGCTCGAGCCGATCCAGGGCTTCCGGTTTGGAATCCATCTCCATACGGATCTGGCTGGCCGCCTCGTCCACCAGGTCTATGGCCTTGTCGGGCAACTGACGGTCCGTGATATAGCGATGCGATAGCTTGGCAGCCGCGATAATGGCCCCATCGGTGACCTCGACACCGTGATGCACCTCGTAGCGCTCTTTCAGGCCTCGTAGGATAGCGATGGTGTCTTCCTCGGAAGGCTCAGATACCTGAACCTTCTGGAAGCGACGCTCCAGCGCAGCATCCTTCTCGATGTTCTCACGATACTCATCCAGGGTCGTCGCACCCACACAGTGAAGCTCACCACGAGCCAAAGCCGGTTTGAGCATGTTGCCGGCATCCATCGAGCCTTCGGCCTTGCCGGCGCCCACCATCGTATGGATTTCGTCGATGAACAGGATGATCTGCCCTTCCTGCTTGGACAGTTCATTAAGAACGGCCTTGAGACGTTCCTCGAACTCACCACGGAATTTCGCTCCAGCGATCAAGGACCCCATATCCAGCGAGAGCACTTTCTTGTCCTTGAGGCCATCGGGCACCTCGCCATTGACGATCCGCTGGGCCAGGCCTTCCACAATCGCGGTCTTACCCACACCGGGCTCACCGATCAGCACGGGGTTATTCTTGCGACGACGTTGGAGGACCTGGATCGTGCGGCGGATTTCATCGTCACGCCCGATGACGGGATCCAGCTTGCCTTCAGTGGCCCGTGCAGTCAGGTCGATCGTGTATTTGGACAGCGCCTGCCGGTTCTCCTCGGCGGAGGCGTCACTCACCGACTCGCCACCGCGAACCTCGTCGATCGCGGCCTCGAGCGCCTTGCGATCGATATTGTGCTCACGCAGCACCCGGCCAAGCGTGCCACGGTCCTCAAGTGCCGCCAGCAGCACCAGCTCACTCGAGATGAACTGGTCCTTGCGCTGCTGGGCCAGTTTGTCCGCGATATTGAAGAGGCGGCCAAGGTCGTTGGACATTGCCACGTCGCCTGCGGAACCGCGCACTTCCGGCAAGTTTTCGATTTCACGCCCCACGGCCTGGCGCAGACGCGCGGGGTCGGCACCCACCTGTTTCAGCAATGGTTTGATAGAGCTACCGTCCTGATCCAGAAGGGCCTGCATCAGATGGAGCGGTTCAATAAAATTGTTGTCTTTGCCCACCGCGATGGATTGGGCATCTGCCAACGCCGTTTGCAGACGGCTGGTCAGTTTGTCGATTCGCATGAGTATTCCTCGCAATCAGTCATGAAGCGCCGGTGAAGGAGAGCTGCAAAAAACGAAAGGCCTGCAGCTCTGGCGCATTTACCTGAAATTAATGTAGGGGCATCAGGGAGGAGTTCAAGCGGTGATAAGGGAAATGCGCAGGTCTTTTGCGCTGGATCAAATTTGCAGGGGTGCCGCTATTCCATCCAGATGAGACTGGCCATGCGACCCGTCTCGCCGTCGCGTCGGTAGGAAAAGAAGCGTGCGCCATCGCTGACGGTACAGAAGCCGCCGCCATGGATATTCTCGGGGTGAACACCCGCCGCGGCAATGCGTATACGGGCCAGCTCGTAAATGTCTGCCAGGTAGTGATTCTCGCGTTTCGGTGAAGGTTTGAAGGCCTGGCCAGCTTCGCGATGTCGACCCAGGAATGCTTCCCGTACTTCCGACCCGACTTCGAACGCGTCGGGGCCAATGGCCGGGCCGAGCCAAACCATAACGGTCGACGGGTTGCTGAACGTTGCCAGGGTGTTTTCCAGCACTCCTGCGGCCAGCCCGCGCCAACCCGCGTGAGCGGCTGCGACTATGGACTCACTCGACGAGCAAAACAGCACCGGCAGGCAATCCGCGGTGAGAATGGCGCAGGCCCGATATCGCTCATGCGCGACAGAAGCATCGGCCTGTTTGCCCGCGCCCCCCGGAAGCGCGACCACCCGATCACTGTGCACCTGGTTAATCCACCCCAAAGCGTCCACGGGCAAACCGACCTCACCGGCCAGCCGCTCACGATTTGCCGCGACAGCGGCCGGCGCATCATTCACGTGACCGCCCAAATTCAGGGAATCGTAAGGCGCGAGACTCAGGCCTCCCTCTCGCGTCGAAATCGCAGCCCGCACATTCGCGGGCGCCGGCCAGTCAGGAATGATCAGGGGCAGACTCACAGGGATTCCAAGGCCTTGGCATGGGCGCGCAGGGCAGCAAGCAGTTCTTGTATATCCTGAGGCAGCGGCACTTCCCAGGTCATCTCTTCGTCGGTTTCCGGGTGAACCAACGTCAGTTGACGCGCGTGCAGCGCCTGGCGCTGGAACTTACGCAGCGCCTCCTTCAATTCCGGCGTACAGCCCTGTGGCAGCCGCATACGTCCGCCGTAGACCGGGTCGCCGACCAGAGGGTGGCGGATATGACTCATGTGCACGCGGATCTGATGCGTCCTCCCGCTTTCAAGTTTGCATCGAACCAAGGTGTGCGCAGGGAAACGCTCCACTAACCGATAGTGGGTAACCGCCGGTTTGCCATCCCTGACCACGGCCATTTTCTTGCGTTGATTAGGGTGTCGACCGATCGGCTGGTCAACGATGCCTCCGCCGGTAATGGTGCCGACTATGACTGCATCATACTCCCGGCCCATCGTGCGCGTCTGGAGCTGATCGACCAGCGAGGTATGGGCAACCAGGCTACGCGCCACGACCATGATGCCGGAGGTATCCTTGTCCAACCGATGCACAATCCCCGCCCTCGGCAACTTGTCGACTTCAGGCGCATAATTCAGTAACGCATTGACCAACGTTCCGGCGGCGTGGCCAGCGGCAGGATGAACGACCAGCCCCGCGGGCTTATTGATCACCAGCAGGTGCTCGTCCTCGTAGACAATATCGAGATCAATCGATTCCGCCTCCCAGGTCACCTGGACTTCGGGCTCGGCGCTGACCAGGATGCGGTCACCCAGCATGACCTTGTCCCTGGGCTTTTTGACCTTACCGTTGACGGTCAGGTCGCCGTCCTTGATCCAGCCCTGGATACGCGAGCGGGAATGTTCGGGCATCAGCTCGGCAACCGCCTGGTCGAGGCGCCGATCGCTCAGCTCGGGAGGCACTTCAAATTCACCGTTGATCCGGTCGTCGGCGGTCATTCAATCCCCTGGCGTTTTCAGTAAAAATAGTCGGTAATACGTGGATGAACCCTGCACAATAGCAGGCAGGGTCGTTACAATGTCGCTCGCTTATTCATTATACGGGAATCAGGCATGAGATCAGGTCTTCGCTTGCTATTGCTATCAGCGATCATTGTGGTAGCCGGATGCGCTTCCAAACCGGAAGAAGTATTGCCGGAACAGAGCTACTACGAGCAAGCGCGTTCAGCGATGCAATCCGGCAACTTCAACGAAGCCGAACGAAACCTGGAATTCCTCGAGACCTATTACCCCTTCGGTCGCTATGCCGAGCAGGCCCAGCTGGACCTGATCTACGCGCGCTACCAAAACCTCGACCTGGAAGGTGCACGGGCGGCGGCCGATCGCTTCCTGCGACTGAATCCCCAGAGTGAGCACGCCGACTATGCTCTCTATATGCGCGGCCTGGCCTCCTACAACCTGGACGTGAGTCTGGCGGGAAAGTTCTTCCCCATCGACACGTCAGAGCGCGACCCGGGTGAGCAACACCAGGCTTTCCGCGATTTTTCCGATCTTCTGGCCCGCTACCCGGAAAGCGAATACGCACCGGATGCCCGTCAGCGCATGATCGCGATCCGCAATCGCCTGGCCCAACTGGAGCTCCACGCTGCGCGTTACTATATCAAACGCGAAGCCTATGTCGCGGCTAACAACCGGGCCCGCTATGTGGTGGAGAACTTCCCGAACACACCGTCTATCGAAGATGCGCTGGTGATCCTGATCGACACCTATCGCTTCCTCGATCTGCAGAAAGCGGCCGATGACGCAACGGCCTTGCTGGCCATCAACTACCCTAACAGCGACTCATTCGACAGCAACATGAAGTACCAGCCCAGCTCGATCAAACGGGAAGATCGCTCCCTGGAGAGCGTCATCACCTTCGGGCTGATGGGCGACGAATAAGTCGCCCCGCCCGGTCTGGTTACTTGCCGGGCTTCCAGCCATTGGTGATGGGATAGCGCCGGTCCTTACCAAACCCACGCTCGGACACCCTGACGCCAATCGGCGCTTGCCGGCGCTTGTACTCATTGATATCCACCAGGCGAACAACGCGTTCCACGTCAGCCCGTTCAAACCCTTCCGCAATAACGGCTTCGGCGCTGCAATCCCGCTCGATATATCGATGCAGGATATCATCCAGTACGTCGTAACCCGGCAGACTGTCCTCGTCTTTCTGGTCTGGAGCCAGCTCCGCCGATGGCGGCCGAGTGATCACACGCTCCGGGATAACCGGTGACACCGAATTGCGATACTCCGCCAACCTGTAAACCATGGTTTTCGGCACGTCCTTGAGTACATCGAAGCCACCGGCCATATCACCGTACAGGGTGGAATAGCCCACAGCCATCTCACTCTTATTGCCCGTGGTGAGCACCAACGAACGGAACTTGTTGGAAAGCGACATCAGCAACACGCCCCGGATACGGGCCTGCAGGTTCTCCTCGGTGGTATCCGGCTGGGTACCTTCGAAAGGCTTTTCCAGTGTCGCCATGAAGGTGTCGTACATGGGCTCGATGGAAAATACGTCATAGTGCACGCCCAAGGCCGTCGCCTCGGATTCGGCATCTTCGAGACTCATGCTGGAGGTGTAGCGGAACGGCATCATCACGGCCCTCACCCGATCGGCCCCCAGAGCATCGACGGCAATAGCCAGAGTGACGGCAGAATCGATCCCCCCCGACAGGCCCAGCACGGTAGTGCGAAAACCATTCTTGTTGACGTAGTCGCGCACCCCGATGACCAGGGCGTTGTAGATGTTCTGCTCAAGGGAAGGCTCGTCGACCGGTGGTTGGGCTATAGGCTGACAATGATGGTCGAAGACGAACTCGACCGGGAATAAACCCTCGGCAAACTGCGGCACTTCCACCGCCAGCGCTCCGGAATGATCGAAGACCATGGAACCGCCATCGAACACCAGCTCGTCCTGGCCACCCACGAGATTGACGTAGACAATGCTGACACGGTTTTCCCGGGCCCGTCTTTCGATCAGTGCCTTTCGGCGGGCCTGCTTGTCCATGTCATAGGGCGAGGCGTTGATGTTCAGGATCAGCTTGGCGCCAGCCGCCGCGGATTGCTCAACCGGACCGTCGACCCAAATATCCTCACAGACCGTCAGTCCTACGGGAATGCCCTTGACTGGGACCACGCAGGCGTCGGTTCCAGCACCAAAATAACGTTTCTCGTCGAACACCTGGTAGTTGGGCAACTGCTGCTTCAGATAGGTGGCACGCACTTCACCGTCATCGATCAAAACAGCCGCATTGTAGAGAAGGCCATCTTGCCGGATCGGCGCACCCACGACGATTGCTGCCGCCAAGCGGGCATCGGCCAGCATATCCAAAGCCTCCTGGACACGGCCATCGAGGCTGGGGCGGAGCAGCAGGTCTTCTGGCGGATAACCGGTCAAACAGAGCTCCGGAAACACAACGATATCCGCTCCCTGTTCGTTGGCCGCCTTCTCTGCGGCGGCCCGTATCCGCTCGGCGTTGCCCGGGATGTCCCCGACCAGAAAATCCACCTGGGCCATGGTGACTGTCAGACGCTGGCCGGGTGCGGTTTCAGTTTGGCCGGGATTCATGCCTATCTCCTGTCCATTGAGGGGGTTAAGCCGCTATTATACCTACCAAAGTTTCCCTGCTTCGACAGGGCGAGTGCAATTTGGTGGCTGCCAAGCGGCTAAACGTCAACACGCCACCGTCATAGTGATTTAAATTGGCGTGCCATGACCCCAGACACTATCCCCCCATCACAAGCCGATAGCCTGCCGTTCGAGCAAAGCCAGCGCCCACGTCTCTTCCGCATCTATAACCACTATCGCCTGGTTATCAGCCTGATTCTGGCAGGCTTGTTATTCGTGGATCCGGCGACGCTGGATACCAAGTTCCGGTTGCCGGAATTTTACGAGATCTGCGTGCTATCCTACCTGGGTGTCAACCTGTTTACCGGGTTGCTTCTCATCGCTGGCGTCCACACGCGGCAACGACATATCACCCTATCCATCCTGATCGATGTCATCGCTCTGCATGGTTTGCTAATGCTCAGTGTTGGTATGACGGGCGGACTGGCAAACCTGATTATTGTCAGCGTTGCAGCAGGCAACATTTTGACGCCGAGTCGGATCGGCCTGTTCTATGCAGCACTGGCTGCCATATGTTCGCTGGGCGTAGCGTCCTGGTCGGTTGTCACTTTGGGCGCCAGTCCCGATGAAATCGTCCGCGCCGGCTCACTGGGCGTACTGTACTTTGCTGCTGCTTTTCTGCTGCAGAGCGTAACCCGCCGTATGCTGCGTAGCGAAGAACTCGCGAGCTCCCGTGCCCGCAGCCTGGTCGAGCTGGAGCAGATCAACAAACAGATTATCCAGCGTATGCGCACCGGCATCGTCGTCACCGACCGTTTCGGGCAGGTCCGCCTGGCAAACGCCGCCGCCCACGAACTGCTTTTTGGTGAGCGCGGACGGCGCAGTGAGATGAAGACGCTCCCGCCTCCCCTGCAATTGCGGCTGGACCAGTGGCTCAATCATCCAGGCACGCGTACCGAGCCGTTCCAGGCCACGCCGGTGGCGCCTATGCTGCAAGCCAACTTCACTCGCCTTCACCAGGAACGCGGTGACCAGATCCTCATTTTTATCGAGGACATGAGCAAGGTGACCCTGCAGGCCCAGCAGATGAAGCTCGCCTCACTGGGCCGGCTAACAGCCGGGATCGCCCACGAAATCCGCAATCCCCTCGGCGCGATCAGCCACGCTGCGCAGTTACTCAATGAGTCGCCGAACTGCGATGTAGGGGATCGCAAGATGGTCGATATCATCCAGAGGCACTCCCGACGCGTGAACGGTATCATTGAGAACGTGCTGGATCTTTCGCGGCGTCGGCAAGCTGATCTGGAACTGGTGGAGATCGGTCCCTGGCTACAGGAGTTTGTCGACGACTATAAGCAAGGTGTGCGCAACGGCGAAGCTACACCCGACATAAAGCTGGAGTTGCCCCCAAACGCACCCCCGGCGCGCTTTGATAAAAGCCAGATGGCCCAGGTTATGGTTAACCTGTGCGACAACGGCCTGCGCTATAGCGAGGTGCAAACCGGGAAACCGTCACTCAGGATCGCAGTTGGCGTGACCGTCGATAGCGAGCGCAGCTATATTGATATCCAGGATCAGGGGCCGGGTATCAGCCCCGAGCAACACGAGCATATATTCGAGCCATTCTACACGACAGACCAAAGCGGCACCGGTCTGGGCCTGTACCTGGCCCGGGAGCTTTGCGAGGCCAACCAGGCGCACCTGTCGCTGCTCGATAATAATGAACCGGGATGCTGTTTCAGGATTACTTTCGCCCATCATCGGCGCTTGATGTAGAGCATCCGGCAACCAACGATTTCCATGAAGTAAATTGGGATACACAAAAGAATGAGTACTCCAACTGCGCTGATCATCGACGACGAACCGGACATTCGCGAATTACTGGAGATTACGCTTGCACGCATGGGCATCGAGGTGGAAACGGCTGCCGACATCACTACGGCGAAGCGTCTGCTTGAAGCCAATCCGCCCCAACTCTGCCTGACGGACATGAACCTGCCTGACGGCAACGGCATCGAGCTGGTCCATTGGATCCAGAAAGTGTGCCCGCAAACACCGGTCGCAGTGATCACCGCCTATGGGAGCATGGATACCGCCATTGAGTCGCTGAAGGCCGGCGCCTTCGATTTCGTATCAAAGCCCGTGGAGCTGCCAAGGCTACGCGAACTGGTACAAAGTGCGCTCAAGCTTTCCGAGCCGGATGTCGAGGAGATGCCCGCAGATGATCCCGGGCTCCTTCTCGGACAGTCAGAAGGCGTGCGGCGGTTGCGCAACCAGACCCGCAAGCTCGCGCGCAGCCAGGCCCCCGTCTTCATCAGTGGCGAGTCCGGCAGCGGGAAGGAGCTGGTGGCGCGCATGATCCACCTGCAAGGCCCTCGGCGTGATGGTCCGTTCGTGGCCGTCAACTGTGGCGCCATCCCCTCCGAACTGATGGAAAGCGAGTTTTTCGGGCATAAGAAAGGCAGCTTCACCGGCGCCGTCGACAACAAAGCCGGCCTTTTCCGGTCCGCCGATGGCGGCACACTCTTCCTCGATGAGGTTGCCGACCTGCCACTCAACATGCAGGTCAAACTCCTGCGCGCGATCCAGGAGAAAGCGGTTCGGCCAGTGGGCGATTCCAAGGAAGTGCCGGTGGATATCCGAATCCTTAGCGCTACACATCGGGATCTCCCAGCGCTGGTACAAGAAGGCACCTTCCGCCAGGACCTGTTCTACCGGATCAACGTCATCGAGCTGAAAGTACCGCCACTCAGGGAGCGCCCTGACGATATCGAATTGCTCTCGCGTCATATCCTGGAGCGCTTGGCTCGCGACTACGAATGCGAGCCCGCGCAGCTTACACCAGCCGCGCTGAACAAACTCAAGGATCACGCGTTTCCAGGCAATGTGCGCGAGCTGGAGAACATCCTGGAGCGAGCGTTCACCCTTTGCGACCTGGACCAGATCGATGCAGCGGATTTGCACCTGGGTAGCGCGCCAGTGCCCGGTGGCTCGTCAAACATCTCTGAGGCGATAATACCCAATGAGGCGCCGTCTCTGGATCTGCCAGAAGATGGCGAGCTTGATTTGGAGAACTATCTGGAATCTATCGAGCGTAAGGCGATCGAGAAGGCACTGGAAGCCACGCGCTGGAACAAGACGGCTGCGGCGAAGAAGTTAGGGATCAGTTTCAGGGCTTTGCGGTATAAGTTGAAGAAGTTGGGGATGGAGTGACGGGGATACCCTTTTTTAGCAATGACCTACAAGTTTTAGCAATGACCTACAAGCTTATGGAGGCTTTCCCCTTTTCCTGTCACCGCGGGCGACCACTCTTATAGTGACGGGCAAGCACCGCCGAAATCAACGCGCTGGATACGCACCCGCCCAGTGGCCGATATGACGAGTTCTCGGGCATTGGGCACGACAGCGCTTTCCACACAAATCCGCAGCCGGCCAGCGCCAAACGCTCCGCTAACCCGCTCTGCATGCCCCAGGGGCATGTAAACCAGAGCAGAACGCAATGGTCCGTTACCCTCAATCGATACCGCTTGACCCGCCCCGGGTACAATACCGTGCTGTATGACAGCCTCGCCAGCGTCAAGATCACCACTATGATTGGAATCACGGAACACAAGCCACTGACCACCTGACCAGTCGCCGCTGCAGCCGTTCTCGGGCTCACCGGCACACAGGGAAACCGAGTTTCCCTTCGCGACCGCCGTTTCCCGAGCGACCATTAGCGCTCCGCGAGCAGCATTGCTGGCCACCGCCAACTCGTTCTGGGCGATGATATTGGAAAAGGCCGGTATCGCAAACGCCAACAGGATAGCGGTAATAGATATCACCACCATTAGTTCGACCAGCGAAAAGCCCCCAGACCCGCAACTTGCACGGCCGGTTCTTGCTGCAGCCCGCGCGGCGGGCACAGATTTACCGGACAAGCCCAGGAAAAAGCCCCCATCCTGGGCCGTTCGCTCATCCTTGAGCATAAACAACTCCCTATTTTTAAAAACGGAGAGTCTTACACACCTCGTCCGTTCAATGGGTTAACCTGATCACAGGTTACCAACAACTAGCCACATCGCCGCCGGCGCCACGCGTCCCCTTCTCATCAAGCGTCAATGTGCCGCAATTACTGTCCCTACTCGCCTGCGCGCCCTGAGGCGCTGCATTGAGCGTGTATTGGGATCGCGCAAGGGACTGGACGGAGTAGCTGTAATCATTTCCAGTCTGACCCGCGGACATACAATCGAGCACCAGGGAACCGTCAGACAACGGGTTATCGCTCCCGCCCTGATCTTTGTCGTAACGAAGGTTAGTGGTGTAGAACCGCTCCATGTAACCCGCCTGCTCCGACAAACAGGCCGCAGCAGCCGCGCGCTTGGTGGAGGCTACCTGGTTGTTGTACGACGGGTAAGCAATCGCCGCAATGATCCCAATGATCGCAACCACAATCATCAGCTCGATGAGCGTAAACCCGGAGTGAGAACCGGCAAGGTTTCTCACTCCAGCAAGCCTTTTATAAGCTTGGCGGCCAGGTGCGACGCGATGTTTGAGGCTTTCTAACTGCATTTTTATGCTTCCTATCCCGCCTTAGTTGAAGATTTCATGCCAATTTAACCGCTGTGCCCCGGTCGCTCCCATGGAGGTTCCGAGCCCCATCCCGGTGGCATTCAGACGGAGACCAAACAGCTTAACCTCCCCGCCTTCACCTATCAGGGCCGATACCGAACCGGCTAAACCAACGTCGTACCGCTGCCCGTTATAGTGGTGGACTTCACCGTCGATCACTCCGGAATCGCTGTTATCGATCTTACCGTCTCCGTTGGAATCCAACACACCTTCACCGGGATTCGCGCCAGAGAACGGATCGACGATCAATGTGGCCCCGCCCGGGAACGTATCACAGGGGCTACTTGATTTCGGGATCAGGGTATTCACGATCAGCCGGCCGGCGATGAGCTGGGTCTGGTAGACAATCCGCTCACCTTCTCTGCCCTTTACAGGCGACTCGAGATCCATGTACCAGCCGACATTATTATCACTGGTCAAATCCGAAAAATCGCCGGTACTTGTTGCCCTGTAACCGTCCGCATTTTCAGCCAGGATTTCGCGCTCCTGCAGGTTGTTACGTGAATGCGAAGCCGTCACCTCAGCCAGGCCCGATGCGCCCTTTAACGCGCGCAAGCCATACCAGGTCTGGATTTGCGGATTCGACGAGGTAATGTCAGCGCCCGTCAGGAAGCGCCCGGTTCCAAAAAAGACCCAGACAGCACCGGTCTTTTCGTTCTGGGTCGCGAGCATATCGGCGGTGATAGGCTGGCGGTTCCCCGCATCGTCCTTGGCAACATAGATCGGATCACTGACACTCCCGCCGGTAGCACTGAGTTCAATACGCCATACATTGCCCTGGAGGTCTCCGGCAAACGCGTATTCGCTCAAACCATCGCTGTCGTCGGCCTGAATGACGTAGGGTGCCGCAAGGCCATTGTCGCTCATGGTACCCGTGGGATAGACCACCAGTTCGCCGGTTGCCAGATCAAACTGCAGCAAAGCTGCTTGATTCTTTTCGCTGTTGGGACCATTACCCAGATGGGCAACCCATTGGCCCTCGTCCCCGCTGCTCCCCTTGATCAGCGAGATCGTTGCCCGTCCAAGCGCCATACCGATCCAGTCGTCGTTGGATTTACCATCCCCCGCTGAGCGCTCCCAGAGAATCGCATCTTCGGCTTTGTCCGGGTCGGCCAAGTCAGCCGGATTGGTAATGTCGAGGGCATAAACGGTCCGGGACGTGCCCCGCCCCGTCGTACCGACCAGAATGGTTTTCCATTCACCGTCGATAAACACATTCTGCGTCGTCAATCGGCCATCATTGTAATACTGATGCGGCACCGGTTGCGTACCGTCGACCGGGTCGTAAACCCCGTACTCCGGATTGGCCAGCCGCGCGAGCGAAGCATCGCCCGTCCCACCGACCACAGCACCCGGAATAAAGGCAAAGACTTCGTTACCATCCTCAGCATTGAAGGCATGCAACATGCCATCATTGGCCGCGACATAGACGATCGACGTCCGTGTGGCATTGTCGGCTACGAAGTCGTCGTAGGTATTTTCGCCGCTCAGGCCGTCAAAATAGTTTTCGTTGAGAACGTGCTTATACAGATCCGCCTTCGGCGCACCGATAACCACCGGCGTGGAATTCACAATATCGCCCAGCAGGGAATCCCGCTCGCGCAGTACATCGCTTAGCGGTGTCAGCGCTAATTTCTCATAACGCTGGTCACCGCGCAGATAGTTAACAAGGTGCTTACCCCACGCCTCGCCTTTTTGTTCTGAGAGGTAAAGGTTGTTCCCAAGGGTTTCCCAATAGTCGCTGAGCTCTCCTTCCTTGAACTCGACCGCCATCCCGCTCTTATCCGTGGTCCAGATATTGCGGTCCGCGGCTGCGGGCAACTGGGCCGAGGCCGACCAAGGGTCTACTGTAAACTCTTTTGTCGTATCATTATAAGCTACAGACTTAAGATCGCCCGTCCAAGACCCCGTCATATAGCTAGCGGTATACTGTCTGGTAGCTGACGTCAGTGTCTCGCCGCCGCTAAAGGAAGGCGTACTGCCGGCCCCTGGCGCGGCGGCAATATCCGCCAGGGCATCACGAAGCCCCTGGGCAAACTGGCTGGGGTCTCTCGCTGAGAAAAAGTTACCGTGCCCATTGATTGCGGCGTGAAGCATATCGCTGACGTTCTCAGATTTGCCCGAACCACCACCGCTGCCCGGCGTGGGCCAGCCACCCCAACCAGTCACTTTAGCGTCATCACCAAGGCGCGCCCAATTGAATAGCTCTGTTTGCGTCGCCCCAAGCCCATCTACGGTCAAGCCAAGGCCGACGGTAAAGGTGGTCATGTGCTGCCAGGTTGCAGGATCGTTCTCTGTTGCGGGGACATTGTTCTGCTGCCCTTCGCTGGCACCATCCCGCAGGTCCGTCTTCCAGTAATAATTCGCCACGTCTGCCAGGGTTGCAGAGTCGCCGTCAGCAGCACCGCCGATAAAGGGCGGAACCGCCTTGTAATTATCCGTCGACGTGTTATCCGATTTTTTCAGGAAGTTCGAAGGATTGTTGCCGCTCCAGTAACCGTCAGAAACCAGAATGGTATAGGATGGTCGGCAGGAGTACTCGACCTCACGCCCTTGATCATCAGTATCGAGCCAAGGCTGTTGTGTCTGGTAATACCTTCCGGCAGTTTCCAATGCTCTACGTAGTGGCGTACCACCATTCGTGCCCACGCCATTAAGCCACTCCCAAAAAAGCTTTTTCTGGGTACCGTTGCTGCCGTTACCGAACGGCTCAACCTGCTTGATTTTCATATAGCTGGTTGAAAACTGACCCGAGCCAAGTTTGTCGTTATTGCTACCGTTGATCGAACCGAACCCAAAACGGTAGTTTGGATTCAGTTCGGAGAACGCACTCATAATGCCGCTTTTGGCGGACAGATAACGTGCCCGATAGTAGCTATAGAAATTGGCGACGTTCTGGCCGTAGGTGGTCGTTGTACCGCCAACCACCAGTGAGTCACTGGCGTAATGGCAGTTTGATAAATAGCTACAATTCCCTCCATCTTCAATGACATGATGCCTCTCATTGCCGTCGAAATAAACGAAGGCTCGCATCCACCCATTATACCAACTATCCGAATAGTCTGATTCCGACAGGATGTTGTCTGTCCTGGTACCGTTGAACGGGTCCTCATAACCGTCGGGAAATGATGGAGTGGGATACAATGTCCCGTCAGCCTTAGGCGGAATGGTATAAAGCGTCTGCGGATTGTAATACTGGCGATTTTTATTGGATTTGCGGAAGTCGTCGCCGTTTTTTGGCGCAGTATCGGGAAGATAGTCATACCCCATTGAGCCAGAATCATCGTGCAACAAGACAATGTTCGGGGGCAGCGGGTCGCTCACAATCAATGGGCTCTGGTCAACATCCACATCGTCTACAGCCGCCTGTACGCTTAATACCGGCAGCAAGGCAAACAACGTCAGTATGACGAGGCACCAATTAGCCGACATTGACCACCACCCGGTGCTTGCAGGAGCAAAAAACCCGTTGTCTTCCGAGATCGGGTCGTTCAGTTTTGCGTTGGAGTACTTCATGGTCGGATATCTCCTACATCCGGTAGGTCGCTTGAAGAAGAACCTGCGCACGGTCAGCGTTTACCGACGCAGTGGGATCAAGCGCTCGCGCGGTAATGCGGTAACACGTGCCCTGATTGTTGAGCTGACTGCCTCCCGGGCCCCCTTCGTTCTGGTCGGTCGTTCCGGTAAATCCGCCGCCGGCACCAGTTGACGAACAATCCCCCAGCAACTGCACGACGTATTGCGGCGGATTGCTGCTATCGATTGCGGTGAATTCACTCGCGGAGGTTCCAGACGTAACGGACTTCCAGCGAGCGTTGGCTATCTGGCCACTGGGGTTAGAGGCGCAGCTCTTGTTGCTGCAATCCAGATCACTGGCATTCGCAGCGATTTCGTTATCCCAAGTCGATGGGTTACTGGTGAAGTCTTGTGCCGCCAGCATCAGGGCTGCCTCAGCTGCCTGGAAGCCCGTTTCACGGTCATAGGCACCACCCGCCATGCGCTCCTGCAGGATCGTGCCCCGCATGCCCGCCAGACCAACCAGCGTTACGACAACCAGCAAGATCAGGGAGACAAACAGGGCCATGCCACGCTGTCGGGCCGGGCAGCCCATCGCTACGGTTTGTTTTTTTCGATTGCGTTTCATAGTTCGCCGCTCTACCTGTCAGTTATCCAGCCGGTTGCGCAGGGCCACGGTGGAAGTGAATGCCCGCTCGAGAGGCTGGTTGTCAGTTCCCGCCCCCATAGCACTGGCCGGCTGAACTCCACCACTGCGTACGGTCAACTCGAGCCTGACCGCGTCGACAGTCTCCCAGTTACCAACGCTGCCAGCGGCAACATACGAATTGCCGCCCTGCTCGTGGTAGGTCACCTCCATTGCCCAAACGCCCCGCACCATCTCAGCCGTTCCTGACGTTGCTTCCTGACCGCGACCATATCGATACAGCGAGCGGCCACCGGCGTCATTTTCGCCGATATACCAGACGTAGTTGGTGGGTATCGCCAGGTAGGACGAAGGGCTGAACGTGGTGCAGGTGGACCCGGGCGACTGCGGTACGGGATGATTCAGGCACTCTGTCTGGTTGCCGGGCGAGCCATCATCCTTGTTATGGGTCACGGTCTTGTTTGACGCATTATCACTGGTCACCTGGAACAGGGTGGCCTTTTCGATATCACAGATCATGACGATATCGCCCTTACCGATCGCCGTCGTTGCGCTCTTCAGATTGACACTCAGCCGCTGCCCGTTTGTCGATTCAAGCTCCAGCCCTGCGCCCCGGGCACCCGCCAGGCGAAGGGCGTCCCCAGCGCCCGCCACCGGCGCACCCACACCGCTGGCCGGCAGATTCGGCGCCGTTGTCGCGTTCTCCCATCCCTCTATGCCTCCGCTGCTGTATAGCATCGAATCTCCGCCCGGCTTCAGTACGCTTGCGACGCTGGCCGTGCCACACGGATTGGCCCCAGCGGAGCGAATATCCCTGGCCAGGAATTCGAAAGACGTACGGGCACTTTCCTGCACTTCACCAAGGGCTACATTGGTGCGATAGGCATTCTGGTTCGCAATGAACACACTTCCGACACCGGCGACGATCAGCAACCCGAGGACCATTGCGATCATCAGTTCGATCAGAGTAAAACCGCTATCCGTTCGTCTTGAGGCCGGAATTTTACGTTGACTGTTAAACATCATAATTTCGCCCGCGTAATCATGGTCTGACTTGCGCTACCACCGGTGGCCCGTTCGTCGTTGAAGGTGATGGTAATGGTGTAATTACCGCCACCGTCCGCGCTGATTTCACCTTTGGTACCTGGCCCCATCAAACTGCCGAGATCGTCACACCACTGATTCTGGTTCGCCCGCGCAAGGGCGCCGCCCGACCCCAACCCGGAACAATCCCCCGGAGCGTCCCATGCCGCGGGCACCGACACGTTGAAATCATCATAATCACCCGCTTGAACGCCGGTCTGATCGACTCGCATGGCATCCAGAATGGAGTAGCTGGCGATCGTGCCAATACTGCGCACCATGGCGCTGTTGTTGTTGCTCAGCGCCTTAGACTGCAAAGCCGCCATACCGAGAAAACCGACTGAGAGCACCAGAACGGCGATCAGCACTTCGATCAAGCCCACACCGGATTGGCGATAGCTAACCCCGCCTCCACGTCGCCGCCCAAGAAAGCTGGTCGTTAGATGCATAAATCACCCTTTACACTTCGCGCACAGTTCAAAATTTGCCCCACAACATCTCTCACGGGCAGCTCGCCCGGGTTTCTGTAACGACCTGCACCCTGGTGCCGGCAATCAGCTCAACACGGCGAGCGTTGTCAACGGTGAGAGCGGTACTACAAAGCACGACAACCGGCGGACCACCACCGGCCGTACTGTATGGCGTCGTCATGTTATCTCCCCGATATCCGACACCATCGCCCCTGAACCGAACGGCGGTTGATGCCGCGATCACTAAAGGCTGGGTGACCGAATCAGTAAGCGCCGCATGAAGCGCTTCCGCGGCGCCGCCATTTCGAGGTAGATAACGCACTTCACCGGCCTTGGATGCGCTACAGTCGGAACCGGCCCCGCTTGTCGGCACGTCGTCTTCTCCACAAAATGCCACGTGCTGATTGAGCTTGACGGCTTCTGCACGCGCTGTATTCAGCGCCCCGACCCAACTGTTAGTGACCGTGACAAGCTCGTTACGCGCCATTAAATCCCGGAAACTCGGCAGTGCGACCGTTACCAGAATCGCAGCCACCGCAAAGGTAATCATCAGCTCGACGAGGGTAAAACCGCGACTGATCCGGATACGCATAAAACAGACCTCCTTTAACTTGAGCTTGAGGTTATGAAATGCCGCGGGAAATAGGTACTCACAAACGACGAACGGAAAAAAGCCAGGAATGAGCGGTATCCAGGCCAAAAAAAAGCGTGATCAAGATCACGCTTTTTCGCTTGGCTATCTCGTTACTGTTCGCGGAGACTGCTCGCCGTCATACATTCACCACGTCAATCCGCAACTCCCGCGGCATAGAAAAGACAATGTTCTCCTCACGACCCGCGATTTCCTCAGGCGCATCGCACCCGAGTTCACGTAGCCGTGCGATCACATCGTGTACCAACACTTCCGGGGCGGAGGCGCCGGCGGTGACACCAACGGATTTGCGATTTTCCAGCCATGTGGATTCGATTTGACTGGCGTCGTCGATCAGGTAGGCGGGGGTGCCCATGCGCTCGGCGAGTTCGCGTAGGCGGTTGGAGTTGGAGCTGTTGGGGGAACCGACGACGAGCATGAGGTCGCAGTCGCCGGCGAGCTGTTTGACCGCGTCCTGGCGGTTCTGGGTGGCATAGCAGATGTCGTCTTTACGCGGCCCTTTTATCTCGGGGAATTTCTCGCGCAGCGCGTCGATGACGCGGGCGGTGTCATCCATCGACAGCGTGGTCTGGGTAACATACGCCAGGCGTGACGGGTCCTTGACTTCCAGGCGCTGGACATCGGACTCGTCCTCGACCAGGTAGATATCACCGCCGTTGCTACGGTCATACTGTCCCATGGTCCCTTCTACCTCGGGATGCCCCTCATGCCCAATGAGGATGCACTCGTGCCCGTCGCGGCTGTAGCGCATGACTTCCATGTGCACCTTGGTAACCAGCGGACAGGTCGCGTCGAAGACCTTGAGCCCACGGCGGTCGGCTTCGTTCTTCACAGCCTGGGATACGCCATGGGCGCTGAAGATCACCAAGTGGTCGTCCGGCACTTCGTCCAGCTCGTCGACAAAGATCGCACCGCGATCACGCAGATTGCTGACCACGAACTTGTTGTGCACGACTTCGTGGCGCACGTAGATCGGCGCTCCGAAGACATCCAGCGCCCGGTTGACGATCTCGATCGCGCGGTCGACGCCGGCACAAAAGCCGCGGGGATTGGCCAGTCGAATCTGCATTGCTTGTCCTGCTGTTCCGGAAGGGCGAGGCTTAGAGAAGCGCCCTGAGTCAGTGTGCTGTCTGCGCGGGCTCCACGCTGACGATTTCCACTTCAAAGGTCAGTGTACGCCCTGAAAGCGGGTGATTGAAATCCACCTCGACCTGATCGCCTTCGACGCGGTGAACCACACCGGGCAATTCGCCCTGACGAGCGTCGGCAAACGAAATGACCGCACCCTGTTCGAGCACCATATCCGGCCCGAACTCCGAACGTTTGAACGTCTGGATGTTCGACGGATTATGCTGACCGAACCCTTTCTCCGGCGGCACGTCAAACGCTTTGCGCTCGCCGGCGGTCAGCCCGAACAAATAGGACTCGAAGTTTTCAGGCAGGTTACCGTCACCAATTTCAAGGGTGGCCGGCGCCTTGCCGAAGGTCGAGTCGATCTCGCTGCCATCTTCCAGTTTGAGAGCAAAATGCAGCGTCACGCGGGTCCCTGTATCGATTGGAAGCGCGCTCATAATCAATCTCTCTGCTCCTGCGGCTTACGGAAAAGATCCACTATCATCATGATGGCACCGACTGTGATAGCCGTATCAGCAAGATTAAAGGCTGGAAAGTGATACTGGTTCCAGTAGAAGTGGATGAAATCCACCACATAACCATGAATCACCCGATCGTATACGTTGCCGATGGCGCCGCCGAGGATAAGCGCGATCGCACAAGCCATCCATCGCTCGTTTGATTTAAGGGTAACCAGCCACCGCACCAATACCACGGACACCACAGCCGCCAAGCCGATAAAGAACCACCGTTGCCAACCGGCCTCTCCGGCCAGGAAACTAAACGCGGCGCCGGTATTGTGGAGCAGCGTCAAGTTGAAAAACGGCAGCACAGGCACCGGCTCGCCGTAGCTGAGCATGCTCGACGCCAGTGCCTTGGTGCCAAGGTCCAGCGCAATGACCACGGCCGCCAACCAAAGCCAGTTCAGTGGCGAGCGGGCCATCTCGGCATCTTCTTTAGCACTTCCTGTCCCAGCCATCGTCAAGCGTAAGTCCTCGCCTCGCCCTGCCCTTCGATATTGTCGATGCAACGACCGCAAAGCTTGGGATGCTCGGGGTGCTCGCCAACATCTGCACGGTGATGCCAGCACCGGTCACACTTGGCGTTCTCTGTTGGCTTGACACTGACACGGAGTCCCTCAAGGTTAGTGACCTCCGCGTTGGACGCCTCGGCGACAGGCGCAACCGTTGCCTCGGAGGTGATCAGTACGAAACGCAGTTCGTCACCCAGGGCCTCGAGATCCGCTTTCAGGTCGCCCTCGCAATAGAGCGTGACCTCGGCGCTCAGTGACCCCTTGATTTCGCCGCGGTTACGGGCATCTTCCAGGCACTTGTTAACGGCTTCCTTCACTTCCTGGATACGCTCCCAATAGTCGCGCCCCATGTCCGTGTCGGCTGGCAGAGCGGTGAGCCCCGCGTACCAGTCTTCCAGGAAAACGCTCTCGCCGTGCTCACCCGGCAGGTGCTGCCAGATCTCATCGGCGGTGAAACTGAGGATCGGAGCTATCCAGCGCACCAGCGCTTCTGCCACGTGGTAGAGCGCGGTCTGGCAGGACCGACGTGCAAGGCTGTCGGCCTGGGTGGTGTACTGACGGTCCTTGATGATATCCAGGTAGAAGCCGCCCAGGGTCGCTTCACAGAAGTTGTAGATCTTCTGGTAGACCTTGAGGAATGCGTAGTTGCTGAAGTCCTCGTTCAGCTCCTGCTGCATGGTCAATGCACGATCAACCATCCAGCGGTCCAGTGCCAGCATCTCTTCCGGAGCCACGGCGTGCGGGGCCGGGTCGAAACCATTGAGGTTGCTGAGCAGGAACCGCGCGGTGTTACGGATACGCCGATAACCGTCTGCGGTCTGCTTCAGGATGTCCTTGGACACCGTCATTTCGCCGCTGTAGTCGGTCGCCGCAACCCAAAGCCGCAGGATATCGGCGCCAAGCTCGTTCATGACCTCCTGGGGCGCGATAACGTTGCCCAGGGATTTAGACATCTTGCGCCCCTTGCCATCGACGGTAAAACCGTGAGTCAGCACCTGTTTGTAGGGCGCAACGCCGTTGATGGCAATCGAGGTCTTCAGGGAGGACTGGAACCAACCGCGATGCTGGTCGGAACCTTCCAGGTACATATCGGCGGGGAACTGCCCCAGATCTTCCCGCTTCTGTAGCACAGACGCATGAGTTACGCCGGAGTCGAACCAGACGTCCAGCGTATCCGTCACCTTCTCGTAGGTTTCAGCATCGGCACCCAACATCGCCGAAGCATCCAGTTCGTACCAGGCGTCGATACCACCCTCTTCCACCTGTTTGGCGACAGCCTCGATCAGCTCGGGGGTATTGGGGTGCAGTTCTTGGGTTTCCTTATGGATAAACAATGCGATCGGCACGCCCCAGGTACGCTGACGCGAGATACACCAGTCCGGAGATTGTTCGACCATCGCTTCGATACGATTCTGTCCCCAGGCCGGAACCCACCGCACACCCTTGATGGCCTCTAGCGCATCCGCCTTGAGCCCTTTTACGTCCATACTGATGAACCACTGCGGTGTTGCGCGGTAAATCAGGGGGGTCTTGGTCCGCCAGCAGTGCGGGTAGCTGTGCTGGAATTTTTCCTTGCGTACCAGCTTACCGGCGCGCTCGAGCGCGTCGCTGATCGGGTCATCCACCTTGTAGACATGCATACCGGCAAACTCGCCGGCCGCTGACGTATAGGTGCCGTCCGCCTGCACCATATTCAGCGTGTCAATGCCGTATTCCTTGCCAACGGTAAAGTCTTCGATACCGTGGTCCGGGGCCGTGTGCACTGCCCCTGTACCGGCGTCGGTTGTGACGTGATCGCCCAGGATGACCGGGACCTGCTTGTCGTAGAGCGGATGCTGCAGCTTCTGATGCTCAAGGGCCTTACCGCCGCAAGTTCCGAGAATCTGATAATTTTCGACCGACCAACGCCCCATGATGTCTTCAATCATGGCCGAGGCCAGAACCATGCGCTCGGGACCATTACCGGCGTCCAACTGGACCAGCGAATAATCCAGCTCGGCATTCAGCGAAACCGCCTGGTTGGCCGGGATCGTCCAGGGAGTGGTGGTCCATATCACGACAGAGATCGGACCTTCGCCGCCCGGCTCACCAAACAGCGCGAGCACACCAGACGGGTCTACCGCGGTAAAACGCACATCGATCTGGGTCGAAGTCTTGTCCTGGTATTCGACTTCCGCTTCGGCCAGCGCCGATTGACCGACCACGCTCCAATAGACCGGCTTATAGCCACGTACCAAGTGGCCATTTTCGACGATACGGCCGAGCGCACGGATGATATCCGCTTCGACCTTGGGATCCATGGTTAGATACGGCTTGTCCCACGAACCGAATACACCCAGCCGGATAAAGTCAGTCTTCTGACCTTCGATTTGTTTGGCCGCATAGTCACGACAGGCCTGACGGAAGGTCTTGTAGTCGACCTTGACGCCCGCCTTGCCGATTTCCTGCTCCACCTTGTGCTCGATCGGCAGACCATGACAATCCCAGCCCGGCACGTAGGGGGCGTCGTAGCCCATCAGACTGCGGGACTTCACGATCATGTCCTTGAGAATCTTGTTGACCGCATGGCCGATGTGGATGTTGCCGTTCGCGTACGGAGGGCCATCATGCAAAATAAAGCGATCACGACCGACACGGGCCTTGCGCAGCTTGCCGTAAATGTCTGCGTCCTGCCATTGTTGGAGCATTTCGGGCTCGCGCTTAGCGAGGTTACCGCGCATCGGAAACCCGGTTTCCGGCAGGTTCAGGGTATGCTTGTAATCGCTCATAATGCTCTGTCGGTCAATGGTGAATCTTGGAGTGGAATACGTCCGTCAGGAGGTCAGTGCGCCGCCAGCCAGTCCCGGGCATCCCGGAGGTCCTGTTTGATCTGGCCTTTCAGCGCCTCGACGGAGTCGAACTTGATCTCGTCCCGCAACGGATGGCGGAATTCCACCCGCAGCCGCTGGCCGTACAGTGTGCCAGCAAAGTCAAAAAGGTGCACTTCCAACGACGGCTGACGGCCGTCAACCGTGGGCCTCACACCGATATTGGCGACACCCTCATGGACGCGTCCGTCCTGCAATGTCGCCCGGACCACAAAAACGCCTCGCAACGCGGGCCTTTGCTTCAGCACGATATTCGCAGTTGGTGCATCCAGATCCCGTCCGAGCTGGCGCCCGTATACGATGCGCCCCTCGATAGCGTAAGGCGCGCCGAGCAGTTGCTCTGCCTCGTTCAAGTCGTTCCGCTGCAGGCACTGGCGTACGCGTGTGCTGCTTACGCGCTCATCGCCGACCTCGACGGTGACGGTGCGTTCAACGCCGAAACCCGCGTCCGCGCCGACTTTCTGCAATAGAGCAAAGTCCCCCGCCCGGTCACAGCCGAAGCGGAAATCATCGCCGATGACCAGGTGCTGGACCGCCAAGCCTTCAATCAGGACGTCTTCGATGAAGCCCATGGCGGAATAGCTGCGGAAGCGCTCATCAAAATGCACGCACAGCACGATGTCCACATCCTGATCCTTCAAGGCCTGCAGCTTCTGACGAAAGCCTGTGAGGCGCGGCGGCGCCTCGCCACCCTGGAAGAACTCCCGTGGCTGCGGCTCGAAGATCATAACAAGGCTGGGCAAACCCGCGGCTTCAGCACGGTCGTGCACCTGCTGGATAATGGTCTGGTGACCGATGTGCACACCGTCAAAATTACCAATGGTGGCGACGCACCCGTCCTTCAATGGCGAATCGGGTCGGCCGCTCAATGCTTCCAGGTTTGCGAGGCCTCGAATAAGCCGCATGCACTACATACCTTCGCGGGTGATTAGGGAGACTTTAGGAAACGCGCAATTATAAACGATCTGGACCCACGGTATAAGATGCGGTTCCCCGCGATATCATGCTGCTTACCGCAAACGGAAATGCCTGATGCGAACACCGGCCAGGGCCAGCACGATGAAGTAGACCAGCACCCCGGCCCCAACGAGAATCGCCATTTCTTTCGCCCGTTGCAGGCCGGACATGCCGAGCCAGGCCTCGACCGGCGCGTTCAGCAAGAAGATAACGGCACCAAGCGCCGCGTTCGCCAATCCCAGTTGAACCAGAAAACGTATCCACCGCGGCTGCAACTTCCAAGCGCCCTCTCGCTTCAGTCCGCGCCAGAGGAGCGTTGCGTTGAGCCATGCAGACAGCGAAGTAGCAAGCGCCAACCCGGCATGAGCCAGCGGAAAGACCAATGCGAGGTTAAAGACCATGTTGGCGACCATGGCAATGACCCCGATCTTGACAGGTGTGCGCGTATCCTGGCGCGCAAAAAATCCGGGTGCGAGCACCTTGATCAGCATGAAGGCCAGCAAACCGACCGAGTAGGCTCGCAGACTCTGCGCCGCCATGGCGACATCCCGATCTGTCACCTCTCCATAGTGGAAGAGCGTCGCAATCAACGGCTCTGCAAGCAACACCAGCGCCACTGCCGCCGGCACACCGATGAGCAGCACGGCGCGGATAGCCCAGTCCACCGTTGCCGCAAAATGCTCAGGCCGTTCAGCGGCATGCTTTCGCGAGAGATTGGGCAGGATCACCGTCCCTATCGCGACCCCAAAAACTCCCAACGGCAGCTCGGAGAGGCGATCCGAGTAGTAGAGCCAGGAAACGCTACCGGTTTGCAGGAACGACGCCAGCACCGTGTCCAGCAGCAGATTTATCTGGCTTACGGAAACGCCAAAGATGGCAGGCGCCATTAGCTTGAGGACGCGGCTCACGCCCTCATGCCGGTAGTCGACACGCGGCCGCGGCATCAACCCCAGTCGCATCAGGAAAGGCAACTGGAAGAACAGCTGGATGGCACCGGCAATGAACACCCCCCAAGCCAGCGCCATGACCGGCGTCTGCATAAGAGGCGAGAGGAAGATAGCCGCTCCGATCATCGCCAGATTGAGCAGCACCGGCGTGAAGGCGGGCACCGCAAACCGATCGTAGCTATTGAGGATTGCGCCAGCGAAGGCCGTGAGCGAGATCAGTAGTAGATACGGAAAGGTAATCCGCAGCATATCGCTGGCGAGGGCAAACTTTTCCGGATCCTCCGTAAAGCCGGGAGCAAACACGGCAGTCAATACCGGCGCGCCGATGACCGCAATGAGCGTCACTCCCAGCAGCACCAATCCGAGCGTGCCGGCTACCGCATTGACCAATTGATGAACTTCCGACAGAGAACGATTCTGGCGATAGGACGAGAGTACAGGCACGAACGCCTGAGAGAAGGCACCCTCGGCAAACAGACGTCGGAGGAAATTGGGAATCTTGAAGGCGACAAAAAATGCATCCGCCGCTGTCCCGGCGCCGAAATAGCGGGCAATGACCATATCCCGCACCAGACCCAGCACCCGCGACAACATGGTCATCGACCCGACGACACTAGAGGAGCGTAACAGGCCAGGCGCTTTCGAGGTCGGCTCAGGCGTTTCAGGCGAGGCGGGATCGGACGCCATCAAACATCATCCTTGTTGTGGATAAACGGTATGGCAACAATAAAGGAAACCGCGACAGCGGGCCGCCAGCGTTTGCCGCTCGGGAGTCTACCATAAGGCAAGGAACCCGCATCACAGCCGTTTTTAACTTGACAGAACAGGCCTTGGCCGGCATCATTCCGCGTCATTTATTTTGAGGCGCTGATTGTATGCGCGCCCGCCTTTTATTCAGAAACGCCATTTTCTAGAAACGAATTTCAGGAGTTACACGGTGGCCAACTCTCCCCAAGCCCGTAAGCGCGCTCGTCAGAACGAGAAGAACCGCAAGCACAACGCCAGCCTGCGTTCCATGTCGCGCACCTACGTAAAGAAAGTCGAAAGCAAGATCAACGCCGGCAACTACGAAGAAGCCCAAGCCGCCTTCAAGACCGCCCAGCCGATCCTGGACAGCATGGTCAACAAAGGCATCTACCCCAAGAACAAGGTGGCGCGCCTCAAGAGCCGCATGACCACCAAGATCAAGGGTCTGAAAAGCGCCTGATCGACACTTAGATGTAAAAAACCGGCCAATTGGCCGGTTTTTTGTTTTCGATACCCTTGCAGCGACCAAGTCAGACGATTACCAGATTGTCCCGGTGAATCATCTCCTCATCGGAAACGTAGCCCAGCACTTCAGCAATACGATCACTGGAGCGCCCCGCAATAGCTCGCGCCTCATCCGCATCGTAGTTCACCAGACCGCGCGCGACCTCCCTACCGAACTCATCCGCACAGGACACCATCTCCCCCCTGCGGAACTGACCGGTCACGGACCGAACGCCAACCGGCAGCAGGCTGCGCCCGCCCTGACAGAGCACGCGAACAGCACCATCATCCAACACCAATTGGCCGCGAGTCTTCAGGTGGCTGGCCAGCCACTGCTTGCGGGCCGCGATACGCCCCTGCTCGGGCAGCAACAATGTGCCCAACGACTCACCTGCCCGCAACCGGGTGATCACCTGTTCGAGCCGACCACCCACAATCACCGTAAACGCACCCGAGCGTGCCGCCAGTCGCGCCGCACGCACCTTGGTTTGCATACCGCCGCGCCCAAGCATGCCGGCACCGCCGGCAGCCATGGCATCAAGCCCCGCATCACTGGCCAAACGCTCGTCGACCAGGGTCGCATCAGCATGCTTTCGCGGGTCCCGATCAAACAGGCCATCCTGATCGGTGAGGATGACGAGACCATCCGCCTCAACCAGGTTAGCCACCAGCGCACCCAGGGTATCGTTGTCACCAAAGCGAATTTCGTCAGTGACGACAGTGTCGTTTTCGTTGACGATCGGAATAACGCCCAGGTCGAGAAGCGTTCTCAGCGTGCTGCGCGCATTTAGATAACGCTTGCGGTCCGAAAGATCATCGTGGGTTAGCAGGATTTGAGCCGAATGAAGCCCATGACGCTTGAACTGGGCCTCCCAAGTCTGAACGAGCCCCATCTGCCCCACGGCCGCCGCAGCCTGAAGCTCATGCAAATGCTGCGGCCGCTCACGCCAACCAAGCCGACTCATCCCTTCCGCGACCGAACCGGACGATACCAGCACTACCTCGATATCGTCGCGAATCAGCGCCGTCAACTGGTCGACCCAGCCAGCCAGTGCCGTCACATCCAGCCCCCGGCCATCGTCGGTCAACAACGCGCTGCCGATTTTTACCACCAGTCGCCGAGCCCGCTGCACCCGCCCACGTTCAGCCATGATCCCTGATCACCTCGAAAATCCGTGATTACCCCGAAATCGCCGAGCACACCTGTGCCCAGAGGAAAAATACTCCAGCAACGAGTCGCTATTCGGGTGCGTAGACCACCTCGACGTCGTCGTCATCGTCGTCATCAAAATCGTCGTTGTTGAGTCGGGCCGCCCGGCGGGCCTCCTTGATCGCTTCGATCTGCGACCGCGCCTCGTCATCCATACGACGGCGAAGGACCGCTTCCTGCTCAGCCACCTCGGGATTTTCCGCCTCGTCCTCCGCACGCCGCTCGATCCAGCGCATAATCGCCTGACAGAGCGGCTTGGTGCCATCGCCGCTCAGCGCGGAAATGCGGTAAACCGGACCTTCCCAGCCCAACTCATCGACAATGGCCTGACAAACGGATTCCCGCTCGTCTTCGGGTAGCACATCCACTTTATTGAACACCAGCCAACGCTCGCGGCCGGCAAGAGTTTCACTGAACTTCTGCAACTCACCCACTATGGCGCGCACACTGTCCACGGGATTCGTACCGTCATAGGGCGCAACATCCACCAGATGGAGCAACAAACGGGTACGCACCAGATGCTTGAGGAAGCGGATGCCCAATCCGGCACCTTCCGCCGCACCTTCGATCAGCCCGGGAATATCGGCAACCACAAAGCTCTGGTGCGCCTGGACACTGACCACACCCAGGTTCGGCACCAGTGTGGTGAACGGATAGTTCGCCACCTTCGGTCGCGCGGCCGACACCGCGCGAATGAAGGTGGATTTACCCGCATTGGGCAGCCCCAACAAACCGACGTCAGCCAATACCTTGAGCTCCAGGCGAAGATTTCGCACTTCGCCAGGGGTGCCCTTGGTGGTTTGCCGGGGCGCACGGTTAATCGACGACTTGAAGCGCGTATTGCCCAGACCATGAAAACCGCCCTGGGCGACCTTGAGCTGCTCGCCCGGGCGCGTCAGGTCACCCAGCACCTCATGGGTATCCATGTCGACGACAGTGGTGCCCACAGGAACCTGAAGCACCAGATCCTCTCCCTTACTGCCGGAGCAATTGCGCCCAGCACCGCCCTCGCCGGACTGAGCCTTATAGGAACGCTGGAAGCGGTAATCCACCAACGTATTCAGCGCAGAATCCGCTTCGAGATACACCGATCCGCCATCACCGCCATCACCACCGTCCGGGCCGCCTTTGGGGACATATTTTTCGCGACGGAAACTCAGGCAACCATGGCCACCATTGCCAGCCTGGACCCGAATTGTCGATTCATCTACGAATTTCATGGTTTGCCTGCCCCGGATTGGCCATCCAACCCAATTGAGAAGAATGCCATTATAAGAAAAATGGTGGGCCAGGGCGCCAGAGGAACTTCTGACTAACGCCCTATACCCCCTTAGACGAAAAAGCCCCGCAGGCTCGATGGGAGGCTGCGGGGCTTTCGGTACAGCTATGTAAGCGGTCAGCCCCTTACTGGGCCGGAACAATGCTCACAGTCTTGCGGCTTTCAGGACCTTTGGCCTCGAACTTCACGACACCATCCGCCTTGGCGAACAGCGTGTGGTCACGACCCAGGCCAACATTGCTGCCAGCATGGAAACGAGTGCCGCGCTGACGCACGATGATGCTGCCGGCGCTGACCACCTGGCCGCCAAAACGCTTGACCCCAAGTCGTTTCGACTCGGAATCGCGACCGTTACGGGTACTACCTGCTGCCTTTTTATGAGCCATGACTAGCCTCCTCTAATGGGGTTTCCCGGACCTTAGCCCTTGATACCCGTGATCTTGACTTCAGTAAACCACTGGCGGTGGCCCTGACGCTTCATGTGGTGCTTACGACGACGGAACTTGATGATCTGCACCTTGTCGCCACGGCCGTGACGTACGACTTCTGCTGTCACAGAGGCACCGCTCACAACCGGCTCGCCGACCTTGACGTTGTCGCCATCGGCAACCAGCAGTACGCGGTCGAACTCAACCGTGCCGCCGGTTTCGGCTTCAATCTTTTCCAGCTTGAGGACTTCGCCCTCGGCTACGCGGTGCTGCTTACCACCGCTGACAATCACTGCGTACATGTTCTACTCCGCTGCGTTCAACTGGCCCGCCACACCGTGCGAGGCCACGTATGACCCATCCCTGCTCTTTAATCCACCTGGTTCTAAGGGAAGCGCTCTGGCAACCCTATAGCAGGGAGCGCAGGTTGGGATGAGTGCAGGACCCGCCGACCAAACGTCGAACCGGCAAATCCCAGGGCGCGCAATTGTACGAAAACCACCCGCTCTTTACAAGCGACGCCCTGATTTACTCCAGAATCGCCTCTTTGACTTGGAGGGAGATGTAGAAGCCGACAGAAAATTAGGGCGCCTTAGCCCCAAAAGGCCTTAATTTCAGATACCTCGACATATAACATAAGGCCATGACAGCGCGGACGATCTATTGCTGCCCCGACGGGCCTATCAAGTTGACAGGCCTGGGAGCAGTACCTAGCATTGCCGCGTCCCACCCGATAACAACCGGATCATCCGCATGACCGCGCAGCGTATCTATGAAACCGTGGCGGACGACTTCGCCCGCGTCAACGATTTGATTACCCGTCGTCTATCATCCGATGTTCCGCTGGTCGAAAAGATCGCCCAGTACATCGTGGAAAGCGGCGGCAAGCGCCTGCGCCCATTGCTGGTGCTGCTTACAGCCCGAGCACTGGGCTACGAACGCGACGACCACCTCAAGCTGGCCGCTGTTATCGAGTTCCTGCATACCGCCACCCTGCTCCACGACGATGTCGTGGACACCTCGGACCTTCGGCGCGGAAAAGCCACGGCCAACGCCCGCTGGGGCAACGCACCCAGCGTTCTGGTCGGTGATTTCCTCTATTCCCGGGCCTTCCAGATGATGGTGGAACTGGGCAGCATGCCGATCATGGACGTACTCTCGAACGCGACCGCCGTCATCGCCGAGGGCGAGGTGCTACAGCTCATGAACACGCGCAACCCGGACATCTCGGAAAGTCACTACATGACGGTTATCCACAACAAGACCGCGATGTTGTTCGAGGCCGCCTCCCACTCCGGCGCTTTGTTGGCCGGGGCCAATGGGGAGATCGAGACCAGCTTGCAGAAGTACGGCAAGCATCTCGGCATGGCCTTCCAGCTCGTGGATGACGTACTGGACTATCGCGGTGACGCCGAAACCATGGGCAAGAACGTGGGTGACGATCTGGCGGAGGGCAAACCTACCCTGCCGCTGATCTATGCCATGGCCAACGCCAACGAAACCGATAGCCAACTCCTCCGCTCGGCCATTCGCAAGGGGGGGCTCGATCAACTGGAGCGCATTCTGGATATCGTGGAAAGCTCGGGCGCACTCGACTACACCGTTTCCAGGGCGAAGGCCGAGGCGGAAAAGGCCCGCGAGTGCGTAACCGCCCTACCCTCATCGGGCCATCGCGATGCACTGATACTACTCACGGAAGTTGCCGTCGCACGCACGGCCTAGCGCTATGCGACGTCAGGCCCCAATGACTCACGCCCATGGGATGCCACGAAGTCCAGTTGAGGACCGACGGGCACAATCTGGGTCGGATTGACGGTCCGCTGACTGACGTAGTAGTGCTGCTTGATCTGCTCAATATCCACAGTCTTCGCCACGCCCTGTACCTGATAAAGGTCGCGCAGATAGCCTGACAGGTTGCCAAAGCTCGCCAACTGCTGCCGATTGCACTTGAAGTGACCGTAGTACACGGCATCGAAACGTACCAGCGTGGTGAACAGTCGCCAATCCGCCTCGGTGGGCGTATTGCCGACCAGATAACGCTGATCAGCCAGACGCGAGTCGAGCCAGTCGAGAGAGTCGAATAGTTCGTTGTAAGCCTTTTCGTAGGCATCCTGGGCCGTCGCAAACCCTGCCTTGTACACGCCGTTATTGACCGTGTCGTACACCCGCTCGTTAACAGCCTCAATCTCGTCGCGCAACGCCTGCGGGTAGAAATCAATGCCCCCTCGAACACCTTCGAGGTGGTCGAATGCGCTATTGAACATACGAATGATCTCGGCAGATTCGTTACTGACGATGTCGCCGGTTTTGCGATCGAAAAGTACAGGAACAGTTACCCGCCCGGTGTAGTCCGGCGCCACCTGGGTATAGACCTCATGCAGGAACCGCTTGCCGTTGACATGGTCACGATGCGCAGGGTCGTCCCGACGGAATTCCCAGCCATTTTCCAGCATGTGCGGATGCACTACCGAAACCGAGGTATGCGGCTCCAGGCCTTTTAGCGCCCTGAAGACCAACGTGCGATGCGCCCAGGGGCAGGCCATGGAAACATAGAGGTGATACCGGTCCGACTCACCGGCAAAGCCCCCCTTTCCAGAGGGGCCAGGAGAGCCGTCGGCCGTGACCCAATTCCTGAAGCGGGCCTTTTCGCGCTCGAATTTTCCGCCGGTCTTTGCGGTGTCGTACCACTTGTCCTGCCATTTACCGTCAACCAACAATCCCATGGTGGTCTCCTCTAGGTGTAGATCACTTCAGCAAGAGAACATCGGCTCATACTCAAACCGACTGGTGTATGCCTTGAGACTACGATTACACTGAAAGCCACACAAACGATGATTTCTGGCCGATTCATTCAGAATGTCTGAACATGCATAACGCGATAACCATCGATGCCCTGAAAGTCCTTGATGCCATTGACCGGAGAGGGAGCTTTGCTGGCGCCGCTGCCGAGCTTTTCCGGGTTCCGTCAGCCATCAGCTACACCGTGCAGAAACTTGAGGACGATCTGGGCATCGATATTTTTGACCGCTCTGGCCACCGCGCCAAACTGACCCCGGCCGGCCTCTACCTGCTCAACGAAGGCCGGGCGCTGCTCGACGCGACCGATGCGCTGGCCCACGCAACCAAGCAGGTCGCCCAGGGCTGGGAGACGAGGATCAAGATTGCGGTCAACAGCCTGCTGCCAATGGACGCGCTTTTTGCGGTGGTCCGTGAATTCCAGGCACTGGATGTCCCGGTCGAAATCCAGTTGGTGGAGGAAGTCTTCGCCGGTGCCTGGGACGCGCTCCAATGTCGCCGGGTCGATCTGGTCTTTGGCGCCGATTCCGTCAGCCGCCCGGCGGGCCCTTTCGTTACCCGCATTCTGGGACAGGTGCCGTTCGTCTACGCGGTGGCGCCGGATCATCCGCTTACGCAGGAGGCCGGCCCTATCCAGGAGGAGGTGCTGGCGCAGTATCCGGCTATCGTCGCGGCTGACAGTTCGCGCCATCTGCAACCGGCTACTGCGGGCATCTTCAATCGACAGCGGACCATTACCGTGACGAACCTGGATCAGAAGATCAGCGCGCAGGTTGCAGGGCTCGGTGTTGGCTGGCTGCCGGAGCCTCGCGTTCGCGAGCTACTGGCGGCAGGCAAGCTGGTGGAGCTTGAAGTGGAGGCCGTACGTCAACCGGTCATACTCCACCTGGTCAGACATCAGGAAAGCCAGGGTAACGACCAGGTGTGTCAGGGGAACGCGCTAAGGTGGTTTTGGGATAAGCTCTCCGAGCCGAACCAGTTCAGCCGCTGGATTGACCCGCACACCAATTGAAAGGCGTTGTAGCGGACAAAGTCTTGCCAAAAAAGCCCGTTATGACACTCGACGCCCTGGCGCGGGGGGCGCAATAATGGCGACCCGTTACCAAGCCAATGTCGAGGGAGACGCCGGTTGTTCCCAAGCGCCCGAGAGCGTGTCGTATTGAGCGCCGTAGGGCGCAGGGTTAACCGGGATCGCCCCAGGCCGACAACGCAGGGAGTGTTACATGCGGCAGCTGTCCGAACTGGATGCCTCGTTTCTCTATCTGGAATCCGACACCGCGCCTATGCACATCGGCGGTATCTACATATTCGACGGCCAGGACCGCCAGGCGCCCCTCTCGTTCAGCACCTTCGTGGCCTACTTGCGGAGTCGCCTGCATGTAGTGCCTTTCTTCCGCGAGAAGCTACAGCAGGTACCGTTCCGCCTAGGCCATCCCTACTGGGTCGACGACGCCGACTTCAGCATCGAGCGCCACTTGGCCTATGTTAAAATGGGCGCCCGTAATGATCAGGACAGCCTCCTCGCCCTGGCTTCCCGCATACTGCAGGAACCGTTGAAACGGGACCGCCCCCTCTGGCACATCACCTTCGTCGACGGCCTGAACACGCATACTGGGGAACGGACAGCCGACTCGCCGCCACCCGACGAGGGGGCTGGGTTTGCACTCATCGTACGCCTGCACCACGCGGCGATTGACGCCTTCAGCGGCGAGGAAATCATGGGCAAGCTGTTGGAATACAGCCCCCACCCGGATTCAATCAAGCCGCCCCAGCCCTGGCGTCCGCGCCCAGCCCCAACGGACCAGAGGGCTCTCATGCATGTCGGTGCCAACCTGCTACGCAAGCCGTTTCGCATCGCCTCCCTGGCTTCAACCGCCGTCCAGGCGACTACCCGCGGCATGATCCAGAAGCAGTTACGCAGACTACCCTTACCGCTGCCGCTCTTCTCAGCACCCAACAGCCCCTTCAACCGACAGATCACCAGCAATCGCCGGGTGCTCGGAAAGAGCCTGCCTTTATCCCGCCTCAAATCCATCAAGGCTTCTATCGGCGATGTCACGCTGAACGACGTGGTTCTGGGACTCTGCGCGGAGATCCTGCGACGTTACATGGAGGAGCACAATATCAGCCTGGACCGCTCGCTGGTTGCCATGACGCCCGTCTCGGTACGCTCAAAGAGTCTGCGACGGCCCACTGGCAACCAGATGTCCGCCATGCTCCTGGACCTGGCCACCAACGAACGCTGTCCAGCGACCCGAATTCGCCGCATCCACTGGAACGCCGTGGCCTCCGAACCGTACCAGGAGGCCATAGCGGCAGATCGACTGACTGAGCTGGTGCCCTCCACCATGCTTGCCCTGTCTGCACGACTCTACACTGAGTTGCAACTTGCACAGCGCTACCAGCCGGTATTCAACGTTCCGATTACCAATGTGCCCGGACCGCAGGTGCCCTTGTATTTGCAGGGCGCGAAGCTGACTCACCAGTACAATACGGCACCGTTGTTCGACAGTATGGGGCTGGTCGTGGTGGCGGTCAGCTACGAAGGCCGACTGACGCTGAACTTCACTCTGTGTCCGGACGTGGTGCCGGACGGTCAACGACTGATAGAGCTGGTGGAGCCCAGTCTGGAAAGTATCGAGGAAGCGGCTAACGAGCTACCGGCGGAAATGCCTGAAGAGCTGGAGCCCAATAAACATGGCTCGACGCTACTGGACGACACGCTGAACATGATCGAAGGTGCCATCCGGAAGTCAGTCGGACGTCTACGGCGCTGATATCCAGCTCGGATCGGAAAGGCGGGATTCGGGAAAACGGCGGCTGGCTGTCTTCCCGAAGCACGTATTACTGGAATGCCCAGCGCAGGAAATCTTTCTTCTCTTCAGTACTGGCGCGCTCCCAAAGCAGTTTCAGGCCTTCCAGCGTGGGCAGGCCATTGGCAGCAGGCGACACCGTGGCGGCACCCGACGGCGCGTTAGCTCCATTGGCTGCAGAAGCCCCCGCTGGCTGCGTTTGGACAGGGGCCGGCGCAACCTGCTGACCAGAGGCATTCAACGTAGGCAGCTGTGGTTTGGGCGCCACGTAGTCGGTCGATTGGGCAACCTGGCGGCTATTCCCGTTAACGATGGTCGCCTGGAAATTCTCCGCGAGACGCTCCGCCTCCCGCTGCGTCTGCGGCTCCGGCACCACGAACGAGTAGGTTTCGCCGGCCTGCGCATTGATCACCACCTGCTGCGGATCGGTTTCAATGGCAGTCACTTTGGACTCGCCGTCTTCCACTACCGTCTTCTTGGCCCAGATCGTCTTGTAGGTGAACACCACGGTATTCTGGCCAGGCAGGAGCTCGTAGTTCAGCTCGATGTCGTCCATCAGGAAGTTATCCATATCCCGACCGTTGACGGACAATACCTTGACCGAGCCGGGCTTTTCCAGGATCGCGATCTGGTTCCGTTCAGCCGAGGGGCCCTCCCAGGTCTGAACGCTCTTGAATGTCGTGCCGCAGCCTGCCATTACAAGAGCGACAGACAACGCAAAGAACAGCTTCAGGTGGCTTGCGAGCCCCTGCCTGTTAAGACCTGATGACATGAAAACCTCGCGACGATAATTCTGTGAGCAGAAGGTGAGCCGCGGCAGCACCGCGACCGAATCGGCATTTTGACGATTGCCTGAGGTAAGCGCAAGATAAGCGCGAAAGCCTGCGGCTAATCGCCTCTCTGACAATTCATCCAGTGTCACATTACAAACGTAACTTTGTATTGAATTTCGCCAGACATGATTTAAATTGGGGCTATCGGCATCCAGAAACGTGACAGATCACTGAGAAACCAAAACGTTACAGAGGACGGGAGCAGGATAATGGATACCAGGAACAGGCATGGAGAGCAGGGGACAGTCCCTTTCCGCAGCAGCCGTTTCTTCTGTGTCGGTAGCAAGTGGTACTTCACCACGCGTGAGGGCTTCGACAGCGGACCCTTCGCGTCGAGGGACCGCGCAGAAATTGGGCTGCGGCGCTTCTTGCACGTGGTCGAGCTACTGCCAGACGACGTTGCGCTACATTAATAGCCTTTGGATGATGGCACGAACACGCAGCTCGTCACTCTTGCTCTCATAGCAATTTCGTCCGCGTGGACATCATTGAGTTAGCGAAAGTGATCGTAGCCGCCCTCTCCGCATTCCAGCCCTGACGCGTTTTGTAGCTGAAGCCCCGGCGTTTCCACAATTTCGCCAATTACCGTGAGCGTTTCTTCGCGGCTTTGCTGGACTTCCAACCACTGCGACTTCGGCACCGTAAAGCAGAGTTCATAGTCGTCGCCACCGTTTAGCGCCTGCCTCGTCGCATTACTCCCTGCAACCTCTGCCAGCGCGGCGGAAAGCGGAAGCAACGCAAGATCGAGCCGCGCACCCACGCCTGATGCTTCCAGAATATGCCCCAGATCGGCTGCCAGCCCATCGGAGATATCGATCGCTGCGCTGGCCCGGCCACGTAGATATTGACCTAACTGCAACCTGGGCTGGGGCCGATGATAACGATCGAGTAACACATTCGTCTTCTGGCCGGCTTCAACGTCAAGCCAGTTCAACGCTTCAGCAGCGTCGCCCAGACTGCCCGACACGACAACGTTATCCCCCGGCTTCGCACCACCGCGCATCAGCGCCTGCCCGACCGGCACCGTACCGTGGACCTGAATCGTAACTGCAAGTGGGCCACGGGTCGTATCGCCACCGGCGAGAGCAATGCCAAAAGCACGACTGGTGTGCGCTAACGTGCGTCCAAAGCGCTCCAGCCAGGGGCGATCTGCGCGAGGTAGTGTCAACGCAAGGGTATAGCAAACCGGATCGGCGCCCATGGCAGCAAGATCGCTGACAGCGACCGCGAGGGCACGCGTTGCCAAGTATTCGGGATTATAGTCTCGGGGAAAGTGAACACCCTCGACCAGGGTGTCCACGGAAAAGACGAGTTCGTGACCTTCCGGTATGCGCTGTATGGCGCAGTCGTCACCGATACCCAGGATCAGGCCCGGCGTCCGGCTCAAGCGGGCGACAGGCTCAAACACCTGCCTGATAAGTTCGAACTCGCCCATGCTTCAGCGGGGGCGGGTTTCCGCCAGGCGCAGCCGGCGGCTGAGCTTGTCCAGGATACTGTTGACGAACTTGTGACCTTCCGTGCCGCCGAAGCGCTTGGCCAGCTCGATACCCTCGTTGATAACAACGCGATACGGCACGTCGATGCGGTGCTTGAGTTCATAGGTCCCCAGGCGAACGATGGCCAGCTCGATGGGGTCCACTTCACCCAGCGGGCGATCGAGAAAAGGCTCGAAAGTCTTGTCCAGATCCGCCTGTTCACGATGAACACCACGCAAGAGGTCGCGGAAATAGGCTGAGTCGATCTTGGACATATCGTTGTCCACCATGAACTCCGCCTCGATATCGCTGACCGGGCTCTTGGAGTAATGGCGGTGGTAAAGCGCCTGCATCGCCAGGATGCGTGCCCGACGGCGCTCACCCGCCTTTGGTGCACCGCTTCCCGGCGCTTCTGGCGAGGTCGTTTCCTGATCGCTCATCATTCACCTATCTTCTTGAACAGACTGACCATTTCCAGCGCGGTCACGGCAGCCTCGGCGCCTTTGTTGCCAGCCTTGGTACCGGAACGCTCGATCGCCTGCTCGATGGAATCGACAGTCAACACACCGAATGCGACCGGGACATCAGTCTCCAGGCTCACGGCGCCAATCCCGCTGGAGGCTTCGCCAGCGACGTAGTCGAAGTGAGGCGTGCCGCCACGAATCACCGCACCCAGGGCGATAATAGCGTCGTAGTCGCCGGTCTGAGCGACGCGCTTGACGGCCAGCGGCATTTCATAGGCGCCAGGCACCCGAACCACGGTGATGTCACTCTCGGCGATACCGTGACGGCGCAGCGTATCGATCGCACCCTCCACCAGGCTTTCCACCACGAAGGCGTTGAAACGGCCAATCACCAGGGCATAGCGCCCGCTGCAGTTGGTGAAATCACCTTCCAGCGTCTTGATTCCAGACATGTAAGACTCCTGTTTCCGGCTCAGATCAGGGTAACGCCGGCTGATTAAGGGTTATAGGGCAGATACTCGACCACTTCCAGATCGAAACCGGAAATGGCGGAGAACTTGATTGGTGCACTGAGCAGACGCATCTTGCCAACGCCCAAATCGCGCAGGATCTGGGAACCGGTACCGACAGTGAAGTAAACGCCGGAACTGCCTTTGGTAGACATCGGCCGACGCTGCTCGAAAAATTCCTGGATCCGCTCATCCAGGTTATGACTATCTTCGAGACCGTTCAGGAGCACGACGACACCGCGCCCTTCTTCGGCCACCGTCTCCAGCGCATGATGCAAAGGCCAGCTGTGCGAGCCGGAGCGACGTGCACCCAGCAGGTCCCGCAAGGTATCCGTGATGTGGACGCGCACCAGCACCGGATCCTCCTTGCGAATTTCACCCATGGTCAGAGCAAGGTGGGTGCCGCCCTGGATCGTGTCCCGGTAGGAATGGAGCTTGAAGACACCGTGTTCGGTTTCAAGATCGTAGCCTTCGATACACTCGATCGTACGCTCGTGCAGCGTCCGGTAGTGGATCAGGTCCGCAATGGTGCCGATCTTGAGGCCGTGCTGCTCGGCAAAGGCTTCGAGATCTTCACGGCGCGCCATGGTGCCATCTTCGTTCATGATCTCGCAGATCACACCCGCCGGTTCGGCGCCGGCGAGGGCCGCCAGGTCGCAGGAAGCTTCGGTATGGCCGGCGCGGCTCAAGACGCCACCGGGATCGCTCATCAATGGGAATATGTGACCCGGCTGGACAAGGTCAGACGGCTTCGCATCCTTCGCTACCGCAGCGAGTACGGTGCGGGCGCGATCAGCCGCGGAAATTCCGGTGCTCACTCCTTCGGCAGCCTCGATGGACAATGTGAATTTTGTCCCGAAGCCTGAGGCATTTTTCTGGACCATCAGCGGCAATTCGAGTTGCTCGCAGCGCTGATGGGTCATTGGCATGCAGATCAGCCCTCGGCCGAACCGGGCCATGAAGTTGATAGCCTCAGGCGTACAGAATTCGGCAGCCATCACGAGATCGCCTTCGTTCTCGCGATCCTCGTCGTCCATCAGGATCACCATCTTGCCCTGACGGATATCTTCGATAATGTCTTCAATCGTATTCAGTGCCATAGGAAACTTGCACCCTCAAATCATGTGACAGGTCCGTGCCTGGCTTCAGTGCGTCCCTGACGTTGTTTGTCCGGACGGCGGAATTACCGGAATCAGGATCAGGCGCTGGTCATCGCCAACCTGGCGGCGCTCCCTGATGGTCCATTGTTTGCGGTCGGCCATGCGTGAGATGGCCAGGGTTACGGTGGGCATTCCATCGCTGCCGAGAAAAACCGGTGCCTGGTAGAGCCAAAGCTCATCCGCCAGGCCCGCACCGACAAACGCCCCGGACAGGACGGGGCCGGCTTCGACCAGCACCTCATTCAGTCCAGCATCACCCAGGACCTGGGCGACGGCATCCAGGTCGAGGCGGTTGGCAACAGCCGATACGCCATGCAGAACCGCGCCCTTTGCGCGCAACGCGTCTGCGCGAGACGACGTAAGACATTCTGCATCGCAAAAAATCCAGACCGGTCCGTTGGCTAGGATGCGGGCCGTTGGCGGTGTACGCAGTAGCCGATCGAGAATAATCCGTGGCGGCTGTCCACCCGGCGACACGGCGTTCTCCAACGCGCCCATCTCATCCGGACGTACCGTAAGCGAGGGGTCGTCCGCCAGGACAGTGCCAATACCTGTGAGAATGGCTGCACTCTTGGCACGCAGCCGCTGCACATCACGCCGGGCAGCCGTGCCAGTCACCCACTGGCTCTCACCGGAGGCCATCGCCGTGCGTCCATCCAGGCTGGCAGCCACCTTGATACGGAAGAAAGGACGACCGGTCCGCATATGCTTAAGGAAGCCGGGATTGAGTTTCTCCGACTCCGCTTCCAGCACGCCTCGGAGCACGTCTATACCCGCGTGTTCGAGAAGCTTAAGGCCTCGGCCCGAAACTGCCGGATTGGGATCGGTCATTGCCACGACAACGCGACCAACACCCGCCTCCACGAGGGCTTCCGCACAGGGCGGTGTGCGGCCATGATGACTGCAGGGCTCCAGCGTGACGTAAACGGTCGCGCCTCGCGCTTTCGAGCCGGCAGCCTTTAGCGCGTTTATCTCCGCATGGGGCTCGCCGGCACGCTCATGCCACCCTTCCCCGACGACCTCCCCGTCGCGCGTGATCACGCAGCCGACCCGTGGATTGGGATGCGTAGAATACCTGCCACGCCAGGCAAGCTGGATAGCGCGGGCCATCATCACCACGTCGATTTCGGAGTACGGGCTCGAGGAACTCAAGGATGCGCCCTTCAGCGTTTGGATTTGTCCGGTGTCGTCAGCGCCTTGGCTACATCCACCGGATCTGCCTTGTCGCCCATATTGACGCTCAGGCGCTCGATCTCTTCCTTGAACTCGTTGATATCCTGGAAACTGCGGTACACCGAGGCAAAGCGGACATACGCCACCTTGTCGAGCTGCCGCAACTCCGTCATGACCTCTTCACCGAGTTCCATCGACTTGATTTCCCGCTCTCCACGGGAACGGACGCGGGACTTGATGCGATTCAGGGCAGCCTCGATTTCCTCGATGCTGACTGGCCGCTTCTCCAGGGCCTTCATAATGCCCGAGCGCAGCTTGTCTTCATCGAAAGGTTGGCGCGTACCGTCCTGTTTGACCACCCGGGGCATGACCAGCTCGGCGGTCTCGAAGGTGGTGAACCGCTCCTTGCAGGACAGGCACTCACGGCGACGCCGCACCTGGTCGCCCTCAGCCACCAGTCTTGAGTCGATCACCTTGGTATCCGCTTCACCACAAAATGGGCAATGCATGTCGTCTGCTCCGGGACCGGTCGGGGCTCTGTCCTGAGCCCCTCAGTTCGTGCCGCTTCAGCCTGCGTATACGGGGAAGCGCTCGCACAGGGTTTTGACCTGCTCGCGCACCCGGTTGATAGTGTCTTCGTTTTCCAGGTTGTCGAGGATGTCACACATCCAGCCGGCCAGGTCACGACACTCGCCCTCGCCAAAACCACGCGTGGTTACCGCGGGGGTACCGATGCGCAGGCCCGAGGTCACGAACGGGGAACGCGGGTCGTTGGGAACCGCATTCTTGTTGACGGTGATGTGTGCCTTACCGAGGGCAGCGTCTGCGTCCTTACCGGTAATGTCCTGCTTGATCAGGCTGACCAGGAACAGGTGGTTCTCAGTACCGCCGGAGACGACATCGTAGCCGCGATCAATGAACACGCTGGCCATCGCCTGGGCATTCTTGACGACCTGCTTCTGGTAGTCACGGAACTCGTCGCCCATGGCTTCCTTGAAGCAGACCGCCTTTGCAGCGATTACGTGCATGAGCGGACCGCCCTGCCCACCAGGGAAAACGGCAGAGTTGAGCTTCTTCTGGATGTCCTCGTCCGCACAGGCGAGGATCAGGCCGCCGCGGGGGCCGCGCAGGGTCTTGTGGGTCGTGGTCGCGACAACGTGGGCATGAGGCACCGGATCGGGATAGACGCCGGCGGCCACCAGGCCAGCAACATGGGCCATGTCGACAAACAGGTAGGCGCCAACCTTGTCGGCAATCTCACGGAAACGGGCGAAGTCGAGGTGCTGTGAGTAGGCGGAGAAGCCGGCGACGATCATCTTCGGCTTATGTTCCTGCGCCAGGCGCTCGACTTCGTCGTAGTCGATCAGACCGGTTTCCGGGTTCAGACCATACTGGACCGCTTTGTAGATCTTTCCGGAGAAATTCACAGAGGCACCGTGGGTCAGGTGGCCGCCGTGGGCCAGACTCATCCCCAGAACCGTATCGCCAGGTTTGACGAGCGCCATGTAGACCGCACTGTTAGCCTGGGAGCCGGAATGCGGCTGGACGTTTGCATAGGCCGCACCGAACAGCTCCTTGGCACGTGCAATCGCCAGCTCTTCAACGACGTCGACGTGTTCGCAGCCACCGTAATAACGCTTGCCGGGATAACCTTCGGCGTACTTGTTGGTGAGCACGCTCCCCTGCGCTTCCATGACTCGCGGGCTAGTGTAGTTTTCCGAAGCAATCAGCTCGATATGAGCTTCCTGGCGTTCGTTTTCAGCCTGGATGGCATTCCAGACGTCATCATCGAAGCCGGCGATTTTCATTTCACGGTTAAACATGGATGCGCTGCCCCTGTAATCGCTATCAGTGAGAATGGCTAATCAGTGAAAATTGGAGGGCCCGTATTCTAGCCCAAAAGCCCCGCTGAAATCATCCTTTAACCCGCATGATACGGGTTTTCCGCGCCGGTTGGCAGGCGGCTCGCCGAATTGCCAAATCGGGCCTGTTTCGCTACCGTAAGAAACCTTCTGAGCTGGACATTTCGGGGCATTCAGCAGTCCCGGACGTCTCCATTCAACTGAGACGCTCTTACGTCAACCGAGACACTCATAGCGAGACACTCACAGAAAGGATACTGCCGGAACATGGCCCAATACGTTTACACCATGAATCGCGTGGGTAAGGTTGTCCCGCCCAAGCGCGAAATACTCAAAGATATATCCCTGAGCTTTTTCCCGGGTGCCAAGATTGGCGTGCTCGGTCTCAACGGGGCCGGTAAATCGACGCTGCTGCGCATCATGGCCGGTATCGACCAGGATTACATCGGCGAGGCCCGTCCCCAGCCGGGCATCAACGTCGGTTACCTGCCCCAGGAGCCGGAGCTTGACGAAACCAAGACCGTCAAGGAAATCGTCGATGAGGCGGTCGCCGGCATCCATAACGCTCTCGCCGAGCTGGACCAGGTTTACGCCGCCTATGCGGAACCCGACGCCGATTTCGACGCGTTGGCCAAGAAGCAGGGCGAGCTGGAAAGCTTTATCCAGGCCGCCGATGGCCATGACATCGAGCGTAAACTGGAAGTCGCTGCGGACGCCCTGCGCCTGCCGGCGTGGGATGCCAAGGTCGACAAGCTTTCCGGTGGCGAGCGCCGCCGGGTCGCGCTGTGCCGGCTGTTGATGTCCGGTCCGGATATGCTGCTGCTGGACGAACCGACGAACCATCTGGATGCGGAATCGGTGGCTTGGCTCGAGCGCTTCCTCCATGACTACACCGGTACCGTGGTAGCCATCACTCACGACCGTTACTTCCTAGACAATGTCGCCGGTTGGATCCTGGAACTGGACCGTGGTCAGGGCATTCCCTTCGAAGGCAATTACAGCCAGTGGCTGGAAGCCAAGGAAAAACGCCTGGAAATCGAAGCCAAACAGGAAGTCGCCCGCCAGAAGTCGATCAAGCATGAACTGGAGTGGGTACGCAGCAATGCCAAGGGCCGCCAGTCCAAGAGCAAGGCCCGCCTGGCCCGCTTCGAGGAGATGAATTCCCAGGATTTCCAGAAACGCAACGAGACCAACGAGCTCTACATCCCACCCGGCCCTCGCCTGGGCGACAAGGTGATCGAGGTCGATAATATCAGCAAGTCCTTCGGCGACCGGCTGCTGTATGAAAACGTTAGCTTCAACGTGCCACCAGGCGCCATCGTCGGCATCATCGGCGGCAACGGTGCGGGTAAATCGACCCTGTTCCGCATGGTCGCCGGCAAGGACCAGCCGGATTCCGGCAACATTACGGTCGGCGAAACGGTCAAACTGGCCTATGTCGATCAGATGCGCGACCTGGACGGCGACAAAACGGTCTGGGAAGAACTGAGTGACGGCCAGGACATCATTCAGGTCGGCAACTACCAGACCCCTTCGCGAGCCTACGTCGGCCGCTTCAACTTCAAGGGCAGCGACCAGCAGAAGCGTGTCGGCGACCTGTCCGGTGGCGAGCGCAACCGTCTACACCTGGCGAAGCTGTTGAAGGAAGGCGGTAACGTTCTGCTGTTGGACGAACCGACCAACGACCTCGACGTCGAGACCCTGCGGGCGCTGGAAGAGGCACTACTCAACTTCCCGGGCGCCGCTTTGGTGATCTCGCACGACCGCTGGTTCCTCGACCGGGTCGCTACGCATATCCTGGCGTTCGAAGACGACGGGGAGGTAGTGTTCTTCGAAGGTAATTTCCACGATTACGACGAAGACCACCGCAAGCGCAAGGGAGACTCAGCAATGGTGCCCCAGCGCATGAAGTACAAGAAACTGGCCTGATCGCCAGCGAGGTAGCCGGCCCTGCCGGCTACCTTTTCCTTCCGCCAGAACCCACACCTTTAAGCATCGAGATCCATGGCAAAGACCAAGACCGCCTACGTATGCACCGAATGCGGTGCGGAATACTCCAAGTGGCAGGGCCAGTGCAATGCCTGCAACGCCTGGAACACGATCAGCGAGGTCCGAGGCGTATCGTCGTCCTCATCGGGTGGACAGCGGGGATCGCGATTTGAAGGTTTTGCCGGGAGCCTGTCCGGCGTCCAGTCGCTGGATTCGGTCAGTTTGGCTGAGCAATCACGCGTTAGCTCTGGCATGAAAGAACTTGATCGGGTGCTCGGGGGCGGGCTGGTAGAAGGATCGGCCATCCTGATGGGCGGCCACCCAGGGGCCGGGAAAAGTACGCTACTACTGCAGACCGTTTGCCACTTGGCAGCCCAGTTGCCGGCACTTTACGTCACCGGCGAGGAATCCATGCAGCAGGTCGCACTGCGAGCCAAGCGCCTGGGCGTGCCCACTAAAGACCTGAAGATGCTGTCGGAAACCAGCGTCGAGCGCATTATCCAGGTCGCCGAGACCGAGAAACCGCGCATCCTGGTGGTGGACAGTATCCAGGTCATGCATATCAGTGACGTGGAGTCTGCTCCCGGCAGCGTATCCCAGGTACGCGAAAGCGCCGCCTACCTGACCCGCTTCGCCAAGCAGACGGGCACCATCCTGTTCCTGGTCGGCCACGTCACCAAAGACGGCAGCCTGGCCGGCCCCAAGGTACTGGAGCATATGATTGACTGTTCGATACTGCTGGAAGGCTCAAGCGACAGCCGTTTCCGGACCTTGCGCGGCATCAAGAACCGTTTCGGCGCGGTCAACGAATTGGGCGTGTTCGCCATGCTCGAGCAAGGCCTGAAGGAAGTGAAGAATCCCAGCGCTATCTTTCTCAACCGGGGCGATGAGGCGGCACCGGGCAGTGTCGTGATGGTCGTCTGGGAGGGTACACGACCCATGCTGGTCGAGATCCAGGCGCTGGTCGATGTCGCCCAGGGCAGTTACCCACGCCGCGTGGCTGTCGGCCTGGACCAGAATCGACTCGCCATGCTGCTGGCCGTACTCCACCGCCATGGCGGCATGCACTGCGCTGACCAGGATGTGTTCGTCAACGTGGTGGGCGGCGTAAAAGTCAGCGAAACAAGCGCAGACCTGGCGCTACTGGCGGCCGTGGTTTCGTCATTCCGCGACAAGACGTTACCGCAGGACCTGGTGATCTTCGGTGAAGTGGGTCTATCAGGGGAGATTCGACCCGTGCCTAGCGGTCAGGAACGGATCTACGAAGCATCAAAACACGGTTTCACGAGGGCGCTCGTACCCAAGGCGAACGTCCCGAGAAAACCTATCGAGAACATGAAAGTCATTGCAGTGACAAAACTCAGTGAAGCCCTGGACGCCCTACTGGACCTGGCCCACTAGCTAGAACCTTCAGGCACCGTCGAGGTAACGCAACTCCCGGTCCAATAAAGCCGGGTCCCCCAGGTTAAGCTCTACCAGGCGTTTCAGGTGTGACGCGCTCTCGATATCGATGTATTGGCACTTGAACCCCAAGTGGCCGTCTTCGATATGACGCAGTTCCACGGCCATGACGATACCGCTGTCACGGTCATTCAGGTGGATAACCACCTCGAATGGGTGGTTCAGTTGCGCCTTCCACTCGACCGGTCGCTTGACCAGCACCCCTTTCAGGGAAATATCCAGCACCTCCGTGTGCCACACACCATCTCCAACGTGCAGCTCGCAAGGCGCATCGAACAGGATTCTTTCAAAACGGCGACGATTCAAGGACCGGGCTTCACTCACGTTGGCGCACCTTCAGCTCTGAATAGAAAGGTTCACGTTGAACACAATCTAACTATAGCGCTGTACGGGAACGCGACCAACCTTGTTGGGTGGAGGTGCATGCCTGCCTTGTACTCGTTAGCGGTGATAATCCCCGCTTAGCTCGCACACTGCACGAATAAACGCGCCGGCATTCTCGGGATCGACATCGGGGGTGATGCCGTGGCCAAGATTGAAGATATGACCGCTACCCTCGCCATAGCGCGAAAGGATATCTGCTACTTCCTGGCGGATACGTTCCGGCGGCGCATACAGCATCGAGGGATCCATGTTGCCCTGCAGAGCCACGCGATCACCGACTCGCGCCCGGGCATTACCGATATCCGTAGTCCAGTCCAGGCCCAGCGCGTCAGCACCGGTTTCCGCCATGGCTTCCAGCCACTGGCCGCCGTTCTTGGTGAACAGGATGACCGGCACATGGCGACCGTCGTGATGGCGAATCAGGCCGTCGACAATCTTCTTCATGTACGCCAGGGAGAACTCGGCATACGCCCAACTGGAGAGCGTACCGCCCCAGGTATCGAAAATCTGCACGGCCTGGGCGCCGGCGCGAATCTGGGCGTTGAGGTAATCGGTCACTGCCGCCGCCAGCTTCTCCAGTAGCGCATGCATGACCTTAGGTTCGCTATACATCAGGCGCTTGGCTTCGCGGAAATCCTTGGAGGAACTGCCTTCAACCATATAGGTTGCGAGCGTCCAGGGGCTGCCGGAAAAACCAATCAGCGGAACACGTCCGGCTAGCGCTTCGCGGATCGCCGAGACGGCGGCCATCACGTAGTCGAGATCGGTTTCCGCCTTCAGTGAAGGCAAGGCTTCGACGTCTGCTGCCGAACGTACGGTATTGCGGAACTTGGGTCCCTCGCCAGTCTCGAAATAAAGCCCGAGACCCATTGCGTCGGGGATGGTCAGAATGTCCGAGAACAGGATGGCCGCGTCGAGCGGATAGCGCTCCAACGGCTGCAAGGTCACCTCACAGGCCAGCTCGGTGTTCTTGCACAGACTCAGAAAATCACCGGCCTTGGCGCGGGTGGCCCGGTATTCCGGGAGGTAACGCCCCGCCTGACGCATCATCCAGACAGGTGTACGGTCCACCGGCTGGCGCTGAAGTGCGCGCAGGAACCGGTCATTCTTGAGTGCTGTCATACTGCTCTCGTATTCAGGAACATGTCAGACGCCCCGCAAACGAGGGCGTCGAGAAAATCGATCAGACATCCAAAAAGTCGAGAATGCCTTCCGCCGCCTGGCGCCCTTCCCAGATTGCGGTCACGACCAGGTCGGAGCCGCGCACCATATCACCGCCGGCGAAGATCTTCTTATTAGACGTCTGGAACGGGAATTCGGATTCCTCCGGGGCGGTGACACGGCCAGAATCGTCGATACCGACCTCCAGCTTGTTGAACCAGTCGGCTGGACTGGGACGGAAGCCGAAGGCAACCAGCACGGCATCCGCCGGAATGACTTCCTCGCTGCCGGCTACCACTTCGGGGCGTTGACGGCCGTTCTCATCTGGCTCGCCCAGGCGGGTCTGAACTACCTTGACGCCTTCAACCTGATCCTCGCCGATAATCGCTATCGGCTGACGGTTGAACATGAACTTCACACCCTCTTCCTTGGCGTTGGCTACCTCGCGACGTGAGCCTGGCATGTTCTCCTCATCCCTGCGATAGGCACATGTCACACTGGCCGCCTGCTGGCGAATGGCGGTGCGGTTGCAATCCATGGCGGTATCACCCCCGCCCAGCACCACCACGCGCTTGCCTTTCATGTCGATGAACTCGCTGTCGGTCGCACTGAAACCAAGGCGACGGTCGACGTTGGACACCAGATACGGCAGTGCGTCGTAAACGCCCGGCAACTCTTCACCCGGAAAGCCACCTTTCATGTAGGTGTACGTACCCATCCCCATGAAGACGGCATCGTAATCTTCGATAATGTCTTCCAGAAGTACGTCCTTACCCACTTCCGTCGATAACCGGAACTCCACACCCATGGACTCGAAAATCTCACGCCGGCGCGTCATGACGCTCTTCTCGAGCTTGAACTCCGGGATACCGAAGGTCAGCAGACCACCAATTTCCGGGTAGCGATCAAACACCACCGGCTTGACGCCATTACGGGCCAGGATATCGGCACAACCAAGTCCGGCCGGGCCCGCGCCGATAACGGCCACCTTCTTGTCCGTCCACTTGACGTGAGACAGATCCGGACGCCAGCCCAGAGCAAACGCGGTATCTGTGATGTACTTCTCCACGGATCCAATGGTTACGGCACCAAAACCGTCGTTAAGCGTGCAGGCGCCCTCACATAGGCGATCCTGCGGACACACGCGTCCACAGACTTCCGGCAGCGAGTTGGTCTGGTGACAGAGCTCGGCCGCTTCCAGCAAGTTGCCTTCGGACACCAGCTGCAACCAGTTGGGAATGTAGTTGTGGACCGGACACTTCCACTCGCAGTACGGATTACCACAATGCAGGCAGCGGTGGGCCTGGCTGGCCGCCTCTTCCTGCTTGAACGGATGGTAGATCTCCTGGAATTCCTTTTTCCGCTTCTTGGCCGGTACCTTTTTCGGGTCGACACGGCCAACCTCGATAAACTGGAAATCGTTGTTCAGTCTCTCTTTCATCACGCGACTCTCAATTATTCAATTTCGATGCGGGAAAACTGGTGCCACACGCCCTTATTCCGGGCGTGCGCGGGTGCTGGCCAACAACGTGCGCAGGCTTGCAGCCTTGGGCTTGACCAGCCAGAAGCGACCAATGTAGTCATCGAAATTGTCGAGGATGTGCTCCGCCCATTCGCTCTGGGTCTCAGTCACATGCTCCCGGATCACAGTGCGAAGATGGTTGCGGTACGGCTCCATGTCTTCGCTGGAAATACGCTGGATTTCCACCAGCTCGTGGTTGTACTTGTCGACAAACGTATTCTGCTGGTCCAGCACATAGGCGAAGCCGCCGGTCATACCCGCGCCGAAGTTATGGCCAGTGTGACCCAGTACGGTCACCAGACCGCCCGTCATGTATTCGCAGCAGTGATCACCTACGCCTTCTACGACGGCGTGGGCGCCGGAGTTACGAACGCCAAACCGCTCACCGGCAGTACCTGCTGCGAACAGCTTGCCGCCAGTGGCGCCATACAGACAGGTATTGCCAATGATCGACGTTTCCTGGGTCTTGAAGCTGCTTTCGCGCGGCGGACGGACCACCAGCTTGCCGCCGGTCATGCCCTTGCCCACATAGTCGTTGGCATCGCCTTCCAGAATCAGGTTCAGGCCCCCGACGTTCCATACACCAAAGCTCTGGCCAGCCGTACCGGTCAGTTCCAAGGTGATCGGTGCACCTGACATCCCCTGGTTACCGTGTTTTTCAGCGATTTCGCCCGAGATCCGCGCCCCGATCGAGCGGTCGCAGTTCGTCACGCGGTACTGCCAGGTACCGCCGGACTTATTGGTGATCGCATCGCTGACAGCGGCGACCATCTCTTCCGCAAGCTGCCCCTGGTCGAACGGCGTGTTGCGCTCGACCTGGCAGGTATGCGGCTTGTCCGCCGGAATCAGGTCGTTACCCAGGATGGGGGTCAGGTCCAGATTCTTCTGGCGCGGCGTGTCGCCCGGCAGCACTTCGAGCAGGTCGGTTCGGCCCACGAGTTCTTCCAGGTTGGTTACGCCCAGCTTGGCCATCCATTCGCGCGTTTCCTCCGCTACAAAGCGGAAGAAGTTCATGGCCATCTCGACCGTACCCTTGAAGTGGTCCTCCCGCAGGCGATCGTTCTGGGTGGCAACACCGGTTGCGCAGTTGTTCAGGTGACAGATACGCAGATACTTACAGCCGAGCGCAACCATCGGCGTGGTGCCAAAACCAAAGCTCTCGGCGCCGAGAATGGCGGCTTTCACTACGTCCAGACCGGTCTTCAGTCCGCCGTCGGTCTGCAGGCGAATCTTGCCCCGCAGGTCGTTGGAACGCAGGGCCTGCTGGGCCTCGCTCAGCCCCAATTCCCAGGGCGAGCCGGCGTAGCGGATCGAGGTCAGCGGACTGGCCGCCGTACCACCGTCGTAACCGGAAATGGTGATCAGGTCCGCATAGGCTTTCGCGACACCCGCCGCGACCGTACCCACACCCGGTTCCGACACCAGTTTGACCGATACCAGGGCCTTGGGGTTGACCTGCTTGAGGTCGAAGATCAGTTGCGCCAGGTCTTCGATCGAATAGATATCGTGGTGCGGTGGCGGAGAAATCAGGGTAACGCCCGGCACGGAGTATCTCAGACGAGCGATCAGCTCGTTGACCTTACCACCGGGCAACTGCCCGCCCTCGCCCGGCTTAGCGCCTTGGGCCACCTTGATCTGCATGACATCGGCGCTACGCAGATACTGCGCGGTGACACCGAAACGACCGGAGGCCACCTGCTTGATCTTGGAGCGACGATCGGTGCCATAACGAGCGGGGTCTTCGCCCCCCTCACCCGAATTGGAGCGACCACCCAGTGTGTTCATCGCCATTGCCAGCGCCTCGTGGGCTTCCGGCGACAGGGCACCTAGCGACATGGCTGCCGAATCGAAACGGGGAAAGATATTCTCGACCGGCTCCACCGACTCGATGTCGACGGACTTGATACCATCCCTAAAGCCCAACAAGTCGCGGAGGGTTGCTACAGGACGCTCGTTCACCAACCCGGCATACTCACGGTAGGTGCCGTAGTCGCCGTCCTGTACCGCCCGCTGTAGCGTGCTTACGACGTCCGGGTTGAAGGCATGGTACTCCTGCCCGTGGACATATTTCAGCAGACCACCCTGGTTGATCGGCTTGCGATTCTTCCAGGCGATGCTGGCCAACAACTCCTGATCCTGCTGGAAATCGTAGAAGGTGGCGCCCTTGATACGGCTCGGAACACCCGGGAAACACAAATCGACCACTTCCTCCGATAACCCGATGGCTTCGAACAGCTGTGCGCCACGGTAGGAAGTAATCGTAGAGATCCCCATCTTCGACAGGATCTTCAACAGACCTTTGTTGATGCCCTTGCGGTAATTGTTCTTCGCCTCGATCGGATCCATCATGACCTCGCCCGTGCGAATCAGGTCATTGAGGATCTGGTAAGAAAGATACGGATAGACCGCTGTGGCGCCGAACCCGAACAGCACCGCAAAGTGATGGGAATCCCGGGCCCAGCCGGTTTCGATAATCAGGTTCGAATCACATCGCAGCCCCTTGTTCACCAGGTGGTGGTGCACGGCGCCCGTCGCCATCAGAGAGCTGATCGGCAGTTCGCCTTCCTTCAGTTCCTTGTCGGAGAGGATCAACAACACCTTACCGTCCAGTACGGCTTTTTCGGCTTCGTCACAGATGGCTTCGACAGCCTGCCGCAGGCCCAGCTCAGGGCGATAACTCAGGCGGATACGCGCAACTTCGAAACCGGCACGATCATTACTCTCAATCTTCAGGAACTTGGCAGGGGACAGTACCGGTGTCGACAGGATAATCCGATTAGCGTGATCCGGCGTTTCTTCGAAGACGTTACGCTCTGCGCCCAGACAGGTTTCCAACGACATGACAATCGCTTCCCGCAGCGGGTCGATCGCCGGGTTCGTCACCTGGGCAAACTTCTGACGGAAGTAATCCGCTACATGGCGAACGCGGCTGGAAAGGACCGCCATAGGGGTGTCATCACCCATCGAACCGACTGCTTCCTGGCCATTCTCCGCCAGGGGACGCAGGACCTGATCCCGCTCCTCGAAGGAGACGTGGAACATCTTCTGATGGACCTTGAGTTCCTCGGATTCCATCAGTTTGAATTCCGGCGTGTCCTGGTTCAGCGTCGCCTCGACCCGCAGCGCATTCTCGCGCAGCCAGCGCTTGTAGGGCTGACTGTTCTTGAGACGGCTGTCGATATCCTTGGTATGCAGCACCTGGCCCGATTCAGTATCGACCGCCAGGATCTGACCCGGCCCAACACGGCCTTTAGCCACGACGTCTTCCGGCTTGTAGCTATAGGTACCGATTTCGGAGGCCAGCGTAATGAAGTCGTCCTTGGTGATCACCCAACGCGCCGGCCGTAGGCCGTTGCGGTCGAGCATACATACGGCATGACGGCCATCGGACAGTACGATACCGGCGGGGCCATCCCACGGTTCCATATGCATGGAGTTGTATTCGTAGAACGCGCGCAGATCGGAATCCATGGTGTCGACGTTCTGCCACGCGGGCGGAATCATCATCCGGACTGCACGGAACAGGTCCACGCCGCCGGCCAAAAGGATTTCCAGCATATTATCCATGCTGGAAGAGTCGGAACCGGTACGGTTGACGAGAGGCTGCAGGGTTTGCAGGTCCGGCAGGTCGTTCGACTTGAACTTGGACGCACGGGCGATGGCCCAATTACGGTTGCCCTCGACGGTGTTGATCTCGCCGTTGTGCGCCAGGAAACGGAACGGTTGGGCCAACGGCCAGCGCGGCATGGTGTTGGTCGAGAAACGCTGGTGGAACACGCAGATCGCTGTTTCCAGGTCCGGATCGCCGAGATCCCGGTAGAAGGTCGGCAGATCCGACGGCATCATTAGCCCTTTGTAGGCCAGCGTCTTATGGGACAGGCTACAGATGTAGAACTCGCTATCGTCGGCCATCTCCCGCTCGGTGTGGCGGCGACTCAGGAAAAGACTGATGGCGAACTCCCGCTCACCCTTGCCGGCGGATTCAACGAACACCTGCTCAATACGCGGCAGGCAGTCGAGCGCCATGGGACCCAGGCAATCGCTTTCGGTGGGTACTTCACGCCAGCCCACGACCTGTAGACCTTGTTCTACCAAGTGCTTTTCCAGTGTTTTGCGACCACGCTCGGCCTTTTTCTCATCCTGATCGAGAAAGATCATGCCGACGCCATACAGATCGCTGAGCTTCTTACCGAAACTCTGCTGGGCAGCCTTGCGTAGGAAGGTATCGGGTTTCTGCAGCAATAGGCCGCAGCCGTCACCGGTCTTGCCGTCCGCTGCAATGCCACCTCGGTGGGTCATGCAGGTCAGCGACTCGATGGCAGTTTGCAGCAACTTGTGACTGACCTGTCCCTTCATGTGGGCGATCAGGCCAAATCCACAGTTGTCCCGGAACTCACTGGGATGATACAAACCTGTCATCATAAGCGTTCTCTCACATAAAAATTCTTTTCAATCAATGGTATAGCCGCCGAGCCCAGGCGCAACACCCACTGACACTGAAAATGGGGGCTGGCTATTTTACATGCGCACTAATACCTACTCAAATGATTGAGCAATTTTTAGCGCATATACGGAATAAAGAATTGATGAGATTGGGGTAAAAAAGAATAAAAAACAGTGCCGTATGCGCCCGAACGGCTCATGCCACGACTGGCAACGCCTTGCTGGCGAGTTCGGAATCACAGACACTGCATTAAGAGACTTCCGAGACTTGCAGAAGTTCCCTAAAGTCCTGAAAAAGAACGGATCCAGACATCACGCTGGGCCAGTTCTTGCGGAAGCTGACCAATTACCCGGTCCGCTTCGTCCCGGCTGGCGAACCCTCCGTAGATCACAACATACCATGGTTTGCCTTTTCGTGTAGAGCGGGTGTACACCAATTCTTCCACACTCGGGTGCTGCGCCAGAAAATCAGTTGCCGTATCCTCCTCGTAACCCGCTATGTACTGGGCGGTATAACCTTCCCTCGTCCGCAACTGCTCTACTGGGCGGAAACGTCCCGGGTTGGCCACGTCGAACCCAGGCTCCGATTCTGGAGCGGACGAAACGGCAGACTCGACAAGAGCAGCACTTTCGGCCACTTCGGGTGAGGGCGAACCCTCGCTGGAAGACGCCTGCTGAGCAAAAGACAAAGTATCCTGCTCCGCGGCAGCCCCCTCATCGCTGCTCGGGTCGACGGAACCTGTCGGATCGAGCTCAGGCAAGACGCTCTCGGGTCTGGAGGAACCTTCGTCCTCCGTCGGCACAGCCCCAATCTCGGCCGTAGCAGGTTCTTCTTTTGAAGCTTCAACTTCAGTCGATGGAACCTCTCCATCAACCTGCTCGGCTCCGGTATCCAACGCCCCAATCGACTGATCTTCAACGGTGGCGGCCGGCGGCGATTGGGCAGTATCGGCAGCCCCCGCCTCTACTCCTCGACCTTCATCCGGTTCATCTCTAGTATTGGACATGTCAGCCCAAATGTTCGAATCAGGCCCAAGCCGGACCGTTTGGCGCACCGGCTCTACCGCGGGAACCACGTCGGTTTCGGAAGCGACCATGGCATCATACTGCCAGGAAACCAGCAGCCAGGAGGCCCCGAGCAAGACCACTGCCAGCATTGGCCACATCAATTTTTTGAAACCTGGCCCAGCCTTGCGGGAGGGCTGCGGCTGGCTGTGCCCAGCCATACCCAGCCAGACTGCGGGCGCTGTACGCTTGAGGCGCGAAAAACTGCCCTGACTCAACTCATGCAACTGCTTGAGGCGCCCACTATTCAGCAGCTCAGAAGAATCTCCTCCTGACCTTTCTATCCTCGGTGCCAGGTACTCGGCGACCTCGTCCCGCGTAAGGGGTCTAAGATGAACCTGGTGAACGGTTTGCCGCACGTTGTCACCGACATCAACAATCCCCAGCGACGTAATCAAGGTATCCGCCCCCGTCAGTACGGGCACCGCACATTGACTACAGTCAGCCGCTCGATGTGCCGCGAGCAATACGTGAACAACCGCCGCCGGCATATGATCAGCATCGTCTAGTAAAAGTACGATCCGTTGGCCCTTACGGGTCGCCGTTTCACTCCATTTGAAGAAACCAAAGATTGCATCCCGCGAAGAGCGGCCGGAGCCCAGACCGTGGTGAGCGATACGCAGCAAGGCGTCCGCCAAGCCCTGTTCCGTAGCGACCTCGGAGACGGCCAGGCGGTGAAATTTCAGCCTTTCAGATTCCGCTCGCACTAGCTCGGCCAGCAAACGCGTCTTACCGGAACCACGCTCCCCGGTAACCAGCAAGGCCATGTCGCCAAAGGCCGCAAGGTGCCTGATCGTTTCCAGTGCATATTGGCGTTGCGCGCCGGGGAAGAAGGGAGAGTCCATGGAAAGCGGATCCTGCCCCAGGCCATACCGTTCTTGGAGTCGATTAAACAGGGTGCCGGGATCACCGGTCAGGATGTCTTCAGCCATTGCGCCATTCCGGGAGATCTAGTCGGCTATCGACCGCTGTCCGAGGCCTAATGGCAAAAGTGAGCAAGCGTGTCATGCAGATCTTCGTTTCGGAAGGACGAAGTGACGACTGCTTTGCCCAGCGATTCGAGCAAGACAAGCCGAAGCGAACCATCGACATTCTTCTTATCGACCGCCATCAGTGTCATAAAGTGCTGCGGCGTCATGCCAGCAGGGGGGACCAAGGGCAGGCGGGCTCGTTCAAGCAATACCTGCACGCGCTCTACATCGGCATCCGCCAATGAGCCACTACGTCGTGACAGATCCGCTGCCATCAACATTCCGGTGCTTACCGCTTCGCCATGTAACCAAGAGCCATAACCGGTATGGGTTTCGATCGCATGGCCAAAAGTATGCCCCAGATTGAGGATTGCGCGAAGGCCGCCTTCCCGCTCGTCCACCGCCACGACGTCTGCCTTGCAGGCACAGGATCGGAAGATCGCCTCGGAAAGCACTCGGGAGTCCCTGTCATTCAACCGATCGATATTTGTCTCGAGCCATTTGAGGAATTCGATGTCCCGAATCAAGCCGTACTTGATGACCTCGGCAAGCCCGGCCGACATTTCACTGGACGGAAGGGTGGAAAGCGTATCGGTATCGATCAACACTGCTTGGGGCTGATGGAACGCCCCAATCATGTTCTTTCCTAGTGGGTGGTTGATACCCGTCTTGCCCCCGACCGAGGAATCAACCTGGGACAGGAGCGTGGTTGGAATCTGGATAAAGTTGACGCCGCGCTGGTAAGTGGCTGCGGCAAAGCCTGCCATATCACCGACAACGCCACCGCCCAAGGCGACCAACGTGGTTTTGCGCGTATGCTTCTTTTCAAGCAGGGCGTCAAAAATAAGGTTGAGCGTTTCCCAGTTCTTGTAACGCTCGCCATCTGGAAGAATAACGCTGTCCACCTGTTTTCCCGGAAAGCTGGCCTGCGCACGCTCAAGATAAAGCGGCGCTACTGACGCGTTAGTGACGATCAGGACACGATCACCCGGAGCGAAACTCGCCAGGTCTTCCTTTCCAAGTAGCCCCTGACCTATAACGATGGGATAACTACGCTCTCCAAGGTCGACACGGAGCTCACGGCGGGCTTCAGGCATGATTTTGACCTTCCTTCCTCAGGTGGCGCCTCTTGCGATGGGTGCGAGGCTTCAACCGATTCATCAACTGGCGCACAACGAGACGCGGGCTCTTGCGGTCCGTCATCATGACTATGTCCGCCAACTGACTGTATAGCGGGTCTCTATGGGCAAACAGATCGTCGAGTATCGACTTGGGATCATCGTGCTGCAACAACGGCCGATTGCGGTCGCGGCGTGTCCGGTCATACTGCTGTTCGACAGAGGTCTTCAAGTAGACGATAAGTGCGTTACGGCGAAGGCATTCATGGTTGGCTTGACGCATGACCGCCCCACCGCCGGTCGCAATGACCGCCCCTTTCTCATGAGACAGTTCTTCCAGGATATTACTTTCGCGCGTACGGAAGCCGTCCTCGCCCTCGACATCAAAAATCCACGGAATATCAGCGCCGCAACGCTCTTCGATCAGGCGATCCGAATCAATGAAATGATAACCCAGCTCCCGCGCCAACAAGCGGCCGATAGTGCTTTTGCCAGCACCCATGGGCCCCACGAGAACGATTCGCTCTGGCAACGACATAGTTCAGCTCAATTCGATACAGGGCGCAGAGCATAGCACAGCATTTGTTCAGGCGATAAGCACGGGGTACCGCGAAGACAGACATAAAAAAGCCGCCTCATTGAGGCGGCTTCGACGTTCGCTGACACTTAGGTTAGTTGATCAATTCTCCGCGCATGATGGAGGGCGTGATAAAGATCAGCAATTCGCTACGCTCGTCGATATTCTCAGTACGCTTGAATAGGCGGCCAATGTAGGGGATATCTCCCAAGAACGGTGTCTTTGTGATGTTGGTGGCTACCTCCGACTGGAAGATACCGCCGAGCACGACGGTCTCGCCATCGGCTACAAGGACCTGGGTAGTCACCTCATTCGTGTTGATTGCCGGTATACCCGCTGTAACTTCACCCCTGGAATCCTGATTCACAACCAAATCCATAATGATCTTGTTGTCCGGGGTGATCTGCGGAGTCACTTCAAGCGAGAGAACGGCTTCCTTGAATGAAACCGAAGTCGCGCCACTCGATGAAGCTTCCTGATAGGGAATCTCTTCACCAGACTTGATGGATGCCGTTTGACGATCAGCAGTCACGACGCGTGGCTGGGAGACAACTTCGGCCTTCCCATCGGTTTCCAGGGCGGACAATTCCAAGTCGACCAGGAAGTCATCACTTGCCCAACCAAAGGCAAACGACGATGCACCATTACCAGTCACCCCCAAATCCACGGCAAGAGCCCCTGGGAAGCTGATATCCCCAGAGCCGCCACCCGCGGCGTCGCGAGCCTCTTCAACAGCACCCTGAGAGCCACCTACGGAAAACACGTTATCACCGCTAACATCATAGGCCGCACCGCCCCACTGGATACCAAGACTCTCGGCGACGTTTGTCTGGGCTCGCACGATTCTGGCCTCGATAGAGACCTGGCGCACAGGAATATCCCACGTGTTAACCAAACGGCGAATCTCTTCAAGCTTCTCCGCAGTCTCTCTTACGCTGATGGTATTCGTACGCGCATCCGAAGAAATAAAGCCGCGCCCGGAAATGAGCTCCTCGTCAGCCTGGATCAAAGCGACGATATCTGCAGCCTTAGCATAATTAACCTGGATAATGTCCAGTCGAACCGGGGCCAACTCCGCAATCTGCTTGGAGGTCTCAAGCTCCAGACGCTCGCGCGCAGCGATTTCATCGGCCGGAGCCACCAGGAGAACATTGCCGATCTGGCGCTTGTCCAAACCCTTGGTCTTCAAAATCAGGTCAAGAGCCTGGTCCCAAGGTACGTTCTGCAGGCGCAGCGTGATGCTGCCACTTACCGTATCGCTGGCTACGAGGTTAAGTCCCGTGAAATCGGCGATGAGCTGAAGAACAGAACGTACTTCGATGTCCTGGAAGTTCAACGACAGCTTCTCGCCACTGTAGGGGAACTTCTCTTCACGACGGCTTTCAGCTTCTTCCTGCGTCAGCGGTTCGACGCTGACGGTAAACTCGTTGTCAGCCTGGTATGCCAGATAGTCATAATCCCCTTCGGGGCGAATCTCAATGACAGCGTCGTCACCCTGCATGAAGGTATCCACGCGGGTAACCGGCGTCGCGAAGTCGGTAACATCCAGACGACGACGCAGCTGTTCGGGCACCTGGGCATCATCCAACACCAGTCGAATACGACCTCCAGTCTCAGAGAGATCTACCGGAATGCCGGGGTTGCTAAGGGTAACGATTATGCGCCCTTCCCCGTTCGCACCACGGCGGAAATCGACGTTGGTGACTGCCTCTCCCTTCACCGATGAAGAAGTACTCGAAGCGGGCATTGCCTGGTTGGACGACGCCTTTGCAGAACTACCACCTGATCCTTCGCCGCCAATCCTCAGGGTAACTGTGTTTCCAGAAACGTCGGTAGAATAAGGAACGAGCTCAACAAGGTTAAATATGAGACGGGTCCGGTCATCGGTTTCCACCACGGTCATACTCTGGGCATTACCACCGCCCAGCGACACGCTGCGATTCTCCAGCGCATTTTGCGTATTCCGCAGGTCTACAGCGATGCGGGCCGGACGCTCGATGGTATAGCCGGTGGGCTGAGGAGGTGTGCCATCAAAGGTCAAGGTAACCTCAGTGCCGTCGCCGGGAAGCGACGTAAAATCGACATCGTTCAGGCTGACGGCTTGCGCCAATCCTGAAACCATGCCGAGCGCGGCCATGCCGAACATTAATGCGATTTTTCTATACATCGTTAGCCTCGACCCCAAACTTTTTTTTACAACAAGTCTTCTTTGATTATTCATAACGCCACTCCTTAGCCCTCATCCAGAGACAGGGATCGGGGGCGCTCCACCCAACCACCGCGGCCATTCGGCACGATTTCAATGAGCTCAATCCGGGTTTCGTTTACCCCGACAACCCGCCCGTAGTTCTGTCCCATATGATTTCCTTTGCGCACGCGATGGATACCGCCGGCGTTATCCTTGATTAACGCATAGAGTCCGCTACTACCGTCAGCTCGGCGCAACGTACCAACCATATTCAGCTCAGTCAGCTGGAAGTTCTCGAGCACTTCTTTCGGCCGATCGAGATCCGGCTCGATATCACTTTGCGGCTGTTCGTCGACCATTGTCAGTTGCACTTCCACTGGCACTTCGAATGGCGAGCGACGATCTGAAGCGGAGTAAGTAAACGCTTCATAGGCCTTGAATTCAGGCAGCGGTTCGACGAAGCCTCTCGGCTTGGAACGGGTTTCCGCCATAAACTGATCGAGATCGGAATAGCCACTACCTTGCGAACAGGCTGTCAGCAGCGATGCGAGACAGATGCTAGTCCAGGCTTTAACTGCATGCTTTTTCATCATGCTTACTCCCCAGCCCGGTAGCGGTAGGTGCGCGCCAGAACTTGCATATCCAGCATTTCCCTTTCACCGCCTGTTGGTTTAATCGTGAAATCGTGCAGCGTTACGATACGCGGCAGCCCGGCAATACTGCTTACGAAAGATGCAAGCTCATGGTAGGTGCCTCGTACGCGAATATTGATAGGCAACTCAATATAGAAGTCGCGGGTCTGCTCAGGCTGCAAGGTAATCTCCTGCAGTTCCAGACCGTTGCCGAGAGCCGTATTGGTAATGTCTTCGAGAAGACCCGGAACTTCAGTATCACTGGGCAACTGCTTGACGAGCGCGCCGAAGGTTTCCTCCATTTCCGCCATTTGGTTCTTGAAGGTCTGGAGGTTCGCTACTTTGTAGGCTTTTTGCTCGTACTGCTGTTTCAGCTCAACTTCTCGCTGCTCGACACGCTCAAGCTGTGAATATTGATCTTTTATGAAGAACCAATAAGCACCGCCCAGGATCAGGCCAAAGACGATCAACGCGACGATGATTTTGATAGGCATTGGCCAAATGCCCGCGTTGTTGACATCCAGATCGTTAATGTCGAATTCGTTCAAACTTTTCAGGGAGTCTGAAAGGCTCATTTTTCTTCCTCCCCTTCTGTTTCGGGCGCCTTCTGATTCACGGAAAGATTGAATGCGCTATAGCCTGCCCGACGCTCATCTGCTGCAGACACGTTGGTCAAATTCGGATTCGCGAACCACTCGGATTGGTCGAACTGACGCATCAGACTGGAGATTCGACTGTTGGACTCGGCCATACCGGTAATAGAGATCTTTTCCGCTTCTTTCTTAAGGTCGGTATAGAAGAGCCCATCAGGGAGCGTTCTAACCATTTCGTCAAATACCCTTACGATCACCGGACGCTTGCCCTGCAGATCCTGGATAACCTGCATGCGCGAGATCAACTCATCCCGCTTGCGCCGCAGATCCTCGATCTCCTTGATCTGGGAATCGAGTTCCTTAGTTGCATTTTCTATATAGGCGTTGCGGGATTCCTGATAATCGATACGGTTATCCAGATTTGTTTTCCACAGGAAGCCAAGGCCAGCCGCAATAACAACGGCCCCCAGCAACATGGCAACGAATTGCTGCTGTTTCTCGGCCCGTAGCTCCTCGCGCCAGGGTCTGAGGTTAATCTTTGCCATCAGTCGAAACTCCTCATCGCCAGACCACAGGCAATCATCAGTGACGGCGCATCGTTACTCAGGGCAGACGCATTGACGCGGGAACCCACCGCCATATCCGCAAAGGGATTCGCGACCAGCGTTGTCGTGCCCGTCTTTTCTTCCACCATTTCGGTCAGACCGATAATGGAAGCCGTGCCGCCGGCAAGCACGACGTAGTCGACTGCGTTGTACTGACTCGCGCCGAAGAAGAACTGCAGCGCACGAGCGACCTGTTGAACGACTGCCTCACGGAAAGGTGCCAGCACCTCTATTTCGTAGTCGTCCGGCAAGCCACCCTGTTTCTTTGCAAGACCGGCCTCTTCCAGGGACAGGCCATAGCGACGCTGGATTTCTTCGGTCAACTGCTTGCCACCGAAAATCTGCTCTCGGGTATAGACCGTCTTGCCGTCGGCAAGCACACTCAGGGTCGTCATGGTCGCACCGATATCTACGATGGCCACGACCAACTCTTCGCCCTGCGCATCCAACTGCGGTTCGATCAACTCGTAGGCGCGCTCAAGGGCGTAGGCTTCGACATCGACGACCTTGGCGGACAGATTGGCAATGGAAAGAGCGTCCTCCCGGATGTCGACGTTCTCTTTCCGGCACGCAGCCAGAAGGACATCGACCTGATCGGGATTGGTTTCCGAAGGCCCCTGGACCTCGAAGTCGATGGCGACTTCATCAAGGGGATAAGGAATGTACTGATCGGCCTCCAGCGCGATCTGGTCTTCCATTTCAAATTCGTTGAGGCCACTGCTCATCTGGATCAGCTTGGTAATAACCGCCGACCCCGAAACAGCAACCGCAGCCTGTTTTACGCTAGTGCGAGCCTTGCCCGACACCTTTTTTAGCGCATCACCGACCGCTTCAACATCCGTGATATTTTTTTCGACTACAGCATTGGCGGGCAGCGGCTCTACCGCATAACTTTCCACCTTATACCGCTCGCCACTCAGCCTGGAAAGTTCCAGCAGCTTGACCGAGCTTGAACTGATGTCGATGCCCAGAACGGTACTGGACTTTTTACCGAACAATCCGAACACGCGCTCACCCTATACCTGGTTAAATGCACCCGGTTACGTATTTTTTATTTAAGAGAATTTGTTCTGCTTTGCGTCTACAATGCCAATTCTTTCATTGGAAGGAAGGCATCCAAGCATCAGAAGATGCGTTAAACTCTTAAAGCATTTTCTTAAATAATAGTCTTATACCTAACAGTTGTCAGAAAAATGTCCCGAATGATCCGCTTTACTCGCATAACGGCATGGCTTTTCCTGGTGGGAATCTCACTCGGCGCCATTGTGCTTTCAAGTTTCTATCTCTACCTACGGCCTGGTTTGCCTGCTGTCGAGCAACTCGTCGACATGCGGCTCCAGACACCGCTTCGGGTCTATTCCAGCGACAACAGATTAATAGCAGAATTCGGTGAAAAGAGAAGGGCTCCGATCACAATCGAACAGATCCCAACACTTCAGTTACATGCCTTCCTGGCCGCTGAAGACGCGCGATTCTACGAGCACAACGGGGTCGACATCAAAGGCCTGGTGCGGGCTGCAGTCGAACTGGTATCGACCGGTTCAATCCGTTCCGGGGGTAGTACGATCACTATGCAGGTTGCAAAAAATTACTTTTTGACACGTGATCGTACGTTTATCCGCAAGTTCAATGAGATACTGCTAGCCTTTCAGATCGAGCGTGAACTTCCCAAGGATCAGATACTGGAACTGTATCTGAACAAGATATATCTTGGGAATCGCGCTTACGGCATCGAAGCTGCGGCCCAGGTCTACTACGGCAAACCCGTCAAAGAACTCGAACTCGCCCAGATGGCCATGTTGGCAGGCCTACCCAAAGCTCCCTCAGCATATAACCCGTTGGCGGACCCGGAACGCGCGCTGATCCGGCGCAACTGGATCCTCCAGCGCATGAACGAGCTGGGCTATATCTCCAATACGGCTTACGAGCTGGCCTCGGGGGCACCGGTCACCGCCAGGTATCATGGCGCGGAAACCGAACTGAATGCGGATTACGTGGCCGAGATAGCGCGAGGCGAGATGGTCCGGCGCTTCGGCGACGAGGCCTACACCGACGGCTATAAGGTGTACCTGACCGTCGACAGTGAAAAGCAGAAGGCGGCCAACAAAGCCATGAAAAATGGCTTGCAGGCCTACGACCAACGCCACGGGTACCGCGGTCCGATTGGCCAACTGGAAAAGGACACTCTGGAATCCGGCGACCTGGCCGAATCGCTAAGCAGCTTCTCCACGTACCCCCCTCTACGGCCCGCCGTTGTGACTTCGCTCAGCAACGACAAGGCAGAGGTCTATACCCAGGAATTTGGCATGACGGAGATGCCGCTCGAAACCATGGCCTGGGCCCGAAGCTACCAGAACCCGGATCGACGCGGCCCTGCACCCAATAAGCCCTCCGATGTTCTGGCGATTGGTGATGTCGTCTACGTGGAAGTCATCAACGAGCCGAAAGCAGAAGTAACCGGAGCCAGTGAGAACGAACCCAACGAAGAGGCCCATGAAGCAGCGACTCAAGACAAGGTGAAGGTTGCGCTGTCACAGCTTCCCGAGGTCCAGGGCGCCCTTATTTCCCTGGATGCCCAGAACGGCGGAATGCTAGCGCTCTCAGGCGGCTATAGCTTCCAACAATCCAAGTACAACCGGGCCACTCAAGCCCGGCGTCAACCGGGCTCCAACTTCAAACCCTTCCTCTACCTGGCGGCACTGGAAAAAGGTCGAACCCCGGCGACGTTGATCAACGACGCGCCCATCGTGTTCGACGACGCCAGCCTGGAAACTATCTGGCGCCCGGAAAACTCCAGCGGACAGTTCTATGGCCCAACACGTCTGCGAGAAGCCCTCTACCGCTCCCGTAACCTCGTGTCCATACGCTTGCTACGCTCGATCGGTATCGACTACACCATCGATTATCTCAACCAACTGAAGATCGACACATCACAGATACAAAAAGACCTTTCACTGGCACTGGGCAGCGGCCAGCTCACGCCCATGGAAGTAGCGCGCGGCTTTGCCGTTATTGCCAACGGCGGCTATGACGTAAAACCGTATCTGATTGACCGCATTGAGGACAGCCGCGGCAATATCGTCTATGCCGCGCCAAGTGTCATCCATTGCGACGAAAACTGCGCCGAGATTGCCCAGCAGACGCCGACGCCAGACGTTGGCTTCCCGGCCATACAGGTTGCACCGCGCCTGGCCGACGAGCGGGCAATCTACATCCTGCACTCAATGCTGCGCGATGTAATCGAGCGCGGAACAGGTCGTCGCGCCCTCGCCCTCAACCGCCAGGACGTGGGCGGCAAGACCGGCACCACTAACGAACAACGTGATGCCTGGTTCTCGGGGTTCAACTACTCAATGGCCACGACGGTCTGGGTCGGGTTCGATCAACCTAGCCCGATGGGCCGCGGCGAATATGGCGCCGTAGCCGCCCTTCCCATCTGGCTGGATTATATGGAGGTCGCCCTGGCTGGCCAGCCGCCATCGGTTATGCCGCGTCCCAATGGCATTGTTACTGTCAAGATCGATCCGGAAACAGGGGAACGAGCAGCGCCCGGCAACACCAATGCGGTCTTTGAACTGTTCCGGGAGGAAAATGTACCAGCACAGCAGACGTCGGACGCCATACAGAGTGGCGAAGATGGAGGCACCATGCTCCCCCAGGAGCTGTTCTAGAAAATCCAGCCGTCCCGTTTTCGAGGCACAAAAAAACCCGCCAGCTCAGAGCTGGCGGGTTTTTTATTCCCTGCAGATTACTTGATATCGTCCAGGGACTTCAGCGGGTAGTGTGCCGGATAGGCATGACGTGCAACACCGGAATCCACCGCTGCCTTGGCCACTGCCGCCGGCACGAACTCCAACAGGCGCACATCCATCGGCTTTGGAATAATGTAGTTCTTGCCGAACTCAAAACTCTCTACACCGTATGCTTCGCAGATTTCCTTGGGCACCGGCTCTTTGGCCAATTTCTGGATGGCATGTACGGCAGCAACCTTCATTTCTTCATTGATGGCTGTCGCACGGACATCGAGCGCTCCGCGGAAGATGAACGGGAACCCAAGCACGTTGTTAACCTGGTTCGGGTAGTCGGAGCGACCTGTCGCCATGATCAGGTCGTCACGAGCCGCCAGCGCCACTTCCGGGCTGATTTCCGGATCCGGGTTCGAGCATGCAAACACGATCGGATTTGGCGCCATTTTCTTGAGCTGCTCGCCGCTGAGCAGATCTGGACCTGACAAGCCCAGGAAGACGTCTGCGCCGTCGATGGCGTCATCAAGCGTTCGCTTATCGGTCTCGTTGGCAAACATGGCCTTGTACTGATTCAGATCGTCGCGACCGGCATGGATAACCCCTTTCCGATCGAGCATATAGATGTTTTCCGACTTGATGCCACAACTGATCAGCAGCTTCATACAGGCGATCGCCGCAGCACCGGCACCCAGGCATACCACCTTGGCGTCTTCCGGCGACTTGCCCTGGAGCTCAAGCGCATTGAGCATACCCGCTGCAGTCACGATGGCTGTACCATGCTGGTCATCGTGAAAAATGGGGATGTTGCATTGTTCCTTTAAAGCACGCTCGATCTCAAAGCATTCCGGCGCCTTGATATCCTCAAGATTGATACCACCAAAGGTATCGGCAATACGCGCTACGGTTTCAATAAACGCCTGGGGACTTTCAGAATTGACTTCGATGTCGAATACATCGATGCCAGCAAAACGCTTGAACAGTACGCCCTTGCCTTCCATTACCGGTTTGCTGGCCAGCGGGCCCAGATTACCCAGACCGAGAATGGCAGAACCATCGGAAATTACAGCCACCAGATTTCCTTTGGCGGTGTACTTGTATGCGTTCTCGGGGTCTTTTGCGATCTCGCGGACCGGTTCCGCTACACCCGGGCTGTAAGCCAGGGACAGATCACGGGAGGTCTGGGTCGGCTTGGTGATTTCAACGCTCAGCTTCCCGGGGCGCGGATTGGCGTGATAATCGAGGGCCGCTGCTTTCAGATCTTGAGACATTGCCACTGTTCCGTTTGTCACGTTAATAGGGTGGAGATTCGTTGTTCCGGCCGGAGACCCACCATCCTGTTACCCGGATGATTTGAGAGGACGTCCGTGCGTCGCTGCACAGCCTCCGACACTGCTCTCACTTTATTAGCCCGCCAAGGCTGACGGGAGCGCGACATTATGGCGTGACTACCCTGCTCAAACAAGGGCGACTGCGCAAATACTGATCAGCTTTAACACCAAATTAAGACGACTTTGCCAGAAACAGAAAAGGCGCCTTTCGGCGCCTTTTCTGTTCTTCATACCGGTCAGTGCGATCGGCCTGGCATTGCGTGTCAGCCGCCTTTCTTGATCCGGCCACCGAAACGCTTCTGGAAACGATCGATACGACCCGCCGTGTCCATCACCTTCTGCTTACCCGTATAGAACGGGTGGCACTGGGAGCAGACGTCGATCTGCATATCGTGACCGACGGTGGAGCGGGTCTGGATGACGTTACCGCAGCTGCAGGTCGCGGTAATGTCGACATACTTGGGATGGATACCTTCTTTCATGAGGAACACCTCTCTGGCCATGCCGCCACCTGATCCTATGCCAGGCACCGCATATTTGGTTCACTCCGACGCATAAAAAATAGCCAGCGCCGGAAACAGGGCGGCAATCATAGCAGAATCCGCTTGAATCGCAATAGATGAGGGACTCGTGGTGTTCCCCTATACTGCGCCTTTATTTCCATCTGTGGAGACCCTGTGATCCAGACGGCACGTATTGCGCTGTCACGCCCCTTGCGCCGGCTCTTCGACTATCAGGTACCGGTAGGCATGCGCCTAACTCCAGGTCAACGGGTGCGAGTACCCTTCGGCCGGCAATCGCTGGTAGGTCTCGTCGTCGAAACTGGCGTAGAACCACCTGCCGGCATCAAGTTGCGGCCGATTAGCCAAGTATTGGAAGACTGGCCTGTCCTCCCGCCTGAAACCCGGCAGCTCATGCAGTGGGCTGCAGCCTATTACCAGCACCCCTTGGGCGAATGCCTATTCATGAGTCTCCCGCCAGCCTTGCGGCGTGGGCGGCCCGCAACCGCCAATAACGATCTTTTCTGGCACGCGTTAGAGGAGGCGACCCCCGAAGCACTTCCTGCCCAGGCTCATCGGCAAAAAGCATTGCTTACGTGGCTGAGATCCCAGCCCACTCCATGTAGCCAAAGTACCATCCAGGCCGCTGGATTTACGCCGGACCAGATTCGCAACCTGAAAAAGCGCAATCTCATCGAGGAAACAGAACCGCAGCCTCCGCTGGCTCAAGCCTGTGAAAAACTGCCCTCGTTGACGCACGCTCAAGAGCGGGCATTCGGCGAAATTCCTAGACCCGAGCTGGGCTTCAGCGCCACCCTTTTATATGGGATCACTGGCAGCGGCAAGACCGAGATCTACCTCCATTATCTCCAGAGGTATCTGAAACAGGAGCAACAGGCGCTCGTACTGGTCCCGGAAATCAACCTTACCCCCCAGACCGTGCGCCGGTTCAACCGTTATTTCGGCGACCGGATCTGCATGTGGCACTCAGCCCTGAACGACGGTGAGCGCCTGAAGACATGGCTCAGGATTCGAAATGGCGAACCGGTCATTGTTATCGGCACGCGGTCCTCGGTAACCCTGCCCTTCCTGTCCCTGGGCGCAATCATCGTCGATGAGGAACACGACACCTCCTTTAAGCAAGGGGAAGGCTTTCGCTACTCGGCCCGAGACCTGGCCGTATACCGCGGACACCTGAACCGATGTCCGGTTTTGCTGGGCTCCGCCACGCCATCGATCGAGTCCTACCAGAACGCAACAACGGGCAAATACCGACTGGTCAAACTGGAAGAGCGCGTTGGCGAGGCCCGCCCCCCGACCTTGAGATTACTGGATATCCGTAGCCGCCCCCTGGAAGGCGGCCTGTCCCCGAAAGCCATACAGGCAATTCGAGAGCGTATCGAGCGCAAGGAGCAGGTGCTGGTTTTCGTCAACCGCCGCGGCTTCGCGCCTGTCATGATGTGCTTCGACTGCGGTCACATCAGCGAATGCCCCCGCTGCGATTCGCGCCTGACCTACCACCGCAAAGACCGCGCGTTACGCTGCCACCACTGCGATTATCAAACCGCGGCGCCTGAAACCTGCCCGGCATGCGCCAGCGACGCCTACAGCCCGGTCGGCCAGGGCACCGAGCGCACCGAGGACATCTTACAGGCTAGCTTTCCGGAGACCCCCATCATTCGGGTCGATCGCGACAGTACGCGAAACCGCGGTAGCATCGACCGAATCCTTCAACAGGTTAATAGTGGGGAATCTTGTATCCTTGTCGGCACCCAAATGCTCGCCAAGGGCCATGACTTCCCCAATGTCTCACTGGTGGTCGTGGTCAACGCTGACGGAGGGTTGTTCAGTGTTGATTTCAGGGCGCCGGAGCAACTAATCCAAACGCTTCTGCAAGTCAGTGGCCGCGCAGGGCGAGGCCGGATCCCCGGCACCGTCCTAATCCAAACCTGCCACAGTGAACACTCCCTCCTGAACCAATTGTGTACAGGTAACTATCTAGCCATGGCGGAGCACATTCTTGCGGAGCGCGCCGCCCTTCAACTGCCTCCCTATCGAGCCATGGCGCTACTTCGTGCCGAAGCAACCACAATGGAAGAGAGTCTTGCATTTCTGGACGGCGCAAAAGGTCAGCTGACAGGCAGCGATTTGGAAATCTGGGGCCCCTTACCAGCAGTCATTGCCCGCCGCGCCGAGCGTCACCGAGCGCAGCTTGTATTGATCAGTAACCAGAAAGGCCCCTTGCAACGACAGCTCCAGACGCTTTGCCACCACCTCGAAGAACAAAAAAAACCGTCTTCACTGAAGTGGCAAATCGACGTAGACCCTCTGGAAACCGGATGAGAACGGTTACAAAGTTTTGCATAAATCGTACCGTTCTAGATTAGCGATTTTTCATGTTGTGCTATGATCTGAGCACGATAAACCCTTGCTTTATGCGAAATGGTTCAGTGCGAGTCTCGTGTGAGAAATTCCGACAGAGATCGTAAAGGCTTGCATAACTAGAATGGGAACAGGGAGCAAACAAAGATGTTAGGGAAGTTGCTTGCGAGTATATCCACTATTTTTCTCTCCTTTATCTTAGCTGCTTGCGGCGGAGACGGAGATGACTCAAGCTCGCTATCCGGCCTCAATCCTGAGAACGTGAACGCGGGTGAAAATCCCGAGGATGAGGACACAACTGAAACACTGCCCCCCATTCTTCCCGGCTACTATTACTCCGAGGTATCCGTAAACAACGTATTAGAATATAGCGGCGCTACCATCATTGATTCCGAGGGGAATTTCGCAACATACATCCCAGAGACGGACGGAACTTTTGGCACACTGCAGGGTAGTTCTGACAACCAATTCATAGGAAGCGGTGTCAACTTTACCTATACGACCAACTGGGAGCGGAATTCAGGCACTATCACGGGCAGCGCCACTAATAATACGACTGCAACTCTTTTTCTGGACGCAAGCCAAACCGACTATCAATCTGTAACCACAATTTCACGACCCGCAGGCTATAGTGACAGTGGGGCCACCCTATCTGATATATCGGGGATATATCTTATGCAGGAAGCTGGGTTGCTCACTAAAGAGTTCACCATACAAGATGACGGTAGCATTGAAGGCAGTGACGAATCTGGCTGTCGGTTTGACGGCACAGCGTCGGTTCCCGATCAATCGGTAAGTGTCATTCGTGTCGCCTTCATCGCTTCCAACTGCGGCGACACAGCGCTTGGAACAGCGGGACAACGAAATGGCGACTACAGTGGCTTAGGCATACTTATGGAAGGGGGCCGGCTTCTTATATTTGGCCATAACGATACTGTGGTAACTTACTTCAATGGCCAAAAATAGTCCACCTTAAAGCCATACCTTTCACCGCGCTTTTGATTAACAAGCTTCTTTCCGCAATAATACCCGGTCCCCGATAACGGGGGCCGCGGCCCCTATCAATGCTCCGATCCGACTGAGTCATCTGCCAGCATGAAAGACACGGTAAACCAGCTACTTGAAGCCGCTGTTGCGGCGCTCCAGGCTGATGGCGTTCTGCCGTCTGACCAGACGTTCACACCCAATGTGGACAACACCCGCGACAAGGCCCACGGCGACTTTGCCACGAACATTGCCCTGGCCACCGCAAAAGTAGCCGGAAAACCGCCGCGACAACTGGCCGAGACCATTATCGACAAGCTGCCAGCGAGCGATGCCGTCGCCAAGGTCGAAATTGCCGGGCCGGGCTTTATCAATTTCTTCATGAGCGATGCCAGCAGCTTCGATATCGTCCGCACGATTATCGAATCGGGCGAAGAGTTTGGTCGCAATGATTCAGGCAAGGGCAAATCGGTACAGATCGAGTTTGTATCCGCAAACCCGACCGGGCCGCTCCACGTGGGTCACGGCCGGGGTGCGGCCATTGGCGACTGCCTGGCGCGTCTGCTGGAAGCCAATGGCTACCGCGTGACCCGCGAGTTCTACTACAACGATGCCGGGGCACAGATCGATAATCTGGCACTTTCAGTTCAGGCCAGGGCCAAGGGTATGACTCCTGAAGACGCCGCCTGGCCGGCCGATGGTTATCGCGGCGACTACATCGTCGACGTTGCCAACGCCTACCTGGCCAATGAAACCGTTACAGCAGATGATCGCGAAGTGACGGCGAAGGGTGATGCCGAGGATCTGGACGCTATCAAAGCATTCGCCGTTGCCTACCTGCGGCGCGAACAGGACCTGGACCTGAAAGCGTTCGGCGTCGAATTCGATGTTTATTTCCTGGAGTCCTCGCTCTACAGCGATGGTAAGGTTGAAGCAGCTGTCCATAAGCTCAAGGACAACGGCTACACCTACGAAAAAGACAACGCCCTCTGGCTGCGCACGACCGAATTCGGCGACGACAAGGACCGGGTTATGCGCAAATCTGACGGCGGCTATACCTACTTCCTGCCGGATGTGGCCTACCATCTGGATAAATGGCAGCGCGGTTTTACTACCGTGATCAACGAGCAAGGCGCAGACCACCACTCAACGGTCACCCGGGTCAGGGCCGGGTTACAGGCTTTGAATACCGGCATACCGGAGGGTTGGCCTGACTACGTTCTCCACCAGATGGTACTGGTTACCCGCTCCGGTGTTGAAGTTAAACTCTCCAAGCGCGCTGGTAGCTATGTCACCTTGCGCGATCTTATCGACGAGGTTGGGCGGGACGCCACCCGCTTCTTCCTGGCGGCTCGCCGGGTCGACTCCCAGTTGACCTTCGATATCGATCTGGCCCGCTCACAGACCAATGAAAACCCGGTCTACTATGTGCAGTATGCGCATGCGCGGATTTGCAGCATGCTTCGCAAGCTGAATGACCTGGGCGTTGCGATCGCCCCGCAGGATTTCGCGAACAAGCTGGACGGCCTGGAACTGGAAGAAGAGCGGGATCTGGCAAACCGACTGGCCCAATACCCTGAGCTGATTACCAATGCCGCCACCCAACGTGAACCGCACCACATTACACATTATCTGCGCGACCTGGCGGGCCAGTTCCACACCTACTACAACGCCCACAAGGTCTTGGTGGACGACGTCGATACCCGTGACGCACGCGTGGCCCTGTGCCTGGCGGTCAAGCAGGTCCTGGTCAACGGGCTGGAGCTGATCGGCGTCAGTGCCCCGGAAGAAATGTGAACAACGACAAGCTGTTTGAGCGCGAGGCCCAAGTCGATGTCCCGTGATTACGCCAAGAAGCCCAGGAATGACCGGTCGGCAGCCACGTCCCGGACCGTTAGCAAAAACAGGCCTCGCCCAGGTGCGCGCAGCAACGGCGCCCCAAAACGGCAGGCTGGAGGCCTGTCACTGCGCTGGATACTGTCGTTGGCGATGGTGGGCGGCTTTATTGGCTTCATCGCCTACCTGAACTCCTTGCCCACGCCCGAGGAGCAGCATGCGGCGGCTCCCAAGCCGGCGCCATCCAAACCGAGCCCAGCACCGGCAGAAAAGAAAAAGGAACAGCAACAGTCCTTCCAGTTCTACGACATGCTGCCCGAATCAGAGGTCGTTCCGCCGAAGGTTAAGGAATACGACCCCGGTCCGACAGCGGCTGAGCGGCAATACCGCTACCTCGTCCAGACCGGCTCGTTCAAGGGACACGCTGACGCCGAACGCCAGCGAGCCCAGATAGCCTTCCAGGGGCTCCGGGCAAACATCGAGAAAGTCACCCTGGACAGCGGCACCACCTGGTACCGCGTCAATGTGGGTCCATTCGATTCCCGCAGCAAAATGAACAGCGCGGTGGACAAACTGGTAGGCATCAACATCCAGCCCCTCGTACGTAAAGTGCCAAAAGGCTAGGGAATCAACACCAGACTGATCTAGAGCCACGTAATACGGCCCGTTCCGACAAGCGCTTGGGCGGGCCATCCCCTCCTCCCTACACCAAGCCACCTTTATTGCAGTTATTTCACTGACCCTGTCCATCTTGCTCCCTTGAAATCCACGGCTCCACTGCCATATCTAGATCTTTGAAACGCTCACCCTGCAACTGGAGCACGCATGACAACGATTCTCTCAGTCCGGCGCGACGACACAGTCGCCATGGGCGGCGATGGCCAGGTCTCCCTCGGCAATACAGTAATGAAAGGCAATGCCCGTAAGGTGCGCCGCCTATACAACAACAAGGTACTGGCCGGGTTTGCCGGTGGCACAGCCGACGCGTTTACATTGTTCGAAAGGTTCGAAGCCCAGCTGGAAAAACACCAGGGCAACCTCACCCGAGCGGCCGTGGAACTGGCAAAAGACTGGAGAACCGATCGCGCGCTTCGACGGCTGGAGGCACTGTTGGCGGTGGCTGACCACACCGCTTCCCTCATCATTACGGGTAATGGTGACGTTATCGAACCCGAGGATAGCCTGATCGCCATTGGCAGCGGCGGCCCCTTCGCGCAAGCTGCTTCTCGTGCCTTACTTGAGAATACAGATCTGAAAGCGGATGTGATTGTCGAGAAAGGTCTCGATATTGCCGCGGACATCTGCATTTACACGAACCACAACCGCACCCTGGAAGTGCTCTCTGCCAACGAGTGATCGGAGCCCCCATGTCTGGAATGACCCCTCGCGAAATCGTTCACGAGCTGAATAAACATATCGTCGGCCAGGAAGAAGCCAAGCGTGCCGTAGCTATTGCCCTGCGTAACCGCTGGCGCCGCATGCAGCTTGAAGCGGGCCTGCGGGACGAGATTACCCCGAAGAACATCCTGATGATCGGCCCCACCGGCGTTGGTAAGACAGAGATCGCCCGCCGCCTCGCCAAATTGGCCGATGCCCCATTCCTGAAAGTCGAGGCGACCAAGTTCACGGAAGTGGGCTACGTAGGCCGAGACGTAGAGTCCATTATTCGTGACTTGGCGGATATGGCAGTCAAGATGTTGCGCGAAAAGGAAATCAAGCGTAATGAGCACCGCGCAGCGGACGCCGCAGAGGAGCGTATCCTCGATGCTCTGCTACCGCCGGCCCGCAGCTTCCAGGAAGACAGCCAGCCCAGAGAAGATTCATCCACCCGTCAACTGTTTCGCAAGAAACTGCGCGAAGGTCAGTTGGACGACAAGGAAATCGAGATCGAGCTCAGCAACAGCGGAGCCGGTGTAGAGATTATGGCGCCTCCAGGAATGGAGGAAATGACCAGCCAGCTGCAGAACATGTTTTCCAACCTTTCCCGCGACAAGAAGAAGACCCGTAAGATGAAGGTCGCCGATGCGCTCGCGAGCGTTCGTGAGGAAGAAGCGGCCAAGCTGGTCAACGAAGAGGAAATCAAGCAGAAAGCCATCCAGACGGTCGAACAAAACGGGATTGTCTTCGTCGATGAGATCGACAAGGTTGCCAAGCGCTCGGAAACCGGATCGGCAGATGTGTCCCGGGAGGGTGTCCAGCGCGACCTGTTGCCGCTGATCGAAGGCAGTACGGTAAGCACCAAGTTCGGCATGATTCGCACCGATCACATCCTGTTTATTGCCTCCGGGGCTTTCCACCTGTCCAAGCCTTCGGACCTGATCCCGGAGCTGCAGGGCCGGTTGCCGATCCGTGTCGAACTCCAGGCACTGACGCCGGAAGACTTCAAGCGCATACTGACTGAACCCGATGCATCGCTGGTCAGACAGTACGAAGCGTTGATGGATACCGAAGGGTTGACGCTGAAGTTCACCGATGACGCGATAGAACGAATTGCCCAGGTATCCTGGAAGGTGAACGAGACCACCGAAAACATTGGCGCCCGGCGTCTGCACACCGTGCTGGAACGCTTACTTGAAAGCGTGTCCTTCGATGCGGGCGATGCAGTATCCGGTGATTTCGAAGTGACCGCGGCTTATGTCGACGAGAAACTCGGCGACCTGTCCGAAGACGAAGACCTGAGCCGTTACATTCTCTGATCCGCCAGTAGAGGTGGCGTGTCCCTTCACGCCACCGTTCTCCAACGCTTTACGAGAGCCCAATCCATGAGTGAGACCTCGGATATACCCAGCGACATTCGCATTCGTCGCCAGAGCCGGGTCCTACATCTGACCTATGCAAGCGGGGACACCCTCGAGCTGCCCTTCGAACTACTCAGAGTCTACTCGCCCTCGGCGGAAGTGCGTGGCCATGGTATGGGCCCGGGCACGTTGCAGACAGGAAAGCGCGAGGTGCTGGTTACCGGCGCGGAGGCGGTCGGTAACTATGCATTGAAATTGCACTTCAGCGATGGCCATGACTCCGGCCTGTTTACCTGGAGCTACCTACAGGATCTTGGCAGGAACCAGGAACAATACTGGCAGGATTATTTGGCAAGACTGGAGAAGGAAGGCGGGAGTCGGGAGTCGGGAGGCCAGCAGCTTCTATCCAGCCCCTGAAGGAAAGCTCTAGAGGGCTTTCTGCAGGATATCCGTGACATTATCCAGGCCCGACCGCACCCGGGCGCGCTTTGCCCTGCCCTTGGCAACGTAGAGAGGCAGCATTTCCCCATAGAGACTGGTACTGATCGTACGCTGGTCATCCTCCAGCCGGTCGCGGCGTAGTCGGATGCCATAAGGCGCCAGGGTCGATTCCAGCATATCCGCCCGCGCCAGCAGATCCCGTCGCGTCATCTGATAAGCGTGCTCACACACCATCCTGCGCGACTGGAAACTGAATACATTGGAGAAAAACAGCTTGGCATCGTCCCGCGTCGGTTCGAACAGCAGGATATCCTTGTCTGGATAATCCCGAGCATACTGGGCGATCCCCGACTGCATACGCGAGTAGACCATGGTCCGGAACGTTTGGGCGAGGACGTTAGGCATGCCCGAATTGGTCAACGCACCGGGTTTCATAGACCCCGCGCGAACGGCAGCGCTGGCGTCAATCGGGACCTGAGGATTAACTGCAAGCACCAAGTCAGCGCCATCCTCGAAAGCGACCGAGGCGTGCAGCCCCTTTCGCAAGGTGCCGTCCACGTAGAAGCGTCCATCCACATCCACCGGTACATAGAGGCCCGGCGACGCTGTACTCGCCTGGATCGCCCGGGAGATAGGCACATGGTCATACCCAGGTGCGCCGAAACAGACGGCTTCTGTGCTCTCCACATCGGCAGCAATGATATAGAGGCTGCGACGTAGCTGCCGGAAATCATTGGTCCTGCCCAGCATGGAGAAGGCACGCTCAAGGTAGTCGTGCAGCCCTTCGTTATCGAACAGGCCGGAGGGCGCCGCCTGCGCCAGGATCGTCAGGGCCTCGAGAAAGCTCTGGTCATAGGGATTACTGACGAAGCGACCGACGGCATTGGCGAGCAGCCCGGGCACCGCCATCAGGCGCCGGCCGATCTCGCGGAATGCTGGCCGATAGAACACCTCCGGATGAAACGGGTGAACTTCGGCCTCGTTCTTAACGAAAATTCGGCAAAGTTGCGCCGTGGTCATCTGGTTGGCGAGGTTAGCGGCGACAAAAGACCCGGCATTGACTCCCACGTACACATTGAGGTCGTTGAAGTCGATACCATCCAGCGCCTCGTCCAACGCCCGCAGGGCACCGATCTCGTATATACCCCCCAGGGGGCCACCACCGCCGAGCGCGAGACCAATACGAGGTTTTTCTTTCAGGTCTGTCTTGTTCGCCGCCATTCGCTACCCTGCTGGTTGGAATGAATTCTTATGGCTAGTTTGACTTCTGAACGACGTTATCAGGACACTCTAGAATAAACACCCTAGGCGAATAGATACCTCACGAAGATAAACACTTGTGGGCATTACGCCGCTCATATCGAGGCGGATTCCGAGGGTGAGCGGTTCGGCCGGAGGTAGCGCCCGAAGCCTGCATTACGCAGGGCGAGGTCGATGCAACTCTTGATTACATGAGGCGAATCCAGATCGAGCACATCCCCCAACAGTTTCCGGGCCCAGGCCGAATCGATACTGCGGATCACCGACTTTACCTTCGGCAAGCTGGCCGCGTTCATCGACAGGGCGTCGTAACCCATGGCCATCAGCAGCACCGCCCCACCGGGGTCCCCTGCCAGTTCCCCGCATATGCTTACCGGCGTGCCCGCGTCATGGGCGTCCAGCGCAATCTTACGCAAGGCCTGGAGCACGGCCGGGTGGAACGAGTGATAGAGAGAGGCCACACGTGGGTTATTGCGATCAACTGCCAGCAGGTATTGGGTCAGATCATTGGAGCCCACCGACAGGAAATCGACCCGACTGGAGAGCTCCCTGATCTGATAGACGGCGGCCGGGATCTCGATCATCACGCCGACCTGCGGCATCTGGATCTGGTAGCCCTCCTCCCGGACCTCATGATAGACGCGGTAGATCAGGTGGAGTGACTCCTCCACCTCGGAGACGTTGCTGATCATCGGCAGCATAATGCGCAGGTTATCCAGACCCTCGCTGGCCTTGAGCATGGCACGAACCTGAACCAGGAAGATCTCGGGATGGTCCAGCGTTACCCGGATGCCGCGCCAGCCGAGGAACGGGTTTTCCTCGCTGATCGGGAAATAGGTCAGCGCCTTGTCGCCCCCGATATCAAGGGTCCGCATGGTAACCGCATTGGGTGCGAAGGCCTCAAGTTGCTCGCGGTAGTACTCGCGCTGCTCCTGCTCCGAAGGGAAACGCTCGTTGATCATGAAGGGCACTTCGGTGCGGTAGAGACCAATCCCCTCGGCGCCGTGGCTGAGAGAACGCACCACATCCGTCATCAGGCCGGTATTTACCAGCAGTGACACCCGTGTGCCGTCGGTGGTGACACAAGGTTTGTCGCGCAGCTCTTCCAGACCGCGAAACAGCGCCGCCTCCTCGTCACAGATCTCCTGATAGAACGAGCGTAGGTCCGCCGACGGCGATGCGTAGATCTGACCCTCGAAACCGTCGACGATCAGGTCGCGTCCGTCGAGCTGATTGACGGGCATATCAATCATACCCATCACCGTCGGTACGCCCATCGCACGCGCCAGGATGGCTACATGGGAGTTGCTCGAACCACGCACGGAAACGAGACCCACCAACTGGCCACGCGGAACCTCCCCCAACATGGCGGGCGTCAGCTCGTCACTGACCAGTACGGTTTTTTCAGGGTAGCTGACGGTCTGCTGGTCACCCTCCTGCAGATGCGCCAACAGTCGCCGGCCCAGGTCCCGGATATCGACCGCGCGCTCACGCAGGTAGAGATCGCCCATCATCTCGAAGTGACGCACATACTGCTGGACCACCTGTTTCAGCGCCCCCTGGGCCCACTGTCCGTCGGCGATACGACTCATCACCTCGCCGGGCAGGGCGTTGTCGTCCAGCATTCGCAGGTAGACCTCGAACAGCGCCTGCTCTTCCGGCCGTAGCTGAGGTGCAAGGCGTTCAGCGACCAGTTGGATATCCTCCCGCACAGCGCTGACGGCCTGTAGGAAGGTTTCCTTCTCCGCTTCAGGGTCATCTACCGCCTTGTCGGGCACAGCGTCGAGATCAGCGGGCGGATAGACCACCACACCCTTGCCAATAGCGACGCCCGGCGCGCCAGCCACGCCCTTGAAACTGATGTCATGGGCCTGCTCACCGGTGAGCGAAAGTCCGCTGATCGCACCCGTAGCCTCACTATGGGCAATGACCCCCGCGAGTTGCGCCGAGATGGTCACGAGGAAGGCTTCCTCACCCTCATCGAAACAGCGCGAGCTCTCGCGCTGCTGGACAACCAGAACGCCGAGCACACGACGATGGTGAATAATGGGAACGCCCAGGAAGGAACGGAAACGTTCCTCACCGGTTTCGGGAAAATAGCGATAGCGGGGATGGGCCGTCGCATCTTCCAGGTTGATCGGCTCCTCCCGGGAGCCCACCAGACCAATCAACCCCTCCGAAGGTGACATGCTGACCCGTCCGACGGCCTTCTTGTAGAGACCCTCGGTCGCCATGAGGATATAGCGATTGGTATCCGGATCAAGCAGATAGACCGAGCACACTTCGGTATTCATGGCACGCTGTACGCGGGAGACGATGATTTCCAGAGCATCCTGAAGGTCCCGGGCACCATTGACTTCCTGAACGATACTTCTCAGCGTGCTCAACATAGGCTGTTAATCCATCCTGTCCGGGAACCGCGGCGATCCCTGCCACTGCTCCATATTGTGGAACAATCTCGGCGCCAGCTCCCGCAGGGCCCGCCGATACACCTCTCGCTTGAACGATACGACCTGTCCCAGCGGATACCAGTAGCTGACCCACTGCCAGCCGTCGAACTCGGGTGAATCCGTCCCGTCGACGCAAACACTGGCATCGGGGGACAAAAGCCTCAGCAGGAACCATTTCTGTTTTTGCCCGATACACACCGGGTGCGAATGGTGTCTCACCATTCGACGGGGCAGACGATACCTCAGCCAGCCTCGGGTACAGCTGATAATTTCCACATCCCGCTGTCCCAGACCAACTTCTTCGCCCAGCTCGCGATAGAGGGCTTCCTCAGGCGTCTCGTCGTTCTTGATGCCGCCTTGGGGAAACTGCCATGCGTCCTGTCCGATTCGTCTTGCCCAGAGAACCTCACCTCGATGATTGGCCAGAATGATTCCGACGTTGGGTCTGAAACCGTCGGAGTCGATCACCGTATTATCCTGTTCAAATTTATCAGCAGCGGGTCGCCGTTCTGTTTATACTGCGCAGCCTCTTCCCCTGCCAGGAAAGCGCCTGTGACGCGGCATCCGCAATTTGCCTAAGTTGCCTTCATTCTTGCAGAAAGCGTACCGCCGGGCAAACCAGACCCGATGCCCCCAGGCATGATAGAATCGCCCGCCTGTATACCGCCCCCAGCGGCCCAAGAAGACTCTTTGACGCTTTCAGTAAGGACTATGCCGTGACCCTTGCCATCTTCGACCTCGACAACACCCTCCTCAAAGGCGACAGCGATCATGCCTGGGGCGATTTTCTGGTGGCGGAAGGCATTGTCGACGCCGGCGAGTACGAACGGGCCAACGATCAGTTCTACCAGGACTACCTGAACGGCGACCTGGACATCCTGCGCTATCTGGCCTTTGCCCTGGCGCCGCTGGCGAAGCATGAGCCGGAGGTGTTGTATGCCCTGCGCCAGCGCTTCGTCGACGAACGCATTCGTCCGCTGATGCTGGATAAGGCCGTGCAGCTGTTGGAAAAACACCGCCAGCAAGGACATTATCTGCTGATCATTACCGCCACCAATCGTTTCGTGACCCAGCCTATCGCCGAGCTGCTGGGCGTGGATGATCTCATCGCAACCGAGCCGGAAATGCAGGACGGTCGCTACACCGGCCAGGTTGCTGGCACTCCCAGCTTCCAGGATGGCAAGGTCAAACGCCTGGAGACATGGCTGGAGGAAAATGGACAGTCTGCCGACGATGCGTGGTTCTATAGTGATTCGCACAACGATGTGCCATTGCTGGAGCAAGTCGCTCATCCGATTGCCGTAGACCCGGACAGTAAACTTGAAGCGCTGGCTCAGGAAAGAGGCTGGCCCGTGATCTCGCTCAGGAACTAACACCTATGCCAGGGAAAGCACGTGTAGCACCCCCGAGACTATCGAATATACTGGGCCTGGGCCTCGCCCTGCTTTTAACCGGCTGCTCCGAGTCACCGCCGCCAGACGAAGCTTCCACCGCCGAGGAAACGGGACCAGTCACTGCGATCCCTGAGGCGTTGAAGTCTGCCGTTACTGAGAAGACCCAGGCTGTCTGTGAGGCCACCGCGACCCTGACCGGGCAGGTTACCCGGTTCCTTGACGCGCCAGGTATCGACAGCTTGAAGGCCGCACGTGAAAGCTGGCGCCAGGCCCATCAAACCTACCAGCAACTAACCGCTGTCTATCAAATTGCGGAACTACCCCCACCCCAACAGTTCAATGATAGAGATCCGGTGGATGCACACCCCATGTTGCCCGGCTACCTGGATCAGGTTCCCAATTACCCGCGTAGCGGGCTGACGTTCTCGGAAGTGCCACTGACCACGGAATTCCTGCGCAAGGAGCACCAGTCCACCGATTTCTACTATTTGACGCTGGGCTTCCACCCCATGGAATCACTCTTATGGCCTGTAGGCGGCAGGCCCGCAGAAGCCACGCTGGCCAACTTCCAGGTATCGGCCCCGAAACCGGAGGGCGATCGAATCAACGCCCCCCAACGCCGGAGCGACTTACTCAGGATTATCGCCATTGCCCTGGAGCGTGACACCCAACCGCTATGCCAGCCCCAGAATCAGGCTTATCTCATAACCGAACTGGCTGATCTCAGCGAATCACCGGCCAAGGCAGCCGTTCGCCTGGAGAGAACCCTTGCAGGTACCGTAGGTGATGGGCTGGCCCGCTGGTCGCAGAACCCAGGAGGTGAAGACCGGAACGGCATGCCGATCGCCCACAGCCCCCAGGCGCGGAGCGACTTCGCCGAATACAACGCGACTGTCCGCTACCTGCGGAACACCTGGCTACCGCTACTGCTCAAAGGCGATGAAGAGACGCTGACCGAGGCCCAGCAATCGCTGGAAACATTGGAGAGCAGACTGGCAGCTATTGACCAGGACCAGAAGCCCGTGGATCAAGCCGCGCTGACAGAAGCGCGCGCGGCGTTAACCGAATTCAGCGAAAGCCTGACCGAGCTGGCGTTCCAGGGTCGGGCTGCAGAATATTGAGTGCCGGATGCCGTCAGAGGAAACCCGTCAGCGACCGCACGAAACAGCTCTTGATGTAATCGGTCTCGGGAATGCCGGGAATCACCGGATGATCCGGCGCCTGGTGACCTTGCTCCAGCAACTGCACGAAGCGATCGATGCGACGGCCGCTGCCGCGAATGATGTCCACCAGGCGATCGGTGGACAGATGCATCGAGCAGGACGCCGACACCAGTAAACCGTCGCGATCCAGCAACCGCAAACCTAGCTGGTTGAGCCGCGCATAGGCCTGCTCGCCCACCTTCTGGTCGCGTCGACGGGGAATCAGTGCCGGTGGGTCCAATACGACGATATCGAATCGTTCTTTCTGGTCGCACAGGTCTTTCAGCGCGGTAAAGGCATCGCCCTCCAACGTGTCGACATTAGAGAGGCCGTTCAGCGCCGCATTGCGACCCACACTATCCAGGGCCGTTCGCGAGCTGTCGACACAGGTCACGCTTGCGGCACCTGCAGCTGCGGCCTGCACGCCCCAACCGCCCACATAGCTGAACACGTCGAGCACCCGCTTGCCGGATGCGTAATCCTGCAGGCGACGACGGTTCATTCGGTGATCATAGAACCAACCGGTTTTCTGCCCTTCAGCAAGGGGCGCCTCAAATCGCACGCCATTTTCTTCGACCTGAAGCACATCCGGTATATCGCCCAACCCTGCTGCGACGTAGCTGTCCAGCCCTTCCACTTCGCGCATCTTACCATCGTTCTTGAAGACGATGCTGCGCGGGTGAGCCAGCTTCTGGACGGCTCGCACGAGGGACTCCCGCATCGTCTCCATTCCAGCCGTGGAGACCTGGATCACTACCACATTATCGAAGCGATCGATAACGAGACCGGACAGACCATCGGCGTCGCCGAACACCCAACGATAGAACGGCCGGTCAAACAGCCGCTCGCGCAGGGCCAGCGCGGTTTCGAGCCGATCGGTCAGGCGTTGGGGCGTCATGCCCTGTTCCGGGTTGCGACTGATCAGACGTCCGCAAATCAGCGCGTGGGGATTAAGAAAGGCGGTGCCCAGAGGCTTGTCGTTGGCGGCGAACACACACACCTGCGACCCCGGCTCGAAGCCATTGAGAGGCGAACGACGGGTATCCACTTCGTTACTGTAGATCCACAAATGGCCGGCACGAATACGACGCTCGGCGCCTTTGCGCAGATAAAGCTGGGGAAACATAGGAATTCCTGGAAAGGGATGTGCAGAAACTGCGGCGATTATACGGGGGTGCTGGTCATGAAGACAGTGGCTGTCCTTGGTCAGCCACGCCGCCCAATAGCCCGCGCGATGACAGGCAACCGTCCCGCGCGGGCCATTGCGGTTATTCGACGTCAGCGACCAACTCGCCGTAGGCGTCAGCGTCCATCAGACCGTCCAGCTCACCCTCGTCCGCCAGTTTGACGCGGAACAGCCAGCCCTCGCCGTAGGGATCGTCGTTCAGCTTCTCGGGTTCCTCATCGAGACTCTCGTTGATCTCAATCACCTCGCCAGTCACGGGGCTGAAAACATCGGAAGCCGACTTTACCGACTCTGCAACACCAGCTTCCTCTCCCCCCGTCACGGTCGCGCCGACTTCCGGCAGCTCGACAAAGACCACGTCGCCCAACTGGTCCTGGGCGAAATCAGTAATCCCAACAGCAGCTGTGCCGTCGGACGCAACCCGCACCCACTGGTGGGTTTCGATGTACTTGAGATCCGCAGGGATCTGGCTCATGACTCATTATTCCTTGTTGCAATGTCGGGGCAGTTTACCGCACTTGATGAGGCCGGCTGAATAGCTTATGGCTTCAGTACCGCCGTCCTGGCAACAGCTTGAGGAAGGCCAGGGCCGCGGGCAAGATTCGGGGAAAACCCTGGAAGCGATGGTCACCGCCGGGCTGGATCCACTTTGGCGAATGCCGGTAGCGGTGGACCGCCTCCCGATAGTCGAGGGTCTCGTCGCCAGTCTGGAGGCAAACCAGAAAGCGTTCGGGGCGAGCCAGCTCGCTGGGATCCATCGCCTGAAGCTGATCCATATGCGCTTCTTCCACCTCGAAGCGCTCGCCGGTGTAGAGATTCTCCTGAACGCCGATATAACGGCGCAACAGGCGATACGGCGCAACCGCTGGATTGATCAATACACTGCGCAGGTTGTAACGGGCGCCGAGCGCCGAGGCATAATAGCCACCAAGGGAACTGCCCATCAAACCACAGGGCCGGCCGGCGGCAGTTTCAATGTTACGGGAGACCCGGGCGATGGCTTCGTCAGGCGCGAATCCCAGCTCGGGAACCACCAACTCAATCGGCAATGCTTCCCTTTCCAGCCACTCACGCAGCTCAGTCACCTTCTGGGACTGCGGCGAACTCTTGAAACCATGCAGATAAATCAGGCGAGGTAAGTCTTCGGAAGACATAGCCGATCAATAACCCTGACTATCCAGGTCGACGGTAAACACGTAATCCTCGGCACGGCGGACATGAGTGTCCAGCGTCCCGTCGGGGTAGAGGTCGATCCAGCGATACCCGGGCGCCTGGCCGTCGATGGAAAACTCGTTCGATCCTGGGGCGAACTGGATACACGTGGACGGCGTGGCCATCAGGCGCATGCCGTTAAGCTCGCCATCCCAGGTCTGGTGGATATGCCCCCAGAGCAGTGCCCTGACCTGGGACTGCCCTTCGAGCACCGCCATCAGGGCGTCGCTGTTGGTCAAACCAATTTGTGACATCCAGGTGCAATTGACGTCCACAGGATGATGGTGGAACGCAATCAGCGTCGGCCGCTCGGGGTGCTCCGCGAGACAGTCATTCAGGAAAGACAATTCCCCGGAGGACAACGCACCGTAGACCTTTCCAGGCACTGCCGAATTCAGGAAGATCAACTGCCAGCCACCGACAAGCAATCGACGCTGTTCGGCGTTCGTACCGGCAATCACCTCGTGCATGACCTCGACATCATCGTGGTTACCAGGGAACCAGATGACCGGGCAAGAATAAACGCTCATCTTTTCCTGGAAGACCCGATAGGCTGTCTCCGAACTATCCTGGGCAATGTCTCCACTGGCGATCACCAGATCAGGCGCATGGGGCTCCCGCTTGGCAAGCGCGATAACCGCATCCAGGCTTTCCCGGGTATTCATGCCCAGCAGGGTACCCTCAGGATCGGCCATCAGGTGCGGGTCGGTCAACTGCAGGATGCGCAGTGACGGCGCGCGAGTGGCGATATTTTCAGGTGAAACCGGGGAAGGCATGAGCGGGCCAGGACTCCAGGACGAATGATATTCATTAACGGTAAAACATAAACGTCTTGGAGAATACTAGTGGATTGCCAAAATTTTTTCCTGAAACACTGTCACATTTGGCGACGGGTCTGGAGAAGAGCCTATTTTTGCCTCGGCGGCTATTCGGCCACCGGCCAGGCGATTCGCTCTGCCGGAACGTGACCGAAGCGCAGACAGAAACTCAACCAGTCTGCCAGGAAGGCATTCACCTGGGTCTTTTCATCCGGGTGATGCATAAATCGGTTGGGATAGTCGTTGATGGCCTCGATACGGCGATTGCGATAGCAGCTGATCACCTCCGCCAGCCCCGCATCGTGATAGACGCGAACGGTCAGCTGCGGATTGTTCAGCCAGCGGCCTGCATTATGCACCTGTTCGAGCAACAGGGTTTCGGTGAAACGGGATTGCTGGAGTTGCTCGATCCGGACACGGCCGAAGTAGGCCTCACCATCCTGCAGTTCAAACTCGGCCACCTCGGTACGTCCTTCCGCCAATAGGCGCAGCCGCCGGATGCGCCCATAGTTCGCCTCGCATAGCGCGCCGAAGCGCCTCAAATCGGGCACATAGGCTTTCTTCCGCCATACCGGCATCTCTTCTGATTTCTTCTGCACCACACGCTTCTGCATCAAACCCACTCTTCTTGGAGTCGCGCCCGCTGTAGGGTAAGCCATTGCAGCGCGATGATTGCGGCGGCGTTATTGATCCGCCCATCCGCTATCATACGCAAAGCCTCATCAGCCGCCATTACATGCGCGCGAATATCTTCATGCTCGGCTTCAATGCCATACAGGCCGCCGGCACCTTCGGTGCTGACATGCCCACAATACAGCGACACCATTTCCGTGGTGCCACCCGGTGATACCAGATAACTGCAGATCCTCTCCAGTCGCCTGAATTCCAAGCCGGCTTCTTCTTCAGCCTCACGATGCGCCACATCCTCTGGGCTCTCTCCAGCTTCGTTCATGCCAGCGACCAGCTCTAACAACCAGGGCGACTGATCCCGACCCAGCGCGCCTGGGCGAAACTGTTCCAGCAGAACGACCTCGTCGCGTTGCGGATCGTAGGGCAGGACACAGGTCGCGTCACCGCGAACGAACATTTCGCGATCAAAGGTTTCCGTATAGCCACCGGCAAACCGGGCATGACTCAGCCGCAGTCGCTCCATGCCGAAAAACCCATCATACAGGGTCTCCCGATTCTCAATCCTGACGTCCTTTTCGGAAAACTGGAATGGAGCTGGTTTATCAGACATGGGCCGTCCTGCTTACTTTAAGTGAAGCAGAACAATAGAAGGCGGGAGACTGCAATTTCAAGTCCCCCGCCTGACGACAGGCACGATGCAGGAAGGAGTTCAGGCTAGATTTTGTCGTAAATCCGGGCACCTGCGCGCGTGAACTGCTCCGACTTTTCCTGCATTCCCCGGTTCAGCGCTTCCTGGGTTTCCATGCCATGTTCCCGGGCATACTCCCTCACCTCTTGCGTGATCTGCATGGAACAGAACTTGGGGCCGCACATGGAACAGAAATGCGCCACCTTGGCGGAATCCTTGGGCAGCGTTTGGTCGTGATAGGCCCTCGCGGTGTCCGGATCGAGACCGAGGTTGAACTGATCCTCCCATCGGAATTCGAAACGGGCCCGAGAAAGCGCGTCGTCCCGCAGTTGGGCGCCGGGGTGCCCTTTAGCGAGATCGGCTGCATGGGCGGCAATCTTGTAGGTAATGATGCCGGTCTTGACGTCGTCCTTGTTCGGCAGCCCCAAATGTTCCTTGGGCGTGACGTAACAGAGCATGGCGCAGCCGTACCAGCCGATCATCGCAGCACCAATCCCCGACGTGATGTGATCGTAACCGGGGGCTATATCGGTGACCAACGGGCCGAGCGTATAGAAGGGCGCTTCTTCGCAGCACTCCAGTTGCTTATCCATGTTCTCCTTGACCAGGTGCATGGGCACATGTCCCGGCCCCTCGATCATCACCTGAACGTCGTGCTCCCACGCAATTTGCGTAAGTTCACCGAGCGTTTCGAGTTCGCCAAATTGCGCCGCATCGTTCGCGTCCGCGACACACCCTGGACGCAGGCCATCCCCCAGACTGAACGAGACATCATAGGCTTTCATGATCTCGCAGATGTCTTCGAAATGCGTGTAGAGAAAGCTCTCGGTGTGGTGGGCAAGGCACCACTTGGCCATGATGGATCCGCCCCGGGAAACGATACCGGTCACCCGATTGGCAGTCAGCGGCACGTGGTGCAGGCGCACGCCGGCATGGATAGTGAAGTAATCGACGCCCTGCTCCGCCTGTTCGATCAGCGTATCCCGGAAGATATCCCAGGTCAGGTCCTCAGCCACGCCGTTCACTTTTTCCAGCGCCTGGTAAATCGGCACCGTACCAATCGGGACGGGAGAATTGCGGATAATCCACTCCCGGGTCTCGTGGATATTCTTGCCAGTGGAGAGGTCCATGACCGTATCCGAGCCCCAACGGATCCCCCAGGTGAGCTTCTCGACTTCTTCCTCGATGGACGAACTGACAGCCGAGTTACCGATATTTCCGTTGATCTTCACCAGGAAGTTACGGCCGATAATCATGGGCTCCAGTTCCGGATGATTGATGTTGGCGGGAATGATTGCGCGGCCTCGTGCCACTTCATCCCGCACAAACTCAGGCGTGATTTCCAGGGGAATCGACGCGCCATGGGATTGACCTGGATGCTGACCGTCCAGCCACCCCAGTTCCCGGGCCTCCTGCAGTTTGAGGTTCTCCCGGATCGCGACGAACTCCATTTCCGGCGTGACAATGCCCTGCCTGGCATAATGCATCTGGCTGACGTTCCGGCCCGGCTTGGCCCGCAGTGGCTTGCGGTGATCCTCGAAGCGCAGGATATCCAGTGCCGGGTCGCGCAGGCGCCGCCGGGTGAACTCGGAGGTATAACCTGCAAGGGTTTCGGTGTCCTCACGCTCATGAATCCACGCATCACGAACCGGCGAGAGTCCTTTACGTAGGTCGATGCTCGCGGCGGGATCGGTGTAGGGACCGGAGGTGTCGTAAACCACAAGCGGCGCGTTGGGCTGTGGCCCCTGCTCCGTGTTGCTGTCACTCAGGCGGATCTCACGCATGGGCACACGCAGGTCCGGCCGGCTGCCGGTTACGTAGATCTTGCGGGAACTGGGGAGTGGCTGGACCGCGGCCTGATCGACTTCGGCTGCGTCCTTGAGAAAAGAAATCGGTTCGGTCGTCATAAAGCGTCCCTCTTATCGTTCGATCCCCCTCCCTGATGCCATGCAAATATGGGCAGGAGATCGACGGAAATGGTGTCCAGGGTGGACGGGGCGCGTTTGACGAGGTTACGGCCAGGAGCCGAACGGCTGGTGGGAATTGCGCCACTGCCGGTCAAGAAAAGCTTGTCTCAAATCCCTACGCCGGTACTAACCGGATCAGGTTCGCGGGTTTTGCTTCTGCAATCTCAGCCGGCCTTCGCCAGCACCCCGTCAAGACGCGTTATTCGTTGCCACACGATGACGGCCAGGACCTCCCTCCAACCGCCTGACAGCGCGGCTTCGAGCCTGTTACATCGGTGACTTTTGCAAGTGTAGAGATCAGATGGATTATTGTCCATAATGTCCCGGCTCCCCAGCACCTCCGGACGAGGTGTCATCATCGCAGGCAGGAGAATCCATGAAGAAATCTGTGCTTTCCGGACTGGTCGGACTTCTGGTCGCCCAACCCGCCCTGGCCATCGACCTGATCGGGGCTTACGAAAAGGCGCTGGCCTATGATTCTGGCATTGCCGCCGCCCGGGCCTCCTACGAATCCCAGCAGGCCAATATCAACGTGGTCCGCAGTCAGCTCCTGCCGCAACTCAGCGCGTTTGGCGACGCCAGACATACGGACGCCGACGGCCCGGGTCGTGAAGACTCCTACAAGACCTACAGCTATGGTCTGGAACTTGCCCAACCGCTATTCCGGCCGGAAATCTGGTTCAACTTCGACGCCAGCCAGTTCCAGAGCCAGAGCGCACGGGCCGACTATAGCCTGGCCCAACAGCAACTGATTCTGGATGTGGCTACGGCGTACTTCGATGTCCTGCGCGCGGAAGACAACCTGACCACCGTTCGCGCCGCCGAAGCCGCCTTCGAGCGTCAATACGATCAGGCCCGGGAGCGTTATGAAGTTGGCCTGATAGCGATCACCGAAGTCTACGAAGCGCGAGCCAGTTACGACTCGACCAAGAGTGAACGTATTGCCGCGGAGAATGACCTCGACATTGCCCGGGAGCAACTGAGTCGCCTGATTGGTGAGAACGTCGACGATTTGCAGAACCTGGAGCAGGACTTCCCGCTGACACGCCCACAGCCAATGGACCCCAGCGCCTGGGAAAATATTGCGTTACAGCAGAATTGGCGCATTCAGGGCGCAGCGTATGACCTGGACGCCAGCCGATCTCTCCTGGATGCGGCCAAATCAGGACATTTGCCCACGCTCGACCTGAGCGCCAGCTATGGCAATACCCGGCTGGACGGTGTGGGCCAGACCTCACCCTTGCAAACCAACCGGGATGGCACGACCACCGAGGGCGTGGTGGCGCTGAGACTGAACGTTCCACTTTACGAAGGTCATGGCACCCAGGCCGAGATTCGCCAGCAGCGGGCCCAGGTGGAAGTGGCAGACCAGAACCTCAATACGGTGCGCCGCGACGTCAGCGTCAATGCCCGCAGCTTCTATCGGACGGTCAATACGAACATCGAAACTGTTACCGCCCAACGGCAATCGATCGTCTCACGGCGCAGTGCCCTGGACGCAACCCGCGCGGGCTATCAGGTAGGCACCCGGAATATCGTGGAAGTGCTGGACGCCGAACGTAACTACTACATTTCCCTCAGAGACTACGCGAACGCCCGCTACGACTATGTGGTGAATACCCTTAACCTGAAGCTGGTTGCCGGAACCCTAAGCCCACAGGATCTGGTCGACCTCAACCGTTGGTTGAGCTCATCGGCTCCCGGCATCGAGGCTATTGCTACCGACGAAACCACTGAGAACCCTCTGCAGTCGGCTCCCTGATCAACCCAATCATTCTTCCAAGCAACGCCTCATCCTGCAGAAGCTCTACTAGTCCAGCTTCTGCAGGATGCCGTCCACTACGCGCTCAAGCGCACCCCGATTGGCATCCACGACTGCCAGTGCGTTCCTGCCTAGCGTTCCGGCTCGCTCCGGGTCGTCGAAACACTGGTTAACCGCGGCGGCAAGGGTCGACGCATCGAGGGCTTTTACCACCCCGCCTCCACGATCGAGCCGCTCGTAGATATCCGCAAAATTGAACACGTGCGGCCCGGTGGCCACCGGCATCGCCCAAGCAGCGGGCTCTAGCGGATTATGACCACCGCGCTCGATGAGCGAACCACCGACGAAGGCCAGATCGGCCACGCCATAGAGCATCATAAGCTCGCCCATGGTGTCGCCAAGGTATACCTGGCTGGCATCGCTGGCCTTGTCTGCGGATCGACGCAGCATACTGAGTCCTTGCTGACGTACCAATGCAGCAACGTCGTCAAAGCGTTCCGGATGACGGGGAACCAGGATGAGCAGAGCGTCTGGATGTTTTTGCAGGATGTCGCTGTGAGCATCGAGAATTTGCTGATCTTCGCCCTCGTGCGTACTGGCGGCGATCCAGACCCGGCGTTCACGCCCCAGTTGCGAACGTAGCGCCCTGGCATCGGCCCGCAGTGCATCGGTCACATCCACATCGAACTTGATACTGCCGGTCACCGAGACCTGATCCTCAGCAGCGCCGATGGCAACGAATCGCCGTGCGTCGCTGTCTGCCTGGGCAGCAATCCAGTTGAGCTTGCCCAGGAGTGACCGAACCAGTCCGCTGACCCGCTGGTAGCCCCTGGCCGAACGTTCGGAGAGCCGCGCATTGATCAGGAAGATCGGCACACCCGCGGCAGCTGTCCGGCTAATCATGTTGGGCCAGAGTTCGGTTTCCATAACGACCAGCGCCTGGGGATGGGCCCGTTTCAGAAAACGCCTGACCGACCCAGGCGAGTCGTAGGGGGAATAGGCATAGGTCACCGCGTCTCCGAAAAGCGCTTTTGCCCGGGCACGCCCTGTGGCCGTCATCGCGGTCATCAGGATATTAGCGTGCGGGCGGCGGGCCAACAATGCCTTGACCAGGGGGGCCGCGGCGATAGTCTCCCCGACGGACACCGCGTGTACCCAGATCACTGGCTTGCCTGTGTCCGGAATCAGCCCGAGCCGGTCCTGCCAGTGGGCCAGCAACTCCGGAGAGCGACGACCGATCCACCACAAGCGAATCAGCAAAAAGGGCAGGATCAGCCGAAAGACAAACGAGTAGAGATAGTGAACCATCGGTGCTCCAGTACGAAAAACTGCGCGCATTCTAGCGCATCACAAGGCGAGTTACGTCCCAATGTGTCGCAATGGTTCACGGAGACTTAGCCCACGCGCGATGGGTATACCGCCCGCAGAATGGTCTCGTCAGCAAGACTGGACAATCGCCCTTATCAACGCGCCATTTGCTGATAGACTTGTGCAAAATCATCAGCCTGAGCATATCGTGAGTCAGTCGAAGTCAAAGAAACGCACCCGCGTGCGCGACACCCAGCTTTCCCATTACCTGCATCCACGATGGTGGGGCACGTGGCTCGTCATCGGGTTTATATGGCTACTCGCCAAGCTGCCGATGCGTGTCCAGTGGCGCACCGGTGTCATCCTCGGCGAACTGGCCTATCGCACCCTTGGGAGCCGCAAGCACATCACCCGTGTGAACATCGAACTATGCTTCCCGGAGTTGAGCCCTGCAGAACGAGAAGCACTGGTACGCAAATCCTTCCACTCCAATGGCATCGGCATCATGGAGATCGGACTGGCCTGGTTTCGCAATCCCGAGTCCTTGCGTCACCTGACCCGGGTACATGGCCTGGAGCATGTGGATGCTGGCCTGGCGGAGGGGAAAGGCATCCTGTTGCTTGGCGGCCACTACAGTACGCTCGATCTCGGCGGCAGCCTGGTCACCATGTTTATCGAAGCCGACGTTATGCAGCGCGACCACAACAACGCGCTGATGAACGCCGTGATGACCCGTTCCCGAGAACAACGATACGGCGTCGCCCTAAACAGCAAGGACCTGCGTGGTCTGTTCCGGCGCCTCAAGCAAAATCGTATCGTCTGGTACGCGACGGATCAGGATTACGGCCGCAAGGGCATCGTCTTCGCGCCTTTCTTTAACGTACCCGCCGCCAGCATTACCGCTACGGCCCGTATTGCCGAACGCAGTGGCTGCGCCGTGGTCCCGTTCAGTCATTTTCGCCGTGAAGGGGAGATCGGTTATGACATCTATTTCCATGCCCCGCTGACGCACTTCCCGTCAGGCGACGACCTGGCGGACGCTACCCGGGTGAACCAAGTCATCGAGAACGAGATTCGTCGTTGCCCCGATCAATATCTGTGGATGCACCGGCGATTCAAGACTCGCCCCTCAAAAGATGATCCAGACCTGTATCGCAGGAAAACCACATGACGCCAGAACTGGCGCCCGTTGTCTGGCTACTCCATGATGACCGACGCGGTCACCAGGTCCAGCTCAAGGGGCTCGGTAACCGGCTGAACGCCAGGGCCAACGCCCAGATTTTCTGGATCGACTGCACCACGACCAAAGTGTCCCTCTGGCGATTTCTTCTGGGCCTCCCGCCCACTCTCGAAACCCCGGAGCCCTACATCAAACCCGACCTCATCATTGGCGCCGGTAGCCAGACGCACCGCCTGCTGGCGTCCCTACGTCGCAAACGGAGTGCCCATACCGCAATACTCATGCGGCCGTCCTTTCCGAAGGGTTGGGTCAAAAGCCGCATCATTCCCGCCCATGATGGTGTCGAGGAAGATCGAGACACGCTCGTCACCCAAGGCGTTCTCAACACCCAAACCCCGATGGCGCACCTGACCAATAAACACCACGCTTTGATCCTCGTCGGCGGGCCATCGAAACATTTCAATTGGAATGGGGACGCGGTTCTGCAACAGGTCGACCATCTGTGCCAACGCTACCCGCAGTGGCGCTGGACGGTCTCATCAAGCCGGAGAACGCCGGTCGAGATGATCGATGCCCTTTCGCGCCGCGCCGGCCCGAACCTGCTCTTCCGTGACCACCGGGAAACCCACGCCAACTGGCTCGCCCACACCCTGGCGGGTTGCCGGGCAGCCTGGATCACACCGGACAGCGTCTCGATGGTCTACGAATCGCTTACCGCGGGCATCCCCACCGCGCTCTTCGATCTGGCCGCAAAGCCGTACAGTCGGGTAGCGCGGGGCGTTGAAACGCTAAGGCGAAATGGACGCGTCGGCCATATTGAAGCCGCAGAGGCGATCATGGGGGACAATTCGCCCAGACCGAAGGCGCTGTGGGAAGCCGATCGCGCCGCCCGTTGGCTTCTAGAGCGCTGGAGAAGCGCCCAGTGAAGGTGCTCCAGGTCTTACCCGCGCTGCATAGCGGTGGCGTTGAGCGGGGCACCGTCGAGCTGGCCGCCGAACTGGTCAGGCGCGGCCATGAATCCTACGTACTTTCCGCCGGCGGCCCCATGGCCGAACAACTTGAATCCGAGGGGAGCCACCACGTCAGCCGGCCGATCCACCGCAAATCCCTGGCCTCACTGGGCCAGATCCTTCCGGTCCGCCGGTTGCTGCGGGAACTACGTCCGGACGTGGTACATATTCGTTCCCGCATGCCGGCCTGGATCGTCTACCTGGCATGGAAAGGTCTACCCGTCGACGACCGGCCGGTGCTGATCAGCACCTTCCACGGTATGTATTCCGTAAATCCGTACAGCGCGGTGATGGCCAAAGCCGAGCACCTGATCGCGGTGTCCGAATGCGTCCGCAACTACATCATCGACGCCTATAAGGTCGAGGATGAGCGCATCACGGTGATCCAGCGCGGCGTGAATACCCGGACGTTCCGCGACATGCCGCTGGATCCGGATTGGCGTCGGCAACTGCTTCAGGAGCATCCACAGCTGCGAGATCGAAAAATCCTGTTGATGCCCGGCCGGCTATCGCGCTGGAAAGGCCAACTAACCTTCCTCGATGTCATGGCCCGCCTGGTCCGGCAGGACGACAACCTGCATGGCGTTATCGTGGGGGGACTTGAGGGTGGCAAGCAATACTTCATGCAGGAACTGGAAAGTCGGCGAACAGCACTTAAACTTGATCGATATGTAACCTTTCTCGGGCAGCGCAGTGATATGCACGAGCTTTACCTGTTTGCAGATCTGGTTTGCCACCTGTCGACCAAGCCTGAACCTTTTGGCCGCACCCTGACCGAGGCATTGGCTTCAGGCACACCGGTCGTCGCCTTTGAGCGCGGCGGTGCAGCTGAAACCCTCGGGGCATGCTTTCCCCAAGGCCTGGTTCCACCGGACGATATCGATGCTTTTGTCGCAAAAGCCAGTGACGTACTGACCATGCGCGAGCCCGCCTTAGAGATCCCAGAGCGATTCCGTCTCGAGGCACAAACCGAGGCCACGCTGGCCGTCTATCGCCAGGTGCTTGCCCGACATGGAAAGGCTCTGTCATGACTCGCCCGCTCCGTATTGCCCTGCTGTTGGCAACACCGGGCTCCACCTGGGGCGGCATGGAAAAGCACACCCTGGAGTTGGCCCGGGGGCTAAGCGAGAGCGGCCATGAGGTTCATGTCCTGGCGGATGCGGACTATCGGGAACCGTTTATGGATGTCAGTCATTTCCACCCGGCCCCGGTCCAGTACAGCCGACGCCACCCCTGGCTAGGCCTCCGCCTGCGGCGCTTGTTGCGGCGAATCCAACCCGATATCTGTCACGCGCAGGGCAACAAGGCCGCGCAACTGCTTAGCAATGTGAAACGGCGCCGTGGCACCACAGAGTCGATGTATGTCGGCACGCTGCACGGGACCAAGTCCTCCCACCGGGCCTTTGCCAGGCTGGATGGCGTCATCGCCGTGAGTGACGATATCGCCGAGAGTCTGGAGCATCCGAACAAGACGGTCATTTTCAACGGCATCTCAACACTCCCCCTCAGCGCGACCACCGCGTTCGAGCCGCCGACAGAACGCCCCCTGGTCGTGGCCGCAGGACGATTGGAACCGGTGAAAGGTTTTGACCGCCTACTACGGGCCTGGAGCCAGGAAGTGGGGCACGGACAGTTGGTTATCCTTGGCGAGGGGAGTGCCCGTGGGAAGCTTGAGAAGCAGGTCAAGCAATTGGGCCTTGAGGATCGTGCCACACTACCCGGTTATGAAACCAACGTGAGGGCGTGGCTGAAGCAGGCAGATCTCTGCATAATCAGCTCCGACCGTGAGGGCTTTCCCTACATCCTTGTCGAAGCCCTGCTCAGCGAGTGCCCTATCATCTCCACGCCAGTCAGCGGTGTCAGCACCTGGCTGCCCGAGGGCTGCATCGCCGCATCACTCTCAACGGACGATCTTGCAGCCTGCCTCAGTTCAGCGCTCGCGGACCTGCCTGCGCTACGGGAGACGCTGGCACCAACCTTTGCCCGGGCAGCGGAATCCCTGACCTGTGACGCCATGGTCAGACGGACAGTGGCGTTCTATGAGCATCTCGCTGCAGCAACGCCAGACTCGGACGAAGCACGCTAATCACCTTCTCCGCCACGACGGTGTGGCCCGCGTCTGTCAAGTGGGTACCGTCTGGCATCAGGGTTTCGTCGCGCCGGGCCCAGAGATCCTCGAAGGCATTCACGTAGAGAGTGTTATCGCAGCGCCCGGCAAGTTCCTTCAGCGCCGCGTTATACCGGCGGATGCGTGGATTGCGCGTTTCGTTCAGATTGGGCGCGGTGCCGACCAGCACGAACAGGGTCGAAGGGGCGGATTTGACGACAGCTTTTATGGACCGGAGGTATTCATCCAGGGGCACCTGCTCTACCGCGCCTAAGCGCTCCTGCAACTGGAAACGCCGCACCCACTTTTTCAGTTTTTTGACGAATTTGCGGGCAATACGCCGTCTGGGCGAATCCGGATAGTAGAGTACGTAGGGCGCGCCACGGAAGGTCAACCAGGAATCGACAAGCCCGTACTGTATCATCGCTACGCGGTACTGGTCGGGTGGGTAGTCCGAAGCGTAGTGGCGCAGCTCGCGCGTTGTACTCATGGTGTGGCCACAGTTGGTCAGGGGCATCCCCAGGGCATCAGCCACCCGTTGCGCCCATAGTCGACCAGAGAACCGGCGAATCCCTTCGGTATTGCAATCACCGTAGGCTATACATTGATGTACCGTCACCCCTAACGCTCCATTTACTGCGAAAAACGCCCTAAAGCGACACACTGTCCATGATAGATCTCAGTCAACAGGAACCTTTCGCCGCGGGCTACAACCGGTTCTGTTATATCCATCCCGAGGATCCCCGTCGCTGTCTAAAGATCCTCAACCCGGAGAACATCGAGCGACGCTTTGCCCGACAGCGCTGGTACAAGAAGATGCTCGGCAAATCCCGTATCAATGACAATCTCCAGGAACAAATTGCCTACGACCAACCAGCGGTCATACATGGCGGTGAGAAAGTGTGGTCACACCTACCCCGCTTCTACGGCCAGGCCCCCACGACACGGGGTCCCGCAAACAGTAGTGAGCTTATCACCAACAGCAATGGCGCGCCTGGCATCACACTTGAAAGCTATCTGAAACGACACGGCGTCAATGGCTGTATACGGACTGCGATCGACGATTTCTGTCGGTGGCTGCGCGAAACCGGCATTCTTACGCGCAACCTCCTACCCCACAACCTCGTCGTGGTTACCCGCGAAGACCACCTCAAGCTTTACCTGGTAGATGGCCTGGGGGCACCGGGTATACCGGCCCGACTTGCCGCGCTTCCCGCTTACAGACAACGCTATATCGAGCGCAAGATCCGGCGCTTCTGGAAGCGCGTCGAGTGGGAGGCGAACGGGCGACAGGGAGCCTGGGAGGCTGCTGAAAAGATCTAGGCACACAGAGACTGGGTAACGCCCACATTCTTCCCTACCCATGGTGACTGCAAGCCCCACAGTCGACATTGCGGCATCCCTGACCTTGCCGGTCCTGGTCGATGGTGGTAGCTTGCCGCCCTATCCTAATTCCTTGAAAAAATAAGATCATGGCCCTGTCACGCATCAGCCTGTTGACCAGGATTCTCAAGCTCGCCGGCAAACTGCCTCTCAATATTGCCCAGGGGTTGGGCAGTTTTATCGGTTTGCTGTTGTGGTGGTTCCCGACGAGATCCCGCCACGCCACAGAAATCAACCTGGGCATTGCGTACCCCGACCTTCCGGCCCCTGAACGCCAGCGTCTGGCCCGTAAAAGCCTGAAACAGACCGGTCAAACCATTATGGAGATCCCGTTGATGTGGGAGTGGCCGGTGGAGCGCTGCCTGGACCTGGTCCGGGAAGTCGAAGGTGAAGAATTGCTGACACGGAGCCGCGAAGACAGCAAGGGCCTGATACTGCTGGCACCACACCTGGGTAATTGGGAACTGGCGGGGCTCTATTTTTCCTCCCGCTACAAAATGGCGGCTCTCTACAGCCCGCCCCACTGGCCAGAGTTCGAAGATTACATGATTCGGGTGCGTGGCCGGCTGGGGTCAGAACTGGTTCGCGGTGACCGTCGGGGTCTCGCACGTCTTATAACCCTGCTGCGGGAAGGCGGCGTCGCCGGGATACTGCCAGACCAGAGCCCTCGAGGAAAGACAAACGCCTATGCCCCTTTCTTCGGCATGGAAGTCCGCACCATGACGTTGGTCGCAAAGCTATTACAGAAATCCGGTGCGGCAGTATTGCTTACCTATGCTGAGCGCTTGCCCAACGCAAAAGGGTTCCGGATCGTCATCCGCGAATGCGAGCCAGGCATGGCCGATAGCGATCCCGTGGTCGCGGCAACGGCCCTTAACGCCTCAGTCGAACAGGCGGTGCTGGCCATTCCCGAGCAGTACCAGTGGGAGTATAAGCGTATGAGGCATCGTCCACCGGGCGAGGTGAATCCCTATAAACCGGGGCGGATCTGTTAGAGTCCCGCTACACTGGCAAAGCCCAAGATAATGAAAGGAAGAGTCGGGTGTCGTTGACTGAGGATACAAAAACCCAACCCGTCGTAATGGCTCTGCTATTTGTTGGGCTGGGCGGCGCTCTCCTTTCCTCAAGCCTGATTGCCGGAAGCGCCCTGCTTCTCGCCCTATGGGGTATCGTCGCTCTTAGCAAGGGTCGACTGAATGAGGCAGGCTGGGAGAAGCCGCGAGAGTTACGCCTGATTCATTTCGGCTTCTGGTTCTTCGTCCTGGCCAGCGTCATTAGCTGGGCGACGTCGGGTTTCAGCTACGAGGGCCTTAAAACACTCGGGGCACATGTGCCCTTTATCCTGTTCTGGCCTCTTCTCGCGGCACTCACGCTTGCACGCCTCCGTGCCAGCCACCTGTTTATGGCACTGGCCGCAATGGCGCTGGGTTCAGGACTGGCCATTACCATCGACAATGGCTTCAACGCACGCGCCTGGCAGCTATTGCTGGAGCGACCATCCGGTCTTGTGAACCCCACTACCTTTGGCAACCTGTCCCTCCTGGCCGGCATGATGAGTTTTGCTGGGGCGCTCTATTTCAGCCGCCAAAATCACGACAAGATACCTCAACAAAGACGCAAAGCACGGGTGACGCTATGCCTGACAGCGGGCCTGGTTGGCGTGATCGCTGCTGGCCTGGCACAGACCCGTAGCAGCTTCGTTGCCCTGCCAGTCCTGGTATTGGTCTTCGTTCCCATGCTGCCTCGGAAAGCACGCATTCCAGCCCTAGTGGCGGGCGTTATCGTCCTGATTCTGGCGACGTTCTCCAGCGACCGGCTTACCCAGACCCTCGACCAGGCTGGCAGCATGTCATCCGATCGGATCATCCAACTTCGATTCGAGGCCTGGAAGGAAGCCGCTCGACTTTTCCTCAACTCGCCGCTTACCGGCGCCGGGCTCGATGGCTACCAGCAAGCCATCCTGGAGGGCACATCCAGCGGACGTCTCGATGTCGCCCTGGCCTCCTGCTGCGACGACCAGGCCCATAACGACGTCATGCAGATTCTGGCAACCCGGGGACTGATTGGACTGCTGGCATGGGCCTTCCTGCTCGGCTTGCCTATCGCCCTCTTCGGTCGCTACTTGGGCGACCGCAACAGCCAAGTAGCACATATTGCCGTCGCCGGCCTGATGATACCCGTGGGCTATTTGGCGTTCGGACTAACCGAAACCACTCTGGACCACGCCCTGTTCGTGACAACCTATCTCGTGCTGGTGGCTGCTTCAGCCGCAACGCTCTTTGTAGAACTGGATATTGGCTGCCAGCGCCAGCGAAGGGTCAAAGTGTCTGCAACCATTATCACTATGAATGAGGCTCACAATATTGAGCATTGTCTACGGTCGGTTCGCGCGGTGGCCGACGAGATTATCGTGCTGGATAGTGGTAGCACCGACGGTACCGTGGAGCTGGCACGACCGCTTGCGGATATTGTGGAGGTCACCGACTGGCCCGGCTTCGGCGTCCAGAAACAGCGGGCCCTCGAAATGGCTTCCGGGGACTGGGTACTCTCGATCGATGCCGACGAACGTATCACCGAAGGACTGGCCCGGGAGATCAACGACCGGCTGGCCGACCCGGACGCTGATGCCTACAAGTTACCCTGGGCGGTCACCCTCTATGGTACACGCCTGGACTTCGGTCGCAGCGGGCGCTCTCCCCTAAGACTGTTTCGGCGAGAGGGGGTACGTTTTTCGGATGCAATGGTTCACGAGAAAATCCTGATTCCCGAGGGCCGCAAAACCCGCCAGCTCCGGGGACGCATGACCCACTACACGCATCGCCATTTCGGTCAGGCACTGGAGAAAAGCGCCAAGTACGCCTGGCTCGGTTCGCAGGAAAAATTTCGTCGCGGCAAACGGTCGCGGACCCTGGCTTACGCCAGTTTTCGCGGCCTATTGACCTTCGTGCACGTCTATTTCCTGCGTTTCGGCTTCCTTGACGGTCCCGTAGGTTATCTGGTGGCCATCACCTACGCACAGGGTTCCTTCAACAAATATGCAGGCTTGTGGACTCTGAGTCGAACCGAACGATCAGCCTCACGTAGCGGAAATCAGGCGCCGGATTGATCCAGCCGCTTTTGCAAGGCGGCCTCCCTTCTTAAACGCAAACCAATCCTGATCTTGCGCAAGAGGTTGAGCGGTTTTTTCTTCAACTTCGGCGGGTTGTCCAGGAAACACTCGACGGCATCCAGCACGCGCTTGCTCGATTGGCCGTCCCTGAACTCGTGCAATTCATCGGCAAAACGCCTCATATTCGCCATCAGTTCCGGTGGGTGCGTCAGGGCCTCACGCAAGGCGGGCTCCACCTGCTCGGGCGTCTTCGTATCCAGCAGATAGGGACCCGGCATATTCGTGCGAAAGGTCACGACGGGCGTGTCCAGGAACATAAACTCGAACAGGATCGAGGACGTGTCGCAGAGCATCACATCCGCATGGGACATCAGTGGGATGAAATCCTGATCGCTTTCGATGAACGTCAGGTATTCGTTGGCCATTGCCCGGTATTCGGCGACGATTTGTTCCGGCATTTTGGGATGCAGGGTGACGATGAACCGCCACTTTCCCGAATCGCGCATACGGCGGATGACGTTGACTAGATGCGGCGCCGACGTAACGTCATCACTGAATGTCGACGCGTAGAAAACCGTCGGCAGCTTGTCGCCGTTGTGGGCGTCACCCTTCGGCTGACTGGCGAGAATCGCATCCAGTTTGGGCCAGCCCGTCTTGGCCACCGCAAAGTGGCCGTACTCAGCAGCGAGCTTCTGGTATCGCCGTGTATCCGTTTCCGCCATGGTGCAGTAGAGATCGAACCAACCCCTGATGCGGAAATGGGACTGTTTTTCCGGTTTGTGGGCACGTTTGTTGATCGGCAGTCCATGGAATACCTTGACCTTGATGCCTGGCAGGAAAAAAGGAACCCAATCACCGGGGCAAAAAACGGCCTCCGCCGCCCACGCCCTGGCCTCGCGAAAACTCATGACGCGCTTTTCGTCTGCACCTAATGGCTTGGCAGTGCAACCAACAACCAACCAGGCCACTTCATCCCCCCGTTCACGAATCGCCGCCTGCAGAGGCCGCAAGATGGCATAGGAATAGGGCTGGCTCACATAGAACAGATAACGTCTCACGCGTTCAACTCGTTTAGCATGTCCCGATAGAGCGCCAGGCTTTCCTGGACCGTGGTCTCATTGGTGAAATCCCGGGCAATACGTTGACGGCCGCGCCGTCCCATCATGGCGGCGGCTTCCCGATCCGAAGCCAGTTTGACAAAAGCGTCCGCCAGCGCCGAGGCATCCCGGACCGGAACGACATAGCCCTCGACACCATCACGTACCAACTCCGGCATTCCCCCTGCTTCTGTGACCACCACCGGACGCTCATAAGCCATCGCCTCAATGATCACTCTCGGTAACCCTTCGCTTTCGGAAGGCAACACCATCGCATCACAGGCTGCCGCAACTTGTGGCGCATCAGTCCGGAAACCCGCGAGTCTGATCCGATCGGCATGACGGGAGGCCCTAATCATTTCGGCCAGCTCGGCGTTCTCGTCCAGCTTGCCCACCAACAGCAAATAAACGGGACTATCACCGGGAACCAGATCCATGGCGTCGATCAGGGTTCCGAAACCCTTTCCAGGCCGATCCCGACCGGTACAACAGAAGACAAAAGCCGACTCCGGAAAATCGAATTCAGACAAATCAGCCGGGGGGCGGTCGTACCACTCTAGCTTGTGGCCCTTATAGATTCGTACAACCTTGCGTTCCGGAAGGTGCATCCAGAGAAAACGTAGACCAAGAAAGTAACGTCGGACAGCATCTGAGACACAAACGATGCGATTGAGGCGGGGGTGCAGGAACGTAATCCATGATTCCGGGTTCAGGTAGCTGACATTACCGATGACACCGCGATAAGCCGCTATGGCCACTTTCCGACCTTTAGCTGCGCGTAAACCACAAGCCAACGCCCGAGGGTTGAAACAGTGCATGACGTTGATCTTTTCGTCATCAATAACCTGGCGAACCTGCCGGGTGCCCACTTTGTCGAACCGTCCCTGCAAGGCGATATGTGCGCGAACGATGCCGGCTGCCTCCAGGTCACTGAAAAAGCGTCCGTCAGGATTGCATGCCACGACAACCCGAGCCCCCGCAGTGTGCAGACCCAATATCCATTGGGTTTCCGAGAGATCGCACTTGTCCGTCACAATCAGTATGCGGGGCCCAGGGGTGGTCATCGGTCGAAGGTTCTCCAAATCTCCAGCAGCTGGCGGCGGTGCGATGGCCGGCATGAGTAAAACTTGGTAAATTGGCGCCTCCCGCGGAGGGGAAGGGTCACACAGGGCTGCGAGAATAGCATGAACACGACAGATGAGACGACGCTCGAGTGGCATGCCGACGAGTGCCAGTTCCTGCGGAGCCATGGCGTTATCAGCAGCCAGACCGAACTCGAGGGACTGCCGCCCCTGAAATCACGCTGGATACACCACACGCTCCGCGAGGTCTACATCACGCCGTCGGGTTACGTGCTCAAACGCTTCTGCCAGTTTCCGGGACGCAAGGACTTCCGCCGAGTATGGGTCCGCGAGCACCGCGCGCTCGTAAAACTCGAAGGCCTTCCTGTACCGCGCACACTGGGTTACATACGGGCTGAGCACTCACCGGGACATCATTCAATTCTCTACGTGCGAAGCTGTCTGGCCGGACAGCCACTGCAACGGATAGAGCCAACTGACATTTCCAAAGTCGCCGTCCTGTTCGCAGCGTTCCATGGCAGGGGGGTCGTTACGCTCGATCCTCAACCCGAGAATTTCCTACACCCTGAAAACGAACCGGACAAGCTGGCCTTCATCGACTTTGGTCGTGCGCGGGTCTATCGACTAATGAACCCCCTCCTTCACATCGCTATCGGCAAGGAGATGCTGCGCCTCACCCGGGAGGGGCAGTTGAGTGCCGACGAGCTCGATCAGCTTATGGCGCGTTACGCGGTCGAGCGTAAGATCGGTGTTTTGGCATCCCACCTGGTTCGCCTCGGCCTGGGTTTCTGGCGCTGGCGGTACCGATCAAAGGACCGCAAGCGAGCAAACCGCAGGCGCGCTCGTAGTTAGCCCAGCGCACTCATCTGAGCCTCATAGCCGCGCTTGATTGAGCCCCAAAAGTCCTCCCGCGTCGAGACGGGCCACTGGCTGAGCTCCTTGTCCACGGAGCGGCGCAGTCTTGCGAGGTTATTCTGTTGCCAGTTCAGACCTTTCCGGCCTGCCTCCCTCACAGCACATTTGTCGAAATCGACGAGATAGACCCCGCTCGGGGCCAGCAGAATATTGTTGATGTTGAGATCGACATGGTCGAGCCCCGCACCGTGGAAACGCCCGATAACCCGACCGGCCTCCGAGAGCAGGTCATCTGAAGCGGCATGCGCCCGTTCGAGTAGGGTTTGCGCGTCGACAATGCGTTCAATCAGTATGCGCGCCCGATAGAGTCCCGGCCCCGCCGACGCATACCAGGCGGCGACTGGCGCAGGCACTGGAAGAGCCTGGCGTTTCAGATAATCCAGCAAGCGTAGCTCCGCAAACGAGCGTACGCGGGCTTCGCCCGAAAACCTGAATCGATCCCGTGAAACCTTGGCGGCCAGGCCCCCTCGCCGGTAATGCCTCAAGACCCAATCTCCCTCGGTCCGACGGATATACCACGCGCTACCTCGCCCCCCCGCCGCCACAGGCTGGGCCTGCTCACGCCAATGATCGGGGTCGAACGATGCCGGTGATATGACATCTTCAAAGCCGGCGGCGATCAACGCAACCTCTCCCTTGTCTTCAACCCGTGTAAACGATGAGGTCATCTCGCCATCCGATCCTTTGAACAGCCGGGGGCGTCGAAGAATACCGCACCCGGATTAACGGATTATTACCCGCAAGCGCACCAGCTATGTCAACCGGCGAGCACATGGTAAAATGCCGCCATCGAACAACCGGGTACCCCGAAAAAAACGTAGCAAAGCCAGCACGACCTTCATCCCAGCCTTTATATCTGGGTAGTCGGCCACTACCAGTTCTCCGGTTATTCGCCATTAACACTTCACATATTTCGGCCGAGTGCCATATTAGGAGTAGCGCTCTGCCAATGTCAGCGAGCAATTTACATTCCAGCCGTATCGAGCCGCAAATGGAAAAGCGCTCAAAAAGATATATGGATTTACTCCGCCGCCGTCTACCTCTCCTGTTCAGCATCACCTTGGCTATCTACGCCTTCGCCTGGTATCCGTTGCCGGCAGCCTATCAGGGCGCGGAGGGCATCATGGTTGCACTCTTCCTGTTTGCGCTTACCCAGGAACAAGGACGGCCAATGCGCACCAATACCGCCTTCCTCCTGTGCATGGGATTGCTGGTTTATCTGGTGGCCGGACTGGCTTACCACAAGCTCGTGCTGCCGGAAGGCTTCAAGGTTAGCGTGCGCTTCTCGCGATATTACCTGAAGCCCCTGCTCATCGTTATTGTGGCCTTTGGACTGGCGTTGGCGCGCCCAAGGTTCGCTTGGCTCTTCTTGCCTATTGCCTTCTGCGGACTGCTCGTACAACTCGCCCTGACCATCGATGGCTCGCTGATCGACCAGATTCTCCAGGGTTACCGCCCCAGCTTTGGCTTCACCAACGCCCAACATTCCGGCGTTGCATTCGGTACTGCATTGTTGGCCCTGATCATTTTTGCACCCCGGATATTGCACACCCGCAAGCCCCGGCGGTATGTCTATGGCGCATTGCTCCTCTGCGCAATTGCTATCGCGGCGGCCTGCGTCCTGGTGACTCAGGTCAGGGCGGTCTGGCTTGCTCTGGCGCTGGCCTTGCCCATTGGGTTTGTCCTGTCACTGGTCTATCGCGACCGTGGGCGCAAGAATACCTTCAAGGGTATCTATCTACCGGTTTTCGCCCTTCTCGCGGTCATAGGCATCACGTCAGCCCTCCTGCTGACGACAGGCCTCGAGGACCGCCTGGAACAACGCCTGGTCGCCACGGACGAACAGATACAGGAGCTACAGGAGGCCTTGACCCTTGAAGATGTGGCGCGAACCAGCACAACGATCCGCGTTGCTTCCTGGGCGGCAGCCGTCGACTGGTTCAGCGAGAGGCCGATACTGGGCTGGGGACCGGGTACTACCCCCCAACTCATCGAAAAGGCCCCCTACTTCGATGACTGGTTCAAGAATCAATTTGGACACCTGCACAACTCCTATCTCGAAGCTGCCGTTTCGCTAGGGACCGTTGGTCTGCTGTTGTTGTTAGGCCTCGTGGTCTATCTCGGCTGGGCTATTATCCAGGCCTATCGCTCTGGAGCCATGCCGAGAGATGCTTTTATCTTCAGCTGGACGTTCTTTATCTTCTGGTTGGTCGTAAACTGTTTTGAGTCATACATCATGTTCAATACAGGGCACGTCATAACCGCCTGCGTTGGCGGGTTCCTCTATCACTTTTACCTGAAAGCCGAGATCAAGGATCATGACCGCACCCCCGGGAACGAATCAGGAGACTGAAATTCAGATCGGCGCCTGCTGCGATGAAAATTATGTTCCTTTCGCCAGCGTCATGATGATATCGGCGTTGGAAAACGTCGACCCGAACTACCGACTGCATTTCCATTTCGTAGCCGACAAGGTGCCCGCAAATGTTATTGAACAAATGCGGAGGCTGGTCGAAGAACGCAACGGCAAGCTCTCGGTCTATCCCGCCGACACCCTGAGGTTCGACGGGCTACCGACGCTACGTTTTGGTTCGTCGGTGTATCAGCGCATCCTGCTCGCCGATTATCTGCCTCGGGATATTCGGCGAGTCATCTATATCGATTCCGACACGCTGGTGATCGGGGACGTCAGTGAACTTTGGAACGTCGACCTGGAGGGGCAACCCGTTGCCGCAGTGGAGGACCTCTCCCGCTCAGCCTGCGAGTCCGTTGGCGTAAGCCGGCGCGAGTATTTCAACTCCGGTGTACTCGTCATGGATCTCGACCAGTGGCGCGCTGAAGACATCCACGGCACGGTAGCTCACTATGCCGGGGAGAACGCCCATCGTTTCCAGTATGTCGACCAATGCAGCCTGAACGCGATACTGCATACCCGGTGGAAGCGCCTTCCCCCAGTCTGGAACCAACAGGCCAATATCTACAAGATACTGCGCAAATACAGTGAAGGCAGTGCATACACGATCAACGAACTTCGCGAAGGCGTTGGCCGCCCCAAAATCGTCCACTTCACGGGAAAGAAGAAACCCTGGCTCTACTACTGTTTTCACCCGTTCAAGCCGCTTTACCGTGAGTTCCTGCGGCAGACACCCTGGGGCGGGCGCTATCCTGCCCCCGCAAGTCCACGAGAGAAACTCAGATATGTGCTTTCGCTACGCCAACACTACAAATGGCTGAGCCGAAGCTCCAAAATGAGGTTCTATCGTAACCTTAAAAAATAATTGCCGGAGAACGGGCCGGTCACTTGCGGACCCCAGGCCCTTAGCCATCATATAAAGTGGCAAAGTAGCGAGCCCCAGATGCTGGTGGCTCAAAAGCATTCCCCCTAGTGGGAACATCGGTAAAATTCGCGGAACGGCGCATGATTCGAGCACAAAATACGACAGCTCCGAGGCATACGCTGGCGAGGGAGTGTATACTCGGAACTCGTCAGATCCAGCCTACCCGCCCAACCCTTTCGAGCCTATGACACCTGTTTCAGTTGGCGTAGTCATAACCACCTATAATTCGCCGGCCTGGCTGGCCAAGGTGCTTACGGGCTACGAAAGCCAGACCGTGAAAGACTTTCGGGTGATCATTGCCGACGACGGCTCAACAGATTCGACCCGTGAACTCATCGAACATTTCAAATCCCGTGGCTTACTGGAAATCGACCACTTCTGGCAGGAAGACGAAGGCTTCCGAAAGTGCCAGATCCTAAACCGGGTGATCAGCAGCACAAATTGTGATTACCTGATCTTTACGGATGGAGACTGTATACCTGAACCCAATCTCGTCGAGACCCATCGCAACCTCGCCCTACCCGGCTTTTTTCTCTCCGGGGGCTACATCAAGTTAACCATGCCTGTCTCCGAAAAAATATCAGAGGACGACATTCGCTCTGGCGTCATCTTCAACCCGCAATGGCTTATCGATAGCGGGCAACCCAAAAGCCACAAGCTCTGGAAGCTTTCTCCCTCTCCCTGGGTAAAAAGGTTCTTGAACACGGTTACACCCGCTGCCGCGAGCTGGAACGGCATGAACAGTTCCACCTGGACCAAGGACCTCATTGCCGTCAACGGGTTCAACGAAGACATGCAATATGGCGGTCTTGATCGCGAGCTTGGCGAACGTCTGTGGAATTTTGGGCATAAGTCCAGACAGATTCGGTTCAGTACCGTCTGCCTTCACCTCGACCACGCCCGAGGCTATTCCAAGCCGGAAATATGGGCCAGAAATCGCGCTATACGGGATGCCGTCAAAGACAATCGCATATTCTGGGCGGAAAACGGTATCGAGAAGAAAATAGCTTCATGAGAACCCTGGTTGTCATCCATAGCTTGAAGATGGGCGGGATGGAGCGTGTCGCGGTGAACCTCGCGGATGCTTTCGCAGAAGAAGGTCACGAAAGTCACCTGCTTTCCTGTCGTGACAACCCCCGGGATTTGCACCCACAAGAGCCTGCCGTCAACGTGCATTACCACGACCAGCTACGGGCCTTATTCAAATCTATCGTCGGGATTCCGCTTTTCCTACTTTCACGACTGCTCCTGGGCGTACTCCTCCCGAGATCCCACTTCATGTGGGTCGGATGGCTCAGCGGCTGGTTGCTCGGACGGAAAATTAAACGCTTGGAAGAACAGTACGGCCAATTTGATCGCATCATTTTCCGGGGGCTGGGCACGTTCAAGTACTTTTGGTCTTTCCGTGACGAACGCGCGATCTACGTACTCGAAAACGTCATCCACTATGATCGGCCGCTGTGGCAGAAAAAGCTGGAGTGGAGACTGGTTTTCGAGAACCGTCATCTCGCTTGCGTTTCGTCAGGCGTGGAAGAATCGGCCAGAAAAGCTTTTGCCCTTGGGGGCATCCGCCCCCGCAGCTTAAGCGTCATCACCAATCCTTGTCCGGTTAGGGCGATCCAGACAATGGCCGATGAAAGCGAACCAGATCTTCCCGACGCCCCCTACATCGTGAACGTCGCACGCCTGGTGCCACAAAAAGGTCATGCATTGCTATTGGATGCCTTCAAGGTGGCCCGAATTCCCCAAAGACTCGTCATCATCGGAGAAGGCCCTCTTCGAAAGGAACTCGAAGAGAAAGCGAAGAAGTTGGGACTATCGGACCGCGTGTATTTTGCCGGCAAACGCAGCAATCCTTACCCCTGGATGAAGCAGGCCGATCTCTTTGTACTCGCGTCAGAGTACGAAGGGCTGGGCATCGTGCTCACAGAAGCTTTAGCTTGCGGAACGCCTATTCTCTCAGTGGACAGTCGCGGCGGTGTCCGCTCTGTTTTTCAAGGCGAACTCGAACAGTATCTGACACCGCGCACCATTAAGGGGCTGGCAGAGGGACTTGAGACGACTGTCGAGAGGCTTCCTGTTGAGGTCAAACCGGACTGGCTAGCGCCATTCAGTTCAAAATCAGTTGTCGAAGCTTTCCTCGCCGATCCCATGAATCCCTTTTCGTAGACCCTGCTTGTGGGCAAGAAGCACCGTCAACGCAGGGGAGTTATTCCCCCAAGCGGAAATTGGGCAGATGCTCCAGCGCCGACATATGAACACAGCCAAGCTGGGCCGGGAAAGGCGTGTCCAGCATCATGGCCATTGCAAATCGATGGCAGCCAGCCCCGGAAAATATGGGTTCGCCGCCCGGCCCAAGATGCATCAGGATACCTCCGACCTCGCGATAATTGCTCCCATCCAGCGTCTGCCGCGTAGGGAAATGTCCCCTTCCCCGAACCTGATCCCAGATTCGGTCAAGGGTCTCGAAACGGTGTTCCACATCCTCTGGCGTTCGGCACTTATCCGTGACGCCGGTTGGAGAAACAGCAATCCGTTGCAACATAAAGTCGATAGCACCTGACTCGTACCAGTCTTTGCCGTCCCGCCAATGCTCCCAGCAATAAGTCAGTTTTGGGTGGTTCTCGAACGGTTGCTCAAGCGACACGGGCCAGTCAGAGACAACACGGCCAGACATTTGACGCACCCTGGCGCCAAAGTGGTCTGCTAGATCCGCGGCCTCGATATATCGTTTGCAGCGGTCGGGTGGAATCCAGATGCGTTCGGCATAACGGGGCGCTTCAGTACCAAACCTGAGGCGGTTGTATGCATCAATCCAAAAAGCCCTTAGTCGATACTTGGTAGCCAAAACAACTCCATCTCGAGGTCCGCGCCATGCATGTCACATGATTGGACATCCTGGCCCAATACTTAACTCCGGTCAGCCGGGAAAAACACCCTGTTCGTTTCACGCATCATTTTCTCGAGGCCAAATTTATCGACAATCCACCGTTCAAGCTTTTCGGGCGCAAACGAGCGTTCTCCCTCTGCGATAGAACGAATCGCCTTCGCCATGGCTGGCACATCATCGATATCCACGAGCATACCGTACTCCCCATGCGCCAGAAGCTCTTCGCTTCCCGGCACACGTGTTGAGACGACAGGTACGCCGTGACTCATGGCTTCGTTGAGTACGTTGGCCATACCTTCGTTCCTCGAGCACAGTAGAAATATATCGATGCCTCCGAAAAATGCGGGCATGTCTTGGTGGTAGCCAAGAAAATGGATCCGTTCGGACTCCGGGCGCGACTGGATAGCCGCTTTAATCGTTTCTTCAAACTCCCCCTCTCCGGCATGCACCACGTGTACGTGCTCGGGAAGTTTGGCCAGCACGTCGGGCAACAGATCAAAGCCCTTCTGGGGACTGAAACGACCGGCGCACCCCACAAGGACAGCGTCATTCGGAAGATTGAACATCGCCTTGAAATCCAACGGCTTCGTCTCAGCGGGAGGCGCGTCAAAACCGTTGTAGACCCGATATACATTGCTTTCGTCAAAAAAACGCGAGTGCTTCAACATGGCATATTTCAGGGAATCGCTATTTACCATCAACACCGATTTCATCAACCTGAAAATCACGAAATACTTGATCGGGCTCTTAACCCGTCGGGCAATGCCCAGATAGAGGACAACGCGATCGACGCCTGCGATCTTCGACGCCAACGAAACCAGCCACCAATCTTTTTTCAATGCGGCGAAAACAACGTCGGGGGCAATTTCTCGCAGAATCTTCACGTAGTTGGCGACGACGAAGATATTGAAGTCACCGCCACGCGAAGCAACTTCAATAACTCGCACGTTCGGCAAATCGGCGAAGCGCTCCGCAAAGAAGCCTTCCAACAGGATAACAACGACGCTAACGCCGTCTTCTCCGAGCAACTTGGCTCTGAGGTGGACATTTTTTTCGATACCACCCCATACCTGGGAAGGGCAAAAGAGTACGGCCGTTTTCATGGGTCACTCCACCAATAAACCACTGCACCCCTGAAGAGGACATCGTCAAATCAGGACCGCATTCGCCTTTTAAGTTTCCGCATACCAACACTCATATCATCGAGGCGCATGGCCAACCATAACCACCCTGGCGAGGTAGCGGTAACGCGCGGACTGCCCTGCCCTTCGGGGCAGCTTCGAAGAAATCGCGCAAGCTCCCGGGCTTTCTGCAAGGCTGGTAGGAATCGGGGCTTTTTCAACCTGAAGTCGATGAAATATACGGTCTCACCCGAAATTACAAAGTTGGCCATCTGCGCATCGTTTCGAAGATAACCGCAATCGTGCAGGGCCTGGAGGGACGTTAGGATCGCCCCGGCATCTTGCGGCCCGGCAACGCGCCCCTCCACAAATCGATAACAGACGAAGGCGTCCGTGACGACGCCGCCCTGCCGCAACTCACAAGCCAAGATGGGGTCTGGGACGGCAAACCCCATCGTCGACATCAGTTCGAGATGCCGGAACGTACGCACGGCATCACTCGCCCGGAAGCGAGTCAGGAAACGCTCCCATCGACGGCTGTTCCTGGCGCGAGGGACCTTGAGCAGAAGCGATTCACCCCGAAAACGCACCTGCGCACTTAACGTACGCCAATTATCCCGAAAAACCTTCTCACGGGTGATCGTGCCATCAAGAACGGCATCCACGAGCGCCCGCCCGGCATCTTCTTCGAGTTGAGAAACCACGCGGTAGTGGCGGTGATCAAAACAATAGGACATTCGCAGTTCCTGCTCGCTGCGCAAAAAAACAAAAACGGGCAGTCTTTCCTCTAGTTCAAATGCTGAACGAAATCACTCTGAAAGCGACCGACATTTCGATCCATCCAGTCCATCCAGGAAGCCATAAATTCTTCACTGGCGTTATCGAGGCTCTGTGCGCATAGAAACTTGCACTCGGGTCGCTGCTCCGCGTCCTGCAATAACGCTATGTCGCGGATGCCTGACTTTGAATTCAGATAGAGGGACTCCGGATACGCCGAAATTTCGGCAGAATGATGTCTTATTTCCAGGTGGTTCGCGAGGGCAATCGGCCAGAATTGCCTGACGTGCCGCAACGGGTATGTAGCGTTATGGCGCATCTGCTGAGGATGCTCTCGGGCATAGTCTCTAAAGGTGCTAACACGCATCGGATGCGGTATGTGCCCAACATCCAGATAGCGCTCCTCCATGCCGACCAGTCCCGCAGTTTCCGACTGCAACGTCCGACGTGTTGGACGGCCTATACCAATGAAACGTTTGAGCGTCCTTCGTAAGGATGGCTGTATCATGGGCCGAAACGTCCCCCTCAACACAACCTTGCCCTGATCGAAAAACTCCGAGGCTAAGACCGGCTTAATAAGGAAACAATCGTCATTGAAGTAGATGAACTTTTCGGCCAATCCGGGTATCCGCCACAACACTGTTTCGATAGAAAGACTATTAAACGTCGGCAGCCCCTCGGCCATGCCATGAAAAATATCTGTATGATCCACCACCCGCACCCGGTCGCTAACGTCGGCCGGCAACCGGTCCAGGAAACCGGGCCTCTGGGCATCAGTCACAATAAAGATATACCTGAGCCATGGCGCAAAACGAAGGAGGGATGCGACACAGTATTCGAGCTCACCTCGATCGGCATATCGCGTCTCGGCCGCCGCCTTGGGCCTTCTTCGAGCACGCCGGCCGAGGTAGGCTTCCAGCTTCTGGCGGTGTTGCGGGTCATCACCATCCACCCAGGTGACGACAGCGTCAATCGGTCCATCTGTTTTTTCGGAACACATAACGTTTAAAACATATCGTGTGGAGTTTCGCCCTTTTTGGCCCCATAAGTGAGCCCCAACCAGCCTCTGGCCCGTTCGCACGCCCATAAAATACGAGGCTAACAGATCCCGGAGAGACGCTGGTTCGACGGTTAGGCTAGAATGGCCGCTAGCTTATCAGAACCGGGGCCGCAGGCCCGCTAACAATCAGTACAGGATAAACGGACAGCGTCTTGATCAAATCCATCTGCATTCTCCGCCTTTCCGCCATAGGAGACGTCACCCATGTCATTCCCGTGGTTCTCAGCCTTCAGGAACAGCTTCCAGGCATCGAGATCACGTGGGTTATCGGGAAGATAGAGGCAAAGCTGATCGGCGATTTACCGGGGGTCAGGTTCGTGATCTTCGACAAAAAGGCAGGAATCGACGGCTATCGGGAATTGCGCCGGTCGTTGAAAGGTCAAAAATTTGATGCCCTGCTACATATGCAAGTCGCCTTTCGAGCCAATCTGGCCGCGGCAGTTATCCCGGCAAGGATCAAGGTCGGTTACGATCAGGCGCGCAGCAAGGACTTGCACAGTCTCTTCATTAATCGGCGAATTGCATCTGCGGAGAGACAGCATGTCCGCGACTGTCTAGCGAGCTTTCTGGAACCTCTTGGTCTGAGAGCCGCGCCACCTTGCTGGACTATTCCACTCGCCGAAACCGATCTAGCCTTCGCTGACAGCCATCTTTCGCCTGACAGGCTTAACGTCGTCATTAGTCCCTGCGCCAGTCACCCCCTCCGGAACTGGCCGGCCGAGCACTACGCGGCACTGGCGGACCACGCCATACTCAATCATGGCGCACAGGTCATTCTCGTTGGCAGCCCAGCGCCGCATGAAAAGGACTATTGCGAGTCGATAGAAAACCAGATGCGCGAGCAACCGCTCAACATCTGCGGCAAGGACACGCTCAAACAGCTTACGGCGCTGCTCAGTAAAGCGGACCTGCTGGTCGCTCCGGATACGGGCCCTGCACATATTGCCAGCGCCATGGGCACGGACGTGCTAGGCCTTTTTGCTGCGAGCAATCCTTATCGTTCCGGCCCCTACAATTCCCTGGAACTGTGCGTCAACCGCTACCCGGAAGCACTGAAGCAGTTTGCGGGGAAGGACATAGACACGGCGCGCTGGGGAGCAAAGGCCGAATACCCGGGAGCGATGGAGCTGATCAGCGTTGAGGACGTCTGCCAACGTTTCGATCAATGGGTCGACAATCGTCAGAATATCTTATCGGCCGGCTGACGCATGATGAGAGAGGAGCTGGCAAAGCGCCAGCTCCCGGAGAGGCTTACTTGCGGGCGGTGTAGTCCTGATAGGACTTCTCTTCAACAAAGCGTGAGCCCAGCGCCAGGTTGATCTCTTTCTTGATCGCCGCGCGCTTATCGTTAGTCACATAGACCGCGCGTGCCAGTTCGATAAAGCGGGGGCCAAAATCCTGCGCCGCCTCCTGGTCGCGAATATCGTCCTCGATCACCCAAAGCTGCTCATTGACGGACTTCAACTGTTTACGTAGATCCGCGATCACAGCCTGATCCTGAACGGCTTCATTCCAGGTCTCGCTCAGTTCATCCAGCTCCAGACGGACATTGCGGACTTTTTCTTCGTCCTTGATACGCTCGGACTTGATTTCGAGGATGGTGATCTTGTCGAGTACCTCGCCGAACGAGACGGGCACCTTGATTACGTCGGCCATGGGATCTTCCTGGGCTTAACTCTGGATTTGAATGGTTTGCTGACTTCATGGCAGACCGATGCAACCGGGCCTCGGCCGAACATGACATCAGTTACGGACGGCGGTGAGCCAACCAAGATTCTCGGTCCGCTTGCCCTTCACCGCATCGAAGTACATCCCCTGCAGCTTCTCGGTCAGCGGGCCACGCTTGCCCTGGCCTATGACGCGGCCGTCCAGCTCGCGGATCGGCAGGACTTCGGCGGCGGTGCCGGTGAAGAAGGCTTCGTCGGCAATGTAGACCTCGTCGCGGGTGATACGACGTTCGCGCACGGGCACGTTCAGCTCTTTGCAGAAATCGAGAATGGTCTGACGAGTGATACCTTCCAGGCAGGAGGTCAGTTCTGGCGTATGCAGCACACCGTCACGCAGGATAAAGATGTTCTCGCCGGAGCCTTCGGCCACGTAGCCTTCGTTGTCCAGCAGCAGGGCTTCCTCGCAACCGCAGGCAATTGCCTCGTTCAGGGCCAGCATGGAGTTGATGTAGTTGCCGTTGGCCTTCGCCTTACACATGGTGATGTTGACGTGATGGCGCGTGTAGGAAGACGTGCGCACCTTGATGCCCAGCTCACGGGCCTCCGGGGCCATGTAGGACGGCCAGCTCCATGCGGCGACCATGAGGTGCACCTTGAGGTTGTCAGCACGCAGCCCCATGCCCTCAGAGCCGAGGAAAACCATCGGACGAATGTATGCTTCATCCAGATTGTTCTCACGAACCGCTTGGCGCTGGGCCTCGTTTACCTGCTCCTTGGTGAACGGTAACTTCATATTGAGAATGTGGGCAGAGCGGAAAAGGCGGTCCGTGTGCTCCTGAAGACGGAAAATGGCAGGACCTTTCTCGGTATTGTAGGCTCGCACCCCCTCAAAACAGCCAAGGCCGTAATGCAGGGTGTGGGTCAGCACGTGCACCTTGGTGTCACGCCAGGGCACCATTTCACCATCCAGCCAGATGAGGCCGTCACGATCCGCCATCGACATCTTTATTGCTCCTGAAACCAGCCATGAAAGTGCTTCGCGACCGAGCCGGAAACACTGTAAAAGACGGGCATTCTAGCAGGAAAACGGGGACCGACGAAGTAACCAGTACGACTGCAGACACCCCATGACCTGAGCATTGCCACCTCGACGTTCAGCCCATGACCCGCTGCCATACACTCCAGATGTAGGCTCTTTCGGAGGCAAAAGCATCCCTCTCGACCTGACTATTGAGGTTCTGCAAGGCCCTGCGGTGGATCGTCGAACGCAGTGTGATATAAGCCTCCCGTAGCTTTTCGGCATCTTCGGTCGGTAGCACACCAGCCCGACCAAGCTCCTCCATTTGACGAATATTATCGGACCATTGGGTCAGCTCCGGATGCTCTGCGGAATAAGCCAGCATCAGGTACTGCACCATGAATTCGATGTCGACGATACCGCCTTCGTCATGCTTGATATGGAAAACCTCGGTCGTCTCGCCAGCCTTCGACCCCAGGTTCTCGCGCATCTTTTCCCGCATCTCCATGACTTCGTCGCGCAGCTTCTTGCGGTCCCGGGGCTGGCAAAGCAGGTCGTGACGCAGCGCTTCAAATGCCGCCAGCGCATCCTTGCTGCCCGCGACGCCCCTGGCCCGGGCCAGGGCCTGGTGCTCCCAGGTCCAGGCGTCTTCGCGCTGATACTTCTCAAAAGCGGAGAGGCTGCTGACCAACAGGCCCGAGTTGCCTGAGGGACGCAAACGCATATCCACCTCGTACAGCTGGCCCGAGGGCGTTTGCGCATTGAGGATATGCACGATGCGCTGCCCTAGCCGGGTATAGAACACCGCATTGTCGATAGGTTTCTCGCCGTTGGTCGTACCTTGGGGGTCCGCGGTGTGAATGAACACCAGGTCCAGGTCCGAGGTGTAACCCAGTTCGATGCCCCCGAGCTTGCCGTACCCGATAACGGCAAAGTCGCTGTCGCTGGACTGACTGTCTTCATGGCGCGGGTAGCCATGACGGCTGACCAGATTGGAGAAAGCGACGTCCACGACATGGTCGAGCACAACCTCGGCAATCCAGGTGAGGTAATCGCTCACTTTCATCAGCGGCAGTGTGCCACGTATTTCCGAGGCCGCCACCCTCAACACATGGGTCTTTTTGAAGTGGCGCAGCACCTCCATCTGCTCTTCCAGATCCTCAAGCGGAATACGCAGGAGTTGCTGGCGCAGGTCGTCCTCAAGCTCCTGCTTGGAGGGCGGATGATAAAGACTTTCCTTATTGAGCAACTCATCCAGAAGCAAAGGCGTTTCGGCCAGTTGGCGGGCGATCCAGGGGCTTTCACTGCACAGCCGAACCAACTGCTTCAACGCCTCGGGGTTCTCCAGCAACAACACCAGGTAGGCCGTCCGCCGCAGTACCGCCTCGACAAGCTGGAGCACACGTCCCAAGGTCTCCGAAGGGGCCTCGCCATCACTCAACGCCTCGAGCAGCACCGGCATAAAACGGTTCAGGCGCCGACGCCCTTCGGTCTGCATCATTTGAGCCGTGCGGCTCTGGCGCAGTTTCTGAAGGAGTTCGAAGCTCTCACTGGGCTGTTCAAAGCCGACGCTCTCCAGACGCTCGGCGGCAATATCCGGCTCCAGCTCCCCCAGCCAAATCTCCTGCCATCGCTCACTGGCTTCCTGCTCTTCTGCCTCCTCGTCATCCGAAGCGATAATGTCGGCAAAATGCTTGGCCACACGCTTACGGTGATCATCCAACTCCCGATGGAAAGCCGACCAATCCTCGAAGCCCATGATCAGCGCCAAGCGGGCCTGCTCGAGTGCCGTATCCGGGAGTTCCTGTGTTTGCTGGTCGGCCATGCCCTGCAGGCCGTGTTCGACATTGCGCAGGAAAACGTAGGCCGCCGCCAGCTCATCGGTCACCGCCTTGGGCAGGAGTTCCAGGTTCATTAACTCGGGTAGGATCTTCAATAGTTCGCGCTGCTGCAGCTCACGATCGCGGCCGCCGCGAATCAATTGGAATGCCTGGACCACGAACTCAATCTCCCGGATACCGCCGCTACCCAGCTTGATGTTGTTCTCAAGCCCCTTGCGGCGGACTTCCCGGCTGATCATCGCCTTCATGTTGCGCAGGGATTCGAAGGCACTGAAATCGATGTATTTGCGGTAGACGAACGGCCGCAGGCTCTCCATAAGCACCCGCCCCGCCTTCTGATCTCCCGCGACCACCCGCGCCTTGACCATGGCATAGCGTTCCCAGTCCCGCCCCTGGTCCTGGTAGTAGGCCTCCAGCGCGGCAAAGCTTAATGCCAGCGCGCCGCTCTGGCCGTATGGGCGCAGCCGCATATCAACGCGAAACACGAAACCGTCTGCTGTCAGTTGATCCAGCGCCTGGATAAGCCGTTGACCGAGCCGCGTGAAAAACTGCTGGTTATCGAGGGTTCGCCGGCCATCCCGGGTTTCGCCGTTGCTCGGAAACGCGAAGATCAAATCGATATCCGACGACACGTTCAGCTCGAAGCCACCCAGTTTGCCCATGCCCAGCACAATCATCTTTTGGGGCGTTTCTTTTCCCGTTACCGGATCGGCACCGTAAGGCGTGCCCCACTGTTCACAGGCATCCTCATGAAGCCAAGCCAGGGCGCCGCCGATAGCAACATCGGCAAGACTGCTGGCTGCGGCCATAGTTTCGTTAAGGTCTGCCAGGCGCAGGAAATCCCGAAAGACGATCCGGAACATGCACTCCCGACGGAATAGGCGCAGCTCACGGTGCAGGCTGTGCTCGTCGGTCACCCTGGCGAGGTAACGCTGCCAGCAGGCCGATACGCCGTCAGTCGTCGTCGGCTCTGACAGCGGCCAGGCTTCCAGCCACTCGGATAAATACTCGGGATCACGCTCAGCGACCTCCCTCAGGAAAAGGCTGTAGAGCAAGGCACGCTCCCAAGCGGCCCGGGTGATCGCGGTGTCCTGGTTTATAGCCTGATTGAGTGCCATGGCATCCAGGATCTTAGACACCTTATGCAGATCAGGTTCGAGGGATTCGGGGACTGCGGGCATTTCCGCGTGTGATGAAACCATAGGCTTGAGTATTTCGTTTTTGGTGTTGGCTTTCTTGTTGGTCACCTGGACAAGACGGCCGGGTAACCTCTGATTAAACAACCAGACGATTGTCCGCCAAGCGATTAGACTTATACCTGAATTCTCTATACCTTCAGGCCACACATTGACATTGGAGCTGCGTCCGAATCCCCCTCACCCAGAGGGAGAGCGGATTCACAAGACACCCAGGCCCGGACCGGAAGTTTCGCCGCGATGCTGAATAAAGACCGACGCGCCATTACCGCCGAGCACCACTTCTCGCATCTTCCCATGTCGGGGGTGATTCGCCAACGGATCAAACGCCTGCTGATTGCGCTGCTGTCCCTCGTCGGCATCCACATCATCGCCATGATGACTTTTGAAGGACTGTCGTTGCTTGAGGCTTTCTGGCTGACCTTCACCACACTAGCGACGGTAGGCTACGGTGACATTTCTCCCCAGACCCCCTGGGGGCGGCTCATTACCGTTGCAGTGATGTACATCATGGCGATCACCGTGTTGACGCTGATCGTCAGCGACTACATCGAATACCGGTTCTATCGGCGCGAGCGCATACTGACAGGCCGCTGGAGATACAACATGAAGAATCATATCGTCATCATCAACACCCCAAAATACGGCGGCCAACAATACTTCCTGCGGCTTTCGAGCCAGATCCGGGCGGTGCCGGGCTACGAGAGCGTGCCCATACAGATTCTGACACAACAGTACCCGGAAGGACTCCCGCCGGAACTGAGGGATGCCGGCCTCGTGCACTATCATGGCTCGGGCGGCGACCCGCAAGCCCTCCGGGCCGTCAATATCATCGATGCCCGCCACATCATCGTGCTCGCACCGGACGAGTCAGACCCGGACTCGGATAGCGTCACCTTCAACATTGCCCATCGGCTCAACGATCTCAAGCTCTGTCATCGGGCGACGCTTGAATGCGTTCGCGATGAGGACCGCCATCGCTATACAACCATGGGTATTCGTACCGTCATTCGCCCTGTTCGCACCTATCCGGAAATCATGGTCCGGGCCGTCGTTTCTCCCGGATCGGAGAAGGTGCTGGAGGATCTGTTCAACTACCAGAACGACCATCCGCATCGCTACGAGCTAAACCTCGACGACCTCACCTGGGCGGATATCGTCAGCGCACTGATAAGGCATGGCATAGGTACCGCCCTGGCTTATATCGATGAGGAGAATCGGGTGGTCTGCCATCCGGAGCCGGATAAGGAAGTCGAAGGCCGCGGCCTGATCGTACTGGTCAAATCCGCAGACACGCCGCCGACCGAGGAACTGGTCGATGCCCTGGATCGTTACCGGGCTTTCCTTGAGCGCTGGCATAATCTCCAGGACGATCAGCCGCAAGCGGGTGCGACGATCCCCAAGGTGCCGACCGACAAACAGGACTAGCCGTTCAGCAACCCCAGTTGTAGTTGGACCAGTGGCGGCTGAAACATCCAGCGAGGATGCTGCGACGTCGATGCCTGCTCACGCACCCACTGCCACTGGGACCGGAGGCCTAAGTTTTCGGCGCTCGTCTCGATCGCCTCAATGGCTGATTGCAAGGCTTCGCTCGCTACGCCTGTCAGCCACTGCACGCTCACAGCCCGCAGAAAGGCCGTAACGCTATCGTCGCCGACCACTTCCGGTGACGGCTCACCCAGCCCGGCCAGCCAGTAGCCCTGCTCCGCCTTGCTCACCAGATTCAGAAACATCGGTGCCCGGCCGGAAAGCTCCACCGCCAAGGCCATCAACGCACCACTGTCACCGCTTTTAAGCTCGAACTCCACTTCGGCCAGATCAAGCGCCTTATCGTCGGCGACGATTTTGCCGAGATCCAGGGCGAACTCCACTGACGCATCGTTTTCCTCCAGGATGACACTCTGGCGCTGGAAATTGGTCTCGAAGATCACCTCGAGCTCCGCCAGGTTGACCCGATCCGCAATAGGCGTATCAGCCAGGAGACCTAGATTCAGGTTTGCCCCGGGTAGCGGCCACTCCCATTCGTTGCGGCGGTGGGCTCCGGAGACGAATTCGCCCTTGGTCTTGAGGGTTTGGATGTAATGGGTGCCCGCCTGCCGAACCCGCAAGGCGGCACGCTGCTGGTTAAGCATCTGGTCAGGCGTGTCGTAGTAGCGATTGAGCAGGTGTTTGCTGGAAAGCTCACCCGCGTGCTTATCCGCTATCCAGGCTAGGACCCGTTCGGAGCTATCGGATGCGAGGGTCAGCTTGATTTCCAGCTCTTCAGCCATGGTTGGACTCCCGGGAGATTTATCGACCGCGTATGAGCATAACGCCAGAGAATTTCAGGCACAAAAAAACCGGCAACCCGAAGGTTGCCGGTTTTCTGGTTTGGTACTGCTTCTAGATCAGGCTAAGCCTGGATCAGAAGTAGTAAACCGCACCAACAGCTACGCCACTCTTCTCGTCAGCGGCAACAGCAACGGTCTCGCCATTCTGGAAGAACTCGTTGATGTTATCTTCGTCAGAGGACTTCAGGTAACCCTCCACATAGACGTACATGTGATCGGAAAGGTTATGCAGCGCCTGCAGAGTTACGATGTCCTGATCGTCATCAGTCTCGTCGAAAGACTTGAGTTCGTATGACAGAGCAAACTGGTTGGCGCCCAGTGTGTAAACGCCCATGACACCGGCCAGATCAGCATCGTCTTTGCGGGTCTGATACTCAGCGGACAGGGAGAGGTTATCCATAGAGTATGCGGCGCGCACACCGTAGGTGTTCTCGTTGTTATCATCGCCACCGTCGTTAGAATCCATAGCAACGGCCAAGCTCAGCGCGTCCATTTCGTAGGCAGCAACCAACTGGTACGGGTAGGACTTCTTACCGTTCTTGTCAGACAGTGACTGATCATCACCATCACCGTTGATCTGAACAGCGCCGGCAAAAGTCAGGCCGCCGAAGGACGGAGTCTGGTACTGGATCAGGTCGCCTTCACCAGTATCTTGCAGGCCACCGAAGTTGTCACCAACCTCGTAGAAGTTAGCAATGCCAACGATGGCTGACTCGTATACGGAGTCGTCAGAACCAACCCACAGTTGACCGAAGCTGTCGCCCTTAACACCGATGTAAGCTTCGTCGACATCTTCCAGACCAGTTTCACGGTCTTTGTCGTCAGCAGCCAGACCTTCAAGCTCCAGCTTCAGGAAGCCAGTCAGGCCCGGGGCAATTTCGTGGTCGTGCTTAACACCCAGAGTAGAACCGTTGTCGAAGTGGCTCAGCTCGGAGGTACCGTCGATATCCTCGTAGTACACCGCATACTGGATGTTACCGTAAACGGTCGGCAGGTTGCTTTCCTGCGCCAGAGCAGCGCCGGAGAATGTAGCCGCCGCTACAGCCGATGCGATCAGAGTCTTTTTCATGTTGCGTCTTCCTTCTTGAGTTAACTCAGGTTTTAGCCGCGGGTTTTTACCCGTTTTTAGTATTGGGCCCTGACAGACCCATTATGTGAATCAAACATGTCATTCCCGTTACTTCCGCCTGTATCCTTCCGGAATTACAGAAATTATTCATGTGTGATTTCGTTTCACCTTGTGACCGTGCTTGGCGTTTTTTCGAGAAGCATCTACTTCAATCGCTTGCTAGGCCTTAAAGGTCAGTCACTTACAGTAGCTTCTTAATGCACTGCATGATGACTAGGTTTTAATACACTGTGCGCTATTTTGCAAATTTTTTGTGGCGATTTTTTAGGCACCACACTCCGAACAATTCCGAACTCCACCAACAACTTTTAGGCCAATTCACAATTATTTTTAATTTTCAGCCACTTAAAACTAAACATGCTGTCATGATTGTGATTGAGCCGCTCCAAGATGAAGCATTAAATATTAGCGCGCCCCCAAATTGCTCAGCCCGCCAGACGCCCGGAAGGTAGCACAACTCGCCACCGACTCAACTCCGACCTTTGGCCAGCGCCGTTTCACTTGCGCCGCATTGAATCACGGTAATCATTACGACTTTGTGACAAAGGGCAACCGTAGCTACAGCTACAAACTTCACGCCTCACGCTTCCAGAACGAAGGTGACAGGCCCATCGTTTACCAGGCTTACTGCCATGTCCGCACCGAATTGCCCCGTTGCCAACCGCGCCGAACCCAATGACTGTCCCGCCTGCTCCACAAAAGCATCGAACAAGGGCTTCCCCTGCTCGGGGGGCGCCGCAGAGGAAAAACTGGGGCGCTGGCCCTTTCGGGTATCGGCAGCAAGGGTGAACTGTGGAACGGCAAGTAGACTACCCCCGGTATCGAGGAGGCTGAGGTTCATCCGACCATCATCGTCGGCGAAGATTCGGTAGTTGAGAATGCGCTGGCAAAGGCGAAGAACGGTGTCCCGGGTGTCTTTATGCTCGACGCCCAGGAAAAGCAGGATACCGGCATCAATCCGGCCGACCGATTGGCCGCCCACATCGACGTTGGCTTGAGTGACCCGCTGGATCAGCGCTTTCAAAAACGGCTCCTTGTCCTTCTGCCCTGAAAGGCCTGTTTTCACGCGCCGTGCGGCTTTTTGGATTGTTTCATTACACGGCGGTATGAAATTGAACAGATCGGGATTCTAATTATCCCGATCCGGGTGGGCAAGCGGCGGTTACATAAATAGACAAAACCCCTATTGCCCTCTTTGGGAGCCCTCGCCGTAGGGCGAGCTCATGTTGTACCTAGACCGGACGATGGGGCCCTTTCGCGTAGTACTCAGCGACTTTCTCGCAGGCAATCATCAGTGCATCGACGATCGCCGGCTCAGAAGCAGAATGGCCCGCATCACGGATGATCGCGAAGTCGGCTTCCGGCCAGGCTTCGGTCAGTGCCTGGGCGTTGTCCAATGGACACACCATGTCATAGCGCCCGTGAACGATATGGCCCGGGATCCCTTTCAGGCGTCCGGCGTCGCGAACGATTTGATCCGCTTCAAGGAAGGCATTGTTCATGAAGTAGTGGCACTCGATCCGGGCCAACGCGATGGCCACATGGGGATGACCGAAATGCTCGACGACGCGGGGATTGGGATGGAGCGTGGCGCAGCGCCCTTCCCAAACGGACCAGGCTTTTGCCGCTTGTATCTGCTCAAGCTCATTGGGACTGGTCAATCGACGGTAGTAGGCGCTCACTAAATCGTCCCGCTCACCTTCGGGGATCACTGAGAGATAATCCCTCCAGTAATCTGGAAAGACGCGACTGGCACCTTCCTGATAGAACCAGTGGATATCCTGCGGCCTGCATAGGAAGATGCCACGCAGGATTAATGCAAGCACTTGGTCGGGATGGGTTTCGGCATAGACCAGGCTCAGGGTCGAGCCCCAACTCCCGCCAAATAGCACCCACTGATCGATCCCAAGGAAATGGCGAATGCGCTCCAGATCCTCCACCAGCGCCTGGGTGTCATTGCCTTCGAGCTCCGCCAGCGGTGTGGAGCGCCCTGCACCACGCTGGTCGAACAAGATGATGCGAAAACGCTCGGCATCGAAAAAGCGCCGGTAGTAGTCCTCACATCCTCCACCGGGACCGCCATGAACCACCACCACAGGAATACCGTCGGAATTACCGCTTTCTTCTATATAGAGTTCATGGGGCGCATCCACTTTCAGGCGATGCTCGGCGTAGGGCTTGATGTCGGGATAGAGCGACAGCATGGCAGACAGACCTCTGAGTCCTTGGGACGGATAAAGATGTAGTCTGGCCGAATTTAGGAGATCAGACGGGGAATTGCCAGTCTGAAGAGGGATAGCAGCGGGTGAGAAGCTCCACCTAGAATGTAGCCGACGCTTTAGCTTCGGAGCAGCCCGCAGGGCTGCCCAGGTTTCCAAGCCACCTGACGTGACGACCCCAAACACCTTGCACGCTAGAAATAAAAAAGGCGCCTTGCGGCGCCTCAGAAGCTAAAGCATCTGCTACATGCTCGAGTCGGACGCGGCATGCGCGCCATTACATTCGAACAATGTCTTACTTCTTGTTCGCGCGACGCCGCTCGTTTTCCTTGAGCAGCTTCTTACGGATACGTACGGATTCCGGCGTGACTTCCACCAGCTCGTCGTCATCGATGAATTCCAGGGCCTGCTCCAGACTCATCCGGATCGGCGGCGTCAGCATGACGTTTTCGTCGGTGCCGGCGGCACGGATGTTGGTGAGCTGCTTGGCCTTCGTCGGGTTGACCACCAGGTCATTGTCCCGGTTGTGGATACCGATGATCATGCCTTCGTACACTTCCGTACCCGGATCGACGAACAGGCGTCCACGCTCTTGCAGGGTCATCAGGGCATAGCCCAGCACCTTGCCGTCCACCATCGATACCAGCACACCGTTGTTGCGGTGCTCGATGTCGCCACCCTTCACCGGACCGTAGTGGTCGAAGACGTTGGTGATGATGCCCGTACCGGAGGTCAGGGTCAGGAACTGGTTGCGGAAACCAATCAGTCCGCGCGCCGGCATGATGAATTCCAGACGTGTACGACCTCGGCCGTCCGGCACCATGTTCTTCAGCTCGGCGCGGCGCAGACCCATGACTTCCATAATGGAACCCTGGTGCTGGTCTTCCACGTCGATCACGACGAATTCGTACGGCTCGTGGATCTCACCATCGACCTCACGCTGGACCACTTCCGGCCGGGACACGCCCAGCTCAAAACCCTCGCGGCGCATGTTCTCGATCAATACCGACAGGTGAAGCTCACCACGGCCGGAGACCTTGAATTTTTCGGAGGTCTCTCCCTGCACAACACGGAGAGCCACGTTATGCAGCAGCTCTTTTTCAAGGCGCTCCTTGATATTACGACTGGTAACGAACTTGCCTTCCTTTCCGGCAAACGGCGAGTCGTTGACCTGGAAAGTCATACTTACAGTCGGTTCGTCCACCGTCAGCGCCGGAAGGCGCTCGGCATTTTGGGGATCGCACAGGGTGTCGGAGATGAACAGCTCGCTGATACCGCTGATACAGACGATATCGCCGGCGCTGGCTTCTTCCACCGGTACGCGCTGCAGGCCATGGAAGCCTTTAACCTCAAGCACCTTGGCGTTGCGTTTCTTGTCGTGGCGATCGATGACCGATACCTGTTGGCCCGGGCGCAGCTTGCCGCGGGTAATGCGGCCGATACCGATAACGCCCACGTAGCTGTCGTAATCGAGCTGGGAGATCTGCATCTGGAACGGCGCATTGAGATCAACGTCTGGCGCCGGTACGTGCTGGGTAATCGCTTCGAACAGCGGCGTCATGTCATCCGCCAACTGATCCGCTTCCGGACCGGCAATGCCATTCAATGCCGAGGCGTAGACAATTGGAAAATCCAGTTGCTCGTCGGTCGCACCCAGGCGATCAAAAAGATCGAAGACTTCGTTGATGACCCAGTCCGGACGGGCGCCGGGACGATCAACCTTGTTGACGACGACGATCGGCTTCAGCCCACGATCGAACGCCTTCTGGGTGACGAAGCGGGTTTGCGGCATCGGGCCGTCGACGGCATCGACCAACAACAGCACCGAGTCCACCATGGACATCACCCGCTCAACCTCACCGCCGAAGTCGGCGTGACCCGGGGTGTCGACGATGTTGATCTGGTATTCGTTCCAGCGGATCGCAGTGTTCTTGGCGAGAATGGTGATGCCCCGCTCTTTCTCCTGATCGTTGGAGTCCATGATCCGCTCGGCGCCGCTGGATTTGCGGTCCAGGGTACCGGACTGCTCCAGCAGCTTGTCGACCAGCGTGGTCTTGCCATGGTCGACGTGAGCAATGATGGCGATATTTCGGCGTTTTTCGATCACAAATAAATCCTGCGGCATGCGTCTGACCTGAGAAAGGCCTGATAGGCGCGCAGGAAGCCCGCGCGGCATGCCATCTCAAATCGGGAAATGTTCGGGTTAGGGAGCTCGAGGGCTCCATTTCAGGACTGCCTGGCGCCCAGGCAGACTTTGGGCGCGCGCAGTATATCGAAAACCGCCTGGAGTAACTACGTTCAAATTGTGATCAGCGGTACAAGGGCCATCACATTTTGATCACACGCTTTGCTTAGCTCAAACCCGATGATCTCAAGCCCAACAGACTTGGCCTCCAAGTTTAGAACCATTATGGTGCGTTAATCACTTTATTGCACCGTTATAGCGCATTCTGCGCACTATCATCGCGCTAATGCTCCAATGCTGTCGTTGTTATCCGCCCTGTAAATGCTCACTCTGCACCACCATCGACCGAATCAAGGATGTTGGCAAGCGCTTTGCTTAGCTGTTTGCAGCCGAATTTGCAGGCACTGCCGCAGCACATTTGATAAGCTGCCCTGCGCCTGTCGAATGAATCGGACGCTGAACAGGCTGTTTCGCCGCAGTTCAGCCGAGCCGGCTCCATAAAAGACATAAACTGACGGAGTATGCGTAATGTCCAAGACGCTTGACCTGATCAAAGAACACGAAGTGAAGTGGATTGACCTGCGGTTTACCGACAGCCGCGGCAAGGAACAGCACGTGACACTGCCTTCCAGCGAGATCGACGAAGATTTCTTTACTGACGGCAAGATGTTCGATGGTTCTTCCATCGCCGGCTGGAAAGGCATCAATGAATCCGACATGATCCTGATGCCGGACGACTCCACGGGCGTTATCGATCCGTTCACCGAAGAAACCACCCTGAACCTCACCTGCGACATCGTCGAGCCGACCACCATGCAAGGCTACGAGCGTGACCCGCGCTCTGTTGCCCGTCGCGCCGAGGAATACCTGAAGTCCACCGGCATTGCCGATGGCGCCCTGTTCGGTCCGGAGCCCGAGTTCTTCGTATTCGACTCCGCCCGCTGGAATGTCGACATGAAGGGCGCGATGTACGAACTCTACTCCGAAGAAGCGGCGTGGGTTTCCGGCGAAGACTTCGAACGCAACAACATCGGTCACCGTCCGGGCGTTAAAGGCGGCTACTTCCCGGTGCCGCCGGTCGATAGCCTGCACGACCTGCGTGGCGCCATGTGTGCAGCCATGGAGTCCATGGGCCTTGAAATCGAAGTGCACCACCACGAAGTGGGCACCGCTGGCCAGTGTGAAATCGGCGTTGGCGCCAACACCCTGACCAAAAAGGCCGACGAGGTCCAGATCCTCAAGTACTGTGTGCACAACGTCGCCCACGCCTACGGCAAGACCGCGACCTTCATGCCCAAGCCTGTCGTTGGCGACAACGGTTCTGGCATGCACGTACACATGTCCCTGAACAAGGATGGCAAAAACGTCTTCGCCGGTGACGGCTACGCTGGCCTCAGCGAGACGGCCCTGTACTACATCGGCGGTATCATCAAGCACGCCAAGACCATCAACGCGTTCACCAACGCGTCGACCAACAGCTACAAGCGTCTGGTACCAGGCTTCGAAGCACCGGTTATGCTGGCCTACTCCGCCCGTAACCGCTCCGCTTCCATCCGCATTCCTTATGTGAGCAGCCCGAAAGCGCGTCGTATCGAAGTTCGCTTCCCGGATCCGTCTGCCAACCCGTACCTGGCGTTCGCTGCCATGCTGATGGCCGGCCTTGACGGCATCCAGAACAAGATCCACCCGGGCGATGCCATGGACAAGGACCTGTACGATCTGCCGAAGGAAGAAGCGCTGAACATCCCGACGGTGTGTGAAACCTTCCAGGAAGCCCTGGATACACTGGAAAAGGACCACGAGTTCCTGACCCGTGGCGGTGTCTTCACCGAGGACATGATCGCAGGCTACATCGATCTGAAGCGCGGCGAAGTCGAGCGTCTGAACATGACCACGCACCCGGTCGAGTTCGAACTTTACTACTCTGTGTAAAAGCCGGAACACTGCCCCGGGCAGTTGATTGGCATACCAGACCGAGCCCCGCAATTGCGGGGCTTTTTTGTGCCCTGCGAAAATCTCGCGAGAGTTGAACAACGCGTAACGCTGAAGATACAAGCAGGTGTTGCAATGCTGCCAAAGCACCGTCAATAATCAGGAAACCAGAAGCAGAAGGGAGTCTCCCGTGAAACGAATTGTCGCTCTACTCGGCGTTGTCGCGCTGTCCGGTACGATGACCTGTACCGTAGCCCAGGCCGAGGTGTACAAGCGTGTGGATGCCCAGGGCAACGTCACCTATTCGGATGAGCCACTGGATGGCGGTGAAGCCATCGACGTCAAGCCGGTTACTACCGTTACCCTGCCGAAGGCCGATCAGGTCCGCGAGATCGTCGAGCGCAATCGGCGCAACGAAGACCGGGATCAGCAAACGAGCCAGCCTTACGGTAAAGTCGGCTTTGTGGCTCCTGAAGACAACAGTGCGTTCCATAGCGGCAGCGGCGATGTCACCTTTTCAGTCAGCAGCCAGCCAGCATTGCGCCAGGGCCACCTGTTCGAAGTCTCTCTTGATGGCCAGCCTATCGGCCAGAATGCTTCGGGGCAGTTCTCGGTTAACAATGTCTATCGGGGTACCCACGAAGCTTCGGTAAATATCGTCGATGGCCAGGGGCGCATTATCCAGCCGGGCCAGAGCATCAGCTTTACCATCCACCGCCCTTCTGTCCTGAATTAATCCCGCCGCCTGCCGGAGCTCTCAGGAAGAGCTCCGACCTCTATTGCACCAAGTTGGTGCTTGAGCACCAAAATACCTCTACCATTCGAACAAAAGCGGGGCGCTCTCGATCTCTCGATCTATCGCGCCTCAAGCTGGTGAACGGCCTTAGCGCGCATACGGTTTTTTACAACAGTCGCCACTTTTTGCGCCCTAGCGTAGGCAAACTTTAGATATCCATTAAAAACAGCGATATATAAGCCCAATAAAATATTCATCTGGCACATATGTCTACTTTCCAGGCGTAGGCTGCGCCGAAATTGGGCAGTTTCGGAGCCCAATATCCAGGCCCCAGCCACCTGCTAACCAAAAAAGCGCAGATCGTTCGTGGGGGTTCACAACTGGTTCGCTTTTTGCAGTTACCGCATCGAACGCGAGGGACAACATGTCGAAGAATATTGTCTACAGACAAATACTGGATCATCTGACGACCGCGACGCTGGTGCTGGATAGCAACCTGACGATCGAATACATCAACGCGGCCGCTGAATACCTGCTGGAAGCCAGCGGTTCACGCATTGTGGGCACGAACCTGGCGAGCTTGTTTACCGGCTCCGAGGAAGCCTTCGAGACCCTGCATGACGCCGCGCGTACTGGCCAGCCGTTCACCAAGCGGGAAGCCGAATTCACCCTGCTCTCAGGTTCGCGGTTTACGGTCGACTATTCGGTGTCCAATATTGGTGCAGACTCGAATTCGCTACTGCTGGAACTCCAGCCTCGTGATCGTTTGCTGCGCATCACCCGTGAAGAGGACATGCTGACCCAACAGGAGACCACCCGAATCCTGGTACGCGGCATGGCACACGAGATCAAGAACCCCCTCGGCGGCATCCGGGGAGCAGCGCAACTCCTTGACCGTGAGTTGACCGACGAAAACCAGAAGGAATACACGCGGGTAATTATCGACGAAGCCGATCGCCTGCGGAGCCTGGTGGACCGAATGCTTGGCCCCAACAAGGCGCCGCAGTTCCAGTCCACCAACATCCATGAGGTGTTGGAACGGGTCCGTACACTGCTGGAGGCGGAGAGCAAAGGGCGAGTTCGGTTGGAACGGGATTACGACCCTAGCCTCCCTGAGTTCCAGGGCGATAAGGAGCAGCTGATCCAGGCGTTCCTGAATGTCGCCCGCAATGCCATGGAAGCAGCCGCCGACCATGTCTCCGAAGAGTCGCCCTGCATCACGTTCCGAACCCGGGCGCTACGCCAATTCACCATCGGCCACCGACGTTACCGGTTAGTGTGCCGGGTCGACATCGAGGACAACGGACCGGGCATCCCGCCGGATCTGTTGCAGAACATTTTTTACCCCATGATCAGTGGCCGGGCCAACGGAACAGGCCTGGGCCTATCGATTACGCAAAGCATCATCGGTCAACACCAGGGGCTCGTTGAATGCGAGAGTGTCCCCGGCTGCACCGATTTCATCATTTTCCTGCCTCTGGAGCTGAAAGCATGAGCCAATCGGCCAACGTCTGGATAATTGACGATGATCGGAGTATTCGCTGGGTCCTGGAACGGGCCCTGTCACAGGCCAACATGCAGCCACGGGTTTTCGAGAGCGGCGAGGGCATCATGATGCGCCTCGACCGAGAGCAGCCCGACGCCATCATCAGCGACATTCGCATGCCTGGCATCGATGGTATCGCCCTGCTCTCGCAGATCGTGCACGATCACCCCGATATCCCGGTGATCATCATGACCGCGCATTCAGACCTCGAAAGCGCCGTCGCCAGCTACCAGACCGGTGCCTTCGAATACCTGCCCAAGCCGTTCGATGTGGATGATGCCGTCGAGCTGGTCAAGCGCGCGGTCGATCACAGCCGTGAGCGCCGGGCGACCTCTGAGCCACAAGCGGAGTCCACGCAGCGCCACACCGAAATCATCGGCGAAGCACCGGCCATGCAGGAGGTCTTCCGTGCCATTGGACGGTTGTCACATTCCAACATTACGGTACTGATCAATGGGGAAAGCGGAACGGGTAAGGAACTGGTCGCCCAGGCCCTGCACAATCACAGTCCGCGGGCGAGTCACCCGTTTATCGCGCTCAACATGGCGGCGATTCCGAAGGACCTGATCGAGTCCGAACTGTTTGGCCACGAGAAAGGAGCATTCACCGGCGCCGGTGCTGCCCGTCAAGGCCGCTTCGAACAATCCAACGGCGGCACCCTGTTCCTGGACGAGATCGGGGACATGCCAGCGGATACCCAGACCCGGCTGCTGCGAGTCCTGGCCGATGGCGAGTTTTACCGTGTAGGCGGTACAACGCCAATCAAGGTGGACGTGCGGATCATCGCGGCGACGCACCAGAACCTGGAAAAACTGGTTCAGGCCGGCACTTTCCGGGAAGACCTTTTCCATCGCCTGAACGTTATCCGCGTCCACTTGCCGCGCCTGTCCGAACGCCGCGAGGACATTCCGCGCCTGATGCGCCACTTCCTCAAGCGCGCCGCCCTGGAGCTCTCAGTTGAACCCAAGCTCCTGCGCCCGGAAGCGGAAGAATACCTCACCACCCTGCCCTGGCCGGGTAACGTCCGCCAGCTCGAAAATACCTGCCGCTGGCTCACCGTCATGGCCAGCGGTCGAGAGATCCATGTCAGTGACCTGCCGCCGGAACTGCTCGATCAGGCCGATACCCCACCTACCGGTCAGACCTGGCAGGAAGGCCTGCGGGCCTGGGCGGAACAGGAACTCAAGCGCGGCAAACAGGGCATCCTGGACACAGCCGTGCCTGAATTTGAGCAGGTGATGATCGAGACCGCTCTCAAGCATACCGGCGGCCGCCGTCGGGACGCCGCAGTATTGCTTGGCTGGGGCCGCAATACGCTGACCCGGAAGATCAAGGAACTGGGAATGGGGGACGGTCAATCCGAGGATGATGAGGACTGAAACGGATGGCCCCCTCTGACGGCTGGCCGGAGTTTCCGTCAGGGCGCCATCATGGCCAAATAAAAGCCCCAAAAAATTGGGGCTTTTATGCGACAGGAAAAGCTAAACCAGAGCCGCCTAGAACGGGATATCGTCGTCGAAGTCGTCGACCGGCTCGGGCATACCACCGCCGCCCTGGTTCTGGGCCGGCGGCTGGCTGTAACCGCCTGAGGATCCGCCTCCCTGGCCCTGGTTACCGTAGGCCGGCTGCTGTTGAGGCCTGGATGGCGCCCCTTGATTCATGCCGGCGTTGTCGCCACCGGCACCGCGGCTGTCGAGCATCTGCATCTGGCCGTTGATGTCCACTACGATTTCGGTGGTGTAACGATCCTGACCGTCCTGCCCCTGCCACTTTCGGGTCTGTAGCTTACCCTCGATGTAGACCTTGGAGCCCTTCCGCAGGTATTGTCCTGCGACCTCGGCGATCTTGCCGAACATGACCACGCGGTGCCACTCGGTCTTGGGCACCATCTGGCCAGTCTGACGATCCTTGTAACTTTCGTCCGTCGCCAGGTTCAGGTTGGTGACGGCGTTGCCGTTAGGGGTGTAGCGGGTTTCCGGATCGTTGCCCAGGTTACCGATCAGGATGACCTTGTTTACGCCTCTTGCCATGTTCGACTCCCAAAATAGTCTCTTTTCACCCACCATCCCTGGTCGGCTTCTGGAATTCACTCAGTTATGCGTTCAGGGCCTGACGAAGGCAAACTGTTCCAGGCTTGCTGCGTCAAATTGCCGGTAGTCCACCTTGAGGTAAGCGGCGTCGGCATCCACCAGGATCACCACATCCTCGACTCCGGGCACGCCACGCAAGGCATCGTCGATGACCTTCACGCCACGCCCGTTAACATCGACCAACTGTACCATGAAACTTGACGCGTGACTCGGTCGCTTCATCGTCAATGCCAGCCCCAGCCAGATCAGCAACACGCTGACCATCAGGACGAATACGGCCTCGACGCCGGATTGCTCCAGCAGCGTACCACCAAGGGTGCCGCCGACAAACGCGCCAAAGAACTGTGAGGTCGAGTAGACACCCATCGCTGTGCCTTTAGCCGCCGCCGGCGACTCTTTGCTGATCAGTGAGGGCAGGCAGGCCTCCAGCAGGTTAAAGGCCATGAAAAAGAAGAATAGGCCGCCCCACATAAACCCCAGTGTGTGCGGTAACTTCGCCAGGGAAAAACTCGCCAAAGCCAGTAAAGCAATCGCCCCGCAAAGTATTGGCTTCATCACCCTCCGCTTCTCGCCAACGATGATGAACGGCACCATGGCGAAGAAGGCCAACGCCATCACCGAAAGGTAGACCCACCAATGTTGAGTCGGGGGCAGACCGACTTCGTCCCGCAACATAACTGGAATCACCAGGAACGCCGCTGTCAGCACCAGGTGCAGTGCGCAGATGCCGAAATCCAGGCGTAGCAACCGGCGGTTGGTCAATACCTGCCGCAACTTGTCCCGGGCGGGATGGGCATCGAGGTGGGTGTTCTGCGCCGCCGGGGTGGGTACCACCCGATAAACCAGCAGGATGCCGATTAGCGCCAGGGCGCCGGTTACGTAGAAAATTCCGGAAAGCCCTACCGCAGCCCCCAGCAACGGCCCCAGAAACAGCGAGGCCGAAAAGGCCATACCAATGGACAGCCCCACCAGCGCCATCGCCTTGGTGCGATTCTCCTCCCGGGTCAGGTCGCTCAACAACGCCATCAGAACGCTTGCTATGGCGCCGCCACCCTGGAGGATCCTACCAACAATCACGCCGTAGATACTGTCCGAGGCTCCAGCCAGGAAGCTACCGGCAGCGAATACGATCAAACCGGCATATATCAACCTCTTGCGCCCCAACCGGTCCGATAGCATGCCAAAAGGGATCTGTAGCAGCGCCTGGCTCAGACCATAGGCGCCAATTGCCACCCCGAGTAACGCCGGCGTAGCACCGGCCAGGTCCTCCCCCAGCAACATAAAGACCGGAAGCACCATAAACAGACCCAGCATGCGCATGGCATAGACCGAGGCCAATGCAGCTATGGAGCGTTTCTCGAGGGCATTCATGTGGCGGGGGATCCTGATCATCGGTTTGCGATAAGGCGTCGAATTGTAACAGATGGCCCGTTCGCAGCGCAGCCGGCAGAAAACCGAGATCAACGTCAACTTTGCGCAATCTGAAAACGTGACTTACGTTAAAACACTGTTCCTGACAAAAAGCCTGAGGTTTTGCCACGCTCACAAATTCAGCCGGTCTTAAACTCGTCGTATGATACCGCCCCACCAAGCCGGAAATTCGGCGAAATCCGAATTGGGCAAGTTGGCTTGGAAACATGCTCGGAATATTCGTAGAGGTTTAAGTGGATTTAGCAACGCTTATAGGTCTGGTAGGAGCCATGCTGGTCATTGGCGCCTCAATTGTACTTGGCGCTTCGGCACAGGTATTCCTGAACGTGCCGTCCATCCTCATCGTTCTGATCGGCAGCCTATTCGTCGTTTTGGCGAAATTCAGCGTTGCCCAGTTTCTCGGCGCCTTCAAGGCCGCTTCGCGAGCGTTTTCATTCAAGCTGCCAGACACCGAAGATCTCATCAACGAGGTTATTGATATAGCCAATGTCGCTCGGAAACAAGGTGTGCTTGCACTGGAAGAAAAGGAAGTCAGCAGCCCCTTTCTCAAACAGGGCGTTCAGTTCCTGCTGGAGAGTCAGCCGGCGGAAACCATCGAGAAACTCATGCAAAAGGAGCGACTGCTCACCCTGGATCGCAACCGCATGGGCGCCAAAGTTTTCCGTGCTTTTGCCGATGTTGGCCCAGCCATGGGCATGATCGGAACCATCGTAGGTCTGGTGCAGATGCTCTCAAACATGGAAGACCCCAAGTCAATCGGCCCCGCCATGGCGGTGGCACTGCTAACGACCCTTTATGGCGCCATACTCGCCACCATGTTTGCGAACCCCATCGCCGACAAGCTCGAGTTGCGGATGACCGAAGAAGCTCGGTCCCAGGCGTTGATTATCGACGCCATTATCGGCATCCAGGAAGGCCGTAACCCGCGGGTGATTGAACAGATGCTGTCAAGCTATCTGCCGCCGGCCAAGCGCGACCAGAACGCTGAAGCACAAGCGGCTTCCTAGGCACTTAGCGATGGATGAATTACCAGAAGAGGAGCAGCCGGGCGTACCTGCGTGGGTCGTCACCTTTGCCGATCTGATGTCACTACTGATGTGCTTCTTTGTCTTGCTGCTGTCGTTTGCAGAGATCGACGCCAACAAATTCAAGCAAATTGCCGATGAGCTATCCAAAGCATTCGGTGTGCAACGAGATGTACCGGCTCTGGAAATCCCTATGGGGACGTCGCCTGTCTTCGATCACTTCTCCGCCGCAAAACCTGAGCCCACTGTTATCAACGAGGTGCGTCAGGAAACAAGTCGGGAAGAGCCGGTTCTGGAGACCAACACCACGCAGTCGGAGATCGAAACGCAGTTAACAGAAGCTCGCGAACAGGAAGCCCAACGCCATTTAGAAACGCTGGAGAAGGTGCTTCAGGAAGAACTTGAAACCGGTAAGCTGGATCTGCGTAAGGATAGTGATCGGATTGTGATCCGCATCGAGGAGAAGGGTTCCTTCCCATCGGGTTCTGCCACGCTCACCTATGCCTTCGAAGACATGCTCTACCGTATGGCCGAGGTACTGAAAAACATCCCTGGCGATCTCACTATCGAGGGGCATACGGACGACATACCCATCCGTAGTTCCCGCTACGATTCCAACTGGAACCTTTCAGCCGACCGTGCCGCGGCGGTTGCCAACGTCCTGATCGAAGGCGGCGGCATCGATCCCAAGCGGGTCAGGGTCCAGGGCTTTGCAGCCACACAACCACGAGTATCGAACGACACGCCTGCAAACCGCGCGCTCAACCGTCGCGTAGAAATTATTGTCGACCTGTCCGAATCCCATGCAGAGACTCGTGTGCGTCTTCAGGATTTGATGGAACAAACTGGCGGAGGGATAAGCCCAACGCTCGAAGACGCGCCTTCGCCCTCCGATTCTCTGGATTGGTAGTCAGTCAGCTTTACCCAGATTGTGTCCCCGACGGTTAACGTCAAGCCATAATACTTCTTGGCATCCGTCGTCACGCTGTATACTGGTGGGTTTCGGGCATGACGACCTGCCCCATACCATTTCCTGCTTGAGGAGTGTCATGGATTCTATCCAGATCAAAGGCGCACGCACTCACAACCTGAAAAACATCGATCTCGACATCCCGCGTGACAAACTGATCGTGATCACCGGGTTGTCCGGCTCAGGCAAGTCCTCACTTGCGTTCGACACCCTCTACGCTGAGGGACAGCGCCGCTATGTGGAGTCACTGTCGACCTACGCCCGTCAGTTCCTGTCGATGATGGAAAAGCCGGATGTAGATCATATCGAAGGCCTGTCGCCGGCGATTTCTATCGAACAGAAGTCGACATCCCACAACCCCCGCTCCACCGTCGGGACGATTACCGAAATCTACGATTACCTGCGTCTGCTGTTTGCCCGTGCCGGCGAACCTCGCTGCCCCGATCATGATCAGCCGTTGGTCGCACAGACTGTCAGCCAGATGGTGGACCAAGTGCTGGCCATGCCGGAAGACAGCAAACTGATGATCCTGGCGCCGGTCATCCGTGATCGAAAAGGCGAGCACCTTCAGATTTTCGACAATATGCGCGCCCAGGGCTTTATCCGCCTGCGCGTCGATGGCCGGGTCTACGACATCGATGATCTGCCGGACCTGGACAAGAAGAAAAAGCACACCATTGACGTGGTCGTGGATCGTTTCAAGGTCAAACCGGGGCTGGAGCAACGGCTGGCTGAAAGTTTCGAGACAGCACTGGATCTGGCCAGCGGTATCGCGCTGGTTGCACCCATGGATAACGATGGCGAAGAGCATACCTTTTCCGCACTCTATGCCTGCACCCAGTGTGGCTATTCCCTCAGCGAACTTGAGCCGCGCCTGTTCTCCTTCAACAACCCCGCCGGCGCCTGCCCGACGTGTGACGGCCTCGGGGTTAAACAATTCTTCGATCCGGAGAAGATCGTCCAGCATCCGGAAGCAACCCTGGCCCAGGGGGCCATTCGCGGGTGGGACCGGCGTGCGGTCTATTACTTCCAGTTGCTGAACAGCGTTGCGGAACACTATGGCGTCGATATGGACACGCCTTTTGTCGACCTGCCGGCAGATTTTCGTGACGTGATCCTCCACGGCTCCGGTAAGGAGGACATCAGCTTCAAGTACGTCAATTCCCGCGGCCACATCATGGAAAAGGCGCACCCCTTCGAGGGCGTGCTGCCAAACCTCGAACGCCGTTATCGGGAAACCGAATCCCAGAGTATGCGCGAAGAACTGGCAAGACACCTGAGCCAGCAGCCCTGTAAGGATTGTGGTGGTTCACGGCTGCGCCGCAGTGCGCGCCACGTGTTTATCGATAACCACAACCTGCCGACGATTACCCATTTGCCTGTTGGCGAGGCCCACGACTATTTCGAACACCTTGAGCTGCCGGGCCAACGTGGCGAGATCGCTGAGAAGATCATGAAGGAAATCCGGCAGCGGCTGCATTTCCTGGTCAACGTCGGCCTGGAATACCTGACGCTTGAGCGTAGTGCCGATACGCTGTCAGGCGGCGAGGCCCAAAGGATCCGCCTGGCCAGCCAGATCGGCGCCGGGCTGGTGGGCGTCATGTATATCCTCGACGAGCCGTCCATCGGTCTGCACCAGCGCGACAATGATCGCCTGCTAGCGACCCTGACCCACCTACGCAATCTGGGCAATACGGTTATTGTTGTAGAACACGACGAAGATGCCATCCGCGCGGCCGACTATGTTATCGATATCGGCCCGGGCGCCGGTGTCCATGGCGGCCGAGTGATTGCCGAAGGGCCGCCCGAAGATATCATTGCGAACGATCGATCGCTCACCGGTCAGTATCTCAGCGGCGCCAAGGAAATTGCGGTCCCCACGAAACGCAAGGAAGGCAGCGGCAAATTCCTTAAGTTGAAAGGCGCCAGCGGGAACAACCTGAAATCGGCAAACCTTTCGATTCCATTGGGCGTTATGACCTGCGTGACTGGCGTATCCGGTTCCGGCAAGTCCACGCTGATCAACAGCACACTTTATCCGGTTGCTGCCAGCCGCCTGAACAAGGCGACCACCCTCTCGCACTCACCTTACGAGAAGCTTGAAGGACTTGAGCACCTGGACAAAGTCATTGATATCGATCAGAGCCCGATTGGACGCACACCCCGCTCGAACCCGGCAACCTATACCGGTCTGTTCACGCCTATCCGTGAACTTTTCGCCGGCACCCAGGAGGCTCGTTCACGGGGTTACAAGCCCGGCCGTTTCTCATTCAACGTCAAAGGCGGGCGATGTGAGGCCTGTCAGGGCGATGGCGTGATCAAGGTGGAGATGCACTTCTTGCCGGATATCTATGTGCCCTGCGACGTGTGCAAGGGCAAGCGGTATAACCGGGAGACACTGGAGGTTCACTACAAGGGCAAGAATATCCACGAAGTACTGGAGATGACCGTGGAAGAGGCTCGGGAATTCTTCGACTCGGTGCCCTTCCTGGCCCGCAAACTCCAGACGTTAATCGACGTCGGCCTTTCCTACGTACGCCTGGGGCAATCCGCGGTAACGCTTTCGGGCGGCGAGGCCCAGCGGGTCAAGCTCGCCCGGGAGCTTTCGAAACGTGATACCGGTAAAACGCTGTATATCCTCGACGAACCGACGACCGGCCTGCATTTCTACGACATCCAGCAGTTGCTGAACGTTCTCCAGCGCCTTCGCGAGCACGGCAATACCATCATCGTTATTGAGCACAACCTGGATGTCATCAAGACGGCGGACTGGATTGTCGACTTGGGGCCAGAAGGCGGCAGTGGCGGCGGTGAGATCATCGCCGAGGGCACTCCCGAAGAGGTCGCCAGCATTGAGCGCTCCCATACCGGACGCTATCTCAAACCCTTGCTCAAGCGCGCCCGAAGCGGCAAGAACGAGAAATCCAAAGTGGAAACGGAAGCCGGCTAGTTCGGCTCCCCCTTGCCTGGCCGGTACCAGGCAAATAGACAGACATAAAAAAACCGGAGCCTGGCTCCGGTTTTTTTTGACCACGATGAAGAACTTACTCTTCGTCGTCGTCCACTTCTTCAGCTTCGATATCCAACGGACGACCTACCAGCTCTACAAAAGCCATGGGCGCGTTGTCGCCGGCACGGAAACCGCACTTCAGGATGCGCAGGTATCCACCCGGACGATCGGTATAACGCGGGCCCAGCTCGTCAAACAGCTTGGCAACGGCCGCATCGTCACGCAGGCGAGAGAACGCCAGACGACGATTGGCTACCGAATCATTTTTGGACAGTGTGATCAAAGGCTCTGCCACACGGCGAAGCTCTTTCGCTTTGGGCAGGGTGGTTTTGATCAACTCGTGCTCAACCAGCGACGCAGTCATGTTGCGGAACATGGCCTTGCGATGCGCGCTGGTCCTGCTGAACTTACGACCACTCTTACGATGACGCATTGCTCTGATTCCTTACCTTAAACTACCAATACGGCGATCAACCGCCCAGAACCCGGTCATCGCCACGAAGGCTTGCCGGCGGCCAGTTGTCGAGTCGCATACCCAGGGACAGACCACGAGAGGCCAGCACGTCCTTAATTTCGGTTAGCGACTTCTTACCCAGGTTAGGCGTCTTCAGCAGCTCAACTTCAGTCCGCTGAATTAGATCGCCGATGTAGTAAATGTTTTCAGCTTTCAGGCAGTTCGCTGAACGCACAGTCAACTCCAGATCATCAACCGGACGCAGCAGGATAGGATCGACTTCTTCCTCTTCCTCTACGCGCTCCGGCTCCTTCTCATGATCGAAGTCAACGAACACAGCCAATTGCTGCTGGAGGATGGTCGCGGCACGACGGATCGCCTCTTCCGGGTCGATCGTACCGTTGGTCTCCAGATCAATAACCAGCTTATCCAGATCCGTACGTTGCTCGACACGCGCATTCTCTACAGCGTAGGAAACGCGGCGAACCGGGCTGTACGTGGCGTCCAGCTGAAGGCGTCCGATGGCACGGGTCTCGTCGTCGTCAAGACCACGCTGGTCAGCAGCTTCGTAGCCACGGCCACGCGCTATTTTCAAGCGCATGTTCAGCTCACCCTTTTCACTCAGGTGACAGATCACGTGGTCGGGATTGGTGATCTCGACATCGTGATCAAGCTGAATATCAGCCGCGGTTACAACACCCGGACCTTTCTTGCTGACAGACAGTTCCGCTTCATCGCGGCTGCCCATCTTGACGGCAACGCCCTTGAGATTCAGCAGAATCTCGATGACGTCTTCCTGGACACCCTCAATCGCACTGTACTCATGCAGCACACCGTCGATCTGCGCTTCGGTAATGGCGCAGCCCGGCATGGAAGACAAGAGTATCCGGCGAAGTGCACTACCCAGAGTGTGACCGAAGCCCCTTTCCAGGGGCTCCAGCGTAACCTTGGCGTGCGTCTTGCCCAATTCTTTTACGTCGATGGTACGAGGTGTCAATAACTCATGTACTGAACGCTGCATAGACGCCCCTATCTGCTCTCGTTGCTAACTCAGGCCTTACTTGGAGTAAAGCTCGACGATGAGGTTCTCGTTGATGTCGGCCGGCAGTTCAGTCCGCTCAGGGATTGACCTGTAAACGCCGGACATCTTGTTGGCGTCGACCTCTACCCAGCTCACAGGGGCGCGATTGCCCGCGAGATCCAGGGCGCCTTTTACGCGCAACTGGTTCTTCGCCTTCTCGCGAACGCTGACCACGTCACCCGGCTTGACCTGATAGGACGGAACGTTCACGACGCTATCATTCACCAGAATGGCCTTGTGAGAGACAAGCTGACGTGCTTCTGCACGGGTCGAACCAAAACCCATGCGGTAAACGACATTGTCCAGACGACCTTCCAGAAGCTGCAGCAGGTTCTCACCTGTCGCGCCCTTGATGCGGGCTGCTTCCTTGTAGTAGTTCCGGAACTGTTTCTCGAGTACGCCGTAGATACGACGAACTTTTTGCTTTTCGCGGAGCTGTACGCCGTACTCAGACAAACGACCGCGGCGCGCACCGTGCATACCCGGAGGGGTTTCGATGTTGCACTTTGAATCGAGTGCGCGAACGCCGCTCTTCAGAAAAAGGTCTGTCCCTTCACGACGAGACAGCTTACATTTTGGACCTATGTAACGTGCCATACTTCACTGTCTCCTGTCTTACACGCGGCGCTTCTTGGGCGGACGGCAGCCGTTGTGCGGAATCGGCGTGACATCAGTGATGTTGGTAATCTTGTACCCGCAGCCATTCAGCGCGCGTACAGCGGATTCACGTCCGGGCCCAGGACCCTTAACCTCTACATCCAGGTTTTTAAGGCCGTATTCAGCAGCCGCGTTACCGGCTCTTTCAGCTGCTACCTGCGCAGCAAAAGGTGTGCTCTTGCGTGACCCACGGAAGCCGGAACCACCAGAAGTGGCCCAGGACAGGACATTGCCCTGACGATCAGAAATGGTCACGATCGTGTTGTTGAAGGACGCGTGGATGTGCGCGACGCCATCAACAACCGTCTTTTTCACCTTTTTACGGGTACGTGTACCTGGCTTTGCCATGTTTGCCTACCTGTTACTTGCGAATCGGTTTGCGAGGACCTTTGCGGGTGCGAGCGTTGGTCTTGGTGCGCTGGCCACGGACGGGAAGTCCATGACGATGACGCAGACCACGGAAGCAGCCCAGATCCTTCAAACGCTTAATGTTCATCTGAACTTCACGACGCAGATCACCTTCAACAGTCAGCTTGCCCACTTCGGTACGAAGCGCTTCAACCTGATCGTCGCTAAGGTCCTTGACCTTGGCGTCCGGCTTGATGCCGGCTGCATCGCAAAGCTTCTGTGCTGCAGTCTTACCAACTCCAAAGATGTAAGTCAGTGAGATAACAGCATGTTTGTTATCGGGTATATTGACACCGGCTATACGTGCCATCCAAATTACTCCGCGTTCAAAGCTTTGCTGTGTGAATTTTCCGCCACAAAAAGGGCGCGAAATGATAGCCCTTGATCGATTAAAGATCAAGCACCATCATTTCGCCCCTTTGCGTTCCAGAATGATATCGCTTGGATATCAGCCCTGACGCTGCTTGTGACGAGGTTCCGTGCAGATGACTCGAACCGAGCCATTGCGACGAATGACTTTGCAGTTACGGCAAATTTTCTTTACCGAAGCGCGTACTTTCATTGTCGACTCCAGTGTTACCGGGGGACTGACTCAGTCAGCCCCGACCATAGCCCTTGAGATTGGACTTTTTCATCAGCGACTCATACTGATGGGACATCAGATGAGACTGAACCTGTGCCATGAAATCCATCACGACCACAACTACAATCAGCAGTGAAGTTCCACCCAGATAGAACGGAACGTTACCCGCCACCATCAGGAATTGCGGGAACAGCGACACTGCCGTGATGTACAGGGCACCAAACAACGTCAGACGAGTCAGTACACCATCAATATACTTCGCAGTCTGCTCACCCGGACGAATTCCCGGTATGAATGCGCCTGAACGCTTGAGGTTGTCTGCAACTTCGCGCGGATTGTACATCAGCGCTGTATAGAAGAAGCAAAAGAAGATCACCGCCGCCGCGAACAGGATGATGTACAGCGGCTGGCTCGGCGCCAACGCCTGCGACAGACTACCCAGCCACTCCATGCCTTCGCCCTGACCGAACCACTGACCCAGCGACGCTGGGAACAGCAGGATAGAAGAAGCGAAGATCGGCGGGATAACACCGGCCATGTTGACCTTGAGCGGCAGATGGCTGGACTGCTGGGCAAACACCCGGCGGCCCTGCTGACGCTTGGCGTAGTTGATCGTCAGACGACGCTGCCCACGCTCCATGAAGACCACGAAGCCTACAACAGCAATGGCCAGCACAGCGATGCCGAGCACCACCAGGAGGCTCATCTCACCACTACGAGCCTGCTCAAGGGTCTGTCCGATGGCACCAGGCAGACCAGCGACGATCCCGGCAAAGATCAAGAGGGAGATACCGTTACCGATACCGCGCTCGGTGATCTGCTCGCCCAGCCACATCATGAACACCGCACCACTGACAAACGACACCACAGCCACAAAGTGGAAACTGAAACTGTCGTTGAACGTAACGCCCTGGGAGGCCAGACCCACGGAAATACCGAGACCCTGAACCAGGGCAAGCAATACGGTGCCGTAGCGCGTGTACTGACTGATCTTGCGACGACCAGCTTCGCCCTCTTTCTTCAGCTGCTCAAGCTGCGGACTGACCGCAGTCATGAGCTGCATGATAATTGAGGCCGAAATGTAAGGCATGATGCCCAGCGCGAAGATACTCATCCGCTCGAGGGCACCACCAGAGAACATGTTAAACAGGCCCAGGATGGTCCCCTGGTTCTGATCAAACAAGGCTGCCAAGCGATCAGGATTAATACCCGGTACCGGAATATGGGCACCGATGCGGTACACCAGAAGCGCCAGGAATACGAACCAGAGCCGCGAACGCAGCTCTGCAAATCCTTTCCCGACTCCCGCCGGCATTGATGCTGTCTTGGCCATTATGTCCCCGACTCGCCTTAGTCTTCGATTTTTCCGCCTGCAGCCGTGATGGCTTCACGCGCGCCTTTGGTGACCTTCAGACCCTTGACCGTAACCGGACGGGTCAGCTCACCGGAAAGAATGACTTTCGCCGCACGAATCTCTTCGCGGATGATGTCCGCCTTCTTCAGCGCTTCCAGGTCGGCCACGTCGCCATCGACCTTCGCCAGCTCGTTGAGGCGGATTTCCGCCTCGAAACGGGCTTGGCGAGAGGTAAAGCCGAACTTCGGCAGACGGCGAGCCAGTGGCTGCTGACCGCCTTCAAAGCCCGGCGCTACGCTACCGCCTGAACGTGATTTCAGACCTTTATGACCACGGCCGCCGGTTTTACCGAGACCGCTACCGATACCGCGACCAACCCGCTTCGCGGATGGACGTGAACCGGGTTCCGGACTAAGTTCGTTAAGACGCATCTTAGTTATCCTCCACCCGAACCATGTAATTAATACGGTTCACCATACCGCGCGTGGAAGGGGTATCTTCCAGCTCGACGGTATGACCGATCTTACGTAGACCCAGGCCCTTGACGCACTCTTTGTGCTTGGGCTGACAGCCGATCGGGCTGCGGGTCAGTGTGACTTTCATTGTCTTGTTCGCCATGACTTCAACCCAGAATATCTTCCACGGTCTTGCCGCGCTTGGCTGCAACATCTTCAGGCGCTTTCATGGCCTGGAGACCCTTGATAGTGGAACGGACCACGTTGACCGGATTGGTCGAGCCGTAACACTTGGACAGGACGTTCTGAACACCGGCAACTTCGAGCACCGCGCGCATCGCACCACCGGCGATGATACCGGTACCTTCGGACGCCGGTTGCATGTACACCTTGGATCCGCCGTGAGTAGCGCGAACCGGGTACTGCAAGGTGTTCCCCTTCAGCGGTACGTCAACCATGTTCTTACGTGCTGCTTCCATCGCTTTCTGGATCGCAACCGGCACTTCACGCGCCTTGCCACGACCGAAGCCTACACGACCCTTACCATCACCAACCACAGTCAGCGCAGTGAAGGCAAAAATACGACCGCCTTTCACTACTTTCGCGACGCGGTTGACCTGAACCAGCTTTTCCTGGAGCTCAGGCGCTTTCTGATCATTCACGCTCATCTTCTCCACCTCTTAGAATTGCAGGCCAGCTTCACGCGCCGCATCGGCCAACGCCTGAATGCGACCATGATAGCGATAGCCGGAACGGTCGAATGCAACCTGCTCAATACCGGCTGCCTTGGCACGCTCAGCAATGAGCTGACCGACTTTCTTGGCAGCTTCCACGTTGCCGGTCGCACCCTGGCGCAATTCCTTGTCCAGCGTGGAGGCAGAAGCCAGAACCTTACTGCCGTCTGCAGTCGTAACCTGAGCGTACATATGCCGCGGCGTACGATGTACACAGAGACGATTGGCGCCCAGCTCACGGATCTTCATGCGCACTTTACGTGCGCGACGCAATCTTTCGTTATTCGCGCTCATAGTCCCGCCTTATTTCTTCTTGGCTTCTTTACGTCTGACCAGCTCATCCGCGTAACGAACACCCTTACCCTTATAGGGCTCGGGCGGACGGTAAGCGCGGATTTCAGCTGCGACTTGGCCAACCTGTTGCTTATCGATACCCCGAATCACGACTTCGGTCTGAGACGGTGTTTCAGCCGTGATACCTTCGGGCAGCTCGTACTCAACCGGGTGAGAGAAACCCAGAGTCAGATTGAGCTTTTTACCCTGCGCCTGGGCACGGTAGCCGACGCCTACCAGCTGGAGCTTACGCTCGAAGCCAGCGCTTACGCCGGTCACCATGTTGTTGACCAGTGCACGGGTGGTACCGGCAAGGGCACGAGACTGTTTTGCGCCATCACGAGCGGCAAACCGCAGGACATTCTCTTCCTGCTTTACCTCGACCGCGTCGTGGATGGTGAACTGAAGCGCTCCCTTGGAGCCCTTCACATTGATTTCCTGTCCGCTCAGCTTAACCTCAACACCGGAAGGCAGCACGACAGGATTATTGGCAACCCTGGACATGTGTAACTCCTAAAATACGGTGCAGATGACTTCGCCACCCACGCCGGCTTGACGCGCGGCGCGATCGGTCATGACGCCCCTGGACGTCGACACGATGGCAATACCCAGACCGCCGGCAACCTTCGGCAGTTCCCCAGCGCCTTTGTATTGGCGCAGACTCGGACGGCTGACCCGCTTGATAGACTCGATAACCGGCTTGCCCTCGAAATACTTGAGGGTAACGGTCAGCTCGGGCTTGGCGTCAGCTGAGACGGAAAAGTCCTGCACGTAGCCTTCGTCCTTGAGGACCTGGGCTACCGAGACCTTCATCTTTGAAGACGGCATCGTTACGTCTGCTTTGGATGCCATCTGTGCGTTGCGGATGCGAGTAATCATATCCGCAAGCGTGTCTTGCATACTCATTGGTATGAGGCTCCTGATCTTTTCAGTTGTGCAGCGGCTTGCCGCACCGCTTACCAACAGGCACCGAAGTGCCTACCTGCTTACCAGCTGGACTTGGTCAGTCCCGGTACGTCACCGCGCATGCCGGCTTCACGAAGTTTGATACGTGAAAGCTGGAATTTACGCAGAACGCCGTGGGGGCGACCGGTGAGCTGGCAGCGGTTACGAAGACGTGACGGGCTTGCATCACGGGGAAGCTGCTGCAGTTTGATCTGAGCATCCCAACGGTCTTCGTCGCTGGTGTTCGGGTTCTTGATAATCGCCTTGAGCTCAGCGCGCTTCGCCGCGTATTTCTCGACGGTTTGCTGACGCTTCAGCTCACGGTTTTTCATCGATACCTTAGCCATAACGCTCGTTCCTTATTTCTTGAACGGAAAGCCAAAAGCTTTCAGCAATTCACGGCCTTCTTCATCGGTACCCGCCGAGGTGGTGATAGTGATATCCAGCCCGCGAATCTTATCGACCTTGTCGTACTCGATTTCGGGGAAGATGATCTGCTCACGCACGCCCATGCTGTAGTTACCACGGCCATCAAAAGACTTCGGATTCAGGCCACGGAAGTCGCGTACACGGGGAATCGCGATGTGAACCAGACGATCGAAGAAGTCCCACATACGCTCGCCGCGCAGGGTCACCTTACAGCCGATCGGCCAGCCTTCACGAATCTTGAAGCCCGCGACGGATTTGCGTGCCTTGGTAACAACCGGCTTCTGACCGGACAGACGCTCGAGATCCGCAACCGCGTTCTCGATCAGCTTCTTGTCACCAACCGCTTCGCCGACACCCATGTTCAGGGTGATTTTTTCGATACGCGGCACCTGCATCGGGTTCACATACTTGAACTCGTTTTGCAGGGCGGGTACCACGTCCTTTTTGTACATCTCTTTCATGTTAAGCATCGTAACCACCACCGCTTACTGGTTATCGACTGCTTCTTTCGTGGACTTGAAAATCCGCATTTTGCTGCCGTCTTCCTTGTTCTGGAAGCCAACACGATCGGCTTTGCCGGTCTGCGGATTAAAAATAGCCACGTTGGAAGCCTGGATAGGTGCTTCTTTCTCGACGATGCCACCCGGCGTACCGACCATCGGGTTGGGCTTGGTGTGCTTCTTGATCATATTGATCCCGGAAACAATCACCCGGCCGTCATCCTGAACCTTCAGGACCTTGCCGCGCTTACCCTTGTCTTTTCCCGTGGTGACGATAACTTCGTCATCTCGTTTGATTTTCTTCATAACCGGCCTCTAGTCCTTACAGTACTTCGGGTGCCAGTGAAATGATCTTCATGAACTTTTCGCTACGCAGCTCACGGGTCACCGGACCAAAGATCCGGGTGCCGATAGGCGCGTCCTGGTTGTTCAGAAGTACAGCCGCGTTGCCGTCGAAACGAATCAACGAACCGTCCGGGCGACGAACACCCTTGGCGGTACGTACTACGACAGCCTTGAGGACCTGGCCCTTGCGCACTTTCCCGCGGGGAATGGCTTCCTTAACGGTCACCTTAATAATGTCTCCCACGCTGGCGTAACGCCGGTGTGAACCGCCCAGGACCTTGATGCACATCACACGACGGGCACCACTGTTGTCCGCGACCTCAAGCATTGTTTGAGTCTGAATCATGGTTGTTCTCCAGCAGAAACCACTTTGCCGTTACGACAAGACTCACCGTCCGGGCGAGTTACACCTTCGAAGCGCGTTCGACGACGTCTACCAGAGCCCAGCTCTTGGTCTTTGAGATCGGACGAGTTTCCTCGATCCGAACTGTGTCGCCGATGTTGCACTGATTGTTCTCGTCATGGGCGTGAATTTTGGTTGAGCGCTTAACGTACTTGCCGTAAAGCGGGTGTTTAACCTGGCGCTCAACCAGAACCACGATGGATTTCTCCATCTTGTTGCTCACGACCTTGCCGCTCAGGGTTCTGGCAGTCTTAGTAGCTTCAGTCATGTCACTGTCCTGCCTTTTCATTCATAACCGTTTTCACGCGAGCGATGTCGCGCTTAACCTTGCTGAGGAGGTGAGACTGATTCAGCTGACCTGTCGCCTTGCGCATGCGCAGGTTGAACTGCTCCTTCAGGAGGTCGATCAGCTCTTTGTTCAGCTCCTCGACTGACTTTTCACGCAGCTCTGTTGCTTTCATCACATCACCGTCCTCGTAACAAAGGTTGTCGCAACCGGCAGCTTCGCAGCGGCCAGAGTGAACGCTTCACGCGCGACTTCCTCGGGAACGCCTTCCATCTCGTACAACATCTTGCCGGGCTGAATCTCAGCTACCCAGTACTCGACAGAACCCTTACCTTTACCCATACGTACTTCCAGCGGCTTGCCGGTGATCGGCTTGTCCGGGAAGACCCGGATCCAGATCTTACCGCCCCGCTTGATACGACGAGTCATTGTGCGTCGTGCCGCCTCAATCTGGCGCGCAGTTATACGCCCACGGCTCGTCGCCTTCAATCCGTACTCACCGAAGCTCACCTTGTTGCCGCGGTGCGCCAGGCCGGTGTTACGGCCTTTCATTACCTTGCGAAATTTGGTGCGTTTTGGCTGCAGCATACGAGTGCCCCTTTACTTAGAACCTTTCTTGCGAGAGGCATCCTTCTCAGCACGGACTTGCTCCATGCCGCCAAGAATCTCGCCCTTGAAGATCCATACCTTGACGCCGATAACACCGTATGTGGTATGCGCTTCGTATGTCGCGTAATCGATATCCGCACGCAGTGTGTGCAGAGGTACACGACCTTCGCGATACCACTCGGAGCGTGCGATTTCCGCACCGCCCAGACGGCCGCCGACCTGGATCTTGATACCTTTTGCGCCCTGGCGCATCGCGTTCTGGACCGCACGCTTCATAGCGCGACGGAACATGACGCGACGCTCCAACTGGCCCGCCACATTCTGGGCAACCAGCTTGGCATCCAGATCCGGCTTACGGACCTCTTCGATGTTGATGTGCACAGGCACGCCCATCATCTCGCTGACTTCGCGACGCAGACGGTCAACATCTTCACCCTTCTTCCCGATAACGATACCGGGGCGGGCGGTATGGATCGTGATACGGGCGTTCTGAGCAGGGCGCTCGATCACAATCTTGCTTACAGACGCCTTCTCCAGACGCTTCTCGAGGAAATTACGAACCTGCAGATCGTTCAGCAGATTGTTCGCATACTCCTGTTTTTCGGCATACCAGACTGAGTTGTGCTCTTTAATCACACCCAGCCGAATACCGGTTGGATTTACCTTATGACCCATCTGAGCATCTCCTACTTGTCGGCGACCTTGACGGTGATATGACAGGTGCGCTTGAAAATGCGGTCAGCGCGCCCCTTGGCTCGAGCCTTGATTCGCTTGAGCGCCGGACCTTCGTCCACCATGATGGTGGCCACCCGCAACTCGTCAACGTCCAGACCTTCATTATGCTCAGCATTGGCAATGGCGGATTCCAAGGCTTTCTTGATAACCACCGCAGCCTTCTTCGGGCTGAAAGTCAGAATATTCAGGGCTTCCTCTACTGCCTTGCCGCGGACCTGATCTGCGACAAGACGCGCTTTCTGAGCAGAGAGGCGAGCGCCTTTGTACTTAGCCGCTACTTCCATTTCTCTATACCCTCAATCAGCGTTTAGCTTTCTTGTCGGCAGCATGACCGCGGTAAGTGCGCGTAGCAGCGAACTCACCCAGTTTGTGACCCACCATGTCTTCAGTAACATGGACCGGCACATGTTGCTTGCCGTTATGGATTGCAATGGTCAGGCCTACCATCTCCGGGAAGATTGTCGACCGGCGGGACCAGGTCTTGATCGGCCGCTTGTCGTTACCTTCCAGAGCTGCCTCAACCTTCTTCAACAGATGCAGGTCAATAAAAGGACCTTTCTTCAAAGAACGTGGCACAGCAAATACCTCTATGTAGTCGTTTACTTGGCTGAACGACGACGTACTATCATTCGGTCAGTACGCTTGTTCTTACGAGTCTTATGCCCTTTGGTCGGAACACCCCAAGGAGTAACAGGGTGACGTCCGCCAGAGGTACGCCCTTCACCACCACCATGTGGGTGGTCAACTGGGTTCATAGCAACACCACGTACTGTTGGGCGTTTGCCGCGCCAACGTGATGCACCCGCTTTACCAAGCTGCTTGAGGCTGTGCTCGCTGTTGGACACTTCACCCAACGTTGCGCGACATTCCACAAGCACCTTACGCATTTCACCTGAACGAAGGCGCAGTGTTGCGTATGCACCTTCACGGGCAACCAGCTGTACGGATGCACCCGCACTGCGAGCCAGCTGAGCACCCTTTCCAGGCTTGAGTTCGACGCAGTGGACGACGGAACCAACCGGAATATTCCGGAGCGGCAGCGTGCTACCCACCTTAATCGGCGCGTCGATACCGGAACGCACCTCATCACCAGCCGAAACGCCTTTGGGAGCGACAATGTAACGACGCTCGCCATCGGCATACTTCAGCAGCGCGATGTGCGCAGAGCGGTTCGGATCGTATTCCAGGCGTTCTACGACAGCCGGGATACCATCTTTGGTCCGCTTGAAGTCAATCAGACGGTAGTGACGCTTGTGACCACCACCGACGTGACGCGTTGTGATCCGACCGAAGTGGTTACGACCACCGGTGCGGCTCAATGATTCAACCAACGGCTCGAAAGGCTTGCCTTTGTGCAGGTCAGGATTGTAAGTCTTTACAACGTGACGGCGGCCGGGCGATGTTGGCTTGGTTTTGACGATCGGCATTTTACGACCCCTTTACCTTATTCCACATCCACAAAGTCGATTTCCTGACCTTCAGCAAGACGAACGTAAGCTTTGCGAAGATCGTCGCGCTTACCGAAGCCACGAACCGTGCGCTTCAACTTACCCTTGCGATTCAGGATCTGAACACCTTCGACTTTGACGTTGAACAGTTGCTCAACAGCGCGTTTAACCTCCGGCTTCGTCGCGTCAGCAGCGACTCGAAACACGACCTGGTTGCTTTCTGCGACCAAGGAGGCCTTTTCGGAAACATGTGGTCCCAACAGGACCTTATAAATACGCTCCTGATTCATCCCAGCATCTCCTCAATCTTCTTCAGAGCCGGCACGGTAACCACAACGTTTTCATAAGCAACCAGACTCACCGGATCCAGACCCGCAACATCACGCACGTCGACATGGGGAATGTTACGCGATGCCAGGTGCAGGTTCTGCTCAACGCTGTCCGCCAGAATCAGTGCGCTCGACACGCCCAGATCCTTAAGCTTGGCGTTGAACGCCTTGGTCTTGGGGGAATCAACGCTGACGTCGTCCACCACGACCAGACGCTCCTGACGCACCAGCTCGGAAAAAATAGAGCGCAGCGCGGCACGGTACATCTTGCGGTTGACTTTCTGGGAGTGATCCTGCGGCTTAGCTGCGAAGGTCACACCACCAGTACGCCAGATCGGGCTACGAATAGTACCCGCACGAGCACGGCCGGTACCCTTCTGGCGCCACGGCTTTTTGCCACCGCCGCTAACCTCGGAGCGCGTCTTCTGGGCACGAGTACCCTGACGAGCGCCAGCCATGTAAGCCGTAACGACCTGGTGAACCAGCGACTCGTTGAAATCTTTCGCGAATGCAGCGTCGGAAACAGAAACGCCTTCGCCGCTACCAGTAATTTTCAGTTCCATCGCATCGCTCCTCAGGCTTTAACTGCAGGCTTGATGACAACGTTGCCGCCAGTAGCGCCGGGAACGGCACCCTTCACGAGCAGCAGGTTGCGCTCAGCATCGACGCGGACCACTTCCAGGTTCTGAACGGTGACCCGCTCATTACCCATCTGGCCAGCCATCTTCTTGCCTTTGAAAACTTTACCCGGAGTCTGGTTCTGACCAATCGAACCCGGAGCGCGATGAGAAAGGGAGTTACCGTGAGTAGCGTCCTGGGTTGCAAAATTCCAGCGCTTAACGGTACCGGCGAAGCCTTTACCCTTGGAAGTTGCGGTTGCGTCTACCATCTGGCCAGCCTCAAAAATGGAGGCCACGATCTCGCCACCAGCCTGGAGCTCTTCACCTTCGCCGTCACCAAGGCGGAATTCCCATACGCCACGACCGGCTTCTACGCCCGCCTTGGCAAAATGGCCTGACTCACTCTTGGTCACACGGGAGGCGCGACGCTTACCCACAGTCACCTGGACCGCGCGGTAGCCATCGGTTTCGAGCGTCTTGAGCTGAGTGATGCGGTTGGCTTCAACCTCAATCACTGTTACGGGCACCGCCTGCCCGTCGTCCGTAAAAATACGGGTCATACCGGCCTTACGACCGACAACACCAATTGCCATGTTTCACCTCTTAAGTGTACGGGGCTCTCACCCTCTATGGCCTTATGACAGTTACACAAGCCAACGCATTGCGCGTTAGCCGAGGCTGATCTGAACGTCTACACCTGCTGCCAGATCAAGCTTCATCAATGCATCTACTGTCTTCTCCGTCGGCTCAACGATGTCGAGCAGACGCTTGTGCGTACGAATTTCATACTGATCGCGCGCGTCTTTATTGACGTGCGGGGAGATCAATACGGTGTACTTTTCCTTGCGCGTCGGCAGAGGAATTGGGCCACGCACCTGAGCGCCGGTCCGCTTAGCGGTATCGACAATCTCCTGCGTGGACTGGTCGATCAGGCGATAATCAAACGCCTTCAACCGGATTCTGATCTTTTGGCTTTGCATGTTGCACCAAACTCCACTCGTAGCAGCTACTGTTAGCCGACCTTAAAAAAAGGAGCCGCATTGTATGCAGAACACTCAACTCTGTCAAGCAGGTGCGCATACGGACTTTTTCGGGCCAGCAACTATTCGCCTTTCATAGAAAAAGGGGCTGCACGAGGCAGCCCCTTTTCTCCAGGGATCTATCGATTACTCGATGATCTTGGCAACAACACCTGCGCCAACAGTCCGGCCGCCTTCGCGAATCGCAAAGCGCAGACCTTCTTCCATGGCGATCGGCGCGATCAGCGTGGCAACCAGCTTCACGTTGTCGCCCGGCATGACCATCTCAACGCCTTCCGGCAGTTCACAAGCACCGGTCACGTCCGTGGTACGGAAGTAGAACTGCGGACGGTAGCCCTTGAAGAACGGAGTATGACGACCACCTTCTTCCTTGCTCAGAACGTAGACTTCAGACTCGAACTTGGTGTGCGGCTTGATGGAGCCCGGCACACACAGAACCTGACCACGCTCAACGTCGTCACGCTTGGTGCCACGCAGCAGCACACCCACGTTCTCACCCGCACGACCTTCGTCCAGCAGCTTGCGGAACATCTCAACACCGGTACAGGTGGTCTTGGTGGTATCGCGGATACCCACGATCTCAACCTCGTCACCCACCTTGATGATGCCACGCTCAACACGACCGGTCACAACGGTACCGCGACCAGAGATCGAGAACACGTCCTCGATCGGCATCAGGAACGGCTGATCGATCGCACGCTCCGGCTCAGGGATGTACTCGTCCAGGGCTTCTACCAGCTTCTTCACAGCGGTAGTACCCATTTCATTGTCATCCTTGCCTTCCAGCGCCATCAGCGCAGAACCGGTGATGATCGGCGTATCGTCGCCCGGGAAGTCGTACTGGCTCAGCAGGTCACGCACTTCCATCTCGACCAGCTCCAGCAGCTCCTCGTCATCGACCATGTCAGCCTTGTTCAGGAACACGACGATGAAGGGAACACCAACCTGACGGGACAGCAGGATGTGCTCACGCGTCTGCGGCATCGGGCCGTCAGCTGCGGAACACACCAGGATCGCGCCGTCCATCTGCGCCGCACCGGTGATCATGTTCTTTACGTAGTCGGCGTGACCCGGGCAGTCAACGTGTGCGTAGTGACGCGTCGGAGAATCGTACTCAACGTGAGAGGTCGCGATGGTGATACCACGCGCACGCTCTTCCGGAGCATTGTCGATCTGGTCGAACGCACGGGACTCACCGGTACCCCATACTTCGTGACATACGCGGGTCAGCGCCGCGGTCAGCGTGGTCTTGCCGTGGTCAACGTGGCCAATCGTGCCCACGTTTACGTGCGGTTTGTTACGCTCAAATTTAGCTTTAGACACGGTTACACCTCTTCCTGTTTCTTAAGTCCGGGTATCAACCCTTTTTAATGATCGCTTCGGCAATGTTCGAGGGAGCCTCTGCATAGCGCGAGAACTCCATCGCGTAGGACGCACGACCCTGCGTTGCAGAACGCAGATCGGTGGCGTAACCGAACATCTCCGACAACGGAACCTCAGCACGGATGATCTTGCCCGAAGGGCCATCTTCCATACCCTGAACGAGACCACGACGACGGTTCAGGTCACCAACTACGTCACCCATGTAATCTTCCGGGGTAACGACTTCAACCTTCATCATCGGCTCGAGCAGCGCCGGACTTGCCTGCTCAGCGGCCTTTTTCAGCGCCATGGAGCCGGCAATCTTGAACGCCATCTCGTTCGAGTCAACATCGTGGTAGGAACCATCATGCAGCGTTGCCTTGATACCCAGCAGCGGATACCCAGCGATGATACCGTTCTGCATCTGCTCCTCGATGCCCTGGGAAACCGCCGGGATGTATTCCTTCGGAACCACACCACCCACGATCTCATTCACGAAGATAAAGTTTTCTGCATCTTCGTCGTCCAGCGGGATCGGCTCGAACTTCACGTGAACGTGACCGTACTGACCACGACCACCAGACTGACGGACGAACTTACCTTCGACATCTACTGCCTTGCGGATGCACTCACGGTAGGCCACCTGAGGCTTACCGATGTTCGCCTCTACCTTGAACTCGCGACGCATGCGGTCAACGATGATGTCCAGGTGAAGCTCACCCATACCAGAAATAATAGTCTGGCCGGATTCCTCGTCGGTACGGACACGGAAAGAAGGATCTTCCTGGGCCAACTTACCCAGTGCAACGCCCATCTTCTCCTGATCCGCCTTGGACTTCGGTTCGACAGCTACGGAGATAACCGGCTCCGGGAACTCCATACGCTCCAGGACGATCTTGGCGTTCTCGGCACACAGGGTGTCACCGGTGGTCACGCTCTTCAAACCGATAGCCGCAGCAATATCGCCGGCCAACACTTCCTTGATTTCCTGACGATCCTTGGAGTGCATCTGAACCATACGGCCGACACGCTCTTTCTTCTGCTTAACAGAGTTATAGACCGCCTGGCCGGATTCCAGCTTACCGGAGTAGACACGGAAGAACGTCAGCGTACCCACGAACGGATCGGTTGCAATCTTGAACGCCAGGGCCGCGAACGGCGCTTCGTCGTCGACCGGACGCGTTTCCTCAGTGCCCTCGTCGTCAACTTCACCACGAATCGCCTTGACCTCGTCCGGCGCCGGCAGGAACTCGATCACCGAGTCCAGCACCGCCTGGACACCCTTGTTCTTGAACGCAGAACCACAGGTTGCCACAACGATTTCGTTAGCAATCGTGCGCAGACGAAGACCTTTCTTGATGTCCTCGATGGAAAGCTCACCTTCTTCCAGGTACTTCTCCATCAACTCTTCGTTAGCCTCGGCCGCTGCCTCGACCATCTGTTCGCGGTACATGGCAACTTCGTCAGCCATGTCGGCAGGCACATCTTTCTGATCATAAGTCGCACCGGAATCTTCTTCATTCCAGTAAATCGCCTTATTACGAATCAGGTCGACGATACCCTTGAATTCGTCTTCAGCACCGATCGGCAGTTGAATAGGAACAGCTGTCGCGCCCAGACGATTCTTGATCTGGTCGACGACGCGCAGGAAGTTCGCGCCGGCACGGTCCATCTTGTTGACGAACACCATGCGCGGAACTTCGTACTTGTTGGCCTGACGCCATACAGTCTCGGACTGAGGCTCAACACCTGAAGAACCACAGAAAACGACCACGGCGCCGTCCAGAACGCGCAGGGAGCGCTCTACTTCGATGGTGAAGTCAACGTGACCCGGGGTATCGATGATATTGATCCGATGCTCATCGTACTGCTGGTCCATACCGCGCCAGAAACAGGTGGTAGCAGCAGACGTGATGGTAATACCACGCTCCTGCTCCTGCTCCATCCAGTCCATGGTTGCCGCGCCATCATGAACCTCACCGATCTTGTGGGAAATACCGGTGTAAAAAAGAACACGCTCGGTCGTCGTAGTTTTGCCCGCATCAACGTGCGCACAAATCCCGATGTTGCGATAACGCTTAATTGGGGTCTTGCGTGCCACAGTAAAAACCTCGGCTTATTAGAAACGGAAGTGAGAGAACGCCTTGTTGGCTTCGGCCATGCGATGTACGTCTTCGCGCTTCTTAACTGCCGCACCTTTGCTGTCGGCAGCATCAAGAATTTCGCCGGCCAGACGCTGAGCCATGGATTTTTCGCCACGCTTGCGCGAGAACTCTACGAGCCAACGCATTGCCAGAGCATTCTGACGGGAGGCACGAACTTCCACCGGAACCTGATAGGTGGCACCCCCAACACGACGAGATTTAACCTCAACCATCGGTTGAATATTTTCCAGAGCCTTTTCAAACATCTCGATCGGCTCTTCTTTGGATTTTTCAGCCACGATATCGAGCGCGCCGTAAACAATGCGCTCGGCTACGGACTTCTTGCCGCTTTCCATAACGTGGTTGATAAATTTGGCCAGGCGCTGGCTGCCAAATTTCGGATCAGGAATGATTTCCCGTTTTGCTGCAACTCTTCTTCTAGGCATCGATAAGCCCTCAATAAAAAAGGTCTTCAGGAACCCCTGAGATAGCTGTTAGCTACTCAGCCTTACTCTTATCGTCGTTTGGCAACGATAAAAGACCCGCTAGGGAAATCAGGACTTGGGTCGTTTAGTACCGTACTTGGAACGGCCCTGCTTACGGTTCTGCACACCCTGGGTGTCCAACGTACCGCGCACTGTGTGATAACGAACACCCGGCAAGTCCTTTACACGACCGCCGCGGATCAGAACAACACTGTGCTCCTGCAGGTTGTGGCCTTCACCACCGATATAGGAAGACACCTCGTAACCGTTGGTCAGACGAACACGGCACACTTTACGCAGTGCTGAGTTCGGCTTCTTCGGCGTGGTGGTGTATACACGAGTACATACACCCCGACGCTGCGGGCAGCTCTGAAGCGCCGGCACGTCGCTCTTCGCCACTTTGCGTTTACGAGGCTTACGTACCAACTGATTAATCGTTGCCATGTAAGCAAACTCCAAAATACTGGATCATTGACATCGCCCCGAGGGGCAAAATTAAGGGACGCAAGTGTAAGCCTGCGTCCCAGGTCAGTCAAGAAGACTGCTTCCTTTTTGACCAATCGCTATATCCGTACTTTCCGGACCTAGCGATTCAGCTCCGCGCTCAGCGCTTCTACCACATCTTCAGCCGTTACACCCTGGCTTTCAGCAGTATCGCGCTTGCGACGACGCTCGCTGTGATAGGCGAGACCGGTACCTGCCGGAATCAGTCGGCCTACGACAACGTTTTCCTTCAAGCCGCGCAGATAATCCCGCTTGCCCGTGACCGCGCCCTCGGTGAGCACGCGGGTGGTTTCCTGGAACGACGCCGCCGAGATGAAGGAGTCGGTCGCCAGGGATGCCTTGGTAATACCGAGGAGCAGGCGCTCGAACTTGGCCGGCTGCTTGTCTTCGGCATCTGCCTTGGCGTTCTCTTCGATCACCTGGTGGTACTCAACGTTGTCACCGGCGATAAAGGCGGTATCGCCCGCGTCGATGATCTCAACCTTACGCAACATCTGACGTACGATAACCTCGATGTGCTTGTCGTTGATCACAACGCCCTGCAGGCGGTAGACGTCCTGGATCTCGTTGGTGATGTACTTGGCGAGTTCCACCACACCCAGCAGGCGCAGGATATCGTGCGGGTTGGAAGGACCATCCGCGATAACCTCGCCCTTTTCAACAGTCTCACCTTCGAAGACGTTGAGCTGGCGATACTTCGGAATCAACACCTCGTACGGATCGCCATCCTTCGGCGTGATCACCAGACGTTTCTTACCCTTGGTCTCTTTACCGAAGGACACGGTACCGGTGATTTCCGCCAGAATGGACGGCTCCTTCGGACGACGCGCCTCGAACAAGTCGGCAACCCGCGGCAGACCACCGGTGATATCCCGGGTCTTCGAGCTTTCCTGTGGGATACGGGCAACAACATCACCAATTTCGACCTTGCCCCCGTTGCTCAGGGTGACCAGCGCGTTAGCCGGCAGGAAGTACTGCGCCGGGCTGCCGCCTGGCAGAACGATTTCCTCACCCTTCTCATCGACCAACTGGATCATCGGACGGATGTCTTTGCCCGCTGCAGGACGCTCTTTCGGGTCAATTACCTGAACCGTGGACAAGCCAGTCATTTCATCAGTCTGGGTGCGGACAGTGATGCCCTGGTCCATACCGACGAACTGCGCCGTCCCGTTCCCTTCAGCGATGATTGGGTGGGTATGCGGGTCCCACTTGGCGACAACTGCGCCGGCATCCACCACATCGCCCTGCTTCACCGACAGCATGGCGCCGTAAGGCAGCTTGTACCACTCACGTTCACGACCCTGCTCGTCGGCGATTGCCAACGCAGAAGAACGCGAGACCACGACCAACGTACCGTCAGCCTTCTCGATGGACTTCAGGTTGTGCAGACGCACGGTACCACCATGCTTGACCTGGATGTTGTCCACCGCAGACGCCCGGCTCGCCGCGCCACCGATGTGGAACGTCCGCATCGTCAGCTGGGTACCCGGCTCGCCGATGGACTGGGCTGCGATGACACCGACGGCCTCACCGACGTTAACCTGGTGACCACGTGCCAGGTCGCGTCCGTAACACATGGAGCAGACGCCGTGCTTGGTGTCACAGGTGATCGCAGAGCGCACCCAGATCTCATCCACACCGGCACGCTCGACCATTTCGATGGTCTTCTCGTCCAGCAGCGTACCTGACGGTACGACAGCGTTTTCCTTGTCGGTCGGCGTGAAAACATCACGCGCGGTAACTCGACCCAGCACACGATCGCCCAGCGGTACGACAACGTCGCCGCCTTCGATGTGCGGCGTCATCAACAGACCTTCGTCGGTGCCGCAATCATTTTCGGTCACCACCAGATCCTGGGAGACATCCACCAGACGACGGGTCAGGTAACCGGAGTTCGCGGTCTTCAGTGCGGTATCAGCCAAACCCTTACGCGCACCGTGGGTCGAGATGAAGTACTGGAGTACGTTCAGACCTTCACGGAAGTTCGCAGTGATCGGCGTCTCGATGATCGAGCCATCCGGCTTCGCCATCAACCCCCGCATACCGGCCAACTGACGGATCTGGGCAGCGGAACCCCGCGCACCGGAATCTGCCATCATGTAGACGGAGTTGAAAGACTCCTGGTAAACCGTTTCGCCATCGTCATCCTTGAGCGGCTTGCCTTCCGCATCGAACACCTCTTCTTTCGAGAGGCGCTCCATCATCGCCTTGGACACCTTGTCATTGGCACGGGACCAGATGTCGATCACCTTGTTGTACTTCTCGCCCTGCGTCAGCAGACCAGAGGCATACTGGGATTCGATCTCCAGTACCTCGTCCTCTGCCGCACTGATCATCTCGTACTTCTCGGGCGGAATTTCGAAGTCGTTCACGCCGATGGACGTACCAGACACGGTTGCATAATGGAAACCGGTGTACATCAGTTGGTCGGCGAAGATGACAGACTCCTTCAGACCCACGGTGCGGTAGCACACGTTGATCAGGTTGGAGATTGCCTTCTTGACCATCGGCTTGTTGACGATCTCGAACGGCATACCATCCGGCACGATATCGAACAGCAACGCACGACCGACGGTGGTGTCGACGATGTTGTAGCTTTCACTCAACTCGCCGGTTTCCTCGTCGCGCACGACTTCCTTGACGCGAACCTTGATCTTGGCCTGAAGATCCACTTTGCCGGCACCGTAGGCACGATGAACTTCCTTGGTATCGGCGAAAACACGGCCTTCACCCTGAGCGTTCTTGCGCTCACGAGTCATGTAGTACAGACCCAGTACAACATCCTGGGACGGCACGATGATTGGCTCACCGTTAGCCGGCGACAGCACGTTGTTGGTGGACATCATCAGCGCACGGGCTTCGAGCTGGGCTTCCAGGGTCAGCGGTACGTGGACCGCCATCTGGTCACCGTCGAAGTCGGCGTTGTAGGCCGCACAGACCAGCGGGTGCAGCTGGATGGCCTTACCTTCGATCAGCACCGGCTCAAACGCCTGGATACCCAGACGGTGCAGGGTCGGCGCACGGTTCAGCAGGATCGGATGCTCGCGGATAACCTCGTCCAAGATGTCCCAGACCACGGCTTCCTCGCGCTCAACCATCTTCTTGGCCGCCTTGATCGTGGTCGCCAGTCCACGGTGCTCGAGCTTGGCAAAGATGAAGGGCTTGAACAGCTCCAGCGCCATCTTTTTGGGCAGACCACACTGGTGCAGCCGAAGGTACGGACCGACCACGATAACCGAACGACCGGAATAGTCGACCCGCTTACCCAAGAGGTTCTGGCGGAAACGGCCCTGCTTACCCTTAATCATGTCAGCCAGGGACTTCAGCGGACGCTTGTTGGTACCGGTAATGGCACGGCCGCGACGACCGTTGTCCAGCAGCGCGTCAACCGCTTCCTGCAGCATCCGCTTTTCGTTGCGCACGATAATATCCGGCGCGTTGAGCTCGAGCAGGCGCTTGAGGCGGTTGTTGCGGTTGATAACCCGGCGGTACAGGTCGTTCAGGTCGGACGTTGCGAAACGACCGCCATCGAGCGGCACCAGCGGACGCAGATCCGGCGGCAGGACCGGAAGTACGGTCATGATCATGTCGCCCGGACGGTTACCGGAGAACAGGAACGCTTCGAGCAACTTCAAGCGTTTGCTCAGCTTCTTGATCTTGGTTTCGGAGTTAGTCTGCGGAATTTCCTCGCGCAGCTGGTCGACTTCGCCCTGGAGGTCGATATCTTCCAGCAGGGCCTTAACGGCTTCAGCCCCCATGCGGGCATCGAACTCGTCACCGAACTCCTCCAGCGCTTCGTAGTACTGTTCGTCATTCAGCAGCTGGCCACGCTCCAGAGTGGTCATGCCCGGCTCGATAACGATAAAGGACTCGAAGTACAGCACGCGCTCGATATCACGCAGGGTCATATCCAGCATCAGGCCGATGCGCGACGGCAGCGACTTGAGGAACCAGATATGGGCCACCGGGCTGGCGAGCTCGATGTGTCCCATGCGCTCGCGACGGACGTTGGCAAGCGCAACTTCAACGCCGCACTTTTCACAGATGACGCCACGGTGCTTCAGACGCTTGTACTTACCACACAGGCACTCGTAGTCCTTGATCGGACCAAAGATCTTGGCGCAGAAAAGACCGTCACGCTCAGGTTTGAACGTACGGTAGTTGATGGTCTCCGGCTTTTTCACTTCACCGAAGGACCATGAACGAATCATGTCAGGAGAAGCCAATCCGATTCGGATGGCGTCGAACTCCTGCTTCTGGTTCTGGCTCTTGAGAAGATTCAGCAAATCTTTCATCAGTAACAGCTCCGGATGGCGTTAATCTCGGGCGGGCACTGGGCGTGCCCGCTCACGCTGCCAAAAAACAATTCGGCTCAGTCGGACTCCAGCTCGATGTCGATACCCAGCGAGCGAATTTCCTTGACAAGAACGTTGAAGGACTCGGGCATACCCGGCTCCATCCGATGGTCGCCATCGACAATGTTCTTGTACATTTTGGTCCGACCGTTCACGTCGTCAGACTTGACGGTGAGCATTTCCTGCAGCGTGTAAGCTGCGCCATAGGCCTCAAGGGCCCAGACTTCCATCTCACCGAAGCGCTGGCCACCGAACTGCGCCTTACCACCCAGCGGCTGCTGGGTTACAAGACTGTACGACCCGGTGGAACGGGCGTGCATCTTGTCATCGATCAGGTGGTTCAGCTTGAGCATGTACATGTAACCCACGGTTACCGGGCGATCGAATTCATCACCAGTACGGCCGTCGTACAGCGTGATCTGGCCGCTGGTGCTCATGTCCGCCAGTTCCAGCATGCGCTTGACTTCCTCTTCCTTGGCACCGTCGAAGACCGCGGTCGCCATGGGGACACCTTCGCGCAGGTTACTGGCCAGCTCCATGATTTCGTCATCCGACAGCGACTCCAGAGGTACCGGGAATGTCTTGTCGCTGTGGTTGTAGATCTCGCCCAGCAAGTTGCGGAGTTCCGCGACCTTCTTCTGGGACTCGATCATCGCATTGATCTTGTGACCCAGGCCCTTCGCCGCGGCGCCCAGGTGTGTCTCCAGCACCTGACCGACGTTCATCCGCGAAGGTACGCCCAGCGGGTTCAGAACCACGTCGACCGGGTTGCCCTGCTCGTCGTATGGCATATCTTCAATCGGCATCACGGCGGAGATAACACCCTTGTTACCATGACGGCCGGCCATTTTGTCGCCCGGTTGGATGCGACGCTTGATCGCCAGGTAAACCTTGACGATTTTCAGTACGCCCGGTGCCAGGTCGTCGCCTTGCTGAAGCTTGCGCTTCTTGTCGTCGAAACGCTCTTCGTGAACCTTGCGACGGTCTTCCAGGCCTTGCTCTGATTTCTCGAGCAGCTCGTTGAGCCCCTCGTCCTTCATCCGCAGCTTGAACCAGTCGTCCCGCGGCAATTCAGCGAGAAACGCCTCATCCAGCTTGGCACCTTTCTTCAACCCAGGACCGCTGATCACTTCCTGATCCTTCAGGGCACTGGTCAGACGCTCATAAGTGGCGCCTTCGACAATGCGGTACTCGTCTTTCAGGTCCTTGCGGAACTGGTCGAGCTGGTCCTTCTCGATGGACAGCGCGCGCTGGTCCTTTTCGATACCGTCACGGGTGAAGACCTGTACGTCGATGACCGTACCACGCGTACCGGTCGGCACTCGAGAGGAGGTGTCCTTCACGTCGGACGCCTTCTCACCGAAGATGGCACGCAGCAGCTTTTCCTCCGGCGTGAGCTGGGTTTCGCCCTTCGGCGTCACCTTGCCCACCAGGATGTCACCGGGGCCAACTTCAGCACCGATGTACACGATGCCGGATTCGTCCAGCTTGGACAGCGCACTTTCACCAACGTTCGGAATATCCGCGGTAATTTCCTCGCTACCCAGCTTGGTATCGCGAGCCACACAGGTCAGTTCCTGGATATGGATCGTTGTAAAGCGATCCTCCTGGACCACTTTCTCAGACACCAGGATGGAGTCCTCGAAGTTGTAGCCGTTCCAGGGCATGAACGCGATGCGCATGTTCTGACCCAGTGCCAGCTCACCCAGGTCGACGGACGGACCGTCGGCCAGCACGTCGCCGCGGGCGATGTTGTCACCCTGCTTAACGATGGACCGCTGGTTGATACACGTGTTCTGGTTGGAACGGGTGTACTTGGTCAGGTTATAGATATCCACACCGGCATCACCGGCTTCAGTCTCGTCGTCGTTAACACGGATAACGATACGGGCCGCGTCCACGCTCTCAACGGTACCGCCACGGCGGGCAGTCACACAGACACCGGAGTCCTGGGCAACGATACGCTCGATACCCGTACCTACGAGAGGCTTCTCGGCACGCAGGGTCGGAACCGCCTGACGCTGCATGTTCGAACCCATCAGCGCCCGGTTTGCGTCATCGTGCTCGAGGAACGGGATCAGCGACGCCGCAACCGAAACCACCTGACGCGGGGACACGTCCATGAAGTTGACGTTCTCCGGCGGAGTTACGGTGAACTCGTTCTGGTGCCGCACGGTGACCAGTTCGTCGACCAGCTTGCCGTTCTCGTCGGTTGCCGCACTCGCCTGGGCGATCACGTAGTTGCTTTCTTCAATCGCCGACAGGTATTGGATATCGTCGGTAACCAGCCCATCTACAACCTTCCGGTACGGTGACTCGAGGAAACCGTAGGAGTTAGTACGGGCGTATGTTGCCAGCGAATTGATCAGACCGATGTTCGGACCTTCAGGGGTCTCGATCGGACATACGCGACCGTAGTGGGTCGGATGAACGTCACGCACCTCGAAGCCGGCACGTTCACGGGTCAAACCACCGGGACCAAGGGCCGATACACGACGCTTGTGCGTTACCTCGGACAGCGGGTTGTTCTGATCCATGAACTGGGACAACTGACTGGAACCGAAGAACTCCTTAACGGCAGCCGCTACCGGCTTGGCGTTGATCAGGTCCTGCGGCATCAAGCCTTCGCTCTCGGCCAGGCTCAGACGCTCGCGGACCGCCCGCTCAACACGAACCAGACCTACGCGGAACTGGTTCTCAGCCATCTCGCCGACCGAACGGATACGACGGTTACCCAGGTTGTCGATATCGTCGACGTTACCCTGACCGTTACGGATCGCGATCAACGTTTTCAACACATCGATAATATCGTCGTTGGTCAGGGTGCCCTGACCGGTGGACTCCTCCCGACCTAGCCGACGGTTCAGCTTCATACGGCCAACCGAGGACAGGTCATAACGCTCCTCGGAGAAGAAGAGGTTATTGAAGAGATTCTCAGCCGATTCCTTGGTGGGCGGTTCGCCCGGACGCATCATGCGATAAATCTCGACCAATGCTTCCAACGGGTTGCGGGTCGGATCGTTGCGCAGGGTATCGGACATGAACGGACCGCAGTCCAGATCATTGGTGTAGAGGGTCTCAAGGTCCTTGATGCCAGCCTTGAGGAGCTTCTCCACGGAGTCTTCGGTCAGCTCGGTATTGCACTCGAGGATCAACTCACCGGTGGACTCATCGACAATATCCCGCGCGGTCACGCGGCCGTACAGGTACGCAGTCGGCACCTCCAGCTCGCTGATACCCGCTTTTTCCAGCTGACGAATATGGCGCGCGGTTACGCGGCGACCTTCTTCGACAATGACGCTGCCATCGGGGTCCTTGATATCGAAAGTCGCAATATCGCCACGCAGACGGCTCGGCACCAGTTCCAGCATGCAGGTCTCTTCACCCACGCGGAACTTGCTGGTATCGAAGAACATCTCCAGCATCTGCTCGGAGGTAAAGTTCAGCGCACGCAGCAGGATTGAGGCCGGCAGTTTACGGCGACGGTCGATCCGCACAAAGACGCTGTCTTTCGGATCGAATTCGAAATCCAGCCAGGAACCACGGTAAGGAATCACCCGGGCTGAATAGAGCAGCTTGCCTGAAGAGTGCGTCTTGCCCTTGTCATGATCGAAGAACACACCCGGAGAACGGTGGAGCTGGGAAACAATAACGCGCTCAGTACCGTTGACAATGAAGGTACCGTTCTCAGTCATCAGGGGCATTTCGCCCATGTAGACTTCCTGCTCTTTAATATCCTTGATCGCCTTATTGGACGACTCTTTGTCGTAAATAATCAGGCGAACTTTCACTCGCAGCGGTGCAGCGTAGGTCACGCCCCGCAGCTGACATTCCTTGACATCAAATACCGGCTCGCCAATGCGGTAGCTCACGTATTCGAGCGCCGCGTTGCCCGAGTAACTGACAATCGGGAATACGGATTTGAATGCCGCGTGCAAACCAGTTTCCTGGCGCGCATCCGCAGCGGCTTCCATTTGGAGGAAATCCCGGTAAGAATCGAGCTGAATAGACAGCAAATAGGGGACATCCATCACGGAAGGCAATTTACTAAAATCTTTGCGGATCCGCTTTTTCTCAGTGTAGGAGTAAGTCATCTGCATTCCCCAGCTTTAGACCTGATACCTGGTATCAAGAAGCAAACATTTACCTGCTTCGGGGCCGAATTGCTCGGCTTACTGCGCCGTCTCGAACAAGACTCGGGCTGTAGGTTATAGCATATACAACAGAAAAAGGCCGGTGACTCTTGCCACCAGCCATTTTCATGCCTAAGGCACCTATGCGGTCAACAGCCAACTCTTACTTGAGCTCAACTGAAGCGCCCGCTTCCTCAAGCTTCTTCTTGGCTTCTTCAGCGTCGTCCTTGGAAGCAGCTTCCTTGATGGTGGACGGAGCGCTATCAACCATTTCCTTCGCTTCTTTCAGGCCCAGACCTGTCAGTTCGCGAACAGCCTTGATAACGTTAACTTTCTTCTCACCGGCACCGGTCAGAACAACGTCAAATTCGGTTTGCTCTTCAGCAGCGGCAGCTTCGCCACCGGCAGCAGCCGGAGCAGCAGCAACGGCTGCAGCAGCAGAAACACCGAACTTCTCTTCCATAGCTTCAACAAGCGCAACAACGTCCATTACGCTCATTTCGGCGATTGCATTCAAAATGTCTTCGTTAGACAGAGCCATGACTTTCTCCCAATGTTAAAAAAAACGTATTCAACAGAATCAAGCAGCGTCTTGCTTCTGGTCGCGAACTGCCGCAACAGCACGGGTAACCTTCGACGGAATTTCGTTGAGGGTCCGTGCCAGCTTGGTGATCGGTGCCTGTGTAACGGCGGCCAGCATCGTAAGCGCTTCGTGACGCGTCGGAAGCTTGGCCAGGCGATCGATTTGGTCTGCACCCATCAGCTCACCGCCGACAGCCAGACCTTTGATTTCGAACACCTCTTTCTCTTTGGCAAAATCCTTGAGCAGGCGCGCAGCCGCACCCGGATCTTCCATTGAGAATGCCAGAATGGTCGGACCAACCAACGCTTCCCGGATGCACTCGAACTCGGTACCTTCAATCGCACGCTTCGCCAGGTTGTTACGCACAACCTTCAGGCGAACCTGCTCGGCACGAGCCTTGGCACGCAGGGTCGTCATATCACCGGAGGTGATACCACGGTAGTCGGCCAGGACCACAGACAGAGCACCACTGGCAGTCTCGTTGACTTCAGCGACGATCGCCTTCTTGTCTTCGAGTCGAATTGCCACTGGATTTCTCCTTGATTTCGCTGACAGCTGTCAGCAAACCCATCTCAGCCCCTATCAGCACCGAATATCGAGGAAGATCCCTTACCCATTCAGTACTTTCGGGGCGCCATACGGTGTTTGGGTTCAGAGAACGTCTTCACACCGTCTGCGCAGGCGTTGCTTTAACCCTTTAGCGCCCATGGGCGCCTCGGGGGCCTGCGGTCTTTGACAGCCTTGGCTTCCGCCTAGACTACAAAGGTTCTATCGAACAGGGATCAGATGCTCAGACCGCTCTGATCGATAGTGAGGCCCGGCCCCATGGTGGAGGACAGAGTTACCTTCTTCAGGTAAACGCCCTTCGCCGTGGACGGCTTGGCCTTTTTCAGGTCTGCGACCAGTGCTTCAAGGTTTTCCTTGATGGACTGGGCAGGAAATTCAACATTACCCAACGGGGCATGGATGATGCCGTTCTTGTCAGTCCGGTAACGGACCTGACCCGCCTTGGCATTCTTTACCGCCGTTTCAACATCTGGAGTCACGGTACCGACCTTCGGGTTCGGCATCAGGCCACGCGGCCCCAGGATCTGACCTAACTGGCCAACAACACGCATTGCATCCGGAGTGGCGATAACCACGTCAAAATCCATGTTGCCTTTCTTAACTTCTTCCGCCAGATCATCCATACCCACAACGTCCGCGCCGGCAGCCGTTGCCTTCTCGGCATTGGCGCCCTGGGTAAAGACAGCAACACGTACAGACTTGCCGGTTCCGTGCGGCAAAACAGTAGAGCTACGAACCACCTGGTCGGATTTACGCGCATCAACGCCGAGATTCACGGCCACGTCGATGGACTCCTTGAACTTGACGTTTCCGCCCAGTTCAACCAGCAGAGCTACCGCCTCGTCGACCGAGTAGGAACGTGTGGAGTCAACTTTTTCACGAATCAGCTTTTGACGCTTGCTCAGCTTAGCCATCTCACACACCCTCCACGTTCAGACCCATGCTACGCGCAGTACCCGCAATCGTGCGAACTGCAGCGTCCATGTCGGCAGCCGTCAGATCCGGCTCCTTGGTCTTGGCAATTTCTTCAAGCTGCGCCCGGGTTACAGTACCGACCTTGTCGGTGTTCGGACGTGCTGAACCGCTCTTGAGGCCAGCTGCCTTTTTCAGCAGGACTGACGCAGGCGGCGTTTTGGTGATAAACGTGAAGCTGCGATCACTGTAGACAGTGATAACAACAGGCGTCGGCAGACCTGGTTCCATACCCTGGGTCTGCGCGTTGAACGCCTTACAGAACTCCATGATGTTGACACCGTGCTGACCCAACGCCGGACCAACGGGAGGGCTCGGGTTAGCTTGACCGGCCGCAACCTGAAGCTTGATATAGGCTTCGATTTTCTTTGCCATGATTTACTCCTAGTGGGTTCAAACGCCTCTCGGCTCCCCTTTCTCAGACACAAAAAGCCCGCGTCACAAGAGTGCGCGAGCTTCCCGCCAAAATCTGTGGATCAGTCTTTCTCGACTTGACCAAACTCCAGCTCAACAGGTGTTGAGCGACCAAAAATTAGGACGGCGACTTTAACACGACTCTTGTCGTAGTCAACCTCTTCCACCACGCCATTGAAATCGGCAAACGGACCTTCAATGACGCGAACGATTTCGCCTGGCTCGAAGAGCGTTTTAGGCTTGGGCTTGTCGACACCACTTTCTACACGGCGAAGAATAGCCTCGGCCTCTTTCTCAGTGATCGGCGCAGGCTTATCCTTGGTACCACCGATGAAACCGAGGACGCGCGGCGTGTTCTTAACCATGTGCCAGGTTTCGTCATCCATTTCCATCTGGACCAAAACGTACCCAGGATAGAACTTCCGCTCGCTCTTGCGCTTCTTACCTTCCCGCATCTCGACCACTTCTTCGGTCGGCACGAGAATTTCACCAAACCTGTCTTCCAGACCATTCAGGGCAACGCGTTCGCGGAGAGTGCGCATCACGTGCTTTTCGAAGCCGGAATAAGCGTGTACGACGTACCAGCGCTTGGCCATTGCTCTCTCCTGTTACCCGATAATCCCGGAGACCAGCCAACTGATCAACGAGTCCATACCCCACAGCAGCAGCGCGACAACCAGAACAAACACGACCACAATGAAAGTGGTTTGTACAAGCTCCTGGCGCGTGGGCCACACCACTTTTCGAATCTCGACGCGCGCCTCTTTCAAGAGAAGCGCAAAACGACGACCACGATCAGTCTGCAGCGCTACGAATGCAGCCACCACAGCGAGCGCGACCAAGCCGAGAACCCGGTAAAGCAGCGACTCAGCACCAAAATAAAGGTTGCCAACGACACCGGCGGCAATTAAGACAAAAACAACCAGCCACTTCAGAGCATCGAAGCGGCCGGTTGTCTGTTCTGCTTTAGACTCCATAGGAATCAGCTTTTGGTATCCCAAGGATTAAAAATGGCAGGCCAGGAGGGAATCGAACCCCCAACCTGCGGTTTTGGAGACCGCTGCTCTGCCAATTGAGCTACTGGCCTGCACCTAAACTTGCCCGGTGCTTATTCAATAATCTTGGAAACAACACCTGCGCCAACAGTCCGGCCGCCTTCGCGAATCGCAAAGCGCAGGCCTTCTTCCATGGCGATCGGCGCGATCAGCGTGGCAACCAGCTTCACGTTGTCGCCCGGCATGACCATCTCAACGCCTTCCGGCAGTTCACAAGCACCGGTCACGTCCGTGGTACGGAAGTAGAACTGCGGACGGTAGCCCTTGAAGAACGGAGTATGACGACCACCTTCTTCCTTGCTCAGAACGTAGACTTCAGACTCGAACTTGGTGTGCGGCTTGATGGAGCCCGGCACACACAGAACCTGACCACGCTCAACGTCGTCACGCTTGGTGCCACGCAGCAGCACACCCACGTTCTCACCCGCACGACCTTCGTCCAGCAGCTTGCGGAACATCTCAACACCGGTACAGGTGGTCTTGGTGGTATCGCGGATACCCACGATCTCAACCTCGTCACCCACCTTGATGATGCCACGCTCAACACGACCGGTCACAACGGTACCGCGACCAGAGATCGAGAACACGTCCTCGATCGGCATCAGGAACGGCTGATCGATCGCACGCTCCGGCTCAGGGATGTACTCGTCCAGGGCTTCTACCAGCTTCTTCACAGCGGTAGTACCCATTTCATTGTCATCCTTGCCTTCCAGCGCCATCAGCGCAGAACCGGTGATGATCGGCGTATCGTCGCCCGGGAAGTCGTACTGGCTCAGCAGGTCACGCACTTCCATCTCGACCAGCTCCAGCAGCTCCTCGTCATCGACCATGTCAGCCTTGTTCAGGAACACGACGATGAAGGGAACACCAACCTGACGGGACAGCAGGATGTGCTCACGCGTCTGCGGCATCGGGCCGTCAGCTGCGGAACACACCAGGATCGCGCCGTCCATCTGCGCCGCACCGGTGATCATGTTCTTTACGTAGTCGGCGTGACCCGGGCAGTCAACGTGTGCGTAGTGACGCGTCGGAGAATCGTACTCAACGTGAGAGGTCGCGATGGTGATACCACGCGCACGCTCTTCCGGAGCATTGTCGATCTGGTCGAACGCACGGGACTCACCGGTACCCCATACTTCGTGACATACGCGGGTCAGCGCCGCGGTCAGCGTGGTCTTGCCGTGGTCAACGTGGCCAATCGTGCCCACGTTTACGTGCGGTTTGTTACGTTCAAACTTTGCCTTAGACATTCGACCAATCTCCCTAATCAACTTTCAATAAGCAACGTTGACCGGACAAATAATGGAGCTCATGACCGGAATTGAACCGGTGACCTCATCCTTACCAAGGATGTGCTCTACCGACTGAGCTACATGAGCACACAACTTAACTTGCCTAATCTGGAGCGGGCAGCGGGAATCGAACCCGCGTCATCAGCTTGGAAGGCTGAGGTAATAGCCACTATACGATGCCCGCGAGCAATTAAGTGGTGGAGGGGGCAGGATTCGAACCTGCGAAGCTTTCGCGTCAGATTTACAGTCTGATCCCTTTGGCCACTCGGGAACCCCTCCAAATCCAAGCAGCAACTGCATGGACTCAAAACTTAAAGTGGAGCTGGCGGACGGAATCGAACCCCCGACCTGCTGATTACAAGTCAGCTGCTCTACCAACTGAGCTACGCCAGCTCACATTCGCCTGTTCAGCGAGGCCGGTATACTACGGATTTTTATCGGGTGATGCAACACCTTCACAGGACGCATTTTCAACCGATTTCAAATCTCCGGCATATCGCTCTGCAGCGTGGACCACCCGATCCAGATCGGCCTGGGCGACCACCGCAAAAACGAGGGCGTAGCTTATCTGATTACGGTCCTTATTGACCAGTACTGTTTCGACATTTCTTGATTGGAAACGAGCGTTTAGCTCTTGAGCCAGCCTCTCCGACTCGAATAGCCCCAGTGAGATGGCGTTGCTGTATTCGCCCTTGGTAACAAGATAGCTGTCGACGCCGGCGCGCTGGAATTCAGCCAGCCGCTTGAGCGCGACCGAACGCGACTCCAAAGGCGGGATGATAACCCAGTGGTAGGGCGGACGGGGGTTAGTCTGCTCGACGATTGCCGTCCGGCTCAGTAGCGACTCATGGCTGGCTATGAAGCCTTGGGTCTGCTCTTCCGATTCGAAACCCTCGATTCGCCCGCAAATGGCCGCCGACTCCTCAGCAGGCTCGGCGACGGCGTCGCTCAGCGGCTCAGCCTTCCCTGCTGGCTGTTGATGAGCGGGCTCAACGTTCTCAGCCACAGCGCTTTCCGGGGGGTGATCCGGCCGCGCGGGCTCGTCAGGCACGACTTCTGCCTCAGACACCCGCCCGGAAGGTTGTGCAGGACGATCAACCTTCAGGGCGGAGACCCTTGGCAGCGTGCCACTTCCCCCTTCGACATCCAGCTTGCCAGGAGATGACCACTGCGATACACCAATTACCAGAGCAACATTCACCAGGATGAGCAACACGACCACCCACCTCATACACCGGTTACCTCAGCATCAACCGCTTCCAGCCCTTCGAGCACGAGCTGGGGTCGCAGGCACCCCTCCAAACCCAACTGCATTAACCCCGGTGCATCGCCACCTGTCAGAAAAACCGCATCGACATCGATGCCCAGCGCCCTACGCAAAGCGTCCAGTTGCATGCTCAGAGCTTGCAACAACCAACTGAGCCCATTGCGGACACAAGCGTCAGTACTTTTGCCTGGTGAAGGATCCTGCGACAATGCCTTGCCGAACCGCACGCGCGCCGTATTACTCTCAAGTGACTCACGCATGAGCCGATGCCCTGGGAGGATATATCCACCGCGATGCATACCCTGGCCGTCCAGGATATCAACGGTCAGCGCGCTTCCCGCATCCACGACGAGCAAAGCCCGTTTTGCCTGCTTCCAGGCGCCAATCAAAGCATGCCAACGATCAGCGCCCATGGTTTCCGGCCGATCATATGCGCAGGTAACGCCGCACTGGGACGATTGTGTCCAGTGGAAAACGGGCTCGACGCCAAGTGCCCGGTAGAGTTGTTGATGCAGTTTCTTGCGCGCGTCTTCGGAGATGACGGTAGATATGGCAATGCGGTTTACCGACTGTGCGTCAAAGGCCTGGAAGAGTTGCGGGTCGGTCAATACGCCGACACCTTCAAGGGCAGGCCTGCCCTCAGGCTTGAGGCGCCATTTGATTCGTGTGTTGCCGGCGTCGATAAACAGTGTCATAGCTGACGCCGCACACTGATTTCGCCGGCACGAAGCACTTTCTCACCTTCGGCTGTATTGAGCAGATAGGCCCCGGACCGATCGATCCCCGCGCCAATCCCTTCGTCCCCATCCGGTTCCGTGCGAAGCGCTACACCACGGAGCGCATCACGACACTGCCAATCATCCCGGTAAGCCGAGAAACCGGCCTGCTCGAATCCCCGGAGGACGCTCAACGTTTCCTCGATCACCGCACCGATGATCTCGTTGCGCTTCCAGTTCCCATATGGCGCAGCCTGATCGAGACTTATCCAGGGCTGATCCACCTGCTTCTCACGATCACTCATATGGACATTGATACCAATACCAATAACCACACGGGCCGCACCCTCCAGCTCACCTTGGAGTTCGATGAGAATTCCTGCCAGCTTGCGGGCATCGACCAACACGTCGTTGGGCCACTTGAGAGATGCCTCCTTTAAGCCCAGACGCTCAAGCGCCCGGGCGACGGCGACGCCCACGACCAGGCTCAATCCATCCAGCGCTGCAAACCCACCCGCCAGTCGTAGCGCCATGCTCAGATAAACATTCTCCCCACTTGGACTGGACCAAGCACGCCCGCGCCGCCCTCGTCCCTGGGTCTGCTGATCAGCGATACAGATGCGTACGCGCTTGTCCGGCACGTCCGCGTTCTGCATCAGGTACGCATTGGTTGAGTCGATTGCACCGAACACCTCGAGCTGCAGATCACCGGCCAGTTCATCGGGCAGTTGTCGCAGAATGACCTCCTGATCGATCAGATCCACTTCATCTACCAGGCGATATCCCTTACCCCTGACACGCTCAACGCCGAGCCCCTGCTCCATCACCCGATTAAGCTGCTTCCAGATAGCCGTGCGACTGACGCCCAGCGCCTTTGCCATGTCTTCGCCGGAATGCCACTCCCCATCGGCCAACAGGGAAAGCAACACGTTGTCTTTTATCATGAGCAGAACTCGCCAGGCGGGAATGGAAACAATGGCCGGATTAAACAACAGCTCAGCAGAAAAAACAAAAGGCGGAGCACCCGCCTTTCGTTACCGCATGTTCAGGAGAGAAGGGAGGCGGACTTTACAGGCCCTGCTTCACCACTACTGGATCGGAGTAGCGGTCAGGTTGGCCTCAATATCGAAATTCTGCATCTTGACGCCGTAGACTGCCGTCGCCGCACCGCCAGTCGGGTGAACCAGATCAATATTATTGATGGATAGTTCCATGAACCGGGAATGGGCTTGGACTGCAAAACCCAAGGGGCGATTGGCGCGCTCCGATTCGCTCGGGGCAGCTACGTAGCGATACCCCAGCGGAGCCGAGGCATCCATGATCTTTTCATCTCCACGATCGCCAACAATGCCATTGCTATCGGCACCATCGTCCTTTTTAACCACCTTGGTCTGGTAAATGTCCACAGAGAGGTCAGTCTGGATACCGAAGGTATTGTCTTCGACGCCGTCTCCATTCGCATCTACGCCATCGCTGGTATAGATATCGTTTAGCACCAACTGCGTCCCCGTCCCATTCTCAGCGCCATTCGCGCCGATCGTCCGATTGGTTTCCCAGATAAAGGCGTTGCGTTTCGTCTCGCTGATCGCCCGAGCGAGGATTTTCTTCATGGCAATAGTCACGCCCTCTTCACCGCGCATTTCCCACATACCGCCAGAAGCTGTGCAGGCGGAGGCATCTGCGCCCGAGCCGCCGACGCACACGTTACCGGCGCCGCCGGGAGTGATGGTCATGCTGCTGCCTTTTTCGTAGTTCTGTACGACGAATCGCCCGAAGCTCTCACCGGTCTTGTTGCCGATACGGAGATTCCCCATATCCATGGTTCCCCAAACCTCGCCCTTGATAATGGCAAGGCCGTCTTCGGTAACATCGATCGTCATATCGCGGACATGCGTATCGTAGTCCAGCTCCGTGGCCCATAACCCTTTCTGCGGTACCTCGCCGGCACCTTCGTCATAAGGCGCCGCGATGATTGCTGCGCGACCATTGCGGATCTGCATATCAGAGTTGATAGTCAGCCCCTCACCTTCAGCACCGCCGGCTCCAAGCGTAATATGGCCGTCGATCTCGAATTCATAGGATGGAAAGAAACCCAACGCCAGAAGCAATTCAGTCCCACCCTGCAGGGGCGAATCCTCGTCGCCAACCCTCAAACCGTTCAGCCGGTATCCGCCTTTCACACCCTCGAAACCGAGACGCAGACCGTCGTAGAACTGGGTGCCCCCAAGTACCTCCTCGCGAGTAACGTTCACGGTCAGGTCGCCCTGTCCCCAGGACTGTAAGCCGCTGAAAATCACACGGTTGCCATCTTCTGTATATGCAATGTCGGCGTCGGCGAGACTCCACTGGGCGGCCAAACGCAAGCCTTGTGGGCCGGCATCGGCGTGTCCGCCACCCTGGAGGTACAGCGCGTTGGTATAGATTTGGCCGTCGATGGTTTGGTCTGCGAACAGGTAGCCAAGACTGACCTGACCGAGGTTCTTGCCATTAGCACCCATTTCGATCCGATCGATGTTGAGGTCACCTGCAATGGAATCCACTGTTAACGCGAGCCCCTGCCGATCATCCCAATCCGGAGCGACATCGAGGCGCAGGTTGTTCACTGTCGATGAGCCGGATATTCCGCGAAGCGCAATCGGGTTGCCGTCATCCCGGTAAATGAAGGTAGCGCTGTTGATCGTAGTCTCACTGTCGATTCGCAACCCTTCGTCCCCAAACCGGCCGCCTGCAGCGATCTTTGTCAGGCTGGAGATATCGAAGTCACTGCTCAGGGAACCGTAACTCGCCAACAATTCCCCACTGGTAGCGTCGACGCTGACACCATGATTCGCAGGATTGCCGCTGAAGCGAATCGCATCCACGCTATAGCTTCCGGTGACCGATGGGGAGCGCAACTCCAGCACTGAGCCCACCACATCCAGGGTGATACCCGGCGCGTTTACAGCCATGGAGACGCCATCGAGGAAAACCTCATTTCCGTTGGTCCGATAGCCAAGCCGCCCGTCGGTCATTTCATAGGCTACGTTAAATGTATATCCCTCCGGGCCGAGAGCTCCGCCAGGAGCTATATTGAGGCTGCCCGACATATTCTGGTCGAGAAAAACACCGCCCATACTAACGTCCGGACTGCCATCCAACCGTACATCCGCGAACTCGAGGCGCCGGTCCTCCACCAGGAAATCAAGATTAAGACTGGCATCGGCGAGGATATCCAGTTTGATGACATGACGGGCCTCACCTTCTGGATCGGTAGCAGATCCAATACGGAAGCCATCCAGATGGATACCGCTGCCATCGTCAAAATAGGAGATGCGCCCCACGGTGGCCTCGAGGTCCAGCTCCATGGTGATACCACTTTGGGCACTGATACCTGCCATGTCACTGTCGTCGAGACTCTGTAGATCAGCCATAGCTACCGAACCACAAGCCGCAAAGGCGAAAACGAGAGGGTGCTTCATGAAACATGCTGCCCGAGCGCTCATTCCAACGGCCTCCTTTATGATCACGGGTTACCGGTCGGAAAGACGAGAAGATTGCCCTCCAGAACGACATCACCCTGCATCTCGACAGAAAAAATATCCGTCTGCTGGAAGCCGGGGTCTGTCGGCCGGGCTGTGCTGCTCGTAGCCAATTTGAACTGGACCGAGTCGTAGCGAACGATGTTCGGTAACCCGATCTCAAGGACATCTCGATTGAACAACGTGCCATCGCCGCCAAAGCCGGAATCAATGGCGCGAACACGAAGCGTGAGGCCTTCGAAAGAGAACTTACCCCTTATATCGTCCAGCACCATCCAGCCGCCATCTTCCTTCAAACGATATGCGATACGGGCGCCGCAACGTTTCTCCGCCTCAGAGCAGCTGCCAAAATAGGTATTCTGGATAGGACCACCGTTCTCGTTGATGCTGATATCACCCGACAAATAGATGCCCCCTTGCCCGGAAATGTCAGCCAAGTCGCCGTCGTCCAGACGGTCGAGTTCGGCGTGGACGGGCATGCCGCTAACGAGCAAAATCGGGAAGACGAACTTTGGGCTCAACTTCGAGAATCGATTCCAAGCGTTCACGGCGCGAGGTCCTTGGTCTGGATTTTAAGGTGCTGGATCAACACGCCCTCGATCCGGCCAGAGCCGAAGTCGCGATCCCCGACACTGAGGTTCCCCACCGTCAGGCTGCTGCGGTACTCCGGGTTGGTGTAGTAGTCCTCATAGAAATCCCAGGCTGCAGGATCGCTGCTTTCCCGAAGCCCATCTTCGCCGATGGCTCCCGGAGCCGGTTGGCGGATAGTGGCAACCTCGATGAGAAAATTGCCGGTACCGTCGACGTCGAGATACATCGGCTGCAGGGTGTTGCCTAGCGCCAGTTCCAGAGCGAAATGGCGCATAACGATACGTGAACCGCACTCCGCCGTTTGCTGGTCACAGGCGTTGATGGAAAGCTCGGGCGTGTAGAAGTTAAGCTTGAACTGACCCACCATCTGGCGTCGCTCGTTGTCGCCCCACAAACGAAGGTAGCTACCATCGATGACCGCGCTCTGAGCATGGATGTTGATGTTTGCCGAATCGTCGCCGCCCACATTCACGTTCATTTGCATACCTATATCCGGTCGCTCCCCCTGGGGAAGGCCCGCTTCAACCGGTCGGCTCGCACAAGGGCCGGAGCCGGCGGTGGCAGAGGCATTCATGCAGTCGTAGCCCTCGGCTGGGTCGACCATCGTCGGTGCAGCGAATTGCAGAACGGCCTTATCAGGCACACCAATGTCATTACCATCGATAACGTCGATGCTGAACGGATTGACCAGACGCCCCAGGTTCACCGGGTTCAGCGTCTCGCCGTAGTTGCTGTCGGCGCCAGCTATGTAGAGTTGGTTGACGACGATCTCGACATCCTCCCCCGCTGAACTCTTGATGCCCCCGATCTTGAAGATCCGACCATTTTCGACATCCGTTCCATGAGCAAACTTGAAATCCTCCAACACCAGGCCAATGCCCGCGCCGTCAACCTCCGACAATTCGGTTTCGGTCAGGCTCTGCATTTCCCCGCTGGCCCAGCCTGGAAGCACCAGACAGGCAAACAACGCGGCTGGTTTATGGAAAAGGTTCCAGTTCAACTCTTTCGCTCCTTCAAGGCGCCGCTCAAAAAAGACCGACGCCCCGGTCGATATATTCGCGGCGCTGCCCTTCGATACCCGTCAACGCCTCTTCCAAATTAACGGTGACGGCGCCGTTAGGGATATTGAAAAACGCGCCGGCCGTGGCCCTGATAAAATCCTCCGGCGTTGGATTTGTCTTCGCCACATCGGCAAGGTATTCCAAATCCTTGGTTTGGATGGAGATAAACGCGCCATCCGATGGCCCGGTGATCTGTCGCCGACCATTAACTTCTTCGATCTCGCCCACCGGCATACTGTTGTAGATTCCCAGATCGAAGCACGCCTCGATGCCGAGCACCTCACATTGTTGGGCTACGACCACGACATCGCAGCCACTCAGCAACGAACAGTTCTCGGTATAGAGCTCTGAACTGAGGGTTGGCGAGATAATGTCGATCAATCCAGCAACCAGGAAGTTCACATCCTCGAGAACGAAACTCTCGCCATTGGGTACACCAATGTATTCAGAGCGTACCGGGTCAAGCGCACCGTAATCTGGTCGATCAGGATCTCCCTGAACGAGCTTCGCTTTCGTCCGCAGCGGACTACTGCCGGCCAATACAGGCGTCAGGAAACCCACCATTTGATCGAAAAGGTTGCCCTGCGAATCAGCAGCGGCGAGCCCCTCGCCCCGATCCAGGATGTCGATACTTATATTGCCGGTCAGTTGCTGGATCGCGCCGGAAAGCACTCCCTCAGCTTCGCCGAAGCCAAAACGGAAGCCTACAATTTCCTCGGTTCCCTCATCGTAGGCGAATTCGAAGTAGGGATTGGAGATCTTGAAAGGAACGATTTCCCCATCCCGGTACGGCGAACCATCTGCCTTAACCTGCCGAGCAGCATCGGGATTGCGCTCGAAATAAGCCGAATCGTAGATATAGCCCAACGAAAAATTATCAATGAGCACATCCGATGAGCCCTCCTTCTCACCTTCGCGCTCGTAACGACCCAACTCAAAGGTATCCGCGTTGGCCTGGAGTTCGATGTCCATCCCCAGATTCACTCGCGTGTAGGATGTATCGTTATCCGGCGAAGGATGGTATTGCCGATCGACCGACACGAAGGCCTGGCCGGTGACTTCAGACATCGCCTCGTCCGAAATGGGCTTCAGCTCGGCATGGGCAACGACGGTAGCCATCATGGCAATGGGCACGGCAATGTATTTTCTGAACATAGTGACATCTCACCCATCGGCGGATTGTTGTTATCAGCCGCCTTGTAGATTAGTTGCTACGCATGAGTGTCTCTGAGTAATGTTGTTGTTCTTCTGGTTAGTTCTTATGCAAAGTGTAGGGGCATTTACAAATTGTCACTGTGCGCGGAGACACAGATTGAAGACTTTGTCGGGATTGTCGGACAGAACGTGAGATTGGCCTTTGGTGGTAGGTTGGGAGTTGTGGTTGTTCGTGGGATCTGGTGAGCGTAGCGAACCGCATCGGTAGTGGATGTAGACGAGGAGGCGTAGAGACGCCAGGACGCCCGGCAACAGCAGCCCGATGGGCAGCAGACGGTGGCCCCGCGCTTTGCTGGCCGAGCCGTGGTCGCTCGGCCTGGCGGCGTCGGTGCGGATAGCCGTAGGTCGTCCTTTCTTGCAGGCAATAAAAAACCCCAGCACGTTGCCGTACTGGGGTTTTGGATTGGGAGCCTGACGATGACCTACTCTCGCATGGGCAGAAGCCACACTACCATCGGCGCTGGTCCGTTTCACTGCTGAGTTCGGGATGGGATCAGGTGGTTCCGGACCGCTATGGTCGTCAGGCAAAAAGGTTGACCACTGGGTGGGACAAGATTGCGCGAGCCGAAGCTCAGCTGAAGCGATTTCCTGCGTTATCCGCAGTTGGCTTGGGTGTTATATAGTCAAGCCGCACGAGCAATTAGTATCGGTTAGCTCAACGCCTCGCAGCGCTTACACACCCGACCTATCAACGTCCTGGTCTTGAACGGCTCTTCAGGGCCCTCGAGGGGCCAGGGAGATCTCATCTTGGAAGGGGCTTCCCGCTTAGATGCCTTCAGCGGTTATCCTGTCCGAACATAGCTACCGGGCAATGCCACTGGCGTGACAACCCGAACACCAGAGGTTCGTCCACTCCGGTCCTCTCGTACTAGGAGCAGCTTTCCTCAAATCTCCAACGTCCACGGCAGATAGGGACCGAACTGTCTCACGACGTTCTAAACCCAGCTCGCGTACCACTTTAAATGGCGAACAGCCATACCCTTGGGACCGGCTTCAGCCCCAGGATGTGATGAGCCGACATCGAGGTGCCAAACACCGCCGTCGATGTGAACTCTTGGGCGGTATCAGCCTGTTATCCCCGGAGTACCTTTTATCCGTTGAGCGATGGCCCTTCCATACAGAACCACCGGATCACTATGACCTGCTTTCGCACCTGCTCGACCTGTCCGTCTCGCAGTCAAGCGGGCTTGTGCCATTACACTAACCGTACGATGTCCGACCGTACTTAGCCCACCTTTGTGCTCCTCCGTTACTCTTTGGGAGGAGACCGCCCCAGTCAAACTACCCACCACACAGTGTCCTCATCCCCGATCAGGGGACCAAGTTAGAACCTCAAACAGGCCAGGCTGGTATTTCAAGGTTGGCTCCACGATGACTGGCGTCACCGCTTCAAAGCCTCCCAGCTATCCTACACAAGCATGCTCAAAGTTCACTGTGAAGCTATAGTAAAGGTTCACGGGGTCTTTCCGTCTAGCCGCGGATACACCGCATCTTCACGGCGATTTCAATTTCACTGAGTCTCGGGTAGAGACAGCGCCCCCATCGTTACGCCATTCGTGCAGGTCGGAACTTACCCGACAAGGAATTTCGCTACCTTAGGACCGTTATAGTTACGGCCGCCGTTTACCGGGGCTTCGATCAAGAGCTTCGCACGAATGCTAACCCCATCAATTAACCTTCCGGCACCGGGCAGGCGTCACACCCTATACGTCCACTTTCGTGTTTGCAGAGTGCTGTGTTTTTAATAAACAGTCGCAGGGGCCTGGTATCTTCGACCGGCTTCGGCTCCACCCGCAAGGGGCTTCACCTACACACCGGCGTGCCTTCTCCCGAAGTTACGGCACCATTTTGCCTAGTTCCTTTACCCGAGTTCTCTCAAGCGCCTTGGTATTCTCTACCTGACCACCTGTGTCGGTTTGGGGTACGGTCTCCCGTGACCTGAAGCTTAGAAGATTTTCCTGGAAGCAGGGCATCAGTAACTTCCCGCCCAATGGGCGGTCGTCATCAGGTCTCAGCATTAAGGGCCCGGATTTGCCTAAGCCCTCTGCCTACACCTTTAAACCGGGACAACCGTCGCCCGGCTTACCTAGCCTTCTCCGTCTCTCCATCGCAGTCACGCGAGGTACGGGAATATTAACCCGTTTCCCATCGACTACACCTTTCGGTCTCGCCTTAGGGGCCGACTCACCCTGCGCCGATTAGCGTTGCGCAGGAACCCTTGGTCTTCCGGCGTGCGGGTTTTTCACCCGCATTATCGTTACTCATGTCAGCATTCGCACTTCTGATACCTCCAGCAGACCTCTCGATCCACCTTCACAGGCTTACAGAACGCTCCCCTACCCCGCATACAATGTATGCAGCCGCAGCTTCGGTAACCAGTTTGAGCCCCGTTACATCTTCCGCGCAGGCCGACTCGACTAGTGAGCTATTACGCTTTCATTAAAGGGTGGCTGCTTCTAAGCCAACCTCCTAGCTGTCTTCGCCTTCCCACATCGTTTCCCACTTAACTGGTATTTAGGGACCTTAGCTGGCGGTCTGGGTTGTTTCCCTTTTCACGACGGACGTTAGCACCCGCCGTGTGTCTCCCGGATAGTACTCACTGGTATTCGGAGTTTGCATCGGTTTGGTAAGTCGGGATGACCCCCTAGCCGAAACAGTGCTCTACCCCCAGTGGCATTCGTCCGAGGCGCTACCTAAATAGCTTTCGGGGAGAACCAGCTATCTCCGGGCTTGATTAGCCTTTCACTCCGATCCACAAGTCATCCCCTGGCTTTTCAACGACAGTGGGTTCGGTCCTCCAGTGCGTGTTACCGCACCTTCAACCTGCTCATGGATAGATCGCCCGGTTTCGGGTCTATGTCCACCGACTAAATCGCCCTATTCAGACTCGGTTTCCCTACGGCTCCCCTAGATGGTTAACCTCGCCACTGAACATAAGTCGCTGACCCATTATACAAAAGGTACGCCGTCACACCCGAAGGTGCTCCGACTGCTTGTACGCATACGGTTTCAGGATCTATTTCACTCCCCTCACAGGGGTTCTTTTCGCCTTTCCCTCACGGTACTGGTTCACTATCGGTCAGTCAGGAGTATTTAGCCTTGGAGGATGGTCCCCCCATATTCAGTCAACGTTTCTCGTGCGCCGACCTACTCGATTTCACTAAACTCAGGTTTCGGATACGGGGCTATCACCCACTATGGCGGCACTTTCCAGAGCCTTCTCCTACCAGTTGTCTAGCTTAAGGGCTAGTCCCCGTTCGCTCGCCGCTACTGAGGGAATCTCGGTTGATTTCTTTTCCTCGGGGTACTTAGATGTTTCAGTTCCCCCGGTTCGCCCTGTACACCTATGAATTCAGTGCACAGTACCTGGCCGAAACCAGGTGGGTTTCCCCATTCAGAGATGCCCGGATCACAGCTTGTTTGCCAGCTCCCCGAGCCTTATCGCAGGCTTCCACGTCTTTCATCGCCTCTGACTGCCAAGGCATCCACCGTATGCGCTTAGTTGCTTGACTATATAACCCCAAACCAACTGTTTAATCTTCGTCTGAAACCGTCATGCCGCGCTGCAGTCTTCGTTCAGTCAGTTACATACGTGTGTATGCGCCTTCCTTCACTCAGCCTGCGCCTTGCCTGACGCCTTCAGCCTCGATTAAACCTGCCGGCAGCCTTTTGTCCTGCCAGCGGTTGATCCAAGATTAAGCAACCCAACGATTAACACCGGATAACGCTTGAAATCGCTATCATTGGATGGGCCATCTCGGAGATAAAGAGATGATCCATCCGGCTTGCAATCTTGTCCGCATTGTTAAAGAGCATGTCTGACCCAGTGATCAGAAAGAAGGGCTTCCGATTGTCATCAATCCGAAACGCTTGTTTCTGCACACTGACCGAAGCCAGGTCTTCGTAAAGTTGGTGGAGCCAGGCAGGATCGAACTGCCGACCTCCTGCGTGCAAGGCAGGCGCTCTCCCAGCTGAGCTATGGCCCCAGTAAAGCTGCCAAGAATTTTGTGAGGCAAGGCATCGAAGTGCGCCGCATAGCCTGCTATGCAAGTACTTCGATAACGCCGCATCACGAAATTCTGGTGGGTCTGGGTGGACTTGAACCACCGACCTCACCCTTATCAGGGGTGCGCTCTAACCACCTGAGCTACAGACCCAATGGTATGGGCCCGCTTAGACCCTATGCTCTCTTTCGGCTGACCAAGTAATTCGTGTGGGCTCTGACCGAAGCGTTCGGCTTCGTTTAAGGAGGTGATCCAGCCGCAGGTTCCCCTACGGCTACCTTGTTACGACTTCACCCCAGTCATGAACCACACCGTGGTGATCGTCCTCCCGAAGGTTAGACTAACCACTTCTGGTGCAATCCACTCCCATGGTGTGACGGGCGGTGTGTACAAGGCCCGGGAACGTATTCACCGCGACATTCTGATTCGCGATTACTAGCGATTCCGACTTCACGCAGTCGAGTTGCAGACTGCGATCCGGACTACGACGCGTTTTAAGAGATTAGCTTGCCCTCGCGGGTTCGCAGCCCTCTGTGCGCGCCATTGTAGCACGTGTGTAGCCCTGGCCGTAAGGGCCATGATGACCTGACGTCATCCCCACCTTCCTCCGGTTTGTCACCGGCAGTCTCCCTAGAGTTCCCACCATCATGTGCTGGCAACTAGGGATAGGGGTTGCGCTCGTTACGGGACTTAACCCAACATCTCACGACACGAGCTGACGACGGCCATGCAGCACCTGTGTTTGGGTTCCCGAAGGCACCCTTCCATCTCTGGAAGGTTCCCAACATGTCAAGGCCAGGTAAGGTTCTTCGCGTTGCGTCGAATTAAACCACATGCTCCACCGCTTGTGCGGGCCCCCGTCAATTCATTTGAGTTTTAACCTTGCGGCCGTACTCCCCAGGCGGTCGACTTAGTGCGTTAACTGCGCCACTAAGACTTCAAGAGTCCCAACGGCTAGTCGACATCGTTTACGGCGTGGACTACCAGGGTATCTAATCCTGTTTGCTCCCCACGCTTTCGCACCTCAGTGTCAGTATTGGTCCAGGTAGCCGCCTTCGCCACTGGTGTTCCTTCCTATATCTACGCATTTCACCGCTACACAGGAAATTCCACTACCCTCTACCATACTCTAGCCTGACAGTTCGAAATGCCGTTCCCAGGTTAAGCCCGGGGCTTTCACATCTCGCTTATCAAACCACCTACGCGCGCTTTACGCCCAGTAATTCCGATTAACGCTTGCACCCTCCGTATTACCGCGGCTGCTGGCACGGAGTTAGCCGGTGCTTCTTCTGTGAGTAACGTCAAGGCGAGCCCGTATTAGGGACCCACTTTTCCTCCTCACTGAAAGTGCTTTACAACCCGAAAGCCTTCTTCACACACGCGGCATGGCTGGATCAGGGTTGCCCCCATTGTCCAATATTCCCCACTGCTGCCTCCCGTAGGAGTTCGGGCCGTGTCTCAGTCCCGATGTGGCTGATCATCCTCTCAGACCAGCTACGGATCGTCGCCTTGGTAGGCTCTTACCCCACCAACTAGCTAATCCGACATAGGCACATCCAATAGCGCAAGGTCCGAAGAGCCCCTGCTTTCTCCCGAAGGACGTATGCGGTATTAATCCGGGTTTCCCCGGGCTATCCCCCACTACTGGGCAGTTTCCTATGCATTACTCACCCGTCCGCCGCTCGTCAGCGGGGAGCAAGCTCCCCCTGTTACCGCTCGACTTGCATGTGTTAAGCCTGCCGCCAGCGTTCAATCTGAGCCATGATCAAACTCTTCAGTTTAAATCATACGGGATCCGAAAATCCCAAATCATGCTCAAGACAAAACTCAATTTCGACGAGTCACTGTCTCGATATTTCGTTGCCGAAATACCTCAGCCAGCGCCCACACGAATTACTTGGTCAACTTTTTAAAGAGCTGGGCCGTTGCCCGATCAAGGCCGCGTATTCTACAGCGAACCGCCACCTTGTCAACCGTTTATTTTTCCGCGTTTCGCGACTTCCGAAACCGCCGAAAACCTCCCGGCTTTACCTCATCAAGGTGGCGCGCATTTTACGCTGAACCGCCGCCTTGTCAACCGTTATTTTGAAGAACCTGAACTCAAATACTTCAAAGAAAACAAACGGTTGCCTTTCGACTCCCGGCCCGCCTCAGTGGCGTGCCCCTCGAAAGAGATGCGCATTCTACAGACCCCACCGGACCTGTAAACCCCTTTCTCAAACTTTTTATCGAATGTCTCGGTTTTCCGAAGTACTCCGATCAAAGAACAAACAAAAACATCCTAATCCGACCAGTAGATAACCACACTGCGAGGCGTTGTATAAAGCTGAACAATTAACTAAAATCCGCGCCACGCTCGTTTCTCGCCCAATAAAAAAGGCCATTCCTGATTCGGGAATGGCCTTTCTACCTTCCTTCAGCAAACGGACTCGGTAATCACCTTTTTAGCGGTTCGGTGATCCTTGCAGTTCGAGCACTGCCAAATACAGATCCCCTTTGCTCAAACTCATCATTCAACGATGATGACCCGAGCTATTTTTTTCTTGCCCGCCTGGATCACAAAATCCTCGCCCCGGGTAAACATGCGTTCGTCCTTCAGCTGTTCACCATCAATATAGACCGCGCCTCGACCAAAAACGTCTTTAGCCGCCTTGCCGTTCTGCGCCAAACCCGCCTCACGGAGCAGTGACACCACATGAATGCCTTCACGATCCCCCAGGGAAACCGACACTTCCGGAACGTTATCGGGAATATCCCCCAACGCTACCTGATTACCCGCTGACTTGTGCGCATTCTTTGCCGCCTCCTCATCGTGGAAACGGGTGATAATCTCTTCAGCCAGCAGCCGCTTGTAGTCCTGAGGATTGGCCCCACCCTCTACAGCCTTACGGAACTCTTCCACTTCCGCCAGCGGTCGGAAGCTCAATAGCTCGAAGTAACGCCACATGAGGTTATCGGGAATGGACAGGAGCTTGGTAAACATCTCTCCCGGGGAATCGTTGACGCCCACATAGTTGTTGAGCGACTTGGACATCTTCTGTACGCCGTCCAGACCTTCGAGGATCGGCATAGTGATAATGACCTGCGGCTCCTGGCCGTAGCGGCTCTGGACGGTGCGCCCCATACCCAGATTAAAACGCTGATCAGTACCCCCAAGCTCGACATCCGCCTCAAGCGCCACCGAATCGTAACCCTGGACCAGGGGATACAGGAACTCGTGGATCGCGATCGGCTGATTTGCATCGTAGCGCTTGGAGAAATCGTCACGCTCAAGCATCCGCGCGACGGTACTCTGGCCAGCCAGACGGATCATGTCGGCGGCCGACATCGTGTTCATCCAATCGGAGTTGAATGCGACCGTGGTCTTTTCCGCATCCAAGATCTTGAAGACCTGCTCTTTATAGGTCAGCGCGTTCTGCGAAACCTGCTCAGGCGTCAGCGGCGGACGCGTTGCACTCTTGCCGGTGGGGTCACCAATCATGCCGGTGAAATCACCGATCAGGAAAATCACCTCGTGCCCCAAGTCCTGGAACTGGCGCAACTTGTTAATAAGGACGGTATGCCCCAGATGCAGATCCGGCGCAGTGGGATCGAATCCCGCCTTGATCCGCAGACGACGCCCGGATTTTAACTTCTCGATCAGCTCCTCTTCGGGCAGAAGTTCGTCAACGCCACGTTTGATCTGCGCCAAGGCATCGTCGATTGCGGTCATCATCCTTCCTTTATCTACCAATCTGCTTTAACAAAGTTCTACACAACGATTCAGTGCGTTACCCGTGTACCTGATACAGTTCACCCTGTTTATTTTTTGGCCAAACAATAATAGGCTTCTGCCTCATGAAGCCGGCGCATTATATCAGGGACGAACAAAAAAGACCGGGAGCGTTACGATAACGACCGTCTGACGTTAACGCACACGCTTTTTATGGTATTTTGCTTGCACTATACTTCAGACTGACTCTAATTATTTGACACAACTTGCAGAAGTGTCGGGAAAAACAGGTAATAACGTGCTCAACAACTTTCCTAAGAAGCATCTTTTTGCCGTCGGGGCATTGGGTGTTGTTATTGGGCTGGGCCTGGCTCTAAGCCCCAGCACACCGGTAGAAGCGGGCCGCGTATCGGTTTCGCTTGACCTGGAAAATGACCAGACCCGGGCCCTGACGCCTGCAAATGACGAGCAAACCGAACAAGCAAGCGAGCCGGCAGAAGCTTCCACTGCAGATAATACGGTCGATGCAGCTGAAGAGGCAGCAGCCGTCGCCAAGGCCGTTGAGCAAGGGGAAGAAACCTCCCCTGAGGTAAAAACGGCCCAGGCAGAGGCACCCAAGACTGATGTACCGAAAGAACCGCAGCTTGAGTGGAGCTCGTTCAAGATCAAAAGCGGCGACAGCCTGTCTTCCCTGTTCAAGAAAGCTGGGTTCAGTAGCAGCTTGATGATGTCCGTTATTCACGGCGAAGGGGAGGCCAAGAAGCTGGAGCGTCTGTACGCCGGGGAAACCATTGCCTTTGCCTCGAACAGCGAAGGCGAGCTGGAACAGATCAAGCTGGAGCGTAATCGCCTGGAATCCCTGGTCATCAAGCGCGGTGACGAAGGATTCACCGGAGACATCGTGATGCGCGAGCCGGAAGCCCGTCCGGTATTCGGCCACGGTGAGATCGACGGGTCTCTTTATCTCGCGGGCAAAGAAGCGGGGCTTAGCGATCGACTGACCATGGAACTGGCCGGCATTTTCGGTTGGGACATCGACTTCGTATACGATATCCGCAAGGGCGACCGCTTCGAAGTACTTTACGAGGAGCTCTACCTCGACGGCGAGAAAATCGACACCGGCCGCATCCTTGCCGCCAAATTCACCAACCGGGGTGAAGATGTTACCGCCCTGCTGTATACCGACAAAGACGGCAACACCGACTACTACACGCCGGATGGCCACAGCCTGCGTAAGGCTTTCCTACGTACGCCGATCAATGCCCGAGTATCTTCGCCATTCAACCTGCAGCGCCGCCATCCGGTACTAGACGTGGTACGTCCGCATGAGGGTACCGACTACGCCGCGCCTCCAGGCACCCCAATCAAGGCAGCAGGCGACGGTCGCATTCGCTTCTCTGGCTGGAAAGGTGGCTACGGTCGCACCGTGGTCATCCAGCATGGCGACAACATTTCGACCTTGTACGCCCATATGCGCGCGATCGCCAAGGGCGTCCGCAATGGCGCCAAGGTCAAGCAGGGCCAGACTGTAGGCTATGTCGGCGCTTCCGGCATGGTGACCGGCCCACACCTGCATTACGAATTCCGGGTCAATGGCTCACCGCGCAATTCCCGTACTGTCAAGCTGCCCGATGCTACGCCAGTACCCAAGTCGGAAATGGCTGCGTTCAAGGAAACCGTCCAGCCCCTACTGACTGCCCTCAACGAGTCGAGTGGCGAGCGGCAGATCGCTCTGGGCCCCGAGAGCGATTAAAGCGTGAACACGCCAGCCTACATCGGGCTCATGTCGGGAACCAGCATGGATGGCATCGACGCCGTGCTGGTTTCCTTTTTACCGAATGAACTGAAAATCCACGCCACCTACTCGCTCCCCTACACCGACACCCTGCGCCAGCGCCTGACGCGTGCCTGCCTTAACCAAGCCACGCCCGATGAAATCGGTGAACTGGACCATGAACTGGGCGAACTCTTCAGCCAGACCGCGCTGGGCGTTATGGACGAGGCTGGCGTTAGCGCCGGTGAGGTCACGGCTATTGGCAGCCATGGGCAAACGCTGAGACATCAACCTTCGGGAAAGAGCCCGTTTACCCTACAGATTGGTGACCCAAACATCATCGCCGAGCGCACCGGCGTGACGACCATTGCCGACTTCCGGCGCCGGGACCTGGCCGCCGGCGGCCAGGGTGCGCCGCTGGTGCCGGCCTTCCACCAGTCCTACTTCAGCACGCCGGCCGAAGCCCGTTGCATCATTAATATTGGCGGCATCGCTAATATAACCTGGTTGCCGGGCAGGCCACAGGAGCCGGCACTCGGCTTCGATACCGGCCCCGGTAACGCATTGATCGACGCCTGGAGCCACAACCAGACTGGCCGACTCTTCGACGATGACGGCCACTGGGCCCGGACCGGAGAAATCAATGAGAGCCTGCTTGAGGATATGCTAAGCGACGCCTATTTTGGCCGTCCGGCTCCGAAGAGCACCGGCAAGGAAAGGTTCAACATCTCCTGGGTGGAGACCGTGGTGGCCCGCCATCCAGACGTCGCGCCAGCCGACATCCAGTGCACGCTGGTGGAGCTGACGGCTCGAACTATCGCGATGCAACTGCCCGAGGCCGATCAACTGAAGCTGTTTATCTGCGGCGGTGGAGCCCGTAACAGCTTCCTGCTAGAGCGGCTACAGAATGCAGCCCCGGCGGCAAGGATCGAAACGACCCAGGTCCTCGGGCTGGATCCACAGTGGGTAGAAGGCGTGGCCTTCGCCTGGCTGGCGATGCGCACCCTGGGTCACGAACCCGGTAACCTGCCCGCCGTGACGGGCGCCAGCGGCGACCGCATCCTCGGCGCCATCTACCAAGCCTGAACACGTTTTTGGACCTAAAACGAGAACGGCCCGAGGCGTATCGCTCCCGGGCCGTCTTCCTCTAATTCGTGTGGTACTCGGTTCAGCTACTCAATCTAATCCGGCGCCCTTTCATATCTACGCGTTGCGTCACACCTGATGCGTTTCGATCACCCTGGACACCTAATCAAATAGAGAACGATGAGCCGCAACCGCAGGTCGTAGTCGCATTAGGGTTCTGCACGACGAACTGGGATCCCTGGAGCCCCTCTTGATAATCGATCGTCGCACCGATCAAATACTGATAGCTCATCGGGTCCACCAGTAGCGAAACACCATCTTTCTCGATGATCGTGTCGTCCTCTTCCTGATCCTCATCAAACGAGAAACCATACTGGAAGCCGGAGCAACCGCCACCGGTAACAAATACACGAAGCTTCAGATCGGGATTTTCCTCCTCCTCGACCAGCTCCCGAACCTTAGCCACGGCGTTGTCGCTGAAAAATAGCGGTGTGGCTATCTGTTCCTGAACTGCACTCAAGGTCGCCTCCTGGGTTATACAAAAGCGGCTATCGCTGGATTATCCAATTCCCGACCAAAACAGTCAATTATTCACCCTTACCCGGGGCCCGTTCCTGCTCGGAGACCTGCTCCTCTTTGGCAACGGCGACCTTCTCGGAGGCCTTGGTATTTCCCGAAGGCTTCTCCTTGCCGGACTGCCCCAGCAGGCCAACCGGTTCTTTCTGATGAACCAGGTTACCATTGACCGAGGCGCCCATCGCCATCTGAATCAGGTTGTAATAGACATTACCGTTAATGGAGGCTTTTTGCGCCAGCTCAAGGTGCTCGGAAGCATAAACATCGCCGTGCACCGTGCCGTTGATGATCACCCGGGGGGCAATGATATCGCCCTCGACAGCACCCACTTCTGAAATCCTCAATACGGCGCTGGAGCCCTCCTCCGCCATTACCTTACCGCGGATGCGCCCATCTACATGCAGGCCGCCGGAAAACTCGACATCGCCCGACACATTGGTCTTGCTGGAAATCAGGGTATCGAAATGCCCCGTGGTCGGTTTGCGTGCCTTCTGCTTCTTGTTGCCCAGCATGCCTTAGCTCTCCAATAACAATTGCCAGTCAAATGTTCGTTCGCTGCGTGACGCTTTCTTCCCCTCCGCCTTGGCCACCACCTGGATTTCCAGCGGTGTGAAGTCGGCCGGCAAGGTCATGACGCCCTCCACGTCCTGGAAATAGCGGTAGCGAAACCGCACACCCAGATCTTCGATATCCTTCGACAGATCGCGAAGCGCGATCACTTGGCGCTCTCCCCCCTTCTCACCTATGACGTTGACGGCGACGAAGCCGGCGATATAGCTGCGGTTGTCACCCACTTGCGTCAATACCAGCTTGAAGGCATAAGTCCCGTCGGAACGACGTTTATCAAGCTCGAAACGCTGGATCTGGAGTCCGGTAGCCGTTTCAGATGGCGCCATGATGTTCTTGTAGAACGTCAGGTCGGAATTCAGGGAGACCATCTTCGATTCCAACTGGGAAATGGTCTCGCGTGCCTGTTTCAGGGCTTGCTGATCGATGCGATTGCCCCGCTCCAGATTGATCATCTTCTGCTGCAAATCGGTATGTTGTTCGCGCAGTTTAGACAATTCCGACGAAAGTACCGACCGGGTTTTCGCCATGTCAGTGAAGCGGAAACCGCCCTGCGCCATACCGGTCATGTAGCCGAGAACAGCCGCCCCTACGCTAAAGGTAAGAAGAATCAAAAATCGCCGGATGCGGCGGCCGGGCCGGTGCCTGACGACGACATACTCACCCCGGTGCTCTTTGCCTGAAGCCAAAACCGTTCTCCGTCAGGGCAACAAGGCCGGTGCATCGAGTCCTGCGGTTTCATCGATACCGAACATGATGTTCATGTTCTGTACAGCCTGGCCCGCAGCACCTTTCACCAGGTTGTCGATCACCGAGGAGACAATCACCACGGGACTGTTCTCCTGGCGATGCAAAGCCATGCGGCAATGGTTGGCGCCGCGTACGCTGCGGGTTTCCGGATGGGCGCCATAGGGCATGACGTCCACAAAAGGCTCATTAGCAAAACGCTCTTCGTAGAGCGACTGTAGTGTGTCGAAAATGGCCGGATCGCGCACCTCAGCATAAAGCGTCGCTTCGATACCACGAATCATCGGCAGCAGATGCGGCACGAAGGTCACACCAACGCGTCCACCCGCCGCAATTTCCAGGCCCTGACGAATTTCCGGCAGATGGCGGTGGCCGGAGGCACCATAGGCCTTGAAGCTCTCACCGATCTCGCCGTGCAGCATCCCAATCTTGCCCTGGCGTCCGGCACCACTGGCGCCGGACTTGGCATCGGCGATCAGACGGGACGGATCGACCAGGCCTTTCTCCAGTAGCGGCAGGAAACCCAGCTGAACCGCTGTAGGGTAGCAACCGGGATTGGCCACCAGTTTCGCATCGCGGATCTGGTCGCGGAAGACTTCCGGCAGACCATAGACCGCTTTTTCCGCCCACTCGACGGATTCGTGGGGCATACCATACCAAGCCGCCCACACGTCGAGATCACGGATACGGAAATCGGCGGACAGATCCACGACCCGCGTACCGGCGGCGATCAGCTTTGGCGCGGTACGCATGGCTACACCATGAGGCGTGGCGAAGAACACCAGGTCGCAGGCTGCGAGTCGCTCTTCATCCGGCTCGGTAAACTCGAGATCAAAGTAGCCGCGCAGGTTGGGATACATATCGGCTACGGGCTGCCCCGCCTCGGATCGCGAGGTAATCATCGTCACCTCGGCCTGGGGATGTGTCGCCAGGATCCGCAAGAGCTCAACGCCGGTGTAGCCGGTTCCACCCACAATGCCCACTTTGATCAACGTGCCGTCCTCCTCATGTTCGCGGGTCGCCAGATCCGGGGTACGTCTGGATAATAGACAGGTAACGATACGTGTCCAGGCCCCGGAAACCAGCCGCAAGTCTAACATGATAATCGTCCGGCTTTTGGCACCCTATAGAAGGCTGGTTACAATACACCAAGTTATTGTCACTATTCGTTTCCTGAGTTCTTCGTTCGCTGAGTTTTGATCCCCGACCGATAGCGGTCCGCCGGATCAATCAACATTCGATTCCGATAACAGGCAGTCCGGCACATGGACAAAATCAAGCGACGTATTAACGATGAGCTGATTCCGATGTTTCGGCGGCGGTTGTCAGGCGTGGACGCGCTGCCCCAACTGGCGCTCCTTGGCCTGTTCGCGGGCATCGTCACTGGCCTGGTTATCCTGCTCTTCCGTCTGGCGATCGAATGGCCGCTAGCGACCTTTCTCCCGGCCCGCCATGACGAAGCCTTTGAAAGCCTCGATTTAGTGACCCGGGGCCTGCTGCCATTGGCCGGGGCACTGACACTGGGCGTCCTCATGCATCGCCTGGCGATCTCCGACCGCAAGGTCGGGGTGACCTACGTCATGGAACGCCTCAACTATCATCAGGGCTATATCTCGCTGCGTAGCGCGGTCATCCAGTTCGTCTTCGGGGTCGGCACCGTATTGACGGGGCAGTCCTCCGGCCGGGAAGGGCCAGCGGTGCATTTGGGCGCGGCTTTTTCCAGCCTGCTGGGCCAGTGGATGAAGCTACCCAACAACAGTATCCGCACGCTGGTGGCCTGCGGTTGCGCGGCAGCGATCTCAGCGTCGTTCAACACGCCCATCGCCGGGGTAATCTTCGCCATGGAAGTGGTGATGATGGAATACACCATTGCCGGCTTCACCCCAGTCATCCTGGCGTCGGTGAGTTCTGCCGTGGTGACCCAGGCGGCGTACGGCTCGGAACCTGCCTTCAGCGTGCCCCCGCTGACCATGAACTCCCTGCTGGAGATCCCCTGGATCCTCGCCATCGCCCTGGTCATCGGTGTTGCCTCCGCCGCCTTCGTGCGTTTGCTGGTGCTCTCGACCCGGTTCAACCAGCGGCCAATCCTGCTAAGGATGACCGTGGCGGGACTGTTGATGGTACCTGCCGCCATCCTGCTGCCGGAAATCATGGGTATCGGCTATGACACGGTCAGTGAAGCCATCCACGGACAGCTGCCAATCCTCCTCCTGCTGGCTATTGCCATTACCAAGCTGGTCATCACTGCGGTCACCATCGGCCTGGGCATGCCCAGCGGCCTGATCGGCCCGACTATCTTTATCGGCGCCACTATTGGCGGGGCGATGGGCCTGATTGGCGCAGCAGCAGCACCGAACTATGCCTCGAGCGCTGGTTTCTATGCCATGCTGGGCATGGGTGCGATGATGGGGTCCGTATTACAGGCGCCCCTTGCGGCGCTGATGGCGCTGCTTGAGCTGACCCGCAACCCGAACATCATCCTTCCCGGCATGCTGGTCATTACTGTTTCAAGCCTGGTGGCCAGCGAGGTTTTCGGTCAGCGCTCAATATTCCTCTCGGTCCTCAAGAGCCAAGGTCTGAGCTACCAGAACTCGCCCATCATCCAAGCCCTACGGCGAGTTTCCGTGGGCGCGATCATGGAACGCAGTATCCGCCGCACCAATCGGCGTATCACCGCCGAAAAGGCCCGGGAAATCCTCAAGAGCGAACCTCGATGGCTTATCGTAGACGGCCAGAACGGCCCGACCGCGCTGCTGCCCGCCGTCGACATGGCACGGTACCTGGAGGATCACGCGGAACAACTGATGCCGAACGACGATAAACCCGACGAGATCCCCGAGTTAGACCTGATGGAAATCCCGGCCAATCGACGGGATCTGGCCCCCATTCCCTACCAGGCTACGCTCGAGGAAGCCATGGAGCAGTTCGCCAGCAGCCAGGCGGAAGCGCTCTATGTCCAACGCCACGCGGCGCCGATGATCCAGCGCATTATCGGCGTGGTACTCAGAAGCGAAATCGAAAGCTACTATCAATATCGCAAAGAGTAGCGATCAATACCGCAAAGAATAACGACGACACCGAAAGGAATGAATGCATGCTCTGGGTGAAAGCCTTCCATATCATCGCCATGGTCTGCTGGTTCGCCGGCATCTTTTACCTGCCGCGACTATTCGTCTATCACGCCAGCGCCCAGGATGAGACAGGGCGCGAGCGGTTCAAGATTATGGAGCGCAAGCTTTACCGGGGCATTGCCACGCCCTCGATGGTCGTCACCGTCGTTCTCGGGTTTTGGCTGATCAGCTATAACCCGGCCGGTTATTTCAGTCAGGGCTGGCTTCATGCGAAACTGGCGCTGGTCGCTGTCCTGGTGGCCTATCATTTTTATTGTGGCCATCTGGTCAAGGTCTTTCGCGACGACGCCAATCGGCGGTCGCATGTTTTCTACCGCTGGTTTAACGAGTTCCCGGTTCTGATCCTGATCGCCGTGGTCATTCTCGTAACCGTGAAACCTTTCTGAATCTATCCGACACAAGGTCGTGCTATGAACCAACGTCCACACGTGCTGATCCTGTCGGGACTTGATCCCTCCGGCGGCGCCGGCATTCAGGCGGATATCCAGGCGATCACCGCCCTCGGCTGCCACCCGTTACCGGTCATAACCTGCCTGACTGTGCAGGATACCCTAAATGTCTACAACGCCGAGGCCATCAACGCCGATATGATCCGCCAGCAGCTGGAGTGCCTGTCAGCCGACGTGCCGATACACGCGATCAAGACCGGTGCACTGGGTAGCGCGGCCATCGTCGACGTGCTGGTCCAGTTCGTTGAGGACAAGCAAGACATTCCGCTGATCGTGGACCCGGTCATCAAGGCTGCTGGCGGCGGTGAGCTGGCCGATGAAGCTCTGGTGAGCGCGATGAAGGAGCGACTGTTCCCCATCGCCGATGTGATCACGCCCAACGGGGTGGAACTGGCGCAGCTTGGCGGCATCGAGAACGAACGTAGCGCCGCAGAAACCCTGATCGCCCAGGGCTGCCCCGCCGTTCTCACCACCGGCGGCCACGGTGACGAACCACAGATTACCAACCGGCTGCACCGGCCCGGCAGCCCGGACGCCGAGTGGAAACTCGAACGGCGCGGCGGCGAATACCACGGCTCAGGCTGTACCCTGGCAGCTGCGATTGCCGCAGGCCGCGCCCAAGGCCTGGACCTGGACAGCGCCATCGAACAGGCGCAGGGCTATGTCTCCAAAGCTATCGAACACGCTCTGACCGTCGGACGCGGTCAGCCCGTTCCCGACCGCGGCGGGGCGGCGGCCACGTCATGACACCCTCGAAATATAGCCTCCGCCCTGGGCTCTATGCCATCACCGACCCGGATCTCTTGCCGGATAAGCGACTGGTTCCAGCGGTCGAGGCCGCGCTGCGCGGCGGAGCGGTGATGGTGCAGTATCGGGACAAGACATCCGGGCCGTCCGATCGTCTCCGTCGTGCCAGCGACTTGCTCTCCGTCTGCAGAAACGCTCACGTTCCTCTATTGATCAATGACGACCCGGAACTGGCCAAACGCATCGGCGCCGCCGGCGCTCACCTGGGCCAGGAAGATGGCGAGCTCCGCGCCGCCCGCGACCTGCTGGGACCAGATGCGATCATCGGCCAGACCTGTCATGCCAGCCTCGACCTGGCGGAAGCTGCAGTCAAGTCTGGCGCCGACTATCTCGCCTTCGGGCGTTTCTTTCCGTCGATGACCAAACCGGGCGCCCCTGCCGCAACACCAGAGATCTTGCAGCAGGCACAGCAATATCGGCTACCGCTCAGTGCAATCGGCGGCATCACCCTGGAGAACGCCCCTCTACTGATCGCCCAAGGCGCCGACCTGCTGGCCGTCATTGGCGGGCTCTTCGGCACCGACGATGTGGAAGCCCGGGCCCGCGCCTTTACCGAACTTTTCAACACCTGATTTTTCCGTCCCCTTATCTTCAATCCATTAACGGGAGTCCTCCTGATGACACAGTCCGAAACCCTTTTCGAAAACGCCCAGCGTTACATTCCCGGCGGCGTCAATTCCCCGGTCCGGGCGTTCAAGGGCGTGGGTGGCACCCCCATCTTCATCAAGACCGCCAAGGGCGCCTACCTGTACGATGAAGACGACAAGCGCTATATCGACTACATAGGCTCCTGGGGCCCGATGATCCTGGGCCATCGCGACCAGCGAGTGATCGACGCCCTGCACGCGCAGATCGACGTCGGCGTCGGTTACGGTGCGCCCACGGCTATCGAGACCGCGATGGCCAAGAAAATCTGCGAGATGGTGCCATCCATCGATTTGGTTCGCATGGTCAACTCCGGGACCGAGGCAACCATGAGCGCCATCCGCCTGGCCCGCGGCTACACCGGCCGCGACAAGGTCGTCAAGTTCGAGGGCTGCTACCACGGCCACGTAGATTCGCTACTTGTAAAGGCCGGCTCCGGTGCGCTGACGCTCGGGGTACCGAATTCGCCGGGCATTCCCGCGAGTCTGGCTGAGCATACCCTCACGGTTAACTTCAACGACATCGAAAGCGTGCGTAAAGTTTTCGCGGAAATGGGTGACGAGATTGCCGCCGTGATCGTCGAACCGGTGGCAGGTAACATGAACTGCATCCCGCCGGTACCGGGCTTCCTGGAAGGCCTGCGCAATGTCTGTGACCAGCATGGCAGCGTGCTGATCTTCGATGAGGTGATGACCGGCTTCCGCGTGTCGCGCGGTGGCGCGCAGGAACGTTATGGCGTGACACCGGACCTCACCTGCCTGGGTAAGGTCATCGGTGGCGGCCTACCCGTCGGCGCCTTTGGCGGTAAGCGTGAAATCATGTCTCATATCTCGCCGCTAGGGCCGGTATACCAGGCGGGCACACTCTCCGGTAACCCCCTAGCCATGCGAGCGGGCTTAACGACCCTGGAAGCGATTTCGGAGCCGGGCTTTCACGACCATTTAACCGAGAAGACCAACATACTGCGTGACGGTTTCAAGCGTGCAGCGGACGCCGCGGATATCCCGTTGGTGGTCCAGAGCGCCGGCGCCATGTTCGGCTTCTTCTTCACCGACCAAAACCAGGTGACCAGCTTCGGCGAAGTCATGAACTGCGATGCCGAACGTTTCAAGCACTTCTTCCAAGGCATGCTGAAAGAGGGCATCTACTTGGCGCCGTCTGCCTTCGAGGCCAGCTTCACCTGCGCTGCCCTGTCGGACGAGGATATCGAGCAAACCCTCGCTGCTGCCGAAAGAGTCATGAAAACCCTGCCGTAAGGGTATCTAGCGCCGGCTACCTTGGTAGTCGGCGTTTTCCGTTCAGTCGTCTTTTTGGTAGCACCTGTCCTTCTGGTCATACCGGGCCACCTCCGAGACGCACGTCACATCCCGCCACGCCCTTGCCAGCCTCGCATTGACTTCGACTCGCTGCTGTCCAAAAAATGGACAGGCATAACAACAAAGATGTCTGCGCTCCGCCTGCACCGATCACAAGGATGCGAATGCCAAGATAACCAAATTGCAGTGGGCTATAGGATCACGCCATCGTGCGGCGCGTCCGCAGTTTGACAACAAACACAAGAACCAAACTGTAGGAAAGCCAACAATGAAACAGTGCCTGAGACTGGTCGCACTCGCGGCCCTTATGGTGGCGTGGTCGATGCCTGCCAATGCCTGGTGGTGGGACGCCACACCCTCCGACTACGCCGATACCCGTTACCCCATCGTTCTGGTCCATGGAATGTTCGGTTTCGACGATATTGCCGGTTACGACTACTGGTACGGCATCCCCGAAGATTTGCGCAGCTACGGCGCGACGGTCTATCTGACCCAGGTTCCGGCGCTGGATACTTCGATCCAGCGTGGCGAAGCGCTGCTGCCCCAAATCGAGGCCATTGCGGCGGTACACGGCAAGGTCAACCTGTTGGGCCATAGCCACGGCGGACCGACCGCACGCTATGTCGCCCGGGTCCGGCCTGACCTGGTTGCCTCCGTTACATCGGTAGGCTCTCCGCACAAGGGGTCGCCGGTCGCCGACCTGATTTCCGGCACGCCTATCGAGAACCCGGTTGCCGGACTGGCCAACGTCCTCGGCGGACTCATAGACCTGCTTTCCGGAGGTGGCTATGATCAGGATTTCTCCGCGAGTGTCTACTCACTTTCCGCCCAGGGCAGCGCCGAGTTCAATAACTTCGCGCCAGCGGGTATTCCGACATCAGCCTGTGGCGAAGGCGCCCATAGTGCCAACGGTATCCGCTTCTACTCCTGGGGCGGGACGGGGGTGTTGACCAACGCCCTCGATCCGTCGGATGCATTACTGGCAGTGAGTTCTGCGGCCTTCGGCTTCAGCCAGAATGATGGAATGGTGGGTCAGTGCAGCAGCCATTTTGGCGATGTTATCCGGGATGACTACTTTATGAACCACCTGGACGAGGTGAACCAGGCGCTCGGACTGCATAGCCTGTTCGAGACCGATCCCAAGACGGTTTACTTACAGCAGGCCAACCGCCTGAAGAGCGCTGGGCTGTAAAACGGGGCAGCACAGACAAAAAGGGCGGCCAAACTGGCCGCCCTTTCTATATCTCTGGTTGCGAAACGATCAGTTGAAATTGATTTCGGCTTCCTCGCCGGCTTCTACTTCCACCGACTCCGTCTCCACGAATTCAATGGCCTCGTCGACGTCGTTATTATCGATATCGCAGCTGTAGCTCACGGTGTAGTTGCCCTCGCTGAGTAGGGAAGCCTCGTAGCGATAGGTGCCGGGGTCCTCCTCGTCGGTGACTACCGGCACGGCGACAACCGGCTCGGTACCGCTGCCCAGGTCGTCTGGCGAGATATCAACGCCTTCGTAGACATAAACCAGACCAGCGTAATCCTGGGCATTATCGCACTCCACAGCGATAACGGTGGACTCATCCACCGTCCCGGCAATCGAACCTACCTCATCATTGATCACCAGACGCAAAACCGGCCGCAGCAGGTAGTTAGCCAGCGTGCTGTTGGCATTAACCACGGACTTGCGCACGTCAAAATCCAGGGTCAATTCGATCTCGTCGTCCTCGTCAATAGAAAAGCCGGCATTGACTTGTAGCCCTGACTGGGCACCGGACGGGATAGCGAGTGAATAACGGCCTCCATCTTCACCCACAACGTAATGGGCACCGCTTTCGCTGCTCAGGTTCAGCCGTATCCACTCGTAGGACTCGGCGGGCACGTCCTCGTTAGACAGCAACTTCGCCGTTTTACCATTCTGCAACTCGAGCAGATCGTAGGTTTCCGGCTCGTCGAAGGTAAAAACCAGCGCATCCTCGTCAGAAGGTTTGACCTCCACACCGGTCACGGTGATATTCACTTCAGTCAGGTCATCGACAGGAGCATCGGCCAATTCCAGCGTCAACTTGCCCTCTTCGTCTTCATCGATAGTACCGAATTCCCATTCGCAACCACTCAGCGCCAAAGTCACACTCAAACAGAGCAACGCCGTTTTCCAGGTTGCCGATACACAATACTTCATCGAATCACCCTCAAGCATATCCCTATGACCGCGTTTACCTTGTTACCTTCCAAGGTGGCCGCGTTAAGAGAGAACTATTACATAACCCTATTGGCACTGGAACCTACCCGGATGCTCGAAGACGTGAGCATTCAGGGCAAAAAATAACTCAATGTCAGCTGGTAGCTCCGGTTTTCATAGCTGTACTGCGAAAGCGAACTCTCGTTGCGCTCGTATGTCGCATCGAGGACAACAGACCATGCGGCAAGAAAGGCATACTCCATTTGTAATGAAGCGGCATAACGGTCATCGGAACGTTCACCGGACTCGAAGGTCGAGCCGGCCGGAAAGCGGTAGGCATCCTCATAGCGGCTCAGCCGATATTCCAGGGCGCCGCCCACAAGCAGATTCCGGGTGGCCACGTAATCGACTCCCAGTTCAAACTTGTGGCGAGCCGGCGACACATCCACATACTGGGTATATGTACTGAAGTCTTCACGGGCGTTCAGTTCCAGTTCATAGCTGGCTGAACCCCGCCAATCGCCCCAATCAGCCCGGTATCGGCCCAGTGCGTTGTAACGCATGCCGCGGTACGCTTCGTACCCCTCGAAAGGATGAACGCGAGTGATTTCTGCCTTCAACTGACAACGACCGGAGACGCCAGTCGTGCAAGTCCCCCAGCGCCAGTCGCCATAGAGTCCTGTGTGTGTTTCCCTGGAAGCGCTGTCCGCCCAGAAATAGACCTGATCAACCCCGACCCGGCGGCTGGCATTCCCGTCGTCGACGTACCAGCTCACCCCGCCTTTAAGTGCATCGGTATTGTAGGGACGATCGTGGTGATAATGGCGCTGGTAATAGCTGGCCTGCGCCTCGATTCGGGATTCCGAGCCCATGTCGGCATCGAGGTTCATCAGAGGCCCGCGCGTATAGAGCACCAGCTCGTGGTAGGTGTCGTTATCTTCTGAAGCTGCCGTATCGGGTAATAAAGAAAGATTCTCTTCGTAACCCAATCCTGCTGATGCGAATAGCAGCCACGACGTCGCGTGGTCAACTGGGCCCTTTTGAAGATCCAGTTGGCGACGCGCCAGTACGCGTAGATTCGATTCGGTCGCGGTATTCGCGACTTCGAGAAAAAGCCTGTCGGCACGCGCTGCACGACCGGTCGCCTTTGCAATCAAGCCCAGGTTGTATCGGGCCAGATCCCGATGCGGCGTATCGAGCAGGCGTTCAAACGCAGTTTCCGCCCGGCCATAGCGCTCGAGCCTGTAATAGACCACACCCAGGTTGTAGTGCAGGGCAGACGCAGCGTAGCCCATTGCGGCAGCCTGCTCCAAAAGCTCACGCGACCGTTGCAGATCACCGCCCTGGAAGGCTATAACACCTTCGCGGAAAGTCTTGCCAGCGTCTTCTTGTTCGGCGAATGCCGGCGACGCCAACAGGCTAGCGCCGACAAGCATACCGATCCACAACAACGCTGGAACTCGAACCAACGGATAGCTCCCGAAAGCCTGACTGAATTCAGATCACGAAAAAAAACCAAGCCAACCGGTGGCAAAGCTCAGGGAGGATAGACCGAGGGGAACGACAAATTCAAATGAAGGAACGGCAAAGCCAGGAAATTTATGACAGATTGTTCACCGATCAACCTGGGGGACCATTGCCCCGCCCAGCGCTATTACCAGGGCCGATGGGCAGGTTCTCGGGAGGGCCTGGCTGACGATCTGCCTTGCCTGGCAACTCGTCAGGTTTGCCTGACGGTCTATCCGGCTTACCCGGCAAGTCGTCGGGTTTGCCGGGCGGTTTATCCGGCTTGCCCGGCAAGTCACCGGGCTTGCCGGGTGGTTGGTCAGGGCGCCGTCCCGGCTTACCGGTCCCCTGGTCTTCACGGCGGCTGCGAGCCTCTTCCGCCATGTTCTGACCGAACGAGCGCCCTTCTTCACGTGCTGCCGCTGCTTCGGAACGTGCATTATCCGGGGGGGCCGCGGATTCCATGGAAGCGGGATCAGGCAGTTCCAGTTCCTGCACCAGGTCGCCGGACAGCTCTTCATCATCCATGACCATGCGCATGGTGACGTCGAGATCCTCACCGGCCTGCGCCAGGACTGTCGCTGGACCGACGAGGAGCAGCGTCATTCCGACAAGCCGAAGCATGTTATTCATTCGCCTGTTGTACATCACGACGAAGGTTCCTGAGTCTTATCCATAGCCGGTATCTGAGTCCGGAACGTCTTTCGGTGCTGGCCATCATCCAGATGAGCCAAAAGCTCGCCCGGCTGCGGATAGATGATACGCAGTGGCAGGGCGATCACGTTTTCGCCTGGCTTGAGCGACACCTGCCAGGACAGCGCCCGCCTTCCCGGAAACGCCTGAAGCTCCACGTTCGGCGGCAATTCGATTGTCAGCCGCACGTCGTCGAGCGACTGGCGGGCATTGAAGGCCAGTCGTACCGTCTGTTTCCGCGGTTCAGCAGTCTGCGTCGCCGGTTGAGAGACGGCGGCCATGCCGGGCTGGGCCGCCGGCTGTGCCGATTGTCGCTCCACACCCGTACCGATGACAATGCCGAGCACCAACGCCGCAGCGATGGCGGCACCTGTTTTCCAACCGGATACTACCCCGCCTGTACCTGTAGCACGCGCCATTACACGTGCCTCGAAGTCCTCCGTCGGCGGAGGAATATCCTGCTCCCGGAGCCCTTCATCGAGACGCTGCAGCCACAACAGATACGGTCGGCATTCCTTACAGCCTTTCGCGTGAGTTTCAGCGGCCTGCCACTTCAAACGATCAACTTGTTCCTGATCTGCTGCCAGGAGCGTTTCTCTGACTTCACGGCATTTCATCATGAGATCACCTCACTCCTTCACACGCAGAGAAGCTGCAGAAAGTTCCAGGCGCGCCGCCAGACGGTCGCGAAGCATCATCCGGCAACGGTGCAGTCTGGATTTAACCGTTCCCACAGCGATATCCATGACTACGGCGATATCTTCCTGGCGCCAGCCATCGACGTCGTGCAATAGCAAAAGTGCAGACTGCTCCGGCGGCAGGCTATCCAGTACCTCGCGCATCACGCGCTGAAATTGTTGATCCTGGAGGACATGATCCGGCTGAAGTCCGCCTTCGACCAGCTGAACCAGGTGCTCATAGGCCCCATTACCCTCCGCGCCATCCCAATGCACCATTGGAGCGCGCTTCTCCCGTCGACGGCCATCCACGAAGTGACGGTAGAGCACTTTACGAAGCCAGGGCGCCGGCTGCTCCAACGCAAGCACTTCATCAGCACGGGGATAGAGTTTGACCAAAACGTCCTGCACCAGATCCTCAGCATCATCCCGCTGCCCCGTGAGCCGGTAGGCAAAGCGGTAGAGGCTGTTCAAATGCGGTTTTACGCATCTTTCAAAGCGCCGGGCACGGGAACCGGGAAAGCGGATCAGAGACAAGCGGGAAACCTTCCACGGCATATTCAGTGCGTCTTATAGCAAAAACAGCGGGCAAACGCAGGTGCAATCGCTCAATCGGCGGTTCGGAAACCAATCTGTACGTTTGGTAACACGAATAACGGAACCCATCACTTCACCGCGTCGTGGAAGAGAGCAAGCCGGCAGCCGCCGGTTCACAACCAGAACACCTATGGAAGGGACAATGTCAGAGAGGTTTTTATGAAGCACACATTGATCCGCGGTTTCACCGTTGCAGCCCTTGCAGCTGCCGTAAGTGCTTGCGGTGGAGGCGGTAGTGGCAGTAGCGATGGCGCCACCGGCAGTGTCTCACTGAATATCACCGATGCACCCACGGACGCTTTCACTGAAGTCGTCATCACCTTTACCGGTGTCACCCTGAAACCCAACGATGGCGAAGCCATCACTATCGAGTTCGATGAACCCAAGACACTGGACCTGTTAACACTGCAAGGCGGCGAGTCGGCGCCTCTGCTTGAGGACGTAGAGGTCGCCGCGGGCGATTATGCTTGGATCCGACTCACGCTGGATGAATCGAATCTCTATGTCATGAACGAATCGGGCGGCATGGAAACGCTTGCCGTACCGTCCGGCGCCCAGACCGGCCTTAAACTGGTGAGCGGATTTACTGTTGCCGCCGGTGGCGAAAGCGACTTTACGATCGATTTCGATGTGCGTAAATCCATCGTCAACCCCCAAGGCAATGGGGTTGCCGCGGACTACTTCCTGAAACCGGCCCTCCGCCTGGTCAACAACCTTGAAGTAGGATCCATCACTGGGACCGTCGACTACGCGACCATCAATCAGTCGGACACATGCGACTATGAAGGCATGACCTATATCTACCTTGGCGCGGATGTCGAACCGACCGACCTCAACCTGAACAGCGACGGCGGCCCCCTCATGGCTGTGCCGGTCAGCGACGACGAGAACCCGGGTACTTACACTTATAAGGCAGCCTTCCTGAGCGAGGGCGACTATACCGTGAGTTATTCCTGCCAACTGGACGACAACGAGACCGATAACGCACTGACGTTCATCGGCACCCAAAACGTTGCCGTCGTGGCTGGTGAGGAGAGCACGGCTGATATCGACGCACCGGCTCCCTGAGCCAGAGCGCTAGTTTTACCTCGTCCTGTAAACCCCGGGCCCGGCTAGAGCGCCGCGGCCCGGGCTTCCGCCTTTTCCGCTCCGGCGACGTTACCTGCAGCCCGGCGGATATCCGCCAACAGCATCCAACCGGTTCGCTGCAACCCTGTATTCGATCCGGAAAGCGATAGCCCCTTCAAGGCAAACTGCTCGGCCCGTCCCAGATCGCCCGTCGAGCGATAGGCCGCCGCCAATTTGAAGTAGATCTTGCCTGAACGGGGCGAAATACGCTGCGCCCGCTCAAGCTGACCGATCGCCGCACGGGCTTCTCCCTGGGCCAGCAGGGCGTCGGCGCGGTTGACCAGGCTCTGGGCGGCGGGCGACATGTCTTCACTGCTGTCCTGGTAGCTCGGCGCCCGGCGTGGGGACTCGGGCTCTTCCGCTTGGCGCTGCTCGCGCTCCTGCCGCTCCGAGGCGCTCGGGGTCTGCGGTTCCGAAGTGTCGGTTTGCGGAGGTGGTGGCGCTTTTTCTGCCGGTACGTAAATCGGGCCACCGGGACCCGCTGCACACCCCGCAAGCAGGAGTGTAGCCAGGCAAAGTCCCGGGAAAAGGCGTTGTTGCATCATCAGAAAATTCCTTCGAACCAGCTCCGCAGGCGACGGGTGAAGTCGCCGGAGCAATTAATGGTATCCGTCGGTGCACTACCGGCGATGAACGGTATGAACCGTGCGTCGCTGCAGGATTCGTCGGTGAGGGCCTGTTTCTCGCTGTTGACCCACTGGTACTGTACCTCGGAGGGAACGATCGGCGAGAAGCCATATTGCGGGATCTGCGCCATGACGTTGGCCCAGACCGGCAAGGCCCCGGTCGCGCCGGTCAGTGCGGTCGGACCATTATCGTCGCGACCCACCCAGGTCACTGTCACCAGGTCCCCACTGAATCCGGCAAACCAGCTGTCGCGGCCGTCGTTGGTGGTCCCCGTCTTGCCCGCCAGCCCGAGATCGCTGGACAGGGTGCGGTAAGCGGAACGCCCTGTCCCCTCCTGCATGACTTCCTGCATGGCATACTGAATCAGATGCACCGCGGCAGGATCAACGACCTGATCCACGTCGAGGCCGTAGCGAGTCAAGGATTCACCACTTGAGGTCGTTACTTCACGGATGGTCCGCAGGGGCGTATTGAAACCAGATGTCGCCAGACTCTGGTATAGCGATGCCACATCCACCGGAGAGAGGTTCACCGCGCCGAGGAGCATCGACGGGTAGCTGGAAATCGGCTGCCCCACACCTAACCGTTGCAAGGTCTCGATCACCGCGTCGATACCCACGTCCAGGCCGACGCGGACGGTCGCCAGGTTATAGGATTTCGATAGCGCCTGATGCAGCGGCACAACGCCGTGTGCCTGTTTGTCATAGTTCTCCGGCTCCCAGCGGCGGCCATCGTCGAATACGAGGGAGAACGGCTGGTCCTTGACCGGGGTGATCAGCGTGTAGCGCTCCGGCTGACTGAGCGCGGTGAGGTAGATAAATGGCTTGATCAACGAGCCGATAGGCCGCTCGGCATCCACTGCCCGGTTGAAACCGGCAAACTGTGGATCTCGCCCGCCTACCAATGCCACCACTTCGCCGCTGTCCCGCGAGGTCACCACCGCGGCCGCCTCCAGCTGCTTCTCCTTGCGCCCGCCTTCCAACTGGTTGAGGGTCTGCTCCACAGCCGACTCGGTTGCGCGCTGGACTTCCGGATTCAGCGTCGTGAAGATCCGGAGCCCCTCGCTCTGTAAATCTTCGTCCTTGTATTCGCGCGCCAGATGGCGGCGCACCAAATCCAGATAGGCGGGATAACGGGCATCGGTGTAGGACGGCTTGCCCACCACATCCAATCCACGCTGCCGCGCTTTCTGGATTTCGCTGGCAGGTACCTTGCCGGTGTCTTCCAGCAGGTCAAGCACCAGGTTGCGACGTTCCAATGCCCGCTGTGGATGACGACGGGGATCGTAGTAACTGGGCCCCTTGATGATCGCTACCAGCAGCGCCACCTCGTGCAGGTCCAAATCCTGGAATGGCTCGCCGAAATAGAACTGGCTGGCCAGGCCGAAACCGTGGATCGCTCGCGGACCCGCCTGGCCCAGGTAGACCTCGTTCAAGTAAGTTTCGAGGATTGCGGACTTGTCGTAGTGCAGCTCGAGGAGCATCGCCATCAATGCTTCATTACCCTTGCGGATCAGCGTCTGCTCACGACTGAGGTACAGATTCTTGACCAATTGCTGGGTCAGGGTACTGCCGCCCTGCACCACCCGGCCGGCCTGCATGTTGACCCAGAGCGCACGGGCGATAGACAGGGGCGCGACGCCCCAGTGATCGAAGAAGTCCCGGTCTTCGGTGGCCAACAAGGCCGTGGGGAAATAGTCCGGCATATCCTCGAGCTGGATCAGGATACGGTCTTCCTTATGCGCCGGATAGATCCCACCGATCTGGACCGGGTCCAGTCGTACGACAGGTGCATTGCCGCCGGAGACCACACGGAAATCGGCAACACGATCCTGTGCGATCTCGAAGCGCAGGCGTCTCGGTTTCTCGCGGCCATCCGGGAACAGGAAGGCGCGCGTGTGGATCTCGAACCGACGTCCGGCGCGACTGAAGGTGCCCGGCTCATTGGCTGACCGGACCGGCGCGTAGCCCAACATTGACAGCTCATGACTGAGGCCGGTGCTCGTCAAGGCGGCGCCATCGTAGAGTTCCAGCGGCCGCGCATAGACCCGAGAAGGCACTTCCCAGCGCCGGCCCTCGAACTTCGAGGTGACGATAGCATCGAGGTAGACGGTCCAGCCCGCGAGAATGACGATACCGACAAGCCCCAGGCGCCACGCTACGCGCCACAATCTTGCGCGAAACCCGGAACCGGCGGAGGACTTGTTCTGCTTCTTCTTCGATCGGCCGCTGCTGCGGCGCTTGGGGGATGATTTTGCCATGGCGCGCATTATAACCAGACGCCGTATAGGTCTGGACAGACCTTGTGAAAACGTAATGCGCTGATTCCATGGCGCCGATTGGCGCACAGACCGGTTGCGCCCGGTGTCATTTCAGGCCTGTGACGCTATGATAGGCGGCAATATCTATAACATAGACACGACACATTAAAGGATGAAAGGAGAGACCCGTGAGCAGCGAGCTGATCAGCGCCCTTCAGGACCCCACCCGATACGACCACCCGGTCGACGCCTTCAAGGTCCTGGAGACCCACATTTCCTGGGTCATACTCACCGGTCCCTACGCCTACAAGATCAAGAAGCCGATGGACTTCGGTTTCCTCGACTTTTCCACCCTGGAGCGCCGCAAGCATTTCTGCGAAGAGGAAATCCGCCTGAATCAGCGCTTGGCACCGGATGTCTATGTCGACGTCCTGCCAATCAGCGGCAGTGAGACCGATCCGCAGGTTGGCGGCACGGCCGAACCGATCGAATACGCCATCCGCATGCGCCAATTCGACCAATCCAGCCTGCTGGACGGCATCCAGGAACGTGGCGAACTCACCCGGGACATGATGACCAGCCTGGCGCGACAGACCGCTGCGTTCCACAAGGATCTCCCCCGGGTACCGGAGGACAAGCCCCTGGGTACACCGGAAGCCGTCTACGCGGCGATGCAGGAGAATTTCGACCAGATACGTCCGCTGCTGGATGACAAGGCCCTGCTGATTCAGGTAGACGCGCTTGAAGCCTGGACCCGAAGCACCTTCGAGCGCATGCAGGAGACGATCGAACAGCGCCGTGCCGACGGCTTCGTACGTGAGTGCCACGGCGATCTGCATCTGTCCAACATCACGCACTACGACGGCAAGGTCACCGTCTTCGACTGCATTGAGTTCAACGAACCTTTCCGCTGGATCGACACCATCAATGATCTGGCTTTCCTGTTGATGGATCTCGAATCCCGGGACGAATTCAAGCTGGCTACCGACGTGCTGAACACCTACCTGGAATATAGTGGTGATTTCGGCGGCCTACCGTTACTGCCCCTCTACAAGGCCTACAGGGCGATGGTGCGGGCCAAAATCGCACTTTTCACCATGGGCAACCCGGGGCTCAGCGCCGAGGAAAAGAAGGGGCTGCTCGATACCTACCGCAGCTACGCCGAACTGGCCGACAGCTACGGCGCCTGTCCCAACCCTTACCTGCTGGCGACCACCGGTCTCTCCGGCAGTGGCAAGACCGTTATCAGCGGTGAGCTGGCCCGTGAACTTGGACTGGTCCGCATCCGCTCTGACGTGGAACGCAAACGCCTGTTCGGGCTGGATCCGCTAGCAGCCAGCAAATCGGGGGTCGGCACCGATCTCTACAGCCCCCAAGCCAACGAAAAAACCTACAATCACCTGCTCCAAATCGCCGGAAAACTATTGCTCGCAGGTATGCCGGTAATCGTCGATGCCGCCAACCTGAAACAGGCCGAGCGGATAAGCTTTGACGAACTGGCCAACGGCCTCGGCATGCCCTTCGCCCTGGTTTACTGTGAGGCGCCAGAGGAGCTACGGCGGCAGTGGGTCAGGGAACGCCACGGCGATGCCTCAGAAGCGACGGAGGAACTGCTTGAACAGCAGAAGACCTGGTTCGAACCTTTGACCGAGCGGGAAACCAGCCATACGGTCTATGTGCATACCGAGGCGGACCGGGTGGCGGAAGACTTGGCCGAACGCATCCGCGGGCACTTCACGCTGGCCCGCTAGTCGGTTCGCGGTCAGCCTTGGGCTACACTTACGTAGCCCAATGAAAACCGCTTACAAACCCGATGAAGCCGTTGACGGCCCAGACATAATCGCTGAACGAAGGAGTAAGGGCATGGAAGAAAAAGTACGGACGATAGACGATCCACTCTATGAGACCTTGCGCAACGAGAACATCGAAGCCTTCAACCAGGCCAAGGCCCGCATGACTGAATACCCGAGCTTCTCCCACGGCGATTTCCGCGGGCTGGACCTACGGGGAATCGACGTCGACGACCTCGACCTGAGCCACGCCTATTTTCGGGGTGCGGATCTGCGGGGAATCGATTTCAGCAGGACCAACCTGCATGGCGCGTCCATAGCCGGCGCCAAAATTTCCGGCTGCCTGTTCCCCAGCGAACTGCACGCGGACGAGATCGTCATGTCGCTGAACCATGGCACCCGCATGCGCTATAACGTTGGCAAGTGACCGCACCGAAGCAGTGAACGACAGCAGATCCGAGAGTCACACCATTACACTCAGGGACGATCTGGCGGAGCACGAATGCCGCCAGTTTGACCTTCCCGGCGAGCGCAGCGGCTTCGTGATTTGCCACCGGGGCGATATCTACGCTTACCTGAACCTTTGCCCACACCTGGGCATCGAACTCAACTGGCTGCCTGACCGGTTTATGGATCCGGACAACTGTTTCATCCAGTGTGCCACCCACGGCGCCCTGTTTACCGTCGACGACGGCCACTGTATCGCCGGGCCGTGCGCTGGGGATCACCTTTTCCCGTTGTCGCTGCATCGTACGGGGGGCCTGATCAGGATCCTGGCGCCGGACGAACTCAGTCGGTAAGCACCGGCAGTTCACGAACCAGTGCGAGCCCCTCGGGACTCAGCGCCGCCTGCCAGGCCATCACTTCGACACCGCCAGCTACAGCCTCACGCAGCAGGCTACCATACGTGGCATCGATATGGTCCGCCGGCGCCACTGATGACACCGCGGTGTGATTAACGCAGAAGAACAGTACCGCACGCTCGCCGATGGCCGCCTGGGCCTGCAGCTCGCGCAAGTGCTTTTGCCCGCGCGTGGTTACCGCGTCCGGGAAGAAACCCTTGCCATCTTCACACAAGGTGACATTCTTCACTTCAACCCAGGCATCAGGCTGTTCCGGGTGACCGGACAGGTGAAGATCGATACGGCTCTTCTCGCTGCCGTACTTCACTTCGCTACGCACCTGGCCATACCCGGCCAGCGACGGCACCAGCCCCGCCTCGATTGCTGCCCGGGCCTGGCGATTGGGACGAGCAGTGTTTATCAGCGCCAACTGCTCCGGGCCGGTCTCCACCAGCTCCCAGGTAAATTTGAGTTTGCGCTTCGGGTCGGCGCTCTCACTCAGCCAGACCCGGCTTTGCGGCGCGTTACAACCCAGCATTGAGCCGGTATTGGGACAGTGCGCTGTGACGACCGAGCCATCCGCCAGCTCCACATCCGCCAGGAATCGCTTGTAGCGCTTGATCAGTCGTCCTTCCACCAAGGGAACGGGAAATTGCATAGAAACTCCGGCCATTTACCGGCAAAGCACCGTTCGAGGGCACCTTCCACCGGCGCGTTTACCCTGAAAACCAGCGCCCATCATACGCTCAAATCGCTTGTGCGGCATGGCCCGTATCCTTTGGCGCCGGGACTAGCGCGACTCAGGTGAATCTGCTATTTTCCGCAGATTCGTTCAGTCCCGCAGCAGGGCGATGCCTACCGGCAAACGTGCTAGGCTGGTGTAATCATCCATCGGGCCTGAACTGGTGACAGGAATCCGAGGTGGGCGTCAGCGACGACCACCATGCCGACAGGCCAGGCACCGGACCACAATGGCCGGAGCCTCCTTGGAGTTAAATAAGAGGCTGGTTTCTATGCCGAATACCGAAGAAAGAGCCCGCGAGCGGTTCACGAACTTCACGCCCTACGAGATGAAGAAGGGCGAGGAGTACATGAGCGATGACATGCTGGAACACTTCCGCAAGCTCCTGCTCCAGTGGAAACAGGAATTGATGGAAGAAGTCGACCGCACCATGCACCACATGCAGGAAGATGCGGCCAACTATGCCGACCCCAGCGACCGGGCGACTCAGGAAGAGGAATTCAGTCTGGAACTGCGTACGCGAGACCGCGAACGTAAGCTGATCAAGAAGATCGACAAGACCATCGATCGCATCGACAAGGACGACTACGGCTTCTGCGACCAGTGCGGTGTGGAGATCGGTACACGCCGCCTCGAAGCGCGCCCCACAGCGACCCTGTGTATCGACTGCAAGACCCTGGCTGAGATTCGCGAGCGCCAGACCGGCCTCTGATCCAACCCGTATCCGACAAGCCGGGCGCACGCATGTGATCCCGGCCTTCTTTCGAACGATGAGCGCATCCTATCGGGGCCGCTTTGCGCCCTCGCCTACCGGCCCCCTGCATTTCGGTTCGCTGGTGACCGGGCTGGCCAGCTATCTGGATGCCCGGGCCCGCGATGGCGGCTGGCTTGTGCGTATCGAGGATCTGGATCCGCTGCGCGAATCCGAAGAAGCGGTCACGTTGATCCTGCGGAGCCTTGAGGCCCACGGTTTGCAGGGGGATGAGCCTGTCCGCTTCCAGTCCGAACGGCACGACGCCTATGAGGCGACCGTCGACAAACTCCTGGCCTGCCACAAGGCCTATCGCTGCATCTGCTCGCGCAAGGAGCTGAATGAGCACGACGGGCAACATCCGCACCACTGTCTCGAGTACCGCCATTCACCGGAGCATCCCCACGCCATCCGGCTTCGCCTCGAAAGCCGCCTGGAATCCTGGACGGACCGACTGCTCGGAGCGCAAAACCTTAAGGTATGTGCCGAACTGGATGATCCGGTCATCAAACGCAAGGAAGGCTTCTATGCCTACCAGCTTGCCGTCGTGGTCGATGACATTGACCAGGGGGTTACGGATATCGTGCGCGGCTCGGATCTGCTGGAGACGACGCCGGCCCAGTTGCAACTCTATCGACTCTTGGGGTCTGAGGCTCCGAGCTATTTGCATATCCCGGTCATTATCAACACCGAGGGCCAGAAGCTGTCCAAGCAGACCCATGCCCCGCCGCTGATCGACGACCAGGCAGGAGCCAACCTCTGCCGGGCACTGGAAGCGCTCGGGCAACAGCCGCCGCGCTATCTGTCCCAGGAAAGTCCGGAAAGGATCCTGGCGTGGGGTCGCGACCACTGGCAGCCGTCGCAGATACCTCTCACTTCAGCCGCTATGCCGGATTATGCATGACAGGCATACGGGGTTCTGCCTGACAGGACAGGCACCTACGTGTTATAACCGGCCCATTCAGTAACGGCAGGGAACGATTCGTTCGATGTATATTTACCGCTTGGTTTTTCTGCTTGTTCTGGCCGTGTATATCTTCTCGCCCAATATCCTGGATTGGTGGATCGAACCGGGTAGTGCCTGGTACAGCCCGTTCCTCGCGTGGGCGGGGCTGATTGCGGTGGGCTTCTGGCTTGAATGGCGGCGCGACCCCAATGAGTTTTAGCCTCACCACGCTAATCCTGGTCAGCCTTGCCTACCTGCTCCTGCTTTTCGGACTGGCCCATATCACCGAGCGTGGCCTGCTCCCCGCGCGCTGGGTGCGTCGTCCGCTGGTCTATGTCCTGAGCCTGGGTGTCTATGCCGGTATCTGGGCGGTCTATGGCGCGGTGGGCATGGCCGAGGAATTCGGCTTTGGCTTCCTCGCCTACTACATCGGCATCAGCGGCGCCTTCCTGCTGGCGCCGGTACTCCTGAACCCGATCCTGCGCATCGGACGCACCTACCAGCTTACGTCCCTGGCCGACCTCTTCGCTTTCCGCTACCGCAGTCAGTGGGCTGGCACGCTGGTCACCCTTCTGTCCGGCGCGGCCATACTTTCGCTGCTGAGCATGCAGATCAAGGCGGTGGCCGACACCGCGTCCATGCTCGCTCCCGACGCTTCACCGCAATTGATCGGCATTCTCTTCAGTATCGCCATGGTGCTGTTCACCGTGCTGTTCGGTGCACGGCGGGAACAGGGGAGCGAGAGCCATCAGGGCCTGGTCGTGGCCATTGCCTTCGACTCCCTGGTCAAACTCGCAGCGATGCTACTACTCGGCGGCGTACTGCTGTTCTCGATCTTCGACGGGCCTGCGGGCCTAGACCTTTGGCTCGCACACAACATTGCCCTCTCCAGCCCGTTTGGCGAGCAACTGGATGACGGCAGCTGGCGGGCGCTTATGCTGATGTCCTTTGCCGCGGCACTGGTCCTGCCGCACATGTACCACATGATCTTCAGCGAAAACCCCAGCCCCCAGGCACTGGCCAAGGCCAGTTGGGGCCTGCCACTGTACCTGCTCATGCTGGCGCTACCGGTGCCGATTATCCTCTGGGGCGGCATGGCGCTCGACGCCCCGGTCGAGGCGAGCTATTTCGCGGTGGGAGCCACCTTCGAACTGGGCAGCCCGGCACTGACCCTTTTGATGTATATCGCCGGCCTGTCCGCGGCCAGCGGACTGGTCATCGTCAGCACCCTGGCCCTGGCCGGGATGGTCCTGAACCACGTGGTACTGCCGCTCAAGCCGCCCAGGGAACGTTCGGATATTTACGGCTGGCTACGCTGGGTCAAGCGGATGCTGGTAGCCGCAATCATCCTCGCCGCACTGGTTTTCTACGAGTGGGTCGGCTCCAAGCTCGATTTCGCCACCCTAGGCATTCTGGCCCTCGCCGGCGTACTGCAACTGCTCCCCGGCGCCCTGGGCGTCATCTACTGGCCTGAAGGCAACCGCAAGGGCCTGATCGCCGGATTGATCACCGGCTCCGGCATCTGGGCATTGACCCTGGTACTGCCCTTCTCCTACACGGCGGACTTGCTGACCTACTTTGGCCTGCCGATGGTGGACGTGTCCTCGTCGCACATCTATGCCTTCGCCAGCCTGACCTTGAACGTGTGTGTATTCGCCCTGGTATCGTTGCTGACGGAAACGTCCAACGAAGAAGACAGCGCCGCGCAATCATGCTCTCTCGGTGCCCTGTCACGCCCCCAGCGGCGGGAGCTGCTGTCTGGCTCTTCCGAGGAGTTCAAACACCAGTTGGCGAAGCCGCTGGGCCGGGCGGTCGCCCAGCGGGAAGTGGACCGCGCCCTCATGCAATTGCGCCTGCCCTCGGTGGAATACCGGCCCTACCAGTTGCGGCGCCTCCGAGACCAGATCGAAGTCAACCTGTCCGGCTTGATGGGGCCATCGGTCGCCCAGGACATCGTCAAGCATCACCTCGGTTTCAAACCCCAGGCAGGGCGTGGTTCGGGTCAGGACATCCACTACATCGAGAAAGCCCTGGGCGATTACCAAAGCCAACTGACGGGCCTTGCGGGCGAGCTGGATAACCTGCGGCGCCACTACCGCCAGACTCTGCAAAACCTGCCCATCGCCGCATGCTCCATCGGTGACGACGGCGAGATCCTGATGTGGAATCACGCCATGGATGAAATCACAGGCATTGCTGCAGAGGACGTGGTCGGCGCGCGGCTGGCCGCGCTACCGGAACAGTGGCATGAAATGCTGGAGGATTTCGTCGATGGCCAGGAAGTACACCGCTACAAGCACCGCCTGGATATCAAGGGGCGCCCGCGCTGGTTTAATCTCCATAAGTCCAACCTCAGCGGCCCGGACCACCCCGAAGGGGGCAGCGTGGTATTGGTTGAAGACCAGACCGAAACCCGCCTGCTGGAAGACGAGCTTATGCACAGCGAACGCCTGGCCTCAGTGGGTCGACTGGCGGCCGGTGTTGCCCATGAGGTTGGTAACCCCGTGACTGGCATCTCATCCCTTGCCCAGAACCTGAAGCTGGAAACCGACAATCCGGACATCCTGGCCACGGCCGATCAGATCCAGCAGCAAACCCGGCGCATCTCACGTATCCTGCAGTCGCTGATGAACTTCGCCCGCTCCGGTAACCACGCGCCGGCCAATCGCTATGAACCGGTGACCCTACATCGCTGCATCGACGAGTCGATCAACCTGGTCTCCCTCAGCGGCAAGGGACGAAGCCTGCAGTACCGCAACGATTGCCCTGGCGACCTGCAAGTGCTGGGTGACGAACAGCGTCTGGTGCAGGTATTCGTCAACCTGCTGGCCAACGCCCGGGATGCATCGCCGGAAGGCAGCCTTATCAGCATCAGTGGAAAGCGGGAAGCCTACTCCGCTATCATCGAAGTCGTTGACGAAGGGGCCGGCATTCCTGCGGACCAGCTCGACCATATCTTTGAGCCGTTCTATACCACCAAGGCGCCCAACCAGGGTACCGGCCTGGGGCTATCGCTGGTGTACAGTATCGTGGAAGAACATTACGGCCACATCCAGGTCGAGAGCCCCGCTACAGGGACAGCGTCCGAAAATTCGGCGGAAGGCATGGCGGGCACCTGCGTGCGGTTGCGACTGCCGGCCTACGAAGCCGAGACCGAAACCCTGCAAGACGAATGAGAGAGGTTATTTACCAAGGCATGCGTCGTATCCTGATCGTTGAAGACGAAGAGATCATCCGCTCGGCCCTGCGCAAGCTTTTGACCCATGCCGACTACGACGTGTCCGATGCCGGCTCGGTGGACGAAGCTCGCTCGCACTATGAGCTTGACGGTTTCGACCTCATCATTTCCGACCTGCGCCTGCCCGGTGCCGCCGGCACTGAACTGATCCGTCTCGCGCCGGAAACCCCGGTGCTGATCATGACCAGCTATGCCAGCCTGCGCTCGGCTGTAGATTCCATGAAGATGGGCGCGGTGGAATACATTGCCAAACCCTTCGACCACGACGAAATGCTGTCCACCGTCGAGGACATTCTCGAACGCACGGCACCGGTAGCCGCAGCCTCTCCCGCTGACGACACCAACCAGCACGAAGCCACTGACGGCGACCCGTCGCGCATCATGTTCGGCCAGTGCACAGCAATGCAGAGCGTCTTTACCCTGATCCGCAAGGTGGCACCGACGGAAACCACGGTACTGATCAATGGCGAATCCGGTACCGGTAAGGAACTGGCTGCCCGCGCCCTACACCAGTTGAGTCCGCGCGCGCGCCAGCCGCTCATCTGCGTCAACTGCGCAGCGATTCCCGAAAGCCTGATCGAATCAGAACTCTTCGGTCACGAGAAAGGGGCCTTTACCGGCGCGGTTTCGGCCCGTACCGGTCTGATAGAGGCCGCCGACGGTGGCAGCCTGTTCCTGGATGAGATTGGTGAACTGCCTGCCGAAGCCCAGGCCCGATTGCTCCGGGTGCTACAGGAAAGCGAGATCCGCAAGGTTGGCTCAACCCAAAGCCGCAAGGTGGACGTGCGCATGATTGCCGCCACCCACCGCAACTTGCGGGCCATGACCAAGACCGGCGAGTTCCGGGAGGACCTCTATTACCGGCTTAACGTCATGCAGATCCGTATCCCGCCGCTACGTGAACGCAACGGGGACATTCTGGGCCTGGCCAAACGTTTCCTTCAGGCCCAGGGCCAACGGATGGGCAAACCCGACATCAGCCTCAGCCCGGACGCCATGCGCGCCCTGGAACTCCACCGCTGGCCCGGCAACGTGCGGGAGCTGGAGAACGCCATCGAGCGCGCCACCATACTCAGCGATGACAATATGATCACGCCGGCGCTGCTGGACCTGGATCCCGATGCCAGTGAAGTACACATCCCCGCCGGCCTGCTGGAAGAGGACAACCCCGCCCCGTCGCCGGATCCGCAATCCTCCAACGACCTATCCCTGGAGGACTACTTCCAACATTTCGTGCTGGAAAACCAGGACAAGATGAGCGAAACGGAGCTCGCGCAGAAGCTGGGGATCAGCCGGAAATCCCTCTGGGAGCGACGCCAGCGCCTGGGTATCCCACGCAAGAAAAGCAACTGACGGCCACGCCCACCCAACCCTGTTTCAGCACCATAAGCACTGGACAGGCATCCCTTCTTTGACTGTAAGCCCGTCGCCCGCGGGCTCTGGTCTTCCCTAATTTGGCCATTAGCTGGCGAACCCGCTGTCTGTCGCCTATTCTTTGATCAGTCGCACCTTTCTGGGCAATTTTTGGTCAAAAAACTGAACCCGATCTCAACTGTTACCCGGTGTTACCTGGGGGAACAGTCTCAGTCTGAGAATAGAGCCTCAAGTAACACTTAGGTCTAACAAAATCGCCCTTCGCGCTAAGTCGAAATTGATAAACCATTGTTAATTAACGATTTAGAAAAACTGGCACGTGCACTGCAAACTATATTCGCGAACAACAACAAGAACTGAATGACGCAGCGTCAAAAACAAAAACAAAAAGCTGCAACGCGCTCGGTAACAAAAACAAAAACAGAGCGCACGCGAACTGAGTGTTTTGAGTGCTGAGCTTTTTAGTGGTGCTTGGCTGTTGCGAGTTGCAAGTGTAGATAAGAATCGTCTTCCAGACGCCGCTTCACCTGCTTCGATCTCGCAAAAAGTCATTGCTGCTCTCTGTATTCAAAGCGTTCCGCTCGCATCATTCGCTCCTGGTTTGGAGCTTGCGTTCTACCCTAATAAGGACGCGCCACAACAAGAACAATGCAGATCGTCTACTCTTCTCGGCGGGTTCGTGATTCACGTTCCCGCCTTTTGATTTTCTGGAAACCTCATTTTCTGAATCTTTCTTTCCGGAACGAGCACTCCAAGTTTGGGTTTATCCTCTGCCCCGATTACTGTCACCACTCGCCCGCGAAATGACGCTTGTTCGCCTTCACCGACACAAACCGTTAAACTCCCACCGTGGCTGCCCAAGTTGCGGCCAACATGAATTTCCCCGGACGCTCCAGGGGGCTTCTGAAAACGTTCAGGCTGCGAAAGCAAGCTCGAGGCAAGGTGGATCTGGTTGGTAGAGGTCTCCAGGCATCGCGCAACGCCGGAAACGATCGTCGCATGGACTTTTTCAGAGGCTCTCCAGGAAAGCGCGGGTTAACCGTCCTATCCACCAGAATCTGTTTCGATGCTAAGAAGACTGATGTCCTTTATGCCTGGGAAAGGCCAAAAAAAACAACCACCCACCTACCAACGCCAGGTCATTCCCCGCGACCAGCATACCGTCTCTCGTTCGCTGATCAGCGATAACGCCAAGAAGGTACTTAGCCGGCTGAATGGCGCGGGCTTCGAAGCCTACATGGTAGGCGGCGGCGTTCGGGATATCCTGCTCGACGGGCGGCCCAAGGATTTCGATGTGGCGACCAATGCCACACCGGAAGAAGTGCGCGACCTGTTCCGCAACTCGCGCCTGATCGGTCGCCGCTTCCGCATCGTGCACGTCCTGTTTGGCCGCGAGGTCATTGAGGTCACCACCTTCCGCGGCAATACCGCCGAAGCGGACGAGGACTCCGAGGACGATCGTCGCGCAAGCGAACACGGCCTACTCCTGCGGGACAATGTCTACGGCACCATGGAAGAGGATGCCCTACGTCGCGACTTCACCGTCAACGCGCTCTACTATAACCTGCAGGATTTCAGCGTCATCGACTTCACCGGCGGGGTGGACGATCTACGTGCCCGTCGACTGACGATGATCGGCGACGCCGAAACCCGCTACCGTGAAGACCCGGTGCGCATGCTGCGGGCGATCCGTTTTGCCGCCAAGCTCGACTTCGACCTGGCACCGGATACCGCCGCTCCGATCCGCGAACTGGCACCCTTGCTGACACACGTGCCAGCGGCACGCCTGTTCGACGAGGTGCTCAAGCTGTTCTGTGCCGGATTCGGCGCCACAACCTACGACCTTTTACAGGAATATCATCTATTTGCGGCGCTATTCCCCGCGACTGCGGCCGCACTGGAGCAGGGCGAGTCCGACGAGGTAATCCGACAGGCGCTGGAAAACACCGACCAGCGCATCCGCCAAGGCAAGTCGGTAACCCCTTATTTCCTGTATGCCGCGCTAATGTGGCCAGCCCTTCAAGCCGAATGGAAACGCCGCCAGAACGCTGGTGAACCGGTCCAGCCCGCTCTGCACCAGTCCATTGCCCAGGTGATTGGCCAGCAGGTCCAGGCCACCGCCATCCCCCGCCGTTTCTCAGGCCCGATGAAGGAGATCTGGGAACTGCAGATGCGCCTGCCCCGTCGCAACGGCAAGCGCGCTTTCGTCACCCTGGAGCATCCGCGTTTCCGCGCCGCCTATGATTTCCTGCTAGTACGCGAAGCGGCCGGTGAAGATACTGAAGACCTCGGCCCATGGTGGACCGATTTCCAGCAGGCGGACGAAAAGGGACGGGAGAAGATGCTCAACGAGCTCGGCCCCACCGGCCCCCGCAACCGGCGCCGCAAGCGCCGTAAGAAGCCGCAACCGAAGGCATAGGCCATGACCGGGACGGACGTCTACATCGGACTGGGCAGCAACCTGGCCGACCCGCTGAGTCAGCTGGCCCGTGCGGTCGGCGCGCTGGCCAACTTACCGAAGACGCACCTGGTGGCCCAATCGCCATTCTATGCCAGTAGCCCCGTAGGCCCCCAGGACCAACCCGATTTCATCAACGGTGCGGTCCAGCTCGTTACCGAACTTTCGGCTCTCGAACTACTCGATGCGCTCCAGACTATCGAACAGGGCCATCACCGCGAACGTATCCGCCGCTGGGGACCACGTACGCTGGACCTCGATATCCTGATCTACGGCGACAGCGTGATCGAAAGCGAACGGCTGACCGTACCCCACCGGGAACTACCCAACCGCGACTTTGTGCTCCAACCGTTGCTGGACCTCAATCCGGACCTAAAACTTCCGGATGGGACGACAATCGCTCACCTGCGGGACCAGTGTCCAGACAACAACTTACGTCGCCTTCATCCTGCGCCGGGCAGCCTTGCCTCGCCAGGGTACGAAGATTAACCTTAGGGAAGCTCTGATAGGGAACCTCTAACCTAAATCTATTGGCGATTCTGGCTCGGGACCTGCTTCCCTACCCAATGCCTCTTCCATAATCCACCCACAAGGCAAGGATTCTATGGCAGTTACCATCAATACCCTGCGCGAACGCAAGCAGAACAACGAAACCTTTTCCGTACTTACTGCATACGATGCAACTTTTGCGCAACGGGTCAGTGAAGCCGGCGTCGATGTTATCCTGATCGGCGATTCGCTGGGCATGGTCCTGCAGGGCCATGACAGCACTCTGCCGGTCTCCATGAACGACATGTGCTACCACACCCGCGCTGTGGCCAATGGCAACAAGGGCGCCCTGATCATGGCGGACATGCCATTCATGAGCTACGGCTCGACGGATGCGGCGCTAAAGAACGCTGCCAAGCTAATGCGGGCCGGGGCCCAGATGGTGAAGCTCGAAGGCACTGACTGGATGGAAGATACCATCAAGGCGCTGAGCGACCGCGGCGTACCGGTTTGCGCCCATCTTGGACTGACGCCGCAATTCGTCAACAAGTTCGGCGGCTATAAAGTCCAGGGTCGCGGCGACGCCCAGGCCGAAGCCATGGTCAAGCACGCCCGCCTACTCGAGGCAGCCGGCGCCGATATGATCCTGCTGGAATGCGTACCGTCCGAACTGGGCAAGCGCATCACCGAAGCCGTCAGCGCACCGGTCATTGGTATCGGCGCAGGCCCGGATACTGACGGCCAGGTGCTGGTCCTGCACGACATGCTGGGTGTTACACCTGGCCGTCGTCCACGTTTCGTCAAGAATTTCATGGAAGAGGCAGGCTCGGTCCAGGGCGCGCTGGAAGCCTACGTGGCCGCCGTCCGTGAACGCCGCTTCCCGTCAGAAGAGCACACGTTCAAGGCATGAGAACCGTCCATACCATTCGCGAACTCCGCGCTCTGATCAGCAGCCATCGCCAGCACGGGCATCGGGTTGGCCTGGTGCCAACCATGGGTAACCTTCACGAAGGCCACATTTCCCTGGTGGAAAAAGCACTGCTGCAAGCGGATGTCGTTGTCACCAGCATCTTCGTCAATCCGATGCAGTTCGGCGCCGGCGAGGACCTGGAGAGCTATCCCCGCACGCTGCGTGAGGACCAGCAAAAGCTGGAAGCGGCCGGGAACCACATTGTCTTTGCGCCACCGGTGGAGGAGGTCTATCCCCACGGCCTGGTGGAACAGACCCAGGTCACCGTGCCGGTCGTCAGCGAAGGCCATTGCGGTGCCAGCCGACCCGGTCATTTCGATGGCGTTTCCACGGTCGTCACCATGTTGTTCAATATGGTCCAGCCCGACGTGGCAATCTTCGGCGAGAAGGATTTCCAGCAGCTGGCGGTCATCCGCAAGATGGCCAGCGACCTGTTCATGCCCATCGAAATCGTCGGCGCGCCCACCATGCGCGACGAGGATGGCCTGGCCCGAAGCTCGCGCAATGGCTACCTCACCGAGAGCGAGCGCCTGATCGCGCCGACGCTCTACAAAACGCTGCAACAGACCGCCGCTAATATCCAGAACGGTCAGAGCAACTTCGCCGAACTGGAAAAGGAAGCCAACGAAACCCTTAGCAAGGCCGGCTTCCGCCCCGACTACGTCAATATTGCCAACAGCGTGACCCTGAAACCGGCCAGGCCCGGCGACGGCGAAATCACCATCCTCGCGGCGGCGTTTCTGGGCAAGACTCGTTTGATCGACAATCTATCCATTCACCGAGACAGCTAATCGTCCACGATAACGCATACCTGCCAGGGAGAGGTCCCCGAAATGAGCCAGCCAGGACTTACCGAAAAGCCGGAATGGAAAGCCCTCATCGACCACCAGGCCAGCTTGAGCGGCACCCATATGCGGGACCTGTTCGAACAGGACCCAGGGCGCTTTGAACATTTCTTCGCAAACGCCGCCGGCATTTCGCTGGATTACTCCAAGAACCTGCTGACCCGGGAGACCATGCCGCACCTGATGGCCCTGGCCCGCGCCTGCGAGATACCGGAACAAATCCAGGCCATGTTTCGCGGCGACAACATCAACACCAGCGAGAAACGCCCGGCCTTACATGTAGCGCTGCGCAACCTGGGCGACGACCCGATTACCGTCGAGGGTACGGATATCATGCCCGAAGTGCGCTCCACCCTCGGACGCATGGAAGAGTTCGTCTGGCGTATCCGTAGTACCCAATGGCGCGGCTTTACCAACAAGCCATTCACTGACGTGGTCAGTATCGGCATCGGCGGCTCCTTCCTTGGCCCCAAGCTGGTTTCCGCGGCTCTGAAGCCGTACTGGCATGGTCGGCTAAACTGCCATTACGTAGCTAACATAGACGGCAGCCATATCACCGAGGTGCTACGGCACATCAACCCGGAAACCACCCTGTTCCTGATCCAGTCCAAGTCGTTCCGCACCCAGGAAACCCTGGAGAACACCAAGGTGGCCCGGGAGTGGTTCCTGCACAATGGCGGGGACGAGGCGCTCATTTCCAAGCATTTCGTAGCGGTGACCGCCAACGAGAAGGAGGCGATTGATTTCGGAATCGCCGAGGAAAACATCTTCCCCATGTGGGACTGGGTCGGCGGACGCTACTCCCTCTGGTCCGCCATTGGCCTGCCGACGGCGCTGACCATCGGCATGGAGAATTTCCGCTCCCTGCTGTCGGGGGCGAATGCCATGGACCAGCATTTCCGCGAGGCACCGCTGGAAGAGAACCTGCCGGTGATCATGGCGCTGCTGGGCATCTGGTATGGCAACTTCTGGGGCGCCGACGCCCACGCGATCTTGCCTTACGACCATTACCTGCGCGGCCTGCCCGCTCATCTGCAGCAACTGGACATGGAAAGTAACGGCAAATGCGTGACCCGCGCCGGTCAACCGGTCAATTATGACACTGGCCCGATCATCTGGGGTGGCGCAGGCGCTAATGGCCAGCATGCCTACCACCAATTGCTGCATCAGGGCACGCGCATGTCGCCGGCGGATTTTATTATTCCGCTACGCACACACAACCCGGTGGGCAGCCACCATGCCATCCTGTTCGCCAACTGCCTGAGCCAAACCCAGGCCCTGATGCGCGGCAAGAGCCTGGACGAAGCCCGGGCCGAGCTGCGCGACCAGGGCCTGGACGCCGACGCCATCGAAACCCTGGCGCCGCACAAGGTCATCCCCGGTAACAAACCCACCAACACCATCCTGTTCGAGCGCAGTACGCCGCGCACGGTCGGCGCCCTGGTCGCGCTCTACGAGCATAAGACATTCGTACAGGGCGCGATCTGGGACGTGGATTCGTTCGATCAGTGGGGTGTGGAGCTGGGCAAGCAGTTAGGTACCGACATTCTCGACCGCCTACTCAAATCCGGTAATGGCAAGAAGACGGACAGCTCAACGGATGGGCTTATCGATCTGTTCCGCCGCAAGCACCGGGACGACGCCTGAAGAGTGGAAACTGGGGCACCATCGGTGCCTCAGAAGCTGAAGCTTCTGCTACATACTCGAGTTAGACGCAAAATGTAGCCGACGCTTCAGCTTCGGAGCAGCCCGCAGGGCTGCTTTTTTTGGGGCAAACGTTATACACCCAGTTTTACTCCCGAAACCTCAGAGCCGCGAAAAATAGAGGTTGAGGCAGCGTCAGGCAGGACGCGGAGAAATCGGCCGCCCCTGCCACTTGAAAGGCACGGCCCAGAGCTTCTGGCCGCGCTCGTAGGCCCGCCAGAGGGATCGATAAGTCTCGCCCTCCTCGGGATGCAGTTCTTCAGGTGCAATTTCTGCTAAAGGCTGCAGCACGAAGGCGTTGGTCAGGATCTCGCTGCGCGGTAATTCCACGCCATCGATCACCCCAACCCGGTCATCGTACGTCAGGATATCCAGGTCCAGCGTCCGCGCGCTAAACTTGGGTACGTCGCGGCGCCGGCCGTTTTCGCCCTCCAACGCCTTAAGGAAGCGGGACAGCGTGGCAATGGACTCTTCGGTACGGATACCGACGACCAGATTGTAAAAATTCTCACCATCGAAGCCGACCGCTTCACTTTCGTAGACCGACGAGACATCCAAATGGCCGTAGTGCTCTGCCAGTGCATTGAGCGCTGCCAGGATGTGACGCTCGCGCTCGATGTTGCTGCCGATGCTGATGTAGACCGTAGCGGCGTGGGACACTCAAATACCTCGTTCGATTCGGACGCCGACGTTACGTGCCCCTGGAACCGCACCGGGCTTACGCAGGGTCAGTCGTAGCCACTCGACCTCAAATTCATTCTGGATCATGGCTGCAATGGCTTCGGCAGCCTTTTCGAGCAGGCGCGGCTGATGTTCGGCGAACCATCGTCGCACGGCATCGCTGACCGCCGCATAGTCCAGCGCATCACCAACATCGTCGCTGAGCCCCGGCATCCGGTTGTTCCATTTCATCTCGAGGTCGATTTCCAGGCGCTGCTGCACGTCCCGTTCCCAGTCATAGTCACCGATAACGGTTTCTACAGTCAGCCCTTCGATGAAGACGGTATCTGTCACACGTACTCCCGAGCGATCTAAACCTGTATCCAGGGCGCCAACCCGTTCTGGGCGGCCCCGGAAATCCAGCGAAAACTCTTAAAACTTGCGGCCTGCATCCAATTCACCTTAACGTGACACAGGACGTATCCCCACTTCGCATCCAGGCAGCGATTGTTCCCCTGCCTGACCGTATGGGGATGCGATTCTCGCACAAACCACCGGTAGGCGTCTCTGCCCATGCCTGATTCTGCGCTAACGATACTGGCCTGCTTTGTCGCCTATCTACTGGGCTCTATCCTGTTTGCGCCTCTGGTCAGCCGGTTCTGGGGACTCCCCGACCCTCGCGCCCTGGGCTCTGGCAACCCCGGCGCCACCAATGTCTATCGCGCGGGAGGCTGGGCTCCGGCCGCTGCAACTCTTGCTCTGGATGCCCTCAAAGGCGCCGCCGCCGTTTGGATCGGCCAAACACTGTCACTGGGCCCCATGGCCATGGCTATTGTCGCGCTCTGCGCCGTCACCGGCCACATGCTGCCTCTGTTTGCCCGCTTCCAGGGCGGCAAGGGCGTCGCTACGGCATTTGGTACCGGTCTGGCACTCGCGCCGCTGACCACCCTGCTGCTGGCCGCCATCTGGGCGCTGGTCATGAAACGCTGGCATATCTCGTCCATGGCTTCGATCAGCGCGGCCGTAGCGGGACCGATCATCTGCGTATTCCTCGAGCCCGAGGCACTTCCGCTGTTTGGCCTGCTGACCCTGCTGATCCTGGTGCGTCACCGTGACAACCTGATCCGTCTGGCCCAACGCCGAGAGCATCGGCTATAACCGCTGAAGGTCAGAGCTTCAAACCATCCACACACTGCGCTTCCAGCGGCGGCAAGGTATCCATCGGCCAACGGGGCACGGCAATGATCCGGTCCCCGTCACGCTGGCCCGCCATCAATCGCTGACAGCCTGCATAGGCGATCATCGCGCCATTATCGGTGCAGAATTCCGGCCGGGCGTAGAAAACTTCCGCTCTAAGACGCTTTACCATTGTTTCCAAACCGTGGCGCAGGCGCTTATTGGCGCTGACGCCGCCCGCCACCACCAGCCGTTTGCAGCCGGATGCTTCCAACGCCCGCCGACACTTGATCGTCAGCGTTTCCACCACCGCAGTTTCGAAGGCCAGCGCAATGTCTGCCCTGACCTGATCATCCAATGCGCCCGCCGCCTTAGCATCGTTGATGGTATTGAGGGTGTAGGTCTTAAGACCACTAAAACTGAAATCAAGCCCCGGCCGATCGGTCATGGGACGGGGGAAGGTATAGCACCCCTCCCGCCCCTGTTCGGCAAGCTTGGCAACACGCGGCCCACCTGGATAATCCAGCCCGAGCATCTTGGCGGTCTTGTCGAAAGCTTCACCGGCAGCATCATCCACCGACTCGCCCAGCAACGCATACTGGCCGATACCATCGACCCGCACCAGTTGTGTGTGGCCACCGGAGACCAGCAGCGCAACAAAGGGAAATGCTGGCGGCTGATCTTCCAGCATCGGTGCCAGCAGATGGCCTTCCATGTGATGCACCCCCAGTACCGGAATATCCAGCGCCAGCGCCAGTGCATGCGCTACAGAACCGCCCACCATCAGCGCACCGATCAGGCCGGGGCCAGCGGTATAGGCAACGGCATCGAGGTCCTGGCGCGAACACCCGGCCTCTGCCAGCACCTCGTCGCATAGGGGTAGCAGCTTGCGCACGTGGTCGCGGGAAGCCAGTTCCGGCACCACACCGCCGTAGTCGGCATGCATGTCGATCTGACTGAACAGCGCGTGGGCTAGCAGGCCGCGCTCACTGTCATAGAGGGCAACGCCGGTTTCGTCGCAGGAGGTTTCAATGCCAAGCACCAGCATAGTCGTTTCACCGTCTTTGGGAGGTTAGCCGGGCGACCCGGACCCGATTCTCGATTCATACAAGACCCCGGATTTTAACATGCCAGGCGAATGGAGACGGCAGGAGAAATCCTTATCGCCCGATACTGCAGACTTGAAAAGGTGACAACGACCACCACCTCTGGTCACGAGGAATTGAGCGCTTTACAACCAGCCAGATAAGACGCTATCATTGCCGCCCTTAAATCTGCGCTGGTCGAGTTTTAGACAATTTCGCAGTGATCCGCGTGGGAACAAACGCATCAGCGCCAAGCGTTGGGCGGCACGCCCGCGAGAGGAACTGAATACTTAATCCGAACGATTCAAAGGTAGGTGATTTTCGAATGCCAGCTGTCAAAGTGAAAGAGAATGAGCCATTCGACGTAGCGCTGCGTCGCTTCAAGCGGTCTTGCGAAAAGGCCGGCATTCTGTCTGAAGTGCGTCGTCGCGAGCACTACGAGAAGCCGACTGCTGTTCGTAAGCGCAAAGCTGCAGCTGCCGTCAAGCGCCATCTCAAGAAGCTTCAGCGGGAACAGCGCAAGTTCGAGCGTCTGTACTGAGTTACAGCCTGCTCTGACTGCAGCTATTTCGTCCCGCCGCTGAACTGCGGTTCTTGAGCGGGATGCGAGCATCCAATGCCGCCGAGGCCTGGCTTCGGCGGCATTTTTTGGCTTGTGGATGCCCTTTTCGCACCAGTGTCTTTACGTGTTGACCTAGCTCATCCGGCAACCCGGCGACCTGGCGCATTTGGTCTAATCTCTAGTAGCCGGGCCGGCTGGCCCGACTTGTAGTTCAATGCCGGAGATGCCATGAGCGGTCTGATCCCCCAACGCTTTATCGAAGAGCTCCTTGACCGGGTCGACCTGGCAGAGCTGATCGGAAGCCGGATCACACTGAAGAAGGCCGGTGGGAACTACAAGGCACGCTGCCCGTTCCACGACGAAAAGACACCTTCATTCAACGTCCGTCCCGACAAGGGCTTTTACCATTGTTTCGGCTGCGGCGCCCACGGCGACGCCATCAGCTTTGTCCGCGAATTCGACAACCTGGGATTCACCGAAGCGGTGGAGGAACTGGCGCGCCGCGCCGGACTCGAAGTGCCTTATGACCAGGCTGCCCGGCAGGAAATGCAGCAGGCCCGTACACTGACAGACGCTCTGGAGTTTGCCAACGGCTTCTACCAGGACGCGCTGCAGCAGCCGGGCGCAGCACTGGCCCGCGACTACCTGCGTCAACGGGGACTCGATGCAGCGACGATCGAGCAGTACCAGATCGGTTACGCACCAGGTGACGGCCAGGCCCTTCATCAGGCGGCCGACAATAGCCTGCAAAAGCCGTTGATCGAAACCGGCACGGTTTCAGACAAATATGGTCGCCCACGGGACCTGTTCCGCAACCGGATCATGTTCCCGATCCGTAATACCCGCGGCAAGACGATCGCCTTCGGCGGCCGCACGCTGGGTGACGACAAGGCAAAGTACATTAATTCGCCTGAGTCCGATGTGTTCCACAAGAGCCGCGAGATCTACGGTCTGTTCGAGGCACAGCGGGCGCTGAGACGCCTCGACCGCCTGCTGGTGGTCGAAGGCTACATGGACGTAATCGCCCTGGCCCAGCACGGCATCCACGAAGCGGTGGCCACCCTGGGCACGGCGACCAACCAGGACAGCCTGCAGGCACTGCTGCGCCACGTGCGACACGTCGTCTTCTGCTTTGACGGCGACAATGCCGGCTTCCGCGCAGCGGACCGGGCCATGGAGAATGCACTGGAACTGATGGCCGATGGCCTGCATCTGCAGTTCCTGATGCTGCCGCAAGGCGAAGATCCGGACACGCTGGTCCGCAAGGAAGGCCCTGACGCCTTCCGCAAGCGCATCGAAGGCGCGGCGCCGTTATCGCGCTTCCTGTTCGATCGCCAGAGCGAGGGCCTGGACCTGAACCTGCCCGAGCACCGCGGCGAATTACGGGCCCGGACCGAGCCAATGCTCAACCGGATGCCGCGCAGCACCCTGCGAGATGCCATGTGGCACGAAATGCTCCGCCTGTGCGGGCGCCGGGAATGGCAAGGTAAGCGCGAAGGCGGCAAGGATTTCAGGCGCTTCAAGGGGTCGGAACGGATCAGCGAAGAACCCGTCGAAGTGCGGCTTAGCAAGGACAGCAGCCTGAGCCTGGCAGTCATCGAAGCGCCGGAACTGGCCGAGGAAGTGCTGGAAGCCGCCCGTCGTGACCGCAGCCTTCGTCAGGCGGCATCGTTGGCCAACTGGGTTCGCGAATCCGGCCTGAAGCGACATGGCGAAGTGATTGAGGCATTAGCCTTTGACAGCCGGGCGCGCGCCCGGTTTTTCCATCTGTTCGATGGCATTGAACACGTCCCGGAACGGGAAAATATCCTGGCTTCCGCCAGGGAACTGCTGACGCCGAACCAGGAAGGAGTTCGCCAGCAGACAATTACAGCGCTCATGAAGCGTATGGCTACAGGCCAATCAACCGCAGAGGAACTGCAGGAGCTTATTCGCCTACAGCGAGGTGAAGGATGAACCTTCCTCGGAATGCCTGATCCAAAGGCATTGCGGAGGTTACTTACGGAGGGTTCTCTTGAAACAGGGACAGCACGCCACAACCTACAGTTTGTGGCAGAGCAATTGAGCGACAGCTATAATAGCTGTTTATCTTTTCATCTTTTTAAAAGCGAGTCCATAGGGTGTCTATGTCAGGCAATTCGCAGAAGTCACGTTTGAAAGACCTCATCGCCCGAGGCAAAGAACAAGGGTACCTGACCTACGCCGAAGTCAACGACCACTTGCCTGAGGATATAGCGGATCCGGATCAGGTGGAAGACATCATCCGGATGATTAACGATATGGGCATCCAGGTCGCTGAAGAAGCGCCCGACGCCGATACCCTGCTCATGACCGATGGCGACGCCACCGCCGACGAGGCCGCCGCCGCCGAAGCTGCCGCAGCCCTCGCCGCCGTGGAAACAGACGCCGGCCGTACCACTGACCCGGTGCGCATGTACATGCGCGAAATGGGCACTGTCGAGCTCCTCACCCGCGAAGGCGAAATCGTTATCGCCAAGCGCATCGAGGAAGGTATCCGCGACGTGATGGCCGCAATTGCCCACTTCCCCGGCACTACCGGCACCGTCATCCAGGCTTATGAGCGCATCGTCGAGAACGAAGGTCGCCTGAGTGACATCGTTACCGGCTTTCTCGATCCGGACGACGCCGAACCGTTCATGCCGGAAGACACTTCGTCAACGTCGAGCAGCAGCAACGACTCTGACGACGACTCCGATTCGGATGACGATGACGACGACAACAACTCCGATGAAGACACCGATAACGGCCCGGATCCGGAAGAGACCCGACTGCGTTTCGAGCTGCTGAAAGAAAAGCTTGAAATCGCCAACAAGGCTCTCGAGAAGCATGGCCGTGACGACCAGCGCACTCAAGATGCACTGAACGATCTGGGGCAGGTTTTCGCACCGTTCAAGCTGGCCAACAAGGCGTTCGACGAGCTGGTTAACGTGATCCGCTCCACCAACGAGGCCGTTCGCGAGAACGAGCGCGCGATCATGACGATCTGCGTGCGTGAGTCTGGCATGCCGCGAAAGGATTTCATCAAATCTTTCCCGGGTAACGAGACCAATCTCGATTGGGCGCCGAAGCTGGCCGGCAACAAAAAGGCCTACGGCGAGAAGGTAGCCGAGCGTCTGGACGAAGTCGTGCGCATGCAAAAGCGCATCCTCAACATACAGACCGATGTCGACCTGACCGTTGCCGAGATCAAGGAAATCAATCGCCGCGTCTCCATCGGCGAAGCCAAGGCCCGTCGCGCCAAGAAAGAGATGGTTGAGGCCAACCTGCGCCTGGTCATCTCCATCGCCAAGAAGTACACCAACCGCGGCCTGCAGTTCCTGGACCTGATCCAGGAGGGCAACATCGGTCTGATGAAGGCGGTGGACAAGTTCGAATACCGCCGCGGTTATAAGTTCTCGACTTACGCGACATGGTGGATTCGTCAGGCGATCACCCGCTCGATCGCGGACCAGGCACGGACTATACGTATCCCGGTTCATATGATCGAGACCATCAACAAGCTCAACCGGATTTCCCGCCAGATGCTGCAGGAAATGGGCCGCGAGCCGACGCCGGAAGAGCTGGGCGAGCGCATGGAGATGCCGGAAGACAAGATTCGCAAGGTGCTGAAGATCGCGAAAGAGCCGATCTCCATGGAAACACCGATTGGCGACGACGAAGACTCGCATCTGGGCGACTTCATCGAGGACATCCAGGCGCTCTCGCCAGTGGATTCTGCCACTGCCGAAGGCCTGCGCGAAGCGACGCGCTCCGTCCTGGCCGGCCTGACCGCGCGGGAGTCCAAGGTGCTGCGTATGCGCTTCGGCATCGAGATGAACACAGACCACACGCTGGAAGAAGTCGGCAAGCAGTTCGACGTCACCCGCGAGCGTATTCGTCAGATCGAAGCCAAGGCCCTGCGCAAGCTGCGTCATCCTTCACGCTCAGACCACCTCCGCGGCTTTATCGACGACCACAACTCCTGATAAAGCCGGTAGCGGGCGCCTACCCTGATGGGTATAATGGCGCCCGCTTTTTACTTTCCCTTGGGCCTTTAGCTCAGTTGGTTAGAGCAGTCGACTCATAATCGATTGGTCGCTGGTTCAAGTCCAGCAAGGCCCACCATTTTCAATGACTTAGCTAAGTGTCACAAAAGTGCCACCCAGCCTAAAGACGGGTGTCACAGCCCATTTGTGTCACTGAGGTGTCACAGGGGATTGTGACACCCACCCCAAGCGGGCAACCCGCGCCACGCTTGAGATGAGTCCCAAACCTCCGATTCCAGTATTGCCCTGCCCTTCAGTTTTTCGCACTTCGTGCAAAGCCCTCAGAAGCCTCTGACACGGCATAACGCCAACACCTAAGCATCCCGCTGCACTCACACAGAAATCGCACTAAATTGGACCCAGAACGCCACAGGTGTGGTGTGGAGGAGTGGTTTTTCTGACCAATACTATTTTTTGAACCAGTTTCCGTCTTCTACAACGAGAATGCTCAGCTACGAGTTGTTAAAATTTGACCCATTAGTGAACGCCAGTGGGCGTATATACTCGGAAGCTGAACCGTATCAAGGCGTAAAACGTTATCAGTCAGCTTATTTATTGAAGGCCGCTAGTGCCGGGAAAGGTCGTATTCGCCAGGTGGATTGAATGGGCTGTAGTCACAAAAAAATTGAAGCTGCGTTAGACCGGTGGGACGAAAGCCATTGGTATCTGCATCAAATTGAAGTCCACTACCACAATGCAGACGCTATGCGTTATTCAATGAATGCGTTTATACGATCCCTGAGAGAAATCCCTGACATGGTCGCTATGGCATTACAAAACCACGATGGATTCTCCACTTGGCACAAGCCCATCAGAAGAGAACTGGAGCTAGCTGACCACCTTTTCTCTCAGATAATTCGGCATCGTCGCCACATCGTTCATAAATCGATGTTAAAGCCAAAAAGCAAGGCGTTTGTCGCTTCGATCCGAGGATACACTGTTAAAATGCAGTTTGGGTTCCATGTGGATCCATTCGAAGACAGCGACATGGCTATAAGAAGATTTATCGACATGTCAAAAGACAACCCCATAGTGTTGCAGGCGTTAGCGCCAGACGAAATTCAAGTACTAGCATTGATCCGAGAATGGCACATTGAAGGGTTTGAGGAAGAGCTCATAGACTCATTTAGAAATGCCTGGCTCAGAGTTACTGCTTATTTATCGAAAATTCTCGTTTACTTGGGAGGAGAGCCGTTCCCAGAGGGTTTGCCGGAGTGCTTTAAAGACCCGAGAAATTACAGATATAAAAAATACTATGGTAGCCAACTAAGTGCTCCAAAATAGCGTTGGCCTCAAGCGCAAATAGGAGTCGACAGGGCGGACATGCCGCGCAAGCATACTGTCGAAAATATTGTGCAAAAGGTTACTTCTGCAATCCATCAACTGTAGTTTTATTACTGTTAATCGCTGCTGCGCATGAAGCAATACTGCTTCCTTCGTTTATAGTCCCAACGCTTGGATGAGTATGCGTTGATAAAACAGTCAGAGCATCACTAGTCGACTGCATGAATGCGCCAATTACAGCCAGCAAATTGACAGCAGGCGAACCTATCCAAACATTAGCCCCCTGCAGCACCAATGGCCCAGCAGCCGAAACAGTGGTTGTACCCGCACTACCCATCTGGGCATTACCCTGGCTCATCATCGTCATATCCGCCTTGACCGTGATCGAGGCCGTACCCGCCACTGTCTGCGAATAGTCGAGCGAGACAGTATCCGAAACCGAACCGGCCACGGTACGGCTAACGTTCTGTCCGATGTCCTGCACCAAGTCTTTTCCGGTGATCTGATTCAAGGATCCGCCGGCGATGTGGTTTTGGTCCCCTGCAGCCGTCATGTTCAGGCTTCCCCCGGATCCTGCGTGTACCGTGGATTCCGCCATCATCTTGATGGTCCCGGCCTCGGTCTGCTTGATGCCGCCGATGTGTTCCACTGAATGCTCGAGGATTTCGCGCACTTCGTTCTGTAGCTGGTCGATCTTCTCCAGCGTCTGGGTCAAATGGACTTCGCTGGCATCCGTAATGCTCGCGTTTGTGGTTCGGGTCCAATCGCCCTCGTTATCTACCTTTTGGGCCACACCATCGCGCTGCTGCCAAACCTGCTCGTATCGGTCGCAGGCCGGCAGGCTTTGCCGAAAAGGAAGCACAGAACGCACGAATGGTTGATCAGCCCGGCCGTATGCCCAGGCAACCTCAACAACGGTGCCCGGCTGTGGTAGCGCGAACTGGCCCCGCTCGTGCCCTACTCCGGGCACCGTGACCGGTACCGATTCCAGCAGGGGCTGATCGGTATCAGGGCGGCCATTCTCATCCAATAGCTGCAGGTCCACCGCCCAGCGCGGCCGGTAGGGATCGGCCAGACCGCCTTCAACGGGTGAATCGGCGATGCCCTCAACAACCGCGAAAACCGGTAGGTGATAGCCAGCCACCAGCTCAGGAAACATTCGGGACACCAGGCGCCGCACAGTCTCGATCACGCCGCCACCTCCTTTTTCAAACGATTATCCCAAGGGTTCAGGCTCCAGCGAATCCGCATGTCCACACCCATGATTTCCACCCGCGTGATGTACACGGGTTGCCCGCCGGCGATGCTTATCCGCACACCTGGCCGCAAAGCCGGTACCACGGGCAGCGTTGCCCCATTGGCGGCGCTTTGCCGGGTCAGCCGCGCGATCGGTACCGGAACCGTGGATCCGCCAAAGGGCGACGAATCCCAGCTACCAAAATACACGCGGCCGTCAGGCTGTTGCTGCCAAATAAAGCGGGGGATCTCCAGAGCCTGGCCCAGGTTGTCCAAGGCCATATAGCCGCCGCCTCGATGAGCAAAGCGCGGTAGCATCACTTCACTCCAGGCGCCCTCACCCATTGAAAACGCCAGACCAGTCTGATCAGTGACAGCCCGCAGCACCTCAGACGCGCGGCAGTGCCTGAGAGACAGCGGCACGCGCCGGTTCAGCGTTGCCGGCAACTCACGAACCACCACGCGCCGCTGCTTTGCGTCCAGTGCCTGGCACTGCTCGACATAACCCAACATGTAGACCGGGATCGTTTTCGCGTCATACCCGACGCAAAGCTGCACCAGCCCCGAAACCGGGCCGGTCGCCTGAATGGTGAAAACGGCCCGCCCTGGCGTTGAAAGCTCCAGGGTCAGTTGATCGCTTACCAGCGGATAGCGATCGCCGCCGATCGCCAACCGTTTATGCAGACGCATTGCCATTACCTCCAGGCGCCTGCGGCAACGCCTTGTCGACGCTGCTAAGGAACTGCTCAAACCCTGTCATCTGCACCCCGTTGGGCACGGCCGCGCTGGTATTACTGGCGCTGACATTCTCGCCGGCCGTCTCCCTCGCATTTGGCGTGGGCTCTTCCGCGCGTTGCTCTCGCTTCTCCGCGACGCTCAGGTGTTCAGCCAGGGTAAATCGAACCGTCCACGCTCTTTTTCCGGTTTGGGGATCCACCCGCAGCGATTCAGCAAAGCGCACCTGGCGGATATTCATTGCCTCGGCCAGGTCGTCGGCAATGGTGTACGTCAGCGGGTCACCGCTGTCGTCGATCGCTTCCGCTACAGAGGAAAGCCGGCGCAGCGCGTTGCCCTCAGCAAAGGTTAACGTCAGAGCAACGCTTAACTTTTTGGCCTTATTCCCAGCCGTAACGGTGTCGGTGCTGCTGGTCTGACCGCTGATATCCTTCCGGGCCAATGGCATAGCCAGTGATACCGAAAGATCCTTGCCGGGTACCAGATATTCCGTATCTCCGTTAGAAAGAATCATTGGCCTACAACCTCTTTGAAGTAACTCAGACAACCAGCCGGGCCCGTCACGGCCACCAAAGCGCAAAGCGGGGCGCCGGGATTCGGTGGCGAGGATTGCTGCAGTTGTGCCGCCAGTCCCTCCGGACTTCCACCGGCCGCAACGTAAAGCTGCTGTGTCGTCGGGCCCAATGTTCCGCGCAAGTCATCCCATGCCCGCTGCCTTTCCGTGAGCATTGCCGTCCGGTTGTCCAGAAACGCCTGCAGGTCCATTAGCGGATCCGTATCGCTGGACAGTGTTTCAACCCTTGCCAACAGCGCACCAAGCTGCGTCCGAATAGCCGCGCCCGTCCCATGCTGTTGTCCGTTCAGGCGCCGCCATCGTGGGTTATGTGATGCCGCGATGCGCTGCCGCTTGTCAGCTTCCAGGGTGGCCAACTGCTCGGCGCGACGCTGGCACAAAGAAAGATCACCCAAAGGCAAAACTGAATTGAACGCCGCCAACGAACGGGCCCAGCTTCCGTAGTCGCTGCCGCTGACCATGATCAGCAACAATTCTTCGGATTCATCCTTTGCTGGATCCAGTTTGTCCTTGAGCTTGTCTACCAGAGCCTGAACTGCCTGGGCCGGGCTCAACCACCCGCGCGCGGGTTCGCTTCTAACCCCGTTCCCAGTGTCGCCGGCCCCTTGAGTCCAGGGGTGGATGGTGACGACCTGCCCACCACTGGCCAGCAGGTCAGAAAGCGCTGCACGTTGCTCAACGATGCCGCCGGCTCCCGAAGCCAGATCGCCGGGCTTCCACTTGCTGCGAGACGAAATAGCAGCCAGTGACGCTGTCGAGGTCTCGATCGCTCCCGGTATAGCCTCCAGGCTTGGATCGGCGGCATCTGACGCCGCACCAGCGGTTGCAGGTTCTGTAAGATCAAGTGAATACCACGTCACGCCTGCCTCCTTTGTCGCTACAGTTTCATGATGAAAGCGAGTGCGTAGTACGGGGGTAAATTCTTACCTTTGCCGTCTTCACCTGCAGATTGGACCGAGATTGAGTGCGAGTGGCTACCATTGCCGCTCACAGACACACTGTGGCTATGGCCGCCTGCTGTCGATGTGTAGTGGTACGTTGACGCGTTGCTACCGGTAAGCCCTTCTCGGCGATGCCTCGAGGATCCTGACACACCGCCATAGGCGCTTGCGAAGTCGTTCGCTTCAGCCTTTCCCGACAGGTGTCTGTGACTGCCGGCACTGCTCGTACTCGCTGAGTGCCCGTGATAGCCCCCTGTGCTTGCTGAGGCGCCATGCGAGTGGCTTACGACCACCGCGTCTGCACTACCTCCGACAGCGCCAACTTCGTATGCCTTGCCGGCCCCAACCACAAAGCGATCCGTCAAATCCGGCGTGCCGTTTGTACCGTCACACAAAGCCCATCCCGGACGAATTTTCGAGATATCGCCGTAGTGCATGATGATGTCGCCAGGTTCAAATTCGGCAGGCGGCTGACGCAAAAACTCATCGATCAGCGCAGTCGTGACGTCGACCGCTTGGCGCAGGTCAGTGGCGGTCCCGTTGGTCTCGATCTTCGCAATTTTGACCAGAAAGTGAGGGGTCCCCACGCCATCCACATAGTCACTCTGGGCAGCGGTAAAAAACGCCGGCACTATCCTGATCGTTTTCCCAGTCAGGTCACCGGCCAAACTCACGTCCAGCCAAATGTCCTTCGGCAGCACACCGGGATCGTCTAGTGTCAGGGCTTGCTCAAGGGAAACATGAAGCCCGGCCACAAATCCTTCCCCGGCACTGATCGAATAGCTGCCGGCCTCCTCGAGCACCTTAAAACCGTCATTCATGAAGCGCTGACGGCCATAGATGGCCAGGTTCGCCATCCGCTCGCGCTCGTCGATACCGTCCACCCGGGCGTTGAAGTCGATTTGCCAGGTCTCCGCCTGCACCGTGATGTTGGTGGTCGCCTGGGCATCGGTGAACGCCAACAGGAAATTGCGAGTCAGGTTGTTGCCCGTCGCTGTTCCGCTGGTTGCAGATTTCTGCTGTGGCGGAACATAGGAGACCGCCACCAGCGTGTCATCGTCTGCTAACAGACCAACCCAGTTAAACGAGAAGTCGCCCACGTTCGTGCCCAGCAACAGGCTGTATACCACCTGTTCGGGGTCCACATAGCCCTGCGCGCTTACTGCGCCCTGCCAAACGATGTCGCCGGCGTCGGGCAGTACCTCGTCGGGATTCACCGGCTGGGTGTAATCCAGGCCCTCGATATTGGCCAGAACAAAGCGGTCGAGAGTCAGCACCTCCCGCGCGCCCTGCTTCTGGGCTATCAGATCCCGGCCGGCCTTTGTAAAAGCGCTCATGATCGTTCCTTTCCTCGTTACAGCTCTGCCCGGGCGTAATCCCAGACGTTTGAGAATTCAGGCGCGGCAGCGCCCACAGACACCGGCGTTACCACTTCAAACTCGTATCGCCTGCAGGTTCGCCCGTACATTTGCCGGATAATGTCCAGCAGCTCGGGGTTCTCACCCAGCTGGCTGTCCGTCAATCGCAGCACGATAATGTCCCAGTCCCGATCGAGGCGCCGTTCCTCGATCTCGACATATCCCACACCCAGCCGCTGCAGTATTCGTTTGAAGCCCGCCACGCTGCCGGCATCGGCACTGTTGAGATAGGCGTATTTCACGCGCTTGCGGTAGAGCCAGTCTGGTTCACCGGTGAATCGCGTTATGTCCCGCTCCCAGGCCAGCAGGTTGAGGATTGCCAGCGGCGCGGTGTCCGCATCAAGCTGCTGCATCGGCCATTCCAGCCACGTCTGCACCAAATCCCACCAACGATCGGCTGCGCGCCGCAGTGCCTGCATACCGCCCAACGCCTGCCAAAAAGTCAGCGCCAGGCGCGGCCGTATAGGTGATTCGTTGCTGCTCATGCCCTTACGCCTCCATCGTCCACGTAAGGGCCAGCGTCCCCAGCCGGGCCACCGCCAGTTCCGTCACAATGTCGGGCTGCCCCCAGCTAATCGAAACGAGGACCGCAAACTGGGCATGCAACTCCTGGGACAGTTTCGAAAAGCTGAATCGATTGAACGGCCAAGTCCGCGACGGGCTGTAATCGCTGTTTTCGCGGAATGCGGCCCGGATGAACTGTTCAACATCAGCCTGCAGCAGCGTGAGCTCTGCGGCCGTCAGCGTACTGGGATAGATAAATGTCCCGGCCACATCCTCGACCTGCTCGGGCATGGCTTTCACCTGCAGGTCGTCCCCATGCCCGTGGTTGCCCTCATCGGTGATATAGGTGTTCACCGGATCCAGATAAGACTGCGAAGGTGTCCCTGTATCGAAAAGCACATAGGCGTCGGCCGATCCGGGACCGCGCGGGGCTGAATGGTCAAAATAGATCCGATCAGGATCGATCCCGATCTGCTCTGCGATCATGGAGCGGTAAACGGCATCCGTGTGGTATTGGTTTACCGCGCTGAACTGGTTGCGAACACGCAGCCGCATGGCGTCGTCGCTTTCCTCCTCGGCTCCGGGCGTCGTGATCCAGTCGCTGGCGTTGGTGACAGACGTAACGCCATCTATCGGTTCTTCCAGAACCGTGAAGTATCCGCCGGCCAGGTTGTAGGCGCTCCCGGCCAGTTCCGCCTCGACCGGTGCCTGCAGCGTCGTTTCGCCATCTGCAAAACTGGAGTCTGCGGTGACCCGCACGCGGTAGGTAGTGCCATTGATCGCCACCGTGCGCACCCAAGTGCCCTTCGCTACCATCAGCGCCCCACTGCTGGATGCGCGGGTAAACGTGAGCGTGCCCGTCAGCTTTGCCGCCGGCTTGCGCTCAATATCGAACGTCCAGGCCAGCAGCTCCAGCATGGATCCGGTCGCCAGCTTGACGAACGTCTGCGGCATCAGGTGCCGAACCAGATAGGCCAGTAACCAAAGGACAGGCTTGGTTACCAGGGCCCGCGTCATCCGCCAGAACGGCGAATACGCCGAATCATTGGAAAACGGCACGCCCTCATTGTCCGCGATAGTCTGAAACTGCGACTCCAGTGCCGCCGCACTCGTTGGTACCCCTGCTTGATCCAGAGCTGCTTTAAACTCCTTCTCCTGGCGGTTCAGGTTGTCCAGATTCAGTTCCGTCATGTCGTCACCAGTTGCGATAAGTCCAGATCCACAGCACCGAATTCACGGGTTTGCGCCACCAGTCCCCAGCGACCCTCGTCCTTGGGGAAGCCGGGCAACAACGGCTCAATCTCGACCGTGCCCGGTACAATGCGCAGATCGTCTTCCAACAGAAGTCGGATCTTCTGCATCAGCAGCCGCCGGCGATCGCGTGACCGCTCGGCCACCATCTCGACGAGGTACCCGCTCTCGCGGATTGCGTGCTTGATGTCCTGGGCGATGCTATCCCGATCCCAGACCAGTTCCGGCACCCCGGCCGGATCCAGCGCCAGGTCGTCGCCCCTGATCAGCAGGTCGATGTACTTCGCGCCTTCTGGCGCCTGCAGGCTCATTTATCCGGCCTCCATCATTGACCACTCTTCCAGCTCGGCCGGTCCCATTGGCTGGCTGCTGTTGATATACACATCGCCGTAATTGGCCGAACGGTTCCCGCCTCCCGCCTGGGCGGCTACGCCACCGGCTGGCACATTCAGTTGCCGGCCCTGCTCGAGGGCGGGCACTGTGCTATCGCCGAAATCGATGCCGGGGATCGTTTCCAGTTTTTCAATCACCCAGTCGAAGATGCTGCCAAGCTCCTTGAACCAGCCGACAATGCCGTCAATCACGGCCATGAGCGCCTGGCCCCAGGCAGAATCCATAAACGCGGCTTTGAGGTCGTTCCACCAGTAAATCATTGCCGCAACGGCCCCAATCAGGGCGATGATCCCGGCCACTATCCAAGTCAGGGGATTCGCCCACATCGCCGCATTGACCAGCCAGATCGCCCCTTGCCATAGCAGCATTGCGCCCCGGACTGCGCCCATCACTCCCACGGCTCCCACAAGTGCGGTTACCAGGCCGGCGATCGCCATGACACGCATCACTACGAGTCCGGCGTTCACCATCCACATCACGCCACGGGCAGCCAACAGAGCACCTGTCCAGCCGGCTGTCGCCAGCGTGGCTAGGCCCGTCAGCAAGGCAAAGGCGGAAACGGCCGCGCCCAGTCCCAGAACACCTATCGCCCCAAGTCCTACCCAGCGGGTCAGGTTCGGGAAAAGCTGTGTCCATCGGGTCAGCGTGGCACCGCCTTCTGCCAGCGACTCCAGAACCGGGTTGATCACCGGTAGCAGCACCTGGCCAAAGCTGACGCGGATCGCATCAACGGCCGCGCTGAATTGCTGGTAGGGATCGACCATGGCACTGGCCATCTGTCGCGCCTTATCCATGCCGGTCACTTTGCCCAGATCGTTGATGCTTCCAGCCAGGCGCCCGGTGTCCTTAAGCAATAGCTTGACCATGCTCACAGCCTCATCGGATCCAAAGGCTGACTTAAGCGCGTCGGATTCGGCCACGTTGAGGGTGTCGCCGAACTTGCCTTGCAGCTCTTCCAGAATCTGAATCATGGGCAGCAACCGGCCTTCGCTGTCTGTGAAGGACAGCCCCAGTTTTTTCTGGGCATTACCGACGCCTGCCAGGAAGGCTTTGTATTTCGTCCCCGCCTCGGATCCGCTCATGGTGGCTTGCAGCGTTCCCAGAATGGCCATCTGCTCGGATAGATCCACGCCGGCGGCCCGGGCGTTCGCGCCCAGACTAGTGAATGCTGCGCTCATGTTCTGGCCGTCCGTTTTGAACATCTGGACAGCCGCGGCTGTTTGGCCGGTAAGCTGCTGCACCCACTCGCTACGCCCCATCGCGTCAGCCTGGCGCGAAAAGATCCCGTACATGGTCCCCATGTAGGACGTGATCGTGCCGGCATCGGCCTTGGTCGCTGCCGCCAAAAGGTTGGAAGATTCGGTAAAGGTCGCCAGCTCACCGTTATTAAGTCCGGCGATCGCAGATTGGATATCGTAGGAGCTGCGCACGAAGTCCTTGGCGGATTTGCCGTACTGGATAGAAAACTGCAGCGCGGTATCAGTCAGCTTCTGGAGCTCGGCGTCGGCCACGCCCAGGCTCCGCACTTCACCGATGGCCCGTTCCATCTCCATCGCCGGCTGGATCATGCTTTTAATCGCCAGACCGGTTCCGGCCAGACCGACTGCCCCGCCGGCGATTTCCTGAAAACCAGCGGAAGCCGAGCGCCGAACACTCATCAGCGATTTGTCTATTTTTCCAAGCGGGCCGCTGACTTGATCGCGCATCCCAACTGAGAAGAACAGTTTTTCCAGTGCGGCACTCATCGGTTACCTCTGAATCTACGCAGCCTTCGCCTGGCTCTGTGCGGATGCGATGCGCTCACAAGCGATCTCGAAGTATTCGGGACTGCGTTCGATACCTATAAACCGGAAGCCTTCTTCAACCGCCGCCACCCCCGTGGTACCTGACCCCATAAAGGGGTCCAGAATCACCCCGCCAGGCTCACAGATGGCATTGATACTTTTCATCAACTCCACCGGTTTCGCGGTCATATGCTGTTTTTCCCGGGGATCCAGCCGGATGCTGTATGCCCCAGGCAGACACTTCACCGGTCGGTCGAGTGGCATCGGCCCCTTGCTCCCCCATACCACGTATTCCGCTTGAGCTCGGAAACGACCAGCGACGGGCCTGACGGCTGGGGTTTTATCCCAAGGCAAAACCCCGCGCCAAACCAGGCCGGCGGCCTGCATGTAATCGGTGGTGACCGGAAGCTGTCGCCAGTCAGTAAACGTGCAGACGGGGGCCCCGGATCGACATAGCTCTACGGCTGCCGTCAGCCAAAGCGTCGACCACATGGCAAAGCTGCGCTGATCCCTGTTTTCACCGAGAAACTCCGGGTATTGCTTCTTGGTTCCAGTCTGCTGGTATTTAGCGCTGCAACTTCCTGCGGCCCGATCGCCACGATACTGTCCACCGGAGCTGTACGGCGGATCCGTCACAACTGCATCCACACTCTCAGCCTCGAGCTGTCGTAGGATTTCCAGCGCTTCACCGCAGTAGAGCGTCGCATTACCGATGACTACTTTCCGGACCATCAAATTTCCTCTCTTCACTTACCGTTAACCGCCCGGGCTATCCCATTGGCGATCGCTACTTCCATTCGCTTCCAGTGGTCCTGCTCCAGCCAGGCCGCCTCGATCATCGCGGCCGGGTCCGGATCACGCCCCGGAAAATGCTTGTGAACCAGGGCCAACAACTGGCCCACGGTGTCGTCGTGCAGCCGGCTTATACCGGCATTTATTTTTTTACCCGGATCTCCAAATCCGGTTTGAATTCAGACGCCACGGCGCTGGCCAGCTCGACGGTCAGTCCCTGTTCCAAATAGTCCTGCAGCGTGTCTTTGCTTCCAGACTCCACCGTGCGTTTCAGGAAATTGGCGCTCGGCGCCACCTTGTTGTCGGGCATAAAGGCGTTCTGGTAGTTGTGGTAATCCTCCAGGGACACCCGAAACGCCAGGCTTGCGTCGCCGACTTCCAGTTCGATTTTCTTGCCGCTTTTCTCGGCCATGGTTCACCCCTTGTTGCTTCGTTGGTCGTTACTTCGTGACGTGCTGAACAGCCCAGGTCACGGCACCGCCGATCACCGCCAAACTGGTCAGCCATTTCATGAATCGCCCCAGTAAGGCCCCGACCTTCAGAGCCCCCTGGGCCGCCTTCCAGGCTTCCACCACTTCGTGGGTGGCGTCGGCCAGACGGTTGATCGCTGCCGCGCTCTCCGATTGCATCGTCAGCAGCTTGTCGTACTTCTGTTTTTCCTCGGCTTCGTGCTTGTCGAAGCGGTCAACCAGGGCCCGGAATTCGTTTCGCATAGACAGCAGCTCCTCATCGGTCAGCGGCCGCTGTGGTTCGGCGTCAGCCATCGCCCGCTCCTTTTGCCCGACTCCCGCCGAACACCTGCACGATCAGGGGCTGCAAGTTCTTCACGGTTCGTTCGCCGAATAGAAAACCCAGCACCAGCACGTTGATCACAATCAGGGCGCTCTGCTGCTTATCGGTGAGTGTCCAAGCACTGAACCAGCACCAGTCCAGCCAGAGCGTTGCGAAGCCCCACAACGGCCGCTGGCACCCCCGCAGGAATAGAACGATGGGGCCCAGCAGCGGAATCGTCCTCAGATCAGAAGCGGTACCCTCCAAAGCCTTAATGCGTTGGTTAAAGCGTTCTTCGGCGTCTGCTGCAGCCTGCGCGGCCGAATCGCGTCGCCGTTGCTCGACCTTCTGCAGGGCCAGTTCCATGTCGGCTTGCTGCTGGGGCGTCATGTCCGGCGGGAAATAGTCCTTGATCGCCTCAATCGCCTCTTTCGCCAGGCCGCCAGTGACCAGATCGCCCAGTTTGCTCAGCACACCCATGTCAGTAACTCCAGAGCCATGGACGGGGGGCGCCGCTGCTTGGCTTGTCCGCATCCAGATGAATGAACCGGGAAGCATGCGGCCCGTTCTGGGCAATCCCGACGCCGGCGGCAAAACCCATGCTCATGACAGCCGCCAGAACCCGGAGCGCCTTGTCACCGCTCACCTGCAGATCAATAGCCAGGCCACGGGAATGACTACCCGGTTTGCTTTTCTTCCGCTCGTCCGGGTGATTGGGGCAGCGGTAGGCGCTGGATATCGGCAAGGGGAAACCCAGCCGCTCGCGCAGGACCTGCACACTGTCCATAAAGTCCGGATCTATCTTTCGCCAGGTTTCCGGCCCGCACTCGCCGCAATGGCACTGCAGCTCGGTGTCCTGAAAGTTCTTCCAGTCAGTCTTCGCCATGACCTACCCCTTAGCTGGACTCGCTCAGTGATTCGATTTCCTCGGCGGCGAGATAAGACACGCCATCGATGCGCACAAAGTCCGGGCTTGTCACCATGAACGGCAGCTTGAATACCGACTTGTCTGCGCTGCTCGGGTCCACGTCCAGCAGGCTGCTGATCGTCAACTTGCAGCCGAATGCCTCCACCTTCAGTTCGTCATCACCGGCCTGGGCATAGCCGGTAACGTCGAACGGCTCCAGGCTGCGGAAGCTGCCCGCCTTGCGGGCGGCTTCGGTGATCAGTTTCAGGTTTGCGCGGTCCACCTCGATTTCGCCGGACGCTTCCACGTCGCCGGCGGTGTACCCATCCGGTACGCCGCGCGTCTTTGCCACGGCCGTGTTGTCGGTAATATCCAGGGTGAATTTGTTGGCATGCACCGCCAGATCCCCCAGGGAAAAGTCAAAGCTCTTGCCGTTAATGCGCTGTTTGCTCATCGCTCGTTCCTCGTCAAAGCGTCAGGGCCTGGCTTAGCCTTCCAGCCCACGGGTCAGGTCAAGCATCAGATAGACGCCGATCTTTTTCGGACACTCGAAGGGGGCCGCCTGAATGTAAATCTCAACCTCTGTGCGGCTCACCCAGTTGATCACCACATCCCCTTCCTCGGGGGCCCGGATCATCGCGGGGAATGGCTCGCCACCAATCACCACGCCCCGGCTTGCCTCGCGTAGTGGGCGGGCGAAATAGGTCTGGTGAAAGGCGATCGACTTTGGCGTGCTGTTGAGGGCTCGATCGGCAATCTTGGCGATCGCCAGCTTGCGAACACGACGAGCGCAGTAGTCAAGGATCCGCAGGTTTTCGTACACCTGAAAATCGCCGCCATCGTTATCCAGCATCATGTGATCGGCCCAATACGTGCCGTTGTAGCCCGCATAGGTCTGCGGTACTGAAAAGCGGGACTGCGCCAGGTCTGTCAGGTGCGCCATGGTCAGCGGGTTACCATCGATGTCCACCGGTTTTTCACCCAGACCGACCAGCGGGCCCGTGCGTACGCGCATGGGGCTGTCCGCGATACTGACCGAACGGTTACAAAGGCGACCGGTGACTACGCCAAGGTTGTTGCCATGGAGTTGGGGCGTTACAGAGACCCGGTTACCGGCGACACCGTTGATAATCGGCTTGATCCGTGCGGTGTACTGGGCCCAGGTCTCCTCCATGGCCAAATCGATACCCGACACGCACAGGTGAATCGTGAGAAAACGCGCATACCTCGCGAGGGAATCCATCGCAGCGGTATAGGCCGCGTTCACTTCGCTGCTATCCACCACCGGCGTGGTGACCACCACCGCCTCCGGCTCAAGGTTGTTCGGTTGCTCCAAGGCCATGTCCAGCGCGTCAGTCCACGTGCCGGTCGTGTTGATCGCGTAGGCTTGCCAGTTCTGGCCCGCATTGGAGCGCGCCGCCTCCAGTTGGGTTTTGAGCTCGCTGGTTGTCTCGCCCAGCAAGGCGTCCAGATCGCTGTCGCCATTCAGTGCCAGCAGGGCGTCTTCACTTGCGCCGGCCGCACCGGCGCCGATGTAAAGGAACTGGCGCTCCACTTCCGTGAACCCGCCCTGCATCCGGTTCACGTTGCTTACAGTGACTTGTCCGATTGCCATGGTTTTATCCTCTCCGCCGTTGGGCGTTGTCGGTCATCTTCGTCAATATTTCCTGGCCCACACTGGCCCGCTCGTCTGGAGTCAGTCCCAGGAAGCTGCGAGCCGGCAGCGGGATATCCCAGCTCTGCTTGCTCGGTTGGTCCCCGATCAGTCGCAGCACCAGCCCCGCCTGCCCAAGGGTCATGTTTTCGCGGATCCACCGCTGGCTGACCCGGCGTGTCTTCACCTTTCCGCCCTTGGTCTTCCCGGCGTACACCCGGAACCCGGACTGGATCAGCGCCTTTGCCTGCGCAGGCGTCGCGTCGGCCTGGTAGTCGGGGCGGCCGTGGATCCGCTCAGCCCGTTTCGCGGTCATCCGTTCGGGGATCCCTTCCTGCTGCCGGCGGGCAATTTGTCCCATCAAGCGGCTGCGCCAGGTGACCGTCACCGCCTCGGACGAGGCATCAATGCGCAGGTGCTTAGGCCGCATGATCTTGCGCATCATCTTGCGCCGGCCGTTCTTTCGGCCCGGCCATGGCTGCCCGTTCAGGTCCTGCTGCCGCTTGATCCGGGCGCGACTGAGGCGGGCCACTTCCTTGCCCAGCAGCCGGTGGTATCGCCTGCGCTGAGCGCCATCCAGTCGCAACAGCGCAAGCTGGTCACGCAACACCAGATCGCCGGACACACTGACTGTCAGTTTCATGCCGGCAGATCCGTATCAGCGCCGTGGGTCACGTCGCCCTGCTCTGCAACCCACAGGTCGTAATCGCCGAATTCGTACTGGCGGCCCTGCCAGGTAATGGGTCCGTCCTCGGCTTCCACCAGGTAAATCGGATCCATAAAGTCCAGGGTCAGCTCCAGATCAGCGAATTTGTTGCCATCGTTCATGTCCACCTGACCCTGGGGGGCATCCAGCCCGGCATCCTCGCGTTCGGGGTCGTGGTCGCTCAGCCACGCCTGCACCAGCGCCAGCAGAAGGCCGGCGGAATTTGACGGGATCCGTTCGAAAACAAGCGCGGCGCGGTACTTCCAATCTGCCAGGTGCCAGCCCAGTTCGGTTTCGCTTCCGCCGCCGGGCTGTAGCTCGCCGTTTTCTTGGAAGCTGTCGAAGTTCTCGCGGCGGATCCCAAGCTGGGAAAAGTGGCCGGCCAGGTGATCGCTCAGGGCCTGCAGCTTGCTCATATCAGGGCCACTCCTATCCGATTGAGGCCGGCAATCACCCGGATCGCCTCGGCCGCAAACTCCCGATACTTGTCTTCCGTTTCTTCCCCTGCCTTAGCGGCGTTCTCAGCCACCGCCCGGCGGTCCACCGTCTCGGTCTCTTTCAGCAGCTCGGCTTTCGCCTCGCACATCACGGCGCGTTTGTAGAGGCGGACGAGTTCCGACTCATTGCCCAGGCTCTCCGCTGGTACATCCGATAGCGCGGTGTGCCCCTCGCTTTCCTGTGTTGCGCGCCAGGTCTGAAGGCTGTGATTGGTTCGTGTCATCGCCTGCAACAGTTGGTGCTCGATGATCTGGGCGTCGATCTCAGTCGGGATCCGGTAAAGCGTTAAAAACTCGCCTGTGTCGATGTCCGGGAAAAAAGCCACATTGGTCAGCGTCACCGGTTCCGCCGGCGCGGGACTGCCGCCTGCAAAGCTGTATCCGCTCACCAGTCTGTCCTCTCTCAGTGGATCAGTAGGTGCAGGCCGGTCCGGCACCTTCAGACGGTCGCCCATGGGGCGTTGTCATCCGGGCCGGGGGCCTGCGGTGGGGTGGAGTCGGTCCACCGTGCCCCTTACGGAGCTGAAACTCGGGTTACTCGTCTGCTGGTGCCTTGCTCGCCAGTTGCTTTTCCAGCCTGGCGATTACGGTTTTTACCTTGCTCCGCTTCGGGTCCAGCTTTACGGCTGTCTTGTAGTGCGCCAGAGCATCTTCCAGCGCCTCGCGCTTCTGGCACTCCTGGCCGGCCAGCTTGTGCAGCTTCATCAAGGCCGCCGGGTTGACCTGCCATTGCTCCGATCGGATCCGGTCGAACGTGTCCGAAAAATAGGGCTCGATCGGGTCACCCTCGGCCTGCTGGTTCTCGGCCCACTCTCGCAGGGCGTCCGCCACGTAGGTTTCCAGGCTGCGGTTGAATCGCTCGGGCATGGGCTGGCGCTGTTCGTGCGCAACCTTGGCCAGGTCCAGCGCGGGCTGAATTTCCCCCAGGTCGAAAAGCCAGATCATCACCTGCACCAGAACCGGATTGCGGTAAGGTTCCTCACCGTCTTCACAGGCGGCCAGGTAGGCATCCACCACCGGGCGGTACCGCGGTAGCAGCTCGTCCCGCTTCATATCGCCCTTTTCCTCAAGGGTCAGTCCCTGCAAGCGCTGGGCGTCCTGCTCGAGGCTGGTCACAACAAGCTGGTGTTGCTCGTAGTCGCCGGCGAGGTTGTCGATCTCGTCGGCCTGCTTCGCATCCAACTGCGCCTTTGCGCGCGCCTCGGCCTGCTGCTGGCGCACCCGTTGCTGGTGTCGCATGGCTGGTGTAGTCATGGTTACTGTCTCCTCCCCAGGATGATCAGCAGCCCCAGTTCCCCGGGGCGTTTATGGTTAACCCGCCTTACGCCTCGGCGAACTGGACGTTACCGGCCTTGATGCCGGCGATGCCCTTGGTGTCCTCGATCACGTAAGCCTCATTGGACGAGTTGAAGTCCTCGACGCGATCGCGGCGCGCGTTATCCTCGGACTTGCGGCGCATGCTGCCCTCCTGCCAGTAGATGGACAGGTTCTCCAGATCAGTCACGACCAGGCCGGTGTCGGGGAAGCCAGGCACGGTCAGCGTGGGAAGGCCCCCGTATGACTTTTCCATGATCTGGATATGGTTCTTCTCGGTGGGTTGCTGGGCGTGGCTCGTGAGCACTTTCCCCATGTCATCCGCTACGAGGCCACGCCCGACAACAGCCACCTCATTTCCGGTGCGGTGGGCGTCGCCGATCATGCTGTAGATGTCATAAGCCAGCGCATCGAGGTTCTTATAATCGCCGGCGGGTCCCAGTGTGATTTTCCCGGTCGCGTCGGTGCTTTCGGTCAGGAAGTTCGCCGCGTTGTTGTCTTCCAGCAGCTTCAGCCAGCCGATGTTCACGTCTTCCAGATTCGGGTTAGCCGCGTCATCCGTGTTTGTAGCTGCGCTGGTGCCGTGCCAGCCGATCAGGATCCGGTCCAGCGCAATGCGCCGGTATACGTGCTGCATATACCGCTCCTGAAAGTTCGGGAAGCGGGCCCAGGCGTCCAACAGCGCATAAGTAATAGCCACGTCGAATTCAGTTTTCACGCAGGTGTATTTCATGCCGTCAGGCCCGCTGGCGTCTTTCGGCTTGCGCTCGCCGGTACCGCTGGTATCCGTGCGGCGGGCCAGAGTGCTGGAAATCACCATATTGAGCGCCTGGCCGATCTTGTCGGTCACAGGAATGATGTTGATGCGCTGGAGGAAGTCGGACGACGACTGAATGGCGTCATTCAGTCGCGTTTCCATCGGAATGGACACCGCGAAATTTCTTGTCACGTCGCCAACGCCATAGGCTTCAGCCATCGCGACCTGCAAGGCAGTGAACGCCTGAACGGTATGCTGCTTCATGAAAATAGGTCCTGTTCTGGGTTTTAAAGAAAGGTGCCGGAGGGCTTAAACGAAACCCTGGGCCTCATTGGCTCCGGTGCCTGCTGGCTTGCGACCGTCCGGGCGTTCCTGCAGCAGAGCATCAAATTTCGCAGCCAATCCCTTCACGGCGTCCGTGATCTGCGCAAACTGATCTACACCCTCACTGGCGCCGGGCTCGGCCGACTCACCACCGCCGGCGAGCTGCTCGATCTTGGCGCCCAGGGCTTCGACCTGTTCGGTCAGGGTGTTGAACTGTTCGGCGGTCACGGTCGTGTCGGCAGTCTCGCCCTGCTCAGGGTTAACCTTTGCGCTCAGCGCCTGCAGCTTCTGCATCAGCGCGTCGTATTGCTGTTGGGTCATTTCGTCGTCCTCGGTGGGGTTTTCATTGGCGTCATCCGCCACCGCACCGGTGGCGTGGGAACTGTTCACGAAAGCGCGCATGAATCGCTGAAATAGGCTGTCGTCCGTCGCCGGTGTTTCCAGGGAAAGTTCGGTCGACTCACCCAGCAAGGACGGGACAACGGACGATGATTTGGAAAAGTGCAGTTCAGTGGTACCGATGCTGGCCGGCTGATCTGTTACGGCCAGGCCAATCAGATAACCCTCGCCGGTACCGACGAAGTCCTCGATCAATTCCATGCTGGTGAAAAGCCGCTGGCCCTCTGCATTCATCTGCAGCAGTCGTTTGTTAGGTGCCAGGCGTGCTTGCAGTACCGTGCGGTCCTTTTCGTCCCTCGCTGTCTGCAGTTCCACAACGCTGCCGAAATTGCCGTAAAGGCCCAGCAGGTGGTCAGAATTGATCACCGCCGTGTATTCGCTCGGGTCGTAGTTGCTCGCCGCCTGCTCCAGCAGGGTGTCGGAAATGTTCCGGCCATCGATCGTTGGCCCGGCAGTGCCGATGACAATCCAGTCGGTATAGAGGGCGGTTTTCTTGGGCATGTTCGGGTCCGTTTTCCGGTGATTCGATGGCGCATGATCCAGCGCTTTCGTGCTTCAACGGATTGCAGATTAGGCGGCGACCGGGACACCTTCAACGCGCTTTATTCTTTGTTTTTCAAGGATTTTCATGACTTGAAACCCCAGCAATGAAGGCCCGTTTTCGGGGTACGTTTCCCCGTTAAACTCCGCTGCATGAGCTACAGCCAGGAAACCAAAGACGCGGCGCGCAAACTGTTTTTGCGGCGCTTCCGGGTACCCGAGATTCAGACCGAACTCGGGGTGCCCCGCCGTACTCTGTACCAGTGGGCCGCCTCCTACGGCTGGTTGGATCAACTGCAGGACGAAGAAGCGACAAGCGCGATCACCCGCCGTCTGGTGTTGCTCGCTGACCGGGATAAGAAGACCGGCGCCGAACTGGAAGAGATGGACAAGCTGGTGGGGATGCTGGAGCGGCTGCAGCGGCTTGAAAGCCGTAAGCAGACCACCAAGGCGGCAGACGTAACGCCACCTACTGAACAGGATCAAGGGGGCGCCAGTAAGCCGAAGAAGAAGCGCAAGGGACGCCGAAATAATGACTTCAGCGGCTATGACGCCGAAACGATCCTCGATCACTTCAAGGCCGGTCTATTCGATTATCAGTTGAACCTTTGGGACGAACGACACCACCGGATCCGTAACGTCCTCAAGTCCCGTCAGTTGGGGCTGACGTTCTATTTCGCCCGGGAAGCCTTCACCGATGCCCTGCTGACCGGCGACAACCAGGTGTTTCTATCCGCCTCCCGGGCCCAGGCCGATCTGTTCCGTGAGTACATCGCGCATTTTGCGAGTGAGTGGTTCGGTATCGAGTTGAAGGGCAAGGACAAGATCAAGATTCACAGCGACGCCGGCAGCGCAACGCTGTATTTCCTCAGCACCAACAGCGCCACGGCCCAGGGGTATCACGGCCACGTTTATGTGGATGAATATTTCTGGATCCCGAATTTCGACAAGCTCAACAAGGTGGCCAGCGCGGTAGCCACACATAAGAACTGGCGCAAAACCTACTTCTCCACGCCCAGTGCGATGAGTCACAGCGCCTATCCGTTCTGGAGCATGGAAACGTTCAACAAGCGCCAGCGCGCTGCCAACGAGCCCGACTACAACCTGCCCAGCCGTACAGAGCTGAAGGGCGGTGTCGTGTGTGCGGACGGCCAGTGGCGTCAGATCATCACCGTTCATGATGCCGTGAAAGGTGGTTGTGACCTGTTCGATATCAAGCAACTGCGTATCGAGTACAACCTTGATGAGTTCAGCCAGCTATTCGAGTGCAAGTTCATCGACGACACGGCCAGCGTGTTCAAGTTGTCGGATCTGGAAAAGTGCCTTGGCGATCTGCAGGACTGGCGCGACTTCAAACCCGATTCCGATCGGCCGCTGGGCAACCGGCCGGTGTGGATCGGATACGACCCCAGCCGCACTCGGGACGGTGCCTGCATCGTCGTGGTCGCCCCACCGCTCAAGGCCGGCGGTAAGTTCCGGATCGTTGAGCGAATCGCGCTACATAACTGCGCGTGGCAGTACCAGGCGCAAACCATCAAGGACCTGTGCGAGCGGTACCGCGTGGAATACATCGGCGTCGATGTGACCGGTCCCGGATCCGGCGTCTTTGAGCAGGTGCAGCGCTTCTTCCCGGCAGCCACAGCCATCACCTACTCCCCGCAGATGAAAACCCGCCTTGTACTCAAGGCACAACAGGTTGTGCTCGAGGGCCGTGTGGAGTGGGACGCGAGCTGGTCCGATATCGCCGCCGGCTTCATGCAGATCAGAAAGACCACCACCGGATCCGGCCAAATCGTCTACGTGGCCGATCGCAACGACAAGACCGGCCACGCGGATGCCGCCTGGGCCGTCACTCACGCCCTGATTAACGAGGGATTGCTGACACCCGACGACACCCGCCGCAGCAAGGTTGTGTTCGCGGACGCGGCCTAACCCGAAAGGAACCGATCATGAGCAACAAGCGCAAGCCAAAACGTACCAGCGCCACCAAAGCGCCGGAGAAAAACAGCATCGACCTGAGTTTCGGGGATCCGGAACCGGTCCCTTTGGGCGCTTTGGCGGATTACCTGGGTGTGTTTACCTCGCCTGGGGGCGACCTTTATTTGCCCCCGGTGTCGCTCAGTGGCCTGGCGCAGATCAGCCGCGCCAACGCGCATCACTCCAGTTGCCTGTTTTTCAAGCGCAACATGCTGGCCCGATTTTTCAAACCCGGCGGGCACATGAGCCTGGCCGATTTCCGCGCTGCGGCGTTGGACTTTGAAAACTTCGGCATGGCCTATCTGCAAGTGCTAACCGACTTCCTCGGTGTTCCGGTCCGCTTGCGCCATCTGCCCGCCATGAATATGCGTGTTCGCCGCGACGGCGGGTACCGGATGCTGCAGCCCTACGGAACCCCGGATATTGAGTACCGGGAAGACGAAGTATTGATGGTGAAAGAATACGACACCGTGCAGCAGGTGTATGGCGTGCCCGAATGGCTGGGCGGTCTGCAGTCGGCGCTACTCAATCAGGACGCGACCCTATTTCGCCGCCGCTATTTCCTGAATGGCAGCCACCTGGGATACATCCTTTACACCACGGATCCGCAGATGGACCCGGAAGTCGAGAAAGAAATCACTGATAAGGTGCGGGAAGGCAAAGGTGTGGGGAATTTCCGCAGCATGTACCTGCATGTGCCCAACGGGAAGGAAAAAGGCGTTCAGGTGATACCGGTCGGAGATATCAGCCAAAAAGACGAGTTCGAGCGGGTGAAGAAGATCAGCGCCGACGATGTTGTGGTGGCGCACCGGGTACCCCCGGCCCTTGCGGGCATCAAGCCGGATAACACCGGCGGGTTTGGGGATATTGAGAAGATCAGCCGCGTCTATATCGATAACGAAGTGCGCAGCAAGGCCCAGCCGTTTCTGGACTTAAACGCTCAGCTTCCTGCCCGGTGTCACCTGGCGTTCGACTTCCCCGAAACCAGTTTGTGACACTAACCGAAACACAACAAAAGCCTTGCCACGCTTGGAGTTTTTCTAGAATGGGTTACAATTTATCCATTGGTCAAATCACTGAGGATCAACACGGCATGCGGATTGAGTGCCCCCACTGCCAGCAGAAAGCCGCGATCACTGGACACAACAAGCTCAGCCCGGCCGTGAAAGATGTTTATGCCAGTTGCACCAATGCCGACTGCGGATGGCGCGGCGTCATCACTGTTTCGCACAAGCATGACATCCAACCCCCAAAAGCTCAGCTTCACAGCATGATGGCCGAATGGCTCGGGGCCCTTCCGGCGGCCGATCGATCGGCCGTGTTGCGGCAGGCGGGGGTCGGAAGCTGACCGGCGCCAGGGCTATGATGTGGTTCAGTAGTTGGGCAAGCAGTCGATCAATCCCCGCCTGATCCCGTTCACTCAGATGCACTCCCTGCTCTCCAACCACCGGCTTAGTCAGCCACCCTTGAAGTACCGAAACCAAGTCGATGGCCGCTTCTTGTTCTTCCCTGAGTGCCATTGGATATTGCCCTTCTGACATACTGCGTTTTCCTCTAGCATAGCGCGGGCTTTATTTTGCACGACTGGTTCACATTTGTGCTTGCGCCCTTTCACTTGAGCTGAACAAAGGATTGGCAGTTTTTCAGTGACACTAAACAATGGGACACGTTGACCCCGACCGAGGTGCGCGCCTGGTGCGCGCCATGGCGGCTGCGGGGGTCTCAGTGACCCATTTAGCCCGTTTCTGCGAATGCTCGCCCGCTACTGTGAGCAACTGGCGTAAGGGCCACGAGATATCTGCGTCACAGCTAGCGAATATTCAAAAATACCTAAAAATCAGCATCGATTGGCTTTTATTCGGGAGGAATACAAAAATGACCGAAGCGGACCTAAGCTTAATATCGCAGATTCGTCAGCTTCCGGAACATCAGCAGCGGGCTGTGGAGCAGCTAATAGAAAATCTATTGTCAGATGAAGAGCTAGAACAGTAGGTTTATCCAGAATCCCATATAAAATAGCAGATATAACGCAGGCAGGATGATAGCCACTCCCAAGAAGCCGACTAGCACTACGGAAGCCCCAAATAGCGCCATACTGGCGAAGAATCCGACAGGCATAGCCTTTAGATAGTAGTAGATGTTTAAAATCAAAACGACAGCAGAAAAAATATAAATCAACAAAAAATTCGACTTGAGCCAGTCAAACATTCCGTATCTTAAGTAATCAGAAGGCTCATTCCAAAACACAATGAATGATAAAGTCATGATAATACGAGAACAACAACTCCATATTATGTAACTTGAAAGCGTCACTTTAAATATATCCGATAATTTAGCAGCAACACCAAAAAGACGGCTTAGAACAAATATCGAGAAGGCAAAAGAAAAAGAAAAAGCCATTGCATAAACAATAAAAAAGGTGGGTCCATCGAGATCTGCCGGTCTGACTTCGTCAAACAATATGGAAGAAAATCCCATTTTAAGAAGAGCCAACTGCGGCACATCCGGTTCAAAGAAACATTGCTGAATCGCTGCAACGCCAGCATATATACCAAACTCGAGAACTCTATCGTTTGCTCTATCGAGGTCCTCGTTTCCAGTAGCAACGGCGAGCGCTTTTCCATAAAACTTCACGCCCATAAAATGTGGAAAAAAATTCTCACCCGAGCTTGCTGCCTGCTCCCGGCTTGAGATAAATTCTTTTATCTCTGGCTGTTTCATGAACTCTTCCACATCTTCTGCCTGGCAAAACAATACCTCATAAGGTGAACCAACTCCGGCATTACGCAAAAAGTGACTAGTTGCGGACTGGATTAGAAACACTGGGAATACAATCCATGCTGTCAGAACAAGGAGATTCTTAAGATTGCCTTGACGTATAACCACATCAAAAAACAAACGTGGCTTTAGGAAAAAAAACAGGAATCGGAAAAAATTTATTTTTGCAGATTTAAGCCAATCAAGCATTCAACCCGTCTCAACTGTGTAGTTAGAGCAGCTTATTATGGCGTGAAACATGCCTCTCTCCAGTGACTTCAATCACTTTTCCCTAATAGCATAGAGCACCTTTTCCCATGCTGCAGTCGCCACTAGCATAGGCGCAAAACTTAATCGGCCGAACATCGGCTCTACACTTTAATAGCTCAACATCATCCATCCAATTGAACAACGTCAGGGACCCATACGGGCCATCAATATAGACGCCCCCCATAGTTTGTCGTTCCAGAGGCCACAGCTTCAAAGTCTACACAGGATAGGTACATTCCCATCGCAACGAGCAGAAACTGTACATAAACACATCATGACTGTACAATTATTAAACAATGGCAAGGTGGATCTGTGAAGAGGCGAGTGCTAATGGGAAGAAAACGAGTAACCGTGCGGCAAGAATCGAAGACTGGTCGAAATGAACGCTTTCACGATAACCATACTGGTGCTGACATGACTCGTGGCCAGTTCGTAAAAGCGATTAGAAATGGGGATTATCCGAATTACCATGTACGAAACGTCAATGGTATCGATACCCCCGTTTCAAATCCCGACGCTAAGGTGAATAACAACCTCGATTAGGGGTATGTAAGGGAAGGGATTCCCTGCAGATAAAAGGAATACTAGAATTCGGCGAACTTTTCTAAGCTCAAGAATGCGCTCGCCTGCATAAAAAAAGCCCCAACGGGCGGGGCTTGAGATTCTCTTGGACCTTACGCGTGCCGCAACACCTTAAGCGCAGCGTCCGCCAAAAACTTCGACCGGTCCTTATATTCCTTATGCGTGTCAACGAAACGGTCAATCTGAGTGATCAGTCGGTTGGGTAACGAAATATTGATACGCTGCGCGGTTCCCAGGTAACGGCTCAGGTCCACCGGGACCAAAACCCAAGTACCACCGGCGTAGTCCGGGTTATCTTTCAGACCTTCAAGATCGCTCGGAGCAGGAATTTCCGCACCGTCCTCAGCCATGCCTTCCAGATGAAAATCGATGGCCTCTGCCACGTTTTCTAATGCGTCATTCATAGTTTCACCAGCGGAGTGACAGCCTGGCAGATCCGGCACGATTACACCGTATGCGCTGTCGTCTTCCTGGTGAATTACGATGGGATAGTACATATCGCCACCTCTCTTCTCTCTTTGTTCGCTGTTTAGCTCTGTTTGGGGCGGTCGCCCGCGTCACCAGCAATCAGGCAGAAATCCGGCCGGGCTATTTAAGCCCGGCCTGCTTCAAGATGCTGTTGACGGTTCCTCGAGGCAGATCCTTTTTCGGGTGTGGAATCGTCACTCGTCCAGGCTTTTTTGGGTGCTTGAACTGGTGGTGACTCCCCCGGACGGCAACCTCGTACCAACCGTCTTCTTCCATCATCTTGATCAGGTCTCTGCTTTTCATGCGGGGCTCCTTACTCAAGATGAGGCAATTATACACACGCTACACACACAGTCAATTTTTTACTTACGCTACACACTTTTAACGCACGTGCATGTCACTTGCCGAGCAACGAGTGAATCTCAGAAAACCATGACTCTCGATGAATAACCCGCCCCTTGTGCAGGTTGGCGTTAAGTAGATCCGCCTTCGTAAGCGACGACAATTCTTCCCAGTCTCGATCCAACACATACGTAGCATTATTTACTTGAACGCTTTCTAGAACGTAAAGAGACTTCGATGGAAACCCGAAGATCACATACCCATCAAATCCACCGCGCCCGACAGCTACAAACTCAGGGTCATGCCGCGCGATTGCCTCATGACGGCTATCAATTACGGTTCTATTCCCCTTGGGCTGGCGATTAACAATTGGCTTCAACTCCTTTTGGAGCTTCTCCCACGGAAGTTTGCCTTTAGGTAGTACTTCCCAGTTCAGGCGAATCAACTTAGATGGAGATACTGGAGAGAGATCCTTCTTGAGAATGTCGCATTCACCAAAAAGCTCTAAGAAGAGATTGATGATGTGAGTCAATAGCTTTTCTGAAGTACTGTCGAACGTAACGGATGCCGAGGTAACCACCTTCTCGTTGTTTGGAGATAACGCAATCTGCAGCTCAACCGCGGGCGGTTCTACAAACGTTCTCGGATACCTTTTATAGGGTATTTCGGCGATTTTTGATTTCTCAACTTTGCCATACCTACCGCGGAATTCTTCCCAGCGCCACTCGGCCTGACGGAACGCCGTTTCCATAGGCTGATCGCGATGAACCTCGTACCCGCCTTCTGCATTGAAATAGCTGACCTTGCCAAGCGCCGCAGGCAACAACTGTTCGCCTACTCCAAGAGAGGAAGAGAAACCGATTTTATCCAGTTCGCTGCTAAATCGCTCAATTGAAGTAACTGCCATACAGAACCGCTCGCCATCCTTTATTCCCCGGATGTTACTGCGCGCCGATCTGATCCTTTTCTTACGGATGAGCATATATCCCTCCCTGGCTGGCACTCGTAATGGCCAACCTGAAACCGCCAAAAACCGGTAGTTCTACGACTCAAAGCGCCGTGCGTTCGCTTACAAACGCTGCCCTCGTTATGGACGTTTACTTTAGAGAGACCACCACTTAAAGTGGCCACGCCTATAAGTTATCTATCAAGACTCTGAGGTTGGCGAGGCGGTCCTTGAGCCCAAGTTCAATTCCCAACCCTGTGTCGAAGTCAATTGGATCACCATCCTGTCCAATGAGAGAGCCCCTAAAATCATCACACTCTGCGACAATGTCATGCGCCTCCTCGCATTCATCAGCTATCGCTTCAGCACTGCCTTTAATTTTTGCTAGACAGATCATTAAGTTATTTGTATCCGCCGCACTATGGGGTGCTGGATATCCATATTCATTTAAAAGAGCGCTTTCAAGATTCTCCAACTGCTGGCTCATTTCCACGACATTGGCATTAAAACTCATGCTCCAGCTCCTTTTGGTTGATTCAAGGTAGTCGTAAATTAAGGCGAAAGTTTACTCTTAATGTAAGCCAGAAGTGACGAGGGAAAGTAGATCGATCATCAACTAGCTAACATGGGCGAGCATTTCATCCAAAACAGCTTGCCTTTTAAGTCGATCGTTCGTTATTTCGCCCAAACTTTCAATAATGCCTACAGCTTTTGTGAATATCGCAGTGCCTTCCGCACTATGGTGACTAAACTTATCAATGATCTTTTGTGCATATGCATCCATCTTTTTTGATCCTAGTGGTGGAACATCTTTACCAGCCACTAGAGCGGCAGCCAAAGGAAGAATATGCCATTTAAACCTTCGCATATTCTGCGGAATAGTATTATTTGAAGTAAGCAAATGAAATCGATACAACGCTAGCGCACTAGCGTAATATATTATCTCCCTATTCCCTTCGTTGAAAATTTTCGCACCAAAATCTTCATACATTCTTTTTGGATATTTAAAAGAAAGGTCCGGCCTTCTAACGAACATTGCACATACACATTTCGCCGCATTATGGAGCGATACTACTCTAATTGCCGCTACGCCTTTTCCAACATACTGCCTATCTCTCCGCTCAAAATATAGCCGACCATCCTGTCCTTCGTATGTATTAAAATAAGCTTCCACTCTTTTTGCTATAGGACTCAATGACAAGAACTGCGACTCTTCAATTTTTGACTGGCTATTTGTCGCACGAACCAGTTCACTAAAAACATCCTCATCGGTTGTTTCAACCACCTTCAATGTAACCATTAAATCATCAGTTAGAGCTTCACGATTCTCATATAGAACATGAGACGTTTGACATCCATTGACGATCTGAAAGTTCGAAATATGCAAAGTCGTACCTTGGACTCTTACATCTGGACTTACTAGAGTCACTCCATTATTTAGCACGGGAAATCTTGTCTTACTACTTTGATTAAGAATGGTTTCCGCAATCTGTTCGTTAACAGGATTCTCAGGCCCCAGGAAGTGCCGAACGTTTTCTTCGAACAGTTGCCCGCGGATGCTACCATCATCACTGACAAGCAAATTTTCGACGTAGTCCTTAGCTTTCGCCACAACGAGATATGACTCGTCGATTCCGGCTATTTCTGGAAGCGAAGCACTACTATTCATTGTAAGGCTCGCCTCGATTCCACTGTAGCTAGCTACCCAAGCACTCACAAGGTCATCACGTCCCATGAAGCGAACGTCAACATTTTGGAATAAACCGAGTTCGCCAAGCTGGGAAATCATATCCTTTCGCCCAGCCTCCAAGGCATCAGGAGCACTATAATTGCCTGTTGTTACAAAGAATGCGGAAACACTTGGCTTACCATGCCTAATCTTTGGGACGTTCTTAATCGCGACATCGAAAGCCGCTCTTGCTTCCTGCTGCAAATCACTAAGGGCCAAGTATGGCTCTTGTGTAAAAAACCTGAGCACAGACTCTTTGAATTTAAGAAAGTCACCTAGATCAAAGCCGTCACTTGTTTTTCCCTGTACAAAAACCACCTCCACATCATTATTTCGTCTTTCGTGGGCAAACAGAGATTCGGCATCCCCAGCTGAAACAATGTGCTCTTCATTTATAATAAGGGCTACGCCATCAGTACCGTCATCGTCATTCCCAGTAGTTACATCGTCGAGATCAACTGATGTTGCTAATTTCCCAGAAAGAACTGCGAAGTTCGCAAATTTCTCGAATTGAACTGTACGGTCATCGGCTGCTAGAGCGTATTGATCAACAAAACTATCAAGGTGACTTGCTACAATGCGATGCATTTTATAACCCTTCTATTTTAAGTAAACTTCAATATCACTGAACGCACGCATGATCCCGAGCCGATTCGATTCCCGACCTATTGTCCAGTCACTTCCTTACTTTCCGTGGGGCAACACCATAGGAATTTTGAATTGGATTCGAGATTCAGAGCTCTTAGATTCGCTTGCTCCGCCGGAACCGCCGATGTTCATAGCTCCAACCGATATGCCGCCTTTTGCGGACTTTTCCTTACCTTCAGTCGCATGCACCGCCACATCGAACTCAATTGCTTGCACAGAGGGAAGATACTCAACGATGTCATCCGACGCAGATAAGATGCCATAGTGTTTTGCCTTTCCCGTGACATCGACTATGACATTCTCCGGATTAACTACTGCAGCCGAACTCCTGAGTTCCATATTGGCTTCTTCAATTCCTTGGGCAAGCTGGACTAATGTCTCCCGAATAAAATCCTTTAATTCCATATCTAGCCCCCCTGGAGGTGATACGATATAACATGGCAAATGCCTCCTACCCCACGATAACAATCTCTCGTTACCATTCGACCTAATACTTAGTTCGAAACGACGGAAACGTCAACGCTGGCGGCATACCGCGCGAATAGCTATATCGAAAGGGTTCGCCTAGACTGGCTTTGACCGAACGTGGGCGCAGTAGACGGGTAACAACTGAAGAACCAGATCTCTCCCTGGAAGTCACACCACTAGGCAGGTGTCGCTAATGCCTGGCATCCTTGCCGGCAGTATTTCGAACGAGGAACTCTATAGAAAGGCGGCACAAACCTTACCATGCTTGAGGGCTCGCGCTGTCGGCATAATCGGAGTTTCCCGTACGATATAGCCCACACCGCGAACCTATACTCTTTACCGCCCCTACTCACTCCCCTTCTTCTATACAGCAACCATTGAGCTCATCGAGCTGCCGGATCAGTTCGGTCGCTTTGGACTGCCACTGAAAGACAGTTGATCGGAAGTCCGCCGCGGCCTCCCTGGCGACAAAAATGGCCGCCAGGTCCGGGCCGGTCGATTGATCGGCCATGTCCTCGATGCGATGCAGAATTTCGCTTACCTGCATGCCTACGTTGATCACGTCATGATTTATGGAAGCCATGGTTATTGCGCCTCCTTACCGTCAATGAATCCGAGCAGTGCTTGCAGTTGAGCGACACCTGTCAGGTACGCCCTGCCATCCTTTTCTCCAGCGGTCAGAGCATCCTGAATAGCCTCATCTTCAGTGCGCCCGAAACCCTGGGCGAGGCCGGCGCTGACAGAATCCCCACCCGGTACGTATAGCGCCGCGTGATGGCGGCCATCGTCCATTGGCTTGATCTCTCCAATTTTCTTTCCGTCCAACATTATGTCTTGTGGAATCCGGATGCCCGGCTGGTCAACAAGCTGAAATTTCATGGTGTGGCCCTCGTGTCGTTGTTGGGTTGCGTTAGTCATGGGTAGCTTTCTCCTAAACCGATTCCTGTGGTTCTTGATCCAGTAGCGGGCGAATGTGGCGTATCACATGCCGGCCGGCCCGGGTCAGATAAACTTCGCGGTACCGCCGATCCAGCAGGTGGTCCTCCAAACGAACCAGCCCCAACCCTGCTGACGGGCGCCCTTTCTTTCCCGTCGCCAGAGTGGTGACGTGAAACTGGACGTGCTGGTGCGGCAGGTGGAGGGCATCGGCGATATCACACATAAAGCCGCCCGGCTTCCGATCCACTTCCCGCAGAATCCGCAGCTTTGCCATATCCAGTCCTGGCCAGCGTTCGGCCAGGTCATCAAGCGCGTCGGCCATAGTCGCCTCCCTCGGCTTTTTGCATATGGCGAACCCGCGACTCGATATCGGTGGCGAATGCCCTGTGCCTCTCCCCTTTGCGAGCGTTAAAGCGGATCCGGGCCAGCCGGGCTTCGCGACGTTCGGGATCGAGGGCCATAAGCTGTTCCGCGAACTGATTCAGCATCCGCTGGCGAATGTCAGCTCGCAGGCGCGGTTTCATTTGTTCCAACAGGAATTCCCGGCTTTCGGGTTTCTGCCGCATCACGAACCGGGCGAGGCAATCGCGCCGGTGCGCCTCGCCGTGTTCCGGCTTCTCTGGGCCCAACGTGGCCGTGTTCTTGTACTGCATACCCGCCCCCTTACTTGCTCGTTCTAAGTTGGTGTGTCGCAAAAAGGTAATATTGGTAATGCCGGTGCAAAACGGGCCGCTAACCCGCGTGGTTACTGGGTTTCCGGTATTACCTTTAAAAGGTAATTTCGGGTAATACAAAAAGTTATGTCTTTGATTTATAAGAAATTGTTTGTTCGCCATTATTACCTTTTTCCTCTCTGGTGATTTGGTAATTAATTACCTTTCTATTACTCATTTATTACCTTTAGCTTTAGCTCCTATCTCACTGTTTTTTATTAATTTTCTTACTTATAATTTCACGTATTACCTAAATTACCTTTTTGCGACGCTCACCCACGGACACAGAATTCAGGCTCTATAGGCGCGCATGCGTGTGCGTAACCCACTCATGAAGCCGCTCTCTCGTCGCGGAAAACCCAACAATGAACAGCCTTCCCTGTTAGCTTGCTAAGCACCTTCTTTTGCCCTACAAATGGCCGGCGCTGGCTCTGCGGCAGCAGCCTTTTCAGCTCACGGGTACTGATCATCTCGGTGCGATTACGAGCGCACTCCTGCGCGAACTGCTGGAGATGAACGGCTATGAAGTCGGAATCGCGGGAGTGGTTCAGGATCTCGGGATCCTCGATGCTGAATTCGTCGTTGCTTGGGCGGACGTTGATCAGGTCGTAGATTTCCCAGAACTGCTCGACCATCGGGTGATCGGCCTGCAGGCGGCGCTGGCGATCAAGGGCGCGGGACCAGGCAAAGTCCTGCAGCCGCTGACTGTCCTCCGCGCTCCAGCGATCGCCAAAGATCAGGGTAGGCACCAGCCCCAGGCGGCCACCTGGGCGTGGTTGAGTACCAGGCGGTTCTGGATCTTGCCGTCTGACAGGCCCTGATAGATGTCCTCTACCTGGGCGAACCGTTCCTGATAGAGATCCAGCAGGCTGCGCTCAAGCGACAGCGCCTTACCCATCCAGCCGGCCAGATCCTCGGCAGGAATAGACGCCAGTCGGCGTGCATGTTGTTCGGTCCTGCGGCTGAAATGGGCCCGGGTGCAGTGGCCATGGACGATCCGGGAAAGCAGCGCTTCGGATCCGTCTACGGTGGCGTTCTGGCTCAGCAGGATGCTGCCCCGGAATGGCGGTTCATCCGTTTCTGCGCCGCGCTTTTTGACCCCCATGGACCGAATGCCCCGGCCGTTGAAGGCCGTTTTCAGCTCGTCCATGTCAAAGCCGCCTTTGCGCGCGCCTCGATCGTCGCTGTTCCGATCGCCTTCGATCAGGACAACCGGGAGGTTGGACACCTGCATGAAGTTACGGGCGCGGCCGGCCGGCGTGGCCTTGCTCGGGTCAAAGCCCTCGTATCCGTCACGGCCGCAGCAGCGCCACAGGAATTCAATCTGGGTAGACTTACCGGCGCCCTGGTCGCCGGTGTACTCGAGGAAACACCAACTCTTTTGCAGCGCCCGGACCTGTTCAGCGAAAAGGCTGCCCAGCCACCACGCCATCAAAAGCATGCCGTTGTCGCTGAATGCAGCCTTGTAGCCGTCGATCCATCCCGGATTAAAGGACTCACCGCGAATCAGGTTCAGGGACTTCAAACCCGATTTGAGCCGGTGCTTTCCGCACTCCATGAATCCCTGTTCGTTGAGCTCCAGCCCCTGACCCTTGTGGTACCCAAAGCCTGGGAACACGTAAGAACCGGCATCGCGGTAGTAGCCCACAAACGGGATCGTGTGTACGTAGCTGATCCGGCGGTTAAACCACTGATCACGTAGGCGCTTGAGGTCGCGGGCGTCGCCATCGAACGTGCCACCGGCGGTGCGGTTCAGTAGCGCCTTGTTGAATGCGCTGGGAGATTCGAGGGCGGATCCCTCCAGCGACACCAGGCTGGTGGGGTTACCGCTGGTGAAGTCGAACCGGAAGAAATAAAGCTGTTCTTCGGTCAGCGCGTCCTGCTCGATATAAAGAAACTGCGGGTGGCAGTTGCTGATACGCTCGCCCCGCGTGGCGCCAAAGAAGTTGCGCTGCAGATCCTTGATCAGGTCATCATCGGCCAGCCAGGGCGGCTCGGCCGGATCCAGCGCGTCCTGCAGATCGCCGATATCGCGTTCATCAACTTTGTATTTCCAAAGGCTGGCGCCCCAGGCGAAATTGACCTGGGCCCGGGGCTGCTTCACCCACAGCCAGAACGCCTTTTCCTGGGCTGTCTCAGCGGCCGCCGCGAAGCCCCGCCAGATGCTTTCATTCAGGTATTTCTCATCCAGCCGGCCGTTGCGTAGCTCATCGTCCCAATCGGCCTTGCCATCGGGCAGAGCGATCAACACGTGCTCACCCATGGCCCGCAGTTCCTCGCGGTATTTGCGGGCGAACTTGATGCCGGCCGGGTCGTTGTCGAGTGCCAGAACCCACGTCACATCACGGTCGCGGTTCGCCTCGATCAGTTCCCTGGGCAAATTGTTGGTGCTCAAGGGGCTGACCGACTTCACGCGCTGGCCGTTGTGCTCGCAGTGCATCAGGGCGATCGACTTAAAGATGCCCTCAGTTATCCAGACCCAGTCGCCCTTCTCGACCTGCAAGCCCCGGGGCTGCCAGCACTTGTTCTTGTACATGGATCCGTCCGGCTGGCGCTTCCCTCCGAAGTGCGCCTTCTTCCCGGCCTTCTTCACCATGCCGGTGTCGATCAGACGCTCCCAATAGGTTTCGGTACCGCCGAACAGGTAGAAGCGGACCGTATCGGCATACTCACCATCACTTAGCCGAACCGATGCTTGCTGGTACATGCCGGCAATAAGGCCCGGGTTGAATCCCCTGTTTTCCGCCAGGTACGCCCGGGCGGTGGCGTTGGGATCTTCCGGCGTGGCCGGGAAGCGCTCGCTGTAGTTATCGAACAGATGCGGGTAACGAGTGCGGGTGCTTTCCGTATATCCGCAGTTGTTGCTGCGGTTGCATGCCAACTGCCAGGGCTGCTCTGCCGAAACGAACAGTTCCTTTTTCTGGCACTCAGGACACACGCCGCGCTGCAGGTACTTGCCGACCTTCTTGAACTGCAGGGCCGGATCGTTCAGCAGTGCCTGGACGATATCGGCCGGATTGGGTCCAGCGTATTGATCCATTACGCGCCCCCAGTACCGCTTCCGGCTGCATCTGAGGCGGCTTTAGCTATTTCGACGGTGCAGGCCGTTAGATGTGGATTCGCACGGAGTAGATACCGGTTGAGCTGAGAGGCTGAAAAGGTGGTTCTCCCCGCCACCATGATCGGCCGGAAGATATCGGGGTTCTCATCCCGAATTTTTTTGAAGTAAGGCTTCGAGATCCGCAGTGCTTCTGCGGCTTCATCTATCGTGTATAGAGGGTCTTTTTCGATGTTCATTCCTTCCTGAGCTCCTCAAGACAGCCATAAACGCAAGATTTGCCCTTTTGTGGTTTGCGACGGATTCGTACTGCTATCATCCGGTTCCGATCAGGCAAATAAATGGAAACAAAACCAAATACGAATAAATTACCTGTATACGGTGATAGTGGATGCGCAAACCCTAACTGTCAACCGTTAATGGTCATTTTGTGCATATGAGGTTAAAGGATGAACGCAGAATCGCGAGAGAACTTCGGGGAACGCTTGAAACAAATTGAGTTCGAGTTGGGAGGAAGGAAGGTACTGATCGATAGGACCGGCATCTCTCAAAGCCAGCTATCCAGGTATGCCCGTAACGAGGGCCAGCCAACTATCGGAAATGTCATCGCCATCGCAAATGCTGGAGGCTACAGCCTAAAGTGGTTGGCTACCGGCAAAGGCCCAAAGAAAGAAGGAAACGAGCAAGTTCCCGAAGGGACCGTAGTAATACATTTTTATCGTAGCAATCAGTCCTCTAGTGGTGCCGAGAGATCAACGACCGGCGAGAAATCAGTTCCAATCTTGTTCGACATCGATTACCTGCGTGATGAAGTCCATGTAGAACCTCAAGCATGCGCACTTTTCAGGGCCCGCGGGGACAGCATGGCTCCCACCATCAAGAGCGGCGATTTACTAATTATCGATCAGTCAGTCCGGCGCGGCGACGACATTTTCGTGCTGCGTTTGAATGACGAGACCATGCTGAAGCGGCTGCAGTTTCTTCCTACGGGTGAAGTCAAAGTCATCAGCGATAGCGAGGCTTACGACAACTACACCCTGGGCAAAGAACAACTGGCCGACTTGCAGGTTATTGGGCGTGTTGCCTGGCATGGCGGGAGGTGCTGAGGATGGCGAGAAAGCTTTTCACCATTCGCAACGGCCGCTGGGTGGGCGAGTTTCCCCACGACCCAATAGAAGGCTGGGAGAGCGGGCGGCGCGGTATCCGCCGAACACTCTGCAAAGTCTCAGATCTGGATGGACTTGATCACGCGGAAAAGACCAGGCGGCTGTCCGATCTCTATCACATCGCGCATGACAAGCTTCGGCGGGAGCAAAGCGGGAAGGCAGAAGCGCGCAACATAGAAAAACAGCGGAAGAAGAACATCACCATCCGGAGAGCAAGCAAACTTTGGCTCGAGGAAGTCGCCATTACGAACTCGCCCCAGACCCTGCAGAAGTACACGAAAACAATCAGCTATTACCTGCAAGGTATCGGCGACCATCGTTTCCGTGATTTCGATCGCTCATACAACATCAAGTTTCTGAAGCACTTGGGCACCTGCGCTTACCAGGGCCGTCCCATGAGCGAGTCGACGAAAAATAGCCACCTGCGACAGTTTGAAGTCTTCCTTCGCTGGGCTTACGACCACGAAATTATCGACCGGATCTGGTCGCTGAAAAAACCAAAGGTGCCCAGGCGGGATATGGACACCTACACCGTCGACGACCTGCGCGTGCTGAAAAACTACATTCAGGAACGCCTGACCGAAGCGGAAGTGGATGAGGACACCCGGCAGATCAAGCATATGCGCAACATGCTGCGGGCCTACATGATGGCTACCCACTCACTACTAAGACTTGGGCCGATATGGGCTATGCGGCTAGAGAATATCGACTTGGACAAGCGAGTCATCCGGGTGCAGAACAACCCGGAACTGAAATGGGTAAACAAGATGAATAAGTGGCCGCTGAAACCCATCAACGAGAAGCTGGCCGCTTTCTTGGAAGCCGATATCGAGGCCAGAGACCCACGGGAGGTGTACTTTCTGGACAACGGGCGCGGCTATCCCTGGTACGCCGATCGCGCGGATATCTCTAAGCTCGCGTCGAAGATGTGCGCCGGCGCCGGATTGCCAAAACTGAAGCCGTTCCACTGGGGAATGAGGGCAACGATGATCACTGCCCTACTCAGTGAAGGCGTGGATCCAGTGAAGGTCCAGCAACTGGCCGACCACGACGATATATCAACCACAATGCTCTATCGAGACAGCCGGAGAATCAGCCAGGAGGAAGCCGCAAACCGGCTTGCGGACCTGCTGTAAAATGTCACTCGCACGTCACTTAGCTTGTGCAATTATTTAAAGACACTGAAAATCAAAAGCCTACGAAAAAATACCAATACCATGACCCTGCTCATAATCGATTGGTCGCTGGTTCAAGTCCAGCAAGGCCCACCATTTTCAATGACTTAGCTAAGTGTCACAAAAGTGCCACCCAGCCTAAAGACGGGTGTCACAGCCCATTTGTGTCACTGAGGTGTCACAGGGGATTGTGACACCCACCCCAAGCGGGCAACCCGCGCCACGCTTGAGATGAGTCCCAAACCTCCGATTCCAGTATTGCCCTGCCCTTCAGTTTTTCGCACTTCGTGCAAAGCCCTCAGAAGCCTCTGACACGGCATAACGCCAACACCTAAGCATCCCGCTGCACTCACACAGAAATCGCACTAAATTGGACCCAGAACGCCACAGGTGTGGTGTGGAGGAGTGGTTTTTCTGACCAATACTATTTTTTGAACCAGTTTCCGTCTTCTACAACGAGAATGCTCAGCTACGAGTTGTTAAAATTTGACCCATTAGTGAACGCCAGTGGGCGTATATACTCGGAAGCTGAACCGTATCAAGGCGTAAAACGTTATCAGTCAGCTTATTTATTGAAGGCCGCTAGTGCCGGGAAAGGTCGTATTCGCCAGGTGGATTGAATGGGCTGTAGTCACAAAAAAATTGAAGCTGCGTTAGACCGGTGGGACGAAAGCCATTGGTATCTGCATCAAATTGAAGTCCACTACCACAATGCAGACGCTATGCGTTATTCAATGAATGCGTTTATACGATCCCTGAGAGAAATCCCTGACATGGTCGCTATGGCATTACAAAACCACGATGGATTCTCCACTTGGCACAAGCCCATCAGAAGAGAACTGGAGCTAGCTGACCACCTTTTCTCTCAGATAATTCGGCATCGTCGCCACATCGTTCATAAATCGATGTTAAAGCCAAAAAGCAAGGCGTTTGTCGCTTCGATCCGAGGATACACTGTTAAAATGCAGTTTGGGTTCCATGTGGATCCATTCGAAGACAGCGACATGGCTATAAGAAGATTTATCGACATGTCAAAAGACAACCCCATAGTGTTGCAGGCGTTAGCGCCAGACGAAATTCAAGTACTAGCATTGATCCGAGAATGGCACATTGAAGGGTTTGAGGAAGAGCTCATAGACTCATTTAGAAATGCCTGGCTCAGAGTTACTGCTTATTTATCGAAAATTCTCGTTTACTTGGGAGGAGAGCCGTTCCCAGAGGGTTTGCCGGAGTGCTTTAAAGACCCGAGAAATTACAGATATAAAAAATACTATGGTAGCCAACTAAGTGCTCCAAAATAGCGTTGGCCTCAAGCGCAAATAGGAGTCGACAGGGCGGACATGCCGCGCAAGCATACTGTCGAAAATATTGTGCAAAAGGTTACTTCTGCAATCCATCAACTGTAGTTTTATTACTGTTAATCGCTGCTGCGCATGAAGCAATACTGCTTCCTTCGTTTATAGTCCCAACGCTTGGATGAGTATGCGTTGATAAAACAGTCAGAGCATCACTAGTCGACTGCATGAATGCGCCAATTACAGCCAGCAAATTGACAGCAGGCGAACCTATCCAAACATTAGCCCCCTGCAGCACCAATGGCCCAGCAGCCGAAACAGTGGTTGTACCCGCACTACCCATCTGGGCATTACCCTGGCTCATCATCGTCATATCCGCCTTGACCGTGATCGAGGCCGTACCCGCCACTGTCTGCGAATAGTCGAGCGAGACAGTATCCGAAACCGAACCGGCCACGGTACGGCTAACGTTCTGTCCGATGTCCTGCACCAAGTCTTTTCCGGTGATCTGATTCAAGGATCCGCCGGCGATGTGGTTTTGGTCCCCTGCAGCCGTCATGTTCAGGCTTCCCCCGGATCCTGCGTGTACCGTGGATTCCGCCATCATCTTGATGGTCCCGGCCTCGGTCTGCTTGATGCCGCCGATGTGTTCCACTGAATGCTCGAGGATTTCGCGCACTTCGTTCTGTAGCTGGTCGATCTTCTCCAGCGTCTGGGTCAAATGGACTTCGCTGGCATCCGTAATGCTCGCGTTTGTGGTTCGGGTCCAATCGCCCTCGTTATCTACCTTTTGGGCCACACCATCGCGCTGCTGCCAAACCTGCTCGTATCGGTCGCAGGCCGGCAGGCTTTGCCGAAAAGGAAGCACAGAACGCACGAATGGTTGATCAGCCCGGCCGTATGCCCAGGCAACCTCAACAACGGTGCCCGGCTGTGGTAGCGCGAACTGGCCCCGCTCGTGCCCTACTCCGGGCACCGTGACCGGTACCGATTCCAGCAGGGGCTGATCGGTATCAGGGCGGCCATTCTCATCCAATAGCTGCAGGTCCACCGCCCAGCGCGGCCGGTAGGGATCGGCCAGACCGCCTTCAACGGGTGAATCGGCGATGCCCTCAACAACCGCGAAAACCGGTAGGTGATAGCCAGCCACCAGCTCAGGAAACATTCGGGACACCAGGCGCCGCACAGTCTCGATCACGCCGCCACCTCCTTTTTCAAACGATTATCCCAAGGGTTCAGGCTCCAGCGAATCCGCATGTCCACACCCATGATTTCCACCCGCGTGATGTACACGGGTTGCCCGCCGGCGATGCTTATCCGCACACCTGGCCGCAAAGCCGGTACCACGGGCAGCGTTGCCCCATTGGCGGCGCTTTGCCGGGTCAGCCGCGCGATCGGTACCGGAACCGTGGATCCGCCAAAGGGCGACGAATCCCAGCTACCAAAATACACGCGGCCGTCAGGCTGTTGCTGCCAAATAAAGCGGGGGATCTCCAGAGCCTGGCCCAGGTTGTCCAAGGCCATATAGCCGCCGCCTCGATGAGCAAAGCGCGGTAGCATCACTTCACTCCAGGCGCCCTCACCCATTGAAAACGCCAGACCAGTCTGATCAGTGACAGCCCGCAGCACCTCAGACGCGCGGCAGTGCCTGAGAGACAGCGGCACGCGCCGGTTCAGCGTTGCCGGCAACTCACGAACCACCACGCGCCGCTGCTTTGCGTCCAGTGCCTGGCACTGCTCGACATAACCCAACATGTAGACCGGGATCGTTTTCGCGTCATACCCGACGCAAAGCTGCACCAGCCCCGAAACCGGGCCGGTCGCCTGAATGGTGAAAACGGCCCGCCCTGGCGTTGAAAGCTCCAGGGTCAGTTGATCGCTTACCAGCGGATAGCGATCGCCGCCGATCGCCAACCGTTTATGCAGACGCATTGCCATTACCTCCAGGCGCCTGCGGCAACGCCTTGTCGACGCTGCTAAGGAACTGCTCAAACCCTGTCATCTGCACCCCGTTGGGCACGGCCGCGCTGGTATTACTGGCGCTGACATTCTCGCCGGCCGTCTCCCTCGCATTTGGCGTGGGCTCTTCCGCGCGTTGCTCTCGCTTCTCCGCGACGCTCAGGTGTTCAGCCAGGGTAAATCGAACCGTCCACGCTCTTTTTCCGGTTTGGGGATCCACCCGCAGCGATTCAGCAAAGCGCACCTGGCGGATATTCATTGCCTCGGCCAGGTCGTCGGCAATGGTGTACGTCAGCGGGTCACCGCTGTCGTCGATCGCTTCCGCTACAGAGGAAAGCCGGCGCAGCGCGTTGCCCTCAGCAAAGGTTAACGTCAGAGCAACGCTTAACTTTTTGGCCTTATTCCCAGCCGTAACGGTGTCGGTGCTGCTGGTCTGACCGCTGATATCCTTCCGGGCCAATGGCATAGCCAGTGATACCGAAAGATCCTTGCCGGGTACCAGATATTCCGTATCTCCGTTAGAAAGAATCATTGGCCTACAACCTCTTTGAAGTAACTCAGACAACCAGCCGGGCCCGTCACGGCCACCAAAGCGCAAAGCGGGGCGCCGGGATTCGGTGGCGAGGATTGCTGCAGTTGTGCCGCCAGTCCCTCCGGACTTCCACCGGCCGCAACGTAAAGCTGCTGTGTCGTCGGGCCCAATGTTCCGCGCAAGTCATCCCATGCCCGCTGCCTTTCCGTGAGCATTGCCGTCCGGTTGTCCAGAAACGCCTGCAGGTCCATTAGCGGATCCGTATCGCTGGACAGTGTTTCAACCCTTGCCAACAGCGCACCAAGCTGCGTCCGAATAGCCGCGCCCGTCCCATGCTGTTGTCCGTTCAGGCGCCGCCATCGTGGGTTATGTGATGCCGCGATGCGCTGCCGCTTGTCAGCTTCCAGGGTGGCCAACTGCTCGGCGCGACGCTGGCACAAAGAAAGATCACCCAAAGGCAAAACTGAATTGAACGCCGCCAACGAACGGGCCCAGCTTCCGTAGTCGCTGCCGCTGACCATGATCAGCAACAATTCTTCGGATTCATCCTTTGCTGGATCCAGTTTGTCCTTGAGCTTGTCTACCAGAGCCTGAACTGCCTGGGCCGGGCTCAACCACCCGCGCGCGGGTTCGCTTCTAACCCCGTTCCCAGTGTCGCCGGCCCCTTGAGTCCAGGGGTGGATGGTGACGACCTGCCCACCACTGGCCAGCAGGTCAGAAAGCGCTGCACGTTGCTCAACGATGCCGCCGGCTCCCGAAGCCAGATCGCCGGGCTTCCACTTGCTGCGAGACGAAATAGCAGCCAGTGACGCTGTCGAGGTCTCGATCGCTCCCGGTATAGCCTCCAGGCTTGGATCGGCGGCATCTGACGCCGCACCAGCGGTTGCAGGTTCTGTAAGATCAAGTGAATACCACGTCACGCCTGCCTCCTTTGTCGCTACAGTTTCATGATGAAAGCGAGTGCGTAGTACGGGGGTAAATTCTTACCTTTGCCGTCTTCACCTGCAGATTGGACCGAGATTGAGTGCGAGTGGCTACCATTGCCGCTCACAGACACACTGTGGCTATGGCCGCCTGCTGTCGATGTGTAGTGGTACGTTGACGCGTTGCTACCGGTAAGCCCTTCTCGGCGATGCCTCGAGGATCCTGACACACCGCCATAGGCGCTTGCGAAGTCGTTCGCTTCAGCCTTTCCCGACAGGTGTCTGTGACTGCCGGCACTGCTCGTACTCGCTGAGTGCCCGTGATAGCCCCCTGTGCTTGCTGAGGCGCCATGCGAGTGGCTTACGACCACCGCGTCTGCACTACCTCCGACAGCGCCAACTTCGTATGCCTTGCCGGCCCCAACCACAAAGCGATCCGTCAAATCCGGCGTGCCGTTTGTACCGTCACACAAAGCCCATCCCGGACGAATTTTCGAGATATCGCCGTAGTGCATGATGATGTCGCCAGGTTCAAATTCGGCAGGCGGCTGACGCAAAAACTCATCGATCAGCGCAGTCGTGACGTCGACCGCTTGGCGCAGGTCAGTGGCGGTCCCGTTGGTCTCGATCTTCGCAATTTTGACCAGAAAGTGAGGGGTCCCCACGCCATCCACATAGTCACTCTGGGCAGCGGTAAAAAACGCCGGCACTATCCTGATCGTTTTCCCAGTCAGGTCACCGGCCAAACTCACGTCCAGCCAAATGTCCTTCGGCAGCACACCGGGATCGTCTAGTGTCAGGGCTTGCTCAAGGGAAACATGAAGCCCGGCCACAAATCCTTCCCCGGCACTGATCGAATAGCTGCCGGCCTCCTCGAGCACCTTAAAACCGTCATTCATGAAGCGCTGACGGCCATAGATGGCCAGGTTCGCCATCCGCTCGCGCTCGTCGATACCGTCCACCCGGGCGTTGAAGTCGATTTGCCAGGTCTCCGCCTGCACCGTGATGTTGGTGGTCGCCTGGGCATCGGTGAACGCCAACAGGAAATTGCGAGTCAGGTTGTTGCCCGTCGCTGTTCCGCTGGTTGCAGATTTCTGCTGTGGCGGAACATAGGAGACCGCCACCAGCGTGTCATCGTCTGCTAACAGACCAACCCAGTTAAACGAGAAGTCGCCCACGTTCGTGCCCAGCAACAGGCTGTATACCACCTGTTCGGGGTCCACATAGCCCTGCGCGCTTACTGCGCCCTGCCAAACGATGTCGCCGGCGTCGGGCAGTACCTCGTCGGGATTCACCGGCTGGGTGTAATCCAGGCCCTCGATATTGGCCAGAACAAAGCGGTCGAGAGTCAGCACCTCCCGCGCGCCCTGCTTCTGGGCTATCAGATCCCGGCCGGCCTTTGTAAAAGCGCTCATGATCGTTCCTTTCCTCGTTACAGCTCTGCCCGGGCGTAATCCCAGACGTTTGAGAATTCAGGCGCGGCAGCGCCCACAGACACCGGCGTTACCACTTCAAACTCGTATCGCCTGCAGGTTCGCCCGTACATTTGCCGGATAATGTCCAGCAGCTCGGGGTTCTCACCCAGCTGGCTGTCCGTCAATCGCAGCACGATAATGTCCCAGTCCCGATCGAGGCGCCGTTCCTCGATCTCGACATATCCCACACCCAGCCGCTGCAGTATTCGTTTGAAGCCCGCCACGCTGCCGGCATCGGCACTGTTGAGATAGGCGTATTTCACGCGCTTGCGGTAGAGCCAGTCTGGTTCACCGGTGAATCGCGTTATGTCCCGCTCCCAGGCCAGCAGGTTGAGGATTGCCAGCGGCGCGGTGTCCGCATCAAGCTGCTGCATCGGCCATTCCAGCCACGTCTGCACCAAATCCCACCAACGATCGGCTGCGCGCCGCAGTGCCTGCATACCGCCCAACGCCTGCCAAAAAGTCAGCGCCAGGCGCGGCCGTATAGGTGATTCGTTGCTGCTCATGCCCTTACGCCTCCATCGTCCACGTAAGGGCCAGCGTCCCCAGCCGGGCCACCGCCAGTTCCGTCACAATGTCGGGCTGCCCCCAGCTAATCGAAACGAGGACCGCAAACTGGGCATGCAACTCCTGGGACAGTTTCGAAAAGCTGAATCGATTGAACGGCCAAGTCCGCGACGGGCTGTAATCGCTGTTTTCGCGGAATGCGGCCCGGATGAACTGTTCAACATCAGCCTGCAGCAGCGTGAGCTCTGCGGCCGTCAGCGTACTGGGATAGATAAATGTCCCGGCCACATCCTCGACCTGCTCGGGCATGGCTTTCACCTGCAGGTCGTCCCCATGCCCGTGGTTGCCCTCATCGGTGATATAGGTGTTCACCGGATCCAGATAAGACTGCGAAGGTGTCCCTGTATCGAAAAGCACATAGGCGTCGGCCGATCCGGGACCGCGCGGGGCTGAATGGTCAAAATAGATCCGATCAGGATCGATCCCGATCTGCTCTGCGATCATGGAGCGGTAAACGGCATCCGTGTGGTATTGGTTTACCGCGCTGAACTGGTTGCGAACACGCAGCCGCATGGCGTCGTCGCTTTCCTCCTCGGCTCCGGGCGTCGTGATCCAGTCGCTGGCGTTGGTGACAGACGTAACGCCATCTATCGGTTCTTCCAGAACCGTGAAGTATCCGCCGGCCAGGTTGTAGGCGCTCCCGGCCAGTTCCGCCTCGACCGGTGCCTGCAGCGTCGTTTCGCCATCTGCAAAACTGGAGTCTGCGGTGACCCGCACGCGGTAGGTAGTGCCATTGATCGCCACCGTGCGCACCCAAGTGCCCTTCGCTACCATCAGCGCCCCACTGCTGGATGCGCGGGTAAACGTGAGCGTGCCCGTCAGCTTTGCCGCCGGCTTGCGCTCAATATCGAACGTCCAGGCCAGCAGCTCCAGCATGGATCCGGTCGCCAGCTTGACGAACGTCTGCGGCATCAGGTGCCGAACCAGATAGGCCAGTAACCAAAGGACAGGCTTGGTTACCAGGGCCCGCGTCATCCGCCAGAACGGCGAATACGCCGAATCATTGGAAAACGGCACGCCCTCATTGTCCGCGATAGTCTGAAACTGCGACTCCAGTGCCGCCGCACTCGTTGGTACCCCTGCTTGATCCAGAGCTGCTTTAAACTCCTTCTCCTGGCGGTTCAGGTTGTCCAGATTCAGTTCCGTCATGTCGTCACCAGTTGCGATAAGTCCAGATCCACAGCACCGAATTCACGGGTTTGCGCCACCAGTCCCCAGCGACCCTCGTCCTTGGGGAAGCCGGGCAACAACGGCTCAATCTCGACCGTGCCCGGTACAATGCGCAGATCGTCTTCCAACAGAAGTCGGATCTTCTGCATCAGCAGCCGCCGGCGATCGCGTGACCGCTCGGCCACCATCTCGACGAGGTACCCGCTCTCGCGGATTGCGTGCTTGATGTCCTGGGCGATGCTATCCCGATCCCAGACCAGTTCCGGCACCCCGGCCGGATCCAGCGCCAGGTCGTCGCCCCTGATCAGCAGGTCGATGTACTTCGCGCCTTCTGGCGCCTGCAGGCTCATTTATCCGGCCTCCATCATTGACCACTCTTCCAGCTCGGCCGGTCCCATTGGCTGGCTGCTGTTGATATACACATCGCCGTAATTGGCCGAACGGTTCCCGCCTCCCGCCTGGGCGGCTACGCCACCGGCTGGCACATTCAGTTGCCGGCCCTGCTCGAGGGCGGGCACTGTGCTATCGCCGAAATCGATGCCGGGGATCGTTTCCAGTTTTTCAATCACCCAGTCGAAGATGCTGCCAAGCTCCTTGAACCAGCCGACAATGCCGTCAATCACGGCCATGAGCGCCTGGCCCCAGGCAGAATCCATAAACGCGGCTTTGAGGTCGTTCCACCAGTAAATCATTGCCGCAACGGCCCCAATCAGGGCGATGATCCCGGCCACTATCCAAGTCAGGGGATTCGCCCACATCGCCGCATTGACCAGCCAGATCGCCCCTTGCCATAGCAGCATTGCGCCCCGGACTGCGCCCATCACTCCCACGGCTCCCACAAGTGCGGTTACCAGGCCGGCGATCGCCATGACACGCATCACTACGAGTCCGGCGTTCACCATCCACATCACGCCACGGGCAGCCAACAGAGCACCTGTCCAGCCGGCTGTCGCCAGCGTGGCTAGGCCCGTCAGCAAGGCAAAGGCGGAAACGGCCGCGCCCAGTCCCAGAACACCTATCGCCCCAAGTCCTACCCAGCGGGTCAGGTTCGGGAAAAGCTGTGTCCATCGGGTCAGCGTGGCACCGCCTTCTGCCAGCGACTCCAGAACCGGGTTGATCACCGGTAGCAGCACCTGGCCAAAGCTGACGCGGATCGCATCAACGGCCGCGCTGAATTGCTGGTAGGGATCGACCATGGCACTGGCCATCTGTCGCGCCTTATCCATGCCGGTCACTTTGCCCAGATCGTTGATGCTTCCAGCCAGGCGCCCGGTGTCCTTAAGCAATAGCTTGACCATGCTCACAGCCTCATCGGATCCAAAGGCTGACTTAAGCGCGTCGGATTCGGCCACGTTGAGGGTGTCGCCGAACTTGCCTTGCAGCTCTTCCAGAATCTGAATCATGGGCAGCAACCGGCCTTCGCTGTCTGTGAAGGACAGCCCCAGTTTTTTCTGGGCATTACCGACGCCTGCCAGGAAGGCTTTGTATTTCGTCCCCGCCTCGGATCCGCTCATGGTGGCTTGCAGCGTTCCCAGAATGGCCATCTGCTCGGATAGATCCACGCCGGCGGCCCGGGCGTTCGCGCCCAGACTAGTGAATGCTGCGCTCATGTTCTGGCCGTCCGTTTTGAACATCTGGACAGCCGCGGCTGTTTGGCCGGTAAGCTGCTGCACCCACTCGCTACGCCCCATCGCGTCAGCCTGGCGCGAAAAGATCCCGTACATGGTCCCCATGTAGGACGTGATCGTGCCGGCATCGGCCTTGGTCGCTGCCGCCAAAAGGTTGGAAGATTCGGTAAAGGTCGCCAGCTCACCGTTATTAAGTCCGGCGATCGCAGATTGGATATCGTAGGAGCTGCGCACGAAGTCCTTGGCGGATTTGCCGTACTGGATAGAAAACTGCAGCGCGGTATCAGTCAGCTTCTGGAGCTCGGCGTCGGCCACGCCCAGGCTCCGCACTTCACCGATGGCCCGTTCCATCTCCATCGCCGGCTGGATCATGCTTTTAATCGCCAGACCGGTTCCGGCCAGACCGACTGCCCCGCCGGCGATTTCCTGAAAACCAGCGGAAGCCGAGCGCCGAACACTCATCAGCGATTTGTCTATTTTTCCAAGCGGGCCGCTGACTTGATCGCGCATCCCAACTGAGAAGAACAGTTTTTCCAGTGCGGCACTCATCGGTTACCTCTGAATCTACGCAGCCTTCGCCTGGCTCTGTGCGGATGCGATGCGCTCACAAGCGATCTCGAAGTATTCGGGACTGCGTTCGATACCTATAAACCGGAAGCCTTCTTCAACCGCCGCCACCCCCGTGGTACCTGACCCCATAAAGGGGTCCAGAATCACCCCGCCAGGCTCACAGATGGCATTGATACTTTTCATCAACTCCACCGGTTTCGCGGTCATATGCTGTTTTTCCCGGGGATCCAGCCGGATGCTGTATGCCCCAGGCAGACACTTCACCGGTCGGTCGAGTGGCATCGGCCCCTTGCTCCCCCATACCACGTATTCCGCTTGAGCTCGGAAACGACCAGCGACGGGCCTGACGGCTGGGGTTTTATCCCAAGGCAAAACCCCGCGCCAAACCAGGCCGGCGGCCTGCATGTAATCGGTGGTGACCGGAAGCTGTCGCCAGTCAGTAAACGTGCAGACGGGGGCCCCGGATCGACATAGCTCTACGGCTGCCGTCAGCCAAAGCGTCGACCACATGGCAAAGCTGCGCTGATCCCTGTTTTCACCGAGAAACTCCGGGTATTGCTTCTTGGTTCCAGTCTGCTGGTATTTAGCGCTGCAACTTCCTGCGGCCCGATCGCCACGATACTGTCCACCGGAGCTGTACGGCGGATCCGTCACAACTGCATCCACACTCTCAGCCTCGAGCTGTCGTAGGATTTCCAGCGCTTCACCGCAGTAGAGCGTCGCATTACCGATGACTACTTTCCGGACCATCAAATTTCCTCTCTTCACTTACCGTTAACCGCCCGGGCTATCCCATTGGCGATCGCTACTTCCATTCGCTTCCAGTGGTCCTGCTCCAGCCAGGCCGCCTCGATCATCGCGGCCGGGTCCGGATCACGCCCCGGAAAATGCTTGTGAACCAGGGCCAACAACTGGCCCACGGTGTCGTCGTGCAGCCGGCTTATACCGGCATTTATTTTTTTACCCGGATCTCCAAATCCGGTTTGAATTCAGACGCCACGGCGCTGGCCAGCTCGACGGTCAGTCCCTGTTCCAAATAGTCCTGCAGCGTGTCTTTGCTTCCAGACTCCACCGTGCGTTTCAGGAAATTGGCGCTCGGCGCCACCTTGTTGTCGGGCATAAAGGCGTTCTGGTAGTTGTGGTAATCCTCCAGGGACACCCGAAACGCCAGGCTTGCGTCGCCGACTTCCAGTTCGATTTTCTTGCCGCTTTTCTCGGCCATGGTTCACCCCTTGTTGCTTCGTTGGTCGTTACTTCGTGACGTGCTGAACAGCCCAGGTCACGGCACCGCCGATCACCGCCAAACTGGTCAGCCATTTCATGAATCGCCCCAGTAAGGCCCCGACCTTCAGAGCCCCCTGGGCCGCCTTCCAGGCTTCCACCACTTCGTGGGTGGCGTCGGCCAGACGGTTGATCGCTGCCGCGCTCTCCGATTGCATCGTCAGCAGCTTGTCGTACTTCTGTTTTTCCTCGGCTTCGTGCTTGTCGAAGCGGTCAACCAGGGCCCGGAATTCGTTTCGCATAGACAGCAGCTCCTCATCGGTCAGCGGCCGCTGTGGTTCGGCGTCAGCCATCGCCCGCTCCTTTTGCCCGACTCCCGCCGAACACCTGCACGATCAGGGGCTGCAAGTTCTTCACGGTTCGTTCGCCGAATAGAAAACCCAGCACCAGCACGTTGATCACAATCAGGGCGCTCTGCTGCTTATCGGTGAGTGTCCAAGCACTGAACCAGCACCAGTCCAGCCAGAGCGTTGCGAAGCCCCACAACGGCCGCTGGCACCCCCGCAGGAATAGAACGATGGGGCCCAGCAGCGGAATCGTCCTCAGATCAGAAGCGGTACCCTCCAAAGCCTTAATGCGTTGGTTAAAGCGTTCTTCGGCGTCTGCTGCAGCCTGCGCGGCCGAATCGCGTCGCCGTTGCTCGACCTTCTGCAGGGCCAGTTCCATGTCGGCTTGCTGCTGGGGCGTCATGTCCGGCGGGAAATAGTCCTTGATCGCCTCAATCGCCTCTTTCGCCAGGCCGCCAGTGACCAGATCGCCCAGTTTGCTCAGCACACCCATGTCAGTAACTCCAGAGCCATGGACGGGGGGCGCCGCTGCTTGGCTTGTCCGCATCCAGATGAATGAACCGGGAAGCATGCGGCCCGTTCTGGGCAATCCCGACGCCGGCGGCAAAACCCATGCTCATGACAGCCGCCAGAACCCGGAGCGCCTTGTCACCGCTCACCTGCAGATCAATAGCCAGGCCACGGGAATGACTACCCGGTTTGCTTTTCTTCCGCTCGTCCGGGTGATTGGGGCAGCGGTAGGCGCTGGATATCGGCAAGGGGAAACCCAGCCGCTCGCGCAGGACCTGCACACTGTCCATAAAGTCCGGATCTATCTTTCGCCAGGTTTCCGGCCCGCACTCGCCGCAATGGCACTGCAGCTCGGTGTCCTGAAAGTTCTTCCAGTCAGTCTTCGCCATGACCTACCCCTTAGCTGGACTCGCTCAGTGATTCGATTTCCTCGGCGGCGAGATAAGACACGCCATCGATGCGCACAAAGTCCGGGCTTGTCACCATGAACGGCAGCTTGAATACCGACTTGTCTGCGCTGCTCGGGTCCACGTCCAGCAGGCTGCTGATCGTCAACTTGCAGCCGAATGCCTCCACCTTCAGTTCGTCATCACCGGCCTGGGCATAGCCGGTAACGTCGAACGGCTCCAGGCTGCGGAAGCTGCCCGCCTTGCGGGCGGCTTCGGTGATCAGTTTCAGGTTTGCGCGGTCCACCTCGATTTCGCCGGACGCTTCCACGTCGCCGGCGGTGTACCCATCCGGTACGCCGCGCGTCTTTGCCACGGCCGTGTTGTCGGTAATATCCAGGGTGAATTTGTTGGCATGCACCGCCAGATCCCCCAGGGAAAAGTCAAAGCTCTTGCCGTTAATGCGCTGTTTGCTCATCGCTCGTTCCTCGTCAAAGCGTCAGGGCCTGGCTTAGCCTTCCAGCCCACGGGTCAGGTCAAGCATCAGATAGACGCCGATCTTTTTCGGACACTCGAAGGGGGCCGCCTGAATGTAAATCTCAACCTCTGTGCGGCTCACCCAGTTGATCACCACATCCCCTTCCTCGGGGGCCCGGATCATCGCGGGGAATGGCTCGCCACCAATCACCACGCCCCGGCTTGCCTCGCGTAGTGGGCGGGCGAAATAGGTCTGGTGAAAGGCGATCGACTTTGGCGTGCTGTTGAGGGCTCGATCGGCAATCTTGGCGATCGCCAGCTTGCGAACACGACGAGCGCAGTAGTCAAGGATCCGCAGGTTTTCGTACACCTGAAAATCGCCGCCATCGTTATCCAGCATCATGTGATCGGCCCAATACGTGCCGTTGTAGCCCGCATAGGTCTGCGGTACTGAAAAGCGGGACTGCGCCAGGTCTGTCAGGTGCGCCATGGTCAGCGGGTTACCATCGATGTCCACCGGTTTTTCACCCAGACCGACCAGCGGGCCCGTGCGTACGCGCATGGGGCTGTCCGCGATACTGACCGAACGGTTACAAAGGCGACCGGTGACTACGCCAAGGTTGTTGCCATGGAGTTGGGGCGTTACAGAGACCCGGTTACCGGCGACACCGTTGATAATCGGCTTGATCCGTGCGGTGTACTGGGCCCAGGTCTCCTCCATGGCCAAATCGATACCCGACACGCACAGGTGAATCGTGAGAAAACGCGCATACCTCGCGAGGGAATCCATCGCAGCGGTATAGGCCGCGTTCACTTCGCTGCTATCCACCACCGGCGTGGTGACCACCACCGCCTCCGGCTCAAGGTTGTTCGGTTGCTCCAAGGCCATGTCCAGCGCGTCAGTCCACGTGCCGGTCGTGTTGATCGCGTAGGCTTGCCAGTTCTGGCCCGCATTGGAGCGCGCCGCCTCCAGTTGGGTTTTGAGCTCGCTGGTTGTCTCGCCCAGCAAGGCGTCCAGATCGCTGTCGCCATTCAGTGCCAGCAGGGCGTCTTCACTTGCGCCGGCCGCACCGGCGCCGATGTAAAGGAACTGGCGCTCCACTTCCGTGAACCCGCCCTGCATCCGGTTCACGTTGCTTACAGTGACTTGTCCGATTGCCATGGTTTTATCCTCTCCGCCGTTGGGCGTTGTCGGTCATCTTCGTCAATATTTCCTGGCCCACACTGGCCCGCTCGTCTGGAGTCAGTCCCAGGAAGCTGCGAGCCGGCAGCGGGATATCCCAGCTCTGCTTGCTCGGTTGGTCCCCGATCAGTCGCAGCACCAGCCCCGCCTGCCCAAGGGTCATGTTTTCGCGGATCCACCGCTGGCTGACCCGGCGTGTCTTCACCTTTCCGCCCTTGGTCTTCCCGGCGTACACCCGGAACCCGGACTGGATCAGCGCCTTTGCCTGCGCAGGCGTCGCGTCGGCCTGGTAGTCGGGGCGGCCGTGGATCCGCTCAGCCCGTTTCGCGGTCATCCGTTCGGGGATCCCTTCCTGCTGCCGGCGGGCAATTTGTCCCATCAAGCGGCTGCGCCAGGTGACCGTCACCGCCTCGGACGAGGCATCAATGCGCAGGTGCTTAGGCCGCATGATCTTGCGCATCATCTTGCGCCGGCCGTTCTTTCGGCCCGGCCATGGCTGCCCGTTCAGGTCCTGCTGCCGCTTGATCCGGGCGCGACTGAGGCGGGCCACTTCCTTGCCCAGCAGCCGGTGGTATCGCCTGCGCTGAGCGCCATCCAGTCGCAACAGCGCAAGCTGGTCACGCAACACCAGATCGCCGGACACACTGACTGTCAGTTTCATGCCGGCAGATCCGTATCAGCGCCGTGGGTCACGTCGCCCTGCTCTGCAACCCACAGGTCGTAATCGCCGAATTCGTACTGGCGGCCCTGCCAGGTAATGGGTCCGTCCTCGGCTTCCACCAGGTAAATCGGATCCATAAAGTCCAGGGTCAGCTCCAGATCAGCGAATTTGTTGCCATCGTTCATGTCCACCTGACCCTGGGGGGCATCCAGCCCGGCATCCTCGCGTTCGGGGTCGTGGTCGCTCAGCCACGCCTGCACCAGCGCCAGCAGAAGGCCGGCGGAATTTGACGGGATCCGTTCGAAAACAAGCGCGGCGCGGTACTTCCAATCTGCCAGGTGCCAGCCCAGTTCGGTTTCGCTTCCGCCGCCGGGCTGTAGCTCGCCGTTTTCTTGGAAGCTGTCGAAGTTCTCGCGGCGGATCCCAAGCTGGGAAAAGTGGCCGGCCAGGTGATCGCTCAGGGCCTGCAGCTTGCTCATATCAGGGCCACTCCTATCCGATTGAGGCCGGCAATCACCCGGATCGCCTCGGCCGCAAACTCCCGATACTTGTCTTCCGTTTCTTCCCCTGCCTTAGCGGCGTTCTCAGCCACCGCCCGGCGGTCCACCGTCTCGGTCTCTTTCAGCAGCTCGGCTTTCGCCTCGCACATCACGGCGCGTTTGTAGAGGCGGACGAGTTCCGACTCATTGCCCAGGCTCTCCGCTGGTACATCCGATAGCGCGGTGTGCCCCTCGCTTTCCTGTGTTGCGCGCCAGGTCTGAAGGCTGTGATTGGTTCGTGTCATCGCCTGCAACAGTTGGTGCTCGATGATCTGGGCGTCGATCTCAGTCGGGATCCGGTAAAGCGTTAAAAACTCGCCTGTGTCGATGTCCGGGAAAAAAGCCACATTGGTCAGCGTCACCGGTTCCGCCGGCGCGGGACTGCCGCCTGCAAAGCTGTATCCGCTCACCAGTCTGTCCTCTCTCAGTGGATCAGTAGGTGCAGGCCGGTCCGGCACCTTCAGACGGTCGCCCATGGGGCGTTGTCATCCGGGCCGGGGGCCTGCGGTGGGGTGGAGTCGGTCCACCGTGCCCCTTACGGAGCTGAAACTCGGGTTACTCGTCTGCTGGTGCCTTGCTCGCCAGTTGCTTTTCCAGCCTGGCGATTACGGTTTTTACCTTGCTCCGCTTCGGGTCCAGCTTTACGGCTGTCTTGTAGTGCGCCAGAGCATCTTCCAGCGCCTCGCGCTTCTGGCACTCCTGGCCGGCCAGCTTGTGCAGCTTCATCAAGGCCGCCGGGTTGACCTGCCATTGCTCCGATCGGATCCGGTCGAACGTGTCCGAAAAATAGGGCTCGATCGGGTCACCCTCGGCCTGCTGGTTCTCGGCCCACTCTCGCAGGGCGTCCGCCACGTAGGTTTCCAGGCTGCGGTTGAATCGCTCGGGCATGGGCTGGCGCTGTTCGTGCGCAACCTTGGCCAGGTCCAGCGCGGGCTGAATTTCCCCCAGGTCGAAAAGCCAGATCATCACCTGCACCAGAACCGGATTGCGGTAAGGTTCCTCACCGTCTTCACAGGCGGCCAGGTAGGCATCCACCACCGGGCGGTACCGCGGTAGCAGCTCGTCCCGCTTCATATCGCCCTTTTCCTCAAGGGTCAGTCCCTGCAAGCGCTGGGCGTCCTGCTCGAGGCTGGTCACAACAAGCTGGTGTTGCTCGTAGTCGCCGGCGAGGTTGTCGATCTCGTCGGCCTGCTTCGCATCCAACTGCGCCTTTGCGCGCGCCTCGGCCTGCTGCTGGCGCACCCGTTGCTGGTGTCGCATGGCTGGTGTAGTCATGGTTACTGTCTCCTCCCCAGGATGATCAGCAGCCCCAGTTCCCCGGGGCGTTTATGGTTAACCCGCCTTACGCCTCGGCGAACTGGACGTTACCGGCCTTGATGCCGGCGATGCCCTTGGTGTCCTCGATCACGTAAGCCTCATTGGACGAGTTGAAGTCCTCGACGCGATCGCGGCGCGCGTTATCCTCGGACTTGCGGCGCATGCTGCCCTCCTGCCAGTAGATGGACAGGTTCTCCAGATCAGTCACGACCAGGCCGGTGTCGGGGAAGCCAGGCACGGTCAGCGTGGGAAGGCCCCCGTATGACTTTTCCATGATCTGGATATGGTTCTTCTCGGTGGGTTGCTGGGCGTGGCTCGTGAGCACTTTCCCCATGTCATCCGCTACGAGGCCACGCCCGACAACAGCCACCTCATTTCCGGTGCGGTGGGCGTCGCCGATCATGCTGTAGATGTCATAAGCCAGCGCATCGAGGTTCTTATAATCGCCGGCGGGTCCCAGTGTGATTTTCCCGGTCGCGTCGGTGCTTTCGGTCAGGAAGTTCGCCGCGTTGTTGTCTTCCAGCAGCTTCAGCCAGCCGATGTTCACGTCTTCCAGATTCGGGTTAGCCGCGTCATCCGTGTTTGTAGCTGCGCTGGTGCCGTGCCAGCCGATCAGGATCCGGTCCAGCGCAATGCGCCGGTATACGTGCTGCATATACCGCTCCTGAAAGTTCGGGAAGCGGGCCCAGGCGTCCAACAGCGCATAAGTAATAGCCACGTCGAATTCAGTTTTCACGCAGGTGTATTTCATGCCGTCAGGCCCGCTGGCGTCTTTCGGCTTGCGCTCGCCGGTACCGCTGGTATCCGTGCGGCGGGCCAGAGTGCTGGAAATCACCATATTGAGCGCCTGGCCGATCTTGTCGGTCACAGGAATGATGTTGATGCGCTGGAGGAAGTCGGACGACGACTGAATGGCGTCATTCAGTCGCGTTTCCATCGGAATGGACACCGCGAAATTTCTTGTCACGTCGCCAACGCCATAGGCTTCAGCCATCGCGACCTGCAAGGCAGTGAACGCCTGAACGGTATGCTGCTTCATGAAAATAGGTCCTGTTCTGGGTTTTAAAGAAAGGTGCCGGAGGGCTTAAACGAAACCCTGGGCCTCATTGGCTCCGGTGCCTGCTGGCTTGCGACCGTCCGGGCGTTCCTGCAGCAGAGCATCAAATTTCGCAGCCAATCCCTTCACGGCGTCCGTGATCTGCGCAAACTGATCTACACCCTCACTGGCGCCGGGCTCGGCCGACTCACCACCGCCGGCGAGCTGCTCGATCTTGGCGCCCAGGGCTTCGACCTGTTCGGTCAGGGTGTTGAACTGTTCGGCGGTCACGGTCGTGTCGGCAGTCTCGCCCTGCTCAGGGTTAACCTTTGCGCTCAGCGCCTGCAGCTTCTGCATCAGCGCGTCGTATTGCTGTTGGGTCATTTCGTCGTCCTCGGTGGGGTTTTCATTGGCGTCATCCGCCACCGCACCGGTGGCGTGGGAACTGTTCACGAAAGCGCGCATGAATCGCTGAAATAGGCTGTCGTCCGTCGCCGGTGTTTCCAGGGAAAGTTCGGTCGACTCACCCAGCAAGGACGGGACAACGGACGATGATTTGGAAAAGTGCAGTTCAGTGGTACCGATGCTGGCCGGCTGATCTGTTACGGCCAGGCCAATCAGATAACCCTCGCCGGTACCGACGAAGTCCTCGATCAATTCCATGCTGGTGAAAAGCCGCTGGCCCTCTGCATTCATCTGCAGCAGTCGTTTGTTAGGTGCCAGGCGTGCTTGCAGTACCGTGCGGTCCTTTTCGTCCCTCGCTGTCTGCAGTTCCACAACGCTGCCGAAATTGCCGTAAAGGCCCAGCAGGTGGTCAGAATTGATCACCGCCGTGTATTCGCTCGGGTCGTAGTTGCTCGCCGCCTGCTCCAGCAGGGTGTCGGAAATGTTCCGGCCATCGATCGTTGGCCCGGCAGTGCCGATGACAATCCAGTCGGTATAGAGGGCGGTTTTCTTGGGCATGTTCGGGTCCGTTTTCCGGTGATTCGATGGCGCATGATCCAGCGCTTTCGTGCTTCAACGGATTGCAGATTAGGCGGCGACCGGGACACCTTCAACGCGCTTTATTCTTTGTTTTTCAAGGATTTTCATGACTTGAAACCCCAGCAATGAAGGCCCGTTTTCGGGGTACGTTTCCCCGTTAAACTCCGCTGCATGAGCTACAGCCAGGAAACCAAAGACGCGGCGCGCAAACTGTTTTTGCGGCGCTTCCGGGTACCCGAGATTCAGACCGAACTCGGGGTGCCCCGCCGTACTCTGTACCAGTGGGCCGCCTCCTACGGCTGGTTGGATCAACTGCAGGACGAAGAAGCGACAAGCGCGATCACCCGCCGTCTGGTGTTGCTCGCTGACCGGGATAAGAAGACCGGCGCCGAACTGGAAGAGATGGACAAGCTGGTGGGGATGCTGGAGCGGCTGCAGCGGCTTGAAAGCCGTAAGCAGACCACCAAGGCGGCAGACGTAACGCCACCTACTGAACAGGATCAAGGGGGCGCCAGTAAGCCGAAGAAGAAGCGCAAGGGACGCCGAAATAATGACTTCAGCGGCTATGACGCCGAAACGATCCTCGATCACTTCAAGGCCGGTCTATTCGATTATCAGTTGAACCTTTGGGACGAACGACACCACCGGATCCGTAACGTCCTCAAGTCCCGTCAGTTGGGGCTGACGTTCTATTTCGCCCGGGAAGCCTTCACCGATGCCCTGCTGACCGGCGACAACCAGGTGTTTCTATCCGCCTCCCGGGCCCAGGCCGATCTGTTCCGTGAGTACATCGCGCATTTTGCGAGTGAGTGGTTCGGTATCGAGTTGAAGGGCAAGGACAAGATCAAGATTCACAGCGACGCCGGCAGCGCAACGCTGTATTTCCTCAGCACCAACAGCGCCACGGCCCAGGGGTATCACGGCCACGTTTATGTGGATGAATATTTCTGGATCCCGAATTTCGACAAGCTCAACAAGGTGGCCAGCGCGGTAGCCACACATAAGAACTGGCGCAAAACCTACTTCTCCACGCCCAGTGCGATGAGTCACAGCGCCTATCCGTTCTGGAGCATGGAAACGTTCAACAAGCGCCAGCGCGCTGCCAACGAGCCCGACTACAACCTGCCCAGCCGTACAGAGCTGAAGGGCGGTGTCGTGTGTGCGGACGGCCAGTGGCGTCAGATCATCACCGTTCATGATGCCGTGAAAGGTGGTTGTGACCTGTTCGATATCAAGCAACTGCGTATCGAGTACAACCTTGATGAGTTCAGCCAGCTATTCGAGTGCAAGTTCATCGACGACACGGCCAGCGTGTTCAAGTTGTCGGATCTGGAAAAGTGCCTTGGCGATCTGCAGGACTGGCGCGACTTCAAACCCGATTCCGATCGGCCGCTGGGCAACCGGCCGGTGTGGATCGGATACGACCCCAGCCGCACTCGGGACGGTGCCTGCATCGTCGTGGTCGCCCCACCGCTCAAGGCCGGCGGTAAGTTCCGGATCGTTGAGCGAATCGCGCTACATAACTGCGCGTGGCAGTACCAGGCGCAAACCATCAAGGACCTGTGCGAGCGGTACCGCGTGGAATACATCGGCGTCGATGTGACCGGTCCCGGATCCGGCGTCTTTGAGCAGGTGCAGCGCTTCTTCCCGGCAGCCACAGCCATCACCTACTCCCCGCAGATGAAAACCCGCCTTGTACTCAAGGCACAACAGGTTGTGCTCGAGGGCCGTGTGGAGTGGGACGCGAGCTGGTCCGATATCGCCGCCGGCTTCATGCAGATCAGAAAGACCACCACCGGATCCGGCCAAATCGTCTACGTGGCCGATCGCAACGACAAGACCGGCCACGCGGATGCCGCCTGGGCCGTCACTCACGCCCTGATTAACGAGGGATTGCTGACACCCGACGACACCCGCCGCAGCAAGGTTGTGTTCGCGGACGCGGCCTAACCCGAAAGGAACCGATCATGAGCAACAAGCGCAAGCCAAAACGTACCAGCGCCACCAAAGCGCCGGAGAAAAACAGCATCGACCTGAGTTTCGGGGATCCGGAACCGGTCCCTTTGGGCGCTTTGGCGGATTACCTGGGTGTGTTTACCTCGCCTGGGGGCGACCTTTATTTGCCCCCGGTGTCGCTCAGTGGCCTGGCGCAGATCAGCCGCGCCAACGCGCATCACTCCAGTTGCCTGTTTTTCAAGCGCAACATGCTGGCCCGATTTTTCAAACCCGGCGGGCACATGAGCCTGGCCGATTTCCGCGCTGCGGCGTTGGACTTTGAAAACTTCGGCATGGCCTATCTGCAAGTGCTAACCGACTTCCTCGGTGTTCCGGTCCGCTTGCGCCATCTGCCCGCCATGAATATGCGTGTTCGCCGCGACGGCGGGTACCGGATGCTGCAGCCCTACGGAACCCCGGATATTGAGTACCGGGAAGACGAAGTATTGATGGTGAAAGAATACGACACCGTGCAGCAGGTGTATGGCGTGCCCGAATGGCTGGGCGGTCTGCAGTCGGCGCTACTCAATCAGGACGCGACCCTATTTCGCCGCCGCTATTTCCTGAATGGCAGCCACCTGGGATACATCCTTTACACCACGGATCCGCAGATGGACCCGGAAGTCGAGAAAGAAATCACTGATAAGGTGCGGGAAGGCAAAGGTGTGGGGAATTTCCGCAGCATGTACCTGCATGTGCCCAACGGGAAGGAAAAAGGCGTTCAGGTGATACCGGTCGGAGATATCAGCCAAAAAGACGAGTTCGAGCGGGTGAAGAAGATCAGCGCCGACGATGTTGTGGTGGCGCACCGGGTACCCCCGGCCCTTGCGGGCATCAAGCCGGATAACACCGGCGGGTTTGGGGATATTGAGAAGATCAGCCGCGTCTATATCGATAACGAAGTGCGCAGCAAGGCCCAGCCGTTTCTGGACTTAAACGCTCAGCTTCCTGCCCGGTGTCACCTGGCGTTCGACTTCCCCGAAACCAGTTTGTGACACTAACCGAAACACAACAAAAGCCTTGCCACGCTTGGAGTTTTTCTAGAATGGGTTACAATTTATCCATTGGTCAAATCACTGAGGATCAACACGGCATGCGGATTGAGTGCCCCCACTGCCAGCAGAAAGCCGCGATCACTGGACACAACAAGCTCAGCCCGGCCGTGAAAGATGTTTATGCCAGTTGCACCAATGCCGACTGCGGATGGCGCGGCGTCATCACTGTTTCGCACAAGCATGACATCCAACCCCCAAAAGCTCAGCTTCACAGCATGATGGCCGAATGGCTCGGGGCCCTTCCGGCGGCCGATCGATCGGCCGTGTTGCGGCAGGCGGGGGTCGGAAGCTGACCGGCGCCAGGGCTATGATGTGGTTCAGTAGTTGGGCAAGCAGTCGATCAATCCCCGCCTGATCCCGTTCACTCAGATGCACTCCCTGCTCTCCAACCACCGGCTTAGTCAGCCACCCTTGAAGTACCGAAACCAAGTCGATGGCCGCTTCTTGTTCTTCCCTGAGTGCCATTGGATATTGCCCTTCTGACATACTGCGTTTTCCTCTAGCATAGCGCGGGCTTTATTTTGCACGACTGGTTCACATTTGTGCTTGCGCCCTTTCACTTGAGCTGAACAAAGGATTGGCAGTTTTTCAGTGACACTAAACAATGGGACACGTTGACCCCGACCGAGGTGCGCGCCTGGTGCGCGCCATGGCGGCTGCGGGGGTCTCAGTGACCCATTTAGCCCGTTTCTGCGAATGCTCGCCCGCTACTGTGAGCAACTGGCGTAAGGGCCACGAGATATCTGCGTCACAGCTAGCGAATATTCAAAAATACCTAAAAATCAGCATCGATTGGCTTTTATTCGGGAGGAATACAAAAATGACCGAAGCGGACCTAAGCTTAATATCGCAGATTCGTCAGCTTCCGGAACATCAGCAGCGGGCTGTGGAGCAGCTAATAGAAAATCTATTGTCAGATGAAGAGCTAGAACAGTAGGTTTATCCAGAATCCCATATAAAATAGCAGATATAACGCAGGCAGGATGATAGCCACTCCCAAGAAGCCGACTAGCACTACGGAAGCCCCAAATAGCGCCATACTGGCGAAGAATCCGACAGGCATAGCCTTTAGATAGTAGTAGATGTTTAAAATCAAAACGACAGCAGAAAAAATATAAATCAACAAAAAATTCGACTTGAGCCAGTCAAACATTCCGTATCTTAAGTAATCAGAAGGCTCATTCCAAAACACAATGAATGATAAAGTCATGATAATACGAGAACAACAACTCCATATTATGTAACTTGAAAGCGTCACTTTAAATATATCCGATAATTTAGCAGCAACACCAAAAAGACGGCTTAGAACAAATATCGAGAAGGCAAAAGAAAAAGAAAAAGCCATTGCATAAACAATAAAAAAGGTGGGTCCATCGAGATCTGCCGGTCTGACTTCGTCAAACAATATGGAAGAAAATCCCATTTTAAGAAGAGCCAACTGCGGCACATCCGGTTCAAAGAAACATTGCTGAATCGCTGCAACGCCAGCATATATACCAAACTCGAGAACTCTATCGTTTGCTCTATCGAGGTCCTCGTTTCCAGTAGCAACGGCGAGCGCTTTTCCATAAAACTTCACGCCCATAAAATGTGGAAAATTCTCACCCGAGCTTGCTGCCTGCTCCCGGCTTGAGATAAATTCTTTTATCTCTGGCTGTTTCATGAACTCTTCCACATCTTCTGCCTGGCAAAACAATACCTCATAAGGTGAACCAACTCCGGCATTACGCAAAAAGTGACTAGTTGCGGACTGGATTAGAAACACTGGGAATACAATCCATGCTGTCAGAACAAGGAGATTCTTAAGATTGCCTTGACGTATAACCACATCAAAAAACAAACGTGGCTTTAGGAAAAAAAACAGGAATCGGAAAAAATTTATTTTTGCAGATTTAAGCCAATCAAGCATTCAACCCGTCTCAACTGTGTAGTTAGAGCAGCTTATTATGGCGTGAAACATGCCTCTCTCCAGTGACTTCAATCACTTTTCCCTAATAGCATAGAGCACCTTTTCCCATGCTGCAGTCGCCACTAGCATAGGCGCAAAACTTAATCGGCCGAACATCGGCTCTACACTTTAATAGCTCAACATCATCCATCCAATTGAACAACGTCAGGGACCCATACGGGCCATCAATATAGACGCCCCCCATAGTTTGTCGTTCCAGAGGCCACAGCTTCAAAGTCTACACAGGATAGGTACATTCCCATCGCAACGAGCAGAAACTGTACATAAACACATCATGACTGTACAATTATTAAACAATGGCAAGGTGGATCTGTGAAGAGGCGAGTGCTAATGGGAAGAAAACGAGTAACCGTGCGGCAAGAATCGAAGACTGGTCGAAATGAACGCTTTCACGATAACCATACTGGTGCTGACATGACTCGTGGCCAGTTCGTAAAAGCGATTAGAAATGGGGATTATCCGAATTACCATGTACGAAACGTCAATGGTATCGATACCCCCGTTTCAAATCCCGACGCTAAGGTGAATAACAACCTCGATTAGGGGTATGTAAGGGAAGGGATTCCCTGCAGATAAAAGGAATACTAGAATTCGGCGAACTTTTCTAAGCTCAAGAATGCGCTCGCCTGCATAAAAAAAGCCCCAACGGGCGGGGCTTGAGATTCTCTTGGACCTTACGCGTGCCGCAACACCTTAAGCGCAGCGTCCGCCAAAAACTTCGACCGGTCCTTATATTCCTTATGCGTGTCAACGAAACGGTCAATCTGAGTGATCAGTCGGTTGGGTAACGAAATATTGATACGCTGCGCGGTTCCCAGGTAACGGCTCAGGTCCACCGGGACCAAAACCCAAGTACCACCGGCGTAGTCCGGGTTATCTTTCAGACCTTCAAGATCGCTCGGAGCAGGAATTTCCGCACCGTCCTCAGCCATGCCTTCCAGATGAAAATCGATGGCCTCTGCCACGTTTTCTAATGCGTCATTCATAGTTTCACCAGCGGAGTGACAGCCTGGCAGATCCGGCACGATTACACCGTATGCGCTGTCGTCTTCCTGGTGAATTACGATGGGATAGTACATATCGCCACCTCTCTTCTCTCTTTGTTCGCTGTTTAGCTCTGTTTGGGGCGGTCGCCCGCGTCACCAGCAATCAGGCAGAAATCCGGCCGGGCTATTTAAGCCCGGCCTGCTTCAAGATGCTGTTGACGGTTCCTCGAGGCAGATCCTTTTTCGGGTGTGGAATCGTCACTCGTCCAGGCTTTTTTGGGTGCTTGAACTGGTGGTGACTCCCCCGGACGGCAACCTCGTACCAACCGTCTTCTTCCATCATCTTGATCAGGTCTCTGCTTTTCATGCGGGGCTCCTTACTCAAGATGAGGCAATTATACACACGCTACACACACAGTCAATTTTTTACTTACGCTACACACTTTTAACGCACGTGCATGTCACTTGCCGAGCAACGAGTGAATCTCAGAAAACCATGACTCTCGATGAATAACCCGCCCCTTGTGCAGGTTGGCGTTAAGTAGATCCGCCTTCGTAAGCGACGACAATTCTTCCCAGTCTCGATCCAACACATACGTAGCATTATTTACTTGAACGCTTTCTAGAACGTAAAGAGACTTCGATGGAAACCCGAAGATCACATACCCATCAAATCCACCGCGCCCGACAGCTACAAACTCAGGGTCATGCCGCGCGATTGCCTCATGACGGCTATCAATTACGGTTCTATTCCCCTTGGGCTGGCGATTAACAATTGGCTTCAACTCCTTTTGGAGCTTCTCCCACGGAAGTTTGCCTTTAGGTAGTACTTCCCAGTTCAGGCGAATCAACTTAGATGGAGATACTGGAGAGAGATCCTTCTTGAGAATGTCGCATTCACCAAAAAGCTCTAAGAAGAGATTGATGATGTGAGTCAATAGCTTTTCTGAAGTACTGTCGAACGTAACGGATGCCGAGGTAACCACCTTCTCGTTGTTTGGAGATAACGCAATCTGCAGCTCAACCGCGGGCGGTTCTACAAACGTTCTCGGATACCTTTTATAGGGTATTTCGGCGATTTTTGATTTCTCAACTTTGCCATACCTACCGCGGAATTCTTCCCAGCGCCACTCGGCCTGACGGAACGCCGTTTCCATAGGCTGATCGCGATGAACCTCGTACCCGCCTTCTGCATTGAAATAGCTGACCTTGCCAAGCGCCGCAGGCAACAACTGTTCGCCTACTCCAAGAGAGGAAGAGAAACCGATTTTATCCAGTTCGCTGCTAAATCGCTCAATTGAAGTAACTGCCATACAGAACCGCTCGCCATCCTTTATTCCCCGGATGTTACTGCGCGCCGATCTGATCCTTTTCTTACGGATGAGCATATATCCCTCCCTGGCTGGCACTCGTAATGGCCAACCTGAAACCGCCAAAAACCGGTAGTTCTACGACTCAAAGCGCCGTGCGTTCGCTTACAAACGCTGCCCTCGTTATGGACGTTTACTTTAGAGAGACCACCACTTAAAGTGGCCACGCCTATAAGTTATCTATCAAGACTCTGAGGTTGGCGAGGCGGTCCTTGAGCCCAAGTTCAATTCCCAACCCTGTGTCGAAGTCAATTGGATCACCATCCTGTCCAATGAGAGAGCCCCTAAAATCATCACACTCTGCGACAATGTCATGCGCCTCCTCGCATTCATCAGCTATCGCTTCAGCACTGCCTTTAATTTTTGCTAGACAGATCATTAAGTTATTTGTATCCGCCGCACTATGGGGTGCTGGATATCCATATTCATTTAAAAGAGCGCTTTCAAGATTCTCCAACTGCTGGCTCATTTCCACGACATTGGCATTAAAACTCATGCTCCAGCTCCTTTTGGTTGATTCAAGGTAGTCGTAAATTAAGGCGAAAGTTTACTCTTAATGTAAGCCAGAAGTGACGAGGGAAAGTAGATCGATCATCAACTAGCTAACATGGGCGAGCATTTCATCCAAAACAGCTTGCCTTTTAAGTCGATCGTTCGTTATTTCGCCCAAACTTTCAATAATGCCTACAGCTTTTGTGAATATCGCAGTGCCTTCCGCACTATGGTGACTAAACTTATCAATGATCTTTTGTGCATATGCATCCATCTTTTTTGATCCTAGTGGTGGAACATCTTTACCAGCCACTAGAGCGGCAGCCAAAGGAAGAATATGCCATTTAAACCTTCGCATATTCTGCGGAATAGTATTATTTGAAGTAAGCAAATGAAATCGATACAACGCTAGCGCACTAGCGTAATATATTATCTCCCTATTCCCTTCGTTGAAAATTTTCGCACCAAAATCTTCATACATTCTTTTTGGATATTTAAAAGAAAGGTCCGGCCTTCTAACGAACATTGCACATACACATTTCGCCGCATTATGGAGCGATACTACTCTAATTGCCGCTACGCCTTTTCCAACATACTGCCTATCTCTCCGCTCAAAATATAGCCGACCATCCTGTCCTTCGTATGTATTAAAATAAGCTTCCACTCTTTTTGCTATAGGACTCAATGACAAGAACTGCGACTCTTCAATTTTTGACTGGCTATTTGTCGCACGAACCAGTTCACTAAAAACATCCTCATCGGTTGTTTCAACCACCTTCAATGTAACCATTAAATCATCAGTTAGAGCTTCACGATTCTCATATAGAACATGAGACGTTTGACATCCATTGACGATCTGAAAGTTCGAAATATGCAAAGTCGTACCTTGGACTCTTACATCTGGACTTACTAGAGTCACTCCATTATTTAGCACGGGAAATCTTGTCTTACTACTTTGATTAAGAATGGTTTCCGCAATCTGTTCGTTAACAGGATTCTCAGGCCCCAGGAAGTGCCGAACGTTTTCTTCGAACAGTTGCCCGCGGATGCTACCATCATCACTGACAAGCAAATTTTCGACGTAGTCCTTAGCTTTCGCCACAACGAGATATGACTCGTCGATTCCGGCTATTTCTGGAAGCGAAGCACTACTATTCATTGTAAGGCTCGCCTCGATTCCACTGTAGCTAGCTACCCAAGCACTCACAAGGTCATCACGTCCCATGAAGCGAACGTCAACATTTTGGAATAAACCGAGTTCGCCAAGCTGGGAAATCATATCCTTTCGCCCAGCCTCCAAGGCATCAGGAGCACTATAATTGCCTGTTGTTACAAAGAATGCGGAAACACTTGGCTTACCATGCCTAATCTTTGGGACGTTCTTAATCGCGACATCGAAAGCCGCTCTTGCTTCCTGCTGCAAATCACTAAGGGCCAAGTATGGCTCTTGTGTAAAAAACCTGAGCACAGACTCTTTGAATTTAAGAAAGTCACCTAGATCAAAGCCGTCACTTGTTTTTCCCTGTACAAAAACCACCTCCACATCATTATTTCGTCTTTCGTGGGCAAACAGAGATTCGGCATCCCCAGCTGAAACAATGTGCTCTTCATTTATAATAAGGGCTACGCCATCAGTACCGTCATCGTCATTCCCAGTAGTTACATCGTCGAGATCAACTGATGTTGCTAATTTCCCAGAAAGAACTGCGAAGTTCGCAAATTTCTCGAATTGAACTGTACGGTCATCGGCTGCTAGAGCGTATTGATCAACAAAACTATCAAGGTGACTTGCTACAATGCGATGCATTTTATAACCCTTCTATTTTAAGTAAACTTCAATATCACTGAACGCACGCATGATCCCGAGCCGATTCGATTCCCGACCTATTGTCCAGTCACTTCCTTACTTTCCGTGGGGCAACACCATAGGAATTTTGAATTGGATTCGAGATTCAGAGCTCTTAGATTCGCTTGCTCCGCCGGAACCGCCGATGTTCATAGCTCCAACCGATATGCCGCCTTTTGCGGACTTTTCCTTACCTTCAGTCGCATGCACCGCCACATCGAACTCAATTGCTTGCACAGAGGGAAGATACTCAACGATGTCATCCGACGCAGATAAGATGCCATAGTGTTTTGCCTTTCCCGTGACATCGACTATGACATTCTCCGGATTAACTACTGCAGCCGAACTCCTGAGTTCCATATTGGCTTCTTCAATTCCTTGGGCAAGCTGGACTAATGTCTCCCGAATAAAATCCTTTAATTCCATATCTAGCCCCCCTGGAGGTGATACGATATAACATGGCAAATGCCTCCTACCCCACGATAACAATCTCTCGTTACCATTCGACCTAATACTTAGTTCGAAACGACGGAAACGTCAACGCTGGCGGCATACCGCGCGAATAGCTATATCGAAAGGGTTCGCCTAGACTGGCTTTGACCGAACGTGGGCGCAGTAGACGGGTAACAACTGAAGAACCAGATCTCTCCCTGGAAGTCACACCACTAGGCAGGTGTCGCTAATGCCTGGCATCCTTGCCGGCAGTATTTCGAACGAGGAACTCTATAGAAAGGCGGCACAAACCTTACCATGCTTGAGGGCTCGCGCTGTCGGCATAATCGGAGTTTCCCGTACGATATAGCCCACACCGCGAACCTATACTCTTTACCGCCCCTACTCACTCCCCTTCTTCTATACAGCAACCATTGAGCTCATCGAGCTGCCGGATCAGTTCGGTCGCTTTGGACTGCCACTGAAAGACAGTTGATCGGAAGTCCGCCGCGGCCTCCCTGGCGACAAAAATGGCCGCCAGGTCCGGGCCGGTCGATTGATCGGCCATGTCCTCGATGCGATGCAGAATTTCGCTTACCTGCATGCCTACGTTGATCACGTCATGATTTATGGAAGCCATGGTTATTGCGCCTCCTTACCGTCAATGAATCCGAGCAGTGCTTGCAGTTGAGCGACACCTGTCAGGTACGCCCTGCCATCCTTTTCTCCAGCGGTCAGAGCATCCTGAATAGCCTCATCTTCAGTGCGCCCGAAACCCTGGGCGAGGCCGGCGCTGACAGAATCCCCACCCGGTACGTATAGCGCCGCGTGATGGCGGCCATCGTCCATTGGCTTGATCTCTCCAATTTTCTTTCCGTCCAACATTATGTCTTGTGGAATCCGGATGCCCGGCTGGTCAACAAGCTGAAATTTCATGGTGTGGCCCTCGTGTCGTTGTTGGGTTGCGTTAGTCATGGGTAGCTTTCTCCTAAACCGATTCCTGTGGTTCTTGATCCAGTAGCGGGCGAATGTGGCGTATCACATGCCGGCCGGCCCGGGTCAGATAAACTTCGCGGTACCGCCGATCCAGCAGGTGGTCCTCCAAACGAACCAGCCCCAACCCTGCTGACGGGCGCCCTTTCTTTCCCGTCGCCAGAGTGGTGACGTGAAACTGGACGTGCTGGTGCGGCAGGTGGAGGGCATCGGCGATATCACACATAAAGCCGCCCGGCTTCCGATCCACTTCCCGCAGAATCCGCAGCTTTGCCATATCCAGTCCTGGCCAGCGTTCGGCCAGGTCATCAAGCGCGTCGGCCATAGTCGCCTCCCTCGGCTTTTTGCATATGGCGAACCCGCGACTCGATATCGGTGGCGAATGCCCTGTGCCTCTCCCCTTTGCGAGCGTTAAAGCGGATCCGGGCCAGCCGGGCTTCGCGACGTTCGGGATCGAGGGCCATAAGCTGTTCCGCGAACTGATTCAGCATCCGCTGGCGAATGTCAGCTCGCAGGCGCGGTTTCATTTGTTCCAACAGGAATTCCCGGCTTTCGGGTTTCTGCCGCATCACGAACCGGGCGAGGCAATCGCGCCGGTGCGCCTCGCCGTGTTCCGGCTTCTCTGGGCCCAACGTGGCCGTGTTCTTGTACTGCATACCCGCCCCCTTACTTGCTCGTTCTAAGTTGGTGTGTCGCAAAAAGGTAATATTGGTAATGCCGGTGCAAAACGGGCCGCTAACCCGCGTGGTTACTGGGTTTCCGGTATTACCTTTAAAAGGTAATTTCGGGTAATACAAAAAGTTATGTCTTTGATTTATAAGAAATTGTTTGTTCGCCATTATTACCTTTTTCCTCTCTGGTGATTTGGTAATTAATTACCTTTCTATTACTCATTTATTACCTTTAGCTTTAGCTCCTATCTCACTGTTTTTTATTAATTTTCTTACTTATAATTTCACGTATTACCTAAATTACCTTTTTGCGACGCTCACCCACGGACACAGAATTCAGGCTCTATAGGCGCGCATGCGTGTGCGTAACCCACTCATGAAGCCGCTCTCTCGTCGCGGAAAACCCAACAATGAACAGCCTTCCCTGTTAGCTTGCTAAGCACCTTCTTTTGCCCTACAAATGGCCGGCGCTGGCTCTGCGGCAGCAGCCTTTTCAGCTCACGGGTACTGATCATCTCGGTGCGATTACGAGCGCACTCCTGCGCGAACTGCTGGAGATGAACGGCTATGAAGTCGGAATCGCGGGAGTGGTTCAGGATCTCGGGATCCTCGATGCTGAATTCGTCGTTGCTTGGGCGGACGTTGATCAGGTCGTAGATTTCCCAGAACTGCTCGACCATCGGGTGATCGGCCTGCAGGCGGCGCTGGCGATCAAGGGCGCGGGACCAGGCAAAGTCCTGCAGCCGCTGACTGTCCTCCGCGCTCCAGCGATCGCCAAAGATCAGGGGTAGGCACCAGCCCCAGGCGGCCACCTGGGCGTGGTTGAGTACCAGGCGGTTCTGGATCTTGCCGTCTGACAGGCCCTGATAGATGTCCTCTACCTGGGCGAACCGTTCCTGATAGAGATCCAGCAGGCTGCGCTCAAGCGACAGCGCCTTACCCATCCAGCCGGCCAGATCCTCGGCAGGAATAGACGCCAGTCGGCGTGCATGTTGTTCGGTCCTGCGGCTGAAATGGGCCCGGGTGCAGTGGCCATGGACGATCCGGGAAAGCAGCGCTTCGGATCCGTCTACGGTGGCGTTCTGGCTCAGCAGGATGCTGCCCCGGAATGGCGGTTCATCCGTTTCTGCGCCGCGCTTTTTGACCCCCATGGACCGAATGCCCCGGCCGTTGAAGGCCGTTTTCAGCTCGTCCATGTCAAAGCCGCCTTTGCGCGCGCCTCGATCGTCGCTGTTCCGATCGCCTTCGATCAGGACAACCGGGAGGTTGGACACCTGCATGAAGTTACGGGCGCGGCCGGCCGGCGTGGCCTTGCTCGGGTCAAAGCCCTCGTATCCGTCACGGCCGCAGCAGCGCCACAGGAATTCAATCTGGGTAGACTTACCGGCGCCCTGGTCGCCGGTGTACTCGAGGAAACACCAACTCTTTTGCAGCGCCCGGACCTGTTCAGCGAAAAGGCTGCCCAGCCACCACGCCATCAAAAGCATGCCGTTGTCGCTGAATGCAGCCTTGTAGCCGTCGATCCATCCCGGATTAAAGGACTCACCGCGAATCAGGTTCAGGGACTTCAAACCCGATTTGAGCCGGTGCTTTCCGCACTCCATGAATCCCTGTTCGTTGAGCTCCAGCCCCTGACCCTTGTGGTACCCAAAGCCTGGGAACACGTAAGAACCGGCATCGCGGTAGTAGCCCACAAACGGGATCGTGTGTACGTAGCTGATCCGGCGGTTAAACCACTGATCACGTAGGCGCTTGAGGTCGCGGGCGTCGCCATCGAACGTGCCACCGGCGGTGCGGTTCAGTAGCGCCTTGTTGAATGCGCTGGGAGATTCGAGGGCGGATCCCTCCAGCGACACCAGGCTGGTGGGGTTACCGCTGGTGAAGTCGAACCGGAAGAAATAAAGCTGTTCTTCGGTCAGCGCGTCCTGCTCGATATAAAGAAACTGCGGGTGGCAGTTGCTGATACGCTCGCCCCGCGTGGCGCCAAAGAAGTTGCGCTGCAGATCCTTGATCAGGTCATCATCGGCCAGCCAGGGCGGCTCGGCCGGATCCAGCGCGTCCTGCAGATCGCCGATATCGCGTTCATCAACTTTGTATTTCCAAAGGCTGGCGCCCCAGGCGAAATTGACCTGGGCCCGGGGCTGCTTCACCCACAGCCAGAACGCCTTTTCCTGGGCTGTCTCAGCGGCCGCCGCGAAGCCCCGCCAGATGCTTTCATTCAGGTATTTCTCATCCAGCCGGCCGTTGCGTAGCTCATCGTCCCAATCGGCCTTGCCATCGGGCAGAGCGATCAACACGTGCTCACCCATGGCCCGCAGTTCCTCGCGGTATTTGCGGGCGAACTTGATGCCGGCCGGGTCGTTGTCGAGTGCCAGAACCCACGTCACATCACGGTCGCGGTTCGCCTCGATCAGTTCCCTGGGCAAATTGTTGGTGCTCAAGGGGCTGACCGACTTCACGCGCTGGCCGTTGTGCTCGCAGTGCATCAGGGCGATCGACTTAAAGATGCCCTCAGTTATCCAGACCCAGTCGCCCTTCTCGACCTGCAAGCCCCGGGGCTGCCAGCACTTGTTCTTGTACATGGATCCGTCCGGCTGGCGCTTCCCTCCGAAGTGCGCCTTCTTCCCGGCCTTCTTCACCATGCCGGTGTCGATCAGACGCTCCCAATAGGTTTCGGTACCGCCGAACAGGTAGAAGCGGACCGTATCGGCATACTCACCATCACTTAGCCGAACCGATGCTTGCTGGTACATGCCGGCAATAAGGCCCGGGTTGAATCCCCTGTTTTCCGCCAGGTACGCCCGGGCGGTGGCGTTGGGATCTTCCGGCGTGGCCGGGAAGCGCTCGCTGTAGTTATCGAACAGATGCGGGTAACGAGTGCGGGTGCTTTCCGTATATCCGCAGTTGTTGCTGCGGTTGCATGCCAACTGCCAGGGCTGCTCTGCCGAAACGAACAGTTCCTTTTTCTGGCACTCAGGACACACGCCGCGCTGCAGGTACTTGCCGACCTTCTTGAACTGCAGGGCCGGATCGTTCAGCAGTGCCTGGACGATATCGGCCGGATTGGGTCCAGCGTATTGATCCATTACGCGCCCCCAGTACCGCTTCCGGCTGCATCTGAGGCGGCTTTAGCTATTTCGACGGTGCAGGCCGTTAGATGTGGATTCGCACGGAGTAGATACCGGTTGAGCTGAGAGGCTGAAAAGGTGGTTCTCCCCGCCACCATGATCGGCCGGAAGATATCGGGGTTCTCATCCCGAATTTTTTTGAAGTAAGGCTTCGAGATCCGCAGTGCTTCTGCGGCTTCATCTATCGTGTATAGAGGGTCTTTTTCGATGTTCATTCCTTCCTGAGCTCCTCAAGACAGCCATAAACGCAAGATTTGCCCTTTTGTGGTTTGCGACGGATTCGTACTGCTATCATCCGGTTCCGATCAGGCAAATAAATGGAAACAAAACCAAATACGAATAAATTACCTGTATACGGTGATAGTGGATGCGCAAACCCTAACTGTCAACCGTTAATGGTCATTTTGTGCATATGAGGTTAAAGGATGAACGCAGAATCGCGAGAGAACTTCGGGGAACGCTTGAAACAAATTGAGTTCGAGTTGGGAGGAAGGAAGGTACTGATCGATAGGACCGGCATCTCTCAAAGCCAGCTATCCAGGTATGCCCGTAACGAGGGCCAGCCAACTATCGGAAATGTCATCGCCATCGCAAATGCTGGAGGCTACAGCCTAAAGTGGTTGGCTACCGGCAAAGGCCCAAAGAAAGAAGGAAACGAGCAAGTTCCCGAAGGGACCGTAGTAATACATTTTTATCGTAGCAATCAGTCCTCTAGTGGTGCCGAGAGATCAACGACCGGCGAGAAATCAGTTCCAATCTTGTTCGACATCGATTACCTGCGTGATGAAGTCCATGTAGAACCTCAAGCATGCGCACTTTTCAGGGCCCGCGGGGACAGCATGGCTCCCACCATCAAGAGCGGCGATTTACTAATTATCGATCAGTCAGTCCGGCGCGGCGACGACATTTTCGTGCTGCGTTTGAATGACGAGACCATGCTGAAGCGGCTGCAGTTTCTTCCTACGGGTGAAGTCAAAGTCATCAGCGATAGCGAGGCTTACGACAACTACACCCTGGGCAAAGAACAACTGGCCGACTTGCAGGTTATTGGGCGTGTTGCCTGGCATGGCGGGAGGTGCTGAGGATGGCGAGAAAGCTTTTCACCATTCGCAACGGCCGCTGGGTGGGCGAGTTTCCCCACGACCCAATAGAAGGCTGGGAGAGCGGGCGGCGCGGTATCCGCCGAACACTCTGCAAAGTCTCAGATCTGGATGGACTTGATCACGCGGAAAAGACCAGGCGGCTGTCCGATCTCTATCACATCGCGCATGACAAGCTTCGGCGGGAGCAAAGCGGGAAGGCAGAAGCGCGCAACATAGAAAAACAGCGGAAGAAGAACATCACCATCCGGAGAGCAAGCAAACTTTGGCTCGAGGAAGTCGCCATTACGAACTCGCCCCAGACCCTGCAGAAGTACACGAAAACAATCAGCTATTACCTGCAAGGTATCGGCGACCATCGTTTCCGTGATTTCGATCGCTCATACAACATCAAGTTTCTGAAGCACTTGGGCACCTGCGCTTACCAGGGCCGTCCCATGAGCGAGTCGACGAAAAATAGCCACCTGCGACAGTTTGAAGTCTTCCTTCGCTGGGCTTACGACCACGAAATTATCGACCGGATCTGGTCGCTGAAAAAACCAAAGGTGCCCAGGCGGGATATGGACACCTACACCGTCGACGACCTGCGCGTGCTGAAAAACTACATTCAGGAACGCCTGACCGAAGCGGAAGTGGATGAGGACACCCGGCAGATCAAGCATATGCGCAACATGCTGCGGGCCTACATGATGGCTACCCACTCACTACTAAGACTTGGGCCGATATGGGCTATGCGGCTAGAGAATATCGACTTGGACAAGCGAGTCATCCGGGTGCAGAACAACCCGGAACTGAAATGGGTAAACAAGATGAATAAGTGGCCGCTGAAACCCATCAACGAGAAGCTGGCCGCTTTCTTGGAAGCCGATATCGAGGCCAGAGACCCACGGGAGGTGTACTTTCTGGACAACGGGCGCGGCTATCCCTGGTACGCCGATCGCGCGGATATCTCTAAGCTCGCGTCGAAGATGTGCGCCGGCGCCGGATTGCCAAAACTGAAGCCGTTCCACTGGGGAATGAGGGCAACGATGATCACTGCCCTACTCAGTGAAGGCGTGGATCCAGTGAAGGTCCAGCAACTGGCCGACCACGACGATATATCAACCACAATGCTCTATCGAGACAGCCGGAGAATCAGCCAGGAGGAAGCCGCAAACCGGCTTGCGGACCTGCTGTAAAATGTCACTCGCACGTCACTTAGCTTGTGCAATTATTTAAAGACACTGAAAATCAAAAGCCTACGAAAAAATACCAATACCATGACCCTGCTCATAATCGATTGGTCGCTGGTTCAAGTCCAGCAAGGCCCACCATTTCTACCAGGTTTTAGATAGCTCGAGTCCACCTGCCTCTCGAGATCGACCCGTTAGTCGCTGGACTAATCCGGTCTCGCATCACAGATGCGAGCCGTTTTTGGCACACGAAGCTTTGCTTCGTTAATGGCGCACCAAAAACCCAGCAAGGCCCACCATTTCTACCAGGTTTTAGATAGCTCGAGTCCACCTGCCTCTCGAGATCGACCCGTTAGTCGCTGGACTAATCCGGTCTCGCATCACAAATGCGAGCCGTTTTTGGCACACAAAGCTTTGCTTCGTTAACGACGTGCCAAAAACCCAGCAAGGCCCACCATTTCTCTTTGGTTTCGACCGGGCTTCCAATATTGTTGATTACCGTCGCATTAGGGGCGATTTAATAGCTTTAATTCATAAAAAAAGACCTGCCCACGGGGCAGGTCTCCTTGTCAGCAATCATCGAGATCAGATGGCGATTAGATAGCTGATCAACCGGTCTTCCGACGCCCCTGGCCAAACAGCACCGACTTGCTGTCTTCGCTCACCGTGGCATTGGTATTGATTTCGTCAGCCTTCGCGTAGGCTCGCTGTACCGCCGGGCGTGCCTCGATGGTGTCCAGCCAACGTTTGACGTTGGGTAGCGTAGCGATGTCCTGGCCCTGACGCTCCCAGAGTTTGGCCCATGGATAGGTGGCCATGTCGGCAATGGAATACTCGCCCGCCATAAACTCCCGATCCGCCAGCAGGTCGTCCAGCACGCCGTAAAGGCGTTCGGACTCCTTCTGGTAACGGTTGATGGCGTATTCGATCTTCTCCGGGGCGTACTGACTGAAATGATGGTTCTGCCCCAACATCGGCCCGAAGCCGCCCATCTGCCAATAGAGCCATTGCAGCGTATCCCAGCGGGTACGCAGATCCCTCGACAGGAACTGCCCGGTTTTCTCCGCCAGGTACTCCAGCATGGCGCCTGACTCGAATAGCGCCAGCGGCTCCCCACCGCCGACCGGATCGTGATCCACCATCGCCGGAATCTTGTTGTTGGGCGATATCTTCAGGTAGTCCTCGTCAAACTGGTCGCCCTTGCTGATGTTGATGGGTTTGATTCGATACTCCAGTCCCGCTTCTTCCAGGAAGATCGTGATCTTGTGGCCATTGGGTGTGGTCCAGTAATAAAGGTCGATCATGTGACAATCCTCTTCTTGATGGCTGGTATGCGTCTTTACGATGAGCGATTCGAGGCAATTGAGAACGGCTTTCCAGTTAAAAGTCTCACCCTATTGAATTAACTTTGACGCTTTCTAGACGACCGGTCTATTATGCTCATGGCTAATCACTTATTGTCAATTCACGGTCGCACGGTGGCTTTTCCATCGCTGTCCGGCGGCTTTGGTTTGCCGGCCCATATCCAGGCAAACTTAAAGACAGAAACAAGGAGCCTGTCCATGAGTCAAGATGACGTCTTGTTTTCCTCTTTCACACTGGGGGACATCGAACTGCCGAACCGCGTCCTGATGTCGCCGCTGACCCGTTCGCGGGCCCAGCAGCCCGGCGATGTTCCTTTCGAGATGAATGTCGAGTATTACGCCCAGAGGGCCTCCGCCGGATTGATTATCAGTGAAGCGACCCAGGTTTCGCCGCAAGGCAAGGGCTACGCCTTCACACCCGGCATCCATTCCCAAGAGCAAATCGATGGCTGGAAAAAAGTCACCGACGCCGTACACGACGCCGGCGGGCGCATCCATCTGCAACTATGGCATGTCGGCCGCATCTCCCGCCCGGAACTGCAGCCTGACGGAGATACGCCAGTCGCACCGTCAGCCATCAAGCCAGAGGGCGCAAAGACGTTTATCAGCGCCGAATCCGGCATGGTTGATGTGCTTGAACCCCGGGCCCTCAGCACCGAGGAAATCCCGGATATCGTCGAGCAGTTCCGCATCGGTGCGGAGAATGCCAAGGCCGCCGGCTTCGATGGCGTGGAAATCCACGGGGCAAATGGCTACCTGCTGGACCAGTTCATCAAGAGCAACAGTAACCAGCGTACGGATAGTTACGGCGGCTCCCTGGCCAATCGTCTGCGCCTTCCCCTTGAAGTAGTGGATGCAGTCGTCAGCGTCTGGGGCAAGGGCCGCACAGGCATTCGTGTCAGCCCAACCGGCAGCTTCAATGATATGAACGAGCCGGACCCCGTCACCACGTATGGCGAACTTGCCAAGGAGCTCGACAAGCGCGGCATCGCCTACATCGAAGTGGTCGAAGACTCCTTCCAGGGCAACCTGGCCAAGGGCCGGCCCGAAGAAGTGATCAATGCCATTCGGGACAACTTCAGCGGTGCCTATATCGGCAACGGCAACTATGATGCGGATGAAGCGCGTCAGCGGATCGGTGACGGACTGTGCGACCTGGTGACGTTCGGCCGGCCTTTCATTGCCAATCCGGATCTGCCGGAGCGATTCCGTACCGGCGCACCACTAAACGAGTGGGACGACAGCACCTTCTACGGCGGCAGCGAGGCGGGCTACACCGACTATCCGTTCCTCGAAAAAGCAGCCTCCTAAGCCCTACCGGACACCCCGCCCGGGGTGTCCTTTCTTTCCCTTCAGCACCCTCACCAGAATCCTTTCCCGAAGACCCAAACGTGACACAATTCACAGATAAACCAAAATGAACACCCCGCAACATCCCCCTATGCAGTTCGAAGCGACACAAAAGCCAGTCAACAAGCATTAGCATAATTAGCTGTTTTAACATTATTTTTTACAAAAGCGACGCACCTTTTGGTCAGCTTGTCTGGAGGCGATGCCGACAGGTCGCCGGCCTCTAATGACTAGATGGACTGCCCTTACTGTCAGTCAGGCCAAACCCCACCTGTCCATAACGTCTTAAGATCGCCGTTAAAACAATAAGTGGACAAATGTCCCACTATGCATTGCGACCGGATGCGTCGGTTCGGGATTTCCCAATTTGGAATCAATTCGCGCAACCCGGGCAGGATAAAAAACACAATAACGGAGTATCCAGATGAAAGCTTCGGCATGTAAGCGCCAGTATCTCCTTTCCTCCGCAATTTCCCTGGCACTGACGGGCGTGGCGACAACCGCGTCTGCCAGCATGGGCAACATCGGCACCACCTATGGCATCCTCCCCTCGGATATCGGCTCTGCACAGGCCTTGTCGATGTTCAACACCCAGGTGTCGGCAACCTATTACAACCCGGCATACCTGGCCAAGGACCCACGTGGCGAACTGACCGGCGGCATCCTGCATGCCGAGCCGGAACTGCGGGCGTCGTCCCCCAACCGCAACGGCGACATCCTCTCCAACCAGGAAAGCCAGCACGTGCTGATCGGCATGAAGACGAACCTGACCTCCCTGACCCGGTTCGATCATCCGATCTACCTGGGCTTTATGGCTGGCGTGGAGAAATACGGTAAGGAAATGCTCGCCTTCGAATCGACCACGTCCAACGAAGGCCAGTTCCTGGAATACGGCCGCCAGCCGCTGTTCCTCAACACTGGCGGCGCGACGCCCGTTTGGCGCGGTATTGATGTAGGCGCGTCCTTCCGGATCACGCTGCAGTCCGAAGCCTCACTGTCGACGACGACCGACCTGGCCGGCAACACGCAGTACGAATCCCTATCGGTCAATGCCGAACCCTCGATCCGCTCCATTCTCAGCACCAACCTCGACTTCGGTGAGACCTTCTGCCCCGAGAACGATTGCTGGGTCGACGGCCTGGAAATGGCCTTCGCTTATCGCAGCAGTTCCAATACCAGCACCAAGGTCAATGCCAACACGGTGATCCCAGGCCTGATTCCGGAGAGCGCCCCGCTCGTGTTTTCGGTGCTGACCTACGACTCCTACCAGCCGTCGATCTACGCCGCGGGTATCCAGTACGCCACTGACAGCTGGCGCATCGGCCTGACGCTCGAGCAGCAGAACTGGTCCGATCTGGAGGAAGAATTCGCCAACGACACCATCAAGGACCAGGCGAATGCCAAATTTGATGACATCCTGATCCCCCGCATTGGTGCCGAATACAAGTTCATGGAGCACTTTGGCGTCACCGTGGGCGCGGCCTACCAGGAGTCCGCACTCAAGAGCAACAGCACCCAGGACGTGAACTACTTCGACAACGACAAGATTATTGTCGGTATCGGGCTGAGCGCGGAATACACCAAGACCCGGCTGCTGACCTACCCGATACGTCTGGACATCGGTTACCAGCGCCAGATGCTTCAGGATCGCGACTTCGTCATCGATACCAGTAATCCCGACGATATGAATGATGGCACTACGGTCGCGACCGAGGGCGAGGTTGATGTACTCAGCGGTTCGATCACGCTGAAATTCTAAGCACGAGGAATTTGCCATGAATTACAAAAAGATATTGGCACTCACCCCAGCTCTGCTACTGGCTGCATGCGGTGGCAGTGAACAATCCATGGAAGAATCCGTGACGCCCGGAGCCGTGGTTTATTCCTATCCTGCGGACGGCCAATCAAATGTCTCCACCAAAGCAAACATCGTTCTGCGCTTCTCCGACCCGATTACTGACGAAGCGGTTGCCGGGAAAGTACAAATCACGCCAACAAACGGTGGCGAGGCAATCGGTTTCAGCCTAACGCAGGTCGACGGTGGCCATAGCCTGGTTCTCGATCCGACAGATGAGCTGGCCCCGGGCGTCGACTACACCATCACGTTCAGCGAAGACCTGGCGGCGGCCGGCAACCGCGTGATCAGCACCCCGAACGCCACCGGCGACCAGGGCGTCCAGTTCAGCACCCGTGGCAGCCTGGACGGCGTGGCCGCGCTGACCAACCTCAGCGACACTTTCGAGATCATCGATTCCCTGCCGGATGGCGAGACCTTCCGCTTCATGGATTTCTCCACCATTCGCCTGCGGGCCAGCCAGCCGATCCATACGGATTCGGCGATCTACGGCGTCACGGTTTCCCTGCGCGACAGCGGCGGGGAACTGGTACCGGCCACGCTGCTGGTCAAGGACAACATGATTACCGTCGACCCGTGCACCACGGAGGCGATGAGGAAGTGCGGCAGCCCGGACGACCAGTTGAACCCCGACGAGACATACACGCTCAGCATCACCGGCCTGACCAACCTGGAGGGCGAGACGCTGGATTACGAGACCACATTCCAGCCCAAGGAAACGGGACCAACCGAGATCCTCTACCAGGAAATCGTCGACTCCAACTTCAGCCAGCAGTCGATCCTCAACGGCCAGTACGTGAACGCCGTAACGCTGAACTCCGTACTCCAGGGCAAGGCCGGCCCTTCGCAGCAGACCGGGGCCCTTTATGCCGAGCTGGGCTATGCGCCGAGCTTTCCGGGTGATACACCCGTACCGCTGCGTGTGCCCAAGGGCACGATTCTGGAAAGCTCGAGTCTGGATGTTCTGGTCAATGGATCAGTACCTGTCCTGGATGCTGCTACAGGCGAGTTCCAGAAAACCGGTACCATCAAGGTCACCATGACTTCCGATGCGGTCGGCTACCTCTACCCCAACCCCTACAGTGATTCCGGCGAGGCACCGCGCCACGTCCGTCTGTGGATGGATGTGTCCATGAACACTGAAGAGGCCCAGCCCAACGCGGCCTTGTCCCAGGACTTGCTGCGCGTCGAACTGACCGGCCTCGCCATTGTCCGTGACGGCATCCTCACCATCGATGCCATCGGTATGGTCGAACCCAACCTGCTGGGCCAAGAGTTCACCGACTCCACCATCGCTTTCCGTATAGAAGCGGACACGTCCGAACAGGACACCGCGCCTGAGCGCCCTATGGATGTCACTGGCCCAGAACTGGTGAGCTGGATGCCTGGCCCAGTCGATGCAATTCCGGCAACCCGTCAGGCCATGCAACGTCCGGGCGATCCGATCATCCTGAACTTTGATGAACCCCTGGATCGAGACTCCGTACCCAACGGCTTTACGCTCTTTGCTGACGGGACCGAAGTGACCAACCTGCGTATTAGGCTCGATGGCACGGCGGTTGTGCTGAACCCCGAAGGTGGACTGCAACATGGAGTGGATTACTCGCTGAATATCGAGAGTGCACTAATGGATTTGGCGGGGAATGGAGCGTTCGCGCAGACGTTGACGTTTGCACTGCCGCAAACGGAAAACGGAACTGCCATCCCGCAACGATCGCCCTTCGCGCTGAGCACTTATCCCGGCTATCCCTGCGTCACCGAAGGCCTGGACCTGGCTAACGGCGTTCACGGTTACTGCAAGGATGCCGCAGGCGAAAATCTGCCAAACGATGGCGATGGAAACAGTCAAAGCAGGGACATCCTCCCGGTGACGACGATGCCGACCAATCGCCCCATCGTTGTCGTATTTTCACAATCAATGGATCTGGCCTCGATCCGACTGGATGAGACTTTCATCGTCGAGAAGGTTAGCGATGCCAGTACGCCGGTGGGGTCCGGAGAGCGCGTCGCGGGAAGGCTTGAGAAGAACAATCAGCGTATTCGGTTCTATCCGGACGAGCCATGGCAAGTCGACCGACTGTATCGGTACACCATGGTTTCTGCCCAGGATGGTGACTGTGCCACCGTCATGTGCGGGGAAAACGGCATGGCTTTCCAAACAGACTTGCTGCTCGATCCCGAGGACAACGGCGGTGAGCCGCTGACCATCTACTTTAGGGGCCATGAACAGCTGTCCAGTGTCTATACCCCGTTGCGCAATCTACCCATCCGCGATGCCAACTCGAATTATACGATCGAGGAGTTCGAGACCTATAACTTTGAAACGGCCAGGGGCGAAGGCGGCGAACCGTTAGCTCATTTTCGGACACCTCCCAATGCGGCACGCCTTGCCATGAATGGCAACGCTACCGTATTGGGCAATGATGGATCTCCCGACGACGCAAACGCGCGAGTTGGCTGCTCTTACGAAGGCGACGAATGTTGGGAGGAAAAGTACATCTACCAAACCTACGGTTTGAACACTGAAGTTGTTGGACCGGAGATCGACCCAGTTACTGGCGAACCGACAGGCAACGTGCGGGTCCTGTTGTATCCGACCATGCTGGTCACCAGCCCAGCGACGGTCTGGTATAACCTGCTGGGGCCCTCCGAGTCAGAAACGGGCCCGCAAATTCTGCGCATGCGCTACCAGGAACCGACTGAGGATAATCCGCTCGGGCTCATAGAAAGTCGCATTGTGCGGGGAGAAAACGGAGGAACCTACTACGAAGTTGATGCGGACCTTCTCCTTGACGCGCCGAACTTGCATCTGCCGATCGAGGGCCTGTTAGCGCACAACCTGTTCAGCTACCCGTTCACTCTGGAACTGGAAGGCCCAATCACCTTCTTCGACGATGGACGGATGCAAGTGGCTCTACACAACACCAACACGCCGCTTATTAATGTTGATGTTGCAGGCTCGAGTAGTGCTTCGACAGGGCTACTGGGTTTTGTCAGTTGCCTCGGCAGTATCTTCACCGGCGGAGGAATATCCGCGTGCGAGGAACTCGCCGACGGCAACGGCAAGGCGGTCAAGTTACCACTTAAAATTCCACCTGAAGGCGTCTACCTCAACTTCATCTCCAACCCGGTCAAGGAGATTCCGGAAGAAGGCTAGGTGTTTTCCTGCCGTCCTTGGGCCAGCCTTCGGGCTGGCCTTTTTTGTCCCCATTGGGCACGACCCGGCGTTCCGGCACATTAATGGAAAATCTGCACGCCGACTTTCCCCTGTCCTTCCGATTCCTGCTAATCTGGTTTCCAAACAAAACTAAACCACAGAGAACACCAACAACAAATTTCTGGGAGAGATCACCATGGAGAACGGCATTCACTACCGCACCTGCCACCTGTGCGAAGCCATGTGTGGCGTAGCGATCGAAGTGAAGGAAGGGAGGATCGCCTCGGTAAAAGGCGATGCGGACGATCCCTTCAGCCGAGGCCACATCTGTCCCAAGGCCGTTGCCCTGCAGGACCTGCATGATGATCCGGACCGGCTGAAGCGCCCCCTGCTCCGCACCGGTAATGGCTGGGAAGAAACGGACTGGGAGACCGCGCTCGACTTCGTCGCCGAGCGCCTGCACCGGGTCCGCTCCGAGTATGGCCGTAATGCAATCGGCACCTACCAGGGCAACCCCAACGTCCATAACCACGGCGCCATGATCGCCGGGCTGCCGTTCCTGCGGGCTTTGGGTACCCAGAATCGATTCTCAGCCACCTCCAACGATCAACTGCCGCATATGCTGGCCAACCTGGAGATGTTCGGGCACCAGGTACTGTTCCCGGTTCCGGATATCGACCATACCGAGCTCATGATCTGCATTGGTGCCAATCCGATGGCCTCCAACGGCAGTCTGATGTCGGTACCGGATTTTCGCGGGCGACTGAAAGCACTCCAGTCCCGTGGTGGACACCTGGTTGTTATTGATCCCCGCCGCACGGAAACGGCCCAGCAGGCAGACGATTTCCATTTCATCCGGCCCGGGTCGGACGCCCTGCTATTGATGGGCATGGTCTACACCCTATTCGAGGAACACTTGGTGGACCTGGGTCCGGCCCAACACTGGACCCGCGACCTGGACCTGGTACGCCTGGCTTGCGCCGCCTACCCACCGGAAGCGGTAAGCCGGCACACGGGCATCGAGGCCACCACGATCCGCATCCTCGCCCGCCGCCTGGCCAAGACCCGGCGCGCAGTCCTCTATGGCCGCATGGGCACCAGCACACAACCCTTTGGCGGGCTGTCCACTTGGCTCATCTACCTGCTCAACATCCTGACCGGCAAACTGGATGCGACCGGGGGCCTGATGTTCACCCAGCCGGCTGTCGACCTGGTCGCGCTGGGAGCGATGTCCGGCCAAAGCGGGCACTTCGGCAAGCGCCGCAGCCGGGTTAAAGGGCTGCCGGAATTTGGTGGCGAGTACCCTTCAAGCACAATGGCGGATGAGATCCTCACGCCGGGCGATGGCCAGATCCGCGCCTTTGTCACCATTGCCGGGAATCCGGTCCTTTCCAGCCCCAATGGCACCCGTCTGGAGAAAGCCTTCGAGCAGCTCGATTTCATGGTGTCGGTGGACTACTACCTGAACGAGACCACGCGCCACGCCGATGTGATCCTGCCGCCCACCCACGCCCTGGAACGCAGCCACTACGACCTGATCTTCAATATGATGGCGGTACGCAACGTCGCCAAGTTCAGCGATGCGCTGTTCAAACCGGCAGCGGACGCACGACACGACTGGCAAATCCTGCTCGAGCTGGCCCATCGCCTCGAACGTCTCTGCAACGGTGGACGCCTGGGGCTGCGCAAGGAACTGGGCTGGCGCACCTTCAAGAAACTGGGCCCCGATGCCATGCTCGATGTCGCCTTGCGCTCCGGCCCTTATGGTCAGCCTGTGGGCGCTATCCGTCCAGCTTTGCAACCTGCCGTGGACCTGATGGAAGCGGTGCTGCCGGATCGCCATCCGTTGCGCCACCTGACGCGGCTGAGTCCACTGGACCGGCGCTGGCAGGATCTGCCAAAAGGACTTTCCCTCGCCGCCCTGCGGGATAATCCCCATGGCGTCGATCTCGGTCCGTTACGTCCGAGCCTGCCCGACCGCCTGTATACCCGCGACGGTAAGATCAACCTGGCTCCGCGGCGATACCTGGACGACCTGGCCCGCCTGCACGCCTTCCTGCGCGCGAAACCCTCCAACGACCTGCTGCTGATCGGTCGCCGGCACGTGCGCAGCAACAACTCCTGGATGCACAACAGCCAACGGCTCGTGAAAGGTAGAAGTCGCTGCACCCTGCTGATCCACCCCGACGACGCCGCCCGTTTCCAGCTAGTTGACGGCGATGACGCCCAGGTGGCCACCGATGCCGGACAGATCGTCATCCCGGTGGAGGTTACCGGAGACGTCATGCCCGGCGTGGTGTCGATCCCCCACGGCTGGGGACACAATCGCGAGGGTATCGGCTGGAAGGTGGCGGAAGCCCATGCTGGCGCCAGCATCAACGATGTTATCCGCGACGACCAGGTGGATCCGGTCAGCGGAACCTCAGTGTTAAATGGACAGCCGGTCAAGGTCCGCGCAAGGAAACACCAGGACATGCGTCAGCGAGCTTGAATCAAATACGATAGAATCCACGGCTTACGTTTATCGTTCGCAACCCGGAGGCGCTAGTACATGCCGCAGTGGATCCAGTGGATTCTTATCGTCACAGGGGTTCTGGTTATCGCCCTTTTGGGCAGATTCATCTGGCAACGTAGCCGGCTGCTACAACAGCAGAGCCGCCAGCAGGCCCGCAACCTGGCTTTCCAGAACGAGCGTCGCGAGCAGATGATCCAAAGCATCCGCGTCCTTGCCATGTCCATCGAGCAGGACCAGGTGGAGTACTCTGAAGCCTGCCTGCGCATCAAGGGACTGCTGGACCACCTGGCGCCAGACCTGCTGAGCCAGTCGCCCTACAGGATCTTCCAGGAGATGCACGACGCCCTGCAGCACATGCCCACTCACCAGGCCCGGCAGGACACGGCCTCACGTTTCATCGACAAGATGGACGCCCAGCGCTTCGAACTGGAAAGGAAACACGCCGATGCCATCCGCCGCGCAGCAACCGCAATCCGTTACCACACGTTCCCCGATATTCAGGGCCATTAAGTCGAATCCGTTTAGTTACTACCAGCAGGCCTAAAACCCCGAACATAAAAAAGCCGGCCCTTCGGCCGGCAATCACCCGCTTGTGCAGATCAACCTGAGTTACTGCTTCCGGCAGAATGCCGTACTACTGACGCTCACCACACTTACTGCAACCTGTCTTCGACGACTCTCTTCTCGAGCTTACGACGAAACCTTGAAATCAGACGCGCCCCGGTAGGGCTCGGGATCGGCGACGCCGTCCTTCCGCAAGGCGGCAACAAGGTCGGCATCCAGCTGGCGCCAGAATTGACGGAAGTACCGCTGGATAATGCGGTCCCGTGAATGGGATGTCACCCGCAGGAGTTCGAGGAGCTCGTCCGCATCCGCCAGATGGAAGTGGCGCCCACCCCGGTGACGAAAATAGGTCTCCAACTGGTGGAGATGAAAGATACTGCCAGAGTTGAAGATGAACCTGTCCATGAGGCACCTCCAAGTGGGACAAGGCGCTATAGGCGTCCAAGCGGTAGAAAGCCGCACACGCCTGGCTTGCCCCCAGTCTGCTTTTCCATGGGCACTGCCGTCTCAAACGATACGCCTACTCTTAATCTAGCTGACCGGCACAAAAAGGAAAGCAATAATTGCAGGAGTGAAGAAAACCGGCCGCCTAGAAGGAGGGAGAGCGACCGGACATCAGCTAAGCCACCTCAATGCTGCATCATGCCCGCCATGGCAAGGATGCTGTCGCGATTATCCATCATGCCGTCGAACTGATCTGCGACCGCTTTAGCATCCAGCCCGAGCTGCTCGTAGATATTGGTTTCCAACGGCAGGGACGGCCCCAGGTCGACCCCCCGCTCGATCAGCAACTGGCGCCCAAGACGCAGCAGGTGGGCGTAGACCGAATAAGGCCCATCATAGGCCGGGTTTTTCTGGTGCCGGAGGGCTATCACCACTTCGTCGGGCATCCCCCAGTTCTCCATCAACTGGGCCCCGACCTGCTCCCGGGTAACACCCAGGAGATGTTGTTCGACCAGCGACGAATCGAGGTTGGCGTTCGCTTCCAGATTGCGACAAACCAGCCGGAAATGGGGTGGAAACACCTGGTTCAGAACCAGGTAACCGAAGTTATGCAACAGCCCGCCAAGATAGGCCAACCCGAAAGACGGCCGCTCCCCTCGACGCATCATCGCGGAGAGCACACCGGCGGCCTGGGCCTGCCAGATCGCCTGCTGCCAGTATCCGATGTAGCCATCCGGTTCATCCTCGGGCGGTTTGAGCACCTTTCCCAATGACAACCCCATGGCGAGGTTCATGACCAGTTCAAAGCCAAGGACCCGTGAGACGGCATCGTGCACCGAGCGCACCTGTCCGGCCGCCGCATAGAAGGAGGAAGACGCCCAACTCACCACTTGCGCCGCAAGACTCGGATCACTCTCAACGATATCTACCAGGTCGCCCATGACGGCATTGGGATTGACCCGAAGATGGATGATGCGCTGGGCTGTCTCCGGCAGCGGAGGTAGCTCCAGGGTGTCTTCCAGGCGCTGGCGGATGCGCAGGTTTGTGAATCGCTCGATTGCGCTATGGAGCTGCTCGCGATCCAGCTGGGGTTCGGAGAGGTTAACCCGGATATCAGCGGCGGATGTTGCCAGCTTCATCCGTTGTGCGTCGGCGGTTATGACGTGGAAGGCTTCGGAGGGCAACTCGATCTGCGGCCCGCCAGGTTTATAGGACAAGGTAACGACAGCCTGGCTATCCACAGCCTCGTCGACGATGGTTTCCCAGCCGGTCAGGGACGGCAGCGCCGGCAACAGTTCCACGCCCAGGCGCTCGCGGATCCGGTACAGTTCCTTGCGGCTGATAACACGGAAATCCCGCCCCAGCTTGCTGTTCAGTCGATTGACATCAAGCAGATCCGCCTTGCGGCAGATCACCTGCAACTTTCCCTGGTAGTCCTCCAACGGCACCATACGCAAGGCATGGCTGTCGCCATTCACCTCCACGATCTCGAACAACGGCATCCCCCGGCCGCGACGCGCGGCATCAAGGGCATCTCGAACTGCGATCGGCAGTTCCATGCGAACCCCCTAAACTGTCTTATGTGGAGCCGACAGGCGGCTTGCCGGTTCCTTATGAAGCTGGCCCGTGGCGACAGACTGCTGAAACAGCACCCGGGCCTGATGTAACTCGCGCGGCACAACTCCCGTGAGCCCATGCCCTATTAAAGCGCGCAAAACCCGATGGGAAAGCGTCTCGGGCACCGACATAACGTGATACAAGTCACACGATGAATCGACGTCGATCGTTCCCAAAACTGTAATATCTTCTGGAATAGCCGGTCTTCTGGAATAACTATACGTCACCGTAGCGGATGCGCTCGCCCAACCAGCGACGGATCAGGGCCTCCACACGTTGGCGATCACCCATCAGACTGGGAGCGGCTTCACGGACGACCGGGATCCATCCCTTATCGCGTTCAAAATCCGCCAAGCGGAACTGCATCATGCCGGTCTGTCGCGTGCCCAGGACCTCGCCTGGGCCTCGGATTTCCAGGTCCTTCTCCGCGATAACGAAGCCGTCCTGGCTGTCCCGCAGTACTTGTAGCCGGGCTTTGCCGTTTTGCGACAGCGGCGGATGATACATGAGCACACAGAAACTCGCCTCGTGCCCACGCCCGACGCGGCCACGCAACTGGTGAAGCTGCGCCAGACCCAGGCGTTCCGGATTCTCGATGATGATCAACGAGGCATTGGGCACGTCTACCCCGACCTCGATGACAGTAGTCGCCACCAGCAAATCCAGGATACCGTCCTTGAATTGCTGCATGATGCCCGCCTTTTCCTGGGCTTTGAGGCGCCCGTGCACCAGTCCGACTTTCAGGTCCGGCAGTCGTTCACGAAGATCTTCGGCGGTCACCTCGGCGGCTTGGCACTGCAGGGCCTCGGATTCTTCTATCAGTGTACACACCCAGTAGGCCTGGCGCCCGGCACGGCACGCGTCTTCAACCCGGGAAATTACTTCATCCCGACGGGCATCGGCTATGGCTATGGTTTCGATGGGTTTGCGGCCCGGGGGCAACTCGTCGATCAGCGAGGTATCCAGGTCGGCATAGGCGCTCATCGCCAGGGTGCGGGGTATTGGCGTCGCCGTCATGATCAACTGGTGTGGCGCGAGACTACCCGCCGCACCCTTCTCGCGCAGGGCCAGTCGCTGGTGGACACCAAAACGGTGCTGCTCGTCGACGATCACCAGGGCAAGCCGGTCAAAAGCCACGTCGTCCTGAAACAGTGCGTGGGTACCGATTACGATACGCGCATCGCCGCTGGCGACCCGCTCCAGCGTGGCCTGACGGACCTTGCCCTTGACCTTGCCGGAAAGCCAGGCAGGTTCCAGCCCAAGGGGCTCGAACCACCCTTGGAAATTGAGATAGTGCTGTTCGGCCAGGATCTCCGTCGGCGCCATCAGGGCCACCTGGGCGCCTGACGAGATCGCCTGTAAGGCCGCCAGTGCCGCAACGACGGTCTTGCCCGAGCCCACGTCCCCTTGAACCAGGCGCAGCATCGGCAGCGGCTGACTCAAGTCCTGACGGATATCCAGAAGCACGCGCTCCTGTGCCTGGGTCAATTGGAACGGCAGTTGATCGCGGAAGCGATCAGGCAGATCGCCCCGGGGCAACAGCGCCAACGCTTCCCTGGACTGGATCTGCTCCCTTACCCGCAGCAGGCTGAGTTGGTGCGCCAGCAGTTCTTCCATCACCAGACGTTGCTGGGCCGGGTGCCGGCCTTCAAGCAACGCGGGCACCGGAGCACCCGCCGGTGGGGCATGCACCAGGCGCAGGGCCTCGTTGATACCGGGCATCTGGAAATCTGCCAACAGCGCGTCCGGCAGCCACTCCTTGACCGGATAACGGTCGAGGTAATGCAGCGCCTGCTGGCACAGGCTACGTACCCTTGGCTGCTGGATACCTTCGGTGAGAGGGTAAACCGGCGTAAGGGTGGCCCTTTCCGGCGCGGGCATGGGTGGCGGATTGACCTGGTACTCAGGATGGTAGAACTCGAATCCCGCGCGCCCTGGTCGAACCTCGCCAAAACAGCGGATGCGGGCGCCTTCGCTGAGCTGGTTTTTCTGGGAAGCGTTGAAATGGAAAAACCGCAGGACCAGGAAGCCGGAGCTGTCCCGCACCGTCACCTGCAGGCTGCGGCGGCGCCCCATGACCAGGTCGGACTTGACCACCTCGCCCTCGACCACACCTACATCGCCTACATGCAGGCTGCCGATGGGAATAATTCGGGTACGGTCCTCGTAGCGATGAGGCAAGTGGAACAGCAGATCTTGCAGGGAATGGATCCCCAGCTTTGCCAGCGTCCCTGCCAGCGCGCTACCGACCCCTTTCAGGGTCGTGACGTTAATATCTTCCAGTGCAGCCATGGGTTATGCCATGGAAATCAGGCGGAGGCTGCGGTAACGGGAAGGGCCTGATCGGATTTCTCGATCACCCGGCACTGGCTCGCCGCCAGCGACAGTACATCGATAGCCTTGGGTCGCGGGAAGGTCACGCGCCAGGCCAGGGCGACGGTCCGGAACGGTACCGGTGGCTTGAACGGGCGCACAGTCAGGATATCTTCCTTGTACTCCATGGCCGTGGCCGCGGACATGGGCAGCACCGTAACCCCCAAACCAGAAGCCACCATATGCCGTATGGTTTCCAGGGAGCTGCCCTCGGTCACCAGGGCGGGACGGCCGCTGGTGCTGGTGGCGCGCGCGGCCATCGCATTCTCGAGTGGCGGACAGGACTCCAGTACCTGGTCGCGGAAACAGTGGCCCGGGCCCAGCAGGAGCAATTGCTCTTCCGCCAACTGCTCAGCTGAAAGTGATTTCTCCTTGGTCAGCGGGTGACCAGCCGGCAGCAGCACAACGAAAGGCTCGTCGTAGAGCGGCAGGGTTACCACCTCCGGCTCTTCGAACGGCAGCGCAATGATGATGGCATCAAGCTCGGATTGACGCAGTTTCTTGCGCAGATCCTGGGTATAGCCCTCTTCGATGAACAGCGGCATTTCCGGCGCAGCCCGACGCAGCTCCGGCAACAGGTGCGGGAAAAGGTAGGGCCCGATGGTGTAGATGGCCCCAACCTTAAGCGGCGAATTGAGCTGGTTCTTGCCGTTCTGGGCCATATCCCGGATCACACCGACCTGGTCCAGCACGCGCTGGGCCTGCTCGATGATCTGCGATCCGGTTTCCGTCACCCGGATGCTGCTCTTGCTGCGTTCGAACAGGGGGATACCCAGCTCATCCTCCAGTTTCTTAACGGCCACGCTCAGGGTAGGCTGGCTGACGTGGCAGCGTTCAGCGGCCCGGCCAAAGTGCTTTTCTCGGGCCAGGGTGACGATGTAACGCAATTCGGTCAGGGTCATGGATTTCTCCGGACAATCACGGGATCGGTTCAAGTCTGTATTGGCTCAGGACGTCATCGGTCCCGGACAGCGTTTTAATGGTTTACAGAATAAGGATTGAAATTGACTATGGCAATCAGTGAACCACGCATTCTTGTCGTCGGCTGCGGCGCACTCGGCAGCCGCATCGCCTCGGACCTCGCTCAGGATAGCCGGGTTTTCGGTCTCAAACGCAATATCAGAACGCTACCCGCGAATATAGAGCCCGTCAAAGCCGACCTGCAGGACCCGACCAGTATGCATGGCAAGCTTCCAGCAAACCTCGACGCGGTCGTCTACTGCCTGACCCCCAATAGCTATGACGACGAAGGCTATCGGGCAGCTTTCGTGACTGGGCTAGGTCATTTGATCGACGCGCTGGAGACCGATGGGCATTCGCTCAACCGCCTGCTGTTCGTCTCCAGCACCGGAGTCTACCACCAGGACGATGACAGCTGGGTGGACGAAGACAGCCCGACAGAACCCGACCGGTTCAGTGGCCAGCGGGTACTGGAGGGCGAGCACCTGGCGCTGAACAGCGCCTATCCCGCCACGGTGATCCGCTACAGTGGCATCTATGGGCCCAGTCGTGGCCGTTTCCTGCAGTCTGTGATGGAGGGGCGTATCGATCCAGCGTCACCCGGCCCTTACACAAACCGGATTCACGAAGAAGACGCAGCAGCAGCTGCTGCACATCTGGTACGTTACTCGCTGGCCGGCAACCCCATGCACGACCGCTATCTGGCCAGTGACTCGACGCCAGTGAGACTGGATGAGATTGTCGCCTGGATTCGTGAACAGGTCCCATGCGCGGAGCCCGGGGAAGAAGCCCGCGGCGGGACGCGCGCGGGCAGTAAGCGCTGCTTGAACCAGCGCTTGCGGGACAGCGGTTTCGATTTCCGCTATCCCGGATTCAGGGAAGGCTATGGTGAACTGATCAAGGCCTTGGAGCGTTGATCAGCTCAGGACCATTACGGCATCCATTTCCACCGGCACGCCCTTGGGCAGTGCAGCAACACCGATCGCGGCGCGGGCCGGATAAGGCTCCTGGAAATAGGTCGCCATGATTTCGTTGACAGTGGCGAAGTTACCCAGATCCGTCAGGTAAATATTGAGCTTGACGATATCCTGCAACTGACCGCCAGAAGCCTCACAGACCGCGGAGAGATTATCGAAAACACGGCGAATGCTGACGCTGATATCGCCGCTCACCACCTCCATGGTTTCCGGGTCCAGTGGGATCTGGCCGGACAGGTAGACCGTATCCCCGGCCTTCACCGCCTGTGAGTAGGTACCAATGGCTTCCGGCGCGTTATCGGTCTGGATTACGGATTTGTTTGTCATCGTGTTGAGTGCCCTTGTTGCTTGCACCCGCCGAAACGGGCTTTTTTGAAGAAAGACATATCGATCGAGAAAGACAGTGATCGTCTCCGGGATCGTCACGTCCTGTCAACAAATACGGGATATACGGAACAGGCCGCCTCTTGCGGCCTGGAATGCTAGTGTCGAACCCGGGCGATATGTGTCACCGCACGGACGTTGCGGACCCGCCGCATCACGCGTGCAAGGTGACGTCGCCCGTTGACGTGGACCACCAGGCTGACGATGCTCAGGCGGGCATTCTGCTCTTCCACGTTGATCCGTTCGATATTACCGTCCGCGAGGGAAATGGCGCTGGCCACCTCGGCGATCACACCGCGCTGACGCTCCAGTTCAACGCGCAGTTCCACGGAGAATTCGTCAGTGATGTCCTTGGCCCACTTCAGGGGGGTTAGCGCTGACCGGTCCGCATCCTTGTCCGGCAACTTGCGGCAGGTATCACTGTGAATCACCATGCCACTGCCCGACTCCATCACGCCCACCACTGGATCGCCGGGAATCGGCTTGCAGCAGCTAGCGAAGCGCACCAGCAAACCTTCGGTGCCGCGGATGGTCATGGACCCGCGGCCGTGACCGCCCGCCTCAATGTTGACGATTCCCCGGTCGTCCGGACGCTCACTGCCGCCGCTGTCACCGCCGGGATCCGAAACCAGTTGGCGCGCCACGATGTAAGCCATTCGATTACCCAGGCCAATATCGCTGAGCAGATCGTCGAAGCTTGCCGCCTGGTTGTGGTCGCAGACCCGCTGGCGCTGCGCTTCGTCAATCTGCGAAAGCGTGTAGTCGAAGCCCGCCAGGGATTTCTTGAGCAGCGTCTTGCCCAGCTCCAGCGATTCCGCCTTCTTCTGGTACTTGAGGAAATGGCGAATGCTGCTGCGCGCCTTCCCAGTGACGACGAAGCTCAGCCAAGCGGGATTTGGACGCGCGCCGGGAGCGGTAATGACCTCGACAGTCTGCCCGCTTTGTAGCGGCTGACTCAGCGAACCCAGGTTGCGGTTGATACGGCAGGCCACGCAGGCGTTACCGATATCCGTGTGGATAGCGTAGGCAAAGTCGATCGGCGTCGCTCCGCCGGGCAGTTCGAGAATCTTGCCCTTGGGCGTGAATACGTAGATTTCGTCCGGGAACAGGTCGACCTTCACATGCTCGATGAATTCCAGGGAATCGTCCGCCCGCTCGCGCATCTCCATCAGGCCCTGGACCCAGCGATCCACTCGGCGCTGGCTGACTTCCAGCACAGCCGAGTTGTCGTTCTTGTAGAGCCAGTGGGCCGCGATGCCGTTGTTGGCAATCTGCTCCATTTCTTCGGTGCGGATCTGGATTTCGATGTTCACGTGCATCCCGAACAGGGTCGTGTGCAGGGACTGGTAGCCATTCGCCTTGGGCATGGCAATGTAGTCCTTGAACCGGCCGGGAAGCGGTTTGTAAAGACTGTGAACGGCGCCGAGGATGCGGTAGCAGTCGTCGGTGGTGTCGGTAATGATGCGGAAGGCGTAGACATCCATGATTTCATGGAAGGACTTGTGCTTGAACTTCATCTTGTTATAGATGCTGTTCAAGTGTTTCTCGCGACCGATTATGCGGCCCGGCAGCCCGCGCTCATTGAGCTTTTCTTCCAGTTTGCCCCGTATTTCCTCGATGATTTCCCGGTGACTGCCGCGCAATTTCTCCACCGCCTTGGAGATATAGCGCGAACGCATCGGGTAAAGGAAGGAGAAGCCCAGGTCTTCCAACTCGGTGCACAGGCTGTGCATGCCCAGCCGGTTGGCTATCGGCGCATAGATGTCCAGGGTCTCGGTCGCAATGCGCTGTCGTTTCTCGTAGGACATATGCCCCAACGTGCGCATGTTGTGCAGCCGATCTGCGAGCTTGACCAGAATAACGCGGATATCCCGGGCCATGGCCAGGGTCATCTTCTGGAAGTTCTCCGCCTGGGCCTCGGCGCGGGAGCGAAATTCGATCTGGGTCAGTTTGGAAACGCCATCCACCAGGTCGGCGACAGGTTCGCCAAACTGTTCGGACAACGCGTCCTTGGGAATACCGGTATCCTCAATGACATCATGCAGCATGGCGGCCATCAGGCTCTGATGGTCCAGCTTCATGTCGGCGAGAATGCGGGCGACCGCCAGCGGGTGGGTAATATACGGCTCGCCCGAGCGGCGCATCTGGCCTTCATGGGCCTGCTCGGCGTAATAGTAGGCTCGCCGCACCTGATTGATGCGGGGCGTATCAAGGTAGGTACTCAGTTGCTCCGCAAGCGTATCGACGGAGCTGATCGCCGTGGCCTCTGCTGACACTGCGCCTCCAGTGACTGAAGGAATTCCCCGCCGCTTGTCCTTAGCACTGGTGTGCTTAAAGCGAGACTCGAATCCCGGTGAATCACCGACAAAAAAACCCGAATGCATGACACTCGGGTCTTCCTTTGCCCTTACAGACAGCCGTTTCACGGCGTCGTACTACTTACTATAAGAGCCGCTACGCAGATTTCAATCAGTAAGCCTGTTAACAAACCGCCGCTAAAAGGCTGCAAGGACCAATCTGCGGAATCTACTTACTCTTCGTCTTCCTGCTGGATCAGAGCACGGTCGACTTTGCCTTCGGCGATTTCGCGCAGGGCGAGTACCGTCGGCTTGTCGTTTTCCTCAGGGACCATCGGCTCGTGGCCTTTAGTGGCGATCTGACGCGCGCGCTTGGTCGCCAGCATCACCAGCTCGAAGCGGTTATCGACGTGATCCAGACAGTCTTCAACAGTGACTCGTGCCATAATTTCCCCGAAAATTAAAAAGATAACTGATTGCCCAGCCTGACGGTGCAGAGCAGACCGCGCAGTATATCAAAAACGCTCAATTTGTATACGCCGTTCCACCGGAAACCAGGGCGGCGAGCAGGTCGGCGTGGCGAACTTCCTGGCGCTCGACGCTCAAGCGCTGGGTACGCACGATCGAGAGTAATTCTTCCAGCGCCACGTCGAACTGGTCGTTGACCACGAGGTAATCGAACTCCAGGGCGTGGCTGCACTCTTCCGCCGCCTCCCGCAGGCGACGCTCGATCACGTCGTCCGCATCCTGCCCGCGACCGGTGAGTCGCGCACGCAGGCTTTCCGGCGAAGGCGGCACGATGAAGATCCCGACGCAATTGGGAATCAGGCGACGTACCTGCACCGCCCCCTGCCAATCGATTTCCAGGATAACGTCTTTTCCCTGGGACAGGGTTTCCTCGACCCAGCGTTGGGAGGTGCCGTAGAAGTTGCCAAACACTTCCGCATGCTCGAGGAAATCGTCCTGGCCGATCATACTCTGGAAGGTCTCGCGCTCGACGAAGTGATAGTTGACCCCGTCCTGCTCGCCCGGTCGCATGGGGCGTGTCGTGTGGGAAACGGAGACGCAGAGTATCGGGTCCCGTTCCAGCATGGCCGCAACAAGGCTGGTCTTACCTGCCCCGGATGGCGCCGAAATCACAAAAAGAGTGCCTTTATCGACCGGCTCACTCATCAGCCTTGTCTCCTCACAGCAATAGACAAAATACAACGATAGACAGGGTGCGCCCCAAACCGAAGAGGGTACGCGATAGGAAATGAAGTTCCTTGTTATTCGAGGTTCTGGACCTGCTCGCGCATCTGCTCGATCAGCACTTTCAGGGTGACGGCCACCCGGGTGACGTCGGCGTCGATGGACTTGCTGCTCAGGGTGTTGGCTTCGCGGTTAAGCTCCTGCATCAGAAAGTCCAGCCGCCGGCCAATGGCCTGATCGCTATTCAGGGTTTCCCGCACTTCACTGACGTGGGTGTCCAGCCGATCCAGCTCCTCGGCCACGTCGGACTTCTGCGCCAGCATCACCATTTCCTGGGCCACGCGTTCGGGATCGAGCTCCACCTGGGCTGCGGCAAAACGGTCGCGTAGGTTCTGTTCCTGCTGCTTCAGCAAGTCAGGCATGCGCTTGCGCACTTCTGCGACGGAGGCCGTCATCTCTTCCAGGCGGGTATCGAACAGCGGCCGCAGGCGCTCGCCTTCCCGCTCCCGTACGCTGACAAGTTCAGCCACTGTCGCTGAGAACAGTTCGCCGGCAGCCTTCTTGACTGGTTCCATGTCCCGCTCCGCAGACTCAAGGACACCGGGCCAGCGCAACACATCGAGGGCGTTGATGTGCGCCGGATTGTCGAGGATGCGATTGATGTGGTTGGCCGCGTCGTTGATCTCTTCGGCCAGCGGCAGGTTAACCTTGAGTCCGCCGGCCGTTTGTTCGGCCAGTTGCAGGCGCATGCCGATCTCCACCTTGCCGCGACGCAGCCGGTTGCGGATCGACTCGCGGAAGCCGTTCTCAAGGTCTCGTAGCGGTTCGGGCAGGCGGAACGTCGGCTCAAGGTAGCGATGGTTGACGGTCCGGATTTCACACGTCAGCGAGCCCCACTCACCTTCGGTGTCTTTGCGGGCAAAGGCTGTCATGCTTCTGATCATGTGAACTCCGACTGTCGTTAACGTGCGGCTATTCTAGCAGGCCTGCCTGTGATCGGGCGACCGGTCTGAACTCTCGGTTCCGCGCATGTTACACTGCCTTGCTGATCCCACATCATCCAACCATCTTAAACCCATTCCCAATCAATACAGGATAACCTATGCGACCCAGTGGACGTGCGCCTGAACAGACCCGCGATATCCGCATCACCCGCAACTATACCAAGCACGCCGAAGGCTCGGTCCTGATCGAATTCGGCGACACCAAAGTTATCTGTACCGCATCAGTCGACAATAGCGTGCCCCGCTTCCTCAAAGGGACCGGCAAGGGTTGGATCACAGCCGAGTACGGTATGCTGCCTCGCTCCACCGGCAGCCGCATGGGCCGTGAAGCCGCACGCGGAAAACAGGGCGGCCGCACCGTGGAGATCCAGCGCCTGATCGGCCGCTCCCTGCGCGCCGCGGTGGACCTGTCCAAGCTGGGCGAACACACTATCACTATCGACTGTGACGTCATCCAGGCCGACGGTGGCACCCGCACCGCATCCATCACCGGCGGCTGCGTTGCACTGGTGGACGCACTGGATCATCTGGTTGCCGAAGGCCGCCTGAAAACCTCTCCGCTCGTTCAGATGGTTGGCGCTATTTCCGTCGGCGTGCACGACGGAAACACTGTGGTCGACCTGGACTATCTGGAAGACTCCGCGGCTGAAACCGACATGAACGTCATCATGACCGACCGCGGCGGCTTTATTGAAATCCAGGGTACGGCCGAGGGCGAGCCTTTCGCCCAAGAGGAACTGGATGAGATGCTGAAGCTAGCAAAGGAGGGCATCAACTACCTGTTCGACCTGCAGAAGCTGGCGCTGGAAAAGTAAGCCGAGCCAAGCGGCGGCAGTAGAAACAAAAAAACGGCCAGCAGATGCTGGCCGTTTTTTTACGGACTCGCGAAGACCTGGCCTAGAAGCCAATCTCGATATCGTAATCGATAATGATCGGCGCGTGATCGGAAAAACGCGTCTCGTCGTCGATCCAGGCATCCTCGATAGCCTTGCGGATGCCGGGCGTGGCAAGCTGATAATCCGTCCGCCAGCCGGCGTGCTTGCGCCAGCCTTCGGCCCATTCCGGCCACCAGGTGAACTGGTCACCTTCCTTATTGACTTCCCGGAATGCATCGACACAGCCCATTTCATCGAATAGCCGGTCGAGCCATGCCCGCTCATGGGGCAGGAAGCCGGACACGTCCAGCTTGTGGTAGCGTGGGCTGGTATCGGTAACGTGGTGAGCCGTCTGCAGGTTGGCGCAGAAGATAAACTGACGACGCTTACGCAACGTCTTCTGCATATGCTGGCCAAACGCCTCCATGAAGGCGTCCTTATGGTCCAGCACCGTCAGGTCGTTCTCGCCGGTCACCTCGTCTTCGCGACCCAGGGCGCAGGGCGCCAATACGCAGGCGACGCTGACCTTGTCGAAATCCGCCTGGATAAAGCGGCCTTCGCGATCGGCCATTTCGTTGGCGAAACCGTAGATGATGGCTTTGGGGAAATGGCGGGTGTAAATGCCGACGCCCCCGTGTTCGGTTTCCTCGCCATCGATGAAGTAAGCTTCATAGCCCTCAGGCACGTATCGGGGGTCGTCGAATTCATAGACCCGCATGCGGTGATCCTGGACGCATACGACATCTGCATCCTGGTCCGCCAGCCAGTCAAAAAAACCCCGGTCAATAGCCTGCGCCAGGCCGTTGACGCTGATCGATACTACCCGCATAGATGTTCCCTGAAACGTTTGTGTGTATGATACCGTTTTTGTGCCGTTTTGAAAGAAACCCCTCGCCATGCACGACTATCAGCACGATTTCATCGAATTCGCCATCCGTCGCGACGTTCTGCGTTTCGGAGAGTTCACACTCAAGTCCGGGCGCAAAAGTCCCTACTTCTTCAACGCTGGCCTGTTCAACACGGGGTCGGATTTGCTGCAACTCGGGCGTGCCTATGCGTCTGCCCTGCAAAATAGCGGCCTGAATTATGACATCCTTTTCGGACCTGCCTATAAGGGCATTCCGTTGGCCGCTGCCACCGCCATGTCGCTGGCGGAAACGGGCGACGACCGCCCCTACGCGTTCAACCGCAAGGAGAAAAAGGATCACGGTGAGGGCGGCAATATCGTTGGCGCACCATTAAAGGGCAAAGTGCTGATCATCGATGACGTGATCACCGCCGGTACGGCGATTCGCGAATCCATCGACATCATCCGTGCCGCCGGCGCCGAACCGGCGGGCGTCCTGATTGCACTGGACCGCCAGGAACGGGGTCAGGGCGAACTCTCCGCTATCCAGGAAGTCGAGGCCGAGTTCGACCTTCCCGTGGTCAGCATCATTCGTCTTGAGCAGGTGATCAGCTACCTGTCGGGCCAGGAAGGTTTCGCCGAGAACGCCCGCAAGGTGGAAGACTACCGGGAACGCTACGGCATCTGAGGCTTTGCGTGCGAGCGAACGTTCCAGCTTCAGAAATGATCACGAAGACTGACACGCTCGATAACCGTTTTTCACAAGCCGTCGCGGCAAAGTCTGTTATTCTTCAGGCAATCCATAGCAAACGGTGAATCAGCAGTTTATGAGACACGTACCGCGACTTGCCCTGGCAGCAGCCGTATGCTTTAGCCTGGCAACCTCATCGGCCCTGGCGTCCACCATGTACCGCTATAAGGACGACAACGGGCGCATGGTCATCAGTAACACGGTGCCTTCCGAAAGCTCAACCCGTGGGTATGAAATTCTCAATACCCAGGGTCGCGTCGTTGATGTGGTCGAACCGGCACCCACAGCAGAGGAAATCGCTGCCCGGGAAGCGGAGAAGAAGCGCAAGGCCCAGGCTGAAAAGCAGCGCGAGGAGGATGCGGAACTGTTGCGTACGTTCAGTCATCCCAACGATGCCGTTCGCGCCCTTCATCGTAAACTTCAGGAGCTTGACAGCCTGGTTCAGCTCAAGCGTGGCAACATCTCTGTTATCGAGAGCCAGCTGGAAGAACAGCAAAGCAAGGCCGCGGATCTTGAGCGCGCAGGACGGGAGGTACCGGAAAACCTGACGACCCGAATCGAGCGTCTGCACGCCCAGATCCGTGAGATCGAAAAGGAAATCGCGGTCCAGAATATGGAAACCCAGGCGATTCGCGCGACCTACGAGCAGAAAATCGAGCGCCTTGAAGCCATCACCGGCGAAAACCGGACACTCTCCCTGGAACCGCAAACCAAGACGCCCACCCAGGAAGCCCGCCGCGCCGACTAGTCTTCATGGAGCGCTGACCGGGATACCCTTGGCAAATAAAAAAGAGCCGCGTCTGCGGCTCTTTTCGTTATCGACCATCCGTCAGGCAGATTCAGGCTCCGTCTTCTTGGTCGACGCGGCCTTGCGCGTATTGGCCCCACGCTTGCCTGTCGGCGCATGAGTCCTTTTCACCGGCTTGGCTTGGTCGGAGACTTCATTGGCTGTCGCGGCAACCGCGTCGGCACTCTCAACGGTTTCTTTCTCGATACGGGCAACCACATCCGACGCCAGGGAGCCGAAACGCGTGTTCAGGCTACGTAGTTGCTCGAACAGGCTCTCGCTGTAGCCGTCATAACGCTTGCGCAGATTCTTGACGCTATACCCGCGAGCTTCTTTCTCAAGCTTTTCCGCGTAGCTGAAAGGCTTGGCCGCCAGCTTCTTCTGCTGCTCCTCGGCCGAATTAATGCCCTTCTCAACGATTTCTTGAAGCTGTTCCTGATAGGTTCTTAGCTTACCCATTGCGGTGCCTCTCCCTTGTCTTTACATAGTGCTGAAATTCGGCGTCGTAGACGCCTTCAGATAACAACACTGAAGTTACGTCCAAAAATTAGAATATTCATACTAGGAGGGCCGCAAGCCGCATAAGCGAAACGCTCCAGCAAGCACTTATGTTATTTAATGTAACAGAGAAAACGTGCTGTAGGTCTCAATTGGCTGATTTTTAGGAGATATCTCACAGAAAAACGACGAAATACTTACGTGAGGCGTTAAAACCACTTTGCATAATGAAGCAGCTTTAATATTGGGGACAGGTTTCCAAAGACTCCTCGCCTGTCCCGTCGCTGTAACAAGTCCGCTTAAGTAGACGGACCAGACAAAAGAAGACAGGCTCATTATGCGTAGTAATCAATCATTCAACATGAGGCTCCCCCTCGCCTATTTGCTTCTGGCCACCTTCGCACTCGCTGGCTGCAAGACCGGCGGCTCCTCCACCGGAGCATCAACCAATGCCTATTACGATGCCGAGAGCGACTCCCTCGTCGACGCAGGGCTCCAGCCATCTGTCGTCCACCTGCAGTGGCTGGCGCCGGCCACCCGGGCAGACGGTTCAAAGCTGTACGCCGGCGAAATTGGTGGCTATCGGATCTACTACAAACTCCGTCATCAGGATGCTTTCCGTATCATCGACATCGACGATGCCGGCAATACGAGCTACCCACTGGAAGGCTTCAGCCCGGGCGTGTATGAATTCTCGGTATCCACTCTGGACGTGGAAGGGCTTGAAAGCCAGCGCTCGAAGGCGGTGTCGGTCAATATTATCTAAGGGCCCGGACATACATCGAATAAGCTAGGGCGGGCCCGCTGGGGGTCCCGCCCGACAGGCAAAAATTCCTATCTGTGTGTGCGGCCTGAGCACAGGCCGCCAGTCACTCGGACGGGTTGATTACCCTCAACTTACCATTCGAATAACACCCACTTGGGTACAACCAGCTGGGAGCCATCCTGCCGGATGAACCCGCCGTCTACCGGAACCAGGTAGTAGACCGGTCCCACCTTGGGCTTGACCCTGATTTCCCGCAACTCCCCGTTGACCCGATACTCATAGTAGGTCGCATCCTCACCTGGACGGATGACCACCTGGGGCTCCCCCGGCGTAGGCTGGTATTCGGACGCACGGACGGGCGGGTTGACTGGCTGAGCATCCTGCGGCTGGGCTTCCTCTGCAAATGACGCAACGGGAAAAGCGCTTGCGGCGAGCGCGGTCAGCAGGGCAATGGATCTTTTCATGTTAACCTTGGCATCCTGAATTCGACGGTATTTTCCTGAGATTTACATAACGCCGCCACCTACACAACCGGAATCCAGCACCTATGAGTCAGACACAGACGCCACCGGTAGTTCTCGTCGACGGATCGTCCTACCTGTTTCGCGCCTTTCACGCCCTGCCCCCGCTGACGACCAGCAAAGGACAGCCGACCGGCGCGATAAAGGGTGTGATCAGCATGATCCGGCGTCTCGACCAGGACTTCCCGGGCTCGAAGGTCGTCGTAGTGTTCGATGCCAAGGGCAAGACCTTCCGCCACGAACTCTACGAGGAATACAAGGCCCACCGGCCCCCGATGCCCGAAGACCTGGCCACCCAGATCGCGCCGATCCACGAGATTATCCGCGCCATGGGGCTGCCCCTGTTGATCGTACCCAACGTCGAGGCCGATGACGTTATCGGCACTCTAGCCTGCGAGGCGACCGCCAAAGGCGTGGACGTGGTGATTTCCACCGGCGACAAGGATATGGCTCAGCTGGTCAGCGATCATGTGACGTTGGTCAATACCATGACCGAAACCACCATGGACCGCGAGGGCGTGAAGGAGAAGTTCGGTATTGGGCCCGAGCAGATCGTCGATTACCTCGCCCTCGTGGGCGACAAGGTGGACAACATTCCCGGGGTGGAGAAATGCGGGCCGAAAACTGCAGTGAAGTGGCTGCAGTCCTACGAAAACCTGGACAAGCTGGTTGAACACGCCGACGAGATCAAGGGCAAGATCGGCGACAACCTGCGTGCCGCCAGTGAAATCCTGCCGCTCAGCCGCGAATTGGCTACCATCAAGGTCGACGTCGAGTTGGAGTTCGGTATTACCGACGTACAGCCGGACGAGCCCGACCGGGAAAAACTGCTGGCCATGTTCAAGGAGCTGGAATTCAAGACCTGGGTGGACGAGCTCAGCCGCCAGGAAGGCGTCGTCGATGTTTCCAGCGAGGAGTCGACGCCCGAGACGCCGGAAAAGCATTATTCGACAGTGACCGATAAAGCGGAGTTCGACGAGTGGGTCGAGCGCCTGAAGAAAGCCGATATTTTCGCCTTCGATACCGAGACCACCAGCCTTAACTACTCCACGGCCGAAGTCGTGGGTGTCTCCTTCGCCATTGAGCCCGGCGAAGCGGCTTACGTCCCATTTGGCCACGATTACATGGGTGCCCCTGAACAACTGGAGCCAAACTACGTACTCGGCCAGCTTAAACCCCTGCTGGAAGATTCCAGCCAGAAAAAGGTCGGCCAGAACCTCAAGTACGACAAGAACGTACTCGCCAACCACGGCATTTCCCTGGAGGGGATCACGGAAGATACGATGCTGGAGTCCTACGTACTGAACTCCACGGCATCACGCCATGATATGGACAGTCTTGCCCTGAAATACCTGGGCGAGGCCACGATTTCGTTCGAATCCATCGCCGGCAAGGGTGCCAAGCAGCTCACCTTCAACCAGATTTCCCTGGAGCAGGCTGGCCCCTATGCCGCTGAAGATGCAGATATCACCCTGCGTCTGCATCGCACCCTGCGTCCGAAACTGGCTGCCGAGCCCAAACTCGATTCGGTCTACCAGAACATTGACTTGCCCTTGGTACCGGTGCTGTCGCATATGGAGCAGCGCGGCGTGATGCTGGACAGCGCCACCCTCCGGCGCCATAGTCAGGAATTGGCCATACGCATGGCAGAGCTGGAGCAGGCCGCCCACGAAGAGGCCGGCGAGCCTTTCAACCTGGGATCGCCCAAACAGTTGCAGGCCATCTTCTATGAGAAGCTTGGTTTGCCGGTAATCAAGAAAACCCCGAAAGGCGCACCTTCCACTGCGGAACCGGTACTGCAGGAACTGGCTCACGAGTACAAACTGCCGCACCTGATCCTGGAACACCGCAGTCTGAGCAAGCTCAAATCCACCTATACCGATCGGCTGCCGGAGATGGTCAGCCCCCGAACAGGCCGCGTCCATACGTCCTACCACCAGGCAGTAGCCGCGACAGGTCGCCTGTCATCTTCCGAACCCAACCTGCAGAACATTCCCATCCGAACGGAAGAAGGGCGGCGCATCCGCCAGGCCTTTATCGCACCGGAAGGCTACAAGCTGGTTGCGGCGGACTATTCCCAGATCGAACTGCGCATCATGGCCCACTTGTCCGGCGACAAGAGTCTGCTCAAGGCCTTCGCCGAGGGCAAGGACATCCATCGCGCCACCGCCGCCGAAGTATTCGACACGCCTGTGGAAGATGTCACCGGCGAGCAGCGCCGTAGTGCAAAGGCAATCAACTTTGGTCTGATCTACGGCATGTCCGCCTTCGGCCTGTCCCGTCAACTCGGCGTCGAACGCAAGGTAGCGCAGGAGTATATCGATCTGTACTTCCACCGCTATCCGGGCGTCGCCGACTACATGGACAACATCCGCAAACTGGCCCACGACCAGGGGTATGTGGAAACCCTGTTCGGTCGCCGCCTCTATTTGCCGGAGATCAACGCGCGCAACAAGCAGATGCAACAGGCCGCCGAGCGCACCGCCATCAACGCCCCCATGCAGGGGACCGCTGCGGACATCATCAAGCGGGCGATGGTCACCGTAGAGAATTGGCTGCTGGACAGTCACGCTGAAGAGGCCCGCATGGTCATGCAGGTGCACGACGAACTGATCCTGGAGGTGAAGGAATCCGCTATCGACAAGGTGATCGCCGGATTGACCGAGCGTATGTCCAAGGCTGCGGAACTGGATGTCCCGCTGTTAGTCGAGGCGGGTGTCGGGGACAACTGGGACGAGGCGCATTAAGCGCCTCGCCTCTTCTCCGTCTTGTTTCTGCGCCTACTCGATTTGTCTCCTAGTAGGTATACCGCACCGTTGCCAGCACCTCTCGAACCTGGCCAGCGTAGCCGGCGGCTGTGATTGCTTCCTGGTCTAGCAGGTTCGTCACATCCAGCCCGAGATCCAGCGACTCAGTCGCCTTGTACGTTGCCCCCACGTTGGTCATAACGTATCCCGGAACATGGCCACCGCCAGTATCGACGGCGTCGGTGCGTCCAAGCAATTCTAGATTCAGTTCGGTCTTCCCAAACACCTTGGCACCGGCCAAGCGTCCGTTCCATTTTGGACGACGCTCGAGTTGATCACCCGTTTCATCGTTGGTCGCGCGGGTATAGCCAGCGCCGACTTCAACGGACCAGTCGCTCGCCTCATAGGCAGCGCTTAACTCAGCCCCTTCAGCAGTCGCTCGATTGACGTTATAGGGGATATAAGATGGTGGAGGACCCAATACGATCAACTCGTCAAAGTTGGTCTTGTAGACTGCCAACTCGTATGAAAAGCGTCCCGCGTTTCCCTTGAGGCCTGCTTCGTATGTTTCTGAGGTTTCGGCCTCCAGATCCGGATTCGCACCAAACGGGGAATACAGGTCATTGAAAGTGGGCGCCTTGAAGCCCGTCCCATAGCTGGCGTAGGGACGGAAGAACTCTGCCACCTGATATCCGACCGACAAGATCCCCGTCGTTTCTTCCCCAAAACTTTCATTGTCATCATGGCGAAGAGAAGCCGTCACATGGAGCGGCTGGGCGACGGTCTGCCATTGGACGAAAACGGCATTGTTGTATCGCTCACTCTCGGTGTACTGGGTCGAAGCATCAACTTCCTCGTCAACGCGCTCCAGCCCGATGGTCAGCAATTGATGCGTCGTCAGGCTGATATCACCCTGAAGCAGATACTGGCGACGGCGGGTTTCATAGTCGAAAAAGTCACCTGTATCGATAAAGTTCTCGTTCGTCTCTCGCCCGAAGCCAAGCTGGGCGCGAATTGACACGTTATCCGAGGCGAAGTAGTCGACGAAGAACCGCCCCGACTGCTGGACGAATTCATTCCAGTATCGATCGCCGAACGCGGCGTCACCGTCGTAGTCGTTTTTTCCCTGGGCATGCATGAAGTTCACACCCAGCGCCAGACTATCCGACACCCACTGATCCAGGCTCGCAGCCAACGATTTAGTCTCAAAACCATCGTTGTCGCTTTGCCCACCGCCCGGTTGGGAATCGACCCCGTCGGTGTCGTACATCGATGCCGATAGGCTGTAGGCCGTATTGCCTGTAGTGCCGCCAAAGTGCTGGGTAAGCCTTGAAGTTCCATTGTTCCCGGCAATCACCTCGGAAATGATCTCCGGCTCGACGGTGCCACGGCGCGTAAAAATCTGGATAACGCCGCCAATAGCCTCAGAACCATAGAGACTCGAACGGGGGCCTTTGACGACTTCAATATGGTCCACCAACGCCAACGGGATATTCTCCAACTGGGCCGTGCCGGCAGTAGCTCCACCGACTTTAACCCCGTCGACCAATACCAACACATGGTCGGAATTGGACCCCCGCATAAAAACGCTGGACTGTTTACCCGGACCTCCGGTGCTGGTCACCGAAACACCCGGCACCGCACGTAGAACCTGTTCAACCGTCATCGCCGTGCTTCGCTCAATATCCTCTCGACTAATGACCGTCACCGAAGCATTCGCCTCATCCACCGTCTGCGCCGTACGGGTCGGGGTAATAACCAGGGGATTGAGGGTCTCCGCAGACAGCGTGGAGGAAATGATGCCGGCCATCAGGCCAAGGAAAAGTCGGGCTGGGTTCTTCACTATGTCGTCCTTCATCAAGACAGCGTCGGATGAACGGGCGAGTAGAGGGACGAGCGGCTGCTGGCGTAGGGCAGGTAGCCACCGGTGAAGCCCTCCGCTACACCGCATGTCAGGCCCCCGACTGAAAAGACGGGGAAAAGTGCAAACGGCCGGTCTCCGGGCTCACAATGACATCGCTAAGCGATGTGGACGACAACGCCTTCCCGGGCCGTAGCCCAGTGGCGGGCGCGCCTGAACACTCCGGAATGGCTCCGGAAGCGTCAACACGCCGATCATGTCGTCGTTCACTGTTTACCGTTGCGGGGGCAGCACTGGATTTTCACCAGTTTCCCGTTTCACTCGCTTGCGCGAGCACCGCTTGCGTATTTATTCGAGGCTCAAACCTCAGATGACAGAAGCGTCATTTTATATGGCGGGCACTTTAGGCGCAGCCGTCGCCCCGGTCAATGCGAAAGATCAAGGAATGCACCACGCGAAGCCGCCCTCTTTTAGGGCGCCGCGCCAGAATAGCGTGCACAATTTCCGGAAAGGTAAGCAAAACCACGTACTTTTATGACATCTCCGGCCGGCACATTTTTCGCTTTAAACACCAATACCGATAAAAAACAAACCTGATCGGCATCTATCATGTCGTGGAACCGGCCGCCGCCCGCGGCGCGCCCAATCACCGAGGTAAAAATGATGATGACGCTAGCACCAGAACGCAGTTGGCTGCTGGACCGCGGACTACTCAAGCTCGTGCACCAGTGTCGTAGGCTGATACTGGCTGAATTCGGCGTTAAGCTTCACCTGACCGATGAAGATCTGGAACAACGCCTCGCCTCGTATGCAAAGCAATCGCGCTCATCGCACCTAACCCGGACTTGGGAAGAACTTATCGAGCAGGTCCCCGAACTCACTGACGAAGACGCCACACCAGGCTCGGAAGACAAACGCTATCGTGGGCAGGCCCTGACGGAGCCACCTGCGCCCGCATCCGCAGCAGAAGGCGAGGGTAAGACCCGGACGATCACTTACCGTGGACGCAAGATGGTCGTACCCGCTCATTGATTCAAGCTGAGTGCAAGACCGAGTGCGCACCCAGCTGCTTTTTTGAGCACCCAAAAAAACAGGCAGGCCCGGGGGCCTGCCTGTTCGTCACGTCGATCGGTACTCGCGTATCAGAATGCCTTGCTGACCTGTACCGCTGCGCCCCAGGCGCTCAGCTCATAAGTTGCTGAATAGCTTGCTGCGCCTTCGGCCGGCTCGTCGTCAACCGTATACTCCTGTTCGTTGACGTCGACGTCGTCGAACAGCAGAACACCGGCTGCGACATCGACCGTCCAACCGGACTGGGCGTGGGCGTACTGGGTGCCAAGGGTGAGCCACTGGCGATCATCCGATGGAATACGCGCGGTACGGAAGTTCTCGTTCACCGGCGACTCGTCATACGCGTACCCGGCCTTGAACGCCCACTCCGGGGTCGCCTGCCAGATGGCACCGACGTTCACTTGCCATGTGTCTTTCCAGTTTTCGGAGACATGGCCAATGATATCTTCGTCGCCATATTTGGGACCGCCAACGGCAGAGATTGCACCGCCTTCTTCATCACTCTCCACGTCGAGCGCTTCGAAGCGACTCCATTTGGCCCACGTCGCACCTGCCAGCAGCGTGACGGTATCCGTGAGCTGGTGGCGAACGCCAAAGGTCAGGCTCTCGGGAATCTCGAGCGGCACAACCGCATTCTCCCTGACGTTTGCAACGTTGACGTCAAGACCGCCCGCTCCCAAGGAGACTTGCGGAAAGTTGGACAGCTTGGCATCCCCCTCCAGTTCCAGTTCGGTCCCTGTCTGGCCCGACAAGCCGATTTGCGTACGTTCTGTTAGCTCATACAACAGGCCAAAGGAGAAGGTTGCGCCAACATCATCGCCTTCGACATCGAAATAGCCTTGCTCCAGGGCCGGGCCGGCATAGCCCAGCTGGCGCAACTGCGCTTCGTTACCGCTGTAATCCTGATACTTGCTCAGACGCCCTTCGGCATAAAGTACGTTCACGCCAAAGCCGAGGGAGAATCCTTCACCATTATTCAGGGCAATGGACGGGCTAAACGAGATCACTTGCAGCTCGGTCTTATCGGCAAAGAAACGGCCAACGAAATCGTTCTCGTAGTCTGCCGCCAAACCGTAGGGGGCATGGATGCCAAAGCCCACATCCACAGTATCGTTGAGTTCATGGGTCATGAAAAAGTTCGGCAGAACAGCGAGATCGGCAATGTCGCCGCCATTAGAGCCGCTTACAGGCTGCCCAAGCGTGTTCCTCGCACTCGCCGTCTCTTTCTTTGCCTCGGCATCGATGTCCAGTACCGCCGCACCAAAGGAGATATTGGTGCCCGACAGCTGGCTCATGCCCGCCGGGTTAAAGTAAACGGTTGTGGCGTTTTCTGGATTGGCTGCGGTACCGGCATTGGCCGCACCCATCGCGCTGGCGCTCTGTTCGTTCAATGCAAAACCACCAGCCATGACGGCAGGGGCACAGAATGTTGATGAGAGAGCTGAAGCGACGATTGCACGTGACAAGGTCTTGTTATTTCGCATGTTATTGGATCTCCGCCTAAAGTCGTAGGGACGCGAGTATACGCACGAGCCAGCGCTGGCCTCAAATGCTAAGGCAACCCATTTGGATTGCATATTGTTAGTTATTACAATCGCTTGTCTTTCGACTATCTGGAGACTGTCTCTTCCGAACTGCAGACTCTTGCAAGACGACGAAGTTCCAGAACCGCGAAGTCTTTCGAGACTGGACGTTCTTTCGAGCGTGGAAAGGCCGGGTATCGAGGCGTGACCGGGCCGGTCACGCCTTCAATAGAGCAGGACGTACGGCGAACAGGAAAGCGGGGCCGAATTTTCCGGCCCCCTATTCCTAATCGTCCTGGATCGACAGCTTGTCGACCGTGGATGAAAGCTTATCAGAACCGGCCGCATCGGCACCCAGCTTGATCATCAGACGCAGGTCGTTGGCCGAATCCGCATGGGCCAACGCGTCTTCGTAGGTGATCGCACCTTCAGCGTAGAGTCGGTAAAGCGCCTGGTCAAAGGTCTGCATGCCCATTTCGGTGGATTTGGACATTAGTTCCTTCAGTTTGTGAACTTCACCCTTGCGGATCAGGTCCTGGGCCAGAGGGGTATTGATCAATACCTCGATGACCGCGCGGCGTCCTTTGCCATCCGGCGTCGGCACCAATTGCTGGGCCACGACGGCTTTAAGGTTAAGGGAAAGGTCCATCCAGATCTGGTTATGCTGTTCCGGATTGAAGAACTGGATAATCCGATCCAGCGCCTGGTTCGCGTTGTTGGCGTGCAGGGTGGCCAGACACAGGTGACCGGTTTCGGCGAATTGCACCGCGTATTCCATGGTCTGCTTGGTCCGCACCTCCCCGATCAGTATCACATCGGGCGCCTGCCGTAGCGTGTTTTTCAGGGCCACCTCAAAGCTTTCCGTGTCGATACCCACCTCACGCTGGGTGACGATGCAGCCCTGATGCTGATGGACGAACTCGATCGGATCCTCGATAGAAATAATATGGCCGCGGGAATTGCGGTTACGGTGACCGATCATCGCCGCCAGCGAGGTGGACTTACCGGTGCCGGTGGCGCCCACGAAGATGATCAGCCCCCGCTTGGTCATCGCCAAGTCCTTGATGATATCCGGCAGGGACAGGTCATCCAACTGCGGGATCTTGACCTCGATCCGACGCAGCACCATGCCGCAGATATTGCGCTGGAAGAAGGCGCTAACCCGGAAACGGCCGATGCCCCGGGCACTGATCGCAAAGTTGCACTCGTGGGTTTCGTCGAACTCGGCGCGCTGCTTGTCATTCATCGCGCCGTAGACGAATTCGCGGGTCTGTTCCGGCGTCAGCGCGTTCTTCGTGACGGGGAGCACCTTGCCGTTGACCTTCATGCTGGGTGGCACACCGGCCGTAATGAAGAGGTCAGAACCGCCTTTCTCCACCATCAACCGCAGCAGTTTTTCAAATTCCATCAGTTCACCTGTTACTCATACGTCTGCACCCGAAGGCACACTGAACGTCTAACACCGGGAAAGGACCGGTTTTAGAAGTTGTCCGGCATCTTGGCCTTGGTCCGTGCCGCTTCGCGGGTAATCAGACCTTTTTGCAGCATGCGCTGCAGGCATTGGTCGAGGGTCTGCATGCCGATTGAACCACCAGTCTGGATCGCCGAATACATCTGCGCGACCTTATCTTCCCGGATCAGGTTCCGGATTGCCGAAGTGCCGATCATGATCTCGTGAGCCGCCACCCGGCCGCCGCCGACCTTCTTCATCAGGGTCTGGGAGATAACCGCCTGCAGGGATTCGGAGAGCATCGAGCGGACCATGGATTTTTCTTCCGCCGGGAACACGTCAACGATACGGTCGATGGTCTTGGCGGCGGAGGTGGTATGCAGGGTGCCGAAAACCAGGTGACCGGTTTCGGCAGCGGTCAGCGCCAGGCGAATGGTTTCCAGGTCCCGAAGCTCACCGACCAGGATAATGTCGGGGTCTTCCCGCAGGGCCGAGCGCAAGGCCTCGTTGAAGCCCAGGGTATCGCGATGGACTTCCCGCTGGTTCACCAGGCACTTCTTGGATTCGTGCACGAATTCGATCGGGTCCTCGATGGTGAGGATATGCTCGTAACGACTGTCGTTGATGTAGTCGAGCATCGCCGCCAGCGTGGTCGACTTACCGGAACCGGTCGGTCCCGTAACGAGCACCAGGCCACGCGGAACAGAAGAGACATCCTTGAAGACCTGGCCCATGCCCAGATCTTCCATGGTCAGTACCTTGGAGGGGATAGTCCGGAACACCGCGCCGGCGCCCCGATTCTGGTTGAATGCGTTGACACGGAAGCGGGCCACGCCAGGCACTTCGAAGGAGAAGTCGGTCTCGAGGAATTCTTCGTAGTCCTTCCGCTGCTTGTCATTCATGATGTCATAAATGAGCGAATGGACTTCTTTGTGCTCCATGGGAGGCAGGTTGATCCGCCGCACATCGCCGTCGACACGGATCATCGGTGGCAGTCCGGCAGACAGGTGCAAGTCCGACGCGCCCTGTTTCGCCGAGAAGGCCAGGAGTTCAGTTATATCCATCAGAATTCCTCGGAAGGCTTTTTCTTGGTTCTGTTGTTGCTATAACTTGGTTGTTTCTTTGGTATCGGATAGCTGAACGCTAACCGGTGTCGATTTCACCGCACAGCTCCGGAGACGCTTTTGCAGCTCCAACTCGAGCCCGTCTTGTGTCCCCTTTGAGACCAAGCCAGAATGGGCGCAAGTTTCGACCAGAGGTTCTGAATGGGCAGCATAGCAGACAATATTGGGGGCGTAACCCGACGCATACAAAAAGCAACAAAGGCCGCCAACCGGCCTCCTGAGAGCGTTCGACTCCTGGCTGTAAGCAAGCGAAAACCACCCGAGGACATTCGTGCGGCGGCAGCGGCAGGACAACTTTCGTTCGGCGAAAATTACGTGCAGGAGGCGCTGGAGAAGATGGCCGCCCTGGCCGACCTGCGCAATCTGGAATGGCACTTCATCGGCCCGATCCAGTCCAACAAGACGCGGGACATCGCCGCTCACTTCGACTGGGTCCACAGCGTCGACCGCCTCAAGATCGCCCGCCGCCTGAGCGACCAACGCCCCGAGAGTAAACCGCCGCTGAATATCTGCCTTCAGGTCAACGTCGACAACGAAGACACCAAGGCCGGTGCGACACTGACATCGATTCCCCAGTTGGCCGAAGACGTCATTCAGCTGCCAGGCCTGAGACTGAGGGGACTGATGGCCATACCCGACCCCGACCAGTCCGAGGCAAGCCTGCGAGAAAGCTTCCGCGCACTTGCAACGGCACTAAACCAACTGCGCGAGGCGAACCCCGACGCCGAAGGTCTCGACACCCTGTCGATGGGTATGAGCGACGACATGGAGACGGCGATTGAGGAAGGTGCCACCATCGTGCGTGTCGGCACAGCACTGTTTGGTGCCCGCGATAGCTAGTCTGCTGTTATTATCGGGTTCCAGACGCCCTTGTTTTGTAGCCAGAACTTTTGCATCCAGATTGACCTTTTTACCAGACTGACGGAGTTCCAGCGTGAGCACATCCCAGACGATTGCATTCATTGGTGCCGGCAACATGGCGAGCGCCATTATTGGCGGCATGCTCGAGAACGGTTACAACGCCGATAATATCTGGGTCAGCGCCCCAGACGATGATCACCTGCAGAAAATCCGCAATCGCTTCGGCGTCAGCGTCACCACCGACAACCGCCATTGCGCCCAGCAAGCCGACATCATCGTGCTCGCAGTCAAACCCCAGGTCATGCGGGCCGTCTGCCAGGACATCGCCCCAGTGGTGCAGAATACCCGGCCGCTAATGGTTTCAATCGCCGCCGGGCTGGAATCCGCCACCCTGGACCAGTGGCTTGGCGGCGGCCTACCGGTGGTACGCGTCATGCCCAACACGCCATCGCTGGTCGGCAAGGGCGCGGCCGGCCTCTACGCTACCGACGAAGTTGGTAGCGAGCAACGCGATGCAGTTACGGCCATTTTCGAAAGCATCGGTGTCGCGGTTTGGGTGGACAATGAGGACCTGCTGCACTCGGTCACCGCCCTGTCAGGCAGTGGCCCCGCCTACTTTTTCCTGATACTGGAAGCGCTGGAAGAAGCGGCCATCAGCAATGGCCTGGACGCAATGACCGCGCGCCAACTGGCGATCCAGACCATGGCCGGTGCCGCTGAAATGGCCGCGCGAGGGCCGGACGAGCCGGCGCAACTCAAACGCAACGTCATGTCCCCCGGCGGCACCACCGAACAGGCGATCAAGACCTTTGAGGAAGGCGGCCTGCGCGAACTGGTCCAGAAGGCCGGCCAGGCCGCTTTCAAACGCTCAGGCGAACTCGCCAAAGAATTGAGCAAAGACGAGTAAGTTTGTGCATAGAGGTGGAAATTCACCCTATGCGACCGCATTATTGACGCCGACACCTGAGCACGGAGCCTGATATGCTGGCGCAGATTCTGATTACGACGTTACAGATTCTATCGACCTTCTACCTCACCATCGTCCTGCTGCGCTTCCTGTTGCAACTGGCACGGGCGGACTTCTATAACCCCATCAGCCAGTTCGTGGTCAAGGCCACCAACCCGCCCCTGCGTCCGCTACGCAAGGTGATTCCGGGTTGGGGCGGCATTGATGGCGCCTCACTCGTGCTTGCGATCATCATCCAAACCATCACCTTCCTGCTGATCCTGATCGCCCTGAACAATGGCCTGCCGGCCATCAATCCGCTGACCTTGCTGGCCTGGTCGGTGGTGACCGTCCTGGGGCTGATCGTTAAGATCTACTTCTGGTCGGTGCTGGCCATTGTCATTATCAGTTGGATTGCACCCGGCAGCCCACACCCCGCGATCCAGTTGATTGGCCAACTCACCGAACCGGTGATGCGTCCAGTCCGCAACGTCATGCCGGCGGTTGGCGGACTGGATCTCTCGCCGATCGTGGTGTTCCTGATCCTCAACGTCGTGTCCATCGTGATCGAACATATGGCCCGAGGCGTCGGCCTCGGCAATATCGGCGTCGCTCTTTGAGCGGCGCCTGCCACACGCCCAGCCATCCAATTGCCCGCCCCAACAAACACTTACATAATTACGCAAAAAACCACACGCCAAGCTTGTCCCGCCAGCTAACTGATTTTCAATAAATTATCTATGCCCTGCCGATAAATTGGCGGTAACCAGGGGCGAAAACCGGCAACAGATCACAGAGCCACCTTTTCGCGCGTCCTACCATGGCTAGAATAAGCCGGAACTGTCTTAAGAGACGACGCAGGTGCAGGACATCGAAAAGACAGTACACAGGTATTCAAAATAAAGGACCGCAGGAAAGGTTCGCATTACGGGTGATCTAGCGCTGCAACCAACCCCACTACGAGCACTCCGGCGTCTCCGCAGACTGAGAATTCGCGCAGAAGGTTAGTGCTCCGTGAAGGTGATATTTACGGCTTCAGCATCCCTGTGGTGCTTCGCCGCAAGACGCAGGACGCAGGGAATGGCCTCGGCCCTTGCCAAGGCCTGCAACGCCGTGGCGAAGCACCACAGGGTTGCCCTGCGGGTTGGTCTGTCCGACCTTAGGACTGCGTTACGCCTCTTGCCAAGGGCTGCGGCCATTGCCTGCGAGTCGCGCCTTGCCCTAAGGACGGGCAGGCCAACTGAAGTCGCAAATATCACCTTCACGGAGCACTGGCCATGAACGCAACTGGAAGCTTGACCCACCAGGTGGAGGCCTACCACACCTGGAAGAAGGAACTTATTCGTCAAATCTCCCGCTACCGTCTCTGGCTGCAGGACAATGACCTGTTCTCCGACGATGTCAGCCAGCGCATCCGCCGCGGCCTGGAGCTATTGATTGAAGACGAACTGACGATTGCCTTCGTCGGTGAGTATTCCCGGGGCAAGACGGAGCTGATCAACGCGCTCTTCTTCTCCGAGTACGGCCAGCGCATGCTGCCCTCCCAGGCCGGTCGCACCACGATGTGCCCGACTGAGCTGTTCTATGATCGCACCGAAGGCAAGGACTACCTGCTCCTGCTGCCTATTGAGACCCGCCGCGAAGACGTTTCCCTGCAGCAGCTGCGCAAGCGTCCTGAACGCTGGCAGCGTTACGACCTCGACGCCAGCAAGCCCGATATCATGCGCGAAGTGCTGGCCGAGGTGGCCCAGGTCAAGAGCGTCACACCGGGCGAGGCGCGGGAACTGGGTTTCCACGAGAGCATGCTGGAGCATGATCGCAACAATCCGGGCCATGTGCTGGTACCGGCCTGGCGCAACGCCCAGATCAGTATCCGCCATCCCCTCTTCGAGCGCGGCCTACGCATCCTCGACACGCCGGGCCTAAACGCCCTCGGTTCCGAGCCGGAACTAACCATCAGCATGCTGCCCAGCGCCCATGCAGTGATCTTCCTGCTCAGCGCTGACACCGGCGTTACCGCAAGCGACATGACCGTCTGGAAAGAACACATTGCCACAGAGGAAGCCGATCACCGTGCCGGTCGTTTCGCCGTACTCAATAAGATCGATGTGCTTTGGGACGACCTGCAGGGGCCAGAACATACCGAGGCGTCCATTCAGCGGGTGCGTGAGTACACGGCCGATCACCTGAACATTCGCGCAGACGACGTGATCCCCGTGTCGGCCAAGCAAGGGCTGCTGGCCCGAGTACAGAAGAACGAAGCGCTGTTCGAGCGCAGCTGCTTGCCGGAGCTGGAAACGCTGATCATTAACCGCATCCTTATGCATAAGGAGCAGTTGATCACCCAGAGCCTGATCAACGACCTGCTGGGTATGCTGCAGAATAGCCAGGCGGCGATGCAGACCCGCCTGGACGCGTTGAAGGATGAACTCAATGCCTGCGGTGAAACCCAGATGGACCGGGACGCCCTCAAACGTCTATCTGATCGGGCCCAGCAGGATTATGACTTCTACTACAAGAAGCTGATCACCCTGCGCTCCAGTCGCCGGCTGATGCAGTCCCAGGGGGATATGCTCATCGACCTGGTCACCGAAGCCCGTTTCGATGATCACGTCGAGAAAGTCCGTGGCCTGCTAAGCAAAAGCTGGACGACCGCGGGCATGAGCCGGGCGATGAACCACTTCTTCGAGTTGCTGGAAAACGACCTCAGCAACCTGCTGGCCGAAGGCCAACTGGCCGAGAAGATGGTCAGTTCCATCTACCGCCGCTATAACGAGGACACCCGCGCCCGCCACTTGGAGCCGATTCCGCTACGGGCCGGCCGTCACGTCATTGCGGTACGTGAGCTACGCAAGAAAGCGGACCGCTTCCGCCGTAACCCGAAAAACATGCTGACCGAACAGTCACTGCTGATTCGCCGCTTCTTCAACGTCATGGTTGGAGAAGCACGCACCCTGCACAACCGCGTGCGGACCGATGTCGAACGCTGGCCCCAGGAGGCGCTGCTGCCGATCATGCAGTACTCCATGGAGCAGAAACAGCTGCTGGAACACCAGATTCGCCGCATTCGTGACATGGCCCGCAACGAGCGCACCATGAAGGAAGAGCGCCAGCGACTGGAAGACAGCATCGGCGACCTTCACCGGCAACTGGAACTGGCCGACAATATGCACCGCCAGATTCGCAAGCCCGCACCGACATTGATCCAGCAGAAGGTCGTCAATCTCTCCGGCATCGCCTGACCCCTTCTGCTTTCGCCCCCCCAAGAGCGGCTATTGATGCCGCTCTTGGGGGTTTTATGACGTGAGTCCCGACGCGCTGTTGCAGCCCTCGCCCCCCACCTTTAAACTGCTTCGCTGGCCGGCACTACGAGTCTTCCAACGATCATGCCGGTGTTGTCCAGGAACCCAGTCCAGGAACCCCTTGCGTCGATGCCCGATTCATTGCCACCCGATTCCGTAGGGTTGGTCCAACCCCAGACCCTGCACTTCCCGGAGCCGCTGACGTTAGCTTGTGGTCAGGCGCTGCCGAACTACGACCTGGTGGTGGAAACCTACGGCGAACTCAATGCCGATGCCTCCAACGCGGTGCTGATCTGCCATGCCCTGAGCGGCCATCACCATGCTGCCGGCTTCCACAGCATGGACGAACGCAAACCAGGCTGGTGGGACAGCTGTATCGGGCCCGGTAAGCCAATCGATACCAATCATTTCTTCGTTGTCAGCCTGAACAATCTGGGGGGCTGCCACGGCAGTACGGGGCCGGCTTCCATCAATCCGGATAGTGGCCGTGCCTATGGCCCCGACTTTCCGGTCGTGACCGTAAAGGACTGGGTAGAAAGCCAGGCACGCCTGGCCGACCGTCTGGGTATCCAGCAGTGGGCTGCAGTCGTGGGCGGCTCCCTCGGTGGCATGCAGGCATTGCAGTGGAGCCTGTCCTTTCCCGAGCGCATCCGTCATGCCGTGGTAATTGCCTCGACACCGCGCCTGACCGCCCAGAACATCGCGTTCAACGAAGTGGCCCGCAAGGCCATTACGTCAGATCCGGATTTCCACGATGGCCGCTACTGCGAACACGACGCCGTCCCGCGTCGCGGCCTGATGTTAGCCCGTATGGTCGGCCATATAACGTACCTGTCCGATGCGTCGATGGGCGAGAAGTTCGGCCGCGAATTGCGGGAGGAAGCCTATAAGTTCGGCTACGATGCCGAGTTCCAGGTGGAGAGCTACCTGCGGTACCAGGGAGAGCGTTTTTCCGAGACCTTCGACGCCAACACCTATCTACTGATGACGCGTGCGTTGGACTATTTCGATCCGGCCTTCGAATATGGCAACGATCTGGCCAAGGCCCTGACCCAGGCCCGTTGCGAATTCCTGGTGCTTTCCTTCAGCACGGACTGGCGATTCACCCCGGCCCGCTCCGAGGAACTGGTCAAGGCCATGATCGCCGCCCGCAGGAAGGTCAGCTACGCCGAGATCGACGCGCCCTGGGGCCACGATGCATTCCTGATTCCGACGCCGCGTTACATGGATACCTTCACCGCCTACATGAGTCGCGTGGCACGGGAGGTAAACGCATGAGGGCCGACCTGGAAATCATCGAGAAGTGGATCAGTCCCGAGAGCCACGTATTGGACCTCGGCTGCGGCGACGGCACCCTGCTCGCGCACCTGCAGCAGGAAAAGCAGGCCACCGGCTATGGCCTCGAGATCAACCCGGACCATATCACGACCTGCATGGGCCGCGGGGTGAGCGTGATCGAACAGAACCTCGACCTGCAGGGGCTGGGCAATTTCGAGGACCAGAGCTTCGATGTGGTTCTGATGACCCAGGCCCTGCAGGCGGTCCGCCGCCCTGACGTCGTGCTGGATGAGATGCTCCGACTGGGCCGCGAAGGCATCGTTACATTTCCCAACTTCGCTTATTGGCGGCTGCGCTGGTACCTGATGCGCCGTGGCCGCATGCCCGAATCCGAAACCCTGCCTTACAAGTGGTACAACACCCCCAATATCCACCTGTGCACGTTCAAGGATTTCGAAGCACTCTGTTATCGTAAGAACATCCACATCCTGAACCGTACCGTAGTCGACAGTGAACACCGCTACCGCTGGTTCAGCCGACTATGGCCCAATATGCTCGGGCAGATCGCGATCTACCGGATTACCCGCTAGGAGGTCATCATGCGCGCCAAGACGCTTATCCGACGCCTGTCATTTCTCCTCGCTGGCTGTGTGCTGCTGGTCGCCCCCCAGGCGAACGCCGGGCAATATCAGCAGTTCGGCGACTATCAGGTGCACTACAGCATCTTTCCCAGCAGTTTCCTGACGCCCGAGATTGCGAAGCAGTACAACATCGTGCGCAGTCAATCGATCGGCGTCGTCAACGTCAGCATCCTGAAACAAACCGAAGCTGGCCTGGAGCCGGTTTCCGGCCAAGTGGAAGGCCAGGTCATGAACGATATCCGCCAGAGCCGCTTCCTGGGATTCCGCCGCATTAGCGAGGGCAAGGCGGTCTACTACATTGCTGAATTCCAGTTCAGTGACGGTGAACTGCTGACCTTCCAGCTCGAAGCCAACGTGCCCGGCGCCAGCGACCCCATGCCGGTTCGGATCGCGCAAACACTTGTAAACGACTGAGCAGGGCTATGACGAATCAACGACTGGTACTGGCAAGCAACAATGCAGGTAAGATCCGGGAGCTGGGCGAACTGCTGGCGCCGCTCAACCTGACGGTGGAATCCCAGGCGTCCCTGGGCGTGTCCGAAGCAGAGGAACCCGCAGTCACCTTCGTGGAGAACGCGCTGATCAAGGCGCGCCACGCGGCCAGCCATACTGGCTTACCGGCCCTGGCGGACGACTCCGGACTGGCGGTCGACGCCCTCGACGGCGCCCCTGGCGTTCGATCGGCACGCTACGCCGGCCCGAATGCCACCGATCAGGACAACGTTAACCGCCTTCTCGAAGCCATGGCCGACGTGCCTGACGACCAGCGCGGCGCCCAATTCCACTGTGTGCTGGTCTACCTGCGCCATGCCGAGGACCCGACCCCCATCATCTGCCATGGCGTCTGGCACGGCAGCATCCTGCGCGAGCCTGTGGGCGAAGGCGGCTTCGGTTACGATCCCGTTTTCTGGGTCCCCGATGCCGGCTGCTCTGCAGCCGAGCTCGAACGTAGCGTGAAGGGGCGCATGAGCCATCGCGGCAAGGCCCTGGAAGGGCTGCTGGCCAGCCTCAAGCTGCGCGGAGGCACATGATCCACCATCACGGCGCGCTCCAGCTCCCCCCGCTGAGCCTATACATCCACGTCCCCTGGTGCGTGCGCAAGTGCCCCTACTGCGACTTCAACTCCCACGCCCTGAAGACCGACATCCCGGAAGACGCCTACCTCGACGCCCTGGAAGCTGACCTGAAGCCTGATCTGGCCGGAGTTCAGGGCCGCGCCATCGAGACAGTCTTTATCGGTGGGGGTACGCCTTCACTCATGTCTGCGGATTTCTATGGGCGCCTGTTCGAGCTGCTCGGCAACCATCTGTCCTTTGCCGCCGACGCCGAGATCACCCTGGAAGCCAACCCGGGGACCGTCGAACAGGCCCGCTTCGAAGGCTTCCGCAAGGCCGGCATCAACCGTTTGTCGCTCGGAATCCAGAGCTTCGACCCCAAGCAACTGCACAAGCTCGGGCGCATTCACGATGATCAGGATGCGCACCGCGCGATCACAACCGCCCGGGAGGCAGGATTCGATAACTTCAACCTGGACCTGATGCATGGCCTGCCTGGTCAGACTGTCGAGCAGGCGTTGGCGGACCTCGACTCGGCCTTGCAGTATGCCCCGCCCCATCTATCCTGGTACCAGCTCACGCTGGAACCGAATACCGAGTTCTACAGTCGCCCGCCGGACCTGCCGGAAGACGACCAACTCTGGGATATCCACCAGGCCGGCCACGGCCATCTGCGAAAGAACGGCTATACGCCCTACGAGATCTCAGCCTGGTGCCAGCCAGGCCGGGCCTCGCGCCACAACCTGAACTATTGGCGTTTCGGCGACTACCTGGCCCTCGGCGCGGGCGCTCACGGCAAGATCACCTTTGCGGATAACGGCGAGATTCGTCGTTTCTGGAAGACCCGCCAGCCGGAAGCCTATCTCCAGCGACTGGGCAGTCGAACTGCCGGCCAGCAGGTTCTGGAGCGGGAAGATCTGCCGCTCGAGTTCATGATGAACGTGCTGCGATTGGAGCAAGGGGTCGAAGAAGCCGCATTCGAGGCGCGTACCGGTTTACCATTACAGGAGATTGCTGCGATACTTTCAGCACTGCGATCTGACGGTTTGCTGGAGAAGGACCGCCTGCAGGCCACACCGCTGGGCCAGCGGTATCTCAACAGTATTCTGGAACGATTCCTGTCATGAGTGAAGCCACCCTGCCCCCGATGCCCCGCCACCTCAAGCTGCTGGGCCTGACAACGTTCGCGTTGCTAGCCGCGCTCGTGGCCATCAATATTCCCCTGGCAACCTATGCGGCGCCCCAGGGCGTCATTAGCCTTCAATTCGCCGTCACAGCCGAACAGACCATCCAGATCCTCAACAGCTGGGGCGCGGAAAACAGCCACTGGGCGGTGGCGTCGCTTCTGCTCGACCTGCCGTTCATCGTAGTCTACGTGGTGACCCTGTTGGCACTGACGGGTTACCTGCTGCTCGATCGGCCCGGCATACGCGAACGCCAGGCCGGACGTTGGGTGCGTGGACTATTCGTTGCCGCAGGGGCGAGCGACGTGGGAGAGAATATCTGCCTGCTCAGCAACCTCTCCGAGCCCACGGATACCCTCAGCCTCATGGCCTCCCTGTTTGCACTGACAAAGTTCACGGCGCTGCTGTTGGGTACGGCGGGACTGCTGGTCATCCGTGCATCACGGCGCCATTCGCTGCACACCTAGTGTCCAGATGAGTCCGCTCCGCCACGACGTGCGCTCGCGCAAGCGCCAGGAAAGGCATCAAAAGAGGGGATGGCGACGAGGCACCTTCGGTGCCTCAGAAGCTGAAGCTCCTGCTACATGCTCGAGCTTGACGCCAAATGTAGTCGATGCTTTCAAGATTGACGTTAAATGTAGCCGACGCTTCAGAGGGTGTTGCAAAAGCTTGCGGTATCAAGCCTCTCTCCCCTGGCGGGGTGTAGGCGGAAGTAGCGAAGCAGCGCTTCGCCCGCCGGAACGCCCAGAGCCTCTGGCGAGGGGCCGGGGCGCGGAGCGGAGGTTTGGAGAGAGGGGGACGAGGCGAACGCCTCGCGCGAAATCGTCTCTGGCAACGATGAGCGTCTGACGGAGCTACCCCCTCTCCCCGGCCCTCTCCCGCGAGGGGAGAGGGAGTTTATGCCGGTACTTTTAAAATACGGCTACTTTTGCAACACCCTCTTCAGCTTCGGAGCAGTCCGCAGGACTGCCCCTTATCCACATGCCACTTGATCGGAAACGGGCGCCCACAAACACCGCGAGAACCTGCTTTCGATCAGTTCGTCCGCCGGAACAGCAGATCCCAGACACCGTGGCCGCGCTTGAGCCCGCGCTGCTCGAACTTGGTCAGCGGCCGATCCTTGGGCCGGGGTGAAAAACCGGCTTCCGGCATGGTGTTGGCGAAGCCTTCGGATTCGCTCATTACTTCCATCATATGTTCGCTGTAGTTTTCCCAATCCGTCGCCAAGTGGAAGATGCCGCCCACCCGCAGTTTATGGCGGATACGTTGGACGAATTCAGGCTGCACCAAGCGGCGCTTGTGGTGACGCTTCTTATGCCAGGGGTCGGGGAAGAAGAGCATGACGCGATCAAGAGACGCATCCGGCAGGCAGAAGTCGATCACATCATTGGCGTCAATGTTGTAGATCCGCACATTCTCCAGGTTACGCTCCTCAATTTCCTTGAGCAGCGCCCCAACGCCTGCGGTATGCACTTCGACACCGATAAAATCCTGCTCCGGCGCGGCTTCCGCCATGGTCGCCAGGGACTGCCCCATTCCAAACCCGATCTCCAGGTTGAGCACCGCCTGACGGCCGAAAACCTGCCGCGGATCGATCATGCCCTGCTCCCGGGTGAGGCCGAAACGCGACCAACTGCGTTCGTAGGCCTTCTTCTGGCCCTCTGTCATGCGTCCCTGGCGCAGCACGAAACTGCGGATACCGCGGCGGGTAGTTACAGGTTCATCTGAGGAAGAATGGCGCTTGTCATTCTCGTCGGTCATGGGCATCTCTCGTATCCGGTATTGGGGCTTCAGAGTGTACCAAAGGTTACGCGAGCTGAGGGATTTGGACTGTTAAAGGTCCCTTCTCGACAGTACTGTCGCCGATGATGCCTGAACACGCGCCAATAAATGACTATGCTGTGATAGCAACTGACGTCAACGACGATCACCGGCTTCGCACAAAGTCCGCAGATCGCAATCAGGGACGAGGTCCACTCATGGCAGCAAAACGCAAGGTTACCTTGTTCTATGACGAACGGGTCCTCGCCCACGCTCCGGATACCGATGCCTCCTTCCTGCCAGCGCGCCTGGATCGGCGCATCCGGCAGATACTGGCGACCCTGAACGTACCCTGGAAATACCCGGAGCACCCCGGGCGCCTCACCGCCATCATGCAGTACCTGGAACAGAACCCGATCGAGGGTGTCCATCTGGCTTCGGGCCGGGCGGCTACAGCCGAGGAGCTGGGGCGGGTCCATACCTCGGCCTATCTCAAGGATATCTACGACCTTCGTGGCAAGAATGCCTGGCTGGACGTGGATACCACAGCCGTCTCGCCCGGAAGCATCGACTCTGCCGAGGTCGCTGCAGGGACTGCGATCGCCGCCGTCGAAAGCGTCGCATCCGGCGAATCAGAATCAGCGTTCGCGCTGGTCCGGCCACCGGGGCATCATGCAGAACCGGTACGGGCGCGGGGCTTCTGCCTTTTCAATAACGTTGCTGTGGCGGCAGCCCATGCCCAGGCCGAACTGGGCCTGGAGCGGGTAATGATCATCGACTGGGACGCCCATCATGGCAACGGGACCCAGGATATTTTCTGGGCCGATCCGGACGTGCTGTTCTTCGATATCCACCGGGCTTCGCCCTTCTACCCCGGCACCGGGGCTTTGGAGGATATCGGCGCAGGTCTCGGAGAAGGTACGACGGTCAATGTTCCGGTGCCCGCAGGGTCAGGCGATGCGGCCTACCTCAAGGCTTTCCGGGAAATCCTCGAACCGGCGGCGAACTGGTTCAAGCCAGACCTGATCCTCGTGTCCGCAGGATTCGACGCCCACTGGATGGATCTGGCACTGAACGTCTCCTACGAAGGATTTGGCGCCATGACCGGCGCTATCCGGGCGGTCGCCCAGCGCCACTGTAAAGGCCGCTTGGCCTTCGTCCTTGAGGGTGGTTATAACCTGGAATCCCTGCCCCGGGGCGTTCACGCGGTGCTCAACGTACTGGCCGGCGCCGAGCCGATCGAACCCGGTATTTGCGGCTTCAAGGAAGTGGAAGCCGCCGCCCTGTTCCACCGGGACGCTTTCATTCCACCGGAGGACGAGTAAGCCCAAGCGGCCCCTAGCCAGTCGGCGCAGTCACCTGCGTGTGACGTCGATCCAGTTTACGGTATCCCAAAGCCTCCACCAGGTGGGTCTGCTGCAACTCCTCGTCGCCGGCGAGGTCGGCCAGCGTCCGCGCCACCCGCAGGATACGGTGCAAGGCCCGCGCCGATAGCCCGAGACGCTCCATAGCCTGGGCCAGCATGCGCTCGCCGGCTTCGCCGGGACGGCAGTAATGGTCCAGGGCGTCGCCGCTGAGGTCGGCATTGAGCACCCCGCGAGCGGCCTGAACCTCGCGCGCGCGCAATACCCGTTCACGCACCGTCTGGCTATCCAGCGGCTTGGCGTCCTGTCGCAGCAATGTCTCGCCGCTTTGCACCGGCACTTCCACATGCAGGTCGAACCGGTCCAGCAACGGTCCCGACAGGCGGGATTGGTAACGGGCCACCTGCTGGGGCGAACACTGGCAGTCGATACTCGGGTGTCCCCGGTACCCACACGGACAAGGGTTCATGGCGGCGACAACCTGGAATCGCGCCGGATAGGTCACCTGCTGGGCCGCACGGGAAATCACGATCTCCCCGGACTCCATGGGTTCACGCAGAACTTCCAGCACCTTGCGGTCAAATTCGGGAAGCTCATCCATGAACAGCACCCCGCGATGCGCCAGGGAGATCTCGCCCGGCCGCGGTGAACTGCCGCCACCCACCAGGGCCACGGCGGAAGCGGTATGGTGCGGGGCGCGATAGGGTGGACGCCGCCAACTACCAGGGTCGACCGTTTCACCTGCCACCGACCGCACACTGGCCACCTCCAGCGCAGCACCGTCGGTTAACGGCGGCAGGATGCCCGGCATGCGGCTGGCCAGCATACTCTTGCCAGTACCTGGCGGGCCGAAGAGCAAGAGATTGTGCGATCCGGCTGCCGCGATCTCCAATGCCCGCTTGGGGACATGCTGGCCGCGCACGTCCCGCAGGTCCGGGCATCCCATGTCGATGGGTGGCTCAGGGCATCGTGCCAGCGGCGACAAGCGCTCTTCGTCGCATAGATGGGCAACCACTTTCAGCAGGTGATCGGCAGCGTAGACGTCATCCGCCGCTGCCAATCCGGCTTCTTCGCCGTTCTCCGCCGGAATAAGTAGCTGCCTGCCCGCTTCCCGCGCAGCCATGACCGCCGGCAATACGCCGCGTACCGGACGCAATGCACCATCAAGGGCCAGCTCACCGATACATTCCAGGCCCTGGAGGCGTTCAGAGGGAATTTGCCCGGACGCCGCGAGAATGCCGAGGGCAATAGGAAGGTCGAAACGCCCGCCTTCCTTGGGAAGATCTGCAGGCGCAAGGTTGATCGTTATGCGGCGGGTGGGAAATTCGAAACCGGCGTTCATCAGCGCACTGCGAACCCGGTCCTTCGACTCGCGGACTGCCGTTTCAGGTAAGCCGACGATCGAGAGGGAAGGCAATCCGTTGGACAGGTGAATTTCTACGGTAACCGGTGGCGCAGAGACGCCCAGACGGGCGCGCGTATGGACTATGGCGAGCATGACAACCTTCCATGGTTAATTGAGGGACGATCAGCGGGATGGCGTCCTGCCACCCCGCGTTGTTCAGGTTTTGCTGGCGTCAGCTGTTCTGGTCGCCGACACGCTTTTCGAGCGCGGCCACCTGCTTCTCCAACGCTTCGACTTTTTCTCGGGTACGGAGCAGGACGGCCTGCTGGGCATCGAACTCCTCCCGTGTAACGAGGTCCAATTTATTGAGCACCGACAGCACCGTTGCGCGGGCATGCTGTTCAAAATCCTCCCGAGCGGCACGGGCCATGTCTGGAACGAATTGGCCGAACTGTCCTTGCAGCTGAGCGAAGATATCCTGCGGTGTTTTCAATTTGTCTCTCCACGGGTCCCAAGGAATGAGGGGAAAAGTGTACCATAATCGGTGTGATGCAAGGCTGGCCCGGGTGCGCACCGAAATGGCGCACCAATACGGTTCGCGACGGAACAGCACGCACCAAAGTAATGCGCGCACGTGACCCAAAGCAGGGCCACCCAATCATAAGATTTTGTTTTGTTAGTAGATTTTTGCGTTGGCACACACGATGCTTTAAGCCTCGTACGCAATCCGCACACTTGTGTGCGAGGTAGCAGCATCCCGAGCTCAAACCCTAACCCATACGAAAAAGTTTGAGACGGAATTACCAAGGAGACAGCAATGAAACTTGTGACAGCGATCATCAAGCCTTTCAAGCTGGACGATGTCCGCGAGGCATTATCCGAGATAGGCGTTCAAGGCGTGACCGTCACTGAAGTCAAGGGCTTCGGACGGCAAAAGGGGCACACCGAGCTTTATCGTGGCGCGGAATACGTGGTCGACTTCCTGCCCAAGGTCAAGGTCGAGGTTGCCATTGGCGACAACCTGCTGGATCAGGTCATCGAGTCCATCACCAAGGCGGCCAACACCGGCAAGATCGGTGACGGCAAGATCTTCGTGACCGAGCTGGAGCAGGCCATCCGGATCCGGACGGGTGAGACTGGGGAAGAAGCCGTTTAAGGCCCGCCCGGTCCTGTAAAAAACGCCAACGCAAAAATCCTATTCATCCTTGAAGAGCCTTGTGCGGAGGGCTTCACATGGAAAACAACATCTTCCATTTGCAGTACGCTATAGACACCTTTTATTTCCTTGTATGCGGCGCATTAGTCATGTGGATGGCAGCAGGCTTTGCCATGCTGGAATCCGGTCTGGTTCGCGCCAAGAACACCACTGAGATCCTGACCAAGAACGTCGCCCTGTATGCGATAGCCTGTATCATGTACATGGTATGCGGCTACGCCATTATGTATGGCGGCAATATCTTCCTGTCCGGCATGGGCGATATCGACGTGGCTGGCGTGCTGGGCGACTTCGCCGGCCGTGAGGACGGCTTCGAAGGCGGCTCCATCTACTCCGGCGCTTCAGACTTTTTCTTCCAGGTGGTATTCGTCGCCACCGCGATGTCCATCGTTTCCGGTGCGGTTGCCGAGCGCATGAAGCTCTGGGCCTTCCTGATTTTTGCCATTTTCATGACCGGCTTCATCTATCCCATGGAAGGCTCCTGGACCTGGGGCGGCGCAGCCGTACTGGGCATGTACTCCCTGGGCGACCTGGGCTTCAGCGACTTCGCCGGTTCCGGCATCGTACACATGGCGGGCGCTGCCGCGGCCCTGGCGGGTGTGCTCCTGCTGGGCGCACGTAAAGGCAAATACGGCGCGAACGGTGAGATCCGCGCGTTCCCGGGTGCCAATCTGCCGCTGGCGACACTAGGTACCTTCATCCTTTGGATGGGCTGGTTCGGCTTCAACGGCGGTTCCGTACTGAAGCTGGGTGATATCTCCAACGCTCACGCTGTTGCCATGGTCTTCCTGAACACCAATACGGCAGCGGCGGGCGGCGCTGTAGCCGCGCTGATCACCGCTCGCCTGATGTTCGGCAAGGCTGACCTCACCATGCTGCTGAACGGCGCACTGGCCGGCCTGGTTGTCATCACCGCCGAGCCGTCTACCCCGAGCGCGCTGACAGCCACCCTGTTCGGTGCCCTGGGTGGTATCCTGGTGGTCTTCAGCATCGTGACCCTGGACAAGCTGCGCATCGACGATCCGGTCGGCGCGATCTCCGTCCACGGTACCTGTGGTCTGCTGGGCCTGCTGCTGGTACCGGCCACCAACGGCGACGTCAGCCTGACGGGCCAGATCATTGGCGCCATCACCATCTTCGTCTGGGTCTTCGTGGTCAGCCTGATCGTCTGGGGTATCCTCAAGGCGGTCATGGGCCTGCGGGTTTCCGAGGAAGACGAATACGAGGGCGTGGACCTGTCCGAGTGCGGTATGGAAGCCTATCCGGAGTTCGTGAGCGGCAAGCAGTAAGCGGCTCACACCGGAAAACAAAAGGCGCCCCACGGAGCGCCTTTTTTATGGCCTGGCGTTCAAGATCGGCGAACTGATTCAGTCTTCGAAGATATCACGCATGAACTGCGGCTGGGCCAGTGCTGCATTATGGATCGCTTCGTTGTAGTAACGGGTAACAAACGGTCGCTCCGCTGCGTCCTCTTCACGAAAATAGTGCAGCGGATTCTCCTTGCTGGCCATGGTGCAGCTCCACCAGCCTGTCGGATAGACCGGTTGCGGGAACGGCAGGGTCACTACGTGGTCCAGACCGGCTTTCTTCATGTCGGTATGGATGTCCTTGATGATGGTCTCCGCATGCAGCAGGGGTGACTCGCTCTGCTGTACGATGATGCCGCCCTCGCGAAGGGCCAGCATGCAGTCACGGTAGAAATCGAGCGCAAACAGCCCTTCGGCCGGCCCCACTGGATCGGTGCTGTCGATGATGATCAGGTCGATACTGTCTGGATCGGCATCGCGGATCCATTGGATGCCGTCGCCGAAGAAGAAGTTGGCGCGAGGATCCTCGTTGGACTCACAGAGCTCTGGAAAGTATTTCTCGGACATGCGGGTGACCCGCTCGTCGATCTCCACCTGCCAGGCTTCTTCGATGTCGGGGTGCTTGAGTACCTCCCGCAGGGTGCCGCAGTCACCGCCGCCAACCACCACGACCTTGCGCGGTGATCTGTGAGTGAACAGGGCGGGATGTGTCATCATCTCGTGATAGAGGAAATTGTCGCGACCAGTGAGCATCACACAGCCGTCGAGCACCATCAGGTTGCCGAAGGTTTCCGTTTCATAGATTTCCAGCTTCTGGTATTCGGTCTGCTCTTCATGCAGTTTCTTCTTGACCTTGAGGGAAAAGGCCGTGCCCTGGTCCTGGAAAACTTCCGTGAACCATCCTTCGTTGAGTGCTGACATCGCGATGCTCCTCATGCCCTTCTATCGGAAAGTCGTTGGTCGGCCAGCGAAGATGGCCTTCTTTAATGGCGGCATTGTAGGGTGACATTGTTGCATGCGGAAGCCTAGGGAGCCTCTGAATAACTCCGGATCATCTCTGGCCTTCAGAGCGGTTCATAGGTAAGGCGCGGTTTGCAGGAAGGCTGGTTGCCTTTCAAAAACACCGCAACGCAGCATGTAGATCGCTCTGGTGGCCCGGTGAAGGAAGCATCCGCGGCGTTATGGCTCTTGGCTAGGGCTACGGCCATTCCCGGCGAGCCACGCCTTGTGGCTACTGCCTTCAGAGCGCGCAGAGGCGATCCGGAGTTATTCAGGGGCTCCCTAGTTTCCCTGTAAGCTAGTGAAAGCTTCCAGTGCTCCCGCCGCTTTATTTACAATGGCGGCCAATCCACGGAACCCCGGTACCCGACCCGCTATGACTGATTCATCCGGCGCACAAGCTCACCAGGTCTACAACATTGCCCATTGGGGCGATGGCTACATCGACATCGACGATGCCGGCGATGTGCTGATCCGCCCGGATCGCGGCCATAGCGGCGCCCCGATAAACCTGCCCGACCTGACCCGGGAACTGCTGGAACAGAACGTCCAGTTGCCGGTATTGGTGCGGTTCAGCGACATCCTCCACGACCGCGTCAATAATCTCTGTAACGCCTTCAACAAAACCGCGCAGGACCATGGCTACCAAGGCCGCTATACGGCGGTCTATCCCATCAAGGTCAACCAGCAGCGGCATGTGGTGGAAGAGATCACCCGAGCCGAGCCCGCTGCCAGCGCAGGCCAGATTGGCCTGGAAGCAGGCAGTAAACCGGAACTCATGGTGGTGCTGGCGCTATCCCGCAAGCCCGGTTCGGTCATCGTCTGCAATGGTTATAAGGATCGCGAATACATTCGCCTGGCCCTGATCGGCCAGAAGCTCGGACACAAAGTCTTCATCGTCGTGGAGAAGCAGTCCGAATTGCCGGAAATCCTTGAGGAAGCCCGAAAGCTGAACGTCAAACCGTTGATCGGTGTGCGCGCTCGCCTGGCCACTATCGGCAAGGGCAACTGGCAAAATACAGGCGGCGAGAAATCCAAGTTCGGGCTTTCGGCCAGCCAGGTCCTTGACGTCGTCAACAAGCTCAAGGCGGCGGACGCGCTGGACTCGCTGCAACTGCTTCACTTCCACTTGGGTTCGCAAATCGCCAACATCCGCGATATCCAGACCGGCCTGAAGGAATGCGCCCGTTTCTACAGCGAGCTCTATTACCTGGGTGCACCGATCGACACCGTGGACATCGGCGGCGGCCTGGGCGTCGACTACGAGGGAACCCGTTCACGCAGTAGTTGCTCGATTAACTACAGCGTCGGCGAGTACGCCTACAACGTCATCCATACCCTGCAGGCCGAGTGCGATCGCGCCGGGATCCCCCATCCCGACCTGATCAGTGAATCCGGCCGCGCCCTGACCGCCCACCACGCGGTCCTGATCACCAACGTGATCGACCAGGAGGAACCGCCATACCCGACACCCGGCGAGCCGGGAGCCGACGCGCCGGCACCGCTGCATGACCTCTGGCGGGATTACAGCGACCTGCGCTCACCGGATCAACGCCGTTCGCGGCTGGAGATCTATCACGATGTGATGCACGCCATCAGCGACGTCCATGCCCTGTTCGCGCACGGTCTGCTGACGCTCGCTCACCGTGCTGAGGCAGAGGAAATCTATACGGCCTGCTGTCGGGCATTGCGCGACAGGCTGGATCCGAGCAATCGTGCGCATCGGGAAATCGTCGACGAGTTGAACGAGAAGCTCGCCGAGAAGCTGTTCATCAACTTTTCGCTGTTCCAGTCCCTGCCAGACGTGTGGGGTATCGATCAGATTTTCCCGGTACTGCCAATCTCCGGGCTGAACCAGCCGATCCGCCGCCGCGCGGTCATCCAGGATATTACCTGTGACTCCGACGGCCGGATCGACCGCTATGTGGACGGCCAGGGGCTGGAGACGACGCTCCCGCTACCAGAAACACCGGAAGGCGAATCCATGCTGATCGGCTTCTTCATGACCGGTGCCTACCAGGAAATCCTCGGCGACATGCACAACCTGTTCGGTGACACCAACTCCGTTGATGTCAGCCAGCGCCAGGACGGCAGTTATCAGATCCGTCACTTGGTGGAAGGCGACACGGTGGCCAAGATCCTGCGCTACGTGAATTTCGACCCGGAGGCCCTGCGCCGCATCTACCGCGCCAAGTTCGAGACCAGCGAATTGCCGGCAGAGGAACAGAACGCGCTCATCGCCGAACTTGAGCAGGGCCTGGAAGGCTACACCTACCTCGAGGACTGACGCGGCGCGGGATCAGCTTCCGCCGTCCTCCCTGCAACGCCCGCCGAATATCCGGCGGGCTTCGAACCTCTCGCCAGCCGCTCCACCATGCCTTTCTGGGCTTTGCTGATACCTGCTCCGAAATTTTTTTGCTTCAGTGATCCGCCGCATCTGGAACCCCGTATTCATCTTCACTGACAAACCGATGGCGAGCGCATAGAATGATGACATCAACAAGTGCCCCGGAAGCCACCACCGAGAGCCGTAAAGTGCCCCCACTGAATCCCAGGACCAATCGGTCGGAAGGAAGAAAGGACGCCTGGAGCCAGCTGCTCGAGAAAGTCGGACGCAATCAGGACAGGCAGGCCTACAAATCGCTGTTCGAACACTTTGGTCCGCAGATCAAGTACTACGCCATGGCCAATGGTTTGGCAGGCCAGGCGGAAGAACTGGTCCAGGAAGTGTTCGTATCCATCTGGCGCCGCTCCTGTCTCTATGACTGGCGTAAAGCCGCCGCCTCCACCTGGATCTTCACCATCGCCCGTAACCAGCGCATCGACATGCTGCGCAAGATGCAGCGCGCCAGTGCTGAAATGACGGTGGAGACCGAGGATCTCTGGCAGATTCCAGGCGAGCATGAGGACGACCCCGTCACCTCCCTGCACAGGCTCATATCCGAACGCCGCATCCGTGACTCCCTGCAGCACCTGCCCGAAGAGCAGGTGACCGTCATCGCCAAGGTCTACATGGAAAACAAGTCCCACCAAATGGTGGCGGACGAACTGAACATTCCGCTGGGCACGGTGAAAAGTCGTGTCCGGCTCGCATTGAACAAGCTCAAAGTAATCCTGCAGGACCAGAACGCATGACCCAGCACCACCCTGACAGTCACAGTCTGATGGAGTACAGCGCAGGGAATCTGAGCGACCCCCACGCCCTGTGCATTCGCCTCCATCTTGACCAGTGCCCCCACTGTCGCAGTCGCGTGGACATGTTGGACAGCCTGGGCGCAGTGATGATGGAACAACAGACAAGCGTGGATGTTTCCGAAGGCATGTTCGACCGCATCCTCGACACGATCGATCAGCAACCCGAAGCCGCGCCAACGCCGAAGAAGCCGGTCGGCAATCCGCTCGAACGCCTGCTGGGCTCGGATATCAATACCCTGCCCTGGAAGCGGCAACTGGCCGATGTCAGTGTGCTCGACATCACACACCTGTTCCCGAGTCAGCCGGAGCAGGTGGTCCTCCAGAAACTGACCGCTGGTGGCAAGGCTCCGGCGCACACGCATCGCGGCAGTGAAACCACAATCGTGCTGCAGGGCGCCTTTTCCGATCACAAGGGTGTATTCAAACAGTGGGATTTTGTAGTGCTCGACCAGAGCGACGAACATAAGCCGGTCGCGCTGGAAGGCGATGACTGCATAACCCTGTCGGTACTGAGCGCCCCGGTTAAGCTCACCGGTACGTTTACACGGTTACTGAACCCGTTCATCCGTTAGGCCGGAGAGAGGCAAGAATACGCGAGCAGGATGCTTAACCGGAAAAGCCCCGTAGCCGCCAGGTACGGGGCTTTTTCATATACGTACTCGTGATTTACCAGGGTAGCGTCGAGCCATCCCAACTCAGGAAGCTGCCGTTGTCGGCTGTATCCAGCTGCTCGAAAATGCGCATGAGGTTGTCAGCGGTGGCTTCGGGCTTATGGACTTCCAATTGGGCGAGGGATTGCTGGAATGGCTCGCTCAGCGCCGTCAGCGTCGTGCCCGGATGGACCGCAGCGCAGGTGACCGGCCGGATCCGGCGCGGCAGTTCGATCGAAAGGTTGCGGACCAGCATATTCAATGCCGCCTTGGATGCCCGGTAGGCATACCAGCCGCCGAAACCATTGTCGCTGATGGAGCCGACCTTGGCCGATATCGCCATTATCCGTTTCAGGTCGCGGTGGCGCATCCAGGGCATCAGCGACCGGACCAATAAGGGGAAGGCAGAGGCATTGATCTGGAAGGCACGCGCCAGGCTGGCCCCATCAAGGTCTTCCAGTCGCTTCTCGGGCGCAAGGCCCTCACCATGAAGCACGCCAGCAGCGTAGATCAGACCATCGACCGAAAACCCCTCCTGTATTTGCCCTGCAAAGGTTTGGTCGAGGCGGGCACGATCCTCCAGGGCGTCCCAAGGCAGGAGTTCGAGGCGGTCGCCCCAGGCTTCGGCCCAACCGCTCTGTTTTTCCGGATTCCGGCACAGACCCAGCACTTGCCAACGACCACCCTCCAACGCATTTTCGGCCAGGGCTCGACCGATTCCGCCGCTGACACCGGCAATAACCATCTATTGCATGCATTACCCCTTGGACGTTGATAGCAGGTTTCAATGCATACGCGCGCCGGTTCGGGGTGGACTCCCGCCTGAAAAGAGAGGCGAAGGATGGTTAGCGGACCGTTGACCGAAAATGACCGATATCTGTCTGATTTTGACCTTCTGTCCAACGCGGGAATCTGGAGAATAAGTGGTGTTGATTAGTGTCTCTGAACTAGTCAGGCTTGCGCCCTCAGGGGGCAAAGGCCTTCTTGCTTGTCCAGCCACGCCTTTTGGCGTGGCTTTTTTATGGCTCACCTCACTTTAGCGGAAATCCGTGTAACGGGAAGCCATTCCGGGAAAGGACAGCCCGGCGGGCTGCACCGAAGCTGAAGCGTCGGCTACATTTCCCAGATAACTCGAGCGTGTAGCAGATGCTTTAGCTTCTGAGGCACCGGAGGTGCCCATGCTCTTACGACTCCTGGCCTCCTGTCCCCCTAATCCGCAATGAACCTTTTTTATTTGCCCTTCCTGTCTCGTACACATCGTCCCGGTTTGCACGTACCCGCCAGCCATGGTTTCAGCCGGCGTGTCAGGTACAATCCGCTCCATCTGAAGACTGCGTGGCGCCAGGTCGCCTGGGGAACCAATGATGGACACCGACGATTACAGCTTCCGCTTTGGCGGCATCGAACGGCTCTACGGTCGACGTGCGCTGAAAGCTTTTCGCCAGGCTCATATGGCAGTGGTTGGCCTGGGCGGCGTCGGTTCCTGGGCGGCTGAAGCCCTGGCGCGCAGTGGCGTTGGCCGGATCACCCTGATCGACATGGACGATGTGTGCGTGTCGAACACTAATCGCCAACTGCATGCGCTGACCGGCGAATACGGCCGGACCAAGACCGATGTCATGGCCCAGCGCCTGAAGAACATCAATCCAGCGATGCAGGTGGATATCCATTTCGGCTTCCTGACCCCCAAGAACGCGGCGGATCTATTGAGCGAGGATCTGGCGGGCGTGGTGGACGCCATCGATAGCGTCAAGGCCAAAGCCGCCCTGATTGCCCACTGTAAACGGCGCAAGATCCCCATGGTCTGTGCCGGCGGCGCCGGTGGACAGATGGATCCCACCCAGATTCAGGTGGCCGACCTGAGCCGCACAACCCAGGATCCTTTGTTGGCGAAAGTCCGCAACCTCTTGCGTCGGGAATATAATTTCTCCCGCAATCCCAAGCGCCGTTTCGGCATCGAGGCCGTATACTCGCTAGAGCAGCTCACGTATCCTGCGGAAGACGGTGAAGTCTGCCTGCAGAAGCCGGATACCGACGGCCCGGTGCGCCTGGATTGCGCCACCGGCTTTGGTGCAGCCAGTCCGGTTACAGCCACATTCGGCTTCGTGGCCGCCTCGCGCCTGCTCAACCGTCTCGCCAGGAAGGCCCGGGATACGGCATCCGAGTAACGCCCTGTAGCGTATGTCGCTGTTGCGGTATGGATACCCACAAGGCGTGGCTGACGCTACGGCAGCCAGACTTGACCCAACGTAAAAACGACTTGATCGATCCATCGGAAATGGACCGCCCCCTCTATGTCAGAGAACATCGTCCTCCTACTCGCGAGCATCGGCGTACTGTCCCTGTTTTGCCAATGGCTGGCCTGGCGAGTGCGTATGCCTGCCATCCTGTTCCTGCTTGCGGGCGGTATTGCCGCCGGTCCACTCCTTAACTGGCTGGAGCCCCAACTCCTTTTCGGTGACTTGTTGTTCCCGCTGGTATCCCTGGCGGTGGCCGTCATTCTATTCGAAGGCAGCCTCACCCTCGACTACGCCGAGATAAAGGGCCATGGCAAGATGGTCCGCAACCTTGTGCCGGTGGGATCGCTTGTCACCTGGGCTGTGGGTACGCTGGCCGCACGCTGGGCGCTCGATATATCGTGGGAGGTCGCCTTGCTGTTCGGCGCCATTTCAGTGGTGACCGGCCCCACGGTCATCGCACCGCTGCTACGCACCGTCAAACCTGCGGCCAAGCTGGCCAACATCCTGCGCTGGGAAGGGATTATCATCGACCCGGTGGGCGCCTTGCTCGCGGTCCTGGTGTTCGAGGGGATCGTCTCCTGGGGCCAGGGCAACGTTTTCGGCCATTCCCTCTACATCTTCGGCAAGACGATCGCCATCGGCACCATCCTGGGAGCCGCCGCCGGCTGGCTCACCGGCATTGCCCTACGCAAGCACCTGGTTCCGCAATACCTGCACAATGCCGGCACACTCACCTTTATGCTTGGCGTCTATGCCCTATCCAACGAGATGGCCCACGAATCCGGTCTGCTGACCGTCACGGTGATGGGGATCTGGATGGCCAATATGAAGCAGGTACCGATCGAGAGTATCCTGGAATTCAAGGAATCCCTGAGCGTCCTTTTGATTTCCGCCCTGTTCATTATCCTTGCCGCACGGGTGGAATTCTCCGCCATTGCCGAACTGGGCTGGGGTCTGGTGGTCGTGCTGATCGCGTTGCTGTTGGTGGCGCGACCGGCGAGTATCTTCCTCTCGGCGATCGGCACGACCCTGAACTGGCGGGAGAAGCTTTTCCTGAGCTGGGTCGCGCCGCGGGGTATCGTTGCTGCTGCAGTGTCCGCGTTGTTTGCCTTCCAGCTGCAAAACATCGGCTACGAAAGCGCCGGCGTGCTGGTACCGCTGGTGTTCATGGTAATCATCACCACCGTCACACTGCAGAGTCTTACGGCACGGCCGGTGGCGCGTCTGCTCAAGGTGGCGGAGCCCGCGGACTATGGCTTCCTGATCCTCGGGGCCAACAGTGTCGCCCGCCAGATCGGCCAGGCACTGCAGAAGGTGGAAGTACCGGTGGTCTTGACCGATACCAACTGGGAAAACGTACGCCAGGCTCGCATGGATAACCTGCAGGTGTACTTCGGCAACCCGGTATCGGAGCATGCCTCCACCCACCTGGATCTGACCGGCATCGGCAACCTGCTTGTGATCTCGCCCTATAAGCAGCTCAACTCACTGGCGACATATCACTTCCTCGACTGGTTCGGCAACGGCAGCGTTTACAGCCTGTCCGAGGGCGATCAGGACCAGAAGGCCCGCCACCAGACTGCGGAGAAGATCCAGCAGACCCGCGGCTTGTTCGGCGACATGAGCTACGCCAAGCTGGCCAGCATGGTGAGCAAAGGTTACACGGTGAAGACCACGCAGCTCAGCGAAGCGTTCACCTACGAGAACTTCCAGAACCAATACGAGCATCAGGCCATCGTGCTGTTCGTGATCGATCCACGGGAACGCATTTACGCCGTGACCGCGGAGAACAATCTCAAGCCGGAGAAGGGTTGGGTACTGGTGAGCCTGGTTCCGCCGCAGAAACCGAAGGAACGTAAAGAGAAAGAAGCCGGGCCAGAACAGCCGACCGGCGCCACGACCGCCCAGGCCTGAAGACGAGCCCCAGGCCTGGGGAGCCTCGTCTATCGTGCCTGGCAGTCCAGCACGAGCTTGCCCCGGACGTGGCCGGCTTCCAGCTTCTGGTGTGCCGCAACCGCATGGGCCAGGGGGAATGTCTCATCAACATGCAGCCGCACGTCGCCATCCTCGATCAGCTCGGCGATTTCCTCCAGGTGGAACACGTCCGGTCGCACGGTCATGCCGTGGGCCCGGAGCCCCATATTTTCCGCAGCGGTAATGATCGGATCGGCAGTGACCGTGGGGATAGTCACCAGCACGCCATGTTCGGCGAGGGTATGCAGGGAGCGATGGCCGGTTTCACCGCCCACCAGATCGAGCACGACATCCAGTCCGTAGCACGCATCCACAAAATCATCACAGGTGTAGTCGATCACTTCGTCGGCGCCCAGGGTTGCCAGGAAATCCGCGTTCGAGGCTGAGGCGGTAGCAATGACATGGGCACCCCTTGCCTTGGCGAACTGGATAGCCAAGTGTCCCACGCCGCCAGCGCCGGCATGGATCAAGACCTTGTCCTCGGGCTTTAGCCCGGCCATCTCGAACAGTCCCTGCCAGGCGGTCAGTGCCGCCAGGGGGAGTCCACCCGCCGAGACCAGGTCCATCTCCTCGGGCACGATGATCAGTTCATCCTCCCGTGCCAAGGCATAATCGGCATAACCGCCACCCGCCCCGGGAAAACCGATCATTCCCATCACCCGATCGCCAGCGGATAGCGTGGTGACGTCATCGCCCACTTCGATCACCGTGCCGGCAAGATCGTAGCCAGGCGTCCACGGTAGCCGATCCTTGATCTGCTGGGCGGCAAACCCGAGACCTTTGCGGGTTTTCCAGTCAATGGGGTTGAGACCGGCGCCCGCCACACGGACACACACCTGGTTCGCCGAGGGCGTCGGCTGGTCGGACTCGACCAGTTTCAGCACGTCGGCCTCACCGAACTGTTCATAGACGATGTGACGCATGATGGCTCTCCACAGCTGATGGCTATCCATGACTGACGGTTGAACGATGTCGGAAATGAACCAGGCCGGCGTATGTGCCGAACCGGGTTTGAAAGAAGACTAGCAGAAATACATGATCCCGGAATAACACCTGGATTGCCTTGCACATCCCAGGTGCTGCGACGGCTGCAAGCGCATCGGACACTAGCACTTGTCCCTGCTTAAGGACTCGTAATCACTGCGTTACCGAGAATTTCACCGTACTCTTTGGGAACCCGCGCCGGACGCTGGGTCCTGAGATCGACGCAGGCATGCGTCGACAGTGCCCGGGCGAGACACTTTCCGTCGTCCTGACGAATCAACTGGAAGCGGCGTGCCGAGCGAAAGCGACCATCGAAATCCACCAGCCAGGTTCCCAGCAAGAGATGGTCACCTTCGTTGGCGGCTGCCAGGTAATCGATTTCGGTGCGGGTGATGGCCATGGCACGGCCGGTTGCCTCGTGGATATCCCAGGTCATACCCAAACTCTCGATATGGGCCCAGCTGACCTCTTCCAACCAGCGCACATACACCACATTGTTGGCGTGCCCCAGCCGGTCCACGTCCTCAGGCTTTACCACAATCGGCATGATGAACGGACCCGGCAGGTCCCAGTCGATCAGGTCTGGCACGTCTGTCACGGTGTTTGCTCCTTTTTTGGTTCCGGTACGGCATTCGGGCCGGATAAATCATCCAGGGCGGGCACCGCGCTCATCGGCAGACGCCCGATACGGTCATTGTGCAGTGAGCCGAAATACAGCATCCCTGCGTGCGGCTCGACGGAGGTGATTTCCTGCAGGTGCGCGCCACCGGGGTCATGCAGGCTGGCGATGATCTTCCCGTCGCGGTCCAGGGCCAGCACCAGCCCGTATTCCTCTGGCGGCGGCTTCAGGCTGTCCGGCAGCTTGGCAATCTGCTCCTTGACCCAGGGATAGGGATGGATGCGATCCATGAACGCATTGCGTGTCGTGGCCAGGGCCAACCAGAAGCGACCTTCGCTGTCCGCAGCAATACCGTCGGGGAAGCCCGGCAGGTTGTCCACGAACACCTCCACCGAGCCCGCCTTGGGGCCACCGAGCCAGTACCTCAGGGTGCGGTATTTCCAGGTTTCGTTCACCAGCACGAATTTACCGTCCCGAGAGACCGCGACACCATTAGCAAAATGGAGATCCCTGAGCAGCACTTCCGTCTTGCGCGTCGCCGGGTTGTACTGCAGCAGTCGACCATGGGGGCGCATTTCCAGGAGGTCGAGCATGTATTCGGACTGATTGAACCGTGAGCTGGCGTCGGTGAAATAGATCATACCCCGGGGACCGATATCCACGTCGTCGGTAAAACGAAAGGGCAGGCCCTCGGCCTCTTTTGACAGGGTGCGGATCGTGCCCGACGGCGGGTCGATGGACAGCAGTCCCTTATAGGCGTCGGCGACGATCAGGTTGCCGTTGCGGTCAAACGCCATACCCAGCGGACGGCCGCCGGTTTCCGCCCAAGTCTCGACCCGTCCGTCGGGCCAGACACGGACGATCTTGCCATCCTGGGTGCCGCCATAGACACGACCGGCGGGGTCCACGTCCACGTCTTCCGGTCCGTAGACATCGCCCACAGCCAGCAGCTCCGCCTGTTGCAGCAGCTCGTTGCGCGCCAGCTCGCCCTCAAGGGGCGGCGGTTCGGGCGGGTTCCATGCTCGGCTATCAACGGGCGACGGCGTAAAGAGAAATCCGCCGATCGCCAGAAAAATCACAACACAGACCGCATAGACCCAGCGCATGGGTGCTCCTTAAGTCAGCTTCGCAAATCCCCGTGATGAAACAGACGCCTGTCCGCCTGAAGGGCATATTCCAACCAATCTACCAAAAGCATAACGGCCCGACGAATGCCCTTGGGCGATCACTTATTGCTCAGCCTGTTGACGTCAAGTATCGTCGGCGCTCATTTTCTGGTCGGTTCGCCTCTTGGTGGCGAATCTCGACCCCCCTATTCCGGAGTGGGTCTCATGCTCTACGAGGTTGCCTCGCCCCTGTTCACAGTTGCGGGTCTGTCAGTGCTGTTCGGCGTTGTCTACAGTGCCAAGTGCTTCTTCGACAACCGCATGGCCGAGCTGGACCAGAAAGACGACGGCAAGACCCCGGCGACGGGCGCCTAATCGAACTCGCCGTCCAGGAAGCGGCGGCACAGCTTGGCAAACAGGTCGGCCTTTTCCGCATGCAGCCAGTGGCCGGTGCCCGGGATGATCCGCAACACTGCGTGGGGGAAGAGACGCGCCACCGTGTCACGGTGGCTGTCCTGGATGTAGTTGGATTCGCCGCCCTTCAGGAAGAGTGTCGGTCCCTCGTAGGGCCCTTGGGCCGTCGGGCCTTCGGCGATCTGCGGGTAGTCCCGCTCGATGGCCTCCAGGTTGATCCGCCAGCCAAAGCCCCCTTCGTCAGTGCGCACCAGGTTCTTTAGCAGAAACTGACGCACCGCTGGAGTCTCCACATACTTTGCCAGCCACTTGTCTGCGTCCCCGCGGGATTTGACGGACGCAAGGTTCAATCCGGTCAGCCCGTCGATAATCGCATCGTGATGCGGTGGGTAGGGCACCGGCGAGATGTCCGCCACGATCAGTCGTCCAACCCGATCCGGGTGCGCCAGCGCCAGCTCCATCGCCGTTTTTCCACCCATGGAATGCCCGAGCACCGCCGCCTGGTCAATGCCCTGACTATCCAGGTAGCGCAAGACGTCATCCGCCATTGCCGGATAGCCCATATCCTCTACGTGGGGCGAGCGGCCGTGGTTGCGAAGATCCAGCGCGTGAACCTGCCAGGTGTCCGACAAGCGTTGGGTAACACCACCCAGGTTCTCCAGGGAACCGAACAGACCGTGCAGCAGGATCAGGGGGTCACCCTCCCCAACCACTCGATGATGGAGATCGAGACTCATGATCGTCTCCTTAAAGCCAGGCGCGGAGTTCACCCAGCGCCGTTGAATTGATCAGGTAGGGAACTTCATGTGTCCGGGCCAGCTGTTGCACTTCGGCCGCGAGGGCATCGAGATCCTCAATCTGCGGACTCAGCGTGGCATGTTCCGACACATAGCCCCACATATGCTGCAGCGAATTGCGAACTCCTCCCTCCGGCGGTGCCACGCGGGAGGCATTGACCATCGCCAGCCAGAGCAGCTCCAGCGGCACCGATCGCGAGGCGACGCGCCGGCCGAAACTCTCGTACGCCTGGCGGTTGCGCGCCAGTAAACTGTATTTGTAGGTGGCCCAGAGTTCGTGGTCGTTCTTTGGTAGACGAATGCGCCCTTTCTTGCCCTCGGCTACCCGGTCGGCAATGTAACGAATCTCGTCTTTCAGCGCCTGATGCGCCAGCGGCGGCCAGATGATCGCTTCGGTAGTCACCTTGACCTCGCCGGGAACGGCCATGCCCCGAAGCGTCATCTCGCCCATCAATTGGTTGAGACGCAGGGTCAGGGCATCTTCGTGCCCCTGCCATTCCAGCGGCAGACGATCACCGGCGCTACGGGCCCGATCAGTACTGACCAACCCGACCAGCAACCGCATCTGGCCAGCCAGCAGCTCGTCATCGAGGAAGCCGGCATCGAGATCGAATATCCTGTTTTTCTGAATCAAGTCACGTCCTCCGGCAATTCATCAAGTCCGCCCCAAACAGAGCTTCACGGACACAGCCCGGCAATATGAGCATACTTTTCCAGTCGATAACAGGGAGATGCCGTGATCCCTTGACTGACACCTGCCGACCATCCGGCAGGACGGCCCGCTCATGCCCGAGGTAGTTTGCTATTGTTGGGCGGAATGTCAGGATAACGAAAGGCCCTGTCCCGGACGCATCGATAAGAGGCGCACCGATAAGAAGAACGCGAAGAAAAAAGGATGACCTATCCATGGAGACACCCAGCAAGAATCAGGAGCGCCGCCGCTTTCGCCGGCTACCCGCGGCAGAGCTGCACGCGGCCTGGCGCCCCCGAAAGGCCCTGTTCGGCGGCTATACGCCGACGCAAAGTCACGACTTTACCCGTGAGGGACTCTCCATTACCGAGAAGGCGGATACCTTCCAGATCGGCGATCGGGTTGAATTGAGGCTGCAACTGACAATGACGGCCAGCAGCATCAGCCTGGAACGCCTGATTGCCGAGGTCGTGAACGAACGTCCGTTGGAGGGAGACAGCAGCCTCACCCGCTTCGGTCTTGCCTTCGACTTCACCGGCAGCCGCCTGATGCGTTCGCAGCAAACCCGCGCTCAATTAGGCCGTATTGAAGGCATTCTCGAGCGGAGCGAAAAACTGCGTCTACGCCTGCAGCCTTTGGAGAACATCCACGGTCTTGCGGAGCAGGTATAAAGCGGCACTGGGAAAGGGACTAAAAAAGGCCGCCTAACGGCGGCCGACGTGCGAAGGGATTCAGCAATAGAAGATGCTGTTGAGATAGTCCTTGAGAGCCTCGCAGTTGCGGCGTTCAAGTTCCGTGCGGGGCACAAAGATTTCAAGTTCCATTCTGCACACCTCCTGACAACGTCAGACAACCCATGAAAGGACGTTCAGGTTAAACGTTCAAGCCATCCAGTGCGTTGACGCTCCGTCCCAACTGTTTGACATTTCGTAACACCCCCGTGAATCTTAAGGGACTGCCGCTTCGGAGGTTCCAATAAAAATATCGATGCCGAATACACCCACACGAACGCCTTCGCAACACACCGAACCCGCTCCGGATGAGCCGTTGGTAGCCGCCTCCACGGCGCTGGGGCTGATTCACTATCTGGACACCCGCGGCAAACTCGACAAATCCCAAGCTGAACACCTGTTGGGCCGCCCCCTGGACACACTCAGCGATCCGGACCTGCGCATTCCCGCCTGCAGCCACTACCGGCTCTGGCAGCACGCCGAGGAAGTCACCGGCGACGCGGCCGTCGGCCTCCATGTGGGCGAGGTGGTGGACCCGGACCGGATGGGCCTGTTGGGCCATGTTTTCTTCAACTGCGACACCCTGGGCGAAGCGGCCACGCAATACGTGCGCCTGCACCGACTGATCAATGAGAGCGTCAACCTGCAGTTCGAGACGGATAATGAACTGGCCATACTCACCTGGCAGGTAGACCAGCCGGACCACTACTGCCGCCAGGACATGGACCGCACGCTATCCGCTGCGATCAACCGGGCCCGGCATTTCATCCACCCACGACTGGATATTGCGTGGGTTCGCGTCAGCCACCCGGAGCCGGACTATGCCGACGAGTATCGGCGCATTCTCGACTGTCCAATCTCCTTCAATGAGCCGGACACGGCCCTGGCCTTCAGTGCGCACTACCTGAGCCGACCGATTCCCCATCGCAACCCCTACCTGCATTCCGCCATGCTACGCCAGGTCAACGCGCTGCTGGCCAAGGTGCAGACCCGCCGGCGCTTCAGCCGCAAGGTACGTCGGCTGATTTCCCAGCAGATGGCCTCGGAGCGGATCGATGCCGATAGTTTGGCCCAACAGCTCCATATGAGCCGCCAGACTCTCTACCGTCGCCTGAAGAAGGAAGGCATGAGCTTCCAGGAACTGGTGGAACACGTGCGTAAGGACAAGGCTTTGCGGTATGTTGCGTCTGACCGTTACGCGCTGGGGGAAATTGCCTTCCTTCTCGGGTTTTCCGAACTGAGCGCCTTCAGCCGGGCCTTCAAGCGCTGGACCGGTGAGTCGCCGGCCCAGTTCCGCGCCCGTCACCACTGATCCGGAGCATCCAGTGTCCCATTTGGTTAGTTCGCTGATCCACGTCGTTTCGCTGACAGCGCCGGCCAAGACGCAATGCCGTAGGCGGTACGATTTGAGAGCGAGCCACCGCAATGCAGCCGACGAGGCCCTCGGAGGCTTGGCAGGGCCGCGAATGAATCAGATGAGGCACTAACATGTGGGATCCGGTCTTACTCACCCTGCTACTCGGGACCGTCTACGGTCTCGCATTGTTCGGGGTGTTTCGCATCCTGCTGAACTACCGGACGACCCAGGGCGCCATTGCGTGGATCATCGCCCTGCTCGCGTTTCCCTACGTCGCTTTGCCGGTGTTTGTGCTGTTCGGTCGCAACCGTTTCGCAGGCTATATTCGCGCCCGACGCTCCGGCGACGAGGCACTCAACCAGCTGTTGACCGTTTTCGAGAACGAGAACGAACTGACCCGCATCCCAAAGACCGACGACCCCAGCCCGGAGCTGCGGGTACTCACGAGCCTGGTGCGCCAACCCTTCACCAGCGGCAACCACTGCACCCTCCTAAAGGACGGCAGGGAAACCTTCGACGCCCTGTTCGATGCCATGGAAAGCGCCCGGCAGTATATCCTGCTGGAGTTCTACATCGTTCGTTCGGACCGTGTGGGGCAGCGCATCAAGTCGATCCTCAAGCGAAAACTGGCTGAAGGGGTCAAGGTCTACTTCATCTATGACGACATCGGCAGCGTGTGGCTGTCGCGCAATTACCTGAAGGAACTGACCAATGCTGGGGCCCGGGTAGCAGCCTTCGGCGATGGCAACGTGCGACGGCGACGATTCCAGATCAACTTCCGCAACCACCGCAAGCTGGTGATCTGCGACGGCACGCTCGGGTTCGTCGGGGGCATCAACCTCGGTGACGAATACCTGGGCACCCAGTCCAACGCGCTCGCCTGGCGCGATACCCACTGCCGTATCGAAGGGCCGGCAGTGATGGGCTTGCAGTTGGCCTTCGTCGAGGACTGGTACTGGGCCGCCAGCGACCTGCCCGCCCTGAATTGGGCGCCCAAGCCTTCACCTCACGGCGACCAAGAGGTGCTGATCGTGCCCACAGGACCGGCAGACCGGTTCGATACCGGCACCCTTTTCTTTCTCAACTGCATCAACAGTGCCCGGGAGCGTATCTGGATCACTTCCCCCTATTTCGTGCCCGACCTGCAAATCGTCAACGCCCTGCAACTGGCCGCGCTGCGGGGCGTGGACGTACGCATCCTGATCCCGGAAAACCCGGATCATCAACTGGTCCGCCTGGCCGCGTACTCCTACCTTGTCCAGGCCCGTAAGGCGGGGATCAGCATCTACCGCTACCAGCCCGGATTCCTGCACGAGAAAGTGGTTTTGGTGGACGACCGCTACGCCGCCGTTGGCACCGCGAACCTGGACAATCGCTCAATGCGACTGAATTTCGAGATTGCAGCCCTGTTCACGGACGAGACCTTCATTGCCGAGGTCCGTCAGATGCTGGAGGAGGATCTGCGTCACTGCCGCCCCATGACCGAGGCCGACTACAGCGAACGCTCCGTCGCCTTCCGCCTGGCCTGCCGGGCGGTCAGACTACTGGCCCCGCTTCTGTAAAGCCGCCCTTGCAGTTATTGCGAAATGTGAGAGCATAACGCCAAGCTACTTTGGCTGCCGGATGACCGTTTCGCGCGGATCCGTCAGGAAGTGAACCGGTTATCAGGAATTATCCGGAAACCCTTGATGAAGCCTTTCAAGCCCCGCGAGACCCTGACTGAGCAGGTCGCCCAGCATATCGAGAACCTGATCGCCTTCGGCCAGCTCCGCTCCGGCGAGCGCATTTATGAAAGCGCCATGGCGAAGCAGCTGGATGTTAGTCACGGTTCGGTGCGCGAAGGGCTATTGCTGCTGGAGAAACGTCACCTGGTACGCAACGTGCCGCGCAAGGGCGCGTTCGTGACAGCGCTCGATAGTTTCTTCGTCCGCAGCCTTTACGAAGTACTGGAACTCTACCTCTGCCATACAGGCCGGCGTTTGGCGCGCCTATGGCAGCCGGAGGACATGGAAAAACTCGAGTCCCTCTATGCCCGCATGGACGAATGCTACAAACGGGGCGACCTGCTGGCGTTCCTCGATCTTGGTATCGAATACACCCAGGCCTCCCTCGCCTACGCCGATAACTACTTTATCCTCGAAGCCATCAAGGATCTCTGGCCTTCGGCCCGTCGCTGCGCCTTCCTCGCCTTCCAGCACGCCAACCAGCGCGTGCTGGAGGACAATCTCGCCCACATGCGCGAATCCATCGAAGCCATCAAGGCGCGGGATGAAGGGCTGCTGGTGGAAATCATGCGACGCTACGCCAACCAACAGTGCGAACAGGTACTTTCCTATATCGGGGATGATCAGCCGCGCAGCGATGTCGCCAATTGAGCGCCTCTGGGGTCGCCCGCTGGCTGTCGCGCTGTTGCTGACCCTCGCTGGCTGTGCATCCTCACCGCCCGAGGCGCCTCGACCCGAACCGGACTTCGACCCCATCCCCACGGTAACGCCGCCCGTTGAGGAGACCGACGCCACCGAAGCCGAGCCGGAACCCGAACCCAAGCCCCGCGATGAAAATGCGCGTGAGACCAGCGACGAGACACCGGCCCTTTGCGCCTGGTCGAAGATCCGCGGCGTTGCCTCGCTGCTGGCACGGGAAAAGGATGTAGGCACCTGGCAGTTCTTCCCAGGTGACGACATCCTTTTCCATCCGGTACCCAGTGACGCTAAAAAAGGGGCGGAGTACCGGGCCATACTGGAACGGCCGCTGAATGGGCCCTGCGAGAAAGAACGGCTGATCCTGGTCGCGCCGATCTAGACCTGTCACGGCGAGATAAACAGACTCTCCAGGGAATAGCCTACCGTCAGGAAGACGGTCACGTGCTCATCATCCGCATAGGCTGTGGAGAGTTGGACTGGGCCGAGGAAGGTATCCACGCCGGCAAAAAGGCTCCAGGAATGGATCAGGTCTCCCCAGCTGGCATCACTGACATCCTGCCAAGCGTTGCCAGCCTCATAGCCGACACCCGCAAAATAAGGAACGAAGGGGCCGCCGAAGCGACGGTAGGCATAAAAGGTCAACAGTCCCGCATCCGGCCCCGTAATCTCGCCCCGCGCGTAGGAAGACAGGCGCCGGAAACCGCCCATGGAAATGTAGTTTTCGACCCCGGCCTCGCCATTGGTGACCGCACTGGCATACGCCTGCCCCACCAGTACGTTGCGAGCTCCGAATTCCATTGCCTTGGCGGCCAGCAATGTGGAACGATCGAAGTGGCGGTCCGATCCCAGACCGGGCCGCTCATAGCGTCCGCTAAGACCGAAAAAAGCACCATCGGTGGGCAGGAATGGATCATTCAGGGTGTCGAAGGTCAATTGCAACGTCCAGGCACCCTGATCGATCTCACTCTCAGAGAGCGAAGAATCGCCAAGGACATCATCGACCGATGCCACCCCCCGTCGGACCCCGGCACGCACCTCTCCCGCTGCGCCAAGCTCCAGACCAATACTCATATCCACGGCGTACTCGTCGACTTCGACCTCCCCCACCCGGTCACCCTGCTCGTTGAATACGGAAAAACTGTCCCGCTGGTAGTCGGCACCGGTCAGCAGGAAGCGCCGATAACCGTAATCCAGTGGCTGGAACCACTCCGTGCGAAGGTAGGGCTCTGTACCTAACTGCAGCCCGGTGGTCCACTCCCCGCCCAACGGATTGAGCTCGGTCAACTGGTAGGAGCCGGCGACATTGAACCGGGTATCGCTCTCGAAATTGTCCTCGTAGCTGAGACCGAAACGCAGGTAGTTCGGCCCCCAGGTTTTTTCCTGCACGTCAATGACGAGGACCGAGCCTTCCTCATTGTTTTCACTTGGGGCCAGCGAATAGGTCACCGTCTCGTAATATCCCAGTCCGTAGATGCGCCGTAGATCATCTTCCAACTGCTCCACGTCCAACGGTTGCCCCGCGTCCTGGCGGATACGCGAGCGCAGGAATTCCCGGGACAGTCGGGAGTCGTGGTCGATCCGGATATCGCTGATCAGGTCCGGGGTGAAGCGGGCATGGTAGCGCTCGCGCTGGTAGTCCGCCCAAGCCACAGGGTCGACCCGCAGGTCGTTGAGGCTGACCGCCTTGTTACGGGCTGCTGTGGCGCCTGCCTCGATAATTTCGGTGGCGTCAAAGAAGTCCGCGGAGGTCAGCCCTTCCAACTTGGGACGGATCAATACGTCCTGGTCGTCCAGGCGATCGAGCTGATCATCCACGTTGCGACGGGTCATCAGGGTCGTCAGCTGCCCCACCACTGAAAAGGCACCGGTGAGTTTTTCTCCCGCCAGAAGCGCATCGCTGATATCGACGGCGATCACCACATCCGCTCCCATTTCCTGGGCGACGCTGATCGGCAGGTTGTTGGCGATGCCACCGTCTACGAGTAGCCGGTTGTCGATTTCCATGGGCGCGTAAACACCGGGGATGCTCATGCTGGCACGAATGGCCTCGGCCAGGGCGCCGTCACGGATCACCACTTCGTCCCCGGTCTCCAGGTCCGTCGCTACTGCACGGAAGCGGATGGGCAACTCGTCGAAATCACGCACCAGGGCTGCGCGGCGGGTCAGCTCGTTGAGGATGAAGCCGAGGTTCTGGCCCGCGACCAGACCGCGGCCAACGGAAATGCCGTTCGGCCCCAAACCGATACCCGGATCGACAGGATAGCGCCAGTCATCGATCTTGCGCCTGACCGGTTTGTAGGCGCGGCCGGGACTGTCCTGGAAGCTCGACAACCAGTCCATTTCGACGAAGCGATCCTCGATATCGTTGACACTCATGCCAAGCGCGTACATGGCGGCTACTGCCGAACCCGCGCTGGTGCCGACGACGATGTCGATCGGAATGCGCATTTCCTCAAGCACCCGCAGTACGCCGACGTGGGCCATCCCCTTGGCCCCGCCGCCACTGAGTACAAGCGCGATGACTGGCCGCGCCCCGGGTTCGGCAACCGATCGGGATTCAGCAGCGGCCGGGGGCTCGGAGGACGACTGAGCCAATGCCTCCAGCGCCAGACAGGACATCAGGATAGCTGCGAGGATTCGAGTCAAACGGCACTCCTTTCCATTATCCGTTTCCATGGGAACCTCTGGTTAAGTCTATTAACAGTTCCGCGAGCCTCAAGGGTCTTCCCAGAAAGGCAAGAATCGCCAATAGACTTAACCGAATGTTCCTTTGCTCGGCACGCTAACGGGTCGGCAAAGGTCTACGTAGACCATCCGGGACGTCGTCGAAACACAAAGGTTAGCGGCCAGAAATGACAGCGCCGTGAGAGGCTCACGGCGCGGCAGGTATTATTTTCGATCCTCGTCGTTGTCGACCAGTGACAAATGGGAAATATCCGGTACCACCGGCGGCACCTCGTCTCGCGTCTCCACCAGCGTGGAGCCCGGCGGCGCAAGGGTCCAGTCATCCAAATGGTCGAATAAGGGCGGTTCCACCTCCCGGGTCTCGCTTAAGCGATCGTGGGCACCATCCAGTTTGAGAGAGGAACCCGCGAGGATGCTATCGACCTTTTCCCCAGCGACCTGCAACCGATCGCCGGGTTCTACGGGAACGCCACCGCCGCTCGCGGCTGGCTCGCTCTCGGCGGTTTCAGGCTGGGCCCGGGATAGCGGTTCGGATCGCGGAGCCGGTTCCGGCCTGGCCGGCTGAGCTGCGGGAGCAGGTGAAGGCGCTGTTGACGTCGGCGCGCCGCCCATGGGTTCGACGTGGACGACCATACCGTGCTTGCGCAGCACGGCCTCGTACTTGGCCGCCTGGGCTTCGTCGAGTTTGTTGCGGATGACAACGCGGTTGCCACTGAACATCCGGTCCACCTGGTCCAGCGTAGCCTTGAACAGCGCCATGGCATTGCGCCGCGCCGTTTGCTCGTCCGTGCCGGGGACGCACTCCCCCTTGAATACCAACTGATACATGACTTCGTCTCCGACAATCACCTAACCGGCCCGAAAATAGACTACCGCCGGTGTTCTCATGTTCCCAATCCTAGCGCATCCATACCATCCGCCATAGGCCCGGAAGACGATGGATATGGATTCCACAACAGCAGCAATTCGCGTAGGATGCGTCAATTTGGTGCAGATAGTGCTAGCACTTCGTGCGCATTGCCCAACAAAGACAACGATAAGAACATCAACAAGGAATGGACGTATGGCGCTGCTGATCATCAAGATCGCCGTTACCCTGGCTACCGTACTGGCGCTGGCCTGGCTTGCAGAACGGCTGAGCACCCGGGTCGCCGGTGTGCTGGCCGGGTTCCCACTGGGCACAGGCGTCGCGTTGTTCTTCCTGGGTTACGAGCAGGGTCCGGCCTTTGCCGCCGATGCAGCCCGGGGGACACTGCTCGGCTTTATCGGAGCCCAGGCATTGGCCCTGGCGTTTGCCGCAAGCGCCGGCCAAAACCGCATCAAGACACTGGTGCTCTCACTGCTTGCGTTTGTCGTCGTAGCCCTGCCCCTGTCGTTGCTCGACCTCCCCCTCTGGGCGGCGCTGCTAGCCAGCATTGCCTTCACGCTGGTAGCCCATCGCCTAATGCGGCACCTGGCGGATACTGCGATCACCCTTAAACGGCGTCCCGGTTGGGGTGTGCATATTGCGCGCGGTGTCATTTCGGGCCTGATCGTGGTTGGCATCACTTCAGCCGGTTATTGGGGTACTGCTGCCTTGAGCGGCGTGCTCGCCGCGTTCCCGGTGACCTTCTTTCCCTTGCTGGCGATCATCTTCTGGCAACATGGCCCGGCACCCGCACAGACCCTGGTCAAACATTACCCTGCGGGCCTGGGGTCGCTGATTACCCACACCGTTGCCGTATTCTGGCTGTATCCGCTGATAGGGGTGTACTGGGGGACTCTGGGCGCGCTGGCGCTGGCCACGCTCTGGTCGTTCGGCTGGCTGGCCTGGCAGCGTAGGAATGCCCTTGCCTGAATGGCGAGTGTCCCGCATTTTATTGCAAAAAATTGAAAAAAAGAGTGAACGAGGCCTAAGCAAACGACTGTCACTCTGCGATAATGCGCCGTAACAACCCATAACGTTCTGTTACATTTCTCTTGGGAGATTCGTGATGGAAGGACAGGTACGGCGCCAGCGGATCGGCCTTCTACGTTTATTCTGTGTACTTGCGCTGCTGCCCATCGCTGCCTGCGTCCAGTCCGCCCGTGCGGAAAACATCGACCTGCTCATGAGCGATCTGTTCACCGGCGAAGGCCCCACCTATATCGGCGCGACCAGCATCAGCCGCGAAGATATCCCCGCAACGGCGAACTATGAGCGCAAATACCTTATCGTCGACTTCCGCTTCGGCAACCAGCCGCCGGAACCGCACCTGCAGAAGAGTATCCACACCATCTGCATGGCGATGGTCCACGATCGCGATCTGATGCGGCGTTTGACCCAGCAGGGTTACGACATGGTGTCCGTCGCATTCGACCGCCGCTCCCAGTACGACTGTCTTTGATCCCTCGGATGTAAGGCCCGGCCTCTCACTCAGGTCGTCGCTGGCTGATCTCCCAGCAATTCCGGGAAGGCTTCGAGCCGGTCGTGCACACTGTCCAGATCGAAGGACTCCACATCGCTGAGCAGCTCCCGACCGTATTCCACCACTTCCAATACTCGATACCGCTTGCCCCACTCCACCAGGCGCCCGGCAAAGTCCGACAGTTGCTCCGGGTCGCCACTACCGCGCATCGATTCCCAGTCATCGGCAAAGGTGGCCTGGAGGTCCTGCGCCAGCCGCCGGCGCTGGTAGCGATTGGTAATAGTGTAGAGTACCGGCTCGTCGTCTTCGTCCAGTTCCTCTTCCTCAAGGTTCAGCTCGTGGTCGAGGAAGCGCGCCAGTTCCTGCATTAACACATGCCGACTCACCGGCTTCTGCAGGAAGCCGTCGAAACCGGCATCCTTGATGCGCGAAGCATCCCCTGGCATCACCGAGGCCGTCAGCGCGACAACCGGAATATGCGCCAGCGCCTCATCGTCGTGCATTGCCTTGCGGCAGGCGAAACCGTCCATAATCGGCATGCGGATGTCCATCAACACGGCATCCGGCTGGCGCTCCCGCGCGACGGTGAGTGCCTGGGCGCCATCACCGGCGTCGATCACGCGGAGGCCGGCTGGTTCCAACATGTCGCGAACCAACTGGCGGTTGATCTGGTTATCGTCCACCACCAGCACCTGCCCGCCGGCAAAGGTGAAGCCCGGACCGCCTTCGCCTTGGGTGTCAGGCCCGGCAGAAGAGGTCTCTACATCATGCAATACCACGCGGAAGCAGGAGCCCTCGCCCGATGTACTGGTCACGCTCAGCTCGCCCCCCATCATGCGCACCAGCTTGCGACTGATGGCCAGACCCAGGCCGGTGCCACCGTACTGCCGGTTACTCTGACCTTCCTGCTGTTCAAAGGCGTCAAAGATACGGGCCTGCTGATCGTCGGGAATGCCGATGCCGGTATCCTGGACCTCGATCACCAGTTGGCAATCGTCTCCGGAGTCATCCGTATGGCAGCGCTCGGTGTGGGCACTCAAGCGAATGCCCCCTTCATGGGTGAACTTGATGGCGTTGCCCACGAGGTTGAACAGCACTTGGCGCAGCCGCGTCTCATCCAACACCATGGCCGCGGGCATATCGTCGGATAGGGTGACCTCAAGCGTCAGACCGCGCGCCTTGGCTCGCATCTCGAATATCCGGCGCACATCTTCCAGCAAGCGCTGCAGATCCAGGGGACCAAACTCGAGACGCATCTTGCCGGCCTCGATGCGTGAGAGATCGAGAATGTCGTTGATTAGCGTCAGCAGGCTGCGGCTACCCGCCTTGATGGATTCGATGTACCCACGCTGGCGCGGGTCGGTGACGCTACCCTCGAGCAACTCGCTATAGCCCATCACCGCATTCATCGGCGTGCGAATCTCGTGGGACATATTGGCCAGGAACTCACTTTTGGCCCGGTTGGCTGATTCCGCCTCACGAGCCAGTTTTTCCGCCTCCAGCTTGGCCGCCCTCAGTTCGTCCTCACTGCGCCGCAGCGCATCCTCGGAGCGGATCCGTTCGTCCACTTCCCGGGACAGCTTGCGGTTCCAATAGAGGAAGATCAGCACCACCACGACCGCGATCAGCACCACGCGGCGCACGACGGTGTAATCGATGTCCTGTTCGATATCCAGGTGGATCCAGCGATTGTAGATGCTGTCGTATTCCTGTTTGCTGATAGCCCCCAGTCCCTTGTTAAGGATACGCAGCAACTCGGGCTCGTCCCGGCGGACGGCCAACCGCAACTCGTACTGATAGGGGGTGATACTGGTGATACGCAGGTTAGAGAGTCCCAGCCGCGCAACGGTGTAACTGACTCCGGGAATATGGGTCACCATAACGTCCAGGTCGCCGTTGGAAAGATCCAGCAACCCCTGCTCCAGGTTATCCACCGGAAACATATTCAGTTCCGGATGGTTGATAAGCAGGTATTCATGGCTGGCGTGCTGGCGCACCACGCCGACACGCTCATCCCGTAGCTCCCGCAAATCACCGACGAAGCGACCGTCTTCACGGATGACCAGGGCGATGGGCAGGCTCAGGTAGGCGCGGGTGAACAGGAACAGGTTCTCGCGACGCGGCGTACGCGGCAATGCCGGGATAACGTCGATCTCGCCCTCCTGCAGCATGGTTTCCGCCCGCGACCAGTCCTCGATGGTGCGGCTGTCAAAACGCACATCCAGGCGTTCGGCCAGATTGTTGGCCAGGTCGGGCACCAAGCCGCTGGGGCGATCGTCTTCAATGAATTCGAAGGGCGGCCAGTCGGTACGGTACGCGATGCGCAAATCCGGATGGCGCCTGAGCCAGCTGCGCTCTTGCGACGAAATCGCCACATCGTTTTCCGTATCGACGCCCGGTAGCTCGAAGGAGATCCACTGCTGCTGGATGTTACGGCTCTCGCTGCCACTGATCGCCTCTACTCCCGCATTGAGGATACGCTGCAGCCGTTCGTCGCCCGCCGCCACGGCAAAGGCAACTTGGGCCGGTTGATTATTGAGCACGGTTACCAGCGACAGCTGGTCGATCAGCCCGGCGCGCAGGTAGTCGGATATTACCGGCATGGGCGCGAAGAAGGCGTCTGCCCTTCCGGAAAGGATAGCGTTTACCGCCTCGCTCACTGACCGGACGGGTGTCGGGCGGAAGGAATCCACCGCATCGAGCAGCATATACTGGTGGGCGTCGCCGGCTATCAGCGCAACGCGCTTATGCTCGAGGTCCGACAGACGCTGGACGGACGCATCCTCCACATTGGCGAACAATCCATAGTTGAGGCTCATCACCGGATCGGTAAACAACAGGTCCGGAGCGCTTACCGGTGGCTGACGGGTGGTGATGATTGCATCCAGCTCACCTTCCTTGAGCCGGGCCTCCAGGGATACCGGTGCTCCCGGCACGAGGGTGACATTGACGCCAAGCTTTCCACCGACCAGGCGCGCGAAAGCAGGGTGGGTACCGGCCATTTCTCCGTCCGGCGCCAGGAATGCCAGTGGCTTGCGCTGGCCGGCGATGCCGATCTTCAGACTGTCCTGCTGCGCCAACCAGTCGAGATCCGCAGCTCCCAGGACAGGCTGCGGAGACTCCAGCCTGGGCTCAGCGATCGAAGGCTCGTTCAGGACGCAGGCAAGCAGCGCAAGGACGAAAAGCGCAAAACGGCGGATCGAGGCAAATCCTTGGAAAGTTCGGGTGTTCACACAACGCTCGGGATCGACTGTTCGTTCAGGATTAACGGTTCAGGACTAACGATCTGTTCATGATTCTGACCGCCCTGAGCCTGGATTTTTCATGGAACGGGCCATTAGACTTCACCTAGGGAAGGCTGCCCGAGAACTGTGCAGGCTTCCAGCCGTTTTTCGTATGACTTTTTTATATGACTTTCTTTCGATTGACTTTCAGGTGATCTAGGCAGAGAGGACTTTAGCACCATGGACACGAGTCAGCACAATTTGCACACGCTTTTCGAACAGCTCGGCTTACCGGCAGACCAGGAAAGCATTGAGACGTTCATCGCCAAGTACGCCCCACTCCCCCAGGAAGTGGCCCTGCCCGACGCCACCTTCTGGACGGCCGCCCAATCCAGCTTCCTGCATCAGGGTATCGAAGACGATTCCGACTGGGCCGAAGTGATCGACGAGCTGGACGCGTTACTACGGCATTAAGGCCCATCCTGCTACGGAACCAGGTCGATCTTCAGGCCCGAACAACCCGGTTCCGTCCTTCGTGCTTGGCCCGGTAGAGCGCCTTGTCACCCAGGTCAAACAGCTCTTCCGGGCTATCGCTGCTGCCAAAAGGCACAATGCCCACAGAGACGGTAATCGTCACTGGCTGGTTCTGGAAATGGAACGGCAAACCGGCGATGTGCATGCGCAAGTCGTCCAGAACCCTGTAAGCCACGTCAATGTCCGTCTCGGGCAACAGCATGACGAATTCCTCACCACCGTAGCGGGCCACGAAATCGGTGGTACGCAGACGATCACAGAGGGCTTTGGCCACCAACTGGATCACCCGGTCGCCGGCCTTATGCCCAAAGGAGTCGTTGACCTTCTTGAAGTGATCGATATCCAGCACCGCCAGGGTGATCGGATGGCGATAGCGCCGCCAGCGGTCGAACTCCAGTTGCAGTCTTTGCTGCCAGGCTTCGCGATTGGGTAGCTGGGAGAGCGTGTCAGTCAGTGCCCGCGAGCGTTCGGTGCGCAGCTGTTCCTGGACCTGCTCGGAGTAGGCTTCCATACCCGCCAGCTTTTCCTGCATGGCGACCAGCTTTTCCTCCAGCACTTTTTCACGCCGACAGTCTTCATCGCGGTAGTCGCGGAAGGAATCGGAAATCGATTGGATATTGCGGGTAACCGACGCCTTCAACTGGTCCAGGCTCGTCGACCGCGAGACCGCGGTACCCATATCCTCAAGCTGGGTGCTCAGCACCTGATCCAGGGCCTCTGTCGCGCTACGGCGATCGGCGCCCGCCTCCGCCTGCGCCTCACAGTTTGCCTTTAGGGCTGCAAGCCGCTCATCGAGACGCTTGAGGAAGTCCTCGAACTCGCTCCGACCACGGCTCACCGCCGCGATGACCAGGTCGACGATCTCGTTGAGGGCATCCCGCAGTTCGCTCCATTCGTAACTCTGATCGAGTAACTGCTTGAGGTGCACGGCTCGGGCATGAGCATTGGGTTCAAGGCTGACCTGCTCGAGCACATGGCCGAGCAATTCCCCGATTCGGCGGGCGATTCGCAGACGCTGCTCCGACTCGGAGTCCTCCGACGCCGTGGGCTGGAGCTGCGCAGTGGGCTGTGGCGCAGCCGACTCGGGCTCGTCTTCATGGCGAGAGAAAAGGCGCCGCCAACCGCGAGCCTCTTGCCTGGAAGTCCCGGCTTCCTCTGACGTGGGCGCGTCGGGATGGCCTGCCAACGCCGCCAGATCCACGAGCCAGGTGGTGATGGCTTCGCCATCCAGTTCCAGTTTGTCGATCTGCTTTTCCAGCGCCCGGTACTGCTTGCGGGAGGTCTCGCCAGTCTCTTCGAATACCGCAAGGAGGCTGGTCAGCGATAGTTTCAGCTGGCGCTCGGTGTGGGCACGCTTACCATCAAGGCGCTCCAGTGCCTCGTCCAGGTCATGCTGGAGCCGGCGCAGGCTATCGAGCTCACAGGATTCGTGGCGCAGGGCGTTACGCAGGTTGTCGAGCAGGGTGTCGATGGTCCCGTCCTGACCCGCCGCGAACAGGCTGGTGCGCACCAGCAAACGCTGCAGCGTATATCGTTCTTCCTGCCAGTCGTGGGGAGCAGCGTCATTGAGATCCATATTTACAGCCTTATGATCTCCGTTGGGTTTTCACGGGCGCCATGTTGTCAGATTAACAGTATAGAAGGATTCGTCGTTGCGACCAGAGGCATACCCGGCGCAGCTAACGTTTACGATTCCGCCGGGCCCTCGGGTTTGCGCCGCTTTGCCCTGGGATGGGCCCTGTCGTATACCCGCGCCAAGTGCTGGTAATCCAGGTGGGTGTACACCTGGGTTGTTGAGATATCCGCATGGCCCAGGAGTTCCTGGACTGCTCGCAGGTCACCGCTGGATTCAAGGAGATGGCTGGCGAAGGAATGCCGGAACAGGTGTGGATGCAACCGCTGGTCCGCACCCTTGTGCAGCCCCCAGCGATGCATACGGGCCTGTACGCTACGCGGACTCAGCCGGTCGCCGTTGCGGCTCAGGAACAGGGCCCGTTGACCGTCTAGCGCCAATTCGCGGCGAACCCGCTGCCATTCCTCCAGGGCCTGCCAAGCCTGACGCCCAACCGGCAGGACCCGCGTCTTGCTGCCTTTACCCAACACCCGGATTTCCCGGTCCACGGGGTCGAGGTTATCCAGGTCCAGCCCGACCAGTTCCGCCAGACGCAGACCCGACGAATAGATCAGCTCGAACATGGCGCGATCGCGCACTTCCAGCGGATCGTCCGGCGACGCATTCAGCAGGTGGTTGAGCTGGTCTACGTCGGCGACGCGCGGAAGCTTCTTGCCGGACTTCGGCGCCCGGACATCCAGGGCCGGGTTGTCCTTCACCTCACGCTCGCGCAAGAGGAACTCGTAAAAACGCCGGATGGACGACAGGTGGCGGGCGACACTCCTTCCCCCAAGGCCCGCGCGGCTAAGGTTGGCCACGTGGCGCCGCAAGCCATGCACATCGAGGTCGGACCAGTGCTTGCGGTCGTCCTCGGCCAGCGCGATGGCAAGGCGCTCGATATCACGCCGGTAGTTGGAGCAGGTATGGGCCGAGTGACGTCGCTCGGAACGCAGGTGTTCGACGAACCGGGCCAGCGGCTCGGTCAAGGTGTCGGGCAACTCGCTCATGGGTGTGGTCCGCTAGCGCAAGGGGTCAGCGTGATTCGGCAACCTTTTCCTCGGCTTCAGCCACTGTGGCGTGGGCACTGTGGCGCGCCATCAGGGGCGGCAGCAAACGGCTCAAGGTGTCGCTGATATAGGTCAGGAACAGCGAGCCCATACTCTCGTCGAAATAGCCCGCCTGCTCACTACCGATGGCGAACAGTCCCAGCAAGTCACCATGCCGCAACGGCACCAGTGCGACCGAAGCAATGGGATTTTCCCGACGTGGGAACAGGAATGCACGCTGATCCATGCGGAACTGGCCGCATACGGCACGCTGACCATCCAGCAGGGCGCCAAGCTGGGACTGTGCAGCATCGCGGGCCACCCGGACCAGGGCACCTTCCGGTTCGGCAGCAGTATCGACATCGTCGAACACGATCAGGGAAGCCGCATCCAGGCCAAAATCGCCGCGGATACTGTCGTCGATGACCGATGCCATCTCATTGAGGGAACGGGCTTCGATTACATGGGTAAGCAGGCGCTTACTCTTTTCGAACAACCGGTCGTTGTGGCGGGCAATCTCAATCAGCTCGCCCAGCTCATGACGCAGCATGTCCCGCTGCTCACGGAACAGGTGTACCTGGCGCTCCACCAGGGAAATCGCCCGGCCACTGTCATGGGGCAATTTCAGGCTGCGCAACAACTCGTCCTGACGCACGAAGAAGTCGGGATTGTCCTTCAGGTACGCCACGACGTCCTGCTCGGTCACGGTTACGGCCGGATTCGTCGACGCCTGGTCAGTCATCCGAGGATACCTCCTGTTGCGACCGCCTTACCTAGTGGAGGCGGCTCTTTTTATCGGCGCCTCCGCTTCGGGAGTACGCACACGCTAGCTCTTTTTCTGTCTCTGACGACCCGACCCACGTCCGGAACGGGCACGGCGGGGCGCTTCTCCCGGCACACGAACCTGACCTTCGAACACTCGGGCGGTCGGTCCTTCCATCATAACAGGGGCCCCTTCCCCCTGCCATTCAAGGCTGAGAGGCCCACCCCGCAGCTCTATTCGCGCCTTCTCGTCCAGCAGTCCCCGCAGCCTTCCGGCCACCATTGCCGCGCAGGCACCGCTGCCGCAGGCCAGGGTTTCACCGGAGCCTCGTTCGAAAACCCGCAAGCGCGCATTCTGCCGATCGACGATTTGCAGGAAACCGATGTTGGCTTTTTTCGGAAACGCTGGATGCACCTCCAGCAAGGGCCCCAGCTGTTCCACGGGTGCGGTGTCCACGTTATCAACCACGAGCACTGCATGGGGATTGCCCATGGAAACGGCGGAAAATACGACGGTATGTTCGGCGACCTCAAGGGTGTAGGTATCGGCACGCTCATCAGCCTGGAAGGGAATCTTCGACGGTTCCAGCTCTGGCACACCCATGTTCACCGTCACCCACCCCTCCTTGCCGGCGCGCAATTCGATCACGCCGCCAGCAGTCTGGACCCGGATAACCTTCTTGTTGGTCAGTCGCTGGTCGCGTACGAACCGGGCAAAACAGCGGGCGCCGTTGCCGCACTGCTCCACTTCGGAGCCGTCGGCATTGAAGATGCGGTAGCGGAAGTCCACGTCCGGGAGGCCAGGCGGCTCCACCACGAGCAACTGGTCGAAACCGATACCGAAATGGCGGTCCGCCAGCCTGCTGATGAAATCCGGGCGCAGGCGGAAGGGCTGGCTAATGGCATCGACCACCATGAAGTCGTTGCCCAGACCGTGCATCTTGGTGAACTGGAGCATGCCGCCGCCCCGGCGTCTGGCATCGGTCATCGCGGTTACTCCGGCAGACAGGCTTCGAGCCGCATCTGGTCGTCAAGGGTTTCCCGCTGGCGCACCACATGGACCTGGTCGCCATCCACCATCAGCTCGGGCGGACGGTTGCGGGAGTTGTAGTTGGAGCTCATGACGAAACCATAGGCACCGGCGGACCGCACGGCCAGCAAGTCACCCGGCGCCAGCGCCAGTTCGCGCTCCTTACCGAGAAAATCGCCGGTTTCGCAGACCGGGCCGACCAGATCCCAGGCCTTGGTCTCGACATCCGTACGCGGCGTTGCCGGAACGATGGCCTGCCAGGCGCTGTAGAGCGCCGGACGGATCAGGTCGTTCATGGCGGCGTCGATGATCGCGAAGTTGCGATGGTCGGTGCACTTGAGGAATTCGACCCGGGTCAGCAGGATGCCGGCATTGGCGGCAATGGAACGACCCGGCTCCAGGATGATTTCCAGCTTGCGGTCGCCCAGGCGCTCTTGCACCTGCGCCATGTATTCGCTGGGCGAGGGGGGCTTCTCCTGGTTATAGGTCACGCCCAGGCCACCACCCAAGTCCAGGTGATGGATATGGATCCCATCGCCGGCGAGCTCGTCGATGAGTGCCAGCACCCGGTCGAGAGCATCGAGGAAGGGCGACACGTTGGTGAGCTGGGAGCCGATATGGCAATCCACACCTATAATGTCGAGATTCGGCAAACGGGCCGCACTCGCGTAGATGCGACGCGCCTCGGCGATATCCACGCCGAACTTGTTCTCTTTCAGGCCCGTGGAAATATAGGGATGCGTGCCGGCGTCCACGTCCGGATTGACCCGCAGGGAGATTGGCGCCTTCTTGCCGAGCTCACCGGCCACCTGGTTGAGGCGGTCCAGCTCGGTCTCGGACTCGACATTGAAACAACGCACACCGGCTTCAAGCGCCCGGCGCATTTCTGCAGGCTGCTTGCCCACGCCGGAGAATACGACCTTGGACGCTTCGCCGCCGGCACGAAGGACACGCTCCAGTTCGCCGACTGAAACGATATCGAACCCGGCGCCCAGGCGCGCCAGCACATTGAGCACCGCCAGGTTACTGTTGGCCTTCACCGCATAGCGCACCAGGTGTGGACGGCCGGCCAGGGCGTCGTCGTAGGCGCGGAAATGGCGTTCCAGCGTCGCACGGGAATAGACGTAGGCCGGCGTGCCAAACTGCTCGGCGATCCGGGTGACAGGCAAATCCTCCGCAAACAGCGTGCCGTCTCGGTAATTGAAATAATCCATCGGCAATCCTGTATCAGTGCGCCCTTACAGCGCGGCGAATCCGATCAGCGGGACTGTTCGTCACCGCCCTCCTCGCTCTGGTCGTTGCCCTGCGCGGTACTACTCTCAACTGTCGCTGGGGGCTCAGGGGCCGGATGGTATAGCGGTCCCTTCTGGCCACAGCCGGCCAGCATGAGGATCAGGCTGACGGTGGCGATCAAACGACCTGTCATATCGGACTCGCTCCGGTGAAATTGATCGCGCCAGTATACCGGCCATGCCGGACCCGTGCGAGACGGAAACGGGTTTCTCGGGGCCCGGTCGGTCAGCGAATTAACCGAACGGCGCGCTAACCCCCAGCGCCTGATTCAGTTCCGCTTCCAGACGGATGCGGTAATGCAGGTACTGGCTGGTCTGCAGATCGTGCTGATAGACCTGCGGGTCGAGGTCATGGGGCAGGTGCAGGTCGGTCAGGTAGAGCGGATAGCCGCCACCCTCGCGCCGGCGGGAGTTGACGTAGTGCACCACCGCCGGAATCAGCTGGTCGCCGTATTCCAGCGCCGTGAACTCCTGCTCCTCGCAGAAGATGTCAAACCGGACGGGCTGATCGCCCTCCTGGACACCGACGGCCTGCAGCTCGAAACCGTCGATCGGCAGTTCGTCGTTGGTGACCAGCCGACGTTCAGCGACCCAGTCGGCGCCCCGACGCACGACCTCGGCACAGGTAATCTCCAGCTCGCCACCCGCCTCGGCCAGGGTGCGCCGTAACTGTCGACGCTCGGAGACGTTCGCCAGGAAGCGCAACACCGGCGCCAGCAGATGGCGGCGGGAGAAGAAAGGCTGCTCCCAGTGACTCAGCGAGCCATGCTCGTCGACGACCCAGACCCGCGCCCGGTCGTCGCGGATATGGAAGAACACCTGGATATTGTCCGGCTGGCTCGCCTGGCAGACCGCATTGAGCGCCGGGTCCTCTCCCAGGGCATGACGGTCGAGGACAATCGGTACATAACCGGGCTGGGGCTTCTGCAAATGATCGAGCAGTGCGGACCAGGATTCCAGGGCGACGAAACCGGGCTGGCCATCATGGAACTGGAGCACGAAATACCGGCGCTCCATCTGGATAATGTAGCGTAACGGATGCGGGCCCCGGTCGCCCACAAAGAAGACACGCTGGACGTCCTGGAACAGGATCTGCAGCCGACGCTCGATGGAGCCGGCGTGACCGGCATCATGGCAGTGCACCGTGAGCACCGGTGGCCGATCCGGCGCGGCGACTCTCGCTGCCAACAGGTTCTTCAGGCACTGGATCAGCGTGTCACCGACTTCGTAGCGATGGACACTGACCTCATGCCAGCTGTTGAGGATGACCTGATCCAGGGTCAACACCAGGTTCTCGCGCCCCCCACTGAAGCCCAGGGAATCGTGGCGCCCACTCAGTTTGTGCAGGCCTTTTTCCGTCAACGGCGCTTGGGGATCCACCGCCACATTGACGAACAACAACACCCGTAGGGGGCGGCTTTCCTCGAGCAGTATTTCCCGGGTGGCCGGGGCCTCGGGCACCGGCAGATGCGACTGCAGGTCTTCGATCATGCCGCGTAGACCGCCCAGGCTCAGAGCACTATCCCCGGCACGCAGGTTAAGGCGCGTCGCCCGGGTTAGCAGGCCGTTGCAGTGACACCAAACCAGCATCTCCACCAGGCTACTCGAACGACGGATAACCGGCTGCCAGAATGCATCGGAGGGCGTTTCCAGGTCCCGGTAAAGCAGCCAACCCTGCCCCGGCACATTGCCGGAAGGATGACTGCTCTGGTGGTGGAACGATAGGTTCTCTTCCGCCAGCGTAGGGGCAATGTTCGGGTTGATCAGCTCAACCTTGCCCGCCTTGCGCTGGAATGCCGCGTACAGCTTGCGCCCGAGCAGACTCATATCCTCGGGGCGGATAGCGGCCTTCACCGCATGGGTGCGCGCCAATCGCGACAGGAAGCGATAGCTATGGGTCAGCTCGGAGACGATAATGCGGCGCAACGCCTGCACGTCTCCAGCACGCCAGCGTTGCCGGTCGTCCAACACGCCGATACGCCTGCGATCCCAACCCCAACCTTCCACCAGCTCCGTCAGCAGGGCCGACTGCCAGCTCCGGCTCACCCGCTCCAGCCGGGTCAAGGGGATGCCCGTCTTGAGGTACAGACTCTGGCGCACCAGGTCCAGCCGCTCCGTTGCATCCAGCGACTGCAGCCATTTTTCCAGGCGCTGGTAGAGCATGACGTAGGGATCGAGCCGATCCGGAGCCGTCATGCCCCGATAGACCCGCGCCTTGAACTCCAGCGATAGAGGCCCTTCTTCCCGGGTACGCGCGTAGCACTCGATCAGCAGGAGCTTGAGTAGCGACTTCCAGGGCGCATCAATGCCCTTATAGAGTTGCCAGACACCCGCGCCGAGGAATTCAGCAGGCGGGATCGCCGGTACGGACCCCAGATCGATGTACTGGTCGGCGCGAATAAAGCGAAAATCCCGCAACTGGTCGGCAAGCAGGTCGTAATCCGCCTCCTGGTCCGACGGCACCAACCACCACAAGGGATAACATCCGGCAAGGTAAATGCCCGTACGGTAGAACTCGTCGAGCAGCAGGTAATGCTGGGCGCTCCCACAGTTCTCGCCATTGACCTCGACCCGCTGGCGCCCCTCCCGGAATTCCGACGCTGAGAATACGAACACATGGAGTTCGAGGCCCAGGGTTTCAGCCCAACGGGAAACAGCTTCCGCCTTTCGTTCCAGACGCTCGATGCCCCGGGACTCCAGGTCAGGTTGGTGGCAAAGCCACACATCCAGGTCACTGGCCACGGAATGCCCGAGCGTACCGGGGCTGCCCATGACGAACAGCGACTGGATGTCCGGCGGCCGGCGCCCTGCCGACCTCATGCGGAACGAGCGGGCCTGGCGCTGGGCTGCGGCCAGGGTTTCACCGTCAGGCTGGTAGTGGGCGATACCGTAGGGGCAGTCGTGATGGAGATAGCCGGGAAGCGAAGGGTGATTGAGATGGAAGATCAGCGGCAACAGGTCGAGCACTACCTGTTGCCGCGTCGCCAAAGCCGCCCGCGCACGCTCCACCCGGACTGCATTGACCTTGAGGAAACGGTCGGTCAAACGCTTCAGCGTCTTGCGATCGATGCCGTCGGCAAAGTCCAGGTTAATAGCGGTTACAGCAGTCACAGGGTGGGTTCTTCCCAACGGCGGCAATCAGGTTGTATGTATAGCTTCGACATTATCGTTATGATGTTAGCCTGCTTTCAAACCACAATGACAAAACAACACAATAAAGAGGCCCGGGCCAACGGCATCGGTCTTCGCACCAACGGGAAGTCACCGTGAAGGAATTCCTGATTAGCCGGCATCGCCGCGATGCCACGGCGACCGACGAACGACGCACGCTGGTCCGCATCGACGACAGCGGCATCATTACCTACGCCGATGCCTACGCCGACTCGGTCCTGGGCTATGACCCACAAGACCTAATCGGCAGATCGCTGGCCAGCCTGGCCGCTACCCGGCAGGACGATCCGCTCGGCCCCACACCGCGGGAAGCCTTCGAGCGTGGTGAACCGGCACTGTTGACCCTACGCCATCATGAGGGCTTCTTCTTTACCGCCCGCTTTTCCGTCCGCGTCGCCATCGCCGACGCCGACCAGGCCGCCACGGCCGCCATCCAGCCCCGCGGCCGGGATCCGCTGGATCCTCGCCTGCTGCAGATGGCTGAAACCTCCGGTCAGTTCGGGATCTGGCAGTTGGATACCTACAACAACCAGATGACCTGGTCCGATGGGCTCTACCACCTGTTCGACCTGCGTCCCGGAAGCGACATTACGCCGGAGCATGCCCTGTTCTACTTCCAGGAATACCAGCATCGGGTACGCGCCCTTTTTCGCCGCTGCATCCGCTCTGGAGCACCCTTTACCCGGGATCTGCATATCCTGACGGCAAAGCAGCGACTGCGCCCGGTGCGCATCACCGGGCAGGCGCTCAAGGCCGGGGAGAAGATCATCGCGGTCGCCGGCACCCTGGTCGACCTGTCCGAGCGACTGCATCAGCGCCGGGCCCGCACCGAAATCGAACAGGTGCTGCAGGGCATCATGGCGGCCACCGACGACCTGGTCCTGGCGCTGGATCCGAATCATCAGATACTGGCGATCAACCACGCCATGGCCGCCCAGTTCGAAGCCACCTTCGACGTGCGGCCCCGAGTCGGCGAGGACCTGACTCGCCTGCTCGCCGAATTCCCCAACGAACGACGTCTGGCCCAGCGCCTATGGGATAAGGCCATGAGACGGGACCAATTCACCGTGGAGATGCCCCTGGCCCAGCAGGAGCGAGACCTGCCGGTCTACGAGGTACGCTTCCAGCGCCTGAAAGACCGACAGGGCCACACCATCGGCGCCGTCCATATAGCCCGTGACATCAGCCACCGCTTGCGCACCCGGGACAATCTCAACTACCTGAGCAGCCATGATCCCATGACCGGCCTGCTCAACCGCCGGGAACTGCTCCATCGGCTCCAGCGGGCGATCGACAAGACCAGTCACGAATCGCCTGGCCACGCCCTGCTCTATATCGACCTGGATCACGTTACCCGCTTCAACGAGACCGCCGGTGCCGGCGCTTGTGATCGCTACCTGCGCGAACTGGCGACCATGCTCAGTAGCCGGGTACGTCAGCGGGACGCCCTGGCCCGGGTCTCCGCTGACAAGTTCGTCCTGGTGCTCGACACCTGTGCCGAACCGGAAGCCCGCCGCGTAGCCCAGGCCCTGACCGACCAGATCGGCCAGTTCATGTTCGAGTGGCAGGGCTACCCGCTGCAGACGACCGCCAGTGGTGGTCTGGTTCCCTTCGGCCCGAACGCTGGCCCCTCCTCTGCCGAAGAGCTGCTCACCCTGGCAGCGGACCTTTGCCAGACCGCCAAGAACGCCGGACGTAACCGCATTCATGTCCACCGGGATCCCGGCTCCAACATGCTTGAGAGCGAAGCCCAAAAATTGCTGGGCCAACTACAGGAATGCGTGCGCGAGGACCGAATCGTATTGATGCACCAGGCGTTACGACCGGTCACGAGCGCCACCTGGGGCGAGCACATCGAGATCCTGGCACGACTCGAACACGACGCTGCCGAAGGATTCTGGCTACCCAACGATTTCCTGCCGGTAGCAGAACGCTTCGACCTCGCCCGAGACATCGACCGCCGCGTAATCCGCAAGACGCTGGACTGGCTGCGCCAACATCCTCTGCTCGAGCCACGGCTGAAACTCTGCAGTTTCAACATTTCCCTGGCCAGCGTGCTGGACGAGGACTTCGCCAACTTCATGTCGCGGGAGCTCGCCCGGATCGCCTTCGCACCGGACCGCTTCTGTTTCGAGATCCGCGAGAGTGACGCGACACAATATCCGGATGAAGTCAGCGTGTTCTGCGATGTCGTGCATGAGGTGGGCTGCAAGGTCGCTTTGGACGGCGCAGGCGCGTCGGTTCAGAGCTATGCCCTGGCCGCCAGGCTGCCGGTGGATGTGATCAAGCTGGACCGCAGCCTGATGCGTGACCTGCACGAAGACCCGGTCCAGCAAGTGATGGTCGAGGCCTTGCATCGGATCGCCGAAACCGCCGGGAAGACCACGGTGGCGACGTTTATCGAAAGTGACGAAACCTTACGACAGGTGCGGCGATTGGGGGTGCATTTCGGGCAGGGTTTCCGACTGTCGCCACCTCGGCCATTGGAGGATTTGGCGCCCGCAGCGGTGGACTTGAGCATCGGTCGGATTGGGACGTGATAAACGGCGAACACATGCCGTGAGGTTGCTGTTTGAGCTTCGGAGAGATCGAGGGAGTGCCCGACTGAAACGGGGCACCTTCGGTGCCTCAGAAGCTGAAGCTTCTGCTACATGCTCGAGTTAACCTCAAATGTAGCCGATGCTTCAGCTTCGGAGCAGCCCGGCGGGGTGCCTGACAATATCAGACAATGACAAGGGTCAGGGTTCGATGAGACCGAAACTAACCCTCCATCGCCGCCCTGGCCCTAGCCACCGCTTCACGCACCTGCCGCGGCGCCGTCCCGCCTATATGATCCCGCGCCTGCACGGAACCTTCCAGAGTCAGCACATCGAACACATCGTTCTTGATCACGTCAGAGAAGCGGCTCAATTCGTCCAGGGTCATATCCGACAGGTCGCGCTCTTCAGCCACACCAAAGGCCACGGCCTTGCCGACGATTTCGTGAGCATCACGGAACGCCACGCCTTTCTTGACCAAATAGTCCGCCAGGTCGGTGGCGGTGGAGAAGCCGCGCTTGGCAGCAACGCGCATGTTCTCGGCCTTCGACTCGATGGCCGGCACCATATCGGCGTAGGCCTTCAGGCAGCCCTTGACCGTATCGACCATGTCGAAGAGCGGCTCCTTGTCTTCCTGGTTGTCCTTGTTGTAGGCCAATGGCTGACCTTTCATCAAGGTAAGAAGGCTGATCAGGTGGCCATTGACCCGGCCGGTCTTGCCCCGCACCAGTTCCGGCACGTCGGGGTTCTTCTTCTGCGGCATGATTGAGGACCCCGTGCAGAAGCGGTCCGGCAGATCGATGAAGTCGAACTGGGCCGACGTCCAGAGCACCAATTCTTCACTGAAACGGGACAGGTGCGTCATCAGCAACGCGGCGAAGGAGCCAAATTCGATAGCAAAGTCGCGGTCACTGACGGAATCCAGGGAATTTTCAGTCGGGCGATCGAAGCCCAGGAGTTCGGCGGTGTAGGCGCGGTCGATGGGATAGGTGGTGCCCGCGAGCGCTGCCGCGCCCAACGGCATGATGTTCACGCGCTTGCGGCAATCCAGCAGCCGCTCGGTATCCCGGGCCAGCATTTCGTACCAGGCCATCAGGTGATGGCCGAAGGTGACCGGCTGAGCGGTCTGCAGGTGGGTAAAGCCGGGCATGATGGTTTCGGCCTCACGCTCGGCCAGGTCCAGCAGCCCCTTGCGCAGGCGCACCAACTCTTCGTGAATGACGTCGATTTCGTCCCGCAGGTACAGGCGGATATCGGTGGCCACCTGATCATTGCGGCTGCGACCGGTGTGGAGTTTCTTGCCCGTGATACCGATACGGTCAGTCAGGCTTTTCTCCACGTTCATGTGAACGTCTTCCAGGCTCACCGACCACTGGAATTCACCGGCCTCGATTTCAGCCTTGACGACCTTAAGTCCCTCGACGATCTGATCGCGCTCATCCCCGGTCAGTACGCCGACTTTCGCCAGCATGGTAGCGTGGGCGATCGAGCCAGTAATATCATGATGATATAAGCGCTGATCAAACCCGACGGAGGCGGTAAAACGCTCGACAAACGCATCGGTCGGCTCGCTGAAACGGCCGCCCCAGGGTTTTTCGGAGGACGTATTCTGATCAGTCATGGTCTATCTTTACCTGCTAGCTGGAAGAGTGTTGAACAGCCCCTGAACGAAAGCCAGAACGCCGGCGCGCTCGGGATTGTAACACTCTCGAGAGCGGCTCTGTATCAATAGCATCTTTAGAAGTCATGGGCGGAGGCCGGCACGGCCTGTCGTTCTGCCCATAGCACCCACGAACAACAGGACACCGAATGCCGCCAGCCAACCAACGACGTACCGACGGCAACGAAGAACTCCCCAGCGCCGATTTTTTCGTGCCCGACCTCTGCCGCGTGCGGGCGGTGTTCCTGCTGCTGATGACCAGCGAACTGATTGTCCTGTTGCTGTCGATCGTGCACGCGGACATCGGCTGGATCGACTGGCACTACTTCGGCCTGGTATCCCTGTTCGTGCAGTGGACAGTGCTGACCAGCGCCGCCCTGATCTGCAGCATGCGGCGCTGGCTGCGGCGGTTTTCCAATACCGGCGTGGTGATGATCATCACCGCCGTCGTCCTGCTGGACGTACTGGTGTTTACCGTCGCAGCCAACGGCGTCCTGATCGCCGGCGACGTCCCCATACCGCCCCACCTGATCGGTCGCAACCTGCTGGCCGCGCTGATCATCACGCTGATGGTCCTGCGCTACTTTTTCCTGCAGCACCAGTGGCGCCAGCAGAAGCAGGCAGAAATGCAGTCGCGGATGACCGCCCTCCAGGCACGTATCCATCCACATTTCCTGTTCAACAGCATGAATACGATTGCCAGCCTGATCGCCTCCCGGCCGGAGCAGGCGGAAGATGCGGTGCTCGACCTTTCGGAGCTGTTCCGCGCCAGTCTGCGCACCCAGGACCGGTTGATTACCCTGGGCGAGGAACTGACGCTATGCCAACGCTACCTGCATATCGAAGCACTGCGCCTGGGTGATCGCCTGACCCTGACCTGGGACCTGGACCCTGCGCTGGCCAGTCAGGCAATCCCGCCACTGACATTGCAGCCACTGGTGGAGAATGCGATCTACCACGGCATCCAGCCCCGGCCCGAAGGGGGCGAAGTGCGGGTGCACACCTACCGCAAACGCCATTCGGTCTATATTGAGGTACAGAATCCCGAGCGCACGTCCACCGCCGATCAGGCGGGCCACCGTGGTAACCGGATCGCCCTGGCCAACATCCGCGCGCGACTGGACACGGTTTTCGACGAGCAGGCGCTGCTCAAGCACAGTGTCCATGAGGGCCGTTACACGGTGACGCTGCGGCTACCTTGGCGTACTATTTCTAACAACAGTGGTTCTGGCAACAGTGGTTCCGACAAAAATGGTTCCAGCAAGAACGGGTACGACAAGAGCAGTTCGGGTAAAAGCATTTCCGGCCGGAGCGGTTCGGGTCAGAGCAGTTGAGGCAGTAAGGACGTTAACGATGGGCCAACGAGTACTGATCGCCGATGATGAACCCCTCGCCCGCGAGCGCCTGCAGAGGCTGGTTAAAGGACTCGACAATTATGAGATCTGTGGGGAAGCCGGCGACGGCCATGAGGTGTTGCGGAAGATCGCCGAAACCCAGCCGGATATCATCCTGCTCGACATCCGCATGCCTGGACTCGATGGCCTCGCCACCGCCGAGCAGATCAACGCACTGAACAACCCACCCGCCATTATCTTCTGCACCGCGTACGACCAGTACGCCATCAATGCCTTCGAAGTGCAGGCCGTAGCCTATCTACTCAAGCCGGTGCGCCAGGAGAACCTCGGCGACGCCCTGGCGCGCGCCGGCCGGGTCAACCGGGTCCAGCTCCAGGCCCTGCAGGCCGCAGGCGAGTCCGATCCTGGCCAGTTGGCGGTGCGCACCCATCGCGGCACCGAGCTGATCGATATCGGTAGCATTCGCTTCTGCGAGGCCGACCAGAAGTATGTGAGCATCTTCCACGACCGCGGCGAAACGGTGAGTGACTACACCCTCAAGGAGCTGGAGCAAAGCTACCCAGAGAGCCTGTTACGCATACACCGCAATACGCTGGTGGGTTGCCGCTTTATCGAAGCCATGACCCGAACGCCCGAAGGACAGTACGTGATCCGTCTCAAGGACCGCGATACGCGCCTGCAGGTCAGTCGCCGCCACGCGAGCTCAGTTCGCGAGTGGCTCCAGAGCCAAGGACGATAGACGCCTGCATCACCCTGAATAAGCCGCCAGCCGCGACTTTTCGACCCATAAACGTTAGGCTATGGGTTCCATTTTCCGGATACGCCAACTGCATCGCCCATGACAGAACGCACCCTTCGCATTGCTACCCGAAATAGTGCGCTTGCCCTCTGGCAGGCTGAATTCATCAAGGCCGAACTGGAGCGGATGCACCCGCAGGTCACGGTCGAACTGCTGGGCATCAAGACCCGTGGCGACAAGATCCTCGACGTCCCGCTGGCTAAAATCGGTGGCAAGGCCCTGTTCGTGAAAGAGCTGGAAGAAGCCATGCTCGACGGGCGCGCGGACCTCGCGGTGCATTCCATGAAAGACGTCCCCATGACGTTCCCCGAAAGTCTGGGCCTGGTGGCCATCTGCGAACGAGAGGATCCCACGGATGCGTTCGTCAGCAACCAGTTCGAAAACGTCGATGCCCTGCCCGAAGGCGCCGTGGTCGGCACCGCCAGCATGCGCCGAGAGGCCCAGCTTCGGGCCTATCGACCGGACCTCAAGGTCCACACCCTACGTGGCAATGTAAATACCCGTCTGGCCAAGCTGGATGCCGGCGAATACGACGCTATCGTACTGGCCAGTTCCGGCCTCAAGCGTCTGGGTTTCCATGAACGCATCCGCTACAACATGCCTGATACCGTATCCCTGCCGGCCGTCGGTCAGGGGGCTCTGGGCATCGAATGCCGTATGGATGACGCCGAACTCGTCGAGCTGCTCAAGCCGCTCAACCACCAGGACTCAGCCGATCGCGTGCACGCCGAACGGGCCCTGAATAAACGGCTGGAGGGTGGATGCCAGGTGCCTATTGCGTCCTACGCCCTGCTCGAAGACAACGATACCCTCTGGCTGCGGGGCCTGGTCGGCAAAGTCGACGGCACCGAAATCCTGCGGGTGGAAGGCCGGGCACCCCGCGCCGAAGGCGAGCGGCTCGGGCGGGAACTGGCCGAGGACCTGCTGGCCATGGGGGCTGATCGCATCCTTGCCGATATCTATGGCTACGAGATCGAGTAAGCCGCTGGACGGGCTCCGCGTCCTGATCTGCCGCCCCCAGCCCGAAGCTGACAAGCTGGCTCTCCGGCTCCAGGAAGAAGGGGCAAAAACCCGTGTGCTCCCGCTGCTCCAGCGCCGCACCCTGCCGGACACGCCAGAGAAGCGCACGCTGATCATGGGCCTGGACCTGTACCAACACGTGATTGCCGTGAGCCCGAGCGCCGCCCGGGAATTCATCGACTATGCCGAGAATTGGTGGCCACAGTGGCCTGTCGGTCTAAACTGGTATGGTGTGGGAAGCGGCACAGCCGACGTATTGCGCGAAGCCGGTCTGACAGTTACTGCGCCCTTGGACGGGTACACCAGCGAACACCTGCTCGCCCTGCCCAAACTAGCCACGCCGGCTGACGAGCGGGTATTGATCGCCAAGGGCGTAGGCGGACGCGAATTACTGGGCCAGACACTGCAGCTGCGCGGGGCCCGGGTGGACAACCTGGAGCTCTACGAGCGGTCCTGCCCGAAGCATGACCCGGAAACGCTGGACAGCGCACTGAATGGTTTCGATCCAAATGCCATTATCGTGCTGTCTGGAGAAACGTTGAACAATCTCGTCGCGCTAGGTAAGAATACTGATCATAATCTTGAACATCGCAACCTGCTGGTGCCGGTCGATCGAGTGGCAGAAGCGGCGCGGGTGGCAGGTTTTGAGCACGTGCATATCCCGGAGCAGATAACGCCGGATGGGCTGGTCGAGTGCCTCCGGCAGTTTAACTGAAGTCGCCCGGACGCTGCCGGCCCCAGACACCGGCGCGCTGGAATACCCATTAATGAGTAAGGACGCCTGTGACTGAGTCAAAGAATAACCTACCCGCCACGGTTCCCCCGTCCTCATCGCAGCCGAGGCGTCTCTGGCCCCTCTGGCTCCTTATCGTCATCACCCTTGCTGCTCTCGTCCTGATGGGACTGTGGAGCTGGCATCAGTGGCAACAGCAGCAGTCGCTACGCCAGACTATCAGCCACCTGCAATCGACCACAGATAGTCTGGACCGCAATTACAGCCAGACCGGCAGTCAGCTCGACAGCCGCCTCCAGTCACTGCAAGGCGAGCTCAACGAACAGCAACAGTTGGTCGCCGACATGCGGCGCCAGATCGACCACAATGCCCAGGCGTTGCTGGATGCGGGCAACCGCGACCGCACGGACTGGTTGCTGGCCGAGGCGGAATACCTGCTACGTATTGCCAACCAGCGTTTGCAGGTAGAGCAGGATATCGACGGTGCCCTGTCCGCTCTCCAGGCGGCAGACGAAGTGCTGAACGAAACTGACGATCCGGGCACCTATCCAGTGCGCAAGCAGGTCGCCAAGGAGATCATGGCGCTCAGGAGCATCGAGGATGTAGACCAGACCGGCCTGTACCTGGAGCTTGAAGCCGCTATCGACGCCATCAACAACCTTACCGACGAAGCCCTGGCAGCACTGGACACCAGCACTGAAAATGATGAATCCGCGACCCGGGAGAACCCAGGGGAAGAAGGCAATACCCTGGCTCGCGGCTGGAGCCAGATCAAGTCGACCCTGAACGAAGCCATTGCCATCCGCCGGCTGGACGAACCGGTTAAACCGCTGCTCTCTCCCCAGCAAAGCGTCTATGCCCGCCTCAACATGCGGTTGATGCTGGAAGAGGCACAACTGGCCCTGCTACGCGGCAATCAGACCCTCTACGAACGCGCCCTGACCAAGGCTCGCGACTGGCTGGACACCTGGTACGACGGCAGTCATGCGCCGGTACGCGCCCTGCGCGAAAGACTGGCCGAACTGAGCCAGATGGACATCAATCCGCAGTTGCCGGACGTCAGCCAATCCCTGAACCTGCTCAAGGCTCGCCTGGAGGGTCGGCTCAACGCCACCAGCGGCGAAACCACGCCAACCGGGAACTCGAACAACAGCGCCTCCCCCAATAGCAGCCCGTCGCAGTCGTCGGAATCCGCTCCGTCCGGAGATAAGGCGGGCGACGCATCATGAGACGCCTTTTCCTCCTCCTACTTGTCGCACTGCTGATTGGCGCGGGCCTGAGCCTCGGCCTCCAGTACGACAGCGGGTACATCCGCATCAGCCTGGGCAATTACCTGATCGAGACCAATTTCTGGATTGGGGTATTGCTGATTCTGGTGGTCACCCTGGCACTGCAAGTGGTGTTGGCCATGGCCCGTCGCCTGCGCAGCGGGACGGGCATCGTCAGTGGCTGGCTCAACCAGAGCGCCGAGCGCAGGGCTCGCCGGCGCACCACCCGCGGCCTGCTCTCCCTCGCGGAAGGCAACTGGCCGCGTGCCCGCAAACTGCTGGAAGCCTCGGCGGACAAAGCCGACACGCCATTGATCAACTACCTGGCAGCCGCCCAATGCGCTTTCGAATGCGGCGACCACGATGCGGTCGACGACCTGCTGCGCAAGGCCTTCGAAAGTACGCCCGGCTCGGATCTGGCAGTGGGCATCACCCAGGCCCAGTTGCAGATCGCCGGCAACCGGATGGAACAGGCGCTGGCGACACTGATACGTCTGCGCAAGCAGGCACCCCATCATCCGTTCGTACTCAAGCTGCTGCGCACCGTCTACGAACGTCTGGAAGACTGGCGCGAATTGTCGGCGCTGATTCCGGAACTCCGCAAGCGGGAACTGGTGGACAAGGATGAATTGCAACGACTGGAACGTATAACCTGGCACAACCTGCTGGAGCGGGCTGCAGAGGATATCCGGCGCCAGGATGGCGAAAGACGCGACCTGACACCCCTGATCAAGCTGTGGGACGAGCTGCCCGGCTCCATGCGCCGGGACGAGTTCACCATCCGTGAGTATGCCCGCCACCTGTCCCTGCTGGGAGACGAACATCAGGCGGAAACCCTGCTGCGCAAGGTGCTCCGCAATCACTGGAGTGACGAACTGGTTAATCTCTACGGCCGGATAGGTGGGGAGAAGCCGGACGAGCAACTGCTGGTGGCGGAACGCTGGCTGCAGGACCGCCCCAACAACCCTGAACTCCTCCTCGCCCTGGGCCGACTGAGCCTGCGTAATGAGCTATGGGGCAAGGCGCGGGAATACTTCGAAACCAGTCTGCGACTGAAGCGCAGCCGCGAGACTGTTGCCGAGCTGGCGCGCCTGAATGCGCACATGGGGCAGCAGGAGCAGAGTAACCAGATGCTGTTGCAGAGCGTACTCAAGGATAGCGGGTTGCCGAACTTGCCGATGCCGAAGGCGTGAGCTCTATGCACTAATGTAGGTTGGGTTCACGCCCACGGGTAGGATGCGGTGAGCAAAGCGAACCGCATCAATCTGTCGTCGGCATCCGCATCACCTCGATAACACTGATGCGGTTCGCTTTGCTCACCACATCCTACGGGTGAAACTGTCGTCCTAGCCCCGCGGGGCGTACTCAAGCACGTCCGAATAAAACGCCGACTCCGGCAACCCTGCCTCAACCAGCGCATCCATCAACGTATACACCATCGGCGGCGAGCCGCTGGCCATGACTTCGACCCCGGACCAATCGTGGCCGCCCGCGAGAACGGCCCTGATGAGCTGGTCGTGGTGGCCACTCCAGTCGTTATCGTCGTCATCACCCACCACGGGCAGGAAGGAAAACACCGGCCACTGCTCGTGCCATTGCTGGGCCAGGGAGCGTAAGTACATGTCCTCGTGCCGACGAACGCCCCAGTAAAGCAGGACCGGCTGCGACACTTCGGCTTCATGCAGGTAATCGACGATGCTCTTCATCTGGGCAAAGCCGGTACCTGCTGCGATAAGCAAGAGCGGCTTGTCTGGAACGGAAGCCAGGCAGGCTCTACCGTGCGGCAGCTCCAGGGTCACCTGACCCTCTTCGTGAAAGGTATCCATAACCCGTTGTGCGGAGGCCCAGTCCGTCGCGGCCTGCACATGCAGTTCGATGGTCGACTCGGTCGGACTGCTGGCAATGGAGAAATAGGACGGAGCGGCACCGGGCAAACGCACGGACAGGTACTGACCGGCATGGAAGTTGATTTCCCGACGCCGGGGCAGTTCCAGGGTAACGCGGTAGACATCATGGTTCAGCGGAGTGATGTCTGCAACCTTCGCCTGCACCTGCTGCGGCGGATTAGAACCTGGGGCCATAACCTCCTCGATCTCCAGTTCGACCGGCCCGCATGGCTGGCTACGGCACAGCATAATGATGGCGGGCGGGAATTCGTTGTTACGGGTGCGGGTGTTGAACACCTGCCCCTGTGTCAGCCGGGCTTCGCAAAGTTCGCAGACGCCATTTCGGCAGGCCCAGCGAAGGGCGATTCCGGCGCGGCGGGCTGCGGTCAGCAAGTCGTCCGAAACCGGGGCGATGAATTCGAGACCTGCCGGCTCAATCCGAACCGGTACCGGGTCCTCGGTGCTCATCGACTAGGTGCGCTCATCGATACCCAGACTCGACCAGATCTCGTCGACCCGCTGTTTGACGGCAGGATCCATGGTAATGGGCGTCCCCCATTCCCGATCAGTCTCCCCTGGCCATTTAGTGGTGGCGTCCAAGCCCATTTTCGACCCCAGACCGGCCACCGGTGAGGCAAAATCCAGGTAATCGATGGGCGTATTCTCCACCAGCGTGGTGTCACGTGCCGGGTCCATCCTTGTGGTAATGGCCCAGACAACGTCCTTCCAGTCCCGGGCATTCACATCGTCATCGGTCACGATCACGAACTTGGTGTACATGAACTGCCGCAGGAAAGACCATACGCCCATCATCACACGTTTGGCATGGCCGGCATACTGCTTGCGCATGGTCACCACTGCCATGCGATAGGAGCACCCCTCGGGGGGAAGGTAGAAATCCACGATCTCGGGAAACTGCTTCTGCAGGATCGGCACGAACACCTCGTTCAGCGCAAGGCCGAGAATAGCCGGCTCGTCCGGGGGACGCCCGGTATAGGTGCTGTGGTAGATCGGGTTCTTGCGATGGGTGATGCGCTCGACAGTGAAAACCGGGAAGGTCTCCACCTCGTTGTAATAACCGGTATGGTCGCCGAAGGGCCCTTCCGGCGCGGTATCGTCCGGATAGATAAAGCCTTCCAGCACGATTTCGGCGCTGGCCGGCACCTGCAAGTCGGACAGTTGTGCCTGGACCAGCTCGGTCCGGCTGCCCCGCAGCAACCCGGCGAAGGCGTACTCCGACAATGAATCGGGCACCGGCGTCACGGCGCCCAGGATGGTCGCCGGGTCCGCGCCCAAGGCCACCGCTACCGGATAGGGTTCCCCGGGGTGGACCTTTTGCCATTCATGGAAATCCAACGCCCCGCCGCGATGACTGAGCCAGCGCATGATCAACCGATTACGGCCGATCAGTTGCTGCCGGTAGATGCCCAGGTTCTGGCGTTCCTTGTGGGGCCCGCGGGTGATCACCAGGGGCCAGGTTACCAACGGACCCGCATCGCCCGGCCAGCAATGCTGGATCGGCAGCTTGTAGAGATCCACATCGTCTTTCCCGATGACCACATCCTGGCACGGCGCCGAGCGCCGGACCTTGGGTCCCATCTGCATAACCTGGCGGAAGATCGGCAGCTTTTCCCAGGCGTCCTTGAAGCCCTTGGGCGGATCCGGCTCTTTCAGGAAAGCCAGCAACTTGCCAACTTCCCGCAGGCTTTCCACATCGTCCTGCCCCATGCCCAAAGAAACACGCTTCGGGGTACCGAACAGGTTGCCGAGCACCGGCATGTCGTAACCCTTGGGGTTCTCGAACAGCAACGCCGGGCCGCCCGCACGCAGGGTCCGGTCGCAGATCTCGGTCATTTCAAGGTGGGGGTCAATCTCGGTCTTGATGCGCTTGAGTTCGCCCAGCTTTTCAAGCTGATCGATGAAGTCACGCAGGTCGTCGTATTTCATGAGGCGATCCTGTGGGGAAGACGCTCAGATGTACGGGGGAGAAGGGTGAATAGCCCACCCGTCGTTGACGGTGCAAGACGGATGGGCATAGGCGCGATCAGCGCTTCTTCATGGACAGGAAGAACTCGTCGTTGGTCTTGGTGTCGCGCAGCTTGTCCAGCAGGAACTCCAATGCCGCGGAATCGTCGTCCATGGAGTGCAGCAGCTTGCGCAGGATCCAGACGCGCTGGATATCCGCCTCGGCCATCAGCAGGTCCTCGCGACGGGTGCCGGAGCGACGGATGTTCATGGCCGGATAGATGCGCTTCTCGGCAATGCGGCGGTCCAGGTGGACCTCCATGTTGCCGGTGCCCTTGAACTCTTCGTAGATAACCTCGTCCATCTTGGAACCGGTATCGACCAGGGCGGTGGCGAGGATAGTCAGGCTGCCGCCTTCCTCGACGTTACGCGCTGCACCGAAGAAACGCTTGGGCTTCTCCAGGGCATGGGCGTCGACACCGCCGGTCAGCACCTTGCCCGAGGACGGGATCACGGTGTTGTAGGCACGGGCCAGACGGGTGATGGAGTCCAGCAGGATCACCACATCCTTCTTGTGTTCGACCAGGCGCTTGGCCTTCTCGATCACCATCTCCGCAACCTGCACATGGCGGGCCGGCGGCTCGTCGAAGGTAGACGCTATCACCTCGCCGCGCACTGTACGCTGCATTTCGGTGACCTCTTCCGGCCGCTCGTCGATCAGCAGCACCATCACATGACATTCGGGATTGTTGCGGGTGATGGACTGGGCAATGTTCTGCATCAGCAGCGTCTTACCGGCTTTCGGCGGGGAGACGATCAGGCCGCGCTGGCCCTTACCGATCGGGGCGACAAGATCCAGGACCCTCGAGGACAGATCCTCGGTGCTGCCGTTACCCGCTTCGAGCGTCAGACGCTCGTCCGGAAACAGCGGCGTAAGGTTCTCAAACAGAATCTTGTTGCGGGCGTTATCCGGCTTGTCAAAGTTGATCTCGTTGACCTTGAGCAGCGCGAAGTAACGCTCGCCGTCCTTCGGCGGACGAATCTTGCCCGCGATAGTATCACCGGTACGCAGGTTGAAACGCCGGATCTGGCTAGGCGACACGTAGATATCGTCCGGACCCGCCAGGTAGGAGGCGTCCGCCGAACGAAGGAAACCAAAGCCGTCCTGGAGGATCTCCAGCACGCCGTCGCCGTAGATGTCTTCACCGCTCTTCGCATGCTTTTTCAGGATCGAGAAGATCACGTCCTGCTTGCGGGAACGCGCGAGATTGTCGAGCCCCATTTCCTGGGCAATATCCAGCAGCTCGGGAACGGGTTTCTGCTTGAGTTCAGTAAGGTTCATATTGTGTTTGACGAATCGGAATGGAATATCATTCAGGTTTGCGAAGACAGGGGAAGGTCCCCTGGACGTATAAAGTGATGCTTTTAGTTGGGACAGAAACCGTGAGGCGGGCGCCAAGACGGCTTTTCTAAATGGAAGCGTGAAAACGTGCCGGCCATTATAGCAACAACTTTGGCCATTACCACCCCTTCCAAAATTGCGGTGACAACAGGATACTCTTTAACAAGTAACAAGATACGCTTAACCGATAGCGACCTAGCGGGTCTTTCACTACCTGGCTGACTGCATCACTGTCTGAAAGCCAGGAACGACATGCCATCACTATCCCTTGTCTCGGTACTCTGAAAAGTATCGGTGCGGTGAAAACGCGCTATCGTGTGCTCAATAAAAAAATAAATCGCGCAATTCATCGCTGGGCACGGTTACGGTATAGCGTTTTTTCAAGACCCTGGCAAGTCACCTATGTACTAATAACCCCAAACTTGACGCTATTGGCTCAAAACCAATGCCTTTACCTCTAACCTGTAGTGGAATCTGCTGACCCATGGCCAACTTCGATACCTTCAAACCGTTGAACATTGCCATCCTCACCGTATCCGATAGCCGCGGACCGGAAGAGGACACCTCCGGCCAGTACCTGACCGACCAGGCCAATGCTGCCGGCCATCGCGTCATCGCCCGTCGCCTGTTGCCGGACGACGTCTACCTGATCCGCGCCCTGATCGCCCACTGGATTGCCGACAGCCGCATCCAGGTGGTGCTGATCACCGGCGGCACCGGCTTCCACGAACGGGACAGCACGCCAGAGGCGGTCCGCCCGCTGTTCGACAAGACCATCGACGGCTTCGGCGAAGAATTCAGACGGCTGTCGGCAGCGGATATCGGTTCGTCCACAATCCAGTCCCGGGCTTTCGGCGGCTTATCCAACCACACCGTGATTTTCTGCCTGCCCGGCTCCACCGGTGCCTGCACTCTCGGCTGGGAGAAGATACTGCGCGAGCAGCTGGATAGCCGCCATAAGCCCTGCAATTTCTCCGCGCTGGTTAACCGAAAGCCGGAAAGCCCGCTGCACCGCCTGGATGAACCGCTGGATACAGGAGCCCGCCATGGGACCGACTGAAGGCCTGACTCGACTGGAAGATGCCCTGGATCATCTGCTGCCCCGCGCCAAACCGATCGAAGGCACGGAAACACTGCCCCTGACCCAAGCCCTGGGCCGTATCCTTGCCGGCGATGCCAAGGTTCCGGCTGACGTGCCACCGGCTGATAACAGCGCTGTCGACGGCTACGCGGTCCGCATTGCAGACCTTGCCGGCCAGCCATTGCCCATCAGTCAACGGATTCCCGCGGGTGAAGCGTCCGTACCGCTGGAACCAGGCACCGCTGCACGCATCTTTACCGGCGCCTCGATACCTGCGGGCGCCGATGCTGTGTTGATGCAGGAGCATGTCGAACTGATCGACAAGAGCATCACTACCGGACGGACCCCCGAGCCCGGGCAGAACATCAGACCCCGGGGGCAGGATCTGAGCGCTGGCAGCACCGCACTCGAAGCAGGCACCCGGCTGCGTCCCCAGGAACTGGGTTTGTTGGCTTCGATTGGCGTTGCCAACGTCACCGTGCAGCGAAAGGTCCGGGTCGCGATTCTCACAACCGGCGACGAACTGGTCGCGCCGGGTCAGCCGCTGCAAGCGGGAAAGATCTACAATACCAACCGATTCACCCTGGACGCGCTGCTGCAACAATTGCACTGCGATGTCATCGCCCTGGGCGATGTCGCAGACACCCGCGAGGACACGCTTTCCGCACTGGAGCGAGCCAGCGCCGAAGCCGACCTGATCCTCTCCAGCGGCGGCGTTTCGGTAGGGGAAGAAGACCACGTGCGTGCGGCCATGGAAGCCCTGGGAGACGTATCCCTCTGGCGGCTGGCATTGAAACCAGGCAAGCCACTGGCTTTCGGGTCGGTCAAGGGAACGCCGATGCTGGGGCTGCCCGGCAATCCGGCCGCGGTACTGGTCACCTTCCTGGTCGTAGCTGCACCGTTTATCCACCGCCAGCAGGGACGGACCAACAAGCCTGCCGCGCCCTACGTATTGCCGGCCAATTTCACCGTCGAGCGTGCTTCGCCCAGACGGGAATTCGTGCGCGCACGCCGTGTCGAAATCGATAACCAGAGCTGGATCGAACCCCACCCCAACCAGAGCTCAGGCATGCTAAGCTCGGCGTGCTGGGCTGAAGGTCTTGCCGTGGTTCCCGAGGATCGGACGATCGCCCGGGGTGACCGATTGGACTTCTATTCCTTCAACGACTTACTGGGATGATGATGAGCGCTTCACCACAAGCCGAGCCGACGATCACCGTCAAGTTCTTCGCCAGCCTGCGCGAGCGTCTGGGTACGGACGAACTCACGGCCCCACTATCCGCGGGAGCCACTGTCGCGGACCTGATCGGCACGCTCGCCGAACAGGGGACGCCCTGGGACAGCCTCAAGGGCGATCGCCCGTTACTGGTCGCGGTAAACCAGGCCATGGTCAAGCCATCTCATCCGCTCAAGCCGGGCGACGAAGTAGCGCTGTTTCCACCGGTCACCGGAGGCTAAGACTCACCATGATTCGCATCCAGACCGAAGATTTCGACGTCGGTACCGAAATAGCCGCTTTGGAGAACAACGGCCGCTCCGGCGCCATCGCCACGTTCACCGGATTGGTTCGCAACCGTGGCGACCGGCAAGACGTAGCAGCCCTTTTCCTTGAACACTACCCCGGCATGACCGAAAACGTCATCGCCGACCTGATCGACCAGGCCCGCGGCCGTTGGACCATTGACGACGCCCGCGTGATTCACCGGGTCGGCCATCTGCCCCTGGGTGATCGTATCGTCTTCGTCGGCGTATCCAGTGCCCACCGGCAAGATGCCTTCGCGGCCTGCGAGTTCATCATGGATGCCTTGAAAACCTCTGCCCCCTTCTGGAAGAAAGAAATCACGGCTGACGGCGAATCTCACTGGGTGGAGCAGAAGGACAGCGACCGGGAAAAGGCGAAAGGTTGGGGTAACGGCTAGAGGCCCGTCGACGACCAGTCTTCTGGGCTATTCAGATTGCGGAAGATATCGGCAGAAACGGGCAGGTCGAGAAAAAGCGGCTCATGGCGTTCGGCGAAGCCCATCACCTTACGCTCGCCCCCCTCCAGATAGCTCTCCAGATCGTCGGCGAGCTTCACGGGGTAGTAGCCGTGCAACGGATGCGCCCGATGTTCCACCCGGGCCAGCACGATACGATCCGCGTCGACTGCAGCAGCAGTAGCAACCTGTTCCATCACAGCCGCCGTCACACCCGGCGTGTCGCAGGGCATAACCAGCATACCCTGCAAACCAAGCGTCCGGGCTTGCCGCATGCCCGCAAGAAGACCGGCAAGCGGCCCAGCGTCCTCGAAGCGCTCATCATCGCGCACCACCGCATCCGCCCACTGGCGATAGTCATCCAGACGACGATTGGCGCTCACGATAATTGTCGTGCAGTTTGACTCGAGTGCTTCGCGGACAAAGGCCACCAGGGGGTGCCCCTGCCAAGGCTCAAGCCCCTTTTCGACGCCACCTAAACGCCGAGCTCGACCACCAGCAAGAATAAGACCGCAACAGGTGTCGCGAAAAGTCGAATCAGCCATTAGTCCGCTCCCTATTCCCGGCGGCCAGAACTCCAGTTAGAACGAACCGGAACCATAAAAAAAGCCACCCCCGAAACAGGAGGTGGCCTTCACTAACCTATAGTCGGCTAACGCAACAAATCAGAGATTGCTATCGAGGAAAGCCGCCAGCTGGGACTTGGACAGTGCACCCACCTTGGTCGCATCCACGTTGCCGTTCTTGAACAGCATCAGCGTGGGAATACCACGGATATTGAACTTGGGTGGCGTCTGCTCGTTCTCGTCGATGTTAAGCTTGCAGACCTTCAGCTTGCCTTCGTACTCCTCGGCGATTTCTTCCAATACCGGAGCAATCATCTTGCACGGCCCACACCACTCGGCCCAGTAGTCAACCAGAACCGGGGTATCGGCCTTCAGCACGTCCTGCTCAAAGGATGAATCGGTAACGTTTACGATATTTCCGCTCATTACATTTTCCTGATTGCGGCAGCGTACACGCCTTGCACGCCACACCTAGACGTTTTGACCCGTCACCTTGACCGGCCACTTCAAAAATCACAGCCTCACTTTACGCGAAATGCCAGTCGCCCGAAAAGTCCTTGAGGAGCCGGGGCATGATCCATTACTGACAGGTTGGCGGGGTTTGACTTATAGTAACCCGCAGTGTCGGCTCGCCGTGAAGAGCCACACACAATATAAGGAACCTCTGACTAAGTCTATTGGCGATTCTGGCTCACCCTGACAGCCGGAATCAAGGCGCAACACAGAGGCTCCAAGCCCGGCAAGAGGATTTCAAGACACGTGACGGCCCGCAACCCCGCCACCGAACCCGAGCTGCTGGCAGCCATCGACATGGGTTCCAACAGTTTCCACATGGTGATCGCCCGCCTGATCCACGGCGAAATCCGAACCCTCGAAAAAATGGGAGAAAAGGTCCAGCTCGGTGCCGGCCTCGACGCCAACAACAACCTGACCGAAGAGGCCCAGGAACGAGCGCTGGATTGCCTGCGGCGATTTGCCCAACGCCTGCAGGGCATGCCCACCGGCGCGGTGCAGATCGTCGGCACCAACGCGCTGCGTATCGCCCGCAATGCCCACGCCTTTATGGACCGGGCGGAACAGGTCCTGGGTTTTCCCGTGGAAATCATCGCCGGCCGTGAAGAAGCGCGCCTGATTTATCTGGGCGTGTCCCACACCCTCTCGGACGACACCGGGCGACGCCTGGTGATGGACATCGGCGGCGGCAGTACGGAATTCATCATTGGCGAGCGATTCGAGGCGCAGGAGCTGGAAAGCCTGCACATGGGTTGCGTGTCGTTTCGCAACCGCTACTTCCCCGATGGCAAGATCCAGCGCAAGCAGATGGACAAGGCGCTCACCCATGCCGCCCAGGAACTACTCAACATTCGCCATCGATTCCGCGCTTTGGGCTGGCAAAGTGCCGTGGGCTCCTCCGGATCGATCAAGGCGATCTCATCCGTGCTCGCTAACCTCAAGCTGACCAACGGCACCATTACACTGGATGCATTGCGAGAACTGCGACAGCGTCTGGTGGACATGGGTTCGGTGGATCGATTAGCCGACCTTGGCGTTCGCTCTGACCGCCAAAGTATCTTCCCTTCGGGACTGGCCATCCTCCTGGCCGCCTTCGAGTCTTTGGAGATCGAATCGATGACCTACAGTGACGGCGCCCTGCGCGAAGGTCTGCTTTACGATATTGTCGGCCGCATCCAGCACGAGGACGTACGCGAGCGCACGATCCAGGCCCTGAAAGGCCGCTACGATGTCGACAACGCACATTCGGCAGCCGTCGAAGAGACGGCGATAACGGCTTTCCGACAGGTCGCCGATGCCTGGGGCATCAACACTGAATTCGATGAGGAACTGCTACGCTGGGCTTGCCGACTCCACGAGATTGGCCTGACCATCTCCCACAGCCAGTACCACAAGCACGGCGCCTACCTGTTACGCTACTCCGATCTTTCCGGCTTTTCGCAACAGGCCCAACGGAATCTCGCAACCCTGGTCCGCGGACATCGCCGCAAGTTTTCCAGCGCGGTATTCGAGGACTGCGACCCGGATGACGTACCGCGCCTGCAACACCTGTGCATCCTGCTGCGACTGGCCGTGCTCCTGCAGCACCCGCGCAACATGGACCAGCCGGCCGGCTTCAAGCTGGTCGCAAACAGCGACATGGAACTGACTGTGAGCTTTGCCGAAGGTTGGCTGGAAGAGCGCCCGCTCACGCTAGCCGACCTGGAGAATGAGCGCGAATACCTCGCTCGCCAGAAGTTCGTGCTGAACGTCGGCTAGCGTCGAAGGTTCCTAGCGACCTTGAAGACAGCGGGCCGTCAGGACAACGCGCTTTCCATCTCCTCAAGAGCCTCGGAGATCTCCAGCCACTCGATCTCGATCTCATCGAGCTCACTCCGGGCCTGGGCCTGCTCACCCAGGGCTCGCTTGAGCTCGTCCTTGCGGGCGGCCTCGTAGAGCCCGGCATCACCCAGCGTCTCTTCCAGTTGCTTGAGCTGGGCCTGGAGCTCACCCATTCGTTTCTCGATGCTCTGCTGGCGTTTGCGGTAGGGGCTCATCTTCTGCCGGATCTCCGCTTCGGCCCGCTTGCGCGCCTTGCGATCATCGGCGTTCTCAGTGTCGACGGCCTTGGCTTTCGTTTCTTCAGCCTCACGCCGGGGCGCTTTGGCCTCGTCTGTACGCCGATCCGCCAGCCAGCGCTCGTAATCCTCCAGGTCCCCGTCGTAGGTCCGCACCTGCCCCTCGTTGACCATCAGGAACTCGTCCACGGTATTGCGCAGCAGATGCCGATCGTGGGAGACCACCACGACGGCGCCTTCGAATTCCTGCAGGGCAATAGTTAGGGCCTGGCGCATCTCGAGATCCAGGTGGTTGGTGGGCTCGTCCAATAGCAGGAGATTGGGCCGTGCCCAGGCGATCAGCGCCAACGCAACCCGAGCCTTCTCGCCGCCGGAGAAATTGCGGATGCTCTCCAGCGCATCGTCACCATGAAAGTCGAAGCCGCCCAGGAAATTACGGATCGACTGCTCCGAGGCCTTGGGCGCCTCACGCTGCAGGTGCAGGAACGGACTGGCGTCCAGATCCAGGGATTCCAGCTGATGCTGGGCAAAATAGCCGACCGCCAGATGTTCGCCGGTCGTGCGTTCACCTGTCAGCAAGCTATTGCCGCCCAGCAATGCGTTGATCAACGTCGACTTGCCCGCCCCATTGGGGCCCAGCAGCCCGACGCGGGTCCCCGGCAACAGCGTCAGGTTAATGTTCTGCAGGATAACCTTATTACCGTGACCGGCGGAGCCATTGCGGATGGACAATAACGGGCTGCTGAACTTCTCGGGTTCGGGAAAGCGAAACTTGAACGGCGAATCCACGTGGGCCGGCGCAATCCGCTCCATGCGCTCCAGCGCCTTGATCCGGCTCTGGGCCTGGCGCGCCTTGGTGGCCTTGGCCTTGAAGCGGGTAATGAACTGCTCGATCTCGGCAATGCGCGCCTGCTGGCGCTCGTAACCGGCCTGCTGCTGGGCGAGGCGCTCGGCACGCTGGCTCTCAAAGGCGGAAAAGTTGCCGGTGTACATGACCAGCGTCTGCTGGTCGAAATGCATTATATGCGTGGCCACCCGGTCCATGAAATCCCGATCGTGAGAGATAAACAGCAACGTGCCCGGATAGCGGCGCAACCAGTTTTCCAGCCAGAGACAGGCATCCAGATCCAGATGGTTTGTGGGCTCATCCAGCAACAATAAATCGGACGGCCGCATCAGCGCCTGGGCAAGATTGAGGCGGATACGCCAGCCGCCGGAGAAAGACGCTACCGGCTTGTCGGCATCCGCATCGACGAAGCCAAGCCCGCGCAGCAGCGCCTCCGCCCGCCGCGAAGCGGACCAAGCCTCGTGCAGGTCCAGTTCACCATGAATACGCGCCTGGGCAGTATCGTCTCCACGCTGTTCGGCTTCCGCCAGTTCGCGTTCGAGGCGGCGCAGTTCGACATCGCCATCCAACACAAAATCCCGCGCGCTGCGGTCCGTGGCGTCAACTTCCTGCGCCATGTGCGCCAGACGCGTGCCTCCGGGCAGGTCGATACCGCCGGCTTCAGGAGCCAACCGCCCCAAGATCAGACTGAACAGGCTGGACTTGCCCGCACCATTGGCACCGACAATACCCACGCGCTGCCCCGGCTGGATGGTCGCCGAGGCGTTTGCTAGCAACCATTGGCCGCCGCGTTGTAGACTAAGATTCGTTAATGTCAGCATGCGCGCATTCTATCAGGGAATCTGGATGACCTGTCATTGCTGCAATGTGCCATTCCCCTGTTTCGGACGGTTATGCGACCACCTGACGACCTCGAGCTCGACAATCCTCTCTGGCAGTTTGCCCTGGGCCTCTGGTCAGCGCCGGCAGTGGCCGAGGCCTGCCTGGCGCTTCAAGGACTCGGCTGGTCAGTCTCGCGCATCCTGACGGCCCTGTGGCTGACCCGACTTTCCATCGAATGGCAGGGGGATGAAGCGGCGGAAGTGACGGAATGGCGCAGCCACTGCACCGAAACACTGCGCGGCCTGCGCCAACAATTGGCGAAAGGGACGCCGGCCGATCGCCTGCGGGAACAGATCAAGCAGGCCGAACTGCAGGCAGAGCGCGTCGAACTGGCCTGGATTTATAAGGGATTTCATCAACGCGGTCATAATGTGTCCGGATTTTCGGGCTATAATGAAACCCTGTTAATCCGTAACCTGCGCGCTGCGGCCCCAGACGGGGAAAATAGATCTGTACTCGAAGCCGGCATGAATCAACTCATTAGTGCTCTGCATCAGTTTAGCGCTGTGCAAAAAGCCGATCCCGCCGCGCGTACGAACGCCAAACAAGGGAGCAACTCCCAATGATGCTGCGCCGCTGGGCTTTCAGGCTCGCATTCCCTGCCCTGGGTTTGCTTATCGTCCTGATGTTCGTGGGGATAAAGGACCCTGTGCCGGAATCCACGAGCACCGGCAAATCCGAACCGCCACCCTCCTTTGAAGCCGTGGTCCCCAATCCCGTGCCCGACGATGGCCCGGATATCGTGTTCAAGTGGCAGGATACCGACGGCAGCTGGCACTACGCGGACAAACCACCCTCCGATGGTGCGTGGAACGCGCTGGCCATCGACCCCTCCGGTGCGCGCCTCAATGCTGAGCCCGAAGTGATGACCGAGCCGGACTGGAACTCACCCTACGCCGCCCCCTATTCCCTGAGTTCGGGCAACATCGACCGGATGCCGAACGCGGCGACACCCTGAACCGGTTCACACTTCTGGGCAATCCGGTCGTCAGGGCAAATATTCCTTAAGGATCAGTCATTGGCACCCTGTCGCCAAAAGCGTTACCTTTGCCCTTCCAAGGAACATCTGAGCGAGTCCATTGTCGATTCTCGTAACCCTCAAGCGAACGCAATAGCCTCGCTCAGAGGTTCCCAATAAATGCATCCGGAGTCAGCCGAAATAAGGCCTCGAACCGCTTGGTGTATAAGCGGCCCGCTTCGGAATCTCCTAAAAGCAAAGGATACTCCATGAAAAAATCCCTGATTTCGATCGCACTGGCAGGCGCCGTTGCCGCCACTGCCTTCGGCGTCGTCACTGCTTCAGCCGAACCCGCACTGGACAACCAGGACCAGAAGGTCAGCTACGGCATGGGGCTGGTACTGGGCGAGCGCATGAAGAATGACCTGCCCGACCTGCAGATGGAACAGTTTGTCCAGGGGATCCGGGATGGGCACGCGGGTGGCGATGCCGCCAAGATGACGCGCGAGGAGATTCAGGCCGCCCTGCAGCAGTACCAGAAGGACATGCAGGAAGAGCAAATGGCCAAGATCCAGGAGATGGCTGACGAGAACAAGAAGAAGGGTGAGGCCTTCCTCGAGAAGAACGCCCAGCGCGACGAGGTCAAGACCACCGACTCCGGTCTTCAGTACGAGGTGATCGAAGAAGGGGACGGCCCCAAACCTGAAGCCTCCGACAGCGTGACCGTTCACTATACAGGCGAGCTGATCAACGGCGACGTGTTCGACAGCTCACGTGAGCGCGGCGAACCTGTCACCTTCCAGCTGTCCCAGGTCATTCCGGGCTGGACCGAAGGCTTGCAGCTAATGGAGGAAGGCGCCCGCTACAAGCTCTACATCCCGTCTGACCTGGCGTATGGCCCGGGCGGCAACCGTTCGATCGGCCCCAACGAAACGCTGATCTTCGACGTGGAACTGCTTGAGGTTAACCCGTCCGAAGACGGGGGCGACTCCGGCGAACAGGGCGAATAAGACCCGCCCTCGGAACGCAAAAGAGCCGGCAACTGCCGGCTCTTTTTGTATTGGCGTCTGTTAAAGCGTTGCCCCGACCGGTAAATCAGGCGGACGACGAGGACGTCATGACCTTTTCCGCATGGACATTGTGCAGGTGCTCGATGAGGAAATCTTCCAGGGAGAAGCGGGTTTCCAACTGCTCGCCCAACTGGGATAACGGCTCCATCAGCGCCTTGAGTTGATCTTCATCGAGACTGTCGGCACTGAGTCGATCATTGAACGACAGCGCCACTTCCGTGGTGGCTTCAATCTTTGGATAAACCCGCGCCATCAGGTCGAGACCACCATCATCGAACTCCTTGGCCTCCTGGATCAGTTGTTCGTAAATCTCGAAGTGACCTGCCGACACATAGTCGACCAGTACCTCGCAGAAACGGACAAAGCGCGTATGGATGCTATCCACATTACTAAAATCCGTGGTTCCGCTGATATCGCAGAACTTGACGATCAGGTCCTGTCGATCGCGCAGCCAGCGATCAATCAATTCGCTGACACCACCCCACCTTTCCCGGGCATTCTGCACGTTGTCGAGCATGTGTCCTCCTAAGTCCGAAAGCTCGGGAGCCGCTAAACAGCAACTCCTTCTTGTCGTTATCGTACGGAAGTTACCCCAGGGGCTCCAGCCCGGGCAAGCGTTTCATTGAGTCTTCATGCAGCAAAGACTCAAAGATGTCGCTGACGGCCAAATGCGCCGAACAGAATCGCAATGCCGAGTACGAACAGCAGGGTAAAAAAGATCGCCGTCCACCCCGGAATACTCAATCCAAGGAACCGCCAGACCACCTGGGCGCAGTCACCGGTACCCTGTAGGGCAATACGGAATACGTCCAGTATCGGCATGACGTCCAGCAGGTAATCCACCGACGGACCACAGGCTGGCACCTGGTCTTCGGGCAGGCTCTGCAGCCACAGCTGACGGCCGGCCAAGGCAACCCCCACAGCGGAAAATACGGCGAGGAACAGCCCGTAGATGCGCCCACCCCACTCTTTGGGATTATGCAGCGCTGCGATCAGCGCCAGGATACCCACGACCGAAATCGCAATCCGCTGCAGCCAGCACAACGGACAGGGCTCCAGACCCATGACGTATTCCATGTAGAAGGCAACGGCCATCAACGCCGCACAGACAAGGAAAATCAGCAAAAATACAAGACGTCGACCGGGCATGGGCATCCTCAACAGGTTGAATCCTTATTTGGTGGCAGCGCAAGCGAACATCGCCGCAGGCTGTATCGAGACGTTGATAGACCAGACTGCGTCGATTCAGTTTCCGGAGGTAGAAGTTCCGGAGGCGAGAGTCCCGCAGAGCCAACCTCCGGACACGTCGCGCATTTGTGGCGTGTCCGATAGCATCCGTAAGTAAAGGACTGCTATTCTGGCAAGAAGCCTCTGATTAAGCACCCGTTTTTATCGGGATGCGCCGCCTTCGGCGATAAAACAGGATATGAAGGAGAACTGCAAGCCCATGACGCTACGACGCCTCGCCCTCGCCGCCAGCCTGGCCCTACTCTGCACCGGGCCATTACCGCTTCAGGCGGAGGAAGAGGAAACTGACGAGGCCGCCGAGGAGCAGGCTGAACCGGCGCAGTCGATCTATGTGGAGATGCAGCCACCCTTCGTGACCAACATCGGCCAGTCCAGCGGTCGTCTGAGTTACGTGAAGGCAGAAGTCACGCTGCGCGTGGCTTCGGCGGAAGCCGAGACAGCGGTCAACAACCACAAACCCCGGCTGCGGCATGAAATGGTAATGATGCTGGGCAACCAGAACCGCGAGGAACTCTCCACACCGCGGGGGCAGGAAGCGCTGCGCGCGAAGGCGCTTGAACAGTTCAATCAGGTTCTCGAAGACGAACAGACGGGAGCGGAAATCAAGGACGTGCTGTTCACGTCCTTCGTTGTCCAGCGGTAAGAGATCTCGGCAGCCGGCGCCAGCTACAGGAGAGCCTTACGTCAGCCCTGCCGACTCAGGCAATACGATCACTGAGGCCCGGCGCATCCTGGCGTAGCGCCTGCTCACCATCCTCCCAACCGGCTTCCCAGGCGGCGACGACCACCTCCCCACGATAGGGACAGCGTTCGCGGGCCATACCCATCACCGCCGCCATATACCCTTGGCGATAGGCCTTGTTGAGTGACTCCACATCCCAGCCGAGCTTGATGTCCCTGGCCATGGCGGGTCTCCTCTCGCCATCCAAACCACCGCGAACCGGACCGGCCGGCCCGAACCTGTAACAAAAATTAACAGGCGTTATCGACCCGGACAAGTGGCTGTTCGGGATTTGTGCGACAGGTCCGAAATCGCCCAGCAGGGATGTGATCAGTCGCGCAAATAGGCCTCGAGATACTCATCAAATGTCACACGATCACTGTCTTCCAGCTCTTTCTGTTCGGCGATGGAGTCCGTCGCCATCCTGGCAAAAACTGCGTCCGTTTCGGCGTCCAATGCATCCTCTCGCAGGCTCGCCTGGTGACGTCGGGATTGCGCCATGCCCCAGGCCAGATGACCTTCGCCGGACGCCTGCATAGACGCCAACACACGCGCAGAGCGGATCAAGCCAGGGTTGGCTACTGCTTCACGCTGCGCCTCCAGCGCTTTGCTATAAGTCCGCTCTCCCCCGTTAAGACCATCCAGCAGCGACGCTAGCTCTGACAGGCGATCCAGGGTCTGCATGGCAGCGTCGCGAACCGGCTTCAGCTCCCCACCGAAACAGATCTTCAGGTCGTCCTGGCGCCCCTGACCGACGACGTCCTTATAGCTGCCATCGAGCCGTTCGCACTCAGCGTCACCGATAACGTCGCTATCGCTGAGCAGACAATCGAGCAGGAACACATCGAGAAAGTCGATCTGTTGCGCGCCAATCCCCAGCGGCTCGAACGGGTCGAGGTCCAGGCAGCGTACTTCCACATACTCCACGCCACGGCTCTTGAGCGCCTGGATCGGCTTCTCACCGCGCTCCGTGGAACGCTTGGGGCGAATGGCACTATAGTACTCATTCTCGATCTGCAGCACGCTGGTATTGATCTGCTTGTACTCGCCCTGCTCGTCTTTGAGGCCGAGGTTCTCGTAGGGCGGCCAGGGCGTGTGGATCGCCCGGTACAGCGTATCGGTATAGGTGCGCAATTCGTTAAAGCAGATATCCAGCGAGGCCTGGGCATTGTTGTGGTAGCCCAGGTCGCCCATACGCAGGGACGTCGCGGTGTCGCCGAACCAGGTGTCTTCGGAGAATTTGCTCAGGTGATGGGAGACGCCATTCACGAAGCTGGCATCCAGCGCCGGCGAGGCGCCGAACAGCAGCATCAACAGCCAGCTACGGCGGCGGAAATTGCGGATCAGCCAGAAATACTGGTCGGACTTGAAATCCTGCAGCGAGCGGGAATCCCCCAGCAGTTGCTGCCAGCACTCCCAGAAGTGGTCCGGCAGGGAGAAGTTGTAGTGCACGCCAGCGATACTCTGCATCATCCGGCCATAGCGGACCGCCAGCCCACGCCGATAGACATGGCGCAGCCGGCCGCTGTTGGACGAACCGTATTCAGCGATGCGAATACTGGGATCGCCGTCCAGCCGGCAGGGCATGCTGGGCGACCAGAGTACTTCGTCACCGAGGCGGGACTGGACGAAGCGGTGGGTATCGCCGAGGGACTTGAGCAGACTATCCGTCGAGTCGCAGACGGGCGTGATCAGCTCCATTAGCGCCTCGGAATAATCCGTGGTGATTTGCGGATGGGTCAGGGTTGAACCCAACTCCGCCGGGTGAGGGGTCTGGGCGATAAAGCCATTCCGGTCGACCCTCAGGCCCTCCTTTTCCAACCCCTTGCGGAAGCCGGTCCAGTCCTTGGCAGCGAACTGCTGGAATAACGCCCTGCGGGACTCGCCCATGGTCATGCTCCTGGTACGAAGCCGCCGAGCCCTTCAGCAGGGACCGGCGGCGGATTGTCTGTAGTTCAACGGCCGTTCTTGCGAGCCGAAGCAAGTGCCTGAGCCAGTGCTCCCGCCATGGCGCCCTGCGAGGCCTTCTGCTGATCGCGCCCCTTACCGGCATTGCCCTGACCGCCGCGGGGACGATCTCCGCCTCCGCGATTCCGCTCGCCCCGACCGGCGTTGTTGCTCTCGCCAGGCTGATCGTCCATACGCATGGACAGGCCGATTCGTTTACGCGGCACATCCACTTCCATGACCTTCACCTTGACGATATCGCCCGCCTTGACCACCTCGCGCGGGTCCTTCACGAACTGGTGGGACAGCGCCGAGATATGCACCAGGCCATCCTGGTGTACACCAATATCCACGAACGCCCCAAAATTGGTGACGTTGGTCACGCTACCTTCCAGCACCATACCCGGTTTGAGGTCGTTGAGGGTTTCCACACCCTCTTCGAAACTGGCAAAGCGAAACTCTGGTCTGGGGTCGCGGCCGGGTTTTTCAAGCTCCGCGATAATGTCCTGTACAGTCGGCAGACCAAATTTATCGCTGACGTAGCGCTTGGGATCGAGGCTGCGCAGGAACGCGCTGTCCCCAACGATCTGGTCGATGGAACGGCCGCTATCCTTGGCGATAGCCTGGACGATGCCATAGGCCTCGGGATGTACCGAGGAGCGGTCCAGCGGGTTCTCGCCGCCCGCAATGCGCAGGAAGCCCGCCGCCTGTTCATAGGTCTTGGCGCCCAGGCGCGGCACGTCCAACAACTGCTTGCGGTTACGGAACGCACCGTTCTGGGTGCGGAAGTCGACGATATTCTGGGCGGTGACCTGGTTCAAGCCGGCGACCCGGGCTAGCAAGGGCACCGACGCCGTATTCAAGTCCACGCCGACGGCGTTTACGCAGTCTTCCACCACCGCATCCAGGCTGCGTGCCAGCTGTACTTGGGATACGTCGTGCTGGTACTGCCCTACGCCGATGGATTTGGGCTCGATCTTCACAAGCTCCGCCAGCGGATCCTGAAGGCGACGGCCAATGGAAACGGCGCCACGGATGGTAACGTCCAGGTCCGGCAGCTCACGGCTGGCAAATTCGGAGGCGGAATAGATCGATGCGCCGGATTCGTTGACCACGATACGGGCCAGGTTGAGTTCCGGATACCGTTTGATCAGATCTCCGGCCAGCTTCTCGGTCTCGCGGGAAGCGGTGCCGTTGCCGATGGCTATCAGCTCGAGCTTGTACTGGCGGCACCACTTGGCCAGCTGTTCGATGGACTGCTCCCATTTGTTTTGCGGCGCGTGAGGGAAAATAGCGCCGTGGTCGACCACCTGGCCAGTACCTTCGATCACAGCGACCTTCACCCCTGTGCGCAGACCCGGGTCCAGCGCCAGTGTCGGCCGCGGGCCGGCTGGGGCCAGCAGCAAGAGATCCTTGATGTTGGCGGCGAAGACCTGGATGGCTTCGGCTTCGGCCGCTTCCCGCACCTGGGCGACCAGTTCGGTTTCCAGGTGGGTGGAGAGTTTGACGCGCCAGGTCCAACGCACGACTTCAGCCAGCCAACGGTCGGCGGCGCGGCCCTGGTCGCGGACCTTCCAGTGGCCCGCAATCTTCTGCTCGGCAGGAGAGACCTTGGTGCGGTCGTCCTCGTCATCACCCACGACAATGCTGTAGTTGAGCACGCCCTCGTTGCGGCCACGCAAAATCGCCAGCGCCCGATGGGAAGGCACTTTCTTCAGCGGTTCACTGTGCTCGAAGTAATCACGGAACTTGGCGCCTTCGTTTTCCTTGCCGGCAACCACCGTGACTTTCAGGGTGCCCTGCTCCCAGAGGAAATCACGCAACTGACCGAGCAGCTCGGCATCCTCGGCAAAACGCTCCATCAGGATGAACTTGGCCCCATCGAGAGCCGCCTTGGCATCGTCCACGCCGGCATCCTTGTTGATGTAGTCGGCGGCCAGAGTGTCGGGATCCTGCGTCGGATCGTCGTACAGCGCATCCGCCAAGGGTTCGAGACCGGCTTCGCGGGCAATCTGCGCCTTGGTGCGGCGCTTGGGCTTGTACGGCAGGTAAAGATCTTCCAGACGGTTCTTGGTATCGGCGGTCTCAATGGACTCGCGCAACTCGTCGGTCAGTTTGCCCTGCTCTTCGATACTGTCGAGGATAGTCTTGCGCCGGTCTTCCAACTCACGCAGGTAACGCAGGCGTTCTTCCAGCGTTCGCAGTTGGCTGTCATCCAGGGAACCGGTGACTTCTTTGCGGTAGCGGGCAATAAAGGGAACGGTGGCGCCTTCATCGAGAAGTTCAACGGTTGCGCTGACCTGCTGCTGCCGGACGCCCAGTTCATCGGCGATCCGCTGGAAAATGCTGTTCATGCCACCTCACTTGCGTTGCATGGGTATGGTTTTGAATGGACGACCTACCGGACGAAACCGCGCATTATAGCGCCGTGACGGCCAATTTCACGACCGTCGATTTGCCCCGGGACAAGTTTATCCAGAGCAATACGAATGGCGCCAGAGACGTGCTGATGACGCCGAAGCTTTGCTGATGACGAAAGCTACAGGGCCTTATTGGCCCAGGCAAGCGAGGTTGTTGCGGGCTTCGAGAAACTCCAGGAGTTCGTTCCAGGGCATGGGTTTGGCGTAATAGTAACCCTGCACTTCGTCGCAATGTTGCTGGCGCAGGAAATCGAGCTGACCCTCGGTCTCTACCCCCTCGGCGACCACGCTCATCTGCAGGCTGTGGGCCAGGCTGATAATCGCGCGGATGATGTGCTCCGCATCGCCGCTCTGGCCCAGGCGCTGAACGAAGGACTTGTCGATTTTCACCAGCGAGATCGGCAGGTGCTGGAGGTTGCTGAGTGAGGAAAATCCGGTACCGAAATCGTCCAGCGCAAAGCTGATGCCCAACTGGTTGAGCTCCCGCAGACAACGCTGGGCGTAGTCCGGGTCGTGCATCATCGCACTTTCGGTCAACTCCAGCTCCAGCAGGCTGGTGTCGATACTGGCGTTGTAGATGATGCGGAAAATGGTTTCCGTCATCTTGCGATCGTGGAACTGGCGGAACGACAGGTTCACTGCGAACACCATGCCCGGATAGCCCAGGGATGAGGCTTCCCGCAGCCGGTCACAGGCCTGCTCCAGCACCCAGTAGCCGATGGGCACGATCAGGCCGCTACGCTCGGCCGCCGGAATGAACTCGTCCGGCCCCACCAGCCCGCGCTCGGGATGGTTCCAACGCAGCAGGCATTCCACGCCACGTACTTCCTCGGATACCAGGTCGATCCGCGGCTGGTAATAGAGCTCCAGTTGCCGGCCGCGCAAGGCGTTACGCAGGTCCGCCTCGAGGGTGAGCTGGCGCCCGACGGTCAGATGCAGTTGCTGGTTATAGAAACGGTAGCTGGTGCCGGCATCGCGCTTGGCCTCGAACATGGCCCGGTTGGCCTGGCGAAGCAGGAGTTCCGGCGTGTTGCCGGCTTCGGGGTAGGTGGAGATCCCGACGCTGGCGCTGAGCACCACGCTCTTGCCGTCGATCACCACCGGATTGTTCATGGCGCTGACCAGTTTGCGGATGATCTGGGTTACATCCAGGGAATTTTCGACCCGTTCGATGATAATGGCAAACTCGTCGCCGCCGATACGCATCAGCGAGTCCACCCGCCGCAGGTTCTGGCGTAACCGCTCCGCCAACTTGAGGATCAGTTGGTCCCCAGCCTGGTAACCGAGGCTGTCGTTGACCGCGCGGAATTCATCCAGGTTGATATGCAGCAGCGCCAGGCGCTGATCGTGACGTTCTGCCCGATGGATGGCCTGCTGCAGACGATCGAAGAACAAATCGCGGTTGATGAAACTGCCGGCCATATCTCGGCCCAACTGCCCCTGCGTCGTCTCGTGGACCCGCTGACGGAAGAGCGCGCAGAGCAGCGCCCGCCCCAGGTTCCAGGGATCGAGTCTGCCTTTGGTCAGGTAGTCTACCGCGCCATTGACACGCGCCAGGGGCAGGCCGATATTTTCCGGCTCGGCGCCCAGCGCGACGACAGGCCGCTCGTCTCCGGCCACGGACAGGTATTGCAGGAATACCGCCTGGGAGGAGACGAACATAATGCTGTCCCAAAGCACAACATCGAACTGGGTGTTGGCAACCAGGTCTTCACAGTCAGCCAGGTCCGGGCACCAGGTAATATCCAACCTCAGTTCCGGATTCTGGTGGAGCATGTGCCGGTACCACAGGTAATCCTGCAGCTCCGGCGTCAGTATGAGCAGACGGATGCTCGTGGCGTTCCACGCGTCCTCGGTATCATTCATTAGCAGCGGCCAACTCCCTTGTATCCCGTGCGGCCATTACCACACACTCATGCCGAATACCCCTCCGCGCATCGGGTACAACAGGTTCAGCAGACAAATTTACGAAACGTCCTCTCCGTAGGACGCAAGGAAAGCATAGTCGACCCGGGCGCCGGATGCAGCGCCTTTTTAATCTTTACCATGCGGTCCTTCACTACGATATGCCTTTGCCTACTATGTATTTTTACTACCGATTACTCTTTACGACTAAACGGTAAGGCACGGCTTCGACCTACATTCTCTCACGCATTACCGAACACGCTTACTCTTTTCCACCAAATGGAACGGCACCGGCGTGTAGAATACCCACCCTCACATGTAGAATAGCGGAGCTCGATTCTCCACGGCAGGCCACTCTGTGTCACAGCTCAATCCCCGTCAACGTGAAGCCGTTCGTTATGTGGATGGCCCCATGCTGGTGCTGGCCGGTGCCGGTAGCGGCAAGACCAGCGTTATTACGCGCAAGATGGCGTACCTGATCGAACAGGTGGGTATTCCCGGGCGCCATATTGCGGCGCTGACCTTCACCAACAAAGCTGCACGGGAAATGAAGGAGCGGGTCACCAAACTGGTGGACCGCAAACTGGCCCGTGGCCTGACCGTATCCACCTTCCATAACCTCGGCCTCAACATGATCCGTGAGGAGCATACCCACCTGGGTTATCACCCCGGCTTCTCCATCTTCGATGCCGAGGACGCCAAGGCCCTGCTGCAGGACCTGATGCTGCGAGAAGCCAGCGCCGATGCCGGTGACGAGCTGTCCGACATCCAGATGACCATCTCCAACTGGAAAAATGCCATGCTGGCGCCGGGTCACGCCGTCAGCCGCGCCGCCGATGAACGCGAACAGCGTATCGCCCTGATCTACAAGCGCTACCAGGAATACCTCAAAGCCTACAACGCGGTGGACTTCGACGACCTGATCCTGCTTCCTGTGCAGCTATTCCAATCCAATCCGGAGGTACTGGCCAAGTGGCGGCGCAAGATCCGCTACCTGCTGGTAGACGAGTACCAGGACACCAACCTGTGCCAGTACGAACTGGTCAAACTCCTGGTCGCCGAGCGCGCGGCCTTTACGGTGGTTGGCGACGATGACCAGTCGATCTACGCCTGGCGCGGCGCCCGTCCGGAGAACCTGGCGACCCTGAAGGACGACTTCCCCAGCCTGAAAATCGTCAAGCTGGAGCAGAACTATCGCTCTACCTCCCGTATCCTGCGCTGCGCCAACACCGTTATCGCCAACAACCCCCACGTGTTTGAGAAGGCGTTGTGGAGTGATCATGCGATTGGCGACGAAATTCGCATCATCCGCTGCCGTAACGAGGATTCAGAAGCCGAACGTATCGCAACTGAAATCCTGGACCAGAAACTCAAGAAAGGCATCGACTTCCGGGATTTCGCCGTACTCTATCGCGGCAACCACCAGTCGCGCCTGCTGGAGATGAAACTCCAGGCTTACCAGATTCCCTACCGGATTTCTGGCGGCCAGTCCTTCTTCTCCCGCAACGAGATCAAGGACGCCATGGGCTACCTGCGGCTAATGATCAACCCGGACGACGACGCCGCGTTCCTGCGGGTCGTGAACGTTCCTCGCCGTGAAATCGGCCCGTCTACACTTGAACAGCTGGGAAATTATGCCCGCGGCCGCAAGGTCAGCATGTTCCGCGCCCTGCACGACCTGGGCGCCGCCGAGCATGTGGCCGAGCGAGGACTCGACAAACTGCGCCGTTTTGCCCACTGGACCGACCGTACCTGCCAGCGCATGTACCAGGAAGATCCAATCCCGGTGATCAAGCAGCTATTCACCGATATCGAGTACGAGGAGTGGCTGCACCAGCATGCCGGCACGCCCAAGCAGGCCGAGCGGCGGATGGAGAACGTGTGGTACCTGGTGGATTCCATCCAGCGCATGCTGGACGACGGCAAGGGTACAGCGGATGAGATGGGCATCGAAGATGCCATCAGCCGGCTGATCCTGCGGGACATGATGGAGCGCCAGGAAGAGGAAGACGACAGCGACAAGGTCCAATTGCTGACCCTGCACGCTTCGAAGGGCCTGGAATTTCCCCACGTGTTCATGATGGGACTGGAGGAGGAAATCCTGCCCCACCGTTCCAGCATCGAGGAAAACTCCATCGAGGAAGAGCGCCGCCTGATGTACGTGGGGATTACCCGCGCCCGCCAGACCCTGGCGCTGACCTATGCCGCCCAGCGCAAGCAGTATGGGGAAAAGATCGAGACCATTCCCAGCCGCTTCCTGGACGAACTGCCGCCGGACGACGTGCTCTGGGAAGGCATGGGCGATACGGACGCTGCCGCCAACCAGCGCAAGGGTAAGGCCACCTTGAGCGCCCTGCTTGGCGATCTCGGCGCCTGAAAACAAAAAACGCCAGGTCTAATGCCTGGCGTTTTTGTCATTCGAAGATCAGTCGTTCTTATTGACTGCCTTCCACCATGTGCTCTACCGCCGCCTGGATTTCCTCATCCGGGCAGCTTGCGCACCCGCCTTTCGCCGGCATGGCATTGAAACCGTTGATCGCATGGTTGATCAGGGTATCCATGCCCTTCTCGATACGTGGCGACCAGGCGGACGCATCGCCAAACTTCGGTGCGCCGGCAACGCCCGTGCTATGACAGGCGGCACACACGGACTGGTAGACTTCCTCGCCGGAACGGGGACCACTGGAAGCTTCAGCCGGAGCGGGGGCCGTCAGTATATCGCCACAGTCCTCGCCTTCGACACATACCGTACCGACCGGCTCGATGCGCGAACGGATCTGGTCTTCCACTGCGGCCATTGCACCGCTGGCCCAAAGGCCCATACCAAGCAGCAACGCCGCCAGCACTCTCATCATCTTCACAGTGTGTACCTCACCTGGAATTTGTTTGGGAGCCCCCGAGCAACTCCTCGATCGCCTCTGAATGCCCGCGAGGGCATGTCTTAAAGGCAGCATCCGTTCAAGATGCGCAGAGGCGGTTCAGGCGTTGCTTCGAGGCGCCTTTTATTCTTGCCACGCATTATAGCGGCAGGTTTGCTCCAAAAAAACCTGAGTCGGTCAGACTTTATACGCATACCCACCAAAGCGCTGTGGAAGCGTCCAACTTAAAAATCCGTTAATCACCTGACCCGTCGCCGTCGTAATGGGTATGATAGGTGCCAAAGTACAGGAGCCCGGAATGCCCAAGCACTCGTCGTCAGAAAAATCTTCGCCAAAAGAGTCGTCGTCCAACGAAGCTCCAGACTCGACACCCGAACACGCGTCATCCAAGTACTTTCCAAAGGCGCACCCCTGGCGTCGCCCCTTGCTGATCATGGAATTCGGTGCCCTCGCCGTACTGCTGGGCTCCATGTTTACCCTGGGCCGCATGGCCGGCCCTGACGGCAACGTCAACCCCGCCTGGCTACTGGTTCCAACCCTGGCCAGCCTGGCGGTATTCGTCAGCTTTATCGGCCTGATGTACCTGCGATGGGTGGCCAACGTACGCGCCGAAGCCGCCATCAAACATAAACTGATCTTCGCCATACTCACGCTGACGCTGCTCGGCATCTGGGCTTACGGCATCGCCCAGACCTGGCGCAGCCTGTGACTTGTTTGCTGTAGTCCAATCGCCGGAACATAGAATAAGGACGGAACCAACCATGCGAGTATTACCCGCCCTATGCCTTATTGCGGCTGCGCCCCTGGTCGCCAACGCCCAGGACGCTGCGGATCAACCTGATTTCTCGGACATGACTCCACAGGAATGTGCCCTGGTGGAAAACGGCGTTAAGCGCCTGGCCTGTTACGACGCCCTGACGAATCCCCCGCAGGTTCGGGCACAGGCCACCGAGGAAGAAATCGAAGAAGCGAATTCGGCCACCGATCCGCTGGGTTTCCAGCCCAGCGACGACGCCGATACCGACGCAATATCCAACGGTGATGTAGAGACGGACGAGAACAGCCAGGCGAACTCCCTGGTCAGCCGCTACCTCGCTGCCGAGAGAGCGCTTTTCTCTTTTTCAGGCAGTTTCCTGACCCACCGTCCGACTTACATCCTCCCCTACACCTACGTCCACGAGCCGAACCAGCGCCCCTATAGCCCGCGCACCGGCTACACGGACTACGACAATTCACTGGACTATGACGAAGCCAAGTACCAGATCAGCTTCAAGGTACCGCTACTGACAGGGGTCTTTGACGAAAAGACGACCCTCTGGTTCGGCTATACCCAACTCTCGTTCTGGCAGCTCTTCAACGACGATGGGTCCAAACCCTTCCGGGAAACCAACTACGAGCCGGAGATCTTCGTCCGCTACGCCTCCCAGTGGGATTTCGGCCCGGGCCGCGTGGAGGCCCTCACCCTGGGTATCAACCACCAGTCCAATGGCCAGTCCGAACCGAAGTCACGTAGTTGGAACCGTATCCTCGGCGGTGTCGCCTACAGCTACGACCGCTGGTTGTTCATGGTCCAGCCCTGGTACCGGATTCCGGAAGACGAAGATGAAGACGACAACCCCAATATCGAAAACTACATGGGTTATGCCAACTACTGGGCGGTCTACAAGGTCGACGAGCAACGCACCCTGTCGCTCAAGCTACTCAACAACCTGAAAGCCGATGAGAACCGCACCTCGGTACAAGTTGGTTACAGCTTCCCACTGGGCGAGACCGTCAAGGGCTACGTTCACTACTACAACGGCTACGGTGAGAGCCTGATCGACTACAACGAGCGCATCCAGCGGATTGGTATCGGGATCATGCTGAACGACTGGCTGTAATCGGCCCACGGATGGCTACTGCGCAGCCCCAATAAAAAACGCCCGGTTCAAGCCGGGCGTTTTTGCATCTACCCGTTACACAGGATCAGGCGTTAAGCGCATCCATATCCTTCAGCAGCTGTTCGGTTTTCTGCTCCATCAGCGCCTTGTCACCGCGGGATTCCACATTCAGCCGAACCACCGGCTCAGTGTTCGACATTCGCAGGTTGAAGCGCCAGTCCTTGAAGGCGACACTCAGGCCGTCCACGTGACTGATGGATTCGGCATCCCCGCTGTACTTTTCCTCAATCGCCTTGATTACTTCCGGCGGATTATCGATGGTCCGATTGATCTCGCCACTGGCTGGATAGGCATCGATACGGGCATCGATCAGCGACGACAGGGTCTGTCCGGACTGGCAGATACGCTCGGCCAGCAGCAACCAGGGAATCATGCCGCTGTCGCAATAGGCGAAATCCTTGAAGTAATGGTGGGCGCTCATTTCACCGCCGTAGAGGGCGTCCTCGGCACGCATGCGCTCCTTGATGAAGGCATGGCCGGTCTTACTCTCGACCGCGCGACCACCGGCCTGCTCTACGAGGTCCTGCGTGTTCCAGACCAGGCGTGGGTCGTGGATTACAGCCCCGCCCTTACCGTGCTTGCGCAGGAACTGGTCCGCCAGCAGACCCACAATGTAATAGCCTTCGATAAAGCGGCCGTTCTCGTCCCAGAAGAAGCAGCGATCGTAGTCGCCGTCCCAGGCAATGCCCAGATCCGCCTGATTCGATTTCACCGCATCTTCGGTGACCTTGCGATTCTCCGGCAGGATCGGATTGGGCACGCCGTTCGGGAAGTTGCCGTCCGGCTCGTTCTGCAGCTTGATGAAATTGAAAGGCAGCCTGGATTCGAGCTGGTCGATGACCCGGCCCGCGCCGCCATTACCCGCATTCACCACGATGGCCAATGGCTTGAGGCTAGCGCTGTCGACGTAGCCCAGCAGGTGCTCGATATAGTCGTCCTCCGCTTCCAGCGTGTGGTAGGCGCCGGGCGTTGCGGCGTCTTCGAAGGCTTCGTCGAGGCGGTCGTGGATATCCCGCAGGCCGGTATCGTTGCTGATGGGTTTGGAATCCTCCCGCACCAGCTTCATGCCGTTATAGTCCTTCGGGTTGTGACTTGCGGTCACCATGATGCCACCGTCCATCTTGTAGTGGCTGGTGGCAAAATATACCTGCTCCGTGCCGCATAGGCCGATGTCATAGACATCCGCGCCGGCGGCCATCAAACCCTTGCCCAGCGCCTCGGCCATTTCCGGGCTGGACAGGCGGATGTCATAGCCGACGATCACGTTCTTCGCTCCGGTTACGGCGACATAGGCGCGTCCAATGCGCTCGGCCAGTTCCGGATTGATCTGGTCGGGAATCCGACCGCGGATGTCATATGCCTTGAAGCATGAATAGCCCATCAAAATCTCCTTTTGCGGCTTTGCGGGAGCCTTGAACGACTCCTCAATCACGAATCTTCTTTCCTGTTTTCATTCTAGGCCGAGCGAAACGCCGCCAGAACTTACAATCCCGACAGATCAGGTCTTCTGCATGGCTGTTTCGGGTGTCTCCGAGCCATCGGAAGCGGCGCTCTCCGCCGTCCGGCCATAGTTGTCCTGCAGACGCTCGATATCGTCCTCGCCCAAATAGGCGCCGGATTGTACCTCAATTAACTCCAATGGAATCTTCCCGGGATTGGCCAACCGGTGCACGGCGCCGATCGGGATGTATGTCGACTGATTCTCTGTCAGCAGGTAGGTTTCATCGTTGCGGGTCACCTCGGCGGTACCCCGTACCACAATCCAGTGTTCAGCCCGATGGTGATGTTTCTGCAGGGAAAGTTGCTCGCCCGGCTTCACCGTAATCCGTTTGACCTGGAAACGGGTACCACTATCCACGCTGTCATAGCTGCCCCAAGGGCGATAGACCTCCCGGTGATTTGTCACTTCCGAACGGCCCTCTTCGCGCAGGCGTTCGACCAGCCCTTTTACCTCCTGCACGCGATGCCGACGCGCCACCAGCAGGGCGTCCCGGGTATCAACCACCACGAGATCGTTCACCCCCAACAAGGCCACCAACCGATCCTTCGAGTGCACCAGGCAGCCCTGCGATTGCTCCAGCAGCGCCTCGCCGATCACAACATTCTGCTGATCGTCGCTGACCTGGGATTCCCAGTAGGTCGCCCACGAAGCCACATCGCGCCAACCGGAATCCATCGGAATGACCACGGCACGGTCGGTTTTCTCCATGACAGCCCGGTCCACGGCCTCTTCCGGGCAGTGCTCATAGACTTCCGCAGGAATACGGCAGAATTCCAGATCCTGCCAAACGTTCCTGGCGGCAAGTTGGCAGGTATCGTAGATATCGGGGCTGTGCTTCTGGAGTTCTTCCAGGTAGCGATCGGCCCTACACATAAAGATGCCGCTATTCCAGAAGTGACTGCCCTGGGAAAGCATACCCTCCGCAGCGGACCGATCTGGCTTCTCCACGAACTGGGTCACGCGGAAAACACCGTCGGGCAACGACCGGTCCGGTTCCGAGCCGATATAGCCGAATTCCGTATCCGGCCCTTGGGGCAACACACCGAACAACACGAGCGAACCGGCTTCAGCGGCCGCTTCCCCACGCGACAGGGCCGCGCGGAAGGCATCCTCATCTTTCATCTGGTGATCTGCTGGCAGCACCAGCATGATCGCTTGGGGGTCGTCCGCTGCGATCTGCAGTGCTGCCATGGCCACAGCAGGCGCGGTATTGCGGGCGAACGGCTCGAGCAGGATGCCGCGCGGCTCACAATCGATCGCGGCCAACTGTTCGCTGAGGATAAAGCGGTGCTGGTTGCTCGCCACGATCAATGGTGCCGAAACCCGATCTGACGGCAGCCGCGACAACGTCTGCTGCAGCAGGCTGTGATCGCCAGCCAACTGAAGAAACTGTTTGGGAAATGCCTCGCGGGACAACGGCCACAAGCGCGAGCCGGCGCCGCCAGAAAGAATCACTGGAATCATGGAAATGTCCTCCCTGAAAGCCCCGCCTGAGACGCGTCCTTGGATGCCTCCCGACTACAGCGAGCGCTATACGTCGAATGATACTGCCTGGGGAATATGACACAGCGGAGTCCCCCACCTCGGGGAAGATTCAATATCCATGCCCCTGGGTGCTGAAAGCCTGCTCCGCAGCCACAGGCTCCGGCGATAATACACAGGAATTCAAGGACCTGGCGGAAGATTAAAAAGAGATAAAGTGCGGGCAATGCGCCGGCGAACGGAATGTAGGCGGGAGTAAAGCACAACGGCGGAGCAAATGCCCCAAAAGAACCCGGGAATCAGGCAAGTGTTGCCGAGCAGGAAGGGAAATCAGGTACCGGCAGAACGCCGGCACCTGTAATCATTCAGCCGTCAGCGTGGCCGCTCTGCAGCTGAACGTAATTCTGGATACCCATCTTGCCGATCATGTCGAGCTGGGTTTCGAGCCAGTCGATATGATCTTCCTCGCTATCGAGGATGCTGCGGAACAGCGCCCGGCTGGTGTAATCGTTGACCTGCTCGCAGTGCGTGATGGCTTCCTTTAGATCTTTGTGGGCAGCATGCTCCAGTTTCAGATCGCATTCGATCATCTCCTGGACATCCTCGCCAATCAGCAGCTTGTTCAGATCCTGCAGATTCGGCAGCCCTTCGAGGAAAAGGATGCGCTCGATCAGCTGATCGGCGTGCTTCATCTCATCGATGGATTCTTCGTATTCCTTCGCGGCCAGGTGAGTAATTCCCCAGTCCTTGTACATCCGCGAGTGGAGAAAGTACTGGTTAATCGCCGTCAGTTCGTTGGCGAGTACCTTGTTGAGGTACTGAATGACCTTCTTATCACCTTTCATGGCAGCGAACTCCTATCCTGATGCATGGAAAACAGTAGGATAGACCCATTTCCCGCAATAAAAAATCGCAGCGGAAAATGATTCGCAGTGATATCAGTGAGTAAGACGCAGTAAGCGCGTCATTCAGTAAAGGCGACCTGCGCGGGAATAACGATCAGGCGGGTTGGGCAAGCATGCCGGCAAGCGTCATGTATTCTTCAGTCTGACACTCACGCAAGATCTCACGTGCCGTAGAAGCACAACGGCCACATTGACGGCCAACACCCATCTCCTTACCCAATTGACGCATGGAGCGACATCCTTCCTCGGCTGCCTGGCGAATCTGGCGGTCGGTCACCCCATGACAAAGGCATACGTACATAAAGATAAGTCTCATAGCCGTGATCAATGTTGATGATAATTATTGTTATTCGCGAATGTAAATGCAACCCCTTTGAGTGAAGTTTGTGTAACGGATAACCAGTACTGTGTATACGGACGCACCAATGAGAAGACTGGACAGAACGTCGACTCGCACGTAAGATTGCGCACTCGAATTTGGCGCCACGTGCCCGATTCTGCGCCCGTAGCTCAGCTGGGCGGAAGCGGATAAAGCGGAAGCGTAGCTTTCGCCCGCTGGAGCGGCCGTCGCGATGCAACGCGGCGGACTGGACCCGAAGGGGAGCGTGTTACGCTCTAGCCAGTGCACCGCAAGTTGAGTCGAACTTTTTCAGTTCGGAAGTATGAACAAGTTTATTTGCGCCCGTAGCTCAGCTGGATAGAGCGTTGCCCTCCGGAGGCAAAGGTCATAGGTTCGAATCCTATCGGGCGCGCCATATTCCATAAAAAAAGCCCCGCCACGTGCGGGGCTTTTTTTATGGAACTTTGATTTGCTCGATGGCAGATGAGTGACCTGCCCCCAGCATTTAATCCAGCTGCTCCCTAGTAATGTTCGTTGCTTGACCCTACTCCCATATTAGGCTCGGCCAGAATTGGAAAAATCCGGCTCCAATTGCCTCTGCTTTCTTCGTGAAACCTCATACTTTCTGGCTTAGTCCGAGGGCGTGGGCCACCCAACGCAGAGTGGGGGTGACCACGAGCTCGTCAGCGTAAGGAAGCTAGGCCTGCATACCCATTCGAAACGCGCTTACCAATGCCTGAATCACATCGTTAGAAGCAGCGCCTGCGTCGGCACAAAGCCTTTCAACTGAGCCTCCATAAAGTAAAGATTTGAGAAACAAAAGCGTTTGGATCTCAGCCGCCCTCGCAACATCTGCTCCCAACACATGAGCCGCCGCCATACGGGTATCCCAGCCATATTTCTCGAGGATATCCGCGTGCTCGCCATACAGCCGGTCGGTGATTGCCGGAATATTTTCATAGTTGTGGAGCAGGTAGAAAAAGTCCGCAGCATCTTTCCGTCGAACTTGAGGTTCCCTCTCAGACCAAGACACCAACTTAAGAAGGGCTAGCCCAACCGGGCTGGCAACAGGCACATCAAGCGGCGGTTGACCGCCAACGATGACAAGATCAGCGGATGCCAGTGCTTCCGTAAAACCCATCACCCCCATGTGGCGATCTTCATCCGGCCACTCGATCCTGGCACCGGCACCCGCGAGCGGCCCAAAGGGAATAATATCCAATGGCATATTGTGCTCGTCGACCAATCGGTGGGCGATCTTCGTTTCCCGATAGCCGCTAGCGATCAGACTTGTCTTTATGGCATCGAAAGACTCCCAATCCTCGACTTGAACCGCCAAGTCGATATCTCGCGTAGCCCTCTGAATCTGTGCCCCATAGCCATGGTGCATCACAAGATCCCTGGCCGATGCGCCCACAATAATAAATGGCACCTGTTTCTCAGAGGCAACCCGAACAATAGCTTCATACGTTCTTCGTTGAATCGGATCAATCGCGCTCGAGTCGATCTTTAATTCGGCCATACAGGCGCTCCGCAGATTCCAGGTTGCGAGGATCTCCAGTGGCGACAAGATCGGCGTAGACCAGAATATCTGGCGCCACTTCAGGGTTGTTCGAGCAAGCAGACTGGCCGGTGAGATGCCAGAACTTCTCTACGATGCAGATGGTGTCCGATTCACCCTGTAAGCCGTCGCTCTTTTTCCGTAGGCGATGCCGCAACACCACATCCTTCAGGCGTTCTCGAGGGAGGTAGAGTTTTCCCCGCGCTGGCGATAGATAAGGATCGAAGAGGTAAGCGCCGACTTCTCCGCTCCAGCGTCCTCCAAACTCCGATGCCTGGATCTCTTTCCACGGAAATTGGTAAGGCGTTTGGAACCAGCCCAGCTCCATGCTCGGCAGAAGAATTTCGGGGTAACCCTCTACCCAACGATCCAACAAAGCGAGTGGCCGCTTGAGTCGCCGCTCTTTGGTTTTTCCCCGTTCGCCAATGTAACCCTGCGCCTTCAAGTCATTAATAACCCATCCAATGGTGCCAAGCGATACGCCAGCAGCGGCTGCAATCGCTCTGTAGGTCTGTCCTACGAGATCAGGATCGACCAGGAAGCAGAGAACCAGCTTGAGCCCTGAAGCGTTAAAGGCCCGCGTCGCTTTTGGGGACATGGAAAGAGCGCTTAAGGGGCGATGGCCTTTGATAAAAATATGGAGACCATTGCCATTAAGGTAGGTGTTCCCGGCGGCGTCGATAAACTGAACCCCGGACTCGCGCAGGCGGTCGGCCATATTGGGGTTAATAAAATCTGCGACAAGGAGAGAAGGTTCAGGCAGCTTGTTCAACTGAGCGATAAGTGCGCCGGTATTCGCCTGCTGGGCCCAGCGTTTCAGTTGCGCATTGTATTGGATATTCTGGGGACGCAGAGTTAATAAGGCGTCGACACCGATATCGCGTCCAGTAGACGTCTTGCCATCGCACTCGAAGTTTAATCCGGTTTCACGATTGAATACGTTAAGCGCTTGTTCCAGCAGATCGACCTCTGCGTTCGGGTTTTCCATAGCGTATCTCCAAGCTTGTTCACAGAATAGCAGCGTTCATTAATAATGAACAAGCCAATTTAATGAACAAAGCCCGCTTTGAGCCTCCTCCCCCATAGACGACACTGACCTATCGGCAGCGCTCTACTTCTACTTGTAAATAATTCTTACAAGCTGCCCGCCTCGCACAAAACTACACTCCCAACCGCCGCACGATCCAAAACAACAAAACCCCACAAACACCCACGATCACACCGCCCACCATAAACGCCACACCAAACCCGGCAGCGGCAAACACCGCGCCGAATACCAACGGCGCAACCAGCTTCACTGCCCTGTTCCCCATCAGCCGCATACCCAGCGCGCCGGAACGTTGCTCGCTGTTTACGCTCTCGGCCAGCAGGACCATAGACAACGGCTGTGAGAGGCCGGCCCCGATACCGACCAAAGCGGAGAGAATGCCGAGAATGACAACGGTATGGACGCTACCGGTGAACGCCAGACCAACCGTCATAGCCGCGACGGAGACAAGAACGGTGGTTTCCCGCCCGCCGAGAATGGAGATGATGCGGCTGGTGAAAGGCCGCACGAGCATGGACGCGATCGCGCGCAGACTCACCAGAACGCCAATGGTGGAAGCCCCCATGCCCAGGCCGTCCAGGTAGACCGGCAGGTAACTGCCGTGAGCCGTAAGGGCAAACATGGCGGCCATGGTAACGGCGATGGAGACCTGTACGCCGCGACTGGTTTTCAGCAGTCGACCCTGGGCGCGGAAGCCACTGACGGCACGGTTGGTGGTTCGACCCTGCCGGGCATCACCGACCAGTCCCAGCGCCAGGAAGGCACCGATCAGGGACAAGAGCACCATGGCATAGAACGCCGGCTCTGGCGTGCCATAGAGGTCGATCAATCCGCCGGCGAGTAGCGGGCCAAGCACCTGGCCGCCGGACAGCCAGGTGGTATACCAACCGAAATAGTTCTCCAGCGTCTTGCCGGTGCCCAGGCTAGAAACCACAGTCTGCGCCGCAAGCACCATCTGCATTTGGGCAATGCCGATCAGTAATTGGGCCGCGAACAGACCAATGATCGAGGGGAAGAGCAGGATGAGGCAGACGCCCAACGCCGCGATCAACGCGCCCACAATAATGGATAAACGCCCACCCCGGCGGGTGACGAAGCCACCCATGGGAATGGCGAAGAATAACGGCAATACTGCCGGCGCGGCGAAGATGGCTCCCAGCTCCAGCGGCGAGGCGTCCAGGTCCAGCGCGTAGACCGGGATTGCGACGAGCAACATGGCCTGCGCCACGAACGCCGCCGTCATTGCGATGCAGATAAGGCGAAAGTTGAGCCGGTTGTCGCTGCGCGCTCCGTTATCGGTGTGTAGAGCTTCTTTTAGCGGGTTACTCAAGGGTGTGATGGAACCTCATTCCGGGTAAGCCTATTGGCTATGGAGAGATTAAATTAAACTAGGCAAGCACTATTGCCGAGCCTACGCGGTAAAGCGCGGCGCCAGAACCATGAATCATGACGACACTCAACTTAAGGCGCCTTCCTACCTGAAACAGGGGCCCGCCATTAACCGGTGGCGTCGATGATCGTTACGCCGCCACCTCAAGCTCCCCTTCACCCAATACCCATTGCCTGAACAGATTCACTACCTCGTCGTCCTTTCGGTGATCGGGCAGTACGAAGTAGTAACCGCCGCGATTCTGGAAACTGTGCGAAACCGGAACAATCAGCTGCCCGGAAGCCAGTTCACGCTCGATCAGGAATGGCGGCACCAGCGCAATGCCCATGCCGTGGGTGGCCGCCTCCGCCAGCATGGTGAAGAGTTCATAACGCGGCCCGGACATATCCCGCTCCACCCGCATATCCAATGACCGGAACCATTCGCGCCAGGCGTAGGGACGCGTGGTCTGCTGCAGCAGGGGATAGTTCGTGATGTCCTCACAGGTCAGGGCGGTATCCGGCGCGATTAGCTCCGGGCTGCACACGGGGACCGGCCGCTCGTGCATGAACAGCGTGGTCTGGGTGCCCGACCAGTTGCCGTCGCCGAAATAGATCGCGGCGTCGAACGGCGTGTCCGAGAACAGGAAAGGCCGTGTCTTGTTGGTCATGTTGATCGTAATGTTCGGATGCAGCGCCTTGAACTTGCGTAGTCGCGGGATCAGCCAGCGGGTGCCGAAGGTGGGCACAACCGCCAGCTCAAGTGCGTTTTCCGTGCCATGATTACCCATGACCGAGAGCGTATCCCGCTCGATTTCGTTGAGCCGCTGCGCCACCAGGCGATGGTAGTTGTAGCCGGCATCCGTGAGCCTCACGCCCTGGCGACCGCGGCGGAACAACTTGACGCCAAGGAATTCTTCCAGCGATGCAATCTGGCGGCAGATAGCGCTCTGGGTCAGCGACAGCTCCTGGGCCGCTTCGGTGAAACTGACATGGCGTGCTGCCGCCTCGAAACCCATCAGAACGGTTGTACTGGGGACCTTACGACGCATGAATGTGCTCCCGGTGCGCTCGACACCTGTTACGCTACTCTATTGAGAGAATGAGATTCTTGAAGTGAGTTTTATGCACAATGAGATGAAATATTATCGCTTGAGTCAACGCTCACAGATTCTTTAGCATGCTCTAAACCAAAAATACTGCGTGCTCCCGCATCCTGAGACACATCGCCAACACCGCTAAATGTGAGGTTAACGAACAATGAGCCGCTCCAAAGCCGAATTTGACTGGTTAAGCCCGCTCCTACTGGACGACCAGCTGGAAGAAGAAGAGCGCATGGTGCGCGATACCGCCTATAGCTATGCACAGGACAAACTGGCGCCCCGTATACTGGACGCCTTCCGCAACGAGAACACCGACCCGGCCATCTTCCGCGAAATGGGTGAGCTCGGTCTGTTGGGCGCCACGATTCCCGAACAGTACGGCGGCGCTGGCTTGAACTACGTGTCCTACGGCCTGATTGCCCGGGAAGTCGAGCGGGTCGATTCCGGCTACCGCTCCATGATGAGCGTGCAATCCTCCCTGGTCATGGTGCCGATCAATGAATTCGGCTCCGAAGAGCAGAAGCAGAAGTACCTGCCCAAGCTGGCCAGCGGCGAGTGGATTGGCTGCTTCGGCCTGACCGAACCCAACCACGGCTCCGACCCCGGCAGCATGGAAACCCGCGCCAAGAAAGTAGACGGTGGGTACAAGCTGAGCGGCAGCAAGATCTGGATCACCAACAGCCCGATCGCCGATGTATTCGTAGTGTGGGCTAAAACCGAAGACGGCAAGATCCGCGGCTTTATCCTGGACAAGGGCATGAAGGGCCTGAGCGCGCCCGCCATTCACGGTAAGGTCAGCCTGCGCGCATCCATTACCGGCGAGATTGTGATGGATGAAGTCTTCGTGCCGGAAGAGAACATGTTCCCGGAGGTCACCGGCCTGCGCGGTCCGTTCACCTGCCTGAACTCCGCACGCTACGGCATCGCCTGGGGCGCCCTGGGTGCCGCCGAATTCTGCTGGACCGCCGCCCGCCAGTACGTATTGGATCGCAAGCAGTTTGGTCGCCCGCTGGCCGCCAATCAGTTGATCCAGAAGAAACTGGCGGACATGCAGACTGAAATCACCCTCGGCCTGCAGGGCTGCCTGCGTCTCGGTCGCCTGAAAGACGAAGAAAAGGCTGCCGTGGAAATCACCTCGCTGATGAAGCGCAACTCCTGTGGCAAGGCACTGGATATTGCCCGTACCGCCCGTGACATGCTCGGCGGCAACGGCGTATCCGATGAGTACGGCGTCATCCGCCACATGGTGAACCTGGAAGCCGTCAACACCTACGAGGGCACCCACGACGTTCACGCCCTGATCCTCGGTCGCGCCCAGACCGGCATCCAGGCGTTTTCTGGCTCGTAACCACCCTCCCCCTATACGTCTGACCGGCAGTCGGCCTGAAGCTGCCCGGTCAGACCGCTTTCCCTTCACATGCGATGGAGGCGATCCACTCGTGCCTGTATCTTCAGAATCCAAACCCTCGGCATCCGGCCCGCTGAGCCACCTGACCGTTCTCGACCTGAGCCGTATCCTGGCCGGACCCTGGACCACCCAGATCCTTGCGGATCTCGGTGCCCGCGTCATTAAGGTGGAAAGCATCAGCGGTGATGACACTCGACGCTGGGGCCCTCCCTTCCTGACCCGCGAGGCCGAAGACGCCAGCATCGAGGGTTCCGACGCGGCCTATTTCACATGCTGCAACCGTAATAAGGAATCTGTCTGCGTCGACTTTTCCAAACCGGAAGGCGCGGAACTGATCCGCAAGCTGGCGGGCTCCGCCGACATCCTGGTGGAGAACTTCAAGGTCGGCGGCCTGAAGAAATATGGCCTCGACTACGCCAGCCTGCAAAAGGTGAACCCGCGACTGGTCTATTGCTCCATCACCGGCTTTGGCCAAACAGGCCCCTACGCCAGCCGGGCCGGCTACGACTTCCTGATCCAGGGCATGGGCGGCCTGATGAGCATTACCGGCCATCCGGAAACCGAAGAGCGCCGTGCCGAGCCGCTCAAGACAGGCGTTGCGATCACCGACGAATTCACCGGGATGTATGCGGCAACGTCGATCCTCGCCGCGATTGCCAGTCGCGAACAGACTGGCGAAGGCCAGCACATCGATTGCTCGTTGTTCGACTGTCAGGTCGCCATGCTGGCCAACCAGGGTTCCAATTGGCTGGTGGGCAAACGCACGCCAAAGCCAATGGGCAACAACCATCCCAACCTGGTGCCCTACCGGGCCTACCCGGTGCAGGATGGTCATGTCATCATCGCCTGCGGCAATGACCGTCAGTACCGTTCGCTCTGCGACGTTCTCGAGCTCAAGGCGCTTGGTGAAGATCCTCGATTCCTGACCAACGCGGACCGTGTCGCAAACCGAGCCGAACTGGAAAGCCTGCTCGAGGAGCGCCTCGCCCATTTCCCCCGCGAGCGTATTATCAACCTGCTTGAGATCGCCGGGGTCCCCTGTGGGCCGATCAATACCATTCCGGAAGTGTTCGAGGACCCCCAGGTTATCGCCCGGGAGATGGTCGTGCCGATGAAGCGGGCCGATGGCTTCGAGATTCCCACAGTCGCCTTCCCGGCAAAATTCAGCGGGACGCCGGCGAACTATCGATCTGCCCCTCCTCGCCTGGGTGATCGCACCCACGCCTTACTCGCAGAAGACCTGGCGCTGGATCAGGCGACCATCGAGAACCTGGTCAAATCCGGCGTCGTTGCCTGAGCACGGCGCCAACTGTCAGCGAACGATTCGAACCCTGGCCTATTACCGTAGGCCAGCCCATCTTCAGGCACCGGTCGGCACGCACATGAAGGCGATCATGTCGCCGACCGACCTTGCCAACCCAATCCACTGACACACCCTGACGATCCCCTGTCTGGATTGCCCCCTGGCAACCGCCGGCGTCAACCAAACTCTTAGCCCAACAAAGTTTTATCGCGGTCAGCATGACAGGGAGACGGGAGCCTTCCGCATGAGCTGCAAGACCGTGGGCACCTTCGGCGCCTCAGAAGCTGAAGCATCTGCTACATGCTCGAGTTATCTAGAAATGTAGCCGACGATTCGGAAACGCCCACCGAGCTGTCCATTCCCGGAATGGTTTCCGTTACATGGGCTCCCGCTAAAGTGCGACGCACAAAAAAAGGCCCCGGGACAATGCCCGAGGCCAAAAGAGTCAGCAACTCGTCAGGAAAGACGCAACTTATGCCTTCGCCAATCAGAAGCCGTATTGAATCATGGCCTGCAGGCGGACCGCGTCACCTTCGTCGCCATTCACCTGTTCGCGTGTGTGGTAGCCCGCTTCCACACCGTAGGTGAGCTGCTCGAACGGCGACCAGATGTAGTTGACGAAGGTGCTGCTATAACGCTCGTCCGTCGTGGCCGCAATGTCGCCGCTCTCATAGCCATCATCCAGATCAGCGATCACCAGGCCGTAGCCGAGGTTGAATGCACCCGGGCCTGCGTTGACGGTCATGCTCACGCCGCCGCCGGTCGCTTCGATGGTTTCCAGGTTGCCATCGCCGTCGACATAACCCGGGCCTGCGGGACTCAGGTAAATGTAGCCGCCGATACCGTCGCCGTGGCTGATAGAGCCACGGATGGTGATGCTATCCGTCAGCTTGGTATTGGCCTCCACCATCAGACCCCAGCCCGTGGCGCTATCGTCATCCCAGTTCGGATTGGCGGTATCGGAGCCCTCTGCATCGTATTCGAGGAAACGTACGAGCGCCGCTGCAGCGTATTTAACCGGTCCTACACTGCTCTGGTAGCGGGCGGTCAGGTCAGGCAGACGATACTGGTTGGTACCGTCGGCCTGGATGTCACCACCGGCCGCACCGCTACCTTCCGGATCTTCAGCAGAAAATGAGAAAGGCCCGGTCGTATAACGAACCTGCGCCTGGCGTCCACCGCCCTGACCCAATGAGCCATTGAAATCAACGGTCTGGTAGAGACTCAGCACGTTACCGAAGTTACTCCAGGTCTGACCGGCGAGGATACCGTTCCAGGTGCCGTAGGCATGACGCAGGCGGAATTCGCCGCCGCCGCCGCCAAAACCGTTATTGCCGTAAAAATCCCCTTCGATGACGGTTTTCAGCGTATCGCCGGCAACCGGTGTCGAGGTCTTGAGACCCAGACGGCTCTGGAACGCGTGCATATTGGTATGGCCGTCGACCCCGTCCTCGTCATCGAGACGGATCTTGCTGCGGATAATGGTATTTCCCAGATCGGCGTCGACGTCATAGATCAGGTCAAGCTTTGCATAACCATACAGATCAATGTCTGTTTTATTGACAGTGAGATCCGCCGCCTGAAGTGAGGAAGCGGCCAGCAAAGACAGTGTACCCACGGAAAGCGCGAGCAGGTTCTTACGAGTGTTTAAGAGCATAAACCCCCCAGTGACTGTGTCTATATATCGTTGTTGGTTTGGCTTAGAGAAGTCGGCGGGTGAGTCGTCGCGTTCGTTTTTCTGAGTTGGTGGAACGCAAGACCTCTCAGTATTTCTTCTTATTGACTCACGATTTTGATACTACATGAACTTGTATTTTTTACAATACAATTAAAAGCGGTTTTATAGACTCATTTTTGTATCTTTTTGATACAGGAGGAAGGCGATCGATATCGCAGACACAGCGATGGCGGGAAGGGGGGAAGTTGGAAGGAAGCCGAACCTGGCCGACGACCGTTGCAGAAAAAGGCCGGGCGGCCCCCGAAAGGTATCGCCCGGCCACGTCGTACGCCTCTAGCCGAGCGAGGGCAGCCAGGTGACGATGCCGGGGAAAGCCACCAGCAAGGCCACGAGCAGGAGAGAACAGGCGATATAGGGAATCGCAGCCAGGTATATCGACTTCATGGTCGTTCCCGGTGGCGCCACACCTTTCATAACGAACAGGTTCAGGCCCAGGGGCGGCGTCGAGAAGCCCACTTCCAGCGCAATCAGCGTAATGATGGAGAACCACACCAGGTCGAAACCCAGCGACTGCGCCAATGGGAAGAAGAAGGGCACGGTAATCATCATGATGGAGATCGCCTCCATGAAGGTGCCTAGAACCAGCAGCACCAGGAACATGCAAGCCAGCATCAGCAGCGGCGGCAGGTCAAAGCTGGTCGCCCAGGAAATCAACCCGCTGGAGGCGCCCGAGAAGGCAAGCAGTTGGCTGAAGGTGGCGGACCCGAACACGATCAGGTATGCCATCAAGGTCACTTTCAGCGCGCCGGCAACGGATAGCTTGAACGCGCTCAACGACAGCTCGCCGAAAACCAGCGCCAGGACGATCACGCCAAGGGCGCCGAAAGCCGCCGATTCCGATGGCGTGGCGAAGCCGGTCAGCATCATCACCACGATCATCACAATGACGCTCAACATCGGCAGGATATCCCGCAGGAATATCTTGAGCTTCTCCCCGAGGGATACGGTCTGGACTTCGTATGCCGGCGCAGCATCCGGTCTGAACCGGGTCTTCAGCCAGATGGTCACCATATACAGCAGCGCCAGCAGGACGCCGGGCACGATACCGCCGATGAGCACATCCCCGATATCGATCTTGGCCAGGGTGGCCAGCAGGACGCCCAACGCGGAAGGCGGAATGATGATCGCAAGCCCGCCAGTACCGAGAATCGGGCCGATCGACATGTAGCTCTTGTAGCCGCGACGCTCCATTTCCGGCACCAGCAGCGAGCCCAACAGCGCAGTCGATCCCATGGAGGAACCACTCAGCGTGGAAAAGGCCGTACCGCCAACCACTGTCACGTAAGACAGACGACCGGGCACCTTCCCCATCAATTGATCGATGGCATTGAACATTCGCATCCCGAGACCGGTGCGAAAGAACAGCTCGCCCATAAGCAGGAACAAGGGAATCGGCACCAGGCCGAAGTTCGAGAGCGCGCCAAAACCGTTGTTCAGTAGCTGGGTCAGCCCGGCGTTGCCGCCCATGAAGTACCAGGCGCCGACAAGGTTTGCACCGATAAACGCAAACGCGACGGGCGCCCCGATCAGCATCAGGATCAGCACGAACGACAGCAGGAAAAACAAGGATTCATGCCAGGCCATATTACGCGTCCCCGTTTTCGCAACTGTGGAAGGTTTCTTTGGAGAACATGAAGCGGGTGAACTCTATCCCCATAAGCAGGAAGCTGACCGGGTAGGTCACCGTGAATATCCACATGGGAACGAAGTACGTGCGGACGTCGTAATCGTTGCTTTCGATATTCTGCAGCACGAGCTCCAGACCCACCCAGGCCAGCACGAAGCTGATAACGGCGCAGATCAACATGACGAGTCTCGAAAGGCTATTCAGCAACGGCGGAGGCAGGCGGTTGATCGCAACCTCGATGTACACATGCCCTTTTTCCCGTACGAGCCAGGGCGCGCCCAGCAACGTCAGGTAGAACATCGAATATTCGGTTGAGGAGAACAGCCACGCGGGCGGCTGAAATCCGAGATTTCGTATAGCTACAGACAGCACCACAGCCACCATGAGCCATACCAGCAGCGCAGCCGCCAGAAAGGCCATGGCATCAATAAGCCTGTTGTAGAATCGACTTAACGAAGACATAGGAACACTCGCCGGGATAAGGAGACAGCCCGGCAGGCGCCGGGCGTCGGTCGATTAGTTCTGTTGCGGCTCGTTGAATTTCTCGACCAGCTCCTTGGCATTCTCCAGGCCGCCCGGCTGCCGCTCCATGTGGGAGCGCATACGGTTCAGCGACGCTTCCTTGGCTGCCTTGAGATAGGTATCAGCGGCGTCGCCTTTCAGCACGAAGGGCGTCATACCGCTCTCATCGAGCTCGGCTTGCTGCTTACTGGCCAGGGCATCGAACGCTTCGGCACTTTCCCGCTCATGCTTGATCGCCACGCTTTGCAGGATTTCCTTTGCCTCGTCGCTCAGCTTGTTCCAGCTCTTGAGGTTGACGATGGCACCCATATCCGTTGAGTAGAATGCAGGATCGATGCGGTAGTTGAGGAACTTGTCCCAGTTCAGGTCCTTCATGCCGATCTGGGTCCAGCCCGTTGAATCCACGGTGCTGCGCTCAAGGGCCGAATAGACGTCAGTGGTCGGCAGACTGATGGGCTGGGCCTTCAGGTAATCGGTGAAGAATGCGTTGTAGACCGGGTTACTGCGAAGGCGAATGCCGGACATATCCAGGTTGCCTTCGTTATCCAGCTTAGGCTCGTTCACGGTGTAAAGATTGTACTTAACCCCGCTGTCGAACCAGCCCAGATAGTAGACACCCATCTTCTTCTGGTGGATCTCGTTCAGCAGGTCGAGACCACCGGATTCACGGGCGTAGATGGCATTGGTGTTGGATGAGATCAGCGCATCGCGTTCCGGGAGCTTGTCGGCGTAGAAGCTGGCGGCCGTGTAGGCCATGTCGACCACGCCGTTACGCACCGCAGTGGGCTGCTGGGACAGGCCAATAACCTCCGGACCACCCAGGACGCGAATATTGATGACGCCCTTCCCCTTCTCGTTGACCTCATCAACGAAGTCGAGAAAGCTCTGGGTGTAGATCAGCGATGTCGGGAACGCGTGAACAGCCTTGAGCTGCTGTTCTTCGGCCGACGCATTCAGTGCCAGGAATAGAGAGAGAGCGCCCGTCAGTGTACGAATTGGATTTTTCATAATAACCTCGAATGGTTGTTTTTGCTGTCGGCAGTTATTTGATTTTATTGGAGTAAATATCTATATCAGGCCAGCCATGGGTACTGGTCCAGATAGTCTTCCCTGAACCGCTCGATGTCCGGCGTCCTGGCGAGGGTCAGGTCGATGTCGTCCCAACCGTTGAGCAGTTTTTCCTTCCAGGTCGGGTTTACGTCGAACGAAACCTCGCCCCCTTGAAACGTGATGGCCTGGGATTTCAGATCGACCGTGACCGGCCTGGGCTCGCCTGCAAGCGCGTCCAACAGACGCTCGGCATCCGCTTCGCTCACCACGGCAGGCAACAAACCGTTGTTGACCGCATTGGAGGCAAAGATATCGCCGAAACTCGGCGCAACAACGCAACGGAAGCCGAAATCGACCATGGCGTATACCGCCGCTTCCCGTGAGGAGCCACCACCGAAGTTTCGACGGGCCACCAGGATTTCCGAGCCGGCGGCCTGTTCGTGATTGAGGATAAAGTCCCGGGGTTTGCCCTCCGCGTCGAAGCGGTGGTCGTGGAGCAGGAAGCCGCCGTAGCCCTTGGCCCTCGACTCCTTCATGAACCGGGCCGGGATCAACTGGTCCGTATCGACATTCTCGAGCGGCAGCGGGCACGCCGGCGATGAGACTTTCACCAAAGGTTCCATAACGACTTACCCCTGCAGATCGCGAATATCGGTGAGATGACCGCTGATGGCGGCGGCCGCCACCATGGCCGGCGACATCAGGTGTGTCCGGGCACCGGGTCCCTGGCGGCCCTTGAAGTTACGGTTGGTCGTGGAGGCGCAGCGCTCGCCGCTGGGAATGAGATCGCCGTTCATGCCTACGCACATGGAGCATCCGGATTCCCGCCACTCCAGCCCAGCATCCGTGAAGACCTTGTCCAGGCCCTCTTGCTCAGCCTGCGCTTTTACCTGGGTAGAACCGGGAGAGACGATGCCGCCGACCTTGCAGCGCTTGCCACGCAAGACCTCTGCCGCCGAGCGTAGGTCTTCGATGCGGGCGTTGGTGCAGGAACCAATAAAGACCCTGTCCACTTGGATATCGGTCAGCTTCTGTCCGGGCTTGAGCCCCATATAGTCGAGACTGTCCCGGATTTGCCGCGCCTTGGCTTCGGATCCGGCAACCTCAGGATCGGGCACGGCGCCATCGATGGGCAGGGCCTCTTCAGGCGAGACGCCCCAGGTGACCGTCGGCGCGACGTCCCGGCCGTCGAGGATCACCTCGCGGTCGAATTCAGCATCAGCGTCGCTGTATAGCGTGCGCCAATACATCTCCGCCTTTTCGAGCGCCTCGCCTTCCGGCGAGAACGGGCGCCCTTTGACGTAATCGATGGTTTTGTCGTCGGGCGCAATCATCCCGCACCGGCCACCACCTTCGATGGAAAGGTTGCACAGCGTGAGACGCGCCTCGACACTCAGGGCATCGATCACCTCACCCGCGTATTCGATGGCATAACCCCGCGCTCCGTCGGCGCCGAGAATCGATATCCAGGCGAGCGCGATGTCCTTGGCGGTCACGCCCGGTGCGAGCGCGCCATCGATACGGATGCGCATGCGCTTGGGCTTGGTTTGCCAGAGGGTCTGGGTGGCCAGCACATGGGCGACTTCCGAGGCACCGATACCGAAGGCCAGCGCGCCAAGCGCCCCGTGGGTGGACGTATGGCTGTCGCCACACACCATGAGCAGGCCGGGCTGGGTGATGCCCTGCTCGGGCCCGACCACATGGACAATACCCTGGCGCGGGTCGTCCAGACCGATCAGCTTGACCCCGTGGCGACGGGTGTTCTCGACCAACTGCTCAATGACGTTGCGAACCTTGGACTGGACGGCAATCAAGTCGCGGCCGATGGTGGGCACATAATGATCTGCAATGCCGATGGTCTGTTCGGGATGGCGAACGGCAAGGTCCCGCTCGGCCAGCTTATTGAAGGCGTGAAAGGACCCTTCGTGCGCGAGGTGGCGATCCACCCAGAGCAATGACTGCCCCTCGTCGTTCCGGCAGATCTCGTGTGCCTGCCAGATTTTGTCAAACAGTGTCTTGCCTGCCATGCCCGACTCTCTAATCAGTGCTCATCAGTGAGTGGCTCGATACCCGTTCGGGGACCGACCCAAATGTCTCTTATAGAAATCTTCAAATGTATTATTTTGAATACATATGAAGGTATACCACTCCTTTCAGAGATGTCAACTCACGGAAGCATGGCTTGGCATTCAGGATTTCGTTGTAGCCATCGGCTGCCAGTAGCGCTCGTCCTCGTCGCCAGCCCGGCTCAGATCGATCTCGATGCGGTAGCGGTCAGGCCGATAGAGCGCATGGAGGTACTCCACGCCCTGGCCATTCTTGTCGAAGACAACACGGGTGAGGGAAATCAAGGGTGAGCCCACTGACACGTCGAGGGCCTCGGCCACGTCCTTGGTGGCAAGTACTGCGGAAATGCTCTGGGTCGCGTGGTCCACATGCACACCACTTCGTTCAAGTAACGCAAACAGGGGCGTCGTCGCCAGATCGGCTTCGTCGTAGCTCAGCGCAATGTGCTCCGGAACATGGGTTGTGAGGTAGGAGAAAGGTTTGTCTTCTGCGAGACGCACCCGGATCGAACGCTGGGTTCGCTCGCCGGGCGCCAGTTTCAGCCGCCCCTGAATGGTTTCGGATGGCAACCCGTACCCAAACTCCAGAAGGCGCACCCGGGAACTCTCACCCAGCTTGACCATATTGGGCAGCAGGTTGGAGACGCTCGCACTCATAACGGTCGCGCCCACAGGGCGCTCGCAGACCAGCGTGCCGACCCCCGGCTTCCGGCTGATCAGCCCTTCTTCGGTCAGGGCTTCCAGGGCCCGACGCACCGTGACCCGGGATACCTGGTGCTCCTCGGCCAACCTCAGCTCGCCCGGTATTTTCGAGCCCGGGCTCATCCGACCGCTGACGATCGCGTCTTTCAATAGAAGAAACAGCTGATGCGACTTGGTACCACCAGGCCCATTAGCGGATAAGGATGTCACCATTTAACTTGCCTCACAGTTTCTGGAGCCATCCCAGACTTGACAGCTCATCTTCGTAGAACATATAAATGTATTATGTATAGAACAATGAAACATTCAAGTGAAGGCATCGAACCGCGCCTATCACTGCAGAAGGATCCGTTATGCCAATGCTACAGGTCAATTTGTTATCGGGGTATAGCGGCGAATTGAAGATGCGCCTGATGCGCGCGCTGACGGCCGTCATCAGGGGAACAACCCGGGCCAAACCCGAAGCTATCACGGTATGGCTCAACGAAGTCGATCCTTCGGCCTACAGCCGCGGCGGCCTCTCTCGCCAGCCCGGCCCCGAAGCCCGGGATCCGGAAGCGCTGGTCCATGATTATCTGGAGGCGATGCAGAAGCGCGATCTCAGGAGCGCCCATGAATGTCTTGCCGATGATTTCGTCATGACCTTTCCCGGTAGCGGACAACTTTCCTCCCTGCGCCAACTGGTGGACTGGGCAAAGGACCGCTATCGCTACGTCGACAAGACCATCACCTCGACCAATGTCAGCTACGAAATGAACAAGGTGGTGGTGTTCGTTTCTGGAACGCTGTCGGGCGAGTGGCCGGATGGTGAGCGTTTCGATGGCGTCCGTTTTATCGACCGGTTCGAAATCGTCCACGACCGGTTGGTCCGCCAGGACGTGTGGAACGATCTGGCCAACACCCGCCCCTAAGTTCGCTCGGCGCCAAAGGCCAAACCAGTTCATGACCGGCAGTACGCCAGACCCGCTGCCGCCTATAATCAAAAACCGAACGGAAACTTGTATGCCAGCAACCCAAAACGCCGTCCCGTCGATGGCCCTTAAAGACAAGCTGCACAATCCGGAGATTGTGGTGGCGCCAGGCGTCTATGATGCACTGAGCGCTTCCCTGGCCGAACAGGCCGGCTTCGACACCGTCTATCTTTCCGGTGCCAGTATCGCCTACACCAAACTGGGCCGCCCCGACATTGGCCTGATGAGCCTGACCGAGGTCAACGACTCGCTTGCACATATCCGCGAGCGCACGGATATTTCCATCGTCGTTGATTGCGATACCGGTTTCGGCAACGCGCTGAACGTTATGCGCAGTGTGCGCATGCTTGAACGCTCCGGCGCCAACGCGATCCAGCTGGAAGACCAGACCTATCCAAAGCGCTGCGGACACCTTCAGGGCAAGACCCTGGTCAGCACCGGTGAAATGGTCGGCAAGGTTAAGGCGGCGCTCGATGCCCGCCATAGCGATCAGACCCTCATCATTGGTCGTACCGATGCCATCGCTGCGGAAGGCCTGGAAAGCGCGCTCGAGCGGGCGAATGCCTACTACGAGGCCGGCGCCGACGTTATCTTCGTCGAGGGTATCCGTTCGGCCGATCAGGTACAGCAGGTCATGGGCCAGTTCGGCGGTCGCATTCCGGTCATGGCCAACATGGTCGAGGGCGGCGACACGCCGCTGCAGGATGCCAGCACCCTGCAATCGCTGGGATTCTCGATGGTGATCTTTCCAGGCGCACTGGTTCGCGCACTGACCCATATGGCCTCCCGCTTCTTCGAAACGTTGAAAGCCGATGGAACCACCGACAATTTCCGCGACCAGATGTTCGACTTCAAACAGCTGAACGACTACCTGGGCACACAAACGATGCTTGAACTGGGCGAGCGTTACGAAGATAGCGCACGCTGAGACAGGCGGATCCCGAATAGACGAGGTACACGATGCAAACGACCGACAAAACCGCAAAAGAGATCTTCTTTGACGTCATGGCGAACCCGCAGCGGGTTCCTTTCGGTTTTGGCAAGAAAGCGGTGCTGGTGAACGTCGACCCGCAAAAGGCCTATACCCGGACCGACCTCTACAAGACCGCCTATGAGACCGATCCGCGTCAGCTGGAATACGTCAACGCCCTCGCCGAACGTTTCCGCCGGCTGGGTTGGCCGGTCGTCTGGACCCACGTCGCGTTCCTGGATTCGGCCGAAGACGCCGGCGTGTGGGGCACGCGTACCGATACCCCAGACTCTCTCCAGAACATCAAGTACGGGTCTGATCGCGCCGCCTTCGACGAGCGCGTGAACATCGATTACGACCGGGACGTCGTCTACACCAAGCGCATGCCGTCCGCCTTCTTCGAGACGCCCTTGCAGTCATTGCTGGTATGGCACCAGGTGGACACCGTTATCGTTACCGGCGGTTCCACCTCCGGCTGCATCCGGGCGACGGCGGTCGAGAGCCTCTCGCGCGGCTACCGTACGATCGTTCCGGAAGAGTGCGTGGCCGACAAGCACGAGAGCTACCACTACGCCAACCTGACCGATCTGCACCTGAAGTACGCGGATGTGGTCAAGGTCCAGAGCGCGCTGGACTGGCTGGACCAGCAGGCCGCCGAAAAAGCGTAACGGCCGCTACAGCCCGACGGGGAGCGAGGGGTGGGGCATCCCTCGCTGTCACCTCCCAGATTCATCAAGAGGCGGAAGGTTATGAAAGAGAGTCTTGGCGTTTACGATTATTGGCCCTACAAGGACCGCCCCAAGATCCGCTGGCCCAACGGCGCCAAGGTCGCCTTCTGGGTCGCGCCCAATATCGAATTCTATGAGCTGGACCCGCCGGACAACCCCTACCGGAAGGCCTGGCCCCAGCCCAGCCCCGCACTCCCGGGCTATACCATCCGCGACTATGGCAACCGCGTGGGTCACCGCCGCCAGATGGCGCTGCTCGACAAATACGGTATCCGCGGGTCCGTCTCCCTCTCCGTCGCCCTGTGCGAGCACTACCCCGAGATTATCGAGATGTGCCAGGAGCGCGACTGGGAACTCTTCAGCCATGGCATCTACAACACCCGCTATACCTACGGCCTGAGCGAGCAGCAGGAACGCGACATGATTCGCGATTCCATCGAAACCATCTATCGCCATACCGGGCAGAAATGTGCCGGGTATCTCGCGCCCGCCCTGTCCCACTCGGAACGCACACTCGACCTGTTTGCCGAAGTGGGCACCGAACTCTTCGGCGACGAGGCGGGCATATACACCTGCGACCTGTTCCATGACGACCAGCCCACCCCGGTGTCGGTACGCAGTGGCAAGCGATTCATCTCGATCCCCTATTCACTGGAGATGAACGACACCATCGTTTACGCGGTCAACAAAGTCGAACCGCGCCACTACGGTGAAATCCTCAAACGCCACTTCGACCGTCTATATCAGGAAGGCGAGGAATCCGGCACCGTCATGTGCATCCCTACCCACAACTACCAGGTGAGCTGTCCGCACCGGATCAAGGCCTTCGAAGAAGTCCTCGAGTACATCACCGGCCACAGCGACGTCTGGGTAGCGACTGGTCGGGAAATCGCCGACTACTACCTTGAGCACTACTACGATGCCGCGCTGGACGATATCGAACGGAAAAAGGGGAGTGTGAAATGAGCCTCGACAACGATTATCTCGAGTACCCCTGGCGCGCCTACGGCAACGACCATGAACGCTATGACTGGTCGATGCTGGCCGATCGGCCAGCCGTTACCTGGCCTGGTGACAAGCCCCTGGCGGTATGGATCAATACGTCTCTAGAATTCTATCCGCTCAACCAGCAAGGCAAGCCGTTCAAGGTCCCCAACGGCATGAAAATGCCTTACCCGGATCTGCGGCATTTCACCCTCCGTGACTACGGCAACCGGGTTGGCATCTACCGCTGCCTGAAGGCGTTCGAGCGCTTCGGCATCCGCCCGACCTTCGCCATCAACACCCAACTGGCGCAGGACACGCCCTACCTGCTGGAGCAGTTGCTGGCATTCGACGGCGAGATCCTTTGCCACGGCTGGAACATGGATCACCTGCATTACGGCGGTCAGGACAAGGACGAGGAAGCAGAGCTGGTGAAGCGCTCTGTCGATACCCTGCAGGAACTGACAGGACGCTCCGTCCGGGGCTGGCTCAGCCCGGCCAAGAACCAGAGCTGGAACACGCCGGACCTCCTGGCGGCCAACGGCATCGAATACTGTTGCGACTGGGTGAACGACGACATGCCCTATGCGTTCAGGACCGAAAACGGCCCGCTGACCATGATGCCCCTGTCCACCGAACTCGAAGATCAGTTCGTGATTGGCCAGAACCTCCATTCCGAGGATTCCTGGGTCGAACAGGTCAAGGATGCCTGTGACTTCCTGCTGGAAGAGGCAGCAACCCAGGGCGGCCGCATGCTCGCTCTCAACATCCACCCATGGCTGATCGGCCAGCCCCACCGTATCAGCAGCCTGGAAGCCGTGCTCGAATACATCGCCGGCCGCGATGACATCTGGCAGGCGCCCGCTGGTGAGATCCTGGATGCATTCACCGCGCAGACTGCAAAAGAGGACTGAACCATGGCAGACGTCAAGCTGGATGGTGCAACCCGCTCCTTCGACTTTTCACTGCCACTGGTGATCATCGGCGCCGGTGCTTGCGGACTGGTCGCTGGCCTGGCGGCCAAATCGATGGGTATCGACGCCGTCGTCCTCGAGCGTGACGCCATACCGCGCGGCAGTACTTTCATGTCTTCAGGTTTCGTGCCGGCGGCGGGAACGCGATTCCAAAAGGACGCGGGTGTCGATGACTCTGCGGACATCATGGCAGCGGACATCCTGCGCAAGACACACCATGAAGCCGACCCGGAAATCGTCGCCCAGCTGGCCAAAGCCTCGGGCGAAATCGTTGAGTGGCTGGCCGATGAGCATGGCATCCCGTTCGAACTGGTAGAGGGCTTCCTCTACCCTGGTCACAGCCGAATGCGCATGCATTGCACACCGCGGCGGACCGGGGAAGAGCTGATGGCGTGCCTGCTTAATGCCGCGGAGAAGGCAGGGCTCGATGTCCTCACCGAAGCCCAGGTCATCACGTTGCATACCGACGAGGAAAAACGGGTACACGGCCTGTCCTACCGCCGACCCGACGGCGCCATTGAACAGCTGGGCTGCCAGACCCTGGTGCTCGCCTGCAATGGCTACGGGGGCAACCCCGACCTGATCGCTCGCCACATCCCCCAGATGAAGGATGCGCTCTACTTCGGTCATAAAGGCAACCAGGGCGAAGCCGTCCTTTGGGGCGAAGCCATGAACGCCAGTCTCAAGGACATGGGCGCCTACCAGGGTCATGGCTCCCTAGCCTGGCCGCACCAGACGCTGATTTCCTGGGCGGTAATGATGCAGGGTGGTATCCAGATCAACCGTGAAGGGCGGCGATTCTCCAACGAACACGGCGGCTATTCCGAACAGGCCGCCGTCGTCCTCAAGCAACCGGAGGGCATTGCCTTCAACATCTTCGACGCCCGCATCCATGAGCAGGTGCTGCAGTTCGAAGACTATCATTACGCGTTCAACACCGGCGCCGTGCGGGTTTTCGACTCGGCGGAGGCGCTGGCCGAAGGACTGGATTTGCCGCTAGAGGACACACGCGCCACTTTCGACGAAATGGAACGGCTGCAAGCTGAGGCGGGCACAGATCGATTCGGACGTCGCTTCGACCCGAAACTGCGTCTGGCCGCGCCCTACTACGTCATACGTGTGACCGGCGCCCTCTTCCATACCCAGGGCGGCCTTGAGATTTCGACCGACGGCCGTGTACTCGATACCGAAGGCCACCCGCTGCCCAACCTCTATGCAGGCGGCGGCGCAGCTCGTGGTGTCTCCGGTGCCAGCGATAGCGGATATATGTCCGGCAATGGATTGCTCAGCGCCGTGGTCATGGGCGCAATAGCCGGCCGCTCCGCAGCGATGGCCGTCAACGATGCCGAGACGACGAGCGTCTGATCGGCTGTCTCGCTCCTCCAATCCCTCACCATCCCTCCGAGTTGTCACGACCTTGGGCGCTGGCGATTGCCACCCCGGCGCCCCTTTTTTCTGGTTCATCGCTGATTAGCGTGACAGGGGTCAGGAGTCCTCCACACGAGTCGTAAGACCATGGGCACCTTCGGCGCCTCAGAAGCTGAAGCATCTGCTACATGCTCGAGTGGTCTGTAAAATGTAGCCGACGCTTCAGGGGGTGTTGCAAAAGCTTGCGGCTTGAAGCCTCTCTCCCCTGGCGGGAGAGAGGTTTGGAGTGTGCAAACCGGCAACATAGGTAACACCTCAAGCCGGGAACATGGGTTACACAAGTTACGGTATGGGCAAGGAGGACGCGCCCATGCCCTGGAAAGAGACTTGTGTAATGGATCTGAAGATGCAGTTGATCGCGGCCTGGCTGCAGGGCGGGCACGGTGTAAGCGATCTGGCCCGCGGCTACGGCATTAGCCGCAAGACGGCTTACAAGTGGATCAGGCGCTACCAGGAGGAAGGTGCCGGTGGGCTGCAGGAGCGCTCCCGAGCGCCGCACTATTGCCCACATGCAGTGACGGAGGACGTGGCTGAACAGATTGTGGCGATCAAGAAAGTCCATCCCAGCTTTGGCCCCAAGAAGGTTCTGGACCGCTTGCGTGAGCTAGAACCGGCGATGGCATTGCCGGCAGACAGCACGGCCGGTGAGATACTCAAAGCGGCGGGTCTGGTCAAGAAACGGCGCTACAAGCGGCCGTACCCGGCCGACCCGCAACCGTTTGAACTGGGTGATCGCAATAATGCGCTGTGGAGTGTGGACTACAAGGGGCAGTACCGGACGGCCGGCGGGCGCTGGTGTTATCCGCTCACGGTAACCGACAATGCCAGCCGTTATGTCTTGGGCTGTCATGGCGTGAGCGCAACAGACTACGTCCAGGCGAAGCCGATTATGGAATGGGTTTTCCATGAGTACGGTCTGCCGGAGGGGATCTTGTCCGACAACGGGGCGCCCTTCGCCAGTCGCTCAGCAGGAGGTCTGACGCGACTGTCGAAATGGTGGGTCGAGCTGGGCATTGGGGTGCATCGTAGCAAGCCGGGAACGCCCACACAGAATGCCCGTCACGAGCGCATGCACGGTTCACTGAATCGAGCAGTGGGTGGACGGATGCGCGGGACAAGCTTGATGCAGCAACAGACCACGCTGCAGGCATTCCGTGAGGAGTTTAACGAACAACGCAGCCATGAGGCGCTGGGCAGGCAAACACCGGCCAGCGTGTATCAGCCCTCAAGGCGTCGGTACTCGCCCGTGCTGCGCCCGATTGAATATAACGTGGACCAGGCGGTTCGCAACGTTCGTCACAACGGCGAAATCAAGTGGCAGGGCCATCTGATCTACATCAGCGGGCTGTTAGCCAGACATCGCGTAGGCCTGCAAGAGGTGGAGAATGACCGGGTCGAGGTGCGATACAGCACCCATCTGCTCGGTCATATTAACCTCAAAACCGCGCGATTGGAGCCCGCATGCGAGTGGCATGCGGGGGAATAGGTGTAACCCATGTTGCCGGTTCAAAGTGTTACCTATGTTCCGGTTGCACAGAGAGAGGGGCGAGGCAAAAGCCTCGCTCGAAGTCGGCTCTGGCAACGATGAGTGCCTGACGGCGCTACCCCCTCTCCCCGGCCCTCTCCCGCGAGGGGAGAGGGAGTTTATGCCGGTATTTTTGAGATACGGCTACTTTTGAAACGCCCTCTTCAACTTCGGAGCAGCCCGACGGGCTGCCCATTCCCGGAATCCTTTCCGTTATACGGATTCCCGCTGCAGTGCTATGGACATTGTTCTTGCGTTTATCGGCAAAAAACCGGAAGACCTGCATATATTTAAGCCTGCAAGCCGCCACTGCCCAATCCCGAAGTAATCGCTCATTTTCCAGACAACCATCTTCAAATCCAGACTACCCGAAACCCGCACTTTACGTTAAGGTCAACCCTGACCGATCCAGCCGGGTTTTATTCAAACCCGGCCATTCGGCATCAAGAGAGCTCTGTCGCATCCGGTTGATCATCGGAAAATGCGGCGAAAACACATTGCCCGGCAACGCTTACATACGGTCGACACAGATCGGGTGAACAAACTGCGGGCTATGTATTGCGTTCTATACTCTGGAAAAGATCCCGAGGGAACGGAGTTCTCTATAAAGATTGGATGCCCCCACAAGGGGCGTCTCGTTCCTCAAGCCACTACCCCAGGAAGAGGATTATGACAACAACAAGATCCAAGGTTGTGTACTCCCCGAATTTCACCGATGGTGCGGAATTCCACATTCCCACCTTCAAGATGCTCAAGCAGGACGGCTCCCTATACAAGGGTGCCAAAGCCCCTGACATCGACAAAGACAAAGCCCTGCGCATCTACCGCGCGATGGTGACGACCCGGGTGCTCGACGAGCGCATGCTTGCTGCCCAGCGCCAGGGCCGGCTGAGTTTCTACATGCAGTGTACCGGCGAGGAAGCCGCCGTAATTGGCAGTACCGCCGCGCTCGACGACGCCGACATGATCATGGCCCAGTACCGTGAACAGGGCGCCCTGGCCTACCGTGGCTTCACCATCGACGAGTTCATGAACCAGCTGTTCGGCAACGAGAAGGACTACGGCAAGGGCCGTCAGATGCCGGTTCACTATGGCTCGACCAAGCTGCATTACATGACCATTTCCTCGCCGCTGGCCACGCAGATTCCCCAGGCGACCGGCTACGCCTACGGCCAGAAGCTCTCCGGCCAGGGCCACTGCACGGTGACCTATTTTGGCGAAGGCGCCGCGTCGGAGGGCGACTTCCACGCCGCCCTGAACATGGCTGCCGTGCATCGCGTGCCGGTCATCTTTTTCTGCCGCAACAACGGCTATGCGATCTCTACGCCGGCGATCGAGCAGTTTGCGGCAGATGGGGTGGCGCCACGGGCCTATGGTTACAAGATGGATGTTATCCGTGTCGACGGCAACGACGTCCTCGCGGTCCATGAAGCGACCCGCCTTGCCCGCAAAATGGCGGTGGAAGAAAACCGGCCGGTGTTGATTGAAGCCATGACCTATCGTCTGGCCGCTCACTCTTCCTCGGACGACCCATCCGGCTATCGCAGCAAGGATGAAGAGGCCAGTTGGCGCGAGAAGGATCCGCTGCTGCGCATGCAGCGCTGGATGCAGAAGCACAAATGGTGGACCGAGGACGACGAGAAGAAGCTCCAGGAGGAGCTGCGCCGTGAAGTCCTGGAAACCATGAAGCGCGCCCAGAAACGGCCGCCACCCCCGCTTGAGTCCCTGGTGACCGATGTCTATGACCAGGCACCTCCGACGCTGAACGCCCAGTTCGAGAAGCTCAAGGCCCATATCCGCAAGTATCCGGACGCCTATCCGAAGAGCGCGAACGATCCGTCCATCACGTCGAAGGGAGGGGCCTGATATGGCGAAGATGAATATGCTCCAGGCCATCAACGATGCCCTGGATATCGCGATGGCCGGTGACGACCGGGTACTGTGTTTCGGTGAGGATGTCGGCGTCTTCGGCGGCGTGTTCCGGGCCACCAGCAACCTGCAGCAGAAGTACGGTAAGGCACGGTGTTTCAATACGCCGCTGGTGGAACAGGGCATCGTCGGTTTCGCCAATGGTCTGGCGGCACAGGGCTCGATTCCCGTAGCTGAGATCCAGTTTGCGGACTATATCTTTCCGGCGTTCGACCAGATCGTGAACGAGTCCGCCAAGTACCGCTACCGGTCGGGCAACCTGTTCAACGTGGGCGGCCTGACCATTCGAGCACCTTACGGCGGCGGTATTGCCGGCGGTTTGTATCACTCCCAGTCCCCGGAAGCCTACTTTGCCCACACCCCGGGCCTGAAGATCGCCGTGCCACGCAATCCGCACCAGGCTAAGGGGTTGTTGCTGGGCGCGATCCACGATCCGAATCCGACCCTGTTCTTCGAACCCAAACGTCTCTACCGCGCCTCTGTCGGTGAAGTGCCCGAGGGCGAATACCAGTTGCCCTTGGGCGAAGCCGAAGTGCTCAAGGAAGGCACAGATGTCACTGTGCTGGGCTGGGGCGCGCAAATGGAGGTGATCGAGAAAGCCGTCGAGAAGGCGGAAAAGGAAGGTATTTCCTGTGAAGTCATCGACCTGCGCACGATCCTGCCGTGGGATGTGGAAACCGTCGCCGACTCGGTGTTCAAGACCGGCCGGCTGGTCGTCACCCACGAAGCACCGCTGACCGGCGGCTTCGCTGGCGAGATCGCCGCCACGATCCAGGAACGCTGCTTCCTCTATCTGGAATCCCCGATCGCTCGGGTCACCGGGATGGATACGCCCTTCCCGCTGGTGCTGGAAAAAGAGCACCTGCCCAACGAGCTGAAGGTCTATGAAGCCATCAAAGACAGCGTGGAATTCTAGGTCCCCGATTTTCGTTGGGGATGAGGGAAGGACAGGAGAGAACAACCATGAGCGATTTTATACTGCCCGATATCGGCGAAGGTATCGTGGAGTGCGAGCTGGTCAAATGGCTGGTGAGCGAAGGCGACATCATCGAAGAAGACCAGCCTGTGGCCGAGGTCATGACCGACAAGGCCCTGGTGGAAATCCCCGCGCCCTACAAGGGCCGCGTGGCACGTCTCTACCACCAGGAAGGCGACATCGCCAAGGTGCATGAGCCGCTGTTCGAGCTGATCGCCGAAGAGGATGAAGATAGTGGCGACAGTGCTTCGGCAAAAACGCCATCCACTGCGGAAAGCTACACCAAGAACGTCCAGGAAGCGGAGCAGAAAGGCCAGACCGCCGTTTCCGATGATGGCGAAACCGAGGACTTCATCCTGCCGGATATCGGCGAGGGTATCGTCGAGTGTGAGGTGGTGGAATGGCGCATCGCCGAAGGCGACGAAATCGAGGAAGACCAGCCCGTCGTCGATGTAATGACCGACAAGGCTATGGTGGAAATCACTGCCCCCAAGGCCGGCCGGGTGTCCAAGCTGTATTACCAGAAGGAAGAACAGGCCAAGGTGCACTCGCCACTGTTCGCCTTCGTGCCCCGTGAGCGCGAGGAAGATTCGGCGCCCGCGAAAGCCCAGCAGCAAGCCGAGCCCAAGAGCAGCGAATCGGTGCCGGCCACCGCCAAGAGCACGACCTCGCCACAAACCCGCCAGCGCATCCCCGCCAGCCCGGCGGTTCGGCGCCTGGTTCGCGAGCATGATCTGGAACTGGCCGACATCGCAGGCACCGGTAAGGACGGACGGGTCCTCAAGGCGGATATCCTGGCGCATCTGGAGAAACCAGCCGCAGCAAAAGACACGAGCCAAGCCTCCGAACTGGCCAGGACCAGCAAACCACGCCGTGCGGATACCGGGGACCAGGAGGTCCGGGTCGAGCCGATCAAAGGCATGCGGGCGGCCATGGCCAAACGGATGGCGGAATCGGCCTCGACCATTCCTCACTTCAATTTCAGTGAGGATATCGACGTAACCGATCTGCTCGCGCTGCGCGAAAAGCTCAAACCGGAGGCGGAAACCCGAGGCACCCGCCTGACTCTCATGCCGTTCATCATGAAGGCCATGGCACTGGCGGTTCAGGAGTTCCCGATACTTAATAGCCGCCTCAACGACGAGGTCACCGAAATCCACTACCAGCCCAACTGCAACATCGGCATGGCGGTCGACAGCAAGGTGGGCTTGATTGTGCCGAACGTGAAAGGCGTCGAACGCCTGAGCCTGTTGGAAATCGCCGATGAGGTGGCACGCCTGACCGAAGATGCACGTAACGGACGGGTGAGTCAGGAGGACCTCAAGGGCGGCACCATCACCATCTCCAACATTGGCGCGTTGGCTGGCACATATGCGGCGCCGATCATCAATCCTCCAGAGGTGGCGATCGTCGCGCTTGGCCGCACCCAGCGCCTGCCGCGATTCGACGAGCATGGCGAGGTCGTGGCCCGGTCGATCATGACCATCAGCTGGGCCGGTGATCATCGCATCATTGACGGCGGTACCATCGCCCGCTTCAGCAATCGCTGGAAGGGCTACCTGGAAGCACCGCAGACGATGTTGCTGCATCTGGGCTGAGCATGCTGCACGAAACCGAGCCATCACAGCTTCAGCAGTTCTATATTCCCGAAGAGCAGTCAATCTACCTGCTCAGCGAGGATGATGCGCGAAAGCTGAAGGATTGGGTGGCTCTGTGCACGGACCAGTTGCGACAGCTGGGTTACCGCGATATCGAGATGATCGGTAAGGGTGCCTATGGCTTCGTATTCGCCGGCCGGCTGGCACTGGAGGGCGCGCGGCACCTTGAGCACGTGTTCAAGTTCACGCGTATCAACCTGCCCCGGCATCTGCAGGACCGTCTTGAGGACGAGGCCTTTATCCTCGAGCAGGTGGAGCACCCCCGGGTGCCTCGCCTGATTGCCTTCCAACGGGCGCGGAACCAGCCCATTTTGGTGATGGAACGGGCGGCGGGCCTCAATCTGGAAGAGGTCTCGCTACGCGAGGGTCGCCTCAAACCGCGCCTGGTCGTACGCATTGCCGACCAGATCGCGGATATACTGCGAAACCTGCGCCGTGAGTCCGGTCCGTCCGGGCGCCCTATCGTCCACGGCGATATCAAGCCTTCCAACCTGGTCTTCGACGCCGAGCATGAAAACATCGCGCTGATCGACTGGGGCTCGTCGGTATTTGCGCAACTGGATGCCAACCAGCAATTCGTCACCGCGAACGTGATGGAGCTAATGTCCGACAACCTGCAACAAACCAACGCGCGACTGGGCGATGTCTACTTTATTGGCGAAGAGCAACTGCACGGGGGCCTGTCCTCGCCACGCTTCGACGAACAGGGCGCCGCGGGTACGCTCTATGCCTTGGCTTCCGGGCAGTCCTGCCGCTTTGGTCATCGCGCCATTCCAGCCACCTCACTCGGGCTACCCATGGAATTCGCCCGCATGCTCGACGGCATGCTCGACGACGATCCCGAAACCCGCCACCGGGCGGGTGATTACTACCTGAACGAAATGCCGCGCATGGCCCGAACAGTGATGATCGATCTACCAGAACCCGCGCCAAGCCCTCTGGTCCCGGTCTGGACCCGGCAGTCCGACCGGGAAATCGACACGGTCGTGTACAGCTCGCGCAAGTCGTTCCTGAGGGAGGAAAACGCGCCATCCACACTCAATGATGTCAACGACGTGCAGCTCGACCGCTACTACAAGAACTTCATGCAGGGCATGGGGGAAACCGAAAAGGCCTTCCTGGCAGCGGTGAGCCGGTTGGGCCGTTACCCCGTGGAAGGCGGGCTGGCGGTGCGCTGGGAAGCTAACGGCGTCTACGTCGACACCTCGCTTAACCTGCACGATCCGAGCCTCAAGGATGCCTTCGTCACGGCCGTGAACAACATGGTCAACCTGGCCCAGGCGATCTATCGACAGGGTATCTTCAAGAGCTGCCTGTTCAACGCCCGGGACACACTACACGTGGACCGCGACGAACCGCACCAACCCTTCGTTCCTTCGCCGGACATGCGGCTGCGTTACGAGGTTAGCGCTGCGCCTGAAATCGAGGACCGCACCCGCATCCACTCCTATTTCGAGGATGGCCCCGATCCGGAGGAATTCCTGGTGCTGCCCGAGGCCATCATGAAGTCGCTGGAGGCCCTGAACACCATCCACCATACCGGCATGATCATTTTCGAGGCCCTGCCCCGGCACCTGAAGATTCACAGTCATTACCGACTGCTCGATCCGGCGAAGGAAGCTGAATTCAGCCGCCGCCTGGACGACATTCTCGCCGCCGTGGACCAGATCACCGGTTTGGGCGTATCCGGCTTTATGAAAATGCCTTACAAGGACACCCGGTTCTTCCCTCATATCGAGCGTATGCCGGAACGGTATTATCCGAAGAACCCGAGGGCCGAACTCTAGGGCACCTTACAAAGCGCGAAGGCGCCGCCGTTGCATGCCCCGGCACTTATGGTTACATTTGCATGTCATTCGCGTGACAGCCTCACGCACCCAACGCGCCAAGGATCGGCGTGGCAACGAATCCGCAAAGGACATGCGTTAAATGCAGATCAAGAAACCCCGGGACCTTACGCTCCGGGACCTCCCCAATATCGAATCACCCTTCGTTGCCGCCAGTAAGATAGAGTTCTTAGCCAATCGCCCCGGTTCGTCACTGACCTGGGATCAAAGCCTGGTTGAGGATTCCCCCTTCGAACAGCCACTCGATCAACAAACGTTCGTCGATCGCCTCCAGGAAAAGCTCGAGAAAGGCGAACTGCTCATGGTCTATGGGGTTACCGACGGCCACCCATTCAGCCCACTCGTTGCCTGGCATGAAGGCGGAGCCCTACCGGCTCGCTGGCAGTTGGAAAAAAGCGTCTTCGGGCTGAATCTGGAACACAAGATCGCCCAGCTCAATGACTGGCAGATTACGCCCGAACAAATCGATCACCTCGGCCCCGGCGGGGTTGGACACCTATCCGCGTCCAGCTTCGATAGTGACCTTCGCGCCCAGAAAGCCGAAGAGCGTGCCCAAGCCAAACAGAATCAGGAGCGCAGCCTTTCAGGGCCTATCGTTGCGGCCGCTGCGGTGGCACCGTTGGGGGTTGCAGCGCAGGAATCGGATGAGGAAGCGGAGCCTGAGAAGAAGCTGCATTTTGAGGTTGGGATTTTTACGGATGGGACTTTGAACGATGCAACCAATGTTGAGAATTTCCTGGAGGAACTAAACAGGAAATGCGCGTCACCGAACTCTCTCGATCCAGCAGAAGTACAAGAATGTAAACACCGCTTAGCTCTGGTCATGGGGGCAAGTTATTCGAATGGCAAAACCAATGTTGCAAAGCTGTTCGATTTGTACCGGCAACAGCAAACTACGAGCCAGAACGAGATTGTACACACCATCAGAATTTATAAGAACGGGGTGGGAACAACGACCGGCGGAGAAGACTCTCTATGGAGTTCCGCCACGGGCCTTGGCTCTTCAGGAATCTCCGAACAGGTAAAATCAGCATTCGAAGATACCGCCGCGGCCATATCTAGGGCATCGGGTAAGAAGGCCATTGGCGGCCTAACCATCGATTTATTTGGCTTTAGTCGGGGAGCAGCAGCCTCACGCCACGCCGCACACGAAATTTCAAAAGGTAAAAACGGTCTCTTGGCGGAAATTTTCGGACGTTATCATTTGAAATGGCCCGAAAAGGTTTCGATTCGTTTTGTTGGTCTCTTCGATACCGTCGCAGGTGTTGTAAACGTACTCCGCACTGACCTAAGCGCCTCAAATGACAAGACTACGCCGATTAATCTTTTCCTTGACCCAAACAGCGTAGAAACTGCCGTCCACCTTACTGCCGCTGATGAATGCCGGGAAAATTTTGCTCTTAATAGCATCTCGAACCCCGACGGCTCGTTGCCTGAGCATTTTAGAGAAATATCTCTACCTGGCGTACATTCGGACGTTGGCGGCGGCTATCACGATGAACAGGATGAGCATGTATTACTTTCCCGAAAACGAGTTATTTCTGACAGCCGTACTGAATGGCCGAAACAAACCATGGACTGGGATAACCTGGAATCAATACTGGACGCCACACGCCAACAAGGCTGGATAGGGAATAGTAGTATTCGAGATAAATCAGCCAACGTACCAGCGCTGGAAATCCATCAACTCTCAAGAGTTCACCCCACTCCACATGGTAGGGTGGACCTGACTCTTGAGATGAAGCGAAGAGTTTTTGGTCAGTATGCAGGAGTTGGTCTAAGACTGATGCACCAGTTAGCTCTAGATGCGGGTGTGAAGCTGGACGAAATCGACGAGAAAGACCCTACACTGCGACTTCCCGATGAACTACGCCCTATTCATAAAACAATCTCCGAGCAAATAGAAGCGGGGGCCAATACACCAAGCCTGACTGTCGACGAGTTAGAGTTATTGAAACAACGTTACGTCCACCATTCAGATAATTTCAACACCGTCGAATTTATGCTCGGCAACAAGATTGCTGAACTCGAGGTGCCGTGGGATTTACTCCTTCCTTTCATGCCTACTCATGATCGGGCACGCATAATTCATCCCAATGAGCCGGAGCATTCATGAAGAAAGTAGTTATATTGCTGCTTTGCTTAGGCAGTATCGCTTTGACTGGGTGCGCAACTACGATTGAGGGCAATAATCAAAATTGGTATTACGCCGTTGCAGCACCAGAGCATTACAAAGTCTGGGTTGAACATCTGGAACTGGAGAAACCTGGGGAGCGACATTGGCGGATGCCAATGGGCAATGTTGAATGTTGCTGGAAGGGCCCTAAGGGCCCTTTTGGATCAGGCGGGCGGCTATCGCCCTTCCCAAACCTCATTGGAATCCAATGGTTTTCATTCGCTGAACAAAAATTCTATCAACGACTTATTATTCTGCCAGAAGACCTACAAGAAAAAATGAGTGTGGAGGCGACCTACCAAACCAGCATGGGAACATTCAAAGGCCCACGCAATTCGTTAATAATTGGCGTGGCTCCAGGTGGCACCATTGTCCTTTGGATCATGAACCAAATTGGCAACGAAATCGAAGTCGCGCGAATGCAGGCTAACGAAATCGAAGGCGATCCAACCCAATACCAGAAAAGAACGAAGAGCTACTTAGACGAACATGGCTCCTATCTAGAAAAACACGGCATCCCAACGGAGGGCTGGTAAGGCGTCGCCTGCCAGCCATCATTCTCGAGTGTCATGCAGTTCGCCGACCATGAAGTTCACCAATCACCTCCATAGCTTTTCCGGGCCACACCCATTAAGAGCTTCCCAACTCTATTTAGCAAACCCGTTGTATACCAAGCATTTCAAGCCAGCCAAGTGACCAGGCCTTCAGGCTCCCGACATATGCACAAAACCTCATAAGACTTTCGGCTAGTTGCACCCTAACTATCATTAAAATCCAATGGCCACTTGGTGAAATCCCAATCTGCGTTATTTCACCTATGCACTCTAATTCATATACAGCAACAAGAATGAGAGCTGCTATGAGAGACTCCAGCGCACTCAGTTGCGACCGGGGAGCTTTATCCCCCGTTTGCCCAGACCTACCCCCAATACTCCCGGCCTCGGGAGGTTGTAGCCTTTCGCCTGCCCGTCGACGAAGTAAACCAACGACCCCGACATCGAAAAGCCCTGCAGGCGACAATCGGCAGTCAGGATATTCATCGCTCTAGAAATGCTGTACGTGGGCCCTTCGATCTGCGGCGGAGCCCCGGTAAAAACCAAGAAAAATCAGAGGACTGTTTATGGACGGCATCACTGAAGACGGCGCATTGGCATCCGGCGGACGGCGCTCCGCTGGTTTCTTTGCCCGTGAAAGCACAATTGCAGGTCCCAGCTTCAACCGCTGGCTGGTACCTACTGCTGCACTGGCTATTCACCTATGTATCGGGATGGCCTACGGCTTCTCGGTGTTCTGGCTGCCGATGAGCAACGAAATTGCCAACGCGCCGGCAAGCTGCGCAAATATCGGTCTCATGCAAGCGCTGACAACCACCACCTGTAACTGGTCGGTGGCCCATGTGACCTATGTCTTCGGCATCTTCATTGCCATGCTCGGTGTCTCGGCCGCCATCTGGGGTGCCTGGCTGGAGCATGCCGGCCCCCGTAAGGCGGGCTGTATCGCGGCCCTCTGCTGGGGTGGCGGCATGGTCGTTGGTGGCATTGGCGTGATGGTGCATCAGCTGTGGCTGGTCTACCTTGGCGCCGGTGTTCTCGGCGGTATTGGCCAGGGCCTGGGTTACATCACTCCCGTATCCACCCTGATCAAGTGGTTCCCGGACCGTCGCGGCATGGCCACCGGCTTTGCCATCATGGGCTACGGTGGCGGCGCCATGGTCGGGGCTCCACTGGCCGTGCTGCTGATGAGTCATTTCTCGGCAGATGGCGGCACAGGCGTGGCCATGACGCTGATTACGATGGGCATTATCTACACGATCGTCATGGCTAGCGGCGCGATCGGCTTCAGGGTCCCGCCCAACGGTTGGCATCCAGCCGGCTGGAAGCCCAGCGACGACGGTAAGAGCAATGCCATGATCACCAAGGGTCACGTTCACCTGAACACGGCCTGGAAGACCAAGCAATTCTGGCTGATTTGGGGCGTGCTCTTCCTCAACGTGACGGCGGGCATTGCCGTGATCTCGATGGCCAGCCCCATGCTCCAGGATGTTTTCGGCGGTGCGCTGGTCGGCATTCAGGACAGCTCCGTAGCCCTGACCGACGCCCAGAAAGCTGCCGTGGTTGCTGCGGCCGCCGGCCTGGTTGGTCTGATCAGCCTGTTCAACAGTGTGGGCCGTCTCTTCTGGGCTTCGCTTTCCGATAAGATCGGCCGCAAGAATACCTACTACTGCTTCTTCGTTATCGGCATCGCCATGTATTGCCTGCTGCCGACCTGGGGTCACCTGGGCATGGCGGGTATGTTCGTCATTTCTATCTGCGTCATCCTGAGCATGTATGGCGGCGGCTTTGCGACCGTACCCGCCTATCTCGCCGATATTTTTGGTACGCAAATGGTCGGCGCTATCCATGGCCGCCTGCTGACCGCGTGGACCGCTGCCGGCCTGGTCGGTCCGCTGATCATCGCGGCATTGCGTGAAGCCCAGCTGAAGGCCGGCGTCGAGCCCGCGCTCGTCTATGACCGGACGCTCTACATCATGGCGGGCCTGCTCTTCCTCGGTCTGATCTGCAACATGCTGATCAGGCCCGTAAAAGAAGAACATCACATGACTGATGAGGAAGTGGAGTACGAGCGTTCCCTCCAGCACGACGACAGCATCGCCGCCAATGCTGAAACCGCGGCACGGGGCAAGTTTGGTGTCACCGGCGTACTGTGCTGGATGGGTGTCGGGATTCCGTTCCTGATAGGCCTGTACATCGCACTGGCAAAGGCGGCGGCATTGTTCTAGATCGCCAATGGGCGTGGCGTCCTGATGTCGTTGGGCAGGACGCCAGCAAGCCTAGCGATCGCTGGCGAGCAACTGCGCAAAAGTGCATATCTCGCCGCAGCGATCCGGAGCGTAACCGGGCAGTTTGTCGATCTCGCCCAGGAATTCCGGAGCACGCATGAGGTCCAACAATTGGCGCATGTTGCCCTGCTTGAGTTTGTCCTCGTGACAGATCAGCAGGTAGTGCTCCGTCGCCAGATTGATGAAGTCCAGACCGAACTGGCGAGCCGAGGCCTCCACCCCAAAGCCGGCGTCGGCCATACCAGCGGCGATATAGGCGGCTACGGCAGTGTGGGTGAATTCTTCCTGATCGGCGCCGTTGATATCGTCGATGACGATGCCCTGATCTTCCAGCAACAGGTTGAACAGGATACGGGTACCGGAATGGCGGTCACGGTTGATGAAGCGGACATCTGGCTTGGTGAGATCCTGCAAGCCAGCGATCGAGTCGCGGCTATCGCTGCGAATGATCAGCCCCTGCTCCCGGGTGACGAAACGGATTACGCGGAGGTTCTTGAGATCGAGCTGGCGCTTGTAGATCGCCATGACTTGATCCGCCAGCTGCGGAGAAGCTGGAAAGTGAAAGCTGGCCAGGTCGGATTCGCCCCGGGTCAACGCACTTATTGCGTTGGCGGGATTGGTGTACTGCAGGTCCAGCTCCACCCAGTCGGAGAAGTCTGGCAGCAGCGCCACCGCATAGCCATGGCTGGCATGTAGGCGCAGCACAGGGTGAGCACCGGCGAGCAGTTGCTGGAGTTGCATGTTGAGCTCGGACGCCATGCTGTCGATCTGGGGTCCAAGGCGCGCCTTGACCCGCTGTTCGGACCACAACAGCTTCTCCCCCAGGGGCGAAAGCTGGGTGCCGTGACCCTTGCGCATCAGCACCAGCGGCACGCCGAAGAAGTCGGCCCCGCGGTTGAGGAGATTCCAGGCGTGGCGGTAGGAGATATTCGCACCCTCGGCCGCCGCCGTGAGCTTGCCGGAATCGCGGACGCCCTTGAGCAGGCGGAAAAGGACAGGCTCGAACAACTCGCCGTCTTCGGTCCGGAACACCCAGGCGGGCGAGATATGAAGCTTCTTTTTATGCATTGTCATTCATATTTATCGGGCATTTTTGGAGTGTTATTTTCAGCAAGATAGCCTAATAAAGCCAAAAACAATTAAGAATGGTTATTCATATGTTAGAGGAAAATAACCGCACCGATGAGAGTTTGTCCATGGCACCTGCCGGCTCACGACCGCCGCAGGAATGGACGCCCGAGTTGATCCAGCAGGAGGTCGATCGCCTGAAGGAGAAACCCGGGGCTATGTTGCCTATCCTGCACGCGATCCAGGATCGCTTCGGCTATATCCCGGAAGCCGCCGTGCCGATCATCGCCGAAACCCTGCGCCATACCCGCGCCGAGGTCCACGGCATTATCAGTTTCTACCATCATTTCCGGACGCACCCGATAGGCAGCCATGTGGTTCATATCTGCCGCGCCGAGGCGTGCCAGGCCGTGGGTAGCCGCCAGCTTGAAGCCCATATCAAGGACAGGCTGGGGGTGGACTATCACCAGACCAGTCGCGATAACGAGTTCACCCTGGAACCGGTGTACTGTCTGGGTAATTGCGCCTGCGGCCCATCAATTCGCGTGGATGATTCGATTCACGGCCGCGTGACCGCCGACAAATTCGATCGCCTGGTGGACCGGCTCACCACCTCGGCCGTGGAGGTGAAGTGATGACCGTAACCGTTTACATCCCCTGCGACACTACTGCCCTGGCCATGGGCGCCGATGACGTCGCCGCCATGATCGAGCGGGGAGCGGAGGGCCGCCAACTGGATATCGAGCTGGTTCGCAACGGTTCCCGCGGACTGTTCTGGCTGGAGCCGATGGTGGAGGTCGCAACGCCCGAGGGTCGTGTCGCCTACGGGCCGGTGGAGCCGGCCGATGTAGCCGACCTGGTGTCGTCAGGCCTGTTCGAAGGCAAGCAGGAGCATCGGCTGGCCCAGGGGCTCACCGAAAGCATCCCTTACCTGAAGAACCAGCAACGCCTGACCTTCTCCCGCATCGGTATCACCGATCCACTCTCCATCGCGGACTACAAAGCCCATCGCGGTTTCGCCGGCCTGGAAAAGGCGCTCAAGATGGAAACGCAGGCTATCGTCGATGAGGTTAAGAACTCAGGCTTGCGCGGACGTGGCGGCGCAGCCTTCCCTACCGGCATCAAGTGGCAAACCGTTCACGACGAACCACCCGGCCAGAAATACATCGTGTGCAACGCGGATGAGGGCGACTCGGGCACCTTTGCCGATCGATTGGTGATGGAGTGCGATCCCTACATGCTGATTGAAGGCATGGCCATTGCCGGACTCGCTGTGGGCGCCACCCAGGGTTACATCTATCTGCGTTCCGAATACCCGGTCGCCCACCGGATCTTCAACGAAGCGCTGCGACTCGCGTACAACGCCGGCTACCTCGGCAGTAATATCCTTGGCAGCGGCAAACATTTCGACCTCGAAGTGCGCCTTGGCGCCGGTGCCTATATCTGCGGCGAGGAGACCTCCCTGCTTGATAGTCTTGAAGGCAAGCGCGGCATGGTGCGTGCCAAACCGCCGCTACCTGCCATCAAGGGGCTGTTCGGCCGGCCTACGGTGGTGAACAACGTACTGTCTCTCGCCGCGATCCCGTTTATCGTCGATCAAGGGGCTCGGGCCTATGCCGACTACGGCATGGGGAAATCCCGCGGCACCCTGGCCCTGCAGCTAGCAGGCAACGTTAAACGCGGTGGCCTGGTGGAACTGGCCTTCGGCACTACCCTGCGGGAATTAATGGAAGACTTCGGCGGCGGCACTCTGAGCGGCCGTGCCTTGAAAGCCGTCCAGGTCGGTGGACCGCTGGGCGCCTATCTCCCTGAAAGCCAGTGGGACAGCCCCATCGATTACGAAGCTTTTGCGTCCTTCGGCGGCGTTGTCGGCCACGGCGGCGTAGTGATGTTCGACGACACGGTGGACATGGGCGAACAGGCCCGCTTCGCCATGGAATTCTGCAGCATCGAATCCTGTGGCAAGTGCACACCCTGTCGTATCGGCGCCGTGCGAGGTGTTGAGGTGATAGACCGCATCCGTGCCGGCACCAACCGCGACGCCAACCTCGAACTCCTTTCCGACCTCTGCGAAACCATGGTGGATGGTTCCTTGTGCGCTATGGGCGGTATGACGCCCTTCCCCGTGCAGAGTGTCATGAAGCATTTCCCGAATGATTTGACCCGGCAGCAAGCCTGACCGAGTGGAGGCAAGCATGTTGAACTATTTCGACCCCAGCCAACACCGCATCAATCCCGAGAGAGATTATGGAACACCGGCGATGCTGTCCGAGAAACACGTCGCCCTGACCATCGACGGCATGGAGATCAGCGTCCCCGAAGGCACCTCCGTCATGCGCGCAGCGGCCCTGGCGGGCATCACCATTCCAAAGCTGTGCGCCTCCGACAACCTTGAGGCTTTCGGCTCCTGCCGGCTATGCGCCGTGGAGATCGAAGGTCGGCGCGGCTATCCCGCCTCCTGCACCACACCGGTGGCCGAAGGCATGGACGTCACCACGCAGAATGGCAAGCTGGCCAAGCTGCGGCGGAATATCATGGAGCTGTACATCTCCGACCACCCGCTGGACTGCCTGACCTGCCCGGCCAACGGGGATTGCGAGTTGCAGGATATGGCCGGTGCCGTCGGCCTGCGGGATGTACGCTACGGCTTCGACGGCAAGAATCATCTGGATGCGGAGACGGATGCCTCCAACCCCTATTTCAGCTTCGACCCCAGTAAGTGCATCGTCTGCTCCCGCTGCGTACGGGCCTGCGAGGAGGTCCAGGGCACCTTCGCCCTGACCATCGACGGGCGCGGCTTCGACTCCAAGGTCGCCGCCGGCCAGGACGAGGAATTCATGGATTCCGAATGCGTCTCCTGCGGCGCCTGTGTACAGGCCTGCCCCACCTCGACGCTAATGGAAAAGAGCGTGATCGACCAGGGCGTACCGGAGCATAGCGTGGTCACCACCTGTGCCTACTGCGGCGTAGGCTGTTCCTTCAAGGCAGAGATGAAAGGCGACCAACTGGTACGTATGGTGCCCTACAAGGGCGGCGACGCGAACCACGGCCACTCCTGCGTGAAAGGCCGCTTTGCCTTTGGCTATGCCACCCATAAGGACCGCATCAGGGAACCGATGATCCGCGACTCCATCGACCAGCCCTGGCGCACCGTGTCCTGGGAAGAAGCCATCGGCTTCGCGGCCAAGCGCCTGAAGGAGACCCAGGCCAAGTACGGTCGGGAAAGCATCGGCGGCATTACCTCCTCACGCTGCACCAACGAGGAAACCTACCTGTTACAGAAGCTGATCCGCGCGGCCTTCGGCAACAACAATACCGATACCTGTGCCCGGGTCTGTCATTCGCCGACCGGTTATGGCCTGAAAACCACCATCGGTGAATCCGCAGGGACCCAGACCTTCGATTCGGTGATGAAGGCGGACACCATACTGGTTATCGGCGCCAACCCGACCGATGCCCACCCGGTCTTCGCCTCACAGATGCGCCGGCGGCTGCGTCAGGGCGCCACGTTGATCGTCGCCGACCCCCGCCGGATCGATCTACTCAAGACACCCCATGGCAGCACGTCCATGCACCTGGCGTTGAAACCGGGTACGAACGTCGCGCTGATCAATTCGCTGGCGCACGTGGTGGTGACCGAAGGTCTTGAGGACAAGGGTTTCATCGAGCGCCGCTGCGAGACTGAAGCCTACGAGGCCTGGCGTAACTTCATCAGTGAGGAACGCAACTCGCCGGAAGCCCTGGAAACCGAAACCGGCGTGCCCGCCGCACAGGTTCGCGAAGCGGCGCGCGCCTACGCCACCGCCGGCAATGGCGCGATCTACTACGGTCTTGGAGTGACCGAGCACAGCCAGGGGTCCACCATGGTGCAGGGTATCGCCAACCTGGCGATGGCCACCGGCAACCTCGGGCGCGAAGGCGTGGGCGTCAACCCACTACGGGGTCAGAACAATGTGCAGGGTTCCTGCGACATGGGCTCCTTCCCCCACGAACTTCCGGGCTACCAGCACGTGAGTGATCCCTCGGTGCGTGAGCGCTTCGAAGACATATGGAAGGTGAAGATCGACGACGAACCAGGCCTGCGCATCCCCAACATGTTCGATGCCGCCATCGCCGGCACCTTCAAGGCGATGTATGTACAGGGCGAGGATATCGCCCAGTCCGATCCCAATACCCAGCATGTGGAAAGCGCACTGACTTCGCTTGACTGCCTGATCGTGCAGGACATTTTCCTCAACGAGACCGCCAAGTACGCCCATGTGCTACTGCCCGGCTCCACATTCCTGGAGAAGAACGGCACCTTTACCAATGCCGAGCGCCGCATCAACCGGGTACGCAAAGTGATGCCGCCGGTAGCCGGCAAAGAGGATTGGGAGGTGACCCAGGACCTGGCGAATGCGTTGGGTTACCCGATGAACTACAGCCATCCGTCCGAGATCATGGACGAGATCGCCCAATTGACCCCGACCTTTACCGGCGTCAGTTATGCCAAGCTCGAGGAACGGGGCAGCATCCAGTGGCCGTGCAACGACACCCATCCCGATGGCACCCCGACGATGCACGAGGTGGACTTCCCCATTGGCAAGGGGCATTTCGCCATCACCGATTACGTGGCCACCGAGGAGCGCACCAACCGGCGCTATCCATTGCTGCTCACCACTGGACGCATCCTCAGCCAGTACAACGTGGGCGCCCAGACCCGGCGGACCGAGAACAGCCAGTGGCATCATGAGGATGTATTGGAGATCCATCCCAGCGATGCGGAATTGCGCGGTATCAAGGAAGGCGACTGGTTGGGTATTACCAGCCGTGTCGGCCAGACAGTGTTACGCTGTAAGATAAGTGGTCGCATGCTGCCAGGGGTGGTCTACACGACATTCCACCATCCGGGCAGCGGTGCTAATGTGATCACTACGGATAACTCCGACTGGGCCACCAATTGTCCCGAGTACAAGGTGACCGCCGTACAGGTGGAAAAGGTCACCCAGCCCTCGGCATGGCAGAAGCACTTCCACCATTTCGACGAACTACAGCAGGCGTACCTTGAGCAAACCTCCGATGAATCAAACTTTGCGCTCAAGTGACCTGAACGCGGCCGCCGACAACGAGGCCGCGCCCTCGCCCCTGTTCCAGACCCGCGTCGACGAGCGCGGTACGGGACGGGCCAGCGAGGGAGATGACGTCGTCGCCGAGGAAATCCCGGTGGCCATGGTCTACAACGGCATCTCCCATGCCGTGATGATGGCCACCCCGGTGGACCTGGAGGATTTCGCGCTGGGCTTCAGTCTTTCCGAAACCATCGTCCGCAGCCTAGATGAAGTCTACGAACTCGAACTGGACTACGGCCCGGACGGCGTGACCGCAGAAATGACCATCGCCACCGAGCGCCTGTTCGCCCTCAAGGAACAGCGCCGCAATATGGCCGGCCGCACCGGCTGTGGTTTGTGCGGCACCGAGTCGCTCGCCCACGCGATCCGTAAAATACCGAAAGTTGGAGCCCACCCGGCGATCAGCGACCAAGCGATCCAGGCTGCGCTGACAGAGCTCAAGCAGCATCAACCTTTACAGGCGCAAACCGGCGCCACACACGCTGCCGCGTGGTGCGGCGTCGATGGGTCGATTATCGCCGTCCGCGAGGATGTGGGTCGACACAACGCCCTGGACAAACTGATAGGCCATCGCCGGCGCACCGGCAACACCTTCGAGAGTGGCTTTGCCCTGATTTCCAGCCGGGCCAGCTTCGAGATGGTCCAGAAGAGCGCCACGGTAGGCATTGGCTGCCTTGTCGCCGTATCCGCACCGACGGGACTGGCCATTCGAGAAGCCCGCAAGGCCGACATGAGCCTGATTGGATTCGCCCGTCCGGGGCGCCACGTGATCTACCACCAGGGTCAGACCACGCACATTGTCGAAGCAGTCCAGGAGAACAAGACGTGAGTGACCAACTGCACCACCTGATCAAGATGATCAACCAGATCAGCACCAACCTCGACCATGGCGACAAGCACAAGGCGGCCGAAGCGGTCGCGGCTCATATCAAGAAGTTCTGGGCGCGTAGTATGAAGCAGCAGATTATCGAGTATGAGGACATTGATGGGAGTGAGCTGAATCAGGTTTCCAGGTTGGCGGTGGCGCAGCTGAAGGAGTTGCGCCAGGCCAGCTAGTCAGCCCGCACATAAACCCAATTGGTCGCCACATCATCACAGACGATAACAGCACGTCCGGCCCAAGCGCACTCCTGTATGCGTTTTGGCAGCTCATCGGTCAGTCGCCCACTCACCGCCAGGTTCTGCTTGTCCTCTTTGAGATAGCGGAACGTTGATTCCATCCGTTCGGCAAAGTCGACCCCCTCTGTTTCATGGCGGTGAAAGCTATTGTAGAAGCGGGTGAAGCTCATGGTCGCACCGCCCAAACCAATCTCCACCATCTTGGCGATATAGCGGTCGTAGGCGTTCGAGAGGTATCGGCGCACAGCCGCTTCGTCGTTCAGGCCGCCCGAAAAGCTTTCCAGGGCCAATGTGTTTGATTCACCGAGTACGCCCTCCCCTAGTGCGCTATTGGGCTGGTTCGTGGCCAGTCGATAGATTCTGCCTGAGCAGAGAATGACCTTTCCCTTTAATACGCAGTTGTCCATGCCTGCTGGGGTCGGCGAGGTCTCGGGTACAGCCGTCTCTGGTTCGGGCTGGGATCGATGTTCGTCATCTGCGGTAGGGGCCATAGCGTTGGCAGCAGGTTTGGGTATTTCGATACCCAGACGCTGGGCGGGGCGTTTTAGTAGCAAGGCCTGGACTTGGGGGGCGTTGCGCCGAAAGTCCTCAAAGGAAGGCAGCGTGGTGCCACCGCCCTTGGCCTTGATTTCACAGTAGATTTGCTCGTAGTCGCCAGCCGGATGAGCAGGGCAGGCTGCATTCGCCGGGCCAACGAGACCAAGAAGGCTAACTAGGAAGATTGAGCGGCAGAGAACAGCGGGCATGGAGCAAACCATTAGGCAGACTTGGAGATGAACAGTAATTCAATTCGGCAAACCCCGGCAATGCACCCACCAGAAAACAAAAGGCGTCGCCGGTATGGCCGACGACGCCTTTTCAATGGACTACAGCGACTACTGGTTACCCCGCAAACGCCACATAGATCGAGATCACAAGAATCACCAGCACAATGCCTGACGGCACAGCGCCCTTCCACGGTGTCAGGTCGACCTGGCCGGCATCTTCATGGACCCATGCTGTGGGCCGCGGGCTGACCTTGCCGAGAATCAACATGATAGCTACAAGGATGACGAAGACGAGAGCAACAAAGTGGAAGTCATGGATTACGTCCAGCAGGCCGGTGAACGGCGGCACGAAGTAGACCAGGCCAATAATGGCGCAGCCGCCGATCAACGCGATCTTCGCACCGATGGCCGGAACGCGCTTGGACAGCAGGCCGACCAGCACCACCGCCAGGATGGGGATGAAGTACATCGCGTTCATCTTTTGCAGGTAACCGAACAGGCTGTCCTGACCCGCCAGCAGCGGCGCAATCGTCATCGCGGCAATAGCCATGATCCAGCCGAAGACCTTGCCCGATTTGACCACCTGCTCCTCAGTCGCGTTCTTGTTGATCACGCCCTTGTAGAGGTCAAGACTGAACAGCGTGGTGGTACTGTTCAGCGCGGAGTTGAAGGACGACAGGATCGCCCCAACCATGACGGCGGCGAAGAAGCCGGTCAGGTACGGCGGCAATACGTTGAACACCAGGTGGCCATAGGCTTCGTCGGCGCGGATGTCGTCACCGGCATAGAGATGGAAGGCGATAATACCTGGCAGCACCAGATAGAGCGGCCCGAGCAACTTGAACAGACCGGTCAGCAGAACGCCTTTCTGTCCTTCCGCCAGGGTCTTGGCAGCAAACGTCCGTTGGATGATCTGCTGGTTGGTCGTCCAGTAGAACAGGTTGATCAGCAGGACGCCGGTAAACAGTGTCGCGAACGGAACCTGTTGGTCACTGCCCCCTATGGAGTTTAGCTTATCCGGGTTCGCTTGCTTGAGCGCATCCCAACCGGCCATCACACCGTTGCCATCGCTCGCCGCCTGAAGGCCAAAGTAAACAATCACGAAACCGCCGATCAGCAGACCAATACCATTCAGGGTGTCCGAGAATGCAACCGTACGCAAACCACCGAACAGCGCATAGATCGAGCCGATAATGCCTACAACCCAGACTGTGCCCCAAAGCAGCGCCGTATCCGACTGGATACCCGTCAGCCCCGGCAGATCCAGCATACCCTGCAGACCCACTGCGCCCGAGTAGAGGATAATCGGCAGCAGGATCACCGCGTAGGCGATCAGGAAGATGATGTTACAGATCAACTGCGTCGTTGGATCGAAACGGATCCGCAACAACTGGGGCACGGTGGCAATCCCGCTTCGCAGGAAGCGCGGCAGGAAGAACAACGCCAGGGCGACCAGCGCGATAACCGCGACGATCTCCCACGCCATCACACTCAGCCCGTCGGTAAAGGCGGCGCCGTTGAGCCCGACCATCTGTTCGGTGGACAGGTTGGTCATCAGCAGCGAACCCGCAATGAACGGGAAGGTCAGGTTGCGCCCGGCCAGGAAGTAGCCCCGGGTGCTGCTATGGTCATCACTGCGGGTGTACCACCAGGTGACCAGTGCGACGAGGCCCGTAAAGAACAGGAACGAGATCAGGGTGAGGGCATGCATACATTGTCCTTGTTGATGCGTTGGCGAGCGTCTGGCAAAGCCCGTTCTGCGGCGAATCACTGCGTTGCTCGGTGCTCAGATACTCGTCTACCAGTAGGTATGCCTCGTATCTTGCGCTCCGTGCGCCTTGCGTTTCATCCACAGCCCGAACTTTGTCAGACGCTCGTTAGTTATTGGCACCGGGCGCGATAGCCGCAGACATAAGACGCGCCCTTCTGGGTGTATGTCAGCCGGCGAACGGAGAACAGGCCTGGCCGGTGACATCGGTTCGGGCCACAAGCAGGGCCCCATCCAACTCACCGCGTTCCGCCGAATCCAGGCCGAAGTGCGCGGTGGTGACATACAGGGTGCGCCGATCCTCCCCGCCGAATACACAGCTGCTGGGGCATCGGGCGGGTACATCGATAATGCGATCGATACGCCATCCGGCCGGTAACGGATAATGCAGCCGGCGCCCCAGCGGGCGTTCCAGAGGCAACCTTCCTCGTCCATCGCCGAGCCGTCCGGGTTGCCGTAGCCCTGGGTATCCGCAAAGACGCGGCGATTGGACGCATGCCCGCTATCCGCATCCCAGTCGTAGACCCAGATGACGCTCTTGAGGGTATCGGCGAAATACATCTGCTTGTGGTTCGGGCTCCACACCAGGCTGTTACTGATGCCGATCTCCGACTCCACCTGCCGCAGGCTCTGGTCGGTATCGATGCACCAAAGCATGCCGGTGCTCTTGTCGACGGGGAGGCTCTCGGCGTTAGGGCCGATATTGTTTTCCATGGAGGCCAGCCAGAAACGGCCACGGGGATCGACGCGGGCCTCGTTGGTACGGTTGCGGGGATGTTCTTCGGCCGGCTCGGCGACCGGGGTCAACCGGCTCGTCTCGGGATCGAGGTCGTAGGCACCGCGGCCTGTGGCCACCAGATAGTGCCCGTTGGTCCGCGGCACGATGGCGCTGACCGGCTGATCGAACGCCCAGCGACGAAGCCGGTCGGTATCGGGATGCCAGGCGTAGGCAATTTGCCCGGCGATATCCACCCAGAGTAGTTCCTGCTTTGCTCCGTCCCAGTGAGGCCCTTCGCCCAGGATGAAGCGGTCGTTGCTGATTGGCCGGAAGTTCATCCATTCCCCCTAACCGCGGTTGTTCTTGTATTGGTCAGCCCGCCGTTCGGCCCGGGCCGTCGTTGTTGGGCATGAAGCCCAGTTCCCGGGAAATTCCCCGGGCAATCTCCAAGACCAACGGCTGCAAGTCCTGCAGTCGCGTGTTCGTCATGCGCGAGGTCACCGAGGTGACGCTGATACCCGCCACCACATCACCGCGGAAATTGAAGATCGGCGCTGCCACACAGCGAATGCCCTCTTCGTGCTCTTCCATGTCCAGCGCGCAACCCCGTACCCGAATATCGGCCAACGCCTGGCGTAAAGCGCGGGCATCGGCAAGCGTATGCGCCGTATGCCGCTGGAAAGCCGTCTGGGCGATGATCTCGTCCTGCCGTTCGGGACTCAGGTAGGCCAGGATTGCCTTGCCTACGCCGGTACAGTACATCGGTCCGCGTTTGCCGATCGCCGAATACAGGCGCACGGTCTTCGGACTTTCCAGCTTATCGACGTAGATAATCTCATTACCGTCGACTACCGCCAGGTGCACGGTTTCGCCCGCCTCATGCAGCAGGCGCTGCATGTAATCCTTTGCCGCGCGCGGAATCTCCAGGCCTGACCAGGTTCTCTGGGCCAGCGTCAGCAGCCGGTAACCCGGCGTATAACGCTGCTCCTCCCGGTCATAGCGAACCAGGCCCTGTTCCAGCAGTGTGGTCAATAACCGATGAGCCGTCGATTTGGGCAGATTGAGGCTCGCCACCAGATCGGTGAACCGAACTGGCTCCGCGCTATCACAGACCGCCTCAAGCACTTGAATCGCCTTATCTATCGACGACATCCATACACTCCTTCCTGAAAACTACCAGATCGTTCCGATATGGAGGATTAAAGTTCCACAATATGGACCCATCATTTTGCCCAGGTCAAGGAAACGGGCTAATGTATCAACCTTGTTACAAAAGACCCCGCTTGACACCCGATCAAACTAAACATCAAACTGATCCATATGTGGAACTTGAGTTCCATAATATGGAACTTCATGCAGATCTTGTTGGTTCCCGCCAGATCATTACCGACCTGACCGCTACACTTGAAGTGAAGATATGACTTGAAGTGAAGACGTGGCCAGGCATCCGGTCAGAATGAGACATTCTGAACGATCAGCACCCATTTCAATAAGGGGCTTAAACCGAACACTGGAGAGAACGAGTTGAGCAGCAACAAAGACCGTAAGCTTCGCAGCCAGCAGTGGTACGGCAAGCTGGACCGCGACGGGTTTATCCACCGCAGCTGGATGAAGAGTCAGGGGTTCCCGGACCACGCGTTCGACGGTCGCCCGGTGATCGGGATCTGCAATACCTGGTCTGAGATCACCCCCTGCAACTCACACCTCCGCGACATTGCCGAATTCGTCAAGAGAGGCGTCTGGGAGGCCGGTGGCGTGCCGCTGGAATTCCCCGCCATGTCCCTCGGCGAAACCCAGATGCGCCCCACCGCCATGCTGTTCCGCAATTTGCTGAGCATGGAGGTAGAGGAATCGATCCGCGCCAACCCGCTGGACGGCGTGGTACTGCTGGGCGGTTGCGACAAGACCACGCCTGGCCAGGTGATGGGTGCGGCCAGCGTCAACCTGCCCACGGCGGTCATCTCTTCCGGCCCGATGCTTAACGGCAAGTACCGCGGCCGCGATATCGGCTCCGGTACCGACGTCTGGAAGTTCAGCGAACAGGTGCGCGCGGGCACCATGAGCCTGCCGGAATTCCTCAATGCGGAAAGCTGCATGTCCCGCAGCGTCGGCACCTGCATGACCATGGGCACCGCCTCCACCATGGCCTCGTTGATGGAAGCCATGGGCTTGGCCCTGCCTTTGAACGGTACGCTTCCCGCAGTGGATTCGCGGCGCCGCGTCCTTGCCCATCTCACGGGTAGGCGACTGGTCGAGATGGTCCACGAAGACCTGACGATCTCCAAAGTCCTCACCCGCGAAGCCTTCGAGAATGCCATCAAGGTAAACGCCGCCATCGGTGGCTCCACCAACGCCGTTGTTCATCTATTGGCCATGGCCGGAAGGCTGGGCGTCGACCTGACCCTGGAAGACTTCGATCGCCTGGGTCGGGAAATTCCGTTGCTGGTGAACCTGATGCCCTCGGGCAAGTACCTGATGGAAGACTTCCACTACAACGGCGGTGTACCGGTGGTACTGAAGCGTCTGTCGGACCAGTTACACCTCGACGCCCCGAGCATCTCAGGCGGCGCGATCGGCGAAGCGCTGGATGAGGTGGAATGCTTCGATGATGACGTCATTCGCCCGATGGACAATCCAGTCCGCCCGGCTGCCGGCATAGCCGTACTCAAGGGCAACCTCTGCCCCAACGGCGCCATTATCAAGCCTTCAGCCGCGAGTGAACCCTTACTCAAGCACCGTGGCAAAGCCGTGGTGTTCGAGACCATCGAGGACTTCAAGGCCCGCGTCGACGCTCCCGACCTGGATGTGGACGAAAACTCCATCCTGGTGCTCAAGGGCTGCGGCCCCAAGGGCTATCCGGGCATGCCCGAAGTCGGCAACATGCCGCTGCCACGTAAGCTGCTGGAGAAAGGCATCACCGATATGGTCCGCCTGTCAGATGCCCGAATGAGCGGCACCGCCTTCGGCACGGTCGTGCTGCACATCTCGCCGGAAGCCAACGAGGGCGGCCCGCTGGCCCTGGTCCGGAACGGCGACTGGATCGAACTGGATGTGGAAGCCCGCCAACTGCACCTGGATATCCCACCGGACGAACTGATCAAACGCCAGACCGAATGGGAAGCACCGGAAACGCCCCACGCCCGAGGCTACTATCGACTCTATATCGACCACGTGCTGCAGGCAGACCAAGGCGCGGACCTGGACTTCCTGGTCGGCGGCAGCGGTCACGTCGTGACGCGGGAGTCCCACTGATATGACCAGCGAGGGCATCGCGGACGGCAAACTGATCACCGTCGATTGGGGCACCAGCAATTTCCGCGCAGCGTTGCTCGACGCTTCTGGTGCGGCCCTTGATCGCATCCAGGCGCCGAAGGGTATGCTCCAACTGGAGAAGCCTGCGTTGGCCGCGACACTTACCGATCTGCTGGAACCCTGGCTCGCGACGCTACCCGATGCCCCTATCCTGATGGCCGGCATGATCGGTAGTGCCGATGGTCTGGTGGAGGTGCCCTATCTGGAATGTCCCGCGAGCCTCGACGATATTGCAGAGGCCTTGGCGCCCATTCCCGATCTTGAGCACGGCCGGCGCGGGTATATCGTACCGGGCCTGCGCGGGCGCTCGATCTCCGGCGCCCACGATGTCATGCGTGGTGAGGAAATACAGATCCTCGGCGCGCTCCAGCAAACAGATGCCGAGGCGCAAACAGTCTGCCTGCCAGGCACCCACTCCAAATGGGTGACGCTGGATGGGCGTAGAGTAACCGCCTTCAGCACCTGCATGACCGGCGATGTCTACGCCGCGCTATGCAGCCATACCCTGCTGAAGCGCTACGCCAACCAAGGCAGCCACGATCCGCAAGCCTTCCGCCAGGGCCTTGAGCACGCCGACCAGCCCGGCGGTTTACTACACCACCTCTTCAGCACGCGCACCGAAGTGTTGATTGGCGATATGCCGCCGAATGTTTCCGCTGCCTATCTGTCAGGCCTGCTCATTGGCTCGGAAGTCCGCGCCATGGTGGATGTGCTGAAGCCGCAAGGTACAGTCACGCTGATCGCAAACAGCCAGTTAACGGCCCTCTACGCCGAGGCCCTCGACATGCGAGGTATCGATACCCGGCGCGTGGACGGAGACACCGCGGCCACCACCGGCATGCATCATATCGCGCGCCGCGCCGACCTTATCCGGAACTGATCACAGGACACCACCATGCCGAGCACCGCGTTCACCCGTTACTTTGAAGAGATGCCCCTGGTCGCCATACTCCGCGGCATTCGCCCAGACGAAGCTATCGAACTGGGCAGCGAACTGATCGATGCCGGTTTCCGCCTGATCGAGGTTCCGCTGAACTCGCCCGATCCGTTCGGGAGCATCGCGGCGCTGGCCGAACGGTTTGGCGATCAGGCGCTGATCGGCGCCGGCACCGTAACCGGTGTCGACGACGTCGAGAAGCTCAAACACGCGGGCGGGCAATTGATGGTCATGCCCCACGCCGATCCGGAAATTATTAGCGCAGGTGTGGAGGCGGGCATGGACGTGCTGCCCGGCGTCATGACACCGACCGAAGCCTTCGGGGCGTTCAAGGCCGGCGCCGAAGCCCTGAAAATCTTTCCCGCAGAGCTGGTCGGCCCATCAGGAATCAAGGCCCTGCTTTCGGTGCTGCCTAGGGGAACAATCGTCGCACCCACCGGCGGCGTCACGCCGGACAACCTGGCGACCTTCGCCCATGCCGGCGCCAAAGGTTTTGGGCTGGGCTCAGGCCTCTACAAACCGGGGCAGGATGCGCGGTCACTGCGTGAAAATGCAGATGCCTACGTTTCCGCCTGGCGTCGACTGGGCACCTGACCCCCTACCTCAATCGCGTGGCTTGAGCTATCGTGTTCCTAATGAATACTAAAGCGAAAGTACGCAGACAGCTTAAACGCCAACTGGTCGAAGCCCAGTCCTTCGAGCAGTGGCGCGAGACCGCCGAAAAACTGGATGAGCTCGATGGCGTGCTCGATTGGCGCCAGGAAGGCGAGACGGAGATGCTGCACGAATCGCTGATCCGTGAGCATATCCAGTTGATGCGAAAGTACCGCCAGCAGGGCCAGACCGCGGCCCTGACCCGCGTGCTTCAGGAAAGCCTGTACCGCCACCTGGGCGAACTCTCCAACCCCGATCTCTACGCCGTCGCCCGCACGGGCACCAAGCTGGTGGTCTCCGAATTTCTCGCCGAAGTCCGTCTCGGGATGAACTACATCTGCGACCAGAAGCAACCACGGGTCTCCGCAGAGGAAAAACTGCAGATGTTCCGCCAGGCCGAGAAGGTCTTCGGTCACCCGGCCCTGATGCTCAGTGGTGGCGCCGCCTTCGGCATCTACCATCTTGGTGTCACCCGCGCGCTCTGGCGCCAGGACCTGCTGCCGGACGTCATCGCCGGCTCGAGCATGGGCGCCATCATCGCCGCAAGCGTGTGCAGCCGCAACGATACGGAACTGGAAGAATTCTTCGAGAACCCCGACCAGGTGCACCGGGATGCCCTGCGCTGGCTGTCGCTCGGCGAGATCCGGCGTAAAGGCTACGCCATGGATCAGACCCAGCTTCATGAACACATCCGCACCAACGTCGGCACCCGAAGCTTCCGGGAGGCCTTCGAGCATAGCGGTCGCACCCTGAACATCTCCGTATCGCCGACTCGTACAAGGCAGAAGCCGCGCCTGCTGAATGAATTGGCGTCACCGAACGTCACGATCGATTCCGCCGTGCTGGCCTCCTGTGCGGTGCCGGGCATCTTCCCTTCGGTGTCCTTGCAGGCCCGCGACCATTCCGGTGACGGTAAAGGCGAAACACCCTACATGCCCACCGAACGCTGGATCGATGGCAGCGTCCAGGGCGACCTGCCCCACATGCGCATGGCGCGCCTGCACAACGTCAACAAAACCATCGTCAGCCAGGCCAATCCGCACGTATTACCGTTCATCAGCCATCACTTTGAACGGGGTTACCGCGCCTCCCTGCGACAAGCCGCCTCGTCGATCGTCCATGCCCATGTGGCCACAATGCTAGAACTGACCCGTAACACCTGGTCGTCTTCCGTGGTTCGCCCCTTGATCGAACAGGCTCACGCCATGGCCACCCAGTCCTATCTGGGAGACATCAACATCCAGTTCCCGTTCAAACCGACGCTCTACCGCAAGGTACTCGCCAATCCCACCGACGCCGACCTGGACATGTACATCCGTATCGGCGAACAGGCCACCTGGCCGATGATGGCGATGGTTGAAGATCAGACGCTGATCAGTCGGACGTTCAAGGAATGTATCGAAAGGTTGAAAGAACGTGCTGGAAGGGAGCGGTATCAGGCGGAGAAGGCGGCTTCGTGAGAAACAGCGCCCGGGCGGAGTTAGTCGCTCCGCCCGGGCGTATCAGGCTTCAACCTCGATACGCTTGGCGCCCTTGGCTTCAGCCTTGGGCACATGAATTTCCAGTACGCCATTTACTGCGCGGGCTTTCACCTGGTCTTCGTCCGTGGATTTAGGTAGGGCTATGCGGCGGAAAAATGATCCGCTGAAGCGCTCAACGCGGTGGAAACCGTTCTCTTCTGTCTTCTTCTCGTCCTGCCTTTCGCCCTTAATGGTCAACACCCCGGACTCCAGGGAAACCTCAATCTGCTTGGGATCGACGCCCGGAAGATCCGCACGGACAATATACTCCTTCTCCTCTTCCTTGATATCGACAGCCGGCGTCCAGTTTGCCGCCAGCCCGGAGGCTTCGCCTTCCTCAAACGGCCACCCCAGGCCGCGATCGCCAAATAGACGATTAATCTCATCCTGAAAACTGGCCAAAACAGAACCACGATGCGGAATCAGTGAACTCATGATCTTGCCTCCTTGTGTGACCGGCTCTCGCCGAAAAAACACCTTGCTTACAAAATATCCTATGCTCCCCGATGCCGTGGACCTTGATCCAGATCAGGAATTTGGGAGGATGGGAATCGGGAAACCCACCGCGTCGGCAGGCGCTTGAAACCAGGGGAATATCATGCGCTTCACTTTCCTCGGCACCTCAGCCGGCACCCCAACCAAGATCCGCAATGTCACCGCCCTCGCCTTGCAGCACGGCGGGCCCCGGGGTTGGTATCTGATCGATTGCGGCGAAGGCACCCAGCACCAGTTGCTGCATACGCGGCATTCGCTGGTCCAGTTGCGAGCGATCTTTATTACCCATGTTCATGGGGATCATGCGTTTGGACTGCCCGGTCTGTTAGCCAGCGCGTCAATGTCCGGCCGGACGGAGCCATTGCCATTGATCGCACCGGCGCCGATTCGGGCGTTTGTGGAAACGGCGCTGGCGGCCTGCGATTCCCAATTGGGCTATGAACTGGCGTTTTTCGAGTGGGGCGCGGCGGATTTGGTCTGGTCGGATGCGTATGTGGAGGTGACGACCGCACCATTGTCCCATCGGGTGCCTTGCGTGGCCTTTCGATTTACGGAGAAGAACCTGGAGCGCAAGCTGCTCACTGACCAGTTGGAATTCGACGATGTGGAGCCCGGACCGGCGTGGGGTGAACTCCAGCGCGGGCGTGACGTGGTTCTGAACGACGGCCGCGTGCTCAAGAGCGACGCCTACACGGCGATTACCCGCGAGCCCCGGTGTATTGTGGTCGGTGGTGATAACGATTCGCCGGAACTGCTACGCGAGACCTGTCTCGACGCTCACGTACTGATCCACGAATCCACCTACACCCAGGCGGTCTCCAACCGGGTAGGACCGGCACCGCAGCACAGCTCGGCCGAACAGGTCGCGCGCTTCGCGGAATCCGTGAGGCTGCCCAACCTGGTCCTTACCCACTTCAGCTCGCGCTACCAACTCTCCCACCACGGTGCGCCACATATCGATGAGATCGAGTTCGAAGCCGGCAGGTTTTACAAGGGCAACCTCTGGCTGGCCCGGGATTTCGACGACTATGAGCTGGGTAAGGACTTGATCCTGAGGCGTATCACCCCCGACGACGAGGAATAATCCCTGGGGGCGCAATTCCATCCAGCTATGGCCGCCGGGCGCGTGCGAGGATCCCAATGACTTCGTCGTCGCTGACCTGCGCGAAATCCTGGTACCACAGCCCTACGCCACGGAAATCCCTCGGTTCCAACGGGCAAACGAAGTCATCGGTGATCCCACGCATGCTGTCCGCGCTATCCCGCGCTGCGACGGGCACGGCTACCGTAATTCGCGAAGGCTTTTGGCGACGCACGGATTCGATCACGGCACGCATGGTAGCACCGGTGGCCAAACCATCGTCGATCAGGATGACCTGGCGTCCGTCGAAACTCGGCTGTTGACGACCTTCCCGATATTCCCTCGCCCGCCGATCCAGGGTTTCCTGCTCACGGGCAGCGACCTGCTCGATGTCGGCATCGCTGATCCGCAAGGCGCTAATCAGGTCATGGTTGAGGTAGCGGGTACCGTCTTCGGTCAGCGCGCCCATGGCGACTTCAGGCTGGCCGGGCACGCCCAGCTTGCGTACGTTGAACACGTCCAGTTCGAGATTCAGGCGATTGCCCACTTCCGCCGCGACCGGCAGCCCGCCGCGGGGGAGCCCGAGGACCAGGGCATTGTCTTCGAGGGTGAGTTCTTCCAGCTTGTCAGCCAGTTGTTGTCCCGCGTCTATCCGATTCTTGAACACCTTGCTCATGGCTCGGCCCTCCCTGTGATCGATGGATACGACAGGAACAAAGACAGCGTAACATTGATGGCGCAGAATCCGAGCCCGATAACGTATGGATCAGACAACATCTGTAACAAATCGAGACATAAGGAAGGGTGTCAGCCTGCTACTCTTCCTTTCTCCGCCAGGGAGGCTGGCGGTTAACGAGGGACTCGGCAAGATGCCGAACAACAGCATACAGAGGATGCAACGTGGAACACTTCATCGACGCTTTTCGTAATTTTGCCAACTTCTCGGGCCGCGCAAGCCGTACCCAGTACTGGATGTTCTTCCTGGTCTATTTCATTGCCCTGATCGTGCTCACCGTATTGGACGTCGTGGTTGGCACGATGGTTATTTCCACGTTGTTCTCGCTTGCGGTCCTGATCCCCAGCATCAGCATCGCCGCACGGCGCCTACACGACACCGGAAAATCCGGTTGGTGGCAGTTGGTGGCGCTGATCCCGCTGATCGGCTGGATCATCCTGATCGTGATGCTCGCCCAGCCTAGCCAGGGTGAAAACGCTTACGGCGCGCAGCCGGCTACCGCCTGAGCGCGTTCCGAAAGCGCCTACAGCGTAAAGCCCCTATCCAGGGGCTTTCTTTTGGTTCCTCGCACTTAAGCGGGAATCCGCGTAACGGCAAGCCATTCCGGGAATGGGCAGCCCTGCGGGCTGCTCCGAAACTGAAGCGTCGGCTACATTTTTCAGATAACTCGAGCATGTAGCAGATGCTTCAGCTTCTGAGGCGCCGAAGGCGCCCGCGGTCTTACGACTCGTGCGGATGACTCCCGGCTCCCTGTCACGCTAATCCGCGATGAACCTTTCTTTTCCTACCAGCCACCCCGCACAATCCGCCGAAACCCCTTCACCGGCAGGTTATACAGATAGACCCACGCCGGCCCATGGCGGGTGCCCACTTCCTTGCGATCGTAAACGCTACGCTCCGGCGATCGGGGGATATGCTCCTCCAACTGATCCAGCCGATTCAGACCTCGCGGCGTGACCGCATAGACCTCCACCTCGACCCCCTGGGATTTTTCCATTCGCGCCGCCGGGCAAGGTCCGAGATCGTAGAGCGTGATCGTCACCAACCGATCCGTGCCCAGATAGCGTGCGCCTTTCAGGAAGCCATGGTTGGAGCGCCCACGCTTGAGCGTGCCATAGACCGCAACCCGGTGGGGATGAAGATTGAATGCCATCGCAACGCCCTAACTGATGAAATTCAGCAGGATGATCATGCCATTGGCAGCTATGCTGAATAAAGCATGTGTTCTATGGGCTTAGGCCCGATCCCTCTAACATTGCCGGAGCCAGACAGGTAGTCCACCAAGGCATAACGGAACGCTGAGGTGAGCGCATTACACTGGCGGCATTGGCAGGGAGCCTCCCGGAAGCTTCCCACATTCACCCGGTATCGCGGCAGGGCCGCTGGAGATACTGCATGACCGCAATTGTCGATTTCCTCAATTCCATTCTTTGGGGCTACGTCCTCGTATACGGCCTTCTGGCCGTGGGCGTGTTTTTCACCCTCCGGCTGGGGTTCCTCCAATTCCTCAAATTCGGCGAAATGATCCGCGCTATTCGTGGCTCTCGGGAAAGCGATGTGCATGGAATTTCGCCCTTCCAGGCGCTGTGTACCAGCCTGGCTTCCCGCGTCGGGACCGGTAACCTCGCCGGCGTGGCGGTCGCTCTCTACCTCGGCGGGGCGGGCGCGATCTTCTGGATGTGGATGGTGGCGCTGGTGGGGATGGCCACCGGCTATGCGGAAAGCACCCTGGCCCAGCTCTACAAGGTCCGTGATGGCAAGGGCCAGTACCGCGGTGGACCAGCGGTCTACATGTCGAAGGGGCTGAAGGCGCCCTGGGCCGGAGGGATATTCGCCGTCTGTTTGATCCTCTCTTTCGGTCTGGTGTTCAACGCGGTACAGGCAAACTCGATTGCAGACGCGATGGAAGGCGCCTTTGGCGTTCCCAAGCTGGGCGTGGGCATCGTGGTGGCCGTGTTTGCCGGCATCGTTATCTTTGGCGGTCTGCGAAAGGTCGTTCGTTTTGCCGAATTCGTCGTGCCGTTTATGGCCGGCGCCTATGTGCTGATGGCGCTGTTCGTGATGATCCTGCATTACGACGAGGTCCCCGGTGTGATCATGACCATTATCAGAAGCGCGTTCGGCCTTGAAGAAGCCGGCGGCGGCGTAGCCGGCTCCGTTACCGCCGCCATGCTCAATGGGATCAAACGGGGGCTGTTCTCCAATGAGGCGGGCATGGGCTCGGCGCCCAATATCGCCGCCACGGCTACTCCAGCGCCGCACCATCCTTCTTCCCAGGGTCTGGTGCAGGCCTTCGGCGTGTTCGTGGACACCCTGGTAATCTGTACCGCCACCGCCGTCATGATCCTGCTTTCGGGTGTACTCGACCCTGAGTCCGGCGTGACCGGCACGGAATTGACGCAGCAGGCTCTGGAAGCCCATGTGGGTCCGTTCGGCGGCTACTTCATTGCGATTGCCATCCTGTTCTTTGCCTTCACATCCATCGTCGCCAACTATACCTATGCCGAAAACGCCATGATCTACCTGGGGGGCAGCAGCGATCTTTGGATCACGCTGTTGCGATTTTCGGCCTTGGGCATGGTGATTTGGGGCAGCTACGAAGCCGTGGTCACGGTCTTCAATACGGCCGATGCGTCGATGGGCCTGATGGCTACCGTCAACCTGATTGCCATCGTGATGCTTTCCGGCACCGTCGTGAAGCTGACCAAGGACTACATGGCCCAGCGCAAGGCCGGTGACGTGCCACACTTCAAAGGCAAGGACTACCCGGAACTGGCGGATAAGATCGACACCTCGATCTGGCGCTAGAAAAAACGCAGTATTCCGGTAACCATAAACCCCTTGCAACTTACCTTCAGGGCCGCCAATCTACAGGCAGGATATGGGCGGCCCTGATGCCCACTCCGCATTGCCCACCACGATTCCCGAACGAATACCCAACACTGTTGATGATACCGCGTCCCCAAACCGCTTCGCTGGACGATCCACTCTACTACCTGCGCAATTTCGAAACGGTAGTGAACTGGGTCCGCCAGCATCACAGCGATCTGCTGCTTGCGGATGAGCTGGCCCTGATCGATGGATTCATTCAGCTGGCCCAGCCGGCACGAGCCCTACTGGTACGCCTGGTGATGCGCACGGGCGAGCTGTTCCGCGAAAGCCGGCTGAATTACGCAGAGCTCGGCTGCCCGGTGGCCGACGCATTGGACGAACTTGAGGAGGCTGGCTGGGTTGAAGCGGACCCGACCCTGGATGTCGCCGCGCTTTTCCATGTCCTGACCGCCCCGGAATGCAGAACTGCACTCGCCAAGGCGCTGAGCGAAGCCGGGCTGCCCCGTTCGGCTAGCAAGCGCGCGATGCTCGAACATTTCCTGGAGGCCAATCCGGAGCCTCGGCGATTCTCCGAATGGTGGCCCGATGCGGATGACCGTCTGGTCGCCCTGAATCAAATGCCGCTGTTCGATCGCATTCGGCTGATGTTCTTCGGCAACCTGCGTCAAAGCTGGTCGGATTTTGTGTTGGTGGAGCTGGGCCATCACAGCTACGAACCGGTGCCGTTTACGCCGGATTCCCGGGCTTTCCAGAGCCGCAATGACGTGGATCGCTACCTGCAGATGCAGAGCTGTCGCGAGCGGCTCGACCAAGGGGAATCACCGGCTGCCATCTGGCCGGACGTGCCCGCCGCAGATACTTGCAATCCCTGGCTGGAGAGCCGTAGGGGACGGCTACTGCTGGAACTGGGTCGCCAGGCCGAACGCAGCGGCGATCCAGAACTGGCCTTGGCGGCCTGGGACGAAAGCCAGCATCGCGAAGCGCGACTCCGGCAGCTGCGATTGATGGAGCGCCAGAAGCGTTTCGAGGATGCCTGGTCGATCGCCAACGAAGCATTGGAAGCCCCGCGCGGCGACGGAGAACTCAGGGGCCTCGAGCGCCTGACCCGTCGTTTGGCGAAAAAGCTCGAATACGACGCCCCACCCGTGTCGGCCCGACCGAAGATCCCCGAGTTCACCCTGCAGCTGCCGCACCCCGGGCTCCACTCGGTGGAATGGGCGGCCCTCGAGCATCTGGGCACCGAAGAGACACCCGTCTGCTACGTGGAGAATACCCTGCTCAACGGCCTGTTTGGCTTGCTGTGCTGGCCGGCACTCTACGCGCCCCTGCCCGGCGCCTTCTTCCATCCGTTCCACATGGCGCCGGCGGATCTGCATCGGGAGGATTTCGTGGAACGCCGTCAGGACCTGTTCGACACCTGCCTCGCCACCCTGGACAGCGACGACTACAAGCACCGGATCCGTCAGGCCTGGCGTGAGAAGCAGGGCATCAACTCGCCTTTCGTTATCTGGCCAGTACTGACTGAGGACTTGCTGGAGATGGCGTTGCACTGCATTCCCGCAACCCACCTCAAGCTGATTTTCCAACGCCTGCTGCGGGACCTGAAGGAGCATCGCAGCGGCTTGCCGGACCTGATCCAATTCCGGCCCGCCGAGCAGGGCTACGAGATGATCGAGGTGAAGGGCCCTGGCGATCGACTGCAGGATCACCAGAAGCGCTGGCTGGAATTCTGCCTCGATCATGGTATCGCAGTTTCAGTGTGCTACGTGCGCTGGCTGGAGAGCCGCTGATGCGCGTTGCCGTGCGTACCCTCTGCGAGTTCGCCGCCCGCCGCGGCGACCTGGACCACCGCTACACCCCGGCGCCGAGTTCCGAGGAAGGCATTGCCGGCCACGGCAAGGTCCAGGCCCGACGGGGACCAGACTACCAGCGGGAATTTGCCCTCGCCGGCGAATGTGCCGGCCTGCAACTCAGCGGTCGCGCAGACGGCTACGCCCCCCTGGCCAACCGTATTGAGGAAATCAAAACCCATCGCGGCGACCTGGCGCGAATCTCCGAACCCCAACGGGCCCTGCATCGTGCGCAGCTGCGCGCGTACGGCGCGCTTCACTGCCATACCACAGGCAAGGACAGCGTCGAACTGGCTCTGGTTTACTTCGATGTCGGCAAGGAGAAGGAAACCGTTATCAAGGAATCCGCCTCGGCGGACAGCCTGTGGCAGGAGCTGACCGAACTCTGTGAAGCCTACCGCCAATGGGCACAGCAGGAAGAAAGCCATCGGCGCCAGCGGAACCAGGCGCTTATAGCGCTGAAGTTCCCCTACGGCAATTTTCGTGTCGGCCAACGCCAATTGTCGGAGACGGTCTACAAGAACAGCCTGCGCGGAGAGACGCTGATGGTCCAGGCGCCAACCGGACTGGGCAAGACACTCGGCACGTTGTTTCCTGCCTTGATGGCCATGCCCAAGGCCGGACAGGACCGTCTCTTCTATCTGACGACCCGAAACCCCGGTCGCCGGCTGGCTTTGGACAGCCTGCAGCAACTGCGTGATGCTCAGACCAACGCTCTACCACTACGCATCCTGGAACTGAGTGCCAAGGATCATGCCTGCGAGCAGCCCGACAAGGCCTGCCACGGCGAGTCCTGCCCGTTGGCCCAGGGTTTCTTCGACCGCCTGCCGGCGGCGCGCCAGGCGGCAGCCGATTTCGAGGGCATCCTCACACGCGAGGCCCTGAGCCGTATCGCCGCTGAACATACGCTCTGCCCGTACTTCCTGGCCCAGGAAATGGCCCGCTGGAGTGACCTGGTGGTCGGGGATGTGAATCGCATGTTCGACCAGCATGCCCTGCTGCACGGGCTGACACGCCAGAACGAGTGGAACATCAGCCTGCTGGTGGACGAGGCCCACAACCTGGTCGACCGGGCCCGGGGTATGTACTCGGTTACCCTACGTCAGTCCCGCCTGTTGCAGGTGCGGCGTCAGGCACCCGCGGAACTCAAGGGCCCGATGAACCGGGTCGCCAGCCAGTGGCGGGCGTTGATCCGAGACGCCCTTCCCGAAGAACAGACAAGCGATCGGGACCAGACCCAGTTTCTCGACTCAATCCCCAAGGCGCTCTTGCCCAGCCTGAACCTGCTGGTTTCCGCAATCACCGATTACCTGACCGAACAGCCGCCGGACCTGGCCCTGCAGGAACTGATGTTCGAATGCCTGGCCTTCACACGCCTGGCCGAGGTCTTCGGCGACCATTCCCTGTGTGAGTTGCGAACCGGCGGGCGCGGCAAGGCGGCCCTGACCATCCAGAACCTGATTCCGGCGGACTTCCTCAAGCCTCGCTTCGAAGCCGCAGGCAGCACGCTGCTGTTCTCCGCAACACTAAGCCCGGGCGTTTACCACCGGGACCTGCTCGGCTTGCCGGACAGCACTTGCTGGCAAGCCATCGAGAGTCCCTTCAGCGCCAGGCAATTGCAGGTGCAGTTCGCTCGCCATGTGAGCACCCGACGTCAGCACCGCGATTCTTCCCTGGAACCGATTGCGCAGATCATCACTCAGCAGTATCGCCAGCAACCGGGAAACTACCTGGCTTACTTCAGCAGTTTTGCCTATCTGAAAGCGGCCATGGACGCACTCCAGGCAAGAGCTGCCGATATACCAGTCTGGCAGCAGCACCCGGACATGGGGTATGAGGAGAGAAACAACTTTCTCGATCGGTTTACTGCAGACAGTCGTGGCGTGGGTTTTGCCGTGCTGGGCGGCGCTTTTGGCGAAGGCATCGACCTACCCGGCAAACGCCTGATCGGTGCCTTCGTCGCGACCTTGGGTCTGCCGCCGTTCGACGCCTGGCACGATATCCTCAAGCAACGCCTGCACGACCGTTTTGGCGCTGGCTACGAATACACCTATCTCTATCCCGGCCTGCAGAAAGTGACCCAGGCCGCCGGCCGTGTCATTCGCACCCCCGAAGACAGGGGCGTTATCTGGCTGATCGACGATCGTTACAGCCAGCCGCAAGTCCGTTCGTTGCTTCCACAATGGTGGTTTGAGGACATGACAAACAAAGATGCCAACTCAAATCCGGCGCCAAATCATCTACACAAGAAATAATTGAACACACCATGTGCAATTAATATGTACGCATTAAAGACAAGCCTTCACCATCGATAGAATAAAACTACTACATACGAACAAAACCGAATTAAACATCGGATCTACCCGCAAGGATCAAAACAACACTCAAGTAATTGATTTTAAATAATTATTTCTAAAAATGAATTAAAAATAATATTAATAGAAGCATTAAACTTAAAACACAAATAATGAAATAACACTGAATTTCGCGAAACTATCAAACTCCTGCAACAGAGCGCACCGAAACTGGGCAACAGGGCTTATTTAGTACACCCCTGAAACACTGCTTTTTCCTAAGGTTTTGTTTTGTTGAAAATATTTTTTTGGCAGGTTGCTTGCATTATCTCATGAGCAGCTTTCGGCAAAGGAGTGTGCCAGTGGACTGGAATTCGGCTACAGAGGACAGCATTCGAGCCGCGTCGGCGTTTTCGCCTGTGCTCAAACGACCCAAACGTTTATTGCAGAACCACGATAATCTTCTTCACTACATCCAGATCGGCCTGAGTATCGTCATCTCCGTTGCGGTGATGTTTGCTCTGGCGTGGTGGCGGGATGGCGGCGTTATCCTTGAACACTATCGGACATTGGCGCTGATTGCCGGCCTGCTGATCCTGGTGGTCTACGAGTGGCGCGGCGTGTTCCGACGCTTCTCCGGCCGCATAGACACCTGCCTGCGTCTGGCCCGGTCATGGCTGCTGGTCGTGGCGCTCACCGTGGTCGCCACCTTCGTGACAAAGACCGGTGAGGACTTCTCCCGCATGGTCATTATCAGCTGGGCAGCCGCCGGTTACCTCGCCCAGGTGCTGGCCTACCAGATTTCCTTCAAGCTTTCCGAACGTTATCGCTACACCCGGCGGCAGCCCATTCGGGCCGTGGTACTCGGTTCCTACTGGCTGGCGGAACACCTGGTGGAAAGCATTACCAGCAATGCCTGGATGCCGGACCGTGTTATCGGTGTGGTGGACGACAACAAGGAAGGTCTCGACCGCTGGGTCCGCGACCCCGTGCCCTACCTGGGTGACTTCGACGAACTGCTGCAGATTCTGCAGTCGAACAACATCACCCGGGTCTACATTGCCCTACCTATCACCTGTTCGGCGACGATCGAAGAAGCCTGTCGCAAGCTGGCCGACGTACCCGTGGATGTGGTCTGGGTGCCGGATATCTTTGCCATGCGGCTACTCAACCACTCGGTCAAGGAACTCAACGGCCTGCCGCTGATCTCGCTTTCGGAAAGCCCTTTGGTCTCCCAATCCCAGGCGCTGGCCAAGAGCATGATCGACAAGACCGTCGCCCTGCTGGCGCTGACGCTGTTGAGCCCGCTGATGATCGCGATCGCCTACCTGGTGTGGCAGTCCTCGCCCGGCCCGGTGATCTTCAAGCAGAAGCGCCATGGCTGGGATGGAAAGGTGATCGAAGTGTGGAAATTCCGATCGATGTACATGCACTTCGACAAGCGGGTGAAACAGGCCACCCAGAATGACGACCGTATCACCCGGATAGGCCGCTTCATCCGCCGCACCAGCATCGACGAGCTGCCACAGCTGTTCAATGTGCTGCAGGGGACCATGTCCCTCGTCGGGCCCCGCCCTCACGCGATCGAACACAACGACCTCTACACCAACAAGATCCAGTCCTACATGCTGCGCCACCGGATCAAGCCGGGGATGACCGGGCTGGCCCAGGTCAACGGCCTGCGCGGCGAGACGGATACCCTGGAAAAGATGCTGCGCCGGGTGGAACTCGACCTGGAGTACATCAACACCTGGTCCATCTGGTCCGACATCAAGATCCTCATAAAGACGCCCTTCTCGCTGTTCTCCAAAACAGCCTATTGATGTGGCACATGCATTGGCCTTGGATGCCCGAGCGGCACAGGCTCCCAGGAATTCCAAACCAAGGAGAAGGAATGTCCATGAAATACGACATGATTGTTGAAGGCGGCCAGGTTCCTTCGGGCAAGGTCAAGGTCAGCGGGGCGAAGAACTCTGCCACACGTTTGCTGGCGGCCTCCATGCTGGCTGAAGAGCCCGTGCGTATCCGTAACTTCCCCACCCAGTTGGTGGATGTCGTGGAGAAGATCCGCTTCATGCGGGAACTGGGCGCCAAGGTCGAGGCCGACGATGAGCGAGAGTTCGTGGAGATAAGGACACCGAGCCTGTCCTATGAATCCATCGACAACTATGACCTTCCTATCAGAACCACCTACCTGCTAACCGCCAGCCAGATCGTGCGCAATGGTACCGCACGCATCCCTTATCCGGGCGGTTGCAAGATCGGCTCACGCGGCTATGACCTGCATATGATGGTCTGGAAAGACCTGGGGTGCGACGTCAAGGAAGAAGCCGACTACATTGAAATCAACGGTTCGTTCAAAGGCGGGGCAATCGACTTCCCTATTTCCACTGTCGGGGGTACCGAAAATGCTCTGATGTGCGCCTCGGTGGCGACCGGCACCACTGAGATCCGCAACGCCTATATCACTCCTGAAGTCGAGGACCTGATCGACATGCTGGGCCAGATGGGCGCCCACATCGAGAACTATGGCAACAGCCTGATTCGGGTGAAAGGCGTGGGAGGCCCCATGCGCGGTGCATCCTTTGCCGTCATGCCCGACCGGATAGAGGCGCTTACCTGGATTGTTTTCGCAGCGATGACCGGCGGCAACGTGTTCGTCGAGGGCGTGCCGTTCAAACACATGAAGGTCCCATTATTGCACCTGGAAGAAGCGGGGATCGATCTTTACCGCAATTCGGACTCGGTGTTCATATCCGGCGAATGTATTCGCCAGGGTATTCAACCGTTCGAGCTCGCGTGCGGGACCCACCCGGGCGTTATCTCTGACATGCAGTCCTTCTATGTGCTGTTGGGTATGAAAGCCAACGGCATCTCCCGCACATTTGATTACCGTTATCCCGAGCGCATCGCCTACGCCCGCGAACTGAGCCGCTTCAGCGAAGACGCCATCTCGTGTGAGCCGGGCAAGATCACGACGCACGGTATCGCCAGGCTGAAAGGCGCTGACGTGTCCTCCACCGACCTGCGCGGTAGCATGGCCCTCGTGATGGCCGCCTTCTGCGCCGATGGCCAGAGCCGGATCAAGGATGTGCATATGGCGATGCGAGGCTATAACGGCCTTATCGACAAGCTCAAGACCCTGGGCGTTCACGCGTCGCTGATCGAAGCAGAGTAGCGGCGCATGGAGACGATTGCCCAAGCATCATCTGACTTGAGGTCTGCGGTGGCTACCCTGCAGTCGATCCTGCCCGGCGCTGTCCATGAACAGGTGGACCTGTCGGCCCTCAGCCGATGGCGTGTCGGAGGAGTAGCAGACTGCATCGTGGCGCCACGAACGGTGGATGAAGTCCGCAAGCTAATGACCTTTGTCAACGAAGCCGGCCTTCCGTACGTGGTGATCGGTTCCAGCTCGAATCTCATGTTTGCGGACGAAGGGCTGCGGGTTCTCGGCATCCATTTTGGTGCCGCGTTCGCCTCGATGCGTATCGATGGCGACAGCGTCTGGAGCCAGGCCGGCGTATGGGTACCCGAGTTCGCTCGTCAGGTCGCCCGGGCCGGACTTACTGGTGCCGAACATGTGTGCGGTATACCGGGTACCCTGGGCGGTTTGATCTACATGAATGGCGGCAGCCAGCGTAAGGGCATTGGCGACAATATCGTTGAAGTCACGACGATGACGCCCGAGGGCGAATTACGGTACTACGACCAATCGTCGTGTACCTTTGCCTACCGTGCGTCGCGCTTCCAGGGCACCCACGAAATCATCCTCGAAGCCCGCTTTCAGTTCGACCACTCAGGTGAGTCAGAAGCGATACGCCGGTCGATGCTTACCATCCTGCGCCAACGCCGACAGAAATTCCCCCGCAAACTGCCAAACTGCGGGTCCGTGTTCGTGAGCAACCCTGCCATGTATGACGAGTATGGTCCGCCTGGCGCGGTCATCGAAAAGTGTGGGCTAAAAGGCATGAAGCACGGCGGCGCACAGATCTCCCCCCTGCATGCCAATTTCATCGTCAACAACGGCAAGGCCACGGCCAGCGATCTCCTCTATCTCATCAACAAGGTTCGGGATACCGTCAAACAGCACACGGGCTACGACATGCCAGCCGAAGTCAGGTACCTGACACCGGAGGGCGAGCTCACCCCGGCCCACCTGAAAGCCGAGCAGATGTTCCAGCAAGCGGCCTTCGGCCACTGATCAACAGGCACTAAAAGAGAACGCAGATATGGCGCACGTTTCAGTCGTCTCGGTGTTTTACAACCGTTCAAAATGGGTCAAGGAAACAGCCGAGAGTTTGCAGAACCAGACCTATGACGACTACGAGATCCTGTTGGTGGACGATGGCTCGACTGACGACACGCTCGAACAGCTCAAACAGTTCGAGGATCACCGGACGCGTGTCATTACGGCTCCGAACCAGGGCTTCGTCAACGCGATCAACAATGCAATCGACCAGGCGTCCGGCGACTATATTGCGATCCATGGGAGCGGCGATACCGCCTTGCCCGACCGGCTACGACTGCAAAGCCAGCTTCTGGACACGCGGCCGGATGTCGGTGTCGTCGGCTGTCACTCCGAGATTGTGACACTGCAAAGCAGCCGTCCGCCTTTCGTCACGGGTTCATCCTTTGACGGCGACGCGCGGGAACATTTGCTCAAGCACAATCCCTTTCACCATGGCGAAGTCATGTTCCGCCGCGATCTCTTCTACAAAGTAGGCAAGTACCGGCCGTTCTTCGTATGCGCCCAGGACCGGGACCTCTGGTGCCGCCTGAGTTACCATACGAAGTTCGTGGTACTGGACGATGTGCTCTATCGCAAGTATGCCAAGATGCCCGGCTCCGTCTCAGCCGATCCGCATCGTCTTTTGCTGCAACGCTACCTGTCGGATTTCGCGGTCTTTTGCCACAGCGAATGCCTGGACGGTCGCACCGATCCCCTGGACCGCTACGGACTCCAGGGCGCATTGACCAAACCGCCCAGCCGCGAACTGTCCAAGTCCCTCTTCCTGATCGGCAGCCGCTTTGCCGCCGATGGCGACCTCGACAACGCCAGGACCTTTTACCGGCATGCCTACCAGGAGTCTGGCTATCTACCCGCCCGTGTGTTGCTGTTCGTGTCCCAGTCCCTGCCCCAGCTCCTCCTCTGGGCCAGTACGACGTACAGGCGCCTGCTACGGCTCACCCAGAAACGGACGGCGGCGGATAGCAAACCCTAGGGCGTGTCGATAGGCACCCTCCAGGGTGTTGTTGCCAAACGCACGCCGACATCATTTTTTCACGTTTTCGGGCCGCCCCCGGCTATCGCACATCACGAGCGTTCGCCGGGGTACCTCAACAATAAGGGTCAGAATGAGATCTCATACGTTTTCGCAGCTCACACTTCTTCTCTGTTGCGCGACCCAGGCGGTTGCAGCCACGGATGTCGAAGAGGACAACTTCAATGTGAATGCAGGCCTCAACCATACCTGGGACAGCAACTATAACCGGGAGCCCGGTTCATCCTCCGAGCAGATTACCCGCGGCAGTGTGGGCGCGGCTTACAACAAGACGTTCAGTCGTCAAACGCTGAGCGCCAGCGTAGGGGCGGCGCGCTATCGGCATAAACGGCGTGACTTTCTCGACGCCTCCCTCTACAGGGGGGGCTTGGGTTGGAATGGTTTCATAGGTTCACGTCTCAAATTCGATCTGGGCTGGGACTACCGGGACCGCCTCGCCGAACGTATCGACTTTGTAGGCAAGGACATTATCAACCGGGACGAAAAGCGCGCCACACTGAAATACCAGGTCTACACCGGCTGGGCATTGGTCGGTGGCGTCCGGGACGCGGAGCAGACGCACTCCAACGATGATCGCGAATCCCTCGATTACGAGGAGCAGGACTACAACGCGGGCATCCAGTTCCAGTCCGGCCGCGGGTCGACCGTGACGCTGCGATACACCGATGGCGAGCGCAACTATCTCAACCAGGAAAGTGGCGGGTTGCCCGAAGTCGACGAGAATCTCGACTACGACTACCAGCGTGTTGCGTTCGAAACTGAATGGCAGATGACCGGCAAAACCATGCTGACGGGCAACATCGGCTACTTCAATCGGGACGGTGAGGTCAACACGGACTCGGGCCTGGAAACCAGCATCCAGACCGACTGGCAAGCCACCGAAAAAACCGCATTCATGTTTCTGTACGGCTATGAACAACCCGCCGTCGGGGAAGATTCCACCAACCCCAGTGAAGTGAATCGTGTCGCGCTATCGATGACCTGGGACTGGACCGCAAAGATTACCCTGGAAACCGGCGTGCGGGCAGCATTCCAGGAGTTCGACGATAGTTTTGGTCGAACGCCGAGGGATGAAGAGCTCTACAGCTGGACCCCTTTGATCCTGGACTATGCTTTCACCGACACCATCAGCGTCCGCTTCAATAGCAACTGGCAGCAACGGGATTCCCCCATCGACGACCGCAACTACACCGCACGGATATTCTCGTTGGGCCTTGTGGGCAACTTCTAGAAGTCCACTGGAGCGCCTTCCCCGGACGGGCTGTGCCACGCCACCCTCCGGGACCTGCCCTTTTCCATTTATGTGTTGTCAGGTCGTGCCCAGCAACCGCTGAAGAACCTGAGCCACGGGTTTGACCTTCGCCGGCAACATGTCTGCACCTTCGTCGAGGAAGTTGCTCGTCTCCTGTTTGAAGGCCGTGGCCATCAGCAACAGGTAGAAAACGATACCGGCCAGGCACATCATGGGCACGCTGAAATAGGTGGGCACATCGCCCGGCACGGCCATGCCGACGCCCATAACCAGCAACATCATCATTATCGAAGCAGTGAATGCAGGCCCTACAGCCTTCAGCACACCCATAGGACTCTGCCCCATCATTCGCCTGAACAGCCTCAGGTAGAACACCAGTACGATGTAATTACGGGCGGAAAAACCGACTGCGGCGGCGGTTAATCCCAGAGGTACGGTGCTCAGACCCAACACACCGTTTATGGCCAGCATAACACCCGCAAGGTTCATCACTTGGCGCGAATGGCCCTTTGCCGTCAGTGCATCCTTGATGTGAAACCCGACCACCATTGGCGGGATGCCCAATGCGAGAATGGTCATGAGTTGCCCGCTGGTCTCCCATTTCTGCCCAAAGACGAGCACGATGAAATCCGGTGCAATGGCCGCGGCACCGAAAAAGATGGGAAAGGTCATATAGGCACTCATGCGGATAACCCGCATGGTTGCGTGAGCCATGGTTGGCGTATCGGGCAGGCGCGACAGGGCCGACAGCAGGGTGTGCTCGAAGGGTTTGAGAACAATGTCCTGCAGGATGTAGAGGGCGCGGCCACCCACTTTGAATAATCCCAAAGCGGCCGGACCAATGAGGATACCGACAAGCAGTTCGTAAACCTTCGAACTCACCGTTCCCATAAGCTGCGCGGCCAGCAAAGGCGACGAAAAGCGCATCAGTTTCCTCGCATGGCCCGCCGAGAAGGTAAGACTCGGACGCCATCGGGCCATCCAGATGGTTGTCAAAGAGACCAACCCGAGATTGACCACCTGCTGCGCCACCAGTGCCCAGACGCCATACCCGGCAAATGCCATGTAGACCCCGACCACGCCTGAAATCAGGCTACTGAAAACGGTTCGGGCGGCGATGATACGGAAGGCAAAGCTGCGCTTCAGCTTACCCTCGTGTACGGCCTTCACTCCCTCCAGGAACAGGAGCAGGCATAACACCTGCAGGATGGGGCCGGCGGCAGGATCATAGAAAGCCTCCACCAGCGGTACGCCGATGAAATAGAACAATGCCGCCGTCAGGGTGGCAAAAATCAGGTTCAGGTAGAAGCAGGTTGAGGCGAAGGTCTCGCCGCATTCCGGATCCTGCACGATCGCCTTGCCCAGGCCGGCATTGGCAATCAGCTTACCGATGTCTACCAGTATCAGGGTGAAGGCAACCAACCCAATCTCCGCCGGGGTCAGCAGCCGTGAAATCACAACAAAGACGACAAAGCTTGTAATACTGGTGCCCGTAGCACCGATACTCATCCATATCGTGCTGTACCCCAGCCGCTTTTTCAGATCCATGGTTCCCTTACCATCAACAAGACTGACCTTCCCACGTGCCCATCAAACATTCCCTAAGCTTGGTTTAGGGCAAAAGAAACCGACTCTGCCGTCAGTTTCACCCCGACGGCCTCTCAAGCTTGGCAGGGCGGTGGCGACTACAGCGCGCTAGGAAGATCAGCATGTCGAGGGTATAACGGCGTAACAGCCGGGTCGGTTCGAGGCTCAGGCGGTATGCCCACTCCAGGCGCATACGGCGGATCAACAACGGTGCCCGCGGCTTATCTCCCGCCAGGAAGTCCAGCAACGCGCCGACACCTATCAGCAACCGGGCATCAAGCCTGTCGCGATGCTCCAGGATCCATTGTTCCTGCAGCGGGTTACCCATGGCCACCAACACCACGTTCGCGCCTGACGCATTCATTTCACCGATGATCGCGTCGCTATCCCGGTTGTAGCCGTCGCACGTGCCGACCACCTGCACGTTCGATTCACGCAGCTTTTCGGCGGCCTGCTCGGCAATACCGGGCTTGCTGCCATAGAGAAAGACACGCCAGGGCTGATCGCTGGAGTTTGCATTTTCAGCCAGCAGGGCCGGCGTAAAATCCGTGCCGTTAAGGTTCTCGGGGTAGCGGCGACGGTGCACCAGCCAACTGGCAAGATCCATTGCGATGCCGTCATTCACCATGATCACATCGGGCCCGTTCAACGCGTCCCGAATGGGTTCGCACTTATTGATCAGGTTACTGTTGACGTAAAACAGCGCGACCTGCCTGCCTGCATCGACATCTGTATAGATCCTCTGGACCAGGCCATCAAAGGTCAGCGCCTTCACGTTTAGCCCGCCTAACGGGAGCATCTCATCACCTACCGCGGTCATATCGGGGCTCCTTCCCGGATGCGTGTATCGTCATAGTCCTGTGGCTGCAGGACACGGTCGGTAACGGCCTTCCAGTCCAGGTGCTTGCGTGACGACCGATGGGGCGCATCCAATGCCTGCAGGATTGCCTTCTCAATCGACGCATCGTCCCCGGGCGTATAGCCGATCCGGGTGTCGTAATCACCCACCACGGCCCAGGGACAAACCGCGGGCAACTCGAGAAAGTCGTACTGGATCAGCTTCATCGACGTATCCGCGAGGTAGTCGGGTACCTGGGAGGATCGATAGGGGGCTATGCCGAAGGTGGCGTGCTTGAGATAGCGAATCGTGTCCCGGTGCGGCATTTCGTCGTAGACCGTCACGTTGGCCCCGTATTCCTCCCGCGCCGGTTGACCACAGCCGATAATATGGAAATGGATATCAGGAAAGCGTTTGGACGCGTAGATAAAGAAGTCCGGGTCAAACAACATCGACCCCACCGACACTGCATGCGTGCCGGAACCGTAGGGCGACTCTCCTGCCGCCTCGACCAGGGAGTGGTCGATACCATGCGGGATAAAACAGAGATTGGGCCCAGAAGGCATCGCTTTAGCCAGGGCCTTCGACGGCAGACGAATGGTGGTCATTTGCGGTGCGATACGCTGGAAGGTGCGCTTCACATAGTCCGCGACATTGATGGTGTCCAGATCATCAGAGGCGATATAGACCGTCTCGGCCGACGGGTTGATGCGCTTGGCAAGGTCGAAGAAGATCGGCGCGATGCCGCTCTCGAAGATGATCACATCAGCTTCGGCCATCCACTGGCGCAGGGTCTTGCCGGCGGCGCCAACGTACCAGCTAAACATCACGCTCTCGGCAGGTCGCAGCAACGGTCTGCGCGTATTGATGGGATGAAGCAGGGTCTTCCAGAGGAAGCAGTCCACCCCCTCATGCTGCTCGACCCGGTTTGCCTGAGCGTCCAGCGACAGCCGTGGGTCACCGGTATAACGAGACAGGCGGCTATAACGCAGGGAAAAGAATCGCGCGCGTCCCCGGCGTGCCAGTTCCTCGGTAATAAAGTGAATGTTGGCCTTTCGCGGCGAACGATAATCGTGGGCAGACAGCACCAGATAGGTGGGCCGGCTGTCATCGACCCCAGCGGCCCGCGCATCCCCCACATCTTGTCCTTCAGGCATACGCCTCGCCATCGTCGTCATTACCTCGTCCTTCCTTTGCGTCATCAGTTGCCATCCACCTCTAGGTCCTGGGGTGGCATCGGACAGTCCGTTCGACCGCCTTCAGGGCATCTGTTCGCCTCCAGGAAAGGTTCGACCACATCCATTTGCGCCGAGTCCTGACCATCCTGAGGTGCGATGGACAGGAAGTAGTCACCCCACCAGGCGCCACCGGCCCAGTAGGTCCAGCCACGCCAGACGTTGGTGTTACCCATCAGGCTGAGCATGCGCTCCAGGGAAGCCAGGCACTGCTCGGACGCCGGCACGCCGAACTCGCCCAGGAAAAGCTGCTGGCCGTTGGTCTGCGCCCACTGCTCGATGGACTCGAACATCGGGTTGAAATGGTCGGGCGGATGACAGACTTCCTTGGTGCCGGAATAGTACTCGTCGGCGTACTGATGGACCTCGAGAACCGTACGATCAAGGGGGTCTCGCAAGTCGGCGAACGCCTGGGCATTACTAGTTCCGGAAAACGTCTTATTCCACTCGTGAACGCCGCTCCAGCGGCCTCCTGCAACAAATATCAACTGCTTGGCCTGTGCATCACGAAGCGCTGTGACCGTGCTTTGTGCAATGTCGCTCCAGGTGGCGATTTCGAGTTTGAACGGCTCATTCATCAGATCGAGCGCGAGATACTCGGGATCACCCAGCTCGTCCGCAATCTTGAGCCAGAGGTCATGAAAGGCATCCACGGGGACGTCTGACGACCCGATGGGATTGCCGTTATACAGACCGTAGTTATGGATATCGAGGATGAGGCAGATCCCCCTGTCCCTGGCCAGGCCGAGCGTCTTGCTGATTGCGTTCATCTCCTGGTCGTTCAGTTCGGCGTATAGCTCACGCTGCACGCGTTCCCAACGGACCGGCAGACGAATCGCGTTCACGCCCTTTTTCGCGTAGTAGTCGATTTCGCTGGCACTGGGGTAGGTGTAGTCCTGGTACATCACTCCAGGACGCTTCTTGCTATTGAATTCGGCGCCGGCGAGATTGACGCCGCGCAGGTTACCAGCGTCCAGGCACGCCGCTGCAGCCTGCCCCACGCTGGCCAATAAGGTCAGTCCAGCCAGGAGTGCGAGCGCGCCGCGACGCCGGTTCGTCTGCGTTTTCCGTGCTTGCCCATCCATAGTCAGCCATCCAGTTGTCGGTAAATGTCGAAGTAATCATTGGCGATGCGATGCCAGCTGTAGCGATCGGCAAAGGCCATCGCATGACGACGGCGCTCGGCAGCGGCCGCTTGCCCCTGATCATGCAATTCAAGAAGGTTCCGGGCTCCGTCGCCAGGTCGGGAGCGCTCCACGATCAGGCCGATATGGCTCTCGTCCACCAGTCGCTGGAACGGGGGAATGCCGTTCAGAACCGGTGTAAGGCCAGCGCTCATGGCCTCGATCGCCGCAAGACCGAATCCCTCGTGGCGGGACAGGCACAGGAAATAGCTGGCCTCGCCTATCAATGCCCGCAGGCGCTCGTTGGTTGGGTTGGGCTCGATCCGGACAGCATCCGCCTGCCCGCGTTCAGCGGCCGCCTTTTGCAATGCCTGTATCGAATAGTCGTATTCGCGCCCCGCAACGATCAGTGTCCAGCCCGGGTCCCTTTCGTTGAGCGCCTGGACGAAGTCAAGCGATTCCATCAGGCCCTTGTTGGACGACCACCGCCCAAAGTAGATCAGCGTCTTGCGCAGGTCGGGACTGGCGCTCTGGGCATATTTTGCAGTATCCACACCGTTCTCGATCACCTTCAGACGCGAAGGCGTGACCACCTGCCGAAACATCTGGCCGTCATTCTCGCTGGTGGCAATGATGCGTTCGTAGGCAGTGGACGATGCGCGTGTAATCGTCTGGAACCAAAGTTGTTTGAGCCGGCTGGCAAAGTCGGTGTGAAAAAAACCACCATGGGTCGAGAGCAACAGCGGACGGCGATGGATCCACTTGGTCGCCGCGAGAAAGTCGTAGAAGAAGTCGACGCCATGCACATGGACGGCGTCTGCCTTGCGGATTTCCTGCAGGATGCGTGGACACACCGGATAGCGGGTCGAGCCGAAGTACGGCAAACGCGTCACCTGGATGCCGTCGATCTCCTCCTCTTTGGGCAAGGCGTTTTCACCCTGTCGAAAAAGCCGGTCCAGGGTAATAACGCGCGGCTGCACCCCGGTCTGGGCCAGTTGGTTGACCGCAATGTTGCGAACGACATCCTCCATACCGCCAATCGAAGGCAGGTACTGACGAACGACATGGGTAACATTGACCATCAGGCACGAACCCCTTTCTTACCGGGAGCCGGAGCAACCACAGGCAACCTCCTTTTCAACGATTTCTCGGACGTTTCCGGCAAGCGGGCCGGGTCCCGCATTACGATGCCAAACAGGAACCAGACAACCCCCGCCGTCTTGAGGGCAAACAGCGAGCTGCCGCTGACGCAGAGAATGAGCGAGGCATAGACGCCGATATAACAGCGGAAGCGGCGAGCCTGGTCGTCCGGCGCAGGAATCAGCCAGAACACGAACCAAAGCACCATGACCAGCACCAGACCGAACTTGGAGAAGGAATAGGCGTAGCCCTGGTCCGGGAAGCCCCCGTTGTGGCCGAAGCCGAGCAGATTCGCCACGTTGAACTCGACCAGGCTGCGACCGCTGGAGGCAAGCCGTCCGATATAGTCGTCGCCGTAGACGCCGTTCCAGAACATCCCGATCGCCACCAGCATCGCCAGTATGCCGATCGGCATGAGGAACGGCAGGTAGTTGGCCCATCCCACCAGGGCGAAACGGGCAAACAGGAGGAAGGACACGCTCAGCAGGGCGAAGCGGGAGTCGGCCAGCACGATCAATACCACCGCGGCGCCCACGAAGATGAGCGTGTCACGCAGCTGGCTCTTGTCCTTGGCCAGCCCCCAGGCCGCAACAATCGTTGCGAAGTTGCCCAGCGATACGGGTTCGAGAAAGACCGAAGACACGCGATGACTGTCCAGCAACCCGGGTAGCAGCGTGCGGCCGATGCCTGGCGGACGGATACCATTCATCTGCAGGCGGCTGTCCCGCTGATACTCGGTTATCTCTTCCAGGCTACCCGTACTGACGTAGTAGGAGAAGATATTGAAAATCCGGGTATAGACATCCAGCGCCAGCAGTTCAAAAAAAGCGAAGAACAGCACCACCCCGACAATAATCCTGAGCGCCTTGTCGGCCTGAGCCGGGCTTCCAACGTTTCGACCCGCCCAGTAAAAGCACAGGGGAATCAGCAAATCTCGGAAAGCCTTGAGATCCAACCCTCCGCGCAACAACGCCTGCAGGCAAAGGAAGGCGCCGCTGAATGCCGCGAGGATCATCACACCCGGCAGGACTCTCGGTATCAGGAGCGGCAGGCAGGCCACCAGGATGAGGAACTCGGAGGCCATTATCATTGCCCTGGAAACGGGAAAGCCGAACGTATTTAGCGCGCACAAAGCCGCCTGATAAAACACAGTCGCGCCGACCACCAGAAGGATCAGCTGCAACTGCCTGGATTCATTAACGGCTTTCTGAAGCAATCGAATCCCTCCGACGCCAATCGCCGATCCTCATGGCCGACGACTAGCGGTTTACTGAGAAAGCGTTACGCCCAACAGTTCGACGCCCACTTCCTGCAGGCGACGACTGGCCACATCGAGACGGCGCATCGAAGTAACATGCTCTTTGGCGACGATCAGGGCCGCTCCAGCGCGGTTGGCTACCAGTTGTGCATCCAGGCTGGTACCCAGGGAGGGTGTGTTGACGAGCACCACATCGAACTGCTCCGCGAGCTTGGCCGTCAGGGTGCGGTAGCGCTTATTGGCCAGCAGTTCCTGTGGGTTGGGTGCTGGCGTACCCGCGTTAAGGAGCCAGAGCGATTCCAAAGGAGAGCATAACTGCGGTCGAAAGTTGGCTCGCGAGGCCAGGATGTCCGACAGACCATGGCGGTTGGGCAGCCCGAACAGGCCGTGAAGCGAGGGCTGTCGCAGGTTGCAGTCCACAAGCAGTGTCCGAGCGCCCAGCTGGGAAAATACGATCGCAAGGTTGGCGACCAGCTTTCCCCCTTCATCGGCGCCGTCGATGCTGACCAGCGGCAGAATACGCTTCTCCGGCCGATCGAAATAACGCAACATCAGTTCGCTGCGTAGCCCACGTAATGCTTCCGCCCTCGGGCTCTGCGGACGCAGGGCGGCGGTCAGCGAGCGATCGAGATCCGTGTTTGACAATGGCGCAACCGGATACGAAAACTGCTCTGCCAACGCCATCCTGACATCGTCAGGGGTCACCAGGCGCAGGGCCACGGCGGCCTCACCGAACCGGAGACCTCGCTCCTCCTGAAGCCTGGCCACACGGTCGACATCATCCGCCGATAATTTGCCGTTTTCATAGAGCAGCCGCCCGATCTGGCCACTCTTGGCCAAAGCGCGCGAGGTCGTTGACGCGTCGTTACTACCAACGACAGGCGGGGCATATTCGGTCATCCTTTTACCTCCTCGGCTTATGCCCAGCGTTTGCGTTCATTAGGCAGGTACGCCAGTACAGGGAGCCCCAGCATCTCTTCCAGATCAGCACGGCCACGAACCCTGCGATTGAAGAGTTCAAGCATCAACGCCAACCCGATCCCGGCGAGTACGCCAAGAGCCGCCGCAATGACCAGGTTGAGTTTAACGTTTGGTCCCGACGGCAGAGAGGGCGCAATCGCTTCGTTCAGCACGGCGATATTCGACTCTGCCAGACGACTTTCCAGACGATTTGCAGAGGCCTGGTTAGCCGCCGCGCGGTAGGCTTCCTGCGCGGTGGACACCTCCTGCTGCAGAAAAGCGAGCTCGTCCCGTTGGGAGGTTAACTCAAGAACCTTCTGCTTCTGCTCGGCCACGGCCTGAGCCAGTTCCTTTTCGCGGCTTGAGGACAACGCAGCCTCGGATTCGATGCTATTGCCGACGACTGCCGTCTCTTCGGCGATGCGCGAGCGCAAGGTGAGCACCTCTGCCCGCGCCTGGATGTATTGGGGATGGTTTACGCCGAGACTGGTGGACAATTCCTCAAGGTTAGCCTCTGCTGCGGCGAGGTCCGAACGAAGCTGCTGCAAGACGGGGTTGTTCAATACGTCTGAACTCGCCCTTCGCCAGTTCTCGCTTTGACTGTTGTTCTGACGGGCCTGATCCTGCAGACGCTGCCCCTGGGCGGCAACCAGCATAGAAGACAACTCACGCAGGCGGCTGTTTTCTACATCGAGACGCTCGTCGACGGCGACGATACCGTGTTCCTTCTGGTAAGAGGACAACGACTGACGAGCCTCCTGCAGGTTACCGCGCAATACGTCCAACTGCCCGTCATACCATTCGGTGAATCGACGCGCTGGTTCGGTACGCAGTTCGAGACTGGCGTGGATATATGCTCCTGCGACGGCATTGGCCAGCATGGCGGCGAATTCAGGACTCTCGCTATCGACGCTTATCTTGACGACACTGCTATCGCTTCCCGGCGATGCCTTTACGTTTTGCATGACATAGCCGGCGACCAGCTGCTCAGGCTCATTCTGGGCTAGCGCCTCCTCGCTGAACTGTTGCCGCGCCAACGCCTTTTCCTCGTCGCTCAGCAACGACCACACGCGGTTGGCCACGTTGCGGCTGGTGATGACGTTGACCTGGGTCGCCAGGTAGCCTTTGTCAGCAGGCAGGTACTGACCGCTTAGGGGGTCCTTGGGTTTGTCATCGATAATGAGTTCGGTCGATGCCGTGTAGCTTTTCGGCAGCATGACGGAAATCGCCAACGCCGCCGCAACGCAGAGTGCAAAGCAAACGAAGATAAGCTTCCACCGGGCCAGTAGAACGCGGAAAAAAGTATCGAAGGTCATGGGTTTGACGCCTCCTCCCCAGGCCGGCTGTGATCGCATGCCTCGGGAAATCCAGTGCTGTTGCGGCCCGGCTGCTGCCCCGATAAGGATTTCGGAGCCGGGACATCACCCAATCGTCTTGATCGCTTGTTCATCGTTCATCCCTGTGGAGCAGGCAATTAAAAAAGGCTTTCCTTGACGAAAAGAACGTCACCATCCTGGATCGGTTCATAGAGTTCGGCATCGTGCTCTTCGACGCCACCACCCTTCTGCTGACGATAAAGGACTACCGAGTCCTTACTGGCGCGCTGGTTCATGCCACCACTGATCGTTAATGCCTGCATGACGTTGAGAGGACGGTCGATAGCATAGGTACCTGGGTTGCGCACCTGACCGTTTACGTAGAACTGGTCCATCAAGGGGACATATAGCGTGTCGCCGTTTGACAGGCGGACGGTCTCCCGATCTTCAGCCTGACTGTCCAGCAACTCACGGAGATAGTATTCGCGACGTGACTGGTCGCCATCCTTGTCGACACGGACGAGGACAATGCGCTCGCTACCCCCCTGATTGATACCGCCAGCCATCGCCAGGGCTTCAGTCAGCGTCGTCGGGCCGCGCAAGGTGATACGTCCAGGCTGGTTAACCTGGCCAAGAACGGCAACCGATTGGCTGTTGTACTCGGTCACCAGGAGGTTTACGTGGGCATTTTGCAGATAGCCGCCCACCTCCAGGCGTTTCGCGATGACCCGCGCTGCCATTCGTGCGGTCATGCCGGCGATCTCTACCGAGCCAAGAAGCGGCATGGCCACGGTGCCATCGACACCGATTTCAGCTTCTGTGGTCAGGTCTTCCTGACCGTAGACATTGACGCTGACCCTGTCCCCCGGGCCCAGCGTATAGGCGTCGTCTTCCTGGGCCTGCAAGGGCCCGGAGACCATCAGCATCATTGAACAGAGCAAAACGGTGAGAGAGCGCAAATACACTTCCATTTGAAGACTATCCTGTTCCGACTGCGACATTGAGACCGCAAGGCCGCCTTCCAGAACCATTGCCATGCCTGCCGTAGTCATACGGCCCGGCATTCAATCGCTCAAGTTAGACCTTGCAAGAAAAGGCCCAATTCGGAGGAAAATAACGACCTTTTCCGTGTTGCAGTTCTACGGGTCTCGCGACCAACGGGGCCGCCAATACCCATCTCACCGCTTATCGAAACAGGGCAACCGCTCTCTGCACCAATAGCAGCCAGCCGATACCGTTATCGCCCTATAGCCGGGCATTTCCTCGCTTGGCCTGTTCACGCCGAACCTGGAGACCCACGCCAAAACTCCATCCAAACAGAACAATATTTCGGCTGGATGACGTAGTTCACCGCGTCAGCCTCAGGCCGACGCCGCCGACAGTGGACGCCATTTAGAACTAAACATTACGTCTTTTGCAGTGCATTCTTCCGCTACACAAGGATCAATGCCAAGTCTTAGGCAATGTCATACGTTAATTTCTGTCGGAGGAAAAACCTATGCTTTACAATTCCTTAGGCGCTTTCAAATCAAGGTCCGGCGCGATACTTGCGTACCTGCCCTTTCTTGAAGGTTGAATGCGAATTAACAAATGCTCATCAAGGCCGGTGTAGAGGCTTTCGGGTCGTTGCGCGGCCCTGACCTACCCGGTCAGGATGACAACGGCATGAGGTAGGCGATGTAAATATTGCGCGGATCCCAGAGACCGGATTTGGTTTTAATCTTAACCGTAACCATGAAGGCCGCCACTTATAGCGTCTGCCCCCGGCAGGAGGCTTTCCATCCCGCTGGCGCCTTGCCTGACCAAGATCAATAGTAAAATTGACCTATTCCGCAGAACGAGAGACGATACCGCAAAACAATATCCAAGATGCCAAATGCGATACAACAAGATCCAGACACACGGATCAGACAAGACCAGCAGGAAGGCCTTATGAAAATCAAAGACGCCGTCGCACTAATCACCGGATCCTCCTCCGGCATCGGTGCCGCCATCGCCCGCACCCTGGCCGAACAGGGCTGCCATGTCGTGATCACTTACAGCCGCAATCAGTCCGGCGCCGAAGCCGTGTCCGAGGATTGCCGGAATCTTGGGGTAAAGGCCTTGGTTCTCCAGGCTGATGTGGCCCAGGATGCGGACTGCCGCAACCTGGTGAAAGCCACCCTCGACCAATTCGGCCAACTGGATATCCTGGTGAACAACGCCGGCACCACCAAGTTCTGCAACCATGCGGATCTGGAGGGTCTCGACAAGCAGGACTTCCTGGATCTCTATGCCGTGAACACCATCGGTCCCTACCAGATGACCCGAGCCGCCGAGCCGGCGCTGCGGGCCCGGAGGACTGCCCACGTGATCAACATGGCCTCCATAGCCGGTCTGTCTGGCATTGGCAGCTCTATTGCCTATGCCGCTTCCAAGGGTGCCCTTGTTACCATGACCCGATCCCTGGCCCGCGTCCTGGGTCCGGAAATCCGCGTCAATGCTGTCTGCCCGGGCTTTGTCCAAGGCGAATGGCTAGAGAAGGGACTGGGTGAAGAGGCCTACGCCAAGCTACTCAGCCGCACCAAGGCCGCGGCGCCATTGCAGGATACCGCCACCCCGGAATCCGTCGCTCAGGTGGTTCTTGGGCTGCTGATCGGTGGCGATCTGACAACCGGCGAAACCGTCCTTATCGACGGCGGCGCCCATCTCGGGCCTGCACCCGGGCGTCGCTAACCGGCAAACACGTATTTCCCTGCCGGGCTCTGCCCGGCATCGCACCCCTCAAGGAGCCCCTTTCTTATGTCAGCAGATAAACCCAGTATTCTGATCGTCGGCGCCGGTGCCATCGGCAGCTTTTACGGCGCCATCCTCAAGCGTGCCGGCTGCGCGGTCAGTGTGGTGCTGCGTTCGGAGTACGAAGCGGTGGTCGAGAACGGCATCCTGATCGAGAGTGACCTGGGCGACCTGTCCTACCGCCCGGACCACGTCTACCGCGATGGCGACACGCCCGAGTCGACGCCGGATTACCTGATCCTCTGCGTCAAGGTGCTACCGGGTGTGGATCGAGCGGAACTGATCCGGCCCTGGATGGGCGACAACACGCGCATTGTACTGATCGAGAACGGGCTGGATATCGAGCGCGCGATCGCCGATGCATTTCCTGCCAACCCCATCGTCAGTTGCCTGGCCTTTATTGCCGTCAGTCGGGTGGGTCCGGGGCAGGTGCATCACAAGGCTTACGGACGCCTGGTGATGGGCCGTTACCCGGAGGGCATCGACGACAACGCCCGCGACCTGGCAGACCTGTTTATAGAAGGCGGCATCAAGATCGACCTGACCGAACAGGTGGTCGGTGAACGCTGGCGCAAATGCCTCTGGAACACCCCGTTCAATCCGCTGTCGGTCCTCGCGGGCGGCGCCGACACGGCGACCATCCTGGACACCGAAGGTGGCGAGGATCTGATCCGCACCATGACCGAGGAAGTGCTGGCCGTAGCCGAAGCCGATGGCTACCCCATGTCAGCGGATCTGATCGACAAAAATATCGCAGGCACCCGCAAGATGCCGCCCTACAAGAACAGCATGGCGCTGGACCATATCAACGGCCGGCCCATCGAACTGGATGCGGTACTGGGGAATGTCGTGGCCATTGCCGATCAGCACGGCGTAGCCGTACCGCACCTAAAGACCATGCTGGTCGCCCTGCGCATGCGGGAAAAGCTGAAGGCGGCTGAAGGCCAGTAGGCGTCTGCGCAGTTATCCCATCTGCGAACGTAGGTGGCGGACCGCACGCCGGAAGAGTTCCTCGTCGAAGAAGTCTTCCGGCGCAAAACCGGTGGCCGGGTAGGCACGCTCGCCCTGTACCAGCGTGCCACCATGTCGAGCCAGGCCGCAATCGAGCATCAGGTTGTCGCACAGGCCAAAAGGTTCGATGGCGGCGCCGTTTGCATCCACTTCCGCTTCGCTCTCCACCCGCTTGTTGTAGGGCACATTGCAGACCGAAAAGCCCACGGAGGGCTTGCCTCGGGCCAGCATGTAACCCAGCTCGTAGATGGTGCCTGCGTCCGCGCTGGGTCCGCGGAATGGGGTGAGGTTGGCAATCAACGCCGTTGCGCGATCCATCAACGTCTGGTTGGCATCGTAGATGACCTGGGCGGGATTGGCGGCGCGTTCCAGGTCCAGCGCGTTGTCGGACGGCGACAGTCCCTCGAAGCCGAACTCTGCCAGTACCGCCTTCTTGCTGCCATCAATGTGGATGCGAAGGTCTTCCGGAAAGAACACTTCCGGGCCCGCCAGATAGACGCTGGGCTGATCGCTCATACGCTCGGCTCTCCTACTCTCTCCGCCGACTAATTCCGCGCCTTAGTCAACTTGAACAGGACCTCTGGCGCGATTCGCTTGACCCAGAGTGCGGCCATCTCCTTGCCCTTACCCACCGGAATCTCCCGCTTCCGGGCCTTAAGGGCATTGAAGACCACCTCGGCACATTCGTCCACGTCCATACCACCGGCGATGTCGTCGTCCACCTTGCCGAAGGCTTTACCGTCGGCCGCCAGGGCATTGCGGGAAATATCGGTCCTAATGAACCCGGGAACAATGGTCGACACGTGGATACCGTCGTCTTCCACCTCCGCCCGCAGCGCATCAAAGAAGCCCATTACCGCATGTTTGGCGGCGCAGTAGCCCGTCCGCTGGGGCACGCCCACCTTGCCGGCCACGCTGGCGGTCACGGCAATATGACCGTCACGCCTCTCCAGCATATGTGGCAGAACCGCCTTGGTCAGGGCAATCTGGCCCATGACATCAACGTCCATCAGCTTGCGGTAGACCGCCATGTCCGTGTCCTTGCACAGGGAGCGCTGGGACACACCCGCGTTATTGACCAGCAGGTCAATCGTGCCAAAGGTGTCCAGCACCGTTTGAACGGCGCCGGGTAGCGCATCCCAGTCCGTTACATCCAATGGCAGGATCAGGATTTGATCCCTATCGAGGCCCGCATCGGTACAGCGGTCGGCCACCCGCTTGAGTTCGTTCTCCCGGCGGGCGGATAGGACCAGGTTTGTGCCGTCCCGGGCAAACCGCGCCGCCAGCGCCTCGCCGATACCAGAGGACGCGCCGGTAATCCAAACAGTCTGGGTAGGCATGTAAGCTCCTTATTGGTTGTGCTTCTTGTTAAGCCGCCTGCCCGTCAATTTACATGACAGTTTCCGGTTTACCCATATCAGACACGATTGATCCCCGGCTCCAGAATCCACTCAGCGCTGTCGTTCCATACATCCATGCGGGTGATCTTGCCGTCACGGACCTCGAAACGGTCGAGGTAGCGGTTACCTGAAAATGAACGGCCATCCGGCCATTCGCCGTAAAGCGTGCCGGTAGAGTAGACGACGGCATGATCATCTCGCTCCATCCAGTCGAACGTGCCCAACTGCTTTTTCACCCAGGCGTAGCGGGCTGCGTTAAAGGCGGTAATTGCCTGCGCATCGGGCATTTCGCGGCCACCCGTGAACGTAATCTTCACATCCGGTGCCATAAAGGTCGCGGCCTGTTCCGGGTCCGGCGCCATGGAGGCCGCCAGAAATTCCCTAACTACAGTGACGGCGTTTGGTGTGGTTTCCATGTTCGTTCCTCGCAGTAGTCATCACGTCCTGTTCAATTTTTGCGCTCATTCGGTGCAAGGCACACCAAAACGGCGCAGCGTGGCCGCTCAACGCTGTGAGGAAGCCTCTGTTTGAGCAAATTAGAGCATGGCCCCCGTTTTGCTAGCAACCTGTATATAAACGCTAGCACCTCGAGCACCAGCGGAACGGTGCAATGATTCCGAATTTGAAGCCGTCTACCTGGGGGAGCACGTCGCATGAATCAGTTGATCCTGAAAAAACTGCGACTGCCCGACGCTACGGAGACCATCATCGACTGCCTCATCGAGGATGGCTTCTTCGTGGAACGCCTGTCGCCTCGATCCGCGGCGCCGCAGCAGATAGATCTGGCTGGCCGACTGATCCTGCCCGGGTTGATCGAAACCCATATCCATCTGGACAAAGCCTGCATCATGGATCGCTGCCGGCTGTCGGAAGGGACCCTGGCGGAGGCGATCAGCCAGACCAGCCAGGCCAAGGCCGCGTTCACTGAAGACGATGTCTATGCCCGCGGGGTCCGGGTGCTGGAGCAGGCTATCGCTCACGGGACGACGCTGATGCGCACCCATGTCGAAATCGATCCCGGTATCGGGTTGACGGGCTTCGAGGCCATCAAGCGATTGAGGAAGGACTATGCCTGGGCGGTGGACTTGGAGATCTGTGTCTTTCCCCAGGAAGGGCTGCTGAACAATCCGGGGACCGAAGAGCTACTTTGTCAGGCTCTTGAGAATGGCGCCACCGTACTGGGCGGCTGCCCGTACATGGACAGCGACCCCGAAGGCCAGATTCGCCGGCTGTTTGAACTGGCTCGGCATTATGACTGCGACCTGGATCTACATCTGGATTTCGATTTGAATCCGGAGGGCCTCACTGTCCCGGAAGTGATCCGCTGCACCCGTGAAAACAACTGGGGCGGACGAGTGACGATTGGCCACGCGACCAAACTGTCGGCACTGTGCCCGGACCACTTCAACGCGCTGGCCCTCGACCTGGCGGAAGCCGGTGTCCAGGTCACGGCCCTGCCGGCCACCGATTTGTTCCTGACCGGCCGCGACGCCACTCGTGACATTCCCCGGGGTGTGGCCCCACTGGCGCGCCTACACCGCTGCGGGGTGACCTGTTCACTGTCCACCAACAACGTGGGTAACCCGTTTACACCGTTCGGCGACGTATCGCTTATTCGCCAGGCCAACCTCTACGCCAACATTGCCCATCTGGGAACGACAGAGGATATGCTGAAATGCCTGGGCTGGATTTCCAGTGAGTCGGCGCGACTCTTGGGGCGAATGGATTACGGGCTGGCGCCGGGTTGTCGGGCCGACTTTATCGTATTGGATGCGCAAACGCCGGCGGAGGTGATCGCCGGAATCCAGCAACCACTGATGGGGTTCAAGGGCGGGAGACAAACGTTCGAAAGGCAGCCGCCGAAGCTGCTTAGCCCTTGAAAGAGTTCTGGTGCAGGAATCAGGGCAAGCTAGCCGATCGAAGCCAGCGCTTCCTTCAAATTGACTTCGGGCGCCGCCTCATCATCAAGCGCCAACTCGCTTTCCAGATGATCAAGGTGATAACGCATCCGTGCGACCGCAAGATCGTTATCGCCCTTGCTCAACGCATCGAGGATTTCGCCGTGTTCGTCATGCTGGCAGGACGGCACATCGTTGCGCTGGTATAGGGCGACAATCAGGGAACTGCGCACCATCAGGTTCTCGAGGATATCCACCAGCACTTCGTTGCCAGACACTTCGCCCAGCATGCGGTGGAACTCGCTGAGCTCCCGCACGATGGCGCGGCGATCACTGGCCCGGGTCGCCTCGCGCTCGGCGGCCATATGGGCATCGATACGTTTGCGGTGCTGCTCGATCTTGACGGGCGTAATGGCCTCGACCACGCCACGTTCGATGGCGCGGCGAGCCGCAAAGATATCCCGCGCTTCCCGTGCTGAGGGCTGGGACACGTGTGCGCCCCGATTGGGCTCAATGGTGACGATTTTCTGGAGAGCCAGCCGTTGCAGGGCCGACTGGACATGGTTGCGGTTGGCTTTGAGTGTGTCGACAATCTGCGCCTCGATCAGCCGCGTCCCCGGCGGTAGCCGATGCTGGGCAATTGCTCGGGCCAGCACATCCATAATACGCTGGACTTCTTTCTGCTTGCTCGTGCCCTGACTCGCTGCCATTCGATACCTTTCCCTGTGCGTTCAATGCGGCCAATACCAGCACACGCGCCAGCCAATGATACCTACGGTGCCGAGTCGGAGTTCGCCCAGCCCGCTCATCGAGGCGAGGTGCGCTAGCGATTACAATGCATTTGATTATCGCTGTCGGGAAAACCCCTTGCAATGTCTGGGCATGGAGAACTTTAGGCTAAGTTTAGTGTGCTCTCTCCAGCCAGTAAGCACACGCTCGCGTTAGGCACCCCTGCTAGCTTTCCGTCCGTCGATTCGTACCTTTTGGTTTTCCGCTTTACGTCCTCACCGCCTTGCCCGAGAATAGCTTGCGCCTCCTGGACTGCCCACAACCACGCCCCGAACGAGCATCGCAATGGCCCTGAAATCCACTGTATTCAAAGCCCACCTCAACGTTGCGGACATGGATCGCAATTACTACGCCGACCATACGCTGACCCTGGCACGTCACCCGTCGGAAACGGACGAGCGGATGATGCTGCGATTGCTCGCCTTTATCCTCTATGCGGACGAAGCCTTGCAGTTTACCAAGGGGCTAAGCACTGACGACGAGCCCGACCTCTGGCAGAAGAGCCTGAGCGGCGAGATCGAACTGTGGATCGAGCTGGGTACGCCAGACGACAATCGCATCCGCAAGGCCTGCGCCCACGCCGACCAGGTGGTGCTTTTCGCCTACGGCGGACGTGCCGTATCGGCCTGGTGGGACAAGGTACACGGTAAAGTGGCGCGGTTCGACAACCTGCGTATTTTCGAAGTAAACCCGAAGGATTGTGATGCCCTGGCCGGGCTGGCGAACCGTTCCATGACCCTGCAATGCAACGTGCAGGATGGGCAGGTCAGCCTGGGGGATGGTGAAGGATTGGTGGTGGTCGAGCCCCTACCGCTCTACCCGGCCTGAGTTTGTCCTTACGACCGCACGACTCGCCCGAGCCTGTTTCTGGGAAGCCAGGCCTTCCCGGACTCCCTGTCCGAACGACGTGTTCGCAACCTGACCGGACCTACTCGTCTCGGCGCTTCTCACCAGTGAACGCTTCGAAGACCGCCAGGATCTGCCCCTCTTCATTGAGCAGCACCAAATGGTTCTCTTCCATTTCGGCCCCCATGGTTTTCTTCATGGCGATCAGGAAGGGCGTTTCGTAATTGCCTTCCGGGCAGGGTTCGCGGGTCGACGCCATTTCCTTGAAGCGGAAGTTGCCGTCCACCATACCGTAGGTCCCCCTCAACCGGTTGCACCCCGTGGAGCCACTGACGCGACCGTCGTCGAGAAAGATGATGAACGGTGTTTCCCGCACGGTCGCCACTTTCACCGGCTTGCCACCCACGTGCTGGAGTTGCCAGAAGGTATTGGTAAAACTCACTTCCCGCTTCATTTCAGCGCTGTCTTCCTCGGGCACGGTGGTACAGGCCGTTACGCCCCAAAGGCAGAAAGCGACAATGATGAGTGAGCGCAGACAGACATTCATGTTGGCAATCCCTTGTTGTTCGGGGTCTCTGCTCCTCCAGCGACGGCTAACGGCGGCTGCTATTCGGCGTCTTCGTTCAACAGCTCCGGCTTTTTCAGTGCCTTTTGGAACAGATCCCGCTCTTCGGCAATGGCCAGGGCGCATTGCTCTGCCAGTTCGTCCGGCAGATTGTCCACCCGGCGTTGGAGGAATACCATAATTTCTTCCGACAGTTCGAGCATCTTGTCCCGCGCGTCTGCTTCCGCCTTGGTGGTGAAAAGCATCTTGTCGGGGTTCTTCAGTGCCATGTCCTGCCCGTCCCTATCGGAAAAGTATAAAGCCGTTACAGCCATACCGCGTTTCTCCTGTTGTTTCTATCGATATCGTCGCTATCGATAATGTAGCCACGATCGATGAAGCCGCTACCGATGACGTAGCGTTCAGCGAATCAGATCGCCGGGAAGGATAGCATCAAATACTGTATATAAAAACAGTACCGCAAAGAACCTTATTTATTCACGGAATTCCGCCTTGTCGAGGCCGTGCTTCTTCATCTTGTCATAGAGGGTTTTCCGCGCAATTCCGAGCTGGACCATGGTGTCCTTGAGGCTGCCCTGGCAGGCGTTCAGCGCGCTGATAATGGCCGAGCGCTCGAACGCGTCCATCATCTCGCCCAGGGTCCTGCGACCTGAAACATCCTCTCCAACCGCGACCCCGGTTTCGTCAAGGGCAACTGGACCTAGAAGCACGTAGCGTTCCGCCAGGTTACGCAACTCACGCACATTGCCAGGCCAGTTATGCTGCATCAGTCGCGCCGCCTGGCCGGCGTCCAGCGGCACACTCTCACGATCGTAACGGGCGGCTGCAATCAGCACGAAGTGATGGAACAGCAGCGGGATATCTTCCTTGCGTTCGCGCAGGGCCGGGATATCCACTTTCACCACGTTGAGACGGTAATAAAGGTCGGCGCGAAATTCGCCCTCGTCGCTGAGCTTCTTCAGGTCGGACTTGGTGGCGGCGATTACGCGCACATCCACGTCGAGCGGCGTATTGCTGCCCAGTCGTTCCACCTTGCGCTCCTCCAGAACCCGCAATAGCTTGACTTGCAGTGCCAGAGGCATGCTTTCCACCTCGTCCAGGAACAGCGTGCCCTTGTCTGCATGCTCGACCTTGCCAATGCGACGCTTGTCGGCACCGGTGAAGGCCCCCGGTTCGTGGCCGAAAAGTTCGCTCTCGATCAGGTTCTCCGGTACCGCCCCGCAGTTGATGGCTACGAAATTGTGGGCACTGCGGGGACTGTTCTCGTGAATATAGCGCGCCAGCGCGTCCTTACCGGAACCGGTTTCCCCGAACAGCAGGATGTTGGCCGAGATGTCCAGGATCGGGTCGATGGTGGCGATCACCCGCTGCATCGCCGGCGAGTCGCCGAGGATGCGTGGGCCTGGGCGGGTGAGCTGTCGCAACTGGGCTTTCAGTTGCCGGTTTTCCAGGGCCAGGTGGCGCTTTTCCAGGGCGTGGCGCAGCAACTCGATCAACTCGTCATGATCGAACGGCTTCTCGATAAAGTCGTAGGCGCCGCGCTGCATGGCGGATACCGCAGTACTGATATCCCCCTGGCCGGTCAGGATAATGACCGGGATCGAGTCGTCGATATCGCGCACGCGGTCCAGCAATTCCAGCCCATCCATCCCGGGCATGTTGTAGTCGCACAGCACCACACCCTCGTAGTCCGGGCTGATGGCAGTCAGGCCACTGGCGCCGTCGGCAAAACTCACCATGGTCAGATCTTCCAGTGCCAGGGTCTGGGCCATGGCCTGACGAATCGGCTCGTCATCATCGATAAAGATTACCGCGGGGTCGCTCATTCCGCTGTCTCCCGTTTGCTGAGGGTCACGATAAATTCGGCGCCGGCATCATCGCTGCGGTTATGGCCGGTCAGTCGTCCGCCCAGGGCGTCCACGATCTGGCGGGAGATGGACAGCCCAAGGCCTAACCCCTGTTTCATGGATTTGGTCGTAAAGAAAGGCTCGAATACCTGCTCTGAATTCGCCGGCAGTCCCGGCCCATTGTCCCGGATACGGCACTGCCACCAACCGTCCTGCTCCCGGATGTCGATAAGGATCTGCGGATCGTCCCGTCCCTCGACGGCCTGGATGGCGTTTGCGATCAGGTTCACCAGCACCTGCTCGATACGGATCATGTCGCCGTGGCACATCACGGGGTTATCGGGACGCTGCCAGTCGATGGCGACACCTTCGCTACTCTCCTGCGCAGTAATGATCTTCAGGGCGGCATCGACAGGCTGGCGCAAATCCACAGAAGACGGCGGTCCTTCGGACTTGCGGGCAAACACTTTGAACTGCCGGGTCAACTCCGCCATCTTGTCGCACAGATGCCCGATCTCCAGCAGGTTGGCGTCCACCATGGCACTCTCGCCCCGTTCCAGGAACCGACGACTATTGCGCGCGTAGGCCTGGATCGCAGTCAGGGGCTGGTTCATCTCATGGTTGAGGCCTGCGGACATTTGCCCCAGCACCGCCAGTTTAGCCGCCTGTATCAGTTCCTGCTGGGTTTCCTTGAGCTCGGTCTGGGCCTCTTCCCGATGACGGATTTCTTCCAGAAGTTTGCGGTTTGAGCTCTCGAGGTCCGCCGTACGCTCGGCCACACGACGCTCCAGCACGACGCCCCGTTGCGCCAGCTCCGCCTCGCGTTTATAGCGCTCGCGCAGGTAGAGCCAGGTCAGGAAACAGCCAAGAAAAATCACGAAACCGGCAATCAGGAACTGCAACCGGATCCATACCACCTGCTGGGTTTCGATCATCACCTGCAGCGTCCAGTCCAGTTGCGGCAACGGCATGCGAATACTCAGGTATTCCTGATCGATGCCGTGCTCCTCGACGCGCATCAGCATGGATCGGTCGGACACGCCAAGCGGACGTCCCAGTCTCACGAAATCGATTGGTGTAAGCGCCCGCTCGGGATAACGCAGATTGGGTTTGGGGCTGACCGTCCGAGGCTCGAAGTCCCGGTAGAGCCACTCGTCGCGGCTGGCCAGGAAGCTGATACCTTCGTCGTCGAGCACCACCATTTCCGCATGATTGAGGGCTACCGGCCGCTGCCACTGGGATTCGAGGTCGTTCACCTGCACCTTCACGGCAATTACCCCGAGGATGCGCCCGCGATCGGATTTCACCGGATGGGAAAAGTACAGGCCGCGAATGTCGGACGTCGTACCCAGTGCGAAGTAGATAGCCGTATCGCCGGTACGCATGGCGTCCTGGAAATAGGGACGGAAATCGAAGATGCGGCCTATGAAGCTGTCGTCCCGCTGGTAGTTGTTGGCGGCAATGGTGAAGCCGGTACTGTCCATCAGGTAGACGTCGGAACTGCCGACAATCTGCGCCATCTTCTTCATTTCCTCGTTGGCCTGGAGCACCAGCAGCTCATCGGATGGCTTGCGCAGGACCGACTCCATCAACGGATGCTCGGCCATCAGCTCCGGGATAGGACGATAGCGATTGAGTTCATTGGCAACGAGTTGGCTATAGCGGAAGGCTTCTTCCAGGCTTTCCTTTTCCAGGGTGCGGTAACCGGCCCAGCTTCCCAGCAGCCAACAACAGGCCATCGTCGCCAGGAAAAGAAGGGCAGCCCAGAATCGGTACGTCATGGATGCTTGTTCCTGGAATACGTCGTTATAACGGGGAACAAGCCTAACCTTGCGGAGAAAGCGGAACAACCAGCCGAATGTAACCGGCTGGTTGTTCCGTTCGCACGTCGACCGGGTTTCGGGTTTAGGAGGCCCGAACCGGTTCGCCATGGCTGGGTCCGCGCTGTTTCTGCATCAGGTAGACCACAACCGCGACAGCGATACCCGCGAGGTCGGTATAGAGGCCACCTTCGATCATCAGCAGGGCTGCTGCGATCAGGATGATGCGCGTGAACCACGGCGCCGTGCTGCGGAAGATCCAGCCGATCACGCCACCTGAAAGCAGGTAGACGCCGAAGGTCGCGGTGATGAGCGCGCGAGCGATCTGCCAGACGCTGGCATCCATCAGCAGTGCACTGTTGTAGAAGAACATGAACGGCACCACGAAGGCGGCCAGACCAATGCGGAACGACGCCACCGACGTTTCCATCGCATTGGCGCCGGATATGCCTGCTGCAGCATAGGACGCCAGGGCCACCGGCGGTGTGATCGCCGAAACCACCGCAAAGTAGAACACGAAGAAGTGTGCCGTCAGCGGTTCTATCCCCATTTCCACCAGACCTGGCGCCACGACTGACGCGGCAACCGCGTAGGCGGCCGTGGTCGGCATACCCATGCCCAGCAGGATGGAGATAAACATCGCGAAGACCAGGGCCAGCAGCTGATTGGCCTCAGCCACGCCCAACAGCAGCGAGGAGAAACGCGCGCCGACACCGGTCAGCGAGATGACACCAACAATGACACCCGCACAGGCACAGACCACGATGATCTGGATTGACATGATCCCCGCCAGATCGAGCGCCCTGAGAATCGCCCGGATACCCATCTTGTTCGGCGAGATCCAGCTTACGACCGCCGCGGAAACGGTGGCTAGCGTACCGGCGCGGATCACCGAGTAACCCATGAATAGCGCATAGATCAGGATGATGATGGGGATAAACAGGTAAACCTGCTTGATCAGACGACCCAGGCGCGGTAGTTCGTCCTGGCGCATACCACGCATGCCCAGGCGGGCCGCCTCGAAGTCCACCATGAAGTAGACCGACGCAAAGTACAGGATGGCCGGGATGATCGCCGCGATGGCAATCTCGGTATACGGGATACCGGTGATCTCTGCCATGATGAACGCGCCCGCGCCCATGATCGGCGGCATGATCTGACCACCGGTAGAGGCTGCGGCTTCAACCGCGCCAGCGGTCTGCTTCTTGTAGCCCACCTTCTTCATCAGTGGGATCGTCAGCGAACCGGTGGACACGACGTTACCGGCACTGGTGCCGTTGATCATACCCATCAGACCGGAGGCAAAGATCGCCACCTTGGCAGGACCGCCACGGGAACGGCCGGCGGCAGCAAAGGCAAAGTTGACGAAGTAATCACCCACCTTCGACGCCTGCAGGAATGCCGCAAAGATGATGAACAGGATGATGTAAGTGGAGGACACCGCCGTCGTCGGACCAAGCACGCCCGCGTCGGTGTATACCTGACTGAAGAAACGCTGCACGGAAAGGCCCGGATAACCCAGGAAGCCTGGCAGATAGGGGCCAGCGAACACGTAAGCGAGGAACACTAGGGCAATGACCACCAGTGCCATCCCGGCCACGCGGCGCGTCATTTCCATGATCAGTGCGGTGCCGGCAATGGCGGCGAAAGAAATACCGATTGGCGCGAAGGAGGTACCGGTGCTCATACGCATGGAGGTGTTGTACACCTCAAGGAAGTAGACCGCACTGGCGACCGCACAAATGGATAGCACCACGTCAGGAAGGCTGAAGACGGCACGTCCACGTACATGGAACCAGCTCACGACGATACCCAGACCGGTCGCAGCCAGCAGGGGCCAGCCGAAATGCCAGGTCTCGATTTCCGGCGGGATACGCATGGTCCCGGCGTTGATCATCTGGTGGATGTTGAAGGTCTGGTACAGCGCGTAAAGCGCCGGCAGCAGGGCCACCACGGAGAGCCATGTCGTCCAGCGGTTACGGGCGGCGCCTTCCGTTTCAGATACGAATCGGGCGCCGGCGTATAGGGTGAAGCCGAGAATCAGCGCGCCGCAGACGTGGACGATACGGAACGACCAGGTCTCCAGCGGAGCAATGTTCAATGTGTAAAGGTGGAATGCCGAGTAGGCAATGGCCATCGCCGTAACGGCCTGCAGCACCCAACCGGTAAACAGTCGGCGATTGGACTCGACCGGCTCTTCGTCAACATCGTGGGCAAGGATATGATCCTCGTCCTCAGTCACGGTCGGAGCCTGATCATGCTTATGGTTTTCACTAGTCATGGTACACCCTGATCCCGAATAGGATTCTGGCCAGCAGGGCGCCGGCCATTGGTCAGAACGGGAGCCGGGGGCCGGCTCCCTTACTTCTGTTTAGGCTAAAGTGGCGAGATCGCGTGAGGATTACTTGATCTGGCTGTCTTCGATCTTGAAGCCGTTCTCGTTGAACCAGCGAGCCGCACCCGGATGCCAGGGCAGAACGTTGTTCTTGCTGTAGTTCTCGGGAACGGAAGACTTGGCTGCCTTGTGGATACCAACCATCTTGTCGTTGTTTTCCATCGTCAGCTTGGTCATCTCGTAGACGAAATCTTCAGACACATCGCAGTTGGCGATGGAGAAGTTCCACATGGAGACAACACGGGAGTCCTCTTCAAGCGACTTGTAGGTGCTGGCCGGAATGATGAACTCGGAGACCGGGAAGCTGTTGATGATCTTCTCGGCTTCCGCGTCGGTCAGGCCAATGATGTTGACGTCGGTCTGGACTTCCAGCTGGCTAACCGCCGGAATGGGGATACCGGCCGCGAAGGCGACGACATCGATCAGGCCGTCCTGGAGCTGAGTGCCCAGGTCTGCCCAGCTGCCGTTACGGCGCTCGTATTCCACACCCAGGGTATCCATCATTTTCGGGAAGTAGGTATCGGAGGTGGAGCCCGCCGGACCGAAGCCGATCTTGGCGCCGTCAGGAATATCGGAGATGGATTCGATACCGGAATCAGCAAGGGCGGTTACAGAGAACGGCGTCTGGTACATCGGGAACATGGCACAGACGTTGTCCATCTTCATACCCGGAGCCAGCGGACTGTTGCCATCGATGGACTCGCGCGCAGGGCCGAGGGTCGTCAGGCCGAACTTCAGGTCACCAGTGTGAACCAGGGCCATGTTCTGCATCGGGCCGCCGGTGATTTCCGCACCGCCGGACACGCCCAGGTTTTCAGCAACGAAATTGGCCCAGCCAGAACCATAGGCGAAGTAGGTGCCGCCCTGACTGGCGGTGCCGACGGTGAAGCTTTCCGGCCAGTCGGAACGATCCTGGGCGGAAACGGAACCGGAAACGATCAGGGTTGAGGCGAACGCAGCCGCCATGAGGGATTGGGCTTTCATCATTAGTTGTGCTCCCTTTCTTTGTCTTTGTTGTCTGCTTATTAGCCTTCGAAGGCGCTAGACTCGAAACCTGTGAGCAAGCAGCGGGCCAGGTCCGTAAAAACCGCAACATGACTGATCCCGCATCTGTGCCGATCCTGGGATCACCCCCCAAATGGGTGGAACCCCATACACAAGGAAAAGCGCAATGGGTACAACCCCACCCATTGAGCGTAGCAGAGGTTGATCCGGGCAAAGGCTATGGCGGCAATTTATCGGACGGCCGCCCACGTACTTTTGTTTTTAGCTACAATAGGTTCGGGTCGCGATCGCCAATGTCGGCTACCGCACCCCTCTCCTGCAGCCGCGCTACTGCAATCGGGTAGTTCCACGGCTGACTCGCAGTATCATCGCTTCGCAGCGTATCGCTCAGCGGCACATAGGTCTCACAAAGCGGTTGTCTGGCAACACCAGCGTCCTGCAGACCATCGCGACGAAAGCGAACGCTGACTACAGGGACGTAATCCCGACGGGCACGATGACCCGATGTGGCAAAGCGTCTTGCTATTTGTGACGCCATTGCCTACATATACGTTTGGCTACTAGATCCAGCCAAAAGTGAACAAATCGACGGCGAATATGGTACCAATGGGGGTGGTCTTTTTAGGGAGTCTCTGAAAACGCCCTGACGGCGTCCGTTCTCCAGGACTTTTTCAGCGGTTCCTTGGTACGACTATCCTTAGCACGACCTGTAGCACGATTCTCTATCTTGAGTGCTATCACGGGATGCGGCCCAAAAGGCGGCATCTGAACCATCCGTCCTGATCCACAACGACGACCTGAAGACGACAAATGACTGCATCCAAATCCAAAATCATCTATACGCTGACTGACGAAGCCCCTGCGCTGGCAACCCGTTCTCTCCTGCCGATACTGGAGACCTTTGCAGCCCCGGCGGGCATTGAATTCGAAACCAGCGACATTTCCCTGGCAGCCCGTATCCTCGCGGCATTCCCGGATTACCTGAACGACGACCAGAAGGTACCGGACCATCTCGCCGAACTCGGTGAATACACCAGCAACCCGCACGCAAACATCATCAAGTTGCCGAATATCAGTGCCTCCATTCCGCAACTGCGCGCAGCCATCAAGGAGCTGAACAAGCAGGGTTACAAGGTTCCCGAGTACAAGGAGAACCCGGAGACCGACGAGGAGAAGGACGCCAAGGCCCGCTACGCGAAGGTCCTCGGCAGCGCCGTCAACCCGGTCCTGCGCGAAGGCAACTCCGACCGCCGAGCCCCGGCCGCAGTCAAGGCGTTCGCCCGCAAATACCCGCATAGCATGGGCGAATGGAGCCCGGCCTCGCGCACCCACGTCGCCCACATGCGTGGCGGCGACTTCTACTCCAGCGAACAGTCGCTGACCCTGGACAAGGCCACCACCGCCAACATCGTCTTCGAGAACGGCAAGGGTGAGCAGACGGTACTCAAGTCGGACCTGGCGCTGCAGGAAGGCGAAGTGGTCGATGGCATGTTCATGAGCTGCAAGGCTCTACGCAAGTTTTTCGACGAGGCGATCGAGGACTGCCAGAACACCGGTGTCATGTTCTCGCTGCACGTGAAGGCCACCATGATGAAGATCTCCCACCCGATCGTGTTCGGGCATGCGGTGAAGATCTTCTACAAGGACCTGTTCGAAAAGTATGGCGACCTGTTCAATGAAATCGGCGTCAACCCGAACAACGGCCTCTCGTCCGTTATCGAGAAGATCAAGCAACTGCCGGAATCCAAGCAGGAAGAAATTCAGGAATCCCTGCACGCCTGCTACGAGCACCGGCCTGAAATCGCTATGGTTGATTCCGTCAAGGGCATCACCAACCTGCACGTACCGAGCGACGTCATTGTCGACGCCTCCATGCCAGCCATGATCCGTAACTCCGGCAAGATGTGGGCCCGCGACGGCAAATTGAAGGACACCAAGGCCGTCATGCCGGAGTCCACCTACGCCACCATCTATCAGGAAGCGATCAACTTCTGTAAGACTCACGGCGCCTTCGACCCGACCAAGATGGGTACCGTGCCGAACGTGGGCCTGATGGCTCAGAAGGCCGAAGAATACGGTTCACACGACAAGACCTTTGAAATCCCCGAGGACGGCGTTATCCGTATCGTCGATGCCGACGGCAAGGTTTTGACCGAGCACAAGGTCGAGAAAGGCGACATCTGGCGTGCCTGCCAGACCAAGGACCTGCCGATCCGCGACTGGGTCAAGCTGGCCGTCAACCGCGCCCGCGCGACCGGCATGCCGGCCGTCTTCTGGCTGGACGACGAGCGTCCCCACGACGTGCAGCTGATCAAGAAGGTCAAGACCTACCTGGAAGAGCACGACACCGAAGGCCTGGATATCCGCATCATGTCTCCGGTCCGCGCCATCCGCTGGACCATGGAACGCCTGATTCGCGGCCTCGACACCATCTCAGTGACCGGCAACGTACTGCGTGACTACCTCACCGACCTGTTCCCGATCCTGGAGCTGGGTACCAGCGCCAAGATGCTGTCCATCGTTCCGCTGCTCAACGGTGGCGGTCTGTACGAGACCGGTGCCGGCGGTTCAGCGCCCAAGCACGTGCAACAGCTGCTTGAAGAGAACCACCTGCGCTGGGACTCCTTGGGCGAGTTCTTGGCCATCGCAGTATCCCTGGATGAGCTGGGCGAGAAGGAAGACAACGCTCGCGCCCGCCTGCTGGGCCAGACCCTGGACAAGGCCACCGAGCGCCTGCTGGAGAACAACCAGTCCCCGTCCCGCGTTACCGGCGAGCTGGACAACCGGGGCAGCCATTTCCACCTGGCACGCTACTGGGCGGAAGAGCTGTCCAAGCAGGACGAGGACCCGAAGCTGCGCGACTTCTTCGCCAACCTGTCCAAGGAGCTGGAAGCTAACAAGGACAAGATCCTGGAAGAGATGAGCGTTATCCAGGGCCATCCGGCGGACATCGGCGGCTACTACCATCCGCCGGCGGACAAGGTCTGCAAGATCATGCAGCCCAGCGAGACGCTGAACGGCATTCTCGACAAAGCACGGGAAGCGGCCAAGAACTCTTGATCGCTGCCCGTAAGTAAAGAAGCCCGGTCGGGGAAACCTGACCGGGCTTTTTTTGTGCCCGCAATGCGCTGGACCAGGCAACTCCGAGAATGTAGCGGATGCTTTAGAGGGTGTTGCAAAAGCTTGCGGCTTTAAGCCTCTCTCCCCTCGCGGGAGAGAGGTTTGGAGAGAGGTTTGGAGAGAGGGGGACGAGGCAAAGCCTCGCTCGAAGTCGGCTCTGGCAACGATGAGCGCCTGACGGCGCTACCCCCTCTCCCCGGCCCTCTCCCGCGAAGGGGAGAGGGAGTCTATGATGGTACTTTTGGAGTACGGGCCCTTTTATAACACCCTCTTCAGCTTCCGAGCAGGCCAACGGCCTGCCCTGGCTCTTAGAGTGGCACCTGACCTCCGGCAGGCTCTCGCCCGCTCCGAAGCTAAAGACTTCGGCTACACTGGACGGAGCCAGCCCACGACGCTTTCGACTTAACGATCCAAACGGCAAAGCTCAACTGCCAATCACCCCACCATCGTCCTTGGTCACCAGCATCGTCGACGACCTCGGCCGGGTCTTGCCATCGGAAGCCGGGAAGCTGCCGCCGGGATGTTGAATATTGACCCACATGGCACGCCCGTCCGGGGTCGTCGTCACGCCGGAGACCTCGCATCCGCGCGGACCGACCAGGAAGCGTTTGACCTCTCGCGTCGCCGGGTCGGCACAGAGCATCTGGTTGGTGCCCATTTGGGCATTTTCGGGATCGGCATCACTGTAGTCGGTCTGGATCCATAGCCGGCCCTGGGGATCGAACCAGAGACCGTCCGGTGAAGAAAAGATATCCCCGTCTATAGTGCCGGTCAGGTTATCGGGACTGTCCGCGCTGGGCCTGTCGCCGGCCAACAGGAAGATCTCCCAGGTAAAGCCAGTGGCGTCCAGCCGACCGCCATTTTCCCGCCAGCGAAGGATCTGGCCGTGCAGATTGTTGGGCCGGGGGTTGGCGGCATTGACTGGCTGATCCGGCTTGCTGCCGCGGTGCTTGTTGTTGGTGAGGGTGACGTAGACATCCTTGGAATGCGGATGAACGGCCACCCACTCCGGTCGGTCCATGGGCGTCGCGCCCAATACATCTGCCGCAGCGCGGGCGTTGACCAGCACATCCTGTTGCGTGACGAACCCGTTTTGGGCCGTCAAACCGCCATTGCCCTGCTGCAGCGCCCGCCAATCGCCGCTGCCATCTTCGCGGAAGACGGCAACATACAGCGTGCCCTCATCGAGCAGCTTGTCATTACCTGCCTTGTCGCCATCCCGATAACGGCCGGCGGGCACATACTTGTAGACATACTCGCCCCGGGTATCGTCGCCGGAATAGACCGCCATCGTGCCATCGTCATCGACCGCCACCGTGGCACACTCGCGTATCAGCCGGCCCATGGCTGTGCACTTGCGTGGCTGGCTTTGCGGGTCAAATGGATCGATCTCCACCACCCAGCCGAAGCGGTTGGGCTCGTTGACGTGGCCCTGCTGCGGTTGGTCGTTCACCGGCGTGGCATCGAAGCGCGTGTCCACGGCTTCCCAGGCGTAAATCTCGCTGTTGTTGCCAGTCCCGACGCCGTAACGCTTATGACTGGCCCGGCTCTCGTGATCCACCCTGTCCCGGTTAACGAAATAGTTTGACCAGTTCTCTTCACAGGTCAGGTAGGTACCCCAGGGGGTCACCCCCATGGAACAGTTGTTGATCGTTCCGAGAATGGTCTCTCCGCCAGGATCGCTTGCCGTCTTCATGCTGTCTGCACCGCGCATCGGGCCACTGATCGCCATCGGCGTACTAGCGGTAATGCGACGACCATAGGGAGAATCCTTCACCTGCCGCCAGTGACCGGCCTTGTCACGGCGCACCTCAATCACGCTGACGCCGTGGGCCGCCTGCTCTTTCCTGACCTGCGCCTCGGGGCGGGTAATCCCGCCGCCCTCGGCCCGCATTGCGGTGAAACCATCGCTATGGAGAGTGGGGTTGATGTATTCGTGATTGACCACCAGCAGACCATGGGCATTGGGTGCATCGGGAAACGGGAAGTAGGCCATTCCGTCATGGTTCTGCCCAGCTTGCGTGTTCTGCGCCTCCCAATTATCGGAAGCGTCGGGAGCCCATTCAGGCGCACCCTTGACGACCGGATCGCCCCAGGAGAAAAAGCGCTCCACACGATAGCCTTCCGGCACCTGCACGCTGTCGAAATTCGGGTCCAGCATGGGGGGCAAGGGCTTAAAGCCGATGGAGCCATCCTTCACCCCTGCGAACAGCATCGTGATCGAGTCTTCCGCTGCTCGAACACCCGGCAAGCCGCCCATACAGAAAAACCCTATAGCAGCGCCCAGACCGCCCTTGAGAACACGCCGGCGGGAATGGTCAACCACTTGACCCAGATTGAGTGCCGCGCTGGCATTGCGGGGCGTATCGTCAATTCGCTCGATCGCCTGATGGAAGTCCTCGTCAGACGGGCTGTTCGGGTCTAGCAGGCTCATCATGGTTCTCCGTTGGCAATGGCGGCGGCCGAACGCTACTTCGATAGCCTCTCAGCCTGGCGCCTTTTCCCTCAAGTAGAGGCCACCGTAGAACAGCCTGGGCTTTCATCAAAGCATAATCACCGGGTACGCGTTCGACACGCTCGGACCATCCCCCCGGCTTATGGGATGAGCCTAACGGAATACCCAGCGTATAGCTCAATACAACTTCCCAAACAACCAGCAGGCGCTTATGAGCCAGCACTGCACGATAACGGGATTCCGCACCCTGGGACGCTCTGTATCAACTTGCCCTCATCTGACACCCAGCGTTACATATTGAGTCACGCCACATATTGATGCCCGTTCGTGACTGTGTCCAAAATGCGCCTCTCAACCCGTTCCGGAAAAAACCATGCATTACCTCATCGCCGGGGCAGTGGCCGTAGCCCTGCTGCTTTGCCTCGGGCCGGCGCTGGCGTCCGATCGCTTTGCACCTGCCATCCTTTTCAACGCCGATGTGGTCATGGACAACGCCTACAACCAGCAGTTGCTGCGAGGCGTACAGACCTATGCCGAACGCAAGGAGAGCGACTACGAGTACCGGGCATCTGCGGATCTCACGACTTATCGGCGACATCTGGAAGCGCTGGCCAGGGCCGGCCGCGATCCGATCCTGACGCCGGGACCGCATACCCGTGAGATTGTCGAAGCAGTAGCGGGGCGCTATCCGGACATCACGTTCATCACCATCGATTACACGCTGGACCTGCCGAACGTCCGCTCGATCATGTTCCGCGAGAACGAAGCCGCTTTCCTGGCAGGCATCCTCGCCGCCATGCGCTCTGAAACAGGACGCCTGGGCTTTATCGGCGGCATGGATCTCCCGGCCATCCGCAGCTTCGCCGATGGATTCATCGCCGGGGCCCGCTCCGCTAAACCCGACATCGAGTTCGAACGCCGTTTTCTCTCGGATACCTCGCCACGCCCGTTCGACGACCGCGAGGCCGGCCATGCAGCCGCCAGCCAATTGCTGGCCGGGGGCAGCGATATCATCTTTGCCGCTGCGGGCGCTAGCGGCGATGGCGCCCTGGCGGCCATAAACCAGGCCGGCGCCCTCGCCGTCGGCGTGGACAGCAACCAGAACGGCCTCTACCCCGGGACAGTCCTGACATCGGTGATGAAGAACCTGGACCGCGCAGTCTACGTGGCCCTGGTGAGTGAACGCTGGGGTCTCTGGCGTTCCCCGGTGAAGCATCTGGGCATGGCCCAGGGCGGCGTCAGTCTCGCCATGGACAGGAATAATGCGTCACTCATCGACGACACCATGCGCCAGGCCATCGACCAGGCCCGCAAAGATATCCTCGCTGAACGCCTGGTGCTGGAGGGCGACAGGTCCCGGAAACGCGTCCAAGCTATAGAACGCCCGGCTCGCCTCACTGTGGCCTTGACGGACCGTGAGCAATGGCCCTACATCGTCGACCCGGCGTCCACCCAGGGAAACGATCAGCCGGGCCTCATCATCGACGCCCTGAACATCGCCAGCCAGCAACTCGACATCACTTTCGACTATGACCGCCAACCACTGCTACGCGGCGCCTACAGCCTATTGCGCAACAAGGCCGATGCCCTGCTGGTGCGTTCTATCAGTGCGGATCTGAAGAAAAACGGGGTGTACCCCATGAAGGGCATGGCCGAAGACCCGGATCGGGCCATCATGAATTGGGACCTGGCGGTATACCGTCGCAAGGACAGCCCCACTGGCAAGGATTACCGGTTGACGCCCATAGCGGTGCCCCTGGCGACCCGTATTGCCGACGAACTCTCAAGAGAAGGTGTTGAACTTTACGCCAATGATGACCTCGATAGCCGGCTCGCGATGCTCATGCGCGAACGGGTCAACAGCCTCGTTGCCGACCCGCTCCATGCCGACTACCTGATTAGCCAGTCACCCGAAATGAGCGGGCGCCTGGAAAAGACTGCGGATTCCATCGGCGAGGAAGCCAGCTACCTGCTCTTCAACCGCACGTTCTACAACCGCTACCCCGAATTCTGCGAGCAGCTCTGGAATCGCCTTTCCGAAGTGCGGGAATCGGTTGAACTCTGGGACAGGGCAGACCGCTACTTCACGGCACCGCAACCATAGGCCACCCTTACCAGGGTAACTCCTCACCATTGCTGTGCCAGAAGGAACCGGTGTTATCCAGGTTGAGACTATCGATCCGTTCCGCCAGTCCGGCTGCCGCCTCCTGAGGTGAAATCATACCGCCGAAGTTGACCATGCGGGTCTTGACGTAACCCGGATGGAGTTGGGCCACGGCAATGCCCTTCGGCTTCAGGTCCATGGCCAGCGAACGGCCGAAGGCGTTGAGCGCCGCCTTGGAGGCCCGGTAGCCATAACGACCTCCGGAATCGTTGTCGGCGATGGACCCCATGCGGCTGGTGACATTGACGATCTTGCCACCGCGGTGGATGAACTGAAGCACGGCTTCCGTAACCCGTAGGGGCGCGTAGGCATTGACCTCCATCTGGGTGCGAATGGAGTCGAAGTCGATCGAGCCCAATTGCTCATCCTGCAACAGTCCCGCGTTATTGATCAGCAGGTCGATGGCTTCAACGTCGCGCAGGCCATCGACGATCCGGCTGATGCCCGCCGGGTCGGTGACGTCCACCCCGTCAATCACCTTTTCAGCCACCGCTTCCAGCTCGGGGGAAGACTGCCGGCATACGCCGATGACTCCCCAACCTCGATCGGCATAGAGCCGCGCCAGTTCCAGACCGATGCCTCGATTGGCGCCGGTAATCAGAACCCGTTGCATGCTGAAACTCCTTTGTCCTTGGAACTAAAGAGCATTCTCCTGAAAACTGGAGAATGTCCTCCCGAAAACCTGTTCCCGCGAAAATGCGCGGGTCAGGACGCGCTGACGACCGGGCTGGTGCCTGCGTCCACCGAAAATGCCTCGGCCTCCTGCTCACAACTCCACTGGTCCTGGACCAGTTGCAGAAAGACTTCGAGCTCCGGCAACTGGTTCAGCCGGTCCTTACGCATCACGACATAGAGCGGCAGCCGCTCGGCGGTATGCTCGTAAAGCCTCAGCTCGCCCCGGCAGGCTGCCATGGACGCAAGATTGGCTTCCACCAATCCCAGGCCGAGACCTGCCTTGACCATGGCGATCGTGGAGTACTCGTCATCAGACGCTGCGACGATGTTCGAGCCGGCATAGTGCACCCCCAGCCGCTGACGCATCAACTCAAGGTAGGGGCATTTGTCGGAAGGTGAGACCCAGGGCAGTCGGGCCAGTTCACTGGTATCGTCGGGTAAGTCGCCGAGGCCGCGGTTCAGTGGGCCGATGGTAACGATGTTGATGTAACCCAATCCGATGCGCAGCAGGGCGGGATCGTCCTGCCCGCCGAACACGAAGCCGGCATCCAGCTCGCCAGCGAGCACCGCCCTTTGGTTCTCGGCCGAGCTGGCAGAGCGGATGACCAGGGAGACGTCGGGCAGTTCTCGGGATGAAGCTTCCAGAACCGATTCGATACGCAGCAGTTCCGGCAGGGAATTGAGACCAAACAGCAACTGTGTACGCGCCCGGCCAGCGATAGCCCTGGCCGTGGTCTCGAATTCGGCGAGGTTGCCGAGGACGCGATTGGCCAGGGGCAGCAGCCTGCAGCCGGCGTCGGTGAGTAGCATGCCCTTGCTGGTACGTTCAAAAAGCTGCAGGTCGAGTGCATCCTCAAGTTGCTTGAGTTGGGCGCTCACGGCCGCCGGTGTGGAGAAACGCCGTTCGGCGGCGCGTGTCAGGTTCTTCTCTTCGGCGATGAGCACGAAGGAGCGCAGCTTTTCGATCTGGATATTCATGACGCGTCCCCTGTCGACCATGCGGGTCCCAGAAACCGTCCCGCACCTGTTTCGGCAGAATACTACGCCACCTCGGTACGCGACACCCCGGCAGCCCAGGCAAGCGTTCAGAATCCCTGAACGCAATGTGAAGAATAACTAGATTCCGCATCTTTCCGCGCTTCCCTAGCATGGACTCCATGATCCAGCGATGGCCGCTAATTCTCGGCCGGGAGGCAAAACCCATGAGCACGAGCATGACTTTCAGTGGTCAACAGAACGTTGATGGTCACAAACACGTAGCCAGCCATAAGCGCCGGTCCATCCTCGGGAGCACGCAGAACGTCCTGCGCGGCTGGCGGGCCCGTTACCGCAACCGTCGCGCCCTGCGGAACGAATTCGGCCGGGCGAGCCCATCATGGCTGGCGCACATCGAACAGGACATCGGACTGGAACCGGGCAGTCTCCGGCAAGAGATGAGCAAACCTTTCTGGGCGGAGTGATCGCCCGGTAGCACCCGGCCCATCAAGCTCCTCCAGAGCTGCTAGTTGGGACGAATCGAAAGGTTCGTCCCTTTTTTTGGGTTTACTTCGAGCCTGGAGACCAGGGCAGCCCTACAGGCTGCTCCGAAGCTAAAGCGTCGGCTACATTTTTGCGGGCAACTGGAGCGTGTAGCATAAGCTTCAGCTTCTGAGACGCCGAAGGTGCCCAGAGACCCAACCTCTTGTTGGGTTTCCTCTAACCCGGACACAAAGGCAGCCCTGCGGGCTGCTCCGAAGGTGCCGGAGATCCCGCTACCTAAGCCGAACATTTAGCGACAGGCGTGCCCTGAATACCCGAAGGCAGTGCCTGCTTCTCGTTCCCCCGCTGGCGAAACAATGCGCGAATGGCACCAACCCTCGCCCGACGCGTCAGGTCGCGCGGCGTTCCCTGGGTCATGTACAGATTTGAGAGTGAGGAATGCGGCTGGCGTGACATGATCTGTCCTCCCGATGAAGTACTGGAATGCTGCCTCATCTCCATGACAACGCAGTTGCCACCGGCAATCCATCGAAAGGTTTTTGATGCCGGCGTTCAGGATACGTGAACGCCGGTAGTCGTCACGCCTCTCCGTTAGCCAACGTTGTAGCCGGCTTCGGGGCCAGGCGGCGCTGACGGTGGCGCAGCCCGATCACCACCGCACCGGTCAGATACATGGTGATCGAATAGACCGCCGCCGGTATCGCGATCTCGGGGTTACTGAGGAATGATGTCGCCACCATGATCGCCAGGGTGGAATTCTGGATACCGATCTCGATGGTGATCGACGTGGACTGATCCGCGTTCAGGCGGAATCCACGAGCCGCAAGGAAGCCCGCCCCCATCATGAACACGTTCAGCACCAATGTCGCCACGCCACTGCTGGTCACCTGGGTAATGATGCGGTCACCTTGCTTGGCCGTAATCACAATAATCAGGAACACCAGGAACAGCGCACCAAAGAGATTGATCTTCGGCTCGAGCCAGGCCGCGAACCTGGCGGCCTTCGCCCGGACCGCCATACCGATTATCACCGGCAATAACGTAATCGCGAACAATGCGGCCATCATGGTGCCCACCGGCACCTGGACCTGGGTACTGGCATCGGCAAAGGTCAGGAACGCCAGGCTCACGATCAGCGGGATGGTAAAGATGGTCAGCAGACTGCTGATCGCGGTGAGCGTGATGGACAAGGCCAAGTCACCGCGAGCCAGGTAAGTCACCAGGTTGGAGGTGGTACCGCCGGGGCAGGCCGCCAGCAGGACCAGCCCGATCGCCAGCGCCGCGGAGGGCATCAGCCAGGCCGCGACGGCAAACCCCGCTATTGGCAGGAGCACCATCTGGCCGAAGGTACCGAGCAGGACCGCCTTAGGGTAGCGCCCAACCCGGGTGAAATCGGCGATCTGCAAGGACAGGCCCATGCCGAACATGATGATGAACAGACAAAGGGGGAGAACAATCTGCGAGAAAACGCTGCTGGTCATGGTTTGAGGCCTTCAGTCCTGATACGCAGCCCGGCCGGAACCGAAACTTCATCATGGACATGTTTTGTTGTTTTTGGATCGACTTGGCGCCGGTAAACCATAGAAGACTATCACCAGCAGTGAACAACCAACTGTAAAATCGTTGACGTTTGGCCAGATTCATCACTTTGCCTCGCGGCAACAAAGGCGTCATATTGTGGGTGATAAGATCTCTGCGAAAAAAGGAGTTCGGCCGCACGCCTATGAAACATCTTTTCCTGATCCGGCACGGCAAATCCAGTTGGTCAGATCCGGCATTGGAAGACTGGGAGCGCCCGCTGAACAAGCGCGGCAAACGCCAGATTGAAATCATGGCCGGTCCGCTCGCACGGCAGGGCGCCTTTAACGGCCAGATCTATTCCAGCAACGCCATGCGTGCCCGCAAGACTATCGAAGGCATGGTTGCCATACTTGGCGACGACACCCTGCCTTCACGCGTTCGATTCAAGTCCAAACTCTACACCTTCGATGGCGATGTGCTGCGCAAGTGGCTCACCAAGCGCGACGAGGATATCGTAACCATCGTCGGACATAACCCCGCCCTGCTCGAACTGGCCAACGACCTGTTGCGCAAACCGATCAGCGAGCTGCCCACCGGCAGTTGCGTGCATCTGATGCTGCCGATCCAGCATTGGTGCGAACTGGAAGATGATACCGCCGCGTTGGGCAGCTGGCTGCTGCCACGCTGGATCGACTACAAGCTGTTCCAGAAAAAGCAGCCCCCGGACCCCGGCAAGAAAGAGGCAAAGCACCCGCTCCAGGCGCTGTCGCTGTCGTTACCGCATATCATGGAGCGACTGAAGCACCTGGAACCTGGCGCCAAACTGGGCTTCGACATCGAATTCCTGCACCAGTACCGCATCGCCATACGCCGTGCCCGGGCGGTGTTGGAAACCGTCTTCCAGATCACCGGCGACAAGACCCTGAAGAAACCGGTCAAGCGCTTCAAGCGACACGCCCAGGCCACCAGCCAACTACGGGACCTTGACGTATTCATGGAGACGCTGGCGCATTGGGAGGAAGACGCTGAATTTCGCGATGCCCTGCGCAGCAGCGGCGCCCCGGAGGCCTTTGCAGAACAGCGCAACGAAGCCCAGAAGGCTTTCGCCGAGCATGTCGAAACCCGCCAGTACATGGACGATATGGATTTCCTGCAGGCGTTCGTCCACGCCGGCGAGCTGGAGGACATCCTCCAGCAGCTCAATAAATACCGCATCCGTGAAGCGCTGGACGCGCGGATCGCGGACCACAACGCCCGGCTGGTCGCCCTGTCCGACCTGTCGTCCGACCAGGACTTCCATCGCCTGCGTAAGAATCTCAAGCGTATTCGCTATCTGGCGGATCTCGACCGTGCGCTACCGTCGGATTTCCGCAAGGACCTCAAGAAACGCCAGAAGCTGCTGGGGGAGTTCCAGGATCGCCATGTGCAGGAAGACTTCATGATGAAGTACCAGGCCGACGCGGACCCGGAAGGCATCCTGACACCCCTGATCCAGCGCCTGACCGGCCAGAAGCAGGCCGCCCGCCAGCGCATCCTCACCCTGGACCCGATCGACACTCCGGCGCCGGTAGCCCGCGCGGCTGCGAAGAAACAGGACGAGCCGGAGGAGGGTTAAGGGATCTCCCTAGACGGGATCGAGCAACTCGATCCAATGCTGCACCGGCCGGTCGGCCTTGGTGCCCAGATGCAACTGGCAGCCGACGTTGGCGGTGGCAATACGGTCCGGCTGATCGACGGTCAGCGCCTGCAGCTTGTTCTTCAGCAGCCGCTGACTCAGTTCCGGCTGAAGGATGGAGTACGTGCCCGCCGATCCGCAGCACAAATGCCTGTCACGGGTTTCAGCCAAAGTAATCCCCGCCTTGCGCATCACCTGTTCCACCACACCATTCTGTTTCATGGCGTGCTGCAAGGTGCAGGGGCAATGGAAGGCCACCTTGCCCGGATCCTTCGCTGGCTTGAGCGGACCGAGATCCTCCTGCAGCAGGAAGGCGCCCAGGTCGCGGGTCATGGAACTGATGGTTTCTGCCTTTTCGGCATAGGCCGGATCGTGGCGCAGCAGATGGCCGTAATCCTGAACCATGGCGCCGCAACCGGATGCGGTCATGACGATCGCCTCGGCACCGTTCTCCACCAGAGGCCACCAGGCGTCGATGTTGCGACGCATGTCGTCCAGACCATCTTCATGAGCCGAGAGATGATAGTTCAAAGCCCCGCAACAGCCGGCCTCTGACGCCTCCACCAGGGAGACACCCAGCTTGTCGAGCACCCGCGCCGCAGCGGCGTTTGTATTGGGTGTTGCCGCGGACTGGACGCAACCGGCAAGCGCAACGACCACGCGATCATGCTTCGCCGTCGGCCAGGGTTTGGCCGTCTGGCGCGGCGGCACTTTGGCCTTGAGGGTGTCAGGCAAGGCGGGTTGGAACAGTTGGCCCAGCCGCAATAGCGGCGCAAACAGCGTGCGATTGGGAACGATGCGGCGCAACGCCCAGCGGATGACCTTTTCCCGGCGCGAGCGTTCAAGACGCTCATCGATAAACCCGCGAGTGATATCCACCAGCCGGCCATACTGCACACCTGAGGGACAGGTGGTTTCGCAGCTGCGGCAGGTCAGGCAACGGTCCAGGTGGGTCTGGGTCTTCTCGGTAACGTCATAGCCTTCCAGGAACTGCTTCATCAGGTAGATACGCCCGCGCGGGCCGTCCCGCTCGTCGTTGAGCTCCTGATAGGTGGGGCAAGTTGCGGTACAGAAACCGCAGTGCACGCAGGCCCGCAGGATGGACTCCGCCTCCTGCCCTTCGGCGGTATTGCTGAATTTCTGAACAAGATTGGTCTGCATAGGATAACTTCCGGAAAATCTATAACCAGCTGTAGAGGCGTCCGGGATTAAACAGCCCGTCCGGATCGAAGGCCTCTTTCAGCCGTCGCTGGATACGCTTGAGGGGTTCCGGCTGGCGGTGCATGATCTCGCCGCTGCGATCACCGCCGCGGAACAGGCTGACCTGACCACCGGCCGCTTCGGCCAGATGCTCCATGTCCGACATAATGGCATCGCCTCGGTACCAGCGCTGGGCGCCGCCCCAGTCGATGATCCAGTCGCCGTCCAGGTCGGGGTTGGCGGCAGTGGAATTAACCGAGAAACGCCACAGCGATTCCGGCCCCTCGAAATAGGCCAGTTGATGATCGCGCAGACCTCGCCAGAAGCCTTCCGCGTCTTCGGTCACTTCGCCGGACCATTGATGCGCAGTGGCCTCGACAGCGGATTGTGCGCCTGCGAGTCGCAGGTAGAGCTGCCCATCCATCCAGCATGCGCCGGTCAGCGGCTTGGCCTCCCCTGCCCGCTCGTTCATGAAGCGGATCGCGTCCTCGATCGACATGGGCTGGATCAGGGTCAGCGTCGCCGCAGGACGCGGCATGACTTTCAGGCTGATCTCGGTCATTACTCCCAGGCACCCCAGGGCCCCGGCCTGCAGGCGGGAAACGTCATAGCCCGCCACATTCTTCATCACCTGGCCGCCGAACTTGAGGTGCTCTGCCTTGCCGTTTATCAGACGGATACCCAGCACCTGATCCCGCACGGAATTTGTCCAGGGCCGCCCGGGGCCGGACTGGTTGCAGGCCACGGTGCCGCCGATCGTCGCGGTGTCGTCGAATCGCGGCGGTTCAAAGGAAAGCATCTGGTTGTTCTCCGCCAGGGTGGCTTCGATCTCGGTGAGCGGCGTACCGGCACGAGCGGTCAGAACCAGCTCCACCGGCTGGTAATTGACGATGCCGGCATGTTCGCTGACATCCAGCGGCGTAGTTGGAACACCCGCATCACGGCCCATAAAGGCCTTACTACCGCCACCGACGATGGTCAGCTTTCGCCCTGCCTCCCGGGCCCCCTTTACCTGGGCCTGAAGCGCTTCTGCCTGATCTGCCATTACGCCTCCGCGGCCTGTTTGCTGGGTTGCAGTGCCCGGTACTCCTGGCACTGACGCAAGGTGGGCACGCCTTTGCCGGGGTTGAGCAACCCATTAGGATCGAACGCCGCCTTGAGCGCGTGGAACTGGATCAGCTCGTCATCGCGGAACTGCACCGCCATCTGTCGGATCTTCTCAATGCCCACACCGTGCTCGCCGGTGATGCACCCCCCTACCGCGACGCAGAGTTCAAGGATGGCGCTGCCAAACGCCTCCGTGCGCTCGAACTCACCGGGCACGTTTGCATCGAAAAGAATCAGCGGGTGCAGGTTGCCGTCCCCGGCGTGGAAGACGTTGGCTACCCGCAACTTGAAGCGCTCGGACATGTTCTGCATTTCGGTCAGTACATGGGCCAGTTGGCCACGGGGGATGGTGCCGTCCATACAGTAGTAGTCTGGTGAGATACGACCCACCGCAGGGAAGGCGGATTTGCGCCCCTTCCACAGCAATGCCCGTTCTTCCTCGCTCTGGGAGGTGCGAACCGACGTGGCGCCAAATGAACGGAACAGATTTTCGGCCTGTTCGATATGCTCCTGCACTTCCTCGGCGGTGCCGTCCACTTCGCACAGCAGCAGGGCCTGGGCGTCCCGGGGGTAACCAGCGTGGGCAAAGTCCTCGGCGGCAGTAATAGCGTAGCCGTCCATCATTTCCAAACCACCCGGGATAATGCCATGGGCAATAATGCCGCCCACCGCGTCGCCGGCATTCTGGATTGAATCGAATCCGGCCATCACCACCTGTGCCTTTTCCGGCTTGGGCAGGAGTTTTACTTTCACTTCGGTGATGATACCCAGCATGCCTTCAGAGCCGGTGCTCAGGGCCAGCAGGTCCATACCGCAACTGTCCAGTCCATCGCTGCCAACGATGATGCGTTCGCCTTCGACGGTCACCATCTCTACGCTGAGGATGTTATGCACGGTCAGCCCATACTTGAGGCAATGTACGCCGCCGGAATTCTCGGCCACGTTACCGCCGATGGTGCAGGCAATCTGGGATGATGGGTCCGGCCCGTAATAGAGACCGTACTGGGCGACCTCTTCGCTGATCGCGAGATTGCGCACACCCGGCTGTAGACGGGCCGTACGGGCCAGCGGATCGATCTGGAGCACACGATTGAACTTGGCGAGAGACAGCAGTACGCCATTGGAACTGGGCATGGCGCCGGCACTCAGACCGGTGCCAGCGCCCCGGGCCACTACCGGCACGTCGTTGGCGTGACACAGGCGCATAACGTCCTGCACCTGCTCGACGGTTTCCGGCAGGACCACGAGCATCGGCATCTCGCAATACATGGACATGCCGTCGCACTCGTAGGGCTTCATGGTTTCGTCGTCATCGATCACGAATTGGGGATCGATGAAGGACCGCAGCCGACGCGCCAGCTCGGCCCGGTCAATCTTCGGTGCTGCAGACATAGGTCTCTCTCTTCGGGACATAGGCGCTTGTCAGGTCGCGGCGCCCGGTTTTTATGGTTCATCGCGGATTAGCACCTCAGGTAGTCGGAAGCCCTCCTCACGAGTCGCAAGACCATGGGCACCTTCGGCGCCTCAGAAGCATCTGCTACATGCTCGAGTTAGCTGGAAAATGTAGCCGACGCTTCAGCTTCGGAGCAGCCCGCCGGGCTGCCCATTCCCGAAATGCTTTCCGTTACACGGATCCCCACTAAAGTGCGAAGAACCTTTTTTTATAGTGGTGCTTAGAGCAGCAAACCCGCCTTGAGTTCAGCCCCGGTTCTGCAGGAAATAGTCGATCCCTGCCTGGGCGCAATCCATATCCTGCTGGGGCGTCCCGGAACTGAGGCCGATGCCGCCGACCACGTCGCCGTCGACCACGACCGGCAGGCCACCGCCGACGGTGCTTAGCTTACCGCCTACTTCGGTATGGATACCGAACGCCAGGTTGCCCGGGACGTTGGCCGCATTATATTCATGGGTCGCCTTGCGTGCGGCGGCCGCGGTAAAGGCCTTGTCCTGGGCCACGAAGGCGCTGGACACCTTGCCGCCATCCATCCGTTCGAAGGCAATCAGGTTACCGGATTCATCGGTAATGGCGATACACATGGGCACGCCAATTTCGTTGGCTTTTTCCGATGCGCCTTTGATAAGGATGCGAGCATCGGCGATATCGAGTCGTTTCACCGTCAACATGTAACTTTTCTCCTCTGAATGTCGTTGGTCACTCCCCGGTTATAACGGGGAGCGACCAACGGAAGCCATGCGACTTTCAGCCATCATCAATTTCAGACGGCACCTTAACCGTAGACGATACCGGGTAGCCAAGTAATCAGCGTCGGGAAGAGCACGCACAGGAACAAGCCGACAGCCTGGAGGGCCAGGAATACCAGTGATGATTTGAAAATGGTGCCCATGGAGATCTCCGGCGGGCAAACGCCGCGAATGTAGAACAGCGCATAGCCGAACGGCGGGCTGAGGAAGGACATCTGCATGTTCACCAGATAGAGCACGCCGAACCAGAGCACCACGTCCTCACCCGGCACCGCGGGCAGGCCGAACAGGCCGTCGAAGGTCAGCGCCTCGACGATGGGAATGAAGATCGGCACGGCCAGCAGAAGGATCCCCACCCAATCCAGGAACATACCCAGCACCACCAGCAGGAGCATCAGCAGGAACAGGATGCCGTACGCCGACATACCTGTGCCCAGGATGGCATTGGTGATGAACTCCTGTCCGCCCTGGAGAATGTAAAAGCCCACGAACACCGAGGCGCCGAACATGATCCACAGCACCATCGCGGACGCCTTGGCGGTGGTGATCGACGCTTCCTTGAGCGTCTGTATGGAGAAGGCCTTGTGCATCCAGGCCACCAGGATAGCGCCGAACGAACCAATACCCGCTGCTTCCACCGGTGTGGCGATACCCCCGAACAGCAGACCCAGCACCAACGCCACCAGGATCAATGGCGCGATCAGATCCTTGAGCAACAGTAGTTTGCCCTTCAGGGAAATGCGCTCTTCCTTGGCGACTGGCGGGCCCAGCCTGGGGTTGATGGCAGTGCGAATCAGCACATAGGCAATGTACATACCCGAGAGCAACAGCCCCGGCACCACGGAGCCCAGATAGAGTTCGCCCACTGACTGCTGGGCCACCACCGCGTAGAGGATGGCCAGGATCGACGGCGGGATCAGGATACCCAGGGTACCGCCGGCCATGATCGAGCCCAGGGCGATCTGATGATCGTAGCCCCGCTTTAGCATCGCCGGTAGAGCGATGATGCCCATGGTGACCACCGCCGCACCGATAACGCCCACCATGGCCGCCAGGATGGTCGAGGCGAGGATCGTCGCCGATGCCAGACCGCCGCTCAGGCCGCCCATCCACTTGTAGACCACGTTGAACATTTCCTCGATCAGCCCGGCCCGCTCCAGCATCGCGGCCATGAAGATGAACAGCGGGATCGCCGCCAGATCCGAGTTGGTCATCATCGGGAAGATACGGCTGGGCACGATGTTGAGCATCAACGCATCGCCCACCAGGTAGATGAAGACCACCCCCAGACCACCAGTAACGAACGCCAGCGGAAGCCCCATCATTAGCGCCACCAGCAATGAGCCGAACATCAGGTAGGTCAGAGGAGCGATACCAATGCCGTAGAGACTGCCGGCCAGGCGGAACAGGAAGTACTCGTCGCTGTAGGGATCGTAGAACAGGATATTGATCACTTCGACGCAGATGATGAACGCCAGGACGACGGTCGAAACGATCATCAACCAGGTGCCCACGTGGCCGATCAGAGCGCTGGTGGCGCTGGCAGCGGCGTTGGGTTTCGCGGTATTGACGCTCATGCCGCACCCTCCTTACCCAGACGAATAAACAGGGCAATGTCCTTGATCAGTTTCGACACGCCCGCCAGCAGGATCAGGATAGCCCCCAGCAACATCATCGCTTTCACCGGGTAGTACTGGATGCCCCAGGTTTCCACGGTGGTCTCATGCATCGAGTAGGAATTCTGAAAGAAGGTCCACGATGTGATTGCCAGTGCAAGGGCGAAGATGAAGAAGAACATGGAGGTAAATATATCCATGCCCACCTGCCCGCGCTCCGGCAGCAGGTTGTAGAGCACGTCCACCCGTACATGGGCGCCATGCAGCAGGGCAAAGGCTCCAGCGAGTAGGTACTGCATGCCCAACAGCAGGAAGCTGGCCTCGTGCACCCAGATGGTGGGCATGTTGAAGATGTAGCGCATCACCACTTCGAAGAAGTAAAAGCACACGGCGTTGACGGTCCAGAACGCCACGAACACGCCGGAATGTTCGCTGATCCAGTCGATCACGCGGGTAAACCCGTTCACCCCGGCATCCGGATGGCGCTCCTGCGGTGTGGGTTCATGGAGTTCGCCCGGTACCGGCGTCAATTCTTCCTCGACCGGTCCCTTGCGTTTCCGCTGCCAGCGATCCAGCGCCATCATGATCAGCGGCATCACCGCCAGCCAGCCCCAATAGAACCAGTGGGGCAGGACAAAACCAAACCCTTCAAGATCGGACATAATTCACCCCTCAGCTAACGAATGAGGGAGAGCCGAAGCTCTCCCCTGTGCAGGTCATGTTGAGAGGCTTATTCCATGCCCTTGATGTCGTCCGGACTCACGTAACCGACGGTCTCGTTCATCATGTAGTCGAGCTGCATGTCGAAGATCGCGCGAGCATCCTCGTCCTTGTTGGCCCACTTGTACCAGATGGGAATGGCGGCGCGGCGGAACTCCATCAGGTCCTGCTGGCTCAGACGGGACACGGTGTCGCCTTCCGCCTTGAACTTCTCCATGGCCTCGACGTTGCGCTCCTGGATGGTGAGGTAGTGCTTCATCGAGTAGCTACGGACCTCGTCCTCGACCAGTTGCTGCAGTTCCGGATCCAGTGCATTCCAGGCGCGCATATTGACGGTCAGGTCCATCAGGTCCACCGGCTGGTAGATCGACATCACCCCCGGCGGTCCAAACAGGATGTAGTCGGTCACCTGGGAGAAGCCCAGTTCGTAATTCACTGCCGGACCCACGTAGTCAGCCGCGTCGATGGTGCCCTTTTCCAGCGCCGGGAAGATATCGGAACCCGGTAGACTCACGGTGGACACACCGAACTGCTGGAACACCTCGGCCACCATGCCGCCGGGCACACGGATCTTCATGCCCTTCAGGTCAGCCAGGCTGCTCACCGGTTTCTTCGAGTGGATGATGTTGGCGTCATGCTGGATTGGGCCGACATAGAACAGGCCGTATTTCTGGTAGATTTCCCGTGTCTTTTCCAGCATGCCCATGGCATAGAACAGCGTATCCCACTGGTGCGGCTGATCAGGGCCGGCAGGATAGGACGATAGGAAGACCGACGCGGGAATCTTGCCGGACCAGTAGAGGGTGAATGGATTCATTCCCTGCAGGACACCGTTGCGCACCGCGTCGAACAGGGCGTTGTTGTCCGCCGCTACGGCCTTGGCCGGGAAACAACGGAAGATCAGCTCGCCGCCGCTCTTCTTCTCCATGGAATTACACCATTCCTCGAAGAGGTCATAGCCCACGGTACCGGCATCCCATACGGACTGAATCTTCCAGGTGGTAGCCGCAGAAGCCGGTGTACTGACAGAAAAGGTGGCGAGTAAAGAGGCGCCGGCCAGGGCGGCGACGAAGGTAAAGGATTTCATCAGGCCTTTTTTCAGGCCGAGGCGCTCACGCGCCGTCTTTCGGGCGATACCGATATTTCGACGATTGATTAGAGCTTCCATTTGTAGCTGTCCCCACTGTCATTGTTGTTGTCAGGATCCTGGAGTCAGCGAGCTCGCACGCTAATGGGCCGGTTTTCTGGAGCCCGATACTACCCTCGGCGCGAAGCTCCCAGCACCACTACTGATAATCGTCGGGGTTTCGCGATTCGTCCAGAAATTGATCAATTGTCAAAAACTATGTCGGTGATATGACAGAAACAACCTACTAACCAATTGATGCATGGGCATTTCTAAATCGCTGTCACAAAAGTGCCATTTGGCTGCTATAACGTAGGGTGCGATCTGGAAAGCTGCGGTGCCCCGATCAGTGCAATCGGGCGGGGCCATCGAAAACCGTCAACTCAAAGGGATATGTAAGATGAAAAAGTTGCTGACCATCGCTTGCGCTACGCTATTGATGCCGATGCTGGCTCACGCGGATTTCCAACTCGACGATCGCTACACCGACAAGGACGGCGATCTGATTGCGGACATTCCGGAGGACGAGTCCAAACAGATCGATCCGTCCACCCTGATCTTTGCCTACACCCCGGTCGAAGACCCGGCCGTGTACAAGGAAGCCTGGTCCGATTTCCTGACGCACCTGGAAGAGGTCACCGGCAAGAAGGTCCAATTCTTCCCGGTGCAGTCCAACGCCGCCCAGATCGAAGCCATGCGTGCCGGCCGTCTGCACATCGCCGGCTTCAATACCGGCTCAAACCCGCTGGCTGTGGCCTGCGCCGGTTTCCGTCCATTCACCATCATGGCATCTCAAGATGGCTCCTTCGGCTACGAGATGGAAATCATCACCCATCCGGATTCGGGCATCGAAGACGTCGAGGACATCAAGGGCAAGGAACTGGCCTTTACCTCACAGACCTCCAACTCCGGCTACAAGGCGCCCTCGGCGATCCTGAAAGCCGACTACGGCATGGTCGCCGGTGAAGACTTCGAACCGGTGTTTTCCGGCAAGCATGACAATTCCATCCTCGGCGTGGCGAACAAGGACTACCCGGCGGCCGCCATTGCCAACTCGGTCCTGGATCGGATGCTCCAACGTGACGTCGTGACCGAAGACCAGATCAAGACCCTCTACACCTCCCAGACCTTCCCGACCACCGGCTACGGCATTGCCTACAACCTCAAGCCGGAATTGCAGGACAAGATCAAGGAAGCCTTCTTTTCCTTCGACTGGGAAGGCTCGTCCCTGCAGGAAGAATTCGCGAAGTCCGGCGAGGCGAAGTTCATTCCCATCACCTTCAAGGAACACTGGGAAGTTATCCGCAAGATCGATGCGGCCAACGGCGTGACCTATGATTGCCGTTAAGAACGGGGATTGCCGTTGAACACGGGAACTGCCGTTAATCGTCGAAGCCAATAACAACGAAACAGGAAGTGGATTGACCTGTGCTGGAACTGAAAGCCCTATCGAAAACCTACAAGACCGGCGACAAGGCCCTCTCGGAAGTGAGCTTCGCCATCCCCGCCGGCCAGGTAGTGGGACTGATCGGTCCGTCCGGCGCGGGCAAGTCCACCCTGATTCGCTGTATCAACAGACTGGTGGAGCCGAGTTCGGGCAGCGTCCTTCTCGGCGACACCGACCTGACCCGCCTCAACGGTCGCGCCTTGCGTCAGGCCCGGCGGAGGATCGGCATGATCTTCCAGGAATATGCCCTGGTCGAGCGCCTGACGGTGATGGAGAACGTACTCTCCGGCCGGCTGGGTTACGTGTCCGGCTGGCGCTCTTTCCTGCGGCGGTATCCCCAGGACGACATCGACCTGGCGTTCAAGTTACTGGAACAGGTCGGCCTGGGGGATCACTTCAACAAGCGCGCAGACGCCCTGTCCGGCGGCCAGCGCCAGCGCGTGGGCATCGCCCGCGCCCTGGAACAGAACCCCGAACTGCTACTGGTGGACGAGCCCACGGCATCCCTCGACCCGAAGACCTCACGGCAGATCATGCGGCTAATCCAGAGCATGTGCCGGGAGCGCAACCTGCCGGCCATCATCAATATCCACGACGTGATGCTGGCGCAGAATTTCACCGACCGCATCATCGGTCTGCGCAGCGGCGAAGTGGTGTTCGACGGTGCGCCTGACGCTTTGACCGACGACGTGCTCACAACCATCTACGGTGACGAGGACTGGACACAGTTACGCCGGGATAACGAAGACCCGGATCCGGCCTCGGATCCGAATGACGTGTCCGTGGTGGAGGGGCTGTGAGCACGACACCACGCACCTGGAAACGTCCGCCAGCCCTTTTTACCCATACGGGCTGGCGACGCACGATCTACATCGGCGCCGTGGTCTACCTGATGCTGGCCGTGCAGTCCATCGAGGTGGACTGGATGCGCGTCTACGAAGGCCTGGAGCGGGGCTGGCGCTTCGTCCAGGGCTTCCTGGTGCCGGACTTCACCTCGCGCTGGAGCGATATCCAGAGTGGGCTGATCGAAAGCCTGACCATGACGATGACCTCCACCGTCGCCGGCATCCTGATTTCCGTCCCCATCGGTATCGGTGCTGCACGCAACCTCTCGCCCATGCCGGTGTACCTGTTCTGCAGGGGCATCATCACGCTCTCCCGCTCGTTCCAGGAAATCATCATCGCTATCCTGCTGGTGGCCATGTTCGGCTTCGGTCCGTTTGCCGGGTTCCTGACGCTGGCCTTCGCCACCATCGGCTTCCTGTCCAAACTGCTGGCGGAAGATATCGAGGCCTGCGACGCCGAGCAGATCGAAGCGGTGCGCGCAACCGGCGCCGGCTGGTGGCAGGTCGTGAACTACGCGGTGCAACCCCAGGTGATGCCGCGACTGATCGGCCTGAGCCTGTACCGGCTGGATATCAACTTCCGGGAATCCGCGGTGATCGGCATCGTTGGGGCCGGCGGTATCGGCGCCACGTTGAACACCGCGATCGATCGCTATGAATACGATTCCGCCGGGGCGATCCTGATTATCATCATCGCGATCGTGCTGGTGGTGGAGTATTCCTCGTCCCATGTCCGGCGGTGGGTGCAATGACGACCGAAACCCTGACACCCCGCTGGCAGTTCCGTACCCCCAAGCAACGTCTGCTGCGCTGGATCGGCTGGTTCTGGCTGGTCGCGCTGACCGTGTTTTGCTGGGAGATCATGACCCGGGATACCATCTGGGCCTTCGTAGCCGATGCCCCGCGACAAGCGGCAGATATTGGCGACCGCATGTTCCCGCCGGCCTGGGCCTACATCAATACGCTATGGGAGCCGCTCTGGGACACGCTCAATATCGCCACCCTGGGCACCCTACTGGGCATTCTTTTCGCCGTACCCGTCGCCTTTCTCGCCGCCCGCAACACAACGCCGAGCGTCTATTTCGTGCGCCCGATTGCGCTGCTGATTATCGTGTCGTCCCGCTCGATCAATTCGCTGATCTGGGCGTTATTGCTGGTGGCGATTATCGGCCCCGGGCTGCTGGCCGGGATCGTCGCCATCGGCCTGCGCTCCATCGGCTTCGTCGCCAAGCTCCTCTATGAATCCATCGAGGAAATCGACCAGCGTCAGGTGGAAGCCGTGCGGGCGACCGGTGCATCAGGCGTACAGATCATCGACTACGCCATCGTGCCGCAGATCCTGCCGGCCTTTTGGGGCATCAGCGTATTCCGCTGGGACATCAATATTCGGGAATCCACGATACTGGGGCTGGTCGGCGCCGGGGGTTTGGGTCTACAGTTACAGGCATCACTGAATGTACTGGCCTGGCCCCAGGTGACCATGATCTTTATCGTGATTCTGGCCACGGTCGTCATATCGGAATGGGTTTCTGCCCGGGTCAGACAAGCGGTACTTTAAGATGAATTCGCAAAATGCGGTCAAGCCGGTGCATCAACTGATGCTGCCGACGCCCCGATGGGCCTTTTCCGAATACGAACGTATCCGGCACAGACTCCCCAATAGTATCGTTCCCGAGAGACCGGAACACGTCGCAGCCCACCGCAACATTGGTCCACTCACCGACCAGTTCGACGGTTTCGTCTTCGACGCCTATGGCGTACTCAATACCGGCGACCGGCCCCTGGCCAATGCGGTGATGCGCTTCGCGGAGCTCCAGCGAGCCGGCAAGCGTTGCCTGATCCTCTCGAATGCTGCAACCGCCAGCTCCGACCGGCTGCTTTCGAAATACCGGGCCTTCGGTTTTGCCATCGACGAGGACCAACTGATTTCCAGCCGTTGGTTGTTGGAACGGGCATTGGCTTCGACTGTTCGACCCGGTCTCTGGGGCGTGATCGCCCCGCTGGAGGCCAACCCGCAGACCCTGCCGCTGAACTACATCAGCATCCACGGCGAACCCAACGACACCCTGCGGGACCGTATGGACCGCTGTGACGGCTTCATCTTTCTCAGCACCCATGGCTGGACTAGCAACCACCAGGCCCAACTGGAAGCCAGCCTCGGCAGTTACCCGCGGCCGGTGGAAGTCGCCAACCCGGACCTGGTAGCCCCGCGAGGCGACAAACTCACCCTGGAACCGGGCTTCTACGCCCACCGCCTGATCGACCACACCGGCATCACCCCCGTGTTCTACGGCAAACCCTATGCTCCTGCTTTCCAGGAGGCCCTGCACCGACTGGCCGGCATCGAACCATCGCGAGTGCTGATGATCGGTGACACCTTGCACACCGATATTCTCGGTGGACAGAGTGCCGGCATGCATACGCTGCTGGTCACCGATAACGGGTCGCTGAAAGGGTTGGACGTGGACGCCTGTATGAACCGTTCGGGCATCCATCCGGATTTTGTGGCGCCGGTGATTTAGTCGGCCTGCTCACTCCGCAACGCGCTGATCTCCAATTCATTGAAAAATCAAGCCGATTAAATTTTATACAACTTTTAACAATTCCACCGACCGGCGCCCACAAATTACCTGCTAGATTCACATAATCTTTTCCTGCTCCAAGGGTCGCACAGTGTCTGTTTGCCAATTTATCCCTCCTCTCCCCCTGGAAAACCTCAACGGCATTTTTCCCCACATTTTCAAACATATGGATGCTGCAGTCATCGTTGCCGATGCAGGCCGACGAATCATCATGATTAATGATGAAGCGCGAAAAGTATTTGGGTACGAAGAAACGGAACTCGTCGGGCGGGAAACGAAAATGCTTTACGCAGACCCTGCTGACTTCGAGGAACAGGGTCGCAGGCGGTTCAATAAGGACGCAGTTGATTCCGGTGAAAAGTACGTCACGCGGTATTCTAGAAAGAACGGAGAGTTGTTCGATGGCGAAACCATCGGCGGCCCCATCAAGAATGACAAGGACGAGAACATTTTCTTCGTCGGCTTTATCAGGGACGTCTCAGATAGGATTGCCACCGAAACATCGCTAAATCGCCTGCACGCGATCACATCATCCCGGGAGCTTAGTCTCAGAGAGCGAGTGGACGCCATACTCAAGCTTGGTACCGAACATTTCGGGTTGCCCATAGGCATCGTCAGTCACATTGATGGCCCAATCTACGAAATTGAATACGCCGTTCACCCAGACGGGGCCCTGGAACAAGGCATGGTATTCGATTTCAGGGATACTTACTGCAGTCACGTATACCGTCAGACCGAAGTTGCCGGATTTCACCATGTCGCTAAGAGCGAAATACGCACCCATCCCTGCTACAAGGATTTCAAACTGGAAGCCTACCTGGGTGCGACGATTTTTGTTAACGGCGACCGGTTCGGCACGCTCAATTTTTCCAGCATTCAAGCCAGGCGTCCCTTCACCCGACAGGAAATTGAAATGGTCCGCTTGCTGGCTGAGTGGATAGGGCACGAACTATCGCTAGCCAGGGAGCTCAGGTCGCTTATCCAGGCTCGTGAGGATTTGAACCGCACAAGTGCAAGGGATGAGCTCACCGGTCTTTACAATCGCCGGTATGCCATGGAGAAGGTTGGCACCGAGCTGGAGCGATTGAACCAGTTTCACTTGCCTCTAGTCACCGCTATTCTGAGCTTCAACGATCTAAAAACGCTGAACCGAACCTTCGGTTATGCCGAGGGTGACAACGCACTTCGCGCTTTCGCGCAGAAAATCACTCTTCTATCCCGCGCTACGGACGTCGTTGCTCGCTGGAGCGGCAGCGAGTTCATAGCAGTGCTACCCAATACCGATGAAAGAGGCGCCAAAATCTTTCTGGAACGACTTACGGAAGGTGTTCGCAAAGCGAATTTCAGCCAAGTCTTTACCGGGAAGGAACTCCAAATGGCTGTAGGTTTAGCTGTCGCGCATCCCGGCGAAAGTGCCGATGACGTCATCCGACGCGCCGAAGTTGATCTGCAGCGAGTCACCGCCTCTTAGAGGAGGGTACTCACCGGTATGAACGCAGTATCGGGGCACTGCAATTTCGGCACGAATCCTCTAGTTACAACAAATTATGTTCACCTCAAGGATGACTTTGTTAACTTAGGCGGTGAAAGCCTTAGAGGAACATGTCCATGCCTGAAAAACCTGCCTCCCTCTCCGCCCTGAGAGGCGTCCTTCCCTATGTCTTCGGCCATATGGACGTCGCCGCCATTGTCGCCGATGCAGACCGTCGAATTATCATGATCAACGACGCGGCCCTGGAGATGTTCGGTTATGACGAAGCGGAGCTGAAAGGTCATGAGACCAGGATCATTTATGCGGATCCGGACGACTTCGAGGAACAGGGACGCAAACGGTTCAATAAAGAGGCCCAAGAAGCACAGGAAACCTACATTACCCGGTACCGCTGCAAGAACGGTAACGTGTTCGAGGGGGAGACGCTTGGAGGGCCGATCAAGAGTACCGATGACGAGAACCTTGCCTTCGTCGGCTTCATCCGTGACGTCACGCACCGGGTTGCGACTGAACAAACCCTCAGTAAACTCCACTCTATCACGTCGTCCCGGGACCTGAATTTCCAGGCGCGGGTGGACGCCATTCTCCGACTGGGAACCGAACACTTTGGACTGCCTATTGGCATTTTCAGCCACATCCACGGCAATCTTTATACGGTGATGCAAGCGGTCCATCCGGACGATGCGCTTACCCCCGGCATGACGTTCGAATTTGCGAACACATACTGTAGCCACGTGTTCGACGTTACGGATGTACGCGGCTTCTACCATGTGGGTGAGAGCGACATCCGCGCCCATCCGTGTTATCAGAGTTTTCAGTTGGAAGCTTATCTCGGGTCCACTATCTTCGTTGACGGTCACCGCTACGGAACGCTGAACTTTTCAAGCCCTGAGCCTACCCGCCCCTTCAGAGCCCAGGATATCGAACTGGTCCGACTGTTTGCCGAGTGGATTGGTCACGAATTAGCGCGCAAACGTGACCTGGAGGCTCTCGAAAATGCCAAGCAAGAACTTGAGATCTTGGCCAGAACCGATGCACTTACTGGACTGTTCAATCGTGGATATATGGAAGATCGACTTTCCGGGGAAATCGATCGCTCAAGACGCTATAAGCACCCGCTCACAGTTGCCCTGTTCGACTTTGATCATTTTAAAAAATTGAACGACACCTACGGTCATGCCGCTGGCGACGAAGCGCTGAAGCTTTTTGCCGCAACTGCGACGCGCATGTCGCGTAAATCCGATGTGGTGGCGCGCTGGGGTGGCGAGGAATTCCTCGCCGTATTCCCGTCTACAGGCGTGAGGGGCGCTGTGACCTTTCTCGAACGGCTTTCCGACGAGATCAGAGACGCCGACTTCGCGCCAGAGGGAGAATCGATCCCTTTAACCATGAGTATCGGCGTGGCTAGTGCTCACTCCGACGACGACCTGGATACGTTGGTCAGTCGTGCGGATGCGGCGATGTATCTCGCAAAAACGCGGGGGCGCGACCAAATTCGCACCCAGTCGGATATAGGTAAGCCCAAAACCTGAATTAGGGCATCGTATACCCATCACGTCTCCGAAGCCTATTTGCTGCCTGACGACAAGCCTACTTTCAAGCCCTCAGCCTAATCAGGCAATGGCCTTAAAGTAGCTCGATACGAGGCTCATTTACGCCGAAGCTCACACGCCGGGTTACACCGCGTCCGGTGCGATACGCATAAGCGAAACTGTCACGGAACCGTCCTCGACAGTTGTCCGAATGCAAACTATTCTCTTTCTCTCAAAAGATTAATGTTCTTGCGAGCTAGTCACTGAAACGTGGCGGTCTTCGAATCCTGATGTCTCGAAGTAACGTGAATGCCCACTGGCGACGCACTTCGATCATCCTAAGGAAAGGAGACCGCACCATGAGAACGTTCCACCGAACGGCACCAGCGGCGATCGCTGCTTTGCTCATTCAGGGATTTTTTGCTGAACCCGCCACCGCGCAGCAAGGCGTGCAGCCGGACGACCTTAAACGACAATCTGTGCTGCCCTACGCTGAACAGAAGTTCACCGGCAGCGTCGGGACCAGCTATTTGGACTCCGACCCAGCCCAGTTCCCGCAACCCATCGCTGCGCCCGCGGACGCGCCCAACGTCCTCCTCGTGCTCCTGGACGATGTTGGTTTTGGCCAGTTCTCGGTCTCCGGTGGGGGCGTGCCCTCGCCATCGATGGAGGCGCTCGCGGAGGAAGGCGTATTCTATAACCGGTTTCATACCACAGCCGTCTGCTCACCAACGCGTGCGGCGCTACTGACCGGGCGAAACCATCACGTTGCGGGTACCGGCAACATTACCGAAGTCGCCACGGGCTACGACGGCTATACCGGAATCATTCCAAAGGATACCGCCACCATCGCGGAGATCCTGCGGCAGAACGGCTACATCACTTCCTGGTTCGGCAAGAATCACAACACGCCGATTTACGAGACGAGCCCCATGGGTCCGTTCGATCATTGGCCGAACGGGCTCGGCTTCGACCATTTCTACGGCTTCATGGCGGGCGACACCAACCAGCTTCGCCCCTACCTTTATGAGAACCAGACGCCCATTGGAACGCCCCAGGCGGAGGACTACTACCTCAGTGTCGACCTTGCGGACAAAACCATCGGTTGGCTCGAGGACATAGAAGCTATCCAGCCCGACAAGCCCTGGTTCACCTACCTGGCGCCAGCAGCGACCCACGCTCCACATCAGGCGCCGCAGGCAATGATCGACCAGTTCAAGGGCAAGTTTGACATGGGGTGGGATGCCTACCGCGAACAGACTTTCCAGCGCCAGAAGGAACTCGGCGTTGTGCCGGAGAACGCCGAACTGACCGCGAGACCCAATAGCCTGCCCGCCTGGCATACGCTGGGAGAGGATGAAAAGCGGGTGTACGCACGGATGATGGAAGTCTTTGCGGCCTACGGGCTGCATGTAGACCAGCAAGTCGGACGCGTACTCGACTATGTCAAATCCCTCCCGGACGCCGACAACACGATGGTCATCTACATCATCGGCGATAACGGCTCATCCGCCGAAGGGGGCCTGCCCGGGACATTGAACGAGAATGCCATCTTCAATGGTTACCAGATGCAGATTGAAGATATCCTGCCTCGCCTGGATGAAATCGGTACTGAAAAGCACTTCAACCATTTCCCCGCCGCCTGGGCCCATGCGATGGACACGCCATTCCAGTGGACCAAGCAGATCGCCAGTCATCTCGGGGGCACCCGCAATGCGATGGTTATGAAGTGGCCGGCACGCTATAACCAGGGTGGCGAGATTCGCAGCCAGTTCACCCACGTTATCGACGTGGCACCGACCATACTTGAAGCCGCTGGCGTGACCGAGCCGCGCAGCGTCAACGGCACGGCGCAAACGCCAATCCAGGGCAAGAGCTTCCTCGCGTCGCTGTCGGACAAGGCTGCCCCCGAGCACCGGACCAGTCAGTACTTCGAGCTGTTCGCCAATCGCGGCATGTACAAGGATGGCTGGTGGGCCGGTTCGATGGCGTTCGAACCCTGGGACCCTGAGCGTAAGGGTTTCGATCCGATCACTGCCAAGTGGGAGCTTTACAATCTTGAGGAAGACTTCTCCCAGGCCACCGATCTGGCCGAGCAGAACCCCGAGAAACTGGCAGAAATGAAAGCGCTCTGGTGGGCACAGGCTTCTGCCAACAACGCCCTGCCTCTCGATTGGCGGGGGCCGGAACGGTTCAGTGCAGAATTGACCGGTAAACCTAACCTGGCTGGGGACCGGACACGATTCGAATACCGGGGCCCGCTCGCAGGTCTCCCTGAAGCCTCCGCCCCTGACCTGAAGAACAAGTCCTTCAGTGTGATCGCCAAGGTCAACGTTAAAGACAACGCCAACGGCATGATCTTCACCCAGGGCGGCAATACGGGTGGCTGGGCTTTGTACCTGCAGGACGGCAAGCTCTACGCAGCCCACAACTTTATTGATGTCGAGCACTATTCGGTTACCAGCGAGCAGCCGGTGGCCGCCGGCGAGCGCGAACTGATGATGACGTTCGACTATGAAGGCGGCGAAAAGATGGGAGGGGCCGGATCGCTCACCCTGTCGGTCGATGGCTCCCAGGTGGCCAAAGGCAGGGTCGAAAAGACCACACCGTTCAAATACTCATTGTCCGAGAATCAGGACATTGGCTCCGACACGGGCACACCGGTCAACTACGACTACCAGACGCCCCTCACGTTCGAAGGCGAACTGAAGGAAGTGGTCGTGGAGCTGACGGGTAGTTAGGTGTGCCCACCTTGCCCGAAGAACAATGCGTAAGGGCGTCCATGCGGCGCCCTTACGCGGTATGGACTTGCTGTGGGTTACGCCAGTTATCCATTCACAGGACAGATGAGCATCATTTAGGAAAAAGCAGCACTACATTCACCCGAGCGCCCCACCCCTCTGGCCCACTCTCGGGACTCTCGGCGTAATAACGCGGGCCGGCCTGAACCTGCATCGTCTGCGACCCCACCTTGAAGACCTGAGCGGCAAAAAGTCCGATGGGTATGGTCCAGTCGTTGGTTTTCCAGTTGTAGGTCGAATCCGCTGTCAGGGTGACGCTCAATGCCGTGGGTGTGGTGTAAGTGAAGAAGGGCTGGACGAAAGACTGGCTGACATCTTCCCGATTGTCGTCACCGGCCACGGACCAAATCTGGTTAACCAGCCCGCCTGTAGTCCAAGGGCCGGCCTGCCGCAGCGCGACCGCCGTCGGACCGATGCCCCACTTGTCAGCCCCCAGCAGGTCGTCCGTGCCGGTAGGCAACAGGAACACGGGGCCGGCGCCCCAGATCCAGCCATTGGCCGTCGGCTCCACCGGTGAGAAAAACAGGCTTTGTACGGTGTCCCCTAAACCCGACTGGCTACCCGCGCCGGGGAAGATATCGCTCTGGTCGATAATCGGCAAAATGGTCCGGCTGATCAGGTTCCAATCGTCGTTGAGGGAAATTGGCACGACTGGTTGAACGTTCACCGTTAATCGTTCGCCGTCGTCTTGAGGGCCAATATTCCAGTCGACATTCGCCTGGAAGGGCACCGAAACCAGACTCGCTATCGGGTTGGCCAGCTGCTTGGCCAAGTCTGAGGCGTCCTGGGAATAAACGCTGAAACTGGCCGCAGCCATGCTAAATCCAACGACAAACTTTGTTCCAAACGATAGGCGTGAATGTGCAAAACGCAGCCTTGTGCATTTCATTCCTGCTCTCCGTTAGCCCTACATATTGATCTGCTCAAAAAGGCTCAGGCGGATAAGAGTTGCAGACGAAAGCCTTAGCTCACTACAGCAAACCGGAGAAAATGACGCTCCAAGCAGCGTCCTTCACCCAGAGTGTCAGCAATTGAAATCGAGTTGGCTGGTATCAAGCTGAGGGCAGGAATTCCGATGCGATCGCGCATCAGTTTAGCCACGATCTCGAACACACAACCGACGGTCCCTCTGCAACTCCGTCTGCAAACCTCAACCACACTGAGCATCCGTACGTTTCGTCAATACAGCGCTAGGTCGTCGACTGCGGTTCTGGCGAGAAAATGGCGTTAACGTAAAGCAACGCTCCCCTTAAGCGTAGAGCTAATCCATGACATTTCCACTTCGACGGGTGGTTTCGGAAGCGGTCTCACTATGTGGAAGCTGTGAGACAAGGAGGTCATCAAGAAAACGCCATAGCTGGATGAACAAGAGACCATAAACTGAAAAATTTATCGCACTTTGGCAGGAACCCGCGTAACGGAAAGCATTCCGGGAATGGGCAGCCCGGCGGGCTGCTCCGAAGCTGAAGCGTCGGCTACATTTTACGGACCACTCGAGCATGTAGCAGATGCTTCAGCTTCTGAGGCGCCGAGGGCGCCCATGATCTTACGACTGGTGCGGAGGGCTTCCCGTCACGCCAATCTGCGATGGGCCTAAAAAAGGCCTATTCTGATAGAACAGCAAACGGCATTAGGCGCGCCTCGCCAGGTTTAAGGCATTGCAGACGACTCGCGCTTCTGGCGCTCAATCACAAGCCAAACTGACGAGGGAGACGCCATGACTGGAGCCACGAGCGTTCATTCCTGTTGGTCGATGATCCTCCCTACCCTGATGCTGGTCGGCCTTCTGGCCGGCTGCGCTTCGTTGCCATCACTGGAGGAGCGCGAGTCGTCCGAGGCGTTATCCATTCAGCAGGCACAGGAGACGCGACTCGGTCAGAGTCTGGCCGCTAGGTTGGCGGCGCATCCGGGCCTGGCGGGCATCTATCCGCTCCCCGATGCCCGCGAGGCCTTTGCCACGCGGGTCCTGCTGGCCGATATGGCGGACGAAACCCTTGATGTGCAGTACTACATCTGGCGAGCAGACACGACCGGGCTGATCCTGCTCGCCTCGCTCATGGAGGCGGCGGATCGCGGGGTTCGGGTTCGCCTGTTACTGGATGACATGAACACCTCGGGCATGGACCCGATCCTGCGGGCGGCCGATGCCCATCCAAACCTGGATGTCCGGCTGTTCAATCCCTTCGTATACCGATCCGCGCGCTGGTATGGGTTTCTGACCGACTTTTCCCGCCTGAATCGCCGCATGCACAACAAGTCGTTTACGGCGGACAACATGATCTCCGTTATTGGTGGCCGCAACGTGGGCGATGAATACTTCGGTGCGACGGAGGACGTGGCTTTCAGCGACCTTGATGTCATGGTGGCGGGCGATGTCGTGCGGGAAGTGTCCGTTGATTTCGACCGTTACTGGGCCAGCGAGTCGGCCTACCCGGCGGCGTCGATACTGGGTGAGGCGGACGAGACAGACCTCGACGAATGGAGCCAAGCCATTGAGGCCGTATGGAAGACGGAACGTGCCCGAACCTACGTCAAAGCGATCCTGGCCTCGGACTTCGTCCACCAGACCCAAACCCGCACCTTACCGGTAGAATGGGCCAAGACGCGTATGTTCAGCGACGCTCCGGGTAAAGGTCTGGGCCAAGTGGCGGAGGACGGGTTGCTATCAACGCAGCTTTCCGAGTCGATCGGCGAGATCCACGACCAGTTCAACCTGGTTTCGCCCTACTTTATTCCCACCGACACCGGTGTCGCCGCCCTGAATCGTATGGAGAGTCTCGGCGTCGAGGTGCGTGTGCTCACCAATTCCCTCAGCGCTACCGATGTCGCCCTGGTTCACTCCGGCTACGCCCGTTATCGCAAGGCGCTACTCGAAGGCGGCGTCGAACTCTATGAGATGAAGGCCCTGCCCGGACACGGCGCGATGGCCGAATCCATCAGCAACTTCGGCGCCTCCGCCACCAGCCTGCACGCCAAGACATTCGAGGTTGACGGCACCTGGCTCTTCGTCGGCTCGTTCAATTTCGACCCACGCTCGACCCACCTGAACACGGAGCTGGGCTTCCTGATCCAGAGCCCGTCCCTCGCCGCCAAACTCGAAACACTGTTCGACGAAACCGTCCCCCGGGTTGCCTACCGCGTCCAGCTCGACGAGGACGGCGATCTGTACTGGATCGACGGTGAGGGAGAGGATGCCGAGCGTTGGGATGTGGAACCTGAGACCGGCTGGTTCAAGCGGTTCAACGTGGGCTTTTTCTCCCTGCTTCCAATCGAGGGCATGCTCTGACCCGGCCGTGTTAGCCCTCTCGCGAAAGGCTGGCTCCCACCACGCTACTGAAGCAGGCGTTGATAATGCGCAGCCTGCTTCTCTTGCCCCAGTTCCCGGTGGAAGCTGACCAGCCCCGAGAGTATCTGGGGATCGCCCGAAAACCGGGAAAGCGCCTGTTCGAGCACGTCTATGGCCTGCCGCGTGTTGCCGGTGGAATGAAGTGCCACCGCGTAGACATAGACGTAGCGAGCGGTTGCGGTGGAAGATTCGGCCGACCGCTGCAGGTAACCCAGTGCCGGGTCCAGCCGTTTCTGGCGGACCAGTAGCAGCCCCAGGGAATGCTGCAGCGTGGTGGGATCCTCCACTAGTTCCAGCCCTGCCTCCAGTACCGCTTTACCGGCCTCGTCGTCGCCGTTGGCCCGCATGAAGTCAGCCAGGTTCACGTATGCCGGCGCATAATGGGGCGCCAGGTCGAGGGCCTCGCGGTAGTAGGATTCAGCCTTGTCGTTTTCGCCCATCTGCCGGTAGGTGTTGCCCAGGTTGACCAGGGATTCAGGGCGGTCCGCATTGTATTGTTGAGACCGGATATAGTCCGCTATTGCGGCATCGTATCGCTGGCGCAGTTCAGGAGGGTTTCCCGACACGGCCGTCGGCGGCAGGTTGCTGGCGACCAGGCTGCGTATCACCCGATGCGGGTCGTAGAGCCCCGGTAGGCCAAACATAGGCCGGTACTGCTCGGGAATACCGTTGAGCGCTTCGGCGGCGCCCAGTGCGACCAGCGGATCGTCCGAACGACTGGCCTGCTGAAGAACCGGCGCCGATTGCCCCGAAAGGTAGCGTGGCAGCAGTGAGACGGCGGTGGCCCGCGCCATCGCCGGCTGCGTGGTATCGAGGATCAGTTCGGAAAGCAGCCGTTCGGCATGGCTACCGCCATAGCGACCGGCATGGATGGCCCTGGCGAAATGCCCGTCGGGCGGCGTGCCATGGCGTTTCTCCAGCGCTTCGGCCGCCCACTGGGCTGTCCTGTCGCTGTGGCACTGGGTGCACGCGTTGGGCACATCCAGGTCCGCCGTGAGATCCGGTCGCGGAATACGGAAACTGTGGTCCCGCCGGTTATCGATGCCCATATAGGTTTTCTCGGGCATATGGCAGTTGACGCATCGCGCGCCCGCGCTGTCTGGCGAATGGCCGTGATGGGCCTCTACATCGTATTTCGAGGCCTGGTGGCACTGGCCGCACACTGCGTTGCCCTTCGCTTTCAGTTCCAGGCTATGGGGGTTATGGCAATCCGAGCAGGTGACGCCCGCGTGGTACATCCTGCTTTGGACAAACGACCCATAGACGAAGACTTCGCCATCGATCTGGCCATCCACGTGATAGAGGCCCGGTTCCAGCAGGGACGGCATGAAGTGATTGAACAGCCCGTCCTCGGGGCGCGCACCGTGGAACTGGGTAGAGCGGCGGGAATGACACTGGGCGCAGACGTCCAGTTCCGGCTGTGCCTCCGGGCCGTGTTTCCATGGGTGGGGATTGCCTGTCTTCGGGTCGATCACCCAGGCCTTCGGCTCCGCACGGGACAGGGACACGCTGAAACCGGCGTTCGCCAGGTTCCCCTTATCACTGCCCATAGCTTCGATGTGGTCCTTTCCCGGCCCGTGGCAGGCTTCGCAGGCGACATTGATTTCGCTCCAGGAGGTGTCATAGCTGGCCGTCTCGAGATCGTAGTTCTTCGCCAGGTTGGTGGAGTGGCAGTCCGCGCACATGAAGTTCCAGTTCTGGTCCAGACCGGTCCAATGCAGGGGGTCTCCAGCCCGCACGGGTTCCTCGGGATAGAGGTGATACCAGCGCTGCCCGCCGTCCGCTGTGGAACGGGAATCCCACACGATACCCAAAGCCTGCAGCCGGCCGCCGGGCATCTCGATCAGGTACTGCTGCAGGGGATAGACGCCGAAGGTGTAGGCGATAGGGAAATCCTGCAGCTTGCCGTCAGGACCATCGGTGCGGACGAAGAACTGGTCGTTCCGGCGGAAGAATCGGGATTCGGTACCAAAGTAGTCGAAGGTGGCGCCGTCGAAATCCCCCAAGACAGTATCGGGAGCTGCCGGCTGCATGGAGAGGTCATGGTGGGAATCCTGCCATTGCGCGTGCTCGGCGGCATGGCAGCCTTGACAGGTATCGGCCCCGACGAAGTCGTCCGCGTCCGGTTGTGCCGCAATTGCGATTTGAGCCAGGCACAGGCCGAGGATGGTGAACAAGTGAGGAAATCGGATCAGCAACGGTGGCGCCTCGTCCATGCCAACAACATCGGGGCGCCGGATACACCTCAGGGAAGCGCAGCTGTTGGTCGCAGGTCACACCCGGAATTGGGTGTGACGGTGTCCGTCCATCAAACTTAATGTCGAACTTAAGTATGGAAAGGGACAGGCGGATTACAAGCTGGATCCATCCGAAGACCGCTTGTTCCCCGAGCTTGAGGCTTCCGCGTTCGACTTCTCTTTATCGCCATTGGAACTATAGGCAACCTGAGCATAGTTCACGGCCGCGACCATCATCACGCCTCCAATCGTGTTGCCCAGCAACGTTGGCGTGAAGAACCCGAACAGGAACTCGAGAAAACTATGGGAACTGTTGAACACGGCGTAGATGGCAGCCACCGAACCGGCGATGATATGCGGAAAATGGGCAAGGCCGATGACGTAACTCACCAGGATGATGACACCGACCCGGGCGGATTCGGCAAAAGGCATCAGCCAGAGCATCAATGCGACCAGCCAGCCGGCGAAGATAGCCCTTACGAAAACCGTGCCGAAGGGGTGGCCGTACTCCCGGGTGGAAATGGTTTTCAGGGCTTCGTCGATCTTGGGGTCGAGCACATCGAAGTACGATAATGCGAAGGCAAAGATGGCCACACCCACCATGTTACACAGCAGCACTACGAGCCAGAGATTGAGGGTCTTGCCGACAACGCTCATACTCCTGACCCGGAGCACCTCTAGCACGGGTGTCAGGGTGTTCTCGGTAAACAGTTGCTGACGACCGAGGATCACGAAGAGGAAGCCGATGGAGTAGCCGAAGCTGCTGACGATAGGTGTCCATTCGGCGTCCGGCGTGTAGCTGTAGAGAAGGGCCTGGGCGATCAGTGAGAACCCCATCGACAGCCCGGCGGCCAGGGCCGACCAGCCCAGCCCAATCATTGGACGGGTCAGTTCGGTTTCCGCCTCGGCGCGGATTGCCTCATAGACCACCGCAGCACTGGGCGCCTCGCGGCGTTTTGCATCTCGTTTTTCATGGGAATTAACCACTTGCTTGGTGGAAGCGTCCTGCGACATAGCGTGTGATCCTGGTATGGGAAATCGAAGGGTGAGGTCGAAGCGCCAATGAGGTCAACAACCTGTCGCCGCTGACGGGTTAAATTTCAGACACTTTGACTCATCCCGAAGAAGGTACGTATCGCTGTTGGATTCCGGCCAATCCGATGCTGAATTTCCACGTATTTTTGTGGTCCGGGAACTCTGGCCTTAAGCTCTATATGGACAACAAACGAAGGACGTTCGACGGGATAACGGGGTTCAAGTGCCGGATAAGGGCAGTGAGCCGGACCGTCGTCGACTATAGAGACGAAGCGACGTTTCCCTTCGCCGGGCGCGTCATGGCGCTCATGTGGTCGTTCGCCTCCGCACTCCCAACCGACCGATGTAAGGAAACACGCCATGATGCTGCGCCTCGGCGGCCAGGTCACCCATGAAACCGAAGATGCCCTGGGCAAGATCCGGGTGCTCGATTACCGCAAGCACCGGGTACTGACGTTCGACTCGGTATTCGAGCAAAGCAAGATCGCCCTGGGTAAATCCTGGCTGCCCGTGCACGAGTACAATCGGGCCATGCTGCTGCCGCTGGTGTATGCGGAGCCGTCCCATGCAACGGTGCTGGGCCTGGGCGGCGGGGTGATGGTCAATGCCCTGCACTACCTGCTGCCGCTATGCCGAATCCATGCCGTGGAACTGCGCGCAGAGGTGGTCAACGTCGCCCGTGAGTTCTTCGGCCTGCCCGATCATCCGACGATCGATATCACCGTTTCCGACGCCCGCCCTGCGCTGCAGGAGATTGCCGAAGGCAGTACCGACCTGATCCTGGCGGACCTGTACGGCCCGGATCACATGAGCCCCGCACAGGCCCACCGCCGGTTTATCGACTACTGCCACCACGCCCTGAGCGACACCGGGTGGCTGGCCATGAACTTCCATGTCGCGCCTGACCGGGGCGGGCCGCTGATGGGCCACTTGAACCGTCTGTTCGCCGACGTGCTGCTCTACCGCACCCGCACCAATAACTACGTGCTCTATGCCAGCAAGCAGCCTGTGGATCTGCTGTTACCGACCCATCCTGCCCTGAAGAGTCTGGAAACGCGTCTACCCATTGGCTGGCGCGGCATTATGGAACGGGTTTACCGCTAATCAACGGCGCAGGTATGAGGCCGCCATACTCTTCAGCGACTGCCGGAGCATCGAGCCGGATTCTTCGTCGCCTTTTATCATCGAACCGAGATACCCCTTCACCTGATCCATTTCCAGGTGCGTCGGCAGCGGCGGCACATTGGGATCGACAATGGCGTTGATCACCACCGGGCGGTCGCTTTTCAACGCCTCGTCCCAAACGGACTGAACACGCTTCGGCTTGTCGATTTTCAACCCTTTGAGCCCAAGCATCTCGGCATACTTGTCGTAGTCGAAATCCGGTAACGCCTGGGAGGTTTCGTATTTGGGATCGCCTTCCATCACCCGCTGCTCCCAGGTCACCTGGTTCAGGTCGCGGTTATTGAGCACAAGCACGATCAGGCGCGGGTCCTCCCATTCCTTCCAGTGTTGCGCCAGGGTGATCAGCCCATTGTTACCCAGCATCTGCATGGCGCCGTCGCCGACCATGGCGATCACCGGGCGATCCGGATGGGCAAACTTGGCGGCCATGGCGTAGGGCACGGCATTGCCCATGGACGCGAGGCCACCTGATGTGGAGCCGCTGATGCTCTCGTGGTTGATGGGCAGGAAGCGGGCGTACCAATCGGTGGCCGTGCCCACATCCGCCGCAAGCAATGCATTTTCCGGCAATTTGGGTGCCAGTTCCCAGAACAGCTTCTGCGGATTGAGCGGCTTGGCCTTCACGTCCGCGCGCTCAGCGAGCACGCCGTTCCAGCGTTTGATGTGATCGGCCAGCTTGTCACGCCACTTGCCGTTATCCTTGCGATTGATACGAGGCAGCAGCGCTTCAATGGTGTCCCGGGCGCTGCCGTGTAGGTTCACCTCTGTCGGAAAGCGCAATCCCAGCTTGGAAGCATCGATATCGATTTGCACCGCCCGGACCTTGTCCGATTGCGGCAGGAATTCGGCGTAAGGGAAACTGGTGCCGACCAGCAGGAGCGTATCGCACTCGCTCATCATCCAGTCGCTGGGCTCGGTACCGAGCAGGCCAAGGGTCCCGGTTACGCCTTCGCGATTATCGGCAATCATGGTTTTGGCAAGGATCGCCTTGGCCACCCCCGCGCCCAGTTTTTCCCGTAAAGCCATCAGCGGCTCGACCGCGTCTTTCACCCCGGCGCCGGCCAGGATTGCAACTTTTTCGCCGGCGTTGAGCACTTCGGCCGCAGCGTCCAGATCCGCCTGCGCCGGCATCAGCGTAGCGGGTTCGCGGTAACCGATGCCGGAAAAGGTGCTGCCATGACCCGCGGCGGGCATCTGCATTTCAGCATCCTGCAGATCATTGGGAACGACAATACAAGCCACCGTTCGCTCTGCAATGGCCACACGCATCGCCCGGTCCACCACATGGCGCGCCTGTGCTGGGGCCATCAGGGTTTGGGTGTAGCCGGACACGTCCTGCAGAACGCTGTCGAGGCCGACTTCCTGCTGGAAGTCCGACCCCAGACTGGTGCGCGCCTGCTGGCCGAGGATCGCCACCACCGGCATATGATCCTTGGCCGCGTCATAGAGGCCGTTCAACGCGTGGATGGCACCGGGGCCGGACGTGGTGACCACCACCCCCGGCTGTCCGGTATATTTGGCATGGCCGCACGCCATGAAGGCCGCCAGCTCTTCATGCCGGGTCTGGATCATCCGCACCCGATCCTCCGCCCGGCGCAAGGCGCCCATGACGCCATTGATACCGTCGCCAGAATAGCCATAGACGCGGCCGATTCCCCATTGCTCAAGGCGGCTTACGATGAAGTCACCAACCGTTTCCTTGCTCATGTCATCCTCCTTGAACCTGTTTCAGGCCGCCAGGAATTCACCGATGCGACGTATACCTGCCAGGTTGGTGTCGAGATCCGCCGCAAACGACAACCGCAGATGCCCCTCGGCGCCAAAGGCCCGGCCGGGCACCAGTGCGACCTTGGCCTCATGCAGTAGCTTGTCCGCCAACTGGACGTCATTTTCGATGTCATCGCGCTCCGCAATCACCTCGCGGAAATCCGGCAGCAGATAGAACGTGCCGTCCGCCGGCTGACAGCTCACATTGGGTAGCGCTTTCACTTCCGGCAGGATGCGGTCGTGGCGCTCGCGGAAAGCCTGGACCATGTCGGTAACGACCTGCTGGTCGCCCCTCAGTGCCTGTTCCGCTGCATGCTGGCTGATGGAACAGGTGCCGGCGGTGCTCTGGCCTTGCAACTTGTCCATGGTTTCGATCAGGTCCTTGGGACCGGCCATATAACCCACGCGCCAGCCAGTCATGGCGTAGGCCTTGGAGACGCCATTGACCACGACGCAGCGGTCCTTAAGATCCGGATTCACATTGAGGAAATTGTGATAGGGTCCGTCGACCCAGCGCAGGTGTTCGTAGATTTCGTCGCAGACGACGGTGATATCCGGATGTTTGCGTAGTACGTCACCGATAGCCGCGAGTTCCTCCCGGTCGTAGATGCGGCCGGTCGGGTTATTGGGGGAGTTGAGAATCACGATCCGGGTGCGCTCGGAAATCGCTGCTTCCAGGGCACTGGAACGAAGCGTGAAACCCTCGTCGGGATCACACTGGGCAAAGACCGGTTCCGCTTCAGCCATGGTGACCTGGGCCGGGTACGACACCCAATAGGGCTGGGGCACCACGGCCTCGTCGCCGGTCTCCAACAGCGTCTGGCACAGGTTATACAGACTCTGCTTGGCTCCGCAGGTGACCATGATGTTTTCCGGTGAGAAGGCCAGGTCGTTCTCACGCTGGAACTTGTCGCAGACCGCTTCCTTCAGGCTCTGGGTGCCCGCCGCGGCGGTATAGTTGGTGAAGCCCCGGTCGATGGCCCGCCTGGCGGCGTCCTTGATGGGCTCCGGCGTGTCGAAGTCGGGCTCTCCGGCACCGAGTCGCGCCACATCTTCACCGCCCTCCTGCATCGCCGCTGCCTCGGCATTGATCTGCAGCGTCATGGACGGCGAAACCCGCGCGATACGTTGAGAATAGTTGGTCATAATTCCCCTCCTTTCGCGCCATTTCTTACCTGAAAGCTACGCGTCCTGAACGGGGTAATAAAATAACCTGGGTGAGTTTATTGCAGGGACGTAACGCGACGAAACCAGGCAGGATCAGGAGGAGCGTGGCGCAAACATGATGATCGCCATACCCAGGAGAGCGACCCCGGAACCAACGACATCCCAGACGGTGGGGCGAATCCCATCGACCGCCCAAAGCCACAGGATCGCAACGCAAATATACACGCCGCCATAGGCCGCGTAGACCCTGCCCGCTGCGGTGGGGTGCAAGGAGAGGAGCCAGGCGAACAGAGCCAGGCTGAGGGCACCGGGCAGCAGTAGCCAGACGCTCTTGGCTTCCCGGAGCCAGAGGTAGGGCAAGTAGCAGCCAACGATTTCCGCAACCGCCGTGATCAGGAACAGACCCAGCGTTTTTAGCTCAGGCATTGCTCTCCGCCAGATCCAGAAGCGCCTGGCCGGTCAGCCGATAGCCGATCCATTCGCTCTGCGGTCGGGCGCCGATGGACTCATAGAACTGGATCGCGGGCTCGTTCCAGTCGAGTACGTTCCATTCGAAACGGCCACAACCCTTTGAAACAGCAACCCGCGCCAGGTATCTGAGCAGGGCCTTCCCCGCACCGCTACCCCGCTCTGATGGCGTGACGAAAAGATCTTCCAGGAACAGGCCGTTCTTGCCCAGCCAGGTGGAGTAGTTGTAGAAATAGACGGCGAATCCGATCGGCTTGCTGTCCTTCTCGCAAATAACGGCGTGGACCGTCGACTCCGGCCCGAAGATGGACTCGGCCACGGTCTCCTCGGTCGCCACCACCTCGTGCTCAGCCTTCTCGTAGATGGCCAGTTCGCGGACGAACTGAAGGATCTGGCCGGAATCGTCAACAGTGGCTTTGCGGATGTTGAGGCTGGACATGGGGAACTCCTGGCAAGACGAATGGACGTTGCTGCGGAACGCAACCAGATTAACGGCGACAGCAGAACCGGTCCAGATGTTGGGTCACTTCAACTTGTAGCTTTCGTTGCCAGGAATTCGCCCTTGCCCACCGGCACCAGACTGGTGGTGAAGTCCGGGTCCGCGTTCAGCAACCCGATAAATGGCATCATCTGCTGTTCATGGGAAACCGCGTTGTCGACCACCAGCAGGCCGCCGTTGATGAGCACGCGCTTGATATCGGCGAACCAGCCAACGTACTCGGTGCGCTCGGAGTCGAGGAACAGGAAGTCCACTGATGCATCCGCCATTGTCCTGAGCACCTCTTTTGCATCGGCGTTGTGGGATTCGATCACCTGAGCAAGTCCCGACTTGGCGAAGGTTTCTGCTGCAAGTTGGTACTTACTTTCAAGATACTCAACCGTGACGACTTGCCCGCCCGTAGCCACTGCCGCTTCCGCCAGCCAGAGGGTGGAATACCCATTGGACGTGCCGATCTCGAGAATGGAGCGCGCTCCAGTCGCTCGCACCAGCACAGACAGGAACTCGCCCGTATCGCGGGTGATATTGAGCATTCGTCCTTCCCGTTCGGTCACGGCACGGTCATTGCTGTGACCGAAGGCTTCCAGTTCCTGCTTGAGCTGATCCAGAGCGTTGTGCATCGTTCTTCCTCGTAAGTCACGTTGAACGCCGCTTATCTTATCCGAATCAGTCGGGCGAGTGGGCCAGGAAGACAGGCGGTATTGTGTCTCCCTGACCACTCTTCAGTTAAAAGCCCGCGGGCGCCGATGCCTCCCGAAAGTTCCCGATCTGCCTGTCCAGGGCCCGCTGGTATGCCGGGCGGGCCAGGCAGCGCTGGCAGTAGGCATCGAGTACCGGCAGGCGGCTTACGATATCGGTATGCCGCAGTATCTGCAGGACAGTCGTCATCAGGATATCGGCAGCGCTAAAGCGCTCATCCAGATAATCCCGACCTTCCAGATGCGTCGACAGGTCGGCAAGTTTGACGTTCAGCGCTTCCACAGCGGGGGGCCGCGCGTGCTCGGTCCAGGCCTCGCCATCATGGAAGAAGTCGAGTATCGCAAGTTGCTGGACATAGGGCTCGATGGTGTTCAAGGCCGCGAACATCCAGGTCAATACCCGCGCCTGCGCTGCCGAGCCCTTTGGCATCAACACTTCTGATTTCTGGGCGATGTGATGCACGATGGCGCCCGATTCGAAGAGCGTGAAGTCATCTTCCTTGTAGGCGGGCACCTGGCCGAAAGGCTGTAGTTGGCGGTAGGCTGCCGTGGACTGATCGTCGTGATCCAACAACAGTTCCTCATACGGCAAGCCCGCCTCCTCCAGGGCCCAGCGTACCCTGATATCCCGCACCAGCCCGTAGGCAAACGGCGGTACCGAACGAAATGCACTGACAGTAATCTTGGCCATGCGTCCTCCTCACACAGAGTGTGTCATTGGGTTTGCATGGATAATCGAACCGGCGGGACAGGATTCGACATTCACCGCGAAAAGGGAACCAACCTTAACTCATGGCGTCCTACGTGCCTTTGAACCTGGAACGATTCTCGCTTGAAAACTCCAGCCTCCCAGACTCATAGTAATCCGATGAAGAAACACGCCCTGTTTACATTGCGCTGGTTCGTCCGCTTCGTCCTACTGCTGGTGGTCCTGCTTGCGGGGCCGCTGCTGGTCGCCGCCTGTAGCGGTTTCGACACTCAGGACACCTGGTACAACGCCGACCGCTCCAGTGCCGGTATCGCGCCCCTGCCGGAGGATGCGCCGGAGGCCATCGTGCAGGTCTACCATGCGCGCGCTTTTGGTTGGCGCGGCTACTTTGCGGTGCATACCTGGATCGCCACCAAGGAAGAAGGGGCCTCCACGTACTGGGTGCATGAGGTCACCGGCTGGGGAAGCCAGAAAGTACGCTCACGACCTGCAGAACCGGACACGGCCTGGTATGGGAGTGAGCCGATACAGATTGCCGATATCCGAGGCGCGCAGGCGGCGAGTTTGATCCCGCAGATCCAACAGGCGATTGCGGACTATCCGTTCCAGCGCGTTTACGAAGCCTGGCCCGGCCCCAACAGCAACACTTTCACAGCCTGGATCGTCCGTCAGGTACCGGGACTGGATGTCGCCCTGCCCAATACAGCAATCGGCAAAGACTACCTGGAAGCACCCTACCTAGCGGCCGCACCCAGTGATTCCGGATACCAGCTCTCGCTGCTGGGCTACGCCGGGGTGCTGGCCAGCGTCCGTGAAGGTCTGGAAATCAACGTACTGGGCTTGTCGTTCGGGATTGACCCTCTATCCTTGGGGATCAAGGTACCGGGTGTGGGCCAGTTGGGCCTGCTCGATCCCTGGCAGCCTGAAACAGCTTCCATGAACGAGGAAATGGCTGCAGCTGAATGAGCCCTTCGAGGGGATCACCTTGTCGGATAAGGCCAATCGCGCCCGGCGTCAGAGCGGGCAAAACGTCAAATGATGTTGCCGCCGAATGACTTAGATGTCAGCCTCGGTCAGCAGGCCACCCGGCTGTTCGGGTAAATCAGCGCACAAACGACTATTATTTTCCTGAGGGGAACGACGACGCTTCACCGGAGCATGGTAATCGTACAACGCAAGGATCCGTACGCGCGCTACCTAGCGAGCTACACGAACTGGTAGTCCGTTTTCAGTAAGCATTCAGTAGCAGGCAGGCCTCGACATGGAATTGTCCAAGCTTGACGATCTGTACTCAACACTCCTCGAATCTGCCGTCGATGGCATTATCACCATCGATGAGAGGGGTATTATCAAGAGCTTCAATAGCAGCGCCGAGCGGCTATTCGGCTATACGCGGGACGAGGTGATCGGCCGAAAGATCAATATGCTCATGCCGCGTCCCGTCAGCCGGGAACACGACAAGTTTATCCGCAATTATCTCAAGGGCGAGGAAGCCCGGATTATCGGTATCGGACGCGAGGTGGAAGGTCTTCATAAGGAGGGCCACACGTTCCCCCTCCACCTTTCGGTAGGTGAAGCCGTAAAAGATGGTCGACGCAAATTCATTGGTATCTGTCACGACCTGACCAGCTATCATCGGGTGCTGCGCCAGCTCGCCGAAGCCGAGGAGCGTTACCGCGATATTGTGGAAAGCCAGAAGCAATTGATCTGTCGCGTCGACAGCAAGCTGCGGATCACCTTCGCTAATGCCTCCTTTTCACAGATCATCGGTGTCCAGCAGGACAGTCTGATCGGTATACCGTTGACCGAGATTGCCCTGGACGATGACCAGCAGCTTGGCCCCAGACTGTGCAAGATGTTCCAGAACAACAGCGATCTGGACGAGGTCAATATCACCGTTACCATGAAATCCCGTGATAGTGGCGCCCTCGTGGATTGGTCTTTCAAGCGCGTAGACGTCCAGGAACCAGGTGAAAAGCTTGAGCTGCAGGGATTCGGCATCGACATTTCCGAAAAGGAAGAAGCCCTCAAGCATGCGCTGTACCTGGAAAACCACGACCAGTTAACCGGTTTCCTCAACAAACGCGCCTTTACCAGCGCCCTGGAACCCTGGATCAATCCGCGCCGCACCTATGCCCTGATGCACCTGGACTGCAAACGTTTCACCATGATCAACCAGAAGTATGGCTACGATGTGGGGGACCAGGTGATTGCCGAAGCGGCGGCACGGGTGAACCAAACGCTAGATCGTCCCTGCCTCTGTGCTCGCGAGGGCGGGAGCGGCATGCTACTGGCGGTGCCAGTACGGGACCACGCCGATGCCAATGCGCTGGCACGACGACTGATCGAATCCCTCGAACGCCCCACCCCTATCGATGGAGAAAGTCTTCGACTCGAAACCGCCTGCGGCATTGCGCTCTACCCCACCAACAGCGACCAACCCGACACACTGATCCAGATCGCCGGTTCGGCACTGCAATATGCGAAGACCCATGACCAGCCCGTGGCTTTCTTCAGTCCGCAGTTTCATGCCGGCATCACTTGGCAACTGGACATCGAGCAGGGCCTGAAGCACGCCATCGAAACCGAGGCGCTTGAGATCTACCTCCAGCCCAAGCTGGACCTGACCAGCCACCGGATCCTTAGCTATGAGGCGCTGGTGCGCTGGAACCACGCCGAACATGGATTCATCTCACCGGCGGCTTTCATTCCCGTGGCCGAGCGCACCATGCTCGGCCAGACACTGGACCGCTATGTACTCTCGGCGGTCATCCGGTTGATCGCCAACTGCCGGGAGCAGGGTCTTGAGGAACCGGTCATCGCCGTCAACATGACCGCCAAGCATTTTTCCGACACCAGCCTGCCGGTCTTCATCCAGGAGCTGCTCGATACCCATGGGGTATCCGCCAACAAGCTGCAGTTAGAGATCACCGAAGGCATCGTGATGAAGCTGCGCCGGACCACCACCCGGGTCCTGGACGAGCTGCGCAGCCTGGGTATCGAGATCAGCCTGGACGACTTCGGTACCGGCTATTCCTCGCTGAGTTACCTGCAGCAGTTGTATGTCCACGAACTCAAGATCGACAAGGTCTTTATCGACGACCTGGAGAGCGTTCGCGGCGCCACATTGGTGCGATCGATCATCGCGATCGGAAAGGTCAGCGGCCTGCGTATCGTCGCCGAGGGAATCGAGACCGAAGAACAGGTCAACGTACTTCGCTCCATGAATTGCGATCTGGGGCAGGGCTATTTCTTTGCCAAACCCCAGCCAGGTCGACGACTGCTGGGGCTAGACGCGCCCCCCCTTTCCCACTGATCGCCCCTCCCTTCGGCAAGTACGTATAGGTGCCTGTTTTCCGGCATGCACTTCGTTGATATCTGTCAAATATAAAGATGCATCCAGTATCTATGATTTTCCCCAACATGGTTCGAAAACGGTACCGACAGCAATCATGACCAGCCACTGCCAAATGACTTGGCAGTCGAACCGCCAACGCCGGCCCAAGGAATGGTTCAGGCGAGCGGACGCATCTCTCTTCGAGGTTGTAACGATGAGAACCAGCAAACTACGCAACGCCATAGCCACTCTGATCCTGGGCACTTCTGCGCTAACCCCCGTTTATGCCACGGACACTATTGCGGATACCGGTGCAGCAACCTACCGCCCCGACATCACCTTCACCCTGCGCACGAACATCGCCGAGGGTAAGCTGGTCTTTGTCGGCGATAGTGGTGACATCAAGGGAAAACTGAACCCTCAACTCAACGTGCCTGAAGGCGCGGTCGTACAGATCAATCTGGTCAATGGCGACGGGGCCGTGCACGACATCGCGGTACCCCAGTTTGGCGCCGATTCTGACAATATTTCCGGACAGGGGGCGAGTACGGCCATTGTCTTCCGTGCCAACAAGAAGGGTGAATTCGAATACCTATGCACTCTACCCGGCCACAAACTGGCCGGCATGCTGGGCAAACTCGTGGTCGGCGATACCGGGCAGAATGTGGCCAACACATTTCAGGGCTCGGAGGTTTCCCGCAGTCCCATGGAGGTCGGCGAGCCCGTGGGTGACCGTGGGCCACGGGAAATGACCGTGAATCTCGAAACCACAGAGGTGGTCGGCCAGTTGGCCGATGGCACCACCTACAACTACTGGACCTTCAATGACAAGGTACCGGGACCGTTTATCCGCGCACGGGTCGGCGACACCATTACGGTCAACCTGGCCAACGCCAAAGACAGCCACATGATCCACTCGGTCGATTTCCATGCGGTGACCGGACCCGGTGGTGGCGCGGCGGTAACCCAGGCGGCGCCTGGACAGAGCAAGAGTTTCACCTTCAAGGCGCTTAACCCGGGGCTCTACGTCTATCACTGTGCAACACCGATGGTCGCCCAGCACATTTCCAATGGCATGTATGGGATGATACTGGTGGAGCCTGAAGGCGGACTTTCGGAAGTGGACCACGAGTTCTACGTGATGCAGGGCGAGCTCTACACCACCCAGCGCCACGGCACTCAGGGCCAACACGAGTTCTCGCTGGAAAAACTACTGGACGAGAAACCCGAGCATCTGACTTTCAACGGCACCATGAATGCACTGACTAAAACCCACCGGATGGAGTCGGCTGTGGGCGACGACGTGCGGATTTTCTTCGGTGTGGGCGGACCCAACGCCACGTCCAGCTTCCACGTCATCGGTGAAATTTTCGACAATGTCTATAATCTGGCAGACCTGACCTCGCCTCCGCAGCACAACGTCCAAACAGTATCGGTTCCGCCCGGCGGCGCGACCATGGTTGAATTCCGGACAGAAGTGCCGGGCAAATACATCCTGGTGGACCATGCCCTGTCCCGCCTGGAGAAAGGGCTGGCAGGCTTCCTTCATGTCAGCGGCGACCATCAGCCCGCCATCTTCCACTCAAGCGAAGCGGCCGACCCGGCCTCTGGTCACTAACCCAAGTCCTCTCTTCCGGGGCCGGCGAGTCCGGCCCCTGTCATTTGCGGTCATTGCTCACCGGGGCGGCTATGTCATGGACTGTCATGGACAAGCCGGAGCGACTGCGCCAGCATGGCTCTCTTTCCCGCCAAGAGAGACTGCATGGCCGCGCCTTTCGATACCCTCCTGTTCTGGATTCTTGCCGTCGTCGGCGTGATCCTGACCGGCATTTCCAAATCCGGCTTTGCCGGTGGCGCAGGCGTACTGGCCGTTCCCTTGCTGGCGCTGGTCATCCCACTCCCCACGGCAACGGTGATCATGCTGCCAGTGTTGCTGTTCATGGACGTGCGGGCGATTCACTTGTACCGGAAGCAGGCGTCCTGGACCGAACTCAAGCGCCTGGCACCGTCGGTCCTGATCGGCATTGCTATCGGCGGGGCGCTGCTGGGCACGCTCTCTACAAGTGCACTGGAGTTGGTGACCGGTATCGTCTCGGTGTTATTCGCCGGCTGGCAGAACTTCTCCGGCTGGCTGAGCCGTTTCCAGCGCGCCAGCTGGTTCTGGGGTGCAATTTCCGGTGTCACCAGCACGCTGATCCACGCCGGCGGGCCACCGTTAAGCGTCTACTTCCTGGGCCAGCAATTGGAAAAGCTGAAGTGGCTGGGCACGGCCGCCGTGCTGTTCGGCCTGATGAACCTGACCAAGGTAATCCCATACCAGATCAACGGCTTCTGGGAGGAGCGGTTGCTGTTCGTCTCGCTGCTCTTACTACCGGCGGCCTGGGTCGGCATCCAGCTTGGTTATGCCATCCAGAAGCGCTTCGACGGCGATACGTTTATCCGGATTTGCCGGGTGCTGTTGCTGGTCTCGGGGAGTTTGCTAATCGTGAAGGGTATTAGCGGCTAACGCCTGTTCCATACACAAAAACACCGGGGTTGCCGGTGTTTTTGTGCTTCTAGGCCTGCCAGAAAAACTTGTGCGCCTCGCGCTTCAGGCTGCCTGGAATCATACCCAGATCCCGCTCGATCACCGCCGTGTCGCTCCACATCATGTGCTGACGCAGTGATTTCCGGGAAGTCGCTCGATGTTGCCAGACTCTGAGGGTCTGGAGAATCCTGCCTTGCATGGTCGTTACCCCGCTTTGGTCTGAAGGTGGAAAGGACGGGGTATATAAGTCGCTCGCCTTGGACATCTGCAGCGGTCACTCCCCGTTTGCTTATGGTCACAAAATGACCGCAAACGGGGCAGGCACAGGTAGACTGAAATGTGACCAATACAGTGCGGCTTCAGGCGCCAACTGTAACCAGTACAGATGGAATGGGCGGCAGGCGGTCTCTGCTAGGCCGGTTTATCCGCCACGGCGTGACCTTCACTTTGCCATGCCCCCATCGACCCCATGAAGACGTCGACGTTGTTGAAGCCCTGACTGACCAGCACAGAGGCGGCGACGGTTGCCCGGGCGCCACTCGCACACATCACGGTGTAATGCGTATCGCGCGAAAGCGATTCGAGTTCGACCGGAACATGACCGACATAGATGTGCCTGGAGCCTTCGATAACGCCGCTTTCCACTTCGGACTGGCTACGCACATCGAGCAGCTGCCAGCCGGATGGGCGTTCCTCGACCCGACGCGCCACCTCGTCGACGCCAACCACGGAAACGGCGTCGAATGACAAAGCGTTGGCCGCCCAGCCCGGTATCGGTAAAGCGAAGTACCCTGCAATGTTATCGAAGCCGATACGGGCGAGATGCCGGGCGGCTGTTTCAGCCTGGGCATCACTCTCGGCAATCAGCGTGATTTGTTTATCGGGTTCGATGAGCCATCCGGCAAAAGAAGCCAACATACCGACCGGCAAGGCAAGACTCCCCGCCACATGCGACCCGAGGTAGGCAGTCACATCCCTGACATCAACGAGCACTGAATGCTTAGCCAGCTCCCGTAGCTCCTTCAGGTCCAGAGGGGCGGGAACCAATACACGGCTCGCTGGCGTGCCTCCTTCGAGATTGAGTCGCTCCATCAAGCGGAAGTACGGCGGCTGGTAGTGATGTTCGTCGAGTTTGGCGGCAATGAATTCGTCTCGATCAGTGATCTGGAGCATCTTGTTGTGGGCGCGCTCATAACCGATCGATGAAAAATCGCGGTTGGCCATGTTGTCCCCACAGACCGAACCCGCACCATGGGCCGGTAGCACGTATACATGATCGCCGAGGGTCAGGAGCTTTTGCAGGCTGTCAAAAAGAAGTCCTGCAACTTCCTTGGCGCGATCTGGATAAAAATCCGTACGTCCGACATCACCGACGAAGAGTGCGTCGCCGGTGCAGACGGCTACGGCGTCATCGCCAAACGACTGGTCGTACAGCACGTAGGACACACTGTCATCGGTGTGTCCCGGCGTTTCCAGAACCTCGATACGCACCTCGCCAGCCTTGAAGCTTTCTCCCTCAGCCGCCGTTTTGGCATATTTCACATCCCCAGCGGCGTTAGGGCCGTGATAGACCGTGGCACCCGTCAGCTCAGCGAGGATCGGTGCGCCGGAAACCAGATCTTCGTTACGATGTGTCTCAAAGATATGCGTAATGCGGCAGCCGAGTTGGGCTGCCTTCTCGACGTAGATCTCGCAGTCGCGACGGGGGTCGATAACGACCGCTTTTCCGCCTCCCCCGATCAGATATGAGAGTTGCGAGAGTCCTTCTGACTTTATCTTCTCAATAAACATGAATATCCCTCTCTCCGTCGAATGTTGCTCGGGCCGCTCATCGCTGCAGTCCAGACCCCGCTGGGACAAACGGCAATGACGAACGTTTCAGAAGCTGAGGGTTTCGAAAAAAAATTGTGGGAAATGCAGGGGCGGGCTCCCCTTCCTGAACACGCGGCGACCCTGTGTCACCGCGATGTGCGGAATCGTCGAAACCCTCTTGTGACAGCGTACGGGAGCCCGGGCGGGCATACCATTAATACGGATATACATCTTCATGAGCGTTTATCCATCCCGCTCCTTCAAAATGCGACGACTGCCCGGGCTAGAACGTTGATTCAGTAACTACCGACGCCTGTGGATGACGCAGTTCCGGCGTACGGTCCGGTCGCATCCGGATAGAACTTGACCGGCGAATCCGTAATGCAGACGCTACAGGCCCAGACAAACGCCGCCGTGAATACGGCAAGCAAGATATCGTTGTTCTTTCGACGAACGGGACGCGTACTCACCATTGGCTCCTCCTGAACACGATGGATGTTGATACGATCGAGCGACACTGAGCCCGATCTGTTCAACGACGATGCGCCATGGTGATTAACTGAACATTAAGGGGGCCTGACCGTTTCGGACGAGAGCACGTCGCATCATTTTCGGGTGGCGAATTCCAGAATCCAATCCTGGCCATTCCAGGCGTTGCGTTCGGAACGGACACTACCTGCAAACCGGGAGACGATGGTCTCGACGATTGCCAATCCCAGGCCATGTCCCCGCACCTCTGAGCGCGCGCTTTCCTGGCTACTGGCGTCATCATCGATACTGCCGTAATCCCGCACCACGAACGTCACCGTCCCCAGGACCTCGCGTACCTGCAGTTCAACCGGGCGGTCACCGCCAGAGTATTTCAATGCATTTTCAACAAGATTTCGTACGGCGACCGCCGCCAGCACCTGGGGCACCTGCAGACTGCTACCGACGGCCTGAGCCTCGACCTGCAGTCTTTCACCATGGGGCAGATCGGCAGTGGCTTCCGCGACCACCCGATCGACACGGGACTCGGCATCGCCAGGCCATTCCCTGCCCTGCTCAAGCCGAGCCAGCAACAGCAACTGCTCCGTGACGCGCTGGAGCCGGCCGACGCCCCGCTCCGCGTTCCTCAGTGCCTGTTGCTGCTGCTCGCCCGAGGTCTTTTGGGCCACCTGAAGATGGGTCTTGATCCCCGTCAGGGGGGTGCGGAATTCATGAGCAGCATTGCTGGCGAAGCGCTGCTCGCGTCGTACCGTACGGTCGACCCGGACGAACAGGTTGTTGAGGGTCTCGACGACCGGCTCAAGTTCGGCTGGCGCCGTACCGATATCGACCGGATCGAGGTTGGTGGGCTCGCGGCTGCCCAGCGCCAGGGATAAACGCTGTAGCGGACGAAGACCGCGTTTCACACCCAACCAGAGCGCGAGCAGACTGCCAACCAACGCAAGCGCAAAGGGAACGACCATCACGATGATGATGCCGTTTTGCAGTCTCGACCGCTCGGTCATGCGGTCTGCCGTGGTAATCAGCACCCCCTTGTGGTCGAGCGTGAAGAGCCGCCACTGGGTTTCGCCGATAGTGCGAGTCGCGAACCCGGTCCCAGCGGTATCCGACAGCAGGGCGTCGGCTCCACTGGTCTGCAGCAGCACCTGTCCGCCTGCGGAACGCACCTGACAGGCGACGCCTTCGGTTTCGGGTTCAACCAGCAGCGGGTTCTCACTGGGCGCTGTCAACAGATCCGGCTGGCGTGCAATGAGTCCAGCCACCATGGTCGCCGAAGCGGCCAGCCGCTGGTCCAGGGTCTCTGAAACCTGCCGGTCAAGATAGACATAGAGAAGCCCCGCGGCAGTCAACCACAAGACAACGAAGCTGCCACCCAGAAGCAGCAGCAGGCGGCGCTGCAGGCTCATACCGCAGAATCTTCAGATGCGGCCAGCGGCGGTCCCAGCCTGAATCCGACGCCGCGCACCGTCTCGATGAGTTCGCGCCCCAGCTTCCGGCGCAGGTGATAGATATGTACGTTCAAGGCATTGCTCTCGACATCAGCGGCCATGCCATAGAGGCTATCTTTTAGCTGTTCTTCGGTCAGTACAGCGCCGCGGGCATTGAGGAATTTTTCCAGCAACGTCAGTTCCCGGCGCGACAGCGCGACGGGATGGTCGCCCAGCAGCACTTCGCCCTTCGATGGCCGGAGGACAAGGTCACCATGAACGATTTCGGAAACGGCACGTCCGGCTGCCCGGCGCACCAAGGCATGGAGGCGGGCCGCCAGCTCGTCCAACTCGAACGGTTTGAGCACGTAATCGTCCCCACCGGCCTCAAGCCCGACGATCCGTTCATCCAGCGCATCCCGAGCGGTCAGTATCAGGATCGGGACGTCGTTTCCCTCACCGCGCCATTTACGCAACATGGAGAGCCCATCCACGTCCGGCAGTCCCAGATCCAGTATGACCGCATCAGCAGTAAACAATCCCAGCGCCTGATCCGCCTGACGACCACGGCTCACCCAATCCACCACAAACCCGTGCAATTCAAGGCCCGCAATCAGACCGGACGCAACCAGTTCGTCATCTTCTACCAGCAATACGTGCATGCATCCGCCCATGACTTTCGATGTGATTTTGGCACTGACAATGGTGTGTCCTGTTTCAGCCCCAAGCGTTCTGTTCGAGACCAGAGAGTCTCCTTTGCCGCCGGAAAGTTCCCTTTAATGTTGCCTTAATCGCGCGCCAGCAGGCTGACGGCACGTTCAATGCCCTGCCCGGTTATTCCGCTGATCGGCCATAAACCAAGGAGTTCGGAGTGGTACACCCTCGCCTGCCAGTAATTTTGCTCGGTTACCTGCTCCTGCTGGCTGCACCCGGGGTCTTTTGGGCGCAACCGAGCCTGGCCAGTGACGATTATCTCTCCCCTGAGCAGGCGTTCGACTATCAGCTGTCGACCAATGCCGACGGCTCCGTCACCCTGTCCTGGGATATCGCGCCAGACTACTACCTTTACCGGAAACGCATGAACGTCGAGGGTGTGGATTCGCCGATCAGGTCCGTCGACTATCCGGAAGGAGAGATCATTACCGATGAATTTTTCGGCGATTCCGAGGTTTATTTCAATTCTGCGCAGATCCTGATTCAACCGCAGGATGCCCGCAAGCTGAAACTGACCTGGCAGGGCTGTGCCGAGGCGGGCCTTTGCTATCCCCCCCAGCACACCACCGTGACGTTGGATCGCGCCGGTCCTGCGACGGGCAAGGCGCAAGCCACCGCCGCCGATGGGCCTGGCTCTCCGGCGGCGCAGAACCAGGCGACGGACCAGTCACTCGCCCGACAACTCGCCGGTAGCGGACTCTTGCTGAATCTCGCCATTTTCTTCGGCCTCGGTCTGCTGCTGGTGTTTACGCCCTGTGTCCTGCCGATGATTCCGATCCTTTCCGCCGTGATCGTCGGTAGCCAGGCAAGGCGAGCGCGGGCTCTCTGGCTTTCGTCGGTTTTCGTCGTCTCCATGGCATTCACCTATGCCTTGCTCGGTGTCGCAGCCGCACTGGCTGGCGCCAATCTCCAGGCAGCACTACAGGCACCAGTATTCATCGTGCCCCTGGCCGTCATTTTTGTGCTATTGGCACTGGCCATGTTTGGTATTTATGAGCTCCGCATCCCGGCCGTCCTGCGGCAGCGCCTTGACCGCGTGAATCAGCGGCAAAAAGGGGGCAGTCTCACCGGCGCCGCCGTCATGGGCTTCCTCTCTGCGCTCCTCGCCAGCCCGTGCATGACGGCTCCTCTTGCAGGCGCACTGATCTATATTGCCGATACGGGCGACGCGACACTCGGTGGCCTTGCTCTGCTGGCTCTCGGTCTGGGCATGGGGGCGCCGCTCATCCTGCTGGCCACCGTGGGCTCGGGGCTGCTACCCAAACCCGGCCGTTGGATGGTGGCGGTGAAGGCCGCCTTCGGCTTCATTCTACTGGGCACCGCCGTCTGGTTCCTCGAGCGCATTATTCCCGGCCCCGCCGAGCTCCTTCTCTGGGGTGCTCTTGCGCTGGGCCTGGGACTCACGCTCTGGCGCCTGCGCAAACCACTGGCCTCGTCCGAGGCATTGCAGCAGCTGGTCGGCAGTGTCGGCCTGATGATCTGCCTGTGGGGTGGATTGATGGTGATCGGTGGGGCCGCCGGTGGTGATCAATGGCTACGTCCGCTGCAGCCGTTCGTTCGCCTGCCCCCGCAAGCGGCGGAGATGACTCGGCCAGCACCGGAAACTGAATTCACCGTATTCAAATCAAAATCTGATCTCGATGAAGCACTCGACAAAGCCGGCAACCAAGGTCAGTGGACGCTGGTCGAGTTCTACGCGGACTGGTGCGTCTCGTGCAAAGTCATCGAGGAAGAAGTTTTCGGCGACCCTGCCGTTCAAAGGGCGATGGCGGATATGCAGTTGCTGCAGGCGGATGTGACCCGCAACGACGCCATCGACCAGGCGCTCATGCGTCAACTCCAGGTGGTGGGCCCGCCGACGATCCTGCTATTCGGTCCCGACGGCAAGGAGTACCGGGCGCAGCGGACAGTAGGCGAGATATCGGCGGAAGCCTTTCTCGATCGACTGGAATCCGCTCATTCCTCTTAGTGCAAGGTGTCAGGGAATAACGATGTTAACGGTCAACCTGGGTCCGCTGAGTCTGCCAACCGGCCATTTGCTTTTACTGCTCGCCTTCATTGTGGCCTTGGTGGTTGGGGGACTGTCTGGTCGCAAACAGAAGACACCGGTCGCTGGCATGCTCTCCGACATCCTTGTCGTGGCCGCCGTCAGTGCGCGCATCGGTTTTGTGCTGATGTATTTCGAACATTACCGGGACAACCTCTGGGACGTCGTCGATATCCGCGACGGTGGCTTCAGCGTTATCGCCGGTGTGGCCGGGGCATTGGCCTGCACGGCCTATCTGATGTGGCGCAGCCCTGTTTCCCGCCGCCCACTTGGTTTCGCCATGGCGTCGGGAATGATCGTCTGGGGAACCCTCTTGCTGACCATCAACCTCATCGAAACCCAGGCAAATGCAGTCCCCGACGCCCGCTTCGCAACGCTCGACGGCACAGGTACCACGCTTGCTGAAATTGGCTCCGGCAAGCCCATGGTCGTCAATCTGTGGGCGTCCTGGTGCCCGCCCTGCATCCGGGAGATGCCCGTACTGGACGCTGCCCAGGAACGCCTACCCAATGTCAGCTTCGTGTTCGTCAACCAGGGCGAACAGCCGGAGACGATCCGCCGCTTTCTGGCCGACCAGGCGTTGGAACTCGACCACATCCTGACCGATCCGGGAGGCGCGCTGGGCCGCATCACCGGTAGCCAGGCGCTGCCGACGACCTTGTTCTTTAACGCGGCCGGCCAGCAGGTCGACGCGCACCTGGGCGAGCTCTCTCGCGCAACGTTGGCGCGCAGTCTCGAGCAGATCACCGATGACGAAAGCCCTTAACGCACCCGCTCGACCTCAATCGGGTTTCAGACTTACTGAAGGAGTTAACCACCTATGAAACCATTCCGTTTGGCCGTTCCCGCCATGGCCCTGTTGGCGTTGTCTTTGCTGGCCCAGCCAGCATGGTCCGAGAGTTATCCGAAAGCCGTGCAGCTATTGATCGATCGTGGGGTGGAGATAGCCGGCAGCTTCGAGGCGCCGGGGGGAATGATCGGTTATATTGCCGATATGCAGGGCCAGCCAGTCGCCTTCTACCTCACCCCTGACGGCAAACACGTCGTAATCGGCCCGATGCTGACCGAGGATGGCAAGAACCTGACCGACCCGAAAATACAGGAACTCGTGCAAGGCCCGAAAAACAAGGAGGCGTGGAAACAGGTGGAGAACAGCCACTGGGTCCGTGACGGCGACAAGGATGCGCCTGTCATCCTCTACACCTTTACCGACCCGAACTGTCCGTTCTGTCACCGCTTCCGGCAGGCGGCGGCACCCTGGATCGAAGCCGGCCGGGTGCAGCTCCGCCATGTGCTCGTCGGAATCCTGAAACAGGACAGCCTCCCAAAAGCCGCGACCATTCTCGGCAGTGACGATCCCCAGGAAGCCCTGCACGAAAATCAACAGCGGTATAACGACGGAGGGATAACCGTCGACCGACAGATCGTCAGCGCGCATCACGAGCAGATTACCGAAAACAACCGCTTAATGGGCGAGCTTGGACTCAGCGCCACACCCAGCACCTTCTATCGCGACAACGATGGCAAGATCCAGATGAAGCAGGGCCTACCCAGACCGCAGGAGATGGCGGAGATCATGGGTAGCGAAAAACCTTAGCCGTTCCTGCAATACCCCGCTGTCGAACCAACCCATCAGACGACACCTACCTGGCTGGTGTGATGGCTCGTATTCTAATGACTATACTGCTTTTCGGTGGGTTGCCGTTGAAGCCGCGATATAGACCTAGAATCGATCCAGCCTGGGACTTGAGGAGGTGCGTGAATGAAAGTAATAGACAGCGAGACGGTCGCGCAGTCCCTGCCCTGGGCATCGCTGGTAGATCGGTTGGGTGAAGCTTTCACCGGCGGCATCGAAACTCCGCCCCGGCATCATCATGCGATCCAGCGCAGCGAGGGCGAAGCGACCATGCTGTTGATGCCTGCCTGGCAGGAGGCCGACCAGACGCCGGGGTACCTGGGCGTGAAGATGGTCAACGTGTTTCCGCAAAACGCCGATAAGGGGCTGCCGGCCATCAGCGGTGTCTACCTCCTCAGCGATGGGCGCACTGGTGCCCCGCTGGCCTGTATCGACGGCAGCGAACTGACCCGGCGCCGCACCGCTGCGGCCTCGGCCCTGGCGGCGCGCTACCTGGCGCGGGAGGATGCGGAGACCCTGGTGGTCATCGGTACCGGCAAGCTGGCCCCGATGCTGATCGAAGCACACGCGGCTGTACGACCGATCCGCAAGGTCGTCGTCTGGGGCCGCAAGCTGGAAAAAGCCCAGACATTGGCTGGGCAATACCGGGACTATCGTAAGGGCCTGGTACCGTTCGAATCCGTTGAAGCCACAGACGACCTGGCCTCGGCGTTAAGAGAGATTGATATCGTCAGTGCGGCCACGCTGTCCAAGGCGCCGCTCATTCTCGGCGAGTGGCTGTCGCCAGGAACCCACGTCGACCTGGTGGGCGCCTTCCGCAAGGACATGCGCGAAACCGACAGCGAATGCATCGCCCGGTCCCAGGTCTTCGTGGATTCCTACGCCGGCGCCCGGGGCGAAGCCGGCGACCTGCATTATGCCGTCGCCGAGGACCGGTTCACCTTCGACGAGATCAGGGCCGATCTCGCCGCCCTGGCGAGCAGCGAGCATGCCGGTCGTAAACAGGACGAAGACATAACCCTGTTCAAGTCCGTCGGCGTCTCGCTGGAAGACTTGGCCGCCGCCATCCTGGTTTGGGAAAACAGCCAGGCCTGACGCTCTTGGCAATTGCGATAACGACCGGCAACCTAAGCGGCGTTTAACAAGCCGACTGAAACTTGATCGACTAACGTTGTCAGGTCGCTTGCGCTGTAGTCTGGCGGTGTCATGGCCGGATGAAAGACACTGTCCTGGCGGCGAACCCACCCAGCGCCCATTCCCGCATTCATAGCTCCCTGGGTGTCCCAGGCATGGGCTGCAATCATGGCGCTGCGCTCCGGCTTGCCACCCACGGCCGCAATAGCGCCAAGGTAGACCTCTCTGTACGGCTTCCACTGGCTGAACGTATCGATGGATACGACATGGTCCACCAGATTCTCCAACGCATTGCGCGCAATCAGCGATTCCGTATTTTTCTGCGAACCATTGGTAAAGAACAGAACCTCAAGGTCCCTGCTTTTGGCCAGGGCCAACGCATCCTGCACGTCGGAATGGGCATCCAGTTGTCCGAACACAGGCAGTATCTGCTCAATCTTCGAGGCTGGCGCAGACACGCCAAGGTTGACCAACAGTACATGCAGCGTGCCTTTCGCCATTTCGACGAAAGGAACGTAGGCACCTGTTGCGGAGGTTGCAAATGCATCGCGAAGCAATTGGGCGAAGAACAGATCCTTGGTATGCGCGGGTAGGTCCAGTCTGTCAAAAGACCGAGACAGTGCATCGAGTGAAAAAATCGTTTCGATAACGTCGAAGACGATGACCGGCTTCGTTGGCTTCATGAGTACGACTCCTTGTAAACGCTGCCACGATTATTCAGGGACTCGACGCGCTGGCTGATGACATGACGAAACTGGAAGGTTATCGCACACAAACGAGGGCACCCGCGCGTCCAAGTCTTTCGGAGTATGGCTGCAATACCAGACCGCCGTCATTCCGATTTGTGAAAACAGCATAAGCTACCGGCACCAAGGCCGGAAAAGAGAGTCTACCCGTCCGGGCATGCGCTGGTTACCTTCCCATGGGGATTCTGGTAAGCTCCGCAACCCTGATGACATTGCAGACCCGAACTTTCCGATGCCCATCCCACAAAGTACGTTGACGATCACTCCACCCTAGGCCGCCCCCAACTCGGCCCGCGGATTGCTTTCCAGTTCCTTCAGGATCTGGCTACACCTTCGTTTAACACAGATCCGCGATGATCCAAGGTGCCCTGTTTACCGAGGTCTCGTCTACTTCGATATAGGGGTCGATGCCCTGCGGCGGGCATTCGAATAGCCCTAATGACACAACTCGCATTCGACTGACTGGAACAACATGCTGAACTCTATCAAAGCCGACTGGTTTTCAAACCTCCGGGGCGATCTGCTATCCGGAATCGTGGTGGCCCTCGCCCTGATTCCAGAAGCCATCGCCTTTTCCATTATCGCCGGCGTCGATCCCAAGATCGGCCTCTACGCCTCGTTCTGTATCGCCGTTATCATCGCGTTTGTCGGCGGTCGGCCGGGCATGATCTCGGCCGCAACCGGTGCCATGGCGCTGCTTATGGTCACGCTTGTCAAGGAGCATGGGCTGCAGTACCTGCTCGCCGCCACACTGCTGACCGGTGTGTTCCAGATCATTGCCGGCTACCTGAAACTCGGCGGGCTGATGCGCTTCGTCTCACGCTCGGTCGTGACCGGTTTCGTGAACGCCCTGGCGATCCTGATATTCATGGCACAGCTGCCTGAGCTGACCAATGTGACCTGGCACGTCTACGCAATGACCGCTGCCGGCCTGGGTATCATTTACCTGTTCCCACTTTTGCCGTTTGTGGGTCGACTGATCCCGTCCCCGCTGGTTTGCATCGTCTCGCTGACCTTCGTATCCATCCTCCTGGGACTGGACATCCGCACCGTAGGCGATATGGGCGAACTACCGGATACCCTGCCGGTTTTCCTGTGGCCGGATGTTCCGCTCAACCTCGAGACCCTGATGATTATCCTGCCCTACTCCCTGGGCCTGGCGGTCGTGGGTCTGCTCGAGTCGATGATGACCGCCACCATCGTGGACGAACTCACGGATACGACCAGTGACCGCAACCGTGAATGCCGCGGCCAGGGCATTGCCAACATCGGTGCCGGCCTGCTGGGCGGCATGGCAGGTTGCGCGATGATTGGCCAGTCCGTCATCAACGTGAAGTCCGGAGGCCGGACGCGGCTCTCAACCCTTACGGCGGGTGTCTTCCTGCTGATCATGGTGCTGGTGCTCGATGCCTGGTTGGTACAGATCCCCATGGCCGCGCTGGTGGCGGTGATGATCATGGTTTCCATCGGCACCTTTAGCTGGGAGTCTGTTCGCAACCTCAAGCACCATCCTCTGTCGACCAATATCGTCATGTTGGTAACCGTGGTGGTCGTGGTCGCGACCCACAACCTGGCCTTCGGTGTACTCGCCGGCGTGCTTCTGGCTGCGCTGTTCTTCGCCAATAAGGTAGGGCACTACATGCGGGTGGATGCGGAGCTGGACGAAAGCACCAACACCCGTACCTACCGCGTACTGGGGCAGGTGTTCTTCAGCTCATCGGAGAAATTCCTGGCTGCCTTCGACTTCAGGGAAGTGGTGGATAACGTGGTGATCGACCTGAGCCGGGCCCACTTCTGGGATATCACGGCGGTAGGCGCACTGGATAAGGCGGTCATTAAATTCCGCCGGGAAGGCGCGCAGGTGGAGGTAATCGGCCTCAACGAAGCGAGCGCCACCATCGTCGACCGTTTTGGCGTACACGACAAGCCGGACGCAGACGATCCGTTGCTGGGGCACTAGAGGCGGGCGTCGGCCCATGCGTCAGGTCATGTAGTCCCCCGCAGACACCTGACAGGCCATCGCACACCGCATACAATAGCGCGGCCCGTGGGGAACCACGGGTTTCGTTCTCAGGGCGGGGTGAAAGTCCCCACCGGCGGTGATGGCGTTTACGCCTCAGCCCGCGAGCGCCTTGCGGCTTTACCGTGAGGGTCAGCAGATTCGGTGTGATTCCGAAGCCGACGGTGATAGTCCGGATGAAAGAGAAGGAACCGTTGAAAAAACAGACTGCGGAAGACGCCTCATGCGCTTTCTGTCGAATGCCATTTCTCCGCGTTTCCACATGGTTTTGCCCAGGTCGCCTTCGGTGGCCATGAGCAGACCCTGCATGCCCTGATTCTAGTTACGACAGAGAGACCAACTATGAATCAGCAAGAATCCTTGAACCTTTCCGACGCCAGCCGCAGCCAGCGTATCGCCTTTATCCAGGGCAACTGGCACCTCGATATCATCGACCAGGCGCGCGAAGCCTTCCTCACCGAAATCCGCCAGCACGGCTTCGATACCGACCAGGTGGATATCATTACCGTTGCCGGCGCTTTTGAGATCCCTCTCCAGGCCAAACTGCTGGCCGAGAGCGGCCAGTACGGCGCGATCGTCGGTGCCGGCTTTGTGGTGGACGGCGGCATCTACCGGCACGAGTTCGTTGCCCACGCCGTGATTGATGGCCTGATGCGCGTGCAGCTGGATACACACGTGCCCGTGCTCTCCGCCGTCCTCACACCGCACCACTTCCATGAGCACACGACACACCATGAGTTCTTCCACAAGCATTTTGCGGAGAAAGGTGTCGAGGTGGCGCGGGCGTGCTTGATGACGCTGGGGAACATGGAAAAGACGCGGATGTTGACGGCATGTTAAAGCCATTACGGGCCGGCCTCGCAGTTAGAGGCCCGCTCGAGCATGTAGCAGATGCTTCAGCTTCTGAGGCGCGGCAAGGCGCCCTGGTGACGAAGATATTCCGGCTAACGGGCCGTCCTTCGGACGGCTCGGAAGCTGAAGCGTCCGCTACACACTCACGTAAGCCTATACCTTCTCCCCTGCCCGATGCTCATAGGTCGCATCCAATCGCGACTTGAGATAAGCCGCAAATGTCACCGGCTCATACTTGGGCGTTTGATCCGGATAAATATCCCTTGGATCGACCACCGAATCCGGATTGGCTTCAAGGAAATAGGCGATCGAATAACGCTCCCGCGCCGGCGGGCGCACGCGGTGTGGGGTCGATACATAGGTATCGTTGCTCCAGCGCATGAGGCAATCACCGATATTGCAGACGAAAGCGCCCTCCACGTGCGGCGCATCGATCCAATCGCCCTGACGAGTCAGCACTTCCAGGCCCGCCACATCATCGGTGGCCAGCAAGGTCAGGTTGCCATAATCGGTGTGCGCGCCGGCACCACCGTCCCGACGGTCCGACTGCCCCGCACTCGCGGGATAGCGCAGGATACGCATGGTCACTACGGGGTCCGCGAGGTGTGAGGCGAAGAAATCTTCCGCTACGCCCAGGTCGAGGCTGAAGCCCCGATGGATGATCCGGCCCAACTCCAGGCAAGCATCGAAATAGCTCAACATGTTGTCCCGCCATCCCGGCAGGTTCTCCGGCCAGAAGTTCACACCGCGGAAGGGTTTGCCGGCGACCACCTCGGGATGGTCCTCCGGCAGTTCGACGCCCAGGTTGAACGCCTCCTTCATATCCGCACCCGACTCCGGGTTCAGCTTCTCGTCAGCCATGGCCACATAGCCGCGGTTATGGGGCGAACGCTTGATGGACAGTGCCTGCTTGGCCTCCGTCGGCAATGCGAAAAACCGTCTGGATTCGGCGAACGCGGTATCGATCACCTGCCGGGGAATGCCGTGATCGATCGCATAGAAAAAACCCACTTCGCGGCAGGCTCGACCCAGCTCTGCAGCGGTCTTGCGGCGCTCTTCCACATTCTCGCTGCGTAGACCGGCAATGGATATCAGGGGGAGTTGTTTCATCATCGTCTCCTAGGGCCCCTCTAGATCATGTCCACTCGAAGATGATCCAGAGCACGGCATCGTTCATACAGGGATAAGCCACAGGTTTGCGCCGTGGCTACCACGTGGCCCTCGTCGACCTGCGTCGACCGACCCTCTTCAATCAGGCAACGACCATCCACCCAGACATGGGTGACATTGCTGCCTCTCGCGGCAAACACCAGGTTCCATAGCAGGTTGCCGCCAGCGTGAGTGACCTCGTGCGGCGTCAGGTTCGGCGCGCCGAGATCCAACATGACCAGATCTGCCTTCTTGCCAATCTCGATCGATCCAATCTCCCCATCCAGCCCCAGGGCTTTGGCGCCGCCGATGGTTGCCATGCGCAAGACCTGATCTGCCGGTAGTGCCCTCGCATCGAGGCGTGTGGCTTTCTGGATCAGCGAGGCAAACTTCATCTCCTCGAACAGGTCGAGACTGTTGTTGCACACCGGGCCGTCGGTTCCGAGGCCCAGATTGATGCCCGCCGCCAGCATGTCCGGTGTACGCGCGACGCCACTGGCCAGCTTGGCGTTGCTGATCGGGCAATGGGCGATAGAGGTACCGGTATCCGCCAAACGTTTGATCTCATCGTCATCAAGCCAGACGCAGTGAGCCAATAGCGTCTTCTCGCCAAGCAACCCGTAGTGGTCGAGCATGCCGATGGAACGTCGGCCGAAATGTTTGAGAACCGCGTCCTCCTCTTCCCGCTGCTCGCAGGCATGGGTGTGGATGCGAACGCCGTAGTCCTGCTGACAACGCACCGCATCGCGGTAGGCGTCCTCGCTGCAATAGAACAGATGTTCCAGCCCCATCCAGACCTGGATCCGGCCCGACTGGCTGCCATGGTGGGTTCGTATAAGGCGTTTGTTCTCCTCTCGCGTGGAGAAGAAATCCTTGCCCGGCTGGTCGGCCACGTAGGGGGCCAGGTTCACCCGCAAACCCAATTCACCAGCGGCGTCGGCGCATCGGTCCATGAAGCGGAACATGTCCATGACACAGGTGGTGCCGCCCTTGAGGGCCTCCAGATAACACAGGCGCGCCGAGTGATAGGCGTCTTCTTCGGTCAGTGCACGATGCTCCAACTGGTAGTACGGCAGCCACTCCATTAGCGGCATATTCTCGGTGACACCGCGCATCAGACTGGAATGGGAATGGGCATCGACCAGCCCCGGCAATACTGCCCGTTTTCCTCCGCTATCGATAACCACGGTGTCGGCAGGAATTTCAATGGACTCAGCAGGGCCCACGGCGACGATCCGACCGTCCTCGACCAGGACGGTACCGTCGGGGATCACACGATCCTGTGGATCGACGGTAAACAGGGCCGCGTGAGTAATGGCAAATCGTTGCATCGGGCGCTCGCGTTCCTATCGATAGGTGATTGGGCGACAGGTCATTGGGGTTGCACCGGCGGGTCGAGGTCGACGGTGTCGCAGTTGTCACCGGCGCCCCGGCGGTCGACCACCAAAAAATCCGCATCCCGGCCAACGGGCAACAGCGGCGCATGCCAGGTTCCCGCACGGTAGTTCACACCCTGCCCCGGTTCAGCACGAAATACCCTGATGCTGTCTGCATCGAAGTCGCCCGGCGGCGCCACCACCACCCAATACGATTGTTCACCCAGGGGCATGAAGGCCTGGCTGCCTTGAGGGTGGCGTTCCATCAAGTCGACGACCAGCGGTTCCAGCGGCTGGCCGCGAAATATGGAAATGATGGCATCAGCGTCCTCGCCCAACGCTTCAACGGCTGCCAGTGCGTGGAAACGCTCGGTGCGGCCGGCGTTGATGGGGAAAGATGCGGCACCCTTGGTACTGATCACATCACCGAAAGGGGCAAACGTCTCACGGGTCAATGGCTCGGCTTCAATGATTCGCGGCGCGCTCATTTGACTGGTTTTCCTCGCAGACGAATCCGACTGATCCCGCCGTCGGGAATACTGTTTAGACGGATATGGGTGATCGGTCCGAGATCGGCCAGTTCGGTGAAGTTGTGGATGGCATCCGCAGTGAGCGGCTGCTCTTCGATCAACGTTTCCCAGAACATGCTCTGGGTCACGATGGATTGCTTCGTGCCCTTTTCCACGTAGGCGGCCTGGATTGAAAAGCGCGCCGGAAAGTTGCCCTTGAAGTGGGCCGTGTCGATCTCGATTTCATCCACCACCCCCGGGTGTCCCAGGCGCAGGATGCACCATTCGTTGCCCGGTTCCCGGCGGCGCCGGGTTTCCCAGCCATCGCCCATATTGATGCCTCGGCCGGGACGCAGGAGCTTACGGGGCTCACCGTAGTGGGCATCGCTCCAGGCCACCTGGTCGCCACCATTTTCTAGGGCTACCAGATCCAAACGTTCGTCGAGGTCACGGTTGTCCCAATCGCAGAACGGCTGACCGTAGACCCGCAGGCGGGCCATGCCACCGTCCGGCCAAATATGCAGGCGCAGGTGGGTCCAGGGGCCGGAGGCGTCGAGGGCCTCGAATCGGTGATCATTTCCAGACAGGGAGACGGCGGGCAGGATTTCCTGCCAATCGGCGTCGTTATCCGGGTCGCCGTCCGGCGACCAGCAGGCTTCGAGCGAGGCAGCGGGGGCGAAGTTGCCGGTGAAGAAACTGGTATCGAAATCCACCCCATGCAGCACGCCCGGCATCGCCAGGCGCAGGATGCACCAGTCGTGGCCCGTGTCCCGGCGGCGGCGGGTCTCCCAGCCGTCCATCCACTTGCCATGGTCATCGTACTTGTCCGGGTAGAAACGCGCCGACTCGGGGTCGAGCATCCGTGCCCGGGGTGCAAAGAATTCGTCGGTGACCCAGGTGACTTCAGCACCAAGGCTGCCATCCGCCAGGTTCAGGTAGTCGCGGGTGAAGGCCGGGCCTTCGACGTGAGGGGCGACGTGTACATCGGTCATGGTTGTTTGGCTCTCTTTCTTTAACAGTGGAACTCTGAGTGGGCCTTCTCTTGGCAGCCTTTCAGGCTGCTCCGAAGCTAAAGCGTCGGCTACATTTTCCAGCCAGCTCGAGCATGTAGCAGAAGCTTCAGCTTCTGAGGCACCGAAGGTGCCCAGGCGTGCAAAACTTTAGAACAGCCCTAACTCAAGTAGCGCTCGTTAACTCACTTCACCGCGAACGGATGCTCCGCCTTCCAATGCCGTGCAATGTCCAACCGACGGCACACCCAGACCCGATCATGCTGTTCGATATAGTCAAGAAAGCGCTGCAATGCCCGGAAACGCCCCGGGCGCCCCACCAACCGGCAATGCAGGCCGATGGACAGCATCCTGGGCGTCTCGGCACCCTCCTCGTAAAGCATGTCGAAGGCGTCTTTCAGATACTGGAAGAACTGCTCGCCGGAGTTGAACCCCTGGTTGGATGCAAAGCGCATGTCGTTGGTGTCCAGCGTGTAGGGGACCACGAGATGGGGCTTCTGCTCGCCATCGCGGGTTTCCACCGTGGTCCAGAACGGCAGGTCATCACCATAGTAGTCGCTGTCATACTCGAACCCGCCGGCTTCCACCACCAGACGACGCGTATTGGGACTGTCGCGCCCGGTGTACCACCCCAATGGCCGGCTACCGGTCAGTTCAGTCTGGATGGCGATGGCCTGCTCCATATGCTCGCGTTCGCGGGACTCGTCCATGTCCTGGTAGTGAATCCAGCGCAGTCCATGGGAGGCGATTTCATGCTGGTCCGCCAGGAACGCCTGGGTCACCTCCGGGTTACGCTGCAAGGCCATGGCGACACCGAAGACGGTCAGCGGCAACTGACGCTTGCGGAACTCGCGCAATACGCGCCAGACACCAGCGCGGGAGCCATATTCATAGATCGACTCCATACTCATATGGCGGTCCGGGTAAGGCTGGGCACCGATAATCTCCGACAGGAAAACCTCGGAGTGGCTGTCCCCGTGCAGGACACAGTTCTCGGCCCCTTCCTCGTAGTTCAACACGAACTGGACGGCGATGCGGGCCTTGCCCGGCCAATTGGCCTGAGGCGGTTCAGCACCATAGCCGATCAGGTCACGGGGATAATCGGTATTGATCGTCATTGCTTGGTTGGCTCCAGTCCACACCCGCGGAGGATGACGGCGGTCAGGAAATCCGCCGCGTGATCGAAATCGCGCTGTTCATATTCGGCCTTGTTCTCGACCATCAGGATCTGGACCTGGAAATCTGCGTAGTGCTGGGTTGAGGACCAGATCAGGAAGATCAGCTGTACCGGATCCACCTGGGCCATCCGACCCTCGTCGATCCACTGCTGGATCACGCCGGCCCGTCCCCGTACCCACTCACGCATACTGGTGCGCAGGTGATCCTTCAGGAAAGGCGCACCCTGGATAATCTCCTGGGCGAACAGCCGGGAGGCCAGCGGGAATCGGCGGGACATCTCCACCTTCGTCCGGATGAACGTCTCCAATGCCTGGGCCGGGTCGTCTTCAGGTCTGATTTCCGAGAACACCGCATTCCAGCGGGCCATGATGTCATCGAACAGCGCATAGTAGATGCGCTTCTTGTTGCTGAAGTAGTAGAGCACGTTGGACTTGGGTAGCTCCGCGCGCTCGGCGATATTCTGGATCGTCGCGCCACGAAAACCATGCTGGGCAAACTCCTGCTCGGCCGCGGCGATGATGCGTTCCCGGTTGCGTTCCCGGATCCGGCCTGGACGATAGCGTCGTGTCCGACCTTTCACGGGCGCCTCTGCGATCTGGCTTAACTTGGCTTCAGACTGAAGGGTCATGGCGTTCCGATCGTTTCTGGGGGTGGGAGTTCGACATTAGCCGAACTCCCCCGGTTGATCAAAAGGCTGATCACGCCTTAATCAAGTGCGTACGCGTCAAAAGTGGAACTTCACCAGGGCACTCACCGAGCTCTGGGTGTCCATGATGTCGTCATCGCCGACACCGAACTTGTTGTTCCAGTACGCGTACTCGATACCGGCATAGAGCACACCCGGATGACCGGTGAAGTTGCCCAGGTCGAGCTTGAACTGCGGCGTGAACTGGAATTCGGACGCGTGGTCGCTGGCCGCGGTAGACCAGTCGATATAACCGTCGAACAGGAAGCGCGCTGGACCGATCTCGAAAGGTGCGCCCCAGGTCACGGTCAACTGCCAGTCGTCCGCCGGGTCTTCGTATCCCGCGGCATCAGCATTGTTGTTGACGTAGTAGCCCATGGTATTGAAGTACAGGAAGCCCGGTACGTCCCACGCCAGGCCGAGACCCGTCAGGTAATTGTTGGATTCGGTACCGCCGCCGAATTCGTAGGTTCCCGCGATAAACACATCCTCGACCGGCCCGAAGCTCAAGTCGTTACCCGTCGCCCAGCCCAGACTCAACGCAGGTGAGAATTCACCATAGACATTATCGTCCCCGGTCGCTGCACCGCGACCGTGATTACGGTCAATGAAGAAGAAGGTGCCGCCCCAGTTATGGGCCGTGGCGTTCTCGAACGTCATATAGGTGTCTTCCACTTCCCGGTCACCGAACGTCTGGTAATCGGCACTGTGGAGGATCGAAATGCTTGAGTCGCCAAAGAATTTTTCCGCGTGGGCCGCCGGCACGAAGGCCGCAGCAACACAGGTCGCCAGCAGTGTTTTGTGAAGTGCTTTCATGTCATTCCTCTATCGTTTTTAAGTGACATCCGTTGGCATGACTTCGCCGATTTTTATTAGAGGGAGCCTCTGACGGGCTCTTCCTGTTTTATCGTCCCGGCCGGTAAGGTTGGCCCAGGGATAAGGGGGTATGCAGCCGGGTTCGGGTCGGGTTGCTGGAGAGCAGCACCAACACCACGATGGTCACGACATACGGCAGCATCGCGAGCAATTCGGTGGAGCTGTCCCAGCCGAAGCCCTGCAAGACGAGATGGAGGATGCTGGCAACGCCAAACAGGTAGGCGCCGAGCAGTACCCGCTCGGGCCGCCAGGTGGCGAACACCACCAGTGCCAGGGCGATCCAGCCGCGGCCGGCGGTCATGCCTTCGGTCCATAGCGGCGTATAGGCCAGGGACAGGTAAGCGCCCGCCAGTCCGGCCATGGCCCCGCCGAAACTGACGGCCAGGTAGCGGATCAGCATGACAGGCAACCCATTGGCGTTAGCCGAGTCCGGCGATTCACCGACAGCCCGCAGTAAAAGGCCTCCCCGGCTGTGACGAAGGAAGACGTATACGGCCACGAATAACCCCAGGGAGACGTAAACCAGCAGGTCCTGATTGAACAGAACGGGCCCCAGCACCGGGATGTCACTCAAGCCTGGAATGGCGAGCTTGGTAAAACCGTCGATGGTCTTGCCGACATAGCCGGCTCCGATGAAGGCACTTAAGCCTGTACCGAAGATGGTCAGCGCCAGACCGGCGGCATATTGGTTGGCGGCGAGGGTCACGGCCATCAGGGCAAACAGCAGGGCCATCGCCACGCCGGCTGCCATGGCGGCGATAACGCCGATCGTCAGGCTGCCGGTGGTGAGCACGGCGATAAAGCCAGCCACTGCGCCGATCAGCATCATGCCTTCCTGCCCCAGGTTGAGGACCCCGGAACGCTCGCAGATAAGTTCTCCCAGCGCCACGATCAGCAAGGGTGTGCCGGCAACGACGGTGGCAGCGAGAATATTCGTGATCAGTTCGATGCTCATGCTCAGCCCTCCTGCCCGGCCAGCGTGATTTTGGCGACGGCGGGCCTGGAGCCGATCCAGCGCACGCGATAGTGGATAAAGGCATCACAGGTGAGCAGGTAGAACAGCAGCAGCCCCTGGAACAGGCCGGTCATGGCCTTGGGCAGATTCATGGAAATCTGCATCATCTCGCCACCGAGGAACGTCAGTGCCAACAGGGCACTGGCGAGGATGATTCCCACCGCTTTCATACGGCCCAGAAACACCACGATGATGGCCGTATAGCCGTAGCCGGGTGAGACCTGGGGCACCAGTTGTCCAATCGGCCCGGTTACCTCCGAAGCACCGGCCAGGCCGGCCATACCGCCGGCGACCAGGAAGGCAAACCAGATCAACTTCTTCCGCGGGAAGCCGGCGAAAGCGGCCGCCTGCTCGTCTTCGCCCAGGACCTTGAGCTGGAACCCGATAAACGTGCGGGCAAACAGGACGCCGACGATGACCGCCGCCAGCACCGCGAACAGCAGCCCTATATGCAGCCGGGTACCGGGAATCAGCATCGGCAGCAACGCCGAGTCCCCGAACATCGCCGACTGCGGAAAACTGAAGCCATAGGGGTCTTTCAGTGGTCCGTGAACCCCATATAGCAACAGGTTCAGCGCGATGTAGTTGAGCATGATGGTGGTCAGGATTTCATTGCAGTGGAAATGGGTCTTGAGGAAAGCCGCAATCGCCGCCCACAGGGCGCCAAACGCCACCCCCGCCAGCAACACCAGCGGCAGGATCCAGAACCCACTCCCCCCGCCCGGCTGCAACGCAACGATACTGGCGCCCACCGCGCCCATCAGGAAATGGCCCTCGGCACCGATATTCCACAACTTGGCGCGGTAGCAGATAGTCAGCCCCGCGGCACAGAGCAGCAACGGCGCCATCTTCAGGCCAAGTTCGGCCCAGCCGTAGCTGCTGTTGATCGGTGTGATGAAGAAGTGGCGCAGCCCTTCGATCGGGTCGCGATCAAGCCCCAGGAATATCAGGAACCCGGTGACGATCGTCAGCACCAGCGCCAGGACCGGTGAAGCATAGGTCATCGTTTTCGAATCGACGGGACGACGCTCAAGCGACAGCATGGTTCAACCCTCCTTCACTACCGTCGGTATCAGCGTCCGTATCGGGGAAGTCGCCCGCCATCCACTGCCCCAGTTGTTCGATCGTGAGACTTTCCGTGGGGACCAGGGGCGACAGCCGCCCACCGCACATCGCGCCCATGCGCGTGCAGAGCTGGAAAAGTTCATCGAGATCCTCGGAAATCAGGAGCACGGCCGCGCCCCGGTCGCGTAGCTCCACGAGTACCTGATGGATCGCCACAGCGGAGCCGACATCGACGCCCCAGGTCGGGTGGGAAGCGACCAGCAGGCGGGGTTCCTGCAGTGCTTCACGACCAATGATGAATTTCTGCAGGTTGCCGCCGGAGAGACTGCGGGCGACGGCATCGATACCTGCGGACTTCACCTGGAAACGTTCCCGTACCCGGTTGGCATAGTCGCGCACGCGCTGGTAGGTGACCCATCCCTTGCGAACCAGTCCCCGTGAAGAGGCCGTCAGTAACGCGTTGTCCACAAGGGACATCTCCGGAACCGCTCCCCGCCCCAGGCGTTCCTCCGGCACCACGGCGATGCCCTTGCGTCGCCGGGCATCCGGCCCCAACTGGCCGATGGATTCGCGGTCCAGTCGCATGCAGTCCCTGGCGACCAGGGCCTCGCCCGAAAGAGCCCGCAGCAACTCGTCCTGGCCATTGCCCGCCACGCCGGCAATGCCGACGATTTCGCCAGCCCGCAGATCGAGCCGGATATTCTTCAGGCTCGTTCCGAAAGGATCGTTGCTGCGGTAGTTGAGCCGACTGACCTGGAGCAAGGCTTCGCCCGGCGCGGCGGGCGGGACTTCGGTGGTTAGCGGGGTATCTTCACCCACCATCAGGCGGGCAATGGCCTCTGTGGAGGTTTCAGTGGGGTCGCATTCACCGGTGACCTTGCCATGGCGCAACACGGTGGCGTGATGGCACAGGTCACGTACTTCCTGCAGCTTGTGGCTGATAAACAGGATGCTGCAGCCCTCCTCGGCAAGCTGGCGCAGGGTACGGAAAAGGTCCGTCACTTCCTGGGGCGTGAGTACCGATGTGGGCTCATCGAGAATGAGCAGGCGACTGTGCTGGATCAGGCAGCGTACGATTTCCACCCGCTGGCGCTCGCCCGTGGAAAGCGTATGTACGAAGCGCCGTGGGTCCAGCGCCATGCCGTAATGTTTCGAGACGTCGCGAATGCGCTCGTCCAGTGCCTTGCGATTGCGGGCTTCGCCGGCCGGCAGTCCCAAGGCGATATTCTCCGCCACGGTCAGGGTTTCGAACAGGGAGAAATGCTGGAACACCATGCCGATACCGAGTTGGCGTGCATGGGCCGGTCCTTGCAAGGTCAACTTTTGGCCGTCCCAGTAAAGGGCACCCTCGTCCGGCTGGATAACACCGTAAATCACCTTCATCAGGGTGCTCTTGCCCGCGCCGTTCTCCCCCAGCAGCGCGTGGATTTCGCCGGGGGCCGCCGTCAGGTCGATCCCGTCGTTGGCGCGGCAACCCGGGTATTCCTTGACGATATTCTCGAGGCGTAGCCTTGCCACTGCCGTCATATTTCCCATTCCCGTTTCGTGCAAAAACTGACCGGCCCGTAATAAACTGACCAGGTAATCAACATTTCGAACGTCAGCAATTTGCTTGCCAACTGAATTGTTGAAAACAAATTCAAACAAACTCGACTAACTGGTCAAAAAATTGCAGAAACCCCTGACGACACGGGATGACGAGGGTGACAAAAGCCCTGTAAATCAGGTCATCCGGACCCGAACGAAGACGGCTTATCCGCTAGTATAAAAAGAGAGATGGCGCGATTCGGGTGGGGCAACACAACTAAGATGGGTGAGACCTGTGATCGAATTCTTTCTCAATGGCAGCCCCCAGAAGCTGGACCAGATTGACCCAAACCTGAGCATTCTGGAGTGGCTGCGCACCAAAATGCGCCTCACCGGCACCAAGGAAGGCTGCGCCTCCGGTGACTGTGGTGCCTGCACCGTCAGTATCGGTGTGCTGGACGGTGAAGCGACGCGCTTACGTTATGAGAGCGTCAACGGTTGCATCGCCCTGATCGGCGGCCTGCATGGAAAGCACCTGGTCACCGTGGACGCGCTGCGCCGGGAGGATCCTGTCCATCCGGTCCAGAAAGCGATGATCGAGTGTCACGGGGCTCAATGCGGGTTCTGCACCCCCGGCTTTGTGATGTCGCTGTTTACCCTATATACCGAACGCTATGCCGACCCCGGGTTGCTCAAGCGCCCACCCAGCGACGCGGAGATTCTCGAGGCCCTGGCGGGCAACCTCTGCCGCTGCACCGGCTATCGACCGATTATCGAGGCCGGGCGCAAGGCCTGCGTCGAGAGCTGGTCGCCCAATGATGCGGGAGCGCCGCTGTCCGGTCCGCAAAGCCATCGGGCCGGACCTGACTGGCTACAGCATCCGGACATGCTGGCCGCCCTCAAGACTGTTAACGACCAGGCTTCCGAGCTGCACGTCTCCGACCGCCGATGCGATGCACCACGCAGCCTGGATGCGCTGCGCAGCCTGAAATCAGATTTCCCCGAAGCCCGCCTGATCGCAGGCGGCACGGATCTGGCGCTGGAGATCACCCAGCAACTCAAGGATCTGGACCACCTTATCCAGCTCGATCGCATCGACGAATTGCATCGGCATGACATCCGCGATGGCGCACTGTACCTCGGCGCCGGGATGACCTACCGGCAACTGAATCAGGTACTGCCGGGCTACTGGCCTCATTTCGGACCCATGCTCGAACGATTGGGGGCGCTCCAGATCCGCAACCGCGGCACCCTCGGCGGCAATATCGGTAACGCCTCCCCCATCGGTGACATGCCGCCGGCGCTGATCGCCCTGGGCGCCGAGGTTGAGCTGGACAGCCTCCACGGGGTACGCACCCTGCCGCTGGAGGACTTCTTCGTTGACTACAAGAAGACGGTGCTGAAACCCGACGAATTCGTTCGGGGGGTGCGGGTCCCCCTGCCGCAATCCGACGAACACCTGTTGCTGTACAAGATCTCCAAACGTCTGGATGACGACATCTCGGCTGTGCTTGGCGCTTTCTGGCTCAAGCTGGATAACGGTCAGGTCGCGGACTGCCGGCTCGCGTTCGGCGGTATGGCCGCCATTCCCAAGCGGGCGGCAGTCGCCGAGCAGACATTGAGCGGACAACCCTGGACCGAGGCACAGGTCAGTGCAGCCACGACCGCCCTGGCCCAGGATTTCCAACCCCTGTCGGATGTCCGCGCCTCTGCCAGCTATCGCCTGCAGGTCGCCGGCAATCTCCTGCAACGGGCACTGCTGGAAACCACTATCACGCCGACGCCATCCACCTATCCGCTCACGGTGACCGACTATGCGTAAGCTCCCGGCCAATCCACTTAAACCGCCCGCCACCGTGAGTGGCACGGCAGGGCTGGGCATCGCCCATGACAGCGCGTGGAAGCACGTCAGCGGCCAGGCGCGTTATATCGATGACCTGCCCGAACCGGAAGGCCTGCTGCATGCCGCTGTCGGCCAGGGCACGGTCGCCCATGCCCGCATCAAGTCCATGGACCTGAGTGCCGTACGCGACTATCCCGGCGTTGTCGCTGTAGTCACGGTGGGCGACGTACCCGGCCACACGGATATCGGCCCTGTATTTCCTGGCGATCCGGTCCTCGCTGGCGAACGTGTCGAGTATGTGGGTCAGCCGATCTTTGCGGTGGCCGCCACCTCACTGCGCGCCGCCCGCCAGGCGGCCAGGCTGGCCCGAGTCGATTACGATCCGTTGGAAGCCGTGCTGACCACCGAGGCAGCGCTCGAAAAACAACTCTTCGTCCGCCCCTCCCACACCCAGTCAAGGGGCGACCCGGACCAGGCATTGGCGAGTGCACCGCACCGTCTTCAGGCGGAAATGCACGTGGGTGGGCAGGAACACTTCTATCTGGAAGGGCAGGTGTGCCTGGTCGAACCGACCGAAGATGCCGGCGTCTTCGTCCATACCTCCAGCCAACATCCGTCCGAAGTCCAGAAACTGGTCGCTGAGGTACTCGCGCTGCCGATCCACGAGGTGCAGGTGGAGGTGCGACGCATGGGCGGCGGGTTTGGCGGCAAGGAAACCCAGGCGGCGCCTCTGGCCTGTATTTCCGCTCTGCTCGCCCGCGCGACCGGTCATCCTGTCAAGTACCGTATGGCACGTACCGACGACATGGTGGGTACCGGCAAACGCCATGACTTCTACAATACCTACGACCTCGGCTTTGACGATGACGGCCTCATCAAGGGCGCCGACATCATGGTCGCCGGGCGTTGCGGTTTCTCGCCTGACCTGTCAGACGCCATCGTCGACCGCGCCATGTTCCATGCAGACAACGCCTATTATCTGGACCAGGCCCGCGTCGTGGGCCATCGCTGCAAGACCCATACTGTCTCCAATACCGCGTTCCGCGGCTTCGGCGGCCCCCAGGGCATGATGATTATCGAGCGGGCCATGGACGACATTGCACGCCACCTCAACCTCGACCCGCTGGATGTCCGCAAGCGCAATCTCTACGGCCCGGGCCGTGATACCACCCATTATGGTCAGACCATCGAACAGCATGTGCTGCCAGAACTGATCGAACAGTTGGAAGCCAGTTCCGACTACCGCCAGCGGCGGGCCGAAATCACGGCGTACAACCGCCAGAGTCCCGTGGTGAAGCGCGGCCTGGCGCTCACACCGGTGAAGTTCGGTATTTCATTTACTGCAAAGCACCTGAACCAGGCCGGTGCGCTGGTACACGTCTACACCGACGGCAGCATTCACCTCAACCATGGCGGTACGGAAATGGGCCAGGGGCTATTCGTCAAGATCGCCCAGGTCGTGGCGGCGGCCTTCCAGGTGGATATCGACCGCATCAAGGTCTCCGCTACACGGACGGACAAGGTGCCCAACACCTCGCCGACAGCGGCCTCCTCCGGATCGGACCTTAACGGCATGGCCGCGCTCGATGCCTGCGAGACGATCAAGCAGCGACTGGTGGACTTTGCGGTCGAAACCTACGGTGTCACCGCCGATGCGGTGGAATTCGTCAACAACCAGGTGCGCGTCGGCGGTCAGACCTTTGACTGGGCCGAGTTCGTCCAGCAGGCCTATATGGGGCGGGTATCCCTCTCATCCACCGGTTTCTACGCCACCCCCAAGATTCACTACGACCACGAGACCGGTCACGGCCGACCGTTCCTGTATTACGCCAACGGGGCGGCCTGCTCTGAGGTGGTGGTGGACACCCTGACCGGCGAATACCGGGTGATCCGCACCGATATCCTGCACGACGTGGGGCAGTCCCTGAACCCGGCAATCGATATCGGTCAGATCGAGGGCGGCTTCATACAGGGCATGGGGTGGCTGACCACCGAGGAACTGGTTTATAGCGACCAGGGCCAGTTGATGACCACGGGGCCTGCCACCTACAAGATTCCCGCCGTATCGGACGCCCCGCCGGATTTCCGGGTGTCGCTCCTGGCCCACAGCCCGAACCGTGAAGCCACGGTTTTCCGCTCCAAAGCCGTCGGCGAACCGCCACTCATGCTGGGCATTTCCGTCTGGTGCGCGCTGCGGGACGCCGTTGCCAGTCTGGCGAACTACGGCTTCAGCCCACCACTGGATACGCCCGCAACGCCCGAACGCGTACTGGGCGCAGTAACCGCCACCCGTGAATGGGCGGCACGAAACGGCCAGACGGGAGGTGCCCGATGCAAAAGCGCATGACGTGGTATGAAGCAGTTGCCGACTGCGAGAAGCGCGGCGAGCCCTATGTCCTGGTGACGGTGCTGGGCGTCACCGGCTCCGTACCACGGGAACCGGCCAGCAAGATGGTGGTCACCGGCGAGCACAGCCACGACACGATTGGCGGTGGCCATCTGGAGTACCGCATCATTGCCCGGGCACGGGAACGCCTGGCCGCCCGCGACTACACCTACGAGATGTGCCACTTTCCCCTTGGAGCCAGTCTGGGCCAATGCTGTGGGGGCAGCGTCGCCGTACTCATGGAGGGCCATGCCGGTGGTGATGGCCGCCTGGTGGTCTTTGGTGCCGGCCATGTCGCGAAGTCGCTCATCACCATCATGGGCGAGCTGCCCTGGCAGATCACCTGGGTGGATAGCCGGGCCGAGAGTTTCCCCGCGGAATTACCCGCCAACGTGAAGCGCCATCACACCGATGATCCCGTGGGCGACGCTGCAGCGCTATGCGAGGACGCCCATGTGGTGATCCTGACCCATAACCATCAACTGGATTTCGATCTGTGCCGCGTCTTGCTCGAAGCCGGTCGTGCAGCCTCCATCGGTCTGATCGGTTCGGACACAAAAGCCGAACGCTTTCGTCAGCGATTGGCTCACCGCGGCTTCACGGACGAGGCGATCACGCAGATCCGTTGCCCGGTTGGCCGTTCAGACGTGCCCGGCAAGCGGCCCATGGAAGTCGCGGTGTCTATTTCCGCCGAGTTGCTGAGCATTGCCAGTCCATCAACAGATAAACCCATGCGACGCGGCCTATCCTGGTCGAACCTGAAAAACCTGATGATCGAGACCCCGGCCACAGCACCGGCGGCCTCGAAAACGGAGGACTGAATGTCTTTGGAAAGACTCAACCAGATGAGTGACGCTGGCGCCGCCGAGACCCTGCGTACCTGTTGCGCTGCTACGCGCTGGGTGCAGGGTATGGTCGCCAGCCGTCCGTTCGAAAGCGTCGAGGACCTGCATGAGAAGGCTGACCGCCTTTGGCCGGGAATGACCACCGACGATTGGCTCGAAGCCTTCGAGGCACACCCGAAAATCGGCGATGTCTCCAGTCTCAAGGCCAAGTTCGCCAATACCCATGACCTGGCCAGCGGCGAGCAGTCATCCACCTCCCTGGCCAGTGATGAGGTGTTGCGGAAGCTGAAGTACGGCAATGATGCCTACCTGGAGAAGTTCGGCTTCATCTTCATCATCTGCGCCACCGGTAAGTCTGCGGATGAAATGCTGGTACGCCTGGAAGAACGCCTTGAAAACACCCGGGCCGACGAAATCCTCAACGCCGGCCGGGAGCAGGCCAAGATCACCCACCTGAGACTGGATAAACTGGTATGAGCGAACGTTCCCCTATCACCACCCATATCCTCGACCTGGGCAGCGGCCGGCCAGCCGCTGGGGTTGCTGTCACTCTCGAAGGCCAGAACGGTAATGAGTGGACCCCCATCGCCAACGGCGCGACCGACGATGACGGCCGCATCGGCCAATGGTTCGAAGGCCCACTGGCGTCCGGTCTCTACCGCCTGACATTTGCCACAGGCGCCTACTTCGAAGCTCAGGGCAAGCCCTGTTTCTACCCGCAGGTTACCATCGATTTCTCGGTGAGCGCCGACCAGGATCATTACCACGTCCCGCTGCTCCTTAACCAGTGGGGTTACTCCACTTATCGCGGGAGCTGATCAACGTGACAACACCCAACCCGCTGGCGAACCTGGCGCCCGGCAAACCGGTCCAGACTTTCCGAGGACCACTGCTGCATTTTCTCGAAGATCCAGGCCTGGATACCACACCCGCGCCCGGCAGCTACGACTATTTCGAGGATGGCCTGCTGGTGGAACAGGACGGCCACGTCGAAGCCGTAGGCCCCGCGGAAGACCTGTTGCCCCACCTGCCGGAAGGTACCAAACTCGCCCACTGGCCCGATCACCTGATCCTGCCGGGCTTTATCGACACGCATATCCACCTGCCCCAGCTCGGGGTCATGGGCAGCTATGGCGCCCAATTGCTGGACTGGCTGGAGAAATATACCTTTCCCGCCGAAACGCGCTTTCAGGAAACCAGTTGGGCCCAAAGTCAGGCCGCTCTCTTCCTGGACCAGCTATCCCGCCACGGAACCACGGCAGCGCTGGTGTTCTGCACGTCCCATCCGCAATCAGTGGACGCGTTGTTCGAAGCCGCCGAGGCGCGCGGGCAGGCGATTACCGGCGGCAAGGTAATGATGGATCGCAACTCCCCGGACGGACTACGGGACGAGACCGTGGCCAGCCACCGTGACAGCCAGGCGCTGATCGACCGCTGGCATAACAAGGGCCGTCTGCAGTATGCGGTGACACCGCGCTTTGCCCCGACGTCCACCCCCAGACAGCTGGAACTGGCGGGCAAACTGGTCGCCGACAATCCGGGCGTGCTGATGCAAACCCACTGGGCGGAGCATCTGTCGGAAATAGAGTGGGTCAAAGAGCTCTTTCCGGATAGGTCCGACTACCTGGACGTCTATGCCCACTACGGTTTGCTGAACGACCGCGCGGTGCTAGCCCACGGTATACACATCGACGACCACGACCGTCGGCGCCTGGTGGATACCGGTGCGCGCGTTGCGTTTTGCCCGACGTCGAACACCTTCCTTGGCAGCGGCCTGTTCGATCTCAAAAGTGCCCACGACGCCGGTGTAACCCTCGGCCTTGCGACCGATGTCGGCGGGGGCACGAGCCTGTCGCTACTACCGACGATGGCCGAAGCCTATAAGGTTTGCCAATTACGCGGTCAGTCGCTGACGCCGTTCCAGGCGTTCTACCTGGCCACCCTCGGCAACGCCCGGGTGCTGCATCGGGACAACGAGATCGGCAACTTCGCCGCCGGCAAGGCGGCGGATTTCATCGTGCTCGATCCCACCGCAACGCCGGTGCTGGCCATGAAGCACGAACAGGATAGGAATCTATTCGAGCGACTGTTCGACCTCATGATGCTCGGCGACGACCGCGTGATCCAACGCACCTATATTGCCGGCCACTGTCGGTTCGACCGTGACTCTCATTGCGGTTCAGAAAAACGCGATTCAAAAGAAGGAGTCCTCGCCGATGGCCGCGTATCTCAGCGAATGGCTTAGCCTGATTGTCCGCTGGTTTCATGTGATTGCCGGTGTCGCCTGGATTGGCGCTTCGTTCTATTTCATCTGGCTCGACAACCATCTGCGCGAGCCACCGGAGTGGAAAAAGGAGAAGGGCATCAAGGGCGACCTCTGGGCCATCCACGGCGGTGGTTTCTACGAGGTGGCCAAGTACCGGCTCGGGCCCGAGGAAATGCCGCCGGTGCTTCACTGGTTCAAGTGGGAGGCCTACAGCACACTGCTCAGCGGTCTGGCGCTGCTGTTTGTCGTCTACTACATCGGTTCGCCCGGCTACCTGATCGACGCCTCCAAGGCGGAGCTCACGCCCTTCACCGCAGCCCTGATCGGCCTCGGCTTTATCGGCGGTATGCTGGCGCTCTACGAGATCCTGATCCGTGGTCCGCTGGGTCGAAATGGTATGGCGTTTGGCGCCGTGCTGTTCGTCCTGCTTCTGGTGGCCGACTGGGCCCTGTTCCAGATCTTCGCCGGCCGTGGCGCCTATATCCATATGGGCGCGATTATCGGCACCATCATGGTGGGCAACGTGTTCCTGGGCATCATGCCCTCCCAGCGCGCGCTGGTCGCGGCCGTTGAGAAAGGCGAGGAGCCGGGCGAAAACGTGGGCCGCCTGGCCGAACTGGCAAAAATCCGCTCGACTCACAACAACTACCTGACCTTGCCGATCATCTTCATCATGATCAGCAACCACTACCCCCTGTTCTATAGCCACACCTATGGCTGGGCGATACTGGCGGCTATCGGTTTCATCACCGCATTCGCGCGACACTTCTTCAATCTGCGCCATCGGGGGGTGCATCGTCCCTCGATTCTGCTGGTCGCGGCGATCCTGACGGTCATCCTGATTGGTGTGCTGGCACCTTCCACTGGTCAACACGCCGGAACGGCAACCGCGACGGCCGGAGCAGAGAACGCCGTGACCGATGTCGATATCCAGAACCTGGTCAGCACCCACTGCCAGACGTGCCATGCCGAAAGTCCCTCCAACCCGGCCTTCAACGCGCCGCCGGCCGGTATCGCCCTTGGGTCGTTGGCGTCCGTAAAACAGCACAGTGCGCAGATCATGCAGGCTGCGGTGACAACCCAGTACATGCCGTTGGGGAATACCACGGGGATGACGCCGGAGGAACGGCAGAAGCTGGGGAATTGGCTGCAGGAACAGAAGTAGATGTAGCCGATGCTCTAGCTTCGGAGGGCCCGCAGAGCCCGAGATATACGGGCAGACCTTCCGTCTGCTCAGAAGCTGAAGCGTCTGCTACATTTCGGTGCCCATGGTTTGGGACCATTCCGGGCAACCGTACGGTTCGGTTTCGCCTCACCAGCACGCTATGGAATGTCATTCCAACGCCATAAAAAAGTTCATCACACTTTAGTGGGAATTCGCGTAACACGAAGCATCGCGGGAATGGGCAGCCCGGCGGGCTGCTCCGAAGGTGCCCATGGTCTTAAGACTCGTGCGGAGGGCTCCGGACTCCCGTCACGCTAATCCGCGATGAACCAATAAAAAAGCCCGCACCTCCCGGCGCGGGCTTCCTCGTTGTCCGCTACCCTTCGCTGAAACGCCCTACATCTTCGCAGCAAAGTTAGCGTTAATCCGTTGCAACAGGTAATCCCGCGCCGATATCTCCGGATACTTTTTCTCCGGCCCCTGGATCATCACGTCCTTATTCGCCTGGCAGAAGAACGCCATGCTGTAGCGCGGTCCCTGGTATTCACCCGGCCGGGGCATGCGGACCCGGTGCAGGGTGGACTTCAGTTTGTCATCGCTCCAGCGCATCAGCATGTCGCCGATGTTGCAGGTGATAACATCATCCCTCGGCACCACGCTGGTCCACTCCTGGTCCGTGCGACCTTGCGCATCCTTGCCGGGACAGACCTGCAGACCGAACTGGCCTTCTTTCTGGAACACCATAGTGAGGCAGTCGAAGTCGGTGTGCGCGCCGGCGCGCCAGGTACCGGGAGCAATCTGGGCATTGTCCGGTAGCGGCAGGTAGTGCAGCAGGCGCAGGGTGCTCTGGTACTCCGGCGAGCGGCGGTCGTGGGCATAGGTGAAGAAATCACGCTCGAAACCCAGTTTATCCGCAAAGCAGGACAGGATATCCATACCGATCTGCCAGGCCTGGTACTCGAAATTCAGCATGATCCGCTGGAACTCCGGCACCGTGGTTTGGCCGGGCCAAAGGTCGTCCATGTGGGGTAAGGTGACCTGGAACGATTCCTTCTCGTCGGCAGTGCCGGTCGAGGGTCGCACCTGTGACCTGAATTCCCAACCGGTATTCAGACCTTCCTTTAACGGAAACCGGGCCTTGATGTCTGTGTCCAGCGCAAAGAAAGCTTCGGCCATTCGGAACGCGTCCCTGACCTTCTCCACGTCGAGGCCGTGGTTAACCAACTGGAAGAACCCGACGTCCGATGCTGCAGCCCAGAGCTGCTCGGTTATTTCTGACCGTCGATGGACAAAGTCACTTAGATCGATGAGCGGGATCTGGCGACTGTCGGTTTCCGTTCCCTCACCACCGAGGGTGCTCTCAAACTCAAGTTCTTTCATGCTGTACTTGGTTGCGTTGCTCATACTGCCTTCTCCAACTGTGGGACAGGTTGCCCTGTCAGTCATTGGAGCAATGCCTGGCGGCGAACTTCATAGCCGCCGCCTGCCGCTTCTACTCCGGTGTCAGCCCGTGCCTGTCAGGAGCCGGGCATAAAGGAACGATCGACCGCCTCTTCAGGATCGAACGACGCCGGTTCAAGCGCCTGGGCGCGTGCGGTCCACTGCCAGGTGGTGGCCAGCCGGTCCGGATCAAAGGCGCCCATACCGTGGGCTTCACTCGCCTCGTTGTAGACCAGGGGCCGAATCGAACGGATGGTGTCCGCAGCCATTTTGACGTCCACTTCCGGCACAACCTCATGGACCGCTTCGGCGCTTTCCTCGGGATGGGACCAGGTGTATTCGATGGCCTTGGCGTATGCCTTGACGAATCGGCGCGCAACGTCGGGGCGCTCTTCCAGGAAACGCTCGCTGGCGATGACGGAAGTGGCGTAGAACTCAAGCCCGGCGTCATACCAGGGCAGCACCTGAAGTTCCTTGTTGGCTTCGCGGGCCATCGCCCGGTACTTCTCAGCGTCGGTCACCCAACTGACCACCACGTCGGTGCGACCGGTCAGTAGCATCGGGTTCAGGGCCCCGGGATCGCTTTTCAGCAGTTTGATGCTGTCCTGATCGACGCCGTTCACATCGAGCAACAGGGGCAGGAAGATATTCGAAGAGGTAAACGGCGAGGTGGCGATGGTCTTGCTCCCCACATCACTTACACTGTCGATACCTGACCCTTTCACGGTATAGAAGGCATGAGGGGCTTCGCTGAATACCGAATAGATGCCCTTGACCGGAATGTCGTCATTGGCCCTTGCGACCAGCAGCGCGACCAGGTCCGAAAGACCCACATCAGCCTGGCCTGTCGTCAGCTTTGTCAGGGCATCAGTAGAACCACGCCCCTGCGCTATGGTGACGTCCAGATCCTCAGCAGCGAAGAAACCCTTCCCGACGCCCACATAGACCGGCGCCTTGTCGCCACCGGGCAGCCAATCGAGCTGGAAGGTGACTTTATCTGCCGCCAGGCAGATCTGGGTGCTTAATGCCAGGGCCGCCAAGGCGAGAGTACCGGGAAGTCTGCGTCGTTGTTTCATGGCCTGCTCCAATCCAAGTGAAACCCGCGAACGCGGGCCATCGTTCAAGTGGCGGCAGGGAGACGGGAAAACAGGATCGGCACGGAGTAGAGCTACCAATCGCGCCGTCCCGGTCCCGATGTCTTAAATGACACCTGCCGGCCAGAGCGCGATGAGCAATGACCCGATCCGGGTTCGCCAACAGGCAGAGACCGGACCTGACTGCTTCTACTCAGTCACGTTGGTGAGGTGGGCCAGGTATCGCGGAACGACACACGAATTCCTGGCCCCCTCATGGCCAAATCTTGCATCGCGCATGCCAGGACGATCCGAACGCTTTGGAAACACTGATCCAGGCTCTTAGCACAGTGCTCTACCTCCGGCTGACATGGGTCTGAAGCGCACCATAAAGGCGCAACTGCGGCCCGATTTGCATCAACATTTTTCACGGCGTTGTGTGCCCGATCCCATCGTCACCCCAAGTCAAAGGGCCGGAGCGACGACTGCCTGGCCAAAGATTTGCTAGCCTGAAAAGACATCACGCATTCACGAACAAGAGTAGAAGCGGTCAGGGGCCGGCGTCTTACAGGACGCACGGGCATCCCGGGACATTGCTCTTCAAGTATTAAGGAGCAAGCTATGCCCTACCTGATTCGCAACGCCGTTGCTGTCTTTTCCGAAGCCCACCCCGATGCCACCGATATCCGTCTCCGCGATGGGCGCATTACCGAGATGGGCCGTCAATTACTGCCTGCAGAAGATGGCGCCGAGACCGTCATCGATGCCCGCGGCTGCGTGATCTATCCCGGCCTGGTCAATACCCACCACCACCTGGCGCAGTCCATTCTCAAGGGCATTCCCGAGGGCCTGAACCAGGGCCTCGGCGAGTGGCTGGCGTCCGTGCCCTACCGTTTCTGGCCCCAGATCAGCCCGGACCTCATGTACCACGCCGCGCGCCTCGGACTTTACGAGATGCTCCGCTCGGGGACCACCACCTGCGCCGATCACCACTACCTTTACCATCGCGACACCACGCCAGACATGGAAGACGCGGTGTGGCAGGCCGCAGAGGATCTGGGCATCCGGCTCGTGCTCTGTCGCGGCAATGCCGTGGAGAAAGGCAGTCACAAAGGTATGGCCCGCCACGGTATCGAGCCGGAATCGATCGATCAGGTCTTCGAACGCATGGACCATACCCTCGCGCGGCATCACCAGCCCGGTCCCGATGCCATGCGTCGACTGGTAGTGGCACCCACCAGCCTGATCCACTCAAGCACACCGGAGGCTCTGCGCGAGCAGGCTGCTTACGCCCGCCGTCACGGGCTGCGCCTGCATTCTCACCTGCTGGAAGTGGCCTTTGACGAAGTCCAGGCTCGCGAGAAGTACGGCCTTCACGCTATCGACTATGCCGAACAGTGCGATTTCCTGGGACCAGACGTCTGGTTCGCGCACCTGGTGCAAAGCGACGAACATGTTATTGACCGACTGGCGGCGACCGGCACGGGCATCGCCCACTGCCCGACATCCAACTGTCGACTGGGGAGCGGCGTCGCGCCAGTCATCCCGATGGCTCGCAAGGGCGTGCCCATCAGTGTCGGCGTCGATGGTTCCGCTTCATCCGAATCAGGTTCCCTGTTGCAGGAGCTGAACCTGGCGTGGCTGATTCATCGTGCAATGCACGGTCCCGACGCCACCGATCTCAGCCAGGTACTTCACTGGGGCTCACGCGACGGCGCACGCCTGTTAGGGCTAGAACAAACGGGGGAACTTGCGGTAGGCAAGCTTGCTGATTTTGCGCTCTACGACATCGACCAGCCTCGATTCGCCGGTGTACACACACCGCTCATGGCGCCATTGATGTGTGGTGAGCCGGCGACGGTGAAGCACAGTTTTGTCAACGGCCAGCCTGTGGTCGAGGACGGCTGCGTGAAAGGACTGGATGAGCGCCAACTCGTGGCGGAGGTTCGGCAGGGTGTTAGGACTTTGTTGCAGCGGGTGAGCTAGAGACCTCACGCCGACGACCAATGTAGGTTGCGTTAGCTATGCGTAACCCAACAATCGTTGTTGCTTCGCCGCCCCTTCGCGACACGTTCGAGCTCCATGCCGGATTGCGCCAAGGCTAATCCGACCTACATAAGCCGGCTCCCGGGCACAAAAAAGCCCGGTGCACCGAGCACCGGGCAAATCAGACAGCAATCTTACGCGGGGTAACTCAACTTGCCCCGGCTTTCGGCCTTGCCTGAGTTACTTTGGCAATGTGGCAGTCATACCTTCCACGTACCAATCCATGCCTGCCAACTGCTCATGGGTCATGGTCTCGCCTTCCTCCAGACGCAGCTTGCCGGACTGGTCCTTGAGCGGCCCGGTGAAAGGATGCAGCTCACCGGTCCGGATGGCTTCGATGGTTTCGTCAACCTTGGCGCGCTGTTCGTCTGTCAGACGGTCGCTGATACTGGCAATCACGATGTCGCCTTCCTTGATGCCGCCCCAGTAGTCCTTGGATTCCCAGGTACCGTCCATGACGTCCTGCACGGTTTCGATGTAGTAAGGGGACCAGTCGTCAACCACGGACAGCAGGTGTGCGGTCGGGCCGAAATGGGACATGTCTGAGGCCTGACCTACCGCCCACACACCACGTTTCTCGGCTGCGATCATCGCCGCCGGGCTGTCGGTATGCTGGATAATGACATCCACACCCTGGTCCATCAGCGTGTTGGCGGCATCCGCTTCCTTGGCCGGGTCGAACCAGGTGTTGACCCAGACCACCTTCAGTTCCACATTCGGATTAACCTTGCGGGCGGCCAGGAAGGTCGAGTTGATATCGCGGATGACTTCCGGAATCGGGAATGAGGCGATATAGCCCAGCTTGTTGGTCTCGGTGACCTGGCCGGCGGCGATGCCGGTCACATAGCGGCCTTCGAATGTCTTGGACAGATAGGTACCAAGATTGTCCGAACGCTTGTAGCCGGTGGCGTGCAAGAAGGTCTTTTCCGGGAACTCCTTGGCCACGCGTGCGGTCGGGTTCATGAAACCAAATGAAGTGGTGAATATCACGTCGTTGCCCGCCTGGGCCAGACGGCGAATGGTACGCTCGGCATCCGCACCTTCATTCACGTTCTCGACATAGGTGGTCTGTACCTTGTCACCGAAATGCTCTTCCAGCGCCAGGCGACCCTGGTCATGCTGGTAGCTCCAGCCGTGGTCACCGATAGGTCCTACGTACACAAAGCCGACTTTGAGGGGGTCTTCCGCAAAGGCCTGCATTGGAATGACCAAGGCCGCCAGCACTGCCAGTTTCTTGATAAAGCGCATTCGCACGTCTCCTGTTATCACTTGGTAAGCCACTCATTCATGGCCCGGTTTTTCTTATCGTCTCGTCGACGTGAGGTCGCCGAACGTACCGGGCGCGAATCAGTACTGGCAGAGGCTGAGCAAAAAGCTGGCCAAATGATCAGGATTTTTTTAAATCACTGAATGTACATTGAAAAAACCTTTATAACGAAACAAGAACCGAGCCTCGTCAGCGAGGTAGTCGCTGAAAAGGCACCAGAATTGTGCACATCAAAGGCTCATCGCCTGTCCTTAAAGCATAACTCGGAGATGTGCCGCCGGCAGCTTTGACGATAGTGCTGAAAATCAAAGGTTGAGGGTATCCGCCACAACAGCCATTTGGATGGATCGATAAGACGAAATGCCAGCCTCGGGCCAGACTTTGCGCTTTAATTGAAGGAGCGGCCGCGCCTCGACGCCGGCTCAGGGAAGAAAGCTATGGCAAACAACGCATCGAACATCCTTCTGCGCATGTCTCTGGCCATCCTGTTATCTGCCAGTGCTGTGGTCTCTGCCCAGGACGCAAATACCGATCTTTCGCAGGTTAGCGCAGCACCGGTGATGCTCGATGGCGATCCGCTGTTTTCGTTGGCAGGTACGGCATCCTTCCCCGCCGAGGAGCGGGCGGCCAACGTGGCCAAACGCATCCGAACGGCAGCCGCCGATTCCGCTATCACTGCTGACGATATTCAAGCGACGCCCCTCGAAGGCCGTATTCTCATCAAAGCCGGGAACCAACCCCTCGTCGCCGTATTTCCCCTCGATGCCTCGACGGAGGGCGCGCCCCTGGACGAGGTGTCGAACGTCTTCCTGCTTCGCATACGAAACGCCGTGGAGCAGTACCGGGCCCGTCGCACTACCGACTACCTGTTCAAAGCCAGTCTTCTGGCGGGCGCGGCGCTGGTAGTGACCGCTGGACTGGTCTGGCTGACCGTAATCTTGTTCCGCCGGTTGTTCGCTTTCCTCGATAGCCATTACAAGCGCATGGTTCAGGACGTGAAGATCGAATCCTTCGAGGTGGTCCGGGCCGATAACATCTGGAACCTGGTCACCGGTCTCCTGCGTTTCGCCCGACTGGCCACGGTACTGATTATTGCCTACCTGGGTATCGAATTCATTCTCTACCGTTTCCCCTGGACCCGCGGGACTGCCAACATTTTGCTTGATGTCGTCGTCGAACCGGTGACCACCATCATCAGTGCCTTCCTAGACTACCTGCCCGAACTGGTCTTCCTCATCATCCTGATCGCCGTCGCTCGTTACGCACTCAAGCTGCTTCACCTGTTCTTTCGTGGTGTCGAGCACGGCCGTGTCCATATCGGCGGTTTCGAGCAGGAATGGGCACAGCCCACCTATAAGCTGCTGCGGTTCTTTATCATCCTACTCACCGTCGTGCTGGCCTACCCATACATTCCCGGTTCCGGTAGCGCGGCTTTCCAGGGTTTGTCCCTACTGCTTGGGATCATGGTTTCACTGGGCGCCTCTTCGGCGGTTTCAAGCATCGTGGCCGGGTATGCGATGACCTATCGCCGGGCGTTCCGGATTGGCGACCTGGTGGTGATCGGCGAGCACACTGGCGTGGTCCGGGAAATGCGCCTGCTGGTCACTCATCTGCGCACCTTTCACAATGAAGAGATCGTGTTACCCAATTCATTGATCCTGAACAGTCCGGTCACCAACCTGACCCGATCGGCGGAGGAAAACGGTCTGCTGCTCAAGGCAACGGTCGGGATCGGCTATGAAACCCCCTGGCGCCAAGTGGAAGCCATGCTCAAGGAAGCGGCCGCCGCACCAAGGGCCTGAAGGAGAAACCGACGCCTTTCGTGCTGGAACGCGCCCTCGGCGACTTCGCCGTCACTTACGAATTGAATGTTGCGATCGACTCGCCGACCCACCGCTTCTACCGCAGTGCCGAGTTACACCGGAATATCCTCGACGTATTCAACGAGTACGGTGTCGCGATCATGACGCCGGCCTATATCGCCGATCCGGCCGAACCCAAACTGGTTCCGCAGGAGCAGTGGTATGCGGCACCCGCGAAGTCGCCCGAAGACAAAGGCAAGCAAACACCATCGACCTGAGTCAGATGTTCACCGTTTCATAGAGATCCGGCACTTCCGCTTCCCAGGAAAAACGTTCTTCGATGCGCTTGCGCATGACATCGCTAGCCAGGGGTTCACCATGGGTGATATAGACCCGTTCAGGGGCGAGGTTGCCCTGACCGAGCCAGTCGAGGATCTCCTGATAGTCGCCGTGCGCCGACAGGGTGTCCAGGTTGAAGACTTCCGCTTTTACCGGCCAGTACTCGCCATGGATCTTCACCCGGTCGGCACCGTTGACCAGGGCATCACCCCGCGTGCCCGGCGCCTGGAAGCCGGCGAACACCACACTATTGCGCGGATTCGGCAACAACGTTTTCAGGTGATGCAGGACCCGACCACCGCTGGCCATACCACTGGCCGAAACAATCACGCAGGGAAAACGTTTACTGTTGAGATCGATCGACTCATCGACCGTTCTGACGTAGGTGGTCTGGTCGTCGATCAACGCGCACTGCTCTGCGGTGAGCCGATGTTCCTTATGATAATGACAGAATATCTCCGTGGCCTTGATCGCCATCGGACTGTTCAGGTAGACCGGCAATTGCGGGATGCGTCCCTCACCCATCAGCTTGTGGATCAGATAAAGCATTGCCTGGGCCCGGCCTACGGCAAACGCCGGAATCAGAACGATACCGCCGCGACCGGCAGTTCGGCTGACGATATCTGCCAGCGTCGCCTCCGGATCTTCGTCCGCGTGCAGGCGGTCGCCGTAGGTGGATTCGCAGACCAGTATGTCGGCGTGATCGATCGGCTCGGGAGGGCGCATCAGCAGGTCGACCTGCCGCCCGACATCACCGCTGAAGACGACCGTCCGTTCATCCTCGATCGCCGTCACATGCACGCAGGCCGAGCCGAGTATATGACCCGCCGGCGTATAACGAACCCGCAGGCCAGGCACTGGCTCAAAGGGAATCTGGAAGGGCATGGCTTCGAAATACTTGAGCGCCTCCCAGGCATCCGCCTCGGTAAAAAGAGGCTCGGCCGGATGATGGCGCGAAAACTTCTTGCGGTTGGCGTAACGGGCGTCCTCTTCCTGCAGGTGACCTGCGTCCGGCAATAATACCCGGGACAACTGATGGGTCGCCTTCGTGCAATAGACCCGGCCACGAAAGCCTTGCTTCACCAACGCCGGCAGATAGCCGGAATGATCGATGTGGGCATGGGTCAATATCACGGCATCCAAGCTGGCCGGCTCCACCGGGAACCGTGCCCAGTTGCGCCGGCGCAACGTTTTCACGCCCTGGTACAGGCCGCAATCCACCAGGATTTTATGCTTGTCGGTCGAGAGCAGATAGCGGGAGCCGGTCACTGTTCCCGCTCCCCCAAGAAATTGCAGCTGCATGCCAGCCTCCGTGGGTTTGCGATGCGTCTGTTTAGAAATAACAGTAGCGGCCTTAGCTCGCCTTGACTCAGCGCAAATCCGACTGGAAAAGCATCCGTCGGCCCTTCGAAGAAAATTTGACCCAGGTCAAAGGTGCCGGCCAGGGCAATTGATGCAGGTCAAGTATAAAAGAAGGGTCGGGACATACAGTATCTCCATAGACTCAATAGCAGAGGAGACTCTGACATGTATATGGATGCTGTCGTTTTCGCAGGTATCGCTACCGTCGTCCTGATATTCGGCTTCTTTGGCGGTGTGGGTTATTTCATTTACAAGGACTCCCACAAGAAGTCAGACGAGAAGCACTAACCGGTTCCAGACACCCGTCCGTTCACGGGGATCGCTTCCAACCGGAGCACGTCGTTGCTACCGCAGATAGCACCGGCTTGCGGCGCTGTTCCCAACATGGCCAAGCGGCGTACCCGCGGCTATGATGGGCGCAACCGGGAGGAAGAATGCGCGAAGGTCTGTGTCCCGACTGCGGAGTCCACATCAACATCTGCGTATGCGATGTCTGTGAAACCGTAGCCGACGCTCCACCGCTGTGGGTACTGCAGCACCCCACCGAGGTGGCGCACAGTAAGGGTACGTTGCGTGTGGCGGACGCCTGTCTGCCCGGGCTCCAGACCCTGATCGGGGAACAGCCGGACGCGTTCTCGACGCTATCGGCCCGCAGCGCCCGGGTACCGATGGGCGTCCTTTTTCCCACGCTATCCAGCCAACCTATGGAGACGTCCGATACATCCGGCATTTCAGAGTGGATCGTTATCGATGGCACTTGGCGCAAGGCCCGGAAAATCTTTCTGAGCAATCCCTGGCTAAATGATCTTCCCCAATTCCATTTCGACACACCGCCCGCGTCCACCTACCGAATCCGCAAGGCTCCGCGCGGCGATAGCCTTTCCACAGCAGAAGCGATCGCCTACCTGCTGGAACAGGTATGTCCGAAGGTTGATACCGGTCCGCTAAAGCGAAGTATGAACATATTGGTCAGGCGGCAACTCGCCCAGATGCCCGAGGACGTTCAGCGCCGGTATGATGGTCAAAACCGGGATCAATAGGCCCCGCGAATGAGCTCCACACCCGGGGCAATCGCACGGCGCCAGGCGGTTTCAACCTCCGGTGAGAACACCGGATCGTGCTCGCGCAGGGTGGCAATGAGCGCTTCTATCCAGAGTTCATACCACTCGGGACGAATATTATAGCCGTGGCGATCGTGACTCTTGCCCAGGGACCGTAGCTTGGCATCCGACATACCTCTCGAATAAAGCACCAGTTGCATGATCCCGTTACGCAGCAAGTGACGCTGCTGCTTCATGTCAGTCTCGCGAAACCGCTCGAAGATCGCCGGCGAACTGCTCATGAACCGGTCGTAGAAATCGATGAAGAAAATCTCGTTGTTGCAGCAGCGACCGTAACTCTGGAATACGATGTCGCTGTCTTTCGATGCCACCGAACGCATGTCGGTCCTCCCCTTTCCTGCCTGAACCCCACTGCGGGGCGCCGGCAAGATACCAGACCGTTTTCCGGGGCCCTATAGTTCAAGCAGTATCACGAGAGGGTTTCGTCTGCTTCATTGACCTCTATCAATAAAAGTGGAACCGCGCCAAGACATTCGTCTGACGCGGACTGATCACGGCCGGCCCGCGTGAGGCACGTCGACCCGGGCGGTCCACAGGCTGGCCTCCCGCACTTGCCGGCGGCGTTTGGCGCTGGAATCGGGAGCGACGCAGAGCAGTAGCGTGCGGCCATCCTCGCCGCCGAGCATACAGGCGAAGACGCCCTGGCCATCCGGTGTTCTCACTTCATCGACAATGTCGCCACCGGGCGCGACGCGGATGCAGCGCTGGTTGAAGGCATCGGCGATCCAGATGTGATTCTCGGCGTCCAGGCAGCAGCCATCAGGGCCGACGGCAAGCTGTTTAAGGAGTTCTGCACGGGGGCCTGGCTCAGGACGTGGACCAAATGCCGCCCAGGCACGTCGGTCAATGAGCTCACCCTTCGAGTCGATGGTGAAAGTGGTCATGCGGTTGCCAAAGGTCTCACCGACGATCAGGCTCTTGCCGTCGGGCGTGATCACCGCGCCATTAGGGAAATAGAGATCGTCCGCCGCCAGTGAAACCTCGCCTTCCGGAGTGACCCGTACCAGGCAGGCGGGACGCATGTCTTCACCTTCCATCAGGTCGAAACCGAAATTGCCCACCCAGGCGGTGCCGTCCTCCGCGACCACCATGTCGTTGGCATGACCGGTGGCGAACTCGCTCAGATCGGCGTGGGTATCGATCCGACCATCCGGCCAGCGGCGCAGGACCCGATGATCGAGCATCGAGACAATCAGCATGGAGCCGTCCGGCAGCCAGCCCAGACCCGAGGGTTGGCCCGGCACTTCGCAGACGGTTTCCATCTTGCCATCCGCGCTGATCCTGCTGACTGCATGGGAGTAGAAATCCGACGCCCACCAGTGGCCGCCGTGCCAGCGCGGCCCCTCGAAGAAAGTGCCACCCTCAACAAAACGTTCCATTGCCCCTGCCATACCGTCTCCTTATGACTGGACGAAGCCCGCCAGCCGTTGGCTGATGATGGTTTCTGCCTGCTTCATGATACGCCCGATCAGCTCCGCACAACTGGGAATGTCGTGGATCAACCCGGCCACCATACCGCAGCTCCAGGCCGCCGCATCCATCTCACCATCCTGCAGCACCTTGCGACCCTGCACACCGGTGACCAGGTGACGGATATCGTCGATCGCCACGGCCTCGCCCTTGAGCGCTTCGATGCGAATAATCTCGTCCACAGCCGCATTCTTCATGACCCGCTCGGTATTGCGGAGGTTACGCATGATCAGGCGGGTCTGGCGCTCGTCCGCTTCCAGCAGCGCCTGTTTGACGTTGTCATGCACCGGGGCGTCGATGGTGGCGATAAAGCGGGTCCCCATATTCATGCCTTCGGCGCCCAGGGCCATGGCAGCCACGAGGCTGCGGCCGTCAGCCATGCCACCGGATGCGACGAAGGGAATACCCAGCTCTTCCGCTGCCCGCGGTAACAGTATGAAGTTGGGAATATCGTCCTCGCCGGGATGGCCGCCACACTCGAACCCGTCGACGCTCACGGCGTCACAGCCGATCTTCTCTGCCTTGAGCGCGTGACGCACGGACGTGCATTTGTGGATCACCTTGATGCCGGCTTCTTTCAGGGAAGGCATGTATTGCTCGGGACTGCGGCCCGCCGTTTCCACCGCCTTTACGCCACCCTCGATAATCGCCTGGATGTATTCGGGATACGGTGGCGCCTTGAAGCTGGGCAGGAAGGTCAGGTTGACGCCGAAGGGCTTGTCGGTCATATCCCGACAGCGTGAAATTTCCCGGGCCAGGTCTTCCGGCGTCGGCTGGGTCAGACCGGTAATGATGCCAAGACCGCCCGCGTTGGAGACGGCGGCCGCGAGTTCGGCATAACCGACATGGTGCATGCCGCCCTGGATGATGGGGTGCTCAATCTGGAACAGGTCAGTGATTCTTGTCTTCATAGGTTCCCCGCAGGCGATAGTGACGCGTTTATTTTATTTGTTGAAACTTGATTTCATTATCGACGTCAAAACACATCAAATCAATGCGCTCTGCAAGTCGTCAACCAGGCTCGGTCTTGGGAAGGGGAGCTGCAGATGGTGGGCTATTCTAGCGACAGCAATAGAACGGGATGGGCGCTGTGACGCTAGAATGAAAACCAACAGGCGCTCATGAGACCTCAATAGCATGCACAAGATCCGGCATGTTCACTCGCGATATGTCGCCGAGGCCAAACCCCCTTCGTCCTACGACCCACGTCTGTAAACAATGTGCACTGCTTTGTTCGGCATGCGAATTTGGAAATGTATACTTAATGCAAATAAATAAGAAATGCCTGACCAAATGAGGACAATGCTACTGTGACGAAGCAAGTAACTACCGCCGAGGCGGCGCTGTCTGAATCGTCATCCCGCCCGACGAGGGCCACGCCCGACGATGCTTTTCGCAAGGCCCGCGACCAATGGCTCAAAGGTGAGCGCATTCACCTGGCGTCCCTTGCCGAGGAATTGAATATCGGTCGCGCCACCCTGTTTCGCTGGGTCGGCAACAAGGACCTGCTGCTGGGGGAGATCCTCTGGTCGCTCTACGCCCCGCTTCGCGATCGCGCCCGCCGCGAAGTGCAGGGTCAAGGCATCGACTACATTGTCGGCGTTTACCACCGCATCAACGCCGCCCTGCTTAACGACACCGCCCTGCGACGCTTTATCGGCGAAGATCCTGAGTACGCCTTGCGTATTTTGACCTCCACCAGTTCGACGCTGCATAGCCGCGTGGTCCAATCGAACACACGGCTACTCTGGGAACAGATTGACGGCGGTTACTTGAAACAACCGGCCATGAAGACCGAGAGCCTGTCCTACTTTATGGTGCGACTGGCCGAATCCTGCCTCTACAGCGACGTGATTTGCGGCCGGGAGCCACAGGAAGAGGAACTGGAGGAAGCGTGTAAGGCGGTGCGTATTCTGCTGGGCGGTCAGCCCTGAAGGAACGTCCAAGACGAAAACAAGCAGAGGATCCGATCGACCCTCCACTTGATCGAGGCTGATTGTAGTCGAGCTATCACCCTGGCCTGTTGATCACAGCCATCGTAATACGGGAAATGCAGGTCAGCCGGCCCTGCTCGTCCTCAATGCGAATCTCCCAAACCTGGGTCGAGCCGCCAATATGGTGGGGCCGCGCCGTGCCGTAGACCCAACCAGATGAGACCGAGCGGATATGGTTGGCGTTGATTTCCAGACCCACCGCCGCCTGGGTCGGCTTACGCAGGCAATGGTTGGCGGCAACGCTACCGAGGGTTTCCGCCAGCACCACCGACGCCCCGCCATGGAGAATGCCAAACGGTTGCACGGTACGCTGGTCCACCGGCATCCGCGCCTTGAGGTAATCGTCCCCGGCTTCGAGGAACTCAATACCCATGGTACTTACAGCAGTGTTCTCGCTGTGTACCTGCATTTCTTCCACGGTCGGGGTATGGGTCCAGACACTGCTCATCGTTGTTGATCTCCTGAATTAGGCGCCTAGAAAGATAGGCACCTATTAAACCACCGATTAAAGCTGGAGAGAACGTACCTCCAGGAATTCCTCGAGGCCCCATTTTCCGAATTCCCGGCCCACGCCGGAATGACCAAAACCGCCAAACGGCGCCTGTGGATTAAAGGCACCGCCATTGACAAACACCTGACCGGTGCGCAGCTTGCCGGCAATCTTCTTCGCCTTGTCGGCATCGCCGGACCAGACCGCTCCGGACAGACCATACGCCGTGCCGTTGGCGATCTTCACCGCTTCGGCTTCGTCGTTGTAGGGAATGACACACAGAACAGGGCCGAAGATCTCCTCCTGGGCAATACGGCTATCCGGCTTCACGTTGCCGAATACCGTCGCCTTGACGAAGTAGCCTTTATCCAAGCCTTCCGGCGCCTCGGCGCCACCGGCCACGAGGGTCGCGCCCTCTTCGATACCCAGGCGGATATACTCGAACACTTTGTCGCGCTGCTGTGCAGAGGCCAGCGGCCCAAGACGCGTGGTCTCTTCCAGCGGGTTGCCCGGCGTCATCTTGGCCACGGCTTCAGCTGCCAGCTCGCAGGCTTCGTCGTGCTTTTCTGCGGGTACCAGCATGCGGGTCAGCGCAGTGCAGGTCTGGCCGGAATTGAGCAGGCAGTTGTTGATCGTGCCCTTCACTGCGGCTTTCAGGTCCGCATCCGGCAGGACGACCGACGCTGATTTGCCGCCCATTTCCAGCGCGTAGCGTTTGAAATCGTCGGCGGCGGCGTGGGCGATCAAGTGCCCGGTGCGGGTGGAGCCGGTAAAGGAGACCATGCTCACCTGCGGATGCTTGATCAGCGTGTCGCCCACCTCCTGGCCCAGACCACAAACCATGTTGAACACACCCTTGGGCAGGTCGGTCGCGTCGAGGATTTCCGACAGGATAAACGCACTGCCTGGCGCGATTTCACTGGGCTTGAGAACCACTGTGCAGCCTGCAGCCATGGCCGGCACCACTTTCAGCATCACCTGGTGCAACGGATAGTTCCAGGGCGTGATACAGCCGACGACACCCACGGGCGTGTACTGCACTTCGGAGTTGCCGACCTGCTCGCTGAACTGGAACTCCGGCAGCAGCTCCAGATAGGACTTGGTGGTGACGATCGGCATACCCGCCTGGATCTGGCCCGCCAGCTTGGCCGGCATACCCACTTCCCGGCTCACCGTTTCGGCAATCTCCGGTGCCCGTTCCTTCAAGCCGTCCAGCAATTGCTTGAGGATCTTCAGTCGCTCGTCCAGCGAGGTTTCGGACCAGCTCTCGAAAGCATTGTGAGCGGCTTCTATGGCCCGCTCCATGTCGGACCGGCCGGCCGCTGGCACCTTGGCCATTACTTCCCCCGTGGCGGCTTCGTAGACATTAAGGGTATCGCCGCTCCAGTCTTCCCACTGGCCGTTGATGTAGAGCTTGCTCAGGTTCTTCATCTTCATTCCTCAAAGTGGGTTTTATTCAAAGACAATCACGCCGCGGGCATTCTTGCCGGAAACCATGTCGTCGAACGCCTGTGGGGCCTGGTCGATGCTATAAGTCTGGGTGATCAGCTCGTCGAGCTTGAGCTTGCCCGCCTTGTACAACGCAAGGATACGGGGAAAATCGTGCTGCGGACGGGCCGAACCCAACCAGCTACCCTTGAGCGTACGCTCATCGGCGGGCAGGGACAGCGTTCCGATTTCCGTCTTGTCCTTGGGGTCGGCCACCCCGACCACCACGGCAGTGCCGCCTCGACCCAGGCACTTGTAGGCTTGCGCAGCCACCGCACCGGCACCGACGCATTCAAAGGCGTAGTCCACACCACCGGTCAGCTTCTTCACCGCCTTGGCGGCGTCGTCCACTTCGTTGATGTTCACCGTATGGGTGGCGCCGAATTCCTTGGCCATCTCCAGCTTCTTGTCGCTGGTGTCCACGGCAACGATCATTTCCGCGCCGGCCGTCGCGCAGCCCTGGATGGCATTGAGGCCGACACCGCCAACACCAAAGACCGCCGCCCGGGACCCCGGTTCCAGCTTCGCCGTATTGAACACGGCACCGACACCGGTCATCACCGCGCAGCCCACCAGCGCCGCGTTCTGCAACGGCACGCCCTGCTCGATCTTGACCGCATTGTCCACGTGCAGGGTGGCGTATTCGGCCATCACGCCGCAGGCGCCGAACACGTTCAGGTCATTGCCGTCGGCATCGGTGGTGCGCACGCTGCCGTCCGGCAGGGTGAACATCGCCTTGCGCGCGTTCTCGCACAGCACCGGGCGTCCGCGCACGCACTGGCGGCACTTGCCACACATCGAGATGAAGGAACTGACCACATGGTCGCCTTCCTGGAAGTCGGTCACACCCTCACCCACTTCGATCACGACCCCGGCTGCTTCGTGGCCCAGCACCAGGGGCGGCGGGTACTGGATCTTGCCGGTGGTGGCCGACAGGTCGCTGTGGCACACGCCACAGGCCGCCACCTTGATGGTGATTTCATTGCGCTTGGGTGGAGCCACTTTGATGGTTTCCACCGTGATGGGCTTACCCCATTCCCGGCAGATAACAGCCTTTGCGTCACGCGTCATGATTCGTTCTCCCTTTTTATGGTTATCTGTAGTTATCTCTGTGGTGCTGCAAATTCGTTAACAGCAGCCCCTTCAACTCGATTCATCGTATTTTAACGGGAAGCCGTACCGCGAAAGCGTCCCGGAAATAGGCAGCCCTACAGGCTGCTCCGAAGCTGAAGAGGGTGTTGCAAAACTACTGCGCTCGGCCATGCGGCGTTGGAAATTCCCTCAAAATGCTCATTTACGACCAGTAAACTGCGCTTTTTCGCGAATTTCCGCCTTGCCTGGCCTTCGCTCGCTACGTTTTGCAACACCCTCTGAAGCATCGGCTACACTTTGCATCAAACTCGAGCATGTAGCAGACGCTTTAGCTTCTGAGGCGCCGCAGGTGCCCGTAGTTATATTTGTCAGGCGGCGCTCTCCCGTTCACGCGTATCCGCAATGAATCTAAAATTCGGCATCGGCAATATTCAGGGCCGTCCCGTCGACTTCCGCCAACAGTCCTGCCAGCGACGCCACCCGTGGCAATTCGTAACGGGCGAAGTAATCACAGGCTTTCAGCTTGCCGCGGTAGAATTCCTCGGTCTGCGGACCGCTGTTGGCGATCCCCTGCAGGGCGACCTGAGCCTGGCGCAGCCAGAGCCACCCAACCACGGTATGGCCGAACGCTTCCAGATAAAGGGAGGCATTGGCTAACGCCCGCTCGGTTTCTCCGGAGGCGCGTACCTTATTGATGGCGTCGGTCGCCTGGGCCATCTGTTCGATGGCGACCTGCAGGCGTTCGGCGCTGTCCTTGAGTTCGGCCACTTCCCGCGCTTCTTTGATGGTACGGCGTATCCTGCCCATCAGCGCATTGTAGTATTCGCCGTTGGCCATGATGACCTTGCGGCCCAGCAGGTCGAGCCCCTGGATGCCGTGGGTGCCCTCATGGATCGGGTTCAGGCGATTGTCCCGGTAGAACTGTTCCACCGGGTACTCGCGGGTATAGCCGTAGCCGCCGTGAACCTGGATCGCCAGGCTGTTGGCTTCAAGGCAGAACTGGGAGGGCCAGGACTTGATCAGCGGGGTCAGCAGGTCCAACACGCCGGCGGCTTCCGCGCGCTCGGTGTCGGACGCGGCGAACTTTTTCTCGTCCACCAGCCGCGCGCCTTCCAGGCACAGGGCCAGACCACCTTCGACATAGGCCTTCTGGGTCAGCAGCATCCGGCGGATATCGGCATGACGGATTAGCGGCACCTGGGGCGTTGCCGGATCCTTCTCGCCCATGGGGCGACCCTGCCTGCGCTCGCGAGCGTACTCCAGTGCATGCAGGTAGCCGGTATAGCCCAACATAACGGCGCCCAGGCCCACGCCGATCCGCGCCTCGTTCATCATGTGGAACATGGCTGCCAGGCCCTTGTGCGGCTCTCCCACCAGATAGCCCACCGCGCCGTCCTTCTCGCCGAAATTGAGCATGGTGGACGTGGTACCGCGATAACCCATCTTGTGGATCAGGCCGGCCAGGGCGACATCATTCCGTTCACCGAGACTGCCGTCCTCGTTCACCAGGGACTTGGGCACCAGGAACAGGGAAATCCCCTTCACGCCAGGAGGCGCATCCGGCAAGCGGGCAAGCACCATGTGAATGATGTTCTCGCTCAGCTCGTGGTCGCCGGCGGAGATATAGATCTTGTTGCCCTTGAGCCGGTAGCTACCGTCGTCCTGGGGCTCGGCACGGGTGCGCAGATCGCCCAGGGAGGAACCGGCGTGCGGCTCGGTCAGGCACATGGTGCCGAAGAAGCGGCCCGCCAGCATGTGATCGGCGTAACGCTGTTTCTGTTCTTCAGAGCCATGGGCCAGGATCAGGTTGGCGGCAGCGATGGTCAGACCCGCATACCCCTGGGTGCCGACGTTGGCGCCCTTGAGCATGCCCACGCACATCTGCGCTACGGCTGCGGGGAGTTGCATACCGCCACGCTCGTAGCTCTGGCCAGCGGCCATCAGACCGGTTTCGCGCAGCACATCCAATGCCTTCTTGACCTCAGGACGCATGGTGACGCGGCCGCTCTCGAAGGTAGGCTCTTCCTCATCCACCAGTCGGGCGTGAGGCGCAAACTCTTCCGCCGCGACTTTCAATGCCAGATCGAGTGCCGCCTGTAGGGTTTCCAGGCTGTGATCGGCGTAGCGGTCATAGTTCAAAACATCTTCGGTGCGGTGCAGTTCGAAGAGTTGGAAGGCCAGATCCTGGGGATTAATGATGCGCTGCTGCATGGTAAAGCCCTATTGTTATCGGTTTGGCTGCTTGTACAGTTTTTGCAGTTCGGGTTTGTCGGCTGAGGCGGCCTGAAGAGCGAGTGGCAGCCCTTACGGGCTGCTCCGAAGCTGAAGCGTCGGCTACATTTTGCAACCAACTCGAGCATGTAGCAGAAGCTTCAGCTTCTGAGGCGCCATGGGCGCCCCTCGCCTCCCCTGCCGCTGCGAACCCGTGGCAACCACCTCGCCACGCACAACAACGGCCCAGGCCTCAACGGTGTTAAACGACCTCAAACAATCCAGCCGCACCCTGACCACCACCAATACACATGGTCACCACGACATACTTGGCGCCGCGGCGTTTGCCTTCGATCAGCGCATGGCCGGTCAAACGGGAGCCCGTAACACCGTAGGGGTGGCCAATGGAGATCGAGCCGCCGTTGACGTTCAGCTTGTCCATGGGAATCCCCAGGCGATCACGGCAATAGACCACCTGGGAAGCAAAGGCTTCGTTCAACTCCCACAGGTCGATATCGTCCATCTTTAGCCCGGTGCGTTCCAGCAGACGCGGGATGGCATAGACCGGGCCAATACCCATTTCATCCGGCTCGCAACCAGCAACGGCAAAACCACGGAAGATCCCCATGGGCTCGATGTTGTTCTTTTCGGCGTACGTGCTGTCCATCACCACACAAACCGATGCACCGTCGGACAACTGGCTCGCATTACCGGCCGTAACGAACTGGTCGTCACCACGTACCGGATTCAGGCCGGCCAGACCTTCCAGGGTGGTATTCGGACGGTTGCACTCATCCTTGGTCAGGGTGACTTGCTTTTCGCTCACCTCGCCGGTTTCCTTGTCCTTCACCAACATGGTGGCATCGTAGGGCACGATCTCGTCGTCGAAGTAGCCCTTTTCCTGCGCCGCGGCAGTCCGCTGCTGGCTGACCAGGGCGTACTCGTCCTGGGCCTCACGGCTAATGTTGTAGCGCTTGGCCACAATGTCCGCGGTTTCGATCATGGACAGGTACAGCTCTGGCTTGTTCTTCATCAGCCATTCATTGGTGGCGCGGAACTGGTTGATTTTGTCGTTCTGCACCAAGCTGATGGACTCCACACCGCCAGCGACCATCGCGGGCACTTTCTCTGAAACGATGCGCTGGGACGCCAGGGCGATGGACTGCAGACCGGAGCTGCAGAAACGGTTGATGGACAGGCCGGCGGTCGTTACCGGCAGGCCGGCACGCACGGCGGCCAGGCGAGCCATGTTCTTGCCCTGCGCGCCTTCGTGGAACGTGGCGCCCAGGATCACGTCCTCGACGACGGCGGGGTCGATACCCGCACGTTGGACCGCATGCTGGATCACATGGCCAGCCAGGTCGACACTGTGGGCGTTGTTCAGGGCACCGCGATAGGATTTGCCCAGCCCGGTACGGGCGGTGGAGACGATTACGGCGTCAGACATGAGAGAGTCCTCGGAAAGCTATTGTGGTTATAGGGAAACAAACCCGCGGCTCGCACCGCAGGTTTGCAAATCACGATCGGATTCGGATCAAAGGCTGCCGAAGGTCTTGCCTTCCTTCGCCAGACGCTCAAGCAACGGGGCCGGCTTCCACTGGTCACCGCCCAGGGTGTCGTGGAAACGCTTGACGGTCTCGTAGATCTCCTTCACGCCCACCTGATCCGCCCAGAACATCGGGCCACCACGGTAGGCCGGGAAGCCGTAGCCATAGATCCAGACGATATCTACATCCAGCGCCCGATCGGCGATGCCCTCTTCCAGGATCTTCGCACCCTCGTTGATCATCACGTACATGCAGCGTTCGAGGATTTCCTGGTCGGTGATCTCGCGCGGCTCGATGCCCTGCTCCTTGCGGAACTCTTCGATCAGCGCATCCACCTTCGGATCGGGGATCGGCTTGCGGCTGCCTTCCTCATAGAGGTAGGTACCGGCCTGGGTCTTCTGGCCGAGACGACCCTGCTCCGCCAGTTTGTCCATCCAACTGGGCGGGATATTCTCGCCGGCATTGCGGCGTTCTTCGCGGATACGGTAACCAACATCGATGCCGGCCAGATCGGACATGGCGAACTGACCCATGGGGAAGCCCAGGTCGGTTAGCACCTTGTCCACCTGCTGCGGCGTCGCACCCTCATTGACCAGTTTGATCGCCTCTGCGCCACGCTGGTGCAGCATCCGGTTGCCGACGAAGCCGTAGCAGTTGCCCACCAGTACACCGACTTTCTTGATGCGCTTGGCGATGTCCATCACCGTCGCCTTCACGTCGTCAGCGGTCTTGGTGCCGCGCACGTTTTCAAGCAGCTTCATCACGTTAGCGGGACTAAAGAAATGCATGCCCACCACGTCTTCCGGACGGTTGGTGGCCGAGGCAATCTCGTCGATATCGAGTGTCGAGGTATTCGAAGCCAGGATGGCGCCTTGTTTACAGACCTTATCCAGGGTGCCGAAGATCTCTTTCTTGATGCCCATGTTTTCGAACACGGCCTCGATCACCAGGTCCACATCACCGAAATCCTCATAGGCCAGCGTCGGCTGGATCAGCGCCATGCGCTCCTCTACCTGGGCCTGGGTTATCCGACCTTTCTTGGCGGTGTTCTCATAGTTGCGGCGAATGATGGCCAAACCCTTGTCCAGCGCTTCCTGCTTCACTTCCAGCAGGCGCACGGGGATACCGACGTTGGCGAAGTTCATGGCGATACCGCCGCCCATGGTGCCGGCGCCGATGATACCCACGGACTTGATGTCGCGAACCGGCGTATCCTTGGGCAGTCCCGGCACCTTGGACACTTCACGCTCGGCGAAGAAAGCGTGGACCAGGCCAGCGCGCTGGGGCGATTCCATACATTCCATAAACAGCTCGCGCTCGCGCTTCATGCCCTCTTCGAACGGCAGTTGGAAAGCCGCTTCGACCGCATCCACGCACTTGAACGGCGAGAACAGCCCACGGGCCTTCTTCTGCAGGCCGGTACGGAACTGTTCGAAAACGTCACTGCCTTTGTCGGCTTCAATCCTGTCAGTCAGCTCGCGGACACGGCGAGCAGGCTTACCTTCGTCGATGACTTTCAGGGCAAACTGTTCGCCTGCCGCCTTCGCATCGGAACTGGCTTCCACAGCATCGACAATACCGGCCTGCAGTGCATCACTGGCAGAAATGAAGTCACCAGTGGTGATCATCTCCAGGGATTTCTGGGCGCCGGCGAGACGCGGCAGGCGCTGGGTACCACCCGCGCCCGGCAGCAGCCCGAGCTTCACTTCAGGCAGACCCACCTTGGCGCTTTCCAGTGCAACGCGGTAATGACAGCCAAGGGCCATTTCCAGCCCGCCGCCCAATGCCGTGCCATGGATGGCGGCAATAATCGGCTTATCACTGTTCTCGTAGGCTTCCACAACGGTAGGCAGACCCGGCTCCTGCATTGGCTTGCCGAACTCACGGATATCGGCGCCGGCGATGAAGGTCCGGCCTTCACAAACCAGTAGGAGCGCCTTGGCCTCAGCATCGGCCTGCCCCTGCTTGAGGGCGTCGAGCAAGCCGGAGCGAACGGCATGGCTGAGAGCGTTGACCGGCGGATAGTTCACGGTAATGACGCCGATGGCGCCTTCGCGTTGATAGGTGACGACCTCTGACATTGCTCTCTCCTTTTGTATTTCTATGGAATGCAGTTTTAATAAGCGAAACTTGAAGACGATTTAAACCATTTTCAATCGATCTTTCAACAGTAAATTGAGACAGCGCATCGTTAGACGAATCAATACGGCGGGTAATCAAACAGCTTAGTCGATACAAACAGGGAGGAAAGAAACCAGTCGAAGTAGGAACGGGCGAGCCTGCGAACCGCATCGACCGATCATTCGTGGAACTAAGTCAGGATCGAGGAAAGCCGTTAGCAGCTCCTACCCGGAAGTAAGCGATGCCCAGCTATCATTTAGTTATTGAACCAACTCGAGATTAGAAGAAGCGGCGGGCTACCCTTGCCGAAGAAGGGACAGGGATGTCCCGGTCGTCATGGCTGGCCAGGGACGGCCATGCAGGACAGCGTAGGCAAGGGTGGCCCGCCGCTTCCGGCACGAGGTTCGCCAACCAAAAGGCGAACACCGTGCGGTCCGGCTTCGCCTTACCAGCACGCTACGCGGGCAGTGAAGTCTTAGGAAAAGGCAGGCACAAAAAAACCGCGGGCGTGACCCGCGGTTCTTACTCTCACTGCGACCGGCTCGTGAAATCAGACCCCAAGCGCCTCGATATCACTCGCCAGCATTGCCAACTGGTGGGCAATGGAATCGCGCAGCTTCTCGCCGGAGATGAGGTAGGATGGCGCCGCACAGGTCAGCACCATGGTGGTGCCATCTTCCAGGTGAACCGGAACCCCAGCGGAATTGATGTTGCGGTCCCACTCGCCCAGGGAGAGACAGAAGCCGTTGGCCTTGTACTCTTCCATGGCGCGTTCGAGGCCCTCTCGCTTCTCCGGCCACTGATCACCGTATTTCTTGGCCATACCGTCCATCAGGATCTTGCGCTGGCTTTCGCTCACCGCCGCGCAATAGGCACGACCCGCAGAGGTGGTCGCCATGGGCAGACGCAGACCAATCTCCATGCGCAACAGCGTGGCTTCCGGAGGCATGCGGTTTTCCACGTAGATCATGTGCAGGCGATCGTGACAGGTCAGGCCAACAGACATGTTGGTGCGACGGGCAAACTCGTCCATGTAGGGTTTGGCCAGCTGGCGCACTTTCAGGTTGGAGACGTAGGCGTAACCCAGGGCGAGAACGCCAGAGCTGAGCTGGTATTTCTCCAGCAGCGGGTTATAGCTCAGGTAACCCAGCTTGGTCAGGGTGTAGGTCATGCGGGAAACGGTCGGCTTGGGCAGACCTGTCAGCCGGGCGATGTCCTGATTACCCAGGATCACGGATCCCTGACTGAAGGCACGCAACACATCAAGCCCGCGGGACAGCGCCTCGACGAACTTGCGATCCTTTTCACCCGTTTTCGATCGGCCCTCGCCCGTTGCCAGGGCCAGATCCGTTTTGATTTTCTGTTTTGCCGTCATAATTGCCTAGTGCTCCCCACAGCCCTCAACCTTCACGAAATGGCCTGGTCCTTTTCCAGCATTGACTGGAACACGAGACAAGCGACCAACACGCTTTGGCATTTCAGGTAATTCGCCTAACGAGTTCAACTCTGCCTATCGCAGCCTGACTCTGAGCGATAAAACGCCGATGATGAAATTTCGCTCTATTCTAATCAGAGTAAGATACGAGTACCACCTACCAGCAATCAAATTGCATGCCAAATCTGAAACACTCTTTCTTTTTGTTTCATTACTATCCCGCTACGAATCGAGGGCGACGGAAGGTTTGGTGAATTAACTGATACGAAATTTTGCTATGCAGAACATGTTAGCCAATTACAGAGTATTTAGCGAAGAAATTGACTTAAAAGTTCCGCCACAGAGTAGGCGGAGCGTGGCACTTCGGCTCACCCTCGAAGTCTTACTTACACCTGGACCATCCACCTGAACCCGGTCAAGCCGCCCAGGGCAGCCATACCCAGAGCAATAGAAGCATCAACGGGATCGATGTCAGCGCAAATACTCCGTTCCAACCGAATGCAACCACCCAGCGGGACAACTGGCCAAACCGCGACAACAGCATGACCGACGGCCCAAAGGGTGACAGCATCATCGCGAGGGAAAAGCCGATCACCAACGCGACTGCGACCAGCAAAGGCTCCAGGCCGGACGCTGCAAACTGGGACAGCAACCCCGCCAGGAAGCTCAGCACCGTGATTGGCGCGATACCCACCGTAGCCAACAAGGGCAGGATCAGCATGCTGCATGCGGCTAAAATGAACAGGCTTGCCCGACCATCCAGCAACTGCGACAAGACTTCCGGAGGCACCTGGGCCGACAAGGCCACGCCCAGCGCCGCCGAGGCAGCGAAAATGCAGATCTCGTTATGCAGCCCGGCGACACTATCCGCCACCTCGCCAGCTACCGCTACCAACCCCCGATCCGTCAGCCACATATAAAGGAAGGTCACCGTCGGCACCGAAAGCATGGCGGCACGCGATACGTTCAGCGGTGTCGTGAGCACCAGCAATGCCATCAACGCAAATACGATGGCTATCACCGCCACCAGACGTCCGGTACCCGCTGGCCATCCCCGCATCAACGTCCGCTCGGCGCTGACCTGACTGAAGCGCCGGTATTCCAGCAGCCACCCTACGCCAATAAAGACGACCGCCGCAGTCGCACTGAACGGCAGGATCTGCACCCAACTGAGCGAGGGCACTTCGCGGGTGATGATAGCTACAGCTACGCTGGTCGGCGCGATCAGCGGAACCAGTGCAAACCCACGCAGGGTACTACTGAGCACGCTGCGCAACCAGCGAAGCCGGGCCGTCCCAGTGATGCCACGCTGGCTCAGGGTTTCCGAGAGCGCACCACAAAGCAGGTTCATCACGCCGAAGTTCAGCACCGAGGCCACACTGCAACTGGTCAACACATACTTGGGATAGAGCCACGCCGGCTTGCCACCGAGGAGCACGTCATGGATGCGCCTGAGCACTTCGAACCGGCGCACCAGGCACTGCATGGTTCCCAGGCTCCCGAGAAATGCGCCATAGAAGGCCGCCGCCGTTGCAGCCTCTGCAAGCTGCGGGCCGGAAAGCCGGTCTGTCAACAGAAACCCCGTCAGCATGGTGACGGTCACCAACATCAGATAACGGGCATAGCCTTCCAACCGTCCCAAGCGCGGGAGGAAATAGACGAGGAAAATGGAACCGGCGACCAGGCTCAGGAGGTGGCTCCCGGTCAGCAATGCAATCAGTTCACAGAGAACGGCGGCAGGCAGGAAATACTGCGTCATGAGAGACCGTGACGGGGCGTCGGGACGGCTTGCATTTGTTATATCCCCCGATTAATCTAGTTCATATATAAAACTTAGTTTCGCTTAACGAAACTATATTAACATTTACGCCAACTCAAGTCCCTCCCGCTTTCATGCGCACGTTGCTAACCCGCGCTGATTCGCGCGTACGATAAACGTGGCAATAGCGACAAAGCGGAACCGGGAGGGCACGACGATGGGAGACACCATGTCCGCGTATATCTATGATGGCCTGAGAACCCCCTTTGGACGCCATGCCGGCGCCCTGGCCAAGGTACGGCCGGACGACCTGCTGGCTGGCGTGATCCAGGCCGTGGTCGAGCGGAACGATTTCGACAAGGCGCTATACGAAGACGTGATTGCCGGTTGCACCAACCAGGCCGGTGAAGATGCCCGCAATATCGCACGCCACGCGGGACTGATGGCTGGACTTCCGGTTGAAACGGGCGGCCTGACAGTCAACCGTCTCTGTGGATCGGGCCTGGCCGCCGTCATCGATGCCGCCCGCGCCGTGCGCTGCGGTGAAGGCGAACTGTTCGTTGCCGGCGGCTCCGAGAGCATGAGCCGGGCGCCCTTCGTCATGGCCAAGGCCGATAGTCCCTACAGCCGGGATTTTCGCGCTTTCGACAGCACTATCGGCGCCCGCTTCCCCAACCCACGGGTCGAGAACGAGTATGGTAGCGATACCATGCCGCAAACGGCCGATAACATTGCCCGCGAACTGAACCTCTCGCGGGACGCCGTCGACCGCTATGCCGCCCAGAGCCAGGCCCGCTACGACGCCGCCCTGAAAGACGGCTTCTACGACGAAGAGTTGCTGCCGGTCGAGGTCCCCCAGGGCCGCAAGAAACCCTCGGTGACCGTGGATAAAGACGAGCATCCGCGCCCGCAGTCCAACCTCGAAGCCTTGTCCGGACTGCGCACCCTGTTTGAAGGCGGCGTGGTGACCGCTGGCAACGCGTCTGGCGTGAACGATGGCGCCGCAGCGCTGATCATCGGCTCGCGCGAAGCCGGAGAAAAGGCGGGCGTACGCCCCCGGGCCCGCATCGTTTCCGCCGCCATCGCCGGGGTACCGCCTAGTGTTATGGGCTATGGCCCCGTGCCAGCCAGCGAAAAAGCACTGGCCCGCGCCGGCCTGGCGCTGAAGGATATGGACGTTATCGAAATCAACGAAGCCTTCGCCGCCCAGGTCCTCGGCTGCACCACCAAGCTGGGTATCGACCCCACGGATTCGCGGCTGAACCCGAATGGCGGCGCCATCGCCGTCGGCCATCCCCTGGGGGCATCCGGTGCGCGCATCGCGCTTACGGCCACCCGTCAGTTGGAACGCGTGAATGGTCGTTATGCACTGATCAGCCTGTGCATCGGCGTTGGCCAGGGGATCGCTGCGGTCCTGGAACGTTTCAGCGACTGATTCTTTCTGGCTTTATCGCCTGACATCCGCCTCGTTCACGGCTGTGACGGGGCGGCTTTGTCTCCAGTCTGTTTCTTTCCAGACATCCGTGATAGAACCGGTCTTTCACTTCCGAACTCCTGTGGCAGACGACCGGCATGACACGCACCCACCACCGCCAACCCCACTTCCAGCTCCGCCTGGTCTCCGGCAAGGATGTCGTTATCGGCCCCGGTAAGGCTGACCTGCTGGACGCCATCGGCCGCACGGGCTCCATTTCCTCTGCCTGCCGAGAGATGGGACTGAGCTACAAGAAAGCATGGCAATTGATCAACACCATGAACCAGCATTTTGCCCAGCCGGTGATTGCTACCACATCCGGCGGAAGCCAGCGCGGCGGTGCCGAAATTACGGAACTCGGCCAGCAGGTGCTGCGTCAGTATCGCGCCTTGCAGGCGCGCCTCGATCCTGACCTTGCCGACGAAGCCGGTGCACTGCTCGATCTTCTCGCCCCGGCCCCTGACACGGGTCAATAACCGCCCCTTGGACAACGCCCTCCAACAGACTATAGTGAACCCGTTATTTCCATTTATACATAACGGGTATCGCATGACCGGACCTCTCCGCCGCTGGACGGTTCGTTGCCTTAGGGTAGCCAGCGCCACACTGTTAATAGCGACGCTCGCCAGTCTGTCGCTGCCGGCTCAGGCCGCATCCCCTCAACGCTTTAAGGTTTTCGCTGCAGCGTCCCTGACCGATGCGATGGACGCGGCCATCACCCGTTATGAGAAGGACCACAATGTAGACATCGTGCCCGTATACGCCTCTTCGTCCACGCTGGCCAGACAGATCGCTAACGGCGCCCCGGCACATATCTACCTATCGGCCAACGAGAAATGGATGAACTGGCTCGGCGAACAGGGCATCAAACTGTCCGCGCGGACCGACCTGTTCCACAATCGGCTCGCGCTGGTTGCGCCCACATCCGCTGAAACGGATCGCTTCGTGCCCGGCGGTGGCCAACCCCTGGCTTCGCTACTTGCCCCCGGGGAGCGACTTTCTGTAGGCGACCCGGCGCATGTCCCTGCCGGCATCTATGCCAAACAGGCGCTGGAAAACCTGGGTGAATGGGATTCGCTGGAATCACGGCTGGCCCGGGGCGACAACGTCCGCGCCGCACTGGCACTGGTCGAGCGTGGCGAGACACCCCTGGGCATCGTCTACCAGACTGATGCGCTGGCCAGCAAGAAGGTCAAGCGCCTGGGTCTGTTTCCCCAGGAAAGTCATACACCCATCACCTATCCGGTTGCGATCGCCACTCCGGAGGCCACAGAGGCCGTGATAGCGTTCCGCAATTGGCTGGAGACGGAGACCGCCCAGAGCATCTTCCAGCGCTTCGGCTTTACGCCGGTCGAGCAACAGGTCCAATAGGGAAGTCGCGTGCTGACCGCAACCGAATGGGAAGCCATCGCCATCAGTATGCGGGTGGCCGGCAGCGCGGTGGCCTGGATATTGGTACCGGGCATCGCCATGGCCTGGCTGATGGCGCGGCGGGATTTTCGTGGCAAGTCCATCGTGGACGGGGTTCTTCACCTGCCGCTGGTACTTCCGCCGGTGGTCGTCGGCTACCTGCTGCTGGTCGGCCTTGGACGCCAGGGCGTGCTTGGACAGTGGCTGGATCGGGTGTTCGATATTCAACTACCGTTCACCTGGCAGGGGGCTGCCGTTGCCGGCGGCGTGATGGCCTTCCCACTGCTGGTGCGCTCCGTTCGCCTTTCGCTGGAAGCTGTAGATACTGGCCTGGAAGCTGCTGCCCGCACCCTGGGCGCCAGTCGCTGGCGAGTGTTCTACACCATTACCCTTCCCCTGACGTTGCCCGGCCTGATCACTGGCACCGTGCTGGCCTTTGCCCGGGCCTTGTCGGAATTTGGCGCCACCATCACCTTTGCTTCCAATATTCCGGGGGAAACCCGCACCCTGCCCCTGGCCCTCTACACGCTGATCCAGACGCCTGGCGCGGAAGCAGCCGCGGCCCGACTCTGCGCGATTGCGATCGTGATCGCCATGCTTTCCCTGATCATTTCCGAATGGCTCGCCCGCCGGGCGCGGCGACGTCTGCGAGGTCGCGATGACTGACCGATCCAACAGAACGAAACTCGCCGGCAATGACCTGCATATCCAGGTGCACCATCAGCAGGGGACGTTCTCGGTAGAAGCCGACCTCGCCCTACCCGGACGGGGGGTTACTGCACTGTTCGGCGCCTCCGGCAGTGGCAAGACCAGCCTGCTGCGTCTAATTGCTGGCCTCGATACGCCGCGGCAGGGCCGGATCCGCCTCGGTGACGAGATCCTGGTCGATAGCCGTCGCAATATCAATGTGGCGGTTCACCGACGCCAGCTTGGAATCGTTTTTCAGGAACCCCGGCTGTTTCCTCACTACCGGGTACGCGGCAACCTGGCCTACGGCATCTCGAAAAAGGACGGCGCACACTTCGAGAAGATCGTGCAACTGCTGGGCATTGACCACTTGCTCGACCGCTTCCCCGCCACCCTCTCCGGTGGCGAAGCCCGCAGAGTAGCCATCGGCCGCGCCCTGCTGAGCGAGCCGCGCATGCTCCTGCTGGACGAACCCCTCACCGGACTGGATGGGCCACGCAAGCAGGAGCTGCTGGATTTCATCCTCCACCTGACCCACGAAATCGACATCCCCATCATCTACGTCAGCCACGACCCTAAAGAACTGGCCGCGATCGCCGACAACCTGGTCCTGCTGGAAAAGGGTCGGGTGGTGGCAACAGGCCAATTGGACGACCTGCTGATGCGCTTCGATCTGACGCCTTACCTGGGTGGATTCAACGCCGCATCCATTCTGGAGGCACAGGTGCACGACCATGACCCCGACTACCATCTGACCCGGCTCGCCCTCGCCGATGGCCAGCTACTGACGGTGCCCGAAGTCGATATGCCTGTCGACGAACCTTTGCGCCTGCGCATCCCAGTGCGGGACGTCGCGCTTGCGCTGGAACCGCAGCCGTTATCGAGTTATCGCAACCAGCTCAAGGCCGTGATCGAGGACACGGCACCGCAGCCGGACAATCCCGCGGCTATGGAGTTGCGCCTGAGAATCGGTGAACAGACCCTGCGCGCCCGCGTGACGCGCAAGTCCTATGATGAACTGGGATTGGCGCCGGACCGGACGGTCACGGCACTGGTCAAGGCGGTCGCGTTTGCGCGGCGCCCCTAGAACTAAATTGTTCGCCTGACGCAAAAAGGCCCCGGAGGGGATCCAGGGCAACGGGCAAAACAACCGAGTAACCGGAAGGAAAGGCCGGCTTAAGCCGGCCCAATACATCTTCTTTTAGAACTGCATAAGTGCTGACAGCATGACCTGTTCATACTGTTCGCTGCTGTCAGATGCAATTTCTCCAAAGTCCCAGTAGGCATACTCAATACCCAGAGTCAGGTTCGACTTCGGCGACCACAACAGGTTGGCATGGACAGAAGTCGACGAATCGAAGTAGCTGAGGGTGCCATTCGGGGATGCTGACTGGCGCAGGGTCAGATCGTCGAGGATCTCCGTGTGCGAACCCACCAGGCTCGAACGCCAGGTCGGCGACCAGAAGTGACGATAGGCCACAGTCGCACCATACGTTTTCAAAGGATCGACCTCACCCTGACCCTGTTCGACCAAATCTACATCTGGGTAAGTAAAGAGCCCCATGTATCGACCCAGAGAGCCGTAGCTATATTGCAGCCGCAAATCGTCGCGCCCAATTGTGGGGATACGTGCGCTCAAGGACACCGCGCCCGTTACTTTAGAGTCATCAGAGGCATCGTCCTCCAGATTACGCACAACACCGGCAATGGAGTAGAAGCCGTAATTGCCGCGAATCTGGTAACGAGCCGTCAGGTCCGGATAGGACTGATCGTCGTATGAAGTGCTGCCAAAACCGTCTTCCGGGTTTTCCAGGGCGACCATAAGCTTGCCACCCGGGGCGGCCATGTTATAGCGAATCATTGGCTGGGTGGTGTAGATGAACGCCGCCATCTTGCCCTGGTTCAGGATCTCAGGCAGTGCGGCCAGATCGGTGAAGGTGGTATAGGTCTGACCGAATTCCCAACCGTTCCAAGCGCCATAGGCCTGGCGCAGACGGGGGTTATAGCTGTTGGATACGACTTCGTTACCCGCTGCGTCGTCCGCAGTGTTGAAGTCCATTTCCAGGTAGGTACGCAGGGTGTGGCCGCCAACGTCTTCCGTTTCAGTACCGAAGCTGAACCGGGATTCGCGCGCACTGAACCCCACTTTCCAGTCCTCGTCCGAGGCTGCTGCAGAGGCAAAGTTACGTGGCAGACCGGTGCTGTACGTATTAATGGTGCCGTCACCACCCGAGCCATAGATCATGTCCGCCTTGATGAAGCCACCAAAGGAAATGGTGGTGTCACCAATCTTCAGACCGTCCCCTTCGCGCAGGATATAAGGGTTATCGGCGGTGGCTTCGGGTGCGGTAGACACCGCGCCTCTGAGCGCCTGCTCCAATTGATCGACACGCTGGCGCAGTTCGTCAACTTCTGAATCCTGGGCCTGGGCCGGCATCGACAATGCTGCAATCAGCGGAAATCCTGCAAGAGCCACGGCACGGGTGAGTGGATGTGCTCTGAATGACTTATTTCTTGTTGTCATTTCAAACCTCGTCTTTTCTTTGTTGTAGAGAGTCTTTGTTGTAGGTAGTTGCGTCTTTGTTTTTCTGGTCCTTCAGCCGGTTATTGTTCTTCTCGATCCTATAGTTTCGCTATGCGGTACAATCTCCTTTAAAGATTCCGCTTAGCAATACCGGCTTCCGTATTTCCGAATATAGACAAAGGTGTTTTCGACGACAACCTTTTAAAACTAAATTTTGCTGTTTCTCGTAACAGAAAAGTCAAATGGAGAAAGTCGGGCAATTGACAGTGAAAGTTTCATCATTCATGCTTCGCATATTCTGCTATGCGGTATAGGCTTTCACAGAACACAAGATTCGGCTTACAGAGCACAAAAAAGAACCGAGAGGTTGATCGATGAATATGAACTACACGGCGGAAGAGCTGGCCTTCCGTGACGAGGTCCGGAGCTTCCTTGAGCAGAAGCTGCCGGCGGACATCGCAGCCAAGGTCAAACGCGGACGCCGCATGTCCCGGGCCGACCACGAACGCTGGCAACAGATCCTGAGCAAGCAGGGCTGGTATGCCACCCACTGGCCGGAAGAGTATGGCGGTGTGAAGTGGTCCGCAGTCCAGAAGCACATCTGGGACGAAGAGTCCTGCCGTTATGGCGCACCGCGCTCGATCCCCTTCGGCGTCAACATGGTCGCGCCGGTCATCATCAAGTTCGGTAGCGAAGAACAGAAGCAGCAGTACCTGCCACGCATCCTGAGTGGCGAGGACTGGTGGTGTCAGGGCTATTCAGAGCCGGGTGCCGGTTCCGACCTGGCCTCCCTCAAGACCCGCGCCGTGCGTGAGGGCGATCATTACGTGGTCAACGGTCAGAAGACCTGGACCACCCTGGGCCAGCACGCCAACATGATTTTCTGTCTGGTACGCACGAATACCGAGGTGAAGGCCCAGGAGGGTATTTCCTTCCTGTTGATCGACATGGAGACCCCGGGGGTCACCGTGCGTCCGATCATCACCCTGGACGGGGAACACGAGGTCAACGAAGTTTTCTTCGACAACGTCAAGGTGCCGGTCGAGAACCTGGTGGGCGAAGAAGATAAAGGCTGGACCTACGCCAAGTACCTGCTCACGTATGAACGAACCGGCCTGGCTGGCATTGGCGCATCCAAGGCGGCGTTGAGCCACCTCAAGGGTATCGCCAGCCGCCAGAAGAAAAACGGGCGTCCGTTGATCGAGGACCCGTCCTTTGCCCAGCGCGTTGCCCAGGTCGAGATCGACCTGATGGCCGCTGCCATCAGCAACCTGCGTATTATCGCCTCCGTTGAAGGTGGCGGCGTGCCAGGTGCCGAGAGTTCGATGCTGAAAGTCCGCGGTACCGAGATCCGCCAGGCCATCACGGACCTCGCCCGTCGTGCCCTGGGCCCCTACGCCCAGCCGTTTGTGGAAGAGGAACTGAACCTGGATTACGAAGGTGACTTCCTGTCCGACCAGGACGGCGCACCGCTGTCCGCGCAGTACTTCAACATGCGCAAGCTGTCGATCTTCGGTGGATCCAACGAGATCCAGAAGAACATCGTCACCAAAATGATTCTCGGGCTGTAACAGGAGGCACCCATGGACTTCAGACTGAATGAAGAGCAGCAAATGCTGCAGGACACCGTGGCTCGCCTGGTCCGCGGTGAGTACGAATTCGAGAAGCGCCTGAAATACAGCGAAAGCGAACTGGGTTTCAGCGAGGATTTCTGGAAGCAACTGGGCGAACTGGGCCTGTGCGCCGTGCCCTTCCCGGAAGAATTGGGCGGCTTTGGCGGCTCGGGCGTGGACGTACAGTCGGTCATGACCGAACTGGGCCGCGGCCTGTGCCTCGAGCCGTACATGCAGACCGTCATCCTCGGCGGCGGCATTATCAGCCAGGCGGGTAGCGACAGCCAGAAAGAAGACTGGCTGGGCCGTATCGCCACCGGCGAACTGAAAGTGGCCGTCGGCCTGCAGGAGCCCCAGAGCCACTACAACCTGAACGATGTTGAGACCCGCGCCAAGAAATCCGGCGATGGCTATACCCTCAATGGTCGCAAAGGCGTTCTCATCGGTGGCCACGCAGCAGGCCTGATCATCGTTTCTGCCCGTACCAGTGGCGACAGTCGCGACGCAGATGGTCTGTCCCTGTTTGCCATCGATCCCGAAGCTGCTGGCGTTGACCGCCGCACCTATCCGACGATGGACGGTGCCAAGGGCTGCGATGTGTTCCTGAAGGACGTCAAGGTCGGCGCTGATGCACTGATCGGCACCGAAGGCAAAGCGGGCGACGTGATCCAGTACCAGGCCGGCCGCGCGATGGCCGCCCTGTGTGCCGAAGCGGTTGGTGCCATGGAAGAGTCCATCAAGCTGACCCTGGAGTACCTGAAGACCCGCAAACAGTTCGGCGTGCCCATCGGTAAGTTCCAGGTGCTTCAGCATCGTATGGTGGACATGAGTTCCGAGCTGGAGCAGGCGCGCTCCGCCTCTATCCTGGCCGCCAGCGTGGCGAACGACGAAGCCAGCGACGAGCGCACACGCACATTAGCGGCGGCCAAGAACATCATCGGCCGCGCTGGCCAGCACATCTCGGAGCAGGCGATCCAACTGCACGGCGGCATCGGCATGACCTGGGAATACAGCCTGGCGCACTACGCCAAGCGACTGATCATGATCAACCATCAACTCGGTGACGACGATCATCATCTGGAAGCCTACGCAGGGCTACTGCAGGCTTCCTGATTTCGGGCACGTTCTCTGTGCGAGGAGCAGGGTCTCTGGCGTCGACCTGCGTCGATACCAATCCCCTTTGAGACCCATTTTAGGGGGCGGCGTTGCCGCCCCTTTTTTAGTTTTACAGGCGCTCTGGAGCAAAATGTAGCCGACGCTTCAGCTCCGGAGGGCACGGAGTGCCCCGGTACTATCTATGAGCTATCGGCCACCTCCGGTGGCTCAGAAGCTGAAGCTTCTGCTACATACTCGGGGAATGACATAACTACGACCGTCCTCATCGACATTAGGAGGCCCCATGCAATCCCACCAAGAACAAGACCAGGATAAAGCATTGCGTAAACAGGAATGGCAGGCCCGCTGCGATCTGGCGGCAGCCTATCGACTGGTCGCCCTGTTTGGCTGGGACGATTTGGTGTTCACCCACCTATCGGCCCGAGTGCCGGGGCCGGAGCACCATTTCCTGATCAACCCGTATGGTTTGTTGTTTCACGAAATCACCGCGTCATCGCTGGTGAAAGTGGATCAGGAAGGCAATGTGGTACAAGCCGGCGGCCTGCCGCGGGTCAATCCGGCGGGCTTCACCATCCATAGCGCCATCCATATGGGGCGCGAGGATGCCGGCGCGGTCATGCACCTGCACGCCTCCGACGGTGTGGCGGTCTCCGCCCACAGGGACGGACTGCTGCCCTTGAGCCAGACCGCCATGCTGTGTCTGGATCATGTGGCCTATCACGACTACGAAGGCGTAGCGCTGAACCTGGAAGAACGGGAGCGGCTGATCCGGGACATCGGCGACAAGTCGATGTTGATCCTGCGTAATCATGGGGTCCTCACCACCGGGCAGGACGTGCCAGAGACGTTCACCTATCTCTACTTCCTGATGAAGGCCTGTGAGATCCAGGTGAAGGCGCAGGCCTGCGGCCCGACCTGGATACCGTCTGACGAGGCCATTGCTACGACACGAGACCAATCCCAGTCGCTGGGCAAGGCCGCGAAGCTGACCTGGCCGGCGCTGTTGCGGCTGCTGGATAGTAAAAATCCGGGGTATGCAGTCTGAAGGTACCCGCCAGCCAGGATGTCCGTCGGCTTACGCTATCGGTTTTACGCCCTTGGATGAGCCCGACCTCCGAAGACTTAGGCTAACCGGAGCGTGTAGCCGACGCTTTAGCTTCGGAGGAGCCGCAAGGCTCCCGGGTTGTTCCGGCGGACTGACGTCCGCTCCGAAGCTGAAGAGGGTGTTGCAAAACGTAGCGAGCAAAGGCTAGGCAAGGCGGAAATTCGCGAAAAAGCGCAGTTTACTGATAGTAAATGAGCATTTTGAGCGAATTTCCAACGCCGCATAGTCGAGCACAGTAGTTTTGCAACACCCTCTGAAGCGTCGGCTACATAAAACCTGGCCCCCTTCCCCGTGCTAAAGCGTCGGATCGTCCGCCACCCGAACCAACATCTTGCCCCGGTTACGTCCTTCCAACAGCCCCTGGAACGCCAACAGCGCGCTCTCGAAGCCCTCGACGATATCTTCCTGATACTGCACCTTTCCGTCCCGAATCCACGCTGCCATGTCTTTGAGGAAGTCGGGATGCCGCTCGAGGTGGTCCGACTGGATAAAGCCACGAATGGTCATCCGTTTGATCAACACCTTGCCCATAAACGGAATCAGACGATCGGGGCCCTCCGGCAACGAGGTCTGGTTATAGTGGGCGATACGGCCACACACCGGAATGCGGGCGAAGTCGTTGACCCGTTTCATGACCGCGTCGAACACCTTGCCACCCACGTTCTCGAAGTAGATGTCGATGCCATCCGGACAGGCACGATCGAGCTGGGTTTCGAAATCATCATCCTTGTAGTTGATACAGGCATCGAAGCCATAGGTATCCACCACATGGCGGCACTTATCGTCTGCGCCGGCAACGCCCACCACACGGCAGCCCTTGAGCTTGGCAATCTGACCAACGACCTGCCCCACGGCACCTGAAGCCGCGGAGACCACTACCGTTTCGCCGGACTTCGGCAAGCCCAGATCCAACAGGCCGACGTAGGCCGTGAATCCCGGCATCCCCATGACACCCAGCGCGGTGCTGACCGGTGCTTCAGCGGGATCAAGTTTGCGCACGCTATCACCGGGGGCGACCGCATAGCGCTGCCAGCCGTTGTGGCTGAGCACGACGTCGCCGGCCTTTAATCCGTCGTACCGGCTCTCGACGACTTCGGAAACGGTGCCGCCCGTCATTACGTCGCCGATCTCCACACCCTTGGCGTAGGAGGCACCGGCGTTCATCCGGCCGCGCATGTAGGGGTCGAGGGAGAGGTAGATCGTCTTCAGGAGCACCTGACCGTCTTCGGGTTTCGGCCTCGGTGCGTCTTTGATCACCAGGTGGTTTTCATCCGGCATGCCGGGCGGCCGGGACGCGAGAATGTATTGTTGATTTTGTTCCATTATCCATGTCCTCTCTTTATCGCGCTGAAACCGCCACATCGTTTGTTGCACGCGCCGCGGCGGTTCTTCAAAATGCCATTGCGGAATTCAATTTCTCTTTTCGAAACACCAAGAGACTTTTAAAACTTCACCATAAAAACAACGGGACCCACAATGAAAGAAATCGCTCTGGATGACCTCTCTCAATACACTGGTACCCTCATCGGCCACAGCTCCTGGAAGACGATTTCCCAGGACATGATCCAGGCCTTTGCCGATGCCACCGGCGACCACCAGTGGATCCACATCGACGTGGAACGGGCCAAACGGGAGGCCCCCTGGAAAAGCCCGGTTGCCCATGGTTTCCTCACCGTGTCGCTGATTCCCCTGCTCAACCAGGGCGTGCTCAAGGTGACCGGCACGTCCGCCAGCATCAACTACGGCCTGAACAAGTTGCGCTTCCCGGCTGCCGTTAAGTCCGGCTCGGCTATCCGCACGGAAGTCACGCTCAAGGACGTCAGCGCCGTCGACGATCAGCGGGTACTGGCCACCTATACCACCCAGGTCCAGATCGAGGGTGAGGACAAGCCGGCCTGTGTGGCAGAGAACCTGGTGATGTATGTGCGGTGATTGCAGTCGTCCGACCTCGATATAAAACCCACATATAAAACCCACATATAAAAAAGGGGCCGCGCATCGGGGCCCCTTTCACTTCCAGCCAGACTTACTGGTTCTCAATTTCCTTCTGGACGATCTTGCCATCCTCGACCACGGCCAGGGTGGTGTCGGTAACGAAGCCACCCTTTTCAGTCACTTCGGTGACTTCGTACGGGTTCTTGGACGGATCCAACTTCGACATCGCTTCGTTCATCGTGGCGCGGATCTTCTTCGGCTCGGTGGTCTCAGCCATGTCCATGGCCTTCACCAGACCGTGGAGTGCCAGGTAGTTGAAGGCTGCTTCGGAACCGGGCGTCTTGCCATACTTATCTTCATAACGGGTGATGAAGTTCTTTGCCGCGTCGGTTTCATAGACAGAGAGAGGAACGACGCCAATCGCACCGTTCATCATGTCCAAACCGCCAGCAACCTCGGCCACTTCATCGATCTTCGCCTGGTCCATGACGATAAAGCCGCCCTGGAAACCCAACTGACGCGCCTGCTGCACCACCAGACCGGTCGGCTCGGAAGCACCACCGACGAACATCACGTCCGGCTCGGAAGCAACGATACGGCTGACGCCAGTGTAGAAGTCGGCGGACTTGTTATAGTCCATCGGATTATTGGCGACCACTTCGCCGCCTTTCGAGGTCCACGCCTTCTCGATCATGCTGGACCAGATCTTGGCATATTCATGGGTCGCACCGCCCATGCCCAGTTTCTTGCCTTCATGCTCCAGGGCATAGTCGGTAAACGCTTTCACGTAACCGTCGAAGGTCGGGGGAATACGGAGCGTCATCGAGTTCCCTTTTTCGGTCACCGTCGGAACGCTGGTGTAGGCCATGATCAGGAAATCGTCCTGCTCGTTGAAATCCTGCAGTGCGAAGATACCGCCGGAATGCGGCACGAAAACAGCAGGGACATTGGATTCCTGCTTCAGACGTTTGGCGTTGGTTGCCGCCTGGGCCGGGGAGTACCGGTCATCCAGGGAGATGATGTTTACCTTGTAGGTTTCGCCATTGATGTCGAAACCGCCATCGGCGTTGATCTCGTCAGCCGCCATGCGCAGGCCGGACAGGGTGTTCTCACCGTAAAGGGCTGCACCACCACTGAGCGGACCGGTAAATCCGATATTCACAGTGGATTCCGCCATCGCGCCGGCAGAAAGGCCCGCGCCCAAAGTTGCCACTGCGACCGCACGACCAAGTTTTTTCAGCATTCTCATTGTTTTCTCCTTGGGTATTGCGCCTGTCATTCTTTTTGGATGACCGATTAATTGTTGTTTGATGAATTGCTCGTCCAAGTTTGCGTTGTGCTCCACACACTATCGCGGCACACGGATGTGCCGCCAAAATCGAAGGCAGTAGCCTTTGATTTTGCGAGCTGGATAAAACCGCGTTTTATCCGGCGACTCCGCGAAACGCCAGGGATGGCGTTTCAGGAAGATTTTCAAGCCCCGATGTATGCTTTGCGCACCTGCTCATTGCCCAGCATGGTCTCCCGGTCACCTTCCATGACCAGTTGACCGTTTTCCATGACGTAAGCACGGGTGGCAATCTTCAGCGCTGCAAAGGCATTCTGTTCAGCCAGCAAGACCGTGGTCCCCAGGCTGTTGATCTTCTGGATGGTCTCGAACATCTGGCGTACCACCAGCGGCGCGAGACCCAGGGACGGTTCGTCCAGCATCAGCAGGCGCGGACGGCTCATCAGCGCACGGCCGATGGCAACCATCTGCTGTTGACCACCAGACAGTGAACCCGCCGGCTGGTGCTCCTTCTCTTTAAGAATGGGATAGAGCTCAAGCACCTCGTCCAGGTACTTCTTGTTGCCGGCCTTGTCGCGACGATGGACGTAGGCACCCATCATCAGGTTCTGCATCACCGTCATCTGCGGGAACAGTTTGCGGCCCTCGGCACATTGCACGATGCCTGATGAGACGACTGCGCTCGGCTTGAGCCCGCCGATGCGCTTGCCTTCGAATTCGATCGAGCCGGCCACCGGCTTGTTCAGCCCGCTGATAGTATTGAACAGCGTGGATTTACCGGCACCGTTGGCGCCTAGCAGGACGACGAGCTCGCCTGTATCGACGCTCAGCGAGATATTATTGAGCGCCTTGAAGCTGCCATAGCAGACGTCGACATTCTTAAGCTGCAACATCTTCGTCACTCCCCAGATAGGCCTCGATGACAACCGGATTCTCCCGGACTTCCTTCGGCGTGCCTTCGGCGATCTTCTCGCCGTGGTCCAGCACCATGATCTTGTCGGCGATGCCCATGATCATGTCCATCTTGTGCTCGATCAGGCAGACGGTGAGGCCGTGCTGGACCATCTTGCGCATCAGGTCAGCCAGGCCTTCGGTCTCCTCCGGGTTGACCCCCGCCGCCGGCTCGTCCAACAGCACGATCTTGGGATCGGTCGCCAGGGCCAGGGCGAAGGCCACGCGCTTGCGTTCCTCCTGGGTGATATCGGCGATGAACTGGTTTTCTACGTGGGACAGGCCGACGAAGTTCAACGCCTCGCGCGCCTTTTCGCGACAGGCCTTCTCTTCCGCCTGCAAACGCTTGGAGTTGATGAGTACATCCCACAGACCGGACTTGGTCCGCAGCCGATGGCCGACGATCAGGTTATCCAGCACCGAGGCCTGCTCGAACAGGTTGGTGGTCTGGAAGGTCCTGCCCACACCACGCTGTGCAATGTAGTCACAGCGCAGCGGGGTAATGTCCTCGCCATCGAGGATGATCCGCCCCGATGTCGGCTTGTGGGTGCCGGCCACCAGGTTGAAGAACGTACTCTTGCCGGCGCCGTTGGGTCCGATGATGGCATTCACCTTGTTCGCCTCGAACTCGACGGACACATCGTTTACCGCCGCCAGGCCGCCGAACATCTTGGTGAGGTTCTCGATCTTAAGCATTGTTCTCTACCCCCTTGCCGGTACTGACACGGCTTTCTTTCTTCTTGCTCGGCGCCGCCTGTTTCTGCGACTCGCGGTGCATCCAGGTAAGGAAGGAGCCGACGAATCCGCGGGGGAAGAAGATCACCAGGATTACCAGCAGCGGACCGAAGATGATCATCCGGTACTCTTCAAGGAACTGCAGGGACTGGGTAATCCAGACGATACCGACGGTGCCCAGTAGCGGACCGGAAATCGTGCCGATACCGCCCACCAGCAGGTAGGTAATCATGTCGAAGGTGTGCTGGACATTGGCATCTTCAGGCCCGATGAAACGGATCATGCCCGCGTACAGTGCCCCCGCCATGCCGGCGTAGGTCGTCGAGAGTACGAAGGCCAGCGTCTTGTTGCGCATCAGGTTGATACCCAGGGATTGGGCCAGCTCGTCGCCGTTGCGGATCGCCACGAAGGTGCGGCCCAGCAGGGACCGGGACAGTTTGCCCATGAACCACATGGCAAACACCAGGAACGCCAGCACCAGGTAGTAGAAGGGAACGGTCTGGGTGAAGTCCACCAGGCCAAAACCGTTGGGCGCGGCGATATCACGCACGCCGATCGGGCCGTGCGTCAGCTCTTCCCACTTATCCAGCAGCAGGTAGATGATGAACCCCACACACAGGGTGAAAATAGCGAAGTAGTGTTCCTTCAATCGCAGCGATACAACACCGACCAGGAAGCCGAGGAAAGCGGTGAACAACAGCGCCGCAACGAACGCCGGCCAGAAGCTCCAGCCGTAATCTGCGCTCAGCAGGCCCAGGGTGTAGGCACCGAGGGCAAAGAAGCCACCGTGCGCCAGGTTCAACTGGCCGCAGAAACCGGTGATGATATTCAGGCCGTAGACCGCGATAGCCCAGACGAACGCAGAGGCCATGACGTACACCTGGTACTCGTTGCTGGCAAACAGCGGGAACAACAGTGCCAGGACAATCAGGGCGTACTTGAACGCCGGGTGAAGTAGCAGGGAACCCAGTTTGAATAGCATGTCAGTGCGCCCCCTTCGCGAACAGGCCTTGCGGACGAACGGACAGGATCAACACGAGCAGGCCGAACGCGATGATGTCCTTGTAGCTGGTCGAGATATAGAAGCCACCGAAGGCTTCGGCGAAGCCGATGATCATGCCGCCGACGATCGCGCCCGGTATCGAGCCCATCCCGCCGAGGATGATGATGACGAACGCCTTCATGATCACGATATGGCCCATCGCCGGGTACACCAGGTTGATCGGCGCGTAGAGCGTCGCCGCGAAGGCCGCCAGGACACCGGAGATGGCAAACGTCATCATGGCTACACGGTTGGCATCAATGCCGACCAGGAAGGCGCCCTCGCGGTTCTGCGCCATGGCGATGATGGTGGCGCCGGTCATGGTCTTGCGCAGGAACAGCTGCAGCGCAACCACCAGCACCAGCGCGCCGACGATGATCAGTGCCCGCTGCTCCGGGATGATCAGACCATCGAAGTTCATGATGCCGGTGAACGGTGAAGACATACGGCGGAAGTCAGAGCCCCAGAACATCTGGATCACCGCCTCAAGGAACAGCAGGATGCCGATGGCGGCGATCTTGTCGTGGATGGGTGGCGAGTGGCGCAGCGGATGGAACACCAGCCGTTCGCACAGCACGGCAAGGCCAGCCACGATGACGGCGGAACCCGCCATGGCGACCCAGTAGTGGGCGCCAAGATCGACCATGAGGAAGTACGACATGAACGCCCCTACCATGTAGAGCGCGCCATGGGCGAAGTTGGGTATATGCAGGATACCGTAGACGAGCGTCAGGCCGAGAGCTACGAGACCGTAGATACTCCCAAGCGTTAGCCCGTTGACGATGTTTTGGAAAAAGAGGTTCAAGGTGGCCCCCTCTTGGCAATTGTTGTTATGTATGCCGCAGGTTCGGGTAACCGGCGGAGGTTTGGGACTTTAGGTTTTCTTTTTTGCTTTTGTTCTATTTGTACTGCTGTCGTGGTGCTGTCAGGACCGCGGGCTCAGCCTTGGCAGTGCGTCTTCAGCCAGGTGACGAGACGTCTACGAAAAACGTCTTTAGTTTGTGATATCACCTTTCTCTAAAGAGTACACTGCGCATCCTGGCTGTCAACATACAAAATATGATTCCACTCTGCGGACCAATAGCAATTTTTTTATAGACTTAGCGAAACAGGGACCACCGGCTAAACCAATGGTTCCTGTTTCATTTTCCAACCACGTGGAACTTTCAACCAGGCGGAACTTTCGATCACGCGGAACCTACGACCACGTGCAAGAAGATCAGGCGGAGGCCTGGTCCTGCCACTCCTGCTCTTGCAGGGCGCGCCACATCACTTTCCCGGTCGGCGACTTGGGGAGCTCGGCGACGAACTCGACCAGCTGAGGCACCTTATAGGCAGACATCTCCTCCTTGCACCAGGCGATGATCTCCTCCGCGGAGGTCTTGCCCTCGGACTCAGGTGTCAGCACGATGCAGGCCTTGACCGTCTCACCCCGCTTGGGATCCGGTGCCGAGATTACGCAGCACTCATGGATCGAGGGATGGCGATACATCAGGCTTTCCACCTCCGAAGGCCAGACCTTGAAGCCAGATGCGTTGATCATCCGCTTCACCCGGTCAACCATGAAGAAGTAGCCGTCTTCGTCGTAGTAGCCGAGGTCGCCGGTGCGGAAGAAGCGTTTGCCGTCGATCTCAACGAAGGCGGCTTCCGTTTCCATCGGGCGGTTCCAGTAGCCCACGGTGACCTGGGGGCCGTTACTGACGATCTCGCCCACTTCACCCGGCCCTTTCTCCTGCAGGGTCTCCACGTCGATGATGCGTGAATCCACATCGAATACCGGGATGCCGAGGCACTGGGCCTTTGGCGCGTCCGGCGGATTGATGTGCGTGGCGGCCATGGTTTCCGATAGACCGTAACCCTCGATGTAGTCCAGTCCGGTGAGGTTCTTCAGCTTGGCTGCAATGGCCGCGGGCATGGCCGCGCCGCCACCACCGATGGTCTTCAGGCTGGAGATGTCGTAGTTGCCCAGCTCGGGATTGGACAGGAAATCCACCGCCATGGTAACGATGTTGGTCCAGCCGGTGACCTTGTAGCGTTCGATCAGCTTGGCGGCCGTGGTTCGATCCCAGCGGGTCATGATCACGGAGGTCGAGCCACTGTAGATCGGGCTGTTCATCGAGCCGGTCATGCCGGTCACATGGAAGAACGGCAAGGTCGAGAGCTGGACAGTATCCGCGGTGCTCAGGTTCCAGAACGCACGGTGACAGGCGGTAGCCATCACGCCCCGATGGACGTGGGTACAGCCCTTTGGCGCCCCGGTCGTGCCAGAGCTGTAGGGAATAACGGCGATGTCGTCCGGACCGGCGGTATGCGGACCGGGCACATACCCGGCGCCGATCACTTCGTCCCAGCCCACCAGGCCGGGCACCTCAAGTTTGGGCACCGGCGCTGCCACTTCCGCCGGCAGGCTCAGGTCCGTGTCCGGGTCGATGTAGCTGTTATAGGCCGCGACCACCACTTCCTCCAGGTGGGTGCTACCCACCAGCGGCGCGATGAATCCGGCCAGTTCCTGACCTGCCAGACAGATGCGCGCGTCAGTGTCGCTGATGTAGTGCTCCAGCTCTGCAGCCCGGTTCATGGGATTGACCGGGATTACCGCCGCATCCGCGCGCAGGATGGCGTAATAGCCGATGACATACTGCGGCGAGTTCTGCATATAAAGGAGGACGCGATCGCCCTTCCTTACACCTTTCTCCTGAAGGTAGCCGGCCAGGGCCTCGACCTCCTCCAGTAGCTGCCGGTAAGTCATCACCCTGTCGTAGAAGATGATGGCCGGGTGATCCGGATAGCGCAGTGCCGCAACGGCCAGGTTGGTGAACACGCTGGTCTTGGGCAGGGTCATGGTCTTGGGCAGCTCTTTCGGCCAGACGCCATGGTGTCTCGTAAACATTTATTGTTCTCCCGTCTTACGGCCCGTCATCGACGGACCATCAACCTCGTCATTCGTTCTCGATGATGCAGCTCGCTTCGCCGTTGGGGAGTGGCGCCATGCTGCGCAGCGGCGTGACCGCGACCGCGTTGTCGCGCATTACGGTCACGTCCATATCCGGCGCAACGATATGCTTGGAGCTGCGTTCAAAGCTCAGCCACCAATACGGCAGACTGCGGCCGTCCTGCCCCGCCAGCAGGCGGGTGCGCTGGATCGAACCACTGGACTGGCGGGCCCAACGCAGATCTTTCACCTCACTGGCAGCGCACGCCGGAAAATTGATGTTCCAGCAGCAGGTGGGCTGGGCTTCCGGCTTCCAGAGCGAGCGGATAACCTGCTCGCCCAGTTCGGTTACTGGTGACCAGTCGATTCCTTCACGGTTCAGGAAGGCCTGGCTCAGCGCCATCGCGGGGATCCCCAGGTGTTCGGCCGTCAGCACCGCGCCGACGGTGCCCGAGTACTGCACCGAGTCGCTAATGTTGGCGCCGCAGTTGACGCCGGAAAGCACCAGGTCCGGCAGGGTTTCGCCAAACCATTCCGCCTGTGCGAAGAGCACGCAGTCCGCCGGCGTGCCGGACAACGCAAAGCGCCGGCCACTGTCGCCCTGGGCGTAGCAGCGCAGGGGCGTGTGGATGGAAATACTCTGTCCGGCACCACTGCGGTCATGTTCCGGCGCGACGACCCAGACTTCTTCCGCCAGGTTGCGGGCGATGCGTTCGAGGATCGCCAACCCCGGCGCGTTGATGCCGTCGTCGTTGGTGATCAGGATGCGGCGAACGATGGGATCGCTCATACGGAGACCCCTTTCGCGCCATTCTGGGCAATACGCCAACCGGCCTCCGCCAGCATGCTGGCCCGCTTGCCCACCTGCAGGGCATCGGCGTTACTGGCATTGCCTTGCAGCGCCCGGGCATAGACGCCCTGGACGATGGCTGCCAGACGGAACAGCGAGAACGACAGGTAGACATGCCAGTCGTCGATACCCGAACGCCCGGATTGGCGGCAATAGTGTTCGACCAGCTCATGCTCTTCCGGCACATTCAGGGCTTCCAGGTCCTCGCCAACGATGCCGCGCGACCCTTCCAGGTCCATCGGCAGGTGGTACGGCAGGCAGTAGTAGGCCAGGTCCGCCAGTGGGTGACCGAGGGTGGACAGTTCCCAGTCGAGGATGGCGATGATCTCGGGCTTGTCCGGCGCCAGCATCAGGTTGCCCAGACGGTAATCACCGTGGGCGATGGCGCACTCGTCATTCTTCGGCAGGTGGTCCGGCAGCCAGGCCATCAGGTTGTCCATGGCCGGCATGTCGTCGGTCTTGGATGCCAGGTACTGCTTGGTCCAGCGGGCCACCTGGCGCGCCACGTAGCCTTCCGGACGGCCGAAATCACCCAGGCCCACCGCGTTCACATCAACCGAGTGCATCTGCGCCAGGGTGTCCATGGCCGCCTCGTGTACCGGGCGGCGCTCGGGGCGATCCAGCGCCCGCAGCGCCGGATGGCTCACCACGCGGCCCGGCATGAAGTCCATGACGTAGAAAGGTGTACCGATGATATCGGCGTCCTCACACAGCACCCGGGCCTGGGGAACGGGCACGTCGGTATTGTCGGACAGGGCGCGGATCACCTTGTACTCGCGTTCCACCATATGGGCCGAGGGCAGGGTCTTACCCGGCGGCTTCTTGCGCAGGACGTAACGGCCACTGTCGGTATCCAGCAGGAAGGTGGGATTGGACTGCCCACCCTGGAACTGCTGGATGACGAGGCGATCGCCGATATCGGGCATGGCCTCCTGCAGCCACGCCTTGAGTTTCTGCTCGTCGAACCGGTGGGCGTCGAGGACGTCCACCAATTGCGGGTCGAGATTTGCTACTGCGGACATGCTCACCTCAGCCAACGGTCTCTCCGCCGTCCGCCACAATCACCTGACCGGTGATGTAGGCGCTGGCCTTGGTGGACAGGAATACCGCAAGTCCGGCGATATCAACCGGCTCGCCGATGCGGCGCAGGGGCGTCTTCTCTTCGACGCGCTTGAGACGTTCCGGATCTTCCACCAGCGCCTTGGCGAAATCGGTACGGACCAGTCCGGGAGCGATCGAGTTGACCCGAATGCCCCTGGGGCCCCACTCCACTGCCAGGTTACGCGCCAGGGCCGCTTCCGCTGCCTTGGACACGCCGTAGGTGCCGATGACGGTATTGCCCCGAATACCAGCAATGCTGGACAGCAATACCACCTGGCCATCACCGCGCTCCGCCATGTGCGGCAACACCATCTGGGTCAGCCAGAAGGTGCCCTTGACGTTGGTATCCATGATCTTGTCCCAGGCCTCGTCAGTCATATCCTGGGTAGGACCGTAGACCGGATTGGTAGCGGCGTTGCATATCAACACATCGATCTGGCCCCAGGTTTCCAGGGTCTTGTCGACGAGATTCTGGAGGTCGTCCTTCTTGCCCACGTGACAGGGAATGGCGATCGCCTCGAAACCCTGCTCTTTCAGCTCGCCGGCGACCTGTTCGCAAACGTCCGCCTTACGACTGGAGATCACGACTTTTGCACCGCAGCGGGCCATCTCTTCTGCAATAGAGCGACCGATACCTTTGGTAGAACCCGTGATCAGGGCCACCTTGCCAGTCATGTCGAACAATGGGTTAGTCATGGTCGGGCCTCCTGATCAATGGGATCTGGCGTGGGTTTGCGGGTAGTTGCGCAGTTCCAGCTTGGCAATGGAGTCCAGGTGAACCTCGTCCGGGCCGTCCGCCAACCTCAGGGTGCGCACCTGAGCCCAGGCCGCCGCCAGGAAAGTGTCCTGACATACGCCCGTCGCGCCATGCACCTGGATCGCGCGATCCAGAATTTTCAACGCCATGCTCGGCGCGGCCACCTTGATCATGGCGATTTCCTGACGCGCCACCTTATTACCGACGGTATCCATCATATGCGCGGCTTTCAGGGTCAGCAGGCGACACTGCTCGATTTCCAGGCGGGAACGGGCGATGTCCTTGCGGATGGAGTCGAACTGGGCCAGCGGCTTGCCAAAGGCTTCACGCTCGTTGACCCGTTGGCACATGGCTTCCAATGCGCGCTCGGCCACACCGATGGTGCGCATGCAGTGATGGATACGACCTGGCCCCAGACGACCCTGGGCGATCTCGAAACCACGGCCCTCGCCCAACAGCATGTTGCTGGCCGGTACTCGAACGTTGTCGTACTCGATTTCCGCATGACCATGGGGTGCGTGGTCATAGCCGAACACGGTCAGCGGACGGATGATCTTCACGCCCGGGGTATCCAGCGGCACCAGGATCATGGACTGCTGCTTGTGCTTTTCCGCCCCGGCATCGGTCTTGCCCATGACGATGGCGATCTTGCATGTGGTGGTCATGGCACCCGAGGACCACCACTTGCGGCCGTTGATGACATACTCGTCGCCATCGCGACGGATCTCGCAGCTAATGTTGGTGGCGTCGGACGACGCAACTGCCGGCTCGGTCATGGAAAAACAGGAGCGTATTTCGCCGGCCAGCAGCGGCTCCAGCCACTGCTTCTGCTGTTCGGGGGAACCGTAGCGGGCGATGGTTTCCATATTGCCGGTATCCGGCGCGGAGCAGTTGAAAACTTCCGGCGCCATATGGGAGCGGCCCATGATTTCGCACAGGTGGGCGTATTCGAAGTTGGTGAGGCCGGCACCGTAGTCACTTTCCGGCAGGAACAGGTTCCACAGGCCAGCAGCCTTGGCTTTGCCCTTAAGCTCCTCCAGGATCGCGGTGGGCGCCCAACGGTTCTCGGCGTTGGCGATCTGCTCGTGGTGCAGATGCTCGTTCGGGTAGACGTGCTCGTCCATGAAGGCGAGCACTTGCTCGCGCAGGGCCTGGGCCTTTTCGGAAAGTTCAAACATGTTGTGCCTCGTTCTGTCGTTGTTGGTCTTGGGGGCTCAATCGGCGGCCTTGGCTCACCCGCGGCGCCAGCCCAATCACGTCACGGCTTCTGAATACTGCTTCTGAATGTTTCCAGCGGAACGCCTTCGGGACTTTCGCTGCCCGAGCGAATGCGGAAGGTACCTTCGCCAATGGCCAGCACCTGCCCTTTCTCATCACGGATCTCGCCGGAACTGTTAAAGATTCGCGTGCCCCCGGCCCGTTTATGTCCGGTAACCGTGATCACGCCACCACTGCACTGGCCGGTAAAAGTAGTGGTCAGCGACAAGGTGATCGCCTTGCGAATGCGGCCGGGATAGGGGCAATAGGTCCCCGCCTGGGCCAGGGCGATATCCAGCAACGAGGTGAGCACGCCGCCGTGGATCACCCCTGCCAGGTTCAGGTGGTGGGACTGCAGTTCAACAGCGATCACCGCCTTGTCCTCCTCCCATGACACCTGGCGATAGCCGAGCACGTTGTGAAAGCCCGGCAGGTTCTTGGAATCGGGGTATTCCTGGTTTTCGACTTCAGACATCAGACTTTCATTCCAGGCAGATTCAGGGAGGCCGTGTTGCCACCGTCCACCGGTAGCGCCTGACCGGTGATATAGCTGGCGTCATCGCTGGCCAGGAACAGGATTGCCGCGGCAATTTCCTCGGGCGCGCCGTAGCGACGCAGCTCACAACGCGAACCCAGCTTGTGCGCTTTCTCGTTGGCACGGGCGTAATCGAAGATGGGCTGGGTCATACCGGTCTCGATCAACCCGGGACAGACGGCGTTGACCCGCACGTTGTCGCCGCCCAGGTCACAGGCAGCGGTCTGGGTCAGGTTGATCACCCCGGCCTTGGACGCACTATAGGCGTTGCCGCCGGCACCGGAACGGATACCCGCCACGGACGCGGTATTGACGATGCTGCCGAGACGACGCGCCTGCATATGCGGCGCCACGTGCTTGATAAAGAGCATGGGACCGATCAGGTTCACAGACAGGATGCGATCCCACTCCTGGCGGTCCTGTTCGGTAATTGGGGGATGCTTGCCGGAGATGCCCGCGTTGTTGCAGAGCACGTCGATCTGGCCGTAGGTGCGGATAACGTCGTTGACCAGACTTTCGACCGCTGATTCATCAGATACGTCCATCACCCGTCGCAGGGATTCGGTGTCTTCCGGCAAGGCGCCTTCGGTTTCCATCAGGCCAGCTTCGGCCTGGTCCACCAGGACCAGGATGGCGCCCTCGCGTGCAAGACGCAGGGCGACGGCGCGTCCGATACCGCTTCCAGCACCGGTGACCAGGGCCACGCGTTTCCTGAAACGCATCATGGGATGCTCCTTCTATTCTGGGAATCCTCCTTCGGATAGCTGCACGCGCAAAGTGCGAAGCAGCAGTCCGGAGATTCCTTTTTTGTTTTGAACGACGGTTGTTTTGAACGACCGTCGTTTTTGGTGGCGCCGCCTGCAGGCGAACGCTCGTTAATACGGTGTTCTCCCGGCACAGCGGGAACCGCAAAACAGGAATTCGGGGTTTAATTTGTCATGCCTTCCAGTTTTGAGTCAATATATTCGAAAACTAATTTCACTAGTTAAAACACAACAATCACTGAGAGCAAGACGATGAACGACTACGTGAAAACCATGGCCGTCCATGCCCCCCTCAATCCCAACGAATCCCTGGTCTCCATCGGCGAACAGATCCAACGCTTCGCCAGTTCCCAGCCGGATAAGATCGCCCTGATCGACGACGCCTTGGCCGAACACAAGGGACGGGTAAGCTGGCGCGACCTGGTGACACGGGTCAACCGTATTGCCAACCGGTTACGGGAGGGCGGCCTGAAGACCGGCGATACCGTGGCCGGTCTCTCCGAAAACAGTGCGGAATACGTGGCGCTCTACCTGGGTGTTTTGACTGCCGGCGGCTGCATGGTGCCGCTATCGGGCATGGCCAGCGGTGACACACTGGCGCTTATGGTCAACGACTGCGACGCCCGCTTCCTGTTTGTCTCCGCCAAGAACGAAGCCTTGCTGGACGAGATTCGTGACAAGCTGGACAAGGTCCCCCACAGCACTCGCATCGGCCTGGACTTCCGTCCGCCGGACAGTGCCCTGACCCTGGACGACTGGCTTGCCGACGCCCCAGGTACGCCGAACCCCGCGAAGCTGGCCCTGGATGATCCGTTCAATATCATCTACAGCTCCGGGACGACGGGCACACCCAAGGGCATCCTGCACGACCACCGCTTCCGCTACCGGCAGATGCTGCGCATGGGCACCTATGGTCTCGACGGCGTCGCCGTCAACCTGGTATCCACACCGCTCTACTCCAACACCACGCTGGTATCCGCACTGCCAACGCTGTTCCACGGCGGCACCCTGGTGTTGATGGCCAAGTTCAACCCGCTACGGTTCCTGGAACTGGCCCAGGAACACCGGGTCACTCACGCTATGCTGGTGCCGGTGCAATACCAACGCATTCTCGCCGAACCGGATTTCGACAGCTTCGATCTCTCCAGTTTCAAGCTGAAGCTGTCCACCAGTGCGCCCCTTCGCTCCGACGTGATCGGCGAGGCGATGGCCCGATGGCCGGGCAATATCCGCGAAGTCTATGGCCTGACCGAAGGCGGTATTTCCACCACCCTGGATTGCCGGGAATTCCCGGACAAATGGGATTCCGTGGGCCGGCCCACAGAAGGTGCGGAAGTACGGATCATCGATGAAGACGGACACGAACTACCCCGGGGCCACATCGGCGAAATCGTCGGGCGGGCAGGGGCCATGATGCGCGGCTATTACCACCGCGAGGAACAGACGGCCGAAATGCTATGGACCAGCCCGGAGGGTTTGGCGTTCTACCGTAGCGGCGACATGGGCAAGCTGGATACCGATGGCTTCCTTTATATCCTCGACCGGCGCAAGGACATGATCATCTCCGGCGGTTTCAACATCTATGCCGTGGATCTGGAAAAGGTCCTTCTGGAGCACCCAGCGGTTGCGGATGCGGCGGTCATCGGCATCCCCAGCGAGCACTGGGGCGAGACACCGCTCGGGCTGGTGGTCCGTCGCGCCGACGAAGCGGCGAGTAAAGCAGACATCATGGAGTGGGCCAACGCGCGCCTGGGCAAGACCCAGCGGCTGGCGGGCATCGAGTTCCGTGACGAGTTGCCCCGCAGCACGATCGGCAAGGTGCTTAAGCGGGAACTGCGGGCACCTTATTGGGATTGATTGATGGCGAAATGTCGTCTGTCAGCACCGGGGGAAACGCGGGCGCCTTTGGCGCCTCAGAAGCTGAAGCTTCTGCTACATGCTCGAGTTATCCGAAAAATGTAGCCGACGCTTCAGCTTCGGAGCAGCCCAAAGGGCTGCCTTTTTAACGCCTGATATCCGGAACCAAGCACGGCGTACAGCATACGAACGACGTGCCTAAAAATGCCCCTCACCGTATCGGCGTCGTGCGCCGACTAATGGTCTGCAGCGCATTCTGGCATTCCGGCGAGCGGAGGCGGTGGGCGAACACGGCGCGCTCGCGTTCGAGTGCCGCCAGGGCCTGCTCGCGCCAGGGGGCCTTGAGCAGTCGTTTACTGGCGCGTAGCGATTCCCGCGATTTACTAGCCAGCCTACGCGCCGTCGCCAGGGCCTCCTCGGTCGCTGCGCCGTCCGGTACGAGCTGGGAGGCAATGCCGCTTTCGAGGGAGGCCTGACCGGTGACCGCCTCGCCCATGATAAGCAGGTCCGTCGCGCGTCGATATCCCAGCTGCAACGGCATCATGACCGTGGAGGCCGCTTCCGGCGACAGGCCGAGATCCACGAAGGGCGTGCGAAACAGCGCCGACTCGGCAGCGATCACCACATCGCAGTGCATCAACATGGTCGTACCGATACCTATCGCCAGACCCTCGACCCCGGCAATAATCGGGGTGTCGCACATCATCAGCCGTTCGATGAAGGCAAGCCCGGCGGAGGGCTTCGGATTGGGATCTGTGGCCCGGGCACGGAAGTCGTCCAGGTCGTTGCCGGCAGTAAACACGCCGTCCTGGCCGGTAATAACAATGGCATTTACGGTAGGGTCGTCGGCAGCCTGGTCCACCTCGCGGGCCAGTTCGGCGTACATCTCGCGGGTCAGGGCGTTCTTCTTTTCCGCGCGGGCAATAACCAGGTGCACCAGTCCCGCTTCGTGTCTGATCTCGATCATGCCGATTCTCCTACGTGACGCGAAAGAGCTCGCGCCTGATTGTTAGTCTGCGAAATACTGTTTCACAAATTGAGCAGTTATTCTATGTTCAGATACCAGCGCTAAGTTCAAAAACCAACACTAACGTTGATAAAGCCAATAACCATATCCGGACTCAGCCTTGAAGTCCCGCCTAGACCCAACAACAAAAGGACCCAAGACCGTGCAATTTCATCAGATGAGCAGCTTCGCACTCGCCGAAGGTATCCGTCAGCGTCGATTCACTTCCATAGATGTTCTCGATCACTTTCTCGACCGTATCGAGCGCTACAACCCTGCGCTCAACGCTATCGTCGTGCTGCGCGCCGAGGACGCCCGCCGCCAGGCCAAAGCCGCCGACGCTGCGGTCGAACGGGGCGATGAGCTCGGCCCGCTACACGGCGTACCGATGACGATCAAGGAGACCTTTGAAATCAAAGGGTGGCCCACCACCGCCGGTTACGACAAGCTCCGCGACTACATTTCGCCTCGTACCGCACCGGCGGTCGAGCGCCTGCAGGCCGCCGGCGCGATTATCCTGGGCAAGACCAATGTCCCGGAACTGGCGGGCGACTTGCAGACCTTCAACAGCATCTATGGCACTACCACCAACCCCTGGAATACCGATGTCACCCCGGGCGGCTCATCGGGCGGCGCAGCAGCCGCTCTGGCCGCCGGACTGGTTCCGCTGGAGCTGGGCAGCGATATCGGCGGTTCGATCCGCACACCGTCGTCCTTCTGCGGCATCTACGGCCTGAAGACCACCTACGGCATCATCCCCACCCGTGGACATATTCCGGGCCCGCCCGGCAACCGCGGCAAACGGGACATTGGTGTTGCCGGTCCCATGGGACGGCACCTGGACGATATCGAAAGAGCACTGGAGCTGCTGGTCGGCCCCGATGAGGCCGAAGCTCCGGCCTGGCAAATCCGGCTGCCCGAAGCCAGTATCCGATCACTGAATGGCCTGAAAGTCGCCGCCTGGCTCGACGATGCGTTCTGCCCAGTCGATGACAGCGTCAAGCACGGACTGGACATCGCCATAAGCCTGTTGCGCGAGGATGGTGCAACGATCGACGAGGAGGCCCGCCCGGAGGATCTTACCCTGGAGCAGAACCATCGCCTCTACTACGACCTGCTCGCCGCCACCATGGGCGCTGGGTTGAACGACAAAACCTGGCAAAAACTTGCGGACGCCGCCCAGGACAGCCAGGCGGACGATTACCGCGCCCGCTTCGCGCGGGGCGCCACCCAGAGTCACACCGCCTGGATGCGTCAGGACGAGGAACGTGCCCAATTGCAGTACCGTTGGCACCGGTTCTTCGAAGGGTTCGACCTGCTGGTCTGCCCGGTCGTGAATACGCCGCCGTTCCCCCACGACCAGGAGGCCTCGGCTATGGAACGCACCCTCACCATCAACGGCCAAGCCCAGGTCTACATGGATGTCACGGTCTGGGCAGGTATCGCGGCCATTTCCGGTCTGCCGGCACTGAGCCTGCCGGTCGGCATCAGCGACGACGGGCTGCCGTTGGCGGTACAACTGATCGGCCCTGCCTATAGTGATAAGAACCTGATCCAGGTGGCCCGACTGATGTCACTTCACCTGCACCCCGATGGTTTGCCCTTTCCACCGCTGTAACCGGCGAAGGGCCGGTTTACACGCGAATTACATTCCACAGGCGTCCTATTGCAAATGGTCAGTCATGTGATAAATTCGGAAAACAAGGATTCATTCTGCAGTCACTAGTACCGCAGAGCGAAACTAAGCAAGAAGCTTTACGGGAATACAACAAGAGAAGCTTTGGTCCAAGCAACACAAGTCAAAGCACAACAACAAGAGGTCAAGTCATGCAAACGCTTACCCAGTTCAAGAAACAGCTGACGGTCTGCGCCTCCGCCGTGGCCCTGAGTGTCGGCGCCCTGTTCAGCGGTGTAGCAACTGCCGCGGATACGACTACCTGGAAAGTGCAGTCCCACTGGCCGGGCTCGAGCAGCTCCTATGAAGACAGCCTGGGCCGCCTCAAGCGCGTCATCGAAGAACGCAGCGATGGCCGCCTGAAACTGGACCTTTACGAGTCCGGCGCGCTGTTCAAGCCGAAGCAAACCTTCGAGGCGGTCAGCCGCGGCATCCTGGAAATGGGCACCATCTCCCCATCCTATGCCCAGGATAAAATGACCCTCGCCGGCATAGCCTCCGGTCTGCCATTCGCTTTCCGCAACGTCTGGGAAACCGCCTATTTCCATCAGGGCCTGGGCTTCGAGCAAATGCTGCGTGACGAAGCCGCCCAATATGGCGTCTACTGGGCAACCGACAAGGTCTACCCGACCGAGATGGTCATCAAGAACCCCATCAACAGCTGGGAAGACTTCACCAAGCTGAAGATCCGTTCTTCCGGTGCGCTGCAGAAATTCCTGACCGAAGCCGGCGCGGCTGCTTCCTATATCCCCGGTAGCGAACTCTACCCGGCCCTGGACAGTGGCGTGGTCGACGGCGCGCACTGGGGTGCGGCGCAGGGTGCTTACTCCATGGGTCTCTACGAAGTGGCGAAGTATCATGTGAAGCCGGCCCTGAACATCGCCGGTACCGACGTGATCATCGTGAGCCAGAAGGCATTGGACAAGCTGCCGGAAGACCTGCAGAACATCGTCAAGCAAGCGCTGGATGAGCAGTTCTGGTTCCGTACCAACGAATACCAGTATAAGGAACGCGTTACCCTCGCCAAGGCCATCGCTGAAGAGGATGTACAGGTCAATACCCTGCCGGAAGATGTACAACAGCGCCTGACCCAGACCGCACAGAAAATGTGGGACGAAGAAGGCGAGCGTAGCGAGCGTGCCCAGAAAGCACTGACTATGCTGAAAGACTACCTGACGGAATTGGGCTACCTCTAAGGCTCGCCATCAGGCCTCTCAGCCGGTGGTCGTCTGGCCACCGGCTTCCGTTTTACCCCGTTTATCGAATTTCCTCCCGGAGGATCCCATGCGTGCGCTGACCGCATTCATGAACGGTGTGACCCGGCTGAACGACTTTATCGGTCGATGGGTCGCCCTGCTCGTTTTCGCCATGTTCATATTCCTGCTGCTCGAGGTGTGCTTCCGCTACCTGATGAACTCACCGACGGTGTGGACCAATGAGCTGACTCAGATGCTGTTCGGCGTCTACGCCATCATGTCCGGCGGCTACATCATGGCCCACCGGGGGCACGTGAATGTCGACTTGCTGTATTCCCACCTGGGCCCAAGGGTGCAGGCCTGCCTCGACGTGTTCACCTCGACCATGTTTTTCGCCTTCACACTGGCGCTCTTCTATTTCGGCTACGACATGGCCAGTCAGTCGGTAGCCAGTTGGGAAACGTCCTATTCCGCCTGGAACCCGCCGATCTGGCCGGTGAAGGTGGCGATTCCCCTGGGTACCGGTCTGCTGGTCCTGCAGGGGGTGGTCAAGCTGTTGGAGGATATCGCAATAGCCTTCAACCTGGATTACTACAAACCTGAGAGCCGCGAAGCCGAGCAGGAGGATATGCTGTGAGTATCGAAGTCCTGACCCTGCTGTTTTTCGGCGCCCTGCTATTCTTCCTGGTCCTCGGGCTACCGCTGGCCTTCGTGCTGGGCGGTGTGTCCGTCGTCTTCCTCTATTTCACCTGGGGATTCGATTCCTTCTTTATGGTGGCTTCGCAGATCTGGAGCACCATGGAGAGCTTTACTCTCGTTGCCATCCCGCTATTCGTCTATATGGCGATGATCCTGGAGCGGACGGGTGTCGCCAACGACCTCTACCGCATGATGCACCTTTGGTGGGGGGGCGTACGCGGCGGCCTGGCTATCGGCACCCTGGGGATCTGTGCGCTGTTTGCGGCGATGTGCGGCATCAGTGGAGCGGCCGTGGTGGCCATGGGGACCATCGCATTGCCGTCGATGCTCGAGCGCGGCTATGACAAGAACATGGCCCTGGGCTGCATCAATACCGGCGGTGGCTGGGGCATCCTGATTCCACCCAGTATCCTGATGATCCTCTACGCCCTGATCACCGGCGTGTCCGTGGGCAAGATGTTCGCCGCCGGCGTATTGCCCGGGCTGCTGCTGATGGTGCTGACCATCGCCTACATCATTATCCGCTGCTACTTCCAGCCACACCTGGCACCGGCACTGCCGCCCGAGGAGCGAGCCAGCTGGGCGGAAAAATTCCGCGCCCTGCGGGCCGTCATCCTGCCGATTGCCATCGTGATCATGGTACTGGGTTCGATCATTGGCGGTATTACCACGCCAACCGAAGCAGCCGCTGTGGGTGTTTTCGGCGCATTGATCTCCGCGGTGGTCTACCGCAAGTTCACCTGGAAACTGCTGCACGAAGCGTCGATCCGCACCTTCAAGCTGACCGGCATGATCATGTGGATCCTGTTCGCTGCCCACGCGTTCAGCGCGGCCTACCAGAGCATGGGCGCCCAGGAACTGATCGAAGGGCTGATGCAGATGATCCCGGGCGGTCCCTGGGGCGTGATCCTGTCGATGATGCTGATCATCTTCCTGCTGGCGATGGTGCTCGATCCGGTAGGCATCATGCTGATCACGTTGCCGGTGTTCATGCCTATCGTCGAAAGTCTCGGTTTCGATCCGATCTGGTTCGGTATCCTGTTCGTGATCAACATGGAAATCGGCTACATGACGCCGCCCTTCGGCTTCAATCTGTTCTACCTGAAAGGGGTCGTGCCACCGAATATCACGATGCGGGACATCTACCTGTCGATCATCCCATTCGTACTGGTGGAAATCGTCGGCCTCGCACTGATCATGATCTTCCCGGAGATCGCCACCTACCTGCCGGATCTGTTCTTCTAGATCCCGTCCGATCTTGAGGACCTACCCCGCTGCAGAATCCAGACCCTGCAGCGGGGTCGCTTTAATACTCTGTTACCAATCTTTGCTTGATCAAATAGCTGAAATAAACCTTAAATACCATTTAGCGGAACTTCTTTCCGCACAAATACAACAATAAGACGCCTTCGACCTCCCCTCGTCCGGCGTCAAGGTATTCAGGGAGCACACCATGCGGATGCCTCAGTTTCTCTCGTCCCTCTCGATCGGACGCAAGCTTGCTATTGGTTTTTCGGCGCTGATCGTACTTGCCGTCATTGTCGGTATCACAGCCTTACAAGCACTCGATAGTTATACCCAAAGGGCTATCATCGTCGGCCAGGTCGGCGTTATGGAAACGCGCCTACTGGAAGCCCGACTTGCCGAAAGCCAATTCATGCTCGACCACGAGGAAGGCGGACTTGAGGGCGCCCGCCAGAACAGCGCCACAGCGGGCAAGATAGCAGCTAATCTGGAAGCGGAGCTGGCGACACCCGCCAATCTGCAGCGGCTGGATACCATCAAGGCCGGCGCCGCCCGCTATAGTGAACTGCTGACCGAACTGGCCACCAATATCCAGGCGCGGGAGGCCACCGTCGCGCAGCTTGAAGTGGATGCACGCATGGCGGAAAGCCGGCTGAGCACCGAAGACAAGCTCTATATGGCGGCGGCGGCCCTCAAGCAAATGCGTCGCAACGAACGCAGCTTTCTGATCGAGGGGGATATCAAGGCCATCGAACAATTCGAATCCGCCGCGGAGCGGGCCTTGCGTTCGATCAAGTCCTCTTTTCTCGACAAGTCGATCAAGGAAGAAGTCAGCGGTCTGTTCACCAACTACATCACGACCTTCGGCCAGGCAGCCAAACAGGTGCAACGTAACGAGGCCCTGGAAACGGAAATGCTGGCTTCCGCCAACAGCATCCTCTCCGCCGCCGCTGAACTGAAAGAAGTCCAGGTGGGCAAGATGCGCACGGAGCAGACGCAGGCGATTACGCTGATCATCGTCGCGACCGTCATCGTTATCCTGCTCGGTGTCGCCCTGGCCTGGACCCTGACCCGCAATATTGTGCGTCCTATCCGCGAGGCTGTGGAGGTCGCTACCAAAGTCGCATCCGGCGATCTGCGCACCGACGTGAAGACCAACCGCCAGGACGAGCTGGGCCAGTTGCTCAACGCCCTGGGCGCCATGGTCAGCAACCTGCGTGAACTGGTGCGCGGTATCAACAGTGGCTCGGAGAATATTGCCACTTCCACCGGCGAACTCTCGACCGTAACCGAGCAGACCAGCCAGGGTATGACCGATCAGCGGGATCAGACTGATCAGGTAGCCACCGCCATGAACGAGATGGTTGCAACCGTCAGCGAGGTGGCCAAGAGTGCGGAGGACGCTTTCAACGCCGCCAACCGTGCCAGCGAAACCGCCGCCGAAGGCGAGACCGCAGTGGGCGAAACCCTGTCTTACGTCAACGAACTGAATGGACTGTTGGAAAACGTGATGCAGCAGCTTCACGGCCTGCAATCGGACACGCAGAACATCGTCACTGTGCTGGATGTCATCAAGTCCGTCGCAGAGCAGACCAACCTGCTGGCACTGAATGCGGCTATCGAGGCCGCCCGTGCCGGCGAACAGGGCCGCGGCTTTGCAGTGGTGGCCGACGAGGTCCGCTCCCTGGCCCAGCGTACACAGACCTCGGCCTCTGAGATCGAAACCCTGATTACCAACCTGGTGACCAGCGCCGAAGGTTCGGTGAAGGCCATGGAGTCCGGTAACCGCCTGGCCGGTCAGACGCTGGAAAGCGCCCAGGCTACGGGAAAAACCATCAAGGATATCGCCGCTGCGGTGGAAGAGATTCGTCAGTTCAACAGCCAGATCGCAACTGCTGCAGAACAGCAGTCATCTGTCGCAGAAGATATCAATCACAACGTCACACAGATTCGCGATATCAGCGACCAGTCCGCGTCATCAGCCTCACAGGTCGCATCCTCGACCACCGAGCTGGCGCAATTGGGCGAAAACCTGCGTGTACAGGTGGCGCGATTCAGTGTTTGATTTCAGATGATAAAAAAGAACGGTGCCGCTGCTAAGCAGGACACCGTTCGGAAAAACGGACCACGTCCGCAATGCTGATCGTCTGGATCACTTTTTAGGAAGAAAGCCGCTTCTTCAGGCCGAAGCGGCATCGTACCCTGAAAGCGTTTACGACTTGCCCGCTGCGATCGCAGCGTCAATCACGTCCTTACCGATTTCGCCTTCGTAGGCGTCCCAAACGGGCTTCATAGCCTGCTGCCATACTTGCAGCTCTTTCGGCGACAGCTCGATCAGGTTGACGTTCTTCATGCTGCGAAGCTCATCATGGTCATTCTTTGATTTTGCGATAGCCACTGCATTGCCGTACTTAAGCGCCATACCCAGCGCATATTCGAAATGACGACGCTCTTCTTCGGGCAGCGAGTTCCAGAAATTCGAGTTGGTGATGACCATGTAATCCAATACGCCGTGGTTCGACTCCATGATGTACGGCTGGTGTTCGTAGAACTTTTTAGAATAGATATTGGACCAGGTGTTCTCCTGCCCCTGGATCAGTCCAGACGCCAACCCTTCATAAACGTCGGCAAACGCCATCGGCATCCCAAAGGCGCCGATCGCCTGGAACTGCTTCTGCAGCACCTCGGAATCCATAATTCGGAAACTCAGGCCTTCCAGATCGGACGGTTTATGGAATTCCTTGTTCGCGCTCAGTTGCTTCAGGCCGTTGTGCAGGTATCCCAGGCCGAGAATACCCTTCGACTCCATGCTCTTCAGCAGCGACTGTCCAACCGGCCCTTCCTGGAAACGCTCGACCGCGTCCATGTTCGGGAACAGGAACGGCAGGTCGTAGATCTTCAGCTTCGGTGTATATTCCTCGAACTTGGACACGGACGGAACGGCGAAATGGATCTCGCCGCGGGCAATGGCCGTGATCGCCTCCCCATCATCCAGCAACTCGGAGTTGGGGTGGACGATAACGTTGTATTTCGAGCCCATTTTCCGCTCGACGATGGTCTTGAACATGGTGGCCATCTTCCCCTTCGGGGTATCCGGGCTCACGACATGCGTGAACACCAGGTACTGGGGGTTGGCCCATGCAGCGACCGGCAGAAACAGGCACAGCGCCAGCAAAACTTTTTTCAAATGCAGTGTCATCCAAATGCTCCGTAAGTTGCTTGTTGTTCTAGACTCAGCCACAACAAGGGAGCAGCGCTGCAAGACCGGGGCCAATATATCGGATTGGCAACGATATGGCGGGCTGAAGGGTTATCTTCTGGACCTGCTTACGTATTGTTGGTGTTGTGCAACACAATGTGACCGATTCCAGAATCAAATGGGTGAGATTTCACCCATTTCCCCAATACCATAGGTGTATATTCACCAACACCCATTAGAAGCCCCGAAAGCCCTTTTGAAACGCCCCGTTTCGGCAATTTCATCGGCTGCAAAAATACGTCCCAAGCTGACACGACGTGTCATTTCTCACCACTCGAACGACCGGTAGTCCGCTTTCCGTTAAACATTTCCCATTTTCAGCAATTACGGCGGGTTTTTTGCTTGGATGGGTCTGTCGGAATAACGCGACCAACTGGTCTGCGCTTCTCTGATCGAAGACTACGGCGCGCGCGCCCAGCGAATCCCGTTGCGATCATCCGAAACACCCTGTGGAGCAGAATTCGCTCAATCTTCACTTGGGACCGCCGATAAAAGACCTACTCGACCTAAATGGAGTTAACACTCGCCATGCCGTTATCGCGCTACGTCTCGTCCCTCACTATCGGACGCAAGCTCACCATTGGCTTCAGCCTGTTGATCATCCTCGCCGCGCTGGTGGGCGTTGTGGCCATCAAGCAGTTGAATAGCTATGACCACCGTGCCGATGTGGTGGCCCAAGCCGGCCAGATGGAAGCGTACCTGCTGGACGCCCGGGTCAACGAGAAGAACTTCATGCTCCGGGGCGACGTGGCAGAGCTGGACCAGGCCACGCGCCTGAGCGAATCCGCCAGCCAAACAGCTGACGTGCTAAAGGAACGCCTCGCAGTGCCCTCCGACCTGGCTTTGCTGGATACCGTCCAGGACGGCGCCGAACAGTACGCTGGCCTGCTGCAAAAACTGGCGACAACGCAAACCACCCGCGACGCCAGCGTTGCGAAACTGGAAGAAGACGCCCGCGTTACCGCCAGTCGCCTGAGTACCGAAGCCCAGTTATACGTTGCGGAAGGCGCGATCAAGAAGATGCGCGGTCACGAGCGCAACTTCCTGATCCAGCACAATGACGAAGCCATCGCCAACTTCAAGAAAGAAGGCGAGCGCGCTATCCAGTCCATCGAAGCCTCCTACGTGCAACAGGGGGTCAAGGATGAAGTCACGGGCCTGTTCAAGACTTATATGGATACGTTCGATACCGCAGTCGATAAGGTCCGGGAGTTGACTCAGCTGGAAGACCAGCTCGTCGAAACAGCCCGGAGCATTGTCGAAGCCGCAGAAAACCTGCAGAAGATTCAACTTGAAAAGATGGACCGCGAGCACGGCAGTGCCTTGATGCTGATCGGCATCGCTATTGCCGCTGCAGTGATTTTGGGCGTTATAGCGGCCTGGAGCCTGGCGCGCAGCATCCTCACCCCCCTACGGCAAGCGGTGGAGGTCGCTAGCAAGGTGGCCTCGGGTGACCTGCGTTCGGACGTGCAAACCAACCGTCAGGATGAACTGGGGCAACTGCTCAGCGCCCTGGGCACGATGGTGACGAACCTGCGCTCCCTGGTACGCGACATAAATAGCGGCTCCCAGGATATTGCCACCTCCACCGGTGAGCTCTCCACCGTGACCGAACAGACCAGCCAGGGCATGCTCCAGCAGCGTGACCAGACCGACCAGGTCGCTACTGCCATGAACGAGATGGTTGCCACGGTGAACGATGTCGCCAAGAGCGCCGAGGAAGCCTTCAATGCGGCCGCCCGCGCCAGCGATAAAGCCACCGACGGCGAAACGGCCGTGGGTGAGACGCTCTCCTACGTCAGCGAGCTGAACAGCCTGTCGGAGAATGTCATGCAGCAGTTGCACAGCCTGCAGTCCGACACCCAGAACATCGTCACGGTGCTGGACGTGATCAAATCCGTGGCCGAGCAGACCAACCTGCTGGCACTGAATGCAGCCATTGAAGCCGCCCGTGCCGGAGAACAGGGTCGTGGCTTTGCGGTCGTGGCCGACGAAGTGCGATCACTGGCCCAGCGCACACAGAGTTCCGCATCTGAAATCGAAACCCTGATCAGCAACCTGGTGAGCAGTGCCGAAGGCTCCGTCAAGGCCATGGAGTCCGGCACCCGCCTGGCGGGCCAGACACTGGACAGCGCCCAGACCACCGGCAAGACCATCAAGGAAATTGCAGCTGCCGTGGAGGAAATCCGGCAGTTCAACAGCCAGATCGCCACTGCCGCTGAACAGCAGACCTCCGTGGCCGAGGATATCAACCTGAACGTCACGCAGATCCGCGATATCAGCGACCAGTCGGCGACTGCTGCCTCCCAGGCTGCCTCGTCCAGCACGGAACTGGCCCAGCTCGGCGAAAACCTGCGCACTCAGGTGGCACGCTTCAGCGTCTAGCTACACCACGCGCCGCAACCAGGTCTCGCGGCGCAGGTAGACCACCATCATCAGTGCCTTGGCGACTTCGTCGGCGACAAAGCCGGCGAAGACGCCCCATAGGCCGAACCCCCATTGGAATCCCGCCAGCCACGCAAACGGCAAACCCACCACGGCGAAGCCGAGAAACGTAATCACCATCGGCGCCCTTGTGTCGCCTCCTGCCCGCAGGACACCCGGTACGACCATGGTCACTGCCGTGGCCGCGCTGTAGAGCACACTGAGGCCCACCATCCAGATCACCCAATCGCGGGTTTGTGCGGATATGTCGTAGAGCATCGTGAAGAGCGGCGTCAGCAGCGCGACCAACAGGGTCAGGGCCGGCAACGTCAGCATCATCAGTTGCCAGCCGACGCGCACATAGCTGCGTGACTGCCTCACCCGGTTCGCCCCCAGGGATGATCCCAACAAAATACTGGTGGCCTGCTGGAGCCCCAGACCCGGAGCCAGGGAAAAGCCGCGGATCGTCGAGGCGATCAGGAAGGCCGCATAGGCCGCCGCGCCCACCCGGTTGAACATCATGGTGTAGATGAACGCCGAGCCTTGCCAGAGAAAGCCGTCCAGCGACAGGGGATACCCCAGCTTCATGACGCGTCCCAGACGCCCCCAGGCCATGACGCCAACCTGCCTCAAGGGCATGGCCACCGAAGGATGATGCAGCGCTGCCCGCACCAACATGACCGACTGGAACGCCCATGACAGTGAGGTCGAGATCGCCACACCCGCAAGCCCGAGCGGTGTAAACAGCGGTTCGGTCAGCCCGGGAATGGCCCCACCAAACAGCAGGATGAAGTTGCCGATACCGTTGATCAGGTTGCTATAGAGCATCAGCCGCATCGGCGTATGGGTATTACCCAATGCCTGCAGGATGAACATGGCTACATGGGAGGTGACCAGGAACGGCATCCCCAGCCCGATGATCCCAAGGTAGGTATACCCCAACCCGGGCAGCTCGGAACGCTCCTCAGGCGGACGGAACAGATCGGTGGTCACCAGCGCCAGCATCGACTCACCGAAAAGGATATAGACCAGACCAATCACGCTGCCCACCGCCAGGCCGGCGACCAGCAATGTGCCCAAGGTCTCCCGGATTTCGTCGAGCCGCCTCGCACCGCGTAACTGGGCAACGATGACGGCACCGCCCTCGGTCAGCGCGGCATAGCACAGCACCACGAGGAAATTCAGCTGCAAACAGATCCCCAACGCCGCAATCGTCTGCTCGCCGAACTGCCCCACCATCAGGTTATCCACCAGTCCGGTGAGTTGGAGCAGGTAGAACTGGATAATAATCGGCCAGGCCAGGGTCAGCAGACGCCGATGTAGGGGACGGGTGGACAGCACTAGACTTACCGGTTCGTGGGTGGCTTTTGATGGATACGGCAGCCAATCAATAGGGCTACCGATGCAGTGTAGTCGGATGGCCGGCGAAGCCAATAATCTGACGATGGCTTCGGGAAGGAGGAATATCAAGGCGTAGGCTGCCTCGAATGCCCAGGAGGTTAGCCCACGCAGGACCTAGTGAGCAAAGCGAACTGCATCGGCTCAGGCGGGCACCTTTCACACACTGGCCGCCATCAAGCTCCCACTGAGGAACTCTCGTTGCTCGAATCGGACCGCCTCAAAACCACCAGAAAATACAGATAGTAAATCCAGTACACCGGCAACGGCGCAACGATCAGCAACACCAGCCATACATACTTATTTCTCCGCGCAGCGTCACTGGCAAGATACCCGCCATGGATTATCAACACGACCACGAAGGCCAAAACCATTTTCAAACGATACGTATGGAGGATGTTGTCATCCGAGGCAAACTCGTTGAGATAGATAAACACCGCTAACAGGAGCAGGCCGAAGCATCCCAGCGCGTGAAAGAATACAGCAGTCAGTCGCGACATCTTCTTTCCATTCATCTTCAAGCGGCCGAGTCTCAACCGATCATTCGGCATCGTACCGATCGGCCAGGAACAGCCACCAGTAGCAACCGACGCTGGTAGCTGCCACCGGCACCACGAACCACCCAAATACGCTCAGTGTGCTCGACACACCCTCAGCCTCGCCGCTTGCCAAATACAACAACAAGGCCAGGAACAGAATGCTGGAAGGCGTCGCCATGGTCACAGCCAAGGCATGCTTAGCCGTGGAACCGATGTCCAGAGGGTCCAGTAGCCGGAAAAATAAAAGCCACAACAAGGAACCGCTGATCCCGAACATCAGGAATCCAGCAAAGGCGATAAAAAGGGGTAGGAAAAAGATTTCGCCGGTCGGGCTGAGGCGGGTAACACCCAGAGCAATGCTCGCCAATAAGCTAAGCAGAACCAACGCTACAACGATGGCGCTGAGTATCTTTACGTAGACCCGCATCGACTGCATCTCTGAGTTTTGGGACTGAGCGCATAATATACCCAGAAAGGCAGCGCGACTCATCCTCCAACCGCACCGGGTGGTCAGCGAAGCCCAGCCGCCAACTCGCTCACCCTATCGTGTACCGCGGCTGTCGCAGCCTCGGAGGTTTCAGCCCGCTCGACACAGTCCACCAGAGCCGAACCCACGACAACCCCATCGCTGAACCGGCCGATCGCCGCTGCGTCGTCCGCCGTGCGGATACCAAAGCCGACCGCGACGGGCAGATCGGTATGTTCGCGAATGGCCGCCAGCGCGCGCTCGACGTCCTGGTCACGGGGTGCAGCGCTGCCAGTAACGCCGGCAACCGAGACGTAATAGACAAACCCCCTGGCCTCCTCGAGCACCTGCGCCAGCCGTTCGCCTTTCGTCGTCGGCGTCACCAGGCGGATGATCGCGATGCCGACCTCTTCGGCTACCTGGAATAGGGACTGATCATGATCGTAGGGCAAATCAACGATGATCAGACCATCGACGCCCGCCTCCGCTGCATCACGCAGGAAGCGTTCGCCGCCGTAGCGATAGACCGGATTGTAGTAGCCCATCAATACCAATGGCGTTTGTAGGTTCTGGCGGCGAAACGATCGCACCATCTCCAGGGTGCTTTTCTGGGTCTGGCCATTTTCCAGGGCTCGGAGCGACGATTTCTGGATCGATGGGCCGTCCGCCATCGGGTCCGTGTACGGCATACCGAGTTCGATGATATCGGCGCCCGCCGCTGGCAGCCCTTGTAGAATGCCAAGCGACGTTTCCAGGTCCGGATCGCCGGCCGTGATATAGGTCACCAGCGCCGGACGGTTTTCAGACCTGAGCGCCGCAAAGCAGGTGTCGATTCGGGATATCTCTCTCATCGCGGGTTCCCCGTTTGCAGACCCTGGCTGCCGAGACGGTCGGCGATAGTCACCATGTCCTTGTCACCCCGGCCACTGAGGTTAACGACCATCAAGTGATCCCTGGGTAGCGTTGGCGCCCGGCTGGCAACCTCTGCCAGTGCATGGGCGGATTCCAGTGCGGGAATGATGCCCTCCCGGCGGCAGCATAACTGGAACGCGTCGAGAGCCTCGTCATCGGTAATCGAGACGTACTCGACGCGTCCTTGCTCGTGCAGCCACGCATGTTCAGGACCAATGCCGGGATAGTCGAGTCCGGCGGAAATCGAATGCGCATCAGTAATCTGGCCGTCCTCATCCTGCAGCAGGTAGGTGCGATTGCCATGGAGCACGCCGGGTGAGCCGCCACTGAGACTGGCCGCGTGCTTGCCGCTCCCGATCCCCAAGCCGCCAGCCTCGACACCGATCATGCGCACCGTCTCATCCCCCAGAAACGGATGGAACAGGCCTAACGCATTGGACCCGCCACCGATACAGGCCACAAGGGAGTCGGGCAACCGCCCTTCCTTCGCCAAAATCTGCGTACGGGTCTCACGGCCGATAACCGCCTGGAAATCGCGCACCATGGTCGGATATGGATGCGGTCCCGCCACCGTGCCGATCACGTAGAAGGTGTCATCGATATTGGTGACCCAGTCCCGCAGGGCTTCGTTCATCGCGTCCTTGAGGGTGCCACGACCGCTGGCCACCGGCACAATCTCGGCGCCGAGCAGCTGCATACGCAACACATTGGGCTGCTGGCGTTCCATATCGGTCTTACCCATGTAAACCACACAGGACATGCCGAAGCGGGCTGCGACAGCGGCAGTCGCAACGCCATGCATCCCGGCACCGGTCTCGGCGATGATGCGGGTCTTGCCCATACGCCTCGCCAACAGGATCTGGCCGATACAATTATTGATCTTGTGCGCCCCGGTATGGTTCAGCTCCTCGCGCTTCAGGTAAATCCGGGCGCCACCGAAATAGTCGGTAAGTCTTTCAGCCAGATAGAGCGGGCTGGGCCGGCCCACGTAGTCCTCCTGGAAGTACGCAAGCTGATGCTGAAAGTCCGGATCGTCCTGTGCCTTCCTGTAACCGGTCCGCAATTCCTTTAGCAGCGGAGCCAGGGTCTCGGCGACGAAGCTGCCGCCGAATTGACCGAAGAACCCCTCTGCATTGGGCTGCATTGCATATGCATTCATAAGCCACCTGCCTGAGCAATTGTGGAGAATCTGCTCACGAGATTATCGAACGCCCGGCGGTAGGAAAATCGATAGAATTGCAGCAATATGTGAGTCCAACTCACATTTCCATTTATCGAGGAATTCATGAGCCAGGACATACCGCCACTGGCGGCGCTACGCGCTTTCGAAGCGACCGCACGGCTAGGCAGCGTGACCGCCGCCGCGCGGGAACTGCATGTCACCCACGGCGCCGTGAGTCGCCAATTACGCAGTCTCGATGAGCACTTCGGGGTGATGCTGTTTACGAAGGCGGGGCGGGGAATCCAGCTCACTCACCAGGGTGAGCGATTGCAGCAGGGGATCGGCGAGGCTTTCGCCCGCATGCGAGAGAGCTGCGCAGAGCTAAAACGCAGTAGCGAGGACGCACCCTTGACCCTGAAATGCCCTGGCAGTCTCCTGGCCCGATGGTTCATTCCGCGCCTGGATCGCTTTCAGCGCGATCTGCCCGACGTCGCGCTCCAGGTCGGCTCCGGTGACAGCGAACTCGACCCTAGAGGCGAAGAAGCGGGTGCCACTCTCGTCTTTTCGGAACCGCCCTGGCCCGCTGAGTTGGACGTTATCGAACTCGCCGCCGAAGACATCTGCGCGGTGGCAAGTCCAAAACAAGCGGCGCGTTTCGATTCAGGGCACCCCGAAACGATTTTCACTGCGCCATTACTGCATACCCACTCTCGCCCCCAGGCATGGCCACAATGGGCACAAGCGCACGGGCTGGAAACGTCGCGTCTGGAACGGGCCCTGAGCGACGGGCAGGGGTTCGATCACTTGTACTACTTGATCGAGGCCGCGCTGGCAGGATTGGGCGTCGCCATTGCCCCCCGGTTGCTGGTCCAGGACGACCTGGATAGCGGGCATCTCGTTGCACCCTGGGGCTCGGTAGAAACGCCGGGGCGGCTCTGCTTGATGCTGCCGCGCTATGTGCCGTCTCGCCGTGGGGCCCAGCTTGCGGATTGGCTAAAGGCGGAAATTGGCAGCACCGAAGGTATGCAGTGACCGGGTGGCTCGCACAGCACCACCCAAATCGTCAGACGTAAGGGCAAGCCACCTGATGACGAGGCTCACCATCCAGCGGCGGGTCATGGTCAGCGCAGGCATCCCGGGCAATGGGACAGCGTGTACGGAACACGCACCCGGACGGCGGGTCGATCGGTGAAGGCAGGTCGCCCTCGAGCAACTGGATCTCCTTGTTGCGCTCGATTTCGGGGTCAGGCACCGGTACCGCCGTCATGAGGGCTCGCGTGTAGGGATGTCGAGGGTCGGCATAAAGAACGGGGCCGTCACCCACCTCCACCTGATTGCCCAGGTACATCACCATAACCCTGTCGCTGATGTGCTTGACCACCGAGAGGTCATGAGCAATGAAGATCAGGGAAAGCCCCATTTCCTGCTGCAACTGCTTGAGCAGGTTCACGACCTGCGCCTGGATGGACACGTCCAGCGCGGAAACCGGTTCGTCACAGATCACCAGTTTGGGCTCGACGATCAGCGCCCTGGCAATGCCGATCCGCTGGCACTGGCCGCCCGAGAATTCGTGGGGATAGCGATTGATGACGTTCGGCAACAGGCCCACCTTGAGCATCATGGCCTTGACCCTGTCCTTCACTTCCTGGCGGCTCAGTTTTGGGTAGAAGGTCCTTAGCGGTTCGGCTATGACGTCACCAATGGTCATGCGGGGGTTGAGCGATGCCAGCGGGTCCTGGAAGATCATCTGGACGTCTTTGCGGATCTCGCGCCAACCGGCTGCATCCAGGCCGACCAACTCCCGGCCCTGCCACTGGATACTACCTTCCTGGGCCTTCACCAGACCGATAAGCGCCCTGGCAAACGTGGACTTACCACACCCGGATTCACCCACGACACCGAGGGTTTCTCCCGGCTGCAAATCCAGGCTGACGCCATCGACCGCTTTCAGGGACAGGGGTTTGGACCAGGGCCAGCTCTTGTCGCTGCGGACGCTGAAGTAGACCTTGAGATCCCGAACCTTGAGTATTGGCGCACTCATACGGCCAGCTCCTCCGGGTGCCAGTGGCAGGCGCGGCGCCGCTTATTGAAACGCTCCAGCGGCGGTTCTTCCTGTCGGCAGACGTCCATCACCCGGGGACAGCGCTCCTGGAACGGACACCCCTGCGGCAGCTTGAGCAGATTGGGCGGATTACCCGGAATGGTGGATAAAACCTCTGTACTGTCCCTATCCAGACGCGGAATGGCTGAGAGCAATCCCTGGGTGTAGGGATGGGTAGGCCGATAGAAGATCTGCTCGGCCGTGCCGTATTCCATGGTTTGGCCCGCGTACATGACCAGCACCCGGTCACACACACCCGCAACGACGCCGAGGTCGTGGGTGATCATGATGATCGCGGTATTGAAATCCTGCTTGAGCTCGGCGAGCAAGGCCATGATCTGGGCCTGCACGGTAACATCCAGGGCCGTGGTGGGCTCATCGGCGATCAATAAACTGGGACGGCATAGCAGAGCCATTGCGATCATGACCCGTTGGCGCATCCCCCCTGAAAACTCGTGGGGAAACATCTTCATGCGCTTGCGGGCCTCCGGCATCTTGACTGCATCAAGCATGCGGACCGATTCCTCGAAGGCAGACTTGCGACTCATACCCTTGTGCAACCTGAGCACTTCCGTCAGTTGTTCACCCACCCGCATATAGGGGTTCAGGGAGGTCATCGGATCCTGGAAGATCATGGCGATCTTCTCGGCGCAAATCCGGTTCATGGCTTTCTGCCCCAGGCCCAGTATGGACTGACCCTCGAATATGGCTTCGCCGCCCACTTTACCGTTCTTGGCCAGCAAGCCCATCAGGGCGAAGGCCGTCTGGCTCTTGCCGGAACCGGATTCGCCGACGATGCCCAGGGTCTCCCCGGCCGCCAGGGAGAAATTCAGCTTGTTGACGGCCGTGACCTCGCCCTCCGGCGTCGAGAAATGCACTTCGAGGTTATTAACGCTTAACAGGGTCATAGAACGTACGCTCCTTCCCGGGTCACGAGGGATTACCGGTCTTTCGGATCGAGTGCATCACGCAATCCATCGCCGAGAAAGTTGAAACAGAACAGGGTGGTCACCAGGAAACCCGCCGGAAAAAGTAGCTGCCAGATGGCCACATCCATGGTTTTCGAGCCCTCGTTCAGCAGGGCGCCCCAGCTGGTCATCGGCTCCTGCACGCCAAGACCGAGGTAACTGAGGAAGGATTCGAACAGGATCATGCTGGGCACGAGCAGTGTGGCGTAGACCACCACGATACCCAGCACGTTGGGCACGATATGGCGGAAGATAATCATCCGGGAACTGACACCGCACACGTGCGCTGCTTCGATAAACTCCTTGCTCTTCAGGCTCAGGGTCTGCCCCCGCACGATCCTCGCCATATCGAGCCAGGACACAGCGCCGATGGCGATGAAGATCAACAGGATATTGCGACCGAAAAAGGTCACCAGCAGGATCACGAAGAACATGAACGGGAACGAGTTGAGGATCTCCAGCGTGCGCATCATCACCGAATCGACACGTCCCCCGAGGTAACCCGAAGCCGCGCCGTAGAGCGTGCCGATGACAATCGCCACCAGGGCCCCCAATACGCCGACCATCAAGGAAATGCGGCCCCCGACCAACGTGCGGACGAACAGGTCCCTGCCCAGGCTGTCCGTGCCGAAGTAGTGGCCGGACTCTACGGCGGGCGGCATCTGCATGTTGTTCCAGTCGATGTCCTCGTACGAGTATTCCCCCAGGAAACTGCCCAGCAGGCAAAGCGCCGTAATCAGGCAAAGCACGATAAGGCTGGCTATGGCTGCCTTGTTACGCATGAAACGGCGGCGGGCATCCTGCCAAAGGCTGCGCCCTTTCACCTCCTCCGGTGACTGCAATTGGTCCGCAAACTGGTTGACCGCCTGACTGTGTTGTTTGTTACTCAGCATAGGACGCACTCAGTAGCGGATCTTGGGGTCGATATAGGCATAGAGGATATCGACGATGGCATTGAAGGCGATGGTCAGCGCACCGATCAGCACCGTAATGCCCAGCACCATCGAATAGTCGCGATTCAGGGAACCGTTAACGAATAGCTGACCGATCCCGGGCAGACCAAAAATGGTTTCGATCACCACGGAACCGGTGATGATGCCGACGAAGGCGGGGCCGAGATAGGAGATAACGGGTAGCAACGCCGGGCGGAGCGCATGGCGCCAGATGATGTAGCGGGCTGGTAGCCCCTTGGCGCGGGCGGTGCGAATGAAGTTGGAGTGCATCACCTCGATCATGCTGCCCCGCATGATGCGTGCGATCGAGGACACGTAATGGGCGGCCATCGCAATGACCGGCAGGATGAGGAACATCCATTGACCGCCCTGCCAGCCTCCGGCAGGCAGCCAACGATAGTGCACGGCGAAGATCAGTATCAGCAGGGGAGCAAGCACGAAGCTCGGGATCACCACACCGGTCATCGCCAGGGACATCACGCCGTAATCCATCCAGGTATTCTGTCGAAGCGCCGCGATGGTGCCGAACAGGACGCCCAGGACCACGGCGGTGATAAAGGCCCAGAGACCGATTTCCGCCGAAACGGGGAAGCTCTCGGCCACCAGCTCGTTAACCGTGAAGTCCTTGTATTTGAACGAAGGACCAAGGTCACCCTGGAGCAGGTCTCCAAGATAGTTGAAGTACTGGATATAGAGCGGCTGATCCAGCCCATATTTAGCTTCGATGTTGGCCATGATTTCCGGCGGTATGTTGCGCTCCGCTGAAAACGGGCTGCCTGGCGCCGCATGCATCAACACGAACGAGACAGTAATCAGTAGCAGTAGAGTCGGTATCGACTCGAGCAAACGTTTGAATACAAAGCGTAACATTGGTTTTTACCTACACGGCCTGGCCTTCAGGGCACGCATGAATCCGACCGGTTTCCCTGGTAACGACAGGTACAGGGCTCCCCGGACGGGCGCGCTATCCCAACCGGGGTTCCCAGACCCGTTAGTCCTAATGTTTGGTGATGTACATGTTCTTGAAGTAGAAGATGTCTTCAGGGTTGGCTTCGGGGTAGCCGCCCACGTAGGGCTTTACCAGACGCGTGGTGGAATACTGGTAGATTGGCGCGACCGGCATGTCACGGCTGAGCATGGCGTCTGCCTTGGCATATAGGTCGTTACGCTTTTGCTCATCGACAATGGTCTTGGACTCGGACATGAGCTTGTCGTATTCCGCATTCGAATACTTCGGATAATTGTTGCCGTTGGCCGTGGTGAGCAGGTCCAGCATCGTCGACGCTTCGTTGTAATCGCCAACCCAGCCGGCACGTGCCACATCAAAGTTGCCGGCGCGCTCCGTGGCGAGGTAGGTCTTCCACTCCTGGTTGACCAGATTCACGTTGACGCCCAGGGTCTGCTTCCACATGGCGGCAATCGCGATGGCAATCTTCTTGTGGTTATCCGAGGTGTTGTACAGCAGCTCCACCTCAAGCGGATGATCGGGTCCATACCCGGCCTCCTCCAGGAGTTCCCGCGCCTTTTCGACACGCTCCTGTTGGCTCAGCTTGGCCCAGTCCGGCTCCTCGGGCGAAAAGCCCGCCGTGATTTCCGGCACGAAGGAATACGCCGGGATTTCGCCCTGGCCGGTGATCTTGTCGGTCACCACTTCACGATTGATGGCATAGCTCAGCGCCTTACGCACACGCACGTCATCGAACGGCGCCCGCTTATTGTTGAAGGAGTAGTAATAGGTGCCCACCTGGCCGGTGGTATGAATCTGTTCGGGAATGTCCTTCTTGAGCTGACGGTAATGCTCGATAGCCAGCGGCGTACTACCGCCGGTGAGATCGATTTCACCGGCCTTGTACCGTGACAGTTCGGCGTTCTCCGAGGCGACCGGCAGGATGGTGACCTGGTCCAGCACCGTATCCTCGTTATCCCAGTAGGATGTATTGCGCTTGAGCACCATCCGCTCGTTGACCACCCAGTCGGTCAATCGGTAAGCGCCGTTGGATACCATGTGATCGGGACGGGTCCAGGCATCACCGTATTCTTCGACAACCTCGCGCGGGGCGGGCACCATTGTGGTGTGGCCCAGCATGCGAATGAAATAAGGAATCGGCTGATCCAGCTCCACTTCCAGCGTGTGGTCATCGACCGCCTTGACCCCCAAGTCCGTCGGCGGCTTATTGCCCTTCACGATATCCGCAGCGTTTTTCATCGTGGTCATCTCGATATACCACGAATAGGGCGATGCGGTTTCCGGATCCACCGCCCGCTGCCAGCCGTAGACGAAATCACTGGTCGTCACGGGGTCGCCGTTCGACCACTTCGCGTCGCGCAGGTGGAAGGTGAATACCGTATTGTCGTCGTTTACCTCCCAGCTTTTCGCGACGCCGGGCAGGATATTGCCTTCCTCATCCTGGATGACCAGTCCTTCGAACAGCTGTCGCGCCACCCTCGATCCGGGCACACCCTCGATTTTCTGCGGGTCCAGCGTGGCCGGCTCCGACTGGTTGTTGAAGACGATTTCCTGCTGGGCGGCAAGTTCGACACCTTCAGGGACGTTTGCCGCTGAAACTGTGCTGGCGCCAACTCCCAAGACCAAGGCCATAGCGAGGCTATACATGCTCAAACGCATAAACATTCTCCGCGTAAAACAGTCAGTATCATGTTGCATTTGAGCCCTGTCAGGGAAGCAAGATGACTTGACTCAAGTGTAGGAAACACAAGGAAAAACATCGGATGGGAAAAGCATAATCCATGCCAGGGAAAGAAAGGCCAATCCGGCCGGAGAGCCATGCGCGGCCACTGTCATTCGGAGAGCAGGATGCCTCTTAAGAGTGCATCGCGAACGCGATAGGGGCCCCGGGGTACTTAAATGGGTCACCCTTCCGGTTCGGTAGGAGACATCGTTCAGATGCAGACCGGTTCAGCAATAACCGCCTGTCGCGATAGAATGCTTCAGCCAGTAGAAAGTGCATGTTTATCATAGTCATGGCCGACATACCGTCACGTCAGACGCCCGCACTTAATTTCGCCAAGCGGAATTGTGCTGGCATTAAAACCTTATAACGAAACACGGTACCGTTTTAAAAAATAATCAACCGCGGATTGAATCTAGCCAACACTCAATCTATAACTAACAGTTGTCTGTTGGCGGACCCTACTTCCGGGGCCTAAATCCGGACTCCCGTATAAGAAGAACGTCTAAACAGCCAGAAAACGCTCTGCCCAAGCACTCCGAAAGTCGTGACAACTATAAAAAGGCCGCAATCCCGGGCCGTGAAGATTGAGGAGAAAAAGAATGGCACGTCGTAATAAGCCCGGCTTCCTGGCCGGCGCACTGCTCGCCCTGTCCCTGCCCATTACCGTCAATGCCCAGCAATCAACCGATCCCATTCGGATCGCCTATATCGAACCGCTGTCCGGCGCCTTCGCCAATGTGGGAGATGCAGGCCTGAAACACTTCCGCTTTGCCGCCGACATGATTAACCAGCAAGGTGGTGTCATGGGACGCAAGTTCGAGATCGTGCCCATGGACAACAAGCAAAGCGCGTCCGAGTCCACCCAGTTACTGCAGCGGGCCATCGACGACGATATTCCCTTCGTGACCCAGGGCAACGGCTCCAACGTGGCTGGCGCGCTGGTCCAGGCCGTGGATCGCAACAATCGCCGCAACGAGGACAACCGCATCCTCTTCCTGAACTACGCGGCCGTCGACCCCGCACTGACGAACGACCAGTGCAGCTTCTACCATTTCCGTTTCGATGCCAGCAGCGACATCAAGCTCGAAGCCCTGACCAACTACATGGCCGAGCAGGAAGGCATCAAGAAGGTTTTCCTGATCAACCAGGACTACTCCCACGGCCATGTCATTTCCGAGTTGGCCAAGAAGATGCTCAACGAGAAACGACCGGATATCGAGATTGCCGGCGATGTGCTCCACCCGATTGGTCAGGTACGTGACTTCTCCCCTTACGTGGCTCGCATCAAGCAATCCGGTGCCGACTCGGTGATTACCGGCAACTGGGGCAATGACCTGTCATTGCTGGTACGTGCCGCCGACAATGCGGGCCTCGACGTCGACTTCTACACCTACTATGGCGGCGGCCTGGGTACGCCCGCGGCCGTGGGCGAGCGCGGCGAGGACTCGCTGCACCAGATCACGACCTGGCACGCCGATGTCAACGTGGACGAGAACCTCACCGATTACGAAAAGTGGTTTACGGACTTCAAACAGCGCTACCCCGAAATCGACTGGTACTACCACCAGATCTACAACCAGATGTTCATGCTAAAGGCCGCCATTGAGGAGGCCGGAACGACCGACGCGGTCCCGGTCGCGAAGGCGCTGGAGGGCATGACGTTCGATTCCCCGACAGGCACCGTGACTCTCAGGGAAAAAGATCACCAGATGATCCAGCCCATGTACATCTCGGTCATGGACTCGGACGCCAAATACGACGCGGATAATTCCGGCCTGGGCTTCCGGACCGTGGCCAAGATCCCCGCCGAGGAAGCCACCGTTCCAACGACCTGCGAGATGCAGCGTCCCTGAACGGTAGGCAGAGATCCGGTGGCGTCCTTACGCCACTGGCATCCCAAATGACTCAAGGCCGGGGATACAGATGCTGGAAACCATTGCATTCTCTCTGCTAAACGGCCTCCTGTACGGCATGTTGCTGTTCATGCTGTCCAGTGGCCTTACCCTTATTTTTGGCATGATGGGGGTACTCAACTTTGCCCATGCCAGTTTCTATATGCTCGGGGCCTATTTCGCCTATACCGTCGGATCGGTGACCGGGTTCTGGGTGGCGCTGTTTCTGGCCCCCATCCTGGTGGGCATGATCGGCGCAGCCGTCGAGCGCTTCGGCTTGCGCCACGTGCACAAGCACGGTCATGTTCCCGAACTGCTCTTCACCTTTGGCCTGGCCTACGTGATCGACGAACTGGTCAGCCTCTTCTGGGGCACCGTACCGGTACCCTACCGGATGCCAGACTCCCTCGACTTCACGCTGTTTACGATGTTCGGCATCGACTACCCGGCCTTCAAGGTCTTCATCCTGGCGGTGTCGGTCGTGATGTTTGTCGTGCTCTATATCCTCCTCAAGAAAACCCGAGCGGGGCTGATCATCCAGGCCTCCCTGTCCCGTCCCGACATGGTTTCGGCACTGGGCCATAACGTACCCCAGGTGTTTATGTGGGTGTTTGCCATCGGCTGCGCCCTGGCCGGGCTGGGCGGCGTCGTCGGCGGTATCCATCTGGTCACCGAACCGGGCATGGCGTTCCTGATGGGACCGATCGTGTTCGTGGTGGTGGTGCTGGGCGGATTGGGATCGGTCCCGGGGGCCCTGATCGCATCTATCGTCATTGGCGTGCTCCAGACTCTCGCACTTTCGGTCGACTTCTCCCTCGCCGGTCTCTTCAGCAGCGTCGAAGTCTCACGGGACAGCTTCTTCTCGACCCTCTGGTACATGGACTCGTTGCGACTGGCGCCGGTGCTGCCGTTCCTGCTGCTGGTCCTGACACTGATTTTCCGTCCACGCGGATTGATGGGGAAACGTGAAGCATGAGTGTCCTACAACAACGCGACAAATCGACAAAACCGACGGCGACAGAGGGAACGCGGCCTCGTCTCCGCCTGGGACGATTCTGGCCCTGGGCCGCTGTCGTCCTGGTCGCCCTCATACTCCCCCAGGTTTTCACCTCGGGCCATTCCATCGACATGCTGAGCCAGATGGGCATCCTGGTGGTCTTCGCCCTCTCCTATAACATGCTGCTGGGCAACACCGGGCTGCTCTCCTTCGGCCACGCCGTCTACTTCGGTCTCGGTGGTTTCTGCACCATGCACGTCCTGCGGATGGTCAACGACACCGGTACCGGCCTACCCCTGGAACTGCTGCCCCTGGTCGGCGCCTTTTCCGGGCTCGGGTTCGGCATCCTGTTCGGTGCGGTCTCGACCCGGCGGGCCGGCGTGGTGTTTGCCATGATTACCCTGGGTATCGGCGCCCTGGTCCATTCCAGCGCCCTGATGTTTACCGACTTCTTCGGCGGCGAAGGCGGCCTTTTCGGTAACCGGGTGGAAGCCCCGTCACTGTTTGGCGTCAACTATGGCCCCAGCATCAACGTCTACTACCTGATCCTGGGCTGGGCACTCATCTCCGCCGTGGCCATGTTTGCCCTGCGCCGGACGCCCCTGGGCTGGATGGCCAACGCCGTGCGGGACAATCCCGAGCGAGCGCAATTCGTCGGCTACAACCCCCAAATGGTGCGATTTATCCAGTTCTCGCTGTCGGCGTTCTTCGCCGGATTGGCCGGGGGACTGTTCGTGATTGCCGACGAAATCATCACCGACGAAACCGTGGGTCAGATCGTCTCCGGCCAGGTCCTGATTGCCACCTATCTGGGCGGCATCGGTTACTTCTTTGGGCCGGTCTTTGGAGCCGCCCTGGTGGTCTACCTGGAAACCTCGCTGTCCTCATTTACCGAAGCCTGGGTCCTCTACTTCGGCCTGATGTTTATTGCCGTGGTGATGTTTGCCCCCCAAGGCCTGTTCGGGCTGCTCCACCAACAGGTGGAGGCCATTCGGGCCGGTCAGTGGAAGGGCACCACACTGATCCGCCTGTACCTGCTGGGCACGACACTCATCGCCATCTTCGGACTGGTGTGCACGGTCGAGCTCGCCTACCACTACTTCGGCAGTTGGGACCCTAGCGCACCCCTGAACCTGATGGGCGTCTCCGTGACCGCCACCAACGCAATGCCGTGGATTATCTCGCTGGGGATCCTGGCGGTCGGCCTGGCCCTGATGGTCGCCCACGCCCGTCCCCTGCTTCACCGCAAAACCGGCGCAAAGTCTTCTGGAGGTGAGTCATGACAGGCCGTACCGCCTTGAAACTGAAAGACGTGCAAAAGAACTTTGGCCGCGCCGAAATCATCCGCGGTGTCGACCTGGACATCCGGGAAAACGAACGGCACGTGGTGATCGGCCCCAATGGCGCTGGCAAGTCCACGCTTTTCAACCTGATAAGCGGCCGGCTGCGGGTCACCAGCGGCGCCATTGAACTCTTCGGCGAAACGGTCAGCAACTTGCCGCCGCACCGGGTCAACCGCAAAGGCCTCAGCCGCAGCTTCCAGGTAACCAACCTGTTCCAGAACATGACCGTCATGCAGAACCTGCGCTGCTCCCTGCTGTGGGCGGCGGGCCACAAATACGCCTTCTGGAAGAACGTACTGTCACAGAGAGCCGTGACGGAACGGGCCGAAGAGTTGATGGTCCAGTTAAACCTGCAGCATCGCGCAGACGTCCCCGCATCCTTGTTGACCTATGCCGAACAGCGGGCCCTGGAAATCGGCGCGACCGTTGCCTCCGGCGCCAAGGTCATCCTGCTGGACGAGCCCACGGCCGGCATGAGCCGGCACGAAGCCGACGCCGTGGTGAACCTCATCCGCAAGATCACCACCGACTGCACCCTGGTCCTGGTCGAGCATGATCTGGGCGTCGTGTTCGAACTGGCGGACCGTATCTCCGTGCTGGTCTATGGCGAGGTGATTGCGACGGATACCCCCGAAGCCATCCGCGCCAATGCGGCGGTCCAGGAAGCCTATCTCGGCACGGAGGTCCATTGATGCTGCAGATACGAGACTTACACGCCTACTACGGCAAGAGTCACGTTCTCCGGGGCGTGAACATGGAGGTCAAGCCTGGCGAGATCGTGAGCCTTCTTGGCCGCAACGGTGTGGGCCGCTCGACCCTGTGCAAATCGGTGATGGGCCTGGTCACGCCCAAGGGCGACATCCAGATGGAGGGCAAACAGCTCGCTGGGCTCCCGCCACATCGGGTGGCCCATGCCGGTGTGGGCTATGTGCCCGAGGACCGGGCCATCTTCCCCGGCCTGACGGTGGCACAGAACCTCGAACTGGGTATGAAGCGCCGGGGCCAGACGGGTGCCCAATGGACCCTGGACGCCGTCTACAAACGTTTCCCACGGCTGAAGGAACGGGAGCATACTCCCGCCGAGGTGCTATCCGGGGGCGAGCAACAGATGCTGACCATGTTCCGCACCCTGATGGGCGATCCCCGCTGCATCATGGTCGACGAGCCCACCGAAGGCCTGGCGCCCAAGGTCGTGGCCGATGTCGCCGCCATCCTCGAGGAAATCGCCACCGCGGGCATCGCCGTCCTGCTGGTGGAGCAGAAGCTCAGCATCGCGCTGCAGATTTCCCACCGGGTCTATGTCATGGGCGAAGGCAAGATCGTGTTTGACGGCACGCCGGAGTCGCTGCAGGACAACCCCGAGATCCGCAAGGAGTGGCTGGAGGTCTAGGGAGACATCGGCCCCTAAATCAGATTCAATGACTCCAACGCGCGATCATTCAGGTTTTATGGGCGTAACAAAACCCGCTGGCTTCACCGCCAGCACGGAACATTTCAGCTGATCCAGGATCGCCTCGGACGTGTTACCGATGAATAGCCCCGGTATGCCGGTCCTGGCGACCGTACCCATTACCAGAACATCGGCGCCCAGGTCGCTGACGAGTGAAGGTATTGCCTTGCGGGGCGAGCCCATAAGCACGTGAACCCGGGGCGAGATGTAGTCGTACGTCTCTTCACCCAGGCAGCTGCGAAGCATTTGGATGCGCGAATCCATACCGGCCTCATGCCGGGCACGCTCCCCTTCTACCAAACTTACCTCGGCCTTGGCAGGGTCATCGGTCCACATGCTAATAAAACCCGCCTCAGGTGCATCCCAAACGTGAACCAGGTGCAACTCCGCAGACTCTGCAAGTGCTAGCGCACTTGCGAACTCGAGAATCTGATCGTTGAGTGCCTGTTCGTCCCTATCGATATCGACCTCATTGGGGTCGAAGTCGATGGCCGCGACGACTGTCTCGTAGACCGTCTTTTTCTGCGGTTTCATCAGCCATACCGGGCAAGGACACTTGCGTAAAAGATGCATGTCATCGCTACCGAAAAGGCGCTCGATCCAGTCAGGGTTCTCTGCTGGCTTGATGACCAGATCATAGCCATCTTCCAGTACCGCGCGAATGACCTCCATGAACTTGGTGCCCACGCGCACATCAATGTCGACATCGTGATCTGCGTCAGGCCCAAGGAGCGAGATAAGCGCTTTCCGGGCGTTGGAAATCCGCGTCACTGCCAGGTCGTCAGCCGATGGGCCGCCCGGCGGCATGACCATGCCCGGCGTAGGCGGAGGTATGACCTCGATAAGGGTCAAATCCGCCTGGTTACTGCGGCACAGTGCAATGACCTGGGCGATGCTACCTGTCTGTTCGACGGACGGTTCGGATACATAGAGGATTTTACTGAATCTTTTCATGTCTTCTCTCCAGCCCCATCAGAGGGATCAGGCCGCAACAGGCGATCCGCGGCTTCCTTCGCCGCAGCCGCGTAGGGAATGAGCACCAGATCGACGCCCTGTTGCATCCGCGCCACAGCCAGAGGTAAGCGCAGAAGAACCCTATCAACCGATGAATCAGGCAAGCGTTGTGTAGCACACTTATTTATAATACGATACGGCTCGTATTGTATTATTCCCCAATTCGGAGAGCTGGCATCAATGGCTACTTACAAGCTTTATGGCAGGGGTGAGTCGGGTAACACCTACAAGGTAGCGCTCATGCTGAATCTTTGCGAGCTGGATTGGGCACCTGAATTCGTAGACTTCTTCGATCCCGAGACCAAGTCGCGCTTTAGATCGGCGGTCAACCAAATGGGAGAGATCCCGGTACTGGAGTTCGGGAGTGAGCGGCTGACCCAGAGTGGCGTCATCCTGACCTATCTCTCCGCCCTAACGGGGCGGTTCGGTGGAAAGAATGAGGAAGAACGGCTGGAAATCCTCCGCTGGCTCCTTTTTGATAATCACCGTTTCTCGAGCTTCTACGCTACGCTGCGAATGCGCGTCGGCCTTAAGGGGGAAGTCGAGTCGCCGGTTACGGAGTTCCTGCGAATGCAGGCGAACGCCGCCTTCGTGGACGTCGAACGTCATCTTGATGGCAGGAGCTACGTCGTCGGTGACCGACCGACGATCGCCGACATTTCAATGGCAGGCTACATCTACTTTGACGAGAAGACCGGGATCGACCTGGCTACTTATCCCAGGATAAGCGCGTGGGCAAGTCGCATCTCGAGGTTGCCGGGCTGGGCGCATCCCTACGACCTTATGCCTCGAGCGATGGGGCTGGAAAGGCAGTGAGCGCCACGCCGGAAAAGCGCCGATCGGGCCGACCTCGCAGCGAAGCGTCGAGGGAGGCAGCCCTGCGAGCTGCGAGTGAGCTCCTTGATGAGCAGGGCTACGCCGGGCTTTCGATCGAGGGGATTGCTGCACGCGCAGGTATCGGCAAGCGCACCATCTATCGCTGGTGGCCGACAAAAGGGGCCGTGGTCATGGAAGCATTCCTGGCCGATATATCCCCTCGGATCACCTTCCCCACTACCGATTGCCCGATCGCCGACATCAAGTCGCAACTGCGGTCTGTCGTTACCGCCTATCGCGGGAAAGACGGACGCACGGTTCGCGAAATTGTTGCTCTTGGCCGGGCCGATATGGCCACGATGGAAGCATTCGTCTCGGATTACCTGGAGCCGCGCAGGGAAGCTGCCAAAAAAGCCCTAATTCGGATAATGGACGAGAGCGTCGCCGAGGGGGCGGATTTAGATACGATTGTCGACGGCCTCTATGGCCCGATCTTTTTTCGCCTTCTGGTACAACATGCGCCGCTTGACGAAAGCTTTATCGAACGACACGTAGTTATCTATTTGGCTGGGTTAAGGAGCGAGGGGCTTCTCAATGCTTCGGTTTCGGAAGCATGACGCTCGCTATCTTTTCACGGCGTAGAGGCAATCTGGCGTTTCGGCGCTACCCAGGAGCGAAGAGATCTCATGCAGAATTTCCCAAACTACTTGATCCGCCTGTTCCTGGTCTGGTTAGTTGTCTGGCCACTCGTAATTCTGGGCTTGATGAGCCTTGAGGCACTGTTACCCGACCTGCCGTTCGTCCTACAGACCATGGTGCTTACGGCCGTACTAGTGCCCACCATAGCCATCGTTGTCTCACCTCTTGCGGGATATCTTGTAAGTCGTATTACAAGCGGAAAGAGATAAGGGGCGCACCAGGCCTGACCGCCACACGACGCATCACGGCGATTGCCTTCGCCACGCGGCACGAGCAGCTAACGACATCCCAGGTGCTGACAAGAGGCCGTTACATCCATATTGACTGAAGCATTCCCTCGCATGCCCGTTGGGGGCCTTACTCTTCTCCATGGCCGATCCGCCGTTCCCTGAACTGCATTACCGGCGTCGCCAACACACCGTGCACACAAACGGAGAGAATGACCGTGAACGCACAGGTTGCCCACAGTAACTTGGCGTCGACAAATTCGCCCTTCTGCAAGGCATAAGCAAGGTAGTAGAGACAGCCGATACCCCGGATACCGAAAAAACTGGCAATACACCGGTCCCGGAACGACAGGCTTTTGGCGCCCAACAGGCCGATAAGACCCGCCGCGGGTCGCAACACCAGGATCAGCAGAATGCCGAGCAGTGCAGCCTCCCAGGTAAGCGGTTCCAGCAAGCCACCGGCGACGGCACCGCCCAGCGCGATCAGGATACCGGTCATCAACAGCTGCTCGGATTGCTCTGCGAAGGTATGCAACGAGCGGTGTGTCTGGTGGGTCTTCTCACGGTGCTTGATGGTCATCGCGCCGATGAAGACCGCGAGAAAGCCATAGCCGCCGAATACTTCGGTGACGCCATAAAGCAGCAAGGTACCCGCCAGCGCACCTACGCCGGCCTTCATTCTTTCCTGTTCGGTTTCCACCGGCAGCCGCAACAGGACCACCGCCAGCAGCCAGCCGGCCAATACGCCGACGCCGATGCCGATGGCAATCCGGTAAACCACGTCGATGACCAGCCAGTGACCGAGCCAGTTTGACGGCGAGCCGCCTTCAAACAGCATGAGCAGGGCCAGGTAGGTAAAGGGGAAGGCCAGGGAATCATTGAGCCCGGCTTCCGAGGTCAGGGTGAACCTCAGCTCGTCTTCCTTCTGCGTAGGATCGATACCCTCGTCGACCGAGTCTTCGGGCTCGCCCACCTGCACATCCGACGCCAACACCGGATCCGTCGGCGCGAGCGCCGCGCCCAGCAGCAGGGCAGCTGCCGGCGCGAACCCCACCATCCACCAGCCAAGCAAGGCGACGCCAGCGATCGTCAGGGGCATCGCGATGGCCAACATGCGCCAGGTCGAACTCCAGGCACGCCAACTCGGCAAGCGGTCGATCTTCAGCCCCACACCCATGAGCGAAATGATCACCCCGATCTCGGTCAGGTGGACGGCCATCTTGCTCTGCTTGAGAGGATCCGGCGGTGTAATACCCAGCGGCAACGCAAAGGCGATATAGCCCAATGCCAGTGCAACGATCGGGAAGGAAAACGGGTAGTGCCGGAAGCGGTGGAGCAGCACCGCAAGCGCCAGGACCCCAAGCCCGAGTACCACTACGATAAGGTTGTAATCTGCAAACAGCTTTAGCGTGCTCGTCAATTCCATGTCGGGATGTCTTCCATAACGGCTGGGGTACTCGCGCCCAGGGACCAATGAACAGCTTCGAGGATAGGCAAGGAGCCAACAAGATTCAGCAACGCATGTCATTGACAGGTAAACAGGTGCGTTGGCGCTTTCAACGGGCGACCTTTTACCCCGGCGTCGCCTATACTGAGGGGCTGGATCGAATTGGCCAGGCCATCCTTTCTGCAGGGAAAGACGGTGTCGTGGCATACACACAATAAGAAGAGGGCTCGATATGGCCGAACAGGCAGATGTCATTATCGTGGGCGCCGGACTGGCAGGATTGGTGGCGGCGACCGAACTGGCCGATGCAGGGCGGCGGGTGCTGATCGTGGAACAGGAATCGGAACGGAACCTCGGGGGCCAGGCCTTCTGGTCGCTGGGTGGGCTGATGTTCATCGACTCCCCCGAGCAACGTCGGATGGGCATCAAGGATTCCCCCGAACTGGCCTGGGAAGACTGGCTGGGCACGGCCGGGTTCGACCGGGAAGAAGACTACTGGCCGCGGCAGGTGGCCCAGGCCTACGTCGCCTTTGCCGCCAGCGAGAAGCGTGAATGGCTACGGGCCATGGGCCATCGGGTGTTCCCGGTGCTGGGCTGGGCGGAAAGAGGCGGTTACGACGCCTGCGGCCACGGCAACTCCGTCCCACGCTTCCACATCACCTGGGGCACCGGGCCCGGTATCGTCGAGCCCTTCGAGAGGCGTGCGCGGGAGGCGGAAAAGCAGGGCTTGATCCGCTTCTGCTTCCGGCACCGTGTGGATGAACTGTTGACCACGGGCGAACATGTCGACGGCGTGCGGGGACAGGTGCTCGCCCCGGATAGCGCCGAACGTGGCATCAAGACCAACCGCGACGAGCAGGAGCCTTTCGAGTACCGGGCCCAGGCCATCATCGTGGCCTCTGGCGGCATCGGCGGCAATCACGAACTGGTGCGCCGTAATTGGCCGGAGCGCCTGGGCCGGCCACCGAAACGCATGGTCAGCGGCGTGCCCGCGCACGTGGACGGCCGGATGATCGGCATCACCGAGGCCGCAGGCGCCCGCGTCATCAACCCGGACCGGATGTGGCATTACGTCGAGGGCATCCAGAACTGGAACCCGATCTGGCCGATGCACGGCATCCGCATCCTGCCGGGGCCGTCTTCGCTCTGGTTCGATGCCGAGGGCCGACGCTTCCCCGCTCCGCTCTACCCCGGCTCGGATACCCTGGGCCAGCTCGCCCATATCCAGTCCACCGGTTACGACTACAGCTGGTTCATCCTCAACCAGAGCATCATCAAGCGTGAGTTTGCCCTATCCGGCTCCGAGCAGAATCCGGATATCACCGGCAAGAGCTGGCTGCAGACGGCGCAACGGCCGATCGGCCGCAAGGGGACGGGCCCGGTGGAAGCCTTCAAGGAGCACGGTGTCGACTTCGTGGTGCGCGACAACCTTGAGGATCTGGTGCGGGGCATGAACGAACTCAGCGGCGACAACCTGCTGGACCCGGCGGATATCCGCCGCCAGATCGAGGCCCGGGACCGGCAACTGGACAATCCATTCACCAAGGACTTCCAGGTGATGGCGATCCACAATGCCCGGAAATTCACCGGCGACAAGATCGTCCGCACGGCCAAGCCCCATCGTATCCTTGACCCGAAACACGGACCGCTGATTGCCGTGCGCCTCAACATCCTGACCCGGAAGACGCTGGGTGGCCTGTCGACAGACCTCAACGCGCAAGTGCTCAATGAACAGGGCGAGCGTATCCAGGGTCTCTATGCGGTGGGTGAAGCGGCCGGTTTCGGTGGTGGCGGCATGCACGGTTATCGAGCACTGGAAGGGACCTTCCTGGGCGGCTGCCTGTTCTCCGGTCGCAGTGCCGGGCGGGCGGTGGCTCGAGCCGTGGCGTAGAGGCGGTTTGGATGCGAGGCGCCATCCGCGGGTGGCGCCCCGATTTCGGCCTGCCGACCTGAGAACCGTCAAACATTAAGCAACTGTATATATTTCGCACAGCCCTTCTGCGACAGTCCCCGACTTCTTTACTTGCGGCCAAATAGACCTGGTTTTAACCCAGGATAAGTCAGACCTCCCTGGACGGGTTCACTATGAAGCTGAGCCTGCTCATCCTTGCTCATGACTGCTCATCGTTGTTCATCGATGTTCATCACTACAAGGAGGTCCTATGACAGATCCAGTACGGAGGAGATCGCCGACACGTAACCCCGCGGGTCGGCAGGGTACTTCCCCTCAACAGTTGATGAAGGGGGCTGCGTTGCTGGGAGGAACACTGGCCGCGCTGGTTGGCTGGCGTCGCGGAGGACTTCTCGGCAGCTTGCTTGCGGGCATCGGTTCAGCAATCTTCCTTGATGCCGCGAAACCGAAGGTGGGCGCTTCCCAGAAAACGCCATTTCCTGGCCTTCAACGCCGCAACGTCCACCTTGAAAGTTCAGTCAACATCGACCGGCCACCGGAGGATGTCTACGAGTTCTGGCACGGGTTCGTGCGCCTTCCGGAAGTGATGAGCTTTATTGACGACATCAAGGCCACCGATACCGGACATACCCACTGGGTCGCCAAAGGCCCGCTTGGCACTTCGGTAGAATGGTTCGCCGAGGTGACGGAAGACGTACCGAACCGCCGTCTCGCCTGGCGTTCACTGCACGGGTCGGATATCAGTACCTGGGGCGACGTCTCTTTCAGGCCCGATGAAGTCGGAGGGACGAACCTGTTCGTCAATCTCAACTTCGAACCCCCAGGCGGCGCAGCCGGTTCCGCCATCAACCACTTCCTCTCAGGCATCGAGAATTCGGTGCTCACCCAAAACCTTCGCCACCTTAAGGCCTACATGGAAACAGGTGAAGTGCCCACCAATCGGACGCAGAAGGTCAGGAGGAAGCCATGAGGGCCGTATGCTGGCACGGCACTGAGGATGTCCGCGTGGAAACCGTTCCGGACCCTGAAATCGTCAATCCGCGGGATGCGATAATCAAGGTCACGTCGACGGCGATATGCGGCTCAGACCTGCATCTGTATAACGGGTTCGTTCCGACGATGCAGAAGGACGATATACTCGGTCACGAGTTCATGGGTGAGATCGTGGAGCTGGGCTCCAGCGTCAAGAACCTGAAAGTCGGTGACCGTGTCGTTGTCCCGTTCACCATATCCTGCGGCAACTGCTTGTTCTGCCGTCGGGACCTTTATTCTCTGTGTGACAACTCGAACCCAAATGTTGCCCTGGCCGAGAAATTCTGGGGGCATACCCCCTGCGGCATCTTTGGCTATTCCCATCTCGTCGGTGGCTACTCCGGCGGCCAGGCCGAATATGTCCGGGTCCCCTATGCCGACGTCGGCCCAATGAAGGTCCCTGAGCACCTGCACGATGACCAGGTGCTGTTCCTCACGGACATCTTTCCCACCGGCTACATGGCCGCCGAAAACTGCAACATCCAGCCTGACGACACGGTCGCGGTATGGGGGTGCGGTCCAGTGGGCCAGTTCACCATCGCCAGCGCCTTCATGCTCGGTGCAGCCCGGGTCATTGCCATCGATGAGATCCCCGAACGTCTCGAAATGGCCCGCCGCCAGAAAGCGGAAACGGTGGATCTACGGGACCTGTCGAGCCCACCGCAACTGGTGGAAAAGCTCAAGACCATGACCCACGGCCGAGGTCCTGACGCGTGTATCGATGCCGTCGGCATGGAGGGTCACGGGCTGGGTATCGAGCACATCTATGACCGAGCGAAGCAGATCGTCCGCTTCGAGACCGATCGGCCCGCGGCCCTGCGTCAGGCGCTGATGTCCTGTCGAAAGGGTGGCACGGTCTCCGTCCCCGGGGTTTATGGCGGTATAGGCGACAAACTTCCCCTGGGCAGCCTGATGAACAAGTCACTGACGGTCCGTACCGGGCAGACCCATGTCCAGCATTATCTCAAACCATTGCTGGAGCGCGTCGAGAAGGGCGAGATCGATCCCAGCTTCGTCATCAGCCATCGCCTCCCGCTGGAGGAAGCAGCCAACGCCTATCGCATGTTTCGCGATAAGAGCGACCATTGCACAAAGGTTGTTATGCGGCCGGGGCTTGCTCCCGAAAGCAGCACGATTGCTCAGCTACGCGGTAGTGAGCGCTGAGCTTTTATACGAGCACGTGGAAAAATACTTTACTTGGAAATGGAGGTCTCTATGTCCACGCTAAAATACGCCGATTGTATTGCCGCCTGTAATGAGTGTGCGGACATCTGCGATTACTGCGCGACGTCGTGTCTGAAGGAAGACAACGTCGCCATGATGGCCCGCTGCATCCGTACGGATATGGACTGCGCCGCTCTCTGCCGGCTCGCCGCCGGCGCGCTGGCGCGTGAAAGCGAGCACGCTGTCGCTATCTGCCAGCTTTGCGCGCAGGTCTGTGAAGCTTGTGCGGAAGAGTGTGAAAAACACGATCACGACCACTGCCAGCGGTGCGCAACTGCGTGTCGTCGCTGTGCAGAGGCGTGTCAGAAAATGGCAGCCTAAGGGCCTGCTACAGGGTTAAGATGCAGTCCAAAAGAACACAGCGGTCGGACGCAGTCCGACCGCCATCTCATTCCCCGAATGCTTTCCGTTACGCGGTTCCCGCTAACGTGTGATGAACCTTTTTCATCCAGTCATCACCGACGATTATGAGAGGGATAGGGACTCAGGTGTAACGCCTGAGCCAAGTCGCTACCTTCTTTCGATCCTTGCGTGACACGAGTCGCTTCGCATCTGATTCGACAGGGATAAGCCGAGGCGTACTTTTCCTGGAGCAATCCAGATCAAATCCCCGCTCGGTCCCGAAAGGCTGGTCTTCCGAGCTGTACATACAAATGGCTGTTACGGCGAGCGACCGAAACACTACGCCGTCGTCCTGCGGCAACCCGTCCTGTACCGCGATGTTACCGGCCTCGGCCGCCCGGGTAACAAGCTCCCGAAAATGCCTGATCCTCATGCACTGGCCGCTATCGATGGGCTGCTGACGGGTACTTAATCGGGAGGTCTGGCCACCTTCCTCCATCTCGTAATGCGTAACCTGGGCCGTAAATGTGCCCTCTGAGGTTTCAAGCTCGGCTATCAGGCACAGCACATAAATGGAATCGCTGCTCATATTGCAGATGAGACAAGGCGAATCCAGGTGTAGCGTGCCCAGTCCCTTATTGATGAGAACGCGGGGGCGCCGTTTCCGGTCGTAGGACGCTTTGAGGATATGGCCATAGAAATACCAGACGCCGAGTGTGAGTATACCCAGCGTGATTTGAAGGGCGGTGCTGTAATTGCTAATCCATTCGAACAACTTGGTATCTTCCCTTCGGGTATGCAGGCACTGCCGGAGCCATACTGCTGGCACCTTGGATTACACTCATTAGGGTGGCCTCCATCCAGGGGGCTGAACTTCGAATTGTTCTACAGATGGCGGGCATGTACACCAACATGGATCAGTAGCCGCGAACTCAACGGGCGATACATCGGATCGCGATGCAGTAGTTCTAGCTGGAGTGGAGTCATGATTTCTAACTATTTCGTTTATTAATGCAGACTTTTCGCAAAGTGACTCCTAGTGCTAACTTAAGTTATGTCGCCGCATTCTAAATAGCTTTATACCTACTCACGTCCTGCAATTCCGCATTTGGAAGTAATGCGCATCGACAGGCGTCATGCCCGATAGCTTTTTGGAACTGGAACGAGGTAATACCCCTTTCTTGAAAGTTCGGGACTGGACCATAGCGATCTATAAATTAAGGGAACCTCTTGGACGAGAAATCTCAACCATTTGCAGCTTTGACACGAAAACTTCAGCTACACTCGCCGTTGACAAGCGGAGATATTACTCGCCTTCATAATTTGGAATGCAGTCAGAGCTACCACGTCCGCGGGGAAGAAATCGTCCCTCAAGGCCGTTACCTTGACGATATCTATGTCATTGAAAAGGGGTGGGCATGTCGCAGTACGATCTTGCTGGACGGTACGTTATGTATTTTGGGTTTTCTCCTGCCGGGGGATACTTCTGACATCAATAACGCGCTGATCTCCAAAACCGATCACAGCATTCGTGCCGTCACCAACGTCGAAGCAGTTCGCGTCAATTACGGTGAATTGAAAGAGGTTTTACGTAGTTCACCTTCGATAACCAGAGCCTTCTCTCGAGCAAAGATGGCCATCGAAGCGTCGCAACGTGCTTTATTAATCGGAATCGCCCACCTACCAGCTACTACGCGACTAGCTCACTTTCTTTGCGAAATGACCTATCGTATACACGGCGTAGCTGACAGCGAGCCAGAGCGCAGGAGTGTACCACTAACGCAAATTGAGCTGGGCTCCGCGCTAGGAATGTCCAATGTGCATGTGAATCGGGTGATGCGAACACTTCGCGAGAAAAATCTCGTAGCTGTGGGCCCTGCAAACATTACTGTTGTAGATTGGGAAGGGCTGGCCAGATTCAGTGATTTCAGCTCTGACTACATGGACATACACTATTCGACCGAAGCCCTACCAAGAAACGGCAAACCTCTGAACTCTCGTCCCAAGCTCGGCGAAACCATGCCTACTTGAGACGATGGTCGTCCAACAGGTTCCCGACGACACCGCCCGGTACCCAGCCGGGCGGGTCGGGCAACCGCAATGGTAAACCGGTCACGCCCTTAAGCGTTATTACTGGGGCACGAGTGGCAGCGTGCGCTTGTGTTCAGTTTTAAAATAGGCCTCGAAAATGGTCCGATAAGCCGTCTCACCAACCTCTCTACCTTCCAGAAAATCATCGATCTCGTCATAACTGATGCCAAATACCGATTCATCGGTCTTTTGGGGAGATAACGATTCGAGGTCAGCAGTGGGCTGCTTCTCTATTAGCTCAGACGGAGCCTCTATCGCCCGGCCTATTTCACGAACCTGGCGCTTGTTCAAGCCGTCAAGCGGCGTCAGGTCGCAAGCACCATCGCCGAACTTGGTAAAAAAGCCCATTACCGCTTCCGCGCCCTGGTCGGTACCAATGACGAGACCGCCTCGGGCGCCGGCCACAGCGTATTGGGCAACCATGCGCTGCCGGGCCTTGATATTGCCCAGGACAAAATCCCGGTGTTCTTCATCACCAAACTCCAGGCCACTCTCCTCAAGCGAGGCCAGCATGGCGTCGCTAGCGCCCTTGATGCCCACGGTCAGGGTCTCATCCGGCGCTATATAGTCGAGAGCACGCCTGGCATCCGCCTCATCTTTCTGCTCACCGTAAGGCAAACGCATCGCAACGAAGCGGGCATCCCCGCCCTGGTCGCGAGTTCTCTCGACCGCCAACTGGGCCAGCCTGCCAGCAACAGTAGAATCAACACCACCGCTAATACCCAGTACCAGCGTTCGCTGTCCGGATTTCTCCATATACTCGCAGAGAAACTTTACCCGACGGCCCACTTCTTCATCCGGATCAACGCTCGGGTGTACATTCAACTGGCTGATGATGTGCTTCTGGATTTCCGTATTGGAACGATTTTCCATCGACGTTTCTCCTTGCTATCAGCTCTTACTGTCGTGCTCCGCACTGGCCTTCTCACGGTAAACCGGTATTTGTTCGAGCACATAGTGGGCCGCCGCCAACCGGACTTCATTGCGATCCCCGTCGAACTGTCGGGTTTCCGCATATTGGTATGTGCTATCGCCCACGCGGAACGTCCAGGCGAAGCAGACGGTCCCGATGGGTGTGCCATCGTCACTACCCCCGGGCCCGGCAATGCCCGTGTTGGCAATCGCGACATCGGCATTGTTGTTATTCAGTGCACCGATTGCCATCTCCAGGGCGACGGCTTCACTGGTCAGTCCGTACTTGTCGATAGTCTCGAAGCTCACATTGAGATAGCGGTTCTTGGCTTCGGGCGAATAGACCCCGAGTCCGCAATCGATAGCCTTTCCCACACCTGGGATACGAGACAGCTCGGAAATGGCCAGACCTGCGGTGCAGGATTCGGCAGTGGCCAGTTTGAGCTCGTTCTCAGTCAGGTAATTCGCAATGTCCTCTAACATCGCCATGGCATGTCCTCCTTGATATCAACATCAAACGTCATGGTAACGTTCACTATTGATTTGGCTCCCAACATAGAGCAAAGAGAAAGCCACTGCCGTGGCGGGCCGAACCTTAATTCCGCGAGAACACACCCATAGCCGACACCGTCACAAGAACGATGGCCATCCCGACGAGCTGGAGGGCTTCCAAGGTCTCGCCAAGTATCGTCACACCAAACAGGGATGCGGTCACCGGCTCGACCATGGCGACAATCGATGCGACGGCGGGAGGCGTATGTTTGAGGCCCCGGACGTATATGAAGAACGAAAGCCCGGCGCCAAGCAGACCCAATCCAGCGAACAGGTAGAGGTCCTGCGATCCGGGGACGCTAACGATTTGGCTGAAGTCGCTCGGTATCAGGAGCAACAGGGCAAGCGTCGCAAATGCCAGTGTCAGGATGGATTGCGGGCTGCCCTGTGGGGCCGCATATTTGAAACCAAAAATGAAGATGGCATAGGAAAGACCCGCAAGCAGGCCCGTGATGAGGCTAATGGGCGTCACCCTACCCGCATCGATTTCGTAGAGACCGGTCAGCAACACAATCCCAACCAGTACGAGGCACACCGCCAGCCACTTGAAGAGGCTGGGCTTTTCAAGCTTCAGGGCGAACGAGACGAGGTAGACGAAGACTGGCGCGCAATACATCAGCGTGGCGGCGACCGCCAGACTACCGTGATGGATGCTGATGAAGTAAAAGGTGAAGTTGCCAGCCACACCGATGCCGGCGACAACCGACCAGAACCACAGACGGCGGTTTCCAAGGCCGCTACCGCGCGGTTGCAGACAAAGCCAGCAGAGAACGATCAGTAACCCGACGCCACCCCGGTAGAAGGACACCACGAAAGGGTCCCAATCCCGATCCACCAGAATGCCGCCGATCCCGCCGGACACTCCCCAGCAAAATGCAGCCAATGCGACTAGCGCCCCGCTCCATCGAGTCATCCCGCCCCCTCATCGTAACCGTGCTTTTGGCGAGAACCTCAAAATCCAGCCATCAGTGAGGCGGACACTGACACGAATGGGGCAGGCGGTACAAACAACCTGTGAGGGGTTCAGGTACCCATGGTGGCCAGCGTCGATGCCACCATCAACAACACGATCATGGCGATGCAGAGAATGAACAACAGCCCCTTGTTCTGATCGACATAGATAAAATACTCAGGCCGGGGCGTGTCATCCCGCAGGCAATAGGCCACCCACCAGACGATCAGGTTAAGCAAAAGCACCAGGACGAGCAGGGCAATCCCGGCGAACGACTGCATAAAGTCGCTGAACTCGTTCATTCCCGATTGGAAGGCGGCAATGCATATCAGCCCCAGAACCACGCCGAATCCCAGCGCGCCGACTTCGGAGGCAAAGTTCATGATCGCCTTGGACGACTTCATGAAGTACGCCGCGAGCGGTGTAAATTTAACGAGGTGCGCGACAATACCGATAAGCGCAAAGAATAGTCCAACCACCACCACGACATTCCAGAACAGCGGTGCCATCATCTGCTTGGCGGCTTCGAGAAAATAGGCATTGGACAGCAGACGGCTAAATCCATAACCGATCAGCAGCCCCAGGAAACCCCGGAACATCCAGGTTTTCACATATTCGTGCCAGTAGACACTCATCAATCCCCCCAGTCTCCCACCAGGCAGAGCGGCTGCCAGTCCTTCGGTGCTAATGGGGCCCAGAACATAGTGACCAAACGATCTCATCCTTTCCATGGCGACCTCCTTGTGGGCGCTTGAGAAGCTTCTCCGGCGAAACCGGGACGATCGAACCTGTCCCGGTTAGCGGACACCTGATGGTGACTATATATAGCGGCTATATAGTGACTATATACGGCGGATGGGTGCGAGGGGCATTAACTGGTGATGGGAAAATGAGCAGTAGGCGAAACGGAGACCGATATTTGCGATAGACACCCATAATCGTCAGCAAGGCGTCCCCGTGCAGTTATGCTCATCCAGCGGATGGCAGATTACCACCCAACATATTCTCAACGACGGCCGCATTATAGAACGCCTCGACCGTGTGGATCTTGTCGTTCCCGACACGAAACCAGACCGCCAGCCGCACATCCCCGATCGGCTCGAAATTGGTCCGGTAATCCAGGATCGCGAACACGTGCTCGCCATCGGCACTGAGCTGGCGGACAATCAGGTCTTTCTGGATGGCTGCCATGCCGAATTGGTAGGCCAGCATGTCGTCGCGGTTAAGGAACCGCATGTTCGGCCCCACGTACTCGAACCCCTCCTCAACCAGCAAATCCTTTGCTTCATCAAAACGCTGGGCATGAATGTCAGCGATGAACTGCGCCACGATATCTTTGGGCTGCATGAATAACTCCACTTCCTGTATGGACGAACGATTTCGATGCCTGAATTCGCGTGGGTACCTCTCGAGTGAATGCTTCTCAAACGGATACCTCGGTGAATTGTGCACCCTCTTCGCCTGTATACCAAGAAAGGGCGACGACGGATGAACCAATAGGACCAACCGGTCCCGCAAGCGAACGGATCATTTTATTCCAGCAAAAACTGATCTGAGTCTAGTATGAGTGGCCTGTAAGGAAGAGAGCGTTGAAATGACTCCGCGCCGGAGTTATAAAAAATAATACGGATTACCAGGTTCGAAACGTCACACTACCAACGAGTCAATCGGGCGTTTTACAGGAGCTCCCGCTATCAAGCCCGCAGTCTGATCATTCCCTGTGCCAGTGCTCTGAGGACTGAGCGAGGGAAACCGCTATGTTTCAACGCATCGTCGTACCCCTGGACGGCTCCTGTCTGGCCGAATGGGTCCTGCCTCACGCCATAAATCTCACCAAGACGCTCGACATCGAGCTCGTTCTGATTCGGGTCCTGCAACATGAAAACGGCGGCAGCGATTCCTACCCCGCAGATCCCGTGGCCTGGGACGCCATGCGAGCCGAAGCTGCCGCTTACCTCGATGCCATCGCATCGCGGCTGGGCGCTCTCGGACTGCATCCCGAAACAGTGACTTTGGAAGGCGAACCAGCCGATCAAATCATCAACTTTTGCCGGGGCGACGGCCATACCCTGCTGGCCATGACCAGTCACGGGATTGGTGGTATCAGCCACTACATGCTCGGCAGCGTCGCCCATAAGTCCATCCTGCAGGCCCATGTCTCATTCCTGCTGGTACGCGCCCTGACGGACCAGTGCAACCCCCTGCAGGAAGCCCACTACAACCGGATAACCGTCCCGCTGGATGGCAGCAGCCGATCAGAGTGCGTATTGCCCCTGGTGGAGATGCTCGGACGTCACAATGAAAGTACGGTTGAACTGATCTCTCTCGTTCCCTCGCTGCGGCACCACTACCAGATAGCGAAAGACGATCCACGACTCGGGACGGTTACCGAGCTGGAAGCTGAATTCCGCACACGCATTGAAGACTACCTGGGGCGTGTCGGGGACCGATTGAAAAACGACGGACTGCGCGTGCAATCAAACGTCGAGGTCCGGGATTCGCCGGTTACGGCGCTCTGGGAAACGACACGCAGAGGCCAGTCCGACCTTGTGGTCATGGCTGCCCACGGCAAGACCTGCGTAAGCCATTGGCCCTTGGGCGCCCTACCCCTCAACGCCGTGGTCTACGGTGAACTGCCATTGCTGGTCATCCAGGACCTAGAACCTCATGAAATCGACCTGACCGTTGCCGAGAAAGCTGCCCGCGAAGCCTGGGGGCATTGATGACTACCAAAAACACCCAAAAGGATCACGGCAAGCTCGGCAGTATCGACATGGGAACGCCGCATTCCACCTACGCCGGGCAGAGCCCGCTGTCGAGCATCGGGCCCGGCTCACGTCTGGCCTATCGCGCCCTGGATGAGACCCTGAACCGTTACAGTCACCGGCTGAACCGTACACATAAAGAGCTCCACCGTTTGAGAAACAACCCGTCGGCAGCGGCGCCGTGGATCGACTGGTACCTGGATAACGAATACCTCATACGTCGCGTCCTGCACATGGTGCGCCGGGACCTTTCAGCCGACTTCGTAGAGCACCTGCCCGTTCTTGTTACGGGGCCTCGGGCCGGGCAGACCCGAGTCCAGGAAATAGCCCGTGTCGCTCTCGAACGATCCGAACAACGCTTCGACAACAACGTGCTGGAGACCACAGTACTCGAACAGAAAGGGACAGCGCCGTTGAATACGGCCGAACTCTGGGCATTGCCCCTGTTCCTACGCTATCGGGCCATCGTGCAGATACTGGAAACGGTGCAGCGCCGGTCCGTTGACCTGGTCGCCCGCAGTTCGCACCTGGGTATGGTTGATGTCGAAAGCCGGGATGTAGTGGCTGATGGCATATTGACCCTGCATCGACTCGAACGCGCCAACTGGCAAGGTTTTTTCGAACGGACATCCCAGGTCGAGGCCTTGTTGAAGAAAGACCCTGCCGGCGCCTATGCCCGCATGGATTTCGGCACCCGTGACCGTTACCGCAACCGGGTCGAGCAACTGGCCAGACGTTGCAAACTCGATGAGCTGGCCGTCGCTCGATGCGTCCTTGACCTGGCGCGGGACACCGATGACGACACCCTGGCCGTCACGCCTTCTGCCAACCACATCGGTTACTTCCTGCTGGGTGAGGGCTACCGGATACTGGAGCAGCGAATCGATGTCCGGCTTGACTGGACGACCCGACTGACACGCTGGCTGGCGCTTCACAGCCAATGGCTCTACTTCATGGCCTTGTCGCTGACGGCCCTCTTGCTCTTTGTCATTCCCGTGATCTATGCCGTGTATTCCGGCGGCCCCTGGCAGGTTGTCTGGGTCGCTCTGGTGGTTGCCGTACCCGCCCTGGTGCTGGCTTCGATCCTGGTGAACTGGCTCGCAACGCTGACCGTGCCGACACGGGTGCTGCACAAACTCGATTTCACGGAAGGTATCGACCCCGCCCACAAGGCGGCCGTCTGCATGGCACTGCTGATCGCCCGTCAAGAGGACATCCAGAACGCCATTGACCAGCTCGAGCGTCATTACCTGGCCAACGCCGACAAGCAACTGCGCTTCGGTTTGCTGACGGGCCTGTTCGATGCAGCCAAGGCCAGAACGTCACGAGACAAGGCGCTACTGGCTGAACTCCGTGACCGTATCGAGGCGCTTAACAACCACTACATCAGTGAAGGTCACGCGCCCTTCTTCTGGATGCATCGGGCGCGTTGCCTTAACCCGCAGGACGGCATCTGGACCGAGTGGGAGCGCAAGCGCGGCAAGCTCAAGGAATTCAACCATTACGTGCTGACCGGTGAGTCCGGTTCGTTCACCGAAATGGCGGGCGATGTCGAGTGGCTGCGGCAGGCCCGATACGTGATCACCCTCGATGCCGATACGTTGCTGCCCGTGGATGGCGCGCGACGCCTGATAGGCACGATTGCCCATCCACTGAACCAGCCGGTGTGGGACGAGGAGACCGGTAGGGTGCGTTACGGCTACAGCATTCTGCAGCCCCGCGTCGAGATCAATCCCATGACGGCGACCCGCAATATCTTCACACGGATTTTCTCCGGCGACCGAGGGCTGGACCTCTACACCCTGGCCGTCTCGGACGCGTACCAGGACCTGTTTGGTGAGGGCATCTTTACCGGCAAGGGTCTCTACCATGTGGCTGCCTTCGAGGCGAGCCTGCGCAATGCGGTGCCAGAGGGGGCGGTACTCAGCCATGACCTGTTCGAAGGCATCCACGGACGCACCGCACTGGTCAGCGACATCGTCATGTACGAGGAGTACCCGCCCGAGTACCTCTCTTATGGGCGGCGGCTGCATCGATGGATCCGGGGCGACTGGCAGCTTCTACCCTGGCTGTGGCCGACCGTGCCCACCGAGGACGGGAAACGCAGACCCAACCGGTTGTCCGGTTTGCATCGCTGGCAACTGGCTCACAACCTGCTGCGCAGCCTGCAGTCGCCGTGGCTGTTGTTGCTGTTGCTCATGGGTTGGTTCGCCCTGCCGGGCTCGCCGCTTCACTGGACCACGCTGGCGATGCTGACCCTGCTGGTCCCGAGCCTTACGGGATTCGTCGGGCTGGCCCATGCGACCGTGCGCCGGCGACGGGCCTCCCAGCAGGTCCGCAACCTGAAAGGGGATCTGAAACGTTGGCTATTCGTCGTCGCGTTCCTGCCCCAGGAAGCGCTGATCACCCTGGACGCGGTCATTCGCTCCCTCTACCGCAGCTGGATCAGCTATCGGCGCCTGCTCGAGTGGTCGCCGGCAGCCCTCGAAGCCGGTCGGGCCAACACATCGACACCATGGCGTTACTGGCGCACCATGTGGGCCGGTCCGGCCAGTGCCATCGTTGTCGCGGCCCTGTTCTGGATCAGCTCGCCGACCATGCTCATCTATGCCTTTCCCATCCTGCTGCTCTGGTTGGTGTCGCCCCAGTTGGCTTTCCTGATGCGGCGGGATCGAAAGCTGCCCATCGAAAACATCCGCGAAGAAGACCGGACCCACTTGAGGCGGCTGGCGCGCCGCACCTGGTATTTCTTCGAACGGTTTGTCGGCCCGGAAGACCACTGGCTGCCTCCGGATCATTTCCAGGAAGAGCCCAAAGGGACCGTTGCGCACCGCACCTCCCCCACAAACATCGGCTTACTGCTGGTCAGCAACCTGACCGCTTACGATATGGGCTATATCGATGCGCAGGAGCTGGTTATCCGCTCGCGCAACACGCTGCGCTCCATGGAGCGCCTGCCACGCTTTCGCGGTCATATTCATAACTGGTGCGATACCCATCAGCTCACGACCCTGCCTCCAGCATACGTGTCGACCGTGGATAGCGGTAACCTGCTGGGCTGTCTGCTGGCGCTGAAACAGGGTTTGCTGGGTTTCGAAGACGAACCGGCCCTGCGTTTCAGCCAGTTCGAGGGTCTGCTCGACTGCGTTGGCGTGCTCGAAGACTCGATCGAAGAATATCCGGATACGGAGCCACGGCGCGCGCTTACCCAGACGTTGGCGACGATTCGCAAAGCGGTCATCGATGTCCGCTCGGCGCCCACACTCTGGCCCGGCCTTATCGCCGTCCTGGAGAACCACCTGAACAATGGCGTGGACCCGGCAGTGCAGCGGGTCCTGCGCGAGACCCAGTCGCTGCCGCCCTCGATACTGGCTGACCTGCGGATATGGCTGGAACGCTCGCATCATCATCTTAGACGCCTGTACGAAAGCCGGAATCAGTTCCTGCCCTGGTGGACGCTGTTCAATAGTCGACCCGCCGTCACCCGGAGCGATTTGACGCCCGAGCAATACGAGACCTGGCAAGAACTGGAACACCGCCTCCTGAAAGCCCCCTCCTTCCATGCCCTGGCAAGACTGGACGAGCAACTCCAGCCTCTCATTGAACAGTTGGAGGACACCGGCCCTGATGAAGTATTGCCGTCCGGTTTTCAGCAATTGTTGCAGGATTTGCCCGCCGCCATCGCAAAGGGCGCACAGGCTGCCCGTCTTCTGCTGAAGCAGTCCCGGCAGTTGGCCGAAACCTGTGAAAGCTGGTTCGTCGATACCGATCTGGGCTTCCTCTACGACCGGGAGAAACAGGTCTTTCGCATTGGTTATAACGTCGATCTGGGCAGACTGGACGACAACGCATACGACCTCCTTGCCTCGGAAGCCCGCCTCGCCAGCTTCCTCGCCATCGCCAAGGGCGATGTATCCTCCCGGCACTGGGTCCACCTGGGCCGCCCGCTGACCCGCGACGAAGGCCAGCCGCTGCTGCTGTCCTGGAGCGGCACGATGTTCGAGTACCTGATGCCGCAACTGCTGATGCGGGAGCCGGCAACGACGCTGCTCGGCATCAGCGCGCGGGGCGCCATCGATCACCAGATTCGCTATGCCGAAAGCCGCGAGGTGCCCTGGGGTATCTCCGAATCGGGTTACTACCTGCTCGACGGGGCCCAGAACTACGCCTACCACGCGTTCGGGGTGCCGGACCTGTCGCTACGCAGCAAAAAGGGGGCGGAGGATTGGGTGATCGCACCCTACGCAACCTTCCTGGCCCTGTTATGGCGACCCCAGGCCGCATTTGACAACCTCCGGTATCTGGAACGCCTGGGGATGCTGGGCCGATATGGGTTCTTCGAAGCCCTCGATTACACCGAACGGCGGATGGAGCTGGGCCGCTCGCACAGCATCGTGCGCAGCTACATGGCCCACCATCACGGCATGTCACTGGTCAGCCTGGGCATATCCCTGTGCCAGCAAAATACCGTCTCGCGATTTTCCAGGGACCCTCGGGTGGAAGCCTGCGAACTCTTCCTTCAGGAGCGCCTCAACCCAGACGTGGAAGTTGAATACCCTACCGTCGGTCAGGACGACGACAGCGTTGCGGCCACGCAGGAAACGCCCCCGATCCAACCCTGGGAAATCGCACCTGATAGCCCGATGCCTCGGGTCCATCTGCTGTCCAATGGCCGAATGAATCTCCTGGTCTCCAGCCGCGGTGGCGGTGGCACCACCTGGAAGTCGGACGCGATCACCCGCTGGCGTCCGGATTCGACTCTCGAGCGCTGGGGCAACTGGCTTTACGTCCAGGACCTGAACAGCCGGGATCTCTGGTCCATCCCGAGGGCCCCGATGCGAGGCCGGCCCCCTCGGGAACACGTCCGTTTCCACAGCCATTGCGTGGAATTCCAGCGCCAGGACCGGGGCCTCATCCAGACACTGGAAATCACGGTCTCGCCGTGGCATGACGTCGAACTGCGACGCGTCACGGTGACCAACCATGGTGACGAAACACGCGAGCTCAGGTTCACCAGTTATGCGGAGATCGTACTGGCCGATCCCCGGGCCGATAGCCAGCACCCCGCGTTTGGCAACCTGTTCGTGCACTCCGAATTCGTATCGTCCCGGTCCCTGCTGTTGTTTGAGCGACGTACCCGGGATCCGGACCACCACGCGCCGGTGGTCGGCGAACTCCTCATGGGGCTCTCAGGCGTACTGAAACCCGATGCGATGGAGACGGATCGTGCAGCGTTCCTCGGTCGCGGAGGAGCAATCGCCAATCCGCAGGCGCTCGACAAGGGGGCTCACCTAAGCGGCTCGCTGGGCTACACCCTCGACCCAGTGGCGGTGTTGCAAAAAACCATCAGGATCAAACCCGCCACGTCCGTGCAGTTCGCGTTTCTTCGCATCGTCGGCGAGACTCGGGAGGACGTGCTGGCGACCGCCAGCCGTTTCGCTTACTGGCCTCGCGTCCAGCGAACCTTCGAGGAGGGCAATGCCGAGGCCAGCCGCGACCTCTGGCGCAATCACCTGGACAGCACCGAATTCCGCTCCCTGATCTCCCTGACGTCTGCCCTACTGTATGGTCATCCGCAGTTACGGGCGCCGGTGTCCGTCCTTTCCGCCAACCGGCTCCGCCAGGCCAATCTTTGGGGCATGGGAATTTCGGGCGACCTGCCTATCGTGCTCGTGACCATTGGCCGTGAGGCGGATATCGACACAGCCCACCTACTGCTGAAAATCCACGGCTTCTGGCGCAAGCGCAACTTCAAGGTAGACCTTGTGCTGCTCAATACCGGTGATACCGGTTATGAGGGCACCACCCAGGACACCGTGCGCCGGTTGCTGGCCCAGCACAACGCCGAGCCCTATGTCGGCGGCCGTGGTGGCATATTCCCGCTGACGGCGGACTCGCTGGGTGCCGAAGACGTGGTGCTGCTCAAGACCGCCGCGAGTGTCGTGCTCGATGCCTCGGCCCAGTCATTGTCACGGGCCCTGGCAAGACTGGGTATCGGTGAATCGCCCCTGCCGCGCCTGCGGGTAAGACCGACCCATGCATCCGCCCACGCCATAACGGCATCGCTGCCCCCTGTCGGGGGCCTGCACTGTGATAACGGTTACGGTGGCTTTACGGCCGACGGGCGTGAATATGTCATCACCGTCAGTCATCGCCGACCGACACCCGCCCCCTGGATCAACCTGCTGGCCAACCGGACCTTCGGGTCCATCGTGTCGGAATCCGGCGGCGGCTTCAGCTGGTACCAGAACAGTGGCGAGAACCGGCTGACCCCCTGGCGCAACGACCCCACCTTGGACGAGCCCGGCGAGTGCCTGTACCTACGGGACGAAGAAACCGGCAACCTGTGGGCACCCACGCCGAATCCGGTGCCCCATGAGGCTAAGTACCGCACCCGCCACGGCGCTGGCTACACCTGTTTCGAGCATATTCGCCACGGCGTCGAAAGCCGAATGACGGTCTTCGTCCCGCCCGACGATCCCCTCAAGATCATCCGCGTCACACTTCGGAACCACGAGGATCGCCCACGTCGGTTGACGCTCACCTATTACGCCGAATGGGTGTTGGGCGCCCGCCGGGAAGAAACCCGGCCGTATATCCAGCCGGCGTTTCTCAGGGAGCAACGTGCACTGATCGCAGCCAATCCCTACAACGCCGATTGGCCCGAGCAGATCGCGTTCCTGGCCACTGACACCACCGTCCATGGATACACCACGGACCGTAACGAATTTCTTGGTCGTGACGGTGGCCTGGAAAGCCCGGCCGCATTGAAGCGGGTGGGTTTGGCCAATCGTGTCGAACCGGGGCGCGATCCCTGCGCCGCGCTCCAGGTGCATGTCGACCTGCCGGCGTCCGGCGACCAGACGGTGACCTTCTTCCTTGGCGCCGAAGCCCATTTTGACACCGCTCTCGCGGTGCTCGACCGGTATCGCCAGCCGCAGGCTTTCACCAAAGCCTGGAAGGACACCACAGACTATTGGGATCAGGCCCTCGCGGCCCTGACGCTGTCCTGCCCGGACGATAGCGTTGCCTTCCTCTTCAATCGCTGGTTGCTCTACCAGACCCTGGCCTGTCGCATCCATGGCCGCAGCGGGCTTTACCAGTCCAGCGGCGCCTTCGGTTTCCGCGACCAATTGCAGGACACCCTGGCCCTGTTGCATACCCGGCCCGATATCTGCCGCGCCCAGATCCTGGCAGCGGCGGCCCGCCAGTTTCCAGAGGGCGACGTACTGCACTGGTGGCATCCGCCCCACGCCCGCGGTGTGCGGACCCGGATTTCCGATGACCTGATATGGCTGCCGCTGGTAGTTAGCGAATATCTGAACGCTACAGGTGACACCAGCCTGCTCGACGAACCAGTGCCCTGGCTTGCCGGGCACCCCCTGGAAGACGGCGAGGCGGAGCGCTATGCCGTGTTCGAGACCTCACCGAACACCAGTTCGGTCTACGAACACTGCCTGCGGGTATTGGACCGCGCTAATCGGCTAGGGCCCCATGGTTTGCCCCTGATCGGCGGTGGGGACTGGAATGACGGCATGAATCGTGTCGGTCTCGGAGGGCGAGGCGAAAGCGTCTGGCTGGGCTGGTTCCTGATCCAGACGCTGCAGCAGTTTGCGCCCATCTGTGCCGCGCGGGGCGACGAGGCGTCTGCCCAAAAACTAATGCACCGCGCGAGCAGTCTGAAAGAATCCCTTCACGACCGGGCCTGGGATGGTAACTGGTATCGTCGCGCGTACTACGACGACCAGACACCGATGGGTTCCGCCGGCCAACCTGCCTGCGAGATCGATTCCATTCCGCAATCCTGGGCGGTGCTGTCGGGTGCGGCCGACCCGCAACGGGCGGAACGTGCCATGACCGAGGTCTGGGAACGGCTCGTCAGGATGGACCCCGGGCAGGTGCTTCTGTTTACGCCGCCGTTCGTCGGTCGCGGGCCGGGTCAGCCGGATCCGGGCTACATTGCCGCCTACCCGCCGGGCGTTCGCGAAAACGGTGGCCAGTACACTCACGCCGCCTGTTGGGTCGGCCTGGCGTTCGCAAGGATGGGCGATGCCGAACGCGCCAGCGCCATCCTGGACTGCCTGAACCCGGTCAAGCACGGCGACTCGGCCGAGCGCATCGCACAATACCAGGTGGAGCCCTACGTCCTGGCCGCCGATATCTACGGCGAACCGCCCCACGTAGGGCGTGGCGGCTGGACCTGGTACACCGGCTCCGCAGGCTGGCTGTACCGCTTCATTCTCGAGGGCATCCTGGGGATCCGGCGCAAGAGCGATAGCCTTCAGGTATCACCCTGCCTGCCGCCGCACTGGCCGGGATATACCTTGAGTTACCGATTCGGTCGTAGCGTGTACCACATTACGGTGCGGCGCGGTTCTGCACCGATTCAGCAAGAGCCCTCACACATTGATCTTCAAGATGATGGTACCGAGCATGACGTCATCATTGAGGTTTGACGGACAGAACGCGACGCAGGATCGGGAGCTGCCTGAGGTGAACTATCTAAGCCGTTCTATGATGGGGTTAATTGCAAGCAACTGGAGTAATTTTCTAATGTAGAGTGAAGAGTCCATGGACGTCCAACCAGACCACATTAGCAAGGAGCCTTCATGGCATTCGCTAAAAACTACTCTCCCGACAGCCCAACCCGCGAAGAGCTGGATCAGCTATCCGGCCCGCTGGTCGTTGAATTCGGCACTGGATGGTGTGGCTATTGCCGTGCCGCCCAGCCTTTGATCGCCGAAGCGTTCGAGCGGCACCAGGCCGTTCAACACCACAAGATCGAAGATGGCAAAGGACGCAGATTAGGTCGCACCTTCGGCGTCAAACTCTGGCCGACGCTGGTCTTCATGCGCGATGGCGAGGAAGTTTCACGATTGGTACGGCCGGGCTCCAGCGAGGAAATTGCCCGGGCGCTTGCCCAGATTCATTAAAGGGAGGAGCCGCTGGGGACCGCCGCCGCCCGGCTCTTTCGGACGAGCTTGTAACGGCATTATTGACGTCGAGCTGATCACTTTCCAACGCGCCCATCGCGATCAAATTATGATCAGCTCAAACAGTAGTGGTACTGTACTGGTTAATCGTATCCAGGAAAGGAAGAACGTCATGGACATGCCCACGTTCGATGAGCTCAAGGATTTGGCTCAGCGTGATCCCGAGCGCTTTGAGATCGTACGCGCTGCCCTGATCAGCGAATGCATTCGCCAAAGCGCAGCGCGCAACCAACAACGGTTGCGGGGCCTGCAGTTCGTCATAGATGCCCGGCGCAGGATCGCGGGAAGCCCCATGAAGGCACTACTTGATCTCCAGACCCTGATGTACGACTCCCTTCTTGCGCTGCAACAGGCGCTGGTGGATCAGCAGCCGCGCGCAGTGGCGGCGACTGCGAGAGTCCTGCCGTTTCGACGTTCCGCTTCGTTCTCGGACGACTGATTCCGTTAGATTCGAGGGTCGAGCTGAAAGTGATCAGCCGGACAGGCAGGTCATCTGAAAAGCGTCTGGTCCCGATAAGCCCGGGATTACCGGGTGGGAGTTAGGTCCGGTGGCCATGATCTCTCAAATTCCGGGCACTGACACAGGCAAGTACTTGTCCTCAAGTACGTGGGTCCACCTTCCGCAGAATCCATACCGGGTAAGGGTCCAGAAGTGACGGGGGAAAGCCCAACCTCTTAAACAATCGATGCCTGAGCTTGGTTTGCTCCGGCACTAATTGATAACCGTTTAGGGGGCGCACGAGTTCGTAGTAACCCAACCCCCTCCAGCCACTACTCTCCCAGTCCCGACGATCAGGATCAAACCGCCCGCGACGCAGAGCCCGCCGGTAGGCTACCGAGCGAGGCAGCCAATGGTTGAACCACAGGCCCGTTGTGTGGGTCTCTTTAGGGAAGTACTTGTTCGGCGTCTCATTGATGAGCAGATAACCACCCGGAGCCAGGACGCGCCACAGTTCACGCACAAACGCATCCCTGGGCTGAGGGATATGTTCAAACACAGCGTTGGCGAGGATGAAAGTAAACTCCCCATCCTTAAAGGGGAGTGCAGTGGTATCCGGGGTGTGATGGAACGACACCTCGGCGCCTGGAGCCGCCTTGGCAACCAGGGGAGGCGCCTGTTCCACGCGAGATGCGTCGGGCTCCACCCCTACGACTTCTCTCGCTCCCAGGCGAATAAGAGCGACCATCGAAGTGCCGTAGGATGCTCCGAAATCGAGCACGCGACGGCCAGCAAATAGTGGTCTCCAACTTGAAAGGGAGGACAGCAGGGTAATGTATCGACCACGTTCGGTTTTCGATGGAAGCAGCGGCAGGACAGGATCGGCACTTACGGGCGATGCGTCCATGGCGGTGGCCTCCTTGGGTTGAGAACGCGATGTCTAACGCCGCCAGCGCGCGCATTTGTAGTGTCGGCAAAGCTGCAACCAAATGCCCCGGGGTCAGGTTTTGCCCACTGTCTCTCTACCACTCCTGCTCACACGCGAATAACGCAAATCAAAGAAATCGCCAAACTCCATCATGCTACAGCCTTTGCTCCAATACAGCCGGAATTCGACATAGCCCGAATGGACTAAGGAACAGAACGGGCTAACGAGGCAGTTCGTTTATTCAACTTGGTAATTGGAGGGTAAGGCTCTCACGCTACCCTCTTCCAACCCCTTTCCCCCTTCAACCCTTTCGGCCTCATGACATATCAGCAAAACCGACCTGTTTATTTTTTAAACATGACGTCTTATTATTCGTAGTTGGGTAGAAAGGTTCGTTAGGACTGCACTGCGATCGTCATACCGAAGTGACGACCACGCGGGATAGCTTCTGACTCTGCTATCTGAAGATTGTGCGAAACGCTAACAATGGATAAGTTTGTGAAGCACAAAACTCATCGTGTTTGGAAAATTCAGCATGCTGGATGGGCGCCTCTGCTAAATCACTTGAGGCAGCTTTCAAGAAGACTTCGGTTTGCCGATACGCTCCACAAAGTGAGGCAGCTCATTCATTTCGGGCCCTGGCGCATCCTTCCTATTTACTTGATTCGGCTACTACGGCCAGCTCGTGATCATTTTACCGCTACCGAGCCATCCTTACTCGGCCCTGTCGATGCCGCCGCTATCGCGAACGATATCCATAACAATAGCATCGCGATTGTCGGAGTATTACCGGCAGACTTCGTGGTGGAAGTAAGACAAGTTACCGACAAACTGCCTTTTAACGAGTACCACTTGGTACACGAGGTTAGCCCGGCCCTCTTACGTTTAACAGAAGACCACGGCATCAAAAAAATTCTGCGTGCCTACCTGAAGTGCGAGCCGGTATTGCTCGAAGCCTCACTTTTCGTGTCCCGTCCTGAAACCAACCTGATTGACCGCGGGCAGCATTCCTTTCATTTCGACTATGCGGGATGGCAGTCACTCAACGTATTTGTTTACTTTACAGACGTCACTGAGGCGTCTTCCTATCATGTGGTAGCGAAGGGAAGTCACCGCAATATCTCTGTTTCCGATATTCTTCGGGGTTCGTTAACGGAAGAAGAGGCGGCGCGCCGCTATGGCGATGCCATCCAGAACATTACGGGGCCAGCGGGCACGCTTTTTTTCGAGAATACCGAGGCATTTCATCGTCGCCACAAAGGGAACGAACGACGAGTAATGCTGAACCTGCTGTTCGCTTCACACCGCAGTCTCCTGAGCTACGGGCGCGCAAGCCGGAACCAGATCAATTCACGTAATCGGGCTTTTGAAAATATTGCTGACGCGAGTTAAGACATTCAGCCGCTGTATTGGACGACTTTCAAACGCACTCGCTTGGCGCCTAATGGTGAAATCGGTAAGAGACGTCACCGCTACGCCCCTTATAGCGTTGCACCGCTCAAGGGATCTAGCGTCTCATTTGGATATTTGCGCAGGCACCTTTTCCCCAGACACCTTGTCCCGGAAGATTTACATCAATCCCGCAGCCCTAGAATCTTCGGGCCTGGTCGATCAAATAGGCCATACGCTCCGAGAGCACTTCGATCTCCAGCTGAATCACCGTGTCTCTATTTAACCTGTTGAAATATTCGGCCGGCATTTCTGCGCTGTACCTTATGACCTTCGCGTATTCCAAAGCGTCCAGATCATCGACGATGCCATCGAATATGCGCTCCCTGATGGGTACAACGAATTTTGTGTTATCCAGGGCGCTAAGACTTCGCCAGAGATAGCTTGTATTGCCTCTTATATTCGCTAAAGCCACGACCAGTTTCCTATCGATACGCTCATTGATGATCTGGTCGACATCCAGCGCTGAGTCTTCATGCAATATGGATTTCAGCTCGGAGAGTTCATTGACGGCTTCGGAGCCTCTCCTCAAGAGGATCTCACTATCGCCAAACTTCAAAGAGGATATGCTGGAAAGTATGCCTTTGAGCTCCTTTCTCAGCAGCAATATGCCCAGCACGGCAACGACTTGCCAGAAGCTAAAACCAAGCCGTTCCATAGCTACAACGATGTCCATTGTCTGATACACCTAGTCCGTTGGCACCACCGAAAGCCAATAAACTTAATTCAGGCTCGATTCCTTGTGATTCAGGCTTTCCCGCACACGATTAAACCAATAGCACAGCCATTGCTCTCCGCAAGCAGTACTACAAAAACGATACAAAGCTTATTGAAAGGCAATAATCCGGGAGACTGCTCGACTAGCGCTTAAGCGGTTGCCTTGATTTGGTATAAGTAGATACTCAACTTCCAGAGAGCATATTCGGACGTGCGGATGGTTACTCTTACGTCGTCAAGGGGCCTGGCTTCGTCCAGCCTGGCAGTCCATGGCCAGTTGACCGGACATAAAAGGACTTGAAATGGAGTTGTGGCTATTCCTGGCCATTCTTGTAGCGGCTTTACTCCACGCCGGCTGGAATGCGTTGGTCAAGGTAGGGCTGGACCGTTTTCTTTCAGTGTCATTGATCGCCATGGCCGCCGGCCTTGTCGCCCTGCCCGCGCTGATGGTGGTGCCACTGCCAGCCCCGGCGGCCTGGCCGTGGCTGATTGCGTCGATGCTCCTGCACATCGGTTATAACGTCTTTCTCGTGCAAGCCTACCGGAGTGGCGATCTCGGCCAGGTCTATCCCATCGCCCGGGGGGCTGCGCCGCTGCTGGTCGCTGTCGTGTCGGCGATTGCCCTGGACGAGTTGCCTTCGCCGCTGGCCACGGCGGGCATTGGCGTATTGGTCTTGGGTGTCGGGCTGATGTCGCTGCGCGGCGGGCGACGTACGCAACGACTGGAAGGACATGCCGTGGCTGCAGCGTTAACCACCGCAGCCTTTATTGCCGGCTATACGCTGAGCGACGGGATTGGGGCACGTGTCAGCGGTTCGCCCTCGGGCTACATCGCCTGGCTCTTTGTCGCCAACGGGATCGTCATGTTTATCCTGCTGCTGGCAACGCGCGGCGTACAGGTCCTGCCAACTCTCGCAGGGCATTGGCGGGTCGGCCTGATCGGTGGTGCTATGTCGCTGGGCGCCTACGCCATCGCCATCAAGGCCATGACCCTTGCACCGATTGCGCTGGTAGCCGCGCTGCGAGAGACCAGCGTACTGTTTGCCGCACTGATCGGTTGCTTATGGCTGAAGGAGCCACTCAGCCGCTGGCGAGCGTTGGCGGCGCTGACGATCGTCACGGGCGTGGTCATGGCCAAGGTGGGGTGAACGTCGCCTGGGAACGTCCGTCCGTTTCACACTATTCTGAGCGCGGTCTTACCAAACGTCGGGAAGTTTTACAGGTGGATTCCCGCACATCGGACCAGCGCTAATACCCTTCAAGACCTCGTTTTTGTTTTCAACGGAAAAACAATTCTCCGGTTCGATTCTTGCCACATCAATGGCTGCAGCTTGACTTGTCGGCAGGCCGGTATGCTGCGCCATCAACCCCATATTCTGTCGCTTCAATGTGGGTCCCACGTCACCACGAGGAGGAGCATGCAAAATCTAATAACACCGGAAATCATAAGGCTCCGATTAACAGAGGAGACATGTAATGAACCAGAGTATTGGGAAAATACGTGTTAGCTATATTCGCAACACGTTCTTATGTTTGACGACGATATTCTTTTTTGGGGTCGCGCATGCGGGCCTTATCGAAATCGAACCGGATGACTATGCCGAAGGCACCGACCTATCCAACGTCTCCCCCTTCGTGACACTGACCTACAACTCGCCGAACCCGATTTGGCCGCCGAGTCCGGTATACGCCACCACGCCCAGATTTGAATTTCCCGCCCCTACCGGCAACCTGACATTTGGCATTTTCGGCGGCGGCCCGGGATTTTGCGAAGACGACGAGGTAACGTTCGATTGTTTTGGCGGCTTCGCCATCACGTTTAACCAGCCCGTCAACGCGGTTTCACTACTCGCGATCAATTCAGGTTATCCGCCCGGACTGCAGGTCTGGTGGGCAACCTTTGATTCTGAAGGCACGCAGCTCGACTTCGGCGGTGAGTATGGCGAGACGAGCGACAATTACGGCATACCCTTCGAGTTGCAATTCAACGTATCCGGCGTGACCAGCCTTGTGTTGGGCGGCTCGGGCCTGACAAACGTCATGGAGTTTGACCGGCTCGTGCTCCAAGTGCCTGAACCAAGAGCCTGGTCTTTATTCGGTCTCGGTCTTGCGGGCCTGTACGTCATGAGAAGAAAGCGAAAAGGAGCCCGGACGACTGAGTAGGGTTGGTAGAACCAAGCGCTGCGTAGCGACAGTCAGTTCGTTGCCTTGCGCACTTCCGTATGCAACTTCAGCACCTGGTCGCCATCCTGCTGTTCGATCAGGTAGGCGGGATTGTCGTCGCTTCCATGGCGGGTGATTTCGGAGCCCTTGATGGTTTGGGTGGTCGTCTCCCGGAAAACCTTCCGCACGTAGCCATTGGCGGTGCCTTCGCCCCAATCCCATTCCACTTTGGTGTTCGTTTGGTAGGCCTGACTCATGGTTGCTCTCCCTGGACTGACACGTTCTCGATAACATCATTGTGCGTATCATCTTCTAGGTACGATCATTTGCCGCTTATCAGACCAGCCTCGACTGGATTCGCACTGGCTCCCTTGCACCCACTTTCATCGTTACCAGTCACCAGTTACGAATCAGCCTAGGGGCTGAAGTCGTGCACCGCACCAAAAACAATTCGGACGTGTCTTCTTTACCTGTCTTCCGCAATCAGGGCAGTTACTTCCTTTAACCGGGTCATACTTGCCGTCCGCGCGCCCGTCACGAAGATCAATTTGAGTCATTTTCTCTTTGAGCTGGGCTTCGGAGAAACCCGTAGTGCGCTCTAACTCCTCAAATAAGGCATGACAGAGAAGTGATAACCGATCGACCTTTTCCTCCAATTGTTTAATCGAGCGCAAAGCGATCTTTGCGTCGACGTGCGCCTCGCCGCTTTTTTTGCGGTTTTCACCAATTTCCCTTTGCTGAAAGGCATCCCAAAACCACGACATTTTTGACCTCCTAAAACCATTAATTCTGTCACAGCCGAATAGAGCGCTAGAAATAAATATATACAGTTTGTCAAAGGAAAAAACCGGGACAGATTAAGGAAAAAACCGGGACAGATTTATCTAAAATTCCTTCCGAGGGCGACCCGGCCGACGCATCTCGACCCGAATTCCAGTCCGTCGCTCAACCTCATCGATAAAACGACTACCACCCGTCAACTTATTACTTGCAACGGCCGAACTGATCAACGAGTCCGCTGACGACTGAGTCGTGTCCGAGACAAACTTCTCATAGATCGCGGCACGTTCTGACGGACTCCCAGCAAGTGCGCTGTATGTCGGTGGCTCATCGAGCCAGCTCGCTCTTTGCCGACCAGTCCGGGCCGCGTAACTCGACCAGGGGTAGTCTTCGGCACATACCACCATGCGCGCTTTCACGGGGTTGAGCTCCACATACCGACAGCAGCTCAAAAGATACTCATCCGTATCGATGGCGCTTACCTTGTACCGACCCTCCCACAACGAACCGCTCCGTCGCTCCATTGCATTCACGTATCGCGTCTGCCGGGCGGCCAGCCGTTTCATGAGTTGGGGGATGGCAGTCAACTCATCATTGGCGCCAACGACCAAATGGACATGGTTCGTCATCAAGCAATAACTATAGACCTTCAAATCCAGTGCTTGCTTCCACTCCCTCAAGTTACTGAGGTAGTAGGCATAGTCCTGCTCTTCGATGAAAACAGCCTGACGATTATGGCCGCGCTGAACGATGTGGTGCGGGAGCCCAGGAACGATAACGCGTGCTTGGCGGGGCATCGGCTTCTCCTTGCCGTTAATCGGTGCGCAGATCCTTCTGCGTCGGGGGATTGTACTTGATATATCACGTGTTGGACGTGTATCGGTCAGCTAAAAATAAATCTGTCCCGGTTTTTTCGCAGACGCAACGCTGTAGATTGATGCAGAACCGGCAATCACCGTAAATGTCAGAGAAAATAGCCAGCCAATCCACTGACGCCTATGGTCAGCACAAAAAAATAGCCAAGCTCCTCTACGCGAGCACAAGCGACCATTTTTTGTAAATCCGAAACAGCGATTATTCATAAAGGTATAAATCTAACGCTCCGAATAAGCCGCCGATTTAGGAGCTCAGCGTATAAATTGGTCGGTTTCATTCGCTGGTTAGCCCGTGTTGTGCCTCTACCTTAGCAAAGAACTCATCAAGAATTTTTCGACCTTTTTCAATATTCGCTCTAAATATATCACGGTAATGCTCTTCATCTATTTCAAGATCAAGCTCGCCTCGAACCGCTAGGACTGCATCGGGGAGTTTCTCTGACACTTCATAAAATGTGGCCATTACCCGCCTCATGAAACCGAGATGTTCTTGATTCTGAACTTTCCAAAGTTCTACAATTTCACGATCTAACTTATCACGCTGCTCACACTCAAACTTAAAGCTTTGGTCAATGTATTCCCAAGTCCCCTGATTGACCACTCCCTCTAGATTTAATGCCTTCATTACTTGAACATATCTTTCCACTTCGCCTTGGTGCTGATTTCGTACTGACTGAAGACTTTCGATCTGCCCCTGCCTCTGTAACAACAGACTTCTGTCTAAAATCAGGTCAAGAAAATTTGAGGCTACTTCACCCATAAACTGGGTCACGGCTTTCACAGTCTCTTGTCCGCCTACCAATTGAACTTTTGCAATTTTTCCTGCATTTGCAGAAAAGGCTGACGTGAGCTGGTCGTCTTTTATATTCAGATTGGAGAGGTTGCTGAGCATATTCTGGCTCAATGTAATAGCTTCAACCGCCTCCATGTAAACTTCTTTCTTGAGTGTTTTTTCGCGCTCGATAGCATCAATCTTAATCTGATTGTTACTCTTCACCTCCTCAAGAATCTCCGCATAGTCAGCTTTTACTGACTCAACCTTATCTGTTATGAGCTCAATATCTTCGCGAGTGGCAAGGTTTTTACCTTTCTCCGATAGGTACCCAGGGAGAAAATATTTCATCAACGAAAACACGACCAGCCCAACTACCACGCCCTCAAATCCGTAGCTAACCATAATGCTCAAAACTGGTCCGATTTGATCTTCCAACATACTCGACCCTTGGTGCCTAACGTTCGCAGCATGCGCGCCCTTGGAATGGAGCCGAAGGCGCAATGTAAAGGGCGTCGCCGTGCCTGCACTGGTTAGGGAGGCTAGGCATCATCCCTCTTGTCTGACAGTTCCGATAACGATTTGCTAATACTCGCCAAGCTCTTGTTCATCTGGATGAATACAGTGTGGTTCCGTCCTTTTAGAGCATCGGAAAGATCCTGAGCTGCGCTATTTTTTGTTCCAGCATGCTGCATGTAATTTACGTCCAGCATTGAGGAGTCAGTGCCCTTTTTGCCCGAACGTAATGGAGTCCGAAAGGAGTAGTTCGCACTGACAGAGATTCCATTCTTCACTCGATCTTTGAGACCACCATATTGACCAGCATTGAACCTCAGCTCTTTGCCTGGCGCTAGAAAAGGAATTCGATGATCAATCTGCTTGCTTTCGCTGTTATCAGCCTTCTCGATTCCCCAGCCTAGAATGGGAAGTGGATCGGAAAAGGAAATGTCCCGCGCCGTGCCAGTTCCGATATTGCGAATCACAAGATCAATCAGGCTGGCAGTGTCAGGATTCGGCTCATAATAGACGACGACACAAGGCTTTGTCTGACGGTAAATCGCGTAGTACGCCGTTGCAACGGCAAGAAATGTCCCGATCGGACTGACTATGTAGAAGGCTATCTGCAAAGACTCAGCCATTCTTTCTCCCTAACGCTGCCAGCATGCGCGGCTTTGTAGTGGAGGCGAAGCCGCAACGAAAAAGGCGTCGCCGTGCCTGGCCTGGTTATGTTTTAAACGTGCCGAGACGACTCGACAAGACAAACACAGCCAAAATACAACCTACAGATATGAGTGTCAGATTCTCAATGCTGGCAAGCAGGCTTGTCTGTGGTGCATAGTCTGCCATGAGCCACTGGGCACTCAGAACAATCAGATTACTGCCCAGAAAGACATGCCCCGCCCACTTTTTCAAGAACGCCAAAAAGATCGCTGAAATAAAGGCCATGGCGAGCAGGGCCGTGCTTACATTTGCCCATAAAGACTGAAGTTGCGTGCTCGGCTGTGAATACCACCATTGCATATACCAGAGGACCTCCTGAGGCAGGTCGCTTTGGGGGCTGAAAACGAGCCAGAAGTAAACCGCTAACGATGCGCAATAAACCATTGATGCAGCTCTAAGAATGGCTCGATCCACAACTACTCCTTAAAACATAACGCCCGCCATCACCGGTGACAAAACCGGCGCGAAGCAGAGGTTTTGGCATCCGGTGCATGGCTTGGTTATGCGCTCTCACGGATAGCACGAATATCCTCGATATCCACCGGCCGCGAGAGCGCAGATTTATACCGAATCAGATCGTCCTTCAGCATAAGGGGAAGCTCAAGACCCAGCAAATACACAGTCGCATAGCGAGAAAAATCTATGTTGAGCGGAACCCACGCCTCTTTGCCTGCATCGAAGATATGCGGGCCATCAGCGTTACCTACCTCCACTTTAATGCCTTCATACTTAAACTGGACGTAGGTTAGATCCCAGCCTTCCTCTTGGCGGTGAGCAGCAGCTTTGGATACGAATTCCTGGCCAGCCTGAACCACTGAAGAGAAGTGTTCGCCAGGGACGAAAAGGTCGATGTCATTCAGGTCACGCTCAGAGCCATATCCCTTTGCAGCGAGTCCCCCACAGATCAGAAAAGGGATATTCCTATCTCTCAGTAACCCCACAATCCATTGGGCTGCCAAATGATGCACGCCTCCTCCTTTTGCGCATAACGAGGCTGTAGAAAAACCCAATTCTGAGTCGTTTCCACCCGCTGTTTCAGTTGTTCTTTTGTTTACCCGCCATTGGCGGATGCGTTGTTTTATTTCCGACAATAGCCGCGCACTCCAAGTTTTTTGCCGCTTAGTCAGCTATAGCGCATTCAGCGGCGCTATAGCATGGCTCTCCCACCTGCCCTTCGGTCAGGCTGCCAACTGCCCGTAATTGGCCAACTTCTCAATATTATGAACCAGACAGTAAAGCTGCCACTGGCCTTGCACTTTCCGTTTACCCCGCAGACTGAAGCGGTTCAGCCGTTTGGTGGTGCCGATATTGCCGAACACCGGCTCCACCACCGACATTCGATGGCTGTAAATTTCTTTGCCTTGGGGGCTATCCACCCGGTGCTTCATCCAGTCGGTGTAGTTCGGTCGGCGCTGGGTCTCGATGGTGAACGAGACCTGTCTTCCTTTGCCTTTCCGATCGTTGGCCGCCTCCGGGTTCTGCATGCAGCGGTGCTTCTTCGGGCAGTGTCGGCACTGCAGTAAACGGCCCTGGAAGTAGGTTCGGCGCTGGCCGTTCTGATCGACCTTGGTTCCGTGGTATTGGAGGGATTCGCCGGCGGGACAGATACAGGTGAGGTCCACCGGGTCGAACTGGAATTCGCTCGCGGGGATGGTCTTCTTCCACCCTGTGGCCGGTCGGTCTTGATGGCGCTTGCCGTACTTGGCTTTCTGGTGCTGGAACTTCGGGTCCCGGCTGCGGAACTGGTTGTCCGGGATATAGCCGTTGATCTGACGCTCATGCAGGTACTGCATATTGGCTTCGTTGGCGAAGCCGGTGTCGGCGGTGACGATGGTGCCTTGCTGGTAGATGCTGTCGGCAATACCCAGCTTCTTATAGCGAGCTTCGACGGTTTCCAGGACCGGTTGCAGCGTGTGATGCTCCTGGCCTTCGCCGAAGGCCTGGGCGTCGATGATGACCTGGTGTTTCTTATCCACCGTGGCGACACCATTGTAGCCCTGGATCGTGCCCTTGCCCGTGGTCATCTTGGCACTCTCCTTATCGGTCAGGTTGCTCTTCACTTCCTTGTTCCGCTTCCCCCGGCCCCTCCGTGGGCGGTTCGTCTTTAGGAAGCGGTCCACTTTGGTCATGGCCTCATCCAGCGAGAGAATGGTTTTGGCCCGGCGGATATCCCGGTCCAGTTCGGCTTCGGTCTCCGCTTCGTCCCGCGCGTAGTGTTCACGCAGGTGGTGGCGGATCAGGCGCCGCAGCTTCTCCCGCTTCTCGCCGAGCTCCTTGAAGGTGCCGGACCACTCCTTGCTGGCGTTGGAGGACATCTTGCAACCGTCGATGGCAAAGAGTTCGTTGCCCAACAGGCCCTGCTCGTGACACACCAGCAGCACTTGCTCGAACAAATCCTCGATCTCATCGGCATGGCCGCTGACGAACTTTGCCAGTGTGGTGAAGTGCGGCACCGTATCGCAGGACAGTGCCTTGAAGATGATGTTGGTCTCGCAGCACCACTGCATCTCGCGGCTGGAGGTGATGCCCTTGGAGTAGGCGAACAGGATGATCTTCAGCAGGATGGCGGGATCGTAGGCCAGCCGACCGGTGTCTTCGTTGCGGTACTTGGGGTGAAACACCGATAGGTCCAGCCTGTGTTCGATCAGGTAGTGGATCGCATGTTCGAAGGTGCCGGGCTGGAGCTGATCCTGGTAGTTGATAACGACCATCGCGTCCTGGTCGTAGTTGTAGTGCTTGAAGCGGGGCATGAAAGACGGTCCTTGTCGGCCAGCGATGACTCGATGCTACCAAAGCACGAGCGGCGATTCCGGGACTTTTTCTACAGCCTCAACGCCTTGGCTTTGCGGCGTGCCGGAGCGCTAGCGTAGGTGCGTCCGACAACAGCCATTTGTTATGTTTACAATAAAGCAGAAGGGTCAACTGTATATCCTGCTTCCCTTAACTCCTTTGCTAGATCAAGCTTCCAAGCACCTCTAAGGTCTAGATCAATGTAGACGACACCGCTTATATCATTAGGCGCTTCAACACCATCTACTAGCAAAGCCGAAACTCTTGGGCGCCCCAGCCGACCTATAAAGTATCCATGCTCGAATACAACATTTTGCCTGGCTCTAGATTTTAGTTCAGGGGATTCGGATTTCTTGGCACCTATGTCACACGGTGTGTACAAAATAACTGCATATCCAACGTCACTATTTGCCTCAATTTTCTCAATAATCGTTCGGCTTGAACTTGCTTGCTCGTGCAGCACGATTGGTTCCAAGTTCGCCTTTTCGAGAAAACGAGCCATTTCTGATTTAGCTGCGTTATCGTGACCATGAACAACAAAAACCTTCTTATTGTCCGACGCCAAATTAACTGGCGGAGCTTCCTTTTTCGACTCGTTAGCGACAGAGTCTTTCACTTCCTTTATTAAATTACGCGTTAAATCAGTTGTGTAGCCATCGCCACTTATTACATCTTCGGTAGACAGAAACACAATGACATTTGGAGGAATGTTACTGTTCGCTGCATCAGCCGTGCCTGAAGCGTCCCTCTCTGTTTGCTTAATCTTGAGCGAACGTATCTTGCTAAATTCAAGGTAGGCGCCGTCAACAAGGATTTCATCTCTTAGCACGTAAGGTCGGATTATTTCATCTCTAATTTCTTCTAAGTCCGTGCGGTCACATTCAATAACCTTGATGAAGTGCCCATTTTTGTCCTTTTCATTGGTTTCAACAACAATATGAAAAAAGCTCATAATATTCCTTCAAAGATCCAGCAAGACTTTCTACGGCGCGGAAACATAACATTTGTATATGAGTCCCCAAGACCGATATCTCAGCGACCGATATCTCCGATCCCAATTTCACTCAAAACTAGCCCGCAGCCCCCGGCACGTCAACGCTAGCGACACAATTGAACAAAACCTCACAAATAACAAAACGGTCGCCGAGACTCATATCCCCATTTTTACCAACAGACGCAACCAACTGATTTAAAGAATAATTTCAGTCTTTCTAGAGATCAGCCAAAAATCACGGTCGCAGCGACCGTTTTTCCGGCAATGCAGGGGCATACCAGGCAGGGGAATTCGAGAGGAATAAACAAAGGCAGGAAAAACAACCTGCCCACGCGGCTCAGGCAAGAGCCACGCGGGCAGCAACAACCAATCAGCTCAAATCAACTCTTAGGCGGCCCAACCTCATCCAGATACGCCCCATACCCGGCAGCCTGCATCTCATCCTTCGGAATAAACTTCATCGCCGCAGAGTTCATGCAGTACCGGAGTCCTGTCGGCTTCGGGCCGTCATTGAACACATGCCCCAGATGCGAATCCGCCACCCGACTCCGAATCTCGGTCCGCGTCATGAACCACGATTTGTCTTCCTTCTCGACCACCGCGTTCGGCTCGATCGGGCGGACGAAGCTGGGCCAGCCGGTGCCGGATTTGTACTTGTCGGCAGAAGAGAACAGGGGCTCGCCGGAGACGATGTCGACGTAGATTCCTTCCTGCTTGTTGTCCCAGTAGGCGTTCTCGAACGCGGGCTCGGTGGCGTCGTCCTGGGTGACCTTGTACTGCATGTCGGTCAGCATCTGCTTGAGTTTCTCGTCGGTCGGCATGACGAAATCCTCCTCGCTGAAACCTTTGCCCTGGCGGTTGGCGGCCTGGCCGTTACCGCCACTTTCGGTCGCGGATTCGACGTTCTCCGGGCTGTACTTGGAGAAATCGATTTCCTGATCCTCACCCCAGACCTTCTCGATGAACTGGAAACGGCCGGAGTTGAAGGTGTAGACCTTGTAGCGGACCGGATTTTCCTTGTAGTAGTCCTGGTGGTAATCCTCAGCCACATAGAACGACTTGAACGGTGTGATTTCGATGTTCACCGGTTTGTCGTAGCGGCCGGATTCCTGCAGGGATTTCTTGGACGCTTCCGCCAGGCGCTTCTGCTCCTCGTTCTGGTAGAAGATCGCCGGGCGATATTGCTTGCCACGGTCGACGAACTGGCCATTGGCGTCGGTCGGATCCATGAAGCGCCAGAAACCCTGGAGCAGGCCCTGGTAGGTGATCACCTCCGGATCGTAGTAAACCTGTACCGCTTCCGTATGGCCGGTGGTCCCGGAAGACACCTGCTTGTAGGTGGGGTTCTCCTCGTCGCCACCGCTATAGCCGGAAACCGCCTCAACCACCCCGGGAATCTTCTCGAAGCCGGCTTCCACACACCAGAAGCAGCCACCGGCGAAGGTCGCGACTTCCAGGGACGGATCGTCCGGGGCGTACTTGCTGTCGTTCTTCTCTTCGTCGGCCATCGTGACCTGCAGACCCACAAGGCCCGCCAATACGATCACCACAGCCCCAAAAAACATGCGTTGCATACCGCTCACCTCTCTTCGGTCTCAAGTCTGAGACTCCACTATGGCGAGAAAGATTCACACCATTTTCGCCAGGATATTACGAAATGATAACGGCCAGAGGATCACCCACCCGCCGTGGCAGCCCCCTGAAAAGGCAAGACAATTTCAAAGGCCGCGCCGCCCTGGCTGCGGTTGGCGACGCTGATGCGCCCGCCCTGCATGTCCATGATGCGCCGGGCGATGGCCAGCCCAAGGCCTGCGTGGCCGGGGGTTTCCCGGTTGTCGCCGCGGTAGAGCGGATCGAAGACATGGGGCAGGTCCTGTTCGGCAATGCCGGGGCCGTTGTCGCTGATGGTGACCTTCAGTCCGTTTTCAGCCTTGGCCAGATTCAGTTCGACCTCGGCGTTTTCCGGGCTGTATTCCAGGGCGTTGCGGATCAAGTTGTCCAGCACGCGCTCGGTCATGCCGAGATCACCAACCACCATGGGCAAGGCGGGATCGCCGGTGACCTTCAGGTCGATAGCCTTGCGGGCAGCTTCGGGGCCGTGTTTCTGGGCGACATCGTGGATCAGTTCCGCGGGCGCGAACGGTTCCAGTCGCGGCTGTTTCTCCCGGGCTTCCAGGGCTGCCAGCTCGAACAGTTCATCCACCAGGTGGGCAAGACGCCGCCCTTCCTGCAGGGCGATATCGAGGAAGCGGGCCTGTTCGTCCGGGGAGAGACGGTCGCGCTTCATGCGCAGGCTTTCCACGTACCCCTGCATGGAAGCCAGCGGTGTGCGCAGGTCATGGGAGACCTGGGCGACCAGCCGGCGGCGCAGGGTGTCTTTCTCGCGCAACTGTTCGATCTGCTGGGCGATGCGGTCCGCCATGCGGTCGAAGGTCATGCCCAGGTAGTCGATCTCATCACGGCTGCGGCTGCGTTCGTCTGCCCAGCGCAGGCGCTCGCCGTTATTCGGCTCGCCGTGTTCGAACTGCTCGACGATGCGGGTCAGGCGGGTGAGCCGGCAGGTCAGCAGCCGGAACGCCGCCAGCCCGGCGATCAGGCCGAACAGCAAGCTGGCACCCATGGCCCAGGCGCTCATGGTGATGAAATGCCCTTCCCGCGCCATCATTTCCACGCTGTCGTATTCCTCCCCGCGCAGGACGACGTAGAGATAGCCCTCGGTGTTCTGGGCCGACGGCACCGGCGTGACGGAGAAGACCTTTTGCCGATCATGGCTGCGCGGGTCATCGCCCAGCACGGGATAGGCCGCCATGTCGTCGAGTAGCTTGTGGATGGGTTCGAGGGACACGCTGTTGCGTTTGATCTTCTCGGGGTCGGCGGAATAGGCGAGGATCTTGCCCTCTTTGTCCAGCAGGTAGATCTCGATGCTGGGGTTGATCGTCATGTAGAGCGTGAACAGCTCCTTCAGGGCGCCCTGGTCCAGTTGCCCCTCGTCCACCAGATTGCGGTCGGACACCAGGTTGCGCGCCAGGTCGCGGTTCAGTTCCTGGTTCACCGAGGCATAGTAATCCCGCAGGGACATGGTGTTGACGACGGTGTAGACCAGGCCGACCGCAATCAGCAGGACGAACAGTCCCAACGCCAGGCGGGTGTACAAAGACTTCAACATGACTCAGTCCCGGAAACGATAGCCCACACCCCAGACGGTCTGGATGTAGAAGGGGTCGGACGCATCCTGCTCGATCTTGCCCCGCAGGCGATTGATGTGGGTGTTGACGGTATGTTCGTAGCCTTCGTGGTTGTAGCCCCAGACGGCATCCAGCAGTTGCGTGCGACTGAACACCCGACCGGGATGGCGGGCGAAGTGGAATAGCAGGTCGAACTCGCGGGCGGTCAGGTCGATGTCCTCGCCCTGGATCGTGACGCGGCGTCGGGCGGGGTCGATGGTCAGACCTTCCCGTTCGATACGTTCTTCGGCGATGTCCGCTTGCGCGGGGGAAGCCATCGCATCCACGCGACGGAACAGGGCCTTGATCCGCGCCCCCAGTTCGGCAACGGAGAAAGGTTTGGTCAGGTAGTCGTCGGCACCCATTTCCAGGCCCAACACGCGGTCCAGTTCGGTGCTCTTGGCGGTGAGCATCAACACCGGCACGTAGCCCGGGCCGGAACGGATTTCGCGGCATACGGCCAGGCCATCCATGCCAGGGAGCATCAGGTCCAGTACCACCAGGTCGATATCACCTTGCCGATAACGGGCCAGGCCTTGATCGCCACGGGTGATCAGGATGGCCTCGCAACCGAGGTCTTCCACGTGCATCTTCACCAGTTGGCCGATGCCGGGATTGTCCTCGACGATCAGTACGGTTCGACTCATCAAACAACCTCTTTGCGGACAGGCCGATCATCACCGGCCCGGTCAGCCGGTGACGACCGGCCGGCCATTACTTCGATTCCTGCTTCATCTCGTCGGACATCATGTCCTTTTTCATTTCGTCCTTTTTCATTTCGTCCTTTTTCATTTCGTCCTTTTTCATTTCGTCCTTCTTCATGCCATCTTTCTTCATGTCGTCGTGCATGGCTTCGGACTGCATGCCGTCCTTGTGCATCCCGTCGTCTTTCATCTCATCATGCATCATTTTGCTTTCGCCCATGTCGTCCTTTTTCATCTCGTCGGCCTGGGCCGGGGCCATCACGAACAGGGCGGCAGAAAGAGCGAGCAGCGCAGCGGTGAGTGTTTTCATTGTGCATTCTCCTTGTCAGAAACATCCGGTTAGGACGCTCGCCCCATGGAACGGGCAGGTGGCGTCAGGATGCAGAATGCACGGGCGCACTCACGGGGCCGTCACGGCCCGGTAAAGAGTCTATAAAGGAAAGATCACAAAACCTTCACGGGCAAGGTCGGGTGGTTAAGATAGCGCGCTCAGGTCTTGGCGGCGCCGAGAGCCAATCGGCCACGGGAGAAGCGGGCGTTGACCCAGAGGGAGAGCCCCATCACCGCGCCACCCAGCAGGAGGCGACCCAGGTCGGCATCGCGGTTCCAGATCAGCAGGTTAACCAGCAATCCAGCAGGCACCAGGGCATTGTTCATGATGGCCAGGGTGCCGGCGTCCACCAGACAAGCGCCGCGGTTCCAGAGGAACAGGCCGATGCCTGAGGCAGCCAGGCCGAGCCAGGCGAGGATGCCCCACTGCAACGGCGTGGATGGCAGCTTGTCGGCGTTACCGAAGATGAGGAAGGACGGCAACGCGAATAGCAGGGCGCCCGCATAGAAGTAACCGAAGAACCGGTAGAGCGGTATATCGATGGGAAAGCGTTGGATCAGGTGCTTGTAGCCGACTTGCCCAGCCGCGAAGGTGAAATTGGCCACCTGCAGCAGCAAGAAGCCGGTAAGGAAGTCCTCACTGAGGCCATCGTAGCGGATGATACCTGCACCCAGTGTAGCAATCGCGGCGGCGACCAGTGCCATCGGCGAGAAGCGGCGGTTGAGCGCGTCGTCGATCAGGGTGACGTAGAGTGGCGTGAAGATGGTGAACAGCAGGACTTCCGGGACACTCAGGTAGGCAAAGGAGCGGTAGAGGCAGAGGTAGGTGATGCCGAATTGCAGGGCGCCAACCAGCGTGACGCCACCCTTCAACTCCCAGCGCACACCGCGCCAACGGGTCAGCGGCAGGAAGGCCAGCCCTGCAAGGACCACACGGCTGAGTACGGCAAAGTCACTGTCCACGTGGCCGGCAAGGAATTCACCGATAAGGCTGAAGGAAACAGCCCAGAGAATGGTTACGAAGACCAGTAGTGCCACGGCGAACTCCCAAAACTACGCGTAAAAAGGGGTTGGATTGTCAGCGCGCGCAGTAATAAAACGAAGCCTAACGCCAGCTCGAGCATGTAGCGGACGCTTCAGCTTCCGAGCAGGCCGGAGGGCTGTCGATATGACCGCGGGGCCCTGGCGGGCCCTCCGAAGCTGAAGCGTCGGCTACATAAAGATTGACTGCACCGCTGAGGATCAGGCTGCGCAGTATACGCGTTTAAGCGCTGGCGCTCAGCCCGTGAATTTTAGGTTGGCTTCGATCGACCCGGTGCTCAGACCGTGGCTCGGGCATGTAGCGGATGCTTTAGCTTCCGAGCAGGCCGGAGGGCTGCCGATATGACCTCGGGGCCCTGACGGGCCCTCCGAAGCTGAAGCGTCGGCTACATAAAGATTGACTGCGCCGCTGAGGATCAGGCTGCGCAGTATACGCGTTTAGGCGCTGGCGCTCAGCCCGTGAACTTTAGGTTGGTTTTGATCGAGCCGATGCTCGGGCCGTGGCTCGGGCATGTAGCGGACGCTTTAGCTTCCGAGCAGGCCGGAGGGCTGCCGATATAACCACGGGGCCCTGACGGGCCCTCCGAAGCTGAAGCGTCGGCTACATAGAGATTGACTGCACCGCTGAAGATCAGGGTGCGCAGTATACGCGTTTAGGGCTTTTTGCTCAGCCCATGCACTTGAGGTTGGCTTCGGTCGAGCCGATGTTCGGACCGTGGCTCGGGTATGTAGAGGACACTTCAGCTTCCGAGCAGGCCGGCGGGCTGCCGATATATCGCGGGCCCTGGCGGGCCCTCCGAAGCTGAAGCGTCGGCTACATAAAGATTTACTGCGGCGCTGCGGACCAGGGTGCGCGTTAAACGCGCCTTCGGCTTTTCGTTCAGCCCATGAATTCTCGGCGGTATTCGGTGTTGGTCTTGAAGCGGCCGCCGAGGGCGATGGTTTCGGTCTGGGAGTCGGCGTCCTGCACGCCGCGGGCTTTGACGCAGTAGTGGGTGGCGTCGATGTGCACCGCAACGTCTTCCACTTCCAGCAAGGTCTGCAGGGCAACGAGGATCTGGTGGGTCAGGCGCTCCTGGACCTGGGGCCGGCGGGCGAAGAAGCGGACGATGCGGTTGATCTTGGACAGGCCAATGACCTTGTCCTTGGGCATGTAGGCCACCCGCGCACGGCCGTCGATGGTGACGAAGTGGTGCTCGCAGGTGCTGATCACGCTGATATCCCGCACCTTGATCATCTCCTCGACACCCATCTTGTTCTCGATCTGGGTGATCTTGGGGAACTGGGTATAGTCGAGGCCGGAGAAGACTTCGTCCACGTACATGCGGGCAATGCGGTTGGGGGTTTCGGTGAGGCTGTCGTCCGCCAGGTCGAGGCCAAGGGTTTCGGCCACGCGGGTCATCAGGCCTTCGATGCGCTCAACCTTCTGGTCACGGGTCAGGCCGTTGTCCACCATCGGGGTTTCCAGGCCTTTTTCCACCAGGGCCGTGCGTACGGCCAGAGCTTCCCTGGTCAGGCATGGCACGGTAATGGGGTCCGCTTCCTGGAGGAGGGACGTCGCCTGGAGTTTGGAAGCTTGTGACCGCTGTGACATGGCAAAACCTCTGTCATTCATCTCTACACATAAGCGCTATTTACGCTGTCCACCACAGGCGGATTACTCGGCCCTGAAAATCACCTGCCCGGTATGCGTGACGCGAAAAACGGTAATTATCGTCTTACCGGCGATTAAGCGCAAAAAAGATGACTTAAAAGCGTCATAGGGTTTTGCTATGCATGCGGCTCCCAAAAGAGAAAGGCACCGCCTAGCGGTGCCTTTTTCGTTGCCCCCAGCGTTAGTTCACTTCTTGCAGCAAGGCCTTTATTTCAGCGCGGCGGCCTGCGTCCGCTACTTCGCGATTCGGTCGCGGGGGTGCCTCTAATGCCCTTTCGAGATAGGCCTTGGCCCGATCTTCCTTACCTTGTTCGATCAGGTAATCACCGAAGAAGTAGTTGGGGTCGATGCCGTTTGGGTTGATCTCGAGTGCAGCCCGCAGGTGGGCTTCCGCCTTGTCGTCATCGCCAAACCCGATAGGCCAACCCGGCACCTGGTAATAGAGGCTACCCAGCGACGTATGGGCCGAGCCATCCAGCGCCTTCTCGTCGATGGCCAGGGCCTGTTCGAGTACGGCCTTGGCGTCTTTCACCAGGCCCAGCGCACCCAGGCCACCCTTGGCGCCGGCATAGGTACTGAGGACAATCCCCTTCCAGATCAACGGTTCCGCTCGCTGGGGCCAGCCAGCCACCAGCGCATCGGCCTGTTTGACGAGATCTTCGAACGCCTTCTCCTGCGCGTCTCCGTTCACTTCGTAGTTCACATGGGCCCAGGCCTGCTGCAGCTTGAGCAGATCGGCATCCAGCGCCGCCGGCTCGGCCAGGACCGGACCGGCAACCAGCAATAACACCAGGCAAAACGATTTTATCAACGCGTTCATCAAGATACTCCGGAGTGCAGGAAACGACGGATCACGGGGAGTTGCTTGAGCATGGCGCGATCCACCAGGCGAGGCAGCACCCCGTTGAGACAGACAAAGAACTTTTCGGGCCAGCCCAGGTAGCGGCGTACCTGGTCACCCCGCATGGCGGCGAGGATCTGGTCCGCGACCTGGACGGGATCGTCCATGCGATTGCCCAGCGCCTGGTTGAGATCATTCACGGCGTCAGGGTTCATGGCGGTACGGGTAGCCCGCGGCGCGATATACAACACCTGGATCGGCGAATCCGCCAGTTCCCGGCGCAGGGCTTCGGTGAAGCCGCGGAGGCCGAACTTGGTGGCGCAATAGGCGCTGTAGCCAGGAAACCCAATGCTGCCGAAGGTCGAGCCGACAAAGACCAGAGCTCCCCGACCCTGCTTTCGGAACCGCGGCACGAAATGGCGCGCCAGCAGCAATGAACTGCGCAGGTTCACCGCCAGCATGCTGTCCAGCGCGACGGTCGGCAGATCCTCGATGCCGGTGAACAGGTTCTGCCCCGCACAATGGATCACACCGTCGATGTCCGGCCAGTCGCGGGAGATGGCCGCCAGGCGTTGGGGCAGGTCGGTCGCCGCCAGGTCCAACTGGACCTGTATGACGTCACCACCCTCCAGTGCCGAGTCCGGGATCATGCGACTGGCAACCAGCACACGCGCACCGGCCTGGACCAGCGGATCGATCAGGGCTCGGCCGATACCGCCGCTGCCACCGAGCAGGAGAAAGGTCCTGTCACGCAGTTGCATAGTGCAGCCCCTCAGTCGTGGCAGGCAGGGGTATGGCATGGAGCATGTCGCCATAGAGCCGGTAGGCCACCTGTGCGGTATCGATGATCGCCGCCTGGTCCGCCGGATCGGTGATGCTGTCCATTAGCTCGCGGAAGAACTCGAAGTGATCCTGGTCGAGGCTACCGTGGGAGTACAGGTAGCTGAACGCCTGGTCGGGCAGGTCCAACTGTTGCTGGATTTTCTGACCCATCGGAGTGGCCAGCGCCACGCTGGTACCTTCGAGCACCTGCACCATGCCAAACAGGCCCACCGGGTTGCCGCGGGCAATCAGGTCATACAGGTACGAGACCATGAGGCGGATCGGCAGGTCCGGCGTACCGTTTCGCACCAGCTCTTCATCGGCACCGCAGGCCTTGAGGTCGTTAAGGATCCATTCGTGATGGCCATACTCTTCCTCGATGTACTCCACCAGCGCCTTGCGCACATGCTCGAGTCGCTCCGGCAGGCGCGCGCCGCAGGCCATCATCAGTGGTGAGGTGTGCTTGACGTGGTGATAGGCCTGACTCAGGAAATAGGTATAGCTATGCAGGTCGAAGCGGCCCTCCTGAATAGCGGCAAGGACCGGTGCACCGGTCACGTGGGCCCGGTCGGCGGCGGTTTCATCTTGCAGGCGTTGAAAGAAAGACATGGACATTACCTCTTTACGTTCTTGCATTCGCATTAGTGGAGCGTCAGGCGCGGCGCGCCTCGGGTTCATGGGCATCAGCAATCGGCAGCGGCTCTGCCAGCCGCAGGAATTCGGCCAGGGCCGGCATCAGCACATGGCGCATCAACCTGCCGTTGGGGGTCACGAAGCCGCCGCCAGGCCGGAACGGCTCGCGCAGCAGCCGCACCGACTGTAGACGGGCATAATCCGGCAGGGTCCGGTTCAGGGCCGTGATATCGCGAGCCAGTGTTGAGGTATCCTGATCGGGATCGACGGTGACCAGGGCGCTGGGCTGGGCGCAGCCATCGCCGTAGACCAGGGCCTGACGCACACCGACCTGCTGGATCAACTCGCTCTCCAGCCACTCCGGATTGATGTTGCGGCCGTAACTGGTGATCAGCAGGTTCTTGGAGCGGCCATTGACCACCAGAAAACCGTCCCCGTCCAGGTAACCCAGGTCGCCGGTCAGGTAGCAATCACCCGGATCATGCGCTGCAATCCCCTCGCCCATGTAGCCCAGGAAAGTGTTGCCGCACACCCGAATTTCGCCGTTGCTGTCGACGGTCACCGCAATATGGGACAACGGCCGACCGGCGCAGCCGGGGCGGTTAGCATCTGGCACATTGAGTGCGACGACGGAACCGGCTTCGGATAATCCATAGCCTTCGTACAGGGGCAGCCCCCGCTCCTTCGCCCGCGCCAGCATGTCTGGCGAAACGCGACCGCCACCTACCGCCAGGAAGCGGAAGCGATGACCCGCAAAGGCGCCGGACTCGGCAAGCCGGACAGCGACGGTCGCCAGTTCCGGCACCAGGATCATGGAATCCGGTTTGCACCGGTTGATAACGTCGGCAAACCGCTGGGCATCCAACCGACTGCTGCCGCTGAAGCCCAGGTCGGCGAGGGGCCAGACGTGGATCGTGGCGCCCAGCATGAGGGGCAGATACACGCCGGCAATGTTCTCGAGCAGAGTCGCTAGCGGGAGTACGCAGAGGTGGCTGGCGATTTCCAGGTCGCCAACAACTTCCGCCAGCGCGATGGCGGTGGCGTCCTGGTGATGGTCGTCCAGGCATACACCCTTGGGCGTTCCGGTACTGCCCGAAGTGAAGGTGACCTTTGATGTGCCTTCCGGCAAAGCCAGGGCTGATGCCACTCGCGCCAGGCGTTTGAAGCAGATCGGGCCCCACACATCGACCACATCCTCGACCGCGAGCCCGCGCAAGTCGGTAGGCGCACCGAAGAGCAATCCGTCCAGACCCGCCTGATTGATCAGGTGTTGCGTCTGACTAGTCGAGAAGAACCCGGGTATCGGCACGCAGACGATACCGGCGACCCGGCACGCCAGGTCAGCAATAATCCAGCCCGGCGCATTGTCTCCGCACAGGCCAACGCGCGTGACGGCCAGGGTCTGGAGCTGCCCAGCCACCTGGTTCACAGCCTTTAGCAGTTCGTCATAGCGTATCTCACCCTCGGGAGAGCGCAGGGCCGTGCGATCGGGCTGTTGGCGAGCCAATGCCTGCAAGATGTCAGGCAGTGAGTTCATAGCAGCCCCCGTCCTCCAGCGACTGGATATGATCCAGCAACCCCACCCGGGTCAGCGCGGCATAGCCCGACGGCACATTGGCCACCATCACCATGGGGCCATGCTCGTAGTAGCGGCCCCAGCCGATGCCCCGATCCGGCAGACGCTCCGCTTTCGCCGGCCCGACTACATGGGTCTCGATCCCCAGCCGGTCGAAGCTGTTGCGCAGTTGAGCCGTGCCGGTGAAGGCAATCCAACGGGCACGATGCTCGGTGAGCCATACGGTCAGCATGGGAAACAGGAAACGGCTGATCCCGGGTTCGACCCCCGCCAGGTGGGCAATTTCGAACACGCCGGCACGGTCTATACTGGCGTCATCAGGCAGCGCCTCCTCGATGGGGTTTTCGAGGTAGTCTTCCAGGAACAGTCGCTCCACCCGGGCGTCCCGCACACCGACGGCGGCGGACACGTTGTCCTGCCGGTTCAGCAAGGCGAGCAATTGCGGTACACGCAAGGAGGGACGGGCACCATAGGCCTCGAGAAACCGCGATTGGATGAAACGCACCACGGCTTCCTGGATGGCGCTCCCGGGACGAATTTCACACAGTCTGCGACCCGCGAGACTCAGCAACGGGCGGGTGTCGCTGCGCGTCGTCCTGTCAGGGTTGGAAGATATATTGGGATACAGCGTTGAATCGGGCATGGGTCATCACACTCCCTCTATGGATGACACCAGCCTAGCGAGCAGGGCTTAAGTGAAACTTAAGGGCCCTGGTCTTTTTTCTTAAGTCACGCTTAAGGTTTGTATGTCAGCATCTGGACCGAGCTCACACGGCACCTGAATCAACGGCAGTACGAGGACCCGGTATGCGGATACTCCTGGTGGAGGACGACCACCCTCTCGCCCGAACCATGCTTGGCATGCTGCGCGAGCAATACGACACCGTGGACTGGATCGACGACGGCGACCAGGCCCTCAGCGCCCTGACCAACGAACATTTCGATCTGGTGCTGCTGGACCTCACGCTGCCGCGCCGGGATGGGCTGGATATCCTGCGCGCGATACGCCAGAAGGGCGTGCATACCCCGGCGATCATCCTCACCGCGCGAGGGGACATCGAGGAGAAACTCCGGGGGCTGGATGCCGGCGCTGACGATTACGTGACCAAGCCCTTCGTGATGGCGGAGCTCAAGGCCCGCATCCGCGCTGTCACCCGTCGCGCCGAAGGCAAGGCGGATTCCTCGCTGGTGGTGGGCCAGCTCAGTCTCGACACCCAGCACGGCCAGTTGCGGATCAACTGCGAGCCCTGTGCTCTGCCGCGGGCGGAGTTCCAGATCCTTCACTACCTGATGCGTCACCCCGACCAGGTGGCGACTCGCCGACGCCTTGAAGAACAGCTTTACGGCTGGGACCAGGGGGCTGAAAGCAACGCCCTTGAAGTACATGTCCATCACCTGCGCCGCCGTATCGGCAAAGCCATGATCCGAACGGTGAGAGGCGTGGGCTATGTATTGGACTCGGCGGCTGCCAGCCGTGTGGATGGCGCCTGATGTCACTGACCCGCACCCTCGCCCTGACGGTGACCGGTCTGGTGTTGCTGATGGCACTGATCGCCGCCATCTCCAGCTACGTTGAGAGTAACCACGAACTGGAGGAAGTGTTCGACGCCGAACTGGCCCAGAGTACGCGCATGGTCCAGGGCTTGGTGCGTTACCTGTCACACAGCCAGTCGCTGCCCGACCTGAAAGCCGCACTGGAAGACACCCTGCAATTGCCGCCTGGCGCGGAGAACGAGGAGGATGAGGACGAGATCCTGCCCGATGGCTCCGGGCATAAGTACGAGAAGAAGATCGCCTTCCAGATCTGGTCCGACAAGGATCGCCTGCTGCTCTCCTCGCCGGCGTTGACCGGCCGCAGCGAACGGCCCCGGCCCGGCTATGACTGGGCGGAATCCGGTGGCTACGAGTGGCGCACGTTCACCCTGCAGGACCCGGTTACGGGGTTCTGGATTCTCAGCGGCCAGCGCGAAGATATCCGTAGCGAGCTCAGCGGCGAGTTGGCCATGGGCAACGTGCTGCCCCTGCTGCTGGTCCTGCCGGTGTTGGTGGGTTGCGTGGTGTTCGCGATCCATCTGACCTTTCGCCCCTTGAGACGTCTCGAACGGCCCGTGCGCGATATGGCGCCCGAACGCATCCATTCCCTGGACGCCAGGCAGGCGCCCCGGGAGGTCAAAGGCCTGGTCAGCGCGATCAACGGACTGCTTGCACGGCTGGACGAAGCCCTGGAACGGGAACGGCAGTTCTCGGCGGACGCCGCCCACGAACTGCGTACGCCGTTGGCAGCGCTACGCCTCAATCTGGAAGAGGCCTGTGAGGAAGCACCGGATACCTTCGGCAACCTGCTGGCGTCGGTGGATCGCATGACCCACCTGGTGGAGCAAATGCTGTTGCTGAGCCGGATCGATGCAGGCACCCAGGGCGAACCGGTCGTCACCGCGTTGGACGACGTCGTCGAGCAGGCTGTTGCCGACGTTGCGCCCCTGGCCCTGAAACGCGGGATCGAACTCGACCTCGACAATCGCTGTGACGGCGACCGGGTCCTGTGTCATCCGGCACTCCTGGGAACGCTGGTTCGATCACTGACGGCCAATGCGATCCAGTACAGTCCGGAAGGCGGCCAGGTCAGCCTTAGCCTTCAGCGCGAGGACCAGCGGTACCGGCTGATGATCGTCGATTCGGGTCCAGGTATCTCGCAGGATGTCCGCAAGCGTGCACTACAACGTTTCGTGCGGCTGGATCAGCGCCAGGGCAGTGGCGCCGGTCTGGGCTTAGCGATCGCGGCGCGGATCGTGGAAATCCACGGCGGTCAGATTCACCTGGATGATCGGCCAGATGGTCGGACGGGCCTTTGCGTGAGGGTTGATCTCCCGCTCAAGCGGCTGTGACCGGATACTCTACATGGCGTCGAGAGGTGCTGCAGCGTGTAGGCGAAGAAACAGCTTCTCCTGGAAGTCTTCCGACAGAGGATAGAGATGCCCTGCTTCGGGCATAAGGCGGAAGTCCACATCGGGGAGGTTTTCGGCCAGGTGGCGGGCATAATCCACAGGGACAAACGGATCTTCGGTACCCTGGTAGATCCAGGTGGGTACCTTCACCTGGCTCAGGCGGAAGCCCCAGTCCAGCAGTTCGGTCTGCAGGTCCTGGGCGATAGCGCAGCCGCCGCTTTCAAGGCAGGTCATCTGATCCGCTTGGAACAGCCGGGTGTGCATAAACGATTTCAGCAAGTCGCGGTCCTGTTCACTGATCATCTGCTGCGCCTCACGGAAGTACAGGCCAGGGTGACGGCGGGCCAGCCAGACCACCACCATGACGGCCGCCCGGAACAGTGTCAGGCTCATTTCCGCCAGCCGAGGTCCGGGCCAGCGGGTGGGCTCGATCAGCGGATGCGAACCGAGGTATTCAGTGAAATGGGTGTAACCGGATAGCGAAATGGCCAGGCTCACCCGCCTGGGTAGCGCATATGCACAGGCCAGGGTACGCGAGCCGCCGCTGGACCAGCCCATGTGGATAAACCGGTCGATGCCCAGTGCATCCGCAAGTTCCTCAACATCTTTCGCGTAATCCAGTAGTTCACGCTTTTTCTGGTAAGTTGAGGCCCCTATTCCGGGCCGGTCGGGGGTGACCAGCCGAAAGCCGTGCCGCCGCGCCTGCTCATGGAAAAACCAGCCCTCCAACCGGCAGCCCGGCATGCCGTGAGCAAACAGGATCGGCTTGCCCTCAGTATCACCCAGGTCAGTGAACACCAACTTTCGGCCATCACTCAGGGCGATGCTGTGGTCATGGGAGAGAAGTTCGGAGAAGCCGTTGATCGCCTGATTCCTTATGGCCAACCGCATGCGGGCGAGCCCGACATTGTCGTGAGTGAATAAGACTAGCTAGCAAATCATCAATTTGCACTTCATCCGTAGTTTCCACAACCTCAGGTTACCGCCCGGTCCCGCCGCTTCGTGGTACGCTCGCCAAGCCCGATCGCGCGGACCCGATCCGTGCGGCCCCCGATAATTGCGGAAAATGCCCTGAACGTGGACGAAACGCACCAGCCCATACCCGAGGCCCAGAAAGGCCTGGTCGCCCGAACCCTGGACGAATGGAAGACGCTTGCCCAACTTGGCGGGCCGATCCTGATTGCCCAGGTGGCGCAGATGGCCAATGGCGTCATCGATACCGTGATGGCCGGCCACGCCAGTGCCGAGGACCTGGCCGCCGTCGGCATCGGCAGCAGCCTATGGATTCCGCTGTTCCTGCTGTTTATGGGGGTCCTCACCGCCCTGCAGCCGATCATTTCCGGCCACCGCGGCGCGCGGGAGTTCGACCGCATCATGCCGGTGACCTGGCAGGGCATCTATATCGCATTGGGCGGCAGCCTGTTGATGATCGGGCTGCTACTCAACGTCTGGCCGGTGCTGAACCTGATGCGCCTGGACCTACAGACCGCCTGGCTGACCCAGGGCTACCTCGATGCCTTCTCCTGGGGTGTGCCGGCGATTCTGCTACTCACGGCCTTACGCGGGCTCACCGACGGCCTGGGTCATACCAAGGTGATCATGGTGTTCTCCGTTATCGGCACCCTGACCAACCTGCCGCTGAACTACATCTTCATCTACGGCAAGCTGGGGCTGCCTGCCATGGGTGGCATCGGCTGCGGCTGGGCGACCGCCATATCAGCCTGGATCGCGGTACTGTCGATGCTGCTCTACCTCAATGTCAGCAGCGCATACCAGCGTTTCCACCTGTGGCGTGAGCGGGTCAAGCTGGACTGGCATATCGTCAACGAAGTACTGCGGCTGGGCGTTCCCATCGGCTTTACCATCTTTGTGGAAGCCAGCATGTTCTCGGTGATCGCGCTATTCCTGGCGCCATTGGGCCCCGTGATCGTGGCCGGTCACCAGATCGCACTGAACGTGGTGTCGCTGGTGTTTATGGTGCCGCTGAGTCTGGGCATGGCACTGACGCTGAGGATCAGTTTCCTGGTCGGCGCCCGTGCGCCGGAAATCGCGCGGCTGCTGGGCCGCAGCATCCTGCTCCTGGCGATCGCCCTTGCACTGTTCTTTGCCGTGCTCCTGTGGCTCGGCAACGAACAGATCGCCCGACTCTACACCGGGGAAGCGGACGTTCAGGCCGTCACCACCCACCTGCTCTTGTTCGCGGCGCTATTCCAGATTGCCGACGTCACCCAGGTAACCTGCATCAGCGCATTGCGGGGCTACAAGGATACGCGCATACCGATGTTCATCATGCTGTTCTCATTCTGGGGAATCGGGCTACCGCTGGGCTGGGTGCTGACGTTTACAGACTGGATCGTGCCAGCAATGGGGGCGGCCGGTTTCTGGATGGGGCTGACCACCGGCCTTATATCAGCGGGGCTGATGCTGGGGACTCGCCTGTTCCGCTTTCGCGTGCCGCAACCGGCGCCTGCCGGATGACCACCCGGTTGCGGCCCGTCGCCTTGGCCTCATAAAGGGCATCGTCCGCCCGCGCCATCCATCGGTCGGCGTCATCGGTCTCATGCAACGGCGCCACACCGAATGATGCGGTAATCGAGCCCACCGGGTAGCCCAGCTCGTTGGCCAGCTTGTGGCGCAGGTTTTCCGCCACCGCCTGAACCCCTTCCGCCCGTACGCCCGGCATCAGCAGTACGAATTCCTCCCCGCCGAATCGGTACAGGGTATCGGTCTTGCGGGTATAGCGTCCGATCAGCCCGGCGCATTCCGTCAGAACTTCGTCACCCACAGCGTGTCCGTAAAGATCGTTGATCCGCTTGAAGTGGTCCAGGTCGAAGATAATCAGTGTGTAGGGTGCTCCGGTCCGCTCGTGATTGGCCACCGCTGCCTGCATGTCTTCTTCCATGGCCCGCCGGTTCTTCGCCCCGGTCAGCGGATCGTGGGTGGCCAGGCGTTCCAGCCGTTCGCGCTGGTGCTCGTTGCGTCGCCCGAAGATATAGGCGCAGCAACTCACCACGACCGATGTCGTCACGAAGGACATCATTTGCTCACGCGAATCGAAGGCGACGTCATGAATCACCAGCACCAATAATGCCAGGCAGTTGACGACGACCGCGACCCGCGCCGACGTCAGGAAAAAGCTGGTGACCATGGCAGGGTATAGCCAGAAAATGCCCACATCCCCCTGCATCGTTCCGACGACCACGGCGCCGGTGCAGGCCAACACCGCCAACAGGAAGCCGCTACGTCGATTGTCCCCGGTGCGCCAGGCGTAGCCCACCACAGAGCAGATAGAGAACATGATCACGAGGTCGACCACGCCGGCGGGGATGTTGCCACTATAGAAACGGAACACCGCAAACGGCGTAACGCCGAACATGGCACAGGCGCCGAGCAGGGTAATGATGGACAGATGAAAATCGTGTCTCAGTCGATACAACATGGTGCAGAAAGCCGGTTCATGGGCGCGATATGCCTGGTGTCGTTATTATTGGTTCTTCGTTTTGCCTGCTGCGTCGATACCTCCCCTCAAACTGATATCGCCTTGTCGGACAAAACCTGTCAATAGCGTAGTCGGTTCCGCAGAAAAAGGTAGGAGCCGACAACATTTCATGCCTGGCGTGTTAACGTGCCTGTCATTCCCTTTCGATTTCAGCCCTCAGATGCAGGAATCATTGAAGTCGGGGAATCACCAGTTCCACAAAGCCTCGTAGTCCAAAAACCACGACAAGAACAACGGAGCCCAGATGCCATCACCCTTCGAATTCCGGCTGCGCGTCCGCTACGGTGAATGCGACGCCCAAGGCGTGGTCTTCAATGCCCGCTATGGCGACTATGTCGACATTGCCGTCAACGAATACATCCGAACGCTCTTCGGTGACTATCAGCACCTGCTGGACCAGGACCTGGACATTCAGGTGGTCAACCTGAACCAGAACTGGAAAACTCCGGCCCGCTTCGACGAGGTCCTGTGCGCACGGATTACGCCGGGCCGCATCGGCAATACCTCGTTCGCACTTCACCTTGCATTCCACGAATACCGCTCGGGCAGGTTAGTCATGGGAGCAGACATCACCTATGTCATGATTGCCCCCAGCACCGAAGCGAAGACACCGGTGCCCGACCGTATACGCACATTGCTGGAACAGGGCGCACCGGGAACGTTGATCAGCCATGCGGGCGAACAGCGTTCGCCGTAGCGCTGTCACACAGCTGACTGGCCTCAACGTGTCGTTTGCGTTTCCATTCTAGCGAAAGCCGCGCGATCCTGAGGCGACGGAACGCAAAATCTTGTCAGATACCGGAACCGTCAATGAAGCGATTCCCTTAGTAGACGAGAATGCGTTAAATTTAGAGGGATTTGGATCGTTGTTGGTTATTCAAGCCGCAACTGGCTGTATCCATCGTCAGGGATAGAACCGTGTCTAACCTCGTCCGCATTGCGCCCGGCGCCCTCATTATCGGCAAACCCTTGCCCTGGACCGTCTATGACGCCGAAGGCAACATACTGCTGAAGCAGGGTTACGTCATCCAGACCAACATCCAGCTGGAACAGCTCTTCGAGCGCGGATTGTTCTACCCCCGACGCAGCGACACACCGGAGCCCGAACCCGAAGCGCCGGAAGACATACGCCCACGCAACCCCTTCAGTGACTACCCGCAGCTACTGCGAACCCTGGAATACGCCCTGCGCGCCATCGAGGACCAGTCGCCGGATGCCCAGCGCCGGGTAATCGGCCTGGCCAACCTGGTGGCGCGCTGCTGCCGCGAGGCCCCGGACCCGTGCCTGGCCCTGGTTCACCTCTATTCCGTAGAACCCACGGCCTATGAGCAGACCCTGTTCTACGCCATCATCTGCCATTTCGTCGCCGAGCAACTCTTGATGGACGAGAAACGCATCCTCGTATTGCTCGGGGCGGCGTTGACTGCCAATTTCGCGCTCTTGCCCTTCCTGGACAAACTCAATCATTCCCGCGCCCGGTTAAGCGATGATCAGCGGGCCGTCATTCACAAGCACCCGGAGTTGAGCGCAGCCGCATTGGAACGGGCGGGCGTCGACAACCGGTTGCTGCTGAAAATCGTGGCCCAGCACCACGAGGAACCGGATGGCAGCGGCTATCCAAAGGGCCTGACAAGCGAAGATATACTGCAAGAGGCGCGCATTGTTGCCCTGGCTGAGCGTTACACCGCAATGATTACCCGCCGCGCCTACCGGGAGCGTTTCAGCATTACCCAGGCCCGGGACGCACTGTCCCAGGCCGGCAAGACGCCGGGCGACCGCAGGATCCACCGGGCGCTACTCGACGCCCTCACACCCCATCCCCCAGGTGCTCTGGTTCGCCTGGCCAACAATGAGGTGGCTGTAATCACCCGTCGCGGCGACGCCTACCGCGGCACCGTGGCCCAGGCCATCGTCAATCCGACCGGCAACCGGTATATCGGCGCATTCAAGCGGGATTGCTCGCGTCCGGACTACCGCGTCCTACAGGTCGAAGTGCCGGAAATGCTCCCGTCCATGGACTACGGTCAGCTCTGGGAGTTTGATCGCACCTGACGCTTGTGCGATAAACCGCTCCATCCATGCATGTGTTCCGGGGCTACCATGGCCGATTCCGCCGACGCCAATCCGATCACCTTGTTACCCGCGCCTTGGCAGGATCGCCTGGAGGGCGCCCAGGTCCGCCCGGTCAGTGGTGGGGTGTGCAATACGCTCTGTCGTATCGACACCGGAGAAGCCAGTTATGCGCTACGGGTCAATAATCCAGAGCCTGAACGTCTGGGGCTCGATCCCGATCGGGAGGCCCGGGTGCTGGCGGCGATCACGGAGCAGCCTTGGGCACCGGATGTTCGTTACCAGAGCCAGCACGTACTGCTCACGCGCTGGGTGGAGGGCGAGCCGCCGCCCGGTGGTGACGCCACGCGGCTGAGCTGGCTCTGCCATGCGTTGGATAGCGTGCATCGCCAATCCGGGGAAGTTCCACGGATCGACGTGCCCAACCAACTGCGCATCCTCGCCGATCGCTGTGGTCACCAGGCGGATGCCACACACCGACAAATCGACCGCCTGATGCGTGACTACAACCCGCCGTCCACGCTCACGCTTTGCCACCACGACTGGCACCCCGGCAACCTGATCCTTGCCCGCTCCGGCTGGACGCTTTTGGACTGGGAATTCGCGGGTTTGGGCGACCCCTGCCTGGACATAGGTTCGGCCATCAACGGTTTTTCGCTACCCGGACACGCCATGGAGTCGCTGAGCCAACTAACCGGTTTCCGCGTAAAACAGCTGGAACACGCGGCTGCAATCATGAACGCCCTTGAAATTATCTGGTATGCCGCCAATCCCGAACTTAAGGCGAACGCTTCGGCGGTGCTCGCAGATTGGCTGCAAGGGACGCCAGCAGCCGCACCCGACGAAACCTAGCCCACTGAAACTGACATGAACCTTCGCTAACCGTTTGACCCAATTGATATAGACGACCGGTCTAATATTGAGTTACGGTAAACGACATCGAATCCAAAGCGCGACACTTCAAGGAGGACCGCAATGAAAGTTTTAATGGTGCTGACATCCCACGATGAAATGGGCGATACCGGCCACAAGACGGGTTTCTGGCTGGAAGAGTTTGCCGCCCCTTACTACGCTTTCCTGGACGCAGGCGTGGAAGTCGTCCTCGCGTCCCCTGCCGGCGGTCAGCCGCCGGTGGACCCCAACAGCGATGCCGAAGATGCCCAAACCGATGCCACCAAGCGCTTCAAGCAGGACACCAGCGCCCGTCAGACGCTGGCCAACACGGCCAAGCTGAGCACAGTAAACGCGGACGACTTCGATGCCGTCTTCTACCCTGGTGGCCACGGACCGTTGTGGGACCTGGCCAACGACCCGGACTCCATTCGCCTGATCGAAACCTTTGAGCGTCAGGGCAAGGTGATCGGCGCCGTCTGCCACGCACCCGGCGTATTCAAGAACGTGAAGGGCGACAACGGCGAGCCGTTCGTGAAAGACCGGAAGGTCACCGGCTTTACCAACAGCGAGGAAGACGCGGTGCAACTGACCGAGGTGGTGCCCTTCCTGGTCGAAGACATGCTGAAGGAAAGTGGTGCCGACTACTCCCGTGGCGACGACTGGGGTTCCTATGTCGTCGTGGATGGCAAGCTGGTTACCGGCCAGAATCCGGCCTCGTCCGAGGAAGCTGCGCAGGCCCTTATCAAGGCGCTCAGCTGAGCCTGAATCGAAAGACGTACTTACGCGCGAGGCCTCCTCCTGGAGGCCCCATAACTAGACAGGAGAGAGCATGAAGGCCATCGCAATCGACGACGAATCGCTCGTCTGGACCGAACATGATGCTCCCGGCGAGCCCGCTGCGGACGAAGTGCTGATCGACGTGGCCTGGGCAGGCGTAAACCGCGCCGACCTGATGCAACGGGCGGGCGCGTATCCGCCGCCGCCCGGCGCCTCTGAGATCCTGGGTCTGGAAGTGAGTGGCCACGTGCGCACGGTAGGCGACGACGTGACCCACCTGAAAGCCGGCGACCCGGTTTGCGCCCTGCTCACGGGCGGTGGCTACGCCGAGCAGGTTCGCGTACCTGCAGCACAGGTGCTGCCGTTACCGGAAGGCATTTCCCTGCGGGACGCCGCCGGTCTGGCCGAAGTGTTCGCCACGGCGTGGCTGAATCTGTACATGGAGGGGGCACTTAATCCCGGCGATCGTATCCTCCTGCATGCAGGGGCTAGCGGTGTAGGCACAGCGGTGATCCAACTGGCCAAGGCCATGGGCAACCCGGTATTCGTAACCGTTGGCAGCGACGCCAAGATCGAGGCCTGTAAAGCCCTCGGTGCAGACGCAGGATGGAACCGCCACAACGGTAGTTTCGTCGATGCGGTCAAAGCCTGGGGCGGCGCCGATATGGTGCTAGACCCCGTGGGCGGCGACTACATTCGCCAGGACCAGTCGGTGCTGAACGTCAACGGCCGTATCGTACTAATTGGCCTGATGGGTGGCCGCGAGGCGGATGTGGACCTGGGTTACATGCTGATGAAGCGTCAGCGCCTGATCGGCTCTACCTTGCGCTCCCAACCCGTGAAAGTGAAGGGCGAGGTCATGGACGCGCTTTACGAGTCGGTGTGGCCCAAGCTGGCCAGCGGTGAGATCAAGCCGATTATCGACCGGGAGTTCCCGGTGGAAGACGCGGCTGCGGCGATGGACTATCTCAAGAGTAACGACAGCCAGGGCAAGGTGATCCTGCGAATTGCCGAATCCGCCTAGCGCCGTTCAGCCCAGGACCCGATCCATCAACTTATCGGTCATGCGCCGGGCCACCGGCGCGATGACCGATACCAACGGAAACGCCACTGCCCAGGCCACGATAAAAGCCTGAAGCCAACGCCCGCCAAAACCTGCCGTCAGTCCGGTGTTGATGAAGGTAATGATGCCGGACATCAATATCGACATCAGTCCGGACATCATGCATGCGAACACGAGGTGGCGGGCAAGCGCGCCAGATCGCGGCCTTGGCTGAGATGCCTTTTCTCCCGCCGTGTTCAAAGCCTTTTCCTGCATTCCGACGTACCCTAATGAGACTGTTCCAAACTCAGAGGCGGACCATGATCGCACGTTCGACCTTACTACACTGCGGTATGCGATGGCTCTGCATCGCTTTATTGATTGGCCTCCTGACCGGTTGCAGCTCCACTCAACTGGCCTACCGCCAGCTGGACTGGGCATTGGTCTGGTGGGTGGAGGACTATATTCCCCTGGACAACGTACAGGAAGCCCGCCTGGAGACCCAGATCAACTCTCTGCTTGACTGGCACTGCCGCCATGAGCTTCCTTGCTATGTCGTATGGCTCGACAACGTAAAAAGACTGGCGATGCAACCGCCCATCAGCACGGCCGATGTGGAAAAACGGCAGTCTGACCTCTTGGGTGCCATCGACCGTCTCACTCGCCAGATCCATCCTACCGCAACACAACTGCTTGCTTCGCTCGACGATGATCAGATCGAAGCGCTGGACCAGGCGATGGACGAAGGCCAGGAAGAACGCCGGGAAGAGTTCCTCGGCGGCAGCCGCGAAGACCAGATCCGCAAGCGCGGAGAACGCACCCGCGAACGGGCCGAGCGGTGGCTGGGAGCGCTCACGTCGGCGCAGGTCGAAACCATTCAAGCCTGGAACCGGGCCCGGGGCGACCAGACCAGGATCTGGCTCGAAGGGCGGGGGCGCTGGCAACAGGCACTGATGGACAGCCTGGAACATCGGCAGGCTGCGGACTTTCCCCAGCGCATCGAACAGTTGGTGGTCAACAGCAGCGAAGTGCGTGGCGAGGCGTACCAGGCCATGCTGGCCGAAGCGCAGGTCGCCATAACGCGATTAATCACAGACTTGATCAATCAGTCCACGCCGGAACAACGGAACCACCTTGAGGATGAGATAGACGAACTACAGGCCGACTTCGAAGCGCTGGCCTGTAGTTCGGGAGAAGTGGCGTCGGAAGACTCCGACGCCTGAAGCCATATTACGGAGGTGTGATGCCGATAACGGTATCGCTGCGTACCGACAGGTTTTGGATGCGCTCGTCGTTTGCGGGTTCGGTTTCAGCGTTATTGAAAAAGACCGTGCCCTCTGGCGGAAAGCTTGCCAGCAGATATTCAGCGATAGCGTCCTGCTCGGTACCGTAGGCAGCGAAGTCGGCTTCGCCCGGATCAGAACTGCCATCGGTTTCCGACAGCTCCAGCCGCTCGACAGCACCGCCACCCAATCCCTTGAAAGGATAGCCATCACCACAGTTGGCCGAACCTGCTTCGGTGGCGGTAGGCAAGCAAGAAGCCAGGAAGCCGAGCGTCACCAGCTCGAACGTCTGCGCCTGATTTTCCAAGACGCCATCCCGTACAAGGACGACATCGGATCCGCCGCCATCGACGACGAGATTGACGATTCGGCTGGGCGTTGTACCGGCCCCGTTGTTGGTGTCGCCCGTTGCTCTCGCGGTATTACTCGGGTCGAAGCTAAAACGCATGCCGGCGATCTGCGGGAACTGACCCGGCGTCGCGCCCTCTTCGGTCGCAGAGACGGCGTACTCCATCAGGTCCACCAGTTCCGCGCCCGTCACTGTGACGATGGCGAGGCTGTTATTGAAGCGCAAGGAGCCTTCGATATCGAATTGGGAAATATCGCCTTCTTCCTTACCTACCGACTCGTTAGCCGCGGGTGGTTCGAGCTCGGCATCGGCAGGATCATTGGAGCCCGCAGGCTGGACGATCTGGCCGATAGCAGAACGAATCCCGCCGCCATTCTTCAGCGATACCGAGACGTTATTGTCGTAGCGCTTGGCATACCACAGGTTCGCTTCCGCACTCAGGTTACCCAGGTTGGTCTCCTCGGTGCGCACCTCGCTACGGCGACCGTCCAGGTAGACGGACGTCTGGCCCAGGATATTGCCATCACGGGCCGCCAAAACATCGCGGATCTCGGCAGAGACTTCAGCTACCCGCACGATCGGCTCACCCATCAGCTCGTCGACGATGGCTTCGGTGGATGCCCAGGCGCCGTTTTGCGCCGGGTCGAGTTCATCGGTCTTGATCACGCCGTTCCCGTCGAAATTCAGGACCAGGCGGCCCAGGTACTTGTAGTCACCGTCCACGTTGACCACCAAGACCGGCTCGCCGTCCGGGGATTCGAACGATAGCGGATAGGTGTCGGCCGCAACATCGCCGTCACGCAGGACGTCGTCGGCATCTGCCAGCAGGGTGTTGGAGCCGCCGGCCACAATCACGTCCACATCGTTCAGGCGTGTAGCCAGCGCCTTCTCGATAGCGATCTGCTGCATGTGGGCAACCAGTATGATCTTATTGATGCCGGCGTCGACCAGATCATCCACGGTGGGCTGGATCTCGGCCGCCAGGTCGTCGTATAGCTGTTCATCGTCAGCGACGATCTCGGGCGTGATGGTTATGTTGCCGGTGCTGGTAATCGATGCCAGTGCAGGCGTTGTCGCACCGACCACACCGATTTGCTCACCGCCTACGGAAACTACCGTGGAGCCGGCGATCTTACCGCCAATGCCGCTGTTCTGCTGGCCATTGCCGGTGGCGAGATCAGCCAGTGCAGGCTCAGTGGTCACGTCAAGGTTGGCGGAGACGAAGGGGAAGGCGGCGCCTTCATAGACCAGGCTGGCGTCGTCTTCGTCGGTTTCCGGCCTCAGCATGGACGCAAATTCCTCAGGTCCGCCGTCGAGATCGTGATTGCCGATGGCGGATACCAACACGCCCATGGCGTTCATGAAGGCAATGTCCGCACGGCCATTGCCGGGCACGCCCAGCTCTTCTACCAGCGCACCGTCAGCCGCCGCAAAGTATCGCGGCCCAGGGATGACGTTGTCGCCGGAACTGACCAGCAGGGTGTTCGCCTGGTCGGTGCGGAACGCCTGGACCAACGCAGAGAAACGATCCACTTCGTCGATGGCGCCAGGGGCGCCGTCCACGTCGGCGAAATGCAGCAGTTGAAGGCTGTATTCTTCGTTCGTGTCGTTATTGTCGTCATCGTCGTCGCTGCAACCGGCCAGGCCGGCGACGGCAACACTCACAGCAAGGCCTATGAGGGTTTTCCTGAACGCCATGTCTCATTCTCCAGCATGTTTTTTATAACCACCTGCAGACGCTAGAGAGGTAAGACGACACCCGGATGGCATTCCAGTGACAGCTTGATGACATGACGGGTATTGCCAGCGAGCCTTGGAAAAAGTTCAGGCAAAGGCGCGTTGACCAGACTTGCACACAATACCGCCCAAGGCAGTACTTCATCGCAGAACGGACTTTACGGGGGGCTCCCTAAGGTAACGATGCCGTATGGGCGGGTGACACCATTACGCTGCGTATCGCGGCAGCAAGTTGCTCGACCTTGGGAATGGGCGTGGCGCCCAGGCGACCCACGACGGCAGGTATCGACGCATAGATGCCGTTCTCGAAAGGATCAAGCTTATCCAGTTGGATGATACCTTCGCGGCTGAACGTCAGGACCAACCGGCCCAGATAGAGGTAATCGCCGTCGACGTTGACCACGAGCACCGGCTCACCGGCCGGTGACTGGTAGACCAATGGATATTCGTCCTCGGCCAAATGACCGTCACGTAGCACATCCTCACGGTCGGCCAGCAGGGTGCTCGAGCCTCCCGCAACAATGACGTCCACGCCGGCAAGACGCTGCGCCAGGGCCTTCTCTACCACAATTTCCTGCATATGGGCGAGCAGCACGATCTTGTTGACCCCCTGATCCACCAGCCGATCGACGGCAGGCTGTAGAACGGCCGCCAGTTGGTCGTAGAGTTCGGTTTTGTCGGGCGTCATTTCGGGTGAGACGCGGATACGGCCAGTCTGCGTGATGTTCGGCAACGCCGGCGCGGTCCCCCCGACCAAGCCAATGCGCTCGCCACCGACTTCGATCACCGTGGACGGCGCGATGCGACCAGGAATTTGTGCGGCAGGCTGCGCGCCCCCGGTAGCGAGGTCCGCCAGCGCGGGTTCATCGCTCATATCCAGGTTGGCTGAGAGGTAGGGAAATTCGGCGCCCGGGTACGTGCCGCTGGCATCGGTCTCGGGTACAAGCATGGCGGCAAACTCGGCCGGCCCGCCGTCCAGGTCGTGGTTGCCGATGGCCGAGGCGTCCACACCCAAGGCATTCATCAACGCAATCCCGGCGCGCCCGTTGGCGGGCATACCCAGAACGTCGGCCAGTTCGGGAGCATTGCCGGCGTAGTAGAGTGGCCCGGGCTTCACATTGTCGCCGGAACTGACCAGTAGCGTCGGCAAATCCCTGGCGCGGAAGGCATTGACCAGGGCGGAAAAGCGCTCGACGTTATCGAGGGCGACACCCGGGTCGCCATCGATATCGGAAAAGTGCAGCAATTGCAGTTTGTAAGACGCGTCTTCGGCAGGAGCTTCTTCGGCAGAGACATCGCCGCAACCGAGCAGTACGATTGCGGCCATGGTGCCCATCAAACCGACTGTTGCCTTGCCGACATCCATATCGCAGGTCTCCAGAGCCGTCCGGGGCCCGGCCTCCAGGCCGGTCTATCGCAACCCGAGGGCCTTGGCGTGGTGATCCAAGTGCTCGTCGATGAACGAGGCGATGAAGAAATAGCTGTGATCGTAACCGCTGTGCATGCGCAGTGTGACATGGTGGTGTGCCGTCTCACAGGCTTCAGCGAGGGATTCCGGATGAAGTTGTTCCTCGAGGAACTGGTCCGCCGTACCCTGGTCGATCAGTAGCGGCAGACGCTCCCGGGCTTCGGGGATCAACAGGGTGGCATCGTATTCGGCCCAGGTTTCCTGGTCATCGCCCAGATAACCGAGGAACGCCTTTTGTCCCCATGGACAGGCGGTCGGATGGCAAATCGGCGCGAAAGCTGAGACGGATTTGTAGCGCCCCGGATTCTTCAATGCCGCTATCAACGCGCCGTGCCCGCCCATTGAATGGCCGCTGACCGAACGCTGGTCGCTAACCGGCAGTTCCGCCTCGACCAGCGCCGGCAGTTCGCTGACGACGTAGTCGTACATGCGGTAATGCCTGGCCCAGGGTTGCTGGGTGGCGTTGACGTAGAAGCCGGCGCCGCTGCCGAAATCGTAACTGTCATCCTCGCCAGGCAAGTCCACGCCGCGGGGGCTGGTATCCGGGCAGACGATCGCCATGCCCAGTTCTGCCGCACGTTTCTGCGCGCCCGCCTTCTGCATGAAATTCTCATCCGTACAGGTCAGACCCGAAAGCCAGTAGAGCACAGGCACCGGTTGTTTGCGGGCTTGGGGTGGCAGATAGACGGCGAAGATCATCTCGCAGTCCAACACTTGTGAACGGTGGCGATAACGACGGTGTTCCCCGTCGAAACAGCGATTGGATGACAGCAGTTCCATACGTTTCTCCCTCTCGCGCGAGACTGGGCCGGCGCAGGGTCTCCCGCATGCCGGCGGTGGATTCAGGCTCTGGGCCTGTCAGAACAGCACGACAGAGCGGAGGCACTGGCGACGTGCATCAGCTCGAAGGATTCATTGACTCTGCTCTTACCTGACACAAGGATGCCCAAGCTCAACTTGGCCTGAAACGGGCGATCATACGTTTTCGTGCATGCCAAGTCAGTAGCGCCTCCCGGTAGCCGGGTCATGTCTACCACCTGGCCCCGGAAACCCACTAAACCTTATCAGCAATACCGGCAGACTCGAAACAACAAGCGATCCAAACAAAGCACCTGCAAGGGTTTCGGCCGTATGGGCTTCCAGTCGACTCATCCCGGGCTGGGCCTGGCCGCCGCTGACCCGGACAGATCACCTTGAACAACACGCCACCTCCAAGCCGCCCGCTTTCCGCGACTAGGGCGTATCCTGTTCCACGAAACGCGACTCGCCAAGGCCGGCACCCTGCTTCGCCAGGGCCGCAAGGATAGCCGTGCGGGTCACGATACCGACCAGGCGCCCGCCTTCGACCACTGGATACACCTTGGGCTTGTCGCGACCCAGGCGCTGCGCCAGGTCGACGATGGCCTCCTCCGGAGAAATCGTCAGTGGTGACTTGAACATGACATCGTCAACCACCGGTTCGCCCTCGCTGTGGTAGCTGCTGACCAATAGCGCGTGAATGCAGTCCTGCTCGGACACGAAGCCCAGGACGTGCCGCTTGTCATCCACCACCGGCAGTCCGGTGACGTGATTCGTCAGCAATGCCTCCACGACGCGGGTCAGCGGCGCACCGCAACGGATGGGTTCGATGTGATTCCACATCACATCGCTGGCCTTGAGTGATCGCATGGGCGCGTCCTCCTGTGTCGCCGCCGTCCCTGGGTTTCCTTCCTCCTTTAAACCTAGGCAAATATGCCCTTGGAGGGAAATACAAAAATCGGATAAACAAGGCGCCGGGCTGCTATAACCCGTCCACCGGTTATTCCGGTTTCAACGGATGGGCCTACTGGCTAGTCCACGCGCTATACTTACGGTAAGTTCATGTCGACATACTGGCTGCATCCGGAAGGGATTCTATGAAAGCGCCACTCAGGCCCACAAATGAAGAGCAACGGCTGGAAGCCCTGCGCGCCCTTCGTGTGCTCGATTCCCCGGTCGAAGAGCGTTTCGAGCGCATCACCCGCCTGGCCCAGAAATACTTCGATGTAACCATTGCCGCTATTACCCTGGTCGACGAAGAGCGTCAGTGGTTCAAGTCCATCCAGGGCCTTGAAGCCCGGGAGACCGAGCGGGACATTTCCTTTTGCGGCCATGCCATCCTCGAAGATGCGTTGTTCGTGGTGGAGGATGCGAGCCGGGATCCGCGCTTTTACGACAATCCGCTGGTCGTCGGCGAGCCCAACATCCGCTTCTATGCCGGCATGCCGCTTCGGGCACGCAACCGGACCACCATCGGCACCCTTTGCATCATCGACAACAAGCCCCGGAATCCCGACGCCATGGACCTGCTCGCCCTTCAGGATCTGGCGGCCCTGGCGGAGCGGGAGTTTACGTTTGAAAGCCCCGCCAACCGACCACCCAACGTGAAGGTACAAGGCGGACCTCAAACCGACCTGCTGGACGAAGTCACCGGGTTGTGGAATTGGGACGGTCTGGTGCGACTGCTGGAGGAATCCACCCACCGCATCAAGCTAATCGGCGGTGAAGTGGCGCTGGTTTGGTTGAGGGCTGACATCTGGGACCCCCAATCGGTGAGTGCCGAACTGATCAACCAGAGCCGTCGGGAGTGGGCGGGCAAACTGCTTTCAGCACTGGATTTCTTCGATACCGTCGGGGTCGTATCGAAGCGCGACTTCCTGCTGATGATCAACGAGAGCGACCGGGCACAGTTACTGGTCCGACTTGGACTCGTAGCCAGCAGCCTGAGCGTACGCAAGGGCGGGAGCGGAGCGCACAAAACCCTCATGCCCGACCGGGCGACCTTCGCCGCCATCAAGTCCATCGATGGGCGAATGGCGATTTCCGAGATTCTTGAAAGTCTGGAGTCGTCGCTACCGCCAACCGATGCGCCGTCAGGCACGCTAACCCTGATCGAAGACGGCAAACGGTTACGGGTTTCACTGCTCTAAACGGCCTGGCCGCCCTGATTTTAAGTTCCCCCTCCAGGGATTTTTGCCCCACAGCGATAGTCACCGGAGCGTGATATCCAGACGGCATTGAACGATGGTTCAAAAAAGTTGCGACCTGCAACATTTTTTCACGGTTGTAAAGACAATTCTTTACAATTTTCGCTTACTACTTATTGTCCAAAAACCGCTGATTAGAGTACATTTCTCCTGCGTTTCGGGGATCCTCCCAGGAAACGTCCCTGAGTTCTTTCAGGGCGACGCGCGTGGCCTCCACAGCAGCGTCTTACTACACGATTTTGGACTTATAGGCGTTTGAACAGGAGGTTCGAGAGAACATCCTGGATTAGGCCGTTTTTGGAGGTGAAGTATGCGTTTGACCAATCTAACCGTCCGTTTCCGTCGCAACCGCGTTGCAACCCCGGAACAATCTCGCGTTGACGCCATCGAGCGTCGCCAGACCATGAGCCTGGAAGCGCTGAATCGTCCGGCTCAGTCTCGCAGCATCAAGGCGGCGCTGCGCCAGCGCTAATCGGGGCGCGACAGAAGACGAACAACAAGGAGGAAACTCGTTTTGAGTATTCCTGATTGATAGCCAGCTCAAGTTGCTTGAGCTGGCTATGTTGTTTCTGGGCCCCACGTTTTCCCGTCCCACCTTTTCTTCACAATCGCGGAAACCCCGCACGCCTCTTTCCTCCGGCTTCGCAACCATCTGTGCGAAAATAGCTAGCCAACCCGAATATAGACAAGGGGTCTCCAGCCGAGTACGAAGCGTACTTGGGGCGTTCGAGACCGGAAATGATGAGAGAGATAGCCATGCAATACCTGCACACGATGGTCCGTGTCAGCGACCTGGACGCGTCACTGCATTTCTACTGCGACCTGCTGGGTCTGGAAGAAGTCAGCCGCAAGGATAGTGAAAAGGGCCGTTTTACCCTGGTCTTCCTCGCCGCGCCGGGCGAACGCGAACGCGCCCTGGCCGACAAGGCACCGATGGTGGAACTGACCCACAACTGGGACCCCGAGGAATACACCGGCGGCCGTAACTTCGGTCACCTCGCTTACCGCGTCGACGACATCTATGCCCTGTGCGAGAAACTCCAGGCCGGCGGCGTCACCATCAACCGCCCGCCCCGAGACGGCCATATGGCCTTCGTCCGCTCCCCGGACAATATCTCCATCGAGTTACTGCAGAAAGGCGATGCCCTGCCACCAAAAGAGCCTTGGGCAAGCATGGAGAACACCGGGAGTTGGTAGGCGATTGGATATACAACGTAGGTCGATATGATGGCCTCCCCCCAACGAGTCTATGAGTGAGCTTGTCGGATTGTGGCCAGGCTGGCTTCGACGATTTCCGGGAGCAGCGCTTCAGGCATATCGTGACCCATGCCTTCGATCATTTTGAGACGGGCATGAGGAATCAAGTACTGGAGCTGCTCGGCGGAGGTCGGGCGGACCAGCGGATCGGCCTTGCCGTGGATGATAGCCGTAGGCACGCGGATCCTCCTGGTGATAGGCGACAGGCTGCCGCTGGCGAGGATCGCTCGTGTCTGGCGCAGGATGCCGGCGGGATGGTAGGCGCGGCGGTAGTCGTTGGTGATCCGCTCGCGCACGTCCGCTAGCGGCGTCGGATGGGCCGGGCTCTGGATCGCCTGCCAGAAGGCCAGGGACCGTTCGACGACCGCTTCCTCGTGGTGGCCCTTGACGCCGATGCCGGTCAACTTCCAGATCAGGACCGCTTTCGGCAGGGGCAGGCGCGGGCTGTTGGTGGAGGTCATGATCAAGGTGGCGGAGCGCACCCGCTTGGGATAGTTGCCCGCCACCACCTGCGCGATCATGCCACCCATCGACGCACCCACCACGTGCGCACTGGGCAGGTCGAGCGCATCCAGTATGCCGCACACATCCTCCGCCATATCGTGGAGGGTGTACGGCGCATCCACTTTGAGTCCGATACGGTGCTTGGCCATCGCCTTGAGCGGATGGTCCTTCAGACGATGCCTGAGGTAGCTCGACAGTCCGATATCCCGATTGTCGAAGCGGATTACGCGATAACCCGCGTCGGCATAGGCCTGCAGCAAGGTCTCGGGCCAGAGGGTCATTTGCGCCGCCAGGCCCATGATGAAGATGACCGGTTCGCCGTCCGGGTTGCCACGGGTCTCTACGCAGAACTCCAGTCCATTCGCCTGGACGCGCCGTTCTTCCGGGGGATGGGTCTTCAAAGCTATATTCACGCTGTTCTCCTCTTACGAACCTCCAGCATACTGCATTCGCGGCACCGAACCATGGCCTGTCATCCGCGTCGATAGATGATTGCGGCTAACTCCACCGGCGGACCAGTCGCCGCATACGACACCTATGACTTTGTTTCATCTGGAAATTTCGGCATCCTGAGGTAAAGCCGTCTATACTCTTGCCGTTCGATTTCCATTGAATGACCAGGGAGGAGGCACCGATGGAAGGACTATCCAACTTTATCACCATGATAAACGGCTGGGTCTGGGGCCCGCCGATGCTCGTGCTCATCCTCGGTGTCGGGCTGTTCCTCAGCCTGGGTCTCAGGCTGATGCCGATTCTCCGGCTGGGTACCGGCTTTCGCCTGCTATGGCAGGGCCGCCAGTCGACCGACGAAGGGGAGATCCCCCCGTTCCAGGCCCTGATGACCGCGCTTTCCGCCACGGTCGGTACCGGTAATATTGCTGGTGTCGCCACGGCGGTGTTCCTGGGCGGTCCGGGCGCCCTGTTCTGGATGTGGCTGACAGCGCTTGTGGGTATGGCCACCAAGTATTCCGAAGCGGTTCTGGCAGTCAATTTCCGCGAAGTGGACGAACGGGGCGACCACGTGGGCGGCCCCATGTATTACATCCGCAACGGCTTGGGCAGCAAGTGGGCCTGGCTGGGTTTCCTGTTCGCGATCTTTGCCTCGGTCGCGGCGTTCGGCATCGGTAATACAGTGCAGTCCAATTCCGTCGCCGATGTCCTGCAAACCAACTTCGCCCTGCCCCATTGGGCGACTGGCGTCATCCTCATGGTGCTGGTGGGCCTGGTGCTGATTGGCGGTATTCGTCGCATTGGTCAGGTGGCCTCTTCCCTGGTGCCCCTGATGGCGATTTCCTACCTTGTGGCCGGACTGGTCGTACTGGCGATCAACTCGCCGGAAATTCCCAGTGCACTGGGTTTCGTCTTCAGCAACGCCTTCAGCGATACCGCTGCGCAAGGGGGCTTTGCCGGCGCCGCCGTCTGGGCCGCTATCCAGTTCGGCGTAGCCCGGGGTGTCTTCTCCAACGAAGCCGGCCTGGGTTCGGCACCCATCGCCCATGCAGCCGCCCAGACCAACAGCCCGATCAAGCAGGGCATGGTGGCCATGCTCGGCACCTTTATCGACACCATCGTCATCTGCACCATCACCGGCCTGGTGATTATCACCTCCGGAGCCTGGACCAGCGGCGAATCCGGCGCGGCCCTGACGTCAATGGCTTTCGCCAACGCCCTCCCGGGCGTGGGTAACTACCTGGTGGCCATTGCCCTGGCCATCTTCGCCTTCACCACCATCCTGGGTTGGTCATTCTATGGTGAGCGCTGCGTGGAATTCCTGTTCGGCGTGAAGGCGATCTGGCCTTATCGAATTCTTTGGATCATCGCCATACCCGTAGGTGCCACGTCCAATCTGGGTATCGTCTGGCTGATCGCCGACACCCTAAACGCGATGATGGCACTGCCCAACCTGGTGGCCCTGGCGCTGCTCAGCCCAATCGTGTTCAAGCTGACACGAACCCACTTTGAACAGGCCACGGGTAAGCGTGCACCATAACCAGGCGTTATAAACTAGACTGAAACAGTCTTTTGAGTTCTGGCGCTGCGGCCCAATAGTCAATCCAGAATTGAGGCGATTCAGCCAGGTCGCAGCATTTACAGGAAGATATGGCCCCCCATACCACGGGCGCCAAACATTGAGGAGGAGTATCCATGAGCATACGTCTAGGCGACACCGCTCCTGACTTCGAGCAGGATTCCAGCGAAGGCCGTATCCGTTTCCACGAGTGGTTGGGTGACAGCTGGGGCATCCTGTTTTCCCACCCGGCGGACTTCACTCCCGTATGCACCACCGAACTGGGCCTGACCGCCAAGCTGAAGGACGAGTTTGCCAAGCGCAACGTCAAGGCCATCGCGCTGAGCGTTGACGATGTCGAGTCCCACAAGGAATGGATCAAGGATATCAACGAGACCCAGGGTTGCTCCGTCAACTTCCCGATCCTGGCGGACGGCGACCGCAAGGTGTCCGAACTCTATGACATGATTCACCCCAATGCCGACAACAGCATGACCGTGCGCTCGCTGTTCGTGATCGACCCGAACAAGAAGGTGCGCCTGATGATCACCTACCCGGCAAGTACCGGTCGTAACTTCAACGAGGTGCTTCGCGTCGTCGATTCCCTGCAGCTCACCGACGAACACAAGGTGGCGACGCCGGGCAACTGGGAGGCCGGCAGTGATGTTGTGATCGTGCCTTCCCTGCAGGATGAGGAAGAGATCAAACAGCGCTTCCCACAGGGTTACAAGGCGGTACGCCCGTACCTGCGCATGACACCCGACCCGAAAGCCAACTGGAGCGGTGAGTAAGCTCCGGAGGTAAATCGGCGACAAAAAAAGACCCCGGCAATGCCGGGGTCTTTTTCTATCCATCCAGTGTATCGGACACTGAATTCTCAGAAGGCCGGAACGACGGCACCTTCATACTTTTCCTGGATAAAGGATTTCACGTCCTCACTGGTCAGCACGTCGGCCAGCTTCTGCATGGCTTCGCTGTCCTTGTTGTCCGGACGGGCAACCAGGATGTTCACGTAAGGCGAGTCGGCACCCTCGATGATCAGTGCGTCCTCGGTCGGGTTGAGACCCGCTTCCAGCGCGTAGTTGGTGTTGATCATCGCCACGTCCACCTGACCCAGGACGCGCGGCAGTGTTGCAGCTTCCAGCTCGTAGAAGTCCAGGTCCAGCGGGTTCTCGGCGATATCACGCGGAGTTGCAGTGATCTTGCTCTCGTCTTTCAGGGTGATCAGTCCAGCCTTTTGCAGAAGCAGAAGTGCGCGGCCACCGTTGGTCGGATCGTTGGGGATGGCGATGGTAGCGCCCTCTTCCAGATCGTCCAGGGACTCGATCTTGTTGGAGTAGGCGCCGAACGGCTCAACGTGTACGCCCACGACGCTGACCAGGTTGGTGCCCTTGCCATCATTGAACTCAGTCAGGTACGGCTGGTGCTGGAAGAAGTTGGCATCCATCCGCTCCTGGGCCACCTGGATGTTGGGCTGGACGTAGTCGGTGAAGACTTTCACGTCCATATCCACGCCCTGATCGGCCAGCTTCGGCTTCACGAACTCAAGGATTTCCGCGTGGGGAACGGCCGTGGCCGCGACAGTCAGCTTGTCTGCGGCCTGGGCGGAGAAGGCAACCAGGGTGGCGGCCAGCGCCAGGATCTTTGTCAGTTTCATAATCTTCCTCGTGTCTACGGGCTCGCCGGAGTGGCGAGCGGTTTTTTCGAATTATTGCGTGTTGGGAGCAGTTGCCTCTGAATACTCAGCGGCGGCTGAAATAAAGGACAAGCCGGTCCCCAAGCATTTGCAGCAACTGTACGAAAATGACCAGGAGCGCCACGGTAATGACCATGACATCGGTCTGGAATCGCTGATAACCGAAACGTATCGCCAAATCACCCAGACCGCCGCCGCCAATGACGCCGGACATGGCCGCATAGGAGACCAGTGTGATGGCCGTTACGGTAATGCCGGCAATGATACCGGGCAATGCCTCCGGAAGCAGCGCCCCGAACACGACCTGTTTGACAGTCGCACCCATGGCCTGGGTGGCTTCGATAATGCCCCGGTCCACTTCCCGCAGGGAGGTTTCCACCAGGCGCGCGAAGAACGGCGCGCCGCCGGCCACCAGCGGCGGAATCGCGCCAGCCACACCGAGGGACGTTCCGATCAGCATCACCGTGAAGGGAATCATCACGATCAGCAGGATTATAAACGGGACGGAACGCAGTACGTTCACCACGAACGACAGCAGCGCGTAGGCAACCGGTTGCTCGAGCAACTGGCGCTTGCCGGTCAGGAACAGCAGCACGCCAATCGGCAGTCCGAGCAGCACGCTGAAAAACAGGGAAACGCCGACCATCACCAGCGTATCCCAGCTGGCCCAGCCGATCTCGGTCCAGTCCACGTTAGCTAGCAAACCTTCCATCATCGCAGCACCTCCACATGGACATCCGCTGCTTCCAGGGCGGACTGCGCCGCCTTCAGGTCACCGCCGACCAGGGACAGGGTGAGCTGGCCGTAAGGCGTATCCTTGATGCGATCGATCCGGCCGGACAGGATGCTGAAATCCACACCCGTCTCGCGCGCGACACTGCCCAGCAATGGTTTGTAGGTGGATTCGCCACGGAATGTGAGACGCAGGATACGACCTTCGGCGTTTTCGAAATCTTCGTGCATCTCGCGCTCGTCGATATGCTCGCTCTCGAACACGAAATCCCGGGTGGTGGGATGCTTGGGGTGCAGGAAGACATCGGTCACAGGCCCCATTTCCACGACTTCCCCGGCATCCATCACGGCCACGCGATCACAGACCCGGCGCACCACGTCCATCTCGTGGGTGATCAGAACAATGGTCAGGCCCAGCTCGCGGTTGATATCCGCCAGCAGGCGCAGGACTGACTGGGTGGTCTGCGGATCGAGGGCGCTGGTGGCCTCATCACACAGGAGGATGGTCGGCCGGCAGGCCAGTGCCCGGGCGATGCCCACCCGCTGCTTCTGGCCGCCGGACAGCTGGGACGGGTACTTGCGGGCGTGGTGGGTCAGGCCCACGCGCTCCAACAGCTCTTTCACCCGCGCGCGGATCTCCTCCTTCGAGTAGATGCCCGCCAGCTTCATCGGGAAAGCGATGTTATCTTCCACCGTCTTCGACCACAGCAGGTTGAAATGCTGGAAGATCATGCCGACCTGACGCCGGAAAGCACGTAGGTTGTCTGAGCCATAACCGGTGACATCCTCGCCGTCGATGACGATACGCCCGCCGCTGGGCCGTTCCAGCAGGTTTATAAGGCGGATCAGGGTGGACTTCCCCGCCCCGGAATGACCGACGATGCCAAAGATCTCGCCGTTCTGGATGGCGAGATCGGTGGGCTGCAGCGCGGGGATCGCCCGGCCTTCCACCTCGTACGCCTTGTGGACCTGGTCGAATTCAATCACTGGCCATCTCTGCAATGCCAAAAAATGATCGCGCAGTATATCGCAGCCGGGCTGCAAACCCGAATCGGGGCATGCCGTAACGAATAGCTACAGGATGGTGCACTTATCCAACAGTAGATTCGGCTAAACTTAGTTTGAACATGCAGTCATTTTTCTGGAGCATCCTTCTTGAGCGACAAGCCGACGCGTTTCCATGGCACCCAGGCTTGGGTCGATTACCTCAGCCAGGTCGAGTTGCCCGTACTCGCCAATACCCTCAGACGCATCAATCAGCTGACCGAAAGCACCAGTTCCACGGTGAACGAACTGGCCGGCGTCATCCTCAACGATGCATAGCTCACCTCCCAGGTGCTGCGCCTGTCCAACTCGGCGTTCTATAACCACTCACGAGTCCAGGTCAGCACGGTCAGCCGGGCAATCACGCTGATCGGCTTCGACGCAGTGAAGTCCATGGCCATCTCGTCGCTGCTGATCGATACGCTGATCGAACGTAATCCGCGGCCGCACCTGCTCAAGTCCCTGGCGCGCGCCCTGCACGCCGCCGTCCAGGCGCGCTGTCTGCTGCCAGGCAAGAACGAGCAGGCGCGGGAGGAAGTATTTATCGGCGCACTGCTGACCAACATTGGTGAGCTGGCCTTCTGGTCCTGCCCGACCGAACAGGCGGGCGAATTAGCTGCACGGCTGCCGGACGATAACCCGACCGCCCTGCAGAAAGAGATTCTCGGCACCACATTCGTGGAGATTACCCGCAGCCTGGTGGATAACTGGAAACTCGGTCAGTTCATCCACGATGTGGTCAGCGCCGGGCGTCCGACATCGCCTGCCGTCTCCCTCGTTCGGCATTCGGTGGAACTGGCGCGGGAAGCCGAGCAGGGCTGGCGCACGCCAGCGATGGAAAAACTGCTGGGCGCCATCGCCGAGGACGTAAACGAGAAGACCGCCACCGTCCGCGATCAGGTGCGCCTGAATACCAGCGAAGCCGAAGAGATCGCGGTGTCTTTCGGTATCCCCCAGATCCGAGGCCTGCTGCCCGGCGGCCATGAGAATAGCGAGACGACGGACAGGGAAGCGCCGATGGGGGACCCGGCGTTACAATTGAGTATCCTGCGTGAGATCTCATCGACCCTGGCCTCTCAGCCGGATCTGAACACCGTATGCCAGATGGTGGTGGAAGGTATCCATCGCGCTGTCGGTATGCGTCGCGTCGTACTGTTGATGGCCGGACCCGGCAGCAACCAGCTCATACCACGCAAGCTTCTGGGGCCTGGGACCGACAACTGGCGTGAAGGCTTCACGATCGATCGCGACAGCAAAGGCCCCGTCAAGTCGCTGCTGGTCGATCACTGCCAGATCCTGCCGCCGCATCCAGACGGCCCCCTTCTGCCCGACTGCGATGCCTGGATTGGCACCCGTCCGGCACTGGTCGGCCCCCTGTCAGCCGGGGAGCGACTGGTGGGCCTGTTCTTCGCCGACAACGGTCAGTTGCAAGCGACACCGTCCCAGGATCAACTTACGGCCTTCAGCCATTTCATCCAGCAAGCGCAGTTGTGCGTGACGCTGCTGGCCAGGGCCTGAGCCCGACTTTCGGGCCCAGGCACGCAGCCCGCTACTCGAGCTCATGCAGGCGCGTGATGTGCAGGATCGGGCCGGTCGGCGCGCCGGTGGGCGAGCCACCCCTGGGTTCGAGACTGATCGCCAGAGTCTTCGAAGCCTCCAGCGCGGCCCGGGCTTCCGGCGACAGCGTAATCTGCAAGGTGTCCTCGCCCACCGGTATCACGCCCAGCGACATGGGGTTGCCATCTTCCGGGACAACCCAGAGCTCGTAATCCTTATTGCCTTCAGCCGGGGCCGCAGCCACCGGTCGGAGGCTAAGCCGACCGGGCTTGCCGCGCTCGGCAACCAGCCATAGCGGATCCGTGGAATCTTCCTGCACTACCGCTCCCGATAGTAGCCCGCGTTCCGGTACCCCGGGTTGTTGCAACAACACCACGGCCAATACCAACACCGCGGCTGTTGCTGCCAGGCTCCAGCCTGCCCATAGCCAGTTCAGGCTGCCTTTACGGCCCGTCGTCTTCGCCATATCCGGCCAGAGCCGTTCCTCGATACGCTGCCAGACCCGTGCGGGCGGCGTCTTGTCCGGAACCGCATCAGCCAGGGGAGCCAGTTTGTTTTCCCAATACCAGACTTCCTGGCGGATCGACCAGGATTCCATCATCCAGCGTTCGAAACGACGCCGCGCCCCGCCCTGCAATGCGCCAAGGGCGTATTCCGCCGCCAGACGTTCGATGCGCTCAGGTGTCCTGTTCATTACTGCAACTCCTCCAAACACCTCTTCAGCGCCATAAGTCCGCGCCGTATCCAGCTCTTGACGGTCCCGATCGGCGTACTGAGCGCCGTTGACAGCTCTTCGTGGGTGAACCCCTTGTAGTAGGAGAGCAGGATGCTGTCGCGCTGGGATTCACTCAACTCGTCCAGGCAACCGGTCAGTGCTGCTGCGCCATCGGCCTGGAGCGACGCATCCAGCGGGTTCGGCGTCGCATCAGCCACGGTCTCCAGCATCTCGTCCCCGGCGGTCTGGCGTATCTTGCGGGCGCGCATCAGGTCCAGGGTCCGATAGCGGGCGATGGTCAGCATCCAGTTCAGAGGCGAGCCGCGTTCACTGTGATACTCGCCGGCGTGGTGCCAGATACGGATAAAGGCATCCTGCAACGCCTCCTCGGCAAGCTCGGGCTGACCCGCCAATTTGTGACAGACACCGAACATCCGACCGGCCATCCGGTCATAGAGGGAGTGGAAAGCCTCACGGTCGTGCTGGGCCACCCGGGCCAACAGCGCCATGAGTTCAGCCTGACCTGTCTCTACAGCCATCGTTTCTTTGCTCTCGCTTGGACCTGTTTTTGGCCAGGTACACCCCATTACGTCCGGGCGCGGCGACGGGATGCAATCTGGCAACGCGATTGAATTCTCTTATATGGAACCAACAACGCTACGACTTCGTGTCTTACTGGTAGCGTCCTCAAGAATGACAGGATCGCCAACGGTCAGCGTCGGTCACGTTCCTTCTGCAACCTTTACGAACACTTGACCGTATTGGGATTAATAGCTGCTCGCCCACCTGGTCAGATGCCGGTTAGGGCACTCGCTTCAGAGCAATCGTAAAGACCCCGAAACGGTTTTGAAGAAAGGCAGTCCTGAAAAAATAGCAGAAGTTAACGGCACTGGAGGGACATGGGTAGTGACGCTCGCCGTTCACGAGGCAGAAGGGCGAGCGTTCTTGGCCCTGTCCGATTGGACAGGGCTTTTTTATGTAAGGTCATATAAGCCGAAAGCGGTCACCGGGACCGCATTCAGCATTCAGTGCATGCTACGCATTTGTCGCGGGTACAAGGCCGCGCTCACCTCTGGTTCTTCCAGCAGGTCGGCCAGTTCCCGGTCGACTTCGGTTTCCTCACCTTCGTCTGGCAGCGGTTCGAACAGGGTGTTCAGCCAGGCAGCCACGGACGGGGCATCGTCCCGGTCGTAATCCGTCGACAGCGCGCCAATACGTTTGAATCCGATGATCCGCTGGTGGCGTGGATCGCGGATCTGCTCGAACCCTCGCCAATAGATGCGGTCCCGGGTATGGAGCTGTACGAACAGGGTATCGATGGGATTGGGCGCATCGGCCTCGTCATCCCGCTCCACGGCCTTTTCCCGCTTCGATTTAATGGTGGTCCAGGCCGGATAGAGTACGGCCACGGCGTCGGCCTCGACATGTTCCCGGGCCGCGCGAAGGATCAGTGCCCAGCGCGCCTTGTCGGCTTCAGTCTCGAGGGAGTTGATGGGCAGGTCATAACTTTGATCCGAGGACAGAACGATAGCCATCATGGGAGCGTCCAGCTCTCCCATTGCTTCACCCTGTGCTACAGATACAAGCTCGTCGATCGCAATCGGTTGATTCATGGGTACGCTCGCCTCCTCGGTGCCATCAGGGTAGGGGGGGAGACACTGGACATAACCGCCGGTCTGGCGCACATACGGCAGACAGGCCGTTAATACAGTGATCGCCACAGGGAAGTCATGGACGTGATTCACGGACTCCCTGATTACAGCATAGCGTGTCTCCGCAAAAGGTTAAACGTGGTGATGCGCGTGGCGGATCACAACCCCTCCCGTCGCATGAATCGCGCCTTCGCCGATTCCCGTCACGCCACTGCGGCCTCGAGCTGCTCCAGCCTCTCGTACTGGCTCCACCAGGGCAGCGCCGCTTCGAGTTGCGCAGCCAACTGCAGAAGGATGCCTTCGTTGCCATGGGCTGCACCGAAATGCACGCCGACCGGCAGGCCCCCTGTCGTCCAGTGCAGCGGTACCGACATCGCCGGCGTTCCAGTGAGGTTGGCCAGTTGGGTGAAAGGTGTGCGTGCGAGACTTTCCATCGCCAGTTGATCGACCAGTCCGCTGCGGTGCACCAGTCGACCGGCCTTGAGCAACAGCATGAGCCGACTCACCACCTGCAGGTGCGCCGGCGTCTCCAGCTCACCGATACGCGCGGGCATCTGGCCGGTGGTGGGACAGAGATAGAGATCGTAGCTCTCGAAGAACAGCCCCAGGGCCCGGGCGAAATCATTCCACTGCTGGCGCAGGCGCACGTAGTCCGGCGTGGGCAGCGTCCGGCCGAGCATACCGATCAGCCGGGTATCCAGCTCGAAGTCCTTGTCCCGGGCGCCGAAGTCGCGGGTGGCCCGATCCATGGCGGTGGAGACCTCCCCGAAATACAGGCCCAGGTAGCATCGCGCCAGGGCCATGCCATCAAAATCAGGTCGGGCATATTCGATGTGGTGTCCCAGGTTTTCCAGGGTACGCGCGGTCTCCTCCACGGCATCGATACATTCCTGCGCCACCTCGCCCTCATAGGGCGAACTGGTGAAGACGCCAATTCGCAGACGGCGCGGCGCTTCACTGATCATTTCGTAGAAGGGCTTCTGCGGTGCAGGAATGGTAAACGGATCGCCGGGTTCCGGGCCCGCGAGCTGGTCGAGCATCAGCGCGCTGTCACGCACACTACGGCTGACCACATGGTCCGCTGACGCACCCGTCCAGTGCTCCCCCATGCTCGGCCCGGCGGAAACCCTGCCGCGGGACGGCTTAAGGCCGAACAGACCATTGTAGGCCGCCGGAATTCGAATGGAGCCGCCCCCGTCGTTTGCGCCGGCCATGGGTACGATTCCAGCGGCGACTGCAGCCCCGGACCCGCCACTCGATCCCCCGGGCGTGCGCGTACTATCCCAGGGATTGCGCGAGGGACCCCAGAGCTGCGATTCGGTGATCGCCTTGAGCCCAAGTTCTGGCGTTGCCGTCCGTCCCATAATCACCAGGCCGCCGTTGCGCGCCCGGCGCACATAGGCCGAATCCCGTTCAGGCACTTGGCTACGCAGAGCCCGACTGCCGTAGGTACAGGGCTCGCCCGCCTGCTCCTGGGCCAGATCCTTGAGCAGGAAAGGCACGCCGGAAAGCGGTCCCTTGTCGTTGGGTGCCTGCTTGAGCGCTTCGGTGAACTGGGGATGGCAGATCGCATTGAGTGCGGGATTGACGGCGCGGGCCCGCTCGACAGCCGCACTGATCACATCGCGGGAGGACACCGCCTTGCGACGGATAAGGTCCGCCAGCCCGACAGCATCGTACTGCAGATATTCACTGACGTTCATGGGTGATCCTGACGTTATCAGGCAGCGCCACCGCTTCTGCAGGCATGAGCCCTGCCCCGGGTTCTGTGGTGTGCTGCCCAGCATAACCCACTCAGCGATCGATGGCAGGCTGGTCAGGTTTCACTCGATTTGTAGCAAGGCCTCGATTTGCGCCGTCAGTTCGGGATCATCCGGCACCACGTTGCTGGGGTAGTGCCATACTTGTCGGGCGTCGGCATCAATCAGGTATTTATTGAAATTCCACCCCGGCTCGGCGCCGCTCTTTTCCGCCAGCGTCCGGAAAACCGGATGCGCATCAACACCTTTGACCGATTGCGGCGCGGTCATGGTGAAGGTCACACCATAATCGACGAAGCAGATTTCCGCCGTCTTCGCCTGGCTATCCGCCTCTTGCCGAAAGTCATTGGAAGGCACGCCCACGACGGTAAAACCGCGCTCACGATAGGCCTGGTAGACCGTCTCAAGCGCTTCAAATTGGCCCGTATAGCCACAAAAACTCGCAGTATTGACCACGAGCATGGGTTTGCCATCGTGCAGGTCGCAGAAATTTACCTGCTCTGTAGATCGCAGCTTGTTGATATCCTCATCCAACCAGTCCGGACAACTGGCCTGGGTTGGAGCGCCAAAACTCACCAGTCCGGCGACCGGCAGCGCTATCAGCCAAAACTTACGCATCGTATTGCCCTCCATATAGGCCTACTGATACGTCCCAATCCTTACGACAGTTTCATGCGAGACCCACCTCAGCCCTGTTGCAGCGAAGTGTGGCTGTCGCCAAACTTCGGTGATTGAAACCAACCGCAAACGCGAGAGGCCTGAGGATATCCTGATCCATGTATTTTCGTTTGCCCAGTATCGCCCGCCCAAGGTTGTTGTTCATGGTCGTCCTTCTGTTGCTGGCAAGCGTGGTCAGGGCTGAAAAACTGAAGGACTGGACCTCTGTCATCCGAGAATCGCCCTACTGGGAAAGTCAGGGCGTCTACAACAATATCCTCAGCATTCGGCGCTGGATCATCGAGGAAAATGGCTACTGCAGCGAGGCCGAACGCCATATCCTTTTCGATCGTCGCGGCCGTTTCCTCGGCTACATGGAAAATGCGGAAACCCGGGAAGCCACCCAGCACAGGCTCAACAAGACCCGCCAGTCGATGGCCGAGGACGGCCGGGCCGATTACTGGGTGGCGGGTGCACCGGACGCCACTGGATACCCGTTTGCCCTGGCCTGTGACCAGCCCCACGTCAACCTGGACGAAGCCCTGGGGCGATACGTGGGCAGGCAGTCTTCGGGCCTGATCTGGGGAGCCTGGGATGACCTCGATCTCGGCACCCGCGAGAAACCGGTCTCCTTGAACGCAGCGCTGGGGTATGTCTATACCACTCGGTACGAGCAGCGACGTCTCGACGACGTACCCGAAGACATGCCCCGCTTCCTCGCCGGCCAGTTGCTGATCGAGAGCGGTGGCCAACAGCGGGCGCATTCCGCCGCCAACGCCCGGGGCATCATGCAGCTTTCCAGTGTCGTACTGGGCGATTGCGGGATCGGGCCACGCAACTACTGGCACCGCCTCGCGCAACTGGACTGCGCATTGAGCCTGACGGCCCAGAACGCCCGCAACCTGCGGCCGGCCTTCGACGCCCGCTTCGGCCACCTGCCCAAGGAAAAGCGTGACCGATTATTTACGCTGCTATTGGTGCAGGCCTATCATGGCGGAGCCGCTCGGGTGCAGACCCTGCTCGAAGACGACGACCTGGCCCAGCCCGCCGCCTACTTCGCTGCAAACCATGCGCGCTTCAGCGCCGGGGATATGGCCTACGGACTGATCTTCCACAACCTGGGACGCAACCGTCTGGGGCTATCCTCCCTGTACTATGTCGCCGATGTGGAGCTGGCTGCAGCCGCACTCTGCCGGTTACCGCAAATGGAAGGCGATCCGGTCTGTGTGGACTGAAGCGCTGATACTGATGACATAACCACCGGAGAATCGTCCTTGGACTGGCTGTATCTTTCCGATGTCCTCCCCACGGGTGTTGATCCGGTCCTTGTCGCCTTCCTACTGGCCGCATCCGTCGTAACCTCGATGATCACGGCCAGTCTGGGCGCCGGGGGTGGCGCGCTGCTGCTGGTACTCATGGCGTTCTGGTTGCCGCCGGCGGCGATTATTCCCGTGCATGGTCTGATCCAGCTGGGCTCCAATGGCGGTCGGGCGGTCCTGACCCGTAAGTACATCGACTGGCAGGTGCTCAGGGTCTTCCTGCCTGGGGTCATCATTGGCGCCCTTATCGGCGGCCTCGTGCTGGTCAACCTGCCGCCGGCCATCTGGCAATTGACCATCGCCCTGTTCATTCTCTACCTGTGCTGGGGACCCAGCCTGCCGAAGGCGGTGCTCCGGCCGGTCGGGATATTCCTGGCAGCGCTGGCTACCACGTTCCTGACACTTTTCGTCGGCGCTACCGGCCCGCTGGTGGCTGCGTTTATCAAGCAGATCCATGAGGACCGTTTCCGTACCGTATCGACTTTTGCCACTGCCATGACACTTCAGCATGGGGCCAAGGCCGTGGTGTTCGGATTTGCGGGGTTTGCCCTCGGGCAGTGGTTGCCGTTCATTGCCGCAATGGTCGTCTGCGGCTTTGTCGGCACGTGGCTGGGGCTGCACGTTCTCAAACGCATCAGCAACCGGCATTTCCAGGTGATCTTCAACGTATTGCTGACGGTGCTGGCGCTGCGGCTGATCTGGCAGGCAGCGGGCGAGTCAGGCTTGCTCGGCTAGGGTTTCCCGCGCGCGTCGACGCTGGCGTCGGTCCTCGATAAAGCCATTGATCGCAAGGGCAGAAAGGATTATGGCGCCACCAGCGAAGGCCAGCGGACCGGGTAGCTCGCCCAGGAAATACCACACCAGCAACGTCCCCAATACGGTCTCGAGAAGCAGGAGCAGGCTGACTTCCGCCGCGGGGATATAGCGTGGACCGGTCTGGATCAGGATGCTGGCCCCTGGCAGGAACCCGACGCAGAGCAGCACGATAAAACCGAAATCGCGCCAGCCGGGCCACTGCGCGCCGCCAAAAAACGCGGCCACGATACAGATCAGCAAGGCACCGAATATCAGCATCAGGCTCATATCCGCGTGGGGACGTGATCGTGCCACCGCAAGGTTCGATGCCAGCGAAAAGGCGGCGACGCCCGCCATGACCAGTCCCAGCGGCTGGCCCTTGCCCATCTCGCCGACGGCCATCAGGGTGGCTCCGGATATACAGACCAGGATCAGAACCCAGGTGCGCAGAGGCAATCGCTCACGCCAGATCGCCCAAGCCAGCAACGCAGCGATAACCGGGGCGGTGTTGAGGATGACCAGCACGTTGCCGGCGGCCGTGTTCTTCATGCCGGTAACGAAGCCCAGGGTGCTGCCGGCAAACGCCAACCCGCAATAGAGGCCCCGCCGACCGCAGGCGCGCATTTCGGGGATAAGGCGACTGCGGTAGCGAATGCCGTTAATCACGGCAAAGGCCAGCGCCAGCAACAACCCGCGCCAGAACAGGAAAGTGACCGGCGTAACCGAGGTGGACTTCACCAGCAGGGCATCCGGCGAAAGCAGCAGTACGCCAAGACCCGCGATCATGAAGCCCTTGAGACGGGTCTTGTGAAGTTCAGCCTGATCGGTCGACACGCTCACACCGGCCGTCCTTGTGTCCGTTTCACGCGCGGTCCCCTTCATCGCCCGTGAATACCGGGCCTGTTCCCACCGTATGCACGATCACCCGGTTTCGTCCCTGGGACTTCGCAGCATAGGCGCCCTCGTCTGCCCGGGCCACCACGGTCTTCACGGCGCCGTCGGAAGACAGGATGGACGTAATACCGATACTGGCCGTCACGCTGTAGTGCCGGCCATCCTGTTCCAGCACCAAAGCCTCGATTCCCGAGCGCAGGGATTCGGCAATTGCCGAGGCCCGATCGATACCGCAGCCCGGCAGGATAACCCCGAATTCGTCGCCGCCCAACCGGGCCACCATATCCGACTGCCGCACCCGGCTGCGCAACAGATCCGCCAGGTGGCGCAGGAGTTCGTCGCCCAGCAGGTGGCCGCCCTGGTCGTTCACGGGCTTGAAGTGATCAAGATCGATCATCATCACCACCGACGCGTTGCCGTCACCGGCGCCCTGATCGATCAGGTTGGCGAGCGTCGCAGTAAATGCACGGCGATTGGAGAGGCGGGTCAAGGCATCGTGACTTGCCTCCCAGGATAGGCGCTCTTCCTGACGACGGCGTTCGCTGTCGTCACGCATAACGAACACGTACTGATCGACATGGTGTTCGCCTGCGGTGTGCACCATGGTCAACTCGATTTCATAGGTGTCGCGTCGAACATTGGTCATGCTGGCGTCCAGATCGGACAGTTGCTCCTCCTTGCGGAAATCGTCGAAACTCCACGGTTTGCCCTCAACCTCGACACTGATCAGATTAAAGAGCGACTGACCTACCACCTTGTCTTCATGGCCCATGAATTTGCAGGCCGGAGGATTCGCAAAGCTGATACGCCCCTTACTATCGGTCATCACCACACCTTCGTGAAGGGCGCCAAGAATGGTTTCAGCGCGGTCGCGAGCCACTTTCAGCTCCGCCTCGATCTCCAGCTCATGGGTAATGTCGCGAATGATGCTGACGGTGCCCAACGATCGATCCTGGGTCTGGATGGCCGAGGTGGTCATCGACACCCAGATAACGCGATTGGACTGGTTATCACGAAGGCGATACTCACTCTGTCGAACATCGCCCGTCTGCAACACCCATTGCCAGTCAGCGCGCAATCGTTCCCTATCACCATGGTGGACACCGGAAAGGATGGGCTGATTGTCCAGGCGCTCGAAAGGCACGCCGAGAATAGCCTCGAAGGCCGGGTTGGCGAACATAATCCGACCCAGTACATCCGTCTGTACGATACCCACGGGCGAGCGCTCGGACAGCGAACGGAAGTAGGCTTCCTGCTGCTCTAGCTCGAAACGGGCGGCCTCACGCTCCTGGCGTACCTGGTTGAAAGTGTCCACCAGCTCGCGGATTTCCTGGCCGCCGCCTACATCTATCGGCTTATCACGACGCCCGGCATGGCGCTCCCGGATCTGTTCCGCCAGTTGCTGGAGCGGGTTGAGCAGATACGTAAACAGGCGCAGGGAAAGCGGTATGAACAGGGCCAGTACGCCGCAGGCCACCCAGAACATGACACTGGATAACTGCCTTATCGGTGCGAACGCCTCTCGGGTGGGCAGGGAGACCGTCACAAACCAGGGGGCTTCGTTTAGCTGGCGAAACGCAATCAGGCGATCGACGACACCTAGCCCCTCTACCAACGCTACACCTTCTGCACCGTCTTGCGCGGCCCGGTTCATCAGATCATCGGTCTCGATTACGGTTAGAGTCCGACCCTGTTTAGGGTGGATCAACGTCAGTCCGGAACGGGTGCCCATACCGACGAACCCGGTTTCACCAATACTGAGATTCTTCAACTGCCCGAGGAAACTGCGCTCGTCCAGATTGATGGTTCCGGCCAGCATGCCCACCATGCGTCGGTTGTGATCGAATACCGGGGCAGTAATGGCCACGACGGGTAACTTTTCGTCGCGGCTCAGGAAGGGCTCCGAAATCAGCGTTGTCAGTTGCTGGCTGGTCAGGCGGAAGTAAGTGCGGTCGGAGACATCGCTGCCGATGATGTTGCTGGCACGGGGAAAGGTCGCCTGCATCGTGCCCTTGGAATCGATGAGATATATACGGTGGAAGAGGGAGCTCAGGGCTTCCTGGCGCTCAAGCATAAGCTGCGCCCGGCCCATAAGGCTCTCTTCATTCATGGTGAGGCCGCGGGCGACCCGGGAAATGGCACTGAAACGTTCGGCCAGCTTGGCGTCGATGCTGTCGGCAATAATCCCGGCATGGGTTGCCAGTTGGGCACGTGCCTGGTTCTCCAGCCCCTGACGACCAGCGGAGACTCCGATCAAAGTCGCCGTGAACGTGATAAGCACGACAACGAGGACAACAACGCCCACTGCCCGGTTCTTGAGACTGTCGAACCAGCGCCTGACCTTTTCCAACAAGTACGGACCTCCACGTGTACGGCTTCAATTGCGCCCATTATCAGGAAGCGACTCAACGGACCAGTCTAACAGACACGTCATGACCTGACTGATGTGCAAGGTAGCTAAACCTAATAATAATCGTTACTATTTGCGCATCTATTCTCTATATATGCGCCATTCGCGCCGAGGATCACCATCGTGCCTGAATCAACCGCCACCGCAAGTTTTACGGGTCAGTTCGGCCCTCTGGAGCAGCTACTGGATTACGGCGGACCGGTCATGGGTGTGCTACTGGCCCTGGCTGTTATCGGCCTCGCTACCTTTATCTATGCCATGCTGGTCGGTGTTCTGTTCGCCCCTCGTGCTGATCGCAACCTGAAGAAAGCCGTCGATCGTTGGGAAGATAGCCCCAGTGACCGTGCTGCGGCCCAGCTCGATCAGTCACGCAACGGTGTCAAACGCTTCAACCCCCTGCCGCCGCTGGTTGCCACGGCCATGAAGGATACGCTGGGCGGCCTGAGCGAAACCCAGCAACGTGAAAATATCGCCCGTCTGGCCCAGCGCGCTCTGCAACCGTTCGAATCCCCGCTCAAGATCATCGAAGTCATCGCCGCCCTGGCCCCATTACTGGGTCTGCTCGGTACGGTTATGGGGATGATGGAAGCCTTCAGCGCCATGGCCTCGACCGAAGGCCGCGCCAGTGCCAGTCAGCTGAGTGGCGGTATCTACCAGGCGTTAATGACGACCGCTGCAGGCCTGGTTATCGCTATTCCCATGGCAGCCATGGCAGCCTGGATGGAGTTCCGCCTGCGTCGGCTCAGTACACAGATGAACGATTTCCTGGTGCGCGTGCTGTCGGCCCAGCCTTCCGGCGGTTCGGAAAGCAGCAGCCAGATCCAGGAAACGTCCGCACACTCGGAACAGAAGCGGGCCAGTCTGAACGACACCGGCGAAGAGAAGCGTTTCGCCCATGCAGCTGGTTGAACCTCGGCCCCATCGCCGCTTGCCGATACGGATGACGCCGCTGATCGACGTGGTCTTCATCCTGCTGGTTTTCTTCATGGTGACCTCGCGGCTGGCGCCTACCAGCCACCTGGACCTGGACAACAACACCAGCCGGAGTAGCGGCGGCGTCGAGGGCGAGCCGTTGCCGGAGCTATTGATGCAGACCGACGGCCGCATCCAGTGGAACGGCAATAGCGACGATGCTGGCGTCATTGCACGGCGGTTGCTCAGCGGCGGTGAAACCGAAGTCAACCTGGAAACCGAAGGCGATGTTCCCCTGGGGGTGTTTACCCAAGGCCTTACAGCGCTTCAGTCAGCCGGGATCAGCACCCATTGGCGGCGCTCCTCAAGTAACGGTAATCCGCAACCCGATTCCCAATGAAGTCACTGCTCCCTATCCACAAAGAGATCGATAACCGCACACTGCTTGATCGTGTGGAAGACGCCATGCTTCCGCTGATCAACCTCGTTTTCCTCTTGTTGCTTTTCTTTATCGTGGCCGGCCACCTAACCGACGATCCGCTACCCACGCTGCCCGGCACCGCGGAAGAGGGCGAAAGCACGGCCCCCAAGGCCGACCTGATCGTCAAGAGCGACAATCAGTGGCTAATCGGCCAGAAACCCGTCTCGCGCGACGAACTCGCCCAACAATTGCCAGCACCGGATGAACAGCGCCCCTTACGTATCGCTGCGGATGCAGGCATTACCCTCCATGATCTGGAAAATCTCCTGCAGGCCCTCGAAAGTGCGGGCTACCGCAAGGTGACGCTATTGACGGAGCCCAGTCTGTGAGCCGGATGATCCGCGGGGCTATTGCTGTTTTTGCCTTGGTTGTCACCCTGGGCGTCGGCTATCTGTTCGCGCGCTCAGCGGATCAGATCGCCGTTCCCAAGGGCAATGCCAGCGTCACCAGCCAAGCTGTCATAAGCCTGAATCTGGCGGCGGAACAAGCCGAAGAGGACGCTGCACCGGCGCCGCAACCCCAGGCAACACCCGAGCGTGCAGAGGAACAACCGCAGCCAGACCCGGAACCTGAACCCGAGCCAGAACCGAAGCCCAAACCAAAACCGGAACCGGAACCGGAACCGGAACCAAAGCCTGAGCCCAAACCTGAGCCAAAGCCAAAACCGGACCCAAAGCCCGTTCCAAAGCCAGAGCCCAAACCGAAGCCCAAGCCGGAACCAGAACCGAAACCCGAGCCGAAGCCCAAACCCACACCTGCGCCGAAGTCAGCACCTGAACAGGTGAGTGAGAGCTCGACCCAGGCCACAGCGACAGCACCGAGCCAAACATCGGCCCGACCCGGAGAGACTGGGGCCAAGCAGCAAGCCAGCCAAGTGGAACTGACGGCGGGGCGCTCCGATTCGGAGGACAGCTACCTGTCCAAACTGAATCGACACCTGGCCCAGAAGTATGAGTATCCACGCCGGGCCAAACGCCGGAATCAGGAAGGCACCCCGGTTGTTCGCTTCGAATTCGATCGGGAGGGGAAGCTGATTTCTCTCGCACTGGCTGAGGGCTCGAAATATCGCCTATTGGATGAGGCTGCCCTTGAAATTATCCGGGACAGCGAGCCATTACCCAAAGTCCCGGACGGTATGGAAGGCGAAAGCTTTTCCTTCACGCTGCCCATTCGATACGAACTGCGCAATTAGGCTTGCGCTTCGGGCTTAACACCTGCCTTAGCAGCGATATCGCGAGCTCCAACGAAGCGGAGGCCGGCCTTCGCCGAAGTAGGCATGGATGCCCCGATCCGTCCGGGGGGCCAGGGAGGGCCCTACAGGGCGGCGCAGGCGAAGGTCAGCCTTCGCTTCCCGCTCGAGTATCCAGTCTGACTCGTCTGCTTTTCCGTCCTTTCACTTTCCTCTGGAAGTCGCAGGCAATATTTCGCCCACCCAGCAAGATCTGGCTCAGTCAGCGCAAGAGTTTGCTTGGCGGGCTTGGAGGGCGACGTGTGATTTTTAGCTAGTCGTCTGTTTTTATTGCCTTTCCCATTCCTGGCACAAGACTTGTTCTCTCTTTGGCGTCCTCACACTGAATGGACTCAACCGGAGCCCCTTTTTTGGCTCCTCATTTTTCCGTCAAGGAGCAGACTATGCCAACGCCGTGTTATATCAGTATCGAAGGCAAGACCCAGGGCAACATCACCGCCGGCGCCTTCACCGCCGACTCCGTCGGTAACATCTACGTCGAAGGTCACGAAGACGAGATGCTGGTGCAGGAATTCAGCCACATCGTTACCGTACCGACCGACCCCCAATCCGGTCAGCCGTCCGGCCAGCGCGTTCACAAGCCGTTCAAGTTCACCGCGGCCCTGAACAAGTCCACCCCGCTGATGTACAACGCCCTGGCCTCCGGCGAGATGCTGCCCAAGGTCGAGCTGAAGTGGTACCGCACCTCCGTTGAAGGCAAGCAGGAGCACTTCTTCTCCACCATCCTGGAAGACGCCACCATCATCAACATCGACTGCAAGATGCCCCACTGCCAGGACCCGGCCAAGGCCGAGTTCACCCAGCTGGTGGAAGTGTCTGTGGCGTACCGCAAGGTCACCTGGGAGCACGGCGTCGCCGGTACCTCCGGCTCTGACGACTGGCGTTCGCCGGTCGAAGCCTAAGGCTTCGCGTTGGGTTCAGGGCTTCTGTCGTGATGGAAGCCTGGACCGCGTGTTCCAGAACGGCCAGCCTTTGCTGGCCGTTTTGCCGTCGTGAGAGATAACCGCTGTGGCCCTGCGAGATCGCCTACAGCGTTGCGGGCCCAGAGCGGTTAGACTCTGACGCGTCCGCGGGCAGGGTATGCCCGTGGCAGGAAGCAGTGACGACTCAAGGAAGAGAGACCCCATGTCCCAGCCCACCGGCCTGCAGTTCACGGCCCGCCTTGGCAGTTTGCCCGACGACACCTTCGCGGTGGTGGATTTCGAGCTGACCGAAGGCCTGTCCCGGCCCTTTGATTTGAAGTTGAACCTCGCCAGCACCTTTGCCGACCTGGCGGTGGCCGATGTGCTGGACCAGGGGGCGGAACTGGTGATCTGGCAGGACGGCCAGGCGATCCGTACCGTGCAGGGGGTGGTCAGCGCCTTCAGCCGGGGCGATACCGGCCACCGGCGCACCCGCTACTGGGTGCAGGTCCAACCGGCCCTGTGGCGGTTGGGCCTGATGCACAACAGCCGCATCTTCCAGCAGCAGACCCCGGAGACCATCCTCGGCACCCTGCTGGACGAGCGGGGCCTGGTGGACAAGACTTTCGACCTCAAGCGCACACCGGCCGAACGGGAATACTGTGTCCAGCACCGGGAGACGGACCTGGCCTTCCTCCAGCGCCTGGCCGCCGAAGAGGGCTGGCACTACCGCTTTGATACCGCCACCGCCGGTCAGCCCATCGTGATCGCCGATCACCACCGGGATGCCCCGGAACTGCCGCAGGCGAGCTACAACGCCACCGCCGGGGGCAGCCATAAGAGCCCCTGCGTGTTCAAGCTCCAGTACACCGAGACCGTCTCGGTGGCCGGGGTGGCGCTGAAGGACTACACCTTCAGGAACCCCGCCTATGCGTTGATGCACCAGGCCCAGGCCGCCGGTATTGAAGAAAACCAACGCACCGACTACGAACACTACGACTACCCCGGCCGGTTCAAGGCCGATGCCGCCGGTCAGCCGTATACCGAGGCACGGCTGGACAGCCTCAGACGGGACGCCAGTGTCGGCCACGGGGCAAGCAACCGGGCGGACTTCACCACCGGGGCCCGGTTCATCCTTGAAGGCCACACCAGCGACAGCCTCAACCGCGACTGGCTGCTGACCGAACTGACCCACACCGGCAAACAGCCCCAGGCGCTGGAAGAGGAAGGCGGCAGTGGGGCCACCACCTACAGCAACACCTTCCAGGCCATTCCCGGGGACAAGACCTGGCGCCCGAAACCGCCCAAGCGCCTGACCATGGACGGCCCGCAGATGGCGATCGTCACCGGTCCGGAAGGTGAAGAGATCCACTGCGATGCCCACGGGCGGGTCAAAGTCCGGTTCCCCTGGGACCGCTACTCGGACAACGACGAACACAGCAGTGCCTGGCTGCGCGTCTCCCAGGGCTGGGCCGGAGGCAGCTATGGGTTCATGGCGATCCCCAGGATTGGCCACGAAGTCATCGTCTCCTTCCTCGATGGCGATCCGGACCAGCCGATCATTACCGGGCGGACCTACCATGCCACCAACACGCCGCCCTATGCGCTGCCGGAGCACAAGACCCGGACCACCCTCAAGACCCAGACCCACAAGGGCGAAGGCAGTAACGAACTGCGCTTCGAGGACGAAGCGGACAAAGAACAGATCTACGTCCATGCCCAGAAGGACCTGGACCTGCTGACCGAGAACGACCGCACCGAGGTCATCCGAAACAACAGCCACCTGACCGTCGACAATGACCGCTACAGCCATATCAAGGCCAACGATCACAGCACTGTGGATGGGGAAAAGCGGGAGAAGGTCGGGAAGGATATGAGCCTGTCGGTCGGTGGAAGCCACCACAGCAAACAGGGCAAGGCGCAATTGGTTGAGGCCGGCAGCGAAATCCACCACAAGGCCGGACTAAAAATCGTCGTCGAAGCCGGCGCCGAAATCACCCTAAAGGCTGGTGGGAGTTTCGTTAAGGTCGACCCAAGCGGGGTAACCGTCTCGGGACCGATGATCAAAATGAACTCCGGGGGATCGCCGGGGAGTGGGACCGGGCAGTCTGCAGCATCGCCGACACTACCACAGAATATAGGCAAGAATGTTCACCAGGCGAACGAATGCGCACACCTCGCGACCGTCGATGTCGGCAACACTGCCGCGCCTGATAAAACACCCTCAATGACGCCGACCACGCCTATTGCTTCTCCGGCAAAAGCATCCAACGTTTTGGCGACGAAATCTCAAACGGCACAAACGGCACAAACGGCACAAACGGCACAAACGGCACAAACGGCACAAACGGCACAAACGATGCTGCAGAGCGCAGGCTCACAACTCAAGGAAGACGAAAAGGACGATAATCAGAAAACTGAAGGCTACGTTCTTTTCTCAATGGTTAGGAAGGACTGAAAGATATGAGCCTGCCGATAGTCAAACAGGACGGCACCGAATACCGGGAGGCGTCAGAGCTCAGCGCGTTACTGGCCTCCGCCGGTGATGATCTATACCTCCTCGCCGGTCAGGCGTGGCATGGTGGCGTTCATATCAGCGAAGACAGTGCGCCCTGGGCAAAAGACATTCACCCCGTTCGCTGTATCGCTGACGGCGAAGTCGTTGCTTATCGAATAATGCCAGATTACCTCACCAGCCAGTTCAAAGGCGAAACCTACCGTTATTCCAACAGTTTCTGTCTAGTCCGCCATTATTTCGAAAATCCTGTATCCCAAGGCGAACAAACGGGGTTCAGCTATTACTCGTTATATATGCACCTTTGCCCCTGGGACGCCTGGCCTTCCGCCAAACGCTACCGCCTGAAAAAGCGCTGGAACGTCCGCAACAGCGTGCCGCATCACGGGGATCCATTGCCTGCGGTTACCCTGCCTGAAGGTGAGATCTTCGAGCCCGTTGAGGGCGAAGCACTTCAGCAAGGCAAGATCGATGGGGTCAGTTATGACTTCATGCGTATCCGCATCCTCTCGGACGGCGCCAGCAATAGTCAGGTGGTCGCTACAAAAGGTAATGACGCCCTATGGATCGCGCAGGACACCGCCTCATTGGAAGAGGTTTCTATCGCACGACCAGCTTGGATCTATGGCGAAGTTGAAGCGGTACTGAAAACAGACATGCATGGGCGCGCCGATCCTAAAACCCAGAAAGGGAAAACAGGTTTTGCCATAGCCGGCGATCCGGCACACTTGGTCCCGGAAGGCACACAAATTCAGTTCGACGCCCACCAGGTCCGGCTTCAGGAAATAGATGGCAAGGCTCGCAGGATGGCACGCTGTATCGTTAAGCCTTCCGGTCGAGCGCAATGGATTTGCGTCGAAGAACAGTATCTGGAGACCATCGAACAAAAGCCGACCAAATTAGGTGAGCTCTACGAACTTCCGTCTCCCGTCTCGATCAAGGCAGGCGATGTCATCGGTTATCTGGGCCTCTACGAAGGCCCTGCAAGTCTTGAGGGCGGCAAGACTGGGAACGCCATGATTCACTTGGAAGTCTTCAGTCCCGACGGGGGCGCAAAAACCATCGCCGAGTCCAAAGGGTGGCAGGAAGACGGTTTCAGGGTTGTCGACGGGAGCGACTGTGACGGCGTACTGGACCCCGAAAACGTTCCGGCCTTCTTCCAGTCGCTCTGTTCAACGGGCGACAATAGCCCCCTTGACGCCGATGCCGTGATGAGCAAACTAACCGCCAAAGCGTCTGACAACGAACGGCACAAGATTGTGGCCAGGCATAACAGCGAATGGTGGACACCGACATCCGAAGCGATGATGGCCCGGTTCAAAGAGATCTACAGCTCTCCGGAAAGCCACGCGCTAATCGATCACGAACTTGAGCGCGTCAGGCAGCTTGGATGGATGGACAAGACCTCCAGCTTGGGTTTTGACGGACCCGATGTATGGCATTTTTATCCATTGGCGTTGCAGGAGAAACAAGCCGCCAACTATAACTTTTCCAACCGACACGAAACCATCAAAACTATAATTAGAGCATGTAGAGCGAACGGCATTAGTATGGACGAACAAATTGCCTACATCCTCGCAACCGTCGAGCGTGAGACAGGCAATACGTTCGAACCAGTTATTGAAGCGTATTGGTTAAGTGAAAAGTATAGAAAGGAAAATTTTTCATACTACCCATACTATGGTCGAGGTTTTGTTCAGATAACCTGGAAGCACAACTACGAAAAATACAGCAAGAAACTTAGCATAGATTTAGTTTCCAACCCTGATCTGGCACTCGAAAACGAGAATTCGCTTTTTATATTGATCGACGGCTTCAAGAACGGCGTATTTACTGGCAAAAAGATCGCCGAATACATTAACTCTCGCTCCATCGATTTCTTTAATGCAAGACGCTGCATAAATGGGTTGGACCATGCTCAAGAAATAGCCGATTCAGCCCGAAGTTATCTAACAAATTTGAGAAATGGCATATATGACTAGATTTACCTTGCTGCTATCGCTGTTACTTTTTCAGGGTTGCGCAATCGCAAAGGAGACCCGGTGTGGATGGTTAGATAACCCTTCTCCTGGAAACTACTGGCTCTCAGACAAAGATGGTACTTGGATCATAGCGCGCCAAGGTGCTGAACAAGCCGAGGGCGTCGAACTGTTGACGCCTCAAAGGGAAACTGATTTCGTTAACATGAATTATGGATATGGCTATTCATGTGCTTGCATTCGCGTTGAAGCCAATCACGACACACAACTGATAGAAAAAATATATAAATACAAACAGCTATCCCTAGAGCAATGCCTAGACGACGACAGTATCAAGAAACGAAATATTAGACTTCGCTCCCCTGGAGAGCGGAATTGAGCAGCTATTATGAAGAAACTATTTGTTGTTGCCATTTTGGCACTGCCTTCTTTGGCTTTCGCCGCAGAGCCAATTTCTGAGTATCGATTCTACGCCACTGACTATAACTTATAGTCCGGCAAAGAAAGATTTGCTGCTTACGTACTAAAATCGGACCCATGCGTGGCAGTCAAAGTGTTCGGAAAAAGTAAAACAAGGTATTGCGAACTAGGGGATTCGAATTTAAATCTAGAAAGAGATTCACCAACCGTCTATGCCACTGATATTACGGTCAATGTAGCCGGGGTGAGATTTATCGCCGCAGCACCTTGGAACGAGCAGGAATGTGCCATTGACGTTTACGATGAAGCAATTACATGTACGGCAACCGGAAAAAACTAGTTTTCGCACTTATAACTTTCTCGCAATCTGTTAACGCCGGCAACTGGGCTATTGATTGCACCACTGGTCTAGGAAAAGTCGATTTCATCGCACACGATAAAGCAACAATGGTCGTTAACAGTAATCAGATCGTGATCTCCTCAACCATCGATCGAAGCGATAGTCGCCTGACCTTCTTCTACGCAGAGCCAGAGGATCTTGGGCGAGGTGGAATGATGCTACCTTGGTCTGACTTTTCTAGAGAAAAGAAAATTGCTTTTGCAAAGCAAGTAGATGGGAACAGGATGTTATTAACCTGGAAAGGCTTTTTCGATACGACAGAAAGAAAGTACATCTGGAGCCAAGACTCCGACTATGTTCTTTATGCGAACAAGCAGGAAGCCTGGCTCACGAATTGTGTCGAAGATTAAATACTCGGCATTCTCGTTTCCACTAATTCACCACTCAGATTGGACAGCCCCATATCGCCAATCCCCGCCTCCGTAGCCGCTCCTATTGCTAACTATTTTACCTTAGTAAGAAATAACCGCTGTCGTTCTGCGAGATGACCTACAGTCATTTGGAACCAGCATGGTTACAGTTTTTGTTATCCCCGCTACAGGACGTAGCGACGACTCAAGGAGGAGTGACTTATGCCCCAGCACGCCAGCCTGAAATCTATAGCCCCCTTTTCCGCCCGTCCAATCCCTTGGGTTGGTGGCGTATGAGCAAATGGACCGCTAGGGGCAGCCGTTAACCACCTTTCTCAACTTCGATGCCCATACAAGTTTTGTCCGCGCATATACAGATGCAAGGACAATCGATGCTGCCAGCTTTTACATACAGCGAGCAGCATTTCCGTGCATTGTTATGATCGATGCATTGAAATTCATGCAGTCCTCGAGCTTCATCCATGGGGGAGGTCTTGGCAATGCGTTGAGTGGTACAACTAAAGGTAAGACGTAATGATCAGATTACTGGACAAGCTTCCTTTAAGAATCCTATCGGCCTTGCTGATTTATTCAGCCTCCTGCGCTGCGAATGCGGCGGTTATCCAGGCAGAGGATTACGATGAGTTCTACGACACGACCCCGGGAAATAGCGGCGATGCCTATCGCGCTGACGACGTCGACATCGAGGGCACGGCGGATGAGGGCGGTGGCCACAATGTGGGCTGGATCGAGGCCTCGGAATGGCTCGCCTTCAACTCGATCACGTTTCCCACAACCGGCACCTATACCATCAGTCTGCGTGTCGCCAGTGCTGATGGCGGCGGCTCGGCCTCGGTTGACCTGAACGCAGGCTCTATCGTTCTGGGTTCCGTGGATATCGATAATACGGGCGGTTGGCAAAACTGGAAGACCGTCTCGTTCGATGTATTCGTCAATGCCGGCACCTACAATCTTGGCGTTTATGCCCAAACCGGTGGCTGGAATCTCAACTGGATCGACGTCTCCGCACACAACAGCGGCGAGGCCATTGCCTCCGTCTACCAACACTGTGACTACAATGGCTGGACGGCTTCGCTGGGAGAAGGCCGGTATGACCTCGGCGCACTGCAAAATCTCGGTTTCGTAAACGATGATGCCTCATCCATCCAGGTGGCTGACGGCTACGAAGCGGTGCTCTATGCGGACGACAACTTCAGCGGCGGGTCCGTATCAGTAACGGGTAACGACAATTGTCTCGTCAACGAGGGCGTCAATGATCGGGTGTCTTCCATCGTTGTCCGTCCTGCCGGCAACAGCGGGCACGGCGACGCGGCCTGGAGTGATGAGTTCGACACTATCAACCTCAACAACTGGTCCTTCGAAGTCGGCGGCGGTGGCTGGGGCAACAACGAGCTCCAGTATTACACCAACGGCAACAACGCATACGTCGAGTACGACGAAAGCGCTGGCAGCAACGTGCTTGTCATCGAGGCGCGGCGCGAAAGCGGTAACGACTGCTGGTACGGCGCCTGTCAGTACACCTCAACCCGTCTGATCTCACGCGACAAGAAGGCATTCGGTTACGGACGTGTGGAGGCGCGTATCAAATTGACGCAAACCCAGGGCGGGTGGCCAGCCTTCTGGATGCTGGGCAGCCAGAATAGATGGCCGGCCTCGGGTGAAATCGACATCATGGAGCACGTGAATAACGAGGGCGCTATCTACGGCACCATGCACTGGGAAGACAACACAGGAACGTTAGCCAGTTACGGCGGCTCCACCAGCGCCGATGCCACCGCTTGGCACACCTACGCTATAGAACGCGATGCCAATGAAATACGCTGGTATCTGGACGGCAACCTATACCATGTCGCCGACATCTCCGGCGGCGTCAATGGAACCAATGAGCTCCACAACGACTTCTATCTGTTGCTGAACTTCGCCGTGGGCGGCGACTGGCCTGGAAGCCCCGACGGAACCAGCTCATTCCCCCAAAGAATGTACGTGGACTACGTGCGCTACTATCAATAGCCCATGGCCGTTAACGGATGCGAAGGCCAACCTGCGTTGGTGGCGCATCTTTAGATAAGGAAATGCCCGGTGTCCGCCGGGCATTTTTTTACGGTGAGTCGTGGTTATGACGAGGAAACACTACCGTGGCTTAAACCGGACTCTCCTGCAGACCAGACAGAACCAACAACAATAAGCTTTTAAAAGGCCTCCGAGTACTGGCCTTTCAGCAACTCCGTGAAGCGCTCACCCTTCGGGGCAAGCGGCCCCCGTATCGATCCAGGCCCGGGTCAGGTTTCCAAAGATCTCCTGCGTGCCCGGCACCGGAATACGCCCTTCGCCAGGGTTCCACCCCCAGCCTACCAGCGTGTCGCTGGCATTGTGCTTCTGCAATTCCTCAAGTGTCTTATGGCTGCGCTCCTGATCCTTGAGCTGCTCACAGATGGAGGCAAGGCTCTTGCCTTCCCAGGCCTGTTCCCGTGGAGCCAGGTGCCAGCGGGGATGGCCGGGAATCGAGCCCTCGCCGCTGCTGAATGCCACGTTTTCCTGGCCATGGCATGTCATGCAGCGCATGCCAGGAGCGCCCATGCCGCCCTGGCCACGGACGACCGGCGGTTCGTGTTTTTGCAGTGCCATACCCTGTAGGGGGCTATCCCCGGCCGGGTGGCAGGCAACGCAGCGGGGGTGGGTCAGGACTTTTCCCATTTCGTTGAACAGCGCGACGGAGCGCTCGCGCTCGTCCTGGATCGACTCAAAGGCTTCCGGCTTCTGTAGCGTCGTGGCCGCATCCGGTTCATTGGCTGCGATGGCCACACCCACACTGAAGGTCACGGTAGCGGCTGCCAACACAGCGCTCACTATGGATAGAGTCAGTCGTTGCACGGGTCGTCTCCTTACGCTGTAAACGGCACAAGCGGTAGCCGGTGAACACTTTTCCCTGTCAGTCGGCGCCAAGCGTTGGCAATGGCCGGCCCTGACGGCGGCGTACCGGGTTCGCCCACACCCGTGGGTGGTTCGGTGGACGGAATCACCGCAACTTCCACCTCGGGCATTTCGTTGATTCGCAGGGAGCGGTAGCGGTCGAAGTTGGCCTGCTCGACCTTACCTTCGTGGTCCAGGGTAATGGCGTCGTAGAGTACCGCACCGATGCCGTAGCCAATCCCGCCCTCCATCTGGGCGCGAATGACATCGGGATTGACCGGTACGCCACAATCCACGGCGCACCAGATACGGTGTACCCGAGGCTCGCCGTTCGCACCTTCGGAAACCTCGGCGATTTGCGCCACGTAGCTGCCAAAGCTCTTGTGCACGGCAACGCCACGGGCACGCCCGTCGGGGACCGAACCCGCGGCCCCGGCAATCTCGGCAGCCTTCTCCAGCACACCGCGGTGTCGAGGATGCTTGTCGCCCAACAACTTGAGCCGCGTCTCGACGGGATCCTTGCCGGACCGTTCGATCAACTCGTCGAGAAAGGTTTCGTTGGCGTAGGCGTTATGGGTGTGCTCAACGGAACGCCACCACAAGGTCGGCACACCATTCTCCATCAGGTGCTGGCCGATGCGCAGGTTGGGAATGCCATAGGGCAGTTCCTTGGACCCTGCCACTGCACTCTCGTCGATGCCGTCCTTGATCATGAAATCCTCGAAGGCGGTTCCCTTCATGAAGGATTGCACGGCAATCTGCTGGTCCCAGGCGACGATATTGCCGTCCTTATCCAGACCACCGCGCAGCTTGTGAACCGCCAGCGGCCGATAGCGGCCGCCCTGGATATCGTTCTCCCGGGTCCACATGAGCTTCACCGGCCGGTCCGAACCCAGCGCCTTCGTCACCTGAGCCGCCTCGCTAGCGAAGTCGCCACCTGGCTGGGCACGCCGACCGAAACTGCCACCCGCATACTCGGTGTATAGCGTGACGTTACTCTGGTCGACCCCGAAGACACCGGCCAGCGCGCCCCTGTCCAGCGTCTGGATTTGCGTTCCCATCCAGGCGGTTACCTTGCCATCGCGGAACTGTACTACCGCATCCAGTGTTTCCATCGGGGCGTGGGCGAGAAAGGGGAAGAAGTATTCGGCTTCGATGATCTGGTCGGCTGACTCCAGGGCGCTCTCCACGTCTCCTTCCTTACGGGCATCCAGACCGGGTTTGGCAGCGGCCTGACTGTATTCCTGCTCCATTTGGATGGTGGAGCGCTTTTCGGCCTTGCCCGCATCCCATTTAACGTCGAGTGCCTTCCGTCCTTTCAGGGCCGCGTAGGTATCTTCTGCGTAGACAGCGACTCCTGCCGGGACCGCTTTGACGTCGATAACGCCCTTCACCTGTCGCGCCTTGCTGTCATCGAGGGACGCCAGGGCTGCGCCGAACTGGGGCGGGTGCAGGATGGTGGCCACGACCATGTTGTCGGGATAAAGATCCAGGGTGAAGTTCTGCTTGCCGTTGGTCTTGTCGCGGGTGTCCAGCTTACGAACCTGGGTGCCGATCAGGTTGAACTGGTCCGGGCTTTTCAGTTTTGGCTCCGCCGGCACTTCAAGCTGCGAAGCCTCAGCGACCAACTCGCCGAAAGAGGCACTCTGGTTACTTGTGCTATGACTGATCGTTCCCTTACTGACGGTAATTTCGCTGGCATCCACGCCCCAGCGATTGGCCGCAGCCTGAACCAGGACTGCGCGTGCAGCGGCGCCGGCCTGTCGCATGGGTTCATAGGAACTGGCCATAGCCGTAGAGCCTCCAGTGCCCTGCAGGCCAAACAGCTTATTAGCGTATTTCTCGGTATTCGCCGGCGCCAGTTCCGCACGCATCTGGTCCCAATCGGCGTCCAGTTCTTCGGCGACCAGAGTCGATAGCCCCGTTACCGGCCCCTGACCAAACTCGATGTGCTTGACGATCACCGTGACGGTACTGTCCTGGTTGATCCGCACGAAGGCATTCGGGGAAAGCGCCGCATCGGAGGCCGCCGCGGTCTGGGCATTCGCCCGCCCTGGAAGATGCACACCTATCATGAGACTGGCGGCAACCGCCGCCGAACCTTTGAGAAAGCCTCGCCGTGTCAGGCCATGGGCCGCTTGGTCTGCTGGATTGGAATCGGCGACCGGATTGACGATGTCGTTACCCTGGTTCATGGATCAACCCTCCAACGTGTCCGCGGCATTGTGGATGGCCTTGCGGATGCGGGCGTAGGTCGCGCACCGGCAGATATTGCCGGCCATCGCCTGGTCGATGTTCTCGTCCGTCGGATTCGGAATCTCCCGCAGCAGGGCCGCCGCCGACATCACCTGGCCGGACTGGCAGAATCCGCATTGGGGCACATCGAGTGCAACCCAGGCATCCTGGACCGCTTGCGCCTCGCGCCCGTCCAATCCTTCAATCGTGGTCACCGTTCCGCCATCAACCTGCGAGACCGGCGTTACGCAGGAACGCCGCGTTAGTCCATTCATGTGAACGGTGCAGGCACCGCACTGGGCAATGCCACAGCCAAACTTGGTGCCGGTGAGCCGGAAATGATCGCGGATCACCCACAGCAGGGGTGTATCCGGATCGACATCCGCCGAAACTTGCTTGCCATTGAGTTCGAAACTGACGGCCATTATTGCCTCCATGCCGTTTCGTCGACGCCAACACCGGAAAGCCGGACATCATGCAGGGCGAGCGAAAACCGCTCGCGCACGAGGGATCGCATCACAACGCCGTTGTGTGCGGGCCGGTGGGGCGCGCTGGTGTGATAGGCCACGATTGGAAATGCAGCCAGGAAAGGACTCTCATCAGACCTTCTTATCGTTTTGGAATCTTTTGCCGACTCCTTGATTACCTAAAGCTAGTCAGGGATTAGGTCCGGCACAACACGAATTCTTGGCTGATCCTGCAAATCACTAGCCCGAATCCCCAGGGGCACCTGCAGTCTCAACCGTCAGGTTGCAGCGCAGGCGCAGACGCCCCATTATTCTTTCGAAACCATAGAGGAGTCCGAACCCGGCATGGCCAGCAGTCCCTCGCCAGAGATCATTCGCCACACCACGCGCCTGATGTGTAACGCCACCGAGGCAATTCTCTGGGGGCCGGCACGGGAGTGGGTCAGGCAGCGCTCGGCCCGCAGCGAACTGAAATGTCGGATCGGCTCGGGACAGGCAACGTATCACCGGTTCGACCCCAACACCCACCAGCACCTCATTACCTTCGGTCAGCGTATGGTGGAAGCCAAGTTTTCGGCGCAGAGCAGCCAGGGCTGGTTGTCGACCCGGGAAATACAGCACAAGGGCTATTTCGACGGGGACGTGTCCACCGCCAACCTGCTGGCCCATACCTGCTGCCATGAGTTCGCCCATTTGCTGCAGAGCATCAGCGGCCAGCGCCGCTATGGCTCCGTGCACAATGCGGCGTTCTACACGATTCTCGATGAGCTGCACGAAAGCGGCGGCGCGGCCGCGGTGAGGTATTTCCTGATGGAGCGGAGTGCACGGTCAGGTATCGAACTGCCCCAGGCCACCATGAACCTCAATGATGTCAGCGAACAATTGCAGGCTTTTTCTGTGGGAGACGCGGTGCGCTTCGGCCGTGATCGGCACCAGCGGGAGGGCGAGATCGTTCGCATCAATCGTCGCACCTGTACCGTCCAGGGCACCGGCCGTTGGCGGGGCGCCCGTTATCGGGTTCCGGTGTCCTTAATGAGTCATCGCTGATACACGACACCAACCATCACTTTCCGGCGGCTTCGAGGTCGTCGATGCGCGCCTGTTCCACTCGCTTCTTTAGTTCAGGCACGCACGAGCCGCAGTTGGTCCCGCATTTCATCGCCGCACCCAGAGCATCGACTGAGTCGGCGCCGTCACGGATCGCGGCATCGATCTGTTTCTCTCCCACCTGGAAACAACTGCAAACGACCGGTCCAATATCCGGTTGTTCCGCATCCCGACCGGCCAGGATGGCGCGGCGCTCGCCGGCGGTCAGTTCGTCGCGGGTAAAGCACTGGGCCAGCCAGGCAAGATCGGGCAACGAGCCGCCGGCCGGCTCGGCAATCAACACGGCGAGCAAACGGCCCTGGTGGAACCGGGCCGCACGATAACGACCGGCCGCTGCGTCGGACATCTCCAGCTGGGGTGTTCCACCCAACCAGCGCGCGGCCCAGTCCGACCAGTCCGCCTCGTCTTTACCCGCCAGCCACCAGCTCTCACAGCCGTCCAACGGAACCTTGGACCACTGATCGGCCTGCCAGAGTCCGGTATGCCCTGGCCGGCACAAAAGACGAGCCTCCCAGCGGGCCTCGAAGGCTTCCAGACGGGCCACGCCGTGTTTGGATTCCGGCTGGCCGGAGACCGGGTCCACGACCGCTGCCATCAGATCGGATGCCAGGGCCTGGGCGGAAAACTGCTGGTTCCAGTGAATCGGGATAAACACTTCGCCTTCGCGCTGTTCCGTCACCGCCTGGATCCGCCCGATAAACTCACCCGCCGGCCCCTGCAGGCGTCCCAACTGCCCGGCATTCAGTCCCCGTTTTTCCAGGTCGTTCGGATGCACGTCGATAAATGGCTCCGCCCGGTGCTGCCACAACCGGGCAGCACGGCCCGTGCGGGTCATGGTGTGCCACTGGTCGCGGATGCGGCCGCTGTTAACGATCATAGGATAGTCGGTGTCCGCTTTTGTCACCGGCGCTTGCGGCTGTATCGCAACAAAACCCGCACGACCATCAGTGGTGGCGAACTGACCGTCATCGAAGATGCGTGTGCGGCCAGAGGGGAACCGGTCGTTGACCGGCCACTGAATCGGTTCCAAAGACTCGTATTGGTCGTTGCTAAGCCCGCTCAAGCCACCCAGATCGAATGGCCGGGCGGTGTTCTCGAAGGCAGACAAGCGCGCATGTTCACGAAAAATATCCGCCGGACAGTTATAATCGAAAGCGTCGCCATAACCCAATTCGCGGGCGACACTACTCATGATCCACCAGTCGGGACGCGCCTCGCCGGCCAGCGGCAGGAAACGTCTCTGCCGGGAAATCCGACGCTCGGAATTGGTCACGGTACCGTCCTTCTCGCCCCAGCCGGCGGCCGGTAACAGGATGTCCGCATAGGCCGCGGTGTCCGTATCCGCAGTGCAGTCGGAGACGATCACGGTCGGGCAGCGCGCAAGGGCTTCGCGCACTCTGGCATTATTCGGCAGACTCACCGCCGGATTGGTCGCCATTATCCAAAGCACCTTGATCTGCCCCCGATGCACCGCATCGAACAGGTCCACCGCCTTGTATCCCGGGCCATTGGCCAAACCCGGCGAGTCCCAGAAATGGGCGACGCGCTCGGCATCGCCGGGGGTTTCATAATTCATGTGCGCCGCGAGCGTGTTGGCCAGGCCGCCTACCTCACGTCCGCCCATGGCGTTGGGCTGACCGGTGATGGAAAAGGGTGAGGCGCCCGGTTTACCCACCCGGCCCGTCGCCAGGTGACAGTTAATGATGGCATTACCCTTGTCGGTACCCGAACTCGACTGATTCACCCCCTGGGAAAAAACCGTAACCGTGCGGGCGGTTTCGGCAAACCAGCGAAAGAATCGCTCGACGTCCGCCACCGCTAAATCGCAGCCCTCGGCGACGGCCTCAAGCGACGGCGCCGAGGCGCCCGCAGCTTCGAGCGCGCCCTGGAAACCGGAACAATGGCGTTCGATGTAGTCCTGGTCCAGCGCGTCATGCGAGGCCAACCAGCTCAGCAATCCGTTGAACAGCAGTGCGTCGGAGCCTGGCTTTAGGCTCAAGTGAATATCCGCCAGCTCGCTGGTTGCGGTCTGACGTGGATCGATCACCACCACCTTGCGTCCGTCCCGTGCGGCGTCCTTCATGCGCTGATAAAGGATCGGATGATTCCACGCAGCATTGCTGCCGACCAGCACCAGCAGATCCGCCAGTTCCAGGTCCTCATAACACCCCGGCACCACGTCGGCACCGAATGCCCGTTTATGCGCGGCCACCGCCGAGGACATACAAAGCCGCGAATTGGTATCGACATGTGGCGTTCCCAGAAAGCCTTTGGCCAACTTGTTGGCGACGTAGTAGTCCTCGGTCAGCAGTTGGCCGGACAGGTAGAAGGCGACGGAATCAGTACCATACCGTGCGATGGAGGCGCGGACAGCGTCGGCAACAGCGCTTATCGCCTGCGACCACGCCACCCGCTGGCGGTTGATCTTCGGGTAGAGCAAGCGCCCGGTCTCGCCGAGCGTCTCATGCAGGCTTGAGCCTTTGACACAAAGGCGACCGAAATTTGCCGGATGCTGCCTGTCGCCAAGTACCGGCGCCCCGTCGCGGGCCTCGACACCGCAGCCCACGCCACAGTAGGGGCAGGTTGTCTTGCACACCTTATTGGGCTTGTCGTTCACACGTGCCTCTCTCGTCCTCGTCCCGGACAATGCCCGGGGTGAAACCGTCTGACCCGGCAGATGCCATAAAAAAAGCCCGAACTCCAGAGCGCAGACCGTAGTCGGCGAGGGGAGATCGGGCTTCGTTGCCGGTTCCTTAGATGTACCGTCCATTGGATAAAGCAATATAAAGGCCAGCCGTAAGTCCGCGGAAACAGGGCCGTGGGCCAACGCCCGCTACGCCAAAACAGTGCATCGCGCCCATTTTTGAACCACGACTGAGCAGTTTTACGGCCTTCACGATGCATGAGTGGACACTGCCATATAATTCAAAAAGTCATCGAATCAGCCAGTTAGCCGACGGCAGCGCGGAGTGGTCAAGTTTTTGCTTTTGCCTTCGGTAGAAACACCGAGGACGTTGCCATGATTGATTTCCAACCCCTAAGAATCCTGTTAATCGACAACGACGCCGATCGTGCTGCGGTTGTGCGTAAGGCTCTGGTCGAAGAAGGCCATGAAGTCATTAGCCAGCGTCCAGATGCTACCGGCCTGACCGCCGCCGTCGCGCGGGACGAACCGGACATGATCATCATCGATATGGACCTGCCGGACCGGGATACGCTGGAGAACATGAGCACGCTGAATGCTCACGCGCCACGCCCGATCGTGTTCTTTGCCCAGGAGCAGAGTGATCGCAACACCATCCAGGCGGCCGTGCGCGCGGGTGTCAGCGCCTATGTGGTGGATGGCATCCAGCCTAAGCGGGTGCGCGGCATTATCGACACTGCGGTGGCCCGTTTCGAGATGTTCCAGTCGCTGCGTACGGAGCTGGAGCAGACACGCACCGCCCTGGAAGAGCGTAAGCTGATCGACCGCGCCAAGGGCCTGATCATGAAACGCGAAGGCTGCAACGAGGATGAGGCCTACCGGGTACTCCAGAAAGCGGCCATGGACCACAGCCAGCGCATCGGCCAGATCGCTGAGCGTGTCATCGCCATGTTCGGCGATAAAGACGCCGAAAAAATAAGACGCGCATCCTGACTGACCTCAGCGAGGACCATCCCAGACCATGACTGACCCGATACCGCTTCGCAGGCATAAGGGTTTCACCGTCCGGTTGGGCTTCGTGCCACTGCTGGACAGCGCGCCCCTGATTATTGCCCGCGAATTGGGCCTGTTCTTTCGCGAAGGCCTGGATGTGGAGCTGGTTCGCGAAGCCTCCTGGGCATCGCTGCGCGATAAGATTTCCTTCGGTCTGCTCGACGGCGCCCATATGCTGGCGCCCATGCCCATGGCCATGTCCCTGGCCACGGACCGCCCCCGCACGCCGATCACCATGGGCATGGTGCTAAGCCGTAACGGCAACGGCATCACGGTGTCGTCGTCACTCTACCCGAAACTGGTGGAGTGCGGCGCCGATCCCAATGATCCGCTGGCCTCTGCAAAAGCGCTGGTGGAAGTCGCCCAGCGCCGCGGCTCACCAATCCAGCTAGCGTCGGTGGCCCCCTGGTCGAGCCATGACCTGCAACTCCGCGACTGGGTCGCAGCCGCGGGACCTGACGCACGCAACCACTTGCAGATTGTCCCTGTGTCTCCAGTGCAGATGGAGGATGCCTTCCGCGCCGGCGCCATCGAAGGCTGCTGTGTGGGCGAGCCCTGGAACAGCCTGCTGGAGTGGCAGGACCTGGGGGTCATCCTTCATGCTGGCCACCAGATCTGGCAGAACTCGCCGGAGAAGGTGTTGGGGATGCGCAAGGACTGGGCCGACCAACATACCGAAATCCACCAGCGCCTGATTCGCGTTTTACTGCGTGCCTGCCAGTGGCTGGATAATCCGGAACATCATGCGGCGCTGCGGGATATCCTTTCTGACGAGCGGTATCTCGGCAATCAGGTCAAGGCCTTGGATGGACACCCCTTCTCGCTGTTCCACCCGCGGCTTCACCAGCACTTCTTCCGGGATAGCGCGAATTTCCCCTGGCTCTCCCAGGCGCATTGGCTGGCCACGCGACTGGCCCGTTGGGGGCAACTGGATGAACCCTCAGCCGCGGACATCCGCGGTATCGTGAAGCCTGCCCTGTTCCGCAAGGCTGCACGCTCGATGGGTATCGATGCGCCTCGCATCGACGCCAAGACTGAAGGTCACCACCGGTTACCTTATGTGCTCGAAGGTGGGGATGGCCCGGTGAATATCTCGGGTGACAGCCTGTTGGGTGAGCATATTCATCATTGGCCGGGTTGATCGGAGTTCCCTGAGGCAACAAATGTAGGTTGGGTTCACCCAAGGGCGTAAAAGCACAGCGTAACTCAACAACCCTTCTGATAAATTCAAACTCTCTTTAACCTCTGAACTCCATGTCGGATTACGCTTTGCTAATCCGACCTATGTTTCAACGCCTCCATTCTCCGCAATACTTTCGCTTTCCTCGCCCGGCCGTGGTGCATTTTTTAGACAACTGACCCATAAAGACTCTCGCTCTTTAGAACCGAAGCCCTCACCAAAAACATAACATCATGTTTTCATTGTTTTATTTTAATTGGCACACCTCCTGCTTTATTCCTAGAGACGATTACGCGTACTGAGGCGCTCGCCCTTTGGCGGACGCCGGACAGTTTTACCCAGACGATACGATCTGCAGGCATTGGCGCCTGTTCCCGGTTTTCCCCGGGGACGGGCGCTTTTTTTTGGCCTGAAAAAAATGAACGACTCAAACCAAGGAGAGACGCATGGCTAGCCGTACCCTGACCGCAACACTGGTAGTAGCGCTTGGCCTGTTCCAGACCGCGACTGCCGGCGCGGAGGAGATTGGGCCACCCGAACAGCCGGATCTGAGGATCGGTTTCATCAAACTGACCGACATGGCCCCGCTGGCCGTCGCGTGGGAGCAGGGCTTCTTTATGGACGAGGGGCTGTTCGTAGAGCTTGAAGCCCAAGCCAACTGGAAAGTGCTGCTTGACCGGGTTATCACCGGTGAACTCGACGGCGCGCACATGCTCGCTGGCCAGCCGCTGGGAGCCACTATAGGTTACGGCACTCAGGCCGATGTGATCACCGCATTCAGCATGGACCTCAACGGCAACGGGATTACGGTGTCCAACGACGTTTGGGAACAGATGGAAGAATACATCCCACAGAATGGCGACGGCCAACCCGAGCATCCCATCAGTGCAGCGGCTCTGAAACCCGTCGTGGAAGCCCAGCGCGATACCGGCCAGCCGTTCAAGATGGGCATGGTGTTCCCCGTGTCCACCCATAACTACGAGCTGCGCTACTGGCTTGCCGCCGGCGGCCTCAACCCCGGCTACTATGCGCCGCACAAGGGCGATACCAGCGGCACCCTACAGGCGGATGTGCAACTGTCCGTCACGCCTCCGCCGCAAATGCCGGCCACGCTGGAGGCCGATACCATCCAGGGTTACTGCGTCGGCGAACCCTGGAACCAGCAGGCAGTTTTCAAGGGGATCGGCGTGCCGGTGATCACCGACTTCGAAATCTGGCCGAACAACCCGGAGAAGGTATTCGGCGTCACGCAGTCCTGGGCTGAAAAGAATCCCAATACCCACCTGCATTTGCTGCGGGCACTCATTCGCGCCGCCCACTGGCTGGACGAGAACAACAATGCAAACCGCGAGGAAGCGGTGAAGATCCTGGCCCGTCCCAATTACGTGGGCGCCGACGAGGAAGTGATCGCCAACTCCATGACCGGCACCTTCGAGTATGAAAAGGGCGACGTGCGCCAGGTGCCGGACTTCAACGTCTTCTTTCGCTACTTCGCCACCTATCCCTACCCATCTGACGCGATCTGGTACCTGTCGCAGATGCGCCGTTGGGGACAGATCGCCGAGCCCAAGCCGGACGACTGGTACATGGACATCGCCAAGCAGGTCTATCGCGCCGATATCTACGAGAAAGCCGCAAAGTCACTGATTGCAGACGGCACCCTTCCTGCAAGTGCTTTTCCTGACTTTGATGCAGAGAACTTCACCCGCCCCCATCAGGGCGAGCTGATCGACGGCGTTGCTTTCGATCCCAAGCAGCCGAACGCCTATATCGACAGTTTCGAGATTGGACTCAAAGGCAAGGAGACCCTGTAACAGGGCCTCGGGAGAACCGACATGAGCACGCTCACCACCTCGAACCCGCTCTTACAGTTAATCCGGCGCCGCTATCCGGATGTGACGGGCAAGGCCCTACTTCAATCCGTGACGCTGCCGGTGCTGGGGATTGCCCTGTTTCTGGTCGCCTGGCAGCTAATTGCTCCACAGATCAACACGTCGCTGGGTAATTTCCCGACCCCGGCCAATGTCTGGGAGCAAGCGGGCGCGCTCTGGCAGGAGCACCAGAACGAACAGGATCGCGCGGCCAAGTTCATAGAAATGCAGGAAACGCGCAATGCCCGCATCCTGGCGGAAAATCCGGATGCCGAGACGAAGATTCGGCCCTATCCGGGCGCCCCGACGTTCTTCGACCAGATCGGAACCAGTCTGGTCACGGTACTCGCCGGTTTTGCACTGGCGACGCTGATCGCCGTACCGCTGGGAATCCTGATCGGACTGAACCGCTACTTCTCCGCCGCGGCCAACCCGATCATCCAGATCTTCAAACCGGTTTCGCCCCTGGCCTGGTTGCCACTGGTCACCATGGTGGTGTCCGCCACCTACGTCAGCGACGACCCGATGTTCGAGAAGGCCTTCATCACCTCGATGATCACCGTCACCCTGTGCAGCCTCTGGCCCACGCTGATCAATACCAGCACCGGCGTGGCGCAGGTGAATCCGGACCTGGTCAACGTGTCGCGGGTGCTGCGCCTGCCTTTCTGGACCCACGCACGCAAGGTGGTGCTGCCGGCAGCGGTGCCGATGATCTTTACCGGTCTGCGGGTGTCGCTGGGCATCGCCTGGATGGTGCTGATCGCCGCAGAGATGCTGGCGCAGAACCCGGGCCTCGGCAAGTTCGTCTGGGATGAGTTCCAGAACGGGAGCAGCGACTCACTGAGTCGAATCATGGTGGCCGTACTGACCATCGGCTTCATCGGCTACGTGCTCGACCGGGTCATGCTGGTGATCCAGAAGAAAGTCGCCTGGGATGAATAACGCGCACCGACGCGAGGAGAACGATTATGACCAAAGCACATCTCGAGCTTACCGGCGTCAGCATGGCGTTCGATACCCCGCAGGGGCCGTTCCAGGCGCTGGATACGATCAACCTGAAAATCCGCAAGGGTGAATTCGTTTCACTGATCGGACACTCCGGCTGCGGCAAGTCCACGGTGCTGAATATAGTCGCCGGGTTGCTACAAGCCTCCCGGGGCGGCTGTGTCCTGGATGGCCATGAGGTCAATACGCCCGGGCCGGAACGGGCTGTGGTGTTTCAAAACCACGCGCTGATGCCCTGGCTGACGGTCTATGAAAACGTCGAACTGGCGGTACGCCAGGTCTTCCGTAAGACCATGTCCAAAGCCGAACGCAGGGACTGGATCATCCACAACCTGGAACTGGTGAACATGGCCCACGCCAGGGACAAGCGCCCCGGGGAAATTTCCGGCGGTATGGCCCAGCGAGTCGGCATCGCCCGGGCGTTATCCATGCGACCCAGCGTGCTTTTAATGGATGAGCCATTCGGCGCGCTGGATGCCCTGACCCGGGCTCACTTGCAGGACGCGCTGATGGAGATCCAGCAGGACCTGAACAGCACCGTAATCATGATCACCCACGATGTAGATGAGGCCGTATTGCTGTCCGATCGCATCGTAATGATGACCAACGGTCCCGCCGCGACGATTGGCGAGGAGCTGAACATCGAACTGCCGCGTCCCCGCAACCGGGTCACCCTGGCGGACGACGATGCCTACGTGCATTACCGCCAGGCCGTGTTGCGTTTCCTCTACGAGAAGCAGCGCTTCCCCGGCAAGGAAAAGAATGCCGACAAGTCGAAGGCCGCTGCACCGAAACCCGCGGCGGAGACGTCAACTGGAACGCTGCAGCCGAGCGAAGAATCGTCTGCGAAGGTTGTGGCCGCCCCGTCCGCAAAAACCGGAAAAGCCGTCGCCAGTGTCGAGCACAGCTGAACACTTTTAGTGCGTTTTACCCCCGTCACGAACCACGGATGGGCGATTTCCCACTCGGTATTTTTTGCACTATTTCGCCATATCGCTGATTTAAAAGGGTATTCATGACTGGCACGGTTATCGCAAAGGTATAGACAGGACGACTTGCCCGATCACGGACTGATCGGACCATCAAACATCGTTGTTGGCACTGATGCCGGACCATCGCTCCCATTACGGGATAGATGCTCCGGCTTTTTTTGTTCCTGCGACACGACTTTTTGCAACGCAGCTGGTTTTTACAACGCCAAGGCGTTTGCGAACCAAGAGGCAAGGCATGCGAGAGCGGACATTACTGGTGGTTGGACACGGCATGGTTGCCCAGCGCCTGTTGGAGCGACTGGTGGCCCGTGACGACCATCCCTACACACGGATCGAAGTGCTGAGCGCGGAGGCTGTGCCGGCCTACAACCGCGTGTTGCTGTCGTCCGTGTTGGCCGGGGAAGCCAGCCTAGACGCCATCACGCTGCAGCCGCGAGGCTGGTTCGATGCCCAAAACATTCGCCTGCACGCCGAAACGCCGGTTACCGCCGTAGACCCGCAACGGCGGATCGTCTCAGCGCGCGGGCAAGACTTCAGCTACGACGATCTGGTGATTGCCACTGGCGCACGCCCGGCCCCCCTGAAACTCGCCGGTGAGGATCTGGACGGCGTCTTCACCTTCCGCGATGTACGGGACACCGAAAAACTGCTGGCGATGAGCCAACTGCATCGACGGGCTGTAGTCATCGGCGGCGGTTTTCTGGGATTGGAGGCGGCCGAAGGATTGCGTCAGCAGGGCATGACGGTCACGGTCATTCACCGCAGTTCGCACCTGCTCAATCGCCAACTGGATGCCACCGCCGGCAGACTTCTCGAGGAGGCGCTGGAGGCCCGGGGCATTCACAGCATTACCGGCGAGACGCCGCGCGGCATCGTCGGTCAGCGTCGGGTCCGTGCGGTCGAGTTGTCGGATGAGACCCTGATTAGCACCGACCTGGTGGTACTCGCTGCCGGCATCACCCCCAACGCCGACCTTGCCCGCGACGCTGGCATTGCTTGCAAGCGCGGCATCCAGGTGGATCGCCAACTCAGGACCAGCCTGCCCAACATTTACGCCCTGGGCGAATGCTGCCAGCTCGGCGAACAGACCTTCGGCCTGGTGGAACCGGGCTACCAGCAGGCGGATGTCCTGGCCCGGGCCCTTTGCGGTGAGACCGCCACGTTCGAGCCCTCACAGGTCGCCACGCGCCTGAAGATCAGCGGTATTCCGATCTTCTCCTGCGGCCAGGCTAAACCCGGCCCGGACACTGAATCCGTTATCTGGCAGGACCATGAATCCGCCCGTTACTGCCATCTATTGCTCAGGGACAACCGTCTGGCCGGCGCCGTGCTGTTCGGCGAGACCCAGGACGGCCCCTGGTACTTCGACCAACTCCAGCAACAGCGGGACCTGTCAGCCCACCGCCAACAACTCGCGTTTGGTGCCGCCTACTGCGACGCCTGATCGAATCGAAAGAGAGAGACAGACCATGGCTAAGAAAACGTTGATCGTGATTGGGAATGGCATGGTTGGCCATCACTTTCTCGAACAGTTTGCGGATACGCCCGCGGCGGCCGACTACGACATCCACGTGTTTGGCGAAGAGCCCCTGATCGCCTATGACCGGGTGCATCTGTCCGAGTATTTCGGGGGCTCCACCCATACAGACCTTGCCCTCGGCACCGCCGAGGACTATGCAGCCAAGAACCTGCATCTGCACCTGGACGAACAGGTCACCGCCATCGACCGCGACCTGCGCCGGGTGCACACGCCCAAGGGCGAATACGAGTACGACGCTGTGGTGTTGGCTACCGGTTCCTACCCGTTCGTGCCGCCCATCGAGGGCAACGACCAGGAACACTGCCTGGTCTACCGCACCCTGGCGGATCTCGACTCGATTCGTGCCAGCGCAGAAGGCGTCAAGACAGGCGTGGTGGTCGGCGGCGGCCTGTTGGGTCTGGAAGCGGCCAATGCGCTGAAGAGTCTGGGCCTGGAAGCCCATGTGGTGGAATTCGCCCCGCGCCTGATGCCGGTCCAGTTGGACGCCGACGGCGGCGCCCTGCTCAAGCGCAAGATCGAAGAGCTGGGCGTCAAGGTACACACCGAGAAGGCTACCAAGGCCATCGTGCCTGGCGAAGAAGCACGCCTGCGCATGAACTTCGCAGACGATTCCCACCTGGAGACAGACCTGATCGTCTTTTCCGCCGGTATTCGTCCCCAGGATACCCTGGCCCGCGCCAGCGGTCTGGAGATCGGCGAGCGCGGCGGCATCATCATCGATGACCAATGCACCACCTCCGATCCCCAGATTTTCGCCATCGGCGAATGCGCCCTGTGGGACAACCGGATCTTCGGCCTGGTGGCCCCGGGCTACACCATGGCCCGCACCCTGGCCGCACGTCTGAACCAGGATAGCGAAGCCTCGTTCGCCGGCGCCGATATGAGCACCAAGCTCAAGTTGCTGGGCGTGGACGTGGGCTCGATCGGCGATGCCCATGCGTCGACGCCGGGCGCCCGCAATATCCGTTTCAACGACGAACAGGCCGGCACCTACGGCCGCCTGGTGATCAGCGAGGACGGCAAGAAGCTGCTGGGCGCGATCCTGGTCGGCGACAACGGACCCTATGATACGCTGCTGCAGTATGCGCTGAACGGCATCGACCTGCCCAAGCATCCGGAAACGCTGATACTGCCGGAGTCCGAAGGTGGCGCCCCGGCCCTGGGTCCGGATGCCCTGCCGGAGACGGCCTCGATCTGCTCCTGCCACAACGTCAGCAAGGGCGACATCTGCAATGCCATCGATGCCGGCTGCAGCGATCTCGGTGCTGTGAAAGGCGAAACCAAGGCCAGCACTGGCTGCGGGGGTTGCGCGGCGCTGCTCAAGAGCGTGGTGGATGTGGAGCTGGGAAAACGCGGCGTGGAAGTCAGCAAAGACATCTGCGAGCACTTCCCCTACAGCCGCCAGGAGCTGTTCCACCTGGTGAAGGTGAATGGCATCCGCACCTTCCATTCGCTGATCGAGCAACACGGTAAAGGTCGCGGCTGCGATATCTGCAAACCGGCGGTCGCCTCTATCCTGGCCACCTGCTGGAACGAGCACATCATGGCCAAGGAGCATGTGCCGCTGCAGGACACCAACGACACCTTCATGGCCAACATGCAGAAGAACGGCACCTACTCCATCGTGCCGCGTATCCCGGGCGGCGAGATCACTCCCGAAAAACTGATCGTGCTGGGTGAAGTAGCCAAGGAATACAACCTCTACACCAAGATCACCGGCGGCCAGCGGGTCGACCTGTTCGGTGCGACCCTGAGCGAGTTACCGGAGATCTGGGAAAAACTGATCGCCGCCGGCTTCGAGACCGGTCATGCCTACGGCAAATCGGTGCGCACCGTGAAATCCTGCGTTGGCAGCACGTGGTGCCGCTACGGCGTGCAGGACAGTGTGGGCATGGCAATCCGCCTCGAGGAGCGCTACAAGGGCTTGCGCTCGCCCCATAAGCTCAAATTCGCGGTATCCGGCTGTACCCGCGAGTGCGCCGAAGCCCAGAGCAAGGACATCGGCGTGATCGCGACCGAGAACGGCTGGAATCTCTATGTCTGCGGTAATGGCGGCATGCGTCCGCGCCACGCGGACCTGTTCGCCACCGACCTGTCGGACGAAGAGCTGGTCAGCACCATCGACCGGGTCCTGATGTTCTATGTGCGCACGGCCGATCGCCTGCAGCGTACCAGCGTCTGGCTGGAAAACCTCGACGGCGGCCTGGACTACCTCAAGGAGGTGATCCTGGAAGACAGCCTGGGGCTCGGCGAGGAACTCGAGGCCCACATGCAGGACATCGTTGGCACCTATCAGTGTGAATGGAAAACCACAGTGGAAGACCCGGAAAAACGCAAACGCTTCCGCGAATTCGTCAACGCACCGGAGAAAAAGGACCCGGTGCAGCACTGGACCACAGAACGCGACCAGCGCCGTCCGGCTAATGAAATCAAGGTGGAGATGGTCTGACCTTAATTAGGTTCAGGGCCAGGCCCGTCCCCCCAATCAAGCACGCGAGGATAACGACCATGTCTGAGACAAAATGGATGCAAGTCGGTAAACGCGAGGATCTGATCCCCGAATCCGGCATCGCGGTCTGGACGCCGGACGGGCCCGTCGCCGTTTTCTACCTGCCCGGCGAGAAACCAGAGCTCTACGCCATTGGTCACTATTGTCCGCTGGGCAAGGCCAACGTCCTGGCCCGCGGCATTGTCGGCGACCTGAAGGGCGAACTGGTGGTGGCGTCACCGCTGTACAAACAGCACTACAGCCTGACCAGTGGGCAGTGCCAGGAAGACGAAGCCGTCAAAGTACCCGTCTATGATGTCCGCCTGAATGGCGAGATGCTGGAGCTGGCTGTGCCGGTGACGGCTAAAGAGGGCTGTGCTGCCTGAAGCCGGCCGGACGGTGTCTCACTTTCGGAGCACCTGATCGGTCTATCGACGACCGAGCCTATCAGCATGCCATTTTTGTTTCCGTAGTGAACTCCCATGACAGCCGTTAGGATGGAAGCGCGGCTTGGATGCTGGAGCCGCGCTTAATGCCAATGACAACTTAAAGGGACGTTCGTTATGCCACAGAAAACCCTCTACTCTGCCAAGGTCAATGCCGGCGATGGATTCGACTCGCCGGCGCCACTCGCTGACATTTCCGGCTGGACGGTTTCCAAGATGGGTCAGACGGAAATCTATAAGATCACGCACAACCTCGGCTTGTCAGACCCTGAGCGCGACCTGCACGTCGTCGCGACGTCAATGTCGGCGGGTGTGGATGTCATCGTTTCTTCCCTGGATGAAAATAGCTTTACCTGTTCCGCCTGGGGTGCAGAGACCACGCCTACCCAGACGGATTTCATGTTTGTAGCGGTTCATAACACATAGCAATGTCACGCCGGAGCGGCGTCCACGCCGCTCCGGTTCCTGTTCGTCCACCCCAATACAAAAACCGTCAGCGCCGGCAGGAACGTCACCGTCACGGTGGCCGCGCCCATAAGGCCAAACAAGACAATCGCGCCAACGCCCCGGTAGAGTTCGGTGCCTTCACCGGGCAGGAACACCAACGGTGACAGTCCGCAGACCGTGGTGAGCGTGGTCATGGCGATAGGCCGCAGGCGGGTTTCCACCGCCTCACCCACCGCCTGCACTGCGGTTACGCCCTTTTGTCTCAGGTTCTGACGCGCCTGGTCCACCACCAGGATCGGATTGTTCACCACCGTCCCCATCAGGATCAGGAAACCCAGCATGGTGATCATATCGAACGGCTGACTCAACGGCTGCAGGCCGATCAGAGGCAACAGGCCACCCACCAGGTTCATCAGCGCCAGGCCGACAATACCGCCGGCGATGCCCAGGGGAATCGTGGTCATGATCAGCAGCGGATAGCCCCAGTGGGCGAAAATCGCCACCAGCAACAGGTAGACAATAACGATGGCGATGATGAAGTTGCCACTCAGCGCGTCCTGGGTGGCGTTGAGCTGGTCGCTGGCTCCGGAGATATCGACACTGACCGAAGCCGGCAGTTCGCCGTTCTGGCGCATGTGATCAAGCAATTCGGTGCGAACCCGCTGCACCCCTGTTTCCAGGGCTACGCTCTCCGGTGGGATGACGCTCAGGGTCACGGTTCGACGCCCATCCACCCGCCTTACGGTGCTCGTATCCACGGTCTCTTCGATCTGCGCGATGCTTGTCAAGGGTAGGGTAGCTCCCTCTGGCGTGTGTATAAGCGTGTCTGGAAGCGCCGCCAGCGAGGGATTACCGCCCTCGTCACCGTAGAGATAGATGTCGATCTTGTCGTCATCGAGAAAGAAGTCATCCACGTAGGTCCCATCAGTCAGGGCTGCTACCGAGAAGCCCACAGCCTCGGCGTCCAGACCCAGTTCGGCAACACGATCCCAGTCCGGAAGGATCTGGATCAGCGGCTGGGCCAGGGTCAGTGTGGACGGCTGACTCTGGATACGGGGTTGGTCGAAGATCTCCTGGGCTCTGCCATAGGCGGCATTGGCGGCGTTATAGACCGGTGCCAGTTCCGGACCGGAAATGTCGAGCGTGATGCTGCGGGTGCCTGCATCGTTACTGGAGATGATCGACCCCTTGGCGGCGAACGCCCGCATACCGGGAAACTGTTCGTAGAAACGGGTAATCGCATCCATCAACGGCTCGATCTGGCTGGGATTGATCGACTCGGTGATGATTCGGATCGAGCTGGTCGTCACCTGCATGTTCAGGTAAGCCATCGGTGGCACCGGCGTCTCGCCCGCAGCATACGCGGAACCGTCCGCGCCCACGTGGGGCATGAAATAGTCTTCCACCTGTTGGGCGATCCTGTTCATTTCCGACAGGTTGTAGCCGGGCGGTGCGTTCATGGAGGCAAAGGTCTTGGGTTCCTCGCCTTCCGGCAGGTATTCGGCCGGCGGCGTCAGGAAGTAGATGATCAGGAAACTGGCCAGGAAGGTTCCGCCAATCGTCATGGCACGGCGTGTTGGGCCTGCAATCAGCCAGCGTACCATCCCCATGATCGTCTCCGACCAACGGCTGCGCCTGGCCCCCTCGCCGCCCAGACCGGTTTTCGAGAATTCGAGTCGAGCAGACAAGGTGGGAATAAGCGTCACCGCCACCAGCATGGAGGCAACGATGGCCGAGGAAATGGCAATGGCCACGTCCGAGTATAGCTGACCGGCTTCTTCCTCGATAAACACGATCGGCAGGAACACCAGGATGGTGGTCATGGTGGACGCCAGCACCGCCGGCCAGACCTCCATCACCCCCTTGAGTGCCGATTCGAACCGGTCCAGTCCCAGGCGGCGATGGCGCTCGATGTTCTCCAGCACCACGATACTGTTGTCGACGGTCATGCCGATGGCGAATGCAACACCGGCCAGCGAAATGACGTTGATCGTGCGACCGGTGATCAGCAGTCCGAGGAACGCCACGATCGCACACAGGGGGACACCCATCACACCGACAAAAGTCGCCCGCGCCGAACGCAGGAACAGGTACATCACCAGGGTGGCGAATACCGCACCGATGCCCAGGTTGGTCCAGACATTGGCAACCGAGGCTTCCACGTAGCGCGCATCGTCCGCGGTCAGTTCCAGTACCATGCCTTCGGGCTCGAGCACCTCCCGGTTGATCGTCGCCACCTGATCCATCATCGCGTGCTTGATGCGGATGACGTTGGATCCGGTCTCGCGCCGCACCTGCAGGCCGATCACCTTGCGTCCGTTGACGAAGGAGAGCTCACGCAGCCGGGAGTGGTCCTGCCTGACCGTGGCCACTTCGCCCAGGCGCACCACGGCATCGCCCTGGCGGGCAACGACGAGCTGTTGCAGCGAGTTTATGTCGTCGAAACGCCCGACCGTACGCAGCAGGTAACGCCGCTTGCCGGCTTCAAGCTCTCCACCGGAAATATCGCGGTTGCGCGCGGTGATGGCATCGCGCAGGTCCACCAGGCTCAGTCCACGCTGGTTGAGGCGCTGTTCGTCGACGATGATCTGCATCTGGCGCTGGGCACCGCCACCGACACTGACTTCGGACACACCGGGCACGCTCTCCATACGGGGCCGGACGCGCTCCTCGATGAAGTCCTGCATCAGGTCCATGTCCAGCTGCCGTGGATTGCCGGGCAGGGGCGACACCCGGAAATACATGAAGGCATTGGCGGAAAACGATGTGGCCACGATACGCGGCTCGTCCACGTTTTCCGGGTAGTCGGCCACCTGGCTCAGGGCGTTGTTCACCTCAATCAGGGTTTCGGTAATATCGACGCCGAAAGGAAACTCCAACTCGATTTCCGCCGACCCGGTCTCGGCGGTGGACTCCATCCTGCTCAGGTTGGGCACGTTACGCAGGAAGCGCTCCTGCTCGATCAGGATCTCCTTTTCGATATCCTGTGGTGTGGCGCCGGGCCAGCTGGTTTCCACAGTGATCGTGCGGACTTCCAGATCGGGGATCATCTGCACGGGGATCTGCATCGCTGCGGCGATCCCGAGTACCGCGATAATGAGCGCGACGACCGTGACCAGGGTCCCGTGGCGGATGACGCCGGCGAACATCAGTCAGCCTCCCGTTCCGACAGGGTAACTTTCATGCCGCCGCTGAGCGCTTCGTTACCCCGGGATACGACCCGTTCGTCACCGGTCAGGCCGCCGCGAACCACCACGCGGTCAGCAAAGCCGATACCGATGTCCACACGCTGTTCGCGAACGTCGAAAACCTCATCCCCCGCCGGCTCCGCAATCCAGACCGTCGTACGACCCTGGGGGTAGCGATTGATGGCATCCCGCGGCACGGTCAGGCCTTCCTCGCCGGTATTGACCCGTAGTACTGCCGTTACCGCCATGCCAGGCAGGAGTTTGATCTGGTCCGGTACATGGGCGCGCAGCAGGAACGTACGGACCTGGGGATCGCTGACCGGGAGGGCCTTGTCGATGGTCGCGCTGACCTGTTGGGCGTAGGGGTCATCCTCGGCCGTTTGCAGGTCGGCTTTTTCGGCCGTGGTGCGGCGGCCAACCAGCAGCTCGGTCTGTTCGTCGAGCAGGGCGAAGTAGTCCTGGGGTACCTGGAAATCCAGGCGCAGATGGTCGGTATCCACCAGCATGAGCAAGGCGTCGCCCGGTTCCACCCATTCACCGAGATCGCTATTGCGGGCGCTGATGACCCCGGCGAAAGGCGCCTTCAGGCTGTGCCTTGCAACCAGGGACGCCTGCCGTGCCTGCTGGGCCTCAAGGCGCGCCACTTCCGCCCGGGTGGTGGCCACTTCGCTCTCGCGGGAAAGCACCTCCGTCTCCGCAATGTTGCGCCCGGCGCCGACCGAACGGGCCTCGCGCAGACGACGCTCGGCATCCTGCAGCCGTTCCCGCGCGGCCCGGGTTTCTGCCTGGGCGCTCTCGAGGGCATGACGTTCCAGTTCGTCGTCGAGATGGATCAGTTCCTCGCCCGGGTCCACCCGGTCCCCCGCATCGACATGGATGGTCTCGACCAGGCCGGCAACAGCCGTCGACAGGTTGGAGCTGCGCAAGGCATTGACGGTCCCGTTGAGGCGGACTTCATCGATGATGGTGGTGCGCTTTACGTCGGCCAGTTGTACGCCGGGATAGTCCTGCGCCCGGCAGTTAAAGCTTGCGACGAGAAGCAGCACCGTAAGCAGTGTGGATATCCTCCCATTGGACTGCACGGCCTCTCCTTGGTTCATTGTCGTCGGTCAAAGTGGAATCAAGGCAAGATTTATATCGTTTACGCACATAATGACAGACCGGACTAACCGATCATGAGTTCACGGGTGAAGATGCAAGACAGGAGTGATAACGAAAATCTATGGATAAGACACCGTGAGCGGCCGCAACCGCTCACGAGGGGGAGGTAGGCGTATCAATCCAGCACAGAGGCATTCTTGACTGAGATCTGGTCGTTGAGCGTCCAGAAATCATAGAGCACACCAATGAGGAAGAGACCGCCGGTCAGCAGATAGATAATGCCCGTGATCCACTTACCCATATACATGCGGTGTACGCCGAAAACCCCGAGAAAGGTAAGCAGCACCCAGGCAATGTTGTAGCTGGTATCACCGCCACGGAAACGGATATCGGCTTCACGGTCCATACCTGGAATCAGGAACAGGTCGATGATCCAGCCGACAAAAAGCAGGCCGAGGGTGAAGAACCAGATGGTCCCGGTGACTGGCTTGCCGTAATAGAAACGGTGCGCCCCCAGGAAACCGAAAATCCAGAGCAAATAGCCAAACAGCTTGCTGTGCGTATCTGTCTGCGGCATTCGATCATCTCCAGCCAGAGAAACCCAGGATTAAGCTGTTTGGCATCTGCAGGTCGTCATCGCCAACAGGCTTGATCAGGGGCTCCTTATCAACGAGGTCCAGTCGCTATCCTTCCGCCGGCATGCAAGACCGGTGGGTCAGGGGCCCAGTTCCGGCGCAGGGTCCGGCCAGCCTTCGCGGAATTCGCTGGCAGACTTGCCGGTCCACTTGCGGAAGGCACGACTGAAATTGGAGAGATCAGCATAACCCAGCTCGTAGGCAATTTCGCTAATCGTTTGATTGGTATAGCGCAAAAGCTGGATGGCCCGGTCCTTGAGCACCGATTCGACGATTTCCCGGTAGGTGGTATCGCGGTCCGCCAGCCGCCGTTTGAGCGTACGCGAAGATACGCAGAAACGCTCGGCCATGTCCTCCAGCGACGGCAGGGGGCCGGGCATGACATGCAGCATGTTCCGGATCGCCAGCACGATATCACCCTGTTCCCTGAGCGCCTTCTGTAACTCGAACTCGCACTGGCTGCGGGCCATCTCCGACGCATCTGCATCCGCCAGACGCATGGGGATATCGAGGAAGTGCTTGGGGAAAATAAGCATCTCCGCGTCACGACCGTACTCGAAGCGAATCGGTAATTGGTAGGCGTAGTCCTTGTAATAGGCGGGTTCGGCACAGGTCAGGCGCCCTGAAACCCCGGGCAGCTTGCCGTCCTTTAGCTCAAAACCCAACTGCTCGGCGCTCTCACGGTCCACCAGTTGCTCACATAACAGAACCAGGGTGGCCATCACGGTTTCCGCGAGGAAATGATAGAGAGTAGGTACCTCGAATTCGGTTTTGAGCTGGACCAGCACCTGTTCGCCGGTGTCGCGCATGACCATACTCAGGAATGGCGCGCGAAGCTTGAGATAGCGGCGCACGGAGTCCAGCGCGCCGCCTACAGTCGGGCTGGTCAGGGCGGCGAAACCCAGCGTGCCGTGGATGGTGACTCGCAGCTCCCGCGCCAGGGCGAAGCTCAATCCCTTGTGACCTGCCATTGCCACGGCACGATCGGCGAAGATGATGGCATCGGTCACGAAAACCCGGCTGTCGGCCGCCTGCAGGTCAGCGGCTGCGAAATCCATGCCTTCGTAGAGCCGTCGATCGTCGAATCCCAGACGTTTGACGGTATCGCCCAACACCCTCAAATAGACACCGGGCAGCAGGAAAAGCCCCAGCATCTGGCGTTCTTTATCGGCGTTGACCTTGGCCATCCGGAATCCTTTTGCAAGTGCAGTTAACGGCATATCGGTCGATCAACATGCCGGCAGGACATCGACAACTCGATGCTATCAGAGCACTCACCCCCGTCGATTTGGCGTAGCGCCCGGATTTCCTGTCTTTCCGGTCAATCCGGGCCGGGCCTGGCCTATCATCCACGACCGGCGTCCCCTTTGCGCATGGTTCGAAATGCTTGCAGCGCTGACACTGGACCCATGACATCAAGGGGTGTTTTGCGGCACTGAACCTGTTCCGACAAGCCTGCAACATCCTTTCCGGCATCAGCGCCGTCATCCGGCGCATAGGAGGATTAATGCTGAGAACATCGACCGCCGACAAGAAGCCCATGGTCCGTAAACCCGAACACGTGGATATCAAGCCCCAGCGCATGGGCTTCGAGTTCGACGAGCAGGTGCCCCGTTACTGGCTCGACAACAGCCCGTTCCTGAGCCACATGATGAACGCGCTATCGGTGCTTTTCCCCCAGGGTGAGCAGTACTTCGTCGATTCCGTGCGCTACTTTCGCGACCAGATCGAGGATCCGGACCTCAAGAAAGAGGTGGCTGGCTTTATCGGGCAGGAAGCCATGCATTCACTGGAGCACATCGCCATGAACCAGCATGTGCGGGACCAGGATATGCCGGTGGAGGAGTTGGAACACCACCTGCGCCTGCTGCTGGACGGTTTCGGTAAGCGCCTGCCGAAACGCCACCAGCTTGCCGTAACCTGCGCGCTGGAGCACATGACGGCGATGATGGCCGATATGCTGCTGGAGCGGGACGACGTGCGCGAAGACATGCACGAGACCATGCGCCCGCTGTGGGTCTGGCATGCCATCGAGGAAACCGAGCACAAGGCGGTGACCTACGACGTGTTCCAGCAGGTCGGCGGTACTTATCTGGAGCGGTCGTTCTACCAGATCCTCAGCACCGCGCTGCTGGGTGTCATGACCACCTATTTCACCACACGCATGATGTGGAACGACAAGCGCAATCTCTCTTTGAAAGATGTGGGCAAAGGTATGTGGCGCATGTGGGGCAAGGGCGGCGTCTTCTCCAGCCTGATTCCCACCTGGCTGGATTACTTCAAGCCTGGCTTTCACCCCTGGCAGCACGACAACAGTGAGCTGATCGCCCGCTTCAAACGCGAGATCAACGAACATATCGCGCCACAGTATCGCAATGGCAACCGTCGAACCTTACAGTGAGCCTGTCGCCCTCTTCCCGCGCCCGCGTCACGCGGGCGTCTTTATTTGTGTCACTCAATCATGGCACGACGCATGGCTTTTCCCTATGCTGGTTCCTCACTAGAGTTCATCACAATAAGAAACCTGTCCGTGTGCTGGGGATTACCTTGAAACTGCAACGCTACTTCATTCTTTTCGGCGCCATTTATGTGGCCCTTATGGCTGCCATCAGCCTGATCGTCTACTTCACCGGTACCAGTCTTGGAGTGATTGCCAGCCTTGTCTATCTGCTGGGCGCTGGATCCGGTACTGCCTCACTGTTTGTGCGGGAGCAGGGGCGGGCGCCGGAACCGGCGGAAAAACGCGGCCTGGCCCTGGGCTGTGTCGGCGTGACTTTCCTGATCTCCATTGTCATGACCCTTTCACTGGTGATTGGCAATGTGGGTCTTGCCCGGACACCCGCAGCCCTGGCCAGTGCTTTCGGGGCCCTGTCGCCTTTAGCCTGGCTGGCGGTACTGGCTTTCATTGCCGCGGTTTACTTCGGCATCCTCAGCCTGTTCTTTGGCTGGTTTGCCAGACGGCAAGCCAGACGCACAACCGGCTGAGACACTTTTGATTACGCCTCTGACGATCTCAGAAGCCTACAGGCCAAGTCCGGCAAAAATCCGGCCGGATCGAGACCGTTTCCGGTAAAATTTGCGACACATTTAATCCAGATCAATTTTTCTCCAGCTTCCTCCCCCGGCATCTTCTGCACCGCGTCCAACGGCGCTAGCTTACTGTTCTGTAAGCTTCTTTTGGGAGGAAAAACAGTGAACACCTTAAAGTACGTGTTGTATGCCCTGTTGCTCCTGGCCATGGGCACTCAGACCGCCCTCGGCGCCAACCTGCGGGACCGGGCGAGCACCATGTTCGGTGCCATCCCGGGCGAGACGCCAGAAATTGAGGGCAACACCCTGACCAAAGCCAAGGTCGAACTGGGCAAAATGCTCTTCTTCGAGCCCCGGCTATCGTCCAGCCACCTGATCAGTTGCAATACATGTCATAACGTGGGCACCGGCGGTCACGACTACTTGCCGACGTCAATCGGACACGGCTGGCAGAAAGGCCCGCGCAATGCCCCAACGGTCTTCAATGCGGTATTCAATGCCGCCCAGTTCTGGGATGGTCGGGCACCTGACCTGGCCGAACAGGCCAAGGGACCGGTCCAGGCCGGTGTCGAGATGAGTAGCACGCCGGACCGTGTGGTGGCTACCCTCAAGAGCATGCCCGAGTATGTGGAGCGGTTCGAGAAGGCCTTCCCCGACGCTGCCGACCCAGTCACCTTCGACAACATGGCTTTGGCCATCGAGGCTTTTGAAGCCACGCTCATCACGCCCCACGCCCGCTTCGACCAGTTTATCGCCGGCGACGAGACGGCACTGGATGAGCAGGAGAAACAAGGCCTGGCACTTTTCATGGATAAAGGTTGCGCAGGCTGCCATACGGGCGTCAACTTCGGTGGCCAGAGTTACTTCCCGTTCGGTCTGGTCACGCGTCCGGGAGGTGAGATCCTACCCGAGGGCGACAAGGGGCGCTTTGCAGTTACCCAGACCGCTTCCGATGAGTACGTTTTCCGCGCCGCGCCGTTGCGTAATATCGAGCTGACCGCACCTTACTTTCACTCTGGGGCTGTCTGGAGCCTGGAGGAAGCGGTGTCGGTTATGGGCTCTGCCCAGTTGGGTACGGAGCTGACGGATACCGAAGTGGAAGCCATCGTGGCATTCCTTCGTACGCTGACCGGTGACATTCCCAGTGTGGACTATCCCCACTTGCCCGTGAGCACGGCCGAAACCCCCAAACCCTCGGACATCATCAGGAACTGATTGGAACTCACCCTCCACCAGGGACTACGGCCCCATGCCGCAGCCCCTGGCGGGTTGACCTGCGCGCATCTTCGACCAAGGTTCATTTGACAACGACTGGCCATGAGTGAAGCTTAAGGATTGAATTGGGGACATTCACCGAAGGAGGGAATCGAAGATGAAACGCCTACTCATGCTGGTCGGCGACTATGTCGAGGATTACGAGGTCATGGTGCCATTCCAGGCGCTGATGGCTGTGGGCTATGAAGTCCACGCGGTCTGCCCGGACAAGAAAGCCGGTGAGTTTGTACGCACTGCCATCCACGACTTCGAGGGCGACCAGACCTACTCGGAAAAACCGGGCCACAACTTCACGCTGAACGCTACGTTCGCGTCGGTGAAGCCGTCGGATTACGATGGGCTGGTCGTACCCGGCGGCCGGGCGCCGGAGTACCTGCGACTAAACGAAGACGTGCTCAAGATCGTGCGCCACTTCGCCGAGGCGGACAAGCCCATTGCCGCCATCTGCCATGGTGCCCAGATCCTTGCGGCGGCAGACATCCTGGAAGGCAAGGAGTGTTCCGCCTACCCGGCCTGTGGTCCCGAAGTCACCAACGCGGGCGGCAAGTTCCAGTCCATCGAAGCGAATGAAGCCCATGTGGATGGCAAACTGGTGACGGCGCCAGCCTGGCCCGCCCATCCGGCCTGGATTGCGCGCTTCCTTGAGGTCATGGGTGCCAAGATCAGCCTTTAACGCTCCCTGAGCCCCGTCGAGTTTGTCTCCGGTCGGGGCCAGTCGTCAGGGCGGCAAGCATCAGATGTAAAGATTCTTGCGCGAAAAACGTTCGACCAGCGGCTGATAGGATGCCCCCAGCACCCGGTTCAACGCCTCGATGCCCCAGGCATCCGGCCCTACCAGGATGCGGGATTCGTTCTTCTGGATGCCGCGGATAATGATGCCCGCCGCCTTCTCCGGAGAGGTCATCGCCAATTTGTCGAAGCCGTTGCGCTGGGCCTCGGCGTTCTCGGATTTGCCCATGCGCGCGGCCCGGGCAATATTGGTGCGTATCCCACCCGGATGGACGCAACTGACCTGGACCGGCTGCTTCTCCAGCTTCATCTCCTGGCGTAAGGCCTCCGTAAAACCGCGCACGGCGAACTTCGCAGCGTTATAGGCGCTCTGCTTGGGCACACCGATCAGCCCGAAAACACTGGAAATATTGACCACGTGGCCATCGCCGGAGGCTATCAGGTGCGGCAGGAAAGCCCGCGTGCCATGGGCTACCCCCCAAAAATCGATATCCATGATCCACTTGAAGTCCTCATCGGTCATTTCACGAACAGACGCGGACAAGGCAACCCCGGCGTTGTTAACAACCATGTTGACCTGGCCGAAATCCTTCATGACCGCATCGGCATGGGCATAGATCGCGTCCCGGTGGGAGACGTCCAGCAGGTAGCTTTTGGCATCCGTTTTCCGGGCGCAGGCCGACGTTACATCCACCAATCCGGCCTCATTCATATCCGATAGCGCCAGACGGCAGCCCTTGTCCGCCAGCTTTAAGGCTAGCGCACGGCCAATCCCCGAGGCCGCGCCCGTGACCACGACAACCTTATTCTGGAGTTCCTTCATGAAACGACCCTCTTAGCCCATCACCTGTTTTGTGTAGCCAGGGCACCAGCATGCTGCATGATGCTCCGCCTTTATTAAAGCACCTACTTTAACGGGCCGCACAGTCGTTCGGGTATGGCTACAGCGGAAGATTAGTCGGGGCGCTCGGGCCACCCCGGGCGCCGATAGCTATGCCGGAGGCGCTGGAGTCCTGATAGACTCAGGGTTCACCTTTGCCAACCAGGGAAGAGAACCGTGGCTCATCCGATTCCCGCTGTCATCGCCATCGTCGAGCGCCAGGGGCAGTTTCTGCTGGTGCGACGCTGCAACCCACCGGATGCCGGGCTGTGGGGCCACGCCGGGGGCAAGGTCGAATGGGGTGAATCACTGATGCAGGCCGCGTTGCGGGAGTTATATGAAGAAACCGGGGTGCGAGCCCTGGCCGATCGACTGCTTCCGCCCCTGGAGGTGATCACTTCCGGGTCCGACAGCGCCCACCACTTCGTGCTTTGTCCGGTGGTTTGCCGCTACCGCTCCGGCGAGCCGATGCCCGGAGATGATGTTTCAGACGTCGGCTGGTTTACCATCCAGGCCATGCATGCCGACCCCGAATCCTTCAGCCAGGACGTGCCCCAAGTCTGCGAACAAGCCCTGGCTGGGTTTTGAACGTTAGCCTCAACCGTCCTTCTCGGCCTGGAGCTCGTCCAGGGTCTGGTAGTCACATTCGTTCTTGGCCAGGAAGCTTTCCGAAGAGCTGACCAGCACGTCATCATCGCCCATGAAGCGCCGGCCGAGGATGGCTGCGTAATGAAAGCGGCTGCGGTCGGTTAGTGAGAACTGGGTTTCATACACACGGCCGGCAATGCAGAAATCCATATTGACGACGTAGCGACGCTGGGATTCAGCACCCTTGCGCTTGATCAGCACTGTGCGCTCTACCGGCATTTCGAAATGCAGGACGACATTGTCGTCCTCGGCATCCTCCACCTCCTTGTGGTCGTCCAGTGGCAGTTCGAAGCTGACCCACTCTTCGTCGCCTTTCTCGAAGGGCTCGACGTTCACCGCATGCAGGGATGAGGTCTTGGCGCCGGTATCGAGCCGGGCCTTCACCCGAACCCCGGTATCGTGCAGCACGATCCATTCCACGAACCCGAGAGTGTCCGGCGCCTCGTTACGATCTTCGTCCGCAACCACCGGCGGCGCCGTAAACGCCACGCCTACCAGGGTAATAATCACCGCCGCCCAAAGGCTCAATCCCAATTTCATGCAGTACGCTCCTTATTTGTTCGATTTCTCACAAACGCTCGAAATCATGCCAAAACCCCGGGGAGCGAGCTATGGTCCTGAACGAAAGGTAATGGCTGTGTCAGCAATTCCTACACTTTTTTCATGGTGGTCTAACTGGCGTGAGACAAGGTACGCCGGCTGTTGCGGTGAGCGCTGGGGCTGGTACCGGTCCAGCGTTTGAACGCACGGGTAAAGTTGGCTGCATCCGCATAACCGAGGGCATCGGCGATCTGACTGAGGCTCATGTGAGTGTTGATCAGCAGGTCCCGGGCCCGTTGCAGACGAACCTCGTCCACCAACATCTGGAAACTGGCGTCCTCCTCTTGCAACCGGCGCTTCAGGGTTCTTTCGGAGACAAACAGTGTGCCTGCCACCCGCCCCAGTTTCGGCGGGAAGGGGTGGCTGGTTTCGATCACCCGCCTAACCCGGGCGTCGAAGCCGGCACTCTCGTTGAGTCGATGCAGCGCCTGTTCACACTGTTCGCGGGAGGCCTCCGCCACGTCTTCGTCGCTGAAGCGTATCGGTGAAGCCAGCTCGGTCTTGGGCATGAGAATGGCGTCTTCTTCCTTCCCGTACACCACAGGCACCGGGATACGCCCGCAGAAACGCTGGAAATAGGCGGGCTCGCGGCCACGACGATGTACCTTGGCACCGCGCACGGTCTCGCCCAGCAGCTGCGTGCCCATGGTTACGCAGCCGAAGATCATGGCATCCATGATGAAGCTTTGCAGCGGCCCCAGATCGTATCCCCCCACCACGCGCAGGGTGGTCGTATCCCCTTCGGTGCTGCAGAAAATGCGCAGGTGTGGCGCCCGCAGGCTTAGGTAACGCACCATCAGGTCCATGGCTTCGCCCAGAGTGCGGCTGTTCATGGCGGCGATACCGAGGGCGCCATGCAAAGGCAACCGCAATTCAGAAGCCAGGAGGATGCCCAGGCCCGGTTCGCCGCTTTCAACGATGGCCCGGGTGACGAATTCGCTTGCCTGCGACAGCGAGACCCGCACGTCGTCATCGGTCAGGCATTGCGGGTCGAGCCCAACCCGCGTCAGTAGGGCCCGGTCGTCCACGCCCCGTTGGCGCAGCAATTCTGCGATGGTGTGCAGGTAGATGGCAGGCAGGCCCAGGTCCTGGATCTGTGTAGCAGCGGCCGGCATGGGATGCGTCCTCACAGTTTGCATTATTGTAATAGTGCAACTGATTATGAACGCATCTTGCGACCCACCCCATGACTTCAATGACGCGTCAACGGGATGAAGAGGCCAATCGCTCCGCCCCGCAAACGCCCGTGAAAGGCTGGAAGTGAATCGCGATCAACGGGATGAGTGGCGGCCGATGAAGTCCCTCAGAATGCCGAATGAGCGGCGCGGATTCTCCAGCATAGGCAAATGGCCGATGCCTCGCATCATGTGGACTTCAGCGTGCGGCGTTGTCTTACGGTAGAAATCCACGCAGCTTGGCGGAGTGATCTGGTCACGGTCACCCCAGATCACCAGCAGCGGCGCCATATCCTTCGTCAACGCCGTGGTAGGCGCGTAGGGATCCGCCACCATATCAGAGAAGACATGGCGATTCTGCCCCGCCCGGCGCAGTAGATCCACCCCCAGCAAGCCGGTCATGGCCATACCGCTCAAGGTCGGCTTGCCACTACCCACGTTGTTGAACATCCGGTAGACCCCGGACCAGTCCTCGGGAATAAGGATACTACTGTCGAACACCGGCGGCCGGTTGAGGTCTACCCGTTCATGGGCCGGGATACCGGCGCTATTCATCACGGTCAGGCTGACGGCTCGTTCGCCCATCCTCCCGGCCATTAGCGTGGCAACGGCGGCGCCCATGGAGCTACCCACCAGGTGCACCTGCCCCAGCCCCGCGGCGCCCAGCCATTGGACCATGCGCTCGGCCTGGTCCCGGTAGCGGTAGCTGGCTCCCACCCGGTAGTCACTCTCGCCGAAACCGGGAATATCTACCGCCACCACATGCTGGTCCTTGGTAAAGAGGGGCAACCATGCGCTCCAGTTTTCCTTCATCGCCGCCAGACCGTGAAGGAGCACAACGGATGGTTTGTGGGACTGTCGCCGCCCCCGTTCCAGCCAGACGATACGGTGCTCGTCCACCATCACCGAATGTCGCCGGGCCCGCTGCAGCCAGCGATGGCCGGTGCGGGCTACGGGCCAGGGATTGGGAAGGCGGTTCTGGACGGTGGTAACAATGGGAGTAGCGGCGGACATCGGCAGGACCTCTTGCTGGACGGACGTCAGGGTTCCTTTGAGTCTAACCGGAAAAGCCATTCGGAAAATGGCCGGGTCGTCAATCGACCTCGGCCCATCTGGCAAATCAGCGTCGATCCATGCGCACATCCAGGTACACCGGATCGTGGTCGGAGGATCGCCAGGGACCCGGCCCATACAGGCGATCGGCGCGGCCCGGCGGATGGAATTCCAGGTTGTAGTCCAGCACAGAAGGTTCGTCGGCGTTAATGTGCCATACCCCACCGTCGACCACACGTGATTGGAGATGCTCGTCGACGAGGATGTAATCCAGCACGCCACGCACGCCATCGAACCGGTAGGTGTGCTGACCATCGCCCGTTAATGGTGTCGGCCGCTGGAAGCCTCCACCGGCGAGCAGGGCCAGCGGCCGCTCGCCCACATAGGTATTCAAGTCGCCAACAACCAAGGCGCCTGAGAGGCCCTCCGGTTTTGGCAGTGTTTCAAGCCAGGCCAGCAATTCCCTCGCCGAGCGTTCGCGCACCGGCGCATAACAACCTTCGTCGTCAACGCGGTTCTCTCCCCGTGCATTGCGACACGAACGGGATTTGAAATGATTGACCACGACGCGAATACGATCTTCATTGCCCCTTAACCGGAAGTCCTGGGCAGCCGGCGCGCGGCTGTAGCGGGCGAAAACACCACTCGCGAGCACGGCAGCAGCGCCAGCAGGCTGCGCCCTGTCGTGGCGATAGATCAGGCCTACGCGGATGGCGTCGGTGCCTGCTTCAGGCTGGCGAATATAACGCCATTCGGCACCAAGCGAGCGCGTCAGTTCGGCAATGGCACTATTCTCGCCACTACCGTCGTTTTCCAGCTCCATGAGGCCAACGATGTCTGCCTTTAAACCATGGATCGCGGCGACCAGCTTCTGACGCTGACGTCTTAATTCATGGCCGGTATCCGCGCCGCGGGCCGTGGGGAAGCCATCGCCTTCACCATCGCCGTTGAAAAAGTTCAGGGCATTGAAGGCAGCCACCCGGACCGCGCCTGCCTTCGGCGGTTCAGGTGCGACAGGGCGTTCGTTCGCATCCAGCACCGAGGGCCAGGTTTCAGGCTGTATACGCCAACGATCATACCGGTAATCCAGCACACCCCTTACCGGCTCCAGGCGGCTACCGGTCCTCAGGCTGTTATCAGCGCTCAGGCCCGGCCGAGGCAAGGGAAGAGTTGCCGGGTTCTGCACCAGGCGGCGGTCATCCAGCAGGATCCGGTCCGGCGAACCCATGGTGTCGGGGTTGCGGCGACTGCGGACAGGATCGTCCGCCGCCAGCTCCACTACGCCGTAACGGCCAAGGTCATGGGTGTCGATCACGGTCGGAGCCTCGTCAAATACAACCCGCATGCCTTCAAGCGGTTCCAGGGTCGGCAAGGGAAAGCTGAGCGCAATCGGCTGCGGCGCTGGTGCTCGACCACATACCTTCAGGCGCCCCCGGGCCGCTATTTCGGTCAGTCCGTGATATTCCTTGATCAGCCCCCTGACACGGACATGGTCGCCAACATCACCGCTGCCATCATCTGAGAAGACAAACAAACCTTCGGATGTGGCGGCATCACGATCAGCATCCCCAGGCAAGGATTGCAGGTAGAAACCGGCCAACCCGTCGGGGCCGCCTGCCTCCAGCGTAATCACGCCCTCCACAGCCAGTGTCTGGCCCTGCACCGGCGAGCGATCACCGTCTCCCTGGATCGCCGAAATCCTCGTGTAGGGCGCGCCGCACCCATTCGCAGCAGCAAAGGACACCCGCCCCCCGACCAGCCCCACTAGGATCAGCAACCACGCCAACGCTTTTCGCCGGCGAGTGAGCTTGTATAGTGAATGACGGGAGAGGGAGCCCGAGCGTGGGCTTGTAGCACGCCCGCCTCCGCTCGCTCGTCCATGTCCGGCACGCCTATATGCCAAGCGCCGATAAAACAAAAATTGGGATGCAATGAACACGTCGATTCTGTTGATTCTGGCCGGTGTCGGTTTGATTATGGGGATCATGATCTTACAGCACCGGCGCCGTCGTCGCTCGATGCAGGCCTTATGCAGGGAAGGCTTCCAACCCGGGCAGCTTTCGTATCTTTCGTGCGCGTCAGATCCGGACAGTGGAGGTTATCGGCCAAGAACTTGAATCGGCAAAATACCGTTATACGGTCGTCGTCCATCTGGATGATGCGGATTGCCAAGGTATCGGACTGGCGATCCATAATCGCCGCGCAAAGGCAGACCGGTGGGCGGAGGACATCAGGAAGTGGCGGGAAGCCCACCGGGACGAGGCGGGCCACTGATCGAGGCCTACCCTCCCGGCAAAGCGTTTCTCGTACACCAAGAAAGTACTTTTTAACAAGAAAATACTCTCGACAACAAAGCACTCCCAACAAAAAGTACTCTCAACAAGAAAGTACTCTGTTAGGACAACCAGGTACGTAGTTCGTCCCGGTTGGCGAGCTCCAACTGCTGAACCAACGGATCGCTGTGGGGTGTATCGCCACACAAGCCCGCCAGGGTGAGCATATAGCGCACCAGAGCAGCACGCGTCTCGATTCGCAGGTTGCCGTCAATCATGGCGTAATCGTTGGCAATAATGGATTGCTGCGCCTCGGTCAGCCGCTGGTCCGGCCGCAGCACGATAGCTACCCGCGTATTCCAGGCTTCATCATTGCGCGCCTTGTGGCGACTACGCTCAGGCAGCACCTGGGGCGTACCGCGGAACCGGCTGAGCATGAAGTCCCGGTACTCGCCATGGCGGTCGCACCAGGCCCGAACATGCCAGCGTTGGCCGCTGTAGATCAGGGTATGGGGTTCAAGCACCCGACGTTCGCCTTCCGGTTTGGTCAGCGAGAAATACTCCGCTTCAAGCCGCCGGCCCTGACGGGTGGCCAACACGATCGGCCGGACAATATCCGGTTCAGCCAATCGGCGCGGTACGTGGAGGATTTCGGTGTTGGGTAAACCAAGGTCCAGGGACTCGAAGGTCTCACTCAGGGCGTGATCGCGACCAAGCACTTCAAGGTACTCGTCAGACCGTCCCTGGGTCACTGTCGGCTGAAACCTGTCAGCCGGAACATAACCCTTCAAGTGCCGGTCATACTCGAGGTTACCCGGGGCTACCTCGCGCAGGTAGGTATTGATATCTTTTGATGCCTGCTGCCGACCAATCCCGAACGCGTGGCAGATGTGATTGGTGGTCAGCCGCCCTTCCCATAAGGCGATGATTTCAATCAACCGGTAACGTAATAAGAGATCCCAGCGAATAGGCCAATCCGTTTTTTTCATGATATGCCGCTCTTCATAAACTGATTGGATTCCGATCAATCCCTGATCAGAGCTGATTATGCTATCAGCTTCCCAATGGGCCGCGTGTTACGGCACATTAATGTAAAATAACGTCAAACACTGCACATGTAGTTTGTCGGTTTCCAGATAAATCCACCACTTACATTCAGGTAACGTCGACCCTTCGGTAAGTGCGTAATCGCCCACACGCCGCGCCAATGCTGTAATTCGGGATTGCCCCGGCATGCTCCTTTAGTGGCTGCTATGGTGTGAGAGAACCCTCTTTGGCGATGCTTTGGGGGCGCACTCTTTAGCAGTTTTAACGTTCCCTGTGGTTTTTAACGTTTTCTGTGGCTCTAACGTTCCCTAATCGCTTTAACATTCCGGAGCTGATGTATGACCCGCATGGTGACCTCTCTCTCTGCACTCATACTAAGTACGATCCTGCTGGTCGCTGGCAATGCCTTCCTGATGACACTGCTGGGTGTCCGCCTGGGCCTCGAAGCCATCGATCCGGCAACGATCGGTCGGGTGCTGGTGTGCTATTCCATCGGTTTCGTCGTCGGTACGCTCACGGTCGGTCGCGTTATCGAACGCGTCGGGCACATCCGCGCCTTCGCCGTGTTTTCGGCATTAGCGGCGGTCGCTGCGCTGCTGTACCCGATGGCGGTATCGATGACCTTCTGGGCAATCCTGCGCGCCCTGTCGGGCCTGGCCATGGCGGGTGTGCTGCTGGTGATCGAAAGCTGGTTCAGCAGCCGCGCCACCAATGCCAACCGTGGCACGCTATTCGCGGTCTACCAGATCGTCTTCTTCATTTCCGTGGCCGGTGGGCAGCTCATCATTAACCTGGGCGACCCGGCGGCTTTCCAGCTCTACACCGTCGCCGGCATCCTGTTGGCGCTGTCCCTGGTGCCGCTGTCGTTGACCAAGATGGAGGCGCCCCATATCGAGCAGGTCGAACGCCTGTCGATATTCAAGCTGCTGCAGGAAGCCACGACCGGCGTGGCTGGCACATTCATCTGCGGCGTGCTGATCGGGTCCTTCTATGCCCTGGGCCCGGTATACGCCACCCTGATCGGCCTTGACGTTGCCCAGACCTCTCTATTCATGGCCATCGCAATCATTGCCGCCATGCTGTTGGCATGGCCGATGGGCATCGTCTGCGATCGTTTCGATCGACGGCGGGTACTGTTCACCGTATCTGTGGCCGCAGGCGTTGCAGCTATGGCGGCCGCTTTCATTGGCGTTGACCTGCCGCTGGCCCTGATTACGGCGGTAGGCCTGTTTACCGGTCTTTCCGCTGCGCTCTATCCCATTGCCGTGGCCATCGCCAACGACCGCATGCCGCAGTCTCGTATCGTCGCGGCCAGTGCCACGCTGCTGCTCAGCTACGGACTGGGGAGCGTGCTCGGACCACTGGTCATGGGCGAACTGATCGGGCTGGTCGGACCCATGGGCCTGTTCCTCGGCAGCGCCGGCTTCCTGGGGCTGCTGGCGCTCGTGACCGCGTACTACATCATTACGACCGAAGATATCCCGGTGGACGAGCAGGAGCACTTCGTGACCACCATGCCTGAAGCCATGCCGGTACTGGCTGAAATGGATCCACGTAACGAGGATTTTCACGCGTCATCGGTGGAAGTGGAGCAGGAAGAAGAGGAACCGCCGAAGAAAACCGGCACGGATAATTAGACGCTCGCCTGGAAGAGCCCGTAGCAGGCATTAGCCCACGGGCTCGCCGCGATCGCACTTCAGGCAGTCCAGATACTGTCCCAGCCGCCCCTTCCGGCCGGCCGCCGTCGTGACCCAGGGCCGGTTGACGAAGGGCGGCCGATGACGCACGTGCTGACCGTGACCACACGCCAGACGAGCCACCCAGTCGCCCTCAGAATCCTTGTAGAATCCGCTAATTGGCTGTTCCATAACCACCATGATGCGCATCATGCCGCTCTCGGTTTTCCCTCATATTTATTTTGTTCCTGTATCTGTTTTCATTACAACAGTTAGCAAACTATTATAAACCGTAGCTCTGGATGACTTCCCAGAGTGACACCACCTTTACTTGCTGGGAGCACTCCAATGAGAGATCAGTTTCCTTTTGCCGTTGCCCGGGTCACCCGGCGTTGGCGCAAACTCCTGGATGAACGTCTCAAGGACCTCGGTGTAACACAGGCGCGTTGGACCACTATGGTCTACCTGCAACGCGGCGGCGAAGGGCTCACCCAGCGCGAACTCGCCAACCTGATGGCTATCGAGAACCCCACCCTGGTCCGCCTGCTCGACAGCCTCGAAGGCCAAGGCCTGATAGAACGCCGCCCTTGCAGCAAGGACCGTCGTGCACGCCGCCTTCATCTGACACCGGCCGGCGAAGCGTTTATGGAAGACCTCAATAGCCGCGCCGACAAGCTGCGCGAGGAAATGCTGGAAGGCGTGAACGAAAACGACCTGGCAGTCGCCATGAACGTCTTCAATCGCATCATGATTAACGGGGATCAGCTGCAGAAGCTCTGATTTTCGTCGGCCCGCCCACCGGAGGTTCTCCTGAGCGACTTCAGCCTGCAGGCCCTGCAAGCCCGATACGGACCTAAATGGCGTTGGCTGGCGGTGGGTACGGTCATGCTGGGCACCATGGCTACGGTGCTCAGCGCCACCATCATTAATGTGGCGCTGCCGGATATCATGCGGGATTTCGGTATCGGCCAGGGCCAGGCCCACTGGATGGTCACCGGCTTTATCGCCGCCATGACCACCACCATGCTTACCACCGGTTGGTTACTCGACCATTTCGGCCTTCGCCGCTCCCTGGCGGCGGCCATGCTGATCTTCACCCTGATAGCCATCGCCGGCGGTTTTGCGCCCGGGCCTGAATGGCTGATCCTCGCCCGCATCGGCATGGGTGCCGTGGCCGGCCTTATGCAACCCATGGCCATGTACCTGGTATTCAGGGTCTTCCCCAAGGAGAAACGGGGCCAGGCCATGGGCATTTACGGCATGGGGGTCATTCTCGCACCCGCCCTGGGGCCGGTTATCGGCGGATTCATCGTCGATCAGCTTAGCTGGCGCTACGTGATGTTCGCTCCCGCGCCAGTAACCCTGCTAGGCATCTATATGGTGTACCGCTTCCTGCCCTGGCCGGTATCACGCCCTGAGCCCTACCGTTTCGACTTCATCGGCCTGGCACTGCTCGCCACGTTCATCGGCACCAGCCTGGACGCCCTCAATGCACTGCAGCACGCTGAAGGCCAGGGCCTGCGCATCGCCATCGGCGGCAGTGCAGCGGTCATCTCGCTGGCCCTGTTTATCCTGCGTCAGCGGCGTACCGACCATCCTCTGCTGCACCTGGGTTTATTGCTGCGTCCAGAATTTTTCAGTGCTTGCCTCGGGGCCATTGCCCTGGGCCTGGCACTGTTCGGGTCCACCTACCTGATCCCCCTCTTCGTGCAGTCCGCGCTACATTACTCGGCGACCGAGGCGGGGCTGCTCATGCTCCCCGCCGGCATCGCCCTGGGTGTCACCTTCCCGATTGCCGGACGGATGGCCGACCGACGGCCGGCGCGCCTGATGATCATGGGTGGCATCCTGATCTTTGCGCTATCGACATCGCTGTTCGCCCTATCAGACGTGGGACTCAGCTTTGTCTGGCTGGCGCTGTGGGCCGTCATCGGCCGGATTGGTCTGGGCCTGATCATGCCGGCCCTGTCGACCGGCGCGTTAAACCCGCTCGAAGCCCATGAACTCGGCTACGGCTCCAGCATCATAAACTTTACCCGTCAGCTGGGCGGGGCTTTCGGAGTGAATATCGTCGCGCTCACCATCGAATACGGCGACCATTCAAATGGCCAGCCCACCATCGACGCTTTCCATACCGCGTGGTGGCTGGTAACCGTATTCGTGCTGGTCGCACTCTGGCCTATACGACGCATTGGTCGGACCGGCGCTACCCCAGACGCCGCCGTGTGAGCAGGAAGATGAAGTAGCTGCCGCCCAGAATGGCCGCAATCGTGCCTGCGGGCATCTGCTTGGGATACAGAATCGCCCAGCCCAGCCAGTCGGAGAAGATCATCAGCACCATACCCGCCAGCGGTGCCAACCAGAGTTGGGGCCAGACTTTCCGTGCGCCCATCAGTGTTGCGACATGAGGCGCCAGTAGGCCGACGAACGCTACCGGCCCCATTACCGCCGTCACCAGGGCACAGAGTGCGCAGGCCAGGATCAGCAGCACCAGCCGTGCCCGCCCCGTATCCAGCCCGCGCGCCATGGCGATGTGATCGCCGGCGGAGATCAGCGTCAGCCAGCGCGCGGTGGACAACGCCAGCAGGAACAATACGGCGGTACCGCCGGCAAACCAGAGCGCCTTGGCATCCGACACGCGATAGGTCGATCCGGAGAGCCAGCCCAGGATGGTATACGCCTGGTCGCTTCCCTTGGCCAGCACGAAGTGAACGACGGCCTCGATCAGCGCCCCCAGGGAAATACCAACCAGGATCATGATCCCCGGCGCGTAGTGGGTCCGCCGTCCCAGTAGCAGCAATATGGCCAACACGCCTGCGCTGCCGGCAAAGGCCAGCACCGGTCCGGCTTCATGGATCGAACCGCCTATGAATACGGTGTAGAGCACCAGGGTCAAGGTTGCGCCGGCGGACATACCCAAAATATCCGGGCTGGCCAAGGGGTTACGGATCAGGCGCTGCAGAATCAGCCCGGCAACCGCCATCCCGACCCCCGCACACGCCGCCGTTACCAGCCGTGGCCAACGTAGCGAGAGCACCAGGTCCGTCGGCCACTTCAGGGCGGTCCAGGGCGCACTCCAGGCAAAACCGTCCGGCTTGAAGCATAGGGTCAGCAACACTAGCGCCCCCAGCACCGCGGGCACCAGCACCCACACGCGCCGACCGACGCGCGCTGCTCCTTCTGGCAACTGTAGCGAGGTCTGGTCGCGTGACGACAGCTTGCGACGGGCAAACCAGATCAATGCTGGCGCACCGACCAGGGCTGCCGCCGTCCCGCTGGGCACCAGGTCACTGAACCAGGTGCTGGCTTCCACAGCTACGCAGTCGGTCAGCAGCAACAGCACCGCGCCTAACATCAGGCTGAAACAAAGCTCGTCCCGCGCCGTCCGGGCGCCTGCGGCACGGGCTATATTGGGCGTAATCAGTCCGATAAAACTGATGACGCCCACCGCCGTGATCGCCGAAGCCACCAACCACAGGGACAGCAACAGGAGTACGGCGATAATCGGACCGGTACTCAATCCCCGGGCTCCGGCCCCGGCGTCGCCGAGACGCAGCAGCGTCAACGGGCGCGGCGCTACCAGTAACACCAGTAGCGCGATACTCAGTTTAGGCAGCAGCCAGGTCACCCAGGTCCAGTCCGTCTGGGTCAGGTCCCCCGCGCCCCAGATAAACAGGGTTTCCGTGGCGTACTGGTTGAGCAGCACGAGCGTGGTTGCGATGGCGCCCATCAGGATATGGGTGGCCATCCCTGCCAGAATGACCGGCAGGCCGCTGAGGCCGCTGCGGCCGGCGATCATCAGCACCAGGATCACCGACAACAAAGCCCCGGCCATGGCGAACCACGCACCCCAACTGGCCATTAACTCCGGCGCCCAGACATTGACACAGACCAGGGCCAACCAGGCCCCCGAGGAGGCGCCCAGAGTCATTGGCGAGAGCAGGAGGTTCTGGGTTACCTGTTGCAACAGACTGCCGACCATTGCCATGACTGCACCCACGAGTACCGCGAGCACGACGCGTGGCAGGGCGGCGTAGACAAACTGGAAGTCTTCGAAGGTTTCAGGGGTTCGGCCCCAGAGCAGGGACCACTGGTCAGCCAGGGACAGGGTACTGTTCAGGGAAAGGTGGATCAGCAGGGCCGCCAGCAGCGCCACCCCCGCCAACAGATAACGCGTGAGCGGTGCCCGCAGCCAGCCGCTTTCGGCGCGGTCCAGGGTCGCGGCTACGGTCATTGCGGGTCGATCGTAAGCAGCGCTTCCGTCTGGGCCCGGGCCAGGTATAGCACAGACAGCGCGCCGCCATAGGACCAAGTGGACTCAACTGGCGCGACCCGACCGGCGCGGGCGACCGGCATGGCCTGCCAGAGGGGCGAATCAAACAGATCCTCTACGCCGGGTGCCGGCTTGAAATAGAGCAGGGCGCCATCCTTGATCTTGCTCAGCTCGATGATCTTACGCTGGGCGAAACCCCATTGGCTGGCAGGTACCGTCATGGCGGGCTGGATGCCCATTTTGTTCAGGGCCGCCTGGGACATGGAGTTGGAGCCGTACACCAGGGCGATGGCTTGATTAAAGAAACGAACACCGGTGACCTCGGGCAGGGTTTCACCGAAATGCGCATGCAGCTTGGACTCCAGCTCTCCAAATTCGGCATCCATGGCATTCAGTTTTTCCCGGGCAAGGGCTTCCTTGCCAAACAGCCGGGCCATTTCCATGAAGATATCGCGGGCGGTTTCGGCGTTGTCCTGTTCAGCACTGAATGCGTCGAAGTAGAGAACAGGGGCAATCTGCGACAGTTTGTCGACAAGGCCTTCCTGACCGTTGGAGAGGATAATGACATCCGGCTCCAGTTCCGCAAGCCTCTCGATGCTGGGCTCCTGGCGTTTGCCAATATCCGCTACGCCCTCAGGAATCGGAGGCCGAACAACCCAGGTGGTATAACCCTCGATATCCGCGACACCTACCGGCTCGATGCCCAGTTCGAGCGCATTCTCGGTCATTGCCCAGCTAATGGTGACAATGCGCTGGGGCACCGAGTCGAACGTGTGTTCGCCACGTGCGTCGGTGACCGTAACCGCCAGCGTTTGAAAAGAGGCCAGCAACCCCAGACTGAGAACGACTAACCGCAAAAGACAACGCACTACCATTAAGGACTCCGAAGATCAGGCCACGACAGCGACGGGGCGATCCTGCCCGGGCTGGGGTAAAAGTTGGATATCAATACCGTAGAGATGACTGAGGCGGTCGTGTGAAAGCAGTTCATCCGGAGTGCCGTCGAACACCGCTTCGCCACGCTTGAGCGCAATGATGCGGTCGGCATGACGCGCCGCCAGGTTCACATCGTGCAGAATCACCACCACTCCCCGGCCGCAGGTCTGGTTGAGTTCGCGTAACAGGCCCATGGATTCATACTGGTGGGACAGGTCCAGGGCCGAGGTCGGCTCATCCAGCAGTAGCAACGGCGACTGCTGAGCCAGCAGCATGGCGATCCAGGCGCGCTGACGCTCGCCACCGGACAGCTGATCGGTCAGTTTGTCAGCGTAGACGGTGACGTCCGTACGCGCCATGGCGTCGTCGATGGCCCGGGCGTCCTCGGCCCGCCAGCGCCCGAATAGTCCGCGCCATGGGTATCGACCCAGTGCCACCAGTTCACGCACATTGAGACCGGCAACCTCCGGCAGCCTTTGTGGCAGGAAGGCAATTTCCCGGGCCAGGGCGCGTTGGGAAAACTGCCGGATCGGACGACCATTGAGGCGCACCTCGCCCTCGTCCGGGTCGAGTTGGCGGGCCAGCAGGTTCATCAAAGTAGATTTACCCGACCCGTTATGCCCCAGGATCACGGTAAATTCGTGAGCCGCGATTGAGAGCTGGTCCAGCTTGAGGATGTCTCGGCCATCGCGGTTCATGCGGATCGAATTCAGCTCAAGCATCGTCAATCAGCTCTTGTTTCATGCGTTCAAAGCGCACGGCATCCTTCTGCTTGGGACAGCTGGCGCAGAGATCGCCATCATGACGGCGATAATGCATGCAACAGGCCTTGCGATCCAATACCAGCGACTCAGTGCCATCCGGCAGGCAAACGGGCTTCAGCGCGCTCTGGTTCTCCAGACCGGTCGCCGCCAGCCAGGCGTCGGCCAGGGCCAGTTGGTCACCCCGGGACACCTCGGGAAGCAATCCACCGAGGCGGCCAACGCCGGCCATCAGGCTATCCGCCACCAGACGCCGTGCCGTCAGGGGTTTGATCCGGGTAATCTGCTGTAGCTCGGCAAGCAACGCGTCAACGAGCCAGCGCAAGGCTTCACCGCCACGCTGGATCAACTCTGCCTGATTACCTCCCTCCCAGCGCCCCTGGGGCAGTCGGAAGCCGGCCACCATCTCTCTGCCCACCTTCTGACGCAGCTCCTCCAGCGGCGGCAATTGGCCGGCACCGTGGACGCCGATCAGCGTCAGCACTACCGGCTGCCACACCATGAGTGACCAGCAACGCACCGACCAGTAAGGCATACCCGCCTCAGGACTGGCGATACTCAGGTTGTCGTAGAGGGTTTGGATAATGGCCTGATTGTCACGTCCGGCACGAATGCAGCCGTCGTCGCAGCTGGAACACTCGCCTGCCAACGCCGGAAGGACGCTCGATGACAGCGCGAAGAACCGGTCCAGGTCTGTGCTTTGCGGATGGGCCATGGTGTGAGAAGGATCCGTGAGGATTGCCAGCCGTCGGGCGCGCCGGATCGGCATTCAGATAGCACCGAGTTTACTCAGCATGGCCACACTTCGCAAATGCAAATCCGTATCATTCATTTTTTGAAAAAGGTTGCAAGTGCATCTTTCAGTTGCCCTTTTACCCGGGCTTGAGTAAACTTCCGCGCATCTCCAGGGGAGTAGTCTTCGCGCCGGCCCTGCCGCGCGGGCGACAGTCAACAAACTTGAGGCACATCCTCATGGCTGTCGCGTCCCGTCCAAAGGGATTGACGAGACCTGGGATAACGCGGCCTGCCATGGGGTGGAAGGTCGAGTTGTCCCTGCGTCTACGAAAAATCCGCCCCATTAATGGAGTATTCATGGATGCCTTCCTGGCCTCTACCCTTGCGGTAACCATTGCCGAGATCGGCGACAAGACCCAGCTTCTATCCCTCTTTCTGGTTTGCCGGTATGCCAAGCGCACGCCCATTATCCTTGGGATTCTGGTCGCCACGCTGCTCAACCATGCGCTTTCAGCGCTGCTGGGTGCGTGGCTGGCAAAGGTTATTCCTGCCAGCTGGCTTCCCTGGATCGTGGCTGTCAGCTTCATCGCCATCGCCCTGTGGCTGTTGATTCCCGATAAGGACGAGAGCGAAAGCTCCGGACTGCTGCGGTTCGGCGCGTTTACGGCGACCACCCTGATGTTCTTCATTGCAGAGATCGGCGACAAGACGCAAATCGCCACTGTCGTCCTCGCAGCCCGCTATGACGAAACCTTCTGGGTCATCATGGGTACCACCGTCGGCATGCTGTTAGCGAATATTCCGGTCATCTGGGCCGGGCAGTGGATCATGGAGCGCCTTCCCCTGGCCACCGCCCGCATCCTGGCCTGCGTGCTGTTCGTTATCCTCGGTATACTGACGATATTCGGCGCCGTGAACGGTCTTTCCCTCGGCAGTTGACAGGAACTGGGCTCTGACAGTGGTCGAACCGGGATAACACGCAGCCTGACGCTGAGGCAGGCACTGCAATCGACTTAACGCAAATGAACAAAACGTCACTGCAATAGCCATAAGACCTTACTGCAAGCGACGCATAAGCGCTTGCAGTATGGGATACTTTCGCAGTGACTGGACGCCCGGGAGCGGAGCGGTTAACGTTGGGCCAGTCTATTTATTGCTCAACGATTCACTCGCCAGCGTTGCGACACACCGGAATGTCGCCGCGTGCGAGTTGTGTCGTGCAAAGACCGTCACATAAACGTCGTCAAACAGGTAGTGCTCCACCACGCGAACCACAAAGCGGACGCTGGTCGAGACATTGATTCCAAGGAATTAAGAAATGGCATTTCTCAGACCGGGCCTTATTGCGACCTGGCTGTTACTGACAGCGTCCACCGCCTTCGCAGAGAAGGCGCTTCTGCCGATACAGGGTGACCTGGTGGGCAGCATGGATACCATGTCCACACGCTATGAAGATACCTTCGCCGATATCGGTACGCGTACCAGTATCGGCTACCTGGAACTGGTTCACGCCAACCCGGGCGTAGACCCCTGGCTGCCGGGTGAAGGTACCCAGATTACCTTGCCGCAGCAGCATGTGCTCCCTGACGCGCCGCGGGACGGCATTGTTATCAACCTGGCCGAGTATCGCCTCTACTATTACACCAACGGTGGCGTGAAAACCTATCCGGTCGGCGTTGGCACCGAGCAGAACCCCTCGCCGTTGACCCAGACCAAAGTCACCATGCGCCTTGAGTCGCCGGCCTGGTACCCGCCCGCCAGCGTACGCGCTGAATATAAGGCCTCCGGGGACCACTTGCCACGCATGATCCCCCCGGGGCCGGAGAATCCGCTCGGGCCGTACGCACTCAAGCTCAGCGCCGAGGGATACCTGATTCATGGTACCAACAAGAAATTCGGCATCGGCATGCAGGTCAGTCACGGCTGCATCCGTATGTATAACGAGGACATCGCCGAACTGGTCTACGCCGTACCCAAGGGCACACCGGTAGAATTCGTCAGACAGCCGGTGAAGGTCGGTATGAAAGGCAACGAGGTATGGCTCGAAATCCATCGCCCGAAAGAAGAGATGGATAGCGATACCAAGGATTTCTTGTGGCGTCGTGTTATGGAGCGAATGGATGCCCTGCTCGACGTGCATCCGGGCATCGAGTTCCAGCGGGCCGCCGTGGAGCTGGCTATCGACCAGGCGGACGGCGTACCGCGTCTGGTCGGCGAACGCGTTCGGCAAATGGCCCAGGCCATCGACGACACGGAGCAATCCGCCAAGTCGCTCTGATACTACTGTCCCGCCTGCATTCCGGGCAGTCCAATAACAACAAACCGTCATAACCGACACCGGCGACAGGACACCCCTATGGCCAAAACCGTTCTGATCACCGGGGCCAGCTCAGGTCTCGGTGAAGGGATGGCGCGCGAGTTTGCTGCGCGCGGATACGATCTGGCGCTATGCGCCCGACGCACCGAACGTCTCGACCAGCTACAACAGGAGCTGACACGCCAATTCTCGCCCATCCGGGTCGAGGTCCGGCCCCTGGACGTGAACAACCACGACCAGGTCTTCGAAATCTTCCGCAGCTTCCGGCAGGATTTCGGCAGGCTGGATCGTATTATTGTCAACGCCGGCATCGGCAAGGGGCAGCCCCTCGGTACCGGTCACTTCAATGCCAATCGGCAAACCGCCGAAACCAACTTCGTCGCCGCCCTGACACAGATGGAAGCCGCCATGGAAATTTTCCGCGAACAGGGTCGTGGAGACCTCGTGGTCGTTTCTTCGGTTTCGGCCGTGCGCGGCATGCCCGGAAACGTCACCACCTACGCCGGCACCAAGGCGGGTATCGCAGCCCTGGCCGAAGGCCTGAGGGTGGAACTGGTCCGCAAACGCTCGCCGATCCGTGTCAGCACGCTTTATCCGGGCTACATTCGTACTGAGATCAACGAAAAGGTGAAAAATACACCGTTCATCGTGGATGCCGTCACTGGCTGCAGGGCCCTGGTCAAGGCGATAGAATCGGAGAAAGCGGAAGCTTTTGTACCCGGCTGGCCCTGGCGGCCAATCGGCTTCATTATGAAACGGTTACCTGTGTCCCTGCTCGCGCGTATGGTCTGACCCAAGCCACCGAAACGGACTGACGCAGATCCCGACAGATGCAGGGAACGTATCTGTAAGTGACGACTCTGAAGTGAAAGAAGCCTGACACCGTTGGGCCGATCAAGATGCGCCACGACTTTTGACCAGGAGGTCGCTGCCATGGGTCGAAAGCTACGACCGGCAATGCACCCACTGATGCTGGGCTTTTGGCTGATTTGCCTCGGCCTGGGCTTTGGTCTGTCCATTCATTCCCTCGCCCAGGACGACAGTCCGTCCGCCGATAGCCAGGGCACCGCCCACGTGCTGACCATCAACGGGGCTATCGGACCAGCCACCATGGATTACCTGCTGCGCGGCCTGGAACATGCGGAAGAGCAGCAGGCCCGCCTCGTCATTATCAGGATGGACACCCCTGGTGGCCTGATGACGTCCATGCGCGACATGATCAAGGCCATACTGGCCTCACCTGTCCCCGTAGCCACCTACGTTTCGCCTTCCGGCGCCCGCGCTGCCAGCGCGGGTACCTATATTCTTTATGGCAGCCATATCGCCGCCATGGCGCCGGCCACTCACCTGGGCTCCGCAACTCCAGTCCAGATGGGCGGTGTACCCGGCCAGGATCAACCGGAAGAGAAAAAGCAGCCCACCGATGGCGAAGAAAGTGGCGACGGGCAGGGCAGCGAAGAAAACCAGGAGAGCGCGCCAAGTGGTAGCGCCATGGAGCGTAAGGTACTCGAGGATGCCGTGGCCTACATACGTAGCCTGGCAGAGCGACACGACCGTAATGCCGACTGGGCTGAGCGCGCCGTGCGCGAAGCGGTGAACCTGAGCGCCCCGAATGCCCTCGAGCAGAACGTGATCGACGTGATCGCCGCCGATATCCCGGAGTTGCTCAACAAGATTAACGGGCGCACGGTCGTGATGGCCCAAGGCGAACGGACCCTGCAGACGGCCAACCTGGCCCTGGAACGCTTCGATCCGGACTGGCGTACGCGCCTGCTGTCCGTGTTGACCGATCCCAACGTGGCCTACTTCCTCATGATCATAGGCTTCTACGGCATCATCTTCGAGCTGGCCAACCCCGGCAGCCTCGTTCCCGGCGTGATCGGCGCCATCTGCCTGGTGCTTGCCCTGTTTGCCTTCCAGGTGCTGTCGGTGAACTATGCCGGCCTGGCCCTGATTCTGTTGGGACTCGCGTTCATCGTTGCCGAAGCCTTTATGCCCAGCTTCGGCATCTTAGGGTTAGGTGGAGTCATCGCGTTCGTGGTCGGATCGGTGATCTTGATGGACGGCACCCACCAGGCGATTTCCCTACCGGTTATCGGCGGTACCGCCGCTGTTGCGGCAGGCTTCATGCTGTGGACCGTGACCCGCTTCATGACCGTACGCAAGCGCAAGGTGGTCAGCGGTGTAGAGCAGATGGAGGGCGAAGAAGGCCTGGCCCTGGATACATTCACTGCACAGGAAGACCAGTACCGCGGGCACGCGCGCCTTAATGGCGAGCGTTGGAACGCCATCAGCAGCGCACCCATAGAAAAGGGTCAGACGGTCCGCGTCGAGAAGGTCGAAGGCCTGACGGCCGTCGTCATACCGTTGAACGAAACCACGACACATACTGCGTCGTCCTAGCGGTCTGTTTGAGCAAGGGCTTACCAACCGTCGAATTGGAGGGAACACCATGCTGGGCAACCTGATACCTTACGTCGCACCGATCATCCTGGTGCTGATCATCCTCGGCGCTGCCATCCGCATCCTGCCGGAGTACGAGCGAGGGGTCGTCTTCTTTCTCGGGCGTTTCCAAGGGGTTAAAGGACCGGGGCTGATCATCGTGATTCCGGTGATCCAGCAAATCATTCGTGTCGACCTTAGGGTTATCACTCTCGACGTTCCCAGTCAGGACGTCATTTCCCGTGACAACGTCACCGTACGGGTCAACGCCGTGCTCTATTTCCGGGTAGTGGATCCGGAGAAGGCCATCATTCGGGTGGAGAACTTTGGCGCCGCCACCAGCCAACTGGCCCAAACAACGTTGCGGTCGGTGCTGGGCAAGCATGACCTGGACGAAATGCTCTCGGAACGGGACAAGCTCAATGAGGACATCCAGGAGATCCTCGACGCCCAGACCGAGGAATGGGGGATCAAGGTGGCCAACGTGGAAATCAAGCATGTTGACCTGAACGAATCCATGATCCGGGCCATTGCCCGTCAGGCCGAGGCGGAACGCGAACGTCGGGCCAAGGTGATTCATGCGGAGGGCGAATTGCAGGCCTCGGAGAAACTGGTCGAGGCGGCGAACGTCATGTCCACCAATGCCGCGGCGCTACAGCTGCGCTATCTGCAGACGCTGGCCGACATGAGCAACAACAACAGTTCGACCATTGTCTTCCCGCTGCCGATGGACATCATGGAGAGCTTTGCCAACCGTAAATCCCCAGCGAGCGGTGGCGCCGGTGGCAAATCCGGAGAATCGGGCACATCCTGAACAGGCGCTTGTCGGCCGGCCGAAAAGTGCAAACCTTATTCAGGACGTAACAGACACAAAAAAAGGCCGGTTGAACCGGCCTTTTTGCATCTGTCAGAGCAGAATTACTTCTGGCTCGACTTCTGCAGCATACGCTTAGCACGCTCGTTTGCTTCTTCAGCGGAACGCTGCGCCTGCATGGCTGCGTCCATCGCTTCTTCTGCTTTCTCATAAGCAGCGTTAGCGCGGCTCTGAGCTGCGTTGGCAGTGCTCAGTGCGTTGCTTGCAGTCTGCTCTGCAGAATTTGCAGTTGCTGCTGCATCATCCATAGCGGCCTGGTTGCCTTGGCTGGCACAACCAGCAGTCAGAGCAGTAGCCAGTGCAAAACCTGCGATCATCAACTTACGCATTCTCGTTACCCCTTATTGATGTTTATTTCTTCCTAGACTGCAGAAGTCTTACGGAACCAACTCCCTGTAAGTCCCTCATTTTGGACAGCGAACATCCAAATCGTCTTCGACAGTGTAGAACACTGCGTTACGAATAGTGAACTATAGATGAGTCAATGTTGTTCGCCAATTACCGGTTCGTAACACGTCGATTAAGGTTACGCGTCAGGGGAGTATACGTATAGGAGTGCCGTCCTGGACCAGGGACCAGATTTCATCCATGGCTTCGTTGTTGACGGCAATGCAACCGTCGGTCCAGTCGAGTCCGGCATAGGCGAAGGCCATATCGCCGGCTTCGTTGGGCAGACCATGGATCATGATCTCACCGCCGGGGTCCAACCCCCAGGCTGCGGCCAGTTCCCGGTCGCGATCGTTGGGATAGGAAATGTGCAAGGATTTGTAGAAACGGCTACCGGCGTTACGCCAGTCAAGGGTGTAGTCGCCTTCGGGGGTGCGCTCGTCGCCTTCCCAGAGTTTATGACCCTCCGGATTGTCACCCAGGGAGATACGGTACGTCCGCACCTGCTCATTACCTGCCATCAGGTCCAGACGACGCTTGGCCTTGTGCACCACCACGCGATCGATTTGCAGGTGGCCGTGTTTGGGCGTGGCATAGTTGGTGTCGATCATCGCCAGGTTCTCCGCCAGGACGGCGCCTGGAGAGCACAACAGCGAGAAGAACATCAGTACAGGTAGAACTCGAGACAGCATGCGACAGCCCGGCAGATTGCGTAAATTTAATGCGTTTTGTATAGCACAGCCGCAGGTTACGTTCGACACCTAATCGTAACCCTGGGATCTCTGCTCGTAATAGGATGTATCACCCTAGCGACCCATGGCCTGCAGACCCCACGCTATCACGGAGCTGCATATCGAAACAGGCGGCGTCCAGCATGCCGTCGGCGATGAGTTCCAGCCGGTTGGCAGCCTGGGGACTGATCGGATAGCGCTCGAGAACACCATCCACGGCATTCAAAGCGAGCCAGCCCTGTTCGGTCCGGAGAACGCCCTTGGCCCTCGCCAATCGCGATTGCGCCAGCAAAGCGTAGAGCCGGGTCGTTTCGAACCGGGTTTCAGGCTCGATCACCCATCCCAGACTATAGTAGCCATCGCCCTGGTTGGCCCAATGCTGCCACGGCCGATTCCCGGTCACGGCCGGGTTATGGGGAGCAAGTGCCGTGTGACTATGATCGTGCCGGTGGGCATGCGCATCGGCAGCTACAAAGCTTGGAACACCGGCTGAACCTTCGAGCCAAGCCGGATCAAGCCGACCGTGATGAGTCTGGGCCAGATGGCGTTTGGGCGGCTCCAGCGCTTCTGCCCAGGTCCAGAATGCCGCCACCTGTTCGGCGCTGCAAAGATCGGTCTTGTTGGCGACCAATACGTCACCCGCCGCCACCTGGTCCTGGAAATGCAGGTTTCCAATGACTCTGGGGTCTTCCAGGCGCCTCGGGTCGACCAGGCAGATATTGGCCTGCAACGCCAACACATCGCGGTAGAACTCACCTCCGAGGGTTTCGAGGATCTGCGCCGGGTGACCCAGCCCAGTGGGCTCGATCAGCAGCCGATCAGGCTGGGCCTGGCGAATCAGCATATTCAGGCCCATCTGCATCGGCAAACCGGCCACACAGCACATGCAGCCTCCGGGAACTTCCCGTACTACGGCGCCCTGACTGGCGAGCAACGCACCGTCGATACCTACTTCACCGAATTCGTTGACCAGCACCGCCCAGGTTTCATTGGCCGGCTTCCTCTGCAGGAGATCAAGGATAGCCGTGGTCTTACCGGCACCCAGGAAACCAAGGATCAGGTGAGTGGGAATGCGCATGAAAAGAACTCCGGACCGAAAACGTTACACTATAACATTTTTTCCAGTCATAAAATTCAGGGCCGCCAGCCGCACATGATCAGCGTCGCCAATTCCCGAAATCAGGTTTTCCCGTGACTCGCATCGTCCATCTTCAGGCCCACCTTGGTCACGCGGTCGGCTTCGGTATCCCTGGCCACGAGGGTGACCGGTCCCAGCACAACCCGGTCGCCCACCACCGGATGGCCTTTGGTGCGTCGAGCAAAGCAATCGGCCAGGGACAGGTCCGGCGGCAGCTCGTCGAACTCGATGCCATAGACCTGCTCCACGTCACCCAACAGTGCATCGCCATTCAGGACGAAGTCGCCGAAGAAGGCCCGTTCCATCAGGTGGCTAGGGGGCTGGCGACCACTGAGAATGTGGCCGAGATCCGTGAGACTGTCGGACAGGGCGAATACCGCCAGCACGTCACCGCGCTGCACCATTGTATCTTCCGAGGGCGCCAGACACTGACGATTGCGGAAGATGCCGGCCAGAGCCGCATTGGCCGGCAAACGCAAACGACCCACTGGACGCGGGTCTTCCCAGCGTTCCCCACGCAGCGGAAACAGCATCAGCTCATGGTCGCCGGCAGCCGAGACATCCAGCGGCAGCCGGCGATAGGGTTCTTCAGGCGCCGGCACTTCCAGCTTGAGCCAGCGGGCGATCCGCGCCAGTGAGCTGCCCTGGACAAGCAGCGACACCAGCACCACGAAGAAAGCGATATTAAAGATGAGCGGCGCTTCGGGCAGGCCGGCCATCATCGGGAACAACGCCAATACGATCGGCACCGCACCCCGCAGCCCCACCCAACTAATGAACGTCAACTCGCGGCGATTGAAACTGAATGGCCAGAGCGTGGCGAAGACAGCCAGGGGACGGGCAAACAGGATCAGGACCAGCGACAGGACCAGCGCACCGCCGGCCAGCGGCATGAGTTGACTGGGGTTGACCAACAGCCCGAGGATCAGGAACAGGCTCATCTGTGCCAGCCAGGCCAACCCGTCGTGGACCTGCAGGATCATCGGCATCATCCTGACCGAGCGGTTACCCATTACTACGCCCGCCAGATAAATCGCCAGGAAACCGCTACCCGAGAGGGCATTGGTTGCGGCAAATAGCACGATCCCGGCCGCCGCTACCAGTAGCGGATAGAGCGCCGGCATCAACCGCACCCAGTTCACCATTCGCACCATCAGGCGACCGCCCAGTAACCCCATGACGGTACCTATCCCGAATTGCTCTACCAACAGCCAGAGGCTGCCTATCAAACCCGATTGCTCCCGGGTCATGATCGCCAACAGCATCAAGGTCAGGAAAATCGCCATCGGGTCGTTGCTGCCCGACTCGATTTCCAGGGTAGCGCCGACCCGCTCGTTGAGGTGCAAACCCCGACCCTGAAGCAACGAGAACACCGCCGCGGCGTCCGTGGACGAGATGATCGCGCCAACGAGGAAGGCCGTCATCCAATGCAGGTCGAATAACCAGTGGGCCGCCAGCGCTCCAACGCCGGCTGTAACCAGGACGCCGACAGACGCCAGCAGCAGTGCCGGTTTCAGGCCCACGCGGAAGGTCTCTGACCGTGTCCGCATACCACCATCCAGCAGGATCACGGCGAGGGCCAGGTTCCCGACCATAAAGGTCAGTTCGAAATCGTCGAAACGGATGCCGCCGGGGCCGTCTTCCCCCATCAGCATTCCCACGCCGAGGAATATGAGGAGAACCGGCATACCAAGCCGGCTGGAAAGTGGGCTGAGAAGGATGCTGACAACCAGCATCAGGGCGCCGATCAGGGTAAGGGTTGGGTCCATGCTATCTCCAGTCCATTCAAGGGCATGATAGCAGGTCCCACAACGAGAACGAGTCGTCCTGGAGGGAGAACGGCGTAGTTTTAAGCGATGGGTTCCATCGGCGCTGCCATGACCTGGTTGCGGCCATTCGCCTTGGCTTCGTAGAGCAATGCATCCAGGCGTTTGAAGGCTGCTGGCATGCCCTCGTCGGCCAAAACCTCAATGACGCTGAAGCTCGCCGTCACCCGCAGATCGGAAGGCATGACGAGTTGGCGAAGCCGATCCAGCAGCATTTGGGCCAGCTCATGGGCGCCCCCAAGATCCGTGTCCTCGCACAAAACCAGGAACTCCTCCCCTCCCAGGCGATAGACGACATCCGTGGAACGTACGTCTTTGCGCAGCATGCGTCCCAGGCGGATCAGCGCCTCGTCGCCCATGTCGTGGCCATAGGTGTCGTTAATATGCTTGAAATGGTCGATATCGAGCATAATCAGGGAGAAGGACACGCCCTTGCGCTGGGTACGGGCAATTTCGCGCTGCCAGTGGGTTTCCAGGTGACGGCGGTTGAAGGTGCCGGTGAGTGGGTCGATAGTCGCCTGTTCACGCAATTGCAGTTCCAACTTCTTCATCTCCGTTACATCGGAGATATAGCCGTGCCACAGGGTACTTCCATCATTGAGTCGACGTGGCCGGGATTCCCCCCTGACCCAACGCTCGCCATGCTCCGGCAGTTGAACGCGGAACTCGATAACCCAGGGCACCAGCCCCTGGCGCGACTTCTCAACAGACCTCTTGACGGCCTCAATGTCCGACGGATGAACCCTTGCCAGCGCCGTCTTTGCACTGCGATTGGCCTCCCGGGGCGATACCTCGAAGATTCGCTGTACACCGTCGCTGATATACGGGAAACAGCTGGTACCATCCGGACGCATCAAGTACTGGTAGATCGCGCCGGGAACATTCGCCGTGAGGTTCTGCAACAAGCGATTGTTGTCTTCCAGCGCATCGACAGCGCGAAGGTAGTCGGTCATATCCACCGCAATACCCAGGTAGCCTGCAGCCTCACCACCCTCATCGCGCATGACGGAAAGAGTCAACTGGACGATACGGCGTTCGCCGTCTTTACGTACGTACGTCCAACGCTGGGAGCGTTCGAAACCCTGTTCGATGCAGGCGACAAAAATATCGAAGCCCTCAACCCTGCGTCCGGCATTCTCCGTCAGTTGCTTGGACCAAACCTGCAATTCTTCCGGCTCATGGAAGACGATGGGCGTTTGCCTGCCTACTACTTCGTCCGCTTCATAGCCTAGCAATCGCTCCGCACCCCGATTGAACAGGGTAATCGTCCCATGTGAATCGCTGCTGACGATGGCCACATTTTCAGCCGACTCGAGGATACCGAAGAGAAAGGTGTTCGTCTGTCGTAACTCTTCGGTGCGCTCGCGCACCATTCGTACGGCTCGCGAACGCTGAACCAGTAGTAAAGCGAGGTAGGCTGCCGCGAGGCCTGACGCGACGATACCAATCAGCCATACAGCCCACTGTGTCGGGCGTGGTGCCCAGTCTTCAGGATGCCTCGGCAAACCCACAACCGTCACGGCGCCATCGGCAACTTCGACTTCGCGAACGAAGGAGAGCGACGCGGGGATACCTCCTGGCGGCGGAAAGCCTACGCTGTGGCCCGAGCCGTTGCTTATGAATTCACTAAAGTACAGATCGATTTCAGCACTGTTGCCATGCACCTCACTAACCAAGGCCGCCAGGTCATTGAGACGTAGCCCCAAAGCCACAAAGCCCCGCAGACTGCCGTAATGGCGATCGGCAGCAGAAACACCCTCTCCCTGGTGAAATACTGGCGAAAACACCAGAATGCCTGTCTTGTCATTCGGGTCGTCCAGCGTCCGGATACCCGCGACCAACACGGCGGCGCCGGTGGCCATGGCCTGCTCGTACGCCTTTACACGCGTGGGTAGGTGGCTGGTATCCATACCCACCAGATCGGCGCCGGGAACACTGGTTTTCTGGTATGTAATAGGAAAGTGGCGCGGAACATCGCCACCACCCAGAGGTTCAACGGAAGGAGGTAACCGTAACCGGTACTGGTTATCGTAGTAGCGGGCCATCCGGTCAAGGTAACGGTCCAGATGACTGGCCGACACATTCTCGGTCCAGGCCATGGTCATCTCGACATGGCCCGAAAGGCGCGTCAATGCCTCGAATTCCTGACGGGTGAGTTCAGATTCCAGGGTAATGAAACGGCGTAAGGCATCGAGTTCGCGAAGCTGCGCATCGATAAGCTGCTCGACCAGAAGAATGCGCGAGCGAGCCGCCTGATCGAACCGGGATTCCACGATCTGGAGTTCCGCCTCGGCAGCCTGCCGGGCGAGAATAAATGTCAGCAGAACTCCTGCAGCAAGTACCAGCAGTACCGGCCATCCCTGGACCAAAGCGCGGCGGAAATTCAAGCGCGAAGCAATGGCCAAGTTACACTCTCGAGAATGGATAAAGACAAAAGAAGTCTAGCACAGCAACTGCGGGGCAAAGCCTTGCCTGACAAGAGTTGACAATCTATATTGGCTGCGTGCCCAGCGGGTGTAGCTCAATGGTAGAGCAGAAGCTTCCCAAGCTTACGACGAGGGTTCGATTCCCTTCACCCGCTCCATCCTCGCTCCTGGCAACTGCAAGTCGTCCCATAGCTCAGCGCCGTCCCTTACCACGACTGGATTGCATGCAAATCAAGCGAGCGGCTTTTCAGTTCAGTTCCGTCCATAGCCTCTTGGTTCTCACATCCAATTACTAGAACAAGGTCCCGCCGAACCTGGCCTTTATTTGGTGCATTGATCAGTGTACTGATCTTATTTGGACCATAGAAGGAATCAAAAAACGACTCACCCGGAAAATAACTGAAAATAATTTATCTCTAATAATCAATAATATATACAAATAAGAATCCAATTTCACGCGTCTGGCACAGCTTGTGTATGCAAAGTGTATAAACACACAAATGCACGCGAAAACGCCATGACCCAAATTCCCGACAACCGGTACCGACGTTTTGAAAACCTTCGACTCGAAGGCGTCGCCCGTCTGGGGGACGTGGTTCCCGATGTCCATACCCGGCTCTTGCTGCATGCAGGGCCTCCCTATATGGCAGGTCCCTTGCCGGCCCCGGTCCGTAACGCTGCCATAAACGCCATTCTTTTCGAACGTCTTGCGGACAGTGCGGAAGACCCCGCTGCCATGCTTGACCGAGGGGATTTCAAACTGAGTCCCGCCCAGGATGTCGGCGTAACTACACCGCTGGCCCAGGTGGTCTCGGCGTCGATGCCCGTATTCGTCATTGGCGATGGCGACCGCCATATATACGCCCCTCTGGTTGAGGGTGCACCCCCAGCTCTGCGCTTCGGCTCGCCTGACTCACAATGCGTCGACAACCTTCGACTGCATGCGCGTTTCGCTGCCCTCGAGCTGGCGGCTTCCCTGGACAAACACCCCGTTCCACTCGCCAGGGTCATTGAGTACGCCCTGGCCAACGGCAACGACTGCCATACGCTAACGGACCAGGCTAACCAAGCGTTGCTGAGCCACGTGAGTGACCTCTCCAGCAGTTATCGCACGTTACTGGAACAGAGCCCGGGGTTTGTTCTACCGGTGCTGATGGGCGCCTGCGGCTGGCTGTTGCGTTACGGCAACAGCCCCATCTCCGCGGGTGGCGGCAATGGCCGGGAGTTCGGACTTCGCCTGAAAGGCGAGAGTCATTGGCTGACGACAGTCGCCGAGCCGCCAACCGGTCCAAGGTTCCCCGCTCAGGCCGGCAAGACTGCCCTTGGGGCCATCGGCGACAGCGCTGTCATCGACCTATGCGGCCTCGGTGGCCAGGCCCTCGACTGCGCGCGCCCTCTGGCGAACGAATGGCGGGACCTGCTCCCCGACGACTGGGAACACCGCCCCGATGCCGTGCTTGATGCGAACACCGGGGTCGTCAGCCCCGCAGAGGTGGTTCGCCACCAAACACCGCCCATCATCAACCTCGCACTGGTTGGGGCTGATCAGGACGGCGGCATACTCGGTAAGGGCTTTTACCTGCCGCCACTGGCCCTCTTCCAGCAGTTGGCGGCAAGGATGGCCCAATGACGATCCATACCTTTCGACTTCACTGAGATCCTGGAGCACTCCCGACTTTCCCCGTTCTGCGCGCATACCTCCGGGGAAGGTCCTGGGCAGCCAGGTGATCGAATGCTTCCCCCGTCTTTTCAGGCTGGCCGGGGAAAACAAACAACAACCATGTCTGAGAAAGCGCCAACCAACACATCGTAAAACACGAGAGGAACGACCCATGTTAAGTACAAAGCGCTTACTGGCCTCGCTGCTGGTCGGTACCCTGGCATCCACCCCGGTCTTTGCGGCCGATCCCATCAAGATAGGGGTCTCGCAGCCACTGACCGGTTCGGTGGCCGCATCGGGCAACTACGTGACGAACGGCGCGAAGATTGCGGCGGCTAAAATCAACGAAGACGGCGGTCTGCTGGGTCGCGAAGTGGAGTTGATCATCGAGGACAACAAGTCCAACCCGCGAGAGGCGGTTAACGCCGCCGAGAAACTGATCCTGCGGGATGAAGTGCCCGTCATCATGGGTGCCTGGAGCTCCACGTTTACTCTCGCCACCATGCCCAAGCTGGAGGAGTACGGCGTGCCGATGGTGGTCGAGACCTCGTCATCGAGCAAGATCACCAAAGCAGGCAACCCCTGGGTGTTCCGTATCGCTCCCACATCAGAGATGGAAGCCCAGGCCTTCGCCAAGAAGCTGGAGACGTTCGATCCGCCCATCAAGAAAGTGGATTTCCTATCCGTGAACAATGACTGGGGGCTCGGCGCGTCCCAGGAATTCGAGGAGATGTTCAAGGAGCATGGCATTGAAATCGGCCGCAAGGAGACAGTTGCTCCCTCCGCCGTCGATCTGTCCGCTCAACTCTCGGCCCTGAAAGATACCGGTAGCGACACGCTGATCATGACCTCCGGTGTCGAGCAGCTCACCCTCGGTATCCGTCAGGCGGCGGAGCAGCAACTGCCGCAGCGCATCGTCACGACAGGCGGGTCATTCCCGGAACCCCTGCTCGAATCGCCAGGGCCGGACGGCTACACCAGCACCCACCTCCTGTTCTTCTCACCGTGGACGGCGGACAGCGCGGTCTATCCCGAGGTGGCAGAAGGCTTCGTCAAAGCCTGGAATGACGCCGGCTACTCCTTCCCGGGCCTGAGCGAAGGGTTCCGTGGCTATGACGGCATCATGACCATTGCCGCCGCCATCAAGGATGCCGGCGCCGCCGAACCGGAGGCGATCCGTGATGCGCTCTGGGGCGTCGAGGTCAAGGGCGTCAATGGCGACATCAGCTTCGTCAAGGACGGCCCGGAAGGCAAGGAAAGTGGCCAGAACGAGCCCAACGTCTACGTCGTTCAGCTCAAGGACGGCGAAGTTTCCGCTCAGTAATTCTTAAAAACCATGCACGCGGGTCCGTTCGACGGGCCCGCGTGTGACCGCCAGAACCATCTCCGGGAGCGGGCAAGTGGACGAAATCTTTCAACATATCGTCAATGCCATGGTGCTGGGCTCGACCTATGCGCTGCTGGGCATTGGCCTGACCATTATCTTCGGCATCATGCGCGTGGTGAATTTCGCCCATGGTGAGCTTTATACCCTGGGGGCCTATGTTGCGTATGGCATGGTGGCCCTCCTTAAGCTGGACTTCTTTTCCTCCATCCTGGTCGCCGCAGCCGTCGGGATGCTGGTGGGCGCCCTCATCGAGTTCGTTTTCCTGAGACGCAAGGACCTCAAAAATATCGATGAAGTGATGCTCATCATGATCGGCATCATGATTGTCATGCAGAACCTCGAATTGCTGGCCTGGGGAGGCGTTGCCAAGATCATCCCCACGCCGTTTTCACAGGAGCCGATTTCGTTCGGTTCGATTTCGATTGCACCCACACGCCTTTTCGTCTTTGGGGTGGCCGCAATCCTCCTGTTTATTTTCTACCTGGGCATCGAACGAACCCGCTTCGGCCTGGCCATCCGTGCGACATTCCAGGACCAGGATGCGGCGAGAATCGTCGGCGTGAACGTCAAGCGCATCTACACCCTGACCTTTGCCCTGGGCTCCGCCATGGCCGCAGTCGCCGGCGCGCTGCTGGCGCCCATGTTCGTCGCTACCCCGATGATGGGCGACCTGGCGAGCCTGAAGGCTTTTGCCATCGTCATCCTCGGTGGACTGGGCAACCTCGGCGGTGCAGCCCTGGGGGGCTTCCTGCTCGCGTTTATCGAAGAGTTCGGTGCCAGCTACATCTCCAGTGCCTACCGTGACGCGTTCGGTTTCCTGGTCATCATTATCGTCATGCTGTTCCGCCCTCAGGGGCTGTTCTCGGTCAAGGAAAGGGTGGGCTGATATGAACTGGACCCTGTTTTTTGTCTTTGTGGTTGTGCTCTGCCTGTTGCCCGTGGTCTGGCCCGACCCTTATGTGCTTTCAGTCATGGGCTCGGCAGGCATTATGATCATCGCGGCCATCAGCCTCAACCTGCTACTGGGCTACACCGGCCAGCTGTCCCTGGGCCACGCGGCCTTCTTCGGTATCGGCGCCTACACCAGCGCATTGATGTCGCTCGGTTTCAGCATCGACCTGGGCTTCGGCCTGACCTGGCAGGTGGACGCCAAACCTGTCTGGATCGCCTTCCTTACGGCGATTGTCGTCACCGGCTTCTTCGGTTGGCTGGTGGGCAAGCTGGCATTCAAGGTCCGCGGTGCCTATTTTGTGGTCATCACCATCAGTTTCGCCCAGGTCATGCGGATGATTTCGCTGAACTGGACCGACCTGACCGAAGGCCCCATGGGCCTGATATCGATTCCGGCACTGACACTCTGGGTGCCCGGGGAAGGCATCATCTCGCTCACCTCCAAGGCGGCCATCTACTGGCTGGTACTGGCCATCGGTATCCTGGCTTACCTGCTGGTCGCCATGTTGGTCAACTCCCGCCAGGGCCGCGCCATGATTGCCCTGCGGGAGAACGAAACCCTGGCCACCTCAGTCGGGATTCCGGTGACCTATTACCTGGCCCTGGCCACCATTATCTCCGCAGCGATCGCCGGAGCCGCAGGTGGCCTCTACTCGCACACGGTCCGTATCATCGATCCCGACGTCTTCCTGTTCATCTACACGGTCACCATGGTGATCATGGTCATTGCCGGCGGCAAGGGCACCCTGGGCGGCCCGGTGATCGGGGGCCTGATCTTTGGCTTGATGCCCGAACTGCTGCGGGGTGTCGTCGGGCCGGAAGTCCAGTGGGTGATCTATGGCGTCACGATGATCGCGATCCTGCTCTTCCTGCCGAGAGGCCTGGTGCCTGCCTTTTATGATTTCATCGCCTGGCTGCGCAAACCCGGCACGGAACAGCCGCGCAAGTCCAAATCATCACTGGTCCAGGGAGCGAAATCATGAACAGCGCGACCGAAGCCGACCAGCCGGGCCGCACCGTGCTGTCACTGGACGGTATTACCATGAAGATCGCCGGCCTGGTGGCACTGGACAACGTTACGTTCAGCATTCCGGCGGGCCAGATCGTCAGCCTGATCGGCCCCAACGGCGCCGGCAAGACCACCGCTTTCAACGTGATTTCCGGGTACATGCCGCCCACGGCCGGCAGCGTGCATCTGTTCGATGCGGATATCACCGGCCACTCGCCCCATAGCATTGCCTCCCGCGGACTGGTGCGCAGCTTCCAGCGGACCAGCGTGTTTGACGATCAAACGGTGTTCGACAACCTGCTGACCGCCTACCACCTGCAGGGCCGGGCTTCACTGCTGCAATCGCTGCTCAGGTTAACGGCCTTCCGCAAGGAAGAAGCCGAACTGCGCACCAAGGTGGACGGCATGCTGGATTTCCTCGACCTGCGCCATCGCGCGGATGAACGGGCAGGGTCGCTCTCCTACGGCGAGCAACGCATCCTCGGGGTTGGAATCGCCCTCGCCGCCAGTCCAAAGATCCTGCTGCTGGACGAGCCGGCAGCGGGACTGAATCCGTCCGAAACCGATGCCTTCAAGGCCATGATCCGCCGTATCGGCGATTCGGGCGTAACGGTGCTCCTGGTGGAGCATGACATGCATATGGTGATGTCGATTTCGGACCATATCGTCGTACTCAATCAGGGCAGGGTCATTGCCGAAGGCGATCCTCAGGCTATCCAGACCAACCCGGATGTTATCGAAGCCTATCTGGGCTCGGGGGTGAAACGTGCTCAAGCTTGAAAACGTAACGGTCTGCTACGGCGCCACCGTGGCGGTGGACAATGTATCCATGGACGTGAATGAAGGGGAATTCGTGACCCTGATTGGCGCCAATGGGGCCGGCAAGTCCACCACGCTCCGGGCGATCAGCGGCCTTGAGCCCGTGCGCAGCGGCCGCATCCTGTTCGAGGGCGACCCGATCCAGAATGCCGCGCCGCAGGACATCATTCGCCTGGGCATCGCCCATTGCCCGGAGGGCCGACGGGTCTTCCCCCAACTGACGGTTCGGGAAAATCTGGAGATGGGCGCCTTCCGGCGCTACGACCGCCAGGGTATCAAAGCGGACATCGACCGCATGCTGGGCATGTTCCCCCGCCTGGCCGAGCGGATCCGCCAGTCAGCTGGCACGCTCTCCGGTGGTGAGCAACAGATGCTGGCCATTGCCCGGGCGCTGATGTCACGTCCCCGTCTGGTGATGTTCGACGAACCGTCCCTGGGACTGGCGCCGAACTTCGTCGAGCAGGTCTTCAAACTGGTATCGGAAATCTGTGAGGGCGGGACGACGGTCCTGATGGTGGAGCAGAATGCCTACGCCGCGCTGGAACTGTGTGACCGGTCGTATCTGCTCAGTACCGGCGAAGTGATGCTCAGTGGTACTGCGGAAGAGATGCTGGCCAACCCCGATATCCGGCGGATCTACCTCGGAGGGGAAGCCGCCAGCGCCTGACACGAACGGCCCGCCACGCGGGCCTTTATCCTGCCTCAGGGCAACTTCAGTGACGCCCGGCCATGATCGTTATTGGCGCTGACGATCTTGCTCATATAGCGGATGAAACGTTCGCGCTCCGCTTTGGTCAAGGGTTCTATCGTCCGTTCGTGGGCGCGGCGGGCGCTGTCCTCCACCTCCGCCAGCAGCGATTCACCAGCAGGCGTCAGGCGTGCCAGCTGACGGCGGGCGTCTTCCGTACATTTGCGCCGCTCGATCCAGCCGGCCTTATCGAGCCTTCGCAATACTTCCGTCGTCGTGGCACGGTCGATACCGACCCGCTGACCCAGCCGTTTCTGATCCAGCTCGTCCCCCTGCAAAGCCGTCAGCACACTGTATTGGACCGGCGTTAGCCCATAGGCTTCGCACTCATCATGGAACAACGCCACGTGAATCTGGTGAAGGCGGCGGATCAGGAAGCCGGGACGCTCCGCGAGAATACCGAGGCGGTCCTCCGGCGCCATCTGCGATGCACCGGCCTTGGCTGTCTTTGGCATGGGCGGAACCTCTATTTCCTTGTCGGGGCCTAATCTAAGGGGCCGTCATTGTTACCTATACCGACCCGCCAACGCCAATTCATAAGTCTATACCGGCGTTAGAAAATACGCCGCAGCCAACGCCTTAGCGCCATCCAGGCAAGCTGGAAAAGCCCCAGGGAGCGGGTCTCCAGAGGCGCCTCACCGGCCATGTGACGATCAAAATTAGCCTGGAACTGTTCAATCAGCACACTAACGATTTCTTCCACCAGGCCGCCCCGACTGAACTGGGCCAGGGCACCACTCATCTCAAAACTGATGGCGACCGTCATCTGGCATTGGGCATCACCCGCCGCCTCCAACTGAAACGACAGACTACCCTTGGCTCTGGAGTTGGAACGGCTGTCCGAACCCTGGCCGTCCACCCGGCCTTGCCAGGTGTCATCGTCGAACGTCGCGGTCCCTTCACCAGCAATACGTGCGGCCACGGGGCCCAGCTTGACGTTGAAGAAGCCAGCAAGCGTACCGTCGTCGTCCAGGCGGGTCAGCTCCGCGCCGGGTAAACAGGCAACGACGGAGGGCAGCTCGTCACGCAGGACGGTCCAGACGTATGCCGGCGGATGGGGCAGCTCGAACGTCGACTCGATACGACGCCCATTACCGTCCACCTGGCTACGGGTTGCGGCCCGGCCTGCTGCGGATGCGCCTTCCTCGACCGGTATGGCATCGAGATCACCGAGATCCAGTGTTTCCAGCGCCCCCACCGGGGCGACTTCGGGTTTCTCGTCCTGATAACTGGCAAGCACGCGCTGGATCGCCCGCACGATACCGACGTAGCCGGTACATCGACATAGATTGCCGCTCAACTCGTAGCGGATTCGCTCATCGTCGATCGTCTGTCCGGCAAACCGGCGGACGATATCCTGGGCCGTAATCAACATGCCCGGGGTGCAAAAACCGCATTGCAACGCGTGCTCGGCCGAAAAAGCCTCACGCAGGCGAGTCATCACCGGATCGTCGTCGTAGGCCTCTATCGTACGGACATTGCTGCCCTCGCAGCCTACGGCCCACGTCAGGCACGAGCGTACCGGACGCCCATCCCTGACCACCGTACAGGCCCCACAGATGCCCTGCTCACAGCCAACGTGGGTGCCGGTCAACAACAGATCCTCCCGCACGAAATCGGCGAGGTTACGCCGCGGCTCGACATCCAGGGGCACTGCCCGGTCGTTGATGGTCACGACTTTACTGTTCATGGATCTGACTCCGCTTCAACGCCTTGTTCATCACATGCAGGCGAACCGTGATATCCGCCTCGTCCATATCCGGGTACCGTTCGGCCAAGGCGCCGCGCCACGACTCCTGATCGAGCGCATCGCTGCCCGCCAGCAGCAAGGGCGCTCCCGGCAGTGCGCCGAAAACGACGCGTTGTCCATCCCCGTTGGCGGCACGAAACACCGCCCCCATGGCGTGAGCCAGCTCGCCGGTCTTGCGGCACAGCTTGAAGTAACCAAAGCGGCTATCGGCGGCCACATCCGGAACAAACACCGCGACCAGCAACTCGTCGGGTGATAGCGCCGTCTGCATGGCGCCGGTCACGAAATCATTGAGGTACATGCGCCGGGTACTTCCCTGCGACGATGGCCGCTGGAGGATGACCTGTGCGCCCAGGGCCGTCAGCGTGGTGATCCAGTCCGCAGCCGGGTCGGCATGTGCGAGGCTGCCGCCCATGGTGCCGCGACTGCGCACGGCACGATAGGCAATGCCCCGCGCAATTCGCGGCAGGATACCTCGAGTGTTATCGGGCACGAGTCCGTCTTCAATCTCGGCGTGGGTCACTGCCGAGCCGATCAGTACGCCTCCGGTTATTCGTTGGCAGCCACGCAGTTCCCGCAGGATGGCGACGTCCAACAACGCGTCCGGCCGCGCCAGGCGCAGATTGAGCATGGGACCGAGGGACTGACCACCCGCGATGGGTCGTACCTCCCCGGCAGTCATCTTCTGGCAGGCATCGGCAAGGTCATCTGCCCGATAATAGTCAAACGCCTGGGGTTTCATGATGCGGCCTCCACGGGGCTGGCCTCTTTCTGGGGCGTAACAGAGGCCCGGGCAATCGCCCGCAGCAAACGCTGCGGTGTCACCGGCACCTCACAGATTTCCGCGCCCAAGGGGCTGAGGGCATCGTTCACCGCATTGACGATAGCAGCGGGCGGTCCAATAGCGCCGCTTTCACCGATACCCTTCTGGCCGAACTCGGTATAGGGCGAGGGGGTCTCCATATGATCGATCTCCACCGCCGGCACTTCGGTCGCCCCTGGCAAAAGATAATCCGCCAGCGTTGAGGCTAGAGGCTGGCCGTTTCGATCAAATGGCATTTCCTCATACAGGGCAGTGCCGATGCCTTGGGCAATGCCACCGTAGATTTGGCCGTCTACGATCATCGGATTGACCAAAACCCCACCATCCTCGACCACCACATAATCCAGTATTTCGGTGGTTCCAAGTTCCGGGTCCACGGCGACCACCACGGCATGACACGCATAGCTGAAGGTGCCACTGTCCCGATCGGCCTTATAACCCAGAGTGACCTCCAGGCCTCCGGAATCCACGTTATCGGGCAGGTGCTGGGGTCTGAGATACCAGGTGCGTGCCACCTCTTCCAGGCTGACAGTCCGCTCGTCCTGGCTATTCGATACGATGCCATCGCCGACCGTGACTGACTCCGCCGGCACATCCAGCAGGCAGGCCCCGATATTTGCCACCCGTTCCGCCAGCGTTCGGCAGGCCCTGGCCACGGCGCCGCCTGCCATAACCATGCAGCGGGATCCCCAGGTGCCGGTAGAATACGGCGTCAATGCCGTGTCGCCATGAATGACCCGGACACGATCCGTGTCGATACCGAGGATTTCTTCGGCCACCTGGGCCAACGTGGTTTCCAGGCCCTGGCCGTGGGAATGGATGCCCACCCGCACCTCAAGGGCACCATCAGGGGTCAGGCGCACGACAGCCTGCTCATGGCCGGGCACCATGGGAATGCCCCATCCGGCATAGACCGATGTACCGTGGGCGGATTGTTCACAGAAGATGGCCATACCGACACCGATCAGCCGGCCGTCTTCCTCAGGCGTCTTCTGGCGCTCGCGCACCGCCTTGAGGTCGATGGCTTCAACGGCCCGGCGCAGGCACTCGGGGTAATCGCCACTGTCGAAATGCTTACCTGTAATGTTGTCAAACGGCATGGATTCAGGGCGGATCAGGCATTCCATCCGCACATCCGAGGGCTCGCGTCCCGCCGCTCTTGCCAGGGCATCCATGGTCAGCTCCATGGCAAAACAGACCCCTGTCCGGGCCACACCGCGGTAGGGCAGGATCGGCGGTTTGTTGGTGGCTGTTGACGTGGTACTGCAACGGTAAGCTTTAAAATCGTAGGGCCCTGGCAGGATACTGGCGACCTGGGCACCTTCCAGGCAGGCGGAAAACGGGTAGGCGGAGTAAGCTCCGGCATCCACCACCGCTGTGGTGTCCAGGGCCAGCAAGCGTCCCTGTTCATCACCGTAAGCCGTGACGCGGTAATGATGCTCGCGGCAATTGGCATTGGCCGTGAGCTGCTCCCGGCGATCCTCAAGCCAGCGGATCGGACGGCGCAAATGCATCGCCAGCCAGGCGGCGCAGACTTCCTCCGGCAACAGAATACCTTTGTACCCGAAACCACCACCTACATCAGGAGCAACCACGCGAATCTGCTCGTGACTGAGCCCCAGGCATTCACAAAGTCCGGTGCGCACGATGTGCGGCATCTGGGTCGAGGTATAGACTTGGAGCTGCTCCAGGCGATTGTCCCAGAACGTCACCACACCGCGGCCCTCCATGGGCGACATACACTGGCGCGACGTACGGTACTCGCGCTCAATCCGTATCGCCGCTTCCCGGCGGACAGTCTCGATATCGCCATCGACCAGGGTGTGCTGGAAAACGTTATCCCCCCAGTGTTCGTGAATCAGCGGTGCCTGTGGCTCCAACGCCTTTAGCATATCCGCTACCGCCGGCAGGGTTTCGATATCGAGGCCGGTTGCATCGATCAGGTCCTCCGCGTCCGCCCGGCTCGTGGCAACGCAGGCGGCGACCAACTCGCCGGCGTAGCGCACCTTATCCCTGGCCAGGACGGGCTGTTCGGACGACTTGAATCCGGGCAGGGCCGAATCGGCCAGGATAGCCTTCACGCCAGCAAGATCGTCAGCCACGAAGACACGATCTTCCGCGCCTGCCGGCTTGGTCACCGTCTTCAGCTTCCCATGTGCCACCGGGCTGCGCAGGAAGGCCAACTCAAGCATGCCGGGAAGGGCCATATCGCCCACATACTCGCCTCGCCCTCTCATGTAGCGATCGTCTTCCTTGCGCACCTTTCTGGCCCCGACCCCGCGGGTCACCATAGCCTTATCAGCCTGCTTGTCTTGCACCTTTGCCTTCCTCCGGAAACCGTCTTCCGAACTCATTAAGAATCAGCTTTCAAAACGACAACTTACTGTTAATAGAGAAAATCAATTCATAAAATTAGTCAGTACACTGTGTATTTTTACGGAATCACTGTATACCATTAATCAGTGTGCTGCATATTTTTTTAAGCCTATCGGCGCCTGGAAGGGTTCAAAGGCACAATCCATGCCTGCCGTCAGAGAAAGAGGAGAACGTTTATGGAAGGCAGACCCTATGATCTGCTGTTAAAAGGAGGCCGCGTCGTCGATCCGGCGCAACGCCTTGATCGCATGCTGGATATCGCCATAAAGGACGGCCGGATTGCTGCTTTGGAAGCCGGGCTGGCACCGGAACTGGCCAGCGAGGTGATCAACACTGAAGACAAGCTGATCGCCCCTGGCCTTATCGATACGCACGCTCATATCTTTGAGCACGTCACCGGTAGTTTCGGGCTCAACCCTGATAGCTGCGGCGTCCGCGCCGGGGTCTCGACACTGGTTGATCAGGGTGGTCCGAGCCTGATGACCCTGCCCGCTTTCCGTCATTATGTCGCCGAACCAGCAGCCAGCCGTGTACTGTGCTTCCTCTCGGCTTACCTGGTGGGTGGCCTCGAAGGGCATCACTACCCACAGCTCTACAGCCCCGAAGACGTGGACGTGAAACGCACTATCGAGATTGGCCTGGCCAACCGCGATCTGGTCAAGGGCATCAAGGCGCATGCGGAAGTGGGTGGCAAATCCCGTTGGGGCATGGAAGTGATCAAGCAGGCACGGGATATCGCACGGGGCATTGGCGTCCCACTTTACATCCACCTGGGCCAACTCTGGCCAGAGGCAGGCAAGGGCATCGACGACCCCGACACCGTGATCGAAGAGCTCGTTCCGCTGATGCAGGAAGGCGATATTCTTGCTCATCCGTTTACCCGACACCCCGGCGGATTTATCTCCTGCAAGACTGGCGAACTCCATCCCATCATCCGCGAAGGACTTGACCGTGGCTTGCGGGTAGACGTCGGCCATGGTTCCCATTTCAGCTTCGAGATGGCGCAGAAAGTCATTGAAGCCGGCATCCTCCCCACGACTTTGGGGGCGGATATGCATGGCTACAACACTGACGCCGGCCAGGTGAAAGCGACGAACCGGGAGTCCAACCCGTTCTTCGGCAAGACCCGGTTCTGTCTGACCCATGCCATGACGGAACTACTGGCCCTGGGCATGCCGCTGACAGATGTCGTAGCTACAGTCACCAGCAACGCCGCCGGGATGCTGGGTATCGACGACGAAATCGGCAGCCTTGCGGTCGGGAAGACTGCGGATATTGCTGTATTGGAGCGCGAAACCGGACGTTTCACGCTATCGGACAACAGCGGCATGACCGTAACAGCAACGGAAGCAATTCGCCCCGTATTCTCGCTGCGCGAAGGGGTTCGCTATGACGTCGACAGCCCCGTCGTGGTTGAGCCGATGGATCTGGCCAGCTGATTCGACATACACGTAGGCACACAGAGCTGCGCTGTGCCGCAATGGACCTCTAGCGGGAGAGCTCGCCCTCTTGCTAGAGGCCCTCGCCTCGCCCACTTGCCTTCAGGCCACCTGCTGAGCTTCCGTCGTGTTGTCCTTCGAATCGCACCGCAGACGTTGCCCGGCGTACTCCGGCGGGCCGAACAAAACCAGCCAGCGCTCCTTGAAGGTTAGCCCCGGCGTGGTTGCGTCACGGTACATATCCCGCCACTCATGGAAATTCAGCGTTACCGGGTTGTGAGTACGGATCTGCCGTGGGATACCGTAGTCTGGCTGTTCGTTCTCATCTTCCTCGACGAAGGTGCCGAACAGGCGATCCCAGATGATCAGGATGCCGCCGTAATTACGGTCGATGTACTTCGGATTGCGACCGTGGTGGGCGCGATGGTGGGAAGGGGTGTTGAGCACCCATTCCAGTGGCCCCAATTTGCCAACAGTCTGGGTGTGGATAAAGAACTGGTAGGCAAGACTGATGGCGACCGCGAAAATCACCGTCTCCGGCGGAAAGCCAATCAGCACGATCGGCAACCAGAACAGCCACATGCCGGTGATCGGATAGGTGACACTCTGGCGGAACGCGGTGGACAGGTTGAGCTTTTCCGACGAATGATGCACCACGTGGGAACACCAGAACCAGCGCACGCGGTGATGGGCACGGTGGAACCAATAGTAGACAAAGTCCTGGATGATGAAGAGCAGCACCACCGACCACGCCGTGAAGGGAATCTCGAACAGACGCACGTCAAACAGGGCGTTATAGACAACGATTGTCAGCAAAGCCGCCAGCACGTCGCTGGCCTGATACAGGCCCGCCAGCATCATGTTGCTCAGGGTATCGGCCCAGGTGTACGTCGCCGACGGGTAGGCCCCCTGACTGCCTCGCAAATGCAGCCACTCACCCGCCATGGCCAGCAGGAAGACCGGCGCCAGGGCAAGGGTGACCAGGTGAGGGTCGAAACCGAGAAGATCCGTCAGGGGTGTCGGGGACATACTGGCTCCAGTAGCATCTACACTGGAGCCAGTATGACACCGGCTTGCGCCGGAACCGCTGGCCGATTCCGACGGATTGACTGGCAAATTCCGTCAGTGCAGTTTCAGGCGCGGGTGCATGGCGCGGCTGATGCGGTCCATCAGCCAGATCACACCGGTGCGAAGCAGACCGTGCAGGGCCACCTGATGCATGCGGTAGAGGGAGATATAGAACAGCCGCGCCACCTTGCCTTCGATGTACATGCTGCGACCGGACAGGTTGCCCATCAAGTTACCGACGGTGGTGTAACGACTGAAGTTGATCAGCGAGCCGTGGTCGTTGTAGACGAAGGCCACCGCGTCCTTGCCCTGCAACCGGTTGACCAGGGTCTCAAACAGGGCGTCCGCCTGCTGGTGCGCAGCCTGGGCCCGGGGCGGCACCGGTCGGTCGGAGTCCGGCTGTGGGCAGGCAGCGCAATCGCCCAAAGCAAAGATGTTGACGTCGTTCGTGGTTTGCAGGGTCTGTTTCACCACCAGTTGGTTCCCGCGATTGGTTTCAAGACCGTCGAGTTCGGCCAGGAAGGCCGGCGCCTTGATGCCAGCAGCCCAGATGGTCATTTCCGAGGGAATTTCCGTGCCATCTATCACCAGGCTTTGCGGTCGGATCTCCCGCACGGGATCGCCAGTGAGCACCTTGACGTTGAGCCGCTCAAGCTCCCGGGTTGCCCCCTTGGAGAGACGCGTCGGAAGTGCCGGCAGGATTCGGTCTGCGGCTTCGATGATGGTGATACTGACGTCTTCCGGTCGTAGGTGATTCATGCCGTAGACGGGCAACTCGCGAGAAGCCAGACGCAGCTCTGCCGCAAGCTCCACCCCGGTCGCACCTGCACCGATAATCGTGATCGGCAGGGTGTGGGGGCGTCCCTCCTGCGCTTCGTGGTTCTTGCGCAGGAAGGCATTGAGCATCAGGTTGTGGAAGCGCCTGGCCTGGCGCAGACTGTCCAGGAACAGGCAGTGCTCCTGGGCGCCTGGAGTGCCGAAATCATTGGCGGTGCTGCCTACAGCGATGACCAGGGTGTCGTAGGTGATGTGCCGTGCAGGAACGACTTCTTGCCCCTCTTCATCATGGAAGGCATCGATCACAATCTGGCGCTTGTCGCGATCCAGCCCACCCATGCGGCCCAGTTGGAATTCGTAGTGGTGCTTGCGGGCGTGAGCCCGGTAGTTTATCTCGTTGGCGCTGGCGTCCAGGGAGCCGGAGGCCACTTCGTGCAGGAGCGGTTTCCAGACGTGGGTGAGGCCGGAGTCGACCAGGGTGATGCGGGCCTTTTTCTTCTTTCCCAGCTTGTTTCCCAGGCGCGTGACAAGCTCAAGACCACCGGCGCCACCGCCGACGACCACGATGTGGTGCAGAGTTTCCATTGTTTAGATTCCATAAGAAAAGACAGCCAAACGCTCTGCCTTCCGTTCCAGACGGAGGGAAAGCCTTTGGCTGTCTTCACTTGCGCAAGGGCCGGTAACATCTGACATTATCGTAACCAGAGGCTACAGGCGGCTCAATGCGACTTCCGAGGGGCATGGTAGCGATCTGCCACCGCGATGCAACGACTGCCGATGATCTGAACAACGCCGTAAACACTAGACATAGAGAAAATCGGACTGATAAAACATAAGCAGATTTACCAAGGAAGCCGTTGGTTACGTCCTGAACCCTTTCTACCTCGTGTTCAGGGCGTAACCAAATTTCCCGAGATCACAGCATCCGGAGTGCACGAATCAATCCCAACAAGGAGCCAACCGTGAAACTTACAGTGAAAGGCATCACCGACGGACAGCCAGTTCCGGAAACATTCGCCTTTGGCGTATATAGCGAAGAGGACCATATGAGTTTCGGTCCCAACCGCAATCCGGAGCTGGAGTGGTCGGATGCGCCCGAAGGCACCAAGAGCTTCGTGGTCATCATGTTCGACCCGGATGTGCCCAGCAAGGCGGATGACGTCAACCAGGAAGGCAAGGTGGTGCCCAGAGATCTGCCCCGGGTGGATTTCTTCCACTGGCTGCTGGTGGATGTTCCGCCAGATATGACCCGGATTCCCGAAGGCGCCGACAGCGATGGCGTTATCCCCAAAGGCAAGCCGCCCGGATCCGGTCCGATAGGTGTCCGTGGTGTTAACACCTTTACCCACTTTCTTGCAGGCAACCCTGACATGGCCGGCACCTACGGCGGCTATGACGGTCCCTGCCCACCCTGGAACGACGAGTTGGTGCACCATTACCACTATGAGGTCCATGCCCTCGACGTCGAAAGCCTGGGTCTGACCGGAGAATTCGAGGGCGACGCCGTGCGCGAAGCCATGAAGGACCACGTACTGGCCTCCGCCCGTGTCACCGGCACTTACACCCTGAACCCGGATTTGCGGTAATTAAAGCCGACAGGTCGTATGATCCAGTCGAAAAATCCTGAAAAACAAAGGGCACGCTTCCGAGCGTGCCCTTTGTCTATCCGTCCGGCGAAATCTCCACCGCAAGAAGGGGACCTGACCGTCCGGCGCAGTCCTCAGTGATGCAAGATCTGCTGCAGGAACTGCTGGGTCCGTGCTTCCTGCGGATTGCCGAAGAAATCATGGGGCGGCGCCGATTCGACGATCTCGCCGCCGTCCATGAAAATCACCCGGTCCGCGACCGTTTTGGCGAAGCCCATCTCGTGCGTTACGCAAATCATGGTCATGCCGCTACTGGCCAGTTCGATCATGGTGTCGAGCACCTCCTTGATCATCTCTGGATCCAACGCTGACGTCGGCTCGTCGAACAGCATGATCTTGGGCTTCATACACAATGCACGGGCGATGGCGACCCGCTGCTGCTGACCGCCGGATAGTTGGCCCGGGTACTTGTGGGCCTGGTCCGGGATCTTGACCCGCTTGAGGTAGTCCATTGCGGTGGCTTCGGCTTCCTTACGCGGCGTCTTGCGAACCCAGATCGGCGCTACGCAGCAGTTCTCCAGCACAGTCATGTGTGGGAACAGGTTGAAGTGCTGGAACACCATGCCGACTTCCCGCCGCACGCTGTCGATCTGGCGCACGTCGTCGGTCAGTTCCACATCATCGACGATGATCTTACCCTGCTGGTGTTCTTCCAGCCGGTTGATGCAGCGGATGAAGGTGGATTTACCCGAACCTGACGGGCCACAGATGACGATCCGCTCGCCCTGGGAAACATCCAGGTTGAGGCCCTTGAGCACGTGGAAGCTGCCATACCACTTGTGCATGTCTTCCACGCGGATGATGGTTTTCTCCGCCTTGGCGGAATCCACGACCTGCTGGTCCTGCGTACTTTGCGTCTGTTCACTCATGTTTCGTATCCATCAGGTCCTGTGACCGGTATCAAGCTTGCGTTCAAGGTTCTGGCTGTAGCGGGACATACCGAAGCAGAACACCCAGAAACAGAAGGCGACGAAGACATAGCCCTCGATCGCAACGTTCTGCCATGCGGGGTCAGTGACTGTCGACTGGACCGTTCCGAGTATGTCGAACAGGCCGATGATCAGCACCAGGGTGGTGTCCTTGAACAGGGCAATAAAGGTGTTGACGATGCCGGGGATGACCAGCTTGAGTGCCTGGGGCAGCACGATCAGACCCATCTTGCGCCAGTATCCGAGACCCAGCGCGCTGGCTGCCTCGTACTGGCCGCGAGGGATCGCCTGCAGGCCACCACGGACCACTTCCGCCATGTAGGCTGACTGCCAGAGGGTAATCCCGATCAGCGCACGCAGCAGCTTCTCGAAGTTCATCCCTTCAGGCAGGAACAGCGGCAACATCACCGAAGCCATGAATAGAACGGTGATCAACGGCACCGCCCGCCAGACTTCGATAAAGACCACGCAGATACCGCGGATGATCGGCATATCCGAGCGCCGGCCCAGCGCCAGCACGATACCGATCGGCAGCGACGCCAATATCCCGACATACGCAAGGATCAGCGTCAGCATTAGTCCGCCCCATTTATGGGTAGGAACCGTTTCCAGTCCGAACCAGCCACCGCTGATCAGGAAATAGCCGACAATGGGCAGACCGCTCACTGCAAACAGACCGAGCCAACGCCGGGCCGGGAAGCCCTCGATGAACTGCGGAACGATGCAGATCGCCAACAGGGCGAACATGATGTTGACCCGCCACTGTTCGTCGCCGGGGTAAAACCCGTAGATGAAGAAGTTCAGCCGCTGGTTGATGAACACCCAGCAGGCCCCTTCGCCCACACAGGCTTCCGGCGAATCGCCGATGAAGTTGGCATCGAGGAACAGCCAGTTCAACAGGGGCCCGACACTGGTGACCAGCAGATAGCCGATCACCACCGTCAGCAAGGTGTTGTACCAGGTGTTGAACAGGTTCCGGCGCACCCACTGGACCGGGCCGACGGTGCGCTTCGGAGGTGACATTACTGACTCGGTCATCATCTCTCCTTAAGCGCGACGGCGCGGTTGTAGATGTTCATGAACAGGGAAATCAGCAGACTGATCGTGAGGTAGACGCCCATGGTCATGGCGACCACTTCCACCGCCTGGCCGGTCTGGTTCAGGGTCGTGCCCATGAACACGGACACCAGGTCCGGATAGCCAATGGCCGTCGCGAGGGACGAGTTCTTCACCAGGTTCAGGTATTGGCTGGTCAGGGGCGGGATGATGACGCGCATGGCCTGGGGGATAACCACCAGACGCAGGGTCATTCCGGATTTCAGCCCGAGTGCCTGCGCGGCTTCGGTCTGACCCTTGCTGACCGCCATGATGCCGGAACGAACGATCTCGGCGATAAAGCTCGCGGTATAGATCGACAGGGCGAACCAGAGCGCGGCGAGTTCCGGGATCATGGTGATGCCGCCGCCGAAGTTAAAGCCTTTCAGCTCGGGAATATCCCAGGAAATAGGCCCACCCGCTGCCAGGTAGGCAAGCAGCGGCAGTCCGATCAGGACAGCAACGCTCACCTTGACTGTCGGGAATATCTTACCTGTTGCCATCTGCCGACGCTTGGCCAGGATACGGATGATGACCACGGCAGCGATGGCAATGACAATCGCTGCGGCCACCCAGCCAAAACCGGGCTCAGCCACGGGATCGGGAAGATAGAGGCCCCGGTTGTTGAGAAACAGCAGGCCACCCACATCGACACTCTGTCGGGGTGATGGCAGGTTCCGCAACACGGCGAAATACCAGAAGAAAATCTGCAGCAGCAGCGGGATGTTTCGGATCACCTCAACATAGACCAGCGCGATCTTGGCAATCAACCAGTTGCTGGAGAGCCTAGCAACGCCGATGATGAAGCCCAGAACGGTTGCAGCGATGATCCCCATTCCGGAGACCAACAGGGTATTGAGCAACCCGACCCAGAACGTTCGGCCATAGGACATGGTCGCGTCATAGGGAATCAGGCTCATGATGATGCCGAAGCCGGCGGACTGGTTGAGGAAATCGAAGCCGGTACTGATACCGCGGCTTTCCATATTGGCCAGCGTATTATCGATTAGCGCCCAGCCAGACCAGAAAACCGCAGCAATCGCTACGGCCTGGAAGATGAGTGCGCGTACCCGTGGATCATTCCAGGGCTTACGCCGGGTTTGTTCGTAATGGGGGTTAGAGTCGTTCATGCAGAATCCCGAAAAGCACCCTTGGGTAATGCGTTATTCAAGGCACAAACCGACGGACAGGCGTCCGCCGGTTTGCAGTTGCTATCGGGTATTAGCGCAGCGGCGGCGCGTACATGATGCCGCCTTCGGTCCACAGGGCGTTCAGCCCACGCTCCAGGTCGAGCGGGGTCCCCGGGCCGACGTTGCGGTTGTACATTTCGCCGTAGTTGCCCACTTCCTTGACGATGTCATAGCCGAACTCAGCCGGCAGACCGAGCTTCTCACCCATATCACCGTCGGTGCCCAGCAGACGCTGGATATTGGGGTTGTCGGACTCTTTCATCTTGTCGACGTTCTCGGAGGTGATGCCCAGCTCTTCAGCGTTGATCTGCGCGAACAGGACCCACTTGACGATGTTGAACCACTGGTCGTCACCCTGGCGCACCACCGGGCCCAACGGCTCCTTGGAGATGGTGTTCGGCAGGATCACCGCGCTAGACGGATCCGACAGCTTGGAGCGAAGCGCCGCCAACTGGGAACGGTCGGAGGTCAGTACGTCACAGCGGCCTGAAGCGAAGCCCTGTACGGTCTGCTCGGAGGTGTCGAAGACCAGCGGCTTGAACTCCATATCGTTGGCGCGGAAGTAATCCGCCAGGTTGAGCTCGGTGGTGGTGCCGGCCTGGATACAGAAGGTGGCGCCGTCCAGTTCGGAGGCATCGCTTACGCCAATTTCCTTACGTACCAGGAAACCCTGACCGTCGTAGTAGTTGGTTCCCGTGAAGTTCAGACCCAGGGATGCATCACGCGTCAGGGTCCAGGTGGTGTTACGGGATAGCACATCGATTTCGCCGGACTGCAACGCCGTGAAGCGCTCCTTGGCCGTCAGCGGGGTGAACTGTACCTTGGCGCCGTCACCAAAAATTGCCGCGGCTACCGCGCGACAGGTATCCACGTCGATGCCGGTCCAGTTACCTTTGTCGTCCGGTTGTGAAAAGCCCGGCAGACCGGTGGTTACACCACATTGAAGATGACCTCTATCTTTCACGCTTTCCAGGGTGGTTGCCGCCATGGCATTACCGGCTGCCAGTGTGCCAATCAGCGTAGCCGCTCCCGCAGCGAGTGTTATCAGTTTTTTCATTATGAGTCGTCTCCGAATCTCGGTTGTGTGCATAGCAACCCCGCAACAGCAAGGCCTAAGCCAAGCTTTGCAAGTTGTTGATTTTGTTTTATTTAGATTACGCTATCGCGCAAAACCACAGCTTTTGGCATTCATTCGGGGAGCAAAACTGCCCCTTATTAGTGCGCGGTTTGAAAACCTGACCAATCATGAAAGCCTGAGTACAGAATAGGGGAAAATTTCAAAATTGCACCGATTTGGTGAACAGTACAGTTGAAATCTGTACCGGCGGTTTGCCTGCCTGACCCGGAAGATGGTTTTCGAGCTTAATTTAGTGACGCTGCATTGTGGGGCAGGCCGCTCCAGGATGGGTCACTCGCCCTACCCCCACGGCTGGCAGACGTACGCCCCTGGTGCAAGGGCTCACAGTGCCAGCAGCGCGCCAACGCTATGTTTAAAGGCTACCTATTCAACGCGCCTCTTCACTGACTACCTGGTGTCGGCTGGCCATGAACATGAACGCAAAGGATCAGAGGCGGCATCGAACGACGGCCGCTTTGACCGGTCACACCGCCTGAGTCGCTTTTTTACCGTCGATACGGAATCGTTATAACTACGTGATACGTATGTTCAAAGCATCCGATAATGTATCGCCTTGAGTGTATAGGCATGTCTCCATGCCATGAGCACCAGTCACCCGATGGAGCCCATATGTCCGTAACAGCCACGCGCCTGAAGCGTATTCCAGTCAAAGAACTCGTGGCGCCCCGCCATATCGATAGCTGGACCCATACTCGCCAGGGGGAGCCCCGGGGCTATATCGATGCCGATCAACTCAAGGAGCTCTGGATTCATACCGGCACTGCCTGCAACCTGGCCTGCCCGTTTTGCCTGGAGGGCTCGCACCCCGGGGATGGGCGCATTCCCGGCATGAAGCTGAGCGACGTCAAACCCTTCATCCATGAAGCAGTGGAGATGGGCGTCGAGCAGTTTTCTTTTACCGGCGGCGAACCCTTCGTCATCCGCGACTTCATCAACATCCTCGATTACGCCAGCCAGCACCGGCCCTGCTTCGTACTGACCAACGCTACCGATCCGCTGCTGAAGCGGACGCACCAGTTGCTGCCGCTACGGGACAATTCCCACCCGGTTCGTTTTCGCGTCAGTCTGGATTTCCCGGACCGCGCACGGCATGACGTGGATCGCGGCGAGGGGAGTTTTGATAAGGCACTGGAGGGCATCCGCTGGCTGCATGACAACGGCTTCCATGTCTCCATCGCTCGCCAGAGCGATGCCGAGGAAGATCCCGAACAGGTGGAAGCAGCGTTCCGTAATATCTTCCGTAAGGCGGACATTCCCGAAGACCTGGCCTTTACTGCCTTTCCGGACTTCGGCACACCGGGTTCGGAAGACGGCAGCCCTGAAATTACCGAAACCTGCATGGAAAAGTACCCAACCGGGGAAAGCCGCGCTCACTTCATGTGTACCTATACCCGGATGCTGGTCAAGAAAGACGACCGGGTGCGCGTCTACGCCTGCACCCTGGTGGACGACGACCCGGACTATGACCTTGGCGGCAGCCTGAAGGAGAGTATGGACACCCGCATCATGCTGCGCCATCACCGCTGTTTTGCCTGCTACCGCTTTGGCGCCAGCTGCAGCTCGCCAGGCTGACCTCGGCGCCCGCCATGGCAGCCGAGAACCGACCAACTCCACAAGAAGGAACTTTCACGCATGTCGTTCGCCGAAGCGGGCCTGTTCTGGGGCTTTCTGATCGTTTACGGCGTGGTGATGTACGCCCTGTCGCCACGCAGCACCAATCCGGCCTCCTTCTACCGGGGTGCCGACGAACGGGGCAACCCGGTGGGTCAATGGCAGCTCACAGCCAGCATCTTCATCAGCTGGATCTTCGCCAAGTCCGTCACCAACGCCGCGAACCTGGGCGCAGCCTATGGTGTGGTGGGCGGCCTGGCCTATGCCACCTATTGGCTGTCGATTCCCGTGGCGGGTTACATCATTTACCTGATCCGGACCCAGACCGGCGCGACCAGCCTGCAGGACTTCCTCACTTCGCGCTTCGGCCGGTTGGCCGCCCTGGCCTTTGCGGCGGCGATCCTGATTCGCCTGTACAACGAAGTCTGGAGTAATACGGCGGTGGTCGGCGGCTACTTCGGCTTGCCCGGCGACTGGCAGTACTACACCGCCGCCATGCTATTCACCGCGTTTACCCTGGCCTATAGCCTGAAGGGCGGGCTGCGTAGCTCGATCTTCACAGACGTAATCCAGGCCGTGCTGTTCGTTTTCTTCGTGGCTGCAGTGCTTTTCCTGATCGTTCCCGCCAACGATACCGGTACGCTGCTGACCACCGGCGAGTTCCGCCTGGATGCCGGGGCCGACTTGTTGCTGGTGGCGGGGCTGCAGATCTTCAGCTACCCGTTTCACGATCCGGTACTCACCGACCGGGGCTTCGTGAACCGGGAAAAGACCATGCTCAAGAGTTTCGTCGTCGCCGGCCTGTTGGGGTTCGTGGCGGTGTTTATCTTCAGTCTGGTGGGCGTGCACGCCCAGCTCAACGGCATTGAGGCGGGCAGCAACGCGCCGGCGGCGGTTGGTGCGGCCCTGGGGCTGACGGCGCTGTTTTTCATGAGCGTGGTGATGATGACCTCCGCCGGCTCGACGCTGGATTCCACCTTTACCTCGCTGGCCAAGTCCATCGCGGTGGATCTGCCGCGCCTGGCCCGCCGCGCTTCTGAGAAAATTCCCTCCATGCGCGCTGGGGCCGTGGTGATGGTCGCCTTCGCCATCCTCGGCAACCTGCCGATGTTCGCTGGCACCGACATCCTTAAGGCCACGACCATTTCCGGCACCATGGTGATGGGCCTGGCACCGGTGTTCCTGTTTTACGGCTTCACCCGCTGGTCGCCCTGGAGTTTCCACCTGAGTTTCTGGAGCGGGATTGTCCTGGGCGTGTTGCTGGCAATCGGCCTGATCCCCGCCAGCTGGAATATCGGCGAAGGTAAATACGCAGCGCTGTTGGGCGTCAATGCCTGGGGCATCCTGATCTGCACCGCCGGCTTCTTCCTGCCCATCATCGCCCAGCGACTGTTCGGACGCCGGGCGGTTTCGAGGGAAGCTTGATTGTGACCGAAAGGCCAGGGCGCACTTGCCCGATCCACTACCGCTACCGGCCTGAACAGCTTTGTAAGGCGCCTGACCCGGCCGATGCCGATGTGATCTATATTGTCGGCGGTCTGTATGGCAATCCGTTCGCGCTTGATGCCATCGAGGCCCTGGCCGACCAGGAACGCGCGCAAGGCCATCGCGTGCGACTGGTCTTCAATGGCGACTTCAACTGGTTCAACCGGGACGCTGAGGCTTTCCAGCAAATCAACAACCGCGTGCTGGCACACGACGTCGTGCTCGGCAACGTGGAATACGAACTCGCCCACCCCAGCCCGAACGCTGGTTGCGGCTGTGCTTACCCCGACTTCGTCGACGACGCGGTCGTTGCTCGCTCCAACCGGATCATGCGGGCGCTGCAGGCCATTGCTGCGGACTTTCCGGAGATTCAGTCGCGATTGCGTCGCGCACCACGCTGGCAATGTCTGACCCTGGCGGACCAGCGCATACTGATCCTGCATGGCGACCCGGAGTCCCTAGCCGGGTGGGGCCTGGCCCATGAAGTTCTGAGTCAGCGGAAACACGACGTACGGGTTGCGGACTGGTTCACTCGCACCGATGCCGACCTGATCGCCTGTACTCACACCTGCCTTCCGGCGATCTGGCAAGATGATTACTACACCGTCACTAACAATGGCTCCGCCGGCATGGGTAATCTGAAAGACGATCATCGCGGGTTGGTGACCCGCATCGCGACGAACGTGGCTTCAGTGCCGCCAACCGATGCGCTCATGACGGTCCACCAAGGGCCGTTGGCCGTATCATTAATGCCCGTTCCATTCGATCTCGAGGGGTGGCTGTCGCTGTTCGACCGCTGGTGGCCCACTGGCAGTGATGCGGCACTCTCCTATCGTTCGCGTATTCTGTGGGGAACGCCGCTGGACGCCTTGGACCTCGTTTTCCGGCGCTCCTGATGGGAGGACACCAACGGCAAAAGGGTTGCGTAGTCGCTGCAAGGCAACCTGGGTTTATTTGATTTTTATTTCGTGGTCTATATAATTACAGCACTAAAGATTAAGTCGATTGCCCACTTAAACGTTCGGAAACAGCCGTTTAGGCGGTTTTTAAAGCGTGCGCCGACGGATAGCCAAGCGCACACTGTCGTGGCAATTGAATTCAACTCTAAATGACTGAGTGCCCGAAACGACTATGACCACAGAAGGTTCGAATACCACCGCCATCACCTTTCGCACACCGACGAAGGATGATGGCTTCTGGCTCCACAACCTGGTAGGCGAGTGCCCGCCGCTCGACCCCAATTCCGTCTACTGCAACCTGTTGCAGACCAGCCACTTCGCCGAGACCGGCGTGGCCGCCGAACTGGACGGCGAACTGGTTGGCTTTATCTCCGGTTACATCCCCCCGCAGCAGCCCGACACCATCTTCATCTGGCAGGTGGCGGTCCACGAGAAAGGTCGTGGCCAGGGTCTGGCGAAGCGCATGCTTAAGGAAATCGTTAAGCGTGATGCCTGCAAAAACGTCAAATATATGGAAACCACCATCACCGAGGACAACGAGGCGTCCTGGGCGCTGTTCCGCTCGTTTGCGCGGGACCTCGGTGCGGAGGTCACCTATACCGAGCATTTTGAGAAAGACACCCACTTCGGTGGGAAACATGACTCAGAATTCCTGCTCCGGATTGGCCCCTTCACCAAGCCTGTAGACGGTTAAGGCCGGCCCTGCGACGCCGGAGCCCTTCTGATTGACGAGGCTCCGGCAACTAACCCGCAGTTGCCGGCGAATGCGACCGAAACCGTATCTCCGGCGCTGCATTCACCTCGAACCTGAAATGCTAAGAGGCAAGACAATGGAAATCTTCAAGACGACCGAATCCGAAGTCCGCGTTTACTCCCGATCTTTTCCGGTGATCTTCAACCGGGCCAAGAACGCGCACCTGTACACCGAAGATGGCAAGGCCTACCTGGACTTCCTGGCTGGCGCAGGTTCACTGAACTACGGTCACAACAACGATATCCTGAAGAAGGCACTGCTCGAGTACATCGAGAGCGATGGCGTTAGCCAGGGCCTGGACATGTTCACCACGGCCAAGCATGACTTCATGGAAGCCTACAAGAAGTACATCCTTGAGCCCCGCGGCCTGGATTACAAGATGCAGTTCACCGGTCCGACCGGCACCAACTGTGTCGAAGCGGCGCTGAAGCTGGCGCGCAAGGTCAAGGGTCGCGACACCGTGATCTCCTTCACCAACGGTTTCCACGGCGTATCCCTCGGTGCCGTTGCCGCAACCGGTAACAAGCACCACCGCGGCGGTGCCGGCGTACCGCTGGGCGGCGTCAATTTCATGCCGTACGACGGCTACCTGGGCGATGACGTCGACACCATTGCCATGATCGACAAGATGCTGAGCGACGGCTCTTCCGGCATCGAAACCCCGGCGGCGGTCATCGTCGAGGCGGTCCAGGGCGAAGGTGGCCTGAACGCGGCCCGCGCCGAGTGGCTACAGAAGCTTGAGAAGCTGTGCCAGAAGCACGACATCCTGCTGATCGTCGACGACATCCAGGCGGGCAACGGTCGTACCGGTGAGTTCTTCAGCTTCGAGTTCGCCGGCATCAAGCCGGATATCGTTACCGTCTCCAAGTCCTTGAGCGCCTATGGCCTGCCGATGGCCCTGGTCCTGTTCAAGCGCGAACTGGACGTGTGGTCCTCAGGCGAGCACAACGGCACCTTCCGCGGTAACAACATGGCCTTCGCCACCGCCACGGCTGCATTGGAGACCTACTGGAAGGACAACAGTTTCGCCGAGGAAGTGAAGAAGAAAGCGGGCATCCTGAACAAGGGTCTGAAGGCAATCAGCGATCAGTTCAGCGGTCAGTTCAAGGTCAAGGGCCGCGGCATGATGCAGGGTATCGCCTGTCGCGATGGAGACCTGGCCGGCAAGATTTCCGCCAGGGCCTTCGAGAAAGGCCTGATCATCGAGACCGCAGGTCCCGACGATGAAGTGGTTAAGTGCCTGATGCCGCTGACCATCAGCGAGGAAGACCTGCAAAAAGGCCTGGACCTGTTGAAGGAAAGCGTCGAAGACGTTATGAAGGAAGATATGAGTCAGGCATCCTGAGTTTATTGACGTTGATGCCTGCTGCCTGACATGACGTCAGGCCCGGAGGGCCGACTGACGGCCGGGACGCCACCAGGCGCGTTCGGCCCTCCGCTCTAATACTCCCGGCGCAAATTCAAGCGACCGAAGACGATAACCATGACTAGCCAACAGCACACAGTAGAAAAAATCGGCGGTACGTCCATGAGCGACTATCACGCCGTACGTGACAACATCGTTGTCGGTGATCGCAGCACCGACGAACTCTACCAACGGATTTTTGTGGTTTCCGCCTATGGCGGAGTGACCGACGAATTGCTCGAACACAAGAAGACCGGCGAGCCCGGCGTCTATGCCCTGTTCGCGGACGCCGAGTCGGATTGGGCCTGGGGTGACGACCTGACCAAGCTGGTCCATTTCCTGACCGACATCAATGGCGAACTGTTCGACGACCCAATGCTCAAACAGCAGGCCGACCAGTTCATCATGGACCGCGTGGAAGGTGTTCGCGGCTGCCTGATCGACCTGCAGCGCCTGTGCTCCTACGGCCAGTTCCAGCTCGAAGAGCACCTGCTTACCGTGCGGGAGATGCTGGCCGGTATCGGCGAGGCCCACAGTGCCTTCAACACTGCATTGAAACTGCAGGCCGAAGGCATCAACGCCCGTTTTGTCGACCTGACCGGGTGGCGCGATAACGAGCTGCTACCGCTGGACCAGAAGCTCAAGCAGGCGCTGGACAACATCGACCTGACCCGGGAACTGCCGATCTGTACCGGTTATGCCCAGTGTCAGGAAGGCCTGATGCGCACGTTCGACCGGGGTTATAGCGAGATGACCTTCAGCCGTATCGCGGTCATCACCAACGCCCGCGAAGCGGTTATCCACAAGGAGTATCACCTGAGCTCCGCGGATCCGAAGATCGTCGGCGAAGACAAGGTGGTGCCGATCGGCCGCACCAACTACGACGTGGCGGACCAGTTGGCCAACCTGGGTATGGAAGCCATCCACCCGCGCGCTGCCAAGGGCTTGCGCCAGAACGACATCCCGCTGCGGGTGAAGAACACCTTCGAGCCGGAACACACCGGTACGCTGATTACCCGCGACTACATCAGCGAGAAGCCCCAGGTCGAAATTATCGCCGGCGAAAAGGGCATCTTCGCCGTCGAGGTGTTCGATCAGGATATGCAGGGTGATCCCGCGAGTGAACGCCGCATCCTCGAGGTGCTGTCCCGGTTCAAGGTGCGCTGCGTGACGAAGGACACCAACGCCAACACCATCACCCATTACGTGGACAGTACACTCAAACATGTGAAGCGTATCGTGCGCGCGCTGCAGGAGGATTTCCCTAACGCGGAAATCACCACCCGCAAAGTGGCGCTGGTATCCGCCATTGGTAGCGATATGCAGGTGCCGGGCGTCCTCGCTAAAACGGTGACCGCGCTGGCCGATGAAGAGATCAGCATCCTGGCCCTGCACCAGTGCATGCGGCAGGTGGATATGCAGTTCGTCATCGACGAGGACCACTACGAGAAAGCGATCGCCAAGCTGCATGCCACGTTGATCGAGCCGCACAACCACGGCTACGCCATCGTCGCTGCCTGACGATGGCGCGTCCCGGCCAACCGGGATGACAAGAATTATCGTGGCCGGGATCGGTCGCCCTGGCTGCGGTAATGGAGGACGTCTTGCCTCCTGATCGGGCCGCCTGAACTGCGAATTTCAGGCGGTACCCGGTCACCCTCCCTTACGTTTCCCCTCCACCGTTCTTTGCTTTCCGCGCTCTACATTCGATCGCTGGCGCCGCACCTTACCTTCAAACCTGTATGGGCTGTGTCCTCTTTACCAGAGCGCGTGCAACTTTCTATCCTGCCGTTGGAATCCACCGGTCTGCTGGAATCCGGCAGACGACCGCCATCGTAAACACTACAGTAGCGCAACGCGCCAGATACCAACCTATCGGTTTCAAACGACGACAGACAGCCCTATGCGATATGAACCCTGGCCCGAAGCCGCTTCGGCCATCGCCTATGAAAAACGGACAGGGCACACTGAAACGACGGCAGAGAGTGCCGCTGCAGGAAACACCGCGCCCATACAGCTGCCTGACGGTATGCTGGGAGAGGCCAGCGGTGACACGCCGTCGCTGGTGGCTCACTATTTCCGCGATGCCCAGCGGCATTCGCTGCTGGGCGAAGCGGCGGAGCGCCGCCTGAGTGCGCGACTGACCCGCGCCCTGGATATCCTGGCGCGCCATCGCAACCTGCCCGAAGGCACACCACAAACGTTGCGCGACGTGACCGAGGATCTGACCGAGGCGGATCTTGCATCCACCTATGCCCGGCGAGCCCTGCGTATTGCCATGGCCTGCCGCCACACGCTGATCCAGAGTAACCTGCGCCTGGCCGTGCACCTGGCCCGCCGACATACCAACCGCGGCATCCCGCTAACCGACCTGATCCAGGAAGGAAACGTCGGGCTGATCAAGGCGGTCGAACGTTTCGCCCCAGGCAAGGGGTTCCGGTTCTCGACCTACGCCTACTGGTGGATCAGCGAAGAGATCAAACGCAGCCTCAAGCGGGGCCGACGTGTGGTGCGAACCCCGGAGCACGTGGTCGATGAGATTCGCGCGCTGCAGGCCGCGATGAACCAGCTTTATCGACAGCACGGGCGGGCACCCAGCCAGAAGGAACTGGCCCGGCACCTGAACATTCCGGCCCAGCGTGTGGGTGAACTCCTGGCCTACGCCCAGCCCGAGATATCGACCGCGACGCCCCTGGGAGAAGGCGATGATATCCACCTGGGCGAAGCGCTGAGTAGCGAAGATGATCGCGACCAGCCGGAAGCCTCGCTGCTGCCACGGGACCAGAAACGGTTACTGACCGATATCCTCTCCAATCTCGATGAACGCGAGCGGGATATCCTGTCACGCCGCTTCGGGCTCGGGCTGCCGGAACCGGAAACCCTGCAGATCATTTCCGATAACTTGGGTATCAGCCGCGAGCGCGTCCGCCAGATCGAGAAAGGTGCGTTGGCCAAGCTGCGCGAGCGCTACGCCAACCTGGCCGATATGGCCGGTAATTAGGCTTCCGTCTGGACGACTCCTGGACCGACGGTCCGTCGCTCAGGCCGAAGCCGCGATAAGCGGGTGCGTCAGCAGCCAGAAGCCTGCAATGGCCTGGCAGGCGCAAGCCACCAGCGTCAGCACTGCTCGTAGACGGCGATACCAACCCGGCCAGTACAGCCGCATCCAGCGAACATCCACCAGGTAGAGTGCGACATAGGCGACCGGATAGACCACAGCCTGGCCTTCGATCGGCAGCAGCAACGATAGGCCCGCCGACAGGAAGAACACTTGGCTGATGACCAATGTCGTGATTGGGGAAAGGGGAAAGCAGCGATGCTCGAGCTGCAGGGCAATAGGCCAGTACACGCCGGCCATGAACGCCAGCACGCCGGCACTGTAGATATAGAAGAGTTTGACGCAGGTCGCCTGGGCGTCGGGCCAGAGCAGGATAGCCAGCATCCCGAAGATAAACGGGATCAGCCCGGCCAGGCCAATCGCCGTCGCCAGTCGCGCGACCGCAATCATCTACGGACTTCCTGTACCTGGATCCGCAAGGGCTCCACAGCATCGGAGGACAGGCCCACCATCTCGCCATAGGCGGAGGCGTGCACCACTTCCGTACGTAGCACGTCGAACGATCCGAGGATGTCCTGCACCTGCCAGGCGCTTTTCATCAGCCGGGTCTTGCCCCCGTCATCCGACAACACCCTCATCCCATCGCCCATGTGCAGTCTGGCCATGTAGAACTGGCCCTCCAGGGACAGGATTTCCAACAAATCGATACGGGGATGTTCGAGCGCGCGCAGCTCTGCCAGGGTGATACGCAAGTCGAGCCCTCCAGGATAGGTGAAGCTTTTCGTTGGGGTTGTACGGGCTTGCTTTACCAGCCCACCACAGGACCCACTGTGACTTACGTGAAAGAGTTACGAAAGGATCAGACTTTTGATGCTATCGACCCAAGCTATGACACCGACGAATGCACTAGGAACTGGCCGCGCGCGGGAAGTCGTGCTCCCCGGCCAGATCCATGCAAACCTCGCGGGAGGGGCACGTCAGCAGGTGGTCGTTCACCATCCCCACGGCCTGCATGAAGGCATAGACGATTGTTGGTCCTACGAAGTTGAACCCGCATTTCTTTAGCGCACGGGACATGGCTTCTGCTTCCGGCGTGGTTACGGGTACGTCGCTCAGGCTTTCCCAGGCGCCCTGGATCGGGCGGTAGTCGACGAAGGACCAGAGAAACTCGGAGAAAGAACGGTCCTGGTCCCGAAGGGCCAGGAAACCTCGGGCATTACGGATAATGGACTCTACCTTGAGCCGATTGCGGACGATGCCCGGGTCCTGCAGCAAGGCTTCGATCCTGGCGTCGTCATAGCGGACGATCGCCTCGGGATCGAAATCGTCGAAAGCGGCCTCGTAGTTCGCCTGCTTGCGCAGGATGGTGATCCAGCTCAGGCCCGCCTGCTGTCCATCCAGGCAGAGTTTGGCGAACAGTTCCTGGTCATCCGAAACCGGCCGGCCCCAAACATTATCGTGGTACGCCACGTAAAGCGGATCCGTGCCGCACCAGCCGCAGCGTTGGTTAGAGTCCATGACTGTTACTCCCTGTGATGGCCTGGTGGACGGAACTCATAAAGGGGGCGCCTGAAATTGACGAAGCGAGCGCCGGCAAGCCCAAGGTTCCATCATAGCGTAGAGCTGGTCTCAGGGCTGCAGGCGCTGGATCTGCCAGTGCTCGCCGTCCTTAAGGTATTCAAAGCGGTCATGCAGACGACTGGGGCGCCCCTGCCAGAATTCGAAACGCTCCGGCACGACACGATAGCCGCCCCAGAATGTGGGCAGGGGGACTTCGCCGTCCTGAAAACGCTGCTTGATCTCTGCCACCTTTTGCTCCAGCAGGCCGCGGGTCTTGATCACCCGGCTCTGCTCTGAAACCCAGGCTCCGATCTGGCTACCGCGCGGGCGGGACGCAAAATAACGCAGGGATTCCGCCTTGCTCACTTTCTCCACCCGGCCCTGGATGATGACCTGGCGGTTGAGCGCTATCCAGGGGAACAGCATGGCCGCCCGTGGATTCTCGTCCAACTCATGCGCCTTGCGGCTGCCATAGTTGGTGAAAAAGACGAAACCGTGGTCATCGAAATACTTGAGCAATACCGTACGCAGGTTGGGTTGGCCATCCGTGCCGGTCGTGCCCAATGAAAGTGCATTGGGTTCGAGGATGCCCGCCTCCCGTGCATGATTGAACCAATTGGCAAACTGGCCGACCGGATTTGCATCCAAGGCGTCGACATCGAGGCCCTCGCTCTCGAAATCCCGCCGCATATTACTGATATCCATTATTTTTTCCTGAAATCAAACACCAATGGACCTGAACTTACGTTGTAGCCGTCAGTTGGGTTCATGCCCGGACCCCGGCACAGTCGTTGCTGTGTGTCGCTATAGAACGCAACCGACTGCCAAAGTAGTGCAGCCGGGAACAGGGCAGATGCCTCGATCGGACGCCCAAAGATCACGGCACCTTCATCATACGGGCTCCGGTCCATGAACTGTATGGTTGCCGCCGTTTGCCGGGAACGGCAAGCCGATTCGGCCCAAAGGGCAGTCGAACAAAATTATTTAGAAAACAAAGTTATTTTTTGTTTTACAGATGCTATTTTGGAAGGATCTGTCATGTACTTCCGGGAGACGCATCGTTTTGGCGCTGCAGTTGAGCCCCTGGTAACGTGCATAACAGACTGAGCCAGGGCGGACGGCCAAAAAGCGTTGGATTGCAAATTTTTACTATACTGAATAAATAACGATGCCTTAAGCCGGCAATCGCTCGCAGGATCCACACTGAATGAAGCCGAAAGTAGTTGTAAAGCACCTCTTCAAGGTCTTCGGGGATAACCCGGAAGAGGCGATGAACCTGCTCAACCAGGGCATCGGCAAGGCCGAAATCTTCGAACGTACCGGCAAGACCATCGGTGTCATGGACGCCTCCTTCGAAATCTTCGAAGGCGAGATCTTCGTCGTCATGGGTCTCTCCGGTTCCGGCAAATCAACCCTGGTGCGCTTGCTCAACCGCCTTATCGAACCGACGTCGGGCGAAGTCTGGGTAGGCGACCAGAACATCGCCGCCCTGTCCGAGTCCGAACTCAACCAGTTGCGACGTTCGAAGATGAGCATGGTGTTCCAGTCGTTCGCCCTCATGCCCCACATGAACGTGATCGATAACGCCGCCTTTGGCCTTGAGCTGTCCGGCGTACCCCGCGACGAGCGCCATAAACGAGCCCGCTCCGCGCTAGCCCAGGTCGGCCTGGAGGCTAACGCCAACAGCTATCCGGATGAGCTATCCGGCGGCATGCAGCAGCGTGTCGGCCTGGCTCGGGCACTCGCCAACGATCCGGAAATCATGCTAATGGATGAGGCTTTCTCAGCCCTGGACCCGCTGATCCGCACCGAGATGCAGGACGAGTTGGTCAAGCTGCAGAAAGACTCGAAACGCACGGTCGTCTTTATCTCCCATGATCTGGATGAAGCCATGCGCATCGGCGATCGCATCGCCATCATGGAGGGCGGACGCGTCGTTCAGGTCGGCACGCCGGATGAAATTCTCAAGAATCCCGCCGACGATTATGTCCGCTCCTTCTTCCGCGGTGTCGACGTTTCCACAGTGCTTTCCGCTGGGGATATCGCCCGGCGCAAGCAGGTGACGGTCATCGAGCGTGAGGGCGCCGGGGTGCCGGCCGCGCTGGAGCGCCTGCGCCAGAACGAGCGCGACTACGGCTATGTGGTCAGCCCTGACCAGACGTTTCACGGGGTCGTCTCGATCAATTCGCTACTTGAGGCCGAGAAGAAAGGTGCGCGGGTCAGCGAGGCCTTTATTCCTGGCGTCGACCCCATCCCAGCCGGCTCATCGCTCACCGACATCATGGGTTCGGTGGCCTCAGCACCCTGCGGTTTACCGGTGACAGACGAGGATGGCCGCTATCTGGGCGTCATCTCGCGGGCGGTACTGCTGCAGGCATTGGATCGGGAGGGCGAATAAGTGGCTGAGCAACAAAACACACCGAATAGCGAATCAGTTCCCTATAACGAGTCCAGCGGGTCAAACCCGTGGGCGGATGCCTCCGAACAGCAAGGATCCGGCGGCACGAGCAGCAACCCCTGGGGCGGCGCAGGCTCAACCGAGGGCAACTCCGACAGTAGCTGGCTGAGCAGTGCCGAGAGCGTCGAGCAGGTTCAGAATACCCTGGCCGAACCGTTCAAGACTGAATGGTTCGATATCCAGGGCGGGGTGGAGAACGCCATCGACTGGATCGTGGAAAACTTCCGTATCTTCTTCCAGCTCGTCAAGGAACCGGTGGATTTCGCTCTTAGCGTATTCGACGCCACGCTGCTGAATGTACCACCGCTTGTGATGGTTGCCCTGTTCGGCCTCATCGCCTGGCAACTGGCCGGACTGCGTCTCGGGATTGCAGCCGCGATCGGTATGATCGCCATGGGCGCTATCGGCGCCTGGGAACAGTCCATGACCACCCTTTCGCTGGTGATTACCTCGGTGCTGTTCTGCATGGTTATCGGTATCCCCACAGGTATCTGGATGGCCAAGAGCAATCGGGTAGCCGGTGCCGTACGTCCTATTCTCGATACCATGCAGACCACCCCCGCTTTCGTGTACCTGGTACCCATCGTGATGCTGTTCGGTATCGGTAACGTGCCGGGAGTCATCGTCACCATTATCTTTGCTGTGGCGCCCGTCATCCGGCTCACCAACCTGGGCATCCGTCAGGTGCCGGACGACCTGGTGGAGGCCTCCCGCTCGTTTGGCGCCAGTCCGCGTCAATTGCTGTTCAAGGTCCAGTTGCCGCTTGCGATGCCCACCATCATGGCGGGCGTCAACCAGACGCTGATGCTGGCGCTGTCGATGGTGGTGATCGCCTCGATGATTGCAGTACCGGGCCTGGGCCTGATGGTTCTGCGCGGCATCGGCCGGCTGGATATCGGCCTGGCCACCGTCGGGGGCATCGGCATCGTTATTCTGGCCATCATCCTGGATCGCATGACCCAGGCTCTGGGCCGGGATTCCCGGGAACGGGGAACCCGTCACTGGTATGAGTCCGGCCCGGCCGGATTGGTACACGCACTGGTGAAAAAGAAGAAGGAAGCCTAAACGCTTCACCATTTTGCAGGAGGATTATCGCATGACGCTTAGAAAGACACTGACTGCCACGGCCCTGGCCAGTGGCGTCGCGTTCGCGGCGCAGGCTGCCGACATGCCCGGCGAGGGCGTGACCGTGCAGGCGATCCAGAGCCCGATTGCCGAAGAAACCTTCCAGACCATGCTGGTCAACGAGGCCCTGCGCGACCTCGGTTATGACGTCCAGGACATCCAGGAAGTGGATTACAGCGCCGGCTACACGTCCGTGGCCAACGGCGATGCCACCTATATGGCGGTCAACTGGTACCCGCTGCACAATACGATGTACAAGAATGCCGGCGGGGACGATACCTTCTTCCGCCAGGGCCACTACATCACCGGCGCGGCCCAGGGCTACCTGATCGACAAGAAGACCGCCGAGGAACACGGCATCGACAACCTGGAGGACTTCAAGAAGCCTGAAGTCGCCAAACTCTTCGATACCGACGGCGACGGCAAGGCCGACCTCACCGGCTGCCAGGCAGGCTGGGGCTGCGAAGGGGTGATCGAACACCAGCTCGACGCCTTTGAACTGCGCGATAGCATCACCCACAAGCAGGGCCAGTACGCCGCCATTATCTCGGACACCATCACCCGCTACGAAAACGGCGAGTCGATCTTCTACTACACCTGGACCCCCTACTGGGTCTCCGGCATTCTGGTGCCGGGCAAGGATGTCGTTTGGCTGGAAGTACCTTACTCAGCCAACCCCAACGGTACGGACACGGAGCTGCCCAACGGCAAGAACTACGGCTTTGAGATCAATAGCGAGCGGATTGTCGCCAACAAGGAATGGGCCGAGGAGAACCCTGCAGCCGCCAAGCTGTTCGAGGTCATGGAGCTATCGGTCAATGATGTCAGCGCCCAGAACATGAAGATCCGAGAGGGCGAAGACTCCCAGGAAGAAATCATGGCCCACACCAAGGCCTGGATCCAAAACCATCAGGACACCTACAACGGCTGGCTGGAAGCCGCGCGCGCAGCGGCTGAATAAGCCAGGCGCGTAGCAGGGGGATGCCGGGCGGCATCCCCTTTTTTGTGTCCGGTTGGCTGACGTCACTTTAACGACCGATAGAGGGTTGCGTCAGCCATGACAGGCGACCGTGTATCGGACTATCCTTTTGTAAACCGTTCTCGTCTTTCATTTTAAGTGCCGACAAGGAGCGTTCCGTGCCTGACACCGCAACCCGTAAGCCAGTCTATAAAATGGTGACCTTCTGGCTGGCCCTGCTGCTGGTTGTCTATGCCCTGGCCGGTTTCCTCCTGCTGCCCTGGTGGCTGGAGCGTCAGGTGCCAGAGCAGTTGCAGAGCCAGATGGGCTGGCAAGGCGACGTTGAGGATATCGACATCAACCCGTTCTTCATGACGGTGGACATCGAGCAACTGCAGGCCAACGATAGCGAAGGCACTCAAGTGCTCAGCTTTCAGGCACTGCATGCGGATCTAGCCTTTTGGCGCCTGTTCACCGGCACCATCGCATTGGAGGTTATTCAACTTCAACAACCGTTCGTGCGCGTCGACCTGCTTGAGGGCTACGGCGTCAACCTGGTGCGGGACTGGAACCAGCAACATGCTGACAAAGCGGCGGAGAACGCGCAAACCACAGAAGCCGACTCGGAAGACGGCGAGCCACCGAATCTCTATTTCGCAGAAATACGCATCGAGCAGGGCCAGGTCCAGTTGCGGGACTTCACCAAGGAGCAGCCAGAAACCTTCAACATCCAGCCGCTCAACCTGACCCTGAACGACCTGGCCACCTTCAGCGAAGACGGCACTAGCGATTACACCCTCTCTGCCGCCATCGGCGAACAACAGATCGACTGGCAGGGCGATCTCGGCCTGATTCCCTTCCATTCCAATGGCCGTATCGAACTGAGCAACATCGAATACTCCACCATCTGGCACTTCGCAGCGCCTTACGCCCCCTATGTGGTCACCAACGGCACCCTCAGCCTGACTACCGACTATGCCATGTCCAGCGAGGGTGACTTCGCCCTGATCACCCGTAACGGGCAGATCCGCATCCAAGACCTGAGCGCACGCCTGGCGGATGCCGACGAGCCCTACGCCACCCTGGCCACCGCCGCCGCCAATGACATCAACTTTGACCTCAACGCCCTCAGTCTGGATATCGGCTCGGTCGACCTGGACCAGTTGGACGCGGACATCAGTCGCAATAGCGAAGGCGTGGTAAACGTCGCCGCACCGTTCATGGGGGCCGAGCAGGAGACGGAGAACGACGAAGCGTCCCAGAACCAACAGGGTTCGGACAGCGAGTTCCGCTGGAGCATCGGCAGTGTCCGCCTGGGTGACAGCCAGGTAGACTGGCATGACGAGGCTCTGGCAACGCCCGCCGATCTCGCGCTGAGTGGGCTCAACATCGAGATAGGGCCGCTGACCCACGCGCTGGGCGAGCCGGTACCCTACCAACTCGATGCCAATACCGGCGAAAACAGCAAGCTCTCCGCCCGGGGCCAGATCACCATGCTGCCCTTCACACTGGAGTCGGTGCTGACACTCAACAGTATCGCCCTGCCGCAATTTCAGCCCTACATCCAGGAATACGCCAACATCGTGCTGAACAGCGGCCAGTTGGACGTCGAGGGTAACCTCGACATCGATACCCAGGACCCCACGCTGACGGGCACGTTTAGCGGCACAGGCACCGTCACCAACCTGGAGATCGCCCGCGAAGGCCGATCCGACAAGCTTTTGAGCTGGAGTTCCCTGGTACTGAATCCGATCGAACTGAACCTCGACCCGGGCCGCCTGGAAATCGGTACCGTGACGCTCACCGACCCGGATGCAAACATCATTCGTCTTGAAGATGGCAGCACCAACCTGAGCAATCTCATGGTCGACTCGGGGTCTGACGAATCCGAAGAGGAGGGTGCCAGCGACGAGAGAGAGGATGGCGAAAGACCTGAGTTCATCTTCCGAACCGGCTCAATACAGATCGAGAGTGGCGGGTTCGACTTCGCCGATCGCACGGTCGACCCAGTTTTCACGCTGCGGGCGCGGGAACTCGCCGGCACCATTTCAGGCCTCACCAACATTCCGCCACAACAGGCCAGTGTGCGCCTCAATGGCCAGATCGGCGAACGCGGCAGCGTCGAGGTGACCGGCTCTATCGGCACCCTGGGCGAAGCGGACAAGACCGAACTGAAGCTACAGCTGGACAACCTGGCCATGGCCGAACTGTCTCCCTATTTCGGCAAATACCTGGGCTACGGCGTGGACAGCGGCAAGTTGCGTCTGGACCTGGATTACACCCTTAACGGCGCGCAGCTTGATGCGGCCAACCATATCGTGATGGACCAGTTGGCCCTGGGACAACCTGTGCAGAGCGACCAGGCGATTGATGCGCCGATAAAGCTCGGATTAAACCTGCTACGCAACGGCAACGGCGTGATCGACATCAATCTTCCGGTTTCCGGCAACCTGGACGACCCCAAGTTCCGGGTTAGCCAAGTCGTTATGAGTGCCTTTGTAAACCTGCTGGCGAAGGCGGCCACATCGCCGTTCACGATGCTGGGATCGATCGTCGACCTGGCCGGCTTCTCTGGTGAGGAACTGGGCAAGGTGGGTTTCGTACCCGGCGAAGCCACGCTGGCGTCGGGCGAGGAGAAGAAACTTGAGGCGCTGGCGAGCGCCCTCTCCGAGCGCAAGGATCTGCTGTTGAACGTGCGTGGCGCGGTGGCGCCGGATCTGGATGGCCTGGCACTCAAGAGCCAGCGCATGAACACCAGCCTCGACCTTACCAACGATACGCCTCGCCGCGAACGTATCCGCATCCTGGAAAACCACCTGACCAGCACCCAGGGTGAGGCCGCGCTGCAAAATCTCCAGCAGACCAACAACCAGACTACCGAGGCGCGCATGAGCGATGCCCGCTGGCTGGAAACCCTGACCCGCGAGCTCACCCGGGATGTGCAGATACCGCCTGAAGAGCTGGACCGTCTCGCCAAGCAACGGGGAACACTGCTGTTCCAGCGTCTGTCGGAGGACTACGATATCGCCGAAGACCAGCTGTTCCAGCTGGCGCCGTCACAAGACGCAGAAACCCAACTAACGGCGGAAACCATCCAGGTGATCGTGCCTTTCGCCATGGATTCTCGTTAGCAGGGCGGATGTCCGATAGCGCAAGGGGCTTTAACCAACGCCAGGAGCGTTCACACAGACTAACCACGCCCATCAGGGCTAGGGGCTTTCGTTAGCAAGCAGCTCCGGCAGGCGCATGCCGTAACGCCTGACGATTCCAGGGTAGGTGCCGTCGTCGATCATCTCCCGGAACAGCGCTTCAAGCGCCCCGGCTCCGAGCGTTGCGGCTGGTCTGACGATGCCGCGCAGGTGGTAGACCTGGTCGGGCTGCTCGGAAACCAGCAACTTCGCCGCATCCTCCGGCCGTTTCTGTCGAAAACGCTTGAGGAAGGAACGCGGCATTACCGCCACTTCGGCGACGGACGGACGGTCAGCAAGAATCAGCGCCATATTGCGTTCCTGGCTGCGGGACATTTCAATATCGAAGCGCTGGGTCAGGCGATCTTCGTCCGCATCGAAATCGGCAAACCCGTAATGATAGCCCAGGATGGCCAACAGCCGGCGCTCGGTCACCTGGTCGAAGAACGACTGGTCGCGCTCGGGTTTATCCAGGGCGACGAAGACTTCCTCATCTTCCAGCAGCACCGAGGTGGCATCGACCTCCATGGTGCCCCAGCCCCAGTTCAGACTCTCGAAGAGAATGACGTCATAGCGGCCCAGCCGATAGTCCTCGAAGCGCCGCTTCGAGGACGTACGCAGGATTTCAAAGGCGAATTGCTGCTGGCGCCGATTGAGCTCGGCGACGACCTCGACCACGAGCCCCTCGGGGTCGCCATCGGCATCGAAGGTAATGAGCGGATTGAAATTGTAGGCGCCGACGGTGACGGGTGTTGCGGCCTGGACTTGGAAAGGTATCCAGAGAACAATGACTATCAGGGCGCGCGACAGGCACAGTCGCATGAGCGTTTCTCCTACAATTCATGGAAGATTAGCACGCACCTGCGCCGTTAAGAACGACATACCTCCGAAATCTCGTTAACCTTTGCAATATCGTAAAAACAAGGCCGGACGCCATGCCTGCATCGCTTAGTCACTTCTTTGCCTACATTGCCCGCCTGCGTTGGATCCGCCGCTGGGGCCTGATGCGCAATGCCATCGAGGAGAACGTCGCTACCCATTCCTGGGAGGTGGCCACCATCGCCCATGCCCTGGCGCTGATCAGCAACCGGCATTTCGAGGGCCAGGTGGACGCTGATCGCGTTGCTGCTGCGGCGCTGTACCATGACGCCACCGAAGTGATTACCGGTGACATGCCGACACCGGTGAAATATCACTCCAGCGTCATGCGTGAAGCCTTTGGCGAGATCGAGCACAAGGCCGAAGATGAGCTACTCGACCTGCTCCCTGCAAGTCTGAAGGACGATTTCGCCACCTATGTGAAGGAATCCCAGTGGCCGGAGGAGGTCAAGACGCTGGTAAAGGCTGCAGACCGGCTATCGGCCTGGCTCAAGTGCCAGGCGGAGATCAATGCCGGCAATAAGGAATTCGAACCCGCCGCCCTTCAGATCCGCCAGCGATTGGAAGTGGAGAACCTGCCGGAAGTACGTTATTTCCTCGAAGTATTTGCGCCCAGTTACAGCCAGCCGCTGGATCATCTGCTGGGGGACTAGTGGCCAGGCCCAGGCGCTCGACAACCTAATCGATCCCCACAATCTTGTGCATCTGCAGTGTGAGCCGCCATTGCGGGTGAGCCAGACAATAGTCCGTGGCCCGGCGGGTATTGCTCTTTTTCAGGGCATCAGCGCCGTCGTCCGGCACCGAGGGGGACGCCATCGGCGACAGGAAATAATGGTCCGCCCGAATATGGGCAAAGCGTTCGGGCATCGCCAGCGGCTGCGGGTAGACCAGCTTCAGTTCGTTGCAGCGCTCGATCACCACCTTGGCATCCGCCTTCGGACTCACGCACAGCCAGTCCAGACCCACCGGTGCCGGCAGGGTGCCGTTGGTTTCCACGCCGACCTCGAAGCCTCGGGCATGAAACGCCTCGATCAGGGGCTCGTCGAGCTGCAGCAGCGGCTCACCGCCGGTACAGACCACATAGGGTTTGAGCGTTCCAGAAGCCGCCGGATCGTGGGGCCAGAGCCCGGCGATATGATTCGCCAGCGCGTCGGCATCGACAAACTTACCGCCGTTCTGGCCATCGGTTCCGACAAAGTCCGTATCGCAAAAATTGCATACCGCCCAGGCCCGATCGGCTTCGCGACCGTTCCACAGGTTGCACTTGCTGAACCGACAGAACACCGCGGCGCGACCGGCCTGGGCGCCTTCGCCCTGCAAGGTGTAAAAGGCCTCCTTAACCCGGTACATCAAACCTCCACTTCGTACGGGAGCGGGTCCTTCAGGCCGTGGCTGGCAAACGCCTCCAGCCGTTCGACGCAAGAGCCACAACGACCGCAGGCTTTTTCACGTCCGTTGTAACAGGTCCAGGTCTGGCTGTAGTCCAGATCCAGCGCCAGGCCTTCGGCCAGGATCTGCCCCTTGTCCAGCTTCATGTAGGGCGCCTCGATGCGTACGGGCTCGTAGTTGGCCACGCGGCAGACGGCGTCCATCTTCTCGACGAATTCCGGCCGGCAGTCGGGATAGATCGCGTGATCACCCCCGTGGGCCCCATACCATACCGTCTGGGCATCGACGGAAACGGCATAACCGGTCGCCAGGGACAGCAGGATCATGTTTCGGTTAGGCACGACTGTGGCCTTCATGCTGTCTTCTTCATAATGCCCCTCCGGCACATCGATTGCATCGGTCAAGGCAGAACCCGTCATCAAGCTAGCCATTGGTGACATATCGACTACCTTATGAGGAATACCCAAGGCCTTGCAGACCGTTTCGGCGCACTCCAGTTCCCGCACATGGCGCTGGCCGTAGTTGAACGACAGTGCATGGACTTCGTGCCCGGCAGCCCGGGCCCGGTGCAGCAGGGTGAAGGAATCCATGCCACCGGAATAGATGACCACGACTTTCTCGGACATAGCGGGAACCTCGGGAAAGATTGAATCAGCGACAGTATCGATCGATGGACGAATTGTAACAGGGACCGGTCAGGATAGGTTCGCGTCCGTATCGACGGACCGTTAAACTCACTGGATGACCTTCGCCGGCGCTGTAGCCGAACGGAGGGCGCCACGACGATGATAATCAATAACGCAGTATGAACGTTTCTGATAGACCGGCATTTATCGACTTTGAGGCCTCGAGCCTGGACCTGATCGCCAGTTACCCGATCGAGGTGGGCGTCAGTCTCCCCGACGGCACCCTGCACAGCTGGCTGATTGCGCCACATGTTCTTTGGCAGGACTGGTCCGAAAGCGCTGAAGCCATCCACGGCATCAGCCGCGAGACCCTGTGCGCGGAAGGCCGGAAAGTCAGGGATGTGGCCTACGAATTGAATCAACTCCTGAACGACGCGGTCTATTGCGACGCCTGGACGTTCGACAGCTTCTGGCTACACCGGCTGTTCCGGGCAGCCCGGATCCGGCCAACCTTCCTGCTGGAGTCCGTATCCTCGATCCTCAGCGCACCCCAGGTGCAGCAATGGGCAGAAACCCGCCAACGGGTTATCGAATCGCTCGGCCTACCGGTTCACCGCGCCGCGAATGACGCGCTGATCCTGCAGGAGACCTGGCGCCGGGTCTGCGGTGAAGCGCCGGCGCAGAACCTACAGTATCGGGTCGCCCGACCCTGACCGGCCCATGTCCAGCGCGGGCAAGCGCCGCAATAATCAGCCTTTGCTGGACGACCGGCGCGCAGCCACGACCTCGATGACATCGCCAACCGTGTTCAATGTCCAAAAGGTGGCGAGGGCCATCAGCACCGCGCCCACGGCGGTAAATAGCATATCGGAACCCACGGCCTGGCTTTCAGCCAGGATGAAATAAACGGCCAATGCCGCGACCAGCAAAGCTTCGACGGCGATATCGGATTTCAGGGTAACGCGGGATTCCAGGGAAAGGTCGGACTTGGGCTTGAGACTACTGCCTGCGTCATCAGACATGATATTTTCGGTTTTACCTCTCATTTTTTCGCATTCGGCGAATGAATCAGACCAAGAATTATCCAGAAATGCATCCAGCATTGCTGTACGAGATGTTCAGTACGCGGAATTCAGTACGAACTACCCGAGACAGGAGGAAGGAGAAGGAAGGGCGACTCCGGCGGGAGGCATCCGCGTACAAAAAACAGGCAAAAAAAGCGCGACCAAGCGGCCGCGCCAACAATAAAGGAGAGATTCATCATGCCAACCCATCGTAGGTGAAAAGGGGCTGATGAATTGCACAACGTAAACACGTGACAGGATTAATTATGCCCATCCGGCGCCCTTCCATCTGTACGGGATTGCCGCAAAAACCGCTTGAAGGGGCGTTATAGGGACTTACCGACTGCATGGAGAATTTCGCTGTTCCAAGGCTTGCAAAGTTAAAGGCAGCGGATAGACTGAGGGGAAATGATGCAGGCGATGGGAGTTGAGTTTGCCAGCGTCATTCATTGAAGCATTCGTCATTGAAATTGTGAGAAAGCGAATCGTGATTCCAGTCGTTCACACACAACCCGCTTAAGCGAACGAATCCCCGTCATCGGGCGATTCGCGACGCGAATCTTCCGGTGGCCGAAGAAGCCCGGAAGTCTCCCGATTCCGGGCTTTTTTTATGGAACACAAACGCTGCTGCTGTATGAGGGCCATTTAGAACATGCACCCAACGCCAGACACCTTTGAGCAACCGATGAAGGGCGATACCCGCCTTGATCGGACTCGTTTGCGTTCTATTGTCATGAAGACGGTTTAACGGCTTCCTTCGATCCCGGGAGCCGTTGGGCGACCGGGCCGAGAATCTCTCGAGCAAACCCCGGTCGCTCCAAATCGGGGTTTATTTTTTGCACGCGCGACAAAGCAGAAAGGAGAGAGAGATGAGAAAACACCACAACCGCCCCGTATCCCAAAACAAGGCCCCCTCCCAGGGACCGATCCGCCGTCCGGCGAAACTGCCGCTGCTTGATGCCATCTGCAAGAAGCTGAACCAGCGCGTCAACCTGGACAATGAGCAGAGTGTGCTGGGTCTCTACGAGCGCGGATGGATCTTCAAGGGTGTCATCGCCAACACCGACGACCAGGAGGCACGGTACATTCGCGCCCTGGCCACCCGATACAATTCCTGGATTGCGCGCCAGGTCGCCTGATACCGGCACATTGAAACGATCGCCTCCGGGGAGCAGAGGGAACGCCATTCAGCCGTCAGTGGTGCCGGCTGAATCCCCGGAGGACGTCAGCCTCCTCACCGTGCACCATCACGTAGTTGTTGACCACATCCTGAATCTTTTCCTTCGAATACGGCTTGACCACGTAACCGTTAGCGCCAGCGCTGATCGCGCGCTGGATGCTATCGATGGAGTCATCAGCCGTGACCAGTACGATATGCTGCTTGTCGTTAACCTGTTTGAAGGCCTTCATCAGGTCATGGCCGTCCATGTCCGGTAAGCCTAAATCCAGCATCACGATGTGGAAGTCCTCCTGCCGGAAGCGCTCCTGGGCGCTGGCGGCATCTTCGCACTCGACGACCATGGTCGCGCCCGCCTGGTGCAACATATCCTTGAGCAGTTCGCGCATGGTGGGTTCATCCTCGACAACGAGGACTCGCAGGTTTTCCATTTTCAATTCCTCTCAATGATCAAAGATAAGCCACCGCAGGATCATCTATTCGCCATTGGAACGGCGGGGGATATGGAGCGGCGTGGGTGTGGCGATCTTGTCCGATGCCTGCTCGCCGCGCCTGTCGGGATGGTCATCCCGGTTGTCACCTCGGATAAGCATGTTGCTGACCGAGATCGCGGTGGTATACAGGGAAATGGCAACGATCAGCAGCACCGGCTGCAGGAAGGCCACAAAGCCGGGCACCTGCTCGCCACCAACGATACTGATGATCAGGATGATTGAGGGTCCCATGACCAGGAATAGGGTCAGGGCGATAAAGAAGACGATGCGCTCTTTATGACGCCCCAGGTCCTGGTTGGTCACCAGCCCCAGGACGAACTTGCCAATCGCAAGCCCCGCCAGGATCGCAGATGCGATACTCAAGTCCGGCCTAAGCAGCACCTGCGCCAGCTCGCCGTCCCACATTCGCTGCATGACGATCACCAGGAAGGGAAACAATACGAACAGCACGTCCGCATAGGTACCAAACATGGTGTTTAGCGACGGCGCATCACTGTGGTGTCTATCATCCATACTGCTATCGATCCTCACTTGGTCATTCCGATGTCGCATGGCGGGCCAGTGCCTGGCGCATCAGGGTCTTGAGTGTATCAAACAGGCCGGATACCGCGTCGGTTTCACCGCGCTTGACGGCAGCCTCCAGTTCCCCAGCCTGTTCAGTCATCAACGGATAGCCCATGGCACCTGCCGTACCCTTGATCTGGTGCGCCTGTCCCTGCAGGGCTGCCCAGTCCTGTTGTAGCAGCGCTTTTTCCATGGTTTTCATGCGTCCAGGCAGGCTCTCAAGGAACTGGTTGACCAACGTCCGGATACCTTCGTCCTCCTCATTGGCCGCCGTGCCCGAGCTGTCGGATATCTCCAGGTAGCGCGCCAGTATCGCCGCCAGGTGGCCGTTGTCGATCGGCTTGTTCAGCGCACCTTCACAACCGGCTTCCACCAGTTCCTCGATCTCCTGCTGATCGCCGGCGGTGAACGCTACGATGGGACGGCGAAAACCGGTCTGGCGTAACAGGCGCGTGGCCTCGGGTCCATCCATATCAGGCATGTGCCGGTCCATCAGGATCAGGTGGACCGTCTGGGCGAGCGCTGCCTGCACCGCCTCGCGGCCGTTGGTCACGGTGATCGTTTCCAGACCGAAGCGGCGCAATAGCCGCTCTACCAGGTGGCGATTGTCGTCGTTGTCTTCGGCTACCAGTACGGTGCCGGCATATTGCCGCGCCTCGTCGTCGCGTGGCCATTCATCCAGGGTCAGGTAACGGCCCAGCACCTCGTAGAAACGCCGCTTGTCGATAGGTTTGGCCAGATGATCGGTGCAGCCGGCACGGCGGTAGTCCTCGATATCCTCGGCCATGACATTGGCGGTAAGGGCGATGATCGGCGTGTTCACACCGGCCTCACGCAACGCCGCAGTGGCGTCGCGACCGTTCATCACCGGCATCTGGATATCCATAAAGATCAGGTCAAAGGTGCCATGGGTGGCCGCATCCAGGGCTTCGGCACCGTTATTGACGAATACGATCTCGGCACCGGTGCGCTGGACCATCAGGTTCACCAGTTTGCGATTGACCTCGTTGTCTTCGGCGCAGAGGATGCGCCCACGCAGTCGCGGTGCCGTGATCATCGGCAGCATGCGGCGGCGCTGCGTGAGCTCCGAGGCATCACGCAGCAGGTGCACGCCGTCCAGGGAGCCGGTGGCAATGGTGACCTCGAACTCACTGCCCTCGCCATAGACGCTACTGACATTGATGTTGCCTCCCAGCATTTCCGCCAGCCGCTTGGAGATACTCAATCCCAGTCCGGTACCCCCATACTGGCGGGCGATCGCCGCGCTACCCTGGGCGAAGGGATCGAACAACCGCGCCAACTGTTCCGGCTTCATGCCGATACCGCTGTCCACCACCCTCGCCACCAGGGTCTCGGTATCGCGCTGGCAACGCACAGTCAGTGAGATCGAGCCGCTTTCGGTGAATTTCAGCGCGTTTCCGCATAAGTTGATGATGATCTGGCGCAAACGGGTCGGGTCGGTCTGGATCGTTTCCGGCAAGGGAAATCCGCAGTTGATGGTGAAGTCGATGCCCTTTTCCCTGGCCCGCGGCGCGAAGAAGGCACGCACCTCATCCAGCAGCTCCGGCAGATGAACCTTGAGAATCTCCACGTTGAGCTTATTGGCGTCGATCTTGGAGTGGTCGAGGATGTCATTGACCAGATCCAGCAGGTGACGGCCGCTGCGAACAACCGTCTCGGCGCTGGTCCGTTTCTCCTGGTCATCCAACTCAGGGTCGAGCAGGGTTTCACCATAACCGATGATCGCCGCCAGCGGCGTGCGGATCTCGTGACTCATGTTGGCGAGGAACTGACTCTTCGCTTCCGCGGCGTTGCGCGCCAGTTCCTTCTCCATCCGCTCGTTCTCGCGCTCCTTCTCGATGACCTCCCGCTGCTTGCGCTCCGTAATGTCGATGCAGGTGCCTTCCAGGTGTTCCGGCTCGCCATCCACGTCATAAACGGTGTTGAGCGAGACGTTGAGCCAACGCTCCTCCCCCTGAAGCGTGTAGCAGCGGGTCTCGATACCCTTGGAGGTGCCGCGCGTCTCCAGTTGCTCGATCACCTGTTGACGCAGTCCCGGGTCGGCAAAACAGGCGGACAGCACATCCGGCACCCGGTGTACCATGCGCTCAGGGTCCTCGTAACCCAACAGTTCCGCCATCGCCGGGTTGGCGGCAACAAATCGACGCTCCAGCGACATCTGGAAGATGCCCTCGACTGCATTATTGAAGAGCGACTGGTAACGGGTCAGGTTGGACAACGCACGCTGGGACCAGTCCAGCGCTTCAGCCTGGATCAGCTTGATGCGGTCCGCCAGCGCAAAGGAGAACAGGATGATCTGGGCCGTCAGGCCGATCTGGGGAGAATGGGCCGTGAAGGAATTGAGCGGCGCCAGCCCCATGACCGTCAGCGCATACATGCCCACGCCCGCGAGGGTGCAGGTCCAGGCGAAGAAGTAGGTCCGGGCAGCGGCGTTGAAATGCTTCCAGGCCCAATAACTCACCGCGATCATGACGATGGCCAGCACGATCGAGCCGAGCACCGTCCATTCCATGGCTACGTGGTACGGCATGAACAGACTGAGGAAAAACGTCAGCACGACGCCCCAGAGACAGACCTTCAGTACATTGTCCAAATCCCCGGAGTGCTTGGGTAATTCCAGTAGTTCCCGCGCCATCAGGATGCCGAAGAACCAGGTGAGCAGGATCTGGTAGTGGAGGAACTCCTTGTTCAGGAACCAGGGACGCTCATCGAAAAGCTGCAGTCCGTGGACCTGCTCGGTGGCAATGAACAGCGTGGCAAACACCAGGTAGAGCACATAGTGGATGTTGCTACGCTCACGAACGGCCACTGCGACGAAGAGGTTATAAGCGAGTATCGCCAGGATACTGCCGAGGAAGATGCCCTGGATGGTTTCATCCACGGCGACCTTCTCTATGTAGGCGTCCGGCGCCCAGAGCACCAGGGGCAGGCGGAAGGTGTTGGCCGTTTCCACCCGCAGGTACACCCGCACTGCCTCGTCGGGATGCAGGGTCAGCTTGAATACCGGGTTGGGGACCAGCAGCTCACGCTCGTCCCAACTGGGGCTGTAGCCCATTTCCCGCTCATCGGAGAGTACGCCGTCGCGGTAGACGTGGACCGAGACATGATCCACCAGGGGTAGGCTCAGCTCCAGAAAACGCTCCATCGGTGCGTCGCCGGTGTATGCCAGATCGAAGCGTGCCCAATACGCAGATTCGGTATAGCCGAAGTTCAGCACGCCGCCATCATGCTTGCGGAACGCCCGGTCAAGGTCCTTGGCCCGCACATTTTCCAGACTGAGTTCGCCCGATGAGTCTTCCAGGTACCAGAGACAGGAAGCAAGCCCGATACGTTCGTCGCCGGGATCCACTTCGATGGGCGCATCATGACAGCCCTTACCCGCGGCAGGAACCGCAGAGGAAGCCAGCAGGCAAAGCAGGGTAACCAGCAGGCGAAACAGGGTGAACCGTGTCAACAAGGCAGCGATCGGTCGTTGCACTGCGCGCTGTTCCAGATGCCGCAAAATGTGATCTCCGAGCGGGCAGGAGCCTGCGAATTCCGTTAACGTGCCGTCTAGACCGGCTAACGCCTCAGGCGGGCTTTCTTTTCGGGGAGCCTCTACCAACACTTTAGCCGGTACGCGGAAAATTCGCACCTTTACGCCGACCGATCAAGCGCGGAACGAAAAGGACAACAACAATGACGACATTTCGAATCGTTTTGGCCCTTTTAACCCCGGTAATACTGCTCGCCGGCTGTGGAAGTGATGGCGATACCAGCGCGGAAGGCGAGAGCGCCAATGAGTGCGGCTCGGCATTCAATCCAGCTACCGCGGTGTACCAGACCCTCAGTAACTTCAACGTGACCGAACCAGCCCGGCTCGATCGCACACTTTTCCATGACGTCATCCTCGGGGTCCAGCCGGCCTCGAGCGAAGATCCTGCCTACCAGGCCGTGGCCGATGCCGTAAAAGTCCAGACCGCCCGTTTCAATGGCGGCGAACCGGAGACAGGGACAAACAGCTATGCCAGCGTGCGTAATCCGCTGGACCTGATCAGCCTGATGATCGGCGAGGATCAGGTGGAGAACTTCAACGAAGGTCGTCGTTATATCAGTGACTGTATCGATGCGGGCAATCCTGCGGAATACAGCACCAGCGCGAACGGCAAGCTGGTGACTTTCGAAGAAGTGCAGAACGAAACGGTCACGGATCGGTACAACTATCCCGTGGTTCGCTGGGTTTATGCGCCGGATGCTTCTGGCAAAGTGCAACGGGTTATCCGTTACCAGGGGCGCAGTGGCGAGGATCTGCAAGGCGCACTCGTCGGCTGGCAATATAATGCCCGCGACTTTTCAAGCATCGGCTTCAACCGGCCAGAGCTGCTCAAGGCATCATTCACTGCAGGTAACAACCAACAGCGCCTGAGTCTGGAGCAGGCTTTCATCGGCATGGATAAGGATCAGTGGTTACGCAGTAGCGACATCAGCTTTGATTTTGCTGGAGAGGCTGTCGATTGCGCCCGCATAGTCGTCGATTACCGGGCACAAACTGCTGAATTATTTACGTCCAGGAGCGACTGCACCTCAGAGGAATGTCGTGATGAATACGTCGCTGGTAACGCATACTGCGGCAATCTGGCGGAAGGTACCGGTGAAACCTATAGCACACAGCCCGTAGCTGACCGCCTGAATTGACGGTCCGCCGGACCTACCTTCGATGCCAATACTGAAGGGAATATTAGTGCAACCGTTACTCCCCGGTTCGTTCGCCCATCCCCCAGGTCGACATGAAACCCTTTTTACGGTCGATCATGCGTTCGTAGGTGGCAATGATGATCGCGGTGTGGGGGGCCTGGTTGCGACGGAGCATCTCGATACGTTCTTCCAGGTCGGCAACCTCACGCTCAAGGCGCTCCTGGAGGTGCTCGCGCACGCTCTCGTGGCGATTCAGGTTGGGCTGCTGCAGGTCTGCGCGACCCTGGTCAGACAGCGCTGTCGGTTCGATTAGCATGGTCAGTCCCTCATCCTTGAGTTGTTCTTTACGACATTGATGATATCTGGATCAGCAATATCCGCACAGGTTCCCGATAAATTATTCCGGTCGCTCGCGTCCCTGGCGTCTACTTCGGATTACGCGTATTGTGCACAACTGTCGGACAAACAGCAATAAAGAGTGAACGATGATTCACGAAAGTGAAATAGAGTCGCTCGCGCACCATGCTGGCGCACCATGATGGAAAGTACCTTCCCGGGTACCCGCCCAACTGTCCGCAAACCAAGACCCCTGCTATTCTGGAAGACACTATGCTGACGCGAACCTGCAGCGGTCGCCGTACGTGTGTGACGCGCATCAGGTTCCCTGAATGGAGTCCGAGATGACCGCACCGTCCGTCGCCGATACCCTGCGGGAATACATGTCACTGCTGGAACTGCTGGATGATGCCTACTGGGAAGCCGGTACAATCCAGCACAAGGACATGCTCTACGACATCATCAGCATCTTCAATCAGGAAGTGGCGGAACTGAACAAGCTCAGCATCCTCGATCACCATTATCCCTACGAGGTGATTACCGAAGGTATCCGGCGGGTGATCCCCAAGTTGCAGAAACTCGAGGACCAGCAGGACGACGTCATCCAGCGCACCCAGACCGTCACCGATTTCAAGGAGATCCAGTCTTCGGTGCTGGCGATTCTCGAGGCCCAGTTGGACGACGTTTAGGCCACCGCCGGCGGGCGCTCTGCTTCGGGCACCTTGGGAAATTCCCGGCACACCGTCCAGATAAACCCGACCAGCGCCGGGAGGTGATGGGCGACGATGGGCAGGCCGGTATTGATCAGGCTGACCGAGATATCCCGCGAGGCGTCCGCCCAGCAGAGTTTGTTGATCAACCCGACATGCCCGAAGGCCTCACGGCTATGCGGCCCCCAGATGCCCAGGGGCTCGCCGCCCAGCATCATGCCCGCACTGAAGCGCATGGGAATCATGAGGGTTCGGTCGATCTGCAGCGAGCCGAACTGCTGGATGGCGCGGCGCACGGTCAGGGGTTCGCAGACCTTCCGACCTTCCCAGATGCCTCCATTGAGCATCATCTGGAAAAAGCGTGACATCTCCTCGGCGGTACCACACAGGTTGGCCGCCGGCACCACCGCCTCCTGGAACCGGACATCGTTGACTACCGCTTCGATGGTCTGCATATCGCCGCCCAGCGCCCGCTGCAGGATGCGGGACACCGGAAATATCGGGTTGGGTCCGGTCGCATAGCTGGTGGCGAGATCCTGTAGCCGCTCGCTGGGAATGCCGTAGGTAAACCACTTCATACCCAGCGGCTTGCGGATATGATGATCGAGGAATGCCTCGATAGACTCGCCGGTTACGGTTTCCAGCACACGCTGCAACACGAACCCGCCCGTTATGGCATGGTAGGCCACCTTGGCACCGTCCACTTCCACCGGCCGGGCCTCGCACAGCAAGCGCCAGATGGCATCGGGGTCCCAAAGGGTGTCCAGTGGGGTGTCCCGGGGAATGGCCGGGATGCCACCACGGTGTGCGAGCACCTGGTGGATGGTGATGGTGCGCTTGCCGTTCCGGGCAAACTCGGGACAGTAGTAGCTGACCGGGTCGAGCAGGTTGATCCGCCCCTGTTCCGCCAGAATGTGAATCAGCAGTGCCGTCACCGCTTTCGACGCCGAAAAATAGCAGGTCGGCGTGTCCGTGTTCATCGGCAGACGCCGCGCGCCCTTGCCATCCTTCGGCCCGTTGCCGCTGGCATGCCCGATCGCCCGATGCAGTACGACCTGTCCCTTGTGGCGCAAACATAGCTGCATTCCGGGATGGACCCCGGTGCGATAGAGTCGCTCGACGCTGCTCCAGACCTGATCGAGCGCGCCGGCACTGACGCCAGCCTGTTCGGGCGCCACCTCCGCGGCGACATCCACAGTAGTTACGGTGCTCAGGTCCCGCGGAATGGCGGACGTGTTCAGGGCACGGCGGGTCAGGGCGTTCATGGCAGATATCCTCTTACGGCGACGGCGGCATCCGCTCTTTCTGTTTAGGGGTAGCTCTAATTAAGTCTATTGACGATTCTGCAAGACTTGAGGACCTTTCCGGCAGGGCGCGAATCACCAATGGACCTCATCAGAAGCGCCTTGGAAAGTGCCGGCAACAAGCAGGGATGATACATTGCCGCGTCACGGTTGTTCGTGCAATCGGGGCCAAACCCCGCCCAAGGATTATGTGAAGTCGCTTCCGCGAGCTAACGTTTACTCTTCGGGCTTCAGGAGAACCCGCGTTAACCATGGTGTACTTTCTCTGCGTCCTCGCGGTGGTCACGCTGGCCGCCTACCGTCTTTTCTTCTACCGCCGCCAGCGCCGTAAGCAGGTGGCATCCCGCGCCTTCCCGGATGCCTGGCGCCAGCAGCTGGAGCGGGACATGACCCTGTATCGCCAGTTGCCGCCAGAGGTTCGCGAACGGGTCGAATCGGGCACGCTGATCCTGCTGGACGAACTGGACTTCTACGGCTGCAAAGGCCTGGATGTCACCGACCAGATGCGCCTGCTGGTCGCTGCCCATGGCGCCCTGCTGATTAGCGGGCTGAGCCTGGATTACTACGACAGCCTCAAAGCCGTCCTGCTCTATCCGGACGTCTATCGCGCCCCGGCGGAGCACCACGACGGTCTCGTCCACACCGAGAGCATGGACGACCGCCTGGGCGAATCCTGGGGCGAAGGCCGGGTCATCCTGACCTGGTCGACCCTCAAACGTGAAGCGCTGGAAACCCATGCCGTTAGCAATGTGGCCATTCACGAATTCGCCCATCAACTCGACCAGCTCGACGGCGCGTCGGATGGCACGCCGCCACTCCACTCCGGCGATGATGCCCAAACCTGGCAAACTGTTTTCAGCGATGCCTGGGAGCGCCTGAAACAGCAGGCGAACACCGGTGATACCGTACTCGACCCCTACGGTGCCACCGACCCGGCGGAATTCTTCGCCGTCGCCACCGAAGCTTTCTTCTGCAGGCCGGCCGACCTGAAGGCGGACGAACCGCACCTGTATCAATGCCTGGAAGGTTTTTTCCGCCTTTCGCCTGCCGACTGGCCCGCCCTGAAAACCTGATTGCGCCCGGCCCGCTTGGCGGCATACATGGCCTGGTCTGCCTCATGGCAGAGCTCATCCGCGCTGGACGCATGGTCAGGAAAAACCGCAACGCCGATACTGGCTGAAAGACGCACCACCGAATCGCCGCCTACGGTTACAACCTCACTCTCGATCAACTGGCGCAGCCGTTCAGCGGTGTCACAAGCCTCGGCCAAACCCCTTTCGGGCAGCACGACCAGAAACTCCTCACCGCCATATCGGGCGGCGATATCCACGGAGCGTATAGAATCGGCAATGAGTCCACTTACCCGGCGTAGCACCTCGTCACCCTTGGCATGTCCATGCCGATCATTGACGGTCTTGAAATGGTCCAGGTCCAACCAGAGAAGAGCAACCGGTCGCTCGTAACGCTCAGCCCGACGGATTTCCGCCTCAAGCCTACGCTCTGCCTCGCGACGGTTATAAAGGCCGGTCAGGGCGTCACGGGTGGCCATACTCGCCAGTTCTTCCTCGAGGATCTTGCGGTCGCTGATATCCATCAGGATGCCTTCCAACATCAGATCGTCATCGACCTGAACGCCTCGCCCCCGTTCCCAGATCCAGATACGTCGACCGTCGCGGCGGGTGAGGGCGTATTCGATCGAATAGGGCTCCGCCTGTGCGATGGCCTGCTCCACAACACGAACTGTTTCTTCGTTATCGACGTCCTCGACCATATCGGCGAACGACACAACCCGATTCTCGATCAGTTCTTCTGGCGCATAACCGGTCAGTTCGCGGCATCCGTCGGATACGAACTTCATTGTCCAGCTTGCGTCGAACTGGCAGCGGTAGGCCATGCCGGGCAGGTTATCCATCAGCGTCTTTAGTTGGCGGCTACTGGCTCGGGCCTCTCGCTCAAGCTTACGCTGCTCGGTAACATCCGTTGCGATTGCAATCGCCCCAACCACGGCACCACCTGGCGAAAAGAAACGACGGGCGTTCCAGCACATCCGGCGCCTCTCGCCGTCACGGGTCGTGATACACGTTTCATAGTCCGTCAGATCCTCTCCATCGGTAACTACAGACCGCGCCGCCACAAATACGCGTTGTCGGTAGTCCTCTTCCGGATAAAGCCATTCCCATGCCACGCCCCTGCGTAAAACCTCTTCCTTGGAATAGCCACTGATTAACTCTGCCGCTTTGTTCCAGACGATGATGCGGCCATCGACATCAAACACATTGATCCAGATGTTGGCATTATCGATGATGCTTTCGCGAAACTGGCTCAGCTCACGTATTGCGGCGGCTTGCTCGCTATTGGCCTGAATAACGTCGCGATAGCGTCGGAATTGGCGGTTTATCGCCCAAACCAGGAGTAAGGCAGTTACACCGATGAAGAACCAGCCCTTGAAGGTCTGGGCGGAGGTCAACGATTCTGGTTCGCGGAAAAGGAACGAGAGCGCATAGTCGCTCCCTGCGATCCAAAGGGCACCGAGCGAAGCGTAGACCAAGCCAATGAGCAGAGACCTGCGTAGCGGGGATGTGACATCCGTCGTATTGCTCATAGGCAGGGCGCTCCAGACTCGGAGGTGCAGTACCGCGAAGGTGTCCCATTTATAAACTTAGCTTCTGGCTAACATAGCGTCGAGCATGACACCTCAGCATCGCACGACGGCAAACCTCATCCGCCAGGTCGTGCCGACCGTATCCGACAACAGTCGCAAGACAAACCGCCGCAGCCCAGGACGATCAGCGCCAGGAGTCGTGATGCCAGCAGCCCCAACATCAATAACCGGAACGCGGACTTGCCTCGTTCTGCTCGTCAGCCTGTTGATGTGCGCATGCACTCGCCATATCAATGCGCCCCAGAGGATAGTGGACACGCCGGACACCGAATGGACGCTGCAGGAGAACCGGGTCTACACTCCGGCCGACTGGCCCGAGCCGCTGCATGCGGATATCTACCTGCCGCAAGGCCCGGGACCTCACCCAGCGGTGCTGACCGTTCACGGCGGCGGCTGGGAGCGGCGCTCGCCGGAAGACATGGAATGGATCGCCGAGGAACTGGCCAGCAACGGTTTCGCGGTGATGAACGTCGAATACCGCTTCGCCCCGCAATATCGCTTTCCCGCCCAACTGCACGATCTGCAACAGGCTATGCACTGGCTGAACGACAATGCAGAGCGTCTGGACATTGATGCCGATCGGCTGGCCGGTTTCGGCTACTCGTCCGGCGCTCACCTGGTCAGCCTGCTGGCCCTGGTCGCCAGTGAAGGCGGCGAGCTCGACGAACCCTACGGCGGACCGGAAACCCGGCTGGACGCGGTGGTCTCCGGCGGCACGCCCAGCGATCTGCGCAAGTTCGACTCCGGCGAACTGGTGGTGCAATTCCTGGGCGACACCAAACAGGCGATGCCGGACCGCTACGCAGCCGCATCACCCGTGACGCACGTTACACCCCAGGCGCCGCCTTTCTTCCTGTTCCATGGCGGTTGGGACAGCCTGGTCCCGCTGGACCATGCCACTGACTTCCAGGCCACGCTAGCCGCCGATGGCGTAGCCACTGAGATGATGATCCTGCGCTGGCGGGGCCATATCCTCACGTTCCTCACCAGCCACCAGGCGGTGGATGCGGCTATCCAGTTTCTCTACCGGCAACTGGAGCTCACCGAGGATCTGAAGATTTCGGTTGTTGAAGGCGAGGGCGATGACTGAGCCGCTACCTCTGGAACAAGGCTACCAGTGGAGGAACGGCCCCACCGCCAATCCCAGCACCAGCGCAACAGCCAGCAGGATCGCGATTACCGTCAGCGGACGCCGCGCCAGCCGCTGGCCAAAGGACGGCACTTCGCCGGCTGCGAGACGGCGATCGTAGTCCGCCCGTTGATCGCGGGCACGGTTCAACTGGTACTCATCCAGTAGCGCCCGGGCCCGCTCCGCTTCGTCCGCCTCATGGACCCAGAAGCCACCCATACTGATGCCCCAGCGGCTGGGTGGCGTTTCATAGTAGTTGATATTGTTGGTTTCGAGCAGCGCCCGCACCTCATCGGCCTCGTCATCGGGCACATGGCGCAGGTTCATCAGGAAGTGGGGCATGGAGCAACTCATCGGCAGTCAGATCGGCGCCTATTGTACCGACGTAAGCTGGACTGGTGTAATCCGGCGACCGGGACAGCCCGCTCGAGCCGCGTTATCATGCCCCACGCTTCAACCTCCAGCCAGGCCACCCCATGTCTAATCCTGAGCATCCTGCTGCTACCGCCACTCGCAAATGGCTCGAACGCGCCGTGATCGGCCTCAACCTGTGTCCGTTTGCGCGTGCGCCTTACCGACAATCGCAAGTACACCTTGCCGTCAGCGAAGCGACGGATGAGGAAGGTTTGCTGAATGCGCTGGTCACCGAAATCGAAGCCCTGGTTGCCCGCTCGCCGCAGCAGCGGGATACCACGCTGCTCATACTTGGCAATGGGTTGGCCGATTTCGCAGCGTTCAACGATTTCGCCGCAGCCGCCGAAGGTTTGCTGGATGCGCTGGGCCTGGAAGGCGTGCTGCAGATCGCCACGTTCCATCCCGACTACCGCTTTGCCGACACGCCCCAGGATGCCATCGAGAACTACACCAACCGAGCGCCCTATCCCATCCTGCACCTGCTGCGCGAAGACAGTGTGAGTCGGGCGGTGGATGCCATGCAGGACCCGGACGAGATCTACCACGCCAATATCGATCGCTTGCGCGCCCTCGGGAAACCCGGCTGGGATGCTCTCTGGGAAGATTAGAGCCTTCGCTGACAAGGGGGCGTATGGCGCAGGGCGGCTGTCCCAACCGTAGAAGACCACGACTAAATAGTCTTTCACTGGCCGGGCCTGCAATTGCCGCGCTACACTTTTATCATTCGCATCATGAGTTTGCCGTACCGCTGACGCTCAGGAACGACAACAGCACACGCCAGCGACCCTGAATCCGAGGATGCCAACCGGATGAGCAAAAGCCCCGTCACGCTGTTACTGGACTTTGACGACCAGGTGCGGCGCGACCAGAACCAGTCCGCCCTCTTCCTGCACCGGCGCGATCGCCGTTATGCCCTCGACTGCCGCGCCCAGCGGCGCAAGCCCTCACTGGCCGGCTGGCTTGATCACATCGACGCCCATCGGCTCGAACAAAACCAGCCGGACACACGGCTTCAGCGCTGGCGTCGGCTTTCGCTATGGCTGCTTCCGGTCGGTGCCCTGCTCGGCGTGCTGACTATGCTGGGCCTGCTGTTCTACGACGGCAGTCAGCAAATCAATGTCACCGTGATCATTGGCTTCGTTGCCCTGCAAGGCTTGCTCGCCCTGGCGACGACGGTACAGGCGTTGGTGGGCTGGCGGCCCTGGGGGCGTCTGCTGTCGCCGGGGCGCGAAAATCATGGACCCACCACCGCGCTGGATCTGTTACAGCCACAACTGGCCGCCTGCACCGCCCAGCAGACAGCCCTGGCGTTTACGATTGCCGGCCTGCTGACCCTGCTGGCCATGGTCGTGGTCCAGGATCTCGCCTTTGGCTGGAGTACGACTTTGCGCACATCCGCCGATAGCTATGGCGCGCTCGTCCAGGGGCTGTCGCGCCCTTGGTCGCTTCTGTGGCCGGCGGCGGTGCCTTCAATGGAACTGGTCGAACAGACCCAGTTCTTCCGCCTCGGTGATCCGCGCGTCAGCGAACCGGCCCGCTATGGTGATTGGTGGCCGTTCGTCTGTATGTTCTGGCTGACCTATGCGGTGCTGCCCCGACTTCTGCTGACCGTATTCGCCCGCGTACATCTGCGCATGCAGGCTCGGCGGCTGTTGCGACTTCACCCCGGGCGGCCATCGCTGATGCACCGCTTCGCGACGCCGACAGTCGAAACAACAGGTGCATCCGGTGAGGGCCAGACTGTGCCCCTGCATCAACCGGAAGACCAGCTGCACAGTCTGCCTGCGAGTGGCGCCCTTATCCGGTGGGCCGGCGCCGCGCGGGATGCGGACGCCGTACGCACGCTTCTCGACGGGCCGAACCCTCGCATTGTTGATGCCGGTGGTACGGCCTCCCTGGCGGAGGACCGGGCCGTCCTCGACGAACTGGCCGAACTCCCGGGCCCGGTGATTCTGCTGGCCCGGGCCTGGGAGCCGCCCACCGGCGAACTGGCGGACTTCATCCAGGAGGCCCGCCGCAGTTGGTCGCGCAACCGCCTGCTGGCACTGGTCCCGATTGGTGGCGAGCAGCCGCTGGAAGCATCCTCGACGCGGCAACTGGCTCAATGGCAACGGTTCGTCGAGCGACAGAAAGATGCCAACCTGTGGATCTGCCAACTGCCGGCTCCCGACCTGGAGGCTTGCCAGAATGGCTGATGCCACGACGCTAACCCGCACAGCCCCCACCTTTGCCATCGTCGGGCATCCCAACCGCGGCAAATCCAGCGTGGTGGCCACCCTGTCCCAGAACGACAGCATCGCCATCGCCATGGAGCCGGGCACCACCCGGGAAAGCCAGGCTTTTCCACTCAAGGTGGACGGCGAAACCCTTTATAATCTGGTCGATACGCCCGGCTTCCAGCGCCCACGCAGGGTACTGGCATGGCTGGAAGCGCATAGCGCCTCGGCCTCCGACAGACCGGATACGGTGCGCGCTTTTTACCACCAGCACCGGGACGATCCGCAGTTCCATGACGAGTGCGAGCTACTCGCGCCGATCATCGAGCAACAGGCCGGCATCATCTACGTGGTCGACGGTTCGGTGCCCTACAGTCCGGCCAATGAAGCAGAGATGACCATCCTGCAGTGGACCGGCCGGCCCAGCCTGGCCCTGATCAATGCGATCGGTAGCGACGACCACAGCAACGACTGGGAAAACGCCCTGGGCCAGTACTTCCGCATTGTCCGGCGCTTCAACGCGGTGACCGCGCCGTTCGAACAGCACCTGGGACTATTGCGCGCCTTCGGCCAACTGGAGCCCCGTTGGGAAAAGCTGCTCGGCACGGCCACCACGCACCTCGAACGCCAGCGCCAGCAACGTCACGAACAGGCAGCGGAGCTTATCGTCCATGCCTTGAGCGACATGATGCAGCTCCAGGTCTCCGCCATCGAGAGCACCCACGAGCCTCGCAGCGATTCCCGCCGACATCTGCAGCAGCGCTGGCTCGATGCCCAGCGCAAGCGCGAGCGGCAACTGCGGCATGCCATCGAAGGTCTCTACCAGCATCACCGCATACAGCGCCAGGAACGGGACCTGGACTGGCAGAATGATGACCTGTTCAGCCAGCGCAGTCGTGCTGCCTGGGGCGTCAGCCGAACCTATCTCGCTACCGCAGGCTTCGGCGCAGGCGCGTTGGGTGGTGTCGGAATCGACGCCCTGACGTTCGGTGCCTCCTTCGGCACCGGCGCGCTCCTGGGTGGCGTTATTGGTGCGGCCAGCAGCTATTTTTACGCAGACCGCCTGGCCAAGTGGTCCTTCGGCCCGCTCCTCGGCGACCGACAGACACTGCGTTATGGACCGGTGGCCGACCTTCAATTTGCCTATGTCATACTTGGAAGAGCATTAAACCACTGGTATCAGATCAGTCATCGCAACCATGCCGGGCGTTCGCCCATGGCGCTGGAGAACACCGAGAGCCATTGGCTGGAACAGTTGTCCAGGGACCGCCAGCGCGAGCTGCAGGGCCTTGTACAGCGTCTGGGCAAGGGTACGACCGACGGCCGCCGACATACTCACTGGATCCAGGTCGTCAGTGAGTCGATGGATGCATTCGAACAGTGGCAGGAGCAGTTCCGGAAAGGGCCAGGGAGGGCGCATTCATGAGCTTTGCATTTGAATTGCCAGAAACGGACATGTTTATACTATTACGCTTGTCCGAGGCTCAAAAAATGAGGATAACGTCCCATGAAAATTGTTGACCTTCAGAAGATCATTGGAAGTGAAGCTGACGTATTCGGTCCGGGCGAGCGCCCCTGGAACAGCCGCCGGCTACTGCTCAAGAAAGACGGCATGGGGTTCTCCATGCACGAAACCATTATCCCCGCCAACAGTGAGTTCAAGTTCTGGTACAAGAACCATCTGGAAGCGGTCTATTGCGTTGCCGGCAACGGCACAATCGAAGACCTGGAAACAGGTGAAGTTCACGACATCCACGATGGCATCCTGTACGCACTCGATAACCACGATCGTCACATCCTGCGTGGTGGCTCCGAAGATATGCGACTGATCTGCGCCTTCAACCCGCCGGTCACAGGTCGCGAGACCCACGATGAAGACGGCGCCTACAACCTGGTCGAAGACTGATCGACGGCTGAAAGGCTGACCGTCTTTAAAAGTGTTACCGGACCTCCTGCTCGCGGAGGTCCGCTCCTCATCTTCCCTTGCCTGACGATACCTCCTGAAACTCCGGCCCAAACAGCGCCACCTAAATCGCAAACAACTCGCTATTGCGAATTATTTGCATTAATTAACGGTACTTAATACTATTTGGCGCTATGCGCCATCGGTCCATGCGGACTGCCCTGGCCGCAACCCCATATCCCGTCTGCACGATCGAGGTTATTCCCATGCCGTTGCCCTCCGTCCCTGTTCGTCGCCTGACCCGCGCCGTCCGGAATGCCCTGCCGCTCGCCCTGATAGGTATTGCACCCGTTACGCTGGCCCAGGGCGATACCACTGCACTCGATGCGCTGGTGGTTACCGACACGGCCTTGAAAGTCGAAGCGCCGCTGGTGGAAACGCCGCGTCCGGCTTCGGTGGTCGAGCGCGAAGAGCTGGAAGAACGGAATGTTCAGTCTTTGGACGAAACATTCCGCTATCGCGCAGGCGTGCTTTCAGGAATGTATGGCGCGGACAATGACACGGATTGGTTCAAAGTCCGCGGTTTCGATCAGTCTACCTATCAGGACGGGCTGCGCATCTATCGCGAAGGCTATTATCAATGGTTGCCAGAGCCCTACGGTATTGAGCGGGTCGAATTGCTCAAGGGGCCTGCATCAATCCTATATGGTGAAGCACCCCCCGGTGGTGTGATCAACGTTATCAGCAAACGCCCGACTGACGATCCAAAAGGCCAGATCCAGGTCCAGGCTGGCAACCGTGAGCATCGCCAAGTTGCTTTGGATAGCTCGGGCGAGCTAACTGAAGACGCCCGCTACCGCATGGTCGGTCTCTACAAGTACCGCGAAGGCGACATCAACAAAACTGAGAATGAACGGTATTACGTTGCACCCTCTTTCGAGTTTGATATTGGGGAAAGGACACAACTAACAGTTCTAGCCAGTTTCCAAAAAGACGACGCCGTACCCACCAACTCGTTCAAAACCAAGTACGGCACGGTTGAAAACACGCCGTACGGAAAAATCGATCCTGAAACGAACCTGGGTGAGCCGGGTTATGACCAGAATAATCGCGAACAAGCCGCGATAGGTTACGAGCTCCGGCATGACTTTAACGATACCTGGACGTTCGAACAGAAAGCCCGCTATAACCGGTTAGATCTCGATTTGCGCAGCAGCTATGCATTCTTCATGGTAGATGATCGGCGCGTGGACCGCGGCATCGTTTATCGCGACGGCCGTACACGCAGCTGGACGATAGACAACCACTTGATTGGGAACTTCTACACCGAGCGCACCGAGAATACTCTTCTCATCGGTATCGACTACCAAAACCTTGGTACTAACGGCAAAGAACTACCGGTAGCAAACGAATATCCCTTCGGGCAACCGTTAGACGTGTTTGATCCTGTATATGGGAACTATGCACCCGTGGACCCGTCGTTGCTCATCACACGAGATATAGATAAACAGCAGACAGGTGTTTATATCCAAGACCAACTCAGGATTGATGATCGTTGGATTTTGCTTGGATCGGCCCGATATGACCACTCAGAAACAGACAACCTTGACGTCACCAATGACGAATTGAGGCAGGCAGATGTCGAGGAAGTCACCTGGTCGGCTGGCCTCATGTACTTGGCCAGCAACGGGGTGTCACCTTATATCAGCTATTCGGAGTCATTCGAGCCACAAACTCAAACTGATGAAAATGGTCAACTCTATGATCCTATTACCGGCAAACAATATGAAGCCGGCTTCAAATACGCACCACGTAATCTAGACGGTTATATTACCGCTGCGGTATTCGATATTTCTCAAGAGAACTCTTTGGTGACTGCACCGGGTGGGGGTGGAGTACAGATTCAGGCTGGCGAGCGAGAATCCCGTGGATTTGAGTTGGAAGGCGTAGCTTATCTGACTCCACAGCTCCAAATGTTAGCTGCCTACACCTATACCGATTCCGAGACGAAGGATAAGGCTAATAATACCGAAAGTCATGTCCCGCTGATTCCACGCCATATGGCTTCTGCTTGGCTGGACTACACCCTTGCCAACCTGGCCCCCGGATTGAAAGTTGGAGGCGGAGCCCGTTACGTGGGGGAGAGCAAGGACGGTGACACTGTGGTTAAGTCTTATACGGTCTTTGACGTCATGGCGAGTTATGACATTGATGAGCATTGGAGTACTCAACTCAATATCAATAACGTTGCAGATAAAGAATACATTGCGGGCTGCGATTACTGGTGCTATTACGGCGAGTCCCGCAGCATAATCGGAAGCGTGAGCTATAACTGGTAAGCCGCCACTTCATCTCCCATAACCCGGGAGGTTTCCCAAACGGGGTTGTTGAGGCAGACTGGATGCCCTTTTTTATCCAGTCTGGTCACCGGCAACCCCGTTTTCATGTCTGAAAGCAACGCCCAACCTGCCATCCGCGAAGTCTTTCCTGTTCTGGCCCTGCTGTGGCTGGCCGGGCTCTACCTACGGATTCCGGTTCTCGTGGCGCCGCCCCTGGCGCCGTTTATTGCTGACGACCTCTCGCTATCCCAGGCGCTTACCGGTGCCCTCACTACCGTACCCGTGCTGATGCTCGCAGTGGGCGCCATGCCGGGCTCGCTTGCCATTTCCCGCATCGGCGCTCGTAGCACCCTGGCGCTTGCACTCATGGTGGTGGTCGCAGGTTCCAGTTTGCGCGGGCTTGCTCCCGATACCGTTACGCTGCTGGCGGCCAGCGCGGTTATGGGACTGGGCATTGCGGTCATGCAGCCCGCACTGCCCGCGCTGCTAACGGTCTGGCTCAAGCCCGTCCACCTGGCCCTGGGGACCTCGGTGTACATGAACGGGATGCTGATGGGTGAGTTTATCGGCGCCGGCGTCACCCTGCCGGTGTTGATGCCCCTGACCGGCGAGAGCTGGCGGCTGACCCTGGCGGCGTGGTCCCTACCGGGGTTGCTGGTGGCTGGCCTGCTGTTCCTGCCGCGCAGCCGGAGACGAACTCGGGCCGCGCGTCCGGCCTGGGTGCCGGACTGGCGCAACCCGCTCACGTGGAAGCTGGGTTTGTTGCTCGGCGCCTCCAGCGCCCTGTTCTTCGGGACCAACGCCTATATGTCCAGCATCCTCGAACAGCGTGACGCGCTCGAAACCCTGGACCGGGCGCTGTTCTGGTTCAACCTGGCCCAGGTCATTGCGTCGCTGGTGATGCTCAAGACCTCCCGCTACTGGGTGGGGCGGCGTTCGTTGATCGTGGTGATGCTGGCCCTTGCCGCGGCCACACTTGGCCTGTTCCTGGTCACGACCGGTGTGCCCAGCATCGCCTTCGCGTTCCTCATGAGCCTCACGTCTGCCTTCCTGCTGATCCTGCTGGTCGCGCTGCCGCCGCTGGTCAGCCATGCCGAGGATACCGGTCGGCTGGCGGCGGGGAACTTTACCATCGGCTATACCCTGGCGTTCGTCATTCCCATGCTCGGTGGCCTCATCGCAGACCGCACCGGCAACCCCAATCACGCACTGGTCACACTCATCGTCTACGCGCTGTTGGTCCTGCCCCTGGCGCTCACCCTCGACCTGCGAAAGCGGCCTACCCAGCCGGCCGACCGGGACGGTTATCGCCTCGAGACTAAATAATTTCTTTGATCTGGATGGCGTACGCTCGACGCCCCTGTGCACGCTACACGCTACAGGCAAGCGCAAAACAACACGGGCCTGGTGGCCACTACCTCCAGGCCCGCTTACCTCAGGCAGGGATTAGTGTGTACTGTCCTTGCCGTCCTCCACGATGGGGTGGTGCAGCCGCACCTTGTCCCGCGCCTTCTTGCGCATGCGCAGGTTGAGGATCTCAACACCGAAGGAGAAGGCCATGGCGAAGTAGATATAGCCCTTCGGGATATGCATGTCGAAGCCTTCGCCCAGCAGGGCTACGCCCACCAGGATCAGGAAGCTCAATGCCAGCATCTTGATGGTCGGGTGATCGTCAACGAACTCCCCGATCGGTTTGGCCGCAATCATCATCACGCCGACCGCAATGATTACAGCGATCACCATGACCGCCACATCTTCGGCCATGCCGACGGCGGTAATGACCGAATCCAGACTGAATACGATATCAATGACCGCAATCTGGGCAAGGATGGCGCCAAAGCTGGCCATGGCCTTCGCGCTGGCGTGCTCTTCGGTTCCCTCCAGACTGTTATGGATTTCATGCACACTCTTACCGAGCAGGAACAGACCGCCGAGGATCAGTATGAGGTCACGGCCGGATATTTCCTGCGCCATGACCGTAAACAGCGGACTCGTTAGCGTCATCACCCAGGCCAGGGAAAACAGCAGCAGGATACGGGTCACCATCGCCAGCCCGAGGCCAATGACCCGGGCCCTGTTGCGCTGGTGTTCCGGCAAGCGCCCCACCAGGATGGATATGAAGATGATGTTGTCGATGCCCAGCACGATCTCCAGCAGTGCCAGCGTCGCCAGGGCAATCCAGGCCTGGGGGTCACTGATCCAGGTAAACCACTCGATCATGGTGTCCGTCCTCGTTTATCGTTTTTCCGGAGTGAATGATATCCAGCGCGGTTGACTAAAAGGTGATGACGTCGGTGCGGCGCCCCTGCAGCCAAAGCGCCCAATTGTCCTGCATGACGCGCATGCCGCCAACATAATGTTCGTCCACCAGGTAGGCCGCCAGCGTGCGATCTCCACGCTTGTACTGGTGGATCAGTCGGGTGAGGAAGCTGCGGCCTGTCGGCGTCGACAGCAGGAAGTACACGAACTCGCCGGTCTGGGCCTGAAGCGAATAGCCCCGGTCGATGTAGTGGTTGCGCCAGTCGACGCTCTGCATGGCGAGGAAATCCTCCACGTTCGACAGCAGGTGCCGCTCGCGCAGGTAATTGACCACCTTGGTATTGCCCGGGTGGGCACGGATCACCAGGTGATCTCCCTCGCGCGCCAGCATTTCCATCTGCTCCGCCAGCCCCTCGTTGAGCCAGGCCGGCATGTAGTTGGCCAGGGAGGCCAGCACGGCATGACCGGTTTCATGGCTGATCGTGCGGAAGGTGGCGTCACGCTCCTCTTCGCGAATATAGACCACGATCTGGTGGGTGGCGCCAAGAAAGACACCGTAGGAGGGTGGCACCGTGCCGTTAATGTGCCGGCTCAGGTAGCGCTGGTAACTGGCATGATCCGGCAGGATCAGGATATTGACCGGCACCGTGCGGAACAGGTCGAAATAGAGGATATCGTCGAAGAAGCGATAGACATGGTTGACGTCCGCCTCGATCCGCTCACGCTCGGCATCCGTCAATATCACGCCGCCGTCGGTCACGATATCGATCTGGTAGCGCTGCCAGTCGGAGTCGCCGCCACGGACCTTGACCTCTTCCTGTTGCCGGCCCTGGACCTTGCGATCGCCAAAGTGCACCACGCCGTTCTCGTCGGTGTAGCGGTAGATCTCCGCATGGACCCACAACGGCAGACATATCAGCGCGAACAACAAACATCTCGCCATGGACTATTGTTCTATCCCTGCAACCAATACTGGACAGCAGAATGAGGGGCCAACCAGATACAGAGAGTTTAAGGGCTGGATGGGCGCACGGCCAGCAGGACGAATCCAACTGGCCGCGCTATTCGGTCCAGGCTACGCGCCTATGCTGACCGTTTTAGATGTAGTAATCCTGGAGCGGAGGGAAACCGTTGAAGCACACCGCGCTGTAGGTGGTCGTGTAGGCGCCGGTGGTCAGCCAGTACATACGATCGCCCATGGCCAGGTTCAGCGGCAGGCCATACTTGTAGTGCTCGTACATAATGTCCGCACTGTCACAGGTCGGGCCGGCGATAACCACGTCCTCACATTCACCGGTCTTCTCGGTGTAGATCGGGAACTTGATGGACTCGTCCAGGGTCTCGATCAGGCCTGAGAACTTGCCGACGTCGGTGAACACCCAGCGGTGCAGGCCGGTGCGCGATTTGCGGGAAATCAGCACCACCTCACTGACCAGGATACCGGCGTTGGCAATCAGCGAACGGCCCGGTTCGATAATGATTTCCGGGAATTCGTCGCCGAAGTCTTCGCGGATAAAGCGCTCGATCTCTTCCGCGTAGGTGCCCAGCTCATTGGTCCGGGTCATGTAATTGGCCGGGAAGCCGCCACCCATGTTGATCATCTTCAGCTCGATACCGTCTTCTTCGCGCAGACGGTCGAAGATCACCTTCACATTGCCCAGGGCCGCGTCCCACGCGCCGATTTCGCGCTGCTGCGAACCCACGTGGAAAGACACGCCGTAGGGCACCAGGCCCAGGTCGCGGGCCAGGATCAGCAGGTCCATCGCCATGTCGGTATGGCAGCCGAACTTGCGCGACAGCGGCCAGTCGGCGGTCTGGGTACCTTCGGTCAGGATACGCACGTAAATCTTCGAGCCCGGTGCCGCCTTGGCGATATTGCGCAGGTCGGCTTCGGAGTCGGTGGCGAACAGCCGCACGCCGCGCTCGTAGAAGTAGCGGATGTCCTTGGCTTTCTTGATGGTGTTACCGTAGCTGATGCGATCCGGCGACACGTCCAGCGCCATGACCTTGTCCAGCTCGTAAATCGAGGCGATGTCGAAATTGGAGCCCTTGTCCCGCAGCAGGGTCAGCACTTCCGGCGCCGGATTGGCCTTTACGGCGTAATAGACCTTGGCGTACGGGAAATTATCCACCAGTTCGCTGTAGTGATGATCGATCGTTGCCGTGTCGACGACGAGGAACGGTGTTTCCTTGGTATCGGCAAAGGCCTTGATGCGTTTGAAAGTGTCGGCATCGTAGTAATCTGTCACTTGGATCGACTGATGTTCATTCATGGGCTGTGTGGCTTTCCTCTCGTAGGAGCACGCTGACGACAAGGGCCTGATTGCATACCAGGCCAGATTGCGCGCGAATGTAGGTTCAATTGACCGCGTCGACTATGAGCAGATTTACCCATACCCCGTTGCAGCGTTATGTCACGATCCTTTCCCGTATTGCGATGACACCCCAAAACCTAGTCAACACATGGTGGCCATGTCCAGAATGAACCTGAAAGAACTTATGCGGTGCCTCCCCCAACACGGCCAGGTGGCGTGGATCGGCGTACGACCGGAACGCGGCCAGCCCATGGTCCGCTTCGACTCGGCAGCCGTTGAAGTCGGCAAGGGGTTGGCGGGGGACCGTTTCAAGGGGCGCCCGGAGAGCAAGCGCCAGGTGACCCTGATCCAGGCCGAACACCTGCAGGCAATTGCCTCGATGTTGCATCGCGACGACCTGCCACCGGACTTGCTGCGCCGAAACCTCGTGGTCAGCGGCCTCAACCTGCTGGCACTCAAAGAGCGGCAGTTTCGCGTCGGCCAGGTCGTCCTGGAGATGACCGGCCTGTGCCATCCCTGCTCGAAAATGGAAACCATCCTCGGTCCGGGCGGATACAACGCAATGCGCGGCTATGGCGGCATTACGGCAAGAGTGATCGAAGGTGGCTCGATCCAACAGGGCGACGAGGTATCAGTAATCGACTCCAAAAGTAGGTCGGATTAGCCATGCGTAATCCGACATGGAGCTCAGTGGGTAGAGAGAGTTCGAATTTATCAGGAGGTTGTTGGGTTACGCATGGCTAACCCAACCTATGTTTCGCAAGCCGGCGCGACCGAGATCCGATCGAAGCGGCTGGCGGTCTGTGCTGAAGCAGGGGACAGGGATGTCCCCGATCCGGCTTGGCTGGCCAGGGACGGCCATCCAAGACGGCGTAAGCACGGACCACCAGTCGCTTCAGCCCCCGCCAGACCGAATCAAAGCCGCCGACACAACCGCCGCTCAATTACCTGACACCCTGGCGCCGCCTCCCCCCGGATCGCCGCAAAGCCGGCTTCAAGTGTCGCCCGGGCAATCGCCTCATGCTGCTGGGGCAGGGAGTTCACAGCAATGGGCAGGAAGTCCAGCAGACGATCATCCCCGAAGGTCGCCAGCCGCAGGGTCTTGGGCAAACCATCGGGCAGCTCGAGCAACACATCCAGCACCCCCTGCAGCAAGCTATAGGACGCCGTGACCAGAGCATCCGGCAACCCGTTCTCCTGTAGGATATGCCGCATCAGCGCTGCGCCCGTGGCCCGGTCGTAACGCTCGCCGCTGTAGACCTTGGCCTCCCCCGGCCAATCGTTGACCGTGTTCTGGAAGCCGGTGCGGCGCTGTTGGGTCATTGCAGACTCGGGCAGGGCGTCCAGCCAGGCAATAGACACGACCCCGGGCACAAGCAGCGACTGCGTCAGAGCGGCTGCGCCCTCCTGGTTGTCGCTCACGATACAGGTGAGATGATCCGGATTCTGCGCACGATCCACCGCAATCACCGGCAAGCCCTCCGCCTGCATGTCCTTGTAGAACGTGCTGTCCGGCGGCAGGCAACTGGCGACGATCAACGCATCGCAGCGCCGGGCTCGGAACGACTCCGCCAACGCCATCTCCGTCGTCGCATCGTCATCGGAACCGGCAATCAGCAACTGGTAGCCGGCCTCGCGGGAGCCGATTTCCATCAGCTTGGCCAGCCGGGCGTAACTGGCGTTTTCCAGGTCCGGCAGGATGAACCCCAGGGTCCGGCTCTGACCACCGCGCAGGGCAGCTGCCTGGGCATCAATGCGAAAGCCATGCTCCCGGGCCAGGGCTGTAACCCTCTCCACCGTCTCCGGCTTGATCCGGTTCGCCGCAGCGCGACCGTTGAGCACATAACTTGCCGTGGTACGCGAGACGCCGGCCAGCCGCGCCAATTCCGCCAGTGTCATCGATTCCTCCCAGACGATTAGCAAACCTGCATTCTAAAGCATCAGGCCCCGAGGAAAATCCGGCGCCTCCACCTCTGCTTGAATTTTGATCAATTCTGACTCAAGATCATTCTAGAACTTGCTGACACGATTCAGCAATGATCAAATAAGCACCATTACCAACACTCAAGTCACAACAACAATCGCTCAAGCCAAAGGGGACTCCCCCATGCTCACGCTAACCCCCGAAGATATCCGTCTGGGCTGCCAAGCCGCCGATTGGCGCGAAGCCCTCAGCCTTGCCAGCCAGGAGCTGGAAAAGGCTGGCCGCACAACCCCCGAATACCACCAGGGCCTGCTGGACCGGGAAAACCAGTCCTCCACCGTACTCGGCAATGGCATCGCCATACCCCATGGCACGCCCGACAGCCGCGAGTACGTGCGCTCCACCGGCATCCGCGTGCTTCAATTTCCTGAGGGTATAACCTGGCATGACGGCGCCAAGGTCCATGTACTGGTGACCATTGCCGCCCAGTCCGATGAACATCTGGACATCCTGCGACACCTCACCCGTGTCCTGGACAAGCCGGGGCTGGCCGAAAGGCTGGCCAACGCCACCGACCGGAACGAACTGCTCGCGGCGCTGTCCCGGACACCCGCAACCGCCCGCTGCGACCGCGAAACCCTGTTGTTGGGCCTGCCCACCACGGATACGCGCGAACTGGCCTTGAGTGCGGCCGCCCGACTGCAAGCGCTGGGCTGCGTGGAACCGGGCTTTATTGCCGGCCTGGTGGCGCAGGCGCCAGTGGCACTTGGTCGCGGCCTCTGGCTGGCTCACTTCGGAGAGGGTGTGAACCAGCCCGCGCTGGCGCTGGCCACGCCGTCCAAGGCCCAGGAAAATCTAAGTGGTGTTCTTTGCCTGGCCACGCAGGGGGAAGACACCCAACCGCTGCTGGAACAGATCGATCACCTGCTCACCCAGCCGACACCGCTGGGGATGCTCTCCGCTGAAGCGATCCTTGCCCGTTTGGCCGGCGAACAGGCGGATGCGGTCACCCGCGAAGTGCGCCTGCTCAACGCCCACGGCCTGCATGCCCGACCCGCCAAACAGCTGGTCCAGGTGGCGCGGGAGCAAGCAGCACCGCTAAAACTGCGCCTGTTGGAAGGTGACGCCCAAGCCATCTCTGCGACCAGCCTAACGCGCGTCATCAGTCTCGGCGCCCGCCGCGGCCAAACCCTGGTGGTCTCCGCCAGCGGGGAGAACGCCCAGACCAGTGTGGATGCCTTGGCGGAGGCCATCGAACAAGGGCTCGGCGAGCCGGTGACACCGCTGCATTCCAGCGAACGGGAACGGACAGCGACAGATCAGACAGTCCAGCCTATACAGTCGCTGGTTCCCGACGAGCCCCTCAAGGCCGTAGCCGCTTCGCCGGGTCTGGCTGTGGCGCCGGCCTTCGTACTTCGTATGCCCGCCATGGACTATGCGGACAAAGCCGAAGACCCGAGCGCAGAAAACCAGCGTCTGAACCAGGCCATCGACGAGGCCTTCAGCCAGCTCGAAGCCCTGATCAAACAGGCTGAGGGCGGTGAGGCGGGACCTATCCTGGCGGTCCATGCCGAGATGTTGCGTGACGAGGACCTGCACGAAGCCGCCACTGAGGCGATCGACGAAGGTGCATCCGCCGAAGCCGGCTGGTGGCAGGCCATCGATACCGCTGCATCGGCCCAGGAAGCCCTGGCCGACCGTCTGCTGGCCGAGCGCGCCGCGGACCTGCGGGACGTGGGACGGCGGGTGCTGGCGAACCTTTGCGGCGTCAGCATGCCAACGCCACCGGACGAACCTTACGTCCTGGTGGCAGACGACCTGGGCCCATCCGACGTGGCCCGGCTGGACACCCAGCGGGTACGCGGACTGGTCACCGCGAAAGGCGGCGCTACATCCCATAGCGCGATCCTGGCCCGGGCCCTCGGCTTGCCGGCGGTTGTGGGTGCGGGCGAGCGTCTGCTGACCCTGGACGACGGTGTCGAGCTGGTGGTCGACGGCGAGCGCGGCTGCATCGTCCCCGCCCCGGGCAGTGAGCGCCGGGAACGCCTGCAGCGACGCCTGGAACAGTTGGAAGAGCTCCAGCGGGACGCCCACGAAGCTCGCCTCGAGCCGGCCCGGACCCGCGACAACCACACGGTCGAGGTCTGCGCCAACCTGGGCAATACCGCCCACACGCCGGAAGCTGTAGAGCGCGGTGCCGACGGCATCGGCCTGCTGCGTACCGAATTCATCTTCATGGCCCATTCCGAGGCCCCGGACCAGGCCACCCAGGAAGCGGAATACCGCAAGGCTTTCGATGCCCTCGATGGCTTGCCGCTGGTGGCGCGCACCCTGGATGTCGGCGGCGATAAGCCGCTGGACTATTGGCCGCTGCCGGCAGAGGACAACCCATTCCTCGGCCTGCGCGGCATCCGGCTCTCACTGACCCGCCCGGAGATACTGGAAACCCAACTGCGTGCGCTCCTGTCCGCCGCCGGGGAGCGTCCGCTGCGCATCATGTTCCCTATGGTGAAGGACCTGGCGGAATTCCGCGCCGCCAAGGCCCTGGTCGACAAGCTGCGCGAGGAGATCCACGCCCCGGACGTGCAGGTGGGCGTGATGATCGAGATTCCTTCCAGTGCCTTGCTGGCCCACAGCCTGGCCGCCGAGGTGGACTTCTTCTCTATCGGCACCAACGACCTCACCCAGTACACCCTGGCCATCGACCGCGGCCATGCTGAGCTTTCCGCCGAATCCGACGGCCTGCATCCGGCGGTGCTTCGACTGATTGCCATGACCGTCGAGGCCGCCCATGCCCAGAACCGCTGGGTGGGCATCTGCGGCGAGCTGGGTTCCGATCCACAGGCCATTCCGGTGCTGCTGGGACTGGGCGTGGACGAATTCTCCGTGACCAGCCGCCGGGTGCCACTGGTCAAGGCCTGCATCCGCAACCTGACCCTCGACGAGGCCAGGGACCAGGCGCAGAAAGCGCTGGGCCTGGCCACTGCCAGCGAGGTCCGTGAATTGCTGGAGGCGTTGTAATGGCCCGCGTACTGACTATCACCCTCAACCCCGCGCTCGACCTGTCGGTCAAGACATCGGCGATCGAACTGGGCGCAGTCAACCGTTCCGATGAAAGCCACCTGGAGCCGGCCGGCAAGGGCATCAACCTGGGCCGGGTCTTGCGACGACTGGGCCACGACGTGGTGGTGTCCGGACTGATCGGCGCCGACAATATCTCCTCTTTCGAGCGCCTGTTCGAACACGAAGGCCTTGACGACCAATTTGTCCGCGTGCCCGGCCAAAGCCGTACCAATATAAAACTCGCAGAGAGTAGCGGTCGGGTAACGGAGCTCAACGGTATCAGTTTTCCCACGCCTGAGGACGCACTCGAGCGCTTGCAGCTCCGCCTGACCGACCTGACCGCCGAATGCGATGCTGTTGTCATCGCAGGCAGCCTGCCTCGGGGCTTCGAGCCGGACACCCTGGCCGAACTGGTACGCCGGTGCCTTGAGACGGGTCGTCCGGTCTGGCTGGATACCAGCGCTGAGGCGCTGACCGCCGGTGTCCAGGCCCGGCCGACCGGAGTCAAACCCAACGAGCAGGAACTGGCGGAATGGGCTCACCGTCCACTGGTGACCCTTGAAGACCAGGTGGACGCAGGACGCCAGCTCCAACAATCCGGTATCGCCCACGTGGTGATCTCACGCGGCGCCGGCGGTGTGCTCTGGCTGAACCCGCACCGGGATCTGCTGGCACAACCGCCGCAGGTGCCCGTCGTCAGCACCGTGTGCGCCGGCGACACCCTGCTCGCCGGCATCCTGCACGGCGAACTGAGCGGCCTCGACGAGCGGGATACCCTACGCCTGGCGACGGCCCTGTCCGCCGAATGCGTCCGCCATGTGGGGGTGGGCGATCCCGCCGCCAACGATTTCCAACAACTCCAACAACAGACCAGGGTTATCCCCTGGCCGGAAGCCGACGCTTCCGGGGAGGTCAACGCATGAAACTGATCCTTGTTACCGCCTGCCCACAGGGGCTGGCCACATCGTTCCTGGCAGCCCGCGCGATCAGCCGGGCCGCCGAAGCCCGCAACTGGTCCCTTCACCAGGAAGTTCACACCCAGGCCCGCCCGGTGACGCCGATCCCGGCGTCCGCCATTGCCGAAGCGGACCTCGTGATCGTTGCGGCCAACGCGCCCGTGGATCTGGCCCGCTTTTTCGGCAAACCGCTTTACCAGGCATCACCGACCGCACCCCTGGCGGATCCGGAGGCCTTCCTGGATCGCGCGCAGCAGGAGGCCAAACCCTTCGACCCCGAGACGGCGACGCCGGAACCGGTGAGCATTAGTGAAAAGGCGGGCAAGAACATCGTCTCGGTCACCGCATGCCCGACCGGCGTTGCCCATACGTTTATGGCGGCCGAAGCCATGGCTGAAGCCGCACGCGCGGCCGGACACCATTTCCGGGTAGAGACACAAGGTTCCGTCGGCGCCCAGGACGCGCTCACCGATAACGAGATTGCCGACGCGGATCTGGTGATCCTCGCCTGCGACATCGAAGTCGACCCCACGCGCTTTGCGGGCAAGCGGGTTTGGCGCGTCTCCACCGGGGCTGCCCTGAAACAGCCCGCAAAGACCCTGGCGGATGCACTGGAGCATGCCGAAGTCGAGACCGGTGCAAGCAAGAAAGCTACCGGCGCCAGAGCCGGCGGCGGTGACCGTAAAGGCCCCTACAAGCACCTGCTCACCGGCGTCTCCTTTATGCTGCCGATGGTCGTCGCCGGTGGCTTGATGATCGCCCTGTCCTTCGTATTCGGCATCAATGCAGCGGAAGAGGAAGGGTCACTGGCCGCGGCACTGATGCAGATCGGTGGAGCCACCGCATTCAAGCTGATGATTCCGCTGCTTGCCGGTTACATCGCTTATTCCATCGCCGACAGGCCCGGGATCGCGCCGGGCATGATCGGCGGTTTCCTGGCCGGCGAACTCGGCGCCGGTTTCCTCGGCGGTATCTTCGCCGGGTTCATCGCCGGTTATGTGGCCAAACTGGTGAGCCGGAAACTGCCGCTACCCGAGAGCGTGGAATCGCTCAAGCCGGTCCTGATCATTCCGCTGATCGCCAGCCTGGTGACAGGCCTGACCATGATCTACCTGATCGGCGAGCCTATCGCCGGCATCATGGACAGCCTGACAGCATTCCTTACCAACATGGGCACCGGGAACGCCGTGCTGCTCGGCAGCCTGCTGGGCGCCATGATGTGCTTCGACCTGGGGGGGCCGGTCAATAAAGCGGCCTATACCTTCGGTGTGGGTCTGCTATCGGAAGGGGCAGGAGCGTCGGCTCCCATGGCTGCGATCATGGCCTCAGGGATGGTACCGGCCATCGGCATGGGTATCGCCAGTCTGCTGGCCCGCAACAAGTTCGCGGAAGGCGAGCGGCAGGCCGGTAAAGCCTCGTTCGTGCTGGGGCTGTGTTTCATCTCGGAAGGGGCCATCCCGTTTATGGCGAAAGATCCGCTGCGGGTGATCCCGATCTGCATGGTCGGCGGCGCCATTACCGGCGCGCTGTCCATGTACTTCGGCATTTCCCTGATGGCGCCCCACGGTGGCCTGTTCGTGCTGCTGATTCCCAACGCGGTCAGCGCCGTGCTGCCTTACCTGTTCGCCATTACGGTGGGCTCGCTGGTGATCGGCCTGGCCTATGCGACGGTCAAGACCGGCAAGACCGAAGTGGCGGCCACTGCCTGAAAGCAAAACGCCCGGTGCGATCTGTTGCGCATCCGGGCGTCTTTCCGTTCTTCAATGCCGCAATGTTTCCATGCATTCCGATGGACCGGTTTTGTCCGGTCTCTGTCTGTCTGGATCAGGGGGCTGGTTCCATCAGGCCTCAGTTCCTGACAAACACCATGAAAGCACCCCCGATAGCTGCGGCAGCGCCGCCGATCAGATACCACATGGTTTCATCAGAAAAGCGCCCGGTCAGGCTCTCCGACAGCTGTTCGCCAACGCTCTGGGTCGACTGCCAGCCGAAGTACAACAGAAGCACACCGATCACGAGGGCGACCAGTCCGATCAATCTTGTGGTGGTCAAGCAAGGTCTCCTTTGACAATTTTTAACATTCGCCCCAAAAACTACACGGCGCACCGCAAAAAGGGAAGGGACTGCATACCGAAACGAACTGTCGACAGATCCTACGGTGGTATTCATACAACGACACTCAAGCCGGATCGGTTCCACTTTCCGTCTCAATTCGCGTACGCAGACCACTGGCCATGGCCTGCTCGATCAGCCAACGGCGCATCCGCCGGATGCCCGGTTCGTTGCGGCGGCTGGTCTTGTGGGCGAAGTAGAAGCAGTCGCCGGTGATCAGGGTATGGCAGGGCAGGCGCACGAACGCCTCCGCATCCGCCTCCTCGCTGAGCATGTAATCGTTGGTGAGGGCGATGCCCTGGTGAAAACGCGCCGCCTCGAGCGCCATCAGCATATGGCTGAAATGCTGGATGCGGGCCTTAGCCGGCAGCGCCTGCTCCGCCACGCCGAACCAGGCGGCCCAATCGCCGGACTCGCGGCCATAGATGCTGTAGGTCGATAGCAGCGGGAAGCGTGCCACCTGTTCCGGCGTCAACGCCAGGTGGTCGTCCTCCGCGGCGTCTTCGGGTAGCGCCAGCGTCTCGCAGATCGTTCGCCAGTACTGCCGACTGCAGATGGGGAACAGCCGCTCCCGGTAGAGCAGATCGTAGGTAAACGCCTGACTTCCACGGTGGATGGTGATGAAACAGTCTGCCACCCGGTCGGACAATTGCGGCGTCTCGCTGGTCATCTCCAGCACCAGATCCAACTGGGAATGCGCCCGCTGCAGGCTGGGCAGACGCGGAATCAGCCAGCGCACGGCGAAGGAACTGAGCACCGCCAGCCGCAGGCGCGAGGTCGCTTCCCCCAGCACGGATTCGGTGGCGCGCTCGATCTGCAGCAGCGCGGAGCTGATGTTGTCGTGATAGGTGCGACCCTCCTCGGTCAGCACCAGGTAGCGGCCGCTGCGCTGGAACAGGGCCTCGCCGAGATAATCTTCAAGCGCCTTGATCTGATGGCTAACCGCGCTCTGGCTGACGTTCAGCTCGTCGGCGGCGCGGGAGAAGCTGTTCAGGCGCGCAACGGCTTCAAAAACCGGCAGCGCACGTAGAGGAGGTAGTTTCATAGGCACGAGTCCGCCAACGTCATTATCCAAATAACTAATATATCGTCAGCAAACATCATTAAACAGGATAGAACCCAAGCACTAGACTGGCTTTTTTCAATCACCGGCCACCGGTCGTTGGTCGCAACACAGAGCAGGACGCAGGAGGAAGCCATGTCCGGACGCACCGTCAACAGCGCCATCCTGTTGCTGGTTATCGGCAACGCCATGGCGCTGATTTCCGACGTGTTCATCAAGCTGCTGGGCTCGGACACGCCGGTGTTCCAGTTCGTCTTCCTGCGCTGCGTCATCACCCTGTTACTGCTGTTGCCGCTGTACCGCCAAATCGACGGTGGCCGCCTTTTCGAAGGGCTGGGCATCCATACATTGCGCGCTCACATTCACCTGGTGGGCATCAGCGCCATGGTGCTGGCGCTGGGCGCGCTGCCTCTGGCGACCGCAAACGCTATTTTCTACGCCGCGCCGGTATTGGTCATGGTGTTCTCGGTGCTGTTCGTCGGCGCCCGCCTGGACGGCCGCAGTGTCTTCGCGGTGGTCAGTGGGTTTGTAGGTATCGTCGTGATCCTGCGTCCGGTGGAAATAAACTGGATGGCGCTGAGCGCTCTGGTGGTCGCCGCCTCCCTGGCGATCAACGCGCTGCTGGTGCCCCAGTTGCCCGACGGGCAGTCGATGGTGCACAAGCTTTTCCTCAACTACCTGCTGGTACTACCGGCGATTACCGCGTTGATGCTGTGGGAAAATGCGCCGTGGGATCCGGCCATTCTGTTAAACGCTATCGGTTCGTCGGTGTTCATCCTCGGCTACAACATCACCGTGCTGCTGGCTTACCGGCAAGTCCAAGCCAGTCAGGTGACCTCGGCCGAATACACCGGGCTGATCTGGGCCGTGCTACTGGGCTGGTTCTGGTTCGGGGAAACCCCTGACTTGTGGTTCCTGCTGGGCAGCAGCATGATCGTCGTGCCGCTGATCCTGATCGGTCTACGCCAGCATCGGGTGACGCGGAAGCGGGCCGCCCTGGTGGGTGAGAACGGCTAACGCCCGTCTGTCGAAATGGTAAGGCGGGCGCAACCGAATGGTAGTGAAAAGGACTGCCCGTTGCAGCCCGTCATGCCTAGACTATTGATCCTATAACACCCTGATTTCAAACACTGGCTTGGACGGACCCTCAATGGCCCAGAACACCCAGCGTCTCCAGGCACTGGATGCCCTGCGCGGAATAGCGGCGGTGGGCGTCATGCTGTTTCACTTCATTCCCTACTACGCCGAACTCTACGGCCATGATTTCACGCCATGGGGGCCGCTGGATTTTGGCCGCTACGGCGTACACCTCTTCTACATCCTCAGCGGCTTCGTGATCTTCATGACGCTGGAGCGCACGCCAACAGCAGGCTGGTTTGGCCTGGCGCGGGCCTTCCGCCTGCTGCCCGCGTTGTGGGTCGGCATTCTGCTGACCAGCCTGTCGGTGTACTACCTCGGGCCGGCGGACCGCGCCGTTGGGCTCACCGGAACGCTGCTGAACTTCACGCTGCTGCACGAGTACCTGGGTTTTGGACCGGTGGACGGGGCCTACTGGAGCCTGGTGGTGGAAGCCACCTTCTACGTATGGATGGCCATCCTGTTCTACGGCGTCGGCAGCGGACGCCGGCTACACGGGATTTTCTGGCTCTGGGTGATCGGCAGCTACTTCGGCGTGATCTTCTGGAAGCAGATCCCCGGGGCCTTCGAATTCCTGATCAAGGACCTGCTGTTCGTGAAGTACGCCCCGCTGTTTATCAGTGGCATGTTGCTCTACCAGTGGCACAAGTATGGCCGGCCGCCAATGGCCGACCGCTGCCTGCTGGCCCTGTCCATGCTGCACTGCCTGGTGGCCTACAAGGCGCCGTTCAACCTGTTCGTGGCGGGCTGCTATGGGGTCTTTATCCTGGCGGTCTGCGGCTACCTCAACATCCTTGCCAACCGCGCTCTGCTATGGCTCGGCGGACTGTCGTACTCGCTCTACCTGGTGCACCAGAATATAGGCTACGGCGTTATCGGCCTGGCCTACGAGTTCGGTCTGCCCGGCCAGGCCGGCGTCGCACTGGCCATCCTGACCGCCTTCACCCTGGCGTATGCGATCCATCGTTGGGTGGAAAAACCGGCACTACGCTGGTTCCGGGATCGTCGGCAAGACGTACTGGAACGGCGCCCCAACGAGGCCGAACCGGAACAGGTGGTTACGCGCGCGACAGCCGACGGGTCCGCGCTGGCCGAAACCTCAAAGTAGACCGTTATAGAAAAGTAGCCCCTGGTCAGAGCAGGCTGTTGAGAATAAAGGCAAGCGTGCCGCCGGTCACGATGACGGCGAAGAGCGCCAGCAGGCCATCGCGGGAGATCATGGCCAGCCCGAACATCACCAGCGCCAGGCCGCCGCCGTTGGCACTGAATGGCACGATCTCCATCGCCGGCATGGCCAGCGCCACCACTACAGAGCCGATCGCCAGCACGCTCAGGCCCGGGCCGTTGATCAGCTGCGTCAGGCGCGGCTTGATGACCTTGTCGATTTTCTGCGCCGGCTTGCGACACCACGCCAGCCCCTTGCGCAATTTATCGCTGGGCAAAGTGCGCCCGACGATCCATCGGGGCATCCAGATGTGTTGACGCCGGAACAGCATCTGTCCTGCGGTAAGCAGCACCAGCAAGGCCATCAGGGTGGGTACACCGGGGATATCGCCGATCAGCGGCGCCAGGGTGATCAAACCCGCCAGCAGCACGATGGGGCCGAAGGAGCGATAGCCGATCTCGTTCAGGATATCGTCCAGTTTGACCTTGCTACGCTCGGCCGCCGCCAGATCAATACGGTCGATCAACTGTTCAAGGTTGCGCAGGTCCCCGGCTAAATCCATCGTCATTGCACCCCCTGCAAACGGGTATCCAGTGTATGAGTGGGGCCTTCAGGCCAGCTTCGACCTTAACCAGGCATTCAGCTGAGAAGCGGACATGGCGCCACTCTGCCGCGCAACTTCCTGCCCGGCCCGGAACAGGATCAGGGTGGGAATGCTGCGAATCCCGAAACGGGTCGAAGCCTGCGGCGCCTGTTCGGTGTTCAGTTTCGCAAACATCACCTGACTCTGCCATGCAGCCGCGGCACGCTCGAATTCCGGCGCCATGGCCTTACAGGGTCCGCACCAACTGGCCCAGAAATCCACCAGCACCGGCAGATCCGAACGGCCTGTGAATCTATCCATTGCCGCCTCAGTCAGATCGGCCACCTTACCGGTCAGAAGGGGCTGGTGGCAGGCCCCGCAATTGGGCTTCTCGCCCAGTCGTTCCCGGGGCAAACGATTCAACTTGAGACAGTGTGGACAGGGAATGTGAAGGATGTCGGTCATGGGAATGCCTCGTCATTAACATAGGCATGATTTGGGTATCGGCCGCGGTAAAATCAATCAGTTCTCGCCGAAAAGCCCATCCCTGGCTTTGAGAAACCGCTCACTGAAGCGACAGATGGAATTGAATAGGCTTGGTTCATCGTAGCGGATTGGATTCGGTTGTCGCTCGCTGTTCCGCCCCAGTTGTAGCCTCCCCGAAATTCGTTTGCTCTCCCGCAGGGCCAGCTGCGCAAAAACATAAAAAACAACAAATGCCTGAAACAAGGAATGCCGTCATGAAAGGGACGTTCCCACGCGCCTGGTCCTGTGCTGCCATCCTCTACCTGCTGACTTCAGCTGCCGCCAACGCAGCTCCCGATATACCCTCCCTGCTACCCGAGGGCTTTGAAAGCACCCTGCCAGCCTACCTGGTGAACGACCCGGCCAGCCAGGCCGCCTGGTACGTCGACAGCACGCAGTCACAGGCTGGCGCGCAAAGCCTGCGCTCAGGCGACATCGGTAACGACCAGATGAGTGCTATTACATTGAGCGGCGCACTATCGGCGGGCACCCTTTCGTTCGATTACCTGGCCCTGACCCAAAGCTGCTGCGATCGGCTGGAAATCCAGGTGAACGGTAAACGCTTCAACTTCAGGAGCACCGGTGAAACCGGCGAATGGCAACAGGCCGACGTCATCCTGCCGGACGCTAGCAGCACCGTAACCTTCGTCTACCGCAAGGACGAAGCCGCTTCCGCCGGCGCGGACGCCATCTGGATCGACAACCTGGACTTCATTCCCACCATCGATACCGGCAGCGGCCCGCTGGACACCGACGGCGACGGCCTGACGGACGACCAGGAAAACGGCTATGACGCACTGGATCCATACAATGCCGATGATGCCGCCGAAGACTATGACGGTGACCGGGTGACCAACTATTCCGAGGTGCTGTCGGGATACGATCCGGATGTGCAGAACGTCTTCCCGTTACACAACGGATTCGATTTCTATCCCTTGGGGGAGATCGCCTGGACTTACACCATACCTGACCGTCCGACCTTAGCCCTCGAAAGCGAGGCGATTACGGAAAAGGTTGGCCGTTTTCGGCTATCAAACAGCGATACCTACGACGTGATCGAACGAAGTACCAATGGGATTCATCTCGTGGAGCACGGGTTTACCGACGACAGCGGTAGCGACGTGCGCCTCGTCTACACCACACCGAAGCTGATTCTGCCCGATGGCCTGCGGATGGGTGTCCAGTACGAGTGGTCGGGGGACGTTGAACGCTGGATTAAAGGGAAGCCTGAGGACGAGGCAACCGAACACAAGAAGACGGCAACCTACCGGGAGCATCTGGAGCTGGAAGCGGTGCGGGAAATGCTGGTCGATTTCCAGGGTAAATCCCATCAGGGTGTCGTTGTTTCGACCCTTGTTACCCGGACCAACGAGGCCAGCGAGATCACCCGAGAACAACGGATACGCCTGTATGTCGAGGGACTCGGCCTGTTCCACGATGAGGGCACGGGGCGGTCGCTCGAGAGCATCAATATCCAAAGCCTCGACACCGAATCCAGGGCAGACGTGGAGCTGGAGGACACTCTGCCCGAATCCTCCGGCGATAGCGGCAGCGGCTCGATGCCAAGCCTACTCATCGGCGCACTGCTTCTACTGGTGCTGGGCCGTCGATTGCGCGCCTGAGCGCCCGGGCACGCCTCTCACCAAGGCCAGGATGGCGCCGGTAACCGCACCAGCGATATGAGCGGTCTCGACCACCGGTGCCCCGATCAGGACTGAGGTCCCCGTGCCGCCGAGGCCAAGGGCATCGTTCGCCAGCTTCCCCGTTACCAGCGCCAGCACAGCCACTGCGGTCCAAGGCTGGACTCTCAAGTGGCGAATGCCTTCATAGATAAACAGCCCGTACAGGCATCCGGAAAAACCCCGGTACCAGGCCAGCATCGGCAGTGTCACGAGTAAGGTGATCGATACCGCCAGTGCCAACACGACCAGACAGGGTAGCCAAGACTGCCAGCGATCCTGCGCTGGAAAGAGATTGGCCAGCACCAGCACTCCCAGTGTGTTCAATCCCAGGTGCACCAGCCCCACATGACTCCAATGCGCTGTCACCAGACGCCACAGCTCACCGGAACCCAGCACGGCTCCGCGTTGCAATTCCAGCCACGGTGCCGGCAACAGGTACAGCAATACCAGGCTGGCCGCCAGCCAGAGATAGCGTTTCGACAGACTCAAGTGTCCTGACTCCCCATCGATTCTTCCCACCAGCCTATCCCGGAACCGTGTCGAGACCGGTGAAACCGGGCCAGAAACCTGGCCCTGGCCCAATAATACTTGAACTGCATGACGACCTCGGGTTGAAATAAAGTAAAGCGGTTGCTTTATATCGCCACAATAACAGACAACAGCCTCTGGCCTTCCGTCGCCGGGCTGAAGCGAGACAGACCCTATGGCAAACCAGCATTTCGATGTCCTGATCGTGGGCGCCGGGCTCTCCGGTATCGGCGCGGCCTACCATATCCAGACCTATTGCACCGACAAGACCTACGCCATCCTCGAGGGCCGGGCGTCTATCGGCGGTACCTGGGATATCTTCCGCTACCCGGGCATCCGCTCCGACTCGGACATGTACACCCTGGGTTACAGCTTCCGCCCGTGGCGGGAAGACAAATCCCTCGCCGATGGCCCGTCGATTCTCAGCTATGTGAAAAGCACCGCAGCCGATTACGGTATTGACGAGAAGATCCGCTTCAACCACTGGGTCACCCGTTACGACTGGTCTAGCGCCGACGCCACCTGGACCGTCACCGCAAAGAACCAGAAGACCGGCCGGAACGCGTGTTTCACCTGTAATTTCATCATCAACTGCTCGGGCTACTACCGCTACGACCAGGGCTACATGCCGAACTTCCCCGGCGTAGAAAACTTCAAGGGCCGACTGATCCACCCGCAGCACTGGCCCGAGGACCTGGATTACAGCGGCAAGCGCGTGGTCGTCATCGGCAGCGGCGCCACGGCGGTGACCCTGGTGCCAGCCATGGCGCAGGACGCGGCCCAGGTCACCATGCTGCAGCGTTCACCCACCTGGATCGTCTCCCTGCCGGACGTGGACCTCATCGCTCGTACCCTTAACCGCGTGTTGCCGACCAAGGCCGCCTACCAGCTCACCCGCTGGAAAAACGTGGGCCTGCAGACGCTGTTCTTCCAGGCCTGCCGGCGCTACCCCAAGCTGATGCGCAAACTGCTGCGACAGCATCTGCGCAGCCAACTGGGTCGGGATTTCGATATCGATACCCACTTCAACCCGAGCTACGACCCTTGGGACCAACGTCTCTGCCTGGTGCCCAACGGTGATCTGTTCCGGGCCCTGCGCAAAGGCTCCGCCAACGTCGTGACCGACCACATCGATACGTTCACCGAAAAGGGTATCCGCCTGAAGTCCGGCGAGGAGCTGGAAGCTGACATCGTGGTCTCCGCCACCGGCCTCAACCTGGTGGCCCTGGGCGACGCCGAGGTCACCGTGGACAAACAGAAGATCGCCCTGGGCGACACCATGAGCTACAAAGGCATGATGCTCAGCAATGTGCCCAACCTGGCTCTGGTGGTGGGTTACACCAACGCCTCCTGGACATTGAAGGCCGACCTGACCAGCGAATACGTTTGTCGCATCCTCAACTATATGGATCGCCAAGGCTATGAGGCCTGTACACCGGTAGTAGACGACGACGTGAAGGTGGAGCCGTTTATCGATCTCGATTCCGGCTATGTACTGCGTGCGCTGGACCGGCTACCCAAGCAGGGCGATCGCAAACCGTGGAAACTCTACCAGAACTACCTTTTGGACCTGGTGAACCTGCGCTACGGCCGTGTAGACGATTCCGGGCTGGTATTCTCACGGCTATCACCCGTTGGGGACAACGCCACGCTAGCTGAACAACGTAGCTAAAGCACCTGCACCTGCAACCCATCCGCTTGCCAGAAAAACCGGGACGCCATCCGCCCCGGTTTTTTTACAATTCCTGACCAACGGTATTGATTCAAGACAACACATGGCGATCAGAGGGTGCTATCTTTAGAGACTTTCCATCTTTACAGATTTCCATCGACACTAGACGCTCTATCGTCAAGATATGTCCTGTTGTACCGGAATACCCGGCAGAGGCCCTATGGTTGCATTACTCAAGAACGCCAAACTCAAGTACAAATTCTGGCTTCTCAATATCGTCGTCTTCGCCGTCCTGGTATTGCTGGTTCTGTTTGCCATGGATCGCATTGCTGCAGCCACCGACCAGACATTCGGCGCTGTCTTCGGTGATCACGCCCCTGCGTTTGCAGGCGTGGTTGCCATCCTGATGCTGCTGGAGATGGCCTGCTCGCAGCTGCTGATCACCTTTATCGAGCGCCATGTCTACCGCTTGAAGAACACCATGGTAGAGGTTCAGACCACCGGCAACCTGAGCCTGCGCGCCCGCGTGGATTCTACCGACGAGATCGGTGAGATGGGTGAGGCCTTCAACGCCATGCAAAGCCGCACCGGAGACGTCGTGCGCAGCATGAAGGAAGCCATCAAGCGCCTGGAATCGGAAGTAGCCTCGCTCGCCGCCGCTTCCGAACGCAGTCGTGACGAACTCAAGCGCCAGCAGACGGGTACCGACCGCTCTGCCGATGCCGTACAAGCCATGTTGGACGGATTCCGCGGGATCGCCGGGCAGGCCGACGCTGCCAAGGAACTGTCCCATGAAGCGCGCGAAGCCGCTGTTAACGGCAGCGAGCGGGTGGCCAAGTCCTCACGCTCGATCCAGCGCCTGGCGGAAATCATCCAACAATCCGCTGGTAGCGTGGAGGCCCTGGCCGAGAACAGCCGTGAAATTGGCAGTGCCGTCACGGAGATCCAGGGGATCGCCGAGCAAACCAACCTGCTGGCCCTCAACGCCGCTATCGAGGCTGCGCGAGCTGGCGATCAGGGCCGCGGCTTTGCCGTGGTTGCCGACGAGGTTCGCAAACTGGCCCAGCGGGTTCAGGATTCCACCGAACAGATCCAGGGCACCATCGACCGGCTGCTGGGCACCATGGGAGCTGCAGTTCAGCAGATGAACTCCAGCTCGGTCGATGCCAGCCGCTGCGTGGAAGAAGCCGACGCCGGCGCTACCGCTCTGCAGGAAATCAGCGCGATGGTGGCGCGTATCGACGAAACCAACCAGGACATCGCCGACGTTTCCGCCGAGCAGACGGCCTCGACGGATGACGTGCAACAGAACCTGCAGAGCATTCGCGAAACGACCCAGGCCATGGTCGGCCAGTTGGTGGATAGCGCCGATATGGGCCAGCGCCTGCGTCGTTTGATTATCGAACTGGAGGCGGCGGCCTCCAAGGTTTCCGTGGAAGGCACCTGAGCCATCAACGCTTTTGATCTCGCCAGAAGCGCTGCATTTCCAGGAACAGGAATGAGGCGCTCCAGGTGATCAACAGCAGCCCCGTAAGCGCCTCGATACCCGCCAGGAACCGGATATACCCAAACGGTTCGACGTCACCGAAACCCACGGTGGTGAAGGTGGTGAGGGAAAAGTAGACACAGTCGAGCAGCGATCCGGAGAAGTTCCCGCCCAAGTGGCCCCACTCGGTGGACGCATTCATCCAGTAGAAGGCCGCGCCGAAAACCCAGACCTCTGCCAGGTGCGCCAGAAGGGCACCGAACACACCCACGACGATACGAAAGCGGTGGGGTAGCCCGAGTGCGGGAACCAGGTGACTCAACCATGACAGGCACTGGTAGTGAATCAGGACTGCCAGCGCGGTTACCACCGCATTAAATGTGAAGGCGAGCGCTATTGCGGTCTCATCGAATTCCTCAATCATCGGAATGGCCGACCTACCCCGGGGAAACACGGTACCAAGCATAACCGCAGGATCGGCCGACCGCGAATCCAACTCAAACCTCTAACAACCCTCCACACACCTGCCTGTACCATCAAAGGCAAGCGTCCGGCCGCTCAACGGGATATGTACCGGGACTTTGCTGGCCTCTGTAAACGTGGCCGTGCGAGTACCCTCGCGGACTTTGCCATTTTCCGTGGCCGGCTCGTTCGCGTGTGACGGTATGACGCTGGCCGGCTGGATCATCTCATTGATCACATGCGCCGCTTCCTTGGGGCCAGTGGTATAGGTATCGCCAATGTTCATCACAACCATTCGGGCGCCATAGTAGTCACGCACGACGGATTCCTGCTCAGCCGTAACACCGGTATCACCGGAAAGGTACACCACAAGACCATTGCTGAACTTGAGAACGTAACCTGTGGGGGGCCCAACGTAGCCCGCGATACCCGCCGTCTTCATGCGCTCTGCCAACTCGCCGCCAATAAACGAGGGCGCAAGGCCATTGCTGTGTACGGCAGGCACCGTCGTGATGCCGACACCGCCAACATCCACCATGGCACCGAAGCGCACCAGAACTGAATTCTCGGGATTACCCCCGGCGGACCGCAGCTTGCCGGCAAAGAACTGGGGCATCTCGCTACCGGTGACGATCTTGGCGTTCTTGGCCATGGCGATTTTCACGCTGTTGGACAGTGGCGTCGCATCCACGGAGGCGTCGGGCTTGCCACAACTGCCGGCATTCAGTTTGGGAATATGGCGATCGCCGATGTGGTCGCCGTGGACGTGACTGACAAGCACGACATCGATGCTGCCCAACCGGGGATCGTCCCCGCCCGCCACTGTGCGGCCCGCATCGTAGAGGATGCGCGTGCCGTTGGGATCTTCAAAGACCATGGCGCGATCAAGGGCGCAGAACTCGCCATCCTGACCGCCCAAGGGCGTCACCTTCACGTGATTGGCGGCGACGGCCACAGCGCTGGCCAGTAAAAGCAACGCTGCCCAAACCATACGTTGACTTAATGAAACCATGGGACTTTCTCCCTGCTGCCTGAATGTCCTTGATCTGTTCTCCAAGTGCTATCCGCTTCCGTTACGAGACCAGTCACGAAGCCGATCACGCGCGAATGAACATCAATCGCGACAAAACCGGATCTGTGTCAGTATGGACCGTCCTGAACTATTCACAAACTGAGTCGCCGGGGGAGTCCGTCTAGCGGACTGAGAAGGCATCGAGCGCCGTCGTTTAACGACGCGTCTGAGGAAACCCTGGAACCTGATCCGGTTGATACCGGCGGAGGAAGCGCGACATGATCTTTACCGTAGCGGCCGTTGCGGTCGCACTGATTACGTTTACCTGGCTGGGCCTGCGCGCCCGGGTCGCCGATGGCGGCCTCGATGACTATGTTACCGCCCGCAACTCCCAAGGGGCCCGAGCATTGGGGCTATCGTTCCTGGCCTCGGGCATGGGTGGCTGGATTCTCTTTGCCCCGCCTGAAGTGGGGGCACTGGTCGGCCCCATCGGTCTGGCCGGTTATGCCCTTGGCGCCGCACTGCCCTTTATCGTATTTGCCTTCTGCGGCCCTGCCATTCGACGCCACCTGCCACACGGCCGCAGCATCGGCGAGTTCGCCCAGACCTGCTACGGCACCGGTATGCGCCGCTGGGTGGCGCTGATCTCCGTACTCTACATGCTCTGCTTCCTGACCGCAGAACTGACCGCCGTGGGCGCCATCACCGGACTGCTGACGGATCTCAACGGCAACGTCGCCATCCTGGGCGTTGCCGGGGCCACCTTGATCTATACCGCCTGGGGTGGACTCCGGGCCAGCCTGGTGACCGACCGCTGGCAGGCGCTATTGCTGGTCGGGCTGATCCTGGTCGTGGGCTTTGTCGCGCTGCCGGGGTTGCCCAGCCCGGTGGATCGTACACCGATGCCTTCAGCGCCCATCGGTAGCGCGTTAGGTGTGGCGCTGACGCTGGTGTTGGCAGTGACGGCCGCCAACCTGTTCCACCAGGGTTATTGGCAACGGGTCTGGGCCGCGCGGGATGGCGCGGCATTAGGCCAGGGGGCCATCCTTGGCGGTGTCATCACCATTGCCGTCGTGGCCCTGGTTGGAGGCCTGGGCGTTACCGCCGCCATGAGCGGCGTCGACCTCGGCTCACCGCCCATTCCCTTCTTCGCGCTGCTCAGCCAGGCCCCGGATTGGCTCGCCCTGGTCGCCCTCATCCTGGCATTAACACTGGTCGCGTCCTCCGTCGACACCCTGCAGAACGGTCTTGCGTCCCTCGCGGTGACGGAAAAGAGCGGGCTCTCGCTGAGCGCCGCGCGCTGGATCACGGTGGGTTTGATGGTCCCTGTCGTGCTTATTGCCTTGCAGGGTTATTCGGTTCTGCGCCTGTTCCTCATCGCCGACCTGCTCTGTGCCACAGCTGTCATACCCGTACTAATGGGCCTCTGGTCACGCATGACCACCGAAGCCGCCGTCTGGGGCGCTGTCGCGGGTTTGTTTGGCGCCGTTTTGCCCGGCTGGATCGAAACCGGCAGTTTCGTGATGGGGATGCAGGTGGCGAGTTTCCCGGGAGGCGTGCCGACGCTGGCGCCGTTTGTCGGTGCCTTGGTTGCTTCAGCCGCTGTGAGTGTCGGCGTCAGCCTCCTACGCCCGCGCCAAACCTAATGGCGAATTCCTCGAGACTCGAAGGAGGTGGATGGGCGCCCTCGCTGAAGGAGGGACAGGGACGTCCCGGTTGTCATGGTTGGCCACGGACGGCCATCCAGGACAACGTAAGCGAGGGCGCGCATCCACCTCCCACCACCCTACCCCCAATCTTCAAATAATCCGCCCAAAACCAAAACTGTCCGGAAACCCGAACACTGTCTGAACAACCGGACACAACGCCAACCCGCCAAACCCCACGCCTACCAAGCCATCCCGGCCCATATCAACCACTTAACGTTGTCCGGATTTCCGGATACTTTTTAACCAGAAAATCGAGAGCCATCTTAACCTTCTGTATTAAATCGATTTTTATTCTTGGCACAGCATACGCATAAGCCTTCTCGCCGGGGCTCAAGCCCAGGCCCATTCCTAACAAAAACAAGACAGGAAGGAGAAATGCCATGACGATCCGAGGTTTGCTCGCGGTCGCCGCGACGGTCGCCATTGCGATGGTCACCGCGGTGACGTCGGTCCAGGCCGGCACCGTGACCTCCAACACCCTCCCGGCCGGCAGCTATGCCGCCTCCCGGGACCGCCAATACCAAGTCTATATTCCCGATAACCTCACCACCCCCGCACCGATGGTGATGGCCCTGCACGGGTGCAGCCAGACCCAGGCCAATGCCTTGAACGAATGGGGCCTGCAGGCCGCCGCCGACCAGTACGGCTTTATCCTGGTGACGCCATTTATCACCAGCTACGACGGCCTGCGCAACCAGAACTGCTGGGGCTTCTGGTTCGACCAGCACCAGCACGAAAGCTCCGGTGAACCCCAGGATTTGGTACGCATCGGCCAGACCGTGGAAGCGCAGTACAGCGTCGATCCCAACCGACGATACATCACCGGCCTGTCCTCCGGCGGCGCCATGGCCGTCGTCGCCGCCGTCGCACACAACGAATACTGGGCTGCTACCGCCTCCGCCTCGGGCCTGCCTTACGGCGAGGATGCCGCTTCGGTCTCCCTGTCCGGCCAGTGCCCAGGTTATGCCACCTTCCACAGCGTCAGCCAGGTGGCGAGCGACATGGAGGCGGAGCTGGACGATACCTACCCCATCCCGATGATGGTTTTGCAGAGCAACAACGACTGCACGGTGATCCAGCCCGCCGGACGCAATATCCGCGATGCACACCTGCAGGTGTTCGGCGACGCCAGCCACGACACCCCAGCCGAGGCCCAGCAGAGCCAGGCCGCCTGCAGCCCCTATTACCAGAACAACTACAACTGCATGCACACCCGCTACGGCACCGGCAACGGCCGCTCCATCGTCGAAACGGTCTTCTTCGACGGGCCGCAAAACACCGCCAATAGCACCGATACCAACCACGGCCATTACTGGGTCGGCGGCGAGGACGGCAACGAAGGCGCCTGGGCGGTCCGTGCCGGCCCCAGCTACCCGGACATCATCTGGGATTTCTTCAACCGCCACAGCCGCAATGGCTCCGGCGGTAGTAACGGCTCACCTACGTTGACCCTCCAGGGGGACAACCCGATGGAAATCGAGCTGGGCGAAAGCTTTAGCGATCCCGGCGCCAGCGCCACCGATCAGGAAGACGGCAGCCTCAGTGTCGATGCCGATTGTTCCAGCGTGGATACCAGCACCGAGGGGGACTATACCTGTACGTATGAGGCCACGGATTCCGACGGCAACACCGTCAGTCGGACCCGCACGGTCACCGTGATCGATCCGAGCGCACCGGATGTCACCTGCGATACCGCATCCGCCTCTCCCAGCGCCCACATCACGGCAGGCCGCGCGGTCGCCGGCGGGACCTCCAGCCTGCGCGCCTTCTCGTTGACCGACCAGCAGGATATCGGCGCCTCATTCGACACCTGGTCCTCCGTCACGCTGTACCAGGGCGAACCCGGCACCTGGTATGCCGCCGAACCCCAAGCCTGCCGTGCCGGCGAGGGCGGTGGCGACGGCCAGACCTGCGAAGACTGGTACGGCACCAACCTGCAGCACCAGTCCGCCGGCCGGGCCTACTACCAGATGGGCTACTACACCGTGGGCGGTGACGGTGCCCTGGGCCAGATTTCCGGCAGTTATACCTGGGTTCGGGAATCCAGCTCCGGTGTCTTCGAAGCGGGGCAGTGTCCGTAAACCGGCAACCGCGAAAGGAAAGGACGCCCCTGCAGCCAGCTTCGAGGCCGGCTGCAGGGCGGCCGAACAATAACAACACCGAGGAAAACCACCATGACCCCCAGCTACCAGAAACTGCTGATCTGCGCCCTGGTCGGCTCGCTTTGCCTGGGCCTGACCGCCTGTGGCGACGATGACGACGACGGCCCGGACGGCGTCATCAACGTCCGACCGGATGTCGTCAGCGGCAATATCCAGCACACCCGCTATGACGGCGCCAGCAACGACCTGCTGACCGCCGGTCTCGGGGCCAGCGGCCTGGCCAGCGCTACCGCGCCCACGCCCGCCGATCCGATCAACCCCACCGCCGAGGAGCTTCGCACCCTGGCGATCTACAACAACTACCGGGCCCTGGTGGATACCAGTGCCGGCGGTGGTTACGGCAACTTGTTCGGCCCGCAGGTGGATGCGGATGACGCCGAGGGCATGATCCCCGGCGATGAGTACCTGGCCTATATCCGCCTCGACGAGGCCGAGGTGCCGGTGACCGTCATGGTGCAGATTCCGGACAGCTATGACCCTGCCGCTTCCTGCATGGTGACCGCGCCGTCCTCCGGTTCCCGCGGCATCTACGGCGCCATTGGCACCGCCGGCGAATGGGGCCTGAAGAAGGGCTGTGCGGTAGTCTACACCGATAAGGGCTCCGGCACCGGATCGTTCAATATGGAAACCGGCGCGGCGCAGGACATGCGCGGGCAGCTCACCACCAACGAAAATGTCGATGTCCAGTTCGAGAGCGATCTCGAAGCCAGCGAACGGGCCACCTTCAACAGCAATTGGCCGGACCGGTTCGCCTTCAAGCATGCCCATTCCAAAACCAATCCCGAGGCAGACTGGGGGCAATATGTGCTCGCGTCCATCGAGTTCGGCTTCTACATCCTCAACGAGCGCTTCGGCGAGGAGACCGATGACGGCGATCGCCTGGTCACCGTAACGCCTGAAAACACGCTGGTCATTGCCTCATCCGTATCCAACGGCGGCGGGGCGTCCGTGCGGGCCGCAGAACAGGATGAGGACGGCCTGATCGATGGCGTCGCCGTCTCCGAACCCAACGTCAATCCAACCGTCAACACGAGCTTCACCATCCGCCAGGGCGACGGCCCGGTCATCACCGAGCACAGCCGCAGTCTGCTGGACTACACCACTGCTATTGCGGTCTACCAGGGCTGCGCCAACCTGGCGCCGGGCACCAGGGATTCTGCTCCCTTCAACGATGCCCTCAATGATTTCGACGTAGACGAGAATATCTGTACGTCCCTGTTCAACAAGGGCCTGGTCATCGGCGCCGATGTGGACGCCCAGGCCGCGGACGCCCAGCGCATACTGGAAGAGGAATTCGGCATCCAGCCGGAACAGAACCTGGTGGCGCCGAGCCATTTCGGTGCGGCCGTGGCCCAGAGCATCTCCATGACCTACGCCAACGCTTACGGTCAGTTCGGCGTCGAGGACCGGGTGTGCGGACTGAGCCTGGCCGCCACGGATGCCACAACTGGTGCGGTCGTCCCCCTGGCACAGGTGTCCGAGGAACTGCTGTTCGCCACCAGTAACGGCATACCGCCCACCGGCGGCGTGAACCAGGTGTACGACGGCGCTACCGGCGTACCGACCGACCTGAAACTCAGCACCTCACCCAGCAGCGGTATTCAAGACTACGGTCTGGACGCACTGCTGTGCCTGCAGGGCCTGGCCGAAGGCCGCGACCCGATCAGCGGGGGTCTGCTGTCCAGCCTGTTGGCCGAACAATCGGGGGCCATTGCTGCAGGCATTGTAGACATCCGCGCCAGCGGTAACCTGCGGGGTAAGCCAACGATTTTCGTCACCGGCCGTTCCGATGCGGTCCTGCCGATCAACCATACCTCGCGGCCCTATTTCGGCCTGAACCAGACTGTGGAAGGCGGCGACAGCGGACTGCGCTATTACGAAGTGCTCAACGCCCACCACCTGGATGCGTTCAATGCCTTTCCGGGTTTCGACGCGCTCTATGTGCCGCTGCACCGCTACTACTTCCAGGCGCTGGACCTGGTGTACGCCCACCTGAAGGACGGTGTCGCACTGCCGCCCAGCCAGGTGGTCCGCACGACACCCCGTGGTACGGGCGCGCCGACGCTGACCGCCACCAACGTGCCGCCGATCCAGGCCACACCCGCCGAAGGTGATCGCATCCTGTTCGAGGACGACCAGGTGCGCATTCCTGACTAGGCTCTAACCGCTGCTCGCCCGACTCATCGATCCCTGGGTGAGCAGCGACAATCCCGCACCGATATCGCGCGCAAGACAAAGACCGTATTAGAACGTAAACGCCTGGCATCCCATTAGAGGTGGACCACGCACGTAGAGGTGGACCACGCATGGCATCGGCAAATTATTCGAGATCGATGCGGCGGATTGCCGAGCGGAGAAAATCCGCCTTTTGCTGGAATTCTGCCTTCAGTTGCGAATCCCGGCTGGCCTCAAGCTGACTTTCCACACCCCGTAGTTCCTGCACCAGCCATCCGCGAATCATGACGTAGTAGCGGGTATCGGTTCCGTAGCGGGCCACCGTTGCCAAGGATTCGGGATCCCCCGGCGCGGCGATGGCGGCTTCGATGGATTGAACCATTTCGCCGATGCGCCGTTCCTCGCTGGACCCCAGGGTTTGGCACCCGGACAGGGCCAGGAGTAGCACGACCACCCCAAACCGTAGTCGGGACATATCAGTGATGTTCCGGTGAGCGAACGGTCTCTGGCAACTGATCCATGACTGACTGGCAGGCCTGGTCCTGGGTCAGCGCGTCGCAGTCGATCACCATATCGGCGTACCGGTTGTAGAGTGCGTAACGCTCCTCGAACAGTTCCTCCAGCGTCTGGTCCGGCCGCTTGGAGATGCCCCGCAGGCTGTAGTCGCCAATTCGCTTCTTCACCGTTGCCAATGAGACATTGAGAAAGACAACGATGCCTTGCTGTTTGAGATGGGCCATGGCCTTTTCGCTGTAGACGGCACTGCCGCCGGTGGAGATCACACTGCCGTGCTCATCGACCTGGCACAGCACCCGCTCCTCGATATGGCGGAGGGCATCGTAGCCATCATGGTCGACGATGTCCTGCAGGGTGCGCCCCTCCGCCGACTGGATCAGTAGGTCCGTATCCACGAAATTCATCGCCGCCTGCTTGGCCAGCAGTACACCGACGGTGCTCTTGCCGGAGCCCGGCATGCCGATAAGGATTAGGTTGGTTCGCATAGGGGGAGCCTGTTGCACATTCGGTAGTTGTTCGCTCATTCAATCGCTAAGGTGGGAATGGCAAGTTTAGCCTCGGACCTCGGCCAGGATTTCCGCGCCGGCATCCCACGTCCAGTAGTGGGCTGGCTGGAGCCGCACGCCGCCGATCCAGCGATCCCTCGCCAACTGGTCGCCTGCTGAAGCGCGGCCAGCGATAACGTCGCGGCCATGACGGGTGACCGTGTAGCGTTGCTCAGAGTCAATCAGGTGAGCCGGCGTTTCCCGTTCGATGGCCAGTAGCGCCTGTTCGCCTTCGGACAGGGTGTGCAGCAATCCATAGAAACCCAGGTCGCCCATGAAACGGCGCTCCTCAGTGTTCTGGTATTCGTTGAACAGGACGTTGAAGCGCTCTTCACCCTGGGCCACCAAAGACAAGGCCTGGTAGGCCGTGCGCGACAGGCCGGTGCGGGGGTGGGGGTATTCCTCCAGCAGGCGACGGACAGCGCCGTCGAGGAATGGCAACGGGGTGAGGTCGTCCTGTAACAACAAGGCCCAGGCCTCGGGCGTCGCTTCGCGAAAGGCTGCCCAGGCGCGGCGGGCCAGCTCAAGATGGTCAGCGGTCACGGGCGTTTCCGCGTTCAACCGCTGCTGCAGGGCCTCGGGCGACGCCGGGCCCAGGTATTCGTCGGTACATAGCATGGTCAGCCGGGTGTCGCCCGGATCCCGGTCGGCAAACCAGTCGAGCACTTGCAGCAGCTGCAGTTGATCGTACAGGTCATGCTCGAACCAAAGCCGCACCCTGTCGTAACTGCGGAAATCCTCCAACCCGGAATCCCTGGCCTGGAAATCGGTGAGCAAGGTGTCCAGCGGCGCCCAATTGCGGTCCGCGATATAGCGGGCGCGCACGTCGGACAGGGCCGCCAGGTCAAGCCCGGACGGCACCGGCCCTTCGTGCAGGATATCCCGCCACGGCAGGAAGTCACCCGGCAACCCAGCGGCTGTCATGGCGGTTACCGCACAATCGCCGTTGGTGATATTGAGGATGTGTTCACTCATGGCCGCGACCACTCAATACGACATCCGCATCATGAATATTCGCCGGAGAGGAATTCCAGTACCACTTCGTCATCGCCGTTGTAGAACTTCAGTACCGGACCTTCGATGGTATAGCGCACGGTTTCCCGCAGCGCTTCGTGGAACTGCTGCTCCCGCTCCAACCCCTCGAAACAGGCCATCTGTGTGGACACCAACTGGCCGATCTGAAGCTTACTCCCGTCCCGCGTGAAACTTCCGGAAAACTGGTTGCAACCGGAGAAACCAGCAACCCGATTGTCTTCCTTGACCAGCACGATATTCAGCTTGCGCTTGTCGGATTCCTCGCTGATGGGATCACCGAAAAGCCCTTTGAGCTCCCAGAAGGTGTTGATCAGCGAGTCGGAGGCATCATCTGGGCGATCGACCGCAGCCACGCTGCCACCAGCGCGGTTGACGACGATATCCACTGCGCCGTCCACTTCACCGGGAACCACCGGGTTCGCCTCGGTACTGATGAACATGAGGCGATCATTGCTGGTGACCTTGGCCCGCAGGTTATAGCGGCGGCCGTCCATGATCAGCCGGGGATCATAGTTGAGCATGTAGGACCAGGGAGGTCCGTTCCTGGAACGAAAGCTGGTCTGGGCCACCACTTCCGCCGGCGCATCCGCCAGCGACACGTCCTCGAGTATCACCGTTACTGTCGAGTCCGTCGGCACCATCATGCGCTCATGGTAGGTCACCGTGCCCTCGATCTGACGCATGTTCGGCACGCCTCCCCAGATTTTGGCGTCGCTGGCGCAGCCCGTAACGACTAACGCCGCCAGCAGCACAGCCACCAGGGCCGCCGGTCCTGAACCGACCTGTGAGCGTCGAATTCCTGTTGGGTTCATCCTGAGTCCTCTTGCTCTGTACCGTTTATCGGTTGATCGTGACACCGGAATGACCTTCTGACTACAACATCAGTCCAGTTTCACATTGCCCCTGAGTTGCTTGGTCTTGCCCCGCTGGGACTTGCGATCCATCCGCTTGCGCTGGGACGACCGGGTGGGGCGGGTCGCCTTACGCGTCTTGCGCGTCTGGGCCACACTGCGGACCAACGCCTGCAGTCGTTCCAGGGCATCCTCGCGGTTCTTTTCCTGGGTGCGGAACTGCTGGGCCTTGATCACCAACACACCCTCGTTGCTGATGCGCTGGTCGTTCAGTTGTGTCAACCGTTCCTTATAGACGTCCGGCAGCGATGAGGCACGGATATCGAAACGCAGGTGGATCGCCGTGGAGGTCTTGTTGACGTTCTGGCCGCCGGCACCCTGGGCGCGGATGGCGGTCATCTCAATCTCGTCGTCGGGAATGCTCACATTGCGTGAAATCTGCAGCACACGCTACTCCGTTGTCCGTCCAATGATGCCCGTCCCATACCGTCACGATATCAGCGCGCTTGGGTCAGTTCCCGGACCATCGACGGCCCGCCCAACTGGTACATCTGCCCGGTGATCCAGTCGACCCGCTGCCAGATGTAGTCCGATGGTCGGGCAGCACTGTACGCCTTGGGGTTGGGTAGTACCGCCGCCAGGCGTGCTGCCTGGGAAGCGCTGAGTTGGCTGGCCGGTATGCCGAAGAAACGCCGGCTGGCCGCCTCGACACCATAGACCCCATCGCCGAATTCCGCGACGTTCAGGTACACCTCCATGATCCGGCGCTTGGACCAGAGCGCTTCCAGTCCAAGGGTCAGACCCGCTTCCAGGCCCTTGCGAATCATCTGACGGCCATTCCACAGGAACAGATTCTTGGTGGTCTGCTGGGAAATCGTGCTGGCACCGCGCAGACCTTCGCCTTCACGGTATTCCTGTACCGCCGAGGCGATCGCGTCCAGGTCCAGGCCCCAGTGCTGGAGAAAACGCTGGTCTTCGCTGGCAATCACGGCCAGCGGCATCCATGGGGAAATATCCTCCAGGTCGACCCAGTTCTGCACCTGCCGGCGCTCCGGATATTGCAGACGGTCGGCCATCATGAACGCTGTGGTGGGGGGATCGACAAACCGCAGCAGGGCGATCAACCCGATTATGAAGGCCAACACGCCGAGAAGGATAAAGAGCAGCCAGCGAGCTATCCGTTTCCAGCCTGATTTGCCTGCCACGCATGAACCTCACGGAAAATGAATCGGAAACCGTCAAAGCTGTCCAATGTTGCCCTGTCTCCGTTTCAGGTCAAGCGGCAGGTTGGTCAGACCGGGTCGGTTTGGAGCCGGGTACTGGCAAAACAGTTCAGGATCCGGTGCATCACGTAGACCGCCGTCAGCGATGCCAACACCGCTACCGCCAGCGAACTGAAGCGGTACAGGTCGCTGTAGACCAGGTCCTGCTGGGGCGTCAGGTACTGGCCGAACAGGATCGCCATCGTCGTCAGCGCGCCAAAACCCGCCGCGGACATACCGCCCTCGAGCATATGGTAGCGGGCGAAGATCATAAGGCTGATCCACAGGCCGAAAGCAATAAACAGCAATACCGTGAAATGGTTCATCAGGATCAACTGGACCAGCAGGCCTACGTTGCAGCCCACCAGCGTACCCAATGCGCGGTTCCAGCCTGCCGGTACCGCACCCTTCCAGCTCATGGGGAACAGCACCAGGATAGTCGCCACCTGCGCCGACAGGGAACCACTCAAGTCCATCACCTGGAAGGCGACGAATGACAGGGTCGCCACCGTGGTGGCCAGGATCACCTCATGCCGCTGGTTGGTGATAGGTTTAGCGGGTACCTGACGAGCTTCGCGCGGCGCCACATCCGGGAAAACCCAATGCATCAGGGTGGCAATCAGGAAAGTACTGATCGAAGCGCCGATATTCGACCCTACCATGTTGAACACGTCTGCCGTTGGATAGCTGGCGAAGTGCATCTGCATGGACAGGTTGACGATGCACATGGCGCCGAAGAGAAAGTTGGGCCCGCGGGTCATTTCCCGGAACAACAGGGCGAACATCCCCATGACGATGAGCGTCATGGGTACGGGTTTGTCGCCGAAAAGACCCTGAATCACCAGCACGACGCCACTGACCAGGAGGACGTTGGCTGCGAACTGTCGCAATATGTGCGCGTTCATCCGCGGTACCATTCCCAACAGCAGCATGGGGAAAACGGTGAAGAAGGCCCCATAGCTGTCGTGGGTCAGCTTGCCCACCAGGAAGCCCAACGTACCGCCGAAGGCAATACGCAGACATTGGCGCAGGTCGTTGGTGTCAAGCTCACGCTTGCTGACGACCAGTAGAGGTTTAAAGTGCAGCATGCTCAGTACACGTAATGGATCAGGCTGACCGCATGGATCTGCAACGAACCCAGCCAGGCGGCGACGCCCTCGACCGGGAACAACTGCACCGTCGCGCGGGCGCCGGAGGGCAACCGCTCCAACAAATCCGGAGCATCCGTGAGCTGCAGGTGTACCCGCTGGCGCTGGGCATCACGCACCCAGCGGTCGGTGGCGTCCGGCGAGGCCAGGCTGCCGTCGGCCGCCAGTTGCCCTTGCCGGGTCCCCGCATCAACGGCGTTGACCCGGGCATCGAACACTCTGCCGGGCAAGGCATCGAAGACGACCGCCGCCCGGGCACCCGGCTGCATGTGCGCCAGGGACTTTTCCCGGAAATCAGCGATCACATCGGCCTCGTCGGCGACCAGCGCCGCGAGTGATGTGCCCGCCTTGGCATAAGTGCCCGGTTCAACCTGGAGGTTGGAGATGACACCACTCTCTTCGGCACGGATTTGGGTGTAGTTCAGGTCGAGCTGGGCCTGGGCGAGGGCATTGCGAGCCTGGCGCAGGCGCAGGTTCTGCCCGTCGGTGAGACCGCGCTGGACTTCCACCTGGTGCACTTGAGCCCGGGCAGCCTGTACTTCCGCCTTGGCCGCATCGAACTGGCTCCGGGTCTGGTCTGCCTGCTGTCGCGATACGCCGCCGCGGTCCAGCAGGCGCTCCATACGCGCGGCTTCACGCGACAGCTCGTCCGCCTGGACCTGCGCCGAGGCCAGTTGCGCTTCCGCTGCCGCGATGGCGGCATCGTACTGGTCGTTCTGAACACTGGCGGACTCCAATGCCAGTTCGGCCTTCTCCAAAGCGAGCGCATAGGGCCGCTGATCCAGCGTGAACAGGATATCCCCCGTCTCCACGTGCTGGTTGTTGTGCACGTAGACCTGCGCGATGGGACCGCCGACGCGGGGCGCCACCTGCACGACAGAATGCATCACACGGGCCTGCGGGGTAACCGGCATCCACAGGTCGGCAATCAGGAAGTAGACGAACAAGACAACAAAGGCCACCAGGGATACATGCACCCAGCGGGCAAAACTCTGATCGGGGGTCATTCCTGGCCTTCTCTCCGGGATTGCTTGAGATGATTGAGTACGTTGGCTTCCATGCGGCTGACGGTGGCAGCAAAGGCGTCCAATTGAGCCTCGTCGAGGCCTTCACAAATATCATTGCGGACGGACTGGATCCGCTGTTCAAGGCGCGCCGTCATGCGTCGACCCGCGTCGGTAAACCAGAGGCTATGGGCGCGGCGGTCGCCGGGGTCCGCGCGGCGTTCGATCAGCGCCTGGTGCTCGAGCTGGTTCAGGGTGCGGGTCAGCGAAGGCATTTCGATCGCCAATTCCCGGGCCAGGCTTTGCTGGCTGCAGCCCTCGCCGATCTTGGCCAGGTGGACCATGACCGACCAGCGGCTTTCAGTCATGCCCAGCGGTGAAACCGCATCGCAGATGGCCCGGCGCCAGAGTCGGTGCAGGCGACCCAGCGCGCCGCCCAGGGATGGTTTGAGCAGGGTATGGATGGAACAGGTCAGGGCATCCGGCGAGGCATCGCCGGCATGGATATCGGACATGGCGGAAACTCCCTTCGGCTGGCGCGGCTAAGGTACTCGAGCCAGAAAATATAGCAAGCTAAGTTATTTTAATTCTAGCGTGCGCGGAGTTTATTTAGCCAGCTACATAATCTAGGGGATTCCGCCTATCGACGGTTCATGTTCAGACGGCTATGGCCTCGACCCACCGTGAATTCCAGGCCACCGGCACCGACTTGCGCAAGTAGCTGATAAAGGCCCGGGTACGGCGGGGCAGATGGCCGTGGGGGTAAACCAGCCAGATCGGGAGTGCCGGTCCATGCCATTCCGGCAGGCACAATTCCAGCGTGCCGGGGTGGGCCTGGGCGCGCAGATCGGCCAGCCAGTGAGGCATCAGCCCCAAACCGCGACCGCGCGCAATGGCATCCCCCTGCAGGGTCAACTGATCGACCTTGAGGTAGGACGCCGGTGGCGAAAGGGGATAGACGCCCTCACGCGGATGCTGCAGCACCACACCGTCACCGCTGGTCCCCAGCAGATCCACCCAGGCATGAGCTCCCAGTGCCTGCGGGTGCTCCGGCCGGCCGCGACGCGCCAGGTACTCCGGTTGACCGTAGATGCCCTGCGTTAAGGAGCCAAGCAGTTCCTGGCGCATACCGCAATCCTCCATCTCTCCCAACCAGAGGCAGATACCTTCGCTCTGCGCCTGGGTCGGCGCCGTGACCTGGGTCTGGAGGACAACCCGGATGCCGGGGTGCTCGCTCATGAACGACTCCACCTGCCGGGTAAACCAGCCGCGACTGAAGGCCCCATGGGCCCGAAGTGTCAGCTCGCCGCTGATCTGCTCACGCAGTTCGTCGAGAGCTTCCTGCCCCCTGGAGGCCAGCGCCAGTATTTCGTGGCAATAGCGATAGAACACATGCCCCGCTTCAGTGGGAATCAGGCGGTTGGATTCCCTGCGCAACAGCGATTGGCCGAGGCTGGTTTCCAACTGGCGGATACGGCGGCTGAGAGTGGACTTGGGCAGGTTCAGGTCACGGGCACTGGCGGTCAGGCTGCCCGAGCGAATCACCGAGGCAAAAGCTTCCAGTTCTTTGAGGTCGTACATCGTCGGTTCCCGTCCAAAGAGACGTTCAGGAATTTGCAACACAGCGTTCGATATTATCACCTGCCAGCCATCAATGCGAACTATTATCATTTGCAAAATTTTTCGTAAAACGAAGCACGCTGAAAGCTGGAGAAAAAATGGCTGTACAAAACACCAAGCGCGCGGCTGTCCTGGGCACAGGGCTGGCCTTGATGAACAGCCTCGCCTGGGCTGATGACTCCATTGCACTGAATGAGCTGGTGGTGACGGCCGCCGGCTACGAACAGGAAATCGTCGATGCGCCGGCATCAATCAGTGTTATCGACAGTGAGAAGCTCAACAAGGGCGCCTACGAAGACGTAACCGATGCCTTGCGCGAGATTCCGGGTGTCATCGTCACCGGCGGTGGGGCCGGTGACAACGGGGCCGATATCAGCATGCGGGGTATGCCGGCTGCGTACACCCTGATCCTGGTTGACGGCAAGCGTCAGGCCAGTCGCGAAAGCCGTCCGAACGGAAGTGCAGGGTTCGAGCAGGACTGGTTGCCACCCCTGGGTGCCATTGAACGTATCGAAGTCGTCCGTGGCCCCATGTCGACACTCTATGGCTCTGACGCGATAGGCGGGGTCATCAATATCATTACCCGCAAGGTGCCACAGGATTGGAGCGGTGATGTCGAAATCAGCACCATCATCCAGGAGGACCAGGACTCGGGTAACGTCCAGCAGGCGAACTTCAATGTCGGCGGACCGCTGATAGAAAACCTGCTTGGGCTACAGATCTACGGCCAGCAATACAGCCGTGAGGAAGACAAGATCATCAACGGCTACGAAGAGAAAGAACTCCAGAGCGTTACCGGCCGCCTCGCACTGACGCCCACCCCGGATCATGATTTCGTGCTTGAAGCCGGCGTTACCGATCAGCGGCGTCGCTCGTTCGTCGGTGTATCCGCACCGGCGGAAGGCTGTACCGACTCCGACAACACGCATATTCACAAACACTATTCACTATCGCATACCGGCCGCTGGGATATAGGGACCTCGGACACTTATGTCCAACAGGAGGCGACTGAAAACCGTAGCCGGGAAATGGAAATTACCAACACGGTCGCCAAGAGCAGTCTCGTGATGCCGCTGGCGAACCATATGGTGAGCGTTGGCGCCACCTATGAGCTGCAGGAACTGGATGACCAGACATCAAACCGTATCTCCGACCGTACCCATGTGGACGCCTACAAGTGGGCCGTCTTTGCCGAAGACGAGTGGATGCTGACCGACAACTTCTCGCTGACCGGCGGCGCCCGCCTGGACGAGGACGAAAACTATGGCAGCCACGTCAGCCCTCGTCTGTATGGCGTATGGCAGTTCGCTTCCGCCTGGACCCTGAAAGGAGGCGTTTCCACGGGCTACCGCTCGCCCAACCTGCGAGAGATCACCCCCGACTGGGGCCAGGTCAGCCGTGGCGGAAACATCTATGGCAACCCGGACCTCGAACCTGAAACCTCCGTCAGCCAGGAGATTGGCCTTCACTACAACGGCGAAAGCGGGTTGAGCTCCAGTCTGACGGTGTTCTACAACGACTTCGAAGACAAGATCACCCGTGTCGGCTGCCCGATCACAACCTGTACGGACGGCCCCAATGATTTCGGCGCCGATCCGACCTACCGCATCAATGTCGATGAAGCTGTCACTCAGGGCGTCGAGTTCACCCTCTCAGCGCCCCTTACCGACACGATCGATGTCTCCACCAGCTACACCTACACCGATTCCGAGCAGAAGAGCGGCGAGTACGAGGGCGAGCCCCTGACCCAGTTGCCCAAGCACCTGGTGTCCGCCAGCCTCGACTGGCAGGCCAGCAGCCGTCTGGCCACCTGGGTACGGGCCACCTACCGCGGCGAGGAAAGCCAGCCCACCACCGGCCCATCCCAGAGCGATACCGTGGCGCCGTCCTATACCTTCGTGGATACCGGGCTCGGTTACGAGCTGACGTCGAATACCACGGTCAAGGCCGGTATCTACAACATCCTCGACGAAGACGTGAACTACGACGAATACGGCTTTACCGAAGACGGCCGCCGCTACTGGCTGGCGCTGAACGTCGGATTCTGATAACTGACGAGGCCCCGAGGGTCTCCCCGATCACCCCGTATACTCCGGCTTTGGCTGGAGTATACGAGTACTGGAGAACCGGATAACCATGCTTAAAGCCATTGCCAACGTCGAGACGGCGTCGCCCTCGATCAACATGAAGAAGCTGTTGCGACACTTCAGCCACAAGATCGAAGTGCAGTTCGACGACCATATCGGCTCCGCTTCGTTTCCCTTCGGCGACGCTTATCTGGAAGCCGGCGAATCCGTGCTGGCGATCCACGTCAAAGCGGACGACGAGGAATCCATGACCCGATTACAGGCCGTGATCGCCGATCATCTCGTCCGTTTCGCCAGTAAGGAAACACTGACCATCCAATGGGAGTCCGTAACACCATGATGAATCCCCGCCTGGCCCACCGGGGCCTAGCCTTTATCCTGTCCGCCGCCCTGTCCGTCGTTGCCGCGGACGCGCTGGCCGAAGTACGCACCCTGGAAACCGCCCACGGTCCGGTAACCCTCGACGGCGATGTGGAACGCGTCGTTACCCTGTACGAAGGTGCGCTGGACAGTGCCTATGCAGTCGGCGTCAAGCCGCTGGGTGCCATCGTCACCCGCGGCGGTACCGATGTAGCGAACTACATGCAGAGCCGCGTCGAGCACATCGAGATCGTCGGTACGCCGGGCGAAACCAACCTGGAAGCCGTCGTTGCCCTGCAGCCGGATGTGATCCTCGCGTCGCCTTACCTCAGCGAGGAGCAATTCAACCTGCTATCCCAGGTCGCACCGACCCTGGCACCGGAAGTCCCCCGCTTCGAGCCGGACAACTGGCGCAAGGAAGCCCGTTTCTTCGCTGCGGCACTGGGTAAGCAGGATGAAATGGAGCACGTCCTGGCTGACATCGAAGCGCGTACGACCGAGGTTGCCAAGCGGGTGAGTGAAAAGGTTCCATCCAATCAGCGCCAGGCCATCCTTGCCCGCTGGATGCCCCAGGGACCAATGATCATGGCCACCGGCCTGTTCTCCACCGGCATACTGACGGCCGCCGGCTTCGAGGTTCAGGACGCGGATGTTGTGAAACAGGGACGCCCGCATAGCTCACCGCTGAGCCAGGAAAACCTGAACCTGATGGATAGCGACTGGCTGTTTATGGCCACGCTCAACCCGGAAGGCCGCGATGCCTTGTCCGCAGCCGAAAGCTCACCGGCTTATCAGCGGCTCGACGTGGTTGAACGGGGGCATGTGATTCCGGTCGATGGCCAGTTGTGGACCAGCGCCTCCGGCCCAATAGCTGCCCAGGCGGTGCTCGACGATATCGAGAAGACGATTGAGACTGCCACCGATTAGAACCATGATTTCAACGGTCCTTGAACGCTGGCGCCGAGCCTCAGCGCGGCGCTCCCTGATCCCGTCACTGCTGGTGACGGGATTTCTGCTATCCGGGGTTTGTATCCTGAGCCTGCTTTTCGGGGCGGGAACGGTGCCGGTGGCCGACGCCTTCGCAGTACTCGGCGGGCAGGGCAGCGACGAGGCCCGTTTTATCGTCACCGAACTCAGGCTGCCGCGCACGCTGATCGGCCTCGCCGTGGGCGTGGCGCTGGGCGTTGCTGGAGCTTTGCTGCAGGCGGTGGCTCGCAATCCGTTGGCCGAGCCCGGCTTGCTCGGCGTCAGTGCCGGCAGTGCCTTTGCGGTTGCGGTCGCGATCCTGCTGGGGGCCAGTGCGGCCACCCTGACCGTCGCCGTTGCACAGCTTGGCGCCCTGGCCGGCTGCATGTTCGTATTGGCTGCCGCACGACTCCAGGGTGTGGGCAACGACCCAATCCGTCTGGTCCTGGCCGGCGCCGCCCTGTCCAGCCTGCTGATGGCGCTGACGTCGCTACTCCTGCTGTTCGATGAACGGGCCGCTGACGAAATTCGCTTCTGGGTCACTGGCTCTGTGTCGGGGCGAGACCTGTCGAACCTGATCTCGGTCCTGCCGTCCCTGGCTGTTGCCGGTATGATCACCGCGTTAATCGCGCGACCACTGGCTTCGCTGGCGCTGGGCGAGCGTGTGGCGGTCGGTTTGGGCCATCATCCCGGACGACTGCGGCTTTTGGTGGTCATTGCCGTCGCCCTGTTGGTGGGAAGCGCCACCGCCATTGCCGGGCCGCTGGTCTTCGTGGGCCTGGTGGTCCCCTTCGTAGCACGGGCCCTGGTGGGAGCGGATATCCGTCGGACCCTCTGGCTGTGTCTACCCATCGGCCCGATCGTGGTGATCGGCTCGGACATCCTGTCGCGCCTGGTTGCCGCTCCAACGGAGCTACCGCTTGGCGTATTGACGGCGTTGATCGGTGCCCCGGTGCTGCTGGCGATCGTCCGCGCCCGCCGTATGCCGACGCTTTAGACGAAGTGGCGACTGAATAATGGATCTATCTCAACCCAAGCACTTTAACCAGGCCGCCATCGTAGCGCCCGCCGGTTACCTGAGGATTCCGCTTTCCTCGTCGGCCCGGGGCTGGAACCTGCTACTGGAAAAGCGCAGCCTTGTCGTCAACAGCCTGCTGCTGCTGTTACTGATGGCCGTCGCGGTGGTCTCCCTGTCGCTGGGCACCGTCAAGCTGGGCCCCGCCGAAGTCGTCGCCGCCCTTTTGGGGGAAGGCTCGCAGATCCACCAGTTCGTGATCCGGGAACTGCGACTGCAACGGGTACTGGCAGGTATCGCGACGGGCGGCGCCTTTGCCCTCTCCGGCTGCCTGATGCAGACCCTGGCCCGTAACCGTCTGGCGACGCCGGGTATCATCGGCATCGACAATGCAGCGACCGCTTTCGCCGTAGCTTCGGTCGTCGGCACGGGTCTTGCGCTCGCCCCCTCGGCCATGGCCCTCGCCGGCGCCGCTACGGCAACGGCACTGGCCTTTGGTCTGGCGGGCGGCAGCGGCACCCAGGGTTACCGCTTCATTATCGCCGGGCTGGGTATCGGCGCCATCGCCGGCGCGGTGACCCAGGTGATGCTCAGTCGAGTCGCCATCGATGCCGCCAACGCCGCCTACCCCTGGACCGTGGGCAGTTTGAATGCTCGCAACCCGGTCGCAACCGCGATACTCGGCGCGGGTCTGGCGATCGGAATGGTTCTGGCCCTAATTCTAGGCCGGCGTTTGCGTATCCTGCTGTTCGCTGATCCGGTCGTGGTTGGTCTGGGCATCAACCTGCAGCGCGTGCGTTTCCTGGGCCTGTGCCTATCGGTGCTGCTCACCGGTCTGGCCGTGGCCGTGGCCGGTCCGGTGGGGCTGGTGGCGCTGCTGGGACCGGAAATCGCCCGCGCTTTGTCTCGCTATCAAGGGGTGCCACTGCTGGCGTCTGCCCTGGCAGGCGCCATCATCATGGTGCTTGCCGATCTCACGGGGCGACTGATGCTGGCCCCCCTGGAAATCCCGGTAGGCATCGTCACCGCCGTGATTGGCAGCCCCTACCTGCTGTGGATCCTGCTCCGTCGTTCCCCGAAGAGTCACCTATGAAACAGACGTCTCCTGTGAAACCCGATGAATCGACCGCTCATGAACAGAGCAAACTTGAGACCCGGGACCTGGTCCTGGCCCATGACACCTTCAAGGTGATTGACGGCCTCTGCCTGAACCTGGCCCCCGGGCAGGTCACAGCCATCGTCGGACCCAACGGCTGCGGCAAGTCGACATTGCTCAATGGTTTGGCTCGAGTGCATGCGCCGTCGGGCGGGGCCGTTCTGCTCGACGGCAAGGACATCCACCGGTTGCCTTCGCGGGACGTTGCCCGGCAGATTGCGCTGCTGCCCCAGGACAATGCGGCTCCGGACGGACTCACCGTCTCCGACCTGATCCGTTTTGGCCGCCACCCCCACCAGGGCCTGCTGCGCCAGTGGTCCGCCGAAGACCAGCGCGCCCTGGAAAGGGCCCTGGCGGCAGCCGACCTGCACGACCTGCGAGACCGTGCGCTGGATACCCTGTCCGGCGGGCAGCGCCAACGGGCCTGGATCGCCATGGCCATCGCCCAGGCCACACCGCTCTTGCTGCTCGACGAACCCACCTCCGCGCTGGACCTGGGTCATCAGATCGAAGTCTTTGAACTGATCCGCGAGCTCGTCAACACGGGCAAGACGGTCGTGATGGTGGTCCACGACCTCGTGAGTGCCTGCCGCTACGCCGATCAGCTGGTTGCCATGCAGGGCGGCCGGGTCATTGCCTGCGGCACGCCGGAGAAGGTAATGACAGAAGACCTCGTCCGCACACTCTACGGAGTCGACTGCCAGATAATACAGGATCCCGTTAGCGGCAGTCCTTTGCTGGTAAATGTGCGCCGTACCGCAAAAGCTGACGCATGAACTGACGGGAATTTGTCGCCCATCTGGACCTTAGGCTGTCAGCTTTCTATACTCGATCAAATTATAACCATCGAGTCGAGGGCGATGCAGATGCCCTCCCTAGGGAGTAGTACGGTGAAGGGAACCACCACCGAGACCTATCGAGTCGTCTCCGCCGGCAAGCCCTTGGCGGGACAGTCGCCTGAAACCGTCAGGATCGCACTGGCGGAGCGTTTCAAACTCAGCGAGGCCAAACTCCAGCGCGTCCTCAGCAAGCCGACACTGCTCAAGCAGGGGCTGGATCAGACGCTGGCCCAGAAATACCTCAAGGCGCTGCGGGCCGCCGGACTCGACGCCCGGCTGCTGAAAGACAAGCCGGCAGGTAGCCCTGCGCCCGACACGTCCCCCACCTCCATCAAACCGGATCAGGCCCTTTCCCTGAGGGAGCTGGAAGCGCTGTTCGACCAGCCGATTCCCCGACTCCCGGTCAGTCTGGCTTACAAGGCAGGACTCGCCGGGGTGGCGCTCCTGAGCCTGTTGGCGCCATTGATCTATTTTGGTCTGGTGGCGTTGATCGCCACTGGCCTGATCAGCTACCTGGTGGCCATGCCGGGGCTGCTTGAACGGACCAATGGGTTGATAGCCACCGTCGTCATCATAACCTTCGTGCCGTTTGTTTGCGGCACCTTCCTGCTGTTCCTGGCGCGGCCCTTGTTCATCCGCTTTCCCCAATCCCGGGCGCTGGCCCTGGACCCGCGCAAGTACCGTCGCTTCTATGACCTGGTGGAAGTACTCTGCGACCGGATGGGCCTGCCCGCCATCAAGGAAATCCGCATCGACAATGCCGTCAACGCGTCGATGGGCCCAAGCAAGGGTTTCGCCAGCCTGCTACGCCGTGAACTGACCCTGACCGTCGGTATGCCGCTGGTCGCCGGCTTCAGCAGTAGGCAACTGGTTGGCGTTATCAGTCACGAACTGGGCCACTTTGCCCAGCCGACGGCCATGATCACCAACTATGTCGTCAACAATGTGAATTTCTGGATGGCCAACCGGGCCTTCGAGGACGACCCCTGGGATGCACGCCTCGCCGCGTGGCACCAGAAATCCCCGTTTATCTTTATCAATGTCATGCTGTGGCTGACCCAGGCGATGATCTGGCTCACCCGCAGGCTGTTCAAGGGGCTGTTCCATTTCAATATGCGTGTCACCCGCCATATGTCCCGACAAATGGAGTACGACGCCGACCGCTATGAATGCTGGGTGGCCGGCAGCGACCTGTTCGCCGAGACCGCCCGACGCCTACATACCCTGGGCTATGCCGCCAGTCAGGTACATAAGCGCAATGTTCGCGCCTGGGAGGACGGCAAGCTGATGGAAAACCTGCCGGACGGCATCACCCGCTGGGCCGACGACCTTGGCGACGATGAGCTGAGGGCAGTGCTACAGCAAATGGACGAACGGCAAACAGCACTGTGGGACACCCACCCGGCGGACAACGACCGTATCGATCACGCGGAAGCGGCGGGCTTCGCCGGTGTCTACCGACTCGACCTGCCGGCCCGCGCACTCCTGCCCCGCTTCGACGACCTGTGCCGAATCGCGACGATTCGCGACTACATCGACCACGGCATTTCCGAACCGGAGCAGTACCTCACCGCCAATGCCGAAGTGCTGGCCATCAGTCAGTCCCGCGAAACCGAGGACCAGTCGCTGGAAAGCTACTACAACGGCACGCTGACGTTGCGTTTCCTCAAGCTAGGCGCAGTGGAAGCTGGTGATCACCAGTTACAGGACGTGGTGGACCAGATCCGTCGCCAGATTCCGCGCTACCATGAACTCAACGACCAGTATTTCAACCTGTTGGGTCGTCACAATGCCCAGGTTTATGGCTGCAACTTCCTGGAAACCGGCATCACCATCGCTCACAAACAGTTCCATCTTCCCGGCCAGGACGTGCGCGCCGCGAAGGACGCCATTGCCGCGACCAGCCGCCAGATCGAGCACACGCGCAAGCAACTGGGCGAGATCGAGACCCTGTTTGGCCTACGCATGAAGCTGTCGATCATGGCCATGCCGGCGGACGAGCAGCAACGCGCCAAGGCCCTGTTCACCAGTCTTCGCCAGTTCTACCGTTTGCTCGATCCGCTACGCACCGCCAGCAGTTTCGGTAGCGCGTTGGAAGGCATCCTCAGCGAGGAAGACGAGGAGGCCCTTCAGGTCCAGGCCAATGCACTCGCAAGGGCAGCCGGACGTTGCAAGGAAGGCCTTATGCAGGTGGTTCAGGTGACGGGCAATGTACCGCTGGTCATCAACGAAAAGGCTGGCACGCTTCTGGAGCTCGCCGCCCATAACGGCGTAACCGGCTGCGGCAGCGGCGAACATCTGGCCGAGATGGAACTGGCGCCGGTTACTATACTGCAGACCCTTGACCAGCTGCGGCGGGTGATCGACTTTGCCTACTATCGAACGGTCGCGGAATTGACCTTGCTGTGTGAGGTTCAGGAGAAGCGCCTGAATATCCGGCCGTTGCGGTTGGCCAAGGTGGACGCGGGTGAGGCTACGGCGGCATGAGGTTTGGGGTTAGCAATCCCGCCCTGAGGCAAACAGGGGCGCCTAGTGGCGCCTCAGAAGCTGAAGCATCTGCTACATACTCGAGTTAACGTGAAAATGTAGCCGACGCTTCAGAGGGTGTTGTAACAGCTTGCGGCTTTAAGCCTCTCTCCCCTGGCGGGGTGTAGGCGGAAGTAGCGGAGCAGCGCTTCGCCCGCCGGAACGCCCAGAGCCTCTGGCGAGGGGCCGGGGCGCGGAGCGGAGGTTTGGAGAGAGGGGGACGAGGCGAAAGCCTCGCTCGAAGTCGGCTCTGGCAACGATGAGCGCCTGAAGGCGCTACCCCCTCTCCCCGGCCCTCTCCCGCGAGGGGAGAGGGAGTTTATTCCGGTACTTTTGAGATACGGCTACTTTTGCAACACCCTCTTCAGCTTCGGAGCAGCCTGCAAGGCTGCCTTCTTTGTCAGCGACCCACGACACTCAACCGGGACACAAAAAAGCCCCGAGACAACTGGGGTCACCCCGGGGCCACTCAAGAAGGAAAGTAAAAATCAGAGGGCCTGCGTCACCTCGTCCACCTGCAGGCGAACGCTCTGCAGACCACCGCCGGACAGGTACCAGAGGCCCGGCGACAGCACGGTGACCTTGTCGCCGTCCATTCCGTGTTCGGCGAGGCTGGACTTCAGGGCGGCCAGGTCGATTTCACCGGCGCCAATGGCCGCACTTCGATCGACAACCAGCAGTTCATCGGGATCCATTTGGGCGATCACTTCCGGCGTCAGCGGCGTGAAGACTCGGGTGCCACGGGTGAAGGATTCGACGCCTTCAGGCAGCACCGGCTTCGGCAGCGCCAGCAGTTCATAGACCACCGGCTCCAGACGAAGACCAAACTTGCCATCGTTATGGGTCACCACCAGCACGTCCGGTTCGCCATCGATACCCGAGCGCTGCTCGGCGATGTAGTCCTTCAAATCATCCAGCGCCTCATGAGCCTGCTCACCCGCATGGAACGGGGCCGCCAGGCCCAGCACCTTGGCCTCCAGCGCGGTGAAGTAGGCGCCTTCCACCATGCCGACGTTGACCGTCGGGGCGATTTTCTCCAGTTCGGCGATCTGGTCGCCTTGTCGGCCAGTTACCAGGATCAGCGTCGGCTTGGCCTCCCGTACGCCTTTAAGATCCGGCGTCTTCAGGTTGCCGGCGTCGGCGAAGGCATCGCTGGCGTAATCGGACAGGTACTCCGGCAGGCCACGCTTGGGTACGGCAACCACGTGGTCGCCCAGCCCCATTGCGTCCAGCGTATCCAGGCCTCCATGGTCAAAGCTGACCACACGCGGTTCGGCGTTATCAGCCACGGCATCGGCGGCGATGCCCAGACTACTGCCCACGGCCAGGACCGCTGCGGCGACCATTCCCTCCAACTTCATACTGCACTCCCGTTTTGTGTTTTTCGAGTAGATGAAAATAATTCTCGATAAGATACAGAAAAGCCCCGGACATCGGGGCTTTCAGGAACGGGACACGGCGTTGCAGAAATTGGAACGTCGATGCTCACCACATCAGGTCGTCGGGGATCTGGTAATCCTTGTAGGGGTCGTCCTCGTCGGGCTGGTCGGCTTTCGGATCGTGCTGGATGATGGGAATCTCGCTGTCGCGCTCGCGGATCTTCCCCGCAGCCTCCGCCGGGATGATGTGGAAATCCTCGCCCAGGGCGACAATCGCCAGCCGGCCACGGGCCAGCTGGTCGGCCTGCTCGGCACCCACATAGATCTTGTGGACCTTCTTGCCGACGACAAACTGGTAGGCCGTTTCACCCTTGCTGCGACTCACCGCATGATGCTCGACCAACTGGCGGACCTGGGCCTGCTTGGCCTGCCTTGCCTGCTGTTCCTGACGCTGGCGGTTGATTTCGCGGTCACGCGCTACCTTCTCGGCCTTAGCCTGTTCCGCCTGCTTGCGGCGCGCCTCGGCGTCGGCATCTACCGGTTTGTTCTGCTTCCGGGCCTTACGCTTCTCCTGGCGGACCTGACGCACTTTCTTATCATCCGCCAGACCCGCCTGAAGCAACTGGTCCTGCAGGGATTTAGCCATGATCGGACTGCCTCGATACGTTGATGATCGGGGCATTATCGGCAAAGGCCAACAGCCATGGCAACCGCTACTGCCAATTCTCTAGGCCGCCTTGAGATCTCCCTGAGGACTGGCCAAAACCACCACGTAGCCATCAGGATCGCGCAGCCAGACTTCGCGATGCCCGGCTTCCTCGTTCACCAGCGGGCCATCCAGGACAGGCACGGTCATGCCCTCGAGCCGTTTCGTCGCCTCGTCGAAATCGTCGATCTCGAACCACAGCAGTACGCCGTTACCGTAGGGCTTGCGGTCCTGGTCACCGAGATAATCGTGGTCGTGGGCATCCCAGTGGTTAATCTGCAGTACCAGGTTGCCGTCGGCATCGGTGAGCTGGTCATGTTCCTCGCTGCTATGCCCGCTCTTGCAGCCTAATAGTTGCTGGTACCAGGCGCTTGCAGCCTGGACATCGGATACGGCGATCAGGGGTTGGGATTTCATGGCGTTCACTCCTTTCGCGCATTGATTGAGTGAAGCGAGGCATCGCATCGGCATGCCTACAGCCGCCCGCTACAGTGCAGCCGCCGGAGGACCAGGGTGCGATACAGCCGCGACAGGAGCGGCCGCAGTCCCGGCAACCGGATCAGCCAGGCCAGGGGACGCAGTAGCGGTACCCGGGACATCAGCAAACTGTAGGCATCCAGCTCCCGGTGAATATAACCCTGCGCGTCCCTGACGTGGAGCTCTCGCAGGGCCTGCTCCGGATCAACACCCGCGCGACGGAGTTCCTGCTCGCGCCCAGTGATGTCAAGCCACTGCACCCCGTGACCGGAAGTACCCGCCAGTCGCTCGTAACGACGCCGATCCGCACGGCAGCGGGGGCAGGCCCCGTCGTAGAAGACCGTCAGTGGCGAATTGGAGCGGCTCATCCGGCACCTTTCGGCGGCAACAGGTTCAATGACAGTATGAGAGGGATACCGGTTGTGGATCAAATGACGGTTCCTTCAAACACGGGTACACATTCGACCCTTGGGCTCCCGGACGCCAATAACTTATGCTGACGCCAGGTTCGCAACGGGAGAGCTTCCATGGAACGGGAACCCGACTTCATTACTCGCCTGCGGGAGGACCAGACGTCCGGTGCCTCGCAGCTGGCTCTGCAGGCGCTGGACGACGGCGCCCGCTATCTGGAATCTACGGAATACCAGACCTTCGACACGCTCACGGATCTGGCGGAGACCCTGAAGGCAGCCCGGCCCAGCATGGTGCCGTTGCGGAATGCAGTGGAGCGCTGGCAGCAGGCGCTGGACCGCAATGAGTCGGCGGAAGCGCTGCAGCGGCAAGCCATCGAACACTTGCGCGCCCTGCACCGGGCCCTCAACGAGGCCGGGGCCAATACCGCCCAGAACGCCGTATCGCTGATCGAGCCCGGCGCCACCATCATGACCCACAGCCGCAGTTCCACCGTTATGCGACTATTCCAGGAACTGGTCGATCGGGAAATCACCTTCCAGGTCATCGTCACCCTCAGCGGCCCGGGTAACGAAGGCCTGCAGGTCGCTCGGGACCTGGCGGCACTGCGAGTACCCACCACGCTGATCACCGATGCGCAAATAGGACTGTTCATGGCGGAGACGGACATCAATATCAGCGGTTGCGACTGCTGGCTGTCCGATGGTTACTTCATCAATAAGAGCGGAACCTACCTGCAGGCCCTGGCGGCCCGGGACTGGAACAAGCCGTTCTGGGTGCTGGCCGATTCCTTCCGTGATAGCCCCGCGCTCTGGGCGGACATCAGGCTTGAAGAGAAGGATCCCGCGGAACTGGGCTGTACGAACGAGCAGCGGGTCAGGGCGCGGAACATCTACTTCGAGACGGTTGCGGAGCGTCTTATCACCGGTCGGGTCGATGAGCATTCCCGCAGACCTCAGGAACCGTAGTCGCTTAGCGCGCCAGCCCGACTTCTTCCCACTGCGGCGGATTGGGAGTTCGCAAGCTGGCCGGCAGGTTGGAGGCCCCGGTCAGGTAGGCCCCGGGGTGGCCCGTCAAGCGAGCCACCGCCACGCTCTTTCACGAAGTTTCCAGGAAAATCAGCTAACGTCCCAAAACTGACAACAAATTGCGAATTTTTGGGGCCGGTTAATATTTGTACAACCTGAAAATGAGCTCTACTCCAGCCAGTCGAAGGAGTCGTTGAGGAAGTTGTTGTCCTTTTCCTCGACGATCTCGCCGTGAGCCATAACGATCCATTTGGGCGCCCAGGCCTTGATGTGGGTCAGGCTGTCCTGGGCGAGCCGTCGGTTAAAGCTCAGGCGCCAGTCCAGCGGTGTTTTGCCGTGAGGGGCCAGGATGCCGGCCAGCCGGGCGATGGGGCGCTGCCACCAGTTGAAATGACCCTGGGGGAAATTTTCGATCAGGTCGGCGACGATTAGGGTTTCCGAGGGCCGGTGGAAGAAGACTGCCTCCTCCATCAGGCGTGAGCCGGAAAACACGACCTGATCCATCTCCTTCGACCAGGGCCAGTGACGCTGGCCGTCCAGCACCGCATCGAAAGTCAGGTCCTTACGCTTGGCAATGACCTGGGTGGTGCCGTAGAGCTGAGCTTCGGGAAACGCCTGCTGCCAGTCGCCGATAAACAGGTGATGCAGGTGATTGGGCGCCACCAGGTAGCGTACCGGGCCCAGCAGGCTGATCTGCGAATGCACATGTGGCGTCAGGCGGACAGGACTGTAGATCCAGAGCGAACCATCGGCGAGCCGCACACAGGTCATGCGGGTGGTGTACGGAAAGCCATGAAAAGGAACCGTTTCCCCTTCAAGGACCCATATATTCGCTGCCAGCGTCCGCATGGCGTGCGCCTGCGACTCGTGCTCAGGCACATGTTCCCCAGTTGTTCCCACAGTCACCGCCTCAGCCCGCTTCGGCCGTCTCGTGGCCGAGAATCCACTGCCTGGCCCGTTCCTTCTGGTCGAACGGGAAGGTGCGCACCTCGGCCTCGACCAGGTGACTGCCAATGGTCTCGGCCGCATTGACGATTGGGGAATCCGTCACCAACGCCACCCGGCGAACCTTGCGGTGATGTTCGCGGACGAATTTCAGGTGGTGGATAAGCGAGGCGAACGACGCCCAGCCGGGGAACGAACCGACATGGATCATGATGCCCTCAAGCGGACCGATCTCCTGGATATGGGGATCGATCACGCCCACGGCATAGGCGAAGTCTTCTTCGGTAAGCGCGCCTTCGGGCTCAAGGACAGCAATGCCCTCGTCGCGATCAAGCTTTACGTTCAGCATGACTGATCCTCCTTCCGTTGGTCTGCCGAAAGACCTTGCTGTGGACGATGGATATGGATCATTTGAGAGCGCCTACCCGCAGTCTAGTCCCCAAACGCCGCCAAGGGGTAGGGAGAATGAGGCGACACACTTCGAACTTTCCCGGTCAACGGGTCGGTCGTGCGCCTTCGTAGACCGGCAGTTCGTCGCTAATCTTCCACCAGTCCGCCCCGGAGCCGACATAGGCGTGGGCATCCGGTTTGATACCGAGCGAGCCGTCGAGCAGGCCGGCACGGAGGCGGACAACCTCGGGCTTGTCCCGGCGCCGACTGAGGATCGGCGAGCCGCACTGGCTGCAGAAGACCCGCTCCTTGCCCGGCGAGGACTCGAACGTCCGCAACAACGCTTCGCCGGAGAGCATACTAAAGGCGGAAATCGCTACCGGGATGTTGGCGGCAAAGGGCGTGCCCTGAGCCTTGCGGCATTGGCTGCAATGGCAGATCTGGATGGGCTCGAGCGGGCCTTCGACCTGAAAGCTGACGCCACCGCAGAGGCAACTACCGTGATAGGGCATGGCGCTTCTCCTGAATCCGTTTATTGCTCGACCAGGCGGACGACGATGTACGAGTAGCGTTTTTCACCGGACAGCGTACTGAATTCGGTACTGCTGAGGGTAGTCCACTCGTTGGGATCGATCGTGACGCGGGTCTGGATCGAGGTAAAGTTGTCGGGGTCCGCATTCAGGAAAGCAAAACGGAGCACCGGCGGCGCATCCTTTTCCGGGGTCAGGGCATAGCCCACGCCAATCTCTGCCTTGTCGAAAGTACCGGATTCGTCCATATCCAGCCCAATGCGGATCATATCGGCACGATCGAGAAACGTCTGGCTGGGTGCGACGCCCGCAAAGGCGCCCTGTGTGGCCGCCGACGAACTGGACGAGGAGAACGGCGTCTGGGTATCGCCGTAGCGAATATCGAGGATGTAGGCCTTGGCCGCCTTCAGTTCCTCCAGCATGGCATTGTCCGGTAGCGGTGGAGAGGCGTTCACGACAGCCAGGGGATTCATCCAACCGTGAAGGACGATAAGCGCAATGAGTGCGTTCCTGAGCATGGTAGGTTCCTTCCATGAACCGGTTGATATTGTCCCGGGCTCCCTGACCACGGCAAGGCGGCCCGGTCTGTCCTATAGCTTACACCCGATCAGGTGAGACGCTACACCAACGCCGCCGCAACCAGGTGCCAGGCGGCCAGGAACGTCAGCAAGAGCAGGCAGACCAGCCCGACTACGAACAGCTGCGTGCGCAGTGGCACGACGTTCTTGCCGGTATGGACGGCGGCATGCAGATAGCGACTGACCACGAAGACCCAGGCCAGGACCAGCGCCAGCCAACCGACTTTCTGGACGCTGAAAAGCAGCAGGCACAGCACGTAGAACAGCACCGGCAGTTCGAACTGGTTGGCGATATTGTTGGAGACCTTCACCACGTTCGCCGGCCAGGCTCTGTTGTCCAGGGCGGTTTCCCGACGGTTCACCTGCCCGAGCTTCAGCGCCTCGTTCTTGCGCACGCCAAGCAGGACGTACATGGCAATCGTCAGGAGGATCTGGGCCAGCACCGGCCAGAGGATCAGGCTTGGATTCATGCAGCTCTCCCTCAGCGTACCTTTAAACTTTTTACGGGCACTCTAACGCCGGTTCTCCAGGGATTTTCCCTTGCTGGAAACAATCGGCAAATATCCAACATATAACGAACGATCAGGGCTCACCAGACTTCCGTCGTTTACCGAAATATGTTTTTTCTGTAATCCCCCCGGGGTGGATAGAACCAAGCGGATGTCACTACGCTAGGGCCATGGACAGGTCATTGGTGGTCGTATTTGGCGGAACCGGGTACTTGGGTACCCATATCGTGCGTCAGTTGCAGGAGGCCGGCTATCGTGTGCGCATCGCCGCGCGGTCGCCGGAGACCCGCCTGCCCGGGGATCCGGAGTTCCAGCTCGAAGGCTGCGAAGCAAATATTCTCGATGACGCCTCCGTGGCCAGGGCCATCGAGGGGGCTGATGCGGTGATCAATGCCGTGAGCCTCTACGTAGAGCACCCGCCGGAGCTGACCTTCGAGGCAGTACACGTGGATGGCGCGGTACGCCTTGCCCGATGCTGTAAGGAAGCGGGCATCTCCAAACTGGTCCATATATCCGGACTCAACGCCGACCCGCAATCGCGTTCGGCCTACATTAGCGCCCGTGGCCGAGGGGAGAACCAGGTTCGCGAGATCTTTCCCGAGGCCATTGTCCTTCGCCCCAGCGCGCTGTTCGGGGGCGGCCAGGGGCTGGTCGTCACCCTAAAGGCCCTGTCCCGGCTACCGGTCATACCCCTGTTCGGCAAAGGCCAGACCCGGCTGCAGCCGGTCCACGTCAACGATGTGGCCAGGGCAGCCGCCCAGGTCCTGGAAGAACCCGACGCTCCAGGCAATATCTATGAACTGGGCGGCCCGCATGTGCTCAGCTACCGCGAACTGGTCGAAGTGGTGATGGGCCAGATGCACCGTCATCGCCCTTTACTGTCGGTGCCTTTTCCCTTATGGCATGCCGGCGCCCGGGTACTATCCATACTGCCCAATCCGCCGTTGACTCGGGATCAACTGGTCCTGATGGAGTCCGATAATCGTGTGGGACCCGGCGCGCGGACATTCAAGACGCTCCATATCACGCCGGTCAGCGTGACGGAGCCGATGATCGAAGCGGATTAAGCGCCGGCAGAGCGATGGACGTAGGCGAGAATAAAAAAGGAGCAGCGGGCGCTGCTCCAAGGCAGGGGTAAGCAGATCGGCTACCCAAGGAAGGAAGACTGTTACCGGGTCAGGAACCCGTTCTAGAGCGCGCCATTCACGAATTCTTTCAACTGGGACAAGCCCGCGGCACCCGCTTGCTGGGCCACCGCCTTGCCATCCTTGAACACGATCAGAGTGGGAATGCTGCGGATACCCATGGCGCCGGTGATTTCACGGTTCTCATCGACATTGACCTTCACTACGGAAACGGTCTCGGCCATCTCGTCCGCCAGCTCTTCCAGAATCGGCGCAATCGACTGGCAGGGCCCACACCACTCGGCCCAGAAGTCCACCAGCACAGGCTTGTCGGACTTGATGACAACGTCGCTGAACTCACTATCGGTGATATGTCGTATGGTCTCGCTCATGGTCGTATCGGCTCCGTAAATCGGTTGGGTGGCTGGACTCGGTTGCGTGGTTAGACGTTGGAGCCAGATTGCCTGGACCTGCATCACGGGACTAATTGAACATCGGTATAGTTGTCATCACGAACTGTGATGTATCGCTTGAGACTTGTTCATGACTAGCGATGGGCATAGAGTGAACGACCCCCGCCTGCCCGTGAGGTTGCCCCCAATGAAAAACCATGAACTCACGCTGCTTTACGTCTTCGATGCCATCATGACCGAAGGCTCCATCACCCGGGCCGCCGACCGACTGGCGATGACCCAACCGGCGGTGTCCAATACGGTGGCCCGGATGCGCCATGTCTGGAAAGACCCGCTGTTCATCAAGAAAGGTCGCAAGATCGAACCGACGTCCTTCGCCATGAGCCTGTGGGACCAGGTGCGCAGCCCCATGTTCGAATTGTCCAATGCTGTCCAGGCCAGCAATTTCGATCCCTCCACCTCGCATCGCCGTTTCCGCATCGCTATTACTGACGCCATGCTGGCACTGATCTGGCAGCCCCTGGTCTGCGAACTGGAACGCGTGGCCCCGGGCGTCGACCTGCATGCGGTGCCCTATACCACCGAGACCGCCTTCGGGCAGTTGCGAGAGGCTCATGTGGACCTCGCTATCGGCATGCTCACCGAGCACGACAACAGTTTGCGCAGCATCTGGCTATTCGATAGTGCCTACCTGTTGGCCATGCGCAGCGACCATCCCCTTGCCGGGAGACCGGTGACGTTGGAGGATTTCATCGCCGCCAAACACCTGATGGTGTCGCTGTCCGGTGACGCCACCGGCTTCGTCGATATTGCCCTGAGCCAAAAGGGACTGAAGCGACGCGTCTCGGTGACAGTCAATCACTTCCCGGCGGTGCCGGAGCTACTGCGCAAATCCAACCTGATCGCTTCGGTGCCGGAAATCGCCACCAACGATCCAGGCTTCGGCGAAGGTCTCTGGTTGACGGACATTCCCGTGGAGGTGGACCCGACAAGCCTCTACCTGATCTGGCATACCCGCCACGATCGCGACCCCGGACTGGTATGGATGCGGCAGTTGGTAGAGCGGGTGGCCAAGGCGCACTGGGCCTGCTGCGTCCAGTCGCCGGACGTACTGACGGGGCATTCCCATGCCGCAGAACTGGAGCAGGTGGGTTAATACGCCCTTGGCGTCGATACATCACAAAACGTGATGTGTGAGATATCATCATAGAATTATTCTATGTGATTGGACTCCTCGATAATCACTGCATCTGGAGGGCAAAAACATTGCCTCACCAGCAACATCACAGTGACTGACGAACGAGGAGAAAAGACATGCGCGAACTTACCCTGAATACCCTGATCGCCATCGTACTGGCTACCGTGAGCGTTACCGCCAATGCGAGCCTGGCTGACCGCAAATCGGATGCCGCCATCCAGGGCCCGACCGTGTATGAGCCCTACTCAGGCGACTACACCGTCGTTCGTGGTGAAATCGTTGATGGCAAACATCACAACGACGCTGTCAGCGCGCCATACTCGGGTGACCATACCGTGGTCCGCGGAGAAGTGGTCGACGCTCGTTTCAACCATTAATGTTTGGCTTTTCAAATGGGGAGTCCAAGGCGCAAAGGGCTCCCCAGCCCAGCCGGCACTATCGAATGGCCCAGCCCCCCGATACCGGAAACACCTGCCCCACAAAACAATTTGCAGCATCGCTACAGAGATAGGCCACGAACTCCGCATCCTCCTCCGGTGAGACCAATCGTCCCAACGGTACTTCTCGTTTCAAACGATCCTGGAAACGGGGATTTTCCTGCACCTCTTTCGGGAAGTACGTGGGGTTGTCCACGAAGTTCTGGGCGATGGCGTTGACCTGGATGTTGTACTTGGCGAGCTCCACACCCACCGACTGCACATAGGCCAATTGCGCGCCACGGGCGGCGCTGTATGTGGAGGCCCGTTTCATACCGCGTAGGGCCGAAGCGCTGCCCATCACCAGGATCTTGCCCTTGCCGCGTTCGATCATGCCGGGCAGCACGGCCTTAACCAAGCGAGGTAAGGGATCGACCAGGGCCGAAAATACGCTGCGCCACTCGTCCTCGGTGACCTCCCCAGCCTGGGTGCTGGGCGCCTCGATTGCCAGGTTGGCGACCAGGACGTCTACATCGCCAGCATTCCTGATGACCTCTATCGCTGCGCCTGTCGGCATGAGCGGCAGGGTGTCTTCCACCACCTCGGCGCCGTGGCTGGCTAACGTTCGGCACAGGGCCGGCCCCATGAAATCCTCAGCCTGGGTGACGAGGATACGTTTGTCTTGCAGTAAGGCACGAGAGGATTGGGAAGGATGGGTTGCGGTCATGGTTCAGCCTCCTGTAACGACGGTAGTCAAACCCGGCAAGGGCCTGGAACAGCGTTAACTTATCGCACCATACCTGGCCACCACACAGAATGCAGCTTTCACCGAACATGAGGAAACGGCAATGTTTTTCCATGCCCATTTACCTGTAGCTTGAGAGGAGAGACAACCTTTAACCGGATTATCATGGCCTTCGACGACGTTATGGATGAAGCCGTAGCCAGAAAACCGTTCAAGATCCTGGCGCGCATGGGCTATTGCGCCCGCGGCCTTATTTACCTCGTTATTGGCGCCCTGGCAGTGGCCTCCGTAATGGGCGAGGGCGGTGGAACTACCGACACCCGAGGGGCCTTGACCGAAATCATGCGTCAACCGCTGGGTAACACGCTGATGCTGGCCCTGATCGTAGGCCTGGTCGGTTATGTGGCGTGGCGCCTGACCCAGGCCCTGTTCGATGCCGACCGTCATGGTTTCACGGCCAAGGGATTGGCGATCCGTGCAGGTCTGTTGATCAGTGCTATTACCCACGCAGTGCTGGCCTACTGGGCTGGCAAACTTTTCCTGCACCTGCGAACCAGCAGCGGTGGTGGAGCAGCGCAGGGGCAAGGGCAGGCCTTCCTGGCCACCGATACGGGCCAACTCGTCCTCGCCCTGGTGGGCGTCTTCGTCGTCGTGGTCGGACTGGCTCACTTGTTCAAGGGATTTACCGCAAGGTTCGATCGCTATATGGAGATCCCTGAAGATCACCGTATCTGGATCAAGCCATTGTGCCGGTTCGGACTGGTCGCCCGTGGCGTGGTCTGGTGCATGGTCGGCTGGTTCCTGATCGATTCGGCCCGCAGGGCCAACAGTTCGGATATCAAGGGGATGGGCGAAGCCATGGATACGCTGCGCAATTCCCCCTACGGTGAGTGGTTACTGGGGATCGTCGCCGCAGGCCTGATCGCTTTCGGGTTGTATAACTTCCTTGAGGCGGCCTTCCGGCGTATCCGGGTCTAGCCAGGTCTCTCGCCACTCAGGGCAGGAATTTGGGCAGCAGCAACAGACCGGCACCCACGGCCAACATCGGCAGGGTCGCGTTGATAACGTAGGGAAAAAGCATCAGTGCGATGCCGGTGTAGAAAAAGACCTTCTTTTCCTGGCGACGGCCATAGACCAGATAACCCAGACCGGCGGACCCAAAAAACAGCGCAATGAAAAGCGCAGTGGTATCAGTCATTCGAAAACATCCTTTACGGAACGAACTTACCTTCGACAGGTCTGGGAAAACTTAACCACAACCGCAAGCAGTATTCATCCTGTTCTGTCTCATTGGCGTATTTTACAACCGGTGTTATTGAAAACAGGTTGTGGCCAGGCCACCCTCGGATAAAACAATGCCAATCACCAAAAAATAACGGCTAACGCCATGCTGGATGCGACAAAGAGAGCGACTTTCATGTTTACGACCATCACACGGGGTACTCATCGCGCAGTATAGGGATGACGTGCCTGAACCCAGGAGGTTCCCGTCATGTCAGGCAAGGACAGCAATCCTTCCGGCGAGGACCGAGGAAATGGCGTCAAGACATATGACGCTTTCCTCTCGTCCCGCAGAACGTTTCTCAAATCCATGGGCGCTACAGGCGTTGCAGCGACTACGCCCACATGGGCATCCATGGCTCAGGCTGGCGCTGACGAAGTGGAAGCCCAGCAGGACGGCGCTCCCGCAGAGGGTGAACGCCAGATCAAACTGACCGTTAACGGTAAGGCCCACACGCTCAACGTCGCCCCCAATGCCATCCTGCTGGACGTGCTACGGGAACGGCTCGGGCTGACCGGCACCAAGAAAGGCTGCGACCTGGGCCAGTGCGGTGCCTGCACCCTTCATATCAACGGCACGTCGGTCAATTCCTGCCTGTCGCTGGCCGTGGCCCACGACGGTGACGAAATCACCACTGTCGAGGGCGTGGCCGATAACGAACGGCTCCACGCGCTGCAGGAAGCATTCTGGGAGGAGGACGCCTACCAGTGCGGCTACTGCACCTCCGGCCAGATCATGAGCGCGCTTAACGTGCTCGAAGACGAGCGCATCCCCAAGAACGACGCTGGCGCCGTACGCGAGGCCATGAGCGGCAACATCTGCCGCTGTGGCGCCTATAACAACATCCTCGCGGCAATACAGTCCGCCCACCGCAAACTCGGAGGGATCAGCTGATGCGACACTTCGACTATGCCCGTCCCTCACAGACTGATCAGGCGGTCGCCACCCACGCCGACCGCCCATCCGCCTACCTGGGCGGGGGCACAAACCTATTGGACATGATGAAGATCGACATCATGCGGCCGGAACAGGTGGTGGATATCAACGGCCTGGGCCTCGACCAGATCGAGCGCCTATCCGACGGCCGCCTTCGCATCGGCGCGCGCGTGAGCAATACGGCGCTCGCCTACGACGACCGGGTGCAGCAGGACTATAAGGTGCTCAGCGAGGCGCTGCTCTCTGGTGCCAGCCGCCAGCTGCGTAACAAGGCAACCACCGCCGGCAATGTTATGCAGCGGGTTCGCTGCCCCTATTTCCGGGATGGCTATTCGCCCTGCAACAAGCGCGAACCCGGTTCCGGCTGTGCCGCTATCGGCGGACACAATCGCAGCGTCCACGCGGTACTGGGCACCAGCGAGCACTGCATCGCCACCCATCCGTCGGACATGTGCGTGGCCATGGCCGCCATCGGCGCGACAGTGACGGTGGAAGGCCCAGGCGGCCCCCGTGAAATCGATTTCCTCGAATTCCACCTTCTGCCCGGCGATACCCCACACGAGGAGCACGCACTGAAAGAGGACGAGCTGATCACGCATGTCACGCTCGACGCCCCGATCTCCGGCAACCGATCGGGCTATCTCAAGCTGCGGGACCGCTCGTCCTACCAGTTTGCGCTGGCTTCGAGCGCGGTGATCGTCGCCACCGATGGCGGCACCGTGCGCGATGCGCGCATTGCCCTGGGCGGGGTGGGCACCAAGCCCTGGCGGGCGAAGGAAGCGGAACGGGCACTGATCGGCCAGAACGTCTCGGAATCGGCCTTCGCCAAAGCCGCGGAAATTATCTTTCGCGATGCGCAGCCTTACGAGCACAACGCCTTCAAGATTCCGCTGGGCCAGCAGGCCGTCATCCGCAACCTGTCCACACTGACCGCCTGATGGCTGGCGAGCAAAGGAGATTGCCATGAGTGAAAATGCAGCCTCAAAACCCAATGCCGCCATCATCGGTGCCGGGCCCAAGCGAATCGACGGGCGCCTGAAGGTCACAGGCAGTGCCCCTTACGCGTCGGATCACCAGCCGGAGAACATGGTCTACGGCCACGGCGTGTTCAGCACGATTGCCAGCGGGAAGATCAGGAATATCGACCTGGGCGAGGCGAAAGCCTCTCCCGGGGTGATCGATATTTTCCACCACGGTCACTTCCCCGAGCTTTACCACACGCCCTCGTCCATGGCCCAGCAGAACAAGGTGGAGGAGACTCGCCTGCCGTTCGAGGACGACACCGTCTACTACGCCGGGCAGTTCGTCGCACTCGTGGTGGCCGATACCTTCGAGAACGCCCGGGCGGCGGCTTACAAGGTGAAGGTGGACTACGAAGAGCACGACGCGATCGCCAACCTCGACCAGGCGGTCAAGGCCCATGGCACCCAGCCCACCGGCAGCCAGAACAACCACCAGCGCGGCGACGCCGATGCCGCGTTTGGTAACGCCGCTCATACCATCGACGTGACCTACCACACCTCGGTAGAGACCCATAACCCGATGGAGATGCACGCCACCGTCGCCGAGTGGCGCGACGACCAGCTCAAGGTCTACGAGGCCTCCCAGGCGGTGCTGCAGGAGCGTGGCGCGCTGGCCAAGATCTTCGGCATCGCACCGAACCAGGTGGAGGTGATTTCACCGTTCATCGGATCTGGCTTTGGCAGCAAGCTGTGGATGTGGCCCCATGCCGTCACGGCCGCCGCGGCGGCAAAAATGCTGGATCGCCCGGTGCAGGTGGTGGTTCCGCGTAACCAGATGTTCACCACGACCGGCCATCGCCCTGAAACCCGCCAGCGCCTGCGGCTGGGTACGGATGACAACGGCAAGCTGGTGTCGATCAGCCATGACTCGATCAACACCACCTCGTTCACCGATCAGTACGTGGAAACCTGTGGCGCCATGACCAAGGCCCTCTATGGTTGCGAGGATGTCACCGTGACTCACGAAACCACGCAGGTGAACCGTGGCACACCCACGTCCATGCGCGCCCCTGGCGCGACGCCCGGGCTGTTTGCCCTGGAGTCGGCCATCGACGAAATGGCCGTTGCGGCGGGTATCGATCCACTCGAGTTCCGCATGAACAACTACTCCGAGCGGGATCAGTCCAAGGACCTGCCCTGGTCCAGCAACAAGATCCGCGAAGCGACTCAGCAGGCGGCGGAGAGCTTTGGCTGGTCGAAGCGGAGCCCCGAGATCGGTTCGATGCGGGATGGCAACGAGATCATCGGCTGGGGTATGGCCGCCTGCAACTGGGAGGCCCTGCGTCGAGCCTGCGATGCCCGCGTATCCTTGCGGGCCGACGGTACCGCCTATGTGACCTGCGCCACGCAGGATATCGGCACCGGTACCTATACCGTGGTGGCCCAGGCGGTCAGCAGCGTGACCGGGTTGCCGGTGGAGAAGATCACGGTCAAGTTGGGCGATACCGCCTATCCGGAAGGCCCGATCTCGGGTGGCTCCTGGGCCACGGCCACCACCTTGCCGGCGGTCGCCAAAGCCACGAGACTGGCTATCGACCAGCTCATGGATCATGCCACTGGCAAGAAAAGTCCACTCGAAGGCGCCAAGGCCGAAGACCTGTCGTTCGCCAACGGTAAGCTGCACCACAGTGACGGCCGGTCGGTGGACTTTACCGAGGTCCTGGCAAGCCAACGCCTCGCCAGTGCCGATGGTGAAGGCCATACCGGTGGCGCGGATACGGACAGCTACTCGTTCCGCTCCTTTGGCGCGCACTTCGTGGAGATTCGCTGGGATCCGGGCATCTCCAACCTACGGGTCAGCCGTGTGGTCAGTGCCATCGACGTGGGGCAGGTCATCAACTCGAAAACCTCACGCAACCAGGTCGAAGGCTCGCTGGTGATGGGCATTGGTAGCGCACTGTTCGAGGGTACGGAGTACGATGCGCGCAACGGTATCCCGGTCAACAACAATTACGCCGAATACCTGGTGCCCACCCACGCTGACCAACCGCCGGAAATGGAGGTGATTCTGCTGGATTACCCGGATTACGCGTTCAACGAGTTCGGCGCGCGGGGTATTGGCGAGATTGGCATTACTGGAGTGAGCGCCGCCATTGCCAACGCGATCTATCACGCCACCGGCAAACGCATCCGGGAACTGCCGATCCGCAAGGAGAAGCTGATGGAGAATGTGCCGTCGGCGACGGCCTAGAAGCTATCTGTAAACCAGAATAGACTCTAACTGGAAACTAAAAAGGGGGTGCGGTCAAAGCCACACCCCTTTTCTGATCCAAGCTGGGTTACAGCTTCAGGACAGCCAGCCAAATACATCCTCGTCAGTACCGGTCTGGATGCCAACCAGTGCTTCACGCAGGCGCTGGGTATTGGGACCGATCTTGCCATCGTTGACCACGTACTCCCGCCCATCGTGAACGAATTTGCCCACGCCAGCGAGCACGGCAGCAGTGCCCGACAACATAGCCTCGCCGGTCTTGATCCAGTCCTTGATGTCATCGACGGTGAAGTCCCGCTCGATCACCTCATAGCCCAGGTGGCTGGCCAGGGTCACCACTGAATCCCGCGTTACGCCGTGAAGGAACGAGCTGTCCAGCGGTTTGGTCAGCAATTGCCGATCGTTGACCAGGAAGAAGTTGGACGCGCCGGTTTCCTGCACATCGCCGTTGGGGCAGAACAGCACCTGGTCCACACCCTGTTCATTGCGGCCCCGGATCACGTGGCGCAGGGCCGAAGCGTAATTGCCGCCGGTCTTGGCCTGGCCGAAACCGGGCGCGCTGCGCATCTGCTGATCTTCGATCAGGATCGACAGCGGGCGACCGCCACCGGAGAAGTAGTCGCCTACAGGGGACGCCAGTACGTAGAACATCGCCTCGGTAGAGGCGGCACCAGCGGCTCCGATATTGGTTTCGGTGCCGATCAGCGTGGGCCGCAGGTACAAGGCACCGGGTGGGGTCGGCAGGATGTTGCGGCTTTCGGCGACAGTCTGGCGCACCATTTGCTCGACGACATCGGTGGGCGGCGCCGGCAGACAGACCAGACCGGCACTCTGCTGGAGACGCGCCAGGTGGCGATCCAGGCGGAAGATCCGTACGTCGCCGTCCGGCATCCGGAACGCCTTGAGCCCCTCGAAGCAGGTGCTGGCATAATGCAGCACGTGCGCGCCGGGATGAATGGAAAGAGGCGCTACCGGAATAGACTCCACCTCCGACCATACGCCATCCACATAGCGGGTGACGGTCATGGTATCGGCGAACACGGTGCCGAAAGGCGCCGGTTTGGCGGTGGTCTGGGGGTTATCTAGCGTTGCCTCTTCCATCGGTTTGTCCTTCGAACGTTGCGGGTTGATCCAGGAATACTGGATCGATCAGTCTATCCGATCAATCAGGGATTGTAGCGGTACGTTTGCCGGAAAAATGATCACGGTCAGGTACCGACGACCACGCGGTTGCGGCCCTGGGTCTTGGCCTCATAAAGCGCCTGGTCGGCTCGTGAGAATACCTGCGCGGCGCGCCGGCTTTCCTCGCGGCCGAGGGCACTCAGGCCGATACTCAGAGTCACATGGTCAGCAACCGTCGAGGCCGCGTGGGGAATCTGTAGCTGGTCCACCGCTTCGCGGACCCTTTCCGCGATAACGGACGCGTCCGCTTCGGCGGTATGGGGCAGCACCACGACAAATTCCTCGCCGCCATAGCGCACCACTAGGTCGGTGGGCCGGCGCACCACGTCGGTCAGGGTTTGGGCGATACGGCGCAGACAATCATCTCCGGCCTGGTGGCCGTAATAGTCATTGTAGGGCTTGAAACAGTCCACATCGCACATCAAGACAGATAGCGGCTGAGCTGAAGCAATGCCGCCCGGTAGATCGGCACTGGCCAGGAACTGGTCGAGGCTGCGCCGATTGGCGAGCCCGGTCAACTGGTCGGTCGTGCTGAGTTTCTCCAGATCGCGATTGTTACGAATCAGTCGCTCCTCAGCCCGGTCGATCTCTGTACGGAATAGATGAGAAAAGCTGCCACTGAGCGCCATGGTGCCAATGACACTGATCGTGAAGATGAACGGCACCATTGCCGGAGGCAAAGGCGTCACACCCTCTGTAAAGACAAATTCGCAAATCATGAAGAGCGCGATCACCCCCGCCAGCACCGCCACCAATAACCACGAATGGTGGCGTCGGAATATCAGTGCCTGGATGCTCCCGATGGCGAAATAGAACAGGTGGATGCCCGCCCCGCCGCCAATGAAAAAAGTGACGACAAAGATCTGTGTGCAGCCGTTTATCAGCACCAGGTTGCGCGCCCGGCTGTGGTCGCCGCGCCGATTGATTAACGGCACCGCCAGATACACGGCCATGAACACGAGATTGCAGACGAAAACCGGCCAATACAGTTCGATATCGTAGAGAAGGTAAAAGACCTGATACGGCAGGGTGGCCAGCGCCCCAAGAATGCCGATCTGGTTACTGAGCGCAATCTGTCGAACCAGACGCGCAGGCTTGCCCTGGGTGCCAAGCAACCAGAACCTTTCGAGTGCTGAAATCATGGAATCTTTATTATTGGTGTCAGAGACACAACTATAGGCAAGCGCTCGACAAAACCCTATTCGAACCGCCGGGCCTGGGTGTAACGGTCACGCCAGTAATACCCATCCAGTGCCGATTCCGTGACACCGACTGAGGTGGACGCATGAATGAAACGGTTGTTGCCCATGTATATTCCGGCGTGTTGGTCCTTGCCGCTTATACGGAAGAAAACCACATCTCCGGGCCGCACCTGATGGCGGGGGATGACATCGCCTGTGGCCAACATCTGGCCGGTGGTGCGGGGTAGCTGGCGTCCCAGGGCCTCACGGTAGGCGGTAAGAATGAACCCGGAGCAGTCAAAACCCCGCGCCGAGGTACCACCATAGCTATAGGGCACCCCTTCGTAACGATCGAAGACCTGCCAGAGCTGGGCAGCCGTTGCAGCGCTTTTGGCGTCCATCGGCTCGACGGTGGGTGCGGGTGTGTATGGCGCCATGCTCTGGTTGCTGGCGCAGCCGCCGAGGCCAAGGCTGGCCAATAGCAGCAAACCCAGCCACCGGTTTTGGGTCGGGGACCGGAAAAGAGCTGCGATGGACATGAAAGCGGACGGCATCAACGGAGGCATTTGAAAAAAACCGTGAAGAATCGGCGATATCTGATTACTTTATAAGCGATTCCACGGTTTGTCAGGTTACGGTTTGCAGTGTTTTGTGGATGAGCATGAGGTGGATGCAGCAAATTCGTTTCTGCTCATGGAAGTCGTTTGCCTGATCGACGCTATGGTAAACCAAACCGGGCACCTGCGGCGCCTCAGAAGCTGAAGCTTCTGCTACATACTCGAGTTAACCGCTCAATGTAGCCGACGCTTCAGCTTCGGAGCAGCCCCTTGGGCTGCCATTGGCATTCACGCCAGCCAACAGGGTACCACCCCCTTGGCCAACCACCTCAAGGACAACTCTCCCGCACCAATAGCCGCGTCGGAATTAGCACGTTCTGATCCTCCTGCTCCCCCAGGAAGATTCGCGCCGCCACCCGACCCTTTTCCGCGCTTTGCTGATAGACCGTGGTCAATGACGGATGCAGGGTATTGCCCTCGGGAATACCGTCGAAGCCGACGATGCGCAGGTCTTCCGGGATACGCAGCTTCATCTGCAGTGCCACCTGGATCGCCGCCAGCCCCAGCCGGTCGCTCATGCACAGCAGCAGGTCCGGCCGCGGCGTTTGCGACAGGGCTTCGTAGGCTGCCTGGTAGGCATCGCCGTGGTTGTTGGTGGGCGTCGACCAGATGCGGTCCGGCGAGATGTCGTAGCCTGCCAGGCCGAGCGCATCGAGATAGCCGTTGAGGCGCCGGACCGAAATCGCCCGGGTCTCGCCGAACAGGTCATGGCCCCGGATGCTGCACACATCCTCCTGCTCCACCAGGCGCAGGCCCAGGATGCTGACGTTTCTCGGCGGCACCTTGAGGGCATGCTCGGCGCTGGCGCGGGCGCCCTGGTAGTTATCGATGTTGACCCAGGTACAGCCTTCCAGGTCGAAATCCACCGCCACCATGGGTTTGCCCTGCTGCAGCAAACGTTCGTAGGTATCACGCTTGGTGAGCCAACCATAGACGATAAAGCCGTCCACCATGGATTCCTGCAGGTGGCTGCGGTAGCTGTTGCCGGCGTCCTGGCTGGAGAGCAGCAGCATGTTCATGCGTTTCTTGTCGAGCACTTCGGCCAGGCCATGGAGAAATTCGCTGGCTACCGGGTCGGTCAATGAGTAGGCCAGGTTGTCCGCCAGCATCACGCCGACATTGCCCGTGCGGCCGGTGCGCAGGCTGCGCGCGGCGGCATTGGGGCCCATATAACCGAGCCGCTTGCACTCGTCTAGGATCCAGCGGCGCCGGGCCTCGGAAAGCTGGTCCGGCCGGTTGAAGGCGTTGGAGATGGTTGCCGTGGAGACGTTCAGCTTCTCCGCCATCAGCTTGACCGTCAGCCGCCGGCCTTCGTTTGCCGGCGGGGTCTGGTCAGGCGTCTGGTCGCGGCCCATCATTGGCCTGCACTGGCTGATATGTCGGACATCGCCGTCTCGTCCGGCGATGGCGCCCGGGTACGGCGCAGGTAGCGGCCTTCAGCATCGAACAGGTGAGCACACTCGGGCTTCACGTCCGGCAACAGGTACTGGCCTTCGGTGACCGGACAGGGCACCGGCTGGCGCACCACCAGCGGTTCCGCCGCATTGGGGATCGCCAGGTAGACATAAGCCTCGTTCCCCAGGTACTCCACGTTGATCACCTCCAGACCCTGTTCGTCGGCGCCGGGCTTGCGCAACTGCATGTGTTCCGGACGCACGCCCAGGGTAACCGGCGCATCGGCCTGCAGCCGCGAACTGTCGCACGCGCAGCGTACCTGGCCGATGCCTTCCAGGGCCACCTCGCTGAGCTCCTTGCCCGGCTGCGCCAGGCGGCCCTTGAGCAGGTTCATCTTGGGCGAGCCGATAAAGCCGGCCACAAACAGGCTTTCCGGGTTTTCGTAGAGATCGAACGGCGTGCCCACCTGTTCGATATTGCCCTTGTTCAGCACCACGATCTTGTCCGCCAGGGTCATGGCTTCCACCTGGTCGTGGGTCACGTAGATCATGGTGGAGCGCAGGCGGGCGTGCAGCTTGGCAATCTCGGTGCGCATCTGCACCCGCAGGCTGGCGTCGAGGTTGGACAGGGGCTCGTCGAACAGCATGATGCGCGGCTCCCGTGCCATGGCACGGCCAATCGCCACCCGCTGGCGCTGACCGCCGGACAGCTCCCGCGGCTTGCGGTGCAGCAGGTCCTGCAGTTGCAGGATCTCGGCGGTCTTCTCCACCCACTCGCGAATCTTGCCCTTGCCGGCCTTGCCCAGCTTGAGGCCGAAGGCAATGTTCTCGAACACGTTCATATGCGGGTAGAGCGCGTAGGACTGGAACACCATGCCCACGCCCCGCTCCTTCGGCGACAGCTCGTTGACCGTCTCGCCGTCGATTTCCAGGGTGCCGGCGGTAATTTCCTCAAGTCCGGCGACCAGCCGCAGCAGGGTCGACTTGCCGCAGCCGGAGGGCCCTACGAACACGACGAATTCCCCATCCTCCACGCGCAGGTCGATGTCATGGATGATCTCTTCCTGGCCGAACGTCTTGTTGATCTTCTTGAGTTCTACACAAGCCATGGTCGGTGCTCCTCGAGCCGCCAACCGGCGGCCCTCTTTGTTCTGTCTATACCGCGTTGTTCTGTCTTTACAGCTCGGCGTAAAACGCCTGGTAGGGCGGCAGTTCGATCTGGCCATCCGCCAGGCGCCCACTGAAACCATGCCCGCTCAGCTCGTACTTCACCGGCTGGGTCCAGGGCATGGTCTGGGTTTCGCCGGTGATGTTGATGGCGACCACCAGGGTCTGGTCCGAATGCCGGCGGATCCAGCACAGGATCTCGCCGCTGCCTTCGACCAGTTCCAGCTCGCCCATACACAGTGCGGGTTGCTCCTGACGCCAGCGAATCAGGTTGCGGATGCGGTTGAGGATCGAATGTACATTCGGCTCCTGCACGCTGACCGCGTATTCCAGGTGCGGCTCGTCGATCGGCAGCCAGGGTAGCCCTGTGGTGAAGCCACCGAGGGCTTCCGGCTCCCAGATCATCGGTGTGCGGCAGCCGTCGCGGCCGCGAAATTCCGGCCAGAAGCTGATGCCGTAGGGGTCCTGCAGGCTCTCGAAGGGCACGTCCGCTTCCGGCAGGCCCAGTTCCTCGCCCTGGTAGATCGATACACTGCCGCGCAGGGACAGCAGCAGCGCCATCAGGATCGGCGGATAGGCCTGCGCATCTTCGTGGCCCAGGCTCCAGCGGCTGACTACACGCACCACGTCATGGTTACTCAGGGCCCAGCAGGGCCAGCCATCGCCCAAACCTTCCTCGTAGCGGCGTACCACATCGCGGATGTAGCTGGGTCCGAACTGGTCGTTGAGCAGGTCGAAGGAATAGGCCATGTGCAGCCGGTCGTCGCCGGCGGTGTACTCAGCCATGCGCTCCAGCGGCTTGTCGTCACCGATCTCGCCCACCAGGGTGGTTTCCGGGTACTCGTCCATTAACGCGCGCATGTCGCTGAGGAAGCCGATGTTCTCCGGCTGGCTCAGGTCGTTGACGTGGCGCTGGTAGGTATAGGGATTGACGCCCTTGGCAACGAAGGTCTTGCTCTCGCCCGTCGGCACCGCCGGATTATCCGCCAGGCTCTGGTTGTGGTAGTAGAAATTCACCGTATCCAGGCGGAAACCGTCCACCCCCAGGTCGAGCCAGAAGCGCATGTTGTCCAGTTGTGCCTGGCGCATCTCCGCATTGTGGAAATTCAGGTCGGGCTGGCTGGTGAGGAAATTGTGCAGGTAGTACTGCCCGCGCCGGGTGTCCCAGGCCCAGGCGCTACCGCCGAAGATCGACAGCCAGTTGTTCGGCGGCGTGCCGTCCGCCTTGGGATCGGCCCAGACAAACCAGTCCGCCTTGGGATTGGTGCGATTCTCCCGGCTCTCGGTGAACCAGGGATGCTGGTCGGAGGTATGGCTGAGGACCTGATCGATAACCACCTTGAGGCCCAGGCGATGGGCCTCGGTCACCAGGGCCTTGAAGTCGTCCATGGTGCCGAACAGCGGGTCCACCGCCCGGTAGTCGGACACGTCGTAGCCGAAATCCTTCATCGGCGACAGGAAGAAAGGCGAGAGCCAGATGGCGTCCACGCCCAGGGACGCCACGTAGGGCAGTCGCGACGTGGCGCCCCTGAGATCACCTACACCATCGCCGCTGCTATCCATAAAGCTGCGCGGGTAGATCTGGTAGATGATGCCGCCTTTCCACCAGGGTTGGGACTGGGTCATGCCGAAAACTCCTTGTTAACCTTTGACCGCGCCCGCCGTCAGGCCGGACACGATACGACGTTGGAAGATCAGGACCAGCACGATCAACGGCACGGTGACGATCACCGAGGCGGCCATCAGGTGGCCCCAAGGCAACTCGTGTTGAGAACCGCCGGTAATCAAGGCAATGGCCACCGGCACTGTGCGCTGGTCGTTGGTCAAAGTGAAGGTGAGAGCGAACAGGAACTCGTTCCACGCGGCGATGAAGGCCAGCAGGCCCGTGGTGGCCATGGCCGGTCCCATCAGCGGCACGAACACCTTGAACAGGGTCACCACCGGGCTGGCGCCATCGACAATGGCCGCCTCTTCCAGCTCCTTGGGCAGCTGGCGCATGAAGGTGGTCAGCACCCACACCGTGAACGGGAGGGTGAATATCGTGTAGGAAAACACCAGCGACCACGGGTTGTTGTACAGGTTCATCGCCCGGATCACCTCGAACAGCCCGGACAGCACCGCCACCTGCGGGAACATGGAGACCCCCAGCACGATCATCAGGATCGGTGCGCGCCCGCGGAACTGGACCCGCCCCAGCGCATAGGCCGCTGTGAGCCCGAGCAGCATGGCGATCAGGACCGTCATCGAGGACACCAGAATCGAGTTCCAGATGCTGTCCACGAAGGATTCCTGATCAAGCACCGAGGCGTAGTTGGTGACATTGAACTGGCTGATCCAGTAATCCACCTCGAACAATTCCGAGCCGCTCTTGAACGACGTCAGGATGGCGTAATAGAACGGGAACACGGTGAACAGCAGGATCGCCACGATCAGCAGGAAGAACGCCGCCTTGCCGATGTAACGCTTGGCCCGGCGCCGGGTCCAGAAGGTTTGCGTGCTCATGCTTCACCTCCGAACTGCTTGCGGCCCAGGTAGAGGTAGCTGATGGTCAGCAGGGCAATGATCAGGAACAGGACCGTGGAGGCGGCCGAGCCATAACCCACGTCCTGGAACTCCACCAACTGCTGGCGCGCGTAGACCGACATGGACATGGTGTCGCGGCTGTTGGAGGTCAGTACGTAGATCACGTCGAACACCCGCAGGGCATCCAGTACCCGGAAGATGATCGCCACCATCAGCGCCGGGTAGATCAGCGGCAGGGTGACGCGGAAGAACACCTTCACCGGATTGACGCCATCCACCTTCGCCGCCTCGTAGCAGTCCGACGGCAGCATCTGCAGCGCGGCCAGGGCGAGCAGGGCCATGAAGGGTGTGGTTTTCCACACATCGACCATGATCACCGCCCACATGGACAGCTCGGGATTGGCGGTCCAGTTCAACGGCGCATCGATAAGGCCCAGAGTGAGCAACAGGTGGTTGATCATCCCGAACTGGTCGTGGAGCATCCAGCCCCACATCTTGGCGGACACGATGGTCGGAATCGCCCAGGGCACCAGGGTGGCGGCCCGGACCCAGCCGCGCCCGCGGAACTGCATGTTCAGGGTGAGGGCGATCGCCAGCCCGATTATCGTCTCCAGCCCGACCGACACCACGGTGAAGAACAGCGTGTTCCACACCGCCTGCCACCACACCGGATCCGCCAGCACGCCGTACCAGGCGCCGTTGTCGTAGACCAGGTAGTTCTCCAGACCGATAAAGCTGTAGGTGGTCAGGTCGGAGAAGCTGGCATCGGTCATGGAGAACCAGATGGTGCGCAGCAGCGGCCAACCGGCCACCGCCGCCAGCACCACCAGCATGGGTATCAGGAACAGCCAGGCGGCACGAACCCGCTGGACACTCACCCGGCCCCGGCGGCGCGGCTGCTCGATGGCCGCCGCCGCGGCAACCGCCGGCGTTGACTTGGGAATAGCCATGGGGACCTCGACTTGGCAGAGGTGGTCGCGGCCTTACCAGCCGCGACGCCCCAACCGGTTCAGTTGTTGCTCAAGGCCCTGCAGGGCTTGTTCCGGCTCGGAATCGCCGGACAGTACGCCATGCACGGTGTTGTAGAAGGCATTGGTGACCCGGCCGTACTTCTCGCCAGTCACCGACGATGGCCGCGGCACGCCATTCTTGAAGGTCTCGTACAGCTGGCCGAAGAAGGGCACGGCTTCCAGCACCTCGCCGTCTTCATAGAGCGCGGGGCGGGTCGGGTTGTAGCTGCCCTCGATGGCCCGCCGTTTCTGCTCCTCGTAGCTGGTGAGGTACATCACCAGGTCCGCCGCCAGCTCCTGATTCTCGGAATACTTCGAGACCGCCAGCTGCCAGCCGCCCAACGTACCCGCGTGGCGACCATCGTTACCGCCCTTGGGCAGCGCCGCCACACCGACCTTGCCCTTCACCGGGCTGTCCTCGCTCTGGGCCAGGGCCCAGGCATAGGGCCAGTTGCGCATGAACACCGCGTTACCGGACTGGAACACGCCGCGGGCCTCTTCCTCGGTATAATTGAGGACGCTCAGGGGCGAGATGGTATCGATCCAGCTGCGGGCCATATTCAGGGCCTCGACCGACTGCGGATTGTTGACAGTGACCTTGCCGTCGCGGTCGACGATGGTGCCGGCGTTGTAGCTGGCCAGCCACTCCAGGGCATCGCAGGTCAGGCCTTCATAGGCGCGGCCCTGCCAGACATAGCCCCACATCTTGTCGTTGCCGTCGGCGCGCTCGCGCTTCTGGACGACCTCCGCCACCTCCTTGAGCTGCTCCCAGGTCTCCGGCACCGGCTGACCGTACTTGTCCAGCAAGTCCTTACGGTAGTAGAGCACGCCGGCGTCGGTGAACCAGGGCATGGCCACCAGCCGGTCGTCGACGGTGTTATTGCGGATCAGGGCTGTGAAATGATCGTTCTCGGCACCGTCGCTGTACTGGCTCAGGTCGATGAAATTGTCTGCCAGCATGCCGGGCCAGATCACGTCGATCTGGAACACATCCACATCGGCGGATTGCGCCGCGAGCAGTTGCTGGTAGAGGGAAAGGCGTTCGGTGGAAGAGTTGGGGGTGGAGACGACCTTCACTTCATTACCGGTCTCTTCCGCCCATTGCGACGCGCCCTGTTCGCAAATCTGGCGCTCGGCGCCGACCGCGCCGCAGGAAATCGTGACTGTCGCTGCCTGGGCCGAGGCCATCCAGAAGCCGGACACCAAAGTCCCCAGCAGCATCCATTTGCTGATATGCGTAGACATCACAGAACCTCATCTTGTTGTTGTCGGGTTCAACGGGTCTCTATTGGTCAACTTAATGCTTTAAGTTCGCAGACGAAGGGACATTGGAACGCCTGTCTGCACCATACGGGCTGCTCGGCCCGGAACTCTTAAACGATTAAGTCAGGAGTTAAGATAAATCGCTGGACGGCCGGTCGACAACCGGCGGTTTCACTTAATTTCAACTTAATTGCAATCGGCAAGGATTAAGGAAGTTGAGCGTAGGAAGTCCATAGGCAGATGCCGGATGGCCGCAGCGCGGCACATCCGTTGAATAAGACAGTCGAAGTGCGTAAATGCCGGGAGCTATGCGCCCGCGGTGCGATGCACCCTAATTCGAGATCGACTTGCCCTGGGCCATATGCCGCTCGTGCAGTTCGTTGGCGCTCTCGTTAAGCCGCTCCCGGGCATTCTCGAGTTCCTTCCAGGCCTCCTGAAGCTCGGAGAGATCCTCGTTGGCCGGTGCCTGGTCCTGTGCGCCGCTGTCGAGGTCTTCGTACGCGGCATATACCCGGTCTGCAACTTCCTGGTATTTGGTCCAGGCGGCTTCATACCTTTCCCGGTCCGTTTTCCAGTCGCTTTTATCTGCCATAGTCGTCTCCCTTTCTCAGATTCCCTGTTTTTGGGCAGGCATGTGGTTAACAACACCTACCCTATCAATAGCGGACGACGGAAGGCTCTTGCAAGCATACGCAGATTACGAAAAGACAGCCGAGACATTAATAAAAAATAACTCCGTAAAAAGCATTTAAAATCAAATAACTAAACCAACTTAGCTGCACGAACAACCTGAGTTAAAGACGATTCACAAATCCTCAGACAGATTTATCCGTACTTCATGGAGACAGACCCATCAATACGCTCTAAAGAGACACATACCCATAGAAGAACGGAGTCACTATGAACATCTTTGAAGCTTTGAGAGAGGACCACGATAAACAGCGCACCCTGATCGACCTGCTGTGCAAAACAGAAGGAAACAGTGAAGGGCGCGAGGAGTTGTTCAGCAAGGTCAAAGCCGAGCTGACCAGCCATGCCACTGCCGAGGAGCGCCATTTCTATGTGCCGCTGATGAAGGACGACCGGACGCAGGAAAAGGCCCGGCACAGCGTGGCCGAACATCATGAGATGGACGAAATGATCGAAGAGCTGGAGTCGACCGACATGAGCTCTCCACACTGGCTCGCCGTGGCCAAAAAACTGCAGGACCAGCTGCATCATCACCTGGACGAGGAAGAACAGGAAGTGTTCCAGCAGGCGGGCAAGTCGCTCTCAGATGAGCAGAAAACCTCGCTGGCAAACGATTATCGCCAGACCATGAAAGAGCAATTGGCGAACTAGGTTCGCCACGCGGCGGCAAACGTTCGATGGTCGCCGATGGGCCCCTGCATTCAGGCCATCGGCGCCTGACTCTTCTGTGACGAAAGCATCAATAGTTGGGCACTAAGCGCGTCCAGCTCGGCGGCCTTGTCGAAAAAACCGTCGACGTCCAGGCTGCTGGCTCGCGCCCGATATTGGGCATCGCTGTGAGCGGTCACCATGAAGATCTTTGGCGCTGAGGCCAGTTGCTGTAAGGGGGCAATCGCATCGAAACCGAGGCCATCGGGCAGGCGGATGTCCAGCAACACGACATCCGGTTTCGCAGTATCTACCGCCTGGATCAGATCCCGGAGATGACGGGCTTGCCCGACAACAACTACACCGGAGATACGATCCAGCAGTTGCCGCAACCGACGCCCCATGACCGTCGAATCTTCAACGAAAAACACCGTCAGCATATCGATGCCACTACCCGTCAACACAGCCGTTAGCATGTCTTGGCGACCCGCTCGAATTCGGGCCTCTAATCCGCCTATCCTACCTTTATTCACCGGAATTACTGTCAAAATTTGTCATGACTGAATTCCACGGCAGAGGTCGCAGTGTTCACGATAGAAGCCCATGGTTCATGGCGTAGCGCACGAGATCTGAAATCCCCTTGGCGTCCATCTTTTCCATAAGGCGGGCCTTATGGGTACTGACGGTCTTGGCGCTGACATACAGCTTCTCAGCGATATCGCTGACGGTCATGCCCTGGACGAGATCGATGAAGACCGCATATTCGCGCTGGGTCAGGCGATTGTGGGGCAGATCTTCCGAATGCCCGATCAACGCATCCCGGGCCAGCTTGTGGGCCAGTTCAAGAGGAATATAGATCTGACCCCGGGCCACCTGTCGCAGGGCGTCGAGCAGCTCACCCGGTGGGCGGGTCTTGGTAATGAAACCATGGGCCCCGGCGCGAATGGTCCGGGTGGCATAGAGTTCTTCCTGATGCATGCTCAGCACCAGCACACGAAGGTTGGGCATTCGACGCAGGATGGTTTCGATCAGTTGCAGGCCGGAACAGCCAGGCATCGTCATATCCATAAGGAAGACAGTGGGTTCGCAGCCGGGGATCTCCCGCAGGGCCTGATCGCCATCCGACGCCTCTCCCACCACTTCCATGTCTGGCGCGGAGGTAATCAGCGAACGCATGCCTTCACGTACGATACTGTGGTCATCTGCGATATAGACGCTAATCATTTCCATACCCCGTAAGCGGCAGCGTAACCAGTACACGGGTGCCGGTTCCAGGGCTGGACTCTACCGACAGACCGCCGCCCAGCATGGCAACTCGCTCGCGCATGCCCACCAGCCCAAACCCCTCGTGGTTCCTCGTGCCCGGGTCGAAGCCTACGCCATCATCCTCGACAACCAGCTTTGCCCGGTGCGGCGTTTCTTCGTAGTCAATGGTGACCGCCGCCGCATTGGCGTGGCGGCTGATATTGGTCATGCACTCCTGCAGAATTCGATACAGCACCGTTGCCGTCTCGCCCGTCGTGCGACTGCCATCAACCAAGCGCTTGTGCCAACGAATATCAATGCCCTCCCGTCCTGCACAACGATCAAGAAACCATTCCGCAGCAGATTCGAATCCAAGGTCGTCCAGCATGGCCGGTCTCAGGTTCGATGCGATTTCCCGAACCTGGCCAATGGTCGAGTCCACCAGACGGACCAGTTCCTGCAAACGCCGTATGTGCCCGGTTGGCAACTCGACGTTGTCTGCAATCGCGACACCCAGATCGAGCTTAAGTGCCGTCAGGGTCTGGCCCAGCTCATCATGAAGATCGCGCGCTATACGTAGACGCTCCTTCTCCAGCATGCTGTCCTGGGCCTTATAGAGACGCCTCAACTCCTCCCTCGACCGCCGCAACTCAAGTTCCCGCTGTTTTGCCTCTGTGATATCCCGCTGGACGGAGGCAAAGTACTCCTTTTCCCCGGGCGTTCGCGCGGGGATATGGACAATCTCGATTTCATTCCAGAACGGCGTGCCGTCCTTACGATAATTCACCAGCTCTTCCCGGACGGGCTGTCTCTCCTCGAGCGCAGCCCATATGCGATCAAGGCGCGCCAAATCAGTGTCGGGGCCATGGAGTATGCGGGCTGACCGCCCTACGAGTTCGTCGGGACGGTAGCCGGTAATGGATTCGACACTTTCATTGACGAAAACGATAGCGGGCCCGGGATCTTCTCTCGGCCCCGTCTCCGTAATCAGGATGACATCCTGGACCCGCGCCATCGCGGCGCTGAGTAAGCGGCGGCTTTCCTCCAGCCGGTAGTGCTCTGTCCGGTCACGGGCAATACCAAACACACCAACTACATGGCCGTCGACGAGAATGGGTACATGGGTGACATAAGCGTGAACGGTTCGACCATCCCGATGTATCACGCGACACCTGATACTGGACGAGTCACCGCACAACACCGCCTCGAGACTGCTTCGTATGCGATCCTGGTCATCGGGATCGGCAAAATCGACCCAATGGCTGTGCTTCAGTTCGTCCGTCGCTATGCCCACCATATGCAGGGTACAGCGATTGGCATCGATAAAGCGGCCTTCGACATCGAGACTGAACACCGCGTCCGGATTTTCGTAGAACAATGACCGAAAGCGCTGCTCACTCAGGGCCACGCGTTCGGAAAGCTCACGAAACTCGGTGATGTCGGTTAACTTGATGACCAGTCGGTCTGCTGGATCGGCGCGACCGGCAACCGCCAAACGATAACGTCGGCGACCGATAAGGGCCTCCAGTTCGCGGGTGTTGCCTGCGTGTTCACCATTGCCAAGAAGGTGTTTCAGGTATCGGGCCGCGCCGGCATCAAGCGTTTCCGGCAACGAGTCCCCCAATTGCAGTTGATCAACGAGGTGGCGGGCCATCTCATTCAGGTCGTGGATGTAGCCCTCCCTATCTACCTGAACCATCGCTCCAGGCATGGCATCCAATGCACTCATCATTACCCTCAGTCGTGGTGACGGTATTGAAAATGCCTGTGAATTCCCTTTCTTGAAGCTTCGTACATGGGACGCCTTCATGCAACCTGTCGCGACGTGTTAGCGGCCACGCTGAATAATGGCCTCCGCCATCGCGGGCAAAGGCAGTATTTCTGCGGCTGCTCCGCGCTCGATGGCCTCCCGGGGCATGCCGAAGACGACGGAGGTTTCCTTGTCCTGCGCGATGGTATGGGCGCCGGCATGGCGCATGGCCAGCAAGCCGTTGGCGCCATCATCCCCCATGCCTGTCATGATGATGCCCAGGGCATTGCGTCCCGCGATGCTGGCGACCGAACGAAATAGCACATCGACCGACGGCTTGTGCCGATTGACCCTTGGGCCATCCGTCACGCCAACCCGATACTGCGCCCCGCTCCGTCGCAGTTGCATATGCAGCCCGCCCGGCGCGATCAGGACCAGTCCCGGCAACACCCGATCGCCATCGACCGCTTCACGCACCTCACAACGACAGATGTGGTTCAGCCGCTCGGCAAAGGCAGCCGTAAATTTCTCCGGCATATGCTGGACGACGACGATGCCGGGGCAGTCGGCCGGCAGCTGGGTCAGGACCGCTTCAAGGGCATGGGTGCCGCCCGTAGAGGTGCCCAGCGCCACCACCTGGTCAGTCGTTCGGCTCAAGGGTATAGCGGGCGCCTTGGTGGGCGACACGTCCTGAGCCGGTCGACTTGCCGGCACTTTTGCTGTCACCGGTGCAAGACGCGCCCGCGCTGCGGCCTTAATCACCTGGACCATGTGCTGGGAGCCGGATTCCAGAAAATCCTTCAGCCCCACCTTGGGCTTGGTAATGACATCCACCGCGCCGGCGGACATGGCCTGCAGCGTGGTGTCGGCCCCCTTCTCAGTGAGCGTGGAACAGATCACCACCGGCGTAGGCCGCTCCTGCATCAGTTTGCGCAGGAACGTAATACCGTCCATGCGCGGCATTTCCACATCCAGCACGATGACGTCCGGCCAGTCCTTCTGCATTTTTTGCAACGCAAACAGGGGGTCAGGCGCCGAGCCCGATATCTCGATCGCCGGATCCGCCGCCAGGATCTGCGCCAGTACCTGCCGCACCACTGCGGAATCGTCCACGATGAAGGCCTTGATGGTCCGGTTCATGCCACATCCTCGCAGTCGGCACCGTTACCATGGCGAACCCACACACTGCCATCCGCCAATTTGAATATCAGCTGTCGATAACGGTTGCCGCCCAGGCTATGCGACTTCACCCGCAAGCCGTGGCGTGCGATCAACGCGTGCGCCGCCTTTATATTTCTCGAAGCTACGGTTTCGTCCCTGGTATCGGCCCCGAACATGTCCGCGCCGCCAAACAGCTTGGCCTCATAGTCTCCGGGTTGGTCACCGTGGCGAATGATTTCCTGCACCAGCAATTGCAGGGCGTCTTCACCATAACGACCATTGAGGGTTCTCCCCTCGACATTCGTCCCAGGCAGCATGTAGTGGCACATGCCGCCTCGCCGGTAGCGCGGGTGCCATAGAGAGACCGCCACACAGGAACCCAAAATAGTGCGGATCCGCGTGTGCTCGTCACCGAAATACCAATCGCCGGGTTGCAGGAAGATATCGATGCCGTTCCCCAGTTCCACAATCATGCGCTCGCCCTGTAGACCGAGGGCATGACCGCCTGCAAACCTTCCTGTAAACCATTAAGTGTCTCCGAGTGGCCAACGATGAAGTAGCCACCCGGCTTGAGCTGTGCCTGGAGCCTGGCAACGATCTGCTTCTTCGTTTCGGCATTAAAGTAGATCATCACGTTGCGCAGGAAAATCACGTCAAACATCCCCACCTCAGGCAGCCTGGTATTCAGGTTGATCTGCTGGAAATTCACCCGGGATCTCAACGCCGAATCGACCATGAACGTGCCGTCGGCCTCGCCGATGCCTTTCAGGCAATGGCGCCGCAGGCAATCCCGGGGGATCTTTTGCGCCCGTGCCATGGGGTAACGCCCGGACCGGGCCCGGTCCAACACCTGGGTACTGATGTCCGAGGCGAGGATGTCCCAGCCTGTCGCACCCAACCCATCCGCGAGCACCATGGCTGCGGTATAGGGCTCTTCGCCGCTGGAACAGGCTGCACTCCACAGCCGGAATGGCTTATGCCGGGTATGGCCCGGCAGGATATGGTCTCGCAGGAAATCGAAGTGCCGGGGTTCGCGGAAGAAGTAGGTTTCGTTGGTGGTCAGCAGATCCACCGCGATCTGTTTTTCCGCCGGGTCGCGCCGCAGATACTGCGAATACTCGCCATAGCTACCCAACCCCAGCACCTTGAGCCGCTTGGCCAGCCGGCCAGCCACCATCACCCGCTTGCTGGCCGGCATGTGGATGCCGGCCTCTGCAAAGATCATGCGCTGGAATTCCCTGAACTCGGCTTCGCTCATGGTGGACAGGGGCGAAGCCAGGCCCGGTGCACGAATTTCAGCTATCGTCATCGACCAATCCATCCACCACGCTGGCCAATTCAGCCATTTCTCCAATGTCGAGCACATGCTGGACGTCCAGCAGGATAACGAAACGCCCCTGGACCTTACCCATACCGGCAATGAAGTCCGGACGGATGCGGGCACCGAAGCTGGGCGCCGGTTCGATTTCCGCCGGAGGAATTTCCAGGACTTCGGAGACCGAATCAACGATCACACCGATCTCCTGCAGGCTCTCTTCATCATTAGCCGCATGGGCACTATCGATCTCCAGGATCACGATACAGCTGCGCCGGTTGATGACACTCTCACCGCGCCCAAAGCGGGAGGAGAGGTCGATGACCGGCACCACGCTACCCCGCAGGTTGATCACCCCGCGCACGAAGCCGGGCATCATCGGCACTGTGGTGAGGCTGCCATACTCGATGATCTCCCGGATATGCAGGATGCCCACTGCGAACATTTCCTTGCCAATCTGGAAATTCAGGTACTGATGCTGATCTCCGGACACCTCCCCGACGAGGGAACTGTCCATGGTGTTCGCCTGTTTCATGCCTGCCTCCTAGAACCGCACGTAGGCGGACTCGTCGACCCACTCGCTGCCGTTGTGGCCAGCTTTCAGGCTTTCCTTGGGCTTGATGGCGGCTTTCGGCTGCTTCGGTTTGATGACCGACTGGCTGCCGTGATCGTCGTTAACCCGGAAGAATGCCATGGCCTGCTGGAGCTGTTCCGCCTGGGAGGACATTTCCTCGGAGGTGGCCGCCAGTTCTTCTGAGGCCGAGGCGTTCTGCTGGGTAATCTGGTTCAGTTGTTCCATGGCGCTGTTGATCTGGTCCACACCGGTGGACTGCTCGCTCGAAGCCGCAGCAATTTCCTGCACCAGGTCTGAGGTCTTCTGGATCGACGGCACCATTTCCGTCAGCAGTCGGCCGGCACGTTCAGCCAGCTCGACGGATGAGCCCGCCACTTCGCCGATCTCCTGGGCAGCCACCTGGCTGCGTTCCGCCAGTTTGCGCACCTCAGCCGCGACCACGGCGAAGCCTTTGCCATGCTCGCCTGCCCGAGCCGCTTCGATAGCTGCGTTGAGCGCCAGAAGGTTGGTCTGGTAGGCAATGTCGTCGATGATGGAGATCTTCTCGGCAATGCTCTTCATCGCCGTCACGGTCTGGGTGACGGCCTCACCGCCTTCCACTGCTTCTTTCGAGGCTTTGCTGGACATGCCATCGGTGACACGGGCGTTCTCGGTGTTCTGCGCAATGGACGCCGTCATCTGCTCCATGGACGCGCTGGTTTCTTCGACACTGGCCGCCTGTTCGCTGGATGCCTGGGACAGGGACTGACTCGTCGCGCTGACTTCTTCAGACGCGGAGGCCAGGTTGTCGGCGCCGGCACGGACTTCAGAGATCACTTGCGACAGTTTTTCCACCATGCGTTGCATGGCGACCATCATCTGGCCTACCTCATCGCGACTGCGCGGCGTGATGCTGACAGTCAGATCCCCTTCCGCCAGCTTGACGGTGGCCGCCATGGCTTCCCTGACTGCGCCGGTGATGTTGCGCGCGATCAGCACCGCCAATACCACACCGATGAGGATGCTGACGACCAGCAGGGCGACCACCGCAATTTGGGCCGCAGAATAGGCCGCGCCGGCATCCGCGCTTGCCGATTTGCCTTCGTCGATATTGTGCTGAACGATGCCTTTGATAATGTCGCTGATCTGGTTGAACGTCGACCGCGAAGCACCACGATAGAAAGCCAGGGCATCGTCGACGCGTCCCTGACGCGAGATGTCCACGAGCCTATTGTGCTCACTAAGATAGTCATTCCACGCGTCGCTGAATCGCTGGTAATTCGCCTTCGCTTCGGACGAGACCAGGAGCCCCTCGAAGACTTCGCGAACTGAGGCGAGCTTCGCGCGGTAGCCATCGGCCTTTTCCTCGACCTCGGCGCGTTCCTGACCGGAGTCAGAAATGATGTACTCGAGCTCGGCACGGCGGAAATCGCTGACCAGAGCGTCCATGGTTTGCGCCAATTCAACGCCAGCCATGCGCCTGCCTGCCAATTCCTTGGTTGAATCGTTCATGGTGGACATTTGCATCAGGGCGTAGACACCCGTTGCAAGGAACAACAACAGGACAACGCCGAACGCGCCCATCAGCTTGTTGAAGATTTTCATGTTGGTAAACACACTCATCGGGTTAGCCCCTCTAACTTCGATTTGATCGGTTGTGGTTGCATTGCTTGCGGTTTGGGTCACAAGGGGCTAAACCCTCTGGCCCTGTTTAAACATTCGCCGCGGCTGCAGCATCTGCTGCTCCCGCTGGCTGATCTGCGGGATCAGCGCCGGTACGTCCAGGATCAGCGCCACCTGGCCACTGCCGAGAATGGTCGATCCGGACAGTCCCTTGAGGTGCGCAAAGATGCCGCTCAGGGGTTTGATGACCGTTTGCTGTTCACCCAGTAATTCGTCCACCACCAAGCCGACTTTCTGACCGCCATGACGCACGACGATGATGTTCTGCCGCCGCGACGGCACTCCAGAGAGCCGGAAATGCTCGCGCAGACGAATCAGCGGCAGCACTTCCTGCCGCAGGTTGACGTAGTGGCGGTCCTCGTCCTGTTGCAACTCCACGGCATTCAACTCGGTGCACTCCACCACCAGTTCCAGCGGCACGACGTAGGTGGCTTCGCCGACACGGGCGAGGAAGCCGTCGATAATCGCCAGGGTCAGCGGCAGACGGATACGGAATGTGGTACCACCGGCCACGCCCGGGGAGACGACTTCCACCATGCCGCGCAGGGCTTCGATGTTGCGTCGCACCACATCCATGCCTACACCACGGCCGGACAGGTTGGTGACCTGGTCGACGGTGGAGAAACCGGGCTCGAAAATAAGCTCGAACACTTCGCGGTCGGACAGGTCCGCGTCGGCCTTCACCAGCTCGCGCTCGATAGCCTTCTTCAGGATGCGGTCCCGGTTCAGGCCGCCGCCGTCATCGCTGACTTCGATGACCACGGCGCCCGACTCGTGATAGGCGTTCAGGTGTACCGTGCCCTGGGTCGGCTTACCCTTGCCCTCGCGCACGGCGGGCGACTCGATACCGTGGTCACAGGCATTGCGTACCAGGTGGGTGAGCGGGTCGCCGATCTTCTCGACAACGGTTTTGTCCAATTCGGTATCGGCACCGGTGATATCCAGTTCGATATCCTTGCCCAGCTCCGCAGCCACATCACGCACGGTGCGCTGGAAACGCTGGAAGGTGTCGCCGATTGGAACCATGCGCAGGTCCAGGGCGCTGTCACGAATATCCTCGACCAGCAAGTTGAGGTTGGCCGCTGTTTCCCGCGAGGCGGCATCGCCGCTACGCAGGGCATCCAGGTTGACCGCAGCGGACGATATGACCAGCTCGCCAACCAGGTTGATCAGGCGATCGAGCTTGTCGGCCTGGATACGGAAATGCTGTACAGGCTTCTTGCTGCGGCGGGCCTTCACCTGTTGCTGCTTGGCCAGGGCGGCGTCTACCTGGCCCTGTTCGACGGCGCCCTGTTCCACCAGGATTTCGCCGATGGGTCGGCTTCCCTGCATCACCTTGCCGAAGTCCTGCAATTGCAGGCACTGGGCCAGGGCGGATTCGCTCAGTACGCCGGTCGCCACCAGAATCTCGCCCAACCGCTCAGGGCCTTCGGGCAACGCTTCCAGCAACGCCATGAATTCGTTCAGTGAACTGCCCGGCGGGACCAGGTGTAGTTCGTAGAGATCGCCGGCAAACTCGAACACGTCCTCGATGGCAGCCTGGCCGGCATCGGTCTTCAGATCGATTTCGAAACCCAGGTAGCAGGCCTCCGCGTCGAAAGCGTCAGGGGCCGGCAGGTTGTCCTGCAGCGTGGTAACGGAAACCAGCTCGCCCAGCGTGCCGAGAAAACGGATGAAACCCAGTGGGTCCATGCCGTGGCGCAGGGCGTCCTCATTAACGCGAATGGAGATATGCCAGGTACCTGTCGCAAGACTGCTATCGGTTTCCGCTCCGATGCCGCTGGTGGCCCCGGGCACCTGGGCAGACAGGGACTGGTAGGGCTCCAGTTCGGACAGCAGTTCGTCGCCTGTCGGCTTCAGGTCGTCGGCATCGGCCGGGTTCAGCACCTCGACCAGCAGGCTGATATGGTCACGGCAACGCAGCAGCAGGTCCGCCAGCGCGCTGTCCAGCTCGATCTCTTCGGCCCGCAGCCGGTCCAGTACGTTCTCCACCACGTGGGTAAAGTTCACGACGTGGTCAAGGCCGAACATGCCGGCCGAGCCCTTCACCGTATGAACACAGCGAAACAGGGCATTACGCAGTTCCTCGGCATCGCCGGGGTTCGACTCCAGCTCCAGCAGGATCCGCTCCATGTCCGAAAGCAGCTCGCGGCTCTCGTCCAGGAAGGTCTGTAGGGCCTGATCCATATTCATCGCTGGCTCTCCATCGCTGGAAGTAGCTCTGCCTTGGGCGCGACGCCAGCGAGGGAAAGCATGTCCCATACCGGCTGGCTGTAGTTGAGCACTTCGATAGCTTCATCACGGGGCGTGCGCAGGCGCTTGGCCAACAGCAGCAATTGCAGTCCGGCGGTATCGAGCTCGGTGACGCCGGACAGATCGATGTGACGCAGCTTGCCGGTATCGAAGGCGTTACGCAGGGCCTCGCTGACTTCACTGGCCTGGTAGATGGTCAGCTCGCCCTCAATCACGAGGCAGCCTTTATCCGCGTCGAAACGCGCCGATCCGTTCATGGGCCCACCAGCTTGGTAACGGCCGCCAACATCTGCTGCGGCTGGAACGGCTTGACCATCCACGCCTTGGCGCCGGCGGCCTGGCCCTGCATCTTCTTGTCCTCAGCGGATTCGGTGGTGAGCATGATTACCGGGGTAAACTTGTACTCCGGGCGGGACTTCACTTCCTTGAGGAAGCTCAGGCCGTCCATATTCGGCATGTTCACGTCGGAGATCATCAGGTGAACGCGCTGACCATTCAGCTTGTTCAGGGCGTCGCGCCCGTCACACGCTTCGATGACGTTGAAACCGGCCCCTTTCAGGGTGAGCGACACCACCTGCCGGATGGAGGCGGAGTCATCAACGATCAGAATACTTTTGCTCATAACAGTTGGACTCGCTTGTCTCTGGTCATGGCCCGGCCAATTGGCCAGGGTGGATTTGTGGCCTTACCGGCTCAGAAAAAGGTGATATCGCCTGCCGCTGCCTGACTGGGCTGCTTGCTATCGTGGGTACTGCGCTCTTCCGCCATGGCATAGGTCGCCTCCATGTCGCGCAGTGCGGTCGCCACATCGAGACTTCCCCGCCCATCGGTCATGCCCGCAGCGACACCATCGATGCTGTCGCGGACATGGCTGAGCATCTGGCTGATGCGGTCCTGGAACTGCAGCTCCACCAGGGAGCCTTCCACATCGGACTGGATGCCGGCATTGGTCTGCCGCAGGGATTCGGCGGACTCCACCAGGCGCTGGGCCAGCCCCTGGAAATCGGCGAGCACCCGTTCGATCGTGGCCTGCGAGGTTTGTACCGCCTCGCTGTCGCGGCCGCGGGAATCCTGGGCAGCCGTTACGGCCGCGCGAATGGCGTCGCCGATGTAATGCACCTTGGTACCAATGCGTTCACCGGTCTCCGCCGACAGGCGGGACAGTTTGCGTACTTCGTCCGCAACCACGGCGAAGCCACGGCCGTGCTCGCCAGCGCGGGCAGCCTCGATCGCAGCATTCAGGGCGAGCAGGTTGGTCTGGCCGGCAATGGTCGCCACGTCCTTGGCCATGTCGTCGAGTTCGTCGACAAAGGTATCCAACCCGTTGATCTGGCCCAGTAGCCCGTCCCGTTCTTCCAGTGACTTGCGCAGGCTGTCGACGACAGCGTTGAGATCCGTGCCGGCTTTGCCGAAGGTGGTGCCCATACCGCCTTCCAGGGAACCGGCGACGTCCGCCGCCATCCCGGTGGAGCGGCTAAGGTCTCCGGCCAGATTACTGAAGCGTCCGGTCAGGCCGACGATGGCCGACTCGGTCTGGGCACGGGCAGTCTCGATGTGCCGGGACCAGGTGGGCAGGAGCTGTTCCCCGGCGGCGGTGACGTTTTCGCGCAGCGTGTACTCATTAGGGGGATAGGCCGTGTTCGTCTCGGCCTGCTGATGAAATACGTTGGCCTGGCGGGACACTAGGCGCCGGACAACAACGGCTGATGCAGCGCTGACCAGCAGCATCGCTACTGCGACGAATAGTCCCGTGGTCAGTACAGGTATGAACACCAGCGCCGCCAGCGCGCTCGCCAGGCCGGGCGCCATGATCGCAGCGCCAAGGTATCCGGTTGGGAAATCAGGTTTCATGGTCAGGTACGGTCCCCTTAGTCTGGACCGTCATGATTCCCTTCCAGCCCGTCTGCAACAATCGGGCGCCACCGAGTTTCGTCTAGGCCGGGGCGCGGTCGCCGTAGTCCTGGGACTACCCCTGCGTCGGCGGCTTTCCAGGCCCGAATACCCCGAAAGATGTAGGTTTGCGGTTGTCTGTCCGGTGGGGCCCTGGACAGTTGGCCCACCATTGACCTCTATCAACATGCGGTGGGGGAGCTTCTTCTAGACTGGATGTCCTGTTTAGCCTGCTATTGGCATGAAGGAGCGTCCCATGTCCCCGCAATCCCCCCGGCTATCCCCTTACGCTTATTTCGTTGGCGGCGGCATCGCCGCCCTGGCAGGCGCCGCCTTCCTGATCCGCGATGCCGGGTTGCCCGGCGAGAACATCGTCATCATGGAAGAGCTGCCGGTTACCGGGGGCAGCATGGATGGCGCAGGCTGCCCGCGGGACGGATACGTCATCCGCGGGGGCCGCATGCTCAACCTCTCCTATCTGTGCACCTACGCCCTGTTCCGCTCGATACCATCCCTCGAGGAGCCGGCAAGGTCGGTCTACGAGGAGATCATGGATTTCAATGCCCGGGTCAAAACACACGCCAAGGCGCGACTGATACGGGACGGACAGATCCTGGATGTCTCGTCCATGAGTTTCAGTGCCGCCGACCGGATCGACATACTCAACCTGCTCACACACGAGGAAGCCCGTTACTACGGCCGCCGCATCGACGACTACTTCTCGCCCGCCTTCTTCCAGACCCATTTCTGGTACATGTGGGCCACCATGTTTGCCTTCCAGCCCTGGCACAGCCTGCTTGAATTCAAACGCTACATGCATCGTTTCATGCATGAGTTCCCACGCATCCATACCCTCGAAGGCGTGGACCGCACGCCCTACAACCAGTACGACTCGATGGTCCTGCCCTTGCTGACATGGCTGGAAGCCCAGGGCGTGAAGATCATGAATCACGCCCGGGTTACCGATATCACCTTCGAACCGACCATTACCGGCAAACGCGCTACGGCAATCCACTACCAGCATGGCGACGAGGCTGCCGTGCAGACGGTCGGCGCCAATGACCGGGTTTTTATTACCAATGGATCCATGACTGAAGGTTCGAGTCTGGGCGGCATGGAACGCCCGCCAACGCTGAACGACAAGCACAGCGGCGGTGCCTGGGCCCTTTGGGAAAAGCTGGCTGACAAGGACCCGGCCTTTGGCCGACCAAAGACCTTTACCGACCACCCACAACAGTCGAAGTGGGAATCCTTCACCATCACCTTCCGCGACACCACGTTCTTTGATCGCATGGAAGCCTTCACGGGCAACACCGCCGGAACGGGCGCGTTGGTGACCTTCACCGACTCCAACTGGCTCTTGTCCATCGTGCTGGCCCACCAACCACACTTCCTCAATCAGCCCAAGGACGTGCAGGTATGTTGGGGCTATGGTCTGTTCCCGGACCAGCCGGGCAACTTTATCCGCAAGCCGATGGCCGAATGCACGGGCGAGGAGATCCTCCGTGAGCTGCTATGTCACCTGCAGTTTGAAGACGACGCCGACACCATCGTCCAGACCGCGACCTGCATTCCCTGCATGATGCCTTTCATCACCAGCCAGTTCCTGGTGCGTGATCCCGGCGACCGGCCGCAGGTGGTGCCGGAGGGCGCGACCAACTTCGCCTTCATTGGTCAGTTCACCGAGATTCCGGACGATGTGGTATTCACCGTGGAATATTCGGTGAGATCGGCGCAGATGGCGGTCTACCAACTGATGGGGCTCGATCTTGAGATTCCGCCGATCTACCACGACCCGCACCCGATCAGCGAAACCATCAACGCCGCCAAAGCCCTGATGAGTTGATAACGCCGACACTGGAAAAGCCAGGCCCAGACACGCCAGACTGAATGCTCACGTGTTGGCAGGAGGTTGGTATGACATTACAGCCCGTTCGCGCAGCCGTAGCCGGCGACAACGGCCGCCCTTTCCGTATGGCCTCGCTCGAGTTGGAGGCACCGCGGCCCGAGGAGGTGCTGGTTCGATTGGTGGCGTGCGGCATTTGTCATACGGACGTCGGCATGACGGCCGGGTGCGCGGCACCCACGGTTTTCGGGCATGAAGGCGCAGGCATCGTGGAGCAGGTGGGGGCGAACGTTTCGAGGCTGGCTCCAGGCGACCCTGTGGTCCTGAGCTTTGATAGCTGCGGCAACTGTTCTGCCTGCCGGGCCGGTATGCCTGCAGCCTGCGATCACTTCATGGCCGCTAATTTTTCCTGCGCCCGACTGGATGGGAGCAACGCCCTGAGCGACGGTGTGAACGGGCACTTTTTCGGTCAGTCCTCCTTTGCCACGTATGCCCTGGCAAGCACTCGAAACGCCATCAGGGTAGACCGCGACCTGCCCCTCGATGTGCTTGCGCCCTTGGGCTGTGGCCTGCAGACCGGTGCCGGGACGGTAGTCCATTCGCTGTCGATCGGCGAGGATAAGAGCCTGGTCATTACAGGTGCCGGTGCCGTGGGGTTGGGTGCGCTGATGGCGGCCAAACGGGTTGGGGCCCGCCCACTTATTGTTGTCGAACCGGTGGAAGAACGGCGCGAATTGGCTTTGGCGCTGGGCGCAGATTACGCATTGACACCCGAAAATGCACTGGAGGGAGGCATTGCCGAACGCCTGGCAGATGGTGCCTCTTTCCTAATCGACACCGCCGGCGATAGTGCCGTCTTCCAGGCAATTCCGGATTGGCTGACCGACGACGGCCAGGTCGCGTATCTCACAGGCGCTGAGGGTGGTGGCCTGAAACCCAGCCAATCCGGCCGCTCGGTGATCCAGGGCGATGCCGATCCCCAACAGTTCATTCCGCAGATGATCGAATGGTATCGGGCCGGAGAATTTCCAGTGGATCGTCTGGTGACCCGCTATGCCTTTGAGGATATTGACCGTGCTTACGCAGATGCCGCAGCGAGCCGGGTGATTAAGGCGGTTTTGGTGATGGGCTAGAAGGTATTGGTGGCGGGCCAAAAACGATAGGCACCTTCGGCGCCTCAGAAGCTGAAGCTTCTGCTACACACTCGAGTGAGCCGCGAAATGTAGCCGATGCTTCAGCTTCGGAGCAGCCTGCAAGGCTGCCGAGACGTGCTGAGACTCAAAAAGCTCCTGGACCTCCCAATACAAGCGATGAGCGACGCACCTAATTGCCCCGCCAATTCACGCTATACAACTCATGCCGCCGATCATGCAGGTTCTTCACCGTACCGCTATTGCGGGCCGTGGTAATGACCTGGGGCCGCAGGTCGGCGAACGCCACCGTCTCTACGTTGGGTGTCGTATCCGCCGCGATACCGTCCCGGGCAAAGGGAAAGTCGCAGGGTGTCAGGATACAGCTCTGGCCATACTGCAGTTCCATATTCGGCACGTTGGGCAGGTTGCCAACGTTGCCAGACATGACGACGTAGAGCTGGTTTTCTACGGCCCGGGCCTGGCAACAGTAGCGCACCCGCAGGTAGCTCTGTCGCTCGTCCGTACAGAAGGGCACGAACAGCAACTGGATGCCCTGGTCCACCAGGTGACGGGTGAGTTCGGGGAATTCCGCGTCATAGCAGATCAGCACGCCGATCGGACCACAGTCCGTGTCGATAGCGCTCAAGCGATTGCCTCCCGAAATGTTCCACCAGTAGGCCTCGTTGGGCGTAGGGTGGATCTTGTCCTGGATATGCACCTGGCCATCGCGCAGGAATACGAAGGCCCGGTTGCGGATAAGCCCTTCGTCATCCTTCACCGGCGTCGATCCACCGATAATATTGATGTTGTGTCGCAGGGCCAGGTCGCGCATCAGCTCCTGGTAGGCGTCGGCATATTCGGTAACCGCTTCGATGGCCTCGGCTGGCGAGCCTTCGCGGCTTTCGATCGAGAGCAGTTGCAACGTGAACAGTTCGGGGAAGACCACGAAATCGCCCCTGTAGGTCGACACCACGTCTACGAAATAGGTGACGATATCGCTGAATTCCTCGAAGGATTTCACCGGACGCTGCTGGTATTGCACGGTCCCGATCCGCACCGTGTCTGGTGCCCGCTTACCATAGCGTTTCTGCTTGCCGGTCGCGCCGTTGCGCTCGACCTTGGGGTTGCGCCAGATCAGGTGGATGCCGTAACCCAACGAAGCATGATCGGCATCCAGGTAGTGGGGGATGATGCCGTGGATCTCGAACTCGTTGTGCAGTTGGAACGACAGCACCGCGTCCTTCTGCTTCTTGGCCTTGATCGCCTCCACATAGGCCTCGACCGTATCGAATTTCTTGATGCGCCGACTCAAAGAAGGCAGGCGCCCGGCAAACACCACACCCTGCAGTTCCAACGACTGGCACAGGTCCTTGCGCTGGTTATACAGCCGCTGGCCGATGCGGTAGCCGCGGTAGTCCGGATCGACGCAGACTTCCATGCCGTAAAGCCAGTCGCCTTCCGGATCGTGCCGTGAGGCATAGCCGTTACCGGTTATGGACGTCCAATCGTGGGGCGCCAGCGCGATCTCTCCGGCGATACGGAACGTGGCGCAGTAACCCACCACTTTCTCCCCGACCATCGCAACGAACTGGCCCTCGGGGAAGTTGTTCATCTGGCCGATCAACGGCCCCTCCGTATACCCATACATCCCGGTGCCTTCGTAGACCCGGCGACTGAGCGCAATGATAGCGGGCACATCCTGAAGCGTCGCCTGACGCACGATCAATCGCTCGTTGGGATCGGAAAAAGGAGGACTCATAGGCACCTCGAAAACGCGATGGTTGTGAGGTCATCGTTCGTGGAAAGGCGGTTGCGAGTCAAGCAGATTAGAGCCTTCAGCGAATCGATTAGAGCCGTCAGCCGGTTGCAGGACTCCTCAGGTTTACAAAAAGCAACGCATAAACGATTTCGGCTGGTATCGGAGTTGCTTTGATCTACCCATAGAACACGATATGCGGGATCTCACCGCTCGGCAAAGGCGCCGACATCCGGTCTGGAAACAGACTGGGTGCCGGCGCCTTTCTGCTTTTGGAGGCTGGAGAAAACAATGATGGCACTGACCTACCCGGCGGCAATGCTGGTGCAGGAAATCGGGCTTAAGGGCATGCTGCGGCTACTTGCGGCGCTCGGCGCGAGCAGCACCGCACTGGCGTTCCTGCTACCGGGTCCCTTGTCGGCGCTTGCACTGGGGATTTGCACCTACATGGCACTCGCCACGCTACATCGTGTGCAGGGAGAACTGGAGGCGCTCGGCACCAAGCGATCGACGGTCCTGATTGCGCCCTACCTCCAGTCCTTGCGAGAGGAACTGACGCGGGAAAACCGCCGACAACAGCTGCTCCAACAACGTCTTGACGAGATCGCCCACGCCTCCCGTGAAGTGGAGCAGAGCGCCGAACTGGTGACCCACAACGCGGAACAGCAAAGCGAGTCGGCGGATGTGGCGGCGGCTGCGGTAGAAGAGCTGAATGTCGCCATCGCCGAAGTCGCGCGTCTGGCAGATGCCTCCCGCGCCAGCAGCCTCGAAGCCAGTGATCAACTGGCCGAAGGTCTCCGGCAACTCGCCATTTTGGTGCAGGAGGTCGCCAACATGGCGCAGCAGACCCAGGTGACTAACGACCTGATCGCCGAATTGGACGGCTATTCGCTCAAGATCAACGACATGTCGAGCACTATCCATGGTATTGCCGACCAGACCAACCTGTTGGCCCTCAATGCAGCCATCGAAGCTGCGCGGGCCGGAGAGCATGGGAGAGGTTTTGCTGTCGTCGCCGACGAAGTGCGCCAATTAGCTCGTCACAGCCAGGACTCCGCCAACGAAATCAGCCTCAACAACCGGAAAATTCAGGATCACATTCGTACCGCCACCGCACAGGTTTCGGCGCTGACCCAAGCGGCCCAGACCGGCGTTGGTCATTCGGAGGCCGTTTCGACATTGCTCGAACAAATCCAGGGACGCATTGCCGAATTGACCGATCAAGTGGCCCAGGTCGCCGTCAGTACTGACCAGCAGGGCCAGGCGGTGGGGGAAATCGCTAACCTGGCCGATCGTGTCCGCACCGGAAATGCCGACAACCTGGAAGCAGCCGCCCAGGCGCGCACCATTGCTCACCACCTTTCGCAACTGACGGGATAACCTCATGGCAACGGTAGACCTCGGATTCAGCTTTGTGATTTTCCTTGGCGTGACCTTGGCCCTCCTGCTCACCTTGCTGCATTTTCGGCAGCACCGACAGAGTCTCGCCCGACAGGTACAGCAGGTCCAGCAACTAAAATCGCTCCGTGCTCTGGTGGCGGGTCTTCAGCGCCACCGCGGACTAAGTAACGGTGTGCTCGCTGGCGACGAAAGCATGCGACCCGGGCTGGAGAAGACTCGCCGGGAACTGGATGGCCTCATAAGTGACATGCCGCTGGCACAATCGATCTACCAAGAGCGCTGGGTAGCCCTCGTGGACCATTGGCAACGGTTGCGGGAAGACCGCATCAGGGAGCCGGGGGACAACCTGGCCCAACACCACACGATTATTCGAAACGCCATATTCCTGCTGCAGGACGTGGCGGCTGCTGAGGGTATGCCCAGCGGCCACGAGACCTACGCCTGTATCTGGCACGACGTTATCCAGGCCGCTGAATGGGCAGGTCAGGCCCGGGCCCTTGGCACCGGTATGGCCGCTGCAGGGCGGAGTACGGCGGCGCAGCGGGTGCGGCTGCGTTTTTTCCACCAGAAGATCCGCCAACTCTCGGATAAGGCCTTTGCAACGCTGTCGTCCGGATCCGTCGCTCCCGAACCACACCTCGCCAGAGCCCAGGCCTTGGTCAACAGGCTGCTGGGCGATATCGAAACCGATCTGCTGGGCGACAGTATCATCGTCATCCCGGCTCAAACCTACTTCAGTAACGCGACCGCGACAATCGATACGCTGTTTGTGCTGGTTGATGACGCGCTGCACAGACTTGAGACTACAGGGGTGCGGCGCACCAGCGGTAAACCCGCCGCACTCCAATTGAATCCAGCTTAAACGCTTGTAGTGGCAGGTAGTCGCAAGGCCACCCTAAAGTACTAAACCGTTTGAGCCCTCCTCCCCTGATTTATTGCCTTGATGGTCGATTGTCCGGAATCACTGCAACCGTAGCATGGATACCGTGAGTTGCCGGCGAGGAACGCAATTCGTTTCCAGCGCCGGCGTTGACGGTGTTCGTCAGGATATCAAGGAGTGAATCATGCAAAACGTCAATGCACTGGTCGAAGAGTTGCGGGCAGCATTGCTGTCCGCCAATAGCCTCTTTATCAACCAGTTCAGTTCGGTCCAGGACAACATCGAGCACTTGCTGCAAAGCAACAGCCCACTCGATGGCGAGGTCAAGCAACTGCTTGAGCGTATGGACGATCGAATCGACGATCTGGTCAAGAAGGTCCGAGAGTTGAGTGATGAGATCTCGCAGTAGAGCCAGACAAGACAGCACATCCAGGACAAGACAGGGAGGCATCATGCCGGTGAGTACGGAAATTTCATTGGAACAGTTGATAGAGTCGCTGATCGGTTTCAACAAATCGACGCTCAAAACGCTGATTGCGCTGATGGAAAAGCTGGAGTCCGATCTGGTAACGCTCGACAGCGGAAGCCTGCAAGGAGAGGCGGAGGAATTGCTGCGCACCATTCTCGATGGCATCACCAAGACCATGGAATCGGTGCTGGCAATCCAGCAGGAGCTGCAAACGCGGATTATTGAGAGCTTTTTCCCGGCCCAGGACTAGCTGATGGCTTGTCGCTGTCACGAATCAACGTCGGATGGGGGCCGACATCTTGCCGGGGCGGGACGACGCCGTAGTTGCGGAAGATCGCGTCAATCTCGCCCCGGCCGCGCATCAAGTCGATCTGGTGGACAATCTGGTCGTAGTAGACTGCCTTCTCCGAGTGTTTGGGAATACTGAAGTACCGATCGTTGACGAAGTACTCCACATAGGCAAGCTGGCGCAGGTTTTTATCCTGGCGGAATTGTTCGATCTCGTGGATGTTGGAGGTGACCGCCACATCCAGGCGGTCATAAGCAAGCATGGTGCGTAGCTGATCGTTGTGGGTCGCATGGAATACGTCCAGTCCCACAGCGTTGTTGAATTCGTTGGAATAGAAGCTGTCGCGCAGGGCGCCGACCCGGTACCTGCGCAGGTCGTCAAACGCGTCCACTTCCACGTCACTGCCAACATGGGCGAAGTAGGCGATGGTACGCACCCGGTGGCCGTAGAGGATGGGTAAGAGGAAGGTTCTGCGCTTGGCATCCAGCGAATGCATTGGCAGGATATCCAGCCCGCCATGGCGCGCCATATGCAACGACCGGGCCCATGGATAGGGATGCCAGGTTACGGTGTGGCCGGCGTAGCGCAGCGCCCGTTCGATCATTTCCGGAACCGGCCCGTTACAGCCGCGCCCCTCTGGCGCCATCAGCGGCAGACGCTGGCGACAGTGACCCACGAAAGTATCCGCCGGAGCCGATACCGGTATCCCCGCCAGCGAGAGCAGTAGGGCCATAACCCGACCGAATTGTCTCAACGTCATCCTATACGCCCGCCTTTACGGCACCCAACGTGCCTGCTTTCCGCTGGCTGCCAGTATATCGATTAAGGTGTGGGGGCCACCGTTGTCGGTTTGTTACTGTGCTGCTTCGCACGTCTACCGCAGGGGCCTTCATTACCATTACACGACAAATGCCCATCAATGGTTCAGCCCAAAGCCTCGATTGCGCTGATAGTCCATCGTTCCATACGGCACTGGTTAGCGCATGGCGGCCGGAATCAGCTGAGGGCAATACGGGTGAAAGATATACTGCAGAAAGCTGTAGAACCCAAAGGTCATAAGCCGAATAAGAAACAACGGGATCAAAGGGTCAACGTGTAAAAGCCGCAAGGGAACGGATTGCCACCCGGACGCCTGACACCAGTCTCGTCACGACTGTTCGGCTGTTGAAGGATGAGTCAGCAGCGAAGCCAGTTTACTGCGGTCCATGGGATGAAACAGGCCGTACCCCTGCCCCCAGCGGAAACCGAGCGCCCGGATTTCCGCCAGTTGCTCCGGCGATTCCGCCCCCTCGGCCACGACGTCCATCCCCAACGCCGTTGCCAACCCGAGAACGGCTCGCAGGATTTCGCGGCTTTGCTGCTTGTCGGAGAGGCCCTGGATAAAGGAACGGTCGACCTTGATCACATCGAAAGGTAACTGCTGCAGGTAACTCAGGGACGAGTAGCCGGTGCCAAAATCGTCCAGGCAGGTCCGGACCCCAAGCGCCTGTATCTGGCCGAGGATAGCCGCAGCTTCGCGATCATGCTGGATAATGACGTTCTCGGTGATCTCGAGCCGCAGGTTGGCCCCGCGCAACCGGTATTTGTCCAGCATGGCGCCGACGAAGGGTACCAGGTCGCCAGAGTAGAATTCCTTGGGCGATACGTTGACGCTGACATAGAAATCCTGCGGCACTTCGGGTCGTTTCAACCACTCGCCCAGGGTCGCGCAGGCTTTTTCCAGGACGAAGCGTCCCAAGGGTGTGATCAGCCCGGTATCTTCCGCGACCGTGATGAATCTGGCCGTATCCACCCGCCCCATGACATCGTGCTTCCAGCGGGCCAGGGCTTCACAGCCGACGGGTTCGCCGACATCCAGATCGACGATGGGCTGGAACTGGACCGTAAGCTGATCCTGCTGCAGGGCAAGTCGAAGTTCCGATTCCAGGTACATGCGAGAAACTTCTTCCCCGCGCATACGGGCGTCGAACACCACATACTGGTTCTTGCCCTGGCGCTTGGCTTCGTACAGGGCAACGTCGGCATTGCGCACAGCCTGGTCGGCGCTCTGGCAGGCGGTCTCGTCGAGCACGATACCGATGCTGGAGCTGACATTAATCTCGTGCGGCCCCAGTTGGAACGGCTGATCCAAAGCACTGAGGATACGGTCGGCAATCTGTTCGACAGCGGCCTTGCCCTCCGTTTCCTCAAGTAGAAGCGTAAATTCATCACCACCAAAACGCGCCAGCGTATCGACCGGTCTCAGCAGAGACTGGATTCGCTCGACAAAAGCGCAGAGTAGCTGGTCACCCACCTGGTGCCCGAAACTGTCGTTGATCAGCTTGAAGTTGTCCATATCCATGACGAAGATGGCGAATGGCTCGCCAAATCGGGCGGCCCGGGCAACGACATGCTCCAGGCGATCCATGAACAAAGAGCGGTTTGCCACCCCGGTGAGACGGTCATGGAAGGCATCGTGCTGCAGCTGCTCTTCCATGCGTTTACGCTCACTGATGTTGCGATCGATCTTGGCGGCACCGCGCACCCGACCGTCGGCATCGGTGATTGGCGTCACCGCTACCGACACGTCAACCCGCTCGCCCGCCTTGTTAATCCGGACCGAATCGAAGTAGGTGACCCCCTGGCCCTTGGCAATGGCCGTCAGGACCATGCTCAGCTCGTCCTGGCATTCCGGCGGCATGATGACGGAAATGCTCTTGCCGATGATCTCATCTTCCCGATAGCCGTACATGCGCTCGGCCCCGGTATTCCATGAGGTGATCTTGCCTTCCATGTCGGTACTGACAATGGCATCGGGCGAGGCTTCGACGATGGCCGCCAGTAGGGAGCGCTCAGTTTCGCTGCGTTTGCGGTCACTGATGTCGACGCTGACGGAAACGCCCCCGGCGATATCTTCCCGCCTGTCCCGCAAGGGTAAGGCATAGTTGAGGACGGTTCGACGGGAGCCGTCAGGGTGCTCGATCCCCATCTCTTCACCCAACACCGATTCGCCTCTCACGATGGCGCGGGCCAATCCCATTTCGTAATCCTTGACCGGTCGCCCGGGTGACACCAGCGCGTCGCCCCAAAGCGCTTCAGCAGCTGCATTGACCTGGCTTATCCGGCCATCGGCGTCGGCAATCACGACGGCTAGCGGGAGCGCTTCGAGGACGGTGGTCAGGCGCCGACGCTCGAGCTCCTTGGCTTCCACTTCGCGACGGAGGGCTTCCTCGGCGAGTTTGCGGTCCGTGATATCGGTAAACGACGCCACAACCGGATAAGGTGGCGTATCGGTTGGTTGTTTGAGTGCGCGGGTATTGACGGACAGCCAGGAGACGCGCCCGTCGGCCCGGGGCATGCCCATCACGACGCCATTGCGCGGCTGACCGGTGTTGCGGGTGGTCTGCGTAGGATAGTCGTCCACCGGAAAGATGCTGCCGTCTTCGCTCAGGACGGTTCCGGCAATCTGGCCGGAAACGGCGCCTTTTTTCAGGGGGATATTCAGCAATTGCTCGGCACTACGGTTCCAGCCCGACACGCGGCTATGCTCATCATAAACGAGCAGCCCCTCTGCCAGGGATTCGGCGAGTGTGCGCCAACGGTTCTCGCTGTTGCCCAGTGCGGCCTGGACATCTTCACGCTCTGTCGCCCGTCCAATGGCCAACGCATTCTCGCACTCATGGCGGAGCACTGAGGCATCGGAAGTGGGCGAGGCGCCCTGCTCGTGGAGCTTGTCTACAACAGTCGACTCTCCGGTCGTCTTTGTTATCTTCATTTTTGCAGGCCTACGGCCCTCGACGGGGCCTAAAGGGTGAATGTCACCGACTACTGAACGAGACAACACTGTGCCTAACAACGGGAGGTTATCGAAAAGCGATTCATTTCGCCTACGTAAATGTAAACAGAAAAGGCGCATAGCACCGTTAAGAAAAGGCAATCCCGGAGACGGCTATCGCCCCAACCAGCAGCTGCAAGCCGTGGTAGGCATTCCGTTACATGTGACGGAAACGTAAGAGGCCGGCGAAGGAGGGGAAAGAGCTCCCGGGCGGGGAACCGGCCTTGGAAGCGCAAAAGCACGGCGTCATTTCCAGCGCCCCACGGAGTACGCCCAAGGCCTTATCAAGCTGTTATCCAACGGGCATCGACTAGCCGAACCGGAACAGCCAGGGCAGCAGGATCTGACCATAGCCCCAGAGCATTACCGTGATGGCCAGCAGCGCCTCGAGCACCAGGACGCCGACAGCCAGCGTCGCACTCGAGACGATGAAGCCCTTTTCGCTACTGATACCCAGGAAGTGCGGTATCCCCTGGTAAAGCACATAACCGGTCACACATAGACCGATGGTGCCTGCCAGCAGACATAGCCAGATCAGGGGATAGAGCGCCACCAGGCCGCTGAGGAACATGGGCGTAGCAATATAGCCGGCGAAGATAACACAACGACGACGGCTGGGAGGCGGATCGGAATAACGCTTGGCCATAGAGCGGATCATGCTGCCAACCGCGAATACAGCCGCAAGGATTGTAATATAGAAGGCTATACCCGCGTATAGCGCTTCAAGGTAGTTCAGCTTGATGGCGTGCTCGCCACCAAAGCTCCACCCGACCTGGGTGGTGCCGATATAAGCACAGATGACAGGCACTGCAGCCAACAGGAGGACATGGTGCGCATAGAGATGCGTGACCGTTTCCTCTTCCTTGCTGATCTGCGTCCATTCAGTACTCGGATGGGCCAGAAGTCCCCAGACATGTGTCAGCATACAAGCACCCCTCTCACCGGCGATGATCGCTTTCAACATTCAGAACGCTTCGAGTAACCCTGCAAGTCTCCGTCCGACGGGAGGATACGTTTCGGAAGCTTGTTAGAGTTGTTATCGCTTTCGGAGCCCCAAACGCCCGAAAAATACGACGCTTCGTCAACGGCTCTTACAGAATAAAACTAGCACAAGGATGGCGGGAAGGGGTTTGCTTAGATCAATTTGTCGATTAAGGAAAGGAAAGCCGGGCCAGGAGTCTGCGCAATCGAACCCGCAGACTCCCAATCTCAGGCAAGCGCGGCTGGAAGCAAGGATGAGACTGACATCATCACACTGAGGACCGTGATGGTAAGGATGGAAAAACCAAAGTTCTTCCTTGCCCACCTAACCTCATCCCGGGCCTGATAGCCTTGGAAACCCAGATAAAGCCAGTAGAGCCCCATGCCAAGCGCAACCACGAAGTAGCCCGCACCGGCGTAACCCGCCAGGCTCAGGGACAGGGCCGCTGCAATGAAGGCGATGGTGTAGCCGACGATGTGGTTCTTGGCCGTCTTCAATCCCTTGACCACCGGTAACACGGGAATGCCCGCCGCCTGGTAATCGCGGAAGCGGAAGATGGCGATGGCGTAGGAGTGCGGCATCTGCCACAGGCAGAAGATGATCAGCAGGGTTAACGCTCCGGTATCGAACTGACCGGTGACGGCACAATAGCCCACGACAGGCGGTACCGCGCCGGAGAGGCTACCCACCAGGGTCCCGTAGACCGATGTGCGCTTCGTCCAGAGGCTATAAAGCACCACATAGACGAAGAAGCCAAAGGCCGCGAGTCCCGTGGTCAACAGGTTGGTGCCGATCAGCAACAGGGCGAAACCCGCCAGGCCAAGCACCGAGGCAAAGCCCAGTGTCGTGGCGGGGGTAATGGTGCCCTGCACCAGCGGACGGTTGCGGGTACGCTCCATCAACGCATCGATATCGCGATCGATCACGTTGTTGAAGGCACAGCCGGACGCGATCACCAGCCCCAGTCCCAGCAGGGTCACCAGGAACAGGGCGGGATCGAACGCACCCTGGGCGGCCAGGAAAAAGCCGCCCATCACCGAGATCGTATTGCCGAAGATGATCCCGGGTTTGGTGAGTGCCAGGAACTGCCGAAGCACGTCGCCGACCGACGCGCCCGACATCACATCAGGTTGATGTGCAGGTGATACATAATCCACAGCGAACCACCGATGACGAGGGTGAGTATCACAGCGGTGAAGAACACGACGGAGCCCGAATCACGGCCTTCCTCAGTCTTCAGGTTCAGGTGCATGAACAGGATCAGTTGGAGCAGGACCTGCAGCACCGCCATGACGGCGATCGCGACGACAGTCGTCGCCTCGGAGAAACCACCAGTCATCACCATGCCGAACGGGATGACCGTCAGGATAATGGAGAAGACCAGCCCCCAGATGTAGGACTTGACGCTACCGTGGCTCTGGGCGTCGTGAGATGTGGAGGTGCTCATGTTACAGGGCTCCCATCAGGTAGACGAAGGTGAATACGCAGATCCACACGATATCCAGGAAGTGCCAGAACAGGCTCAGGCACATGATGCGCGGACGGGTCATATCGTTCAAACCCTTGCGCGGGAGCTGGATAAGCATGACCGCCAGCCAGATCAGACCAAAGGTCACGTGAAGACCGTGAGTACCGACCAAACCAAAGAAGGCTGACAGGAAGCCACTGCGGTCCGGACCGTACCCTTCATGAATCAGGTGCTGGAATTCGTAGATTTCCATACCCACGAAGCCGGCCCCCAGCAGGAAGGTCACGATCAACCAGCCCATCACCTGCTTCAGGTTGTCCTTATGCATGGCCAGCATCGCCATACCATAGGTGAAACTTGAGAACAGCAGCAGGAAAGTTTCGATCAGGACAAAATCCAGCTCGAAAATATCCTTCGGCCCCGGCCCACCGGCAGTACCGTTGTGGAGAACACCATAAACCGCGAACAGCGAACCGAAGATGATCAGGTCTGACATCAGGTAGATCCAGAACCCGTACATCTTCATGCCAGTCGCATCGTGGTGCTCATGCTCGTGGTGGCCGCCGTCGGCGGCCCCATGTTGACTATGTAGAACGTCGGTTGTCATTACGCCTGCATCTCCACCCGTTTGTGGTGCTCGCTCTCGATGCGCTCGACCTCTGCAGCGGGCACGTAGTAATCGATATCGTCATTGAACACGCGGCCAATGAAGGCGGCGAAGATACCCAGGAAGCCTACGCCTGCCAGCCACCAGATATGCCACACCAGCGCAAAGCCCAGCACAATGCTGAAGGCACCCATGACCGGTCCGGCCACCGTATTGCGCGGCATGTGGATATCCTGGTACTCGGTCTTGGCCGGGTCCGGGTTCTGCGCACGCCCTTCGTTCTTCTGCTTGTGTTCCCAGAAGGTATCGATATCGGTCACCTCGGGCAGGTGGGCGAAGTTGTAGAACGGGGGCGGGGAAGAAGTCGCCCACTCCAGGGTGCGGCCGTCCCACGGGTCTCCGCTGACATCCGCGTACTCCGGCTTATTGCGATTGCGGATACTGACGTAGAACTGGATCACGGTGCAGACGATGCCCAACAGGATGATGAAGGCGCCGACCCAGGCCAGCTGGAACCAGATCTGCCATTCCATGTTCTCGTAGGACTGCATCCGGCGCACAGCACCGAAGAACGCGAGAACGTAGAGCGGCATGAAGGCCAGGTAGAAGCCGACGATCCAGCACCAGAAGGAGCGTTTGCCCCATTTTTCGTCCAGTTTGAAGCCGAACGCCTTCGGGAAGTAGAAGGTCAGGCCCGCCAGCATGCCGAACACGACGCCGCCGATAATGACGTTATGGAAGTGGGCGATCACGAAGAGGCTGTTATGCAGCACGAAGTTCGCCGCCGGGACCGCCAGCATGACGCCCGTCATACCGCCCAGGGTGAAGGTGATGATAAAGCCCAGCGTCCACAGGACGGCAGAATTGAACTCCAGGCTGCCGCGGTACATGGTGAACAGCCAGTTGAAGATCTTCACGCCCGTAGGCACGGCAATGATCATCGTCATGATGCCGAAGAAGGCGTTGACGTTTGCGCCGGCACCCATGGTGAAGAAGTGGTGCAGCCAGACCACGAACGACAGTACGCCGATGGCCAGGGTCGCCCACACCATGGTGCCATAGCCGAACAGGCGCTTCTTGGCGAAGGTGGAAATCACCTCGGAGAAGATACCGAACGCCGGCAGGATCAGGATGTACACCTCAGGATGGCCCCAGGCCCAGATGAGGTTCACGTACATCATCATGTTGCCGCCCAGATCGTTCGTGAAGAAATGGAAGTCCAGGTAACGATCGAGGGTCAGCAAGGCAATGGTCGCGGTCAGGATCGGGAACGCGGCGATGATCAGCACGTTCGCCACCAGCGAGGTCCAGGTGAAGATTGGCATGCGGAACAGCGTCATGCCCTTGGTCCGCATCTTCATGATGGTGACGAAGAAGTTGATCCCCGTCAGCGTCGTACCAACACCGGATATCTGTAACGCCCATATCCAGTAATCCACCCCGACCCCGGGACTGTAGGCCGTACCCGACAACGGGGCGTAGGCCAGCCAGCCGGTTTTGGCGAATTCACCCACGAACAGCGAAACGTTTACCAGCACCACGCCGGCAGCGAAGAGCCAGAAGCTGAGATTGTTTAGGAAGGGAAAGGCAACGTCGCGGGCGCCGATCTGCAGCGGCACCACGAGGTTCATCAGGCCGATCACCATGGGCATCGCCACGAAGAAGATCATGATGACACCGTGGGCGGTGAAGATCTGGTCGTAGTGCTCCGGCGGCAGGTAGCCCTCCGCCCCGCCAGCGGCCATGGCCTGCTGGGTACGCATCATGATCGCATCGGCAAAGCCGCGGATCAGCATGACCAGGGCCACCAGGAAATACATGATGCCCAGTTTCTTGTGGTCGACAGAGGTAATCCATTCATCCCACAGGTACATCCACTTCTTGTTGAACGTAATCCATCCAACAAGCGCGGCGCCGGCCAGCGCCATAACCACAACGACCGAAACAATAATCGGCTCGTGGTAGGGAATCGCTTCAAGGGTTAGTTTTCCGAACATAGCTTTACTCTGCCGCCTCCGCGTTCACTGACTCTTTACCGTGTGCGCCATGACCGTGTGCGCCGTGTTTCTCCCCCCCGAGCCCAAGCTCTTGGGGTTCGCCGCCACGGAAGCTTTCGAGGATATTGTTGTAAAGCGCATCCGAAACATTCGAAAAGTACTGTACCGGGGCATTCCGGCTTGGCTCGGCCAATGCCGGGTAGCCGTCTTCATAACTCAAGGAATCCGGCGAGGTCTTCACTTCGTCGACCCAGTCCTGGAAACCTTCTTCGGAAAGGGCGTGGGCCTGGAATGTCATACCCGAGAACCCCGCACCGCTGTAGTTGGTCGAGCGACCGTCGTACGTGCCTTCCTGATTGGCGATCAGGTACAGATTGCTATCCATGCCCGCCATGGCGTAGATCTGGGTGCCCAGGGTCGGAATGAAGAAAGCATTCATGACCGAGCCCGAGGAAATACGGAAACGGATCGGACGGTCGACCGGCATGGCAACCTCGTTGATTGTGGCGACACCCTGCTCCGGGTAGATGAACAGCCATTTCCAGTCGAGGGAGACTGCCTGGATTTCCATGGCGTCCGCATCCGCTTCGATGGGCTTCATCGGGTCGAGATCGTGCGAGGTGTGCCAGGTCAGGATCGCCAGCACGACGATAATCACACAGGGGATGAACCAGACCACCACTTCGATCGCCGTAGAGTGGGCCCAGTTCGGCTTATAGGAGGCTTCCGGGTTGCCGCGACGGTAGCGATAGGCGAACAGTAGCGTCATCACGATGACCGGGATAACGACAATCAACATCAGCACAAAGGCTGTGATGATCAGGGTACGCTGTTCCTCCCCGATTTGCCCTTTGGGATCCAGCAGGGCCGAGCTGCAGCCTGACAGCAATAGCGGCAGCGCCAAAAGCAGCAACGCACCCAGGGCACGCAAGTAGCTCTTCTTTCTCATTTCTCAACCTCATTAGAGCAGGGCGGCTACACCCTGGTAACCCAGTATCCCTGTGGGTAATTCGCGGAAAAGTCCTAGCAGTCCAGTGAGGAACAAAGCGGGCCGGTCAGGGTCTCCAAAAGCAGGGATGCCTGACTCCTTGCGGAAATCGCGGCCAAATAGTGGAGCAGGCAATGGCCGGATACCAGTCGGCGCTTGAGCCAAGTCAATTTGCTCACCTTTGGCAAAACGGATTTCCGTTGAAACGGGTCCACTAAAGGCAGCTTTAAACTATTGAAAGACCAGCTAAACTGATCAAATAGCCATCAAACTCGAAGCCCCGCGCCTTCGCACGGAGCCGCATTCTATGACAAAACAGGAAGATCATGACACCCTCGAAGGTGTAATGATCCGTGCGGTCAACGAAACCCTGCAGCACAGTGCTGAGGGTGCCTCACGCGCTACAGACGCTACTCTCGACAGTCAACTCGATGCCGATCTCGGTCTGGATAGCCTGACCCGGGCCGAGTTACTGGTGAACGTCGAGCGGGCCTTCTCAGTTCAGCTTCCAGAAGAATTGCTGAACGATGCCGATACCCCGCGGGACATCCTCGATGCCGTAACCCGCCTACGCGGGGAACACCCCCGGGAGCAAACTCGAGGCAGCGCCGCCAGCCCTATCGGGGAAGACGCCAAGACCTCGGACAGGGAGCACTTCACCGCACCGGCGTTCCGCACCTTACAGGAAGCGCTGCTGTGGCACACTCGTGAACATCCCTTACGGACGTACCTCCACTGGGTCAAGAGTTACGAAGACATCCGTCCGCTAACCTTCGGCGACCTGCACAAGGGCGCCCTGCGTGTGGCCAATGGCCTGTTCCAGAATGATGTCAACCAGCGCGATACGGTCGCACTGATGCTACCCACCGGCCATGACTACTTCTACGGCTTCTTCGGCACGCTCTACGCCAACGCCATTCCGGTACCGCTTTATCCGCCTATGCGCGCCTCCCAGCTTGAGGAACATCTGCGGCGCCAGGCCGCCGTGCTCAACAATGCGCAGGCCAAGGTAATGATCACCGTGCCTGAAGCCAAACGCCTGGCCACGCTGATTAAAGGTCTGGTGCCGAGCCTGGAACACGTACTGACGCCCGAAGACGTCTGGGCCCACCACCCCCTGGATCGACCGGTGACGGGTGTCGATCCCGAGGACATCGCCTTCTTGCAATACACCTCCGGCAGTACGGGTGACCCCAAGGGCGTGGCCCTCACTCACACCAACCTGTTCGCCAACATCGGCGCCGCCAATGCCGTGGTGAACGTGAGCCAGGACGATGTCTTTGTCAGCTGGCTGCCGCTCTATCACGACATGGGACTGATCGGCACCTGCCTGTCCAGCCTCTGGTACGGAATGCACTTAGTCATCATTGCGCCGCAATTGTTCCTGACCCGACCACGTTATTGGCTTTGGGCGATTCACCAGTTCGGCGGCACCCTCTCTCCGGCGCCCAATTTCGGTTACGAACTCTGCCTCGCCCGGCTGGAGGACGAGGATATGGAAGGCCTGGATCTCAGCTCCTGGCGCGTAGCCTTTAATGGTGCTGAGGCGGTCAGTCCGGATACGGTGAAGCATTTCAGCGAACGCTTCGAGCGCTGGGGGTTCCGTCCCGAAACCATGTCACCGGTGTACGGTCTGGCGGAAAACTGCGTGGCGCTGACCTTCCCGGAAAAACCGCGGGACCCGGTAATCGACGTTATCGACCGGGATCGTTTTCAGGAACAGGGCGAAGCGGTGCCGGTCGATCCGCATAACGAGACGGCTCTGCGCTTCGTCTGCTGTGGCAAGCCGGTGCCCAATCACGAGATCCGCATCGTCGACAACGACGGCACGGTGCTGCCCGAACGTCATGAGGGCTCACTGCAGTTCAAGGGGCCGTCGGCAACCCGGGGCTACTATCGAAACCCGGAGAAAACAGGAGAGCTATTCGACGGCGACTGGCTCAATACCGGTGATCGCGGCTATCTCGCCGATGGCGAGCTCTACCTCAGCGGGCGAAACAAGGATCTGATCGTCCGCGCTGGCCGCAACATCTACCCCGGCGAGATCGAGGAGGCGGTCGGAAAACTCGACAAGGTGCGCAGCGGCTGTGTGGCCGCATTTGGCGCCGGTATCGGTGGACGCACCGGTGAGAAGCTGGTGGTCGTGGCGGAGACCCGTGAGACCGACGAGGCGATCCACCGGCAGTTGCGTGAGGCTATCGGCCGTATCGCCATGGACACCCTCGGCATCGATGTTGACGAGGTGGTCGTCGTCAAACCTCACAGTATTCCCAAGACATCGAGTGGCAAGTTGCGCCGCAACGACTGTCGGCAGCGTTACGAACGGGGGGAGCTGGAACAGAAGACCTTACCGGTCTGGCGCCAGTTGATCCACTTGGCCCGCAGCAGTTGGCGTCAGCAGGCCGCGTTGGCCGGCCGCAACGTTGGTCGCTGGCTCTATTCCGGCTGGTGTTGGTTGACACTCGGGCTGACGGGCATTCCGGTCTGGTTGTTGGTCAACATCGTGCCCGGTCGCAGGGCTCGCTGGCAGATCTCGCGTTACGGTGCACGCCTGCTGGGGCTGCTGACAGGCACGTGGCTGTCGGTCGACGGCGAGGAAAAACTGCGGAACCTGCCCGCAGGCTGCGTGATCGTCGTCAATCACGCCAGCTATACGGATGCCCTGGTGACCACCGCACTGTTGCCGGTACCGGTCAGTTATGTCGCCAAAGTGGAATTGATGGGATTCCGCCCCCTGGGCCGCTACCTCAAACTGCTCGATGTGGAACCGGTGGATCGCACTAGCGATGAGACAAGCGTGCGCGCATCCCGCCGTATCGCAGACCGTGCCCGCAATCGCCGACTCCTGTTCTTCCCCGAAGGCAGTTTCGACGCCGCGCCCGGTTTACGCACCTTCCATATGGGTGCCTTCATGACTGCTGCCGTGCTCAAGGAACCCGTCATTCCGGTAGCATTGAAAGGGACCCGGCAGAAACTCCCCGCAGACCGCTGGAATCCCCGCCCTGGCCGAATCGAGGCCATCGTTGGCGATCCGATTATGCCGGAAGGGGATGATTGGGCTTCGGCGGTCAAGCTGCGGGACGAGGCCCGGCGAGCAATCCTGGAGATGACGGGCGAACCGGATCGGCTGGGCTAATGGCCGGCTGGTGCAGAACCTACGGCTCGTCCCCATAAGGGAACCCGAGGCTCCCTCGGAGGTCTTTCTTGCGTATATCGCCTAAAAAACAGACGTGCGACACATCCATGACCCGACGCCTTTTGCTCCTGGCCGGCAGCCTGTTGTCAGTACTGCTATATCAAAGCGGGCTCGCCCAGGCTCAAGCCGTCTCGGCGCCCATCGACAAACTCAACGTGTCCCAGGCGACTCGCGCAGCAGCTGACCTTGATCGCCTGCATAGCGTACTTGTCGCCGTCGAAGGCGACGTGGTTTACGCCCAGGTCTTCTCAGGCCCAGGCCTTGATGAACCGGTCAACATCAAGTCGCTGTCGAAAACGGTCCACTCGATTATTATCGGGGCCGCGATTGACCGGGGCATTATCGACAGCGCCGACCAGCCCATTACCGAACTTGTCGCGGTGCCGCAAGACGCCAGCCCGCGGGTCGCCGAGGTGACGGTGGGCAATCTGCTATCGATGCAGGCCGGACTGGGACGGACCTCCGGTCCGAACTACGGAGAGTGGGTCACCAGTGACAATTGGGTGGACTACGCCTTGAGCCGCCCGTTCGTCGCCGAACCCGGTGGCGAGATGCTCTATTCCACCGGCAGCTACCACATCCTCGCTGCGGCACTGACCGAGACCACCGGCCGCAGTCTGTTGGCCCTGGCCCGGGAGTGGCTGGGCCAGCCGCTCGATATTCGCATTCCGCCCTGGCAACAGGATCCCCAAGGCATCTATTTCGGCGGCAACAATATGCAACTGTCGCCGCTGGCGTTGTTGCAAATCGGCGAACTCTATCGCAACCGCGGCCAGCACGAGGGCGAGCAGGTGATCTCCGAAGCCTGGATCGAAACCGCTTGGGAACCCCGGGGTACCTCCCGTTACACCAGCGACCGGTACGGCTATGGCTGGTTCACAACCGAGCTGGCGGGGTACGACACCTACTATGGCCGCGGCTATGGCGGGCAGATGCTCTACGTGATCCCGGCACTGAAGATGACAGCAGTAATGACTGCCGATCCTACGCCGCCCTCATCGCCTTATTTCATGCGCAAGCTGGATGGCCTACTGGTGGATTACCTGATTCCGTCCATCCAGAAGATGGCCCTCAAATAACATTTAGGCCTCGCCCTCCAGCGCTCAGTCACGGCTTACTCCCTGGGCAGTACAGGCTCCGGCTGGAGGAACGGTTCCGGATCGACGGGGCCGGAAGCGGTGTAGATGCCGAAATGCAGGTGCGGCGGCGTAGTACGGGCGTTACCGGTATTGCCGACATAGCCAAGCACATCACCCGCGTCCACATCGGCACCGGACTCCACCTCGAAGGCATCGAGATGGGCGTAATAATAGCGCGGTGAGCCGAAACCGAGCAGGCTGCCCGACAACCACACATGCTTGCCACCCAGGTTGCTAGTGCCGGTACGGACGCGTCCGTCGGCCACAGCCGTAACCGCCGTACCGCGGGGCGCGAAGATGTCCACACCATGATGCGACCGGGCGCCGCCATCCCGGGGCGCGCCAAACGGGCTGCCGATATCCCGCTGCGAGGCGCCTGATACCGGCATGCCCAGGGACCCGCCGCTCGCCAGCGCCAGATTATATTCCACGGACGCAAACAACTCGGGCTGGAGCACGATCCGGTAGATGCCATCTTCTCTCACGACCCGGCGTGTGGACTGGCCAGAGGCGTCCAGCTCGGCCACTGTCTCCCAAGTGCCCGTGCCGAATTCACCGTCACTGTCCCGTCGTTCCAGACTGGCGAACAGCTCGCCGCCTGAGTCGGCTACGCGGTCAAGCCGCCAGACCAGCTCGGCACCTCGTTTCAGCGTCACCTGGTAGACATGGGCCTCCACGACATCCGCCACAAAACCGCGTTGCGTTTGCAGCTGACGGTCCAGGGAAACCGGATCGCTGCCCGCCACCTGCGCGGCCTTCTGCCATTGCTGGCCCAGCGGACTCTCCGCCAACCCCGCAATTTTCAGGCGCCAGATGAACAGCTCCCGTGGGGAAAGCCCGAGGCCTTCGATCGCCAGCGTCCGGATGGCTTCAGTGGTGCTGCCGATAGCCTGACGACGCAGGTCATCCCGGACAAGCAACACGCTTACGAGAGCCAGGAGGATCAGGAAAAGCCCCCAGGGCCGCCACTTGTGAGGCCGGGATTTTCCCCCAGGGCATGACTCGCCTTCTGACGTCGACTGGGAATCTGCTTTGTGTGAAGGCTCAGTCATCGAATGGCAGGTTCTGGCGGAATGTGTCGTTCGATGGATAGATGGAGCACGCGGCCGCTGTATCGGCCGCGTTGAGCTTTGAGCCCCCCGGTTACAGCGGTTATCGTCTAGCGAGGCCGATCGCTTTCGCGGGACGGGTTCTCGTCATTCTCTTCCGGCGCCACGTAGTAATCCCGTTTCTCGATGGTTTTCGTTTCAGGATTTTCCAGGGCGTTCTTCCGGCGACCGTTATACAGCCAGTAACCGACGGCAGCGACGATGATCAACAGGATGATCCATTTCATGATGGCCCCCTCTTTTCAAGAGACATGTCTTTGTTCTAGCGGCTGAGCTCATGGAACGTCAACTTAACAGCTGTCCATAAAAGGGAGGGAAGGATGGCCAGGAGCCTCCTCCTGCTGCTCTGTATCGGCCTACTGGCCGGATGCAGCAATCGATTGTTACCTCCGGCAAACGTCGAGGATCCGGTCCAGGTTCACCTGATGGATCATGGCCGTCATCCGAGTCTGCTGCTGCCCAACAAGGAAGGTGGCTGGATCCGCTATGTCTACGGCGAGTGGCGTTGGTACGCGGACGATGACACCGGTTTCTGGCGCGGTATCCAGGCTATGCTCTGGCCCACCCAGGCCGCCATCGGGCGCCTTTCCATCGACCACCTGCCCCGGCCGGGACGCTCCGAGGCGATCCCCGAGGGCTTCCTGAGGTTGTATTCGTTCGAGGTGGCGACGCAGCGGGCAGCAACTCTGCGAAAACGCCTGGACAGCCACTTTGAAGAGCCGGAAAGGCAGACTTTCCAACCCAGGTACAACCTGTATTTCGTGCCTTATCCGGAAAGTTATTGGGTCTTCAACCAGTCGAACCAGGTCATGAAACGTTGGCTGGAAGAGCTGGGCGCCGAGGTTCATGGCCCCGGCCTGTTCTCGGAATGGCAACTGGAAGGTCAGGACGGATTGTGAAAAACGACACCCGAAGGCGCCGTTTCCAGGAATTCTAAACCACCGGCTGTTTCATCCTTTCCAGCATCGCGCCCATCATCTCGTGGATCTTGTTGACTGCCTTGAGGGGGCGAACCATCACCTTGAAGTCGTCGATCCGGCCTTCGCCATCGCAATGGATGATGTCGACACCATTGAGCTGTACACCGTCGAGTTCGGTCGTGAACTCCAGCATGGCATTGTTGCCATCCAGGATTTCGCGCCGGTAGCAGAAATGCTCGTTATTGAGGGTATGCAGGGCGGCGGTGAGGTAGAGCTTGGTGATGGCTTTGCCTTCCTGGGGCGTGTGCACGACCGGGGAGTGGAAAATGACGTTATCCGCCAGGAGCTCGTCGAGAGCCTGGGCGTCCTTAGTCTCTACCAGTTGGTGCCAGCGCTTTATTGTTGTCTGGATCATGGGTGCGTTCGTCCCTTCCGTTCAGGTTTGTCGACCCCATCAGGCTGCCGAGCGGGTGTCAGCGCTCTTCAGCTACTTCGAGTCCTATCGATCATTTAGCGGCTATCCGCTTTTCTTACATCCTCATAATAGTGGGGAACGAGAATAACCACCATCCAGGCTTAATCGGTCAGGTAGGGTGCCAGTCGGTCGCACGGTGTTTATACGCTACGCAGCTTCCCGCCACTATTACGGGTCATCCGCCGACGCTGCTTTTCGCGATACATGGCCTCGTCGGCCTGTTCCACCATCTTTTCCAGGGACACAGTGTCGTCCGGCTCGCACACAACGACCCCTACGCTCAGGGATAGCCTGTAGCGGCGCCGGTTGTCGCTGTTGAAGCGCTCCACGGCGTCTTGTATACGCTTGACGACGATTTCCGGCTGCTCGCACTCCATGGAGAAGACGACGAACTCGTCACCGCCCACGCGCGCCACCACATCGGACTGGCGAAGCACCATCTTCAGCACCGCTCCGGCATCCACGATCATCTGGTCACCGTCGCGGTGGCCGTAGGTATCGTTGACCACCTTGAGCCCGTCCAGATCGGCGAATACCAGGATACTGGGGCTCGCGTTGCGGCAGGCCAGCTCGTACTGTTTCTGCGCCTGGAGGAAGAAACCGCGCCGGTTGAGCAGACCGGTCAGGGAGTCGCTGATCGCCATCTGACGCACGGCTTCTTCCGCCTTCTTGCGCTCCCGGATTTCGCGAACCAGTGCCTGGGTCCGTTGTTTGACCCGCTCTTCCAACTCCGCGTGGATGCGCACGTTTTCCATGGCCATAGCGGTCGAGTTAGCCAGCGTTTCCAGCAAGAAAATCTCTTCCGGTGATGGCGTATGGGCCTGTGCCCAGTAGATCCCGATAGCACCCAGGGCATCGGCGTTGCGAATCGGTATCGTCAGCAGGCTTCGCACGAAGGTACGGCGATAAATATCCTGGGGAACACGCGGATCGAGCGTAATATCCTCGATCGCCACGGACTCGCCACGTTTCATGGCCCATCCGCTAATGCAGGCGTCCATCGGAAAACGCGACCCCTTCCAAAGAGGCTCAATGGCATCTTCATCCACGTAATAGCATTGGTTGCCATCGCGCAGAACAAAACTGGCACCGTCTGCCTTGCTGATTTCACGGGCTACGGTGCGGACAATTTCGACGATCTCATTCAGATGGCGCGCGAGGGAGAGCTGCTGAACCGCAGCGACTAACCGCGTCATTTCAGAGGCAAAGAGCGGCTGGTTTTCTGGTTGGTTGAGCGACTCGCTCATAACCCTATCCTTGGCCGAAACCACTAGGGTGTAGACGTTTCGGAATTGTCCATGAATGAATCGATAACTTGCAGAATGCGGGGCTGCCGTCCGACTTTGCGTTTAATCCCTGTGTTAGACCAACCTAGCATATTACCTCTGCCAAACACCATGTCGGAATGCGAACCGTTCCAGAAGCTCACGATGACTTAAGCACGACAGGTTTCAGGGTACGCCTAACCGGTCACATTCCCCATCTCCTGCAAATGACGATGTTTTAACTGCAAAAACCACCCCTAATTGCCGTATAACGTCGCCGTGATTCAGGAGGAGGTTACATGACGGAAGCATTCAAGAAAGCGCAGAAAACCCGACCCGCCGTCGTGTGTCGCCCGGCGCCGAAGCCTAATCTGCCCGAACGCCGGAAATCACTGCGCCAGGGCGACCAGCTCGTAGTCGCCGGTAGCCACAGTTCGTTCGTGCTTGAGGTCAGCTCGTCGGAAGCCCAAGATTCCGGGGAAGGCCGGGACTAAGCCAAGGCCCGACCGAATCGTCCGCGCCCTGGTCTTACTCTACTTGAGGTGCGGCTCGAGGATGGCAAAAAGCTCCGGTCGATGAGCCGCAATCTCGTCGGCCGAGAGTCCTTCCAGCGAGTGCGGATATTTCAGCCACTCCGCCGTTTCGTGCAGATAGTAATCAGGCCCCCAATCCAGTTCGTTGCGATCCGGCTTGTAATAGGGCACCGCAACGCGGATATCACGCGGCGTATTGAGACGGGCACGCTGCTTAAGCTCATCGATAATGGCTTCCACCGACCGCCCGGTGTCGAACACATCGTCGACGATCAGCAGCGCATCTTCGTGGGTGACGTGCTTGACCAGGTAGTTAAGGCCGTGGACGCGCACAGTCTTGCTCTGCTGGTCGATCCCCTTGTAGGACGAGGTGCGGATGGCGATGTGGTCGGTATGTAGACCGTGGTAATCGAGGAATTCCTGCACGGCGATGCCGATGGGCGCGCCACCGCGCCAGACCGCAATCATGAAGGTGGGCCGAAAGCCGGAATTGAGGATCTGCGCCCCCAGGCGGAACGAATCCTCCAGCAGGCTTTGCGCACTGATGTATTGTTTCTCTGCCATGACACCGCTACTGTTCAGACAAGACGTCGTTCAATCGATTGGGCATAATCCCATCTACGTTATGTTCCAGCAAACCTTGCGCTCCATCAAATCTATCGCTCCACCAAACCTTAACCCTAAGCCAAACAAACATGACTGACGCCTCCGCCACCAACAAGACCGCCCGCACCCGCCGCTTCCTGCAGGAGGCCGACCTGATCGAAGATGCTTTCCGCCTGGGCGTGCAGGTCTACGAGAGCGGGTTCCGGCCCAACTTTATCGTCGGTCTCTGGCGCGGCGGCAGTGCTATCGGCATCTACGTCCAGGAATGCCTGCAGACCCTGGGCGTGGCCACCGATCATATCGCCTTGAGGACGTCCTACCGCGGCATGCAGGATTACGACAAGATGGTTGCTTCGCCGGAGGAGAACATCCGGGTCCATGGCACCCACTACCTGCTGGACAACCTCAACCGGGACGACCGCCTGCTGATCGTGGACGACGTTTACAGCACCGGCTACAGCATCGCCGCTGTACTCCAGCGCCTCAACGGCCAGCTCAAGCGCAACATGCCCACAGACACGCGCATCGCTACACTCTACCAGCGCCCCAGCGCCAACAAGACCGGTCGCCAGCCGGATTTCTGCCAGCACAGCTCCGAGGATTGGCTGGTTTTCCCCTACGAGTTGAACGGTTTGAGCCGCGAGGAGATCGACACGCACAAGCCCTACGCGGGGGAGATACTGGACAGCGTGCGCCAACCGTAGCGCTGCTTCAGACTCCGTCGCTAACTAGTGCCGATAGATCGATTGCCCCTCCTTGATCGTCTCCAGTACCGTGATCTTATGAATGCTGTATTGCTCCACCGTTAGCGGGTTATCCGAGAGCACGACAAAGTCCGCCAGCTTGCCGACTTCCAGTGAACCTTTACTGTCTTCCTCAAAATGCTGGTAAGCGGCCCATAGTGTCATGGCTTTAAGTGCCTGGCGCGGACTGACGCGCTGGTAGTGCCCCAGCACCCGGCCGGCCCGGGTAACGCGGTTGACGGTCGCATCCAGCACCCGCATGGCGTCCGGCAACACTACCGGCGCATCGTGATGCGAGGTAAAGCGCAGGCCGGCACCAAGGACCCAGCCAGTAGGCGAGATATGCTCCGCGCGAGAGGGTCCCAGCACAACCTCGCGATGCCAGTCACCCCAGTAGAACGTATGCATGGGAAACAGTGACGGGAAAATACCCATTTCCTTCAGCGCCGGCACTTGATCCCGGCGCAAAGTCTGACCGTGGACGAGCACGGGGCGCACATCGACACCGGGTACGGCCGCCTCGGCCTCGCGCCATGCCGCAATCATCTGGTCGATGGCCTTGTCGCCATTGGCGTGGGTCAATGTCTGCCAGCGATTGCGCAAGGCCCGGGTGTAGATTTCCGCCACCGCCTTGTCGTCGACAACGCCGTAACCCGCGTAGCTACCGGGCTCGCCCGGCGGCGGCCTGAAGTAAGGCTGCGATAGCCAGGCGGTACGGCCCTGGGGCGAGCCGTCGAGCGTCAGCTTGATGCCGCCGATGCGGAAGCGGTTGTGATATTCAGGCGGCGTTCCCGCGGGCTGGAAATAGAGCGGTCGCAGCAGGGCTTCCGTTCCCTCGACCAGAATATCCGGGTAGGACACGATATCCGCCTTCAGTTGTCCTGCCTCCGCCGCAGCCATCGTCAACCTGACCTGATCCGGCGCCGAGCGGCCATCCTGCAGCGTGGTATAGCCGTAGCGGGTGTAAAGCGCCTCCCCCTGTTTCAACATGTCGATGGCCTGTTCGGTATCCATGTCTGGATATAGCTTGCCGAGGGCCATGAAGAAGGCATTTTCCTCCAGTACCCCGTTGGGCACACGGCTGTCTGCACCGCGTCCGATACGCCCGCCCGGGGGATCCGCTGTATTCTCGTCGATGCCATCCCGTTCCAGGGCCGCACTGTTCAGCACACCCAGATGACTGGACTGGTGAATGACGAAGATCGGCGTGTCGGCGCTGACGGCGTCCAGCTCGTCCCGGGTGGGATGACGGCGCTCCGCCAATTGGGAGTCGTCGTAGCCGAAGCCATAGATCACGCCAAAATCCTCGAGGAGCCGCGATTGCGGCGCAAAATCTCGCAAGGTTTGCTGCAGCTGGGCGATCGAGCTTACCTGGCCGTCCGGTGGCGGTAGCAGGTTGGCGCTCAGGGCCTGGAAGCCGACATAGGAGACGTGGCCGTGGGCATCGACGAAACCCGGCAGGAGGGTGCGGCCCTGCAGATCGTGGACACGGGTCTGCTCGTCCCGAAGAGCCATAACCTCAGCCTCACGACCTACGGCCTGTATCCGGCCCTGGGTGACGGCAATCGCCTCCGCCTGGGGCGCGGCATCGTTGATCGTGATGATGATTCCGTTATGCCAGATCGCGTCCGCCGACTCCGCCGCCCGGCTGGCGGATGTCAGACCTGCGAGGATCACAAGCAACGCGGCGAACCACGCCGCCCACAACCCGACACCTGATCGTTTCATGGGGCCTCCCAGCCGAATGACGGGCATGCTCGAAGGTGGTTTGAAAAGCTTAGTGGGTGGCGGAAAGATCGGCTATTCACAAAATTTGAAAGAGGTCGATGCCACGTTTGGATCAGCCCTCTTTAAATTAAAAATAGCGATCAAGTTATATAATTTAATACTTAAAAGTTATAGAAGGCATTGGAATGTCCGATTGGGCGCACTCGCGTTCTCTGCCGATACTACGGCGATACCGCAAATGGCGAGCACCAAGGAGGCCCACCCATGCGTACCGTTGCAGACCTGATGACCAAGTATGTGCCCACCCTCAGGGCAGACGACTATCTAACCCGCGCCGTCGACCAGTTGCTGTCGATCGGCTTCACCGGCCTGCCCGTGGTGGACGAACAGCGTCGCCTGGTTGGCTTCCTTTCCGAACAGGACTGTATCCGCACGCTCGCCAGCAGCAGCTACCACTGCGAATCCTGGGTACGCATCAGCGACATCATGTCCAAGGACCCGCTGTTCGTGTCGCCAGACCTGTCGGAGATGGAGATCGCCACCCTGTTCGGGAAGGCCAAGCCGAAAGTTTACCCGGTCGTGGACGAAGACCGCCGCGTGCTGGGCGTGATTACCCGGTCCCGTGTGATGGAGGCCTTGAACCACCAACTCAAGACCTGCCGCGTCGCCTGACGATGATTGAAGCGCAATTCCTGGCAGCGTGAAAAAAGCGTCGTTCAGTCATGGGGTACGCCGAATCCATTTCGCGCAGCCTGTAGGCAATAGCCGAGATCTTGGTTGACACTATCAACCTTTAAACTTAAGGTTGATAGTGTCAACTAAAAAAGTATTATGCTTATGCCTCGATCACCCAGCGAACCGCTCCAGCGACTGACCCACGCCTATCGGTCCCGGTTGCGCCAGACCATCCTGGAGCACCGTATCCCACTGCCCTCCACTCACATACGCGTACTCAAGGGCGTATGCCGCAATCCGCAATGTACCGCCCAGTCCATCGCCGAGCGCATGTTTCGGGATAAAGCCCAGATCACCCGCGTCATCAAGGATCTGCTCGATCGCAACCTGATCATCCGTATCCCCAATCCGGACGACCGCCGCAGCCAGTTGCTCAGGCCTACTGATCAGGGACAGGCTCTGATGGAGCGGATCGATGCTATCGAGGGGCAGGTCACTGCGGAGATGACCCATAACATCGGCAAAGACGAGTTGGAGACCTTCGTCCGGCTCGCCCATAGGATGGTCGACAACCTGGGCCAACAACCGGACGCATCATCCCCCCCGCAAGGGGCCCACCATCACGGAGACCCATCCCATGGCCAGACCTGAACCCCGCACCCTGGAAGTCCTGCGCACAACCCCGATCACACCCCACATGCAACGCATCACCCTGGGTGGCGCCGGCCTGGCAGGTTTTCCCGACGACCAGGCCAGCGCCTACATCAAGCTGGCCTTCCCGGCGGAGGGGGATCGCCCGATGACGCGCACCTACACGGTACGCCACCACCGCGCCGGCGAGATCGATGTGGATTTCGTACTGCATGATACCGCTGGCCCGGCATCCACCTGGGCCGCCACCGCCCGTCCCGGCGATCGCATCCGTGTCGGCGGCCCAGGGCCGCGCAAGCTGATACAGCCGGATGCGGACTGGTTCCTACTCGCAGGCGATATGACAGCGCTGCCCGCGATCAGCGTCAACCTCGAGCTACTACCCGACGACGCCCGTGGCTATGCCGTGATCGAGGTGATTGACGAGTCGGATATCCAGTCTCTGGCGCGGCCGGAACATGTCGACGTGCAGTGGATTATCAATCCCGAGCCGGATCCCACGGGGGGCACCCTCGTCGACCATATCCGCCAGCTCCACTGGCCGGACGGACAGCCCGCCGTCTGGGCCGCCTGCGAATTCAGCGGCATGCGTAAGCTCAGGCACTACTTCAAGCAGGAACGCAATGTACCCAAGACCCACCTCTACATTTCCAGCTACTGGAAAATGGGCAGCAGCGAAGACCAGCACAAGCTGGCGAAGCGGGCCGATGCTGAGAAGGACGGTGCTTGAAGCGCCGAATTTAAATCGTTCGGTTCGCCCAACATCACTGAAAGCCGAGCAGCAGGACCGGCTGTATATTCGATGGTAATGCACACCCTTCGCCAAGCTCTGCTATATCTATATCAACCGCAAACTTAAGGTCCTACGTTATTCGAGTTACATCCATACCTTGTTCAAGCAGATGGCCGGATGACGATGGTGAGGAATGGCTGATACGTAGCCGCCTGACAAAGACCGCTACACCCTCACCATTAATTTCATTCAAGCCGTTCGGTGGGCCTTTGGAAGATGGAGAGGTATCTGAATGGCCGGCAGTTTCAAAAGAGTGGTCCCTCGCGTCCGGGAGCACCTATCAGACCATGCAGTTTTCTACTCGATATTTTTGCCTTTCGTACTTGTTATCGCATTAGCTTCGGTCGTTCTCTACATGGTGCTGGTGGAATTGCGCCTGGCTCCAGTGAAGATGGAACAGCTGGATAAGGTCGATGCAGCCAAGAGTGAAATACTCCGCGAACTCGGCCAGATTGAACGCGTACCAAGCCTGATAAGGAGGAATCCTGACGTCCGTGAAAGTCTGGAAGCCAATAGTCCCTTGGCTCTCGATACGCTTGTCAGTGAATTCAGCTTTTTTAGCCACGTCTCCCCTCTTATCTCACAGGTTCGCTGGCTGGACAGCACCGGGATGGAACGAGTACGGGTGAATGTCGAGCGGGGTGTAGCACGGGCGGTGCCGGAAGAGCAGCTTCAGTCCAAACAGCACCGAGACTATTTTAAAGACGCCTGGCCTCTCGGCCCGACGGAAACCTACCTGTCCGCGGTGGACCTGAACATGGAGGGCGGGTCCGTAGTCTGGCCGCTCGAGCCCACGGTGCGCGCCGCAGTGAGGACGGGAGAAAACGACAACCTGCGTGATGGCCTCCTGGTGGTTAATTTTGATCTGTCTCCTCTCTTCTCCCGTTTAAGACGCCTCTCCGACGAAACTCAGCAGTTGGAGATCGTCGACCAGAATAGCTTTTGGCTACTTCACCCCGACACCTCGATGGAGTGGGGCTTTCTCAGTACATCCGAGAGTCACCGACTCGTGAGTGCAGATCCGGGGTTTTGGAACGACATCCAGAACAATGAAGTCGGTTTGGGGGCGGTCGATGACACGCTCATGCGTTCCTTTTCCAAAGTTCGCTTTTCGTCTGGCGAGCGCACCAGCCGGACGGAAGCACTAGCGGATATGATCGTTATCGTTCAAACCCGGCAAAACATCGTCGGCGCCATCAAAACGAGCAGTGCCCTGTTTGCCGCTGCTTGTGGACTTCTCCTTGTTATGGGGGCGGGTGCCCTCGGCTGGAATCTGTCCGCTGCGTACAATCGTGAGAACGGCCTCAAGCGCGACCTGCAACGGGAAGGAGAAGACCTGAAGCGTGCATACCGAAGCTTGTCGAGCGCGCACGAGAGAACGGTCCTGTTACAGAACGAGCTCGTTGAAAGCCGAAAATTATCCTCACTGGGCATGGTGGTGGCCGGGGTGGCCCAAGAACTCAATACGCCAACCAGCTCAGCGATTCTCAATCTGGACTGGGCCCGAACGCTTGAGAACGATATCGAGTACCGGCTTCGGGATCACGATACATGGCCGTCGCTGGAAAACGATTTTCTGATTTGCCGCGAACGCCTCGACTCCGCAAGCGCCGATGTACGCCACGTCGACGAGCTGATCAACAGCTTCAAGCGCCTCGCTGTTGACAGGACACTCCAGGCACCTGAGCTTTTCGAACTGCGCGGCCGCATTGACGATGTACTCGTCACGATGGAGACGAGGCTGAACCACCACGGAGTAGATGTCATAACAAACGTATCCGACGACATTGCCCTGGAATCCTATCCCGGCATATTCTCCCTGGTTATCCAATATATCCTGGACAATACACTTGAACATGCGTTCGAAGGCGCCAAGTCAGGCAAGTTAAAGATCCATGGTCGTGTCGATTCCGGCAGGCACATTATCCTTGAAATCAGTGACAATGGCCGCGGTATCGATGCGCACATTGCCGGAAAGGTATTCGATCCCTTCGTGACGTCCGCCCGCAACAGGGGTCATATCGGACTGGGTATGCACTTCGTGCATCAATGGGTACACAACCTGCTACAAGGCGTTATCGTGCTGGAGTCACAGCCCGGCCTTGGCACCCGCCACATCATCACATTACCCGTAACGCTGCCACAACCCGGACGCACCACAGCCGCCCGGTTAAGCATTTAGAGGCTGCGCTTTTAGCTATACCTGTTTCCGCTCCTGCTCAACCAGTTGGTTGAGCAGGTTAAGCGTGGCCTTCTCGTCAAGACTCACCAGCTTGCCGCGATAACGCTTAAGCTGACGACGGAAATAATCCAACGTGCGCCCGCTTTCATAGTGAAGAATGACATTCGGATGGATGTAGCTGCTACGACAGGTGGCCGGGGTATTACCCAATTGCTCGGCCACGCTCTTGACCGCTTGAACGACATTGCTCTTGCTGATCTTCTGGTCGGCAGCCGGGCCCAGCTGATCCAGCGCCACAGCCATCAGCACGGTGCCGGCCCAAGTGCGGAAATCCTTGGCGCTGAAATCCTCGCCCATGACGTCAGAAATGTAGTGGTTCAGGTCCTGGGCGGTGATTTTTCGGCGGTTGCCATCGGGCAGTGTGATATCGAACAGCTCGTATCCGGTCATGCCTTCGAGCTTCCTCAACACCTCTCGCACCTGCCTGTCGGTCACCGTCCGGTGTTGGTGCTGGTGGCTCTTTCCTTCATAGTCGAACTCCACACGGTCCTTCTTGATGTCCATATGCTTGGCACGCAGCGTGGTCAGGCCGTAGGTCTTGTGGTCTCGGGTGTAGGCACCGCTGCCCGGTCGGAAGAAGGCATCGTCGAGCATCCGGGTCATACAGGCCAGCACCGTTGTTTCGTCGATGGGGCGCCGTTGGATGTGCTGGCCGGTTACCCTGCGCATGGTCTCCAACTGAGCGCCGAAACGCAGGATGCGCTGGTATTTCTGCTGGCTGGCTTCCTCGGTCCAGTCCGGGTTGTAGACGTATTGCTTGCGCCCCTCACTGTCGCGGCCGGTCGCGAGCACTTTGGCATCCCGGTCCAGTTCTATCTTTACATCGCGCCAGGCTGGCGGAATGACCAGGTTGCGGATCCAGCGTTTAAGTCCGGCATTGCGGACGGTCCTGCCGTTAGGGTAGCGGTAGGTGAATGATTTGCCGTGAGGCTTCCTGAGTACGTAGCGGTCCATGGCGTCTTCCATTCAGTCCTTAAGCGATCCTTCCTTTATCGCATTCTCACCTCTCTCTATAGAGTCGTCGTCGGTAAATGGATCAAATCCAAGCGTCCTGCGGGGCGCCACCAGAACAGCGCCCGCTATCGGTAACCGCATCAGAAGAAATCGTGATGGCTTAGCTGCGAATCTACTTCTGTGCAGAAAGGGTTCCGTTCAGGCCATCACCACCACATGGCCCACCCGTGGATCGACCCGTCCGTCCACCAAATCCCGGATCAACGGCTGGGCCGACACGAGACCATGATGCGTCTCTACGGTCATCCAGGGCCGTTGTGGATCGCTGATCCGGTCGATGAAGGCCAATTGGGCGGCGTTGAAACGGCGGGTCACCTCGGCCGGGCCCCAGTCCGCATTGCGCTTCCTGATCTGGTCGGGCGCGAAATACGTTTTCGGTTCCGGTCCGGGCAAGTTTTGTCGGTGGGTGCTGATATGGTCCTGGCTGTGGGCGGAACCGGCGTAGCAATCGTGCACCAGCGTATCGGGAAAATGGCGATGGATTCGTTCACGCAGCTCGGCATTGCCGGAGAAATCAACGTACAGGGTGGGCACCGTGTCGTCGAGCTGCTCGACGTCTTTGTAATCCAGGGCCCGGCCATAGCAGCCAAGACTATCGACGAAAGCGCGGTTACGAGCAGACGTCAGGCCAACAATATCCATATCGTCGTGCTCCTGCAGGCAGAATGCCGTGCCATAAGCCGTCTTACTGGATGCACTGGAAAAGATGATGCGCCGGGCCCCGAAGAAGCCGTTATCCTGCAGGAAATCGGCCAGCATGAACGAGGTGATGAACAAAGGGCGGACCAGCATCTGATAGTCCTCCTTCTCGGGACGATAGGCGTCGTCGGTGGTGACTCGCTGGTATTGATTGTACGCCGACACCAACGCCTGGCGGTGCGGGGTTCCGTCATAGAACCCTCGTTGGGACACCCGCACCGGCTCCATCATCACATGGGTCGCCAGCGGCCAGAATCCGTAATACCGTTCGCCGACCTCCACGCCATCGACCGACGAGGCCATTACCTCGGCAAACCCCCAGGCAGGCATCTGGCCCCAGCCGGTCTCGCCGGTCGGGTAGAAATCCCAGTAGCGCAGATGCGGCGTGTCACCGAAGGCGGCGTAGGTGATATTGTTGGTGGTTACCGCGAGTCGCGCGATCTTCATGAGCACCTGGCCGCTTCCGACCTCGGGTAGGGATTGGGTCACAGGCTGGGTCACGCCCAGATCGCTCCTGTCGGTATACAATCGCGTCAGTTCAGTCATCGGCCTTCTCCTAAGTACGCTGCTCTATCGTCATTAACGCTGTTCGACGATTCTAGCGCCAGGCCCACCGGACGGGGTTCGGAAACACCATGCGCAAACCGACATCTTCGCTCGCACCACGCACCAAGCCCCTCAAGCGGCCGACCCAGGCCCGGGCACGGTTCACCGTGCAGGCAATTTTCGACGCCTATGTTCGGATTTGGCAGCGCGACGGATGGGAAGGTCTCACCACCCGCAAGGTCGCCCTGGAAACCGGAATTGCGGTCGGCACGCTCTATGACTATTTCCCGAGCAAGGAGGCACTGCATTCGGGCTACGTGCGCCATTGCATCGAGCAACTGATCACCCGGGTCGACGCGCAGGTGGTCGCGCCGGAAGACATGCCCTGGCAGGCACGGATCCGGCACTTGATCCAACTACTCTGCGGGCAGGAGACCCCGGCCTGGTTCCATCCCGATATGCTGGACCTGGAACCCCGGATCGCCGATCCACGACTGCAGCAACGGGCCTACGGCGAGCTCCTGGCCATGTGGCACCGGGTGTTCGCGGCCTGCGGGGATTTGCCGCCCGTCTCCAGTGAAACCATCGAGGCCCTGCACCTCGCGATCTGGGGTGGGCGGCGCTACGGGCTGCTGGTCAGGCTGGACGACGCCCGAATGAAAGCCTGGGCCGCCGCCATGGAGCGGCTTTGCCTGAGCCTGATCGAACACGACGAACAACGGCCCTGACCGATTCAGCCCGGACGCGACCAGACCTCGATATGGCTACGCCGGTCTACGCTGTAGCCGCGATCGCCCGGCAGGGCGGCTTCCAGCCCACGAGCGGCCAGCTCTGAGCGCACCTTCGCCCGCTGGTCCTCACCACATCCGGCCAACACCTCATCGGCACGACGCAGGATGTAGAGCAGGTACGGTTGCACGCCCGTTTGTACCGACACGCCACGGAACTGGGTCTCCGCCAGGCCGACATAGCGCTGGTGCGGCTTGGGCGCGACCGGCTCGCCATCCTTTGGCTCATGCTTGGCGATCAGGGCGTCCAGTACCGAGAGTTTGTCGGTCAGCATGGGGAAGATCTCAGTCGCGATATGCTGAAACAACGGCTCCAGTGTGTCCGGAATCTGGTCGTCCGGCAGGAAATCGGTGCCGTAGCCGGGGAAGTCTGGTGTATCCAGCCCCGGCGCGGTCATGCGCTCGACCCAACGGAAAACCCTGGGTGCCCGGGTTTTCATGATACCGGCGGGCACCGGGTCGCGACCCAGGTGGGCGAACATCGGCCCGATCAGTCCGTAGTCGCCGATGGAGGGCCGGCCGCCGAACAGGTACGGGTGCTCGGCGAAGTGCGCGTTGAGCACATCCAGTAAAGCCTCGAAAGAGGCCTCGATGGCGGGTATCGACTGCTCGGTTACACCGAGTTGCGGCAGGTAAGAATTCATCCGCCCCATGATTTTCTCGGCCATTTCCGCACCGGAGCCGGAGGCAAACGCATCCCGCAGGAAGCCTTCCTGTTGCTCCCGGTAGCTCCAGCGGTAATGCATGGCGTGGGGGAGCATGGCCTGACAGCCATAGTACTGCACGATGATCGCCAGGACGCGTTGCAACGGGCCTGCTGGATAGGCGGAATAAGCCACGCCCTGGCGCTCGAAGTGATCGATGATGTCGAGACTGTCCTGGATGATCTCGCCGTCGGGGGTCTCCAGCACCGGAATAATCGCCCTCTGGGTCACCGGCATGATTCGCTGGGCGTAATCCGGATCACGAGTGGGGATCTCTACGTAGGGAATACCCTGGGTCCGCAGGTAACTGCGGGCAATGCCGGTGAAAAGCGAGTGGGGTACTCCGTAGAGTCGGTGACCGTGTAAGGTGTCTGTCATGAGTATCGTCCTTTCTTGTATTGTTAGACGTTTTTCAGAAAGGTCTCATGGTAGAGGAAGTCGGAAGTTCAGGCGATGTCTCTCCCGCGAATCTTTACTCGCGTACCAGGCGAACACCGAAGAAGATGAAACAGCCTCCAGCGACTCGATCGATCCAGTGCCCCAACCGCGCATAGGCACGCGAAATTCGCCGACTGGCGAACAACCAGGCTACTACCGAGTACCACACCAGGGAAATCGTCACCATCAGGGCGATGGCCATCAGACCCAACGCCGCCGGCGCTTCGGGAGGCATGGCAACAGCGAACAGACCGGCGACGAAAAGCGCGGTCTTCGGGTTGGCGATATTGGTAATGAAGCCCAAGCGAAACGCCCGCCAGCCATGGGTCGATATGACATCCTGTGTGGAAGACGTGACCGTACGATCAACGCTGCCCCACAACAGCTTCAACCCGAGCCAAATCAGGTAAGCACCGCCGGCCAGCTTCAGGAAGAGATACATCCAGGGCGCCACGTTAAACAACGAATGAATGCCCAGGAAACCGGCACTCGCCCAGAGCAGCGTGGCCAGGATTATTCCCGCGACGGTGTGCAGACCGGCAACGCGGCTTTGCGTCACTGCAACACGAACCGTCACGAGGAAGTTGGGGCCGGGTGTCACTGCCGCGACGACCCAGAGGGTGGCTACCGAAAGCAATGCGGCGTATTCATCCATGAGAGTTCCTGCGATAGCCCGTCTTCAACTGTTCAATTTGTATACCAAAAAGCCGGTCATGAAGTCATCAACGGTGACAAAAAACCCCAAGAACCTACCTTGTGCGAACAGATGTCATCCGATATAAACCGTCTAAAAAGTAATCACCCTTATAAGGTCAGGGAAGATCAATGGCAGTTATCGGTATTGACCTGGGCACCACTAACAGCCTGGCTAGCATCTGGCGGGACGATGAGTCGGTCCTTATCCCCAATGCACTCGGGGAGTTTCTCACGCCATCAGTAGTCAGTGTCGATCACAAGGGCATTGTCCTGGTAGGCAAGGCTGCGAAGGAGCGACTGGTTACCCATCCGCAGTCTACGGTCTCGCAGTTCAAGCGTCTGATGGGCACCGCCGAAAAACTTTCCCTCAATGGCAAGAGCTTCTCACCGGAAGAGCTGTCCGCGCTGGTGCTGAAGCAACTCAAGGCTGATGCCGAATCCTTCTTGGGCGAGCCCGTTGAGGAAGCCATCATCAGCGTACCGGCCTATTTCAACAACAATCAGCGCACGGCGACGCTCAACGCCGCCCGCCTGGCCAACCTGCACGTGGAGCGTCTGATCAACGAGCCCACCGCCGCAGCCCTGGCGTATGGTCTGAAAGAACACAGGGACGAGAGTACCTTTATCGTGGTGGATCTGGGCGGCGGAACGCTGGACGTTTCCATCCTCGAGAAATTCGATGACCTGCTGGAAGTGCACGCGACCAGCGGTGACAGTTTCCTGGGTGGTGAAGATTTCACACGTGCCCTGATGGCCGGCGTGCTCGCCCGCTGGGAACTGGGCAGCCAGGCCCTGAGCCGCGAGGAACGAGCCCACGTCTACCGTGTATGCGACCAGGCGAAGAAGGTGTTGTGCGAGGAAACCACCGTTGCTGTCAGCGCCAGCATCCAGAACCGCACCCTCACCACCACCATCAGCCGCGAGGATTTCCTCGGCTTTTGCTCGAGCCTGATCGAACGTCTCCGTACCCCGTTGGAACGGGCTGTAAGAGACTCCGGACTAGGCCGTGACGGCTTCGATGATGTGATTATTGTGGGTGGTGCCTCGCGTATGCCCGCGGTGAAAAATACCGTGGGCCGTATGTTCGGCCGGATCCCTTCCGCGAACCTGGACCCGGATCTGGTGGTGGCCATGGGCGCCGCCATCCAGGCCGCCTTGAAACAGCGCAACCAAGCCCTGCGGGACACAGTCCTCACCGATGTGTGTCCATTCAGCCTGGGCATCGCCTCTGCGCAAACCTTGGAGCACGGGATCCGCTCCGGCTTCTTTTCGGTGCTGATTCCCCGCAACACCGTGATACCGGCCAGCCGCAACGACCGCTTCTACACCGTAGAAGATTATCAGGCTGCCATACGCATCCAGGTGTACCAGGGGGAACAGCGGCTGGTTAAGAACAATATAAAGATCGGCGAACTTACTGTTCCGGTACCGCCAAGGCCAGCTTCCGAAGAGGCCGTTGACGTGCGATTTACGTACGACATTAACGGCATTCTGGAGGTACTAGCCGAAGTGCCCAGCACCGGTTTCAAGGACCGGATCGTCATCCGGAATACCGATACCGAGCTCTCTGACGGCGAAATCGAGAGCGCCCTTAAACGGCTGGAATCACTCAAGTTCCATCCCCGTGAGGATATCGCCAATATCGCCGTCATGATGGAAGCTGAGCGGATGTTTGCCGAAGCCCTGGGCGAGGAGCGGGAGCACATTGGCGCGCTCATCCTGGAGCTGGAAAACGCCATGGACTCCCAGGACCGGCAACGGGTCGACACCGTTAGAGTTGCGGTGGAATCGCGGCTGGATACCATTCGAACGCATTGGGGAATGTGGTGAACGCCTGGGTTATTCTCGGCATCGCGCCAGGCAGCGACAAGCGAACCATCAAGACGGCCTACGCGCGCCGGGCCAAGGAGTGCCATCCAGAAGAGCAACCCGAAGCCTTCATGGCACTGCGCGAGGCATACGAAGCCGCATTGGCCAACGCGACGCGCCAGACAACGCGTCCGTCCGCACCGCTGCCCCCTGTCGAACCAGAGCCGCCGCCCAGCAGCCCCCGGTCGTCAGTTTCTCCCGTGATTCCCATACCCCCACGGGTAGAGATTCAGGAGACGCCACCTACAATCGGTCACCGACCGATCATCAACGGGGATGCCGTCAGAAAGCTCAACGCTGAGTTCAAGGCATTCCTGAATCGGGCCCGGGCCGAGCAAAAGCCTGAAGACCTTGAAACATTGCTCGGACACCCCTTGCTCGAATTTATGGAGGTTCGGGACCAGGTGAGTCACGAAACTATGCAGGCACTGGCGGCGACGCTCAGCGAGGCACCAACGGATTCGTGCCCTTTGGGCCGCGAAACCTTGCGGGCACTGGACCGGGTCTTCCAATGGAGTTCGGACTACCAACCTGTACGTGATCCCGGCCTGGATAACGTCTACCTGATGCTCGACGCAGCACATGAAAGTCACTTGAAGGCCCATGATCACCTGGGCTGGAAGTGGCTCGGAGGGCTGTTTTTCAACTTTAAAGGGCGGATTTCCAGAAGGGAATGGTTGTTCGGATTCGTGATCCTCGTTATCAGCACGATCGCGTTCACCGGACTGATCAACGGTCTCTATACGTTCCTGCCGGACTGGCCGTATCGCGGAGCCATGCTGATAGGTACAGCGCTGGCGTTCATGGTCACCTTTATCAGCCTGACCCTGAAACGCAGTACCGACGCTGGCGTCCACCCCGCAGCCACCCTGATTCTCGGCTGCGTATTTCCTATCGTGCTGCTCTTTTTTATCCTGGGCGTCCCCCGCGAACACGAACGCCATGCAGATCCGCGGGAAAAGTTTACCGATCCTTTCGAAAAGGCCTACTGGGATATCCGCAACTACAGTAGGCGTTATTCACTGCGCAAATTCGGCCTGTTATTCCGCAAACTTTCCAGTCGTTTAGTCCGGGAGTTGGGCGCTTTCCTGATTATCGGTATTGTCGTGGTGCCGACGCTTGCAGCCCTGGCCAATTAGCCGTATCCACATCGGCTTACGCCGCCACTTCATCGTCAACGATTTCTTCCCGTTCCTTCCGGTATTCATCATAGGACTTATCGATGCTGTCCAGGCAATCCGACCGCTGGGATGGCGGTAGCTTGAAGCATTCATTGCGCTGGTTAAGCTGGATGTTGTCGTAGACGGCCCGGTTGCTACAGCCGACCAGGACCACGAGCGACAGGAGCACACACAGTAGTTTCATTGCCCGGTCTCGAAGCGAAGAGTGGCAGGGTCAGCCGGAACCGCCGATCCCATTAATCCGGCTGACATGCGGGCGAGATTTATACAGGTTTGTTTACACCGGGATGCGGTGTACCCGGCTGGACGCCGGCCTGGTTACCTGTCGCGCCAGGACGGCCTGGGGGATTAGCCCCCTCATAGCGTCTGACGGACTGGCCCTCCTCACGTAAAAGCCAGTTGCCCACAACAATACCGGCAAGTGCTGCAACGATCCATTTGAACATGTGGTTTCTCCCTCTGTTGCATGAGTTGCAAACTCACCCTCGTTTGTAGGGGGAGCAGCGTGGAGCGTCAAGCAACCTATGATGGGGCCTTTCGTATGGAGAATCCAAGGACCTGTTTTTGCAGGAAACTTGAACACCGAGGTGAACGAAGTTTAAGGCGAATAGGCGTAGGCGTTGGGCCTGGGTCCCAAGGAACCGAATACGCACGTCCCAAATTCCGCCTATTAACCGAATCCGACGAACAGGGATACCTCGCTCGACGCCTTCATGTCACCGGTTCACTATCGTCCAGATTTCTTGGTTCCCACCTTGGCCTCTGCCGTGAGCGGATTATCCGGCCACGGATGTTTCGGGTACCGACCCCGCATCTCTTTCCTGACTTCCGGATAGACCTGTTTCCAGAAACTCGCCAGATCGCCCGTCACTGCCAGCGGCCGCTGCGCCGGCGACAGCAGGTGGATCACCACCGGCAGCCGTCCGCCTGCCAATCTTGGCGTTTGCTTCCAGCCGAACAGGGTCTGCAGCTTAGTCGCCAGCACGGGGCCGTTTTCGGCCGTGTAATCCAACCGAACGCGTTGCCCGGTAGGAATCTCCAGGTTGGCGGGAAGCTCGCGGTCGAGGTACTGCTGTTGGGGATACGCCAACTCAGTTTGCAGGGCGGCGAGCAAGCTGATCTGTTGCAGGCCCTTCCAGTTGCGTACGCCGATGAGGAAGGGAGCCAGCCACCGGTCGAGGTTGGCGAGCAGGGTATCGTCCGAGACGTCTGGCCAGTTGTCAGGTTCTAGGGATTTCATATGCTGGACCCGGGCACGCCATTGGTAAGCCGTGTCCGTCCAGGGGAGACTGTCGATGCCTTTTTGCTTCACGGCGGTGAGCAGGCCAAGCTGGATCTGGTCCTGACTGGGGTCGGGGAGTTGTTTCTGATCGAGGACCAGCGCGCCCAGCCGTTTGACTCGGCGGGCGACGACGGTGCCTTTGGCGTCGTCCCAGCGAGCCTCCTCAAACGTTTGGATATGGCTGGCAAGGTCGTGTTCGAGAGTGGCACGGTCAGTGGCCGCAGCGAGATAGATATGGGCTTCCCGCGCCTGGCCATCCAGTTCGGCGGCGACAATCCATTCCTCGCGCCCAAGTGCATCCTCCTCCCGCAGCCGTGCACCCCGGCCGTTACTCAGTTGGTAACGGCTGCCATCGCCTGGCCTTCGCAATCCGATTCGGTCCGGATAAGCCAATGCAAGCAGGCGGCCTGCGGGAAGACTGCCATCGATATCGACGTCAGCCCTTCCCGACATCAGCCGATCCACGGAGCGCTTCAGTGCATCCAGCCGGGCACGGTCGATGTTCGGAGAGCGGTACTCACCAGTTAGCAATTGCAGACGGTAAGTCACATCCGCACCGTCACGGGGACCGAGCAGGTCGCGCTCCCCCAGCAACGCGGCAACCCGCGCCGCGGTCTGTGGATAACCCAGCTCGCGCCCCAGCAAGACCATATGGGCCAGACGGGGATGGATACCCAGCTCCCGTGCCCGCCTCCCATGGTCGGTGATCGCGCCTTCGGCATCCAGCAAGTCCAGCCATTGCAGCAGTTCGACGGCCTGGTCCCAATGCGCTTTCGGCGGTGGATCGAGCCACTCGAGATCGCCAGGTGTACGCGCGCCCCATTGCGCAAGTTCCAAGGCCAGCGGAGCAAGGTCGGCTTCGAGTATTTCCGGTGGCGTAAACGCAGGTAGGCCCTGTTGTTCGGACTCGCTCCACAGGCGGTAGCAGACGCCAGGCTCCATGCGACCGGCACGACCCTTACGCTGTTCGGCCGCGGCGCGGGAGAGACGACCGGTTTTCAGGCGGGTCATCCCGCTATTGGCATCGAACACTGCCCGACGTTCCTGCCCGGCATCGATAACCACCCGCACACCCTCGATGGTCAGGCTGGTTTCGGCGATGGCAGTAGCCAGCACGATCTTGCGTTCGCCAACGGGTGGGGGCTGGATAGCGCGATCCTGATCGTCGCCCTTCAAATGGCCATACAGTGGGGTCAAGTGGGTGTGGGCGGGCAGGTGCGGTCGTATTAAACGCTCAACCTGCCGGATTTCGCCGGCACCGGGGAGAAAAGTGAGGATCGAACCCGTTTGCGACTCCAGCGCTTCGCGGATCACTGACGCAACATGCTCGAGCAGCCGAGACGGGCGACAGGGCGAAGGCGGTAACGGCCGGTAGTGCACATCGACCGGGAATGCCCGGCCTTCGCTGGTCAACACTGGGGCGTCATCCAGCAATCGGGCCAGGGGCGCGGTATCCAATGTAGCAGACATGACGACCACACGTAAGTCGTCCCGCAACGCCTGCTGGGATTCTCGCACCAGCGCCAAACCGAGATCCGCCTGCAGGGAGCGTTCATGGAATTCATCAAACAGGACGGCGGCGTAGTCCTCCAGCGCCGGGTCCTGCTGGACCAGGCGGGTCAGTATCCCTTCGGTGACCACTTCGATGCAGGTTTGCCCCGATACCCTGGTGTCCAACCGGGTGCGGTAACCCACCGTTTCACCGGGCTTTTCACCCAGTTGCCGAGCCATGAACCGCGCGGCTGCACGCGCGGCGATGCGGCGAGGTTCGAGCATCAGTATCTTGGCGTCCCCGCGCCACACACAGTCCAGTAGGGCGAGGGGCACACGCGTCGTTTTGCCGGCACCGGGGGGCGCCTGCAGCAGGACGGTGTTCCAGGTTTCCAGGGTGGCGCGAAGTTCGGGGATCAGGGTGTCGATGGGCAGCATGGACTGATCATGCCGTGACTGGCGTAAAACTCAAGGGGGAAAGCCCACGCGCCCGTGGGCTCGAACAAGCTCTCGACCATCGCCGACACAAATCGATCAGAAGCTGTAGGACATCAGCAGGCTGCCAAACCACTGGTTGGCATCGCCCACGTCCTTGACGATGGGACTGTCCGCCGCGTCGCCAAACAGGCGGCTATAGCGGGCGATGGAAGAGACGCTCCACTCGCGGGTGAAGTGGTAGGTCAGACGGCCGTTGAGGCTGGCTCGAAGGAAGGCACCGTCCGGATTGTAGGCATCCAGCCCGGAACGCGCAGCGCCTTCGTCGGAAACGCTGAACAACGCGTCGTTCCATTTCTCGTTGGCCCAGGTCGCTCCCGGACCGAACCCGTAACTCAACTGTTCAGTCAGACGGCCGCGGTAGCGCAGGTAGCTCCTCAGGCGAACGCCTTCGAGATCGCCGCCCACCGGCGTGGCCAGTTCGGTATTGAACTGCCACGGCCCGGGTGTCCAGCTCAAAAGGACACCTGCCATGGCGCTGTCGTCGACTTTCTCCAGGTCGGAAATGTCCCCGACGTCGTCGCGGCCACGCTCGTAGGAGATCACCGGAGAAATGGTCAGCTGCTCGGTCTGAACCACCTGCCAGCCGATACCGGTAATGGGGTTGATGAAGAGGCGCCCGAGACGGGCTTCGACGAAGGGTATGGGGATCGCTTCGTAGGTATCGGCACCCCGATATTCCGGCGCGATACCGGCACCGGCGCCGAGGGTGAAGCGCCATTCATCGCCGCTCGGCACCTCCGGCTCGTTGCCCTGGGCCAGCGCGCCGACGCTGAACACGCTCAATACGATTGCCACTAACTGCTTTCGGGTCATCATCGACGTTTTTCCTTGTTGTCGGGGTCCCTTTTCAGGTTCGGCAACAACTTACCACACCCGTATTACACCGGGGGTTATGCCCCCGGCGTTTTTTCCTCGGCTTGCGGCGCCCGGCCAAGGGTGGTCGGCTGATCGGCACTTTCGCCACCACCCAGCGCCCGATACAGCGTTATCCGGTTGGTCAGCTTGCCGAGCTTCACGTCCACCAGGTTCTGACGGGCGCTAAGCAGTTCGCGGCGGGCATCGAGCACCGCCAGGTAATCGTCTGCACCGCCCTCGTAGCGCGCCTCCGCCAGCTCAAGGGACCGCTGGGTTGCATCGACCAAAGCGGCCTGGGCTTCCTCCTGCTCACTCAGGAAGTCCCGGGCTGCCAGGGCGTCGGAGACCTCCTGGAAGGCTTCCTGGATAGCCTGCTCGTACTGGACGACGGACTGCTCCTTACGGATTTCCGCGACATCCAGGTTCGACTGCAGACGCCCAGCAGTGAAGATCGGCAGATTGATACTGGGCGAGAACGACCAGGTACCTGAACCGCTCTCGAACAGGCCGGCCAAATCCGTACTCGCCGTCCCCGCCGAACCGGTCAAGGTAATACTTGGATAGAACGCCGCCCGGGCTGCCCCTATATTCGCGTTGGCGGACTTAAGACTGTATTCCGCCTGCTGGATATCCGGACGCTTTAGCAGCACCGATGAATCCAGCCCCTCCGGTACGCTCGCCAGCAGCGCTACCGCCGGATCGATGACATCCTCTTCCGGAATTTCGGCCACCGGGCCACTCACTAGCACCGACAGGGCATTACGATCCTGGGACACCAGTCGGCGAAACTGCGCGCGGTTGGCGCGGGCGGTTTCCAAGGCAATCTGTGCCTGGCGCACATCCAACTCCGACCCCAAACCGGCATCGTAGCGGCGCTGGACCAGGTCCACGGACTCCTGCTGGGATTCCACCGTGTCCTCACTGATGCGCAATTTCTGCCGGTCCGCTAGCAGGGTGAGGTAAGCATTGGCAACTTCCGATACCAGCGTGATCTGCGCGCTGCGGCGGGCCTCCTCGGTTGCCAGGTAGCTTTGCAGGGCGGATTGCTCCAGGCTGCGGATCCGACCGAACAGATCCAGCTCGTAAGAAGCCACACCCAGACCGACGCTGTACTGGCTGGTGATCGTGCTGTCACCGGTATTGCTCAGGTCTGCTGGCAGGCGTTGGCGGGTGCCATCGCCATTGGCGTCGATTTCAGGGAACAGCGCGGACTTCTCGATCCCATACTGTGCCCGGGCCTCGGCAACGTCTAGCATGGCCAGACGCAGGTCGCGGTTGTTGGCGAGCGCCGTGTGGATCAGCGCGCGTAGTTGTGGATCCGGGAACAGGGATTCCCAGCCTGGCAACACCACCTGGTCGGCACTCTGGTTCCAGTTACCGACTTCCGTGGGCACCGGGGATTCCGGCGCCTGGTAGTCGGGAATCATGCTGCAGCCACCGAGTATAACGGCGGCGGCAAGCGTGGGGACAATCGACTTCATGACGGATTCTCCTGTTGTTCCAATGCCGGTGACTCTTCGCGGTAACGTCCTTCGTTGCTGCCGGTCAGCGGTACGCCGGACAGGCGGCGCACCAGCACGTAGAACAGCGGGATAAAGAAGATCGCGAGCACCGTCGCCGCAACCACACCACCAAACACGCCGGTGCCAATCGCGTTGCGGGCGCCGGAGCCCGCACCGGTGCTGAGCATCAGCGGCGTGACCCCAAGGCCAAACGCTAAGGACGTCATCAGGATTGGGCGTAACCGCATACGGGTGGCTTCGAGCGTCGCCTTGAGCAAGCCGCGGCCCTGCTTTTCCAATTCCAGGGCGAACTCGGCAATCAGGATCGCATTCTTGGAGGACAGGCCCACGGTCGTCAGCAGCCCCACCTGGAAGAACACGTCATTGGACAGACCGCGGAAATTGGCCGCCAGGACCGCACCGATGATCCCAAGCGGCACCACCAGCATCACCGCGAACGGAATCGACCAGCTTTCATAGAGCGCCGCCAGGCACAGGAACACCACGATCAACGACAGCGCATACAACAACGGCGCCTGGTTACCGGCCTGCCGCTCCTGATAGGAAAGGCCTGTCCACTCGAAGCCAAAGCCGCCGGGCAGTTCGGACGCGAGCTGCTCCATCGCCGTCATGGCGCCACCGGTACTGAAGCCCGCCGCGGCGTTACCCTGGATGTTCATCGATGACACCCCGTTATAGCGCTGCAGCTGTTGCGGACCATAGGTCCATTCGCCGCTGGCGAAGCTGGAGAAAGGCACCATCTCGCCGTCGCCGTTACGCACATACCAGTTGTCGATGTCGTCCGGCAGCATGCGGAAAGGCGCGTCCGCCTGGACATAGACCCGCTTGATCCGGCCACGGTCGGCGAAGTCATTGACGTAGCTCGAGCCCCAGGCCACCGACAGGGTGGTATTGATATCCGACAGGGAAACACCCATGGCCTTGGCCTTCTGGCGATCCACGTCCAACCGGTATTGGGGCGCGTCCGGCAGGCCGCTGAAACGCACCTGGCTCAGGGCCGGGTCCTGGTTGGCCTGCCCCAGCAAGGTATTGGTGGCCTCGACCAGGGCATCATGCCCCTGCCCGCCACGATCCTGCAGCTGGAAGTTGAAACCGCTGGCAACGCCCAGGGCCGGTATCGCCGGCGGATTGAGGGCGAAGATGACCGCCTCGCGAACTTGGGAGAAGGCGCCCATGGCGCGGCCGATAATGGCGCCGACGCCGTTCTGCTCCAGGTCACGCTCGCTCCAGTCCTTCAATCTGACGAACGCCAGGCCGGAATTCTGGCCACGTCCGGCAAAGCTGAAACCGGCTACAGTAAAGATGGATTCCACCGCCTCGGCTTCGTTCTCCAGGAAGTGGTGCTCCATGTTTTCCAGCACCTCGATGGTCTGTTCCTGGGTGGAACCCACCGGCAGCTGCACCTGGGCCAGCAGGATGCCCTGGTCCTCTTCCGGCAGGAACGCGGAGGGCAGCCGCATGAAGCTGAACGCCAGCACACCGACAATCACCACGTAGATGAGGACGTGACGCCCCCAGCGCCCGATGATCTTGTCGACCCGGCTCTCGTAGCGGCCGGTCGCCTTCTCGAAGCTGCGATTAAACCAGCCGAAGAAACCTCCCTTGGTGTGGTGGTCGCCCTTGTGGGGTTTGAGCATGGTGGCGCAAAGGGCCGGTGTCAGGATCAGGGCCACCAGCACCGACAGGGTCATGGCGGAAACGATGGTGATCGAGAACTGGCGATAGATGGCGCCGGTCGAGCCGGGGAAGAAGGCCATGGGTACGAACACCGCCGACAGCACCAGGGCAATACCGACCAGCGCGCCGGTGATCTGACCCATGGATTTACGGGTGGCTTCCACCGGTCCCGATCCCTCTTCGGCCATGACCCGTTCGACGTTCTCCACCACGACGATGGCGTCATCCACCAGCAGACCGATGGCGAGCACCATGCCGAACATGGTCAGGGTGTTCACCGTAAAGCCGAAGGCATAGAGCACGCCGAACGTGCCGAGCAGGACCACCGGTACCGCGATGGTGGGAATCAGCGTGGCGCGGAAGTTCTGCAGGAACAGGTACATCACCAGGAAGACCAGCGCGATGCCCTCGAACAGGGTCTTCACCACTTCCATGATGGAGATTTCCACGAACGGCGTCGTGTCGTAGGGATAGGCGACTTCGAGACTGTCCGGGAAATAGGTGCTTAGCTCATCGATGCGCGCACGCACGCGCTCGGCGGTATCCAGCGCGTTGGCACCGGAGGCCAGGTTGATGCCTAGCCCGGCGGCGGCCTTGCCATTGAAGCGCCCCCGGGTGGCGTAGTTCTCTGAGCCCAGTTCAACGCGTGCCACATCGGCCAGACGCACCCTGGAGCCGTCCGACGTCACCTTGAGCAGGATCTGGCCGAACTCTTCCGGCGTTTCCAGCAGGGTCTGGACAACGATGGAGGCATTCATCTGCTGCTCATCCACCGAGGGCGTTCCTCCCAACTGACCACCGGCAACCTGATTGTTCTGCACCTCGATGGCTGACGTCACGTCCGCGGGTGTCAGGTTGTACTCGTTGAGCTTGTTAGGATCGAGCCAGACACGCATGGCGTACTGGGAACCAAACAGCTGGGTCTGGCCGACCCCCTGCACCCGCGCAATCGGGTCCTGGATATTGGCACCGACGTAATCGGCAATATCCGCCCGGCTGAGGCTGTCGTCACTCGAGGTAAATGCGACAACCATCAGGAAGCTGTCGGAGGACTTGGTCACTTGCACGCCCTGCTGCTGCACCACCTGGGGCAGGCGTGGCGTAGCTAACTGGAGCTTGTTCTGCACCTGGACCTGGGCGATATCCGGGTCGGTGCCGGCGGCGAAGGTCAGGGTGATCTGCGCATTGCCGGCGGAGTCGCTGGTGGAGCCCATGTACAGCAGGTTGTCGATGCCATTCATCTCCTGCTCGATCACCTGGGTGACCGAGTCCTCCACCGCCTCGGAGGAGGCACCGGGATAGGTCGCGGAAATCGTGACTTCCGGCGGCGCCACCGTGGGATACTGCTCAACGGGCAGGTTATAGATCGCCAGGCTGCCGGCCATCATCATGATGATGGCGATAACCCAGGCAAAGATCGGACGGTCGATAAAAAAACGTGCCATAGGATCAGCCCTGCTTTGTGTCAGCCGCCGGGATACCGGCCTTGCCGGATGCCGCGGAACCCTGCTCACCGGTCACGTCGACCGGTGTCACTGGGCCACCCACGCCAATCTTCTGCAGACCGTCGACGATCAGGCGGTCACCCGCCCGCAGGCCGTCGCTGATCAGCCACTGGCTGCCCACAGCCTTCTCGGTAGTGACATTGCGCTTCTCGACGGTGTCGTTCTCGCCGATCACCAGCGCCGTAGCCTGGCCGTTGGGCTCGCGGGATACGCCTTTCTGTGGCACCAGGATCGCGTTCTCGCGTTCCGCCTGGGGCAGGCGGGCCCGCACGAACATGCCCGGGAGCAGCGCGCCATCCGGATTGGGGAACAGGGCGCGTAGGGTCACCGACCCGGTGGCTTCGTCCACGGCGTATTCCGAAAATTGGAGGGCGCCCTTGTGCGGGTATACCGTGCCATTCTGTTGAGCCAGCTTAACGGCGGCGCGATCTTCACCGACGGTTTCCAGCTTGCCGTTTGCCATGGCCGAGCGCAGGGTCTGCAATTCGTCGTAGGACTGCGTCAGGTCAACATAGATCGGATCGAGTTGGCGTATGGTCACCAGTGAGGTGGTCTGGTTCGCTGTAACCAATGCGCCTGCGGTGACCGAGGAACGCCCGATACGACCGCTGATCGGCGCTTCGATTGTGGTGTAGTCCAGGTTGATACCGGCGGTCTGCACAGCCGCTTCATTCGCGGCCACCTGGGCCTTGCCGGCGTTGAGCGTGGCGCGCGCCTCATCCAGTTCCTGTTGGCTGACAGCACCCGTCTTGATCAGCTTCTCGTAACGATTGGCGGTGAGTTGTGCTGACTCCAGGCTCGCCTTGGCATTCGCCAGGTCGGCCTTGGCGCTGGCAAGCGAGGCCTGATAGAGCTTGTCATCGATCTTGTAGAGGGCCTGGCCGGCTTCGACCGTCTCCCCTTCCTCGAACAGGCGCTGCTCGATAATGCCGGTCACCTGGGGACGCACTTCAGCCACCTGATAGGGGGTGGTGCGACCCGGGAGCTCGTTCACCAGGGTGAACGGCTTTTCCTGGACGGTAATAAAGCCGGCCTTTGGTGCCGGTTGCTGACCTGCAGCCTGGGCCGCGTCCTGTTGCTGTCCGCAGGCGGTCAGCAGGACAGATGCAATCAACATCAAAAGCAGGGATTGCGTAGAATGACGCATCGGGAAAACCTCAGTCGAGTCAAAAACGCGCCGAGGGCTTGGCAGCCCGCAGCGCGTGTGAATAACAACAGATAACGGTAAACACGATCATACATACATTCATGAATGTATGTATAGTGACAAGTACTGTGCTTGCACGATATTTACACAGGAGCATCCATGGCCCGCCGCACCAAAGAAGACGCACAGAAAACCCGGGAGCAGTTGATCGAAGCTGCGGAAACCGTGTTCTATCGGAAAGGGGTTTCGAAGACGTCGCTCAATGACATCGCAGCGGAAGCGGGCGTGACACGGGGAGCCATCTACTGGCACTTCAAGAACAAGCACGATGTATTCGAGGCGATGATCCAGCGGCTGAAGACACCCCTGGAGATGCTGCACGAGGCAATCGAGCATCCCGATGAACCCGACCCGCTGGGTCGGTTCCGCGAACTACTCCTCTACCTCACCCGGGAAATCGCCCGCGATCCTCGCCGTCAGCGCGCCTACGAGATCGTCTTCCTCAAGTGCGAACTGACGGAAGACAACGAGCCCCTGGGCACCCGGCACAGGGAAAACTTCCTGCACGGATCGGAGCGCATGCGGGCGGCACTCGAAGCCGCACTGAACCGGGGACAGTTACCCGCTGACATCGACATCGAGTGTGCGATCGTCCAGTTGCATGTCCAGTTGACGGGTTTGATCTATCTTTGGCTGTTGCTGCCAGACTCGTTCGACTTCGAATCCGAAGCAAGGCGCGTTATCGAAGCCTATTTCTACTCGCTGCAACACTGTTTTGGCCAATTCGATAGCGAATAACGCCATACTGGCTGCCGGCGCCCCCGACACCTATAATCCAGGCTAGCTTGCCCGTATGTTGGACATATGACAACGTATGGCGGAAATGAACGATAGAGGCATCTGTGAGAGCTAAATCACCCAAGGCAGCCCAAAGGCCCAGCGTTGCCGACTTCCTGGCGGAAGCCATTTTTTCCGGCCGTTATCAACCAGGCGACTTCGTACCCAAGGAAATTGACCTGTGCGAGCAACTCGGAATCAATCGACCTGCGGTACGCAGCGATCTGCGTCAGCTTGTGGATGTCGGCATTATCGAGCGCATATCGGGACATGGTTCGAAGGTCCGCGACTACGATAACTGGCACATCCTCGATCCACTGGTCACCGAGTGGATGACGCGCTACGCAGCCCCCAACCCCAAGGTACTTCATGAGATCCTGGCGTTCCGGCTCGATGTGGAACCCTACGTGGCGATGGTGGCCGCCCGGAATGCCAAGGCACGCGATCTGGTGGCTATTGAGGAAGCATACGAGGGGATGGGTCAAAACATGCATAACGCGAACACCCCGGAGGAGCGACGGTTGCACAGCGACTACGATATCGCCTTCCACGAAGCCATATTCAAGGCCACCCATAACATCGTATGGGCGCAGCTCTCCCATATCCTGCGCCCGTCCATCTATCTGCTGGTTTCGCTTTCAAACGTACAGGCCAATGACCCTGACGATAGCCTGGAAAGGCACCGTCAGGTCATGGAACGCATCCGCGCCCGCGACCCCGAAGGGGCATTCCTTGCGGCGCAAGCGGTGCTCGAGGGCACGGCCGACGCACTGCACATCGAAATGCCGGAGACCGCCCTCGGCCGCAAACTCACTGCCAACTAATGGTTGTCCCGTGGCGGGCTGCGGCGCGCCACGTCCCGGTAGCGTACAGCTGGCCTGAGCGTCATCCCCCTGTCCAGAGGCTCAACAAGCTCCCGCTGGATTTCCTGCCAGGGCGTCTGGTGCGCCGGATAGATGTAGCCACCCCGCGCGGCCTGCTTCTCCTTCCGGCTATTCCAGATCGCCTGGTCCATCAATACATGCGCCTCGCCACGCCCCAGATCGATGCGGATGCGATCCCCCGTTTCCAACAGGCCCAGCCCGCCTCCCACGGCGGCTTCAGGGGAGGCATTGAGGATCGAAGGCGAGCCTGACGTCCCCGATTGGCGACCATCACCCAGGCAGGGTAATGACTCGATACCGCGCCGTATGAGCTTTTCAGGGGGCTGCATGTTGACCACTTCCGCTCCACCCGGGTGGCCGACCGGGCCGGCTCCGCGCATCACGAGGATCGTGCTTTCATCGATTTCCAGGTCGGGGTCGTCTATACGGGCGTGATAGTCCTCTGCACCGTCGAAGACCACAACCCGACCTTCGAAAGCGTCGGGATCCGCCGGATTGCTGAGAAACCGGCGCCGGAAATCCTCGGCAATCACACTGGTCTTCATCAAGGCCGAGTCAAACAGGTTGCCCTTGAGATTAATAAACCCGGCGTGCGCCACCAGGGGACTGTGATAACGGCAAATAACCGCCTCGTCCAGGGTCTCACGTCCCTCCGCGTTCTCTGCGAGGGTCCTGCCGTTAACGGTTTTAGCCTGGCCATGAAGTTTACCGGCAGCCAACAATTCATTGACGATGGCGGGCACGCCACCGGCACGATGGAATTCCTCGCTCAGATAGGCGCCAGCGGGCATGACGTTGGCCAGTAACGGTATCCTGTGCCCCAGGGCCTGCCAGTCATCATTATTCAGCTCGACACCCGCATGGCGGGCGATGGCATTGATGTGGACCGGCGCATTGGAGGAGCCGCCGAGGGCAGAGCAAACCACCACGGCATTCTCGAAGGCCTCACGGGTCAGGATATCCAGCGGGCGGATGTCTTCCCATACCATGTCGACGCAACGCTGGCCGGTCTCATAGGCCACGATGGGCCGTTCCTTATAGGCCGCGGGAATCATCGCCGAGCCCGGGAGACTCATCCCCATCACCTCGGCCAGGGCATTCATGGTTGAGGCCGTCCCCATCGTATTGCAATGACCGATCGATGGCGCTGAATCCGTCGCACGCGCCAGGAAGGTCGCGTAGTCAATATCGCCTGCCGCCAGCCGCTTGCGCAGTTCCCAGATCACCGTCCCCGAGCCCACGCGTTCGTTGCCACGCCAACCGTTAAGCATCGGCCCGCCGGACAACACGATCGCCGGGATATTCACGGTTGCCGCCGCCATCAGGCAGGCCGGCGTGGTTTTATCGCAACCGGTGGTCAGGACCACGCCGTCAATCGGATAGCCGTGCAGGATTTCAACCAGTCCCAGATAGGCGAGGTTACGGTCCAGCGCAGCGGTGGGGCGGCGGGCGTTTTCATAGATCGGGTGCATGGGGAATTCGAAGGGCACACCGCCCTGCGCACGAATACCATCCTTTACGCGCTTGACCAGGTCGATGTGATGCCGGTTGCAGGGCGCCAGGTCCGACCCGGATTGGGCGATGCCGATAATGGGCTTGCCACTGGTCAGCTCTTCCAGCGTCATGCCGTAGTTCATGAACCTTTCGACGCACAGGGCGGTGGTACCCGGGTGTTCCGGGTTATCCAGCCACCAGCGCGATCGCAGGTCGCAAGACGATAGACGCTGTTTCTCTCTTGTCATGTTGTTTGCCATATCGCTCAGTGGAAAGGACGTGGCAGACCATCGCGTCGGTACCCGCTGGAAAGGCCTGCGCCGTCATCGAAGCGGGGTGCGGCCTGGACGGTCACTGCGTGCCTGCATCCCGTTGTTGTTTTCGGCATCGTGCGCATCAGACTTGCATAAAAGATACATAAAGAACCGTATGTTGAACAAATAAAAATTTATGTCTAATATCGGACCATGCATCGTGGCAAGCCAACGAAAGTGCGTGTCGATGGTGCGGGCGACAACAAAAACAACCTCCGAAGGAGTGCCTTATGTTCGCTATAAAACCCAGTCTTATAATCGCCAGCGCCCTGCTGGCGTTTGGTCTCTCAGGCGCGCACGCGGCCGAGTACTCGTGGAAGTTCCAGGCCTCGGAAACAGCCGGGGAGCCGAGTTTCAAGATCAAGAAGGAATGGACCGAAAAGATCGCCGAAATGACCGACGGACGGGTCGAGATCGAGCTGATGCCGATCAATTCGGTGGTCGGGCCTACCGAAACCCTGGAAGCCGTCAGCGCCGGTATCCTGCAGGGGCACATGACCGATCCAAGCTACTTTTCCGGTCAAAATCCGGCCTTCGGTATGATGGGGAACCTGGTCGGCGCCTGGAGCGATCCCATGGACTTCCTGGCCTTCATGAAGGAGAACGGCGGTGAGGATTTGTACAACGAATTGGTCGAACCTTACGGCGTTCACCTGATTTCGGCCGCCTGCTTCCCCCTCGAATCCATTCCTTCCACCGTGCCCATCAAAACGCTCGAAGATTTCAAGGGCCTCAAGATCCGCGCACCCCAAGGCATGGTGTACAACATCTTCGAACGTATCGGCGCAGCGCCGGTAAACCTGCCGGGCTCGGAGGTCTACACCGGTCTTGAGAAAGGCGTTATCGATGCGGCGGACTCCACCGTGCTTTCGAACAACGATGCCATGGGTCTGCATGCGTTCGCGCCATACCCGCTGTATCCCGGCTTCCACTCGATGCCGATGATCGCGGTCTCAGTCAACAAGAGGGCCTGGGACAAACTACCGGATGACCTCAAGACGACCGTCAAGTCGGCCTTCGACGACATGGCCTATGACCTGATTTCCCGCCTCCAGCAGCAGGACATCGATACGCTCAAGAAATTGCAGGAAGATCCCGATGTCCATCCCTACGACCTGTCCCCCGAAGAGCGCAAGAAATTCCGCACCGCGGCGGAGCAGGAATGGAAGGTCTGGGCCGAGAAGAATGACATGACCCGGGAAATCTACGACTCCGCCACAGCATTCCTGCGCTCGCGCGACCTGCTGTAAACCCTGTCCGGTGGGCGCGTTCCCGCCTTGGTGTCCAATTTCCGGCGACGGCGGCGCCTCGCGTCGCCTGGAGGCCCTATGTCCCGGTCCAATGTCCCCGAAGATCGCGTCGCAAATGACGAAACCGAGCTCGCCTATCAGGGCGAGGCGGCACGCAATGCGTTCGATCGCGCCGTGCTTCGCTGCGGCCGAGTGGTTGCATGGCTTGCGTTCATCGCCATGGCAATCAGTGTCTATGAAGTTTTCATGCGTTATGGCTTCAATTCGCCGACGTCCTGGGTCCATGAAACAGTCGTGATGCTGGTGGCCACCTTGTTCGCCCTCGGCGGCCCCGTGGCGATGGCGAGCGACCGCCATATCCGTGTCCGCGTGCTTTACGATTCCGCCGGACCGCGCCTCAAGTGTTGGCTTGAACGGTTCAATAACCTAGTGGCGCTGGGTTTCTGCCTGCTGATGAGCTATGCGGCGTACGTCATGTTCTGGAAATCGTCCCATAACCCGATGGGTGAATGGTCGCTGGAGCGTTCCGGGACCTCCTGGAACCCACCGTTTCCCAGCCTGATCAAAGGTATCATCCTGCTGGCCATCGCTATCATGACGATCCAGGCCATCCTCCACCTGGTGGAATCGTTCAGAAGGACACCCGACCGGGTACCTCCCGGAGGGCATGCTTGATGGAGATCGCAGAAGGAACCCTCCTACTGATTGGCGCAATCTTCGCGCTCTTGGTCACGGGTTTGCCCTTGGCCTTTATTACCGGACTGGTTGCACTGATCTTCGCATTTGGCTGGTTCGGCCCGATGTCGTTGCCACTGGTCACGAGTCGCGTCTATGGCTTTATCACCGAGTATTCACTGGTCGCGGTGCCGATGTTCGTGTTCATGGCTTCGCTGCTGGACCGATCGGGGATCGCCAGGGACCTGTTCAACGCCATGCGGGTCTTTGCCGGCAGGCTTCCCGGTGGTGTCGCGGTGCAAACGGTGGTCGTGGCCTTCTTCCTGGCGGCCCTGTCGGGCATCATCGGCGGCGAAATCGTCCTGCTGGGTATCCTGGCGCTTCCCCAGATGTTGCGGCTCGGCTACGACAAGCACCTGTCGATTGGCGTGGTCTGTGCCGGCGGCTCCCTGGGCACCATGATGCCGCCGTCGATCGTACTGATCATCTATGGACTGATTGCATCGGTCTCGATTGCCGATCTTTTCACCGCGGCGATCACGCCCGCCATCCTGCTGATGGTCAGCTATATCGGCTACGTCCTGGTGCGCTGCCTACGCAATCCCGAGATGGGTCCGCCCATGTCCGACGAGGACCGCGAGGACGGCTTCAGCAACCGGGGTCAGGCACTGAAAGCGATCGTAGTGCCGGGCCTGATTGCGGGCATGGTGCTCGGTTCCATCTATGGCGGCGTCGCATCCGTCACAGAAGCGGCGTCCATGGGGGTCTTCGGCGTGCTCCTGGCGATGCTGCTGCGGGGCGAATTTACCCTGCCCACCATCCATAAGAGCCTCGACCAGACCATGACCACCTGCGGCATGATTATCTGGATCGGGATCGGCGCGGCTGCGCTGGTCGGCGTCTACAACCTGATGGGCGGCAATGATTTTATCTCCGACATGATACTGGGGCTGGACGTCGAGCCGCTGGTCATCATGCTCGTCATGATGCTGATCCTGCTTGTCCTGGGTATGTTCCTGGATTGGATCGGCGTCGCCATGCTGACGCTGCCGATCTTCGTTCCCATCGTGACTGAACTCGGCTACAGCCCGATCTGGTTCGGCATCCTGTTCGCGGTCAATATGCAGGTGTCATTCCTGTCACCGCCTTTCGGGCCTGCTGCATTCTACCTCAAGGGGGTCGCGCCAGCCGGCATTTCACTCAAGGACATCTTCGTTTCCCTACTGCCTTTCGTGGCTATCCAGCTCTGCGTCCTGACCGCGCTCCTGCTCTGGCCCAACCTGGCCATGTGGCCACTGTAGTCGGAAACATATCACTGGGGATGCTTACAAGAGAGCGACAAACGACTCCTCGGAGCAACAAACGGCCGGGTACCGCACAGGTCGTCTGCCGACCCGGATCGTCAACCTCATAAATCACGGAGAGCACTATGACACTCTACGGTAAACAGCTGATCGGCCAGAACGCCGTCGCCGGATCGGGCGTCACCTTTGCTGGGCTCAACCCGGCCACAAACGAGAGCCTGGAGCCCCAGTATGCCGGTGCCAGCGACCAGGACGTCGAGCGCGCCTGCCAGTTAGCAGAAGAGGCTTTCGACCGTTATCGCGAAACCTCACTGGAGTCACGCGCTACATTCCTGGAGCGCATCGCCACAGAGATTGAGGCCCTGGGCGAGCCGCTCATCGAACGTGCCATGGCCGAATCCGGCTTGCCGCAGGCGCGACTGGAAGGCGAGCGAGGCCGTACCTGTGGGCAACTCAGGTTGTTTGCCAGTGTTGTCCGTGATGGCGAATGGCTCGACATCCGTATCGATCCGGCGCTTCCGGACCGCCAGCCGATGCCGCGCGTCGACCTGCGCCAGCGCCATATTGCGCTTGGGCCAGTCGCGGTGTTCGGCGCCAGCAACTTTCCCCTCGCCTTTTCGGTCGCCGGTGGGGATACGGCCTCGGCACTCGCCGCCGGCTGCCCGGTCGTGGTTAAGGCCCATCCGGCCCACCCCGGGACGTCGGAGCTGGTGGGGCAAGCGATCCAGGCGGCTGTTCGAGCCTGCGATATGCCGGCAGGCGTCTTTTCCCTACTGTTCGGTGCGGGCATTGATCTGGGGCAGGCGCTGGTAAAAGACCCACGCATCAAGGCTGTTGGCTTTACCGGGTCCCGCCGGGGAGGCACCGCCCTCATGGCTACGGCTCAAGCACGGCCCGAACCGATCCCGGTCTACGCAGAAATGAGCAGTATCAACCCGGTTTTCCTGCTCCCCCACGCCCTCAAGTCGCGCGGGGCCGAAATCGCCGAAGCCTTCGTCGCCTCCCTGAATATGGGTGCCGGGCAGTTCTGTACCAATCCAGGGCTGGTTATTGCGATCAAGGGTCCCGAGTTGGATACCTTCCTCCATGCTGCCGCCGAGGCGGTCACCCGGAGCACGGGCCAGACGATGCTGACCCCTGGCATACACGATGCCTATGGCGATGCCATCGAGCGTTTGTCAGGCAACGCGTCCGTGCGCGAAGTTGCACGTGGCCAGTCGGGGGAACAGGGGAACAGCTGTCAACCGGGCCTGTTCGCCACCAACGCGACCGATTTCCTGGCGGATGAACAACTTCAGGATGAGGTGTTCGGCGCCAGCTCGATGGTGGTGGTGTGCGACGACCAGGCACAGGTGCAAGCCGTGGCCAAGCACCTGGAGGGTCAGTTGACGGCAACACTCCAGATGGACGACACCGATACAGACGTTGCGCGCGGATTGCTGCCCATACTGGAGCGAAAGGCGGGCCGCGTGATGGTCAACGGTTGGCCGACCGGCGTGGAAGTCTGCCACGCCATGGTCCATGGCGGGCCCTATCCTGCAACCTCCGATAGCCGCAGTACCTCAGTCGGCAGCGCCGCGATCCACCGGTTCCTGCGCCCGGTGTGTTACCAGAACATGCCTGAGGCCCTGCTCCCGGAGGCCCTACGGGATAATAATCCCCATGGTGTATCCCGATTAATTGATGGTAAGCGCGACAACTGATCGGAAGCCTTTTTCAGTGACGGGCGACCCGCGGTCGCCCGCAGGAGTTCAAGATGAATACGCTCTCAGCATTGGATTGTCTTCCCGCAGATCACCTCCAGGCGCCCCTGGTCGGTCGGGTGTGGCGGGACACACCCCGGAGCGGACCTGCGATCGTCGCAATCCGCCAGGGCGAAGTGTTCGATATTTCGGCTCACGTAATGACCATGGCGGATCTGCTGGACCACCCTGAGGCGTTGGACGTGGTCATGCGGTCCCCGGGGGAGTCGCTGGGACCAGTAGAGGCCTTGCTAGACAATTCGTTGGCCGAACCCCAGCGGGCTCCCTACCTGCTGGCGCCCTGCGACATCCAGCCAGTCAAGGCTTGTGGCGTCACCTTTGCCGTCAGCCTGTTGGAACGCGTTATCGAGGAGCAGGCCGGCGGCGATCCCACCCGCAGCGATGCGCTTCGGAAGGAGATACAGTCAATACTGGGGAGCGACCTGGCGCAGATCGCACCCGGTTCCAGCGAAGCCATGACGCTCAAGGAGGAGCTCATCGAAAGGGGGCTGTGGTCTCAGTACATGGAAGTCGGTATCGGCCCTGACGCCGAGGTATTCTCAAAAGCGGCGCCCCTGTCGGCGGTCGGCTTTGGCGCACGGGTCGGCCTGCACCCGTCGTCCCATTGGAACAACCCGGAACCGGAGATTGTGCTGGCCGTCGATGCAAACGGCTGCCCCAAAGGCGCCACGCTGGGCAACGACGTCAACCTGAGGGATATCGAAGGCCGGAGCGCACTCCTGCTCGGCAAGGCCAAGGACAACAACGCGTCCTGTTCGGTGGGCCCCTTTATCCGGCTGTTTGACGCCCAATTCAATCTCGACAGCGTGCGTTCGGCCCGGGTATCCCTGCGTATCGAGGGCGAGCAGGACGGCTTCCTGTTAGAGGATGTCAGCGATATGGCGGAAATCAGTCGCGATCCGCTGGATCTCGTCCAGCAAACCTGCGGGCCCCATCACCAGTATCCCGATGGGTTCATGCTCTTCCTGGGGACCATGTTCTCGCCCATTGTGGACCGCGATGCAGCGGGCCAGGGCTTTACGCATCGTGTAGGAGATCGCGTCAGTATCGCGACGAAGGATCTCGGCATGCTGGTCAATATCGTCGATCGCAGCGACCGTCTACCACCATGGCACTTCGGTATACGAGCACTCTTCAGTCACCTGGCTTCACGCAGCGCTTAGGGTGGGTACGACGGGGCTAGTTTAAGAAGTGTGCCTGGCCACTAGGCGGCACGGCGGTGCCAGGCCTCCGGCCTCGGAACGAGGCAGGCGAACACCAAACCCCAGACCAACGCACCCACGCCAATCCAGAAGGCACTTTCCAGGGTGCCGCCGAAATCGAGCCACTGTTTGACCAGCCAAGGGCCGGCCATTTGCGAAAAGGCGTAGAGCGCAACCATCGCAGCCGATAACCGTGGCCCCTGGTGGGGGTGCAAGGCGCGGGCGATACGCTGGGTCAGCAGCACGGTGCCGAGGAACGTCCCGCCCACCAGCATGCCACAGAGCACAATCCCCACCGGCCCCGGCCAGAGGACCGCGGCCAGCACGCCCACCAACTGGACCACGAAGTTGATCCGAATGGCCGGCAGGTCGCCGATACGCCCGCCGAGATGATTCCAGATATAGGCAGACGGAATGGTCGCCAGGGCCACGATGAGCCAGGAACCATCGACCAGCCAGTCGCCCTCGGCCAATTGCATCCTGGCCAGCAACGGCAGGAAGGTCATGGGCAGGATATAGCCGAGGCCTGCCCCAAGATAGGACAGGAAGAGCGGCATGCTCGCGCGGTCAAACAGCGGCGACTTGCCCTCGGCGATGGCCGTGCCGTCAGCCTTTTGCGGGCGTACTGGAACGTCCAACCGGCTGAGACGCCGCCAGCCCCACCAGCACAACGGAATCGACAGCACCAATGCCGGCCACCAGCGTTCCGGGCCCGACAACCAGTCGGCGGAATAACTCACCAGCGCGCTGGACATCAGCAGGCCGATACCGACACCGAGATAGACCAACCCACTCATGGATGCCCGGTTGCGCAGCACCAGCCATTCAAGAATCAATGCCGGCGCCTGCACGAACACTACGCCGTTGGCCACGCCGTTGAGCCAGCGCACCGCGTCCAGCACCGCCACCTGCTCCACTTGAGTCTGTAACAGTGTGGTCAGCACATGAACCGCCAGTGAAAGGGGCAGGAGGAAGCGTATGTGATCGATGCGGTGCCAGCGGATCGCCAGCATCGCGCCCATGAGGTAGCCGAGGTAGTTCCAGGTGGCCAGTGAAGCGGCCTGTTGCGGATCGAGCAGGCCATCATCCACCAGGTAAGGCAGCAGCGGCGTGTAGTAGAAACGGCCCAGGGTATGGACCACCAGCAGGACAATGGCCCCGGCGGAGAGGGCCATCAGCACATCACGATTTGCAGGGCCGGGCCGGGACGACGAAGCCATGGTGCTTTCCTGGGCAACAGAAGGGGGAGGGAGAGTTTAGAGAACGGTGGATGCCCTGAAAAGGGTCAGTGAGGGCGAAGACAACCGATACAAGCAGAACTCAGCCCTCAGGCGCCAATATCCCGCTTGGCCTTGGCCCACTGATAGATTTCGCCAAAGGCCTTTGCCACGCTGTCCGGCTTCAGCGGTGGTTGGATGACCGCGATCATCTCGCCGTCCGGATTGAGCAGTGCCAAATGAGCGCTGTGGTCCACCAGGACATTACCCTTCTCATCCTTCCGGTGAACGAAGACCGCATTCATGCTCTTCGCCAGGTCTTTCAGGGTGTCCATATCGCCGGTCAGACCGTGGAAATCCTCGCCGAAGAAGTCCAGGTATTCACCCAGGCGTTCCGGCGTGTCCCGTTCCGGATCGGCGGATACCAGCAGGTAGGTGGGCTCGGGGAGATCCGCGGGAATGGCTTCGCCGGTGCGGCGCAACATCGCCATCGTCGCAGGGCAGACATCCGGACAGTAGGTATAGCCGACGAAAACGAAGGTCCAGCGACCTTTGAGTGCTTCATTGGTCACGGTTTCACCCTGTTCGTTGGTCAGGGTAAAGTCGGCCAGCGGCCGCCCTTCCTCGTAGACGAAGGTATTCAGCGCGCTGAGCTCTGGGGGCGGCGGCCCATCCTGCGCATCCGGGACCAGGAACACCTGACGTGCGACCACCATGCCGATCACTAGCGCCACCAGCAGGAGCAGCCCAATGAGGGTCAGGCGGATACGTTTGCGGGCGTTCTCTTGGCTCATGCACCTCAATCCATGGTCATTAACGGGCGACGATCAGAAAAACACGAAATGATCGACCAGCAGGACCACGAAAAGTGCCATCAGATAGGTAATGGAATACTTGAAGGTTTCCAGTGCCACCCGGCGATCGTCGCCCCGCAACAGTCGAATGGCATATTGCAGGAATCGCAGTCCCAGCGCCAGGGCTCCGACCAGGTAGATACCGCCGGACATACCGGTGGCGAAAGGCAGCATGCTTACCGCGATCAACATCAGCGTATAGAGCAGGATGTGGAGCTCTGTATAGCGGTTGCCGTGGGTGACCGGCAGCATGGGAATGCCCGCCTTGGCATATTCCTCCTTGCGGTGGATCGCCAGGGCCCAGAAATGCGGCGGCGTCCAGGCGAAGATGATCAGCACCAGCAGTAGCGCGTGGCCATCCACCTGGCCAGTAACCGCCGTCCAGCCCAGTAGTGGCGGCATGGCGCCGGCGATACCGCCGATCACGATATTCTGCGGCGTGGCGCGCTTGAGGAAGAGGGTATAGACACCGGCATAGCCGACCAGTGAGGCCAGGGTAAGCCAGGCGGTGAGGGCATTGACCTGCCAGACCAGCACCAGCATACCCGCCAGCGCCAGGGTGAGGGCGAAAACCAGTGCATCCATCGTGGTGACCCGGCCGGTCGCCACGGGCCGTTTGCGGGTGCGGGCCATGACCGTGTCGATCTTGTAGTCCACCACGTGGTTTACCACCGCCGCCGCCGCCGCCAGGAAGGCAATCCCCATATTGCCGAACACGAACACCGTCCAGTCCGGCACGCCCGGGCGGGCCAACAGCATGCCGATCACCGCGGTCAGCATCATCAGGGCGACCACGCGCGGCTTGGTCAGCTCCAGAAAATCCCGCCAGGTGGCCGGTCTGGACTGGGCGACGGCTGCATTGGATGGCTGGCTCATGCAGGCAACTCCTGTTTGATTCGTGCGGGTTTGGGCGCTCTCCGGACCACATGGAACGGCTGTATACGCCAGAGCAGGTTCACCACTGCCAGCAGCAAGCCGGCGCCGAGTGCGTTATGGGCGACGGCAATGGGCAACGGGATGTGCATCAGTACGTTGGCCACGCCGAGCGCCACCTGGGCCAGCAGGACACCGCCAGCTAATGCAACCCAGCGTCCCATGGCAGCCTCCCGTGCTGCCGGCCAGAGCCGGATCAGCAGGAGGCTGAGGTAGATTGTGAGCACCAGGGCCCCAAACCGGTGGGTCACGTGGATCGCCACGCGGCCATCGTTGGTCAGTTGCCCACCGAGATAATTCGGTCCCACCGCCTGGGTGATATCGAAGCCATGGCGGAAATCCATCTGCGGCCACCATTCGCCATGGCAGGTTGGCAGGTCGGTGCAGGCCACCGCGGCGTAATTGGCGGCGGTCCAGGCCCCAAGGGCGATCTGGATGATCACCAGCATCATGGCACCGAACACCCACGGTTTCATACGTGCCAGCGCCTCGGCCAGACGCGCTCCGGCCTTGGGCTGCTTGCCGCGCAATCGCAGGGTGAGCAGGAACAGCAGACTCAGGGTCGTGAATCCACCCAGGAGATGGAGGGCCACGACCTGGGGCCAGAGCTTGAGCGTCACCGTCCACATGCCGAAAGCCGCCTGCAGCACCACGAAGCCGGCAATGAACAACGCATGCTTCCAGGGCAGACCCTCCCGGCGATGGCGAAACCCATACCCAGCCAGTGTGAAGACCAGCAACGAGAGGGTACCTGCAGCATACCGGTGGATCATTTCCGGCCAGCCCTTGCTGACATCCACCGGCGCGTGGGGGAATCGAGCCTCGGCAATGGCAATGTGTTCAGCACTCTGGGGAACACTGAGGAAACCGTAGCAGCCGGGCCAGTCGGGGCAACCCAGTCCCGCATGCACCAAGCGCGTCCAGGCGCCGAGCATGACCACAACCACCGTCAGCACGGTAGCGACCAGCGCCAGACGTGCCATGAAACGGCGATGATGGTCCCTGCGATCCGCTGCTGTGGTTCTCATCCTCAACCCCCGAAACAGTTTCGGAAACACTGAATAAATACCTGCTGCGGCGAATCGGCTGCGTTGCGCGGTACTCGCAAGCTCACCTACCCGGCGGGTATGCCTCGCTTGCTGCGTTCCGTGCGCCTTGCGCTTCATCCACATCAGGCATTTCTTCAGCGTTTCCTTTTCAGGTCGGTTGCCGGTTCAACCGATATGGGAGATCTTCATCAGGTGCTTGAGGTCTTCAAGCATCGCCTTGCCGGTGTGGCCCGGCCCGTAGCGCATCATGATGTTGCCGAACGGGTCGATGACGTAGATCTGCGGTGTACGCTCGATATCCACATTGCCCGGCCACCGCGGTGATTCACCGTTGCCCGATTGCATCAGGGGCATGTCCGGGTAGCCTGAAAGATCGTCAGGAGCCTGCTCCAGGTATGCCGCACGCTGCATGCGATCCTGATTCTTGCCCAGTGCCGTATTGACCTGACGGGCCAGGTAAACCTGTTCCTGGCATTCGGCAGCGCATTCGCCGCCAGCGACCACCAGCATCATCCAGGTCGCGTCCGCTTTCTGCGGACCGAACCGATCCGCCAATGGTTCGCCGTCACCATTCACCAGACCCAGATCTGCCACGGCGACCGGTGGCCGGACCAGCGTGCCGTTATTGGATTGCCCGGTCGGATTCATCCAGCCGGTATAGAACATGACAGTGGCCACGATCATCGGCCCAAAGCCGATCGCGAACAGCAGCAACGCAATACGGCGCCCGCGCCTGACCTGTGCCGGGGTGGGTTCTGGCTTGTGCTGTTCGGACTCAGCCATTGCCATGCTCATCCTGCGACTTCTCCTTTCTGAAACTTGCCACTACCGTCAGTACCACCAGCGCCGTGGCCAGCGAGAACCATTGCAGCGCGTAGCCGTAATGGGTTTGCGGCCCCATCAGGTCCGGCGCCCAGTCGGCGCGGAAGGCACCGGGCTGGCCTGGATTCTCCAGCCGTAGCATGCGGCCAACAACGTCCGGGGCCACAGCCTGCACGTCGTCCGGACGGAGCGCCTGAACGCGTCGCGGCCAGCCGTTTTCTTCCGGCGTGTCTGCCAGCACCGGCGGCGTCGGGTAGTCCGCCACTCGTGCCCGGATCTGCACGCGGCCCGGCTGCGTATCCACCGGAGGTAGCTGGCTGCGCCGCTTGGGAGCCGGTAGCCAGCCTCGGTTGACCAATACCCGTGGTCCGTTTGCTGGCTGGAACAAGGTCAGCACCTCGTAGCCGGTGCGCCCATCCCGGGTGCGGTTGTCCAGCAGCCAGACATAGCTTGGGTCGTAATGACCGCTGAGTTGCACTGGCTGCCCCAGGGTCAGGCCCCGCTCTATAGTCTCGGGCCAGTCGCCTTCCTCCAGTTGCTGGTCCCATTGCTCCAGCTGTGCCGATTTTTCACCGGCCCGTTGCACCTGCCAGGTACCCAGGCCGAGCAACACCGGCAATAACAGCGCCGCAAACAGCCACAAGCGCCAATCCGGTTTCCACCTTCGCCCCCGCTCAACCATGCTTTGCTATAGTGAACTCACCCAATGTCCGCCCCGCGGGAGCCAAGACCATGCTTAAAGTGCTGATTGTCATACTCATGTTTGCCGTAGTCGTCAGCCTCTTCAGTGGCCTGTTCTTCCTGCTCAAGGATGAGGGCAAGACCCAGCGGGTACTGAATTCCCTGATCGTCCGCGTTTCCCTGAGTGCATTGCTGATCGCCGTCATCCTGCTCGCGCTCTGGCACGGTGACCTGACGCTCAACCCCACGCCCTAGATGATGTAAACGAACACGAACAGCCCCAGCCAGACCACGTCCACAAAGTGCCAGTACCAACTGGCCGCCTCGAACCCGAAGTGTTTCTCCGCAGAAAAATGCCCCTTGGTGATGCGGATCAGCATGATCGTCAGCATCAGCGTTCCGAGCAGCACATGCGCGCCATGGAACCCGGTCAGCATGAAGAAGGTGCTGCCATAGATACCCGACTGCAGGGTGAGGTCCAGTTCGGTATAGGCGTGGACGTACTCCTCCACCTGGAACGCGAGGAAGCCCAGGGCCAGGACGATAGTGGCCGCCAGCCAGATCTTAACGCGGGTGCGGTTATCCTTTTTTAACGCATGATGAGCAATGGTCACGGTAATCGAAGAGGTCACCAGCAGGATGGTGTTCACCAATGGCAGTCCCCACGGGCCAATCACTTCCTTCGGGCCGGGGAAAGCGTCGGGATCCGGGTTCTGCAGCAATGGCCAGGAGGAACGGAAGCCCTCCCAAAGGATGCTACTGGAGCCCTTGTCGCCTTCACCGCCCAGCCAGGGAATGGCAAAGGTACGGGCGTAGAACAAGGCCCCGAAAAATGCGGCGAAGAACATAACCTCGGAAAAGATGAACCAGCTCATGCCCCAGCGGAACGAGCGATCCATTTGTTCGCTGTACAGTCCCGCGCGGCTCTCCTGGATAACGTTGCCGAACCAGCCGAACAGCATATAAGCCATGACCAGCGCGCCGATGAAGAAGATCACCCAGGACGTGGTGGTGGATTCGCCCGCGGAGCTGTTGACCATGATCGAGCCGATACCCGCCATGGTTAAGAGAAGGCCAACGGTCGCGATGATTGGCCACTTGCTCTGTTCCGGAACGTAGTACGTCTGCTCTGTTGCCATGGCGGCCTCCGATGGCGTTATCCGTTATTCGTCATTGTTGTCGTTATGTTCCCGGGCATTGTTGCCCAGGGTATTGTTTCCCAGGGCATGAGTCGCCGGGGCGCAGTCAGTTGCCAAGGCGGCAGCTGTTGACTCACGGCCGGCGCTGCCGCGTCCTGGCCCAGCTTGCTCTGGTCGTAGAGCGTGTAGGAGAGGGTCAGGGTTTTGATCTCTGCCGGGAGCTCGCGGTCGACGATAAACACCAGCGGCATGTCGATGGATTCGCCCGCAGCCAGGGTCTGCTGGTTGAAGCAGAAGCATTCGGTCTTGTGGAAGAAAAGCGTGCCCTGGGACGGTGACAGGCTGGGAATGGCCTGGGCCGTCATCGCCGCAGCAGTGCGGTTCTCCGCGAAGAAGGCGACCTGGGTCGGTTCGCCCGGATGCACCGTGATGCTGGTCTGGCGGGGACGAAAGGTCCAGGGCATGCCCGGCCCGTTCTGGGCGATGAACTGGACCTTTACCTGCCGCTTCTGGTCCACCTCGGTCGAAACCGGGCCTTCATACCGTCCGCCAGTCTTGCCGTTGATGCCGGTGATATCGCAGAACACCTCGTACAGCGGCACCAGCGCAAACCCGAAGGCAAACATGCCCACCACGCCCGCCAGACACCAGCCGATCACGCGGGCGTTGGACTTGGTTTTCGGTCGCTGAGCCGTGGTCATACGCGTCTCCTGCCCTTACTTCACTTCCGGTGGCGTGGCAAAGGTGTGATAGGGCGCGGGTGAAGGCACGGTCCACTCCAGACCCTCGGCGCCTTCCCAGGGTTTGGCCTCGGCCCTCTTACCGCCGCGCACACACTTGATGACGATGTACAGGAACAGGAACTGGGTCGCCCCGAACATGAAGGCCCCCATGCTGGAGATCATGTTGAAGTCGGCGAACTGCAGGGCGTAATCCGGGATACGCCGCGGCATGCCCGCCAGCCCCAGGAAGTGCATGGGGAAGAACGCCAGGTTCATGCCGATGAAGGACATCCAGAAATGGGTCTTGGCCAGGGTCTCGTCGTACATATGCCCGGTCCACTTGGGTAGCCAGAAGTAGGCCGAAGCGAAGATGCCGAAGATGGCGCCCGGCACGAGCACATAATGGAAATGGGCAACCACGAAGTAGGTGTCGTGGTACTGGAAGTCCGCCGGCGCGATCGCCAACATCAGGCCGGAGAAGCCGCCAATCGTGAACAGGATGACGAAGGCCACCGCGAACAGCATCGGCGCCTCGAACGACAGGGAGCCACGGAACATGGTTGCCACCCAGTTGAATACCTTCACCCCGGTGGGTACCGCAATCAGCATGGTGCAGTACATGAAGAACAACTGCCCGGCCACCGGCATACCCACGGTGAACATGTGGTGGGCCCAGACCACGAAAGAGAGCAGCGCGATCGCGCCCACGGCATAGACCATGGAGGCATAGCCGAACAGGCGCTTGCGCGAGAACGCGGGAATGATCTCCGACACGGCGCCAAAGGCCGGCAGGATCATGATGTACACCTCGGGGTGGCCGAAGAACCAGAACACATGCTGGAACAGGACCGGGTCACCGCCGCCGGCGGCATTGAAGAAGCTGGTGCCGAAGTGGATGTCCATAAGCATCATGGTGACCACGCCCGCCAGCACCGGCATGACGGCAATCAGCAGGAACGCGGTGATCAGCCAGGTCCAGACGAACAGGGGCATCTTCATCAACGTCATACCCGGTGCCCGCAGGTTGAGGATGGTAGCGATGACGTTGATCGCCCCCATGATCGACGAGATCCCCATCATGTGGACGGCGAAGATGAAGAAGGTGGTGCTTGGCGGCCCGTAGGTCGTCGATAAAGGCGCGTAGAAGGTCCAGCCGAAGTTAGGCGCACCGCCGGACATGAACAGCGTCGACACCAGCATGGCGAACGCGGCGGGCAGAATCCAGAAACTCCAGTTGTTCATCCGCGGCAGGGCCATGTCCGGCGCGCCGATCATCAGCGGGATCATCCAGTTGGCCAGCCCCACGAAGGCCGGCATGACGGCGCCGAACACCATGATTAGCCCGTGCATGGTGGTCATCTGGTTGAAGAACTCGGGTTCGACGATCTGCAGACCGGGCTGGAACAGCTCCGAGCGGATCACCATCGCCATGGCCCCGCCCAGCAGGAACATGGTGAAGCTGAATATCAGGTACATGGTCCCGATATCTTTGTGGTTGGTGGTGAACAGCCACCGGGAAAAGCCCTTTGCAGGCCCGTGGTGGTCGTGTTCGTGATCGTGGGTGTCGATGACCGCACTCATGTGAACCCCCGTAACCGCCTCTTATTGTCGTCGGCGTAACTGTTGTCTGTTGCAGCCCCGCGACCTACCGCCATCGGGGCGCCTGAACTGTTACTGCGCGTTCTTGTAGTCGAGAACCTGCTTGGGCGTGACCATGTCACCGGTGTCGTTACCCCAGGCGTTGCGCTCATAGGTGATAACGGCGGCCAGGTCCACTTCGCTGAGCTGCGGACCGAAGGCCTGCATCGCGGTGCCGGACACGCCATTGACCACCACGTCCAGGTGGTCCTCGACCGCACCGGTCGCGATCGCACTGCCTGCCAATGCCGGGAAAGTCGGCGGCGAACCTGAACCATCTGCCTGGTGACAGGCGGCACAGTTGGTGTTGTAGGCTGTCTCGCCCCGGGCCATGAGCTCCTCGAGCGTCCATTCCTTGCTGGTCAGCTCGCGCTCTTTCTCAGCCATGGCAATCTGCTCCTGCACCCAGGCGTCGTACTCTTCCTGCGGCACAGCCTTGACCACGATCGGCATGAAGCCGTGATCCTTGCCGCACAGCTCGGTACACTGGCCGCGGTAGATGCCGGGCTCCTCGATCTTGGCCCAGGTCTCGTTGATAAAACCGGGAATGGCGTCCTTCTTGACCCCCAGGGCCGGCACCCACCAGGAGTGGATCACGTCGTTGGCGGTCATGAGGAAGCGGATTTTCTGACCCACCGGCAGGACCAACGGATTGTCCACCTCCAGCAGGTAATTCTCGTTCTTCTCGAGACGGTTGTAGATTTCGTCCCTGGGGGTCGCGAGGTTGGAGAAGTACCCGAATTCCTCGTTGATGAAGTCGTACTTCCACCGCCACTGGTAACCGGTCACCTTGACGTCGATCGCCGCGTCGTCGGTGTTGTACATGTCCAGCAGGGTGGCGGTCGCGGGTATAGCCATCCCCACGAGGATCGCAAACGGGATGATGGTCCAGGTGATCTCGACCCAGGTGTGCTCGTGGAAGTTGGCAGGTTTGTAGCCCTTGGATTTCCTGTGGGCAAGGATGGACCAGAACATCACCCCGAACACCACGACGCCGATGGCGACGCAGATCCAGAGGATGGTCATGTGAAGACCGTAAATATCGCGACTCACGTCCGTTACGCCGGGAGCCATGTTGACCGTCCAGTCGGCAAGAGCCGACTGCGACAGCGGGAGTGCGGCCAAAAGACAGCCGACTCGCATTGCCTTCGTGCGCATACCGTGTCTCCACAGAGTTTGTTCTTGTCGTTGACACAGCCCGGATCGCGAGACGAAAAACCCGTTCCACACGAACGTCGGCCGGTTTTCCTCTGCCCCGGACTGATCGATATCTTCTGCGTGACACTTCCTGCGGGAAGCGTTCCTGCCTCCCGCCCCTTGTACTCGGTATGCTCTCGCACCAGCAAACCGGCGCCGGGGAATGGAAGTCATTTCACGGATAACCACACTGAGTATAGACAGAGGTTGGGAAAACTCTCAAAAACCTGCTTAAAATTTAGACGTCTTAAAACGAATTTTTTATTGCCTTTACGAATAAATCGCTCTAACAGCCACTTTTTGGTGATAAAAGCACCAGCATTACCAATACAAACACCAGGAACATTCAACCCGGACAACAGGGACATCAAGTGTCGCGACGCAGAGTGCCGCTAAATACCCTCGACCGCCGCCTCTGGCACCTCGCCTGGCCGCTGATGCTCACCAATATTACCGTTCCGCTCCTGGGGCTGGTGGATACCGCGGTCCTGGGCCACCTGGACCACCCTGAATACCTGGGTGCCGTAGCCATCGGCGGCAACCTGTTCAGCATCCTCTATTGGACGTTCGGCTTCATGCGGATGGGCACCACCGGCCTGGCAGCCCAGGCCTATGGACGTCAGGACGACTTTGCCCAGAGCGCGCTACTGGTGCGTTCGCTGTTGCTGGCGATGGGCATCGGCCTGTTGCTGATCCTGCTTCGGGGGCCGCTGATTACGCTGGGACTCTACCTCATGGATGCCAGCGATGAAGTCACGGTCCTCGCCCGCGAATACACGGATATCCGGATCTGGAGCGCGCCGGCGGTGCTATGCCAGTACACCCTGGTGGGTTGGCTGATCGGCACCCAGTACCCTCGCGGCCCGATGCTCATGCTGATCCTGGCCAACAGCCTCAATATCCTGCTGGATGTGCTGTTCGTGACGGTCATGGGGTGGAATAGCCAGGGCGTGGCCGCGGCCACCGCCATTGCCGAATATTCCGCCGCCGGCCTCGGCCTGTGGCTGGTGTGGAAACGCCGTCCGAGGGATCTTGTCTTCGACCGGCACCTGTTCGGGGTTCTGGAAGACTACCTGGCCATACTGCGGGTCAACCGCTACATCATGGTGCGCACCATCCTGCTGCTTCTATCACTTGCGTTCTTCACCGCACAGGGCGCGCAGCAGGGCGATACCATCCTCGCGGCCAACGCTGTGCTGCTGACGTTCCTGATGCTGATTTCCAACGGCCTGGATGGTTTTGCCAACGGTGCCGAGGCGCTGGTGGGTGAAGCCGTCGGCCAGCGCCAACGGGAGCAGTTCCGCGCGGTATGCCGCACGGCACTGCGCTGGTCGATCTGGGGTGCCGCCTTATTTACGGGGCTTTTCTTCTTCGGCGGCGGATTCATCATCAGCCTGCTCACCAGTATTCCCGAGGTGTCCGGCGCGGCGCGGGAATACCTGCCATGGATTTGGCTCATGCCGCTCGCCGCGGTCTGGGGCTTCTTGCTCGACGGCATCTTTATCGGCGCCACCCGTACCCGGGACATGCAGAACACCATGCTTTTCTCGGTGATCGTGATCTACCTGCCGGTTTGGTGGCTGACCCAGGGCTGGGGCAACCACGGACTCTGGTTCGCCATCACCAGCCTGATGCTGGCCCGGGCGGGCAGCATGGGATGGCTTTTCCTGAGCCATACACACAACGATGTCTGGTTCAGTGACGAGGCGCACAAAAAGCATGCGGATTGACACAAACACTCACATTACGTTTGCCGCGGCGGCCGCATTTCTCAACTACACTGAAATTGAATTTTGATAGGGGAACGCTGAAGAAATACCTGATGGGGATGAAGCGCGAGGCGCACGGCGCGCAAAGAGCGAGGCATACCTGATTGGCAGGTGAGCTGTTGACCGGGGTTGCGCACAACCACCGCGCAACGAAGTGCTTCGCCGCAGTAGGTATTTATTCAGTGTTTCCCTAAGGGAGCCTCTGCACGCGTCCCACACGCCACGGAAACGGCGCCGCAGTATCAGGGAGGACGTGCCAGGACCAGAACGGGAGACTCCGTAACATGCACAGGCGACGACCCAACCGCCTGTTTGAGCAGTTGGGAGGCGTCTTGCAACCCGATCCTGGAATGATACGAGCAGTCCCTGTGATGACACCGTCAGCAGTACTTCACATTATTGACCAAGCACGCCGCCAGGAGGCCCGGTCCGGGACCTTCCTGGAACAGATGGATGAGCGCGCAGCCAGCCTGCCGGACAGCATCGTCGTGTCTGGCCCCAACCCCGCGACCTGTCTGTTCCAGTTCGCGGTGGAGTACATCGAAATGGCGCCACGCCTGATCGACTGTGTCGAAACCTGTGCGCGGGACTCCGGTCACGTGGCTCTGTTCCGGCCGTTTATCGAGTCGGCGATACGCTACTTTACCCGTCCGTCGCCACTGCTGGCTCGGTATGACGGGCTCGACGGCCTACTGATCAAGGCCTACCTGTGTCATCGATTGATGGAAGAGATGTACGAAAACAACTACTCCACACGCACCAGCCGCCTGGTAGAACTGGAAGCCACCCAGGCCAACCTGCTGGCCCATCACCTGATCGGCGAACCCTTCGCCAACGAATTGGACCAGTCGATCACTATCACCGTGGCCCAGATTGCACGGTCGCCGGATTACTACAACCTGAACCTCAATCCATTCGTGGAAAAAGCCCGGGACACGGCCTGGGACTGGATGCGGGAGTACTGGGAGAAGCTGCTGACCCGCAACCAGATTCGTTTTGACCTGAACCCGGGGCTCGACCCCTGCTAACCCATCCCAGCCCATGCAGTGGCAAGTTCGTATGGCCGACGTTAGGCTTTGCCGTGATGATCGCATCCCGACATGGCTGAAAGGGCGTTCGGGAACCCTGATCCTGTCACTGCCGGATGGCCTGGCCGCGACGCTTTGCAGATACCCGTGATCGCATCGTTCGTATAGCCCGATAATGCATGGATGCCAACAACAAGCAGTCTTGCTGGCGTTTTTCGATGATTGATTTATGCAACCTTATTCGGCCGCTATTTCACGTGGCACTTGCCCTGGCCGCGACGCCGCTCTGGGCACTCGACCTGAGCATCCGTGACGCGGTCTCCGGCGAGCCGTTGGCGCAGGCGGTCGTCAGCATACCGGCCGCCGCGAATGCCCAGGCACTCGACCACCCGGCCGTTATGGCACAACAGGATCGTTCGTTTACCCCGCACCTGCTGGTGGTGCCGGTAGGCACGGCGGTGGATTTTCCCAATCTGGACAATACCCAGCACCACGTCTATTCCTTCTCCCCGGCCAAGACCTTCAACATCGAGCTTTACGCCGATCGTCCAGAGGCGCCTGTCGTCTTCGACATGCCGGGTGTCGTGGAACTCGGCTGCAATATCCATGACCGGATGCGCGGCTTCGTCTATGTGACCGGTTCAGCCCAGACGGCCACCTCCGGTGCTACCGGCATCGCCCGTATCGAACCGCCGGGTAAAGGACCCTTCGAAATCCGGGTGTGGCACGAGCGTCTGGTGGACAACGCGCGGCCGCAAACCTTGATCATCGATGCCGGTGCCGAAAGCCCCTACATCATTTCACTAGCGGTGGTCGCGCCTGAAACAGACACCGATCCCTTCGCCGACCTGCAACGCCGATTCGACGCCCTGTGAAACTTCGCCTCCCAGCCATCGGCTTCCGCGGGCGCCTGCTGGCCGCCATGCTGACCCTGGCGCTAGTCACCAGCCTGGCCATTGCCGCGGCTTTTATGCTCTCCACGTTCGAGGAGGAGCAGGAGCGCGCAAGGGAACAATTGGATGTGGCTGGCGAAGTGGTCCAGGAAATCCTCCAGCGGCGCGCACAATTGCTGGTCAATACATTAAGCGTGCTGGTGGAGGATTTCGGCTTCAAGTCCGCCATCGCCACCCGGGAACCCGCCACCATCACCAGCGTGCTGGAAAACCATAGCCAGCGGTTCAACGCGGACCTGGCGATGATCATCGATCGCGAAGGCAACCTGCTGGCGAACCTCCATGGCCTGGTTAACCAGAACCGCCTGCCGTTCGACCGCCTGCTTCAGCAAGCCAACCGGCACGGCGTCGCGGCCGACCTGGTCACGTTGCAGAATCAGGCCTATCAGGCGTTAATGGTGCCGGTACAGGCGCCAGGGCTGCGCGTGTGGCTGGTTATGGGGTTCAGCCTCGACGATGAGTTTGCCGGAATTATCAGCCGCCTTACCGGCGTAGATGTCGTATTCCAATCCACCAGGCTACATGGAGCCAACAAGACACAGGCAGCCAGCGGAAAACAGGGACTAACGCGTTTCTACGGCCGCACGCTTGGTGACGGAGACCTGACACCGATCGCCGGCGATAGCCAGAAAACCACCTCCGATAGCGGCATGATCGGCGATCGCCGCTATTTTGCCCGCACCGCGCCGCTGGGCAAGGAAGGCGAAGCGCCTGTGGAAGCCCTGCTGCTGCTCGATCGCCAACAGGCGCTGGCCGACTATTACCGGCTCGCTCTGGACCTGATCCTGCTGGTACTCGCCTGTCTGGCACTCGCAGGGCTGCTGGCACTGGGCATGGCCCGTGCGCTGGGCCGGCCGGTACTGAAGTTGACCCAGTTCGCAGGGCAGATTGGCGAGGGCAAGGATCCGATACCGCCGGGGCTGAAAAGTCGGGATGAGCTGGGCAAGCTGGAACGGGTACTGGTCAATTCTGTCCGCCAGATCCGCCACCGCGAGCACCGGATCCAGCATGAAGCCACCCATGATAGCCTCACCGGCCTGCCCAACCGCTCCGCCATGGACGCCTACCTGAAAACCGTGCTGGAACAGCGCGTCCCCGGCTTCCTGATCAGTCTGACCGTGATCGGACTGAAAGAGCTCAGCGAAACACTGGGTTATGAAATCGGCGACCAGGCGCTTATCGCCACCGGCCTGCGCCTGCGCGGCACCGTCGGTGCCGAGAATATGCTGGCACGTACCGGTGGCAACGAATTCATGACGTTTCTGCCCGGTACCGACGAGGACCGGTTGCAGGACGCCATAATCGTGCTCAAGGCCCGGGCGGAGGAAAGCATGCAGCTTGACCAGACACCCCTGGCCGTGGAGCTGTCGGCCACCATTCTCCAACTTCCCGAACACGCCCGCAGTCTTGACGACATCCGCCGCCGCCTCAGTTTGACTCGTGAGAAAGCCGCCAAGGATGAGACCCGCATGGCGTTTTATGTCGAGGGCGGGGAAGAGCGGCATCTAAGGGAACTGAAGATCATCCAGGACCTGCACCAGGCCATCGCCCAGGGGCAATTGACCATGGTCTACCAACCCAAGATCCGGTTGGACACCGCTACGGTCGTGCAGGTAGAAGCACTCGTACGCTGGCAGCATCCGCAACTGGGATTCATAAACCCGGAAGAATTTATCAGCCTTGCCGAGCGCTCCGGCCAGATCCACCAACTGACAGAACACATCCTGCGCCAGGTCGAACTCGACGGTCGAGCCTGGCAGGCGGCCGGCATGCCCGGTATCGGGGTGGCGATCAACCTGTCCGCACTGGATCTGGCCAACCAGGCACTGCCGACGATTATCGAGATGATCTTCGCCGACTGGCCCCGCCCCCTGGAGATGCTGACCTTCGAGATCACCGAAGGCGCCGCCATGACCGATACGCAGGCCGCGGTAAGGACCCTGGGTAACCTGCGGCAACTGGGCGTCAAGCTGTCGGTGGACGACTTCGGGACCGGCTACAGTTCGCTCGCCCAGATGCGCCAGTTACCGGTACAGGAGCTGAAGATCGACAAGTCCTTCGTGCTGCGGCTGGATTCCACACCCCAGGACCAGTTAATCGTCAAATCCACCGTGGATATGGCCCATGGACTGGGCTTGAGTGTCGTCGCCGAAGGTATCGAGAACGAGGAAAGCTGGCGGTTGTTGCAAAGTTGGGGCTGTGAACTGGCCCAGGGCTTTTTCCTGGGCCGGCCCATGTCGCCTGAGCAATTGATCGACTGGTATGGCACGTTCGACCAGCGTTCGGAAAGCCTGGCCGATCAGCGACAACGCGCCTGAAAAGCGAATGAAGATTCCTGGAACTGACCGAAGAACCAAGAAACGGGACCCGTTTTGAAGAACACCCTACTTGTATTGATCCTGGGGCTGGCGAGTACCGCCGTGCTCGCCCAGCCGGGAAGTCGCCTCTGGGCCACCGGTGGCGTCACCACCATTGAAGGCAGTGCCGGCGGCGGACTGGTGCCGATGGCAGTGCTGGCCGGTTACGCCAGCGATACCGAGTGGGGCGGCACCCTGGCGCTGTCCCACGCGCCGTTGGACGATTACACCGTCGATGTCGTGGCCGGTGCAGTGAACTGGCACAACCGCCTCGAGTTGAGTGTCGCCCGTCAGACCCTGGACCTGGATACCCTCGGTGCGGCCCTTGATGAGGATCACCTGCAGCAGGACATCTTCGGCGCCAAGATCCGGCTCGCCGGCGATGTGGTGTACGGCTCATACGGCCAGTGGTCCCTGGGCGTCCAGCACAAGCGCAACCGCACGTTTACCGTACCCGAAGCCGTTGGCGCGAATGACGACAGCGGAACCGATATCTACCTGGCCGGCAGCAAGCTCTTCCTGGCCGGTTTCCTCGGCCGCAATGTGCTGGTCAACGGGGTGGTTCGTGGCACGAAAGCCAATCAGGGCGGACTGCTGGGGTTCGGCGGTGACGAGCTCGACCGGTACGAAGCGGTGTTCGAGGCCAGCGCCGGGCTACTCCTGAACCGCCAATGGTTGTTGGGCGGCGAATATCGCCAGAAGCCAGACAACCTGAGCTTCGCCGAGGAAGAGGACGGGTACGACCTGTTTGTCGCCTGGTTCCCGGATCGGCGTCTTGCCGTCACCGCGGCATGGGTAAACCTGGGCAGTATCGCCGGGCTGGACGATCAACAGGGCGCGTACCTGTCCCTGCAAGGCGCTTTCTAAGAGAGACGACACCATGGTGAACCGCCTTTTACCGCTGTTATTCCTGGTAATGCTGAGTGGTTGTCAGAGCCTGCCGCCGCAATCGTCACCCTCCCTTTACGACGCCCTCGGCGAACGCAAGGGCATCGCTCTGATTGTTAAGGATCTGCTCTACATCGTGGTGGAAGACGAACGTATCGCCGAGAAATTCCGGGCCGTTGATATCGCCGGCCTTCATCGCAACCTGACCGACCAGATCTGTGCGCTGGCGGACGGCCCGTGCACCTATAGCGGTCGCGGCATGTCCGCTTCCCATGCGGGGCTGGGGATCAACGAGACCCATTTCAATGCCCTGGCGGAGGACCTGATCCTGGCCATGGAACAGAACGGCGTGCCGGTGTCGGCGCAGAATCAGCTATTAGCTCGACTGGTGCGATTGCATGACGATATCGTGTTCCAGCCGGCCGCACGGCCCATCGATACGGCGCCGTGATACGTTTCTTCCATTGACCACGCCGACAGACCCGCTAAGCTCTCGCCTTCATTTGAAGAAGGAAGGTTCCAATGCTGGAAAATGCAGACCTCGGTAAACTGATCATCCGCCTTACGCTGGGTGGTCTGTTGTTGTTTCACGGGATCGCCAAGCTGTTCCATGGCGTCGGCTTTGTCGAGTCGCAACTGGCCAGCCATGGCCTGCCAACATTTCTCGCCTATGGGGTGTATATCGGTGAGTTGCTGGCGCCGCTGATGATCATCCTCGGCTACCAGACCCGAATCGGTGCACTGATCGTGGTGATCAACATGATCGTCGCCATCGCGCTGGTCCATACCCACGAATTGATGTCCCTGAGCCGGTCCGGCGGCTGGGCTCTGGAACTGCAGGGTTTCTTCCTGTTTATTGCGCTGGCACTGGTATTCCTGGGCCCCGGGCGCTACAAACTGCACTCCTAGGCCCTGAACCGGGCGCATGCCATCAGGCCGCTGGACGATCCCACGCTTTCGCCCAGCGGTCCTGGTTGCGTAGAGGACCGCATCGGCGGTCAGGGACGCCCCGGTCCTGTAGAGTCCGGAACCCTACCGGGCGTATCATTGACAGGACCGACGCCCGTTCCGCGGCGTCGACATGTGAGGTCGCTATCCTCACACCGCAGGCGTTCAGTAAGCCATCTTCGATTCGAACGGGACGGACACCACCATGACCCAGCCCCTGAAACCCGGCCGGTACCGCCATTACAAAGGCAAGGACTACGAAGTCATCGGCGTGGCTCGCCATAGCGAAACCGAGGAGGAACTGGTGGTCTACCGCCCCCTCTATGGCGACCAGGGCCTGTGGGTGCGACCCCTGAGCATGTTCCGCGAAACCGTCGATGTCGCCGGTGAAAGCGTGCCGCGGTTCAGCTACGTCGGCTGACGCGCCGGACCTCTATACGCGTCCCGCTCGGGATGTATGGAGCGGCATACCCATTCGCTTTGACTACGCCGGTCGTTTCCTGCACATTAGCGCGCTTTTCTGGAACACCCCGAGGAAAGCTCCATGAACGCTGTTGTTGCCGCCGTCGGCCTCATGCTCATCCTGAGCCTGTGCCGCATTCACGTCGTTGTTGCCCTGATTATCGGCGCCGTTGCTGGTGGCCTGGTTAGCGGCCTCTCACTGGAAGCCACGATTGCAGCCTTCAATAACGGTCTTGGCGGCGGCGCGACGGTCGCGTTGTCGTACGCCACCCTGGGTGCCTTCGCCGTGGCCATCGGCAAATCCGGCCTTGCCCACGCCCTGGCGGACAAGGCGCTGGCTATGGTGGGCCGTCAGGACGATGGGAATACGGGCGGAGGCGCCATCAAGTTCCTGATGATCGGCCTGCTACTGGCTATCGCCATCTCGTCCCAGAATATCCTGCCGATCCACATCGCCTTCATTCCACTGGTGGTACCGCCGCTGCTTTACGTGATGGCCAAACTGCGTCTGGACCGCCGGCTCGTTGCCTGCGTGCTGACCTTCGGGCTGATTACCCCGTATATGTTCCTGCCGGTGGGTTTCGGCGGTATCTACCTCAACGAGATCCTGCTGGCCAAGGTGGAAACCAACGGTGTCGCAGTCGATGGCCTCAACGTCATGTCCGCTATGGCATTGCCGGCCCTGGGTATGTTGATCGGCCTGCTGGTGGCCGTCTTCTTCAGCTACCAGGGCGGACGGGATTACGACCTGGCCGCGATTGAGCGCACGGAGCGCGTGGATATCAAGTACAGCAAGTGGACGCTGATCATGGCATTGGCAGCCATCGTGGTTGCGTTCGTGGTGCAACTGACGTTGGATTCCATGATCCTCGGTGCGCTGGCGGGCTTCGTGCTGTTCAACGTTTCCGGTGTCGTGAAGTGGAAGGAAGCCGACGACCTGTTCACCGAAGGTATGAAGATGCTGGCGATGATCGGCTTCATCATGATCGCCGCGTCTGGCTTTGCCGAGGTGATGCGCGAGACCGGCGAGATCAACACCCTGGTGGAAAGCTCCGTCGGTGCAATTGGGGACAATCAGGCCCTGGCGGCGCTGCTGATGCTCGTGGTGGGGCTACTGATTACAATGGGCATTGGCTCGTCCTTTTCCACCATTCCGATTATCGCGGCCATCTATGTACCACTGGCGCTACAACTCGGGTTCAGCCCGCTGGCTATCGTCGCCTTGGTGGGCACGGCGGGGGCGCTGGGGGATGCAGGTTCGCCGGCTTCGGATTCCACGTTGGGGCCCACCGCCGGGTTGAATGCGGACGGACAGCATAACCACATCTGGGATACGGTGGTGCCAACGTTCCTGCACTATAACCTGCCGTTGTTGGTGTTTGGCTGGATTGCGGCGATGACGTTGTAAAAGCAGGTACCGCTGGAAATGTAGCGGACGCTTTAGAGGGGTGTTGCAAAAGCTTGCGGCTTTAAGCCTCTCTCCCCTGGCGGGAGAGAGGTTTGGAGAGAGGGGGACGAGGCAAAGCCTCGCTCGAAGTCGGCTCTGGCAACGATGAGCGTCTGACGGCGCTACCCCCTCTCCCCGGCCCTCTCCCGCGAGGGGAGAGGGAGTTTATGCCGGTACTTTGGAGATACGGCTACTTCTGCAACACCCTCTTCAGCTTCCGAGCAGGCCGTAGGCTTGCCGATAGATCCCCGGGACCCTGACGGGTCCTCCGAAGCTGAAGCGTCGGCTACATGCTCGCGATAACTCGCCTACTCATCCTCATCGGCTGCTGACTTGAAGAACACGACCTGCTTCACCGTGTGATCGTCCTTGTTGTCGCGCTTGTTGACTCGCGTTTCCAGCTCTCCGATCGGCTGCCCGTCCGGGGTCTGCGCATCTTCAAAGCCGCAGGCGACACACTCCCTGAACTGCCCTTCCTCGGTCTGCTGCATCATCAGTTTGTCCATCTCGCCGCAGCGGGGGCAGACCGCGCCGGCGATGAATCGTTTCGGTGTAGCCATCGGCTCTCCACATCAGTGTTCGGGGCGGTCTGAGCCGCCCCGTTATTCGCCTGCTATTCAGGCAGCATCCGCAGTGATACCGCTTTGGCGCAGCAGGGCGTCGACTTCGGGCTCGCGGCCGCGGAAGGCCTTGAACAGCTCCATCGGCTCGCGCGAGCCGCCGCGTTCGAGGATGTTTTCCAGGAAGGCTTTGCCGGCCACCTCATCGAAGATGCCCCGCTCCTCGAACAGGGAGAAGGCGTCCGCCGCCAGCACTTCCGCCCACTTATAGCTGTAGTAGCCTGCCGCGTAGCCTCCGGCGAAAATGTGGGAGAAGCTGTTAGGGAAGCGGTTGAATTCCGGTGTCTCCGTCACGGCGATTTCCTCACGCACCTTACGGAACATCTCCAGCGGATTGACCGGTGAGCCCGGCTGGAATTCCGAATGCAGGCGGAAATCGAAAATGGAAAACTCCAGCTGTCGAACCATTTGCATACCGGACTGGAAGTTTTTCGCTGCCAGCAACTTGTCGAGCAGATCCTGGGGCAGGGGTTCGCCGGTTTCGTGGTGACGGGCAATCAGGTTCAGGGATTCCGGGTTCCAGCACCAGTTTTCCAGGAACTGACTGGGCAGTTCCACCGCGTCCCAGGCGACGCCGTTGATGCCGGACACATCAGCCACCTCGACCTTGGTCAGCATGTGGTGCAGGCCATGGCCGAATTCGTGGAACAGGGTGGTGACCTCGTCGTGGGTCAACAGCGCCGGCTTGTCGTCCACAGGCGGTGTGAAGTTACAGGTGAGGAAGGCCACCGGCAACTGCAGGCCGCCCCGCAGGTTACGCCAGCGCACCCGGCAGTCCGCCATCCAGGCACCACCGCGCTTGCCCTTGCGGGCGTATAGATCGAGGTAGAACCAGGCGATAGTCTCGCCGTCGCGGCTGATGCGATAGGCGGTGGCGTCCGGGTGCCAGGTCTCGACGCTCTCGTCCGCCTCGATCGTCAGGTCGAACAGGCGTTCGGTAACCCGGAACAGACCGTCCACTACCGTGTTTACCGGGAACCAGGGGCGCAGGGTTTCCGGTGAGATATCGTACTTCGCCTGACGCATTTTCTCGCCATAGAAACCCAGATCCCAGGCTTCCAGCGTGTCAACGCCATGCTGGTCCCTGGCGAAATCCTGTAGCTCGCGGTATTCCTGCTGTGCCACCGGGCGGGACTTGGCCGCCAGCTCGTCGAGGAAGTGCATCACCTCGTCGACGCTGCGCGCCATCTTGGTGGCGAGCGAACGCTCGGCGTAGTTCGCGAAACCCAGCAGCTCTGATTGCTGGTGCCGACGCTTGAGGATTTCCGCCATGATCGGGGTGTTGTCCCACTCACCGCCGTTAGGCCCCACATCCGACGCGCGTGTCACGAAGGCCTCGTAGACTTCCCGACGCAGTTCCCGGTTCTCGCAGTAGGTCATGACCGGCTGGAAACTGGGGAACTGCAGGGTGATGACATAGCCCTCGAGATCCCGCTGCTTCGCAGCCTGGCGCGCGCCTTCGAGAGCCGTTTCCGGCAGCCCCTTGAGTTCCGCAGCATCGGTAATGTGCTTGAACCAGTGGTCGGTCGCGTCGAGCACGTTATCGCTGAAGCGGTTAGTCAGCTCGGCCAGCTCCATGGACAGTTCGGCATACTGCTTCTTCTCGTCCTGGGGCAGGTCGACGCCACCCAGGTGAAAATCACGCAGTGTGTTGTTGATCGCCTTCTGCTGCTCCTCGGTCAGCGACTCGAAATCCTCATGCTCCCGGATTTTCCTGTAGGCGTCGCACAGTTCCGTGTTCTGGCTGATCTCGGTGCCGTATTCGGTGAGCTTGTCCAGGCACCGCTTGTAGACTTGGCGCAGTTCGTCGTTGTTCATGACGCCATTCAAGTGGGAAATGACCGACCAGGCCCGGCTCAGGCGGTCGTCCAGCGCCTGCATCGGCTGGGCCAGGGTGTCCCACGTTGGCTGTTCCTGGCTGGCCAGGTTCTGGATCTGCATCCGGTTATCACTGAGGATCTGGTCGATGGCCGGTTCCATGTGTTCGATCCGGATGTGTTCGAACCGGGGCAACAGGTCATCAGTCAGCAGCGGATTGTTCATGGGACTCCTTTCTTCCTCTCAATGAGATCGGCTATGTCGTGCAGTACGGAATGCGGATCAGACGTTGTCGATCGAATGGAAACGGGCAAGGGCCTCTTTCGCCTATGCCATACTCTTTCCTATGGTACGTCACAGATCCAGAAAAGCTTATCAAGTAAGGAGTATGTAATGGCGCGTTTACGTTCTCACAAGGGCTACACCCCAAAAACCGGCGACCGCGTATGGATCGATCCCAGCGCACAGGTCATCGGTGACGTGGAGCTGGGGGACGACTGTTCCGTCTGGCCGCTGACCGTCATCCGTGGCGATATGCACCGCATCCGCATTGGTGCACGTTGCTCGGTGCAGGACGGTTCGGTACTGCACATCACCCATGCCAGTGACTACAACCCCGAAGGCTGGCCGCTGATCATCGGCGACGACGTCACCATCGGCCACAAGGCCCTGCTGCATGGCTGCACCGTGGGCAGTCGCGTACTGGTGGGCATGGGTTCGATCATCATGGACGGCGCCGTGGTCGAGGACGATGTCATCGTTGCCGCCGGCTGCCTGGTGCCGCCGGGCAAGACACTGGAGTCGGGCTACCTCTATGTCGGCAGTCCGTGCAAGCAGGCCCGCGCGCTAACCGACAAGGAGCGCAGCTTCTTTACCTACACGGCGGGTAACTACGTCAAACTCAAGGATGAGTATCGGGTAGAGGCCACCGATGCGGAAGGTTGAAGTGGTTATAAGCCGCTCAAGGCTATGAACCAAATCGTCGAAAAAAAGAGCGCTTGAAATTTATCGGGCTGGACCTACATACGAAAATAGCCAGTTCAGGAATACCCAGCCAGTAGGCGCCACTGTGTCGGGATCTTCCTTGAACGGAGCTGATGTCGTCGCGTGGCCCGGTCGCCGGGTGAACGCACAAACTGATCTCAGGTTCGTTTGGAGGACACTCACATGAGCAATCTTACACGTTGGAACCCGATTAACGAGTTCGAGGATTTGCTGGAACGCTACAATCGACATTTCGGTCTGCCGAGTACGCGCAGCGGCAATGAAAACCGCGACCTGTTTCGCCGCAGCGATTGGGCACCGGCCGTCGACATCCGGGAGACCGCAGAAGCCTTCGAAATCCATGCGGAGTTGCCGGGTATCCAGAAAGAAGACGTCAAGGTGACCGTGCATGATGGCGTGCTGACCCTACAAGGTGAGCGCAAGAAACAGGAAGAGAGCGGTGACGAGAAGAATCACCGTGTCGAAAGGGTGTACGGTTCATTCATGCGCCGATTCACCCTGCCGGACAATGTCTCGGAAAATGATATCAACGCAGCTTTCAAGGATGGGGTCCTGGTACTGACCCTGAAGAAAGTGGAACCGGCCCAGCCGCGTTCCATCGAGGTCGAAGTCCACTAACCCAGGCCTCGACCTCGCCTCCGCAACCGGCGGGAGCGCTGGAGCATCAGCCCTGGGCTTCCGCCGCCCTTTTCGCCCCGAACGTCTGCAATGCAGCGATATAGTCGACGCTGCGACGGTGCTCGGAAATATGGTCCAGGATCGTCTGGCCCAGTTCGTTGGTGGCATTCAGGTCACGGCCCGCTTCGGTGAAAAATCCCAGGAAACGTTCGAAGTCACTGGCACGCATTGCCTGGTAAGCCTTGAGCAGTACCTGATAGTCCGGGTTCAGTTTACTGTCATAAGGGGTGATGAACAGAAAGCTCTTGACCCGCTCATCGCTCCACTCCTCCCCGATGACCTTCGGCTTGTCCGGTCCACTCATAGCTGCCCTCATCGAAGCGCATCAAAGCGCATTTTACGTTGGTTATGGTCATGTCACCGCCAGCGCGGCTGCCCTGAAGGGGCATAAGTATAACGATCTTGCTGCCCAAGCGTTATATGAATACCGCATGACGCCCTAGCCGCCGGTCATAAGCACGGGCACCGTCGTCAGGGAAAGATCTCAACGGGCATGGCGGCCGAAGCCGCAATACCGGTACATTGCGGATCGCGCACGGTAATTTCCACACGTCGGTTACGGGCCCGGTTTGCTGCCGAGGTATTGGGTACCAGCGGGTTGGTTTCGGCCCGGCCTGCAGCCACCACCCGCTCCGCCGATACCTTGCGATTCATCACCAATTCGTGGACGACGGAAACGGCCCGGGCCGCCGACAGGTCCCAATTGGATCGATAGCGACTGCTTACAATAGGCTTATTGTCGGTATAACCGGATACCACCACGTCCCCCTGGCATTCCGCCAGCACGTCCACCACCCGCTCGATGATCGGCCGCATTTCTGGCTTGAGTTCGGCGCTTCCGGACTGGAAGGTGGCGTCCTCCGCGAAACGGATAATGACATGCTCGGTATCGTACTGGACGTTCATGGCACCGCTGGCCACCTCGGCTTCGAGTTCGCGAATCAACTGAGTAGCCAGTTGCGTGATGCCGGCGGGAACTTCGGTGATCGTGCCGCCGCCCTGCGGACTGTCATCGATCAGCTCGGGTTGGTTTGGCGGTAGTGCCGCAGGGGTATCCGCAGCAACCGGCGGCGGCGTCTCGCTCTCGATCAGGGTCAATGGACTACCGCCCACGGCGTCGTCCTGGATAACGCTCGTGCCGAAGGCGCCCGCCAGCGACGCGGCCATGGACTTGTACTTGTCCACATCCATTTTCGAGTAGGAGAGCAACAGGATAAAGAACGTCAGCAGCAGTGTCGCCAAATCGGCAAAGGTGACGATCCAGTTGGGTGCGCCTTCCGGTTTCTTGCGCTTACGCTGGATACGGGCAACCGCCATCCGGCTCAGGCCTCCCGCTCACGCACCAATGCCTGGTGCTGCTCCGGAGTGATATAGGCCGATAGTAATTCGGTAATGACCCGGGGATTCTGACCTTTCATGATGTTCTGGATACTGGTGATGATCAGTGTCATGTTGCGCTGCTCGTCCTCGGCCTTGAGCTGGATCTTGTCCGCCAGGGGCAGGGCAATCAGCTGGGCGATAAAGGCCCCGTAAAGCGTGGTCAGCAGCGCGATGGCCATGGCAGGACCGATGGACGACGGATCATCGAGGGTGTTGAGCATCTGCACCAGGCCGACCAGGGTACCAAGCATACCGATGGCCGGCGCTGCTTCGCCGATACCACGGAAGATACGCTCAGCCACATCGTAGCGCTCCATGCGCTGCTGCATATCTTCCAGCAAGGCTTCTTCGATCAGTTCCGGAGGGTGGCCATCCACGCACAGGTTGATGGCTTTGCGCAGGAAATCGTTGCCGGTCTCATGGGATTCCAGCCCAAGGATACCTTCCTTGCGCACGACCCGCGCCAGTTCACCCACATTGCGGATCAACTCCAGGGGGCGATCACTGTTTTCGCGAAAGACGGTGCTCAAGGCCAGGCGGAAGGAACCGGTCACCGAACGTAGCCGGAATTTGATCAGCGTTACGGCAAAGGTGCCGCCCAGTACGATCATCAGTCCCGGGATATTGAGGAACGTCGCCAGCGTGGCATCTGCAAGCATCGCAACGGTCACGATCGCAATGCCCGCGATCAGACCGACTAGGGTCAGGATATCCATGGAATGCCTTATCAAAAGTCGGACCGTCCGCTCTCTGGACAGCCGGAATCGACGGGAACCCCTCCGAACGACGAAGGTTTCCGGTTAGCCTCCCAGAGAATAGCCTAAATAGTACCCTCGGGGCTGTAACCAAGCGTTAAGGCGATGTTGCGAAAAGCACCTGATTGGTAGGGATTTTTCAAAAGCTGGACAAGGGCGGATCGGTGCGGGGGAATTCTTAAGCTTAGCCCCACCTCTCCCTCAGGGGGCTTCACCCCCTGGAGGAAGAGAAACGAAGCCAACTGCGGCTATCCCACCCGGTCGCGCAGGGCTTCCATTACAAGGGACGTATCCGGTCGGATGCCCCGCCAGCGCGCAAAGGATTCAGCCGCCTGCTCCACCAGCATGCCGAGTCCATCGATCACCTGCCCTGCGCCCTGGTCGCTGGCCCAACGGTTGAACGGCGTCAGCTCGGGGCCATACATCATGTCGTAACTGACGGTCTTCGGGCCGATGATGCCGGGCGACAGCGGTGGCAGATCACCCTGCAGGCTGGCGCTGGTCCCGTTGATCACGAGGTCGAAAGTATCTTCGACCTCATCGAAACCGCACCCCCTGATCGGCAGCGGGCCCGCAAACAATCCCGCCAGTTTCTCCGCCTTGGAAGGCGTCCGGTTGGCGACGACGATCCGCAGTGGCTGTTGAGCGATCAGTGGGGCCAGTATGCCACGCACCGCACCACCTGCACCCAGGACCAGTATGCTCTTATCCTTGAGGTCGAGACCGTGATTGACGGTCAGGTCCCGCACCAGGCCCGGCCCATCGGTATTGTCGCCACAGAGCCGCTGCTGGTCGTCCCGATAAAGGGTATTTACTGCGCCGGCGGCGTCTGCCGCTGGCGTGCGTTCCTCCACCAGGTTCCAGGCTTCCTCCTTGAAAGGCACCGTAACGTTGAGGCCTTTACCTCCGCGGTTGAAGAAGGTGTTAACCGTGCCGGCAAAATCCTCGAGCGGCGCCTGTATGGCCGTGTATTCCAGCGCCTGCCCAGTCTGTTCGGCAAACAGGCTGTGAATGCGTGGCGACTTGCTATGGCTGATAGGGTGACCGACGACAGCGTAGAGATCGTTTTCCATAGGTCGGGATTCCTTATTGCTTCCTGATCTTAACGATCTTGCTCTTCGCTGCTCTCGTCAAGCCAATCGCGATCGGTCAGGTAATACGCCGTAAGTTCATGCTCGGGCGTACCCGGCTCCACGTGGCGTGCATAGTCCCAGCGCGCTAGCGGAGGCATCGACATGAGGATCGATTCGGTACGCCCGCCGGACTGCAGACCAAATAGGGTGCCGCGGTCGTAGACCAGGTTGAATTCCACATAGCGTCCGCGGCGGTAGAGCTGGAAATCACGCTCCCGCTCGCTATAGGGCGTCTCATGCCGGCGCTCGACGATGGGTTGGTAGGCAGGTAGGTAACTGTTACCAACGGCTTGCATGAAGGCAAAGTCCTGATCGAAGTTTCCGGTGTTCAGATCATCGTAGAACAGGCCGCCGACCCCCCGTGGCTCATGCCGGTGCTTGATATGAAAATACTCGTCACACCAGCGTTTGTAACGGGTATAGACTTCATCGCCGAAGGGGGCACAGGCCTGCTGGGCAGTGCGATGCCAGTGGACGCAATCTTCCCTGAAACCGTAGTAGGGGGTCAGGTCATAGCCGCCGCCGAACCACCACACCGGTTCGGCGTGTTCCGGCCGTGCAATGAAGAAGCGGACATTGGCATGGGAGGTGGGGACATAAGGATTGTTGGGGTGCATGACCAGCGAAACACCCATGGCTTCCCAGGGCGCGCCCGCCAGTTCAGGGCGATGAGCGGTCGCCGAGGGAGGCATCTGCCGACCCATCACATGGGAAAAATTGACGCCGCCTTTCTCGAAAACCCGACCTTCACTGATCACCCGGCTGATGCCGCCGCCGCCTTCGGGGCGATCCCAGGCGTCAGAGGCAAACCCTGCCTGTCCGTCCAGTTCCGTCAGGGTTTTGCAGATATGTTCCTGCAGCGCGAGTAAGTAGGTCTTAACTTCGTTGCTATTCGGCGTCATGCCAAACTCCGATCCGGAAACTTGCAATTCTGAAACTGGTAGCCGCTGCCACGGTGATCACCGCAACCGCCGCCCGCTCACCAGGTCGATGATACGGCTGGGCTGGCGCTGCCCCCCGAGGCGACCCGGCAGGGTAAAATCCAGTGCATCGCCAAAGTAACGGGACACCTGCCAGGGGTTCCTGGCTGGCTGCCGTCCGGCAGGATTGCAGGACGTAGAGACAATCGGCGCGCCAAACGCCCGACACAGGCGCTGCACCAACGGATGCGCGCTGACCCTGACCGCAACTGCACTGTGACGTCCGCGAATCCATTCGGGCACTTGCTCTTCCGGATCCGGTACCAGGCAGGTGACCGGGCCCGGCCAGTACTGTTCAGCTGACTTTCGCAGTGCCGGGTCCAGTGGATCAAACAGGTGTGCAACCTGGCCCAACGATGCGGCCACGAGGATAACCCCTTTGTGCTCGGGGCGGTCCTTTAGGGCCAGTACCTGTCCCACGGCTTCCGCGTTCCACGGATCGCAACCCAGCCCCCAGACGGCTTCCGTAGGATAGGCAATAACACCGCCCGCCTTTAGGCACTGGGCTGCCTGGTGGACGTGCCACCACCCGGGACGGACCAGCTCGGTTTGTTCGACGTCACGCATAACACCACCAGACTGCATACAGGCTCCGCATTATGGCGCCTGCGTCGGGTGATGAACAGACCGTCAGAGCCGCTGGTAGCCGCCCGGTACCGTTGCGACCAAGCCTTCCATTTCCAGTAGCAGCAGGGATTGCATCAGCGCATCCGCCGACAGACCCGAACGATCGCAGAGTTCGTCGGTCGAGCAGGGATCGAAATCCAGGGTCTCAAGGACCTGGCGCTCCCGTGCCTCAAGGTGCTCAGGTATCTCCGGTTGAGGCGGTGGGGCGGGCGTAGTTGAATTCTCGGGGGGATCGGTATCGGCTTGCCACCAGGCTGAAAGCTCTTCCTCGATATCCGCGACCGATTCAACCAGGGATGCACCCTGACGGATCAGCTGATGACAGCCGCGAGCCAGGGGATTGTGGATCGAACCAGGGATGGCGAAGACTTCCCGGCCCTGTTCCAGAGCCAGGCGCGCGGTAATCAACGAACCACTGCGCAGACTGGCCTCCACCACCAGCGTCCCCCGGCTCATACCACTGATGATGCGGTTGCGGCGCGGAAAGTGTCCCGGCCGCGGCGGCAATCCCGGCGGGTACTCGGAGATCAGGGCACCGTTTACCAGAATCTCCTGAACCAGCGACTGGTGCGCTGCCGGATAAGCAACGTCGACACCGGTTCCCAGCACCGCAAGGGTACGACCGGCCGCATCCAGCGCCCCGCGGTGTGCGGCACCATCGACGCCCAGCGCCAGGCCACTGGTAATTACGAAACCCCGCTCGGCCAGAGCCCGGGCAAACTGCCGCGCATGGTCCAGCCCGGCCCTTGAGGCATTGCGGCTGCCGACGATGGCCAGCTGCGGCTGGGACAGTATCTCCCGCTGGCCCCGCATGTAGAGTAATGGGGGAGCGGCGTGGATCTCCCGGAGCAACGACGGATAATCCCCATGCCCCCAATGCACCAACTCAATACCCTGTTCGCGAACTTTCTGCCAGGTGGTGTTGGCCTGCTGCAAGGTGTCCTGCTGAAGATCGTGCTGTTGCCAGGCCAGGATACTGGCGCGCGCAGGCGGCGGCAGACCAATGGATTTGAGTGTGGCCGCATTGAGGCTGAGCAGTTCCAGGGGATCCGGGAGATGATCGATGATCGCCTGCCAGCGATTCGCGCCGATCCCGGGAAGGTGTGAGAGCAATAACCAGGGGCTGTCGGGATCGTCGAAGAAATCGGGGGCGACCGATGCCCGGTTTGGGGTTGAGAGCATGCTTCGTTCCGTGAGCGTGTGCGGCATCGTCCTGATACCGGGATCGTAAAAAACGGGAGGCGGCTAAGCCGGCTCCCGTTCATTCTACACTATTCGTACACTAAACCACCGATCAGGGGTTGCCGACGCGGTCACCGACAGCCAGCGCACGCTGTGCCTTGAGGATCAGGCCATAGCTGATCTTGTCGTAGGTCTGGAAGATCATCATCAGACCAGCACGCTCGTCCGGCAGCTGGAGGACCTCCTTGGTGTACGGGTCACGCACCTGGTTGCCCGCCTGGAAAACCGCCAGCACGTCGCCGACTTTCAGCCCTTCGCGGGTACCGCGGTTTACGGTGACCACATTGTACTGGCCGATCTGGGTGACCCCATTGTCCACGGCGATCATGGTGCCATCGATCTCGGTATCCGGTGCGCTCGGTGTGAAGGTCGTGTTGATCTTGCGATCTTCTATTTCAAGCAGTCGGTCACCGATGCGGACCTCTTCCTGGGTATCCTTGAGTTCCAGGGTCAGCACTTCGCCGTTGGTATCGGTTACTTCACCGGTACCGATGGACTTGGCTTCCAGACCCAAAAACTCCTGGGTGTCCGGATCGACATAACGCTGGCCACGGCGGAAAACGCCGAGCTTGTCGGATTCCGCCTCACCACGGGCATAAACGGTATCCCCGGCGCCGGTAATGATGCGAGAGTCTTCACCTTCAAGAATATACGGCGCGCCTTCCAGTTCTTCCGGTGTCACGATACGTGTCTTCGACAGGAAACTGCTGATGGCATCCAGCGGAATCGCCGGTACCGGCGTATCGATCGGGGTGGAACGAACCTGCGGCGACAGTTTCGTTACGCCGTTGGAAGAACGGGCAACCTTGGTGACCCTGCGCTCACCATCAATGTAGACCAGGGCCAGTTCATCGCCCGGGTAGATCAGGTGGGGGTTGGCTACCTGTGGGTTAACATGCCAGATTTCCGGCCAGTACCACGGGTTATCCAGGAAACGGGAAGAAATGTCCCAGAGGGTATCGCCCTTGACGACCGTATAGCGCTCCGGGTGGTCCGACCGGAATTCGGGGCCGGCCGCATGTGCCCATTGCACCATCAGCAGCATCACAGCCGTCAGAACATACAGCAGTTTCCTCATTGTCTGAATCCTTGATCGCTTACTTTAACCGAGGGAGCTCGGGCACCTCTTCTTATATAGAGAGCGACCCTAAATCAGGGTCAACCAACTACGGTAAAGGGGTCCATTGCCCACAATATTGCCTACTATAGAAGATGTAAGGGAGTTTGTGATGTTATCTTTTGTTCTTCCAGTAAATTCTGGATTCAGTCCGTAACAGGACAACCCGGCGTGCGGCTGACACTTATTGCTGGAGAGCTCCACTGGTCAGTTTGTATTCAACCCGGGAGTTGATAGATAATAGGCTATCAGCGCCATTACTAGAGTTGGCTTGAAACTTCCGACCGCGCCACGATCATAGTAGGTATGAAGTTAGAAATGCGTAGACCGCTGTCGCATTTTGGTCACGGTGTTTTATAAAACCCGGTTCCATTCAACCTGTGGTGCAACGAACGAAATTAGAGACCCATGATACTTGAGATTCTGGAATTCCCCGATCCGCGCCTGCGAACTGTTGCCAAGCCGGTAAAAGAGGTGACGGACAAGACGCGGCAGCTGATCGATGACATGTTCGAGACCATGTACGATGCGCCGGGTATTGGCCTTGCAGCGACCCAGGTCAACGTCCACGAGCAAATCATTGTCATGGATCTGTCGGAAGACAAGAGCGAGCCGCGCGTCTTCATCAACCCTGAAATCGAAGTCCTCGATGGCGATTTCCAGGATATGCAGGAAGGCTGCCTGTCCGTACCGGGCTTCTATGAAGAGGTGAGCCGTCCGGATCATGTGATGATCCGCGCCATTGGTCGCGACGGCGAGGCCTACGAAGAGGAGGCTACTGGTCTGCTTGCGGTTTGTATCCAGCATGAGATGGATCACCTGAAAGGCAAGCTGTTCGTGGACTATCTCAGTCCACTGAAGCGTACGCGTATTCGCAAGAAGCTGGAAAAGCAGCACAAGATTCGGGCGTAAGCGCGCCAATCGGTTTACAATTGGTCACACGAGACCGGGCATCAGGCCCGGTCTTTTCGTTTATGCCGCCCGGCGGCCAGGATTTACTTACGTCGCGACCATACGGCTTTTGGACCCAAGCTTCAGCGCAGCAATGGGCGGAACGTCGATGAGAAAAATGGTTACCCGGTCAGATCGACGTATCAGACAGAAGGAGGCGCTGCGTGCGCATCGTTTTCGCCGGAACTCCGGATTTTGCAGCCGTCGCACTCAAGGCGCTCCTGCAACAGAACCATGACGTCGTAGCCGTCTACACCCAACCAGACCGGCCATCCGGCCGTGGTCGCAAGCTGACTCCAAGCCCGGTGAAACAGGTTGCACTGGATGCCGATATCCCGGTGTTCCAACCGCAAACCCTGAAATCCGAAGAGGCCCAGACTGAACTTGCCGCGCTTAAACCGGAGGTGATGATCGTTGCTGCCTATGGCCTGATCCTGCCCCAGGCAGTGCTCGATGTGCCGCCCCTGGGTTGTCTCAACATCCATGCGTCATTGCTTCCCCGCTGGCGCGGTGCGGCGCCCATCCAGCGAGCCATTGCCGCCGGCGATGAGGAAACCGGTATCACCATCATGCAGATGGACGCCGGCCTTGATACCGGCGATATGCTACTGAAGCTGACTACACCGATTCGCGACACCGATACCGGCGGCAGTCTGCACGACCGTCTGGCGGATCTCGGCGGCCAGGCGATACTGACAGCCCTGGATGAGTTGGGAAAGGGCAATCTCAAGGCGGAAACGCAGGACGATACCCTGGCGAGCTACGCTCACAAGCTCAGCAAAGAGGAAGGCCATCTCAACTGGTCCGGTTCAGCCGTCGACCTGGCGCGACGGGTTCGCGCCTTCAATCCCTGGCCGGGCACCTATGCCCAGAGCGGCGAACAGAAGATTCGCATTCATACGGCCGAAGCCATCGAGACGTCCAGTGACGCCGAACCGGGTACCATCCTCAAACGGGACCGTGATGGCATCGATGTCGCCTGTGCGTCCGGTATCCTGCGGCTCCACCAGGTTCAGTTGCCCGGCGCTCGGGCGCAGACCGTCGCCGACCTGATCAACGGCGGTCGCCCGGTGCTGCAGCAAGACGAGGTCCTGCACTGAATGGCCCGTCAGCGTCTTCCCATGCGGGCGGTGGCCGCCCAGGTATTGCAGGCGGTCAGTGACGGCCAATCCCTGGCCCAGGCCCTACCCACCGGTCTCGCCCAGGTGGCGGAAAGCGAGCGCAGCCAACTGCAGGCCCTATGCTATGGCACCTGCCGTTGGTACCACCGCCTGAATGCCGAACTCAAAAGTCGGCTGCACAAACCGTTGAAGAAGGGCGACCGGATAACCGTACCGCTGATACTGGTCGCCCTGTTCCAGATACGTCATAGCCGTCAGGCTGATTACGCGGTGGTTAACGAGACCGTAGAAGCCGGCCGTTCGCTGGGCAAGCCACATCTGGCCGGTCTGATCAATGCCATCCTGCGCGCCGCCCTACGCGAAGGCGAACCGGAACCCGCCAACGATGCTGACCGCCTGAGCCACCCCGAATGGATGACCGAAAAGCTGCGTCACAACTGGCCCGAACGGTGGCAGGCGATCCTCGAGGGTAACAACGATCAGGGCCCCATGACGCTTCGGGTCAATGCGCGGCAGCAAAGCCGGGAGGACTACCTGAAAGCGCTTGGTGAGGTGGGCATTACAGCGATAGCCACGCCGTTCGCCGAACAGGGTATCCAACTCGAGCGCCCCTGCAGCGTAGATCAGCTCCCCGGCTTCGATATTGGTGCGGTGAGCGTCCAGGACGAAGCGGCCCAGCTATGCACCCAGCTGCTGGACCTGCACCCCGGACAGCGGGTACTGGACGCCTGCGCAGCCCCGGGCGGGAAAACCTGTGCCATCCTTGAGACCGCCGAAGACCTGCAGGTCGTCGCGTTGGACCAGTCGGACGAGCGCATGGTGCGGGTACGGGAGAACCTCGATCGCCTTCAGGTCGATGCACAACTGCTCACCGCCGATGCGGCGCAACTCGAGCACTGGTGGGACGGTCAGCCGTTCGACCGCATCCTGCTCGATGTACCCTGCAGCGCCAGCGGCGTAGTCCGCCGCCATCCGGATATCAAACTGTTGCGGCGAGAGGAAGATATTCCTGCCCTGGCGGACATCCAGTTGAATCTGCTGGAGCAACTCTGGACCACCCTCAAACCGGGCGGTCGTCTGGTCTACGCCACCTGTTCGGTGTTCCCGCAGGAAAATCACCGTATAATCCAGCGTTTTATGAAGGCGCATGCGGACGCCGCCCTGACCATGCCCGATCTGGCGTGGGGGCTGGATACTGGCGCCGGACGGCAGCTTTTCCCTGAACGCGGGTCCCACGACGGCTTTTTCTATGCCTGTCTGACCCGGATCGACCACCCGTCAGCGAATCAGGCCACATCGTCATGAAAATCATCATCCTGGGCGCCGGTCAGGTCGGTGGCACCCTTGCCGAAAACCTGGCCAACGAAGCCAACGACATCACCATTATCGACAGTGATGGCACGCGGCTGAGGGAACTGCAGGATCGCCTGGATATACGAACGGTACAGGGCCGCGGCTCCTACCCCAGCGTGCTGCGTCAGGCCGGTGCCGAAGATGCCGACATGCTGATCGCCGTCACCAACAGCGACGAGACCAACATGGTGGCCTGCCAGGTGGCCTACACGCTGTTCAAGACCCCAACCAAGATCAGCCGCGTGCGGGCCAACGCCTATCTGGCGCGCAAGGAGCTGTTCGGCAGCGACGGATTCCCCGTGGATGTGCTGATCAGCCCGGAGCAGGTGGTCACCCGCCATATTACCCGGCTGATCGAGTATCCCGGCGCACTGCAGGTGCTGGAATTCTCCAAGGGCCTGGCCCGGCTAGTGGCGATTCAGGCGACCAAGGGCGGGCCCCTCGTCGGTCACGAGCTGTCCTATCTACGCACTCACATGCCCAAGATCGATACCCGGGTGGCTGCCATCTTCCGCAAGGACCGGCCAATTATTCCCCAGGGGGATACGGTCATCGAGGACGGCGACGAGGTGTTCTTCATCGCCGGCACCGACCATATCCGCTCGGTCATGAGCGAGCTCCAGCCCCTGGAAAAACCCTATAAGCGCATCTTCATCTGCGGCGGCGGCAACATCGGCCAGCGTCTGGCCCATAATCTGGAAAATCGCTACCAGGTGAAACTGATCGAACGTAACCGGGACCGCTGCGTCATGCTGTCGGAAAACCTGCGCAAGACGATCGTGCTGCAGGGCAACGCCGCCAACAAGGACCTGCTGCTGGAAGAGAACATCGAGAGTACCGATGTCTTCTGCGCGGTCACCAACGATGACGAAGCCAACATCATGGCGTCACTGCTGGCCAAACGCCTGGGTGTGCGCAAGGTGCTGACCCTGATCAACAATCCCGACTACGTGGATCTGATCCAGGGCGGGGAAATCGATGTCGCCATTTCTCCGCAACAGACCACTATCGGCAGCCTGCTTACTCACGTGAGGCGAGGGGACGTCGTAAACGTTCACTCACTTCGAAGAGGCGCAGCGGAGGCCATCGAGGCGATTGCCCATGGCGACCATCGGTCGTCGAAGGTGGTGGGCAAACGGCTCGACGAGATTACCTTGCCGGAAGGCACCACCATCGGCGCCATCGTCCGCCACAACGAGGTATTGATCGCCCATGACCACCTGCGCGTCCAACCGGATGACCACGTGATCCTGTTCCTCGTGGATAAGTCCCGTATCCGCGATGTCGAGCGGCTGTTCCAGGTAGGTCTGACATTCTTCTGATCCGGACTTGGGAACCCTAGTTTACCCATGCGACTGTCGGTCATTTTCAAGATTCTCGGCATCCTGATGATGCTGTTCAGCTTTACCATGCTGCCGCCGCTGGGCATCGCCCTGCTGTACGACGACGGCCAGTGGATGCGTTTCGCCGACGCGCTGGCCATCGTCTTCATCGGCGGCTTGCTGGTCTGGGCGCCGTTCCACTCGGTCTCCGGCGATCTGCGGGTGCGGGACGGCTTCCTGGTGACGACCCTGTTCTGGGTGGTGCTGAGTGTGGCCGGCTCGATTCCCTTCTATCTCAGCGACAACCCGCCCTATACCTATGTGGACTCCCTGTTCGAGGCGGTGTCCGGTCTGACGACGACTGGCGCGACGGTAATCACCGGCATTGACCAGTTGCCGGAATCGATTCTCTGGTATCGCCAGCAACTGCAATGGCTGGGGGGTATGGGGATCATCGTGCTGGCTGTCGCCATCCTGCCCATGCTGGGTATTGGGGGGATGCAGCTCTACCGCGCAGAGGTCCCCGGGCCGGTCAAGGACAACAAACTCACGCCGCGTATCGCTGAAACCGCCAAGGCCCTCTGGTACATCTATGTCTCGTTGACGATCGTCTGTGCCGTTGCATACTGGATTGCCGGTATGACCTGGTTCGATGCCATCGGCCATAGCTTTTCCACGGTGGCCATTGGTGGTTTCTCCACCCATGACGCCAGTATCGGCTACTTCAACAGCCCGGCAATCGAGATGATCGCCGTGGTATTCATGGTGCTGAGCGGTGCCAATTTCGCCTTGCATTTTATGGCCTGGCGCTCGCGCAACCCACTGCTGTACTGGACCGATTCGGAATTCAAGCTGTACATCGGCGCACTCGCGGCTGTCAGTCTGGTAACGATCCTGGCGTTGATCCTTACCGAAACCCTCAGCCCCTTCGAGGCGGTGACCGAAGGCATCTTCCAGGTGGTCTCGCTCGCGACCACCACCGGCTTTGCCACCGCAGATTTCTCGGTCTGGCCGCTGATGCTACCCTTCCTGCTGTTCGTCATGTCCTTTATGGGAGGCTGCGCTGCATCCACCGGCGGGGGCATCAAGGTCGTGCGCATCCTGCTGATCTTCCGCCAGGGGTCACGGGAGATGAAACGTCTGCTGCATCCCAATGCGGTGATGCCGGTCAAGCTCGGCAACCGACCGGTATCGGATCGGGTACTGCAGGCGGTCTGGGGGTTCTTCTCGGTCTATATGTTCATGTTCCTGGTGATGTTGGTGATCCTGCAGGCCACGGGTCTGGATCAGGTCACCGCCTGGACCGCCGTGGGCGCGACGATCAACAACCTGGGCCCCGGACTGGGAGAGGTCACCTATCACTACGGCACCATCAACGATGTCGCGAAGTGGGTGTTGTGCTTCTCCATGTTATTGGGCCGTCTGGAAGTATTCACCTTGCTGCTGCTTTTGACCCCGGCATTCTGGCGTCGCTGAAGCAGGCGTCTTGACCAGGTGAGGGGACCCCTCGATGACAAACCTGTATGAAACAGGATCAGGTTTCGAAATAGCATCCAGAGAAGCGTATAATGCCGACTTTCCGCGCGCCGCAAGGTATTCCGCCGCTCGTTTCCATAAGCTCCATCGATAAGGGGACCGCGTGATACCAGACCCCAGAGCAGATCGGCGCCACACTTATTCGAGCTCAAACAGGCAATCGTCGTGACTGAGATGGCAAACACGGACATCAAGACGTTCCAGGGCCTGATCCTGGCCCTTCAGCAATTCTGGGCGCAGCGCGGCTGCGTCGTTCAGCAACCGCTGGATATGGAAGTCGGGGCCGGTACCTTCCACCCCTCCACCTTCCTGCGTGCCATCGGGCCGGAGACCTGGAACGCCGCCTACGTCCAGCCCAGTCGCCGTCCCACCGACGGTCGCTACGGGGAAAACCCCAACCGCCTGCAGCATTACTACCAGTTCCAGGTCGTCCTCAAGCCGTCGCCGGACAACATTCAGGAGCTTTACCTGGATTCCCTGCGCGCACTCGGACTGGATCCGCTGGTGCACGACATCCGGTTCGTCGAGGACAACTGGGAATCGCCCACCCTGGGCGCCTGGGGCCTGGGCTGGGAAATCTGGCTCAATGGCATGGAAGTCACCCAGTTCACCTATTTCCAGCAGGTCGGCGGCCTGGAGTGCTATCCCGTGACCGGCGAGCTGACCTACGGACTGGAACGCATCGCCATGTACCTGCAAGGCGTGGACAGCGTCTACGACCTGGTCTGGACCCACGGTCCGGATGGGGTGGTGACCTACGGCGATGTCTTTCACCAAAACGAGGTGGAGATGTCCACTTACAACTTCGAGCAGGCCGACACCACCTTCCTGTTCCACTGCTTCGACGTCCATGAGCGCGAGAGCCAGCGGCTTATCGAAGCGGGTCTGGCCCTGCCGGCGTACGAGCAGGTACTCAAGGCCTCCCACACGTTCAACCTGCTGGATGCCCGCCACGCTATTTCCGTGACGGAACGGCAGCGCTACATCCTCCGCGTCAGAACCCTGGCCCGTGCCGTGGCCAAGGCCTACTTCGACAGCCGCAAGGCGCTGGGCTTCCCCATGGCCCCCGATGCCCTGCGGGAAGAAATGCTGGCTGACGCGGATAAAGGGGACGCATGATCATGGCAACACAGGATTTTCTGGTCGAGATCGGCACCGAAGAGCTGCCGCCCAAGGCCCTCAAGACACTTTCCGATGCTTTCACCGCGGGCCTGTGCAAAGGCCTGGACGATGCCGGCATCAGCTACGGCGCCTGCGAGCCCTTTGCTGCGCCGCGCCGCCTGGCCGTTCGTATCCGCAACCTGGCGGACGCCCAACCGGACAAGGCTGTGGAAAAACGGGGCCCAGCGGTCAAGGCCGCTTTCGATGACGCTGGTAATCCCACCCGTGCCCTGACCGGGTTTGCCACCTCCCTGGGCGTGACCCCGGATCAGTTGGACACCATGGAAACCGATAAGGGCGCGTGGGTTGTCTATCGCACCGTGGAGCAGGGCAAACCGACCACGGATCTGCTGCCGGATCTGGTGGAGCAGTCCCTTAACGGCCTGCCCATCCCCAAGCGTATGCGCTGGGGCGCCCACAAGACCGAATTTGTTCGGCCGGTCCACTGGATCGTACTGCTGTTTGGCAACAAGATCATCGACGCCTCGATCATGGGCCTGATGGCCGGCAACCAGACCCGTGGTCACCGTTTCCATTGCCCGAAGGAACTGATCGTACCCACACCGGACGCCTATGAGGTTGTCCTGCGCGAGGAAGGCTATGTACTGGCCGACTTCCAGGAGCGTCGTGAGAAAATCCGGGCCGGCGTAAACGCCATCGCCAAGGAACAGGGACCTGGCCAGGCCGTGATTGATGAAGACCTGCTGGACGAGGTCACCGCACTTAACGAGTGGCCGGTACCGTTGCTCGGCAAGTTTGAGTCACGTTTCCTCGACGTGCCCGCGGAAGCGTTGATCTCTTCCATGAAGGAACACCAGAAATATTTCCACGTGGTGGACGAGAGCGGGAAGATGCTGCCGCTGTTCATTACCGTCGCCAACCTTGAAAGCAAGGATCCGGTCCAGGTGATAAGCGGCAACGAAAAGGTCATCCGCCCGCGTCTGGCCGATGCCGCTTTTTTCTACGACACTGATCGCAAGCATACCCTGGAAAGCCGGGTCGACGCCCTTAAGCCGATTATCTTCCAGGAGAAGCTGGGCAGCCTGCACGACAAGTCGGTCCGCGTCGCTGCCCTGGCGAAAAAGATCGCCGAGGCGATCGACGGCAACCCGGCCCACGCCGAACGCGCCGCCATGCTGGCAAAGACCGACCTGGTCAGCGAGATGGTTCTGGAGTTCACAGACCTGCAGGGCATCATGGGAGAATACTACGCCCGCAACGACGGCGAGCCGGAGGATGTGGCCAAGGCGCTGAACGAGCAGTACATGCCCCGTTTCGCGGGTGACGACTTGCCGCAGGGTTTGACCGGTTGTGCCGTCGCCCTGGCTGATCGCCTGGACTCCCTGGTCGGCCTGTTCGGTATCAACCAGCCTCCATCCGGCACGCGGGATCCATTCGGCCTTCGCCGCTCGGCCCTGGGTGTCCTTCGCATCATCGTCGAGCGAGAATTGCCGCTGGACCTGCAAACCTGCTGCGAATGGGCCGCAGGAAACTTTTCCGGCCTGGAGCTCGACGATCCGGCCACCCCGGTGGTGGACTACATGCTCGAGCGCTTCCGTGCCCATTACGAGGAGCAGGGCATCAGCGCAGAAGTCTATCTGGCGGTCCACGCCCGTCGTCCCACCCGCCCGCTGGACTTCGAACAGCGCATCCGTGCCGTCGAGGCCTTCCGTCGGTTGCCGGCTGCCGAAACCCTGGCGGCCGCCAACAAGCGTGTATCCAATATCCTGATCAAGCAGGGCGGTGACAGCCTGAGCGACAAGGTCGACCGCAGCCTGTTGAAGGATGAAGCTGAGGTTGCACTGGCCAGTGCCGTGGAAGAGCAGAGCGGCAAGGTGACGCCCCTCTTCCAGCGCGGCGACTACGCGGCGGCGCTGACATCACTGGCCGATCTGAGGGAACCGGTCGATCGGTTCTTCGACGAAGTGATGGTCATGGCCGATGACGGCGCCATTCGCGCCAACCGCCTGGCCCTGCTGAACCGTTTGCGCAACCTGTTCCTGCAGGTCGCAGACATTTCGCTGCTACCCGCGGGTTAACCACCATGCTGGTGATCCTCGATCGGGACGGTGTGATCAACCGCTACAGCGGCGAATACATTTGTTCCGTCGAGGAATGGCTGCCGATCGCCAGCAGCATTGAGGCCATGGCCAGACTGACCCAGGCGGGCCACCAGGTGGCCGTTGCCACAAACCAGTCGGGTATCGCCCGCGGTTATTACGACCACCTGATCCTCAACCAAATGCACGCCCAGCTTCATCGACTGGTGGAGGCGCTTGGCGGCAAGGTCGATTGCATTACCTATTGCCCCCATCATCCCGACGAGGATTGCCAGTGCCGCAAGCCACGGACTGGCCTGCTGGAGGACATACGTCAGCAACTGGGGCTGGCTGATCTCAGCGATGCGGTGATGGTGGGGGACAGCCTCAAGGATCTGGAGGCCGGTCTGGCCGCTAGCTGCAGGGCCGCAGCCCTGGTTCGTACCGGCAATGGCAAGGAAACCGAACTCTACCTCAAGGAACATCCCCTTGAACGGGTTTCGGTCTGGGATAACCTGGCGGATTACGTGGCTCATCTCCTCGATAACGAGGCCGCTGAAAAAGCCCGCTAACGGGGCTGGCAATCTGCAGCATGATCAGTATAATACGGCGCAAATTCGGCGTGTGGCGCAGTCTGGTAGCGCACTTCGTTCGGGACGAAGGGGTCGCAGGTTCAAGTCCTGCCACGCCGACCATTTTCCCGCCTTTTCAATAGCTTATCCCCAACCCTAGATCTTTTCCAGTATCACTTCCGGGCTTGAAAGCTACAGTCTCACAGGCCATTCTTCGTTATACTGCTTCAGACTTTCTGATATCGATTTCGTGGTCTCCCCCCGCGTTGTCGATCTAATGGTTGTCGATTCGTGTACCAACGCCTTTATTTCTTCTATCCTCGGGTTGGATCTCTATGACTTCAGGTAACAACACCGCCACCGCCAATGGCCAGCAACAGCAACGCCCCTGGGTGGACCTACTGATCAGCATCATCATTCCCTCGGTCATCCTGATGAAATTCAGTGGTGAGCAGGATCTGGGGTCAGCCAAAGCACTGGTGGTTGCTCTGGCCTTCCCTTTGGGTTGGGGCCTCTATGAACTAGTACGCTTTGGTAAGCGCAACTTTATCGCCGTGCTGGGTTTGATCAGTATCCTGCTTACCGGCGGTATTGGCCTGCTGGAACTGGACGCGGAATGGCTGGCTATCAAGGAAGCGGCGGTCCCGCTGGTAATTGGTCTGGCGGTCTTGATCTCCACCCGCACCAAGTATCCGCTGGTGCGAACACTCCTTTATAACCGTACCGTGTTGGATGTGGACAAGATCCACGACGCACTGGTGGAAAAGGGCAACGAGACGATCTTCGAAGCCCGGCTGATGCGGGCCAGCTACTATTTTGCCGGTACCTTCCTGTTCAGTTCGATCATGAACTACATCATCGCCAAATGGATCGTTACCAGCCCATCCGGTACGCCTGCATTTAATGAGGAGCTGGGGCAAATGACGTTGGTCAGTTACCCGATGATCGCCATTCCTTCGATGCTGATGATGTTCGCTATCTTTTACTATCTCTGGCGTTCTATTCGGTCGCTGACCGGCTTCAAGTTTGAGGAGGTGCTGTCTCCTGCTCTTCACGAACAGCATGAGGCCAAGAAGAACTCGTCAGACCAGTAGCCAAGACATCGCTCTCCGAGACGCAAAAAGCCCGGTTCCTCTTCGAGGACCGGGCTTTTTCTTTGCCGGAATCCCGTTAAGGATTCCGTAGGTTTGGTTTGAACCGGACGATCAGACGTCGAGGTTGGTGACTTCCAGCGCGTTGGTCTGGATAAAGTCACGACGAGGTTCGACCTCATCACCCATGAGGGTGGTGAAAATCTGGTCCGCAGCGATGGCATCCTCTATGGTGACCTTCATCATGCGGCGCGTTTCCGGGTCCATGGTGGTTTCCCAAAGCTGCTCCGGGTTCATCTCACCCAGTCCCTTGTAGCGCTGGATATTAAGCCCTCGTTGAGCTTCCTTCATCAGCCAGTCGAGGCCGCCCTCGAAGCTGAGTACCGGCTGCTTGCGCTCCCCACGCTGGATATAGGCACCGTCTTCCACCAGTCCGTCGAGCTTCTCCCCGAGACGGGCAATCGCTGCGTAGGAGCCGGACTCGAAGAACTCGTGGTTGAACACATGGGTATGTGGAATACCGTGCACAAAGATGTCCACCTTAGGCACGAACAACTTGCGCTCGGGATCTTCATGCACCGAGAACACGTATTTGGTGCCCGTGCGGGTATCCAGGTCCAACCCGGCACCCAGGCGCGCCACCCACTTGTCCACAGCCTCTCGAGTGTTCAGGTCCTCGGGCTTAAGCGTGGTGTTATGCAGCATCTGCTCGAGTACACGAGCGGGGTAGGCACGGGACAGACGGTCAATCATCGCCAGGACGGACTGGTATTCCTTGACCAGTGATTCCAGCGCGGAGTCAGCGATCGGCGGCGCCGACGGGTTGACGTAGAACTGTGCGCCTTCCAGCGCGGTCTGGGTCAGGTAGGCTTCCTTGGCCTTCTCGTCCTTCAGGTACTGTTCCTGCTTACCGCGCTTAACCTTGTACAGCGGCGGCATGGCGATGAATACGTGCCCGCGCTCGATAATCTCGCGCATCTGGCGGAACAGGAAGGTCAGCAGCAGCGTGCGGATGTGCGAGCCATCCACGTCCGCATCCGTCATGATAATGATGGAGTGATAGCGCAGCTTGTCGGGATCGAACTCCTCGCGCCCGATACCGCAACCCAATGCGGTGATCAGCGTGCCAACCTCTGCAGAGGAAAGCATCTTATCGAAGCGAGCTTTCTCTACGTTGAGAATCTTACCTTTCAGGGGGAGGATGGCCTGGGTCTTGCGGTCGCGGCCCTGCTTGGCGCTACCACCGGCAGAGTCACCCTCCACAATGTAGAGTTCAGAGAGGGCGGGGTCCTTTTCCTGACAGTCAGCCAGTTTGCCGGGCAAACCGGCGATATCCAGGGCGCCTTTCCGACGGGTCATTTCACGTGCCTTGCGGGCAGCTTCCCGGGCTCGGGCCGCTTCGATCATCTTATTGACGATCAACTTTGCCTCGTTCGGCTGCTCCTGCAGGAAGTCGGAAAAACTCTGATACAACTCCTGCTCCACTGCGGTTTTAACTTCCGAGGAGACCAGCTTGTCCTTGGTCTGGGAGGAGAACTTCGGGTCGGGTACCTTAACGCTGATAATCGCTGTCAGGCCTTCACGAGCATCGTCGCCAGAGGTCGCTACCTTGGCTTTCTTGCCCAGGCCTTCCTGGTCGATATAGCTGTTCAGGGAACGGGTGAGGGCCGCGCGGAAACCTGCCAGGTGAGTACCACCATCCCGCTGGGGGATGTTGTTGGTGAAGCAGAAGATGTTTTCCTGGAAGGCATCGTTCCACTGCATTGCGACTTCTACCGCGATGCCGTCTTCCCTTTCACGATTGAAATGGAACACGCGGTTGATCGGCGTCTTGTTCGTGTTGAGATGCTCTACAAACGCTCGCAGACCGCCATCATACTGAAAGAGATCTTCCTTACCGGTGCGCTCATCCTGCAAGCGAATACGCACACCGCTGTTCAGAAAAGCCAGTTCCCGCAGGCGCTTGGCCAGGATGTCGTAATGGAAAACGATATTGGTGAAGGTCTCCGGCGAGGGTACGAAATGCACTTCAGTCCCGCTCTTGTCCGTATCGCCTTTAGCCTCAAGCGGCGCATCGGGCACGCCGTCACGGTAGATCTGCTCCCAGACCTTATTGTCTCGGCGAATCGTCAGCCGCAACTGGGAGGAGAGGGCATTGACGACCGAAACGCCGACACCGTGTAGCCCGCCAGAGACCTTATAGGTATTGTCGTCGAATTTGCCGCCGGCGTGGAGTACGGTCATGATGACCTCGGCCGCGGAAACACCTTCCTCTTCATGCAGGTCTACCGGAATACCACGGCCGTTGTCCCGTACCGTGACAGACTCGTCCGGGTGGATCACAATCCCGATCTCGGAGCAGAAGCCGGCGAGGGCCTCGTCGATCGAGTTATCCACGATCTCGAACACCATGTGGTGGAGACCTGTGCCATCGTCCGTGTCACCGATGTACATGCCTGGACGCTTGCGAACGGCATCCAGCCCTTTGAGGACCTTGATGCTGGAGGAATTATAAGAATTCGACGTAGTCATTCGGACGCTCCTGAAGCGCGGGTCTTGTTCGTGGGAACCGCTGATTCGGTCTAGCGGCAATCCTGGCCGGCCCTGAAAACCGGAATCAGAAGTTCCCTAACGTAAACTCGCCATGTTCCACGTGGAACATTTTGAAATCGGGCATTGGTTCCCGCCAGAGTTTGTCAGGGCGGGGCGGCTCGATAGAGGTGATAAACACCTGACTACCAAGATCACGGAGCTTGCCGGCCAACATCTGCCGATGCGGCTCATCGAGCTCCGCATTTATATCATCCAGTAAAAACGTACACTGCCGGCCAAAAGCCCTGAGCAATTGACCTTGGGCAATCTTCATCAAAATAACGAGGGTTTTTTGCTGACCTCGTGACAGGGTCTCTGCTACCGGACGACCCTGATACTTCACACGCATATCCGCCCGGTTCGGGCCATATAAGGTGTGCCCGACCTTGGCCTCCTGCTCGCGATGGTTTGCCAGGACATCCGCCAGGGTCGATTTGCGATCCCATCCAGGGAAGAATTCAAACTTGAGGTCGCTACCCCAAGGCACCCCAACATCCTCGATAACGGTCAGAAGTAGGGGGTGGAACCTTTCGAAAACGTCGCGCCTGGCATCGGTAACCTGTTCTGCCAGGGCCACGTATTGCTGGTCCCAGATCCGGAGTAACGCCTCGTCAATTCTACCATTTCTGAGGATTTTATTCCGCTGGGAAACGCTTCGCTGAAACTGTTGCCATAGCGCTGAAAAACCATGTTCCACGTGGAACACTGACCAATCCAGAAACTGGCGTCGCTTACCCGGGCCACCCGACACGATATCGAAAGTACCGGGATCAATCACCGAGACCGGCAAATGACGGGCAACAGCCGAAAGGCTACGAACCCGCTCCCCGTCGACTTTAAGGCGGGTCTCTCCCAGACTCAGGTCCCGCGACAAGCCAATTCGATGGGTCTGATGGTCGGCCGGTTCACCCTCGTCGCGCACTTCCCCGAAAACCGTAAGGCTTTTGGTGCCATGACAGACCACGGCCTCGTGGCGATTCACCCGGAACGAGCGGCCAAGTCCGAGATAGCCAATAGCCTCAAGCAGGCTACTTTTGCCACTCCCGTTTTCGCCGTAGATGAGATTTACAGACGGAGAGAAAATAAGGTCGGTGGGGGCAAGGTTCCGGAAATGCTGTGTCTGGAGTCTGATAAGTGCCATGCACCAATAGGATCCGTTCGGAAAAGCGCAGTGCCTAGTCTACAGGTTCCCTGGTCATACGTGCAGGTTTGATTGAAGAAGACAGCTCGCGCGGCGGGGCGTAACAACAGGCAGCGGATGAGAAGCGCGAAAACGACTGCCTTCCTTATATAGGTATGGCGTTAAGCTAATGAGCAATACAACGCACTGCGCAACCGTAATTATATCCCGAACCAAAAAAAGGGTTCATCGCGGATTAGCGTGACGGGGAGGCCGGGAGTCCTCCGCACGAGTCGTAAGACCTTGGGCACCTTCGGCGCCTCAGAAGCTGAAGCATCTGCTACATGCTCGAGTTATCTGGAAAATGTAGCCGACGCTTCAGCTTAGGAGCAGCCTGCAGGGCTGGCCATTCCCGGGATGCTTTCCGTTATACGATTCCCACTAAGGTGCGATGGACCAAAAAAAGGCCCCATCCGGGGGCCGTCTTTATCGCTAAGTGCTGGCTGACTATGGAGTTTGGAGTTGATCAATGCAACATCGTCAACCGCTCGTCCATGAACATATCCATCTCCGGCGCGAGGATGTGCACGTACCGGTCGAAATACAGGAATTGCTTGATCAGTAGCGCAAATTCCCGTGGGAAGTGCAGGCCGTGTTGTTCGCCAATCTTCACCATATCCATCAGGATATTGTTCACCTCATCCTCTGCCTCCTCGGCAAGGTACGGCGTATCCGGCACCATGTGATCCATTTGGTGGTATAGCCGCCGTAAATCATCGGCGAACTGGTCGACATCGATGGTTTCGTGTGTCACACCGATGCGCACCATGGCACCCGCCATACCTTCGAAATTACCGACCATGACCGCAGAGATAAAGTCAGATACGGCCTGCCACGTGTCCGGCTTTATCCGCCCGACAATGCCAAAATCGATAAAACCAACCCGACCGTCCCGCAATACCATCAGGTTGCCGGCATGCACGTCGGCGTGGAAGAACTCACATTGGGTAAGGCTGGAAAACCAGGTGTTCATCGCGGTGATCAACGTACGTTCCGGATCGCTGGTGACTTCGCGAATACTCTCAAGATCCGTCAACGGAACGCCATAGAACCGCTCCATCGTTAGCACACGACGCGTGCTGACGTTCTCGTAGACCATGGGAACGGTCGCGCCATCGTTATGGGAATCCAGCAGGAACTGCCGGAACGTCTTGAGGTTGTTCGCTTCCTTGATGAAGTCGCATTCCTCCATCATGGTCTTCTGGATCTCTTCGACAATGCCGGAAAGCGAAGTCCACGATAACTTCGGCGCAATGGTTTCCAGGATGCGCGCAGAGGCATAGAGAAAATTGAGGTCCGTGAGCAGGATATTTTCCACACCTGGTTTCTGGATCTTGATCACCACGTCCTCACCGCTGACCAGCTTAGCCGAGTGCACCTGGGCGATAGACGCCGACGCCAGTGGGACTGGATCGATCTCCGAATAGATCCGATCCAGCGGTTGTCCGAGTTCTTCCCGCAGGATCCGTTTCATCACGCTAAAGGGCAGGGCAGGCGTGCGATCGAGGCAGTTCTGGAATTCCTCGACGTAGCTGGGCGGAAAGAAGGTAGGAGAGCTGGCGATAAACTGGCCGAGCTTGATGTAGGTGGCGCCCAGATTCTCGAAGGTCTGTCGAAGCAACCTGGGTGTCGGAGGGCGATCGCCCCTGACCCAGTTGACGCCGGTCTTGCCCAGCACCGACAGGGTCTGGCCGATCCTGAACGCGCCCTTGATACCGTTTACTATCATGACCGTTTCTCCCTGTGTCTTGCGTGGAAACGACCGCTAATCGACAACCCAACCCGAAAAAGAAGCGGCCCGAACCAACGACGCCTGCCGGCAAGCAAGCCCCGCGGTCACTGCGCTAACCTTACAGCCTCATCGGCATGACGACATACAGACAGCTGGCGTCATTTTGGGCCTCGATCAGCGCGCTGCTATTGGGGTTGGACAGCGTGATCTTTACCTGGTCATCGTCCAGCGCATTGAGTACGTCCACCAGGTAGCCGACATTGAAGCCAATCTGCAGGGACTCGCCCTGGTAATCCACAGGCATGGCATCCTCAGCCTGTTCCTGATCCGGGTTGTTGGCGAAGATCTGCAGTTCACCAGGCACCAGGTTCAGCCGTACACCGCGGATGTTCTCGTGGGACAGGATACCCGCCCGCTGCAGGGTGTTCTTGAGCGTGGCGCGATCGGCCAGCATCGTCTTGTCACCGCCCCGGGGAATCACGCGGTTATAGTCCGGGAACTTGCCCTCGATCAGTTTGGACGTAAAGGTGTAGGCGCCAATAGTTGCACGCAGATGGTTGTCACCGAATACCAGTGTGACCGGCGTTTGGACGTCATCCAGCAGCCGCGCCAATTCAAGAACCCCCTTACGTGGGACAATGACCTGCCGCGGTTCGCTAATACCCGTCGCGACGCCCTGATGGGACATCGCCAGCCGGTGCCCGTCGGTCGCTACCGCGCGAAGATGCTCCGCGTCGACTTCCAGCAACAGGCCATTCAGGTAGTAGCGCACATCCTGCTGGGCCATAGCGAATGCAGTGGCGTCCAGCATGTCGCGCAAATCCGCCTGCGCAAGTTCCAGCCGAAAACTTTCGGCATCGTCTTCGACGTTGGGAAAGTGCTCCGCCGGTAGGGTTGACAGGGTGAAATGACTGGCCCCGCACCGCAGATGCAATCGGTCACCCTCCAGGTTGAGCTCGATCGGCGCCTCGTCGCCCAGCGCCCGGCAGATGTCCGAGAGCTTGCGCGCGGGTACCGTGATTCGCCCGGGCTGATCCACATGCACCGGCGTAATGCGGCCCACCAGTTCAACTTCCATATTGGTCCCGGTCAGCGTCAACGTGTTTTCTTCGGCTACCAGAAGCACGTTAGACAATACCGGCATCGTCTGTTTGCGTTCCACCACGCCGGCAATCGACTGAAGTGGGGTCAGGAGGGACTCGCGGCTGATCGTCAGTTTCATGGCACTCGGATTCTGCTCGTGGATTATTGGGGCACCTGAAAGGCGTTTCCTTTTATATACAAAGACCGTCTAGTCACGGGTTGCGTCTTATATACAAAGACCGTCTAGTCACGGGTTGCGTCTTATATACAAAGACCGTCTAGTCACGGGTTGCGTCTGCCAACGGGTTCAAGTCGTCAGCAACCGCATGAAGTTCTGGTAGTCCTCACGGATATTGGTATCCGATTCCTGCAACTCGACGATTTTCTTGCAGGCATGCAGGACCGTCGTATGGTCACGCCCGCCAAACGCGTCGCCGATTTCAGGCAGGCTGTGATTGGTCAGTTCCTTGGCCAGCGACATGGCCATTTGCCGCGGCCGGGTGACGGTACGGGTACGGCGCTTCGAGAGCAGATCCGCAACCTTGATCTTGTAGTACTCTGCCACCGTGCGCTGAATGTTGTCGATGCTTACCTGCTTCTCGTGCAGGGCCAGCAGGTCCTTGAGGCTCTCACGGATAAATGGCGGGGTAATTTCCTGCCCAGTGAAGTGAGCATTCGCTATCACCAAGCGCAATGCGCCTTCAAGTTCACGTACGTTGGAGCGAATCTTCTGGGCAATGAAGAAGGCGGCCTCGCTGCTGAGCCGGACATTGGCCTGCTCCGCCTTTTTCATCAGAATCGCGACCCGGGTTTCCAGTTCGGGCGGCTCGACCATCACCGTAAGCCCCCATCCGAAACGGGACTTCAGCCGCTCCTCCATATCGGAGATTTCCTTGGGGAACCGGTCGCAGGTGACAATGACCTGCTGTCCACCCTCGAGCAACGCATTAAAGGTGTGGAAAAACTCTTCCTGTGAGCGCTCCTTGCGGGCAAAGAACTGGATGTCGTCGATGAGCAGCGCATCTACAGACCGATAATAACGCTTGAATTCGTTAATCGCGTTGAGTTGCAGCGCCTTGACCATATCCGCCACAAAGCGCTCGGAACGCAGGTAGGCCACTTTGGCCCGGGGATTACGACGCACGATCTCGTTCCCCACGGCGTGCATCAAATGGGTTTTACCCAGACCCACCCCGCCATAGAGGAACAAGGGGTTATAGGCACCGCCGGGATTCTCTGCCACCTGCATGGATGCGGCACGAGCGAGTTGATTCGACTTGCCTTCGACGAAGGTTTCGAAGGTAAAGCTCTCGTTGAGGAAGCTCTGGTGCTTGATATCACCTTCGACCTGGACACTCCGTCGCGCCGATGCTGCGGGCCGCGCAGCCGGAGCGGTCGTGGGACTGGAGCGATCCACCAGCGTGGCGGCAACGCCTTTCTCTTCCTCGCTCACGGTCTCTGCGCTGTCTTCCTGCCGTGTCTGCCGCCGGGGCGTGTCTGAGGACCGGCGCACCGGTGCTGCAGCCGACTCTTCCGGGGCCGACCCTACACGCATATTGATACGAGGCGCCTGCCCGCCCTGCAAATCCTTCAGCACCTCTTCAATGCGGCGGAGGTATTTCTCATTCACCCAATCCATCACGAACCGGTTAGGGGCAAATAGCATAAGCTGATCGTCCCGGTGGTCGGACTGCAGCGGACGAAGCCAGGTATTGAACTGTTGTGCGGGAAACTCATCCCGAAGTACTTCAAGACACTGATGCCAAATGGTCTGTGGCACGACAGCCTGCCTCCAATGCGTAGCCGATCCCGGATAGGACGTTGCAGAACCATAGCGCTCGACCACGCGGCGTTGGAAGTCCACTCGTGCACGCGTCCGA